>CP193985.1:0-4457991 GCA_051294195.1 Bacillus sp. BKU_1 | reverse complement strand
CCTCAAATGTGTTCATGGGCAGGATTGGTTCCGGGGAATAATCAAAGTGCGGGAAAACGGAAGTCATCTAAAATCATGAACGGGAACAAATACCTTAAATCATCGTGTATTGAAGCAGCTCATTCTGTTCGGGGATCTAAAAACTACCTTGGCGCTCTTTACCGGAGAACAGCTTCACGAAAAGGTAAGAAGCGCGCAGGAATCGTTGTAGCTGTGTGGTTACACAGTGACACTTGAGGAACCCAGCGCATCTTAAATCATTCTCCAACTCACTAGAAATTTGAATGAGACGCTCTCCCAAAAAAAGAAGAATGAGCTGCGTCTTCGTGTGATACTCGGTAATTTCTTGACTATCAATTAACACTTTATCTAGTTTTCAAAGAACAAATTTTGGATTCACTTTATAATGGAATCCGAAGGCAGGTTGTTTCATTCCGCTGTGTATTGAACCTTGAAAACTGAACAAAACAAGACAATTACGTCAACGTTAATTCTAGATTTACCGCAACGATTGAATCGTTGCAAAAAGAGCTATTCAAACTTTTATCGGAGAGGTGTAAGTTCTTTGCCCTTCTCTGTCACCTCCAGAGCCAGGTCCACTTTGGCAGACCGGTCCTCTACTGGATAGGGCATAACCTGAAGGTTTTCAAGGTCCAGCTTCACTGTCTCCGTGTAGAGACCGTGAAGCTGGACCTTGAAAACCTTCAGGTTATGCCCTATCCAGTAGAGGACCGGTCTGCCAAAGTGGACCTGGCTCTGGAGGTGACAGAGAAGGGCAAAGAACTAGTGTAACAAATTGAACCTTGAAAACTGAACAAAACAAGACAATTACGTCAACGTTAATTCTAGATTTACCGCAACGATTCAATCGTTGCAAAAAGAGCTATTCAAACTTTTATCGGAGAGGTGTAACAAATTGAACCTTGAAAACTGAACAAAACAAGACAATTACGTCAACGTTAATTCTAGATTTACCGCAACGATTGAATCGTTGCAAACAAGAGCTATTCAAACTTTTATCGGAGAGGTGTCGATGAACGCATTGCGTTTATGACAGAGGACAGCGGTGTCCAATATATCATCGCAGACGAGGACGGCGGTTTTCCGGCGTGCACAGAAAAGGTACTGCCGCTTTCAGAGCTCGCTGGAGCGTGTACTCCAGCGAGCTCTGAAAGCGGCAGGACCTTTTCTTTGGACGATGGGAAACCGTCCGCCTCCTCTGCGATGATATATTTGACACCGCTGTCCTCTGTCATAAACGCAATGCGCTCTTCAGTGTTCCCTTGAGGTAAAAGAAGTTTCCCTTCTGGATGTGGCCAAAGAAGACCGGCAGGAAGCGATTGATGCATGGAAAGCGGCGGATATCGAAGCAGGATTTGATTTAAAGAAAGGTCCTCTAGTGTCGGTTGGCCTGTTCATTCATTTCCCGGTAGGTAACTTCCCTGCCTTGGGAAACGACGGCAATCCGGTCCGGGGCTAAGGCCGCCTGCATTTCAAAGAGTTCATGGATTGTCCTTTCTTCCATCGTGTGAAAAGCGGAGGGGCTTCGCTCAGAGGCGAAAAGCATAAGACAGGGCAGCCACAAAGGCGCTCTTTGCCTTTTTGGCTGGCATGGCTTATGACTCGAGCCTCTAAGCCCCGGAGCTGGACAATAGTGTGTGCTTTTCCGCCCCGATTGAGATTAATCCTGCCCGCAATAAAGGCGCCGAGGAAAGATCAAAGGGACGGGAGAAATCATTTACCCGTCGAAGAACCTCCGGTTCTTCCTCCTCACAGGTTTCCAGTGTCAATGGATATTGTCATTGAGAATGCGTGTGGTTTGGATGTCCACAAAGATACCATTACGGCTTGCGCCATTACACCAGAAGGAAAGGAGATTGAGACGTTTTCAACTAAAACCATTTATTTAATTGTGTTCGTCCAAGAAGGCAAAGACCCGCCTTCATGGCCAATTCGTCTTATGCCACCCGCCTCTAATCAAAGCCCCTCCGCTTTTCCAGTGTCCAGCTGCAGGGCTTAGAGGCACATGTCATAAGCCAAAGTGTTGCAGTAGGAAATTGTTCCTTAATATTTGTGCCAAGTTCGGCAATCATTTGTTCCGCCACTTTTTTCCCAATTCCAGGAATGGAATCTAAACGTTCTATGTCTTCTTGAGATTCTTCCATCCTTTTGTGTTCAATGGATATTGTCATTGAGAATGCTTGTGGTTTGGATGTCCACAAAGATACCATTACGGCTTGCGCCATTACACCAGAAGGAAAGGAGATTGAGACGTTTTCAACTAAAACCATTTATTTAATCGTGTAAAGCGCCTTTCCGGCTTGCTCGCCTTATGCTTGTCGCCTCTGGGCGAGCCGCCTCCACATTTCGGGTTGTTCAGCTCCGGCGGCTAGAGGCTCGAGGTCATAAGTCAAGCAAGCCAAAAAGGCAAGTGTAATAGAAAAGCGGAGGCGGCTCGCCCAGAGGCGACAAGCATAAGGCGAGCAAGCCGGAAAGGCGCTTTTTGCCTTTTTGGTTTGCTTGACTTATGACCTCGAGCCTCTAGCCGCCGGAGCTGGACAGTGTTTATCAGCAGGCCGAGGTTCATTACAGCCTTCCGGCCGCCCAGACCAAAAGGCTCGAAGAGGTGGCGCGCAAGCTGAACAGCACGGTAAGCACCGTCCTCCAGGCCGCCTGGGGAGTCCTGTTGTCGGTGTGGTTACACAGTGACACTTGAGGAACCAAGCGCATCTTAAATCATTCTCCAACTCACTAGAAATTTGAATAAGACGCTCTCCCTAAAAAAAGAAGAATGAGCTGCGTCTTCTTTAGTATTGCCGTTTTTCCGTGTCATGCCATGTTGCGAATCTCCTACTATCTCTTAACTCGAAAAGAAATGTATGTAGATTTAGGAGAAGATTACTTTGATAAACAAAAACAACAATCCATTGTCAGGCATTCACTACGTAGGTTAGAGGGATTGTGTCCCCTAATTCCTTTGGACACATTTGTGCTGAAAAAAGTACACTAGAGACATAAATATGTCAGGAATTAGGGAGGGATATTTTCAATGCCAAAGAAGAAGATTGAAGCCTTGGAAGAAGTCAAAAGAAACTATGTGTGTAGCCAGATCCCCCGACCGGTAAAGCCGGTTTCCGGGTTCATAAGGATGATCAATAAATTTCTCCCTGGTCAATTCAGGACGGTTTAAGTAGCCCCTTGCCAAGCTCTCTCCCGCGATACAGAGTTCGCCCGGCGGTGTTGCAAGACGGGATTGACCTTGGATATAGCGAATCCTTTCCTCCGGATAATCTGGTTCCATCGGGACATAGGCCGCCCCTGCCTTTAAGATACCAAGAAGACCCGCCACCGTCTCCGCCTTCCTGCCAGCAATAATTCCGTGTTACTTCCAACGTCAGGTCAAACTTAGCCGTGCGATGAGGCAGCTCATAAGGAGAAGCACTACTGTCCCCGAAGGATAGGACCGACTGGTCCATATTCTGGTGGACAAGTACCACTTCAAATAATGGGTTGCGGCCAACCGTGTTGTTGGCCGCAACCCATTATTTGAAGTGGTCCTTGTCCACCAGAATATGGACCAGTCGGTCCTATCCTTCGGGGACAGTAGTGCTTCTCCTTATGAGCTGCCTCATCGCACGGCTAAGTTTGACCTGACGTTGGAAGTGGTGTGCGAGGACCAGGGCGTCTTCGACCCCTTCCAAATGGAGAAGATGGGCTTCGATTTCTCCGAGTTCAATTCGGTGGCCCCGGATTTTCACCTGGTCATCCATCCGGCCCAGGTACTCCAGGCGGCCGTCAGGCAGCCATCGGTGTAAGCCACCTTTCAACAGTTCCTCATGCGAGGAACTGAGTTATCCGGTATTAGCCCCGGTTTCCCGGAGTTATCCCAGTCTTACAGGCAGGTTACCCACGTGTTACTCACCCGTCCGCCGCTGATCTCAGGGAGCAAGCTCCCGTGTGCGTCATGCATGATAAACATACAATCAAAGAGCGGGTTTCGGCTCATATCCCTATTAACCACTACTTTTTCCACCATTTGATCGAATGGGTACGCCTGGTGTTGAAAAGCCCGGATCGCCCGATCCCTGACACCCTTCAGAAGGTGTGGATAATCCGGATCAATCGGCACATAGGCCGCTCCTGCTTTTAAGACCGCAAGCAGTGACGTCATCAAGCTCTCCGATCTTCTGACCATCACCCCGATGCGGTCACCCTTTTCAACCTTTTTCCGCTGCAGGGCATGGGCCATGTGTGAAGGAACAAACCCTTCAATTGAATATTCGTCTGGTGATTATGGCGAAGAGGTCACACCCGTTCCCATGCCGAACACGGAAGTTAAGCTCTTCAGCGCCGATGGTAGTTGGGGGCTCTCCCCCTGTGAGAGTAGGACATCGCCAGGCGTGTAGCCTGTTCCTTCCGGACCTTCCGACTTTGAGCATACTGGGCCAGTTCACGGGACCACTGCTGGAAGGAACTCGTCTTCCCGGGCAGCCGAATTGATTCTGAACGCCTGGCCTGTTTATATCCTTGGGCAAGGTCCTCCATGAGGATCCGCCAGGTGTGGCCTGTTCCTTCCGGACCTTCCGACTTTGAGCATACTGGGCCAGTTCACGGGACCACTGCTGGAAGGAACTCGTCTTCCCGGGCAGCCGGATTGCTTCCGAACGCTTGGCCTGGTTATACCCCTGGGCAAGGTCCTCCAGCAGTATGCGCCACGTGTAGTACAGCCAGCAGGATGATGCGGTGTTTGGAACCATTGTTTCCGGAAGGCCGCCTGAAGTGAAGGGGGTAGAGTCCATTGTAGGCCTCTTTATCAATGCCGTTCCGGTGCGCTATCAGCCGGCTCCTGATAAATCATTTGCGGAACTGGTGAAGGAGTGTTCACACAACGGGGTCGGAAGAAAACTGATGGTGATTCCGTTTTGTTCGAAGAACTCATTAAGCCCTTGAATATCCATCCGCAATTCCTCCGGTACGATATAAAGGGACGCTCCTTTCAGAAGCGGAGGGAAAATCTCCCACACGGAGGCATCAAAACGTGTTTGTTAGGCGCCTCGTTTGAAGCGACTTTACTAGTATATCATCGACATAAGATAGTGTCAACAACTTTTTTCATGTTATTCACCGAAGTGAATTATGAAAGATTCTTTTACTCCGCATACGCTGTGTAAAAGATAAAGATATTTTGCTGAAGCAAAAATCTGTGTTAGTTTTTTAAAGAGCTTGTCTCTTCACTGAACTTAGTGAAGGAAGGAAAGATCTTTTACTCCGCTATCGCTTCGTAAAAATCTATGGTGGAGGATGACGGGATCGAACCGCCGACCCTCTGCTTGTAAGGCAGATGCTCTCCCAGCTGAGCTAATCCTCCAGTGTCCAAATGCCCGTATAATCGGTCTTGGCGGCGCGACAGAGGGGACCGTCTGGTCCAACTATTATCCGATAGACTCGGTTAAAGAAGGAGCAAAGAGCATTCCTTACGGGAAACCAATCGGGAATAACGCCTTTTATATCCTGGATGAAAGTCAGAGGCCAGTCCGTGTCGATGGGCAGATTGAATACGCGGGACGCATCGATCAGCAGGTGAAACTGCGGGGGTACCGGATCGAGCTCCAGGAAATCGAAGCCCATCTGGAATCAATGGTGCCGGTCCGCGAAGCAGCGGCAGCGATGCATAACGATTCTTCAGGGGATGCGTATCTTTGCGGGGTGTCATCCTGCTCCCCTTGCGGGATTGACAGCCCGGACAATTTTTGATCAGGCTGTTCTGCGACTTCTTCCAGGATATGAAGGAAATGGTTTGTCATTTGCTTGATCACCTCCCTGGCAAAAAGAGAGGTGCGATATTCCCAGCGCAGCTGGCTGCCTTCCGGCTGATCCAGGTGTGAAACCGGCCAGCTTGCTGCTTCGATCCCTTTCCGTCAGTTCAAACTCTTCATTATGCCACTGGCATAGATTCGAAAGCGAACGATGTTCGACCATGACCCCTTTTGGATAGCCCGTCGTACCGGAGGTGTAAATCACATAAGCCAGTTGATTGGCAGCTGGGGGTTGAGGCAGGTTGTGTGGGAGAAAGCGAACTGGGCCAAGAGTTGATCGACCACCTCTTCGTGGTGGAGAACTATCCGTTTGATGAAATGGCCATGACTGAAGGAGGAGTCCAGGCGGGCTTTACCATCCAAAATGAGGGAGTATTTGAGCAAACCGGCTATGACCTGAATGTTATTGTGGTTCCCGGAGAAGAAATGTGTGCTCCTCGGCATCTCCCTGGGGTGGTTCATAAACAGCGCCTGTTTCCATATGGCTGTCAGGTGCCGGCAGTGCCTGTTTATCCACCTTCCCATTGGCCGTGAGTGGAAATTGGTCAAGTTGTACATAGGAAGCCGGGATCATATAGTCCGGCAGGTTTCTGGACAGATGATTCCTTATGCCGTGTGGGTTTCCGCCGGGTTCATCCTGTGGAGAAGCTGATGACGTTCCTGATCGGACATCATCTCCACGGATGACAGCGGCTGACCGGGATCATCAGCGATCCCCTTCAAAAGGCGAAGGAAATGGGCTGCCATGGTCTCCATCTCTTGCCTTGAAAATAACGCTGTGCTGTATTGAAACCAAGTCTGGTGTTGCAGTAGGAAATTGTTCCTTAATATTTGTGCCAAGTTCGGCTATCATTTGTTCCGCCACTTTTTTCCCAATCCCAGGAATGGAATCTAAACGTTCTATGTCTTCTTGAGATTCTTCCATCCTTTTCTCAATCTCGATATCGAGTTTATCGACTTGATCGGTCAGGAAATCGATATGATCCAGTATCGTGTGGTTATAGCTCAATCGGAATTGAAGCATTCCTTCAAGTGTCATTCCGTTCATTTCAAGGGTATGAACCCGATGGTTCTCCGGCCCGAGCGAAGCGCCGCTTGTATACGGGGACATCCCCCACTCTTGTTCACCACCCGCACTTTCGCCAAAATCACCGAGATAATTAAACCCAATCTCAGGATGGCATGTGTTCTCTCGGAATGTCCAAATCCTCCACAAGATCTTCAAATGGATAATCCTGATGTTCAAGGGCCTGCAAAGTCCCGCTTTTCACTTCCTGCAGGAATGTGCGGAATGACTTGGCAGCCATTGGCTGATTCCGCAGTGGAAGCATGTTTACAAAGACACCGATGGTGTCCTGGATTTCATCCCGGGATCTCCCGGCCACGTGTGGTGGCCATACTTGTGCTACGGCTGGATGAGGAAGGTCGAGACTCCTTGGTGCGTGAGAGCCCTACCCGCAGTCTGACTCCTTCGACCACGGTGCATCACAGATTGTTGCTCCCTTACGGGAAGCACTCATGGTAGATTAACCCTATTCTGGTTGTTGCGCCAGCCTCTACAATTTTCCGCCGTAGAAAGGATGTTTTGTGTTCGCTTCGTGAAAAACCCAAGTGGAGCCTAGCGGGATCGAACCGCTGACCTCCTGCGTGCAAAGCAGGCGCTCTCCCAGCTGAGCTAAGGCCCCATGAGAATGAAGATGGTGGGCCTAAGTGGACTCGAACCACCGACCTCACGCTTATCAGGCGTGCGCTCTAACCAGCTGAGCTATAGGCCCCTACTCATGAATGTATGGTGTACAGAAACATACAACGAGCTATACCAGACATCAAACATACTGGTTAAACCGGTTTCAGACTGTCACTCCGGTCCTCCAGCTTCCTATGGATAAAAAGCATTCAAGTGTTCAGACTTTCGCAGGAGATCAGGTAAACACGTTTGTTCATCCTGAATTAATGAAGAAGCTCCAGCAGTTGGCTGAGAAAACCGAGAGCAGTATGTGTGTTGATTTGTTCTTTGAAAACTAGATAAAGTGTTAATTGATAGTCAAGAAATTACCGAGTATCGCCATTTTAGGTTTGATCCTAACTTAGTAAGTAAGTGAATCAAATTTTGATTTAGCAGCGAGAAGGTCGAGGAAGCGAAGGAGTGAACACCGGAGCGCACTTAGTCGTGCGTGAGGATGTGATCGACTGAAGCTGACGAAGAGATTCGGTGTGGCTACAACGATTCCTGCACGCTTTTTACCTTTCCGTGAAGCCGTTCTTCGGTAAAGGGCGCCAAGATAGTTTTTGGATCCACGAACAGAATGAGCTGCTTCAATTAGTGATGATTTAAGGTATTTGTTTCCGTTCATGATTTTAGACGACTTTCGTTTTCCCGCACTTTGATTATTCCCCGGAACCAATCCTGCCCATGAACACATTTGAGGGTGTCTCCTCAGCACAAAAACGCATGCTGATAGTAAATCAGCTTGAGGACATTGGAACCAACTACAATATCACCGGGGCTGTCCAATTAAATGGGGCCCTTGACCCTGTGAAGCTGGAGGAAGCAATTCGCCAGGTGATTAACCGGCATGAAGCGCTGCGGACCTCATTCAGCCGATCTGAGGATGGATTTATTCAGCGGGTCCACCCCCAGGTTTCCTTTTCACGTGTTTGAAAAGGAAACCTGGGGGTGGACCCGCTGAATAAATCCATCCTCAGATCTGCTGAATGAGGTCCGCAGCGCTTCATGCCGGTTAATCACCTGGCGGATTGCTTCCTCCAGCTTCACAGGGTCAAGGGCCCCATTTAATTGGACAGCCCCGGTGATATTGTAGTTGGTTCCAATGTCCTCAAGCTGATTTACTATCAGCATGCGTTTTTGTGCAGAGGATGTGTAATTCACAAAGTGCTAGAAGGAGCGAATATCAAGCTTGGGTCTGTTGTTTCTGACGTATTGGGTGTCTCTGGGCGTGATATGCTTCGTTCCCTGGCTGAGGGAAATGATGATGTTGAAGAATTATCAAACCTTGCGAGGGGCGTTATGAAAAAGAAAAAAGATGAATTGAAACTTGCGCTTCAAGGATATATTCAAGATCATCAACGCTTCATGATCAAAACGTGTACCGGGTAGTGTTCCTGCTCCGCCACTGGTTGGATCTCGCTGAACCCCTGCATGTCCCCTTCATTTCCCTGTTCAATCCACCTGGACATAAGATGGAGTGTCGGTTGTTCAAACACGGTCTTCAGTGGGATCTCTTTGTCCAGTCGTTTATGGATCATATTAATCAATTGAGCTGCCCGCAGCGAATGGCCGCCCATTTCAAAGAAATCATCATGAATACCTACCGTGTTTTCTGGCCTTGGACAATCAGTCCCTCCGGGTGCTCCTGACAGGGGGAGACCGGTTGAAAAGCTATCGATCATCCAGGTTTCAGCTTGTTAATAACTACGGCCCGACTGAAAATACGGTAGTGGCGACGAGTGGTGTGATCAGGGAGCAGAAGACTAACTTGCCGATTGGACATCCGATTGCGAATACAAGGGTGTATATATTAGGGGAAAACAACCAGCTTCAACCGATTGGTGGTGTAGAACTCCGCTCCAAATCCGGGCTAATTGCTTTTCCGTCTCTGTTTCCGGGGCTTCATAGGCAGCCGCCTGACGTTCCGGTTCCGGCAGGGCCTTCCGGTCCAGTTTTCCATTGGCTGTCTGAGGCAGCTCTCCGAGTGTGACGAAATGATCGGGCACCATATAGCCCGGCAGCTTTCCTGCCAATTCTGCTTTGACCCTTTCCGGTGAAAGGATCTTTTCGCCATCTTTCCAGACGAGATAGTGTGCTTCCACTTCCCCCAGTTCAATCCGGTAACCCCTCACCTTGACTTGATGATCCTTTCGTCCAAGGAACTCCATATTCCCATCCGGAAGCAGCCGGCCAAGGTCACCTGTCCGGTACATCCGGCCTATGCCATGTTCCCGGAACGGGTCCTTCATAAAAGCGGCTTTTGTTTTTTCTTCATCCCCCATGTATCCGCGCGCTACCCCGATCCCTCCGATGTACAGCTCGCCTATTGCCCCTTGCGTGTATGTCCTTATGGATGAAGAAGCGGCAAGGATACTGAAAGGAAAACTTTTGCCTGACACACAGGTGATTTCCCTCGAAGAAGCAGTCGGAGGGAATCCGGCTGAGGTAACCGTTTCGTCGGATCCGTCCAGTCTGGCTTATATCATTTATACATCCGGCTCAACAGGGAAACCGAAAGGGGTCATGATCGAACACCGTTCGGCGGTAAATCTGATTCATTGGGTGAACTCCACTTACGGAGTAGGGTGTTGCGCCCGTAGCTCAATTGGATAGAGCGTTTGACTACGGATCAAAAGGTTAGGGGTTCGACTCCTCTCGGGCGCGCCATATTTCGGGAAGTAGCTCAGCTTGGTAGAGCACTTGGTTTGGGACCAAGGGGTCGCAGGTTCGAATCCTGTCTTCCCGACCACTTCAAAATGGGGCCTTAGCTCAGCTGGGAGAGCGCCTGCTTTGCACGCAGGAGGTCAGCGGTTCGATCCCGCTAGGCTCCACCAAGTGTGCTACCACTTACAGATGGACCCGCGGCGCATTAGCTAGTTGGTGAGGTAACGGCTCACCAAGGCAACGATGCGTAGCCGACCTGAGAGGGTGATCGGCCACACTGGGACTGAGACACGGCCCAGACTCCTACGGGAGGCAGCAGTAGGGAATCTTCCGCAATGGACGAAAGTCTGACGGAGCAACGCCGCGTGAGTGAAGAAGGTTTTCGGATCGTAAAACTCTGTTGTTAGGGAAGAACAAGTGCCGTTCGAAGTGTTATCAAGATCAAACGGAGGCGAATTATCTCTGTGCTTACGTGGCATCCGCTGAAGATTTAGCTTCTTCTGACATTCGGAAATATCTCGCCGGCTTTTTGCCTGATTATATGATTCCTGCCCACTTTGTCGTGTTGCCGGCCCTGCCGCTTACCGCGAACGGAAAAATTGACCGGAAAGCCTTGCCGCAGCCAGAGATCAGAAGCGGGTCTCCATTTGAGGAACCTCAGACGGAAATGGAACAGAAGCTGGCACCGATTTGGCAGTGTCACGCCGGTGTAGCTCAACTGGTAGAGCAACTGACTTGTAATCAGTAGGTTGGGGGTTCAAGTCCTCTTGCCGGCACCATTTTGGTTTTTCTCATTTTTATATGAGCCATTAGCTTAGTTGGTAGAGCACGAAAGAATTACATCATTGATTTATCTTCTAGCGTACAGCTCGAGCAGCATCTTGATTAAGCTTCCTGAGAGCTGGACGTCGCAGATGCACTGAATTTAAGAACGGAAATGAAATATATTCCCAATCCTATTAGGTGTACGAGTCTCTAGCCGCCGGAGCTGGATTATACGATACCGGTATTCTTGACATCAATCCTTTATCTAGTTTTCAGGGAATAAATTTTTAAATTAACACTTGAAATTATCTCTGAAAAAGATATAATAAAACTTGTCCTTTTAAAAGGATACAGTCTGGTGACTATGGCGAAGAGGTCACACCCGTTCCCATGCCGAACACGGAAGTTAAGCTCTTCAGCGCCGATGGTAGTTGGGGGCTCTCCCCCTGTGAGAGTAGGACGTCGCCAGGCATAATAGTGTGATTCACAAAGTGTTAGAAGGAGCGAATATCAAGCTTGGGTCTGTTGTTTCTGACGTATTGGGTGTCTCTGGCCGTGATATGCTTCGTTCCCTGGCTGAGGGAAATGATGATGTTGAAGAGTTATCAAACCTTGCGCGGGGCGTTATGAAAAAGAAAAAAGATGAATTGAAACTTGCGCTTCAAGGATATATTCAAGATCATCAACGCTTCATGATTAAGACGATACTGGATCATATTGATTTCCTGACCAATCAAATTGATAAACTCGATATCGAGATTGAGGTGTATATCAGCAGGCCGAGGTTCATTACAGCCTTCCGGCCGCCAAGACCAAAAGGCTCGAAGAGGTGGCGCGCAAGCTGAACAGCACGGTAAGCACCGTCCTTCAAGCCGCCTGGGGAGTCCTGTTGTCGCAGTACAGCCAGCAGGATGATGCGGTGTTTGGAACCATTGTTTCCGGAAGGCCGCCTGAAGTAAAGGGGGTAGAGTCCATTGTAGGCCTCTTTATCAATGCCGTTCCGGTGCGCTATCAGCCGGCTCCTGATAAATCATTTGCGGAACTGGTGAAGGAAGTGTTGCCTGCTTAAACTCCTGATTAAAAAACCAGTGCTGAATCGGGGTCAGTGTTACTTCTCCCGTTACTTCTTCCTGGTTTGACAGAACCCCTCCGGCTTTTTTCAAATAAGGAGCGAGCCCGGAGATGGTCGGATGCATGAAAAGGTCTTTCAAATCCAGCTTCCAGCCGCTTTCATGAAGACGGGCAGCTACCTGTATACCTTTGATGGAGTCCCCTCCAAGATCAAAAAAGTGATCATGGCGCCCGATCGTCCCGGTTTTAAGCACTTCGGTCCATACATTGGCCAGCCGTGTCCCTTTACAATGCGTACGGGCCAACGGAGACCACGGTCTGGTCCACCCTTAAAAATGTAACGTCGGATCAGGAGGTCACCATTGGCCGCCCTATCCGTAATACAAAGTGTTATATCGTAGGCGGGGACGACCGTCTTCAGCCTATAGGGGTCTTTGGGGAGTTGTGCATTGCCGGAAGCGGCGTAGCACGCGGCTATCTCCATCAGCCGGACCTGACCGCCGAAAAGTTTGTGGAAAGCCCGTTTGAGCCCGGCGATATCATGTACCGGACCGGCGATCTCGCACGCTGGCTGCCGTGTATGCGTCTTCTGGTGCTTCAGACCGGGACAGAGGAGTGTGTGCTGGTCTGGAGTCATCACCATATCCTGATGGATGGATGGTGCCTGAGCCTTATCCTTCAGGAGTTCCTGGCCCTTTACGCAGGCAGGAGGAATGGCCGCCCAGCTGAATTAGGTCCGGTTCAATCATATGGCCGTTATATCGAATGGCTGGGAGAACAAGATCCAGATGAGGCAAAAGGGTACTGGAGGGAACATTTGAAAGGATACGCAGAGAAGCCGGCCCTCCCTAAAAAGCAGGGAGCCGCTTCCGTTCCGTGTGAAAGGCGTTTTTTGCCTTTTTGGCTTGCTTGACTTATGACCTCGAGCCTCTAGCCGCCGAAGCTGGACAGGTCTCACTTGTCCAGCTGCAGGGCTTAGAGGTACATGTCACAAGCCTCTCTTCAAAGCCCTTCCGTTTTTCTGATAAGCTCCTTTTCCCGCAGGAGCCTTCATCTAGCACTCCTATCAACCGCTGGAACATGTTCTAAATGGAGTAATTCAATTAAAGAAAATTCGACAAGTAGCGCAATTATCTGTATTCCGGCGCAATTAACTTGGAAAGTGGCGCAAATATCCCGAGAGTGTGTGAAATTCAATTTCCGCTTTAATACAAAAGTTTATAAAGTCTCGGAAATAAAATCTATTCAAGGTCATTTTCAAACATTGTTAAACAATATTCTGGAAAATCCTAAAAGGGAAATTTCTTCCTTAGACATCTTAACAGTCTCAGATTTCTCTAAAATATATAAATTTAACCCTGTTTATCAAAGAGAAGAAAGATGTACAGTTCATCAAATGATAGAACTCCAAGCAGTTTTAAGACCTGACCGGGTTGCAATCGTTTCCCAAGGCAGGGAAGTTACCTACCGGGAAATGAATGAACAGGCCAACCGGGTGTGAGTTGGTGGACTGGGTTAAGAAACATAAGTGTACCCATGTGGCAATGGAAAGCACCAGTGTGTACTGGAAACCTATTGTCAACCTGCTAGAAGCAGAAGAGATTGAATTTTTCGTTGTGAATGCCCAACACATTAAAGCTGTTCCTGGTCGTAAGACCGATGTAAAAGATGCCGAATGGATTGCCAAACTTCTTCGTCATGGATTGCTTAATTCCAGTTATATCCCTGATCGAAATCAGCGTGAATTACGAGAACTTGTTCGTTATCGCCGGAGTATTATTGAGGAGCGCGCCAGACAACAGAATCGGTGTAAAGGAGATCGTCTCCTGTGGATGACATCCATGTGTTTTGATCTTTCCGTCTATGATTTGTTCGGAGTTTTGGCCTCGGGTGGGACAGTAGTCATAGCCCAGAAAGAAGAGGTGCAAGATCCCATCCGCTTGAGGGAAATGCTCAGGAAGGAAAGAATCACGTTCTGGGATTCCGTGCCGACCACGCTGCATCACCTGATTAGAAGTCTGGAAGAAAGCGGAACATCCTTCCTCCAGGAAGATCTGCGTGTCGTGTTCTTAAGCGGCGACTGGATTCCTGTGGATCTGAAGGGACGCTCAGAAGCGTATCTGTGTACACCGCCGTGGTGTTCGGAGAAGAAAAGTGGAGCTATCAGAGGCTGAACAGGGAAGCAAATCAGCTTGCCCGTCATCTTCAGTCCAGAGGGGCCGGACCTGAAAAAATCGTAGCGGTCCTGGCTGATCAGTCCGCGGATATGATTTTGGCGGTGCTTGCGGTGTTGAAGGCCGGCAGTGCGTATGTACCGATCGATCCCGGCTATCCGGCTGAAAGAATTCAGTACATGCTTGAGGACAGCGGGGCGGTTCTGGCTGTTACCCAGCAACACTTGACCGAAAAGGTCAGGGGGAATACGGAGAAAGTGGTTCTCGAGGAACGGGATTGGACTGGTGAGATCGGAGAGTGTGATGGCCCATGCCCTGCAGCGGAAAAAGGTTGAAAAGGGTGCCCGCATCGGGGTGATGGTCAGAAGATCGGAGAGCTTGATGACGTCACTGCTTGCGGTCTTAAAAGCAGGAGCAGCCTATGTGCCGATTGATCCGGATTATCCCGATGAACGCATTGGGTTTATGACAGAGGACAGCGGTGTCCAATATATCATCGCAGACGAGGACGGTGGTTTTCCGGCGTGCACAGAAAAGGTCCTGCCGCTTTCAGAGCTCGCTGATGCAGAGGAATCTCGCTTTAATCTTGACGTGGACGTTTCCGTTAATGACCTGGCCTATGTTATTTATACATCCGGATCAACCGGAAAAGTGTCACGTGATCTCCCGGGCGAATGCCTTCCCGGATAAGGCGGACAGCAACAGCATTTGCCTGTCTGGACAGTTCCCGATAGGAGATGCGCCGATCCCCGCATACCAGGGCAGTCTCAAGCGGGCTGGCGGCAGCCTGTTCATCCACCAATTGATCAAGCCGTTTATTCATCGGAAATTCCATCTCTGTAGAATTAAATTCTTTCAGTAAGCTCTTTTCTTTATCAGACAATATCTCTAATTCATAAAGTGTGTTTTCTGGTGCTCTCAGTACACCCTCCAAAACCTTGCTCAAATTTCTTTTAAGACCTTCTACGGCTTCCCTTTCATACAGCTCTTCATTGAATCTTAATTTGAACTCTGTGTCATCATTGGAATCAATCCGTCCTGCTTTACAGCCCGGAGGGCTTTGATCCAGAGGCTCTGGGATCTTCCATCCACGCCCTTCTCTGCCATCATGATGCACTCAGGATGGCTTACCGGGAAGAAGATGGAAAGGTTATTCAATGGAACCGTTCTTCGGAAGAGGGAGCCCTATACCTATGGGAGACCCTTCCTATGAAGGAAACAGGGAACGAACTCGTTGAAAGGATTGAACAGGAATCGTCCCGCCTTCAGGCCGACTTGAATCTTGTGGATGGCCCTCTAGTGGCCGGTGCATTATTCCAGACGGAGGAAGGAGACCATTTTCTGTTTGCGATCCACCACCTTGCGGTCGATGGGGTGTCGTGTGAGCCATTAGCTCAGTTGGTAGAGCATCTGACTTTTAATCAGAGGGTCGAAGGTTCGAGTCCTTCATGGCTCACCATTTGATGTTTGCAAAAGGCAAATGTCCCATTACATGCGGGTGTGGCGGAATTGGCAGACGCACCAGACTTAGGATCTGGCGCCGCAAGGCGTGGGGGTTCAAGTCCCTTCACCCGCACCATATGCGGAAGTAGTTCAGTGGTAGAACACCACCTTGCCAAGGTGGGGGTCGCGGGTTCGAATCCCGTCTTCCGCTCCAAAGATTTTGCCGGGGTGGCGGAACTGGCAGACGCACAGGACTTAAAATCCTGCGGTAGGTGACTACCGTACCGGTTCGATTCCGGTCCTCGGCACCAGGTGTGAAAGCTTTAAGCGGCATGTAAACGAACTAGCGGATTACTGCATCGCGCAGGAACAGAGTGTGTTAACCCCGTCCGATGCAGGATATCCGGGAATGCCGCTTGATTCCTGGAAAGAAATCCAGAAGGTCCATCCGGCAGAGTTGATTGAGGCCATCCGCCCTCTCAGTCCGATGCAGGAAGGCATCCTGTTTGAAGGACTGATGAACCCGGATTCCCCTGCCTACTTCGAGCAGCTGAGCTTTAAGGTGACAGGGAAACTCGACAGTGTGTGGCTGCGGGACAGCTTCCAGGACCTGGCGGTCCGACATGAGATTCTTCGGACGGTGTTTACGTCTGAAGGGGACCAACCGCTCCAGCTGGTCCTGAAGGAACTGGTGTCCAAATGGGTATGGGCCTGAAGGCTGCGCAGAAGGGATGGCGGAAGAGCTTCTCCCCCCATAATCAACACCCTGACCGGCTCCAGGCACCTCTCTCCATCCGGATGCATCATCAACCCTTTGATCCTGGACGGGGTCGCCTGCAGAACCGAGACCGCCCGGTCCAAAATCAACCGGCTTAATAATCCGGGATCCTGCTGTTCCGCTTCGCTTGCCATAATGACGCATGCACCTTTGGCTAACGGAAGGAAGGTCTCGGTGACAAAGATGTCAAACGATACCGTGGTCAACGCGAGAACCGCATCTTCCGGAGTTACCCCGACACCGTCACTCATCCCTTCGATAAAATTGTGCACCGACCGGTGCTCGACCATCACGCCCTTTGGGTGTCCCCTTGAGGTAAAAGAAGTTTCCCTTCTGGATGTGGCCAAAGAAGACCGGCAGGAAGCGATTGATGCATGGAAAGCGGCGGATATCGAAGCAGGATTTGATTTAAAGAAAGGTCCTCTTATGCGTCTTCTGGTGCTTCAGACCGGGACAGAGGAGTGTGTGCTGGTCTGGAGTCATCACCATATCCTGATGGATGGATGGTGCCTGAGCCTTATCCTTCAGGAATTCCTGGCCCTTTACGCAGGCAGGAGGAATGGCCGCCCAGCTGAATTAGGTCCGGTTCAATCATATGGTCATTATATCGAATGGCTGGGAGAACAAGATCCAGATGAGGCAAAAGGGTACTGGAGGGAACATTTGAAAGGATACACAGAGAAGGCTGCCCTCCCTAAAAAGCAGGGAGCCGCTTCCGTTCCGTGTAACTACAATGCCTATATTGAGTCGTTTTTTAGCATTTTAGAAAGAGACGTATTCAGGCGTAATGAATTCGAACACTTTGAAGAAGCTTACTTCGAAGTCGATGAATTTATGGAGTTTTACAATCATCGACGCTACCATGGTAGCCTCGGGAGAATGTCTCCTGCAAAGTTCCATGAAAAATACAAGGATAGTGGTTTTCCAAAAGAAATGGCATTGAGCCTTTAAGAAGGCAGGAATACTCCTTCTTCACTTACTGACCCCCTAGATGGCGGAAACGAAAGGGTCAAGCGGTTTTGGCTTGACGCTGTAGTGGAGGCATCTATGCTTGGTAAAAGTGAAGAAGGAAATGATGAAAATGAAAAACTAAGAACGGTTTAGTTTTTTTAAGAATTCGTCAGGAATTAGGGGGTCAAACCGGTGTGGGAGAAAGCGAACTGGGCCAAGAGTTGATCGACCACCTCTTCGTGGTGGAGAACTATCCATTTGATGAAATGGCCATGGCTGAAGGGGGAGCCCAGGCGGGCTTTACCATCCAAAATGAGGGAGTATTTGAGCAAACCGGCTATGACCTCAATGTCATTGTTGTACCGGGAGAAAAGCTAAAATATACTTTCCGCTTCAATCCAGAAAAATATGAAGCTCACACAGTAAATTTATTAATTGAACACTTTACTAGATTAATAAACAGAGTAATAGCAGATCCCCAAATGATTGTTTCTGATATAAAAAGATTATCAGAGTCCGAGATTTCTACTATAAAGTCCTTTAATAAAACGGGAGCGCTTTATAAACTTGACCAAACAATTGTTCAAATGTTTGAGAAACAAGCAAACCAAACTCCTGAGCGTGTTCATGGTGCTGGATATGCATCATATCATCTCAGACGCTCCTTCACTGAATACGATTCTGGAAGAAATCAACCTGTTTTATAAGGGGGAGACACTGCCGCCGCTCCGTCTTCACTATAAAGATGTGTCCGCTTGGCAAACAGACCGGATGAAAACGGATGCTTTCCGGGAAGCTGAAGATTTCTGGTTGAAGGAACTGTCTGGAGAATTGCCTGTTTTGGATCTTTTACGGAAAGAACGGCCGAGATTCCAGAGCTTTGAAGGGGAGCGTGTGGACTTTACAGTCCAACACCAGCTGACTGCACAGCTTCAGGAGCTTGCCCATAAAACCGGGACCACTCTGTTCATGGTGCTGTTATCGGCCTATCAGGTGCTTCTCTCCAGGTATTCCGGCCAAGAGGATATCCTTGTCGGAACTCCGTCAGCGGGAAGGGTGTACCACGACCTTAAAATTAATCATAAAAAGGTTGCGAGGTTGTGCAGGAAATTAGGGATACTTCTTCCCCAACGAACGGGCAACCCGAAGTATCCAAAGAGACTTGTCCGAAAAAGATTCGTTACGGCTCCTAATCAACTTTGGCAGCTTGATATTAAATATGGGTCCATCTCAGGAAGCCGAAGGTTTTTCTTTGTCGCCTGTGCGATTGATGTGTTTGACCGCGCCATCGTTGGATATTACAGAGGGCCAAGGTGCACTGCCAAGGATATTACAGGAATGCTTAATGAAGCTATCATTAGACGTGAGTTACAGCTGATAGAAGAAATAGAAGGCCATTGTATCGTCATTAGAACAGATAATGGACCTCAATTTGTCAGTAACCATTTTGGTGAATTTTGCGAAGAAAATAAGGTTTTCCATGAGAGGATTCCTCCTAGATCACCGTGTTACTGGAGCGATTTGGCCCGGGTTCCTGTCCTCCCGCTTCCAAAAGATGGCGAAGCAACGAAAAATCGCATGGCGGATGAAAGCCATGTGGTCATACAGTTCACGAAAGAGGAAACGGACCGTCTTCTGAAACAGGCAAGCCGGGCGTATCGGACTGACATGAATGACATTCTGTTAACGGCGCTGCTGAATGCGACAGAAGAATGGACAGGCAACACCGGTCTGGTAATCGATCTCGAAGGGCATGGACGGGAGTCCATTGCGGAATCGGTGGATGTTTCTCGCACCGTGGGCTGGTTTACGACCATGTTCCCTGTGGCCCTTAGTGCTTCTGGTGCTGAAAATCCAGGAGAACAACTCCAGATGGTGAAAGAGCAGCTGCGCCGGATACCGAACAAGGGAATGGGCTATGGCCTCCTCACCTATCTGAATTCATTAGATGAGAAACCGGCGTGTTCCGCAGAGATACGCATCCCCTGAAGAATCGTTATGCATCGCTGCCGCTGCTTCGCGGACCGGCGCCATTGATTCCAGATGGGCTTCGATTTCCTGGAGCTCGATCCGGTACCCCCGCAGCTTCACCTGCTGATCGATGCGTCCCGCGTATTCAATCTGCCCGTCGGGCAGCCAGCGTGCGAGATCGCCGGTCCGGTACATGACATCGCCGGGCTCGAACGGATTTCCCACAAACTTCCCGTCCGTCAAATCCGGCTGTTGGAGATAGCCGCGCGCTACGCCGCTTCCGGCAATGCACAGCTCCCCAAAGACCCCTATAGGCTGGAGACGATCGTCCCCGCCCACGATATAACACCTTGTATTGCGGATCGGACGGCCAATGGTGACCTCCTGGTCCGACGTTACATTTTTAAGGGTGGACCATACCGTGGTCTCCGTTGGCCCGTACGCATTGTAGAGTTGTGTGTATGTATGGTAAGCTTTTCGCTTACGTAAAAATGGTGACCCGTACGGGATTCGAACCCGTGTTACCGCCGTGAAAGGGCGGTGTCTTAACCGCTTGACCAACGGGCCAATCTATATCGTTTAAAAAAATAAAAGCTTCCAACCGGGCTCGAACCGGTGACCTCTTCCTTACCATGGAAGCACTCTACCTGCTGAGCTATGGAAGCAATGGCTCCGCAGGCAAGATTCGAACTTGCGACCGATCGGTTAACAGCCGATAGCTCTACCACTGAGCTACTGCGGAATGATTATAGCCTGGCGACGTCCTACTCTCACAGGGGGAGAGCCCCCAACTACCATCGGCGCTGAAGAGCTTAACTTCCGTGTTCGGCATGGGAACGGGTGTGACCTCTTCGCCATAGTCACCAGACAATATTGCTTACAATGACAAATATTATTATATAATATTTTCAATGAAATTCAAGGGTAAATTTTAAAAATTTATTCCCTGGTGTATCTTTTAAAAACTGAGTGAGGTTCTTTACACCATAGTTTTCGCCATCCCCCTCAATGGCTTCCATGAGGTATTCTTCTATCTGTTCATCGGGAATCATTTCTCCTGAATTTGTCTTAGAGTAACCTGGAATCGGACGGCCCCTATTTTCCTCAGCTGCCACAGCTTCTTCAATGCCGGTATGGTAGTAATAAAGGGACCGATTAACCCCTGTTACCTCTGAAAGCTTAGTGATGTGAAACCCCTCCTTTGCCCATAGTCGAACCTCATCCAAGACCGTTAGGGCCGGTACTGGGTTTTTTTTAATAGGTTTCTAAGCATGGCCACTTCCAGCTCTTTTTCACCAAGGAGCTTCATCGCCTGTTCATATTTAGCCTTCAATTCCTCTTTTGTCGGTTCAGCAGAAACAATAGCTGATGTTGGATCCTCCATCTGTTCCCTTACCTCATCCTCATACTCTTTGATCCACTTCGTAAGGGTAGATCTGGAGATCCCTGCATGGCGGGCGATGGACGAGTAATTGTGTGATTTGAATACAGGGATCAGACGATCCGGATCTTTGCGGAAAGCTTTAAGCGGCATGTAAACGAACTAGCGGATTACTGCATCGCGCAGGAACAGAGTGTGTTAACCCCGTCTGATGCCGGATGCCCGGGAATGTCGCTTGATTCCTGGAAAGAAATCCAGAAAGTTCATCCGGCAGAGTTGATTGAGGCCATCCGCCCCCTCAGCCCGATGCAGGAAGGCATCCTGTTTGAAGGAATGATGAACCCGGATTCCCCTGCCTACTTCGAGCAGCTGAGCTTTAAGGTGACAGGAAAACTCGACAGTGTATGGCTGCGTGACAGCTTCCAGGACCTTGCGGTCCGCCATGAGATTCTTCGGACGGTGTTTACGACTGAAGGTGATCAGCCGCTCCAGCTGGTCCTGAAGGAACTGCCCCTTGAGGTAAAAGAAGTTTCCCTTCTGGATATAGCCAAGGAAGACCAGCAGGAAGCGATTGATGCATGGAAAGCGGTGGATATCGAAACAGGATTTGATTTGAAGAAAGGTCCTCTCGTGTGCGTCCTGCCATACCGCGTAATCTTTATATTGAAGTCCTCCCCCTTGAGGGGGACGGCCGTTGTAAACTCCCATTACATCTTTCATCAAAATTTGACTGGATGTTCCATCAGATACTATATGATGCATATCAAACAACAGTAAATGATGATTCTCTATCTTTATAAGACCAGTACGGAATAGAGGGCCATCTTCCAGGTTGAACGGGCGTACAAACCGATTTACAGCCTTGTCCAGTTCTTTCTCTGATGAATTCTGACACTCAATCTTTATCCTCACCATATCTTGAATTTGTTGAACAGGTTCTCCATCCACCACCTTGAACACGGTACGCAGTATTTCATGTCTGGCAGCTGTTAATTCCAATGCTTCCTTCAGTTTTTCCAGATTCAGATCCCCTTTTATCAGCCATGCCGCAGGCATGTTGTAGCTCGTCCCAATCTCAGGAAACTGGCTGAGAACAAATAATCTTCGCTGGGAAGAAGATAGCGGATAGAACTTCCGGGAAGATGCAGGTTGAATTGTCTCCACATGGACATTGTCGTGATTATCAAGACTGGCTGATAATTCCCTGATAGTAGGGAACTGAAATACATCGCTGAGGGGCAGCTCTTTTTTAAGAATCCTTTTCACTTTCCCAACGAGTATAGTCGCTTTCAGGGAATGCCCGCCAAGATCAAAGAAGTTATCATCAATTCCACATTCCTGAACTCCCGTGTTTGTCCTGCCAGACCGCGTAATCTTTATATTGTAGTCCTCCCCTTTGAGGAGAACGGCCATTGTACGCGTTCATTATATCCTTCACTAAAATTTGAATGGATGTTCCATCTGATACTATATGATGCATATCAAACAACAGTAGATGATGATCATTCTCTATCTTTATCAGGCCAGTGCGGAACAGAGGACTTTCTTCCAGATTGAACGGACGTACAAACCGGTCTATAGCCTCGGTCAGTCCTTTTTCTGTTGAATTCTGGCACTCAATCTTTATTTTCACCGTTTCCTGAATTTGTTGAACAGGTTCTCCCCCCACCACCTTGAACACTGTACGCAGAATATCATGTCGGTCCGCTATTAATTCCAGCGCTGCCTTCAGTTGTTCTAGCTTCAGATCCCCTTTTATCAGCCATGCCGCAGGCATGTTGTAGCTCGTCTCAATCTCAGGAAACTGGCTGAGAACAAACAATCTTCGCTGGGAAGAAGATAGCGGATAAAACTTCCGGGAAGCAGCAGGCTGTATATCCTGGACAAAGACGTTATCCAGATTATCAAGCCTGGCTGATAATTCCCTGATGGTAGGGGACGTAAATACCTCGCTGAGCGGCAGTTCTTTTTTAAGAATCCTTTTCACTTTCCCAACGAGTATAGTCGCTTTCAGGGAATGCCCGCCAAGGTCAAAGAAGTTATCTTCAATTCCACATTCCTCAACTCCCAGTACCCCGCTCCAAATCTGGGCTAATTGCTTTTCCGTCTCTGTTTCCGGGGCTTCATAGCCTGCCGCCTCACGTTCCGGTTCCGGCAGCGCCTTTCGGTCCAGCTTTCCATTGGCTGTCTGAGGCAGCTCTTCGAGCCAGACAAAATGATCGGGCACCATATAGCTTGGCAGCTTTCCTGCCAATTCTGCTTTGACACTTTCCAGTGGCAGGGCCTTTTCGCCATCTTTCCAGACGAGATACCCGCAAAGATACGCATCCCCTGAAGAATCGTTATGCACCGCTGCCGCTGCTTCGCGGACCGGTGCCATTGATTC
Organism: Bacillus sp. BKU_1; assembly: GCA_051294195.1. Lineage (GTDB taxonomy): Bacteria > Bacillota > Bacilli > Bacillales > Bacillaceae_B > Rossellomorea. The sequence continues at coordinate 4,434,862 of CP193985.1, read as the reverse complement.
CAGGTGGGATTCGATTTCCTGTAGTTCTATCCGGTACCCCCGCAGTTTCACCTGCTGATCCATGCGACCTGCGTATTCAATCTGCCCGTCCGTGTAAACCATCAAAACTGAACAAAACTTCGACTGTCAAACGTTTCATGTCATATTCCTTAGAAAGGAGGTGATCCAGCCGCACCTTCCGATACGGCTACCTTGTTACGACTTCACCCCAATCATCTGTCCCACCTTAGGCGGCTGGCTCCAAAAGGTTACCTCACCGACTTCGGGTGTTACAAACTCTCGTGGTGTGACGGGCGGTGTGTACAAGGCCCGGGAACGTATTCACCGCGGCATGCTGATCCGCGATTACTAGCGATTCCAGCTTCATGCAGGCGAGTTGCAGCCTGCAATCCGAACTGAGAACGGTTTTATGGGATTGGCTAAACCTCGCGGTCTCGCTGCCCTTTGTACCGTCCATTGTAGCACGTGTGTAGCCCAGGTCATAAGGGGCATGATGATTTGACGTCATCCCCACCTTCCTCCGGTTTGTCACCGGCAGTCATCTTAGAGTGCCCAACTGAATGCTGGCAACTAAGATCAAGGGTTGCGCTCGTTGCGGGACTTAACCCAACATCTCACGACACGAGCTGACGACAACCATGCACCACCTGTCACTCTGTCCCCCGAAGGGGAAAGCCCTATCTCTAGGGTTGTCAGAGGATGTCAAGACCTGGTAAGGTTCTTCGCGTTGCTTCGAATTAAACCACATGCTCCACCGCTTGTGCGGGCCCCCGTCAATTCCTTTGAGTTTCAGTCTTGCGACCGTACTCCCCAGGCGGAGTGCTTAATGCGTTAGCTGCAGCACTAAAGGGCGGAAACCCTCTAACACTTAGCACTCATCGTTTACGGCGTGGACTACCAGGGTATCTAATCCTGTTTGCTCCCCACGCTTTCGCGCCTCAGTGTCAGTTACAGACCAGAAAGTCGCCTTCGCCACTGGTGTTCCTCCAAATATCTACGCATTTCACCGCTACACTTGGAATTCCACTTTCCTCTTCTGCACTCAAGTTCCCCAGTTTCCAATGACCCTCCACGGTTGAGCCGTGGGCTTTCACATCAGACTTAAGAAACCACCTGCGCGCGCTTTACGCCCAATAAATCCGGACAACGCTTGCCACCTACGTATTACCGCGGCTGCTGGCACGTAGTTAGCCGTGGCTTTCTGGTTAGGTACCGTCAAGGTGCCGCCCTGTGTTGGAGTTCTGTCAATATAATAGACACGATTTGGCTATAAATTACTCCATCTTTCACTCTGAGCGGTATCCTTCAAATCGCTCAGATTCTTTACTCTTAAACATCTGATGGTCGTATATTAAGCAGAGGCCGATGTCGCTTTTTTCGCCTTAATCAACTGTTCCTTTTGATAGAGCTTTTCTTTCTCAATTGGTGAGAGGTATCCTAGTGTAGAGTGCGTCCGTTTGTGATTATAAAACCTAATGTAAAAATTAATTGCTTCCATTGCTTCCCTCTTTGTTTCAAATGCGTGCTGATAGATATATTCCTTTTTCAAAGAGGCAAAAAAGCTTTCCGCACAAGCATTATCATAAGGCGTGCCTTTGCGGCTCATACTGATGATGGCTTTTTGTTCTTCTAACGCATTTACATAATCATTTGATGTATATTGGCTGCCTTGGTCTGAGTGATGGATCAATCCCTCTCGGGGTTCGCGAAGCGCAAGTGCTTCCTCAAGCGCGCCTAAGCAGAGGCTTCTACCCATGTGATCTAAAATGCGAAAACTAATAATGCGGCGTGAAAACAGGTCTATGATCGGGTTTAAATAAACAAAACCTTCTCCTGTGTGGATATACGTAATGTCAGTGACCCAGACCAGATTCGGCGCTTCAGGATTGAAATTACGATCAAGGTGATTCTCATAAGTTGGACGATTGTGATTAGAGTCCGTGGTAGAGACAAACAACCGGGCTGACGCAGCTTTGAGACCCAGCTCTTTCATCCGTTTGGCAACCTTCCTTTTTGAAACAGGAATGCCCTCTTTGACCAATTCATGATGGACTCTAGGGCTGCCATAACAGCCTAAATGATCATGGAAATGAAACTGAATCCGCTGATCAATTTTTTTATTTAATGCCTCGCGTTCTGTTGGTTTCCTGTCTAACCGTTTCATGAAAGCGTAATACCCTGAAGTTGATACACCGAAAACCTTACACATCTTCACAATAGTGTGTTCATGACGGTGTGCATGAATAAAATGAAACTTCACTATTTTTCCTGCGTAAAGATGTGCATCGCCTTTTTTATAATGTCATTTTCCTCTTGAAGCTCAAGCTTTTCTTTCCGTTCCTTTTCATAGAGTGCTTTATATTCTGAGGCAGTTAACAACTGATCTTGACGATTTTTTTCAGCTTTCTCATACTCTTTTCTGAGATCTCGGACCCAGTTCTTCAGTGTACCGTAAGGTATATCTAGCGTCCTGGATATTTCACTTATTTTCCGCCCGTCCTGAATTACCTGTTTAGCTATAAACGTTTTAAACTCTTGTGAATGATGCTTGGAACCTTTCTCTTTTCCCATATCTAACCCATCCTTTTTGTCTTGTATGAAGGATTAAAACATGGAGCAATACATATGTCCACTATTTATGCTAACTCTAGTGTTGCTGGCCAATGTATGGATCGAAGTGCTTAAAGCCGGGACGATCGGGCGCCATGATCACTTTTTTGATCTTGGAGGGGACTCCATCAAAGGTATACAGGTAGCTGCCCGTCTTCATGAACGTGGCTGGAAACTGGATTTAAAGGACCTGTTCCGGTATCCGACCATCTCGGAGCTCGCTCCTTATCTGAAAAAAGCCGGAGGGGTTCTGTCACACCAGGAAGAAGTAACGGGAGAGGTAAGCCTGACCCCGATTCAGCATTGGTTTTTTAATCAGGAGTTTAAGCAGGCGAATCACTGGAATCAATCCGTCCTGTTTTACAGCCCGGAGGGCTTTGATCCAGAGGCTCTGCAATCTTCCATCCACGCCGTTCTCTGTCATCATGACGCACTCAGGATGGCCTACCGGGAAGAGGGTGGAAAGGTTATCCAGCGGAATCGTTCTTCAGAAGAGGGAGCCCTGTACCTTTGGGAGACCCTTCCTCTGAAGGAAACAGGGGACGAACTCGTGGAAAGGATAGAACGGGAGTCGTCCCGCCTTCAGGCCGGTTTGAATCTTGTGGATGGCCCGATCGTGGCAGGAGCGTTATTCCAGACCGGTCAAGGAGATCATTTTCTCTTGGCGATCCATCACCTCGCGGTCGATGGGGTGTCCTGGCGGATCCTCATGGAGGACCTTGCCCAAGGATATAAACAGGCCAAGCGTTCGGAAGCAATCCGGCTGCCAGGGAAGACGAGTTCCTTCCAGCAGTGGTCCCGTGAATTGGGCCAGTACGCGCAAAGCCGAAAGGTCCGGAAGGAACAGGCCTACTGGAGCGAATTGGCCCGCGTTCCCGTTCTCCCGCTTCCAAAAGATGGCGAAGCAACGAAAAATCGCATGGCGGATGAAAGCCATGTGGTCATACAGTTCACGAAAGAGGAAACGGACCGTCTGGTGAGACAGGCCGGCCGGGCATACCGGACGGACATGAACGACCTTCTGTTAACGGGTCTGTTGAATGCGGCAGAAGAATGGACAGGGAACCACGGTCTGGTGATCGATCTCGAAGGGCATGGACGGGAGTCCATTGCCGAATCGGTGGATATTTCCCGCACCGTGGGCTGGTTTACGACCATGTTCCCGGTGGCCATTAGTGCTCCTGGTGCTGGAAATCCCGGGGAACAAATCCAGATGGTGAAAGAACAGCTGCGCCGGATACCGCACAAGGGAATGGGTTATGGCCTCTTGACCTACCTGGGTTCATTCGACGAGAAACCGGCCGCATGCCATCCGGAGATTGGGTTTAATTATCTCGGTGATTTTGGGGAAAGTACGGGTGATGAAGAGGTGTGGAGGATGTCCCCGTATTCAAGCGGCGCTTCGCTTGGATCGGAGAACCATCGGGTTCATGCCTTGGAACTGAACGGGATGACGCTTGAAGGAATGCTTCAATTCCGATTGAGCTATAACCGATTTGAATACAGGGATCAGACGATCCGGATCTTTGCAGTGTAAACATACTAAGATTAGTGGGTAAAGTCATCGACGGATGACTTTACCCACTATTTTTCTTTTTAGAGTTATAGTGAGAAGTGAAAGAAAGCTCGACCAAAGCCTCAAGGATTTCGAATCCGTATCAAAAACCGAGCCTCTTCACTTTCATTTTTGAATCAGGTTTAAGTATGTTGGGGCCATGAGCTCGTGTATAGGAAATTAGAATCAAAATGAATAAGTGAAGATCTTTCAAAAGGACAACGAAGAGAGGGAAGATATTTGGAATTAGTAATTGCTTTAGATGTTTCTATGGGGAAAAGCTACAAAGTGATTTACGATGGTCAAACTTGTCTTTCGGAAGGGGAATTTCATCATAATAAGTTTGGTTTTCAAGCGCTGCTTGATGAGATCGGAAACCTTTCTGAAGAACCTATTCTAGTTTTTGAATCAACAGGTATTTATTCAAAACCAGTTGAAACGTTTTGTCAAAAGAACCAATTGCACTACTCTTTATTAAACCCTCTTGAGGCAAAAAAACAACTAGAACAAGGGACTCTAAGAAGCTGGAAAACGGACAAGCATGATGCTCATAAATTGGCGCAAGTTCATCAACAAAATTGCCGTATAGAAAAAATCCAACAACCAGAAATATATAGTCGACTCCGGGATCTTTCTCGCTTTTATCAGGAAATAGAGGAAGAAAAAAAACGTATGCGAATGTACTTGCATAATGCACTACAATTAAGTTTTCCAGAACTTGAACACTTTTTCTCGAGTAACATAACACCCTACGCCTTAACATTGATGGACCTATTTCCTCATCCAGACTTTGTTTTAGAAAAGAGCCAAACAAAAATCAAGAACCTTTTGAAAAAAAGTACCACAAAAAGAATTTCAGAAAACCGTGCTAAACAAAAGGCAAGTCAAATAATAGAATACGCCAAGGAATCCTATCCAGCTATTTCTTCAGCGAGTATTCAAACATCAAAAGTTCAATACTATGCAAAACAACTCCTCCGTTTATTAGAAGAAAAAGAACACGTTTCTAACCAGTTGATAAACGAGGCAAAGAAGCTTCCTGAGTTTGAAGTACTTATCAGTCTCCCAGGAGTGGGTGACATTAGCGCAGGACTTTTTATCGGGGAGTTTGGTGACCTCTCTCGCTTTTCTACTCATAAAAAGGTCAACGCATTTGTGGGTATTGATATCCGAAGATATCAGTCTGGAAAATACGCAGGACAAGATCATATTAATAAACGAGGAAATTCTAAAGGACGAAAAATTTTATATCTCATTGTTCGGAACATGATCCGCCAACAAAAATCAGGATCAAATCATATCGTCGATTATTATTACAAATTAAAAAAGCAACCTATCTCCAAAAAGGATAAGGTTGCCACTGTAGCTTGCATGAATAAGCTACTAAAATGTATATATTCCATGGTCAGGAACAATACAAAGTACGATTACTCGCACGCGGTCTCTATGGACCAATAATATGTAGTTTAGTATACCATGAATATCCTCAGTTTAAAATTATGAATAGCTGAGGTTTATTTCCTATGCCCAAATAAAAGTGAATAATCCTTCAACTTATGATTTAGTACTTGACTAATCGTAGGAAAGTGTCGCCTGCTTAAACTCCTGATTAAAAAACCAGTGCTGAATCGGGGTCAGTGTTACTTCTCCAGTTACTTCTTCCTGGTTTGACAGAAGACCTCCAGCTTTCTTCATATAAGGAGCGAGCCCGGAGATGGTCGGATGCATGAAAAGGTCTTTCAAATCCAGCTTCCAGCCGCTTTCATGAAGACGGGCAGCTACCTGTATACCTTTGATGGAATCCCCTCCAAGATCAAAAAAGTGATCATGGCGGCCGATTGTCCCGGCTTTAAGCACTTCTTTCCATACGAGGGCAAGCCGCTCCTCCGCATCTCCCTGCGGTGCTTCATAAACAGCGCCCGTTTCCATGTGGCCATCGGGTGCCGGCAGCGCCTGTTTATCCACCTTTCCGTTGGCCGTGAGCGGAAACTGGTCCAGCTGAACGTAGGAAGCGGGGATCATATAGTCCGGCAGGTTTCTGGATAAATGACCCCTTATGTCGGAAACGGTGAGTGCCTTTCCACCCGCCAGGTAGGCGCAGAGGAAATCCTGCCCGTCAGCGTCCTTTTGAGCGAGGACCAGGGTGTCTTCGACCCCTTCCAAATGAAGAAGATGGGCTTCTATTTCTCCGAGTTCAATTCGGTGTCCCCGGATTTTCACCTGGTCATCCATCCGGCCCAAGTACTCCAGGCGGCCGTCAGGCAGCCATCGAGCCAGATCCCCCGATCTATAAAGCCGATTTCCATGTTCATAAGGATGATCAATGAATTTCTCCCTGGTCAACTCAGGACGGTTTAAGTAACCCCTTGCCAAGCTCTCACCCGCGATGCAGAGTTCGCCCGGCACACCAATCGGTTGAAGTTGATTGTTTTTCCCCAGTATATACACCCTTGTATTCGCAATCGGATATCCAATCGGCAAATTAGCCTTCTGCTCATCGATGACACCACTCGTCGCAACCACCGTATTTTCAGTCGGACCGTAGTTATTAACAAGCTGAAACTTGGACGGACGATAGCCTTTCAGCCGGTCTCCCCCTGTCAGAAGCACCCTGAGGGACTGATTGTCCATGGTCAGAAACGGCTCACACAGCGGGGTGGGAAGAAAACTGATGGTGATTCCGTTATGTTCAAAGAACTCATTCAGCCCTTGAATATCCATCCGCAATTCTTCCGGTACGATATAAAGGGACGCACCTTTCAGAAGAGGAGGGAAAGTCTCCCACACCGAAGCATCAAAGCCGAAACCAGCTAGTTTGGTGCTTCGGTCCTTTTCCGTTAGCTCAAACTGACCATTATGCCACTGGCATAGATTCGAAAGCGAGCGATGTTCGACCATGACCCCTTTTGGATAACCCGTCGTACCGGAGGTGTAAATCACATAAGCCAGTTGATTGGCAGCTGGGGATTGAGGAAGGTTGTCGCCGGCCTCCCCAGTCCATACCCTTTCTTCAAGAACCACCTTTTCCACATTCCCCCTGACCTTTTCGGTCAAGTGTTGTTGGGTTACAGCCAAAACCGCACCGCTGTCTTCAAGCATGTACTGAATTCTTTCAGCCGGATAGCCGGGATCGATCGGTACATACGCACTGCCAGACTTCAACACCGCAAGCACCGCCAAAATCATATCCGCGGACTGATCCGACAGGACCGCTACAATTTTTTCAGGTCCTGCCCCTCTGGCCTGAAGATGACGGGCAAGCTGATTTGCTTCCCTGTTCAGTCTCTGATAGCTCCACTTTTCTTCTCCGAACACCAAGGCGGTGTTCTCAGGCGTGTGGGCTGCCTGATCCTCAAATAGGGCAATGATGGTTTTCTTCAGGTCATAGTCACCTTTTGAATCATTGAGCTCTGCCAGTAGTGTCCAGCAGGACGCGGATGGACAGAATTTCCTCTGCGCCTACCTGGCAGGGTGGAAAGCTCTAACCGATTCCGAAATACGGATTCATTTGTCTGAAAATCTACCGGGGTATATGATGCCAACATATTTTGTTCAACTGGATAAGTTCCCAGTCACTGTTAACGGGAAAGTGGATAGAGGGGTATTGAGAGAAATTAAAGTCGATAAAGACTTGCATATAGTTAAAGAACCGAGGAATCAGATAGAAGCACGGTTGATGTTTATCTGGCAGGAATTGCTGGGATCTGATGAAATTGACATTGATGATAATTTCTTCTACAGAGGCGGTCATTCTTTAAAAGCTGCAAACCTTGCTGCAAAGGTGAGTAAGGAATTTAATGTTGATTTTCCAATAAGAAATGTTTTTGAGAACCCCATTCTTGCTGAAATGGCCGCGATTATCACTACAAAAGACAGAAATAAATATACGGCCATTGATGCAGCTGATAAGAGTAGTTATTATTCCGCATCATCGGCTCAGGAACGGTTATACATCATCAGCCAATTTGACAAGTCAGGTCTGAGTTATAATATTCCTGCTGCGTTTAACGTAAAGGGAAAAATAAATAAGCAAAAGCTTCAAAAAGTGATTTATGAACTGGCAAGGAGGCATGAATCATTAAGAACTTCATTTAAATTGATAGATGGTGAGTTGAAACAGAGAATCAATGATGAAGTAAGTATAGTGTTAGATACCGATACGGCATCAATAAATAAATTGAATGAAAAAATTCAAGAGTTTGTGCTGCCGTTTGACTTAGAACAGGCACCTTTATTGAGAGTTAAATTATTGCAAATGGAAGAAGGAGAAGACATTTTATTACTTGATATCCATCATATTATTAGTGATGGGATTTCAATGGACGTGCTGATAAAAGATTTCATGAAGCTATATAAAGGAGAACATCTTGCTCCTCTCTCCATTCAATATAAAGATTATGCAGTGTGGCAAAGAAGAGAGCTGGGAACAGAAAGGCTGGCGAAACAGGAAAGGTACTGGGTTGAAAAGTTAGATGAACTGCCAGCACTTGATTTACCGACCGATTTTACTAGGCCAATGAGTAATAAGTTCCTCGGAGACAGGTATAGCCTGACTATTGACAATGAACTATTCCATAAAATAAAAGAATTGGCTCTCAAAACAAATACATCTATGTTTATGGTGCTTTTTTCAGCGTATTCCATTTTACTGTCAAAATATACACAACAGAAAGATATTATCATCGGTTCTACCATTTCTGGAAGGGTAAATGATGAGTTAGAAGAATTAATTGGAATGTTTGCTAATACTCTTGCTCTGAGAGTAAACCCACAAGGTGCTCTTGGATTTACTGATTATCTTCAAAATGCCAAGGAAGTAGTTCTGGAAGCATTTGAAAACCAAGAATATCCTTTTGAGAAGCTTGTTGAAAAATTAAACATAAAGAGGGATGTTAGCAGAAATGCAATCTTTGATACTGTATTCCTTCTTCGTCATGCAGAAGAAGGGGATTCAGAAAATTCACTGTTTACTCCTATCCCTGTAAGTAATTTAACTTCAAAATTTGATATCACACTTGAGGTCATAGATGGTGGAGAAAGCTTAACGTTTGATTGGGAATACAGTACCCAGTTATTTAAAAAGAAAACCATACAGAAGATGGCCAGCCATCTTATCACAATTTTGGACTCGATAGTAGAAAACCCTGAGCATCCTCTGCAAGAGATAAATATTTTATCCAAAGAAGAGGAAAAGAGAGTCCTGAAGGAGTTCAATTCTACAGAGATGGAATTTCCGATGAATAAACGGCTTGATCAATTGGTGGATGAACAGGCTGCCGCTAGCCCGCTTGAGACTGCCCTGGTATGCGGGGATCGGCGCATCTCCTATCGGGAACTGTCCAGACAGGCAAATGCTGTTGCTGTCCGCCTTATCCGGGAAGGCATTCGCCCGGGAGGTCATGTTGTGTTATCATGATTCCGGCGCAATAATCCGGAAAGTGGCGCAATTATCTGGTTCCGGAAAAATGATTCACTACTGGCGCGCAATCAAATTCTTAAATAGAGCCAAAACGAGACTATTCAAGTACAAGCTTGACGAAAGAATCCCTGTTCAGAAGCGCGGCTTAGGAAGCTCCGTCTCCTCCCGGGGAATCTTGTGCATGGAACGTAAAGAACTAGCAAATCTAAAAAAGTTTACTTCATTCCTTTATGCGGTAAAAAAAGAAGGAATCCATTTGGAATTTTGTGAAAATATTTAATTTAACATGAAAACGATGTCATTTCAAGCTTTTTCTTGAAATAGGGAGTGGACAGTGATTAAATGAGAAACTGAGAGATAAAAAGTGATTCTATGAACACAATATAGATATTCAAGATCCTAAATCAAAAGGAGCGATACATCGTGGCAAACAAAATCATTGCGATCAATGCTGGAAGCTCGTCTTTGAAGTTTCAGCTTTTCGATATGCCTGAAGAAACAGTTATCACAAAAGGACTTATTGAGCGTATTGGCTTGGACAATGCGGTTTTCAATATATCAGTGAACGGTGAAAAGAAAGAAGAAGTAACGGATATCCCTGATCACGAGGTAGCGGTCAAAATGTTATTGGACAAACTGACAGGCTTCGGCATCATCGGGTCCCTTGATGAAATCCAGGGAATCGGACACCGTGTCGTACACGGAGGGGAAGTCTTTAACGAGTCTGTCCTCATCACGGATGAAGTGATTGAAAAGATCGGTGAACTTTCAGATCTTGCCCCGCTTCATAACCCTGCGAACCTGACAGGTATCAAAGCATTCAAGAACGTGCTTCCGAATGTACCTGCAGTTGCGGTATTCGATACAGCTTTCCATCAATCCATGCCTGAAAGCTCATTCTTGTACAGCCTCCCTTATGAGTATTATGAAGATTTCGGCATCCGTAAATACGGATTCCACGGTACTTCACATAAATATGTATCGGAAAGAGCCGCTGAAATGCTGGGACGTCCGAAGGAGCAGGTGCGCCTGATTTCCTGTCACCTTGGTAATGGTGCGAGTATCGCTGCCATCGAAGGCGGAAAATCAATCGATACGTCCATGGGCTTCACACCGCTTGCAGGTGTAGCAATGGGTACACGTTCAGGAAACATCGACCCTGCATTGATTCCATTCATCATGGAAAAAACAGGTTCTACAGCGGAAGAAGTGCTGAATATCCTGAATAAAAAATCAGGAATGCTTGGTGTATCCGGATTCTCAAGCGACCTTCGTGACATTGAGCAGCAGGCATCTGAAGGAAATGAACGTGCAGAGCTTGCCCTCGAAGTATTCGCGAACCGCATTCATAAATATATCGGTTCCTATGCTTCACGCATGTACGGGGTGGATGCGATCGTCTTCACTGCCGGCATCGGTGAAAACAGCACCCTAGTCCGTGAAAAAGTACTTCAAGGCCTTGAATTCATGGGTGTATACTGGGATCCTGCACGCAATAACGTGCGCGGCGAAGAAACATTCATCAATTACCCGCACTCCCCAGTTAAAGTAATGGTCATCCCGACGAACGAAGAAGTCATGATCGCCCGTGACGTTGTTGAAAAAGGAAACATTTAATTTCGGCAGAATCAAGAGGCTGGGACAAAAGTGATATAGTATTAGTAAAACCCGAACTATTTTGCATGAGGTGAGGCAAAATAGCTCGGGTTTTTATTTGTTCATTGTACATTTAGGATTTAGCTCAATCAGCGGTTGATTGGAGTGCAAGACGAAGACTCCTGCGGGAAGAGTAGCTTATAAGAAAAGCGGAAGGGCTTTGAAGAGAGGCGTGTGGCATAAGACGAATCGACCAAGAAGGCGTTCTTTGCCTTCTTGGTCGGTTTGACTTATGACATGTGCCTCTAAGCCCTGCAGCTGGACAAGTGAGACCTGTCCAGCTCCGGCGGCTAGAGGCTCGAGGTCATAAGTCAAGCAAGCCAAAAAGGCAAAAAACGCCTTTCGTGTTGTAGACGTCAAGTTGAATTTTACACTTTTTGCTCGTTTTCTTTTTACACTTCTGCTGAAAAAATGCTCTTTCGGTTTTTCATCCGATGACTTTCCTCATTCTCTCCACCATGTATGACTTCCACACGATGAAGTAAACGATCCAAAATAGCTGTCGTAATCCCTTGATCTCCAATTAGATTACCCCATTCATCTGGACTTTTATTTGAAGTAAGAATGATTGAACTTCGTTCATATAAGTGATTAATTAAATGAAAAAATAAGTTTGCTTCTCTCTGATCCATCGCCATGTACATTAAATCATCGATAATCACAAGGTCGGCATTTCTAATTCGTTTGAGTTGAACTTTAGATTTATTCAGGTATTCTTCTGTCTTTAAAAGTTGCACTAGTTCACCCATTGTAGCGAAGTAAACATTGAACCCTTTATAAACGGCTTCAAGTCCCAGCCCAATTGCGATATATGTTTTCCCAATGCCAGGGGGACCTAAGAGAATTAAATTATACTGTTGCTCTAACCAGCTTAATTCTCTAAGTTGAGAAAGCTGGCGGGCTGTTAGAACGTTTTGACCTTTAAGTTCAAACTCATCTAATGACTTCACGAAAGGGAAGCGTGCCCATTTCATTCTTTTTTCAAGGCTCTTTGCTTCACGTTTTGCTAATTCATATCGTGTGATAGATTCTAAGAACTCCAAGTAAGTCCATGATGTTTTTTCAGCTTCGCGAAGAAGCTGTGGTAGCTCCTCCGCCGTCTCTGATAAACGTAACTGTCGAAATTGATCTTGTAATTCATGCACCGTCTTGTTCATCATCCTCGACCTCCCAAAATGCTAGTATACGCGTATAAAGAACGGGTAGAAGCCTTAATAGGAGGATGTTTTGCTGGATTGGCATAAAAGGATTGTACCTCTTTAACTGGTTCATCACGCAAATTATCAAGGTGATGAGTGATATCCCGAAAGTCATTCGCATTGTATAGTTTTTCTGTCGTGCACTTGGCCAACACAGTATTTATTAATGAGGGATACTGTTGAATAACCTTGTAAATGATCGCAAATTGGTCTCGACGATACCTTGGATATCTTTGACTGATCTCATCAAAATACACAGCTGCCTGAGTCTGATCTTCAAAGTAAGAGATAAGACGTTGTTTAAGCTCTTCAATCCCCTTTGAACGATCGCGAGTATGGTGACGGTTTTGAATGAGCTTTCCTTTTTCTGAACTAATAATATGTTCACTGATGATTTCACCACTTGCTTCTTTGCGTATCACAAGAGTCTGTTGGTCTTCGTTTGTCACTTCAATCCATACTATATTTTCCGTCATTGTTTGATAAGTCCCTAGTGGGACAGAATAACGGTTAGACTTATAACGGATCGTGTTGTCCTTGCTTACAGTTCTTGTTATACTTTGTTTATTGGTACTTTCATATGAAAGTAACGAAGAGACTGGCTGTAAGTGTTGCTTTTCGAGGAGAAACACTTCTGCTGGTCTTTTTTTCGTTGTCTGGTGAACCTGATGGTTTCCCGTACGTTGAAGCCAATGTAATGCTCGATCATTCCAATCTTCTATATCTCTAAAAACTCGACTGTCTGCGAAATTCCCTTTTATGTATTTCACTACATTTTCAATCATGCCTTTAGATTCCGGATCAGCTCTTCTGCACAAGTGAACTTTGAATTTACGCTCATTCACATAGTGTTGAAATTCTTCTGTTAAAAGTAGCTGACCTGCGTTTTCACTCACAGCGATTAAGTGGTCCTGATCGTAGACAATTTCAGTTGTACGTCCACCGTAGAATTGGAATGCATTTTCATGACATCTGATCGCATCTCTTGTAGTAAACGGACGTGCCTGCCATTCCATATATTTATGTCTAGAATGAGCGAGTACAAAGGCTATAAAGTACAATTTGATTTCTTTGGTGTCTGTCGACTTCTGTTTTGTTTCACCCCAGTCTACCTGAAGTTGTTTGCCCATTGGTTGTTCAGGAACTGCTTCGTATTGGCGGACAATAACCTTTTTCTCAATCTGATAGACTTCACGGATATTTCGAACATAAGTCCTCACAGTACTTCCCCCAACCGAAAGGTCGGGATACCTCTCCAAAAGCCAATCATGAATTTGAGCGCTACTCAGGTGAGGATATTCTTCTAGCCAAGCGAGTATCCAGTCTTTATAGTGGTCTAACTTTTTCTTCTTCCCCAAGGGCTGTTCAGTGTATGCTCTTGCATCATCAAATGTCATTTCTAAATACTTGTAGACAGTTGGTCTTGAAATTTTAAGCTCCTTAGCGATTTGTGCAATTTTAAATTTTCTTTTGCGTAATTCATGAATCTTTACATATAACACTAACTTTTCCTCCAAAGACCCTAACCTCCAGTAAAATAACGTCACTATCTATTTTACTAAAGTAGTAGGTTGATTGAGCAAAAGTGTAAAATCTTATCGAGCAAAAACTGTCAACTTTATTCTAGCGTTCACAGTGTTGAATACGGCCAATGAAATGTACCACCAATGACATTCTATTTACCACCTAGTGACAAGAAATGTACCAGCAAATGACAAGCTGTTTACCACTATACCTTCTGTATAATTATTGAGCACACCTTCAGGTGTGCCATTATTATTTAGGAGGTTTTTTGTATGATTCACTATCGAAAGATATTGGAATTACACGATGAGGGAATCAGCCTTAGAGGTATTGCCTCAAGTACTGGTCATTCTCGTCAAAAAGTAACAGAGATCATCGGCCTTGCTGAAAAGAAGGGCTTAGTCTGTCCGTTAGAGGAAGAAATGACGGATAAATGGATTGAGGAATTTCTTTTTCCTGAGAAAACATTGGAGGCTTCGGGTCGACACCCCTTGAATTTTGACTATATTCATGATGAGTTGGCAAAGCCCAATGTGACACTTTCACTTCTTCATTATGAATATGAAGCTGAATGTAGAGCGAATCAGAAGATTCCATACTCTTATCGAAGTTTTTTGCGTCATTACAGCAATTATGCAGATAAGTACAAAGCTACTTTACGTATTCGCAGAAAACCAGGCGAAATTATGGAAGTCGATTGGGCGGGTTCCACAGCTTTCATCATTGATAGAGATACTGGAGAGAAGGTAAAAGCCTATGTGTTCGTGGCCACCTTGCCGTGCAGCCAATTTTCATACGCAGAAGCAAGCTTATCTATGGATTCGCATTCATGGATTACACTTCACAATAATGCGTATAAGTATTTCGGTGGCACGACTCAAATTGTCGTTCCAGACAACCTGAAAACAAGCGTTACGAAGCATACGACACGTGAACTGATATTAAATCCTGTTTACAAAGAGATGGCAGACTACTACAACACAGTCGTCATGCCTGCGAGAGTACGTACCCCGAAAGATAAAGCTAGTGTAGAAGGTTCGGTTGGCGTTATCTCTACCTGGATTATTGCAGCATTAAGAAATATTCACTGCTTCACTATTGATGAATTGAATGAAGAGGTTAGGAAGAAATTAGATGAATTTAATAAAAGACCCTTTACTCGAAAAAAAGGGTCTCGTTTGTCTGCCTTTGAAGAAGAGGAGAAATTTGCGCTTTCTCCCCTTCCAGCAGCACCTTATAAAATGTCTGAATGGAAAAAGACAACTGTAGGCCCTGACTATCACGTTTCTTTCGATAGCATGTTTTATTCCGTGCCATACGAATATATCAATCGAGAAGTCGAGGTGAGAGTGTCAGATAACCTCATAGAAATATTCTTTAACCATATGAGAATTGCCTCTCATAAACGATTATATGGGAAATTTGGACAGACTACCACCATTCACGACCATATGCCAGATAATCACAAGTTATTCGTTGATCAAACCCCAGAAGCTGCGATTGAATGGGCAGAAAATATCGGAGAATCAACATTAAGCGTAATTCGATATCTTCTAGATACTTCACAGACAGAGAAGCTAGCCCTACAATCCATTTTTTCTTTGAAGAAGTTTGAGCGTCGTTACACAAAATATGAGATTGAACGTGCTTGTAAAATGGTCCTCTCAATGACTAAAAGACCAACGGTCAAAAGTATTCAAACGTTATTGAAGACCAACAAAAAGAATGATGCCGAGCAAGAATTGAAACGGAAAACAGAAATCAACCAAAACAATTATGGCTTTACACGTGGAGCTTCTTACTATGGGGGAACGGATAAATGATGAATGAACAAACACTAACCAAATTGATCGAGATGAAATTAAGTGGGATGGCAGAAGCTTATAAGGAACAAGCAGCGAATAAAGAATTTCAAAAAATGACTTTTGAAGATAGATTTAGTTTACTTGTCGATTTAGAACATGCCCGCCGAAAGAGTAATAAGCTTCAACGGTTAATCAAAACTGCAACTTTTCTTAACTCCAATGCATGTATTGAAGACCTGGAATATCATGAGGATCGAAGACTAAACAAAGAGTTGATTTTGAAGTTGGCTAGTTGTACTTATATCCTTGATAGTCACAATATTATATTAAAGGGTCCTACAGGTTCAGGAAAGTCATTCATGGCTACTGCCTTCGGAGTATCTGCTTGTCGACAGTTTTTCAACGTTAAATATATTCGGTTACCAGAATTACTGGATGAGCTGTCACTAGCTAAATTAGCAGCAGACGGAAGCTATCGGAAGAGCATAAAAAAATATACGAAAGTAGACCTTCTTATCCTAGATGAATGGCTTTTAACAGATTTAACGACGGATGAAGCAGCGATCCTCTTGGAAATTACAGAAGCTCGACATAAGGTTGGTTCCACTATATTCTGTTCACAGATTGATCCTAGTGGATGGCATTTAAAGCTAGGAAATGAAACGATTGCGGAAGCAATCTTAGATCGCATAATTCATGACTCCTATCAAATTCTACTAGACGGAGAAGTTTCTATGCGTGAGCGTCATGGGTTAGGCAGGTAACCTTGATATGACTACATTAACCCCAAAAGAGATTCAGAAGATTGAAGAATACTATTACTGGGTGGGTTTCAAAAGCTGGATTCCCTTCCCAAAGGAACTAAAAGAACAGCTTTTAGAGGTATACGGTGAGGAACCTGTTCCAAGTAACTGGACTGAGCAAGATATTTATGAAGGATCTAGAAAGATAATCTTCGATTACTTCAGTAATAACCACTCTAAGTAGTTAATCAACAATAATAGCCCTACCAGATTAATAGAATGTTAATCTGTAGGGCATTTTTACCGTTGGTAAATGCGTTGGCGTAGCCTGGTAAATTCCTTGGCGGAGAGTGGTAAAAAAGATGGCAAGAGTGGTAAGATCTCTTGGCTGTAATCAGTGTGGTTAAGTTATGAAGGGCGCACGGTGGATGCCTTGGCACTAGGAGCCGATGAAGGACGGGACTAACACCGATATGCTTCGGGGAGCTGTAAGTGAGCTTTGATCCGGAGATTTCCGAATGGGGGAACCCATTGTTCGTAATGGAACAGTATCCATACTTGAATACATAGAGTATGGAAGGCAGACCCAGGGAACTGAAACATCTAAGTACCTGGAGGAAGAGAAAGCAAATGCGATTCCCTGAGTAGCGGCGAGCGAAACGGGATGTAGCCCAAACCAAGAGGCTTGCCTCTTGGGGTTGTAGGACACTCTATACGGAGTTACAAAGGAACGGAGTAGACGAAGAAGTCTGGAAAGGCTCGTCAAAGAAGGTAACAACCCTGTAGTTGAAACTTCGTTCCCTCTTGAGTGGATCCTGAGTACGGCGGGACACGTGAAATCCCGTCGGAAGCTGGGAGGACCATCTCCCAAGGCTAAATACTACCTAGTGACCGATAGTGAACCAGTACCGTGAGGGAAAGGTGAAAAGCACCCCGGAAGGGGAGTGAAATAGAACCTGAAACCGTGTGCCTACAAGTAGTCAGAGCTCGTTAACGAGTGATGGCGTGCCTTTTGTAGAATGAACCGGCGAGTTACGATCCCATGCAAGGTTAAGTCGATGAGACGGAGCCGCAGCGAAAGCGAGTCTGAACAGGGCGAATGAGTATGTGGTCGTAGACCCGAAACCAGGTGATCTACCCATGTCCAGGATGAAGTCCAGGTAACACTGGATGGAGGTCCGAACCCACGCACGTTGAAAAGTGCGGGGATGAGGTGTGGGTAGCGGAGAAATTCCAATCGAACTTGGAGATAGCTGGTTCTCTCCGAAATAGCTTTAGGGCTAGCCTCATGTGTAAGAGTCTTGGAGGTAGAGCACTGTTTGGACTAGGGGCCCTCATCGGGTTACCGAATTCAGACAAACTCCGAATGCCAAAGACTTATCCATGGGAGTCAGACTGCGAGTGATAAGATCCGTAGTCGAAAGGGAAACAGCCCAGACCACCAGCTAAGGTCCCAAAGTATACGTTAAGTGGAAAAGGATGTGGAGTTGCTTAGACAACCAGGATGTTGGCTTAGAAGCAGCCACCATTTAAAGAGTGCGTAATAGCTCACTGGTCGAGTGACTCTGCGCCGAAAATGTACCGGGGCTAAACGTATCACCGAAGCTGTGGATTGACACCTTTAGGTGTCAGTGGTAGGAGAGCGTTCTAAGGACAGTGAAGTCAGACCGTAAGGACTGGTGGAGTGCTTAGAAGTGAGAATGCCGGTATGAGTAGCGAAAGATGGGTGAGAATCCCATCCACCGAATGCCTAAGGTTTCCTGAGGAAGGCTCGTCCGCTCAGGGTTAGTCGGGACCTAAGTCGAGGCCGATAGGCGTAGACGATGGACAACAGGTTGATATTCCTGTACCACCTCTTTTCCGTTTGAGCAATGGGGGGACGCAGGAGGATAGGGTAAGCGCACTGCTGGATATGTGCGTCTAAGCAGTTAGGCTGATGATGAGGCAAATCCCGTCATCGTGAAGGCTGAGCTGTGACAGCGAGCGAATTATAGTAGCGAAGTTCCTGATTCCACACTGCCAAGAAAAGCCTCTAGCGAGGAAAAAGGTGCCCGTACCGCAAACCGACACAGGTAGGCGAGGAGAGAATCCTAAGGTGAGCGAGAGAACTCTCGTTAAGGAACTCGGCAAAATGACCCCGTAACTTCGGGAGAAGGGGTGCTCTTTGGGGTGTATAGCCTCGAAGAGCCGCAGTGAATAGGCCCAGGCGACTGTTTAGCAAAAACACAGGTCTCTGCGAAGCCGTAAGGCGAAGTATAGGGGCTGACGCCTGCCCGGTGCTGGAAGGTTAAGAGGAGTGCTTAGCGCAAGCGAAGGTGCGAATCGAAGCCCCAGTAAACGGCGGCCGTAACTATAACGGTCCTAAGGTAGCGAAATTCCTTGTCGGGTAAGTTCCGACCCGCACGAAAGGCGTAACGATCTGGGCACTGTCTCAACGAGAGACTCGGTGAAATTATAGTACCTGTGAAGATGCAGGTTACCCGCGACAGGACGGAAAGACCCCGTGGAGCTTTACTGTAGCCTGATATTGAATTTTGGTACAGCTTGTACAGGATAGGTAGGAGCCTTGGAAACCGGAGCACAAGCTTCGGTGGAGGCGTTGGTGGGATACTACCCTGGCTGTATTGAAATTCTAACCCGCGCCCCTTATCGGGGTGGGAGACAGTGTCAGGTGGGCAGTTTGACTGGGGCGGTCGCCTCCTAAAGAGTAACGGAGGCGCCCAAAGGTTCCCTCAGAATGGTTGGAAATCATTCGCAGAGTGTAAAGGCACAAGGGAGCTTGACTGCGAGACCTACAAGTCGAGCAGGGACGAAAGTCGGGCTTAGTGATCCGGTGGTTCCGCATGGAAGGGCCATCGCTCAACGGATAAAAGCTACCCCGGGGATAACAGGCTTATCTCCCCCAAGAGTCCACATCGACGGGGAGGTTTGGCACCTCGATGTCGGCTCATCGCATCCTGGGGCTGTAGTCGGTCCCAAGGGTTGGGCTGTTCGCCCATTAAAGCGGTACGCGAGCTGGGTTCAGAACGTCGTGAGACAGTTCGGTCCCTATCCGTCGTGGGCGCAGGAAATTTGAGAGGAGCTGTCCTTAGTACGAGAGGACCGGGATGGACGCACCGCTGGTGTACCAGTTGTCTTGCCAAAGGCATCGCTGGGTAGCTATGTGCGGAAGGGATAAGTGCTGAAAGCATCTAAGCATGAAGCCCCCCTCGAGATGAGATTTCCCATCACTTTATGTGAGTAAGATCCCTGGAAGATGACCAGGTAGATAGGTCAGAGGTGGAAGCATGGCGACATGTGGAGCTGACTGATACTAATCGATCGAGGACTTAACCAGTGTGGCAAGAACGGCCGCCTCTTTTATAGAAGGATGGAATAACAGGCGGTTTTCGATTTCACCCATCTCGATTCGATGGCCGCGCACCTTAATTTGATGGTCTATCCTGCCAAGGTACTCTAATTCACCATCTGCCAACCTCCGAACAATATCTCCTGACCTGTATATTAACTCGGAAGAATTATAGGGATTTACTATGAATCTCTCTTGGGTTAATTTTTTGTTATTTATGTATCCTTTTGATACACCTTCTCCCCCAATATATAACTCACCAATAGCCCCTTCTGGAACTAGGCATTGCTCTTTGTTCATAACGTATGCTGTTAAAGTAGGAAGCGGTTTACCGATACAACTTAAATTTGCTTCAATTTCTTTTAATGTAATTTCCTTATATGTCACATGAACTGTTGTTTCTGTTATTCCATACATATTAATCAAATGTAAATGAGGATATAGACTCTTCAATGGATGTAACATAGCAGGCTTTAATGCTTCTCCTCCAAAAACAACATACCGAAGACTCAGATTAGCTGCACCTTCAGTAGTTATTTCGTCGATCAGGTGAGAGAACGCGGAAGGTGTTTGGTTTAATACAGTAACATTCTCTTTATTAAGGAGATGGATAAACGCCCTTGGGTTTTGTGCAATTTCTTTAGGCACGATCACACAAGTTCCACCATTCAATAGTGAACCATATAGTTCCCAAACCGAAAAATCAAAACTAAAAGAATGATAGATTGTCCATATATCCTTACTATTAAAGCTAAAAGGTAATTTGTCATTAAGAATCAAACTAACAACATTTCTATGTTCAACCATTACTCCCTTTGGCTTTCCAGTGGTTCCTGATGTATAAATGATATATGCAAGATCACCCGGACTGGTGATCTTTCCACTTGACAATACCGGGTAATCAGCTTCATTGAATCTATCATTTAATCCGATTATTTCTCCTGAAAATTCACAAGGGAGCTGCCAACCGCTTGGTGTTAAAATAAACCTTGCTGAGCAATCATTTAAAATATAATTAATCCTGTTCACAGGTAAATCGGGATCTATTGGAACATAACATCCTCCAGATTTTAAAATAGCTAACATTCCCACAATTGTGTCAATACCTCTGTCAGAAATTAATCCTACCGGCTCCTTTCTTCCAACTCCTTTTTTCCTAAGAAGAAATGCCAATGTATCCGCTCTTGTATTAAGTTCTTTATAAGTCAAGTGCTTATCATCCAGAATAACTGCTTTTTTACCAGGATAAAGTTCAACTTGCTTCTCAAATAACTCATGAATCGTTTTATCATCAGGGTATTTAACATTTGCTTTATTCTTGACTATTTTTGATACTTCATCTTTTGTAAGAATTTCATATTCGGAAACTTGCCTATTCGGATTATCCAAAATACAACAGATTAGATTTTTAAAGTGATTACATATCTGCTCTATATAGTGATTCTGAAAAACATTCCCATTATAAGTGACTTTAAGAGAAATTTTTTCACCTGGAAAAACATTTAAACTAAAATCATAATTAGTCTCTTCAAAAATTTTCAATTTATTAATAGAAAATCCAAGATCTTCTCCTTCGGATAAAAACTGTCTGTCCAGGGGATAGTTTTCGAAAGCAATCACGTGATCTATCAAATCATTCTTCAATTCACTTTTAGCAAGGGACTCATATAACGGATAATAATGATATGTACTCTCAGACTGAATATCTCTGTGGACCTGCTGTAATAATTCAGGGAAAGTTTGCCCCGGTGTACTTTTAACCCGCACTGGCACAGTATTTATAAATAGACCAACAGCTTTTTCTACACCGCCGAGTTCTGGCGGACGACCAGAAGTAACCGATCCGAACACTACATCATTACTGTCATTGTATTTTTGCAGCAGCATGCCCCAAATTGATCTCAATACTGAATTCAGTGTAACTTTATTCAACTTTGCTAAGGAAACAAGATTATTAGACAAAGTTGTATCAAGCGTTTCAAAGTGCTCGAAATGAAGATAATCAACTTTTTTATCCTTTTTCTTTAAGGCGGGTATAATACCCGCCTTATTGCTGTAACCTTGAAGTGTTTTCTCCCAAAAGCTCGAAGCTTTCTCAAAATCCTGATTTCTCAACCAAACGATATAATCACTATATGAAAATTCATTTTTCACTCTCATGGGTTGTTTATTTATTTTTGATGAATAAATCTCCATCCATTCTTTTAGAGCTACCCCCAATCCCCAACCATCAAGAATAATATGATGGAAACTCAAGAATACTGTATATCGGTTATCGGTTTGTTGGAACACTTTCACTCGAATTAAAGAGTCTTTTTCAAGATTGAAGTTTCTTTCAAGATCTCCATGTCTATACTCGCCTATTATTCTTTCTATTTTATTTGCATCAAAAGTTGAAAGATTTTCAAAGCTAAAAGCTCCTTTTCTTTCTTTAAAGACTACCTGTAGAGGTGTCTTCAATTTCGAATGGCGAAAAATTGTCCTGAAAACATCATGGCGATTTACTAGTTCCTGAAAACTGGATTCAAAATGTGGGAGATCCAAATGTCCCTCAAGATCTAATTCAACTTGTTCCATATATGCATTTGATTTCTCATCAATGAGGTGGTTAAATACCATCCCCTTTTGGAGAGGGGTTAACTCATATATATTTTTAAGATTTTGCTTCTTTTCTGTCACAATAATCCCCTTCCGATATACGACTCATCCAATAGTTTCAGGAAGCAGTTTATTATTTTTATTCAGTATGGCTTTTATTTGCTTGAGATTATTGTAAATATACGGATCATCTAACATCTCAGTATGCTTTCCATAACCTTGTAGTTCTTCATACGTCCCTGCAGTAAGAGGTTTCCATCCTAATTCCAAGGTTTCTGTTGAACGAACTGCATAGATATCGGCATTAATCTGACCTTTATTTACAGCACTTTCAAGATAAATTCGGTACTGCTTTATTCTATCTTCAACTGCCTCGAAAAATGTTGGGATACTTAAATACTCCTGGTATTTTTCGTAAACTGCTGCAAGTTGCTCTTTAGTCTCACCGCTTATTTTTTCATCAGTAGCCGATCCGGCGTGACTTTTTCTTTCTGCATCTAATATGATTAACCCGTTTACTTTATCCCCTGATTCCTCTAAAGACTTAGCAACTTCATATGCAAGATTGCCGCCTGCGGAATATCCAAACAATGTATACGGCCCGTGAGGCTGAACCTGTTTTATAATTGATTTATACTGAGAGATTCTATCTTCTTCTTTAATAAAGTCAAAACCATAAACTGCCCATTCATTTAAATGTTTTGATAACTCTTTATATTCAGAACCAACCCCGGAAACTGGAGGGAAACAGAACAATTGATATTCTCCATCTTTCAGTTTCACGATCGGTTTTTCCTTCACAAATCCTGAATCAAGCAAGTGATCAACCCGACTTGAGAAGCTTTCAAGAGTTGGATATTGGAATATCCACTGCAATGGTACTTCAAGGTCCCATTTATTAAATATTTGGGCTGTGAGAGAAGCAGCTTTTAGAGATTGACCACCTAATATAAAGAAATTGTCCTGAAGGCCTACTCTTTCCACTCCTAAAAGGTCCTTCCATAATTCAGCCATCGCTTGAGCGGTCTCACTTTCCGGCTTTTCATACGTTTCCTTTGAAATGAGCTGCTTGGGATTCGGCAATGATCGCCGATCAATTTTCCCGTTATCACTGAGCGGTAGCGCATCAAGCCAGACATAGTGCGATGGAAGCATATAAACAGGCAGGGATGATGCCAAGTGCTCACGCAGCTCACGGTCTGGAATATTCTTCTTGCCTACCATATATGCGCACAGTCCGCTGTTTCCTTCTCCATCCTTCAGCACGGTAACCACGGATTCCTTCACGGATGGATGGGATGAAAGCTTCGTGTCGGAGTCGAGGGAATTGGAATTAACGAAAACTTCTTCTCCATAGGAGGACAGTCATTAAAAGGAGTAAAGCTAGTATCTGATATATATAAGTTCTTTAGTGTAGAAATAACAATTAAAGATTTATTCCAATTTCCTACTATATATGAGATGGCTAATTGGATTGAGGGACAGGAAAAGGTCAAGTATCTTCCAATATTACCAGCAGAGGAGGCAGCATATTATCCTTTAACATCTTCCCAAAAGCGGTTATTTATATTGAACGAAACGGAAGATATTTCAACTACTTATAATATGCCAGCTATATTCAAAGTAAAAGGGAAATTAGACTTAAACCGGCTGCAAATGGCATTTGATGCTCTTATTCAACGACATGAAATTCTAAGGACATCATTTGAAATAGCTGGAGGGGAACCTGTTCAAAAGGTCCATGAAAAAATTAATAACGAGATAAATCTTTTACACGTAAAAAGTATTGAAACTTTTTTAGGATTATCTATAAGGCCATTTGACTTGGCTGAGGCGCCTCTGATCAAAATGACGGTGATTACAGATACAAATGCCGGGCAATATTTGATGCTGGATATGCATCATATAATTTCAGATGGACTGTCCCTTGAAGTCATGGAAAGGGAGCTTATAACGCTCTATGAGGGAGAGAAATTGGAAGCTCTATCTCTTCAATATAAAGACTATGCTGTCTGGCAAAAAACAATGCTTGATGAACAAAGGCTAAAGAATCAGGAAAGATATTGGCTTAAACAATTTGAAAATGGTGCTCCGCTATTGGAACTTCCTTACGATTTTACTAGGCCGAAAATTAAAAATTATAAAGGAAACCAGCACCAATTCAGAATGGAAAAGCCTCTGGTTGATCAACTTTATAAGATTGCTGAAGGTGCCGATGTTACCTTATTTATGATTCTGCTTTCTTGCTATCAAATCACATTGGCCCGATTCTCCGGACAAAAAGACATAGTTGTCGGAACTCCAGTTTCAGGAAGGAGTCATCCGGAAATCCAGTCCTTAATTGGAATGTTTGTCAACATGCTTCCTATAAGGCTGTTCCCGGAAGGAGAAAAAGAATTTCTGAAATTCTTACAAGAAGCGAGGCAGACTGCCTTGGACTCCTTTGCTAATCAGGATTATCCGTTTGAAGAGCTGATTGCAAAAGTGAAACTTGAGAGGGATCCTGGAAGAAATCCATTATTCGATGCAGCTTTCGTTTTACAAAATAAAGGATTAACTAATTTACAACTGGATAATCAAACTCTTACCTCTTATCCATTAAAAGCCACAACGGCAAAATTTGACATACTATTAGAGGCTTTAGAGGAGAATGGTCACCTGGAGTTTAACATTCAATATTGTGAAGAACTGTTTACGAAAAAAACAATAACTCGTTTTTCCGAATGCTTCATTAATATTTTGCAGGCGGTATGTAATGATCCTAATCGCAAAATTTCCAATTTGGAAATAATCTCAGAAACTCATAAGCAGGAAATTATGCAATTTTCCATCGGAACTGAATCTGCATTTCATGATGATAAAACCGTACAAGAGATTTTTGAGAGGCGTACAAATACTGACCCGGATAAAATTGCGGTCATCTCGAAAGACCAACATATAAGTTATAGAGAGCTGAATGAAAAGGCAAACAAGCTGGGACATTTCTTAAAAGCCCAGAATATTCTTCCGGAGGAACCTATAGCAATATTGATGGAACCGACAGCAGAAATGATGATATCTATATTGGCAATTTTAAAAGCGGGGGCATCCTATCTTCCTCTTAACCCTGATCTTCCAGAGAGCAGACTGAAGTTTTTACTTGAAGATAGTGGGGCACGTTTTATTCTTTCCGATTCATTAGGTAAGTCAAATTTATCATTTTCTGGTGAAATACTGAACATTAATGAATTTCCATTCGATGAATGGGAGGCAGGAAACTTAAGAGCTTCAGGAACAGCGGATAGCCTGGCTTATATTATGTATACTTCAGGGACTACTGGTAAGCCCAAAGGTGTAATGGTAACACATAAGAATGTAAATCGTTTGGTAAATAATACGAACTATATAGAATTCAAAGAATCTGATCAGGTTCTTCTTACGGGTGCTACAGGCTTTGACGCAACAACTTTTGAAATTTGGGGGTCATTGCTAAATGGTTTAACAATTCATTTATGCGATAAAAATTTGTTCCTTGATGTCCGGGCTTTTTCTGAATATCTCAAGAAGTACAAGATAAGTATTTTGTGGCTGACTTCTTCTTTATTTAATCAATACGCAGAATATTTTAGCGACATGTTTGCTTCAATGCGATATTTATTGGTTGGAGGGGAAGTGTTGTCTCCAAAACATGTTGCTATGGCACGAAGACATGAAGGGTTGAATTTTTTGAATGTATACGGCCCAACTGAAAATACCACCTTTTCTACTTATTATCCTGTTTGTCAAGACTTTGATGGTACTATACCGATTGGTCGTCCGATAAGCAATTCTAGCGTATTTATTATCGATGAGTTCGACAACCTGCAGCCGATTGGTGTTGTAGGCGAAATATGTGTTGGAGGTGCAGGGGTCGCAAAAGGATACTTAAACAATCAAGAATTGACTGCACAAAAGTTCTCCAATAACCCATTTGTTGAACAAGATCGAATATATCGAACTGGTGATCTGGGGAAATGGCTTCCAGATGGAAACGTGGAGTATATCGGAAGAAAGGATAATCAAGTGAAAATCAGGGGTTACCGGATTGAACCTAAAGAAATTGAGGCAATCTTGCTGGAAAACCCTTCTGTGAAGAATGCAGCAGTAACAATAGTTGAAGATAAAAAAAGTTCCAAGCATCTCTGTGCTTACTATGTTTCAGATCAAAGCATTGACTATCAAGAACTGCGGAGAGGTCTTCAAGATAGATTGCCGGATTATATGGTACCTGCATTCTTTATTGAATTATCAAAGCTTCCTTTAACTGCTAATGGCAAGTTGGATATACAAGCACTTCCTGCACCGGAACCGGATACAAGATTAGAAGGCAGGCACACCCTGCCTGAAAATGAAATCGAGAAGCTGCTGACTGAAGTTTTTACTGAGATATTGGGAGTCGGACAGGTAAGTACAAATGCAAGTTTCTTTGATTTAGGAGGAGACTCTATCAAAGCACTCCAAATATCAGCGAAACTACATGCGCTTAATCTGAAAATGGAAGTGAAAGATCTCTTTAAATATCCGACAATTCAAAGTATTTCTCCACGAATAAAGAGAGAAGACAAAGATGATTTTCAAGGGGAAATAGCAGGAAAAGTGAGACTTACTCCTATACAGGAATGGTTCTTCGAAAAACAATCTATGGAGCATTATTGGAACCAGGCAATATTATTGCATTCTGAAAAGACACTGGAAGAAAAGTATGTAAAAGAAGTAATGATAAAACTTGTAGAGCACCATGATGCTCTAAGGATGTCCTTTAAGGAATTGTTATCGGTGGAACAGGAGAATAGAGGAATTACTTGTGCCGAGGAAGAGTTGTTCCATTTTGAAATCTTTAATTTAACCGGGTTAAGTAATTATGAATCAGAGATTACAAGAAAAGCCGAGTATCTTCACAAGAAAATTAATTTGCAAAAGGGACCTTTAGTTTCTATTGGATTATTTAAAACTGATATTGGGGACTTTTTGTTGTTTAGTGTGCACCATCTGGTGATTGATGGTGTATCTTGGAGAATCATGGTTGAGGACTTTGTTATAGGTTACGAAAGTATGATGCAGGAAAAGGATTTTTCACTTCCTAAAAAAACAGCATCTTATCAGGCTTGGGCTTCTGCGCTAGAGGATTATTCCCGAGAAATATATCAATCAAAAGAAGAAGAGTACTGGAAAAAAATACTGAGTGAAGATGTCCCTGAATTACAGAAAGATTTTCATTCGAGTGAGAATCTATCTAAAGACGCAAAATCGATAGGGGTAGAGTTTTTAAAAGAAGACACTTCTCGCTTAAGGAATGATGTGAATCAGGCATTCCATACTGAAATAAATGATATTTTATTGACGGCCCTTGCACTCAGTTTGAAGTCATGGACAGGAAATGAGAAATTCTTCATAAACTTGGAGGGGCATGGCCGAGAAGTTTTAACCAACAACGTAAATATTTCTCGAACTGTTGGCTGGTTTACTTCCATCTATCCAATTATGTTAGATGTGCATTCTTTTGAAGACAAAGGATTGCTGATCAAGCAAATCAAAGAGATGCTGAGGAAAATACCAAATAAAGGGATTGGGTTTGGGATATTAAAGTATCTTTCCCCTATGAATAATGAATTTGGTCTTTGGAATCAGCAGGAACCCCAAATCAGCTTTAATTTCTTAGGAGAGTATGGAAACGACCTGAAAAAACCTTTTGAATTAAGCACATTAGCAATAGGGGAATCAGTTAATCCTGAATCAGCAAGAACCCATGAAATAGAGATTTTAGGGAGAATTGTTAATGGTAAATTACAGTTCCAGTGGGAATATAACAGATTACAGTATTCAGACAGCAGTATTGAAAAATTGTCTTTGCTGTTTAAATCGCATCTGACAGAATTAATCAATTTTTGCACGTTGAAAGAGGAAGCAGAACATTCCCCTTCTGATTTCGGAAATGATCACAACCTTTCTTTTGAAGAACTGGAAGGTTTGCAGAACTTAATTGAAGCAAAGCTTAAATAACAGGAGGAATACCATGGCAAAACCAGAAATTCAAAAGATTTATCCATTGTCTCCAATGCAAGAAGGTATGCTTTTTCATGCTTTGTATTCAAAAGGAAGCAATGCCTATTTTGAACAAGTCCGTCTAGAAATTGATACTGGAATCAACATTCAGGCTTTTGAGGAATCTTTTAACCGGCTTATTGCCCGTCACGATATTTTGCGTTCGATTTTTATTCACGAAGGAGTCCCCCGCCCAGTACAAGTTGTATTAAAGGAGAGGCAGGCGACTATTCATCTTGAACAAATTGACCATTTAAATGTTGATGAACAATCCCAATTTATAACAAATTATATGAATGATGAGAAAAAAGAAACTTTTAAATTGGATAAAGATCTGTTAATGCGAATTACGGTTTTTTCTACCGGCAGCGATTCATCAGTGGTGTTATGGAGTTTCCACCACATATTACTTGATGGATGGTCTTTAGGTCTGTTATGGGAAGAGTTCACATCCATCTATATGGAACTGGTAACTGGTGAACATGCCAATTTACCTCCAGTACAACCTTACAGCAGCTACATTAGCTGGCTGGAGAAACGTGATAAGGACAGTTCTTTGAATTACTGGAGGAATTACTTGGATGGATATGAAGTACAGGCTTCCTTACCTAAAAGGAATGATAAAGAAATCTCTAAAGGTAAGTACGACTTAAAGTGGATTGACATTCCAGTTGACGAAAATCTGCTTTCTCGAATGGAGAAAATTACAAGGAATCTTAATGTAACTCTTAATACTTATATTCAAGCTCTGTGGGGTGTTCTGTTGACAAAATACAACAGAACTAAGGACGTGGTTTTTGGTTCTGTGTTGTCTGGGAGACCATCTGAAATAGCCGGAATTGATCAAATGATTGGACTTTTTATACAAACTGCTCCAGTTCGAGTTAAGGTTACTGATACTACCTCCTTTGAAGATTTATTACTAAAGCTTCAGAAAGAAGCGCTTATTTCGGAAGAGCATGCTTTTGTACCGTTAGCTGATATTCAAGGACAGAGCAGCCTTGGGAAAGAATTGTTAAATCATTTGGTGATGTTCGAGAATTATCCTCTTAAAACGGGTTCAGATTCTGAAAATGATAACAGATTGACAGTCAGTAATATGGAGATCATGGAACATACAAATTACGATTTTCAATTAACAGTGATTCCTGGAAACAAATTTTATCTTCGGCTCAGCTATAATGCAAATGTTTTTGAAGAGCAGAGTATGCAAAACGTTTCTAGTCATTTAAGCAATTTATTACAGCAGGTAACTAATATTCCCTCCATTTCACTTAATGATCTTGAAATGCTAAACGATACTGAGAAAGAGTTTTTAATGAAAGTAAGCACCGGTCCCGAAGTCAATTTCCGCAAGGATATCATGATACATGAAATACTTCAGGAACAGGCTGAACGAATTCCTAACAAAACAGCGGTTAAATTCGATAATGAGGAACTAACTTACAGGCAGCTGAATGAGAAGGCTAATCAACTGGCCTCTGTCTTACAAGAGAATGGATTGCGTTCGGGTGAAGTTGTTGCTTTGAGGCTTGAACGATCGTTAGAAATGATAATTGGTATTTTTGGGATTCTTAAAGCTGGGGGCGCCTATTTACCCATTGATCCTGCTTTTCCTATGGAAAGAACTTATTATATGCTTGAAGATTCACAAGCAGGATTTTTACTTACAAAGTCTGATGTTAAACCAGTCATTTCGGGGTTTAATGGTCAAACGCTATTACTGGATGATCAGGAGATATACGCTGGAGCTACAGGAAGTATTAACTCTACAATTAACCCTGAAGATCTAATCTACATTATTTATACTTCAGGCTCTACAGGGAAACCAAAAGGAGTCATGATTCAACATGATTCCGTTATGAACCGGCTCTATTGGATGCAAAGAGAATATCCAATTAATGAAGATGATGTAATTTTGCAGAAAACTCCATTTACGTTTGATGTCTCTGTTTGGGAGTTATTTTGGTGGACGATTACTGGATCCTCTCTATGCCTTTTGACTCCAGGGGGAGAGAAGGATCCGGAAATCCTGGTAGAGACTATCAATCAAAATAATATTTCCATTCTTCACTTTGTGCCATCAATGCTGCAGGCATTTTTAAATCATATAGATGATCGCAAAGAGAGTATCGACAAACTTGCGTCGGTTAAGAAATGTTTCGCAAGTGGTGAAGCGTTGCTATTAAAACAAGTTCATAAGTTTAACGAAATCTTATATCCCGCCCACCGAACTGAACTAATCAATCTATATGGACCTACAGAGGCAACAGTTGATGTGTCATATTATGATTGCCTCCCTAGTAAAATTAGTGATTTAGTTCCAATCGGCAAACCTATAGATAATGTTCAGCTCTATATTATAGACTCATACAATCACCTTATGCCTGTAGGAGTGATTGGTGAGCTTTGTATTGCAGGTGTTGGTTTAGCGCGTGGATATTTAAACAGAGCTGATTTAACAAATGAAAAATTTGTTGATAACCCTTTTGAATTTGGTTCGAAAATGTACCGTACTGGAGACATAGCCAGGTGGCTTCCAAATGGTCAAATCGAATACTTAGGCAGGATGGATCATCAAGTTAAAGTTAGAGGTTATAGGATTGAACTTCAGGAGATTGAAGCCTGTTTACTGGAACATGACTTAGTAAATGAAGCAGTGGTTACTCTGCGCAAAGATGCAGCGGGTGAGCATTATCTCTCCGCATATGTAGTGCTTAAACGGAGTAATCCAGAAGAAAGTTTAATTCAAAAAGAGCTAAAAGAGTTTCTTGGAACCAAGATGCCTGCATATATGGTTCCAGCACACCTTATGGTATTGGAGAGTATGCCTCTTACACCAAATGGTAAATTGGACAGAAAATCATTACCGGCACCAGAAGTTTATCTAAATGATCGATATGTTGCTCCCAAAACTTTTGAAGAAAAGCAGCTTTCAGAAATATGGAAGGAAATTTTGGGGTTAAAAGATGTAGGTGTGCATGATGACTTCTTTGCTCTGGGAGGGCATTCCTTGAAGGCAACCATCTTGGTTGCAAGATTGAAGAAGATGTTTGGTAAGACAGTCCCTCTAAGTGAAATATTTGAAAACCCAACTATAGAACAACTTTCAAAGCGCCTGGGGGAATCAGAGGAAAATAAAACAAGCATTCTGGAGAAAGCGCCAATACGTACACATTACCCTCTTTCTTCTGCACAGCGCCGTTTATTTATAATGAGTCAATTTGAGGAAGTTGGAACGAGTTATAATATGCCAAATGCTCTGTTGATCGAAGGAGAAATTGATGTCTTAAAACTAAAGGCATCACTTCAGCAAGTGGTGCAGCGGCACGAGAATCTCAGGACCACTTTTAAAATGCATGAAGGTCACCCGGTTCAGGTAGTATCAGAGTTTGTTGATGTGAATATTGAAATAATCAATTCTCTAGAACATGATATATCACTTATCGATTCACATTTTGTAAAACCATTCAATCTGGAGAAGGGTCCTCTTTTCAGAGTTTACTTAATTGATATGGGAGAAGACAGGTCATTGCTTTTATTCGATATGCACCATATTATTTCGGATGGAATATCCATGAACCTGATTGTCAAGGAGGTCTTATCCGGATATAGTGGGCTAACTTTTGAGCAGTTACCATTTCAATATAAAGACTATGCTGTTTGGCAGCAAGAGAATAGAAATTCTGACGTTTATCTAAAACAAGAGAACTATTGGCTGAACGAATTTAAAAGCATTCCGGAACCCCTTGAATTACCCGTATTAGGAAAACGTCCAATAATTCCAATTTTTGAAGGTCGGCGTAAGAATGGAATGATTGATTCTATTCTTTATAAAAAGCTCAACAAATTAGCGGAACAAACTGAGAGCAGTTTATATATGATAATCCTTGCTGCTTTTAATATTTTGCTTTCAAAGTACAGTGGACAAGAAGACATCACTATCGGTTCTCCCGTCTCTGGTCGTACTCACGATGAGCTGCAAAAAATAATTGGTGTATTTGTAAATATGCTCCCAATGAGAAATAATCCGTCAGGTTCTAAAAGCTTTCGTTCATTTTTAAAAGAGGTAAAGAATCAAACTCTTGAAGCACTAGAAAATCAAGATTATTCCTTTGAGGACTTGGTAGAGAAATTAGAAATTCATAAGGATACAAACCGCCACCCTCTATTTGACGTTGCTTTGGTCCATCAAAATATGGAACAATCTAAATTTTCTTTAGACAAGACAGAGGTATACCCTTATGAGTTGCCACATGCAACATCAAAGTTTGATTTAACTTTAGAAACAACTCAAGAAAAGGATTATTTATTATTTTGCTGGGAATATAAAACCTCTATTCTCAACGAAGAACAAATCGATCAAATAAGCAATCATTTTTTGGAGATATTGACTGCGGCAGCTGAAAGGCCAGATTCACTGATTGGTCAAATAGATGTAGTAACTGATATAGAGAAAGAATTAATAAAGAGTAATTTCAATAAACTGGATATTGGATATCCAATAGAAGAGACGGTTCACTCATTGTTTGAAAAACAAGTAGAACAGTTCCCTGAAAATATTGCTGTGTCATTTGACGGACAGAAAATGACATATAGAGAACTAAATAATTGTGCCAATCATTTGGCTGGAAAATTGTTAAAAGCAGGAATTGGACCCGATAATTTGGCGATCCTTTTAATGGATCGATCTCCTAATATGATTATTAGTATGCTTGCTGTTTTGAAGGCTGGAGGCGCATACGTTCCCATCGATCCTACATATCCCAAGGATCGGATTCAATTCATCGTAAAAGACAGTAGGGCCGATTTTATTATTTCTGAAAAACAACTACCTCAAAATATTGAATTTAATGGTAAATTTATACGTTTTGAGAAGAGTGAATTGGAAGGAAATGCATCAAATCTCTCCATTTCGTCAAGACCTGGAAACTTAGCATATATTATCTACACATCCGGGACCACTGGAAATCCTAAAGGCGTTATGATTGAGCATCAAAACGCAGTAAGGCTATTTAGAAATGATGACCAGTTATTTGACTTCGATGAAAATGATGTTTGGACAATCTTTCATTCCTACAGCTTTGATTTTTCGGTGTGGGAAATTTTTGGAGCCTTATTAAATGGAGGAACTTGTGTAGTCGTTCCTAAAGAAATTGCACAAAATCCTGATTTTTTCCTTGATTTATTGGAATCAGAGAAGGTAACTGTTTTAAACCAGACACCGACAGCTTTTAATTCCCTAATGAAGTATGAAAATAATAAGTCTGTAACATTGTCGTTAAGATATATCGTTTTTGGCGGAGAAGCATTAAATCCTATTATGTTGAAGGATTGGCATGCCAGATATCCCAAGGTCCGTCTAATTAATATGTATGGGATTACAGAAATCACCGTACATGCCACTTTTAAAGAAATTGAAATGAGGGATATATTGGGAGATGTAAGCCCAATCGGACATCCAATTCCAACTTTAGGAATAAGTCTATTAGACAAGTGGGGGAAGCTAACTCCTTTCGGAGCTCCAGGTGAATTATGTATTTCAGGTAAAGGCTTGGCAAGGGGCTACTTAAACCGTCCTGAATTGACCAGGGAGAAATTTATTGATGTGTGAAACAATTTAATATAAATGTCCATTAAACAAATTAAAAACCCGAACTAATTTGCCTTATCGCAGGCAAATTAATTCGGGTTTTACTATGACTAAAACACTTTTGTCTCAGCCTCTTTTACTGTCCAGATCCTGAACGAGCCGCCTGCGCTTTTCGATTATCTGCGTGAAAGACAGGCTTCAATCTTCCATCGTTTATTACTCATCTATCATGTTCTGCCTGGACATGCATATTATGTTAGAAAGCGCAGAGAGGAATACATGGATATATGAGTCAGAAAAAGGTAACCGTGGCAGCTTCTATATACGCTGCCATGTCCATCATTTTTTGGGGGATTTCATTTGTGTCTACCAAGGCGGTGGTAGATAAAATCGATCCTTATACGCTTCTCGTACTCAGGTTTTCAATAGGTGCACTGTTTCTTTTGATCATACTGGTATTAAAACGATATCCGCTAAACTTACCGCTCCGCTATGCCCCCCAGCTGATTGTTCTTGCTGTACTGGGAGTATTCGTGCATCAGGTCATTCAATCGACAGCTTTGATTACCATTGATGCAGCTGCTGCGGGCTGGATGATATCCTTCTCACCTGTTTTCACGGTCATTCTTTCCGTGATTTTTTTACATGAAAAAATGACCCCCTTCCGCACGGCGGGCATGATCCTGGCCATTGCCGGAGTGTTGATGGTGACGAATGGCGGTGGGAAGGCTCCAAATTTCGCGATAAGCATCGGATATATTCTGATGCTTCTCAGTACGTTGAATTGGGCGGTATATTCCGTTTTGCTGAAAAGGTTGAGTATTCCTCTCCCTTCGCTGGTCGTCACCTTTTATATGAGCATGACAGGATGTTTCCTGACCCTTCCATTCATGCTCAGGAACAGGGGATGGGGGGAGTTGACACTACTGACTCAGGTAGAATGGGCACATATAGTGTTCCTTGGCGTATTTGTCTCAGGCATCGGATATTGGTACTGGGGGAAGGCGCTTGAAATGATTGATGCTTCCAAGGTTTCGATGTTCCTTTATCTTGAACCACTGGTGACACTTCTTGCAGCTATTTTCCTGCTTCATGAGAAAATAATGTTCACCAGTATTCTGGGAGGCTGCATCATCATCGCGGGGGTCACCATGGTGAATGGGCAATCATTGGCATTTTTTCAACGATTGTTATGGAAAAGGAGATAAGTGATGAAAGCAAAGTCTTGAGAGCGAACCGGGCCAAAAAACAATGGAAAGGAAGAGTGGTTATGTCGGTGACATTTCTTGAAAGGATCAAGAAAAAATTGGACGGATTTACATCTCCTTCTGCCCGTGAGTTAAGGACTGCATTGGAATTACTGGAAATAGAATATGAGGAACTGGTTCCATTTCTTCAGACACCGGAAGGTAAACCATATTACCGCAGGCTTTTATATCAAAATGACCAGGTGGAACTTCTCGCAATGAATTGGTCCGATATTGAATGTGCCCCTCATGACCATGGACATTCCAAAGGATGGATTCAAGTAATGAGAGGAAATTCGATGAACACGGTATATAAAGTCGAAGGTGGGAATCTGCCGAACCAATTGTTTGATAAAATCCATCGTAAGGGGGCATTTTTCTTTGCTCCAAAGCATGGGGTTCACAAAATGAAGAGGGAAGGAGGGGAATCACTTGTCACCCTCCATTTGTATTCCCCGCCAATACAAGGAATGAAGGTATACGATTTGAAGAAATGCGCTGCATGCATTGTGTCAGAAGACTGCGGAGCATGGTGGCCTGAACATCAAAGGCAGAAGCTTAAGGAAATAAAGTTTGAGCAGGACTGAGGCGACGATGATGGACGTCCCCTCAAGTCCTGCTCTATTTTTTCCTTATGAATAACAGGTAAGCGCCGATGAGAATGATGACGACAGGCCAGAATTCCCATGCGGACCCGACCTTTCCTTCAATCAAACCGAGATACCCCGTCACTTTATCAGAGAATAATAGAATGACAGCCAAAGAGAGAAAGAGTATGCCCTGAAACAGTCCATTCCCCGTTCTCTGATACCGCAGGAGGAACCCCAGGGAAATGATCAGGATGAACGTCCCCATATGATCCGGCCAGATTTCAAATTTGTTGACCACATGAAAATGCACCCCGAATCCGACAAGGATCGTGCCCGGGAGGATTGCTTCATAGTCGCGTGCGCCGTATCCCTGGGCCAAAAAGGCGACGCCGACAATCACCAGCAGCGTGGGCCAGGTGTAGAAATCCTGGAATAACATGATGTTTTTTTGCTGCAGATAGAAATAAAGACCGAAACCAATCAAGATGAATCCCGGAAATATTCGTTGCTGTTTCATGACCGACCTCCAGAAATGAGTTGTAAAAGGCAATGAAGTAAGTAAATCATAATCCGTTGAATTGGGAGTGAGTAAATAGGTTTATTTTCGCAGGAATTAGGAAAAATGATATAAAGCGTATGTAAATCCGATGTATTGGTGTGAATCATTTCCATTACTTGATTCTTTCAGCTTGTTTTGATAACCTACATTAGTAGGAAATGTCGAAAATTGAAAGAAATGAAACGGTTTACATTGGTGCTCTGTTTATTTATCAACAATCATTGTTGATTTTTATATGGTACATCATATCACAGCCAGGTTTCAATTTCTGTTCACAATTACGGACAAATGAACTTAAGGGACATGTTATAATAAGGGTAATGATTTTATTGGGGGTGTAAGGCATAGCATGTATACAATTGTCGTTGGTTTAAATTATAAAACGGCCCCTGTTGAGATTCGCGAACGTTTATCATTCAATGAAACTGATCTTCCATTTGCCATGAGGCAATTAAAGGAAAAGAAAAGCATTCTTGAGAATGTGATTGTTTCCACTTGTAATAGAACGGAAGTATATGCAGTAGTCGATCAGCTTCACACAGGTCGTTATTATATTAAAGATTTTTTATCACAATGGTTTGATATTGATAAAGAGGAGTTCACCCCGTACTTGTTCATTTATGAGCAGGAAGGAGCGGTCGAACACCTTTTTAAAGTGTCCTGCGGTCTTAATTCAATGGTTCTCGGGGAAACACAGATACTCGGCCAGATCCGCACAAGCTTCTTCACAGCACAGGAAGCGGGGACAACCGGTACGGTATTCAATCACTTGTTCAAGCAGGCTGTGACAGTGGCGAAAAAAGCCCATTCGGAAACGGAAATCGGCTCGAACGCCGTATCAGTCAGCTATGCAGCGGTCGAACTTGCCAAAAAAGTGTTTGGCAGCCTTGAAAACAAACATGTCCTCATCCTCGGTGCCGGTAAAATGGGGGAACTTGCCATCAAGAACCTTCATGGCAGCGGTGCGACGAAGGTAACGGTCATCAACCGCACATTCGAAAAGGCCGAAGCGCTTGCCGGACGATTCGAAGGTAAAGCAAAGACGCTTCAGGAACTTAACTGTGCACTCATCGAGGCAGATATCCTGATCAGCTCGACCGGGGCGAAGGACTTTGTCATTTCTAAAGAAACAATGTCTTATGTGGAGCGCATGAGAAAAGGACGTCCGCTCTTCATGGTCGATATTGCCGTTCCGCGCGACCTGGATCCATCCATCGGTGAACTGGAAAGTGTCTTCCTTTATGACATCGATGACCTTGAAGGGATCGTCGAAGCCAACCTGGCTGAACGCAGAAAAGCTGCTGAGCAGATCGAATTGATGATCGAAGCTGAAATCGTCGCGTTCAAAGACTGGCTGAACATGCTTGGAGTCGT
Source organism: Bacillus sp. BKU_1 (assembly GCA_051294195.1). Classification (GTDB taxonomy): domain Bacteria; phylum Bacillota; class Bacilli; order Bacillales; family Bacillaceae_B; genus Rossellomorea. Next base: position 4,396,981 of record CP193985.1, on the reverse strand, counting down.
GCCTGTCATCTCGGCACTGAGACAAAAAGCACTTTCGATCCAGGCGGAGACAATGGAAAGCATCGAGCGGAAAATGCCGAACCTGACCGACCGGGAACGCAAAGTCCTCAGCAAACATACGAAGAGCATCATCAACCAATTGCTGAAAGACCCGATTTCACAAGCAAAAGAACTTGCTGCCCTTCCTGATGCAGAAGATAAACTCGATTTATTCGTTTCCATCTTTAACATCGAAAAACAAGTGCAGGAACAGACACAACTGAAAGCAGCCAATGAAAAGAGTGAAAGCAAAGGGAGCTTCACTCCACAACCTTCTTTTCATGCGTAAGTGAGGTTATTGTCTATGTTTGAACAAACGATGACTAGGCTGCACGAACTGATGATCGTTCTGTATGCTATTAGTATCCTGTTTTATTTTATAGATTTCTTAAACAAAAACCGGAAGGCGAATCTTTTTGCCTTCTGGTTACTTGCAATTGTTTGGGTCCTTCAAACAATTTTTTTATTTCTATACATGATCGATACAGGCAGATTTCCCGTCCTCACCATTTTTGAGGGGCTTTATTTTTATGCCTGGGTACTGATTACACTGTCATTGGTGATCAACCGGCTCCTGCGGGTTGACTTCACCGTATTTTTCACAAATGTACTGGGGTTCATCATCATGGCCATCCACACGTTCGCGCCCGTTCAGGTAGAGTCGCGTGCGATGGCGGAGCAGCTGGTGTCTGAACTGCTTTTGATCCATATTACGATGGCCATCCTTTCCTATGGGGCGTTTTCACTGTCCTTTGTTTTCTCGCTCCTCTACTTATTGCAGTTCAAGCTGCTTAAAGAAAAGAAGTGGGGACAGAGGTTATGGAGAATCAGCGATTTATCCAAACTTGAGAAGATGTCGTATATCTTGAATGCAATCGGCGTTGCGATGCTCCTTCTCAGTTTGATACTTGGTCTGCAGTGGGCCTTTATTAAATTACCAAACTTCATTTTGTACGACCCGAAAATTATAGGATCATTCATTCTATTAATTTTATACAGCATTTACTTATATCTCAGAATCAAGAAGAACGTATTCGGTAAATCACTGGCGATGTTGAATGCCGCTGCTTTCTTGATCATCTTGATCAATTTCTTCTTGGGAAGCCGGCTTTCATCCTTCCATTTCTGGTATTCATAAGCTTTCAGGAGGTAATCATGAGAAAAATCATTGTAGGATCCAGACGAAGTAAATTAGCACTCACACAAACGAATTGGGTGATCGATCAGCTGAAGGCAATCGATCCCTCTTATGATTTCGAGGTAAAAGAAATCGTGACAAAAGGCGATCAAATCCTTGATGTGACGCTTTCTAAAGTTGGCGGGAAAGGCCTTTTCGTTAAAGAAATCGAACAGGCCATGCTCGATAAAGAGATTGATATGGCCGTGCACAGCATGAAGGATATGCCCGCCGTACTGCCTGAAGGGCTGACGATCGGATGTATACCGGAGCGTGAGGATCACCGCGATGCGTTCATCAGTAAGAATCATGTGGCGCTGAAGGATCTGCCTTCAGGCGCAGTCGTCGGGACGAGCAGTCTGCGAAGGGGCGCACAGATCCTGTCCGTGCGTCCGGATCTTGAAATCAAATGGATCCGAGGTAATATCGATACGCGTCTTTCCAAGCTGAAGAACGAAGACTATGATGCCATCATCCTTGCTGCGGCAGGACTGTCCCGGATGGGCTGGACGAGCGATGTCGTGACCGAATTCCTCGATCCCGACCTCTGTCTTCCGGCTGTAGGACAGGGTGCACTTTCGATTGAGTGCCGAGAAGATGATAAAGAACTCATGGATCTGCTGGAACGTTTCTCTGACGATGAAACAACTAAGACAGTGACTGCGGAAAGAGCGTTCCTTCATAAAATGGAAGGCGGATGCCAGGTGCCGATTGCAGGCTACGCTGAGTTGAAAGACAGTGGTGAAGTAGCCCTGACAGGTCTTGTGGCTTCACCGGACGGCCATACGATTTATAAAGAATACATGATTGGGACAGACCCTCAAACGGTTGGTGAAAAAGTGGCGGAGAGCTTGACAGAGCTTGGTGCCAAAGCACTGATCGACAGCGTGAAAGAGGAGCTTGACAAATAATGAACGGTGAAAAGCCTTTAGATGGAGTAAAGGTGCTCATCACCAGGGGAAGAGAGGGAGCCGGGGATTTCGGCTCCCTTATTGAAGGATACGGGGGAATTCCGGTTGTGATCCCGCTCCTGGAATTCAAACCGTATGATGATCCGCGAAAGGATTCATACCTGTCTTCCATACATAATTACGAATGGATCGTCTTCACAAGCAAAAATGGAGCGGCATTTTTTATCGACCGGCTTGAGGAGAACGATCTACCCTTATCCTCGCTTTCAGCCAAGTTTGCAGCGGTAGGGTCCAAAACGGAAAAGTACTGCGTAAAACGGGGCATCCCCGTTTCATTTGTACCGGATGATTTCACGGGGGATGATTTTGCACGCCAGTTCCTTTCTGAAAAGAAACCAGGAGGGAAAGTGCTCGTTCCAAAAGGAAATCTCGCCAGGGACGCCATTGCCAAAGAATTGAACGGTTCGGGGGTTCACTGCGATGAATGGATCGTTTACAAAACATTACTGCCGGAAGACAGCATCGGTGAGCTGAAAAAAGTCATAGAGGAAAATGGCGTGGACATCCTGACCTTCACAAGTTCCTCAACCGTTTATCACTTCATGCAGGTAATCGAAACGTATTCACTTCAAAGCGGGGTCCTTAACCTTCCGGCGGCATGTATCGGACCGCTGACCAAAAAGACTGCTGAAAAGTACGGATTACATGTAAAAATCTGTCCCAACACGTATACTGTAGATGAAATGATATCAGAAATGATACAGTATGCTGCTGGCATCGATCAATTATGATTACACCGGAGGTAATATAAATGAAAGACCTAACATTCAATCGTCATCGCCGTTTAAGGCAATCAGAAAATATGCGTGCGTTAGTAAGGGAAACGCATCTTAGAAAAGAAGATTTGATTTATCCTTTATTCGTTGTGGAAGGTGAAAATATCCGTAAGGCTGTTCCTTCCATGCCGGGTGTGTTCCATATTTCCATGGATAACCTGAAGTCCGAAATGGATGAGATTGCTTCTCTCGGTATCAAATCAATCATCCTGTTCGGAGTCCCTGCCGAAAAAGATGAGCTGGGGAAACAGGCTTATCATGAACATGGAATCGTGCAGAGGGCTACCCGCTTCGTGAAGGAACTCTACCCTGACATGGTTGTCGTGGCAGATACCTGCCTTTGCCAATACACGAGCCACGGTCACTGCGGAATCGTGAAAGATGGAAAAGTCCTGAATGACCCGACCCTCGACCTTCTCGCAAAAACAGCTGTGAGCCAGGCGGAAGCTGGAGCGGATATCATCGCACCTTCGAACATGATGGACGGATTTGTCGCAGCCATCCGCCACGGGCTGGATGAAGCAGGATTCACGGAGGTTCCAATCATGTCATATGCAGTGAAATACTCTTCAAGCTTTTATGGCCCGTTCCGTGATGCCGCTCATTCGACTCCTCAATTCGGGGACAGAAGGACGTATCAAATGGATCCCGCTAACCGTCTGGAAGCATTGCGTGAAGCCCAATCCGATATCGAAGAAGGAGCGGACTTCCTGATTGTAAAGCCGGCTCTCTCCTACATGGATATCATGAGGGAAGTAAAGGACCGTTTCAATGCACCGGTTGTTGCCTATAATGTAAGTGGAGAATACAGCATGGTCAAAGCCGCAGCGGAAAACGGCTGGATCAATGAGAAGGAAATCGTGATGGAAAAGCTGACAAGCATGAAGCGTGCAGGCGCAGACCTGATCATCACGTACTTTGCAAAAGACGTGGCAGGCTGGCTGTCGTAAGAAAAACTTCAATGCCCGCAAATTTTTTAAAGGAGGAGAATGGTCTTGCGTTCATATGAAAAATCACAAGAAGCGTTCAAAGAAGCTAAGAAGTTAATGCCTGGCGGTGTGAACAGCCCTGTCCGCGCATTCAAATCGGTCAATATGGATCCCATTTTCATGGAAAGGGGAAAAGGATCCAAGATCTATGACATCGATGGTAATGAATATATCGATTACGTATTGTCATGGGGTCCGCTTATCCTTGGTCACAGCAATGACCGTGTGGTGGAAGCGATCAAGAAGGTGGCTGAAAGCGGGACAAGCTTCGGAGCACCGACCGAAATCGAAAATAAACTTGCTCAACTGGTGATCGACCGTGTGCCGAGCATTGAAATCGTCCGCATGGTATCTTCAGGGACGGAAGCGACAATGAGTGCCCTCCGTCTTGCACGCGGGTATACCGGCCGCAACAAAATCCTCAAATTTGAAGGCTGCTACCATGGACACGGGGACTCACTGTTGATCAAAGCAGGTTCCGGTGTTGCGACACTTGGCCTTCCTGACAGTCCGGGGGTGCCTGAAGGAGTCGCCAAAAATACGATCACCGTTCCATACAACGACCTCGAAAGCATCCGTTATGCATTCGAACAATACGGCGATGATATTGCCGGTGTCATCGTTGAACCGGTGGCCGGGAATATGGGAGTCGTCCCTCCTCAGCCGGGATTCCTGGAAGGGCTTCGTGAAATCACTGAACAGAACGGTTCCCTGCTGATTTTCGATGAAGTCATGACAGGATTCCGTGTTGGTTACGGCTGCGCGCAAGGATATTTCAATGTGACGCCAGACCTTACCTGCCTCGGGAAAGTGATCGGCGGCGGACTGCCTGTTGGTGCGTACGGCGGAAAAGCAGAAATCATGGAAAAGATCGCTCCGAGCGGTCCGATCTACCAAGCTGGAACCCTGTCAGGGAATCCGCTGGCCATGACTGCCGGTTACGAGACGCTCAGCCAATTGACGCCTGAAAGCTATGAAGAATTCGGCCGCAAAGCCGACCTTCTTGAGGATGGCTTGAAAAAAGCCGCAGAAAAACACGGCATCCCGTATACCATCAACCGTGCAGGCTCGATGGTCGGTCTTTTCTTCACGAACGAAGAAGTCAAGAATTATGAAGGGGCAAAATCCTCTGACTTAGAAATGTTCGCTGAGTACTACCGCGAGATGGCAAACGAAGGAGTATTCCTGCCGCCTTCCCAATTCGAAGGTATATTCCTGTCCACAGCCCACAGCAACGAAGACATCAATAAGACAATCGAAGCTGCAGAAAAAGCATTTGAGAAAATTAGTAAGCAATAATGATATGAGAAAGCCGGCCTTTTTAAGAAGGTCGGCTTTTTTTTATGAAATTCAAAGACCGGAAGTTTTGAAGTGAGGCAGTTAGGAAAAATACGAAAAAGGTCGAGGCTTTGTACAAAGAGAATCCAGCTATTGATTGGAGTGCAAGACGAAGACTCCTGCGGGAAAAGCGAAGCTGGGGAGACCCCGCAGGCGAAGCCGAGGAGTCTCCCCGCTCGCCCGCGGAAAGTGAAGTCTTGCACGGAAATCAAAAGCGGTATTCGGAGGCCACTCAAAGATCTCAATTTTTTAAAACTTCTGCATCTCTATCATATTTCTCCTTTACGTTTCATAAAGTGATAATGACATTGTCATATATTTCTTTGGTTTGGAACTTGAAAGGAGGAATTTCTTTGTCACAAGATCAACAATCGTGCCTGCGATTTTCTTTGGAAGAATCAATTTGGTTCAAAAAAGGACAGGAAGTTGAAGAACTGCTATCCATCTCCTTAGATCCTCATATAACGATACAAGAACAGGAACAATATGTACTAATCCGGGGGACCCTGGATCTCTCAGGAGAATACCTGCCTGCCACCAAGCGGGATGAAGAAGGCGTAGATGAATTTGAGGCCAGCGGTAAATTCGTTCAAATCGTTGAAAAAAGGGAAAAAGGTGAAAACGAGTTTGTCCACCGCTTTCCGGTGGATGTCACCATCCCTAAAAACAGAATTGCCAATTTAGGCGACATTGATGTGTTCGTCGAGTCCTTCGACTACGTCGTACCTGAAAATGCCTGCTTGAAGCTGAATGCCGATTTGACCATTACGGGAATTTACGGGGAGCAGCAAACCCATACACCTCTTGAAGTGGAATACAAGGAGGAAGAACTTTATGCACCCCTTCACCGCTCGGCAGCTTTTGCAGATGCTCCTGTTGAAGAAGAGGAAGTTGAACAATCAGAATGCTATGACCGTGATGAAGAATCATACGATCAGGAAGAGGTCAATGTCTCATTTGAAGAGGATGAAAGCGGCTATGATGACAGCCTTTCAGAAGCTGTTGAATCCCCTGATGATTACCAGCCGTTCTCGCTTGAAGGGAGGACGCCTCCAGCCGAGGAAGAAGATGAGATTCCTGTCCATATCCAGTATGATTCCCACTCTGCACAGGAAGAGAGCTACTTCAGGAAGGAAAATGTGTTTGAACTTCCTGAACATGAATTGAGTGAATCCTCACAGGAGCAGGAAGTCCCTCAGCCCGCCAGTGAACAAATGAATATGCAGAAGCAGGAGCCGGTTCAAGAAGTGGAAGCGGAAGAAGAATCGTCTTCGATGGAAGAAGAAGCGGAAGAAGAACCGACTGCAAAGAAGAAAAAAATCAAAGGTAAGAAATATGAATCGATTTCGTTGACTGATTTCTTCGCACGCAAAGAAGAAGAACGTGCGGCAATGCTCAGGGTCTGCATTGTTCAGGAAGGGGAAACCCTCGATCACATCGCCGAAAAATATGATTTGACCATTGCCCAGCTGCTGCGGGTCAATCATCTCGAAGCCAACCAGGATGTCTACAGCGGCCAGGTTCTTTATATCCCAAATGAAGAACCGGTGTTCAAGTCATAAATAACAAAAGAGCAGAATGATAAAATACGGCATTGTAGCAGGACTGACACCAATATACTGGGGGCAGTCCGTTTTTTCTTCTTTAAGCAATATGGACGAGGGACGTACCAAATCAGAATTGTCCGTAAAAAAGGAGGTGCAAACAATCATGCAGACGATCGAACATTTAAAGCCAGTGCTTCAGCCCTACGGGGTAGAACCCTTTTTCGTGGAAGACACCGGTAAAGTCAGCAAAGTGTACTCAAACAAAGGCACGCTTGCCGTCAAGCATATCTCCGCACAGACGGGGGTGGATTTTGTACGGAACGTCCAGACCTTGTTCCAGCGGGGATATAACCGGATTGTCCCCATTTACCCCACAATGGACGGACGGTATGCCGTCTGGCACGATGGTGAATTGTACTATGTGATGCCCTGGCTCGACAACCGGGATAAAGAAGACCGCTTTGAAAGGCATCAGAAGCTGTTCCGGGAGCTGGCGCGGCTTCATACGATTTCGTCGCAGGATGTCAAAATCAATAAAGAAGAAAGAGAATCCCATTACGAACAGCTGACATCGAGATGGGAAAAGGAGCAGCAGTTCCTCGATGAATACGTGGAAGAATGTGAGAAAACCACCTATATGTCGCCGTTTCAATACCATTTTTGTATGTATTATAAGGATGCATCACAAGCCTTGAAATTTTCACGGAATAAACTTGATGAATGGTATGAAAGCACAAAAGACCTTGAAAAGGTGAGGACGGTCATCATTCACGGCAAACTCTCCACCGAGCATTTCCTCTATGATGACAGGGGAATGGGTTATTTTAATAACTTCGAAGGTTCAAAGACGGCTTCTCCTTTTCATGACTTGCTTCCGTTCCTGTCAAGGACGTTGAAAACCTATCCAAAATATTTTGATGAGTGTGTAGAATGGCTGGAAACGTATTTTCAGCATTTTACTGCCCGCGCAGAAGAAAAGCTGCTGTTCATGTGTTATCTGGCCTATCCGAGCTCATTGATTGCAATGGCTGAAAAATATTTTCATACGCCTAAAGCGAAAAGGAACGAGCGGAAAGCAGTGAGGAAACTGCAGCGTCACTACTGGCTCTTGAAAAATACCGAATACGTGGTCATGCGCCTCGACGAGATTGAACGCAAGAAAAAAGAAGCAGCGGAAGCCGCGGCAGAGGCAGAAACATGAAAAAAGGACTGGCGAACGCCATGTTTCGTCAGTCCTTAAATCCAATCATAGTAAATGGCAAGGCCGAGCCCGATAAAGAGGGTCAATAAAAGTACATCGAAAGTAGTCGGAAGCAGAATCGTCCGCACTGCTTGAAAGATGGTAAAAGGGACGATGAACTGTTTACAGATCAGCCGTGCATTGCCCATCCACTTCTGCAGTGTGTACTGATTGAATTTCTTCATGGTTGTCACTCACTTTCCTGGGTATATTCACTACTTCATCATATGTTTTCTGTCCGGAAGGGTGCGAAAAGCAAGTGAATGAGAATATTTTTTGGTAAAATGGGCGATAATGATTGACGAAAGTTCAATGAATCCTATACTATAATGATTACATAAATATTTTTAAAAGCGTTGAACAGGAAGAGTACATTGGCCCCCGCTTTAAGAGAGGAAAATCGTTAGCTGAGAGATTTTCCAAGCGAAGACGATGGAAGGTCGCCTGCAGAGCTGTTTCCATGAAAACAGTAGTGGAAACCGGTTAAAAGCCGTTATTGTTCATTGAGAGTTCAGGAGACAGTATGACTTCTGAGAAAAAAGGTGGTACCGCGAAACGAATCCTTCGTCCTTTTACAGGGCGAAGGATTTTTTTGTGTTCAAAAAATGCTTTTAAATGAACCTACAACGTTAAAGGAGGATATACAATGGAAACGCAGGATCAATTATCGATGCCGACCAAATATGATCCCAATGCCATTGAGCAGGGAAGATACAAATGGTGGCTGGATGGGAAGTTTTTTGAAGCGAAAAGTGAAAAAGAAAAGGAACCGTACTCGATCGTCATTCCGCCGCCGAACGTAACCGGAAAGCTTCATCTCGGCCATGCATGGGATACGGCACTTCAAGACATCCTGACAAGAATGAAGCGCATGCAGGGATACGATGTCCTATGGCTTCCGGGTATGGACCACGCAGGGATTGCCACACAGGCAAAGGTGGACGAAAAGCTTCGCAGCCAGGGTATCTCGCGCCATGACCTTGGCCGTGAGAAGTTTGTTGAAGAAACGTGGAATTGGAAAGGAGAATACGCAGAGCACATCCGGAAGCAATGGTCGAAAATCGGCCTGGGGCTTGATTACAGCCGCGAACGTTTCACGCTGGATGAAGGCTTATCGGATGCCGTTCAGAAGGTATTCATCGACCTTTATAATAAAGGCTTGATTTACCGCGGTGAATACATCATCAACTGGGACCCGGCAACGAAGACAGCTTTATCCGACATCGAGGTTATCCACCAGGATGTACAGGGTGCGTTCTATCATATGAAGTATCCGTTGGCGGATGGAAGCGGACATATTGAAATCGCGACAACCCGTCCTGAAACGATGCTCGGTGACACGGCTGTTGCCGTCCATCCGGAAGACGACCGCTACAAGCACCTGATCGGTAAAACGGTCACCCTTCCAATCATCGGACGTGAAATCCCGATCGTCGGGGACGATTATGTAGATATGGAATTCGGTTCCGGGGCGGTAAAAATCACTCCTGCTCACGATCCGAATGACTTTGAAATCGGAAACCGCCACAATCTTGAACGCATCCTCGTGATGAATGAAGACGGAAGCATGAATGACAAGGCAGACAAATACAAAGGGATGGACCGCTTTGACTGCCGCAAGCAAATCGTCAAAGATCTTCAGGAATCAGGCGTACTGTTCAAGATCGAAGAGCATATGCACTCGGTAGGTCACTCCGAGCGAAGCGGAGCGGTAGTGGAGCCATATCTATCGACTCAATGGTTTGTCAAGATGGATCCGCTCGCACAGGAAGCAGTCAAGCTGCAGGAAAAAGAAGGGGAAAAAGTGAATTTCGTTCCCGACCGTTTCGAGAGTGTTTCATATATGCGCTGGATGGAAAATACCCGCGATTGGTGTATTTCCCGTCAATTATGGTGGGGACACAGAATCCCGGCATGGTATCACAAGGAAACCGGTGAAGTATATGTAGGAAACGAGGATCCCGCTGACAGTGAGAACTGGACGCAGGAAGAAGACGTCCTCGATACCTGGTTCAGTTCAGCACTATGGCCGTTCTCAACAATGGGCTGGCCGGATACGGAAGCGGAAGACTTCAAGAGATACTACCCGACAAACACGCTTGTAACAGGCTACGACATCATCGGGTTCTGGGTATCGCGGATGATTTTCCAGGGACTTGAGTTCACCGGTGAACGGCCATTCAAAGACGTCCTGATCCACGGACTTGTGCGTGCAGAAGACGGACGCAAGATGAGTAAATCGCTCGGCAATGGCGTCGATCCGATGGATGTCATCGAAAAATATGGTGCCGATTCACTTCGTTACTTCTTGTCCACCGGCAGCTCGCCTGGTCAGGATCTGCGTTTCTCATTCGAGAAAGTGGAATCCGTTTGGAACTTTGCCAATAAAATCTGGAATGCATCCCGATTCGCACTTATGAATATGGATGGCATGACCTATGAAGAAATCGATCTCAGCGGTGACAAATCCGTTGCCGACAAATGGATTCTTACACGCTTGAACGAAACGATCGAGAGTGTAACCCGCCTTGCCGACCGCTATGAATTCGGTGAAGTTGGAAGAATCCTTTACAACTTCATATGGGATGATTTCTGTGACTGGTATATCGAAATGGCGAAGCTTCCTTTATACGGGGAAGACGAAGCGGCCAAGAAAACAACACGTTCTATCCTTGCGTACGTTCTCGACAACACAATGCGACTTCTGCATCCGTTCATGCCGTTTATTACCGAGGAAATATGGCAGAACCTGCCGCATAAAGGCGAATCGATCACAATCGCAGCCTGGCCGGAAGTAAACAAGGACCTGACGGATGCGGATGCATCAGAAGAGATGAAGCTCCTTGTGGAAATCATCCGTTCCGTCCGGAATGTACGTGCTGAAGTGAACACGCCGATGAGCAAGCAGATCAAGCTGATCCTGAAAGCGAAGGATGAGAAGACCCTGAGCATCCTGGATAAAAACAAAGGATACATCGAGCGTTTCTGTAATCCTGAGCAATTGGATATGGGCACCGATATCACTCCTCCGGAAAAAGCGATGACTGCGGTTGCTACAGGAGTGGAATTATTCCTTCCGCTTCAGGGTCTCATCAATATCGAGGAAGAAATCGCCCGCCTCGAAAAAGAACTGGAGAAATGGACCAAAGAAGTATCACGTGTCCAAGGAAAGCTGAATAATGAAAAGTTTGTAAGCAAAGCCCCTCAAAAAGTAGTCGACGAAGAGAAGGCAAAAGAAAAAGATTACCTTGAAAAGCAGGCAACAGTCAAAGCGAGAATCGAGGAAATGAAAACCGTATAATTTTTGAAAAATGGCTTGGGAGCAGAAGTCTAATTGTACAGGGAAGCACCCCTAAAGCAGCTAGGCTTCCCCCGGCCTTTTTTTAATGGGAGTGAAGCATACATGTTTACATATGAGGAAGCGGTAGGGTGGATTCATGCAAGATTGAGGCTCGGGATAAAGCCCGGTCTTCAAAGAATGCACCACTTATTAAAAGAACTAGGGAATCCCCATGAAAAATGTAAGAGCGTCCATATCGGCGGTACGAACGGGAAGGGATCGACAGTCACCTATCTTCGGAATATTCTTCAGGAGGCGGGCTGTACAGTCGGAACGTTCACTTCCCCTTATTTTGAACGGTTCAATGAGCGTATCTCTGTAAACGGGAATCCCATTCCCGATGAAGATCTCGTAACGCTTGTGTCCCTCGTCAAACCGATTGCAGAAAACATGGCAGAAAGTGAATGGGGTGAACCGTCCGAATTTGAAGTCATCACGGCGATGAGTATGATTTATTTTGCGGAAACGGTCAAACCCGATATCGTTTTATTTGAAGTGGGTCTCGGGGGCAGGCTCGACTCTACGAACGTGATCACCCCGCTCGTTTCAGTGATCACGAGCATAGGGATGGATCATATGAACTTCCTTGGCGGTACAATCGAAGAAATTTCATCCGAGAAAGCAGGCATCATTAAAGGGGGTGTTCCTGTCGTTTCCGGTGTCACGCAGGACGGGGCAAGAAAGGTCATTGCCGGCACTGCAAAGGAAAAAGGGAGCCTTTTCTATCAATTGGGAGAAGACTTTTACACAGAGAGGGAACCAGCTGCAGGCAGGGGCGAGAGATTTCATTTTATTTCGTCCGGGGAAAACAGCGCATTAGAAATTTCGATGATGGGCGCCCATCAGGTTCAAAATGCCGCAATCGCTGTAAAGGCGGCCGGAATATTGCAGTCACAGGGTGTAATCACCGTGACAGATACCGCTCTTCGAAATGGGCTGAAGAAAGCATATTGGCCGGGCAGGATGGAAGTCGTGAGTGACACGCCGGCTGTGATCCTGGACGGGGCGCATAATCCTGAAGGGATAAAGGCGCTTTCCGCAACGATTTCAGAGCGTTATTCCTCGAAGAATGTGACAATTCTATTCTCCGCGCTGAAGGATAAAGAATTGAAGCATATGATCAGTCTTCTTGAAGAAGCGGCCTCAGAAATATGTTTCACCACATTTTCGTTTCCGCGTGTGGCCGGAGCAGATGAACTATACGACATATCGTCCCACCCCCGAAAGAAAAAAGAAGAGGACTGGCAGCGATATTTGGATGAAAAGCTGAGAGGGATGGGTGAAGGGGATGTACTATTCATTACGGGCTCACTCTACTTTTTATCAGAGGTAAAACCGGTGCTTATTCAAAAGTTAGAAAATTCTAGAAAAAATAAGTGACTTTATTCTTTTACTCTGATAAAATATTCTTAAACTTGTGACTATTTGACTATAAAATCATAATATTTAAGAAGATTGGGGAGGTAAGGGATGCAATTGTCACTTAAAAAGAAACTCGTGCTGCTTTTTGCATGGCTGGCAATCGTGCCTGCAGGTTTGTATTATACATATCAATTCTACCCTCCCCAAAATGTTGACGGGAACGGATGGGAACTTTTCACCCTGGTTCTGTTTGCTACATTCATCCCTCTCATGCCGATCGTCATCAATGGTTCCACCATCTTTTTCATCCAATGGGTCACTCTCGTTGGTTTTTTAAAGTATGGATTATTCGTGGAAATCATCCTGATGCAGTTTTCGATCATCCCATTGCTCCTCAGGATCAGGATGTCCAAGACCGACTGGCACAGGGTCCCTTTGAATTCCCTGATGTTTTTCATCGTATCCGTTTCGAGCGGTATGATTTATTTCCTTCTGGGGGGAGAAGTCGGTGCGGGGAACATCGGTGATATATTGCCCGCGGCATTGTCCTATCAGATTGGATCCATCATGATCAACCAGTTTGTGCTCCTGGCGTATCAGCATTATTTTGTTGGAAGCGATATCCGATTCTACAGCAAAGATTTCGTATGGGATTTCATAGCGAATATGATCATGTTCCCTATGTCCCTGTCCCTGTATTTCCTCACGTTCCAGATCGGCCCATTTGCTTCGCTTCTGATCGGTATTCCATTCATCAGTTTATCAATGATCCTGAAGATGTATAATTCCTCTGAAAAAATCAATGAATACCTGCAGAAGGCCGGTGAAATCGGCCACCAACTGACAGAAAGCCTCAAGGTGGCTGAAGTTCTCGATATCTTCCTGAAAAAAATCATCGAAACCCTGCCTGTGGAATATGCATACATACTGGATTGCAAAGGAGATGAACTCGTCCTGCTGCGAAGGGTCGAGACGAAAGGGAAGAGCATCCACAGATTCCCGGTCCTTAAAAAGGGGACAGGCATAAGCGGCAAGGTTTGGGAAACTGGAAGCTCGGTCATTTATGATTCCCAGTCTGAATGGAACGGCCTGACAGACGGCTATATGCCTTCCGAAGTGGAAAGCGTATTGTGTGTACCGATAGTAAGAAGCCAGAAGGTAGAGGGAATCCTCCTCCTGGCGTCTTCGAAAAAACGTGCTTATGAGAAATTCCAATTGATGATTGTAGAAATCCTCTGCTCTTACTTCGGGGTCGCAATCGAAAATGCAAGGCATCATGAAGAGACAAAGCAAAACAGTGAAAGATGTGCACTTACCAACCTCTATAATTACCGGTACTTTGAAGACATGCTGTCACTCGAGTTCAATAAACTCGAAGCAGGCGGCAGGACTTCCCTATCCCTGATCATGCTCGATTTGGACCATTTCAAAGTCATCAATGATAACTACGGCCATCAGAGCGGAAACGAAATCCTCATCGGACTCGCTGCCCGCTTATGCAAGCTGATTGGAAAGAAAGGCACTGTGGCTCGGTATGGCGGCGAAGAATTCGTCATCCTCCTGCCGGATATTGAAAGGGCCGAGGCACTCAGGCTCGCCGAACAGGTGAGGAAGGCGATTGCCAACAAGCCATTTGTCCTTCATGACACCCTTCAGGCATCGAACAGAAAATTAATGGTCAGGATCACGGCAAGCATCGGTGTAGCGACAGCGCCAGAGGATGCAGACGATACCATGGCCCTGATCCGGCATGCAGACAGGGCGCTCTATACCGGGGCGAAGCAGGCGGGTCGTAACCGCGTGGCGGAATATGTGAAGTAAAACACCTTCCTTTTCTGGGAGGTTTTTTTAAGTGTATTTGTATTTATTATGAATGGAGGATACTTTTCACCGTTTGTGTGCAATCCAATTGTTTCAATTTTAATGTTTGTGTAATAAAATAGTAATAGTCGAAAAATGTAGGATTCCAACAAGGACAAAAGGAGGATTGTGATGAAACCATTGCTATTTGCTGCAGGAGCATTTGTCCTGCTGATGCCTTTCCTGAGGTTCATTCCTGTGAAGCTGACACTTAAGCAAAAGGTGTTCCTTTCAACACTCTCCTTTTGTATAACCATCCTGGCCCTTATCGGAAAAAACTTTCTGCCTTTTATAAGTGTGCTTGCAATATTAGTATTACTTACAGGTCTTACAGCCTATATAGCACAGTCAAGGATTCCCAACGAAAGCACTGCTCATCATCATGAACTTCACCCGGAGCCACACTTCCCCGCTGCCAGTCACCAAGGACCCGAAATAAACGATGAAACTGTCAATGATACCTATGAATCTAGCAATGAAACAGTGTCAGGATCAAATTTACAGGAAGAATCTCCTGAAGATTTCATTAAAGAAGATCACCAGGACTACATAAAAGAGCTGGAATGGGAGGAGGCGGAAATGAAACGCCTTGAACCAGAGGCAGCGGATGCACACGTTTATGAGGAAGAGCTTCCGTTTATCGATGACGGATTGCGAGAGGCTGTTGAAGGTCCTCCTGGAGTGGATGAAGAGGAAGAGGAATACAATCGGTTATTTTCAGGAATAAAACGCAGATAGGCAGGGAGGAGGTCCCTCATTGAAAAAAACAACATATGCGGCATCCTTTTTTTTAGTGTTGTGCACAGTCTATCTTTTTGGGGCGGCACATTTCGGATCCTTCTTGTATGACCTTGTTGCCGATTCTAAAAACGCGGCAGCCAGCACCTCAGAAATTGCAGGTAAGACGATGACCGGTGAACGTGAGAGTACCACTGAATCGCAAGAGGATTCAATGTCCGGAAAAGAATCCCACCAAAGGGTGGTCCTTGCAGAAAGTGTGGCAGAGAACGTTGAAGTGACCCCGGGGCTGGAAGAGTTCCTTTCTGCTTTTTCAGAGATTGAAATTGAGCCAGTCTCATCTTTCTCGCTCCTGAAGTTTGTGGAAGACGAGCATCTGGACAGTATGACGGATGAAGAAATGAGTGTGATTTCCACAGGGTTATACGAAGTCCTTCTGTATTCCGGCCTTGAAATCGTACAGCGCCATTACGGGCGTGCACTCCCTGACTATGCAGAGCTGGGATTTGAAGCCAGAGTGGCCAAAGAACTTCATCAGGATTTCAAGTTTGCGAATCCTGACTCCTCTTCATACATAATCAGTTTTAAAATCGAAGGTGATTCGCTCCGTTTCATTTTAGAAGGACCGCAGCTTCCATATGAGGTGGAAATCACCCTGCAGGACAAACAAACCGTCGAACCGCGGGTGATCAAGCAATACACTCCCTATGTGAAGCGGGGACAGACCAAAGTGAAGGTGGAAGGTGAAAAAGGAATAAGGGTTGATGTGTGGAAGACCACACTGGATTCAAAGGGTGCCGTCTTGAAGGAAGAATTGATTTCAAGTGATTACTATCCGCCTGTACACCGGGAAGAGCTTGTCAGCCTCGAAGAGTATATGGACAGCAGGGCGGAAAGCAATCCTCAGGAAGAAAGTACAGTGAGCTCCCCTGTCCGTGATGGGGAGGAAACACAAAATTCCAGCCGTCATGCCGGTGCTGATACTGAAACTCCTGATGACAGGCAACAGGGAGATTCCCAACCTGAAGGAGCCGAAGAGTCCCAGGATGAACAATCGGATTCCGGGGAACAGGATGGTGCCGAAAGCGGGCCTTCCAGCGCGGGGGACATCCCGGATTCCAATATGAAGTAAAAGCGGTATAAGAGAAGGTGGTTGAACATGGCTCAGGAACGGAAACGATTAGGTGATTTATTGGTCGAAGCAGGTCTGCTGACAGAAGATAAGCTTCAGCAGGCATTGAAAGAAAAAAGCAAGGAGCAAAAACTCGGCGATGCCATTCTCCAGAGAGGATATATCACAGAACAGCAGCTGATCGAGGTGCTTGAATTTCAATTGGGCATCCCTCACGTCAGCCTGTTCCGGTATCCGTTTGATCAAAACCTGTTTCACTTGATACCGAAGGACACCGCAAAGAGGAATTTGATCATCCCGTTGAAAAAAGAAGGAGACAAGCTGTTTGTCGCGATGGCGGACCCGATGGATTTTTATGTCATCGAAGATCTCCGGCTGTCCACCGGGTTTTTCATAGAAACGGCGATTGCGACCAAAGACGATATCCTCAGGTCGATCAATAAATTTTATGACATGGATGAAAGCTTCGAAGAGTTGAAAGGGTTGGGCAATGAACCCGAGGGCGGGCAGGATGAAACGATCATGGATCAGGATTCCCCGATTGCCAGGCTGGTGAATCAGATCCTGTCGAACGCAATGACTCAAAAAGCGAGCGATATCCATATCGATCCGCAGGAGACGAGGGTATTGATCAGGTACAGGGTCGACGGCATCCTCCGGACAGAGCGGGCGATACCTAAACATATGCAAAGCATGCTTAGTGCAAGGATAAAGATCATGGCGCAGCTTGATATCACCGAGCACAGGGTCCCGCAGGATGGACGCATCAAGACGAACATCGATTTCCGCCCGATTGATCTCCGTGTATCTACGCTGCCGACCATTTACGGTGAAAAGATGGTCCTCAGGATCCTTGATCTGGGCTCCTCCCTGAATGACCTGACGCAGCTCGGCTTCAATTCCCTTAATATGAAACGGTTCCAGTCCCTGATCGACCGGCCGACGGGCATCGTCCTCATCACCGGACCGACGGGGTCGGGAAAATCATCCACACTGTATGCGGCTTTGAACAAGCTGAACAGTGAAGAAGTAAACATCATCACGGTTGAAGATCCGGTCGAGTATCAGCTGGAAGGGATCAATCAGATCCAGGTGAATTCAAATGTAGGATTGACGTTCGCGACAGGGCTGCGTTCAATTCTCCGACAGGACCCGAACATCATCATGGTCGGTGAAATCCGTGATAAAGAAACCGTTGAAGTCGCCATCCGTGCATCCCTTACAGGGCATCTGGTTTTGAGCACCATCCATACAAATGACTCGCTGACAACGGTGACGCGTCTCATTGACATGGGCGTCGAACCATTCCTGGTCGCAACGTCCCTCAGCGGGATCGTGGCCCAGCGCCTTGTACGGAAAGTGTGCCGCGACTGTGCGGTCGAGGAGACCCCGACGAGAAGGGAATTCGATATTTTCAAGCGGAGGGGCCTTACTGTCGAGAAGATCAATCGCGGGAAAGGGTGCGCAGCCTGTAACATGACCGGATACAAAGGCAGGCTTGCCATTCACGAAGTCCTTGTCATCAATGAGGAAATGAAGAAGATCATTATGAACAATGAACCTCTTTCCACTTTGAGGGAAGCGGCACACAGGTCCAAAACGATCTTCCTTTTGGACGATGGTTTGTTGAAAGTGAAGCAGGGGATCACCACGACAGAGGAAATCCTGCGGGTTGCAATCGAATAAAGAAGGTGGTCATTATGAAAGAACGCATAGATCAATTATTAAGGGCAGCATTCGAATTAAAAGCTTCAGACATCCATCTTACGGTCGGATCTTCACCAGTGTTCCGCATACACGGTGATTTGAAACGATACGGTCAGGAAATCCTGAAGCCACATGATACTGAACAAATGGCGAAAGCCGTCATACCTGAAGAGCTGTGGGATGATTTCAAGGAACAGGGTGAGCTTGATTTTTCATACGCCATACCCGGCGTGTCCAGATTCAGGGTGAACGCCTATCACCAGCGTTCATGCATCAGCATCGCACTCCGTGTCGTACCGACGAAAATTCCGACACTTGATGAATTGAACCTGCCCGACGTCCTAAAGAGGATCGCTGAAAAGCCCCAGGGCCTCGTGCTCGTGACCGGACCGACGGGAAGCGGGAAATCGACTACCCTCGCTTCCATGATCCACTATATGAATCAAACAATGAGAAAGCATATCATCACGCTCGAAGATCCGATCGAGTATTTACATAAGCACGGTTCGTCGATCATCGATCAGCGTGAAGTCGGCTTCGATACGAAAACGTTCGCATACGGACTCCGCAGCGCACTGAGACAGGACCCGGATGTCATCCTGGTTGGCGAGATGCGCGATCTGGAGACGATCCATACAGCGATCACGGCGGCCGAGACCGGACATCTTGTGCTGGGGACCCTGCACACATCCAGTGCCGTATCGACAATTGAACGGATCATCGATGTCTTTCCTTCCGTTCAGCAGGCACAGGTAAGGGTCCAGCTCGCTTCGGTCCTTCAGGGCATCATCGCCCAGCGCCTCCTGCCGACGACCGATCGCCAGGGCAGGGTGGCCGCCATAGAAGTGCTGCTCAACAATTCGGCGGTGGCGAATCTGATCCGCTCTGAAAAAATCCACCAGATACCGAGTGTCATGCAGACCTCGAGGGCAATGGGGATGGAACTCCTTCATTCATCGGTCAAGCGATATGTGGAGACGGGGCTCGTATCCCGTGAAGCCGCCCAGCCTTATATGCAGGAGCCTGTGACAGTATGACGCGATTCAAATATGAGGGAAGGGACAGGAGCGGCCGGAAGCGCGGCGTGATTTCCGCACCTTCTAAAAAAGAAGCGATGATGAGGCTGAAGAATCAGGGTATCCGCGTCATTTCTGCACAAGAAGTGCCAGAAACGCTTCTGACAAGGGAAATCACCCTCGGAAATCCAGTGAAGCTGCAGCAGATGGTCGTATTCCTGAGGCAGTTTTCCACGCTGTTGAGAGCAGGGGTCACCGTCGTCGATGCCACCCGCATCCTTTCTGCCCAAACAAGCAGCAAGGCGTTGTCAAAAGTACTGTCCGAAGTGGAAATGGAACTGAAAGAAGGGATTCCCCTATCCGAGGCGTTCGCCAAGCACCGGAAAATCTTTGAGCCGCTTTTCATCAATATGCTGAAAGCGGGGGAAGCGACCGGGAGCCTGGATGAAACCCTCGAGCGGCTTGGCGACCATTATGAAAAGCAGCACACAACCCGGCAGAAGGTCATTGCAGCACTTTCCTATCCAGCGGTTGTCGGCATCATCGCGATCGGCGTCGTCATTTTCCTTCTGCTCGCAGTCGTCCCGACCTTTGTCGATATGTTTGCCGATATGGGAAGCGAGCTCCCGCTGATCACCAGGGTTGTGCTCGGCGCGAGTGAAGTCGTTCAGACATATTGGTATGTCCTCTTATTGCTCGTCATCCTGGGGGCAGTGGGCATCACGCTGATCAGGCGTAAAAAGGAGACGAAGTATTATCTGGATTATTTTATCCTGAAGATCCCGGTATTCGGAAGCCTCATCCAAAAAGCGGTGCTTGCTAGGATGACCAGGACGTTCAGCTCCTTGTTCTCGAGCTCCGTGCCCATCCTGCAGTCGATGGTGATCCTGGAGAGGGTCGTAGAAAATGAAGTGATCGCAAGGGTGATCAAGGAGTCAAGGGATTCCCTTGAAAGCGGTGGATCGCTTACCGAACCGATGAAAAACCACTGGGCGATCCCGCCGCTCGTTTCGCATATGATTTCGATCGGTGAAGAAACAGGGTCCCTGGACGCTATGCTCTCAAAGGTCGCCGACTTCTATGAAAAGGAAGTCGAGCACACCACCGACCAGCTGAAATCACTGATCGAACCTCTGATGATCGTGGTCCTTGCGGGTCTTGTCGGAACCATCGTCACGGCCATCATGGTCCCGATGTTTGAAATGTTTAACAATGTTCAAAATTTCTAGCATTTCTGATAATATTTTACACATTCTTACTATTTTTTTGCGAAACCTGTTGTATAATGATAGTAGATTCATAGGGTACTAAAGTACTACATAAAAAACTGAAACGGGAGGAAAAAAGATGTTGAAGAAAATCTTGAAAAATGATAAGGGTCTGACCCTTGTCGAGCTGCTTGCTGTTATTGTCATTTTGGGGATTATTGCGGCGATTGCGGTGCCGAGTATCGGTAGTATTATTGAGAAGTCAAGAGTTGATGCTGTGAAAGCAGAAGGGCTTCAAGCAATTAATGCAGCAAAACTTTATATTGCTTCGGAGGGAACGCCAACTGCTGATGCTACTAGTGGAGTTATAACTGTTACTTCCTCAAATATTGATGAGTACATGGACAAAGGAAGTGAAACGTTAACTAACTATAAAGTAATTGTTGATTCTGATAACACTCTGAAACTTTCTGGTAACGGTACTAAGGGGAACATATCAATCACATTTAGTAATGCAACTGTTAAGGGGATAAATGAATTTAAATATAGCTCAACTAGTAAAACTATAAACGAATGATCTTAACCATCACCCTCTACGCACTCCTCCTAGGCTCCTTCTACAACGTAGTCGGCCTCAGGGTGCCGCTTAAGAAATCAATCGTAAAACCAAGGTCGAGCTGTCCATACTGCCGCCACCAACTGACGGCGTTTGAGCTTATACCAGTCTTTTCATATCTCATCCAAAAGGGGAAATGCCGCCGCTGCAAAGGGCGCATTTCTCCTTTATATCCATTTATGGAAGCTTTGAACGCCGGGCTTTTTGTACTGGCTTATCTGCAGATCGGCATGCAATTGGAACTACTGGCTGCATGGACCCTTATCTCCATGCTCATCATCATCACGGTATCTGACCTTAAATACATGGTCATCCCCGATAAAGTCCTGTTGTTCTTCCTGCCTCTGATCATCATCGAGCGCATCTTCATCCCCCTTTCACCGTGGTGGGACAGTCTTGCGGGAGGGGCACTCGGTTTCGGGCTGCTTCTCTTGATTGCCATCATCAGCAGGGGCGGAATGGGCGGCGGGGACATCAAGCTCTATGGCGTCATCGGGCTTGCGGTCGGAGTGAAGATCACCATTCTTTCGTTCATGATTGCCACTTTCCTAGGGGCGGTCATCGGACTCACGGCCCTGGCATTCAAGCTGATTGAAAAAGGAAAGCCGATCCCGTTCGGCCCCTTCATCGCTGCAGGCACAATATTGGCGTATTTATATGGTGACGTCATCATCTCCGGTTATGTGTCACTATTCTATTAATTAGCGCAAAGAAAGGATCTCATCCATGGGTTTTCTATCGTTTCTCTCAAGTTCTCAAAAAACAGCGAATATAGTATTCACCGACCATTGCATCCGATATCTCGAGTTGAAACAGACTTCCCCGCTGCTGGTGTCTTCAACGGCTGAACGCAGGCTTCCCGATGGAATCATCAAAGGGGGGAGGATCGTCGATGAGAAAACACTCCTTTTCATTCTGGAAGAATGCATCGATGAGTGGAAAATCAAACGGAAACCGGTCCGGTATGTGGTGCCGGATCCATTTGTCATCCTGAGAAAAGTATCAATCCCTGCAGATATCAGGGAAGACGAAGTGGAAGGCTATCTTTTCCTGGAAATAGGCTCAAGCATCCATCTGCCGTTTGAAGATCCGGTATTTGATTACTCCCTGCTGGCATCAGGTCATGAGAAACAAGAGGTTCTGCTCGTTGCATCTCAGGAAGAAATCGTCGACGGTTATAAGCGTCTGCTTGAGGAAGTGAAGCTCAAGCCGGTTGCAGCCGATATAGCACCTCTGGCTTTATACCGTTCAGTTCTTCATGAAAAAAAGGCTTCGCCGTATGAACATACCATGCTGCTTCATATGGATGAACAGCTGCTGACGATTTCGATTTTCCATAATCATGAACCCATTTTTACACGGCCGATTCCTTTGGATGGTCCGGTTGAAGATGATGCAGTGGTGGACTCCTATCCAGTCGACTTGTTGGGAGATACCTTGAATGAAATCGAAAAAGTGATGAATTTCTACCGCTACTCCCTGAATAAAGGTGAACAATCCGTAAGCAAAACGATAGTCAGCGGTGACCATCCCCGGCTGATCGAACTCCGGCAGCAATTGCAGGACAGGGTTTCAATACCTGTCGAACTGCTTTCCCTCAGGAGTGCCACGACTTTCAATGATGAAATAATCCAGGCTGGATATGCCATCGCGTACGGTCTTGCTTTAAAAGAGGTGCAGCTCAGTGAAACTTATTGATATCAATTTATTGCCTCAAAAGGAAAAGAAACAGAAAGCTTTTACATACAGCGCCGCCGGTACTGCAGGGCTTGTCGTGCTAATTGCATTATTTATGCTGTTGACATGGAAGAGCACCATCACTGAAACGAAAAGGACGGAAGCGGAGCTCGAAACAGCCAAAAAGATCATCGAGGTCCAGCAGACGAAAGTCCTCGGTGCGGAATCATCGGGCAGCGTCGATCAGCTGAACAAAGCGGTACAGGAAATGCTCGACTATCCTGTGAAGACCGTGCCGCTATTGAATGAACTGATTTCCCTCCTTCCTGACAGGGGATTTTTCAATGAATTCGAGTACGCAGACAGAACGGTCATCAACACAATCGTACAGTTTGATTCCTCAAGGGAAGCGGCATTCTATCTTTCCCGCCTGAAGACCCTCGAATGGATCAAGGAAGCTGATATCATCGAAATTACGACTGAAGAAGCCGGAGAGAACGAAGACGAAAAGATCCTCCCGAGATACCTGGCATCATATGAGCTTCATATAGACCAGGGCAAGCTGGAAGAACTTCTTTCCCAAGAGGGGGAAGAAGAATGAATATGAATCTTTCAAAAAAACAGTGGTCCATTTTGATTAGTGCGGCTGTCATTGGCGTGCTCCTTCTAGCCGGAGTGAACTTTTTTGTCCTGCAGCCTGCTGAGAAAAGACTGCAATACAAAAAAGAAGAACTGGGAATCCAGTTGAAGCTGCAGCAAGCAGTAGAGGCGAAAGTGGACAGCATTGCAGAAAACGAAACGCTGGATTCCTCCTCGCTTCAGCAGAAAATCCCGGTCGACCCATCAACCGAAGGAATCATATTGGATCTGGAAAAAGCAGAGCTGATCTCGGGAAGCACTATCCAGTCGATCAATTTTGAGAAAACAGACGGTGCCTTAGCACCGGCAGATAACGAAGAAACGGACGCTGTCCCGCCAGCCGGCAGCCAACTTCCCGCTTCATTAAAAAGGGTGCAGATGACCATGACGGTAGAATCACCGGGTTACTTCGAAATGGAAACGTTCCTCGAAGAAATCGAGAATCTCCAACGGATCGTTGAAATCAATGGACTCTACTTCGAAGGAGCGCAGGAGCTAAAAGAAAACATGGAAGGCTACAGCGAAGACACCTTCACCTTAGAACTGACAGCATCCGCCTTCTACATCCCGGAACTAGAAGACCTCAAAGAAGGGCTCCCGAAAATCCAAAGCCCTCCGGCATCGCTGAAAAAGAACCCTTTTCCTCAATTTCCTGAAGAGGACGAAGAGTAGCTTTATAGTGGGTAAAGGTATTCGCAGATTCTAATCGGTTCCAGCTTTTGATTGGAGTGCAGGACGTAGACTCCTACCATGAAAATAAAGTTCTATAATATGGAAAAACGGCAATACTAAAGTGTTTGCCTTTTTGGCTTGCTTGACTTATGACCTCGAGCCTCTAGCCGCCGGAGCTGAACAAGTTTCAAGGTGATTTTTATAAAAAAGAAAACACCGGACACATTCCGTCTCCGATGTCCTTGCACGTATTCTACAGTCTTAGCTGCGATGCCAAATCATTTTCGCGGATGGCCGTGACCCCGGCATTCAGATACACCTGAAATCGGCCCGCTTCCTCGCTGTCGCTCTCTTCCAGTGCTTCAACGATACACTGGAAATTATCGATTAAATGATCGGATTTCATGCCCCTGCTGATCAGTACATTGTTCAGCCACAATGCATAATCGACGAAGATCTTTTCATCGCCAGCCGCCTCTGTCGTGTTAAGATAATTGAAATGGTGGACGTTATCTTCATAACACTTCTGCATGCCGATTTCGCCGAATCTCTCAAGAAGCTCAGGATAACGCTCATAAAGCTTCTTTACCGCGCTGTCTATGACTGGCTTGTATATATTTTCCATCAGTAAGCCACCACCTTATACTTATCAATCGACGGGATGATCGATGCCAAATCTTTGTCAGGATACTTTTTTTCAAGCTCATGAATCCGTTTGTAATCTTCGCTTTGGATCCATGTCATGAAATGCTCCTTCGTATCCCACTCCATATGCACGGTGATTTCGCCGGGCTTCTTTTCATTCTGGAGAAGCAGGAAGCGCTGAAATCCTTCTGCTTCATCCACGAGCCCCGAACGCGAATGATAAATGGATATGACCTCTTCCGCCTTATCATCCGGTACAGCGAATGTTGAATGTACGATATACATGAAATCCACTCCTCTCCTGGCTTTTTGCTGCCGACAAGCTTTTTCCCCACTTTAACACAACGGGGTTCACATGGAAACTCTTCTTCATGACGATTTCTGGAAGATCTATGTTATCGCTTGAAAAGAATCAGAGATAGTTGCTAGTATAGAAAGATATTTTAAGATAGACCAGCTTTGCACCCTGTCAAAACTTACCTCGTTTCAAGATTCACTCAGATGGAAATAGGGAATGCTGTGTATCATTCTTTCTTAAAA
Organism: Bacillus sp. BKU_1; assembly: GCA_051294195.1. GTDB lineage: Bacteria > Bacillota > Bacilli > Bacillales > Bacillaceae_B > Rossellomorea. The sequence continues at coordinate 4,371,752 of CP193985.1, read as the reverse complement.
TAATGACTTTAAAAAAGAACATATAAAAGAAGGTAGATCATATGAATCCAGACATCTTAGTAAACCTGATCCTGGTGGGGAATGTGTTTCTCGGTGTGCTTTTCACGTTAAAATCACGCCGCTGGTGGCTCCCGTATATCCTGATGGGGCTCACCTTTTTAACCTTGACCATCGGATTCGGCCTCTCACTTGTACTGGGCAGTCAATCCATCCTGTCCTATTTATTTGTATTCGTCGTCGGTCAGCTGATATGGGCATTCGTATTCGTGATGGTTGCCCATGTGCTTTCGTTCATCGTGAGGAAAGTGCCATTCCGGCATAAACAGCAAATTGGATGGGGCTTTTTAGTCGGGTTTCCGCTTGTGTTTTTGGTGTTTTTATTAGTTCAATAGTAGATTTTGTCGTGAAAATGGAAACGGCCGCCCGGGGTTTGAATCGGGGGCCGTTTTTTGGTTGTTTTGATGATGCCGGGGCGGGTCTTTGACTGTTTTTGGTTGTTTTGATGATGCCGGGACGTGGCCAGGACCTGTGCTTTCATGGTTTCTGGTTGTTTTGACAAGGTCAGGACGTGACTTTCATCGAATTATCGTTGTTTTATCGAGGCCAGGACATGGCTTTCATTGTTTCTGATCATTTTCACGAAGCCAGGAGGCGGATTTCATTGCGATTCTTTCAATTTTTAGGGATAATCTTCGAATTTGCATCCAGAATCTTTTAATTTCACCTGATAATCTTTTAATTTCACCTGATAATCTTCGAATTTCTAAAATAATTCCGTCACTTACCAAAAAATACCATAACATCACTGAAACATTACCATCACTCCGAAACCGCCGCTCCCAATCCGCAAAAAAAGAACGCCGCAATAACGGGCATTCCTTTTCACATTCAAATCGCCTTATCCTCAGGACGGATCTTATCCAGCGGGACAAATACATCCAGGTGGCGGTATAAGTTTTCGAATTCTGCCGGCAGGACGCCGCCGAGTTCACCATCCACGTTGAGCTGCACTTTTTCCTTCGCATGGATTTTGATACGGTTTGCCTGTGTGTAAATGACGTTCGGATCTTTTACGTGTTCGCCGCGTACAGCGAGTGTGGCGATGCGGATGAATTCCGCCAGGTTTGTCTTTTTTAAAATCAAAAGGGAGAACAAGCCGTCGTTGATTGAAGCATCAGGGGCGAGCTTCTCAAATCCGCCGACTGAATTGGTCAATCCGATCAAAAACAGCATCGCTTCGCCTTCAAAAAGCTTGCCGTCATATTCAATCGTTACATCAGTAGGTTTGATCGACGGCAGCATTTCAATACCCTTCAGATAATAGGCAAGCTGCCCCATCATTGTCTTGAGCTTGCTTGGGACCTCATAGGTCAACTCCGTAATTCGTCCCCCGCCTGCGATATTGATGAAATAACGTTCGTTCATGCGGCCGATATCAACAGGGATTGATTCACCCTTCGTGATGACCTCAATGGCCTGTCCGATGTCCCTTGGAATATGGAGAGCCCTCGCGAAGTCATTGGTCGTCCCCATCGGCACGATTCCAAGTTTCGGACGATAGTCCTGTTCTGCCAGTCCGTTCACCACTTCGTTCAGCGTTCCGTCCCCGCCTGCTGCGACGACGATATCGTATTTCCGTTCAACAGCGATTTGGGCCGCTTTTGTTGCATCGCCTTCACAGATCGTCGCGTGCACGGACGTTTCATATCCTGCCTGTTCCAATTTAATCAACACTTCGGCAAGGTGCTTTTTGAATAGCTCCCGGCCGGAAGTAGGATTGTAAATGATTCTTGCGCGTTTCATACCCCATCATCCTAATCTTTAGTTTGAATTACCTGATCTCGGAGATTATGTCAGAATTCCATCTTTTAACATCATATAAAAATAAGTGTTTACATGCAATATGGCTTTAATTCATGCTGTATTTTAAAAAATGGCAAAATAGATGCCTTTCTTCAAACAAGCATCTACCGCTCCATATCATAACTCTTTTCCGAAAAAAAATCTAATAAAATCCGAGGGAATAAAAGAAGGTTTTATGACATTTATGCTACACCTGCACAAAGTGACTTTCATAAAACCACTCCCCCCATCGTACGATTAAGAGATTATACTCTATGCAATGATGGGGGTTCGTTATGAAGGTGTTGATAATGGTTCATGTGCTTTCTGCTGTGATCGGGGTGGGTCCGACGTTTTTTGCCCACCTGTTGACGAGACCGGATAAGGATGTGGATGAATTGCGCATCGCCATGAAATACAGCAGGTCTTTAGAATTCTTCCCAAAAACAGGCGGAAGTATTGCTGTTTTGACAGGAATTGCGCTTTTCCTCCTGGGGGATTACGGTCCCTTCACCCAGATTTGGCTGCTGGGTTCTTTGATACTCTATATTCTCATTCAAATCATCGTGATCGGATTAATCACTCCTCCAACGAGAAAAGTGAATGAATGGCTCGGACACCCTGGAAACCTGCATGTAACAGGAGCTCCGCCAGAGGAGATACAGAATGCTCTGATAACCATAGATCGATGGTTCTATCTTGCCTCGGCCCTTGGAGTGCTTCTCTTTATTTTTATGATCCTGAAACCGTGATTATGGCAGTCCATTGGACGCGATCCAGGATTCAAAAAAAGCCGCCCTGAGCGAATCAACGCAGGCGGCTTATGAAAACAGTTTGATATTGCGGTGTTCAAGGAATTGCAGGGAATCCTGAAGGGAACCGTCATCGAATTGATAGACCTCCCGGATCATTTCCCTCCATTTATCCAGGTCCCTCATTTGGTACTCCCGGATATTGCGGTATGTCATGACCTTGAGCGTCCGATTACGGAGAAAATAGCATTGATTCCCCTGAAAACGGACGGCTGTGATGCGTCTCATCGTAATATTGTCGTCTGTGTCCTGATAGGATGCTTCAATATCCTGTATGAGATCATCTTCCTCAAGCGGGACCCATTCGATCATCTTCTTTACGAAGGACTTTCCATTTGAACGGCGGTCGACTTCGAATTCATATTGATCTCTGTGGGTGAAAATGATTTCTTCTCCGAAGCCGTGAAGCAGGTGCCGATGCCTCGTCTCGAGTTCGACCGGCTTCATAATGGGCGATCCGTAACCGACGTCCACATACAGCTTTTTGCCGTTGATCGTGATCATCAGGCCGAGATGGCCCGGCTTTACACGCACAAACCGGCAGTCAAAGCCCACTTCTTTCAGAAGCCTCCCAAAATTGATATTCAGGGTGAAGCAGGTGCCTCCCCAGCCTTTTGAATACAAATGCTCCGTAAAATCTTCAAGCGACGGGACATACGTGCCCCCTTTTGAAAAATAATAAAATTTACTGAAGGTTTCATATGGAATCCGAATAAGATGCTGCTGGATCAGTCGTTGCAGATAATTGAGCGTCGGCTCCTCGATCTCCATGTTCAGATAATTCACGTATTTTTCTACAGCGTTCATCCTATCACTCTTTCTACACCATGCTATGTATATAATGTTACTTCCCTAAAAGTTCAGATTCAACCAATTTACGCCCTGAAGGACTGAAATCGTCTTTACTACTTCTTCTCCTATCATAGAACAAATCCCTTCCAAATCACGTTACGTTTTCATGTCACCTTCACATCTCAATCGGAATGAAGGACCGGGCGTTAAAAAGACAATAAAAAAAAGGCCGATCAAAGATGGCCTTGATACATACGGGTGATTTAGCTTTTGACTCCAGCAGCGATACGCTTTACGTTTGTTTCTGCTGTTTTTGTAAGGTCTGGAGTGAACCCGTTCTTCATTCGCTCGTTCTCTTCGTTGAAGTAGGCTTGTACCTCTTCATCGAATTCTATCTCGATAAGATCACGGATATCCGTGATTCTTAGAGCGATCATGATTGAAACAAGATGGGCAACCGTCAGCGATTTTTTCTTGAAATTCACTAATTCATTGATGGTCGCTACCCGCAAACCGGTCAAACGGTGCAGGTCACCTTGGGTCAACCCTCGTTCACGAAGAATTTCTCCCAATTTAATGTGAATTTTATGGGGAAATCTATCCAATGTCTCAATGACAATTGTATTTGTTTTTTGGTGAATCATGATGCTTCAACTCCTCATCCTATACCATATTACCGTGAATTACGTCATTCGTGAACCGGCAAAAAGTTCCAATCACGAGGGCACTTTTTACCACACCCGAAAATGCGGCAATACCTCCCTTTTGAAAAAACTGCATAATTCTTCCTGTTTTTTCATTAAAGGTTGAAGACATTCAATCGGCAGTAAAGAAAAAAAGCCGGGAGAACGTACTCTCCTCAGGCTTCAGATGCGGATTACATCAGTATTTTCTGGACCAGGGTTGTTTTGAGGCTCTCATATACTTCATTCCATATGGCTTCATCACTGATGTATCGCGATGTCAGGCGTTCAATCATTTCTTTTTGCTTTTCCGGGAACTCTTCATGATCCTTCGGAGGCATTTTCGCCCTTTCATCGTCGACGATTTTTTTCACCATTGGCGCCCGCGGGCCCCAAACGGTCTTCTCTTCGCCGTCCCCATCTATGAATATAAAGATCGGGATCGCCCTTGAGGTGCCATTGGTGAGGTATTGATCCATGAGCTCCAGATTCTCATCCCGGAGAACCATCTTCACTTCCATATCCGCCTCTTCCGAAAGCTTCAAGAGGATGGGGATATTCAGCATGGCATCCCCGCACCAGTCTTCAGTCAACACGATGACACGTATAGAATGACCGGCAAGCGCCTTCAGGACTTCTTTGTCTTCTTCAGGGATCGTAAATTTATTTAAGATAGACAATGTATTTTCTTTATGGGCTTTCATATATTCTAAATATTGACTTGATGACATTCCTTTATCGAACCAGTCTTGCAAGGTCATATTTACTCCTCCTAAGCGTTAATAGCTCATATACACACTTTCTCGATTTCTCTCTATATCTTATTCATGTTCACCCGATTCCACAAGTAATATCTATTCCGGCTGTTTCATAAATTTCAATTGTGCGAATATGCCTGCAGGAATATAATATAAGAAAGCAGATCCATCTGAAGTAGTCAGCTACAGAAAAAAATGAATAGCCATCGGGCTATTCAAAGGAAGTTCCAGCGGGGAATAGGGTGTTTTTTTATTCAGTCCTCATTGAATCCAGCGTTTATACAGAAAACCGAAAAATGGGTTCTCACAAAAAAAGCTGACTCAATAGTCAGTTTAATCCTCTTCTTTTTGTGTTAAAGTATATGATTATAGGATTACTTTTCAATTGAACCATCTCTAAAATGTCTGGAATTCTCAATTATCTGTGCGACTTTTTTATAGTAGTAGTCCAGCTCGATCACACTGTCTGCCTCCTTCAATCTCTTCATATAGAGATTTGCTTTCTCATAATCTTCAGGCGGCAGTTCAACCTTGATTCTTTTTTTCTTCCACTTCGCCAACAGGTTTCACCTCATTGTGATTTGAAGATCCTCCCTTAGAGGTCAATTCGAGCTGATATTGTGATAGCTCTTGGATATAGGATTCTTTAGTAGTAGCCAAACTTTGCTCCATTTTCCTGGTAATGACGGAACTTCCCCCTATTCCGGATAATAAACTGATATAGACCGCATACCACATCGGTATCGTATCGATGACTGGAAGTACTGAGAGATAACCCGCCAGAACACCTATGATAATATCCTTCGTTGAACCAAAAAGGTAATGCTTCTCCCCCTGATCATCGATAAACTTCCGTGGAAAGGTGAAATGACCATTTTTGAAAATCAGAATATGTCCTAAGCCCCCGATTCCGCCCATCAACATTGGCAACAAGATCACTTCAATTAAGGACATTCTATCCACCCTCTGGAATCATTTACTATTATTATATATTATTTACAGAATATTCAGAATAGATAATTGGACACATCTTTGTCCACCAAAGGAGAGCAAAAATGAGGAAAATTGTGATGAAAGTCTCGTCTGTCGACAAACTTCGATTTCAGAACTATATGATGCAGTTAAAAAGCGCTGAATCCAAGGCGGAAGCAGATATGTATTACCGCATGGCAAAAAAGATACTGGAAAAGGGCAGGAAGCAGGCATAGAGAAAGTTTGCCGGTTTACGATTTTGGCAGCAGAATATATGGATATGGACGTTGTGGAGTAAGCTCGAAATGATGTTTTTGAACTTTTGGCTGCATGGGTCTCCATGTGCCAAGTAAGATGTACTTGGTTTTTTGATGTGGAGCCGTGTAAATGCGTGGTTAGGGTGAGCGGGGATGGATCCAGGCGGACTGGATTTCTCGGTGGATTGTTATTTTTATGGATTGTATTAAGGTGGATTGGTCATTGAGCCGATTTACTTTCGATTATTGGTACTCGCCGGATTGGTTTCGGTGATGTTATTTAGAATGATACTTTTTAGAGTATTTGAGATTAGGAGCATAAAACTCCGGTTTGGAGCGTGTATTTCCAATTTGGAGCATACCCTTCGCGGCATCCCCGTTCCTATCCCGAATTCTAAGCCTGAAACAAAGCAGCAACAAGGAATTGTACCCTGCCACTCCTCTTTTTGGACAGAAACCTCATCTTTAAACCTCACTATATATAAAAAAGGAAGAGCCTCAGCCCTCCCTTTTTCATCTAGCTTAACTTAATTTACCCCGACTGCGTTAAATGCAGCATTGACACTTGCCACTTCGGCACTTCCTGAACCATAAAGGTCAGAAGCCGATTGGACCACTGCCGAACGAAGCTGGCTGTAGTTAGAAGATGGAGTCAGGTACTGCGTAAGTGCGCGGTAGTAGATGTCGCCTACTTTATCCGGCCCGATTCCTGTTACTTTCACTCCATAATGTGTACCGCCCTGGCTCAATAGATAGGCCGCTTTGTTCCCGATTCCGCTGTTGATGTGTACACCGCCGTTGTCGCCTGTGCCCGTATACCTGACAGAGTAGTGATCAGGATCATTGTATTTTGTCGGATCTGACATGGAGCGAAGTGCGTCCCCGCTTACTCCCGGAGTATAGATATCTTCGCCGATTTCCCAATCCGGATTGTTCCCTGTGTGGTATTCAAGCAGTGTTCCGAATACATCGGACATCGATTCATTGATGGCACCTGACTCATTTTGGTAGATGAGGTCAGCCGTTGTATCCGTCACGGCATGGGTCAGCTCATGTGCCACGACGTCAAGTCCGCCTGAAAGTGGAACGAATGTCGATCCGTCCCCATCCCCGTAAACCATTTGCTGTCCGTTCCAGAACGCATTGTTATAGTTTCGCGAATAGTGGACAGTTGATTTCAGCGCTGCCCCGTTGCCGTCATAGCTGTTGCGGTTGTGGACGTCTTTGTAATAGTCGTATGTTTCTCCTGCATAATAATGGGCATCGACCGCAGCTCCATCATATGCGGCATTGAATTTATTATCCGCGTCTGCCCAGAGAGATCCCGGCAGGCGCTGACGGTTGCTGGCGTCATATGTGAAGACACCGCCGCCTCTAGTATTATCCTGCAGGTAATAAGTAGAGGAAGACAGGGTGGTATTCAAAGACTTCGAGTCGCCAAGTACTCCTGTACCAGTCCCTACCGTGTTCGTACCTGCAATGCCATTACCGCCTGGTTTTCCGCCAGCCTCATGGATTTCATTCACTTTATCCAAAATTTTCCCGCTTGCCGCATCGATGAAATAGTTCCAGTTACCGGGCTTTGGATCTAAGAAATTGTAGTTTACGAGATAAGCCTGATGGGCCTCTCCATCTTTTACATAAATCACTGATTTTGATTCAGGGGCATATTCATACGTCGGCTCACTGCCGATCTCAGCGACTAAATCCTTTTCCCCTGCTGCAAGTGCATCTTTTTTCGAAATGCTCTTTGAAGCTTTAAGAGACTGCTTGTCTGCAAGATTCGGAACCGGTGCCCCGGATACTGCCGTCAATACGCCGTCTTTATTGACATGCGCAGTCAATACTGCCCCATATACCGGTGTCCCTTTGTACATTTGCTGAACGCGGAGATATGTAAATCCTAGTTTATCTTTCTTCTTTTCTACTACTTTAAAAGAAAGGCCCGCATCGCCCTTGAACTTGAATACATCCTGTTTTTGATTGAAATAATCCATTACGATTTTTTCAGGAGCATTGGAAGAAGGCTGGGTCAGCTTCCCGGAAATGAATTGCGGGGCTCCAATCTTTTCATTGAAATTTACTTTCTGACTTAAATCGGGTGCCCCCAGCGCATCCGCAGATAACACGGGGCTCATCATCAGACCTGCAGTCAATCCTAATGCTACGACTTTTTTCTTCAATTACAACACCTCTTTTTAGAATTTTCTAACTTTTCAAACTGTAGATAAAACTATAGTACAAGTCTGACAACCCGCGAATGAGCCTTAATACCCAATAATGAACTTTCTCAAAACTGTATCTAAATACCTATAAAAATGGCAGTGAAATTGCCTGTTCCATGAAAACTTGAACAAAAAAGTGTCCATTTTGATTATTCAATTTCAGTTTCCATCAAATTCCATACAAAAAGACCCGTCCCTCTACCGCTTTAAAGCGGCGAGGGACGGGCCTTCAACTGATGGAAGTCAGCGCTTTTGGATTTCCTGCTGAAGCAATTTGTTGACCATCGGCGGGTTTGCCTGTCCTTTTGTTGCTTTCATGATTTGTCCAACCAGGAAGCCGATCGCACGGTCTTTCCCGTTTTTGAAGTCTTCAATCGACTGTGGATTGTTATCCAGTGTTTCGGTGACGATTTTCAGAAGGGCTCCTTCGTCAGAAATTTGAACCAGACCTTTATCTTTCACAATCTGTTCAGGATCTCCACCGTTTTCAACCAGCTCCTTGAAGACTTTTTTCGCGATTTTAGAAGAAATCGTTCCTTTTTCGATCAGCTGAATCATGCCGGCAAGGCCTGCAGGAGTCAATTTAAGATCGTGAAGTTCTTTCTGCTGGGCGTTCATGTAAGCCGATACCTCACCCATCAGCCAGTTGGAAGCCTGCTTCGCATCTGCCCCTTCACCGACCGTCTCTTCGAAGAAATCGGACATTTCTTTCGTCAACGTCAGAACCATTGCATCATATGCAGGCAGTCCCATTTCTTCCACATAGCGCTGTTTACGCGCGTCCGGAAGCTCAGGGATTTCCGCACGTACGCGGTCCATCCACTCCTGGTCGATGTGGAGGTTCAATAGATCCGGTTCAGGGAAGTAACGGTAATCATCCGATCCTTCCTTTACACGCATGAGGATCGTTTTACCCGTTGATTCATCGAAACGAAGTGTTTCCTGCTGGATCAGCCCCCCTGAAAGAAGGACTTTCTCCTGACGGACGATTTCATACTCCAGACCTTTTTTAACAAAGTTGAAGGAGTTCAGGTTCTTAAGCTCCGCTTTCGTACCAAACTGCTCCTGTCCGATCGGGCGGAGGGAAATGTTTGCGTCACAGCGCAGGGAACCTTCTTCCATCTTACAGTCTGAAACGCCTGTATATTGAATGATGGATTTCAGCTTTTCAAGATACGCATAGGCTTCCTCCGGAGTACGGATGTCCGGCTCGGAGACGATCTCGATGAGCGGTGTACCCTGGCGGTTGTAGTCGACAAGGGAATAGCCGTCGCCCGAGTGAGTCAGCTTCCCGGCATCTTCCTCGAGGTGAAGACGAGTGATGCCGATGCGTTTTTTCTCGCCGTTGACTTCGATCTCAATCCACCCGTTTTCACCGATCGGCTTGTCGAATTGGGAAATCTGGTACGCTTTCGGGTTATCCGGATAGAAATAGTTTTTACGGTCAAACTTGGTATCCTGTGCGATTTCGCAGTTCAAGGCCATTGCGGCTTTCATCCCGAACTCAATGGCACGCTTGTTCACCACCGGAAGTACGCCCGGGTATCCAAGGTCGATGACGTTTGTGTTCGTGTTCGGCTCTGCCCCGAAATGGTTCGGCGCCGGCGAGAACATTTTACTGTCGGTCTTTAATTCTACGTGGACTTCTAGTCCGATTACTGGTTCAAAGTTCATTGATTTCACCCCTTACAGTTGTGGTTTTTTTGTATGGAAATCTGTAGCCTGTTCGAATGCATGAGCTACGCGGTAAATGGTGCTTTCATCAAAATGCTTCCCGATGATTTGCAGTCCAAGCGGAAGTCCGTTTGAAGAGAAACCGTTCGGAACCGAGATTCCCGGCACACCTGCAAGGTTGACAGGGATCGTCAGGATATCATTTGCGTACATTGTAAGCGGATCATCGATCTTTTCACCGATTTTAAATGCTGGAGTCGGCGTTGTCGGCCCTACAATGACGTCATACTTTTCAAATACATCTTCAAAATCTTTCTTGATCAGCGTACGGGCCTGCTGTGCCTTTTTATAATAAGCATCATAGTACCCGGAGCTGAGTGCGAACGTTCCAAGCATGATACGGCGTTTCACTTCGTCCCCGAACCCTTCTGCACGCGTCTTCTTATAAAGATCAAGAAGGTTGTCTGCGTTCGGGGTGCGGTAGCCGTAGCGGACACCGTCAAAACGGGCAAGGTTTGCAGACGCTTCAGATGAAGCCAGCAAGTAGTATGTCGCTACGCCGTATTTGGAGTGAGGGAGTGAAACTTCTTCCCAATCCGCTCCAAGGCTCTCCAACACTTTCAGCGAAGCAAGCACGGATTGACGTGCTTCTTCCCCGACACCTTCTCCAAGATATTCTTTTGGCACGGCAATTTTCAGACCTTTGATATCGCCTGTCAAAGCTTCGGCATAGTTAGGAACCTCAACATTTGCTGAAGTGGAATCGTTCGGGTCGAGTCCCGCGATTGCCTGCAGCAAGTAAGCATTGTCTTCAACATTGCGCGTGATCGGTCCGATCTGGTCAAGCGAAGACGCGAATGCGACTAGTCCGAAACGTGATACACGTCCGTATGTCGGTTTTAAACCGACTGTACCTGTGAAGGATGCCGGCTGACGGATCGATCCGCCTGTATCAGAGCCCAGTGAGAATGGAACTTCCCCGGCCGCCACCGCGGCTGCAGAACCACCTGAGGATCCGCCCGGAACCGTTTCGAGATTCCAAGGGTTGCTTGTCTTTTGGAAACCTGAGTTTTCAGTCGATGAACCCATTGCGAACTCATCCATATTCAGTTTCCCGATTGTGATTGTATCCGCATTATGTAATTTATTGATGACCGTTGCGTCATAAATCGGATTGAAGTTTTCAAGGATCTTACTTGCACACGTTGTACGAAGTCCTTTTGTGACAATATTGTCCTTGATTCCGATCGGCATTCCGAATAGGAGGCCTTTCGATTCATCCTTACCAAGCTTTGCATCCATTTCCTTGGCTTTTGCACGTGCATTTTCTTCATCCAGTGTAAGGAATGCTTTCACTTTATCTTCGACGGCATCGATACGTTTGTATGATTCGTCGACCAGGTCTGTAACAGAAACTTCTTTTTTATGCAAAAGCTCATGAAGTTCTGATAATTTATGATCAAATAATGACATGAATTTCCCTCCTTAGTCCAAAATCGATGGAACGCGAACTTGTCCATCCTGTTTATCCGGTGCGTTCTTTAATACTTCTTCACGCGGAAGACCATCTGTCGGCTTATCTTCACGCATCACATTCTTCATATCAAGCACATGGCTTGTCGCTTCGACATTCTCTGTATCTAATTCATTGAGCTGCTCGGCAAACCCGATGATCGCATCTAATTGATTGGTAAACTTCTTTGCTTCGTCCTCCGTGATGGCTAGTCGTGCAAGGTGGGCAACGTGCTTCACCTGATCTTCTGAAATTCTAGACATCCTCTTCACCTCCATAAAGTTTCGAACACTTGCAATACTATTGATAATACCAAAAATCGCGGTGTTAAAGCAATAGGCGGGGACTGGTTGAAATGACTTCCAATTGATCAAATTCGGCATGACTCCTCGAATGGAAGGAGCAGTGTTTCACCGCGTAAGATTTTATTTTTCGGGTTACGAAACAAAGAAGTTGCCACCTTCCCTTATTTTCTATACCTTTAAAATAGATAATAAAAGAAAGGATTTTCCAGATGCGTGCGATTCTCACAACCTTCCTGATCGGACTCGCAGGCGGCGGGCTCTTCACCCTGCTCCATGTCCCATTGTCCTGGATGCTCGGTTCGATGGTTTCCGTCTTCGCTTTTCAAAAATGGACCCCTATCAATCTAAAGTGGCCGCCTGTATTAAGGGATTTCGGCCTGGTGATTGTCGGCTATGCGATCGGCCAGTCTTTCTCTATGAAAACACTCATTGAAATCGGCACTCAGCTGCCTTCGATGCTCACCATGACCCTGGCAATCATCCTGATTTCAATGGTACTTGCCTATTTCACAACCAAATTCACGGGGATCAACCTGCCCTCGACCATTACAGGCAGCATTCCGGGAGGCCTTTCCCAAATGGTGGTGCTTGGTGAAGAATTAAAGAATATCGACCTCACCGTTGTGACCATCCTCCAGGTCGTCCGGCTGCTGTCCGTCATATTTGTCGTGCCGTTCCTGGTATTCAGTCCCCTGCTTGCAGGGCATGGACAGTCTTCCGCCGGGGGAGCCGGCACCGCTGCAGCCCTTGACTGGAGTATTGTATTATTTTTAGTGATTGCCGGATTATCGGCATTTACTGCAAAAAAAATACACCTCCCCACCGCATCCATGCTCGGACCGATCCTGGCAGTCGGAGGGTTGGTGATTGCCGGTCTTGATGTTCCGGCCATGCCGGGCGTCCTTATCATCCTGGCTCAGTTATGCCTCGGGATTTATTTCAGTTTCATGCTCGATTTTTCGTCAGCAAAAGGATTATCGAAATTCGTTCCATTGTCGGTCATCACTTCCCTTTGCCTGCTGGTTAGCTGTGTCGGGTTGAGCTTTATTCTAAGCAAATGGCATGATATTTCGTTCCTGACGGCCTTCATCAGCCTGGCACCCGGCGGCATGGCAGAAATGGCAATTGTCGGTCAGTCGGTGAATGCAGATCTTTCAATCATTACCGGCTACCACCTGTTCAGGATCCTTTTTATCTTATTCATCATCCCGTTTTTCCTCAAATGGCTGTTCAAGTCACAGTTGTTTGAGGAAAAGCAGCATTAGAAAAGCTTGTTTTTTATTTTTGAAAACACGCTTTTCTTTTTGGGCTTTGCGCTCACAGCCGGTTTGTCTGCCTGCTTTGTCACATAAATCTCTTCCTTATTGATGGCATGATCATAGGCAAGCAGCAGGCCGATATCGGTTTGGGACTCCTTATTCGTCACCATTGAAAATTTCACGCCATACTGATTGGCGAGTTTTATATATTTGGTAAGGTAATTATAGTTCATGTTTCCATTCAGCAGGAGTTTTGCCCCCCGGTGTTCCTTCAGGCATTCAGCTACTTCCTGATACACTTTCTTTTCCCGTACTTGATTCTGCGTCAGGGCAATGACGATCCGTTCCCGCAAGCTTCCGAGGAACTTCCGCCTCTCGTCAGGCTTCGTCTGTTTTTGTCCGTACATCCCGTTTTCAAGATAGTCATCGATTGTTGGCTTACTCACTTCCGGCACCTCCGCGGATATTGGTGATTTTCATTACACTATATGACTAAAGCTGTTCATTTGCTTATTCTCTCCCATTTTCTCTTATGCAAACACTTTCAGACAAGGGATAGTGCTTTTAATGCCGCTTTTGATTTCCGTGCAGGACTTCGCTTTCAGCGGGCGGTTGGTGAGCCTCCTCGGCTTCGCCTGCGGGGTCTCACATAAGCTACTTTTCCCGTAGTCATCCATGTATCGCAAAAAATCAGCTATACACCACAGAGAATGAAAATGGGTGTGAGGTTGGGAAAAATTGAAAAATTGCCATATAAAGACGAACAATATCAGTATAGGTTCTTTATACCGCTAATGATTTCCGTGCAAGACTACGCTTTCCGCGGGTAGCCCGTGAGCCTCCTCGGTAAGCCTGCGGGAAGAAAAGCGGAGGCGGCTCGCCCAGAGGCGACAAGCATAAGGCGAGCAAGCCGGAAAGGCGTTTTTTGCCTTTTTGGCTTGCTTGACTTATGACCTCGAGCATCTAGCCGCCGGAGCTGGACAGGTCTCACTTGTCCAGCTGCAGGGCTTAGAGGCACATGTCATAAGTCAAACCGACCAAGAAGGCAAAGAACGCCTTCGTGGTCGATTCGCCTTATGCCACCCGCCTCTGAGCAAAGCCCTTCCGCTTTTCTCATAAGCTACTCTTCCCGCAGGAGTCTTCGTCTTGCACTCCAATCAACCGCTAGGAAAGGCTAAAATCTGAATATATTTTTAACAAATAAAAAACCCGAACCAATTTGCCGCATTGTGTGCAAATTAGTTCGGGTTTTACTCAGGCCAAAATACTTTTGTCCCAGCCTCGATAAACCATTATATTTTAACGTCCACTTTGGCGTTTTTCTTCAGGTCTTCTACGTGTTGAACAAGTTTTTCCTGTTTCTTTTGCTGTTCAAGCTGCTGCTTGATTTGAGGCTTTACTTCTTCAAATTTCGGTGCTTTTTGATCTTTGCCCTGCTGGCTGGCAAACTGATCATAAAATTTCTTCATTTCATCTTCAGTCACTTCATCAACTTTGATCTCTTTTTCCACATAATTCGTGTATTTGATGTTTTCAGCAACCTGTGTTTTTAATTCTTTCATCGAAAAGCCTGCTTCTTTCATTGCCTTTTCGAATTCTTTTTCGTCCTTATATTGCTTTTTAACCTCGTCAAGCTGTTTGTCTATTTCCTCTTCGCTTGCTTTGTACCCTTTTTTGTCTGCTTGCTGCATGAGAAGGGTCTGGCCGACAAGACTGTCGATTGTTTGTTTCTTGATTTGTTCCGAAGCTTCTTTAGTGGTCGGATCCTGTCCCATTTGCTGGAATTGCATCTGAGAAGAAGTAAGGATGTTATTGTAATCTTCACCCTTTAGTTCCTCGTCATTTACGACGGCAACTACCTTGTCTTTGTCCACTTTTTGTTTATCCATTTTCTTTTGCATTTCTTCCATTTGTTTCGCCTGCTCTTGTTGTTCCTTGCTTTTTTCTTCCGTTTTCGGTTTATCATCAGACTGCTTTGCTTCATCCCCATTTCCACAGGCAGCCAAAGCAATCGCCATAATTGATATCAATAAAGCACTCAATAACTTCTTCATATTATTTTCTCCTTTCAAAAGAGGGAATTAAAAAATCACTTAATGCGCATTTTATATGATTATTTAGTAAAAATAAACCTTTTTGTCTGATTTAATCACTTTGTAACAACCATGAAATACAAGATTTTGTTGATTTTCACGGACGTCTGAGGCGTTATTCAGCCGGTCATGTAAAAAAAAGAGGCTGCTTACGATGGGGGATCCCGTGTAAGCAGCCCGTCAAATATTGGGGACCAAAGAATACTGTCAAACAACCTTCTAATAGGATTATAGGATTTAAGAGCGTGCTCCTCAACCGGCGAATATATATGTAATCGGGCTTTATGAGACTTTAATGCTCTCAATTCATGGGTGTTCGTGCCTTTTTAATGAAAAAGATAATTATAAGCATATTTATAATAACGCTGATTTTTTATGAAAAAATGAGTGTCGTTTCCTGCTTGATAAATCTATGGAATTAAACTATGATGTAAAAGAGCACAATACGTTGTGTTTCGATTGATTTAAATAACTATATATTGATTGATTCAATAGAATCTGTAAATACGGTGTCCATGAGGACTTAATAGGGAATCTGGTGAAATTCCAGGACTGTCCCCGCAACTGTAAGTGATGACGAACTAAGGAATGTCCACTATCTTGAAAAAGATGGGAAGGCCTTATAGTAGGATGAATCACGAGTCAGGAGACCTGCCGTATTTATTACGTACGATCTTCTTCGGGAATTGGGAGGATATGCGAGGATAGAATAATAGGATTTCTGCATAGGTCTGTTATTTCATATCACCCGCGGCCCATCCAAATAAGAGGATGGGCCTTTTTATATTCTCTCCCCAAATGTGGATGGTACGGTTGGATTGATCAAATACGGGAGGAAAGTTTGAAATGACAATGATCCAAACAGAAAGAACATCATCATCTGCCGGGAAGGCCTTCGAAAAGCTGAAGGGAGAATTCCCGCAATTGGATATGACTTCGTTCGAAGAGAAGATCCAGGCACTTCTCCAAGTGAAAATGGAAATCTCAGAAGAGCAGCTTGATCAACAATTAATCTTGTCTGCTGTTGAGAGGATATCGGCAGAAGAACCGGACTGGACGTATGCGGCTTCCTATTTGTACTTGGAAAAACTTTATCTGGCCGGCAGCCGGTCAAGAAGGCTGGATCCCTCACATCCATACAGTTCCTTTTTTGAATTGATACAAGAACTTGTCGAAAAAAAACTTTATGACCCGCGGCTGCTTGAAGCGTACAGCAGGGAAGAGGTCCAGCAGCTGGAATCTTTATTGGATCCTTCAAAAGACAAGCTGTTCACTTATATCGGTATTGTAACCCTTGCTGAACGTTACCTGACGAAATCCCATGATGGAAGAGTTTACGAACTCCCTCAGGAAAGGTTCATGATCATCGCTATGACCCTGTTGATGGATGAAGAAAAAGGAGAGCGGCTTTCATTGATAAAAGAGGCGTACTGGGCACTTTCGAACCTGTATATGACAGTTGCCACGCCCACTCTGGCGAATGCGGGTAAGAGTTACGGCCAGCTTTCCAGCTGCTTTATTGACACGGTGCAGGACGACTTGAGAAGTATTTTTGACAGTAATACAGATGTCTCGACACTTAGTAAAAACGGCGGCGGCCTTGGCATCTACTTAGGGAAAGTCCGCAGCAGGGGCAGTGACATTAAAGGGTTCAAAGGTGTCAGCTCAGGAGTCATTCCCTGGATGAAGCAGCTTAACAATACTGCCGTTTCAGTCGATCAGCTCGGTCAGCGCCAGGGAGCGATTGCCGTTTATCTGGATGTTTGGCACAAGGACATCCACTCATTCCTCGACGTCCGGTTGAACAATGGAGATGAGCGGCAGCGGACACATGATCTGTTCACCGGCGTCTGCCTGCCTGATTTATTTATGGAAGCAGTGGAAACCCGGGATGACTGGCATCTCTTCGACCCCCATGAAATAAGGAGTGTCATGGGGTTCAGTCTTGAAGACTACTACGATGAAAGAAAAGGGGAAGGGTCATTCAGGGAGAAGTACCGGGAATGTGTGGAGCATCAGGGACTTTCCAGGAAAACGGTGCCTGCGATCGACATTTTTAAACGAATTATGATTTCCCAGCTGGAAACTGGCACCCCTTTCATGTTTTATCGTGATACTGTTAACCGCCAGAATGCCAATACCCACAAAGGGATGGTTTACTGCAGCAATCTCTGTACTGAGATCACCCAGAATATGAGCCCAACTTATATAGAGGAAGAAAAGATTGAAGACGGAAGGATCATTTCATATAAACATCCAGGGGATTATGTTGTATGTAATCTTGCCTCCCTCTCACTTGCCAAAGTTGTCAGGGATAATGTGCTGGCAAAAACGATCAAAACAGCCGTCAGGCTCCTTGATAATGTCATCGAGCTTAATGAAATTCCGGTTCTGCAAGCACAGTTGACGAACAAACGTTACAGAGGGATAGGTCTGGGGACGTTTGGGTGGCATCATTTGTTAGCATTGAAAGGGATTCGCTGGGAAAGCGATGAAGCAGCAGCTTACTGTGATTCCCTCTATGAAGAGATTGCTTATCACACGATTGAGGCTAGCAGCAATCTGGCAAAGGTAAAAGGCTCTTATCCATACTTCCCGGGTTCAGAGTGGGAGAATGGCAGCTATTTTGATAAAAGGGGCTACAGCGGTATTCACTGGGACGCATTAAGGGAGAAAGTAGCTGAAACCGGGGTCCGCAACGGATATCTTATGGCAGTGGCGCCTAACTCGTCCACTTCACTGATTGCCGGATCCACCGCCAGTATCGATCCCTTATTCAGACAGCTTTATTCCGAGGAAAAAAAGGATTATAAAATCCCGGTAACGGCACCCGATCTTTCAGCCGAGACAAAATGGTATTACAAAACGGCATATCATATCGATCAGCACTGGAGCATAAAACAAAACAGCAAAAGACAGAGGCATATCGATCAGAGTATCTCGTTCAACCTTTATGTGAGAAATGATATCAAGGCAAAGGACCTTTTGCTCCTTCATCTTGATGCGTGGAAATCCGGATTGAAGACTACTTATTACGTGAGGTCCACTTCTGTTTCCGTGATTGATGAATGTGAAAGCTGCCACAGTTAATAAGGGGGAAATGTAAATGACCATCTTGAATAAAAGAGTACTGCTCGATTCGGAATCGCCGAATAAATCAACATCCATCGTTAACGGCCGGAGCTCGAATGTTTTAAACTGGGATGATGTACGATTTTCCTGGGCTTATCCCAAATACAAAAGAATGCTGGGAAACTTCTGGACACCCTTTGAAATCAATATGAGCAAAGATATCAATCAATTTGAAACACTTTCACCTAAAGAGCAGGATACATTTCTTAAAGTCATCGGTTTATTGGCCCTGCTTGATAGTGTGCAGACTGATTATGCCGGGAAAGTTGCCGACTTCCTGACGGATTCAAGCCTAAATGCCCTGATGATCATCCTTGCACAGCAGGAAGTCATTCATAATCATTCATACAGCTATGTGCTTTCGAGCATAGTACCAAAGCAAAAGCAGGATGAAGTATTCAATTACTGGAAAACGGATCCGATCCTTAAAAAAAGAAATGGGTTCGTTGTGAACGGGTATAAGGATTTTACAGAAGAACCGACAATTGAGAATCTGTTAAAATCGATCATTTATGATGTCATTTTGGAAGGGTTGTTTTTTTACAGCGGATTTGCTTTCTTCTATAACCTTGCCAGAAATCAAAAAATGGTCGCCACGAGTACAATGATCAATTATATCAATCGTGATGAACAGCTTCATGTCGGCTTGTTCGAGAAAATATTCAAAGAAATACTCTCGGAATATCCTTCCTATCAAACGGATGATTTGATGGAATTTGGCCGTAAGACCTTCTTAAAAGCTGCTAATCTGGAAATCGAATGGGCGCAGGAAATCATCGGGAATGAAATTGACGGGCTGCTGATGACCGAACTTGAGAGCTATATAAAATTCATCGCCAACAAGAGGGCGAAGCAGCTCGGATTTGTACCGCCTTTTGAGGGATATCAGACGAATCCGTTAAAATGGATCATAGCATACCAGGAAGTGGACCTCGGTAAAACGGATTTCTTTGAGCAGAAATCCAGGCAGTATACAAAAACCACCGATGTGAATGGATTTGATGACTTGTAAAGCACGTTAGTAAACTTTTTCCATTCAGCTCTCTCTATTAAGTTTAAGCATCTCTTTAACGGGAATATAGAAACTACAGTAAAGAGAGGAGAGATTTAACAAATGTCAAATCAATCTACAGACAAAATGGAGAACAAAGTAGACAACACATTGTCACGTATGTCAGAAGATAAAAAAGAGGATATTCTATCAAACTTCGACCACTTCAAAGAATACTTAGGCAGTAAAGTGTCACTTGCAGACAAGCTGGGGATGAATGAGGAACAGCAGGCGAAAGCCGCCCAGAAAGTCGGGGATTATCTTGCTGCACATGAAGAGCCCAAAAACAGGGAAGAAAAACTTCTCTATGAATTGTGGAAAGCAGGCAATGAAGACGAGCAGCATATGCTTTCCCATATGCTTGTGAAACTTGTACATTCCGAATCTTAAACAATTCTATTAAAAGAAGGCGCTTCTCTTTGAAGCGCCTTCTATTTATGGCATAAAAAGATTGTCCCTTGAAAAGAGCTTGAAAGTTCAATCCTGCCTGCGTTCAGTCCTGAATGGTAACCTTCTCATCAAGCTCTATTGCTACATTCCCCTTAACCGCCCTTGAAATCATGCATGACTCCTCAGCTTTAACGGCTAATCTTTTTGCAGTGACCAATTCTTTTTCAGTACAATGCTTGGATATGACAAGGGAGGGACGATGTATGATTTTCTTATATGTGATGACCCCTCTGTCTACCTCCACGATTCCTTCAGATTCCATTGTCAATGCTTCTTTTGGTATTCTGCTTCTTTCAAGCATCGCTGCCAACGTGATGATATAGCAAGTCGCTGCCGCACCAAGAAGCATCTCGTCAGGATTTGTGCCTGCACCGGGTCCATCCATTTCAGGAGGGATGGAGATTTCAGTGTTCAGTGTGGAGGAGGTCAGTGTCCCGACGTCATTTCTCTGGCCAGGCCAATCTGTCTTGATGAAGAAAGAATGAGTGTTCATTTGATCTTACTCCTTTGCAATCGATTCTAAGATAAGGATACTCTACAGCAAGGAAATTCACCAAGAAAATTGATTATTATAAGTTCGTCCTGACGTTCCATAGCTCCGGAAAGAATTGATGATCAAGGACCTTCTTTAGATAACTTACCCCGCTTGACCCGCCGGTCCCTTTTTTATGGCCGATGATGCGTTCCACTGTTTTCATATGACGGAATCTCCACTGCTGGAGCCAGTCTTCAAGGTCGATCAGCTTTTCAGCGAGTTCATATAAATCCCAATACTTATCTGTATCACGGTACACTTCGGTCCAGGCTGAAAGCACAGAATCATTCTCTTTGTATGCTTTAGTAAAGTCCCGTCGTAATACATCCTCATCAATAACGAAGCCGGCTTGTGAAAGGGCGTGTATGGATACATCGTACAATGAAGGTGATTTATATGCTTCTTGCAGATGCGATAAAAGTTCGGGATCTTTCTCATAAATCTTTAATACGTGCGGTGTTTTATAGCCTAAGGCGAATTCGATCATCCGGTACTGATAGGATTGAAAACCTGAGGCCTGTCCCAGATCATCCCTGAATTGAATATATTCAGAAGGGGTGAGTGTCGACAATACGTCCCATGCATGAATGATCTGCGACTGGATTTTCGACACACGTGAAAGCATTTTGAATGCGGGGGACAGTTCGCCTGCTTCAATGGATACAATACTGTTTTTTAGTTCATGCAGAATCAATTTCATCCATAATTCACTTACTTGATGAATGATGATGAACAGCATTTCATCATGATGTCCGGATAATCGCTTCTGGCTCGATAGCAATGTGTCCAGGTGCAGATAATCTCCATAGGTCATGTTGTTAATGAAGTCGGTGTGAACACTTTCATTTCCCATAGAATTTGTTTGTTCGTCCTTCTTTGACACAAATCATCTTCCTTTCAATAAACCGTTAGTTTGTAGTTGGGAACGCATACTCTTAAACACTTCTAGAAAATAGAGTGAAATCCTTTTTTATGAATGAATTAGAGCGGCATCCGGATGCTGTGTCCCCGGTTTTTAAAACACTTGCTTGATTGAAATCCTGAACTTGGGGAAAATAGTAGTATCCTTTGTGAAGGAGACTGGAGTTATGAAGCTGTTGCATTACCCAAAAGAGGTCGTAGTCCGGTTTTTCAGGGAGCGGTTCTTTGATCAATCAGCCCAGCTGGCTTACTATTTGCTATTATCCATTTTTCCATTTTTGATTTTTGTGTTTTCGTTGATCAGTTATCTGCCTATTTCGGAGACGAATGTCCTGCTTTTAATTAAACCTTTCGCCCCGGAGAAATCGTATGCGATCATACAGGACAATATTGAACGGATACTTTATAATCAGCGCGGGGACGTATTATCGATATCGATCCTCTTCACTTTCTGGCTGGCTTCCATGGCAGTACAGTCTATGGTCCGGTCACTAAACCAGGCATATAAAATAGAAAGAACGAAACCGTTCCTGGTCGCGTTGCTTTACGATTTATTATTGACGATGGGATTTATGGTTTTGATTGCTTTCTCCCTGGTGGTCCCGGTTGTGGAAGAATACATAAGGCATGCCCGGTTTGTGAGCGGAAAGCTTGAGGGAGAATGGAGCGAAGCATGGGTGATCGGAAAATGGGGATTGAGCTCGATTTTTATGCTTGTCTTGTTCATTTTTCTATATCTGGTCGTACCGAGCAGGAGGATTTCGTTTTTACATGTACTTCCGGGAGCCTTACTTGCCACCTTTGGCTGGCAGGGTGTTTCATGGTTATATGGCACATATGTAAAGCTTAACGATTATACTCAATTTTATGGCCAGCTTGGGAGTGTCATCACGCTGGTGGTGTGGTTTTACATTTCGTCCGCGATTTTATTGATCGGGGGACTCCTGAATGGAAGCATCGCAGAAAGAAGCGGAATGAACAAATGACCTGGAGAATCAATCTCCAGGTCATTCCATTTACCGGACGGTGTTTTCTTTTCTCATCATTATTACAACTTTATTTAAATAGCGAGCAGGATTAGACCCAATATGATTGCTGCAGCACCGATTGACGGGAAGATCTTCATATAGCCCAGGGACACTCAAGGAAGAGGGGCTTTCCCGCCAGCAGGCTTGCAACTTCGATTGCGGCCATTCTGATACCCATGAGCAGGGAAGCGATTCTTACCGGCGAGACCTTGCTTACCAGTAAAAGCCCAGCAGGAATAGGAACAAGTACCTCAATTAACGGCAAAAATCCGTTCGTGATTCACTCCAATCCTTTAAAATACTCTATTGTTTGTCACTCTTCTTCAAATTATGTTCTGAACCTGATAGTTTTTTAATTAACGAGCTTTATTTGTAGAAAAGTCAGAAAAAACGGTATAATGGTATAAGGTAAAAACTGTAATCATATAGGGGGAATCAGAGTGAATACATATCCGGATACGAAGAAAACGATCGAATTGATCAAAGAATTGGTTGAAATCCCAAGCCCGTCCGGCAACACGGATAAAATCATGAATTTCGTGGAAGAATACCTTTCGGACCTGGACATCGAAATGAAAAGGAATCGCAAAGGGGCTCTCATCATCACAATCCCGGGGGAAAATACAGAGAGCCACCGGATGCTGACGGCCCACGTCGATGCACTCGGTGCCATGGTAAAGGAAATCAAAAGCGACGGCCGCCTTCGTCTTTCAATGATCGGCGGATTCAGGTGGAATGCGGTAGAGGGAGAATACTGCCAGATCGAAACAGCCAGCGGTAAATCATACAGCGGAACGATTCTCATGCATCAAACATCCGTCCATGTATACAAAAATGCAGGCGAAGCTAAGCGCGATGAAACGAATATTGAAGTCCGGATTGATGAAAAAGTCCGCAATGCAAATGAAGTAAGGGAGCTTGGCATTGAGGTGGGGGACTTTGTTTCATTTGATCCGAGGGCTGAAATCACAGCCAGCGGTTTTATTAAGTCGCGCCATCTTGATGATAAAGCGAGTGTCGGTATGCTGCTCCAGTTGATCAAGCAGATCAAGAATCTGGGGATCATGCTTCCGTATACAACCCATTTCCTTATCTCCAATAATGAAGAAATCGGCTATGGCGGGAATTCAAACATCCCTCCCGAAACGGTTGAATATCTCGCAGTGGATATGGGGGCCATCGGGGATGGACAATCCACCGATGAATATACTGTCTCGATCTGTGCAAAAGATTCAAGCGGCCCCTATCACTACGGATTAAGAAAACATCTTGTGCAGCTTGCAGAGGAAAATGGTATCGAGTATAAACTTGATATCTATCCTTACTACGGGTCGGATGCATCTGCTGCGATCAGGGCTGGATTTGATATCGTACACGGTCTCATCGGCGCCGGGATCGATGCCTCCCATGCCTATGAGCGCACACACGAGTCATCCATTCGTCATACCGAAAATCTTCTGTGGCACTATGTACAGTCTAAAATGGTCATAGAATAATTTTTAATAAGCCTTCCTTGTGCATTAATTTGCCTGGGAAGGCTTTTTGATTTCGCGTACAGGGAGAGAGGCTAAATCGGCCGCACGTGAAAAGCGGTGTCCTGCACTGAAATCAAACATCCGCATTAGAGGTGATTTGGTTTTAACCCTGACTTCTAAGGGAAGAACGGAATGGAAAGGAATTGAACCCCAGTCAATTTAGGAGGTATTTCTCTTATCAAAGTCAGGATGATAAGGTAAAATAAAAGCAATAGTATATTTTAAACAATTGTGAGGGAACAAACAATGAATACATACAACCTTTTAGAAAGCATCAAATTAAAAACTGTATATGGAGAATTGCCGTCAGAAGTCAAAGACATTTATGTCGATTCCAGAAAAGTGACGGAAGGGAGCGTTTTTGTCTGCACAAGAGGGTACACGGTCGACGGCCATGATTTTGCCGGGAAAGCAGTGGAAAGCGGAGCGAGGCTGATCATCGCAGAGAAGCAGCTTGATATCAATACTGAAAGAGCTACGCTGGTCGTTGTGAAAGATTCCTTCAAGGCTTTGGCGCAAATAGCGAATAAATACTATGACTATCCTTCAAAAAAACTAAACGTTTTCGGGGTCACCGGTACAAACGGAAAAACGACTGTTACAAACTTGATTTACTCGATTTTGAAGCGCGATCATCAAAAAGCGGCGCTTTCCGGTACGATCGGCTTCAATCTGGACGGTGAATTACTGCCGAGTGAGAATACAACATGCGATAATCTCACTAATCAACAGATGCTGAACACGGCAGCGGAAAAGGATATTCAAAACTTCATTCTTGAGGTCTCTTCCCATGGACTGAGCCTTGGAAGACTGTGGGGAATAGATTTTGATATTGTGGCATTTACAAACCTGAGCCATGACCATCTGGATTACCATGAAACAATGGAGCATTACGGATATGCAAAAGGCTTATTATTTTCACAGCTTGGCAACGACATAGAGAATCCGAAATATGCCGTCTTGAATGCTGATGATGAATGGTTCGAGCGATACAGCAACATGACCTCTCATGAAGTAATCACTTACGCTCTCGAAGCGAATGCAGATTTCAGGGCTGAAGACATCACGTATGATAATGACAAAACAACTTTTACACTGCATTCCCCTGAAGGATCTTTCAACGTGGAAATGAAGCTTCTCGGAAAATTCAATGTCTATAATATCCTTACTGCAATGGCATGTCTGTACGCCCGTGGAATGGAAGTGGAGAAACTGGTCGGCATCATCAGTGAACTGCCTCCTGTAAGCGGAAGAATGGAAAAAGTGGAGATGGAAGCACCATTATCCGTCTATATCGATTATGCGCATACACCTGATGCGATTGAGAAAGCGATTGAATCCGTGCTCCCATTCAAGAAAAATAAAATCATTTTCCTCGTGGGTACGGGAGGCAACAGGGATAAGTCCAAACGGCCGACGATGGCTGAGAAAGCTTCGATGGCGGACTATGTCATCCTGACAACAGATGATCCACGCTATGAAGAATATGACAGTATACTCGGCGATCTGGAAAAAGGAATGAAGCATGACCAATATGCCCTGATCGGCGATCGTGCAGAAGCGGTCAAACATGCAATAGAAGTCAGTGAACCGGGGGATATCATCATCTTCGCAGGCAAAGGGCATGAGGATTATCAAATTGTGGAGAATACAAAATATCCTCACAGCGATAAAAATATTGCAATCGGGCAGAGCAAAATCAAATACGCGGCGGCACATTAAGTTTGAATGATAAAAGGAACCAGCTTTTGGTTCCTTTTATCGTTCACTGACTATTTTTCATAGACGGAACAGCCTGTTTTTGCTACATTTAAACTATTACTAAATATGGAAAAGAAAGAATGAAAAAAATGAAACTATCATTGTATTTGAATGATTATGAAACGGAAAAATTATTTTCGTACCTGAGATGGCTGTTCCTGCTTGTTTCAGTCATGATTTTCTATGTCCCGCCGTTCTCTATAAACATTCCGTCTCAAACAGAACTGTTTCCCTACCTGCTGACAGCAGGCTGTATTTATATGCTTGTCACGCAGGTCGCTCTTCATCGAATGAAGGATAATAAAAAGAATCTGCACTATGTGTTAAAAGCAGGTATCCTGTTTGATTACATTGCCCTTATTTGGCTGATGGCATTGTCAGGGGGAGTGCATAGTCCGTTATATCCGATTTCGATCTTATTTGTGCTTCATGCGACCATTTACTGGAGGACTAAAGGTGCCTTTTTCTCTCTTTTATCATTCAATGCCGCATATATTGCAATGGGTTTTTGGACAGTCGACTTAAGCCTTTTTGAGCATTATTTCTCTGTCATGATGAATGTATTTTTCCTCTGCATCATCGGGGTGTTCGGTGCTTTGATCATGCTGAGGGAACGTTCCCATTATGTACAGAAAGAAGCTTATCACTTCCTGATGCATCAGGACTATTTGTCGGGGTTATTCAATCACCGTTCTTTCCAGGAAAAGCTGAGGGAAAATACAGCATCCGGAAAGTCATTTAGTTTATTTCTCGGTGATATTGATGATTTTAAAAAAGTGAATGATGTATACGGACATCAAAAAGGGGACGAAGTGATCAAAGAAGTCGGTGATATTCTGCGTGCTTTTTCATCCGGTCACAAAGGACAGGCATTCCGGTACGGCGGTGAAGAGTTTGCCCTGCTGTTACCCCATTTTGAAGAAGAAAACCTTAACGGCACTCTTAATGAACTATACGGCGGATTGAGGAATGCACGCTCTCTTCCGATTTCGATGAGTTTCGGTCAGGCGAGTTCTTCAGAGGAAAACGACCCTGAAAAACTTCTATCGCTTGCGGACAAGCGGCTGTATATAGCCAAACAGTCCGGAAAGAAGAGGGCATGTTTAAAAGATGGAGAATTATATTCCGTAGATTTAGAGCCTGCCATGAAAGCGGCAAAATAAAAACGAGAAGGCGGATTGCCTTCTCGTTTTTATTTATTAAATGAACATACCTGCAATCGCAGCACTCAATAAGGATGCAAGTGCACCGGCAATTACCGCTTTAAGTCCCAGGCGTGCAATGTCGCCTCTGCGGTTAGGAGCCAGTTTACCAAGACCGCCAAGAAGGATTCCCAATGAAGAGATATTGGCAAATCCGCAAAGGGCGAATGAGATGATTGCAACAGTCTTGTCAGAAAGATTTCCGATTTCAGGTGCAAAAGCAGAGTAAGCAACAAATTCGTTGATGACAAGCTTTTGACCGATGAAGTTACCTGCAGTCACCGCTTCACTCCAAGGTACACCGATTGCAAAGGCAAGCGGGGAGAAAGCATAACCAAGGATCAATTCAAGCGATAAGTTATCAGCGCCGAATAATCCGCCGATACCGCCGAGGATTCCGTTGATCAGTGCAACCAGTGCGATGAACGCCAGTAACATTGCCCCGATGTTCAATGCAAGAGTTAGACCGACGCTGGCACCGTTTGCTGCCGCGTCAATGACGTTAGTAGACTCGGAATCCGCTTCCATTTCTAATTCTTCCGGCTCTGGACTATGGTCCGTTTCAGGGACAAATAATTTTGCCATCACAAGACCTGCTGGAGCAGCCATGAAACTTGCAGCAAGAAGGAACTCAAGCGGAACACCAAGCAGGGAATAACCAATTAATACAGAACCTGCAACCGATGCCAGACCACCCGTCATAACAGCGAATAATTCTGATTCCGTCATTCGTGCAAGGAAAGGACGAACGACCAATGGTGCTTCAGTTTGTCCCACAAAAATGTTAGCTGCAGCAGACATGGACTCGGCTTTTCTCGTGCCGAGGAGCTTTGAAAGTCCGCCTCCCAGGATTTTAATGAAGAACTGCATCACTTTTAAATAGTAAAGTACAGAAATTAATGCTGAGAAGAATATAACTACAGGAAGAACATTAAACGCAAACACAAATGCGATATTAGATTTCTCTGAATATAGTCCACCAAACAGGAACTGAATCCCTTCGTTTGAGTAGTTAATGATCTGATTGACTCCCATCGTAAGTCCTTCTAATCCACTTTGCCCCCATGGTGTCTTCAGGACCAGGAAAGCGAATAACAATTGAATCGCGAGGCCGCCAAGGACCGTTCTGAAATTAATCTTCTTTTTATTGGAAGAAAACAG
The DNA here is from genome assembly GCA_051294195.1 of Bacillus sp. BKU_1. Taxonomy (GTDB): domain Bacteria; phylum Bacillota; class Bacilli; order Bacillales; family Bacillaceae_B; genus Rossellomorea. The sequence goes on along the minus strand of CP193985.1, from coordinate 4,343,791 downwards.
GAAAGCGATTCCAAGGACAACTAAAATTCCAAAAATACCCCATAAATACTGCATTCTTTTCACCTCGTAATAATTAAGTAACAAACTTGATGCTTTCGGTTTTTTATTTTACAATTCTTTCAGAAGTCTGACAACCTACAATTGCACGTTTTTTTCAAAGATGTACGGACAAGTTCGGAATTAGTATGCGCTATTACAGCGTTTTCATGAAAGGGGATACAAAAATGAAAATAAGAAAAAATTTTATGGAAGTTCTGGAACAAAAAGTATATATCCATGAAAATAAGAAAGAAGAACTGATTTTGATTGCAATTCCGGATATAGAATGGTCTTATTTATTTACATATGAAGCCGAGGATATTCAAAAAGACTTAATTCACTCATTGAAAAGGAGAGTTTCTGAGGAAAAAGCCGGGGTGATCGCCAGCCGGATATTGCAGTGGACGAGGGAGATGTGACTTGGGAACCATCCAGAATCGAAAGAGCTTCATCTGTTCATTCGTTATGGGAATGTACTGTCCGGAGTTCGGGGATTTTTGAGATTGTCATTACGTTTTTATGTTGGAAAGTAAAATTTGTTAAAAATGATCTTTTTTTGTGGTTTTTTTAAAAAAACCTTTAAGAATATGGATTTAATCATCATTTATTGATTATTCCAACCCAGCCCAGGGAGTATTTGAGTGATAACTGTGCCGCTGCCTCCTTATTTGTACCCTTAAATAAAATTATTGGGCCCCTTTTACAAAGGTAATTGCGCCACTTTTTTCATAATTGCGCCCTTAGTGTAGAGTTGTTCTTTTTTGGTGTGGAGTGAAACGATGATGGTATAGCAGTGGATTGGATAATGGTTAACCAAAAACGTCTTCATATCTTTTTATTAAAACTATCAAATTTCCTTCTTAAAAGCCCGATATTTGTTTATTTTAATAAAAAACCTTGTCCTGGGTTATAAAAGCAAGTCATGTTTTCTGAAAAAACGTCTCTATTTTATATAAATATCACGAAATTGAGTATCGGGTTGATGGCTGAATCCAAGATATTATCGAAAATCGACTTTTTATTATCGAAATCAACGAATGTATTATCGGAAATCGCACTTTTATTAGCGAAACAGAAAGTCCTTTTTTTATTTAAATTAAGATATAATCGAATTCGACTACTTATGCTCTCAAACAAGCATTTACTATCAAATTGGCGTCCATTTGTCAGAACTGCAACCCGAAAAACTCCACTAAACTCATTCCCAAAACCCTGACACCCCAACAATTCCAAAACCCCTCAAAATTGCTATACCGCACCCCCATGAAGTATCATTTAACTATGAACATAAACAAAGGAGGAGATCGATATGACTTCCATCTATGATTTCACTGTTGCTAAATCGAATGGTGAAGAGACCTCGTTAGAGGAGTATGAGGGGAAGGTAATGCTGATCGTCAATACAGCAAGCAAGTGCGGTTTTACCCCTCAATTTAAGGAGCTGCAGGGATTGTATGAAGAGTACAAAGAGCAGGGCCTCGTGGTGCTCGGGTTCCCGAGTGATCAGTTCATGAATCAGGAATTTGATGAACAGGATGAGATCATTGAGTTTTGCCAGACAAACTATGGAGTATCATTTCCGATGTATAAAAAAACGGATGTGAAGGGAAAGAGTGCGCACCCGTTATTCAAATTTTTGACGAAAGAAAAGAAGGGGCTGCTGATGTCTGATATCAAGTGGAATTTCACGAAGTTCCTGGTGGATAAAAATGGAGAAGTGTATGAACGATATTCCCCGCAGACAAGTCCGAGAAAGATTGAAAATGACATCAAGCTGTTGTTGGAACGGTGATAACTGGAAAGAGGATGCGAACCAGTGTCCATCCTCTTTCCGCTACATTTTTTGTTTCAGTATATCCAGGAGCAAATAGGGTGCTTTCTGGGTCGAGACGTTCAGAAAAGACCGGATAATCGGGTAGTCTTCATTTGTACGGTTCTTCAAGAGTTCGACCCACCATTCTGTTTCATATCTGGCTATCATGCTCAGGTTATAAAGGACGGCATAGTGGATCAGGAGTTCCGGCAGCATATTCGCTTCATTCCGGATGCTCGGCAGGCACAGCCTGTCTCTGTCCAGATGCCATCTGACCGGGAGCTGCTCACTGAAGCGGGGGATATGAAGGGTATCCTCCTTCGTCCATCGATAGGTGCCCGTCAGCTTCTCATTCAGATACCGCTTGAAAAGGTCTTGCGACATATTAAAGTTGTTCAGCACCGATTCATCCAGGACAAGTTCATTCTCCCGGTTGAACCACAGCATCGTCTTTTTTTTCAACAGGACCTGAAATGCTTCCTCCAGCTCAGGGATTTGTACGAGTAAGTCCTCCATCTTCAGTTTTTCACCAATGATATGTTTCGCATGGAACACCAGGGTTGAGAAATGTGAAAACAGACCATTCTTTTGAATCTTCACTTCATCCTGCAGGAAATGATAATGCTGCTTCTTTCTTTTCCTTGACGTCACCCCGTGAGCGAGGACCTGGGTCGTTTCGGGATAAAGCGGATCCTCCGTCAGGACAATTGCTTTAATAAAATGGATGTAGCCGTAAAATAATAAGATGGGCTGCAGTGACAGGGGGGATTGCAGAGCTTGTTTATAATAGAGCTCTCCCTGTTCCAGGTAATACATGAATGGATAGCAGTTTTCGTAGCTTTTCGTTTCTGCCTGCAGGAAACCGATTTTTTCGTATCCATTCTTTAAAAATTTCTGGGAGTATTCAGCAGACTGAAAGTAGTGAATGAAGTCCCAATGCTGATGTTTGTTTTCCAATTCGTCACCCTCTAACAATTCTGAAAAATTAAACTAATTCTGATGTCCTTGACAGTATTTTAACCAATTGATAACCTACTAATAATATTTTGGGACTAGGGAGGCCGAAAAATATGTGGGAATCTAAATTTGCTAAAGAAGGTTTAACGTTTGATGATGTTTTACTAGTACCTGCAAAGTCTGAGGTATTACCGAAAGATGTGAACATTTCAGTTGAATTGACAGACTCCATCAAGCTGAATGTTCCAGTCATCAGTGCCGGAATGGATACGGTGACTGAAGCTGAAATGGCGATCGCTATGGCCCGCCAAGGAGGACTTGGTATCATCCATAAGAATATGAGCATCGAACAGCAGGCTGAACAGGTTGATAAAGTAAAGCGTTCCGAAAGCGGCGTTATTACCGATCCATTCTTCCTGACTCCTGAGCATCAAGTATTTGCAGCTGAGCACTTGATGGGCAAATATAGAATCTCCGGTGTTCCGATTGTGAACAATGAAGAGGAGCAAAAATTGGTGGGGATCTTGACGAACCGCGATCTGCGATTCATCCAGGATTTCTCCATCCAGATTTCAGATGTTATGACAAAAGAAAATCTGGTGACTGCTCCGGTTGGCACTACCCTGGATGAAGCGGAAAAAATCCTTCAGCAGCACAAGATTGAAAAGCTGCCGCTCATCGATCAAGAAGGCGTTTTGAAAGGTTTAATTACAATCAAGGATATTGAAAAGGTCATCGAGTTCCCAAACTCTGCGAAGGACAGTCAGGGCCGTTTGCTGGTCGGGGCTGCAGTAGGGGTTTCAAAAGATACTGCAACACGCGTGGAGCAGCTTGTGAAAGCTCATGTGGATGCGATTGTCATTGATACAGCGCACGGGCATTCAGCAGGTGTCATTGAGACGGTGAGGGAAATCCGTGAAGCATATCCTGACTTGAATATCATTGCAGGAAATGTAGCGACGGCTGAAGCAACGAGAGAGTTGATCGAAGCAGGGGCTGACGTTGTAAAAGTCGGTATCGGACCTGGATCCATTTGTACAACGCGTGTCGTTGCAGGGGTCGGTGTCCCTCAGATCACGGCTGTTTACGATTGCGCAACGGAAGCCAGAAAGCACGGAAAATCCATCATTGCAGACGGCGGGATCAAGTTCTCGGGTGATATCGTCAAGGCACTTGCTTCCGGCGGACATGCCGTTATGCTCGGAAGTCTTCTTGCTGGTACAACAGAAAGCCCTGGTGAAACGGAAATTTTCCAAGGCAGGCGTTTTAAAGTTTACCGCGGCATGGGCTCATTGAGCTCGATGGAAAAAGGATCGAAGGACCGCTACTTCCAGGAAGATGCGAAGAAATTCGTTCCTGAAGGCATTGAAGGCCGCATCCCTTACAAAGGACCTCTTGTGGATACATTGTATCAGTTGATCGGCGGACTTCGTTCAGGCATGGGATACTGCGGTACGAAGAATCTATATGAACTTCGGGAAAATGCCCAGTTCATCCGTATGACGGGTGCGGGTCTTCGCGAAAGCCATCCGCATGATGTGCAGATCACGAAGGAAGCACCGAATTATTCGTTATCTTAAAGTATGAAAGGGCCGGCTTAAAACCGGCTCTTTTTTTATGGAAAAAAAGGTAAATGGTGAAGGCACGAAGTCCCTTGTCCCATGCCAAAACTAGGAATATTCTCTGTCTATTCTTACCTTTCGAACTATGATAAAATAACGAAGGTGTACATAAAAACTTGGAGGGCTAAAAGTGAAAAGAAGTTGGGTTCAAAAATCTTTTGTTTGTTTCTTGGTATTTTTGATGGCAATGAGCATGGTTCAAAAACCGGCAAGTGCTCAAGGGGATGTTGATGTTAACGCAAAAGCTGCGATTTTAGTAGAAGCAAGTACCGGTAAAGTTTTATTTGAAAAGAATGCCGAAACTGCACTTGGAATTGCCAGTATGACGAAAATGATGACCGAATACCTTCTGCTTGAAGCGATTGATGAAGGAAAGGTTAAATGGGATCAAAAATATACGGTTCCTACAAATATTTCTCAGATGTCACATAACACTTCGTTAAGTAATGTTTCTCTGCGTGAAGAAGCAACTTATACGATTAAAGATTTATATGAAACCATGGCGATTTATTCAGCGAATGCATCAGCGATGGCCATTGCTGAAACCGTTGCAGGTTCTGAAGCGAATTTTGTGAAAATGATGAACAAAAAAGCGGAAGAACTTGGTTTGGAAAACTATAAATTCGTTAACTCATCAGGATTGAACAATAAGGACCTTGCTCCTTATGTCGACCAGGTTGTCGGCGGTGCGGATGAAGAGAATGTACTGTCCGCGAAGGATACAGCGACTCTTGCTTACCGCCTGATCAATGACTATCCTGAAGTGCTTGAGACTTCTTCTATCCCTAAGAAGACGTTTGCGGAAGGAACCGAAGATGAGTTCAATATGCCGAACTGGAACTGGATGCTTCCTGGACTGATCCGCGAGTATGAAGGCATGGACGGGCTTAAAACAGGAACGACTGATTTTGCAGGAGCTTGTTTCACAGGTACGGCGGAACGAAATGGCATGAGATTCATTACGGTGGTGATGGATGTAAATGTGCCTGCAGGTGAGAACTCTTACGATGCTCGTTTTGATGAAACAAGAAAAATGATGGATTATGCGTTCAATAACTATACAATGCAAGAACTGATCCCTGCCGATTACAAAATCAAGGGACAGAAAACCCTTCCGGTTGTAAAAGGGAAAGAAAAAGAAGTCGGCATCAAAGCTGAATCGGCTCTGAATATGGTCGTGAAAAACGGCGAAGAAAAGATGTACAAGCCTAAATTTGTAGTCGACAAGAAAAAATTGAATGAAGACGGTAAACTGACTGCGCCTGTTAAGAAGGGCGAAAAAGTCGGTTATGTTACTTTGGAATCAAAGGACAAAAATGATTTGGGTTACCTGACTGACAAGGGTTCCAGCGCAGCCAAATCTTCTGTCGTGACAGTCGAAGGAGTCGAAAAAGCAAATTGGTTCGTCCTTTCCATGAGAGCTGTCGGCGGGTTCTTCGGAGATATCTGGGGATCCGTGACTTCCACTGTAAAAGGCTGGTTCTAATTTCATACGATGACTCCAGGCCCTTAAATGGCCTGGGGTTATTTTTATAACTAAATGGTAATAGTAAAGCAGGGCAAGCTTCCATTAAATACACATACTGCATAAGTTAACCGACTCCTTATTTCGTCTTGTCCAGTTCCAGGGCTTAGAGGAACATGTCATAAGCCAAATCGGCCAAGAAGGCAAAAGACGCCTTCCCTTCCGATCCTCGCCTTATGCCACCCGCCTCTGACCAAAGCCCTTCCGCTTTTCGTCTTGACATAACTTTATTTTTGTTGTTTATTTAGCAGTAGGGCAATATCATCATTCCGATTGTTTTAGTCACTTTTTTCTTCTGTAATAATCCAATCAGACAGTTCCGGCTGTTGATTGAAGTGGAAGACGAAGACTCCTGCGGGAGAATTCAACAGAAGCTTTTAAGGAGTATCTTTGGAAGAAACAAGGACCGGCATAGGATAAATATAAGGGGGATACATAAATGAATACTGGTACAGATCGTGTTAAAAGAGGTATGGCTGAAATGCAAAAAGGCGGCGTCATCATGGATGTTGTCAATGCAGAGCAGGCCAAGGTTGCTGAAGCTGCAGGAGCAGTTGCAGTAATGGCTTTAGAACGAGTTCCAGCTGACATCCGTGCTGCGGGCGGCGTAGCGAGAATGGCAGACCCTCGTATCGTCGAAGAAGTAATGGGAGCTGTTACGATCCCGGTCATGGCGAAAGCGCGTATCGGCCATATCGTTGAAGCAAGAGTACTTGAGTCGATGGGTGTTGACTACCTTGATGAAAGTGAAGTACTTACACCAGCTGATGAAGAGTATCACTTGAATAAAAAAGACTTCACGGTTCCATTCGTATGCGGATGCCGTGATTTAGGCGAAGCGGCACGCCGTATCGGTGAAGGTGCATCGATGCTTCGTACAAAAGGTGAACCGGGTACTGGAAACATCGTCGAAGCGGTTCGTCACATGCGTAAGGTGAACGCTCAGGTTCGCAAGCTTGTCAGCATGAGCACAGATGAAATCATGACGGAAGCGAAGCTTTTGGGTGCGCCATATGAATTATTGTTAGAAATTAAAGAAAACGGGCGTTTACCGGTTGTTAACTTTGCAGCTGGCGGTATCGCAACACCGGCTGATGCTGCTCTTATGATGGAATTGGGAGCTGACGGTGTATTCGTAGGTTCCGGTATCTTCAAGTCTGAAAACCCTGAGAAGTTTGCGAGAGCGATCGTTGAAGCGACTACTCACTACCAGGATTACAAACTGATTGCTGAGCTGTCAAAAGAACTGGGCACAGCGATGAAGGGTGTAGAGATCTCCTCCATCCTTCCTGAACAGCGCATGCAAGACCGCGGATGGTAAGAGGTAGACAATGATGATGATAGGTGTACTTGGACTTCAGGGAGCAGTCAGAGAGCATGTTAGATCAATTGAAGCATGCGATGGCGAAGCAGTGGTCGTAAAGCGTGTTGAACAGCTGGATGGACTTGACGGCTTGATCATGCCAGGCGGAGAAAGTACGACGATGCGCCGCCTCATTGACCGCTACGGTTTCTTTGAACCACTCAAAGAATTTGCGGCAAGCGGAAAGCCGATGTTTGGAACATGTGCAGGTCTCATCCTGCTGGCGAAACAAATTATCGGCTATGATGAACCGCATCTCGGTGTCATGGATGTCATCGTTGAACGCAACTCCTTCGGACGTCAAAAGGAAAGCTTCGAGGCCGACCTAAACATCGCGCATGTCGGCGATCATTTTAACGCCGTATTCATTCGTGCCCCCCACATCGTAGAAGCCGGGGAGGACGTCGAAATCCTCGCCAAGCACAACGAAAGGATCGTCCTGGCACGTCACGGACGATTCCTGGGATGCTCATTCCATCCCGAACTGACAGACGACCATCGCCTGACGGCTTACTTCATCGAGATGGTCAAAGAATCGAAAGAAAAAGCTGTTTTATAATATGGTTTTGCCATTCTTGAAACTTAGATGTGAGTAGATCCCAGCTGTTGGTTGGAGTGCAAGACGAAGACTCCTACTAGAAAAGCGGAAGGGATTTGCTCAGAGGCGTGTGGCATAAGACGAAGCGGCAACGAAGGCGCTCTTTGCCTTCTTGGTCGGTTTGGCTTATGACATGTGCCTCTAAGCCCTGTAGCTGGACAGTTCCTATCCCTTTAATAAGGAAAGGAGGCTCCACGCTCGCCCGCGGAAAGCGAAGTCTTGCACGGAAACCTACAGCGGAGTTCGCACATTTAAAATCATTGGCATAAACCTATTGCAAAATGGAAAACATTGTAGTAGATTATGAAATAACCAATATGAGTTTAAAACGTTGACAGGAAATAGTAATGAAACTTCTCTGCTGAAGAGAGCCGGTGGTTGGTGCAAACCGGTGCAGGAGCTTCATGAATCCATCCTTGAGTGAAATACTGAACCTTTCAGTAGGTATTTTCGGTGATTCCGTTACCATCTCTAAGAGGAAGACAGCTCTGCTGTTTTCAATTAGGGTGGCAACGCGGAAACCTCCGTCCCTTTTCCAGGGACGGGGGTTTTTTATTTTTCCCGGATCATCCTGCCATCGTTTTCAGCCATGCATCATATAAATCAAAGGAGGAACAAGCATGTTAGACATCAAATACTTACGTGCCAATCTTGAAGAAGTAAAAAGCCGCCTGCAGCACCGCGGCGAAGACCTTGAGGACTTTGATAAGTTCGAGGAACTGGATAAGAGAAGAAGAGAGCTTCTTGTGGAAAGTGAGAACCTCAAGAGCAAGCGTAACGAAGTATCACAGAAAATCGCTCAGATGAAAAAAGAGAAACAGGATGCCCAGGACCTGATCGTTGAGATGCGTGAAGTAGGGGGATTGGTCAAGAAGCTTGATGATGAGCTGAGGGGCATCGAGGAAGAGCTGGACAGGATCCTCATGTCCATCCCGAATATCCCGCATGAATCTGTTCCTGTCGGTGAAACAGAGGACGACAACGTGGAAGCACGCAAATGGGGAGAAGTCCGCGACTTTGATTTCGAAGCGAAGCCTCACTGGGATATTGCGACGGGACTTGATATCCTTGACTTTGAGCGTGCAGGAAAAGTAACGGGAAGCCGTTTTGTATTCTACAAAGGCCTGGGTGCAAGACTGGAGCGTGCCCTGTTGAACTTCATGATGGACCTTCATATGGACGAGCACGGCTATACCGAAATGATCCCGCCGTTCCTCGTGAACCGTGCGAGCATGACGGGCACTGGTCAGCTGCCGAAATTCGAAGAAGATGCTTTCCGGATTGAAAGTGAAGACTACTTCCTTGTTCCGACTGCCGAGGTTCCGGTAACGAACTATCACCGCGATGAAATCATCAAGGGCGAGGAGCTGCCGATCAGCTATGTTGCCTACAGTGCCAACTTCCGTTCAGAAGCTGGATCTGCAGGACGAGATACAAGAGGATTGATTCGACAGCATCAATTCAATAAAGTGGAGCTTGTCCGTTTTGTTAAACCGGAGGATTCTTATGATGAGCTTGAGAAACTGACGGGCCATGCAGAGAAAGTCCTTCAGCTTCTTGAACTTCCATACCGAGTATTATCAATGTGCACTGCCGATTTAGGATTCACGGCTGCGAAGAAATACGATATCGAAGTATGGATCCCGAGCTACGGAACTTACCGTGAGATTTCTTCTTGCAGTAACTTCGAAAGCTTCCAGGCGAGACGTGCGAATATCCGTTTCAGAAGGGAAACAAATGCGAAACCTGAACATGTTCATACATTGAATGGTTCAGGGCTTGCGATCGGCCGTACCGTTGCTGCCATCTTGGAAAATTACCAGCAGGAAGACGGATCTGTGATCGTACCTGAAGTCCTTCGTCCTTATATGGGCGGGGCAGAAGTGATCAAGTAATAAAGTTGAAAAAGGTATCCGGGGAATGGACCGGATACCTTTCAATTTTTTTAGAAAAGTGCTTGACTCTATTTTCTCACCGTGATATTATAATTCTTGTCGATACGGAGGAATACCCAAGTCCGGCTGAAGGGATCGGTCTTGAAAACCGACAGGGGTGTTAAAGCCCGCGGGGGTTCGAATCCCTCTTCCTCCGCCATTGATTTATTAATAACCATAGCGCATAAATTGGAGATTGTTAAATTCGTTACTGGAGATGTAACGAATTTTTTTGGCTTCTATAGATTTTTTAATAGTTTGATAATTCATGAATCTAGTGTTAGCGCTTCGATAGCCGCTTTTGATTTCTGATTTCCGTGGAAGACTTCGCTTTCCGCGGGTAGCTCGTGAGCCTCCTCGATCAAGGTGGGAACTGTCCAGCTACAGGGCTTAGAGACACATGACATAAGCCAAATCGACCAAGAAGGCAAAGAACGCCTTCATGGCCAATTCTTCTTATGCCACCCGCCTCTGACCAAACCCTTTCGCTTTTCTGATAGGAGTCTTCGTCTTGCACTCCAATCAACCGTTAGAAAAGGCTAAAATCTGAATATATTTATAACAAATTGAAAACCCGAATTAATTTACCGCATTGTGCGCAAATTAATTCGGGTTTTACTCAGGCTAAAACTCATTTATCCTAAGCCTTTTTTTAGTTACTTTAAATTCTCTATATCGCTTCTTGTATTGGTTTTAGGATTGGGGTTCAGGACCCCCATTTCTTCGATGCTTTTGCGGGTTTCCGGGGTTCCGAGTTTATGGATCATGGCGTAGATTTTTTGCATGGAATGGTCATATCGGGTATTCTCAGGGTCATTATGGTATTGGCGGAATGGGATTTGGGCCCGGTTGAACGTTGCCATGTCATCATCGTAATTATTTTCAAACAGTGCTTTAAGTTCCGTCACTTCTTCCGGGGCGGCGTGAATTTGAAAGCTTACACTCTTTGCTTCTTCTGCATGAGGTACAACATCTCCGCTGCTGATGTCTACATAGTACGTATCTCTTGTGTCCATGATTTTTCATCTCCCTTAAGTTCATTCCTTGTTTATATACATACCTCTTATTTCTTAAAGGTAAACGAAACGGTTGGTGTTCAAAAAAAGAGATGCAGCCCGCTGCAGGCTGCATCTCTTATCTTTAGCTTTTCAACATTCTTGTTTGTTCGATAAAGTAACCGATTCGTTCAACGATGGGTTCGATTGATCCTTGATTGTTGATCAGATCATATTCACTGATGTCCAGGCGGAGGACAGGGCATGCATTGAAGGAATTGATCCAGTTTTCGTAACGCTCATGCATTTCTTCCCAATACTCAACCGGTGTCTGCTGTTCCATTGGACGGCCGCGCTCGCGGATGCGGTCAATCACGTTATCGAGGGAGCCTTCCAGGTAGATCAGAAGATCAGGGTGAGGGAAGTACGGTGTCATGACCATTGCATCGAACAGGCTTGTATACGTTTCATAATCGACGTCTGACATATTCCCTTTTTCATGATGCATCTTGGCGAAGATCCCGGTATCTTCATAGATGGAGCGGTCCTGGATAAAGCCGCCGCCGTATTCGAAGATTTTCTTTTGTTCCTTGAAGCGCTCTGCCAGGAAGTAAACCTGCAGGTGGAAGCTCCAGCTCTTGAAATCCTGATAGAATTTATCAAGGTAGGGGTTGGTATCCACTTTTTCAAATGATGTACGGAATCCCAGGGCATTCGCCAGTCCGTTTGTCATCGTGGATTTCCCGACTCCGACTGTCCCGGCAATGGTGATGACAGCATTGCTCGGGATGCCGTATTTATTGCGAAGATTCATGATAGTGAACTCCTTTATTCAGTGTATTGTTTAATTGATTTAGGATGGTGTCCAGATCCTCTTTGTTTTCGACGAAGTCAATGTGGTCGCCATTGTAGCGAAGAACAGGGATATCAGGGTGAGTTTCTTCAAAGGTGTTCATATATTCTTCATAGTCAAGTGATAGCTGTTTTAAATAAAGAGGGCTGATTTTCTTCTCGAAGTCCCTTCCCCTTTTTTCAATGCGCTTCAGCAATGTGTCAAGGCTTGCATTCAAGTAAATCACCACATTGGGTCTCGGCATGTCAGAAGTCAAAATATCATAGATGTTAAGATATTTATTGTACTGCTGCTCGTCCTTCAATGTCCGTTTAGCAAAGATGATATTTTTTAAAATATGATAGTCTGCCACAACCGATTTATTTTGAGAAATATAGTGTTTTTCGATATCCTCAAGCTGCTTGTATCGATTGCATAGGAAAAACATCTCGGTCTGAAAACTCCACTCTTCAATATCATCATAAAATTTATCCAAAAACGGGTTTTCGTCAACGATTTCCCTGAGTAAGTGAAAATTGAAGTGTTCAGAAATCGCTTTGGCCAAAGAAGTTTTTCCTACTCCAATCGGTCCTTCAACCGTGATGAAAGGAATTCTCCCCATTGCATGTCCTCCTCATATTACAACGATCTATGTGTGTTTTTTGTATCCGTATAAATAAAATAACGACAGGGTTTATTGTACCACAATAGCGGGGGTATTTGGTCAGGTTATTTACAAGATCAAACAAATTCCGACGTGATGCAACCAACGATCTTTTCATAAAAGCAGTCCTGCTGATAACGGGTTTGATTTCCGTGCAAGACTTCGCTTTCTGCGGGTGAACCATGAGCCTCTTCGAAAGGCCAGCCGCCAGAGTCAGACATATCTAACAATCAAACGCTGGATCCGTGTTGAATTTCCGGGCATACAAAAAGCCGGTATTCAGGTGATTATAGAGTTACCTAAATGCCAGCTAATATTTATTTAAAGTGAAACTGAAGGGTACGACTGTATCACTTTCGTTAAATAACCTTTTCATTACCTGCTGCCAGGATATATAATTAAGGAAATGATCGAATGATGTATTTTCAGGGAAATAATTGTGTTATTTTGTCTGATTGCCGGAAAGCTGGATCAGTTCTAACTTTTATATAATTATTATATCAAGCGATACACGGTTGGCTGAAAGAAACAGATAGGTGCGGAAAGTCACTGTTCCCGGCTGTGTCGCTGGGTGATATGGCTCTTGAAAGCCGGGAAGATTCATCATACATTAGACTAAAACGGAGGTGCGATATGCGAAACGATATACAACCGTACGAACGGTCCTTTACATCCAAGGAAGCGGCAGAACAGGCAGGGATCGCAACCCCTACTGTCCGTAAATACGGCCAGATCCTTGAGAGGAATGGCTATGAATTTTTAAAAGACGGTGATCGGAGGATCTTCGTACAGTCCGATATTGATGCGCTTATAGCGCTGCGCGATACAGAAAAGCCTCTTGACGAGACGGCCAGATCCCTTGCGGATAACCAGAAAGAAAGACTGGGAGGATCAGGCGGAACGGCCATATCGCCGGGCGATACATATAACCAATTGCCTCAGGATCCGAACCAGTTGAAAGAAATTTTATCCTACCTTGCCAATGAACTCGCGGCTTCCCGTGAAATGAATGTTCAGGTCGTGAATGAAATGAACCAACTGAAAACGCAGGTGTCCAGATTAAAGCAGGATCACCATGATTTGAGCTCGAATATTTCAAACTCCGCTCAGAAAACACAGCGTAAAATTGAAGAGCTGTCAAAGCTTCAAAAAAGCCAATATGAAACACTCTTGGAGCAGGAAGTACAGAAAAACGAATTCTTGCAGACTGAACTGCTGAAGCTGCGTGAAGAGCAGCAAAATGAATGGCGCACCCAAAATGATTACAATCGTCGCCTCGAAGAAGCGATACATAAGCAGAGAGATTCTAAATGGGACTGGCTTTTCTCCCTCTTCCGCAAGTAAACCGCCTTATCGTTTCACTACGTTGAAATTATCCGTGATCAACAGCCAGTTCTGTGGGAAGGACAAGCCGAGTTTCCAATAGCTCATACCTCTCAGCTTCAACTCTTTCATGAGATCGAATTTGGCTTGGATGCTCCGTGCATCTTCAAACCAGACTTCATGGTCATTTCCATCGGCACTATATTTGAAAAATGGGGCCTGCGCTTTCTCGTCATATTCGATAGGGACGTTGTTGGCTGCTGCGATTTGAATCGCCTGCTGCGGGCTGACCGCTTTTGCTGAGGTTCCCGGCTCGAATGGAAGTGTCCAGTCATATCCATACAGATTCTGTCCCATCATGATCTTCGAAGCGGGCATTTCCGTAAGGGCATATTCGATGACGTCGCGGACGGGTCCAATAGGCGATACGGGCATGGACGGACCGCCGCTATAGCCCCATTCATACGTCATGATGACGACGAAATCGACAATTTCCCCGTGAGCTTTATAATCATGAGCTTCATACCATTTCCCTTTCTGGTCTGCGCTTGTTTTCGGAGCAAGAGCCGTGGACAGCAGCCAGCCCTCCTGATTGAACCGCTGCTTCGCTTTTCTCAAGAATCGATTATATGCTTCCCTGTCCTGCGGACGCAGGTATTCAAAATCAAAATGGATATCACGGAACCCATATTTCTTGGCGGTTTGGACGACATTGTTGAGGAATTTATCCTGGATGGCCATGTCATTCAACAGAATGCGCCCGAGCTCATCATTAAACTGGCCGTTTTCCTGATTCGTGATCGCCATCATCAAGACGTTTCCGTTATCCTTCCCGATTTGCAGCAGGTTCCCCAACGGAGGTTCCTGCAAGGTCCCGTCCCGCTTCGCCTGGAAGCTGAACGGCGCAAGATAGGTCAAATAAGGAGCTGCTTCCTTTGCGCTTTCCTCTAAATTCGGGGCGACTTCTTTCCCGTAAGGTTCTACATAGGCATTGAACTCTGCCCGTACTTTTGGTTTCTGGGGAACATAAAGCCGTTGATTGACTTGAAGCGGTACGTTGGGCGATATGCCGTTGACCCTTGCCAGTTCCTGATAAGGGACTCCTACCTTTTGGCTGATTCCCCACAAGCTGTCGCCGGGCTGTACATAATAGAAACTGCCGACGATCGGAATCACGAGTGATTGACCGACCACCAGATTATCCGGGTTCGGAAGTTCATTGGCTTCCACTATATCCTTAACAGTTGACCCATACGCCTGAGCAATGCCGAACAACGATTGGTTCGGCTGGACAACGTGAATTTGCATACTAAGGCCCTCCCTTTGTCTTCACTATAATCAGCCTATGAAGCTGCGGGAAAGGTTATGACCGGTATTTAATCTCGGGACAGGTGAAAAGCTTCCGGGTGGGTGCCTGGCTCAAATCAAACGTTTTGAGCCAGGCACAAATGGGTTAATTTGAGCCAGGCACAAAAGGGTTATTTTGAGCCAGGCACAATTTTCCTCATTTGAACCTGGCTCAATTTTCAGACTCTGAGCCAGGCTCCGGCCCCGGAAAAACTTCTCACTTCCCCAATAATGTCCCCGTATCATCAATATCCGCTTTCAGCACATTCTTCATCATCGTCAGTGCATAATGGTTATCCTCTTCGCTGACGGAGGCGATCGCATCTTTCGGCACATAAATGGTGAATTCCCTCATATAGGCATCATTCGCCGTGAAAAGAACGCAGATGTTCCCGGCTATCCCGGTCAGGATAATGTTCTTGACTGACAGATGATGAAGCAGGGTGTTCAAGGCCGTCCCGTAGAATGCGGAGTGCTTCGGTTTGATGAGGAAGTAATCGTCATCGGCCGGGTGCAGCGGGGTGATGATATCACTGCTTTTGTTGTTATGGCATTTATCATAGATCAGCTTCAAATCGGCCTTCCATAGTTCATAGTGGTCATTGATATAGATGACGGGATGCCCTTTTTCCCTGCAGTAAGTCCGGAGGTCATTAATCGGTTTTACAATCTTTTTTGTATGCTGAGCGAGCGTTTCCCCGTGTGAGAAATCAAATGGATTTATGATATCGATCACAAGGAGGGCGGTATTTTTAGGTATCATTTTATGAGCCCCTTTCTTCTATAGTTTGGAATATGAGAGGATATTTTATAAAATAAAAATAGAAGCCATTTATGAGTGGGAGTATTATATGGAAAACAGAGAAGAATATTTTATGTTGGAAGCACTGAAAGAAGCGGAAAAAGCAAGGGGAATCAATGAAGTGCCGATTGGGGCGGTCGTGGTGATGGAAGACGAAATCATCGGACGCGGCTATAACCTGAGGGAAACCACCCAGAATGCCGTCACTCATGCAGAAACGCTTGCCATCCAGGAAGCGTGCGAAAAGGCGGGCACTTGGAGGCTCGAAGGTGCGGAGCTTTATGTGACGCTCGAGCCGTGCCCGATGTGCTCGGGTGCCATCCTACTTTCCCGTATCAAGAAAGTAGTGTACGGAGCGGCAGACCCCAAGGCAGGATGTGCGGGGACGCTGATGAATCTCTTGGACGACAGCCGATTCAATCACCAGTGCGAAGTGGTCCCCGGTGTTCTGCAAGAAGAATGCGGCTCGATTCTTTCCGATTTCTTCAGGGAGCTCCGGGCAAGGAAGAAGGCAGAAAAAAGGAATCAATCTTTTTCACAATAGATTCATTTAAAATTGAATCAATACTGCGCATTTGATGTCAGGGAAGGAAACCGAAGCGAAATCTCGTGCTCCTTTCTTCGCATCGGTTACTGCCTAAGTGTAGAAACTGCATGTAAACCAACAAAGTGGTTGAAAAGAGCTTACTTGTAAAGAACTTACAGGGACAAACCATTGCTTTTTTACGTAAACCCTAGTATACTTAATCTTGCGTCGCTAGATGGCGCAACTGAATATTTGGTATCAATTTTGCCGTGCTAGGCGGGGAGGTAGCGGTGCCCTGTACTCGCAATCCGCTCCAGCGAGGCCGAATTCCTTTCCGAGGCTTGCATACTGTAGGGCCTGCCTCAAGTAAGTGGTGTTGACGCCCGGGTCCTGCGCAATGGGAATCCATGAACCATGTCAGGTCCGGAAGGAAGCAGCATTAAGTGGAAGCTTCCATGTGCCGCAGGGTTGCCTGGGCCGAGCTAACTGCTTGAGTAACGCCTATGGTTGCTTGTCGAAGAAAGGTGCACGGCAGTTTCATACATATACAACAGCTCATCCTTTAGCGGGATGGGCTTTTTGTTTGGAAAGACAGATGGTCAAAGTTTCCCGAATCTATCCCCGGTTTTCTTTGTAATCCTGCTAGAAATTACGTTATAATAAGTAAGATAATAGATGAAACGTGTCCTTGGACGATTATGCCTGCAGGCCTTTCGGTTCTGCTCCTGAAAAAAGTGGAGCGGGCGCCGTGAACCAGGCAGCTGTACATATAAAATGAGGGGGGAGTATTTTGGCATATCAAGCATTATACCGTGTGTGGCGTCCGCAGTCATTTGCAGATGTCGTCGGGCAGCAGCATGTGACGAAAACGTTGCAAAATGCTCTCCTTCATCAAAAGATTTCACATGCGTATTTATTTTCAGGCCCGCGCGGAACAGGGAAGACGAGTGCCGCCAAGATCCTGGCGAAAGCAGTCAACTGCGAGCGTTCTCCCATTGCCGAGCCATGTAATGAGTGTGACGCATGTAAAGGGATCACGGACGGATCGATCCCGGATGTGATTGAAATCGATGCCGCGTCTAACAACGGGGTTGAGGAAATTAGGGACATACGTGATAAGGTGAAGTATTCACCGAACGTTGTCGAGTATAAGGTCTATATCATCGATGAGGTTCATATGCTTTCCATCGGGGCGTTCAATGCCCTGTTGAAAACATTGGAGGAACCTCCGAAACACGTTATCTTCATCTTGGCGACCACCGAGCCCCACAAGATTCCGCTCACGATCATTTCCCGCTGTCAGCGCTTTGATTTCAAAAGGATCACAGCAATGGATATCGTCGGCAGGATGAGTCATATCGCGACGGAATCTGGTGTGAATTATGAGGAGAATGCACTTGCAGTGATCGCGAGAGCGGCCGAGGGCGGGATGCGTGATGCGCTCAGCCTTCTCGATCAGGCAATTTCCTTCAGTCAGGATATCGTCAAAGTGGAGGATGCATTAACCGTCACGGGTGCCGTTTCGCAGGGGTATCTGAATACACTGGCAAGGGCGATCCTGGACAGGGATGTCTCGAAAGCACTCAGTGCACTCGAAGAACTTCTTTTCCAAGGAAAGGACCCGGCGAGATTTGCAGAGGACTTCATCCTTTATTACCGCGATATGCTCCTTTACCAGGCAGCACCGAACCTTGAGGAATCGATGGAAAGAGTCATGCTCGATGATGAGTTCAAGGGTCTTGCACAAGAAACAGAGGCCACTCAGATTTATCAATACATCGATGTGTTGAACCAGGCGGCGCAGGAGATGAAATTCACCAACCATGCCCGTATCTACCTGGAAGTTTCCGTTGTGAAGCTTTGTCAGCTCGAAGCACCGCGGAGCGCATCTTCCCCTGAAGTCGGGGAGATGATGAAAAAAATACAATCGCTTGAAAATGAAATTCAGCAATTGAAGGCGAACGGCGTCAAGGCGCAGGCCGAACCTGCTGCACAGCCGGCTAAAAAGCCTGTCCGTGCGAAAAAAGGGTTCCGGGCTCCGGTCGGACAGATCCAGGAAGTGCTGAAAAATGCAACGAAAGAAGATCTCAACCTGATCAAGAGCCGCTGGGGAGATATGATGGAATCGCTGAATCAGCGTCAGATGCGTTCGCAGGCTGCACTCTTGAACGATGCAGAACCAGTTGCCGCAACAACTGGCTCGTTTGTGTTAAAATTCAAGTATGATATCCACTGCCAGATGGCGATGGAGAACCAGGCTTTCATCTCCGGCATGTCTCAGATCCTGCAGGAACTCACCGGAAGCAGCTATTCCCCGATAGGGATCCCTGAAGATCAGTGGCTCCCATTAAGGGAAGACTTCATCCGCAACTCCCAGAACGAATCCCCGGACGGAGAATCGGTTGAGCCGAAGGAAGAGGATTCCCTTCTATCAGAAGCCGAAAAGATTGCCGGTGACCTGGTCGAAATCAGAGATTGATGATCGAACGGCCATAAGAAGTGTGTGGAATTTTTAAATGAAAATAATTGGAGGTCATGAACTATGCGTGGAATGGGTAATATGCAAAACATGATGAAACAGATGCAGAAGATGCAAAAGAAAATGGCGGAAGCACAAGAGGAGCTTGGTGAAAAGGAAATCGAAGGAACGGCAGGCGGCGGTATGGTCACTGTCATCGTTTCCGGCCACAAACAGGTCCTTGATGTGAAAATCAATGAAGAAGTCGTAGATCCGGAAGATATCGATATGCTACAGGATCTTGTCCTTGCCGCTACAAACGATGCACTGAAGAAAGCAGATGAACTAACTAACTCAACTATGGGACAATTCACTAAAGGAATGAACCTTCCGGGAATGTTCTAGGAGGCAAAACTATGCATTATCCAGAGCCTATATCAAAGCTGATCGACAGCTTTATGAAATTGCCAGGCATCGGGCCGAAAACCGCGGCCCGACTGGCTTTTTTTGTACTTAGCATGAAAGAGGACACCGTATTGGACTTCGCTAAAGCACTTGTGAATGCAAAGCGGAACCTGAGCTACTGTTCTGTGTGCGGTCATATTACGGACCAGGATCCCTGCTACATATGCGAGGATCAGCGGAGGGACAGGAGCATTATCTGTGTGGTCCAGGACCCTAAAGATGTGATTGCAATGGAGAAGATGAAGGAATATAACGGACTTTACCATGTACTGCATGGTGCCATATCCCCGATGGACGGGATCGGACCCGAGGACATCAACGTACCGGATCTGATCAAGCGTCTTCAGAGTGACGAGGTCCAGGAAGTGATCCTTGCGACTAACCCAAATATCGAAGGCGAAGCAACCGCCATGTACATTTCGCGTCTTGTCAAGCCGTCCGGGATCCGTATCACGCGTATCGCACACGGCCTGCCGGTAGGGGGAGACCTCGAATACGCGGATGAAGTCACTTTGTCAAAAGCCCTTGAAGGAAGAAGAGACGTGTAAAGGGAGAGAGCATCTATGTTTTTCCGTAAAAAAGGGAAACTCAAACGAGAGTACGATCAAGCCCTGCTTCAATCATTGGATGAAGCGAAAGAGAACTGGAATCAGCAGCGGAGCATCGATGAGATGAGTGTCGACTACAATCTGAATCTTCACTGCTCTTCGAAAATCGCTGAAGCCAAATATTTTTTCTTATTTAGAGAAGCAAAACACAGAAAGATCGTCATAAAAAGGTAGACAACCTTCATATCCTTACAATAAGAGATGATAAATGTTCTTGTTGAGAGGAGAGAGGGTATGAACCCGGTAATTGTGATCGCTGTAATCAGCGGACTCATCGTCCTTCTGTTGATTACAGGCGCCCCGGTCAAGCCGCTGCGATTTGTAGGACAAGTCGCAATGAAGGTCATGATCGGAGCACTATTCCTATTTTTCCTGAATGCCTTTGGCAGTCAGTACGGCATCCACGTCCCCATCAACCTGGCGACATCCTCCATTTCGGGAATCCTTGGCATTCCGGGAGTGGTGGGACTTGCTGTGATACAGATGTGGATTGTGTAATGAGAGAAAAGAAACAGCAGCCTTCGTTATGAAAGGCTGCTGTTTCTTTTTGCCCTTATTTATTCAAAAACGTATCCGGCATTACAACCGCCACGACCTCACCTTTCGCGCACACTTCCCCTTCCGCGAATACTTCCGTCATAACCTTGAATTTCTTTGGGTGAATCTTCTCCACTATCCCGACGGCCTTTAATGGAACACCATGCGGGGTCGGTTTCATAAAGTCGACGTGCAAAGATGCTGTGACAAAGCGGGGTGGTTCTGTCCCGTCCCCAACACGGCCGCCATTTAGTTTGTGAAGTTCAATAGCGGCCGACCCTGTCCCGTGGCAATCAATCAGCGCAGCGATCAATCCTCCGTACACGAACCCCGGCAGGGCAGTATGCTCAGGCTGCGGTGTGTAAACCGTCACTGTTTTCTCACCTTCGAGACCCGTACGGAAATGATGGCCTTCTTCATTTAAACGCCCGCACCCATAGCACCAGGCGAAGTCATCAGGATAGTCATCCTGTATGGCATGCTTAATTGCTTTCATCGCAAATCCTCCTATTTTAATGTCATCTTCTACTATTAAGCTTCTATTAACACTGGTTAACTTCCTCTATAAAAAAACTATTCTTCATGAATTGTTAATGGTATAATTTGGATTAGACCCCTCATACATTTCCTCCCCCATCTATTTTTCCCGACCCATCTATTAAAAAATGAAGAAAGCTGGTGGTTTATTGATGAAAGGAAGAATCGTCCACGAAGATTCCAACACACGCATTTGGCTGCAGGAATTCACAGAACCCGGGCAGCACACTGAACTACTGAACAATTTTAAAATCAGCAGGGAATTCGACATGAGGCACCGCGGATTAATGGAGTACTTCGGCAAGGACCTCATCGCCTACAAAAAAGAACAAATGGCCAACAAAAAACGTAATGAATTCCTCCGGGCATTTTCCCACTACATGACCAATCACTTGGAAGATGACTGTCCTCCTTCTTGGCAGGAATGTCCCGCAACCTTCTGGGAAGAATTGATCTTTGCCTACCTCCCGCATTACACAAAAATCATTCCAAAGAAAAACTACACAGAGACCTTCCTTCTTCAGCTGCGAACCTTTGTCCGCTGGCTCGACAAAAGAGAAGGCACTGCCTTTTTAAATCTGGTCGAAGACTACATTAAAGAAGGAACACCCATCCTGAAAAAGTGTGAAGGCCTCCTCAATCATTTATTCCTGAAAGACTATCCCCGTTTTCACCAGGCAGACTGGGATTACGAAGAAGACCTCGAACGCTGGGAAAAAAATCTCGGAAAATACTGCAATACGATAGACGGCATGTTTCAGGTATCCGCCTTTGCTGATGAATGTGTCATTCTAAGAGACCTCCATACCCACCACACTTATTTAACGAAAAGTCTTCCCGTTAATAAACTTTCAACCAAAACCATCATTACAGGCACCCTTGGACAAAAATCACATGAACTCGTCTGGGATTGGCTGGCCACGATCAATGTATTCCCTGAAAACGGAGAAAAGTATATAAGGAACTTTAATTGAACAAACAGCCCCGCCCGGGATCGGATGGGGCTGTTCTTATAAAAAGAGAATATATTAATGAAGATTTAATAGAAAAAAGAGCGATTTTACTATACTTTTAAAAAAATCATTAAATAGTATTGACTCTTTAATAGAAAAGGTGATATTATATTCCTTGTCGCCAAAACGACACAAAAACAAATTTCAAAAAAAGCTTGACGCTTTATGATGAAAAATGTTATATTTAAGAGGTGCTCATGAGAGCCCGACATAAACGTGTGATTTTTTACGAAACGTAAGTGGAGTAAAGTAATCTTCCAGGATGTTTGATTCAGACGAAACATCTGAAAATCATATAAAAATGTTTCTTGGCGGTGTAGCTCAGCTGGCTAGAGCGTACGGTTCATACCCGTGAGGTCGGGGGTTCGATCCCCTCCGCCGCTACCAATAGGGACCTTTAGCTCAGTTGGTTAGAGCAGACGGCTCATAACCGTCCGGTCGTAGGTTCGAGTCCTACAAGGTCCACCATCCACATTTTTTACACGGAGGAATACCCAAGTCCGGCTGAAGGGATCGGTCTTGAAAACCGACAGGGGTGTTAAAGCCCGCGGGGGTTCGAATCCCTCTTCCTCCGCCATATTATTTTTACCCTTATTATCGTCGCGGGGTGGAGCAGTTCGGTAGCTCGTCGGGCTCATAACCCGAAGGTCGCAGGTTCAAATCCTGTCCCCGCAATACCATTTTTGTTAAAGTAAGATGATACCATTATTTCGCTGTAGTGAATTAATGTAAGATTCTTTGCTGGCGCAAAAATCTTTGGTCTGGTAGTTCAGTTGGTTAGAATGCCTGCCTGTCACGCAGGAGGTCGCGGGTTCGAGTCCCGTCCAGACCGCCATTTCAATTACATAGTGTGGCTCAGTAGCTCAGTTGGTAGAGCAATGGACTGAAAATCCATGTGTCGGCGGTTCGATTCCGTCCTGAGCCACCATTTTTCATTTATATTATACTTTTCATGGCGATTGTGGCGAAGTGGTTAACGCACCGGATTGTGGTTCCGGCATTCGTGGGTTCGATTCCCATCAGTCGCCCCAACTTTATTGCGGGTGTAGTTTAATGGTAAAACCTCAGCCTTCCAAGCTGATGTCGTGGGTTCGATTCCCATCACCCGCTCCATGGGCCTATAGCTCAGCTGGTTAGAGCGCACGCCTGATAAGCGTGAGGTCGGTGGTTCGAGTCCACTTAGGCCCACCATCTGAATATTCCGCAGTAGCTCAGTGGTAGAGCTATCGGCTGTTAACCGATCGGTCGCAAGTTCGAATCTTGCCTGCGGAGCCATATGGAGAAGTACTCAAGTGGCTGAAGAGGCGCCCCTGCTAAGGGTGTAGGTCGGGCAACTGGCGCGAGGGTTCAAATCCCTCCTTCTCCGCCATTAAGGCCCGTTGGTCAAGCGGTTAAGACACCGCCCTTTCACGGCGGTAACACGGGTTCGAATCCCGTACGGGTCATATCTAAAAGACTATCTATGAGATAGTCTTTTTTCTTTTTATTGATAGAATAATTTAATAAGCAGAAGCGTCCTATATGCATAGGGCGTTTTTTCATATGTATAAAAACTCGACCGAATATCCATTGTTTAACTAAAAGAAGCATGTAATAAGAGAATTTGAGTAACAATAGGTTTGTCGTCGACGCTGTGACAAAGTTAGTTTTCATCTTCCTTGTTTGATGAACATTCTGTGACTTATGATGGATATATAAGAAATGATTATTTAGAAAGGAAGATAAATATGGCTCAATCAACCGTAAAAGTTAAAATACAAAAGTTCGGTAACTTCCTCAGTTCAATGGTATTGCCGAATATCGGTGCTTTCATTGCCTGGGGATTGATTACTGCATTATTTATTCCTACCGGTTTCTTTCCAAATGAAAGCCTTGCCAAATTAGTGGGGCCGATGGTAACGTATCTGCTGCCTCTTTTGATCGGTTATACAGGCGGTAAGCTTGTTCACGATCAGCGCGGCGGAGTCGTGGGCGCAATCGCCACAATGGGAGTCATCGTCGGTGCACCAGATACCCCGATGTTCCTCGGTGCGATGATCATGGGACCGCTTGGCGGGTACTTCATCAAAAAATTTGACAGTGCGATCGAAGGGAAAATCCGTGCAGGGTTTGAAATGCTCGTTAACAACTTCTCTGCGGGAATTCTTGGCGGGATCCTTGCAATCCTTGCGTTCCTTGGTATCGGACCTGCTGTTGACGGACTGACAAAACTATTGGTTGCCGGTGTCGACTGGCTTATCGGTGCAGGACTGCTGCCGCTGACAAGTCTTTTGATCGAACCTGCAAAAATCCTGTTCCTGAATAATGCCATTAACCATGGTGTCCTTTCTCCGATTGGATTGGAACAGGTACAGCAAACGGGTCAATCGGTTCTATTCTTACTTGAAGCGAACCCTGGACCGGGTCTGGGTGTATTGCTCGCATTTATGCTGTTCGGCCGGGGGACTGCCAAGCAATCCGCTCCGGGCGCTGCAATCATTCATTTCCTGGGAGGCATCCATGAGATTTACTTCCCATATGTCCTAATGAAACCTATGCTGTTTCTTTCAGTCATACTGGGAGGAATGAGCGGAGTCTTTACGCTTGTTTTGTTGGGCGGCGGACTGTCTGCTCCTGCTTCGCCGGGAAGCATCCTGGCGATTGCTGCTGTCACACCTCCCGAAGGTATGAAGTATCTGGCCAATTTTGGGGCTGTTATTGTAGCAGCGGTTGTGTCATTCATCGTTTCTGCCATCGTCTTGAAATCAAGCAAGAAACAGGAAGACAACATTGAAGATGCTACGAAGAAAATGGAAGAAATGAAAGGGAAGAAAAGTTCTGTTTCCGGACAATTCAGTCAGCAGCAGGGCAAACTTCCTGATGAAGTAAATAAAATTGTCTTTGCATGTGATGCCGGAATGGGATCGAGTGCGATGGGTGCATCATTACTGCGCAAAAAAGTGAAGGAAGCCGGTCTCGATATCTTTGTAACGAATACAGCGATCAGCAATCTGCCGGCTGATGCACAGGTAGTCATCACTCAGGAAGAATTGACACCGCGAGCGAAGAATAAATTGCCGGATGCGTACCACATCTCAGTCGATAATTTCCTTTCAAGTCCGGAATACGATAAGCTTATTGGAAGCCTGCAAAATGACATCACCGAAGAACAGGATGAGCTTGTCGAGGATGCGGAAAAAGAAGCAGTCGGAGTCGAACCTCAGGGAGACGGGGATGACGATCTTCTACGGGAAGAAAACATTTTCATCGGCCAGGAGTTTAAGACGAAGGAAGAAGCCATCCGATTCGCTGGGGAAGCACTCGTAAAAGCTGGTTATGTAGAAGAAAGTTACGTCGATGCAATGATCGATAGAGAAGGCATCACGACGACGTATATGGGCAATAATGTAGCCATCCCGCATGGTACTGAAGATGCAAAAAAAGCAGTCATCAAATCAGGCTTTACGGTGATCCAGGTGCCGGACGGCGTTGACTTCAATGGTGAAAAGGCCAAGCTGATCTTCGGTATCGCAGGTAAAGACGGCACACACCTTGAAATCCTTTCAAGCATTGCGGTCATCTGCTCCGAGCAGGAAAACGTAGATAGGATGGTACAGGCGAAAACGGCCAAAGAACTTAAAGACATCATCAATAGCAATTGATCACCAATCCGGAAAGGTTCTTTTGGCCTTTCCGTTTTGGCTGTTTTTTATAGAAGCTCCGGAAGACCTGCTGTTTTACTCTAGGTCCGCTTACAGCATCGATTTTCATGAATAGAACGGAGGGAGAACATGTTCATTACATCAAGGGAAAAAGCAATAATAGAATTGATTGTAAAAACATCGGGCAAGCATACCGTACACAGTCTCTCCTCATTCATGAATGTAAGCGGCCGGACAATCCAACGTAATCTGAAATCCATCGAAGGTATCCTGAAACAGTATCATCTCGAATTGAAGCGGACGCCGGGGGATGGATTGTTCATAGATGGGAAGAACGAGCATATTTACAGGCTGATTCAAGGATTGTCTGAAGCAAGTCCGACAGATGACACCCCGGAAGAACGAAAGCTGCAGCTATTGATCATTTTGCTGCATGAAGGACCTTCATTTAAGAAACAGGTGCTTGCCCGCCAGCTTGGGATCAGTGTCACTACCCTGGGTTCCTATCTTGATGAATTGGGGGACTGGCTGGGCAAATACGGCATCACCCTCACCAGGAAGCGTGGGGTGGGAGTGGAACTGGTAGCGGATGAAGCCAGTAAGCGTCATGCACTGGCAAGCTTTTTCCTGGTTTACTTTTATGAAGAGATCATTGAAAGCTTATACTTAATGCAAAATGGCCAATCATTTCATGAGCCGATTCTTGGCTTTTTCCCGCCAAAGCACCTTAAAGCTGTCCATCAGTCTGTGGGCAGACAATTATCCAAGGAGAAGCTGAATCTCGTGGATAATGATTATATTGGACTGGTTGTACATGTTTGCCTGTGTATCCAGAGAACACGGAATGGGTGGATGTTAACGGAAAGGAATGACATGGAAAGCCGTTATACCAGCGAATTTAAATGGATGCAGGAGATTGCAATGGAGCTTGAGCAGGTTCTTTCCATAATGATCTCTGAAGCGGAAATCAATTTTTTGACACTCATATTAAAAGCATCCAAAGTACAGGAAACGGATGCTGTTTATTACGATAGTATCTTTCTCGGTCATCTCATAAAAAAGGTGGTCAAAGATGTTTCAACCTCTTTAAATGTTGATTTGACGGATGATTTTT
This sequence comes from Bacillus sp. BKU_1, assembly GCA_051294195.1. Taxonomy (GTDB): domain Bacteria; phylum Bacillota; class Bacilli; order Bacillales; family Bacillaceae_B; genus Rossellomorea. Next base: position 4,317,078 of record CP193985.1, on the reverse strand, counting down.
CTCTGTTCCAGGGGCTGCTTGCACATATGGGCCCATCGATTTTCCGTCTGAAGCAGCAGATGGAATTATTCAATCCGCTGACGGAGGAAATCAAGGAAAAATACCCGGTGCTGTTTCTGGCGGTGAAAAACAGTCTTAAAAATGAATTTACGGATGTTGATTTCCCGGATGCTGAAGTGGCATATATTGTCCTTCACTTCGGTTCGGCACTTCTGATGAATGAAGAAAAGGTCAGAATTAGTGCAGTGGTGGTATGCCCCACAGGGATCGGTGCATCAAAGATGCTTGCAAGCCGGATACAAAAAGAGTTAAAGATGATTCATTCTGTTCATATACTGTCAATTGCCGATTTCAGGACTGCCAACCTAAGCGGGTATGATATCGTGGTTTCCACGGTCAGACTGCCTTTCACGGAAGTGGATTATCTGCTGGTGAATCCGTTGTTGAGCGATAAAGACATTGGAATCATCGAGGATTATGTGCAAAAAAACATAGAGAAGATTACACGGGAAAAATATATGAAGCCGTCCCCGTCCGAAGACGGGAGTACCCGTCCTACAGAAATCAGGGGATTACTGCAAGAAATAAACGATGTCCATCATAGTATTGAATCCATTCTCGATCATTTCAAGGTGTACCGGATGTCCCAGGTAAGGAGTCATCATGATGTGCTGCAACAGATGACAGAAAAAGCTGAAGAGATGGGGCTGCTGACGGATACAGAGGCCGTGCTCACTCAGCTTCTTGAGAGGGAAGCAAAGGGCGGCCTGGGAATACCGGGTACGAATATGGGGCTGTTCCATTGCCGTGATGACAACGTCAATGGACTCCTGTTTCAAGCAGCCCACTTGGACCTGCCTTGTGTAATAAAGGGGATGGACGGGAATGATCTTGAAATGAAAAGCCTTCTGCTGATGGTCGCTCCAGGGAAATTAAGTAAAAGGGAGCAGGAAATCCTGAGCATCATCAGCACAAACCTTATTGAAGATCATGCCTCGATGATGATCTATTCATCCGGCAATGAACCCATGATTTATAAAAAGCTTGAACATTTATTTCTCGATTACTTACAAAATAACTTGATAAAGGAATGATGATAATGAAACGTGCTGTTCATTTTGGCGCAGGTAATATTGGCAGAGGTTTTATCGGAGCGTTGTTCTCTCAATCAGGGTATCACGTCACGTTCGTCGACATTGCGGAAAAAGTCATTGATAAACTGAATGCAGAAGGAACTTACCAGGTGAAACTGGCAACGGAAAAGCATGAAAGCGAAACGATATCCAATGTATCGGGACTTAACAATCTCCATCAGGATAAGGAAGTGGTGGACGAGATCTCAAAGGCGTCGTACCTGACAACAGCGATCGGTCCAAGCATCCTTCCACGTATCGCACCGCTCATCTCCAAAGGGATTGAACATCGTGTCCTTGAAACCGACGAACCCCTGTATGTGATTGCATGCGAAAATCAAATCGGGGCGACGGATATTTTAAAGGGACATATCATGGATCATTTATCCGATGAAGTGAAGTCAAAATTGGAAGGGAAAGTGTACTTCTTCAATTCAGCTGTTGACCGTATTGTGCCGATCCAGGAACAGGATTCACTGGATGTCCTTGTTGAACCTTATTACGAGTGGGTGGTGGAAGCGGGTGAATCCATCCCACCGGTTGACGGAATGACCATCGTCCCTGACCTTGCCCCATTCATCGAGCGAAAACTGTTCACAGTGAACACGGGCCATGCGGTCATTGCCTACCTTGGGTATTTGACAGGGAAAAAAACGATTGATGAAACACTCGCTGATGAAAGCATCGCCGCCCAGGTGCGGGAGACACTTAAAGAGACCGGTGCTTACCTGATTAAGCAATATGGTTTAGATGAAGGTGAACATCTTGGGTATATTGAAAAAAATATCGAGCGTTTCAAGAATTCCTACCTGAATGACGGGGTTACTAGGGTCGGGCGTGCGCCAATGAGAAAACTCGGTCCGGATGACAGACTGATCCGTCCGACAACTGAAGCACAAAAAGCCGGACTGTCCTACTCTAATCTTGCCAAAGCCATTGCAGCTGCATTATTATTCGATTACCCTGAAGATCAGGAAGCCGTTGATATTCAGAACATGATTAAAGAAAACGGGGTTCCATATGTTCTCAAGGAAGTAAGCGGACTGGACGAAACAAGCCCGATCACTGCAGAAGTCATTCGTCAGTATGAAGAACTTAAAGCTTAATAATTATGATGAAGAGGCTGAGGAAAAGTGCTTCAGTCTAAGTGAAAACCGAACTGATTTGCATCTCATGATGCAGATTAGTTCGGTTTTTTTGTTTTTTGTTAGTTATGTTTCAAAGGTACATTTAGATTCAGCCTGTTCAAGCGGCTGATTGGATTGCACTCCAGCGGGAAGGTCGCTTATTTGGATTTTTTTGGTAAGTGACGAAATTAATCCTTAAATTCAAAGATTATCCCGTAATATTCGAAGATTATTGCCCGGAATTAAAAGTAAAAGTCCAGTTTTCGAAAGATTACGGGTCAAAATTAAAAGATTCCCCAATTCTGTCCGTTTTGGAGGCACGATGATAACGCACCTCGAGCCAGAACGATGATTACACCTGATACATCGGGTACAACCAATTAATAGTCTGCGTCAAGAACACCTCTGACTTCCGAAAAACCTCCATAAAAACCGAACAGGACCTCAATCCTACTGAATAGCGGAATCCTTTTACTTTCCTCCTTTTTTTCCTTCTTTTTTATCCAAATAAGTTTCGACATATTTCCCTATAAACTTCCCATGTAAACCCTGTCATTTTCCATACTCTTACAATGCAATCGCTTTCCTATCGGCCGGTGTAGGATTATGTCGGAATAGAGCGATGTTTATAAAAAGGAATTTTTCATAAGGGGCAGAAAGTAGTTAATAGATAGATTGAAAAATGTAGGTGAAGTGATGAACGCAATGATGTTATCTGATTATGATGTCTTTTTATTTCATGAGGGAAGTTTACAGCAAGCGTATCAGTTTATGGGTTCACATGTGAGGAATGACTCCCGCGGGACCTATACAGAATTTTGCGTTTGGGCACCGAATGCACGGAATGTGTCGCTGGCAGGCTCGTTCAATAATTGGAATGGTGCCGGGTATGAATTGCAAAAGTGGAACCTGGAAGGATTGTGGGCTGTCCGGGTGGATGGGGATTTGACGGGTGAAACCTATAAATATGAAATCACCACCTTATCAGGAGAGCGGAAACTTAAATCGGATCCGTACGGATTTGCTTCAGAGAAGCGACCGCAGACGGCAAGCATCGTATATGATCTGGATGGGTTCACGTGGAGTGATGAAGAGTGGCTCGAGAAAAGGTCCGGTTCTTCGATTTATGATAAGCCCATGTTCATTTACGAAGTGCATGCAGGGACATGGAAAAAGAAAGATGGGAAATTCTTATCCTATACAGAGCTTGCCCGGGAGTTGATTCCGCATGTGAAGGAGCACGGATTTACTCATGTCGAGCTGCTGCCGGTCACCGAGCATCCTTTTGACCGGTCCTGGGGCTATCAGAGTACAGGGTATTATGCACCGACAAGCAGATATGGCGAACCCCATGACTTGATGAATTTCATCGATGAATGCCACAAGAATGATATAGGGGTCATCCTGGACTGGGTACCGGGGCATTTCTGTAAAGATGCGCATGGTTTGTATCAATTCGACGGTTCTTTTGCCTATGAATACAGTGAAGAACGCGACCGCGAAAATTATACGTGGGGAACGGCTAATTTCGACCTCGGTAAAGGGGAAGTAAGGAGTTTCTTAATTTCAAACGCCCGTTTCTGGATGGAAGTCTATCATATAGACGGTTTCAGGATCGATGCAGTGGCCAATATCATTTACTGGGCCAATCAGGGCGAGCAGTCGCCGAATGAGGGTGCGATCGAATTTTTGAAAAAGCTTAACCAGGCGGTATTCGACTATGATTCTTCCATACTGATGATTGCGGAGGATTCGACCGACTGGCCGCAGGTCACATCCCCTGTCCATTACGGGGGGCTTGGCTTTAATTATAAATGGAATATGGGCTGGATGAATGATGTGCTTGATTATATGGAGACACCACCTGCAAAGCGCAGGGATGTCCATTCCCTGATGACGTTCTCCCTTCTTTATGCCTTCTCAGAGAATTACGTTCTCCCATTTTCTCATGATGAGGTGGTACACGGGAAGAAATCACTCCTGGATAAAATGCCGGGTGATTACTGGCAGAAATTTGCTCAATACCGGCTGCTTCTCGGGTTCATGTGCGCCCATCCGGGGAAGAAGCTCCTGTTCATGGGAAGCGAACTGGCCCCTTTTTCGGAATGGAAGGACATGGAGGAGATCGATTGGCATTTAATGAATTACGATTTTCATCACAAATTCAACTCATATTTTAAAGAATTGGTGCATTTATATAAGGGTGCCGGCGCTTTATATGAACTGGATCATCAATCGAGGGGGTTTGAATGGATCGATGTAAACAACTCAGACCAGCAGATTTTTTCTTTAATAAGAAAGGGAAAGAAAGAGAACGATCATTTGGTAGTGATCTGCAATTTCAGTCCGATTGTTTATCACGGGTATAAGGTCGGCGTGCCTCATGCTGATTTCTATAGAGAGATATTGAACAGCGATGCAGGCAAATTTGGAGGTTCGGATCAGGTCAATCGTGACCCGCTTCCTGTACGCCATGAAACCTATCATGGTAAAGCGGGATCCGTAGAGTTGACGATCCCTCCATACGGCACAGTATATTTAAAACCAGAATATGGAAGGGGAGAATAGAATGGCAAAGGGAAGATGTGTGGCCATGTTATTAGCTGGCGGTAAAGGAAGTCGATTGAGTTCTTTGACGAAGAACCTTGCGAAGCCTGCCGTCCCGTTCGGGGGTAAATACCGCATCATCGATTTCACATTGAGCAACTGTACGAACTCAGGAATCGATACAGTGGGGGTCCTGACCCAATATCAGCCGCTTGTGCTCAATTCCTATATCGGGATCGGCAGTGCGTGGGATCTCGACCGCAGAAATGGCGGGGTGACGGTTCTGCCCCCATATGCAGAGTCATCCGAGATGCGCTGGTATACCGGGACGGCAAGTGCCATCTATCAAAATATGAATTACCTGGAGCAGTATGACCCTGAATACGTACTGGTCTTATCGGGCGATCATATTTACAAGATGGATTATAGTAAAATGCTCGACTATCATATCGAAAAGAAAGCGGATGTGTCCATATCTGTCATCGAAGTGGATTGGTCCGAGGCAAGCCGGTTCGGTTTGATGAATACGAATGAAGAAATGAGGATCACGGAATTTGAAGAGAAGCCGGCCTACCCGAAGAGCAACCTCGCTTCCATGGGGATTTATATCTTTAATTGGTCCGTCTTGAAGGACTTCCTGGAGATGGATGAACGGAATCCGCGCTCCAGCCATGATTTCGGGAAAGATGTGATCCCGCTCCTGCTCGATGAGAAGAAAAAGCTGATGGCTTATCCATTCAAAGGCTACTGGAAGGATGTCGGAACGGTAAAAAGTCTGTGGGAAGCAAACATGGACCTGATAGACGAAGACAATGAATTGAACTTGTTTGATCATGAGTGGAGAGTGTACTCTGTCAATCCGAATGAACCGCCTCAATATATCTCCGAGGATGCGCTTGTGGAAGGCTCGCTCGTCAATGAAGGCTGCACGATTGAAGGAACGATTTCGAAGTCTGTGTTATTCCAGGGGACAACGGTTAAAAAAGGCGCGCACGTCTCACGTTCGGTCATCATGCCGGATGCCGTGATCGGGGAGAATTCCTATATCGAACAGGCGATTGTTCCATCCAATGTCAAAGTTCCGAACGGCGTCTGCATCATGCCGGAAGAGGGATCTGATGAAGTGATCCTCGTTACGGAGGCATTCATCGATACATTGCTCGAACAGGAAGAAGTGTAAGGAACTCTAAAGTACAACGTAAGAGGAGGATTTATCGTGAAAAATTCATTGCTTGGAGTCATAGATGCCACTAGTTATTACCAGTCTTTAGAGGATTTGCTCTTACATCGGTCGATGGCCGCACTTCCGATTGCAGGAAGATACCGCTTGATTGATTTCGTATTGTCAAATATGGTGAATTCAGATATCGGTTCTGTTGCGATCTTCCCGAAGTTTCAATATCGCTCGTTAATGGATCATCTTGGTTCGGGGAAGAACTGGGATTTGAACCGCAAGCGTGACGGTCTCTTCTTCTTTCCGGCTCCGGGACTTGATGCCGTGGATGACGGAGTCGGTTCATTCAATCATTTCGCCCATCATTTGGATTATTTCCATCGCAGCAGCCAGGAATATGCACTGATCAGCAATTGTTATACGGTAAGTAATATCAATTACCGGCCCGTCCTTGAAAGGCACGCGATGATCGGCTGCGACATCACCGAAATCCGTCATAAAGGAAAGTCACTCGAAATGTATCTTGTAAAAACGTCGCTGTTGACAGAGTTGATCGAGGGCCGTGAAAAGTCGGGTTATACGTGCATGAAGGACGTGGTGGAAGACATGGACAGCGGCTACAAGGTATGCGGATATGAACATGCAGGATTTGTTGAAACAGTCGATTGCATTGAAAAATACTATGAAACGAGTATGAAGCTTTTGGATGTATCATCCTGGAAAGAGCTGTTCAAAAAAGAAATGCCGATTTACACAAAAGTGAAGGATGAACCCCCTGCCCGCTACACATCCGGGGCCTCAGTCAAAAACAGCATCATTGCCAATGGCTGTCATATAGAAGGGAAAGTTCGGAACACGACCATGTTCCGGGCAGTGCGGGTAGGAAAGAATACAAGTATTTCAAACAGTATCATTATGCAAAAGAGTCAGATTGGAGATAATTGTGTACTAGAGAATGTCATCCTGGATAAAGACGTCAGGATCGAGGACGGAGTAAAGCTTATTGGGGAGCCCGGTCAACCCATCGTCATCCGTAAAGGAATGATACAAGGAGCGCTGATGAATTCGTGAAAGTATTGTTTACAGTTTCTGAATGTGTACCTTTTATTAAATCAGGGGGATTGGCGGACGTTGCCGGCGCCCTTCCGAAAGAGCTGCGGAGCCTGGGGACGGATATACGGGTCATTCTCCCGAAATATGGGGGGATCCCCCGTGAAATCCGCGCAAAGATGAAGAAGAAGAAAGAGATTTTTGTTTCCGTCGGATGGAGGAATCAATATTGCGGGATTGAAGAACTCCATCACGACGGGGTTACATATTACTTTGTGGATAACGAGTATTACTTCAATCGTGACCGCATGTATGGTTATTTCGATGACGGCGAGCGGTTTTCGTTTTTCACGAGAGCAGTGCTGGATGCCATTGAGGCCGTTGATTTTTATCCGGATGTGATTCATTGCCATGACTGGCATACCGGGATGGTGCCGTTCCTTTTAAGAACGGAGTACCAGGATAAACCGGGGTATGCGTTTATCCGGAGTATCTATACCATCCATAACCTTCAGTTTCAGGGAATCTTTCCGGAGTCTGTGATGACAGAATTGCTGGGTATTCCAGCGCGTTATTTCCACCCTGAGTACCTGGAGTTTTACGGCAGCATCAATTTCATGAAGGGTGCTTTGATTTCTTCGGATTATATCACTACCGTGAGCCCGACCTATAAAGATGAAATATTGACCCCTTATTACGGTGAAAAACTCCACGGCATCTTAAGACTGCGATACGGTCAGCTGGAAGGCATCCTGAATGGGATCGATGATGAAGTATACAATCCTGAAGAAGGAGGTTTTCCTTACAGGAGTGGAAATCTGCAGGGGAAGATAGATACAAAGCGCGAACTCCAGCAGAAACTGAATCTTGAAGTGAATGAAAATATCCCGGTTGTTTCGATCATTTCCCGTTTGACTGTGCAAAAGGGACTCGAGTTGGTCAGGGGTGTGTTTCATGAAATGATCCGGGAGAATGTTCAATTTGTTCTGCTGGGGACCGGGGACTGGGAGTTCGAACAATTTTTCCGTGAGATGGAATCGCAATATCCCGATAAAGTACGGGTCACGATCGGATTCAATGAGGAATTTGCGAAAGAAATATATGCAGCTTCGGATCTCTTCCTGATGCCGTCTAAATTTGAACCGTGCGGACTCGGACAGCTTATCGCGCTGCGATACGGGGCGCTGCCGCTGGTAAGGGAAACGGGCGGACTGAACGATACGGTCCAGTCGTATGACGAAGTGACGGAGTCGGGGAACGGCTTCTCCTTTAAAAATTTCAATGCGCACGACATGCTCTATACGTACCAAAGGGCTCTGAGCTTTTACCATGATGAAAGGGATACATGGAAGCATATCGTACAGACTGCCATGAATAAAGATTATAGTTGGGCCCAATCGGCCTTCAAATACAACCAATTATATGCCGACCTTGTATCAAGGAGTGAAAGCCATGTTTTCTGATCATAATGAATTCAAAGAAATGTTTCTGAAGAAACTTGAAATGATGTACGGAAAGACATTTCCTGAGTCCACCCCCCAGGATCAATATTTCACCCTGGGTCATTTGATCAGGGAACACATCAGTATGAACTGGATCCACACGAATGAGCAGTATCGTTTCAATAAGCGGAAGCAGGTGTATTATTTATCGATTGAATTCCTCCTCGGCCGTCTCCTGAGACAGAATTTGATGAACCTCGGAATTTATGAGGTTGTCGATAAGGGACTGAAGGATCTTGGAATCGATCTTGCCGATATTGAAGAAATCGAACATGATGCGGGCCTCGGCAACGGCGGGCTCGGACGCCTGGCAGCCTGTTTCCTGGATTCCCTGGCCTCTCTCAATCTCCCTGGTCACGGGTATGGTATCCGGTATAAACATGGATTGTTCGAACAGAAAATCGTCAACGGCTTTCAAATGGAGCTTCCGGAGCAGTGGCTTCGTCACGGCCATGTATGGGAAGTGAGGAAGTCTGATTTGACGGTGGAGGTCCCTTTTTGGGGGAAAGTCGAATCTTACACGGAAAATGGCGCACTCAAGTTTCGGCATGTTGACGCGGACCTTGTTTCAGCGGTCCCTTATGATATGCCTGTTGTAGGTCATGAGACATCGACCGTCAATACACTCCGGTTATGGAGTGCGGAACCTGCTGCATATAAAGCAGGGAAGGATCTCATGAAATACAAGCGGGAAACAGAGGCAATCACTGAATTCCTGTATCCTGATGATACCCATGATGAAGGAAAGATCCTCCGGTTGAAGCAGCAGTATTTCCTTGTATCGGCAAGTATCCGCTCCATCATAGATTCGTATATTTACAGATACGGAGATTTAAAGGATCTTCATGAATACGTATCGATCCATATCAATGATACACACCCGGTGCTTGCTATCCCGGAACTTATGCGCGTCCTTGTGGATGAATATGAATTTGACTGGGAAGAAGCATGGGATATAACGACGAAGACATTTGCCTATACGAATCACACAACACTTTCAGAAGCATTGGAGAAATGGCCGGTCCGTATTTTCCAGCCGCTTCTTCCAAGGGTCTTCATGATCGTCAACGAAATCAATGAGCGTTTCTGTAAAGAGTTATGGGAGAATTATCCCGGTGAGTGGAAGCGTATCGAGGACATGGCCATCATTTCTCACGGAGAAGTGAAGATGGCGCATCTCGCGATTGTCGGGAGTTTCAGCGTCAACGGTGTAGCCAGGATCCACACTGAAATCCTGAAGCAAAGGGAAATGAATTTGTTTTATCAATATTATCCTGATAAATTCAACAGCAAAACCAATGGGATCACACACAGAAGGTGGCTCCTGGGCAGCAACCAGCCCTTATCGAAGCTGATCACTTCAGCGATAGGGACAGATTGGATCCATCAGCCTGGTAAACTGAAAAACCTTGAAAAATACAGGGAAGACTCTTCACTGCTGGAAGATCTGTATAAAGTGAAACAGCTGAACAAAGAGAGGCTGGCCAGGCGCATCTATGAGAACAATGGGATGAAGGTCGACACCGATTCGATATTCGATATCCAGGTGAAGAGGCTGCATGCGTACAAGCGTCAGCTGTTGAATGTACTTCATATCCTCCATTTATATAACAAGTGCCTGGAGGACCCCGATTTTGATTTCCATCCGAGGACATTTATCTTTGGGGCGAAGGCATCACCCGGTTATTACTATGCCAAAAAGATTATCAAGCTCATTCATTCAGTAGCGGATCTCGTCAATGATCATCCTGCCGTAAAGGGGCGGATCAAGGTCGTCTTTATGGAAAATTACCGGGTGTCACTGGCCGAGGAAATCATCCCGGCCGCTGACTTGTCACAGCAGATTTCAACTGCCAGCAAAGAAGCCTCAGGTACGGGCAATATGAAATTCATGATGAATGGTGCACTCACGCTGGGTACACTTGACGGAGCGAATATCGAGATCCTCGAGCAGGTCGGGGAAGACAATATTTTCATCTTCGGCCTGACCGCGGAGGAAGTCATGAATTATCAGAAGCAGGGCGGCTATTATGCGATGGAATATTATCATCATGACCCGCGAATCAAAAAGGTGCTGAACCAGCTGATAGATGATACGCTGCCTGGAGCGGACGACCATTTTGAAACCATCTATGATTCCCTTTTGGGGGAAAACGATCAGTTCTTTGTCCTCCGTGACTTCGATTCCTATGCAGGAATTCAGGAAGAAGCGGGCAAGGCCTATGCAAATAGGAAGGAATGGTCGCGCATGTGTCTCCACAATATCGCAAATTCGGGCTACTTCTCGAGTGACCGTACGATCGAAGAATATGCGGGGGACATTTGGAAAATCGGCCAGGGGAGTTTGATGAAATAAAAAAAGCCGGGAAGCATTTGATATGCTTCCCGGCTTTTCAGGTTATTTTTTCTTTTTTGAAACGTAACTGTCCCCGTCCTTGTAGGGGATATCTCCGATTGGAGATTCAAGGTCATTGTCATCAAGCATTTCTTCATATTCCTCATGCTTTTTGGATGGATAGGTCTTGCGGTTGGAGCCGTCAATATCCGTAGCCGTGAAGGTTTCATAATCCTCTGTGAATCCTTCGGAGGAGTCATCCCCCTGATACATTTCAGAATAGTCTTCGAACTCGCCTTCAAAGTCCGACGGCGTTTCAGAAGTTCCGTAGCGGGCAACTTCCTGGAAGCTGTCTTCATCATCCCGGACGTTACCGTTCGTGCGGTGCTTGAACTCATTATCAATCGGCGGCTGGAGTACGTCCTCTTCAACTGGACGGTCTTCCGCTCTGGACTGCTCCGGAGAGTGATCCTTGCAATAAAGCGTCGTCGGAATCACTTCCAGGCGCTCATAGGGAATTTCCTCGCCGCATTCCTTACACTTACCGTATGTTCCGTCTTCGATGGCTTTTAACGCCTGATCGATTTTGTTCAATTCTGTTTTTGAGTGATCATCAATTGCGAAATCCTTCTCGCGCTCATACAGCTCTGTACCCATATCAGCCGGATGGTTGTCATACATGGACAATTCCCCGGAATTATCACGTTCGTTTGTATCATGAAGACTGTCAAGGTCCCGTTTTAGATGTTCATTGAGTTGGGATTGTTGTTGAAGCAATTCTTTCTTCAGTGTTTCTTGCTGACTATTTGTAAGCAATCTTCTCACATCCTTCATTTTGACGTCCGGCTTAGAATGCCGGACCACTTTTTTGGTCTAATCATACTTTATCCGAAAGTGGACGGATTAAAACATAAAAAAGAGCATGGGACACCAACTATACACCCATGGGTTAATGACGAACATTCCAGTGCAGTGTCTGAAAACCGCTAATGATTTCCGTGCAAGACTTCGCTTTCCGCGGGTAGCCCATGAGCCTCCTCGGCAAGCCTGCGGGAAGAAAAGCGGAGGCGGCTCGCCCAGAGGCGACAAGCATAAGGCGAGCAAGCCGGAAAGGCGTTTTTTTGCCTTTTTGGCTTGCTTGACTTATGACCTCGAGCCTCTAGCCGCCGGAGCTGGACAGGTCTCACTTGTCCAGCTGCAGGGCTTAGAGGCACATGTCATAAGTCAAACCGGCCAAGAAGGCAAAGAACGCCTTCGTGGCCGATTCGTCTTATGCCACACGCCTCTAATCAGAGCCCTTCCGCTTTTCTTATAAGCTACTCTTTCCGCAGGAGTCTTCGTCTTGCACTCCAATCAACCGCTGGAATGAGCAACAACTTAGCATGAATTAACTAAAACCCGAGCTGAATTGGCAATTTGAAAGCCATTTAGATCGGGTTTTATATATGCTATTAACTTTTGTCTCCGCCTCTCTTCCAGTTATGATCTGTGGAAGATAGCTATTTTGAGGATTGATTTTTCCAGTGATATCAATCTTAGCTGCAAGCTTAATTTTATAATTGTGTCACTAGGTGATTTATTGTCCCGATCCTCAAATTTTTGTGCCTGTAGTCGGAGTTTCCCATTTTTCCTTCCAATCTCCAGATTAATCCCCCTTATTGAATGTTCTTTTTTAAAAATAAATAAACCGGGCATCGACCTGCCCGGTTTTGAGTCACTATTGTGAAAGGTGTTAAAAAAAGTATGCAATCAACAGCCCGATGGAAAGCAGAAAACCAAAGATTGTATTGGTCTGGGCTGTGGCTTTCATCGCCGGCATCATTTCGAGAGGCTGGTTTTTTCCAATAAAGCCTTTTGTAGCATTCACGGCTTTTGGAATACTAAGATAAGAAACCAATATCCACGGGGACATGTCTCCATACAGTACCAAACCGGCTGTCCATGCGTAAGTCAGGAAGAACATGCTTCCGAGAAGGACGATGGCTCCTTTTTTACCAAGCAGGATGGCGACGGTTTTACGGCCGTTTTCTTTATCCCCATCCAGGTCCCTTATGTTGTTGGCCATTAAAATCAGCCCTACAAGGATGGAAACAGGGACGGAAATAAGGATGCTTTCTGCCGTGATCGTTCCAGTCTGGATGTAAAAAGAAATCAGGATGATGATAAGTCCCATAAAGAGTCCCGCAACAATTTCACCAAGCGGTGTGTAGGCGATCGGCATCGGCCCGCCGGTGTAGAAATAACCTGCTGCCATGCATATTAATCCGATCACTGCCAGCCACCATGTGCTGTTGACTACAATGTAAAATCCTAAAAGCAGGGCAATTCCGTAAAATGAAAAGGCGATGGTCATGACCGTCGAGGGCTTCACGCCGTTTCGTACGATGGCTCCGCCGATCCCGACAGAGTGTTCTGTATCCAGCCCGCGCTTATAGTCATAGTACTCATTGAACATATTCGTAGCGGCCTGGATAAGCAGAGAAGCCGCCAGCATTGCTAAGAACAGTGAAATCTTGACGTCTGTATATTGAAGGGCAAGTACCGTCCCGAGCAGAACCGGAACGAAAGCTGCGGTCAGCGTGTGCGGCCTTGTGAGCTGCCACCAGATCTTCCAGCCTTTATCAGCTTCTATTGTATTTGTCATTTGGTGTGCCATTCATCTCTCTCCTTAAAATTGAAGGAATTTTTCTGAAAACATTACAATTCCTTTACAGATTAAAGTGTAGGTAAACGAGTGGACAGTGTCAATCTTTTTTTACAGATGGTGAATGTTGCTATATAAGCAGAAATGATGCTCCTGGAGAGTAGAGCCGCTGACCCTGTCCTGAAACGGAAATCATTAGGGAGAAAAACAACCCTTCCATTATTTGAGCACTTTTACAACCCTTTAGGTTTCTCAAATAGGTAAAAAGGGTTTATTATATAATAAGGATAGAATTGTTTATTTGTCATACACATCGTTGACACACCTCAGATCGGGGTGTATCTTATAATAAGTTTTGATCATGTACGTGATTGTTTGGGGGAATTCGGGTTGGTTACCATCCATAAAACCAATATTGAAAAAGCATTTGATACAGCCATGGAAAAGGCCAGACAATATAGGCGCCCGGTCCTGTTCAGCATCGTGGAGAAGATCGATGCTGTCGATCCACTTTCTTTCTATAATGAAGGAAAAGCTTTGTATGAAGGTACAAGATTTATGTGGAAGGACAGGGATCATACGATTACAATTGCCGGCCTCGGAGCGGCATGCACGATTTCTACTGACGAGGAAAGAGAGCAGTTTTTTGCGGTTGAGAAAGAGTGGAAGCGCTTCATTGAAGATGCTGTCATTCTTTCCCGGGAGAACTGGGCCGGAACCGGTCCCCTTCTTTTCGGAGGATTCCGCTTCGATCCGCTGAATCAGAGGGGGTCGGAATGGGATGAGTTTGCTGACGGCACGCTTCAGGTTCCGTCCATCATGCTGACTAAGTCTAAGGAAGCGGATTATCTGACGGTAAACATGTTATGCGGGTCCACTCATGATGAGGATTCTTTGGACAAGCTGATGCGCATGAAAGATGAACTCATCACCAAGTCAAAATTCCCGACGGTCCCTGATGGAACAGCAGTTACTGAAATTGAGGATTACAATCCGGAGGAATGGAAGACGTCGGTACAGAATGTCGTGGATGAACTAAAGGGCGGCAGCATGGAAAAAGTGGTGCTTGCGCGTAAATGCAAAGTCAGCTTCGAGGTCCCGGTCACATCTGACTTTGTGCTGGATAATCTTTGGAAGCAGCAGCCGGACAGTTTTATCTTCAGTTTCGAACGGAACGGGAGCTGCTTCATCGGCGCCACCCCCGAACGTCTTGTCAAAAAGACAGGGGAAGAAGTACTATCCACCTGTCTTGCGGGATCGATTGCCAGGGGGCAAACGATAGAAGAGGATGAGATGCTCGGAGCAGAACTTCTGAATGATGAAAAAAATCGTTATGAGCATCATCTGGTCGTCGAGAACATCCATCAGGCCCTTGAGCCGTTCTGCAGTGATCTTTCACTGCCCGAACAGCCTGGACTGATGAAGATGAAGGATATACAGCATTTATATACACCCGTTACAGGCCGGGCTTCCAAACAGACGTCCCTGCTTGATATGGTTGAAAAGCTGCATCCTACGCCTGCTTTGGGCGGCGTTCCGAGAGAGAAGGCCCTACATGTCATCAGACGGGAAGAAAAGATGGACAGAGGATTATATGCAGGACCATCTGGCTGGGTGGATGCCTACGGTAACGGTGAATTTGCAGTAGCGATCCGTTCAGGGCTTCTTCAGGGAAATGAATCGTATTTGTACGCAGGCTGCGGGATTGTGGCAGATTCCGATCCGGAAACGGAATTCAAGGAAACACAAATGAAATTCCGGCCGATGCTGAGAGCATTAGGAGGAAACATCAATGGATGAACATCAACTCAGATTAACAAGTTATTTAGCGGCCTATATCGATGAATTAGTAGGAAATGGAGTGGACGAGGTGGTCATAAGCCCAGGATCACGCTCTACTCCTTTGGCGCTGCTTTTCACCCATCACCCTGAAGTGAAAACATATATCAACGTCGATGAACGCTCGGCTGCATTCTTTGGACTCGGAATCGCAAAGGCTAAACAGAAGCCTGTTGCGATTCTTTGTACGTCGGGGACGGCTGCGGCCAATTATTATCCTGCCGTCATCGAGGCGCGTTATGCCAAGGTCCCGCTGATCGTGCTGACAGCCGACCGTCCGCATGAGCTCAGGGAAGTCGGTGCACCGCAGGCGATCAATCAGCTTGATCTGTACGGGAAGCATGTCAAGTGGAGTGTCGATATGGCGCTGCCTGAATCTTCTCCCGGTATATTGAAGTATGCAAAATCTTCAGCTGCCAGAGGTGTGAGTATGGCGTTGTCAGCGCCGGCAGGACCGGTTCATTTCAACTTCCCGATCAGGGAGCCGCTGATACCTGCTTTGGACGAATCAACGTTTACTCCGGGTATACGTGATAAACGGGTCATAAACGGCGTCCGGGGATTGTCGCCGGAGATGCGCGATGACCTGCTTCGTACCGTAAGGGAAAAGCAGCACGGACTGATTGTCTGCGGACCGGGGGTTGACAGCTCTGCCATCGATTCGATCATGGCGTTTTCTGAACAGTACGGATTTCCTGTCGCAGCAGACCCTTTATCCGGGATCAGGAGTGGATTGCATTCCAAGGGGAATGTCATTGAAACATACGATGCCATCTTAAAAACGAAGGAAGTCCTAGCGGATCTGCAGCCTGATATCATCATCCGGTTCGGTTCCATGCCTGTTTCTAAACCACTGACACTGTTCCTTAAAGGACTGCCCGGCGTACCGCATTGGGTCGTCAGCAGCGGAGAGGAATGGCAGGACCCGACAGCGATGGCCACTGAATTCATTTACAGCGATGAGGCATCATTCTGTCATGAACTGATGGCAGGGGCAGAGGTGAAGGATTCAGGATGGCTGCAAAAGTGGAAAAAAGCGAATGCGATTTCGAGAAGTATCCTTCAGACTGATGATCAGCCGTGGAATGAAGGGAAAGCCGTCAAACAGCTGATAGAGCAGCTGCCGGAAGGTGCATCGATATTTGCAAGCAATTCCATGCCGATACGGGATATCGATACATTTTTCTTCACGAATGACAAAAAAATCTCCGTGCATGCCAACCGCGGGGCAAATGGAATAGACGGAGTGGTTTCGACTGCACTCGGGATGAGTACGGCAAACACCCCCCTTTATCTGCTGATCGGGGACCTTGCGTTTTTCCATGACCTGAACGGGCTTCTGGTTGCAAAGAAATACGGTCTTGATGTGACGATCGTGGTGATGAATAACAACGGGGGAGGCATCTTCTCCTTCCTGCCGCAGGCGAGCGACGGGACTTATTTCGAAGAATTATTCGGCACCCCGATGGATTTGGACTTTTCTTCGGCAGCAGCCTTCTATGGGGCTGATTATCAGCTGGTGAAAGAAGAAATAGCCTTTGCTGAAGCACTTTCCAATGCCCGGCAGAAACAAGGGATCAAAATCATCGAAGTCCTGACAAACCGGGAAGAAAATGTAGCAATTCATCGTAATTTGTGGAATTTTGTTTCCCAGGAAATAGTGTTGGAATTGAAAGGGAATACTCCATGATTCTCAAAGTGAATGAGATCGATTATTTTGTAGATGTTAAAGGAGAAGGGTTTCCTGTCGTATTTCTTCATGGATTTACAGGTGATACACGCACATGGAGTGAAGTGACAGATATGTTAAAGGGGATGTGTCAGTGCATCTCCATTGATATCATCGGACACGGGAAAACGGATTCTCCCTTAGATGCTGACAGGTACTCGATGGATGCAGCCTCGGAAGACATCAAAGCGATACTGGATGAGCTCCATATCAAAAAAGCAGCCTTTGTCGGTTATTCAATGGGAGGGAGACTGGCCCTTCATTATTCGAACCTATACAGTGACACAGTCAGTTTACTTATACTGGAAAGTGCTTCACCGGGTCTGAAAACCGAAGAGGAACGACGGGAAAGACGCGAAAGGGATTATGCCCTTGCTGATAGGATCATGGGTGAAGGGCTGCAATCTTTCGTGGAATTCTGGGAGGGCATCCCTTTGTTCTCCACACAGAAAAAACTGCCGCAGGAGGTGAAGGAGAGGATCCGGGTGCAGCGCCTTCAGCAGTCCCCGGTTGGTTTATCTAACAGCTTGAAGGGGATGGGAACCGGGGCCCAGCCGTCTTGGTGGGATTCTCTTGAGAACCTGCCATTCCCGGTAATTCTGCTTGTTGGGGAGCTTGACCGCAAATTTGCCGCGATTGCGTATGAAATGAAAATGAGCATACCCGGTTCAGAAATTATCCCTTTTTTCGACACGGGTCATGCAATTCATGTGGAAGATCCTCGAAAGTTTGGTACAATAGTAAAGGAAGTTTTATTCAATTACATAAAGGAGGATTTCTAATTATGGCTTTTGAATGGGTTTCAGAAAGAAATTACGAAGAAATTTTATATGAAACATATAACGGGATCGCAAAAATCACGATTAACCGTCCTGAAGTGCGCAACGCTTTCACACCTAAAACGGTAATGGAACTGATCGACGCGTTTGCTTATGCACGTGACGATTCCAAAGTGGGAGTGATCGTCCTTGCGGGTGCAGGTGAAAAAGCATTCTGTTCCGGCGGTGACCAAAGTGTCCGCGGACACGGCGGCTACGTAGGTGAAGATGAGATTCCTCGTCTGAATGTACTGGATCTGCAGCGTTTGATCCGTGTCATCCCTAAACCGGTCATCGCGATGGTTTCGGGTTACGCAATCGGCGGCGGTCACGTCCTTCATGTCGTGTGTGATATCACTATCGCTGCTGATAACGCCATCTTCGGTCAGACAGGACCGAAAGTGGGAAGCTTCGATGCCGGATACGGTGCAGGATACCTTGCACGTATCGTAGGTCACAAGAAAGCGAAGGAAATCTGGTATCTATGCCGTCAATACAATGCCCAGGAAGCGCTTGAAATGGGTCTTGTCAATACGGTTGTACCATTGGATAAACTAGAAGAAGAAACGGTTCAGTGGGCATCGGAAATGCTAGAGAAGAGCCCGACTGCACTTCGCTTCCTCAAAGCTGCGTTCAACGCCGACACGGACGGTCTGGCTGGTCTTCAGCAGCTTGCAGGAGACGCGACACTTCTTTATTACACCACTGACGAAGCTAAAGAGGGTCGAGACTCGTTCAAAGAAAAACGCAAACCGGACTTCGGACAATTCCCTCGTTTCCCTTAATGGAGGGCAGCCTGATGAATCTCGACGATTCATCAGGTTTTTTATTTTATAAAAAGAAATGTCTCCTTATAACTTTAACGGATTGGAGTAGAGATTATGACTTCCCAGCAAATGCCGAATTGGCTTAAACAGAGAACATATTTGACCCCGGGCCGTGTCGCATTGAAAAGTGATGGCCGCGATTTTACTTTTAAAGAACTATGGAAGATGACAGTTGAGACCGCCGGGAAGATCAATACACATATTAAAGATTCCCGTGCATCATTCATCGGCCTGATGATCGGAAATACTGTCGAAGCGGTCACCATCATCCATGCAGTGCAGCAGCTCGGGTTGAAGGCTGTTCTGCTCAACCACCGGTTAAGCCCGGGGGAGCTTGCGTTCCAAATAGAAGACATGAATTTGAGCACTGTCATTGCGGACGATGCATTCTATGACAAACTTCGGGATCAGAATATCCAAAAAGTGAGGATTACAGAGTTAGTCGGCACAGTTCCAACTCATTTTGAGGTGAAGGATCATTTTCAGTTAGACGGAGTCTGTTCCGTTATGTACACTTCCGGAACGACCGGTGCACCTAAGGGCGTACTGCAGACCTATGGGAATCACTGGTGGAGCGCAATCGGTTCTTCGCTGAATCTCGGCATAAGTGAAAATGATACCTGGCTGTGTTCGGTCCCGCTCTTCCATATCAGCGGCTATTCCATCTTGATGAGAAGTGTCATTTACGGGATGGGAGTCAGACTGTATGAACAATTCGACGTCGAACGGATCAACGGAGAACTAAAAGACGGCTCCATTACGATCATGTCTGCTGTCAGCAATATGCTGCAGAGGCTGGTGAAAGATTTGGGTGATGATTCTTACCATGAGAATTTCCGCTGTATGCTTCTTGGCGGGGGGCCGGCGCCGCTTCCTCTGCTGGAGGCGTGCAAAGATAAACAGATCCCGGTATTCCAAACATACGGCATGACGGAAACGTCTTCTCAAATCGTGACGCTCTCCCCTGAATACAGTCTGTCCAAACTTGGGTCGGCAGGAAAGCCGTTGTTTCCCTCTCAGCTTAAAATTATGGAAAACGACAATGAAGCAGGAGCAGGCGAAGAAGGTGAAATCTTCGTAAAGGGCCCCAATGTCACGAAAGGATACTATAAGCGTGAGGAAGCGAATCATAAGAGCTTTCATGACGGATGGCTGTCGACAGGGGATATCGGCTATGTCGATGAAGAGGGATTCTTATTCGTCCTGGACCGCCGTTCGGATCTGATCATCTCAGGCGGGGAGAATGTTTATCCTGCAGAAATCGAAAGTGTACTTACATCCCATCCCGGGATAGAAGATGTCGGGGTTGCAGGAATTCCAAGTGAGCAGTGGGGACAGGTCCCATGTGCATTCATTGTAAAAGGAATCGGGGATCGACTCAGTGAGGCCGATGTTTTATCTTTCTGTAAAAGCAGACTGGCTTCTTACAAGCAGCCTGAAAGATGCGTCTTTGTGAATGAAATCCCCCGGAATGCTTCCAATAAGATATTGAGACGCGTACTGAGAGATCAATGGGAGAAAGGGGTGTACAGAAGTGAATCTTAAAAAAATCAGGCTCCATATGATCTCAATGCCCTTAAAAAAGCCGTTTTCAACCCATCTGCAGCGTGTCGAATACAGGGAAGGCATCATCATTGAGGTAGAGGACAAAGACGGGCTGATTGGTTTAGGTGAAGTCGTAGCCTTTTCAACACCGTGGTACACAGAAGAAACGGTGAAGACCTCTTATCACATCCTGAAAGATGTATTGATTCCTATACTCGAGAGTCATGGGGTCAACCATCCTAAAGAATTAAGTGAACTCTTTACTACCGTAAGGGGGAACGCAATGGCGAAAGCTTCCCTGGAAATGGCGGTCTGGGATTTGTATGCAAGGCAGCAGGATAGGCCGCTTTGGGATGTGCTTGGCGGGACACGTGAAAAAGTATTGGCTGGTGCCGTCGTTGGGGCAGATTCCATTGAGGAGATGATCAGCCAGACTCAGGAATTGATCGAAGCAGGTTATGAAAGAATAAAAATCAAGATTTCAAAGGGAGAGGATATTGAGGTTGTCCGTGCATTGCGAAAGGAATTTCCTCCTCTATCCCTTTTGGCGGACGCGAATTCCGCTTATTCGCTGGATGATGCCGGCCACTTGAGATCCCTTGATGAATTCCGCCTGGAAATGATCGAACAGCCCCTTGGAGTGGATGATCTTGTTGAGCACAGTATACTTCAAGCACAACTTGACACACCCATATGTCTCGATGAAAGCATCGTGACTCCAAGCGACATGAAAAGTGCGATTCACCTGAACAGCTGCGGGGTCGTCAACCTGAAGCTGGGAAGGGTCGGAGGATATAATTCTGCACTGGATATCTACCGCCTCTGCATGGAAAATGGAATCAGAATATGGTGCGGGGGCATGATAGAATTCGGGGTATCGCGTGCCCATAACATCAGCCTGTCCACCCTTGAAGGATTCTCCTTACCGGGAGACATCTCTTCATCCTCCAAGTATTGGGATGAAGACATCATAGACAGCGCGATCGTTGTTCAGAACGGAAAGGTGAAAAGATTTGACAAGCCGGGTATTGGAGTAGGTCTTAATGAGAAGCGGTTGAAGGAAGTTTGTAAGCTCAGGGAAGAATATAGTTTGTAAAAAAGGACATGACATTCTGAAGGAATGTCATGTCCTTTCGATTTCTGGGTGTTGTGAGGAAAAAGGATAATGATTTCAAGTCCTTTACCAGCAGTTAATTGTAGTGCAAGACGAAGATTCCTACCATGAAAATAAAGTTCTATAATATGTGTCTTTTTTACCACAAACAATCAAAACTCCTATTCAAACGTTGAATCAGGCATAAAAAAAGACCGGGGTCCCCCCGGCCTTTACACAAGCTCTTACACATTAAAACGGAAGTGAATAACGTCTCCGTCTTTTACCAGATATTCTTTACCTTCAAGGCGGACTTTACCGGCTTCCTTTGCGGCTCCCATTGTTCCTGCTTCAACCAGGTCAGCATAGGATACCGTTTCGGCGCGGATGAAGCCTCTTTCAAAGTCGGAGTGGATGACTCCGGCACATTGAGGGGCTTTCATGCCTTCGCGGAATGTCCAGGCGCGGACTTCCTGTACACCTGCCGTGAAATAAGTAGCAAGGCCAAGAAGGGAGTAAGTTGCACGGATCAGCTGATCAAGGCCTGATTCTTCGATTCCAAGCTCCTGAAGGAACATCGCTTTCTCTTCATCATCAAGTTCAGCGATCTCAGACTCGATTTTCGCACAGACAACAATGACTTCTGCGTTGTCTTCTTTCGCGAATTCGCGGACCTTTTGAACGTATTCATTATCTGATGGATCTGCGATTTCATCTTCGCTGACATTCGCCACATACAATACAGGCTTTGAAGTCAGAAGGTGAAGCTGCTTCACTAGCTTCATCTGTTCTTCAGAGAATTCAACCGTACGGGCAGGCTGCTCCGCTTCAAGGGTTTCCTTCAATTTAACAAGGATGTCATGCTCGAATACTGCTTCTTTGTCTTTTTGCTTCGCCATCTTCTGTACTCGTGTAAGACGCTTATCCACCGTTTCAAGGTCGGCCAGGATCAACTCAAGGTTGATGACTTCGATATCAGCGATCGGATCCACTTTTCCGGAAACATGGGTGATATTGTCATCAGCAAAACAGCGGACAACCTGACAGATTGCGTCAACCTGGCGGATATGGGATAAGAATTTGTTTCCAAGTCCTTCCCCTTTACTTGCTCCTTTTACGATTCCAGCGATATCGGTGAATTCAAATGCAGTAGGAACGGTCTTTTTTGGCTGAACAAGCTCAGTCAATTTATCGAGACGGTGATCGGGCACCTCTACGATTCCTACGTTTGGATCGATTGTACAGAAAGGATAGTTAGCAGATTCTGCGCCTGCTTTGGTGATTGCGTTAAAAAGTGTTGATTTACCTACATTCGGCAGCCCAACAATACCAGCTGTTAAAGCCATTTCGGTCACTCCTCTTATTGTTCTTATCTATGAAAAATCGTGATTGATGTTAACTCTTCCAAATGGTCGAACCCTTCACAATTATAGAGATAATAGGAGGAAAAGACAAGTAGGCAGAAAAGCGGATGGGCTTTACAAAGAGGCGTGCGGCATAAGAAGAATCGGACATGAAGATGTTCTTGGAGGAGTTGGCTTATGCCATGTGCCCCTAAGCCCCGCAGCTGGACAGGTCTCAGACGCAGGAGTCTTCGCCTTCCAAATCCAGTAAACTGCTGGAATCCTGACAAAATCAATCAACCTCATGGGCTCTGCTTTTTTTAAAAATAAAAGACACCCCCATTCGAAAACGGCAGGTGTCCTAAAATATTTTCAAAGTGTGCCGAACCCTTGCGGCAAGAGGATTAAGCGCAAGCGGATAGGGGTATGAAAAGAGTAATCAATCCTGGGCACTTTCCAGTACTTTTTTCATTTTTTTCGTAAAATCCCTCCGTGGAATCATGACGCTGTGGCCGCAGCCTTCGCATTTGATGCGGATGTCCATTCCAAGACGGATCACTTTCCAGCGATTGACTCCGCAAGGGTGGGGCTTTTTCATCTCAACTACATCATTTAATTGGAACGTCTTTTGCTCCATCAGCCTTCCTCCTGTCCAAGTCTTTTTTTATCATGATATGGCTGCGCGTGGAAATCCTCGTTCCTTGAGTACATGACCATTCGAGGGAACGGAATTTCAATACCATGTTTATCGAGAACGGCTTTCACATCTTTCCTCATCATCCTGGCAATATACCAGTGTCTCATCGGCACCGTTTCAGCCACGATCCTGATCACTACATCGGAAGCACCGAGTGTCTGGACGCCCAGCAGTTCCGGCGGATTCACAAGGTCTTCATACTTCTGAGGAAGGGTGACAAGAAGGTCCTGAATGACTTTCTCCGCCTCATCTATGTTTTCCTCATAGGCAATACTGACATCCACGACAGCAATACTGTTATGGATGGAGAAGTTCGTGACTTCCGTGATATTTCCGTTCGGGAAGATATGAAGTTCGCCTGTCCAGCTTTTGATCTTTGTCGTACGAAGGCCGATTTCCTCAACCGTCCCTTCGGCTGAACCAACCCTGACATAGTCACCAACGGAAAACTGGTCTTCAAAGATAATGAAGAAGCCTGTGATGATATCACGAACAAGGTTTTGCGCACCGAAACCGATGGCAAGGCCGACGATGCCGGCCCCGGCGATCAATCCTTTAATATCGATGCCCAAAGTCGACAGGATCGTCATCAGACTGATGAAGTAAACCACATAGGTCAATACATTCTCCAAAAGCTTCAGCAGAGTGGCCTCGCGCCGCTCCGAGAATTTGAGAGGCGCCTTCGAACGCACCCTGAATATATTCCTGATCGCTGTCCGGCCCAGTTTCAAAGCGATATATGTAATTAACATGATCGCGACAATTTTAAGTGCGTTTGTACCAAGCATGACCCATAGATCATTGTCGATTATTTTATCCACTGTTTCATCAACTGTCTTTTTAACATCATCAGTAGTAGTGGCTGCCATATATGAATCACCTGCTTTTCAGTAATAAGTTACGTTATATTCTATCAAGTTTCCCGAACCTTGGGTAGTTCTAACCTATACTTTCAAATTTAGACGAAATTTTTTATTTTATGAAAAATCATCCTCCTTTATGTATGAAAAAACCATATCGACCGTATACTGATAAAAACTCTTTCCCGGAAACCTACCAATCAAAGGAGTGGAAGTCATGAATCTTAAAAAAGGATTATTCGAACGGAAAATCGAGCCCTTCAGGGTGTATCATCAAGATGAACACGCGGCAAGGGATCTTTCCGTTCAATTGGCATCCATCCTTCCCACCCTTTACCGGACGCGTCCGATTGTGTTTGTGTGTATCGGCACCGACCGATCGACCGGGGATTCGCTGGGGCCGTTGGCAGGAACGTTATTATCCGAGCAGGGAATGGGGATTTTTCATGTATACGGTACGCTGGATGACCCCATCCATGCCGTAAACCTGGAAGAAAAGCTGCGGGAGATCAAGTCAAAGTACGTCAATCCATTCATCATCGGCATCGATGCCTGCCTTGGAAGACTGAAAAGCGTTGGCGCCATCCAATTGTGTGACGGCCCGTTGAAGCCGGGTGCAGGAGTCAATAAAGAACTGCCCGAAGTCGGGAATGTGCATTTGACCGGAATTGTGAATGTCAGTGGATTCATGGAATTCTTTGTCCTTCAAAATACAAGATTGAACCTTGTGATGAAAATGGCGAAGACGATGGTTGAAGCCATCGTACTGGCTGAAGAAATCATCGAGAGAAGAAATGCGATCAGCATGCAGAATTGGAGAGAGGAATTGCATTAACCGAAAAGCGGAGGCGGCTCGCCCAGAGACGACAAGCATAAGACGAGAACCCTGAAAAGGCGCTTTTTGCCTTTTGGGGGTTCTTGGCTTATGACCTCGAGTCTCTAGCCGCCGGAGCTGGACAATAAAAAACGGGAGGCGTACGATGCCCCCCGTTTTTCTCATTTAAAAGTATATTTGATAAGCATGAATCACTCCGACGACGAGCGCGACCACGATGATTCCCGGCAGCAGGTTGGCTACCCGTATTTTCGTGATCCCCATCAGGTTCATGCCAATGGCAAAAATCATGATTCCCCCGGTCGAAGTCATTTCAACAATGTATGTATCCATTAACTGCTGTGGTACCCACTGATGTATCTGAGTGGCAAATAAAGCGATCAGCCCCTGATACAGAACGACGGGGACGGCTGAAAACATGACCCCGATTCCAAGAGTGGTCGTCAAAATCAACGACGTGAATCCATCGATGATCGACTTTGTATAGAGGACATCATGATCTCCCCTTATCCCGCTGTCCAACGCACCGATGACGGCCATCGCACCGATGACAAAAATCAGCGTGGCGGTCACGAATCCTTGTGAAATGGAAGTTTCTTTCTTGCTGCCCATCTTTTTTTCAAGCCAGGTGCCGACAGCATTCAGCTTGTCCTCCAGGTTCATCCATTCCCCCCAGGCAGCACCGAGTGCAAGACTGATGATGACGATGAGGAAGTTCTCACTTTTGAGACCCATCTGCAGGCCAAGGACAACTACGGCCAGACCGATCGCTTTCATCACCGTTCCTTTCATGTTCTCAGGAATCCGGTGTAGAAAAACCCCAAGCAGTGTTCCGATGATAATACAAATTCCGTTTACGATCGTTCCTAAAAGCACCATAAGCGTTCCCCTCAATCAAAATAGAAATAGTAAAAGGGAAGAGGACCGGCCTCCAATTTCTGAAGGCCAGTCCTTTCTCTTGTCATAAAACTTATTTATCCTGCAGCAGTTCCAAAATCCGGTTCAAATCTTCCTGCGAGAAGAACTCGAGTTCAATTTTCCCCTTCTTCTTGGATTGCTTGATTGTTACCGTAGTACCGAAACGCTCCCGGAGCATGGATTCCTGTTCTTTGATGAAGACATCCTTTTTCTTTTCCGGAGGCTTCGTTTCACGTGAAACATTCCCGTTCATCTCGCCTATAAGCTTCTCAAGCTGCCGGACGTTCAGTGATTCTTTCAGGATGCGGTTCACCAGTGCGGACAGGTTCTTCTTATTCTTCAAACCGAGCAGTGCACGTCCATGGCCCATCGTTAATTTCCCTTCGGAAATCAATTCCTGAATGGGCGCAGGCAGGGAGAGAAGCCTGATGTGATTGGCGATATGCGGACGGCTTTTACCGAGGCGCTTCGCCACTTCTTCCTGTGTGATCTTCAGCTTATCCATCAGCATCTGATACGCCGCCCCTTCTTCGATCGGGGTCAAATCCTCCCGCTGAAGGTTTTCGAGAACGGCAAGCTCCATCATCTGCTGATCGTTCAGTTCCCGGACGACCACAGGTACAACATCCAATTTTGCAGCGGTCGCTGCGCGGTAACGTCTTTCACCGACTACGATTTCGTATCCTTTGATTGATTTCCTGACAATGATCGGCTGCAAGATCCCGTGCTCCAAAATCGATTCCTTTAGTTCCTCGATTGCAGCAGGCTCAAAAATCTTGCGTGGCTGATAAGGATTCGGCCGTATTTCTTTCAGCTTTACCTCTTGAACGGTTTCTTCACTTTGAGTCGTTTGTACGTTTTGAAAGAGGGCGTTGATCCCCTTTCCTAAACCTTTAGCCATTCGTCACCACTTCCTTTGCCAGTTCTAAATAAACTTCCGCTCCCCTGGACTTTGCATCATAAATAATGATCGGTTCACCGTGACTCGGTGCTTCACTCAAACGGACATTACGAGGGATGATCGTGCGGTATACTTTATCCTGAAAGTACTTCTTCACCTCTTCGATGACCTGAATGCCCAGGTTTGTACGGGCATCAAGCATGGTCAGCAGCACCCCGTCTATCATCAGCTCATGATTGAGGTGTTTTTGCACGAGGCGGACAGTACTTAAGAGCTGGCTCAACCCTTCGAGGGCATAATATTCACATTGAACCGGGATGACGACAGCATCAGAGGCTGTCAGCGCATTGATCGTCAAGAGACCCAAAGACGGAGGGCAGTCAATAATAATATAGTCAAAATCATCTTTGACTTTTTCTAATGCTTTCTTTAATCGAACTTCACGAGAAATGGTCGGGACGAGTTCAATTTCTGCCCCGGCCAATGAAATGGTAGCAGGTACGATGGAAAGATTTTCGACTTTTGATTGTTTGATGGTTTCCCTAACGTCGACATCATCCACCAGCACATCATAAATGCATTGATGCACATCGCCTTTTTCCACTCCAACACCACTCGTGGCGTTTCCTTGGGGATCGATATCTACAAGCAGGACTTTTTGTCCTATGTATGCAAGGCATGCTCCCAAATTAACGGAGGTGGTCGTTTTTCCGACGCCGCCTTTCTGGTTGGTCACCGCTATTATTCTTCCCAAGGTTGTCACCTACCTTTTGACGTCCTAGATTGGGCGTTTTTTTCTACACAGTATTCTTCTATTCTATCAAAATTCACAGGTAAATGTCTGATTCTTTTTTGAAAATATTGAAAGCTTCTTTTTCAATAATTGGAAAAAATCAATTCTATTAAAAAGGGAAATAGAATCCTGTTGGAAATTGTCATATTTCCAAGGAAATTATTTTGAATTTCAGCATTAATCTTTTTTTTAAGTCTACATTACATTCCTAATCTGAACCAGCGGTTGATTGGAGTGCAAGACGAAGACTCCTCGGAAAAGCGGAAGGGCTTTGAAGAGAGGCGTTTGCATAAGGCAAATCGGCCCACAAAAGCGTTTCTTGCCTAATGAAATGTGACTTTAAGCACTGAGCTGGACAGTACCCCGCAGAAATTTCAAAGGAGGCTCACCAACCGGCCGCGGAAAGCGAAGTCTTTCACGGAAACCAACAGCGGCAATAATAGAACAAAAACACAATACCCCTAAAGTGTGCAAATAAAAAAGCAAGAAACACCAAATCTCTGTTTCTCGCTTTTTATGAACCTATTTCTTTTTAGGTATGCGGATCGTAAATTGATAGAATTCGTCGTGCTCTTCTTCCTCGGCATTGAGGTTGATGCCGCTGTCGGACACCATGGAGAGAGACTGACGGATTGTATTGACGGCTATACGCATGTCCTTCGAGAATGCCTTGCGTTTCGGCTTAGGTTTCGGGGCTGAGCCTTCCAGCATCTTCACGACCCTGTCTTCTGTCTGCTTGACATTCAAGTTCTTCTCGATGACTTCGCCGAGGAGCTGGATCTGCTTCTCGGGCTTCTTCAGTGGAATCAATGCGCGCGCATGGCGTTCCGTTATTTTCTTATCCAATAAAGCATGATGAATTTCTTCTGGAAGCTTTAGAAGACGAAGCTTGTTTGCCACAGTGGACTGTCCTTTTCCTAAGCGCTGAGCAAGTGCTTCCTGAGTCAGATTGTGCAGCTCCAGCAATTTACCGTAGGCGATCGCTTCTTCAATCGGAGAAAGCTCTTCCCTTTGCAGGTTTTCGATTAAAGCGACTGAGGCCGTTTCGGTATCACTGAGGTTTTTGACGATGGCCGGGACGGTTTCCCAGCCAAGCTTTTGAACAGCCCTGTACCGGCGTTCCCCAGCGATGATTTCGAATTGTTCATCATCCGCCTGCCTGACGACGATCGGCTGTATGATTCCATGCGTGTGTATGGTTCTTGACAGCTCTTCTATTTTTTCGTCATTAAAAACGGTTCTTGGTTGAAAGCGATTGGGAACGATTTGTGCGACGGGGATCTTTTTGACCTCATCGCGGTCTTCCACTTCCACTACACTTGATTCTTCAGATTCAACATCTTGCTCTTTTTCACCCAGACCAAAAAAACGAGAAAAAGGATGCTTCATCTTCCTACACCACCTTTAAGAAACTCCCTATATTATGATTCTCTAAAATATGACAAGTTCCTGCCTCTTTTAGACATTTTCACTCAGGATCACTACAGTTTAAGCATACCATTTTTCCTATAAGAGCAGAACCACTAAGGGGCACGATCTTATTCCAACGGTAATTTATTCGGCGTTCCCGGTTTTCTCGGGTACTTATTAGGCGTTTCTTTCACTTTGTTTATTTTCACGATATTCCGTTCGCTTTCTTCTTCGGGAAGGACAAAGGAAAAGACTTTTTCCGTCTGGCCGCCAAGCGTCGCAATCGCTTTTTTTCCTATGTTCAATTCTTCACCGGCGCTGGCGGCTTTCATTGCCACGAATAACCCGCCTTTTTTGACGAGCGGCAGACAAAGTTCGCTCAGTACGGACATTCTCGCAACCGCCCTTGCCGTCACGACATCATAGGATTCACGGTGTTCCTTCTTTTTCCCGAAGGTCTCTGCCCGGTCGTGAAAGAAGTTGGTATTCTCGAGTCCCAATTCATTGGATAAATGATTCAGGAACGAGATCCGCTTATTCAGTGAATCGACAATCGTGATATGCAGATGTGGGAAGCAGATCTTCAGCGGGATACTTGGAAACCCTGCGCCCGCTCCCACATCGCATACGGATTCCACATCGGAGAAGTCGATATAGAATGCTGCACTGATTGAATCATAGAAGTGTTTCAAATACACTTCTTCCTTGTCCGTGATGGCGGTCAGGTTCATCTTTTCATTCCACTCGACAAGGATTTCATAGTAACGTTCGAATTGATCTAATTGCCCGGGAGAAAGGGAGATCCCCTTTTCCTCCAGGCTGGATTGGAACTGGTCTATATTCATTCAATTACCCTTCCTTTGCCTATTGATCGCCTGAAACTTTCGCAATTTTCCCTTGTTCGATATACACAAGCAGAATCGAGATGTCGGCAGGATTGACTCCTGAAATCCTTGAAGCCTGCGCCAGGGAAAGCGGACGTACTTCAATCAGTTTCTGCCTTGCTTCTGATGCCAGTCCGCTGATCGCTTCATAATCAATGTTTTCAGGGATTTTTTTGTTTTCCATCTTTTTCAGCTTATCGACCTGCTGAAGGGATTTCTCGATATATCCTTCGTATTTCACCTGGATCTCAACCTGTTCTTCAACATCCGCTGAAAGCTCAACATCGCTCGGAACAAGGCGTTTGATGTGGCTGTAATTCATTTCAGGACGCTTCAATAGATCGGCTGCAAGGATGCCGTCCTTCAATTCACTGCCTCCGGCTTCACGGATGACCGCCTGCGTCTCTTCAACTGGCTTGATGCGGATGCTTTCCAGACGCTCTTTCTCGGCATTGATCGCTTCTTTCTTTTCAATGAATCGTCCGTATCTTTCATCGGAGATCAAGCCGATGCGCTTTCCGATATCCGTCAGGCGCAGATCTGCATTGTCATGACGTAATAATAATCGATATTCTGCCCGGGAAGTCAATAATCGGTAAGGCTCATTTGTCCCTTTGGTCACGAGGTCATCGATCAATACGCCGATATAGGCATCGGAACGGCTGAGGATGACTTCCTCTTTATCCAGGGCACGGCAGGCAGCATTGATGCCGGCCATCAGACCCTGTCCGGCAGCTTCCTCGTAGCCGGAAGTACCGTTGATCTGGCCTGCAGTATAAAGATTCTTGATTTTTTTCGTTTCAAGCGTCGGCCATAATTGTGTCGGCACGATGGAATCGTACTCGATCGCGTAGCCCGCACGCATCATCTGAACTTTCTCCAGTCCAGGGATCGTGGACAGGATTTTTTGCTGAACGTCTTCAGGAAGGCTCGTTGATAAACCTTGTACATATACTTCCTGCGTGTTTCTTCCTTCAGGTTCCAGGAAGATCTGGTGACGAGGTTTGTCATGGAAACGGACCACTTTATCTTCGATCGACGGACAGTAACGAGGGCCCGTCCCTTTGATCATACCTGAATACATCGGAGAACGATGTAGATTCTCGTCGATTAATTTATGAGTTTCTTCATTTGTGTACGTCAGCCAGCAAGGCAGCTGATCCGTGATATATTTTGTCGTTTCATAACTGAACGCACGCGGCACATCATCACCGGGCTGGATTTCCGTTTTTGAATAATCGATTGATGATGAATTTACGCGCGGAGGCGTCCCCGTTTTAAAACGGACGGTATCGAATCCAAGCTCCCTGAGATGATCCGCCAGCCTGATAGATGGCTGCTGATTGTTCGGGCCGCTGGAGTATTTAAGATCCCCGAGGATGATTTCACCGCGAAGGAATGTCCCTGTCGTGATGACGACCGTTTTTGCACGGTAAGCGGCACCGGTCATGGTTACGACACCCTTGCAATCACCGTCTTCGACGATCAATTCCTCGACCATTCCTTGCAGAAGGGTCATATTCGGTTCGTTTTCAAGCGTGCGCTTCATCTCATGCTGATAAAGGAATTTATCCGCCTGCGCCCTGAGTGCGCGGACAGCCGGACCTTTCCCTGTATTCAACATCCGCATCTGAATATGCGTTTTATCGATATTGCGCCCCATCTCTCCGCCGAGGGCGTCGATTTCACGGACGACGATCCCTTTTGCCGGACCTCCGACAGAAGGGTTGCACGGCATGAAGGCAACCATATCCAGATTGATGGTCACCATTAACGTTTTAGCTCCCATCCGGGCTGAAGCAAGTCCCGCTTCGACACCGGCATGTCCAGCACCAATGACAATGACATCATATTGTCCTGCGTCATATTGCATGGTTTATTTTTTCCTCCTTGCGGGTGAGCCGACTGCCCACCCTGATAGTATATTTATTTTCCGAGGCAGAATTGAGAGAACAGTTGGTCGATCAAGCTTTCGTGGACACTGTCGCCGATGATTTCACCAAGCAGCTCCCATGTCCTTGTCAAATCGATCTGCGCGATATCGATCGGTGTTCCCATTTCCACACTGTTGATGGCTTCGTTGATTGCCTGCGATGCCTGATTCAATAAGGCGATGTGCCGGCTGTTCGATACATATGTGATATCCCCCGCTTCGATGGATCCTGCAAAGAAAAGCGAAGAAATCGCTTCTTCCAGTTCATCGATCCCTTCTTCTTCAAGAAGGGCAGTGGTCACCAGCGGATGTTCCTTCGCCAGTGCGCGGACACGGTCCAGGTCGATTTTCTGCGGAAGGTCCGTCTTATTCACGATGACGATGACGTCCATCCCTTTCACCGCTTCAAAAAGCTGTTCATCCTCATGCGTCAGTTCATCTGCATAATTGAGGACAAGAAGGATCAGGTCTGCTTCTTTCAAAACCTGTCTCGAACGTTCGACACCGATCCGCTCGACGATGTCCTCCGTTTCACGGATCCCCGCCGTATCGACAAGACGGAGCGGCACCCCGCGAACATTTACATATTCCTCTATCACATCGCGGGTCGTACCCGGAATGTCAGTGACGATCGCCTTATTTTCATGCACAAGGCTGTTCAATAATGAGGATTTTCCGACATTCGGACGTCCGATGATGACAGTGGAAAGCCCCTCGCGAAGGATTTTCCCCTGTTCGGATGTCAGGATCAATTTATCAATTTCGTCCCGTACATGTCTTGATTTCTCAAGAAGGACGGTATGCGTCATTTCTTCAACATCGTCATATTCCGGATAGTCGATGTTCACTTCGACGTGGGCCAGGGTCTCTAAGATTTCCTGACGCAGTTTACGGATCAGCTTGGAAAGGCGTCCCTCCATCTGATTCAGTGCCACATTCATCGCCCGGTCCGTTTTCGCACGGATCAGGTCCATGACCGCTTCTGCCTGCGACAAATCGATGCGCCCGTTCAAGAAAGCCCGTTTCGTGAATTCACCAGGCTCCGCCAACCGCGCTCCATGCTTCAATACAAGCTGAAGCACTTTGTTTACAGAAACCAATCCGCCGTGGCAGTTGATTTCGATGATGTCTTCACGGGTGAAGGTTTTCGGCCCCCTCATCACCGAGACCATCACTTCTTCCACCACCTTCTCCGTGTCCGGATCGATGATATGGCCGTAATGAATCGTGTGGGAGGCAAATTCCTTCATGGACGTCCCCTTCATCCCGCGGAACACTTTCGCTCCGATGTCAAAGGCTTCCTCCCCGCTCAATCGCACGATGGCGATCGCTCCTTCGCCCATCGGTGTTGAGATGGCTGCAATTGTATCCAGTTCCATTCTTATCACCTCTCTTTATATAGTGGTTTTGAATCTATATGAACGAATGAAATTCAGAGAGCAAAGTTTCCCCAAATTATTAGAATATCACAAACCTATTTAATACAAAAGAAACTAATTTCCCTTGCCGTCACGTTATCCACAGATCATTTTATCTCATCTCTATTATTTTAACTTATCCACATGTGAATAACAATAAAGCGGGTCAAAAAGCGATATCCACAGGGATGTAGGAAGATTCTATTATCAAATCACCCAAAACTACCATTCCAGCCGCAACACCAACCAAAAAACGACAAATTTCACCACCTGGCCCCTGACCCTTCTCCAGCCTCAATCCTGCTGTCTCCGACCATAAAACTAAAAAAAACGATCCCTCAAAAAAGGAATCGTCTCTCTCTATTTATTTAGGCGCAATCACGATATATCGGTTCGGTTCCCGGCCTTCTGAATAGGTGTCCACTTTTTTCGCATTCACCAATGCGCTGTGAATCACTTTCCTTTCATAGGAAGGCATCGGTTCAAGTGAAACGGCGCGGTTTGTGCGAAGTGCTTTGTCCGCAAGTCTTTCTGCCAGGTTTGTCAGGGTCTGGCGGCGGCGCTCACGATAGTTTTCGGCATCCAAAAGGATGGTTAAAAACTGCTCGGACTCTTTATTCGCTGCCAATTGCGTCAAATGCTGAAGCGCATTTAATGTCTGCCCTCTTTTTCCTATCAAAAGGGCCATCTTTTCACCGGATAAACGGAATTCGACGTCCCGTCCATTCACATGTACCTCGACGGAAGCTTCCACTCCCATCTCGCGGGCAACAGAAAGCAAGAATTCTTTCGCCGTTTCCACCGGATCGATTGCTTTTATCACCTGAACGGATGCGGGTCTGCCCCCGAACAGTCCGAACAGACTTTTTTTACCTTGATCTAACACTTTGATTTCTGCTTGTTCTTTAGTGATGTTCAGTTGAGACAAGGCTGATTCAATGGCTTCTTCCACCGTTTGACCAGTCGCTTTCACTTCTCTCACTTTTTCTTTCCTCCCGAACCACCGGCTTTTGCTTTCGCAGCTTGTACTTCCCTGATATCCGGACCTTTGATGAAGTACGTTTGAACGATCATGAAGATATTACCGATTACCCAGTACAGGGCAAGTGCTGACGGGAAGTTGATCGCAAAGATCACGATCATCACCGGCATGATGTAAAGCATCATCGCCATTTGAGGATTTTGATCCGCTGTACCTGCCATCATCAGTTTTTGCTGGATGAACGTTGTGATACCTGCAACGACTGCAAGGATGATATCCCGTTCACCAAGGTCGAACCAAAGGAAATTATGTTCTGCAATTTCTCTCGTACGGACGATTGAGTGATAAAATCCGATCAGGATCGGCATTTGGACAATCAATGGGAAACATCCTGCCAGAGGATTGACTCCATGTGACTGGAATAATGCCATTGTTTCCTGCTGAAGCTTTTGTTGAGTCTGTGCATCTTTTGAACTGTATTTTTCACGAAGCTTTTTCATTTCAGGCTGAAGTGCCTGCATTGCTTTTGAATTTTTCGTTTGTTTGATCATTAACGGTAAGATGGCTAAACGAATGATCAGTGTGACGATGATGATCGCCAGTCCATATGAACCATTGAACCAATCCGCTACCATCGTGATTAATTGTGATAATGGCCATACGATATATTCATTCCAAAAACCTGTACTCTCAGGTGTGATTGGCTGATTATATTCTGAACAGCCGGATAAAACAGTCATTAGCCCAATGATTGCCATCAGGGCTATAAGTCTCTTTTTCACCCTTATTTTCCTCCCAACTAATATGTTTCTGTAAGTACCGCACAATGTGTTTTCGTCAAGTTGCCTATCCATGCACCCATTATAGCCCGCTGCACTAAAAATCCCTTTAAACAAACTATCCGGTGCAGGAATACATGCAATCTTTCAGAAAACAGCCTTCTCCAAAGCAGCCGGGGACATGTTCCCCAACCAGTTCTTAAAAAGTACAATCCCTCGTATTGTAACATCTTTTCAAAGGGTTGTGAGGCTGAAACTTGTCTAAATAGTAAATACTTTTTTACTTTTTTCTATCATTTTTGCCATTAGAAGTCTTTTTCAAAACTTTTCCACGCTTTAAAACATGCGTGATGCTGCTTTTCACTTCATGAAAATCCATGTCGGCCGCCGGTTTTCTGGCGATGATCAAATAATCGTGGTTATCCTGAACGTCTTCACGCAATTCTAAGAAAGCCTGCCTGATGTACCGCTTGATTCTGTTTCGGCAGACAGCATTCCCGATTTTCTTGCTCACGGAAATCCCGATGCGGAAAGGCTGGGCTTCTTCCTGTTTTAAGGAATAAAGTACAAATTGCCTGTTTGCAAATGATGTCCCTTTTTTAAATATCTCTTGGAATTCTTTGTTTTTCTTAACTCGCTGTTCTTTCCTCATAACCCACACCTGTTTTTTTTGTTTTTCATTAGGCTCATTTCGCATACTTTGTTGCTTTGCACACAAGAAAATACCTGAACTTGGGTATTTTCAGCTGGTCCGTCCGTCTGTTGTTTAGCTTGAGTTCGAAAATAACACGTCCATTCGCTATAGTCGGGCTGCAAGCCTATTTACAAAAAGCAGCAACCTTTTAGAAAACAGCCTTTCAATAAGTCTTTCATTTAATAGAAGATCTTAATCATTTTTGCCCGTTTACTAGAAAAAAAGACCACTGAGTCAGTTCAGTGGTCTAAGCAGATAATACTTTTCTTCCTTTAGCACGGCGGCGAGCTAATACTCTGCGTCCGTTTTTAGAGCTCATACGCGCACGGAAACCGTGTACTTTACTTCTTTTACGTCTATTTGGTTGAAACGTTCTTTTCATCTATTGCACCTCCCTGAAGGGTTCATCTTCATAAGTTAAAGACATTCTCCACTATTATAAAGACGACAACCATAAAAAGTCAACACTCATATCATTTTATTTTTGGTTATCTAAAATTTACTAATGGATTATTGAATCTTTTTTTAGTGCTCCAATTGCCGCTTATGATTTCCGTGCAAGACTTCGCTTTCCGCGGGTGCCCCGTGAGCCTCCTCGTCGCTGCGCTCCTGCGGGATCTCACAATGGTCACATCTCCCGCAGGAGTCTTCGTCTTGCACTCCAATCAACGCTGGATCCGGTAAAAATAATGACAGGGGCTTTTAAACAGGGGTAACATTTCAAAAATAATAGAAGGAGTTTGAAATTACAAATATAAATTCTACTTATTTCTGCTGCTTACTATAGTAAAAATTCAGAGTGGATTGGAGCTGGTGACATTTGACTCCTGCGGGAAGAGAGAAAAGGTCGAGACCCCGGAGGCGGAACGCCGAGGAGGCTCGACTTTCTCCCCGCGGAAAGCAAATGTCTCCAGCGGAAAGGAACGGACGATGATTTAGCTGACTGCTACTGAAAATCATAAGCGGTATTTAAAAGCCCTCACTATATTTTTCCTCTCCCAATTCCTTCTACAAATTTTTATCACATCTCAAAAAATCACCCTGTGGATAGATTTCGACATGATTTTTATTTATCCACAGCAGGTATTGACAGGTTTTTCACAAGTTAACTCCTTGTGGACAATTTGATTCCACAGTTGGCGGGGGGTTGTGGATAAAATTTAAAAACCATTGCACCCCTAAGGATATTTTGATATGATTATTGTGTTTTCACTCTTGATAACTGCAATTACGAAAATTACTTATCCACAAAATGTGGATATCATGTGGGTAACTTATTCAGATGGTTTGTAAAACCTTGTCCACAAGTGGTGGATATTGTCGACTAACCATTTTCTTTCCTTATTATATATATTCTCCACATACAGTACATTGTATTTTTATAAGATGACGAGATTTGCACCGTTAATAAGTTGTACAGAAGTTGTACGCGTATAAAAAGCTGGCGTTTCTGCCGGACTAACACAAAGAAAAGGAGGGATCAGGTTTGGAGAATATCGGGGATCTTTGGAGCAAAGCCTTGGAAAATATCGAAAAGAAAATCAGTAAGCCAAGCTTCGACACATGGCTGAAATCGACGAAGGCTCACTCCATCCAAGGGGACACTCTTGTGATTACCGCTCCAAATGAGTTTGCTAGGGATTGGCTGGAAGGCCGTTATTCTCAGTTAATCTCGGGAGTACTATATGACATAACCGGCGAAGAACTGGTCGTCAAATTCATTATTCCCCAAAATCAGGAGCCGGAAGAATTTGATATTCCAGTGCCGCCGAAAAAGGCATCAAAAGACGATGATCAGTATGATCTCAACCAGAACATGCTGAATCCCAAATATACATTCGATACGTTTGTCATCGGCTCAGGGAACCGCTTCGCCCATGCTGCATCATTGGCAGTGGCGGAAGCACCTGCGAAAGCCTACAACCCGTTATTCATTTACGGTGGCGTCGGCCTGGGAAAGACTCACTTGATGCATGCGATCGGCCATTATGTACTCGAGCATAATCCTGCAGCAAAAGTGGTCTATTTATCTTCCGAAAAGTTCACGAATGAGTTCATCAACTCCATCCGTGACAACAAAGCGGTCGATTTCCGCAACAAATACCG
This sequence comes from Bacillus sp. BKU_1, assembly GCA_051294195.1. Classification (GTDB taxonomy): domain Bacteria; phylum Bacillota; class Bacilli; order Bacillales; family Bacillaceae_B; genus Rossellomorea. The sequence goes on along the minus strand of CP193985.1, from coordinate 4,279,162 downwards.
GAGCGTTGATGTGCTGTTAATTGACGATATTCAGTTCTTGGCCGGTAAAGAACAGACACAAGAGGAATTTTTCCATACATTCAATACACTTCATGAAGAAAGCAAGCAGATCGTCATCTCAAGTGACCGGCCTCCAAAAGAGATCCCGACACTTGAGGACCGCCTGCGTTCCCGCTTTGAATGGGGCCTTATCACCGATATCACTCCTCCTGATCTGGAAACGAGAATCGCGATTTTAAGGAAAAAGGCGAAAGCGGAAGGCCTGGATATCCCGAATGAGGCGATGCTTTATATTGCCAATCAAATCGATACGAACATCCGTGAGCTGGAAGGCGCCCTGATCAGGGTGGTTGCCTATTCATCGCTTATCAATAAAGATATCAACGCGGATCTCGCGGCGGAGGCATTGAAGGATATCATTCCGAGTTCAAAGCCGAAGGCCATTACGATCCAGGAGATCCAGCGCGTTGTCGGCGAGCATTTCAACGTGAAATTAGAGGATTTCAAAGCAAAGAAACGAACGAAATCCATCGCTTTCCCGCGTCAAATCGCCATGTATCTATCGAGGGAAATGACAGATTCCTCGCTGCCTAAAATCGGCGAAGAATTCGGCGGCCGCGATCACACAACCGTCATCCATGCCCACGAAAAAATCAGCACCCTGCTCGGAGCAGACGCCCTCCTCCAGCAGCAGCTGAAAGACATCAGGGATTCTCTTAAGTAATAGTATGAGAAGGGCTGCTTGAAAGTTGATAGATGATCTCAGCTCAAAAGTATAGCGGGATCCACGAAATAGATCGGATACGAGAATATTAGACGCTCTTTTAGAATTCTAATAATAAATTCAACTAGTTCCAGCGGTTGATTGTAGTGCAAGACGAAGACTCCTGCGGGAAAAGTGACCAATGTGAGACCCCGCAGGGAGGAACGACCGAGGAGGCTCACAGGGCACCCGCGGAAAGCGAAGTCTTGCACGGAAATCAATAGCGGTTTTCAAAGAGTTTCTCACTCGACAAAACTAGTAAAGAGACTTTTTAATAACTGAATACTGTTGATAACCGAGACCAACTAGCACACAGTCTGTCCACATGTGGATAGGCTGTGTTTCCGTTCAATTCACACACTTATCCACATATCAACAGGCCCTACTAGTACTATTACTTTTTTTAAATAAATTATTAATATATGATTCAGTCCAAAAAATTATGTGCAAATTGGAGGAAATAATCATGAAATTTGTTATTCAGAGGGACGATCTTGTTCAAAGCGTTCAAGATGTCATGAAAGCCGTAACGTCCAGAACCACGATCCCGATCCTTACAGGAATCAAAATCATAGCGACCGAAGACGGCGTAACCCTTACAGGAAGCGATTCCGATATTTCCATTGAATCCTTCATCCCTGCTGAAGAAGATGGTTCAGAGATTGTAGAAATCCAGGAAACCGGCGGAATCGTCCTCCAGGCTAAGTTTTTCAGTGAAATCGTTAAGAAGCTGCCTAAAGACACGGTGGAAATCGAAGTCTTGAATCACTTCCAGACGGTCATCCGTTCCGGAAAAGCTGAATTCAACTTGAATGGATTGGATCCTGAAGAATATCCGCATCTGCCTCAGATTGAAGAGGGCAATGGCATCAAGGTTTCCACCGACCTTTTAAAAACGATGATCAGACAGACTGTTTTCGCAGTGTCCACCTCAGAAACACGCCCCATCTTGACAGGTGTAAACTGTCAGATCGAAAACGGCGAGCTGAGCTGTATTGCAACAGATAGTCACAGGCTGGCAATGAGAAAGGCGCCGATCGAAACGAACCATGATGCGTCTTATAACATTGTCATCCCGGGGAAGAGCTTGAATGAGCTGAACAAGATTCTTGATGACACGGACGAGCCGGTTGAAATCGTCATTACTGAAAACCAGGTGCTGTTCAAAGCGAAACATCTCTTATTCTTCTCAAGACTGCTTGAAGGGAATTATCCTGATACAAGCCGTTTGATTCCGTCCGATACAAAGACGGAACTAACACTAACGACGAAGGAATTTCTGCAGGCGATCGACCGTGCATCACTCTTGGCAAGGGAAGGACGCAATAATGTGGTGAAGCTTTCCACCCTGGATGCCGGCATGATCGAAATTTCCTCCAATACCCCGGAAATCGGGAAAGTCATCGAACAGGTTCAAAGTCAATCTGTCGAAGGGGAAGAACTGAAGATTTCCTTCAGTGCGAAATACATGATGGATGCACTGAAAGCGATCGAAGGAACCGAGATTTATGTGAATTTCACTGGAGCGATGAGACCTTTCGTCCTAAAACCGCTTCATGACGATTCCATCCTTCAATTGATTCTTCCAGTAAGAACGTATTAGTAGTGTTAAAGCCGATACCCCCTGAAAAGGTATCGGTTTTTTTTATGAAAAAGTTTGTATAAAAATGATGATCCTTGTCGAATTGTCGGTAAGCTATTGAAAAATCATCCGAATCCGCTGGTTTTTGTCCGTATATCGAAAAATGTCCGCAAATCCCATTTTTCCTCCGCATTCCCCGAAATATGTCCGAGTACTTATTCCCCGATACGATTCCATCTTCATTCCGTCTCCCGGTAAGCTTATAGCCATTCCATCTTTCGTTAGTTGTGACTTAAGGAGATTTAGAGTAAAATAAGATATTAGAGACTTTATACGGAAAGTAGTGATTTTAGTGGAGAAAGAAGTCACGATTTCAACGGAGATCATCACGCTCGGGCAGTTCCTGAAACTTGCCGATGTGATTCAATCCGGAGGCATGGCGAAATGGTTTTTGAGTGAATACGAGGTTTACATAAACGGCGAACAGGACCAGAGAAGAGGAAGGAAGCTTGCGGTCGGCGATAAAGTCGAGATTCCGGAAGTAGGGGTTTTTGTGGTTGCCGCAGAATAAAAAAGGATGTTATGTCCATGTTTATTGAACAATTGGAACTGAAAAATTATCGGAACTACGAGTCGATCGAAGTGGATTTCGAGAACAAGGTGAATGTCATCCTCGGGGAGAATGCCCAGGGGAAGACAAATATCATGGAGTCCATCTACGTGCTTGCGATGGCTAAATCCCACCGGACGTCGAATGATAAAGATTTAATCCGCTGGGACGAGGAATATGCTAAAATAAAAGGCAGGATTCAAAAATATAACGGCCCGCTGCCTTTGGAACTTGTCCTCTCAAAAAAGGGCAAGAAGGCAAAGTGCAACCACCTTGAACAGCAGAAGCTGAGTCAATATGTCGGTAATATGAATGTTGTCATGTTTGCGCCTGAAGATCTCCATTTGGTAAAAGGGAGCCCTCAAGTTAGGCGTCGTTTTATTGATATGGAAATCGGGCAGGTTTCACCTGTTTACTTACATGATATCAGTCTTTATCAAAAAATATTACAACAGCGGAATCATTACCTTAAATTGCTGCAGACGAGGAAACAGACCGATCAGACGATGCTCGAGGTGCTGACGGAACAATTCATCGAAGTCGCCGTCAAGATCGTCAAGAAGCGGTTTGAATTCGTCCAGCTCCTCGAAAGTTGGGCAAAGCCGATCCATTCAGGGATCTCAAGGAACCTCGAAACACTGGAAATCCTTTATAAACCGTCTTTGGATGTATCAGATGATCAAGAATGGTCAAAAATGGTAGAGGTATACGAACGGAAATTCGAAGGGACACGCGAGCGGGAAATCGATCGCGGTGTCACCCTGGCTGGCCCGCACCGTGATGACCTGCAATTCATTGTGAACGGACGCGACGTCCAGACCTTCGGATCGCAGGGGCAGCAGCGGACAACGGCCCTTTCTGTGAAATTGGCAGAAATCGAACTCATCCATTCTGAAATAAAAGAATATCCCATTCTTCTTTTGGATGACGTGCTGTCGGAGCTTGATGATTACCGTCAGTCCCATTTGCTCAACACGATACAAGGAAAGGTGCAGACCTTTGTCACGACCACCAATGTTGACGGGATCGACCATCAGACGCTTAACGAGGCGGCACAGTTCGAAGTGGAAGCGGGAACTATGAAAAGACTGAAATGAGGTGCTGCATTGTACATTCATGTCGGAGAAGATGTCATGGTCCGGACCGATGATATCATTGCAATCATTGATCGGGACACCGTACAGTTTTCAGAAGAATTACAGCTCTTTTTAAAAAATAAAGATAATCACCTTTGGAATCTTGCAAAGGGTTCATATAAATCTCTCGTTATCACGAAAAATCAATTGTATCTTTCCCCGCTGGCATCCAGCACGCTTAAGAAACGATCAAAGAAATACTCAAACTATGAGAATTTATTATAGAAATACAAGCCCGAAAGGTTAGAAAGTGTAGGTGAATCGGCATGGCTATGGAACAAAAACAAGCACAAGGTCAATCCTATGATGAAAATCAGATTCAGGTTTTAGAAGGATTGGAAGCCGTACGTAAACGACCAGGAATGTACATCGGATCGACAAGCGGAAGAGGTCTGCATCACTTGGTATGGGAAATCGTCGATAATAGTATCGATGAAGCCCTTGCAGGCCATTGCGATGAAATCGAAATCGTCATTGAAGAAGATAACAGCATCACGGTAACGGATAATGGACGCGGAATTCCGGTCGGGATTCACGAGAAGATGGGTCGTCCAGCGGTAGAGGTCATCATGACCGTCCTTCACGCAGGCGGTAAATTCGGCGGCGGCGGATACAAAGTATCTGGAGGGCTGCATGGTGTAGGTGCCTCGGTTGTAAATGCCCTTTCGACGGAACTTGAAGTACACGTCCACCGGGACGGGAAAATCCATTACCAGAAGTTCGAAAAAGGTGTTCCGAGCTTTGATTTGAAGGTCATCGGTGAAACCGACAAGACGGGAACGGTCATCCACTTCACTCCTGACCCTGAAATTTTCACAGAAACGACAGAATACGACTATGATACGCTGGCAAATCGTGTTCGTGAACTGGCTTTCTTAAACAAAGGGATCCAAATCAGTATTGAAGATAAGCGCGGAGAAGGAAAAAGAAGAGATTATCATTATGAAGGCGGTATTAAGTCGTACGTAGAACATTTAAACCGCTCAAAAGAAGTCATCCATGAAGAACCGATCTTCATTGAAGGTGAAAAAGACGATATTACCGTTGAAATCGCCCTTCAGTATAATGATGGATTTGCAAGCAATCTTTATTCTTTCGCCAACAATATTCATACTCATGAAGGTGGAACCCATGAGTCCGGATTCAAAACGGCCTTGACAAGAGTTATTAATGATTATGCCCGCAAGAACCATGTGTTCAAAGAGAGCGATGCGAATCTTTCGGGTGAAGATGTCCGTGAAGGACTGACTGCCATCATCTCGATTAAACATCCGGATCCTCAGTTTGAAGGACAGACGAAAACAAAACTCGGTAACTCAGAAGCAAGAACGATCACGGATTCCCTGTTTTCAGAACATCTGGAAACATTCCTTTTGGAAAATCCGGTCGTAGCCAGAAAAGTAGTGGAAAAAGGCCTCATGGCAGCCCGTGCCCGTATGGCTGCGAAGAAAGCCAGGGAGCTCACACGCCGTAAGAGTGCACTCGAGATTTCGAGCCTGCCGGGTAAATTGGCGGATTGTTCTTCGAAAGATCCAAGCATCAGCGAAATTTATGTGGTTGAGGGTGACTCAGCCGGCGGATCTGCCAAGCAGGGCCGTGACCGTCACTTCCAGGCGATCCTGCCGCTGCGCGGAAAAATCATCAATGTTGAAAAGGCCCGTCTGGATAAAATTCTTTCCAATAATGAGGTCCGGGCAATTATCACGGCTCTCGGTACGGGAATCGGGGAAGATTTCGATCTTTCAAAGGCGAGATATCATAAAATCGTCATCATGACCGATGCCGACGTCGACGGCGCGCATATCCGCACACTCTTATTGACGTTCTTCTATCGCTATATGAGAAAAATCATCGAAGCTGGATTCATCTATATCGCCCAGCCGCCGTTGTACAAGATTCAGCAAGGCAAGAAAATCGAATATGCCTACAACGATAAAGAGCTTGATCGCATCCTGGCAGAAATTTCACCTACACCTAAACCTGGAATCCAGCGTTACAAAGGTCTAGGGGAAATGAACCCTGAGCAGTTATGGGAAACCACAATGGACCCTGAATCAAGAACACTGCTTCAAGTAAGCCTGCAGGACGCCATCGAAGCCGATGAAACCTTTGAAATCCTCATGGGTGACAAAGTAGAACCCAGACGTAACTTTATTGAAGAGAATGCTGCTTACGTTAAGAACCTGGATATTTAGGATTGGTTTTGACTTTTCAATAGACGATTAGCAAATATTTAAATATACCTTTGACTACACTGCTTAGTTGATTGGAGCGGAGGACGCTCGACTCCTGCGGGATGTGCGGGACAGGTGAGACCCCACAGGCGTAAAGCGCCGAGGAGGCTCACCGCCCGCCCCGCGGAAAGCGAGCGTCCGCAGCGGAAATCAACGGCCCGGTTTTAACAGAACATTTTAGAGAAAAAGCAGGATAGACACATCATTCTATCCTGTCTTTTACATAGCGGACAAGGTTAACAAAGAGAAAGGTCCAAATCTTTCTTTAAAAGGAGGTCCCTTATACTATGGCCGAAACACCAAAATCAAATGTTAAAGAGATTAATATAAGCAATGAGATGCGCACCTCATTCCTGGATTATGCAATGAGCGTAATCGTTTCCCGTGCCCTTCCCGATGCGCGTGACGGATTGAAGCCGGTCCATCGCCGTATTTTATACGCGATGAACGACCTGGGGATGACAGCGGACAAAGCATACAAGAAATCAGCCCGTATCGTCGGTGAAGTTATCGGTAAGTATCACCCCCATGGTGACTCAGCGGTATATGACACGATGGTGCGTATGGCGCAGGATTTCAACTATCGCTACATGCTTGTCGACGGCCACGGAAATTTCGGTTCTGTCGACGGGGATGCTGCGGCAGCAATGCGTTACACAGAAGCACGCATGTCCAAGATTTCCATGGAACTGATCCGTGATATCAATAAAGACACAATCGACTACAAAGATAACTATGATGGCAGCGAACGCGAACCGGAAGTACTGCCGGCCCGTTTCCCAAACCTTCTGGTGAACGGATCGTCAGGTATCGCTGTTGGAATGGCGACGAATATTCCGCCTCATAATCTTGGTGAGGTAATTGACGGGATTCTTGCATTAAGTAAAGACCCTGACATCACAATCCAGGAATTGACGGAACACATTCATGGCCCTGACTTCCCGACTGCCGGCTTGATTGTGGGCAGAAGCGGAATCCGCCGAGCTTACGAAACAGGTAAAGGGTCAATCACGATGCGTGCACGTGTAGAGATTGAACAGAAGAGCAACGGAAAAGAAACGATCATCGTTCACCAGATTCCATATCAAGTGAACAAAGCAAAACTGATTGAAAAGATCGCTGAACTCGTACGCGACAAGAAGATCGACGGCATCACGGACCTTCGTGATGAATCGGACCGTAACGGTATGCGTATTGTCATCGAGGTCAGAAAAGATGCCAATGCGAATGTCCTGCTGAACAACCTGTATAAGCAGACTGCACTCCAAACAAGCTTCGGGATCAATCTGCTTGCCCTTGTCAAAGGTCAGCCGAAAGTGTTGAACCTTAAGCAGTGCCTGGTGGAATATCTGGATCACCAGCGCGTCGTCATCCGCCGCAGAACCGAGTTCGAATTACGTAAAGCGGAAGCGAGAGCCCATATCCTTGAGGGTCTCCGGATTGCACTCGATCATATCGATGAAATCATTACCCTCATCCGCGGTTCCCAGACGACGGAACTCGCAAAACAAGGCTTGATGGAGCAATTCTCGCTGTCTGACAAGCAGTCACAGGCCATCCTCGATATGCGTCTCCAACGCTTGACAGGACTGGAACGCGAGAAGATCGAAGATGAATATCAGGAGCTTGTAAAGCTGATTGCCGAACTGAAAGCGATCTTAGCCGACGACGAAAAAGTTCTTGAAATCATCCGTGAAGAGCTGATTGAAATCAAAGAACGCTTCAACGACGAAAGAAGATCTGAAATCGTTGCAGGCGGAATTGAAAATATCGAAGATGAAGATTTGATCCCGCGTGAAAACATCGTGGTGTCACTTACTCACAACGGCTACATCAAGCGCCTTCCTGTTTCCACTTACCGCAGCCAGAAGCGCGGAGGACGGGGAATCCAGGGAATGGGCACAACAGGTGATGATTTTGTTGAACATCTGCTCACAACATCCACCCATGACACGATCCTGTTCTTTACGAACAAAGGGAAAGCATACCGTGCCAAAGGGTATGAAATCCCTGAATTCAGCCGTACGGCGAAAGGACTTCCGATCATCAACATGCTCGGCGTAGAAAAAGACGAGTGGATCAACGCGATGATCCGGGTCGAAGAATTCGTGGATGACTGGTACCTGTTCTTCACGACCAAGCATGGCATCTCGAAGCGTACGCCGGTCTCTGACTTTGCCAACATCCGCACCAACGGACTGATTGCCATCAACCTCAGGGAAAATGATGAATTGATTTCCGTCAAATTGACCGACGGTGACAAAGACATGATCATCGGTACGAAAAAAGGAATGCTGATCCGTTTCCCTGAAACAGATGTCCGTTCAATGGGAAGGACCGCTACCGGTGTCAAAGGGATCAACCTCTCCGATGACGATATCGTAGTGGGCATGGAGATCCTTGAAGAGAAGAGCGATATCCTTGTCGTAACGGTCAACGGCTACGGTAAACGTACGCCTGCAAGTGAATACAGAGTCCAGACCCGGGGCGGTAAAGGGTTGAAGACATGCAACATCACAGAGCGGAATGGTGAGCTGGTTGCCGTCAAAGCCGTGACCGGTGAAGAAGATCTTATGATCATCACAGCCCACGGAGTCCTGATCCGTATGGACGTCAATGACATCTCGACAACCGGACGTAACACGCAGGGTGTCAAACTGATCCGCCTCCAGGAAAGCGAATTCGTTTCTACAGTAGCCAAAGTGGAAAAAGAAGAAGATGAAGAAACAGAAGCCCCTGTCGAAACATCAGAAGACGCAGATACGGCTGAAGGAAATGAAGCAGCTGAAGTCAATCAAGAAGACACTAACGAATCAACCGACGATTCAGAAGAATAAACAATAAAAAGCTATCTCCCGGGAATCTTACTTCCTTTGGGGATAGCTTTTTTATTTTTGAATTATGGGAGATCAGGCCGGCAGCAAGCTTATCAGAAAAAAAAGAAGGGAATTGAAGAGAGGCGTGTGGAATAAGGCGAATTGGCTTGAAAGGGCTCTATGTAGTATGACATGTGCCTCTAAGCCCTGAAGCAGGACAGTTTCTCCCTCTGAAAAGGACAGGAGGTTTACCATTCATCAGGGGAAAGCGATGTCTTGAATGAAAATCAATAACGGTAATATAAAAAAAACAGCCAACTGCACTATTATTTGGTAAAATAAACCTATATAGAAAAGGATGATTCGAGGTGCAATAACATGAAAGTACATCGGAACGAAGTGGAAGCGGGCTGTATTCTTGAAAAAGAGGTCATGGGAATGACATCAACCCCGATCATTCCCAAAAATACAGTATTAACAGAGGAACATATCAATGTCCTCCGGGCGTTCAATATCACTGAAATCGAGATTGAAAAAACAAAAGCGGATGGCCGGCATCATACTTCAAGACAACTCCCATCCCAGACTGACGTTTCAGACGCAGATCAGCATCAAGGAGCAGTACCCGCTGAAGCAGGCAGGGATAAAGGCTTCATCAATACCTATATGGAAAGCGTCGGGGAATTCAAAAAAGAATTTACGAATTGGCAGTCAGGTATGCCTATCAATATAGCGAAAATGAGGGAGATTACACTTCCTCTCATTAAAACGATTGAACAAAATAGATTCCTGCTCTATTCACTGAATCAGTATTCTACAAAAAAAGACTATATCTATCATCATCCCATTGCAGTCAGTATCCTGAGCGCGATGCTCGGAAAGAAAGCCGGCCTTAACAGCGGCCAGGTCAATCAGCTTGCCCTTGCGGGAGTACTCGCTGACTGCGGGATGGCTAAGGTAACATCAACAATCTTAAAAAAAGAGAAGCCCCTTACTGAAAGTGAATTTCAAGAAATCAAGCTTCATACTGCAAATGGGTATAAGATGGTTAAGGATTCCCCTCTATTGAAGCCGGAAGCGAAACTTGCAATCTTCCAGCATCATGAGCGTTTTGATGGAACTGGCTATCCCACTTCGGAAAAGAGCGACCGCATCCACTTGTATTCCCAGATCATCGGAATAGCCGATGTATTCCATGCCATGACCTCGGAGAGAATCTATCGAAACAGGCAGCCGGTCTTCAAGGTACTGGATATGATAAGCAAAGATCTTTTCGGTAAGTTTGATATAAAAGTAGTGAATGCCCTCATGCAGTTGATTGGTGACCTTGATATCGGAACAGCTGTAAGACTGTCAACGGGGGATTATGGTGAAGTAGTCTATACAAAAGCCAATATTTATACGAAGCCGATTGTGAAACTCACCAACAGTGAAGAGCTGCTCGATCTCTCGCAGAGCAAGGATATTTATATTACGGAAGTATTGGGTTAAGGCAATTTAATAAGGGTTTTCCTTTAACCCGGGAAAAGCTGGAATTTTCCCGGGTTATTTTCTTTAAAAAAACCTTGCTAAACTGCTTGCAGGCATGTATACTATTATTTGTTGTCCGAAAGAGAGAAACATTACATATTGATTCGTTAAAAAATGTTTTTGCGAAATAATAAAAAAGTGTTGACGGAAGCCGGACAAGATGGTATATTAATAAAGTCGCTTCAAACGGAGCGCTTGGTGTAGAAACAATTAAATATAAATGTTCATCAAACAAATTAAAAACCCGAACTGATTTGCCTTATTGAAGCCAGATCAGTTCGGGTTTTACTATGACTAAAACACTTTTGTCCCAGCCTCATTAATTCGCATGCTATTTCGCTTGGTGATTTATCAAATAAATCCGTGAGACTCCTTTAATAGTAATAAAAAAGAGTATAAAACCATTGTGATTTCATACTCGATTTCCTAAGATAATTCTTTTTTACCGACGTTAACTGAACTGCTTAATGTATCTGGAAATTCTTTTTTGATAAATCAACATTAATTTTCATCAAAAACATTTAACTTAAGCAAGGGCATCCGAATCGGCGATGATGGTGACCCTTGGGTGTTTTTTAAGGATTGAAGCGGGAAAGTTTTCGGTTACGTCGTTTTCCATGAGCTTCTGCATGGCTTCCTTTTTCGTTTCCCCAGATACGAGCAGGAGGATCTCCCTGCTTTTCATGATGCTTGAGATGCCCATCGTGATGGCCTGACGGGGCACTTCATCAATCGAATCAAAATAACGGGCATTGGCTTCCCTTGTCGACTCTGTCAGATCCACGATATGTGTACCTGATTGAAAGGAAGTCCCGGGTTCATTAAAACCGATATGCCCGTTCTCCCCTATGCCGAGGATCTGAAGGTCGATGCCGCCGGCTTCTTCGATCATGTTTTCATAACGGCGGCATTCCTCCTCAGCATCACCTGTCATCCCGGATGGAATATGCGTTTGGGAAAGCGGGATATCAATATGGGAAAAGAGATTCGAGCACATGTATTGATAATAGCTGTTCGGGTCTTCCTTTGTCAGTCCGACATATTCATCGAGATTGAACGTATTGACGCATTTATAGGAGGTCCCGTTAGCAAGATGATCCTCGATGAGTTCACCGTACAGCCCTTTTGGTGTTCCCCCTGTGGCAAGTCCAAGCGTCAAACAGCCGGAATTCCTGACTTTTTCAATCACGTGATGTGCAGCTCTTTCACTCATCTGCTTATAGTCGGATACTTCAATGATTTTCACTTGATACCGCCCCCTCTGATATAGGCTGTTTTCCCTTTGCAGACCGTCATTAAAACGTCCATGTGTTCATCCAGTATCACGACGTCGGCATCCTTGCCGGCGGCGATGCTTCCTTTTCTGTCGAACACACCCAGCTGTCTGGCAGGATTTTCGGAAGTGATCTTGATGGCTTCCTCCATTGAACACCCGGTGAACTTCTGGATATTTTTAAAGGCAGACTTCATTTCTAGCACACTCCCCGCCAGAGTATCTTCATCTAAAAGTGCCATCCCGTCTTTAACGGTCACCATCTGTCCGCCAAGATCGTATCTTCCGTTCTTCAGGCATTTGGCGCGCATGGAGTCTGTGATAAGGATCATCCGTTCTTCGGTGATTTGCTGAAATGCGATTTCAACGGCTTCGGGCCTGACGTGGATGCCGTCTGCAATCAGTTCCACCATCAATTCCCTGCGATTGAAAGCTGCCCCTACGATCCCAGGTTCCCGGTGATGCAAACCGGACATTTGATTAAAAAGATGCGTGACATGGCTGACTCCGCTCTCGATGGCCCGGCCCATTTCATCATATCCCGCAGCGGAATGTCCGGCTGAAGCGACGATCCCATTTTTCTTTAAATGCCGGATCAATGTATGTCCTTCATCCATTTCGGGGGCAATCGTCACCAGCTTAATGTGATTCCGGCTAGCCTGCTGCCATCTGTCAAACGTCTCGACAGACGGCTTCGCTATATGATTAAGCGGCTGGGCACCAGCTTTCCCGCTGTTAATGAAGGGTCCCTCCAGGTGGATACCGAGAATTTCCGCCTTCCCCCTTTGCTGTCCTGCTTCGATATACTCCCCCGTTGCGACCAAAGCTTTTTCGATTTTCTCTTCCGACTCTGTCATTGTCGTTGCAAGAAAACTTGTGGTCCCTTCCTGCGGGAGGGCCATCGTCATCGTATCAAGGGCCTCTGTGCCGGCATCCATCGTGTCCGCGCCTTTGACGCCGTGGATATGGACATCAATCATACCAGGCATCACCGAGACAGCACCGGGGATCGAGATGTCTCTGTACTTCCCGGTGTTTTGCAAACGCTCCATCTCTCCGATTTCAGTGATGGTATCGCCTTCTATTTTGAGAAATCCATTTTCTATAATGCCGTTTTCAGCATATATTCGCAGATTTTTAATTATGCAGTTATCAGGGCTGCTCATATTTCATTCCCCTTCCGAGTAAACTTTATCTGTTGTGAATGTATCATTTCAGTCTGTAGTTGTCTATACCAATTTAATTTTAGACTAAAAATAGACATAAACTCCAGGAATATATTCACAGCCCACTTTATACTGGTATAGACATCATATTGATTCAGATGATAAGATATGGTTGATCATGAACGAAAGTATGAATCAGGATACGTTATTAACTATACCCTCAGGACGGTGACAATGATTTTGGTCAATAAAAAGTCTCCTTTACCTCTGTATTACCAAATTGAAGAACATATAAAAGGGATGATTGACTCCGGTGACCTCAAACCAGGGGACGTGCTTCCTTCTGAAAGAGAACTTGCCGAGCAATTTACCATCAGCCGGATGACCGTCCGCCAGGCGATCACCAATCTCGTCAATAAAAATCTTCTGTACCGGAAAAAAGGGAGCGGCACTTATGTTTCGCAGCATAAGTTTGAACAATCCCTGCATGGTTTGACCTCATTCAGTGAGGACATGAGAAGGCGCGGGCTTAAACCCGGCAATAAATTGATCCATTTTGAACTCTCTAGTCCGACCGGCGATCTGGTCCATCATTTCAGCTTGAAGGAAGATGATCTTGTTTATAAAATTAAACGGATCCGTCTTGCAAGCAATGAACCAATGGCCATCGAGACGACCTATATCCCTGTAAAACTGATTCCCGGCCTGAGCCAGGAAATACTCTCCCACTCCCTTTATCAATATGTGGAGGAAGAAAACGGATTAAAGCTCGGCCATGCTTCTCAATCGATTGAGGCTGCAGCAGCGAGCGAAGATGACGCCAAGCACCTGAAGCTGAAAAAAGGAGAGCCTGTCTTATTCATCCAGCGCGAAACTTACCTTGAAGACGGATCTCCATTTGAACTGGTAAAGTCCACTTACCGGGGGGATAAATACAAATACAAGATGGATATCGAAAGACTGAGATAAAAAAACTCACCAGGGGCCGATAAGCCCGGGGTGAGTTTTTTGTCTATTATTCTTAAAAACTTGTTCTTTTCTTTCGATAAATGGTATAGACATCTATACTAATAGTTGATATGATACTTTGTAAGCGAATTCATTATTAGTTATTACATTTTTATTAAAAAGGGGAGAATTTTATGCGGAAGGAAGAAAGATTGGCCCAGGAAATTACCGGGCTTCTTGGCGGACCTGATAATATCGCCTCATTGGAATCATGTATGACGCGTCTTCGCGTCAAACCGGTCGATGAGGGCAGGGTCGACTTAGCAGGCATCAAAAAAATAGACGGGGTGCTTGGGGTTGTCGAAGCAGAAACAATTCAGATCATCTTGGGACCTGGAATCGTAACCAAGGTCGCAGCTGAAGTTTCAGCCATGACAGGCAAGTCTGTTTCATCAGTGGACGAGGAAGATGAGGACTTTTCATTTGAGGGACTCGCCGACCGTACGAAAGCAGATTTAAAGAAAAAGAACGCCACGCCATTCAAATTATTTTTACGTAAAATAGCCAGTATCTTCATTCCGCTGATCCCGGCAATCGTTGCTTCCGGGCTGATTGCGGGACTGACGAACGTCATTGTTCGATCGGGTGTCAATCCTGAGTCGACACTGATTGAGATTCTTAATTTAATTGGATGGGGTCTGTTTGGTTACCTGGGTGTGTTCGTCGGTATCAATACCGCGAAAGAATTTGGCGGTTCTCCTGCGCTTGGCGGTGCAGCCGGAATCCTAATCATCAACCCTGGTCTTGCCAATATCACATTATTTGGGGAAGCTCTTGTACCTGGACGCGGCGGTTTAATCGGCGTTATGCTTGCTGCCGTTTTCATCGCATTCCTTGAGAAGAGAATCCGTAGAGTAGTACCTTCAGCATTAGATATCATCATTACACCGACGCTGGCACTATTGATTACAGGATTTGCCACTCTAGTCATCCTCCAGCCTGTCGGGGGATTCATTTCAGATTTAATCACTAAAGGTTTACTTGGACTGATCGACATGGGCGGTTTCTTTGCGGGACTGATCCTTGCAGGTACGTTCCTGCCGCTTGTTGTGACCGGACTTCACCAGGGCTTGACTCCGGTGCATATGGAATTGATCAATACAATTGGAAATGACCCGCTCCTTCCGATCCTTGCAATGGGTGGTGCAGGCCAGGTTGGTGCAGCATTCGCGATTTACTTCAAAACAAAGAACCAGCGATTAAGAAAAGTAATCAAAGGCGGACTTCCAGTTGGAATCCTTGGAATCGGCGAACCGCTGATCTTCGGTGTCACACTGCCGCTTGGGCGCCCATTCATCACTGCTTGTCTCGGTGCTGCAGTCGGGGGAGCTTTCCAGGCGATCTTTAAAACGGCAACCATTGCGATCGGCGTATCCGGTATCCCTCTTGCCTTCCTGATGGAAGACGGGCAGATCCTTCTGTATCTTGCCGGTGTCCTCATCGCTTACGTATTCGGATTCCTTTTCACGTGGATGTTCGGATTCAAAGATGAAATGGCAAAGGATATTTAAGTAGAATTATATAATAGTAAAGAAGGAGGATTTTCCTCCTTCTTTACGTTTTTTCATGTAAGCTCTTTTCGCATACTTTGTCGCTTTACATACAAGAAAATACTGGAAATTGAGTATTTTCTGATGTTTGTCCACCTGTCATTTAAAGTTGAATTCAAAAGAGCACGTCCACCAGCAATATTCAGGCTACTAGCCAATTTACGAAAAGCACCAATCTTTTAGAAAACAGCCTTCATGTAAGGAGTGAAAAACATGCTGGGAATATCAATCTATCTTAAAGAAGAAAACAGGAAAAAGAATGCAGAATGGATCAGGAAAACCTCTTCTTACGGTTTCAAGTCCATCTTCACTTCCCTACATATCCCTGAAGATAACCCGGAAACCTATAAAGACCTGCTTCTAGAGCTCGGGGGCCTTGCCCGTACATATAACATGCAACTGATGGCCGACGTTTCGCCGAAATCACTCGGACATTTAGGGCTGGATGCGGATTCGGTCCCTGTTCTTCTCGACTGGGGTCTGGCCGGGATCAGGGTGGATTATGGCTTTTCTGCGGATGAAATCGTGAATCTGTCCAGGCAGTTGAAAATCGGGATCAATGCAAGCACGGTTTCTGAAGCTGAACTTGACAGTCTGATCGAAAAAGGATTAAACGTGGAAAACGTCGAAGCATGGCATAACTTCTATCCCCGCCCCGAAACGGGACTGGATATGGATTTTCTAAAAGAACGAAACGTCATGCTGAAATCCAGGGGCCTTACAACGATGGCATTCATACCGGGCGACGATACGCTCCGCGGCCCGCTATGTGAAGGGCTCCCGACACTTGAACAGCACCGGAGGCTCGCCCCCGCCCTTGCAGGGGCACAATTAAAGTATTCAGGATTCACTGATAAAATATTGATCGGTGATCCTTCCTCTAAAGAAGAAACGCTGAAAGCACTCAACATGATCGATGAAGGCATCATTCCGCTAACCGTTGAATTACTTACTGAGGAGGATTACTTCCATCTTCTTGAAGGGGTTCACACGAATCGGATGGATCCTGCAAGGGACGTCATAAGGTCAGTGGAATCCCGGTCATATGCAGGAACCGGCAAAACCGTCGAGCCCTGCAACACTGTCGGACGAAATGCGGGAACCGTGACGGTCGATAATGAATTATACGGCAGATATTCCGGAGAACTTCAGATTATGAAACGGGACCTGCCGAAAGATGATAAAGTCAATGTCATCGCAAAGGTCGTAAACGAAGACCTCCCTCTCATCCATCAGATAAAAGCGGGAGGCAAATTTCAATTACTAGCGAGGGATACAAAATGAACTTAACGAAACTGAACACAGAACAGCAAAACCCAAAGACATTGAACATCGATCTGATGAAAACTGAAGAGATCGTTACAGTCATCAATCAGGAAGACCTCCTCGTTCCGAACGCGATTGCAAAAGAAATTCCCGCAATCAGCGAAGTAGTGGACAAAATTGTCCAAGCCTTCAATAAAGGAGGACGCCTGATCTATACAGGTGCAGGTACATCCGGACGCCTGGGCATACTTGATGCCTCAGAATGTCCGCCTACATATGGGACGGACCCCGGTATGGTCATCGGGATCATCGCAGGAGGAAAAGAAGCGACCACTGAAGCAATCGAAGGCGCAGAAGATGACAGCGGTCAGGGAAAACAGGATCTTATTGATATCGGCTTGACCGGGAACGATGTCGTTGTCGGGATTGCCGCCAGCGGACGCACCCCTTATACCATCGGTGCTTTGGAATACGCAAACGAAATCGGGGCTGTATCCGTTTCGGTCGTCTGCAGTAAGGATTCCGAGATGGAGAAAATCTCTGCCCATACGATTGCTCCGATCGTCGGACCCGAAGTAGTGACGGGATCCACCCGGATGAAAGCCGGTACTGCTCAAAAGCTTGTGTTGAACATGCTGACCACTGCTTCCATGATCAAAATCGGAAAAGTGTACGGGAACCTCATGGTCGATGTACAGATGACCAATGAAAAACTCCGCAAACGAGCAGAAAACATCGTCAAGACTGCGACCGGCGCCTCAGATGAAGAAGCACGTACTGCCCTTGCCGAACAAAACAACCATACAAAAGCCGCAATCCTGCAGATCATGACAGGGCTCAAAGGCAGAGGGGTATTCGAACTCCTGGAAAAGCATGACGGGCATTTACGCGATGCCGTTGCCGCGTTTCATTCTTCCAAATAATCAATAAGAAGCGGGACGGACTTATTTTATAAGATCGTCCTTTCTTTCATATCTTTAATAAAGGCGGTATATCCATGATTTCAACTTCATTAAAAAAACAATTCATTGAACTGGTCGGTGATGATAATTACAGGGACAGTTCCGCAGAAAGACTCGTCTATTCCTATGATGCAACGCCAAATTTCCAATCGATGCCCGATGCCGTCATCGTCCCCCGCACAACACAGGATGTCTCGGAGATTATAAGACTTTGCAATGAGCACCGTGTACCGATCGTCCCAAGAGGTTCGGGTACGAACTTAAGTGCAGGCACCTGCCCGACAGAAGGAGGGCTTGTCCTTCTGTTTACCCATATGAACAGGATTCTGGAAGTAGATGAAGAGAATCTGACGGTCACCGTGCAGCCGGGTGTCGTTACACTCGATCTGATCCATGAGGTCGAAGCCCGGGGTCTCTTTTATCCCCCGGACCCCAGTTCTATGAAAATATCAACGATAGGCGGCAACATAAATGAAAATTCCGGAGGTCTGAGAGGATTGAAGTATGGAGTCACCCGCGATTATGTCCTTGCTTTGGAAGCGGTCCTTCCTAACGGTGATATCATACGCACGGGCGGGAAACTTGCAAAAGACGTTGCCGGATATGATTTGACCCGCCTCTTTGTCGGATCCGAAGGTACGCTGTGTGTCATAACGGAAGCAACGCTGAAACTTGTACCGATGCCGGAAACGAAACAGACGATGCTCGCCCTCTATCAGGATATCGAAGCAGCGGCACAGAGTGTTTCAAGTATCATCTCGAACCGGATCATCCCCGCAACCCTCGAATTCCTCGATCAGCCGACATTGGAAGTTGTCGAGGATTTTGCGAAAATCGGCCTTCCCACTGATGTGAAGGCAGTACTCCTGATTGAACAGGACGGCCCCAGGGAAGTGGTAGAACGTGATATGAAAAGGATGGAAGAGGTGTGCCTGGAGAACCAGGCTGTATCCGTACAATTGGCAGCAACAGAAGTGGAAGCCGAGGCTCTCCGCACTGCCCGCCGTTCTGCCCTGTCGGCGCTCGCCCGCCTGAAGCCGACGACCATCCTGGAAGACGCGACGGTTCCCCGTTCAGAAATTGCCAAAATGGTCAAAGCGATCAATGAAATCGCCGAACGTCATGATGTGAAAATCTGTACATTCGGCCATGCAGGTGACGGCAACCTCCATCCTACCGTGGCCACCGATGCCAGGGATCATGATGAAATGGAGCGAGTCGAGGCGGCATTTGAGGAAATATTCGCGCATGCCATCGAACTCGGCGGCACCATCACCGGCGAACACGGAGTCGGGATGATGAAAGCGCCTTATCTGGAGTGGAAGCTTGGACCAGAAGGAATCGGGGCGATGAAAATGATCAAGCAGTCATTCGACCCGAATAATATTATGAACCCGAATAAAATATTTGCGAAAGAATCAAGAAAACGAGTGGTGATTTCAAGATGACGACAACCAGGGAAAGACAACAGATACAGCAGGAATTCAAGGAGCGCATGGATCAGGACGAGCTGCTGAACTGCATGAGATGCGGTTTTTGCCTCCCCTCCTGCCCCACTTATATCGAATCTGGCTTCAAGGAATCCCACTCTCCCCGTGGCCGCATCGCCCTGATGAAGGCAGTGGTAGACGGGGTCATCGAACCGGATGAAGACGTGGAAAGGTCACTTGACCTCTGCCTCGGATGCAGGGCATGCGAGCCCGTCTGCCCCTCAGGCGTGAACTATGGGCATCTCCTCGAGGAAGCACGCGATATCATCAACCAGAACAAAAAGCATTCCCTCCCCGTTCGTGTTCTTCGGAAGACGATGTTCGAAGGGTTATTCCCTCACCCGGGAAGGATGAGGATGGTGACCCACCTTCTCGGAATCTATCAGCGCTCGGGACTGCAGAAGGCCGCCCACGCCACTGGTGTCATGAAGCTGTTCCCTGAGAGCATGGCCGTGATGGAACGGGTGCTCCCAAAGGTTCCAAGATTGAAAGAAATGAAGAACCGGCCGTCTTCCCTGCCGTCAATCGGTGAGAAGAAGAAAAAGGTCGCTTTCTTCTCCGGATGCCTGATGGATACGATGTTCCTGGAAACAAACAACGCGACGACCAGGCTTCTGCAGCTTGCGGGATGCGAGATCGCCATCCCTGACACTCAGACATGCTGCGGTGCCCTGCACGGCCACAGCGGCGAGAAAGACGCCGCCAAACAATTAGCGAAACGGAATATCGAGGCATTTGAAGAAGCCGGCATCGATTATATCATCACCAATGCCGGCGGGTGCGGTGCCTTCCTCGTCGACTATGACCATCTGTTGAAGGACGATCCGGAATGGAAGGACCGTGCCCTTCAGTTTAAAAATAAAATCAAGGACATCTCTTCTATTTTAGTAGAGCTCGAGTTTCATAAAAAAGTGAAACTGCGTTCTGACGGGGAACGGATCACCTACCAGGATTCCTGCCATCTGCGGAACGTCCAGCGGACATTCCTGGAGCCCCGCATCCTCCTTCAATCGGTAGAAGGGGCCGAATACAAAGAGATGAAGCAGGCCGATTACTGCTGCGGATCAGCCGGCATCTACAATATCGTTGAATCGGAAATGTCGATGAAGATCCTCGATCACAAAATGGAAAACGCAGCCTCGACGGGAGCAGTCACGATCGTCACGGCCAACCCAGGATGCCTCCTTCAGATGAAGCTCGGAATCGAGCGGGAAGGACTTTCAGATAACATGCGGGCTGTTCACATTGTGGATTATTTATTGGAGTCGGTTGTGGAGTGAGGTTTGTTTGGGATTAGATTGTGGTGCCAGGCACAGATTCGTTGTTTTGGGCCTGCCACCCCTCCACCATTTGTACAATCATACTTTTTTGTACCAGGTGCCTCCCTAACTGCACTGCGAACATTTCTCCAGTATTTACCATATAGTTACCTGCAGTCATCGAATTGCACAAAAAATCCAGCAGCTGAATGTTTCACAAATCAACTGCTGGATTCAAAAGGCAAGCCCATAAACTAAAAACCGCTCATATACATTATGCTCATACTCCCCGGAGAGATTGATTTCCTTCCGCAATTCGAATAAGTGATGGTTCTCCAGATAATGAACATAATCATCCGAGCTGTAGTAGAGGACAATTTCGATGTCACGGGGAGAAAATTCCAATGAAAACAGGATGTTATTGATGATTTTCATAAAAATCTGCACAGAAAACGGATTGAAGAAATAGAAGATGTTATCACCCGGGTGGATCTCATATTCTTCGGCCAGGCAGCAATGAAATTCAATCGCACTTCTTCTGCCTTTCTTCTTTTTCCAATAGTTCTCCCGGTTCTCGATGGCTTCCTTATAAAATTGTTCATTCATTTCGATTCCGATGACGGTGGACCCGAATAAATAATGTGTGAAAAAATTGAGGCGCCCTTTCCCGCATCCAAAATCCACGACGCGGTCATTCTTCTTCAACTCGTAAACCTGGAACAGCTCCTGAAGTGCCCCATACGGAGTGGGCTCGTAGCGGTGATAATGAATCGACCGCGGCATCCCCATCTGATCCTTCCCGGTCTTGACATTAAGCAGCTCATCGAAATAACTTTCTTTCATATGAATCCCCTCTTCAGTCCGTCTACACCGCGTCAGCGGGGACAGGCATCTACTTTTTGACTGGTTTAAGAATGGTCCGCTGCATCGGAACTCCCCCCATGGAGACGGTTCGTTCGATGAATAAATATGTGCGGCCGTCTATCATAAAATGGCCGTTACCTTGATAGTGAACTTCTTTCTCCTGTTTTTCAAGTTCCAGCTTGATTGCTTCAATATGTTCCTTCTCCTTAAAGTAACGTTCTTCAAAATCTATTTGGATATATCCCTTTCCATAACCCATCAGCCAGTTGAAAAGAGCAAGCATCCCTGCCCCAATCACAAATGTCAGGATAATTCCCTCCATAGTATCTCCTCCTATACTCATTCCCTGCGTTAAAATAATTGATTCAGCGGTTCTCTACCTTTATATACGAAAAGAATATGGAAATAGTTTCAAGAGGTTGCTTATCCGCCAATCAAATGATGTGAATCCTCAGACAACTTATGCTATTTTAAAGAAGTCAATGATTCCAAGTAAGGAGCGATGTTCAATGCGCAATAAAGAAGCAATCAAACAGGAAATTTTGGATGCCTATGAATTCAGGCATGCCACAAAACAATTCGACCCGGATAAAAAAGTAGCCGATGATGATTTCCAATTCATTATGGAAACCGGCCGGCTGTCTCCCAGTTCTTTCGGCTTTGAGCCATGGAGATTCCTGGTCATCGAGGATGCGGGCCTCCGTGAAAAAATCAAGAACACTGCGTGGGGGGCTTACGGGAAACTGCCGGATGCCAGCCATTTTGTAGTCGTGCTCGCCCGTACAAAGCTTGATACGAAGTATGATTCAGAATATCTGCACAACCATTTCAAAACCACAAAGAACATGCCTGAAGATCATATGACCAAATACCTCGAAAGAATCGAGCAGTTCCAGAAAGAGGACTTCGACCTTCTTGATGGCGAACGACCACTGCTTGACTGGGCTGGAAAACAGACCTATATCGCCTTGGGTAACATGATGACGGCAGCCGCTCAAATCGGGGTGGACTCCTGTCCGATCGAAGGCTTCGACATCGATAAAATGAATGCGCTGCTGGAAGAAGAAGGTTTGCTGGAAGACGGCAGCTTCAGCATTTCAGTCATGTGCGCGTTCGGATATCGTGTAAACGAGCCGGCACCAAAGACCCGCAGACCGTTTGAAGATATTGTGAAATTCATTTAGCTTAAAAAGGAATCCAGCTGTTACAGCTGGATTCCTTTATTCTCACCTTTGACTGTCACTTCAGTAAATTCCAAATAGACGGTCGTCCCCCTGTTCACTTCACTTTTCACCTGGATGTTCCCCTTCATGGAATTGACGATGATACTTGCAGCCATGATGCCGAGTCCCGTTCCTTCATCTTTTGTCGTGTAAAATGGTTCACCAAATCGATGGACCTGCTCGGCGGTCATTCCCGAACCTGTATCCGAAAAGGAGATGACCAGATTATCCGGCTGTGTCATTTCTATATGGAGAACCCCGCCGGAGGGCATGGATTCGATGGAGTTTTTCATGATATTCATCATACATTGCTTTAATTTCCGCGTCTGGCCTTCAATATATATGTTTGGCAATAATTTATATTTGATGGACACACCATTATTGGAGGCGATCGGCTTCATCAAATGAACTAATCCACTTATCAGTTCCTTTACTTTGATATGCTCTATTTTATCAGGGGTTGTGTTGGCGAACGTTAAATACTCTTCGATCACATGTGACGCCTGATCGATTCCTTCCAACGAAAGATCGAGGAATCTCTGTTGACTGTTTTGATCTTGTTCATTGCGCATCAGCTGGAGAAAGCCTTTTGAGGAGGTTAATGGATTACTTACCTCATGAGAAATGGTGGCAGCCAATTGTCCGACTGCCTTCAGTTTTTCCTGTTGTATGAATAATTTTCTTGCTCTCATCACCTTGCGCAGCATTTCAGCAATTAATATCGAAATGATCGTCGCAGCAAGCGGTATAAAAATGATGCAAATATGCTCATAAAAGGTTTTCTCTACTCCGTACACGGCACCCATCAGAATATTATATCCCGTCATTAATAAACAGAGAAAGGCAGAGTATATAAGTTTGAGGGTCCTATTTGCACGATAAAAACTCTTTGACAGCTTTGCTAAAATTAAAAATGCACTAAAATAATTCAGTGCGACAAGCAGAATAAATTCATCCCCTATTAAAATCAATCTAAAAAAAATGATGACTGCCATCAGTATAAATGAAACCAGCGGACCGAAGTACAGACTGGCCAAAAAGAAAGGGATCCGCTTTAAATCAATATAGATTCCAGATCCAAGTTTCGCCCCGAACATCATACATAACAAAATAGTCATTGTCGAGATGAAGATTACAAAAACCCTGGAAGGTACTTTCTTTTTTACATCATAATAAATAGCGATGATCAAAAGACCTGATAGGATAAAGAAAAAGTTCAATAATAAGTTCGCCACTATAGAATCCTGCACATCTTCCACCCCTATTCTTTAATCAATGTGAGGTTCTCAGATGATCGATCACAGTTCGACACTTCTGTTTTATCCACTTTAGAAAGCTCAGTGGATGCAGAACTCCCTCCAATCAATGTCCCTTTCTCATTAAACAAAGGGTGACAGGACACTTTATACGTATGTAAACCGTCAGACATTGGAAAGATTATGTTTTTCCTGATCGGCCTGCATTCTGTAATAACTTTTCTTTTAAGTTCCATCAACTGCCTGGTACCCGGATTGTCTTCCAATTCCACATCATTCTTCCCAATTACAGACACTGCATCAAAATCGGGATGGGGATTGAATATCCACGTGTATTCCAAATTAAGATTGAAGTGTGCCACTATGAGCGGAGCATCCTGTAAAGCAAAATAAAACGGACTGTCTTCCAACTCAAAGATAGACACGTGAAAGTTCAGCAAATCAGCAAGGTCCGCTGCCAATGTTGGACTCGGTATCCTCGCCCCACTCTCGATCTTCGAATAGTAGGACCTGTCGATATGAACCATGTTGGCAATATCCTCCTGGCTGAAACCTTTTATTTTCCTTAACTTTTCGAGCCATATTCTTTTCGTTTGACCCATTGGCAACCCTCCCGTCATAACAACCCTTCTAGTTCTATTATACTGACAACCGAAACAAAAGCTATGTGCCTATTTTGGCACGTTTACCAAATTAAGATGAAAGTAACAAAGCTCTTCATAATAAAGGAATTATCAGTATGGAATTGGAAAAGAATTTTCTTTTTTTATCCATTATTATCATAGAAAATCTAAACAAAAAAGGTATACCTGAAATACAGGTTTACCTTTTAAACCAGTCCGCTCCCTCATCGATATGAACAAACGGAATATCTGTATCTACCTCACCTGTTATTTGGGTCCGCGTTATATCTTCACCCTTCAGCCACTTATCAAAATCAAACACGACGGGCTCCCTGTCACCGCCCAGGGCAAACCATGCTTTCATCTCCCCTGGCAGATATGCGGATGTATGAATCGTTCCCGCCCAGCTGCCGTAAAGATCAGAAAAGACTCCGCGCCCGCTTCCGTTCAATAGACGGAAAGCCTCTTCTGCAATTTCAGGCTTTTCCTCTTCCATCACAGCCAGGCGCCTTTTAGAATCGATCAGATGGTTCCTGTTTTCATCTTTCATCACCTCGAAATGGTTGGCACACACATTAGACTGCCTGACTTCAACGCCGCGCGGAGAAGTCTCAACGATGTAAGTCTGACCGCTCTTGTCAAAAACCACATAACTGAACGAATGTCGATGAGGGATTTCCTTCAAGAGAGCCACCGCTTCTTCGACTGATGCAGCAGATTCAAGGACAATCCGTCCGATCATGCAGCAAATGAATCCGTCACCGGGATTCTTCCGGTGCATGAAGTTATACCCGACGGCAAGGCCCTTCTCATTCATGCCGTCCATCCGTCCCGTCACCCGCTGGCTCGGGCCGATGATCGCATAGCCCGTATCAGACGGCTGAAAAAAAACATAGCGCCCTTCGTACGTTTTTGGATGATAATCATAATTCCTGATCATAAAATCTTCACCTGTCATGATTGAACAGCCGGAACGCACGTAATCGACCCTGTAGCCGCCGAATTCCTGAAGGACCTTCTCCATTGGCCACTTCAGTGCTTCCTTTAGGCCTAGCAGTTCGTCCCAGATCCCGGGGGCAAAACGCGTGATGACTTCCTTTGTTTCATCCACGTCGATTGAAAATCGGGGCTTTCTCACCTTCCACTGATTTTCACGATTTTTCACCGTAATGGAGTCCTTGATGCGCTCTCCCTGTAAGTACCCGAAATCGTAATGATTTCCCCTGAATTGTATGATATCACTATGTATGATTTTCATTCTTGTCCCTCATTTTCATAGCATTTTCCTTCTAGGATAATGGAAAGCCTGTGAGAAATAAAGAATGGTGCCTGGCTCAAATAAGGTGTTTTGAGCCAGGCACCATGATTATGCTTCCCTCGAAAAAGAATCTCTGGTGAAAAGAAAGATGCTTAGACAGGTAAGGAATGCCACTGCAGTCACGACCAGTCCGACCATGAAACCCAGGGTGGCCATGAAAGTGTCGTCTCCGGGAAACTGAGGGACATAGGAGACCATTTGGTAGTAAAAAAAACCAGCCATACATAAATAGAAACTGCTGCCGGTCAATGCGATCCTTACCCGTTCCCCCTTTGTCCAGCTGCGTGCTGCAGCGATCGACTTCCATACAAGTATGCTGATGATGACGGCAAGCATCATGATCACCAAATGGAAATACGGGATCATTAAGTACGAAAGGGCGATCAAAATCAAGCCAGTCATGCCGAACAAGAATAGATTGATCACGAATAAAAATAATCCCGCAAGCCATGGGTTGGCAAACCATGAATATTTCTTCAAAGAGTGAATCCATTTTATTTGATAGCGATTGCCTTTTTTCCCAGCCATCATCCATGCGATGACTCCGAGAATGAGAAGCAAGAGTGTTAGTGTCAATGTTACATCCCCCTTCTTTTGCGTATTGGTTACCCGTATACCTTTTTCAGAAAATCTTCTTCGCTGATTATTTCTACTTTCTTCCCATCGTTGATCAGCTTTTCCGCTTTTATTATCTTTGAAGACTTCTTACCTTTCATCATGACATCTTCATAGTTTCCAAGAATGATATAATGGGTTTTCGCTGTCACACTGTTCTGCGGCTGTCCTCCACATACGGCAGCCATCTTTGCTGCTTCCGATCTTGAAAAATATTTCAGTTCACCGGTGAATACGATGTTCTTCCCGTAAAAGTCATGGTTCGGATCTGCATCTTTTGAGGCTTCAAACTGCCTCATGTCGAGTTTTTTCGGAAAGTTATTTACTAAAGAAGAACGATAGATGCCTTCTGAAATTTCTCCTGGTGTGATTCTGGTCTTATTGTAAAGGGAGTCAAAGTCTGTAACCCCATATTCTTCTGCCAGCTTCAGCATAATATTAGCACATGCTTTTGCATCATCTGCAGCATGGTGATGATTCTCTAATTCAATTCCGAAGTGGGAGCACACTGAAGAAAGCTTGTATGCAGGGAGACCGGTGACCATTTTCCTGGACATCTGATAGGTGCAGAGAAATTGATTAAATACCGGCTTTACACCATAGCGGGCCAGATTATCACGCAGGGCATAGCCATCAAAGGAAAGATTATGTGCAACCATCAGCTTATTTTCTATTTTTTCTTTAATTGAATCATAGAAAACATCAAACGTCCGGGCACCTTCCACATCCTCAGGGGTAATTCCATGAATATTAATATTCATCCTGTTAAAACCTTCTTCAGGATCTATTAATTCATAAAGAGAATCCACTATTTCCCCATCTTCCACAAACACCATGCCGACCGAACAGATACTGTGCCTTGAACGGTTGGCAGTCTCAAAGTCAAAAGCGATAAAGTCCCTCATATCAAGTCACCCTTTCTTTCTCTAGAAGCGATTTTAGCAGCTGTATGTATAGTCTAATTCCAAAATGATTTTTGTTTGTAATTCCTATTTTAAATAGATTAATATACATTCTGACCACTCAATAAATGTATTTGAAACTAAGAGAGTGTTTCTGCCTCTACTGGTTATTTTACTATAACCCTCTCCCCTTTACCATAATCCTCCTATCCATTAAATTGACTCTCAAACAAAAAAAAGGACAGTCACCTGTCCCCGATAAATTAAAAACATGTGCCGCTATTTTTTCTTTTCAATGATCACATCGATGATCCCGTATTCTTTTGCTTCCTGTGCACTCATGAAATAATCACGGTCGGTGTCGAGGGCGACCTTTTCAATGCTGCGGCCCGTTTTCTCCGAGATGATTTCGTTGATATGCTCCCTCAGCTTTAATATCCTTTTAGCTGATATTTCAAGGTCTGTCGCCTGACCCCTGGCTCCTCCGAGCGGCTGATGGATCATGATCTCGCTGTTCGGGAGTGCGAATCTTTTCCCTTTTGTGCCGGCAAGCAGGAGCATCGCCCCAAAGGAAGCCGCCATACCGGTGCAGATCGTCCGGACATCGGGGCTGATATACTCCATCGTGTCAAAAATCGCAAAACCTGCTGACGTAGAACCGCCGGGACTGTTGATATAGAGGGATATATCCTTTTCCGGATCATCCGCTGCCAGGAATAACAGCTGGGCTACAATGCTGTTGGCCATATGATCATTGATCTCATCGCTCACCATAATGATCCTGTCTTTCAACAACCTTGAATAAATATCATAGGAACGCTCACCTTTGCCTGATTGCTCGATTACATATGGGATGGTGCTCATTTTCATTCCTCCTCTAACACTTTAAGCTGCCATTGAGAGGACGCTTGAAGGAGAAGAAATGCTGTGTGTA
The DNA here is from genome assembly GCA_051294195.1 of Bacillus sp. BKU_1. Lineage (GTDB taxonomy): Bacteria > Bacillota > Bacilli > Bacillales > Bacillaceae_B > Rossellomorea. Next base: position 4,250,782 of record CP193985.1, on the reverse strand, counting down.
ATTGGCAGGTATGATAGCATCTTTGGATCGGACTGTCCGCAAATCAAATCAGGGAGCTGATCGATCAAATCCGAGGGATCCTGGGATTGGATGCTTTCCTGAAGAAGTGTCATCATGTCTTCTTGAGAGTCTTCTTCCCAGTACTCACTATTTGAACGTGAACGTGATTCTTCATCATCTGATCGTTTTTCAAGTCTCGCCCTGGTTCGTTTGAGAAGTGCCTTGACGGACGTCTCCGTCATGCCCAGGAGGTCAGCTACTTCATGGATTTTATATTGAAAGGCTTCTTTCAGGACGAGCGTGATGAGCTGCTTTGGCGTCAGTGTTTTCACCAGCATGTCTAAAACATCACTGCCGCTTCCTGTATTCTCTTCCCCACTCTGATCGGGCACATCGCCAAGCATTTCCCTGTTCAGTTTACGAACCTTATCCACCCATGCATGGTAGGCCATCTTTTTCAATAACGGCGGGTTCCATTTCTCCTGGTCAGGGTAATGCTTCAACGCCCGGCAGATGGATTCCTGGCAGAGATCCTCCCCGTCCCACTTGTTTTTTGTCAGGAACAAACAGTAATGAAGAAGCTTATCCACAAGCTCGTTCAGTTCCCGTCCCTCCAATTCACTTTCTTTCCTCACCGTTCCACGAATCATATTCCTTCACTCCTTTGTATCCTCTCATGCTTATAACGGATTCATTGTAAAAAAAGATACTGGCTGAATGTGTTTTTTTATGGAAGAAGCTGCTTGAGTTTTTCCGGATCATCGACTCTCAAAGCGATGCTGGATACAAGTTTCATCCTGCCCATAAAAAGTGTGGCCTCTAAAGGTTCTTTGAAGTGGAGGACGACTTGCGGCTCTGTCTGTTCAAAGTCCCGGTACATGAATATGAGCGTATCTTTTTCCGGGTCCCCTTTCCAGTCACACTTTTCAATGGCCGCAAGCGGAACTGCGATACGTTGTAAGAGACCTTGTGTGACATAAAGCTTCCGATTTTTTATTTCAAGCGGGTTCTGCCTCATGACATTGATTTCTGCCAGGAAGAAAAAGACACCATAAATGTTCAGGACCATCAGTACAATCGAAAGGAGAGGCCACTTCGAATGGAGCCACCAGTGAATCCCGATTGATTCAATGACGATTGCATGTATGACCATGATATTCATGGCGAGTGAACTTGTTTTTTTATGCATCGTCACACAGCCGTCATGGGCCGGCGCTTGCCTGCGCCAGGAAAAAAGTAAATAGTGGAACATAAGCGCCTCAGAGACAAGGATTTTATTGAGGGGATGGCTTCCAACCGTTTTTTCGGCAGCGGGCAGCATGGAAAAGACAGGCGCTTCCCCTGATTTCCTCATTTCGGCCAGGACCTGGGGGATTTTCCAAAGGAGATAACCGATAAGACTCAATTCAGCGAGAAACAACAGTGCTTCAAATCCAACGCCTGCATATAAAAGAATCGCATACGGTGCGAAGAATTCTGCCGGGATAAAAAAACGGGCGAGGACAAGAGCGGCAATCATGAATCCGATGATCTGTTTCTTCGATACCCGGAACGCGGCATAAACAAGAAGAGGAGCAACGACAGCCATATCCAGAAAGGATCCGAAAATGATCCCATTTTGCAGTTCGATCATCATGGCGTCTTGGATGTAAGGTTGATACAACATGATATTACTCAATAACACTAACCCCAGGAGCAGGACAGCCCACTTTGAAAAAACAGTTTGGCGCATTATCACTGGCAGCACTCCCTTACTGGAAATGTTTTCTTAAGTCTATTATAGACTATTTCATCTAAAAAGTTTTCCGTGAAAAATGGAAAATCCAGCACAAAAGGCCCGTCCCTCACCGCTTTAAAGCAGCGAGGGACGGGCCTTATTATCAGGATGGTTCCTTATTGTTTCTAAGAAACATATAAAGTGAAGCGGCAAAAATGATGATATAACCGGTGATGCTCCACTTGTCAGGCACTTGTCCGAACAGGAAGATGCTGATCAGTGCGGAATAGACGACGGTTGAGTAAAAGAAAATCGAGATCTCTTTGGCCGGTGCGAACTTATAAGCGATGGTAATCCCGAACTGCCCGATTGTCGCAAAGAAACCTGCCCCCAAGAGATATACCCACTGCTTCATGCTCATCGGCTCATAGAAAGCGATCACGAACGGCAGCAGGATCATGGTGGTGAAGAAAGAAAAATAGAAGACAACCGTATAGAATTTCTCCTTCGTACCCAATACCCTCAGAACCGTATATGCCCCTGCGGCAAAAACAGCTGAAAGGAGTCCTGCGATATACGGGATCGTTTCATACGAAAACGCCGGCTTGATGATGAACAGCGTCCCTATGAAGGCGATGATGATGGCCGTGATCTGGAACATCCTGGCTCTCTCTTTCAGGAAGATCGAAGCAAAGATGATCGTTAAAAATGGACTGAGTTTATTCAGCATATCGGCATCCGACAGTACGAGGTGGTCGATTGCATAGAAGAACAATACAATCCCTGCAGCCCCGAGACTCGAACGGAGCAGCAGCAGCTTCTGATTCTCCCTTTTCCCGAACAGCCTCTCCCCGTGATATTTTACAAATCCAAAAGCGATGATGGCGGAAACAAAATTCCTGAAAAACGTCTTCTGGATCGTCGGGACGTCACCGGAGAGTTTCACCAAGGCTGCCATCATTGAAAACCCGAAAGCGGATAATAATAAAAGCATGATTCCTTTATTTCGATTCGACATAGCTTCCTCCATTGACCTTTCTTGTAGTATTGTCTGATGTATTTAAATAAATGAAATGTTTTATGCAACTAGGTCAGTGTAACAAATTTTAAGGAGTTTATGGAGGAATAAGCTTGGCGGACAAAAAGAGGAGTCTACTAAACTTAAAAATTAAGACGAAAATAATTTCAGCATAGACTTTTATTACCGCTATTGATTTCCGTGCAAGACTTCGCTTTCCGCGGGTAGCCCGTGAGTCTCCTCGTCATATTCAGGGGGAGAACGGCTTAGAGGCACATGTCATAAGTCAAACCGGCCAAGAAGGCAAAGAGCGCTTTCGTGGCCGATTCGCCTTATGCCACACGCTTCTGGGCAAAGCCCTTCCGCTTTTCTGATAGGAGTCTGCGCCTTGCACTCCAATCAATAGCTGGACTGAATTTGAAACGGAGATAAACTTAAAAGATTGGCTTACAAACAAACACCTGACTCATTACAAAGCCAGGTGCTTAGTTTATTATAAATCATCCACAATAATATAGGTCGCCTTCACAGGTCCATGCACGCCGACGATGAGCTTCATTTCAATGTCTGCCGAGTTACTGGGACCTGAAATGAAGTTGACGCAGGAGGCAACAAGTTCCCCGTTTTCGATTTTGTCGTGGATGCTTTTGGCTGCCTGCGTCATCCTCGGTACGATGGTGCTTTTCGGTATGATGGCGATATAGATGGCAGGGAGCAGGCTCACGGCCCGTCCTTTTCCCTTGTCGCTGTAAAGGACCACGGTGCCTGATTCCGCCAGCGTCATATCACTGAAGGTGATGCCAACATCTGCCACTGCTGAAAAAGCAAGATTTTCTTCCCCTGCTTCTGTATTCCATATGTGATGGGTGATGTCCTCATCCCCGATATCAGTAAGACCGGCTTCTTCAAAACGCGGGTCGTCCCAGCAGACAACTGTCTTACCTCCATATTGCCTGATTAAATAGGGGATCAGGGTTGAAAGCTCACTCTTGACGGTTTCGTGTACGTCCGTATGAATCAGCTCGCACTGTTTCTTCAACACAGCGGCCAATTCATCCTGGGAATAGCCTTTATACACTTCCCATTGAGGGTTGTGCTGCCATTCGGGTTTCACTACTTCCGCACGACGATCCCGCCCAAGGTTTTTTGCCAGATTATCTAAAAAGGATTCCTTGTTATGGATTTGTCCAAACTCCATCACCTTCCACCTTCTTTGCTTCGCTTCTTATACCAATCCCTGAAACGCTCTTTTTTCGGCGCCGGGAATTCACGGATACCGGTCCAGTTCTTCAGGGGCCCCGGTCCTTTTGAAATACTTCCGTCTTTCGTAAACGCGGCCAGTGATGCCGGCGCAAGTTTCGAGCCGATGTTGTACATGGCCGGGGAGGCGGTTCCCATGCTGAATGCTTTCATCGACAGATTCTCAAAAACCGGTGCCTTCCCCTCACGCTCTACGATTTCCTGGCGGTGCCGCAGAAGATGTTCATGCAGCGGAATTTTCACCGGACATGCTTCCGTGCAGGCTGCACAGAGGGTCGATGCAAATGGGAGTTCCTTGTACTCTTCGTAGCCCCCTAATAGTGGGGATAATACAGCCCCTACAGGACCCGGATAAATCGACCCATAGGAATGACCGCCTACATGCCGGTATACCGGACACTCATTAATACAGGCAGCACACCGGATGCAGTGAAGGATGGATTGAAATTCAGTCCCCAGTATTTTGGAGCGGCCGTTATCAACAATCACAAGATGAAACTCCTCGGGACCATCTATTTCTCCTTCTTGTCTCGGACCTGTCAATGCGGTAACGTAACTTGAAAGCTTTTGGCCTACTGCAGCCCTGGTCAACAGACTGACAAGGACCTCCATCTCTTCCCAGGTCGGGGCAATCCTTTCCATCCCCATCACGGTGATCTGAGTTTTCGGGATGGCCGTCGTCATCCTTGCGTTCCCTTCATTCGTGACAAGCGTAATGGTTCCGGATTCAGCTATCGCAAAATTACAGCCCGTGATACCGATATCCGCCTGCAGGAATTCCTTCCTTAATGATTCCCTTGCGAAAAGGGCAAGCTCCTCAGGCTTTTCCGTCTTGTCGTATCCAAGCTTCTTCTTGAAAACATCCCGGATCTGTTCCTTATTTTTATGAAGGGCCGGCCCGACGATATGAGACGGGGGATCATGGTCATCCACCTGAAGGATCCACTCCCCCAGGTCTGTCTCGATCACTTCACTTCCCGCTTTCTCCAATGCTTCGTTGAGGTTGATTTCTTCCGTCACCATCGATTTGGATTTGACGACTTTTCTGCCCTTTTTCTTTTTTACGATATCGGTGATGTACTCATTCGCTTCCTCTGCCGTCTCTGCAAAAAAAACGTGACCGCCCCGTTTGGCGACATTCCCGCTCAATTGTTCCAAGTAATAATCCAGGTTTTGTATCGTATGCGTGCGGATCTCCTCGCCCAGTTTTCGCCATTCCTCCCAGTTGCCAATCTCTTCAGCGGCGTTAAGGCGCCCTCTTCTGAACCGGCCCTGTGCCGAGGATACCGCTCCCCGCATAAACGTATCCGCAATCCCCTGGGAAACTCTGTCGTTAAATGGTTTATTCCCGATTTTCATCGGCATATCACCGGTCCCCCCTGCTGTTCAAGACTGAGGCGATATGCATCACCTTAATCGGTTTTGCATTGCGATCGATCCGCCCGCCAATATTCATTAAACATCCGCAGTCTGCACCGATCAATATGTCAGCACCGGATTCTTCTATACTCTGAATCTTCTCATCCACCATTTGTTCTGAAATATGAGGCATTTTCACGGCAAACGTTCCTCCAAACCCGCAGCAATGATAATGATGCGGCAGCGGTTTCATTTCCAGACCGTCAACATGATCCAGCAGTTTCACAGGCGCTTCCTTTACACCGAGGAGACGGGTCATATGACACGAGGTATGAAATGCTGCTTTGCCTTCGAGCACTGCCCCGACTTCCTCCACTCCCAAAACTTCCACGATGAATTGCGTTAGTTCATAGGTTTTGTCCGCCAGTATCCTGGCGCGCCCTTCCCAAACTGCATCCCCTTCGAAGATATGGGGATATTCTTTGAACATCGCAGCACAGGATCCGGAAGGAGTTACGACATAATCAGATTCTTCGAAAACAGAAATCATATGCTTCATAGACTCTTTTGCCTTACCCGTATGTCCACTGTTATAGGCAGGCTGGCCGCAGCATGTTTGTTTCTCTGGAAAATCAACGTCGCACCCCAGTCTCTCCAGCAACTCAACTGTATCCATACCGACATCTGTTTGGAAGATATCGACCAGACACGTCACAAATAATGAAACTTTCATAATTGTGCACCTTTCCTTTTCAAAGTGAGTAGATAACCTTTATCAAGTTCAAAATGATCAGATACAATCATTATCAAGTTTACCTATCAGTATAAGGAAAGTACTTGCAGATCACAACGTCATTGTTTAAATTTTCAAAAAATATTATATTATTACGAATGGAGATCTATGGAAGATTGATATATACTTAACAGGGTAAATAACTTATACGTTACTATTTTTCCTAAGGTGGTCATTGTATGTACTGGGTGGTAGCCCTATTCGATGAACAAACAGAACAGCTGATCAAAGATATATGGAAAGAGCTGCGCAATGAGGATATTTCCTACTACATAGACGAAGTGAAAGACGGCAGACCTCATCTGACGCTGGCAAGCTATAAAGAATTAGATAAAGAAAATTACATAAGGCAGATGGAGATTTTTTATGATGATGATGAGAGTTTTGGGGTCACCTTCAATCATGTGGGTACGTTCTTAAATTATAATACCTTGTTTTTGTCCCCTACGATGACGCAGGAGCTGCTGAATTTCCATACCGATCATCATAAACACTTCGATACATTCAGTACAGAGGCAAATAAATTATATGAACCGGGACAGTGGATCCCCCATTGCACCCTTGCTAACAAGCTTGAATCAGATGGATTATCAAAGGCTTTTCATTATTGTGTCGATCGTATTGGCCTCACAAAGGGCAGGATCGAGGAGGTCGGGCTGATTGAATTGGCGAACCAGGACGGGGATACAATGGAGGCTCCCCTCATTTATTCGAAGAAACTGAAGTAGATAGAAGAAGAAGCCTGTGAATTTCGCAAGCTTCTTTTTGATGATGTTACTTCTGTTTAATCGGGATCCACACTTCACTTCGATAGTCTCCATCTTCAACATTGCCTGATGGATACAGCTCGAATTCCGGCCCTCCTGCATGTTCATAACCAGTCGAAGGGAACCATTCTGAATAGATCCTCTCCCAGACATGCTGGATGGCATGCGGCATCGGTCCGATTGACGTGAAGACCGCCCAGGTGGCCGCAGGGATTTTCTTGGATTCAAACGTATCGCCTGCTCCCTCGCTTTCAGCCCCGATGAAATAGGTGAATTCCTCTTCAGGATGATTGAATTCCATACAGATCCCCATCATTTCACTTCTCCCTGCTTCAGAGCAGATGGCCCTTGACGTTCCGTTTTGATTCAATTCACCCCAGAACCTGGGGATCTCCTGGTGATTTTCCCCGTCTGCCGTTTTCATCCTCAATCCTTTTCCGATTACGTTGAATGACTCCCTATGCACAATCTTATAGTCCATTTCCTTCTCTCCTTTTAATTGAATTTGAAATGAGATGCGCGGGAATGCTTTAAGGGATGCCCCTGATTCCCTGACTGCCGAGGGAGATACTCCGTGAACTTTGCGAAACGCTTTAGAGAAGGCCTCCGGTGTTTCGTATCCATATTGAAAAGCCACATCAATAACTCTGCGGCCAGTATCCGTCAATTCCTGGGCAGCTAGTGTCAGCCGCCTCCTGCGGATGTAATCTGCCACAGTGAATCCTGTCACAATATGAAACATCCGCTGGAAGTGGAATTTCGAGCTCAGGGTGATATGGGCCAATTCGTCCAGTTCAATCTTTTCCTGAAGGTTTTCCTCAATATAATCGATGCAGTCATTCATTCTTTGAAGCATTTCCATCCGGCTATTCATCTCCTTCATAATTAAGTATAGTTCATGCCCCGACCGCATTCCGGTTCATTTGTGCGCATAGATGACATGTGCTTCCCATTGAGGCTCAATTTACATGAAGTACACATTTATTCATCCTTCATCGTGAGTAATCTCTGATTATTCTAATAAGGGAAGTTTTTTCTTTTATCCTCCAGTATCAGGCTGTGTTCTGGGGATATAAGAGGAGTTTTTTCCGTTAAGATAAGGTAAAATGGTCCATTTTCATGCTTTTGGAATAAATAGGGGAAATGGCTCCCTCTATTTTTTTTATATTTCATGGTAATTTCTCAATAAGAGGAAGTTCTCCTCTTGTTTTGGTAGTTTATATTGGAGAATCGCAGACATTGCTTATCATGTGATGAAAAATGCCTGGAGGATCTGTCACCGAGCATTCTGATTCTTGCCAAACTGCTTCTTAATTTTGGTTCGGGCTGCAATGTTCATTCTTATTCCGCACCTGAAAACAAAAACCCTTAATTTAAGTGATACCCGTTTATCATTCGGCAGCACACACCGTGAATCCTTTTTTCAGCCTTGACATATAACCAAAAGGTGTTATATTAAAAAATGTAACCATATGGTGTTATTTCAATCAGAAAGCAGGAGATTATATGAATCAAGTAAAAGATATTGAACAAACAGCGGTTTTCAATGCATCCATCCAAAAAGTGTGGAATGCTGTCTCAACGTCGGATGGAATTTCTGCATGGTTCATGCCGAATGACTTCGAACCCGTTGTCGGTCATGAATTCCATATTCAATCACCTTTCGGCCCGTCTCCCTGCAAAGTGCTGGAGATCGATGAACCGAACAAGTTATCCTTCACATGGGATACCGACGGCTGGGTTGTGACGTTCCTGTTGAAAGATCTTGGTGATCAGACAGAATTCACGGTCGTGCATGCAGGCTGGAAGGATTCCGATGACACGATTTCGAAAGCCGGCGAGAAGGCCTCCATCATTCGCGACCGCATGAACAACGGCTGGTCCGGACTTGTGAATGACCGTCTGAGAAAGGTTGTCGAGGAATAAATGGGTGCTGCGAAACATGATGTCTTTCAGGCGATCGCAGACCCGACCCGGCGGGAAATGCTGCGCCTGCTGTCCGAAAAAGACCGTCCGATTTCGGACATCACTTCCCATTTTTCCATCAGCAGGACCGCGGTCACCAAGCATCTCGGGATTCTTACCGAGGCAGACCTTGTCAGCGGTAAAAAAGTCGGCCGCGAAAAAATCTACAGCCTTCACCCCGAACCCCTGGCTGAGCTCAGGGACTGGCTGTCCTACTATGAACGGTTCTGGAACAATAAACTGTCGATGCTTAAACATCTGGTTGAAGATGGTGAGCGTCGTTAGCCTGCATTTCAAAAGCAGGCTTTTTTCTTTTACAAATGATTTTACCTTCATAAAGCGGTGTATTTCCGCATTAACGAAACTTTTCCATTTTTCATCCGTATATTAACGAAACAACTATTCATAAAGGACGTGCTACGGTTGAACAAAATCCAAATGTATAAAGACGTATATGCAGACGCAAAAAAGAAACTGAGCTGGAAGGTAACCGACCAGCGTTCCGTCATGTTGATCGCTTCCCTTTATGTAAATGAAAATCATGAATTTGACGGAGACCGGCTTGAAAAAATGGCAGACTTCATCAAAAAAGAAGTCGGATTCTTCACTACCCTTCAATCCCATCAGCGCTATCTGTTCGCAGCCATGCTCATCACCCGTTTCCAAAAGCCTGAAACAGCTTTCCAATCGTTCATCACCACATATAAAAAACTGGTGGATGAAGGATTCTCTATGGGAGCGTACACCTATATTTCTGCCATGGTGCTGATCAGCGCAGACCTCACGGATGAAGGAATTTCATCCCGGGCGATGGAAGTGTACAAGAAAATGAAAAAGAACCATTTCTTCCTCACAGGCCAGAGCGACTATCCCCTTGCCATGCTTCTAGCTCGAAGAACACAGGATACGGACCTCCTGATTGACCATATAGAATATTTCTATGATAAATTGAACCTGTCAGGTTTCCATAAAGGCAATGACCTGCAGACAATGAGCCACATCCTTTCGCTTGTTGAAGACGCGGATCCGGATGAATTGGTGACCCGCTGCACGGAAATCTTCGATTGTTTAAAAGAGGAAGGCATCCGGCCGAAATCCATGTTCTATCCACAGATCGCCATGCTTGCCTTTTTGACTAACGGCAAAGACCAAATCAGTGAAGTAAAGGAAATCCGGGAATCATTGAACGAAAAAATCCGCTGGCAAAAGGATATGAATTTCATGATGGCTGTCAATCTTCACCTCAGCAATCAGATTGAAAATTCATCCCTCCTGCAGGCCAATCTGTCCACCACCATCGAAGCACTCATCCAGGCACAGCAATCCGCAACGATAGCCGCCATCGGCGGTGCGACCGCTGCCACGCATGACGGGACTTGATTGAGCACGCCCCCCTCTGGGTTAAAGTGTAAAAAGCATTTAAACAGGGTATATATGATAGAGTGATGCCGTACATATATAGGTGGTATCATTCTTTTTTATAAGCCTTCCTAGAAGACAATAAGGCTGGAACTGGTAAAATGATGGTAGATACTTAGAAGAAGCGCAGTATAAAAGCAAAGGTAAAGGAGGACAAACATGAAACACTACAATATGCTCATAAACGGTGAAGAAATCGGAAACGAACTGCCAAAGGTGGAGGTCACCAATCCGGCTACGTCGGAGGTTGTGGCCACAATTCCCCGCGGCGGAAAAGATGAAGCCGTACGTGCTGTCGATGCGGCAGATACCGCGTTCCGTGACTGGTCGAAGAAATCCGTCTATGAGAGAAGCGAACTCATCCGAAAATGGTACGAACTGATCAACGAACATAAGGAAGACCTTGCTGAAACCATGACAATGGAACAAGGTAAACCCCTGAAAGAAGCAGCGGGTGAAATTCAGTATGCCAACGGTTTCATTTCCTGGTATGCAGAAGAAGGAAAACGCGTTTATGGTGAACAAATCCCGGCCACGCAGACCAATAAGAGATTATTTGTTTCGAAGCAGCCTGTCGGTGTCGTGGCGGTCATCACTCCATGGAACTTCCCTGCCGCGATGATCACGAGGAAAGTGGCTCCGGCGCTTGCGACCGGCTGTACCGTTGTCATCAAGCCTGCCAACCTGACACCTTTGACCGCTTTGAAAATGGCCGCCCTTGCCGAACAGGCAGGTATCCCGAAAGGAGTCATTAACGTCGTCACCGGTGATTCAAAAGCCATCGGGGAAGCCTGGCTTGAGGACATGCGCGTACGAAAACTCACATTTACCGGTTCGACCGAAGTGGGCAGACAGCTGATGAAAGGCTCTGCCGATACCATTAAAAAAGTTTCACTGGAACTCGGCGGACATGCCCCATCGATCGTGATGGATGACTGTGATATTGATAAAGCAGTCGAAGGCGTCGTCGCATCCAAATTCCGCAACGCCGGTCAGACATGTGTGTGCTCAAACCGTGTATATGTACATGAGGATATCGCTGAAGAATTCACTCAGCGACTGGTGAAAAAAGTGAAGGAACTGAAAATCGGAAACGGGCTTGAAGAAGGCGTCGACATCGGTCCGCTCATCGATGAGGATGCGGTGGAAAAAGTCCAGAAGCATATCGATGATGCCGTAAGTAAAGGGGCAAAAGTGGCCGCCGGAGGAAAAGCCGGCAAAGGCCTGTTCTTCGAGCCAACCGTCCTCACGGATGTAAGTGAAGACATGCTGTGCATGACGGATGAAACATTCGGTCCGCTTGCTCCGATCTCGACGTTCAAGACTCAGGAAGAAGCAATCGAACGCGCCAATGACTCCATATACGGACTTGCCGCTTACGTGTTCACGGAAAACATCACAAGAGGCATCCAAATCTGCGAGCAGCTTGAATATGGAATCGTCGGCCTGAATGACGGCGTCCCTTCCACACCTCAGGCACCGTTCGGCGGATTCAAGCAGAGCGGTCTCGGACGGGAAGGCGGACATCAAGGAATCGAGGAATTCCTGGAGGTTAAGTATATTTCTGTTGGATTGTAAGAAGTTCAAAACCCCTGACACATCGTTTGGTGTCAGGGGTCTTTTATTGTCCAGCGATCTTTGACATTCTAAACCAGGTCACTTTTTCTTTCCTTCCTCTAAATCAAGCCAGGTCAGCACCTCTTTCAAAATCGTATTGACCTTCTTACTCACATATTCTTCTCCGTAAATCCGTTTCGCTTTCTCAAGATCCTCAAGGACTCCTTCTTCAAGATTGACAAAAGGAGTGTCCTCTTCCATATCGTTATACAACTCGATCATTGCTTCGAGTCCTTCTTGCATCTTATCAATCGCATCACTGTACTTCTCGATTTCTTCACTTTTCCCTCGCATCATATCACCCACTTCTAGTATGCGTGGGAATTGCTGGGCCTATTCTTCATGCAGATATCTGCCCCCTTCCAGGTACGTCAAGACATGAAAAAGCATCCGGCTTCCTAGTTAAAGGATGCCGGATGCCCACGCTTTTCTTATAGATGGCCTCCGCCGAATTTAGGGTTCGGCCCCCATTTGTTTGATTGGCTTTCGCCTTCAAGGCACATGAATACAAGGATCACGATCCATCCAACGACCGGGATCAGGGAGATGAGAATCCACCAGCCGCTTCTTCCTGTATCATGTAGACGTCGAAAGGTAACAGCAAGTGACGGCAGGAGGATAAACAAGGAATACAATCCGTTCAACCACCCGTCTATGCCGGCTGCCATTTGAATTACAAATATCCCCATGCTTATTAAGAAGTTGACCAGATAAAACATCCAATATTCCTTCCGCCTTGCCCGACCCCCAAAGTTTACATAGTTCTTTATTACTTTTAAATACCAGCTCATGCCATTTCTCCTCTTATTATGTATTTTTGCATTTAAATAGTATACCATACCCAAACAGATCAGATTCCTAAACCTTTTGACCTATTCCCCTTGTTTATATATCTGTACTGTCACGAAAATTGATTAGATAGTCCATAAAACTCATTCTATGGCAAACTTTCACATATTACTGGACAGGCCGGGGGTGGTACTATATATAATAGAAAAGGATTCAACCAGAAAACGCTTACACCATGAGGAGGATTTTATGTTAGATGTGCTAAACAAGATCAATGCTTTCCTATGGGGTACACCAAGTTTAGTACTGTTGTTTGGAACAGGCTTATTTTTGACCATCATGCTTAAAGGTTTGCAATTCAAGAAACTATTCTATGCTTTTAAGCTTGCGTTCACAAAGGAATCGAATACGGATTCCTCTGATTCTGAAGGCGATATCAGCAATTTCAAAACATTGATGACCGCTCTTTCGGCGACAATCGGAAACGGGAATATTGCTGGTGTTGCGACCGCCCTTACAATCGGCGGACCCGGAGCGATCTTCTGGATGTGGATCGTCGGCCTCCTAGGCATGGCGACGAAATATGCCGAAGCGCTCCTGGCGATGAAATATCGTGTGAAAAATAAAAACGGTGAGTACTCTGGCGGTCCGATGTATTACGTTGAAAAAGGCTTAGGAAGCAAATGGAAATGGCTGGCCGTCGCTTTTGCCTTATTCGGTGCTTTCGCTGCACTTGGTATCGGAAACAGTGTCCAGTCCAACACGATCGCCGATGTCATGACGACAAGTTTCTCCATCAATAACTGGGTGACAGGGATCGTCCTTGCCCTGCTGACGGCTTTGATCATTTTCGGCGGGATTCAGAGGATCAGTACAGTGGCATCGTTCTTTGTGCCGATCATGGCATTTCTGTATATCGGAGGTTCACTTTTGATCATCGGACTGAATTACGACATGATCATTCCTGCCTTCAAATTGATTTTTCATTACGCGTTCAATCCTGTTTCAGCTGCAGGCGGATTCGCTGGGATTGTCATTAGTGAAGCAATCCGCAGCGGTGTTTCACGTGGAATCTTTTCCAATGAAGCAGGTCTCGGTACGGCTGCGCTGATTGCGGGGAATGCAAAGACTGATCATCCTGTAAAACAGGCATTGGTTGCGATGACGGGAACGTTCATCGTCACGATCATCGTATGTACGATGACTGGACTTGTATTGATCATTACAGGATTCTGGGACCCGACAGGCGGTGCCATTTCAGGCGTCCAGCATTCCGCTTCAATTGACGGCGGTGCCTTGACGAGTGCAGCATTCGGACATGCCCTCGGGGTTGCAGGAGAATACATCGTCTCGTTCTCGGTCATTTTCTTCGGCTTCTCCACGATCGTCGGCTGGTATATGTACGGTGAGAAATGCTTCGAATATCTCACAGGCTACCGCTATATCGCATCATACCGCTTGATCTATGTCGCTGCGACCGGTATGGGGGCAGTGGCGAACCTTGAATTGGTCTGGGCGTTTGCGGACATGTCGAATGCACTGATGATGATTCCTAACTTGATTGCCCTGCTGCTAATTTATAAGGTAATCGTGAAGGAGACGAACCATTATTTCAATGACTATCTGCCTTTGCAGATGAAGGCTTATTCTAAGAGGAAAGCAAGTTAATAGACTACAGCTTAAAGACTAATATTTTAGTGAAGGCATTTAATACGCAATTGATTTCCGTGCAAGACTTCGCTTTCAGCGGGTAGCCCGTGAGCCTCCTCGGCAAGCCTGCGGGGTCTCACATTAGCTACTCGTGTTATGCTTATAAATTGCTGAATAGCGGAGAAATAAAAGGATTTAGAGTAGGAAGATCATGGAGAATACCAAGAACATCGTTAGAAGAATTTATAATTAATAGATGCAGAAGATCTCACTTAGAATGAACCAAGTGAGATCTTTTTTGTGTTCCTCTATGTTCCTACCTCTCATGAGGATTGCCTAACGGCATAGGCATCAATTATATAATATATATTTGTTATATTAGAGTAAACATGTCTAAAACTAAAGCTAGGTAGTCGTAATTATTACTTTCGAGCATTTCTTTTCTGTAAGGTTAACTCATCAATATCTTTCATGAGCAAAGTACTATTTTCAGGTGAAATCACTTCTAGAATTATTTGATCTATAGATGTTTTAACACCTTCGTCCCCATTACTTAATTTTTTGCCAAGATTAGATAGTTTTTCAGATTGACTCTTAGCTAAGCGTGGTATTGGAGCCTTTTTTAAGTGTGTTGCTTCTAACTTTAATGCTCCACCTCCCATTACAGTTCCTATTAATTCACATAAAAGTAGAAACCAACTGCTATTCAATAAAGCAAGTAATCCATATTTATCAATTTCTGCTCCCTGTAAAAGCCATATTGTAGAAAAGTTTGCATCAATAATTAGAGGTGGTGCGGTATTTAGCATAAATTTTGGTGTTTGATTAATAATCCTAGGGACAAATATTTCTGGTTGATGTCTAGGAGCCATTTTAGGGAGCATATACCAGTAGTTTATTGTATCTGGGTCATCCCCCTTCATTTTTCCCTTATTTGTTTTGACAGCTGATAGATTCGGAATATATTTGGGATCTACTTCTGAACCAACATTTGTTTCTTCTACTTCAAGGATGAAATCTGAAAGGTCATTATTCATAAGTTTTCTTTTTACATTTAAGTGCTTTACCTCTTCAAGGTCTTTAGGATGAATCACATTGTTAAGAATCAATACTCTTCCAACAATATCACTAGATTTTACACTATAACCAGAAGGAAGTTCTGCTTGTTTTCTAACTACTGGTGCTAATAATTCTGATGGTATTTTAACAGTACCTTTTTTAAACATTTTATCTACTTTTACAACAGTAAAGTCCCCATCATCCTTAACTTTCTCTCCATAAAAGAACTTGTTTGCACCCGTCCTTAAACCTTGTCCAATTTTCACTCCCAGTTCTTCAAAGGTAACAAATTCTGCAGGTGATTCACCCACAATCCTTTTTAATAATGGTGGCATTAAATTCATAGATTGGGTCTTAGCTTTTTTAGGTTTGTAACTACCCTCCAAGCTATTAAACCAACTATGTTTTTTACAATTCATTGCCAAATTTTCAAGTGTATCTGCCATTTTAACAAGATGACAGATTCCTTTTGATAAATAATTTTCCAAGTTTCCTTGTATTTCATTTTTAAATGACAGTTCCTTATCTTCACTATGATTAACCAAGTTACCAACTAGGCTAGTTTCATCACCATGTTCTTCTTTAATTGAGATGTGGACATACTGTTTTCCTTGGTTATATTTAAATATGTTTGTAGCCTTTGTCCTTCTTTTGGCAACTATTAAATTAGTCTTAATTTGCGCCTCATTAAACCAACATCTATCAACATCTTCAATAACATATTCTAAATCGAAGTATTTAAACAATAAATATTGAATAGGGTAAGAATAATCCCTATTTAACCAAGCTTCAGGAACTACCATAGCAAGTCGACCATCTATTTTGGTTAAAAGGGCACAAAGAATCCAAGAAGGAACAGCTAAATCCGACAAACCAGAGTAACCTTTTACTATTTCAGTAAATATCTTCTTATCTTCATTATCTAGATGAGTCATTTCTCTAATTATCTCTAACAAAGATTGTCTTACTTCTTCTCCACTTGGTAATTCATCGCCCTCTACACTAGTACTAAGTGATTGATAGCGGACATAAGGTGGATTAGTAATCACTAAATCAAACTGAAAAAAAGGAATCTTATTTAGAATTTGTTCTGAAAGGGCATTTGATTTGAATAGGTAATTCGAATCTATAACTTTATTGTTACTCTCTAGGTTGCTAATTGCAGCTTTTATTGCCCCATCATCAATGTCTATACCATATAACTCAGCTTTAGTATTAAAAGAGCCTGCAGCAACAAGCATATCTGCTTTTCCACACATTGGATCAATAATTGATTTATATTCTGGATACACAGAAAAAGCAGCCAACAGTTTGGAAAGTTTTTCTCCAGAGAAGTATTGACCTAGCCTCTTCTTTCTATTTATTTCAGTCATAGCTTCATCCTTACTTTTTATATCCAACATAGTCACCCTCACGAACAACATCACTTAAAGAACTTAATTGGTTATAGAAATCACCTGCGTTTATAGAGACAATAATCCCTTTTTCTAAGCAATAGGTTATAAACCTTGAATAAAGCCTTTCAGCTGTCACTTGTTCTTGTCTTCTTTCCGTTTCGATTAGTAACTCAAAAATAATTTCTTTAATATCAATATCATTTGTAAAGGACTGAGATCTATTATGATTTTTTTCTAGTAACAATAATGGATCTCCTTTTACTGTGACATTTGAGGATACTTGCTTAAAACTACCTTGTAACTTGTCTAGAACACTCGATAAAATAACTTTTAATCCAGCATTATTATAAGCATTTTGTAGTGCTCTCCAAACTTCAGCTTTAGCAGAATGAAATACTACTGTTGCTTTGCCATCCTCTGTCAGCACTCTAGATATTTCTTTAAATACTTTTGTCATTAGTTCTTCGTATTCGTTAACCCCTTTTCTCTGTGAAGAGCTAATAATTATTTCTTCTTTTACATTAGTCTTATCTTCAAGCCAAATCTCATTAAGGAAATTTAGTTCTGAATAGGGTATATAGTCACCAAAAGGTGGATCAGTAAAAACATATCTTACTGACTTACTTTCAACTTCTTCCAAATTAGTGCTGCTTTTATTTACTACTTCCACTGTACTTTCACTATCCCAAATCGTGGAGAATGCTTTATAAAAAGTACTAATCTTTCTTTCAAGTCCTACTATTATATTCTTCTCTACTGGTAGGTTGCTTATATATAAAACTCCAGATTGGGCTCCAGTTAATACAAAGTCGCTTTGGTTTTTCTTTAGCACTACCCTTGTCATTAGAGTGCTGTGAGACGAATTGTAACTTAATACTAGTAATTTTAATGCAGCTTGAACTTCTTCAGGTGCATTTTTTATTTCATTCATAAGTTCTGATATTATATGAAGGTTTCTTGTTGTGTAAAAGTGATGGGCATGAGAAATACCAAAATGATAACCAGATCTATATAAATCCCCCCACTCAATTTCTTCTAATGGAATTGGACAGCTAAAATCTCTCTTGGCTACTTCACATATTAGATGGTTATCTGATTCTAAAACATCTCTTACCCACTTCTTTTTACCTGTTTGTCCATATACTCTTTTAATTACTCTTTTCTTTCTTAGAATAGATTTATTAAGGACTTTATCAAAGAACTCTTCAGTTGCCCTTTTCACATTATTTACATTCGTTGTGTATTGACAGTGACGGCAAGTGAAAGTATCACTCATTGAGAGAGGTTCGAAACTTACTGTACTATCCCAATAACTTGATTCGGTTTCACAATTATTACAACTAAGGACTTCACTCCATATAGCATGTCTTAGGAAGCCTTGATTTCCATCTGGATCTTCAATCCTATACATCCATCCAAGATTGCTTTCGACAGTCTTCAACAACTTAGTAGCCTCTTCTAAGAACAAATCTGGATTAGGTGGATTACACATATTCTTACCCACAAACGATCCTAATGAACTAAGTTCATATATATATGCCTTCCTTGGACCCCATTTAACAGGCGCACCCATCTCTTTTGCAATCTCCAATACTTCAGGAGTTGGATTGGAACTTAAATGAGTAGCTAATCCAGTTGTCCCGCTCCCACCAAAGGTATCTACTATCACATCTCCTGGATTTGTATGAGATGCTATAAACACAGCAATAACTTCAGGGGAAATCTTAGTAGGATAGGAAAAGGCATTATATAAGTTTCCACTTCTCTTTGATGGGAAAGCTTTTTCATATATATTTTTAATATCTATTGTTTTCATTTATATCATCCTATCTTTTACGAACTACAGTTCTACTACCATAATACAAGAAAAACACTTATTTGTTTAGGATAACTATTAAATCATCTTAGTGTATAATAATGGTAACTTTATTTCATTTTTCAGGGGGAAAAACATGTCAGATAATATAACTACTCAGCTCGATGTAGGCAATGTTAATGAAACACTAAATTTACTTCGTAGCATTTTATCAAGTAATACACTAAGTGAGAGTGGTAGAAAAGAGTTATTAGTATCCTACTTGCCTAGAATTTTTCCACAGAGTGAGTATCGTTCAAAACTCGAGGCATTTGCTTCTGGTGCAGAATCTTATGTGAGAACTGCCCCTTCTGAAGCTAGTTCTTCTACAAGAGGATTTATTGATACTTTAAATGGTCAAATGGTATTAGAATTTAAAAAAGACCTCTTAAATCAGAGATCATTTAACGAAGCTACATTGGAATTAAAACGTTACATAGCTGCTTTATGGACACAACATGGTACAAACTCATCATTCGGTTGTTTATCTACTGATGTATTAAATTGGAGATTATATCGCCCTGTCCCCAATACAATTCCAGCTGATGGACAATATACTGCAGATATGGTTGACTTAGAACTTACTGAAAGCCTTTATATTGATCAAGCTACAGAGTCCAATGCACAACATTTAACTATTTTTCTAAAAAGAGTTTTGCTTGACGAAAATTTACTTCCATTAACAGCGGATAATATCATGAGAGATTTTGGATTAAACAGTAATTTATTCGGTTTAGTATATCCACAATTATTACATATAATCCAAGAATCTGCTGCTAATTCTGAAGTAGAACTTTCACTGGATTTATGGAAAAAGCAACAAGATTACAATGCTGTATCAGAATCTATAATAAATTTGGATCTATATACTAAACAAGTTTACCTACTCATCCTTTCAAGGTTAATGGTTGCTAATAATTTTCAAGAATCCCTACCTAATGATGATAGGACTATTAAAACAATTTTAAATGGTGAATTTTTTCGAAACGTAGCTAAACTAAATAATCTTGTCGATTATGATTTTTATGGTTGGATTACTAAAGATATATGGATAGACCACTTCCTCCCTGTAGCCAGACACCTATTCCACCATATAAAAATGTATGATTTCTCGTTTGCTGGAAATGAAAATATGATTCAATTAATCTATGACGAAATGTTACCTGATGAGCAACGGAGTGCTTTAGGTCAAAAAAGTACCCCAACTAACTTAGCCATCTCTGTGATAGATAACCTTTTTGAGGATACACCAGAAAACTTCAGATATTTAGATCCTGCTTGTGGTTGTGGCAATTTTATTAGAGCTGCCTTAATGAAAACTAGAGAAATATATATTAACGAAGAAATAACTACAGATCAGCTATTACGTATTATCACAGAGGCAGTTACAGGTATAGATATTGATCCAATTGCTGTTATCTTATCAAAATCCGTTTGGGCAATGACGTTATCCGATTTGATAAGGGATACCCAACAACCAGTTGATATTCCTATATATCATGCAGATTCATTATTTGTTGCAAGAGATGAAAGCACTCAAGAGCAGGATGACTTAATAGAAAATCCCGTTATTGCATTTGATAATGTTAGAATCGAGATTCCCAATGCTCTATTAAGACATTCAAAGGAATTCGATTTACTTATAACCTGGAGTAACAAAAGAGCAAATCAAATCGCTAAATCTTATGAACGTCATGGAGAGTTAAGAATACTCGAAATTGATGAATCTAATAACATACTACAAAATATTTTAAGCCAACCTTTCCTAGAGGGATTAACAGTAGAAGAAATGGAATTATTAATGAACTCCACATCTAGTCTGGTAAATGAGTTGGCATCACGAATAATAGCCAACCGAGATGGAATTTGGGCTTTTGTACTTAGAAATAGTTATCGTCCAAGTTTATTTGCTGGTCAATTTGATATCATAGGTACAAACCCACCTTGGTTGACAATAAGTAACCTTCCCGATGTACCTTATAAAGACCAGTTAATTAGACAAGCTAGTTTTTTTGGTATAAGACCAACTGGTTCAAGTTTTTTACATTCAGAAATCGCTACTACTTTTGCTCTTCATAATGTAAAACATTTTCTAAAAGAAGAAGGAAAAGTAGCTTTTATCGTATCTAGAAGTGTAACAGATGGAGATAATCATGCTCCATTTAGAACATTTAATTTTAGAGATAAAGTGCCATTTAATATCACTGAATTTTGGGATTTGATAGACGTACCTGAATTATTCAATTTGCCAAGCTGTGTGGTTTTTGGTCGAAAACAAGAATTAACAGGAACTATACATGATAACATCCCTTCAAGGTTTTTTACTAATGATTTAGATAATCCTACTGATGGCAATATTGCATTATGTACACTAGTTGATAAAAATGCTTGGTTAAGAGTAGATACTGATGGTTACACAGTGCGTGGTTCAGATTTCTATGCACCTAGATTTAGACAAGGGGCAGATTTAATGCCTCGAACAGCTTTGTTCGTTGATTTAATTGCTGATACTCCTGCTAGCTATGTTGTCCATGTAAGAACAGCAGCAACAGAAATTGAAAATAGGAATAATAAAAAACTTACGGGTGTGGTTTTTGAAAATTACGTAAATAGAAACTATATTTTTTCAACTGTAACCTCTAACACATTATTACCATTTGGGATATTGGAAGATCATCTACCTAAAGTAATATTGCCTGTAGAAATTGTTGACAATACCCCAAGAATTTTATCATCGGAAGAGTTAATCGATCGTGGGGATGATACTGTTTCAGATTGGTTTGAAGATATTGATAGCCACGATGAATTAAGGAAAAGTATATATGAAATGATAGATGAACGAGGTAAATTAACACAACAGTCTTACCTTAACTATCAATACTTAGTTCATTGTGGAGCTGGTGGAAGTAAACCATGTGCTGCAATTCAAAGAGGTCATATAGAAAGTCCTCATCATTTTATTGCAGATCAAACCACCTATGTTTATGGTACAGACGACGAAGAAGAAGCACTGTACTTAATTGGAATTATGAATTCTAATTATGTCAATGAAATTATCAGACCATTCCAAGCACGTGGACTTTTTGGTGAAAGGCATATTCATAAACTAGTATATAAAGTTATACCGCCTTTCAATAATGAAAACCCATTACATCAAGAAGTAGTCCGATTTACTAGAGCTTTAGAAAATAGAGTTAGTCAATTAATAAATAATATTGCCCAGTTACATGATTTCTCTTTGACTATCCAAAGAAGAAGATCTCTATTAAGATCTGGACTTCTTGCTGGAAACGATAATATAGAAAGTTTAAATCAAGCTGTTGAATCAGTTTTAAATGAAAATTCTTAAGGTATTTACTAAAAGAGAAGTAGCTTATGCTACTTCTCTTTGTTTTTTATTCAATTTCCTCATATTCCTTTAAAGTTTTACCGTTTATTAACTTCCAAGCAGTTAAACCATTTGCATTTCTACCCATTACCAATGCAGCTGCAGCGGATGGACTAGAAAAAATATAATCATCTTTCAATATTAATTCATTCTCTTCTGTATATAATATACCCTGTTTTAGTAATCTTTCCCTATGTGAATTTAATGAAGGAGAGATTGAGTCAACAACTGAATTTGCAAACTTAGATCCCTTGAACACTATAAATCCTTCTGTAGATTGAATTCCCTTTGCATCCGCTCCACGAGCAGCTTTTATATAGAAAGTATCTTTTATTTCCTTTTGTTTAGATTTATCATCTCTTACTTCTTCAAACACCTTATGACCTAGTGTATTTACTAACAGTCTAATATTACTCATGAATTCTTCCATTTCTGCTCTATCTGATTCAGAAATACTAGATCTTGTAGGAGTATTTGAATTCTCTAATTTGTATCTATTCACTTCTTTAGCCATCTCATAAAGACCATTTTCAAGATATTTTATATGTGCTTTATTCAAATTATCATCTTTACTTATGAAAACAATTACTTCTTTCCAAAAATCCTTTTCCTTTAGATGCTCATTGAGTCTTTTTAAAATAGTTTCAGCCTCACCAATATATACTAAATCATTTTCATCCTCATCTTTTCCGAATAGCAAATAAACACCTGTTCCATTTAAATCCTGCCTGTCTACACATTTTTTTATTTGAATTCTTGGTATCTTATATGCTTTTCCTGTCCAATTAGATAGTTCACAGGTAAGCCTTCCATTCGGATCTCCATCAATCAAAAAGATCCTGATAGCCTTCCCAAATTGCATTTTTCCCCCTCCGATATTCATAAAAACTTCAATATTATTATCATAATAGGATAAATATATCACAAATTATTCCAACTTAATGTAGAAATAGCAGGACTTTTATCTAATAATGTAGAATTTTCCAATAAGGTGTAATGTAATATAAAACTCTCAAAATAGGGAGGTCATAAAATGATTAATAAAATTATTAGTATAAAAAATACAGGGAAATTCCGCTCAGTATCTGCACAAGGTACTAACAACTTTAATCGGATGAATATTATTTATTCTGAAAATGGACGTGGAAAGACAACTTTATCACATATCTTACGTTCATTAAATGACCAAAATCCTGAACTCATTATTGGTAGAAAAACTCTTGGGGGTTCTGGGGAACAGTTAATAAATATTTTATGCAATACAAAGAACTATAAATTCAAAGGAGGTAAATGGGATAATAAGCCTGATTATGAATTTGAAATATTTGATTCGACTTATATCACAGATAACATCTATTCAAAAAATATAATTGAGCATGATCAAAAGAAACAGTTATATCTTTTTACAATAGGAAAAATTGGTGTTGAAAAAGCAAATAAGCTTGATGAGATTGAAGCTCGACTTAAAATAGAAAATACAAATAAGAAGGACTTAGAAAAATCGATAAAAATTGGTATTCAAGGTGTGCTATCAGTAAATGAATTTATTAAACTACCAGAAAAAGAAAACTTGGATGAGGAAATCAAAAAGATTGAGAAATCTTTATATTCACTTGGACAAGAATCAGAAATAAAAACAAAACAGAAGCTTACTAAACTAAGCCTACCATCTTTTGATCTTAACAAATTTGAAGCTAGTTTGGCGGGAGTTTCACTTAATTTAATAAGTGATCAAGCAGAGGTATTAACAAAACAACATATAAAGGAATTGCTCGATGAGAACGGAGAAAATTGGCTTGAATATGGGGTCACTAAATTAGAAAGCGACCAATGTCCATTCTGTAAACAGGATATTAGTGGAATCGAAATTGTTGCTGCATTTAAAACATATTTTAGTTCTGAATATCAAAAATCCATTAAGTTCATTAATACTCTTAGTACGTCTTTCAAACAAAAATTTGGGTTTGATACACTTTCTTCCCTGAATACAAATTTAAACACAAATCTCAAAATATTATCTTTCTGGCAAAACCATATTGTTTTAGAAGAAGATCTAGCCTTAGATATTGAAAGTATCAACAAAACTTGGGAGCTATTCACTTCTGCGATAACGGAAGTATTGGAAATTAAAAAGCGTTCTCCATTAGATGAGGTTGTAATTTCAGATGAGATTATAACAATGAGCAATCAATACCAAGCCATTTTAGATAATCTATCTAGATACAATGAACAAATTGAATCTATTAATCAAAAAATTGAGGAAAGAAAATTATCCGTAGACAAATTGTCATTACAAAATCAAAAAGTTTCTTTAGAGCGCTTAAAAAACACTCAACTACGCTATTCAAGTGATAAATCTGAATTGATTAAGAGCTATAAAGAATTATTAGGCAAAATAAAAAAGCTAAACAAATTAAAGAGTCAAGTCAAAGACGAATTAAATCAATATACTGAAGAAATATTTCAAAAGTACGAAACACGAATTAATTGGCATTTAGAAAGATGTGGAGCTAGCTTTAAAATTTCTGATTATAAATCAAGCTTCTTAGGAGGAAAGCCTAGTAGTAATTTCTCATTATCAATCAATAATGTTCCTGTCCAACTTGGAAATGAAAAATCACCATTAACCACTGCTTCTTTTAGAAATACATTGAGTGAAGGAGACAAAAGTAGCTTGGCTTTTGCATTCTTCTTGGCAAAATTAGAAACTGACCCTGACATTGAACGAAAAATACTCATCTTTGATGATCCGATTTCAAGTATGGATAACCATAGAAAAGGGTATACAGCAGATCAAGTGGTTAGATACTCTAATCTTGCAAGACAAGTATTAGTATTAACACATGACACTTACTTTGCGAGAGCGCTCTGGAGTAAGTATGCTGATAAAAAAACTCTTTTAACTCAATTATGTGTAAAAAGAGATGGTACCACAGATAGTACAATAGGAAACTGGGACATTGAATCTGAAACTAAATCTGATTATTACCAAAGTTATTTTACTTTAGCTGATTTTCTCGAAGGAAAAACTAAAGTGGATCCTAGATCAGTTGCAAGATGTATTCGCCCGCTACTTGAGGGAAACTTACGAATTCGTTTTCCAGCTGACTTTAAAAGTAATGAGTGGCTAGGTAATTTTATTGATAAAGTTAGGCAGGGAGAGACTGAGTCCTTAAGGAGAATGAAAAATCAACTTTCGGAGCTTGAGGATATTAATGATTACAGTAAAAAATTCCATCACGACAAAAATCCTTATGCAGATTCTGAACATTTAGATCATACAGAATTACTTACGTATGTAAAACGTACTTTAAATGTATTACAAGGTGTACATAATGTTGGTTAATTACTTGAGTGGACAAACTTATTTTGTCCACTCTTTTTATTAAGGTTTACCGTTATTTATGGTACGGTTCCCCCCGATTAATCCGAAACGCCCGATAGATCTGTTCAACCAGAATCAACCGCATCAACTGATGAGGAAACGTCATTTTTGAAAAGGACAGGGTATCGTTTGCCCGCTTCATTACCTCATCACTTAACCCGAGTGAGCCGCCGATGACGAAGGCGACTTTGCTTTTTCCGTAGGTGGCGAGTTTGTCGAGGTTGTCCGCCAGTTCTTCGGATGATTTCATTTTGCCCTGGATGGCGAGGGCAATGACATGGTGGTCTGGTGAAATTTTGGAAAGGATGCGCTCTCCTTCTTTGCTCTTGACCTGTTCCACTTCTGAATCGCTCAACACTTCCGGTGCTTTTTCATCGGGCAGCTCGATGATGTCGAGTTTGGCGTAGGCACCGAGCCGCTTTACATATTCGCTTATTCCTTGCTTCAAGTACTTTTCTTTCAGCTTTCCAACCGTTACAATCGTTATATTCACAGTTCGTCCTCACTTTACAAACAATTTACAAACACATTATCCACAGAACTTATACACATATCCACATCATCCGTCCACATACTGTATGGGAATATTAGTTCGCCACAATATATATTGCGTTATTCCCACAATATTCACAGGTTGTGGATAACTGTTCTTCTTTAGGCAGTTCCTTCAGGTCCGGTGCCACTTCATGCTCGTCTACAATGATATCCATCGCAAGCTCCACGTGCTCTAAACAGCAATAAATCAAAGCTATTACCTCCTTATATTTCAACGTTTTTATTTATCCACAGGTAATCATATCACGTATAGAAAAAGCAGGAAAGGTGCTTTCCCCCTCCTGCTTTTTACTTATCCACAACTACATTCTTGATTCATCAGTCAGTTTCATCGTCACTTCTTCTTTCTTACCGTTCCGGTAGATGGTGACGGTCATTTGATCGCCGACTTTTTTCTTGTTGTAAAGATGCTTCCGGAGCTCAATCATGTCTTCAACCTTTTCACCATCCAACGCTACGATGACATCAAGTTCCTCGAGACCTGCCTGTGCTGCAGGAGAGTTCGGGATGACCTGTCTGATCATGACCCCGTAATTGACGTCCTTCGGAAGCTTCAATGTTTCCTGCTGATGGTAGGATGAAACGCGGTTGACGTCTTCGAGGGCGACTCCCATCGCCGGCCGTTTGACTTCTCCGTATTGTTCAAGATCGTCGATGATCGGCTGTGCTGAATTGATCGGAATCGCCAGACCGATTCCTTCCACGGCTTCCTGGGCGATTTTCATCGAGTTGATTCCGATCAGCTGACCGGAAATGTTGATGAGTGCGCCGCCGCTGTTACCCGGGTTGATGGCTGCATCCGTCTGAAGGACTTCCGCATTCCAGTCTTCGACGCCGTCCTGATTAATATCGACCGGAATCGTACGCTCGACACCGGAAACCACTCCTTGAGTGACCGAGCCTGAGAATTGAAGGCCGAGCGGATTTCCTATTGCGATGACCGGCTCCCCTGCTTTAAGCTTATCGGAATTACCGAATTCAGCGACTGCGTCCTTGCCGATTTTACTGCCGTCGATTTCAATAACGGCAAGGTCTGTCCAAATATCGGTCCCTCTCAGCTTTGCAGGTACCTTTGTTCCATCTGCAAGTGTTACTTCAAGCTGATCCGCACCTTCCACTACGTGGTTATTGGTAGCGATATATGCTTTGTTACCGGCTTTTTTATAAATGACACCCGAGCCTGTGCCGGCCGCCTGTCCCTGCGAATCACCCTGCTGTCCCCAGAAGCTCTGGGATTGGATATTCGAGATGCCGACAACAGCGTCACTTGCTTTTTCAACTGCTTTCGTCACATCGGTTGTCACATTTACTGAAACATTCTTGGTCGTCCCGTTATGATATTCCTCATCAGTCGCCTTTAGATCCTGATCCGGCTGGATCGAATAAGGAAGTACGTCTAAGTTATGTAATTGCGGAATCGCAACCAGTATCAGGATGGCACCGAGAATCGCACCCAAAAGCCCTGCAAGGAACATGCCTCCGCGGTTCCCTTTCTGCTTCTTCCTGCCTTCCCTGTTGAAATCCTGATCATCATAATATCCCATCTGCCATCATCCTTTCATCAGATCATACCTTTTGTTATTTTATCTATTCATGCCTGATTATAGTCAGGTTAAATTAAAAAATGATGAAAAACCGTTAAGAAAAGGTTGTCGATATGGTGAACAATAGAAAAGCGGAGGCGGCTCGCTCAGAGGCGACAAGCATAAGGCGAACAAGCCGGAAAGGCGCTTTTTGCCTTTTTGACTTGTTTGACTTATGACCTCGAGCCTCTAGCCGCCGGAGCTGGACAAGTCTCATACAAGCTACGATTGACGCAGTTGATTTCCTTGGAAGACTTCGCTTTCCAAGGGTGGCCCGTGATCCTCCTTTGAAATTCCTGCGGGGAACTGTCCAGCTGCTGGGCTTAGAGGCACATGTCATAAGTCAAACCGACCAAGAAGGCAAAGAACGCCTTCGTGGCCGATTCGCCTTATGCCACACGCCTCTGGGCAAAGCCCTTCCGCATTTCTGATAGGAGTCTTCGTCATGCACTCCAATCAACTGCTGGAAGTCAGAAATATCCTCACATATAATTGTTTAATCTCATTATCAAACCACAAAACAAAAAGGCAAAGACCATCCTGCAGCCTTTGCCTTTTATATTCCTCTAATTTCTCCCATTCAAACGCAGAAATGGGTTAGATGGCTACTAATGGTGTCGGGATTTTTGGGTCCGTATCAAATAGATCGATTTGTTCACCGACGCCGATTCCTTGTGTTTCAAGCGTCTGCGTTACACTCATACGTGCCAGGTCTTTCATGTTGTTGTCGAGGCTCAGGTGGGCGAGATAGATGCCCTTGGTCCTGTCGCCTATCACTTCGCTCATGGCGATGGCGGCATCCTCGTTGGAAACGTGGCCGACATCACTCAGGATGCGGCGCTTGATATTCCATGGATACCTGCACATCCTCAGCATGCCGACGTCGTGATTGCTTTCGAACACATATGCATCGGCATTCGAGATGATGCCTTTCATCCGGTCG
Organism: Bacillus sp. BKU_1; assembly: GCA_051294195.1. Lineage (GTDB taxonomy): Bacteria > Bacillota > Bacilli > Bacillales > Bacillaceae_B > Rossellomorea. Next base: position 4,222,263 of record CP193985.1, on the reverse strand, counting down.
CTGACATAGCCGGTATCGGTGACGAGGACAAGCTTCTTTTCACCCTGATGGAATACATAGAACATCGGCTCGGCGGCATCGTGTGACACGCCGAATGACTCGATGCTCATCCCGCTGAAATGCTTGGCCGTTTCCATATCAAATGTGAATTTTTGTTCTGTATCGATTTTCCCCACGAGCCCGTCCATCGCGTTCCACGTCTTTTCATTCGCATAGACCGGGAGCTTATACTTTCTTGCGAGAACGCCAAGCCCCTTGATATGGTCGCTGTGCTCATGTGTGACAAGGATGCCGGACAGGTCCTCGATTTTCCGGTCGATCTGACTGAACAATCCTTCCATCGCCTTGCCGCTGAGACCCGCGTCGACCAGGAAGGAATGCTCGTCCGTTTCAACGAATATCGCATTTCCTGTACTGCCGCTAGCGAGTACACTAAAATGCATGGTCATACCTCTCACTCCAGTAATTCTTTCTCTTTTTTTGTAAACTCGATGACATCGCCTTCAAATGCAGTGAAATAAAGATGCTGTTTCTTCTCTTTCTTCTCTACGACAAAATGCCATGTCGGTGTCAGTACCTGGGAATCAGAGATCGGCACCTCGGTTGAATACCCCTCTTCAAAGCTGGTCACCTTGCTGTCAGGTTCGATTTTACCGCTGTCGGCAAGGATTTGCAGGGATTCAAGCGGGTTGATGACCCTTGATACTTTACCGAATGAATTTATATCTTCCATCATTGTCTGTTTGTACGAAACGATTTCGTTCTCATTGTTAAGCTCCATCACGATTTCGGCACTGCCATTATGAAATAACGGTCTTCCTTCGTGCATCTGATTATAACTAATGGTTAGATTCTCATTGTCGATGCCCCTGAAAGCATATTGATCCCCATCGATCGCGTACTCCTTCAAGAAGCTCTTTAATTTTTCCTTGAGCGCATCTTCTGTCAGTTTCTCACCTAAATCATATGGCTCATCAAGCGTTGAATACAATGTCGTCTCATTAAGGATGCTGACTTCCTGATTCTTCAGGCTTCCTTTATCCGAATCGGTGAATTTCTTAGATGTGGCGCTTATATTCGTTTCGGTGACGGCTTCCTTAGGCGGTGCAAGATCCGCCGGATACGTAATGTTAACGGACTCAAGTGATTGCTGGGTGCCCGTATCAGCGAGAATCTCCGGTTCAGAGATTTTTTTGATAAAAATGGTCAAAAGGAAAATATTCAGGATCAGGAACACGACGATGAAAATCGTTTTCGTTTTATTCCAATCCATTTAGACCCCCTCCAATTCTTCAAGAGGCAGGCGCAGCCAGTTGCCGCTGTATTTATAATACCATGAAGGAGTCAGATCGTATAAAAGCATGTCTGGGAAATTCATATCCCGCGTCAATTTATATCCAATTGCAATATCTTCAACAAAGTCCATGTTGATCATCTTATTTTCCTCAAGCGCCTGCTGGACTGTGTAACCTGATGGAATGTGAACCTTATCCGGCTTAGAGAACATCGAATAATCGTCTCCAAGTTTGAAATATGGCCGCTGATACTTATGGATCGTATCCATTCCCCATATCTGGGAAATTTCCGTGGTTCCCGCAGTATCGCTGAATACAGGGAAATTCATCAGGAACATCCGATATTCGATTTTACTTTCTTCAGGGCTGACCGAGAATAATTTGAAGTTATCGGTCCATCCCCCGTGTTCATTCACAAACCCGATACTGTTTTGAACAAGGAGATCCTCTGATATATTCCTGTCCGGATCCACACCCGGATTGACGAATGAGAGTGAGTTCACATTTGTGTTCACTTTCATCAAACTCGATGAATCGCGGTAGATTTCTTCGGAATCGGTTGAATTCTTGCTGACGTTGATTGGATTCTTGAATAGCGCCTTCATGAAATCCTCTGCTTCCAGCATCTCCGTAGAATATTTATAGCTGTAATACTCTTCATCCTTAACCGGGAGGAGAAGGGTCTTTCTTGCATTCGCCTTAAACGCGAAGTAGTTCCGGAAATTTTCATTGTAGAGCGCCCTCTGTACGAACATCGTCTGTAGTGAGTCCATTTTTTCTTCATCGACCTTGCACTCGACGACAAATTTCCTGTCTTCTTCACCGTACAGGACAAAATAGACAATCCCCTTGTCACCCTTTTTTCCATCAAGGTCGAAAATGAGACGGTTAAAGGTGGTTCTCGGCAGATTCTCTTCGTCGAACTTGATCACTTTATTATAGCTGGAAAGGGGGAGGCTGTCCGGAAACACCAGCTCGATCCTGCCTGGACTGTGGACCAGATTCTCGATTTCACTTTGAGAGTATTGACTGCTGATGTCCTTTGCATCGGTCAGCCGCCAGCTGCTCATTTGCTCCAGCACTTTATCAATCTCGGTTTCATTCGGGGACCCCGTGATCTGCTCGTCATCATGATAGAAAACTTTGTACGGCTGGATCAATTCAAGCTCTTTCCGTTCATCCCCGATGGAAACTTCAAATGTCTCGGTGCTTTCAATCACATCATACTCAGGTTGATAGGTCCATAGATTCCACGTAAGGAAAATACTCAGCGCAACAAGAACCGTCAATAGAATTGATTTTATTTTTTCATACTTCATGCCCAATCATCCTCTTGTGCAGAATCATATGGGAGTGTGAACGTGATTGTCGTGCCTTTGCCTTCGACACTTGTTGCCCATATATCACCGCCGTGTGCTGTTATCATTTCCTTCGCGATTGCAAGCCCCAGGCCTGTACCGCCCATCTGTCTTGAACGGGCCTTATCCACGCGGTAGAATCGTTCAAACACCTTATCAAGATTTTCTTTCGGAATACCGAGGCCCTGATCCGATACGCTGATCTCGATGAACCCGTTATTTTCTTTTACATTGAATGTAATCGTACCGCCCTCAGGCGAGTACTTCAATGCATTTGAAATGATATTATCGAGGACTTGCGTAATCTTATCTGTATCAATTTCCACAAACATCGCTTCGTCAGGAAGATAACGTTCAAAGGTGACATTCAAATTCTTCGTCATCTCAAAACGGTCGATGATTCCATGGAATAAAAGAATGAAATCTATCCAATCTTTGTTGAAACGATAGTCCTTGCTGTCCATCTTCGACAGCTGCAGGAGATCATTGACCAGGCGGATCATCCGCTCCGTCTCGGTCTGTGTCACATTTAAAAATTGCGGCGCAATCTCTTCATCCTGCCACGCACCTTCAGCCAATGCCTCCAGATAACTCCGCATCGTCGTCAGAGGTGTGCGCAGTTCATGGGATACATTCGCCACGAATTCCCGCCTCTCGAGATCGATTTTTTCCTGCTCCGTGATATCATGGAGCACCGTGATCAATCCATTGACAAAGCCGGTTTCCTTTTGAATGATCGAAAAATTCGCCCTTAAGATATACGGCTTCTCCTTCGTACTGTAATCAAGGATGATCGAATCCTGTTCATTCGACAGGTCCTCGAATGTATATTCGTCATCGAGCCCCAGGAGAGCAACGATCGGCTGTGACAGCACTGTTTCACGTGAAACATTCAGCATTTCCACCGCGGGATCGTTAATGAGGATGACCCTGCCTTTCCGGTCGGTCGCAATGACCCCGTCCGTCATATAGGAGAGGACAGAGGACAACTTCCTTCTTTCGCCTTCAGTCGTCGCCTGCGCTTCTTGCAGCCGTTTTGTGAGATTATTGAAGGTCATGGCCAGCTGACCTATCTCATCATAGCCGTAAACCTTGACTTTTCGTGAAAAATTCCCTTTGGCCATCGCAAGCGCATGCTTCCTCATATCGGAAATCGGCCTTGTGATCGTCTGTGCAAGCAAAACACCCAATATCGCAGTGATGGCCAGCGCAATCAGCGTACCATTGGTGAAAATCTTGTTGATTTCATTCATCTGGTTGTACACATTTTCAATTTTCGCGACCAGATAGATGGCGCCGATCACTTCATCTGACGATATGATGGGGGATGTCAGAACCCAGACACGGTCCCCGGTCTTTTCATCGATAAGAATGTTATCATAAGCGCCCCCGCCGGCGAGGACCCGTTTGACCGAAATTTCATTGGTCGGGCGCCCTACCAGCGCCTGGTTGTTTTCATCAGAGGTGCCAATGATCCTGCTGCGGTCATCCACCACCCGTATTTCATAAATATCCGAGTTGGGCTCGGCACTGTCTTCCAATAGATTCTTAATTTCACTTTCCTTCGAGGGATCATCCTCGGCACGTTCCTTGACCATTTCTTCACGGACCGAATATTCGAGCAGATCCACCCGGCTCTTTATACTGGATTGAAAGTTATCCACCAGCTTATTCTCCAGTTCCCTGACAAAATAAACCCCGATGATCTGCATCGCCAGGAGAATCAGGAGAACATAAATCATGACAAACTTAAGATGGATCGAACGCGTTAAACCAACTTTCTTCATTCAACTTACTCCTGTTCAGGATTTCGCAAGTAATAACCGACTCCTCTACGTGTTACGATCCAAGTAGGGTGGCTGGGATTATCCTCAATTTTTTCGCGCAGACGTCTCACGGTCACGTCCACCGTGCGGACATCTCCGTAATAGTCATAGCCCCACACCGTCTGCAGCAGATGCTCTCGGGTCATGACCTGTCCGATATGCTTCGCCAGATAATGAAGGAGCTCGAACTCACGGTGCGTCAACTCAATCGTTTCGCCGCGTTTCGACACCACATAGGCATCCGGATGGATCGTCAGTGAACCAACCGTAATTTCATTATTCTCCTCCTCATCTCCGGCAGCCGCAGCCCCCGCCTGATGACGACGCAGATTTGCTTTCACACGTGCGATCAGCTCGCGCGTACTGAACGGCTTTGTCACATAATCATCCGCACCCAGTTCAAGTCCGAGGACCTTATCGATCTCAGAGTCCTTCGCCGTCAGCATGATGATCGGCATTTCATACTTCTTCCGGATCTCACGGCACACTTCCATCCCGTCACGGTTCGGAAGCATGATATCAAGAAGGACCAGGTCAGGCTTCACTTCTTCCGCCATCTTCACAGCCTCATCACCGTCATACGCACAATGGACCTCATAGCCTTCCTTCTTCAAGTTAAACTGCAAAATATCCGCAATCGGCTTTTCATCGTCAACAACTAAAATCTTTTTATCCATATCAATTGATCTCCTTTGACAATTAAATTCAGTCTAGTAGTAATTTTGCTTAGTATAGGATTCTTCCTTTAAATTTATCACTTTCTGCGCCTTAATTCATCTTTTACTCAATGATTGACGGTTTTCATGTCAATTTTACCAGCGGTTTACGATAACTCGGTTGATTTCCATGCAACCGCTGAACTGTCCAAAACATACATCTACCTCTTTTTAACATAACAAACAGCTTTTTACGAATGAAATCTCCCTATATTAAAGAAGAAACCCAAAATACAAGAAAGGGGACTGACGGTTTTGTTGTTGTCAGTCCCGGTTTGTGCTGTATTTATTTATGAAGTACATCTAATGGATTGATCAGGGATCCGTTTTTGAACACTTCTATATGAAGGTGGACGCCCGTCACTTCTCCTGTAGCTCCCATGATTCCAAGAGAGTCGCCTCTTCCGACTTTCTGGCCCGGTGAGACGGAAATCGAATCGAGGTGAGCGTAAAGCGTTCTGTAGCCGTTCTGGTGGTCGATCACGACTTTATTGCCGTAGCCGCCGTCGTCCCATCCTGCAGAAACGACAACTCCGTTATCAACGGACTTGATCGTCTTGTTGCTTGGGCGTGCAATGTCGATTCCTTTATGCATCTTGCCCCAGCGCTGTCCCTGCTTGGAAGAGATATATCCGCCGTTTGTCGGCCATGCAAAGCTGCCGGAACCTCTTGAAGGAGTTTCTTTCGTTCCTTTGATGACGATATATTTCTGAGGATCTTTTACATCCTTTTCTTCAGTGACATTCTTCTCGGTTTGAGAACCGTTTACTTCTGTAGCAGTAAAGGTAACGGACTTCTCGCCTTCCACACCTTCCTGCTTCACTTTCGTATCGCCCTTATTCATAGAAGAATCTTCAATCACTTCTTTATCATAGGCGATTTTTTCAATCTTATTGACTTCCTTTTTTACAACTGTATGAACGAAAGGCTTGCTGATCGTCACATTCAATTCAGATCCGATCTTCAACGCCCCGTCCTCATCCAGTTCAGGGTTCAATTTCAGAAGCTCGCCCGTCGTCAAATCATGCTCCTCAGCGATTGCCCCAAGGACATCGCCTTCCTCTACCTTATAATTCTTCTCTTCGATACTTCCTTTAAGAAGCAGGTTTACAGCTTCATCAGCAGAAAGGATTTCTTTTGGATCCACCTGTGATTTTTCAGCTGCCACATTTTCTTTAAAAGAAACATCCAATAAACGTGTTTCATTTTCCTTCAAAGCGGGTAGAGAAGAACCAGCGTCTTTTTTACGTGCTTCCAAATCTTTCAGTTCGTCTTCGGAAACATATTTCAGCTTGATTTTTTTCAGCGCTTCGTCCGCTGTCTCTTTATCTTTTACATACGCGACAGGCTTGTCATCGATAACCAATGCATAAGCATTCGCTTCAACAGCCATTGACTTCGATACGTTATTCATTACTTCCTGGTTATTCGTTTTCGCAGAGAAAACATTCTCAGGTATGTATGTGATGTCATTATTCCAGGTTACCTGGTAATCCTTAAACTTCTCTTCAGCATTCTGAAGTTTTTCGTCAAGCATGCTCTTCACATTATCCTGATCCGTTACAGCCCCTACATAATGACTGTTCACGTATACATGATAGATCGTCTTGAGCTCTTTATCTGTATCATCTGCAGAAGCAGATGCAAATGTCAGTGTTGAAAGTGCAAGCGTTGTGACCGCAACCTTCTTCATAAACTGGGAAGATCGGCCTCTATATTCTTCTAATTTCGGTAATAAGCGTTCTCCAAACTTCATTGTCTTGCCTCCTGTAAACTAAAAAGCAAAAATCACTGTGTTGGTCGTTCATTATGCCTAATTTTAGTAAATATTCTTGTAAATTCGTACTTTACTAACTTACCATAATTCGACGAAATACTGGGAAAAGTATTAGGATTGTAACAAAACTGTATAATTAATAGAATTTTCAATGAGTCGATTTGATGATATTTCTGCTCGAATGGCTGATATAACTAGGAATAAGGGTGCAGAGGGGAAATATTGCGTTCAAGGGAAAATGTGGGTATTTGTCGCTTTTTGTTACATACATGTTACAAACGCATAATAAAAAAGTACTACGAGAGACAATGTCATCGCAGTACTTTTTGTAGATGGCTCAGGACGGAATCGAACCGCCGACACATGGATTTTCAGTCCATTGCTCTACCAACTGAGCTACTGAGCCATATTTAGTTATGTAATGAAGCATCCTTTTACGCCGAGTGATCACGTCGTGGTGAATGACGACTCATCATGTAAAAATAAAATGGCGGTCCGGACGGGACTCGAACCCGCGACCTCCTGCGTGACAGGCAGGCATTCTAACCAACTGAACTACCGGACCAAAGTTTTTTGCGTAAGCAAAATAACTGTCATTACCTTGCGATAGCAAAATAGCTATCATTGGATTGCGTGAGCAAAATAACTGTCATTACCTTAAGGTAGCAAACTAACAAACTACCCAACTATCATTCTACTAAAATAAAGATATGACCCGTACGGGATTCGAACCCGTGTTACCGCCGTGAAAGGGCGGTGTCTTAACCGCTTGACCAACGGGCCATGCAGGATGATAGATGTTTTGCTTCCGCAAAAATCTTTGGTGAGCCATGAAGGACTCGAACCTTCGACCCTCTGATTAAAAGTCAGATGCTCTACCAACTGAGCTAATGGCTCACAGTATATATCAACACGAAAGTTTCGCGAGGTCTTTCGTGACAACGAAATTAATATTATCACGTATGGGGGACGGGGGCAATAGTTTTTTGTAGAATTTTGTTGAAAATTATTTTCTGGGGAATAAAATAATGAAACATATCAGAGTATCTTTGAAAAAAGATGCTTTTTATGTTTTCTTATCAAAGTTCAGGAAGTGAACCCTGTCTTTATTGTTCCCTCTTGAAAGGGGGGCTACAGCATTTAAGATCCTGGTGGAAAGTGCTGGTGATGATATCTTAATAAACTCTCTTAACTGTTTATTAGTTATTTCATTGCCATAGAGCAAAAAGTATTGATACATTGCATCAAGGTGAGAGTCTTTTTTCCTTTGATGGCAATGAGGACATTGCCAAGTACCGTAGATTCTCCTCATGAATAATTTTTTGCAATTACTGCAAATTACACCTTTTAGAATATCTTCATTATTAACATTAAATAAAGTAAGAATAGACTGATTTAAAGGCTCACTATCTTTTTTTATTTTTCTTATCATCTTCTTTATCTCACTATCAGATAGTATATTCGTGGAAAAACTTGATTGGATTTGTTTTATTTTGTGAAGAAGAAAATCAGAACGGATAATTGTTTTATAAAGTCGGGAATCGTTTGTACGAAGAAGGGTGTGGGGATTACTTATTACAACTACACTTGTTACAGGGATTGTATGCAGCTTGTTTCTTTTTAACCAATTTTTAAATTGAGTTTCTTGTCTTTGTATCTGAAGGATTGGATCAGGCAGCGCCTGCTCGACACCGTTTTTAGTTTGGATGACTTGATTAAAATTTGTATCAAAATGAATTGAACCTGCTAAATTTTTTATCTCCACTATTAATGCAAACTTCTTAGTAATGATTAATGTATCAATTTGAAAGTAACGTTCTCCATCGGGTAATCTAACGTCGTGAAGGATATAATATTCTTTTTCAGAGAGAAAGCCGAGGTAGTAATCAATAGATTTTTCTCCATTGTAACCTGCTAGACTTTTGGAGAGATTTTCTTTTAGAAGGGGTATTTTAGGGTAAGTAGGTGATAACCTTTCGAGGAGGGCTTGCAGTTTTAATACTTTCCAGGGGATTGTACGTTCTTTTACCAGCATTCGATCACTCCAATCAATAGTTAATAAATATTATTCGCTATAATGCTTAAAAATCCTTCTTATTACTATAAATTACGATTAATTCCGCGTTTGTTTTCAACTTTATATGATTTATTTTCAACTTTTACTATTTTATTTTTAACTTTCGTCTGTTTGTTTTCAACTTTACCCTTTTAATTTTCAACTTGCCCCACTCCCAACCAAAAAAACCACACCCCAGCCCCGCACGACAACCAACGCACGGAACCAGGCTGCAGCCTCCAATACAATACCTAACCCAACCAAAATCCAACTAACCAACAACCAACCTAATAAGTCAAACTGGCCGCCACAACCAATCCAACCACAATCGAAACCGAAAACAAGCTGAATCCGATCGCGACGTTGCCTTCTTCCACTTTTTTCGCCAGATTCGTCTTCGGCGTCAGAACGTATTCGATGATCCAGTACGCGATGACCTGGGTGGCGATCCCGATTAGCCCCCATATGAAGGCATCGAACAGACTGACGCTGTTTGCCCAGACGGTGTAGATGACGATCGCGAGCCCGATGGCTTTGCCCCACAGTTTCAAGGCGACGGCGAGGTTGCCTTCGCGGATGAGGGTGGCTTCTGAGAATTTCGTTGTGAATGCGAATACGATGACACCTAGGATCATGAGGCCGAGGCCTGTGCCGACATGGGCAAGAAAACTGATGAGTGCTTCACTCGTTATGATTTGCATGGATTACTCTCCTTTTTGAACTTCCCCGATTCCGATCGGGAGGAAGTATGATTCATTATCGGTGATGGCGTTGCCGGCACGGTATCCGACGGCACCAGCTGTACCGTTTATGACGAAACTGCCGACCATCAGACTCGCTTCCACAGCACCCGAATCAGTCCGGATGTCATGCCGCGGCAGTTCAATATATTCCTGATAGACAGGCAGTGTTTCCTTATACGTTTCTTTCGGATCCTGCAGTACCACCCTGCCGGATGCTTCAATGATTTTGACGGTATCTCCCTCGCGCCCGAAGGCAGGCTTCTGTACATAGGTGGCACCGCTCTCTTCAAATACATCCGGATCAAGATACGTCGGTAAAAAGAACGCTGAAATCCACTCATGTTCTTCTTCCGTGAAAAAATCGCTCCCCGACTCATGAAGCCCCCAGATCAGGGCCTGCACGCCTTTCGACTGCATCAAAAACGCAGAAGGCGGGTTCAAAACGGCAAGCTTTCCGTTCAACACCAGCTTTATTAAATCGAGTCCCGACTTTTCACCTGTATCCGGATCCACATCGTCCACTAAATGCTCAATCGGATAGGTCGGCCGGTACAGCACATCGATCCGCTCGCCGCTTGGCGTGTAGAGACCTGCTTCCCGGCCGGTCCTCACCTGTAAATGATCAAGGCTGACAAATTCAGAAGGCACGTCTGCCAATGACTGCAGATACCGCGTGGTCAGATAATCCTCTTCATGATCGCTGTGTGAGGAGAAGACGATCTTCGGCGAGCCGTCCCGTCCGAGTGACCGCCAGGATGCGAGCAGTGCCCGCCGCAGTTCAAGGCCGAGCTTCTCTTCAAGACCGGCATTCGGATCGTCCAGCGAAAAATGATCGCACACTTTTCCGTTTACATAATAAAGCTCTTTAATGAATGTCGGTGTGTCACTATTAAACTCCAATAGTTTTACGCCTCTATCATGACTCAAGACGAAATCGAACCGTCCAATGATGCACTCCTGGGGAATGGATTGATACCGTATGTAAGGAAGCGATTCCTCGGGAAAACCGAGATCCAGCAATGATTCATCGCCGAGCTCGCGCAGGAGGCCCTCTGTTTTCACAAATACGTGATACGCTTTCTCCGAAGCATCCCGGACCGCCTCGATCACGGCCATAGGTTCTTTTTTTATATCGTAAAGGGCATATTCCATTCCGAAGAGGTCGTGCCAGAAATCCGTGATCCCCTCATAGAAATCCGCTCTCTTTTCACGATTGGCGCTAGCCACCGAATCCGCCTTTCGAGCCGCTTCCGATCCCAGATTTATAGGATTTAGAATAAGACTTGTAACCTGAATACTTACGGAGGCTCGATTTATTTTGAAACATCCTGCCGGCGAACCAGAAGTAGCCGAAATGAGGGGAACGGCTGTCATCACAATAGTAGGTTCCGCTGTCGTCGTCCCAATCCCAGTCGTCGCAGTCGGTGTCGGTCGGCTCCGGCGGGAGATCCTGGTTGTTCCCGCAGCCGGTGACGGAAATGGCCATCACGGATGCGGCCACGCCTGCCATCAATTTTTTCGTTTTGTTCATTGCGTTTCCTCCTTCAGCGTTTCGCCGGTTGCTTTCACATATAAAATGTATACGGAGCGGTCTTCATCGATTTCCGCGGAATCCCGCTCATATTCCCTGCCGTCTATATAGGTATATACCGAACCGATGACGCTCAGAATATCTAGATGATCAACGTACGTCTCCTGTTTCAGGATCGGATGGTTCTTCCGCGGATTCAGCTCGCGTATCTCCAGCAGCAGTCCCTGCGGCGGGAAGAGCGGATCCGTGACAGGCTCTTCTTCGTATTTGTCCACATAAATAAGAAAAAGATCCCCTTCTTTTGCAGAAGATGTCTGCCTGTAGGTGACGCCTTCTTTTACAAAAAACTCACATTCCCTGCGCGCAAGGATCTGTCCGAGTTCGATATCCGGGTAATGAAAGATCGGTTCATAGCCGCCCATGCTTTTCAGCAGGCGGTATTCAAGTAAGGGGCGTGACATCCCTCGCATTCCTCCTTTGGTCGAATGGTTCGCTCTTTAAGTATACGGTTCACAAAAAGAATGGTTTCACTCAAAACTAGGTTATTGGTATGATTATACTATGATTTCTTCAAGAGGAGCGATTGCATGGCCATTTTTATGAGGCTTTGGAAACAAGTATCAAAGATGGATTTCGGTTTCATCTTATTGTTATCCGTTATCATTATTTTATTGGGGACATTCGGGATTTATTTTCTGGAACCCGAAGGCTTTCCTTCATTGTTTGATGGTTTCTGGTGGACGATGACCACCCTGACCACGGTCGGATACGGGGATTATTATCCCGTCACGACAGGCGGGCGCCTGCTCGGGATCTTTCTCTTTATCTTCGGGATCGGGATCATCGGGGTCCTGATCAGCAAGACGGTGGATGCCATCACGACGTTTCAAAAATACAAACGGGAAGGGAAGCTTGAGTATACCATGAACGATCATTTCATTTATATCAATTGGTCAAAAAAGACTGAAAGGGCGATCCAGGAAGTGCTGGCCCATTCGCCTGAAGCGGAGATCGTGCTGATCGATATGCTGGGTGAATCACCGGTCGATCATCCACAGATCCACTACATACAAGGGGACCCGTCCGATGAAGACATCCTGCTGCGAGCCAATATCATGGATGCCAAAAGGGTCGCGATCTTTTCCGATTCGCGGATAGAGGACCCGTCGCTGATCGACGGGAAGACCCTCCTGATTGCATCCGCCGTTGAGGGGCTGTCGAAGACGTACGAAAAGGAGATCCATACGATTGTCGAGATTTCCGAAGACCGCCATATCCCTAAATTCAAACACATCGCGGTCGAGGACTTCATCCTGTCCACCGATTCAGTCTCTTTCCTGATGGCAAAAGCGACGATCCATCCCGGAACGACGAGCTTGTTCAGACAACTCTTAAGCAAACGGTACGGGAATAACATCCACGAGCTGAGGGCGGACCCTGATTGGAAGACCATCAAGCAGGCGTCTGAGGAGCTTCTGCAAAAAGGGGCGATCCTGCTGGCCGTCAATGACAGCATGGACTTCACGGATGCAATCAACCGCGAACTGCTCGAAACGGATACGCTGTACGTCGTCTGCCACGACAGGGTGTATGAACAGCTTACTGCGGCTGAATGAATAGAAAAAAGAAGCTGACCCAATAAATCAGCTTCTTTTTTTATATGTCGACTTCGAAGTTATCTCGGGCTCCACACACTGCGCACCACATTCGTCTGTGAACGGTCAGGACCGACAGAGAAGATGGAAAGCGGGATGCCAGTAAGCTGGGATACGCGCTCAAGGTAGTGGCGTGCATTTTCAGGAAGCTCGGAAAGCGTCTTGCAGCCTGTGATGTCTTCTGTCCAGCCTGGAAGCTCTTCGTATACCGGCTCGCATTCAGCCAGGATGTTGAGGTTCGCAGGGAACTCTTCCATGATTTCGCCTTTGTATTTATAAGCGACACAGATTTTCAATGTTTCGATGCCAGTCAATACGTCGATTGAGTTCAGTGACAGGTCAGTAAGTCCGCTGACACGGCGGGCATGGCGGACAACCACGCTGTCGAACCAGCCGACACGGCGTGCGCGCCCAGTCGTCGTACCGTACTCACGGCCGACTTCACGGATTTGATCGCCAATCTCGTTGTTCAGTTCAGTAGGGAATGGACCGTCTCCGACACGAGTCGTGTATGCTTTTGAAACACCGACAACGTGATTGATCTTCGTAGGTCCGACACCGGAACCGATCGTCACTCCCCCTGCTACCGGGTTGGATGACGTTACGAACGGGTATGTACCCTGGTCAATATCAAGCATGACACCCTGCGCCCCTTCAAAAAGAACGCGGCGGCCGTTGTCGATCGCGTCGTTCAATACGACGGAAGTATCCACGACGTACTTTTTGATCTGCTGGCCATACTCATAGTACTCATCAAGGATATCTTCGATTTTGAATCCTTCTGTTTCATAGAAGCGCTCAAGAAGGCGGTTCTTTTCTTCAAGGTTGCGTGCAAGCTTTTCTTCGAATGATGCACGGTCAAGAAGGTCGGCGATACGGATCCCAATACGGGCCGCTTTATCCATGTAGGCAGGTCCGATCCCTTTTTTCGTTGTACCGATTTTGTTGGCGCCTTTGCGCTCTTCTTCCACTTCGTCAAGCTTCAAGTGATATGGAAGGATGACGTGCGCACGGTTGCTGATTCGCAAGTTCTCAGTCGTGACGTTACGGTCGTGTAAGTATTTAAGTTCCTTCACCAATGCCTTCGGATCGACGACCATGCCGTTCCCGATGACAGAAATTTTTTCATTATAAAAGATACCTGATGGAATCAAGTGCAGCTTATATGTTTCACCGTCAAATTTAATTGTATGTCCCGCGTTGTTACCGCCCTGGTAACGCGCGATTACTTCTGCATGTTCAGAAAGGAAGTCAGTGATCTTTCCTTTTCCTTCGTCTCCCCATTGTGTTCCCACTACTACTACTGAAGACATAATAAGCACCTCCGACGGGAATTAGTATTCCCTCTTTTTTCAAACAAACTCATTTTATCAACTGAGTGGGGGAAAGTCAATCAAAACACGAACATTATTATAGGTATTTATCTTTATGTTCGTAAAATCAGCGTCATGGAATCACCGCTCCAAGCGCATGCGCAACCCCATTGAAAGCCCGTCCCGCACCGCTTTAAAGCACTGCAGACAAAATGATAAAAAAGTATTAGCTCGAAATTTTTATTTTTGGTATGGTTAAATAAGCATTTTGAATTTTACATACAATTGGATATTGAGGTGAGTGAGATGATTAAACGTTTTTTCAGTTATTACCGTCCCCACCGACGGCTGTTTTACATAGATTTCTTATGTGCAGTGCTGGTCGGGCTGCTTGAACTCGGGTTCCCGATTGCGGTGTCCTGGTTCATCGACACCCTCCTTCCTGATGGGAACTGGAGCACGATCATCGCCGTGAGCGCGGGTCTCCTGGTCCTGTATCTGCTCAGTTCGAGCATGCAGTTCGTCGTGAACTATTGGGGACATAAGCTCGGGATCAACATCGAGACCGATATGAGGCGTGAGCTTTTTCACCATGTGCAGCGGCAGTCGTTCCGCTTCTTTGACAACACGAAGACCGGGCACATCATGAGCCGCGTGACGAATGACCTGATGGACATCGGCGAGCTTGCCCACCACGGGCCGGAGGATTTATTCATCGCCGTCATGACATTCATCGGGGCCTTCTGGATCATGCTGACGATCAATGCGAAGCTCGCACTTGTCGCGATCATAATCGTCCCGTTCCTTGTCTGGCTGATTTCGGTTTCGAATATCAAGATGAACAGGGCATGGACGAAGATGTACGGCAACATCGCCGACGTGAACAGCAGGGTGGAGGATAGCGTGTCCGGGTCCCGTGTCGTGCAGTCTTTCACCAACGAGCAATTCGAGATGGACCGCTTCAATAAGAACAATCAGTTCTTCCGCAAGTCAAAATTAAAAGCCTACAACGTCATGAGTGTGAACCTGTCGGGGATCTATATCACCACGCGCTTGATGACGCTTGTGATCCTTGTTTACGGGGCCTGGCTGAGCTTCTCGGGTGCCCTTACCTACGGCGAGCTGGTCGCGTTCATCCTTTACATCAACGTCCTTTTCAAGCCGATCGATAAAATTTCCGCCCTGCTTGAGCTGTATCCGAAAGGGATGGCGGGCTTCAAGCGTTTCACGGAATTGATGGATATGGAGCCGGATATCGAAGACCGGCCGCACGCGGTGGAAGTGTCGACGTTAAGAGGACGTATCGAGTTCGACCGCGTTCGTTTTGGATACGAGCCGGACCGGCCGATCCTGAACGACCTGTCATTCGGGATCGAACCGGGGCAGACAGTCGCCTTCGTCGGTCCTTCAGGTGCGGGGAAAACAACGATCTGCTCGCTGATCCCCCGCTTCTACGATATCGAGGCAGGTGCGATCACCATCGACGGCATCGATGTCAGGGATATGACAAAGAAATCGCTCCGCTCCCAGATCGGGATCGTCCAGCAGGATGTATTCCTGTTTACGGGGACACTGCGTGAAAACATCGCGTACGGCAAACTGGATGCGACGCAGGAAGAGATCGAGGAAGCATCGAGGCGTGCCCATCTGACCGATCTGATTGCATCCCTTCCTGACGGCTACGATACGCAGATCGGGGAGCGCGGCTTGAAATTATCCGGAGGGCAGAAGCAGAGGCTGTCGATTGCAAGGATGTTCCTGAAGAACCCGCAGATCCTGATCCTTGACGAAGCGACTTCGGCACTCGATACCGAGACGGAAGCGATCATCCAGGAGGCGCTGAACGAACTGGCGAAGGACCGCACCACACTGGTCATTGCCCACCGTCTGGCTACGATCCGTAAAGCGGACCGCATTCTTGTCGTGACTGAAAACGGGATCGCCGAGGACGGGACGCATGAGGAGCTGCTGTCGATCGAGGATGGGATTTTTACGAAGCTGCATGCTCATCAGCATGCGACTATATTATAGTGTGGCGGCATAAGCCGGGGATTCAGCGAGTCGATATTAAATAGGGATTTTTGATAATGCTTAACCTGATAAAATCAAACCTCATTCGATAACAACATACAGAATGAGATGGAAGTGGTTAACCCAGCCCTTTTATCTCATTTTTAACCCGCAGCTTTTAAGATATTTTTCAAAAAATCACCATCTAAAGCAAAAAACCAAGCATAAGCCACATGCTTGGTTTTTTTCATCCTATCAACTATTCCTGATCAACCCTATCCCATTTTCAATTTCAATATGAGTATGGAATTCCAATGAAAGGGCCGCCAATTTCTTTAAGATTTCTTCATTGTCACTTAAAGAAGGCGTTCCTCTTTGGTGACGGGGTAGTCCAAAGCCGAGTTCAACCGGGTGGAGCCTGATTTCTTTTACTATACCGTGTTCCATCGTCCATTCCGCTACAACCGTTTTCCACGCATCGGGAAAAGAACCGTATCCCTTTGTATCATTGGCACTTCTTTTATCTAATGCATCTGCCACGTGATGGCGATGAGTGAGTCCGTATTTAGAATAAAAGTCGGCAGGCAGATGGGTGACGGTTTCATTTTGGAAAATAAAATTCCCCAGACTATAAAAGATCGGACGCCCCTTATATAACTCAATCCCCCGCAGAACATGGGGACCGTGACCAATGACTGCATGAGCCCCTGCGTCTATACAGGCCCTGGCAAACACTTTAAGAAAATCAGCCGGTTTATGCAGGGAACCTTCGCCTGTTTCGTGTGAATGTATACTGATCAATACATAATCTGATTGGCTGCCGGCTTCTGAAATTTTTTCTGTGATTCGTCTAAGGTCCTTTTGACTTGGCATCGTTGCTTTTCCTTCCTCAGGGCCTTCCCTGAATAACAATTTCCCAAAAGGGACATATTTGCGGTCAATTTCATTGATTAGGCCGTCTTTTACACCCTGCTCATAAAAGTCATTCACATTGGCCGCCTGCTCAATCAATTGCAGCTGATTCAGTTTTTCTTTAGTCAGATAATGGACAGTATTGTAATGGAGCGGATTTACGCCAGGCCGACCGGCCATGTCGGGTCTTTGATCCCCTGCAGTCATCGCTTCATTGAAGGTTGAAGTAGCGGCGATCAGGGCCACCCTCCCGGAAGGTGTGTCCAGATAACGGGCTTGATTGGCTTCAGCCAGATTTTTTCCTGCTCCTGCATGGACAAAGCGGTTCTGATCCAGATACCTTGCAGTTGCCTCCAATCCGCCGTATGAATAGTCCAATGTGTGATTATTTGCCCAGGCAATCAGATTAAACCCATACGCCTTCAGGTCCAGTAAAACATCTGGGTCAGCGGCAGCCCAGGTACCTCCGCTCAGTGCCGATGGAAAACCTTCCATCCGGTGAGTGGTGACTTCAAGATTCGTAAAGCGGACATCCCCCCGGTGAAACAATTCGGCAAGTTTCTTAAAAGAAGGCAGTGAGGATGGGATTCTTCTTGTAATAAAACTGTCTCCGGCTGCGATAACCCGGATGGATCCATTCATATGCATGGTGATCACCCTTATCTTCGTGTATGATTCATTTCTATGTGCCGGTCGTAAAATCATTCATACGAGTACAGGTTTCATTTCAACCAAAAAAACCAAGCATGAATCCCATGCTTGGTTTTTCCATCCATATCGATCAATCCGGGGGCCGGTCTAAGCCCCCGGCGGAACCCCGGAATCATCAAACCGCCGTTCCAAATTGACGAATTTGTTGTATTCTTTCACGAACGCCAGCGAGACGTTCCCGACCGGGCCGTTACGCTGCTTGGCGATGATGATTTCGATGATGTTTTTGTTTTCTGCGTCATGGTCGTAGTAATCCTCACGGTAAAGGAAGGCTACGATATCGGCATCCTGCTCGATACTCCCTGATTCACGGATATCGGACATCATCGGACGCTTGTCCTGACGCTGCTCGACTCCACGGGAGAGCTGTGACAGGGCGATGACCGGCACCTCAAGCTCACGGGCGAGCCCTTTCAATGAACGGGAGATTTCGGAAACCTCCTGCTGACGGTTCTCTCCGCCGCGGCCGTTCCCCTGGATGAGCTGCAGGTAGTCAATCATGATCATGCCGATTCCGTGTTCCTGTGCCAGACGGCGGCATTTGGAACGGATTTCCCCGACTTTGATCCCCGGCGTATCGTCGATATAGATACCGGCATTCGAGAGGCTTCCCATTGCCATCGTCAACTTTCTCCAGTCTTCATCGGTCAGGTCACCGGTACGGAGGTTTTGGGCATTGATGTTGCCCTCGGCGCAGAGCATACGCATGACGAGCTGCTCCGCTCCCATCTCAAGCGAGAAGATCGCGACGTTTTCCTTCGCCTTGACCGCGACGTTCTGTGCGATGTTCAGGGCGAAGGCGGTTTTACCCATCGATGGACGGGCGCCGACGATGATCAGGTCGTTTCGCTGGAACCCGGCCGTCATATGATCGAGGTCCGCGAAGCCGGTCGGGATCCCGGTCACGTCCCCTTTCCGGTTCGTAAGTGTTTCGATATTATCGTACGTCCGAACGAGCACGTCCTTGATGTTGTGGAAGGCACCGGCATTTTTGCGCTGGGCGACTTCCATGATGCTTTTTTCCGCTTCGCCGAGGAGTGCATCGACTTCATCTTCGCGGGCATAGCCGTCGGAAGCGATGTCGGTCGCCGTGCGGATCAATCGTCTCAGCAGGGACTTCTCTTCGACGATCTTCGCATAGTACTCGATATTGGCAGCGGTCGGTACAGAGCCCGCAAGCTCACTTAAATAAGCGACGCCGCCGACATCCTCAAGTTCCTTGGCGGCTGCCAGTTCTTCAGTCACGGTGATGAGGTCGACCGCTTTACCGCCGTCCCCGAGCTTCAGCATGACATTGAATATCTTTTGATGAGAATGGCGATAAAAATCTTCGGGTATCAACCCTTCCGAAGCTGTCGTCAGGGCACTCGGTTCCAGGAAGATGGCACCGAGCACGGCTTGTTCCGCTTCGATATTCTGAGGGGGGATCCGTTCTTGCAGCATCTCATTCATTTATACATTACCTCCATTTCGGAAAAAAAGGTGGAAGAGCTTCTCTATAATCAAATCGTTCAAGACTTTTTTCCTACCGAAAAAATGTGACCGGGAGAAAATCCGATCACATTTTTATCTAACTCTATTCATTTTATCATGTTTTTCGCTAAATGAATTTACCAAATTTCGTATGTTCGGGAAATTATTCTTCCGTTACGTGCACTTTCAGAGTAGCCGTCACGTCTGTATGCAGCTTCACAGGTACATTCGTGAAGCCCAGTGAACGGATCGCATCGTTCATTTCAATCTTGCGCTTGTCCACTTTGATGCCGTGAGCTTTTTTCAGCACATCGGCGATTTGCTTGCTTGTGATCGAACCGAACAGGCGTCCGCCTTCACCGGACTTCGCTTTCATTTCGACTGTAAGCTCCTCAAGCGTGCCTTTTAATTGCTTTGCTTCTTCCAGTTCTTCCTGGGCAAGCTTCTCTTCTTTCTTCTTCTGGCCTTCAAGCTGGCCGACATTGGCGTTTGTCGCCTCTACCGCAAGTCCTTTTTTAAGAAGGAAATTGTGTGCGTAACCGTCCGCCACATTTTTCACTTCGCCTTTTTTCCCTTTACCTTTAACATCTTTCAGAAAAATTACCTTCATGTCTCTTTTCTCCCTTCGAAATATTCATCCAGTGCTTCTTGTAATTGTTGTTCCGCTTCCCCAACAGTGATTTCTTTTAATTGAGTGGCAGCATTCGTCAGATGGCCGCCTCCATTCAGGTTTTCCATGATAATCTGGACGTTCACATCCCCGAGGGAACGCGCGCTGATCCCGACCGTTTCGGGATCCCTTTTTGAAATGACAAAGGATGCAACGACCTCATCCATCGTCAGGAGCGTATCTGCCGCCTGGGCGATGAGGACGGAATCATAGATGACATCCTCGGAGGCCTTCGCAATGGCCACGCCTTTATGATAGAACTCAACCGATTCGATCAGGCGTGCCCGTTTGATATAGGTCTCGACGTCTTCTTTCAGGAATTTCTGGACGAGTACCGTGTCGGCACCCTGCGCCCTTAAGTATGATGCCGCGTCAAAGGTCCGTGACCCCGTCCGCAGCGTGAAGCTCTTCGTGTCGACGATGATGCCGGCAAGAAGGGACGTGGCTTCAAGCATTGAGATCTTCTCGTGCTTCGGCTGATATTCAAGGAGCTCGGTCACAAGCTCCGCGGTCGAGGAAGCATAAGGTTCCATGTAGACGAGCAGGGGATTCTTAATGAAATCCTCGCCGCGCCGGTGATGGTCGATGACGACGACCTTATCGATTTTATTTAATAGTTTTTCTTCAATGACAAGCGACGGCTTATGCGTGTCGACGACAACGAGCAATGTATCCTCCGTGGCCATCTCAAGTGCTTCTTCCGGGGTGATGAAGCGGGAGTACAGATCGGAATTATTCTTGATTTCCCTCATCATCCGTTTGACGCCATTGTCGATTTCATTGAAGTTCAGGACGACATACCCTTCACGCTGGTTCATCTGGGCGACCTTGCGGATCCCGATCGCCGCTCCGATTGCATCCATATCAGGATGCCTGTGACCCATGATGATGACTTTGTCGCTTTCGATCATCGTTTCACGCAGTGCATGGGAGATGACGCGGGCGCGCACCCTCGTGCGTTTTTCCATCGGATTCGTCTTGCCCCCGTAGAATTTGACTTTTCCGTTCGTCTGCTTGATGGCGACCTGATCGCCTCCGCGGCCAAGGGCTAGATCAAGGCTTGACTGGGCAAGCGTCCCGAGTTCAGGCAGGGACGGCACCCCGGTGCCGACGCCGATGCTCAACGTGAGCGGGACATTCTGTTTCGATGTCGTTTCGCGGACATCATCAAGAATCCCGAACTTCTCTTTTTCCAGAACCTGAAGAATCTTTTCATTGATGACCGCAACAAAGCGTTCAGAAGAAACACGCTTTAAGAAAACGCCGTACTCTCTTGCCCATTTATTCAGAATGGAGGTCACCAGGCTGTTCAGGCTGCTGCGGGTCTGATCATCCATCCCCTGCGTCAATTCATCATAGTTATCAAGAAAGATGATCGCAATATTGGTCCGTTCTTCATGGAATTGCTTCTCGATCTCCTTCTGTTCGGTGACATCAAAAAAGTAAAGAAGCTTTTCCTTCAGCTTCAAGATGACATGATATTTCCGTTCATTGAGCGTAATGATCTCCGAGTCCACTTCCTGCTTGATGAGCGGCACAAGATTCTCGGCCACGTCATAGAGCGAGCGGCCCACGACGGTATCCTCATTGAAGCATGATGCAAGAAATGGATTGGTCCATTCGATGTAGTATTCATCGTTGATCAGCATGATCCCGATCGGCATTTCCATCAATGCCTCTTCACCGACACGCTTCACCCGGTAGGACAGGGTGGAGATATATTCTTCCGTCTCCTCATGGGACCTTTTTTCAAAATAAAAGGCGAGGAAAAACGCGCATCCAAAGACGATCAACCCGATTAACGAAATAATCCATTTGTAAAAAGCGACCGCTACTAACAAAAGAGCTGCTAATATAGCTAGACCGTACAATGGGTAACGGATCATTCGCTTATTAAAATAAGATGGCATGATTTCAGCTCCTGGAACTTAAATTATATATTCTATGACTTACGTTGCAGCCGTTCTCTCAGATTGAATCCTAAGTCAATTATACCTAAAATTCTCACGATATAAAGGAGTGGGAACGAAATGATTGTAATTCCTACCAAAATCCCCTTCGACCACCCCTTGTAATGGGCGAAGAAATAAAGGAATGACAGGCCCTGCACAGCCATCAGTGTCTGCAGGACATAGAGCACATTCAAGATTGCCGTATACAGGTAGGTCCCTTCTTCAGGCTGGGCGATCATTGATACGACCAGCACAAGTAGATAGTACCACAGGATGCTTTTCGGCAGCATCCATTCCCTGAACGGCTTGAAGACCGGTACCGGTATACCCAGCCTTTTCAGGATCGGGAAGTTGATCACGATGATCATGAGGGCACCGATCGCCGCCATTCCCAGGAATAGAGCGGGCATCAGTGTCTGGATCAGCTGGATGGAACTGTTAATGCTCTCGATGATCCTCTGATCCTGCTCCTGCCCAACCTGTTCGAGCAATGAATAGTATGTAGTTTTAGATTCTTTCAAACTTTCTTCCACGATATTAATATTGAAAAAAGCGATCGCTAAAACAAAACCGATGACGATATTGATCAATAATATGAACGTGGATGACAGGAATATCCGCAGCTTATCCCATTTGTTCCTGATCCCCCAGCCGATCACGATGGAAAGTGACCCGAAAGCCAGTCCAAGCGGCAGCGCGACAGGACCCCCGACTAAAAAGCTGAGCAGCAGCGCTCCCAGGAGGACATAGAGGGAATTCGCGAACGAATGGCTTGCACTGAAAAAAATCAGCGGCAGCGGCAAAACGAAAAATGCCAGCGTTCCGAGGAAAGGCACGTACAGCACCATAAGTAATAAAACAGTAAAGATGGCGAGCATTAATGCCCCTTGCGTTATAACACGAGTATTTTTCAACAGCTAACTCTCCCAACATTATTTTCAAACGAAACAATCATAACAGGATAATCATATCAATTTTACCGATGAATTTCATCTGGCGGGCATTTGTTAAGGAACAAAAAAGATGCCCCCGCATGACATCCTTCTTTTTCCTTAGTATATACTCTCTTTGTACAAGAGTATTCCTGAGGCTATAAGTTGGATGATGCTTTAGGCATCTTTCCTGTATTATTGGATCTTGAACTTCTGGATGGAATCCTGCAGTTCCTGACTGAGGTCCGTCAGGTGTTCCGCTGCTTCTGTGACAGAGTGGATGGCTCTCAATTGTTCCTCGGAGGAAGCATTCATCTCTTCACAGGAAGCCGCTGTCTGCTCTGCCGTGGCCGCCATCAGCTGGATGACGTTGACGACTTCATCTTTATCCAGGTTGATCTGGCCGACCTGCTTGTACATTTGCTCGATTTCCGTCTGCATCGTTTTCATCAGTGCGGACGTTTGATCGAAGACATCGTTCGTTTTCTGGATGACCCCGAACTGGACCTCGAAGGTTTCCTTTGTCTTCGCCATTTCATCGACCGCCTGATTCGACCCCTGCTGGATTTCGCTGATCGTGCCCTTGACCTGCTCGGTGGCCTGAACCGACTGATCGGCAAGCTTCCTTACTTCATCGGCAACGACTGCAAATCCTTTCCCGTGCTCGCCTGCCCGTGCTGCTTCAATGCTTGCATTCAGGGCAAGGAGATTGGTCTGTGCGGAAATATCGGTGATCGTCTCCATGACGGATTCGATTGTCTTCACTTTGGATTCAAGACTCATGATCACGGTTTCCATAGAAGAGATGTACTCTTTGGAAGAGTGATAGGCTCCGATCAGTTCTTCCACCTGATCCATCCCGATCCGGTTCATTTCATCCGCTTTCCCGGCCATTTCAGCCATGATTTTCGAGTTATCATATACTTCATTGATCCTTGTCCCGAGAAGCTCGGACTTCTGATGCGCGCTCTCGGAATCAGCCGCGGACTGGGATGCACCGTGCGCGATTTCACTCACCACCGTTGCCATTTCCTCGCTTGACGCATTGGTTTCTTCCGACACCGCACTCAAGCTTTCAGCCGACTGACGGACGTTCATGACCGACGCCTGGACGACTTTGATCGTATCTCTCATCCTCGAGATCATCTTGTTCAGATCAGCTGCCAGAAGCCCCGTTTCATCCTTGGAATGGACCGATGACTGGATGGAAAGATCCCCGGTGGCAACCTCCGTCACTGTCTTCTGCAATGCTTTGATCGGCTTGGTCATCTTGTCTGAGACAAATACGACCATGATCAGCATGACGACGAGTGCAGCCAGCCCTGTGATAAGCAGCAGGCGTTCAATTTCCTTTGATGACTCTAAAAGCTCGTTCTTCTCATAAGCGGATCCGACCTTCCAATTTGTCTTCGGAACCGTATTGTAGACGAGCACCTTCTCCTTGCCATCCAATTCATAGTGAATCGTACCCTGCTTGTTTTCAGACTCGAGCATTTCTTTAATGAATGGACGGTCTGATAGATTTTCCCCACGCAATGTAGGATGGACAATCGCTGTCCCGTCGAGTCCGAACAGGAACGGGTATCCTTCATAGCCAAGCTCCATATCAGAAACACTTTCCGTCAATTTCGTCAGATTCACATCGACACCGATGACACCGATGATCCTGCTATCCGACACAACCGCCTTCGATGCCGTGATGATATATTCTTCCGTTGCCGTATCGATATATGGCTCACTCCACACGACGCCGGATTTCGCTTCCACAGCATCCTTATACCAGTCACGGCTCGTCGGGTCGAAATCATCCGGCAGATCGACTGCAGGTACGATTTTAAGGTCTTTATTCGGAGACGCGATATAAACAGAAGTCGCCTCCTGATACAAGCTCAGATAATTGTTGAAATCCGACTGGATATCGGCATACAGCTCCGTATCCTGGGCAGCATCCACCTTGGGATCAAGCAGCGCCTTCGAATAGTTCTTCAATACATTCGAAACCGAATATTGATTGAGGCTCTTCTCATACTGTTCAAGGAACAGCTGCACCGAGCTATTCAGTTCCTTCACGACTCCCTGCGTCTGCCCGATCACCTGATCCTCCGTCTTCATCCGCGTCTGCCAGCTCGTGATCGCAATGATCGCAACCAGCGATGCAATGAATAAGACAGAGAAGACCATGATGAGTTTCGCCCTGATGGATGACAGCTTCAGTGATTCCTTATTTTTATGGTGCCTCTTTTTCTTTTGTTTCTTTTTTTCCACTCGTCTTCCCCCTGATTCCCTATAAGTCTCTCCTGTTGTTTATCGACAGGATTCGCCGGGGTTTAATAGGGGGTGGGGATTTTGGTGGGATGGGTTATTGGCTGGATGTTAGGGAGTAGGCGGGGTCGAGATAGGGTTCGCGGGCTGTTGAAAGTGGGGATAAGGGTGAGAGGGAGCAGGACATGATTTGGAAAAACGTTTTTGATAATATAATTGGATTTTTGATAATATATCATTCTCAGCATTCTAAATAGCTGTCCTTTTCAACGAAATAACACCTACATCATTTAAAAATATGTTTTTGACAAATCACATCATTTATTCATCATAAAAAATGCAAAAAAGCAGCGGAGACAAAGTCCCTGCTGCTTTTAACCGTTCAATTATTCACCGCTAACGTATGGAAGCAATGCCATTGTACGAGCGCGCTTGATCGCACGAGTCAACTTACGTTGGTACTTAGCGTTTGTTCCAGTTACACGACGTGGAAGAATTTTTCCACGCTCAGAGATGAATTTCTTAAGAAGATCCACATCTTTGAAATCGATATGTGTAATTCCGTTTGCTGTGAAGTAGCATACCTTACGGCGTCTACGTCCACCTCTACGTCCTCCTGCCATGTGATTCGCCTCCTATCATTTTAGATTATTCGTATCGTTCGTTTAGAATGGCAGATCATCATCAGAAATGTCGATCGGCTGACCGTCATTTGCAAATGGATCCTCATCTACACGTGTGTAGTTATTATTGTTGTTACTGTTGTTGTTGCGCTGTTGATTCTGATTCTGACTATAAGGATTTCCCTGGTCACGCTGACCTCCACCCGAATAGCCCGGACTTCCTCCACGATCGCCTTGGTTCGCACTGCGAGGCTCAAGGAACTGTACGCTTTCTGCTACAACTTCCGTCATAAACACACGACGTCCGTCCTGACCTTCGAAGTTACGTGTTTGAATGCGACCGTCAACGCCGGCTAAGCTGCCTTTTTTAAGAAAGTTTGCTACATTCTCTGCAGGGCGGCGCCATACAACACAATTAATAAAATCTGCTTCACGTTCTCCTGATTGATTCGTAAAACTACGATTCACGGCAAGTGTGAACGATGCAACAGCCACTCCATTCGGAGTATATTTTAATTCAGGGTCTTTGGTTAAACGCCCTACTAATACAACTCGGTTCATCATCAGAATCAACCCCTTCCTTCTAGAATCCTGTTCCGTATGAAACATTCACAGAAGTATATCTTAAAAAACGTTCGGATTATTCTTCTTCTTTAACAACGATATGACGGATAATGTCGTCACTGATCTTAGCCAAACGATCGAATTCGTTTACAGCTTCAGTGTTAGCGTTCATCTTCACTAGTTGATAGAAACCATCACGGAAATCGTTGATTTCATACGCTAAACGACGTTTACCCCAATCTTTTGACTCGATGATCTCCGCACCGTTAGTTGTTAGAACGTTATCGAAACGCTCAACGACTGCTTTCTTTGACTCATCGTCAATGTTTGGGCGGACAATGTACATAACTTCGTACTTTCTCATCTGAATGTCACCTCCTCGTGGACTATGCGGTCCTTTCATTACGAAAGGACAAGGAGCAATGCGTTCATTACTCACGAAATAAAATTATAGCACAGCTTTTCTAGTATTGCAATATGCCGCAGGATATCTGATAGATTTTAATAATATCGGGTTATGAATGTTTGTGGGAAATTTCGCATTCCAGGGGGAGAGCATTCATTGGTGATGCGGGGATGGGATCCGCGCTTGGGAATCCGAAGTTCGATAAAATCCCGCGGAGTTTGATATTAAAAGATCATTCTCAATTATAAAATGTTATTAGTGATCATTTCGAAATCATGTTGTTAATAGAAAAAGAGGATTCGATAATAAATCCTTAAAATTTGAAAATAAATGTTTGAATTTCAATAATAAATCTTCCGTTTTCGATAATAAAACAGGTTCCAATGCAGGTTGACTGCTTCAATAAGATCAAAAACACGACCACTATGCTTTTTAAACGCATTTTTTTTAAGCAGATGATTAAAATTGTCTGAAACTAAATGCTTTGTGTGGAGTTGTTCTTTTTTGGTGTGGAGTGAAAGAACAGAATGCAGAGCGGTGAGGATTTACAATCTCGGAGCAAAGGTCCACTGGCGTATCCTTATCCGTGTTATTAAAACCATCACATTTTTCACCTTTTAAGCCCGTTTATTTGATTATTTTAATAAAAAACCTCGTCCTTGTTGGAAAAGAAGCTAGGATCCTCTTTAAAACGACCTCAATTGATATAAATATTAAGAAATTGAACAACAGGTTGGCGGCCAGATCCGGTTTATTATCGAAAGCCGAATTTTTATTATTGAAATCCATGAATGTATTATCGAAAATCGAACTTTTATTATCGAAACAGAAAATCCTTATTTCAAATAGATTAAGATAATCGAATCCCTCTTCTTATTCTCGCAAACCTGAATTTATTATCAAATTGAACCCTTTATCATTAATTTCTATATGAACAATCCCTATATCAAATCCCTATTAAACCCCCAATATCAACTGAATATATCTTTCCCAGCACAAGTGCATGTTGCAAAAACCTCACGCACTCTCCCTCTAAATAAAAATGCCTCCAAAAAGTAACCTTTTGGAGGCATCCTTTAAATCCATCAAACCGACTTCAAATAATACCAAATCATATTCGTAAACTTATGCACATGGGACTCTTCATCCGTGTCGTTGAATAATTGGTGGAAAGGTTTCAGCAGGGGTTTTAGGACGACTTTACGGATCCGTTCCTGCTGCACTTCATTTATGATAGCATCGAATAAGTCCTGCTGCTCACTGTTA
This sequence comes from Bacillus sp. BKU_1, assembly GCA_051294195.1. GTDB lineage: Bacteria > Bacillota > Bacilli > Bacillales > Bacillaceae_B > Rossellomorea. Next base: position 4,194,212 of record CP193985.1, on the reverse strand, counting down.
AAACGACAATGTTTCTGAAGGCGTTCGCCATGCTCCAGGATATCCGATTTCGAAACAGTACGTTTATCGATATTCGATTGCAAAAGATCGATTGCTGAGTGATTCAACATGGCCGTATCATGTTTCAACATATATGGAATGATCAGTTCGATATAGGAGAGGACAACATCCACCAGTTTTTCCACTGGCGAAGAGCTGTTGGTTACCCTCATCGTAAACAATTCATATTGCAGCATACCGTAAAACAGGACGGTCCCTTCAAAGGCAACTTCCCTTATTTCGTCACCCATGACTTCAATGAAGCGGTTGGACAGCCATTCCATCTCGATCATACGGTGCTGCATGACCAGTTTTTTCAGATCTGCTTCGTTAGATGAAAGGATTGCTTCGAAGAGTACATTTAAATTTCGTTCTTTATTTAATCTGATCAGGATGGTGATCTGCTCTACCAGGACGCTGCGGTCCTTTGCATCTTTTCCAATCTGCATGGCGACCCTCTGCTGACTGGCGTCATAGCGCAGATACTCCAAAATATCAGCAATACAATCGTTTTTGGACGTGAAATAATTATAGAATGTGCCTTTAGAAATATTGGCTTTATCTATGATTTCCTGGATTGAAGTTTGTTGGAAACCTTTCTCTATAAATAATGATAATGCGATATCTGCGACTTTTCTTTTTCGATTATTCATACGTGCCTCCAGTCTTCCCTCTATAGATTAGTATAGTTTTCTCAGACTGGAAAAACAAGATTTTTATACTAACGGTATAAAAGTGTTGATTTATTTGAACTATGGGTATAAAATAGTTCGAGTAGCAAAATAAAACACTAAAAGAAAAAGGGATGAGTGTATGGACTCAGCAATTCAAAATAATAAACCGCCGTATTTAATGTTGGCGATACTTTTCATTGGAGCTTTCGTCGCATTTTTAAATAACTCATTATTAAATGTAGCACTGCCATCGATCATGGTTGACTTGGAAATAGCAGATTATTCAACTGTTCAGTGGCTCGCTACGGGTTATATGCTTGTGAGCGGGGTGTTGATCCCGGCTTCCGCATTTTTGATCACTCGTTTCTCGAATCGAAATCTGGTCATCACGTCCCTGGCCATTTTCACTCTGGGTACTGCACTGGCAGCTTTTGCACCGAACTTCGGTTTGCTGCTTACAGGGCGTATGGTTCAGGCTGCAGGATCTTCTGTGATGGGGCCGTTACTCATGAATGTCATGCTCGTCAGCTTTCCGCGTGAAAAGCGCGGGGCGGCGATGGGGGTCTTCGGACTGGTCATGATCACAGCACCTGCGATCGGACCGACATTGTCCGGTTATATCGTGGAACATCACGACTGGCGTCTGCTGTTTGAAATGATCCTTCCATTGGCGGTCATGAGCTTGTTACTGGCCGTATGGAAATTCAGAAATATCATGGATCAAAATAAAGAAGCATCACTTGATATGATGTCGCTCATTCTTTCTGTCATTGGATTTGGAGGATTGTTATACGGTTGCTCCACTGCAAGTTCAGACGGCTGGACGGACGGCATTGTGTTAACGACTCTTATTGTCGGCGGCATCTCCCTGGCTGCTTTCATCATCCGTCAGTTCAAGATTGATGAGCCGTTACTGGATCTTCATGTTTATAAGTACCCGATGTTTGCACTTGCATCAGTGATCGCTATCGTCAATGCGGTAGCCATGTTCTCAGGTATGATTTTGACCCCTGCATATGTTCAGAGTGTCCGCGGCATTTCTCCGCTGGATTCAGGTTTGATGATGCTTCCGGGTGCGATCATCATGGGGATCATGTCACCGATCACCGGTAAGCTGTTTGATAAATTCGGTCCGCGTGTGCTGTCGATTACAGGACTTACGATCACTGCAGTATCCACGTATATGCTGGCACACTTGCAGATCGATACGACGTATACACATATCATCATGATTTACACACTGCGTCTCTTCGGGATGTCCATGGTGATGATGCCTATCATGACAAATGGCTTGAATCAGCTTCCTAACCGTTTGAATCCGCACGGAACAGCGGTGAATAATACGGCACAACAAGTATCCGGTTCAATCGGTACGGCGATCCTGATCACCATCATGAACACAGTTGCCAAAACTGAGGCAGAGAGCCTGATGAGCGGTGTTGATCCGGCGACTGTGACAGAGCAGTCGACTGCCCTGTTGACTCAGCAGTCCCTGCTTGCAGGAATTCAATATTCCTTCTATGTTGCCCTGGGAATCAACCTTGTAGCCCTCGTATTGGCCCTGTTCGTCAGACGCGTCGACACAAGCGAAGAAGCAGTAAGCAAAATCGAAGGCAAAAAAGTAACAAAACCGGCAGCAATCTAAAACAATTTAAAAGGTTCAATGACGTGCATATCTGCACAGTCATTGAACCTTTTTTGTTGATCAAAAATATGATTGGGAATGCTGTTCGTCCTGAATTGAGTGATTAAGAAGATCTAATAATAAGCTTCAATCCATTTATTCAGGATGGAAAGTGTGTAAATCTATCTATATTCAAAACAGGTTCCAGCGATTGATTGGAGTGCAAAACGTAGACTCCTGCGGGAAAAGCGTGTTAGGTGAGACCTGTCCAGCTCCGGCGGCTAGAGGCTTGAGGTTTTCCTCCCGCAGGCTTGCCGAGGAGGCTCACCAACCGCCCGCAGAAAGCGAAGTTTTGCACGGAAATCATTAGCGGTAATGTAAGGAAACAAATAAATTGAGAAGACAAAAATGCTTCTCTTATTAGGGTTTAGGGACGATAACTTGAGCGTTTCCATCATATCAAGAGGCTCATGAGCAACTCGCGGAAAGCAAATTCTTCCACGTAATCGGGCAGCGGGATATAGCCAAAAAAAAGACAAAAGCCTCAGCATGGCTTTTGTCAACAAATGAAGAAATTTAGAATGAATCTTATAAAATAAGATTACACAAGAAGGAAGTGATTAGCTATGTTAAGCACTAATATTCTTAAGCAACTCCTATACTAACGCGGCTAAAAGTGAAAGCAATTAAAAAAAGATTAGAATTTGATGAGAAATCCCTTTCCATTGATTTATTTTGGATATTAATCACTTTTGCTAAATATTGTCATACGGAACTGCGCGTTTATTTTCCTTCCAGCGGTTCATATTCTGTGATATTTCTAGTAAAATAGGAAAATGATTTGAGCATCCTATGGGAGGGACGAAAGTTGTTAGAGAATAGTGTGATGATGGTGCTGATCATCCTGGTTATAAATATTGTGTACGTATCGTTTTTTACGATACGGATGATCCTGACGCTGAAGGGATACCGTTATTTTGCGGCATTTGTGAGTACGTTCGAGGTCGTCATTTATGTAGTGGGTCTCGGCCTGGTGTTGGACAACCTGAATGAAATCCAGAACTTGATTGCCTATGCCGTCGGTTACGGGATCGGGGTTGTGGTCGGAATGAAGATTGAAGAAAAGCTTGCTTTGGGGTATATTACGGTTAACGTGATTACCAAGGAATATGATAAAGCTCTACCGGATCAACTCCGTTCGAAAGGGTACGGGGTGACCAACTGGGAAGCGAACGGCCTTGAAGGAAATCGGATGGCCCTGCAGATCCTTACGCCGCGCAAGTATGAAATGAAGCTGTACGCAACGATCAAGGAGCTGGATCCCAAAGCGTTCATCATCGCATACGAACCGAAGACGATCCACGGCGGGTTCTGGGTGAAGACCGTCCGAAATATACGCAAAGGAAAAATCAACATATGAGTAAAAAGAAGCTTTTATTTGAAGTGCAGGAACATGAAACGATCGGCGGCTGCCTTGACCGTATGAAGGAAGCGGGTTATATGCCGGTCAGAAGGATGGAAAAGCCTGTTTTTGAAGAGAGGAAAGACGGTGGGAAAACGGATGTTGTCCCTGTAAGACAGACAATTGTTTTTGAAGGAAAGAAAATAGAAGAGTGATTCTGCTTAAAACCGAACATTAATTTTCAGACATTTAAAATCGTTCGATTATTCGTTGACAGTGTCGGTGAATAACGGTATGATGAAGACAAATAAATCGAATACCCTCATATAATAACGGGGATAGGGCCTGTAAGTTTCTACCCGGCTGCCGTAAACGGCCGGACTATGAGGGGAAGTGACTGTCTGGATGCAGAAGTGTCTTTGCTGTCCCTTTTTGGAAGGGCTCTTTCTGTACGGTGAAAATACCCAGATCAATTGCTTTCTCTCATATTGGAGAGATCAATTGATCTGGGTATTTTTTGTGAAGAATTCGAGTGGAGGTGCCGTCACGATATGATAGGGATCATAATGGGAAGTACATCAGACTGGGAAACGATGAAGAATGCATGTGACATTCTGGAGGAACTCGGGGTTCCATATGAGAAGAGGGTCGTCTCGGCCCATCGTACACCTGACTATATGTTCGAATATGCCGAAACTGCGAGGGATAGAGGCATAAAGGCGATCATCGCGGGGGCAGGGGGTGCAGCCCATCTTCCTGGCATGGTGGCTGCCAAAACGACTCTTCCTGTCATCGGGGTGCCTGTGCAGTCGAAGGCACTGAACGGGATGGATTCCCTTCTGTCCATTGTACAGATGCCCGGCGGGGTGCCCGTTGCGACCGTTGCCATCGGGAAGGCGGGAGCGGTCAACGCGGGACTGCTTGCCGCACAGATCCTCTCAATCGGTGATGGGGCACTGGCAGATAAGTTGGAAACCAGACGTGAGGAACTACGAGAAAAAGTGATGGAAAGCAGTGATGACCTTGTTTAAAAAGACAATCTTACCGGGACAGACAATCGGAATCATCGGCGGAGGGCAGCTTGGGCGGATGATGGCCCTGGCGGCAAAGCACAGCGGATTCAAGGTAGCGGTATTGGATCCGTCGCCTGCTTCGCCTTGTGCGCAGGTTGCAGACTTGGTGATCACCGCTCCATTCGATCAATATGAAGCACTTGACCGCCTGGCAGAAGCATCCGATGTGATTACGTATGAGTTTGAGAATATCGATTACGATGCATTGAAATGGCTGGCGGGCAGGGCATATTTGCCGCAGGGTGCGGAACTGATCCGCATCACTCAGGACCGCATCCAGGAGAAGGCAGCATTGACGCTCGCGGGAGTCGAAGTGGCCCCTTATGCTGTGATTCTACAGGAAGAGGACATCTATGATAATATAGAAAAGCTTGGCTATCCAGCAGTTCTGAAGACATCAAGGGGCGGATATGACGGCAAAGGGCAATATGTAATCCGCAAGGTGGAAGAAGTGAGCGAAGCGGCAGCGCTTTTGGAAAATGGACCGTGTGTACTTGAAAAGTGGATTCCGTTTGAAAGGGAACTGTCGGTGATCGTGACGAGGAATCCGGACGGGCAGCAAACCCATTTTCCGGTGGTGGAAAATATTCATGTGGACAATATCCTGCATGAAACGATTGCCCCGGCCCGGGTCTCTGAAGAGATTTCGCGCAAAGCGGTTGAAATGGCCGAGAGGATCAGCGAGACTCTCGATCTGGTCGGGACGCTTGCGATCGAAATGTTCCTTACGGAAGACGGCTCCATCTATATCAACGAACTGGCGCCGAGGCCGCATAATTCAGGTCATTATTCGATTGAAGCATGCGACTCTTCGCAGTTTGCCCAGCATATCAAAGCGGTTTGCAACTGGCCGCTAAGAAAGCCTTCCTTATTAAAGAACGCTGTGATGGTTAACCTATTAGGTGAGCATATAGAGCCTGTAATGAAAGCTATTCCAAATCAGCCATCCTGGTTTGTGCATCTGTATGGAAAAGATGTGCCGAAGTCGAAACGGAAGATGGGGCATGTGACGATTTTGACGGATGATATTGAGCAGACGCTTGAGTCCGTGAGTGATGCCGGGGTTTGGAAGGTGCAGGAAAAGATCGGAGGACGAATGAAATGATTGAACGTTATACACGCCCTGAAATGGGAGCGATTTGGACAGAGGAAAACAGATTTCAGGCATGGCTTGAAGTGGAGATCCTTGCTTGTGAAGCCTGGTCTGAACTTGGGGATATCCCGAAAGAAGATGTGGCGAAGATCCGCGGAAACGCAGGTTTCAATGTGGACCGTATCAAAGAAATCGAAGAGGAAACGCGCCATGATGTCGTAGCTTTCACGCGTGCCGTTTCTGAAACGCTTGGAGAAGAAAGAAAATGGGTCCACTACGGTCTCACTTCTACGGACGTAGTCGATACGGCCCTTTCTTTTCAGCTGAAGCAGGCGAATGAAATCATCCTGAAGGATCTTGAGCGATTCGTCGAGATCTTGAAAAACAAAGCGATCGAGCATAAACACACGGTAATGATGGGCCGGACGCATGGTGTCCACGCCGAACCGACGACTTTCGGTTTGAAGCTTGCTCTCTGGTACGAAGAGATGAAGCGTAACGTCGAGCGTTTTAAGGCGGCTGCTGACGGTGTAGAATTCGGTAAGATTTCCGGTGCTGTCGGGACATATGCAAATATTGATCCATTCGTTGAATCATATGTGTGTGAAAAGCTTGGCATCAAGCCTGCACCGGTTTCCACTCAAACGCTGCAGCGTGACCGCCATGCTCACTATATGAGCACACTTGCTTTGATTGCGACTTCAATTGAAAAGTTCGCCGTTGAAGTACGCGGACTTCAGAAGAGTGAAACGCGCGAAGTGGAAGAATTCTTCGCGAAAGGTCAAAAAGGTTCATCAGCCATGCCTCATAAGCGCAACCCGATCGGTTCCGAGAACATGACGGGGATGGCGCGTGTGATCAGAGGGTACATGATGACCGCCTATGAGAATGTACCATTATGGCATGAACGTGACATCTCTCACTCTTCGGCTGAACGGGTGATTTTACCTGATGCGACGATCGCTCTCAATTACATGTTGAACCGCTTTGGCAATATCGTGAAGAACTTGACGGTATTCCCTGAGAATATGAAGCGCAACATGGATCGTACACTCGGTCTGATCTACTCACAGCGTGTCCTTCTTGCCCTGATCGATAAAGGGATGGCGCGTGAGGAAGCATATGACACGGTGCAGCCGAAGGCGATGGAAGCATGGGAGAAGCAGGTTCCGTTCCGTTCGCTGATCGAGGAAGACGGCACGATCACATCCAAGCTTTCCTCGGCGGAAATCGATGATTGCTTCGATTATAATTACCATCTTAAGCATGTCGATACCATTTTTGAACGCTGCGGATTGGTGGAGTAAGGAGCTCAACAAGTACATAGGGCAGGGGTTTTAAAAAGAATCCCTCCCTTTTTTTATCCAAATATAGACTGAAGATTGCCAATATTGAGATTACAGGGGGATTTCAAATGGAAAAAGGGAAGCTTTTATACGAAGGGAAAGCAAAACAGATTTTTTCCACGAACGATGAAGAGATCGTCTGGATTCAATACAAGGACTCGGCCACTGCTTTTAACGGGGAGAAGAAAGCGGACATCGACGGCAAAGGGGTTTTAAATAATAAGATTTCGAGTCTGCTATTTTCAAAGCTTGCAGACCAAGGGATCGAGAGTCATTTCATCAAGCAGCTGTCAGATTATGAACAGCTCGTGAAACGGGTGGATATCATTCCGCTGGAAGTGGTCGTCAGGAATGTAATCGCCGGAAGCCTTTCCAAGCGCCTTGGCATTGAAGAGGGGACTGAAATTCCGAAGCCGATCATCGAATTTTATTATAAAAATGATGACCTCGGCGACCCGCTGATCACGGATGATCACATTGACTATTTAGAAATTGCATCGAAAGAAGAACGGGAGCAGTTAAGGGAAATGGCCCTTAACGTCAATGAGGTCCTCCAACGGGTTTTTAAAGAAGCGGGTGTGCTTTTAGTGGATTTCAAGCTTGAGTTCGGGAAAGACCGCAGCGGGAAGATTCTGCTCGGGGATGAAATTTCACCGGATACATGCCGCCTGTGGGATAGGGAGACAAAGCAAAAGCTTGATAAAGATGTATTCAGAAGAGAGTTAGGCAATTTAACAGAAGTCTATTCAATCATACTAGAACGTTTAGGGGGAAAAGGTCTATGTACAAAGTAAAAGTTTACATCACGTTAAGAGAAAGCGTATTGGATCCGCAGGGGAGTGCGGTTAAACAGGCACTGCATTCAATGGAGTTCAAGGCAGTTGAAGATGTTCGCGTCGGAAAGTATATGGAGCTTACCCTTCCGTCAACGGTGGAGAATGTGGAAGCGGCTGTTGAAGAGATGTGCCACCGCCTGCTGGCAAACCCTGTGATCGAGGATTATCGATACGAAATCGAGGAGAGTGTGGCTCAATGAAATTTGCGGTGATTGTATTTCCGGGATCCAACTGTGACATTGATATGTACCATGCAATCAAGGATGAGATCGGGGAAGAAGCCGATTACGTCTGGCATGATGATCTTTCTCTTGAAAACTATGATGCCATTCTTTTGCCGGGCGGATTCTCATACGGGGATTACCTGCGCTCAGGGGCGATCGCGCGCTTTTCAAATGTGATGAAGGAAGTCGTGAAGGCTGCTGAGCAGGGGAAACCGGTACTGGGTGTGTGCAACGGATTCCAGATCCTTCTGGAAACGGGCCTGCTTCCGGGGGCGATGCGCCGGAATGACAGCCTGAAGTTCATCTGCAAGACGGTTCCGTTAACGGTTGAAAACAATGAAACGATGTTTACGAACAGCTATGAAAATGGGACGGAGATTCACATTCCGATCGCTCACGGAGAAGGCAATTACTTCTGTGACGAAGAGACGCTCCAGAGACTGCAGGAGAACAACCAGATCGTGTTCACCTACAGCGGCGGGAATCCGAACGGGAGCGTAGCGGATATCGCAGGGATCACGAATGAGAACGGGAATGTCCTTGGCATGATGCCTCACCCAGAACGGGCGATGGACACTTTATTAGGTAGTGAAGACGGGAAGAAACTCTTTCAATCGATTGTCAAACACTGGAGGGAAAAACATGTCGTTAATGCTTGAACCAACCCCATCAAAGGTGAAAGAAGAACAGCTTTATCGTGAAATGGGCTTAACGGACGAAGAATTTTCAATGGTGGAAAACATCCTGGGAAGAACACCGAACTACACGGAGACCGGTCTATTTTCGGTCATGTGGTCGGAACACTGCAGCTATAAAAATTCCAAGCCTGTCCTGAAGAAGTTCCCGGTGACCGGCGAGCGGGTTCTGCAGGGACCTGGGGAAGGAGCTGGGATTGTTGATATCGGCGATGATCAGGCAGTGGTGTTCAAAATCGAAAGTCATAACCACCCTTCAGCGATTGAACCTTATCAAGGGGCGGCGACGGGTGTCGGCGGCATTATACGGGATGTATTCTCGATGGGAGCGAGACCCATTGCCCTCCTCAACTCTTTACGCTTTGGAGAGCTGGATTCTCCTCGTGTTCAGTATCTATTTAAAGAAGTAGTCGCAGGGATTGCGGGCTACGGCAACTGCATCGGCATCCCGACGGTCGGAGGCGAAGTCCAATTCGACGCATCCTATGAAGGCAACCCGCTTGTCAACGCGATGTGCGTCGGACTGATCGATCATAAAGATATCAAAAAAGGCCAGGCGCACGGTGTCGGCAACACGGTCATGTATGTCGGTGCGAAAACAGGGCGAGACGGAATCCACGGTGCGACATTTGCGTCAGAGGAATTGAATGAAGGATCCGAGGAAAAACGTCCTGCCGTCCAGGTTGGAGATCCTTTTATGGAGAAGCTTCTCTTGGAAGCGTGTCTCGAGCTCGTGCAAAACGATGCCCTCGTCGGGATCCAGGATATGGGAGCGGCAGGCTTGACCAGCTCGTCTGCGGAGATGGCGTCAAAGGCGGGATCCGGGATTGAAATGAATCTTGATCTTGTGCCTCAGCGTGAAAGAGGGATGAATGCTTATGAAATGATGCTCTCGGAATCTCAGGAACGCATGCTGATCGTCGTTGAAAAAGGCCGGGAGCAGGAGATTGTCGATCTGTTTTCAAAATATGACCTCGAAGCTGTTTCAATCGGGAAAGTGACGGACGACAAGCACCTCCGACTCCTTCATAAAGGGGAAGTGGTTGCCGATGTGCCGGTTGATGCCCTGGCTGAAGAAGCACCTGTTTACCATAAGCCATCCGAGGAAGCGGCTTACTATAAAGAATTCCAGACAATGGACACACCTGTCCCTCAGGTGGATGATTACAAAGAAACGCTGATCTCATTATTAAAGCAGCCAACGATCGCAAGTAAGGAATGGGTCTATGATCAATACGACCATCAGGTCAGGACGAGCACGGTTGTCACTCCAGGATCGGATGCAGCGGTTGTCCGTGTAAGAGGGACTAGAAAGGCACTGGCCATGACGACGGATTGTAATTCGCGCTATCTGTACCTGGATCCTGAAGTTGGCGGGAAGATCGCAGTAGCAGAGGCTGCCCGCAATATCGTGTGCTCGGGAGGAATTCCGCTTGCGATCACGGATTGCTTGAATTTCGGGAATCCTGAGAAGCCTGAAATCTTCTGGCAGATCGAGAAGTCTGTTGACGGAATGAGCGAGGCTTGCCGCGAGCTGTCCACACCGGTCATCGGCGGGAATGTCTCTCTTTATAACGAATCGATGGGCACTGCCGTTTACCCGACGCCTGTTGTAGGGATGGTCGGCCTGGTGGAAGATCTTGATCACGTAACGACCCAAAGCTTCAAGGAAGCTGGCGACCTGATCTATGTCATCGGGGAAACAGAAGCGGAATTCGGAGGAAGCGAACTGCAGAAGCTGACTGAAGGGAAAATCTCAGGGCAGGCGCCTGCCATTGATTTGAAAGTTGAACTCCGCCGTCAGATGCAGCTGCTCGAAGCCATCCAAAAAGGATTGGTCGCATCGGCACATGATCTTGCGGAAGGCGGACTTGCCGTGGCACTTGCAGAATCTACATTCGGCACAGAAGGACTTGGAGCAGAAATCTTTGTTGACGGAAAATGTCATGTAACGGATTTATTCAGCGAAACGCAATCACGCTTCCTGGTGACGGTGAAGCCTGAGAATCGCGAGGATTTTGAAAAGCTGGTAGGGGAAGCGAAAGCAGTCGGAGCCGTCAAGAAAGACGGGGAAGTCACGATTGCATCACGCAAAGGAGAAATCCTAGTACAAGCGGCTGTCGGGGAACTTGAGTCAGCCTGGAGAGGAGCGATTCCATGCCTGCTGAAATCAAAGGTTTAAACGAAGAGTGCGGGGTATTCGGGATATGGGGACACCCAAATGCCGCCCAAATTACGTACTACGGCCTTCACAGCCTGCAGCACCGCGGACAGGAAGGAACCGGGATCATCGTATCGGACGGCGAGACGCTTCGCGGTCACAAAGGGGAAGGCCTCGTAACCGAAGTATTCCAGGAAGGTTCGATCGAGAAACTAACGGGTGACGGAGCAATCGGTCACGTCCGCTATGCGACCGCAGGGGGCGGAGGCTATGAAAATGTTCAGCCTCTTCTTTTCAACTCGCAGAGCGGCGGGCTTGCGCTTGCGCATAACGGGAACCTGGTCAATGCGAATGCCCTGAAGCATCAGCTTGAGGGGCAGGGAAGTATTTTCCAAACCACTTCTGATACGGAAGTGCTTGCACACCTGATCAAAAGAAGCGGATATACACAATTGAAGGACCGGGTGAAGAATGCACTGACGATGCTGAAGGGTGCCTATGCGTTTCTAGTCATGACAGAGACGGAGATGATGGTGGCCCTTGATCCGCACGGTCTCCGCCCGCTCTCCCTTGCAAAAATCGGAGATGCTTATTGTGTGGCTTCTGAAACATGTGCCTTTGATATCGTCGGAGCTGAATTCGTACGGGACATCGAGCCTGGTGAGCTCTTGATCATCAATGATGAAGGAATCACTTCTGAACGGTTCAGTTTTTCGAATGGTAATGCGATGTGCACGATGGAATATGTGTATTTTTCAAGACCGGACAGCAATATCCAGGGCATCAATGTCCACTCAGCCCGCAAACGAATGGGGATGGAGCTTGCGAATGAAGCACCGATTGAAGCGGATGTCGTGACCGGGGTGCCGGACTCAAGCATTTCAAGCGCAATCGGCTACGCGGAAGCATCGGGCATCCCATATGAAATGGGACTCATCAAGAACCGTTATGTCGGGCGTACGTTCATCCAGCCGTCCCAGTCCCTCCGTGAACAGGGTGTGAAGATGAAGCTTTCACCGGTAAGAGGGGTCGTGGAAGGCAAGCGCGTCGTCATGGTGGATGACTCCATCGTCCGCGGCACGACCAGCAGAAGGATCGTCAGCATGCTGAAGGAAGCGGGGGCAAAGGAAGTGCACGTCTGCATCAGTTCCCCTCCCATTAAAAATCCGTGCTACTACGGGATTGATACGTCGACCCACGAGGAACTGATCGCGTCTTCTAATTCAGTGGAAGAAATGCGTCAGATTATTGGGGCGGATTCGCTGACATTCCTCAGTACGGACGGTGTATTGAAAGCAATCGGGCGTGATGATTCTTCACCGAACCGCGGGCAGTGTCTTGCCTGCTTCACCGGGAAGTATCCGACTGAAATCTACCCGGACACGCTTCATCCGCACGAAAAAGAGCTTGTGAAATAGGGGGAGATCGAGATGGCAAATGCGTATCGCCAGGCAGGCGTAGATATAGAAGCAGGATATGAATCGGTCGAACGGATCAAGAAGCATGTTAAACGAACCGCACGCGAAGGCGTACTCGGTCAGCTGGGGAGCTTCGGCGGTATGTTTGACCTGTCGCAGCTTGGCTTAAAGGAACCAGTCCTCGTGTCCGGGACGGACGGGGTCGGGACGAAGCTGAAGCTTGCATTTATGGCTGACAAACATGACACGATCGGCATCGACTGTGTTGCAATGTGCGTGAATGATATCGTCGTTCAAGGAGCGGAGCCGCTTTATTTCTTGGATTATATAGCGACCGGAAAGGCAAGTCCGGATAAGATAGAAGGTATTGTAAAAGGGATTGCGGACGGATGTGAGAGGGCAGGCTGCGCGCTGATCGGCGGCGAAACGGCCGAGATGCCGGGGATGTATACAGACGAAGAATATGATATCGCCGGTTTTGCCGTTGGTGCCTGTGAAAAGAAAGAAATCGTGACAGGAGATAACATTTCTGAAGGAAATGTGTTAATCGGACTGGCTTCAAGTGGTATACACAGTAATGGATACTCTTTAGTGCGAAAGATCTTTCTTGAAGATCATTCCTTCACTTTGGAAGAATCACTGCCGGAATTAAGCACCACACTAAAGGAAGCTTTGCTTGCACCGACCAGGATTTATGTAAAACCGGTGCTGGCCGTTTTGAAACGATACCGCATCAATGGGATGTCCCACATCACCGGGGGCGGATTCATCGAGAACATCCCGCGGATGATGCCTGAAGGACTTGGCGCCGAGATCACGGAAGGGAGCTGGGAAGTTCCTGACATCTTCACGGCGCTTAAACAGTACGGGGGGATCCCTCATGAAGAGATGTACAACATCTTCAATATGGGGATCGGATTTGTCCTTGCAGTCGAAGAGGATGACGCCGCAGAGATCGCGGATTTTCTGAACGGACAGGGAGAAGCAGCCTGCATCATCGGTAAGGTTTCAACCAAAGAAGGAGTACAATTCGTACAAAAACCGAGTCAGTAATGGAGGCTTAGTCATGAGACAGATTGCCATTTTTGCTTCAGGAAGCGGAAGTAATTTTCAAGCCATCGTGGATGCCGTTCAAGCCGGTACGCTGAAGGCGAACATCGGTCTGCTGGTATGTGACCAGCCGGGTGCCTTTGTCATCCACAGGGCACAGTCGGCAGGGATCCCTGCTTTCGTATTCCGTGCAAAAGACTATGAAAACAAGCAAGCATTTGAAAGGGAAATCCAGCGGCATCTCGAAGCTGCCGGAGTGGATTTCATTGTGCTGGCAGGCTATATGAGGCTGGTCGGCCCGACCCTGCTTGAAAGCTACGGAGGCAGGATCGTCAATATCCATCCGTCGCTCCTGCCTGCGTTTCCGGGGAAAGACGCCGTCGGCCAGGCACTCGAAGCAGGAGTGAAAATTACCGGGGTAACGGTTCATTATGTGGATGCCGGGATGGATACAGGTGAAATCATCGAACAGGAAATCGTCCGTATTTCAACAGGGGAAACGCGTGATTCTCTTCACGAAAAGATCCAGCATGTCGAACACCACTTATACCCGGTGACCCTCAACCACCTCTTCCTGACAACGGGCTACTGAACAAAATAAGTGCATATTGCTTTATTATGGTAGTGTGGTAAAGTGATGAGGGACGGGCCTTTTAAGAAGGCAATTAACTAGAGATCAGTCAGAGGAGGAGCCACATGAAAAAAAGAGCGTTGATCAGTGTTTCAGATAAAAGCGGAATCGTGGAATTCACTCAGGAATTAATTCAGTTGGGGTATGAAATCCTTTCAACAGGCGGGACAAAAAAACTGCTTTCCGATAACGGCCTGGAAGTGAAAGGCGTGGAGGAAGTCACAGGATTCCCTGAAATTCTTGAAGGACGAGTGAAAACCCTTCACCCTTCCATCCACGGAGGACTTCTTGCAAAACGCGGCGAAGAGTCGCACCGCCTGCAGCTGGAAGAGCAGGGGATCGAAGGCATCGACCTTGTCTGTGTGAATCTCTATCCTTTCCAGCAGACGATCGCAAAGCCGAATGTAAGTGTTGACGAAGCGATTGAAAACATCGATATCGGCGGACCGACGATGCTTCGTGCAGCAGCCAAGAACCATGCTTACGTAACGGTTGTCGTCGATGCACTCGACTACGACCAGGTGATTGCAGAATTGAAGCTGAACGGGGAGGTTTCACACGAAAACCGCAGGAAGCTTGCAGCAAAAGTATTCCGCCACACAGCAGCATATGATGCCCATATCGCGGGTTATATGACAGAAGTATCCGGAGAGGAAAATCCGGAGCGCCTGACCATGACCTATGAACTCAAACAAAACTTGCGCTACGGAGAGAACCCTCATCAGAAGGCATCCTTTTACCGGGCACCGCTTGGTTCTGAATTTTCCGTTGCGAAGGCGAGGCAGCTTCACGGAAAAGAGCTTTCCTATAACAATATCAATGATGCCAACGCAGCACTGCAGATCGTAAAGGAATTCACAGAGCCGGCGGCAGTCGCAGTCAAGCACATGAACCCGTGTGGAGTCGGAGTGGGTGAAACAATCAGCCAAGCGTTCACAAAGGCTTATGAAGCCGATTCCACTTCCATCTTCGGCGGCATCGTGGCTTTGAACCGCGTGGTTGACGAAGATACAGCAAAACAGCTTCATGAAATATTCCTGGAGATCGTCATTGCCCCATCGTTCACGGATGAAGCATTCGAGATCCTATCCGGTAAAAAGAATATTCGTCTGTTGACGGTACCGTTTGAATCACTTAACAAATCAGAAGAAAAAATTACAACAGTCGAAGGCGGCCTTCTCGTTCAATCGGATGATACCTTCACGCTGGATGATGCCGATGTAAGAGTCGTGACCAAGCGCGAGCCGACAGAAGAAGAATGGGCAGCCATGAAAATCGGCTGGAAGGTGGTCAAACACGTAAAATCCAATGCCATCGTCCTGACCGATTCGCAGATGACCATCGGCGTCGGAGCGGGACAGATGAACCGCGTCGGGGCAGCCAAGATCGCCATCGAGCAGGCGGGCGGACGTGCAGCCGGATCAAGCATGGCATCAGATGCATTCTTCCCGATGGATGACACCGTCGAAGCCGCCGCAAAGGCCGGCGTCACAGCCATCATCCAGCCGGGCGGATCGATCCGTGATGAAGATTCGATCAGGAAAGCGGATGAATACGGGATCACGATGGTGTTTACCGGAGTTCGTCACTTTAAGCATTAGGGTTTTGGGGTTTGGGGTTTGGATGGTGACAGGCAGGATCAGGTTGATTGGTGCCAGGAACAAATTGAGTGGTTTGTGCCAGGCACAGATTGAGGTTATTGTGCCAGGCACGATTTGACTGTTTTGAGCCAGGCACAAAAGATGTAGTTTGAGCCAGGCACAGATTGACTGTATTGAGCCAGGCTCAATTTGGCCGATTTGAGCCAGGCACCCCACTGAATGGACCCAGCTGATCAGAGGTGGTGTACCAGGTACACAGCCCCAAATATGCCCCAGGTACAAAACGCAGCATACACACAACAAAAAAAGACAACCATTCCACCCCCTCTCTCATTCAAAAAGATGAAGGGGGTCATTCATTATAAGGAGGCTTTTCTATGAGGATACTTGTAATTGGTCGCGGCGGCCGGGAGCATGCAATTGCCCGGAAACTGGCTGAGAGTGAAAGTGTTACACATGTTTTTTGTGCACCGGGTAATCCGGGCATGGCGGAGGTTGCTGAATGTATCCATGTCCAGGAGACAGACTTTGCAGCACTCATCTCCCTGGCGAAAGAGAAGGATATAGATTTCACGTTCGTGGGGCCTGAGAATCCTTTGCTGGATGGGATCGTCGACGAGTTCCAGGCAGAGGGGCTCAAGATATTCGGTCCTTCCAGAAGTGCGGCAATCATAGAGGGCAGCAAGTCCTTCTCGAAGGAACTGATGAAGAAATACAATATACCGACCGCCTCATATGAAGTTTTCACGGACATTGAAGCGGCGTCGGCTCATATCAAAAGGGCCGGGGCACCGATCGTGATCAAGGCAGACGGGCTTGCAGCCGGTAAAGGCGTGGTTGTGGCACAGACGGAGGAAGAGGCATTGCAGGCGCTGGAGGAAATGCTGCTCGATAAAAAATTCGGGGATGCATCGGTGAAAGTGGTGATTGAAGAATGTCTTATAGGGGAAGAGTTTTCCTTGATGGCATTCGTACAGGGCAAGAACGTGTATCCGATGGTGATCGCGCAGGATCATAAGCGTGCGTTTGACGGCGATCAGGGTCCGAACACCGGCGGGATGGGTGCATACTCACCTGTGCCGCATATTCCTGAAGAGATTGTGAAAGAAGCCGTGTCGACGGTCCTGATCCCGACAGCGGAAGCGATGGTGAAGGAAGGCCGCCCGTTTACGGGTATTCTATATGCTGGTCTCATGCTGACAGCAGACGGTCCGAAAGTGATTGAATTCAATGCGCGCTTCGGGGATCCGGAAACACAGGTCGTCCTGCCTCGGATGAAATCGGATTTTGGGCTGGTCATCAGAGGTCTGCTTGATGGAAAAGAAATCAGCCTCGAGTGGAAGGAAGAAGCGGTGCTTGGTGTGGTGCTGGCTTCAGACGGTTATCCGGAGGGATATCAAAAAGGCGTCAGCCTTCCTGATTTCCAGGATTTGAAGAAAGATGCTCTTGTGTTCCATGCCGGGACAGCCCTCAATGAAGAAGGGGAACTCGTGACGGATGGAGGCCGGGTACTGTTGATCGCTGCAGAAGCCGGCAGTGTCGAAGCGGCTTATGATTCTGTGTATGAAAAATTGGACACACTGTTGTGGAGAGGCCTGTTTTTCAGAAAAGATATCGGGAAGAAAGCTATCGGACACGCCTCTTCCTAGTTCTGCGGATATATACGTAAGCAATCGCAATAATTCCGCCAATCAGTGAGAAAAGCACATAAGACATATCAGTTAAATACTCCCAGAACATTACAAGCATCTCCTTTAATGAAAATTCAGCATGACGAGGGACGGACCTTTATCGTAATAAAGGACGTCCCTCTTTGATTAAATTTGAGTGAAGCCGTGATTATCGAAGTTGTCCGTTTTATCAGATGATTTACCGGGTCCGCCGTTCAATGCGTCCTGAACTTCTTTATTGGTCAGGTCCTCGGGATTGAAATCAGCCTCTTTCTTTGACATGTTCGGCTCGTGTTTCTGAAACTCACTTCCTCCGAAATTCTGGTTCCCGGTATTCTTTTTATCAGATTTCAGCATATCTTTAACATTGAACATGTCCATCGCTTTACTTCCCATCCCTTTGAACTTGTTCTCACCTTCGCTGCCGCTTTCGCCCCTCTTTTCAAAAAGGTCGGTGACAGGGCAGTAGCGCAGGATTCCTTCACCGACTTTCATAGCTCCGATCATGGCCAGAACGAGATAGGAATCTCTCCAGGGGCGCTTGACGAGCTTGGCCGTTGTCCAAGTCAGAATCGTTAAACCAACCGTGATGCGGATCAATGCATTGATGATCCCGATGTTTGATGATACTTTCATTTGTAAACTCCTCCTTGAATTGAAAATTCACATAATTGTTGTAAACCTTTAATGCGTTAAAATACAAAATATGTTAACATGAATGAAAGCCCTTTCTTTTTCGGGTGAAAGGAGCTATGTGAAGGTTTTATCAACCTTTCAGCCACCATACATGTTAAAGAAATGAGATAAATAAAACAGACATTCAATACCCATTCCACCAGAGGAGTGTTCGCCTTGGAACAGCGCTACAGATGGAAGAATAAACAACTGCGGGAACACGTACAGGTTCTCGACGGGGAGCGATCTCCGACTATCCTTTTAAAAAATGCAACGTACCTGCACTCCACATTGAAGAAATGGATACAGGGACATATCTGGGTATACGAAGACCGCATCGTCTATACCGGTGACAGGCTCCCGGAACAGCTGGGGGGATGTGAAGTCGTGGATTGTGCTTCAAAATACCTGGTGCCTGGATATATAGAACCGCATGTACATCCGTTTCAGCTTTATAATCCCCAATCTTTTTCCAAGTATGCATCCCAAACAGGTACAACTGCATTTATAAATGATAATCTTATGATGTTTTTACAACTGCCAAAAAAGAAAGCGTTTTCTTTATTGAAGGAATTCAATAAGCTGCCGTATTCGATGTACTGGTGGACACGCTTTGATTCACAGACCGAGATGGCAGACGAAGCCACAACCTTCTCAAACGGAGAGGTAAAATCGTGGCTTGAGCATGATTCTGTCGTCCAGGGCGGGGAGCTGACTGCGTGGCCGCGTCTTTTGGAAGGAGACGACCTGCTTCTTCATTGGATACAGGAAGCCAAGCGGATGGGGAAGATCGTCGAAGGTCATCTTCCGGGTTCTTCTGACAAAACGATCGCCAAACTCAAGCTTCTCGGCATCGACGGCGACCACGAATCGATGACAGGGGAAGACGTATACAAAAGATTGATCCAGGGTTTGACGGTGACGCTGCGTCACTCATCGATACGGCCGGATCTGCCGGTTCTGCTCGATGGTCTCAAGGAAAAGGGGATCGAAAATTTCGATTCCATCCTTCTTACAACAGACGGGTCGACACCAGCTTTTCATGAAGAGGGAGTCTTGAACGTATTGCTTAAAATGATCATCGATAAGGGCATTTCCCCGATCGAAGCTTACAACATGGCAAGCTATAATGCGGCCAGCTACTATAATCTGACCCACCTGCATGGAATGATTGCGACAGGCAGGGTTGCCAACATCAATTTCCTCAGCTGTAAAGAGGATCCTACACCTGTTTCTGTCCTGTCAAAAGGGAAATGGGTGCTGAAAGAAAAGATGCCGGTTGAACAAGATCAGGAGATTCCATGGGAGGAACACGGTTTTACCCCTCTCTCACTGGACTGGGATGTAACCTATGATGATCTTCAGTTCTCCATGCCATTTGGGATTGAAATGGTAAACGATGTGATCACCAAGCCGTATTCAATCGATATCAATCCGTCGACGGATGAACTGGCAACAGATCATGACCAGTCTTTCCTGATGCTCCTCGACCGAAACGGGAAGTGGAGGATCAGCACCATGCTGAAAGGATTCTCCAACGGGGTGAAGGGTTTTGCGTCTTCCTACTCCAATACGGGGGACATCATCCTGATCGGGAAAAGCAAACCGGATATGATCGCTGCTTTTAACCGGATGAAAGAAATAGGCGGCGGCATCGTCCTGACGGAAAACGGAGAAGTGCTGCAGGAAATTCCGCTCCCGCTCAGCGGCCTTCTTTCGAAAAAAGAGATGCCGGAGCTGATTGAAGAAGAAAAAATCATGAAGACACTGCTGTCAGAACGGGGTTATAAGTTTGCCGATCCGATTTACACGCTGCTCTTTTTGCAGTCGACCCACTTGCCTTATATACGGGTGACCCAAAAGGGGATCTATGATGTCATGAAGAAAACGGTACTCTTTCCAACGATAATGCGTTAAAATATGAAAGTATAGAGACAACATTAGGGGTGTTACAATTTTATGCTGAAAAAGCCACTTATTATCTTGTTAAGTGCTCTGACCCTTGCAGCATGCAGTTCAGATAAAGAAGCAGGAAAGAAACCTGCAAAAGAAGAAGCTGCGCCGGCGAATGAAAGTGTCGAGAACGTAATGAAGTTCCAGTCACCGCTTACCGGTAAAGAAATGAAGGAAGAATCGACCGATCGCGCGGTCGCTGTCATGGTGAATAATCATCCGAAGGCAAGGCCTCAATCCGGTCTTTCCAAAGCTGATATAGTGTATGAACTACTGGCAGAGGGGGATGTGACAAGATTCCTTGCCATCTTTCAAAGCAGGCAGCCCGAGAATATAGGGCCGGTGCGGAGTGCAAGGGATTATTATATCGACCTTGCGAAGGGCTACGACAGCCTGTATATTGCCCACGGTTACAGCCCCGACGCAAAAGCGATGCTTGAAAGCGGGGAAATCGACCACTTGAACGGGATCAGATATGATGGGACGCTATTCAAGCGGGCAGATTTCCGGAAGGCGCCTCATAATTCGTATATTTCTTATGAAAATATTAAAAAAGGGGCAAAGGAGAATGGATTTTCAATGGAGTCTCCTCCCGAGCCGCTGCAATTTGCTTCGAAAGATACATCAGCGGCCGGAGAAGATGCGGCATCCATCATGATTTCCTATTTTAATAATCCGCTGTTTGATGTTGTTTATGAATACAATGAGGACGAAGGCAAATATGAACGATACTCAAACGGCGAACAGACGGTTGACTACGAAACCGAAGATCCGGTCCTGCTTGAGAATATCCTGATTGCCGAAGCCCCGCATAAGATCATTGACAGTGCAGGCAGAAGGGATATCGACCTTGAATCCGGCGGAAATGCCTACCTCTTGCAGGATGGAAAACTCCGTGAGGTCAAATGGGAGAACACGGACGGCAGGATCCTCCCATATGAAGACGGAAAGCAGGTGCCCCTTAGAAAAGGTGCAACCTGGATCAATATCATCCCGGATTCTCCAGGTTTGTCAGGATCTGTGTCGTATCAACAATAGAGAAGGAAAAGGAGATTATATATGCAAATAAACAAACTTAGAGGGAAAGAACTGGATCAGCTTTTTAACGCGGTTCTTTCGCTGCAGGATATGGAAGAATGCTATCGATTCTTTGATGATTTATGTACGATCAACGAAATTCAGTCCCTTGCGCAGAGACTTGAAGTGGCACGCATGCTTCAAGAAGGCAAAACGTATCATAAGATTGAAACCGAAACGGGAGCGAGCACCGCCACTATCTCCCGGGTGAAGCGCTGCCTGAACTACGGCAACGACGCGTATCAGCTTGTGCTCGACCGCGTGCATGAAAAGGCGGAAGAATAGTAGAGGAACCGTTATCTTAATTGGATAGCGGTTTTTTGTTTTGGTTGGTTGCTTGGCTTTTAAAGAAGAGGTCACCTGTTGGGAGAATTTTTATAGAGTAAACGGTTTTTTTATGGGTTTTTGTTTGAAATGGAGGTGGATTTGGGTCCGGTTGCCATTAACAGGCCTTTGACTACGTCATCTTCTATCTGCCCGCGTATGTTTATGATCCATTTTCAGGATATATGATCCATTCCGGAAACTTATGTTCCATTCTGAGAAAATATGATCCATTCCAGAGATTTATGATCCATTATCCAATTTTATGATCTTCTAAGAATCATTCTAATTAAGCTTCACCCCCTGGGTTAGCCGCACCACCCCACGTCCGCACCACCTGCCTGCAATACAACAACCCGGCAAACATTCAATCGCGGCCAGACCCAGCCCCATCCCAATTTCATTTTTTAACAAAAGACGAGGTAATGCGACTCCCTTCTGCACATGATATAATACGTTAGATGGATGTATGAATGGAGGAACAATCGATGTATGATGTTCAAAAGTGGAGCCATGCATTTAAGCTGGATCCCGATAAACATATAGATGATGATGAGCTGGAGGCTGTATGTGAGTCCGGGACGGATGCCATCATTGTAGGGGGAACGGACGGTGTAACTCTCGAGAATGTCCTCGATTTGATGGCAAGGGTGCGCCGATATACAGTGCCGTGTATCCTGGAGGTTTCCAATTTGGAGTCGATCACCCCGGGATTTGATTTGTATTTTATCCCGATGGTGATGAACAGCCCGAACATTGACTGGGTCACCGGCCTTCATCATCAGGCCGTGAAGGAATATGGTGAAATCATGAACTGGGATGAGATCCTTGTTGAAGGGTATTGTATCTTGAACAGTGACTGCAAAGCGGCGAAGGTGACGGAAGCCAATACGGAACTCTCAGGGGAGGATGCCGCAGCGTATGCGATGATGGCTGAGAAAATGTTCAACCTGCCGATTTTTTATCTGGAGTACAGCGGTACATACGGAGATATTGATACAGTGAAAGAAGTGAAAGATTCACTTGAAAATACGACCCTTTTCTATGGCGGCGGCATCAAAACGCCTGAACAGGCAAGGGAAATGGCCGGGGTTTCAGACGTAGTCGTCATTGGAAATATTGTATATGAAGATTTAAAGGCGGCGTTAAAAACAGTTAAGGCCGTAAAGGGATAGATTCGTGCTGGAGGTTAAGTCCTCCTTAAGATATAATGGAAGACAAATACAGAACAAATGTTCGTTATGGTGGTGAGAATGTTATGCAATTTTTGACTGATCGGTTATTGAACGGAATGAATCCGCAGCAGGCGGAAGCGGTGAAGGCGACGGAGGGTCCCTTATTGATCATGGCAGGTGCGGGGTCAGGTAAGACAAGAGTGCTGACGCACCGGATTGCGTATCTTATGGTGGAAAAAGGTGTGAATCCTTACAACATACTGGCGATCACGTTTACGAATAAGGCAGCCAGGGAGATGAAGGAGCGTATCAATAAGATCCTGGGCGGCGCATCCGAGGATATCTGGATTTCAACGTTCCACAGTATGTGCGTACGGATTTTGCGCCGGGACATCGACCGCATCGGGATGAACCGCAATTTTACGATCCTGGATTCGACGGATCAGCAGTCGGTGATCAAATCCATCCTGAAAGATAAAAATATCGATCCGAAGAAATTCGATGCCCGCTCCATCCTAGGGTCCATCAGTTCCGCGAAGAATGAACTGATCACTCCGGAAGAGTTCTCCAAAACAGCGGGAGGATATTATGATCAGGTGGTATCGGATGTTTATACAGAATATCAGAAGCGTCTCCGCAAGAATCAGGCACTCGACTTCGATGACCTGATCATGACGACGATCCACTTGTTCCAAAGGGTTCCTGAGGTGTTGGAATTCTATCAGCGGAAATTCCAATACATTCACGTGGATGAGTATCAGGATACAAACAGGGCGCAATACATGCTTGTGAAATTAATGGCTTCACGCTTTCAAAATCTGTGCGTGGTAGGGGATTCGGATCAATCGATCTACCGCTGGCGCGGAGCGGATATTGCCAATATCCTTTCGTTTGAAAAAGATTATCCGCGTGCGAAGGTCATTTTGCTTGAACAGAATTACCGTTCCACAAAGCGAATCCTGCAGGCGGCGAACGAAGTGATCCAGAAGAACTCGAACCGTAAGCCGAAGAACCTATGGACGGAGAACCACGACGGAGAAAAGATTTCTTATTACAGAGCGGATTCCGAGCAGACAGAAGCCCAGTTCGTGACAGGGAAGATCAAAGAGATGGTGGATAGCGGGAAACGCAAATACTCTGACTTTGCCATCCTTTATCGTACAAATGCCCAGTCGCGTGTTATGGAGGAAGTCCTGCTCAAATCGAATATTGAATACAGCATCGTGGGCGGCATCAAGTTCTACGACAGAAAAGAGATCAAGGATATCCTTGCTTATCTTCGTCTGATTGCGAATCCCGATGATGATATCAGCCTTCAGCGTGTGATCAATGTACCGAAACGCGGAGTCGGGGCGACCTCGATTGATAAAATCGCACGTTACGCGGCGGATCATGACATTTCCATGTTTTCTGCGCTCGAGGAAGCTGATTTTATCGGGTTGAGCCCGAAGATCACAAAAGCTGTGATTGAATTTAAAGAAATGGTAAAAGGCTATACTGGAATGCAGGAGTACTTATCGGTAACAGAGCTTGTAGAAGAAATCCTGGAGAAATCAGGCTACACCGATATGCTGAAAGCGGAAAAATCAATCGAATCCCAGAGCAGACTGGAAAACCTGGACGAGTTCCTGTCCGTTACAAAAAGCTTCGAACAGTCTAATGACGATAAGAGCCTTGTGGCATTCTTGACAGATCTTGCCCTCGTGGCCGACATCGATAAGCTGGATGAAGATGATCAGCCGAAGGATTCGGTCATCCTGATGACCCTTCATGCTGCGAAAGGGCTTGAATTCCCTGTCGTATTCCTCATGGGGATGGAGGAAGGTGTATTCCCTCACAGCCGTTCCCTCATGGAAGAAGACGAAATGGAGGAAGAACGGAGGCTTGCCTATGTGGGGATCACTCGGGCAGAAGAAGAGCTTTATATGACAAATGCACAGATGAGGACCCTTTTCGGGCAGACGAAAATGAACCCGGTATCGAGATTCATCAGTGAAATCCCTGCAGACCTGCTGGATGATGTCATGGCCGAAAGCAAGAGTAAAGGCCCGTTCTCGTCACCGTTTGGCAGAACGGCAGGAAGTTCTCCGTCCCGTCCTGCACCGAGGAAGCCAGTCACACGACCGGTTGTACAGAAGACAACCGGCGGAGAAGCAGTCTCCTGGCAGGTAGGCGACAAGGCGTCCCACAAAAAATGGGGCACTGGCACCGTCGTAAGCGTAAAAGGCTCAGGAGACAGCGTCGAACTCGACATCGCCTTCCCAAGCCCGACAGGCATCAAACGCCTCCTGGCCAAATTTGCCCCTATCCAAAAAGCATGATCGGCGGTTTTAGTTTTTTGATAATGAGGTTGAGGAAACTTCGAGCTTTCGATAATAGGTGAAGATGAAGATTTGAGGAAAATCCAGCTGTTGATTGGAGGGGCAAGACGAAGACTCCTGCGGGAAAAGCGAGACAGGTGAGACCTGTCCAGCTACAGGGCTTAGAGTCACATGTCATAAGTCAAATTGTCCAAGAAGGCAAAGAACGCCTTCGTGGCCAATTCGTCTTATGCCACACGCCTCTGAGCAAAGCCCTTCCGCTTTTCTTCCCGCAGGAGCGCAGCGACGAGGAGGCTCACCGGCCGCCCGCGGAAAGCGAAGTCTTGCACCGGAAATCAACAGCGGCATTTAGCTGCAATAAAGTAGTATAGAGAATTAACCAAACGTTTGATCAACATTCAAAAACATTGTTAAATCAACGTTCATAAAGTTAAACACTTGTTCAATAAGCGTGAAAGATTAGCATGAAAGGGTTGTTAGAATGGATCGACAATCGGCTGAAAAACGCGTGCACGAACTGCACGAACTTTTAAATCAATACAATTACGAATACCATGTCCTCGATAAACCATCGGTGCCTGATTCCGAATATGATCAGCTGCTGAGGGAACTGATCGAACTCGAGGATCAGCACCCTGAACTGAGAACGGCGGACTCCCCATCCCAAAGGGTCGGGGGCACGATTCTCGATGCATTTGAGAAAGTGGAACACCGCAGTCAGATGCTCAGTCTGGGGAATGCCTTCAATGAACAGGATCTCCGTGATTTCGACCGCCGCGTCAGACAGGCTGTCGGGGATGATTTCTCGTATGTATGTGAACTCAAGATCGACGGCCTGGCCGTTTCTCTCCGTTATGAAAACGGGACATTCGTGCAGGGTGCGACACGCGGGGACGGGTCGATAGGGGAGGATATCACAGCCAACCTTAAGACGATCCGTTCCATTCCATTGAAAATCAAGGAACCCCTTTCGTTTGAAGTACGCGGTGAAGCCTTCATGCCGAAGCGGTCTTTTGAAGCGTTGAATAAAGTGAAAGAGGAAAAGGGAGAAGAACCGTTTGCGAATCCGCGGAATGCTGCGGCGGGATCACTGCGTCAGCTCGACCCCAAAATTGCTGCATCCAGAAATCTTGATATCTTCCTGTATGCCCTGGCTGATATCGGGGATACAGGTATAGACTCTCACAGTAAAGGTCTCAACAGGCTGGACCACCTCGGATTCAAAACGAATCCTGAACGAAAACGCTGTACAGATATAGAGGAAGTCCTTCAGTATGTGGAGAGCTGGACGGAAAGACGCCCGGATCTTTCATATGACATCGACGGCATCGTCATCAAGGTCGATTCACTGGACCAGCAGAAAGCCCTCGGCACGACGGCGAAAAGCCCGCGCTGGGCAATCGCGTTCAAATTTCCGGCTGAAGAAGTGGTCACGGTTTTAAAAGACATCGAACTGAGTGTCGGACGGACCGGCGTGGTTACACCGACTGCCATCCTTGAGCCGGTGAGGGTTGCAGGTACGACCGTACAGCGTGCGTCCCTTCACAACGAAGATCTCATCAGGGAAAAGGATATCAAAATCGGGGATCATGTTGTCATTAAGAAAGCAGGGGACATCATCCCTGAGGTTGTGAATGTGCTGGAGGACCAGAGAACAGGTGAAGAAAAGGAATTCAGCATGCCGACGCATTGTCCGGAATGTGAAAGCGAGCTTGTCAGGCTGGAAGGAGAAGTGGCTCTTCGCTGCATCAATCCGAAGTGTCCTGCACAGATCCGTGAAGGGTTGATCCATTTTGTTTCCAGAAATGCGATGAATATCGACGGGCTTGGTGAGAAGGTCATCAGTCAGCTGTTCCGTGAGCAGTTAATTGAAGATGTGGCCGATCTGTATATGCTGGAACGCGATCAGCTCCTTCAACTTGAGCGGATGGGTGAGAAATCCGTTGATAACCTCCTGCAGGCGATCGAAGCTTCGAAATCAAATTCATTGGAAAAGCTTCTGTTCGGACTCGGCATCCGTCATGTAGGTGCCAAAGCGGCCAAGACCCTTGCCCAGGAATTCGATTCAATGGATAAGCTGATGTCAGTTTCTAAGGAAGAGCTGACGAATATCAACGAAATCGGTGAGAAAATGGCCGATGCGGTCGTCGCGTATTTTGAAAACGATGAAGTGAAAGAGTTGATCGACGAGCTGAAAGAAGCCGGGGTCAACATGGAATACAAAGGTCCAAAGCCAGTGGCGGCCAGTGAAGCCGATTCTTATTTTGCAGGGAAAACCATTGTGTTGACGGGGAAAATAGAACGACTGAGCCGGAATGAAGCAAAAGAGAAAATCGAAATGCTCGGAGGTAAAGTGACAGGAAGCGTGAGCAAGAAGACGGACCTTGTCATTGCCGGTGAAGATGCAGGATCGAAACTGACAAAAGCGAATGAGCTTGATATAGAGGTTTGGGATGAGGACAAGCTGATGGAAGAACTTAACCGATAAGAGGTGTAGGACGTAATGAAAAAAAGGCTATCGGCCGTATTAGCCGCCCTGTTGATACTCAGCGGCTGTGCGCCGACGTTTGAAAAGCAGGATCAAGTCGTTCAGGAGAACCAGGACAGTGAATCGAAAAAGGCGATCATTCCTAACTTTCAAATTTCAAACGATTACTATAAGACGATGCTTCCTTACGATACCAGTAAAGCACGCGGTGTAGTCGTCAATGATCTGGGTTCCCGGTATGATATCAATGAGATTGAAAATGGATTGATGCGAGTGGCCCAGAACCGTTTTTCAACCGATCAGTATTTCTTTAAAGAGGGGCAGTTCCTGACGAAGAAAATGGTCGACAGCTGGCTTCAGCGTAAGTTCACGAGTGAACAGCTTGCCGACAAAGGATTGAAGGAAAGCGAGAATCTGGGATTGAATCCGGTGCAGCAAAAAGGTGAAGATGCACCGATCTATCTCGCACATATCGTGGAGCATAATTATTTGGTGAAAAAGAAAGATGACAACAAAGTAAGGCTCGGCGGTGTGGTCATCGCCCTTTCATTGAACTCGGTCAATTATGAAACCAATCTCTCAAACGGAACGAGGATGGTCAAGAACATCAGCAATGACGTTCTGAAGGAACAAGGGGCGAAGATGGCCGGCGAGGTAATGAAAAGGATGAGGCAGAAAGAAGAGCTTAAGAACGTGCCCATCATGATCGCTTTGTATAAACAAGCCCCTAAGCAGCAGGTTGTTCCAGGTCAATTCTTTGCCTATGCAACTGTGGAGCCTGGGACCGATAGCATTCAGAATTGGGAAGGAATCAATGAAGATTACTATATTTTCCCGTCACCGGATGCAGCTGAAGATCATCCGGAAGACAATAAGATTTTCCAGGATCTGAAGAAGGAAATCGAAGGCTACTTCCCGGTGTTCACCGGCGTAACGGGAGAAGCGCTGTATCAAGGCGGGAAGCTCACAGACATGAACATGGAAGTGGCGCTGACCTATAATGGCAAAGCGGAAACAATCGGTTTTGCGCGTCATCTGTCCAGCTTGATTGGAAAGAACACTCCAGAAAGCTGGAACGTGGAACTCCTTATTAACTCTTCATACGGCCCCGAGGCGCTGGTCGTGAAGAAAAAAGGAAGCAAGGAAACGTATCTTCATATTTACGAGTAATTGAAGGACCGGTCCTGTCATTGGCATGGCCGGTTTTTTTATGTACACTTCCGCTTTTTAATAAAAATGAAACCTGCTTATCAGTCATACGTATGATACATAAAGGAGGGATTTATTTGAATGAATTTTACTCCGTCGGATTATTGATTGCTTCGATCCTGTTTGTCTTTACGGTTGTCATGATTCCGGTTCAATACCGCTACATCAAAGCGATGGAGGAAGAGAAGGAAAAGCATAAACGCAAAGCGGGAGAGGTATTTGATGAGATGCCTTTCGGTGAAGCCTTCCTTCATCTAAATACACAAAGCAATCCTTTATTCCTTCCGGCAAACCTGATTGCCTATATCATTTACAGACTGAAACATAAGAAAAAGAGGGACTAGATACTTCGTAACCCGCTTAAAAATCAAGGCCATCTGCATGGTCTTTTTTTTGTGCAGAATTTGTCGAACAAAAATACATAAAAAAAGGTTCCATCTGAAAATCACCTGTTATATAATACAAACATGTTAAACAATCTGTATTATAACAAAAGATGCAGAAACCAGTTCCTACATCCATCACAGACATCACTCCATGCGATTCCTCACAACACAGATGCGAAATACCTGCAGAATATCTGTATCCATCCGCTGACAAATACTTAAGTATTACCCACTATGTTTAAAACTTTTAAAACAATGAAAAAGGAGAGAGATCAATGACAAAGAACGGTATGAATGAACGTGCAATGTTTTTACAGGAAAGCTGGGAAATGGATGAAAGATGGCGCGGTGTATCCAGACCGTTTTCAGCAGAGGACGTCATCCGTTTGAGGGGATCGATTGATATTGAGCATACCTTGGCAAAGCGGGGATCGGAGAAACTTTGGGATCTGCTTCATGAAGAAGATTATATCAATGCGCTCGGTGCCTTAACCGGAAATCAGGCCGTCCAACAGGTAAGGGCAGGTCTGAAGGCGATCTACCTAAGCGGCTGGCAGGTAGCGGCGGACGCCAATCTTTCCGGCCAGATGTACCCTGATCAAAGCTTATATCCGGCAAACTCTGTACCATCTGTCGTTAAGCGCATCAATCAGGCCCTTCAGCGTGCGGACCAGGTTCATTATGTGGAAGGTGATGAATCGATTGACTGGTTTGTGCCGATTGTTGCAGACGCAGAAGCAGGGTTCGGCGGGCAGCTGAATGTGTTTGAATTGATGAAAGGCATGATTGAGTCCGGTGCATCGGCTGTTCACTTTGAAGATCAGCTTTCCTCGGAGAAGAAATGCGGACACCTTGGCGGGAAAGTGCTTCTTCCCACCCAAACAGCTGTTAAGAACTTGATTTCAGCTCGACTTGCAGCGGATGTCATGGGAACTCCGACATTGATCGTTGCCCGTACGGATGCAAACGCAGCGGATTTGATCACAAGTGACGTTGATTCATATGATGCGCCGTTTATCACCGGGGAGCGTACACCGGAAGGGTTCTTCCGTACGAAGGCAGGACTCGATCAGGCAATCGCGAGGGGTCTTGCATATGCACCGTATGCTGACCTTGTATGGTGTGAAACATCTGAACCGAACCTTGAGGAAGCCCGTCAATTCGCGGAGGCAATCCATAAAGAGCATCCTGGAAAGCTGCTTGCCTATAACTGCTCGCCGTCATTCAACTGGAAGAAGAAGCTCGATGATGAAACGATTGCGAAATTCCAGATCGAGTTGGGCAAGATGGGATATAAGTTCCAGTTCGTCACGCTTGCAGGCTTCCATGCATTGAACCACAGTATGTTCGAACTGGCCAGAGGG
The DNA here is from genome assembly GCA_051294195.1 of Bacillus sp. BKU_1. Lineage (GTDB taxonomy): Bacteria > Bacillota > Bacilli > Bacillales > Bacillaceae_B > Rossellomorea. The sequence continues at coordinate 4,163,703 of CP193985.1, read as the reverse complement.
TATAAGGATCGGGGAATGGCTGCATACTCCGAGCTGCAGCAAGCGGAATTCGCGAGTGAGGTTCACGGCTATTCTGCCACCAGGCATCAGCGTGAAGTGGGAACAGGCTACTTTGATGAGGTATCCATGGTGATCTCAGGCGGTACTTCTTCCACCACGGCCCTGAAAGGATCGACCGAAGCAGAACAATTTTAACTGTAAAAAAATAAATGCCCGTTCCTTGGTGCTTTAAAGCGCTGAGGCACGGGCTTTTTAATTAGGGAGAAAGAATGATGTTTAAATTTTAATAAATATACTATTGATTTTATTTTTATGCAGTCATATAATAAGACCTAATTTAAATCTACTGAGTGTGGTGACTGATTGATGAATGTTGGAATTGTAGGATCTACAGGATATGGGGGAGTGGAACTGCATCGACTTCTGTCCAATCATCCTGCGGTTGATGAATGTATTTTATATTCATCAAGCTTAAAAGAAGAATCTTATGCCGTGCAGTATCCCCATCTGACCGGATTAACAAATGCTTGCGTACGGGAGATTGAGCTTGATGAAATGAAAGAGCTCGATGCAGTGTTCCTGGCGGTTCCCGCAGGGATTTCAAAAGAGATGGCACCTCAGCTCCTGGACGGGAAAACGAAAGTCATTGACCTTTCAGGCGACCTGAGGCTGCAGGATCCAAAGGAATATGAGGAATGGTACAAAGGCGGGGCTGCAGATCCCGCGGTCTTGAAAGAAGCGGTATATGGACTGACAGAATGCAATCAAGGGGCCATTAAAGAAGCTGTTCTCATCGCAAACCCGGGCTGTTTCCCGACAGCTTCTCTCTTGGCTCTTGCTCCGCTGATACAGAAGAAGTTGATAAAGCCGGATTCTATCATCATCGATGCCAAAACCGGTCTTTCAGGGGCAGGAAGGAAACCCTCGTTATCGGCCCACTTTTCAGAAACACAGGAAAATTTGCGGATATATAAGGTGCATGAACACCAGCACACCCCGGAAATCGAACAGCAGTTGAAGAGATGGGACGCCGGGACAGGACCGATCACCTTCTCGACACATCTCATTCCAATGACCAGGGGCATCATGGCGACAGTCTATTGCGATCTTCAAAAGGAAATTACAACCGGTGAACTACATGAAGAGTATTTACGCTTTTACAGTAGCAGCCCGTTCGTACGCATCCGGCCTATCGGCCAATACCCCGGCACGAAAGAAGTATTCGGGACTAATTTCTGCGATATTGCGATAAAAGCAGATTCAAGGACTGGGAGAGTCACCATCGTTTCCGTCATCGACAATCTGATAAAAGGCGCGGCAGGCCAGGCCGTTCAGAATATGAATCTCTTATTTGGCCTTGAAGAAACAGCAGGCCTTCATTATTATCCTATTTATCCATAGGCTCTTTTCGCATACTTTGCCTGAGTTGAACACAAGAAAATACCGGAATTTGGGTATTTGCTCCGCTTGTCCGTCCACCTTTTGTGTAAGCTTAAGATCGAAAAGAGCACGTCCGCAAGCTATATTCAGGCTATGAGTCTATTTACGATAGGCAGCGATCTTATAGGTAACGGCCTATCCATAAAAGGAGGAGAGAGTTGTGAGTGTCATTGAGAAAAAAGCAGTGCAGAAGGTTGAAGGGGGAGGCATCTTATCCCCGGCGGGCTTTAAGGCAGGAGGCATCCATATCGGACTTCGGTATGAGAAAAAGGATTTTGGCGTCATTTACAGTGAGAGACCTGCGCAGAGCGCAGCGGTTTATACCCAAAGTCATTTTCAGGCGGCCCCGCTAAAAGTGACTCAGGAGAGTATCGCCTCCGCAGGCCTTCTTCAGGCAATTGTGTGCAACAGTGCGATCGCCAATGCGTGCACGGGTGAACAGGGATTGAAGGATGCCTATAAAATGAGGGGATTGATCGCAAAACGGTTCAGGCTTCCTGAAGAGTATGTTGCCGTTGCCTCAACCGGGGTGATCGGAGAGTGCCTCCCAATGGAAAAAATCGAACAAGGGTGCAGTAATATTGCGGTCCACAAGGATTATAACAGTGCCAAATCATTTCAGCAGGCAATCCTGACGACAGATATCGTTGAAAAGGCAGCATGTGTTGAAGTCACGGCAGACGGAAAAACCATCACGATCGGGGGGGCTGCCAAGGGTTCTGGAATGATCCATCCCAACATGGGGACGATGCTTGGGTTCATCACAACGGATGCAAATATTTCAGCCCCGGTCCTTCAAAGCGCCTTAAGGAAAGCAGTCAATACCACATTCAACCAGATCACCGTCGATGGTGAGACGTCAACGAATGATATGGTGATCGTGATGGCGAATGGGACGGCAGGTCATAAGCCGTTAAATGAAAATCATCCTGATTGGGAGAACTTCCAGGAAGGCCTGACACTTTTATGTGAAGACCTGGCAAAACAGATCGCCCGTGACGGCGAAGGTGCGACCAAACTGGTGGAAGTGTCGGTTAAAGGGGCACACTCGGACGGGGATGCCCAGATCATCGCGAAGAAAATAGTCGGCTCGAATCTCGTCAAGACAGCCATTTACGGCGCAGACCCAAACTGGGGAAGGATCGTCGGGGCAATGGGTCACAGCCCTGCAGTCCTTCAGCCTGACTTATGTGATATATACATCGGCGCGGAACTTGTTTTCTCGGAAGGCACCCCGCAAGCCTTCAATGAACAGAGTGTCAGTGACTATATGAAAAACGAAGAGCGCGTGGAGATCAGTGTCTTTTTGAAGGACGGCGCAGGAGAAGGAAAAGCATGGGGGTGTGATCTAACGTATGACTATGTCAAAATCAATGCCAGCTACCGGACGTGAGATGATTGTCATCAAACTGGGAGGAAGCATCCTTTACAGACTCTCCCCCCAATTTTTCAAGAGCCTGGCTGAATTGGTGAGAGACTACAACGCAGTGATTGTCCACGGCGGCGGACCGGAAATCACCACTATGCTCAACAGGCTCAATATCGAAACGGCGTTCATAAACGGACAGCGCAAAACGACGGCCCCCGTTCTGGATGTCGCTGAAATGATGCTGAAAGGAAAAGTGAACGGCCATCTTACCGGTGAATTGAACAAACATGGATTGAATGCAGTCGGGCTCTGCGGCTATGACGCCAATTTATTGACTGCTTCCTTAATTGATGAGGAGACGCTTGGGTTGGTCGGTGAGATTGAAGAAGTGAACGCCGGGTTGCTGACCGTATTGATTTCAGAAGGATATCTCCCTGTGATTGCCCCTCTTGCCCTAACGAAAGAAGGGGCGAAGGTGAATGTCAATGCCGACCTCGCTGCTGCCTCGATCGCGAAAGCGGCAGGAGCGGAAAAGCTTTTATACGTTACCGATGTACGAGGCATCCTTCATGAAGGAAAACTGATTTCTGACACAACGGCTGAAGAGATCGAGGGGCTGATTGCAGACGGGGTGATTTCGGGAGGAATGATCCCGAAGGTGAACTCGGCGCTTTCCGCATTGTCGCCCCATCTGAAAGAAGTGATGATCACAGGCGGACAGCAGGCGATTTTTAAAGACGGCAGCATACTTGGTACAAAAATCAAAGATAAAGGAGGGGTTGCGGCCTCATGAGTCACTTATTCCCTGTATATAACCGATTGGATGTTGAACTGGTTTCTGGTGAAGGAACAAGAGTGAAAGATGCTGACGGAAAGACATATCTGGACTTTATAGCGGGCATAGCGGTCTGCAATCTCGGCCGCACCCCTGAAGCGGTCAAGAAGGCAGTAAAAGATCAGCTTGATAAACTGTGGCATGTGTCGAATCTGTTTCAGCTGTCCGCACAGGAAGAGGCTGCCGGTCTTCTTGCGAAAGCAAGCGGGCTCGAAGCGGTATTCTTTTGCAACAGCGGAGCGGAAGCGAATGAAGCGGCAATCAAACTGGCAAAAAAGCATACTGGTAAAACAAAGATCCTCACCTTCAAACAATCCTTCCATGGCCGTACATTCGCGACGATGAGCGCAACAGGCCAGGAGAAGATCCACAGCGGATTCGGTCCGCTTCTGCCGGCTTTTGAGTACCTGCCTTATAACGACGTGGAAGCGCTCGGTGACGTTGATGGTGACGATATTGCAGGGATCATGGTCGAAGTGATTCAGGGGGAAGGCGGAGTCCATCTGGGAACGGGGAAGTTTCTGAAAGAAGTGGAGAATAAGTGCAGGGAGCTCGGTGCCCTTATGATCATTGATGAAGTGCAGACAGGGATCGGGCGCACCGGGGAGCCATTTGCTTTTCAGCATTACCGTCTGCAGCCTGATATTGTGACAGCAGCGAAGGGTCTCGGAAGCGGGTTTCCGGTCGGGGCGATGATCGGAAGGCAAGAGCTCGTTTCCACATTTTCACCCGGTACCCATGGATCCACCTTTGGCGGGAATCCTCTGGCGATGGCCGCAGTGAAGTCGACTTTGGAGACCATCATCGACGAGTCATTTTTAAAAGAAGTGAAAGAAAAGTCTGAAGCATTTATCCAGTCCCTTAAACATAAACTTGAGTCATTGCCTCTGGTGAAAGAGGTGAGGGGGGAAGGCTTCATGATCGGCATCCAATTGACGGAAGAAGCGAAGGGTCCGATCGGGCTACTGAGGGAAAACGGGCTGCTGACACTTCCTGCAGGGCCGGGTGTCATCCGTCTGCTCCCGCCTTTGAACGTCACCGAAGAGGAACTTCAGGAGGCACTCGCGATACTGGAACACTGCCTCAGTCAACAAACGGCGGAAGCGGCAAGGTAATTTTTTTTAATCAGGAATGCATAAAAATACTTAATTTATAATAAAAATTCATTTATTGGAGGGATACATCATGAACGGCTGCTTAAGTTTGGAAAACGGGACTGTCTTCAAGGGCGAATTGTCCCCCGGCTGCAACGGTGCCGTTTTCGGCGAGATCGTGTTTTTTACAGGTATGACGGGTTATCAGGAGGTGCTCACGGATCCTTCCTATAAAGATCAAATCGTGGTCTTCACCTATCCGCTGATCGGCCAGTACGGAATCAATGAAAGTGATTCCGAAAGCGGGAAACCCCAGGTTAAAGGGGTCGTCATGCTTCATTGTCCGGACGTTTATTCGCATTATCAGGCGACGTCTTCCCTTAAAGAGTATCTTCAAAAATGGAAGATTCCTTATATGACAGGAGTGGACACCCGCGAGGTGGTAAAAATGATCAGGGAGCTTGGGAGCCAGAATGCATGTATGGGTTTATCCGCACAAATTCCCCCTTCCCATACGCTGAAGGGACAGATTGAACAAGTGGCATCGGCAGAAGCAAGCAGGTATGGAAGCGGGAGTATACAGGTTGCCCTGATTGATTTCGGGGTGAAGAAGTCAATCATCACGAGCCTGGTGGATATGGATTGTACGGTCATCGTCGTGCCGTATGACCGTCTGGAATTACTACAGAAGCTGGAACCGGATGCGATTGTCATATCCAACGGACCGGGCGACCCAAAAGAAATGGGGGGCATCCTGCCGCAGCTGAAAGAATATATCCTGACACTCCCGACGCTCGGGATATGTTTGGGCCATCAACTGATCGCCCTTGCACTGGGAGGCAACACCCGAAAGCTGCTGTTCGGCCACAGGGGTGCAAATCATCCGGTCGTCGATCACTGCACAGGCCGCGTTTACCTGACGTCCCAGAATCACAACTATGTCGTCGAAGATGAGAGTTTACAAGGGACGAATCTCAAGCCCCGTTTTTTCAATGTGAACGACGGTTCTGTAGAAGGGCTGCAGCATGAGTCGAAACCGATCCTATCCGTGCAATTCCATCCGGAGGCGCGTCCGGGTCCCGAAGATGCAGCTTACATCTTTGAAGAATTCTATCAATCCATCAAACAACCAGGGAGAGAGAAGATTTATGCCTAAAGATTCAAGTATTCAGAAGATCCTCGTCATCGGATCCGGACCGATCATCATCGGTCAGGCAGCAGAATTCGATTATTCAGGCACGCAGGGCTGCCTTGCCCTTAAGGAAGACGGGTATGAAGTCGTCCTCGTGAATCATAATCCGGCGACAATCATGACAGACACCGAAAATGCCGACAAGGTCTACTGTGAGCCGCTGACGGTTAAAACGGTCACAGGCATCATTGAAATGGAGAAGCCCGACGGCCTGGTGGCGAATCTTGGGGGACAGACGGCGCTCAATCTTGCTGTGGAGCTCCATGAAAAAGGGGTACTCGATAAATATGGCGTGAAGCTGCTCGGAACCTCGGTGGAGTCGATCCAGAAGGGGGAGGACCGTGAAAAGTTCCGTACCCTCATGAACGAGCTCGGTCATCCGGTCGCTGAAAGTGAAATCGTGGAAGACGTCAAATCTGCGCTTGCTTTTGCCGAAAGGATTTCACTCCCGATCATTGTCCGTCCTGCTTATACATTGGGAGGAAGAGGAGGCGGGATCGCGTCCACGGAAGAAGAGTACGTCAAGCTGGTCCAAACCGGGTTGAAAGCAAGCCCGATCAATCAGATCCTTGTGGAAAAGAGCATTGCCGGCTTCAAGGAGATCGAGTATGAAGTGATGAGAGATTCGAAAGGAAATTGTATATCGGTGTGCAACATGGAAAATTTCGATCCGGTAGGGGTCCACACGGGTGATTCGATCGTCGTTGCACCTTCGCAGACGTTGAGGGATCAGGAGTTTCATATGCTCCGTACGGCGGCATTCGATATCATCAATGCCCTCGAAGTCGTGGGAGGCTGCAATATACAGTTTGCTTTAGACCCTGACAGCAATCAATACTATGTCATTGAAGTCAACCCGCGGGTCAGCCGTTCATCTGCACTCGCCTCGAAGGCGACAGGCTATCCGATTGCAAAGATCGCAGTCAAGCTGGCCGCCGGCTATTCATTGGATGAAATCATCAATCCGCTGACAAGGACGACGTATGCAAGCTTTGAACCTGCGCTTGATTATGCAGTCGTCAAATTTCCGCGCTGGCCGTTCGATAAGTTCCCTGAAGGAAACCGCCGTCTCGGGACGAAAATGAAAGCGACCGGGGAAGTGATGGCGATCGAACGGACAATGGAAGCAGCTTTTCAAAAGGCGGTCCAATCGCTGGACATCGGTGCGGAGGGTCTCTCCCTTAAGGAGGGACTTGCGTCATTGACGGACGAGGTGCTCCTTGATGCAATTGAATTGCCGACGGACATCCGTTTCTTTCAGCTGGTGGAACTGATGAGAAGAGGGATTGGCATGGATGAGCTTCATGCCAGAACGGGAATCGATCATCTGTTTCTTTCGGTCCTTGAAAATCTGGTGAGTGTAGAGAGAAAGCTGCAGCTGGAACCTTTAAGTCCCGAACTCCTAGGGCTGGCCAAAAAATATAGATTCGAAGACCGTGATATTTCAAGACTATCAGATGTTGAGGAAAGTGAAGTCACAGCATTGCGGATGAAACTTGGAATCAAACCGGGGTTCAAAATGGTCGACACATGCGCCGGCGAATTCGAAGCGATCACCAACTATGCGTATTCCACCTATTGGGGTGAAAATGAAATTGAGCCGCTTTCAGGCGGGAAGAAGGCGCTCATCATCGGGTCCGGACCCATCAGGATCGGCCAGGGAGTGGAATTCGACTATAGTGCAGTCAAAGCGAATCAGCGCTTGCAGGATCACGGCTACAAAACGATCATCGTGAATAATAATCCGGAAACGGTCAGCACTGACTATGAAACGGCAGACCGTCTGTATTTCGAGCCTGTCACGGAAGAGAGCATCATGGAGATCATTGAACATGAAGGGATCGATACCGTCCTCGTTCAATTCGGGGGCCAGACCGCATTGAATCTTGCACCTCTTTTAGAAAAAAGAGGTGTTCACCTGCTTGGCATCACTTCTGACACCATTGATGCCGTCGAAGACCGTGACCGATTCTATCAATTGCTTGACGGGCTGGAGATTCCCCGCGTCAAAGGGGACATCTGTCACAGCAAGTCCCAGGCCCTGGAGGCAGCGAAGAATCTGCAATTCCCGATCCTGTGCCGCCCTTCTTATGTCATTGGCGGTAAGGGCATGGTCAAACTGGAAACGAAGGAAGAACTTCATAAGTGGCTGAAGGAAGCTGACGAAGACTATTTCCCGGTCCTTGTCGATGAATTCAAAAAGGGTGCAGAAGCCGAAATCGATTTGGTGGCAGACGGTGAGAATGCTTATATCCCGGGCATCATGGAGCATATTGAACGGGCCGGGGTGCATTCGGGGGACAGCATGGCCATTTTCCCTGCTCAATCACTGTCCTCCAAAGTCAAAAGTGAAATTGAGGAATATGCAGGGAAAGTAGTCTCTGCCCTGAATTATAAAGGAATCATGAATATCCAGTTCCTCCTTCAGGGAGAAGAGGTATTCATTTTGGAAGTCAATCCCCGGGCGAGCCGGACAGTGCCGGTCATCAGCAAGGTCATAGGCTTTTCATTGATTGAAATGGCAGCCGACATTCTATGTGACGGGCAGATGAAGATCGATTCTTTCCCTGCACCGGCGGCCGCCGACGTTGAAACCGTTGCGGTGAAATATCCTGTCTTTTCTTCACACGCCCTTCCTGAACTTGACCATATCCTGGGAGCGAATATGAAATCGACCGGAGAAGGGATGTGCCTTGGACATACGGTGGAAGAAGCGATGTTCAAGGTATTCGAACCCCTGCATGTTCAAGTGGAGAACGGAGGCACCATTTTCGTCGATGGAGATATTGAAGATCTTCAAGTCTATCAAACTTCCGGAGAAGCCGTATTTCATGAGTGGGTGGACTCATCTGAAGCGGCGGTCTATTTCAATAACCAGGATAACGGGGAAATGAAGAAGAAACGCATTCAGGCACTGGAAGCGGGAGTCACCGTCATCACGGAAGAAGAAACCCTGCTTGCTTTTATAAAAAGTATGGAGGTGGGCGAAGCCGCTCCGATTCCATTGACAAAACCTAAAATGATGCAAGGAGTGAAGTGAACATGATGAAATCAAATGCGGTCCTGTCACCGTTCAAGACTCTATCCCTTAAAGGGAGGGACCTGTTGACGTGGCTGGACTATACAACAGAAGAGGTGCATGAACTCCTGACACTGTCAGAGCAGCTTAAGAAAGATCCGGTTTCAAAGAAACTGGAAGGGAAAACACTCGGGATGATCTTCGAAAAATCATCGACGAGGACCCGTGTATCCTTTGAAGCCGGCATGCTGCAGCTCGGCGGGCACGCAATCTACATGAATTCACGCGACATCCAGCTTGGAAGGGGAGAATCGATTGCGGATACCGCAAAAGTGCTTTCCTCTTATGTCGATGCCATCATGATCCGCACCTTTGAGCATGAAAAGGTTGCAGCACTTGCCGAGCATGCAAGTGTTCCTGTCATCAACGGCTTATGCGATACGTATCACCCTTGCCAGGCATTGGCTGACGTACTGACCATTTACGAGTTGAAAGGTCAGCTCGCCGGACTGAAAGTAGTCTATATAGGTGACGGGAATAACGTTGCCCACTCCTTCATGATCCTTTGCGCGAAGCTTGGGATGGAAGTGGCAGTGGCTTGTCCCGAAGGCTATGAGCCGGCGCAGGAAGTCATCGATTCCACGGTTGAACTGGCAGGGCAAAGCGGAGGGAGCTTTACGCTCACACATGACCCGGCGGCAGCCGCTGCCGGTGCAGATATTGTATACACAGATGTCTGGGCCAGCATGGGACAGGAAGAGGAAGCGGCAGAGCGCCTGCAGATTTTCGAGCCTTACCAGGTAAATGAAAAATTGCTTGCCCACTCCTCTCCGGACGTTAAATTCCTGCACTGCCTCCCTGCCCACCGAGGGGAAGAAGTGACTGGTGAAGTCATTGACGGAGCGAAGTCGGCTGTATTTCAGCAGGCAGAGAACCGCCTGCATGTGCAGAAGGCGATTCTGCTGTCTGTGATTGGTTGATAAATAGATGGATGAACCCCGTTTCATTTTAGATGGAGCGGGGTTTTTTATATGTGAAACAACGTCTGTTGCTTATTTCCCATGAAAAAAACGGGTGGTAAGATGCTAAAGTAATGAAAGATTGCAAATAAATGGTTTGATTCTGTTTGGTTTGGGCTACTTAATAGGGAAACTAATTTACGGCAGATAAGCAGGGAGGAATAGAGGATGAAACGAAAAAGCTGGGCCTTTATATTATTGGTGGTCTTTCTGGCAGCTGCCGCAGCGGGATGTTCACAAGATCAGAAGGCATCGGGGTCTAAAGAATCGGGTTCGGAGCAAGCGAAGGAAACGAAAAAAGAGAAAGCCGAAGAAGAAAAAAAGAACATACCGCAAGCAGCCTTATATAACGTAGAAGAAATCGTAAAAGAAAAAGGAAAGTACGATCCTGATAAATTAGGCAAGGATGAACAATACAAGAAAAAGCTCCTGAAGGAAATCGAAGAGGCCCCTGATAATCTGAGCGGGGAAGAGGCATATTCGCTTGTCGTCTCCCTTGTTGCTGCAGATATTGAAAAAGAAGCGGAAGGGTTTGAAAAGGTGGACCCCGTCATTACAATCGATTCTTCTACCCCTGAAGATGAAATCGACATTCCCGATCAGGAAAAAGTAAATGTGGCCATCCTGTTGGACGCGAGCGGGAGTATGGCAGCTGAAGTCAGCGGGGGACAGAAAATGAAGCTCGCCAAGCAGGCGATACAGAAATACGCTCAGGATCTGCCGGAAGGTTCGAATATCATGCTGCGTGTGTATGGACATAAAGGAACCGGGTCGGACGCTGATAAAGAAATGTCCTGCAAAAGCAATGAGGTTGTCTATGACTTGGACGCATACGATGAAAAACGATTCAGTGAATCGCTTGAACAATTCGATCCTTCAGGCTGGACCCCGTTAGCAGGAGCGATTGAAGAAGCCCAAAAAGATCTTGGGGATCAAAAAGGGGAAAACATTAAAAATGTCGTGTATGTAGTAAGTGACGGGGTGGAAACATGCGACGGCGATCCAGTTTCTGCAGCAAAATCCCTGAATGGATCCGATATCCAGGCAGAAGTGAACATCATCGGTTTTGACGTCGACAACGAGGGACAGGTCAAACTGAAAGAAGTCGCGGAAGCAGGCGGGGGACAATACAAATCCGTATACTCAGAAAGTGAATTGAATGATTACCTGAAAGAAGAATACAGCCGCCTGTACTGGGAATGGCTGTCATGGGGGAACGACCGATATTTCGATATCCTCGGACAGAGCAATGATATCTATTTTGACATGCTTGGCTATGGCAACGACATTTACTTCAAATCCCTCGCCGCCAAAAACGCCATGAGCAGCCTGCGTTATGACTTGAAAGAGATGAATAAGTTCAAGGATGAAGAAGCGGAAGACAAATACAGGGAACTGATCACCATCAGACATGAAACAGTGGATGAATATTTCGATCAGGAAGAAGAAAGGAAGAATAAAATCCGGAAAGATATGAAAGAAAAACTCGAGAAAAAAGTAAAAGAGCTGAAAGAAAAGAATACGGATAAGTATTCTTCCTGATGTTCTAAGCTTTGAGACACTTTCCAAAGAAGGAAGGTGTCTTTTTATGCGCGTCAGATAATCTCTAATAAATGCCGCGGTTGGATTCCAGAGTTTTTTCTGTCATCCGACCTAAATTCTTTATTCACTGCTATACTATTAATATGAAATATTTTCCTGTAAGGCAGGTTTCTTTTTGAATTCATAGAGAAGCAATGGTGAAAGGGGGAGTTGCAAATGCTTGAACTCACGCTGCTGGCACTATCGATCGCAGTAATGATTGTTTTATACCGTAAATCAGACGAAGAAGAGCCATACTTACTGGCGAAATTGATCGGGTATACCATCCTCGGGACGGCGATGTTTAACCTGAACGGGTTCCCTATTCCTGTGGGATTTATAATCTTTATACTATTTTTCCGTAACATCCGGGTCAATGGGTGGAGCAAAAAAAGTGCGGCTTATACAGGATTTTCAGTGTTCCTTCTGTCAGTGATCCTGTCGTTCGCAGTTCGGGAATGTTATGAATGGCCAAGGAAGGTAACCCTGCAGGAGACGAATTTTTATGAGGGAAGCCTGTTGGATGAATGGGACCATATTAAGCGGGAACTGGACGTCGAGAATGAGTACGGGGTGAAGCTGACTGATTTCAGGATGGTCATTGATGAACAAGGGGAATACGAAAGTCTCGACTTGTCGATCGTCGATGAGGATCATCCCGAGACAGTCTTTTACAGGATAAGACTTTCCGAAGACGGAGATTCAGTAAACGTAAAAAGGACCAAGTGGGATGCCGAAGAATGGGGGCCGACTCCATATACTGAAGCCGACTTTGTCTTTTCACAACTGGACCTCATCACCAAACCGATGCTGAACGATGAACACATGAACTACTACGAACTGAATTCTGACGGACAGCGGATGGGCTATGCCGTAAAGGAAGTGAATAACTACCGCGTCGACACCGCAGGCAAAAAAGAACTCAAAGACAGTGAACTCCCCGTCGACGGAATCGCAGTCGATGTATGCGGCACAGAAGGGGGAATCGATGAACATGGCATGATCTTCGAGTGCGATAAGGTGGAACATTATCTATTTGATGTGCTGGAGAACAGACCTGAATTGAATACCGGAAACGTTCTGGAAACAGCAGAAAACATATCTCCGCAGGTCGCCGGGTGGTTGACCGAACACTTAGGAGACAATATTGGAAACGAAAAAAATGGAGAGTATACCTTAATGATAGACGGCAAGGAGAAGAGTGTCTCTGAACAAGAGTATATGGAGGCATTGAAAGAAACCCCTATTGTAGAAGTCATTGAACAAGGCCAGGACAAATGGAAAGTAAAAGTGGAGAACCCATACGGCAATGCACCTCACACAATGGAATTTGAATTAACCAGGGATGGGCCGGAAGTTTTGAACCTTCATTTTGAATAGAATCTCATTTGTGGCTATATGCCGTAAGAATTTCTCTTAAGCAATGATAAGGTTTCTAACGGTGGTTAGCCGGTTCCAGCGGTAGATTGGAGTGCAGGACGAAGAGTCCTATCAGAAAAGCGGAAGGGCTTTGTTTAGAGGCGGGTGGCATAAGGCGAATCAATCTGGATCTTAGCTTCTGTTCCATCAAAGAAAATGGAGGGTCAAGACGAACTAAAATTAGTTACCTCCCTTTATTCAGGATGGAATTGTGTAAACTTATCCACATTAAAAACCGTTTCCAGCGATTGATTGGAGTGCAAAACGTGTGTTTGCACTCCAATCAACTGCTGGAACGGGTAGGAAAAAGTGTCCAGCTTTAAAAACAAAAAAATTCACCTGATATCTACTACCCTTAAAAATCATCAACTAAATTACCCAACAGATTTTTCGATTGCCTCTTTGAACTGTTCTACGATGTCTTCGGCGTCTTCGATTCCCAGTGAGATGCGGACGACGTGGGTGTTGATGCCGAGTTTTTGCTGGGCTTCTTTTGGCAGGGCTCGGTGGGAGGTGCCGAGCGGGTAGGAGACGGTCGTTTCCACTCCTGCCAGGGTCGGTACGATTTTGATCCAGCCGAGCGATTTAAAAAATGCGCTGATGTCGCAGGAAGCATCGAGTTCGATGGTGACGATGGCACCGTGTCCTTTTTCGGACAGGTTGTCCGGATAATAAACGTGTTTGATATGCTGGTTCGATCTTAAGTTGTCTGCCAGGATGCCGGAGTTACGAGCCTGTGCTTCCATTCTGAGGCCGAGCGTCTTTGCTCCCCTTGCCGTGAGCCATGCTTCGAACGGGCTTAAGTTGGAGCCCATGTTGACGACTTTTTCCCGTGCTTTTTTTACCAGGTCTTCGTTTCCTGTCACCACGCCTGCCGTGATATCACTGTGGCCTCCGATGTATTTGGTCGCACTGTGGGCCACGAGATCTACGCCTTCGAGATACGGCTGGCGAAGGTACGGTGTCGCGAAGGTGTTGTCGATGATCGTCTTGAGATTATGTTTTTCAGCAAGTTCGACGAGCTGCGGGATATCCTCCACCCTCATGAACGGGTTGGTGACCGTTTCACTGTAGAGCAGTTTTGTCTGCGGAGTGATGGCCTGTTCAATTTCCCCGCGGCTCGTGAAGTCGACGAATGTCGTTTCGATCCCGAATCCTTTCAGCTCTTCCTTCAGCATATGGAAGGTGCCTCCGTACAAGTCTTCCGCTGCGATGATATGGTCGCCTGTCTGAACCACCGCAAGTACGGCAGCAAGGATCGCCGACAAACCGGATGACGTCGCGATACCGGCCGGGGTACCCTCGAGGGCAGCGACCATTCCGCCGAGCTCGTCCGTATTCGGATTTCCCGTCCGTGTATAAAGATAAGGGGATTTCCCTTCATAAAATCCTTCAAGTTCCTCAAGCGATTTGAATGAAAACGCCGAGGTCTGGTAGATCGGTGTGGTCTTGCTGCGGATTTTTTCGGTGCCTTTCAGCTGGCTATGTACGACTTTCGTTGTGAATTTCATATATGTCATCCTTCCTCTTTGCGGTTGTTATTTTAAAGAGTGTACCATATTCAGAAGATTCGGAGGAAGAGAAATGTTCCGGAGGGCGTATTATTTTAATGGGCAATGAAATGTTAACAAATAAAAAACACCTGCCGCCGATGCAGCAGATGCCCCTCATTCTTATACTTTTTCGATACAAGCGATCAATCGCTCTTCAATATCCAGCGCGATATTTTTCAGTTCATCATTATCGACAAGCTCGATCAGCTTGCTCGGCTTCGCCATTCCGACTTTCGTCGTGTCGTTTTCGGTATAGATGCTGATTTTACATGGCAGGAAATAGCTGACGAGCATACTCTGCTCAAGCACTTTCTTCGCTTCCTTCGGATTGCACACTTCAAGGATGACGACTTCCTCGTTAAAATCAAGTCCTTTTTCCTCAAGCTTGCCGGCAAGATCCAAATTCCAAAGGACGCCGAAACTCTCTTCTTTCAGTGTACTTTCTACTTTTACCGCTGCATCCTTCACAGTCATCGAAACTTCTTTTGTGTAGTGAAACATTCAAGATTCCTCCTTCACTTTCTATCAAAACATAGTTTCTGCAAGATGATCGATTGCATACTTGTTACATACCTCGAGGCGTATATCATTAAACACAGGGATGTCCTTTAGCTCGCTAAAAGCCCGTCCCTCAACGGATTTCCGCGTCAGTCCATACCAGAGATCATCTCACCCATCATATCTTCGTTCATCGGGCCGACGATTTTGTGCTGGATCAGTCCTTTGGTGTCGACCATATAGGTGGTTGGAATGGTGAAGGCCCGGTATTCTTCGCCGATTGCCCCGTCCACGTCAAGCGGGATCGGGAAGGTGAGTTCATAGCCGTCCGCAAATTCCTGGACTTTGTCCTTGCCGTCGTCCATGCTGGTGAGGTTCACGGCGAGGATTTCGACGTTTTCCTTTTCCGCATTTTTTTCGTAGTACTTCTGCATATGCGGCATTTCCGCCTTACACGGCGGACACCATGTCGCCCAGAAGTTGAGGATCACTTTTTTGCCCTTGTAATCGGAAAGCTTCACTGTCTCGCCGTTCAGCGTCGTAAGCTCAAAGTCGGGGGCAAGGTCGCCTTTTGCGAGTCCCTGCTCAGCATTGGTCAAGTCCATCGACTCCTTGGCGAGCTGGGCCGCTTCTTCTTTTTCTTTCTTCTCCTGCTGATCCTGGAACAGGTTCACCAGGAAGATCCCGACCAGGAGTGCCACGAGGGCCAAAGCAAAGTTACGTTTATTCACTGGATTTTCCTCCTTGTTTTATAAGTAGCAAAAGCAGAACGGCTGAAACCGTGATGCAGGTCAAAAGGTGCGTACCGATTTCAAAACCACCGAATGCGTTCAATAACAGCTGGGCCAAGGTGAAAATGGTCAATATCTGAATCGACCAAATCTGCTTATCTGCCGCGCCGATTTTTTTCAGTAAAAAGAAAAACAGAATCAGGTTAACCGCCAGCTGAAAACCGCCTGTCATATATGACCCGTGCAGGAAGTCGATGACGCCTCCATAGACAAGCACGGTCGACATCCAGGCAGCGGCCGCATGATAAGGATTTTCTTTTTTAACAAATGTATAAATCAACACAACGGCGATGCCAAGCCAGTACCCGAATGTCCCCCCATGAAAATAAAGGATCGTGAGCGGGTGCTTGATGACCGTTTCGAAATCGACGAGGATGATGCTCAGTTTCCAGGTCAGGATAAAATAAAAGACGGCGTTCGAATACCAGTCGCCCGCTTTTCTGTTCCAAAAAAAGAGGAACAGGAAGGTCAGAAGGAACGAGGCTATGACAGCTGCCCATGAACCCGGGAACGTGAATGAGCCGATGTTATACCATTGTTGGTTCATGATGATTCTCCTTTTTATCATGTGGACGGATGCCGAGGCGCACTTCGAATATGTGGTGCTCCCCGTCACTATGAAGGGTCATGGATCCGCCGTGAGACTCCACAATTTCTTTCGATATCGCGAGACCAAGTCCCGCTCCACCGGTCATGGCCGAACGGGATGGATCTACCCGGTAGAACCGTTCAAAAATGAGATCCTTTTCTTCTGCGGGAATCCCTTTTCCATGATGAGAAAATTGTACGATATAATCATGACTTTGCACAAATCCTTTTACCGACAGCTTCTTTCCGACGTCATAGTCGGCGATATTCTGAAGGAGATTGTTGAATACCTGTTGAAGGCCGTCGCTGTCCCCTTGGAGGGCACAAGGAATGAGATCTGTCTTCACTTCAATCCCTTTTTGCATGAATTTCAGTTGAAAGGCCGTGATCCTTCTTTTTAACAGTTCCTGAATGTGAAGCACTTCCTGATTATGACCCGTATCGGCCGTCCACTGGTTGATATGTACAAGCTGTTCTAAGAGCCGCTCGATGCGTCCGGATTCTTCCTGCAGGGAGAGGTAAATCTCCCTGTCCCCTTCTATGATTCCTTTTTCCAGCCCTTCGAGGTAGCCCGTCAGGTTAGTGAGCGGCGTCCGTAGTTCATGCGACAGGTCGCGGAGCAGGCGGTTTTGCCTCGCCTTCACAAGCGCCGTCGTCTCCGAAAGCTCATTGAACGCTTCACTCAGCTCCTTCACTTCATAGATGAGAGGCTGCTTCAACCGCTCCGGATTCCCTCCCTTTTTCAAAACTTGAGTGGCTTCCGTCAGCTTCTTCAAAGGGTTGGTGAGCCATTTTATAAAAAAGAAATGGAATCCTCCGGCCAGGATGAACGCGAGCAGACTCACTTTGATCAGATAGTCATTCAGCAGACTTTCAAGGTTCGAGCCTGTGATCTGCTGCTGATTCACCAGATTGCAGGCATAATTTTTAACGGTGAATCCGGCAATCAGGATGACGGCCCCGATGATGATCGTGTTCAGAAACGTGAGCTGGGTCAGGAGACTGCCCGGCCTTCTGCGGTTAGCCATTGAATTTATACCCCATTCCCCTTACTGTTTCGATAAAATTCATATTTGTGCACGCCTGGAGTTTTTGCCGGAGGTGTCGGATGTGGACATCGATCGTCCGTTCCGACACCACTTTTTCGTGAAGTTCATATAGGGTGTCCAGGATTTGCTGACGCGAGATGATCTGTCCCGGATGCTTCATGAGAAGGTGCAGGATCCGGAATTCAAAAGCAGTAAGTTCGATAGGATTCCCCTTATATGAAACCTCGCCTTTTTTGGCTTTGAGTACAAGGCCGTTCCGGCTCAGCTTTTGGCAGCGGCCGGATGTCCTGCGGAGGACCGTCTCCACCCGGGTCACGAGCTCGCTCGGACTGAAAGGCTTTGTGACGTAGTCATCCGCCCCTGTTTTCAACCCCGTTATCCGGTCGCTTTCACTCGTTTTCGCCGTCACCATGATGATGCCGATATCGCTTTTTTCTTCCTCGCGGATCCAGGCACACAGCTCTTCACCCTGGATTTTTGGAAGCATCAAGTCGAGGATCGCAAAGCAGGGATCACACTCCTTAAATAGACGCTTCCCTTCTTCCCCGTCCTCTGCCTCGAATACTTCATAGCCTTCTTTTTCAAGAAAAATCCTGATCAGTTTCCGGATCTTTGCATCATCCTCCACGACAAGGATGCTTTTATTCTGAACGTTCACGACAATATCCTCCTATGTTGAAAACAGACTGAAGACGGACAGATAAGCAGAAATCTGCTGCATCTTTCCGCTGAAAACAAGCAGCCCCATCGCAACCATCAGGGCCCCGTTGAACTTCGCAAGCTTCGGCAGGATCCTGTTCATTTTTTTCATCACCGAGAATGTCTTCGTGATCATCAGTGAAATGATCAGGAACGGAAGCGCGAGTCCCAGTGAATACACGATGAGAAGCAGTATTCCCTGCGTAAGGGTCGAGCTGGCCCCGGCAAGCAGCAGGATCGACGATAACGTGATGCCGACGCACGGGGACCATCCGCTCGCAAACGCCATCCCAAGCATAACGGAACCGAAGGCGGTCCCTTTTTTCTTCACCTCAAACTGCTTTCCGCCCTTCATCAGGAAGGAAAACGAAATCCAGCCCATCATCTGCAGGCCGAATACGATAATGAGGATCCCGGCGATCTGTTCTATGTACAATCTGTACTCAGAAAATAATCCTCCGAGCAGGCTTGCCGATGCCCCCATCAGAATGAAGACGAATGAAAAACCGGCGATGAAACCGAAAGAACGGATAAACACCACTTTCCTCTCCACCTGGATCCGGCCTCCCTCCGCCTGGCCGCCGGTCAAATGACTCACATAAGCCGGCAAGAGCGGAAACACACAAGGCGAGAAAAACGACAGCGCCCCTGCTGCGAGCGCAAACCAAATTGATACTTCTACCATACATTGTTCACTCCTTTTATACCAATAGTATGGCGGGGGATTGTTAAGAGTTTGTTAAGGGGGGAGGGGTTTTTTGATTGCTGGGGATTGGGGAGTTTTGGGGTGTGGTGATCTGGAGGGGTGGCATGTGCCGGAGCGGGGGGTGGTGCCTGGATCAGGTTCGGTGTTTTGAGCCTGGCTCAATTGTGGGGGATTGAGTCAGGCTCGATTTTTTGTAACTGGTACATTTAGGGTTGGTTGTACCAGGTACAATGCCAGCGGTTTGTACCTGGTACACTTTCTGCTGTATCGGTGCCAGGCACGGATCGGGTGATTTAGGCCAGGAACAAAACCGGCATTTTGTGCCAGGCACGATCCGGCCCTTTTGTTCCTGGCACCAGTCGAACGGCAGCCTTACCCCTTACGCACCACAATATAATAAACTGAAGGGTGCAAGTGCCCGACTTCCGTTTCGAACCCGGCTGTCTCCAGCTGCTGTGCCAATTCTCCAGATGGAATCCGCTCTTCCAGCGGTGGACCCATTTCTGACTCCACTGCCTCCCAGTCCAGGATGAGCCAGAGGCCGTCGTCTTTCAGCATGTCGCTCAGGTCTTGAAATACTTTGGTGAGATTCGGCACCTCATGTAAAACAAAGGCAGATACGATTTTATCGAGCGTATTCTTGTTGAAGTGTAAGTATTCGAGCGAGGATTTATCATATTCGATGTTCTCTGCCCCCGCTTCCCCGGCACGGTGCTGCAGATACTCGAGCATTTCCTGCTGAAGGTCAACGGCATGCACTTTGGTATCCACTGCCTCCGCGATCGGCAGGGTCAAATATCCGTTTCCGCATCCGAGGTCGGCGACGAGGTCGTCTTTTTTCAATTGAAGCAGCTGTAGTACTTTGTCTACCGGCACCATTTCCTGCCGCTTTGGATCAAGCAGTTTTGAAGCTTTGTGATGTTGGAATAAATGTCCGTGTCCTTCCATGATTGTTCCCTCCCAATTTTTGAAATAAGCTTTTTCTCTATTGTTTTCTTTTTTTCAAATAAATAGACTTCCTTCAAAGGAAAAACCGTCACATGATACCCCTTTGTGTATTCAAGTATGGTGTTTATCTTTCAGGCAATCAAGTAATTGCTCTCGGGAATAAAAAAACCGGCTGTCAGAGTGGACATCCGGAGTTTATCATATTATGGCTCTATCCTTTGAATCGGTGGCATGTGAACCTTTCAGCGCTTCCAGGATCATCATTAAATAAAAGCCTGTGTTGCCGCCGCGGCGGTCGATCACCTTGATGTCGTCCACGATCCTCTTCACCTCTTCATAGCCCAGCCTGCTTAATACCATGTCGCTGATTTCTTCTGCTGTGTAGGAGCTGAACTTCTTCAAAGTGGAACGGTTTCTCCTGCAGAAGCTTCGCAACTGTCTTCTAATGTCAGAAATATGTGCTTGTTCCATCTTCACTTCTCCTTTCTAAACCTGAACTTCCATAGGCCTCAGAGACAGTAGGCTAAAAATAAAAATTGCCCGCCAAAAAGAATGGCGGGCAATAAATGATGAAACAGCGTCATTTATCTTCCAATCCTTTTCGGCAGCCCGGCGGTCATAGTTTCGAAAAACGTTAGATCCGTAGCTTTGCGTCCTAATCTTTCGAATTAGTTTGCCATTATCGCAGGTCGACATATAGTTCAAATGATGCGAGTTTGTTTCTCACAATAATACTATAGTACCAGTATTCACCATGGTTTAAAAGAGTTTTTATGTGAAAATTTGCTTTTTTCGACATTAATTTCATTATACATGATTACGTATGGTTTGTAAGGTGAAGGGAATATTCTTTTATGAATATTCGATACGGATAGAAATTTCATTTAGTATGCTTCTATACAAAAAAATCCTGCCATAAACATATGGCAGGATTCTATAATGCTGCTATTCTATTAAAGATTGATATATCTACGCGGGTTTATAGCATTTGATTTCGAAGCATTCCAAGAACCTTGGTGAAGTTCGAAGTGAAGATGCTGTCCGAATGAATATCCTGTATTACCCATGTAACCGATTTGCTGACCTTTATCGATAGGCTGTCCTGAGCTTACCAGGGCAGAAGACATATGGGCATACACAGTAGTAAAGGTTTGTCCATTGATGGAGTGCGTTATGTACACCACGTTTCCGTAACTTGAGCTGTAATGGCTCTTGATGACATATCCATCTGCTGCTGCAACAACTGGAACGGTTCCGCGAGCTGCAATATCCGTCCCGTAGTGGTAACGGGATTCCCCGTTTAACGTATCCCAGCCAAATTCAGTCGTGATGGCACCGGATGCTGGTCTTGTCCATGCTCCGGAACTTACAGGTACGCTGGCTGCAGGTGATGCTGAAGAACCGCCGCTGCTGCTTGAAGTTGTGGAAGCTTTTGTCTTCTTGGCTGCTGCGGCCGCTGCTGCTTCAGCCTGTCTTTTCTTCTCAAGTTCACGCTGGCGGGCAAGTTCAGCTAAACGTGCCTGCTCTGCCTGGATTTCTCCGCCGATTTCTTGTTCCATTTTAGCCAATTCGCTTGATTCTTTTTCAAGATTCACTTTTTCTTTTTCAAGTGATGCCTGCTGTTTTTCAAGCTGCTTGAAGAGTTCAGCTTTTTGGGCTTTTTCGCTGTTCAAGTCTTGCTTCAATGTTTCAAGTCCTGCTTTATCATCTTCTAATTCAGCTAATTTCGTTTCTACTTCTTTTTTCTTCTTCTCTAGTTCTTCCTGGTCTCTCTTTTGCTCGTCCATGATTTTTTTATCTGCACTGACAATCGTGTTCACTGCAGAGACACGGTTGATGAAGTCGCCGAAGCTTTCAGCACCAAGAAGGACGTCAAGATAGTTTGCTGAGCCGCCTTTTTCCTGAATCGCACGTGCACGTTCTTTTAAAAGTTCGTTACGCTCTTTGATCTTTTCTTCGAGCTCTTTGATTTCTTTTTTCAACTGATCGATTTCTGCATTTGTTTCATCGATCTCTTTCGCTTTTTCAGCGATTTTATTTTCTGTATCCCTGATTTTCGCATCAAATTCTGCAATTTTCGCTTTGATGTCCTGCTGCTTGCTGATGTTTGCATTGATTTCTGATTTCTTCTTATTAATTTCACCGTTGATTTTATCCTTTTGGGAAGAAACCTCACCTTGTTTCTTCTTCAAATCCTCTACGGATGTAGCGTTGGCCGTTGTTCCCATTGCCGGGAAACTTCCGATTGTTAATGCTGCTGCTAATGCTAATGATACAAAATGCTTCTTGTTCAAGCGGCTCGCTCCTTTCAGCTTCTATCAACCTGTTAATTTATACTTTTAAGAATTTGCGTACAGACATGAAGCTTCCCCACGCGCCGATCAGACAGCCCATTAAGAGGATTAATCCGTTTACCTGGTAGATGAACGGGGTAAAGTCCAATATCTGTATAAAGTTATTTTGAAGTTTTGGCTTAATAAACTCATAAGCGTAGTAATAACCAGTTGTAACAAGAGCAATCGGGATAATAGAACCTAAAACACCAAGCCATAATCCTTCAAGTACGAACGGCCAGCGGACGAACCAGTTGGTTGCACCCACGAGTTTCATTATCTCGATTTCCCTTCTTCTAGCGACAATCGTTATTTTAATTGTATTGGAAATGAGGAACATCGCTGTGAACAATAGACCGATGATCAGCACCAATCCGACGTTTCTGCTCATTTCAAGGATATTGAATAACTTTTCGATCTTCGCTTCCCCGTATAGTGCTTCGTTGACATTTTCATACTTACCTATTTCAGCGGCAATCCTGCCTGTATCCCGGGGATCTTTCGCTTTAACGATGAACACATCATAAAGCGGGTTATCTTGCTCGAATAATCTGAAATCGTCACCCAGATCCTTTACCAGATTCTGAAGTTCTTCCTCTTTGGAAGAATACTTGACGGATTCGACTTCACTTATTTTATCAATCTTCTCTTCTATAACTTTAACTTCTTCTTTCTTCGTTCCGATTTCGAGAAGTACGCGAATTTCGACATCTTTCTCTATATCGGTCGCCACCTTGTTCATGTTTAGCATCAATACGATAAAAACACCAACAAGTAATAATGTGACGGTTACTGCACTGACGGATGCGAAGGTCATCCAGCCGTTCCGGCCGATGCTCTTAAAACTTTCCCTGAAGTGACGGGCAAGCGTTCTAGCCTTCATAACCGTAATCACCTCGCTGTTCATCACGGACAATCCGGCCATTCTCGATGGCGATTACCCGATGCTTGATTGTATTTACGATTTCCCGGTTATGTGTAGCCATAATTACGGTTGTACCACGGTTTGCGATTTCCTCAAGGATATTCATAATGTCCCATGAGGTTTCAGGATCCAGGTTCCCTGTAGGCTCGTCCGCGATCACCAGCTTCGGTGTGTTGACGATCGACCGTGCAATCGAGACCCTCTGCTGCTCTCCACCTGAAAGCTCATTCGGAAGCATCCTTGCTTTATGTTTAAGGCCAACCAGCTCGAGTACATCCATTACGCGTTTTTTGATCTGTTTCGGCTGCTCTTCAATTACCTCGAGTGCAAACGCAACATTTTCATAGATTGTTAATGTAGGAAGCAGTTTGAAATCCTGGAAGACCACCCCTATATTCCGTCGCAGATGAGGCACCCTGCTGTTCCTTATCTTTGCCAGATTTATTCCATTCACGATGATATCACCTTTTGAAGGTTTCACTTCACGGTACATCATCTTGATGAATGTTGTCTTACCTGCGCCACTCGGACCCACGACATAAACAAACTCGCCTTGCTTTATGTGCACGTTAAACCCATTCGCAGCCGTAACGCCGTTGTTATACTGCTTATAGACGTCTTTCATTTCTATCATTATTAAATCACCTAATTTGTAGTATGTAGTTCCCCTCTTGGCTGTGTAGTATCTATGTGTGTGATATAAAATTCTATCGTCTCTACCAAATTAGACATAAATTGGTGAAATTGCTCGAATTTCGCTCACGAAAATATTATAACATCACTTCTTACGTTGTTAAGGAAAAATATTATTACAGTTTCATTTCAAAACTGTACTTTTTGTGAAATATTTACCTTTTTTATTGCCATTAATGCCTAAAATCCAATATTTATATAGTAAATTTTTACTAGTAACAGGTACTAACAACAAGTAAAAAAGGTAGATGGGCATTGCTTCCAATCCTTTTCATATTGGGAAGTCAGAGAGGAAATAGAGAGAAATCAAAAATATTATGTTTTGTCACATAGTTTTAAAAAAGGAAATGCAAATAGTTGTGAATAAGTGATTTACCCATAAAAAAAGAAGAACCCTGATACAGGATCCCCCCTTTTCCATGCTTATTTTTTATTTGCCAGCCATTCAGCGACTGCATCCGCCTCTTCACCTTCCACAAGACCTGCAGGCATTTGACCTTTACCGTTTTTAAGGATTTCAAGAATTTGATCTTTATCCAATCGGGAACCAACGTCTTTAAGAGCCGGCCCCATGCCGCCTTCCAGATTACCGCCGTGGCAGCTGGTACATTTGTTATTCACGATTTTTTCAGCATCGACACCGCCGGAACTCGTTTCCTTGCTGTCGCCGCCATCATTGCCGCCGCAAGCTGCAAGCACCAATGAAGTTCCTAAAAGAATGCCTAATAGCTTTTTCTTCATGTTTTCTCCTCCTAGGAAAAAATTTAAGAGTAAGAATCGACCGTGGTGAATTCTCTCTCCTATAGATAATTATACCAAGCTTAAACCCGTTTGAAACCTTCACCCAACACCTCAGAAGCGTCCATTGTGACCACAAACGCAGAGGCATCAATGCTTTTCACCAGTTGTTTCAGTTTTGTGAATTCTGTTTGATCGATCACGACCATCAGGATCGGACGTTCATCGTCCGTATATCCGCCGTATGCTGATAGTTTTGTCACACCGCGGTCGATTTTATTCAAAATTCCCTCACGAATTTCTTCCTGGCGGTTTGTGATGATGAGTGCCATCTTGGAACGGCTCACCCCGACCTGCACAAGGTCGATCGTTTTACTCGTCACATAAAGACCGATCAGTGCATACAGCCCTCTTTCAATATCAAAGACAATCGCCGCTGACAGCACGATCATCCCGTCGATCATCGCCACACAGGTACCGAGCGAAAGGCCCGTGAATTTATTTACAATCTGGGCGGCAAGGTCGGTCCCTCCAGTCGAAGCTTTACCGCGGAACACGATTCCAAGCCCCAGCCCGACTCCGATTCCCCCGAACAGAGCCCCAAGGAGCGGATCTTCAGTCCATGGCTGCCAGTCTTCCGTCAAGTACACTACAAATGGAAGAAAAATGGTGCCGATTGCCGTTTTCACACCAAATTGAAGACCGAGAAAGATGAGCCCCGCAATGAAAAGCGGAATATTGAATGCCCACTGCACGAATGCCGGCTTCCAATCAAACAGCCCCTTTAATATAGTAGAAATACCGCTGACTCCCCCCGATGCCACCTCATTCGGGAGCAGGAAAACATTAAACGCAATGGCCACGATCGCTGACCCTGCCACAACAAACAAATACTCCAAAAACTTTTCTTTCCGCGGATTAAATGACTGCTCTCGACGTTTTTGCTTCAAACCCATTCCGTGTACGACTCCTTCTGTATATGTATTGATAGTATGAGTACAAGCGGGTTAACTCATCCCTCATTAATAGATAGCGGTCGTTTGCTGACCTTCCATTGTATGGGGAATTGCTTTTTCACTCATTATCATTTATTAGTTGGATTTTCATTGTGAGTCGCTGCCACGACGCGTTGATATTGGGCCCGCGGCTTGCTCTGTCACAACCTTTGAGAGTATAGCATGGGTACTGAAAGGTGTAAATGACATTGGAGTGACGTGGTAAAGTATTAGTGGGATGGGGTGAGAGTTTGGTTGGCAGTTGGATTGAGGGGCGGTGTTTTGACGGGGTGGCTTTGACTGGTGCCTGGCTCAAAAAGGGGGGATTTGAGCCAGGTTCAATTCGGGGTGTTTGAGCCAGGCTCAATGTAGAGGTTTGTACCTGGCATCGGTCATACGGACAATTAAAAAAGCTGAACCCTCCATAAGGTGGTTCAGCTTTTAACACTATTACTGAATTTTAGAACGCAGATACGCATTGATGAATGGGTCGAGATCCCCGTCCATCACGCCTTGTACGTTTCCGGATTCCGTGTTGGTTCTGTGATCCTTGACCATGGAATACGGGTGGAATACATAAGAACGGATCTGGCTTCCCCAGCCGATTTCTTTTTGCTCGCCGCGGATTTCAGCCATTTCCTGCTCCTGCTCTTCGATTCGTTTCTGATAGAGCTTCGCTTTCAGCATTTTCATCGCTGCATCACGGTTCTTGATCTGTGAACGTTCAGACTGGCACGTCACGACGACATTGGTCGGCAAGTGGGTAATACGGACAGCAGAGTCGGTCGTATTGATATGCTGACCGCCGGCGCCGCTCGCACGGTACGTGTCGATTTTAAGATCTTCTGTGCGGATATCAATTTCGATTTCTTCATTGAACTCCGGCATCACTTCGCATGAAACGAAGGAAGTGTGACGGCGTCCGGAAGAATCAAATGGAGAAATACGAACCAGACGGTGCACTCCTTTTTCCGCTTTCAGGTAGCCGTAGGCATTGTGACCTTTGATGGCAAGCGTCACACTTTTGATTCCCGCTTCGTCTCCTGGAAGATAATCGAGTGTTTCCACTTTGAATCCTCTCTTCTCTGCCCAGCGCGTGTACATACGCAGCAACATGGAGCCCCAGTCCTGTGACTCGGTTCCGCCCGCACCCGGGTGAAGTTCAAGGATTGCATTGTTTTTATCATATTCTTCACTGAGAAGAAGCTGAAGTTCATAGTCGTTCAGGCGCTTCATCAGGTCGCCGAGTTCTTCTTCAAGGTCCTGCTGGAGATCTTCGTCCGGCTCTTCTTTCACAAGCTCAAGTGTCAGCTCAAGGTTCTCCTGCGTTTCGAGCATTGCTTTGTAGTCATTCACCAGGGCTTTAAGTCCGTTTCCTTCATTAATGAGTCCCTGCGCTTTTTGCTGGTCATCCCAGAAATCGGGTTCTACCATGATTTCATCTAGTTCCTGGATTCGTGCCTCTTTGTTTTCTAAGTCAAAGAGACCCCCTGAAGTTCGCTAATGTCTTAGCTGTTTTTTCTAACTCTGATCTGATTTCTGCTAGTTCCATGATTGGTCACCTCGTGGTTATTTGATAATTCATCTTAATTTGTTCTACTAACACCGCTGTTGATTTCCGTGGAAGGCTTCGCTTTCCGCGGGCGAGCGGGGAGCCTCCTCGGAGCTGCGCTCCTGCGGGGTCTCCCCAGCTTCGCTTTTCCCGCAGGAGTCTTCGTCTTGCACTCCAATCAACAGCTGGATTGTGCTGCATTATAAAATCACACTGCTTTGTTTTTATGAGAATGTACCAAGTACATCCATTCTGATTCCGAGCCAGGCTCAATTCCGCTGATTTGAGCCTGGTTCAAAATTCTGCCGATCACTGTGCCTGGCACAAAACGGGTCATTTGTTCCTGGCACAATCCGGTCGACCTGCCTGGCACCAAAAACCTAGCCAACACGAGCCCCCGCATTTAAACGGAAAAGTACCTGGCACTCCTTAGTAAGCACCAGGTATCCTCTCCAATCTTGCAATTATCCCATTCTGCCGTGGCAGTGTTTGTATTTTTTGCCGCTGCCGCATGGGCATGGTTCGTTGCGGCCGACTTCTTCTTCTTTGCGGACAGGTTTTTTCTTGGCTTTGCCGCCTTCTTCTTTCGGGTTGACGGCTTGGCCTTTGGCTACTTCCTGGCGCTGAAGGTTGTTTCTGATTTCGGCTTTCATGACGAATTTGGCTGCATCTTCTTCGATGGCCAATACCATGCTTTCAAACATGGCAAACCCTTCATGCTGGTATTCGCGGAGCGGATCCGTTTGACCGTAGGCACGCAGGTGAATACCCTGACGAAGCTGATCCATCGCATCAATGTGATCGATCCATTTCGTATCGACCGCGCGGAGAAGGATGACTTTTTCGAATTCGCGCATTTGTTCTGCGCCCATCTCTTCTTCTTTTTCATCATAGCGGACTTTCACGTCTTCCCAGATGATATCCATGATTTCGTCGGCTTCTTTTCCGCGAAGATCGTCAACCGTGACGTCTCCTTCAGGAAGAAGATTCGCATTGACGTAATCGACGATACCCTGCAGGTTCCAGCTGTCGATTTCTTCGTTTGCCGTGTGGGCAGCAACCTGGCGCTCGATGACGGACTTGATCATGCCTTCAACAATTTCGCGAAGGTCCTCTGATTCAATGACATCATAACGCTGCTTGTAGATGATTTCGCGCTGCTGGCGAAGGACATCATCATACTGGAGTAGCTGCTTACGGGCATCGAAGTTGTTCCCTTCCACTCGTTTCTGGGCGGATTCAACAGCACGGCTGACCATTTTACTCTGGATCGGCTGGGAATCATCCATGCCAAGACGGGTCATCATTGTCTTCATATTGTCCGATCCGAAGCGGCGCATCAATTCATCTTCCATTGACAGATAGAATTGAGTGACACCAGGGTCTCCCTGACGTCCGGAACGTCCGCGGAGCTGGTTATCGATACGGCGGGATTCGTGACGCTCTGTACCGATGACGGCAAGACCTCCAAGGTCAATGACGCCTTGGCCAAGCTTGATATCCGTACCACGACCGGCCATGTTTGTCGCGATCGTTACCGCACCTCTTTGGCCAGCTTCTAAAATGATTTCGGCTTCACGGCCGTGATTCTTCGCATTCAATACGTTATGGCGAACGCCTTTTTTTGTTAAAAGTTTTGAAATCAGCTCTGACGTTTCAACGGCCACTGTACCGACGAGAACAGGCTGTCCCTTTTCATAGCGTTCCTTGATGTCCTCTACAACCGCCATGAATTTACCTTCCATTGAAGCGTAAATCAGATCGGCACGGTCATCACGGACAATCGGTTTGTTTGTCGGGATCACGATGACATTCATGTTGTAAATGTTGCGGAATTCCTCTTCTTCCGTCTTCGCTGTACCGGTCATACCGGAAAGCTTTTCGTACATACGGAAGTAGTTCTGGAACGTGATCGTCGCCATCGTCATGCTTTCGTTTTGAATTTCGAGCCCTTCTTTTGCTTCGATGGACTGGTGAAGACCGTCACTGTAACGACGGCCTTTCATCAGACGACCTGTGAAGGAATCGACGATGACAATTTCGCCTTCCTGAACCACATAGTCAACGTCGCGGTGCATACTGACGTGTGCCTTCAGCGCCTGGTTGATGTGGTGGTTAAGGGTGACGTGCGAAATATCGAAAAGGTTATCGATGTGGAAGGCTTTCTCCACTTTTGTGATACCATCTTCAGTCAGTTGAACACCTTTTGTTTTTTCATCATAAGTGAAGTCTTCGTCTTTTTTCAGTGTGCGCACAACCGCATTCGCCTGGATGTAAAGCTGAGGCGTGCGCTGTGCGTTACCAGAAATGATCAGCGGTGTACGCGCTTCGTCGATCAGAATCGAGTCGACCTCATCAATTACAGCGAAGTGCAGCGGGCGCTGAACCATTTGATCTTTATAAAGGACCATGTTGTCACGGAGATAGTCGAAACCGAACTCGTTGTTCGTTCCGTACGTAATGTCCGCTTTGTAAGCTTCACGCTTTTCTTCTTTTGACATTGAGTTGAGGTTCAACCCGACAGTCAGACCAAGGAAGTTGTAAAGCTGCCCCATTTCCTCGGCGTCACGGCTGGCAAGGTATTCGTTGACCGTTACGACGTGAACGCCTTTTCCAGTGATCGCGTTCAGGTAAACCGGCATCGTTGCCGTAAGGGTTTTACCTTCACCGGTTTTCATCTCGGAAATGTTACCGCCGTGGAGGGATGCCCCACCCATCAGCTGGACGCGGTATGGATGCAGTCCGAGGACACGGCGTGCCGCTTCGCGTACGACCGCAAATGCTTCAACAAGCATATCGTCAAGATCGTCGCCTTTTTGATACCGCTCCTTAAAGCGTTCCGTTCTCTCGCGGATCTGATCATCCGAGAGGCGCTCCATCTCCGGAGCCAGTTCTTCTATTTGATCGGCTATCTTTTCAAGCCTTTTGATCTCTCTTTTATTCGCATCAAACACTTTGTTTAAAATCCCAAGCATGTATAACGCTCCTTTATCCTGTATAAGTAGAGCCTAATTACACTCATCACTATAGCGAAAGTAAATGAGAATTCCATGAGAAAAGATAATTTTCCCAGTCTTAAAACATCTCTACTACACATTCGCTAAAAGCACTGTAAATCCTGCTTCAAAAACAATTTCATTCCTGATAATTCTACCATTAACGTTACCCTGTTACAACTTAAGGGAGATGGAGGCATTTTAGTTCAGGGACTTTAATTTTAGTTTGAGCTTTTAATGCCGCTAATGATTTCCGTGCAAGACTTCGCTTTCCGCGGGCGAGCGGGGAGCCTCCTCGGAGCTGCGCTCCTGTGGGGTCTCCCCAGCTTCGCTTTTCCCGCAGGAGTCTTCGTCTTGCACTACAATCAACCGCTGGAAATAACCAAAATTAAATTTGCAAAGAAAAACCCGAACTAAAACGAATCCAGTGATTCATGTTCGTTCGGGTTTTATTTAAAATTAAACACTTTTAACGCAGTTTCTGGTGGACTATTTTATTTCTTTAAAAGTTCATAAACTGTATCCTGATAGCTTTCCCAGATCTGCTTGCTTCGTCTGGAGATGCTGTTGGCGGATACGTCGAAGTATTCGGCGAGTTCCTTTTGAATGTGGCGGATACTGATTTCGTCGATGTTCTTGGCCATGTCGACGAGGGCGCCTGAATAGATTTTCGGGTTGCGGATCGTCGGGCGTTCTGTGTAGAAGTATTTCTCCAGAACGGAAACGAGCAATTCGCTTTCCGCTTTGTCTTCCCCTTTTTCAGAAAGGAAGGTTTTCAGGGCAGTGATTGCTTCGTTATATTCAGGCGTTTTCCAGATTTCCACGCCTTCAATATGAGCCTCCTGCTCAGCCGGTGCTTCAATTTCGGTTCCTTCCGAATCCACAGCAGCTTTCTTGCCGGACTTTTTCTTTTCCGCACTGTATAAAACAAATCCGACGTCGGCAAGCATCATGTATTGATCTGCCAGGTAATCCTGCAGATTCTCAAAATCACCTTGTTCAAAACGGATTTTGACCATTTCCATTGCGGCTTTTTCAATCGATGGATAGATGAAATACTGGGCAAATGGGAGATAC
The DNA here is from genome assembly GCA_051294195.1 of Bacillus sp. BKU_1. Classification (GTDB taxonomy): domain Bacteria; phylum Bacillota; class Bacilli; order Bacillales; family Bacillaceae_B; genus Rossellomorea. Next base: position 4,132,594 of record CP193985.1, on the reverse strand, counting down.
TTGTCTCCGTTCGGCAATAGCAGCGCGAGGAAGAAGCTGTTTTCTTCCAGCTTGCCGAACTTCTCTTTTACTACCAGTTTCTCACCGGTGATTACTTCTTCAACATGAAGTGTGTTGTCATCAACTTTTTCAACCGTACCAGCCGTCACACGCAGATTTCTCCAGGATTCCAGGACGGCAGCCGTCTGCGGGCGGGTCACCGTACCGACAGACTTTTCGATGAAGCGGTCGATCAGACGTACGCCTTCTTCATCCTTTTGAGTGGATCCGTACCAGCTGACGAACGCCATTTCATAAATATCCGGATCGGCCTTCATCAGGTCCATCTTCTTCAGATATTCATGGTACGCTTCCTCCATCTTGGGATCCTGCGCGGTGGCGATGAAATCATAGAGCTGTGCCTGCAGCACGTCAAGCTCCTGGTTCACCATTGAATCTATATTCACGACATTTTCTTTTTCACAGCATTTCTTATATTTCTTACCGCTCCCGCAAGGACACGGTTCATTTCTTCCGACTGTACTCATGCTTGTTCTTACCTCCGAATTGTTGAGTCCCGTTCACAAATGTTCATTATATAACACTTTTGGGTTTGGTTAAACTGTTTTGGAGGATGTAAATACAACCAGTGGGTGTGTTGCCTCCCACTGCTTGTTAAAAAAACATTGATTGCCGCTTTTGATTTCCGTGCAGGACTTTGCTTTCCGCGGGCGGACGGTGAGCCTCCTTGGCGCTGCGCTCCTGCGGGTCTTACTAGTCTCTCGTTTCCCGCAGGAGTCTTCGTCCTGCACTACAATCAACCGCTTGCGAGAGGATGATATCTGCATTCATACCCTAAACAAAAAAGCTGTTTTCAAGCTCCATCCTTGAAAACAGCCCTTTAATAGTAATCCTATTGATTCTTGCTTTTCATCAGCTCGTCGATATACTGTTTTATTTCTCCGATTTTCTGATCGGTGACCTCGGTGATTTCATTTGACTTCTGGTTCAATTCTCCCTGGTAGTCCTCATTCAATTTACTAGTGAGGTATTGATTCGTTTCATCTTTAAGTCTCTGGATTTCATTTTGTGTAAGTCCCTCTACATCGTTTTTTATTTTTCCATCTCTTTCAGAAAAATAAGCAGAGACCTTGGACTCATAGTCTTTTTTCAATACCTCTGCCGCATCATTCACATGGTAAACAAGTGCCCCTGCTGCTCCTCCAATGACAAAAGTAAGAATGACGGTAATAACAACAACTTTAGAAAATAGATTTTTCATGGGAACACCTTCCTTATTTAATTTTATCTCTTAAGTTAATAGTATTAATAAATGCTGTGTTTCATACTAAAAAATAAAAAAGCTATTCTTCAGGTTAACCAATAACCTGAAGAATAGCTTTTTACCTAATTTATCTACCCTGATTCTTCATATATTCCAATACATCCAAATCAATATAATTCTCTTCCTGCTCCCGCATTTCAAAGTTCTCGGTGTGCAGGTAGTCCTTCAATGCCTGGTGCAGGGACTTGATGTCGTCAGCATAGCCAAGGCGGTGAAGTTCTGTTTCCAGATCATCCCTGATTTCACCTTCCAGGAGAACCACTCTCCCCGGATCGGATTCTTTGAAATAGAGTTGATGCATCAGATAGATTCTCTTCAACTCTTTAATGGGAGAGGCATGATCATCCACGCGTAAATCGATGTAACGGTCGTTGAATCCTCCGTAGCCGCCTTTTTCTTTTACGACTAAAAGAGCTGCGGACTGCATACCCCGGGAGTCCCCGCCTGCATCCTGGCCGGCATCAAGTGCGTGAAGGATTCTTTCTGCCAGGCTGCCTGACGTGGATTCAAAGGTTTCCGCCATCGCTTTGACCGTATTTTCATCTACCAAGATATTTCCCTGGGCTGCAAAATGCTTTCCTGTGACCCCGCCTGCCCAGTCATAACATCCTTCACCTGTAAACGTGGCGCCATGGCCCCAGGCATCGATGAGCCCGACTTGTCTGAGATGTCGCTCGGGATCATCTTTCGTGATGATGTCCAGCGCTTCTTCTGCCGTCTTCCCTTCTTCCATCAGCTGCAGTGCCTGCGGGCCGTATGCCGTGTTGGCATAGGACTGGGTCGCCACCGCCCCGACGCCTGCTTTGGCAAACGGGACGACAGAACCGACACCAAGGAACTTGGACTGCACGGCAATTCCCCATTCTTTCTCTTCAGGATCATATCCGACGATGGAATATGTCATGTTGACGTCCTCCTTTTATTCTGACTCCCCTATACTTCCACGGTTGAACCAACTGTTAGTGCCTCCGGATTCAACCCTTTCAGTTCATCTAAAATAAAAACTCCATCCTTCCGAATCAGCACATCATCAAAGTAGATCTCGCCTCCGCCGTACTCTGGACGCTGGATACAGACCATATCCCAGTGCACGCTGGAACGGTTCCCGTTATCCGCTTCTTCATAAGCCTGTCCCGGAGTGAAGTGGAAGCTCCCGCCGATTTTCTCATCAAACAGGATATCAAGCATCGGCTCCTTGATCTTCGGGTTAACACCTATCGCAAACTCCCCGATAAAACGTGCGCCTTCATCGGTGTCGAGTATTTCATTCAGTTCTTTTGTTTTATCAGCGGTAGCCTTCACTATCTCACCGTTTTCAAATGTCAGTGAGATATTGTCAAACGAAAAACCGCGGTACAGCGTAGGCGTATTGTAGGTGATCGTACCATTCACGCTGTCCTTGACCGGCGCCGTATAGACCTCCCCGTCCGGGATATTCCTTTCCCCAAAGCACATGACTGAAGGGATATCTTTTATGGAAAAAGTCAGGTCCGTCCCTTCGCCGGTGATCCTCACTTTATCCGTCCGGTCCATCAAATCCTTGAGCGGCTTCTGGGCCTCTTCCATCTGCTTGTAGTCAACCGTGCAAACTTCCAGGAGATAGTCAAAGAACGTATCGTAGCTCATCTTGGCTTTCTGGGCGAGTGCCGGATTCGGATAGTTTAACAGGACCCATTTCTTTTTCTGGACAAGGTAATCATTTGACTCCTTTACAAGAGGCATGAGAAGCTGCCACTGCTCGCCCGGGACCTCACTCATCTCCGCGTCGTTCGGATCACTTGCAATATTGATGAAAGCATCGATATCCTGGTACCGCTGCATATTCCATTTATTCATGAGGACCATCTGCTCCTCTTTCGCATTCGTCGCCATGATGCGCGTCAATTCCTGATCTCCGAATTCAAAGTTTGGGATGACGCCCATATCATATGATTTACGAAGCAGTTCCTTGACGAGTGGCTTTGTAGTATATTCGCCTGTAATAAGGAGCTTTTCTCCTTCTTTCATTTTCAATGAATGCGTCAGCAGGACTTCTGCCAACTTCGCTAGTCGTGGATCTCTCACTTTGGTTCCCCCTCTATTTTTGTCTACTATTAATTTTCGACAAAAATTGGAAAAACCCTCTATTGAACCTGCAAAAAATCCTGCCGCCAAATCTGACTGCAGGATTTTTGATTGTATAATCAGTTCGTTTCGATCAATCCATATTTACCGTCGCGACGCTTGTACACGATGTTTGTCGCGTTTGTTTCGGCATCCGTGAAGACGAAGAAACTGTGTCCCAAAAGGTCCATCTGCAGGATGGCTTCTTCACTGTCCATCGGCTTCAGGTTGAACTGCTTTGTACGCACTACTTCCGAATCATTCTCGTCCTCTAATTCAACAGCAGCCGCTCCGTTTGGAGATACGTGGTTCAGGTCTTCCTGGGCTGCAAAGAACTCCTTCGGGCTGCCTTTTTCACGCATTTTGCGGTTCACTCTTGTTTTATGCTTGCGGATTTGCCGTTCCAACTTATCTAATATCAGATCAATGGCCGCATACATGTCCGTGTGGCGTTCCTCTGCTCGAAGGACCAGGTGCGGCATTGGAATAGTCACTTCAACTTTAGTATTTTTATCAGGGTACACTTTCAGATTAACATGCACATTTGCATCAGGAGTTTCATTAAAGTAACGATCTAATTTGCCAATCTTCTTCTCCACGTGTTCGCGTATTGCTGGAGTTACCTCAATGTTCTCGCCTCGTATGTTGTAATTCAACATGTAAACTCCTCCTTTTAAAAATAAAGCTATGTTGTATATATTCTTCATTCCCCCGTAGATTCCTGCTTAAACTTTCAAAATTTTTTGTCATTTTAAAAAGAATTTTGTCACAGGCTTTTGAAATATGTCGAAAGTGCTGAGACACAAGGGATTGAAGAGTGAAAGAGTGTGGAGCTTGTTGATTCACAATTCACTCTTTCTACTATTATTATCTCACGGAATCCGGATGGTAATCGGGATATTTTTGAAGGATTGGTGGAGGTTTTGGGGCAGGTTTGTGACTGAAAAAATAGAAAAAGCCCCGATTAGTTTCGGGACCATCCTCAGTTATTCAATAGCGGTTTCAGGAGTCGATCAATCTCCAGCTTCCACGCAGAAAATACAGGCGAAAGTTTGCCCTTCACGATTTCTTCTTTTATATTGCTCTCTCCCAAGTGACCGTCCAGTTTCATTGTCTGATCGATGACTAGCTTGAACTGGTTCAGCACACGAACAACTTCAGGGCTTTTCTTAAATAACGCTTTAATAAGCTCATTACTCTCAGATACTTGACCAAATGACTCGAATACATCAGCCAGGACGCGGTCACCTTCTGTTTTTTCAATGTCTTTAAAACTCTCAGTTACATATCTCAAAGCTTCCTCGATTGTCTCAAGCATACCGACATATCGCTGCAATAACTCAAACTGCTTCTCATCAAGTATTACCGTGCTGGTCAAAGAATCACCTATTTCTTTTTATCATAGAACATTCCGTCATGCTGCAGGGATTGGTAAGGATTGATGTATCTCTGGGCAGAAGATTTTTTCTTGGTTAAACCGTTCATGTCCCGCTTGATTTCAGTACGCAGGAAAATTAACTTGCGGTCGATTTCCTGATTCCATTCCATCATTTCCTTGCCCAGCAGCTGCTCATTTTCTGAAAATGGCGGCTTTATGCTGCTGAGCAGACTTTGCCTTTCTTCAAGCAGTTTTTCTATTTTCCCGATTACAGGTTCACGATTACCGTCTGACAGGCCTTCAACAGCTTCTTTCAGCTGCTTGGTAATCGAGTGACAGAGCAAAACAGAACTCATTATGCCAGTCCGCCTTGGCCTGTATGCTGTTTCTGCCGGTTAAGCTGGATGACCTGCTTCCATGTGTCGCGGAATTCAGTGATCAACCCTTCAACCTCTTCTAAGATAGCACTATCATTTTTCACATTCGCTTCGGTTAACCGGCGATTGATATAGTCGTAAAGCGACATAAGATTTTTTGAGATTTCAAGGTCCGTATTAAGCGTGACCATCAGCTCGCTGACGATGGCCTGTGCTTTTTGGATGTTGGTGTTCTTCAATTCAATGTTTTTATCTTCAATGGCTTTCTTTGCTATACTAATGAACTTCAGGCTTCCGTTATAAAGCATAAGTGTAAGCTCACCCGGTGACGCCGTAGTGACCGAGTTATTCTGATAGGCTGCATACGGGTTGTTAATGGCCATATTGACACTCCTTTTTTTGCTGCTGTTAAAAATATTACATGCCTCCGCCGAATTGCTGCATAAGGTACATGGACTGCTGATTCGCCCGCTGGATTGCTTTCTCCATAGCGGTGAATTGACGCCAGTAGCGGTCCTCCACTTGGATCATCCGGTCTTCAAAGCGGTCGATCTGGTTGTCCGTATTGTTTAGTAATCGTCCCAAAGCGAAGGTATTGTTCGTACTGGAAGCTTTCCCTGCCTTTTTCTCTACACTGTCTATCGTATTTTTCAATGTATCCCGCAAGCGGCGTGCGATTCCCTGTTCACCCGATGTTGCACCGTCTTTTGCGAAAATCTCATAAATGGCATTGGGATCTTTTGAAATTGCCTCCCTCAGCTTGGCTTCATCGATGATCAGTTTTCCACGTTCCAAATAGTTGCTGGACGTCTTGATACCAATCTGAGACAGCTGGTCTGTCCCCGAAGTTCCGCCAGAAACAGGCGTGTAAAGATCCATCCGCATCTTGTTCATTGCAGAAGAAAGAACCGAATCGTTGCGAAGAGTTCCGCTCCGTGCCTTTTCTTCCCACATCTCGATCTCTTTCTCTTCCATTGCTTCCTTTTGTTCAGCGGTCAGAGGCTTGAAATCACGGTAATTCTTTTCGTTAAGTTCGCCGTTTACTTTTTCAATCAGTTTGTTGTATTCGTCTACGAATTTGACGATTTTTTCTAGGATTTTGTCGGTGTCTGGCTGTGAACTGAATGATACATTCGTGTTTGACGCGTTTTTCAAAGTCAATTCAAAACCATTTATGTTGAATGTATTGGAAGCACGTTCCGTTTTCATCCCGTTATAAGTAAAAACAGCATTCTCGCCGGCTGAACCCCTGCCTGCAGTTACCGCCGCGTCATTGTCTGCATCCAGCTTCAGATGAGTACTAAACAATGAGCCCTGCAATTCAATCTCGGCTCCGGCCCCGTTGCTTCCGGTATTCTTACTCATCACTGACATTTGTTTAGTCTGTGAGTCATAGAACATCGTGACACCGGTTTGATTATTGATTTTTGATATAAGACTGTCCAGGCTCTCTTCTGCAGGATCGAACTTGATCTCAGTAAAATCAGCTGCCATCGTACCGTCTTTCTGAATGGCTTTGACTCTGATCGTTTGTTCACCCGTCAAACCGAAAGACTCACTCAATTTTTTCTTCGAATCAAATTCTCCACTGATAGAAGTAATGGCAGCAGAACTATACATCGTGGCCGAAGTGGCCAATGATTCCACCTTAATCGTTCCTGAAAAATCCCCGGTTGCATTTATATTCTTGACAGAAACTTCATTTGGGTTTGAAATAGTTACTGACTTCTGCGTATATGTACCCTGTTTCATGACGCCATCAAAAATAAGGTTGCTGAAATCAAACATCATCTTATTCATATCCCGGTAATCATCACGCTGCCATTCAAGATACTGCTTCTTTTGTTGCAGTTTATCCAGGGGGATGCGTTCCGCCTTCATTAAATCCTTTATCATCTGATCGGTGTCCATGCCGCTCGCAAGCCCGCCGATTCTCATATCTGCCATTAAGAATCACCTTCCTTATATCTTTTTATCAACGATCAACCCTACAAATTCAGTCATCGCCGCATACATATCAAGCATCTTTTTTGCCGGTATCTCTCTGACAATTTCCTGCGTCCGTTCATCAACGATGGTTACATAGTATTCCTTCAATTTATCATGAAACTCGAATTTAAGATGGGTATTCGAAGCAAACAAAAACTCGTTCATCCCCTGAACGACATTTTCCACTTTTTCTCGCGTGACAGGCTGGTTGTTGGTTTCTTCTTGGTGTCGTTCCTGTCCTTGTATGTATGTCACTGCTTCATTTTGGTTGTTTTCTGGTTTGGTGAATGATTGCGTGGGTTGGGTTGTGCCTGTCACTTTTTCAATCATTGGTTGATCCTCCTTGAGGGGTATATGGGTTATATCGGTGAATTTTTTTCTTTGTTTAGTATTGTAAATTTTTTTAAAAAACCTCCCTATGATTGATAGAGAGGCTTTAGGGTTAATCTTACCTTAAATAAAAATAATTCTACCGACTTAATATTTTGTATCTCCTTTTACTTATAACCAATATTTATAAACTTTTATAATTGTCCCACATCTTCCAGTTTCATCCGTGGAATTAATCAAGTTGTTGCGCCCACTCTTACAATTACAGATAACACCTTCTAAATTCCCCTTAATTAAACTTGCAAATCTATATTCTATAATTCAATTTCTGCAGCCCGTTTATTGACTTCCATTTCATTTAATTTATATAAAATTTAAAAAGTTTTAATTAACACAAAAAATATCTTATGGTAGTAATAAGCTACATAATGGTATTTTATCTGAGGATAAAATACCATTATGTACTATTCTTTTATTAAGTAATTTACATTTAAATTCTAATGTCTTTTGAGAAGAAGTCGGTATAAAAACATCTATAGATGAAAGAAATATTATTTGCGTTACTGTATCTTGAAACTCACAATCAACCAGTACATCCAAAGTACTTTTTTGTTTTGCTAATATATCCTCAATTTCTTGAATTATTTGATTGAGCTTATCTTGATATTTATTTTCTATTCTAATTACCAATGAAAATGCTGTTTGAATTGTCTCATTCTTTAATAATTCTTTGAGAATATTCCTCCAACTATCTTTTTCATCGTTAAAGTCTGGATGAATTAATATCTTGTATTGTTTAGTACCAGCAAGATTGTAACTGTATCCCTCTTCAATTAACTGTAATCCTTCACTAATTGAATTTGCTCCGAAAAAGTAATCGTTAAAAAGAGACATTTTTTTTGTATTAATTTTATTGTACATATTGCTACTAATAACATCTTGATAAAATCTTTCGTGTTTTTCCGCACTTAATTTTATATCAAAATGAGACATTAATAAGTTATAGGTTTTTTCAGTTTCTTTTTGTACTTCTCCCTTATTAATAGATATTAAATCTCTTAAAAATGATTCTGTAGAAAGTTTCTCAGAGCAAGCACGATCAGTAAAGTTCACTTTGGATATTTCTAATAGATTAGTCGAATCTATTATACCTACATAGTATTTATTTCCCATACAAATCGCTATCTTTTTACAGGATATTGCTTCTAATATGACTCTTCCCACTCCTACAACCACATCGGATTTTTCTATATATTTTGATATGAAATTTGTACCTTCTATTACTGTTATGATGTTTTTACCAATACTATCGTTTATTTTGTTTTTCAAAATTAAAACTTCTTCTAATTTTTCACCTTTACCAATAACCTTTACATCAATATTAATAAAAGAAGCAATCTTTTTAATGCTTCTTAGGAAAAACTTAATACTTGGAAGTTTGTCTCTATCTAACCTGCTTATATATGTAATCTTCAAAGTTTCATTAAAGTTATTGTTAGATTCAAGTGGTCCACCTGAGGGAACTGAATTAGGTATAATTTCGACTTTATCAGCCCTACTTATCAAATTCCTTTGAACATGGTGTTTTCTAATTTCTTCACTAACAAAAATATAATTTTTATAAATAGGTTTTAACTTATTAGTGCTTGGTGTTAAATACGGCCCATGAATGGTTGTTACAATTGGCACTTTCAATAAGAAAGGCAGCAGCCCTGCTACAACTTGTGATTGAAATGGGTGAACATGTACGATATCAATGTCGTTTTGATTAATTATTTTTACTAACTCGAATAAGTTTTCTAAAAGCCTGCTTGTTTTCTTTAATTCCAATAGATGGTGTTGTATTTTCAAATCATTTACTTTGTAACTTGAAGGTCCTTCAGGTGCAGCTAAATGAACAGAATGCCCTCTATCTATTAATGCTTTAGATAAGGTTAAAATATGAGATTCTGCTCCTCCAAGTTCCATATGATCATAAACTTGCAAAATATTCATTTTAATAATCCACCTGATTCGCTTAAGGTATTTTTTACTCTGAATAACTAGAGTAATATATCTTACTTAACATTTTTGTCGAGTTCTCTTTAAATCCATAAGCCATAATTTTAAATGCTAAGTATTCAGCGTCTTCATAATTCTCTTGATAAATAAAATAATCTATTACATTTTCTATAGTATATACATCCATTAAATCGCTAATTTCCCAATCACTCTTATAATTTATCGCCTCTAATGCAAGTTGCATTCCTATCTCTTTTTCACCAATCTCAAAGTATATAGTTGCACTAATCCCTGATTTTAATGGTGAATCCTTTAAATATTCTTCAACATATTTTAAAGCTTCAAAAAATCTATAAGAGAATTTCAAAATATATATAGTTAAATATCTTTCCTTTAATTGTTCTCTTTGAAGAAGCTTCTTTAAAAATGGAATATAATTTTCTAAGTGCTTGTTCATTGACAAATGGTTCCATAAAGCTAGTTCAGCTTTTTCAATGTCACCTGTCATCAAATATGCGTAAGCAATCTGGTTATAATCTATTCCTTTTACACCATTTTTAATTTCATGCCACTTGAATATTTCAGTTGATTTACCATACTCTGAAGCTGCATTATATAATGATGTTAACTCGTTTTTAATTAATCTATTTTCATGTTTTTTATAAAGATCTATAGAATTTCGTATAAGATTATTACTATCTTGTCTAAACGTTTTTGTTTCTATATATAATTTTAGTGGTTTAATTAGTATACCCCACTCAAAACCCTTGCTTAATTCCCTATTTCTTAAACTTATTTCCTCGGTATCAACCTGTAAGAATTTATCAATTTTCACTAAAAAATCTTCTCTATCATCTGCAACACCAACTCCTTTTAAACCTATCAAATCTGGTAGCATGGTTGTTACGACAGGTTTTCCAGCACTTATGTATTCGTAAAATTTCAGAGGGGTTACTGATGCTGTCAGATTATTTTCTTTAAAAGGGATGATTGTAATATTGCTGTGTAACAGATAATTTTTTAAATCCTTATATTTTTTCTTACCCAACATATAAATATTATTTTTGGTTGGCAGCTTTTCTTTAACTTCCTCACCAACAAAAACAAAATTATAAGAAGGTCTTTTTTCAGCAAGATAATTTATTAATTCTATATCTACCCATCCTGCTATTGCTCCCATAAAAAATATAATTGGGGACTCAATTCCTTGCATATCCATAGGTCTTGCTACTTGTGTAAACTTCTCCTGATAATCTGAATTATTCACACCATTTGGAATATATAGAATTTTATCGTTATAATTTAACATCTTAATGGACAGTCTTTTAGACGAACAAATAACTAAATCAGCAATACTTGCGAGCTTTCTTTCAAAGTAAATTGTACTATTATTCCAACCCCAATTTAAACTGTATACAAACTCTTCCCAATCATCCATACAGTCGTATATTAGAGTAATGTCACTAGATAAATTATTTAATTCACGCATCCAATCTGGATGTGAAACTATTATTGTTAATTTATTCTGCACATTAAGCTTATTTAATAATAAATCAGTATAGGAGCTTTCTGCACTAAATATCTTATCAACCTCGTACACATTATCTTTAATTTGCTTTGAATTATTACGTATAATCTCAGAAAAACTCATCATTTCAAATTTCTCTTTGGGAATTTCTTTCTTCTGACCGTTCAGGCTGAAATAATAAACCCTGTAACCTTCTGAAGCGAAATAATCTACCATATGCTGTGGTCTCTGTTTGGTGGATTGGTATCTTACCCCTGATAATATTACGATTGATTTCATTCTTTCTCCCTCTTTGTTATCATTATAAATAAACTCACTTCATTTGTATGAAGTGAGTTTATTGATTTTCTCAATTATTTTAAAATTATCTTAGTAGTTGAAGAACTCCTTGCGGCTGTTGATTTGCTTGTGCCAGCATTGCTTGAGATGCTTGAGAAAGGATTGAATTCTTAGTTTGCTCCATCATTTCCTTAGCCATGTCAACGTCTCTGATACGAGATTCTGAAGCCGTGAGGTTCTCAGAAGCATTATTGACATTGTTAATTGTATGCTCTAATCTATTTTGATAAGCACCTAGAAGTGAACGGCCATCTGAAACATTTTTAATTTCATCGTTAATTGTTGAAATTAAAGCTGTTGCTGTAGCATAATCAGCCACATCGGTATCATCAAGAGTACCAACAGCTGTTTCAACAGCTGTTAAGTCAATTCCAGTTGAACCAAAATCCAGTTCCATTTTTTGATCTTCATTCGCACCCACTTGAAGGGTAACTGTACCACTTGCTCCTGAAGTACCGTCTAGTAACTTTTGTTCATTAAATTCTGTAGTTTCTTTAATACGTGTAATTTCTTTGCCTAATTCAGTTAACTCTTTACCGATTGCTTCTCTGTCAGAAGTATAATTAGTATCATTCGCTGCTTGAGTAGCTAATTCACGCATACGTTGAAGGATATCATGAACTTCATTTAATGCACCTTCAGCCGTTTGAATCATAGAAATACCATCTTGTGCATTTCTTGATGCTTGGTCTAAACCGCGAATTTGTCCACGCATTTTTTCGGAAATAGATAGCCCCGCAGCGTCATCTCCAGCTCGGTTTATACGAAGACCTGAAGACAATTTCTCCATTGATTTTCCTTGTGCTACATTTGCAGTGTTAAGCTGACGATAAGTATTCAAAGCAGCAATATTATGATTAATTCTCATTACAAAATTTCCTCCTTGAAAGTAAGTCCACATCCTTGTGAACTGTTTAGTATTTGGTTTACAAAGATCAGAAAGGTCGGCCGCCCTTTTCTTCCTTGCTTACATGGTTATTATCGGTCGTTTTTACCAGGGTTTAATAGGTTAATAGAAAAAATTATTGTTTTTTCGGCAAAATGTTGAGGAGATTGTCGATTCCTTTGGAGGCTTCGGCGTTTTCTTCCTGGATGGTCAGGTAGATTTCTTTTCGATGGATTTCGACGTTCTTCGGCGCGTTGATGCCGAGCTTCACCTGATCTCCTTTTACCGCTACCACACTGATTTCAATATCTTCCCCGATTTGAATGGATTCACCTGTTTTTCTTGTCAGTACCAGCATCGTCTCACTCCTTACCGGCTCGCTCTGGCTGAGCAAAGATGAAATGTTTTATTTTGTAGTTCGTGTTGTTCAGGATCACTTGTTTTGCTTTGTTGCTGGCTAGATTGATAATGATCGGGGCCTGGAGGTTGGCTGTTGATTCGTTCAGTGCTTCTTTCATCGTTAAAATGGTGAGTACTTTTACATCTTTTTCGGACGTAAGACCAAGAAAGTCGACGCTTCCCGCTTCCAACTCAAAATCATACTCTTTTGTAAACAGGAACGGATCGGTTACAACGAATCCAAGCTGCGGTGTGGAGACTGACTGCAGGATATGAAACCAATCGTTCTCCGGCAGCGGCAGCAGCACAAACCCTTTCTCTTCTGCAAATCCGGGGATCCCCTGCTCAAACATCAAGATGTCTTTTTTATTCACTTCAATCTCGCCATGGTACTTCGTATTGATTTTCATATTCTCATTCCTTCATCTTAAATTTCCTGTTCGTAATTTACTCCTACATGCTTTAAATTCACAAAATCAATCTGCAAATCAGCATATCTCTGCAGGCTTATATCTACCTGAGCCTTCGATACATTCACGTTTGGCTTTACAACCTGTGTATTATTAATCACTTTCTGAGGTTCAAAATGAACCTTCACTTCACCAGGATCGTATTGAATCTTCACACTCCCCGCTGAAGGGATCCAGCCGATATTAAAGTCATATATTGGATCTTCGCTGTTTCGTTTTGCCTGCGCGGCAATGGCGTTTCCGCCGTTTTCAATCATCATGAGTTCGTCGCCGTCCTGTGCTACGCGGGCAAGTCCGGAAAGCCAGTCTTCATATCCCTGATTTGAAAAATCCTCTATCCTGCGCCGAACGGATTTCAAATCCATGTCGGCTCGCGCTTCCGTCTGATCAATCGTCAGCTTTGATGGTCGGCGTTCGATATCCATCTTGGCTTTCGGCTGCTGGATAACGAGGGCCGGCGGAGGGGTTTCTATTTCTACTTTTCCCGGTGTTGTTTTGATGCTGAGAGAAGCCGGGGTTGATTGCAGCCGTATCTGTGGAAAGTTCATAGTATCTCTCCTCTATTAAAAGGGGACCACCCCTCAGGTGACTAAACACCTTAAAGGGTTGGTCCCCTTGCATTTTATCGTAAAAAGTCCATTAGTGAAGGCTGGATGATTCTTGCTCCCACGCCTAGTGCAGCGCGGTGCACACTTTCCTGCGTTTTCAAATCGGTGATGACCCGTTCAATATCTGCATCTTCGTTGTCAGACAGAATCCTGTTTGCCACTACTTCCTGCTGGCCGAGACGGTCGTCGATCATTTCCAGGCGGTTGTAGCGGGCTCCCAGTTCAGAACGTTCTGCGGACAGGGTTTCCATGACATCGTCCAAGTTCCCAAGCTCTGTATCAAGAGCTTCCGTATCACCCGATTCCAATGCTTTTTGAATATTGTGCACCGTATCAAACAGCTTCTGGCTGAATACATTGCCCGGGTTTACGTTGGCTTTCAGGGAAACGCCTTGTGAAACTTCTACATTATAGCTGCCGATCACCGCACTGGTCAGATTATCAGCAACCTGGGGAGCACTGCCGTCTGCAGGGTTTCCATCCTTAATAGGCGAGTTGTCTACATCAGTTCCGTGAAAAATATAGCGGCCTGCCACCTTCGTTTCTGCCACTCCCACCAGGTCCGCCTTAATCTCTTCGATTTCCACTGCAACAGCTTTCATGTCCTCTTCACTTAATGTGCCATTTTTACCTTGCAGGGTCAATTCCCTAACACGCTGAAGCCCCTGATTCGCCTGATCAATCCCGGCTTCAGAGTTATCCATCCACAAATATAATTCCGACAGATTACGCTTATACTGCTCAATCCCTGTCAGATTAGACCGGTAGAACATCCCCTTCATCGCGACCACGGGATCGTCAGAAGGCTTGGTGATTTTTTTTCCGGTGGCAAGCTGGTCTTGGAGCTGACCCATGCGGGCATAAGATGAGCTCAGATTTCTCATTGAGTTATTGGTTAACATACTTTGTGTTACGCGCATTTACATTTCACCTTCCTATCTTCCCACGGTTCCCATGCCGTTGATGATTTTATCGAGCATTTCGTCCTGGAGTGTGATCATTCTCGCAGAGGCGTTGTAGGCATGCTGGAATTTGATCATGTCAGTCATCTCTTCATCCAGGGATACTCCGCTCACCGATTGGCGCCTTTCTTCAACAGCACCGCGGAGGACGCCAGAGTTCTGAGTCAGACGGACCGATTCCTGGGATTCGACTGCCATGGAACCGATGACGGATTCGAAGTGAGCCCTGAATGTGGCCGGCTTCTCCCCGTAAGGCAGCTTAGTCGTTGTGATGATATCGGCGAGAGCGCTCATATTGGACGCATCTCCGAGTGTAGGGTTGTCTGCACTTGCCGCTGCAATCATGTCCAGATTGCTCAGTTCATTTGCGATCTGGATACGCTGTGCGAACCCTGCCTTATTAACGTTTTCCAAGTCAGCTGAATCGTTCTTGGCATCCTGGAAGAACTTCGGCGTTTCTACGCTTGGATCTTCGAGCTCGGCAGGGGACACCCCTTTTTGGTGCTGCTCGTTAAAAGCCTTTGCAAATTCATACGCCATGCTGTCAAGTTCGTTGAGCATGGTGATGTATGAGCCTGTTGCTTCACCGTTTTTATCCTTGTATCCGTATGTATCGATAAGGGCCCTTAATTTCCCTTCTCCCTGGGATAAGAAATCATTTACGTCCAGTTTCTGATTTCCGATGGTAACGGAATCAACGGTATCCTGCGGACCTTCCATGGAAAGCTTCAGCTCATTCGCTCCGCTTTTCCCGACCAGGTTAACGGCAAAATTCCCGTCCTTGCCGACCAGGTTCACCGTCACCTGTCCTTCTGCAATCGGTGAGGCTACACCTCCGCTTGACTGATAACTAGTTTGGATGGTGACATGCTGTGACAGCTCGTCCAGAAGACGGTCCCGTTCATCATAAAGGTCGTTCGGTAAATAGCCATGAGGCTCGACATCGGCGATCTGCTTGTTTATTTTATCAATTTGACTTGTAAGTGAATTGATCTGCTTTTCAGTCACGGACAGTTCATTTTTCAAATCACCGCGCACACCTGTAAGAGATGTGGATAAGTAATTGAATGTATTGGCGACTGCGATACCTCTTTCTCGGACAACCGAACGGGCACCAGCATTCGTCGGATTGACGGCAAGATCCTGGAGTGACTGCCAGAACATGTCCATCGTTTTGGACAAGCCGGATTCTGACGGCTCGTTCATGACTTCCTCCATTTTCTTCATCGCTTCCATTTTCGACTCCCAATACCCAAGCTTGTTGTTTTCACCGCGGTATTGAACATCGAGGAACGAATCGCGTACGCGCTGAATAGACCCTGCCTCGACCCCTGTCCCCATTTGACCCGGTATATCAGGACGGTTCATTGAGGGAGCCGGGTAAGGTGTCGTCTGTTCAAAATTCACACGCTGGCGGCTGTAGCCGGGCGTGTTTGCATTGGAAATGTTGTGGCCTGTCGTATAAAGGGCGCCTTGCTGTGTGTACATCCCGCGTTTTGCGGTTTCAAGGCCGTGGAAAGTAGATCGCATGGTGGTGCCTCCGTTTCAAAGTTTTAAGCCTGTGAATCAAAGAGTGACCGCTGCCGGGGTGTTTTTTTCTCCCCGTTCGGACGCGCATAAGTTGTCTGCTGGTCCTGAGGCTGCATGATTGATAAATTCATATTCACAAATTGAAGGGATTGATAGACGAGTTTCTGATTCAGTTCATTCCGTTCTTTCAACAGGGAGATCAACTCTGTCATATTGCGCTGCCACTCCAGGAGTATGGTTTGGTCTTCAGGTTCACTGTACTCAATACATTGAGATAGGGTAGGCGGTTCTTCTGTCAGCAGACCGAGTGAAGTCAGATATCCTGCAGATTGCCGCTGCCGCTCGTTCTCCACTGTAGTGATGGCAGCGATATGCTTCTGCTCATCTTTTAACAGGTCGTCGAGCCCTTTCATATCGCCGCTCTTAACCGCCTCTGTTTTTTTTACAGATAGATCAAGCAAACTTTTGTTCAGCTTATAAAGTTTTTCAAGTGTCGCGATTAATGTGGATGCTGACATGTCCGCTCTCTCCTAGCCTTGGTAAAAATTCTTGAGCCCTTTGGCAATGGCTTTCGGATCGATTGTGTAATTCCCGCTCTGTACCTGATCCTTCAGTGCCTCAACCTTTGCCTGACGGTCTTTAACAAGCTTTGAAGCCTCTTGCATTTCTTTCGCCGCAGATGAAATTTCAATCTTGTCAGAAGCTGACTTGCCTGTTTTCTCCGCTGCATTCAGCTTATTGATGTTTCGCTGATACGGATTGACATTCTGGTTCCCAATATTATTGATTTTCATATTGTTTCCCTCGCTTTCTTCACGCTCAAAGTGTCTCTATATAAGTATATCGGTAATTACAACAATTTGTTTAGGATTCCCGACTGGTGAGTTCTTCCTATTTTCCTTTATGGTTCACTTGTCACGTGTCATATAGTACGTGCGCTGTGTATTCATTTTCTCTTTCCATTCATTATTCGCCTCAAATTGTTGCAAGTCCTTTTTCAAAGAATCAGTGCAACCCTGACAAAGCTTGCCGCTATTTATTATCTTTCCGCATTTATCACAAGGATAACCCAGATTCGGGAACAACTTCGTCTGAATCCTCCCTTTCTTCACCCATTTATAAAGAAGGTCTTCTTCAACTCCTGTTTGGTTGATGACCGTTTCCATCGTGGCCGCACGGTTCTCTCTTTTCTTTAAAAATTGATATACCTTCTCGTACATCTTCTCGTTTTCCCTATAGCAGTTCTCACATACATCACGGAATTTATTTTTCATAAAAAGCGCATTGCAGCGCGGGCAATTTGTGATTTCTGACATCTTGTTTTCCTCCCGGTGTTCTTCTTATTTCTTATATCGGAAGGAAAACGAAATCTGTTAGCCCCGGGCGAGAGTTAGGGATGTGACTTGTTTGGCACCGGCTTCTTTTAGCAGTTTGGCTGCTTGTCTCAGTGTGGTGCCTGTTGTGTAGATGTCGTCGAAGAGGAGGATGGATTGGCCGGTGAAGCTGGTTGACGTTAGTGAGAAGATTTGTTTTTGCTGCAGCCTTTCTTGGCGGGATTTTTTAGATTGTTTTTCAGAGTGGGATCTCGAGAGTAACTGGGAAGGAGCAACTTGTGCTTCTTCTAAAAGAGCGGCCGATTGGTTGAAGCCCCGTTCGTAGTGCCGTTCTTCGCTGAGGGGGATGGGAATGATGTGGTCGAATTGGAGCGGCATGAGGTGATTGGCGAGTTGAGTACCGAATGCTTTTGCCAGTCTGTGGTCCCCTCTGTATTTATACCGGGCTAAATAGTCCTTGAGGAAGTCGTTGTATTCAAAGAGTGAAGTGTTTTGCTGGAGGATACCTTTCCAGTCGGGATTTTCCTCCCAACGGAAGCAGTCCCGGCACACTTCATTTACTTTCAACTCATCAGGAAGCTTCTCAAGCGAACGTGAACAGTGAGAACATATTTGTCCCTCTATCCGCTGCAAACCCTTTTGACACTCCTCACAAAGGTATTGAGGTTCGCTGTTAAATAAACCTCTCCACGTAACGGTTTCTTTGATGGGAATCTCGCAATACAAACAGAAATTACTCATCGATCAATCCCCGCTTCCCTGCCTCTTGGTTCATATTGAAGATGTGCATGATGGCATTTATCATTTCTTTTGTCCTGCCGTAATGAAAATAGACCACATCCCCTTTTGGGTAATCTGCACTTCTCCCTGCCCTGCCCGCTATCTGCACCAATGCACTTTCAGAAAAAATGGATTCTTCAGCTCCCAACACGGCGACATCGATATTTGGAATGGTAACACCTCTTTCTAAAATGGTGGTGGTGAGAAGGATCGGCGTTTCACCGTTTCTCATCTTTTGAACCTTTTCTTTTCGGTCGGGGTCTTCTGCATGGACGGATTCTATGGCGGGATTCAACTTTTGAAAAAGAGGGAGGGCCTTTTCCATTATTTTAACTGAAGGGAAAAAGATGAGAGCCTGTTTGTTTTGCTGTAGTTTTTGGAGGGTCCATTTTTTCAGTTTAGCCGGCATTTTAGTTTTCTCAAATGCCTTCTTCCAATTGCCGCACCAGGCGAGCCTTGGCATAGAAATGGGATGGCGGTGGTAACGGGCCGGTATCTGGATATGCTGTTGTTTTTTCGATGCGCACCTCTTTTGAGTTTGTGTGTCTGGCGTTGCAGTTAAATAAACGATGGCCGCCCCTGGTTTACGCGCTTTTTCAACAGCATATTGCAACGACGTGTCATAGCTGAATGGAAAGGCATCCACTTCGTCTATAACGATGAAGTCAAATGCTTTTTCGTATCGGAACAGCTGGTGGGTCGTTGACAGTACGAGCTGTCCGTATTCGTGGCGGTCTTCAGAGCCTCCGTACAGGGTGGTGATGGATGTTTGCGGGAACACTTTTTGGAGGCGGGGCGAAAGTTCGAGAATTACATCGGTCCTTGGCGCTGCGATGCAGACCCTTTTGTTTTGGATGAGTGCTTCGTGGATTCCTTGGAAGAGGACTTCCGTTTTCCCTGCTCCGCAGACTGCCCAGACCAGGAGATTGTCATTTGTTTTGACGGTGTCTACTACTCTATCTGAAGCTTCCTGCTGTGCTTGGGAGAGGGTGCCGGTCCAATCGAATAACGGTGGATTGGCTGTTGGCGGTGGTCCTGTCCAAGTGATGAGCGGGGTGCACTCCGACACCCTTCCCATCATGATGCAGTTTCTGCAGTAGGTGCAATCTTCCTTACAGCGGAAACAGTTAAAACGGGCAAATAAATGTTTTTTTCTATTGCCGCAGCGGTGGCAGTGATTGTTTTCCACCCCTTTTCCGTAAGTGATATAGCCGTTCAAGTGGTGTTCGTGGAGGACTTCTATCGAGAATGGGAGTTCGTCTGGGAGGAGGGATCGGCCGGAGAGGTAGTATTGGAGTTCGGTAGGATAACGGAATGAGGGGTTTGGTGGGGGTGGGATTTTTATGGCGGAGATTTTTTGGAGAGTTGGGGTTTGGGTGGGGAGTAGTTGTTCAGGGGTTAGGTGGGTGGATTGGGATGAGAATCTCATTTATGGGTCTCCTTTGGAATTGTTAATTTTGATTGATTGGTTGGTGTACCTGGTACATTGTTCTATTTTTGTACCAGGTACACCAGCTATTGATTTGTACCTGGTACAGGAAAGCGATTTTGTACCTGGTACACTGAGAGCAGATTGTACCTGGTACAACAAAATCGGCACTACTGCACCTTATTCACTCTCAAAACTAGCCATTTGGCAAAGCCCAATCTTTTATTCTCAGCTTAGTTTCTACATAAAAACGGTATTTTTGCTGTGGATTGTCTCCAAGGTCTTCATATAATCTCTTTTTGTCTGTTAAAGGGTCCTCACCCATTGAGATGATAGACTTGTAGCTGCTCCAATGATAATCCTCCGGCAGGGGTACATGCTTCGACCTAACTGGATTTAAGTGTACATATGAACTTGTATCCATAAGCTGCTTCCAATTTTTTATCAACTTGGAATAATAACGATCTTGGAATACATGTCCTATGTAGTTGTATTTTTTATTAAAATATCTGCCGTAAATAGAATGAATATAATGAATGATTTTCGAAGGGGAATGATCAATAATCTCAATGATTAGGTGGATGTGATTGGGCATGAGGCAAAATGAGTGGAGAATAAAAGGGGTTCTTTTCTTTGCTTTTAGCAGGAGAGAGAGGTATTGCTGATAATCTTTTCGATCTCTAAAAAGGTTGTGCTTCCTATTTCCCCGGGCAGTGATATGAAGAATCGCCCCGGAATGCCAAGTTCTTAGGGTTCTTGTCATACAATCATCCTTTCCATACTGTTGCTTATAGGTATATTCGACAGAATAGCTGAAAAACCTTTATTTTTTCATTATTTTGGTTGAAAGTGTTAGCACTGACAACAGGAATTGAATTGTGTACCTGGTACAGGACCGAGGATTTGTACCAGGTACATTGACCCTTGATTGTACCTGGTACATTCAACCGAGTTTGTACCTGGTACACACAGCCCAATTCGTACCTGGTACACGCAACCCGTTTTGTACCAGGTACAACTCCCCTAAACCAACCACTCTAACAAAGCATCCCCCAACAAAAAAAGCCAGGCACCAACCCACCACCCGACTCCACAAAAACCTATTCCGTCAACCTCTTAGCCCAGCCCATCCCCATTGAGCCTTCACCCAAATGAGTACCGATGACCGGACCAAAATAACTCACATTAAACTTCACATTCGGATACTTCTCAGCTAATTCCTTCATCCATTCAATCGCTTCTTCCTCACGATTTGCATGTATGATGGAAGCTTGATAAGATCCTCCGTCCTTCACAGCATCTTCCAGCAATCCTTCCACCCGCTTCAGTGCTTTCTTACGGGTACGGATTTTCTCGAAAGGAACGATCACTTTATCCACGAAGTGCAGCAATGGTTTTACCTGTAACAAACTTCCGATGATCGCCTGCGCCTGTGACAACCTTCCGCCGCGCTGGAGATGCGCCAGATCATCGACCATGAAGTATGCTTGGACCGTCTCCTTCATTTCATCCAACAACCGAACGATTTCTTCTGCGCCCTTGCCTTCACGCGCAAGCTTGGCACCTTCGAGAGCATAGAATCCCTGGACCATGCAGCTGATTTCTGAATCATAAGGAAAGACCTTAATCCCATCTACCATTCCGGCAGCCTGCACCGCTCCCTGATAGGTTCCGCTGATGCCGCTCGACAAATGTACGGAAATGACCGCGTCGTAGTCACGGGACAGTTTTTCAAACAGCTCGACGAATTCGCCGACCGGCGGCTGGGATGTTGTCGGGAGCTTATCCTGGTATGTGACTTCTTCGTAGAATTCACCGGCAGTGATGTCGATTTCCTCGCGGTATGTTTCCCCGCCGAGGATGACGCTCAGCGGGATCATGTGTATGTTTAGAGACTCGCGCAATTCTTTCGGGATGTAGGCTGTACTATCCGTTACAATTGCCGTTTTCATAGTTTTTACCCCTCTTATTCTTTAGTCTTTTATGTCGATCGGCAGCGTGCCTTGATGCGCACCTGCCGACAGCTCGTCTACTCTAACCTATGTATCTTACCCATTTTATATGAAAGTTGTTTCGATTGCATCACTTTCCCCTAAAAAGCCACCCTCCAAAAATAAAACAAACGTTTGTTTAAGTCCGGCCGCCCCCATCAATACTGAGGTTTCAGACTTTAATCAAACGTTTGTTTAAATTCTCACCGCGTTCCCAACGTAAGCGAGGAAAGCGTCTTTTTGGACTTCCTGGATGATAAAAATACACCTGTAAAAATGATTAACAGACCGAGGATCAGGTTATGCGTGACCGGTTCCCCCAGAAGCACGAACCCCCAAATCATCGCCGTTCCCGGGATCAGGTATGTAACCGTCGAGGCGAACTCGGGACTTCCGTTGGTCATGATATAAAAATACAATAATGTTGCTATTCCTGAACCGAAGCAGCCAAGACCGACGATACCGAGTAATGCTTCCCCGGTTAAAAGGCCGCCGATATCAATCGGCTGGGTCGTAAGCATCCCGACGAACCCAATCGCGGCACCGATCAGCAGCTGAAACGTCGAGATGGTCACGACACTCGTTCCGGCCAGATATTTTTTTGTGAAATGAGAAGAAAACGCGTAGCTCACCGTTGCAAGAATCATCGTCCCTACTCCGACGAAATCAGAACTAAAGATCCCGCTCACTTCAAAATTCATCAATACCAGTATTCCGAAGAAGCCGACGAGGATGCCGAGCCACTGAAAGCTTGTCAGCACGGCTGAAAACAGCAGGAATCCGATGAGCCCGGTCCAGATCGGGGTCGTTGCGTTCAGGATCGACGCGGTGTTGCTGTTGATCTGCGTTTCACTTAATGCAATCAGTGTCCACGGCAGGGCCGCATTTCCGATTCCGACCACAACCAGTTTCCAAATCGGAAGGGGCTTCTTCTTCCCTTTTCGTCTTTGAATGAAAAAGATCGGCAGAAGGACAAGTGCGCCCGCAATACAGCGCAGGAAGACCGTCCCCCAGACGCCGGCAGGTTCGATGAGCCATTTTATGAAGACGAAGGACATGCCCCAGATGAGGCTGAGTCCGATTAGGGCTGTGTAAAGGCGTGCCATTCAAATTCCCTTCTCTCTAATAAAGATAGTATGTAAATTTGATGATAAGTACTTATGATTAACTCAAACCAGCGATTGATTGGAGTGCAAGACGAAGACTCCTAACCGAAATGCGGAAGGACTTTGAAGAGAGGCGTGTGGCTATGACATGTGCTTCTAAGCCCTGCAGCTGGAAAGTTCCCTCTTAACGGAAGAGGCTCACCAACCGCCCCCGGAAAGCGAAGTCTTGCACGGAAATCATTAGCGGCAAAGACCATACAATTTAATAGCTAAATAGATGTTATACTATACAATTTCAATCCTATCTTATTTTCACCCGGAAAGGTAGCCCCTATTTACACCGACAATTTACAAACAATTACAAAAACACTACTTTTCAACCATTCTATTTTTACATCCAAATGCTACTATGTAATTGTTTGCAACTTAATACATATTTTAGGGGAGATCATGATGAAGAAGAACATGAAAAAAGCAGCTTCTGCCGCTCTAGCCTTAGGACTATTTATCCCTGCAGCCGCTCCTTCCATTACGTATGCAGATGTGATGGATCAGGATGTGGTGAAGCTTCGCATCCTTGAAACGACGGATATTCACGTAAACCTTGCCAATTATGATTATTATCAGGATAAAGAGACAAACAGCTACGGACTTGTGAAAACAGCCACACTCATTAAAAATGCACGTGAAGAAGCAGCCAACAGCCTTCTGTTCGACAACGGCGATCTTCTCCAGGGAAATCCGCTTGGGGATTATGTTGCAAAAGTGGACCCGCTTCAGGACGGGGAAACCCACCCTGTATACAAAGCGATGAACCTGCTTGATTATGATGCGGCAAACATCGGGAATCATGAGTTCAACTATGGACTGGATTTTCTCGGCAAGTCATTGAAGGGATCCAATTTCCCTTATGTGAATGCGAATGTATACAAAGCTGACGGCGACAGTGACCCGGCTAATGACGAAAACTACTTCAATCCTTATACCATCCTTGATAAGGAAGTAGTCGATGAAGACGGTGAAAAACACATCTTGAAGGTCGGCGTCATCGGGTTCACCCCGCCCCAGATCATGCAGTGGGACAAGGCAAACCTTGAAGGAAAAGTAATGACAAAAGATATTGTTGAAACTGCCAATAAATTCGTTCCGCAGATGAAGGCAGAAGGAGCAGATATCATCGTTGCGATCCCACACTCCGGAATCGGCAGCGTCACGGATGAAGGAATGGAAGAGAACGCTACGTATTCCCTGTCAAAAGTGGACGGAATCGATGCCATCCTGTTCGGCCATTCACACGGGGTTTTCCCATCTGAAACATACGCAGGGATTGAAGGTGTCGATACTGCAAAAGGAACAATCAATGGCGTTGCATCCGTCATGCCCGGATACTGGGGAAGCCACCTTGGTCTGGTGGACTTGGAGCTTCAGCTGAAGGATGGGGAATGGTCAGTGGCCGGTTCACAATCATCTACCCGCGGCATTGCAGATAAAGACGGCAATCCATTGGTCGAGCGTGACGAAGAGGTATTCGGCGCGATCGAAGAAGATCATAATCATACGATCGAATGGGTCAGAAGTGCCGTCGGCGAAACTGAAGCACCGATCAACAGTTATTTTGCACAGGTAAAAGACGATCCGTCCATCCAGATCGTGACGAATGCGCAGAAATGGTATGTGGAGAAGTATATTACTGGAACTGAATATGAAGGCATCCCGGTATTATCCGCAGGAGCTCCGTTCAAAGCAGGCACACGCGGTGATGCTTCCTATTACACCGATATCCCTGCAGGCGAGCTTGCCATCAAAAATGTGGCCGACCTGTATTTATATCCGAACACTCTTCAAGCCGTACTGATCGATGGAGCACAGGTGAAGGAATGGCTCGAAATGTCAGCCGGCCAATTCAATCAAATTGACACCGCAACGACCGAAGAGCAGCCGCTGGTCAATGGGGATTTCCGATCCTATAACTATGATGTCATCGATGGTGTGACGTATGAAATCGATGTCACCAAACCCCTCCGTTACAATCCGGACGGCAAGCTGATCAACGAAGACTCACACAGAATCAAGAACCTGAAATACAATGGAAAAGTGATCGATCCCGATCAAAAGTTCATCGTCGCAACGAACAACTACCGTGCAAGCGGCGGCGGGCATTTCCCTGGCATCGACGGATCCAATATCATCATCCAGTCGCCTGACGAGAACCGCAATGTCATCATCGACTACATCATGGAGAAAGGCACAATCAACCCTGAAGCCGACGGCAACTGGAATTTCGCTCCGATCAAGGGAGATGTGAATGTCGTATTCGAGACTTCCCCTGAAGCTCAGAAATACATCCACGATTCCAGGACGTTTAAGTATATCAGCACAGAAGACAGCGGTTTTGCCAAGTACTCCATCAAGTTCAAGCAAAGCGATGCGGCCAATCCGGGACAGGAAAAGAAGGAGTCCAAAGGAAATTTCCTGACTAACTTCATTTCTTCCGTCGCGCAGACGTTTAATTTCATCAAATAATAGTAAAGAACCTCCTGACGGGGGTTTTTTTTACTTTTACATCCTAAAAAACTGGTAAACTGAGGATACTATTATGTAAGAGAGGTAGAATCGATGATTACAGTATTGATCTTATTTGTAACCCTGCTCCTTGGATATATTGCGTTCTTGCTTAACGGAAAGAGCGATTGGAACAGAATCAAAGTCCCTCTTCTCCTATATATGGGCGGCACGTTCATGCTGTTGTACGCAAAACTGGCTGTCGGGGAGTTCTTTATAACATTTCTGCTCATCCTGCCCGCTCTCGGCATTCTTGGAGTATCCCTCTTATGGCTTTTCATTTTGACTGTGGGAAAGAAAGGGATTGGGAAAAAACTGCTGAAGACCACGGCGTTTTGTTTAATAACTCCCTTCCTATTTTTAATCGGACTGAATCAGGAGACAACCTTCATATTCCATAAGGCTGATTATACGACTGTTTCCGATGCCTTGTTTCAGGCAGTGGGTAATGGGCAGATCAGCGTTGGAGATGAATTTTCCACCCATACATATGACCAAAAAAAACTAGAGCCCTTTTTATCAGACAGGGCGATTGACAAGATGGATCGTTTGAGGCAGACCGGCGGAGTTTACTCTATCATCATAGCGGACCGGGACGTGATTTATTTCACCCACGGAGCCGTTTTCCAGTCGATAAGCGGGATTGCGATTACCAGAAACGGCAAGGACCCGGATGCCGATGAAGGGCTGAAATCGAGATTCTTCGACGGGAATACTTCTTTCAGGCATATCTTCAATGAAGCTTACTATTTTTCTGACGGACTCTAAATGAACATCCTACCTTAGGAGTACTTTTCATCCTGCCAATCGAAACCATTTAACTTTCATGGGTTTTCATCATATAATGGGAGGGTAGAATTTATAACCAGAGAAAAATATTTTATGGGACTGATCATGAATGTACAATAAAGAAACTGTTTATAAAGAATTATGTAATGTGATGCATGAAGACAATATCAAGCGGGATGAAATGCTGAGGAACCACCTTTATACGAAGCTTGGCGGGAAGGCGGATTTCTTCCTGACACCGACAACGTATGAAGAAGTGCAGAACATCGTGAAGCTTTCCAATAAGGTGGACGTACCGTTCACGCTTCTCGGGAACGGCTCCAATCTCATCGTCAAAGACGGCGGGATCCGCGGGATCGTGCTTCACCTGAAAAACTTCGACGATATTAAATCAAACGACCAGCAGATCGTGGCACAAAGCGGGGCAGCAATCATCGATGTTTCAAGAAGGGCTCTGGCTGAACGCCTGACCGGACTTGAGTTTGCATGCGGGATCCCGGGGACTGTCGGCGGTGCTTTGTTCATGAATGCCGGAGCTTACGGCGGGGAAATCAAGGACGTACTCGACTACTGCTACGTGGTCGACCGTCACGGTGAACTTGTTAAACGCACGGCTGCGGATCTGGAGCTTGATTACCGCCACAGCAATATTTCAGAAAACGGTGATATCGTGCTTGAGGCGACCTTCAGTTTAAAGCCGGGAGAATACGAGGATATCAAAGCCATCATGGATGACCTTACGTATAAAAGGGAATCGAAGCAGCCGCTTGAATACCCATCCTGCGGAAGTGTTTTCAAACGCCCGCCTGGTTACTTTGCCGGTAAACTGATCCAGGACAGCAGCCTGCAGGGGACGAACTTCGGTGGTGCCGAGGTCTCCACAAAACATGCCGGGTTCATCGTCAATAAGGACAATGCGACAGCAAAGGACTATATTTCGTTGATTGAGCATGTGCAGAAGACGGTTAAAGAGAAATTTGATGTAGAGCTGGAGCGTGAAGTGCGGATCATCGGTGAAGATTTAGAATAAATTCAGAAGGAGCTGCCATTGTGCGGCTCCTTTTTTTAAATAAAAAAACAGCCTAATAAAATTAGACTGCCTGAAGGTTCCGCTGGCTTTATTTGTTTTTCTGAACAGGTGCTGGCTTCGGTTTACGGAAGAGGCGGATGTTCGTGTTCTGAACCTGCTGGACTTTTGCATCGAATTCCATCATTTCGCGGGCCTTCACGTATAAAAGGGACACAGCCTAGCCCTCCTTTTAAAAATGGTTAGTTGGTTTTTGTTTACCCAGGAATGAAATTCTAAAACTCAAAAAATTAAAAATCATAGTCCCACAAAATTTTCCATTCTTCTTTTTCTCGTGCCACATAACAAATCTGACTGATCGTCATCACGCCGAATTGGCTGTCAAACAACAGATCCACCTTGGCGGACCTCACATCCTTGAACGTGGGTCCATCCTTACTGAATTCAAAATCCTCTATTTCTTCGATATCCCCCACTTCCACTTCAAAGGAATCCACTCCCATATGTCCGAGGAACACATGGTTTTTCGTTTGAACATAAGATGCTTTCCCGAATTTCTTCTTCATTTCAGAGTGGAACAGCTCCCACGAATTACCAAAATCGCCTTTTTGCTCATAATCGTAAAAATCCTCAATGACCTGCTCAGGCGAGTCCCCCTCCCCGCTTCCTAGTACACTGACGAAAAGGAAGAGGAGAATCATACCGACGATGATCATTAGTAAAAGAGGAATCGGATTTTTTCTTCTCCGCATCCTTTCACCCCTGTCTTGAGCTTTTACATTCATTATTATGATGGCCTGCCTCCCTCTATGTGGCATTCAGAAATTAAATAAAAAAACCTCCCATAAATGGAGGTTAATCTGCCGTATAGTCAATTTCAATCAAGTCCCAGGCGGTCACGATCCCAAGGGGCGCTTCGTCCTCTCTGCCATTCTCCGTGATGATGACGGCTTCAAGGTCCAGCTTTTGCTGATGGTAGTGTTCAAAACATTCCTCCACATCGAAAATGGTGGCTGTTTTGGCCTCAAATGTTAACGGCGGTCTCTTCTCACTTTGAAACACATCTTGTATTTTGACATCGGATAAATCGACAATGCTTCCCATCATGCGCTCAGCAAGCCATTTCACAATGCTTTTAGAGGTAAGTAAACCGAGGCATCTATGATCTTGATAAACCGGATATTGAGAATAATTGCATGCCTTGATCGCACTGATGACATCTTCTATACGATCGTCAATCTGAAAGAAGATGACTTCTTTTGTCGCGATCGTCATTGCATAGTTGGGGCTGTTGAGGACCCTGGCGATTTTCTCGATTCTTTCCACTACTTCCTGATGGGGTTCCGCTATGTAGTAGCCCAGCTCCGTTTTTTCATGTACAAGTGCATTCCGCAATTTGGCGTATTGGAATAGTTCATCCTGATAGGTGCTGATAACTTTATGGTGGCGCCCCGAATGAACAAGGCTTGTGAATCTGTCCGATCTGGATTTCACCTGTTTCTTCAAAGCATCATGGATTTGATTGAATGCCACTTCGTAACGCTCGGATAGTGAGTAGGTCGTTGTGTTCATCTTACATTCCTTCCTGTACGTCCAGCTTGGATAAGATTTCTTCCTTTTTCTTTAACAAATAAGGCATGTGCCTTTTATCTTGAACCATTTCAAAAATCAATAAAGACTTCTCCAAATAGTCCAGTGCTTTCTCGAATTGTGCTTCCAGTGTGCTTGCTTCGTTTGAAGCGACTCAACCATCATACCAAGTTTGAAGCGGTTTTGTCAACAACTTTTTTTAAAAAGTTTTTCTGGCTTTTCTATTAAATGAAGTTGTTTTCGCGTCTCACTTGCGACGGTTTTTAAAGTATATCAACCATTTCGAGTTCCGTCAACAGTTTTCGATAAATTAATTCAAATCTTTTTAATAGAGTTCTATATATCCTATTAATTATCATCCAGCCAGGGGTTACAATGCCGGTTTTCAACAGTCACGGCACCCCTTTTCTTCTATATAAATAAAACCCCTGCGCCTTTCAAAGGCACAGGGGTTTTTAATCATAATCAATCGATCTTGATGATATCCTCATCGTTGCGGTTCACTTTGCCTGTCTTTTCAAGAGTCACTTGCTGACCCTCTTTCAGGTTCGTGAAGACAATCGGCGTGATAATAGAAGGAGCGTTTTCTTTGATGAAGTCTAAGTCTACTTCAAGTAACGGTTGACCCGCTTCGACCTGGTCACCCTCTTTTACCAGCGCCTCGAAGCCTTTCCCTTCAAGTTTCACTGTATCAATACCAACGTGGATCAATACTTCGCGGCCGTTCTTGGATTCAAGGCCAAGAGCATGCTTTGTCGGGAATACATTTACGACTTTACCGTCTACAGGAGAAACGATTGTCCCTTCTGTTGGCAAGATCGCAAAACCGTCTCCCATCATTTTGCCTGAGAATACTTGATCGGGTACTTCTGTAATATCTTTGATTTCACCTGTGATAGGTGCTACAAATTTTTCATGCTTTTCTTCTTCAGTTGTTTGAAGAGCTTCTGGATTCACTTCTTCAATTTGTTGTTCTACTTCTTCACTTGCATTTGTTTTTGCTTTGCGTGGTGCTTTACCGCGCATAATATCCTGCATTTGTGATTTCAATGTATCAGATTTAGGACCAAAGATCGCCTGAATGCTGTTACCCACTTCAAGTACACCTGAGGCACCCAATTTTTTAAGTCTTGGCTTATCAACGTTTTTCGCGTCATTAACGGATACACGCAGACGTGTGATACAAGCATCAAGGTGAGCGATGTTTTCTTCACCGCCAAGCGCTTCCAGAACATTATATGGAAGTTCGCCTGCTCCTGCAGCTGCTGCTGTACCTTCTTCATCTTCGTCTTCCACTTCTTCACGGCCAGGAGTCATTAGGTTCCATTTGCGGATCGCAAAACGGAAACCGAAGTAGTAAATGACCGCAAATACAAGACCTACAGGGATAACGATCCAAGCATTAGTCTGCGGGTTGATCAGACCGAATAAGATGTAATCGATCAGACCACCAGAGAATGTCATACCGATTTTTACGTCCAGCAGGTGCATGGTCAAGAATGATAGACCCGCAAAGATTGTATGGATACCGAATAGTACAGGAGCTACGAATAAGAATGAGAATTCGATCGGCTCTGTGATACCAGTCAAGAATGATGTCAAGGCAGCAGATCCCATGATACCCGCTACTACCGCTTTACGCTCAGGGCGAGCTTCATGATAGATTGCAAGTGCCGCAGCCGGAAGACCGAACATCATGAACGGGAATTTACCAGTCATGAAGGTACCGGCAGTAAGATCCTGCACACCATCTTGGATTTGTTTCATGAAGATGGCCTGGTCACCACGGATGATGTTGCCAGCTTCAGATGTATACGTACCAAACTCGAACCAGAATGGCGAATAGAAGATGTGGTGAAGTCCGAATGGAATCAACGCACGTTCGATTACACCAAAGATGAATGCTGCAAATGCTCTGTTTTCACCAAGCATGAAGTTTGAGAAAGTGTTCAAACCGTTTTGGATCGGAGGCCAGATGACAAGCATCAATAAACCTAATACGACTGCAGATGCTGCAGTGGCAATTGGAACAAATCGTTTCCCAGCGAAGAAACCTAAGTAAGATGGCAATTCAATCTGGAAGAATCGATTGTACATATACGCTGCCAGAATACCGACGATGATACCGCCGAACACACCGGTTTGAAGTGTCGGTATTCCGAGAACAAGTGCATACGCAGGGTCTACCCCTTCACCTGTAACATCAGGGATGCCGAGCCCTTCCACGGTTCCCATTGTTACGTTCATGATCAAGAAACCGACGATTGCTGCCAGCCCGGCAACACCTTCACCGCCGGCAAGTCCGATGGCTACACCGACCGCGAAGAGCAGTGCGAGGTTACCGAAGATGATTCCGCCAGCTTGTTCCATGACACTGGCAACCATTTCGACGCCGCCGTTTGAAAGGAATGGAGCTATTTCTAATAGGGTTGGGTTCTGCAAAGCATTACCAAATGCAAGCAAAAGTCCTGCAGCCGGTAAAATCGCAACCGGAAGCATTAGTGCTTTACCGACTTTTTGTAAGACGCCAAAAGCCTTTTTAAACATATGAGTTTCCTCCTTTTGATAAATGGTTTTATTCAGCAGATTGGATGATAGCAAACAAGAAAAGCGCAGGCGCCTCATTCAGCCCCGACAAGCGCTCTTGGGCCGACCAGTGAAGTCGTTCTTTGACTTCATTGGTCGGTCCGAAACGTCTCGAGGGGCTAGGCGCCGGAGCTGGCCATGAAAAAAGGCATGAGAAAAGAGGATAATGAACGTATAGGGATAGACTGCCCCAATTTACACGTTTCAATTATCTTCTTTACTCATGCCTGATCGAATCAGTAACACGTAAAATAGATAAGTACATTATTTAACTTTAGTCTGTATACGCTGCAGATGCATCGTCAGATACACCGCTTCTGCATCATAAACAGGTTTCCTTAATGTTTGCTGCATCATCTTGATCAGCTTCCAAGATAAATTATAGCAGAGAGGGTATTCCTCTTTCAACAGTTTTGCGATTTTTTCCGGTTCCTCCACCCGTTCTTCGCGGAGGACGCGTTCGATTGTGTATCGAATATGACGGACCAGCCTCATATAGTCTACACTTTCTTTGTTTATTTTCACGTCCAGCTGCTGCTCGATCATGGTCGTCAGCCTTGAAATCAACTGGGAATGCTGGTTCACCTCAGAAAGATCTTTATTCATCATCGCACTGTGGATATGGAGGGCGATGAATCCAACTTCCCCCTCGGGCAGATTCACATCGGTCATATCATTGATCATCTCGACTACTTCTCGTGCGATTTCATATTCAAAAGGATAAAGGGTCCTTGTTTCCACCAGGAAAGGATTGCGGATTTCCATGCCCCTCATCAGCCGGTTGATGGCAAAGAGGATATGGTCGGTCAGGGCGATATGGATATGTTCGTTCAGGAACGAATTTGTCCGCTCCCTGATAAGTTCGATGGCAGAGATGGTCACGTTCGACATCTTTTCATCGAGGAAAGGCAGAAGGTTTTTATACTGCTCCTGTTCTTTCTCCCCTTTCAGGACAAACATCTTTTCGGCTATATCGTTTTGGATCGGATCTCCTTTTTTCCGGTTGAACCCGATTCCTTTCCCGATCAGCACGACTTCGCCGTAACTCTCATGTTCAGCGATCAGAACATTGTTATTCAATGCTTTTTTAACACTCAAAGTAGACATATGAATTTCTCCCCATCATTTCGACCATTTTCGACAAGTATCCGATTTCATGATTTTAACGAAAATGAACACATTTATCAATAATATTACTTCCCTTTGAGTATTACATTCTCTCCGATTCCGTCACATCCTCTTTTTAAATGAAAAAACTGACCTCAAAGAGAGATCAGTTTTAAAGAATAAGTTAAGCGATAAAAATGAAATACAGTACAAAAATAACGAACAGTCCGTACATGATCGGGTGGATTTCTTTCCTGCGCCCTTTGATCATCATGGTGATCGGGTAGAAGATGAAGCCGATTGCGATACCTGTAGCGATGCTGTATGTCAGCGGCATGGAAACGATTGTCAGGAATGCCGGTACTGCGATTTCGAACTTCTTCCAGTCGATTTCACCAAGTGATGAAACCATCAGTACTCCTACGATGATCAAAGCTGGTGCCGTGACCGGCGCCGTGATGACCGCAAGAAGCGGGAAGAAGAAGATGGACAGTAAGAAAAGAATTCCTGTCACCACTGAAGCGAACCCTGTCCTTGCCCCTGCCGCAACCCCAGCGGAGGATTCGATATAAGAGGTAGTGGTTGAAGTACCCAGGATAGCCCCTACCACTGTCGCACAAGAGTCCGCGAATAATGCCTTTCCTGCACGCGGAAGCTTATTGTTCTTCATTAATCCCGCCTGATTTGCAACGGCAACAAGTGTACCCGCCGTATCAAAGAAATCGACGAACAAGAATGTAAGAACGACAACGAGCATTTGGATGGTGAATATGCTGCCTGCATCATTGAACAATGGATCAAGCGCAGCCCCGAATGTCGGTGCCAGGCTTGGCGCCGCGTCCACGATCCCTTTCGGGGTGTCGATGAGCCCGACAACCATACCAACAATCGCCGTTGCGACCATTCCGATGAAGATACCGCCTTTGACGCCTTTTGTCATAAGGATGACAGTCACGACAATACCAAAGATAGCAAGCAGTGTGTTGCCGTGGGTCAAATCTCCAACTCCCACAAGAACGGCATCATTATTGACGATGATACCTGCATTCTGAAACCCTACAAACGTAATGAAAAGCCCGATACCAGCTCCAACTGCAAATTTCAATTCAGCTGGAATGGAGTTTATTATTTTTTCACGAAGCCCGGTAAGCGTCAATGCAATAAAAATCAATCCAGAAATTAAAACCCCTGTAAGGGCGGATTGCCAGGAGACACCCATCGTCAATACAACCGTGTATGCGAAGAACGCGTTAAGTCCCATCCCCGGTGCAAGCGCGATCGGATACTTCGCGAGCAGCCCCATTATCAATGAACCGATCGCAGCCGCAAGCGCGGTCGCCACAAATACCGCTCCGGCATCCATGCGCATGCTGTCCGGAAGGTCCGGTACTGATTGCAGGGTCAACGTCAGCGGGTTGACCACCAAAATATAGGCCATCGAAAGGAATGTTGTCAGTCCCCCGATTATTTCTCTTTTATAGTTGGTTCCAAGTTGTTCAAACTGAAAGAAATTCCTCATATCCTTACTCCTCCTTCGTGCCGTCGCAGATTTCAAAATAAAAAAGCTCTGAACTACCGAAAGTTCAGAGCTTTGACTGTAAGATAAAAAACAGAAGGGACTTGCTGATATAGAAGTCCATCTATCAATTACCTCGTAGTCAAGCCATTTACGGTAGCTTGGTAGAAACGCTCGGGCCCTATTCCCGAAATTATACGACGTAACAATTACTATTAAGATTTATTAAGACATGACTATTGTACCAACGAACACAACGGTGGTCAATAGAAAAACCGAACATTTTATAAAAATAATTCATAAAATGTTCGGTTTAAGATCCAACACTATGAAAGTGCATCTGAATTTATTTACTTAAATTGTTTATTCCCACTCAATCGTAGCAGGCGGCTTACTTGTTACATCATACACGACGCGGTTGATGTGGTCGACTTCGTTTACGATACGGGTCGAAATTTTTTCAAGAACATCCCATGGAATGCGGGCCCAGTCGGATGTCATGCCGTCGATCGATGTAACGGCACGGATTCCGATTGTATAATCATATGTTCTTGCATCACCCATGACACCGACACTGCGGATATCAGGAAGGACGGTGAAATACTGCCAGATATCGCGGTCAAGACCGGCCTTCTTGATCTCTTCACGAAGGATATAGTCGGATTCACGTACGATTTCAAGCTTCTCTTCAGAAATCTCTCCGAGTACGCGGATACCGAGACCAGGACCAGGGAAAGGCTGTCTCCATACGATATCATCCGGGATGCCAAGCTCAGAACCCAATGCGCGGACCTCATCTTTGAACAATGTATTCAAAGGTTCGATCAGGGTGAACTGCATATCTTCAGGCAGCCCGCCGACGTTGTGGTGGGACTTGATTGTCTGTGCAGTCGCCGTCCCGCTTTCGATGATATCCGTATACAGGGTACCTTGAGCAAGATAATCGATACCTTCCAATTTTGTCGCTTCGTCATCAAACACATAGATGAATTCGTTACCAATGATTTTACGCTTCTGTTCAGGATCGGATACACCTTTGAGCTTGTTAAGGAATCTATCCTGGGCATCCACTTTGATCACGTTCATGTTAAAGCCG
The DNA here is from genome assembly GCA_051294195.1 of Bacillus sp. BKU_1. Lineage (GTDB taxonomy): Bacteria > Bacillota > Bacilli > Bacillales > Bacillaceae_B > Rossellomorea. The sequence goes on along the minus strand of CP193985.1, from coordinate 4,097,457 downwards.
TCAGCGAAAGTTTTCATGACACTGTCCGCTTCCCCTTTGCGAAGAAGGCCGTGATCCACGAAGATACAAGTCAGTTGATCGCCGATCGCTTTATGGATCAGGACAGCTACGACAGAGGAATCCACTCCACCGCTCAATGCACAAAGAACTTTTTTGTCTCCGACGACCTGGCGGATCTTATCCATTTCCATGTCGATGAAGCTTTCCATCGTCCAGTCGCCTTCGCAGCCGCATACTTCGAATACGAAGTTCTTGAGCATTTCATTGCCGTGTACAGAGTGGCGTACTTCCGGGTGGAATTGTACGGCATACAGCCCCTCTTCTTCGTTACTCATCGAAGCGATCGGGCATGAAGGGTTTGTTGCGTTCACTTCAAAGCCTTCCGGGGCTTCTACTACAAGATCCCCGTGACTCATCCATACAACCTGCTCATCTTCAAGGCCGGAGAAAAGCTTCGATGTTTTCTCGATGTTGATGGCCGCTTTCCCGTATTCACGGTGCTTGGCACGTTCTACTTTACCGCCGAAATGCATCGTCATCAGCTGCATGCCGTAGCAGATGCCAAGGATCGGGACATCAAGGTCGAAGATTCGTTCATCACAGCGGAACGAGTTTTCACCGTATACGCTGTTCGGACCACCGGAGAAGATGATCCCTGTCGGATTCATCTCCTTGATTTCTTCAAGGGTGATGGTGTGCGGATGCAGCTCGCTGTACACCCCGAATTCACGGATTCTTCGTGTGATCAACTGATTATATTGACTTCCAAAGTCTAAAACGACGATCATTTCCTGATTATGCAATTCCTCTTTACCTAGCATTCAGTTCACCTCATCCATTTATTTATCTCTCTTTTGTGTATGATTCCCTTACCATCCACAAATACATCCTTTTTGTTAGCAATTCCATAAAAAATTGTGTTCTGTGTCCAGCCCTAACCGAGACCGTTCCATTCCGCTGCAGGCACAAGATTCACAGGGGAGGAAGTCGAGCCTCCTCGGCGTTCCGCCTGTGGGGTCTCGACCTTTCCTCAATCTCCCGTCGGAGTCAAGTGCCTTCCGCTCCAATCCACTCTGAGGTTATATTTAGAGAATTTCTTCCAAAAAATCTCCACATAGCTTGCTTGTTTTTAATTGGAAGCCAACAGTTGTTATATCTTGTTCCAGCTGTTGATTGGAGTGCAAGACGAAGACTCCTGCGGGAGAAGTGACCAACGTGAGACCCCGGAGGCGATAGCCGAGGAGGCTCACGGGTCACCCGCGGAAAGCGAAGTCTTGCACGGAAATCAACAGCGGCAATTAATGGCCAAAAAAGCAAAAAAACTAGACTCCGCCTGTATAAAGGCAGGATTCTAGTTTTTGGGCATACAATGATGTCTAAATAGAACACTGCCTTCATAGTCCAGTCATTTACGGTGACCGGGTAGAAACTTTCGAACCATATTATCGAGGATATACGAAGGATGCTAACGAACTCTATTATTAAGTTGACATCATTTTAAACCTTGTTGATGAAGCGGTCAACCAGTTGTCTTTTTAATTAAATTTTCCCATAATTCTCTCATCTTCACCCAATCTTCATGATCGGGCTTATGGCCATACAGCGTACGCTCATAACGGTTGGTCAGGCTGGTCATCTCATAGGTTCCGAAGAAGGAATCAATGTAACGGGAATACCCTCTGAGGGTCTGTCCGTCCTTCATTTTTAATCCATATCTGCCTAATTGTTTCACCAGCGAGATATACGCTTCCGAATAGATATCTTCAGACTTTCTCCTTCTGTAATAAATAATCAGGTAATACGGGAGCCAGCGCCTTCTGAAAATATAGGCCATCACTCCGGCAAAAATCAGCAGTAAAAATCCTGCCAGTATTTTACCCCAGTTCTCTGCGAAGAAGGTTTTGATGGTTTCCCAAACATCCTTGAAAGAAAAGCCTCCGCCTGCCGCTTCATCTTCAGTTGGCTCCAGCGGCTTTTTAGGTGTTTCTTCTTTTTCAGGGACCGGGGCTTGATCTTCATCTGTATCCGGCACATCAAGGTCATACTCATAAGCAATATTGTTGCTGAAGCCGACGGTCGGCTCAAAAGGTACCCAGCCGACTTCAGGGAAGAATACCTCCACCCATGAATGGGCGTTATTATTCGACACCTCGTAAACCTTGTACTGAGAATCAATCTGGCGGGTGTATTCCCCTTCTGTATACCCCTTTACCCAGCGGGCCGGGATGCCGAGGGACCTCACCATGACAACCATCGAAGTCGAGAAATTGTCGCAGTATCCCCTTTGGGTTTCAAACAGGAACTGATCGACATAGTCCTGATCTTCTTCAGGCACCGGTACGTCGAATTGATCGTACACAAATGCCTCTTTCTCAAAATATCCTTCAATGGCACGCACCTTGTCATACCAGTCTTTTTTATCCTGCGTGATTTCCGCAGCCAGATCTTTTACACGCTGCGGGGTTGAGGCAGGGATCTGAGTATAGCGATCAACGAATTCAGGTACCTGCATAGCTTCCTGTCCTTCGTTTGCCGCTCTCATCCCTTTTTGGGAATAAGACGGCTGGCGGTAAGTGAGTGCATATTCACTCAAGTTTACAGGTTCACCCTTTTCATCGAGACTTCTTATTTTCTCTTTTACCGGCAGGAATTCAAAAGTGCCTTTTTCATTGCCGATCACATTTTCTACTCCGTATGGATAAACCACATGAGAGTACCCTTTCTCGATTTTCACGTTTTCCGTTTCGAGGTTGCGCTCCTCATCTTCAGCCGTGAATGAGAACGGAAGCTCTTCACCAGAAGCGAACGGGACACCATCCTCTTCATCCAAGGATTGCTCCCACCCTTTTCCGGTATACATATCTTTGGTCTCGATCCTCCAGTAATGCTCCCTTGTCACTTCAGACGTGAAGACAACCGTTGGATCGCCTATGAACGGTCCGCCGAGCTGGGAATCATCCGTATCGTACCCGAGCTTGTTTACACCGCTCAAGCCTCCGGAACCTTCAGCGAATGATTGAATATAAGGTACCGGGTCCGGCCACAGCGGATCCGCCTTCGGAGCGGCAAATGCAACAATCGAGCTGACCCCGAGCATCACGGTAAGCGGCACGATCCATCGGTGCCTGTTCATATTGGCTGCCAGCCCATTCAACCTCTCTCCCTGGATCAACCGCTCAAGGGCCAGGAGCCCCATCAGCAGGAATCCAAAGACGACGACTCTTATGATCGCCCTGTCCCCTTCATACTCCGTGAACGTATCAATGACGCTGATATAGGTAACCGTCATGATATAAAAAAGCAGGATCGCTTTCCTGACCGACAGCCAGTAATGAATCAGATACGTCATGAGCCATAGAAGGATGAAGAACAGCAGGCTGCGGTACACAAACGATAAACCGGACCAGTCCCTGACCAGCGTCAGACCGAGGTTCCGCCACACATCCTTCACAAACTCACCAACCCAGGCAAGTCCAAGCAAGGAATCCTGAAAATAAAGGGCATGCAGGGCAACCAGGATGAAAACGGCTTTTACCGTTCCCGACAGCAAGTAGTGGACGCGGAAATAAGAGAGTGTCAGCGCAAGCACAATGAATAGGATAAAGTACGTTAAGTCACCAGTATCTGTGAGCACCTTCAAAGGCTTCAGCCATTCCCATAAAAGCAGGAATCCGAACAGATAGATTAAGATGGAATATAATTGATTGCTTGATGCTTTCCCCTTCATGCCCTTTTCACCTCCGCAAAGGCTGATGAGAAGTCCCCGTCATAGCAGGCCTTCAGCCAGATTCCCCGTGAGGCCGCATAGGCTTTCAACGCTTTTTCCTCGTCCGTGTAGGACTCGCCCCTTCCCTTCACCAGGAAAATGACGACGGAACTGCTGCGCTTTGTATAATTGTTCACGCTCATGATCATTTTTTTCGACACTTCAGCCGTTACGAAAAAGACGGCTGCGGACTGCGAGTAATTCAAGCCCTCGCCCTGGAGCACTTTCCCCAGCGCAAACCGGCTGTCAGGCTGGACCTTAGCCAGATGATAGAAAAGCTGTCCCTGATGTTCCTCACCGCCCCTGATCGGGAATGATTGATGGTCCTCCCCGATCGACACCAGACCGACCTGCGCCCCCTTTTTGATAATGGAGCGAATGACGGACGCCGTGAAGGTGACCATCGGTTCAAAGGCTTCTGAATACTCACGGTCGAGCACGATGAGCACATCATGAGACTGCCTCTCTTCAAATTCCTTAGTCATCAATTCATTTGTCCGGGCGAACGACTTCCAGTGAATCCAGGAAAAACGGTCACCCGGCTGATACGCTCGCACACCCGTCGCCATCGTCGTATCCTTCTGTATTTTCACATTGGACGAGGTCATCCCCTGATCGTAGCGGTTCTCGAGCGGCCTGTATTGAACCTCCACGAATGAAGGATAAACAAGGAGCTGATCCTTGCACTCAATGACCGCTTCTTTTTCAAACACACCGAAGAAATCACCGGTTTTAAGGCGCACCGCAGAATACAGATGTTCTCCGCGCGGGAGTTCGTCTATGTAGTAGGACAGCTTCACTTCCCTCCTGAAACCGGGGTAGATCATCGATTTCGCTTTCTGAAAAGCGGACTGCCTGAATAAAGATTCCGTCACGACATCTTCAAGCACCATATAAAACAACGGAAAAGGGACCTTCCTTCTCAGCGTCAGCGTCACCTTCAATTCATCCCCCGCTTTATATTCGAACGACTCGAACCTTCTCTCCACATAAAAATCGGAAAGCGGATAAAAGAACACAAACAGCGAATACAGAGCAAAAGGAATGAAGCTGTAAAATAGGAACCAGCTCACAAATCCCCCCTGAAACATTGCATACGTAAACGTGATGGCAATCAATAAAAGAAGAAGCAGAAGCTTGCCGATCGGCTTTAGTAACTGAAGTTTTTTCTTCATGCTATCTCACAAGCCTTTGAACCGGCACCGGGATGCGCGCCATCACCCGCTCCACCACTTCTTCCGGGGTGATCCCCTCATAACGAGCTTCGGATTTCATGATGATTCGGTGGGCGAACACAAATGGCGCAAGGAATTGCACATCATCCGGAATCACAAAATCCCTTTCCCTTAGGAACGCATACGCCTGACAAGCCTTCATCAGCGCAATAGATCCCCGCGGGCTGGCTCCAAGATACACATTTGCATGGATCCTCGTGCGGCCCGCGATTTCGACAATATATTTCTTGATGGTCTCATCCACCAGCACTTCCTTCACTTCTTCCTGAAGATAACGAAGCTCTTCCAGGGTCATCACAGCCTCCAGCTCATCAATCGGAGGGTTCTTCTGTGCCCGGTGCAGCACCTCCATCTCTTCAGCCGGCTCTGGGTACCCCATTTTCATTTTCAAAAGAAAACGGTCCAGCTGGGCTTCCGGAAGCGGATAGGTCCCTTCATACTCGATCGGGTTCTGTGTGGCCATAACGAAAAACGGCTTATCCAGCCTCCGAGTGTTCCCGTCAATCGTCACACTTCCTTCTTCCATCCCCTCAAGCAGGGCTGACTGCGTCTTTGGGGAGGTACGGTTGATTTCATCAGCTAAAATGATATTTCCCATGATCGGCCCCGGCCTGAAGCTGAACTCCATCTCCTTCGGATTGTAGATCGATACCCCAATCACATCCGACGGGAGAAGATCCGGCGTGAACTGGATCCGCTTGAAGCTTGCCCCCACTGACTTTGCCAGCGCCCTGACCATCATCGTCTTCCCGACACCCGGGACATCCTCAAGCAGCACGTGACCGCCGGCGAGTAACGCCACCACGCTCAACTCCGCCACCTTCCTCTTGCCTATCATGACTTTCTCTATATTTTCAACGACATGCTGCAATTTCGGATTTACCACTTCCTGTGTCATGCGACCCCTCCTAAATCCCTTTTAAATGTTTTTTCTCTCTAACTATTAATACTTTCGTTTCGTTTTCCAAAAATCCTCCATTTCGGGTGAAAAATAATACGAATTTTTAGGAAATTTGTCGCATGGTTGGTGATTAGCGTTATTTCATTCAGTTGAGCAGGCAGGTCGGCCGGCGATTGTTACCGGGAATGGGGCTGCGGTGCCGAATCTTCGAATTTAGAACGATAATCTTTTAATTTCACTCACTAATCTTCGAATTCGGCTGGAAAATCTTTTAATTTTGAGCAGAAATCTTTCGAAAACAGCCAATAATCTTCCATTTAGCGTTTCACCACGATTTGACAACTCCGCTCGCCGTACGCATCCACTCCGGCCGCCTTCAAACAAAAAAAGCCAACTCTCAATCATATGAGAATCGGCTTTTCATTAGTCTTATTTCCAAAAATCATCAAACACCGTAATCGGCAGATGACGTTTATGCTGGGATTTCATGTAGTGTTTCTCGATTGTTTCCCTGGCTTCCCGAGGTACTTCTTTTCCTTCAAGGAAGTCATCGATCTGATCATAAGTGACACCGAGCGCTTCTTCATCAGGAACAAGCGGTTTGTCCTCTTCCAGGTCGGCTGTCGGCTTCTTATTAAAAAGGTGCTCCGGGCAGCCAAGCTCAATCAGGAGCGATCTTCCCTGGCGCTTATTAAGACGGAAAAGCGGGACAAGGTCAGCCGCTCCGTCACCGAACTTCGTATAGAACCCTGTCACTGCTTCCGCTGAATGATCGGTTCCAAGCACAACACCTTTTTTCATTGCGGCAACCGCAAATTGAACCTTCATCCGTTCACGCGCTTTTTCGTTTCCTTTGACAAAGTCGGACATCTCGATGCCTTCCTTTTTCAAAGAAGAAAAGCTTGCATCCACAGCCGGCTTGACGTTGACGGTCAAGGACACGGATGGCTTGATGAATTCCACGGCGTCAATCGCATCCTGGGCATCACCCTGCTCACCGTAAGGAAGGCGAACTCCGTAAAATGCATACTCATCAGATCCCGCTTCCTCGTTCAGTTCATCTACGGCCATCTGGGCAAGCTTCCCTAATAAGGTAGAGTCCTGCCCGCCTGATATGCCGAGCACCATACTTTTTAAAAATGAATGCTTTTTCAAATAGTCTTTCATAAAATCGATGCTTCGGCGTATCTCTTTCTTAGGATCGATTTCAGGTGACACCATCATTTCATCAACGATCTGTTTCTGAAGAGAATCCATATTTTCACACTCCATGTTAGGTTTTATCACATCATAGTATACCCGTTCATGTTACCCAATCACAAATCTAATTACCTGTCTGAGTGAAATCTTTCCTTCACTTCAGCTTTTACTTTCTGAATGAGGCTCATCTTATTCGTCCAGCACTCATCACTCAAGTCCACCGGATATTCTTCCGGATTCATGGAACGCTTGTACTCATCCCATAACAGCTCCAGATTTTCATTGACGAATTCCCTCATCACTTGCAGCGAAGGTGTTTCATATACAAGCTCACCATTTTTGAAAACATCCACGTGGAGCTCTCTTGCTTCGAAGTTCGTCACGAACTTGCTGATGTATGTGTGAACCGGATGGAACATCTTGAGGCGGTCTTCATGCTGGGGATCTTCATGCTCAAGCGTAATATAATCCCCCTCTGATTTATGATTAACCTTATTGATGATCCGATAAACCTTTTTCAATCCTGGAGTGGATACTTTTTCCGCATTGCTTGAAATCTTGATGGAGTCTTCCATCTCTCCTTTTTCATTCTCAATCGAAGCAAGCTTGTACACCGCACCGAGCGCCGGCTGATCGTAGGCAGTGATCAGTTTCGTACCGACACCCCATACATCAATCCGGGCTCCCTGGGCCTTCAAATTCAAGATGGTGTATTCATCAAGGTCATTGGAGGCAATGATCCTCGTTTCCGTAAAACCGGCTTCGTCCAACATCTTGCGGGCTTTCTTCGATAAGTAAGCCATATCCCCGCTGTCGAGGCGGATCCCCTTGAAATTGATCTTGTCCCCAAGCTCCTTTGCCACCTTAATCGCAGCCGGGACCCCTGATTTCAAGGTGTCATACGTATCAACGAGGAACACGCAGTCCGTATGACTTTCAGCGTACTTATGGAAAGCCGTGTAATCATCCTGATACGCCTGTACCAGCGAATGGGCGTGAGTACCCGAAACAGGCATGCCGAAAATCTTCCCTGCACGCACGTTGCTGGTCGCATCAAATCCGCCGATGAACGCCGCACGCGTACCCCAGACCGCCGCATCCAACTCATGCGCACGGCGGGTACCGAACTCCATCACCACTTCATCATGGACAACCTGTTTGATCCGGTTCGCCTTCGTCGCAATCAATGTTTGATAGTTAACGATATTCAGGATCGCCGTCTCCAGAAGCTGAGCCTGTGCAAGGGGCGCTTCAATACGCAAAAGAGGCTCATTGGCAAAAGCAAGCTCCCCTTCCCGCATCGACCGGATCGTCCCGGTGAAGCGGAGATCACGTAAATAATTGAGGAACTCCTCCTCATACCCCAGTTCACTCAAATACTCAATATCACTCTTACTGAAATGAAAATTTTTCACAAACTCAATCACACGTTCCAACCCGGCAAACACCGCATATCCATTACCAAAAGGCAGCTTTCGAAAGAACACCTCAAAAACAGCCTTTCGATTATGGAAATCATCATCCCAATAGGCCTTGGTCATATTTATCTGATATAAATCTGTATGCAAAGCTATGCTGTCATCTGTAAAATGTGTCATGATTTCTCTCCTTCTGCATTCCAACCGTTAGTCAATAACACCATTGTTACTATTCTACCCAATTATAGCGGTTTTTCCGAATGTTTTGGCTGTAGAAATGCTGTTATCAAGAATACAAATTGTTTAGAATTATGAAAAAAGATTGAAGACGCGCTTCAAACTTTTAAACAAACGTTTGTTTTAAAACAATAACTACAGACAGTGGACCCTTTTTACAATCTCCAACTGCCGTTGAAAGAGAGTTTTGTATTAGCTCCATTTGATAGCACCCCATTATATTGAACTGTTTCTTCGAATCTTCTTCATAGACACGTATCTTGATAGTTTTAATTCCGATTAGCAATTGGTTTTATTTTCCATTTATTGAAGCTTGTTGTCCAGCGTTATAAAGTTATAATTTTATATAGAAGTAATTGTATGATTTTTCATACTTTTACAAATAAAACGAAAAAATCTTTGCTGTTTAGGAGGTTGAAATGAGAGAAATTACGCCGGGATCGATAGTATCATCTACTCAGTATGGATACTTAAAAGTACCAAAGAAGGTCCGGACACAGTGCCCGGATTGTCGTAAACAAGGAGAATTTTCATTAAAGGCGAACTTTTATCAGATTAAGACCGGGGTTTTTTCAGAGGGGATTTGTTCTGTATGCAAAAAATCTTCTACTTTTATTCTAATGATCAAGGAAGACTCATCAAAACAAACGAAAGAAGTCACCGTCCACGTCTATGATCCAACTGCAACAAATGGTCCTCTTGATAAAATTCAAGACAACAAGCGAATTTCACAGGACCTTGTAAGGTCCTATCGTTCCGCGCTGAATGTGAACCAGTCGAATGATCACTCAGCCACAGCCGTCATGACCAAGCGGGTCCTTGAAAGTTTAGTGAAAAACCTGAATACGGATAAAGCCAAAAGCCAGACTTTATCAGAACAGTTTGAGCAGCTACCAAAGAATGTTGATTTATCATCGCCCATTCAAACATTAAGCCAGCTCACCCGTCCGGACAGCCCATTTTTCCAAATGCTTGAGTTGGAAAAGGAAGTTGATGATAAAACAGCAGCACTGCTGATAGAATTGCTAGAAGGTTTGATTGACTATTTGTATGTTGTTCCTGAAAAAATCGAGACCATAAAGCAAAAGATTGAAAAGAAATATTGAATCATTTGAAAAAACCACTCAACAACTGAGTGGTTTTTTCGAAGCTTTTATAGTTCAGTATAGGACTTCATTCTTTTTAAACAAACGTTTGATTAAACTCTTAATTCTTCCGGTATTTCAGTGTTTACCAGGAGTTCAATCAGCTTCTTTTTGATGGTCTCCGGGTCCTCAATTTCTTCATTAGTGAAAGAAAGCTTGTGGATTCTTTCATCCCGGTCGCTTTCACTTATGGTAGCACGCTTGAAGTAACCGCCAACCTCTTTCGGGATGATAAATTGGAGTTCTACATACAAATCCATGCCGCCTTCGCTAATATCGTATATAAACTCGATCTCCCGATATTTGATCCTGAACTCTTCCGGAGGGAAATATTCGATTTCGTGAGCCACAGGCACCTGTCTGCTTGATAGCATCGGATAAAGGGGATGATTGAGTACCCTTTTATCAATGACCCACTTCGGCTTGAACCCCGGATAGTGAATGACTTCTTCTCTATTTGTCTTCACAAATCCCAGCTCTTCCGTCACGATTTTATTTACGTATGGAAGAAGTGGATGTTCATTTACCTCGATGAAATCCATATCCCTCGGATCCAGCTTATAAGGAAGATCAATGTCCGTCTGGATCCAGCATTTTCTATTCACTGCACTCTTCGGCGTAAAATAAGGAACTTTCAATTCGAAAGGCAATACCAACTCATTGAGCTCCTTCTGCTCCCCTGACAATCTCATTTCAGCAGTGATCAAAGAAAGATTGGCCACCGTATCATCAGAAAATGGGAACTGCTGCATAAGTGAAACACTTACCTTCTCTATCTCTTTAAACCCTTTCTTACTCGACAGCCGCACTTCACCGATAAGCGTATCACCAGGCGTAACCCGCTCTTCAGCCAGCACAGTGTCCACCTTTACGTGTCCGATTGTTCGGGTGATTAGCTTTTTGAATTTGGCGTTGCGCATGGCTTTTTTGTGTTTGTTGACCATGGGAATCTCTCCTTTTAATCAATTAGCAGATTCATATATTTTGATTTTTTCTGGACTTTTAAGAAAAGCCGGGAGTGCCACAAGGAGGAGAATAGACAGGACATAAAGCACGATTCCATACCCTATGCTGATGTTCAGGGCTTTAAATTTAATAATGGTAATGATCACAGGAACCAACAGCAAAAGGCTAAATACAGCCAGATGATAACCAATGCTAAACTTGCTTTCATAGTGTTTTGAAAATGCCTGAAATAGACCTTCCCTGAAAAAATGCATTAGGATAAAGCCGACGACCCAACACAATGCAAAGTAGATCCAGGCACTATTACCCTCTTGCCATAAATACTTGATGATTGGCTGTGCAAATAGGTGGGATAAGCAGAAGACAAGGCAGTAACTCTGAATGGAAAAGTACCTTACTTTAAGTTCTACCGTCTTCCAAGAAACAACAATGACCATCAGTAATAAGAAAGAGATAACCGCATTTACTTTAAACTGAGGTGCAGACCATTCAGGTAAGGCACTGAATAGAAAGGTAACGATTACAATGGAAACAGCCACATGAAGGATCCGGCTATCCTTAAAGGATAGGTCGTTTTTCTCTAACAAGCGCGATTCGTCATTCTGTATCATTTCTCCAGCTCCTTTACCCGACTAGGCTTAATCAACATTATTGGGGCTATAAACAGGAATAACAGAGCAAAAATGAAAAAGAAAGACGAAAGGGCAATTGCATCAGGATTCTCGGAGAAGTTTATGGTAGAAAAGAAAATTACTGCAAACCCGAAGATCAAGGTGAAAACGGTAAAAAAGTACTTTCCACCGGGATTTTTAGAAGGGTTTACAAACCCCGTTGCGATCGATTCCCTATTAAGGAAAGGCAAAATAATCATAATAATGATCAATACCATTCCCAGCCAAGAGATAAGTTGACCAGCGAACACCCTGAAAAATGGAATGACAAAGTAGATGGCCAAAGCAATAATCATTACGTAGGACAATAAAGAAAAATATCGTTTACTCTCATGTTTGGTCTTTAACCAAAAAACAAAAAATAGGATGCCGCATAATCCAGCAATGCCCATATTCACCGCTAGAAGGAACCAGTTTTCGTCTGGTACAAAGCTGAAAAGAAAGCCCATTAAAACCAGCAGGAAGATTGTTGGGATAATTCTGCTTTCTTTTAAGGGGACTGGTTTGTTTGTCATACAATCACTTCCTAATGCGCGAATAAAATTTATACTAGTAAAGATTTATATATTCTGATTTATAAAGATAAGGATTCGGTTGTACTATCTATATCTTTTTTATTTTTCAAGCGGTGGTATACAAACGCTGCATGCACACCTAGAGAGTATACAGTGATGAATAATGCCATCATAATTAACCTGCCTGTCCAAAACCCCGCTGTTGTATTTTCTAATGAAAATAGCATAAGAACCTGTGCTAATAGATACATAAGGAGAAGACCGACCGCTGCTGTCCTGCTTTTCTTAGCAAACAGCCAAATGACTAATATGAGCCCGATTGCCAAATCCATAAAACTCCAGATATTCAATCCAGGAATTATCGACTGCCCAACCCCTATGGTAACAATCAATAACTGTATTCCCAGACTAATTGAAGCAATGATCCCCATTAAATTTACTCGCTTCTTTGCTTCTACTGCATTCACTCAAATCACTCCTTATAAATTTCACTTTATACCAAGGATAGGTATTATGAATCTTAAATATTACTTAAAATGGAATTTATAACTTATGAAAAAGAGCTTGAACATAAATATTCAAGCTCCCGTATTTTCTTTCATCTGAATCTGATGAATATGGTTCTTTCGCATATAAGGCAACGCAATTCCCACTACAACTGCTGTGAGGGGAAGTCCGCCGTCTCCTGCCAGCCATTCTATTACTGATACCGGTACATAAACAGCGTAGAAGAAAATCATCAAGAATAAGTAGAACCTTCTCCAACGTTTTTCTTTTTTAGACATGCTACAACTCTCCTCGGAAATTAATTAGAAGATATTATTTGAGTATTAAAATCCAATTCTTTAATAAATGGAATTCTTGGACCTTTTGAAACTTGTTTAATATTCTTTGTAAAACTTCCAATAAAATTGTCAGCTTCAACTGAGTTGAATTTCCCGGTCCCTTCTATTACAACCCGTTGATCATTATCAAATAGTTTTACTTTGTAGTCAGAAGAACTTACGTTATTTGAAGAAAGTTTACTTGAAACTTTACCGGGGATTTCATTTACAGCGTTGTTTACTTCATTTTTAATAGCATCTTTTAATTTGTCGTTGCCGGGAATTTCTTCACTAAGAACTTCATTGACCGAGAGTCTTAATGCCTTGCTTTCAGAAACATCACTGTTCCACACATATTCTTCTTTTCGGTCTTGAATTTTCTTTTCAATGGATTTCCCTTCAATTAACCCTTTTCCAATTCCTACTAGCGTCTCATCATATTTCTTTACACCGTCCAAAGTGTAATCGTAAACAATATCGGTTGCGGTTAAAGCAGCCTGTTGAGAAGCTGTCGACGCTTGCTGTTTTACTGCAAACGCGCCCATTATATTTACAGAGAAGACAATAATTAATCCGGTTAAGAGAAGCAGCCAAATCATCAATATACTGATATGTCCTCTATCATTCTTAATTAAATTCACTGTCAATCACCCTACTGCTGGCAGACTGGTTAAACGTAATGGAAGAAATACTCTTCCACTTATCAGGTATAAACATTAAGTCAATCGACACATTTGCTCTAACTTCGAAATCCCCATCACTGTCTTGAGAAGGGATAGTTAGGCTATTCAAGGTTAAATAAGAGCTATTCCCTACTATTTTCTGTGCTGCTTCTTTAGATTCTGTAAGCGTATCTCCTTCTGCGTATACCTTTGCTGCTTCATTAACTGCGGATTGTGAGGTAATCAAAGCGTATCCTAGTACAAATCCCTGAAAAACCAGCAGCATAAACAGGAAGAAAAAAGGCAAGACTCCTATAAACTCCAGGCTTATCGAGCCTTTATTATTTTTTAAAAGTCTTTTAAGCATAATTCCATCTCCTGTTACACAGATACTTCACGACCCTGTATCTTTTCAGTATGAAAATCAGCCATGTCGTACCATTTTTTTATATTTGCTGAAACGATGATAATTAGCAGCGGGAAAAGCAATAGATTAATAAGCATGTTGCAAATGACAAAAGCCAATGAGTTTTGTGTAATAAAAGAAATTCCTACATTTACCGCGTAACCCAGAAGCATTTCAATAAAAGAGATTGATACAAGTAACATCAATAATTTAAAGAAATGTTTCTTGGCTAATAAGAAAGCCGTTCTCCATACCTTCCTTATCGGCTGATCCTTTAACACAGTGATATAAGGTAAAGGGAATAAAAATACCATGATTAAGATACCTGGAATCACGAATGCAAGGAGTCCGAAAATGCTTAAAACTGTATAAAGCAGCGCGAATAAGAATACAGAAAACCCAAATTTCAGTAAGATACCGAAGGATTTTTTCAGTTTATTCTCCTCGTCTTCCATTTCACTGAAAGTAAAGGAAATGAAAGGTACCTGCGAAATCGTGAATAACATTAGTAAAAATAAAAAGTTCGTCATGTCCCCAAAAAATGAGTTATCATAGATAGCCGCGATATAATAACCTACGCTTGTTATATAATTATGGAATAGTAGCGCTGGAAACAAGACTAAAAATGAAATAATCAAAACAGATTCGATATTTTTAAAGTAGATTCTTAAAGGTATCTTCAACTCCATTTAAAGTACTCTCCTTAGTTTCTAATATGAGGTACAAGGTTGGCTTCAAACATATAGTATGCTTCATCATTTTTAAGTTTTCTGAATTCCCCTAAGTCCTCATCTGTGAATGAAAGCTCCATGGCGTTACCCACTGAGTGATCTAATACGCCATTAATAAAATCTTCAAGAACTTTTTTTCTTTTTTCTGTATTTAAGTTTTCTAAAGATTTTTTCAACTTAGCTGAATTAGGTTGTGTTTTTACATTTTCTATAATCTTTGGAAGATCAGAAAAATTTTCAAGTTGCATCTTCTTCTCTTTAAACAGTAAAACATGCCATTCAGTAAATAAATTAAACAGTCGGTTAAAAGAATCTTCGTCTAATACTTTATTATGCACTTGTACTTTTTTGGAAATTTGTGCAATTTCTTTAAAAATGGTTTCAAGTTCTTTATGATTTTCGTAAATCGTTTTAGCCATAACTTTCAGTAATTTTATTTCTTCATATAACGTTATTTCAGAATCTATAACTGGGTAAACTTCATTAATCTGCTCCTCTATTTTCCTCATCATACCTACTGGTCTTTTTAACGTTTCTTTCATATGTTTATTAGCAAATCCTATCATATTGTTATATCCATTTATTTGGAAAATCACTGGCTTTGCTTCGTCTAAGATCGGTAAGTTACCGTTTTTCTCAATAACCATTGCTCCTGACACACTTCGAAATAAAGGATAAAACATAATATAGTAGTATAATTTACCTTCGTATTTTACTGTGTAAGGAGAAATTTCTACATTTTCATTCCATGCTTTCTTTTCTTTGTATTTTCTTTTTATTTCACGTGGGAGAAATTGCATCTGTTAACCTCCAAAGAAAGTTTTTTTCGCCCAATCCCAAGCTTTTTTCCCCTGCTCTTTTACTGCTTTTACAGGCTTTGATTCTAATACCGCATTTCCAATTTTAGTACTTCTAATAAATCCAGATATTTTCTTTCTATATTTGTAAGCAGTAGCTCCTAGCCACATTGCTCCACCAACCACTGCCATCCCAGCGCCAATTACTTGAGCGCCTGGAATAGGAGTTGCCGCCACTAAAACACTGGCATTCATTAAAGTTTCTCCCATTGCACCAATGGTTTCTCCCATCATTTTATTTCTCTCAGCATCTGAACTTGCATTTATTGCAGCATGCCATTTTGATCCGGTATCAATTCCTGCAGTTATAGTACCAACTGCAGCAACTCCTATATTTAACCTTGATATCGGAGCCCATTCTACAGGTGTAGGAGTACGCCCGAAAACACTTTGAACTCTTCCATAGGAGTCTTTCGCTATCTTAATTGCGTTATCAGCCGTTGTATAACTATTAACACCCGTATCATAAACATCCCCAGTCCACTCAAGACCGGTTCCCTTTGTGGCCATCTTATAGACACCAGTAGTCATATTCCACTTAAAACTACCTAGTGTTCTCCAGCTTTGCCTATTTAACGCTGCTGTATCTACATTATTTGCAGGGTTTAGAGCGTCTGCGTAAGAATTACTAATAGCCGTCATGTCACCTGCAAAGCTAACTGTCGTTCCAGCAATATCATTGGCTGCAAACTTCATTGCATCCTGCCATGATACCTTCGGCTCTTCATCGGTGACCACACCTGGTTTTCCTGGTATATTTCTAACTTCCAGCCTGTTCATGAGGTCTTCATTGTTATTTATGTAACTGGCTAGATCGTTATTAAAATCAGGGTTCTTCTTTATTGTTGGCCCATTTTCTGGTTGAACGGGCGTGAATGTGCCGTCTCCGTTTGGTTTGAGTTTCACTCCATTTGGTAGTTCGATAGGTTTAACAGGACCTACTGGTGCTAGTATAGGAGTTTTGCCTATGTTGGCCCATGGATCTGTTTCACTAACTCTTCCTTTTAAAGAGAAAGGTTCCACTTCCAAGTCATAACCTTTTATGTTTAAATTAAAGCCTTCCTGATCTAAATTGAAACCCCTTATATTTAAATTAAACCCTTCAGTTGCGTTAGCAGGTGTAAGAAAGGGGACAAAGTTTAAAGAAAGCAGAAAAACAATGGCCAAAATGGCAAGAACTTTTTTATACCTTCTTTTGCTCATATCTTCCTCCTACTTATTCATTATTCATATTATATTTTTCATTGATTAACTTGTTCATTTCTTTATAAGTAGCGTTATTGGCATCGAGGAGATCATTTTCTATTTCCTTTGAAAACTCAACTACTTCCGCTTGTCTATTATTGGCTTTATCCGACAAAAATTTGTATGCTTTATCAGTTAATTTACCTTCTTCTTTAAGATAGAGAATGGTGCCAAGAAGATTATTATTTTCTTTTATATGCTTAGTAGACCAATCATAAGTAAATTCATAGATTTCACTAGTATTTAAATATTGCTGTAGATCATTCTCACTCAATGCTTTTTTCTTCCACTCGTTCCATTGCTGTGCAATTTCTTCTGCACGATTAAATTCTTTGTTTAACTCATCTAAATCGTATACATTTGCATATGAGCCAGCTGCACTTTCAGCCACTTCCTGAAGTTGTTTTTGACCTTCAGCGTCGACATCGAAACCAATGATATTCACAATTGGATTTACATTTGACTCTTTTAATGACTTGGCTACCACAACTGGTTCACCATCGCATGTTTCGATTCCATCACTTACTAAAAATATAATATTAGTGTTTTTTTCAGCAGGAAACTGCGATAAATCTTTTTGAGCTTCCTTTAATGAGGCTGCAACCGGGGTCCACCCTTTTGCTTCTACACTTTTTAAAGCCTCACCTAATTTATTCTGGTCATAACTTTGAAAGTCATAAATCTTTTCGTTTGCGTTACAGGACAATTCTTTATCTGCATCGCTTCCCGTACCTTTATGTCCATATACCCTGAGCGCAACTTTAGCCTCTTTCGGAAGTGAAGAAGTAAATGTATTGATAGCTTCTTTAGCTAAATCCATTTTTGTTCTTCCATTTACTTGAGCCTTCATACTTCCGCTCGCGTCGAGAATAATCTCCACATTTAGATTATCTTTAAATTGATACCGTGGATCCTCAATCTCTGGACTACCAAATGACTTGGCTTTAAGTTTTTCTAATATAACTTGTGGATCCTTATAATCTACCGCAAAAAGTGCTAGTAGCTGGTTCCAATAAGCCTCCAGGACCTCTTGGTCTACATTTCCTTTAATTGCAGGAAGTTTCCTTACCTCGCCTATAACTTCTTCGTTGCCTTCATCAAAATCACCAGTGGCAAACATACCTGCTGGAAAGTTAATAACCTCTTCCATTGTCTTGGGGGCTTCCGGCGCTGATGCTAATTCAGGATATTCAGATAATGGCTTATTCTTTTCTTCCTCTTGTTTCTTACCTTTTGGCTTATCGTTTTTTACTTCCACTTCATTATTGCCATCAGATTTCTCACTCTCTGATTGACACCCTAAAAAAATAAAGGAAAAGCATAAAACTAAAATTGTTATGAAAAGTTTTTTACTCAATTATTATGTCTCCTTTATACAGTGAGATAGTTGGTTATCTAGTTGTGATAAAGAGTAAGCCCAGAAATATTTCCGGGCTTAAAAGTAACGATGGGGAATTTACCTCATCCACCAGTACCAATCATGTCTTGAATTTTTTTGAATATGGATTTGACCATACCATCTACTCCTGCTCCACTAGAGCTAACTGCTGTAGACAATAAAGTTACAATCGTAATAATAACAGCTGCAACTCCTATCCACTCTAGTGCTTGTGATCCTCGCTCATTTCCTGTGTAAGATTGTACCTTTGAATATAATTTAGTGCATAAGTTTTTCATGTTTGTTCCTCCTAGAATGTTTTAATATATTTACCCTTTTGGGTTATTTCACTAGATCAAAAATATTATTATCTCCAAATAAGAGATTCATCACCATCAATCCACCGACGAGAAGCATTGCTGTAGGGGCGATGATAAATGTAGTAATTAATGTTATCTTTGGCGAAGCTTTAGCCGCCTTTTCTTTTACTTGTTCTTTTCTGATTTCCCTCATGTCATCTGCCTGTATTTTAAAGGTAGTGGCTATCGGGACCCCGAGCTTTAATCCCTGAATCAAAGATTTTATTAAGTTTTGAAACTCAGGATTGCTGTTTCTTTCCATCAACTGGCGGTATGCTTCTTCCCTGGGGACTCCTAGATTAATTTCATGCAGGAACCTTGAAAATTCTTCTCTAAGTGGTCCATCAAAGAACTGAATCACCTCCCTAAGTGCCTTATCCAAATCAATTCCCGCCTGAAGACTGACACTCACAGTATCCAGAAAATCAGGTAAATCATATCGAAGCTCCTCTTGCCTCTTTTTTGCCTGATTTTTCAATAGAATAATAGGAATGAAATACCCTGCTACCGGAAATAATGCGACTGCGAATTGAGATAATGGGAATTGAATGATAAAAAGGATGATTCCACTTACCAACCCTATAAATGCTAGGTATATCTTAACTCCTTGAAACCTCTCTACAGTCAATTCCAGTCTGTTTCCAGATTTGCGAAGCCAATCTTCCACGTCTTTTTCTTCACTGAAGAAGTTAACCCTTTGACCGATAGATGAAAAATCATCACCGTATTTCAGTACTTTCTTCAGGATCTTTGACGCCAACGTTTCTTTTTTCCTAAGTGACTGTTCAAAATTTGCAACCGATTCATTAAGATGTACTTGCAGTTCCTGTTTCTTTTGCAGATAGACATATAAATGCCTCATGCCAAGAATAAACATAAACCAAAAAAGTATAATACAAACAAGAATTAAGGCATCCATCTTCTCACACCCTTATATTGGAAACTTTACGTATTAATACGAATGATAGGACGGTTCCTGATATAAACATGATTCCGAGGATTGCCCCTGGTATTGTAAATAGATTATCCAAGAAACCGTCTACCATCTGGTTCATCATCAACAGAATAAAGACTGGCATGGCCGGAAGGATATAAGATACAAACCGCTGCTCAGCAGTCATGGTCTTTATTGTTTGTCCCAGTATTTTTCTTTCTTCCAATGTCTTGGACATCTCATCCAGGACAGCATGAAGATTACCACCTGCATTTTTCTGTATGAGGAGAGTAGCTATAAAAAGTTTAAAATCCCTCGAAACATTCCGGTTTTGCATTTCCCTTAGAGCTTGTTCAAAATCAACACCCAGTGCCAATTCGTGGGATAATTTTTTGAACTCTTCTTTGGCTGGTGAACTGACTTCGTGACTTACCAATGTTAACCCTTGCTGGATTGTCATTCCGGCTCTAACTGAGTTACCGAGCAGCCTGCATACTTCAGAAAGCTGTTCATTCAGTCTCTCTTGATGTTTGTTCTTTCTAAGTGCAAACAATAAATAGTAGATGATCACTACCAAAACAACCGAAATGATTAAATTAAATGGAAATGAAATGCCGAAAAGACTGTTGGAAAATACGGCAATTGCCATACCTCCTACTATTAACATCCCGTAAAACTCTGAAGGAGTCAGAGGGACATTTGCTTCCCGTAACTTTTTTTGCATTGGTTGTGCCAGTTTAGTTTTATCAAACCGATCCCCTAAAAGAACGATAAAGCTTTTTCTTTTTTCACTTCCTTCGAACCACTTACCGACTTTCTGGCTCCACTTCCTTTTTTCAGAACGATAGCCGAGATAGCTGTATACGCCGAAAACCCCAACTAAGACAGCAAGACTATATAAGATTGCTGGAAGCATAGCTCTCCCCCTCTTCAAACAGTTCAGGAGACAGTTCCTGACCGAAAATCTGCAGTCTTTCAATGCACTTTGGTCTATATCCCGTTGCTGTGAAATCGCCTAGCACTTTTCCATCTTTATCAATTCCATATTTCTGAAATTTAAAGATTTCATGCACATGAATTTTCCCATCTTCATCAACAACCACCTCTGAGATTGAGGTGATTTTACGGGAACCATCTGTTAAGCGTTCTCCTTGAACGATGATATCGAGTGCACCGACAATATATTCCCTAACTATATGAGTAGGCAGATCCATTCCGGCCATCACGACCATTCCTTCTATACGCCTTAATGCATCTGATGGTGTATTCGCATGGACTGTTGTGATTGAACCTTCATGCCCTGTATTCATAGCTTGAAGCATATCAAAGGCTTCAGGGCCACGTACTTCCCCTACAATGATTCTGTCAGGCCTCATTCTCAGCGCATTTTTAACCAATTGCCTTATGGAAACTTCTCCTTTTCCTTCTACATTTGGAGGTCTGGCTTCCATTCCAACTACATTAGATTTATCAAGTTTCAGCTCAGCTGAATCCTCTATGGTTATAACCCTCTCACGAACAGGAATTGAATTGCCTAAAACGTTGAGCAGTGTGGTCTTCCCACTGCCTGTTCCTCCTGAAATCAAGATGTTCATCTTGGACTTTACAATTGCTTGAAGGAATTCACTCATGGCTTCACTTAAAGAATTGAACGCTAGTAAGTCAAACATCTTAAAGGGATCTTCGCGGAACTTCCGTATGGAAATGAGTGTCCCATTCAAACTGACAGGAGGGATAACCGCATTCACACGGCTGCCATCTGGTAATCTTGCGTCAACCATTGGAGAGCTTTCATCAATTCTTCTGCCTAAAGGCGCGACGACTCTATCAATGATATGTCTAACATGCTTTTCATCCCTAAAAGTTATATTGGTAAGCTCGAGTGTACCGCTTCTTTCAATAAATACTTCTTTGCTGCCATTGATTAATATCTCTGTAATCGATTCATCATTCAGCAGCGGTTCTAAAGGTCCGTAACCTACGGATTCATCTATCAGTCTGGTTAACAAGAGCTCTTTATCATGACGAGGGATGACAACCTTCTCTTCAGTCATAAATTGACTGACAAGCTGTTCAATCCTGAGCCTCATTTCCCCTTGAGATAAATTAGTAAGCGCCTCTAAGTTCGCTTCTCTCAAAAGTCTTGCTTTATAGTGATTTACCAATTCATCAACATACGGGTTATCCAGATTGGAACCTTTATGACTGTCTTGAACCTTTTGTGGACGGCTGTTTTTAAATAAAGCCATTAACATCACCTATCTTTAGTTATCCCAGTTTAGAAATGACCCATTTGTGGATATCTTTTGCAAATGGAGGCAATTTCTTTTCATTAGCTTCTTTCCTTACAATTTCACCTTTATTGACATAAGACTGAAGTGCACGGGAATCATTTTTTATCTTCACTTCTACAGGGAAATTGGTCAGGTTTTTGACATCCCCAGGCTGGATTTCGTTTTCCTTGCTAACCTTATTCACAACCAGTGCCATTCTCTCTTTAGCGTCGATTCCCAATCTACTAAACAATAGCTCTACTTGTCTCAACACCTGCAGGGATGGTGTATCTAAATTCAGTACGTAATAGATACGGTCAGATTCTTCCAATGCCCGATAAGTCTGTTCATTGATTTGAACAGGAAGATCTACCACGACAAAGTCGTAATTCCTTCTGCAAGTTCTTAGGAGAGTTGCAATAAACTCTTCAGTGACGCTCTCTCCTATTTCTGCATCCCTCGGACTAAGCAGTACCTCAAGCTTGGAATGCTTCTCTTTTTCAGAGACATTCCGGATATGATTCTCGTTTAATTCATTGATGACGGGAGAAAGGTCAGCAAGAGAGCGATTGCTCTCAATTGATAAAAATGTTTCACTGCCCCCGAACTGGAGGTTCAAATCAATAAATATTACTTGGGCTGTGGACTCGAGTTTCAAGGTTTGTGCAAATGTAGAAGATACAAGTGTTCTTCCAGATCCTCCCTTGCCGCTGTAAAAGGAATAAATCATTCCCCTTCCCTTTTTAAAAGACTTTGTGTTTGTAGCAGCTGCTTCATCAGTTGAAGACTTTTTTTCCGTCGCCAAGTGATTAATTTTATCAAGCTTACTAGCTAATGAATTTAGTTCATCAGGAATTACAAAAAAGTCTGCAATCCCAGCTCTGGTAGCGGCCCTCAAAGTCTCGAACTCTGTATTTATCGCTAAATAGATTAAAAGATGATCAGTATTAATACTTTGCATATATTGAATTAAGTCAATCCCGCTATCTTCTTCACTTTGGACCAAAAATACAACATCGGGGGCAAGCCGGTCAAAGTCTGATTTCACATCGGCATATTTAATCGCCTCAACGCTATTGATGCCTGCAAGTAGACTTTTAAGTTGATCTGTTACAGATTGATTGTTACTAATAATTAGGTACTTGTTTTCATTCATTATGTCTGCCTCCAACATTACTGCTGTTTCTTCTTATCAGCATCTTCTTTCTTGGGTTCTTGTTTTACCTCTTCTTTTTTAGGTTGTTCCTGCTTTTTTGTTTCATCCGGTTCAGACTCTTCTTGTTTTTCTTGAGGCTCATCTTCAGTCGATGCTTTCCCAACATTGGCCTTTAGAATTCTAATACTGTCAGCATAGTTTTGCATATGGATTAATTCCGGTGCTTCCTCCGCTGCTATCTCCAACGCCACACCCGCGAATTTCTTTTCTTTATTTGAAAGGATACTTGCCACCCTTACATCTTTCATGAAGAGTTCTGTTTTGGGCTTTCCATCGAGTGTTTGAGAAACAATAATATCGACACGATCCAGGTTTTCCAACTTTTCATCAAAATAAATCTTATCTGAACTCACCATTGTTACCAATCGATTGTTTGCATCACTAACATTCGAATATGGCTTGATCATATTCTTTGTGAGGATGTCTCCTTCTTTCAGTGCCACAATGGAAACACTATTTTTTAATTCTTCCCCTTTAGTTATATGAGACTCTGTTACAAACTTATTTGGGATACTCATGGTTGTAACTTGGCTAGGTTCAAGCAAGGTACGGGAATTGATATTTTCAGCCGCTACGATAACTTCTGTCATCCCGCCTAGCTCCGTATTGAGGGCTCTGACTTTTTGCAATACGAAAAAACCTGCTGTAAGAGCTAACAATAGTGATAAAACAATAAAAATAATAGCCTTCCTCTTCGATTCAAGCATTCACAATGTTCCTTTCTTTCTATAAGTGCGTAAGATAGATTTTTAGGTTTTTACATAGTAAGGCCCTTGGTAGCTTCTCTCCTCCTTCATGTTGTATTTACGATTCAGATCAAGGTTCGATGTCAATCCCACCCATAAATGATACAAATGTATCACCTTTCAATATTTTGGAATTAAATCAACTCTTATTTACCACCAATTTCAGGTTTAAAAACCTGAATGTCATATTTTGTTCATAATTTTTTCCTATATATTAATTATCATCAGAGGCTTCTAACGTCAATGAGGGCTATGAATTGTCGAATCTTGTCTGTTATTTTAGGACTAGAAGAGACTATTCAAACGCGGTTCACAGTAGGTATTAAGTGCTGAACCTAAAGTTTTAACAGCGAAAAATCAACCGGTGAAAAAGTTGAAGTTGTGGTAATTATTAGGTGATTTATTACAATTGTTAAAATTAGTAGGTATTTGTAATTATTTGTTGCTAAGGGTTTTACAAAAATACCCCCACCCATAAAGAAAGCTCCCCGCCTGTCAACGGAGAGCTTTTATACTGTTCATGCTTGGTTGATGAGAAGTTCGATTTTATCCAATAAAGCTTTCGGGGATAGGACCGGTTCCCCGCCGCCCTGGATAAAGTCTTCTTTTCCTCCCCCTTTACCGTTGATGAGGGCAAAGATCTTTGGAGCGAGTTCTTTCAAGTTTGTGTCCGCCTGCTTGCCTCTTGCACCGACGATTTGCAGTTTAGAGTCATTTTGGACGGCCAGGATTACAATTGCCTCTTCTTTAAGAGGTGTCACCTGGCGTGCAAGCTGCTGCAATTCCTGGATGGGACGGTCATGATAGGCCCCTTTGATGAAGGCGGCACCTCCGGCAAGCTTCGCTGCTTCTCCTGCAAGATTCTTCGCTTCATATTTCAGGAGGTCCTGTTTCACTTCTTCGAGCTGTTTTTCCTGTGCCTTGATCTTATCAAGGAGCTGTGCGGCTGCTTCTATCATGTTTTCCTGCGGGGATTGAAGAACAGCGGTCAGGCCTTTTAGCACATCATTCTTTTGGTGAAGCTGCCCGAGCACACGGTCTCCGCATACGAACTGGAGGCGGATATGACCCCTGTGCTTTTCCCAATCCAGTATCTTGATGGCTCCCACTTCTGAAGTGGAGCGCGGGTGGGTGCCTCCGCAGCCGTTGTAATCAAAGTCCGGGATGATGACCAGGCGTACATCATCGGATACGGCAAGCGCCTTACGCAGTGGATACGCGGCTGCTTCTTCCGACGTCATCCATTTGATCTCGATGGGCCTCGCTTCCCGGATCACTGCATTGGCCAAAGCTTCTGCCTTGCCGGCGTCCTCCTTTGATATGGTTTCAACATCTAAATCGATCGTCAGGGTTTCTTTCCCCAAATGGAAGCTGATCGTTTCATATCCGAGCGCTTCTCCGAACGCCGCGGATAAGATATGCTGGCCGGCATGCTGCTGCATATGGTCAAACCGCCTCTTCCAGTCAATCTCCCCCATGATTGTTTCAGGGAGATCCTCAAACGGTCTTTCGACGTAATGCCTGATTGCACCGTCCTTCTCTTCAACATCCACCACCGGGATGCCGTCGAGAGTCCCCTCATCAAACGGCTGTCCCCCGCCTGTCGGGTAGAACGCTGTCTGTTCCAATACGACAAAGTGGCGGCCGTCTTCATCCTGCTCCTGCCGGCTGACGGCCGTCTCGAATCTGGTTATGTATGCATCATCGTAATATAGCTTTTTTGTCATTAAAATCCCTTTCCTTTCTTTTTTAATACTTTATCACACCCCGCCCGCTGCCTCACCCAAAGAACATTTAAGTAACCAGAGCCATCCATGGTTTTCTTCGGGGAAGGGGGCAGAATCATCCGGTTCCCGCCACATACCTCTCGAAGCAGGATTTCCTAATAATATCTATTAAAAATGCAGCCGGCCTTTAATGGCCGGCTGCATTTTGCCGTCAGTACCTTTTCAATTGTCTTGACTTAGCAGTTGATGATTCTAATATTCTACTCCTTTGCGCGTATGGGTCTTTTCAAATTCAGCCGGGTCCGGATCGAAATATTTCTCATTGAAATCCGCTACAAACTTATCATCCTTGATATAGCCCGATCCCCATGTCGGATCCATCGTCAGCCATTTTCCGTCCACTTTCGCTTCAACCCAGGCATGACGCTGGGGCCACCAGCCGCCGCGTGCCATCCCCTCGATGAATCTCGCTTCGATATCGCTTGCCCTTAAGAGAGCGACGGCAAGATAGGCATAATCCTGGCACACACCCGTTTTTTCATCGAGCGTCTTTAGCGCGCTGTCGTCCCATTCAAATTCTGAGTTATCAAGTTTTTGCACGTCATAGCTTACATTTTTGGCTGTAAAGTCATAAATCGCCTTTACTTTATCACGGTCATTCTTTTTACCTTGGGTCAGTTTCTGCGCCAGTTCCTTAATTTCCGGTGCGTCTGACTCCACACCCCTCGATGGCAGGATGTCCCGTTTATCCTCGCCTGTCGACTCGACCTCGAACTTGGCAAAGCCGTAGAACCTGAACGAATCACTGAATTCTTCCTGGATTTCCGGCACGCTCAGCGTCACTTCATACGTACCCGGACCGAAACGGAGATAGAATGAGTCATCAAACGTGAAATCCTCGACCGGAATAACGTCCAGTGCCTCATCCTCCCCTTTCTTCGTTGTCACATAAATATGGTCGGTTTCCGGTCCGAACTCCGCTTGGGGATCGATCGTCCCTTTTACCGTGTACCTGCCGTCCGATTCGTCCCCGCCGTATTGAGGAGATTCCAGCGTCACCCCGCGCTCCATATACGTATTGGAGAATTCGATCGGGCTCATCGTCCGCTCGGATTCATTATCTAGCAAAAGGCTCGTTGCGGTCTGGTAATAGTTCTCGCGCTCCTCATCCGGGACGAACACCTCCAGTTCGTGAACGCCTTTTCCGTAAAATAAAGGCACATCATATGAAAACTTTCCGTCCTCAACCGGGATGACATGGGTCCATGTCTCACTGTCTTTTTTCAGCTTCAGCATGACGGTGTCGCCGTCTTTCAACTCATCCGCTTTTCCCTCAAGGGCAAACACTTCATTTTCCTTCGTGTAACTGGAATCGGCATTCACTTCCATCCCTGCGTCGCGGCCGAACGGAGTATATGTCATATCCCGCTTCTGGTCCGGATTCACATTATGGACAGTGAAAGTTGCCGTATCATAAAAATAGTTCTCCCGGTCCTTACTCGGGAGCTGGACCCTCACGCTGTATTCACCTTCACCATTGAAGAAATGGATCGCCTGCTTGAACTTCCCGTCCTTGATCGGGGTGTAATATTCAAGCTGATCTCCTGCAGGGCCTTCATCCTTTGAGCGGACCTTGATCCAGGCATAATCGGACTTCAAACCTGAATGTTTCTCGATATCCCCTTTTATCACCACTTCCCCGTTCGCAGCGAATTCCTCATGGGAAGGCTCATCCATGGTGGCACCGATTTCCTCGCTGTAAGAGGTCAGCTCGAGGGGTTCGAGCTCAAGCTCCTTGTTTTTCTCTTTTACAAGCTTTTCATATTTATCTTCTTCTTTTTTCTCTTCTTTTTTTGCTTCCGAGTCGGCCGAACTGCTGCAGGCCGAAAGGAACATCATACTGGCCATGAAGCAAAGCATCATGACAACGATGGGATTCTTCCTTTTCATCACATTCTCCTCCATTAATCTCCGTTTTGCATCATCTCTTGTATGTACGTTTTAGACATTTTTTGGTTCCTGGTGCTTTTTTACCATTCTGAATGTCTTTGTAAACCTGTTCAAGTGGAATTTTTTTGAAAATAAAAGAGGGGCAAATATGTATCGAGGAGCTTATCCAATCGGGTAAGCTCTTCTTTTTCTTAAGGATGGGGAATTTTGCGGGAGGGTCTTACTTTAAGTCTTGTAAAATAGAGGCTGCAAAAGCCGGTGTATTCGAGCCGGGCTGATAAACGGCCGTGCTCCCGGCAATCGAGCTCTGCGTATAAATCTCCACTTCATCACCGGCATCAAGTTTCAAAATGGCCGTAACCTGGACAGCATTCGTGAATGGGACACCGGTTCCCCAGAAATCATTATCCGCGGCTTCAAACGGGCTGCCGTTTATGATGATCTCGACCCTTGTCCGGTAATTTACTTCAGAGCTGCCCGGTATGAAACTAACGCCCCCTGTCACCAGATAGATTCCTTTCTTCCTCGGAACAAAGATGGAGTCGCAGCGGTCATACTCCCTTCCCAGGTCAAACTCTTCCTGCTTGAAGAAGAGCTTCACCGACGTACCCGCCGGAACAGCCTGAGTTTCAGTCGGAACAGCCCTGAATGCCGAACCCTTCTTGCGCCTGTGCTTCTTATGTCTTGTGCTCACATGATCACCCCCTTTCCATTATGGAAACGATTCTAGTAAATAGAATCATTCAAACTATTATATGTACAGGGAAATAGTAGGGAAGAGATTTGGCCCAAGAAAGATTAAAATGGCCGGATGCCTTCAGGCGCAAAAAAAAGGCCCCTCATTTCCTTGAAAATGAGAGACCTTTTTCCTTTTTAATGACCGGCTCCAGCACGATCTACGTGCTTTAAATGTCCCTGGTTAACCAGGATGAAGATGACGGATAAAAAGACAAATCCTGCTCCTACTATGAATGGAAGGCTCGGATTATAAATTTCTGCGAGTTTCCCTGCAGTGAACGGTGCGATTGCTCCTCCGATGAAACGAAGGAAGCTGTAGGCAGCCGATGCAGTAGAGCGTTCGACCGGTGCCGCGTTCATAACTGCGGTAGTGATCAAAGTGTTATTATTCCCTAGGAACGCTCCCGCCAGGATGACGGAAACAATGACGACCCACTGTGTAGATGTCCAGAGGCCCATCGCAAGCAGCAATAATGCGAACAATGTAAGCATCGCACACATGGACTTGATCGTCCCGAACCACTGCTGCAGTTTCGGTGCCATAAATACGGAAGTGACTGCAAGCAGCAGCCCCCAGCCAAGGAACACATATCCGAGACCGTGTTCATCAAGCCCCATGACGAACGGTGCGTAAGCAAGCAGTGTAAAGAAACCAAAGTTGTACAGTGCCGCAGCAATACCGAATACGAATAACGAACGGTGCTTCAACGCCCGGAACGGATCGGCGAGCGTTGTTTTTGTTTGAGGCTTATGGGCTGGATCTGCCTTTGGCATCAATATGGTCAGACCGATGAACGCGATGACCATCAGTGACGCAACGCCAAGGAACGGCCCCCTCCAGGATATGGCGCCCAGCCATCCCCCCAGCAGGGGACCTACTGAAATGCCGAGTCCGATCGCCGCTTCATAAAGAATGATTGCCTTAGCGGCTCCGCTGTTCGAAAGAGACACAATCGCAGCCAGTGCAGTGGCAACAAAAAGCGCATTCCCGAGACCCCAGCCGCCGCGGAGTCCGACCAGCGTCCAGATATCGTTGGAAAAACCTCCGAGTGCAGAGAATATGGCGATAATGACGATCCCCGAAAGCAGCGTCCCCTTGATTCCAATTCTTGAAGAAAGCATCCCAGTAATGAGCATTGCCACCGCCATCACCGCATTATAACTTGTGAAAAGCAGAGTGACCTGACTTTGAGATGCATCCAGCTGACTCGCGATCGCCGGCAGGATCGGGTCAACGAGCCCGAGCCCCATAAACGCAATGATACATGCAAAAAAAACAGCCCAGACCGCTTTCGGCTGTGCCAAAATCCCTTTCTTCTCCACATCGGCCGGATCCAATACAGGCGGCTGTGAAGGTACGGATGGTTGAGTAGATGACATTCGTATTCTCCTTTTCTGAATAAAATATATTTAAACCCACAAATTAGTTGTATGATGAAAGTTTATAATTGTATTATACAACTAATTTTCATCACGTCAACAGCCTTTATCCTTTTTATGTGGTATCATTATAGATATAACTTGTATTGCGGGGTTATGATATGAATGAAAAACACTTAGAAATGATTGAATTGGAGCTCGCCATCCTTATCCGCCGGGCAACCAATCTCTCTTCCCATAAAAAACTGGGCACCCTCGACCGCTCTGCCTATCTGTTACTTAGAAGGATTGCCAATAAAGGTGCCGCCGGAGTAAAGGTGCTTGCCGAGGAATTCATGCTCGACATATCCACGATCAGCAGACAGGCAGCCGCCCTTGAACAAAAAGGCTACCTGTACAGGATACCTGACCCTTCCGACGGCAGATCCTATAAACTCGACATCACCGAGCTTGGGACCACTGTTTTCAAGGAGCACAAACAGGCCCGCCTGGAACGGATATCCGAGAAAATCGAAGACTGGCCCGAGGACGAACGCGAAGCATTTGGGAAGTTGCTGAAGAAGTTTAATGAGTCGTTGAGATTGTGAGGAGTGTGGGAGTCTGGTTGACTCCCTTTTTTATTTGAGTATTTTTAGTTAAAACCAATAATTTTCCTGAAATCACTATAGTAAATAGATTTGTTCAATTATTTACTATAGTGATTTCAGTACAAGCTATTTTTTATGGTGAATGGATTGTTTTTTAAAAATTTACGCATCGTGCTTGAACGGGAGAATTGATTTATTATCGAAAATAAAACTTTAATTATCGATAATTCAACATTTATTATTGAAAACAAACATTTTATTATCAAGTCTCACGATGCCATTTTTAAAAAGATTCTCTAATTGTTAATTTAAATTACCTATCATCACTTTTCCCGGTTTATTATCGAATCTCATAAGTTATTATCGATGTGGTCCAATTAATTTTTCCCCAATAAAAAAACTCCCATCAGCTCTAAAAACTGATGGGAGTTTTTCATGATTAGCAGCTTGTTTCAGGCAGCTAAATCAAAGGGTTGAGGGGGGCAGATTACATCATGCCGCCCATTCCACCCATGCCGCCCATATCAGGCATGCCGCCGCCGGCATTTTCTTCAGGAATGTCTGCAACTACTGCTTCAGTAGTCAGGAACATTGCTGCAACGGATGCTGCGTTTTGAAGTGCGGAACGAGTAACTTTGGTTGGGTCAACGATACCTTTTTCGATCATGTTCACCCATTCGCCAGTTGCTGCGTTGAATCCTACACCCACTTTTTCTTTCTTGAGGCGTTCTACAATGATAGAACCTTCAAGTCCAGCGTTGTGAGCGATTTGACGGATTGGCTCTTCAAGTGCGCGAAGCACGATGTTGATACCAGTTGCAACGTCAGCGTCCGCTTCAATTGAAGCGACTTTGTTGTATACGTTCACAAGGGCAGTACCACCACCGGAAACGATACCTTCTTCTACTGCTGCGCGAGTAGAGTTCAATGCGTCTTCGATGCGAAGTTTACGCTCTTTAAGCTCAGTTTCAGTTGCAGCTCCGACTTTAACTACCGCTACACCTCCAGCAAGCTTGGCAAGGCGCTCTTGTAATTTTTCTTTATCGAATTCAGAAGTAGACTCTTCGTATTGAGCACGGATTTGGTTCACGCGTCCTGCAATCTTTTCTGGATCTCCAGAACCTTCTACTACTGTTGTGTTTTCTTTTGTTACGACAACCTTCGCTGCACGACCAAGTTGAGTCACGTTTGCAGATTTAAGGTCAAGACCTAAATCTTCAGTGATGACTTCACCGCCAGTTAGGATGGCAAGGTCTTCAAGCATAGCTTTACGGCGGTCACCGAATCCAGGAGCTTTAACAGCCACTGCATTGAATGTTCCGCGAAGTTTGTTTACTACTAATGTAGCAAGTGCTTCACCTTCAACATCCTCAGCCACGATCAACAACGGTTTGCCTTGTTGAACCACTTGCTCAAGAACAGGAAGTACTTCCTGGATGTTGCCGATTTTCTTATCTGTGATCAAGATGTATGGATTTTCAAGAACCGCTTCCATCTTGTCAGAGTCTGTCACCATGTATGGAGAAGCATATCCGCGGTCGAATTGCATACCTTCCACGACATCAAGCTCAGTAGTGAATCCTTTGGATTCTTCAATTGTGATGACACCATCGTTTCCAACGCGCTCCATTGCTTCAGCGATCAATTGGCCGACTTCTTCGTCAGCAGCTGAAATCGCAGCAACTTGAGCGATTGAATCTTTGCCTTCGATTGGTTTTGAAATAGCTTTTAATTCTTCAACTGCAGTTTGAACCGCTTTTTCGATCCCTTTACGTACGCCTACAGGGTTAGCTCCCGCAGTTACGTTCTTAAGACCTTCACGGATCATTGCCTGTGCAAGAACCGTAGCAGTTGTTGTACCGTCACCGGCAATTTCGTTTGTTTTGCTTGCTACTTCAGCAACAAGTTTCGCACCCATGTTTTCGAATGCATCTTCAAGTTCGATTTCTTTCGCGATTGTCACACCGTCATTCGTGATAAGCGGTGAACCGTATTTCTTCTCTAGTACCACGTTGCGTCCTTTTGGTCCAAGAGTTACTTTTACTGCATTTGCTAATTGATCTACCCCGCGAAGCATGGAACGGCGTGCTTCTTCGCTAAATTTAATATCCTTAGCCATATTCAAAGTCCTCCTCATATTGTTTAAGTGTTTTTTATGATCAGTTAGTTAATTATTCGCCAACAACAGCCAGAATGTCACTGTCACGAAGGATCAGGTATTCTGTGCCTTGGTATTTCACTTCTGTACCAGCATATTTACTGAAGATGATTCGATCGCCGACAGACACTTCAAGAGCAACGCGCTCACCGCTGTCAAGAACGCGACCTGTACCTACAGCAACAACTTTACCTTCCTGCGGCTTTTCCTTTGCGGAGTCCGGAAGAACGATACCGCTTGCTGTTTTTTCTTCTGATTCGACTAACTCGATAACGACGCGATCACCTAGTGGTTTTAACAAGTGAAACAACCTCCTTGAAATTATGTAAATAGTTTTTTATTAGCACTCGTTCGTCGTGAGTGCTAACACAATTATTATAATAATTAATTCGTTTTCATTTTGCAAGAGTCCTGCTTAAAATTTTTTTCGCCATTTTCCTCCTTTTTTCACACCCCTCTATACTATGTTGGGGTATGTCTTTCTATTCCTGTTTTATCTGTCTTCCATATTGTAGACATGGACATTCAATAAACGCTGTTGGTTTCCGTGCAAGACTTTGTTTTCCGCGGGCGGGAACCCTCTATATTTAGGTGAGACCTGTCCGGTTCCAGCACTCCGACAGAAGAGACTTGACCGTGTGAGCCTGGCTCAAAACATCTCATTTGACCCTGGCTCAAAACACCTCATTTGACCCTGGCTCAAAACACCTCATTTGACCCTGGCTCAAAACATCTCATTTGACCCTGGCTCAAAACCACCAAATTGAGCCAGGCACCATCCGGAAATCTTGTGCCACCATCAGAAAGGAACGGCCTGATTTATTTTGGAAAAAGTTATTAGAAACCAACAAGCACCTACCATTTGAACACTAGCCCGATTATTAGTAGAATTGAACAAGATGATGGTTAAAGGAGACGTAACGTTGAAAAAACATTTTGGATATATTTTGATCGCGTATATTGTGATGCAGCTTTCGAGTATTGTCGGGGTTCCGCTCCTATATAAGATCGGGACGGACGTGATGGGCGAGCCTGCAGACCAGGTGAAACAGCTGGTACCCGGATACTGGCTTGTGATCAGCTTCACGCTGACATTAATCGTCGTATGGAGTATCCTGCGGAAAAGTGAAACAAGCACCCGTCTTGAGCGAAGCGCACCCCTCAATGCCGGCAGTTCGATCGGCTGGGCGATTGCAGGGATTTTCATCGCTTTCTTCGCACAGTCCATCGCAATCCAGATTGAATATGCACTCGGCATTAAGATGGGCTCGGAAAATACGCAGATGATCATCGGGATCATTGAAAAGGTTCCCGTATCGATGCTTGTCGCCGCCGTGATAGGACCGATCCTTGAGGAGATTGTGTTCAGGAAAATCATTTTCGGCGTCCTGTATGAGAAGATGCATTTCTTCTTTGCAGCATTGATCAGTTCCGTCATCTTTGCCCTTGCGCACTTCGAACCGGAACATGTCATCCTGTATTCTGCCATGGGATTCACTTTTGCGTTCCTATATGTAAGGACGAAAAGAATACTCGTGCCAATTTTTGCTCATGTCGCGATGAATACATCTGTCGTGCTGATACAATCTATCTATAAGGACGATATTCAGAAGATCATGAAAGATGCAGAACAAATTCAAGGATTTATTGGAGGATTATTTTCATGAGAAGATCACCGCTTTTCTCCGGAGTGATCTATCTCCTGCTAGGAATACTTTTCACATACTTTGCAGTACAGAATGTAAGAGATGATGGTTGGGGATTTTTCACTTATATGCTGGTCTTTCTGGCCACCCTTGATTTCGGGTCAGGGCTCAGGATGATCATGATTCATTTCAAGATCAAGAAACAAATCAATAATAAAAAATAAGGATTGGTCCCCGCGGGGATCAATCCTTATTTATATCTTCATATTGTTCGATTTCAAGCTTCTGTTCCGCTTCCAGTACCTTTTTATATCCGATCTTTGAAATCCAGATGCTGATTTCATAAAGGATGAATAAAGGCACGGTCACCATCAAGTGAGAGATGATGTCAGGCGGCGTGATGAAGGCAGCGATGATGAAGAGGACAAAGTAAGCGACCTTCCTCGCTTTTGCCATCACCATAGGCGTGATGATCCCCAACCGGGTCAGGAACAGCATCACGACCGGCAGCTGAAATAAAAATCCGAACGGAATCGTTATTTGAAATAAGAAATGAAAGTACTCATTGATACCGATGACCTGCTGGATCTCAAGGTTTTCAGATAATCCCATCATGAACTTCACAACATAAGGAAACAGGATGAAGTACGAAAAGGACAACCCTGCGAGAAAAAGAAGGACCGACACCGGTATGTAGCTGAGTGTTACCTTTCTTTCCCGTTCATAAAGACCGGGTGAAACAAATGACCATACCTGATAGAGGATGACCGGCGACGTGATGAGCACGGCGACGAAAATGATCATCTCCATGTATATTTTAAGCGGATCTGTCACCCTGAAGGCATTCATGGTCATATCTTTTGCTTCATCGGCATGCTGTAAATATGTGATCAGCGGACCTGCAAGGAAGAAACCCGCGATAACCGCCAACAAGAAGAAAACGACTACAATCATGAGTCGTTTTTGCAATTCTCCTATATGTTCATACAACGTCATATCTTTCTGACTTTGACTCATGGCGTTCATCCTACTCTATTACTTAGCATCTTTTGATTTATCGTCATCATCTGCTAAGCCTTTTGTTGCATTTTTGAACTCACGTAAAGTATTTCCGAATGCTTTCCCGAGTTCCGGCAATTTCTTAGGACCAAAAATCAGTAAAGCAACAATTGCGATTAATACGAGGCTACCTGGACCTGGCATAATGAGACACCTCCTCTTTTACATCTCTATCATATCGTAAATCATATGAAATGGCTATTCCGATATGATTCCATCTTGTGACATTTCCGTGTCATCCTCTGAATAATGTTTCAAAAAGTATACCAGTGACTGCAGTTCCACCGCTAAATCAATATGATGGATGCGGATATGATCCGGCACCGTCAGCCTTGCCGGTGTAAAGTTCAGGATCCCCTTGACTTTCGAGGATACCAGCCGGTCTGTGATGTTCTGAGCAGAAGAAGCCGGCACTGTCAGGATCGCCACTTCTATATTCTGATCTTCGAGTTTCTCTTCAAGATCATCCAGGTGATAGACCGGAACATCGCCGACCTCTGATCCCACTTTGGACTCATCCACTTCGAACGCCATCTCGATCTTCGTGTTATTGTTCTTTATAAAATTATAATTGAGAAAGGCGGTACCAAGATTCCCGACCCCGATCAGCACAACCTTGGTCAGTGCATCCTGATCGAGCGTCTTTCTGAAAAAAGAGAGAAGATAGTTTACATTATATCCATAACCCTTTTTCCCTAATGCACCGAAATAGGAAAAGTCCCTGCGGATCGTGGCAGAATCAACCTTCACCGCTTCACTCAATTCCTTGGATGACACCCTCTGCTTGCCTGATGAGTACAAATTTTTGATAAAACGGTAATAAAGTGGCAGCCGCTTCGCCGTTGCCTGTGGAATTTTCGTTGTATCCTGATTCATTTCGTATTCCCCCACATCTATTCAAAACCTCGTTACCTTGGACAACCGCCCATCTGTGAACGCTTCCAAAATAACAGTTAATCTTTTTCCCACGCTCTCCTACCCATCATACACTATATTCTATCCTATATGTGTGAAGATTAATAGTCATTCCCGGACATGTATCATTGCCGTTCTCCTCACAAATACGGTACACTAGCACTATGAAACAGAGGTGAAACGTCATGATTCTACTACAAGTGAATCAACTTAGCAAAAACTTTGGTGCAGATAATATCTTATCGAACATCAAACTTGAAATACAGACAAGGGACAGGGTTGCACTCGTCGGCCGGAACGGAGCCGGAAAGTCCACCCTTTTAAAAATAATCGCCGGCCAGCTTTCGTATGATGACGGTGAAATCACCAAGCCAAAAGGCGTATCGATTGGGTATCTCGCCCAGAATACCGGCCTTGAATCCGAGCTTTCAATCTGGGAGGAAATGCTGACAGTCTTCGAAGACCTGCGCGCTCAGGAAAAACAGCTCCGTGTTCTCGAAACAAAGATGGCAGATCCGTCCGTTTATGAAAACGAGGAACTGTATCAACGGGTTCTGAAAGAATACGACGAGCTTCAGGTCAGCTTCAAAGAATCAGGGGGCTATCAATACGAAGCGGATATCAGGTCCGTCCTGCACGGGTTGAACTTTGCCGACTTCGACTATGGAACCAAGATCTCCACGCTGAGCGGAGGACAGAAAACCCGTCTCGCTCTCGGGAAGCTGCTTCTGACAAAGCCGGATATCCTGATCCTCGATGAGCCGACAAACCATCTGGATATCGAAACCCTCTCCTGGCTGGAGACGTACCTTCAGAGCTATGAAGGAGCCGTCCTGATCGTTTCCCATGACCGCTATTTCCTGGACAACGTCGTCAACCAGGTCTATGAAATATCGCGCAGACGGAGCAGGAAGTACATCGGGAACTACAGCAAGTATCTTCAGCAGAAAGCCGAAGACTACGAAAAGGATGTCAAACTCTATGAACGCCAGCAGCAGGAAGTCGCGAAGCTCGAAGACTTCATCCAGCGCAACATCGCCCGTGCCTCCACGACGAAAATGGCTCAGAGCCGTCGAAAAAAACTTGAACGCATGGATCTGATGGACAAGCCGCTCGGCGATGAGAAGTCCGCCACCTTCTCGTTCGATATCGATCGCCAAAGCGGAAACGATGTGCTGAAAGTGAATGACCTGTCGATTGGATACGAAGCTCAGGAAACCATCTCAAGCCACATTGACTTTTCTGTAAAAAAGGGAGACAGCATCGCACTCGTGGGACCGAATGGAATCGGTAAATCGACCCTGCTGAAGACACTTGTAGATAAACTAAAGCCGTTAGCAGGAGATTTCAAATTCGGATCGAATGTCTCTATAAGCTATTATGATCAGGAGCAGGCCGATCTTTCATCAAATAAAATCGTCCTCAATGAACTTTGGGATGAGTATCCGATGAAGAACGAGAAGGAAATCCGGACCGTACTCGGAAACTTCCTGTTTTCAGGGGAAGATGTCCTGAAACCGGTCTCGACTTTGAGCGGAGGCGAAAAAGCAAGACTCGCACTTTCAAAACTCATGATGGAAAAAGGGAATGTCCTCATCCTCGATGAGCCGACGAACCACCTGGACCTCGACAGTAAAGAAGTGCTGGAAAATGCCTTGATCGGTTATCCCGGAACGATTCTTTTTGTTTCACATGACCGTTACTTCATCAACAGAATCGCCACCAAAGTACTTGAACTCTCGAAAAATGGTTCCACCGAGTACCTCGGGGATTATAACTATTACGTGGAAAAGCTCCAGGAACAGGAAGAGCTCGCTGCTCTTGAACAAATAGAAAAAGGGCAGCCTGCACCTGGCGCAGCCACCCAGCAAAAGCAAAATCATAAAATTGACAAAGAGGCCAAGAAACTGGAACGGCAGCGCCGTAGAAGGGTTGAAGAAATCGAGGCACGGATGGAAGAACTTGAAACAGTCATCGCAGAGCAAGAAGAACTGCTTTGTGACCCCGTCATCTTCCAGGACCACGAAAAAGTCCAGGAGATCAACGACACGTTGAACTCTTCCAAGGAAGAATTGGATGAACTCCTTGAAGAATGGACAGAACTCGAGGAACTTCTCCAAGAAGAACAGTAATCCACAGGTTTGAGTGAGTTCACGTCACTCAAACCTTCTTTATTCCACACAGATATCCACATGTCGAATGTTGACGAAACGTAGTTCACAGAAGTTTTCCACATTATCCACAGATGAATCCACAGTTATGCACAATCACACACCGAATTACCCATAACTTTTTCACAAGGTGTTCACATCTTATCCGAAGTTATTAACAACTTATCCACAGATTGTTGATAAAACGTATGTTCCCTAAAAAAAGCCCCGACAAGGTGGACGCACCCCATCGAAGCTTTAACAATCAAAAATCCTCAATATCCAATCCAGGATTGGCGTTCATCGCCATGTCCCCTCTTTTGCCCTGCTCAAACAATACAGTACCTGCGGCAGCAATCATCGCGGCATTGTCCGTGCACAAGGATAAAGGCGGAATAACCAGTTCAGTATCCAGTTCCTTGAACGTTTCCTCCAAAGCAGCCCTCAACCCTTTATTGGCAGCCACTCCGCCTGCCAACAGCAGTTGTTCCACTTTATACTCATTCACTGCCCTTACCGTTTTTGTCACCAGCACATCGATCACACTGGCCTGGAAGCTTGCGGCAAGGTCTTGTGGATAAATGGTTCGGCCTTTTTGCTTTGCATTATGAAGCGTGTTGATAACGGCCGATTTCAACCCGCTGAAACTGAAGTCATATGACCCTTCTTCAAGCCATGCCCGCGGAAGGTCCAGCACCGGCTTTCCTTCGTGGGCCAGACGGTCGATATGAGGACCTCCCGGATAAGGAAGGCTCAGCGTTCTTGCTACTTTATCATACGCCTCTCCTGCAGCGTCATCACGCGTTTCGCCGATGACCTCGAAAGAACCGTGCTCCTTCATCAGCACGAGCTCTGTATGTCCTCCTGAAACGACAAGGGACAACAGAGGGAACTTCATTTCTTTCACCAGGCGGTTTGCGTATATATGCCCAGCGATATGATGAACGCCGACCAGCGGCTTGTTATGAGCAAACGCAAGAGCTTTCGCAGCATTCACCCCTATAAGCAATGCCCCTACCAAACCGGGCCCTTCCGTGACAGCGATACAATCGATTTCTTCCATTGTCATTTCTGCCTGTTCAAGAGCTTCTTCCAGCACCAGCGTCACCTGCTCCACATGGTGGCGGGAAGCGATTTCTGGCACCACACCGCCGAATCGCTTATGGCTTTCAATTTGGGAAGAAACGATATTCGTCACGATCTCCGTACCATTTTTAATGATAGCCATGGCTGTTTCATCACAACTTGTCTCTATTCCTAACACATACGTATCTTTTTTCATAAATTCACCCACATTACTAAAGCATCTTCTTGATTATCTGAATAATACCGTTTCCGGATACCGCCGTCCTGAAAACCCATCTTTCGATATAACCCTTTCGCCGCCTCATTGCTGACCCTTACTTCAAGCGTCATCACCCGAGCTCCGACCTCTTTAGCGATCTCCATGATTCTCTTCATGAGCGCTTCACCAAGTCCTTTCCCCCTGTAATCAGGCAGGACCGCGACATTCGTGATATGCGCCTCATCCATAACAAGCCAGACCCCGCAGTAACCTGCTATACACTCCCCGTCCTCAACCACAAGATAAGTGGACAGGTGGTTCTGTTCTATTTCGTTGTAAAAGGCCTCACGGGTCCAGGGAATACTGAACGAACGATGCTCGATTTCCATTACCGCATCCAAATCATCAACCGTCATAAATCGAATTTCCATATCCTGAACGATCCTTTTTCTTATTTAGAATTTTTTTGTGCCTCTAACCATTTCACTTCAGCCTCAGCCAGGCGGATATAATTAGGAACAACCTCATGGGCTGTCTTTCCTTCCAAATGAGCACCTATAAACGCAAGCTCGGAAGGACGTGGATTATGGCTCACGAAAGGAGCGATCCTCGCCTGATCTCCCAGCACTTCTTTTATCATAGCTTCATGAATGCCGACATCGTTTCCGACAAATAAAATCTCCCCGTCGTACTCTTTCAGCTTTTCCACCCAGTCAACAAGTAAAAGGTTCCTGTCTTCTTCAATTTGCTGGATCGTATCTCCATCAAACTTATACAACCCGGTATATACCTGTCCCCTTCTAGCATCGAAGATAGGCGATATATAACCATTAAAATGGCGGCCTGAAGAAGCGAGCACTGCCAGACTGGAAACAGGCACCAACGGTATGTTCAGCGACCAGGCAAGCGTCTTTGCCATTGTGACCCCGATCCGGACACCAGTATACGAACCGGGTCCATTCGCTACAACGATCTTCGTCAGCTCTTTCGGTTCCGTCTCACACTCTTTCAAAAGCTGCTCAACGGCCGGCATCGCCCTTACAGAATGATTTCTCTTAAAATTGGTGATATACTCACCAATCACTTTCCCTTCATCAATTAACGCAACCCCAAGAGGATAATTCGAGGTATCGATCGACAATATCTTCATGAAACAATCTCCTTACATAACTCATTATACCTTTGCCCATAAGGCTTTAACACAATTCTCCTACTCATATCGCCTTCCCTGTAAATCGACAGGTTCAACAATTCGGCCGGGAGCTGGTCTTCGATTAAATGCGCCCACTCGACGACCGTCACGCCTTCACCTTCAAAATACTCATCAAATCCCAAGTCTTCAAAGGAATCATCCAGGCGGTACACATCCATATGATAAAAAGGCAGACGCCCCTTGTATTCTTTAATAATGGTAAACGTAGGACTGTTCACTGTCCTTTTCACACCAAGCCCTTTCGCAAGGCCCTTTGTGAAAGTCGTCTTCCCGGCACCTAGATCACCTTCTAATGTTATCACATCTCCAGGCTGAAGATACTGTGCCAGTCTCTCTGCAAATGCCCCCGTCTCCTCGGGAGTCTCCGTCATCATTTCATACTGATCCATATCTATCTCCTCAACTTAAGTAGAGTATAAAAAAACCTTAGGACAGCACCTAAGGGATAATATATATGTAGTTTACCCTTTTTAGGGTATTTGAGTAAAGTGTATGGAGGGTGGTTGTCCTTATTTAAGGGAAGAAAAAGGTTTTTTTAGGTTTTTGCAGCACTTCTAGTGTTTTTTCTGAAAAATTAATACATAATCTCCTGCTTGTTCCCTGAAATTCCTTTTCAAGGCTGTAATTATGGCTTTAGAAACACCCGGTGATGCTTAGTTTTGGGATTTATGATCCATTCCAGAGATTTATGATCCTAATTCAGGATTTATGATCCATTCCAGAGATTTATGATCCTAATTCAGGATTTATGATCCATTCTGAAAATATATGATCCATTCTGCAATTTTATGATCTTTTAATAATGATTCTAAATAAATTTAAAGATAGAAACCTCTTCTACATACCAGTGATCAATATAAAGAATAAAGACAAATAAAAAAACGAAACCAAAGTTTCGTTTACGTGTAAAGTAATGGCGGTCTGGACGGGACTCGAACCCGCGACCTCCTGCGTGACAGGCAGGCATTCTAACCAACTGAACTACCAGACCAAAGATTTTTGCGTCTGCAAAATATCTTTCAATATTATGTTTTTGCAAAAATGGTATTGCGGGGACAGGATTTGAACCTGCGACCTTCGGGTTATGAGCCCGACGAGCTACCGAACTGCTCCACCCCGCGACGATAAGATTAGGTACTATATAGAGTATACCACACTATATGTTACCGATGTTGAATTGTGCAAAAAAATTTTATATCCGTGTAGCAAGAACCGCCGCCTCTTTTATAGAAGGATGGAATAACAGGCGGTTTTCAATTTCACCCATCTCGATTCTGTGGCCGCGCACCTTAATCTGGTGGTCTATCCTGCCAAGGTATTCTAATTCCCCGTTCGGGAGCATTCGTGCCAAGTCGCCTGTTTTATACATCCTTTCGCCATCTATGAAGGGATTATCTACAAAACGCTCTTTCGTTAACTCTTCCCTAAATAAATACCCTTTTGTTACTCCCTTCCCCCCAACGTATAGTTCACCAATAACACCTGCAGGGAGAAGTTTCTTTTGTTCATTCAATATATAAACATGATTAGTTGGAATAGGTTTTCCAATATTACTTATATTTTGAGTTATATCATTAGCTGTAATTTCTTTATAAGTAACATGAACTGTCGTCTCAGTAATCCCATACATATTTACAACTTTTACTTCAGGGTACTTTTTATTCCATTCTTGAAGCATTGCAGGTTTCAATGCTTCACCTCCGAAAATGACGTAACGAAGGCTAATGTTTTCCTTTTCATGAGAGTTAATTTCATCAATAAGTCGAGAAAATGCAGAAGGAGTCTGATTCAAGATTGTTACATTTTCGATCTGAATCAGATGTGAAAATTCTTTTGGGTCTTGAGCCGTCTCTTTTGGAACAATAACACCTTTCCCTCCATGTAATAATGCACCAAACATTTCCCAAACAGAGAAATCAAAACTAAATGAGTGAAATATTGTCCAAATATCCTCACTTCCGATAGTAAATTGGAAACTACTGGTGTGAAGAAGCCTTACTACATTTTGGTGCTCAACCATTACTCCCTTCGGCTTTCCTGTTGTCCCAGAGGTATAAATGACGTAAGCAGAATCACTTGGCTCATTTACATTCAATAAATTTTCCGCCGGCATTTTTTTAAGTTGAGAGTCTCTTAAATTGATAACTATACCTGCATAGCCTTTAAAATTATTTGTCTGATCTAAAAGAAAACCGGCTCGGCTATCATTGAGAGTATAAAGAATCCGATCTTCCGGAAGTGCAGGGTCTATTGGAAGATAAGTACCTCCAGCTTTTAATATGGCGAGAATACCAATAACCGTTTCCGGCGTACGATTCGCTAATATAGCTGCTATTTCTCCTCTTTTTAAACCATTCTTTCTCAAAAAGGCAGCAATCCTATTGGCTTCCCTATTAACTTCAGAATAAGTATATTCCTTTTCACCAAACTTCAAGGCTCCCTTGGAAGGATATCTTTCTGCACACATCTCAAAAATTTCATGGATAGTAGCTTCACTTGGGTATGATGCGATTTTCCCTTTTCCATTCTTCAGGATGAAGTCTCTTTCTTCGTCGGCTATAGGAGATAAATCGCCAAGCAGCCGGTCAGGATGTTCACAGACATGTTCAGCAAGTTGAGAAAGGTGCGATTTTATTCCCTTCACAAACTCCTTATCATACACTTCAGAGTTAAATGAAATTCTGAATGTCAGACTTTCTTCTGGAAACACCACTATGTTTAAGTCATAGTGTGTTTGGTCATAAAATTTAACATTCTCCACAGAGAAGTGATTATCTTTACTGCTTTCAAACTTTTTGGGGTCTAAAGGGTAATTCTCAAACGCAAGTACATGGTTGATTAGATCTTGGTCATGGTTTAGCTTTCTTTCAATACTGTATAAAGGATAAAATTCATATGGCTTGCTCCTTAATCCATCTTCATGAACAGTTTGAACAAGGCTAGTAAATGAGATATCTTTGTCAATCTTCATTCTGACTGGCACTGTGTTAATGTACATTCCTACAGCTTTTTCAATACCGGGAAGCTCAGGTGACCGTCCAGAAACTACGGAACCAAATACAATATCATCACTTTGTGAGTACCAATGTAATAAAAGCCCCCACAATGATTGGACAACACTGTTTAACGTAACTTTTTCATCTTTTGCTATTTCCCTGAGTGATTCAGTAACTCCCTTGCCTAAATCAAAGACAAATTCTTCTGCCCTGTAGTCTGGAGAAACTTTTTTATTCGATAACTCGGGCAAACGTAAAGGCTTTTCATAATGAAGAAAATAATTATTCCAGTAGGATGCGGCTTCATCTGTATTTTGCTTATTCATCCAAGAAATATATGAACTGAATGGAAAAGCTCCTTCGAAATTAATATTTTCTCCTTCAGAAAAGGCACGGTAAGTATTCAATAATTCTTCCAGTAAAACAGAGACTGACCATCCATCTAAGATGATGTGATGGAAAGTGAGAATCAACTTATATTTCTGATCCGCAATTTTTAATACTGTCATCCGGAACAGTTGTTCTTTTGATAGATCAAAGCCTTTCTCAATCTCGATTGAGCGGTAATTATCTAAGACTGAGTCTTTTCCTTCCAGAATCACGCCAGAAACATCTTCATAGTGTATTTGTGCTTTTCTTGACTTAAGTACAACCTGTAAGGGCTTGGCAAGTTTTTCTGACCTGAAAACAGTACGTAATACGTCATGGCGGTCAAAAATAAGTTGAAAAGCTTCTTTCATCACACTTTTATCAAGATCCCCTTTGACGGTTAAAACCATTTGTTCAATATATGATTTCGTTCCTTTATCCATTAAATAATGAAAAAGTATTCCTTCTTGTAAGGGTGTTAAAGGATATATGTTTTGAATTGCGATTTTTTGTGTCATAATTGCTTACTCCTCATCTGACAGTCCTACAGCAACTTCCTGGATAAAACTTTCTAATTCATCAATATCGAAATCGCTAAAGGTTAAGTCACTTGGCGTTAGCTCTTGCTCCGCATTTGTACAGTGGTCAATAAGTTCAATCAAATGCCTTTTATAGTTATTAATCAGAATATTCATTGTTTCACTCAGAAACTCATTTCTACTGTATTCCAGCATCATTACGAACTGTTCGTCTTTTACATAACAATTAATATTCAATGCGTAGGGTCTTTTAGCTTCCGGACTTACCACATCACCCAAAGGTAAA
The DNA here is from genome assembly GCA_051294195.1 of Bacillus sp. BKU_1. Taxonomy (GTDB): domain Bacteria; phylum Bacillota; class Bacilli; order Bacillales; family Bacillaceae_B; genus Rossellomorea. The sequence continues at coordinate 4,052,774 of CP193985.1, read as the reverse complement.
TTGGAAAGAGTCATTCCTTCCCCATCAAGTTCACGATTAAACTGACCTAAATAGTTAAAACTAATCTCTGGGTCCATATCATTTTTAAATTCTTCAGTAAGAGAAGTTGATCCATATTTTAATAACCCGTAGCCAATTCCTCCGTTAGGGACTTTCATAAGCAATTCTTTAATCTGTTTGATTTGATAGCTTTTATTTTTAGCAGAATCAATTTCGAGATAAACTGGATACATTGATGTAAACCATCCAATTGTTCTATCAATTTTCAACTCATTTGTAATATTTATCCTTCCGTGTCCTTCTAAGTTGACAGATACTCCAGTTTTATTTGTCCATTCGTTAATCGCGAGACTTAATGCTGTTAATAGAATGGTTTCAACACCTGTGTTAAACGTCTGACTTGACTTTGTCAGTAAATTTTCCGTTTGAATGTCATTAAGATGGAATTCCAAGATTTTTGAAGAGCTATTTTTATCATCTTTGCTATCCAGATCTTTCGGCAAAACTGTCTTTAGGCGATTAGAAATATTTTTCCAATACGGTATCTCGTCTTCCAGACTCAAACTCTTTGAATACATATCAAGCTCGTTTGCCCAAGTCTGGAACGAATCCATTTTAGGCGGAAAAATAATATCCTGACCTGCCATTTCACTTCTGTAACCTTTGACGAAATCTTCAAACAATATCCGCCAAGATACCCCGTCAATAATAAGGTGATGAATAATCATAAGGAGGTATGCACCATTATCAGTATCAAATTGAGCTATTTTCATATACGGTGGATGACTTAAGTCAATTTCTTTTTGAAGTTTCTCCGCCTCTTTACTAATAATCTTCTCAGGATCTTTTTCCTTCGTTAGATCATATAAAATAACGTTTGGGGACTTGCCCCCTATATCATGATTAAACAGCACGGAGCCTTCCTTTGTTTCAATTAAACCAATTCGGAGAGCATCATGATGTTGCACCAGGCGGTCAAACACAAGCTGAACCTTCTCCGTTTCTAATCCACTTTCCGACTTTATTAGGAAAGCTTGATTAAAGTGATGCTTATCTTTGAATTCTTGTGCAAAAAACCAGTTTTGAACAGGTGTTGGTTTGATTGCCCCTATAACTGCTCCCTGATCTATAACCTTTGCATTTCGTTTCACCTGACTGCTTATTGCAGCAATGGTCGGAAACTTAAAAATATCGTTAATATCCATTTTCAGGTCATAATTGTCTAATCGAGCCGCCGCTTGTATTGCCTTTATGGAGTCCCCCCCGAGTGCAAAGAAGTTATCATTTATTCCAATGCCTTTTATCCCCAACAGTTCTTCCCAAATATGAACCAAAATTTCTTCAGTTCTATTGGAAGGAGGTTCATATTGCTGTCCTGAATCAATGGCAGAGTCGGGTTGCGGTAATGCTTTTCTATCCAATTTTCCATTTGAAGTCACCGGCATCTTTTCTAAAACAACAAAGTATGACGGAATCATATATTCAGGAACCCTATCACCCAGGAAGCTCCTCAATTCCGAAGGGCTGATTCTCTCTTCAGATAAGATGTATGCGCATAAGGACTTTTCCTCACCGCTTTTTTCAATCATTAATACGTGGGCTTCTTTAACCTTTTCATGTTTGGATAGAACAGCCTGTATTTCACCCAGTTCAATTCGATAACCCCTTATTTTCACCTGAAAATCAAGCCTGCCCAGAAATTCTATATTCCCATCCTCATGCCATTTTGCCTTATCCCCTGTTTTGTAGATCCTTGCAGATGTCAAACCTAAAAATGAATTCGTTAAAAAACGCTCACTATTTAGCTGGGGGGAATTCACATATCCTTCAGACAAACAATCTCCGCCTATATACAATTCACCCGGTACTCCAATTGGACATGGTTGAAGATGTTTATCGAGAATATAATATTGAGAGTTTTGGATGGGTTTACCGTATGGAATACTGTTCCAATCCGGCATCACTTTGTCTACTTTATAAAAGTTTGACCAAACAGTCGCTTCCGTCGCTCCACCCAAGCTAATAAGCTTGGCAGCAGGAAATGCTTCTGAAATAATTTCAGGTGTTGATAACGGAATCCAGTCACCGCTTAAGAAAACGTACTTAAGCTTATAACTAACTTCATCTTTATTTTGAATGAATGGTACAATTTGCCCGAATGCCGCAGGGGCAGAATCCCAAATTGTTATTGAATCATTTTTAATCAATTCCAGTAACATTAAGGGGTTTCGCTGGTCATCATCTCCTGCAATTCGAATTGATCCTCCGGCGGAGAGTACCCCGAAAATATCATAGACCGATAGATCAAAGCTTAGTGAGGTCAGAAATAACACTCTGTCAGCTGGACCAATATTAAACTCCCTATTAAACCAGTCAATCAAATTCACCACCGATTTATGCTTAACCCTTACACCGTTGGGGCTTCCTGTTGAACCGGACGTAAAGATAACATAGGCATTATCTTCTGAAGTCACTGGAACAGAGAAGTCAACTAAAGAGTCATCAACGTACTTTGGATCTATAATTAATGATAAGTGTCTATGTTCTCCAGCTAACTCCCAAGCTCTGTTTTTCTGCTCATCATCAATAATAAGTGCCTTTACTTGAAGGTGATTTATAATAAAGCCCAGTCTGTCTTTAGGGAGCTTGGGATCAAGCGGGACATAAGCTGCTCCAGCTTTAAGAATACCTAAAACACCGATAATCATTTCAAAGCCACGGTTAAGAAAAACACCGACATAATCTCCATTTTTAATCCCTTTTTGGACTAAGTGAGCCGCTAAACTGCTCGCTCTTTTATTCAACTCTTTATAGGTCATGGTCTGCTGTTTATAAAATAAAGCTTTGGCATTTGGCGAATGGACTGTCTGTTCTTCAATTAGTTGATGAATCGTTTTATGTTCCGGGAATTCCCGTTCCGTATCATTAAATCGGTATAGTACGTTAGATTTCTCTTCTTCACTAAGGATATTTATTTCGGCTAATCTCTTTTGAGGATTGAGGGTGACATCTTTCAATATATTCTGATAATGTTCAATAAAACGCTTGATAGTATTCTGCTTAAATAACCCGCTATTATACTCAACATTAAAATGAATGATATCCTTTGTCTCGACTGCTTCGAGTGTCAATTCAAACTTGGAAAACTTAGATTGGATTGGTACTTCTGTTATACCGAAATCTTTATGGTCAAACGCACTTCTTTCCATATTTTGCATGACAAAAACCATATCAAACAATGGGTTTCTGCTCGGATCCTTCGTTAGATTGAGTTCATTAAACAGCTCTTCTATGGGATAACTCTGGTGATGCAGAGCTTCTAATGTACGATTCTTAGTCTCATTAAGAAAATCGACGTAGTATTTTTCTGAGTCAGGAAAACTCCTTATTGGCAAAGTATTTACGAACATACCAATGATACTGTCCAAATCAGGGTGATATCTTCCTGATACCGGAGTACCGACCAGGATGTCTTCTTGCCCTGTATACTTAGAAAGAAGAATGTTAAATGCTGAAAGCAGCACCATATAAACGGTAGTTCCTGTGTCCCTTGCAAGCATTCTCAAATTCTCAAGTAATTGTCCACTCACTGAGAAAGGCACCACTTCTCCTTTGAAGCTTTGGATATTTGGCCTGCGGTAATCCAACGGGAATTCCATAACCGGAAGTTCTCCTTCTAAAATACTTCTCCAATAATTTTCCTGTAATTTAAAAGAAGGAGCGTTCCTTAAAGTTTCATTCCATATAGAAAAATCCTTATACTGTACCTGTAAAGGTAATAAATCCTTTTCTTCATAAAAAGTGAAAAATTCATTAACCAAGAGATTCATGGAAATCCGGTCAGCAACGATATGATGGACATCAAAAATTAATATGAACTCATCACTGCTTAATTCACAAACTCCCAATCTTATTAACTGTTCTTCAGCAAGATTAAAAGGCTTGATGAACACCTGTTCTACAATACTAATATTTTCAGGATCTACTATTATCACTTCAGTTGTACTGGATTTTTTTACAACTTGACGGATTTCACCCTTCTCAGAAATGAAATTAGTTCGAAGAGACTCATGACGGTCTACCAGCTTTTGAAAAGCGGATTGTACTTTATCCACCGAAAATCTGCCATTGACTTTTAATGTAGCCGTTACATTATAGGAAGTTCCTATCCCTTCATAATGTTCCATAAAATATATCTTTTTTTGCATTGGGGTAATTGGATAAGACTTGCTTTCCTTTACTGAAACCAAAGGTTTATACTGACTTTTTTTCTTCGTGCTTTGAATATAATCGGCTAAACTAGAAACTGTCGGTAGTGAGAACAATTCTTCAAATGTCATTTCAATATTATACTTTTTAAATATCAAACCCAGAATCTGGCTGGCTTTCAGAGAGTTCCCTCCCATTTCAAAGAAATGGTCATAAATGCTGACATCTGTTAACCCTAGAACCTTCATAAAGTATTCAGTCAGCTCATGTTCGATATCATTTCGCGGTTTGACAATATTACGAGAAGCCCTTTTCCCTGCCAACAACTCATCTACCCGTTCTTTTAATTCATCGAATTTCCCCTCTTTATATTCTTCGGCAAGCAAGTATCTTTGTACCTTACCGCTTGTGGTTCGAGGGATTTTTTTAACTGGCAGGACGGCAGTCAGGTCTATAGCCAATTCCCTATTAAGATGCTCTTTAAGGTGTGAGCATGTTGATTCAAAATCTTCAAAAGGTCCCCGATATAAAACAAATGCTATTACGTCTTCCTTTTGAAGATTCTCATTTAATACTCCACATACAGCGATTCTTCCTAACTCTATTCCTTCAACAGATTCCGCTACTCTTTCAATATCATGAGGATAGAAATTTTGGCCATTTATGAAGATAATATCTTTCTCTCTGCCTGTGACTACTAATTCTCCATTGTTTATGAAACCTATATCCCCAGTTATAAGCCAGCCATCTTTTGTAATGATTTTATTGGTAGCATCAGAATTATTATAGTAACCAGCAGTTACGTTTTTCCCTTGGATCTGTATTCTTCCGACTGTATTGTCGTCGAGTTCCTCTTCATCCTCGTTACATATCCGGATATTTGTGCCTTTAATTGCTTTTCCTAAACTAACAAATACTGATGCCTTTGAAGCATCTTGATCCAACTGTATTATTTTAGAACTTATATTCAACGTTTCCCGATCTAAATAAATAGGAAGAAAACCGTCATTTACTACAGGAAATGTAACTCCCACTGCAGCTTCTGCCATGCCGTAGGAAGGCACCATTATATCTTGCCTCAGTCCAAACGGATGAAAGACATCCAGAAATTCTTTAGTGAGATCATAAGAAATTGGTTCGGCACCATTCACAATTTTCCTTACACTCGATAAGTCCAGTTCACCTGCGCCCTCGTTCTTAAAACGGTCTAGTAGAAATTTGTAACCAAAATTCGGTGAAGACAATACTGTTGCTTTATACTCTTGCACTTTATTCAGCCAGGTGAGAGGGGAACGAATAAACATACTTGTAGGCATAAGATACTGATGGATTTTGGCAGCTATCGGAGCCAAATGAAATCCAATCAACCCTAAGTCATGCGTTAATGGCATCCAGCTGAAAAATTTATCTTCAGACCAATGATCCGGGTCTGCTTCCACAATACCTTCAAGATTAGTTAAGAGATTTTCATGAGTTAAGGTAACACCTTTAGGGTCTCCAGTGGAGCCTGATGAAAACTGTACCATCGCTATATCGTTGGGTTTAGGATCATGCAGCTTCCCTCGTTCAAGTGATTTGTAAACATCTTCAAAGTAAATTGTTTTATCCATCATATCCTGAATTAAAGAGCTGTCCTCTGTTATTCCTTCAAGACTTTTCAGCATCCTGTCGACTTTCTGATCAATGAATAAATACGGGTTATTCATCTGCTGCCAAATTTTCAAAAGCTTGTGTTTATGCTCTTGAGTATTCCCAAAACTAACTGGAACTGGAATGAACCCTCCCGCTAGACATGACCAGAACATGTGGACAAACGCATTTACTTCATTTGTCAAAATGATTATTTCTGAACCAGTATTTATCCCCTTTTTTTGAAGGTACCCTAAAATATGTAACGACCTCTGATAAAGGTCAGTATATGTAATATGTTGATCTTGTTTATTATTGATAAATGTTATTCCCCGTGATTCGTTTTCAAAATTCAGCTCCAGCAATTGAAGCAAATTATTTACTTTCATCACTTTCTCCTCCCCTCTCCTGCCATTGATTTGTAATGAGTTAATGTTGTACGGCAAAAGTTAATTCAGCCTTGGATACAATTTCACCATCTACTGTGGCTATAGCTTTTACTATGCCCGCTGATCCAAACATCTTAATCACTTCACATGTAAACTCTATTTGATCTCCCGGAATAACCGTTTTAAGAAAGCGTGACTTTACGGAGGATAACAAAAAAGAACCCTCCGTTTCATTTCCGGATTGACTAAGTTTAAATAACAAAATACTTGCTTGAGCCATTGCTTCGACCATTAAGACACCTGGAAATATAGTTTTCTCTGGAAAATGCCCTGGAACCGTCCATTCATTACCCGAAACATTTTTTTTACAGATTATTCTTTCTCCTGGCCATAATTCTTGAACTCGATCAATAAAAACAAAGGGATAATCTTGTGGTAATAACTTCTTAATTTCATCAAATAAATATTCCTTTTTCATACTATTCACCTCCAATAAAAATAAAGGGTGCAGCAGTTAAACACCCTTTACAACTACTGCACTGGAAGAGCCAAAAACGTCCTGTTCAACTAGGAGAATACATTCATCCTTCGAAAGTGACTTCCATGGCTGTTCTTCTAAACCAATGAGATTTTCATCTTTTAATCCCACCGGCCGCCTGCTTGGAAGTTTGCTTCTATTCAATACACCAGCAGCTGCCGCCATTTGAAAAAGACCGTTTGCTCCGCTTAATTCACCGGTCATTCCTTTTAAACTTATAATTGGTACCCCAATATTGGAAAACACCCTTTTAATTGCAGCATGTTCATCAGCATCCAAAGAAGGCAGTCCATTTGCTCCAGAAAGAACCAGTTTTACATCCTCAGGTTTGTTTCCACTTTTGTTAAGAGCTTTCAAAATCGCCTTATCCAAGCCAGAACTGTGTCCCGTATCTTTTCTTTTTAAAAATGTACTGGACCAGGAGCTGACTTCCCCCAATATAGGAGCCTTCCTTTCTCTTGCATCTGAAAGACGTTCTAATATCAGAACTGCAGCGCCTTCTCCAGGTATGATTCCTCCACTTTCTTGATTGTACGGATCCCCAACATTTTTATTTAAATCTTCATTAAGAAACCCCGAATTCTTGTAATACCATGAAATAGCTGGATTTATTTCTTCAGTTCCACCTACAAGGACATATTTAGCCTGATTCTTCTCCAATATTTTTTTTGCATAACCGATTGCATCTAATCCGGCACATTTACCTGATGAAACGGTAGTATTACAAGCCCTTGATTTAATTTTTAACGCAAGATGAGAGGCCGGAGAATTCACCAGCGTATTTGGAGCCTGCATTGGACTAACATATTTCGGGCCTTTTGTTCTGGCTGTAAAATCATATTCCCATGTCATTTTCATTCCTGCAAAATTACTTCCGATTACTACTCCAAGTTCCTCCGGTTCCAGACTCTCCAAATCAAGATTTGCATTCTGTAAAGCTTGAATGGAGGAACCAATCAAGTACTGAGTACTTGGCTGTAAATATTGAATTCCTCGTTTACCCAAAATTTCTTGAGGATTCCAATCCCTCATGTCATTGGCCCAAAATGAGTATTGAGTCCCGAAATTATCTTCAAGCGTGGAAATGCTGCGGCAAGAGCGCCCTTCCTCTATTGCTGACCAAAGTGAATCAGGATTCATACCAAGCGGAGATATAACGCCAATTCCTGTAATAACAATAGTCTCCTGATTATCCTGCATGCTTTGCTGCCCCCATTAATATTGTTGAGATATTTCCACCAAAGGCAAATGAATTACTTAATGTATACTTTACTTCTCCGTGGATGGAATGATTAGGAACAACATTCTTAATACAATCCATATCAGGTTCCTTAAAGTTCATAGTGGGTGGTATAAGATTATTATGAATAGCAAGTGCACATGTTACCGCCTCTATTGCACTTGCTGCCCCCATAGTATGACCGAGCATGGACTTGATGGAGCTTACCGGTATGTGATCAGCCGCTTCACCAAAAACCTCTTTAATTGCGAGGGACTCGATAGTATCGTTGGCTTTAGTGCCAGTACCATGAGCACTTATATAAGAAATTGATTCCTTTTCGACCCCGGCATCAAACAATGTTTTCTCCATTGCAGCTATTGCACCTAAACCTTGCGGATGCGGAGCGGTAGGGTGATGAGCATCGCAAGATAATCCACATCCAAGCAGCTCGGCATAAATTGTCGCACCACGTGCAATAGCCCGATCCCTTTCTTCCAGTACAATGACCGCCGAACCTTCGCTTACCATCATTCCTTTACGATTTTTATCAAAAGGCTGACATATGTCTGGAGCGATTGCCCCCAATCGGTGAAAGGTCGTATAGCATGCCCTGGACAGGCCATCCGCTCCCCCCACCAAAGCTACTTCCACATCGCCGTCTTCTATCAAATCTCTTCCATAGGTAATAGCATAGTTTCCTGCGGCACATGCAGTGGGAATTGTAATACAAGGACCTTCTAAATTCAGTTCTTCTCCTACAGCTCCAGAAATGTAGGAGTTTGGAAAATGACTGATAAGAGCATCTGAAACCTGATCAGCTTCATTCTCAAGATAAGCATCCGTCGATGATTCCAATATTCCTGTATTCCCCATGGTTGTGCCAATACACACACCTATATCCTCAGGGAGATATCCCGCTTGCCCCAGCCCGGCATCTTTATATGCCATTGTTGCAGCCGCAACGGCTAATTGGGTTGTTCTTCCCTTGTCCTCAAAATTGGAGGAAGAAAAATAGTCACCCGGATTGAAATCGTTTATTTGTCCACCGCGATTCACTTTAAAAATAGAGGTGTCAAATGCAGTAATTTCGCTTGTCCCAACAGTTCCACCTACCAAGGCGTTCCAAAATTCGCGGTGCCCTTTCCCTATCGGGGATACTACACCCAATCCTGTGATCACTATCCGTTTTCGCATTATTCCACACCGCTGCCAGCAGTGACTGATTTTAATTGGCCGTCAATCAAATGACTTACAATTCTCTCAACATCGTTTAATGTCTGAAATTCACCCATGTACTCTTCAGAAATATCAATTTTATATTGTTGCTCAATTTGGGCTACTATTTCGATTGACATCATAGAGTCCAGTCCCAAATCTACAATGAAATCCTCATCATCCTGAAAATCATCCATTTCAATAAGTTCTGCAATAATTACCCTTAATTCTTGTTTTAGGCTATTTTCCATTATCATTACCTCCACGAATATATTAATTTAATCAATAACTGTTTAAGCACTTAATCCGCCATCCACCACAAGTGTCTGACCCGTTATATAAGTTGCATGCTCGGATAATAAAAACTTAATGGCTTCAGCGATTTCCTCCGAATATGCGGGTCTTCCCAAAGGAATGCTCTGAAGCAGCTGTTCCTGCTTCTTTTGCCCTAACTCATCCCACATATCTGTCCTAACGAATCCTGGAGCAACAGCATTTACATTTACTCCGAATTTTCCGACTTCTTTTGCGAAAGATTTTACAAAACCTATTTGGCCTGCTTTAGTTGCTGAATAATTAGTTTGACCGGGAACCCCTATCATTCCGCTTACAGAACTTACACAAACGATCCTCCCAGCCTTTTGTTTAACAAATCCAAAAGCTGCTGCTCTGGAATAATTAAATGTGCCTTTTAAATTCGTGGCAATCACGTCGTCCCAATCATTTTCCGGCATTGACCATAAGAGATTATCCCTGGTGATACCGGCATTAATGACTACCCCGTCTAATCCTCCCAACAAACTTTTGGCCTGCTTAACAGTTTCCTGAGCCTTTTCATAATCTTCAGCATCTGCAGGTATCATAAACAACCTTTCCGATTCCACATTTATCTCTTTGCATAACTGATCAGCTAAACCATGGTTGCTCTTATATGTAGATACTACATTAGCTCCGGCATTTATTAGAGACATAATGACGGCTCGACCAATACCACGGCTACCTCCAGTAACAAGTATTTTCTTCCCAGACAACAAGATTAGCCTCTCCTTATGGGTTCAAATTGATTTGAGAATTCTGTTTTGATGAAATTTACGAGAATTTCACGAATATTGCCTTACATATCTAATAAAAAAGCTTATAATATAGATATGTTTTTACAAAATATTTAAAAAAAGTATATATATGCCTGATGAAATCTTTTAATCTTTTGTTCTTACATTTAAGAGGAGCCTAAACTAGTATAAAATTCCCGATTGATCTGCCTTCTTCTCTTAATAACCAAATCAATGTCTTTGGTATTTTATGCTTACATACCTCTTTCCCGACCGACCTTTATTCTTCCAAAAAACAAATGTTGAAACAGCGCATAAAGAAAGAAGAACAGACTTTTTTTTATACATACAACACCTCCCTGCACCAAAGAAACGGAGAACAACCGGATAGGTATTTATCCTCCCACCAACAACTTGTTCATAGTCTTAAACTATCACACTCGCATTTGATATCCTATTGAGAAAGACAGATCATTTTTGACGCCGATACAGGGATTTTATTTTCTTACTTTCTCAAGTCGAAAAAGGAGGAATTATGATGATTGGAAGTCGAATTAAATATTTCAGGATCAATTCTAACCTCACTCAGGAAGAACTCTGCAAGGGTGTTTGTTCCCCTTCATATCTCAGTAAAGTAGAAAATAATAATATGGATCCCAGCGAAGAAATACTTAAATTGCTGTGTGAAAAAATGAAGATTTCTATCAACTCAATAAAATCAGTAGATGAAAGTGATCTAAATAATAAAATTGAAAAGTGGTATGAGTTACTTAAAGTAAACACTGAAAAAAAAATATTGAAAGAGCAATACGAAGAGATTAAGAAGATACTCACTTCTACCCCTTCTATATATCCAACTCTTAAATTTAAATTATTCAGTATTAAATACTTTATCAAAATTAAAGATTATCATGCCCTCAATCAACAATTAGTGGATTTAAAAAAGTACCAGACTTCAATGTCAGATGATTTACTATTTTATTATTACTATTTATCTGGAATTTCTTCCTATGTAAACCAACATTATTGCGATGCAGAAGAAAAGCTGCTTCTCTCACTTGAAAAACTTCAGAATTTAACAAGGCAGGCAGATTCGTTTGAGCATGATCTGGGTGATATCTTATATTACCTGTCATTGTGTTATGGAAAACTCCACAAAACTCATAAAACTAATGAATTTGCCATTAAAAGCCTAGAAATTGCCAATCAATCTCTCGATCACCTTCAACAAATAAAGTTATACGTAATTCTAGGGATCAACGAGGGCAGGACAAAAAATTATAAAAAATCAATAGAATATTACCAAAAGGCCATTAAAATAGCAGAAGCAATTAATCACGATAGTTACACTCAAATTATTCATCATAACCTGGGTTATCTTTATAGTCTTCAAGGTCATCACCCTGAAGCTATTACATACTACGAGAATAGTTTGAAATTTGGTTCTGTAAAACATAATAGTTGGCTTGTCACAACCTACTTTTGTCTTGCCCGAGAATATAAATACACCAAGCAGTTTATTAAAATGAAAGACATGATAAGAAAGGGGAGAGAGTTATTCATAGAAAATAAAGATTATTTCCACCATTTTAATATGCTGGAGTTTTCACACAACGATTCACTAATACAAAACAAACAATATATTAAAGAAGAAGTGATTCCTTTTTTCTATGAAAAGAATGAATGGCAGTACGTTGTGGAATATGCGGAGATAATGGCAAACAGGTTAGAAGAGAATTTCCAATATAAAGAAGCAGCTAAACTGTATAAGATTGCATTTTCTGCACAAAAAAAGTTTATATAAGGGGAAGTTTACAAATGAAAAATAATTTTATTTATTCAGTGATTAGCATGGTGATTTTCTCAATAGTTCTAGGACATGCCGGTTATAACGAAAATACTCCTTCTAAAAAGAATCATTTAGCGCATGAAATCTTCCCGGATGATCACGATGGCATAAGCAAGCAACTGGCTCATGAAATCTTCCCGGATGATCCTGATGGCGTTAGCAAGCAATTGGCCCATGAAATCTTCCCGGATGATCCCGATGGCGTTAGCAAGCAGCTGGCCCATGAAATCTTCCCGGATGATCCCGATGGCGTAAGCAAGCAGCTGGCCCATGAAATCTTCCCGGATGATCCCGATGGCGTAAGCAAGCAATTGGCCCATGAAATCTTCCCGGATGATCACGATAGCGTTAGCAAGCAATTGGCCCATGAAATCTTCCCGGATGATCACGATAGCGTTAGCAAGCAATTGGCCCATGAAATCTTCCCGGATGATCCTGAAGGTGTAAGCAGACAGCTCGCTCATGAAATCTTCCCGGATGATTTCGATCCTAATAAAGATATGATATAAATAGTAGTATTTTTAGCGGCTCGTAGACATACTCCATAACCGGAGCATGTCTACGAGCTTATTTATATGATGAATGTAGTTCTGTTCTTACTGGACTCCTCTACAGTGCAAACCCAGCTGAATACATTAATCGTGTTGTCCATTCATCTGCTAAAAGCAGTCCTCCTTCAAAGCTTTAATTTAAATCCGCGAAGAATTCACCTTTTCCAATTTAGCAATATTTAAAAGGAAATATGTTCTACTCCCTTATTATTTCGCAGGGTGGTCTTAGAAAGATAACTGTAGCGTTGCGAAAAAACCAAATACAATTATCCGAACTTATTGACAAATATAAACATTAGTCTGTATAATATATTTAAGTATTTACTTAATTATTTAATACCTCAGTATTTTTATAAAAGGAGGGCCGATAAATTGTGGCAATAGGTGAATTATTTAAGGCTCTGTCAGATGATAACAGGAGAAAGATTCTGGATTTATTAAAGGAAGGTGACTTGACATCTGGTGAAATAGCTAATCATTTTAATATGAGTAAACCTGGTATTTCCCAGCATTTAAACATTTTGAAAAACTCAGATCTTGTATATTCCCACAAAAAGGGTCAATATGTTTATTATTCTTTAAACACCAGTGTTTTACAGGATATTATGAAATGGGCAGTACAATTTAACAAAGAAAAAGGAGTGGAATAAATGATAAGAAAAATTACTGCGTGGTTATTAGTTGTAGTAGCTTTTGGGATCAGTATATTTTTTTATAAAGACCTTCCAAATATGCTACCCAGTAAATTTGCAAATGTAAATGGATCTCCTTCTGCATTTGCTCAAAAAAATTTACTATTATTTATTGTCCCTGCCACAATGATTTTAAGTAGTCTCTCCCTTTTATTTGTAACCAAATTCCGATTTCATCCAGAACTTTCAAAAAGACTGGATAAGAGTTTGACAACCGTGTCAATAGTTCTAAATAGTGTCCTCTTACTCCTCCATAGCTTTTTAATTTATGTAGGTTTAGGGAACAACTTTAATATGCTTTTACTCCTGCCTGTAATTGTAGGTATAGTTTTTGTCATAATAGGTAATACCCTTCCCAGATTCAAACTAGAGTCATTTGCAGGCACGAGCTCATTCCAATCTGCCACTTATCAGTTATGGAATAAAGTATCCAGGGTTATTGCATATACACTATTTGTTAGCGGTATAGCTATGTTCTTTCTGATCTTTCTTCCAAAAGATTTGATACTCGGGGCTTTCTTAATTCTTTTAATTTCCACCTTATTTATTTCCCTGATTTTAGCCTATACAAGGTATTCACACTCTGCAAAACCTGAGTGATATTTCATTACTATCTTTAATTAACTTTAAATGGTCTCGGTTCCAATACTGACGGCTTTGTCTTTAAGCCGGCAGTATTGGAACCGAGTTTCTATAGGGAAAGGTCAATGAATTGAGCAGTGATATGCACCCTGGCTTTTTTCCATCTAAGCATAGGTATAAGGATATACATTCTGATGTTTTTGTTGAGCAGGTCAGGTTTTATTCACTTCCATCATAATATTCTGCCATGCGGCTTTATATCTGTACTACTTCATATTGGATTCCCCTAATTGTTCCAATATCCCCTGCCTTTTCAATTCATCACATTCTTCTACATCCCATTAATCCACTTGCTGAATTTCTTCCTCAGACTTCTATCCAGTCAGCATCGTCAAAAGTGCGGCTAAAAAAGTGTATTATTACAGACCTTCTAAAGAGGGCATACACCAGTTTAGAAAGTTTTTTGACGATTCTAATTCACATCCCCTTCTCCTAAAGAGGCCATTGCACCTCCTTTTCCATCCAAAAATTTGAAACTAATGACGACTGTAGACCGTATATTCAGCTATACAAAAAGAAACGGGGAAAGATCATGAAAAAGTGGCGTAAAAAAATGAAGGAAAAGAGAATTAAACGAAGAAACCAAGGAGAGCATTTCTCTCTGGTTGATTTTTTACTTGAGATTCTAATATGGATACCGGAGCTTCTCGTTTTCCCTTTCAGGATGGTATTCTGGCTGTTCAGGGGGCTGGGCAAGTTGATCGGAGGGATATGGGATTTCACAAATTAAAGCCTGCGGCTGCGGCCAATTCAATAAATACCGATATGAAACACCTCCATGCTGAATATAATCTACAAAAATGACAACTTTCAGGAGGAGCAGACATGAACACTTATATCGAAGTGGAACCAGGTATTGAATTATTCGTGCAGGATTCCGGCAGAGGGGAGCCAATCATATTCATTCCCGGTTTCACCTTTACAACGGAAATCTTTACCGAACAGGTCGAACATTTTTCAAAAACCCGCCGTACGATCGTGATTGATCCCAGAAGCCATGGACGGTCAACGATGACATTGCATGGGAATGATTATGTGACACACGGGACGGACCTAAGGAAAATATTGAAGCAATTGAATGTTGAGAATGCCACGCTTGTCGGCTGGTCATTCGGGTGCCTGACGGTTTGGGAATATATCCGCCAATTCGGCACGGACGGCATCAAATCCCTTGTTTTCATCGATATGCCGCCTAAATCCTTATCTTTGAACCAGGATAAGGAGTGGGTGGAAGGTCCGCTCGATGACATGGCGGCCGCCTACACCAACTACCTCCGCAACCCAAAAGGGCAGCGGGATTTCATTTCTGCCTACGCCGCCGGGGTCATGGTCCAGCGGGAGCTCAAAGATGATGAATTAAATTGGATCGTCGAGCAATCATTGAAAACCCCTTATTATATTGCTGCCAACCTGTTTTCTTCCGGGCTGTTCTCAGATTATCGAGTCGAGGCGGCCGAGAGCAGTGAAGCAGTCCCGACACTGTATGTTGTCGCCGAGCACTGGGCCGAAACGGCAACCCCTTACCTGCACAAACTGGCACCTAACGCAGCTGTGGAAGCATTGGGAGGACATATGATGTTTTGGGAACATAGTTTGATATTCAATAAGAAGATGGAGTCGTTTTTGAACGTACAGGCATAATAGATAACAGGGTATTCTTTTACTTGGCTGCGCTGCAAAATAATTAGAAAGCCACCTCGGGCTCGGTCTCAAGGTGGCTTTCTTATCTTTAGAGGTAGTGACTCTGCTCCCTGCCTCCATCGTCACACGGTTTCTGTCCGGTTCTCAAATGAGGATAGTAGACGGTCCTCACCTTCCCTATAAAAAGCATGTTGTCTTTATTGAATAGTAGATATAGGTCACTTTCTCCTCACCTTGATAGGGATTACCTCTGGTGGCCCTATTACGATTTTCAAACAAAAAATTTCTTCATTTCTTCTATTAAATGAAATACTGCCGGGGTAAGGCTGCGATCCTTCCTATAGGCAATATAAACAGTCCTTTGGAGAAATCCTGAATCAATAAAGCGTGTCACAAGGTTTGGATTGGAGTAATATTTAACATAGCTTTCCGGCAGAATAGCAATTCCGAGTCCGTGTTCAACCAGGCTGCAGGCTGTTTCCAAACGCTCAATTTCATATTTGATGTTTGGAGCAAGATTTTCATGTTTAAATGCATTTAACACATCTTCTCTTGTCTGGAAGCCATCTGTGCTGATTATAAAATCATGTTCAGTAAGATCGTTTAAGGATATGGAGACCAGCTCATTAAGCTTGTCCCCTTTGTGCATGACCAAGAGGAGTTTTTCAATATAAATGGGGATAACCTCTATTTCAGTGTTATAAATCAGCTGGTTTGTGATGGTAATATGCACATCGTAATTGGAAAGAGACTCTATAACCTTCTTGTGGCCAAGCAGTTCTTTGAAATGAATTTCTATATTTGGATACCGATCTTTAAATTGTTTTATTGTTTTGGGTATCCAGTATTTTGAAGACTCAATCAATCCAATTGAGACCGTGCCGCTCCCTGTTTGCCTGATTTCCTCAAGATCCTTTACCATATGTCCATGCCTTTTGATAAGATCTTTGGCACGTGTGTAGAAAATTTCTCCCGATTCTGTCAGGGTTAAGCTCCTTGTATTCCTTTCCAAAAGCTGAAACCCTATTTCCTTTTCCAATTTCATTATGCTGTTGCTTAAAGAAGGCTGGGAAATATGAAGTATCCCAGCAGCTTTAGAAAAATTTTTTTCTTGTACCACGGTGGTGAAATAACGAAGCTGCCGAAGATCCAATTGAAAACACCCCTCTTTTATAGTTAAAGGCTATAAATATATATAAAAATGGTATTGGTAATTATATATTAACTCAAATATACTTTTCATAGGATGAAAATTCAGAATTTATAAACAGCAGGAGGAATTATGTATAACAAGCCGTCAAGGAATCAGTGGTCTGGAAGAGTCGATAGTAAAACGGACCCTTATAGTTTCAGGGTTCATCAGCAGGTAGAATTGCTGGATCTAACATCTGATATGAAACAGGTCGGAAATGGAAATTCGTTTGGGATAATTGGCTTTAAGTGTGATGAAGGGGTTAAAAGGAACAATGGCAGAAGAGGAGCTGCTAACGCACCGGAAGAAGTAAAGAGTGCTTTTGCTAAATTCCCCTGGCATCTGCCGATGGATACGAATGTGTTTGATTCTGGTGATATCGAATGTGTCCGGGGTGATATGGAAGAGGCTCAGGATGAGCTGGGAAAGGTCATTTCCATTTTATTTAATAAAAGGATAACCCCTGTCATTATTGGCGGCGGCCATGAGACCTTTTATGGCCACTATCTCGGGGTCAGAGAATACTTGGGACCTGATGTGAGTATTGGAATCATTAATATTGATGCACATTTTGATATGAGGACGTATGAGCGGCAAACTTCCTCTGGTACGATGTTTAAGCAGATCTTGGATCAGGATCAAAATTGCGGATATTTAGCCGCTGGCATTCAGAAACTGGGAAACACAGCAGCCTTATTTGAGACAGCCCGTAAGTATAATGTCCGTTACATAATGGAGGAACAGCTCTCATCGTCAGATCTCTCTGGCGCCTTCAAGCAGCTGGATGAATTTGCAGCAAATTACGACACTATTATTCTTACATTATGTACAGATGTCATTGATTCTTCTTTTGCTCCCGGAGTCAGTGCCCCTTCCCCATTTGGCCTTGAACCGAAAAAGGTGCGAGAGTTAATAAGGCATGTTGTTTCAAAGAAAAAAACGATATCCTTCGATGTATGTGAGGTGAATCCTGATTTTGATCAGGGCAATAAAACAATTTCATTGGGTGCACATTTTGTAATGGAAGGACTTATGCATTTTAATAAATAATCTAGGGGGTACAATATGGACTTGGCATTAAATAATGTTACGACCATTTTTTTGGCGGTTGCTTTACTTATAGGTGGAGGATTCCTTATTAATAAAGTTTCATTCTTAAAACGTTTTTGCATTCCCGCACCAGTAGTTGGCGGGTTGTTATTTGCTGTCCTTGTAACAATTCTAAAGCAGACAGGACTATTAAACATTACGTTAGATACTTCATTACAAGGATTATTCATGTTGGCATTCTTTACGACGGTCGGGCTGGGAGCCAGCTTTCAATTGGTTAAGCTCGGCGGGAAGATTCTGGTTATATATTGGCTTGCCTGCGGAGTATTGGCATTATGCCAGAGTATTATCGGGATTTCCCTGGCCAGTGTTCTAGGCCTTGAGCCTTTATTAGGAGTAATGATTGGTGCTGTATCCATGGAAGGAGGACATGGAGCTGCCACTGCTTTCGGAGGGACAATTGAGGAATTAGGGGTGAACTCAGCTCTTTCAGTTGGACTGGCAGCGGCTACATTCGGATTAATCGCCGGAGGCTTGATTGGAGGACCGACAGTTAAATACCTTATTACGAAGTACAAATTGAATCCATCAGACGCAGATGCATCATTGGAGGCGGCAGCCGCTAATGAAAATGTAATGGGAAAGAATGAATTTGGATTTAACTCTCAAAGATTTATGGTTCAGATCTTAATCATCACGTTTTGTATGGCTGCGGGTTCTTATCTGGGAGAGCTTTTCTCAAGCGTTACAGGCTTTGTACTCCCAAGCTATGTTGGAGCAATGTTTGTAGCAGTTATCGTCAGAAATGTTATGGATAGTTTTAATAAAAGCATTGTGGATATGAAGAGCATTGGCTTAATCGGTGATGTGACTCTTGGCATATTCCTTTCCATGGCATTAATGAGCATTAAGCTTTGGGAAGTTGCGGGTTTAGCCCTTCCAATGATAATAATTGTTTTAGTGCAGGTTGTATTCATTGTAGTTATGGGGGTTTTCGTTCTATTCAGGTTACTGGGTAAAGATTATGATGCTGCTGTCATGGTGGGAGGCTTCACCGGCCATGGCCTGGGAGCCACTCCAAATGCAATGGCCAATATGGGTGCCATTACTGATCGCTTCGGCCCTTCCCCAAAAGCATTTTTAATAGTGCCGATTGTTGGAGCTTTCCTAATAGACGTATTTGCAATGCCAATTATCATTACAAGCATAAATTTATTAAAATAACCAAATATATTGTCGTAACCTTTTGATGGGTACAAGCTTACTCGGTGTTTCAGAGGAAAGTTCCAAGGCTATAGGGAGGTTAACACAGGTTTAGAAAGAGGATTATCAATAGTAATTTGTTGAATGGTGCAGACGAATCTTGTTTGCATTCTTTTTTATATTAAGACAGACTGCAATAAGAAATTCCCAGCAGATACCACGCAATTCCATTTCACTTTAGAAGAGGAAAAAATGGAAATTTTTTCATTAAGAGAGTATAATAGTCTCATGTGATTGGTCTTTGGTCCCTAATAAAATCCATAACGGGCTCAAGGAGGAGTTTTAATGGAGCAAATCCACCGGGAAAGGAAGCATCACAACCTCTTGAAAATCATGACAAATGAAAAAGCAATCATCTCTTTCGTTTTAGGTATTGTTTCATTATTTCTTATTCAAATCGGACTCATTGTCGGAATCATTGGTGTCGTAATCGCAAGAAAGAGCTTAAACGAAATCAAGGCACGAAGTGAAAACGGCAGGAGTTTCGCCGTGACAGGTCTGATCATCAACATTCTCGGGATAGTGATTCAGACTTTTCTAACCATTGCAGGTATGATAGGCTATATGGCTTTATTCTCATAGGGACACTAAGCGTGTTCCTTTTATTTGTCCTTAGGTATATTCAACGTGAGGAAAATCCCTATATCCCCTTTTCTACATAAACCCCTACTATAAAACCAGTATTTATCTTAAAATAGAACTACTGTGTATCCTACCCGGGACAATGTACCTGTCCCCCTGTCCCGCAAAGTGAGGTGAAATGATGAAAAGAAAGGTTCGTTTGTCTATATTTTATGTGATTCATGTTCTATTCGCGCTGTTCATTGCGGCGTCGATTGTGCTGGGGGTTTTCAGCCATTTCTATTACTTTTTTGCTGTGGCCGCGCTGCCTGTTGTCTGGCTTGTCATAGATATCATTCTATTAAACTCCATCCGTCGTCTTTGGGGTCTGCATCTCGTGATTGGACTGACGCTTGCTTATGTGGTGTTCAGGTATTCCGTCAGCATTTTCTTTATGATGGGCGCAAAGACACTCCCATTTTAAACTTTATACTTAACCTGGATTGGAGGTAACCCATGATTAAATCAAAGCTATTATTGGCAGCATCATTCGTTCTGTTTCTCATTTCCTTCCTCTTGAGGTTCCCCTTTACCTCTCTTGAAGCTCCTGAAATGGAAATCATCCTGACGAGGCATCTCAACCTGGCCTTTCATCTCTCCATCCTTTCACATGTATTGATGATCGCAAGTGTGACCGTGCTCTGGTTCGCACTGAAAAGATTCCAATTGCCCGCCGTGACCATTGCGTTTGTCTTCGTCCTGTCCTCTCCCGCACTGGCCGTGGATTTTTATCAGAAATTCATGGCAGAAGGGGTTGAAAAGGTAAACTATATCGCAGACGACAGCGTATGTATGTTTGACGTCCCTGACTGGGATAACCCGAGGACCATGACCGCCGAATGCGAAATGATATTTGAGAACACCGGCAATGAGGATGTGACATTCACATACAGCTTCGACGAAAACAACTATAAACCGGTCCCTTTCCTTAATCAGGGTGCACCGTTTCACGCTGAACTAAAAGCAAAAGAAAAGAAAACCATCCGCTTCAGCACCATGATCGAAACTCCCGAGGGAGCCGACGGCCACATCGGAGGCGTTCAGGGGCCGCGTATTATTTTGTATACGGGTGAAGAGTAGAGTTGGGGTAGAGTTGGGGGGTAGAGTGGGGACGGTTCTCACTCTCCTTTTTTACCTTGGTAGGGCGGGGACGGTTCTCACCCTACCTTTTCACCTTATACAAAAAATGCACCGCGACTCCCAAGATCCTCGCCGCCTGCATCTGGGACACTCCTTCTATCTGCTTCACTTTCCTCAGCACCTGCTCCCTTTCCTCCTTAGGCAGACTTTTCAGCTGAGGAATTTCCAATTGGCCGAGGTGCTTTTTAATCACCATTCTTGCCTCATCATCAGATAACCTCCGGCTGGTATCTTCCAGGTCTTCCAAACACTTGTCCTGATTGGGCTTCTCATTAAATTCTTTAAACCTTGCTTTTCCAATGGATGGATTGGGAGAGAAGTAATTCAATAGATAGTGGGAATCTAATAGATGGGGGTGATGTGCAGGGTTCCCATAGTAACCCCGGCAGCTGCTCCACTTCCAATCATGTGGATTCATAACGATGCCTGCTTTGACGGGATTTTGGTGGATATACCTGGTCACATTGAGGAGATACCTCACGCTTTCAACATTCTCACTTTTGAATCGATCCTGAAAGAGATGGCCGGTGGTTTTATACTTCCAGTTATAATAATTGGCGTAACTCACTCCGATCCTCTTCATGACAACTGAGATGCTTTCATTCCCTTCTTTTATGAGAAGGTGGACATGATTCCCCATTAAGCACCAGGCATAGACTTTAAGTCCTGTTTTGATTTTCACTTTCTTGAGGGCGGCCAGGAATTTGATACAGTCTTCATCATCATGAAAAATTTCCTGGCGATTTGCGCCCCTGACAATCACATGATACACTCCGCTTTTACTTTTCATTCTGGCCTGACGAACCAATAATATCACCTTCCTGATTTGGGTTAGGTGTGCGGGGACGGTTTGGGCAGGGTTGGTAGGGTGGTAGGTCGGGGACGGTTCTCACCCTGCCATTTACCAATATTAAAAAGAATAGATGGAACCAGGATAATATAAATGAAGGTAATAAATGTTTGATTTATGCAGCGACGGATTAATGGGGTATAGTTGGGGATAGGGAGCAAACAGAGGGAGAGAGAAGATAAGGGTTTATCTAAATTTAGCATAAAATCCCAAATATCACAAAGATAGATTTACAGCTTTAGAGATGTTCACTTGTAATCATTATTAAAAAGTAGAGTGAGAACCGTCCCCACCCTACCCACTCTACCCTAACCAAAGGAGTCTGGTAATGTGAAATACTTCATGATCGGGACGGCTTGTCTGATGGTCATCGGGATCATCGCAGGCACGTATTTTTTTGAAAAAGAGCCACATGTAACTCAGCCCAAGACACCTGAAATAAGTGATCCAGGTCCCCCTCCACTTCAAGCGGTGAATGAAGCTGCCCCTGTCGGATACTCGCTTCAACAGAATCAGCTGCAGATCACCTACCACAATGGAGAGAAGTGGATTCAAGTTCCCGTGGAAAAAAAGAATTTATTCCAAGGGGAGTATTCCGGGAGTGAGGACGAGCTGATAGAGGATAGTTATATTCTGACAGAAGATCTTGCTGCCTTCTTATATGCCCGTGACTATTCCGTCGATAAAAGCGTCCGATTGCTTTTTTCAAAGGACAAAGGGGAGACATGGGAAGATGCCCAGGTCACAGCTTCTTCTCCGCCCATCCGTTTCAGGAAGGTCGGCTTTCTCAATGAGGCCTCCGGTTATGTGATTCTTTCAGCCGACAGGACGATGTCACAGGAATTGACAACTGTTTATTTGACGAAAGACGGAGGGGAATCGTGGAAGGAGACGCCACGCCCCGACACCACGCGGCTCATTTATGATGGGGGATTTGTTGATGAAGACACAGGCTTTCTGTCGTTCGGGATCCTCAACCCGGAAGAACCGGATCTTCATGTTACACAAGACGGGGGAAATTCGTGGTACAAAGCAGCGATGGAAATCCCGGATCAATATAAAAGGATCTTTGTCATGGCAGAGGTCCCCTTCAAAGAAGGTGACCACCTGACAGCCTACGTCAATCAAGGTCCGAACGGTGATTATAAAGGCGGAAAAGTAAAAGGGAAATTCATCTCAGAAGATCAGGGACGGACCTGGTCATTCCAGGAGGAGGTAAAGCCGGATGAAACAGACTAAAAAAGGAATTGGGCGTCTACTATTCATCTTATCCATCATCCTGTTCATCTTCCAAATGGGATACCTGTTCCTGCACGCCATATATAACTTGGAATATATTGATAATCGTCTATTCTATGTAGTCAATATCCTGATTGTGGCGGGCATGGCCGCTTCTATCTTCCTCCTCTTTTCCATTCCGAAAATGTGGAAGATCATCTCATCCGTAACAGCGATTATTCTCATGCTCCTTCAAGGGGGCCTCATCCTGAACCATGGTCAGCAGACCAAACAGATTGTAAGCTTTTCACCCAATATGAAAAATCAGTTCGTCTTAAAAGAAGACAGAAAAACGGGTGAGGCCGTCTATTATAGAACCTATTACCGGATCTTCGCACGACCGAAAGAAGTCCTTCCCTACGAAACACAAGGGAACTTCAAATTAAAATGGCTTGAAAATGACATCGCGGCGTTGACCTACCGTGCATCTGACAACAGCATTCACCAGTACATCGGTACATATGGGGCAAGAGATTCGGGCATTTCCTATTCCTATGTCGGCCCGACAATTCAGGGTCAGTGGAAAGGAAACGATGCAAGAATCGACAGCTGGCCAGAAGGAATCTCCATCAGCTACAACGGAAAATCCGGACAGTATAGCTGGGACAACGTCGTCCAATTCGGTACCATTGCCATCGTCCTTATGAGTGCCGGTGAGGCGGAATGGACAATCGGATTGAATGAAAATTTTCAAAGTCACTCGAATGATCCGAAGCCGCCATCCGGAGAGATTACGTTGTATCGGGCGAGTATGGATCGTGTCGAGCCAGTCAAACTTACATTCATGGAATAGCAAGAATCCGGGATCGATTACTGATCCCGGATTTCTTTTTGGTAGAGCGGGGACGGTTCTCACCCTGCCATTTACCAATATTAAAGAAAATAGATTGAACCAAGGATAATACATATAGAAAGAAGGTTTGGTTTAAGCAGCGACGGATTAATGCTGTATAGTTGGCGGCAGGGAGCAGATAGGGGTTTAACTAAGTTTTACATAAAATCCCAAATATCACAAAGATAGATTTATCGCTGTAGAATGGTCACTTGTAATCATTATAAAAAAGTAGAGTGAGAACCGTCCCCACTCAACCCCCACTCAACCCACTCAACAAAATCACCCCTCCCCCATCACAACCCGCACCACTTCCTCCACAAACACCGGTGTTTTCACAAAGGCGCTTTCGATGTGAAGGCGTTCGGTCCGTTTGTGGGCGTCTTTGCCGAAGGGGCCGACGTTGAGGACGGGGCCTTCGAGTTTGTGCATTTCGGCGAACGGGATGGTATAGGTGGTATCCCACACCGGGGTGTTCTGTTCGTAGACTGCCCAGCCTTTGTTTTCGTCCTTGTAGTTCACGTAGCTCAGGTCCGAGATGCCGTTAAAGTAGTGGACCTGTTCGACCGTGAGCTCAAAGTGCTCCTTCCCCGACTTCACGAGTGCCGCCACACACTCTTCCACCAGTGGATGGCTGGATGTGTTCACGGGCGGATAATAAGGCGGAGTGAACATGATGACCATTGCCGGGGCGAGTTCCTGGCAGTTGATCATCAGGGTATCGGCGATCCGGAACGACTTTTCCCGGTCGTCCCCCTGGTGGACCGCGATATCATGCTTGAGGGATTCGATATACTCCCTGCCGAGCTTCTTCTGGGCATAGGCCTCCAGCTCCGAATAACGGAGCACGCCTACTTCGCCGATCGACGGGATCCCTTCCCTGTCACACAACTCCCGGTACCACTGATTGCACTCTGCCGCAGCGGACAGGGCGACCTGTTCGAATGCATTCATGACATCGGCAGCCGTCTTCTTCATCGTAAACACGTTATACAGGGCAACGGTCCCAAACGGCGTCTGCGCTGAGTAGTTCAACCTGAGATCGTCCTGCTGGAGCGTCACCGGCAGCGGGGTCCCTTCCCCGAGATCCGTTTCCTTGAACATCGGATTCCATTCCATCTTCCTTGTCAAAAAGGAAGCAATGAACGGAGAGGTGATCCCGCTGAGCGGCTCCCCGACATGCGTTTCCCTGCCATAGAACAAAGCCGACGGCATGATTTTCCCAATCGTACCCGAATACACCTTATATGCCGTATCGGTAGGCTTCTGGGAAAACACCGGCTCACCGTTCAGGAAGAGCGTATAGTCAAAGCCGTGCTTTTCCTTCAGTTCATTCAAATAAACAACAGCAGCCCGCATCCCGGAGGAATTCACTTCTTCATCCGGCACCGTCACCAGGACCAGATTGACCGGCCAGCCTTCATCGGCGGCTTTTTCAATGAGCTGCATGTGAATGGCCAGTCCCGCCTTCATGTCCATCGTTCCCCTGCCCCACAGGTAATTCCCCGACTTCAGGTCCTCCTGCGCATCCGGGTACAGCTCATCGATGTAGTTTGCAAGCTCCCTTGTCAACTGTTCGGGGCTGAAGGCGAGGGCTTCAAGCTCCCCGTACTCCTCCGTGCCGACTGTATCGAAATGACTGATCAGCACGATGGTCTTTTCCGCCTTCTCATGTTTATATAGAGCCGTAAAAAACCGCCTGCCGTAATCTGCATCCCCGAGGTGAAGATGATCAGGGTTCTCACGGAAGTAGGGAACACCTTTCATCTTTTCGTATACTTTCCCGGCAAATTCGATTTCCCCTTCTGTCAGCGTCCGGCTGTGCCAGCCGACCAGTTCACAAAGCAGGGCCCGCAGCGAATCAGGTGTCCCCCACTGTCTCATGATAAAACCTCCTTATCTTGTAAAAACGATTGATTCAGCCAGTTCTCCAGCCTGTTCATCGCTTCCTTCAATAATTCCATGCTGTAGGCAAACGAAATACGGATGTACCCTTCTCCGAACTCAGTAAACGAACTTCCGGGTACAACCGCCACCCGCGCTTCCTTTAGAAGCCGGGTCGCAAATTCCATCGAAGGCATGCCAAACTGTTTAATAGAAGGAAAAATATAAAAAGCTCCCGTCGGCATGACCACATCAAAGCCCATCAGCGTCAGCCGCCTGTATACATAGTCCCGCCTTTCCCTGTACGCGATATTCATCTGTGCCGGCACATGCCGGTTGTTGTTCAATGCCTCGATCGCCGCATACTGGCCCGGAACCGACGCACAGACCCCGTTGTACAAATGGACTTTCAGGATATGCTCCATGACTGAAGCTGGGCCGAGGACAAAGCCGATTCTCCATCCCGTCATCGAATGGGATTTGGACAGGCCATGGATGAGGAACAGGCGCTCCTTCAACGGAGCATACGAGGCAAACGTATGATGTTCCCCTTCAAGCGTATTCTCACTGTAAATTTCATCCGAAACGACGTACACGTCATGCTTCGCAATCAATGCAGCCAGTTCATCCACCTCCCCCTTTGTCAGGGAGACACCGGTCGGATTCGACGGATAATTGAAAAGGATCGCCTTCGTTCTGTCTGTAATCAGGGCTTCCAGCTTTTCAGGGTGCGGCTTGAACCCCGTCAGTGAAGTGTCCAAATAGACCGCCTTCGCCCCGCACATCGTGATGATCGGCTCGTAACCCGAATACAGCGGTGCCGGCAGGATCACCTCATCCCCTTTTTCCAAAATCGTCCTGAACACCGAATCCAGGGCTTCACTTGCCCCGGTCGTCACAATGACTTCCGTTTCGGCTTCGTAGTCAAGCCCGTATGTCTCTGCAAAAAAATTCCTGACGGCCATTCGCAGCTCGAGCAGACCTGCATTATGGGAGTAGATGGTCTGATTCGAAGCGATGGCAGAGATCCCGGCTTTCTTCACCGCTTCCGGTGTGGGAAAGTCGGGCTGACCGATGGTCAGATTGATGGCATCCGGATAAAGGACGAGCTGATTCGAAAACTGCCGGATACCCGGGATGACCAGCCCTTGAGCTGCTGTATTGATGGATAACGACATATACTTTCACACACCTTTCACCGCGTAAGTTACTTCATCAATCCCGGCAGCCACAGGGTAAGCGGCGGGAAGAATGTAATGACGAGAAGACAAATGATCATTGATACCAGGAACGGAACGATCGCCCATGCAATTTTTTCAAACCGCACGCCGCCGACACTCGATGCGACAAACAGATTCACCCCAAGAGGCGGGGTGATGAACCCGATGGCAAGATTGGCGACCAGGATGACGCCGAAATGGATCGGGTCCACTCCAACGGCGGTCACGATCGGCAGCAGGATCGGCGTTAGCACGACCAGGGCCGATATTGTATCGATAAACATCCCGACAACCAGCAGCAGAATGTTGATCGCAATCAGAATAATGAACGGATTCGTCGACAACTCTGTTAAAAAGGAGGCAATATCATCGGGAATCTGTTCGAGCGTCATGAAATAGGCGAACGAAACGGAGAGACCGATGATGATCATCGTAGTCGCGTTAATGACAACCGCTTCACGGAAACTTTCAAAAACGGAGGCCCACGTCAGCTCCTTATACACGAACAGCCCGACGATCAGGGAATAGACCACGGCCACCACGGCGGCTTCCGTCGGGGAGAACACGCCCCCGTATATCCCGCCCAGAATGATGACCGGGATCAATAACGCCCACTTGGCATCGTTCGCCGCTTTCAGGACATCCTTAAAGCGAAACGGCATCGCGGCCTCCGGTTTGTAGCCCCTTTTCCGCGAAATGATATAGGCGGTAAACATTAAGCCCCCTCCAATCAAAAACCCTGGAAGAATCCCCGCAAGGAACATGCTGCCTACGGATACACCGCCGATGACACCGTACAGAACAAACGGGATGCTCGGGGGAATGATGACCCCGATCGACCCGGCGGATGCCGCTACGGCCGATGCAAAACCGCCTTCATATTTCCGGGCCATCATCGCAGGAATCATGAACCCGCCGATTGCGGCAACGGTCGCAGGACCCGAACCGGAAATCGCTGCAAAAAACATACAGGCGACGATCGTCACCATCGAAAGCCCGCCCGTCATCCAGCCGACCATCGCGGTTGCCAGGTTCAACAGCCTCTGCGACACGCCGCCTTTCCCCATCAGGATACCGGCAAGCATAAAGAAAGGGATCGCGAGCAGCGGGAAGGAATCCAATGACGTGAAGGCTTTCTGCGTGATGATATTCAACGGCAGGGTGGAGCCGAAGTAAATCGCCACAAGCGATGAAACCCCCAATGAAATGGCAATCGGGACACCGATCAACAGACAGACGGCAAGCGAACCGAATAACAGGGCGACGATCATACCCTCACCTCCCCTGAAGGCGGTTCATCTGTATTCCTCCAGATTCCTACTACCTGCTGGAGAAGGCGCAGGGCCATCCCTGCTCCTCCGAGAGGGATCGCCAGGAACGGCACCCACATCGGCAGCTGCATGGCCGGGGTGACCTGCCCATTTTGAATGCTCGCCAGAACGAGCTGGGTTCCGAAGACGGCAAGAAACAGCGCCAAGAGGAACCAAATCAGCAAAGCGGCCGTATCCACCACTTTCCTGGCCGTGCCCTTAAACAGTTCGACAAAGCTTTCGATGCGGATATGCTGTCTTTTTTTCACGGCATAACTCGCCCCGATCCATACTTGAAAGATATGTATATAACGGGCCATCTCCTCCGTCCAGCTCGGTGCAGAAGAGAAGACATAACGCCCCACAACCTGGCTGAAGATGAGCGCCACCATGAGGGCGAGCGTCAAGACCAGTATCGTTTCTTCGAATACGTCGAATTTCTTTTTCATCTAAGAAGCTCCTTTCTAAGAAAAGCACAAGCGCCTTGATCAGCCCCGGGTCAACGCTTAAGGACCGGCCGGTGAATCCGCTCTTTGACTTCACCGGCCGGTCCGAAACATCTCGAGGGGCCAGGCGCTGGAGATGGATCAATCTCGAATTACATGACTACTTCCCTGGTTTTTCTAAAAAAGCAAGGAATCAAAGTGAACCTTGATCCCTTGTTTCATTCCGGTGTCAGTTATTCGCTTCCAACGCCTTGTCCACTAAATCCTTGCCGATGCGGTCTACATATTTATCGTAAACGGTGGATGCCGCATCACGGAACTTGTCCCGTTGATCATCCGTTAGTTCGTTCACCTTCATCCCGTTTTCCTTCAGCTTGTTCAGGAATTCGACATCCTGCTTCTGGGCCAGGCCGCGCTGCTCTTCCCTGTACTCCTCGGATGCTTCGGTCACGAGCTTCTGCAAATCTTCAGGAAGATCATTGTAGTAATCATTGTTCATCAGCAGGGCCGTTGCCGCGTACACGTGGCCCGTCAAAGACAGATAATCCTGCACTTCATAAAATTTATTCGTGTAGTAAAGGGAAACCGGGCACTCCATCGCGTCGTAAGTCCCCTGCTGGAGAGCCGTGTACAATTCACCGAATGCAAACGGAGATGCATTGGCTCCGAATGCTTTGAACGTATCGGTGTGAAGCGGGTTTTCAAGCGTCCTGAATTTTTGTCCGGCGATGTCTTCAGGGCTTTCTATCGGGCCTTTATTATTCGACATATGACGGAACCCGTTTTCTCCAAAGACAAGCCCCTTGATGTCGTTCTTTTCAAGATCCTTCATGAGCTCCTGCCCCAGTTCCCCGTCCAGTGCTTTATAAGCCGCTTCATTGTTGTTGAAAAGGAATGGCAGGTCGAACACCATGAATTTTTCGTTAAACGAAGCAAGCGGTGCCACGGCAGGGATCGTCATTTCGATATTGCCCAATTGGACCGCCTCGATCGCTTCACGGTCAGACCCGTACAGCTGGCCGTTAGGATACAGCTCCACCTTGATGCGGCCATCCGATTCTTTCTCCAGTTTTTCTTTAAATGTAACGGCAGCGACGTGCGACGACTGCTCTTCCGGTACAAGATGGGCAATCCGGATCGTGTACGTCTTATCCCCGCCTTCGCTTCCCGATGAACTGCTTGGACGTCCGCAGGCCGCCAGCATCAGCACGGCCATCACTAAAAGAATCAAGTATTTTTTCATTTCGTTTCCTCCTCCAGATAGTAGCCTTTCATCCTTCGAACAATATTCTTCATGTGGCCAGTCATCTCTCGTTTTGCCTCTTCGATTTCACCGGCTTCAAGTGCATCCACGATGCGTTTATGTTCTTCATATGCCTCCATGGCACTTAACTGCAGTGTATGGGACAGGACGAGGAACGCCCTGTTCACCCCGGTATTGACGGAATGAATCAACGTCCTCAGCTTCGGGTTGGGGTTCGGACCGGCAAGTAATAAATGGAATTCCCGGTCGAGATCGATGAAAGTTTCATAGGACCCTTCCCCTATCGCCGCTAATTGGGCATCCAGATTCTCCCTTATTCCTTCGAGCACGTCACGCTTCAGGGGATACGTCGCTTCCAGGTTGTACACTTCCAGCAGCGTGCGGATCTCCATGAAATGCATCGCATCTTCTTCGGTAAAAGAGGCGACCGTCGCGATCTTCTGGTCCGATACTTCGACCAGTCCTTCCATTTCAAGCCTCGTCAGGGCCTCCCTGACCGGAGTCCGGCTGATCCCGAATTCCTGTGCAAGCTTCTTCTCCGGGAGCTCCTCCCCCGGTGCCAGCTTTCCCGATATGATGTCTTTCTTGATTAGGTTGAAAGCCTGTTCAGCCAGTGTTTCCTTTTTGATCACCCTCGGCAAGTGATTCCCTCCTTGATCAACGGTCATTCCGTTTTATTTTTATAAGAGTGAAAGATGAATAGAGTATGTATAAGGAATCTGCGGTGATGGACTAATTGTCGTAACGAGAAATGATACATGATGAGAAATTTCTCTTTTGAAGTGAATTCTGATAGTGAATTGCATGAGATGAGTGGTTAAACCTTGATGAATTTCAGATAAAAATTAAGGTGGTATACCGTATACACCCATGATAATTTATGCTATTCTGTTTGTAAATATAAAATTTAGAATTTTTTAAAAACGAAGGGAGAAGCTGGATGAATACTGAATGGATAGGGAAGCTTCGAGAGTTGATAGGGGAAGAACGGGTCAATACGAGCGAAGGGAATCTGTTCCGCCACAGCAGGGATGAATCGTTTCACGAGCCGGTGCAGCCGGATACGGTGGTGTTTCCGGAATCGACGCAGATGGTCAGGGAGATTGTAGTGTTCGCGAGGGAGAATAAGCTCCCGGTCACTGCTTACGGCGCTGGGTCCGGGCTTGACGGAGCGGCCATCCCGGTCTCTAAAGGGATTTCCATGAATTTTGAACGGATGAGAAATGTCATCTCCTTTAATCCGGATGACTTGTCCATTACGGTCCAGCCCGGCATCACACGCCTCGAGCTGAATCACGAAATCAACCGGCAGGGTCTCTATTTTCCGATTGATCCCGGGGCGGATGCCTCGATCGGCGGCATGACCGCAACGAATGCAAGCGGCACTACCGCGGTCCGCTACGGCTCCATGCGCGATCAGATCTTGAACCTGGAAGTGGTGCTTGCCGACGGACGCGTCATCAACACCGGCAGTTCAGCCAAAAAATCATCCAGCGGATATCACCTGAACGGCCTGTTCACCGGATCGGAAGGGACATTGGGGATCATCACCCAAATTACGCTCAAACTCCACGGGATCCCGGAACACACGGTCGCAGCCCGCTGTACATTCGACACACCGGAACACTGCGCCGCTGCAGCCCAGGCCGTACTTGCAAGCGGGATCCCCGTCCTCCGGATGGAGCTTGTAGACGCCCCGAGCATCAAACAAGTCAATGCATACGGAGATTATCACTTCCCCGAAGAGCACTCCCTATTCTTCGAGTTCGCCGGTACACAAGCTTCCACCGAAGAGGAAGCTGTCTTTGTGGAAGAGCTCATGACGGATATGGGCTGCAGGAACTGGGAACGGGCAAGCGGATCTAAAGAACGGGCAGAGATTTGGAAAGCAAGACACGAACTCTCCTATGCCTTCCGTCATATCAAAGGAACGGAAGTCATGGGCTCCGATGTCTGCGTTCCCCTCTCAAAGCTTGCCGACATGGTCGACTTCGCCCGCAGCGAAATTGAAGCATCCGGCCTCCTCGGCAGCGTCTTCGGACATGTCGGAGACGGCAACTTCCACACCATCATCGTCTACGACCCGAACATTCCTGAAGAGAAGCAGGCAGCCGAGAGGATTAATGAACAACTCATATTGAAGGCAATCGAATCCGGCGGAACATGCACAGGCGAACACGGAGTCGGACTTGGAAAGATGAAATATCAGAGGATGGAGCACGGCGAGGCGGTTGATGTGATGAAGTCGTTCAAAGAACTCTTGGATCCGGAGGGGGTGTTGAATCCGGGGAAGATATTTGAGTGAGTTGTGGCAGGGTGGGTGGTAGGGTAGGGGTAGGGTGGGGACGGTTCTCACTCTACCATCCAAAATCATATTTACACATCCCGTGGACAGGTAAAGACGCCCCAGTTAAGGCGGAGGATCCCTTGTGAGGGCAAAACTCCGATTCACCTCTTGAAGAACCGTCCCCATCAACTTAGCAGGGTGAGAACCGTCCCCATCCAACTCTAATAAACTGCAGAAGGAGAGATACATATGGCTAAGAATTTATTTGATCTAACAGGAAAAACAGCTGCCATCACGGGGGCTACGCGCGGAATCGGCCGGTCGATGGCAGTGGCCCTCGCAGAAGCCGGGGCAGACATTGCCCTGCTGCAGAGGAACCCGGAACTGACGGATGTAAAGGAAGAAATCGAACGGCTCGGCAGAAAATGCTTGATTATCCCATGTGATCTTGAAAAGGAAGAAGAAGTAAAGGCTGCCATTCCCAATGTGATTTCCGAATTCGGAAAGATTGATATATTAGTAAACAATGCAGGCATCCAGCGCCGGTCGCCCTCCGTCGATTTCCCTGAATCCGATTGGGATGATGTGCTGAATATCAATTTAAAAGTCGTCTGGTTATTATGCCAGGAGGCAGGCCGGCATATGGTGGCGAAAGGAGAAGGCGGCAAGATCATCAACACCGCTTCTCTCCTCTCTTACCAGGGCGGTCTGACCGTCCCTGCCTACGCCGCGGCAAAAGGCGGGGTCGCCCAACTCACAAAAGCCCTGTCAAACGAATGGGCAAAAGAAGGCGTCAACGTAAACGCAATCGTCCCGGGCTATATTGCAACCGACATGAATACCGCCCTGATCGACGACCCCGTCAGAAGCAAACAGATCCTCGACAGAATCCCCGCAGACCGATGGGGTAAGCCGGATGACTTCAAAGGAACCATCGTCTATCTGGCTTCGGACGCTTCCAATTATGTGCATGGACATTTAGCAGCTGTGGATGGGGGATGGCTGGGGAGATAGCGGGTAGAGCGGGGACGGTTCTCGTCCTACCAAAGATCCCCCCTGCAATAAGCTTTGCAGGGGGGATCTTTTGCTCTATTCTGCCTGCCTATCCGAGTGGACGAGGAAAAGGGACAAGGGGACAGGTCCCTTTTCTCAACCCAGCCGGGTCGAACATGAAAAGTGGGACGAGGTACCTGTCCCCACCCCCGTCCCTACCACCGCTCCACCGGGGCGAAGCTTTCTTGGTCAATTTTCTTAATAGGAGGGGTTGTTTCACTTCGATGGCTCCCCTTACCCTTTGCTTTTGGAATGGAAGAGCTGCTCCTTTCGAACGCCCCTTCCAAGCCATTCAGCATGAGATTAATCGAGACAATGGTAAGGGCAAAAAAGGTGATCGGCACCAATACGATGAAAGGATGCACATACAAGGTCTCAAAATAATCCCCAATCAGGCCAGACCACTCGAAGGAAAGGGTTTTTGGAGGGTCATTTACCGGTGAAAAGTCGATGACGGTTCCGCCGAAGAATAATTGCAGCAGTCCTAAGTGAGCCAGAATGATCAGCACCTGATTCAGCTGCTGGATAAACAAGATGATGAGCTTCTGAATGAGGTGCTTGAATACGTGGAAGACAAGGATACGGAATGTCCCTGCCCCCAGCGTCCTGGATGCTGTGACAAACTCTGTGTTAAGGATTTTTTGCGTTTCTTTGCTTACATATAGTATGACACTCGGTAAAGGAAGCAGAATCAGGATCATCGCTTCGAAAGAAGCCCTGACATAAAAAGGCTGTGCAAAACCATCAATCGGCATGCTCAATACATTGATTAAAATAAAATAGGAAATCAATGTGATGGGGATGACAGAAAACGTACTAAGGAAATTTTCAATTGCTTTAAACGTTCGGGAGAAGTATCCACTGAAGAAAGTCCCAATGATCGAGCCCGCTACGATTTGCAGGAAAGCGATACATATGGAAATCCCTATCGTATATTTTGCGCCTTCGATTATGACATGAAGCAGGTCGTTTCCACTTGCATCCGTCCCCAAAGGAAACGTGAAAGAAGGCTTAAAAGGTGCCGTTTCCACAATCTGTCCGTTTTCGTATATGGCATCCACTTCCCTCACCTTGCCGTCATTAAAGATCGAATTCACAAGGCTCGCCGCCAAAAGCACACTGATAAAAAGGAAACCTACCATGAACCGTTTACTCTTCATCAAAGATTTAATCATCAGACTCCCCCCTTTTTTATCACTTTCGGAACCATCAGTTCATAACACTGGAACAGCAGGAATATAGGGTAATAGATTAACAGGATCCCAATGAAGAACACTTCTGGGTAAGGGTATTGAAGGATGAATGACATGATGCCCGGAATATTGAACAGATATTCGACAATCAAAAGGTTCGTCAAGAAAAACAGGATGATCGTCTTTGAATAATGAAAGAAAGAATAGATGGTATTCCTCAACACGTGAACAAAGATTATCCTCCGAAAGGAAAGACCTTTTGCACGCGCCAGATTAGCGTAACTTTTAGAAAGCTCCTCAAGCATTTGAGAAATCAGCAGTTTTGTTATAATCATGGTCGGTGTGATGCTGAGAGAAAGAATCGGTAAAAGGATTGCCTGTTCTTCACCGTAGGAAGCGAAATTCAGAAATTGAATATTTGTCTGCTGATAGAGCCAGACGACCAATACCTGAAGAAGGATGATATAAAAAATGTCCGGTACTGCCTGGATATACGTGAAAAGTTCCTGAAAAACATCAATACTCCGTTTATTGAAGCTCACAATCAAGAAAGCGATGACTAATGACACTGCTGCCGATAGAAAAATTGAGCCCCCCACCAGGATCAAAGAGTCCTTCAAGGGAGGGATGATCGTCGGGAATATCGGCCTGAAAACATTCCTGCCTGTGCTGAACTCTAATTCACCCAAGGCAGACAGGCTCGAAAGAAGCTCGGCCACCTTTTGAAAATAGGCTGGGATATCAGGTTTAAAATCTTTGAATAAATAAGGAACACAACTAATGAAAAGAATGGTAACAAACGATGAGAACACTTTCCAGGCAAACGAAACGACACGATTAACGAGTGGCAACTTCCAGTACCCCCTTTTCAACATGTATCTTTCTTTTTTGATATTTCACATCTGTGATCCGTCCATCCTTGAGCCTTACAACCGAATCTGCCAATCCGGTTATCTTCGGGTTGTGACTAATCAACAAAAGGCTTCCTGACATCAGTCCCACGGCTTCAATGATGTGCCCCATGACTATATTCTCGGTCCGAAGATCCAGGGCAGACGTGGCTTCATCCAGAATAAGCAAATCCGGTTTTTGAAGTAATGCGCGTGCCAGGGCAATTCTCTGTTTCTGTCCTCCGGAAAACAGATTCCCCCCTTCGCTCAT
Organism: Bacillus sp. BKU_1; assembly: GCA_051294195.1. Lineage (GTDB taxonomy): Bacteria > Bacillota > Bacilli > Bacillales > Bacillaceae_B > Rossellomorea. The sequence goes on along the minus strand of CP193985.1, from coordinate 4,017,101 downwards.
CAAGGTTTCATATCCATCCGGTAATGCTTGAATGGCATCATGAATACAAACCATCTTGCAGATCGAAATGATTTTATCTATATCCATCTCTTCCCCAAACGTCAGATTTTCCTTAATACTCATTGAAAAGAAAAAAGATTCCTGTGAAACGACTACGATAGAAGCATCAGTCAAATGGGAGACTTCCCCATCAGCAGGATGAATCAAGCCGCTTATCACATTAATCATCGTGCTTTTTCCTGCTCCGCTGTCACCTTCTATGGCCATGATTGTACCTTTTGGAATCTCAAGATTAATATTTTTCAGAGTATGAGACTCTTTAGATGCATATGTATAACTTACATTTTCCATTCGAACCAGCATATCCGATCCAGCGTCTTCCCCCTCATGCTTACGGGTTGAACGAACGATTTCTTTTTCAGTAAACACTTCATTGATCCTCTTCAAACCTCCAATTGCACTTTGGATATCAACATAAATCAATGATAAATGACTCAACGGAGAGAACAGGCTAATGATATAGGTCGAAAAAGCAATGATTGTCCCCGGGGTTATTTGATTTTTTGCTGCAAGGTTCGTTCCGATAATAAAAACCAGCATATAAATGCACCAATGAAAAACAAAGTACATATTACTGGAAACCGCTCTCAGCTTGGCCACTTCGATCTTCGGAAAGGGAATCATTCTAAAAACTTTATTGTTTTTCTCCATGTCCCAATTAAACTTTGAATAAAGATAAATTTCCTTCGTTCCCCTAAGGCTCTCGTTCAGTTGAACAGAAATATGGGCAATCTTATTTTGGATTTCATTCGTCTTTGTTTTAATGCTTTTTGAGAATAATTTTGCAATAAGAAAGGGTACAGGAACCACTGCGATACAAATAAAGAACAAGGTAGAATTCAAGTAAAGTAAAAAGGCACAGCTGATACCGATTTGAATGATTGTCTGAAAGGCTGATGGAAGAGTCCAGCTGATCATGTGTTCAAGATGTACCAGATCACTCTGAAACAAGGATAGCAATTCCCCAGAGTTCCGCTTTAAGTAAAACTCATAATTCTTTTTCCTCAATGTGTGGAGAACTTTTTTCTTTATCTCCACCAGAACCTGTTCAGCCACCTTCGTCACATAAACATTCTTCAGAAAATCGGAAATTCCTCCCACAATTACAGCAAGCAGGATCAACCCGCAAATGGTATAAATCAGCGAATATTCTTTTCCGATCAGGACCTTATCCACAATCACTTTCGTAAAATAAGGAAATACCCCTTGAATTCCGGTTGCTGTTAAAATGAGCAGAAGGATCAGGAGGATGGATTTTGTATGTTGAGCGGCTATTTTTTTGAGGATATGTTTCATTTTCATCACCTTATCGTAAATAATAAGGCTCTGAATGATCAGAGCCTTATACTATATAAAAACCTGCAATGTTCAATTACAATTGTACAGAACTACATGATGAATCTAGTTATTTCTTACCATCTGCAAGTATCAGGCTTGTAATACTCGTAAGAATCGTAACCCTCCGGATATCCTCCAATGCACTTAAGCTTTGTAAGATCTTCTGCTTTTCCGAATTGAACCAGTGTTGGTGTTTGATAAACTTTTTTCATAAGTATCTACCCCTTTGATTTTAATTTTATTAAATCTTATTGAAATTGCAGGAATTTACCTAAATTAAGAGAGCAAAGCTTTTCTGGATTTCAACCATATTTCCAAAGATAATAAACGAAGTATAAGAGAGAAATATTTAAAGTCATCAAAATGACCGAGATAATAATGATCAATAATCTTTTTAACAGGTTTGGGATCAAGGATACCCAAATCACTTAAAATCTCAAAATCGTATACGTTCTTCAACTGCTTCATTTCTTTCTTAAAACCATTATGAATAAAAGAAAAATGAGTACTCTTGCCTTTTCTGTTTCTTATTTCAACAGGTAATTCGTCTTTTAAAGACTCCCGTAAAATATATTTATTGTATTTTGGATTCAGCTTCAAGGAAGCCGGGACAGCTGCAAGGTATTCCAACAGACTGGAATGGAGGAATGGAAACTTGATGTCCACTTTGTTGGGATAGTATACACTTGGCACCGTCCAATCCTTACTGCTTTGCTTGAGAAGGTTCATATAATATTTCACGTTGTCCTCTTCATCCCATGTGTAATTCAGCTGTTCTGAAGAATGCCGGGACGATTCAGGGACCACTTTTCTATTGATCCATTCGGGCATGACACCTTGTGACACTCTGCGGGATTTAAGAAAATCGACGAATATCTCCTTTTTACTATAGATCCCCTTCCAGCTCTCGATCTCTTTTAACAAGGTGAAGAACTCACCTCTCTTTACGAACCCTCTCAAATAATTCATATTTCCATACAGCACTTGATCCCCGTATAATCCACTAAGGAACAGATTCGTTCGATCTTTGATCAGGGATGGTGCATAAGAAGTAAAATGGTAGTTGAATACAGGATAGGGTTCATCCAGATTGGATATCGTTCCTTGGATATCCCCCTGAAAGGTCCAGTGTTCCCTTCCATCAATCTTGATGAGGTCAATTCCTGTCTTCCCAGTGATCAGATCAATATAAGCTTCCTCATCCTCCATTTCGTTCTTCTTGAAGATATAAGAAGTACCGATAACGCTTTTATCAAGATGCTTACCCAGGACAGCTGCAATGGAAGTTGAATCCAGACCGCCGCTAAGTGCGATTCCCACATCAGCTTTCCCCAATGTGGACTGGCGGACCGATTCGATAAAAAGGTCTTTAAAGTCTTCTCTAAAACTATTTAATTTAAATTCCCCGGCAGGTATTATTTCATAATACCGTTTCTGCACGGAATTCCCTTGCAATGAAGATGAAAGATAGCTGCCGAATTCCAACCGGTGGATATATTGATAAATTGTCTCCTGCCCTGCCACGGGATGATCAAATATATAACGATAGAGGGATTCTCTTTTGATCAACTGATTGACTTCCGTATACCTCAGAAGGTTTGAAATGGAAGAAGAGAAATAAAGAGCTTCTTCATTCTCTGCATAAAACAAATTCTTCATCCCCGTTTTATCCCTTGCTATTAGATAACTTCCGTTCGCTTCATCCCATAATAGGATGACAAAGTGCCCCTCAGCTGATTGAAGGAATTTTTCGGCATTTGATAATAAGGCGGTCAACACCCTTTCTCTCTTTACCTCCTTATTGCTGGCATTGGTGATAGCTTTTCCATCAAGTATGACTGTGCCATCAATGTATAAGAGGTAGGATTTCCCTTGATGCTCAAGCATAAGCCGGTCATCCGTCTGCTGTTCTAATTGAATCAGACTGAGATCCCCAGCATGTATGGATATGGCCGATTCTGAAAAAGCATTCTCAAATCTAGGGTTGCGCCGCCCCTGTTTTGAAACCCTCCCGATGTAATTAAGCATTTGATCACCCCCTCGCTAGATAGACAGTATGACATTGTACGTTTCGTGAACATCAGGCTTATCATTGATGACCCGACCCTTATATTCCACCCATGCATGAGCTGAGAAATCTGTTTTCGAAACCCCTATCCTCAAATCGACCGGGACCCCTCTTCTTACAAGGATATCGGCTGCAAGAATTGACTGATGGAGGCATTCCGCATGTTTGATGAACAGATGACGATCACAGACCTCATTGACTGCCCTGCATATTTGATAGAGATCACGGCTGTCTAACAGCCTTCTTTTCTCTGTTCTTTGCTTTAGCGTTCTAATTGATTCGCAAGCGTGCTTAAAACCATGTGTCTTAATCTTCTTATCTATAAAAAAAAGTGCTATAAAACTATATAACTTCGTATACATTGTCAGCTGCCTTTTTTGATTAGATTCGCTTCTACTAATTGAGATATGAATTCTGTGACATCCCTGTGCAGGATTTCTGGAGGCGCATCATACTCACGGGATAATTCTGCAACGATTGCATTGATGCTTTTCCTATTTTCCAATCGTGTGAAAATCTTTCTGCCTACTTCATCTAACCCATAGTAAAATCCGTTTTGGTAATCCAGCACAACAAAATTGTCATCTCCCTCGGAAACAAGTACTTCTTCCGGCCTGCTGAACATCGGTTCACTTTTTTTGCTCACGCCTCTTTCACCTTCCCATACATGTTAGAAAAATCTCTCATAATTGTTTTCAACCTTTCACCATCAGGAATGACATCCCGATATATGACTTTGTAATCCGAATCCACCAGTACAATTTGGGGAACAGACTTTATATTCATTGCTTGAATCATGCGTTCATTTTTGATATAAAGCAGCGGGATATCTTCCACCATTTTTATGATATGGTCATCTTGATCTTTTTCGTTTCCATTGATGAGCAACAGACTCTCTAAATTTCTGCCGTCCGCCGACAGGGTCTTTAATACACCTTTGCAAACGGAACAATTTGTTTCGATAAATAAGATGAAGACCATCTCAGGTGCCGCGCCTTTAAACACATTGGCCGCCTTTAAGTGCTTTACTGCTTTTCTGGGAAGCTCATCTCCTATCCTGATTTCAAACATGGACTGATTCCTTTTATAGATGAAATGGATCTTACTGGTGATCCATAAAAGAATCGCCCCGTGGATGACTAAAATGAACAAGATAAGATATTCAAGACTAATGGAATGTAACATGCTAAGACCTCTCTGTTTCGGTTCGTATCATGTTCTGCATGATCAGAAAAAAGAATACCGTAAGTGCAGCGATGAAGATAAAACCTTCATCCCCAGACGTGCTCACCTCTGCTCCTCTGAAGAAATGGACAGCCAGTATGCAAAGGATGAAGAAACCATTCCTTACAATCAGCCACCAGCTGAGTACGGAAGAATTTAATAATCCGCCGCAACCGCAGGCGATACGTTTATTCCCTTTGATAAGATTGATTGAAATAAACACTATATATACCGCCTGTAATGCTGCCGCTGCCATCAGAACGGGAAGCGGCGTCCAGCCTGTCAGGAAACTTACCGCTGCTAGTGCCTCAAGCACCAGTATGACAGCAGTTGAAATCACAAGCAGTACATGATGTTTGATGATTTGATACTTTTTCACCTTATCCAGGTGGTCCCGGAAATGGATGGATTTATCAATTGCCGCCGTACCGAATAGCACACCCAGGGCCACGGATATTCCGTAAGATATGAATGACACCGCTCTCCTCCTACTGCCTTCTTTTCATATCTTTATTCTTGCGGATGCCGTTTGATCTTTCAATACAGTTTGGACCTTATTCAAATACTTGAACTGATAATGGACCTTATCTTTGGGAGAACTTGAATGATTCTCAGTCTTACTTCATGAATTTTTCACCAATTAGGACTTAACTTCCCATTAGTGTTAACACATTTCTTTTGCCTCCTCGGACAAGGTGCCTAATGACATATGCCTATAGCTATACAACCGGAATCGGTTAATATCAACAACTTTATTTAACGGATAAAAATAAAAGCCGCCGACACATATGGAATGCATCGACGGCTTAATAAGGTGGTTACACTACTTCTTTCCCCAGTGGAGGGAATATTTCATCTTCAGAGGCAACTTTTTTCCCTAACGGAGGAAAAATCTCATCTTCAGATACAATCTGATTTTGTTCCCGATTATGATCATTCATTTCTGAAAGCGCTGTACCGCACCCCAGCAGAACGCCAACGATTAAACATAGTGAAAGTAGTTTTTTCATATAATTTCCACTCCTTTATTCTTCTGCAATGATTTTACAACCAATTCTTTTGCTAATTGATAGTAATAGGAAGACCTCTTGTATTTAGCCTGCTTCACGAAGTATTCACCCATGTAGTCACAAAAATTGGACAGGGTGAGGTACTTACTCTGATTCATTAACTCAGGGATCATCGACCTTTCCATCTTCCGGTCCAACTCATCAAATTCTTTATTCAGCATCAATTGAAAAAACATATATTCCGTCCTCAATGAAGATAAGGCCGGGGTGTTAAGCACTTTGGTGTAAACCTTTTCGAGACAGTCAGAAGCTTTTTTTAGTTGACCTGCTTTGCAATACTCCTTAATAAGGGAAAGTACGATCCTTGCGCTGGTATAAGAATGATATTCTGATAAGTCGTCATACAGCTCCCGCAATAGGCTGAGGGCACGATCATGCTGCCCCAGGATGCTGTACAGGCTGCTTAGATTGTGTTTGATTGGCGGCAGCATATCTTCATAGTTGATTTCCCTTGCAAGGGAAAGAGCTGAATCATATTGTTCAAAGGCAGACTCGTATTGAAAATTCCGCTTGTGACAGATTCCCAAAATAATATGGCAGTCTACACATTTTTTCAGCATATAGATCTTCTGATAACAGGAAAGGGCCTTCTCTGCGTATGCAACGGCTGTCTTCGTGTCATTGTTCTTGCTATTGACAAGGGAAAAAGCATAATAGAAATCTGCGAGTTCCAACGTAGACATTTCCAGGAAGGGTATGAACTTCTGGGCTTCCTGAATATGTTTAGAAGCCTCTTCTAAATTACCGACATAGTAATAGTAATAAGCACTGTGTTTATAGAAGTAAAACCTGGTCTTAAGCGGCATATCAATGACCTGTTCAATCAACTCGGTCAGTTCCGATTTGACAGGACCTATCTTACTTCGCTGCAGATAATATTGAATCCTGAGTACTCGATACTCCAGTTGAATACTTTCGTTTGCAAAGTCTTTCTTGTCAAAATAGGAGAACAGCTCCAGTGCTTCTGTCTCTTCCCGCTTCATCAAATGGATGCTCCACTTCTTTAACAACCCTTGGACTTCCGTAAGCTCATCCGTCTCTTCTATGTAACCAAGCCGGCTGAACAGCAAGTAGATTGTTTCCTGGCTTGGATGCAGGATCTCATTCTCAATCTTGGATAAATACGACACAGAACAAATTCCTCTGGATAAGTCCTCCTGCTTCATCTGCTTTTTTTTACGCAGATAACGAATCTTATGGCCGATCGACATATTTTGAATGCTCAGCACCCCCATAACCGCCTTCCATATTATTCTACCTGAGCAGTCTATTATTTACTAATCACTTTTTCTTATAATTTGTCATTTTTCTACATATTTCACGTTCTTTTCACTTCAAAAAATTGAAGTGACCTTAGGGAATTCGCAACTTTATACCTATTATAGCAATCTTTCAATTATTATATTTGAAAAATGCAGCATAGGGACAAGGGGACAGGTTCCATGTCCTAAAATAATCGGCAAGCCCCTGAAATGAGACGGGGAACCGGTCCCCCATCTCCTTCACTTCACCACAGTAAACCCATACCCATACGCCATCTTCTCCGCCCGGATCCACTCTTTCTTCTCCAGCCGCTTAATCGACCGCTGAATACGCGATACAGAGTATCTGTCAACCTTATTCCCGCTATAAAACCACAGATACTCCCTCAGATTCCCCAGCGATGCTATGTACTGACCCTTCTCCAGAAATCTTTCACCCTCATGTCCCGCTTCTTCCTTCGAGTGGGTCAGAATCCATAAATAAATCCGCAAATCCTCGGTGTGACGAAAATTTGTTTCCTGAATCAATCCATTCGGTTCCAGTATTGCTGAATTAAACATTGTGATCTCCTCCTTTACCCTTTATATACAACCAGCCGATTCAAAAGGATACCGTGAGAGGAGCATTTTTTATTTATTTTTGTTTCGCATGTCAATCAAGGGTTGAGCGTAACACCCGGGACCTCCACTTTCCCTTACATTGACAGATAAGCCCTCCCCTCAGTAAACACCTTCAACTCCGCCTCAAGCTTCGCCTTCTCCATTTCAAAATCTTCATCAAGAACAAGGGCCACATTACGCTCCCCGTCCGTAAACCATTCCGGAAGCTTCTCCGTCCTCACCGGTTTCCTCCTCTGGCCAACCGTCTTCTCTTTAACGACCTTTTGAAGCATCTTCATGGACTCTTTCTCTTCGGCATCTTTCACATCCTTGACACCTTCAATTTCCCAGTTCTTCAGGATTACCTCCACATAACTCCAATACTGCTTCCCCTGTTCCACCGCCTTCTTCATCGCTTCCACCACGAGGCTGTCCGACAGCTTTACACACCAGCCCCGGATTTTCTCTTCGATATGCGACCCCATCCTGCCGAATCCATTTTCCGTGAAAAAATTCACCGCACCATCACGCGCGCTTTGTTGTTGTTTATTTTTTCTTTCTGAAGAACTCTTTGAAGATCTCTCTGTATACGTCCCATCCCCCGCCGGAGGTGCCCCTTCCTCCTGCAGGGACATGCCCTCCTCCGAAGCGTCCAAGCCGGTACGTTCCAACGTATCATCAGGGCAAATGGAAACCAATTCACTGACATGACATTTTCTGTGCATGACCAAATTCACATTCCCGGCAACAGGCTGCACATACATGACATTGCTCAACACAATGCTCGACGTCGTAATCGTCCTGAACTCCCTGATCAGCAAATGATTCTCCACCAGGAAATCCACCGCTTCCTTCACCTGCCTCTTCGTAAACCCATATGTATCGGAGAACGCCTGGTAACTTTTCTGCAGCATATCTCCTTTAAACTTGGTCCGTGTCCCAATCACATCGCCGCTCTCGTCCCGGACAAGCGTCGGCCGGTACCAATACAAAATATCTGCAAGCAGCGTAATCGCCACAAAATGTGCCTTTCCGCTTGCAAACGTAATGTTCTTGTACCACAAATGAGGAACCAGATTTCCCTCGATCTTCATTTCCCCTACCTGATCGACTACCTTGCATCCTGATTTCATAAAAAAATTCCACCCTTCTATATCTAGTCACTTACTAGGTATAAAGAAAGATGGAAAAAGGACACCCTGTTATGAAATTATTTTAATTAAACGTTTGTTTACATATATGGATGGCTTTATGTAGGTGTTTTGGGAGGTTAATCAAACGTTTGTTTAAAAGGGACAATGGACCTGTCCCCTTGCTTCCTATCGGTTTATAAAAACAATTGTTCGTTAATGCTCATTAATGAAAGACTTGATATAACTTTAGTAGAAATAGAAATCAATAATCTCATAAAGTTGAAGAAGAGAGAAGAAACTCCATTAATAGATGTGAAGGAGAAGATTAATCATTCGATAAACTAAATATTGGCTAACCACGGTGACAGGTACGCTGATCCCAAAGCCAATAAACCTTCCTCCTGAATCCACCCTGCCTCCACCTTTTGGCAGGGTGGTATTTTGCTGTTGTGGAAGAACGGATAATTACTAGGAAAGGTGGCGCGGGAAAGTCATTGAACGACGGGAACACTAAATCCCACCCTGTGATTTCCATGTACTCATTTTTCCACCGCTAGTCAATCACCCTTGTCACCCCGCCCCTGCATTTCTTACAGTAACCGTTCAGTATAATGTGGGGATGTTCATATTCCACTTCATAGTCGGTGATCGTCGTCTCATTACAGTTTATACAATATACGTTCGACTCCAGCTCCTTCCTTATATCTGCTGGAATCGACTTCCATCTTCTTTCTGCTAATTCATCCCTCGGCACCCGTCCCACCTCCCTTGTTTCTTCTATTTTATAATAAAATCAGCCCGGGGGGACAAGTCCCGTGGCTCACTTCATTCCTATGTATTGAACCACTGTTCCTGTCCTCTTAGTTAATTCCCCCTCAAACCATCGTAAACAAGTACCCATAAGCTCTATTCCTGCACGTATCCACCCATACCTCTCCAGCCTCTTGATCGCCCGCTGTCCCACTAATATAATTGCGCTACTCTAACTCGCGGGACGAGGGACCTGTCCCCCCGTCCCAATCCGCCTAAACCTTTATGCTCATATTCCGATAGTAAAAATAAACACCTGCATTGCAAAGGAGAGCAATATGCTATTATTCCTAAACTTTTTAAAGAAGAAAAAAGAAAACGTCAAACCTATACAAACAAGAAAACCTACCGCTAAGTCTATAAAGAAGACTTCAGAAGAAATCGCAGTCAGAAAAGGGGAACTTGGAGAATACAAGATAGACATCCAACTTGATCAGCTGCCAAAGGACTGCCGTTACTTGAGCGACCTTCTTGTAAAAAAAACGAAGGCGAAATCAGGATATTCCCAAATTGATCATGTAGTCTTGACTCCCTACGGCATTTTTACCATAGAAACGAAAAATTATCAGGGCACAATTTATGGCGGGAAAGACAGGAAAACGTGGCTAGTCAATGGAAAGATTAAAATGATGAATCCATTTGTCCAAAATTACGGACATATTGCCGCATTGAAAAGACTAATTGATGAAAAATACCACCCCATATTCATCTCAATGGTTTCCTTCACAAAGAGATGCACCTTTAAAGTCGGTCTGGAGTATCGTAAAATCGCGTCAAATGAGTTAATTGTCTATGCTATCGAATTGTCTGAGTTCATTCACAGAAAGATTTCCGTCTTGAAACTTCAGCATATAGAACCTCTACTTAGCGAAACTGACCTTTCCGCTATTCATCATGCTATTAATCAAGCCAATATAACTGATTCAATGATTAGAGAGGAACATAAGCTCAAACTAAGCACCCCTGAACTAACGAAAGGGGCTACCAACCCCTCCGCTGCCTGCGTGAAGTGCAGTAAACCTGTTTCAGCAAAAGTACAGGCGTATTGTCTGTCAAATAAGCGGTTCGGAGGAAAAATTTATTGTTATGACCATCAGAAGACTAGGTAGAGAGGGGCTCGTCCCATAGATTCACATTAACTCTGGAAAAGGGACGAGGGACCTGTCCCCCCGTCCCACTTTTTAATAAGAAGCAGAAGATACATCCCCATGCTTCTCAGATTCCCTTACTCTCTCATATAATATAAATAATCAACCGAAAAAGGGGTGAACGATATGAAGAAAGTGATTTCTTTGACGTATTTGTTCGGGGTTGTGTTTCTTTTGGCAAGTGCACTTTATTTTTTTGCTTCTAATTGGCAGGTGTTTTCCCGGCTGGAGAAGGTGGCTTTGGCGGGGTCGTTGATTGTGTTGTTTTACGGGGCGGCATTTCTTTTGGACCGCGTGTTGAAGGGGGCTCATTTCCTTTCAGAGTGGCTGATGGTCAGCGGGGTGATTTCCTTCGGCTTGTCCGTTGCTCTCCTCGGGCAGCTATACAATTCCCACGCGGACAGTTATTTATTGTTTCTTGTCTGGTCGATTCCCGCACTCTTGTTCAGCTTGTACACGAGGTACAGCGGTTTTTATGCGTTGACCCATATCCTCATCCATCTGACAATCTACTTTTATCTGTTCCCTTCGTCCCCATTCGGGCACTGGACACCCGCCCATACATGGATTGCGTTCGGAGTCGGAATCATGAATACTCTCTTGTTTTTGATCATTAAAAAGGGATGGGTTTCTTCAAAGCCGCTCCTTTATCTCAGTCTCGTCTCCGCCAACTTGCTCTTTATGGTCACGGCATTCAATGACGGGTATGCCGTTTTCTTCTCCCTCTTTTATATCCTCATCCTGGGGGTCGGGGTATATCGGTACATTCATAAAGAAACGTCCATCTTCATCATCCTATCGATGTTCGGAACGTGCTTTATCATTGGTAAAATGTTCGAGTTGACGGCACGGTATGTGTCCAGCCTCTTCTTTGTCGGTCTCTTATTCGCTGCGATCCTGTTACTGGCGGGAAGTGTTTTCCTTGTGAACTATTTACGGAAGCATCCCTCCTCCCGTCATTGGACAAAGACGATCTTCGTTGCCAGCGTCACGACCATCGCCTCTGTTTTCATCGTGGCATCTGTCTTCGGTCTGCTTTCTTTACTTATGGTGGATGTCTCAATGGTCGGATTATTCCTATTCGCCACGGTACTTCTCGTCATCCCAAGCGCGCTGACCAGCTGGCCGGCCCCTGTAAAATATTCACTCACCATGACAGGCATCGTCATCGGGATGCTGGCAAGCACCTTTGATGACTTTTCATATGCCATGTTCTTCGTCCTCGCCTTTGTGTTTTATCTTGAAAAACAGCCCGCTGGGAAGATTGTATTCTACCTTCTGTTTCAATTGAACCTGGGAATCTTCCTGGGACAAACGCTGGACTTAGGCGCCCATCCCCTCCTCGCGGTGATGCTGATCTTGAATAGTGCCGTGTTCCTAGCTGCTCAGAAAAGACACGTCATTCAGTATGGAGCATTTCTCATTGGGTTCCTTGCTTTTTTCTCGCTAACGGTCATCGATCTTTCTCTGTCGCTTCATACGATCTACACCGTTCTGTTCTTTCTGACCGCAACGGGATGCATCTATTTTTTCAAAAAACGGAACCGCACCTTCTATTGGGTTACATCCCTTGTCTTCTGGTTCATGCTCATTATCCAACTGTATTACGATTTGGCTTGGAAGCTCGTCCATAAATCCCTGCTCATGGCCTTATTAGGTCTCCTCTTCATCAGGGTGGCTGCATACCTGGACAGAAAGGCCGGCCAGGATCTGCAATCCCGCTCGCTATTTGCCGGGAAAAAGCTCGGAATCCTCCTCATCATCTTCCTTCAAGGAGGATGGATCGGGTATCAGGTCTATTCAAACGAAACCTTTTTACAAAACGGGGAAACGATCCTACTAGAGCTTCAGCCTGTCGACCCGAGATCCCTCCTCCAGGGGGACTACGTGCAATTGAATTACACCATTTCACAGCTCGAACGCACCTCCATCGAGGGCAGCGGGCCCATCACCATCGTGCTGCGGAAAAATGCACAAGGCCACCACGAATATACGTGTTGACCAATGTGAGACCCCGGAGGCAAAGCCGAGGAGGCTCACGGGTCACCCGCGGAAAGCGAAGTCTTGCACGGAAATCAACTGTGGCATTCAAAGGGAAAATGTTAACTCTTTTGCCGTAAATACCGTTTGTCGTTCATGAACAGGCTCCAGAAATAAACGAACCCCGGGAATAGAATGATAAACCCCACGATATACGTAATGAAAACCGCCCTGAATGAATTCGGATCGGTAAAGCCGGACTGAATCGTCACTTCCGGATAAATGATATAAGGCAGATGGGCGTTTCCATAAACATAACTTGCCAATACATATTGAAATGTGACGGCCACCACCGCAACACGCGGCATCCCTTTTGTCCCTTCCTTATTGGTAGGAAGAAACAGTGCTGCACCTGCGAACAGAAATCCGAGCAGGGAGATGAGCAGGATCGTCAAGTCCTCCATCATGCGTTCATAAATCCAATTGGCCTCATTTTTCATCGTAAACATAATCAGAAAGGCCATCACCACAGAGATCGGACCGATGATCATCGCATCACGCCGATACACTTTGTAAGCTTCATATTCCTTTGACGCTTTCGAGTAGTCCGCCAACAGGAGGGAGGAAAGAAACAAAGTACTCGCAACGGCAAACCCGAAGAACGCATATTCATGCGGACTTGTGAAAAGCTTCCCCAGCTGAAGTGTCTGCCCGTCTTCAAAATCGATATACGGACCATGCGAAATCGGCAGGACACTGATCAGCAGGCCGGGTATCAGCAGACCGGTGATGCCGGTGATGTAAGTCAGCGGCTTACGGTAATCATCGGCCACGTGTGAAAAGACGAGAAACGCACTGCGGATAGCAAGCAGGAGAAGAATCATACTTCCTGGAACCAGAAGAACGGTCCCGAGGGAATAAGCAGCCCCCGGGAACAAGCTGTAGACCGCCACGACCAGCGCGACAATGAATGTATTCGTCACTTCCCACGTCGGGGACAGATAACGGTTCGCAATATTGGTTGCTTTCGTTTTTTCATGATTGATATATAGCATCGACCAGAATCCCGCCCCGAAATCCATCGTAGCCATGACGGCATAGATGAAAACGAAGCCCCAGAGGATCGTAATCGCGATTAGCATCTGAGTCATGATGAAACCTCCTTTCGTTTAAGTGGATAACGGGATCTCTTTGCTTTCTGCTTTGTCGATATCCTTTTGCGGCGGGTTCCGTTTGAAGTAGTAGAGCAGCACTAGCACAACGGCAACCGCCAAAATCGCATAAACCGTAACAAACAGGATGAACAGAACCGCTATATTACCCGTCGTCGTCACCGAATCCTCTGTGCTCAGGATCCTGTAAATGGTCCATGGCTGCCGGCCTGTGCAGGCGAATATCCAGCCGAATTCGATTGCCAGGATGGAGAGTGGCCCTCCTGCGACAAACAGCCACATGAGCCATTTCGGATAGTACTCTTTTTTCAGCAGCTTCTTCCACACATAAGCAACGAGTGCAAGAAGGATCAACAATGAGCCGATTCCGACCATCGCATTAAACAGGGTATGTACAAACAGAGGCGGCCAGTATTCCTCGGGAAAATCATTCAGTCCGATCACTTCTGTGTCAAAGCTGTTGCCTGCCAGAAAACTCAGTGCCCACGGAATTTCAATGCCCCATTTGACTTCCTGTTCCGCGCGGTCGGTAAAGCCTCCGATGGCTAGCGGCGCATGCGTCTGTGTTTCGAAAAGCCCTTCTGCCGCAGCCAGCTTTTCAGGCTGATATTCATGCAGCTTCTGAGCTGATTCATGTCCGTTGATTGCGGTCAAAAACGAGAACACTCCACCTACAAATAAACAGATCATCAGTGCTTTTCCATGAAACTTATATACTCTCGAACCGAATGGGGTGCGCAGCATTTTAAATGCCGCGACTGATGCAATGGTGAACGATCCGACGACGTAAGCTGAAAGAGCGACGTGCCCGGCCGTTACAAAGAAACTCGGGTTAAAAAATGCTTTCCACGGGTCGACATCCGTGATTTCCCCGTTCACAATATTAAATCCTGCCGGGGTCCCTTCAAATGCATGTACATTTGTGATCAATACGGCCGATGCCAGACCGCCGATTGCGACAAGGATCAAACTGACGATTCTCATCCAGGGCGCAATCCGGTTCGCTGCATACACGTAGATGGACATAAAAAGAGCCTCAATGAAGAAGGCATAGATTTCGATTTGAAAAGGCAGTGCCATCACCCGTCCGATGACCTCCATGAAACCGGGCCAGAGGAGCGACAGCTGCACACCTGCAATCGTCCCGGTCGGGATCCCGACACCGAGAAGTACGGCAAATGCTTTCGTCCAGCGTTTCGCCATGACCGAATAATCGAGGTCGTTTGTACGCTGATACATAATTTCCGCAACAAGGATCATCAGCGGAATGCCGACACCGAGCGTTGCAAAGATGATATGAAAAGCCATTGTCGTTCCGAATAAAGATCGTGCAAGTACCAATTCATCCATTTCCAATTCTCCCTTACCATGTCATTAGCTTTCCTTATTGTCCACTTAATGGAAAATAATATGCATGGGCTGGGATAGGTTTTTTGGGCAAGGAGTATTGATATGGTGCCTGGCTCAGAAGGCGTAATTTGAGCCAGGGTCAAACGGAGTAATTTGAGCCTGGCTCAAACGGTATGATTTGAGCCAGGCTCAAACGGTATGATTTGGGCCTGGCCCAAACGGTATGATATGAGCCAGGCCCAAACGGCGTGATTTGAGCCAGGCCCAAACGGTATGATATGAGCCAGGCTAAAACGGCGCGATTTAAGCCTGGCTCAAACAAGGTGATTCGAGCCAGGCACCGGCCGTAATACTAAAAAAAACACCGCCCAAAAATAAAAGAGCGGTGTCTTCAGTATGCTATTTCAACGCTTTTGCCAACGTCTTAATATTCTTCCTCATCAATGAAAAATAATCTTCATTGTTATCAATATCTTTTTCTGTCAGAACAGAGACGTTGTGAAGTTTAAGAGCCTCTGCTCCCAATTCTTTTTGAACAACCTCAGTTAGACGGGAAGAGACATTTTGTTCAAATAAAACATAGTCAACCTTATCTTCTTTACCTTTTTCGATGATTTTCTTCAGTTCCTGCTGTGAAGGCTCGTCAGATGTATTCATCCCTGCGATGGATTCCTGGTGCAGGCCGTAGCGTCCTTCCCAGTAGCTGTATGCTGCGTGGGAAACATAAAATGTTTTCTTTGGAGCCGCTTCTGCCATCTGCTTGAATTCTTCATCCAGAGTATCAAGCTTTCCATTCAGTTCTTTCAGGTTAGACTGAAAATCTTCCTTGTGTTCCGGCATTTCCTTCGAGAGTGTATCAGCAATGACTCCTGCCATTTCCTTGGAGTATTGGGGGTTCAGCCAAACGTGAGGGTCGGCACCGTGTTCATGATCATGTCCGTCCTCAGAATGGGCATCTTCCCCGTGAGCAGCTTCTTCTCCGGCATGCTCTGTATCATCCATGTTGATGCCTTTACTGGCAGGCACGACCTTCACATCTTCGTTCTCTAAAATCGTTTTGGCCTTTTCTACAAATCCTTCGAGGCCCAGCCCTACATAGAAGAAGACATCGCCTTCCGCCATATCGATCATGTCCTTTTGGGATGGTTCGAAAGTATGCTCATCAGCTCCCGGCGGGTAAATGCTGTGTACTTCTACATGCTCACCGCCTATTTTCTTCGTGAAGTATTCCAGCGGGTAGACTGTTGTATACACATCGAGCTTGCCGTCCTTCGCACCCTTTTTCTCAGGAGAGGCTCCACAGGCAGAAAGTAGTAAAACGATTAATAATAGCAGGCTTTTACGAATATAGTTCAAGAAGTATCCTCCTTTTCACATTTACTTTTTATAAATTGTAATGATTACGATTTAGCACAAACGTTATTTTACTATCACCTGAGGGAATAATCAAGACTTTTATCTTTTCCAATAGAGGGACAATGAAAAAGACTACCCCTGATTACAGAGCTAGTCTCGGTTCTGCTTCTTATTTCTGTCTGCCCAATCCTCCGGTACGTGGTCGATTCCACCGGGATGGAATGGATGGCATTTAAGAATTCTTTTTATTGTCAGGTAGCCTCCGCGCAGAGCGCCAAATCTGCCTACTGCCTGTATCCCGTAATGAGAGCAGGTGGGATAGAAGCGGCAGGTCGGCGGTTTAATTGGAGAAATGACGACTTGATAAAAGCGGAAAAGTAAAAGTAGCGCGCGTTTCATTTTATTATGATCTCCCAGTGTGTTTTCCTCTACTATATCAAGAAAGAATCTAATATGAAAGAAGCCTGATTTTGAATGAAATAAAAATGTAAAGAGGGTTCGAAAGCAGGCACGGCGAAGAATGTAATGTAGCAGAAGCCATGATAACGACCTAATTCGGATTAAGTTGATGAAATTACTCTGAATTTGCGTTATACTATAGTAAGAAATGAATGGGAGTGATAATGAATGCCATCAGTAGAAAGCTTTGAATTGGATCATAATGCGGTAAAGGCACCGTATGTCAGACACTGTGGAGTGCATAAGGTGGGAAGTGACGGCCTTGTCAATAAATTCGACATCCGTTTCAGCCAGCCGAACAAACAGGCAATGAAACCGGACTCCATTCACACATTGGAGCACCTTCTTGCGTTTACCATCCGTAAATATGCCGAGCCGTATGCTCATTTTGATATCATTGATATTTCCCCTATGGGGTGCCAGACAGGGTATTATCTCGTAGTCAGCGGCGAGCCTGAAGTGGAGGAAATCATCGACCTGTTGGAAGCAACCATGAAAGAAGCTGTAGAAATAGAAGAAATTCCTGCTGCAAATGAAAAGCAGTGCGGACAGGCAAAGCTTCACGACCTGGAGGGAGCAAAGAGGCTGATGAAATATTGGCTGGGTCACAGCAAAGAAGAATTGAAACAGGTTTTTGCTTAACCAAAAAGAAAAACTCCACCGGCATTTTGCCGGTGGAGTTTTATATTTGAATGCTATTCTTTTGGTTTCTCCCCGGAGTCGTCCTTGGTATCTTCCATATGCTTAAGATGCGGATTGTTTTCAAGCGGATCGACGGTATGTTTGACGGTCGTATATGCTTTGGATGTCGTCAGGGCACTGACAAATATCACTAGTATGCATATAGCGACGGCAATAATCATAACAAGCGTTAATGACACAGTTCAGCCCCCCTTTTTCCTTATTTTATCATAGAAAAAATAATTGTCATTCATCAAATCGTACAACTTCGTGAAAGAAGGTTATAGTATAAAGGTCCTCAATGCGGTGAAAAGTTATTCTGTTTCTGACTGGTTGTTATTGGTATGATGGATGAAACGGTGAGAGGGGAGGGAATACGATGAACGTATCCTCCATGATGGGGAAGCAGGTTGCGGAACTTCAGAGGACACTCAGCATGAATCTGTTAAAAAGCCAGATGTCCACACAGGCTGCGCATGTGACTGTGATGCTCCGGGATATGCAGGAGGCAAATGCTGCTCCGCATCCGAGCAAAGGGCTTTCAATTGATGTGAAGGGGTAAGAAAAAAGCCTTGAACAGCGGCCGTTCAAGGCTTTTTTCTTATTGTATGTTTTCCTATGAAAATCAATGAAGGCTTTTCCGTTCCAGTCTTACACGCTCTTCACTTTTAGACCATTTTTCTTTTAACGTCTCAAATATGTATAGTCGAAGGAAATATTCCAATTCTTCTGTTTCCATTTCCTGGATCAATTCGATGATCTCGTTCCTGGATGTATCTTCTAAAATCGTAAGGGCAATGAGGTCCAAGTCTTCATCAGTACCTTTGATTCTGCCGCGGTACATTTCATAGATTTCTTCAATCAACTTCATGCACTTCACCTCCCTTTCATTAATTTTAACAGAAGTAGGATTGAATACACTACAATTTATTTTGTATTTACCCGAAATTCCCGGACGTAAGCATCTTACCTGTAAAATCTAAACATTCTTATTGATACTATACTAAAGAATACTGACATTATTCATGATGGAAGGAAATTTTTAATGAAATGTCAATACCGCTGGCGGCGGGATCGCTTTACGGGACAGCAGGGGGGAGTCTCACCTGACACGCTTCTTCAGCAGTGAATAGAAACTGCCGAATTGAGGAAAAAGAAGGGTAACAAATATGAAGGGGTTGGGAAGTTTGGACGAACGTCATGATTATTATATCGAGGTCGCGAGCGGTGAAATTTCGAGGAGCTCGACGGATTCCCCCTGGCACTTTAAGATTTCAGCCACTGATGAAGAAATCACGAAGCTGAGGGAGATCTTTGATTCGAATTATTCGACCGATTGGCAGAATTTTTACCGGTCGCATGTGCCGTACGTACAGTATCACTTTGACCGTGAGAACGATGCATATGATGAAAACCTGCACAGGGTGTACGCCATGATTCATGAGCTTGGTGATGAGGAGGCAAAAAAACATATCGAAAGCATGGGGATCCTTGATCATCCTGCCCCGTGACGCGCATGAAAAGTATTGGTTCCCGAGCAAAACTTGTGGACCAATGCTTTTTATTTATGATTAGATTAGATAGGGGTGATGACAATGGAACAATTTATCGACGCCAATGGGCTGAGTGTGGAACTTGCATTTCAAAGAAACTACTTTGATATGGAGTCTCACCACGTCCTGGTCATATGCCGATACAAGGAAAAGTGGCTTCTGACCCAACATAAAAAGCGGGGCCTTGAATTTCCCGGAGGCAAGCGCGAAATAGGAGAAACGCTTGAAGAAGCGGCCGTCCGCGAGACCTTTGAAGAAACCGGGGGAGTGATCGGGGATCCCGTGTTTGTAGGGGAATATAAAGTATATGATCAATCCCCATTCGTGAAAACGATTTTCTATGCTGAAGCCCGGGATGTGGTCCTGAAAGAGGATTATCTTGAAACTTACGGCTGTAAATTGTGGGAGGGTGAGCTGACAGACATGCAGACACACCCTGAGTTCAGTTTCATCATGAAAGACAAAGTGGTGGAATTGGCTTTGAAACATTTGGACATTACGACTTGATCCATTTCTTTTCCAGCTGCTCGACAATCTTATACATGATTGTGGCGAATACGGCAATGACTAGCAGCGAAAGCAGGACAAGGGTAAAATTAAATACCTGGAATCCGTAGATGATCATGTACCCGAGCCCTTTTGCAGACACGAGGAATTCGCCTACGATGACTCCTACCCAGGATAAGCCGACGTTCACTTTCAACGTGGAAATGATTGTCGGGAAGGAAGCGGGCAGGATCACTTCTTTGAACATCTGCCCCCTTTTTGCGCCGAATGTCTTCATGACCTTCAAGTAATTCGGATCCACTTCTTTAAAAGAGGTGTAGACAACGATGGTGGTGATGATGACGGAGATGACGGTCCCCATCGCAATGATTGACGTGAAGCCGGGACCGAGTCCCACGATCAGGAGGGGCCCGAGGGCCACTTTCGGCATGGCATTCAGAATGACAAGATAGGGGTCCAGCACTTTGGACAGGAACGGCGACCACCAAAGGAGCGCTGCCAGCAGTGTACCCAGGAGTGTTCCGAGGATGAATCCCAGTATCGTTTCGCCCAGGGTCACCGATAAATTGGCAAGGAGGCTCCCGTCTGCGGCTTTATCTAGGAAAAGTGCCCATATTTTCGATGGTGAACTGAAAATAAGCGGATCGACCCAGCTGTTGCGGCTTGCTGCTTCCCAGGAAGTAAAGAACACCAGGAAAATCAGGACCTGATAGAACCAGACCCGGCGCTGTTCTTTTTTCAGTGAGTGAATGTATTCGGTGTGCTTCTGTTTAAGGGTTTCCTGATTCAAGGTTCTCAAGCTCCTTCCATATATTCTGGAAAAATGCCGGATAGGCTTCATGATTACGAACGGAAAAAGGCTTCAGTCCCTTTAATTCAAGGGGGACTTCAAACACTCTGTACACCCTTCCCGGGTTTGAAGCGAATAAAATGATCCTGTCGCTCATGGCAATCGCTTCACCAATATCATGCGTGACGAGGACGGCTGTTTTATTCAATGATTTCAAGGTAGTGAATATCAGGTCTTCAAGTTTCAGCTTGGTTTGATAATCAAGGGCCGAGAACGGCTCATCCAGCAGCAGGATCTTCGGCTCGGTGATCAATGTCCGGATCAGGGCAACACGCTGCCGCATACCGCCCGAAAGTTCTCTCGGATATGAAGCACCGACCCCCTTCAGTCCCAATTCTTCCAGCAGTCCATATGCCTCGAGTTTTTTCTCATCCGTTAAGGTACCCATGATTTTCAACCCTAATAAGATATTTTCCTCAATCGTTTTCCAGGGGAAAAGATAGTCCTGCTGAAGCATATAGCCCATTTGATTCTTTTCTGAACTGACCGGTCTGCCGTTCAGGAGGACCTTTCCCTCGGTAGGTTTTATGAGCCCGGCAATGATGGAAAGGAGGGTGGTTTTCCCGCATCCGCTCGGTCCGATAAAAGAGATGAACTCTCCTTCATACACGTCTAGTGAAATATCGGCCAGGGCATTGGTTGCCGTTTTAGGGGAAAAATAAGTGTGATGAATCGTGTCCACAGACAAAAAATCCACGGTAACGCGCCTCCAGTCTTCTATATAAATAGAATAGAGGGCTGACACAGAGTCAACCCGATTATCGTTCAGCAGATCTTACTTGCTCACTTTTTCGGCAACCGAGGTGTTAACGAGAGTTCCGTGGTCGATTCTTTCCGGAAGTTCTCCAGCCTCATCCATGATGTCCTGCAGGTTATTCCACTCCTCTGAGTCGAGGATCGGGTCAGTTGCAAAGGAGCCCTGTGACTTATAGCGGTCCACCACGGTTTCGATGATGTCTAATTCTGTATCTTCGAAGTACGGCTCAAGGACCTCCGCGATTTCCCCGGGTGAGCTTTCATCCACCCATTTCTGGGCTTTATGAATGGCTCTCGTGAATTTTTCAATGGATTCACTGTTCTCTTTCATATAGCTGTCCTTTGCCATGAAGGTGGTATACGGGATGTGGCCGGACTCTGTACCAAACGAAGCGATGATATGGCCTTTTCCTTCTTTTTCAAAGATCGAGGCAGTTGGTTCGAACAATTGTACATAATCGCCTGTACCGGATGCAAAAGCGTTGGCGATATTGGCAAAGTCGATGTTCTGGATGAGATTCAGGTCTTCATGCGGGTCGATTCCATGCTGCTTGAGTACAAATTCCCCTGCCATCTGTGGCATACCGCCTTTACGCTGACCAAGGAATGTCGATCCTTTGAGCTGCTCCCAGGCGAAGTTTTCCACCTTTTCGCGGGACACAAGGAAGGTCCCGTCTGTCTGAGTGAGCTGGGCAAAGTTGATGACAGGGTCATCGGACCCTTGCGCATGGACATATATCGAGGTTTCCGAACCGACCAGGGCGATGTCAGCACCGCCGGACAGCAGGGAAGTCATCGTCTTATCGCCTCCCCAGGTGGTGGTAAGCTTGACATCAAGTCCTTCTTCCTTGAAAAAACCTTTTTCAATCGCTACATATTGGGGAGCATAGAAGATGGAGCGGGTCACTTCTGCCACGCGTACTTTTACCAGTTCATCTTTACTGCTGGAGCATGCGGTCAGGCCGATGGTGAGAGAAGCGGCTGCTAACAGAGTGAGAGCGATTCGAGACCATTTTTTCATGGGATATTTCCTCCTTTTAATGAAACATTGGCGCATGCGAATACCCTCTAAACGTTTGTCTGCCATGATAGAGGGGTATGTTGCGCCTATGGGGAACTGTGTTCATTTGATATTGAGATTTGATAAAATAGTGTATGTATGGGATGAAATTGTGTGAATACCCACAGCCCATTTTTCGAAAGGAAGAGAATATGAAGAATGGAACCATTTTGAAGAAGACGTTATTTCCTTCCCCGAATCCGCATGTTGAGCTCTATGAAATCACTTTTTTCTCAGGCGGCCTGAGGGTGAAAGGGATGCTTGCACAGCCTGTGGAAGCAGGTACATATGATGGGTTCCTCTATTTAAGAGGCGGGATAAAAGGGGTTGGAATGGTGCGGCCTGCCCGCATCGCCCAATTTGCCCAGGAAGGATTCATCGTGTTTGCCCCGTATTACCGGGGGAACCGAGGAGGAGAAGGGAACGAGGATTTTGCAGGTGATGACCGTGAAGATGCACTGTCTTCTTATATGCTCTTGAAGCAGTATGAAAGAGTGCATAAGGGGAGGATCCATGTTTTCGGTTTTTCAAGAGGTGGGGTAATGGCCCTCTTCACCGGGATTGAAATGAAAGAAGTCACTTCGATCGTCACCTGGGGAGGGGTGTCCGATATGTTCCTCACCTACGAAGAACGGAAAGATCTCCGGAGGATGATGAAGAGGGTGATCGGCGGCAGTCCGAACAAACACCCTGAACGCTATGAATGGCGGACCCCGCTCTATGAAATAGAAGGGATTTCAGCACCTGTCCTGATCATTCACGGGAAAAAAGATCAGAACGTTTCAATCGATCATGCATATAGATTAGAAAAAAGGCTGAAAGAGGCAGGGAAATCCGTTGAATCATTTTATTTTTCAGCGTTCACTCATTATTTCCCACCTCTGAAAAACCGTGAAATCGTCAAGATGCTCTGTGATTGGATGAAAAAACAGCTGTAAAGGGGAATCACCATGGGAATGGGTCTGGAGCTTAATACCATGCTCGTCACGAAAGGAAAAGAAGTGAGGACGAAAGACAATATTTTTCAATTGCAAAAAGAAGGATACCGTTTGTATCCGCTGGACACACCCATTGAAGTCAGGACAACGAAAAAGAGCCATTCAAGGGGATATGCAATGATCGAAAAAGTCCAGTGGCATGATGAGCAAACCACCATCTTCTATAAGCTGATATCGTTGAACAAAACCAATTAGGGACCTGGGGATCAGGTTCTTTTATTTTGGATAAATTTACGATTGGCTTCCCATACTAGTAAAAAACTGAGGTACAGTAAATGGTTGAAAAATATGATAAAGTTCATGACGAGCTGCTGAAGGCGGCAAATTCAAATATTGACTATTGGTTGAAATACAATTTCCTTACACTGAAGTGGTGGACCATCATTGTTTTAATGATTCTTCTCTGGGTGCTGCTGTTGAAATTGGTGGATCGCCGAAAGCTTCCGAAAATATTGTTCCTGGGCCTTGTCTGGATCATGGCTGCGGCGAATCTCGACGGGTTTGGGTTTGAACTCGGTTATTGGGGCTATCCGACCGAGCTATTGCCCATATATCCGAAGGCCTATTTATTTGATTACGCGTTGATCCCGGTCACTTATATGTTAATTTATTATTATTTTCCCAATGGCAAAGCATTTTTTATTGCAAATTTGGTTTTGGCCGGGGGAGCTTCATTCATCAGTGAACCGTTTTTCAGGTGGCTCGATTATTATAAGGCGTATCAATGGGAGCCATGGTGGTCGTTTGTCATTTATTTTGTCCTATCCTATATCATTCGCTGGTTTGTGGAAAAAGTGTTTAAGGTTCTTCCCGATAATTGAAAAATGTGTTAACTTTAAATTATTATAAGTTAACACAAAAGGGGAGAACAAACATGAATGGGGAAAAATTAAGAGTGATCATCCAATGCAGTATCTTTGCTGCGATAACAGGAATCTTTGCGCAAATAGAAATACCGCTCCCGCTCGTTCCAATCAGCGGGCAGACCCTGGCGGTCGGACTGACGGCAACGATTCTTGGAAGCAGATACGGAGCATTCGCCATGATCGGATATGCATTGATCGGGGCAGCAGGGGTGCCGGTCTTTGCGGGATTCAGCGGTGGTGCCCAGGTGCTGGCGGGACCAACCGGAGGCTACATATTCGGATTTATCGCAGCGGCATTCATTACAGGATTGATCCTTGAGAAAACAACGTTCAATCTTACTATGGCAATGGCTGCGAATACGGCGGGGATGGTCGTCACCCTTCTGATCGGGACCATCCAATTGAAATACGCGGCTGATTTGAGCTGGGCACAGGCGATGGCGGCAGGCGTTGTATCCGTTCATCGTTGTCGGCTTGATTAAAGCATTCCTGGCAAGCTGGATCGGCATCACCGTCAGAAAGCGCCTGCTACAGGCGAGACTGATACACAATCGTGCAGCGGCATGATAAAAACAGCAGGATCTCTTGAACAGAGATCCTGCTGTTTTAATTTTTATTAAAATTTATACATCATCCAGTAGCCGATATCCTCAAAGCCGATGTTTTTATAAATCCTGCCCGCTTCGGGGTTATCATAAAAAAGGCAGAGTTCCTTGCCCTCTTGGAGAACATCACGGCATAATCTTGTCATGCACTCGGTCGCATATCCTTTTTTCTTATAATCAGGATGAGTGCATACGGCCACGATCATTGCCGAGGAGCTATTCTCCGCAGTAGTGGAAGCGGAAGATACGAAGATACCGTCTCTTTCGATATAATAGCTGCGCGCCACCCCTTTTTCCATCCCATGTTTTCTTTTCTCGACGGTAAAGCTGCCGCCGGTGAACTCCGGGATGCTGTTGAGAAGCTCAACCAATTTAGGCAGTGCCTCAACAGATGCTTTTTCAACATGATGAAGCCCTTTGTTTGATAGAGATTCTGTATTATCCAGCTTGGCGTAGTACAACTGCCTTTTTGATTGGAAATTTCCGGAGAGAAACGGTTCTACTTTCGATGTTACAGCCTTCAGCCCGGACATGATTGAAAAGTCATCGCAACCGTTGATAATGGCCGCAAACCCTTCAGCATCGAATTCCCCAGGAGAGTATGGAATAAAGTTCTCTCTATATTTCAGAAGGATCCCCCTCAGATTGCCATCTTCGTCAAAATCACCCCAGATTTTCTGGAAGTCCTGCTCGTATCCGAATGCTTCAATATCGCCGATGATGAATAAATTCTCAGCAGGCTCTTGTTGGATCAACCGCTGGCATTGTCCGTCATCCTCCTGTGTCAATACTCTGATCATGTCCCCAAACCCCTTTATAAGTTTTAATTGATATATTACCAAAATTTCTAATATTTAGTAAAGGCAATTTTGAAAATTTCTTATTTTGTTTTAAAAAATGATTTTTAGGGAAAGTTAGCATCAATACATGATTTATCATCAGTAAATGAGTTTGGACTAATTCATCATGAAGGAGGCGGTAGCACATGTTATGGACCATCATTGGGATCCTTATTGTCCTGTGGGTTTTAGGGTTGCTCTTTAAGATCGGTGGAGGAATCATCCATATACTATTGGTCATTGCCCTGGTTGTGTTCTTATGGAATCTGATCACCGGCCGTAAGAAAGGTGTATAGCTTAAGTTAAAAGAAGAGGAGAAATCCTCTTCTTTTTATTGTCCAGCTGCGGCGGGAATTGTCGATTATTGAGGAAGGAATCAGTGGAAAAACGTTGATAAACTCGAATTTTGTTGGTATAAATGTTTTTTTTTGATAAGTACAGATTCTCGTTGAAAAAACTCGGGAATCGTCGATAACACCCATGCACCCCCGGAGAAACAACCCGGCACTTCAGTCCATCCCCACAGAACCTGCACCAAAAAAAGCCCAACACAATTTCTGTGTTGGACTCTTCTGACTGCGTTATTTTACAGACGGACCGCCTTTTGCTTCTATATCGGCAGGAACATTTGTGAATTTCTTGAAATTGTCGTTGAATTGGTTTGCAAGTTCGGTTGCTTTCGCTTTGTATGCTTTTTCATCCGACCATGTCTTGACCGGCTGGAGCACCTCATCCGGTACACCAGGGACATGTACAGGGATGTTCAGGCCGAAGATCTCGTCCTTTTCAGTTTCCACGTTCGTCAGTTCGCCTTCCAATGCTGCCTGCACCATCGCACGCGTGAATGAAAGCTTCATGCGGCTGCCGACGCCATATTCCCCGCCGGTCCATCCGGTATTCACGAGGTATACTTCTGCATTGTGCTCATCGATTTTCTTTCCGAGCATTTCAGCATAACGAGTAGCTGCTAGAGGCAGGAATGGAGAACCGAAGCATGTTGAGAATGTTGCCTGCGGCGAAGTGATACCGCGTTCGGTTCCTGCAAGCTTGGAAGTATATCCGCTCAGGAAATGGTACATTGCCTGTTCTTTCGTCAGTTTGCTGATCGGAGGCAGTACGCCGAATGCATCCGCAGTCAGGAACACGATTGTATTAGGGTGTCCGGCCACACTCGGCTCCACGATGTTTTCCATTGCCTCGAGCGGATAAGCTGCACGGGTATTTTCTGTTAAACTGTTATCCTCATAATCCGGAATGCGTGAATCTTCATCAAGCACGACATTCTCAAGGACTGATCCGAAACGGATGGCATCGAAGATTTGAGGCTCCTTTTCACGGGTCAGCCCGATGCATTTCGCATAGCATCCGCCTTCGATGTTGAATACGCCGTTCGGCGACCAGCCGTGTTCGTCGTCTCCGATCAGACGGCGGTTCGGATCTGCCGACAAAGTCGTCTTCCCGGTTCCGGAAAGGCCGAAGAATAAGGCTACATCGCCTTCGCGGCCGACATTAGCCGAGCAGTGCATGGAAAGGATATCGGCTTCAGGGAGCATGTAGTTCATGACGGAGAAGATTGACTTTTTCATTTCTCCTGCATATTCAGTACCGCCGATCAGTACGATGCGCTTCTCGAACGAAACGATGATGAATGTTTCAGAATTGGTGCCGTCCACCGCAGGATCTGCTTTAAAGTTAGGAGCAGACACGATCGTGAATTCGGACTTATGTGAGATAAGCTCTTCCGTACTCGGACGGATGAAAAGCTGATGTGCGAAAAGGTTATGCCAGGCAAATTCATTGATTACCTGGATCGGCAGTCTATGTTTAGGATCTGCACCTGCAAATCCGTTGAAGACGAAAACTTCTTCTTTTTCTTTTAAGTATGCAAGGACTTTATGATATAATTTATCGAAGGATTCAGCGGAAATTGGCTGATTGACAGATCCCCAGTCAATCTTATCTTTCGTAGTCGGCTCCTCGACGATGAATTTATCTTTAGGAGAGCGCCCTGTATATTTTCCGGTTTCAGCTCTTACCGCACCCGAAGAAGTTAAAACGCCTTCATTTCTATGAAGAACTCTTTCCACTAATTGTGAAACAGACAGTTGATTTTGTATATTTTGACCGTTAAGTAATTCTGTTAACTCATTAGACATGCTCACTGAATTCATTAGAACCCTTCCTTTGTATAAATTTAAATACCTCGTATCTTTTCAAAAATAGTATAACACAATTAATTTATTAGTCTATACTATTTAGCCATTTTTTATAATGTGACTTAAACTTGTAACATTTTCCTTAAAATCCGCACCTTATTTCTCCTTATTTGAGCAGTTTATGCTTGTCCCCCGGAAAATCATCATGTATTTACCCATGGTTGTGATGTTTCTTCTTATATATTTGAGTCGTTTATCCGCTTGAATCTACCGGGAATCTTTTCATACTAAAAAACATTTGACACCCTTGAGTATTTAACGTTATTATTGTACCTTGAACGGATACTCTTATCCTGAGCTGGTGGAGGGAGCAGACCCTATGAAACCCAGCAACCTGCTAAATAGATAGTTGATCCTTCTTAATTGAAGGATCCCATGAAGCGAAGGTGCTAAACTGAGGCAAGGTGGATACCTTGAACGATAAGAGAGAAAAGGCGCGGCTATGATCTGAAACCTTTCCTCTTTGTGCTTTTTTTAGAGGAAGGGTTTTTTCTATTTTATAGGCTGCATAAATGATTAAATCTCATGTTTTATATAAGGGCCTTCCTTATAAAAAACTATGTTTACTTCATACTACTTAGGGAAATGAGTACCGTATCTGTTTATTTGTTTTGCCGGTTCATGCCGGCAATTACGCTTAAGGAGGAACCTTGATGTCAACTAAACGTCGTCTGTTTACATCTGAGTCCGTAACTGAAGGACACCCAGATAAAATTTGTGACCAAATCTCTGATTCAATTCTTGATGCTATTTTAACGAATGATCCCAATGCCCGCGTGGCTTGTGAAACATCTGTGACAACAGGTCTTGTGCTTGTTGCAGGTGAAATCACGACAAATACGTATGTGGACATTCCAAAAATCGTCCGTGAAACAATCCGAGGAATCGGCTACACTCGTGCGAAATATGGCTTCGATGCCGAAACTTGTGCTGTATTGACATCAATCGATGAGCAGTCCGCTGATATCGCCCAGGGTGTAGACCAGGCACTGGAAGCTCGTGAGGGACAAATGTCCGATGAAGAAATCGAAGCGATCGGTGCGGGGGACCAGGGTCTCATGTTCGGATTTGCGTGCAATGAAACGAAAGAGCTTATGCCTCTTCCGATTTCGCTTGCTCATAAAATATCCCGTCAGTTGACTGAGGTGCGTAAGGAAGAAGTTCTTCCTTATCTCCGTCCGGATGGTAAAACCCAGGTGACGGTTGAGTATGATGAGAACGATAAGCCTGTGCGCATCGACACGATCGTTATCTCTACGCAGCATCACCCTGAAGTTTCATTAGAACAGATCCAGCGCAACCTGAAGGAATATGTGATCGATCCGGTTGTTCCAAAAGAACTGATCGACGAAAATACTAAATACTTCATCAACCCGACAGGCCGCTTCGTAATCGGCGGACCTCAAGGGGATGCAGGTCTTACAGGCCGCAAGATCATCGTTGACACGTACGGAGGTTATGCACGCCACGGCGGCGGTGCCTTCTCCGGTAAGGATGCAACGAAGGTTGACCGTTCTGCAGCTTATGCAGCGCGCTATGTTGCGAAGAACATCGTGGCAGCAGGACTTGCTGAAAAATGTGAAGTCCAACTGGCATATGCGATCGGTGTAGCTCAGCCTGTCTCGATCTCAGTCGATACATTCGGAACGGGTAAAGTATCCGAGGATGTATTGGTTGATGTGGTCCGCAATAACTTTGACCTCCGCCCGGCAGGAATCATCAAGATGCTCGACCTTCGCCGTCCGATCTACAAGCAGACTGCTGCTTACGGACACTTTGGCCGCAACGATCTTGATCTTCCTTGGGAGCGTACAGACAGAGCTGAAGCATTAAAAGCAGAAGCTCTTAAATAATTGCAGGTATGAGAAAACCAGCACTCTTTACGGGTGCTGGTTTTTTCTTTAATATAAAAGGTCTTAAGTGGGCTCATCCAATAGTGAGACCTTATCCCGTTTTTTAACAGTAGTAATCCAAGTGGGATTGGGGTATCACAAGTATAAGAGTCAAAATGGTTTGATGCTTTTATAATACTGTCCTTTTTCTGCATATTCCCTCGAGATCCGTTTCATTTCACTGATATCATGATCATTCAATTCCCTCACCACTTTAGCGGGACGGCCGAAAGCGAGTGAGTTTGGAGGGATGACTTTTCCTTGGGGGACAAGGCTTCCGGCACCGATAAAAGCACCTTCCCCTATCTCGGCATTATCGAGGATGATCGATCCCATGCCGATGAGGGCCTTTTTCCTGATTTTACAGCTGTGCAGGATGACACCATGTCCGACTGTCACTTCGTCTTCCAGGATAAGGGGATTTTCAGGGCTTTGGTGAAGGATGGAATTATCCTGCACGTTCACTTTGCTGCCGATCCTGGTTGGGGCTACGTCCCCCCTGATGACAGTATTGAACCAGATGCTGGATTCTTCCCCGATTTCAACATCCCCCGAAATCGTTACATAATCAGCGATGTAGGCAGATTCTGCGATCACTGGTTTTTTATCATGGTAAGGATAAAGCATTTTTTACTACCCCTTTCAATTTTTTTTACTATAATAATGGTAGCAGATGATGACCATTAGAGAAACATTTAAGGAGGATTTGCCATGTGGAAATGGGAAACAGATCAAGAGGCAAAAGCAGTCATCGTCATCATTCACGGAGCAATGGAACATCATGGCCGGTACGGCTGGCTCATTGAAATGTGGCGGGCATCGGGCTTTCATGTCATTATGGGTGATTTGCCCGGCCAGGGAATGACCTCAAGGAGACAAAGAGGTCATATCGACTCGTTTGACGAATATATTATCGAGGTGAAAGACTGGGTTCAGGCCGCTTATCAATTTGACCTCCCTGTATTCATCCTTGGTCATAGTATGGGAGGACTGATTACTGTAAGGCTGCTTCAGGAATCCCATGTGAACGTGGCGGGAGTCATTTTGTCTTCTCCTTGCCTGGGTCTTGTTGACGGTCCGTCGAAGCCTGTGGAACTTCTTTCTTATGGGCTCAACAAGATTGCTCCGATGGTGAAATTCCCATCGGGATTGACGGTCGATATGGCGACCAGGAATGCGGATGTAAGGGAAATCGACAGCAATGACACTCTTTATATTACAAAAGTTTCGGTCCGCTGGTACAGGGAGCTTGCACAAGCGATCAAGCTTGCTAAACTGGATTTAACTAAAATGCCGGATGTCCCTTTGCTTGTGCTGCAGGCCGGGGATGATAAAATCGTGGATAAGAGTGCGGTCAAGAAGTGGTTCAACGAACTGTCTCTTTCTGAAATGCACTATAAGGAATGGCCAAAGTGCTATCATGAAATCTATAACGAGCCTGAAAGGGAGGAGATCTTCGAATACTCCAAGATCTTCATCGAAAGCAGGTTGAAAGCGCTGGGATATTTAATTTAAACGAGGTGGTAACTTGTCAGTACCTGCAAGTCCTTTTTCATTAATGACTAAAGTATATCGGGATATTTTTCCGCTGGTTCATCAAGAGCTGGATCACTGGAAAAAACGTGCCGGTGAAATTCCGAATGATGAATTAAGAAAACAGGCATTAGCGAGTATTGAGCATAAGACCTTTCATTGTGAGGGGGGGGCAATCCTTTCCATCCTCTCACTTAAAAAGAAGAAAGAAACGATACGGTTCACGGTTGCTTACCAGACGATCAGTGACTATCTTGATAATCTTTGTGACAGGAGTACGTCCCTTGATCCGGAGGATTTCAAACTTCTGCACCAGTCCATGAAAGATTCATTGACCGTCGGGGCTGAGCCTGTTAACTATTATGCATTGAGGGAAGACCGTGATGACGGCGGTTATCTGCGAGATCTTGTGCTTGCCTGCCAAGACTCGCTGTCAGCTGTCCCCCACTATGAAAGCATCAAGAATGAGCTTCTGGAACTGTGCGATTATTATTGTGATCTGCAGATACATAAACACGTCACTCCGGAAGAAAGGGAGGGGCGGCTCCAGGCATGGTTTGAGAGGCACCGCTCCAGCCTTCCGGAGATGGATTGGTATGAGTTTTCTGCATGCTCCGGTTCCACACTCGGCATCTTCTGCCTGGTCGCCTATGCCAGCAGGCCGGATTTTCAGCCTTCCTACACAGAAAAAATCAAGGCCGGTTATTTTCCTTACATACAGGGCCTTCATATCCTGCTGGATTATTTCATCGATCAGGAAGAAGATCATGAGGGAGGAGACTTGAATTTCTGTTTTTACTATGAAAATGAAGATCATCTTAAGGATAGACTCATCCATTTCCTGCGGAAAGCCGATGAACACACGAATGAACTTCCTCACTCGGGCTTTCACCGTTTGATCAATAAAGGGCTGATTGGGGTATATCTTTCTGACGAAAAAGCCAGAAGGCAGAAAAGGGTCCAGGCTTTTTCAAAAGAATTCATCGGAAAAGCAGGATGGGTGACAAAATTCTTCTTCTGGAATGGAAAAATGTACCGGAAATTGAAGAAAGCTAAGTGAAAAAACATAGTTATTTCGCACCACGAAATAAAATAGTCCCATAAAAAAAGCTGGTCCTATTCCTATAGGACTAGCTTTTTGTCATTTTATGTATCTTTTTATTGGTTATTTGTCCCCTTGTGGAAGTTTTTTGTAGGAGAAAATAATCAAATTATGTCAGAATATATGGATTTTTCTGAAAAATTTAGTATATTGTAATTAGTTGTAAAAACATAGTACATATGAAGGGGGAATGACGTGTTGAAAACACGTAAAGTTTTATCCATGGCTCTCACTGCTGCCTTGGGAATCGGTGCATTTGCCGTCCCGGCATCAGCGGGGACTGTAGTACCAGAGAATGTGTTGGCGAAGCCGACGGTCAAGGTGGATCATAGTAAAGGAGGAGCATTTGATGCAGGGATCGCCAATGACGAGCGCCTGATCGAGATGCTGAAAAAAGAAGGAAAGATCGCAAAAGACGCGACTCCTGCCCAAGCCCAAAAAGTGCTGAAGTCCTATCTTGCTGCAAAAGCCGACAGTACTGGTAAATCAAAGGACAAGCTTCCAAAGGGCCTTAAAGGGAAAGTGAAGCAAGATAGCAATAAATCGACTGACAGCCTGACGAAAGGAAAAGGAAACAAGTTAGGGCAGGCTAAAAAGAACCAGCCGGACGGCGTCGAGAAGGAAAATTATGACGGTGACGTGCGCGAAGACAAAGTATTGGTCCTTGCAATCGACTTTCCGGATTACGAAAAAAGTTCAATAACTAAAGATGAAACAGATATGTTCTATGAAGATTATACGCATGATCATTTCCAGGATATGATCTTCGGCGAAAATGGATATGAAGGGCCGAATGGAGAAAACTTAGTTTCCATGAAGCAATATTACGAAGAGCAATCGGGAGGAAGCTACACGGTTGACGGAACCGTTGCAGGCTGGTACACAGCTGATCATCCGGCAGCGTATTACGGAGGCAACTACCCTGATGAAGATGGCAGTGATGCCAGACCGCGCGAGCTTGTTTATGAGGCATTGAAGAAAGCAGGGGCTGACCCAAATGTAGATTTATCAGAATACGATGTCTGGGATCGCGACGATTATGATGGAGACGGCGTATACAATGAGCCGGACGGAATCATTGATCACCTGATGGTCATCCATGCAGGTGTAGGTGAGGAAGCAGGCGGCGGATCGCTTGGTTCTGATGCGATCTGGTCACACAGATGGAATCTTGGTCAATTAGTTGCAGTTCCTGGCGGGGAATCAAACAGTGATCGTTTCGGCGGCCTGCTTGGAGCCTACGACTACACAATCGAGCCTGAAGACGGCGCAGCCGGCGTCTTCGCCCATGAATACGGCCATGACCTCGGGCTGCCTGATGAATATGACACTCAATATACAGGGCAGGGAGAAGCTGTTGCTTACTGGTCACTGATGGCAAGCGGAAGCTGGGCCGGTGACATCCCGGGTACAGAGCCTCCTGGAATGAGTGCATATGCTAAAGAGATGCTGCAGGCAAATCACGGCGGCAAATGGTTAAGCGGGGATACGCTTCATGCTGACGACATTTCGAAAAACGGTACAGAAGTTCTTTTAGATGAAGGTGTCACTAAGGGTACGAACAACGATGCTGTAAGAGTAAATCTTCCTGATAAAGTGAAGGAAATCAACAAGCCTGCTGAAGGTGAAGCAGAGTTCTTCGGCGGTACGGGTGATGAAATCGATCATAAGATGGTGACTTCTGTCGATCTGACGAACAAAGCTAATGCAACACTTGATTATGACGTTTGGTATAATATCGAGGAAGCATGGGATTATGGTTTTGTTCAAGTTTCGACAGATGATGGTGAGACTTGGAACTCATTATCCACTTCTAGCTCGAGGGATGATATCGATCCAAATGGATATCCTGCAATCAAAGAGAATCTGCCTGGTTACACAGGAACCAGTGACGGCTGGCTCCATGAGTCAATCGACTTAAGTGATTATGCCGGTCAGGAGATTAAACTTCAGTTCCGCTACATGACTGACTGGGGTTCAAACGAGACAGGAATGTTTGTTGACAATGTGAAAGTGACTGCTGACGGAGCCGAAGTTCTTTCTGACGGTGCTGAAGGTGACAGCAGCTTCACATTAGATGGTTTTGAAGTATCTGATGGAACGACGACTTCACCTCATTACTACCTGCTCGAATGGAGATCACACAATGGAGTGGATGAAGGATTGTCACATATCCGCCGCGGTGACAGCTTAATGTCGTATGATCCTGGATTGCTTGTATGGTATGTGGATGAAAGCTACGATAATAACTGGACTGGTGTTCATCCTGGTGATGGTTACCTTGGTGTCGTGGATGCCGATCAAAAAGCGAATTACTGGAGCGATGGTTCTGTCGGATCTACACGCTACCAATTACATGATGCAGCATTCAGCTTGAAAAAATCAGAAAAAATGTTTGTGGATTATTCTGACTTGCTTGGTGTAACGATGAAAGATAACTTCACTAAGCGCAATCCGCTGTTTGACGACAGTGCTGACTACAGCAATAAAGGTCT
Organism: Bacillus sp. BKU_1; assembly: GCA_051294195.1. Taxonomy (GTDB): domain Bacteria; phylum Bacillota; class Bacilli; order Bacillales; family Bacillaceae_B; genus Rossellomorea. Next base: position 3,982,118 of record CP193985.1, on the reverse strand, counting down.
TGTAGATGCTGGCCGTAACATCCCTGAATACGGATTGAAATTCCGTGTGACGGGTGAAAGCGCGGACGGTACTGTAGGTAAGGTGCTAATCTACAAATAAGAAACGAAGCTAAAAAAGGGTGACGGCTCCAAGCCGTCACCCTTTAAGCATGTTATTGGACATTTTTTCTCTTGAAATTGATAATAATACTCACATCAGATAAAGGAGATGTCCAAATTGACGATCAAATTAAGTGTCTTGGATCAGTCACCCATTTCAGAAGGAATGAGCGCCCAAAAGGCGTTGAATAATACAGTGGAACTTGCACAATTCGCAGAAAAGCTTGGGTTTACCCGCTTCTGGGTATCTGAGCATCATGATTCACCGAGCCTGGCCGGGTCATCACCTGAGGTATTGATTGCCCATCTGGCGCAGAATACTTCGAAGATCCGTGTCGGATCCGGCGGTGTGATGCTGCCGCACTACAGCTCTTATAAAGTGGCGGAAAACTTCAGGCTCCTCGAAGGCTTGAATCCCGACCGCATCGATCTCGGACTTGGCAGGGCGCCTGGCGGCATGCCGATGGCTTCGATGGCACTCAGTGACGGTAAACACCGTGACGTGCACCGTTACCCGGAGCAGATTGATGAGCTGCTGGGATACCTGACGGATTCACTGCCTCCATCCCATCCTTATCAAGGATTGACGGCCGCACCGATGATCCCGACGATGCCGGAGGTCTGGATGCTTGGATCGAGTCCATCCAGTGCCATGCTTGCCGCGCAGAAAGGGCTGCCCTATACATTTGCGCAATTCATCAATGGGGAAGGCGGGCCTCAGTATACGGAGGCGTATCGAAATAACTTTGTGCCTTCCGAATACCTTGATAAGCCAAAGAGTACGGTAGCGGTCTTCACGATTTGCGCAGAAACCGATGAAGAGGCGGAAAGAGTCGCATCAAGCATCGATTTGTCCCTGATTATGATTGAACAGGGAATGCGCTCCAACGGTACACCTAGTCCCGAAAAGGCGGCTGCCTACCAATACAGTCCGTTCGAAGCTGCACGTGTCCGTGAAAACCGCAAGCGCATGATCGTCGGCGGACCTGAGAAAGTGAAAAGGGAAATCCTTCAGCTAAGTGAAGAGTACCAAACCGATGAAATCATGCTTGTCAGCATAACCTACGATTTCAAGGACAAACTCAGATCCTTCGAACTCATTGCCGATGCACTTCTATGACACCTGAAAAGGGCAGGGATGGGACAAAAGTGCTTTAGACTAAGAAAAACCCGAACTAATTCGCATGAGATGAGGCAAATTAGTTCGGGTTTTAAATTTGTTCATTTTACTTTTATGGTTTAACTCATTCAGCGATTGATTGGAGTGCAAGACGTAGACTCCTGCGGGAAGAGTAGCTTATAAGAAAAGCGGAAGGGCTTTGAAGAGAGGCGTGTGGCATAAGACGAATCGGCCACGAAGGCGTTCTTTGCCTTCTTGGTCGGTTTGCCTTATGACATGTGCCTCTAAGCCCTGCAGCGGCTAGAGGCTCGAGGTCATAAGGCAAGCAAGCCAAAAAGGAAAAAAACGCCTTTCCGGCTTGCTCGCCTTATGCTTGTCGCCTCTGGGCGAGCCGCCTCCGCTTTTCTACCCGCAGGCTTGCCGAGGAGGCTCACGGGCTACCCGCGGAAAGCGAAGTCTTGCACGGAAATCATTAGCGTTGTTTAGAGTGCTCTCTAAAATGTTCGTCTTTAGACATTGGATTTAATTTTTGTCCCAACCCCGTCCCTGTTTTTATCTTTTCTCCAGAGCTAGGATGAATGGAGGATTATTGAGTTGGTTGACGAACTGATAACGTAAAACGTGTACATAATTCTGATCCAGTTTTTCTACGTAACGGAGCAGGTAGTCCCGTTCGACGGCTCCTTCGTGGTGACCGTGATATATAACGAGAATAAGGATTCCTTCAGGTGCCAGCATTTCAAGGATTTGGTTCATGGCCGATATGGTGGTTCTTGGCCGGGTGACAATTGTTTTGTCTCCTCCCGGGAGGTAACCAAGATTAAAGACCGCTCCTGTCACTTTCCCGTGATGTACGGGAGGAATCACATTCATAACCGTCTCATGACCCTGGTGAAAAAGGGTGACACGATCAGAGAGTTCATGGGTGGTGAGCTGATCTTTCGTATTCTGAATGGCATCCTCTTGAATATCGAAGCCGTAAACCCTTCCGGTCTCGCCTACAAGCTGAGCGAGAAACAATGTATCATGGCCGTTGCCAAGTGTTGCGTCTATTGTGATATCACCCGGTTTCACTGCATTCTCCAGCAGTTTTCGGGCAAAAGGTAAGATTCGTTCTAATTTCATGCTTTCACATCCACATTATAATATTTTCCCTGCCAGCTGTTTCGATTCTTCAGTTCCTGGTCGATTGCGTTCAGCACATTCCACTTATTCACGCTCCACATCGGACCCACCATGATTTCAATCGGACCGTCACCGGTGATCCTGTGGACAATCATTTCAGGAGGCAGGATTTCAAGCTGGTCGCAAACAAGCTTCACGTAGTGGTCAAAGTCCATGAATTCGAGCAGCCCTTTTTCATACTGCTTGACCATGGGTGTTCCCTTCAGTAAATGGAGGAGGTGGATCTTGATACCCTGAACATCGAGTTTTGCCACTTCACTAGCGGTTTCCATCATCATTTCCGTATCTTCCTGAGGCAGGCCGTTAATGATATGGGAACAGACCCGGATCCCGTGTTTCCTGAGCTTTTTCACGCCCTCGACATAGCATTGATAATTGTGGGCGCGATTGATCAGGTCAGCCGTCTTTTCATGTACGGTCTGGAGTCCAAGTTCAACCCAGAGATACGTCCGCTCATTGAGTTCAGCAAGATACTCGACCACATCATCGGGAAGACAGTCGGGGCGGGTTGCGATCGAGAGACCGACCACATCCTTTTGTTTCATTACAGACTCATACTTCTCCCGGAGGACCTCGACAGGTGCGTGAGTATTGGTGAACGCCTGGAAATAGGCCATGTATTTGCCGTTTTTCCATTTGGTATGCATTTTTTCTTTGATGTCATTGAATTGTTTTTCAAGCGGATCGACACGGTCCCCCGCAAAATCACCGGAGCCTGCTGCACTGCAAAAGGTGCATCCGCCGCGGGCGACTGTTCCGTCACGGTTCGGGCAGTCAAAACCGCCATCCAGTGCGACTTTAAAGACTTTATGGCCAAAATGATTACGCAGATGGTAATTCCACGTATGATATCGCTTGTTATCGGCCGCGTATGGAAACGGGTTTGTCACGATGACAAACACCTCCTAATTTCTTCTATTATGTATGATGACCGTGTATGTGACCCTTATCAAAAAGATTTTAACATGAATGGACCCGGGAAGGTATCCTGTGACATGAAATAGGTGAAGATTACCACTTCTGAATGCGGTGCGGAGGTTAAAACTAATGAAGAAGAAGAGCACGCACTCTTCTTTACACATCAAAATGCAGGAGGTAGTCGATATGGCAACGAGAAAATCCATTGAAGACTGTATTCAGAAATGTGAAGATGCCATTCGTTACGCTCAAGAACAATATAAATCCGGCATGGAACAGGAGCACTATCACGATCAGGAATACACGAAAGCGATGCAGCAGATTGAAGAAGCGGTCAATGATGTATCTGACCTGGCGCACAGCGCCAACTCCCAGCAGCGTGAACAGCTGCACAGGATGAGGCTTCAGCTGCAAAACCTTCAAAATGAGATGATTTTATTAGAACATGATCCGACTGTAGTGGGAGGAAAATTACATTGAAAAAACGTTCTAAGCAAAATAATCCGGAGCAAAAAACAAGAAGCGATTTCCGTAACCTCGATACTGAATTCGGTTCAGAACAAAACCCTGTGAAAACAGCAAAGAAGCAATACGAAAAACAGGGTCAGCCGGTCAAATCCAAACAGAATAACGGGAAATGATCTACAAACCAGGTGCTCAATGGCACCTGGTTTTATTATTGTTGGTTTTTTGGGGAAGGGGAGCCTGGCTCAAAGCGGCGGTTCCTGAGCCAGGGGGAATTCCGGCTTGTCGAACCTGGCTCAATTCACCATATTTGAGCCAGGCTCAATCTCGAATCATCCCAACCTTTGTCCCGTGATGACAACGATTGAAGGTAAGAAAAAGCACATAAAAAATAATTCTTGCCCAGTCAGAACAAAAGGAGTAAAATTCTTTTGGGACTCGAAATAAACGGTAGAAAGGGAAGAAGAAAATGCCAAGATCACTATGGTTGCTTGTCATCGGGATGATGGTGAATGTCACAGGTTCTTCCTTCTTATGGCCGCTCAATACAATTTATCTGCATGACCATCTTGGTAAATCTTTATCTGTTGCAGGTCTTGTGCTGATGGTCAATGCAGGAGCAAGTGTCATCGGGAATTTGATAGGCGGAAGCCTGTTTGATAAATTGGGGGGCTATCGCTCCATACTGCTGGGGATCAGCATTACGCTGGCAGCACTGGCAGGAATGAATATGTGGCAGGGGTGGCCATATTATGTAGTATTTTTGAGTGCAGTCGGTTTTGGGTCGGGGATTGTGTTTCCCTCCATGTATGCAATGGCCGGTTCGGTTTGGCCTGAAGGCGGGAGGAAGGCCTTCAATTCCGTGTATGTGGCCCAAAACATCGGGGTTGCAGTCGGTGCAGCTTTAGGCGGCCTTGTCGCATCGTTTTCATTCAGTTATATATTCCTTGCGAATCTACTTATGTATATTCTATTTTTCTTGATCGCTCTTTTCGGCTACCGTGACATCTCGGTCGGTTCAGGAAGGCAGACATCTGTTCTGAACGAGAGAAAGGTGATCAGGAACAAGTCAAAGCTTACTGCGCTTCTGATCATCTGTGCAGCCTATCTGTTATGCTGGGTCGGTTATGTCCAGTGGCAGTCGACGATCGCCACTTATACGCAGGAAATCAATATCAGCCTGAAACAGTACAGCCTGCTTTGGACGATCAACGGGGCATTGATTGTACTTGCACAGCCTCTATTATCAAAAGCAATCAAGCGTTTTGAAGATAATTTGAAGCTGCAGATCATGATAGGGATCATCATATTCATGGTTTCCTTCGGGGTCGCTTCTATTTCGGATACATTTGAATGGTTTGCGATTTCCATGATCATTTTGACTGTGGGTGAGATGTTGATATGGCCTGCCGTTCCTACGATCGCAAACTCACTTGCGCCAAAAGGGCGTGAGGGTTTTTATCAGGGGATTGTAAACAGTACAGCGACCGGAGGGAGAATGATCGGCCCGTTTTTTGGAGGAGTGTTGGTTGATTTGTTCAGCATGCAGGTATTATTCATGTCACTAATCGGTTTCTTCTTCGCCGCTTTGGCCCTGGCGAGTCTGTATGATCGTCCATTGAAAAAGGAAGTACCTGTTTCAGTGCCTGTACAATAAAAATCCGCTTAGATAAAACCCTACTAATACTGACTAAAGACGAAGATCTCAGCTCTAAAAACCGCTAATGATTTCCGTGCAAGACTACGCTTTCCGCGGGTAGCCCGTTGCCTCCTCGTCACTGCGTTCCTGCGGGGTCTCACATTAGCTACTCTTCCCCAGGAGTCTTCGTCTTGCACTCCAATCAACCGCTGGATAGAAAAATTATCTAACTGAACATTTAAACAAAAACCCGAATGAATTTGTCAAAACGATCGCAAATTCATTCGGGTTTTGTTTTTCTATAAATAAACAAAAAGCATCTGAAAACAGAATCTTCTAGTATTTATGTAATGATTTAAGTCGGAGCAGGACACCTTGCCTCCGTAATATAAAAATAAAAGGGCTCCCATTTCCTATGGAAGCCCACTTGCAAAAAATTGAGGCGGATGATCCAAACTCCACATAGTTCGCTGCCGTTAGGCGTGATCACCGACTTACACAATTCAGCTCATCGCTTAAATAGAATAACACGGAATGAAGACAAACACAACTGTCTTTTTGAATGGGAAAAATAGTCACTTTGATTTAAGCCTTGCTCCTGCTCCGGAGCCAGTATTTATTGACAGGCCCACCTTCCCCGTATACGGGATCGAGCTCAGGGAGAGGCGTGTTTTTGATATCGATGAGAACCTGGGGACGGTCTTTTAAAGAGCCTTCATACATATTGTATTCAGCGCCGCCTGGATAGGCACCGGCTACTTTAAAGTCAGGACTTGAGGTGATCTTTTTATGGCCGGTCCCTGCAGGCAGGATGAGTACATCGCCTTTCGATATCGTCAGATCCACCCCTTTCTCACCGCCGAGCTTGATGGCTGCTTCCCCTGAAATGACGCCAAGAACTTCATGTGTATTGCTGTGATAATGATGAAAATCGTGGATGCCGTTTGTCCAGCTGTTCGTCCATTGATTACCATGAAAGATCTCTTCCATATCCGCTGTATATTCGACAGCCTGGCGGTAGATGAGAACAGGCAGGTCCGGGTTGTTCGGAATGTTCCCATCATCTTCAAGATAATAGATCTTTAAACGGTCAATTTCCATTCCATCAGCTCCTTATATTTATTATCAAAGGTTCCCCGTAATCCCTTACTATAAACCCATTCTAAGGACTTGTAATTTTATGGAAAACAGCCTCCGAGTTCAAACAATATGCTACTATAATAGAAGGATTATTTTGAAAAAAGAGACTATTTGCTGCAACGAATCAAACAGCAAGAGAGAAGGGGAATGGGATGAGCAGTCTGTTGAAGAAAGTTTCTGCGGAGATGATTGAAATCATGCTGGAGAATGCCTTTGAATGGCTGGTTGTAGTCGATAAAGACGGGAACATCATTTACATCAACGAGAATTATTGCGAATTTCTAGAAGTGGACAGGGGAAAAGCGATCGGTGCGCATGTGACCGATGTAATAGAGAACACGAGGATGCATCTGGTCGTGGAGAGCGGTAAAGAAGAAGTCGCAGACCTTCAGTACATAAAAGGAAATTATATGATAGCGAACCGGATCCCGATCGTTGTGGCCGGGGAAGTGATCGGGGCGTTCGGCAGCGTCATTTTCCGGGATACAAGCGAATGGATGCAGATGAGTTCACATGTGAAAAATATGATGTCAAAAATTCAAAGCTACATCCAGGATATCAATTCAGGAGTGAAATACAGCTTAAATGATATCATCGGAGATTCAGAAGTAATAAAAGAATTGAAAGATAAAGTTCAGATGATTGCGCCGAGTGATATTTCAATTCTCATCAGGGGAGAAAGCGGGACCGGCAAGGAATTATTTGCACACAGCATCCATCAGTTGAGTGAGAGAAGCGGCCAGCCCTTCATCAAAGTGAACTGTGCGGCCATTCCAGAACAGCTCCTCGAGTCGGAATTATTCGGATATGAAGAAGGCGCATTCACCGGTGCCAAAAAAGGCGGAAAAAAAGGGAAGTTCCAGCTTGCCCATAAAGGGACGCTGTTCCTGGATGAAATCGGGGATATGCCGCCCAATATGCAGGCGAAGCTTCTAAGGGTGCTTCAGGAAGGGGAAGTGGAGGCAGTCGGGTCTTCGCGCATACGCCAGGTGGACGTGAGGATCATCGCAGCCACAAACCGGCCGCTTGAGAAAATGATGGAAGAAAAAAGATTCAGGAGTGACCTCTATTACCGGATCAATGTCGTTCCATTCGTCATCCCTCCCCTCAGGGAAAGGAAAGATGACATCGCTGTTCTATCGGAATTCTTTTTAAAAAAGTCGATGAAGAACTCAGGCAAAAGGATACATGGTTTCCACAAGGATGTATTGGACGTTTTCACTACTTACAGCTGGCCGGGTAATTTAAGGGAATTGGAAAACGTGATCAATGCTTCCACGTATTTATCGAATGATCACCAGATTTCACTCAGCTCCCTGCCTGAATACATGAAAACCGGGACTGTGTATAATGTGGAAGCCAAAACATTAAAGGAAATCCTCGATGATACTGAAAAAAGTGTGCTGCAGCAAAGTTTAAAAAAATTCCATCATGATAAGCGAAAACTGGCGGCTGCCCTTGGAATAAGCAAATCAACATTGTATGAAAAATTGAACAAATTCGGGCTGCTGGAGTAGTCCGGAAAGCCGGAAAGCAGTCCGGGTTTCCGGACTCTTTGTTTTCTACTCAAGTTTGTGTAAATCTTGTGAATTTTTTCGGGAGAGTCCGAAATTCCGGACTGCAGCACAAAATATTTACTGAATACCATTAGTCTGAAAGTTGGCACAATTATTGCATGTTAATAAGTGTACGGTTTGAGAAAGGAGCGTACATGAGCAATCAATGAAATGTAAACGATTGCATAGGGGCCGGGAGAGAAACATCTATTATAAAAGGGGGAAATACAAGATGTTGAGTATGATTGGACTCATAGGGGGACTCATATTATTAATTTTTTTAACAATGCGGGGAATGAACATCCTGATCGTAGGGCCTATCTCTGCATTATTCGTTGCTGTTTTAAGCGGCATGCCGCTGTTTCCGCAGCTGGCTGCAGAAGGGGAAGCGGATCTCGTCACGAATTATATGTCCGGCTTCACGAGCTTTGTTGCCGCATGGTATTTAATGTTCCTGCTTGGCGCCATCTTCGGGAAAGTGATGGAGGACAGCGGAGCGGCAGACAGTGTTTCGCGATTCGTTGTAGAGAAGCTCGGGATGAAATATGCCGTGTTGGCAATCGTAGCCGCGTGTGCCATCTTGACATACGGAGGAGTAAGTTTATTCGTCGTGGCATTCTCTGTCTATCCGATGGCTTTAAGTTTGTTCAAACAGGCAGACCTGCCCCGCCGGTTCATCCCGGCAGCACTTGCACTCGGGTCGGTCACATTCACGATGACTTCGGCAGGTTCACCTGAAATCCAGAACTGGATCCCGATCGAATATTTGAATACGACACCATATGCGGGATGGGAAGTCAGCTTGATTGTAGCTGTCTTCATGGCAGTCTTCGGTTACTGGTGGTTAAAACGCATGATTAAGAAAGCGATCAATAAAGGGGAGAGATTCCAATCCCGCGAAGAAGATCCAGTCATCGATGAAGGGCGCCCGCTGCCGAATCCGTTGATGGGCTTGATTCCGCTTCTGATTGTTTTGATCCTGGCATTCATTTTCCACGATTCGATGAAACAGTCTGCTTTGATCATTGCCTTGCTCGGAGGGGTCATCTCTACGTATCTTTTGAACAGGAAGTACTTCAAAGGTTTCTGGCCTGCAGTTTCTGAAGGTACGATCGGAGCTTTGATCGCAATCGGAAATACTGCTGCAGTTGTTGGATTCGGCGGTGTTGCAAAAGCAGTGCCGGCGTTTGAAACGGCTGTAGAAGTCATGACCAACATTCCGGGTTCGCCTCTGATCGGCGGGGCAATCGCGGTCAGTGTCATCGCGGGTATGACAGGTTCTGCATCCGGCGGTCAGGCAATCGCACTTCCGCTGATCGCACCTCACTATATGGATATGGGTGTGAATCCGGAAGCACTGCACAGGGTTGTCGCAATTTCTTCCGGTGCACTGGATTCCCTGCCTCATAACGGCTACGTCGTAACCACGATCCGCTCGATTTGTAATGAGTCGCACGGGGAAGCGTATGGAGCAGTCGGGGCCGTGACGGTCATTGTGCCATTGCTCGGTCTCGCGATTGCAATCATTTTATTCAGCTTAGGATTGGGTATTTAAGAAAGGAGTATCATCATGGTAGAAAACAAAGTCGTATTTGTAACCGGAGCAGCGCAGGGAATCGGATTTGAAATCGGGAAGGAATTCGCTGCAGGCGGTGCGAAAGTTGTACTGACAGACCTGAAGGAAGACGGAGTGCAGGAAGCTGCACTCTCTCTGAAAAAAGAAGGGTGTGAAGCGATGGGCATCCGCTGTGATGTTACTTCTGAGGAAGACTTGAAAGAAGCCATTGCTTCTACAGTGAATCATTATGGAAGAATTGACGTGCTGATTAATAATGCGGGTCTTCAGCATGTCTCGCCGATCGAAGATTTCCCGACAGAGAAGTTCGAGTTTTTAGTGAAAGTCATGCTGACGGCCCCTTTTGTGGCAATCAAACATGCCCTGCCTATCATGAAAGAGCAGGGTTTCGGCAGAATCATCAATATGGCATCCATTAATGGACTAGTGGGATTTGCCGGCAAGGCAGCCTACAATTCTGCGAAGCATGGAGTCATCGGTTTGACCAAAGTGGCAGCACTTGAAGCAGCTGCATATGGGGTCACTGTGAATGCTGTCTGCCCTGGCTATGTCGATACACCGCTCGTGCAGAATCAACTGAAGGATCTTGCCAAGACGCGAAATGTACCTCTTGAAAAAGTAGTGGAGGAAGTCATTTATCCGCTGGTTCCGCAGAAAAGGCTGCTGGACGTAAAAGAGATAGCCGATTACACCATGTTCCTGTGCAGTGATGCAGCAAAAGGCGTAACGGGCCAGGCAGTGGTCCTTGACGGGGGGTATACGGTTCAGTGATTTATGGAAGAAGCTGAGACGAGAGTACTTTAGATGAGGTTGACCCGAACTAATATGCCTTTTTATAGACAAATTAGTTCGGGTTTGTGTTTGAATGTACAGTAGGTGTTAGTACTTTCCAGCGGTTGATCGGAGTGCAAGACGAAGACTCCTGCGGGAAGAGTAGCTAATGTGAGACCCCCCAGGGAGGTACGACCTAGGAGGCTCACGGGCTACCCGCGGAAAGCGAAGTCTCGCACGGAAATCAAAAGCGGTATTTAGAACCTACTCCTCGTTAGAAAGTAGTATTATAGTTTTGTCTCAACTTTTTCTTTTTAAATAGTATCTATTTTTTCTCGAAAATTGACCTGTTTTTTCAATAACGGCTTAAAATTCACTAAAATCGTTCACATTGGGCTTGCGCTCCTGAATATTTTCTCCTAAAATAGTGAATACATATAATGATTCTTATATTTTAGACGTTGATCGGGAGTAGTAGTGAATGTTTTCTGTCTTAGAGAGTTGACGGGTGGTGGAAGTCAACCGGGAACATCATGAACTCGCCTGTTGAGTTGCAAGTGTGAAAATATCAGTAAGACTTGCCGTTTTCCGCGTTAAGGATGAATGAAGCTGAGTGCGCGTACACTAATGTGGGTGGTACCGCGGGAGAATAAATACATAACTCTCGTCCCAAATATTTTATTTGGGATGGGAGTTTTTTATTTTGCTTCAAAAAAGCCTGATCAAAGAACGAACCGTCCGTCTGAACCACAATCCATTCATTTGATAAAGGAGGATCTCAATATGAGTTTTGAGCATAAAAGCATTGAGTCAAAATGGCAGCAGTATTGGGAAGAAAACAAAACATTCAAAACGACTGAAGATGAGTCGAAAAAGAATTTCTACGCATTGGATATGTTTCCGTATCCATCAGGTGCAGGCCTTCACGTAGGTCACCCGGAAGGATATACAGCGACAGATATCCTGTCCAGGATGAAGCGGATGCAGGGGTATAACGTCCTTCACCCAATGGGATGGGATGCATTCGGCCTTCCTGCGGAGCAGTATGCGCTTGATACAGGTAACGACCCTGCCGAATTCACGAAGCAGAACATCGATAACTTCCGCCGCCAGATCAAGGCGCTTGGTTTCTCTTATGACTGGGACCGCGAAGTCAATACAACGGATCCGGGTTACTACAAATGGACGCAATGGATTTTCCTTAAGCTTTATGAAAAGGGTTTGGCCTACGTTGATGAAGTAGCGGTGAACTGGTGCCCGGCACTTGGCACGGTCCTTGCCAATGAAGAAGTCATCGACGGGAAGAGTGAACGCGGCGGCCATCCGGTCGAACGCCGTCCGATGAAACAGTGGATGCTCAAGATCACGGCTTATGCGGACCGCCTTCTTGAAGACCTTGAAGATGTCGACTGGCCGGAAAGCATCAAGGATATGCAGCGCAACTGGATCGGCCGTTCAGAAGGTGCCGAAGTCGTCTTCAACATCGACGGGCATGATGCATCATTCGATGTTTTCACCACTCGTCCTGATACGATTTTCGGTGCAACGTACGCTGTGCTGGCACCTGAGCATGATCTTGTCGCGAAAATCACCACTGCTGAACAAAAGGAACAGGTGGAAGCTTATCTTGATAAAGTGAAAACGAAGAGCGATCTTGAACGTACAGATCTTGCAAAAGAAAAAACGGGTGTGTTCACAGGTGCTTATGCCATCAATCCGTCTAATGGCAGCAAAATGCCGATCTGGATTGCAGACTATGTTCTTGTAAGCTACGGATCCGGAGCAATTATGGCCGTACCTGCCCATGATGAAAGAGACTATGAGTTTGCTAATCAATTCGAGCTTCCAATCGTTGAAGTGGTTGCCGGTGGCGACGTTGAAAAAGAAGCATACACTGGTGATGGAGAGCACGTTAACTCTGAGTTCCTTAATGGACTTGGTAAAGAAGAAGCAATCACAAAAGCGATTGCCTGGCTTGAAGAGAAAAAAATCGGGACGAAGAAAGTAACATACCGCCTTCGTGACTGGCTGTTCAGCCGCCAGCGCTACTGGGGCGAGCCGATCCCTGTCATTCACTGGGAAGACGGCACAACATCAGGCGTTCCGGAAAGCGAACTTCCGCTTGTCCTTCCGAAAACAACTGAAATCAAACCATCCGGAACAGGTGAATCACCGCTTGCCAACATCAGCGATTGGGTAAATGTAGAAGACCCTGAAACAGGCAAGAAAGGCCGCCGAGAAACAAATACAATGCCGCAGTGGGCAGGAAGCTGCTGGTACTATCTTCGCTATATCGATCCTCATAACGAGGAAGCACTTGCCGATGCGAAGAAAATGGATGACTGGCTTCCGGTCGATATGTATATCGGCGGAGCAGAGCACGCCGTACTTCACCTTCTGTACGCACGTTTCTGGCACAAATTCCTTTATGATATCGGAGTTGTGCCAACGAAGGAGCCGTTCCAGAAACTGTTCAACCAGGGGATGATCCTTGGTGAAAACAATGAAAAGATGAGTAAATCAAAAGGGAATGTTGTAAACCCTGATGAAATCGTCGAATCTCACGGAGCAGATACCCTCCGTCTTTATGAAATGTTCATGGGGCCGCTTGAAGCTTCGGTTGCATGGAGCACGAACGGACTGGATGGAGCCCGGCGTTTCCTTGACCGAGTATGGCGCCTTCTTATCGAGGAAGACGGCACGCTTTCCGGCAAAGTATCCGACACTGCAAACCCGTCCCTTGATAAGATTTACAATCAGACCGTCAAGAAAGTCACTGAAGATTATGAAGGCCTTCGTTTCAACACAGGGATCTCCCAGCTGATGGTCTTCATCAATGAAGCATACAAAGCAGAGACCCTTCCGAAAGCATATGTAGAAGGCTTCGTGAAGCTCCTTGCACCGATCGCCCCTCATATGACGGAAGAGCTTTGGTTGAAGCTTGGCCACGAAGATTCCATCTCATACGTGGAATGGCCGTCATTCGACGAGTCGAAACTCGTGGACAACGAAGTGGAAATCGTCCTTCAAGTCAATGGTAAAGTTAAAGCGAAAGTGATGATCCCTCGCGACATGAACAAGGAAGACCTAGAGAAAACAGCGATGGAAAACGAAGACATCAAGAACCAAATCGAAGGAAAAACAGTCCGCAAAGTGATTGCCGTACCAGGCAAGCTTGTGAATATTGTGGCGAACTGATTATTGAACGGGGGAACGGACTTTTATGGGTCCGTTCCTTTCTTTTTGAGTTCTTCCGGGGGTGCTGGTGCAAGGCACAGAAGGGCTGGTTTGTGCCAGGCACAAAGGTGCTGATTTGTGCCAGGCACCCCCCAATCCAGAGTGAGTTGTGTACCTGGTACAAATCAGCCTCCGTGTACCAGGTACACACCTGAACACGACCCCTGATACCCCCATAAGTGTAATTTTTTTGTGATAGGGAATACCTTTGATATAATCAAAATGGATACCATGAAAGGGTGAAGGAAATGACTGAAATCAAAACGATCACAACCGATGAATTGAACACAAAGCTTCAAAACGGAGAAGACTTATTATTGGTGGACGTCCGTGAAGATGAGGAAGTAGCGGAAGGGTTGATCCCGGGAGCCCGCCACATCAAGATGGGCGATATCCCTGAGTCATTGGAAAAATTCGATAAGGATAAAGAATATATCTTTATCTGCCGCTCAGGAAACCGCAGCGGAAATGTTGCCCACTATATGCAGGAGCAAGGCTATAAAGTGGTGAACATGGAAGGCGGCATGATGAACTGGGGCGGGGAAACGGCTCCTAAGAAATAATATGAACGACTTAAACACATTCCCTCAATCGGGAGTGTGTTTTTTTTACTTCAATTTGTTTGAAAATTTCAAAAACAGACAATACTGTTGATAGTTTCTTAAAAAAGGTGGGAGCGGGATGATCCAGGTCAAAGTGTTTGACTATGAACATGAGAAGGATTTGGAGCAGGATATGAATCAATTCCTGAGTAAAGTGGATGAGAAGAAAGTCGTTGATATCAAATATCATATCGCTGCGCTGACGGAAGAAGAGGAAGAACAGATATATTGCTTCTCTGCCATGGTCATTTATCGAAAATAAAAAGGTTGATGCGTCTCATGTTAAGACGATCAACCTTTCTTTTTTATACTCTTGCTGCGTTATAGCCGGCAAGGCGCCCCGTCACAAGGGCACTTGTGATGTTATAGCCCCCGGTGTAGCCGTGGATATCGAGTACTTCCCCGCAGAAGAAGAGACCGTGCATTTTCTTTGATGCCATCGTTTTCGGCTCGATTTCCTTAACTGATACGCCGCCTCCTGTCACGAAGGCTTTTTCGATTGAAAGGGTGCCGTTCACAGTGAATGTGAATTGTTTTAACAACTTTACAAAATGACGTACTTTTTCAGTTGGAAGATGATCTCCCTTTTCATCCGGGTCCATTCCTGACTTGTCGAGCAGGAACAGCAGATACCGTTCCGGAACCAGGCCTTTAAAGATATTCTTGGCCGCTTTTTTGCCTTCTTCTTTTACCTGCTTGTAGAGGGATTGGAAGAGTTGTTCTTCGTTGGTATCCGGCATTGAGTCGATGACCATTGTCACATGGGTCAAATTCCATTTTTTCATCGCTTTTACGACATATTGGCTGCACCTCAGGACGGCCGGGCCAGATATCCCGAGATGAGTGAAAATCATGTCCATTTTATGGGTGATGAGCTTCTTGCCCTTTGGATTCAGTACACTCAATTCAATATCCCTGAGGGACAGTCCCTGGAGGGCTTTTTGTTTGATGAATGGCTCGTCCGATGTGAGCGGCACCTCGGTCGGGAATAAGTCCGTGATGGTGTGTCCGGCTTTTCTGGCCCAAGGATATCCATCACCGGTGGAGCCGGTGTGAGGGACCGACTTCCCGCCAACGGCAATGACAACGGCTTTTGCATCGATCACTTCTCCATCTGTCAATCGAATTCCTTTTGTTTCCCCATCCTCGTAAATCACTTCTTCTACCGAGGTGTTTGTCCTTGTCTCCACGCCAAGTTCCTTCATCCTGTTTAAAAGAGCCTCCACGACATCAAGTGCCCGGTTTGAGACGGGAAACATCCGTCCGTGATCTTCTTCTTTCAGGTGGATGCCGAGTTTTTCAAAAAATGAAATGATGTCTTCATTATTAAACTCGGAAAATGCGCTGTATAAAAAGCGCCCGTTTCCCGGGATGTGCTTGATGATTTCGTCGATCGGCAGGCGGTTTGTCACATTGCAGCGTCCGCCGCCTGAAATCGCAAGCTTTCTTCCGAGTTTTGTTCCTTTATCTACAAGAAGGACCTTTGATCCGTTTTCCCCGGCAGCGATGCTGGCCATCAACCCGGACGGTCCCCCTCCTATTACGATTACGTCATATGCTGACATTTCTTCACCAACTTTATCGTTTTACTTCTCAACAGTTAATATTATCAAAAACACGCCTCTATAAAAAGTTTCATTTCATAACCTCCTCCATCCGAAAAAAATTGTCATTCGATACTGACAGTAGTAAACTATGATAGTGTGAAAATTTTATCAAAGTAATAACGCATATTTCTAAATGGAATGTGCTTTTCCGGAGAGGGATACTATGTCATCAAAATTGATAAAAGGAACGTTTATCTTAACGCTTGGGACCTTTATTTCAAAGTTTTTGGGTCTTTTTTATGTTATACCGTTCGATGAGCTGCTGAAAGGTCATGAAGAAGGGGCATCGCTGTATCAGTATGGTTATGTTCCTTATACGATCTTTTTGACAGTGGCTACAGCGGGTGTGCCGCTGGCTGTATCGAAGTTTGTTTCGAAATATAACGCTATAGGGGAATACGCCGTCGGGCGGAAGCTCTTTAAATCCGGATTGCTCCTTATGACGCTTACAGGGATCCTTTCATTCCTGGTCATGTATATTTTTGCCCCGGTTTTTGCCGAAATGACCATCAAGAGTGATGAACAGGTCATTTCCGTCGCCCAGGTAACGACTGTTATCAGGGCGGTCAGCTTTGCGCTCATCATCATTCCGTTTATGAGTCTGATACGCGGTTTTTTCCAGGGGCATCAGTCCATGGGTCCTACAGCCGTATCTCAGGTCATCGAACAGATTGTCCGGATCATCTTTTTACTCGGCGGGATTTATGTCGTATTGGATATTATGGACGGCTCGGTCACCACAGCAATCAGTGTCGCGACGTTTGCTGCATTTGTAGGGGGGCTCGCAAGTCTTGCTGTTCTGATCTGGTATTGGTTCAAGCGTAAGCCTCATTTGGATGTGCTGCTTGAGGAAGACAGGGGAGAAGCGGATGTTTCGCTGCCGAAGATGTATAAAGAGATCATTGCCTATTCTATCCCCTTCATTTTTGTGGGACTGGCAAATCCGCTGTTTCAACTTGTGGATCAAATCACATTCAATACAGCGATGGCGGATATCGGCAATGCAAAAGTTTCCGACCATGCTTTTGCGGTCTTGAACTTTTATACGCATAAGCTTGTCATCATCCCGGTGTCATTGGCAACTGCTTTTTCCATGACGCTGATCCCGCTTATCACAAGCTCGTATACAAGCGGTGACCGGAAGACGATGCGCAGGAATATTGACCAATCTTTTCAAATATTGCTGTTCTTGACGGTTCCTGCATCGATCGGGATTGCACTGTTGGCTGAACCTACGTATACGCTGTTCTATCACAGTGATGAACTGGGGACATCGATTCTCAGGACGTATGCGCCGGTTGCGATACTCTTTGCGCTATTTGCCGTCACTGCGGCCATCCTGCAGGGGATCGATGAACAAAAGTTCACCATTTTCAGCCTGCTGGTCGGACTGCTGTTGAAGCTTATGTTGAACATCCCGTTGATCCGGATGTTTGAAACCCAGGGAGCTGTCATTGCCACAACAATCGGTTATACAGTTGCAATTATCATCAACCTGTATATCATTAAAAAATACGCACGCTATAAATTCGAACTTATATTCAGGAGGACTGTGGCGATTGGAATCATGAATGTCGTCATGGCTGTTGTCGTCTTGATTCTGTATGGTATCTTGAAACAGTTCCTGAATCCAGCTTCCGGATTCCAGTCGATCATTCTGGTCGCGGTCTGCGGCGGTGCTGGAGCGCTTATCTATTTTTATCTCAGCCTCAGAAGCAAACTTGCAGATAAGTTATTCGGGGACAGGATCAGCAAGATAAGGAGCCGGCTGCGGATCGGTTCATAAAAAGAGGGGATGACTTGCTCATCCCCTCTTTTCATTCATTGGTTATAGTAGCCAAGCTGTCTTTCAAGCCTTTCCACTTGCCGTTCAAGGCGGTCAACCCTCCGGTCCAGCCTTTGATATTGTCTTTCTAAACGGTCCAGACGGTCATTGAAGCCGCCTCCTCCGCCACCGCCGGGATAACCAGGGTATTGCTGGCCGCCTCCGGGAAGGGGGATCGGGATCAAAATGCCGCCGGTTCCTTGCTGTCGATATGGATACATTATTTTCACCTCATAAAGGATATTTCTTGCTTATCATTACCAGCCTATGTGTAAAATAGGAGAATGAATGGGCTTATAACCCAAGAAGGAAGCGAATGAAACGGTAAAGAATTAATTGAATTAGGAGTTGTCAGTATGAGAATAGATAAATTACTTGCGAATATGGGCTATGGAAGCCGGAAAGAAGTGAAGAAACTGCTGAAGGATGGAGGTCTCCAGGTAAATGGGGAAGTCATCAAGGACGGAAAGGTTCATGTTGACACGGAAAAAGACACCGTCGTCCTGTACGGTGACAAAGTGGAATATCGTGAGTTTATTTATCTCATGATGAACAAGCCGCCGGGCCTGATTTCAGCGACCGAGGATGCCAATGAGGAAACGGTCATTGATATCCTGCAGATGGACGACCAGATTTTCAATCCATTCCCTGTCGGAAGGCTCGATAAAGATACGGAAGGTCTCCTGCTCATTACGAACGATGGTCAATTATCGCACCAGCTGCTTTCCCCGAAACGGCATGTGCCGAAAACATATTTTGCCGTGATCGAAGGCGAAGTGACCGAGAGTGATATCCAAGCGTTTAAAGAAGGTGTGACTCTTGAGGATGGGTATCACACGAAGCCGGGTGATCTTGTGATCTTGAAATCCGGGCTCACTTCCGATATCGAGTTGACGATCACGGAAGGAAAGTTCCATCAGGTAAAAAGGATGTTTGAAAGCGTCGGAAAAAGAGTTGTCTACTTGAAACGGTTGTCGATGGGGCCGCTGAAGCTTGATGAGGATCTTGAGCTTGGAGAATACCGTGAGTTGACGGATGAAGAGGTAGAGATGTTGAAGGATTACCGCTCTTGATTTTATACTGAATATGAAAAAAGTCCAGCCCCTCAAGTGGTATACGCTTCAGGGGCTGGGCTTTTCATGTTATTACTCTTTTTCTTTCTCTCTATGAAGACATCTTTACTTTCTTCTCGGTTGTTGTCCATTGGCCGCGGCTTGGGCTTTGCACCAAGTCGTTGTAAGCTAACACGTTGAGATCTCTTTGAATGGTGCGAGGAGTAATGCCAAATTCGTCAACGAGATCTTGAGTTGTTACAGTACCTTTCTTGTTAATGTACATGTATACAGCTTTTATTCTTGTTAGCATACGATTGGTTGAAGGTTTCAAAGAACCACTCCCTCATCATTTTTCCAAAGTCAAAGACTACATCGCCATGTGTGCACCTCACGTGCTACCTATGTACTATGCGCTTTAGACAACCCCTTTTCCTTTTAAAGTTTACTCATAAGATGTCTGACAAATATATTGTACCCCTAATCGTGAAAAAATTCTATAATATTGTCTAAATTTACAAACAATTAACGGGGTCTCCCATTGTTATCCCCATTGTATGAGGCTTCGAATAAAAAGATGTATAATTCTGAAAACTCATGAGGTCAACCTTTTTCACATAGGTCTTTCTCCTTGTTTGGATTTCCTGTCTAAACAGTATAAAATGGAGTGGAATGAGATCAAATACATAATGAGCAGGTGTTGAATGATGAACTGGACGCAGGAAGTCGAGAAACGCAAAGATGATTTATTGAAAGACTTGCAGAATTTTTTACAGATCAAAAGTGTGCTGGATGAAGAGAACGCCACTGATGAGGCCCCGCTTGGCAAAGGGGTGAAGGAAGCGCTGGATTATTTATTGATGCTCGGTGAAAAAGACGGGTTCACCCCAAAGAATGTCGGGAATCTTGCCGGCCATCTTGAGTTCGGGGAAGGGGATGAACTTCTTGGGATCCTCTGCCACGTAGATGTCGTGCCTGAAGGGGACGGATGGAGCGTGGATCCTTATGGCGGTGAAATCAAGGACGGGAAGATCTTTGCCCGCGGTGCGATCGATGATAAAGGGCCGACGATGGCCGCCTATTATGCAATGAAAATCGTAAAAGAACTGAAGCCTGATTTCAACAAGCGGATCCGGATGATCATCGGAACGGATGAAGAGAGTGATTGGAGATGCGTGGATCACTATTTCAAAAATGAAGAAATGCCGTCGATGGGGTTTGCCCCTGATGCTGACTTCCCTATCATTTTTGCAGAAAAAGGGATCGCGGATTTCGACCTTGTCCAGCAAACAGGAAGAGAGGGAAATGGTTCCCGCAATCATGTCATTTCCTTCGAGTCGGGCCGCCGCTATAATATGGTTCCCGATTTCGCAAAAGCAGTCGTCCATCTAGATGAAGATCATACAAAATGGGTGCAACAGTTTGAAATCTTTACGAAGAATGAAGGAGTAAAGGGCAGCTACTATATTGAAAATGGTGAAGTGATTTTTGAAGTAGAAGGAGTATCCGCACACGGAATGGAGCCTGATAACGGGAAAAATGCCGGCCTGTTCCTCTCCGCTTTCCTGACGGAGCTACCATTGGATTCGCAGGCAGAAACCTTTTTTACTTTTACAAAAGAAACCTTTTTCAAGGATTCGCGGGGCGTGAAGCTTGGCGTCAGCCATCGTGACGAAATCACAGGCGACCTGACAATCAACCTCGGGAAGCTCCGTTATTCCCAAGAAGAAGGAGGTCGACTTGGCCTTAATATGCGCTACGGTGTCGATTACGATATGGAAAAGGCGAAAGGAACACTTCAATCCATTGAAAGCTTCACTGTTGAAAACTTCACGGACAGCAAGCCTCATCATGTGTCATCGGATGACGAGCTTGTCCAGACATTGAAAAAAGTATACGAAGAGCAGACTGGTGAAAGAGGGGAACTCATCACCATCGGAGGCGGGACGTATGCAAGGAGTCTTGAAGCAGGCGTGGCTTTCGGACCGTTATTCCCGGGCAGGGAAGATATTGCCCATCAAAAAGATGAATATATGTATATTGAGGATCTCTTAAAAGCGACGGCGATCTATGCTCAGGCAATCTATGAATTGGCCTGTAAATCCTAAAGATCTAAAGGAGAGAGGAACATGACTGAAGGAACGGTATTTCTTAATGGGGATTATGTGAAAAGATCCGGTGCGAAAGTGGATATAGAAGACCGCGGCTATCAATTCGGGGATGGGATCTATGAGGTCGTGCGTGTCTACAACGGGAATGTCTTCACGATGGATGAACATATGGAGCGCCTGTATCAAAGTGCCGATAAAATGAAGCTCAAAATCCCGTTTGAACGGAAGGAATTCACTTCCATTGTGTTCAAATTGATCGAGTTGAATGATGTCGACGAGGGCATCGTCTATATCCAGGTTTCACGGGGGGTATCCCCGAGGCAGCATCACTTCCCGGCAAAAGACACAGCCGGAAGTGTCGTCGCTTATACGAAAGAATTTAAAAGGCCTGTAATATCAATGGACGAAGGGGTGACGACGACGCTTGTTGAGGATATCAGGTGGCTCCGGTGTGATATCAAGAGCTTGAATCTGTTAGGGAATATCCTAGCCAAAGAGGAGGCTGCTTCAGGAGGGCATTTTGAAGCGATCCAGCATCGCGGCGAAACAGTGACGGAAGGATCCTCATCAAATGCTTTCATGGTCAAAGACGGGGTGGTCTATACGCATCCGGTGACGAATTTGATTCTTAACGGAATCACGAGGAGAGTCATTAAAGAATTGGCTGATGGGAACGGTGTGAAGTTTGTCGAGAAGACATTCACGGTGGATGAACTGCTATCTGCTGATGAATTGTTCATTGCCAGCACCACCTCAGAAGTGATGCCCGTCGTCAAGGTGGATGAAACAGTCATCGGACAGGGGGCGCCTGGGCCGGTAACCAGGAAACTTCAGGAGTGGTTCACGGAAAGAATCGAGAAAGACTGTAAAAAAATTCAAGTTTGATGGAGGATGCGGGATGGTATTGATTTGTTCACAAGCTTTCATGAAAAAAGAACGCATGATTGAAGACAATCAGCAGTTTACGGTGGAATCGGAGGAATACCTGTATCTGTACAGTGATAAAATCGTGACACCTAAAAGGAGCTTTGGGCTTCATCAAGTGCTTGACGTGACGAAGAAGCACCTTTCTGCCCGATACATCTTCCTTTATCTCCACACGATTGAAGGTGTCCTGACGTTTGTGGTAAAGTCTTCACCCGACCCGTTCATCTCGCATTACCGGAAAATAAAAGAAGAACTATAAAGAAGGCCCGTCCCGTGCTGCTTTAAAGCAGTCCGGGACGGGCCTTTGAATTTAAACGAAAGAAGTATTGCATGAATCCTGAGAAATGGCCAGCTCCAGCGCCCGGCCACTTTGGACGTTCCGGTCCGCCGGCGGGGACAAAGAACGGCGTGACCTCACCGGCCCAAGAGCATCGGTCGGTGTAGAAGCCGCTTGCGCTTTCTTAGAATCGGAACAGGTCGCTTGAAAGATATCTTTCTCCTGTATCACATGCGATGCAGATGACCACATCGTCAGGCGATAATGTTTTGGCCACCTCGATGGCAGCGTAGCAGGCAGCACCTGAAGAAGGCCCGACAAGGATTCCCTCTTCCCTGGCCATCCTTCTGGCTATATCGTATGCCTGTTCATCTTCGATTTTATGGATCTTATCGTAAACTTCCGTATTCAAAGTGTCAGGGACAAATCCCGGGCTTGTACCGACAAGCTTATGTTTGCCGGGCTTACCGCCTGAAAGGACCGGTGAACCTGCAGGCTCGACGACATGCACCTGGATATCCGGGTAATGTTCCTTCAGTACTTCGCCTGTCCCGGTGATCGTTCCGCCTGTCCCGGCTGTCGCGACAAAAGCAGACAACGGCTTGCTGATCTGTTCCATCGCGTCGATGATTTCAAGAGCCGTCGTTTTTCGGTGGGCATTCGGGTTCGCGTCATTTTCAAACTGCATAGGCATAAAGCTGTCCGGGATTTCTTTTGTCAGTTCCTTTGCCTTTTCGATAGCCCCAGGCATCTTCTCATCCCCGGGAGTCAATATGACTTCCGCTCCGTACGCTTTAAGGAGGTTGATCCGCTCCTGTGTCATCGTGTCGGGCATGACAAGGATGGACCGGTAGCCTCTTGCCGCAGCATTCATCGCAAGGCCGATCCCGGTGTTCCCGCTCGTAGGTTCGATGATCGTCGAACCTTCCTTCAGCAGGCCTTCTTTTTCGGCTTCCAGAATCATCTGGAAGGCTGCCCGGTCTTTTACGCTTTTACTCGGGTTGTAGAATTCAAGTTTAACGTATACATCAGCACCCTCGGAAGGATTCAGGCGATTTAATTTAACAAGGGGGGTATCCCCGATTAATTCAGCAATATTCTGTACTACTTTCATGGTCAACTTCCTTTCCTGCATTCTCTACTTAATATGGTACTCATTCATATAAATCTTATCAACTATATAGGCTTTGTATTTCATTTTCATTGCATTTCCCTTAGGAGATTCTTTCTGTTAGTACATTTTGCTAAAATAGAAGTATTAACCCAACGATAAGGAAGGAAATGTTATGTTAAAAACCCATTATTTTTTTGCATGTTCATTACCGGACGAAATGAAGAAGGAAATAGAAAGACTGACTGCTCCCATGAAGGAAGACAATTCTTTTAAAAAGTACGTCCATCCGGAAGACTACCATATTACTCTTGCTTTCCTTGGAGATGCTTCACAGGGAGATTTAGATGCGGCCATTGCTCATGTAACAGAGTCTTTACATACCCTGGGAAGTTTCCCGCTTTCGCTAAAGAGGTTCGGCACTTTCGGGAAAAGTGATGAGCCGAGGATTTTCTGGATGGGTGTGAACCCGTCTTCGACTCTCCACCAGCTTCGTGAAAAGGTGTACGAGGCCAGTGAAGAAGCGGGCTTTCAATTGGAAACCAGACCGTTCACCCCTCATATCACGGTCGGGCGGAAATGGAACAAGCCCTCTCCATTTTCTAAGGAATGGCTGAGTGGTTTCAATCCTGAAGAGACTGCCTCCCACCTGGTAAATGAAGTCGTCCTGTACCGAACGCATATGGACCGCACACCGAAATATGAAGCGGTCCATACGATACAATTGAATGAATCGTCCTAAATCATGTGAAAGGAAGGACTCCTGATGGCACAGCTGATAAAACTACAAGACTATGTTTCAAGATATGAAACCGATTTATATAGATATCCTTCCCAATTTGTACGATTAAAAAAGCAGCAATGGGAAAAAATGAAACTTCACTGGGAAAACGGGAGTGGATTTTCCTCACCTTTACAAGATGAAGCGGAAAAAGAAAAATCATCCGTCACCAGGAAATTCATGTCCTTTTTTAAGAAGAAAGAGGATGGGGATACGGAAGAAGGCGGCACCCATGCTCAGGATGATGACGATGCGATTGAGCTTGAGATGAATATGCACGCTGATTTTGCCACCGAAGAAGAGTTGAAAAAGCATTTCCTGGATTCGATCTTTGAATTTCAATTAAGGTGGGCAAGCTCGACGATTTCCGAAAAATCCTATGTGGATAACAGCTATTATTATGATGAAAGGCTTAAATATCTGCTTCAGCGTTTTCCTGATAACATTCTTGTTTTATATTTTCCGGTTTTCAAAATAAAAAATGCGCCCGTTGAGCTGGAGGTTGTCCTGATTACCCCAACAGGAATATGGTGCTTATCATTCCTTGAATTCGAGGAAGGTACAGCTTATATCGGTTCAGGGGACCGTTTCTGGGTGAAAAAATGGGGAGACGCCGAATCAAGGGTGTTGAATCCCATGCTTTCATTGAAAAGGATGGAACGCATCATCGGGCAGATCGTCGAATATAACGGTATCGAACTGCCGGTACATAAAGCCGTAGTATCAAGAAACGGCTATATCGATTATCCGCAGGCGCCGTCAGGCTGTGAATTCATAGATAAGAGGAAACATGAAGGCTGGTTCAATCAGCAGCGGTCCAGCCGGTCGCCGATAAAAAGTGTCCAATTGAAAGCAGCGAAATCCATTCTGGACTATTGCCAGACCACTTCATTTAAACGGATGCATTATCAGGATGAGACGCTGAAGGAATGGAATATGGGAGCGGAAGAGGATTCGCAATGAAGACCGTCTTCATTGTGAATCCTTCGGCAAGGAATCACCATTCACTTGCTTCCTGGGAAAAATTCCAGAAGAGCATCACCATCGACCATTCGTTTTACATGACAGAACATCCTGACGAAGTGAGAAGGATTGCAGGAGAGCTTGTACGGAAATATCCAGGCGAATCATTCTATATAATCGGAGTCGGGGGAGACGGGACGATGAACTCCATCATCTCCGGCACAGCAGGTTTTGATAATATCTTCATCGGGTATATTCCCGGAGGAAGCGGAAATGATTTTGCCCGCGGCTTCAGGTGGCCAGGCGGCAAACATGATGCATATGATTTGATCAAGGAAACTTTACATACTCCCCTTCCGATTTCAATGGATGCAGGTCATTACTCCATAGGAGGGGGGCCAAAACACTTTTTTGTGAATAATATAGGGGTAGGGTTCGATGCTTTGATTGCCAAAAAGGCAAATGAATCACGGTTAAAAGGGAGTTTGAACCGCTGGTCGCTTGGGAAGCTGGCCTACCCGGTCATTCTTTGCAGGGAAGCGTTATCCTTCAAACCTTTCCGGGCGGTGATCGAAGTCTACGGGGTGGAACGCACGTTTGAAAAAGTGTGGTTCATCACCGTTTCCAATCAGCCTTATTTCGGGGGAGGGATGAAGATCGCCCCAAAAGCACGTCCTTATGACGGAGTGCTTGATCTGACCATTGTATCCGGCTTATCGAAATGGAAGCTGTTGTTCTTGTTTATTTCCGTCTTTTTCGGAAAACATACTGAGTTGAAAGAAGTCCATACATTAAAAGGAAAAACGTTTGTAATTAAAGGCCGGAAGGGAATTCCCGTTCATGCGGATGGCGATTTTGCAGGAGCCATCGATGAAGGCAGCGAACTCCATGCGAAACTGATGCCCGGCAGCTGGAAAATGTTGAATAGAAGCAGGTGGGAGAAGTGTTAGTCATTAGCCGTCAGTACGAAGCATTCCTGGATACATTTAATATGATCACCCTGATTCTCCCATATACGTATCACGGGGGGCAGTCAAATCGGTTTTTCCTGTTGAAAGATGGGAATGAAATACCACTTGAAGTGAGGGAGAGGATCCCGTTGGATGATGCGATGAAATATACTGCATGCCTGGCGGAGAATCTTGAACTTGGGAGCACGTATACCATCAAAGACGAACACAATACGGAAACCGATCTTCAAATCGGTGCAGTTATCCGCACGGAAGAATTTGACCGGCACTTTTATTATAACGGGGATGATCTGGGGGTCACGTTACAAGATGACAGGGCCGTTTTTAAAGTCTGGTCCCCGACCGCTGTCGAAGTAAAGGTGAAGTTAAAGCCGCCCCATGCGGAAGAAGCCGTTCAGCATGCCATGGCAAGAACTGCAAAGGGCGTGTGGGAGCTGACAGTCAGCGACAACATTGAAGGCTGGCATTATACATTCATGACATGCATCAATCTTGTCTGGAACGAGCTTGTCGATCCGTATGCAGCGTCCGTTTCCTTCAACAGTGAATGGGGGTGTGTGGTAGACCCTGATAAGATCACCCCGCGATGCTCATCACTCCAGCCCCTTCCCTCGCCTGTGGATGCAGTCATTTATGAGCTTAACGTAAGGGACTTTTCGAGCGCAAAAGAAAGCGGGATGAAGTTCAAGGGCAAATATCTTGCATTTACTGAGAAAGAAACAGGTACACCCAATGGATTTTCAAGCGGTATCCGCTATTTGAAAGAGCTTGGGATCACCCATGTCGAATTGCTGCCCGTGAATGATTTCGACGGCGTTTCGGATGATCCGGCAGATAATCGTTACAACTGGGGCTATAATCCTTTATATTTCAATGCCCCGGAAGGAAGCTACAGTATGAATCCGGCCGACCCTGCCGGACGGATCCGCGAGCTGAAATCCGCGATCCGTTCCCTGCACGAAGAAAACATCAGGGTCATTCTGGATGTCGTTTACAATCATGTATTTGTTAAGGAAACCTCCTCATTCGAAAAGCTTGTACCCGGTTACTTTTTCAGGCATGACGAAAACGGACTCCCCTCCAATGGGACGGGGGTGGGGAATGATTTCGCCTCTGAACGGTTGATGGCACGGAAATTCATCAAGGACTCCATCCGGCATTGGCTGTTGAAATATGGAGTGGATGGATTCCGGTTTGACCTCATGGGGGTCCTTGATGTCACGACAATGAATGAAATCCGGCAAGAAGTGGACGGGATTTTGCCGGGGGCAATTGTGATCGGTGAAGGGTGGGACCTGAACACACCCCTTGCACCCGACGCCAAAGCCAATCTAAGGAATGCAAACAGTCTCAGGGGAATCGGTCAATTCAATGATTGTTTCAGGGACACCGTAAAAGGAAGTACCTTCAATCTCCATGACAAGGGGTTTGCCCTCGGACACGGGAATCTGGAGGAAAAAGTGGAGGCGGTGCTAACCGGAAGCATCGGTATCCGAGATGGTGACAGAGGCATATTCATTGAGCCGGCCCAATCCGTCAATTATGTAGAATCCCATGACAATCATACCCTTTGGGATAAAATGAAAGCTTGTCTTGAAGAAGACGATGAATTTCTGATGAAGCGACAGAAGCTGGCGACTTCGATGGTTCTGCTTTCTCAGGGGATTCCGTTCCTGCATGCCGGACAGGAATTTTTCCGTACCAAACAGGGTGTGGAGAACAGCTATAACTCACCGGTGGACATAAACCGGATTGATTGGATGAGAAGGGAAAGGCATGAGGAAGATATCGATTTTATACGGGGATTGATTGCAATCAGAAAAAGTCACGGTGCATTCCGTTTCAAGCAGCCGGATCTCATCCGGAAACACACCACTGTGCATCATCCCTTAGAAAAGCTTGTATCGGTCCATTACAGGGATGTTCATCCATACGGCCCATGGAATGAATTGCTTCTTATCTTCCATTCAGGTGAAAACAGCGATATCCGGTTCCCGCTTCCTAAAGGGAAGACCTGGATGATGCTGTCTGACGGAAAGAAAGCGAAAGTGAACGGTTTGGGGGAGCTGAGCGGCGATTCTTTAGGGCTTGAGGCGATTTCTTCCTATGTCATCGTCCGCTGATCCATCGGTCCAAAGCTTGACGAATTGAGAAGATGACGATAAAATCAAGAACAGATGGCTATTGATTGATCTGCCCAATAGCTGTCTTTTTTGTTTTATAAGACTTTTAAGTGGATCTATTTAATGTATGAATTCTAATGACGATAATAAACGTAAGGTTGAAATACATGAACACGACTAAGGACCAATAGAAGGTGAAAATATTGGAACACTTATTTGACCAAGATTGGGAAATAGTCCCCGCAGGAGGCGCCACAGGAGAAGCTTTTTTTGCTCAGTATCAAGAGCAGAAGCTGTTTCTTAAGCGCAACTCATCTCCTTTTCTCGCCGTATTATCGGCAGAGGGCATCGTACCGAAGCTTGTTTGGACAAAGCGGATGGAAAATGGGGACGTTATAACAGCACAGCACTGGTTAAATGGAAGAGAACTCAATCCGGAAGAAATGAAGAATGAACGGGTAGCGAGGCTGCTCAAAAAAATCCATTCTTCAGGGCCTTTGTCCACGATGCTTGAAAGGCTGGGCCAGGAACCTTTTCAGCCTGAACATATGCTGACTGAGGTTGAGACGGGGCTGGAGTTCGACCTCCTTTCGCTGCCGATAGTAAGGCAGGCGTTATTGTTTCTGCAAAAAGAATTGGAAGAAGTTCGGCAGGATGAATACGTAGTCTGTCACGGTGACGTGAATCATAACAACTGGCTGCTTTCCGATCACAACCAGCTGTACTTGATCGATTGGGACGGGGCAATGATTGCCGACCCCGCTTTCGATGTGGGAATGCTTTTATACTGGTACATTCCCGAGGCAGAATGGCCTGCTTGGCTCAACCAATATGGTGTTGACCTGACAGACAATCTGAGACTGAGAATGAAATGGTATGTAGTGGCTCAAACGATCCTTTCCATCCAATGGCATAAAGGGAAAGGACGCTTTCATGAAATGAACCACTGGATCGAATATCTGCACAAAGTGGTTTGATCAGGAGAACTGATCCATATCGGAAACCCACTGTGACAGGTTTTGGCGATTGCTCGTAATATGAGTATCGAGGTCAGAGCTGCCTGCTCCGCTTTGACCGTACTGATAAATTTCCTGCAGGACCGGCTTAATATTTTCATTTATATCGGCATTGACCATCAACGATTTGACTAATCGCTCCAACTGCTCACATTCAGATACTGAACCGCAGCAATCTGTCTGATGATTGGAGAGTATATCCTTTAACAATTGCATTTGATAATGGGAATTTAAAGGCATGACATGCACCCTTTCATATAGATCTTTGCATCGTTTTCTTATTCGAAAACAAAACAGGAATTCACATTTAGTGTGTGGATTCCTTTTCTATTTATTCGTCGGTTTTTTTGAAGAGGACTGTACGCAAAATAGTGTTGCATCGAACCCACTCATCTGTTATTGTTTTTTTCGGTAGAGCTGTTTTCATATGAAGTGTTTTGAGGAAAACATCTTATATGAAAACAGTTTTAAATTAAATTTGTGGCTCTGTTATTTTGTTTTAACAGAATCCAGCTATTGATTGGAGTGCAAGACGAAGACTCCTGCGGGAAAAGCGAGACAGGTGAGACCCCGCAGGAGCGCATGCGAAGAGGAGGCTCACCGGCCGCCCGCGGAAAGCGAAGTCTTGCACGGAAATCAATAGCGGTTTTCAATGGGCCAAACTAATAAATGAGGTGTCACAGCATGCGTTTAAGACATAAACAATGGGCTTCAGAAAAAATCAGCGAGAATCCGCAGTATGTGGTCGCGCAGCCCGAAGAGAAAAAAGGCAAATGGAATGAAGTGTTTGGAAACGATAATCCCATCCATATAGAAGTAGGAACAGGAAAAGGCCAGTTCGTCACGGAAATGGCAAGGGCGAATCCCGAAGTCAATTACATCGGGATCGAATTATATGAAAGTGTCATCGTGACAGCCCTTGACCGCTTGATCGAGGCGGAGCTTCCGAATGTAAAGCTTTTGAACGTGGATGCACGCAGCTTGTCCGACTTCTTTGCAAATGAAGAAGTTGGCAGGGTATACCTGAACTTCTCCGATCCATGGCCGAAGAACCGTCACGAAAAGCGCCGCCTCACTTACAAAACATTCCTCAAGCTTTATGAGGATATCCTGATCAAAGGCGGGGAAATCCACTTCAAGACCGATAATCAGGGCTTATTCGAATATTCATTGATGAGCTTCTCATGGTACGGACTTCACTTGAAATTCCTGAGCCTCGACTTGCACAACAGCGAATTCGCAGGAAACATCATGACCGAATACGAAGAGAAATTCTCAGCAAAAGGCCAGCGAATCTACCGCGTAGAAGCGCAGTATCAGAATCAATAAAGGTTTGAAAGCA
Source organism: Bacillus sp. BKU_1 (assembly GCA_051294195.1). Classification (GTDB taxonomy): domain Bacteria; phylum Bacillota; class Bacilli; order Bacillales; family Bacillaceae_B; genus Rossellomorea. The sequence continues at coordinate 3,951,704 of CP193985.1, read as the reverse complement.
TCCCGATAAGTTTTTTGGGGTGCTTTTTTTGTTTGAGTCCAGTTAGGAGAGGGAGGTCGTCTTTTCATTAAAAAATGTGATGATTCTCGCAATAGTTACTCAGTTTGGACTGGTTTTTATGAAAGAATTTGAATTTATTGAAGGGGACTCAGCCCTCCAACCGCCCGTGAAGCGGTAATTGTGCCGCTTTCCAGGATTATTGAGCAGGTTTCAAAATTGTGTGCTTGCTTCGTTTGAAGCGACCCTTTAAATATTACAGCATCAACACCTAAGTGTCAATAACTTTTTTTAAAAAGTTTTTTGTGTGTCTGCCGTGTTTTGCGGCAACAGATAATAATATACCACCATATAAACTTGGGTGCAATAGTTTTTTTTATCTTTTTTAATTCTTTTTCAAAATAGGTCTCGAGCCATATAAAAGAGTTTCATTCTTTCTTCTTGTATAGTCCGCCGGAATAAAAAAGCAGCGGCCGGCGGCCGCTGCTTTCTTCTATATAGTATCGATCAGTCACGATGACGCATCAATGGGAACAGCAGGACGTCACGGATGGACGGGGAGTTCGTCAACAGCATAACGAGCCTGTCAATTCCGATTCCGAGTCCGCCAGTAGGAGGCATACCGTATTCCAATGCTTCAATGAAGTCATCATCCATCATGTGCGCTTCATCGTTACCTTCTTCTCTTTCTTTCAACTGAGCTTCAAAACGTTCTCTTTGATCGATCGGATCGTTAAGCTCCGTGAATGCATTTGCGTGTTCCCGGCCGACGATGAACAATTCGAAACGGTCAGTGAAACGAGGGTCTTCATCGTTTTTCTTCGCAAGAGGAGAGATCTCCACTGGATGACCATAGATGAAAGTAGGCTGGATAAGCTTGTCTTCTACTTTTTGCTCGAAGAATTCATTTACGACATGACCGTATTGCATATTGTCCTTGATTTCAATTCCGTGCTCTTTCGCAAGTGCGCGGGCTTCATCATCGGACATTTCTTTCCAGAAGTCCACACCTGTATGTTCCTTGACGGCATCAACCATATGAAGGCGTGTCCACTCAGGTTCAAGGTTCACCTCATAATCGCCGTATTGAACGGTTACAGAACCGAATACCTCTTTTGCAATATGGGCTACAAGGTTTTCAGTCAGTGCCATGATGTCGCGGTAATCTGCATATGCTTCATAAAGCTCGATCATTGTGAATTCAGGGTTGTGTCGCGTAGACACCCCTTCATTCCGGAATACCCGGCCGATTTCATATACTTTTTCTAAGCCGCCTACGATCAGGCGCTTTAAGTGAAGCTCAATTGCGATACGCATATACAGCGGCATATCGAGAGCGTTGTGGTGAGTCGTGAACGGACGTGCAGATGCTCCTCCCGCGATGCTGTGCATCATTGGTGTTTCTACTTCAAGGTATCCGTTGTTATCTAAGTATCTTCTCATCGATTGGATAATGCGGCTCCGGGCGATGAATGTCTCTTTGCTTTCCTGGCTTGTGATCAGGTCCAGGTAACGTTGACGGTAGCGTTGTTCCACGTCTTTCAGTCCGTGGAATTTCTCTGGAAGAGGGCGCAGCGCTTTTGTCAGCAAGGTGAACTCTTTCGCTTTAACTGAAAGCTCCCCTACCTTTGTTTTAAAAATCGTCCCTGTAATACCGACGATGTCTCCAAGGTCGGCTGTATTGAAGTATTCATACGCTTCATCGCCGACTGCATCTTTACGTACATAAATTTGCACTTGGCCTTCCAGGTCCTGAAGGTGGGCAAATCCCGCTTTCCCTTTTCCGCGCTTCGTCATGATACGGCCGGCAATCGTTACCGTAACCTCTTTTTCTTCAAGCTCTTCTTTAGAAAACTCATCGTATTGTGATTTGATATCTGATGAGCTGTGTGTACGTTCAAATCGTTTACCGAAAGGATCCATTCCTTTTTCACGGATGGATTCCATTTTTTCACGCCTTACGCGGAACTGGTCATTTATTTCTTCGTGACTCATTGTGTTTCACTCCTATTCTATCTGCTTTCCTGCTTTACTAGACTGATACGAATATATACCATACTATTTTACACAATATCCAGGATTGTAACACCCCTAAAGTTCCAGTTCTTTGAGAAAACTGTCCCGTGTGTGCCGTCCGGGGCCCGGAGGATACCGCAGTAAAAAATCTATCTAAAAAAGGCCGCTCCGTTCATGATGGGTATCATGATTGGAATCCAGCCTTTTTCAGAATAACAGATTTCGATTGATTTATCACGTGACGGATTATTCACTATGCTCCAAATCGCCCTGAGGGTCCAGGTCCTCGATCGTAATGCCGAGCACATCTGCCACCCTCAGCAGGAAATCTTCTTTAGGAATGCGGCTCCCTCTCTCCACTTCACCGAGAACGGAGACGGAGATGCCCAGTTCCTTTGCCAGACCTTCCTGAGTGAATCCTTTCAGCTTTCTGAATGCACGAACGCGTCTTCCCCATTTATCTGTTTCCATAACCGAACTCCTTCTTTGTCAGGTATTTCGTCCAGAAAGCGATTGAACGGGGTGCCGTTTACAGGATGCGGGATAGACGGTTCAAGCTCTAAAAGCGGTATGAGAACAAACGCTCTCTCTTGCATCCTTGGGTGAGGGATGAGGAGATCCTCTGAATCAATCGATTTGTGACCATAGAGCAGGATATCAATATCTATGATCCTCGGTCCCCACTTGAACTCCCTTTTTCTCCCTAGGTCATGTTCCACCTGCAGGCATTGCTGCAGCAATATTTCCGGACTTAAATCCGTACGGACTTCTATTACCATATTCAAAAATTCGCCTTGATCGGTAAAACCGACTGGATCTGTTTCATAGATGGACGATTTCCTTCTTACCTCTATCTTACCATGACTATCCAGGATATTAATGGCTTTTTCCAGATAAACCTCACGCTCCCCCATATTCGATCCGAGGGAAAGGTATGCAATGCTTTTCATTATGATCGACTCCTCGTTATCTCCACCGCCACCGACCGGTAGTGACCTGGAATCGGCGGGTCGGGCTTGATCAGGGTTATCGTACAGCTTTCAACAGCGGGGAATGATTTCAATAATTCCGAGGAAATCCTTTCGGCCACTGCTTCGACCAGATTAAGAGGTTCCCCTTCCACCACAGACTTTGCTATAGAATACACATCCGCATAGTTGACCGAATCCTCAAGGTTGTCGGTTTGGCCCGATTTTTTCAAATCGAGGTGCAGTTCCACGCTTACACGGAATCGCTGACCAAGTTTATTTTCTTCAGAAAAAACTCCGTGATAGCCGTAGAACTCCATTTCATTCAACATGATCTTATCCATCGTACTGCCCCTTTCCCATTAATGCATCTGTCATCTTCGCCATCCGAGCCATTTCCTTCACATCATGGACACGTACGAGCTGGCAGCCCTTCTGAATGCCCCAGCATACCGTCGCACCCGTCCCTTCCATCCTTTCTTCCACCGGCAGGTCGAGCACATGGCCGATGACCCGTTTTCGCGAGGTGGCGTAAAGAACCGGGTATCCGAGGGATACGAGGATGTCGACGTTCCTCATCATTTCAAGGTTCTGTTCGAATGATTTGGCAAAACCAATTCCCGGGTCGAGGATGATCTGGTCATCTTTCACCCCAGCTTTTTTCACAAGGGAGATGCTTTCCTGGAGATCTTGGACCGCATCCCTCATGAAGACGTCATACTCTTTATTCGCCCGGTTGTGCATCAGGATGATCGGGACCCCTTTTTCAGCTGCCACCCCAGCCATTAGCGGGTCTTTCTTGGCACCCCAGACATCATTGATGATATGGGCGCCTGCCTCGACAGCCGCTCTGGCAGTCTCCGCTTTATACGTGTCGATCGAAATCGGGACATTGACTTCTTTGACAAGCGCTTTTATGATCGGGACCACCCTTGAAATTTCTTCATCTGCCGTAACCGGGATATGTCCCGGACGGGTCGATTCGCCTCCGACGTCAATGATATCCGCTCCTTCTTCCACCATTTCCTTCGCACGCGCCGCCGCTTTCTGAACAGAGTCATATGAGCCTCCGTCAGAAAACGAATCCGGCGTCACATTCAGGATCCCCATGATGAGGGTTTTAGTGGAATAGTCCAATTCATAGTTTCCGCATTTAATCGTTTTCGTCATGGATGTTCCCTTCTTTCATGTCTTCAATGGAGTTCAAGTAAGGTACGTATTCCTGATAATGTTCATTCAGCAATCTCACATAGCGGCCTTCACGGCCTTCATATGTTTGATTCCCGATCTTCCTTACCGGTACAATTTCCTGCACGGAATTCGTAAAGAACACTTCGCTCGCCGCTTCCAGATCGGTCTCTTGGAAAAATCCTTCACGGACAGGAAGATTCATCTTCTCCGCCAGGGCGATTATGAACTGTCTGGTGATCCCGTTTAAAAGTCCGGTTTCTACAGACGGGGTAAAAAGCTCTCCTTCTTTCATCCAGAAGAGATTCGATGTGATCCCTTCGCATAGATAGCCGTCACCCGTAAGAAAGATCCCTTCTTTATCCGGGGAGGGACCGATTTCCCTTTTAGCAGCAAGGTTATTGAGATAATGATGGGACTTCAATCTCTCCTCTATCTCAGGGGTGCTCCGCCTCAGCTTGAGGTATACACCCTCCTTTTCGAGCAATGGCACGGACGGCGGCAATTCTTTTTGAAAAAGAATGACCGTCGGATCCCCGTAGGGAGCTGTCTGCAATCCGATTTCACCCGGACCTCCGGAGACATTCAGCCTGCAGTAGGCATCTTCCAATCCATTTTTTCTTAAAAGGGAGGTCACAACCTGCTTCAATTCAGCTCCCTCAATATCAGCCTTGATGTTCAATGAATGAAGCCCATTTTTCAACCTCGTTAAGTGATCCCCCAATAAAAAGGGATGGCCGCCATACGTCCGGAAGGTTTCAAAAACACCAAGCCCATAAAGATAACCGTGATCAAAAGGGGAGATGGCCGCTTCTGATTGATGAACGATCTTGCCGCTGGAATAGATATACATTATACCGGAATCCCGGCTTTCTTATAGGTTGCCAGGAAGTTCTTCAGAAGCTGCTTTCCATACCGGGTCATGATCGATTCGGGATGGAATTGCACCCCTTCGATCGGCAGCTCTTTATGACGGATGGCCATGATTTCCCCCTTGGAGGTCTCGGCTGTGATATCAAAACAATCCGGCAGGGTATCACGCTTTACGATCAGCGAATGATAGCGTGTCGCTTCAAATGGATTATTGAGTCCTTTGAAGATGGTCTTTCCGTCATGATGCATGTCCGATACTTTACCGTGCATCAGACGTTCGGCGCGGATGACTTCCCCTCCAAAGACCTGAGCAATCGACTGGTGGCCGAGGCATACACCGAAGATCGGTATTTTTCCTGCAAAATGCGAAATCGCCTCAAGGCTTATCCCTGCTTCATCCGGACTGCAGGGACCCGGGGAGATCATCAGGTAATCAGGTGACATCATTTCTATTTCAGGAATGGTAATTTCGTCATTCCGTCTGACGACCAGTTCTTCACCAAGCTCTCCTAAAAACTGAACAAGATTATATGTGAATGAGTCATAATTATCGATCATGAGTATCATGGTTGTCCCCCGTTTCCTTCCGCCATGTCCTTGGCCACCCAGAGCGCCCTGGCTTTCTTGAGCGATTCCTTATATTCATATTTCGGGTTCGAGTCGATGACGACGCCCGCACCTGCCTGGATGTAAGCTTGCCGGTCCTTCACCAGCATCGTCCGGATCACGATATTCAATTCCATATCGCCGTTCACCCCGATCCATCCGATCGATCCCGTATAAATGCCCCTTCTGACCGGCTCCAATTCTTCGATGATTTCCATTGTCCTTACTTTCGGTGCCCCGGTGATCGTGCCCCCCGGAAAAACCGAACGGATGACATCGGCATTGGTTTTCTGTTCACCCAGTGTCCCTCTAACGTTCGAAACGATGTGCATGACATGCGAGTACTTCTCGATGACCATGAACTCATTGACTTCAACCGTCCCGTAGGCGCAGACCCTTCCCAAGTCATTCCGCTCAAGATCGACGAGCATGACATGTTCGGCCCGTTCCTTTTCATTGTCGATGAGTTCCTGCGCAAGCGCTGCGTCTTCCTCGGCATTCTTCCCCCGGGAACGCGTGCCGGCAATCGGCCTTGTGCTCACTTCCGTCCCTTTTTTCTTGACCAAAAGCTCCGGTGATCCCGACACGATCTGGAAGTCAGGCGTCTGGATGTAGCTCATATAGGGAGAAGGGTTCAATTCACGCAGTTTTTTATAGACCGAGAACGGTTCAACACTGAGTTTCTCTGACTGCCTGACCGATAGATTGACCTGAAAGACATCACCCTGTGAGATATAATCCTGAATTCTTTTTACCGCATTAGAAAATTGTCCTTCATCCATAGATACTCCGCGGCCGGCAGTCTCCTTATCCGGCTGCAGAGTATCCATGTGGATGTCACTATTAACAAGCTTCCCCTTCCAAACGTCCGTCCACGTTTGCAGCAATGTTCCGGCATCGGGCTTCTCAGCCTGCGTGAGGATCATCGTCCACATTACCTCTTCTTCGTGGTCAAATACAGCCCACTGATCGAAATAAAAGAAATACACTTCCGGAATACCGAGATCATCTTGACTCAGTTCCGGCAGTTTCTCAATTCTCCTTGCATAGTCATAGCTCAGAAAACCGATGATCCCGCCCTGGAAATCAGGAAGACCGGGATCCCTCTCGGTTTTAAGGGGATCCAGCCATTTTTCCAGTTCGATCAATGGATCGCCATGTCTAATTTCCGTGTTCTCAGCATCCTGGATGGTAAGGCCGCCCCCTGAGCTTTCCGCGATTGCTTTCGGTTGGAGTCCGGCAACACTATATCTTCCTCCCCGGCCGCTTTCCAGCAATACATGATGTGATTGGTCCCGGCTCAATTGTTCATATGCTGAGAAGAATTGTTCTTTTGTTGTTCGGGTTTTATGAAAATATAAGTGCTGCACGTGCTTCACACTCCTACTGTTTTATCTTCTTTCATGATACATGAAGTTTGGGAAGGTTTCACTGTTGAAAGTATGGAAAGGGGGGAGTTTTGCAGGAATCTTATTGTGGGGTAAGTGATTTTCAAGGTTGGACTGTTAATCTTCAAGTTTGGAGACGGGGTTATCGGAAGTGAGGTTGTAAATCTTGGTGGATGGGGATCTTCGTTTTTGGGTTGAAAACCTTGGTGGCGGGGACGGGAATCTTCGGTTAAGGCAGGCAATCTCCAAAATGGGGACCGTAATCTTTGATTTTTGGTTGGAAACCTAACGGATGGGGAGGTTTTATTTTGCTTGGGACAGGTAATCTTCGAATTCGGGACGGTAATCTTCGAATTTCAGCCGTTAATCTTCGAATTTTGACCGTTATTCTTTCTAATTCAGTAATTAATCTTTCAATTCCAGAGATAATTCCGTCAAATGTAAAAATTAGGGATAATCAACCTATCCCACACCTCATATTTTAGATAAGCTAACTAATTCAATTCCCACTGACATCTTACTTCACATAATATAGTGCGCGACAAAAGAAAAATCCCGAAGCAATTGCCTGCTTCAGGATTTGGTTCATTCAATTATTCATCATCAAATTGATAAAGCGGGGTGCTGAGGTAGCGTTCCCCGTTACTCGGGATGACGGCAAGGACTTTTTTGCCTTTTCCTAGTTCTTTTGCCACTTTCAGCGCGGCGCAGATCGCGGCTCCGGATGAGATGCCTCCAAGGATGCCCTCTTCTCTGGCGGCTCTTCTTGCATAATCAAAGGCTTCTTCATTTTTCACCTGGATGACTTCGTCGTAAACAGAAGTATTCAGGATGTCAGGCACAAACCCTGCTCCGATCCCCTGGATTTTATGAGGACCCGGCTTACCGCCCGAGAGAATCGGGGAATCGGTTGGTTCCACCGCATACAACTTTATGGATGGATAATGCTCCTTCAATACTTCGCCGGCGCCGGTGATTGTTCCGCCGGTTCCAATCCCTGCAACAAAACCATCAAGCTGGTCTCCCATCTGCTCCACGATTTCTTTCCCTGTCGTTTCCCTGTGCACTTTCGGGTTTGCTTCATTCTTGAACTGCTGAGGCATGAAGTATCCTTTCTCATTGGAAAGTTCTTCAGCTTTGCGGATTGCGCCGCCCATCCCTTCGGATCCAGGTGTCAATACAAGCTCTGCTCCGTATGCGCGCAGAAGGTTGCGTCTCTCCATACTCATGGTATCAGGCATGACAAGGACGGATTTATAGCCTTTTGCCGCAGCCACCATGGCAAGGCCGATCCCCGTGTTTCCGCTCGTCGGTTCAACGATGGAATCCCCCGGCTTGATCTTACCGGCTTTTTCAGCCTCTTCGATCATCGCGAGGGCGATCCTGTCTTTTACACTGCTGCCTGGATTCATATATTCTAATTTTAAGTAAACATCTGCGCTGTTGTCATCGACTAGTCGATTAAGCTTCACTATTGGAGTCTGACCGATTAATTCCGAAATTGAATTAGCCACTCTTACCATACATTGCACACTCCCAATCCCTAGTAATTTTGTTGGATATATTATCTAAAACGTACCAATTTTCAAACGAATTGTCAATTGAAATGCGCAGGCGGGCTGATCAGACCCGACAGGCATAAGACGAAGCAAGAAAAAAGGCTGGGTTTTGCCTTTCTTGATTGATTTGGCTGATGACCTCGAGGGTCTACCCGCCGGAGCTGGACAAACGAAATGCGTAAGGACTCTGCTCAGAGGCGGGTCCGTAATCCCTTTTTCCTACTCTATTCACCATATATCCCTACTATGATTCGTTAAACCCCTTATGTTTATGTAATGGAAAAAAGACTGGCCGCTAAGCCAGTCTTCCATCATTGTTCCGTGCCGTAAAACCATTCCACTTCTGCTTCATCCCAAAATGCTTCAGGCGTTAGCGGTGTTTCCACTTGTTCCATCGTAAGCTGTCGTCGGATCTGGTCTTTTACGTCTTTATAACTGTATCGTCTTTCTTTTACGGTATCTTTCAAAAGGTAAATGACATAATCTGATCCCGCTTTCACCGGCTGACTCCATTTGCCTTCCTTCGTGGATTCGAGCTCCTTCACCGCTTCCGGTGATAAAAGCTCCCCCTCTGCAGGAACATAGCCGATGTCCCCGCCAAGATTGGCGCTTCCTTCATCGATGGAACGCTCCATTGCCAGGACATCGAAGCTGGAGCCGTTCTCTAATTCCTTGATGACCTGGCCGGCGTCGGATTTGTCTTTTACTTTAATTTGTTTGAGATTGAACATTTTAGGGATCGCGTACATTTCTTCATTCTGTTCATAGAAGTTCTTCATTTCTTCTTCTGAGACTTCTACATCCTTGGTCAAAAGTTCTTCCAGCAGTAAATCTGTCCGGATTTGGGCCTTGACGGTTTCCTCGTCGGCTGTGAACTCTTCATCAAAAGAGTCAAAAGCAGAACGGATTAAATCAAATTCTTGTTCTACCTCATTATCAGAAATGTGAACGTCATATTTTTTCGCAGCCTTCTCGATCACTTTTTGATTGACCAGTTGTTTAAGCTCTTGTTCACCGTACTTTTGTTCAAGCGCATACAGCCAGTCTTCCCTGGTGACAGAATCACCGCCGACCGTTGCAACGACCTCGCTGCCCGCACTGATTCCGCCAACTCCCGGAGAAGCATCAGGTTTCAACCATAAGAATAAAGTGATGATGTTCGTCACAAGCAGTACAGCTGCAGCAATCAGAAAAGGTTTAGGTTTACGTTTCATCGATTATATGTCTCCCCGACTTTTTACTATTTCACTTCACCTTTAAGTTCTTCCAATTCTTCTCCGGAAAACACATAAGTTTCATTACAGAAATGGCATTTTGCTTCGGCTTGTCCTTCTTCATCAATCATATCCTGAATCTCATTTTCACCCAGGCTGATGATCGCATTGGCAAAACGGTCTTTTGAACATTTACACTGGAAAGATACCGGCATTGTCTCAAGTACCTTCACTTCACCTTCTCCAAGCACTTCTTCCAATACTTCCTCAGGAGACAGGCCTTTTTCAATCAGCTTTGATATCGGCGGAATTTTTGACAATCTTTCTTCAATCTTTGTGATGGTTTCATCTTCTGTCCCCGGCATCAATTGCAGGATGAAGCCTCCTGAAGCGAGGATCGTGTTATCAGGATTGACCAGGACGCCGACTCCGACAGATGAAGGCACCTGTTCCGATGTCACGAAGTAGTAGGTGAAATCTTCACCGAGTTCTCCGGAAACAATCGGTACCTGTCCTGAGAAATGATCTCTCATACCGATGTCTTTCACGACTGAAAGAGTACCGGATGTACCTACCGCACGGCGGACATCGAGCTTCCCATGTTCATTCAAATCAAAATGGACATGCGGGTTCGAGACATAGCCTCTTACTTCTCCCTTGGCATTGCTGTCCACAAGAATGGCACCGATTGGACCTCCGCCTTCCACCTTGATCGTCAGTTTGTTTTCTCCTTTAAGCATCGCGCCCATCATGACCCCGGCACTGATGGAACGGCCAAGCGCAGCTGAAGCTGTCGGCCAGGTATCATGTCTTCTCTGTGCTTCGCCGACAGTGTCTGTACTTTTGACGGCATACGCGCGCACTTGCCCATTATAAGCCAGGGCTTTCACTAAGTAGTCGCTCATATTCAAGCTCCTTTCCATTTCTTAATTCATGTTTCGTTTATAAATCAGTTTCAATCCTTTAAGGGTAAGGAACGGATCCACGACATCGATTGTGTTTGATTCTTTTGAAATCAACGTCGCCAGTCCCCCGGTTGCAATCACGGTCGGTTCCTTTTTACTTTGGGCTTTCATCCTTTGTACGATTCCCTCAACTTGTCCGACATATCCATAAAGGATGCCGGCCTGCATCGCGGTTACCGTGTTCTTTCCTATGATGTTATCCGGACGGGCGATTTCAATCCTCGGTAACTTTGCCGCCTTCGAATAAAGGGCTTCAGTCGAAATCCCGATGCCGGGCGCGATTGCCCCGCCCATATATTGTTTTTCCTCGTTGATGTAGCAGTAAGTAGTCGCTGTGCCGAAATCGACGATGATCAGCGGGCCGCCGTATTCATGGATACCGGCAACCGCGTTCACGATCCGGTCTGCACCGACTTCACGGGGATTTTCATATTTGATATTCAAACCTGTTTTGATCCCGGGTCCGACAACAAGCGGCGTGACATTGAAATACTTTTCGCACATGCGTTCCAGACTGAACATGATTGGCGGAACGACAGACGAAATGATGATGCCGTCTATTTCTTCGAATTTTAAGTCTACATGCTGAAAGAGATTTTTGACCAGCATGCCGAATTCATCTTCGGTTTTGTGCCGGTTGGTTTCAGATCTCCAGTGATATTTTAAATGGTCGCCTTCATAGACGCCATAGACGATGTTTGTGTTCCCTACGTCCATTACAAAAATCAATTTTCTCACCTACTAAGCGTATTGTTTTACACACTGCCAACATCATACCATATCTAATAAATAATAGGTAAGTACAAAAACCAGGCGGTTGATTACAGCAAATTTAAAACTTAGATTGTTCTTAAATACCGCTTATGATTTCCGTGCAAGACTACGCTTTCCGCGGGTAGCCCGTGAGCCTCCTCGTCGCATTCGCTCCTGCGGGGTCTCACATTAGCTACTCTTCCCGCAGGAGTCTCCGTCTTGCACTCCAATCAACGCTGAATCCGGTTTTAAATCATGTTTTGTGTTGTGCAACTCGCCTTTGCGGAATGAATAAAAAATAAAAAGACTGCACCCATTACAGGTACAGTCTTCTCTTATTATACGCGATCTGTTTTGTCAGGGTCGTCGTTTTTTGGTGTGTCTGGTGTTTCTGCTTCGATCACGTTTTGGTCGTTTTTCTTTTGGATGTTTACCTTTACGTCGCCGTTGTCTGTTTTGTCAGATTCGTAAACGCGTTCAGGCAGTTTTCCGTGATCGACGAGGTGTTTGATTTGGGCTGCATCAAGTGTTTCGACGTCAAGCAGCGTTTTGGCGATCAGTTCAAGCTTGTCGCGGTTCTCAGTGAGAATTTTCTTCGCTCGTGCATAGCTTTCTTTGATCAGGCGCTGCATTTCCATGTCGATTTCATGTGCGATGGCATCTGAATAGTTTTGTTCACTATTGATGTCACGGCCCAGGAACACTTGACCGCCTTGCTGTGAACCAAATTGCAGCGGTCCGAGCTTGTCACTCATACCGTATTCGGTCACCATCTTGCGTGCGATACCCGTTGCACGCTGGAAGTCATTGTGGGCACCGGTGGATACTTCGCCGAAGATGACTTCTTCTGCGACACGGCCTCCGAGCAAGCCCGTGATTTTATCAAGAAGCTCAGGTTTCGTCATAAAGTAGCGATCTTCTTTCGGCAGCATGACGGCATATCCGCCCGCCTGACCGCGTGGAACGATGGTCACTTTATGCACCATATCCGCTTCGTCAAGTATGACACCGATCACCGTATGACCGGCTTCATGGTAAGCAACGATTTTACGTTCTTTTTCAGATATGACGCGGCTCTTCTTAGCCGGCCCTGCAATGACGCGATCCGTTGCTTCGTCGATGTCACGCATATCGATCTTCTTTTTGTCCTCACGGGCTGCAACAAGTGCTGCCTCGTTCAGAAGATTTTCAAGGTCTGCACCGGAGAAACCAGGGGTCCTCATGGCGATCGCCTTCAAATCAACTGTATCATCAAGCGGCTTATTGCGGGCATGTACCTTCAGTACTGCTTCACGGCCGATGACATCCGGGCGGTCAACCGTAATTTGACGGTCAAAACGTCCTGGACGAAGTAATGCCGGGTCAAGAATATCCGGTCTGTTCGTTGCGGCAACGATGATGATCCCTTCGTTGGCTCCGAAACCATCCATTTCAACAAGAAGCTGGTTAAGCGTCTGCTCACGTTCATCGTGGCCTCCGCCAAGCCCCGCTCCACGCTGGCGACCCACTGCATCAATCTCATCGATGAAAATGATACAAGGCGCATTTTTCTTTGCGTTTTCAAATAGATCACGTACACGTGATGCACCGACACCGACAAACATTTCAACAAAGTCAGAACCACTGATGGAGAAGAACGGTACTCCCGCTTCTCCCGCCGCTGCTCTGGCAAGCAATGTTTTACCGGTACCCGGAGGTCCTACCAACAGCACCCCTTTAGGTATGCGTGCACCTATTTCAGAGAATTTACGCGGATCCTTAAGGAATTCCACGACTTCTACAAGTTCCTGTTTCTCTTCATCCGCTCCTGCTACATCTTTAAAGCGGACTTTCTTTTTCTCTTCACTGTAAAGCTTCGCCTTGCTCTTACCGAAATTCATGACTCGGCTTCCGCCGCCCTGAGCCTGGTTCAGTAAGAAGAAGAACAGTATGAAAATGATGACAAATGGAATGATCGTTGTAAAGAACGATACCCATCCGCTTGTTTCTTTGGCCTGCAATACATTTACATCAATACCCTGCTCAGAAGCTGCAGCATTGATTTGGTCCATTAACTTGCCATCGGTAGTAAGGACATAGGTTAAGAAGGATTCTCCTTCCTTGGCACCTTTAAGCTCTCCTTTTACCTCATATACACCTCTTCCAGGCTGAATGGAGAATGATTCGACTTCCCCTTTTTCAAGCTGGTTGATGAACGTGCTGTATTCGATATTTTTGGTTGGTTCGTTGTTGTTACTGAAATAACTCACCACACCTATAATGACTAAAAAGACCAGTAAATAGAATATGGTGTTACGAAAGATCCGGTTCATCCCTTACCTCCTCCCACGGGTAAACAAACTAACTAAAATAGTATCATAGTAAATCATGGCATTACAACAAATAGGCCTTGATGTTTTCCGTTAAAACGAATAGAATGATTCCTCTTTAGATTACGCTTATTCACCTGTTGTATACACTTCAGGTTTCAAGACACCGATGTAAGGAAGATTACGGTATCTTTCCGCATAATCCAGACCGTAGCCAACGACGAATTCATCCGGAACGATAAAGCCGACATAGTCTGCTACGATGTCCGCTTTGCGGCCGGAAGGCTTATCTAAAAGTGTGACGATGCTGATCGACTTCGCTTTGCGGTAGCGGAACAATTCCACCAGGTAGCTCAGCGTCAAACCGCTGTCGATGATATCTTCAATGATCAGGATGTCACGGCCTTCAACTTTTGTATCCAGGTCTTTCACAATCTTGACTTCACCGGAAGAAACAGTGGAGTTCCCGTAACTTGATACGTCCATGAAATCCATTTCCATATGTGTGTCCATGCGCTTGCACAGGTCAGCCATGAATGGCATGGCACCTTTCAGAACACCGATGGCGAGTGGGAATTTATCTTGATACTCCTCTGTCAGCTGCGCCCCTAAATCCTTGATTTTTGCCTGAAGTTCTTCCTCTGAAATCAATACTTTTTCAATATCCTGATTTAACAATGTTCAACTGCCTCCTAGAAGATGATTGCTTGTAAATTGTAATACTAAACTATTTTCCCGGGCTTCTCCTAAATCGTATATTGACTTTTTTATGCCCGGCACCCAGAGGATGTTATCCTCGGCATCCGTGACAACCGGCCACGCGTCGCGCAAATGGCGGGGTACCTTTTCATCAATAAATAAGGATTTAAGCTTCTTTGTACCATTTAAACCCTTGATTTTCAATCGATCCCCTGTCTTCCTCGTCCGGATGGATAACGGGAGCGCCGTGTCCCCGCGATGGAGGTAAATGCAGTCACCGCCGCTTGAACCGCGGACTTCTGAAGAATCCTTGAGAATAAATTGAGAACCGCTTGGAAGTGTGAGAGGTGTATGTTCCTTTAACTCATAGCAATATGGGGCTTGACCAGACTCTAATTTCCCAAAGTGAAAATAACAGGCGTCATATGCCCTTGTTACTCTGAGACCTCCAGGTAAATCCAAGCTAGCATTAGGTGAATTTCCTCTTAATATACCCAATACATCGTAAATATGTATAGTCGATAAAGAAGATGGTCTTAGTTTGTAAAGATAGTTTAATATTAGATTAATCCCTCTTCTTTGTAAAGGCTCAGCCATCGCAAGGAAGCCTTCGATATTCAATACCGAGGAAACCCCAGTATTATTCCATACTTTATTCAACTTTACCCGTGTTAATTCCTCTAAAAACTCTTCATCTTCTGTTATTTCTTCACTAAATTGTTGAAATTGATGATGGACCTGTGGATTTTCTTCCTTCAGGAAAGGAATGACCGCTCTCCTGAAACGGTTCCTGGTGTAAAGACCTTTTTCATTGCTGGGATCGATGCGGGGTGTGAGTCCGTGCTCCCGGCAGTAGTCCCAGATATCCTTTTTGGTCACAGTCAAGAATGGACGGATGATCATCCCCCTGCTGAACCCGCGCTTATACGGGATGCCCGCCCTTCCCTTTCCGGCAGAGCCCCTGGTCATCCTCATCAAGATGGTTTCCATCTGGTCATCCCCGTGATGGCCGAGAGCCAGCTTGTCCGCAGCTGCTTCCTCCATGACTTCCCCGAGGAAATCATAGCGGACGTTGCGGGCGCTTTCCTGGAGGCTGCCAGAATTGTCTTCCATGACTTTCCCTACATCAATTCTTTCCCCGTAAAAAGGGATGTCCCGCTTTTCACAAAAATCCTTAACAAAAAGGAGCTCCTGATATGACTCCTCTCCCCGAAACATATGATCGAGATGAGCAGCAATCACTTCGGCTCCCCATTCCTTTCTATTCACGTGAAGAAAATGAAGCAGCGCCAGCGAATCCGGTCCTCCGGAAACGGCTGTCACGATCCGGTCGCCTGCTTCGATCAACCCATGCCGCTTTATGAACTCTTTCACCGTATGCTCAAACATGTTACGTTCCACTTCCCGGGCTCTTTTTCCTCATTGTATCAATTTCAGCGCTCCGCTACTACCAATCTACATCAGCTCTCCATATATGTATAAGACATAAAGGAGGGAGACGATCATGATCACCAGCACCGTTTCAAGGAAATGACTCGATTTCTTCCTCTGTTGTTTCTGCACCCTGCTCCGCTGGGGAGCCGGCTGTGCCGGAGAAGTTGAGGCAGCTTTTACCGCCGGACCGGCAGGGTGAGGGCTTCTGCCATGCGAGAGGCTGTTCAATAAGTGAATTCTCATTTCACCCGCTGAATGAAAAGTGCCCTCCAGCGCTTTTTCAATAGTTGGCTGAAACCTGCTCAATTGATCTTTCGCGGCAATAGCCTTCCTTAATTGCTGCATATTCCCCGTTCCGGCCTTATTAAAACGCTGGGGATATGCTAAATTGATTAAGATCATTCCCACCGAGAAAAGATCGTAGGTAGGTTCTGCTTTCCTGGAACCGCCAAGCCAGTAACCGCGGTCGAAAAACTCGGTGAATTCCTTTATGGCCCTTCCCTGTATCGTCGTCCCTCCGACATCGATGCAGCGTATCCGGTACGGGGGCCCCGTCACGATCAGATTTTCGGGCTTAAGATCGCCGAACACCCAGCCCTCCCGATGGATCCGTTCGAGGTCCGAAAGCAGCTGCGCAATAAGGACACCTGTCCATGAAGCCCCTTTCGATTGTACAAAACTTAATAGATTCATACCTTGTATATATTCCATCGTATAAAAATGAATGATGACGCCCCTGGTCTCCCAGTCATCGACTTGATGAAGCTTAGGTCCAAGGGGAGTTCCCTGGACCTTGGAAAAAGACTTCAATACATTGACTTCCGAAGTGATGGAGACATTGCTGTCACTCATCTTCAAGGCAAGGCAGCCGGAAGCGCCCTGCACAAGATAGACCATTCCGTTGGCGCCGTAGCCCAATTCTTTCACAATTGTATAAATCTGTTTATACCACTTCCCGCGGATCACCGTCCCCGCAGGGAAATTAAATGGTTTCTTCGAAGTATTGTTCATCATCGCCACGAGAGAGCAATCCCCTTAATGAACGTTTTTTCTTGAAGTAGGTCAGAGCTTCAGAAATGGCCGGTCCTGTCGGGGTGATGCCGCCTGGGGACAATTTAGAGAAAATACTCGTAAGCGTTTCGAGTTTAGGCGTCCAATCCAGCAGTTTTTCGACATCCTGTCGTTTCCCGGGAAATACGAACACAGAAAATTTATTGTCTCCCATTCTCGCATTCAGGCTTAAAGACAGATCCAGCAAGGCTTCCTTGACCGTCGGGAGCTTATGCTTCATGCTTGCAGACGTATCGACAAGAATCAACACTTCCATGTCCACATTTTCACCGAGCTCATCCACCACTTCCATCACTTCCCCGCGCTGGTCGGGAGGAAGTTCTTCCATCGAAGCCGATTTTCCGAGGATTTGTTTCAGTTCATTATTCACCAGTCCCTGCAGCGTCTGGGTCATCGCTTTCCTCGTGACCATCTGGACCGTCTGCGACAGCTGCTGGGCATAGACAATCTGGCTGACCCCGCCGCCTGAGAGGGCGATCCCTTCAATCTCCTGCATGCCGTTATCATCAATCACATCATTATCCATCACACCGATTACATTGACCGTTATTCCCTGCTCCTTGGCGAGTGCCGCCATGGCAATCGGGTCTTCACCCTGATTCGAGCAGCCATCTGTTAACAATAGAATTTGACGAAGTGTACCTGTCTTCATCAGACTCCCCTCCTAATTCAAAAGATGGTATCATCTTCGCCGAATCAGGAGGGATTTATACTTCAATTCACTATATTTATAGAGACACTTCCTTATGAGATTCTCTTTTTATCTTTTTCGTATGACTTCTGAACAGGGATCGATGACCATTTCGGGATATTGTGTTTGATCTTCGATACCATGATGGTCATATCGTCTTCTATCAGACCGGAACTTGAACGTATCACTTCTTCCATCAGTATATCCGCCACTTCCTGTGGATCATCCGTTTGAAGTTCCGTCACTTTTCGTTTCATCCAGACATCATAGTTCTCTACATGCTTCGGCCCCTCGAAGGCACCGTCGCTCATCATGATCAACAGATCGCCCGCTTTCAGCTGTTCAGAGACGACATCCACGTCGAAATCATGCTGCAGCATCCCCATCGGCAGGTTGCTGGCTTCTATTTTCATCACTTTATCCCCGCGCTTAATAAAGCTCGGTGTCGAACCGATCTTCAGGAATTTAGAAGATGCATTTTGAAGGTCGATCATTGCCAGGTCCAGTGTCGAGAAAATTTCATCATTCGTCCTGAGCGACAGGATGGAATTGACGGACTTGATCGCAACCTCTTCCTCAATTCCCGACTCAAGTATCTTTTGAAGCAGCCTGAGCGTTTCGTTGCTCTCATAATGGGCACGCTCGCCGTTCCCCATTCCATCACTGATCGCAACCGCGAACTTCCCGGCACCGAGTTCAATCATCGAATAACTGTCTCCCGATACAAGTCCCCCTCCTTTGGCCGCATGCGACACACCTGTATCGACCACGAATTTCTTTGCCGACCTGAATGTCATCTGACAGTACCCGTTCGGAAATTGGGCACAATCCTCCTTAAACAGGATAATATTTTCCCCGACGATATCCGAAAGCATCGGAGCAATCAGTTTCTCCCCCTGTCCATGTCCCCCGCAGTAAGGGGTCGTAATATCTATATCAACATTCCCCTGTTCGAGATTGTAGATTTCAATATTCTCTATATCGATGCCGAATTCATTGATACTCGAAAGAATATGCTCCTCCTGTATAAAATGATTTTCCCTTTCCCTTTGAATCTCTTTGGCGAAATTGCCCATGACTTCAGAAACGCCCAATAATTGATCGGCTACTAATCTCCTGCTCTCCTTTACTTGTTTTTTCAGTTTCAAATTTGCCTGGTAAAAGGTCAGTTCCTGATAAATCGTATCCTGCAGCTTCTTTTCTTTCGTACAATGCTTGTCCAATTCCCGGTGAAGGCGCGGGTTGAGCGGTATTTTCCCCTGGTCGAATTCATTCATCACATCTTTCATCAAATTATAGGTTTTATCGAAATTCCGTGACCAGCACTGATCCTTTTTGAAGCATGTCTGACACGTTTTTTCCGTCACATTGCTTAAGAAATAATCAAACTCCTTATCTTCCTCCTCTTCAAATTGCTCTTCAATCTGCTGAAAACTCTTCGATAACGCCTGAAACACAGACGAAAACTGAGTGACCCTGTTTGCAGTCACATCCCTTACCCTTCTCATATACCCCTGCTGTTCCTGCTGGTATTCGGGTGTCCCCGGTATATGCTTGGCTATTTTAAGGGCGAGGCTCTGCGGAGTCAGGAACAACAAGAGAATCGCCACGCCCGATTCGTACAGTGTTTTAGTCAAAACGGTATCGCTGTCTCCGTACATCCCCATCAAAAGGGTAGCGATCAGCAAACCGATTGCCGCACCAAATTTCTTTCCTTCTTTCATCAATCCGCCCAGAAGTCCCGAGAAAGCAAGCAAACTCATTTGATAAAAGCTCGCTACGTTTGCCAGACTGAAAATCAGACCCGTCACGACCCCGACAGTCGATCCGATTGTAGCCCCTGCGACAAAAGAGAATAACAGCACCAGGTAGCGGGACAGGATGTGCTCGATGGACAGATTGTATACAGCCCAGCCGATCGTACCTGTCATGATCGATGCGAGCAGGATGATCAGGCTGACCACTTCTTCTGTTTTGAGCGATCGCCTTCTCCTCTGCACGGTCACAAGCGGTATACTTTGTATGAAAATATAGGTTAATAGAAAGGCAAGAGTCGCCTCGATCATGGCCATGACACCGTTATAGATGGTCAGGACTTGATCCTGCTGGATGTAATTGAAGGCAAGCTTCACACTGAGTGCAGTGAACAACACATAAAATGCTACATATTTAAGTTCATTTTTATGGTACTTCTGTGTTAACCGGAAAATTAACAGGAATAGTATCGTACTTGCAAACGTATACGTAATACTAGAGAAAGATAATGTGACGGCCCCGGTGAGCAGTCCCAGTAAAGCAATCGGGGACTTCTCCCTCCGGACAAGATAGACAGACGCAAAGAAAGGCAGGGCAAATGGAGTCAAATGGGACAGAATGAGAGCCCTTCCCAATAAAAATCCGATGATGAACAGTGCGATCCCCTTTTGTACAAACAGCCATTCCAATTTGGAATAAACCGTCTTGATCCCTTTGGAAAATTCCAGTCTGGTGTGTTCAATGTCTACATTTTGAACAGGTTCTATGATTGACTGATCGGCTTTACCCATGTAACAAACACTCCCCATTTACTTTTTTGTTAAGTATAAATGGGACAAGTTCAGAAGTTTGTCAAAATGAGGGAATGACGTATAAGAATGTTTCGACGGCATTCTATGGATTACGTTATAATATTCTGATAATTTCACTTCAAGCAGGAGTGTTTTTTTTCAATTTGCTCCTATACGCAAGACGCAGACTGACTTGAAGGAATTTTGACAAATTCTTTTATAAATTCTGTTGACAAGATTTTTGTTTGTATGTATTATAGATTTTGTGCTTAAAACACATATGGCGGTGTAGCTCAGCTGGCTAGAGCGTACGGTTCATACCCGTGAGGTCGGGGGTTCGATCCCCTCCGCCGCTACCATATTTTTAGGCCCGTTGGTCAAGCGGTTAAGACACCGCCCTTTCACGGCGGTAACACGGGTTCGAATCCCGTACGGGTCATACTCGAAAAGCGGAAACGTCTCCAGGGGCTAGGCGCTGCAGCTGGACAATGAGAAGCGTAAAAAAGACTATCCAATTCCGGATAGTCTTTTTTCTTATGCCTTCTCTTTGCAAAGCGTCTCTTCAATCTGTTTCTGATGATGCTTGTCGTGCCAGATGAAATCGTCAAAGAACTCGCTCAAGGTATAGTGATGATCGTCCACTTCGAAGGAAAGGCCAAGCTGCTCCTCATCCAGCTCCTCTATAAAATGCAGGATGAACTTCCGTGTTTCAATTCCCTCCTCCAATAGACGTTCCTGCGTGACCCCGCCGTGGGCATAGTCTTCAGCTTCCCTGTTGAACGGATTAAAATCAGGAAATGCAGGAAGCAAAGCCCCTTCCGATAAGTTCGGCAGTATATTCTCAAGGAGATAAGCATCCCATTTTATAATATGCGAAACATTTGCAGCGATTGACCATTTCCCTTCTTCCATCGGTGCGAACCATTTCGCCTCTTCCACATCCTTCAATTCCTTCAGCCATGAAACAAAATAGTCATGATGATCAAGAAGTTCTTCCCTATTCATATTAACCCCACCCCATCTGTCTGTTTACAAAACATATATTCGGTGGCAGTGGATAAAACTCCTTTTTATAGGGGTGAAATTGTGAGGAATTTTAATAGCATGCGTTTGTTTTGCGGGCAAAGCAGTATTACTGAGGAAAACCCCCAAAGAAATGCGCTGCATTTGGAAAACAACACTACTCTCCTTCAAACCGAAACAGGATAATGAATTTATTATCGAAAATAGAAGTTTTATTATCGATACATCCCTGTTTATTATTGAAAAGACTGCATTATGATCAATCAAACTCTATTACGATCGAAATCGATAACCGCATCATGGCCGTTTCCCTTACAAAGTTGCACAAAAAAACAGGCACACTCATAAATGAATGTGCCTGTTCCCTGTCTTACAACCTGCTATATGAGTTAATAGACAGCAAGTTAGCCTCGTTTCGCTCCTCTTCCGCCGCGTCGCGATTCAGTGTTTTTCTTTAAAGATGACAGGCGGTCTTCACTGTCTTTCAGGAAGCGCGCCATCTTTTGTTCGAAATTTTCTTTGGTACGCGTATCAGTCGGTTTGTTGTTACGCGGACGCTGAGGGCGCTGTGGGCGCTGCGGGCGTTGTGGCTGATCTTTGGCTTTACGGATGGATAATCCGATCTTTCCATCGTTTTCTACATTAATGACTTTAACCGTTACTTCGTCACCGACTTTAAGGTGTTCATTGATGTCCTTAACATAATTGTCTGCAACCTCACTAATGTGTACCAAACCAGTTGAACCTTCCGATAGCTCCACGAACGCTCCAAAATTTGTAATGCCTGTTACCTTACCCTGTAACTTGCTGCCTACTTCGATTGACATAAAAGAAATGCTCCTCCTTAAAATGATAAAAAATAAACCTTACTATATATTATAGCCAATTAAAAAAAAGAGTGTCAATAAGACACCTCTTCTTATTCTTTCTTTTTCTCCGGCTCCGGGATATTGAATATGATTTCACCATCGTCGGACAAGAAGTAATCGCGGCGTGCGAGCTTGGCGATATAATCATCGTCATTGAGCTTGACGATCTCTTCTTCCAAGGCGTTTTGATGATCTTTCAGCTGTTCCATTTTATTTTCAAGCTGTGTTTTTTCCGCGCGTTTTTCTTCTAACATTTGGGCTCTGGAAATGAGAGTCGAGACCATAAATCCACTAATTGCCAGCACTAATACAAAAAATAGGGATAATCTTCGGACCAAACGTTTTTTTCTCTTCGATGACGACTTATGTATATGCTCCTGATGACGAACATATTCGTTTTCCATGGACGTAACGTTTTTCCTCATTCCCAAACCTCCTTTTTTACTAAAAGACAAGGAAAGGGAAAAGGCGCTATTTCTTAAAGCGCTTTTTCACCTTTTCTATGACTCTATATATTTTTTTGATATTTGACGTCATTATTCCTGCCATTTTATTATATAACTTCTCGACTCTTTTTGTAAGAAGATTCGGCAATAACTTCCAAATCCCTTTAAGAATCCACCAAATCGGACTCCATACGAGCTTAAACACCCATTTAAGGATGGAATAAACAATTTTAAACAGGAATGCTGCGGTTTTCCATAGCCCTTTCGCCAGTGAAAGAACGAGCGTGATCAGCAGGACCACTATCCATTTTATCGGCGAATATACCAGCTTTTTCACTGTGGAAACCAAAAAATTATAAAGGGAAATCACAAACAGGATCAGTCTTTCCAGCAAGCGCAGATATGCTTGTTTAAGCAGTGCCTGGTAGCCGGCAAACCCGCATAGAAGCGCGATGAAAATATAGAAGCGCAGTTCACCATAGTTGACTGAAAACAGGATATAGAAAATGGCCAGTGCCTGATAGATCCAAAACAGCAGATCATTTAAGAATACCAGCCAGCGCTTCCGCCGGGACCTGTTGAGGAACCGGTTGTACGTATCCAGCGACGCACCAAATACCGCTCCCATCCCGATCATTGAAAGCATGGTGTAAAACTGGGTCGTCAGGGTCATCGAAACAGCTTGCTAAAGAGTCCTTTAGCTTTCTCCGAATTGTGTTCGTCCAGATAAATCAGGTCAAACACCTTTCCTTTAATCGAGACGATCCCCTTATCGACATCCAGATTTTTCATCTGCAGGTTCTGACCCCTGACCGACAGGATGCCCATGACCGTCTCAAGCAGGAATTCTTCGTTATCAAAGCTTTCCACCTGCTTGACGCCGGTTATATCGAGAAGCTTCCTGCCTCTCATGATGACATCATGTTCCTGGTAAGAAGTCTTGTCTTTGTTTCCATCATAATATTGGTTCATCTCTATCCCTCACATTCACATAGTACAAGCTTTGTACTATATGTATGTGAAGAGGGGCATTTTAGAACAAAAACAAGGCCTGCTTACTCCGATTCCTCTTTGATCCGTTCTTCGGAAAGGACGGAATAGAGACTGCTCGCCTCTTCTTTCTTGGTTGTATCAAGCAGCCTCTCAATCTTTACCCTCATTACTTTTTGTCCAAACCTTACACTGAGTTCATCTCCAACTTTTACATTGGAGCTTGCTTTTGCCTGTGTGCCGTTGACCAGGATCCTCCCCTGATCTGCTATTTCTTTCGCAAGCGTCCTTCTTTTGATCAATCTGGATACTTTTAAGTATTTATCTAATCTCATTGATACCATCTATAAAAACTCCCCTACCCGATATTATTGTTTTTCGCTTCATTCCAGAAGGAATCGAGTTCTTCCAGCGTAAAATCGTCAAAGTTCTTCCCCGAGCTGCGGACTTTTTCTTCAACATAGGAAAAACGGCGGTAAAACTTGGTATTTGTCATCGCCAGCGCTTCTTCTGGAAAAATCTTATGGAAGCGAGCAACATTGACAAGAGCAAATAAGATATCACCAAATTCCTTCTTTATCGCAGTTTCACTACTATTCTCCATTTCACTTTCGAATTCCTTCAATTCTTCCCACACTTTATCCCAGGCCCCCTTCGCATCCGGCCAGTCGAAACCGACCTTGGCAGCCTTTTTCTGATATTCATATGCTTTCAGGAGGGCAGGCATTCCCTTGGCCGTGTTTTTGAGCATCGGCTCATGTTCTTCCACGCCGCCTTTTTCCTGCTGCTTGATTTTATCCCAGTTTGCTGTGACCTGATCAGCGTTTTCCACTTCTACTGAACCGAACACGTGAGGATGACGGCGCACCATCTTGGAAGCGATGGTTTCGATCACTTCCTCCATTGTGAACATTCCTTCATCCTCCCCGATCTGGGCATGCAGCATCACTTGAAGGAGGACGTCGCCGAGCTCCTCGACGATATGATCGATATCATCTTCATCGATCGCTTCAAGTAATTCATACGTTTCTTCAATCAGATACTTTTTCAACGATTGGTGGGTCTGTTCCTTATCCCATGGGCAGCCGTCCGGTCCCCGCAGCGTTGAAATGATTTCCCTGAGCGTTCCATATTGCTTAAAGGAGCCTTCCATTCCCTTTACGGCCGGTACATACAGGCTTGTCAGATTACTCAGACCCGCGGCGCGGTCCAGCTCAACAAGGGGGATTCTCTCCACCTTCTCATCTTTACTGCCCGCAGCGGTCACCAGCATGACCTCATAATCGTAGGGATACAGTTCCATCAGGGTAAGCTTTACTTCGGAAGCGATGAAGCCGTCGTACACCTGACAGATGATGAGCTGCTGATTCATATGGATATCCTGAAGCCTCAGGCTCGTTCCGTCCAATAGTTGAAACCCGTCAATTGGGTCGGCACCCACGGATGCATAGAGGTCATCAATAAAACTTTGTCCCCCTCCGACCTTCACGTCAATCTTCCCTTCCTGATGAAGCCCGAGCAGAAGCTGGACCGTTTTTTCAGCTACAAGCGGATGACCCGGCACGGCATAGATGAGCGGCCCTTTTTCAGCCTCCGACACAAGAATCTGTGTAATTTCTTCATATACCTCTTCAAAGCGGTCATGCTTTTCATATATTTCATCAAAAGAACGGAACTTTACTCCTTCTGCAGTTAAATCACCGACCACAGGATGTTCTTTTGTACGTAAAAATAGTATTTCACTGCCCTTAATCAGTCGGTAGACACCCAGAGGCAGCTGCTCCAAATCCCCTGCACCGAGACCGACAATCGTAATCGTATTCATAATACTCCCCTATCTTCTTTTTGAATTTGGCTGTATTTTCCCCAACAGCCGGACCCACTTGCTTCCGAACGGCAAAAAGCCGATTTCTTCCTCACTGAGGACATTCCCTCTGAGCAGCACAATAATAAATACCGCACCGCCGGTCACCACTCCCCCTAAAGAGAAGACAACCGACATCGGCCGCTCAGGCAGCCCCACATTCAACATGATGCTGTACAGAAACATCAGTACCTGAAGTACAGCCGTCATCGCAGCTCCGCTTGTGAACAGTGTCAAGTAAAATGAGGGATCGATCAATCTGATCGGGAAAAGTCTTTTCAACTGGAACACCATCAACACCGTGATCACTGCCAAAGTAAGAATGGTCGAAAGCGATGCACCCATCGTACCGAACGCAGGGACAAGGGCTTCATTCCCGGCATATTTAAGAAAAATCCCTGTAATGATGCAATACGCCGGAAAATAAATTCTGCCGATCCCCTGGAAAATCCCTGCAAATGTAAGGATCAGGCAGCTGAAAAAAATCGAGATGCAAAAAACGGCAATCACACCGGAACCTTCTGCATTTTCAAACAGCATCGTATTTGTCGGGACAATGAGATTGATCAAGCCAAGCGACGCGGCAAATCCGATGATGATGCTGATTTTCAGCGACAATTGACTGTATTCCCTTACGAGTGCTTCTTTTTTACCGATATACGCACTTGTCACAAGAGGGACGATCGTAAGGGAAATCGAAGTCGCGGCCACATTTCCAAGCTGAACAAAGGGCTGTCCGCGGTCATAAATACCCTTCCACGCCTTGGCTGCACTTTCTTCCATACCGGAAGAAGTCAATAATGCATACACGTTCAAGGAATCGATGAATTGAAGAAGGATCAGCAGCATGGCGCTTACACAAATCGCAGTGCCGTCCTTCAGCAGCCGTTTCCAAATGGAGAAATAATCTTTCGAAAGTGTAAAGATCCCTGACGACAGCGCCTTCTCCTTTTTAAGTGCCTGGAAGAAAACCAGCACGATGACCGCGGCGATCCCGCCAATGATCGATCCGAATAATGCACCCTTCCCGACCGTGTATAATGATTGGCCCT
The DNA here is from genome assembly GCA_051294195.1 of Bacillus sp. BKU_1. Classification (GTDB taxonomy): domain Bacteria; phylum Bacillota; class Bacilli; order Bacillales; family Bacillaceae_B; genus Rossellomorea. Next base: position 3,925,183 of record CP193985.1, on the reverse strand, counting down.
GACTGACCAACATCACGGAGAATATGAGGATGGTCACCACCCTGAAACTCTGCTCCGCCACCTGCGATACGGCAGTCGGGAGCATGTCTTCTTTCCCTTGATAATACCCCCTCAGGGCTGACAGCGGGGGGAGGAGCAGGAAGGACAGGGAGATGACCTGGATAAGAGGCTTGAGATGCCGGTCCCCCATCCAGCCTGCAATCATGCCTGCACCGAAATAGATGATCATGAACCAGACCAAGCCTGTGATGCACAAAAAAAGAAAAGAAGTCAGGGCAGCGTCCTTTGCCCCTTCTTCATCGTTTTCCTCAATCTTTTCGGCGACAAGCTTTGAAATGATAACAGGAAACCCGTAAGTGGATAACGCGATCGCGATTCCGTAAAAAGGATAAACCTGCTGATATATATAAAATCCGATATCTCCAACGATATTCTGAAAAGGGACACGATAGACGGCGCTTAATAGCTTGGTTACGAGCGCAGCCACCGTCAATACCATGGCTCCTTTGAGAAAATGCTTGGAGGAATATTGCTTCCTCAACGGGCTTCCTGCCTTTCCATGTGAAACTTCCAGCTGAACCGGTTTATGTAGAAATTTACTATTATTTTATCATAATCCGCTTACAGATACCGTACAAGACTTCGCTTTCCAAGGATGATTGAAAGAAAAAAAGGAGAGTGGCGGCTGCCACTCCCTTCTAATTATGATTCCATCTGTCTTGCCAAGAAGCCAGCTGCCGTTTCCACTGCCTTTTGTTCCACTTCGCCAACCGTGCGATCCTTGGAGAAAATCGCAACGGCCCCGATCGGATCTCCGTTTGCTACAATCGGAGCGATCGTATAAGAATTCAATTCTTCTTCATGTCCATCTACAAGCTCGGCTTGTCCCTGCTGTGTGTGCAGGAATGATGTACGATCATCCATGACCTTTTCAATCAATTCGCTGACATTTTTGTTTAAATACTCTTTCTTCGATGCACCCGCAATCGAGATGACTGCATCGCGGTCACAAATCAGTACGGCACTTCCTAAGCTGTCGTATAATGCTTCTGCGTATTCCTTTGCGAAATCGCTCAGTTCGCTGATCGGAGAGTATTTCTTCAAGATGACTTCCCCGTCGCGGTCTACGAAGATCTCAAGTGGATCTCCCTCGCGGATCCTCAACGTCCTGCGGATTTCTTTCGGAATAACAACGCGGCCTAAATCATCAATACGACGAACAATTCCAGTTGCTTTCATCTATAGTTGCCTCACTTTCATCAGATGATTTTTATTTAGCAAGGCATTCATTTGGTTTGAATACTTTGCCATTGTTGAGTTTAGTATCTTACATCTTAGAAGTTCTATACACATTCAGTTATTTTTTCTGTAATTTCACTAAAATGCTAGTGCAGGTTACTTTTTCCAAAGTTGGCAGCTGCATTAATACTAATACCCTTATCATAGTAAAATAAACCAGTGAACGCATTTACAGTTCAGTTACAATGTGTTAACGAATATTAGAATTAAATGTCGAAAATCATCTGATTGTATCGAAAGTGACGGCTACTGAAAATGCATTTTAAGTATCGGTGATTAACGTGGACCGTTTCTTTCCGCTGCAGGCACAAGATTCCCCGGGGAGGAAGTCGAGCCTCCTCGGCGTTCCGCCTGCGGGAAGAAATGCGCAGGCGGCTCGTTCAGAGGCGACAAGCATAAGGCGAACTAGCCGGAAAGGCGCTCTTTGCCTTTTTGGCTTGTTTGACTTATGACCTCGAGCCTCTAGCCGCCGGAGCTGGACAAATCTCGACCTTTCCTCTTAATCCCGTCGGAGTCAAGTGCCTTCCGCTCCAATCCACTCTAGGTTTAAATGTAAATGTATAGTAAATCATTTTCCTCTTCTAAGATTGAACACCTTCATTCTTCTCTACTCTAAATCGCAGTCTTAAAGCCCATTGCATATTTTGATTTTTTACTACTATACCTCAATTCAGGATACTGTATTTTCTTCCTTAAGTGCTGTATCCAGGTTCTTGATGATGTCGTGGGCCATGTGGAACCATTTGGATGTTTCTAGGCGTGCGGTATTGATTGATATTTTCAGTTTGGAGCCTTCCATTCCGAGTCCTACTGCACGGCCGTGTTTGTTGCAGATATCGAAGACTTTGGAACCGTCGATCCGGGTTGTTCCTTCAGGAGACATATAGATGTTTACGCTTTTCTGCTCCTGCTTGATGTTCTCCAGATCCGTATTTTTGGCAAAGACCTTCATTTCGGAAATGAGGAATAGATATTCCACTTCTTCCGGATATTCACCGAAACGGTCGAGCATCTCTTCCTGCAATTCTTCTATTTCAGGGAGTGAAGAGATCGAGCGGAACCGCTTATACATTTCAATCTTCTGATGCCCGTCCTTGATGTAGTCATCCGGGATATAGGCATCCACTTCCATATCCACTTCAAAAGTGGAGGCAGGCTTTTTCGGAAGATCTCCCTTCCGTTCCTCGATTGCCTCTTTCAGCATTTGAGAATATAGATCGAATCCGACTGAGTCGATGAATCCGTGCTGCTGCGCCCCGAGCAGATTCCCTGCACCGCGTATGGTCAGATCACGCATGGCAATCTTGAAACCGGATCCAAGCTCCGTAAACTCCTTGATTGCCTGCAGGCGTTTTTCAGCCACTTCGGTCAGCACCTTGTCCTTCCGGTACGTGAAGTACGCATACGCCACCCTGTTCGAACGCCCTACCCGTCCACGCAGCTGATACAGCTGTGATAAGCCCATTCGGTCGGCGTCAAAGACGATCAGAGTATTGACATTCGGGATATCGACCCCTGTCTCGATGATCGTGGTCGTGACAAGCACATCATATTCCCCTGTAAGGAAGCCTAAAATGACCGACTCCAGCTCACTTTCACTCATTTGTCCGTGTGCGTACGCAATCCTGGCATCCGGGACAAGCATGGATATTTCATCCGCTTTCCGCTCAATATCTTCGACACGGTTATAGAGGAAATACACCTGTCCGTTCCTCGCCATCTCCCGCTCGATCGCCTCTTTGATCAGCGGTCCGTTGTACTCCATGACATATGTCTGCACAGGGAACCGGTTCTCAGGCGGTGTTTCGATGACAGATAAATCCCTTACCCCGAGCATCGACATATGAAGGGTGCGGGGAATCGGGGTTGCCGTCAGTGTCAGCACATCGATATTCGTTTTCAGCTGTTTGATCTTTTCTTTATGGGTGACACCGAATCGCTGCTCTTCATCGATAATCAGAAGTCCGATATCGCGGTACTGGATATCTTTTGATAAAAGACGGTGTGTGCCGACTACGATATCGACCGTCCCTGCCTTTAACCCTTTGATGGTCTCCTGCTGCTGTTTCCTGGTCCGGAAACGGCTCAACAGGCCGATTTCAATCGGGAAGTCCTGAAAGCGTTCCTTGATGGTTTCAAAGTGCTGCTGGGCGAGTATGGTGGTAGGTACCAGGAAGGCTACCTGCTTGCCGTCAGCGATTGCTTTGAAGGCAGCACGGATCGCCACTTCCGTCTTCCCGTATCCGACATCTCCGCAGAGCAATCGATCCATCGGCCTCTCTTTTTCCATGTCATGCTTGATTTCATGGATCGACCTTATTTGATCATCCGTTTCTTCATATGGAAAGGCCGTTTCGAAATCACGCTGCATATCGCCGTCCGGCGAGAACGCATACCCTCTCGCCGCTTCACGCTCCGCATACAGCTTGATCAAGTCGTCCGCTATATCCTGAACAGAAGACTGCACCTTCGATTTGACCTTCTTCCACTCAGTGCCTCCAAGCTTATAAAGCTTCGGTTCTTTACTCTCCGAACCAACATACTTTTGGACGAGCTCGATCTGCTCAACAGGAACATACAGTTTATCGCTGCCCTGGTATTTGACATGAAGATAATCTTTGTGAACTCCGTTGATTTCAAGTGTTTCCAATCCCAGGTATTTCCCGATCCCGTGGTTCACGTGCACCACGTAATCCCCGACTTTCAACTCGGAGTAGCTTTTGATTCTCTCAGCATTTGAAAGCTTCTGCCTTCTCGGTTTCTTTTTGGTTTTTTTATTGAACAGCTCTTCTTCGGTGATGACGGCAAGCTTCTGCATCGGAAGCTCGAACCCGTTCGTCAGGCTTCCATTGACCATCTGTACTTTGCCCTTCAATAATTTTGATGCGTCCTCGACAAAGGCAATTTCAATTTTATAGTCATCGAGTACCCGCTGCAGCTTCTTTACACGCTCTTCATCCGGCCCAAGCAGGACGACCGTATACTTTCCTTTCTTCCAGCGGTCTAGCTCCGCTTTCAGGACATTCATCTGGCCGTGGAAACTCTGCATCGGTTTCGCGGACACATTGAAAATATTCTGAGGGCTTGTATTCGGGATATGACGAAGGAACAATGAAAAATAAACCTTAGGCAGCTTCGTACTTGCCGTCAAGGCCTGAAACCTATGAGAAACGGAAATATCGTGGATGATCTGTCCATCCTGCAGAAGGGACGTATACCACTCTGCTTCTTCTCTTTCCAGGGATTCGCTCATTTCCATGATCCTGCTGTATTCGTCGAAAAAAATGACGCTGTCAGAAGGCAGGTAGTCTAGCAAACTACCAGGCACCTCGTAGGCAAGCGAGAGGTACTTGAAAATTTGTTCTGGAATCTGTCCGTTCTCAAGCTGCGCGATTTCGTGTCCGATGTATTCGGTCAATTTTTCTTTCACACTGTCCGATTTGATCTTTTTCAGACTTTTGGACATGCCGGCTTCAATCTTTTTGATTAAGCTGCCCATGTCCTCGTAATTCATCAGCACTTCTGAAGCCGGGCCGATTTCGATCGTTGCCAGCTTGTCGATCGAGCGCTGATCATCCACCGAAAACGTGCGGATTGAATCGATCTCCGTATCGAATAATTCAATTCGTACAGGGTTCGGAAGGGTCAGAGGATAAATATCAACAATCCCGCCGCGGAGACTGAATTCCCCCGGGGTGTTGACCATCCCGGTGCGCTGATAACCCATCTGGACCAATTGATTCAGCACATCATCCAGATCGATATCCTCTCCATGGGTAAAGGTGATTTGATTCTTTTCCCACTGTTTTTTCTCCGGGAGGATTTTTCTAAGCCCGGCAACAGGTACAATGTACACACCTTTTTGATTTTTAGACAGCTTATTCAATACTTCGATCCGCTGAGAACGCAGTTCCGGACTTGCCACACTGAGCTCTGCTGCAATCAGTTCGTTGGCGGAATAAAGAAACACTTCATCTTCAGAAAGGAACTGAATGAGATCGTCATATATCTTCTGGGCCTGAAACAGATTGTGTGTGACGACCATTGCCGATTTGCCCGTCTCTAAATACACATCGGCGATATAGGCCGTGCGCGAGGAACCTGACAGTCCTGCGACAAGCTGCTCTGATAATTGCTCTTCAACTCCGGTGATAAGGGATTGAAGTTCTTCACTTTGATGGATTTGTTTTAAAATACCTTTCAAGAGTACGCTCCTCCCCGTGGATCTTTCTATCTCTTTTTCTTCATTTGTACGCAATGCCCCACTATAGTAAAAACAGAAAAATGCTTTGGTTCTGCTACCAAAGCGCTGTTCCTTTTCATGCTTATAAACTTACTGAATGATATAATCCAGCTGATGATAATCAGGATTTCGCTCAAGACTTTCCTGACAATCTTCACAGATTGTGCGGACGGAGATATCTCCATTATCCTGATACTGAACCATGTGCAGACGTTCTTCCTCAGTCAGTTTGTGGATGCCTAGCTGTTCCGAGTGGACCGACATATTGGAGATCGTCCCTACATTTGTCCCGCAATGACGGCACTGATAGTGGATAGCCAATTGATATCCCTCCAATTTCATTTATACGATTAGTATGAACGGAATAGAAGGGAGTTATTCAGTTGGCTTCTTAGTTTTCAGGAATACCGCCTGGTGTTTTCATTTGAATCGATTTTTAATTAAATTTATTCATTACCTCGATGAAAGGTTTGTCAAACCATGTTTCACAGGCGTCGACAGAGTCGGCGATGACTTTGTCCAGTTCTGCCTGCTCGTCTTTACTGAATCTGCCGAGCACATAGTCCGGGACACTCATGCCGTTTGTTGGACGGTCGATGCCGACGCGTATCCTGTTGAAGTTCTGGGTGCCCAAATGGGCAATCGTTGACTTGATACCGTTATGTCCGCCTGCACTGCCTTTCTGGCGAAGCCTGATCTTTCCTACAGGCAGGTCCAGATCATCATAGATGACAAGCAGGTCTTCCTCATCTATATCAAAGTAATCCATTAACGGGACGATGCTTTCCCCTGATAAATTCATGTATGTAAGCGGCTTTAAAAGGACAATTTTCTCTCCTTTATAGTGGTAGGTGCCGTAGACCCCTTTAAACTTCGATTGATTTAAAGAGACACCCAGCCGCTCGGCAAGTGCATCCACAATGACAAACCCGATATTATGTCTTGTTTTTTCATATTGCGAGCCCGGGTTGCCGAGTCCGACGATTAATTTCATGCTTCCACCTCATTCTGACCTATTACTACTAGGATAAACGTAAAAAGCGCAACCTGCAAAAGGTTACGCCAAAAAAATATTTATTATGCTTCAGCAGACTCACTTTCCTCGCTTGCTTCGGTCTCTCTGCCTTCTTCGTTTTCAGGAACGCCGGCTTCCTGCTCTTCACCTGTAGAGATTTCTTCTTCCTGTCTAGGAGCCAGGACAGAAGCGATGGTGCGGTCATCTTCTTCGTTCAATGTAACACTGTACTTGTTGCGCACATCCCCGATCGTTACTGTCTCGCCGACTTGAAGTTCTGAAATATCGACCTCGATTGATTCCGGGATATCAGACGGCTTGGCTGTGACGGATACTTCATGAAGCGGCTGCTGCAGCACCCCTCCGTCTTTAACGCCGGCAGATTCACCTGTAAGCTCGATGCGGACGTCAGCATCAATTTCCTCTGACATGTTAACCGCAAGGAAATCCACGTGAGTGATTTGATCTTTAATATGATCCTGCTGGTAATCACTTAAAATGACATTTTGTTTATTGCCGTTTACGTTTAACGAGATGATTCCGTTTCTTCCTACTTCACGGATAGTTTTGATGAATGTAATCGCGTCGATCGCGATGGGTGTGTTTTCTGCTTTATAGCCGTAGACAACGCCCGGGATGTTCCCTTCATGTCTCAGCTTCGTTAACGTCGAGCGTTTGAAATCATCTCTTGTATTTGCTTTTAATTCTGTTGCCATGTTTAATCCAACACCTTCCCTGATCTTTTAATTGTAGAGTTCTATATATAGTAATTACCCTAATTATGCGGGGAATAAACATGTGAATTGTAGATTTCCCCCCATTAACAAAGCCCGTTGATTTCCGCTGCAGGTGCTCGCTTTCCGCGGGGCGGGCGGTGAGCCTCCTCGTCGCTATGCTCCTGCGGGTTGGAAAGGTGGAGGGGCTTTGCTCAGAGGCGGGTGGCATAAGGCGAATTGGCCAAGAAGGCGTTCTTTGCCTTCTTGGTCGGTTTGGCTTATGACATGTGCCTCTAAGCCCTGCAGCTGGACAGTTCATCCCTTGCGGAAAGCGAAGTCTTGCACGGAAATCCAACGCGGTGATCAGAACTGAAGCATAGTAAAAGAACCCGCCTTCTCAAATTGAGAAAACGGGTTCTTGTCATAGCACAAACACTAATATTAATTCTTAATCGAATAGCGTACTTACGGATTTTTGTTCGTAGACGCGGATGATGGCTTCGCTGATCAGTTTTGCCACAGAAAGCTGCTTGATTTTGCCGATCATCTTCTCTTCAGGCAGCTGGATCGTGTTCAATACGACCAGCTCTTTGATGTTGGAATTCTCGATGCGCTCGATCGCGGGACCTGAAAGGACAGGGTGCGTACAGCAAGCGAACACTTCTTTTGCACCGTTTTCCACAAGTGCGTTTGCAGCGAGTGTGATCGTACCTGCAGTATCGATGATGTCATCGATCAGGATTGCGACTTTGCCGTCAATGTTACCAACGATATTCATGACCTCCGCCACATTAGGCTTAGGACGTCGTTTATCGATGATCGCGATCGGTGCCTTCAGGCGCTCCGCAAGTTTACGGGCTCTTGTAACACCGCCATGGTCTGGAGATACGATGACGATGTCTTCATTTTTGAATCCTTTTTCCTGGAAGTACTCAGCCAAGATCGGCACTCCCATTAAGTGATCAATCAAGATGTCGAAGAAACCTTGGATTTGCGGAGCATGCAGATCAAGTGTGATGACACGGGTTGCACCAGCCGTTTCCAACAGGTTTGCCACAAGCTTGGCAGTGATCGGCTCACGTGCCCTTGCTTTACGATCCTGACGGGCATATCCATAATAAGGCATCACGATGGTGATGGTTTTAGCAGATGCACGTTTCAATGCATCAACCATGATCAAGAGTTCCATCAAGTGCTCATTGACCGGCTGGGAAGTCGATTGAATGACGAATACATCGCATCCGCGGATACTTTCTTCGATATTGATCTGAATTTCTCCGTCACTGAAGCGTTTAACAGAAGATTTACCCAGTTCAAGGCCAACTTCGTCAGCGATTTCCTTTGCAAGCTCATGGTTCGAATTAAGAGAGAATATTTTCAGCTTAGAATTAATATAAGAGTTTGGCATGGTGGACCTCCAGTTTATTTCTTATGATTAAGATTTTGTACATAGTTTTCTTTATTGACCTGACGAGCCCTGGCAATTGAAAGCGACTCTCCCGGAACGTCTTCTGTGATGGTCGAACCGGCTGCAATGTAAGCACCCTTACCGACCTTCACCGGCGCAACCAGATTGGAGTTGCAGCCGACGAACACTCCGTCTTCAATCGTTGTCAGATGTTTATTCTTGCCGTCATAGTTGACAGTGATCGATCCGCATCCGATATTGACGTCGCTTCCCACCTCGGCATCACCGATATAGCTTAAATGGGACGCCTTGCTTCCTTTCCCGAAGGAAGCTTTCTTGATTTCCACGAAGTTTCCGATCTTCACTTCATCCCCGATGCTTGAATCAGGACGGATATGAGCGAAGGGGCCGATTTGCACATCTGAACCGATGGAAGAGTCATGTGCGACAGATTGCTTCACGACTGTGCGATCTCCGATTGTCGAATCCTTCACTTCCGAATTCGGGCCGATCTGGGAGTCTTCCCCGATTGAAGAATTCCCTTTGATCACAGTGCCGGGCATGATGATTGTGTCCCTGCCGATTGACACTCCGGCATCGATATATGTGTTCGCGGGATCCTGGATCGTCACGCCGTTTCTCATATGCTGTTCGTTGATGCGCTTTTTCATTGTTGCCTCTGCCTGAGATAATGCCACCCGGTCGTTTACGCCCAGCGTTTCATCGAAGTCGCTTGTTTGATAAGCGCTGACGACTTCTCCCTCTTTCTGAAGGATTTCAATGACATCCGGCAGGTAGTATTCACCCTGAACGTTGTCGTTTGATACCTTTTTGAGGGTATTGAATAATGCTTTATTATCAAAGCAGTATGTGCCTGTATTGATTTCTTTCACTTGTCTTTCTTCTTCTGATGCATCTTTGTGTTCTACGATGCGTTCCACCAAGCCTGATTGACTGCGGATGATCCGGCCGTACCCGTCAGGTGCTTCTGTGCAGCCTGTCAGAATCGTTGCTTTTGCACCCTGTTCTTCATGATGCTTCACAAGTGATTCCATCGTTTCCGCCTTGATCAGTGGAGTATCTCCGCATACAACCAGCGTTGTACCCTCTAAATTGCCGAGAACATCTTCTGATTGCATGACCGCATGCGCTGTACCCAGTTGTTCTTCCTGAAGGGCAAAATCGCTTTTTCCTTCCAAGTGGGATTTCACCAATTCAGCACCATGGCCGATGATCGTAACAGTTTTCTCTATATTCAATGTTGTAATTTGGTCGACCACATGTTCCACCATAGGCTTACCGCACACAGGGTGAAGAACTTTGTATAACTTCGATTTCATTCTTGTGCCCTGTCCGGCAGCTAATATAACGGCATATCGTTTTGTCATTTTTGGTCCTCCAATAACCTTTTTATCCATAACGAATATATCCTAAAAACTCTTTCATTTCAAGGATAGAGAAAAATATACATATATTTGTCAAGTAATAGATTTATTAAAAAATTAGCCGGGTAAATATAGCCATCGCTTCTAAAAGTCGCTTTTGATTTCCGTGCAAGACTTCGCTTTCCGCGGGCGGTTGGTGAGCCTCCTCGGCTTCGCCTGCGGGTTAGAAAAGTGGAAGGGCTTTGGTCAGAGGCGGGTGGCATAAGGCGAATCGACCACGAAGGCGTTCTTTGCCTTCTTGGGCGAGTTGACTTCTTGGGCGAGTTGACTTATGACATGTGCCTCTAAGCCCTGGAGCTGGACAAACAGAAAAGCGCAGGCGGCTCGCCCAGAGGCGACAAGCATAAGGCGAGCAAGCCGGAAAGGCGCTTTTTGCCTTTCTGGATTGATTGTCTTATGACCTCGAGCCTCTAGCCGCCGGAGCTGGACAGGTCTCACCTAACTCGCTTCTCCCGCAGGAGTCTTCGTCTTGCACTCCAATCAACCGCTGGTAATATACCTTAACAAGTTATGATTCGATTATTGTTAACTAGCCTAATTTTAATAGCCCGTTTTAAATTTGAACATATAAATTTTTAAAAAATGATGAAATTTTCTCTAAAAGAGGTTTTAGGAGGGATTATTCGGGGTAATAGGAAGAAAAGAAAAAAAGAGCACTACTGTGGAAGTAGGCTCTTGTTGCAATAGACTCTTTTAGGAAGCGCCAGCTTCTTCTAACTCCACTTCTTCAAGCTCACCTAGACGGTGATACTCTGCTAACACGGCATCTTGTATTTTGCCGCGGGTACCGGAATTGATTGGGTGAGCGATATCACGAAATTCCCCATCAGGAGTACGCTTACTCGGCATCGCGACGAATAAGCCATTATTCCCATCAATCACTCGAATGTCATGGACAACAAATTCATTATCCAATGTAATCGATGCAATCGCTCTCATGCGGCCATCGGTGTTTACCCTGCGTAATCTTACGTCAGTTACTTCCATTCTGTTCACCACCTTTTCCCCTAGATGAAATCTACTGTACTTATTCAACGATTTGATTAGATATTCCTTCTTTAAATGTAAAATTTTTTGAAAAATTTTATTTTTCACTTAATCCGCACATACTTCTTTTGTCCTAAAACCGTTAACACTGGCGCTTGCAGCTTTTTGTGCATAAAAAAACACCCGTGAAGATTACTTCACGAGTGCGATCACTTCGATTTCAACCCCTGCATCTTTTGGCAGGCGGGCAACTTCCACACAGGAACGTGCCGGTCTATGAGTATGGAAATACTCTCCGTATACTTCGTTGATTGCACCGAAATCATTCATATCCTTGATGAATACAGTGGCTTTTACGACAGTTTCAAGAGAAGCCCCCGCTTCTTTTAACACGGCTTGCAGGTTTTGAAAGACCTGGTGTGTCTCTGCGGCGATATCCCCTTCGACCATATTGCCTTCTGCCGTCAACGGAATCTGTCCTGAACTGTAGAAAAGGTTGTTTACGACGATCCCTTGAGAATACGGCCCGATTGCTGCAGGTGCTTGGTTTGTTGAAACAACACGCATTGTATCTGCCTCCCTTTATGATAAGAATGTCAGGTTTGATTGAAAGTAATTTCCCTGTTTCAAGGAAATTTGCTTATTCTTTTCGTTTACATCAGATAATTTCAATAGTGATACATAATCATCCACTAATCGCTCTTCTGCATTCTCCGATTCGACCAGCACGCCGATGCCTGATAATGTTGCCGAGAATTCTTCCAGAAGATTCTTCATCCCATTGACTGTTCCGCCGGCTTTCATGAAATCATCGACCACCAGGACATTCGAGCCTTCTTTCAGGCTTCTCTTGGAAAGGACCATCGATTGAATTCTCTTGGAAGATCCGGAAACATAATTGATGCTTACAGTCGAACCTTCCGTCACGCGGCTGTCCCTTCGGACGATGACGACGGGAACATTCAGGTATGCTGCGATTGCATTAGCAATTGGGATCCCTTTTGTGGCTACCGTCATAATGACATCGATTTCTTTTTCAGCGAATGCCGAAGCAAGGAGCTTCCCAACTTTCTTCATTAACAGGGGATTCCCCAGCAGGTCTGTCATGTATAAGTAACCCCCGGGAAGGAGCCTGTCCGAGCTTTCCATGTGCTGGCATAGTTCCTCTATCACTTCTTTTGCCTCGCCTGCATTTACCTTGGGGATGTATTTCACTCCCCCTGCCGCTCCCGGTACCGTCTGAACAATTCCTATTCCGCGTCCTTCAAAGGTTTCTTTAACGATCGTCAAGTCTTCACTTATGGAGGACTTGGCAGAACCATAACGCTCAGAGAAAAATGTCAAAGGTACAAGTTGGTGAGGGCGCTCCGCTAAATAATGAGTCATATCAATCAATCGTTCACTACGCTTAAACTTCACCAAAACTACCTCCAAATCCGAATATTATAAAGTAAATATACCATTAATATACGGATTTAAGCAAATGCTTATTCTCCAAGCATTCGGACTGCAAAAACCTGGTCACAGAATCCCCTAAGCCCGTTATAGATCCGGTGAAGCCTTGATTCATACTGGACTAGTCCGTAAACTGTCGGGCCGCTTCCGCTCATCAATACTGCGTCGGCTCCGAAGCGTTCCATCTGATCCTTGATTTGTGCGACTTCAGGATACAAATCGAGGGTCACCGACTCCAGTACATTCCCAAGGTTTGCGCAAATGTCGCTGTACGAACCGCGGTTCAGCGCAGAAATCATCGCTGCGGTATCCGGATGCTTGATATTCCGGACATTTAAATTTTTATAAACATCAGCTGTCGAAACCCCAATGGTCGGTTTCGCCAGGATGACCCAGCAATTGGGAGGGGCGGGGAGATGTTCGATCTTTTCTCCTCGGCCGGTTGCAAGCGCAGTCCCTCCGTATACACAGAAAGAGACATCCGATCCTATTTCCGCTCCAAGATCGGCAAGCTCGTCCGTACTGAGCCCTAAATCCCACAGCTGGTTCAATCCTTTTAAAGTGGCAGCCGCATCGCTGCTCCCCCCGGCAAGCCCCGCAGCCACCGGGATCACCTTATCAATGGAGATCGCCACTCCCTGTTTTATATTCAACCGGTCCTTTAACAACTGGGCAGCCTGATAGGCAAGATTTCTTCCATCATCGGGGACAAATCGATTATGGGAAAGAATCTTAATCGTATCTTCAGAAAGATTTGTGAGTTCGATTCGATCTGCTAAATCGATGGTCGTCATGATCATCTCCACCTCGTGGTATCCATCGGGGCGTTTATGTAATACATCGAGTGACAGGTTAATTTTTGCCGGCGCCTTGACTGATAACCTCATTTCATCACCTTCTTACCATACTCTTTTCACTTATTGTATCATACACTTCTTCAGGAAGTGTCATCATCTTGCGATACTCATACAAATATGATATTTTACCACGTTAACCTGCATTAGAAAAGACAGCTTGATGTAAAAAGGATCATCTCCTGGCGTTGCACCTGAGATGATCCTCTATTGGCACGGATAAAAGGCAAGATACTCCTAAAAGAAAAGAGTTACAGGCTGTTCATGGATGACAGCTGGCTGCTTGCGCGTTCGACTGCACGTTTAACCATGTTTCCGGCATCCCGGGATGTGATGCCGCCCCAGCCTTCTTTCTGAACAACGTCATAGAACCCCAGTTCCTGTGCAAGTTCTTCTTTTAATTGCTCAGACATGATTCCTCTTCTTCTGCTCATTGTTATTCCCCCTTAAGATGTACCATATGTTTAATATGTGCCGGGATAGACGATTCTTTACTAGGGGACGGGAACCAATTTTAGAAGGATTTTTAGATTCGGCAGTTAATGCCGCTTTTGATCTGCGTGGGAGACTTCGCTTTCCATCAGAAAAGCGGAAGGGCTTTGGTCAGAGGCTTATGACATGTGCCTCTAAGCCCTGAGGCTAGACAATTATACCCAGTAAGGAAATGAGGAGTCTGCGTCATGAACTCCAACCAATAGCTGGAAAAAGTTTAAATCAAATAAATCCTTTAAAAAGCTGCCATCCTCGCCTTTTAAACACAAATGATTGTTCAAGGTAAGGAGAATACAGACTCATTTAGACAAATAAAAAAGCAGCAAACGTTTGTTTACTGCTGGCTGAAGATGATATTTCCTGTTGCTTCATCATAAAATGTTAATTGGACTGTCTCAGTGAGAACATCTGCATAGCTGTAAGAAACCCGTTCGAACGCATTCTCTTCCTGGTCAAGCTGGACCACAAATACAGAAGGATACGTTTCGGCTAGAACGCCTGAACGTTCAATTGTTTTACGACGTCCACCGTTTGCTTTAAGCATTAAACGTTTCCCGAGATTTGAATCAAGGGATCTTTTAATGTCGGCTAATGTTTTTGGCATTTCGCTTCCACCTCACTGAAAAAAATTATAACACAATATGTAATTTAAGTCAAATAAATTTATTATTTTAACAAGAAATTTAAATACCTGTCAATATATTTTATTCAACAAAAAATACGTTTTTTCTACACTTTTACCTTTCCCTGGTAATTGAAAAATTATGTAAACTATTTTATCCAGGATATATTCATCAATAACAGGGATAAATGCCTATATTCCCTGACAAAAATAAACCCCGCAATCATGATGATAATTGCAAGGTTTACATTTTATGTCGAAAGGTATTTATTCTTCTTCGATTTTATAGGGCATCCCGGTGCGCAGCATACCTTTCGTTTCAACACCTCCGAGCCCCTTATCCCCGGTCAGTGTATTCCTGATGACATCCCAGACGTTCACGGAGTCCTTAAAGCCGGTATAACAGATTTTTGCTACGATATAAACCGGGTCCAGGGCATGGATATTGACTCTTGATGGCGAACTGGCAAAATTCGCGCCTGCGTGGATCAAAGATTCAAAATGCGACTGGCAGGCCCCCGCAAAAATGACGAGCTGGTCCAAGTGGGGATACTTCCTTCTGACTTCCCTTACCGCCTGGACAAAATATTTAGAGTGCCGGTAAGCGTTTATATCCGACTTTAACCCCTTGGCTTTGGAATACGCATCGTGACCCGTGATCACCACTATATTCGGTCTGTATTTATCGATGAGGGGGCCGATTTCATTCGGCATCTCCGTCTCGCTGCAATGTACACCCTTCACCGGCACACCGATTCTTTCATAAAGGTCTAGACATTTTCGTAAATAGCTGGGATCTCCATCAAGATGAAGAACTTTACCGGGAACCTGGAAATAGTTAAACTCATCTCTATAAGCATTTGTCATGGTATACTCTTGCTTTTGCTTAAGGAGCTCAATATCCTGCCGGAACAAATCAAAAGACTGCTCTTCCTTCGAACGGAACTCTTGAATGAGCCGGTCCTGCTCTCTAGGATCCATCTTCTTCAAATCATGAAAAGGAGCATCCGCTATTAATCGATAATCTTCTCCGTAAAGTACGGCCGTTCTTTGTCCGTCCAACAGACGGACATCGATGACTCTGAACAAGATATCACACTTATAAGAAAGTCGACCCACGACATCATTGATTTCGATTTTCACATCCGTCACTCCCATGGCCTTGCATTCATTAAGCGGGAAAGGAAAAAGCAAATAAAGGGCTGATGCAACCGGATGTCCTAACCCACCAATCGCCCTCTCACGCTTCCCTGTTTTTCATTCGTAATGACTCCCTTTGATAACCTATGCAGGGCACGGGTTGTGGGTGTATGTAAATATTTCGGGATCGTGTGTTAAACTCACCGTGGAAAATACAGGCATTCACATCTGGCCGAAAAAGTCAGCTGCACCTCATTTTTTTCCGGAAATTTAAACGAGTCCAGCACACAAATGGAAGCGGACCAGGTTCTCGGCTATAAAAACAGCTGAAAAATCAAGAATATGTATGTAAGTATATTCATTGTGAGATTTCCGGATGATTGTGCCGGAATCCAAATAATCATTCCACTTTCCCTATAAATGCGTCCGCTTGTATAAACCTTCCTGAGTCGCCGCTGAAAATGTGCCCCTTCCCATGAAGACCATTGGCATACATAACCTGCAGCTAGTTCATTCAAGACCCGCTGTACCCTATTCCCATTGCCTTTCAACATCCAAGACGGCAGGTCCCCCTCCAGAACAATAAAAAAGCTGTCTCCTGAAATCAAAATAGATTCCAAAAGACAGCTATTCGTTTATCGATCAATTGAAATGAGGATACAGCGCATCACTCAACGCACCGAATTCTTTGATTGAAAGCGTTTCGCCTCTTCTCGAAGGCTCGATTCCCGAGTTCGTTAACGCCTCTAAAATATGTTCTTTCTTTTCTTTCCCGTCAGGCAGCTGGCTGGTCAGATTGTTCAAGATCGTTTTTCTCCGCTGGGCGAAGGAAGATCGTGTCACCGTAAAGAAGAAGTCCTCATCAATCACGTCGACCGGAGGCTTTTCTCTCTTCGTCAGGCGGATGACGGCAGAGTCCACATTCGGCTGCGGCATAAATACCGTTTTGGGGACCGTCATGACCATTTCTGCTTCCGTGTAGTATTGAATGGCGATGGATAGCGAACCGTATTCCTTCGTGCCGGGCTTTGCCGAGATCCGGGCTCCTACTTCCTTTTGCAGCATGACGCAGATCCCCCTGATCGGCAGGCGCTCCATCAGAAGCTTTAAGATGATGGGGGTTGTCACGTAGTACGGAAGGTTGGCTACCACCATGATATCCTCGTAGCCGGCGAATTCTTCATCGATGATCGCTTTTACATCCGCCTCAAGTACATCCTCATTGATGATCTTCACATTGTCATACGGTGAAAGTGTATCTCCGAGGATCGGGATCAGCCGCTGATCGATTTCAAATGCGACCACTTTCCCCGACGTCCTGGCCAGATGTTCGGTCAGGGCGCCTATGCCCGGTCCGATTTCAATGGTTGCAGTATCCTCGGAGAGGCCCGCAAATTCTGTTATATTACGTAAAATATTTGGATCGATCAGGAAGTTCTGACCGAGGCTCTTTTTAAAGGAAAATCCGTATTTCCCCAAGATTTCTTTTGTACGAAGGGGGGTGGCGATATCTTTATGCATTAGTTTCCTCCTGAATAATTTCCATTAGCGCACGCTTGAATTCATCCTTTTGGATATTGAACATGATCAGGCGCTTATGAAGCTGTTTACCATTAGTGTATCCGATTCGAAGTTTCTCACCAAGTGCCATTCTTCTGTCCTTTGACCGAGGACTGCCGATCAGCCCTGCTGTGACCAGGTCATCCTTCGTGATGATTTCTTCATTTACCTCTTCTATCATATGTGCCTCGCGGAGGGCTTCCCTTATGATCTCAGGGGAAGCATGCTCTACGCCGATCCCCCTGCCTGATTTCGGCAGGGCATCTTTTTTATGGACAAAGGCATGTTTGCAGCCCGGGACGGCCTCGCTCACAATCTTACGGATGCGCTCCCCGGGATAATCGGGATCGGTGAAAATGATGACGCCCCTTTTTTCCTGTGCATGCCTGATCTTTTCAATCGTAGCAGCAGAAACCGCAGAGCCGTTCGTTTCAATCGTATCGGCTGATACAGCACCCTGTATCGCTGTCGTATCGTCTTTGCCTTCCACGACGATGATTTCTTTTATTTTCATAAAACCTCCAAAAAAGTTGAAACTTATTTTCAGTGACGTTCGTCTAATCTGTAGAACCCAATATTTTTATTATAACTGAAATCGATCAGTGCTTATACAGAAAGGTCAGTCCCCTGTTCAAATACAAAAAGAAAAAGCAGGAGAAAAAGACTCCTGCCCTTAGTCTAATATTTTCACTTTGATTGTTTTTCTCCCCCAGCGGTACGCATCTGACTGCGAGGAGAAGAAAACATCGATTTTGTTCCCTTTGATTGCGCCGCCTGTATCGGCTGCGACTGCATAACCGTACCCTTCAACATACACCTTTGAACCAAGCGGAATGACCGAAGGATCGACCGCAATGACTTTAGCGCCAGGATTGGCTTTCAGGTTGATGCCTGTCGCCGTATGCCCTGAACATCCGTTACAGTTCGCTGTGTAAGCCGTCGAACTTACATAGAATTCCCTGCCGCCGCTCTCGCTCTCTGCAGAAGCTGAAGCGGAAGACGAGCTTCCACGCGAGACCTGTGCGACCAGCACTTTTGTCCCGACGCTCACAATTTTATCCTGACTTTCTTTTACCACGTTTTCACTGACTAGCTTCCTGGAAACTTCTTTTCCATTCTCTTTGACGATTTCGTATTTCTTTTTAACAAGACCCTTTTTCCCTTCCTGCACGATTTTTTCCTTGCCTTTGGAAAGATCTGAGTCTTTTCGAGAAACGACCGTAAAGTCAGTCGGTTCTTCCACTACATCGGTGACTTTTTCAACTCGAACGACGTTTACCACGTCATCTGGCTTGATGACTTTGTCTAAACCCGGTTCAACGCGATCGGTTTTATTAAGTGAGATGCCCTGTTGCTTTAAAAAGTCAGCGACCGTAGTCGAAGTGGACCATGCCTTTTGCTTTTTGCCTCCATCCACAAGCTGAAGCGGAAAGGCTTCCTCAATGGTAATCTTCATGTCCCCTGAAATCTTTTTGGATAAGGCCGGTTCGACCTTGTCATGTTCCCCTATCTCGATCTTGTTCTCCGATAGTAACTCTTTTACCGTATCTGCGTTGGTCCAGATTTTCTTTTTCTGATCACCAACCGATACTTCTACCTGTTTTGCCGGTTCCCAAACAATTTTCATGTTGTTCGTAACCTTTGTTGTTCCCGAGGGATACAAATAGTCTTCTGAGCGGGTTGAAACCTCTAAATCTTTTAATATATCTTGAATAGTGTTTGCATGCGTTCTAATCTCTTTTTGCTCGCCGTCTAAGGTCAATGCTACAGTGTTTTTGGAACCTTCATAAAACAGGATTCCGAAAACAGCTGCCGATGCTGCGATGGTTGCGACAGCAGCGATCCATTTCCTTCGACTCAAAGACTTTGAAAACAGGCTTTTCATGTTTTGAATGTTCATGAAAAACGCCTCCTTTTCTCGGAGTGATTATATAGAGTATTCCAGAGAGTGTCAACCCTTACTTCTTTTTTCTTAATCTAGCAAAATATTGAAACCCGGGGAACATAGGACATATTATGCAGAAAAAAAGAGAAAAAGAAAAGAGAGAGTTATCGACATGGTTATCCTATGATGGACAATTGCCATGTAGAACTTTTTGTTTTTTTAAGTTTCCGGACAAGCTCCCTCAATTCTCGACAGCATTCGATGTCAGTTTATGTTGAATAATTTATTTGCATTTTCTGTTGTGACCGTTTCAACTTCTTCCAAGGAGATGTCTTTCAATTCTGCGATCTGTTCTGCCACCAGCTTTACATACGCAGGTTCATTCCGTTTTCCCCTGTTTGGATGAGGGGCAAGATACGGGCAGTCCGTTTCGATGAGCAGCCGCTCCAATGGAATTTCCTTCGCTACTTCCTTCGGCTTTTTCGCGTTCTTGAACGTCACCGGTCCGCCGAGGGAAATATAGAAATTCATATCTACGCATTCCCGGGCAATCTCAGGACTTCCGCTGAAGCAGTGCATGATTCCGCCTACCTCTTCAGCCCCTTCTTCCCGAAGGATATCGACAATATCCTGAGTCGCTTCCCTGTTATGTATGATGATCGGCAGTTTTACTTTTTTGGCTAAGTGAATTTGTTTTCTGAATACCTCTTTTTGAATATCTTTCGGTGACTTATCCCAATGATAATCAAGGCCCATTTCGCCCAGCGCGACCACTTTGGGATGTGAGGAAAGCTCTTCGATCCAAGCAAGATCTTCCTCTTTCATATCAATTGCATCGACAGGGTGCCAGCCAATGCTGGCATAAAGAAATTCATACTGTTCCACCAGGTCCATGGCCCTTTCAATGGTCGGGCGGTCAAAGCCGACAACAACCATCCTTCCGACTCCTGCTTCTTTTGCTCTTGAGATGACCTCCTCGAGATCTTCATTGAATTGTTCAGCGTTCAGATGAACATGTGTATCAAATAACATATGTGACACTCCTTGTATTCAAAGTAATTTTATTATAAAAAAGAGTAACAAGCATCTCAGTAACGTAACATTTAGGTTACAAATTATGGGTGAACCAGAAAATATTTACTTTATCACTTTACTGCATGTCAGTAATTAGTACCCGGAAAACTTTTAAATACCGCTGTTGGTTTCCGTGGAAGACTTTGCTTTCCGCGGGCGAGCGGGGAGCCTCCTTATTCATGAGATAGGAACTGTCCAGCTGCAGGGCTTAGAGGCACATGTCATAAGCCTCTGAGCAAAGCCCTTCCGCTTTTCGGTTAGGAGTCTGCGTCCTGCACTCCAATCAAAAGCTGGATAAGGTCTGTCATCGTTATTATTAACTTTCTCCGTTCATTGTATAGACTTTAAGGTGAATTCTAAAATAATTTGATTCCATTTCCCCTCCTTGTTATTTATATATAATATTTTAAAACGATAACCATTTATTCTAATATGTAATCTTCTAATATTTATTATGTTTATATAACAAAAAGGATGTTCCACGTGGAACATCCTTTTTACTTGTTTATTTTACTTTTGTGCCGTTTGGCAGTGTTTGATCTACGGTTGCGAGAGATAATGTCCCGTTTTCTTCTCCTGCCAGGATCATTCCTTGGGAAAGTTCCCCGCGTAATTTAACCGGCTTTAGGTTCGTGACACAGATGACTTTTTTACCGACTAACTCATCAGGCTTATAGTGTTTCGCGATCCCTGAAACTACTTGTCTCTTTTCATAGCCGAGATCAAGCTGGATTTTCAGGAGTTTGTCCGCTTTTTTTACAGGTTCGGCATTTACGACCTGTGCTACTCTGAGTTCTACTTTCATGAAATCATCAATGGTGATCTCATCACTGTCGTCCGGTGCCGGTGCAGGTGCAGCTGCTTTTTCTTCCAGCGCAGGCTTGCTTCCCTGCATTTTCTCTTTGATAAAGTCAACTTCTTCCTGCAGATCAAGACGCGGGAAGATCGGCTCGCCTTTCTTCACCACTTCAGTTCCTTCAGGGATGGCGCCGAAGCTCTCAAGGCTTTCCCATGATTGAAGGTTTTCATCATGAAGATTCAGCTGTTCAAAGATTTTCTTCGGTGTCCTTGTCAAGAACGGCTGCAGCAGGACGGCCACTCTCCTCAATGATTCAGCCAGATGGCTCATTACACTGCCCAATTCGGCTTTCTTGTCTTCATCTTTTGCAAGGGCCCAAGGCTGTGTCTCATCAATATACTTGTTCGTGCGGCTTACGAGCTGCCACAGACTTGCTAAAGCAACCGAGAATTCCATGTTTTCCATTGCTTCTTCGTATTTATTCACTGTTTCCTTGTTGATATTCAACAAATGTTGATCAAACTCCCCGTCGGAACCGGCATAGGCAGGGATGACGCCGTCGAAATACTTATTGATCATGGCAACGGTTCTGTTTAATAAGTTACCAAGGTCATTCGCTAGATCGAAATTAATCCGTTCAACAAATCCTTCCGGAGTGAATACCCCGTCAGAGCCAAATGGAACTTCCCTTAATAAATAGTAACGGAGTGAATCAAGGCCATACCGGTCGATCAGCGTGACAGGATCGACTACATTTCCTTTGGACTTAGACATTTTGCCGTCTTTCATCAACAGCCAGCCATGGGCAAATACCTTTTTCGGAAGAGGAAGATCCAATGCCATCAGCATGATCGGCCAATAGATGGTATGGAAACGGACGATTTCCTTCCCGACCAAATGAACATCCGCAGGCCAGTACTTCAAGTAGTCCTTGTCATTCTCGCTCCCGTAGCCAAGCGACGTGATGTAATTGGATAACGCATCAATCCATACATAAATAACATGCTTCGGATCACCTGGGACCTTCACTCCCCAATCGAAAGTGGTCCGCGATACAGCAAGGTCTTCGAGACCGGGCTTGATGAAGTTGTTGATCATCTCGTTTTTACGTGATTCAGGCTGGATGAATTCAGGATTTTCATTATAATAAGCAAGCAGGCGGTCCACATAGTTGCTCATCTTGAAGAAGTAGGATTCTTCCTTCACTTTTTCAACAGGACGCCCGCAGTCAGGGCAGTTCCCATCCTCAAGCTGCCTTTCAGTGAAGAAGGATTCACACGGTGTACAGTACCAGCCCTCGTATTGATCAAGGTAAATATCGCCCTGATCCAGCAGCTGCTTGAAGATCTTTTCGACAATATCCTTATGACGCTTTTCAGTCGTCCGGATGAAATCATCATAGGAAATGTCAAGTTTCCCCCATAAATCTTTAATGCCGCTTACGATGTCATCGACATAATTTTGCGGACTTACCCCCTGCTCTTCCGCTTTACGCTGAATTTTTTGTCCGTGCTCATCAGTACCTGTTAAATATCTTACATCGTATCCGCGCATTCTTTTATAACGGGCCATCGCATCTCCAGCCACCGTCGTATAGGCATGGCCAATATGTAAATTACCGCTTGGATAGTAGATTGGTGTTGTAATATAGAAGGTGTTCAATTTTTCTTCCACTTTCGCTTCCTCCTCTTTTTCTATAATAATGCCCACATAAACACTTTATTTGAACCGAATGGTATAAAGTGGGTTTTATTCTGTATTCTTACCTATTATCTTAACCGCTTATCTCATCAAAATATACCTAAAATACAGGGATTCTGCAACTGCACTGTCCACCTCTCCAAAGATGTCGAAAAAGCAAAGAGAATATGTCGATTTATGTCGAATTAGTAAAGAGATAAAGATTTTTCGACAAAACCCATTAGATTACAATAATATTAAATTGGTAATACAATTATTTACAATAGTTCGTAAAGCTTGTCATATCAACTTTCTCTTTGGAAAGCATTTTAAAAAATTTACAAATTTAATTATTGACGATAGATAAAATCGTTGGTATGATATTACCAGATACAGAAAAATGTCGAATATTGACGAACCTTTAACAAACTAGAGAGATAAAATAATATCATTCTTTGGAGGAGAAAATTATATGAAATCTACAGGTATTGTAAGAAAAGTTGACGAATTAGGACGTGTCGTTATTCCAATCGAACTTCGCCGTACACTTGGCATCGCTGAGAAGGATGCGCTTGAGATCTACGTGGACGACGAAAGAATCATCTTAAAGAAATATAAGCCAAGCATGACATGCCAAATCACTGGTGAAGTATCTGATGATAACATCAAGCTTGCTGACGGAAAATTGATTCTTAGCCGTGAAGGTGCAGAACAATTGATCAAAGAAATCCAGGATTCATTTCAAAAAAATTAATCATTGATATAAATATAAGGGCTGAGTAATGAACTACTCAGCCCTTCTTCTATTTCTCCACATGGAATGCCTGATATACTTCCCTTTTAGGGAGATTTCTTTCCTTCGCGACTTCTTTGATTGCCAATTTCGAAGTCATTTCTTTTTCTTCTATATAATACTGCACGTGGTCTTCTATTGAATAGCCGTTCCACCATTCTTCCTGTTCCACTTCTACCTGATGCTCATTTCCTTCAACCATTACACAGAATTCGCCCCTGATCTCGCCGTTTTCTGCCCACTCGAGCACTTCTTCCAAAGAACCGCGGATGAACTCTTCGAATTTCTTTGTCAGTTCACGGCAAATGACAACCTGCCGATTTCCGAGTGCCTGATGCAATTCTTTCAGTGTTTCCTTCAATCTGTGAGGCGATTCATACAGGATAAACGTATCTTTTAATAACCGGAGCCGTTCGAGTTCAGCACGTTTTTCTTTCTTTCCCCTATGCAGGAATCCATAAAAATAAAACGGCTGGGGAGCTAGTCCCGAAGCGATCAATGCCGTCAATGCAGCATTTGCACCCGGCAGGGGGATGACAGCCAAATTATTTTCTATGGCTGCCTGCACCAGTTCATAACCCGGATCGGAAATGGAAGGCATACCTGCGTCACTGACCAGCGCGACCGTTTCACCCTGTTCCATTCTCTCAATGAGCTTTGGACCGCTCGATTCTTTATTATGCTCATGATAACTGATGATAGGGGTATCGATTTCAAAGTAGTTGCCAAGCTTCTTTGTGTTGCGTGTATCCTCGGCTGCAATGACATCGGCTTCCTTCATGATCCGGATCGCCCTGAATGTCATGTCTTCAAGGTTTCCGATGGGGGTTGGGACAAGATAGAGGCTGCCTTTGCCGGTCTCCTGATAGCTTTTCTGCTGATTCATGGTGGGTTTCACCTCCTGGGTTTATTCTTTTCCATAAAGCATTTCATAAACTTCCTGAGAATATTCGTTGGTCTCA
Organism: Bacillus sp. BKU_1; assembly: GCA_051294195.1. Lineage (GTDB taxonomy): Bacteria > Bacillota > Bacilli > Bacillales > Bacillaceae_B > Rossellomorea. The sequence continues at coordinate 3,900,754 of CP193985.1, read as the reverse complement.
TTGTAGACAAATAGAGGCGGGAGTATCTTTAAATCGGGTTTTCCGTCTTTGATTCCTTCGATCAAAAGCGTATTGGCCTCTTTTCCCTCCCTCGGATAGACGAGCCTCATGCGCTTCGGCTCAAGACGGTGCTTCCTCATCAGGGACAGGATATCCATCAGCCTTCCCGGCCTGTGGACGAAAGAAGCTTTTCCGCCTTGCTTCAGCAGGTAGCTTGCAGCCTGGATCGTGTCCTCCAGGGTGCAGAGGACTTCATGCCGCGCGATGGTATAATGTTCATTCAGGTTTTGCATGGAAGTCGGGACGGTTTCGAAATATGGCGGGTTGCACGTCACCACATCAAAATGGGAATGATGCAGCAGTTTGTTTATTTCTTTTACATCGCCAAGCTTCATCGTTACCTGATCCTCTACCCCATTATACTGAATGCTTCTTTCCGCCATATCGAGCAAACGCTCCTGGATTTCCACCCCGGTGATTTCAACATTTGTCCGTGCGCTTAAAAGCAGCGGGATGATTCCATTTCCGGAACATAGATCCACCACTTTCCCTCTTTTCAAGGGAAGGTAGCTGAAGCGCGCAAGCAGTACCGCATCCAGGGAAAAAGAAAAAACCGACGGGCTTTGAATGATCCTCATATTTTCTGCCAGCAGATAATCCAATCTTTCATCGTCTTTTAATACAACCATGTGTTTCCTCCGCTTGTTCAACAAAAAGGACCAATCCCTTCTGAATGGATCAGCCCTTCTCATCATTTATCTTATTCTGGGTATTACAGGCCCCGCTTTATTTCTTGTTCAAGAAAGACAGGCAGAACAAGCAATCCTCGTCTTTGCGCGGACTTCCAAAGTGGATATTGCATATATGGAAGCCTTCCTGGTAAAGCCGGGCAAGATTATCGTATCCTTCCCCGATATCCAGTTGTTTATCTTCTAAGTCCGACTCACTCGTCGTACCCGCATCGCCTGTTGTTTGAACCTTCTTCGGTGAGTTCTCAGTCTGTTCCAGTCTTCGGCGCAAATGTTCGTTTTCAAGCTTGAGACCGTTATTTTCCTCAAGCATTTCGGCAAGGCATTGCTTAAGCTCGCCAAGTTGATTGTATAGATCACCAATCTGCTGTTCCATATTGCTGACTGAATCAAAGAACTCTTTTTTATCCACGACACTACACCCCGTTACTCTGTGGCTTGGAATGATACGGCACCTTCGTTCATTATTTCATCTAAAGTGAATTCCAATACGCGTTCCGCATCTTTTATATCTACTTGAAGAACACGCTCAAGAATATTAAGACCTACCACTTTACCTTTCCCGTGAGGTGTCTTAATCACTTCGCCAATATCAGGCAATTCCGCTTTGGCTGCTTCATATTCGTCATTTTCGTATTTAAGACAACACATCAAGCGGCCGCAAAGCCCTGAGATCTTGGTAGGATTAAGAGATAGATTTTGATCTTTCGCCATTTTGATGGATACCGGTTCAAAATCTCCCAAAAAGGTCGAACAACAAAGCATACGGCCACAAGGACCGATACCCCCAAGCATTTTCGCTTCGTCACGAACGCCAATCTGACGAAGTTCAATCCGCGTACGGAAAATAGAAGCCAGGTCTTTCACCAGCTCCCGGAAATCAACACGCCCATCAGCTGTAAAATAAAAAATGACTTTATTACGATCAAATGTATATTCTACATCTACTAATTTCATATCTAATTGATGCTGACTGATTTTTTCACAACATACATCGTAGGCTTCCTGGGCGGAAGTTTTATTTTCTTCCACCGTCATCCGATCCTTTTGATCCGCGATCCGGATCACCTTTTTCAAAGGAAGCACTACATCATTTTCACCGACTTGCTTTCTTTCTACGACTACTTTTCCAAATTCGACCCCGCGGACCGTTTCGACGATCACATAATTATTTTTAAGGATATCGAGTTCGCCTGGATCGAAATAATAGATTTTTCCCGCTTTTTTAAAGCGTACTCCTACAACATCGTACAAAGGACCATCACCCCTGCAGTTTTAGCATAAGCTGTTCTACCAGCAGCTGAGAATTCATATTGGCGTTTAATTTGCGTTTTGCTTCAAGGATCGCCGTCATGCTGGTAGAAAGACGGTTTGTCGATACTTGAAGTGCGTCTGATTTCCATTTTTCCTTTTGGTCCGGGTAGACGAGCTGTTCTTCTTTTCCTAACTGGATATGAAGTAAGTCTTTATATATTAGAAGTAAAAGATCCAATGCTCGATCAACTTGATCTTTTTCTTTGAAGTGCTGTACAAAATCCTCTTGAATCTTCACCATTGCCTGGAAGGGACTTTTCTGGAGGACTTCATATAATTTTAACACTATTATTCTTGCTTGTGCAAACCACTCATTTTGACATATTTCTACAGCTTCCTCATATCGGTTTGTCAAGTTGGGGGCAAGCTTCGCCATATGAGGCGGCATTCCCTCGTCCAGCAGCTGTTTTGTCAAATATTCTTTTGGAAGCGGTTTGAATGAAATCGTCTGGCACCTTGAAAGAATGGTAGGCAGCATTCTATGGATATTCTCCGTGATCAGGATGGCCGCAGCATCCGCGAGTGGCTCTTCAAGGAATTTCAGGAGGCTGTTGGCAGCATTGGCCGTCATCTTATCACTGTGAACAATGATATAAATCTTCTTTTTCGATTCGACCCCTGTTTTAGAGAATTCTTCTTGAAGTGATTTTATCTGCTCTTTTTTTATCGAAAGTCCGTCCGGCTCCACCAGATGGAGGTCCGGATGATTTCCATTGTTGACACGCCTGCAGTTATTGCACTCCTCGCATGCTTTTCCTTCCGTGCGGTTTTCACAGAGCAGGGCTTTCGCGAACAGGAATCCCACTTCCCTTTTCCGTGTCCCTTTTTCTCCTTCGAATAAATAGGCATGCGCAACCCGGTTCTTCATAATACTGTTTTGAAGCATCTGAAGAACCACAGGCTGAAACGATTGTATTTCTTCAAACTTCATCTGAACCACTCACTTACATATAGAGATTGATCAGCAATCCCTTTATTTCTCCGATCTTTCCCAATACATCGATCGACTTCTTCTCTTTATCCATGACAGCTTCTGTCAGCTCGACAAGCTCACTGTCGATCGTTTCCACGATATTGAGCTTTCTTCCTTCGCCGTACTGATTCCATGTATGGGACTGTTTAAGATCCAAGCCGAAATCGACAGCTTCTCTCACAAATTTTTTCACCAGCGTTTTATATTTTGCAAGATCCTTGAAATTCCGGGACTTTGCCAGGCGGCTGCCAGCGTCTTCTATCGTGGCCAGAAGCTTGCTCAGCTGGTCCATCTGCATTTTCTGATCATGTTTTTGGACAAGCTGGCCGAACTTTACCTGGCTTGTCCCTGCCGACTTGCTTTCCTTGTGAAGTTTATCTAAAGATACACGGGTATCCTGATTGATCTTCATACGTTAAACCCCTTTTGACTAGGCTCTTTGTGCATATTTTGTTGCTATACAGACAAGAAAATACCAGAACTTGGGTATTTTCAGGTTATCAGTCCTTCCCTAGATCGAACTTAAGTTCGAAAAGAGCACGACAACAAGCTGCATTCAGGTTACAACCTATTTACGAAAAGCAACAACTTTTTAGAAAACAGCCTTTTATTAAAACTGATGGAACTGATCGACAGGCAGAACAAACACAGTGGCGCCGCCGACCTCGACCTCAACCGGATACGGAACATACGAATCTGCGTTCCCTCCCATAGGGGAAACGGGCGCAACCAGCTGATCGCGCGATTTGCAATTATCTTTGATCACCTGCAGAGCTTTGTCGACGCGGATATCTTCCGTCCCGATAATGAATGTGGTATTCCCTGATTTCAGGAACCCCCCGGTGCTTGCAAGTTTTGTCGAACGAAAATTATGGTCCATCAACGCATTGGATAAACGATTGCTATCTTTGTCTTGAACAACAGCCATAATAACTTTCATATGCAACTTTCCTCCGTTTTAGAGACATATACTTCCTTCTATTATATCAATAAATGGGTTGGGCTGACATCCCACTTATCAGAAATACTCTAATAAGTGTTCCCTTTACCGCTGTTGATTTCCGCGGAAGGCTTCGCTTACGCCGGCAGCCCGTGAGCGTTATCGGCCGTACTGATTTAAGGAGAGAACTGTCCGCTGGATGACAGCTGGAACTCTCATATAACAATAATTACCAATTTATTGGTGTCGTTTAATAAAAAGACAGCCTCTTTTATAGACTCAGTCTGTCATATCGAAGCTGCCTTTATAACGGTTACCCTATAAATCTTTTTACAATGCCGTAAGCTGAAGCGAATACTTCTTCTTTGCTTTTGCTGGCATCCACGACCTTGATCCGATCTGGATATTGATCGATGAGAGATTGATAACCATCATAAACCTTTTGGTGGAAATCAAGAGACTCGAGATCTAACCTATTCACTTCCCTGCCATCATGTCCGGCGATTCTTTTTAAGCCTTCTTCAGGGGCTATATCGAAATAGAGTGTAAGATCCGGCATTTTATCCTCGATCGCAAATTGATTGATGTTCATCACTTCTGTCATCCCGATGCCCCGTCCTTTTCCCTGGTAGGCCAGTGAGCTGTCAATAAAACGGTCACAGATGACGATGGACCCTTTTTCAAGTGCCGGGATGACTACCTCCACAAGATGCTGGCGCCTTGCCGCTGCATACAGCAATGCTTCCGTACGAATGTCCATCGCGGTATTTTCTTTATTTAAAATGACTTCCCTGATCTGTTCGGCAATGGACACACCGCCAGGCTCCCTTGTTTTAATGACGTCGCGGCCTTCTTCAACGAGCTTGTCGTAAAGTTCATTGAGTATTGTAGATTTTCCCGCACCATCAGGGCCTTCGACTGTAATAAATCTTCCTTGTTTCATTTCCCTTTACCCTCCATCTATCGATACACGCATACGCGGTTTTCATCCAATCGGTGATCCCCCTGTATGTTCGCTTTATTCTTCATGTATTGTCCCAGTCTTACAATCGTTTCTTCTGAAATCCTCTCGCCCGGGATCAGTAATGGGATACCCGGCGGATACGGAACGATCATCCGGGCCGAGATTTCTCCCTCAGCTCCGGCCAGTGATACCCACTCCTCTTCCCTATCATCCATTTCTTCGTGGGTTAATGCAAGTTCCGTGTAAGAATGCTTCTTTTTTCTTACTGCCTTTGTGGCATCTTCTTCTTGTGCCGGAACCTCTTCCTTACTCAACGCAGCATGGATGCGCCCGGCTGCTTCCTTATAAGGAAACGAGAAGCTTTCCTTCATTAAGGGGAGGATCAGCAGAACATAATAAGGGTCCGCGAGCTCACAGAAGATGCCTTCTCTCTCCAAAAGCCGCTGAAGATCATACCCCGACTTACCCTTCATGGAAAGCAGAAGCTTCAATGGGTCTTCTGTACGCTTAACCGATAATCCCTCATGAATACCGCCTAAAGCTTGTACGAATTTATTGATTACGTCAATATTCCTTCTTATATCCGCAGCTGTCATCGTGCCTAAGTAAGCTCTGGCATAATCAAGTGAAGCCATGATCGGATAAGAGGGACTGCTTGACTGCAGGATCGATAAGTAGTCCTTTACCTTTCTTTCATTAACCCGGTCGCTTCCTATATGTAAAAAAGATCCCATTGTCATTGCAGGGAGCATTTTATGTGCAGACTGAATGACAATATCCCCTCCCAGGTCAAGCGCCGACGCAGGGAACGGGTCCCCCAGCTGAAAATGCGGGCCGTGAGCTTCGTCAATGATACAGATCACTCCATGTTCATGAAATTCATCAATCAATGATTTTAAATCAAAGGTCATGCCGTAATAAGTAGGATACGTGAGCACACAAGCTTTGGCATCAGGGAAAGCCTTCATCGTCTCCCTGACCGACTCAAGACTGACCCCTATCGGCATCTTCCCTTCCTCATCCCACTCTGTTTCTATTAGGACCGGTACAGCTTTCGCAAGCTTTATTCCATTCATCACGGACTTATGGCAATTCCTCTGTACCAAAACAGTCTCTCCCTGAGAACAGGACGCGAGTATCGCAGCAATATTCCCTGCCGTACTGCCGTTCACCAGAAAGCAGCTCTTCCTGCTGCCATACAGATCGCCGAGCAGCATCTCAGCATCCCTTATCGCTCCCTGCGGATCATGAAGATCATCCAACCCGCTGAGTTCCGTCAAATCCCTATTATAAAAAAATTGCTTTTTCTTCTCTTCTATGAATAAACCATTTTTATGACCAGGTACATGAAACGAGATGGGCTTTTTCTCCACATGTCTTTCAATCGCTTCAATAAGAGGCATCCTCGCTTGATCAACCATCATGTTTACCCCTCTCTCCGCAAATATCAATCTTCATCGTACCATATTTTATGTTCTTAAACTAAAAAAATCATAACCAAGCTGTCTATCACCTGGTTATGAATAAATTTGAGGGGTATTCACTTTTTTCAATCGCTGGACGAACAATTTGTACACCGGATCATTTGTCTCCGTCTGGACCATTTCCCGTTCACATTCCATACAGATAAACGATGTGTACAGATGGATTCCGACCGATTTCTCACTTTGACACACAATACACTGCTCTTCAACCGCCTTACGCTCTGCATTCATCATAAGGTTCTCCACCTCCATACAATCTATTGTGCCCCAAGCGCCCCAATTGTATACAGTATTTTAAACTTTTAAACTAACAGAATTATCAAGTGTACTTTTATCTTATGTAGGGAGCGCCCAGTCTGTGTATGTCTTGTTAAAAAAGTTTGGGGAAATGAGTGATGACGTTTTTTGAGTGTTGAAATGGTTGAGGGAATCGCCCCGGGGTTGGAATGGGAGGCCGGCACGCCAACCGTGTAGCTGGGTGTCTGCAAAAACGGTTTTGATATTAATCAAAGGGCCGTTTTTGATAATATATCGGGATTTTTGATAATAAACCCGTCGTTTTTGATAATATATCGGTTCTATGCCCCATTATCACAGCGATTTTAACCCCAAACGAACGTCCTCAGTCCCTTTTTCACTAAAAACCATATAAAAAACAAAAAGCAGCCTAAAACTTGAGCTGCTTTTTCACATTTGTGTGTTTTTGTGAACATAGATCCATATTTTCTTGATATAAACAGCAAAAACATGAATATAAATCAATTAAAATATTGAATGAACATGAATAAACATGTACAATACAGAAAAGGAGGAATATTATGGTATATCGTGTGCGTACATATTGCATCGAGCCAGTGGACTTTGAGAGATTCAATTCATTCTTTCACGAGTTTTTGCTTCCCAATCAACTTCGCTTTGGTTCAAAACTCGTCGGAAGATGGAGCAATGAAAATAAAACGCAAATTACGGCCATCTGGGAGTATGCCGACAAGCAGCAATACATGCAGATTGAAGAAAAGATCAAAAAAACAAAGCTTCATAAACAAGCGCAAAACAGAAAATTGGAGCTTGGTACATTCTATTTATCCACGTACCAGGAATTTTGGGATATGACCGGAAATTATCAATTATAGGGGGAAGACAATGAAACCAATCATTCAAAAAGAAATTGAGATGCCTCAGCTAACTCCTGCACAAATTGATTTCATAACAGAACTTACTTTCGGAGAGATCAGACAGACCAAGCCCTGTGATGCAATCTTCGTCTTTGCAGGAACCCATCCCGGACATTGGGAGAAAGCAATCGCTGCCTACAGAATGAACCTTGCTCCAAAGGTCATAGTGACCGGCGGCAGGAGCCTCACGGGTGAGCCCCACCCTGACTGGAAAGGCAGAACGGCTTCGGTTGAAACAGAGGCTTCCATCATTATCTCTTATTTGACAAAGGCGGGGGTCCCTGAAGAGGTTATTACTTTTGAAGACCAATCTTCGAATTCATTGGAAAATGTATTATATGCGAAGGACATAATTGACTTCACAAAAATCACTTCTCTGCTTGTGGTATGCAAAAGCCACGCGGCCGGCCGGCAGATCAGGACGCTGCAGAAGCACTTTCCGGAAACGATGACTTACATCCCCTTTTCATTCGATACAATCTATAAAAATACTCCCGTGAACCGCCTCAATTGGATGAACTCTGATCTGGGAAGGAAAAGAGTCTGGGGTGAATATCAAAGAATTCTCCACTACGGTAAACTGGGCCACCTCGTCGCGCCTTCAGAAAAATTATAGATTTCATGAAAAACATACTGGCAGATCAATGTCGGTATGTTTTTCTTTCTTGCTTTAGACATCTGGAATTCATCATTATTTTCAGAAAATAGTATACTATTTTATTGTAAAAGTTTAATATATTAGACAATAACTGTATGAAAAGAGTGATTTTCTTGAAAGAAATGATGTTGGGGGTAATGGCTTCCATGTTCTTCGCGGTGACATTTATTTTAAACAGGTCCATGGAACTTTCAGGGGGAAGCTGGCTTTGGAGCTCCTCGTTAAGATTTTTGTTCATGGTTCCATTTCTTGTGTTGATTGTGCTGTTAAGAAAAAATATGAAGCAAGTGCTTTTGGAAATGTGGAAGAATCCGCTGCCCTGGTTGTTATGGAGCTTTGTCGGATTCGTATTATTTTACGCTCCGATCACATATGCCGCTGGGTACGGTCCGGGATGGCTTATAGCAGGTACGTGGCAGCTCACCATTGTCGCCGGAACCCTGCTCGGTCCATTATTCGTCAGAGAAGTGATGACAAATTCAGGTCCTGTAAAGGTGCGGCATAAAATACCCATTCGTTCTCTTTTCATCTCTTTATTCATTTTGATAGGGGTTATCCTCATCCAACTCCCCCATGCAGAAGGGTTGTCTGTAAAAATGGCTTTGAGCGGCACCGTTCCCGTATTGATAGCGTCATTCTGTTACCCTCTTGGAAACAGGAAAATGATGCAAGTGGTCGATGGGAGATTGGATACTTTTCAACGCGTATTCGGCATGACGATTGCCACAGTCCCTGTTTGGCTGATCATTGCATCGGCAGGCTTTATTGAATCAGGACTTCCTCCTGCCGGCCAGGTCATTCAATCCCTTATCGTTGCAATCAGTTCAGGCATCGTTGCCACCATTCTATTTTTCATTGCAACAGATATGGTCAGGGATCATCACGGAAAGCTCGCTTCCGTTGAAGCCACTCAATCGACGCAGGTGTTATTCGTAATGGTTGGGGAGGTAATGATATTCTCCGCCCCCCTCCCTGAGGCCTCTGCACTTTTCGGACTCGGTGTCATTGTTATGGGGATCGTCCTTCACAGTTTGAACCAGGCGGGCTTGGGGAAACATGGGAAAGCTCCTGCTGGAAATGCTGATCCACGTCAAAGTCTGCCTCTTCAAAAGTGATTCCGTTTCTTTGGTACCCTGCGTATGGATTTCTCCTCGGCAATAAAGGGGCTGTTTTAACTTGTAATCTTGAACAAAATTTGGTATCTTATGAAGGTTTGAGATTACATTATGGGCACTATCTTATGGAGGCTTACTTTTGATCACACTTATAAAGACATTATTAGTAAATATCACGATTCTCTTATCTTTAACATATAACGCGAATATATTTTTTCCTTTCAAAGTAAAGCAGATGCTGTTTTTAAAGCATAAAATCACATATGGACTCATCGGCGCATTCGGGGCGTTTTTATGTATGCTGTACCCTATCGAGACATTGGGTAAAACCCATTTTGACTTGAGGATGATCGCTATTTTGGTAGTCACCCTGTATGCTGGATGGATTTCGGGTTCGTTGGTCCTGTTATTCGTACTGATATACAGATCTTTAATCGGCGGTCCTTTTCTATCTACAGGATTGATCGTTTCCATTCTTGCATACCTGGTGGCACTCGCATTCCGTCGACTGTTCCTTTCATCTAATTCAAAATTCATATCCATCACTGTCATTTCCATCATCTATATGATTGTTTATTTTATAAATATTTTCATTAACGTCCCGTTTTTACATACCGGATTTTATTTCATTTATTTCGGGGTTTTTTATCTTACGTTTATTTCGATTGTTTTAATAATAGAATATTTGATTCGTGTGAATAAACAATTCGAAGAAATGATGTACCTTGATAAGTTGAATATGGCCGGCCAGATGGCTGCATCCATTGCCCACGAAATCCGAAATCCGCTGGCAACGGTGAGAGGGTTCATTCAGCATCTGGCTGAGGATACAGATGATAAACAGCTGATGAAATATTCGCCTCTGATAATAAATGAACTTGATCGTACAAATAAGATCATCACTGATTATCTGAACGTATCAAGGCCTGGGAAGTTCGAACTTTCCTTACTGAATGTCGACAGTATCCTCCGTGATTGTGTTGACCTTTTAAGGCCCTTTGCCTCGTATTCGAGTGTTACGATCTCTTATTATAAACCTGCCCAGCATTTGATCAAAGGGGATGAACAGCATTTAAAGCAGGCAATCATGAATGTAATTAAGAACGGCATTGAATCGATTGAGGGACAAGGGGAAGTCCGGATTGAAACAAAGGAAATACCTGCATCCAATAAGCTCGCGGTATCAATAACGGATGATGGAAAAGGTATGAGCCATGAAGAACTAAAAAAAATCGGTCTTCCCTTTTATACCACTAAAACCAAAGGTACTGGACTGGGAAGCATGGTAACGAATAAAATCATCCGTGAGATGGACGGAATGATCGAATACGAAAGTGAGCCCGGAAGAGGAACAAAAGTCAATATTTTGTTACCCTTGGCATATAAACGGCCTAAATAACAAAAAGCTCAGGTGAAATCATACTTCACCTGAGCTTTTTCTACATACAAAAATAGTGCAGGAGCTGACTTATTCCAAAAACCTAAGCAGATCTCCGTAAATGATATCGTCGGACATCCCCAATTCTTTTCTGGCAATCTCTTTATAGGAATTACACTGATGATCCATAAGCGGCTCGCCGTTCTTTCTCCTGTAACACATATTATCTTTGTAAATATACTTTTCTGTTACAAATCCCCCATCACGAAAAATGACTGGATGATTTTTTACCCTTGTAAACAAGTTATGGCCAAAAGAAAGGTTCTCCCTGGACTCAATCCCAAGTAAATGAAGAATGGTAGGGCGGATGTCGACTTCCCCTCCTATTGAAGTAATCGTCTTTCCTTCAGTACCGGGAATGTGAATTATAAGAGGCACCTGCTGCAGTTTGACGTGATTAAGAGTAGTGTTCTCCATACCCAGCAATTCCATGACCCCTGGCTCATATTTTTCGGAAATTCCGTAATGATCTCCATAAAGGACGAAAATCGAATCTTCATATATGCCCGTTTCCTTCATTTTTTCAAAAAAACGTCTGATTGCTTCATCTTCATACCGGACGGTCGTCACATACCGATTGACTACATCTACGTTTGTTGAAGCCTGCGGTATAAACTGATCCCCCTTATCCAGTAAAAACGGGAAATGGTTGGTCAGGGTTATAAAACGGGAATAGAAAGGTTTTGGCAGGTCCTGAAGATAAGGTATGGACTGATCAAAAAACGGAATATCTTTTATCCCATAATTCACTGAATTTTCCTCAGTCACCTGATAGTCTTTCTTTGAGAAAAAGCGGTCATAACCCAGGGAATCATACATTCTGTTCCGATTCCAAAAGTCGGCATCATTCCCATGGAAAACGGCTGAATAATATCCCCCTCTCTCCTTAAGGATGTGGGGCATCCCCTTAAACACATTATCTGGATTACGCACAAACACTGATCCGCTCGCGAGCGGGTACAGACCGGTATCGATCATAAATTCCGAATCTGATGTCTTCCCCTGTGCGGTCTGATCATATATTTGATTGAAATAAAAGCTGTCTTCCACGAGTGAATTCAAAAATGGAGTGATTTCTTCACCTTCGATTTTCTTATTAATGACGAAATTCTGAGTCGACTCCATACTGATCAGAATAACATTTTTACCTTTCGCAACTCCGTACAAATCCGACTGGTCACTTTCCTTGGACTTCGTATATTTAAGGGGTGAGCTTGTATCGTTCCTGGATGCGGTCAACGGATTGAGACTCACACCCAAAGCATACCCTGTGTCGTAAAGATGATAATTATAAGGACCGATGGCTGTGACCATTTGTTCCCGGTCGTATACTTCCTCGAACAGGTAAGGACTTTTAATCAAACCAAGTATGATTGTCAAGATAATGACCGCTGTGCTTGCAAACAAATAAGTCGACTTATCTTTTGGCTTGATGGCAGGCATACGCCTTCGTTTCTTCAGATACCAGCCAGCCCAGAGGATATCTGCGAAGAGCAGTACATCCCAGGGACTCATCAATTCAAATGTGCTGGGACCGATTCCACCGACATTTTTAAATTGAAACAAGATCGGAAGGGTTACATAATCAGAATAAAATCGGAAATATAGTAAGTCTGCATATAAAATCCCTGTAATGATGACCATCATCAGGAATAATATGAAAGCATGAATTTTTTTTCTGAAATAAAAGCTGAAGCCGAGCAAAATCATTAAAGAACCTAATGAATTAATAAGAAGCAGGCAAATATCCATAAATGAATGAATGGTAATATTAAATCCTGTGAGCATGACGATCAATGTTTTTAGCCAAAGAAGAAGTAATATGACACCAATCAGTTTGAATTTTTTCAGGTGTTGAAGAACTTGTTTAAGTTTTGCCATTATATATACCCTATTTCCTTTACCGGTACGATAATATCCTTAATTGAAGCTATTGCTTTCATTACATCTTCCTCATTATGATATCCCATCAATGCCAGCTGAACCCAATTCCTGTTTAGCAGATAATCACTTTCATAGCTGAGGAGTACCCCTTTTTCTTTACACCTGTCCCCTATCTGCCTGCTTGATAACCCGGGCGGCACTTTAAGGGTGATAATTCCAGGCGAATAGCTGTTATCTCCCATTATCTCACCCCCCCACTCCCTCAGGCTTTCCCTGACAGTGCCTGCTAACCGTTGATTGACATGGAAATCGACATTCTTCAATGCCTCTTTTAATGCAGTTATCAGATTGGAAGAATGGGTGAATGGGATGCTCCCTTTTTCAGCATACAAGCCAAGGTCCAAATATCTCGGTATTGTTGGATGGGAAATAAACTCATCTCTATGAAACACAATTCCAAGACCCGGGAAGGACCCTAATCCCTTCCCGCTCACTGTAGTGGCAAGATAGAATTCCGAAAGATCCAGCGGTACAATTCCTACAGAGCTGCAGGCATCCACGCACAATTCAACCTGGTATTTCCGGGATAATCGCAGGATAGCTTCCAGATCAAATAAATAACCGGTTGACGTCTCGCAGTGTACGGTCCACAGCCAATCAGGAGTGTAAAGTTTCAATTCCGATTCAATTTCTTTAAGTGACACATCCTCTCCCCATTGCTTTTCCAGTGTTCTGAACGATAAGCCGCTTCTCTTGGCGTGATCGATCAGCCTGGATCCGAATTCACCATTGACGAGTATCAAACCCTCACCTGCAAATTGCTTCAGCTGCTGGGCTGCCATGTCATTGGTGAGGGTACCAGTGCCCACTACAATTTCAACACGATTCGCACGGGTGAGCGTGCATAAACTTAATTTAATTTCTTCCACTTCCTGAATAAAAGATTCACTTCGGTGAGAAATTGATCTCCTTTCCAGAGCCCGTTTCACGGCAGGGTGAACAGGAACCGGGCCGGGAAGGAATGAATGGGCAGCATTATTTTCAGAACGGACTGACACTTTCTCCATTAACTTTTCAAAAGCTTTTGAAGATTTTTCAAAGCTCGCCTTCGTGATGTACATTGGCTGAAACCGGGCATTTTCATCACCAACAAGCGAGGCAAAAGGGATAAATCCGATTCTTTTATACAACTTAAGCTGACGGACTGTCCCTGAAATAAAAGCCAGGTCATACCCTTTTTCAAGGCACAATTGAACAAGCCTTTTACATAATCCGTAAAATACTCTTGTACTCCTGTATTCATCTTTAACCGAAAGAAGACGTACTTCACAAGGTATGCTCCCTGATGGAATATATTGATCCAGATCCTGAAGTTTATGATCAAGGGAAAACGGACGCTTTGCACGAAGGGCTATCATACCGACAATTTCTTCATGATTTTTCGCGATAATATATGTATTTTCATCATGAAATTTATCCACAAGCAGCTTTTCTTCATTCTCCTCATGCTGCGGGATTTCATTCACAAAGGTTTGATAATTCAATCGATTTACCTGCTTAAGTTCATTTGGATCGTCTGCAATTTTAAATATCAAGGATTGATGACCCATATATGTACCTCCTCGTGATGAAGTAAAAAGTCTTGTTCTTTAACTTTTAGTGGATAAAGTTTTATTTATTGTGAGACAGAACCACTGTGATGAACAAGAATAAAAGACCACAGGGCAAAGTGAATGAATCCTCAATCAAAAAAGCGGTTACCGGTATTGATGACATGGCGAGGAAGCCTGCCGTTTTATAACGATGAAGCAGCAAGTAAGCGGATCCCATCACAACTGCTGCAGCTCCAATTGTCAAAGGTGATAAAAACAATGCAGAAGCCAGATAAACGACCACTCCTTTACCGCCGTGAAACCTGAGCTGTATCGGGAATAAATGGCCCATGCAAAGGAATATTGAACTGTTTACTAGTGCATATTCACTGCCCGAAAGCCCTTCCCCTACCAGAAACAAAGTAACAAACACCTTTGCTGCATCAATCAGCAAGGTAAGGAGAAACCCTTTTTTGCCAAGGATCCGTCCTGCATTTGTTGCTCCGACATTTCCGCTTCCCATTTTTCTGATGTCCTGGCCTGTCTGCCATTTAATTATATAGAATGCTCCTGTTATGGTACCTGCCAGATAGGATACCACCGAAATCACTATATACACGATTAAATTCTCCATCGCACTGCACCTGACTTTACTTATAAATAATTCAGACAAAATGGTAAAAAAAACTAATTAGACAGAAAGAGCCTAATTAATAGACGATTATAAGTAGAAAAAGTTTCATTTTTTTACATTTTTCTTAAGATGGATGGGAAGATACAACAAATAGAACAGGATGAGGGAGATTGCCTCCAATGATAGCAAGTACCATGGGTAATCCCCTAAATAATCGATTGCACTCGGATTGTAAGGCTTATGGGCCAGGAACATATAATTCCCTCCAAAAACCATGTTCAGAACGTATGCTGCCGCTGCAAAAAGGTTCAACCCAACAAAGGACTTGAAGGGTGACAGGACCGTCACCGTGAACCCTTCAACCCATCTCATATAAAAACAAGAGAGGACAATGGCTGCATGCACGATAAAAAATTGAAAAAATCGGATGTGCGGATATCCAAAAAACAATTCCGGCGTAAACATGGCAATGAGAGCTCCTGTGAGGCTTGCAAAAAAAGTCACTTCAAAAATCAATTTATTTCTGGTTAAAAGCATGATGATACACAAATAAATTGATAAGGAACATAATTGAAACGGAAGATTCACAGCAGGAGACCATAACCCATTGAGTGCATACCAAAAATGAAAGAATAACTCTCCTGCTGCAAGAGCTGCGATGAGTATCCATCTTATCGCTTTCCTTACGCTATTACTTAGATTGTTTCTATACTTGAATAATAGGATAATGAGTATGAGCATAAGAATGACGGCAATGATATGTGAAGCAGAATAAATTTCAAACGGAAAATCTTTATAATGGAAATTAAACAGGTCCTTCATTCTAATCCTCCTCTCTTTTATATTCTTTCTAAACGCTTCATTTTCCTTTTTTAGTCATCAAGCTGTGATCCGTGAAATATAAAAAACCATTTTACGGTTGTAAAATGGTTCGTCCCTTTGTATTATTGGACTTTTTTAAGCCGGCACCCTGCCTGCCGGGAAAGGAATCTCATGGCATGATCATTGAACTCCTTAGGCTTCTCAACATTACATACATGTCCGCAGTCTTCCAGAAATACAATCTCTGCACAAGGGTCCCCCTTTATATCCTCTTCCAGGGCTTTTACAAATAAATGATCCTCCCTCCCGGAAATATATAGTTTCGGGATATGTGAAGCCTTTGTCTGGACAAGCTGATAAGTGGATTTAACATACGGGGTCAGTCTGTACCAGCTTAAGAAACATTCCCTGTCCATTTTTTTTGCTTCGCGTATGAAAAGCTTGCGCGAAATGGCATGATTATTCTTCGGCATCATAATGTACGCAAATATTCTATACAACCATAAAAATGGCATGAGTGATTTTACTCCGTCCCCCAATTTTAAAAGTATGGCGGCAAAAGGGGTAAACCGTGTGATGCATCCAGCTAGAATAGCGCTATTCACCCTTTGGGGATATCGCTGCATCAGTGCGTGAATAAAGATGGATCCCAGTGATACACCAACAAAATGCGCACGGTCAATATTCAAGTGATCCATGACTTTTAATACTTCACGGAGGTTTAATTCAATTGAGAATCTTTCATCATAGCTTTTTACACTCGGGGACTTGCCGTGCCCGGGCAGATGTATGGTTAGGACATTATACTGTTTTTTAAATTCATTGAGCTGCTTTCCAAAAACAGTTGAATTGCCCCCGATGCCGTGAAGGAATATTACATATTCCTCAAATTTTTCTTGGTGTACTTTATATTCCAGCATGAATTCGCTCCTTAAAACCAGTAAATTTCATGTTTGCAGGATCAGATGATCATTGAAATCTTTCATCCGACATGAATACCATTGTATCTTAATCCCCATTGCATTGATATACAATAAACGCAGTAAATTCGACTATTCTGTGAGTTTTAGCAGCTTTCCATATTTTTCACATTCAAAAAAAGCCGCCGGATTCGGCAGCTTCATCTATCTGATTGTATGGATGTATGTCCTGTCGTTCAAATACTTAGTATTCATCCAGTATTGCAACTGCCTCTTGAAGGTTAAGATTTTACTTCATACTTCACGAAGAAAGGGAGTACAAGTGAAATGAAGAAAGCCATCATTACAATGATTCCGAATGTCACTGGTTTGGAAATTCCCATATCCGGAGCAATAACCAGGCCGAAAATGACGGCGGGTATAACGATTAAAAAAGACACTAAAAACTTCGAAGCAAAACTGATCGTATGCTTCTTCCCACACTCCCCGCAATCAATAGGCTTATATGAACTCCAAATAGAAATCAGCAGCTCTTTCCAACCGAACTTCCTTTTACAGACTTTACAATTTTGCAAAACAGTTCCCCCTATGAATCATATCTCTCTGACTACTATCATATCACAAAACGTTTGGGAGACATCCGCATGAATATTGAGATCCTTTCATTTACCATAAATCGTAAGAAACTCAGGTGCATGAATATGATAATATATTATTATAATCAAATCAGCTGGTGATCATTGTGTCGGAAGTATATTTTATCCTCTTATTAACAGGGGGCCTTACTTATTATTTTTATCAAAAAAGAATTTATATTCAAACATCCTCACTGGCCATTGTCATGGCTTTGGGAATTTTTACGCAAGGTGTTTTTCATTATTATCTGGGGATGGATTATTTTACCGGGTTCATCGGAAAGCTGCTGAGCGGAATCGTCCTTTCCCTGTGGATATCCTTTATTTTCTCCATCGCAGCATCAATTAAAAATAGGAAGTTCAAGGAGCTTCATCTGCTTAACCCTCTTAACCGATTTGGCATCGGTACGTGGATTGCAAGCAGCTCACTATGCGGCATCATCATATACGAACAATTCAGCCTGATGGCTGTACCTGTGGTGATTCTTTTCGTGAATTTAACAATTTGGGTATTCTATATTGGCGGCATCATCCCTTTTTTTATTAGGCAGAACAATCAAGAAGCGAATGGAATCATCCTTTTATCAACTGTCAGTACACAGTCTCTCGTACTTCTCAGTCATGCGGTTTATCAAGGAGCAAACACAACCCCTTTCTTTTGGTTTATTACAGGAGGCATCGCATTTTATTTTATATGCCTGCTTTTTATCTTAAAGAGGTATTTATTCACAAAATGGTCAGTTGTACATGATTGGAAGAACACGAACTGCATTTTACACGGTGCTCTTTCTATTACCGGAGTTGCATCCGTTTCAACTGCATCCATGCCTCCATTCATGATGCAAATTTTGTGGGTGGCTGCTACATTGATGTTCATTTTTGTTGAATCGATTGAAGCTGCACGTATGATAAAACGATTGCGCATGTTGGGTTTCCGTGAAGGTATATGGACATACCATGTCACTCAATGGAGCAGAATTTTCACATTTGCCATGTACTTCACTTTTACACTGTTATTTGAACCGAAGGGCATAATCATGGAATCCGCACGGAATGTTGTTTATGCAGCCGGGATATGGGTTGTCATTACCGTAACAGTCATGCAGACTGCACTATGGTTCACCTCATTCTGGTACCCCGTTAGGAAATATCAACACAAGAAAAAATCAAGAACTGCTTAATCAACCTGCTTTTCAGGCTCTGTTGCAGGAAGCAGAGCCTGCCCTTGTGGATCACTGAAAGATTTATGAATGTTATAAAAGAATATTTATTGTTCATAGAAAGGGAATGGCGTTTTGATAAAAACTTTCAAGTTAGTCAGGAAAATCCCCGGTCAGAAAATGCACGTTTATATCACAATCGTCGACGATACACTGGTTGACACGGGGCCATATAGTTTACATAAACAAGTAAAAAACATCGTGAAGGAACATCAAATCCGGAATGTCATACACACCCATCATCATGAGGATCATACAGGCAACAGTCCCTGGATCGAAGAACACCTAATGGTTCCGCAATGGATACACAAGGATGGTGTGACGAAATGCATGAATAATACAAAGCTCCCTTTATATCGTTCTGTATTCTGGAATAATAGGAAATCATTTAACCCGATGGAGTTTGAAAGCAGCGAGTTTCAAACAAAGGAGCATACCTTTAAGATTGTTCATACCCCAGGTCATTCCGATGATCACCTCATATTCATTGATGAGGAGAAAGGCATCTGCCTCTCTGGGGACCTGTACTTATACCACTCACCCACCTCTCATTTTTCATTTGAGTCCGTGCCTCAATTGATACACTCTTTGAATAAAGCATTGAATCATGACTTTCAGGAGATCTACTGTTCACACGGCGGGTATCTCCCAAATGGGCGGAGGTTAATGGAAAGAAAGCGGGATTATTTGTTGAACCTTCAGGAAAAGGTCTTGACCCACTTTCAAAATGGGATGTCTCCTGCAGAAATCAGGGAAATGCTTCTGCCGAAAAATAAAGCTTTTCAGTATCTTTCAGCATTTGAAAATTCCCCCATGCACACGATACATTCCATCATAGAACATACATAAAGGCCAGCCTTCAATGTTTACAGCATTGAAGGCTGGCCTTATTTCACATTTCTTTTTCAAGCATGGGAATCCTCTGCCTGAATTCAAACTTGTAAACCTTATCAAGTATTCTCGTACCTATGAACTGG
This sequence comes from Bacillus sp. BKU_1, assembly GCA_051294195.1. Taxonomy (GTDB): domain Bacteria; phylum Bacillota; class Bacilli; order Bacillales; family Bacillaceae_B; genus Rossellomorea. Next base: position 3,881,260 of record CP193985.1, on the reverse strand, counting down.
CAGATGAGCGCATATAGGATGACTTTCAGATCGATGACCATTCCAGTCACTAATAACAAGCTGCCATTAATGAAGAAGAGCGTACGGCCGGGTGGTTTGCCCATTAGTTGTGAAATAATGAGGGCAAGTATATCCATCCCCCCGGATGAAGCACCCATCCTGAAGAGGATCCCGATTCCAATCCCGAATAGAACGGCTCCGATGCCCAGGTCCGTTATCACATTCGTTAATGGCGAGCTCATATGGGGACTGATCAAATTAACAGTAAAGGATGTTACAGTCACACAAAATAACGTCCATAATGCATTCGATTTCCCAAGCCATTTGACAGCAGCAATCAACAGACCCGCATTCAATACCAAAAGAGTGATTGAAAAAGGTACCTGAAACAGATAATTCAGCAGCACACTGACGCTCGCTGCTCCGCCCGAAGGGATAAAATGAGGAAAAAGGAAGACTGCCATTGCACTGCCTTGAATTACTGATGCTATTAATAGGATGACTGACTTCAGCAATTGATTCATTTTCAATAACTCCTGTTTTGTAAATGTATATGTCCCAGTTTAGTAGTCTTTATAGATTGGTGCAATGTGAAAATATACTCAAGAATGTTGAAATATGAGCACCTTCCATTTTCCGGCACCATGCTATGTTCATAAAAAGAAGGAGATTTACAGTTCGGCAGCTAATCTAGTAAAGAGATAAAATTTAATAAATATGGGGGGTTATGATATATGATGCTTACCCGGGAAAAATGGAACGCTGCGAAGTCCTTTATCTTTTCGTATGCCCGTCCCCTGGAACAGAAGCTTTTCAATTACCATTTCGAAAATGGGAGCAAAGAAGATGTTGTGAACGAGCTGATCTTGTTTCAAAATAATGACGGCGGCTTCGGTAAATGCCTTGAACCCGATTTCCGTCTGGAGATTTCGTCCCCTATGGCTACGACTGTGGGACTGCATATTGCCGCGGACCTTCAATTGGAAGAGGATCATCCGGTCATTTCAAATGCAATGAGTTACCTCGAATCTGTTTATGATGACCAGAAAGAAACGTGGCATGCTGTACCTCCCGAAGTCAATGAAGTTCCGCATGCCCCGTGGTGGCACTTTGATCATGAAACAGGATTTTGCGGAGTACAGACGACATGGGCGAATCCAAATGCAGAGATTATAGGTTACTATCACTTATTCAATCAGGAAGAGCCATTATTGGAAAAATGGACAAAGAGGGCCGGCGAAGAACTTTCGAAGCTGCCCCGCCCATTGGGAAAACATGATTTCCTCTGCTACTCAAGGCTGCTTCAAACTCTTTCAAAACATGAAGAGACAGAACAGTATATCGATACAGCATTGTCTCAGGCGGTGCATGAGACGGTCTGCAAAGACCCCTCTAAATGGGACGAATATGTTGCCAAACCCCTGGATGCAGCGCCTGCGCCATCTTCCCCTTTTTACGAACAATTGAAGAATGTAATTAATCTTCAATTAGATTACGAAATAAAGAGTCAGCATGTAAATGGATATTGGCAGCCTGCCTGGTCGTGGTTTGGGCAATACGAAGAGATCTGGAAAAAAGCTGAGGTTGAATGGCGGGGGATCATCACCCTCTCAACGCTCCGTTCGCTTGCTGCTTACGAAAAAATCGCATGGAAAGATTAGTCGGCAATGAAACTGATTACTTGGAGGAAGAAATATGGAAGTGAAATCAATGACATCTGACGATTTCGAAGTCTTTTTGAAAAAGTCCATCATCAGCTATGCAAAAGAAAAAACCCGCTCTGGCAACTGGACCGAAGAAGAATCAATCGAAAAGGCTAAAGCAGATTATCAAAGGCTATTGCCACAGGGTGAAAAAACGGAAAACCATCATCTATTTTCACTTTATCATGGCAATTCCCTTTTCGGTTCTTTTTGGCTGGCAGCCATGCCAAACAGAACAGTTTATATTTATAATGTCGAAATTGAAGAAAAGTACAGGGGAAAAGGATACGGCAAACTGGCGATGAAGGAAATTGAAAATAAGAGTAAAGAATTAAATGCAAATAAAATAGAGCTGCACGTATTTGCCCACAATACAACAGCAAGGAAACTTTATGAAAAGGTCGGTTATGAAGTAACAAACGTCATCATGGCCAAAAAAATATGATACAATTCGAAAACCCGGGGCAGGCGCCCCGGGTACAGTTTTCTAATCCTGGAGAAAATTCGATTTAAACCAGTCCGCTGCTGCATCCACTTCTTCTCTCCTCAATTCATGACCGCCATCCGTCCAGTACTCGGTAACAGGAGACTTCGCCCCTTTGAGATCCCTTACCAATTCTGAGGTTTCTGCCATCGGAATCAACGGATCCTTCTTACCTGCGCCGATGAAGACGGGCGAATCATGTAAATCCGGAACTGCTACTCCCCGGCGGGGGACCATAGCATGAAAAAGAATCCCGCCTTTAAGTGCATGTTCATGATGATACATAAGACTTGCAGCAATATTAGCACCGTTAGAATAGCCCAGTGCCACTATATTTGAACGATCAAAACCATATTCCCTTGCGCTATCATCAAGGAAAGCATTTAATTCTTTCGTACGAAAGATCAAATCCTCCTCATCAAAGACCCCCTCGCGAAGACGGGCAAAGAATCGGGCCATCCCGTTCTCATTCACATTTCCCTTGACACTTAATACAGATGCTTCAGGCGCAATCATTGCAGCAAGAGGCATCAAGTCCCGTTCATCACCGCCGGTTCCATGCAGCAATAATAAAACAGGCAATTGCTCATTCGTCCCTTTATTGTAAATATGCTTCAATTTCATTCCTCCCTGCTTATTCTTTCGTATCCAGGGGTTTTAACCTGGATTCAATAGATTCTCTCTGAGCTTCAAAATAAGGCGGCAACGATAAGTTTTCACCTAAGCTGTCGAAGTCTTCATCTGTTTCAAAGCCGGGACCGTCCGTAGCCAATTCAAAAAGAATGCCATTCGGTTCCCGAAAATAAAGAGAACGGAAATAATAGCGTTCAACAAAACCGGAATTCGGCAGGCGTGTCTGATTGATCCAATCCACCCACTTCTGCAGCTGCTCTTCATCCTCCACCCTGAACGCAACATGGTGAACACTTCCGCGTCCAGGTCTTTCCTGAGGCAAATCATTCCGTTCTTCCAGATGAAGCTCAGCCCCTGTCCCCCCTTCTCCTGTTTCAAAAACACGGATCGAAGACTGTCCTTTTTCATAGGCAGGAATCGTCCCCGTTTCACGGTAGCCCAATACTTCAGTCAATACCTTGGCGGTCAGCTCTCCCCTTGCTACTGTAAGGGTAACAGGACCAAGTCCGATGATCCCACACTCGACTGGTACAGGACTTTTTTTCCAAGGTTTCCCTCCCGCTACTCCTGCGTTGTTCTCATCCGATACAAGCATTAACCGTTGTCCTTCAAAATCTCTGAAACCCAGTGCAGCCCTTCCTGTATGATGCGATATCTCATCGTGCTCAACACCGGAATCTTCAAAGCGCTTCTTCCAATATGCAAGGGCTTCATCACTTTTCACTCTCAGGGAAGTCAGGGAAATACTGTTTGTTCCCTTATACGTATGTCCTGCATGAGGTATTTCAAAAAAAGTGAGATCTGTTCCCGGATTCCCTCTTTCATCAGCATAAAAAAGATGATAAACAGAAGTATCGTCCTGGTTGATTGACTTCTTCACAAGACGAAGACCAAGTATTTTAGTATAAAATTCATAGTTTTTCTTCGCGTTAGCCGTAATGGCAGATACATGGTGCTGTCCTTTTAATGATTTTAAGTTCATTCCTTATTCACTCCCAGTCAAATACGGTATTTAATTATTTTCTACTAATAGCTTACAATATATTTATCTTTAATTCAAGATATTCCAATTCAAAGTTTACACTGAAGAAAAAAAACCGCCTAGAATAAGGCGGATTCGATGCTTAAATATATTCATTACTTTTAATTGTGATAGCCTGGGCAAGTGTGGACGTTATCGTCAATCGGTCAAATTTCAATCCCAGCTGAACGGCAGTCTGGGCGATTTCAGGACGCAGACCTGAGAGGATGGGTTTCACACCGATAAGCTCAAGTGCATCAACCAGCTGGAATAACTGATGAGCAACCATCGTATCAATCATCACAACCCCTGAAAGATCGATGAACAAATAGGATACTTCTTTTTGGACACATTGTTCTAATGTATTTTCCAGAATCAATTTAGCTCGTTCAGGGTCAATATTCCCAATGAGTGGTACAAGCGCAGTATCTTCATTCAAGGAGATGAGTGGAGTACTGAGTTCATGGATAATCTGTTCCTGCGATTTCAGCTGTCTTTCCATTACTTCGTTTTGCAGTTCCATGAACCTGAGAATCACTCTGTCAAAGGATTCGATGACGGTATCCTCCCAAACCCTGAGCATATCCGATCGATTGGAATCCTCACTTTCCTTTACGAATTCAATCACAAAGTCAAGATATTGATTTCGGACCCGCATGAACTCCTGGATAATATGGTGGGTAGGTGTTTCCAGGTGGTGTTTATCTTCTGCAATTGTTAGAACCCAATCATCCAGTCTCTTATAGAAGGTTTCTTTTTCAATTTTGAAAACTTCACAAAATAATTGATGAAACTCAAAATTTTGATTTTTCAAGTTTTCTATTGTTTGGGGGTCATTGGATGAGTAAACCCCGCTGACTTTGTTCTTATCGATCGATTCATACCAGGATTCCGTTAATAGACGTGCTTTGCTTAGAAGATATGTATGTAAATTTTTGCTTCGATGCATATAGTGTGTGTTCCTCCCCTTGTTTATTAGAACTGTATACCAATGCTTAAGACCTTATCTTATTTTCATAAATGATTCCTTCCAATCTATTATAATATAGTAATCAGCCTGACACCAATATTATGAGCCGAATCAATGTGGAAGCAGCACTCATCCATTAATTTTGTATTTTTGTAAAAACATTCAATATTATGAATTTGAATAAAAAAATCACTAGTAAATGTCACTTTTGTCTCGCATCCACACCCGCTAGCGTATATAATAAGAGAAAGATATCTGAATATTTTGTCGATTATGATTGAAAAATGCAGAAAGAAGTACTCTTCTGGGACTCACAATTTTATCCAAAACTCTTTTCCTGCCACCCGACAATTAATTGGGGAGTTGATGAAGGTGAAACGAAAACTTTCTAGATTATCAATTGAAGTCCTTTCAATAAGAAGTGCTTGTGAATTCTGCAGAAATATGGGATTAACACCCAGCATAGCGAATATATCAATGATTACCGGCTTTTCCGAAGAAAAGATCTTGGAAAGAATCGACCTGGATTTTCAAGTTTGCAGAGATGAATTGATGGCCTATACGGCTTCAACCCGGGAGTAATTTATAGATGATTCACTAAAATATGCACCCCGCTAATACTTGGACAGGGTGCATACTTTTTTATTAAATCTAAAGTACATTAAAATATCTCGCCTCAGGATGTGCAAACACCATGGCTGTTACTGATGCTTCCGGTTCCATCATACAACCATCTGTCAATTCAATGCCTATTCTCTCAGGTTTGAGGAGATCGAAGAGTTTTTTCTGATCCTCAAGTTCAGGACATGCAGGATATCCAAAGGAATACCGCTGGCCCTGATATTTCGTACGGAAACGCTCCTGCATCGTGAAATCTACCGGGTCCGGAAATCCCCATCTGCTTCTCATCATTTCATGTATCCTTTCAGCAAGCCCTTCCGCAGTCTCCAGTGCCAATGCCTGAATAGCATGGCTCTCAAGGAATTTCCCCTGCTCCTTTAATGATGATGCCCATTCTCTGATCCGCCGGCCGGCCGTAACTGCAAAGAAGCCGACATAATCCATTTCGCCGCTTCCGGCCGGGCGCAGATAATCCGCCAAGCAAAGATGATCGTTCCGACTCTGTCGCGGGAAATGAAAGCGCTCAATTTCTACTGTTTCATCGTCTGGGTCGAAAATAACGACATCGTCACCATCCGACTGAGCAGGGAAGAATTGATAGACCGCCGAAGCATGAATGAGTCCTTCATTTGCAGCTTTTTCGAATAATTCATCCGTCAATTCCTTAATTCTTAAGGTTCGATCATCTTTTTCTTCGATCAGCCGGGATACTTTACCCTTTATTCCGAGATGGTGTCCAAGCAGCATCTGCTGATTGATATAAGGGTGAATTTGATTCAACGAAAATTCCTTGATGATATGCGCCCTCAAATCAGGCGGTGTATAGACCTTGGCATTCCTGGATACCTTTGAACGAACTTTTACAGCTACGGATGAATCAATGTTTGTTTCCATTGACGGCTTGCTGTCCATTTCAATTAACTTCTGCCGGCTTTCTTCTTCCCACTTCTTTCTCGTTCCTTTATCCTGCACTCCGTTGATGATGCTTAATCCATCCATTGCGTCCTTTGCATACAATACCAGTCCCCCATATTCCTTCGCTATTTTGGTCGAAGTGAATTTCCTGGTAAGTGCTGCCCCTCCGACGATGATGGGAACCGAAATATTTGACTGTCTCAGGTCTTGAGCCGTCACCACCATCTGCTGGGCCGATTTCACCAGAAGTCCTGAAAGACCGACGATATCGGGTTTTTCTTTTCGTATAACTTCGATCAATTCCTGCGGGGTCACTTTGATGCCCAAGTCTTTTACTTCATACCCATTATTACTTAGTATGATGTCCACCAGATTTTTTCCAATATCATGTACATCGCCCTTTACGGTAGCAAGTATTACCTTTCCTTTGGAAGAAGAATGTGTATCGCCCTGCTCCATATGCGGCTCCAAATAAGCGACCGACGCCTTCATTACTTCGGCACTTTGAAGAACTTCCGCCACGATAAGCTGATTATCATTGAATAAGCGGCCTACCTCACTCATCCCCTCCATCAGAGGACCGTTAATGATTTCAAGCGGAGTGCTATACTGTTTAAGTGCCGATTCAAGATCCGGAAGCAGCCCTTCTTTTGTACCTTCCACTATATAATGAGCGAGCCTTTCTTCAAGAGACATCGTATTCACCGGGATTTTGACTTCTTTTTTCTTCCCCCGGTAAAATTCCGTAAAAGCAGCGAGAGCAGCATCCGTTGTCTCGAACAGGAGTTTTTCTGCCTGTTCCACCTCTTCAGCAGGTATGGAGGCAAATCGCTCAAGTTTCTCTGTATTCACAATTGCGTAATCCAGGCCAGCTTTAGTACAGTGATATAAAAATACGGCATTCAAAACTTCCCTGCCGACGGGGGGCAGGCCAAAGGAAACATTGCTGATACCGAGAATGTGCGGACACTCAGGAAGCAGTTCTTTGATTCTCTTTATCCCTTCCACCGTTGCGTACGCCGAACCTATATATTGCACATCACCTGTACCGACAGGAAAAACAAGAGGGTCAAAGATGATATCCTGCGAGGGTACTCCATATTTATTCGTCAGGAGTTCATGGGACCTCAGTGCAATTTCTACTTTCCTTTCCACCGTTACTCCCATGCCTTTTTCATCTATGGTACCGACGACAACGGCGGCTCCGTATTTCTTGATGAGCGGAATGATTTTATTAAAACGTTCTTCCCCGTCTTCGAGGTTGATGGAGTTTATGATCACTTTTCCCTGTGAATACTTCAACGCAGTCTCGAGCACCTCTTCATCGGTCGAGTCAATGACGAGCGGGACCTTCACCTTTTTGACGACTTCCTGAATGAAGGTATTCATATCATCCACTTCATCCCTGTCAGGGTCAGCAACACAGATGTCAATGACCTGTGCTCCGTTTTTCACCTGGGCCCTTGCAACTTCTGATGCTTCTTCAATTTTATTCTCGGCAATCAACCTTTTGAATTTCCTTGAACCGATCACGTTGGTCCGTTCACCAACGAGAATCGGCCGATTATCCTTGTCTTCATATATGAACGGTTCTATACCGGAAACGGCATGGTCATGCGAGACATTGGGAATCCTTGGCTCGAATTCTTTTGCAAGTCTGGATAAAGCCTGTATATGCCGGGGTGTGGTTCCGCAGCACCCCCCTAAAAGGTTCAGCCAGCCCTTCTCAAGGAATCCCCTCATTTTCAAACTGAGTGATTCGGGTGTTTCGTGATAATTACCCTCTTCATCAGGGAGTCCCGCATTCGGATAACAACTCACGTAAGTGGTTGCTAAATTCGAAAGAGACCTTAGATGATCCCTCATGAATTCCGGACCTGTTGCACAGTTCAAGCCGACTGCAAGGGGATTCAAATGCTCAAGTGATAAGTAAAAGGCTTCAATATTCTGTCCAGCCAAAGTCGTCCCCATCGGTTCGATGGTTCCTGATAAAAGAATTGGCACCTGCCTGCCGCTGTCTTTCCACGCAGCCTGTATACCCAGATTTGCCGCCTTTACATTCAATGCATCCTGACTCGTTTCCAGTAAGAGAACGTCGACTCCTCCATCCAGAAGTCCTTTTGCCTGAATACGGTAGTTCTCAGCCAGTTCATCAAAACCGATCCCCCCCGTGACCGATAACGTTTTGGTCGTTGGCCCCATAGAGCCCGCTACAAATCGTGGCCAGTCTGCATTTGTATACGAATCTGCTGCTTTTCTAGCAATTTCAGCTGCTGTTTTATTTATTTCGTATGCTTTGGATCCCAAGCCGTATTCATCAAGAACGACGGGAGTGCCTCCAAATGTGTTGGTTTCAATCACGTCCGCTCCTGCCTGCAGATATTCACGATGGATGTTGTATATGACATCTGGAGCCGTTAGAACCAGATGTTCATTGCATCCGTCCATTTCCTCCCCGCCAAAGTCTTCCGCTGTTAATTGTGCCATTTGCAGCATCGTTCCCATAGCCCCGTCAAGGACGAGTATTTTTTTTCTGAGCTGCTCTTCAAATAATGTGCCGGCCATAAGGAACCTCCTTATCTATCCCTGCTTTTTCTTTCATATGCCGAAGCAATTCAATGCTCATATCATAACGTACAAACGGTGTGATCAAATAGATTCCATTAAACAAAGCAAGTGCTGTTTCCAATAATTCCTTTGCAATTTCCATACCGGCTGCCCGGGATCGAATGGGGTCTGTACCTGCTTCTTTCATTCTCACCCTGGCGGCCTCAGGCACTTTGATACCTGGTACCTCATGATGAAGGAACTCTGCATTCCTGGAACTCAAGAGAGGCATGATTCCAATGAATATCGGAGTATCCAGATGTTTGGTAGCCTCATGTAGTTGAAACATCTCTTCCACCCCGAATACCGGCTGCGAGATGAAATAATCAGCACCTGCAGTTATTTTTTTCTCAAGACGTTTCACTGATGCATCCATATGCCTGAAATTGGGATTGAAAGCCGCGCCCACTGAGAATTGTGTTTTTTGCCTTAGTGACTTTCCGGAAAAAGATATGCCTTCGTTATTCTGCTTGATCAGTTCAATAAGCTCCAGGCTGGATAAATCATAAACGGATGCCGCCCCAGGAAAATCCCCGATTTTCGCGGGATCTCCGGTAATCGCCAGGATATTATGGATCCCAAGTGTATGGAGGCCCATCAAATGGGATTGAAGGCCGATCAGATTCCTGTCGCGGCAGGTGATATGAATCAAGGGTGAAATATCATACCTCTCCTTCACCATTGTCCCGATTGCCGCATTGCTCACCCGTGGAGATGCCAGCGGGTTATCAGCAAGTGTCAATGCATCGATCCCTTCTTCCTTGAGGGCCTTTGCTCCCTGAAAGAATAAGTCTGTATCAAGATGCTTCGGCGGGTCCAGTTCAACGATGACCGTCTTCCTTTCTTTCACTTTTTGATGAATGAGCTTTTCATTAATCGGTTTGGAAATCAGCCCTGCCGATTTAGTCACCTTTACCTTCTTTTCCGTCACAGGGACCCTGCTTTTTAACTTCTTTGCTACCGCCCTAATATGCTCAGGTGTCGTTCCGCAGCATCCCCCTATGATTCTTGCACCTTGATTTCGGAGCTCATTACTGATATCTCCGAAATAACCCGGCTCTGCAGAATAGTAGAATCTGCCTTCTTCATAGTTAGGCAGACTTGCATTGGGATAGACTGAAAGAAAAGAACCTTTCGGGATCGGTACTTCCTCCAGGGAAGCTACCATATGGTAAGGCCCCATCCTGCAGTTGATCCCGACTACATCCGCCCCTGAAAGCTCCAGCTGATGCAGCGCTTCTTTTACCTTCATGCCATTTTGCAGAACTCCCGTCTCATGCATGGAAATCTGGGCGATGACCGGCAGATCGGTCTCCCGTTTCGCAACGTTTAGGACCGTCGTCAATTCTTCGAAATCATAATAGGTTTCGAGGAGGATTCCATCAACGCCTTCAAGCAGCAGGCAATACAGCTGTTCCCTGAAGCTTCTTTTGATTTCCTCCAGGGAGACATTTTGCTTTACCGCCCTGATACCCCCAATGGTGCCGACTACATAGGCAGAACCATCTGCCGCTTTTTTAGCAAGTCTCACAGCGGCAGTGTTGATTTCCTTCACGGAATCCTCAAGACCATACCTTGAGAGCTTTTCATAATTGGCTCCATACGTGTTTGTCTGGATGATATCAGACCCTGCTTCTATATAATCCCTGTGGACTTTAAGGACTTCCTCAGGATGTGAGAGATTCAGTTCCTCGAAACATCGATCAACTCCATATGAATACAAGAGAGTCCCCATTGCTCCATCAGCAATCAAGATCCTTTCTTTTAGTGACTCTTTGAGCGGCTTCACACAATTCCTCCTTCATTGCTGCGAACTATAAATGGATGACTTTTTTCGGTGATGGCGAGCTGATTGAATTCAACCCTTGGGACAAGTCACCGATTAATTCTTCTGTATTCTCCAGGCCGACTGACAGCCTCAACAGCCCGTCTGTGATGCCCCGCCTTTCCCTTTCCTGTTTCGGCATGGAGGCATGGGACATTTTGGCAGGATAAGAGAGGATGGACTCGACGGCCCCAAGGCTTACGGCGAATACGGGTATTTTCACATGTCTCTTCAGTTCCCTCACCTCATCTTCGCCTTTGAGCCGGAATGATAATACCGCTCCTGGCCCCTCTGCCTGCCTAATATGCGTTTCATATCCTTTGTGATAGCTCAGTCCGGGGTAGAACACTTCTTCTACTTCGTTTCTTGCTTCCAGGAAACGAGCTATTTTATAAGCACTTTCTGATGACTGCTTGAGCCTGACATGGAGTGTCTTCAAGCCCCTTAACAACAGCCAGCTGTCTTGCGGTCCCAGAACCGCACCGAACGAATTCTGCAAGAATGCCAGTTTCTCCGCAACTCCATGGCATCCGGTCACTGCGAGGCCGGCAAGCACATCACTGTGGCCGGCAAGAAACTTGGTAGCACTGTGAAGGACTACATCCACCCCAAGCGATAACGGTCTTTGAAGAAGGGGGGTCATGAAGGTATTATCAAGGAATGTCAGGCAGCCATTGGCTTTCGCCAATTTTACAATCCCTTCAATATCGGTAATATTGAGCAGTGGATTCGAAGGCGTTTCAATATAGATCACTTTTGTATTCACTCTGATTGAACGTGCAACCTCATGAAGATCACCCATATCCACAAACGAGTATTCGATCCCGAAACGGTTCAATACCTCAGTGATCAATCGATAGGTTCCGCCGTACACTTCCTCCGAAATCAGTACGTGATCGCCGTGAGAAAGCATCATGAAACTGGTAGAAATAGCAGCCATGCCGGAAGAAAAAGCAAATCCCCGCACACCGCCTTCAAGTTCAGCGATTGTATCCTCCAAAGCCTTCCTTGTCGGATTGCCGGATCTGCTGTAATCATAGGTACCAAAATGATCAAAATCATGTTGATGAAAAGTGGTCGCGTGGTAAAGGGGAGTTGAAACTGCTCCAGTCTGCCCGTCATAACCGTTAGAGTGAAGAAGGGAAGTTTGTTGAGAGTAAATTTTTCTACTCATGTGCAAGCACCTCTCCTTTAAGTTGATTGAAAACATTTTCCAAATCCGCTATGATATCCCCGACATTCTCAATACCTACCGAAAAACGCATAAGACGATTGCAAATACCGATTTTATTCCTTTCTCTCTCGGGAATATCAGCATGTGTCTGGGTGGCCGGGTAAGTGATGAAGCTTTCCACGCCGCCAAGGCTCTCTGCAAATGTTATGACCTTTAATCCTTCCAGGAAGGGACCGACCCACTCTTCCTTTGAAATCCTGAAGGACACCATCCCCCCTCTTCCCGGGTACAGTACATCCGTCACGCATTCATGATTCGTCAAGTATTCAGCTATTTCATACGCATTCTTTTCATGCTGAGACATCCTTAAACTCAATGTTTTCATGCCGCGCACCAGAAGCCAGCTGTCAAATGGTGAAAGAACTGCACCAATAGAATTCTGAACCGTGTAAATCTTTTCTCCAAGTTCTTCATTCCCGACAATTACCGCACCCGCCAGCACATCATTGTGGCCGCCTAAGTATTTCGTGGCACTGTGTACGACAATATCAGCTCCCTCTGCGATTGGCGTCTGTAATATCGGTGTGTAGAAGGTGTTATCCACAATCAGCAGCAAGCCGTTACCCTTTGCTATGGAGGAAAAGTCCGATATATTGGTTTCTTTCATCAGCGGATTGGTCGGGGTTTCAAGGAAGATCGCCCGTGTATTCCCATTTATCTTTTCCATTACCCTGCTTTCATCCGATGTATCGACGAAATGGAATCCGATATTATACTGAGCCTGATACTGGAGGAACAGACGGTAGCTGCCGCCGTACAGATCTTCGGAAACAATCAGTTCGTCCCCCGATGAAAACAGATTCAATACTGCATGGATGGCTGCCATACCTGAACTGAAAGCGAACGCTCTCCTGCCTTTCTCCAAGAGGGCCAAAGTCTCTTCCAGAATGAACCTGGTCGGATTTCCTGTTCGTGAATAATCATATCCTGTAGATTTCCCTATCCCCTGATGCTCATATGCAGTTGATAAGTGTATTGCCGGACTGACTGCCCCTGTCCTGGTGTCTGTACGATTACCGGATTGTACGAGGATTGTATCAATATGCTTTTTCACTCTTCGCCTCTCCTTTTCTCAGTTAAATGAAAAGGGGTAAAAAATAAAAAGCCCCCTTATGCAATATAAGAAGGCTTTATCATTCATTCTCCCTCTTATCGGCCAAGTTGAATCAACTTGCTGGAATTAGCACCATGCGCAATGCTGGTTGCTGAGGTGTCACAGGGCCAGTCCCTCTACCTCTCTTGATAAGAATCTATTTAGTTTTCTTCAATGCTTTATGAAAATAACTTCTTCATAACTTACATCAAACTTTATTAAATGTCAATGAAAATTATGAATACTTTGTCACTTTTCTTGGCGAATTCATCGATAAATAATTGACTGCTCTCTGGAATGTTTAAACAGCCTTGATCGAGTCTATATGTATAGAAATACTGAATAGGATGTGATTTGCATGAAAGGCGTAACTTTCCAGGGAAAAGAAAAAATGGTGGTCAAAGAAGTAGAAACACCTGATATTCAAGAGAATACTGATATGATAGTGAGGATCACTGCAAGCGGCATCTGCGGTTCAGACCTTCACCTTTATCACGGCGGAATCGAGCCGGATCAAGATTACGTAGTGGGGCACGAGCCGATGGGGATTGTAGAGGAAGTAGGTTCGAACGTTAAAAGTTTAAAAAAAGGCGATCGTGTCGTCATCCCTTTCAATATCGGATGCGGGGAGTGTTTCTTCTGTAAAAATCAGATGGAAAGTCAATGTGATGACTCCAATCCTCACGGAGAGGTCGGCGGGTTATTCGGATTTACGGAAATGAACGGCGGCTATCCTGGAGGTCAGGCAGAATACCTCCGGGTCCCATATGCAGACTTTACTTCGTTCAAAGTTCCTGAGTCCAGTACTCTTGATGATGAAAGTGTCCTCTTCCTTTCGGATGTCATTCCTACAGCTTATTGGAGCGTAGAGAACAGCGGGGTAAAAGAAGGAGATACGGTCATTGTACTGGGCAGCGGACCAATCGGGTTGATGGCACAGAAATTCGCTAAACTGAAAGGAGCCGAGCGGGTAATCGCAGTCGATCAGGTCGATCACAGGCTCGAGCATGCTAAACGAACAAATAATGCTGAAATTTATAACTTCAAGGAAACCCCTGACATCGGATCTGTCCTTCATGAATATACAAAGGGAGGCGCAGATGTGGTGATTGACTGTGTCGGAATGGATGGGACAGTTCCACCTGATGAAACATTCGGATCTGATTTCGATAATCAATTCGGAACCATCAGCCCGATTAAAACTGCCTCTCAATCAGTAAGGAAATTCGGGACAGTGCAATTGACGGGTGTTTATGCCACAGAAGCAAATCGTTTTCCAATAGGGGATTTCTTCAGCAGAAATGTCGAGATCAAAATGGGACAGGCGCCAGTCATACACCTTATGCCAAAACTGTACGATATGATCGAAAACAAAGAGTTTGATCCGACTGATATCATTACTCATCGTATTCCCCTTGAAGATGCTGCACGTGGATACAAAATCTTCGATAAGAAAGAGGACGGCAATATCAAAGTGATCTTAAAACCTTAATCATTTAGTATACAAGCTGCCATTCAACAAGATCGGCAGCTTGTATTTTCATCTCAATAATGAAAAATCCCTATTTTCCGTTTTACTTCCTGCAAGAATGGTCGAGTTCTCTTTCTTGCTTTTTCAGCACCATCGAGTAAAATTTCATTAAGCTTTTCAGGAGAGTCCATTAATTCAAGATACCTTTCACGCGGCTCTTCCAAAAACCCATTCATGACTTCAAAAAGCTCGTACTTTGCCTCTCCCCAGCCGATGCCTGACTCGAATCGATTCTTCATCTCTTCTGTTTGATCTTCTGTCGCAAATTCTTTATATAATGAAAATATGACCGAATCATTTGGATTTTTCGGTTCCTCAGGAAGACTGGAATCCGTTTTAATTTTATTGATCAATTTTTTCAATTTTATCGGTTCTTCGAATAAAGGGATGGTATTATTGTAGCTTTTACTCATTTTGCGCCCATCCAATCCAGGCAGTACAGCCGTTTCTTTCTCAATTACATATTGGGGCAGAGTGAATGTTTCACCAAAAGTATGATTGAAGCTTTCAGCGATGTCCCTGGCAATCTCAACATGCTGTATTTGATCTTTTCCGACTGGTACAATTTCTGTTTGGAATAGCAGGATATCCGCCGCCATCAAAATCGGATACGTAAATAAGCCCATGTTTACACCTGTATCGATTTCTGTTCCTGTTCGGACGTTCTCCTCTGCAAGCGCCTTATAAGCATGTGCGCGGTTCATTAATCCCTTTGGGGAAAAACAGGCTAAAATCCAGCTCAGTTCGAAAATCTCGGGTACGTCAGACTGTCGATAGAAGATTGCTTTCTCCGGGTCCAGACCAAGAGCCAGCCACGTAGCGGCAATTCCTCGGCTGAGCTCAATCATCTCCTCTTTATTGTGTATCTTTGTCAGACCGTGATAATCAGCTACAAAATATGCAGGTTGATATGATTCTTCCCTGGCGAGTTCCAGTGCAGGTTTTATCGCACCGATATAGTTGCCCAGATGCACCCTGCCCGTCGGCTTGATTCCTGTCAAAACTTGCTTTTTCATTTCTGTAAACCTCCCTTTCACCTAAACACAAAAAGGGCTCCCCGTCCAAAAAGGACGGGAAACCCGTGGTGCCACCTTCATTCGTTCACAACAAGTAAACGCACTTTCCTGTACAGAGGATCTTCCTCCGATACATTGCCTCTTGTATCGGTGAGACTTTCCGCCTTGGCCTACTTTCCTTTTCAACCTGGATGCTCAGAAGCCCATTCGTCTGTCTGCCCACACTGATTCTCACCTGCCATCAGCTCTCTGAAGTGTTTCAACAGCTTACTTTTCTTCATCATTGCATACGTTATGTCATTTCCAATATTTTATAGCAACAGAAATAATTGGTCAATATATATTTACATTTCCTTTGAAGAAAAAGGCAGAAATAATTTAACCCCTCTCCTGTTAAAGGGAAGCACCTTCATGTCCCCCGCCAAGTGACTTGCATAACCCAGCATGCATGCTTCAAAAACACCTTCGATCATAAGGGAATACTCCAGGTATCTTGCAATGAAACTAAAATAAAGGATCCCTATCAGCGAATGTGTATAACTTCTGTGTGATACCAGGGATGCAATCAGTATGTATATTCCCAGTAAACACAGCCAGATCTCATTGATATGCCATCCGCCCAAGGTTACGGCGATCCCCGTAATGGTCAGCATCCTTCTTTGTGTTATCAGGCTTGAAAGTAATAGGATGCCTGCCCCGTAACACAGACCTATCCATTGATCCCTCCCTGCTTCTTCAAGGAAGCTGTATACCATCATCAATAAGCCTATGACCGCAGCTGCTGCCCGGATCATTTTTGAGGAAAATGTCACTTTATTACTAAGCTTGCCATCGATGTCCAAATCCGGCATCAGTCCAGAAATCCCGCCAATGGTGACCAGTACGGCTGTTGACGCAAAATCTGCTCCTACCGAGTTGGCTGTGATGAATCCTGCTGCTGATCCCGCTGCCATATGTGCTGTTCCGTTCACTAGTCTCCTCCTCGTTGATGAATTGCTGAAACTTTTATGATAGCGGAGTTAAGACGAATTGAACATGGGAAACCAGAATTATTTTTCCAAAAGTTCAACCTTGATTCTATTTATCACTTCCACAAAGTATGAAAGGGGATGGGCAACAAAGTCTTTAATCGTTGCGCTTCTATTCGTATAATTTATCTTTGAACTTTCATCTGCAATAAACCCTTCCAGACTGATTTCCTCTCTTTCCTGTTTAAAAAGCTGTTCAGCCTCTTCAAGTCCCGTCCGGAAGATACCTGATAATTCCTCCGTTTGCAGACTGAAGTTTTGAAACGAGACGGGCTTTGTATATAAATATACATTTGCTAACTCCCGATCGGTCATTTCCGAACCATACAACTCTTCTTTAATGACCCCTGCAGAAATAAGATCATCATATGGTATTTCCAGCCCAAGTTCTTCCTGTATCTCCCTTACACCATCTTCAATGGTCTCCTGTGATAAGATATGTCCTGCAGCTGTAATATCCAAAAGCCCCGGATAGTCATTCTTCCTTTCGCTTCTCAGCTGAAAATAAATATAAATTTTGCTTTCGGCGTCATCATAATGTACCAGCCAGCAGTGGAACGTCTCATGCCAGTACCCGCGTGCGTGCACTTCCGTACGCGTTCGCTCTCCCAATCTATTATACTCTTCATCAAATATCGCCAGCTTCTCTCCGTTCACTCCAGCTCCTCCTTTTTTAATGTTTTTCACTATGTACTCGTCATCTGCTTATATGCATCCAGCAGGTCCTCGACCCGGATATCATTGATCTTCATCCCTGACAGATCACTGTCAATTATCTCAATTCCCTTTAAATCGCAGTTTATGAACTTGCTCCCTTGAAGGTTACATCCATTAAAACTCAAGGATTCTCCCCCTTCACCCAAATCAGTGTCCCTGAATGAAGCACCGCCGATTGATAGATGTGCAAATTCGCTGTTTGAAAGATTTAAATCAGCAAAAAGTGAATGAGTAATATTGATATTCTGGAATTTCACTCTGCTCAAATTACAGTTGCTGAAGTGAATGCCCTTTAAATTGCTGTTAGTGATTGAGCTGCCTTCCATGTTCACCCCATAATACTCTGAATGGCCTAAGCTGCAATGTTCATAAAGTCTGTGGGATAATTCTTCATTTTTGAGGGGCTCCCGGCCATTGGGGGACATCTCCATTACTTTCTCATAACAATACTCTTCATCTGCTTCAAAAGTCTTTCTAAACCCCATTTTTTCGTAAAAATGATGATTGCTTATTTGCCTTGCAGAAGTCTCAAGATGCCAGATTTTCACCGAAGGAAACTCTTCTTCAATCCATTCTATCGCCTTTGACCCGATGCCATTCCCCTGATGGTCCGGTTGAATGAAGATACGGTCGATTCTTCCATAAAATTCCCCTGAGATAGTGACAAAGATTCCACCTGCGGGTTTTCCGCCGGTTGAAATGATGAAAGCTTCCAATTCGCTGATCATATACTCATTCTTTTTAACAGAGTCATACCCGGGCGGCTGTATATTATAATCGAAAGAATCCTTCTCATTTTCCAGCCATCTCGCAGCTTCACGATCAAATGTTTCTTTCATGATGCAGGTCAATAATTCAGCATCTTCCAAAGATGCCTTTCGTAATGAAATTCCCATGCAAACTCTCTCCTTAATATGAAGTCTTTTCCATATTAACATGTTTTTTCAAAATATTTACACAAACGAAAGGATACACCGGTTTATTGGTATATCCTTCGTTCAATACAGCTTTATCTATTTATCCAGCCATTTATCCTTAACAATCTGAATATGAATCTTCCAATCATAAATAATATCCCGCCAAGAAATGAACCAAGCGTGTTCATAAGCCAATCATCGATATCTGTCGCCCTCCCCAATGGAAGAAAGTATTGAGTCAATTCGATAAAAAATGAGAAGATGGCCCCAAGAAATGTCACTTTTAATACTATCGCCCTCTGGTGACGCATCCACCAGCCTGAAAAGAAAGCAAAGGGCACAAACAAAAACACGTTGGCTAATAAGTTTCGAATCGGAACATCTAAATGATTCCGATAAAGAAGATTCAGTTTCAAATTTGAGAAAGGATCCATATTGGTATGACCTTTTACCCCGCCGTTCATTCCTCCGTCACCCAGCATAGGTGTAAGGGTGATCAAACATATACCGCCAATGGAAATTGAAAGCATTAAAACAGGAAGGAGGTTCATCCACCTTCCTTTGCCTTTTTTCTTTTTCCATACGGAGACGGCCAGGAGAGAAGTCATGGTAATCAGTGCAAGAATGGGGATCACCCATCCAAATGCGCTCCATAATTCCTGCATCTTACGTCTCCTACTTTCCTGCCTTGTCTATTTACTAAGTTATACAATTCCATGAGTACATTTATACCACTTTTCTTAAAGAGAGAAACATAATCACGTTATTCTCCTCAAGATATCCATTTTCTCTCATCATTGATCCTGATGGTATATCCATCTTTATCCAGTCTTTCTAAAAAAGGAATCATATATTTCCGGGATAGACCTAATATTTCTTTTGCCTCAGTTATGTTGAATCTTCGGTCTGTCTTTTCCTTGAGCTCATTGACTGCCATATTGTATGTTTCCCATGCATATGCATGCTTGTCATCGAGTGGAACAATCCAATTCTGCCCAACAAAGAAATAATGAAATTCCTGTCTAACGGTGTCAGGGATACCGGCTTCCTTAAAATATTCTTCCATTGTCCTCACTTTCAACTTATCTTCCCTTAAAGAGTGTAAAAGCTGATAGCATCTTTTTTCCCATTGTGAAGGGAGGCTCGGTATAAAATCATGCATATGGAGTAATCCATTTTCAAGAGATACTTCCTTCTGCTGAATCAGTCTTTCGATACTGAAATGGATAACTATATCAGTGAAAGGCTCCAGCAGCGGCTGCAGCTCCCCCTTATTGATTCCCTTTTCCATTGGATGCGTTTCATGATAGGAGACGAGAACTTCTATGATCTTTTTTTCACAGCTTTCTACAATATTAATATGTGTCACAAATGAGCCGCGCAGCAAAATCCAGCCTGCCTTCTGCATTATTTCCTGGAGTTCATCCTGACCAAGGGATGCTTCAAGTATCAGTGACTGAGAAGGTACACTTTTCTTCTGTTGAAGCAGTTTCATCATTCTTTCTTCTGCGGAACCTTCCATTATCGCACGGAGCATCGAAATGGTCTCGCTTCCGAAGCGATATTTTCCCCCGCTTGGATTAATGATCCAACCTCCGCCCAGTGTCTCTGCAGGTGTCGCTCTCCTGAGGATAAAACGATCACCCCGTTTGACTACAATCTTCCTATTAAGACGGATTTGACAAAGGATAGAATCTTCTGCAGCTTCTGTCTTATTGCGGTCGAAGAATACCAGTTTACCCATTACTTCTGTAGTTCCTGTATGGAACTTTACTTCCATACGCTGTTTAAGTCCATGCTTGATTCCACCAAGAATTTTCAGTGAAACATCGATTGTATCCGTTACAGTAAAGAGTGAAGAAGACACAACTGCGTCTCCGCGCTCAATTTGCAGATAATTGACACCTGCCAGGTTGATGGCTGCACGCTGTCCTGCAGAGCCTTTGCTTCTCTTCTGTCCATGGACTTGTATCTGCCTTGCTTTCGCCTGGATCCCTTGAGGGAGTATCGTGACTTCAGCCCCTGTTTCTATCTCCCCTTCATATATGGTCCCCCTGACAATGGTACCCTGCCCTTTCAGTGAAAATATCTGATCGACTGGTAAACGGAAATCACCTTCAGTACGCCTGACCGGTATATCTTCTATCGATTTTAAAATCAAATCCTTCAATTCCTGTATCCCTTCACCAGTTATACTGTCGACGAGCATCAAGGGGGCATTTTCAAAAGGAGAGCCCTCGAGTTCTGCCTTCACTTCATCTTTAGCAAGCTCCCTCAATTCCAGGTCCACTTTCGACATTTTTGTAAGAACCACGATTCCATTTGAGATGCCGAGAAGCGAAAGGATATCCAGATGTTCCCTTGTTTGCGGCATGATCCCTTCATCAGCTGCAACCACCAGCACGACCATGTCTATACCGCCTGTCCCAGCAATCATTTTCTTTACAAAACGTTCATGACCGGGTACATCAACAATGGAAATCTGCAAATCCTCTTCTTCATGAAGAGGGGCAAATCCAAGCTCTATTGAAATATGCCTTTCTTTTTCCTCTTTTAGGCGATCGGTGTCAATGTTGGTAAGGGCCTTTGTCAGCGCAGTTTTACCATGGTCAATATGCCCGGCCATACCGATCGTATAGTACCGTTTCCGCAACCTTCCCACCTGCTTTTTCTAAGAGTTCTTCTTTTTATAATGAGTGAATAATACACCAGTCATCAGTGCAAAGCATGCAATAAACAGCATACCTTTCATGCTTTCCCCTTCAGAAAAAGATTTGATCGTCCAAAACAGTATCACGACCGTGATGATACAGTCAAAGATAAAAATGCCTTTTGAATGTCGAATTCTCCTCACCTGCTTCGTTTATAGAATGACTATACTAACTTTACCATAACCAGAGAGCACAATAAAAAAATAGCCGGCCGGACAAGCCCGCTTTCTAAAGAGGCTTGATCCAACTCGACTATTTTCCTCAGGTTTTTAATTGGAACCTTCTTTTATAAGTGTCTTCATGTCGGAGGTGATTTCCTCGTAAGGTACATCGCTGTTCCCGCTGTAATTCTTAACCACGACCCCGTCTTGATTGACGAGAAAGAAGCTTGTCTGATGAATGACTTGGTCAGAATTCGGGTCTTTCGCAACGATCGTTTTGAAGGAATGTTCCGCAAAGTCCTTGATTTCCTCGAACTTGTAACCGGTCAATAATTCCCACTTGCCTGTATCCGCTTCGTATCCTGAAATATATTCTTTCAGGGCCTGGGGTGTATCCTTTTCGGGATCGACACTGAAGGAGACAATCTTATAATCTTCTACTCCTGCCTTCTTGAGTTCCTTTTGCAACTTCGTAAGATTGAACGTCATTGGCGGACAAACCGTTTCACAGTTGGTGAAAATGAAATCTGCAATCCAAACCTTGCCCTCCAAATCTTTGAGACTTACCTTTTCATTATGTTGATTGGTATAAGTGAAATCTGCTATTTCGTAGTTCGTTTCTGCTTGAAAGTCACTATTGCTGCAACCTGCAAGGAGAATTCCCACTGCAGCCATCACGACCGCAAATGATTTTAATTTAGGCACTGCAATCTCCTCCGCTTTCCACTACTGTTTCTCATTCTATGTTAGTAGAAAGAATGGGAAAAGACAATGCGCTTCACCTGAGTATCAATGACTATTTTGTGAAATCCCCAGGCTTTTTAATCCAAGCCTCAATGCACCGATACTGCCGGAGAATGATCCATTATCCACAAAAACACACTGACACCCCAAAAGGGTTTCAAATTGTTTGAGATCTTCTTTAAGTGGAGAATTCGCAAGGAGAGTGCTTCCTATGAAGACAAGCTTTTGGCAGCGATGTGAGACCGCAAGCTGATGGGCAAGCAATATAACCGTCTCAGCAATTAAGTTGGTCAAAGAGCGGATCACATCATTTCCAGATGCTTCTCCGGATCTTACTTTAGCAAAGTTTGCTGCCGTCAGATAGTCAGGTACAGGAGATTCATCCCCTTCATATACATCTTTCACCATCAAATCGACTGCTTCACGGTTTCCGTTTTCGGACATCTCCACGAGTTCATGGAAATGATCTGTACCTGTGAGCAGCGCTCCCAGTCCTATGAACAAACCTCCGCCCATTCCGCTTCCCGTTACACGGGAGAATTCTTCGGGAGCGACCTTAAAGAAAGATGTGCCGGTGCCGATATTCACCAGAATGTATCGGGGTAGCTTTTCATTTTGAGTATGGACAAGACTTCTAATCCCTTCTTCAATCGAATCGAATTCAGCAAACACTGTACTTTCCGGATGCAGCGTTTTCAGCTTTTCTGCCTTCCCGCCGGTCAGGAACAATGTGGAATCCGGCGAAGTGAGCCGTATCCAATTCAACACCTTTAGAAGTTCATCACTATCAAAGACTTTATAATGGTACCTGCCATGTTCTTCGTATACAAGCTTAGTAAGGGTTCCGCCTGCGTCGATTCCGAAATATTTCATTCTGATACTTCTTTCTTTTTTTTGGAGAATAAATAGTGAAGGACATAGCCGTGAATCACCATTATGACGAGAAAAGCCATAAGATAGTAAAAAACACCCATGATCCCGTTTGATATGTCTTCTGTCACCAGCCACCAAATGGAGGCGATCACAAGGAATAAAAATTGAAGGGCAACCCCTTCAAAAAATGGTTTTTTATATGTGTTAAAGTCCAGGAGGCGCTTCCAGCTCCATCCGATGGCAACGGCTGCCGAAATGATTAAGATTAAAATATATACACTTATTTTCATTGATATCACCATCTTTGTGTATGTCTTGTATCTTCATCATAGTTAATCCTGTTGGAAATATAAAGACATAATTGAAAGTTCAGGTATTATTTTTTGACTTAATATGGAGTCCTTAGCGTTCTTTTTTATTAAACCGGTATGCGTTGTAATGAGAAATGTTCACGCTTACATTGATCTTCTTCAAAGAATGCCCGGTCAGATAAAACCGATCGCTATTGATAAGTTTCCTGTATTCATCCCCATTGAACCTATAATACTCTTCTCCGACATTCAACAAATCCACTTTTTTCTCAATACCGATATCATACACTGATTGAACTTCTTTCATGATTGCTTTCTGCAGTGAAGCCTTCACTTTTTCATATGGAACTTCTTTTACCTTTTCCAGCAGTTCTGCTTCCACTTTGACATCAAGTATAAATTCAGGCTGAGATACATCCTTTTTCAATTTCACTTTCATCTTTTGTGAGGTCAATTTAAATGTAGCAGCCAAATCGTCATCAATATGAACACCGTAATCGATTTGATTTCTTTTATTGAGAAGCCAGTCCACTATTATCGATTCTTTGGACGGAAGTATTCCTTTATAGTCTGAATGCTGGAACAGGGAATAACCGTCAAGGAGAAGCACAGGATTTGGGGCATCTGTTTCCCATGCATTTTGATTGACAGACAATCTCGGAATGAATGCAGACCCCACGGGCTCATAATACATTCTCAAAAATGACATGAGGCTGATTGGACCAATATCATTTAAATTTGCTTCAATATTTTCCTCGGTCAATAATACGGTGTAGACGGGGGGATAACTGAATAAGCCTTTTGTGTGTAAGATCTCTTCTATATTTTGATCCGTTGTGAATACCAATAAATTGGGTCTTAACGATCGATTCCTTCCAATATCTTCGAGTACTTCTTTGAATTTATTCTCAATCACTTTATCGGATAATACCAATGCTTTTAGATGCCCAAAGAACAACGGGGGCCGTGATAGCTTATATAACTTACTTACTGCAAGGTTGAGCGTTTTTCCTCGTGCCGACCCAACCAGTGTCGGTATCGGTTCAATTGGCCTCGTTTCCTGTTTGGCCACATTTAAGAAGTTCAATCCTTGAAGATATACAATGTATTCTTCGTGCTCGGGGTCATAATCCAGTCCTATTGTGACGACATAAGTCAAGTCCTGTATATTTTTTATACCTGAACAACCCGATAACAAGAAAAATGAAGCGAGTATGCATATGCTGAATTTTCGAAGGACCACGGTTACTCATTCCCTTTCCTGGTTGTATCTTTCGGACTGGTTGACTTCGTACGTTCTTTATATAATTGAAGCGGCAGCTTTACAAAAGCCCGGACTGTTTCCGTAAAACTGAGAGGGGCGACAGAGCCCAAGTAAGGGACACCAAAAGAAGATTTTGTGGCTAAATAAAGGATGGTGATAATAAAGGTAAGGATCACCCCGAACAATCCAAATAAGGTGCTGAAGAGTAAAACGATAAATCTTAATGTGGTAAGCCCGTTTTTTAATGATTGATTGACGAGCGTGAAGGAAGAAATATAGGTTATCGCACCAATAACAAGCATAGTGGGTGAAGTTAATCCAGCCCGAATGGCTGCGTCCCCTACAATCAGTCCCCCAAGCACGGAAACCGTCTGACCAATGGCCCTTGGAAGCCGTATGCCTGCTTCATTAAAGAACTCAAATAAAAACAATACGATGAACATCTCAATAGGAGCAGAAAGCGGCAGGCCGAATCTTGACATAGAGATTGTGGCCACAAGCAAGTATGGAATTTGTTCAATGTTATAAGCAGAGAAAGCTACCCAAATGCCAGGAAGAAATCCTGAAATAGTCAATCCGAAGATTCTTATAAAACGCTCAATTGAAACAAAGAAATAATTGATGTATGAATCTTCGGGGGATTTCGTCTGAAGCAAGAGATTCACCGGCGCAATAGAAACAGTAGGACTTCCATCCATTATGATGGCAAATCTGCCTTGATTTAGATTTTCCACTATAAAATCAGGTCTTCCTGTATAATCGAAACTTGGAAATATTGAATAAGGTGAATCATCCAACAAAGATTCCAGTTCTTGATTGGAGATCAAAACATCAATATCAATCTTTTCCAATCTTTTATGCAAATCTATTATGATTCTCTCGTCGATGATGTCTTCTAAATAGAGAACAGCTATTTTTGTATTGCTCCTGCTTCCTATATAATATGTCTCCACACATAAAGAGGGTGTAAAAAGACGTCTTCTTACCAGTGAAATGTTTGTATACAGATCCTCTATAAATCCATCCTTCGGCCCCCTGATTGAAGTTTCGAGTGAAGATTCTTCGGGATTGCGCTTTGGAAGATTCCCCGCTTGTATACCGAGGATCGTCCCTTCCAGGAAAAAGAGGACATGTCCTGAAAATAATGCAGTTGTCAGTTCTTTCATTTTTCTGTTTGTAAATTCCTCTGCCTGGAAGTATTCCTGCATCTTTTGTAAAACGGATTTATCTGTGATCAGGTCCAGTTTCGGCAGGATGGATTTATCCAGGTATTTGATATCAACGATACTTTCGAAAAACACCATCGTAATCCTTACTTGTTCAAAGTGATGTTCTTTAAAGAGCAAATCTTCACTTTTTGAAAATAAAGAATGTAACTCTTCCATTTTTTCTTCTGCTGTATATGTATTCTTTGAACTTTTTATCATCATTACAACATCCTTTTTGTCTGCAGCAGTTTTAATGTTTCAGTAAGGAGTGTTGTGACCTGCATTCAAAATATCTTAGTTTTTCGCTTTAATGGAAAAAATTTTTACAATTAAAGCACTCAATAACATTTGAATAAAGAAGAACACAACCGTGAATGGAAAGAAATAGTTGTATAAAGCTCTATAAAAAAAGTATGGGTCCACATCAATAAGCAATAAAATCATGAACCCAATATACACAGATGAGACAACCCTGAATTTCATTCTGTATTTATTCTTTGAATTTGTTAAAAGAAAGCTGAGTAAAAACATAAATAAACCAATCCTGATCAGTGCACCGCACAGCCATTGATAAAGGGCAAAAAAATCAAGGTGGGTTATGAATTCACCGATGCCTAAAATCCTCCACTGTTCATATGCGGGGTATCTCATGTTCGATGCTTCCACGTCACCAAATTCCATGATGGACGCTGTTAATGGACCCATTATCAAGCCTGCCAAAATCAATCCCAAAAAAAAGAGATGATGCAGTTTTATTTTCCCGGTGCTGAATGGCTGAAGTAAGATGATGATGAATATCTCCAGCAGACCGCTCAAAACATAAATCATGCCCTTATATACAGGCGAAAACCCACTGCTTAGTATCGGAAAAAGGAGACTGGGATCTTTCAGGTGCGTATTGGTGAAGGCAATGAAAAAGCCGAAAATCATCACCAACGGGAGCAAAATACCGCTTGCAATGGCCATAGATTTGATACCTGACCACGTAATCAACAAACAGGTGCACAGCACAATGATCACAATTAGCAGCTTCGGTACATCAGCAAGAAAATATGCCCTCAACCATATTATTAAGTCAACAAAGGTGATATATGCACTGGTTATCAGAAATAAACAAATCGGAAGCGAATAGACCCAAACCCATACTTTTTTCCATTTTGTCCTTAAGAGATGAAAGAAACCTTCGGGGGGTGAATTCTTTAATACGTAATAAATCAAGAATGTCGCCAGTATCAATACCGGGTATGAAACAATGACACTTACCCAGCCATCCCGGCCGGATGATTGGAGGATACTGGGTATGATCATAACGTGGTTTAGAAGACCTGTTGAAAGGATTAATAATAAGGTGAGCTGCCTTGGGATGAGAACTGGCTGTAAACTCTTCATTTAAAAACTCCTAATGTAAGATGTAACTTTATTTATTTCCCCTACCTTCACAAACTAACCAGTAGAAACAAAAAAAGTCAGGGGATCCCTGACTTTTTTGTTTTATATTTACTAGACCATAAATTGAAACTCCGTCCTGCTTCCGTTTTGTGAAGAGATGACTTCAAGCCTTGCGTCGATCCGTTCTTTCAGTTCAGGGACATGGGATATCAATCCGACCAGGCGTCCGCTGCTCTGGATATCCATCAACGCTTCGATTGCATGGTCAAGGGACTCTGGGTCGAGAGTACCGAATCCTTCATCAATGAACATCGTTTCAAGGGATACCCCTCCTGCATATTGCTGGACCACATCAGCGAGCCCAAGGGCCAATGCAAGTGATGCCTTGAAGCTTTCACCTCCCGATAAGGTTTTGACATGCCGTTCCTGCCCGGTATATTGATCAAATACAAGCAGTTCAAGTCCGCTCTGTATATTCCCCTTGCTGCGGTCCGCCTTACGAATCAGATTATACCTGCCCGCTGTCATCTTCGATAAACGGTCATTTGCAACACGGAGGATATCCTCAAGGAAAGAAGCCAATACATATCTTTCAAACGTAAGCCGGTTTGCATTCTGCCCGCGGGCGATGTCTGCAAGATGTCCGACTGTTTGATAAGCCTCTTCATGCTCTTTAATGTCCGCATTGATATTTTCGACTCTCGAAAGGATATCTTTATTTTCATGAGTGTGGGAAGTGAGTCTGTTTAACTCCTCGTTGATTTCCTTCATCTCCTGGGTGACAGCAGTCAACGATTGTTGTATGACTTGAATATCAGGCTCATCCATATTTTCCAGCTGTTCAGATACATCCGATAAACGATCCTTCACAGATCTAAGGTCTTCGCCATATTTTTTCACTCTTGCTTCGAGTATAGAAATCTCTTCATCGGTTCTTTTCGCTTCGTGAAAAGCCCTGTAATGAGGGAATCCCTCTCTGGACAATAAGGAAAGAAATGCTTCCCTCTCCTGATTCATATCAGATTCTGCCTTTTTTACTTGTGCTTCTTTATCTTTCAATTGAGCTTCTTTTACTTTGTAATCATTCTCACATTGATAAAAATCTGACTGCGCTTTTTCATAAGCAGCTTTCATACTATCAAATGTTTCCTTTGTTTTTTGAAACACTTCATCAAACTCTGCTTTGGAATAAAGATTTGACGGAATGGATTCCTTGATTTTCTCAAGGGACGTTTTCTTGGTTAGGAACTCCATTTGCAGTTCCTGCTGGATCTCCAGACGTTTCTTGCCGGCTTCCTCGAGTATTTCCAGTTTCCTTTTTTCACTCTTGACCTGCTCACTCATCTGCTTCAGATGTTCAAGTTCATTTTTCTTTTCAAGTATTTTCCTTTTTAAGGATTGAACATTTGATTGGAATTCTATGATTGTTTCATGATGATTCTCCAATGTAAGATTCTTTGCGTGATTCCCTGCCCTCTTGATGAGGAGACTTATTTGCTCTTCTGTGTTCTGGATTTTTGTTTCTTCCTGGGCCATTGAAAGACTCAACTGCTTCTCTTCCGATTGAAGGGCTTGCAGCATTTCCTTTGCACTATTCATGTCTTCTTCTGACGGTAATTCATGTTTGTCTGTCGCAAGATTCGGATGGTGCTCTGAACCGCATACAGGACAGGGTGCTCCTTCTGTGAGTTCACGTGCCAAAGCGGCGGATTGCGCCGCACGCCATTCATTCTCCAAATAGTTGATCGAATCTGAAGCATCCTTCATCCGTGCAGCAGTGTTTTCATATTGATCACTTAATTTTTCCAATGTAATTTTATATCGATCCTGTCTTTCTGTCATTGTATGAATTTCATTGAGTATTTCCAGGACCGACTCTTTTTCCTGGAGTGACCTTTCATAATGGAACAACAGGCTTTGGCTCTCTCCATACTTCTCGAGCCGTTCCTCTCCATCCTTTATCGATTTTGATAAGTAAGCCTTCTCTTCGGAGTCTTTTTTAATTAAATCCTGCTGTTTTGTATTTTTCTCCTGTAACCTCCGCAATTCCGATTGTAAGGAATCGAGGGAATGAACATCTCCTTGAATGCTTTCCAGATGATTGATTTTTTTTACCAGTTCTTCTTTGGCCGGTTCTTTTCCCGCTTCCTCTTCATAGCGATTCCTGGCATGCTCCAGCCTTTTCTTGGCTGTTTCTTTCTCTTTCATTATTCGATCCTTGTCCTGTTCAAGCCCCTTAAGGATACTATTCAATTTATGGCAATATTCATCCTGTTTTGTTAACCTGGCAGCCTTATGTGCATGTGTGATCTCTTGAGAAGCCTGCCCGATTTCATTTTCTTGTTGCTTGAGGGCGGTCAGCTCTGCCCCCAGTTTTTCCTTCAGTTCAAATTGTTTCAGGAGATTATGTGCATCAGCAAGCTCTTTGTTTACGTTATCTCTTTTGTTTTGAATAGTTTGGTATTTTTGTTCCACATCAGCCAGCCGCATTTCCATCCCTTCGATTTGTCCCGGGAGAAGCGAAAGTATTTTACTGTCATTAACAGGTTCTTCAAGCAGTAATTGGTTCAATTCTTCATTTTCATTGCTATGGATTTTCAACAGTTCCCTTGTACGCAATTCAACGGAAGCCTCCACTTGTTTCCGCAAAACATCTGCTTCCGCCTTCAATCCTTCCTGGATCATTTTGTAAAGCTGTGTATGGAACAGCCTCTGCAGAATGACTTCTTTATCTTTACTGTCAGAGGTCAGCAATTTACGAAATTCGCCTTGGGGAATCATGAGTATCTGCCTGAATTGATTCGCATCCAACTGGATAAGAGATTTCACTTTTTCGTCGACTTCCCTCACATTGGCAGCAAGTATGACTTCCCCGCCTTCCGCGTCATAGGTAAATAACTCTGCACGGGCGTTGATGGTCGTATACCCATCTCCGCGGGCTTTCTTTTTATCCTGCTGGGGCGATCTCCAGATCCGGTACGTTTTTCCCCGCAAATTGAATAACAGCTCAACTTCCGTAATGTCCTCTTCCTTCGCGAATTGACTCCTCATATCTGTCGGGGTCCGGTCCTCCCCGCTCGCCTTCCCATATATTGCATACGAAATACCATCAAATATAGTCGTCTTGCCCGATCCGGTCTTTCCTGATATCACGAACATCGTGCGGCTGTCCAGCTCGCGAAAATCAATTTCTTCCCTAGCGGCATATGGTCCGAATGCCTGCATCGTCAGTTTAAGAGGCTTCATGCTTCAAACGCCTCCTTCCTGGCTTTTCCGATGACTTTTTCCAGGACTTCCTGCTTAGAAGTTGAAAATTCCCCTGTCGTCATATCTGAATAAAATTCTTTGAATAATTCAAGCTCTGTCTTCTTTTTATCTTCTATAACGTTGAAACTATTTTTCCTTTTGGCATCCGTCAACTCCAGTTTCCGCTCAAGATGCAGCACGTTCGGATACACTTGTCTGAGTTTGTTTATCGGATCGATAAGGGTTCCCTCGTCATGCAGGGTCACCTTTAAGAAGTCATCCGTTTTCTGGGATTGATAGAAGGACGGATCAAGCAGTTCCTCCAAATGCCCCTGCAGCTCTCTCATATCCTGCTTCGGTTTCAATATCCTTTCGCTTAATTCGAACGATCCATCTTCCTTCATGTCCACCACTGTCACTGATTTCCTCTGGGATGCTTCCGAGAACGAATATTTCATCAATGATCCTGAATAACGGATCGTGTCATGCTTTAATGCGTCCGGGCTGTGCAGATGTCCCATGGCCGTATAATGAAATGGCTCGAACAATTCACTGCCTACACATCCTGACCCGCCTACGGAAAGAGTTCTTTCAGAATCCGTGGTTTTCCCTCCCAGGACAAAGGCATGTCCGACAAATACATGCGGTGCATCCCCATGTATGTTTTCCTGGATACGATCTATGATCGCTCTCATCGCATCATGGTGGGAATGAATGGAATCGTCCCCGAGCAGCTGGCGCACCGTCCCCGGTTCCGCGAAAGGAATGCAGTGGAAGTTCACCCCGGCTACGTTAACGGGTGTAAACTCATTCGAAAGTTTCCCCTTCAGGTAAAAATGACTGTGCTTGTACCATGAAGAACCAAACGATAAACGTTCCGCACTGTCATGGTTGCCTGAAACGGCAATGACCGGTGTATTCAATTCAACATTGATTTTGAAAAGCACCTCATCCAGCAGCTCCACCGCCTCGGTAGGTGGTACGGAACGGTCGTACAAATCGCCTGCAATCACGACTGCATCCGGCTTCTCATCCTCCACCAGTGCAATGAATTGCTCTAGTATGTATCTCTGCTCTTCCGTCATATATATACCATGCACTAATTTCCCTAAATGCCAATCAGCCGTATGTATGAATTTCAACGTCAAATCTCCTCTCCTGCCTCTATATAGTTTAAATTATATCAGACTCTAAAACTCAGGGTAAATGGAAATGCCGCTAAGAAGGAACATTTGTTCCCACCCCTATCCAGATCTGCTTCTTTTAGAACATCAAGAAAAGAGAGACCGGCCGGCCTCCCTTTCCTATTCTTTCATTCTTTGAGGAAGAGTCTGAAGGGAAGCCACGACTGCATCAAGCTTCGTTTCAATACGATAAAGCAGATACATCGTCACCATAATCGGAAAACCGACCTCAGAGATAAAAGGAATGATGGACTCCATGAACTAAGCCTCCTTTCACCTTATATATAGAAAAATGAAGTGAAAAAAGACACCATATTACATAACGGGTTCGAGTTTCGAATACAAAAAATAAATTAACCTGCCAATCAGCAGTTCTATTCGTAACTGAATTAGACTGCTTCTTCCTGGTGATTATAAGAGAGCCAATAAAATAGACGGAATATCCGCCCAGTAACCCTTTTCAACATGGGGTAATACGTTTTTGTCATGAAATGTGCAAACTAATTGTTAAGGCAGTGGGTGTGCTGTGAATAATTTTTAACTAGCAGGAGGCAGGTGGTTGATATTTATGAGGCAGCTGAAGCAGATAATATTTTATACTCCAATGTGAGCAACCCTTAATCGTATTAATAAGGGAAGTTTTTACTGTTATCCGGCAGAATCGGGCTGGGTTCGTGGATTTAAGGGGAATTTTTCCTGCTAAATCAAGATAACTTGATTCATTTTCATGCGTTGGAGTAAATAAGGGAAATGTTTCCTTCTATTTACTCAATATTTCGTGCTAATTGGTCAATAAGAGGAGAATCTCCACTTATTTTGGTTGTTTAGTTTATGTAAAAATATTTGGAGTTCTCTGACCAGTGCTTAACTGGTTATAAAAAATGCTTGGAGCATTTGTCTCCAAGCATCTTTCTATTCTGATTTTCTTGCCAAATTACTTCATAATTTTGGAGCCGGTATGTTAATTCATTATCATCAATTGAATATTAACCGTTTAAGTCGTTCACAAGGCTTGAGCTTACCAGCCCGGCTTTATCAAGAACTGCTTTGATTTGATTCTCGGCTTCGACCATTTTTTCGTCCGCTTCCGTAAGGTCTGCTTCACCATCAGCTTTGAGGGCTTCGGCTTTCATATTATAAGACTCTGCCAATGTAGCCTTGAACTCTTCAAGGTCTTTTTTATAGTCGTCAAGCCCGGATGGGATTTCCGTATTCTCTACGGCTTTTGCAGATTCTTCTGCAGATGCCGCAGCTGAATCTTCCAGTTTTGCAAGCTCGTCACCTGCCGGAGGTTCTTCTCCTCCCACTGCAGCTTCGTAACCGTTCAAGTCAATATCTGTACCATTTATCGTGGTTGTTAAATTAAGATAAAAATCCATTAATTCCCCAGCTGCGTCAGTATTCTCGCTGCTTGTATCTGCAGATTCCTCTTTCTTGCCTTCTTCTGAACCAGCATCTGAGCATCCAACTAACAACAATGATAAACCTAATCCTAAGAACCATAATTTTTTCATCGTTCAAATCCCCTTTCTGTCTCTCTTGTATGAAATATGCGGGAGATCAAGCGTAGAAATCGCTTACTTCTTCCATTTTTTAGCCGGCAAAATGTATCTTATCACGTGTATTAACAGTTGGTAAAGAAATAGTTTCTACTTTCACTAAAGTTCTAATTTTATAAATAATTGGAATAAACTGCTTATTTTCACAAAGGCTTTTCTCCGCTATCCTTCTTCCTTTTTATTGAGGTAATAGGGTTTATTCATTGAACAGCGGCCCGGAACGTGATATAACTAATAAAGAAATCCATGGGGCTGATTGTTGAGCTGGTGCTTGCCTAGGTCTTCAAAACCTCCTGGGAGGCGCGTGCCGTCTCCGCTGGGTTCGATTCCCAGGCAGTCCCGCCATTCCAATCCAATTTCTTCTCCATTTAAAAAGAAGCTTCAGGATGACCCCCTAAAACTTCCTCAACTGTTAAGTATGTATTTGTTCCCTTTTCTTTCTTCCTTGCTGCATAACTGCATCGAATGTAATTGAGAACGTCGTCCCCTCTCCCTGTTCGCTTTGTACATTGATATCAGCCGAATGGTCTCTTAAGATCCGAAGACAAATGGTCAGGCCCAGACCCGTTCCTTTGGTTTTTGTCGTAAAGAAAGGTTCTCCAAGCTTATCCAGGACTTGTTTCTTCATACCGATCCCTTCATCTTTAAAGCTGATTTCGACTTTATTGTACTCATTCAGTCCTGCATGAATCCTGATACTGCCTCCGTGAGGCATTGCTTCGATTGCATTTTTCACTAGATTGATAAAGACCTGTTTAAGCTGATTTTCGTCTCCCCTGATAAATAATTCTCTCTGCTTAATAGCAGTCTGGATTTCAATATTATAAAGAATCGCATTCGTATTCAGGAGTTTTGCCACGTGATCCAGTGTTTCTACGATATTGATGCGTTTATAGGTAACAGATTGAGGTTTTGCCAAGATTAATAATTCACTGAGCACTAGCTCGATTCTCTTAATTTCGGAAAATACTATTTCCAGATATTCCTTAGTCTTAGAGTCGGCATCATCTCTTAATAATTGCAGAAAGCCATTAATGGAGGTCAACGGATTTCTCACTTCATGTGCAATACCCGCTGCCAGCTGTCCTGCTACTGAAAGTTTCTGTGATTCGATCGCTAGTGTTTCGTTCATTTCGAGCAGCTCTTCTTCATTATGTATTCGTTCTGTAATATCCGATATCGTCCCTACTGTCCCTGCGAGTCTTCCGTCATCATCGTAATTCAGCTTGATGTTCACTTCTCCCCACCGATACTGTCCATCCCTCATTTGAAAAGAAAAATCTATTTTCGTCTTCTCCTTTTTCTCAGTTATATTCCTTCTGAGCACACGCAGAAATTCGTGGCGTTCATTAAGTGAAATGAAGTGCAGTGCATTTCTGTGCAGACTTTCCTTCAGGCTGTAACCCGTGAAGTCCTCCCATGATTGATTCAAGAATTGAAATTCTCCCTTGGAATTCGTGTGGAAGACAACCTCAGAGATGTTCTGCAGGACCAGCTGCAGCTCTTCATTCAGCCTTTTTATTTTTTCCTCGCTCTTACTGAGTGCATAAACGGCTTCATTGCTGTCATCGTAGTTTTTTCCAGTATAATAACCAATGAACAGGATGAGAGTGGTAAAAAGCAAATCAATTTGCAGGTTGAAGGAGTAGTGAAGAACAAAATAGTAAATGAAATCCCAGATAATGATCAATAGAGCACCTGCGGCACTAAACAAGATTCTGCCCTTATATTTCGTCATGTGACTTCCCCGTCCTTCCAAAACAGCATAAAATGGATGATTATCGAAAAAGAATGAATTTTCACGATATTTGTTATTTATTAGTATATCATTTCTTATTAAGAACAGTATAGATATCTTTTAGATTTATTGTGATATTCTTGTCACGGCGATTTACGTTGTCTATAATGAAATACTATACATATTCGTTTATCGAGATACTTTGAGGTGATAGCATGCAGCTAGATGGATGGTTTTTATATTTTATCCTTTTTTGGGTTGTTTTTTTAATGGCTTCCTTTGCGATCGGCGGCTTCTTTATGTTCCGCAAATTCTTGAAAAGGTTTCCGAAAGAAGATGGGAAGTCCGATATGGACTGGGAAGAGTATTATGTAAATGAAACACTTCATCTTTGGCATGATCAAGAGAAGAGAATGCTGAATGAATTGGTCACTCCCGTTCCTGAGTTATTCAGGGATGTGGCAAAGCAAAAAATCGCCGGAAAAATCGGGGAATTGGCACTGAAAGAGAAAGCTCCTGCCATTTCAAAGGAATTGGTCATTAGAGGTTATATAATGGCGACCCCAAAGCGGGACCATAAATTCCTCAGAAAAAAGCTGGATGAAATGAATATTGATGCGGCTCCATATGAACACTTATTCTAAAGGAGAAAAGGGTTGAAAATATGGGATCTATCCTCGTAATCCCGATTATTCTATACATTATTTTCACAGCAGCTGCAGCATTCCTTTTCATGAAATGGAAAAAGACTAAAAGGTAGACGATTCACATCGTCTGCCTTTTTGATTTCTTTATGATCAATCGATCGGATCTTCTGCCTTCCCATATTTGATTACATCATAAATCGCTTGTCCATCACTTGGCTTCCCTTCACCGTTTCGATATGGAAAAAGAGAAAAAAAGATAAAATAGACCGAGAAATAAACAAATTGATAGAAAAAGATATGAACAGGAAACACGCCCTGGTAGATCAGAAAATTCATCAGTAAGATCACGATCAGATTAAACAGGCTGCCGGATAAATAAATCAGAACATGTGACCATACTGTATTATATTTCAACTCAGTATATTGGCACCATCCCTCCATGAAATACATCCTGTTTACCTCAAGGGGTCCTATATTAAATAACTTCTTTCCGGTTCCAATTGCAAATTTTATCTTTGCTCCAAATATTCTGGCCACCAGTACATGCCCTGCTTCGTGAACAATTGTCACAAGAGGCAGCGTTAAGAAAAATGCCAGAAAAAACGTCCAGATATCATGGAGAGTGAACAACCTGAAAACCCCTTTATAATATATTTGTTTCTCTCCGTGTTTCCCCTGACAAATATTTCGATACTCTCATCTTGGTCATTTGTAAGAAAATCGTAACATCCGTTTCGTTTATTTGCAGGTTAACTATATGTAAACTTCATTCAAAGAAATACAAAAAGCGGAACAGATCATCATCATCTGTCCCGCTTCTGGTTTATATTGAATTTGTCGTCAAGTCCCTGTTTTCTTGATGTAATCGGCGATACTGGATATACATGGCGATGCGCCAAGGTACAATCATCCCGAACGCAAGGATCCAGAACATCCCGCTAAGCGCACCATAATCGATTGAAGCACTCAGTATGGATTTAGCCACAATCCTGACAATCAAAAGTCCGATAAGGATAAACGCAAATGCTTTAGAACGCTTTAAGTAAATATCATGATCCCTAACTTCGAATTTAGACGTTTTAATGAGTAAAATCGAGAACAACATTCCCACAGTAAGTGCTTCCAACAGTTCCCCCAGTGTTACCCTGAAAAAAGGGAAAATGAACATTAAAGCCCCGGTACTCATAAAGATTGGTGGTAAAATGATTTTTTTTCCGCTTACCGGCTTTTTCTGCGCCTTCATTCTGATAAACAATACAAAAAACCCCATACATATTGCTACAATGGATGAAGCAATCATCATAAACGATCATCCTTTAACTCTCTACTTTTTTTCAATACTATTATAGCCTATTTCATCGGAAAACGAAAATTGGCAAAAAAAAGAGGGGCAGTCAGCCACCTCACTTCATGAACCCAATACCCTCTTAATTGCATCCACGACCCGGACCTCATCAAATGGTTTAACGATGAAGTCCTTAGCTCCGCTTTCAATCGCTTCAACTACGATTCTCTGCTGTCCCATGGCAGAGCACATGATTACTTTCGCTTTTGGATACTGGGAAAGAATGGCCTTCAAGGCTTCAATGCCATCCATTACAGGCATCGTAATATCCATCGTGACTAGATCCGGCTGAAGCTCGGCATACATCTGTACGCCCTCTGCTCCATTTTCCGCTTCACCTACTACAGTATGTCCGCTGGATGTCAGCATATTACCAAGTGTCATTCTCATAAACTTTGCATCATCCACTACAAGTATTGTTGCCACAGGTGTTCCTCCTTGTAAAAGCCTTCGCTGCATCCATTTTATCATACTTTAGTCCCATTAATATTCTCAATATAACATTTTTTGTAAGATTATTTCAATTCATATCATTCTCTGTACTCTCTGTTATAACTTTAGAACCCTTGGAATCCTCCGAAGATGGAAGTGAAATAGGAAAGGATGACGGTCATCCAGTCAAAGAATAGCATGATTCCGACAACAATCATGATATATCCGCCTGCTTTAACGATCTTTGCGCTGTTTTTCCTGATCCACTGCATTCTCCCGATGAAAAATGACAGAATGAAGAACGGGATGGCAAACCCAAGTACATAGGCGGTCATATATATTACACCCGATCCCGGATTTGTGGCTGCAAGCGCCAGTACCGAAGCAAGGATCGGACCGGTGCACGGTGTCCATCCTGCTGCAAATGCCATTCCGATCAAGATGGAACCAATGAACCCAGATGGTTTGTTCTTAAATTCAATGCGGCGTTCTTTCATCAGCATTTCCGGGGTGAAAATCCCTATCACAACTAATCCGAATATGACGATGAAAATCGCACCGAGCTGACGGATCAAATCCTTATAATCAAGAAAGAACTCCCCGATGAACGAAGTACCGAATCCGATCGCAATGAAGATGGCCGAAAAGCCCAAGAGAAAAAAAACGGTATGTAAAAGACTCCTTCTTTGCAGCATGGCATTATCCGTCTTTAGTTCATTGACGCTCATCCCCGTTATATATGATAAGAAGGCTGGGTATAAAGGAAGGCAGCATGGAGAAATAAAA
Source organism: Bacillus sp. BKU_1 (assembly GCA_051294195.1). Classification (GTDB taxonomy): domain Bacteria; phylum Bacillota; class Bacilli; order Bacillales; family Bacillaceae_B; genus Rossellomorea. Next base: position 3,843,347 of record CP193985.1, on the reverse strand, counting down.
CTTAGAAAACCTGCTCCAAACGCAAGAAATAAATTAATATCTGCCATAATTTCAACTCCTGTTTACTGTTTATTATTATCTATTCTATCAGACATTAGCGGAGACTATGAGACTCTATTCTGTGAACGATTTGTGACCATTCGTTTACAACGGGATTTGAATCATTCCAATCTTGTTTCAATGAGTTTAAAAATGTATTTTTGTTTTGAAAAACGCTCCCACTTTCGTTATACTTATAAAAAGTTACAGTTATTACTAGTTTTGTATTCCTTCTGTAAGGAACTACAAGAGAAAGGAAACAGCCGTGTCTAAACAAGAGCTTCTGGACCGCATTGAAAAGAAACGTGCTCAATTGATTGATATCGCCGCAAAAAATGGTTTAACTTCCCCGCAAGCCATTCAATATAGTCAAGAATTGGATTTATTATTGAACAGTTATAATTCGAATTACATAAAAAATATGACGTCCCAAGTAAGCTGATATCACGCCGACATAAAGTAACGAACAATATCAGTATATTTTCTTTATACCGCTAATGATTTCCGTGCAAGACTTCGCTTTCCCGGGGTGAGTGGTGAGCTTTCTCTAAAATCTCTACGAAGAACTGTCCAGCTGCAGGGCTTAGAGGCACATGCCATAAGTCAAACGCCTCTGAGCAAAGCCCTTTCGCATTTCAGATAGGAGTCTTCGTCTTACACTCCAATCAACCGCTAGAAACAATTAAATATTAATGTTCATTAATCAAATTAAAAACCCGAACTAATTTGCCCTATCGAAGGTAAATTAGTTCGGGTTTTACTATGAGTAAAACACTTTTGTCTTAGTATGTTTATGATACGCCTAAGGTTTTTACATCGCACCTTTTGAAACCGCATCCTCCATCCCTTCAACCAGTCCGTTCTGCAATAAGAACATCTTATGATAAATTCCTTTTTTCAATAGCAGTTCCTGATGCGTACCCTTTTCCGCTATTTCACCTTTATGCAATACCAGGATGAGATCTGCATCCTGTATGGTCGATAACCGGTGAGCGATCGCGATGGTGGTCCTGCCTTTTCTCATCTTTGATAGGGCTGTCTGAATCGATTCTTCCGTCTCTGTATCGATATTCGCTGTCGCCTCATCAAGGATGAGTATTTTTGGTTTGGCTGCAATCGTCCTGGCAAAAGCAATCAGCTGGCGCTGTCCGCTCGACAAGCTCGCCCCCCTTTCAACCACTTTACTTGAATAACCAGCCTCCAGTTTTTCAATAAATCCGTTCGCCTGAACAAATCTTGCTGCTTCCGTGATTTCCTCATCGCTCATATTATGATTATGAAGTTTAATATTATCCTTGATTGTTCCGTAAAACAGGAATGGATCCTGAAGTACCAGCCCCATCTTTGTTCGCAGTTCACCCAGGGGATAGGATTTAAGGGATTTTCCATCTATCAATATCTCCCCCGCTGAGTAATCATAGAATCTCATCAAAAGATTGATAATCGAACTCTTGCCGCTTCCTGTATGCCCCACAAGCGCGACTGTCTCTCCCGGCCTGGCCGTAAACGAAATATTCTTCAGGACATCTTTATGACCATCATAGGAGAAAGAAACATCCTTAAATGTGATTTCCCCTTGATTAATCTTTTGATATCCTTCATAACGTTCAGTTTGACCCGGCGATACCTCCTTTTCATCCAATAAGGCAAATACTCTGGAGGAAGCAACGATTGCCTGCTGAAACATCGATAGCCGCATCATGATTTGATTGACTGGTTCAAAAAAACGATCCAGATAGTTCACGAATGCATAAAGGACGCCTATTTCTATCGGCTGACTGAATGAAGTGATGCCAAAAAAGCTCAAAACGACAATCAAAGCCGCCGCATATACCAAATCAATTGCCGGTCTCAAAAGCAGGCCGTCGACCTTTATATTCTTCATACCTGCCTGGAAATGCTTCTCATTGATTTCTCCAAACTCTTCCTGCATTCTCTTCTCCTGCCTGAATACTTGAATGATTGACATCCCTTGAAGTGATTCACTCAATTTGGCATTCAATTGACTAAGTCTTTCCCTCATATCCTGATAAAATACAGAGCTGTATTTTCGGTAGAGGACCATGATATAAAGAAGGAGCGGCAAAATGAACAAGCAAAAAAAGGCAAGCTTTGGATCAAGGGCAAACATTGCGATAAATATACCCGTCAGTAAAAATGCTCCCTGGATAAAGGAAACCATGACGCTGACGAACATATCCTTGATCGCTTCAGTATCATTGGTAACCCGTGATACGATGCCGCCGGCAGGGGTCTGATCAAAATACCTCATGCCAAGGCTTTGCACCTTTGAGAAAACATCCACCCTGAGCTGCTGGATGATCTTCAAGGCAATTTCCTGAAACTTCAATAATTGAAAATAAGAAATCAAAACATTTCCGATTTGGATAATTAGATAGGCCGTCCCCAGAGCAGCAAGCGGTCCATAGGGAAAATCCCTGGGCGTCAAGTAATCATCTATGAAGACTTTAATGATGATCGGGCCCAGTACATCCCCGATCGTCGTTAATAATAACAGTAAAAAAGCTAAAATAATTTTCTTTTTATGAGGTTTTGCATATCCCATTAATCGAAAGAAAATTTTTCGCTGTCCTGCTGTCGTCATCGTTGTATCTTTTTCCATCCCCTCACCCCCCGTGCTCCACTAATTCTTCTAACTGCTGCCTGATATACATTTCCCTGTATACTCCTTTATGGACCATCAGTTCAGCATGTGTGCCCCGTTCCACGATCTTTCCTTCATCGAGTACAATGATGAGGTCGGCATGCTGGATTGCACTCAGCCTGTGAGCTGTAATGATCGTTGTCTTTCCGCTTCTATTTTCTCTTAGTGAAGATAAAATGGCTTCCTCTGTCTTCGCATCCACCGCAGACAGCGAATCATCAAGAAGGAGTACTTCCGGATCCATCAAGAGGGCCCTGGCAATGGAAATTCGTTGTTTCTGCCCTCCTGACAAAGATACACCCCTTTCGCCCACTATCGTTGCATATCCATTCGTGAATTCTTTGATATCTTCATGGATTTGTGCCAGTCTTGCAGCTTCCTCCACCCGGCTGCGGTCAATCTGCGGATTTGTGAATGCAATATTGTTATAAATGGTTGAAGAGAACAAGAAATGATCTTGAGGCACGTATCCGATGGCTTCACGCAAAGCAGAAAGTGTATATTTCTTCAGCGAATGACCTGCAATCAGAATTTCTCCGTCATACCCTTCAAATTCCCTTAAAAGAAGTCGGAGCACAGTGGTTTTCCCCGAACCTGTTTTACCGACTATCCCAACCGTACTGCCCTTTTCAATCATTGTATGAAAATTTCCCAAAGAACTTTTTTCCTGATCAGGGTAGGTAAACGAATCCACTTTGTATTCGATATTTCCTGCAGGACTTATCCGGAGAGCGTCCTTTTCCTCCTTGATTTCTATCTCTTCACTTAAGAGGGCGGACACACGATCGTAGGACGCCCTGCCCCGTTCAACAATATTAAAGAGCCAGCCGAAAGCAAGCATCGGCCATATCAATAAGCCCAGGTAGGTTGTAAAAGAAATCAATTCCCCTATCGTTAATTCACCATTAACAACCAGCCGCGAGCCAAATAGGATGGATAAGAAAAAGGATATGCCTACAATGATGGAGATGGTTGGATCGAATAATGAGTCCACTTTTGCCACCGCAATATTTTTCTCAACAACATCATTTGACTGTTTTTTGAAGGATTCTATATCTTCTTGTTCCTGCCCGAACGTTTTCAGAACCTTTATACCTGACACACTCTCCTGAGTTTTATCATTCAGGCTGGAAAATGCCTCTTGAGCCTTGTGAAAACGTTTATGAAGCAGAGTACCGTAATAATTGGTCAAGATCGCCATCAAAGGCATTGGAATAAGCGCAATCAACGTGAGCTTCCAGCTGATTGTAAAAGCCATGGCGATTATCACAAATCCGCCCGTAGCAAGGGAATCAACCAGAGTCAGGATACCTGAACCGGCCGTCTGTTGAATTGCCTGTAAATCATTGGTTGCATGGGCCATAAGATCCCCGACTCTCTTCTTTTGATAGAAAGATGGGGACATCCTCGTAAAATGCCGGTACAACCGATTTCTGAGCAACCTGGATAGTTTGGTAGCTGAACCAAAAATCATGATGCGCCATACGAATCTCAGCCCATACATGGATAATGCCGAACCCATCAGGATTATCATCCATTGCAATAGTTGATACCCAGTCAGATTGTTGTTTTTCACACTGTCTACTACAATCCCGACAATCTTAGGGGGAATGAGCTGAAGAAAAGCAACGAATAAGAGGATGACGACCCCCGTTAAATATGACTTTTTTTCTTGAATAAAGAACCATTTTAAATCCATAAAGACTCTCATGTGAAATCCTCCGATGGTAAAATAAATGACTCTTTATTTTACCAAATTTTCTAATATTGAGAAATCTATTTTTCCTTGTCCACATAAAAAAACAGCCCTTCTTAGAAAGGCTGCTCCCTTTTAATCTCATTATCATTCGTGAATTTCAACAAAAGGTTCTTGATCGACTTCTTTTACGATGGTTGCCTTCAGCCCTTTTGGCGTTTTAACATACAGATAGACGGGCATGTGAGGGAAATAGTCGACAATTTCGGGTCCGATTGCCTGGGCAAATCCTATAAGCTCGGTATCTTTCACCATTCCGGTATGAACATCGATAACAAGTTGATTCACGTTTTCTTTTTTATATAAAGCTTTTCCTACAAACTCGATATCCTGATGGGAGAAGTATTGCGCAACGTAATCTTCCAGATCCCTGATCCGGTTATAAAGATCACGATCCTTTTCCTCCCCCTCGTTGCTTGGGAAGTAATAATATTTTTCTTTTATGTCTTCCCACTTTTTTATCCCGTTGTCATTATCATCAACAAACGTGCTCGTAAAGTAATTACCTGGAACTACACTGTTCAAGGGCTGCAGTTTATAAAGTGAAATGAAAATCGGCACATCTTTCAATTCTTTCATGGAACGTATTCTGCTCACCACTTTTTTTGCAGCTTCTTTTCCGTATTTCTCCAACGTTTCATCATCGATGACTTTTTCATCAAAATGCATTAAGCCTTTGGAATCTTTCACACGTATGTAATCAACCTGATTCATTGCGAATCCGAGAGAAATACCCTGTATTTTCCCTTTAGAATCTAAATAGTTCTGTTCATGAATATAAGCAAGATACATTGGGTCTTTCTTTTCCCGTTCTATTCTCTCTTCCCAGCCCATTCCTTCTGTGATCTTTATGGCCGGATTCAGACCTTCTTTGTTATCCTTGGATTCTCTGCCCAGCCAAGAGCTGATATTTTTTAAATACTGTCCCTCTTGATATACAAAATCATCCGGGGAGAAGTGGTCCGTTGATAAAGACATCAGACCCGTCTCGATTTCGTCCATATCGCTCCGGTTATTAATCATGTTCGTAATCAATCCCCGATTAACTGATTTCTTCTGTTTATCGACCTTATAGGTTAAATAATCCCGTGCATCACTTGCAGCACTGTCTTGTATTTCAAGCGTATCTTCATCAATCACTTCCTGGGGTTTTTTATTGCATCCAGCTAAAAAAACCAAAAGTGAAAGAGAAGCAATCATCCATTTTTTCATTTGACTCCCTCCGCACCTTATTCTATCATAATTTTATTTTTATACTGAATAAAATGTTGAAGTTTTTTCATTCAATAAAGAAAAGCGGAGGCGGCTCGTTCAGAGACGACAAGCATAAGATGAACTTACCGGAAAGGCGTTCTTTGCCTTTTTGGTGAGTTTAGCTTATGACCTCGAGTCTCTAGCCGCCGCAGCCGGACAATAAGAAAAGCGGAGGCGGCTCGCCCAGAGACGACAAGCATAAGATGAACTTACCGGAAAGGCGTTCTTTGCCTTTTTGGTGAGTTTAGCTTATGACCTCGAGTCTCTAGCCGCCGCAGCCGGACAATAAGAAAAAGCACTCAGCTCCGTGAGTGCTCTGTTCTCTTACTTCATATTTTTGTTCATTGCATTCATCATTTGATTGATTTTCTTTTGTGACGGTTTCTGTCCCATCTGCATCATCATCATGCGAAGCATTTGTTCATTGATAGGCGGGTTTTTCTTTAAGTAGCTCATCATGTATTTGCGAGCAATGAAAAATCCTAGTGCAATTCCTGCAAGTAATGCTATAACTGCCACTAGAACAACTAGCCAAGTTGACATGTTCTTACTTCCTCCTTCATGTTGTCCTTATAAAAGTGTACTAAACCAAAGAACATTATACAATATTTCTGTCATAATTTCTTATTAATATATTAATTTTCTTTGTTTTATCGGCTTCAGCCAGCCGTATCTCTCATTTTTGAGGTCGATGGCAAGGAGCCGTCCCATGTTTCTTCTTAAGATCTCAAAGAATACATACTCGCAGTCATTCGGGCCCCACGCTTCTATCGAAATGCTTCTTTCATTCAATAAAAGATTAGCACCTGAATCTTTGTCCTCAATGATCGCAGTAGTATCAACCCACCCAGCTCCTTCAACCTTAACCATCTCATGCTGCAGGATTCTTTGTGTAGGAAGGTAAGGAATGGGCTTAGTGATGAATTCCACTTGTTTAGAAATCATTTGATTCAGTTCTCCAGAGCTGCTTTCCCAATCCGAGAATAGTCCAAAAAACATTCTTTCACGTCCATAGTAGTGGTTGGCAAACGATTCTTCAATCCAATAGATTTGATAATTTCTCACCTTATTATCCCCCCTACATATCCTTCTATTAAGTATAAAGGAAGATAGAAGAGCACCATGTCATAAATTGTTGAAAAAAAGCTCTATTTTTGTCGAAGCGAGGTTCCATAAATAAACTGCCGGGGAAATAAAAAAGGCTGACTCCCGCAACGGGAGTCAACCAGGGTGATCATCAAACTTTATTGAAGCAAAGCTTTGATTCTTGAAACCACATTATCTGTTGTGAATCCATATTCTTCAAGGACTTTTTCTCCTGGTGCTGAAGCACCGTATCCATTGATGGCCAGGATATCGCCGTCCGGCCCTGTATAACGGTCCCATCCAAGAGGTGATCCCATTTCAATGGCAAGACGTTTCGTTACTCCCCTAGGCAGGATGGAGTCCTTATATTCTTTAGACTGCTTTTCGAAGCGGTCCCATGATGGCATGCTGACAACAGAAACACTGATCCCGTCTTTCTCAAGAGCCTTCTGTGCCTCTACAGCCAGGCTCACTTCTGATCCTGTAGCAAGAAGCAATGCATCCGGCTGCTCTTTACCTGCAGGTGAAACGACATATGCTCCTTTAGCCACTCCGTTGTAAGCCTTATCAGCAGTGCCCTTTAAAGAAGGGAGATTTTGACGTGATAATACCAGCATCGTAGGCTGTTCAGTATTTTCCATGGAAAGTTTCCAGGCAGCCGCTACTTCGTTACCGTCAGCAGGTCTTATCACACATAAGTTAGGCATCGCACGCAGGGACGCAAGTTGTTCAACCGGTTCATGAGTCGGGCCGTCTTCCCCTACTGCGATACTGTCATGAGTGAATACATATGTCACTGGAAGACCCATAAGCGCTGCAAGGCGGATAGCCGGTCTTAAATAATCGCTGAATACGAAGAATGTTCCGCCGAATACTTTAAGGCCGCCATGTAATGCCATACCATTCATTGCTGCACCCATACCGAATTCACGGACACCGAACCAGATGTTTTTTCCTTCGTAGGACTCCGGAGTAAAATCAGAAGCTCCTTTAATCATCGTTTTATTCGAACCGGCTAAATCGGCAGATCCCCCGATGAATGAAGGCAGATTTTTCGCAATGGCATTCAATACTTCCCCTGAAGAAGCACGGCTTGCCAGAGACTTGCCTTCTTCATATACAGGGATTTCACTGTCCCATCCCTCAGGAAGTTCCCCTTTGATTGCAGTTTCCAATTGGACAGCCAGTTCAGGATATTCTTCTTTATATTTTATAAATTGATTTGCCCATTCTTCTTCCTTTTGAGAACCTGTTTGCTGGATCTTTTCTTCAAAACGGCTGTACACTTCATCCGGAACATGGAAATCCTGTTCAAATGTCCATTTGTAAGCTTCTTTCGTAAGCTTCATTTCATCTTCGCCAAGAGGTGCACCGTGAACATCCGACTTACCTGATTTATTTGGAGCACCGTAACCAATGACTGTTTTCACTTCAATCATTGCAGGACGTGAAGTATCGGCTTGAGCTTCTTCGATTGCCTTGGAGATTTCATCGAGATCATTTCCGTCTTCAACCCTGATATACTGCCAGCCATATGATTCAAAACGGCCTTTCACACTTTCAGAGAATGATTTATCCAAATCACCATCAAGAGAGATATCGTTGGAATCATATAAAACGACCAGGCGGCCAAGTTTCAAGTGAGCGGCGAGAGAAGCTGCCTCAGACGATACACCCTCCATCAAATCACCATCACCGCAGATCGAGTATGTATAATGGTCCACTAGGTTATAGCTGTCCTTGTTATAAGTTGCTGCTAAATGTCTTTCCGCCAGCGCCATACCTACTGACATCGCAATCCCTTGACCAAGTGGTCCAGTAGTTGCTTCTACCCCTGGCGTGTGACCGTATTCAGGGTGTCCCGGGGTTTTGCTTCCCCACTGGCGGAATCCTTTAATGTCATCCATGGAAACATCATATCCGGATAAGTGAAGCAGACTGTATAAAAGCATTGATCCGTGTCCCGCAGAAAGAACAAAACGGTCCCTGTTAAACCATTCAGGGTTTTTAGGGTTATGATTCATAAAGCGGGTCCAAAGTGCATATGCCATTGGAGCTGCACCCATAGGCATACCCGGGTGGCCTGAATTTGCTTTTTCAATTGCATCGATTGATAAAGTTCTAATTGTATTAATTGCTAGTTGATCTGTTTTATCAAACATTGGTCAGACATCCTTCCTTTTCATACTTACTTATTAATATTAATCTTCTTAGGTAGTTTATACAACTAACTTGAATGATAACATGACTTTGTTTTGTTGGAAAATAAAAACCTCGCTGTTTGGGGTTTTTATTGTTTTGTCAGTGAATTCTGACGAGTGCAGACTCCCTTATTACCCCTTTTCATTCCCGTACAGGACTACCCTTTTTGCGGGCAGCCAGTGAGCCGTTTGGTTTTTAGGCAACCCTAAATAGAGAAGCTGAGTTTGACTTCTCAATTTATTTGATTCCTTGCATCGCCGCTGTTGATTTCCGTGCAAAACTTCGCTTTCCGAGGGCGGTTGGTGAGCCTCCTCGTTGCGATGCTCCTGCGGGGTCTCACCTAACACGGTGTACTTTCCAGATAATTGCGCCGGAATCGTGATAATTACGCCACTTTCCAGATAATTGCGCCGGAATCGTGATAATTGGGCCTTCCCCCTTTGGCAGCAGTCTGTATCCTGCACCCGATAAACGATTTTCAGCAAGCATAATGACTGATTCTGCCCTTCATTCAAATAATTGTACCCTTCAGAATGATGATTACACCCTTCACCGACCCTATTCTACCTTTCAACTAATGAATTCTCCCTCTCAAAAAATGAATTGCTCCCTACATGTCGAAAAATCTTCATTTTATTCCCGCGCCCGCTCGACTATACGTTGCAGGAGCTCGACATTTCTTCCGTCTCTCACCTGAGTCAAGTGCCGTCCGATCCAATCCACGCAGGGGATAAGCCACAAAAAAGAGACTGCTCTAAAATAAGAACAATCTCCAATCATGTATTATTTATTTTCAACCAGCCACTGATCGATCTTGCCAAGGATATCTTCTAGTGCACGCTGATTCGAGAGGCTTGGAAGATTCGCGAGGAGCACTTCTTTCGGCGCTTTCAACCCTTCTTTCTTCTTTTGAAGGATTAGGATGCTTTTGGCCGAGTTCTTATTTTTAAAGAGTGAAAGAGGCAGCTGCAGAAAGCCCTGGATGTTCACTTTTTCTTCTAAAAATAAATGAAGCTGGCTGCTGAGCGGAGATTCGAACAGCGCATTCGGTACGATGAAGAAAAGGTAGCCTCCTTCTTTCGTATGCTTCAGACTTTGTTCGATGAACAAATGATGTGCATAAGAATGTCCTTCCTCCGCTTTCAATTCATAATCCCCGGCTCTGATATCGTTTGGATAGTATCCAACCGGGAGATCGCTCAGGACGATATCTACCGGGTCGATGAAAAGAGGCTCCAGGGCATCCTGATTGAACAGCTGCAGAGGATGCTTTTGGAGATTGGCCCCCACATAAGCCAGTTTGATCAGCACATCATCAATCTCGACCCCGATAGAGTCGGATTCGACGTGGGGCATCTGATTCAACACGGTTGTCAGGAGATTCCCTGTTCCGATCGCCGGGTCCAGCACAGTCAGCTTTTCGCTGCCCTGAGTGAATTTATTGACGAGGAAACTGATGAATAACCCGAGGGAGTCCGGGGTCATCTGATGGTTGGGCTGGACGTTTTCTTTCATCCCCTTGAGTATGGCAAACTGAAAGGCCTTGCGGATATCCTCATTTTCGAAGCTTCCGATCTTGATTTCTTCATATTTTTTATGTAGACGTTTTTTTGTCAGTTCGCTCACTTCATCCTGAAGGATCTCGCCTTGAAAAAGGTTTTCCCCTGTTTCGGCCACGGCTTCAAGATAGCTGCATGCAAGCTCTTCCTTAAGAAGCTGTGACGTTTCATCGATGATCGCGAAAAGAGATTCGACTGGCGAATTCATCATATCATTCATTCCTTTACCAACGTTTTCTGTCCTCTATTTTACCCGCCGCTGGGCAGTTTGTAAAAAAACAATGCTGACCTTACAGCGGCGGCAGGTCAGCATGTTCCTTTTTCTCTAATGAATCGGATTATTTTGCATTCTTCACTGCTTCTACTGCAGCATCGTAATCCGGGTGATTGGTTGCTTCACTCACATATTCCACATAAGTGACTTCATCATTGCTGTCGACAACGAATACGGCACGTGCAAGCAAACGCAGTTCCTGGATGTGGACGCCGTATGCCTCGCCGAATGAAAGGTCACGGTGATCGGAAAGTGTCTGGACATTTTCAATTCCGTTCGCTCCGCACCAGCGCTTTTGCGCGAAAGGAAGGTCGACTGAAACGGTCAATACTTCAACGTTATCAAATTTCGTTGCTTCTTCGTTGAATTTTCTTGTTTGTGCATCACAAACACCAGTATCAATTGAAGGAACGACACTGATCAAACGAACCTTACCCTTTGAATCATTCAGAGTCACTTCTGATAAATCATTTGCAAGGACTGTGAAATCAGGTGCTTTGTCCCCGACTTTCACTTCGCTGCCAAGCAGTGTTACAGGGTTGTTCTTAAATGTAATGTTTGCCATTATTTGTTCCTCCTCTGTAAATAGTATGTACAGTTTCATAGTACAGAAAATCGGATGTGTAACGCAAATGATAAGGGTCGGGATGTTAAAATGCCGCACGCCTCTCATCAAAGCCCTTCCGCTTTTCTATTAGAAGTCTTCCCCACACAACTGCTCGAATACCTTCATCCACCATCCACCGTAATGATTACGGTCCTATCAAAAAAGAGCTGACAACAGAGTCAGCCCCCTTAAGAAAATATTCTTTTAGAAATCCATATTCTGCTTTGGTCCGTTTCCTTGATGGCTGCTTCCCTGGTCGTTCTTTTTCATCATGCCCTGGATTTTTTCGATTGCACCCGGGGCAAGGTCGAGAAGGCGGTCCAAGAGGTGTGTGCTTTCGTCAAGATGAAGCATTTTGATTCCTCTTGAGCTGACGATCAGGAATGCGATCGGTGTGATGGAGACTCCGCCGCCGCTACCTCCGCCAAACGGCTGCTTCTTCGATGAGCCTTCACCGTCGCTGCCGCCTTTTCCTCCTTCGGAATCACCTTTTTTGCTTTTTCCGTCGATGTTGAATTCACTTCCGCCTGCAGCAAATCCAAAGCCTACTTTTGAAACCGTCAGTATAACGCTGCCGTCAGGCGTTTCAACAGGATCGCCGATGATTGTATTAACATCGATCATCTCTTTTAGATTTTCCATTGCTGTGGTCATAAGACCTTCAATTGGATGTTCAGACATGTATAGTCCTCCTCGCTAAACTGATTGTTGTTCTTCTTCTGATAGCCCTGAAAGAGACGAGGACCTGAAGTCCGCTTTACCGCCTCTCCAGTACCGAAGTATCTTGAAACCTACTAGGATAGCATTCCCTATCCGAAACTGGATAATACATGAAAGATGAGTCTCGATGATGGCTTTCTGGAAAGATGGGATCACTTCGACCGACGGCGGTGACTGAAGCCTCATATATCCGCTGATGATGCCGATGATACTCCCTTTCAACCCCCATATCGCCCCTGTCATCGTACCGGTGGAAGCAGCATCACCGGTTCCGAATAACGTTTTCCAATGGATATGATCGATTTTCACTTTTTTCAAGAAAGTGCGGATGATCTTATGCAATCCTTTTACGTGGATAAGGACTTGTTTCGTATCATGCAGGCTGTTGATAAAGTCTTTGGGAGATATCTTTTTTTTGGATTCTTTTTCATTGGAAGGCGCTTTTTCCTTCCCCCTCGCTTTTTTTTCTTCCACCACGATATTGGGACCGTCGTCATCAAGTTTGACCAGCGGGACGTCGACCGTGTATCTCAACAACCCGAACCAGGCCCGGAACTTCACCTTGAAATGGTCATTGTCATTCCCATGGTATAAAGAAAGGGTGATCGTTAATTTCGTTATGATAATTAGAATAATGATGACAACCAGTAATGCAAATAGAATGAGTAACACCCATAACCAACCACTCATTTTTTTCACAACCCTTCAACTTTTCAGTATGGCCGATGAAAGAAAAATTAAACGGGCATTTCTGATTAATTTTTGTCCCCTGAAAAAAAGACAACAAAAAAACCGCCCTAATGCTTAGAGCGGTATCCGGCCTACGCAGCCGGTGAGAATTCAAGTTTTTTCTTTTCCTGGACAACCGTTGTATCGGCAAACAAATCATGTATTCCCTGTTTCTTAGTGGTGAACGCCACCACTATATATAGGATAATTATGGTCGACGAAATGAAGCGGCCGATCAATTCCCTGAAGATGACAGTGCCCCACGTCGGGCGGCTTCCCTTCAAGTCAATCACCTTGATCCCAAGCACCATTTTTCCGATCGTCTGACTGAAGAACTTTGTCATAAGGACAAAATAGCCGTAAAAGACGATGGCAGAAAGAATCGAAATCGGCGCAAACATCGAACCTTCCACCAGTGATACATCCAGGACTTTGAATACGGGTTTCACGACAAGCCGTGTGATGCTGCCAATGACGAGCAGATCAATCAGATAAGCCCACACCCTCAGCCAGAAACCTGCCAGAAAATATCCCCTTGTCTCTTTATAAGGCGGAGGCGTCTGAATAACGGAGTGCTGCGAAGTCATATCATCTTGTTTCTCTATGGTTTCCTCCTCGCGCATACGAGGGACATCTTGATTTTCACTCAATTGATTCACCTTCCTTACTCAGAATATAGATACATCAATCTCGGGGCATTCGGCTGTGACAAAAGCTTCATCAATGCTGTTGCTTCAAAATCCCTGCCGATCATCTTCTTGGCACTCATGCTGAATAATTCTGAGAAAGGATCGCCGCTGGTATATTCAAAAACCTCCGCGCCTTTCAGATTATGATCTTTCTTCATTGCCGCGATGACATCTTCAATATACCCGAACTCATCGATCAAGTTGGCATCTTTCGCTTGCTGGCCGTCATAGATTCTTCCATCCGCAATTTTTTTCACCTGTGCTTCGGACATATCACGTCCGCTGGCGATGACATCCACAAACCCTTCATACGAGTTGTTGATCATCGTTTGAAGGATGTTTCTTTCTTCTTCTGTCATTTTTCTAGTCGGACTCATGATATCTTTATATGGACCGCTCTTGATCGTCACGAAATCAACACCATATTTCTCGGCAAGCTCGGAGTAATTGATGCTTTGCATGATCACTCCAAGTGAACCGGTCAATGTTTCTTTGCTTGCAAAGATTTTCGTTGCGGGTGCAGATATGTAATATCCTCCTGAAGCCGCCATGCTGCCCATTGATACATAAACGGGTTTTTTCGATTTTTCTATGATCTCAACCAGCTTGGAATGGATTTGAGCGCTTTCAACCACTCCTCCTCCTGGTGAATTCACTTTAAGGATGATCCCCTTTACCGAATCATCTTCCTGGACGGCATCCAGCTTTTCCATGAATTGTTCATGATTATAGCCGGGGCTCTGGAACATGGACGCTGCATCTCCGGTATCCTGTATGACCCCGTTCACCTCAAGCACCGCGATTCTCTTCTGCATGTTTCCATCCTCAATGATTTCTTCCCCAAAAGCCTGCTCGGTGCCGCCAAGCACCTCATCAAATGCCTTGTTGAAATCCCCCGTCAATGCTGAAGTTGCGAAATTCACCACAACAGAGACAAAGAACAGGCCTGCTGCAATAGCCAGGGCGATCCATCTTTTCGCATTCATAAGTATATTCCTCCCTTGTTTATCCTATCTTATGTAAGGATATGAATATCATTCTCATGGCAAATCATGATAGAATATTCACAAAGTTATTTTAGCAGACTTTTGATGGAATGGGAAAAATTATCCTACTAAATTTTGGGAGGTACATAGAAATGAACAATCGCAGGAATATTTATTTTTACGTATTAAAAGATCAAGCCATCCAGCCCAAGCTCGACAAACTGTATGATTTGGCAAACCGATATGATTTCAACATCGTACAGTCCCATAAAGAAGCAAACATCATCGTGAGTGTGGGCGGTGACGGTACATTCCTTCAGGCTGTCCGTAAAACAGGCTTCAGGCAGGACTGCCTGTATGCAGGCATCTCGACAGGCGGGACTTTGAGCATGTACTGCGATTTCCATATCGATGATACATCCAAAATGATCGATGCAATGACAAAAGAGCAAATCGAAGTAAGAAAGTACCCAACCATTGAAGTCACGGTGGACGAGCAGACCTCTTTTCATTGCCTGAATGAATTCAGCATCAGGTCCGGGATCATCAAGACGTTCGTAATGGATGTCTTCATTGATGATATCCACTTTGAAACATTCAGGGGGGACGGCATGATCATCGCCACCCCGACAGGCAGTACAGCGTATAATAAATCCGTCAGCGGAGCGGTCGTCGACCCGATGATCCCTTGCCTTCAGGTCAGCGAAATGGCTTCTCTGAACAACAATCGGTACCGTACTCTCGGATCGTCCTTCATCCTCAGTGACAAACGCCGCCTGGAACTGAAGATCGTACAAGATGGAAATGACTACCCTGCGATGGGGATGGACAATGAAGCCCTCAGCATCCAGCACGTCGAGAAAGTGGAAGCTAGATTAAGCGATAAAATCATTAAAACAGTAAAACTAAAGGACAACTCCTTCTGGGAGAAAGTAAAACGTTCCTTCTTATAACTAAATCAAAAAAAGCTCCGGCACATGCCGGAGCTTTTTCACTTTCATGCAGAAAGCTTCGCTTCCCTTCTTCTTTTCCTTGCAAATCGGATACGTGAACCGGTGAAGACGGCAAGTGCAGTCCAGATGAACATGAACGAAATCAAATGGGTGAATGAGAATGTTTCCCCATAGACCATGACACCGAGGATCAATGTGATTGTCGGCGCGATATATTGGAGGATTCCGACCATATAAAGAGGGATCTGCTGCGCCCCTTTTGAGAAGAAAAGCAGGGGGATGGCCGTGGCCGCTCCCGCCCCGATCAATAGAAGATCGGTCCCCCAGGAGACGGTGAACAACGAAGGCGTGCCGTCTGAGAATAAATATCCAATATATATAAGCGAAATCGGAGCGATTGTCATCGTTTCCAGGGTCAGGCCGATTGCAGAATCCACTTTGATCATTTTCTTGGCAAGGCCGTAAAGGCCGAATGAGAAGGCGAGCCCCATCGCAATCCAAGGGAAATCCCCATATGAGAACGTGAGGATCAATACACCTGCAGCCGCCAGGATAAACGAAATGACTTGCGCTTTTGACAGGCTTTCTTTCAGGATGAAGACCCCTAAGAGGACACTGACCAGAGGATTAATATAATACCCCAGACTCGCTTCCACCATCTGATCCGTATTCACTGCCCAGATATAAATGAACCAGTTGGCACTGATTAACAGTGAGGCCAGTAATAAAGCAAGCAGCTGTTTTTTCTTTGTCAACGAGGTTTTTATGTAGGAAGTGAAAGCCTTCCATTTCTTCGTGAAAAATAAAAATAAAAGCATAAACCAGAAAGACCAAAAGATCCGGTTGGCCAGGATTTCATCAGCTGATACGTGATTTAACCATTTCCAGTAAATCGGGAGTATTCCCCATAAAAAATAGGAAAAAGCTGTGTAAATCATACCTGTCTGTTCATTCTGCTTCATAAAAAAACACCCCCAAAACTATTTCCGTTTCCGAAATAACTTCATTATATCGGGGAAACGTTTCAGGGGCAATCTTTTTATTCTTTGTTATAGACGATTGTTTCGTCGACTATGGTCATGGAAACGATTTTTTCAAGCAGTTCATCCGGATCAGACTCGAATGGATCTTTTTCGAGGACAGTGAAGTCGGCCGTATATCCTTCTTTGATCATGCCGCGGTCGTTTTCATGATGGCATGCATAGGCGCTTCCCTTGGTAAAAAGAGAAATCGCTTCATACATTGAGAGACTTTCTTCAGGAATATGAACGGTTTTTTCAGGATCCAATGGATTCGTCCTAGTGACAGCAGCATGGATTCCCCACAAAGGGTTGACGGGTTCGATCGGGGCATCCGATCCGCCTGCACAGTGGATGCCTTCGTCAAGCAGGGTCTTCCACGCATAGTTGTATTTCATATTTTCTTCCCCGAGCCTGTCGATGACCCACGGGAAATCAGAAGCGACAAAACGCGGCTGGATATCCAATATGAGGGGAAGTCCTTTTATTTTCTCTATCAGTTCCTCCCTGAGAATCTGTGCATGAATCAACCGGTCACGCCTCGATTTTTCTGACGGGTGTACCATGATGGCATCCACGACATTCTCGAATGCCTGATCCCCGATCGTATGGACGGCAATTGGCAGCTCAAGGTTACGTGCTTTTTCAACTAACGTTAGCAGCTTTTCCTGAGAATGGATGCTGACCCCTTTTGTACCTGATTCGTCTGCATATGGATAGCTGAGAAGAGCCGTCCTGCCGCCGAGGGCGCCATCGGCAAAGATTTTCATGGCTCCGAACTCGATGAATTCATTTCCTCCAAGAAAATGATGCCCTTCTTCATGCCAATCATTGATTACTGCATGATGCACAAGAAGATGCGCCCTGAATTTTTTATTGTCTTGATTGATTGTTTGCTTGAACGCATTGTATGTTTTGCTGAAATTGCCGTAATAACTTAAATCTTCCGTATGTCCCCCTGTAAGGCCGTTTTCCCAGCAGCTCTCAATACCTTTTGACAGCGCTTCTTCCAAATAGTTCGATGAAATGGGGGGCAGGGCTGCTGTCATGAGATCCTGTGCTTTATCCTTCAATAATCCGTTCAGGCTGCCATCCTCCCCTTTTTCAATCAATCCGCCCTCAGGGTCCGGGGTGCTTTCATCGATATTTGCCACTTGCAGGGCAAAGGAATTGACCACCATGGCGTGTCGGCAGATCCTTTTCAACAAGACAGGATGGTTCGGCACCGCTTTATCAAGTTCTTTCTTTGTAATGACTTCCGCTCCGGACCAAAGATTTTCATTCCACCCTTCCCCGAAGATCCACTGGCCCTCGGGAAGTTTACCTGCTTTTTCAGCTACGGCATCCAGTACCTCTTCTTTGCTCGTCATCTGTGACAAGTCAAGGCGCAGGAGGGTTTCCCCGTGGCCGATCAAGTGCATATGGCTGTCTACGAAACCGGGGAACATGACACCATTCTTCAAATCGATTGTTTCTTCTATTGTATATTTGTTCCTTAATTGTTCTGCCTGGCCAAAGTCCTTAATGAACCCGTCTTCTGTATAGACGGCTTCGACCACGTGGCCTTCCGACTGCATTGTATAGATTTTTCCGTTTGTCCATAATGTACCCATCTTCGAAGCTTCCTTTCTTGTAAGAAAATTCTGTTTCAAATGTACCATATTATAGGATGAG
Organism: Bacillus sp. BKU_1; assembly: GCA_051294195.1. Lineage (GTDB taxonomy): Bacteria > Bacillota > Bacilli > Bacillales > Bacillaceae_B > Rossellomorea. The sequence continues at coordinate 3,825,135 of CP193985.1, read as the reverse complement.
TCGGGAAGTGGAAGGATTATAGAAAGTTTTTTGAATGCCGCTTATGATTTCCGTGCAAGACTTCGCTTTCCGCGGACGGGGAGCCTCCTCGTCAGAGAAGGGAAATGTCCAGCTGCATGGCTTTTCGGTTAGGAGTCTTCTTCTTGCATTCCAATCAACGCTGGAACCAACTAGTATAATTAACCGTCCTTCTAAATTCACAAAATGAGGTTGGGACAAAACTAAAAAGGTACCATTTAATGACGAACAATATCAGTATAGGTTCTTTATACCGCTTATGATTTCCGTGCAAGACTTCGCTTTCCGCGGGCGAGCGTGGAGCCTCCTCGGCTTTGCCTGCGGGGTCTCCACTGCTTCGCTTTTCCCGCAGGAGTCTTCGTCTTGCACTCCAATCAACCGCTAGAAACAATAAAAAAATATATATGTTCATTAAACGAATTAAAAACCCGAACTAATTTGCTTTATCGCAGGCAAATTAGTTCGGGTTTTACTATGACTAAAACACTTTTGTCCCAACCTCATCTCACTTACATAAATTTAGTTTTTAACCGAGGTCATTTCTTTTTGGCGCAGTTCGATTCTTCTGATTTTGCCTGATGTTGTTTTTGGCAGATCTTTGACGAATTCGATTTTACGCGGATACTTGTATGGTGCTGTCAGCTGTTTTACGTGTTCCTGCAGTTGAGGGACAAGCTCCGGATCATGCTGGTCCACACCTTCGCGCAGTACGACAAAGGCTTTTACAATCAGACCGCGCACTTCATCAGGGCTTCCGACAACAGCGCACTCCTGCACAAATGGATGCTTTACCAGAGCGTCTTCAACTTCAAATGGCCCGATTGTGTATCCGGAAGAGATGATGATGTCGTCTCCCCTGCCTTCGAACCAGAAATAGCCGTCTTCATCTTTCTTTGCTTTGTCACCGGTGATATAGTAGTCACCCCTGAACTGCATGACTGTTCTCTCGGGATCTTTATAATAATTCTTGAATAACGCTGGTGTTTCAACATGAACGGCGATATCCCCTACTTCCCCGATTTCACAAGGCTCGCCGTCTTCGTTGATGACTTCCACCCTGTTTCCCGGTGTAGGCTTGCCCATGGATCCCGGTTTCAGTTCCATGCCCTTCATAATCCCAACGAGGAGCGTATTTTCCGTCTGGCCGTAACCGTCACGAACCTCAATGCCATGATGCTTCTTAAACGCATCAATGACCTCCCTGTTCAAAGGCTCCCCTGCCGAAACAGCACTGTGCAGCGGGGAAAGATCATACGATCCCAAATCATCGACTTTGGCCATCAGGCGATATTCCGTCGGTGTGCAGCATAGGACGTTTACACCGTTGTCCTGAAGCAGTTGTAAATATTTATTGGGTTCGAATTTACCTTGATACACAAGTCCTGTCGCTCCTGATCCGAGGACGGACATGAACGGACTCCAGATCCATTTTTGCCAGCCCGGTCCCGCCGTTGCCCAGACAGTATCTCCCTCTTCAATCCCAAGCCAGCCTTTAGCGGCCGTTCTGAGGTGGGCGAATGCCCAGCCATGAGTATGTACGACTCCTTTAGGATTTCCTGTCGTCCCTGAAGTGTATGACAAGAAAGCCATATCATCCCTTGCTGTGTCAGCAAACGGCAAGTCTGCGGAAACGTTCTTCATTTCTTCATCTACTGTGATCCAGCCTTCCTGCTTTTCGCCGATGACGAATTTTTGCAGCTTGTCCATCCCGCGCACATTCTCGAATTGTCCGATGAATGGTGCATACGCGACGATTCCTTTTACATCTCCGTGTTCAATCCTATATTCAAGATCTTTTGTACGCAGCATTTCCGAACTTGGAATCACGACCATCCCTGATTTTAAAGCTGCCAGGTAAACTGCATATGCTTCGATCAATCTTGGGACCATGACCAGGATGACGTCGCCCTTTTGGAGTCCTGCGCCCAAGAAAACGTTTCCAATTTTATTAGCGTCCTTGATCAGGCTGCTGTATGTAATTTCTTTCTTTTCGCCTTCTTCATTCTGCCATTTAAGCGCAAATTTTTTCTCATCACTTGCAAACTTCTCCACTTCTTCAACCAAGTTGTACTTTTCAGGTGCAATTAATTCATGTCTGTCCATCCGAATTCCCCCTTGTTTGTACTTACACCTCCATTATACAAAATAATTAAAATTTTTTAAATTATTCATTTTCAATTAAAACAATAGTTACTCACTAATGGACTCAATTAATTTTCAAATTAAAAGTCGGTGCGTTCCTTTCCGCTTCAGGCACTTGCTTTCCGCGGAGAGGAAGTCTTGAAAGTTTTGTTCATATCAGGAGACTCACAGGTCACCCGCGGAAAGCGTAGTCTTGCACGTAAATCAACAGCGGCATTTTAACTCTTTTAAACAAAATTAAAAGGAGCGGGTCGGCCCCGCTCCTTGTAGCCATTGTATTTAATTATTTTTGGTATCCGCCACCGATTTGTTGTTCAGCCATTTGGACTAAACGCTTAGTGATTTCACCACCTACAGAACCGTTAGCGCGTGCAGTTGCATCAGCACCAAGTTGAACTCCGAATTCAGAAGCGATTTCGTATTTCATTTGGTCAAGAGCTTGTTGAGCTCCTGGAGCTACTAGTTGGTTAGAACTTCTGTTTGCCATGTGTTTTCACCTCCTCGTTGCTTGTTGAGTATAGATTGCGCGAAAACACATGGCTTCATGCAACGAATTTAACTGGTAAATGTTCCTATTTAAAGAAGGTCATCAAAGCTTTCTTCGAAGTCTGATTCTGCCCCTCCATTGATGGTGATCGTCTCTGTTTCTTTGACCGCTTCAAGGATGAGCTGATCGAAATCAACAAAGCTCTCATAGTACTGTACCTTTTCTTTTTTCGGCCTTGTCTTGGGTGCAGGCGGAGTAAAGATCGTACAGCAATCCTCATATGGCAGGATTGAAATATCATGAGTATCGATTCGTTGTGCGATATCAATTATTTCAAGTTTATCCATGGCGACAAGCGGTCTCAGGACCGGGGTATTCGTGACGTCATTGATTGCCTGCATGCTTTCAAGCGTCTGACTCGCCACCTGCCCGAGGCTTTCACCCGTGATCAATGCAAGACCTTCGTTTTGCTGGCGGATTTTGTCCGCAATCTTCAGCATCATTCGTCTCGTTGAGGTCATTGTATAGTTTTCAGGTACTTGATCGTGGATCGTCTGCTGAATTTTTGTGAAAGGCACGACATGTAATTTAATACTGCCCGAAAAAGCAGAGAGTTTCTTCGAAAGATCGATCACCTTCTGCTTTGCACGCTCACTAGTGAACGGCGGGCTGTGAAAATGTACCGCTTCGATTTCGACACCGCGCTTCATGGTCAAGTATCCTGCTACGGGACTGTCAATTCCCCCCGAAAGCATCAGCATAGCTTTCCCGCTGGCACCGACGGGCATACCCGTTGACCCGGGATAAATCTCAGAAGAAAGGTAAACTCCTTCCTTTCTGACTTCTACATTTAATTTTATATCAGGATTTTTGACATCCACGGTCAATCCTTCCGTGTTCTTCAGAATGTATGATCCGACTTCATAGTTGATTTCATTGGTCTCCAGAGGGAAATGTTTATCTGCACGCCGGGCCGACACCTTAAAGGTCTTCCCTGGTTCGAAGCTTTTATGCACAAGGTCAACTCCCGCCTTGCAGATCTCCTCAATATCACGTTCCACCTTCACTACAGGACTGAAGGATTGAATGCCGAAGATCTTTTGCAGGCGAGGGATGATCTCATCCCCATTTTCTTCACCCAGAAGGATATGCAGACGGTCCCGGCTTGCAGACACGGAGACCCCCGGAAAATCCTTTAAAGCCTGGATGATATTCTCCCTGAGTTTTGACGTGAACTTTTTGCGGTTTCTTCCTTTGGTGGAAATTTCACCGTATCTGACTAAAATTCGATTATATTTCATCTCGATCTCCTCATTGTTTTCTCTAATTGGGCTGTTTCTTGTTTCAGAATCCTGATGAACCGCTCAGCCTCCTGCATTGTATTTTGAAAGGACAAACTTACGCGTATCGCCCGGTCTGCCAGGTTCTCACCCACTCCCATCGCCAGAAGTGTCTGACTCGGCTTGCTTTTCTTGGAAGAGCAGGCACTCGTAGTCGAAACGTATACCTCATGCTGATCGAGGGCGTGGATAACTACCTCGCTCTTGAAATCTTCAATGGAAAAATTAAGAATATGCGGTGCACTCCCAACTAGCGGGGTATGGACCTCCACTCCGGGGATTGTCTCCAGCTGTTCCCGCAAAAACCTTTGAATATCCTTCATTTTTTTAATATTGTCCTTACTTTCTTCCTTGTACATCCTCATCGCTTTAGCGAATGATGCGATGCCTCCAGTATTCTCTGTACCGCTTCTTACGTTCCCTTCCTGCTCTCCTCCTGAAAGAATAGGTGAAAGGGTGACACCGTCTCTTACATAAAGCATCCCCGCCCCTTTCAGCCCGTGGATCTTATGGGCGGAGATACTGTATAAATCGATATGGTGATCCATGAAAGAAATCGGAATTTTCCCGAAAGCCTGGACACCGTCTACATGAAAAAGAATCCTGGAATGTTTTTTCAATAAGGAACCAATCTCTTTGATCGGCTGTACTGAACCCGCTTCGTTATTTACATGCATGATGGAAACAAGGATCGTATCGGGCCGGATCGCTTTTTCAACATCTTCAGGGTCGACCACCCCTGCTTCATTGATATCCAGGCAGGTCACCGAGTACCCGATTGATTCCAATTGCTTCATTGTATTGGAAACAGAGGGATGTTCGATTTTGGTGGTGATGATGTGCTTCCCTCTATTCCTGTATTGGAGGGCAGCCCCTTTGATCGCCAGGTTATTTGATTCTGTTCCTCCGGAAGTAAAAATGACTTCCTTATCGCTGATATTCAAAATGGAGGCAATCTGCTTCCTTGACGTAGAAATTAATTTTTCAACACGGCCTCCAAATGAATGAATGGAAGAAGGGTTGGCATAGTAAATGTCATTCACCTTCAAAAAGGCATCCAATACTTCCGGATAAGGCCTGGTGGTCGCTGCGTTATCAAAATAAATCATGTTATACACCTTCTTTAGTTCTATCCAATCATTAATATTATCACAAAATCATTTGAACCCAAATGAAATCGAAAATTCATCGATATTATTTAGACAATAATGGTATTTAAAGAAAACGTTGAAATTTTTAATATTTTATAAAAATAACCATTGCTAACTTTGTCGAAATTTGCGACAATCATTTAGGTGATAAAACCGAATAATTATTTAAATATACTAAATTGCAAGACTATTTAGTTATTCGACATTTTTCTACATGAATGTGATAAGATAGTTTTGCTCATGATAACGTTTACAAACGGAGGGATATATATGAAGGAGAAAGCGCTGTCATTCGGCGGTATATTAACTGTGGGTTTAATGCTTTTCGCTCTTTTCCTCGGAGCCGGAAATATGATTTTCCCGCCATTCCTCGGTCAGCAGGCCGGCGGTCATGTATGGATGGGAATAATCGGCTTTTTGATCACCGGGGTTGGACTGCCACTGATGGGAGTGATTGCCATCGCTAAATCCGGAGGCGACCTCCAAACATTGGCAAACCGGGTCCATCCGGTTTTCGGATTGATTTTCACCATCATCATGTACCTTGCAATCGGACCTTTTTTTGGGATCCCGCGAACCGGTACTGTTGCATATGAAATCGGCATCATTCCTTTCTTACCTGAAGATGCAGCGAAATACGGGATTTCCCTTCTAATTTATTCCGTCGTATTTTTTGCACTGACAGCCTGGCTTGCCATGAACCCTTCCAAGCTCGTTGACAGAATCGGGAAGATCTTGACTCCTTCCCTGCTGATCATCCTTACTGTATTGGTTGTAAAAAGTATCGCAACCCCAATGGGAAGCTTTGGAGAACCGAATCCGGCATACCACGAAGGTCCGCTCTTCAAAGGATTCATTGAAGGCTACCTCACGATGGATACAATTGCGGCTCTTGTATTTGGGATTGTCGTGATCAACGCCATAAAGGACCGCGGGATTACCAATAAGTCATCCCTTACAAGGATTACGATCATTGCCGGGCTCATCGCAGCAGCGGGACTTGCCCTTGTGTACCTGTCTCTCAGCTATATCGGAGCGACCAGTACAGACTCAATCGGGGTCCAGGCAAATGGTGGCGCAATCCTCTCGGCATCTGCAAATCACTTATTCGGCTCTTTGGGTGCGGTGATTCTTGGACTTGCCATCACGTTTGCCTGCATCACTACGTCCATCGGACTGGTATCGGCATGTGCCCAATACTTTTCAAAGATCATCCCTGTATCTTATGGAAAACTTGTTATCATCCTTTCTGCATTCAGCATGATGATAGCCAACATCGGGTTGACTCAGCTGATTGCCGTTTCACTGCCGGTGCTCATCACCATTTATCCTTTGGCAATCGTATTGATCATTCTCTCTTTCATGCATAATTGGTTCAACGGATACTCCATGGTGTACGTTTTTGCCCTGGTGCCGACCGGTCTGATCAGCTTGATCGACGGACTGAAGACAGCCGGTATGGATATAAGTGGACTGAGCAGCTCTTTAAGCTTCCTGCCTTTCTACACTGAAGGGATCGGCTGGCTTGTACCCGCATTGGCAGGAGCCGTCATCGGCTTTGTCATAGCCAATCTGGCGGGGGCCTCTAAACGAATCATTGAAGCTTAATACTATTGAAAAAAGACCTTTGATGAGAAGAGTGATCTTCCTCAAAGGTCTTTTTATTTTTGTCCACCGCTGCATAATCGAATCAGATAAAACGAAAGCCAGCAAACCTTATATAAAAGGATACTGGCTTATTCCATTCTATTCTTCGATGTTGATCATCTTTTCGATTTTTTTCAATGCACCCGGCTCCACTTTTTCAATCGTTGTGGCGGCTTCTTCCAGTGCTTTACGATAGTCATATTGCCTGAACGCTTCTTCAGCTGCCTGAAGTCCTTCACGGACGGAATTGTAGCGGCTTCTGTAGCGGTTACCGTATTGAATGATTTTTTCTGAAAGCAGGACGTTTTCTATCAGGTCCTGCGTTTTTGAATAGAAGTGATCGACAGTGCCGGCTGCTTCTAAAAGCGTTTCCTGGATGAACTTCATATTCAATGGTTTTTCTGTCAGGCTTGCGTTCACCTGTTCAATCTTCCGGTGCACTTCAGTCAGAAGCTCATCATAATCTGCAGGGAGTCCCGGTACATTGCTTTTGGCAATCATCCTGCTTGCTTCGGCGGTCTTTTTCTTGAGTTCCGCAATTTTTTCACGTGTCGTCAGTTCATCTTTTCGCAGGTTCTGAAGGAATACGGCAAATTCTGATTGCTCCCCCATCAGGACTTCAAGGCCGCTCCTGATTTCCTTCAGCTCTTCACTCAATGATGTGTAAGCAGTCTTATTGCTTTCTACTTTTTCAATAATCAATTCATGGCGCTTTGACAGCTGGATGATCTTCTTCTGAAGGTCCTGAGGTGCCTTGAGATCGGATTCGTGTAAATGATACCCTTGCTGCACTACATTCACTTCATATTGAATATCATCATTCTCATCTTTTGCCTTTATAAGGCCTTCGGTGGTTTCATCTTTATATTGAAGCACAAAGTGTCTGGCATGCACTTCTTTTTCCAGTGAATCATAGAGCATTTCTATTTTACTTTTGATTTCCTGAAGACCCTGCTCAACTTCTTCCACTTCAAGTGATTGAAGACGGCCTTTGAAACCGGCCAGCGTTTCACTCAGTTCATTGACTTCTTTGTCAACTTCCACATGTTCGAGGACGTAGCCCTGTTCCTTCATTTCAAGATATCCCGCTTCCAGTTCGGATAACTGTGAAGGAAGGATATTCTCACAGTCCGCTGTCAGTTTAGGGATGCTTTCCATCTTATAGGCTATCGCCTTCATTTCCTGGTCCAGATTCAACACGATTTCACGTGCATCCAGGTAATTCCCCTGATCTGTCAGTGCTTTGAATTCCTCGATTTCTTTAGCAAGCTTGTCAAGCACTGCTTCGATTTTCTTTGCTGCCTGCCCATATGTATGACGATATGCCAGCAGCTGTTTCTTGCTGCTGCGGTATTCTTCCTGCAATAGTTCAATTTCTTCCCTGTTCTTTTCTTCACTTCCGACGAGTTCGTTCAATTCTTCCAAAATCTTATCAATTTTGGCTTCTGTTTTAGTCAGGACTTCATCGATTTTCGCCAGCGTCTCCTTCGTCTTCCTATACCGGAACTTATCCGTGTACTCTTCTGCATCGAACAGAAGCTCTTCAATATCAGGAAGCTCGACAGCCACGATTTCGTCCCAACCCTGTCTCCAGCCTTCGAAAAGCTGCTCCGTCTGCCCGGTCATGTTCAGCTGTTTGACTTTTGACAGTTCCTCCGGAATCGGCCGGTTCATGATGTCCACCTTCCATGCTTCGTACCGGTCAATTTCCGCATAATATTTCTTTCTGGATAAGACTCCAATTAGGAATAAAATCAAGATTAGTATGATTCCAGCGATGACATATTGCATCTTAAGCCCCCTGTTCAACTATTCAGTAGACATCTATATCAATTTGAAAGTTTCATTAGTAAATTCTCATTGTTATAATGATACCATGAGAACGACATTTTTTGACTAATAAATTCTATTTTTTCAACTGTAAAAGTTAAAATTTAGTGTTTTCTCTAAAAATAGTGAAAGATTCACAGAAAAATTCAGATGATTTTGGATGAAGGAAGTGTTTTCTGATGAAAAACGTCGATGGACACATCCATACTCCCTTCTGCCCACATGGAAGCATGGATTCATTTCACGAATATATTGAAAGGGCCATCGCCCTCGACTATTCACAACTGACATTCACGGAGCACGCGCCGCTCCCCCGGGGCTTTGTAGATACAACACCAGACCAGGACAGCGGAATGCCTGAAGACGATGTCCCTTTATACTTCGAAACCCTGGAAGAATTGAAGGAGACATATAAACACCGGATCACCATCCTTTCCGGCCTGGAAGTGGACTATATTGAAGGCTTCGAGGATGAAACAGCCGGTTTCCTCAACAAGTGGGGCGGGAGACTGGATGACAGCATCCTCTCGGTCCATTTCCTGCTTTATAAAAATAAATGGGACTGCCTTGATTTCAGTCCTGATGTCTTTGAGGAAATGATCGAACTTTACGGTTCCGCGGATGAAATTTACCGGCATTACTTCAGGACTGTCCTGAAATCGATTGAAGCCGGCATCGGCCCCTACAAGCCGAAACGGATCGGCCATATCACCCTTGTTAAAAAGTTTCAGAAACTTTATCCCGCTTCAAGGCCGTTCAACAAAGAAATACAGCGGATCCTCGAGGCCTCAGCATCAAGAGGTCTTGAACTCGATTACAACGGTGCAGGAGTCATCAAGCCCTTTTGCGGTGAGTCCTATCCCCCTGAGGAAGTCATTGAACAAGCACGTAAACTCGGGATCAAAACCGTGTACGGATCCGATGCCCACTCAGCAGCCGGCATCGGCCAGGGAAGACATGCTATGAAGCTGTAATGGCAGCAAAAAGAGATTGCCCGGATACTCCTCCTGGCAATCTCTTTCTATCTATGCTCAAATGATGAGTTCCTTCGTGAAACCCGATGAGCCCTCGGACGTCATCAGGAGGTTGATCCATTGATCGATATTTTGATAATACTGATCGACAAAATAATATTCCTGTGGAAACATCTGCCACACTTCCCGCAATTGCTGGCTGTTCAAGAACGGCATCGTCAGCATCGACTTCAACTGTATGACAAGGAAGCTGATCGGCTGTTTCTTAAAAGACCGATCCACCATCCCCTGCTCAAAAAGGCTTTTCAAATAAAACCTTTCTTTCATGAGGTAGGACGAAATGATTTCACGCACAACCTGCGAGTCAATTGAAACTTCCCTCCAAATGAAACGGGATAATTGATGATGTTCACTTTGAAATTTCAATACCTTGAAAACAGCGCGTTTGAGACATAAGTCTGCTCGTATATATTTAAGAGCATCCACCTCTTCCTGCAGAAAATGAAGATATTGTTCGAAGAAGCGGGTAAAACATGCCTCAAGCAGACCCTGCTTCCCTTTGAAATAATAAGAGATTGTTGCAGGATTAACCTTGGCCTTCCCTGCGATATCCCTTACAGACGTCCCGTCATAGCCGTGGTCATAGAACAAAGATACAGCTGCTTGAAATATGGCTTCCTTTGGCGAAGCAGAGGTTTGTCCTTTTTTCATAATCTCCCTCTTTTCTCTTCTTTTTATTTCCCCCGACTGAACTGAATCGAATCTATTGAAGCTTCATTGAAAGTATGCTAAAAATGGTCTAATAGAGTTTTCACATGTGTATAACAATGATTTCGCTTTTACAGAAAGAATTCCTTTAAGTATTTCTCGACAGTTTTTCCGCTGAGGATGCGATGCTGCAGGGAATTCCACTGATTTTGTAGAAATGGGGGAAATGATGATGTTTCAAGCAGAAAAATACCAAGGGTCAAAAAAAGATAAATATGGACTCGTAACGAAACAATTACGCGCCCTGCTCGAAGATGAACCTAATAAAATTGCAAATCTGAGCAATGCCTCTGCCCTGTTGAATCAATTTTTAGATCGGATTAATTGGGTCGGATTTTATTTATTCGAAGAGGAAAGCAGCCAGCTTGTCCTGGGACCGTTCCAGGGTCTCCCTGCTTGTGTGCGGATCCCATTGGGACGAGGGGTGTGCGGAACTTCCGCCAGTGAAAGAAAAACATTTGTAGTGGAAGACGTCCACAGCTTTCCCGGCCATATCGCATGTGACGCCGCTTCTCAATCTGAAATCGTCATCCCTCTTGTCAAAGATGGAAACCTGATCGGGGTACTGGACATCGACAGTCCAGAAAAATCCCGTTTTGATGAAGAAGACCGGCAGTACTTGGAAGCATTCACCGAAGAACTGCTAAAACATCTGTAATCACTGAGCAAAAAAGAAGCGTGCGGAATCCGCACGCTTCTTTTTTACATGACATCACTCGGAAATTTAACTTTGTTCAAAGCCTGTTCAAGGTCATCCCAAATATCATCCGAGGATTCAAGCCCGACAGAAAGTCTGAGGAGGGTATCGGTGATCCCCATTTTCTGTCTTGCCTCTTCGGGGACGACCGCATGTGTCATTGTAGCGGGATGCTGAATCAACGTCTCTGCATCTCCAAGGCTGACCGCTATCTTGATCATATGCAAGTCATCCATGAACGCTTGGGCGTCTTCCTTCGAACCTTTCAGGGTAAAAGAAATCATTCCCCCCGGTTTTTTCATCTGTTTCTTCATGATCTCATGCTGTGGATGATCGGCACGTCCAGGATAAATCACCTGTTCCACTGCAGGATGCGTAGCAAGCAGTCCGGCGAGTTTATCCGCACTTTCACAATGACGGTCAAGCCTCACCGCAAGCGTCTTCAATCCCCTCAGCAACAGCCATGCGTCGAATGGGGAAATGATCCCGCCGATATCCTTTTGGGTAGTCATTCGGATTTCAGCCATTTTTTCCTGGGAACCGACCACAATGCCCGCTATGACATCCCCATGCCCTCCTATATACTTCGTCGCACTGTGAATCACGATATCACAGCCGAGTTCAAGGGGTCTTTGGAGATAAGGCGAACAGAAAGTGTTGTCCACAACGACAGGTATCCCCTTTTCCCGGGCCACCCTCGCAACCATCTGTAAATCGATCAGCTGCATCGTCGGGTTGATCGGAGTTTCAACGTAAATGCAGGATGTATTGTCTTTGATCATAGACCTGATTTCTTCTTCTGTATCCATGGCGGAAAAGTCATGGCCGATGGCAAATTTCTCCCCCAATAATTGCAGAAGCCCGAAAGTGCAGCCATACACTCCTTGAGAACAAAGGATATGATCCCCTGATTTGGTCAAGGAAAAAAGGACTGCTGAAACGGCAGCCATCCCCGAACCGAAAGCAAGTGCTGCTTCTCCGCCTTCAAGCGATGCCATCCTTTCTTCAAGGATGCCCACCGTCGGATTGCCGAGCCTTGAATAGATATACCCTTCCTCTTCCCCTGCAAACCGGCTTTCCCCCTGCTTTGCATTTGCGAACGTATAAGTCGACGTTTGATACAATGGGGGTGCCAGACTATCAAAATGCCTGGAAGACTCGTACCCCTCATGAATCACACGTGTTTCAAAATGTTTTTCATCTTTCATCAAGTATTCCTCCCAATTTTGTTCCCGTTAAGTTCTATCACTCTTCTATTCTAGAATATGATAATCCAACAAAAAAAGAAAGCGTTTACACTAACGTATTAAAGCAAGCGGCCGCCCAATAATGAGCCGCCGCTTGTTTCTTTTCACGGTTTTAACAGAAGTCTGGCGTCGAGATCCACCACCACTTGATTCTTCCCATGATTTTTAGCTATATAAAGTGCTTCATCCGCTTTCTTGACTAACTCTTTTACCGATGACGGACAGCGTTCATCGCCTTTCAACCAGGAAGAAAGGCCGCATGAAAGCGTCACGCCCGGCTCTGTTCTGCAGGAGACCGCTTCCACTATGGCTTCAGCAATCGCATACCCTTCATCCCTTTCGATGAAGGGCAGATACACAGCGATTTCTTCTCCTCCCCAGCGGGCGGCAGAACCACTCCCGCCTACAACTTCCTTTATAAAAGCGGCTGTTTGAATCAGGACCTCATCCCCGACCTGATGCCCGTAATTATCATTCACCGCTTTAAAGTCATCGATGTCGATCAGAAGCAGCGTACCCAGGTCATCATCATTCATCGCCGATTCCATTTTTCCATCAAGATAATGGCGGGCATACAGTTTCGTCATATGGTCGGTGATGACCATATGTTCAAGTTCTTCCCTCAGGGTTGCATTCGTAATGGCAAGTGCTGAATGATGGATGAACGATTGCAGAAGTTTGTACATATCAAACGAAAACATATAGGGGTCCTGGTGAAGGACGACACAGAAACCGATCAGTTCTTCATTTTGTATCATCGGCACCGCCATCAGCGATAAATAACCGGGATCACCAATCCGGTCACTCACATCCCCGAGGAATATCGAATCACGCTCCTTGTTGATGCGCTCATTTACATAGGAGATATATTTTTTACCTTCATCCGTGAAAAACAATGAAGAACTTTGTTCCAGGATAACGGAATCATTCGATTCTTTTAATAAAAATCCGATGGCACTCGGCTGAAAAGACCGCTCTATCTGATTCTTCAAAAACATCAGTGTGTCAGATAATCGGAACTTCAAATTAAGCTGATGGGAAGTTTCATTGATCAGCTGCAGGTCACTGATCAAACGTTTCGATTGTTCATACAGCTTTGCATTCTCAAGCGCACTCCCGGCCGTATAGGCAAGTAATTTGATGAATTCTATTTTCTGCTCGTTGAACTGCATATGAGCGGTTGTGCCGACTTCAAGCACGCCATAAATACCTTGTTTCCCTCTTAACGGGGCATAGAGCATGGAAGTTTCCTCATCAAGCTCGATACTTCCGTTTACAAACGCCTGCATGGCAAAAGGATTCGCCTTCTCAAAATCGAAAGACTTTATAGGCAGGGATCCGAAATCATAACGGTCATTGGAAAGGAGCAGGCGGAACTGATCCTCCGGAAAAACCTCCCCGAGCGTTTCGATGATTTGCACCAGCAGCGTCTGGACATCCCTGTTAGAATGAAAAAACTCAGTCACTTTGAATAATTCCCGGTATCGTCTTTCTTCTTCATATACATTCCGGATATCCCTCGTGAGTCTAAGGAACTGATCACTCGCTTTCCAAAACGAGGAAACCCACTCCTCATCGGCTGGCTGCCTGTCCGAATGCTGAATGAGAAGCACGCAAGTCTCTTCGTCATCGATCCTGAATTGAAACCAGGAATGAAAAAGCGAGTCCCTGAACCCCTCAATAAAATAAGGGGCATCCTTGAAAGATGGTCCGATGATATCTTTTCTTAACGTACCTGAGATAACTTGCTCTTCTGTGCTTCCCTGCAGGCAATACTCGTTATTCCTGCAATGGTATAAGAAAGCTTTATCGATCCCCGGACTCTCCTTTAACAACCGAAGCCATCTCTGAATCCGGTCTGTTTGCTGAAGATCGATGGACATGTCGTCATGAATAAGATCGAATAATTTAGATTTATAAATATGTAAGCGGTCAGCTGATTTGGTCATTTTCTCACCCGTACCCTGAAGGTTTGTGAATCTATGATTTTCCACACATCATTATAGCATACGATTAAACGTATGCATGCAAATTTTTTCAATATTTAGGTAGATATTCAGCACATAAGTAATGGTATCATTTAGTTAGACGGATGCAGGGAAAGAGAAGTTTTGCTTCGAAATGAAAAGGAAGAGTCTTTCTTTTGAACCGGATGTAATTCATACGAATCTGACATACTTGCTTGACTTCTATTCTCAGGCATCATATAATGTTCTTTGTGTAAAATAATGCAGCTTCAGTGAAGTCCTTTATGCCAGTATTTTGTTCCTCTTATGTTGAGGTGTATCTTGTAACCCTCTGCTGCTAGGGCGAAGGTACATGAAAACAAAATACTCATAATTGTTAATTCACAGGTGTTTTTATTTTACAACAAAATAAAAACAATAAAGGAGGAGTCTCTCATGGCTCGTTATACTGGTCCAAGTTGGAAATTATCTCGTCGTCTTGGAATCTCTCTAAGCGGTACGGGTAAAGAATTAGAAAAGCGTCCTTACGCTCCAGGTCCTCATGGTCCTAACCAACGCAAAAAAATCTCTGAATACGGTTTACAACTTCAAGAAAAGCAAAAACTTCGTCACATGTACGGAGTAACTGAACGTCAATTCCGTAACCTATTTGACCAAGCTGGCAAATTACAAGGTAAACACGGTGAAAACTTCATGGCTTTACTTGAAGCACGCCTTGATAACGTTGTTTATCGTTTAGGTCTTGCGCGTACTCGCCGTCAAGCTCGTCAGCTTGTTAACCACGGTCACGTAACGGTTAATGGATCTCGCGTAGATATCCCATCTTTCCGCGTACAACCTGGACAAACAATCTCAGTTCGTGAAAAGTCACGCAACCTTGACATCATCAAAGAAGCTCTTGAAGTGAACAGCTTTGTTCCTGAATTCTTGACTTTCGATGCTGACAAGCTTGAAGGTACTTTCACTCGCGTTCCTGAGCGTTCTGAATTACCAGCTGAAATTAACGAAGCTCTTATCGTTGAGTTCTACTCTCGTTAATCTTTGTGAAGAAGAAACTCTGTCCTTTATGGGGCAGGGTTTTTTTTGTTCTTTGAGGAGTGGATTTGTTTCCCCAGGAATTCCGGTTTGGGGTGGCGGTTGAGACCCTGGCGGTGATGAAAATTCGACAAGTTGCTCAATTATAAAAAAAGTGGCGCAATAAATCTAAAAGATGCGCAATTATTCAGAATGCGGCGCAATAAATATTAATATAGTTATATCCCGCTAATTCCAACTCATTTTCCTCTGCTCACTCTCCCATTAAAATGAAATTACGCTTCATCCAATCTCAAATTCCTCTAAAAACCCCTCCCTGAAGCCGAATTTACATAAAAAAATGCGCAATCCCCAAACAACAGAGATTACGCAGCCCCCCAAAAATCATCATTTTATTACACGTACTGAACCTTAAAGTACTTCTTCTTCCCGCGGCGGATGATCGTGAACTGTCCCTCGATCATGTCCTTCTCTCCCATCACATGCTGAAGATCTGTCACACGTTCACCGTTGATGTAGATGGCACCGTTGCCGATATCTTCACGTGCCTGACGCTTGGATGGCGAAATTTTTGCATTGACGATCAAATCGACAAGCCCAGCCTCTTCTGCTTTCGGCTGTTCGAATGAAGGAACATCCTTGAAACCTTCCAGGATTTCAGAAGCGGATAATGATTTGATGTCACCGCTGAATAGAGCAGCTGTAATACGGATCGCCTGCTCCAGCGCTTCTTCCCCATGGATCATCTTTGTCATTTCCTCTGCAAGTGCTTTTTGAGCCTTGCGCAGATGAGCTTCCGTTTCAACGGATTCTGCAAGTGACTTGATTTCCTCCTGTGAAAGGAATGTAAAGTATTTCAGGTATTTCACGACATCGGCATCAGCCGTATTGATCCAGAACTGGTAGAACTCGTAAGGTGACGTCTTCTCTGGATCCAGCCAGATTGCGCCGCTTTCCGTTTTACCGAATTTCGTTCCGTCCGCTTTTGTAACAAGAGGAATGGTGAAACCGAATGCCTTTGTTTCTTCTTCATGCGTTCTGCGGATCAGCTCAAGACCTGTCGTGATATTGCCCCACTGGTCGCTCCCCCCGATCTGAAGCTTACAGTTGTAATTGTCGTATAAATGGTTGAAATCAAGCGCCTGAAGAATCGTGTATGTGAACTCAGTGAATGAAATCCCTGATTCCAGACGGGATGAGATCGTATCTTTTGCCAGCATGTAGTTGACTCCGACATGCTTACCGAAATCCCGGAGGAACGTCACGACATCCATCGCACCGATCCAGTCGTAGTTATTCACCATGACCGCTCCGTTTTCACCTTCGAAATCGAAGATGCTCTCCAGTTGATTTCGGATGCTTGCCGCGTTGTGCCTGATCGCATCGATCGTCTGAAGTTTACGTTCTTCGTTCTTTCCGCTCGGATCCCCGATCAATCCAGTCGCCCCTCCGACTAAAACCAACGGACGGTGTCCTTCATTCTGAAAACGGCGGAGAGTTAAAAACGGGAGCAGATGACCGATGTGCATACTGTCTGCAGTCGGGTCGATTCCGCAGTAGATCGAAATGCTTTCTTTATCTAAAAGGTTCCTCAACCCCTCAGCGTCTGTTTGCTGGTACGTGATCCCACGCCATTCTAAATCCTTCAATAATTCCATGTCCAATCTTCCTCCTTCTGCTTTTCCATCCACCTGATTCCGCTTAAAACAAAAAAGTCCCTGCATATATGCAGGGACGCTGTCGCGCGGTACCACCCAAATTAAGGAATACATCCTTCACTCATAAAGATAACGGCTTTGACCGTTTGCTGCTACTAAGGTTCACAGCAAAAGCTCAAGGATGTAATT
This sequence comes from Bacillus sp. BKU_1, assembly GCA_051294195.1. Classification (GTDB taxonomy): domain Bacteria; phylum Bacillota; class Bacilli; order Bacillales; family Bacillaceae_B; genus Rossellomorea. Next base: position 3,807,985 of record CP193985.1, on the reverse strand, counting down.
CATCTGCATTTTGTGTCAGTTTTCAGCGGCCACTGACTCTCTGGATAACAGGGAATGCAAACTACTCGGATCCTATCATTGCGGTATGGTTTATATGTCAAATGAATTGAAAATCAATACTGACTATATTAGGTTTTTACCATAATGCATGATAATAGTCAATAAAGTCAATGTTTTTTTTGTTTCTAAATGCCTTTTTGTTTGACTTTTTACGACAGTGTTCTCTCGGATATGCTATAATAGGAATGTTCTAGGGGGAATGAAAATATGAGAGAAACATGGAATAAATTACTTGAAAAATTAGATCCTGTCATCAGGTTCTTTACAAATACCAGGGTTCAAAAACGGGCACGAATTACATACGGAGTATTTTGGAACCTTGCACTGATCACCATTGTCGTGGTCGTCCTCGGCACGGCTTTCGCCGGCGGGGTGGGTGCCGGTTATTTCGCATCACTGGTCAAGGAAGAACCGATCCGTTCTTACGACCAAATGAAAAAGGACATCTACAATTATGAAGAAACCTCTCAGCTGTATTTCGCTGATGATGTGTATCTTGGGAAGCTCAGGACGGACCTCGAACGAGAAGAGGTAAAGCTTGAAAATGTCTCGGAATATCTGAGAAACGCTGTCATCGCCACTGAAGATGAGTATTTTAAAGAGCATAACGGGGTGGTTCCAAAAGCCATCATGCGTGCAGTGCTGCAGGAATTCACCAATTCCTCCACTCAATCGGGCGGAAGCACGCTCACACAGCAGCTCATCAAGAATCAAATCCTCACGAATGAAGTCTCCTTTGAAAGAAAAGCAAAGGAAATCCTTCTCGCGCTGCGTCTTGAAAGATTCTTTGAAAAAGACGAAATTCTCGAAGCCTATCTCAACGTTGCCACATTGGGAAGAAACTCATCAGGCCGGAATATCGGCGGTGTCCAATCTGCCGCCCAGGGAATCTTCGGCGTGGATGCGAAGGATTTGAACCTTCCGCAGTCGGCATTCATTGCAGGACTGCCTCAGGCTCCATTCAGCTACACTCCCTTCAAGAACAACGGGGAGCTTAAAGAAAACCTTGAGCCTGGCCTTTCACGAATGAAGACCGTGCTCTACCGCATGCACAGGGAAGGCTATATCACGGATAAAGAGTATAAAGATGCTGTCGCTTACGACCTCGCAAAGGATTTCATCGAACGAAAAGCTTCACCAAATGAAAAATATCCTTGGCTGACAGCAGAACTGGAAAGCAGGGCCATCAACATCATGATGGAGGTTCTCGCAGAGAAAGACGGGATTTCAAAGCAGGACCTTGAGAATAACGATGAATTGAGAGATAAGTACCATACACTTGCAGACCGGAATGTCCGTCAGAGCGGTTATGAGATCCATTCAACCATCGATAAAAAAATCTATGATCAAATGCAAAAGACGAAAGATGCCTATAAAATGTACGGACCATCAAAGACAGTCACAACCACTGACCCTGAAACAAAGAAAGAAGTTAAAGTGGAAGAGCCTGTCCAGGTCGGTGCCATCATGATAGAAAACAAGTCCGGAAGAATCATAAGTTTCATCGGTGGCCGGGATTTTGAGAAAGAGCAGTTGAACCACGCCACTTCATCCTACCGCTCGAACGGGTCGACCATGAAGCCGCTGCTTGCCTATGCGCCGGCCTTGGAATATGGCTATATCTCACCGGGAACGCCGATACCGGATGTTGAACTCAACATCAATGGCTGGACCCCTCAGAACTATTCGTTGAACGAACGTGGATTGTATCCGGCGAGACTCGCACTGGCCGAGTCCTTGAACTTGCCTGCGGTCAGGACCTATACAAATATCTATGACCGCAATCCATTCAACGAATTCCTGATGAAAATGGATTTCTCTAAATTGGGCCGTGTGGATAACAACTTATCCCTCGCGCTCGGAGCAACCACCCAGGGTGTGACAGTAGAGGAAAATGTCAATGCGTATGCGACCTTTGCCAACGGCGGTAAATTTGTGGATGCATATATGATCGATAAGATCATTGATCAGGATGGCAATGTGGTATTTGAACACAAATCAACACCTGTGGATGTATACACTCCTCAGACAGCTTATCTGACAATCGATATGATGAGGGATACCCTTAATCACTATGCCGGTACAGGACGCTATGCGAAGACATTCCTTAATTTCTCTTCCGACTGGGCAGGGAAATCAGGTACATCGCAGGACTATAAGGACCACTGGTTTGTCGCATCCAATCCGAGCATCACCTTTGGTACCTGGTTCGGATACGATACACCATCCGATTTGAACACTGCTGCTTCAAGGGCAGAGTACGGTCATTACGGATTAAGGAATATCCGCCTCTGGTCATATCTCTTGAATGATACACGGGACCTTGCCCCTGCGCTCATTGATCCGGAAGGTTCCTTTAAAGAGCCGGGCGGAATCGTCCGACGCTCGTTCTGTTCCATCTCCGGACTGCTTCCTTCAGAAGCATGTACAAAAGCCGGATTGGTCAAGAGTGATTTGTTCAATGCTAAATTCGTTCCGACCAAGACGGATGACAGCCTGCTCATGAGCCGATATGTAATGGTCAACGGAAAGAAATACCTGGCACTGCCTAATACACCGGAAGAATTTTCACAGCCGGGTGTCATCCTGAACCCTGATTTTGTGAAAAACATCTTCGGAAAAGTGCCTGGGGATGCTTCAAAACTCATCCCTCAGGATGATGAGCGATTCAAGAATGTGCTGATCGCGGAGAATAAGATCTCTGATGACGGTGCTTCACCGGGTACGGTGAAAGCCTCAGCAAATGGAAATAAAATTACATGGACAACGTCCGGAAGCAGCGATGTCGTCGGCTACCGCGTATATTCCAAATCAGGAAGCAAAGTAGGAAGCGTCAAGTCCGGCGGCAGCTACTCCGTTTCAGTTGGAAACGGACAGTATTTCGTCAAGGCAGTCGACGTGGCAGGCAAAGAATCTTCCCCTTCCAACACCGTTCAAATAGGGAAGACCCAAGAAAAGCCTAAAAAGCCAAAACCGAAAGAAGATCCTAAACCGCCAAGCGATGACAAACCCACTGATCCAAAGCCTCCAAAACCGGATAAACCGGATGATCCGCCTCCCGCAGATGACGGGGGCGGATCTGGAGACGGCGGCGGTGATGATGGAGGGACGGAACCTCCGGCTGAACCACCAGCCCCGCCTGAAGAGGGTTAACTTATTTAATTAAAAAACGAGCACTGGATTGTGCTCGTTTTTTTTGCGCACAAAAACCCCCGCCTTGTTTCAAGACGGGGGTTTTCATCTCAACCGATCAGTCTTCCATCGTACTCAGGTCACCGGCAGGAAGATCAAGCTCCCATGCTTTCAAGACACGGCGCATGATCTTTCCGCTCCTTGTCTTTGGAAGTTTTTCACGGAATTCGATTTCACGCGGAGCAGCATGTGCGGCCAAACCTTTTTTAACAAACTGGCGGATTTCCTCTTTAAGCTCATCAGTCACTTCGTATCCGTCACGAAGCGCGATGAAAGCCTTGATGATTTCCCCGCGTACAGGGTCCGGCTTGCCGATGACGCCTGCTTCGGCAACGGCAGGATGCTCCACAAGCTTGCTTTCAACTTCGAACGGACCGACACGTTCACCGGATGTCATGATGACGTCATCAACGCGTCCCTGGAACCAGAAGTAGCCCTCTTCGTCCATATAAGCAGAGTCCCCTGATACATACCAGTCACCCGGCATGAAGTAAGACTCATACTTTTGGGGGTTGTTCCAGATCTGGCTCATCATGGACGGCCATCCTTTTTTGATGGCCAGGTTCCCCATCCTGTTCGGTGGAAGCTCATTCCCCTGGTCATCGACGATCGCAGCCTTCACTCCCGGGAATGGTTTCCCCATTGAGCCGGGCTTGATTTCCAGGCAAGGATAATTACAGATCAACTGTCCTCCCGTTTCCGTCATCCACCATGTATCGTGGATGCGCAGGTTGAAGACCTTCATACCCCAGCGCACCACTTCAGGGTTGAGGGGCTCTCCGACGCTCAGGATGTGACGGAGGGAACTTAAATCGAATTGTTTCACGACTTCGTCGCCTGCTCCCATCAGCATTCTGAAAGCGGTCGGCGCGCTGTACCATACAGTCACACCAAAATCCTCAATCGTCTTATACCAATTTTCAGGCTTGAAACGCCCTCCGACGATCACATTCGACGTCCCCGTCAGCCACGGTCCGAAGATTCCGTATGAGGTACCTGTGACCCAGCCTGGATCCGCTGTACACCAATACACATCTTCTTCCTGCAGATCCAGGACCCATTTGGAAGTCTGGTAATGCTGCAGCATCGCATTATGAACATGCAGCACTCCCTTCGGCTTCCCGGTGGACCCTGACGTATAATGCAGGATCAAACCGTCGTTGTGGTCGACCCATTCGATTTCCAGCTTGTCACTTGCTTCATTGAATTTTGAATTGAAGTCAATATGGACATCATCTTCCTTCACGTCTTCCCCGATCAGGAACACATGCTTTAGATGAGGCAATTCGCTTACAGGAACACGGTCGAGCAGCTCTGGAGTCGTAATCAGGACCTTAGCCTCGCTGTCCTCCAGGCGGTCCCGTACAGCACCTTCCATAAATGCCTCAAATAACGGGCCTACGATGGCACCCAGTTTAACCGCTCCGAGTACGGAGAAGTACAATTCAGGTGAGCGCGGCATAAAAATGAACACACGGTCGCCTTTTTCCACATCACCGTATTGTTTCAGCACATTCCCTGCTTTATTGGATAATTTCTTCATATCTGTGAACGTATATTTTTCATTACGTTCAGGATCCCGATAATAAAGGGCAACTTTATTCTTTCTGAACGATTCAGCATGACGGTCAATCGCTTCATACGCCAGATTCACCCTGCCTGTCTCATGCCATGAAAATTCTTTCTCTGCTTCTTTCCAATCAAAAGAGCTGTAGGTATCTTCATAGCTTTGCAGATTATAATTCCCCTTCGTGACTGGTAACGCTTCCACTTTCATATACCGAATCCCCCTTATGTAAGAATTTACATTCTTATTATAGTATATAAATTATATTTTCTCAATTTTTTAAAAAGTCAGTTGGATCTAACATCCTCTATCAATACAGGATTCAAACCAACCAAACCATTGATTTATCGGTATTTTACAATAATGTTCCCCTCTTCAAAAACACTTTCAAACGTCTGAAAATTTTGTGAAAGCGCTCTACTTTTTCCTATTTCATGTATAATAGATTGAGAGGAATATCTTTAGGTGGTGTCCACATGAAATTGAAGAAAACCTATAATGCAACCGAGGTAAAGACAACAAAGGGAAATTTGATCATTGAAGGGCCGATTCATGCAGAGGAGCTTGCGCGTCTTGATTTTCATGAAGATCTCGTCGCATTCAGGCCTCCTGCACAGCAGCATAAAGCGCTGGTTGAAATTTCCGGTCTGCCTGAAGGAAGAATCATTATTGCGAGGGAAAATCATACGATTGTAGGCTATGTTACATATCTATACCCCGATCCGCTCGAACGCTGGTCTCAAGGGAAAATGGAGAATCTGATCGAGCTTGGCGCGATTGAAGTCATTCCAAAGTTCCGCGGTGCTTCTGTCGGGAAACACCTGCTGAAAGTATCGATGATGGATGACCATATGGAAGATTTCATCGTGATCACGACAGAGTATTATTGGCACTGGGATTTGAAAGGGACAGGGCTGAATGTTTGGGAGTACCGCAAGATCATGGAGAAGATGATGAATGCAGGCGGGCTTGAATATTACGCGACAGATGACCCGGAAATAAGCTCACATCCCGCCAACTGCCTGATGGCGAGAATCGGAAAGAGGGTCGACCGTGAGTCGATCCAGCAATTTGATCAGCTGCGATTCATGAATCGCTTTATGTATTAATCTATTCGTTCTTTAAAAGGGGTGGAAAAACATGATAGTCGAAGAAATTATGAATACGGAAGTGGCTGCCTTAAAACCGGACGATACAATTGAATCAGCTATTCTATTAATGAGGGATAAGAAGATCAAGCACATTCCCATCACCAATGAGCATTCGGAAGTGATCGGGATTGTGAGCGACCGAGATGTGAAAGACGGCACCCCCTCTATTTTTGATGATGAAGCTTCTCAGGAAGAGTTGAAAAAACCTCTCAGACTGATAATGAAAACCGATGTCATCATCGGCCATCCCCTCGATTTCGTGGAAGAGGTGGCTGCTCTATTCTACGAGCATCATATCAGCTGCCTCCCGGTGGTGAGTGAAAATAAATTGATCGGGATCATAACGGAAACCGATCTCCTCCACACGCTCATCCAGCTGACCGGAGCGAATCAGCCAGGTTCCCAAATCGAGGTGAAAGTCCCCCATCGTGCAGGGATACTCTACGACGTCGCCGGCATCATCCGCCGCCACAACAGCAATATTTTAAGCGTACTCGTCTACCCTGATAAAAAGGATGAAGCTTATAAAATCCTCGTTTTCCGGATGAAGACGATGAACCCGATGAACGTGATAGAAGATTTGAAGAAAGAAGGATATGACGTGTTATGGCCAAACATGCCGGGAATGTCTTCATGATGAAAGATGCAGTATTTATCTATTCAGACGAACTCCTCGGGTACCGATTCAATGATCAGCATCCCTTCAACCAGACCCGGTTGACGCTGACGATTGATTTATTGAAGGAAATCAAGGCTCTCGACCAAGGGGAAATCGTTCCCGCAAGAATGGCGAGCGATGAAGAATTATTTCTAAATCACGATCCGGGTTATGTAAACGCTGTCAAGAGGGCAAGTGTCGGCCAGCTTCCCCCTGAACAGGCAGAAGGGTACGGAATCGGCACTGAAGATACCCCGATATTCAATGGGATGCACGAAGCAAGCGCCTACTTAGTCGGCGGGACACTCACGGCTGCGGACTATGTAATGACCGGGAAAGCGAGACATGCCCTCCACCTCGGTGGCGGCCTTCACCACGGCTTCAAGGGAAAGGCATCCGGCTTCTGTATTTACAATGACAGTGCGGTCGCCATCCGCTATCTTCAGGAAAAGTATAAGGCAAGGGTGCTTTACGTCGACACGGATGCCCATCACGGGGATGGTGTTCAATGGTCTTTCTATGACGACCCTGACGTCTGCACTTTGTCCATTCATGAAACCGGGAGATATTTATTCCCGGGTACGGGAAACATCAATGAACGCGGTCATGGGAAAGGATACGGTTTTTCATTTAATATCCCGCTGGATGCCTTCACGGAGGATGAGTCGTGGCTCGAAGCATATGAGACGAGCTTCACCGAGGTTGTTGAATTTTTCAAACCGGATGTCATCCTTACCCAAAATGGAGCGGATGCCCATTATTACGACCCGCTGACGCATTTGTCCGCCACAATGAAGATTTACAGGGAAATTCCGCGCATCGCCCATGAACTCGCAGAGAAATATTGTGATGGCAAGTGGATCGCAGTTGGCGGCGGCGGTTATGATATTTGGCGTGTTGTCCCCAGGGCCTGGGCCATGATCTGGCTTGAGATGACAGGACGCATCGAAGCGGCCGGTACATTCCCCGCGGGCTGGATTGAACGGTGGAAGGGAAAAGCCGGGGTCCCGCTTCCGACCGAATGGATAGACGCTCCCGATATCTATCCGCCTATCCCGCGTAAAGGTGAAATCACTGAAAAGAACAGGCATACCCTTGAAAAGGCCCTGTATCCCGTCCGCCAGCAGCTTAGGCAGAAGCCGGGAAGTTGAAGGGGATATTGGAGGTCCGCAGTCTTTCCAATGACTGGGGACCTTCTATGGGATTGATTGATTTCTCTGTATGCATGAAAAAACCACCCAGCCATTGCTGAAGTGGTTTATCGCTTCTACTCATTTTCATATGCGGGATCACTGATGATGATCTCGACTCTTCTGTTTTTTTGCAGATTTTCTTCTGTATCATTGGGTGCGACAGGCCGTGTATCCCCATACCCTACTGCTATGAAGCGCTTTGGATCCAGGTCATCCGTGCTTGTCAAATACCGGATGACTGAACTGGCGCGTGCAGACGAAAGCTCCCAATTGGACGGGAATTTGGATGTAGAAATCGGCCTGTTATCTGTATGGCCCTCGACTTTTACGAAGTTTGGGATCCTTTCAAGCAGGGCTGCCACTTTATCCAAAAAAAGATAAGAGGAAGGCAGGACATCCGCTTCACCCGAGTCGAAGAGTGACTGCTCAGGGAGGACGAGCACAACTCCCCGCTCCGTCCTTGTCGCTGTCACAATCTCATCTAATCCATTTTCCCTCAGATAAGATCGAACATCACTCAAAAGCCCTCGCAGCTCTTCTTCCTGCTTATCTTTCCTATCTGCGATTTCACCGGTCATTTCCAAATTGGTTTTTCCGGACGATTGTTCAGAAGGAATGATGGATGGATCGAAATCAAGTATCTCTTTTTGCTGGAATGAATCTGCGATCGCCCTGAACTTAACGATATCAATCTGAGACATTGAAAAAAGGAGAATGAAGAATACGAGAATAAGAGTTATCAAATCGGAAAAAGTCACCATCCATCGCGGAGCACTGGACCTTGGTTCAGGCGGCTTTCTTCTACGCTTCATAGGTAGTTTCCTCGAGCTCTTTTTCCTCATACTTCATAAGGTCATCCTGGGACATAAAGACTTTAAGCTTTTCTTCAAGGATCCTGGGGTTTTGTCCTGATTGGATCCCGACCACTGCTTCAATGATGATTTGCTTCGTGAACACTTCCTTCTCCGTCCGCATTGCAAGCTTCGATGCCATCGGGATGAAGACAAGGTTGGCCAAAAGAGATCCATACAAGGTCGTCAGGAGTGCAATCGCCATATTGGGGCCCAGGGTAGAGGGATCATTCAGATTTTTCAGCATCAGGACAAGTCCGATCAAGGTTCCGATCATCCCCCATGCAGGTGCGTATTCACCCGCTTTATCCAGTAAGCTTTTCCCTTTGCGGTGACGCTCTTCAAGTGCAATGATCTCCGCTTCCATAATATCCGTCATGACATCGGGTTCGATGCCGTCAACAGCTAAGAGGACCCCTTTTCGAATGAAAGGGTCCTCAATCTCTTCCACTTCCGCTTCTAATGCAAGGAGACCTTCCCTCCTCGCTTTTTCAGAAAGCTTGATGAAGGTCCGGATCAATCCACGGATATCGTACTCCTCATCCCTGAATGCCTCCCGCATGACCCTGCCCATATGCTTCAGCTCTTTGAACGAGAAACTGACCAGCATGGCTGCAATCAGACCTCCAGTGACAATAAAGAAGGAGGAAGGGTCCAAGAAAGAAGCAAACCCTGAAAGCCCTTCGTTTGTCATGATGGCAAACCCGACAAATAGAAAGCCTATAATCACTCCGATAGGCGTTAAAACATCAATCTTCTTCATTTTGACTCTCCCTGTAAATAAGTTCTTTTCCTCTTGATTGCATTATCGACTAGAAACTTATTTTGTTGAGCCGCGCTGTTCAAGGCGGTGAGGTAATACAACGGTCTCTTCTTCCACCGTTTCTTTGTTCATGTATTTCGTCAACAGCCTCATTGCGACGGCGCCGATATCATACAGCGGCTGCACGACCGAAGTCAATTGCGGTCTTACCATTAGCGCAAGTCTTGTGTTATCGAAACTGATGATTTCAACATCTTCAGGGATATTCACACCGCTGTCCTGGGCACCGTGCACCACCCCGAGTGCTGTCTCGTCGTTCCCTACGAAAATCGCTGTCGGCTTTTCAGTGAGTTCAGAAAACTTCTGCCATGCTTCAAGACCTGAATCGTATGTGTATTCGCCTTCGACCACCAGGTCGTCGCTGAATTCCACTCCTGCTGAGGCCAATGCTTCCCTATAGCCCTCAAGCTTGAACTTCATGTTGATGGTATCGTGGAAAGGACCGCTTACAAATCCGATTCGTTTATGCCCCTTATCAAGGAGATCCTTCACCGCATCATATGTCGCCGCTTTATAGTCAATGTTAACGGATGGGACGGTATTGGTTTCTTCCACCGCACCGGCAAGCACGATCGGAACCGGGGAACGCTCGAATTCCTGTACGTGTTCTTCTGAAATATGCCCGCCCATGAACAGGATTCCATCCACTTGTTTCCCAAGCATCGTATTCAGCAGGTGCAGTTCTTTCTCCGAATTTTGATCGGAGTTGCTAAGGATGATGTTGTATTTATACATCGTTGCAATATCCTCGATTCCGCGGGCCAGTTCAGCATAGAAGATATTCGAGATATCCGGGATGATGACGCCGACGGTCGTCGTTTTTTTACTTGCAAGCCCCCTGGCTACCGCGTTTGGACGATATCCAAGCCGATCGATTACTTCGAGTACCTTTTTCCTTGTTGCAGGTTTTACATTAGGGTTTCCGTTTACTACGCGTGATACTGTGGCCATCGAGACATTTGCTTCCCGTGCTACATCGTATATTGTGATATTCATGTTTTTGACACTCCTTCAGCTTCTCAACTTGTTATTGTTATTTTACACTAAACAAACCATAAGAAAAAAGCGATTACATTGGTTTGTTAAAAAATGCACATATTTAGCGTTAAAAAATTCATTATAACAGTCTTTACTCTATTTATCTGCAATTATGTTGATTATCATACGAAAGAGTTTGGTTAACTGCAATGATTCGAATTAAAATATCCATTTCAATGCCGCTGTTGATTTCCGTGCAAGACTTCGCTTTCCGAATTGTTGCCTGATTTACAAGGACCGCTCCTTTCCGCTGCAGGCATTTGCTTTCAGCAGGAAGGAAGTCGAGCCTCCTAGGCGTCCCGTCTGCGGGATAGAAAGCGGAAGCGGTTCGCACAGCCCCGACAAGCATAAGATGAATGGGCCGGGAAGGCGTCCTTTGCCTTCTTGGACCATTTAGCTTATGACCTCGAGGGGCTAACCGCCGGAGCTGGAAAAGTCTCGACCTTTCCTCTATATCCCGTCGGGGTCAAATGCCTTCCGCTCCAATCCACTCTTGTTTTTTAACCCATGTGTTTCACATATACTAAATACAATCCACACCTTCGCTATTTTTTACATCAAAAAGGCTGGACTTTGCGTGAAAGTCCAGCCTTTTTTCTATACCCATCTTTGGGTTAATTAAACGTTGATTGTGCGGCCTTTTAATAGTTCCTGGTAGAAGTGATCGAATTGGTCCAGGTCCATTTGCTGGGCTGAGTCGGACAGGGCTACAGCCGGGTCCGGGTGTACTTCTGCCATTACGCCGTCCGCTCCGATGGCGATCGCTGCTTTTGCAGTCGGAAGAAGAAGGTCCCTGCGGCCTGTGGAATGTGTGACATCCACGAATACAGGAAGGTGAGTCTCCTGCTTAAGGATAGGCACAGCAGAGATATCAAGCGTATTCCGTGTCGCTTTTTCGTAGGTACGGATACCGCGTTCACAAAGGATGATGTCCCCGTTGCCCTGAGAAATGATATATTCAGCTGCATTGATGAATTCATCGATCGTTGCAGCAAGACCTCTTTTTAACAGTACCGGCTTTTTCACTGCGCCGGCAGCTTTCAGCAATTCGAAGTTCTGCATGTTCCTCGCACCGATCTGGATCACATCGATGTACTCGAGTGCAGGTTCGATATCCGCAGGATTCACGATTTCACTGACTACAGCAAGATCGTATTCATCCGCGACTTTCTTAAGGATCTTCAAGCCCTCGATTCCAAGTCCCTGGAAATCATATGGCGATGTTCTTGGCTTGAAGGCCCCGCCGCGAAGAAGTTTCAATCCTTTCGCTTTGACAGCCTGTGCCACTTGGGCGACCTGCTCATAAGATTCCACTGCACATGGACCGAAAATGAAGTGAGGATTCCCGTCACCGATGGCGTCTCCGTTAATGTTCACAATCGTATCCTCTGCTTTTTTCTTACGGGATACTAACAGTGCTTTGCGATGATCATCTTTTTGTAATTCTAAACCAGCTTTGAAGACCTCTTTAAAGATATGTTCAATAGTCGAATGTTCGAAAGGACCATTATTATTTTCCTTGATCAGGTCCAGCATCCCTCTTTCACGAACAGGATCATAGCGGTATACTCCTTGCTTTTCCTTCACACGCCCGATTTCCTGAACGAGCTTAGCACGCTCATTGATGGTTTCTAGTAGTTTTAAGTTCATCTCGTCGACTTTTTTACGTAATAGATCGAGCTCTTGATTACTCACAATACAGCACCCTTTCTTGATTTTATCCTGTTCATACATAAAAAACTGTTTTAGTTTTGTAAAAGTATGATACATTTTTTATAGATATTGAAACTAATTATAATAGAAGAATTCTCAAATGTCACGATAAATTTCTTTATTAATTAAACGCTTTTAAGCACTAAAGTATTTTAGTATCTTATGAGACTGTTCAAAAGTAGGTGTATACTTTGCAAAAAATTTTTTCATTGGATATAGGCACCCGTTCAGTAGTAGGGATCATCCTTGAAGAAAAAGACGGGAAATACCATGTTTCCGATATTGAAGTGGAAGAGCACAAGAAACGGGCGATGCTCGACGGACAAATCCACGATGTACCCGCCGTTTCAACGGTCATAACCTCAATCAAGCAGAAACTCGAAGAAAGGCATGGACCGCTTCACAAAGTCTGTGTCGCTGCCGCCGGAAGAGCGCTGAAGACGGAGAAGTCGCACTCTTCTTTTTCCATTAAAGGCAAACCGCTCCTCAAAAAGGAAGATATTCTCCACCTGGAACTCAGTGCGGTCCAGAAGGCCCAGGCTCAGGCAGCAAATGAAGGAAGCGAAGCAAAGAGCTATCATTATTACTGTGTTGGATATTCGGTTCTTTACTACCGTCTCGACGGAGAAGAAATCGGCAGCCTGATCGATCAGCAGGGGGATGAAGCCGGCGTCGAAATCATCGCCACATTCCTGCCGAGAGTCGTCGTTGAATCACTTTTGGCTGCTTTAAGCCGTTCCGGCCTTGAAATGGAAGCACTCACTCTCGAACCAATCGCTGCCATCAATGTCCTGATCCCTCCTTCCATGAGAAGATTGAATGTGGCACTGGTCGATATTGGAGCGGGAACATCTGATATCGCTTTGACAAACAAAGGAACGGTCACCGCCTACGGGATGGTGCCGACTGCCGGCGATGAGATTACGGAGGCACTCAGTGATGCCCTGCTTCTAGATTTCCCTCTGGCGGAAAAAGCCAAAAGGGAACTGCACCAATCCGAGAGCATTACGGTCACCGACATCCTTGGTTTTGAATCAGACTTCCCGGTAGAAGAAGTGGTGGAAAAAATACATCCTTCCATCGCGCAGCTTGCAGAGAAAATTTCACATGAGATCCTGTTCTTAAACAATCAAAAACCTCCCCAGGCAGTCATGCTTGTCGGAGGGGGAAGCTTGACTCCTTCTTTAAACGTTGAATTGGCAAGATCCCTCAACCTCCCTGAAAACAGAGTGGCAGTGAGAGGGATAGAAGCCATACAGAATTTATCGTTTTCAGACCTGCCCGCAGGCTCGCCTGAATTGGTGACACCTGTAGGGATTGCGATTGCCGCTAAACAAGCCCCCGTGCAATACGTGACCATCCACGTCAACGATCAGCCGATCAGGCTGTTTGAAGTAAAGGATCTGACAATAGGGGATGGGCTACTTGCCGCCGGCCAAACCATCAATAAATTATATGGAAAACCCGGTTCAGCTTTCTTTATTACTGTGAATGGCCAGGAAGTGACCCTCCCGGGAGGCTATGGTCATCCTCCGCAGATCTTAAAGAACGGGAAATCGGCATCGGTTGAAGACAGACTGATGAACCATGACAGGATCACCGTAATCAAAGGGAATGACGGGCCCGCTCCAAACGTAGAGATACGGGATCTTCTGGATCATGTTCCAAATAAAGAGATTGTCATTAATGAGAAAGAACATACTCTATCCCCGCTGCTGCTGAGAAATGGGAAGAATGCTTCAATGGATGACACAATTGAAGACGGTGATTCTATATATTATGAAGTGAAGGAAACGATTGTTGAAACGTTGAAGAAGCTCGGCTATGATGAATCACTCGAAGCGTGTAAACCATTCCGCATCACCATCAATGAAAAAGAAACGTTCATTCCGGCGTTTGGCGGGAAAATCGTCTTGAATGGAATGGAGGTTAAACCGACTGCTGCGATCTCCGACGGGGCTAAGATTACCATCACCCCCCCTGTCTCCCCGACAGTTGGAGAACTATTGGCAAAACGAAAAGATTACAGGGAGCAGTCAATCAGAGTCATGTTCAATAACACCCCTGTGTTATTGAAGCGTGAAACGGCAGCGGCCTATAAAGAAGGACTGCCATTGAAAGCGGATGACACGTTGAATGCAGGGGACTCGATTACGATTGAAGAGAAAGGGGCTCACCCTTTCATTTTTCAAGATGTCTTCAACCATGTGGAAGTCGCCATGCCTGATAACGGAAACGCCTCTTTTCAGCTTGTTCTCAATGGGGAAGAAACTGCTTTTTATGAAGAAATACAAGCTGGTGACAGTCTCGAAATACGCTGGACGAATGCCCCCCATAAAAATTAGTATAAAAAAAAACTGGCCATGGGCCAGTTTTTTTTATGATCCGACCTGTCCAGGCACACTGCTCGGTTTATTCGTGCTGTGGACATTGTTGTTACTTGAAGATGAAGTAGATGTGGAAACAGATGAAGTCTGTGATGATTCTGAAGTCACTTCTTCACCGGCTTCTTTTACCTTGCTTCCGATATCTTTCAAATCTTCTGCAGCTTCTTTAGTGGTCGCGATGATGTCTGTTGAATCTTCTTTAACCTGATTTACCTGGTCGATGACTTCTCCGTTCACCTTTTCATATAGTTTCTGTGCATCATTGATTGCCTCTTTCAAAACAGTAGATGCTGATTTGATGCGGTCCTGCCAGTCATTCATGACTCCTGACGGGTTTTCTTTCACTTTGGAAACCATGTCCATAGTGGAGTCTTTCATCGAACTTGTTCCGTTGGTGATTTTTTTTCTTGTGTTCTTATCCATCATGGCAACTGCGCCGCCGACGACTGCGCCCACCAGGATTCCTTTTACCAGTTTGCCGCTTCTTTTTTCTTTTACGGTAGGGATTTGGTTAAGGTTGTTGTTCGGTTGTGCCGTTTTATTTTGGTAAGATTGTACCATTTTGATTGATCCTCCTATAGTGTTGGTTTGATTTGTTATTACGTGTAATTCCCCGTTCGCTTGGAAATAAACTTTTGGTTGGAAAATTCCTGTTATTACCGGTAAAGGCTATTTTGTCTTATTTATTAAGAGTGGACTGTTATTTCCGCTATTGATTTCCGTGCAAGACTACGCTTTCCGCGGGTAGCCCGTGAGCCTCCTCGTCACATTCGTTCCTGCGGGGTCTCACATTAGCTACTCTTCCCGCAGGAGTCTTCGTCTTGCACTCCAATCAACCGCTAGTATCCCCTGTAAATAAGCAGCTGGGGCCCTTATGGACAAATTTTTTTACCGCAGCCTTCCAAATGAAAAAACAAAAAGAACCTGCACATGCAGGTTCTTTTTAGAGTTTGCTGAGTTCTTTTTCGGTGATGTTCCAGTGGGAGGCGTTCCAGCCTGGTTTTCCGTCTATGAATAGGAATGCCTGCGGTGATTCGTGTTTGATTCCGTATTTTTCGGAAATGTGGTTTGAGAGTTCCCTTGCCTCCTGGACTGCGAGGTAATAGCCGTCTTCTTCCCTGTTGTTGTTCAGGAATGCCTGGTAATCAGTGAACGCATTTGAACTGATCGGACAGGTCAAACTGTGTTTCATGAAAAAGAAGCGGGGATTCGTTTCTGCAAGTTTTTCAAATTGCTGTACCGTTTCAATCTTTTGCATCTGTCTTCTTCATCCTTTCGTTTATCTTAGCTTGTCATTTTCATCTGCAATAGCCTGCAAAAAAAAGCGGCGAAGTAATCATATCACTTCACCGCTCTGGAGGACTACTCTTATTGATTATACGTTTTTTCTGTTTCATCAAAAGCTTTCTTTGTTTCTTCAAGCTTTTGGTTTACATCGTCAGTTTCCTGCACTGGAGTCGCATCTCCCACAGGAACTTCCTGAAGTTCATCGTTTACATCTTCAGTATTTTTAGAGCGGTAAGATTTAAATTTATCCTTCACTGTATTGGATTGTTCCTGTACAGTCTTCGTGAACGCAGCGGACTTTTCTTTTGCAACAGCCGCGAGTTCATTGCTTTTCTCAACCGCTGTGTCTTTCCATTGACCTGACTTTTCCTTAATGACAACAGCCTGTTCGTTTAGATCATTACGAAGGTCCTTACCTGACTTTGGAGCCATCAGCAGCGCAGCGGCTGCGCCAACGATCCCTCCGATCAAGGTTCCGATCATGAAATCCTTTGAGTTGATGTTGCTGCTGTCGTTCGTTTGCTGATTTTGAGTTTGGTTTTGTGTCATTAAAAATTCCCCTCTCCTAATTGTTATAAGATCTTGCTCTTTTAACCAATTTTTCTCGAGATTGAACTTCTGCGGGTGCGGGTTGATTTTGAACAGCGTTGTCAGAAAGACTCGACTGTTGTTCCTTTTTTTGTTTCCACTTGTCCTTTAACTCGATAATTGCATTTCCCCACTGGACCACCTGGGAGATCTTCCCTTGATTCCTCTCAAGTTCAGTGGAAATGGAAGTGCTCACTTTCTTTACCGAATTATTAAGGCTCTGGATGGAATGACCTACATCTTTTACTGCATAAACAACGGTGTTCAAATCCTCAGACTTGCGCTGGATATCTTCGGCTAACAGATTCGTTTTATGTAGTAATTCAGTAGACTCCTTCGTCACTCCCTGAAGCTGGGTTTCAAGACCGTTCAACGTACTCGATACACTGTCTAGGGTCGTTCCCATTGATTTCAAGGTTTTCATAACGCTGATCACTAAAATGAAAAATGCAATTGCAATAACTGCTACACTCAAATAAAGAATTATTTCCATATAGTACACCTCCATGTATAGAAATTCTTTACCCACCCTATACACAAATAAAACATTATACTAGGATTTCTTCTTACTGAAGGTAAAATCCTGCTTAATTTTAAAAATACTTTTTTATCTTTTCTAATTTACTTTTTTATCATCCCGGTAATATTTAGGGTACAATAAAATGGATATAGCCTAAGGAGGTAGACATAAATGAAAGATCCACGTATTGAAAAACTGGCCCGGAACCTGATTCAATATTCCGTACAGCTGCAGCCTGGAGAAAAAGTCTTGATTGAAAACTTCGGCCTGCAGCGTGAACTGGTCACCGCACTTGTAAAAGAAGCATATGCGGCTGGCGGCTTCCCGTTTGTATCCATCAAGGACCATTCCGTTGACCGCGCATTGCTGCTCGGGGCACAAGAAGAGCAGTATAATATGATGGCTGGCTTTGAAGCAAATGTCATGAAAGAAATGGATGCGTACATCGGGCTCCGGTCCGGTGATAATATCAATGAGCAGTCCGATGTCCCGGATGATAAAATGAGGATCCACGGAAATACGATCGGTAAGAAAGTACATAGGGAAATCCGTGTTCCAAAGAAAAAATGGGTCGTCCTGCGTTACCCGAATGCCTCGATGGCACAGCTCGCAAAAATGAGCACAGAAGCCTTTGAAGATTTCTACTTTGATGTCTGCAACCTTGATTACAGTAAAATGGACAAAGCGATGGACAACCTCGTTGAACTCATGAACAAGACGGATAAAGTACGGCTTGTCGGGGAAGGAACCGATTTGACCTTCTCCATCAAGGATATCCCGGCTGTTAAATGTGCAGGGCGCCTGAACATACCTGATGGAGAAGTTTATTCTGCTCCTGTCAAAGATTCCGTGAACGGCACCATTTCCTACAATACCCCGTCCCCTTATAATGGATTCACTTTCGAGAATGTCAAGCTGACGTTCAAAGACGGCAGGATAGAAGAGGCGACAGCCAACGACACAGAACGGATCAATAAAATCTTTGATACGGATGAAGGGGCAAGATATGTCGGCGAATTTGCGATCGGAGTCAATCCCTATATCCAGCATCCGATGCAGGACATCCTGTTTGATGAAAAAATCGACGGCAGCTTCCATTTCACACCGGGCGAATGTTATGAAGATGCCTACAATGGAAACCATTCCAATATTCACTGGGACATGGTGATGATACAAAGACCCGAATACGGCGGAGGGGAGATCTACTTCGACGGCGTACTGATCCGCAAAGACGGAAAGTTCGTCCTCCCTGAACTCGGAGTGCTGAACCCGGAAAACCTTAAATAAAGCACCAATACAAATAGAGGCCCGTCCACCAATGTGTTAGAACATTGACGGACGGGCCTTCGAATGAAAGCCGGCGAATTGCCGGCTTTCCATTATTCGTTTTCAGCTAATTTTTCTTTCAAGGTCGTTTCGTATGCTTCCTGGAACTTCTGGATATCTCCCGCCCCCATGAAAATCAGGACGCTGTTGTCATGTTTCAGTAATGGAGTGGTATCTTGTTCATCGATGATTTCCGATCCTTCGATTTTATTCTGCAGGTCCCCGATTGACAGCTTGCCGTGGTTTTCCCTTGCTGAACCGAAAATCTCGCAAAGATACACTTTATCAGCCATGTCCAGGCTTTCAGCGAACTCTGTAAGGAATGTCTGCGTACGTGTGAACGTATGCGGCTGGAATACAGCGATGATATCCTTTTCGGGATACTTTTGACGGGCTGAATCCACAGTCGCTTTGATCTCGGTCGGATGGTGCGCATAGTCATCGATCAGGATCTGGGCACCGATTTCTTTTTCCGAGAAACGGCGTTTCACACCTTTGAAGCTGCTCAGCCTTTCCTGCACGACGGCAGTGTCGAGTTCTTCATAATGACAGATCGCGATGACTGACAAAGCATTCAGGATATTATGATCCCCGAAAGTGGGGATCTTGAAGCTTGCATAGAATTCGTTCCGCACGAATACATCGAATGATGTGCCTTCACGGTCGCGGTTCACATTTCTTGCCTGAAAATCATTTTCTTCTGCGAAACCGTAGAAAACGACCGGTACCTGAGCCTGTATTTTTTGTAACTGCTCATCATCACCGCATGCAATGATCCCTTTCTTCACCTGCATCGCCATCTCCTGGAATGCCGAGAAGACATCGTCTACGTTCGCGAAGTAATCAGGATGATCGAAATCGATATTCGTCATGATCGCATAATCGGGATAATAGGATAAGAAGTGGCGTCGATACTCGCACGCTTCGAATACAAAGTATTTAGCATCGACTGCTCCTTTACCTGTACCGTCCCCGATCAAATAAGAAGTAGGTTTCGCTCCGCTGATTACATGGGCAAGGAGGCCGGTGGTGGATGTTTTACCATGGGCCCCGGTAACCGCGACACTTGTATACTTCTGCATGAAGTCACCAAGAAATTTATGATATCTCGTGATCGGCAGCCCTTGTTCGATTGCCGCTTCAATTTCTTCATGTGTATCGGGAAAAGCGTTCCCCGCGATCACATGCATATCCCCTCCGATATTTTCTTTCTGGAAAGGAAGGATTTTAATATTCGAATCTTCAAGAGACTTTTGAGTAAAGAAATATTTATCATAGTCAGATCCCTGGACCTCGTAGCCCGTATCATGGAGTATTTGGGCCAGTGCACTCATACCCGAACCCTTGATTCCTACGAAATGATATATAGTCATAATAGAACCTCCAACAATCATCTATCTAAAGCATTATATGAAATGAATATTTTTTTGCTATCCGTATGGCTGTGGATATAAGAAACTGTACTAACCTGCAGCAGACTGCCGCCTTCTTAAGTATAAGGAAGTTCCAGAAGAAAGGCTAACTTCTGATACACCTGTTATTTGTTCTTGTTTCTTTCAACTTGAACATTATATCACTTTTTAAACCCGATGACCATGAACGCGAGGGGAATCCCCCTTAAGTATGTATAAAGGTGCTTCTTCTTTTAAAAACGTTCTCCATAATACTCCAGTTTCATGATTCTTTCGATGGTAATCTCCTTTAATTTCAGCAGGGAAATCGCTGCCTGCTGCCTCAAATGGGGGTCCTATGAGCCACTGATCTGTAACAAGAGGGACTTTTCTCACAAAATAGGCGGAACCTGGCCGTATTTCTTCCGACCGTCCCGATATGGAAGTTTTTACACTTTCTTCCTTGACATGGATGATGTTTTTTCCTGTAATCAGGATTTCCCGCTCCCCCGATTGGATACCCGTAACAAACAGCGGTTCAGGTGCCGCCGTCAGCAGCAGTGCGCCAATCATCTTGACCGGCTCACTAAAATTTTGGGACTGAAGGAATTGGAAGAATAATGTTTGTCCCTTTATCGTTTTATAATCAAAAAGAAACCATTGGTGAAAAACGTCTTCCGCCTTTTTCGAGACAAGAGATGGTTCCTTGAGATGAAATCGGTCTGCAAAGATCATCTTGGCTCTTACTTTTTCACGAATATTGGTTTCTTTTAACGCATATTCGAACGCCTGGCGGTATAATTCATTTATCTGTTCTTCTGCGATGCGCTGTTTCTTCAATCGGTATTGATATAAATTTAAGATTTCCTTATCCTGCATCGTCTCACCTATTCGAATTCAACTTAATAATCTCCCCGGGCCTTTCCTTATACAGCGCCCATATTCATGGGGCGCTTTTTCCCTTACCCCATTTCATCGAGCTCCAAACCCGCCGTCAAAATGCAATGAAGGTAACAGTGCCGGCCTCCAAAAAAATAGGTATTCTGTTTATATCATAAACAGAATACCATGTATCCTATATTTGTTCTAGTCTATGCCAGTGTTTCAAGTTCGCTTTCAGATATCAGTACATCCCTCGGCTTACTGCCTCTTGATTCCGAAATGACACCGCTCTTTTCCATCATTTCCATCAGTCTTGCCGCACGGTTATACCCAATCCTGAACCGCCTTTGCAGACTGGAAGCAGAAGCGCCTCCCTGATCGATGACAAATTCACATGCTTCAAAGAACAATTCATCTTCTTCCTCTGTCACTTGTGCTTTCTTGATCAGTTCATCCTGCTGGAAGATATATTCAGGCTCACGCTGGTTTCTCACATGGTTGATGATGACATCTATTTCGTCATCTGAGACGAAGGTACCCTGAAGCCTTACAGGCTTTCCGGATCCATTTTCCAAAAACAGCATGTCTCCCCTCCCAAGCAGCCGCTCAGCACCGCTTCCATCAATGATCGTTCTCGAATCCACGCCGGAAGAAACAGAGAATGCGACCCTTGTCGGTACGTTCGCCTTGATCAATCCCGTGATGACATCCACGGAAGGGCGCTGTGTCGCGATGATCAAATGAATCCCGCAGGCCCTGGCCTTCTGGGCGATGCGGCAGATCGCCTCCTCGACATCTGCAGGTGACATCATCATGAGGTCTGCCAGCTCATCAATCACGATCACCAAATATGGAAGGGTGTCATTGTATTGTTTATTACGTTTAGCCAATTCATTGAATCGCTTGATATCCCTCACCCCGGTATGTGCAAACAGCTCATACCGCCTCTCCATTTCCTCAACAGCCCACTTCAAAGCAGCCGTAGCCGCTTTTACGTCGGTGATGACCGGGCTCACCAGATGGGGGATCCGGTTATAAGGCGCCAGTTCCACCATCTTAGGGTCGATCAACAGCATCTTCAACTCATCAGGAGATGCTTTGTATAAGAGACTGACGAGTATGGAATTGATGCACACGCTCTTCCCGGAACCCGTGGCCCCGGCAATCAGTCCATGCGGCATCTTGCTCAAATCGGTCACGATCGGCTGGCCGGAAATATCAAGTCCGAGTGCTGCAGTAAGCACTGATTCCGACTCTTGGAAAGCAGGACTTGCAATCACCTCACTGATACAGACAGGACGGCTTTCCCTGTTCGGAACTTCAATCCCGATCGTATGCTTTCCGGGGATCGGAGCTTCGATCCTGATATCTTTCGCTGCAAGGCTGAGCTTGATATCGTCAGAGAGGTTCGTGATTTTATTTACCTTTACACCCGGCTCAGGCTGAACCTCGAACCGCGTGACGGATGGCCCCTGGGTTACATTGACCACTTTTGCCCTAACGTTGAAATTGTGCAGAGTCTCGTCAAGAAGGTTTTTCTGGGCTTCCAGCCACTCCCCGCTCAATTTCTTCGATACAGGAGGCATCAAATATTCCATTTCAGGAAAGGTATAGCCTTTTGTGCGCTTCACTTCGGATGACAGCTCACTGTAGCTTTTGGCAGCATCCTCCCCCTGGATATCATCTGACCTCCGGCTGGAAGGTGTGTTTTCAGGATATGACGGTTGCTGCAGCTCAGCAGCTGTTTCACTTTCCGGACCGCTTCCTTCACTGATTCCAGGATTTCTGGACTCTGACTTTTTTTCAGTAACAGGCTGTGCTCTGTGACGCTGATTCATCTGCCGTTTATCCTGCTTCAGCATCAGAACATTGAAAGGAAGGTGAGACCTCTTTCTGGGTTTGGGTTCTTCTTCATTTTTGGTCACAGGATCAGTCACATAAGTGTTTTCTTGAATCTGCACTTCTTCAGGCTGTTTCATTTCCTCATGACTTTTTTCAGCTTCCGGTTGAACCGTGTGCAGGGATGGGTCTTTCAGCTGGGCATGATGCTCATCATCTTCAACTTCATGATCAGCCGAACCTTGCGGCAGTTCCTGAGTCTGCACCAACTGGATCACTCCATCTTTCTGTTCCTCTTCTGTATGCACATCATCAGGTTCTTCGGACTTCTGCGATTCTTCAGGCGCGGCTTCAGAAGTCAAGTCTGATTGAAAACTTTCTGAAACGACTTTCTCAGTTGTCTCTTCCACTGAATCTTGGTTATACGGGCTTGGCCGTTCAGTCTCATTCTCCCTGAATGAAAATTCATTCCCTATCAGGGAAGCTTCAACCCCGGGCCAGTTTCCGCTCTCTTGCATCATCTCATTTTTTTCTTCCATTTTCACTTGCTTACTTTCCTTGACTTCATGCAGATCGCTTAATTCCGGAGGGTATACCTCTTGTTTAACCTCCACTTCTTTCTCATTCCCGCTATGTAAGAACTCATTCAGTTCATATTCCACGTCACCCTTTTTCACTGGTTTAACAGGTCTCGTCCTGAACCCGTATATAGGGGATGGGATCTCCGTAGGCCGGAAAGGGCGGCTGTTTCCTTTCTCAACCTTTTTAGTCTTTGAGATTTTTTCATTTTTTTCGTAAGTACGTTCTGTCTGGGCAGAAGGTTTCGCTTTTTGATAGGCTGCATTTTGCACCTGGCTTTTACGCGGCTTCCGCTGTATTTCCCGTACTTCCCCTTGTGCTGCCTCATTTTTTTCTTTCTTCTCAGGCTCATGGCGCTTTCTCACCGGACGCTGTTCCTGCCGGTTTTCCCCGTCTGAAATCAGGGGGAACCTGAAGTTCCCTTTCGGATATTGATATGTCATCCTTGCTTCAACGTCCCGGGATTTGTTCACTGCTCTATTGTTTAGTATCCGCTTTTCATGGCGGGGTGCTTTTTCTTCGACTTCTGCCTCTTCAACATATTCTTCAAATTGTTCATCTTCATCTGATAGTTTATTGATGATTTTTTTAATCCAGCTCACGATTATCACTCTTTCCTTGATACTTATCTTTATTTTATCAGTTAAAGAGAAAAATTCGAGTGATTTCGATAGAATTGGAGAATTGTTAAGAGAATGTGTCGAAAGCAATATTGGTGTAATATTGTTTTGGTGGGAAAAGTTAGAATGAAGGATGAATAAGTTTGGGCTTTCTATACCGCAGTTGATTTCCGTGGAAGACTTCGCTTTCCACTCCAATCAACTGCTGGAACCGGTCAATACACGTTTTTTTCTCTCATATTAATAATCCAATTAAGAGTAGCAGTTCTCACTTGAATCTCCCTCTTTCATTACTTTCTTAAAAATCACACTATAATTTAATTCTACTATATAAAAACCCGAAGTCATTCGACTCCGGGTTTGATTTTTGTATTTTTATCCTTTAAATGGCTGTCCGACTTCGTAGTTATCTTCGAGTACGAGGATGCCTTTTTCCTGGGGTGCGTTTGGCAGATCGAGTTCTTTTGCTGAACAGATCATGCCCGATGAAGGGACTCCGCGCAGTTCTGCGTCCTTGATGATCATTCCGCTTGGCATGACAGCGCCGACTTTTGCCACGACCACTTTTTGTCCCTTGTCGACATTCGGTGCGCCGCATACGATTTGAAGGATTTCCCCGCCTACATCCACTTTGCAGATATTCAGTTTATCTGCATTCGGATGTTTCTCTTTTTCAGCAACAAAACCAACCACGAATTTAGGCGAGAAGTCTGCTTCCAGAACTTCATCAAAGCCACTTTCCTTAATGGCTTTATTAATATGCGCCAGCTTGTCGTCGTTCATTTCAACTTGTCCTTTTTCTGTCAGCTCCATATAATGGGAGGCATTAAACAAGTTAAATCCGATTGTGTTTCCGGATTCTTTGTCAAAGATCCGGACGGCATCTCCTTTTACCTCATGCGACACTTTTCCTTCAAATCCAGGCTGCATCGTGATGATGAGGGTATCCCCGATTCCTTCTAGATTGTAAAATACGTTCATTTCGTTTTCTCCCTTCACTTTTTACGGTTTTTAGCCAGTATGAATACAGGTTCGAGATCTCCATCTTCATAGACAAATGATAACGCAGTGATCGGTACATTGCCGGTCGTGAAAAAGCTCATCGTCATCTGCTGCAGGACATCATATCCTGTTTCGTTGCGGATGTCACCAATGACAAGCACGTCCTGATGGGGCACAGACACAGTCATCTCACCTTGTATATCACTGCTGACCTTTTTCAGGAAAGCATCATTCAATATCCGGCTCGCATCGTAACCATCGTTATTGTTCAAGAAATAAAAGATATTGCCCGCTACTTCGTCTTTTTTCATCTGTGTCGGAAGCCCCCTCACGTTGAACAGGGCCGCTTCCTTCATGTGGTCATGAGACCAGCCTTTCTCTTTAAGCATATTCTCATCGATCAGCCTATAAGTGGATCCAAGGTCTATGGCGTAATAAATCCTTGTCTCGGCTGTATGTTCATCTGTTACAAGCGGGATGCCGTCATTTGATTCTTCCGCAAAAGAAGTTGACCGGATGACAGGGAATACGTTTTTCTCTTTGCTTCCCATATCCGATTTGGTTCCCATTACATTCAATGCTTCTTCTACGTAATAGACGACTTCATCAATGATGGATTTGTTATTTTCCTTCCATTTAGAAATGATGGGAGGAAGTGCAACCGTGATCCCTTTACCGTTCTCGGCATTTTCTATCCGCAGGGAATCTTTATCCCGGTCATATGTAAAGGTGCGATTGGGCTTGTCCAGCCTTCCCTGGAGGATGCTTTTTAATTTTTTAATATCCATGGTTCCCCTCCTACTTAACTTGAGTATTTCCGCTCATATCTTATTACCTGCCACCTTTAACATTTTACAATAAAACTGTGATAATACAAAAGGATCGAGAATAAAAAAGAGATATCCCCGAAAGAATATCCCTTCTTCATTATTTGGACAGTGAGTTCATAAACTCTTGTATTTCTTCCTTTGTTTTACGGTCCTTGCTTACAAAGCGGCCTGTTTCCTTTCCGTTTTCATAACCAAGGAAGCTCGGGATGCCGAAAATATCGTGCTCTATGCAGATATCAATGAATTGATCGCGATCGATATAGATGAAGGTATATTCACTATTTTCACTTTCGATTTCCGGCAGGATCGGTTCGATGATCCGGCAGTCGGGGCACCAGTCGGCTGAAAACATAAAGACATGTTTTCCATTGTTTTTCAATTCATGGAATTCTTCCATTGTTTCGAGTTTGCGCATATCATTTTCCTCCTGTATCTATCGTCATTTGGTCCGGTTTGATCCAGCCAATTTTCCTCATATATTCAGATAGTAACAGGGAGATCACAGCAGGTCCAACGAAATGCAACAGCAGCACCTTCAAAGCTGTATCCCATGTGAAACCCATGGTTTTGAATGTCATGATCTGTCCGACAAGGCCGCTCGTTCCCATTCCCGCCCCTGCAGCATTATTTTCCATGATCCAGACCGTTGTCCCAATCGGTGCGAGAATCATACCTGCAATGGTCGGCGGCAGTAAGATGCGCGGATTGCGGACAATATTCGGAACTTGCAGCATGGAAGTCCCGATCCCCTGTGCCAGGAGCCCCCCGACTTTATTTTCCCTGTAACTGATCACTGCAAATCCGACCATCTGGGCGGCACATCCGATTGTCGCAGCCCCTGCTGCCACACCGCTCAAATCAAGCATAAGGGCAATCGCGGCACTGGAAATCGGAGCCGTCAACGCAAGCCCCATGAGGGCCGCCACGATGATCCCCATAATGATCGGCCTCTGATCCGTCGCCCAGCTGATCCAGCTTCCGAACATCGTCATAAAGTCACCAATTTGCGGTCCTGCGAAATATGCAGCCAAAAATCCGGTAAAAATAGTCACAAAAGGCGTGACGATGATATCCACTTTCGTCGACTTGCTTACAAGCTTCCCGATTTCAGTTGAGACGACAGCAGCCAGATAGGCACCGGCCGGACCGCCCAGGGAAGCACCCGCCGCCCCTGTCACCACGGCAGCAAACAGGACCAGCGGCGGGGCGCCGAGTCCATATGCAATCGCGGCTCCGATGGCAGGTCCCATCAGCCCGATGGCGAGCGCACCCATATCGATAAAGAACATACTGACCGCCTCAGGGAGGAACACGGCCTGCTCCCCGATTGTCTTTATGATCAGTCCGATGATCAGTGAGCTGAAAAGACCGAGTGCCATATAACTCAGTGCATCTATAAAATAAACCTTTGCAGAAAACCTAACCCCTTTTCTCTCCATGTAATTCTTCAATTTACATTCCCCTTTTCTCAAAATAGGAATCACACATTTACTAGTGTAAAGACACATGTTGATTTTGTCTATCATTAATTCCACCTAAACTACAGGTTCTGGAAATCATGATAAATTAACAGTATTGAAGGGTGAAGAAGACTAGCAGACATCTCCTGCCGGTCACCCTTGCTGATGCAGGAGGCCTTCTGTTAATTACAAGTACGAGTTGACAAAGAGGCTTCGACAAGTGGCACAATGATTTGCAACGGGCACAATTATAGTGAAAGAGGCACAATAAATATTCGCATATTTATATCCATGTTTTCTGAACATCTCCACCACTATTTTAAAGTCAATTTCCGGATGAAAAGCAGTCTGGGTTGAGCTGAAAACCAGACTTTTTTCGCTGTAAAAAAGCCTCGTCAATCGTTAATTAAGGAGCAGTGGGAGCAGAAGTTCGTAATCATTCCTAAATACCTTGCTTTATCTTTTTCCAATACATGATAAAAAAAGCCGATCTTCCACTAAATCCAGTGAAAAATCGGCAGATATGATTAATTTTGTTTAACAGAGCTGGCTATTTCCATCATCATTTCGGCATGATCCGAAAGATCTTCCAGACTGGACTGGGTGGTCAATTTAGTGCCGCCCACTCCAACAATCAGCTCATATTCCTCTGAATCCGGCAATTTATTGATGACATAATACCCCAAACGATCATCTTCTTTGAAAGAATCATTTTGCACGATATTCTTCTCATCACTGATTGCCATATTATAAAGAAGCTCACTGTTTTGATCTTCCTCAGGGTTAGTGAATAGAATGAAAGTATCAGAGCCTTTTGAAATGATGACATTATTTTCAGATTCCTTTTCAATCTTGGCTCCAAACGGGAGATAGAAGCTGAGGCTGCCCGCCTCTTCCTTCGCGTTCTTGTCTGTATTTTTGAACGTATCCTCCACGGTCTGGGCTGTCTGCTCTTTCTCTTCGTCTATGGTTGTATTGCATCCAGCTAAAATAAGCACAAGAAAGAAGAGAACGATCGACATTTTTGTTTTCATCCTCTTTTCCTCCTTTTCCTGCTTCGTCGGAACCCGCCTTCAAGTTTACCTGAAGGACCTACGCTAATAATACCGTCACAAAGTACCATTGACAACCCTTACAAAAAGAAAAAACCTTAACTTAATGGCAGCAAAGGTTACGTTTCACCACCTGAGGGTATATATGATAAAATGACTAAAAAAAGGAGAGATGCAATTGGAATTCACTGTTTATCTTGCAGGGGAAATACATAGCAGCTGGAGAGAGGATTTGAAGGAGGAAGCGAAAACACTGGACTTGCCATTATCGTTTGTGGGACCGATGGAAAATCATGAACGGTCTGATAATATCGGCCGGGAGATCCTTGGTGAACAGCCTGATAAGATCCTCCATGATGAAGCAGCATCTGCGGTCAATAATCTTCGCACTGAATTATTGATGAAGAAATCGGACCTTGTCATTGCGTTATTCGGCGAAAAATATAAACAGTGGAATACAGCCATGGATGCAAGCACAGCGCTTGCCTTGAATAAACCGCTGATCCTGATCCGCCCGGAAGAGCTTCATCATCCGCTGAAAGAACTGTCGAATAAAGCAAATGTTACATGCACATCGATCGGACAGGCAACGAAAGTACTTTCATATATTTTCGAAACTGAATAACCAGTTTATTCTTGTGCTGACAGTAATTTTATCTTTCTTTCAGAAAAAACATGCCGTTATAATAGGAACCGGCATGTTTTTTCATGGTGAAATCAAGAACTTCAGACCTAAATTATCTTACTATTCTAAAATAATAAAATATTGGTAAAATAAAAATATTTTATGATATAATTACTAGTTTTTAAAGTTTTTTTGACTTTGTGAAAATATTAAAATATTATAGTAAAAGAACTAAGGAGGTTGTAATATGTCGTCAATCAATAAACAGAAAATTGTGGATAGTGTTCCCCAGAAAGGATTTTTTGGACACCCTAAGGGACTATTCACATTATTCTTCACGGAATTTTGGGAGCGCTTTTCTTACTACGGAATGCGCGCAATCCTTGTATACTATATGTATTATGAGGTTTCAAAAGGCGGCCTTGGTCTAGAAGAAGGCACAGCTTTAGCAATCATGTCTATTTATGGTTCACTTGTTTATATGTCAGGTGTTATCGGAGGGTGGCTTGCAGACCGTATCTTCGGTACATCTAAAGCCGTCTTCTACGGAGGAGTCTTGATCATGTTCGGGCATATCGCATTGTCATTCCCGGGCAACCTGTCATTATTTTTCGTTTCAATGGTATTAATCGTACTCGGTACAGGTTTATTAAAACCGAACGTATCGACTGTTGTCGGTGAAATGTATGCAGAAAATGATACTCGCCGCGATGCTGCGTTCAGTATCTTCTATATGGGGATCAACTTGGGCGGGTTCCTTGCACCGCTTTTGACCGGGGCGCTTATGAAGAGCTACGGATTCCACTGGGGATTCGCACTTGCCGCAATCGGTATGTTCTTCGGACTAGTCGTCTTCATGATCACAAAGAAGAAGAACCTGGGTCTTGCTGGTACGTATGTGCCAAACCCGCTTGATACCGCTGAAAAGAAAAAATATGGATCAATCACTGCACTTGTAGTCATTGCACTGGGGGTTATCCTTGGAATCACAATTCCTAACGGGATGTTTACATTGGATGTATTCATCAATATAGTCGGAATTTTCGGAATCTTAGCTCCGACAATCTATTTCATTGTAATGTACAGAAGTCCTAAAACAACACCAACTGAACGTTCACGCGTATTGGCTTATATTCCATTATTCATCGCTGCTGTCATGTTCTGGGCAATTCAGGAACAAGGTTCAACGATCCTTGCTGCTTATGCAGATAAACGTACTCAGCTTGACTTTATGGGAATCGAAATTTCACCTGCATGGTTCCAGTCACTTAACCCGTTATTCATCATTCTGCTCGCTCCTATCTTCGCCGGAATGTGGGTAAAACTTGGTGACCGTCAGCCATCGATCCCTCAGAAATTCGCAATGGGCCTTCTTTTTGCAGGACTTTCATTCCTTGTCATCCTGCTTCCTGGTTATTTCTCCGGGGAAGGTACATTGGTTAGTCCGCTATGGCTTGTATTAAGCTATTTCATCGTCGTACTTGGTGAATTAATGCTCTCACCAGTCGGCCTTTCAGCTACAACAAAACTCGCGCCTGAAGCATTCTCGGCTCAAACGATGAGTCTTTGGTTCCTTGCTTCAGCCGGTGCTCAAGCCTTGAACGCACAGCTTGTCAGATTCTATTCAGCCGATTCAGAAATGCTTTACTTTGGTGCCATCGGAGGGG
This sequence comes from Bacillus sp. BKU_1, assembly GCA_051294195.1. Classification (GTDB taxonomy): domain Bacteria; phylum Bacillota; class Bacilli; order Bacillales; family Bacillaceae_B; genus Rossellomorea. The sequence continues at coordinate 3,777,684 of CP193985.1, read as the reverse complement.
CAGCAATCGTCTTAAGTCTTATCCTCTTCCTTCTTGCGCCTAAAATTCAAGTGTTTATGAAAGGTGTAAAATAATTGATTATTCAAGCCCCCTGGCTCGTTCAGGGGGCTTTTTAATATAAAAAAAGACTCCGCGCTTCTTCAGCACGAAGCCTTCTGAACTAATTACCAGAACCAACAGCAGTTGCCCCGGCGCCTTCCGCGGTCCTCAGCACCGCCGACATCATCTCTTCTGTTATGGCATCTTCCACGATAGTCTTCCGCTCCACCGACATTATCATATCTGCGGCGGCATCCTCCGCGGTCTTCAGCACCTCTTACATCATCACGTCTTCCACAACAGCCGAATAAGTTCCAGCAGCAATTATTACGGCGGCCTTCCTCTCGGTCATATCTTCTGCACCCCATAAATCAAACCTCCCCTGCATAAAGATTATCAGTTAAAAAGCACTGACATATTTCATCTTATGAGGGTAGTGTAAGATTGGTATGGGCCAAGTAGTAGGAAGTTAAACCCGATCAGAAATGTTTTTCTTATATTTCCACTGGCCGATTAATAACTGTACAACGTGAAAGAACATGGCATCGCGCGTGACGAGCCCATCGGTGAATACACCGACCGCTCCTTCATTTTGACGGATACCTGGTTTAGAGGTGAATTCATCCATGAGCGGACCAAGTTCCCTTCCCTTCCTCAGCCCTTCCGCAATTTCTGCCGGCAATGAAATCCTGGCCCCTCCTGCAATGATTTCATTGCCTTTCCGGTCAACCAGACTCCCCCAATTGCAGAGGAACATGCCGTATAAAGTTTCGGCCACCCCTCCTTCAAGGCCGATGGCGATATCTGCATCCGTCATTCTCAATACGTTCTTTGCCCGGTTAAGAGCCCCTTCGATCGTCTCCTGATCTGAAAAAGGCTGCTCACTAACATTAGATTCCGTTTGAAAACACTGAAAACTCACATCCTCAAAACATTCCTGAAATCCTTTTTCAATTGCTTGTACTTTCGCCTTATTTTGGGTCCCTATTGCGATTTTCAACAAATTACGATACCTCTTTTCTTATAACAATCCAAGCCGGATTCCCTGCCAAAAAAACTGCCTCCGAAAGAGACAGTTCTTAGCTCAGACTATATATATTTAATCTTTGTCAGATAAAATTATCCATTCCTTTTGATTGTATCGATTGTGGAGCGGTCACACTGTTTTACAAGTCTCACAATCAGCTCTTTTGCGGCAGCATAATCATCGACATGAATCATGGAGGCATGGGTATGGATGTACCTTGAACAAATGCCGACCACAGCACTCGGCACCCCTTCATTTGAAATATGCACTCTTCCTGCATCCGTACCGCCCTGAGACACAAAGTATTGATAAGGGATGGCATTGGACTCCGCTGTATCGAGAACGAATTCCCTGATTCCTTTATGCGTCACCATGGAACGGTCAAGGATCCGCAGGAGGGCCCCTTTACCAAGCTGGCCAAATTCATTCTTATCACCAGACATATCATTCGCAGGACTCGCATCAAGCGCAAAGAAAATATCCGGTTTGATCATATTTGCTGCAGTCTGGGCACCGCGCAGCCCCACTTCTTCCTGTACCGTTGCACCGGAGTACAATGTATTGGACAACTCGGTGCCTTGAAGTTCTTTTAAAAGTTCGATCGACAACCCGCAGCCATAACGGTTATCCCATGCCTTGGCAAGGATCTTCTTTTCGTTTGCCATTGGGGTGAACGGACAAATCGGGACAATCTGCTGACCCGGCTTGATCCCGATTTCAAGTGCATTTTCTTTATCATCCGCACCGATATCGATGAGCATATTTTTTATTTCCATCGGCTTCCTGCGCTGCTCTTCTCCCAAAAGGTGAGGAGGGATGCTGCCAATCACACCTGTTACCGGCCCGTTATCCGTGATGATCTGAACCCGCTGAGCAAGGAGAACCTGGCTCCACCAGCCGCCAAGGGTCTGAAAACGGAGCATTCCGTTATCGGTGATGGAAGTGACCATGAAGCCTACTTCATCCATATGTCCTGCTACCATGACCACCGGATCATCCGCCCGGCCCCTTTTCACACCAAATACTCCGCCCAGTCGGTCCTGCACCACTTCATCGGAGTACGAAGCCAATTGTTCCTTCATGAATTGGCGGACGGCATGTTCATTCCCGGGCGCGCCAGGCAACTCAGTCAACGTTTTAAATAAATCCAATGTACCTTGTTTCATATATTCTGCCCCTTTTTTAGAAAAATTCAGTTATGTATACTTTCATTTTACAGAACTTTCTCACCTCTTACCACCAATTAAGACAAAAGCAGTTCTCTTTTTTTCAGATTCTTTGTTAGAATGTACCTATATACAAGTTTGTAATCAAGGCTGTGGAGGGATAAAGATGAACTGGAAGTCATTCATTTTAGGAGTCGGCATAGGTGCTGCTGGCGGATTATTCGTTAGCGGGAAGCTAAAGGAAACAAGCCTGGTTTCAGCCGAAAAAGTATTAAAGGATGTAAAACTCTCTTTCAAAAAAGAAGGGAAGGTCGACGGGTCGTGGATTTCCATGAATCCGGAAGATTATCAGAAACACTCCCTGGCGACGAAAATCTATAAAGGCGGGGTTTCCCGCAGGAGCGGAGGCCGCCTGGAACAGTACGAATTCATTGCGGATGCCTACACCGGGACTGTTATAGATGTGTACCCAATATCTTGAAAAGAGGCTGGGACAAAAGTGTTTTAGTCATAGTAAAACCCGAACTAATCTACCTATTATAAGGCAAATTAGTTCGGGTTTATAATTTCTTCATTGTTCATTTATGGGTTAGCTCATTCAGCGGTTGATTGGAGTGCAAGACGAAGACTCCTGCGGGAAGAGTAGCTTATGTGAGACCCCGGAGGCTTGCCGAGGAGGCTCACGGGCTACCCGCGGAAAGCGAAGTCTTGCACGGAAATCATTAGCGTTGTTTAGAGTCTATTCTATAATGTTCGTCTTTAGAGATGGGATTTTAAGTTTTGTTCCAACCTCTTACTTTCATAATCATTTTCTAGGTACTTCTTCGATGATTTCCCCGTCCCTGTTCCACTTCAATGCTCTGTAGACAGCATCGTGATAGAACAAGAACCACCACTCACTTTCGATTGCCTGATTGATCCACTTATCTTTGGCGTGGATCGAAGTCATTGGATAATCATCATAGGCAAGGACCCATAGCGGGTTCTTATGCGCATGGGTCGGCATGATATCCGCCATATGGATGAACGTCTCGCCGCCGTTCTTGATGACGATGATCGAATGTCCGTCACTGTGCCCGCCCGTATGAACCATGCGCAGTCCCGGCAGCACTTCCTTTTCTCCTTCGAACGTCTTCACCTGCCCTGAGATGCCCTCCCAGTTTTCTTTCCAATATGTATTTCTTGAGCGGATATTCGGCTCCCTCATCTCGTCCCATTCAACCTTGGACGTATGAATCTCGGCATTCGGGAATACCGGGACAAGCTTATCCCCCTCATATTTCGTGAGTCCGCAGGCATGATCGAAGTGCATATGTGTCATCAGGATGATATCGATATCCGAAGGCGTTAAACCGAGCTTCTCAAGGGATTCCACTATCGATGATTCCTCATGCACCCCATAATTCCTTTTCTGCTTTTCATTTAATTTTCCTTTTCCGATTCCCGATTCAATGAGGACATTTTTACCCCGGTATTGAAAAAAGAGAGGATCGGTTCGCAGCTCGATCTGGTTCAACTCGTTCACTGCATATTTTTTTGACCAAAGAGGTTTCGGCACCACTCCGAACATCGCTCCCCCATCCATGTGGGTGACGCCCCCATTCAGCCAGTGAAATGTTAAACCTCCTGATTTCAATGATTCCATCTTGTTTATTCCTCCTTTGTTCGTACGGTTTTATTTTATCAGAATTTACGGACGACTTATATAGATAAGCCTGGGGATAGTCTTAAAAAAGCCGCTATTGATTTTCGTGCAAGACTTCGCTTTCCACGGGTAGCGCGTGAGCCTCGTCAAGCCTGCGGGAAGAAAAGCGGAGGCGGCTCGCCCAGAGGCGACAAGCATAAGGCGAGCAAGCCGGTGTAGATAGAAAAGAGCAGCTCTTAGGAGTTGTTCTTTTTTGGTGTGGGGTGAAAGAACAGAATGCAGAGCGGTGAGGATTTACAATCTCGGAGCAAAGGTCCACTGGCGTATCCTTATCCGTGTTATTAATTAAAACCACCACATTTTTCACCTTTTAAGCCCGTTTAATTGATTCCGTCCTTGTTGGAAAAGATAGTTATGATCCCCTTTAAAACGACCTCAATTTATATAAATATCAAGAAATTGAATTACAGAGGGGCGGACAAATCCGATTTATTATCGGAAATCGACTTTTTATTGTCGGAATCAAAGAATGTATTATCGAAAATCGAACTTTTATTATCGAAACAGAAAATCCTTTTATCAAATCCATTAAGATAAAAGCGAATCCATCTCCTTATTCTCGCAAGTCTGCATTTATTATCAAAACCGAAACGGAGATTTTATCAAGAATCCAAATATATACCCCCCCACCAATCGCCAATAATCATCTGCAATACATCGGCTTTCCAACCAGCACACCATATCTGCCCCCTGACCAACCCCGCCCCCCATTAACCCTCTACGCCACCAAAACATACACTATCCAAAGCATCCACACATCCATCACAATCTCAAACAACCTCCATTTTATACGTTTAAAAGTTTTCCAAAACAGGAAAACTTCTAAGAGTGAGTTCTTAATTGCAAAGTTCGGGGCTCGATTGTATAATTATAGTCAAATATAGTCAAAGTCAAAATGAGGAGGAGGTCTGATGAGGAACATTTCCGACATCATTGAAAGTTATTTAAAGAACGTTCTGGATCTCAGTGAAAGTGAAATAGTCGAAATAAAAAGAAGCGAAATTGCGGATAAGTTTCAATGTGTTCCTTCTCAAATCAATTATGTGATCAATACCCGTTTCACGATCGAAAGAGGGTATGTTGTTGAGAGTAAAAGGGGCGGTGGGGGCTATATCCGGATTATGAAGGTGAAGGCCCATGATCAGGTCCATCTTATAGATCAGCTTGTATCATTGGTGACGAAAGCGGTCAGTCAAAGTACGGCAGCAGATATTATTTTCAGGCTGGTTGAGGAAGATATCATTTCTGAGAGGGAAGCCAAGATCATGCTGAGTGTAATGGATCGTTCCGTGATCATGGTTGAACTGCCTGAACGGGATATACTGCGCGGCAGAATGTTAAAGGCTATGCTGGATAGCTTGAAATATGAGTAAGGGTGAGAGGTGAGTTGGATGATATGTCAGGAATGCAATGAGAGGCCGGCCACTCTTCATTTTACAAAAGTGGTGAATGGGGAAAAGACGGAAGTGCATTTGTGTGAGCATTGTGCCCAGGACAAGGGAAATCAGTTTATGTTTGATTCTTCACCTGGATTTTCAGTTAACAACTTATTGGCCGGACTCCTTAATATATCACCTGCCTTCAAGCAGGCGAAAACTTCAGAAGTTCCTCAGCAAGAGGTCTTACAATGTGAAAAATGCAAAATGACGTTTCAGCAGTTCGTCAAGGTGGGAAGGTTTGGATGCTCTCACTGTTACGAGGCCTTCAAATCCGAACTTGATCCCATTTTAAAAAGAGTGCACAGCGGCAATGTCGAACATCATGGGAAAGTTCCCGAACGCATGGGCGGAGCCATCCATCTAAAGAAAAAGATTCTGGAATTGAGGACAGATTTACAGAACTCGATCGAAAATGAGGAGTTTGAGAAAGCGGCCGAAATCAGAGATGAAATCCGCTCCCTTGAAAAAGAGGTTAAAAAAGAGGGAGGAGATGCGCAATGAGTCTTGAGAAATTCTTAAGTAATGCTGTCAGCTCATGGATGAATGATGAAGGTCCGAATTCCGATATCGTACTCAGCTCCCGGGTCCGCCTGGCCCGAAATTTTACCGATTTCCGTTTCTCCACTTTGTATTCAGCGGAAGAAGCTAAAGAAATCGTGGGTACGGTGAGGGATAAAGTCCCTCATTACCCAAAAGCTTTAGGCCAATTGGAATTTCTGGCAACGAAAGAGATTCAACCTCTTCAAAAAAGGGTATTGATGGAGAAACACCTGATCAGTCCGAATTTAGCGGAGAATGAGAATGAAGGTGCGGTTCTTTTATCAAATGAAGAAGATGTAAGCATTATGATAAACGAAGAAGACCATATTCGAATACAGTGTCTATATCCGGGACTGCAGCTGAAAGAAGCGTTGAACCGGGCCAATGAAATCGACGATTGGTTTGAAAGTGAATTCGATTATGCGTTTGATGAGAAACACGGATACTTAACGACGTGCCCGACGAATGTTGGCACGGGCCTCAGGGCCTCTGTCATGATGCACCTTCCCGGGCTGGTACTGACTCAGCAGCTGAACCGCATCATTCCCGCCATCAACCAGCTTGGGCTTGTGGTGAGGGGGATTTACGGCGAAGGAAGTGAAGCCCTCGGAAATATCTTTCAAATTTCGAATCAGATCACTTTAGGGAAATCCGAAGAGGATATTGTGGAAGATTTATTGAGTGTCGTAAGGCAGATCATTGAAAAAGAAGAGTCCGCACGGGAAGCATTAGTCAAGACATCAAACATACAATTAGAAGACAGAGTGTTCCGTTCTCTCGGGGTGCTTGAACACAGCCGCATCATCGAATCCAAGGAAGCAGCGAAATGTTTATCCGATGTAAGGCTTGGAATCGATTTAGGATACATCAAAAACATATCCAAGAATATATTGAATGAACTAATGATTTTGACTCAGCCGGGGTTCCTTCAGCAATATTCGGGAGGGCCCCTCAGACCGAATGAACGAGATATAAGAAGGTCTTCTTTGATAAGAGCGCGAATTAAATTAGATAAAGACGCATGTGAGGAGGAAGAATAATATGATGTTTGGTCGATTTACAGAAAGAGCACAGAAGGTATTGGCACTGGCTCAAGAAGAAGCAATCCGATTGGCGCACAGTAATATTGGCACTGAACATATTTTATTGGGACTTGTCCGTGAAGGCGAAGGTATTGCAGCAAAAGCATTGACTGCACTGGGACTAAGCCCTGAAAAAATCCAGAAGGAAGTAGAAGGGCTCATTGGGAAAGGCACCGAGAAGTCCCAAACGATCCACTATACACCGAGAGCGAAGAAGGTCATCGAACTGTCGATGGATGAAGCGCGCAAGCTTGGCCACTCATATGTAGGTACGGAACATATTTTACTAGGTTTGATCCGTGAAGGTGAAGGCGTTGCAGCGAGAGTGCTCGGAAACCTCGGCGTCAGCTTGAATAAGGCAAGGCAGCAGGTCCTTCAGCTTCTAGGAAGTAATGATTCGAACAATCATCAGGGAGGCGGCAGCACAAATGCGAACACCCCGACGCTAGACAGCCTGGCGCGTGATTTGACTGCGATTGCCCGTGAAGGAAGCCTTGATCCGGTAATCGGACGAAGCAAAGAAATCCAGCGTGTCATCGAGGTGCTGAGCCGGCGCACGAAGAACAACCCGGTGCTGATCGGGGAGCCCGGCGTAGGTAAAACCGCCATTGCAGAAGGGCTCGCCCAGCAGATCATCGCCAACGAAGTGCCGGAGATCCTCCGTGACAAGCGCGTCATGACACTCGATATGGGAACGGTTGTCGCAGGCACGAAATACCGCGGAGAGTTTGAGGACCGCCTGAAGAAAGTGATGGATGAAATCCGTCAGGCAGGAAACATCATCCTGTTCATCGATGAGCTTCATACCTTGATCGGTGCCGGCGGGGCAGAGGGAGCGATCGACGCTTCCAATATCCTGAAGCCTTCCCTTGCACGCGGTGAACTGCAATGTATCGGTGCGACTACCCTGGATGAGTACCGCAAGTATATTGAAAAGGATGCAGCACTCGAACGCCGCTTCCAGCCAATCCAGGTGAATGAACCGACCGCAGAAGAGTCCATCCAGATCCTAAAAGGGCTTCGGGACCGCTATGAAGCCCACCACCGTGTATCAATCACGGATCAAGCGATTGAAGCTGCGGTCAAATTATCCGACCGTTATATTTCTGACCGGTTCCTGCCGGATAAAGCGATCGATTTAATTGATGAAGCAGGATCTAAAGTCCGACTTCGTTCCTATACCACTCCTCCGAATCTGAAGGAGCTTGAGTCAAAGCTTGAAGAAATCCGCAAAGAAAAGGATGCAGCGGTTCAAAGCCAGGAATTTGAAAAAGCTGCGTCACTCCGCGATACAGAACAGAAGCTTCGCGAAGAGCTGGAAGAAACGAAGAATACGTGGAAAGAAAAGCAGGGACAGGAAAATACTGAAGTGACCGTCGAAGACATCGCGACAGTGGTTTCCAACTGGACGGGAGTGCCGGTATCCAAATTGGCGCAAACAGAAACGGACCGTCTGTTGAAGCTTGAAGAAATCCTTCATTCACGGGTAATCGGCCAGTCCGAAGCGGTGGTGGCCGTTTCAAAAGCTGTACGCCGTGCACGTGCAGGACTGAAGGACCCTAAACGACCGATCGGTTCTTTCATATTCCTCGGCCCTACCGGTGTAGGGAAAACAGAACTTGCCCGTGCGCTGGCAGAGTCCATGTTCGGTGACGAGGAAGCGATGATCCGGATTGACATGTCAGAGTATATGGAAAAGCATTCGACTTCAAGGCTCGTCGGGTCTCCCCCGGGCTATGTAGGGTACGATGAAGGCGGCCAGCTGACGGAAAAAGTGCGCCGTAAGCCTTACTCCGTCATCCTTCTGGATGAAATCGAGAAAGCTCACCCGGATGTCTTCAATATCCTGCTTCAAGTACTTGAAGACGGACGTTTGACCGACTCTAAAGGAAGAACGGTCGACTTCAGGAATACTGTACTCATCATGACATCAAACGTCGGGGCACAGTCGCTGAAGAGCAATAAGTATGTCGGCTTCAACATCCAGGATGGAAAAGAGGATTACAAAGATATGAAAGGGAAGGTCATGGAAGAGCTTAAGAGAGCATTCCGTCCTGAGTTCCTTAACCGTATCGATGAAATCATCGTCTTCCACTCCTTAGAGAAGGAACATCTGAAAGAAATCGTTACGCTGATGTCCGATCAGCTTACAAAACGCCTGAAGGAGCAGGATATCCATATCGAACTGACTTCCTCAGCGAAAGAAAAGATTGCGGATGAAGGATTCGATCCTGAATACGGGGCCAGACCGCTGCGCCGTGCGATTCAAAAGCACGTCGAAGATAAGCTGTCAGAAGAGCTCCTGAGAGGTAAGGTCCTTACAGGTCAAAATATCCTGATTGATGTCGAAGATAAAGAATTCGTTGTAAAAGTTAAAGAAGAAGCAAATACCACTACCTGATCACCTAATGAAGAGGTACACGTACAAGAAAGGCGTGTACCTCTTTTTTAATAATTTATACTTTTAGATAAGATATGTCGGTTTTTCAATCGGCTCCATCGGTTAATTGGATTGCAGGACTGGAAATCTTTCATACATACTGACGAAGGGCTTTTCATTGAAAGGGTTACACAAAATCGTTACAATCAATCCAATAGGATTGGTATGAATCAATGTCCGTTAAAATAGAGTAGAAGAGGAGAAGGCTGATTTGGCAAAGAAAAAGACGAAATTTGTATGTTCATCGTGCGGATACGAATCTCCTAAATGGATGGGGAAATGCCCCGGCTGCGGTGAATGGAACACGATGGTGGAAGAGGTGGCCATCACCGGGAAGCAGCCCAGGGCTGCTTTTATGCACAGCGAGAAAACAGGTCCCTCTAAGGCTGAGAAACTATCATCCATCGAAACCCGTCAGGAACCGAGGGTACTGACCGAATCAAGGGAATTGAACCGTGTCCTCGGCGGCGGGGTGGTACCTGGCTCGCTGGTTTTAATAGGGGGAGATCCGGGTATAGGGAAATCTACTTTACTGCTCCAGGTATCTTCTCAGCTGGCACAGCAAAATCAGAAAGTCTTATATATTTCAGGTGAAGAATCGATCAAGCAGACAAAGATGCGTGCGGATCGGTTGAATATAAAGGGTGATGAGCTATATATCTATGCAGAAACCAATTTGGAGTCCATCCATCAGACGATCGAGCATCTGGCGCCTGACTTCGTGATCATCGACTCCATACAGACGATCTATCATCCTGAGGTGACGTCTGCACCGGGCAGTGTTTCACAGGTCCGTGAATGTACGGCGGACTTGATGAGAATCGGAAAAACAAAAGGCATTGCCATCTTCATCGTGGGGCATGTTACTAAAGAAGGTTCCATTGCAGGGCCGAGACTGCTCGAACATATGGTTGACACGGTTCTTTATTTTGAAGGGGAGCGCCATCATTCCTATCGTATTTTAAGAGCGGTGAAAAACCGTTTTGGCTCTACGAACGAGATGGGTATTTTTGAAATGAAAGAATTGGGGCTTGAAGAGGTGGCCAATCCTTCAGAGATTTTCCTTGAGGAGCGTTCTGAAGGAGCGACAGGGTCCACTGTCGTGGCTTCAATGGAAGGGACGAGGCCGGTGCTAGTTGAAATACAGGCGCTGGTCACACCGACAAGCTTCAATAATCCGCGCCGTATGGCGACAGGGATCGAGCACAGCCGGGTTTCCCTGATCATGGCTGTATTGGAGAAGCGTGTAGGAATGCTCTTACAGCAGCAGGATGCCTATCTTAAAGTGGCCGGAGGGGTGAAGCTCGATGAACCGGCAATCGACTTGGCGGTTGCTGCGAGCATTGCTTCCAGTTTCCGGGATAAAGCATCCAATCCTCATGACTGTATCATCGGGGAAGTAGGGCTTACCGGTGAAATCCGCAGAGTTTCACGGATTGAACAACGGGTTCAGGAAGCAGCCAAATTAGGGTTCAAGCGTGTAATCGTACCTCAGAATAATTTAAGCGGATGGCATCCGCCTTCTGATATCAATGTTGTGGGGGTAGCCACCATAAACGAGGCACTGGCCCTTATTTTAGGAGGATAATAAGGTATGGAAGAGAGAAAAACCGAGAAATCGATATCGGATATATTGCAATTTGTCGCACCCGGTGCCCCGATCAGAGAGGGTATAGATAATGTGCTCAGGGCCAAAACGGGAGGTCTGATCGTAGTCGGCTATAATGACAAAGTCAGATCGGTGGTCGATGGCGGGTTTCATATCAACAGCCCGTTTTCCGCGAGCTATTTGTATGAGCTTGCGAAGATGGACGGCGCGATCATTTTGAATGATGCCGGCACGAAGATCCTTTATGCCAATGCCCAGCTGGCTCCTGACGTGTACGTGCCTTCCACCGAAACCGGGATGAGGCACCGGACGGCTGAAAGGGTCGCGAGGCAGACAAAGGCCCTCGTGATCGCCATTTCCCAGAGGCGCAATGTCATCACGCTCTATCAGGGTGATTTCCGATACGCGCTCAAGGATATTTCGGTTATTTTAACAAAGGCGAATCAGGCCATACAGACTTTGGAAAAGTACAAAGTCGTACTTGATCAGAGCATTTCCAATCTATCTGTCCTTGAATTTGAAGAGCTTGTCACACACGGCGACCTTTTGCAGGTACTTCACCGCTTTGAGATGGTTCTCCGCATCAAGAATGAACTGTTGACTTATCTGAGTGAGCTTGGAACGGAAGGAAGGCTGATCCGCCTGCAGATGAATGAGCTGCTTGCAGACATTGAAGAAGAAGCGATGCTGATCATAAGGGATTATGCTCAAAACCGGGATATCAAGCCATTTGAAGTGTTATACAAATTCCAGGAGCTTGTCCATTCCGAGGTGCTTGATGATAATGTCCTTCTTAAACTACTCGGCCACCACGGCTACGTGCATCACGATGATGCCATCTGTCCGCGGGGATACCGCATGCTGAATAAAATCCCCCGCCTTCCGATTGTCATCATTGAAAATCTGATCACGGAATTTGATTCACTGCCCAAAGTGTGCAGTGCTTCAGTGGATGACCTGGATGAAGTGGAGGGCATCGGGGAAGTAAGGGCCCGGAAAATAAAAGAGGGTCTCAAGCTCATAAAAGAACAGACGTTTGCAGATCGTCAATTGTAAAGGCTAGTCAAAAAGGCCCTGTTGTGATACAATGGAACCTTTTTCAAAAAATTGACAGTCAGACCCGGACGTGGTAGCCTTTTTTTAAGACCCTGACTAAACTCGGGTCCACTGTATGGTTAAATTCACGAAGTTTTCCTATTTCGCACGTTTTAAAAATAGTAAATTGTTTATAATGAGTAGGAGGAGGTGAGGGAATGTTAAAGAATATCGTAAAAGCATGCTTCCTTATCGTAGGCGGGACTCTTGGGATCTTTCTTCTTCCCGAATTGTTGACCGTATTAAATCTATCAGACATTCCTTTGTTAAATAACCCTTATATGACTGCCATATTTGGTGCCATCATCTTTTATATTCTTACGTTTTGGGCGGTCGAGTACGTGGTCAATTTCGTTAAGTGGTTTGAAGACAGTCTCGTAAAGGCGCCCGTCACTGATTTATTATTCGGCAGCCTCGGCTTGATTATCGGGCTTTTTGTAGCTTACTTATTTGGTATTCCTTTTAACCAGATGGAAATTCCGATCGTGAATACGGTTGTTCCGATTCTATTAACTTTGCTTCTTGGTTATCTGGGGTTTCAGGTTGGCTTTAAAAAGAGAGACGAACTGATGAACCTGTTTCCGGCTGCCGGCAAAGGCAGGAAAAAAGGGTCGGAGGAAGACCCTGAGGAGAACGGGGTTAAAACACTAAAGATTTTGGATACAAGCGTAATCATCGACGGACGTATCGCGGATATCTGTCAGACCGGCTTCCTTGAAGGGATCGTGGTCATCCCTCAATTCGTCCTGGAGGAGCTGCAGCATATTGCCGATTCATCGGATGTGTTGAAGCGGAACCGCGGACGGAGGGGTCTTGATATTTTAAACCGCATCCAGAAAGAACTGCCGGTCGAGGTTCAGATTTACGAAGGAGACTTTGAAGAAATCCAGGAAGTTGATTCGAAGCTTGTCAAACTGGCAAAGCTTACGAACGGCATCGTAGTGACGAATGACTTCAACCTGAATAAAGTCTGTGATCTTCAAAGTGTACAAGTTTTGAACATCAATGATCTGGCAAATGCCGTGAAGCCTGTTGTCCTCCCTGGAGAGGAATTGAAGGTTCAAGTGATAAAAGACGGTAAAGAACATAATCAAGGTATCGCATACTTGGACGACGGAACCATGATCGTCGTCGAAGAAGGCCGCAACTACATCGGCAAATACATCGACGTCCTTGTAACAAGCGTCCTGCAAACATCCGCAGGCCGAATGATCTTCGCCAAACCCAAACAACTAGAAAAAGCACTCTAACCAATAAAAGCAGAGATATTTAAGTCAGCCTGAACGTTTTAGGCTGGCTTATTTTATAATTTTTATTGGGCAGAGTTTACTGGATAAATTCTGCATATTGAATAATAAATGTAGAATAAAGCCATATCCAGCGTTTGATTGAAGTGCAGGGCTCCAATTCCGCGGGCAGTCTGGTTAGTCTTCGGTAGTTAGCCAATGGGTGGTGTGTTATGCTTTGTCCATTTGTTAACCCAGAGTGGGTTGGAGCGGAAGGCACTTGACTCCGACGGGATGTAGAGGAAAGGTCGAGACCCCACAGGAGCGCAGCGACGAGGAGGCTCGACTTCCTCCCCGCGGAAAGCAAGTGCCTGCAGCGGAAAGGAACGGCCAGTGTTCTATATGACTTGCCTTAGGTTGCACATAACCCTCAACTTTGCCCTGACTCCCCCAATACGATAAGCTATAATAAAGACTGACCAACGAAAGAGACAAAGGAGTTAAGGTATGGAATATAGAGTTGTCATCCCTGCTGCCGGACAAGGAAAGCGAATGAAAGCAGGTAAAAATAAATTGCTGCTCGAGCTGAATAACAGTCCCGTCATCATCCATACACTGAGGGTGTTTGACCGAGACCCTGCCTGCAGAGGCATCTATTTAGCCATCCATCCCGGCGACCGCGAAACGCTCCAGGAACTCATCCGGCGCTTCAACATCCAAAAGGTTGTGAAACTGGTCGACGGCGGAGAAGAAAGGCAGCACTCTGTCTATAACGCCCTGCTTGAAATCGATGAGGGAATCGTCCTTGTTCATGACGGAGCAAGACCATTCATCAAACAGGCGACGATCCATCATCTCACTGAGGAAGCGGAATCTTCCGGAGCGGCGATTGCGGCTGTCCCGGTGAAAGATACGATCAAGAAAGTAAATGGCGGTAAGGTCGAGGAAACGATTGAACGCTCGAGCCTGTGGATGGTGCAGACCCCGCAGGCATTTAAACTGCCATTACTCAAGCGCGCCCACAGTGAGGCGGCCGAGAGCGGATTCCTGGGGACGGATGATTCTTCCCTCGCAGAAAGAATCGGTATCGATGTGTCTGTCGTGGAAAGTGACTACGATAATATAAAACTGACAACACCAGAAGATCTGTATTTTGCAGAAGCGATTGTAAAGAAGCAAGAGGAAATGAGTGGAGGAAATAAATATGTTTAGAATCGGACAAGGTTTTGATGTACATCAATTAACAGAAGGCAGACCATTGATCATGGGCGGAATCACCATTCCGTATGAAAAAGGACTATTGGGTCACTCAGATGCAGACGTTCTTCTTCATGCCGTGGCGGATGCATGCCTTGGTGCGGTTGCAGCAGGGGATATCGGAAAGCACTTCCCTGATACGGATCCCGAGTTCAAGGATGCAGACTCTGCCAAACTCCTGCAGCACGTTTGGTTGCTAGTAAAGGGAGAAGGATATGAACTAGGCAACATCGACTGCACCATCATCGCCCAAAAGCCCAAAATGGCACCTTATATCGACCAGATGAGGGAGCGTATCGCAGAACTTCTTGAAGCTGACATCACCCAGGTAAACGTCAAAGCTACAACTTCAGAAAAACTCGGCTTCACCGGCCGAGGAGAAGGAATAGCCGCCCAGACAACGGTATTGATACAAAAGAAAGACGTTTAACTAAGAATAAGAAGCTTTTATATAAATGTACTGTTTTTTGATAGAGCGATTAAGAAGGGGATCATTGGTCCTGCCACTAAGTTGATTGGAGCGGAAGGCACTCGACTCCTGCGGGAAAAGCGAGTCGGGGGAGACCCCACAGGCGCAAAGCGTCGAGGAGGCTCCCGCACCGCCCGCGGAAAGCGAGTGCCTGCAGCGGAAATCAACGGGCTCATTAAGAAGTCTCCAAAAGAATCACCAACACAAAATCCGCTTTATTCCCTCTCACAACGGTGTTAAAATAAGCAGAGGATTCAAGCTCGTATCTAAAGGAGGAAACACCCATGACAAATGAAGTTCGTGTACGTTATGCCCCGAGTCCAACCGGACATTTACATATCGGTAATGCAAGAACAGCCCTGTTCAACTACCTGTTTGCCCGCAGTGTAAACGGTAAATTCATCATCCGTATTGAAGATACAGATAAAAAGAGAAACATTGAAGGCGGCGAAGAAAGCCAGCTGAAATACCTTCAATGGCTTGGGATCGACTGGGACGAAAGCGTCGATAAACCAGGTGAATACGGCCCTTACCGCCAATCTGAGCGTAACCATATCTATGAGCAGTATTTAAATGAGCTGTTAGAAAGCGGCCAGGCTTATAAGTGCTACTGCACCGAGGAAGAACTTGAAGCGGAGCGTGAAGCGCAGACGGAAGCAGGCCAGATGCCGCGTTATTCCGGCAAGTGCCGTAATTTAACGCAGGAAGACCAGGAGCGCCTTGCTGCTGAAGGCCGCCAGCCGAGCATTCGTTTCAGAGTGCCTGCAGGTAAAGTATATACGTTCAATGACATTGTGAAAGAAGACGTTTCCTTCGAATCAGACGGGATTGGTGACTTCGTCATTGCGAAGAAGGACGGGACGCCTACGTATAACTTTGCTGTGGCTGTGGATGATTATTTGATGAAAATTTCCCACGTTCTTCGAGGTGAAGACCATATCTCGAATACGCCTAAGCAGCTGATGATCTTCGAAGCATTTGGCTGGGAAGCACCTGTATACGGGCATATGACACTGATCGTCAATGAAAGCCGCAAGAAGCTGAGCAAGCGTGATGAAAGCATCATTCAATTTATCGAACAGTATGAAGCGCTGGGCTACCTGCCTGAAGCGTTATTCAACTTCATTGCTCTGTTGGGCTGGTCGCCTAAAGGGGAAGAAGAAATATTCTCGAGAGAAGAGTTCATTGAAATCTTCGATCCGGAACGTTTATCGACTTCTTCTGCTCTGTTTGACAACCAGAAGCTGACTTGGATGAATAATCAATATCTGAAGAACCTTGAGCTCGATCAAGTGGCGGAACTTTCACTTCCTCACCTGGTAAAGGCGGGCAAGCTTGAAGAGCCGATGACAGATGAAAAGCGTGAATGGGCTAAAGGCGTCATCTCCCTTTATCAGGAGCAGATGAGTTTTGGTGCAGAGATTGTGGAATTGTCCGAGATGTTCTTCAAAACAGATCTTGACTATGATGCAGATGCTAAGGCTGTTCTGGATGAAGAACAGGTGCCGGAAGTCCTTCAGGCATTCCTTGAAGAGATCGATGCCCTTGAAAACTACGAAGCGGCTGAAATCAAAAAATCGATCAAGGCCGTTCAAAAATCGACCGGCCATAAAGGTAAAAAGCTGTTCATGCCAATCCGCGCCGCTGTTACCGGCCAGACACACGGACCGGAATTGCCGAATGCCATCGAGCTTTTAGGGAAAGATAAAGTAAAGCATCGCCTTCAGAGTCTTTTAGGTTAACATTTCTGGATAAATGTAATATAGTAAGAGTACCAATTAATTAATGATATCGCGTTGATGAGGAGAAGTAAGAAAAGGACGCTTAGTAGAGAGAACCATCACCGGCTGAAAGTGGTTCAGGCCTCTCCATTTCCGAAATGCACCTCAGAGCCCGCTGCTGAAATAAGTAGGCAGCGGCGGTTCCCTGCCGTTAACAGGTTGAGGTGGAGGAGATGTATTCTTCTCAATCAGAGTGGAACCGCGCTGCCGATGCGTCTCTGTCATGATGACAGAGGCGTTTTTTTTTATTTTCAAGAAAAAATAATTTTATCTAAGAAATGGCCAGCTCCAGCGCCCGGCCAACGCTTCCTGACCCGCAGTGAAGGCAAAGAACGTCTTCACTGGCCGTACAGGAAGTGTTGGCCGGGCCTGAACAAAGCGTTTGCGCTTTTCCAGATAGGAGGGAAGACGATGTTTAAGACATTCAAGGAAGATATCGATGTGGTGTTCGATCAGGATCCGGCCGCCAGGAGCTATATCGAGGTGGTCCTGACATATTCCGGCCTTCATGCCATCTGGTCCCACCGGATCGCGCATGCGTTTTTTAAACGGAAGTTTTTCTTCCTGGCACGGGTGATTTCACAGATAAGCCGGTTCTTTACCGGGATCGAGATTCATCCGGGGGCGAAGATCGGCCGCAGGTTTTTCATTGATCACGGTATGGGTGTGGTGATCGGGGAAACATGTGAGATAGGCAATAACGTGACCATTTTCCAGGGGGTGACTCTGGGGGGGACCGGCAAGGAGAAAGGGAAGCGGCATCCGACGATCCATGATAATGCACTGGTTGCAACCGGTGCGAAGGTGCTTGGCTCGATCATAGTAGGAGAGAATTCGAAAGTCGGTGCCGGATCTGTTGTCTTGAAGGATGTGCCCCCGAATTCGACTGTGGTCGGCATACCGGGACGGATTGTGATAAGGGATGGAGTAAAGGTGCAGAAGGACCTGAATCACAGCAATCTGCCCGATCCTGTCTACGACCGGATGAAACAGATGCAGGAAGAAATCGATGAACTGAAAACATTACTTAAAGATCATGAGGGAAGGAGTCGATCATTGTGACGATTCGTTTATATAATACGTTAACCAGAAAGAAAGAGGAATTTCAGCCGCTGGAAGAGGGTAAAGTGAAAATGTATGTGTGCGGTCCGACCGTATACAACTATATTCATATTGGAAATGCCCGTCCTGCCATCGTCTTTGATACAGTCAGACGCTATTTGGAATACAGAGGGTATGATGTTCAATTCGTATCCAATTTCACGGATGTCGATGATAAGCTGATCAAAGCAGCCAATGAACTGGGCGAAGAAGTGCCTGCGATCGCCAAGCGTTTCATAGAGGCATACTTCGAGGACACGGGGGCTCTCGGCTGCAAAAAGGCGGATATCCACCCGACCGTTACGGATAACATTCAAACGATCATCGACTTTGTATCGGCTCTTATCAAAAAGGGATACGCTTATGAATCCCAAGGCGATGTGTATTACCGTACAAGGAAATTCGAAGGATACGGCAAGCTTTCCCATCAGCCGATCGACGAGCTGAAAGCGGGGGCCCGCATAGATGTGGGCGACAAGAAAGAAGATCCGCTTGATTTCGTCCTTTGGAAAGCGGCAAAAGAAGGCGAAATTTCATGGGAGAGCCCGTGGGGCGAAGGACGTCCGGGCTGGCACATCGAATGCTCCGCGATGGCGAAGCGTTATCTTGGCGACAGCATCGATATCCATGCCGGGGGACAGGACCTCACTTTCCCTCACCATGAAAATGAGATTGCGCAGTCAGAAGCGCTGACAGGGAAACCGTTCGCGAAGTACTGGATGCACAACGGCTACATCAATATCGATAATGAAAAGATGTCTAAGTCGCTGGGGAATTTCGTCCTGGTTCACGACATCATCAAGGAACAGGATCCCGAGGTCCTCCGTTTCTTCATGCTGTCGGTTCATTACCGTCATCCGATCAATTATAATCTGGAGCTCCTGCAAAATGCCGAAACGGCGCTCGACAGGATCAGGACTGCATATGAGAACCTGAAGCACCGCAAGGAATCGAGCACGGATCTGACGGATAATAATCAGGAATGGCTTGAAAAGATTGCAGAACTGAAAGAACAATTCATCTCCGAAATGGATGATGATTTCAATACAGCGAACGGTATATCGGTCCTGTTTGAGCTTTCACGCCAGGCAAACTATTATTTGATGGAGAAGAACACGGCAGTACAGGTCATCGATTCTTTCCTTCACCAATTCGAAGATTTCTTCGAGGTGCTGGGTCTCAGCCTGCAAGCAGAAGCGGAGCTCCTGGATGAAGAAGTCGAAGAATTGATTGAAAAGCGCATCCAGGCCCGTAAAGACCGGAACTTCCAGCTTGCTGATGAAATCCGTGATACGCTGAAGGAAATGAATATCATTTTAGAAGACACACCGCAGGGTACACGCTGGAAAAGGGGATCCTGATGATATACGAAACAAATGAAAAGATCGACGCTAAACAAATAAATGCACTTGCCCTTGCCTATATGGGAGATGCCGTCTATGAAACATATGTACGGCAGCTCCTTTTGACGAAAGGGAAAATAAAGCCGAACCAGCTTCACCGTGCTGCAACCAATTATGTTTCGGCGAAAGCACAGGCTGCGTCATTGAAGAAACTGTTTGATGAAGAGCGGCTGAGTGAGGAAGAAATCAATATCGTCAAGCGCGGACGTAATGCGAAATCTGGAAGCGTCCCAAAGAATACCGATGTGCAGACGTATAACCACAGCACCGCTTTTGAAGCACTGATCGGGTATTTATTTTTACTGAACAGGACTGAGCGGCTGGAAGAGCTGATCACGATCATATTCAAACATAAAGGAAAGGAGGAGTAACGATGAGCAAAGATTTTATCGGTGGAAGAAACCCCGTCATCGAAGCACTGAAGTCGGGGAGGGAAATTAATAAGATCTGGATTGCCGAAGGTTCCCAGAAGGGGTCGATCCAGCAGGTCCTCGGGCTTGCGAAAGAAGCAGGTGTGATGGTCCAATTTGTACCGAAGAAGAAGATCGAACAGATGGTAGCAGAGAATCATCAAGGTGTCGTGGCGTCTGTCGCTGCTTATGAATACGCCGAGATCGATGATATTTTCGATAAAGCGGCAAAGAAAGGCGAGGATCCGTTCATCCTCATCCTGGACGAGCTTGAGGATCCCCATAATCTGGGCTCCATCATGAGGACGGCGGATGCAGCCGGTGCTCACGGGATCATCATCCCTAAACGACGGGCGGTAGGATTGACCTCGACCGTGGCGAAAGCGTCGACAGGGGCGATTGAACATATACCCGTTGCGCGTGTCACCAACCTTTCAAGAGCAGTGGACGAGCTTAAAGACCGCGGTGTATGGGTTGCCGGGACGGATGCGAAAGGAAAGCAGGATTACCGCCAGCTTGACGGTACATTGCCGATCGGTCTCATCATCGGCAGTGAAGGAAAAGGGATGAGCCGGATTCTCCGTGATAAATGTGACTTCCTCGTCCAGCTTCCGATGGTGGGCCGTGTCACATCCCTGAATGCCTCGGTGGCAGCCAGTATCCTGATGTATGAGGTTTACCGGAATCGCCATCCGCTGGGGGAATAGGGAATAATGGATATTCTCCTTGTGGATGGATATAACATCATAGGCGCCTGGCCGGAACTGAATGAGTTAAAGAATAAAGATCTGGCGGCAGCCCGTGACCGTCTGGTGGAACAAATGGCGGAGTATCAGGGTTATACCGGTTACCGGGTCATCGTTGTCTTTGATGCCTACTATGTACAGGGAATTGCGCGCAAGTACAACAATTATAAGGTAGAGGTGTTGTTCACGAGAGAAAATGAAACGGCGGATGAACGGATCGAGAAGCTCGCCATCGAACTGGGCAACATTAAAACCCAGATCCATGTGGCAACCTCCGACTTCACAGAGCAGTGGGCCATCTTCGGTCAGGGGGCCCTCCGCAAGTCGGCGAGGGAACTTTTAACAGAAATAAAAGTCATTGAAAAAAAGATTGAGAGAAAAGTCCGTAAATCCACTGATGACAAGCCATCTTCCAAGATTCAATTATCCGATGAAGTTGCTGAAATTTTCGAAAAATGGCGCCGCGGGGAACGATGAGCGGTTGACGATTGAATTTTCTGTAATGTATAATATTTCTATCTATTGTTTTGCGCGGGGGGATGTGTGTGAGCAATATCACCAAGAAGGATGCGATTTCAATTTCCAGTCAATTTGAAAAGATGGATGATGAAGAGATAATAGAAGCGGTCCATCAGGGGAATAGTGAAGCACTGGATTTCCTGATCAAAAAATATCGGAATTTTGTGAGAGCGAAAGCCCGCTCTTATTTTCTGATCGGGGCAGATAAAGAAGACATCGTCCAGGAAGGCATGATTGGTCTTTATAAAGCAATCCGTGACTACAAAGAGGACAAGCTTACCTCTTTCAAGGCATTTGCCGAACTATGCATCACGAGGCAGATCATCACGGCGATCAAGACGGCGACCAGACAGAAGCATATACCGCTCAATTCTTATGTATCACTGGACAAGCCCATTTATGATGATGAATCTGACAGGACCCTGCTCGATGTCATTTCAGGTACGAAGGTGATGGATCCCGAAGAGTTGATCATCAACCGGGAAGAGTTCGATAACATGGAAGATAAGATGGCGCAGCTGCTCTCAGACCTTGAGAGGAAAGTCCTGGCACTTTATCTCGATGGACAATCCTATCAGGAAATTTCGGAAGAATTGAACCGTCATGTCAAGTCGATTGATAACGCTTTACAGCGTGTGAAGCGGAAGCTCGAAAGATATCTTGAAGTGCGGGAAATCACAATGTAATTGTGTTATTGACACAATTTGGTGACCGTGTTATTTTTGATAGGACTTACTATGTGAATTTTAGGTGAATGATATGACTGCTAAACTAGTCCTGTCCTGTTCGGTATGCGGTTCCAGAAATTACAGTGTTCCAAGTAACCGCAATCAGTCAGTGAGGCTTGAATTGAAGAAGTTCTGCAATACATGCAATGCTCACACCCTGCACAAAGAAACGAAATAGGCGGGTGGGAAGTCCTGCGTATTGATATAAGTTGGAGGTTACAAAAGGATGGTTAATTTCTTTCGCAATGTTGCATCAGAGATGAGAAAGGTCAGCTGGCCGAAACGTAAAGAATTAACGCGCTACACGATCACTGTTATCACGACGGTTGTATTCGTTGCTTTATTCTTTGCCGTTATCGATTTAGGTATTTCTGAATTGATGCGTCTGATCATCGGTTCTAAATAGACTGTTTTCTATAAGGTTGTTGCTTTTAAATTTGCTTGCAGTCTGAATATAGCTTGTGGGCGTGCTCTTTTTGAACTCAAGTTCAAATGAAAGACGGACGGACAAGCCGTAGATACCCAATTTCAGGCATTTACACGGGTGCAAAGCAACAAAGTATTCGAATCGAGCCCGATAGAAAGATAGAATTAGTTGTATATAACATGCCAAAGCATGGTATAATGAACATTAATAGAGTACATGACCTTTAAGCCCGTTCACTTTTACGGGTTTTTTCATTTGGAGAAAAAAGTCAGAGAGTATTCTTTAAATAGCGAGGAGGGACGGACGCTAAGTCCTATCAGATGGAGAAGAATTGGTATGTAGTCCATACTTATTCAGGATATGAGAACAAGGTCAAAGCGAACCTTGAGAAGCGTGTTGAATCAATGGGGATGCAGGATAAGATCTTCCGCGTGCTCGTACCTGAAGAAGAAGAGACGGATATTAAGAACGGTAAGAAAAAAGTAGTGAAAAAGAAAGTATTCCCAGGCTATGTCATCGTTGAGATCGTCATGACAGATGATTCCTGGTATGTAGTCCGCAATACCCCGGGCGTGACTGGTTTCGTCGGTTCAACAGGCTCCGGATCGAAGCCTACACCGCTGCTTCCTGAAGAAGCGACATATCTCTTGAAACAAATGGGTATGGCCGACAAGAAGATCGAAGTAGACTTCGAATTGGGTGAAACGGTCAAAGTGAACGAAGGACCGTTTGCCAACTTCACAGGAACAATCGAAGAGATTGATTCTGCTAAATCAAAAGTTAAAGTCCATGTGAATATGTTCGGACGGGATACCCCGGTAGAACTTGATTTCTCTCAAATTGATAAATTATAATGGAAAAGAACTTGAAATCACTTTAAAAAAGTGATAATATTTCATAAGTCAGTGCGTCTCGACAAGAGATACTGAAACTAATAAACGTTCTTTATGTTGATAAAGACATTTTTTACATTTGAGTGGGAGGGTGAAAATCCCAATAACCACATCACGGACTTAAGGAGGTGTGTCTCGTGGCTAAAAAAGTTATCAAAATGGTTAAATTGCAGATTCCTGCGGGTAAAGCTAATCCAGCTCCACCGGTTGGTCCTGCATTAGGTCAAGCAGGTGTTAACATCATGGGATTCTGTAAGGAATTCAATGCTCGTACAGCAGATCAAGCTGGCTTAATCATTCCTGTTGAAATCACGGTTTTTGAAGACCGTTCATTTACATTCATCACAAAAACTCCACCTGCTGCTGTTCTTCTTAAGAAAGCTGCTGGTATCGAGTCTGGTTCAGGCGAACCTAACAGCAAAAAAGTGGCAACACTTAAACGCGATAAAGTACGTGAAATTGCTGAAACAAAAATGCCTGACTTAAATGCAGCTAGCGTTGAATCAGCTATGCGCATGGTAGAAGGAACTGCGCGCAGCATGGGTATCGTCATCGAAGACTAATCCGGCTTCGCTCAATTGAATGTTCCTGTTGAACGAGGTTGCGATGATGAAATGTACTGTTTCACTCTCGCAACCTTATTTCGTGGGAGGTTATTCCGCTAAAACCACATCGAGGAGGAAATTTTAAAAATGGCTAAAAAAGGTAAAAAGTTTCTTGAAGCTCAAAAGCTTGTAGATCGTACTACAGCTTATTCAGTTGAAGAAGCAATCGAACTAGTAAAGAAAACAAACATCGCTAAGTTTGACGCAACTGTAGAAGTGGCGTTCCGCTTAGGTGTAGATACTCGTAAGAATGACCAGCAGATCCGTGGAGCAGTCGTGCTTCCTCACGGTACTGGTAAAACTCAAAAAGTCCTTGTATTCGCTAAAGGCGAAAAAGCAAAAGAAGCAGAAGCTGCTGGCGCTGACTTCGTTGGCGATGCAGACATGATCACCAAAATCCAACAAGGATGGTTCGAGTTCGACGTAATCGTTGCAACTCCGGACATGATGGGTGAAGTTGGTAAGCTTGGACGCGTATTGGGACCTAAAGGCTTAATGCCAAACCCTAAAACTGGAACAGTTACTTTCGACGTTGAAAAAGCTGTTAACGAAATCAAAGCTGGTAAAGTAGAATACCGTGCCGACAAAGCTGGTAACGTACACGTTCCTGTCGGAAAGATCTCTTTCGACAACGAAAAATTAGTTGAGAACTTCACAACTATGTACGAAACAATGCTTAAAGCTAAACCATCTGCAGCTAAAGGAACTTACATGAAGAACGTTGCTGTTACTTCAACTATGGGTCCTGGCGTAAAAGTTGATCCTTCAACTTTCGCAGTTAAGGCATAATTTGGTATTGACTTAACATGAACTAATCATTATAATTAGTTCTGTTGTTAAAAAACGAATACATTTGTACCGTAGACAGCTGGTGCTCCCCGGAGCTTAATTTCCCGCCGAGGTAATTGCGATAAAAAATGCGCCCTTTGCGTGTTAGCGATGCCCTTATGTCTACCTTGATATAAGGGCATTTTTTATTGGATGACGGTATAAATGTTCATCAGTCAATCTACAGGAGGTGTAATGATGAGCAGCATTCTAGAACAAAAGCAACACATCGTTGGAGAAATCTCTGACAAGCTAAAAAACAGTGTATCTACAATCATTGTAGATTACCGCGGACTTGATGTTTCTGAAGTAACTGAGCTTCGTAAACAACTTCGTGACGCTGGCATCGACTTCAAAGTGTACAAAAACACAATGACTCGCCGTGCGGCAGCTGAAGCTGGTCTTGAAGGGTTGAACGAATTCCTAACTGGTCCAAACGCAATCGCGTTCAGTTCGGAAGAAGTTGTAGCTCCTGCCAAGATCCTTAATAACTTCGCTAAAGATCACGAAGCGCTTGAAATCAAAGCTGGTGTTATCGAAGGAACAATCACATCTGTTGAAGATGTCAAAGCTATCGCTGAACTTCCAAGCCGCGAAGGACTTCTTTCTATGCTACTCAGCGTGCTTCAAGCTCCAATGCGCAACTTCGCATTGGCAACAAAAGCCGTTGCAGACCAAAAAGAAGAACAAGGCGCGTAAGTTAAACAGAGTCGCTTAAATAATAATAAGAACCAACATACTAAGGAGGAAATTTAAAATGAGTAAAGAGCAAATCATTGATGCGATTAAAGAAATGTCCGTTCTTGAATTGAACGATCTAGTAAAAGCTATCGAAGAAGAATTCGGAGTAACTGCTGCTGCACCTGTAGCTGCAGCTGGTGGCGGAGCAGAAGCTGCTGCTGAAAAAACTGAATTTGACGTTGTTCTTGAGAGCGCTGGTTCTCAAAAGATCAAAGTTATCAAAGTTGTTCGTGAAATCACAGGTCTTGGACTTAAAGAAGCGAAAGAACTTGTTGACAACACTCCTAAAGCTCTTAAAGAAGGCATTTCTAAAGAAGAAGCTGAAGAGCTTAAAGCTAAACTTGAAGAAGTTGGCGCTGGCGTAGAAGTTAAGTAATAACCGCATAGAAGAAAAGCTCGCTTTATAAGCGGGCTTTTTTCTTCTTTTGGTTATATACTCGCTTACAAGATGGAGGTGTAATAATGACTAATCACTACTATTCCAGCAAGCCGGAAGTGGAAAGTGATCCTCAAACCATTCAATTTGAATTGCGCGGGCATTCCTTTCGGTTCAAGACAGATCAGGGAGTCTTTTCGAAAAAGGAAGTGGATTTCGGTTCAAGGACGCTGATTGAAAACTTCGTACTGCCGGAGACAAAAGGTGCATTGCTTGATGTCGGGTGCGGTTACGGACCGATCGGCCTTGCTTTGGCGAAAGATTTTGGCGACCGCTTGGTTCATATGGTCGATGTTAACGAAAGAGCCCTTTCGCTTGCGGGTGAAAATGCGAAAGCGAACAGCGTGGAAAACGTGAGCATCTATCAAAGCGACCGCTATCAAAATGTTAAAGAGAAGGGCTTTGCGGCAATCCTTACAAATCCGCCTATCAGGGCAGGGAAAGAAACCGTTCATTCCATCCTTTCAGGAAGTTATGACCATCTGGCGGATAAAGGTGAATTATGGGTCGTTATTCAGAAGAAGCAGGGTGCTCCATCCGCCATGGATAAAATGGAAGAATTGTTTTCGAATGTAGAAATCGCTGCAAGAAAAAAAGGTTACTACATTCTGAGATCAGTAAAAGAAATCCGTTGACGTAGCTAATCCGCTATGATAACATTATAAAATGCAAAAATATTATTTTCCGGTATTGTGTCCATATGTATACATATTGGATAAATTGGAAAAGATTATAAAATAATAGTTCGTCATTTGAAAATGAGGTTTTATCATTAAAACCCTTTTTCTTTTTGTCTTTGGCAGAGTGCATTCTGTTAAAGACATATAGACACAACCAAAACGCTTGATTTGAGGGGTGAATCAGTTGACAGGTCAACTAGTTCAGTATGGACGACACCGCCAACGCAGAAGTTTTGCGCGTATCAGTGAAGTTTTAGAATTGCCGAATTTAATCGAAATTCAAACTTCCTCGTATCAATGGTTTCTTGATGAGGGGTTAAGAGAAATGTTCCGTGACATTTCTCCGATTGAGGACTTCACTGGTAATCTCTCTTTGGAATTTATTGATTACAGCCTGGGAGAGCCAAAGTACTCGGTGGAAGAATCAAAGGAAAGAGATGTAACTTACTCTGCGCCGCTTAGGGTGAAAGTCCGTCTTGTGAATAAGGAAACTGGAGAAGTGAAAGATCAAGACGTATTTATGGGTGACTTCCCGCTTATGACAGATACAGGTACTTTTGTCATTAACGGAGCTGAACGTGTAATCGTTTCTCAGCTTGTACGTTCACCTAGTGTGTACTTCAGCGGAAAAGTAGATAAGAACGGAAAGAAAGGGTTTACTGCTACCGTTATACCAAACCGCGGAGCTTGGCTTGAGTATGAAACAGATGCAAAAGATGTTGTTTATGTGCGAATTGATCGAACTCGCAAACTGCCGGTAACGGTTCTTTTACGTGCCCTTGGGTTTGGCTCTGATCAAGAAATCATCGATCTGATCGGTGATAATGAGTACATTCGTAACACGCTCGAGAAAGATAATACGGAAGGTATCGACAAAGCATTGCTCGAAATATACGAGCGCCTGCGTCCGGGAGAACCTCCTACCGTAGAAAATGCTAAAAGTTTACTCGTTTCACGTTTCTTTGATCCAAAGCGTTATGACTTGGCAAACGTTGGACGTTATAAAATGAATAAAAAGCTTCATATAAAGAACCGTCTATTCGGTCAGACTCTTGCAGAAACTCTTGCAGATCCGGAAACGGGCGAGATTCTTGCAGAGAAGGGCACGGTTCTTGACCGTCGTACTCTGGACAAAGTCATTCCTTATCTGGAAGAAGGAATCGGCTTCAAGACTTACCAGCAGTCCGGCGGAGTATTGGAGGATGATGTTACCCTCCAATCTATTAAAATTTACTCTCCTAATGAAGAAGGAGAACAAGAGATTAATGTAATCAGTAACGCGTATGTAGAAGAGGAAGTCAAATACATCACACCTGCTGACATCATTTCTTCCATCTCTTATTTCTTCAACTTATTGCATGGAGTAGGATTCACAGATGATATCGATCACCTGGGCAACCGTCGTTTGCGTTCGGTTGGCGAATTGCTTCAGAATCAGTTCCGTATCGGTCTTTCCCGTATGGAGCGTGTCGTTCGTGAAAGAATGTCCATCCAGGATACGAATACGATCACTCCTCAGCAGCTGATCAACATTCGTCCGGTCATCGCATCGATGAAAGAATTCTTTGGAAGCTCACAGCTTTCTCAATTCATGGACCAGACGAACCCGCTTGCGGAATTGACGCATAAGCGCCGTCTGTCTGCACTCGGACCTGGTGGTCTGACGCGTGAACGTGCCGGATTCGAAGTACGTGACGTTCACTATTCCCACTACGGCCGTATGTGTCCGATCGAAACACCTGAGGGTCCGAACATCGGGCTGATCAACTCGCTTTCTTCATTTGCGAAAGTGAACAAATTCGGCTTCATCGAAACACCTTACCGCCGTGTCGATCCTGATACAGGCAAAGTGACCGACCGTATCGATTACTTAACGGCAGACGAAGAAGATAACTATGTAGTGGCACAGGCGAACGCTCGTCTGGGTGACGACGGTTCATTCCTCGATGAGGAAGTAATCGCACGTTTCCGCGGTGAGAACACGGCTATGAGACGTGACCGCATCGACTACATGGATGTATCTCCTAAACAAGTAGTATCAGCTGCGACAGCATGTATTCCTTTCTTGGAAAACGATGACTCCAACCGTGCCCTGATGGGAGCGAACATGCAGCGTCAGGCAGTACCTCTTTTAAATCCTGAATCACCGCTTGTCGGAACCGGTATGGAACACGTATCGGCTAAAGATTCCGGAGCTGCAGTCATCTGTAAGCATGAGGGTATTGTCGAAAAAGTTGAGGCGAAACAAGTTTGGGTCCGCCGCGTGAAAGAAATCGACGGTCAAGAAGTAAAAGGTGACCTCGATAAGTATCGTATGCAAAAATATATCCGTTCCAACCAGGGAACCTGCTACAACCAGCGTCCGATCGTAAGTGAAGGCGACCGCGTAGTGAAAGGTGAAATCCTTGCTGACGGTCCATCAATGGAGAAAGGCGAATTAGCCTTGGGACGCAACGTAATGGTTGGGTTCATGACATGGGACGGTTACAACTATGAAGATGCGATCATCATGAGTGAGCGTCTTGTGAAAGACGATGTCTATACTTCCATCCATATTGAAGAATATGAGTCTGAGTCTCGTGATACGAAGCTTGGACCGGAAGAAATCACACGTGATATCCCGAACGTCGGGGAAGATGCTTTGCGCAACCTTGACGAACGCGGGATCATCCGCATCGGTGCAGAAGTAAAAGACGGCGACTTACTTGTTGGTAAAGTAACGCCTAAAGGTGTAACGGAGCTTACAGCCGAAGAACGCTTATTACATGCAATCTTTGGTGAAAAAGCCCGTGAAGTAAGGGATACTTCGCTGCGCGTGCCTCACGGCGGCGGCGGAATTATCCTTGATGTCAAAGTCTTCAACCGTGAAGACGGCGACGAACTGCCTCCTGGTGTCAACCAGCTGGTCCGCGTCTACATCGTTCAGAAGCGTAAGATCTCTGAAGGTGACAAAATGGCCGGACGACATGGTAACAAGGGTGTTATCTCTAAAATCCTTCCTGAAGAAGATATGCCTTATCTTCCTGACGGAACACCGATCGATATCATGCTTAACCCGCTTGGGGTACCATCACGTATGAACATCGGTCAGGTGCTTGAGCTTCACCTTGGTATGGCAGCAAGATACCTCGGCATCCATGTCGCTTCGCCTGTATTTGACGGAGCGCGCGAGGAAGATGTCTGGGATACAATCGAAGAAGCAGGTATGGCACGCGATGCCAAAACCGTTCTTTACGACGGAAGAACAGGTGAACCGTTTGATAACCGTGTGTCAGTTGGAATCATGTACATGATCAAACTTGCCCACATGGTCGATGACAAGCTTCACGCCCGTTCTACCGGACCATACTCACTTGTTACGCAGCAGCCGCTGGGCGGTAAAGCTCAATTCGGCGGACAGCGTTTCGGTGAGATGGAGGTATGGGCACTTGAAGCATACGGTGCCGCTTATACACTGCAAGAAATCCTTACCGTTAAATCCGATGATGTTGTCGGCCGTGTGAAAACATACGAAGCAATCGTCAAAGGTGAAAACGTGCCAGAACCTGGAGTTCCGGAATCGTTCAAGGTTCTGATCAAAGAGCTTCAAAGTTTAGGTATGGATGTCAAGATCCTTTCAAGCACCGAAGAAGAAATTGAAATGCGTGACTTGGAAGACGAAGAAGAAGTACAACAAGCCGACACGCTGAATATATCTGAGTCTAATGAGCAACAATCCGAGACAGTAGGGTCAAAGGAATAAATTTAGAGCAATTAGGGTTAGAGCCTGTAGATTAAAAGGGAGGTAGGCCCCTTGCTAGATGTAAATAACTTTGAGTATATGAAAATTGGTTTAGCTTCCCCCGATAAGATCCGTTCGTGGTCTTACGGGGAAGTCAAAAAACCGGAAACCATCAACTATCGTACTTTAAAGCCGGAAAAAGACGGCTTGTTCTGTGAACGTATTTTCGGTCCTACAAAGGACTGGGAGTGCCACTGTGGTAAATACAAGCGTGTACGCTATAAAGGCGTCGTTTGTGACCGCTGTGGTGTCGAAGTAACAAAAGCGAAAGTCCGCCGTGAACGCATGGGTCACATCGAACTTGCCGCTCCCGTTTCGCACATCTGGTACTTCAAAGGAATCCCAAGCCGTATGGGTCTTGTATTGGACATGTCCCCTCGTGCATTGGAAGAAGTCATTTACTTCGCTTCCTATGTGGTAACAGAACCTGGTGATACGGCTCTTGAGAAAAAGCAGCTGCTTTCAGAAAAAGAGTACCGTGCTTACCGTGAGAAATATGGAGTGAAGTTCCAGGCGGCAATGGGTGCAGAAGCGATCAAAAAACTTCTTCAGGATATCGATCTTGACAAAGAAGCCGATTTCTTGAAAGAAGAGCTGAAAACAGCGCAGGGTCAGCGACGCACACGTGCCATCAAACGTCTTGAAGTGGTCGAGTCATTCAGGAATTCAGGAAATGATCCTGATTGGATGATCCTTGACGTTCTTCCTGTCATCCCTCCTGAGCTTCGTCCTATGGTTCAGCTTGATGGGGGACGTTTTGCAACATCTGACTTGAACGATTTATATCGTCGTGTCATCAACCGTAACAACCGTTTAAAACGTTTATTAGATCTTGGTGCCCCAAGCATCATCGTGCAGAATGAGAAGCGTATGCTGCAAGAAGCAGTAGACGCACTGATCGATAACGGCCGCCGCGGACGTCCGGTAACAGGACCAGGTAACCGTCCATTGAAATCTCTTTCTCACATGCTTAAAGGGAAGCAGGGACGTTTCCGTCAAAACCTTCTTGGTAAGCGTGTTGACTATTCCGGCCGTTCTGTAATCGTTGTTGGTCCTAATCTGAAAATGTACCAATGCGGTCTTCCAAAAGAGATGGCACTTGAATTATTCAAGCCATTTGTGATGAAAGAACTCGTTGAAAAAGGATTGGCACACAACATCAAGAGTGCAAAACGCAAGATCGAACGCGTGCAACCGGAAGTATGGGATGTTTTAGAAGAGGTAATCAAAGAACACCCTGTTCTATTGAACCGTGCACCTACCCTTCACAGACTTGGTATTCAAGCCTTTGAACCAACTCTAGTCGAAGGCCGTGCGATCCGTCTTCACCCGCTCGTATGTACTGCATACAACGCGGACTTTGACGGTGACCAAATGGCGGTCCACGTACCGTTGTCTTCTGAAGCACAGGCTGAAGCGCGCATGCTTATGCTTGCCGCTCAGAACATCCTGAATCCTAAAGACGGTAAACCTGTTGTTACACCATCACAGGATATGGTATTGGGTAACTATTACCTGACTTTGGAACGCGAAGATGCTGTCGGAGAAGGAATGGTCTTCACCAACGCAAATGAAGTACTGCTTGCTTATCAAAATGGTTATGTACACTTGCATACTCGTATTGGAATCAATGCAGGAACACTTCATAATAAAACGTTCACCGAAAAGCAAAACAGCCAGATGCTATTAACGACGGTTGGTAAAGTAATCTTTAATGAAATCTTGCCGGATTCCTTCCCGTTCATTAATGAACCGACAAAGACGAACCTGGAAGAAGTAACTCCAGAACATTACTTTGTAGAGCCTGGTACAGACATCAAAGAAGAATTTAAAAACCGTGAGTTGATCAATCCGTTCAAAAAAGGTTTCTTAGGAAACATCATTGCAGAAGTATTCAAGAAGTTTGCGATCACTGAAACTTCAAGGATGCTCGATAAAATGAAAGACTTAGGATTCAAATATTCTTCTAAAGCAGGTATTACGGTCGGTATCGCCGATATCGTGGTATTGGCTGAAAAAGAACAAATCCTTGTAGAAGCACAAAGTAAAGTAGACAACGTATTGAAGCAATTCAAACGCGGTCTGATTACAGAAGATGAGAGATACGACCGCGTCATCTCGATTTGGAGTGCTGCGAAAGATACGATCCAAGGTAAGCTGATGGCTACCCTTGATAAGCGCAACCCTATCTTCATGATGAGTGACTCAGGTGCCCGTGGTAACGCATCTAACTTCACTCAGCTTGCCGGTATGCGTGGTCTGATGGCCAACCCGGCTGGACGTATCATTGAATTACCGATCAAATCAAGTTTCCGTGAAGGTCTGACGGTACTTGAATACTTCATCTCTACACACGGTGCCCGTAAAGGTCTTGCCGATACAGCACTGAAGACAGCCGACTCAGGTTACCTGACACGCCGTCTTGTAGATGTGGCCCAGGATGTCATCGTACGTGAGGAAGACTGTGGAACTGACAGAGGATTACTCGTTGGCTCCATCAAGGAAGGCACCGAGATCATCGAGCCTCTTGAAGAGCGTCTTCTCGGCCGTTACTCACGCAAGACATTGCGTCATCCTGAAACAGACGAGATTCTTGTCGATGAAAATCAACTGATCACAGAAGACCTGGCGAAAACGATTGTCGATGCAGGTATCGAGCACGTTTCAATCCGTTCTGCATTCACATGTAACACCCGCCACGGTGTATGTGAGAAATGTTATGGAACAAACCTAGCTACTGGTCAAAAAGTAGAAGTGGGAGAAGCAGTCGGTATCATCGCTGCACAATCCATCGGGGAACCAGGTACACAGCTTACAATGCGTACATTCCATACCGGTGGTGTTGCAGGGGACGATATCACCCAAGGTTTACCGCGTATCCAAGAGATCTTCGAAGCGCGTAACCCGAAAGGTCAGGCTGTCATCTCTGAAATGGACGGTGTCATTACTTCCATCGGTGAAGGAAAAGACCGTCAATATGAAATCACTGTCCAAGGTGATGTTGAAACAAGAAGCTATACGGCTCCTTATACAGCCCGCCTCAAGTTCGGTGTCAACGATAAAGTTGCCCGCGGACAAGAGCTTACCGAAGGTTCGATCGATCCGAAAGAATTACTTAAAGTACGTGACGTATCAGCCGTTCAAGAATACTTGCTGCGCGAAGTACAAAAAGTATATCGTATGCAAGGGGTTGAAATCGGCGATAAACACGTAGAAGTAATGGTACGTCAAATGCTTCGTAAAGTTCGTGTCATCGATGCTGGGGAAACCGAGGTGCTTCCAGGTACCCTTATGGATATCCATCAGTTCAGGGATGCGAATGAGAAAGCATTGCTTGATGGAAGCATTCCGGCAACAGGCAGACCTGTACTGCTCGGAATCACGAAAGCTTCCCTTGAGACGGATTCCTTCTTATCTGCAGCTTCATTCCAGGAAACAACCCGCGTGTTGACGGATGCTGCAATCAAAGGAAAACGTGATGAACTCCTAGGATTGAAAGAAAATGTTATCATCGGTAAACTGGTACCTGCTGGTACAGGTATGCAGCGTTACCGCAAGGCAGAACCTGTCCTCGCCGAAGAAAATACGGAAGAGACAGTGACTGTAGAGTAATAAAACAAGGCTAACTCCCAGGGGATATTTCATCTTTCTGAGAGTTAGCTTTTATAAATCTTTTATTTCGATGTTGACATAGAAATTTTAAGATGATAATATATTCAAGGTTGCTCCTATTAATAACCTGCTACTTTGGAGGATATGAAATGTCTTATGAAAAAGTATCACAGGCGCAAGAAATTATTGTAGGGACAAAGCAAGCAGTGAAAGCTCTGAAGAATGGTCATGTACTGGAAGTTGTCGTCGCGGAAGATGCTGATCCGAGGGTGATAGCGAAAGTGGTGCAGGCCGCTGAAGATCTTGATGTACCGGTTAACAAAGTGGATTCTATGAAGAAGCTTGGTAAATCGTGCGGAATAGATGTTGGAGCAGCAGCTGTTGCGATTATACAGTAAAATAGTTTTTGTAGAAGACTCTGCAAAAACTTTACTTTTACCCAAAAATGATCCACCTGGATGTGTGGGCTTACCAAGTAAGAAGGGAGGAAAACATAATGCCAACTATTAACCAATTAGTTCGCAAGCCTCGTCAGTCAAAATCTACAAAGTCTAAGTCACCAGCACTTAACAAAGGTTACAACAGCTTTAAGAAAGTGCACACAAACTTGTCTTCTCCACAAAAACGTGGTGTTTGTACTCGTGTAGGTACTATGACTCCAAAGAAACCGAACTCCGCGCTTCGTAAATATGCACGTGTTCGTTTGACTAATGGAATCGAGGTTACTGCTTACATTCCTGGTATCGGACACAACCTTCAAGAGCACAGTGTCGTGCTTATCCGTGGAGGACGTGTAAAGGATTTACCGGGGGTACGTTATCATATCGTACGTGGTGCGCTTGATACAGCTGGAGTTGAAGGCCGTATGCAAGGACGTTCTAAATACGGAACTAAGCGCCCTAAAGCAGCTAAAAAATAATCGACAAATCATAAATTCATTTCTCGTTGAAAGGAGGAAATCACATGCCACGTAAAGGTCCTGTAGCAAAAAGAGACGTTTTACCTGATCCAATGTACAATTCTAAATTAGTTACCCGTTTAATCAACAAAATCATGATTGACGGTAAAAGAGGTAAAGCTCAAAAGAAATTATAC
The DNA here is from genome assembly GCA_051294195.1 of Bacillus sp. BKU_1. GTDB lineage: Bacteria > Bacillota > Bacilli > Bacillales > Bacillaceae_B > Rossellomorea. The sequence continues at coordinate 3,742,804 of CP193985.1, read as the reverse complement.
TCTGCGTTTGATATCATCAGCGAGCGTTCTGGGAAAGATGCAATGGAAGTATTCGATGCAGCTTTGAAAAATATCATGCCGGTATTGGAAGTAAAAGCTCGTCGTGTTGGTGGTTCAAACTACCAAGTACCAGTTGAGGTCCGCCCTGAGCGCCGTACTACACTAGGTCTTCGTTGGTTAGTAAACTACTCTCGTCTTCGCGGTGAGAAGACAATGGAAGAGCGTTTAGCTAACGAAATCCTTGATGCAGCTAACAACACTGGTGCTTCTGTCAAGAAGCGTGAAGATACACACAAGATGGCTGAAGCGAACAAAGCGTTTGCTCACTATCGCTGGTAATCTTTAATTTCAATCAAATCACACTTATATAAGGAAGGAGAAAGACCACATGCCAAGAGAGTTCTCCTTAGAAAACACTCGTAATATCGGTATCATGGCACACATCGATGCCGGTAAAACAACTGCAACTGAGCGTATCCTATTTTACACTGGTCGTATCCATAAAATCGGAGAAACTCACGAAGGTGCTTCTCAAATGGACTGGATGGAGCAGGAGCAAGAACGTGGAATCACGATCACATCTGCTGCGACAACAGCTCAATGGAAAGGCCATCGTATCAACATCATCGATACACCGGGACACGTAGACTTCACTGTTGAAGTTGAACGTTCACTTCGTGTACTTGATGGTGCGGTAGCAGTTCTTGATGCTCAATCTGGTGTTGAGCCTCAAACTGAAACTGTTTGGCGCCAAGCGACAACTTACGGGGTTCCCCGTGTTGTGTTCGTAAACAAAATGGACAAAATCGGTGCTGACTTCCTTTACTCTGTAAAAACTCTACATGAGCGTTTACAAGCGAATGCACACCCAATTCAGCTTCCAATCGGTGCTGAAGATGATTTCGAAGGTATCATCGACCTAGTGGAAATGAAAGCTTACTTCTACGAAGATGACCTTGGAACTCGTGCAGAAGCTCGTGAAATCCCTGATGAGTACAAAGATCAAGCTGAAGAATACCGCGGAAAATTAATTGAAGCAGTTTCTGAACTTGATGAAGAGCTAATGATGAAATACCTAGAAGGCGAAGAACTTACAAATGATGAGCTTAAAGCTGCTATCCGTACAGCAACTCTAACTGTTGAGTTCTATCCGGTAGTATGTGGATCTGCCTTCAAAAACAAAGGGGTTCAATTACTGATTGACTCAGTTATCGATTATCTTCCAGCACCAACTGATGTTGAAGATATCAAAGGTTTTGTTCCTGAAACAGAAGAAGAAGTAACTCGTCCATCTTCAGACGAAGCTCCATTCTCTGCTTTGGCGTTCAAAGTTGCAACTGACCCTTATGTTGGTAAATTAACATTCTTCCGTGTGTACTCTGGTATCTTAGAGTCAGGTTCATACGTAAGAAACTCTTCAAAAGGCAAGCGTGAACGTGTAGGACGTATCCTTCAAATGCACGCTAACTCCCGTGAAGAGATCTCAAGCGTTTACGCTGGGGATATCGCAGCAGCAGTTGGTCTTAAAGATACAAGTACTGGAGATACACTATGTGATGAAAAGAATCTTGTTATTCTTGAATCTATGGTCTTCCCAGAGCCTGTTATCTCCCTATCTGTTGAGCCTAAATCCAAGGCTGACCAAGATAAAATGACTACTGCCCTGCAAAAACTTCAAGAGGAAGATCCTACATTCCGCGCGCACACTGATCAGGAGACTGGACAGGTTATCATCGCAGGTATGGGTGAGCTTCACTTAGATATCATCGTTGACCGTATGAAACGTGAATTCAAAGTAGAAGCAAACGTTGGTGCTCCTCAAGTATCTTACCGTGAGACTTTCCGTGATACGGCTAGGGTTGAAGGTAAGTTCGCTCGTCAATCTGGTGGACGTGGACAATTCGGACACGTTTGGATCGAATTCGCGCCTAACGAAGAAGGTAAAGGATTCGAATTCGAGAACGGTATCGTCGGTGGTGTAGTTCCACGTGAATACATCCCTGCAGTACAAGCCGGTCTTCAAGATGCATTAGAAAATGGTGTTCTTGCCGGGTTCCCGCTAGTTGATGTTAAAGCAAAATTATTCGATGGTTCTTACCATGATGTTGACTCCTCTGAAATGGCGTTTAAGATCGCTGCTTCAATGGCACTTAAGAATGCCGCTTCTAAATGTAAGCCGGTAATCCTTGAGCCAATGATGAAGGTAGAGGTTGTTATCCCTGAGGAATACCTTGGAGATATCATGGGTGACGTCACTTCCCGTCGTGGACGTGTAGAAGGTATGGAAGCACGCGGTAACGCACAAGTCGTTAAAGCGTTCGTACCTCTATCAGAAATGTTTGGTTATGCTACGTCACTTCGTTCTAACACACAAGGACGCGGAACGTACTCCATGCACTTCGATCACTACGAAGAAGTACCTAAATCGATTTCTGAAGAAATCATCAAAAAAAATAAAGGTGAATAATTGATTTATTCATTTTTATAAAGTATAACTACTATTGTAAGCTAGTACATTTTCAGGGGTGGAGCAATCCACTTCTGAAAATAACCTAACAATATACTTATTTCTTTTAAAACTAAAGGAGGATTTTCAAATGGGTAAGGAAAAATTTGATCGTTCCAAGCAACATGCGAATATCGGTACAATCGGTCACGTTGACCATGGTAAAACAACTCTAACAGCTGCAATCACAACTACACTTCACAAGAAGTATGGTCGTGGAACTGCAATGGCTTATGACCAAATCGATGGTGCACCAGAAGAAAGAGAACGTGGAATCACAATCTCCACTGCACACGTTGAGTACGAAACTGACACTCGTCACTATGCACACGTTGACTGCCCAGGACACGCTGACTATGTTAAAAACATGATCACTGGTGCTGCGCAAATGGACGGCGGAATCCTAGTAGTATCTGCTGCTGATGGTCCAATGCCACAAACTCGTGAGCACATCCTTCTTTCTCGTCAAGTAGGTGTACCTTACCTAGTTGTATTCATGAACAAATGTGACATGGTAGACGATGAAGAGCTACTTGAACTAGTAGAAATGGAAGTACGTGACCTTCTTTCTGAGTACGATTTCCCTGGTGATGACGTACCAGTAATCAAAGGTTCTGCTCTTAAAGCACTTGAAGGAGATCCTGCGTGGGAAGAAAAAATCTACGAACTAATGGAAGCTGTAGACAGCTACATCCCAACTCCAGAGCGTGACACTGAAAAGCCATTCATGATGCCTGTTGAGGACGTATTCTCAATCACAGGTCGTGGTACAGTTGCTACTGGTCGTGTTGAGCGTGGACAAGTTAAAGTTGGAGACACTATCGACATCATCGGACTTTCTGATGAGCCTAAATCTACTACTGTAACAGGTGTAGAAATGTTCCGTAAGCTTCTTGACTATGCTGAAGCTGGAGACAACATCGGTGCTTTACTTCGTGGGGTAGCTCGTGAAGATATCCAACGTGGACAAGTACTTGCTAAGCCAGGTACAATTACTCCACACACAAAGTTCAAAGCAGAAGTTTATGTTCTTTCTAAAGAAGAAGGTGGACGTCACACTCCATTCTTCTCTAACTACCGTCCTCAGTTCTACTTCCGTACAACTGACGTAACTGGTATCTGTAACCTTCCTGAAGGCGTAGAAATGGTTATGCCTGGCGACAACATCGAAATGACTGTTGAGCTAATCGCGCCAATCGCGATCGAAGAAGGTACTAAGTTCTCTATCCGTGAGGGTGGACGTACTGTAGGTGCTGGAGTAGTAGCTACAATCACTGAGTAATATTGATTATTCAAAAGCAGGCTGACATTTTGTCGGTCTGCTTTTTTATATATCTTTATTTGCTAGGGCGTAAGGAATGCTAGCTATAATGCAATTTTGAGAAAGCAATTGAACTTATTTTACTTTAAGGCGCTGAAAATATGGTGCTGGATGAGTGATAACACAAGATTTTCAGGGATGGACGACCCTTTATAAAATTTTACGTTCCATTTTCCCGATATATGATCCTCATCTGGGTTTTCCGATCCTAATTCGAAATTTACGTTCCTCATTTTCAAAATACGATCCTATTTCCGTTTTTATGATCTTCCAAGAATAATTCTAAATAAATCTGACTAAATCCAGAGCATTATTAAAGGAGTAATCCACTGCTCATAGTCACCATACAAACCACAATGAAACCTCATATAAAACCGACTTTCTTCTATATAAATAATCCACCAAAATCAATAACCCCATCCCCAATCCATCAAGCATTATTAAATATTATGAAAACTCCACATACCCTTGATATTCACCCATCTGCTTTGTATAATAGAGAAAGTGTGCGAAACATATAGATTCTGCAAGAAACCCTTGCATCTTCTAGGTGTTTTAGTTATAATAGACAATGTTGGTCTTTGACTGCGATGAAATGGAAGGTTGCTGACACACCCGGCCGCTTTGCCATGGCGAGTGTGTGGGAAATTTCCATGGAGAATGTCTATTCAAAAATAGGCGAAAAAGGAGGGAAAATAATGGCAAAACAAAAGATTCGTATCCGTTTAAAGGCTTATGATCACAGGATTCTTGATCAATCAGCTGAGAAAATTGTTGAAACAGCAAAACGTTCAGGTGCGGCGGTTTCAGGACCGATCCCACTACCGACTGAAAAGTCTATTTACACAATCTTGCGTGCTGTGCACAAATACAAAGATTCTCGTGAGCAATTCGAAATGCGTACACACAAGCGCTTAATCGACATTGTAAACCCGACACCACAAACAGTTGATGCGCTTATGCGTTTAGACTTACCATCTGGTGTAGATATCGAAATCAAACTTTAATCTTATAAAAACAACATTAACAGGAGGTGTGACTTATGACCAAAGGAATCTTAGGAAGAAAGATCGGTATGACTCAAGTTTTTGCTGAAAACGGTGATCTTATCCCGGTAACAGTTATCGAAGCTGCTCAAAACGTTGTTCTTCAAAAGAAAACTACTGAAGTTGATGGCTATGAAGCGATCCAAGTAGGTTTCGAAGACAAACGCGACAAGCTTTCTAACAAACCGGCGAAAGGCCATGTTGCTAAAGCTGAAACTGCTCCTAAGCGCTTCATCCGTGAAATCCGCGGTGTAAACGTAGAAGAGTACGAAGTTGGTCAAGAAGTCAAAGTTGATATTTTCGCTGCAGGCGATGTAGTAGATGTAACAGGAGTTTCAAAAGGGAAAGGTTTCCAAGGTGCTATCAAGCGTCATAACCAATCTCGCGGACCTATGTCTCACGGTTCTCGTTATCACCGTCGTCCTGGTTCAATGGGTCCTGTCGATCCGAACCGCGTATTCAAAGGTAAATTACTACCTGGACGCATGGGTGGAGAACAAATCACGATTCAAAACCTTGAAATCGTAAAAGTGGATGCAGAACGCAACCTTATCTTAGTTAAAGGTAATGTACCTGGACCTAAGAAACAACTTATCAAAGTAAAAACGGCTGTCAAAGCAGCTAAATAATAGAACTTCTCAGGAAAGGAGGAAATAAGAATGCCGAAAGTAGCATTATTCAACCAAGCAGGTTCTAAAGTTGGTGACATCGAACTTAATGATTCTGTATTTGGTATTGAACCAAACAAACATGTACTGTTCGAAGCAGTATTGATGCAAAGAGCTTCTTTACGTCAAGGAAATCATAAAGTAAAAAATCGTTCTGAAGTACGTGGCGGTGGGCGCAAGCCTTGGCGTCAAAAGGGAACAGGCCGAGCTCGTCAAGGGTCAATCCGTTCTCCACAATGGCGCGGCGGTGGTACTGTATTTGGACCAGTTCCACGCAGCTACAGCTATAAATTACCTAAGAAGGTTCGTCGCTTAGCGATCAAATCCGCTCTTTCTTCTAAAGTAGTGGAAGAGAACATCTTAGTATTAGAAGCATTATCATTTGATGCTCCAAAAACAAAAGAATTTGCTAACGTTCTTAAAGGTTTGTCAATTAACGCTAAAACATTAGTCGTAACTGACGGTCTTGACGAAAACGTAGCACTTTCAGCTCGTAACATTCCTGGTGTGACTGTTGTTCCTGCAGATGGAATCAGCGTTCTTGATGTATTAGGACACGACAAACTAGTGATGACTAAAACAGCTGTCGAAAAAGTAGAGGAGGTGCTTGCATAATGGATGTACGTGAAATCATTAAGCGCCCCGTAATCACAGAAGCTTCTACAGATCTTATGTCTGAGAAAAAGTACACGTTCGAAGTTGATACTAGAGCGAACAAAACTCAAGTAAAAGATGCTGTCGAAGAAATCTTTGACGTTAAAGTAGATAAAGTAAACATCATGAACTACAAAGGTAAGTTCAAGCGTATGGGTAAACACGCTGGTTACACTAACAAGCGTCGTAAAGCAATCGTTAAACTTACTGCTGATAGTAAAGAAATCGAATTCTTTGAAGTATAATTCACTTAATTAAGAAGAGGAGGGAAAAAAATGGCGATTAAAAAGTACAAACCTACCTCTAATGGTCGTCGCGGCATGACTTCATCTGATTTCGCTGAAATCACTACGGATTCTCCGGAAAAGTCACTTTTAGCACCCCTGCACAAAAAGGGTGGCCGTAACAACCAAGGTAAGTTAACAGTTCGTCATCAAGGCGGCGGTCATAAGCGTCAATACCGTATCATCGACTTCAAGCGTGATAAAGATGGTATACCTGGACGCGTTGCTACGGTCGAATACGATCCAAACCGCTCTGCAAACATTGCACTAATCAACTACGCTGATGGAGAAAAGCGTTACATCCTTGCACCTAAGTCAATCGAAGTAGGCATGGAAGTAATGTCTGGACCAGAAGCAGATATTAAAGTAGGTAATGCTTTACCACTTATCAACATCCCTGTTGGTACAGTAGTACACAATATCGAACTTAAACCAGGTAAAGGTGGTCAGCTTGTACGTTCTGCTGGTACATCTGCTCAAGTACTTGGTAAAGAAGGTAAGTACGTTCTTGTACGCCTTAACTCTGGTGAGACTCGTATGATCCTTTCTGCTTGCCGCGCTACTGTAGGTCAAGTTGGAAATGAACAGCACGAACTTATCAATATCGGTAAAGCCGGTCGTTCTCGCTGGTTAGGTAAACGCCCGACAGTTCGTGGTTCTGTAATGAACCCTAACGATCACCCACACGGTGGTGGTGAAGGACGTGCGCCAATCGGACGTAAGTCACCAATGTCTCCATGGGGCAAACCTACTCTTGGATTCAAGACACGTAAGAAGAACAACAAATCAGATAAATTTATTGTGCGTCGCCGCAAAAAATAACGGGGTTGAACTACGGTTCGCTTCCAGAGCCGTAGCACAATCACGAAGGGAGGTTCAAACATGGGTCGTAGCTTAAAAAAGGGACCTTTTGTTGATGATCATTTAATGACAAAGATCGAAAAATTGAACGAAACTGAAGGCAAACAAGTTGTTAAGACTTGGTCTCGCCGTTCAACGATCTTCCCAGCATTCATCGGTCACACTATCGCAGTTTACGATGGTCGTAAACATGTACCTGTATACGTCACTGAAGACATGGTAGGACACAAGCTTGGTGAATTCGCACCATCTCGTACTTACAAAGGTCATGGCAGTGATGATAAGAAAACAAGACGCTAATTGAGAGGAGGGTATCCTAATGCAAGCAAAAGCTGTTGCTAGAACAGTACGTATTGCTCCTCGTAAAGTACGTTTAGTCATCGATCTAATCCGAGGTAAGCAAGTTGGAGAAGCAGTTGCAATTCTTAAGCACACGCCTAAGGCAGCTTCACCAGTCGTTGAAAAAGTACTTAAATCTGCTATCGCAAATGCAGAGCATAACTATGACATGGATATTAACAGCCTGATCGTTACTGAGGCTTATGTAAATGAAGGACCAACACTTAAACGTTTCCGTCCGCGTGCGATGGGCCGTGCAAGTCAAATCAACAAACGTACAAGTCACATTACACTTGTAGTATCAGAAAAGAAGGAGGGATAATCCGTGGGTCAAAAAGTACATCCGGTAGGACTTCGTGTCGGTATAATTCGTGATTGGGAATCTAAATGGTACGCAGATAAAGATTACGCAACACTATTACACGAAGACTTAAAAGTACGTGAATATATTGCAAAACGCTTAGTAGACGCATCTGTTTCTAAAGTAGAAATCGAACGCGCTGCAAACCGTATCAACATTACTGTTCATACAGCTAAACCTGGTATGGTTATCGGTAAAGGTGGTACTGAAGTTGAAGCTCTTCGTAAAGCACTTAACGAACTAACTTCAAAACGAGTACACATCAATATCGTTGAAATCAAAAGAGCTGACGTTGATGCTAAACTAGTAGCAGAAAACATTGCTCGCCAACTGGAAAACCGTGTTTCATTCCGTCGTGCTCAAAAGCAAGCGATCCAACGTGCAATGCGTGCTGGTGCAAAAGGAATCAAAACACAAGTATCCGGTCGTCTTGGCGGAGCTGACATCGCTCGTGCTGAACATTACAGTGAAGGTACTGTTCCACTTCATACTCTTCGCGCTGACATTGATTATGCTCACGCAGAAGCTGACACAACTTACGGTAAGCTTGGTGTTAAAGTATGGATCTACCGTGGAGAAGTTCTTCCTACAAGAAAGAAATCTGAGGAAGGAGGCAAATAATTATGTTATTACCTAAACGCGTTAAACATCGTCGCGAACACCGTGGTAAAATGCGTGGTCGTGCTAAAGGCGGTCAGGAAGTTGCGTTCGGTGAATACGGTCTTCAAGCTACTGATGCTTCTTGGATCACAAACCGTCAAATCGAATCAGCTCGTATCGCTATGACTCGTTACATGAAACGTGGCGGTAAAGTATGGATTAAAATCTTCCCTCATAAACCTTACACTGCTAAACCTCTAGAAGTACGGATGGGTTCTGGTAAAGGGGCTCCTGAAGGTTGGGTAGCAGTAGTTAAGCCTGGAAAAATCATGTTTGAAGTAGCTGGTGTTTCTGAAGAGGTCGCTCGTGAAGCTCTTCGTCTTGCGGCACACAAACTTCCAGTTAAGTGCAAGTTTGTAAAACGAGAGGAAATTGGTGGTGAATCAAATGAAAACTAATGAAATTCGTGACCTAACCACTGCCGAAATTGAACAAAAAGTAAAAACTCTGAAAGAAGAGTTATTTAACCTTCGCTTCCAACTTGCGACTGGCCAACTTGAAAACACAGCCCGCATCCGTGAAGTCCGCAAAGGGATCGCTCGTATGAAAACTGTAATCCGTGAAAGAGAGATCGGGGTTAACAATCGATAAATGAGAGGAGGTTTGCTTAAATGAGTGACCGCAATCAACGTAAGGTTTACACTGGCCGTGTTGTTTCCGACAAAATGGATAAAACAGTAACGGTTATGGTAGAAACTTATAAAAAGCATTCTCTATACGGCAAGCGCGTAAAGTACTCTAAGAAGTTTAAAACTCATGATGAGAACAACGAAGCAAAAGTAGGCGATATCGTACGTATCATGGAGACTCGTCCACTGTCTGCTACGAAACGTTTCCGTTTAGTAGAAGTTGTTGAAAAAGCAGTTATTATCTAATATATTTGCTCGGATAATTTGTAATTCCGAAGGGAGGTAACCTACATGATTCAACAAGAATCACGTTTAAAAGTTGCTGACAACTCTGGTGCTCGTGAAGTATTAACGATTAAAGTTCTTGGTGGTTCTGGACGCAAGACTGCTAACATCGGTGATGTAATCGTATGTACAGTAAAACAAGCAACACCAGGTGGCGTTGTTAAAAAAGGTGACGTAGTAAAGGCAGTTGTCGTTCGTACGAAGTCTGGTGTGCGCCGTCAAGACGGTACTTACATCAAGTTCGACGAGAACGCATGTGTAATCATCCGTGACGATAAAGGACCACGTGGAACTCGTATCTTCGGACCTGTTGCTCGTGAATTACGTGACAGCAACTTTATGAAAATTGTATCTTTAGCTCCAGAAGTTCTTTAATAGATTAGCATTGGCCAATCAAGGAGGTGCGATGAAATGCATGTGAAAAAAGGCGATAAAGTAGTGGTCATCACTGGGAAAGACAAAGGCAAAACAGGAACTGTTCTTGCTGCGTTCCCTAAGAACGACCGAGTGCTTGTTGAAGGAATCAACGTTGTGAAAAAACACGCTAAGCCTTCACAGATGAACCCGCAAGGCGGAATCATCAGCCAGGAAGCATCTATCCACGTATCAAACGTTATGCTTCTAGATCCGAAATCTAACGAGGCAACTCGTGTAGGTTACAAAACGGAAAACGGTAAAAAAGTACGTGTAGCAAAAAAATCAGGTGAAGTTCTAGATAAATAGTACGATTAAGAAGGGAGGTATTCTGAATGAACCGCCTAAAAGAAAAATTTCAAAGTGAAATCAGCCCAGCTCTAGTGAGCAAATTCAATTACAAATCAGTAATGGAAGTACCTAAAGTTGAAAAGATCGTTGTCAACATGGGTATCGGTGATGCAGTTCAAAACTCAAAGGCTCTTGATGTAGCAGTTGACGAATTGACTCAAATCACTGGTCAAAAACCAGTTGTAACTAAAGCTAAAAAATCTATCGCAGGCTTCCGTCTTCGTGAAGGCATGCCTATCGGTGCAAAAGTTACTCTACGCGGTGAGCGTATGTACCAATTCTTAGATAAATTGATCTCTGTATCACTTCCACGTGTACGTGACTTCCGCGGTGTTTCTAAAAAAGCATTCGACGGTCGCGGTAACTACACTCTTGGTGTGAAAGAGCAATTGATTTTCCCTGAGATTGATTATGATAAAGTGTCTAAAGTACGCGGTATGGATATCGTGATCGTAACTACTGCTAATTCAGATGAAGAAGCACGTGAGTTATTGACTCAAATCGGAATGCCATTCCAAAAGTAATCGCTATATAAGGGAGGCGAAAATGTGGCTAAAAAATCAATGATTGCGAAACAAAAACGCACGCCAAAGCATAATGTTCAAGCGTATACTCGCTGCGAACGTTGCGGACGTCCTCATTCAGTAATCCGTAAATTCAAGCTTTGCCGTATTTGTTTCCGTGAACTTGCATACAAGGGTCAGATTCCTGGCGTTAAGAAAGCTAGTTGGTAATACCCTATATTGGGAAGGAGGTAAATTATTATGACAATGACAGATCCAATTGCAGATTTGCTAACTCGCATCCGTAATGCGAACATGGTTCGTCACGAAAGACTGGAAGTTCCTGCTTCCAACATCAAGAAAGAAATTGCCGAAATCCTCAAGCGTGAAGGTTTCGTACGTGACGTAGAATATGTTGAAGATAACAAACAAGGTGTTATCCGCATTTTCTTAAAATATGGAGCAAACAACGAGCGCGTAATCACTGGATTAAAGCGTATCTCTAAACCAGGTTTACGTGTATATGCAAAATCTACAGAAGTACCTAGAGTATTAAACGGTTTAGGTATCGCACTTGTTTCCACTTCTCAAGGTGTTTTAACTGATAAAGAAGCTCGTGCACAACAAGTGGGCGGAGAAGTATTAGCTTACGTTTGGTAATAGTTTTTAAATGAATGGAGGTGCAACAGGATGTCACGTGTAGGAAAATTGCCTATCGAAATGCCATCTGACGTTACTCTTACAGTAGGTGAAGATAACCTAGTAACTGTAAAAGGACCTAAAGGTGAACTTTCTCGTACATTCAGTTCTGATATTAAAGTTGAATTAGAAGGTAACACAGTAACAGTTACCCGTCCTTCTGATGCAAAAGAACACCGCGCGTTACACGGTACAACTCGTGCCCTTATCGCGAACATGGTTGAAGGTGTATCTAAAGGATTCCAAAGAAATCTTGAGCTTGTCGGTGTAGGTTACCGTGCTCAAAAACAAGGTACAAAGCTTGTACTTAACGTTGGGTACTCTCACCCGGTTGAAATCGAACCTGAAGCGGGTATCGAAATCGAAGTACCAGCAAATACAAAGATCTCTATTAAAGGGATCGACAAAGAACGTGTTGGTGCGTTAGCAGCTAACATTCGTGCAGTACGCTCTCCTGAGCCTTACAAAGGAAAAGGTATTCGCTACGAAGGTGAATATGTTCGTCGTAAAGAAGGTAAAACAGGTAAATAATGCCGCGTAGGCAAAAGAAAGGAGTGACCGTAGGTGATTACTAAGCCAGATAAGAACAAAACACGTAAGAAAAGACATGCCCGTGTACGTTCAAAAATTACTGGAACTGAAACTCGTCCTCGTCTGAACGTTTTCCGTTCTAACAAAAACATCTATGCTCAAATTATCGATGATATGAACGGTGTTACTCTTGCAAGTGCATCTTCAAAAGATAAAGACTTCGGATTAGAATCCACAGCAACTGTTGATGCAGCTGCTAAAGTTGGAGAACTAGTTGCGAAGCGTGCGGCTGAAAAAGGTGTTAAATCTGTAGTATTTGACCGTGGTGGATATCTATATCATGGCCGTATCAAAGCTCTAGCTGAATCAGCTCGTGAAAACGGCTTAGAATTTTAATAAAAAGGAGGGACAATCCAGATGCGTAATATTGATTCAAGCAAATTAGAATTTGAAGAACGCGTAGTTACAGTCAATCGTGTTGCGAAAGTTGTTAAAGGTGGACGTCGTTTCCGTTTCGCTGCTCTTGTAGTAGTAGGCGACAAAAACGGTCACGTTGGTTTCGGAACGGGTAAAGCTCAAGAAGTACCTGAGGCAATCCGCAAAGCAATTGAAGATGCGAAGAAGAACCTAATTGAAGTTCCTATGGTAGGAGGTACAACTCCTCACGTAGTAACTGGACGATTTGGTGCTGGTCAAATTCTTATCAAACCTGCTTCTGCGGGTACAGGAATTATTGCTGGTGGACCTGTTCGTGCGGTACTAGAATTAGCAGGGGTACAAGATATCCTTTCTAAATCACTAGGATCTAACACTCCGATTAACATGGTTCGTGCAACAATCGAAGGTTTAAAACAATTAAAGCGTGCTGAAGACGTAGCTAAGTTACGTGGTAAATCAGTAGAAGAACTACTAGGATAAGGGAGGGATAACGATGGCTAACAAACTAGAAATTACCCTCACTCGCAGTGTAATCGGACGTCCGCAGGACCAACGTAAGACTGTTGAAGCCTTAGGACTTCGTAAAATGCATCAAACAGTTGAGCAACAAGACAACGCTGCTATCCGCGGAATGATCAACAAGGTTGCTCACCTTGTAACGGTAACAGAAAAATAATCGATTTCTTTCGATAACAAGGAGGTGCCGACATGAAATTACATGAGTTACAACCTGCAGAAGGTTCACGTAAAGTCCGCAATCGTGTAGGACGCGGAATTGGTTCTGGTAATGGTAAAACTGCCGGTAAAGGTCATAAAGGACAAAACGCCCGTTCAGGCGGTGGAACTCGCCCAGGATTCGAGGGTGGTCAAACTCCTTTATTCCAACGTCTGCCTAAACGCGGTTTCACGAACATCAACCGTAAAGAATACGCAATCGTCAATCTTGACGCATTGAATCGCTTCGAAGATGGTACAGAAGTTACTCCGACTCTACTAGTTGAAACTGGTCTAGTAAGTAACGAAAAAGCAGGAATCAAGATTCTTGGTAAAGGTTCAATCGAGAAAAAGCTTACAGTAAAAGCACACAAATTCTCAACCACTGCTAAAGAAGCTATCGAAGCTGCTGGCGGTACATCTGAGGTGATCTAATGTTCCAAACTATCTCCAATTTTATGCGCGTGGGTGATATAAGAAATAAGATTATCTTCACCCTTTTAATGTTAGTCGTCTTCCGTCTTGGGACCTTCATTCCGGTGCCAAACGTTGACGCAAATGTACTGAAGATGCAAGACCAGGCAGGAATTCTCGGATTCCTGAATACATTTGGCGGTGGTGCGCTGCAGAACTTCTCCATCTTCGCGATGGGAATCATGCCTTACATCACAGCATCGATCATTGTTCAGCTGCTTCAAATGGACGTTGTCCCTAAGTTCACTGAATGGTCGAAGCAAGGTGAAGTAGGCCGCCGTAAATTAGCTCAGTTCACTCGTTATTTCACAATCATACTCGGTTTCATCCAAGCTTTAGGTATGTCCTATGGCTTTAACCGGATCTATGGTGGAATGCTTATCCAAAGCCCTGGAGTAAGCACGTACCTGTTAATCGCTTTGGTATTGACAGCCGGTACGGCTTTTCTTATGTGGCTGGGTGAACAAATAACGGCTAAGGGTGTTGGAAATGGTATCTCGATCCTGATCTTTGCAGGTATCGTAGCTGCGATTCCTAACACTGTAAACCAAATTTATGCTCAGCAAATCGAAGGTGCAGGCGAACAGCTTTTCCTTCGCGTTGTGGTTCTTGCACTTATACTTTTGGCAGTCATTGCAATCGTGGTTGGTACAGTGTTTATTCAACAAGCACTTCGTAAAATCCCGATTCAATATGCAAAACGTTTAGTGGGGCGCAGTCCGGTTGGCGGACAATCAACACATCTTCCTTTGAAAGTGAATGCTGCAGGTGTTATTCCGGTAATCTTCGCGATTTCCTTTATCATTACACCTCAGACGATCTCCACATTCTTCGGGGATAATGATGTGACAAGTACGATCCAGTACATCTTTGATTACACGAAGCCGGTCGGCATGATCATCTATGTTGCATTGATCGTCGCCTTTACTTACTTCTACGCTTTCATTCAAGTAAATCCGGAACAAATGGCGGAGAACTTGAAGAAGCAGGGCGGGTATATCCCTGGAATCCGTCCAGGTAAAACCACTCAGGAGTATCTCACTCGCGTTCTGTATCGCCTGACATTTGTAGGGGCTATATTCTTATCAGTGATCTCCATACTTCCTATGCTTTTCATTAACTTCGCCGGACTGCCGCCTGCGGCACAAATCGGCGGAACAAGCCTGCTCATCGTAGTCGGTGTTGCACTTGAGACAATGAAGCAATTGGAAGCACAGCTGGTGAAGCGTCACTACAAAGGATTCATTAAATAAGAGGGTTTTCGGGAACGTTCAGTTCCTGAAGCCATTTTATAGACATTGAGGGGGAGTTCGAGTGAATATTGTTCTTATGGGCTTACCAGGCGCAGGAAAAGGCACTCAAGCTGAGAAAATCGTTGAAAAATATGGTATCCCTCATATTTCGACTGGTGACATGTTCCGTGCTGCTATCAAAGATGGCACTGAGCTTGGCTTGAAGGCTAAATCATTCATGGATAACGGCGATCTTGTCCCTGATGAAGTGACAATCGGAATTGTCCGTGAACGACTAAGCAAAGAGGACTGTGAAAAAGGCTTCTTACTTGACGGGTTCCCAAGAACGGTCGCTCAGGCAGAAGCACTTGAAAACATTCTCGCTGATCTTGGTAAAAAGATGAATTATGTCATTAATATAGATGTAGATAAGGACATCCTGATGGGGCGCTTGACAGGTCGCAGAATCTGTAAAGAGTGCGGCGCTACTTATCATCTTGTCTTTAATCCGCCAAAAGAAGAGGGCGTTTGCGACCGCTGCGGAGGAGAGCTGTATCAGCGTGCTGATGATAACGAAGAAACAGTTCAAAACCGTTTGGAAGTAAACATCAAACAAACCCAGCCGCTTTTGGCATACTACGAAGACAAAGGCTATCTCAAAAACATTGACGGTCAACAAGACATCGATAAAGTGTTTGCTGACATTGATGTACTACTTGGAGGCCTTTCAGTATGATCATTTGTAAAACTCCGAGAGAGATTGAGATCATGCGCCATGCCGGTAAAATCGTGGCACTGACTCATGCGGAATTGCAAAAGCATATTCTTCCCGGAATATCGACGAAAGAATTGGATGCAATTGCTGAAAAATTCATTCGTAAACATGATGCAATTCCATCTTTTAAAGGGTATAATGGGTTTCGTGGCAGCATCTGTGCTTCAGTCAACAACGAGCTGGTACATGGAATTCCGGGAGAACGGGTCCTTAAAGATGGCGATATAATCAGCATCGATATCGGTGCCAAATATAACGGCTATCACGGTGACTCCGCCTGGACCTACCCAGTCGGGAAGATTGATGATGAAACTCAGAAGCTTCTGGATATAACAGAGGAATCTTTATATCTGGGGCTTAAGGAAGCTAAACCAGGCGAACGTCTGTCGAATATCTCTCATAGTATTCAAACTTTTGTTGAGGCAAATGGCTTTTCTATCGTTCGGGAGTATGTGGGACACGGAGTTGGTCAAGACTTACATGAGGACCCTCAGATTCCTCATTATGGACCGCCTAACAAAGGTCCTCGCTTGAAGCCTGGCATGGTACTGGCGATTGAACCAATGGTTAATGCAGGAAGTCGATATGTTAGAACGTTATCGGATAACTGGACAGTCGTGACAGTTGATGATAAAATGTGTGCGCACTTTGAACACACCATTGCAATTACTGAAGACGGCTATGAGATATTGACGAAAACCTAAGTGAAGGTGATTGGATTGATCGAGTCAGATTCGACGGTTCCGAGTATAGGCCAGATCGTCCTGCCGCTTAAAGGCAGGGAAGCTGGGACATATTCAATCGTTGTTCAGCAATTGGATGAACGTTTTGTACTCATAGCAGACGGAGATAAACGGAAATTCGACCGCGCCAAGCGAAAGAATATAGGACATCTTCAACTGTTTGACTATGTTTCTCCAGAAGTTCAAAACAGTATTCTCGAAACAGGAAAAGTGACGAACGGTAAACTGCGCTATGCTGTTACAAAGTTTGTGAATGAAGCATTAAATGATGAGAAGAAGGGAGACATGTTCGATGGCTAAGGATGATGTAATTGAAGTGGAAGGTACAGTCGCCGAGACTTTGCCTAACGCGATGTTTAAGGTAGAATTAGAAAATGGTCATACAGTTCTGGCCCATGTTTCAGGAAAGATTCGTATGCACTTCATCCGTATCTTACCTGGTGACAAGGTCACAGTTGAATTATCACCGTATGACTTAACTCGTGGTAGAATCACTTATCGTTATAAATAATTCATTGCACTCCGTACTATTAAGGAGGTTAGAATAAGATGAAAGTTAGACCATCTGTTAAGCCGATCTGCGAAAAGTGTAAAGTCATCCGCAGAAAAGGTAAAGTCATGGTTATCTGTGAAAACCCTAAACACAAACAAAAACAAGGCTAAACTTAAAGGAGGTGCGCTATCACTATGGCACGTATTGCTGGTGTAGACATTCCACGTGACAAACGTGTTGTCATTTCATTAACATACATCTACGGTATTGGTAAAAATACTGCACAACAAATTCTTTCAGAAGCTGGTGTCTCTGCAGATACTCGCGTTCGTGATCTAACTGAGGACGAACTAGGAAAGATTCGTGATATCGTTGACAAATTAAAGGTTGAAGGTGATCTTCGTCGTGAGATCTCTCTAAACATCAAGCGTCTTATGGAAATCGGTTCTTACCGCGGTCTTCGTCACCGTCGTGGACTACCTGTTCGTGGACAACATACGAAGAACAACGCTCGTACACGTAAAGGTCCTCGTAAGACTGTAGCAAACAAGAAAAAATAATAGGTAAAGGAGGTTACTTCTTAACATGGCACGTAAAACAAACACTCGTAAACGTCGTGTGAAAAAGAATATCGAAGCTGGTATTGCACACATTCGTTCTACTTTCAATAACACAATCGTAACTATTACTGATGTTCACGGAAATGCTGTTGCATGGTCAAGTGCGGGTTCACTAGGATTCAGAGGTTCTCGTAAATCAACTCCATTCGCAGCTCAAATGGCTGCTGAAACTGCAGCGAAAGCTTCTCAGGAACACGGTCTTAAAACTCTTGAAGTAACAGTTAAAGGCCCTGGTGCAGGACGTGAAGCTGCTATCCGTGCTCTTCAAGCTGCCGGTCTTGAGGTTACTGCAATCAGAGACGTTACTCCAGTTCCTCATAATGGATGCCGTCCGCCAAAACGTCGCCGCGTTTAATTTTTCTGTATAAATTTTGTATCGTTGTCTATAATGGGATATGATACAAAATAAGTTCAGAAAAATGTAACCAGTTGTTGGTGCACAATAGGGAACGTAAACATGGGGAATTTCGGACTTCATTTATATAGCCCGGAGTTTCGACGTTTTGAAGGAGGGTAAATATTAATGATCGAAATTGAAAAACCAAAAATTGAAACGGTTGAGATCAGCGATGATGCCACATATGGAAAGTTCGTCGTAGAACCACTTGAGCGTGGATATGGTACAACTTTGGGTAACTCCTTACGTCGTATCCTACTATCGTCACTCCCAGGTGCCGCTGTCACATCTATTCAAATAGATGGAGTACTGCATGAGTTTTCAACAATTGAAGGCGTCGTAGAGGATGTCACATCCATCATTTTGAATATCAAAAAACTAGCGTTGAAGATTTACTCTGACGAAGAGAAGACGCTTGAAATTGATGTACAGGGTGAAGGGGTCGTAACAGCTGCTGATATTACTCATGATAGTGATGTGGAAGTGTTGAATCCTGATTTACACATCGCCACATTATCTAAAAGTGGTCACTTCCGTGTGCGTTTAAGCGCATCACGCGGACGTGGATACAGACCTGCTGACCAAAACAAACGTGAGGATCTTCCAATCGGTGTGATCCCAATCGATTCTATTTACACTCCAGTTTCACGCGTTAACTATCAAGTGGAAAACACTCGTGTTGGTCAAATGACTAATTATGACAAACTTTCTCTTGATGTATGGACTGATGGAAGTATCGGCCCGAAAGAAGCTATTTCTCTAGGTGCCAAGATTCTGACAGAACACTTGAATATTTTCGTCGGCCTTACAGATGAAGCGCAGAATGCTGAAATCATGGTAGAAAAAGAAGAAGATCAAAAAGAAAAAGTTCTAGAGATGACGATCGAAGAATTGGATCTTTCTGTTCGTTCTTACAACTGCCTGAAGCGTGCTGGAATCAACACTGTTCAAGAGCTTGCCAACAAGACTGAAGAAGATATGATGAAAGTACGTAACCTAGGACGTAAATCTCTTGAAGAGGTTAAAGTGAAACTTGAAGACCTCGGATTAGGGTTGCGTAAAGACGATTGATAATCATTTTAGATAGATAGTTTCAACAAAGGAGGGAACCCTTAATGGCTTACAGAAAGTTAGGACGTACAAGTGCCCAGCGTAAAGCAATGCTACGTGATTTAGCTACTGACCTAATCATCAATGAGCGTATTGAAACAACTGAAACTCGTGCGAAAGAGCTTCGCTCAGTTGTGGAAAAAATGATCACATTAGGTAAACGTGGTGATGTTCACGCACGTCGTCAAGCTGCTGCATTCATTCGTAAAGAAATTGCAAATGCTGAAAACAACCAAGATGCTCTTCAAAAGTTATTCTCTGACATCGCTCCTCGTTACAACGAGCGTCAAGGCGGATATACTCGCATTATGAAGGTTGGTCCTCGCCGTGGTGACGGTGCTCCAATGGCAATCATCGAATTAGTTTAATAATTCGTGACTACTAACATTAAGGGCGGGACAGTTAATCCTTAACTGCTTCTTTGCCCTTTTTGTATAAGTGCATGATTGATGATGAAAAGCAGAGCGTTACGATGAGCAGAACTGCTGACTCGTCTAGCTCGTGCGCCCCTTCCGGTTTCTATATCGATAGAAGCTGTTCAGTGGATGAACAAGAAAAGGTTTCTTTTCTTTGGTCGGGGTGCAGGCTTTTTTTTATTTATATGGATTTTTGCTATTATTTATTTATTGGATTATTTTACAGTGCTTTTTAACGCTATTGATATCCGTGGAAGGCTTCGCTTTCCGCGGGCGGCCGGTGAGCCTCCTCGGCTTCGCCTCCGGGGTCTCACCTGTCTCGCTTTTCCCGCAGGAGTCTTCGCCTTCCACTCCAATCAATAGCTGGAAACAGTTTACTAAAGATAGTATGTTCGAAAATAAAATCAACCTGTTCTTACAAAATGTTAAAAAGCCGAGCAGAGTAATTTTTTAGTTGAGTATTGATGAGCATAGAGGAGGTTTTTGTATTGCGAGAGATGATTAATGTGAATGATGTGTATTTTCGTTATCCGGATCAGGAAGCGTATGCTCTTGAGGGCATCAGCCTTCATGTAGAGCAGGGCGAATGGCTTGCGATTGTCGGGCATAATGGTTCAGGTAAGTCGACACTTGCAAAGATGCTGAACGGCCTTCATTTTCCTGAGAAGGGAGATGTGACGGTCGACGGGATTGCGCTCGAAGAAGAGACGATTTGGGATATCCGGTCCAAAATGGGAATGGTCTTTCAGAATCCGGATAATCAGTTTGTCGGTGCTACAGTCGAAGATGATGTGGCTTTTGGGTTAGAAAACCATGGAGTAGCTTATGAAGCAATGGTACAACGAGTGAGTGACGCCCTGAAGCGTGTCCATATGGAAGATTTTCTTGATCAAGAGCCGCACCATTTATCCGGCGGTCAGAAGCAGAGGGTGGCGATTGCAGGGGTGGTTGCATTGCAGCCGGATATCATCATTTTGGATGAGTCCACCTCGATGCTTGACCCGAAAGGAAAGAAAGAAGTGCTTGAGACAGTCAGGGATCTGAAGGAAAAAGAGAATCTGACGGTCATTTCCATCACCCACGACCTGGAGGAAGCAGCGAAGGCAGATCGGATCATTGTATTGAACAGGGGTAAGGTTTTTAAAGAAGGGACGCCCCGTGAGATTTTCCTTCTTGAAGATGAATTGAAGAAATTGGGGCTGGATTCACCCTTCACGATCAAGCTTTCAGGGGCACTCAAGAACACGGGGATATCATTATCTGACACATATTTTACAGAAGAAGAGCTGGTGAACGAGTTATGCAAATCTCATTTCAACAAGTAGAATATCGTTATTCATATAAGACCCCGTTCGAAAAGCTGGCTCTTGAAGATATTAATCTCTCCATACCCTCCGGGCAGTTTCTGGCTGTCATCGGGCATACGGGTTCGGGAAAGTCGACACTGCTGCAGCATCTGAACGCATTGCTCAAGCCGACTTCAGGTGTGGTGAATGTAGGGGAGTATGCCATCAGCCCCGATAAGAAATCAAAAAGCCTGAAACCGATCCGGCAGAAGGTCGGGATTGTCTTTCAATTCCCGGAGCATCAATTATTTGAAGAGACTGTATTGAAGGATATATGCTACGGTCCCATGAATTTCGGCGTTTCCGAAGAAGTGGCGAAAGAAAGGGCGAAGGAACTGATCGTGAAAGTAGGTCTCTCAGAAGAGGTCCTGGACAAGTCTCCTTTCGATCTTTCAGGCGGCCAGATGAGAAGGGTGGCCATTGCCGGCGTGCTTGCCATGAATCCGGATGTCCTCGTACTGGATGAGCCGACAGCAGGACTCGATCCGAGGGGGCAGCGCGAGATCATGGATATGTTTCATGACCTTCACAAGGAGAAGGGGCTTACCACCATCCTGGTCACGCACAGCATGGAGGACGCCGCTCATTATGCCGACGAGATCGTGATTATGCATAAGGGCAGATTAAAAAGGAAAGGCACTCCGCAGGAGATTTTCTCGAATCCGGAAGAACTGTTCGAGATGGGTCTTGATGTCCCCGATGTGGTCCGGTTCCAATTTAAGCTGGAAGAGCGCATCGGCAGAAAGCTTGGAGTCACCTGTTTGACGATTGAAGAACTTGCAGATGCCATTCGTTCCCTTGAGGAAGGAGGCGGGCAGCCATGATGGAAAAGATGATTTTCGGACGTTATGTACCGGCAAAATCCATTCTTCACAGCATGGACCCGAGAGCGAAGCTTCTTTTCATTTTCGGATTCATTTGTGTGGTATTTTTAGCTGATAATGCAGCTACCTATGCCATTTTAGGGGCATTCACGCTTACTGCACTTATTTTTTCCAATCTTTCCATCCGTTTTATCATCGGGGGATTGAAACCGATCCTCTGGCTGATTCTGTTTACGTTTTTCCTTCATGTGTTCTTTACAAAAGAGGGGTCGGTCGTCCTTGATCTTGGTTTCTTGAAGGTTCATGAGGAAGGTCTGCGTCAGGGTATCTTCATTTCACTGCGTTTCTTTTACCTGATCCTGATCACTTCTCTATTGACACTTACAACATCGCCGATCACGATCACAGACGGGCTTGAAACCTTGTTGAATCCCCTGCGGAAGGTAAAGTTCCCTGTCCATGAGCTTGCCCTGATGATGTCGATCTCACTGCGTTTCATCCCGACACTCATGGAAGAAACGGATAAGATCATGAAGGCACAGAT
Organism: Bacillus sp. BKU_1; assembly: GCA_051294195.1. Lineage (GTDB taxonomy): Bacteria > Bacillota > Bacilli > Bacillales > Bacillaceae_B > Rossellomorea. The sequence goes on along the minus strand of CP193985.1, from coordinate 3,720,566 downwards.
CGCGAGGGGGGCAGAGTTCTCCTCGGGGCCGGTCAAAGAGCGGATCAAAGCGATCATCCCTCTCTTGATCCCATTATTCGTCAGTGCGTTCAAGCGTGCAGAGGATCTGGCAACGGCGATGGAGGCAAGGGGCTATCAAGGCGGTGAAGGAAGGACAAAATACAGGCTTCTTTCCTGGCATAAAAAAGATACCGGTGCACTGGTTGTCCTGGGCATGCTGACAGCTTTATTGCTGGTCTTCAGAGGGTAAGGGGAGTGAAATCTATGAAGCGTGTAAAATGTACAATTTCTTACGATGGCACCCATTTCAGCGGATATCAGATACAGCCAAAACGGCGGACTGTACAGGGGCTGCTGGAAGAAACGCTCAGTGCCATCCATAAAGGGGAGCATATTCGAGTCACCGCTTCGGGCAGGACGGATGCAGGGGTCCATGCAAATGGACAGGTTATCCACTTTGATACCCCGTTGTCCATACCTGAAGAAAAGTGGCCGGTTGTCCTGAACACCCGCCTTCCTGACGAAGTCGTCATCAAAGAGGCCCGATATGTACCGGAGGACTTTCATGCCAGGTTTTCGGTTGAAAAGAAGGAATACCGCTACAGGGTCTACACGGCTCAGTCGCGCAGCCCTTTCCGCCGTCACTATGCCCTTCACCACCCATATGCCCTTTCGGTGGATGCCATGAAAAAGGCGGCCGGACATTTAATAGGGGAGCATGACTTCACAAGCTTCTGCTCGGCAAAAACGGAAGTGGAAGACAAGGTCAGGAACCTCCAGCGCATCTCCATCACCGAACAAGAAGGTGAAATCATTTTTTCCTTTACGGGGAATGGGTTCCTTTACAATATGGTCAGGATCCTGGTCGGCACGCTGCTTGAGGCAGGGTCCGGAAACCTGCACAGCGGGGACATGAAGGTCATCCTTCAGGCAAAGGATCGGAACCGTGCAGGTAAGACCGCTCCGCCGCATGGATTGTATTTGTGGAAGGTGGAGTATGGGGATTGATAGAGTGGAAGTTGTCCAATCTGGGGAGATAATATTTTTCAATAGTTATCAGCCTGTTCCGGCGGTTGATTGGAGTACAAGACGAAGACTCCTATCAGAAAAGCGGAAGGGCTTTGCTCAGAGGCGTGTGGCATAAGGCGAATCGGCCACGAAGGCGTTCTTTGCCTTCTTGGACGACTTGACTTATGACATGTGCCTCTAAGCCCTGCAGCTGGACAGTTCCTATCCCCAAAAAAGGAGGGTCCCAGCTCGCCCGCGGAAAGCGAAGTCTTGCACGGAAATCAATAGCTGAGTTAAAAAGACTAAACTGGAAATAAACTTTTTTTCTAAAACAACTAATCCTGGTGTAACATCCCCTTGACAATCACCTGGGAACAAGATATTATAGCATATGGTATGTTATTAACCCCACGATAAGCCCCGGAAACTTATTGTGATTAGAAAATAAATACTACGGATTCATTTAATAGGAGGTAAACTCATGCGTACTACGTATATGGCAAAAGCCAACGAAATCGATCGTAAATGGTACGTTGTAGATGCTGAAGGCAAGACTCTTGGTCGTCTGGCTAGTGAAGTAGCTTCAGTTCTACGCGGTAAACACAAACCAACTTTCACACCACATGTTGACACTGGTGATCACGTAATTATTCTTAACGCTTCAAAAATCGAATTGACTGGTAAAAAGCTTACTGATAAGATCTACTACCGTCACAGTAACCACCCTGGTGGTTTGAAGCAGCGTACTGCATTAGAAATGCGTACAAACTACTCTGAGAAAATGCTGGAGCTTACAATCAAAGGTATGCTTCCTAAAGGTTCTCTAGGTCGTCAAATGATCAAGAAGCTACATGTATACTCTGGATCTGAGCATCCACACCAAGCACAACAACCAGAAGTTTACGAACTTCGTGGATAATTAAAAAGAGGAGGTTATTATCTTGGCTCAAGTTCAATATTACGGAACTGGTCGTCGTAAGAGCTCAGTAGCTCGCGTACGTTTAGTACCAGGTAACGGTAACATTGTTATCAATGATCGTGAAGTAGAAGTATATATCCCATTCGCAGCACTAAGAGAAGTTATCAAGCAGCCACTAGTTGCAACTGAAACTCTTGGTAACTATGACGTTTTAGTAAACGTACACGGTGGAGGTTACGCTGGTCAAGCTGGTGCGATCCGTCACGGTATCGCCCGTGCTTTACTTCAAGCTGATCCTGAGTACCGCGGTTCTCTAAAACGCGCTGGATTGTTAACTCGTGACGCTCGTATGAAAGAACGTAAAAAATACGGTCTTAAAGGCGCTCGTCGTGCACCACAATTCTCTAAGCGTTAATTTGCTTACAGAGACTCTCAACCTTTTGGTTGGGGGTCTTTTTTTATTGCGGGCTGGGTCGCAGAGGTGCTGGGGTGTTTGTCGTTAGTCGTTAGTCGTTTGTCGAAAAATCGGCATTTCGCACTTATATGGGGAATTTCGCACATATATTCGATTTTCCGCACATATACTTAAAATTGCGCACTTATATCGTCGGTACCCGCACATATGTGTCTTTGAACATGATGGTGTAGTCGCTACACAGCGATGGTTATACCTTATTTTTCCAAGTGACGGAATTATCCTGAAAATCGAAAGATAAATGGTGGAAATTAAAAGATTACTGGTCAAAATTAAAAGATTATCGGGTGAAATTCGAAGATTATACAGTAAAAATGAAAGATTCCTGCAACTCCCTTTTGAACGGCCATACCGTTCATTGGTTTAGTGAGCCCAATGAACATGAAATCCAGCATGCAGTGCTCCATTCTCCTATTTAATTAGAATCTAGAAGTGGTTTTCGGTAGATTTCAGCTCATTTTGACAGGAAACTACGATTGCAGAAGAAAAGTATCTGTTTTCTGACGCTTAATTTCACTCCCCAAGAATAGATCCTTGACCCCGTATATATTAAAAAACCGCGGTACTTGTCCCCGCCCAGTAAAAAACTAACAAAAAAGATCATTTATGACTAGATTTTCCTCCATATATAGTTCTTTATTCCTTTAAAGTAGAAGGGTCTCTCTCAAACTAACTGGCGATAAAGGCGGAACATCAATATTCTACGTTAATGCACCCATTTTTATTTCAAAATAAAGGAAAGCGTTTCCAAATTTAAACTCGTGACCATCTACACAAATCAACTCAAAAAAAATTCTAAATTCTGATTTGACAGATTATTTGGACTCCGTTATGATAATAAAAATTCGAACTACACAACTGAATAAATCCTTATCAAGAGCCGGGGGAGGAATCTGGTCCCGTGATCCCGCAGCAACCGTTACTTGTAACAAGGTGCTAATTCCAGCAAGCAGATGCTTGAAAGATGAGTGGATGGTATAGAATTTAACCTCTTCCTCATCGGGAGAGGTTTTTTCATTGCAGCAGATAGTTGGCGGGTTGTTGTTTCTAAGCCGAGTATAACGATAAGAATACTCAAATAATACGTAACCAATACTCAAACAATACTCAAACAATACTCATCCCCTGACGACACAAGACCCCCAATTCACGGCTAATCAATTTTCACAAAAAAGGAGAACTGTCCCATGAAAAAACAAATTCATCTTAACGGCTTTATTCAAAACTCGCCTTCACCGCATTCAACGGGTTTATGGAAGCATGAAAAAGATCAAGGTACTTCTCACAACAGTCTGGCTTATTGGATTGAAACGGCAAAGACGCTCGAGCGGGGGAAATTTGATGCGATGTTCATCGCTGATGTGCTTGGTACATACAGCGTATATGAAAACAGTCATGATGCAGCGGTCAGGGGAGCGGTGCAGCTGCCTGCACATGATCCGCTCATTCCAATCTCGGCAATGGCCGCGGCAACGGAGCACCTTGGATTTGCGCCTACCATTTCTACGACATATGCACAACCTTATTCGCTGGCACGTCAGTTATCGACACTGGATCATTTAACCGGCGGGAGGATTGCCTGGAATGTAGTGACTTCCTACCTCGAAAGTGAAGCTGTAAATCTAGGGCTTTCAGGCAGGCTTCCAAAAGAACTCCGATATGACAGAGCCGATGAATTCCTCCAAGTCGTATATAAACTGTGGGAGCAAAGCTGGGAGGACGATGCGGTCGTTTACGATAAAGAAAATGATACATTTGCGGATCCTGAAAAAGTTCATTCCATCAACCATGAAGGAGAATTTTTCAGTGTTCCCGGCCCACACATTGTTGAGCCGTCACCGCAGCGCACCCCGGTATTATTCCAGGCCGGATCTTCGCCTAAAGGAAGGGATTTTGCAGCAAAGCATGCTGAAGCGGTCTTTACGAAAAATCACTCATTGGACGGGCTGAAGCTTTATACATCGGATATCCGCAGACGGGCAGAGGAACAGGGAAGAAATCCCGCCGAGCTGCTGATCTTTCCGATGATCCTGCCGATCATCGGTTCAACGGAGGAAGAAGCATACGCGAAGTATGAAGAACTTACGAACCACGTCAGTTACGAAGGGACCGCTTCTCTTTTATCCGGTCACACAGGGATAGACTTTTCACAATTCGACCCCGATCAATATATCGAAGACATCGAGACGGATGCGATGCAGGGGAATCTCGATATGTACGGAAAAGATCCAAATAAAAGATGGACGCTTAGGGAAGCAATTAAAAATCACGGTCTGGGCAACGGGACGGTCAAGTTCATCGGAACTCCTGAGCAGATAGCGGATGAAATCGAGCGTTGGGCTGTGGAAGGGGATGCGGACGGTTTTAATATTGCACAGACGTATTCACCCGGCACCTTCACCGAGTTTGTCGACCAGGTAGTCCCGGAACTTCAGAAGCGGGGGATTTACCGGACGGAATATGAAGGATCCACCCTGAGGGAAAACATGTTTGGCAGAGGCCGTAGACATTTGCCGGCTGATCATCCCGCCAAGAAGCTTGTACCGGTACATTCATAAAACTCTGAAAAGAGAAGGGAGAAGAAAATGAGTCAAATAGCATTGTATACATGGATAGGTTTTGCCGTATTTCTTGCAGCGATGTTCGCCCTCGGATTTATCAGTATGAAAAAGACCAAAAGTGTCAGTGATTTTGCCATAGGCGGGGGAAACCTCGGCCCTTATGTCCTTGGGCTTTCCTTTGCCGCCACGTACTTAAGTGCCGCCACCTTCCTCGGTTACCCGGGCTGGTCGCACGATTGGGGGCTGTCGAATCTTTGGCTGTTCCTGGCGATGATCGGCGGGGGGCCGATAGGGGTGTTGATGGTAGCCAAGAAAGTCAGGAAGCTCAATAACGGCCAAAAGTCGCTGTCCCTTCCCGACTGGCTGGGGGATTTCTATAACAGCGACCTTCTCCGGGTCGGTACTGGGTTGATTCTTTTGTTCAACATCTTTTATATAGCCGCCCAATTTGTGGCAGGTGCCCGCATCTTTGAATATCTGCTCGGCATGTCCTATCAAGGCGGATTAATATTTATAGCTGTGATTGTCGTGCTTTACGTCTTTGGCGGAGGGGCCTACGCCGATATTTATACGGATGCTGTCCAGGCAGTGATGATGGCCGCGGCCGGTGTATTTATTTTTATTTCAGGGATTGTCCTCTTCTGGAAAGGGAGCATCCAGGCGACCTTCAGCGGGATCAGCGGGAAACTGGCTGGACAGGATGCGAATCTGATCCAGGCTTTCAACCCGGATTCTGCTCATTTTTCTTCCCTTAGTTTAGTGACAGGGGCAATCGTGATTCAGTGGGCATTTGCCTCAGCCCCCCATCTGTTTAACAAAGTGCTCGGGCTGAAGAGTGAAAAAGATTTGGGGAAAATGATTTTGACGTATGTGATTACCGCCGCACTGTCAGTTTTAGTGTTATTCGGGGGGATTTACAGCCGGGCGGCCCTTGGAGATAACGTCGCAGCTCCTGATCTGGCTCTGATGGAATATGCAGTCTATGCATTTCCGGCAGTCATCGTTGCACTTTTGGGAGTCGTGGTCCTTGCCGCAGCGATGTCGACAACGGATGGATTGTTTGTGTCGATTTCGACTGTGTTCGCCAATGATATTTTCCTGAAAGTATTGGTGAAAAGAGGGATCGTGAAAGTAAGCGAAACAAAAGCAGAGAAGATCGCACTGCAGATCAGCCGTCTTTCAGTGCCCATCATCGGGCTCCTGGCATATTTGATTGTACTCAAGCCGCCTGCGTACATGGGAGATATCATGTGGATCGGAATTTCAGGAATCGCAGCCGGAACGATGGGGCCGATTTTACACGCTGTATATGCACGCCGGAAAGCTTCCGCCAGGGCAGCGGAACTTTCCATGGTGATCGGACTGCTTTCTTACCTCATCCTGTACTTCGGGGGGATCGTACCAAGCACCATGGCAGCGGGAGCCGTTTCAACCTTCATCGGCATTGCCGTGATTACAGTACTCGCCCCCATCATAAAAGAAAAGCAGCCGCAAACCAGCCAAAGACTCGAAAAAGTATACAACATAAAGTAAATGAAAGGATGAAACACCATGTTCGTAAACGAAATGCTCTCCATCTGGCTCTACGGATTCATCACCTTCCTCTCCATCATCGGATTCTCGCTGTGGAAGTGGTATTTTACGAAATGATGCGGAACATTGGGACGAGGGTTCATTTTCCTCGTCTTTTTCTGTTTTACTCAGAGAAACATTGAATTGGTATGGGATCTATCTAGCGGTTGATTGGAGTGCAAGACGAAGACTCCTGCGGGAAAGCGAGACAGATGAGACCCCGCAGGAGCGCAGCGACGAGGAGGCTCAGCGTCCGCCCGCGGAAAGCGAAGTCTTGCACGGAAATCAATAGCGGTATTAGAAGGTCATTCCCATCAAAATTGGTAACAGTTACTCGAATGAAGACTTCTCTTAAGAAGGAAAATACGTTCAAAGGGGTGGATTTACATTGAACGTTATTACAACCTTCAATACAAAGAGAAGAGAAAAACAAATCAAGACAGAAAGAAAACTGCTTAAGGAAATTTCGATAAAAATGCTCCAGGAAAGTGTACGGAAGCATTTTGGATATATAAAGATTCAAGGCGGCGTATTCATGCAGCAGGGATTTGACGAGGCATGCTTTGATGTCGCGATTGAAGCCTATCTCCTCGGAGGGAAAGTAAGCAAGTTTGGATATGGCGGGGAAGACAGGGAAGCGGTAAAAAAGCGGTGCAGCGAAGAATTGAAGCATTTCATCGATACGCTTTATAACTTCTGGCTGTATTGGTCCGAGATGGGCATCTCCAATCAGGTGGAAGAATCCATTTTCTACAGCTGCGAGCACTTTGTGGAAACATGGTGGTCAGAGGGATATGAAAAGGGAATTAAACGCCACAAGCTTCGGCTCCACTGATATTTTCAGTTCTAAAATGGTTTCTTGTCCCATATTTTTAGTAAAGAAAAGCATGGTTACTGAAAATAGGGGGAGAGACATGAAACAGAAACTGAAACTTGCGGGGATCATTGCCGCCCTCGGAATCCTATTATTTATCGTTCAATATAAAATCATGGATAAAGATACGTGGGACTCATGGAATCTTCCCTTGTCAGGAAAGATCATTTATATTGATCCCGGTCATGGCGGACCGGATGGAGGAGCGGGGGATGAACGGGCCCTGGAGAAAGATATCGCCCTGAATGTGTCGCTGATGATCAGGGACTATCTTCAGGAGCAGGGGGCGCTTGTGCTGATGACACGTGAAGAGGACAAGGATCTTGCCCCGGAGGATATGAAGGGATACAGCAGGAGAAAAGTGGAGGACCTGCACAAACGTCTCAAGCTGGTCAATGAGTCTGAAGCAGATATGTTCTTAAGTATCCATTTGAATTCCATTCCATCTCCAAGGTGGAGCGGGGCACAGACATTCTATAATCCAAAGTATGAAGAAAACAAAGCCCTTTCAAAAGCCATACAGAAGGAACTCACCCGCAATCTGGAAAATACAACCCGTGAAGCGAAAGGTCTTCAAAGTGTGTACATCCTGAAACATGCGAAAAAGCCGGGGGCTTTGGTGGAAATCGGCTTCCTTTCAAATGCAGAGGAGCGGTCTAACCTCCTCAAGGAAGATTATCAGGAAAAAGTGGCTGCATCCATATACCAGGGAGTCCTGAACTACCTTACCGAAAAAGAATGAAGACAAAAGCTTCTCCTCATCATAGGAGCGGCTTTTTTATTTTTGTCTGAATACGCCGGAACCACGTTAAGAAAAGTCAAGGCGGGGGTATAGAGTATTAGAAACTTCGAAGTAGTCTAAACTTGAAGTAAACAAGTTATCAGGATAGGAAGGGTTCAAATATGAAAACAGCGACCATCGAAACTCTTGAACAGAATTATCAGGATCTATATTCGAAATGGATCCGGGACCTTGATGAGACGACAGATAAGTTGAATATCTCTTATTACCAGAACGCACATGTGAAGAATGAATTATTCGAATCAATCTATAAAAGTCTTCAGCAGGAGAATGAGGACTTCATCAGGGATTTTAATGATTTGTATAGAAAAATTGTTGAAAATAATGAAGCCCTTGAATATATTTCTGCCGGATACCAGTCATTTCGCCGGGCTGCATTGGAAACTCTTTTAAGAGATGAGCTGTCAAAAGCTGAGGTATTGGAGATTTATAAGGAAATCGATCACTGGTTTGATCCCGTCTTCAATAAGATGATCAGCAAGTGTACGGATACCTGGGAAGAGACGTTTAACATGCAAAGGCAGACACTTGTTGAATTGTCTGCACCCGTCATTCAATTATATGATCATATCTCGGTGATGCCGTTAGTTGGGAATATTGATGAAGAAAGGATCAGCAGGATCAAAGAAAACCTGCTCGAAGGGGTGACCAAATATCATTCTTCCATTGTCTTCATGGATATCACCGGGGTTCCGGTACTGGATACTTTTGCAGCGCAGGGTATCATTGAATCCACGAGAGCTGCAGGGCTGCTCGGAGCTGAATGCATCCTTGTCGGGGTGCGTCCGGAAATTGCCCAGACCCTCATCAACCTGGGAATCGATCTCAAAGAACTAAAAACATTCAGTTCCCTTAACAATGGTCTGACTTTTGCCCAGAATCAAATGAATACTTAGCACCAGGAAAAGAACTGTCTTGTCGGCAGTTCTTTTTTTGGCTAATGCCTCTTAAAGGATGACAATATCCGGGTGACGTGCGGCCCTGGTTAAGCCGGCAGCCTCAAATTCCGCCAACCTCCAATAGTATATGGCGAAAGTATCCCAGCCCTCTTAACAGTTATTTCTGACAACGATATGTTATACTGATAGTGGGTGTAAACGAATACATAAAAAAGGGTGGTTATTCATGTTAACAGAACAACAGACTCGCGATCTTTTATCACAATTGGAGGATCCTTTTTTACATAAAACATTAAACGAAACGAACGGTATTGTGGAAGTGACTGTAAAAGAAGAAAAAGCGCATGTCAGTGTGAAAATCGCGCTTGCAAAGACCGGTACAGGCGAGCAGCTGCAATTTCAGCAAAAGGTTGTCGGATTATTAAAGGAAAACGGGGCGGGATCAGTCGGGATCCGTTTTACGGAACTCCCGCAGGAAGAGCTTGAAAAACATCGCGGTTCAGGCGTGGAAGGCACCGATTTATTGTCACCTGCAAGCAAAACAACGTTCATTGCCATCGCCAGCGGTAAAGGCGGTGTAGGTAAATCGACGGTTTCAGTCAATCTTGCCGTGGCACTTGCCCGTCAAGGGAAGAAAGTTGGATTGATCGATGCTGATATTTACGGGTTCAGCGTTCCGGATATGATGGGAATTGTAAAGCGTCCGGTGGTCCGCGGGGAAAGAATTATCCCGGTAGAACGTTTTGGTGTCAAAGTCATCTCAATGGGCTTCTTCGTCGAAGACAATGCCCCTGTCATTTGGAGGGGGCCGATGCTTGGGAAAATGCTGAACAACTTCTTTTCTGAAGTAGAGTGGGGAGATTTGGATTATCTGCTGCTCGACCTGCCGCCGGGTACGGGGGATGTGGCACTGGATGTTCATACGATGCTTCCGCACTGTAAGGAAATCATCGTCACAACACCTCATCCGACTGCTGCCTTTGTAGCGGCGCGTGCAGGAGCGATGGCGCTGCAAACCGATCACGATATCCTCGGTGTCATTGAAAATATGGCTTACTTCGAGAGCAAGCTGACAGGCGAGAAGGAATTCGTGTTCGGACAAGGCGGAGGAGAGAAGCTGACGGAAGAACTCCGGACAGATCTGCTTGGAAAATTACCGCTTCAGCAGCCTGATTGGAACGAAGAGGATTTTGCTCCTTCCATATATGCTGAAGACCACAGGCTCGGACAGATTTATGGGGAGATCGCCCATAAGGTCATAGATAAATTATCCTGAGAAAAAGGAAAGGACAAATAGCGGGGGAGCACCCTCTGCTATTTGTCCTTTTTTATGGTGTTGAAGTTGAGAACCGGCTTACGCCAGATCCTTGACGTTTCAGGCAGAACTGGGGTCAACTTACAACTTCAGCCGGCCAGCCTAAGATGCTCGCCGGCTGAATAATTTTTTTACATTCTATAAATGGAGCAGTGTTTTATCCACCGCCACCTGTGCCCGAAGATCCGCCGGAACCGCCACCGCCGCCTTGACCGCCTCCGGTCTGGCCGCTTTGACTGGTATTGCCGCCGCCTTCTTCCTGTTTGCCTGCACCTGATTCCTCTGCTGCTTTAAGGAGAATATCCTGCATTTTAGCTTTGAATAACGGGCTTTCAAAAGTTTCAAGTATCACTTTTTGAAGATGCTCCCGGAACTCTTTACTCTTTAAGGCCTCTGTCAATTCTTTCTGGAATTCAGGGTCCTTCATCAAATCCAACATCATCCCCTGGTATTCAGGGTCTTTCATTAAATCCTTGAGCAGCTTTTCGTTTCCGTCTTTCATGCTTTTTGCCATGGTTTCTGCAAACTTGGGATCCTCAAAGGATTTCTTCCAAAACTCTGTGCCTTTTTCTGACGTAAGGGTTTTTGTTATGGTATCTTTTACTACTTTCTGATCCATAATAAGCTCTGACTTCATTTTTTCGTCTGACATTACTTCCTGGATGGCTTTTTTTCCATCATCGGTCTTTAATATATCGACAACCATTTTCTTGGTTTCTTCGTAGTCCATTTTACTGCTGCCTGTATCTCCGCCTCCGCCGCAAGCGGCCAAGAGGAGCATCGGCAGGAGAAAAAGAAAGGAATATCTTTTCATGGGTAGGCTCCTTCCATACAAATTCCCTTACCTTTAATATGAGAAATTACGAAAAAAATATACGCATCCGGCACTGGAACCTAGATTTTTCAGGGAAGCGTTGGTACAATCAACAGAGTGTATATTATATAGTTGGGGGAAAAATGAAGTGACCATCCGAAATTGGATTCGTTTTTTTGTACATACATTAATTCTGGGCGGTGCCGTGACAGCGGCTGCATCTCTGTTCATCAGGTGGGATCAATACAGCCCGTTCATTCAAGACGGGGATGTTATCGGCATATTATCCAGCCTTTTATGGTTTTTATTTGTTGGATTTACATTCAGTGTCATCAGTCAAATGGGATACTTTGCATATCTGACCATTCACCAATTTGGAATGGGGATGTTCAGGGGTTTTTGGAATTCCGTTCAACTCGTTTTGATTGCTTTTGTGTTATTTGACCTTATTTACTTCCGTTTCCGTGCTTTTGCGGAAGAAGGTTCTTCTTATACTCCGTATATCCTTTTGGGAATAGGGATTCTTCTGGTGGGGATGATCGTTGCTTATGTGAAGAATCTACAATCGGAATCGAAGACAAACACTTTTATTTCTGCATTATTCTTCATGGTCGTCGTCACAACGCTGGAATGGCTTCCGGTCCTCCTGGTGAACTCCATCAAGTGGCTGTACCTTATGTTGATCGCTTTATTGGTATGTAATGCCTATCAGCTGCTGAAGCTTCCTAAATACATCGAGCAATCCCAACTGGAAAGACTAAATAAACAACGGAAGAATTAAAAAAGCCCCGGTAGAGTGCAAAAACCTCTCCGGGGTTTTCTTATTGAATCAAAGACGATTTCGCATCTCCGTTTGAAATCATATCCGATACCGACACAAAACTTCCTTTACCGCTCAAGGTCTTTACGATGGCCGGAAGTGCATTTTTAGTCTGCTTTGCCGAATCGGAAGCGTGAAGCAGTATGATATCCCCTTTTTTCGCACCCTTCACATTTTCGATGATTTTTTCCGTGCCGGGATTGGTCCAGTCTTTAGAATCCACGCTCCAATGAACGACCGTTAATCCGAGGCTGTCCGCAACCTTTAATGTTTCCTTGTTAAAATGCCCCGTGGGAACACGAAGCAGCTTTACACCTTTAACATTCAATTTCTCAAACACATCATCCGCTTTTGTAATATCCTGTCTTATCTTACTGGGTTCCATATCCGTGTAATCAGAGTATGCGTACCCTAAGTTCCCGATCTCATATCCGGCTTTCACGATTTCCTCAACCAGGTCGGGGTGGCGCTCAGCCCAGGACCCCGAAAGGAAGAAGGTGGCTGACTTCACCTTTAACTTCTTTAATTCGTCCAAAATCGGTTTTGCCTTCTCATCTCCCCATCCAACGTTGAAAGTCAGGGCTACCCCTTTTTCTCCCTTATAAATAGCCTTCGGTCCGTCTTTGGTTCCGAAGACAGGTACAGAAGAGAGCGTACCGCTGTAGACAAAGAGTGCGGTAAAGAAAGAAATGATGATGACCAGACTGATCTGCTTCATTCGTTTCGCATTGACGGTATAGAAACCATTCATTACATAATCCCCCCGTGACGTATATCTCTATTAAAGATATGCATGTCCCCGGAAAAAATATCTAACTTCATTGAAAAAAATGATTATAATACCCCGCTTATGGAAAAAACTACAAATAACAACATAAAGGGGTGACTTACTTGCTGGGGTTAATGATTGACGACAGAGAAAGACAAGAACTAGAATATCTGTTGAAAAGAGAAATGGATGAAATCTTATTTGACCTGAAAGATGCCCGGATTGATCAAATCGTAAAAAGGGCGATGGATGAACGGTACAAAATATTGTTCGCTCTATTCCGCAGATTCGCAAATCATAAAGAATGCCTCAAGTATATGAAGACCAGTAATGATAAAAAAGAAAAATACTGAAATGATCAGCGGCTTTTAATGGACGGGCTTCCCTTAAGGGACATGACCGAACTCATTGAACAGCCGCTTTCCCATATCATGAACTTAATCATTGTAAAAAAACTTTTAAAAATGTATTGACCCTGTTAAAAAATCTTGGTATATTATTAATCGTCGCTGTTGCGGAATCGAATAAATCGAAACCGCACTGAAAAAAGTATTTCAAAAAACAGTTGACGCCGCATTGGAAGATGTGGTAAATTAATAAAGTCGCTTCAAACGGAGTGCTTGAACAAGTGTATATTATAGAACTTTATTTTCATGGTAGGAGTCTTCGCCCTGCACTCCAATCAAACGCTGGAAGGAGCTGAGATTTGTGTTTTTCAGTCCAAATATATAGCCGGAACCAAGTTGCTGCAGACAAATTAGTTCCGGCATCGTTCATATTGGTGTCATGAAATTCTATTAATAAACCTAATTTTCAGCACTTAATGAGAAATTAGATTTTTCATTAATAGAAAAAACTCATAAGTATTTATCACGAATCACTTTCAAATGGTGCAACTCGTGCCCGGCAATGCCATATGCGATGGTACCTGCCGAAACTGGGCTGTTCATTACAGTGCCGTTACGGACCCACGCTGTATCATCAATGGTTGAAATAAGGCTTAACGTGCTGGAGCGCACCGTGTCTAAACCAGTTAGTAACTGCTCCCAGGATAATTTGTTGAAGTTTGCCGCAGAGACGTATTGATCCTGTTCCATTGCCGGGAGTGGTGCACTTTCATTTCGTGCAATGGCAAGCATTCGATACGACATCACACGTTCCGAGTCGGTCAAATGCCCGACCACTTCCTTTAAAGTCCATTTCCCAGGTGCGTACGCCTTCCCTGCTGTCTCCTCTGATACGCCGCTTAAGAGTGTAATAGTCTTCGTTCGCTGCTTACTGAGTATTTCTTCAATATCTCCATCTGGGACAAGACTCACATACCTGTCATGCTCTGGATTTTCAATACATAATGGTCGTGGTCGCACAAGAATCCTCCTCATCGGTAAAGCTAATTTTGCTTCTTGGCTAATATTCGACTGGCAAGGAGATATTTCCTTTATTTTGGATATTTACCGCAAAATAATTGCATATTAAATTATCTCTGTACAACTGATTTATGCAGTTAGATAGTGCAGATTGTAATGGATCATTCACTTTTATTGCTGCTTGTCGTTTCCTCTCCCAAAACGGAACCCCTAGGGTATTCATACCCCCGGGGATACTTCTGACCGCAGATACCGGGCGAATGTTTTGAGATGGTCCGGGGTGCAGATGTCTTCTTCAAGCAGCGGGATTTGGTATAGTTTTTGTTCGGTGAATTTGGTTTTCATGAGCTGCAGGTACTCTTTTTCCTGGTTTCTTCTTTTCTGAAGGAATTCCCCGTCGGCTGTTTCCTGGAGGATTTTGTTGACGATGAGTCCTTGAATGTTCAGTTGTACCTTTTTCATTAATTCGATGGCTTTTTCTGTTTCAAGGATCGGAAGACGCTCAGGGATCACGACGAAGATGAATCCTGTTTTCTTCGGATCCAGCAGGATGGTGCGGACCTGAGCGAATTTTTCCCTTCTTTTATGTAATGCATCAAATATCGGATCCTCTACCGGTTCGCCGTCATTCAGTAATTGGGAGTAATTCTTATTGGTCTTCTTCCTTCTTTCAAGCATTCCGTCCATCCAAACGCCCATCAGCTCCGGGAGTGACAGGAGCCTGATTGTGTGACCGGTGGGTGCGGTGTCGAAGATGATTTTATCAAAATGATCCTTCTCCTCGAGGATGATCGATACAATCCGGTCGAACAAAGCGGCTTCCTCCGCCCCCGGTGCCGAGGCAGCCATATCGATCTGCCGGTGGACCTCATCGATCATCGACGACTTGATCATGCCCTTTAAATTACCCTTCACTCCTTTTATATAGGATCTCGTTTCCTGGTCAGGGTCTATTTCAAGTCCCCACAGATTGTCCCCCAGCGGCACTTTCTCCCCTCCGATTCGGGTGTGGAAAATGTCCCCTAAATTGTGGGCGGGGTCGGTGGAAATGATGAGTGTCTTTTCTCCGGACTGGGCAAACATCATCGCCAGTGCAGAAGCAGAGGTGGATTTACCGACACCCCCTTTTCCCCCGACAAAGACAATGGATTGATTTTCGATTGTATTCATTTACTCCCCTCCTTTCCCTGTATCAGCAGCATCTTATTCCCTCAAGCGGGGAATGCTCCATCCCCATCCGTAAATGCCAATCATGGAATTTCTCGAGCATGAATGGATAAAGTTCCAATGTGTAATAAAATACCGGATTCGGCAGCCCAAGCATGTCAGAATATAAAAGCAGGAAAAACAAGTCGTCCTCATCTCTTAATTCCCTTGCGATTTCTGTCTTGTGGGGATGCCGGATGATTTCATCGTATAAATGGATGAGGCGCTTGAATTTTTCCAGCATAGCGGCGTTCATCATTATGTCCCCTCCCCTCGAAATAATGGAAGGGACCTTTTTGGCACTCAAAAAGGTCCCTCTTATCAGGCTGTGAACTGTGTAGGATCTTCTCCCTTTTTCGAAAGCGAAGAAGCGGCTGTGATCAATATCCACAGAGTGAATATCAAGATGATGCTTCCAAAGATGAATAGCAGCATATTCCCTTCCGTATTACCGGCTCCCGACCATTCAAAGATCACCTGGTTGATCATGGCCCAAAGTGTCATGAACATCAGGAACAGCATCGGGATTAAGGTTGCAATATAATTCCTTCCCTGTCTCTTGAGCCAGATCGTAATCAAGAGCAGGCTGATACCTGCAAGCAATTGGTTGGATGTACCGAATAAAGGCCACAGCAGATATCCTCCTGACCCAAATCCCTTGGGACCCTGAGGCAGAAGCGTGAGGGCTGCACTCGACACGACCGCAATCGTTGTAGCTACATGCGTCTTCGTCAATGGCATGACGTTATATTCCTCACCCAATTCGGCGATGATATACCTCATCAAGCGCACGGAAGAATCCAGTGTAGTCGCTGCAAAGCTCACGATGATGACGGAAACGATTGTGGCAGCTATATCTGCCGGGATTCCGAGGCCTGTTGCCAGCTGTCCTGCACCGTTGATGAAGACACCGAGCCCGGCTCCGCTAGCAGCTGCAAACCCGCTGTATGTAGCTTTGAATTCTGCGATATTCGGGAAAAATGTGATACAGGCGATGATTGCTATAAGTGCAAGCGCACCTTCCCCTACCGCGCCCAGATAACCTACGAACCGGGCTTCTGTTTCGTTATTCAATTGTTTAGATGATGTACCGGATGATACGAGACCATGGAACCCTGATATCGCCCCGCATGCAATTGTGATGAAAAGCAGCGGGAACCACGAAACATCCGCAGAACTGTTCGTCATCGGTGCCGTGATTTTAGGATTTGAAAATAACAGACCCAAATACAATAATCCCAGGCCGACGACCAGCTGATGCGAATTGATATAATCCCTCGGCTGCAGCAGTTTCCAAACCGGAAGCGTCGAGGCAATATAAACGTAAATCATCAGAATGATGATCCATGCAAAGAATGCCATGCTGGTAGAGCTTAGACCGAATAAAGAAACAGCGCCTTCACCGCCGAAGTACTGTACAAAATCGATCTGCAGGAATTCCACCCTGCTTGCAACGACAGCGGAAAGATACATGACCGCCAGCGCAACCAGCGACGGAAGCAGCATGCTTCCGCTCTTCTTATACACCCTGTACCCGATCCAGACAGCGAGCGGTATTTGGATGAATACAGACAGAACACTTGCCGGGAACGTAATGAATAAGTTCGCGATCACCCATGCAAAGACGGCATTGACCATCAGAACAAGGATTAAAATAATGAATAAAAACAGTACCTTTGCCCTTTTCCCGATCAACTTGCTTGCCAGTGTCCCCACCGATTGTCCTTTGTTTCTCACTGAAAGGACTAGTGTGCCGAAATCATGCACCCCGGCCGCGAATACGGTACCGAGTATGACCCATAGAAACGCCGGAAGCCAGCCCCAATAAACCGCGATTGCCGGACCGACAATCGGTGCAGCTCCCGCAACAGATGTAAAGTGATGCCCCCACAGCACGAATTTATTAGTAGGAACAAAGTCAACTCCGTCTTTATACTGATGTGCAGGTGTGACATAATTCGGATCCAATCGATAGATCCGTTCTGCAATCAGCTTAGAGTAATACTTGTACCCTAATAAAAATACAATCCCCCCTATTAATGCAAGCCAAATTCCTCCCATGATTTTCCTCCTTCAACATAATGTAGAGCCATACATCCCGTTCATTCATGAAGGAGATCGTGATGATTGAAAATGCAGAATTTTTAGAATGTATACGCTTACTACATTTTACATGGGCTCCTCCCCGTTTTCAACGGAAAGTTCCATGCTGTTCAAGGTGATGGAAACAATCGGGATATTCGCCGCATGAAAAAAGAACCGGATATCCTCATCCGGTTCTTTTGCTATTTTACGATGATGCTGTCTTCATCCGTGGGGTCCATCGCCTGGAGGATATCTCAAATTTTCCTTAACGCACCCAATCGGTGAATAGTTAAAGCCATAACACTACAAACTTTTGCCTTTTTTAAAAATGAAACCAGTTTCTCTGCTCATAGAGATTTATAAAGGAAAAAACTCCCCTTAATTATCAAATATGTATCGAAAACAGTTTATATAGAGGAAGAAATTCCTCTTATTTGATTCTAAAACGTGAAAAAAGTCAGCTTTGCTTTGTAAAGAGGAAAAAACTTCCCTTATTTCCCCCTAATATCACTTCTTATCTGCATTTAACAGAAAAAACTTCCCTTATTTTTCTATCATTGGTTACTCACTCTTCATGTTACCATCTTTCGTATCTGCAAATAGCATTTATAGCCATGTGGCCATCCCGTTCTTTTTTATTTTACGATGATACTGTCTTCATCCGTCGGGTCCACCGCCTGTGGGATATCCACGGTCGTCCTTAACACCGTTTCATTGGTGTCATCCGTTTTCGGATGGCTGCTTTCAGTCGGGAACTGAAAAGGGATCGTTTTTTTCTCCCGTGCGTTGATTGTACCGATTTCATTCAGGATGATCGTATTCAGCTCTTTTTCATGATAAGGAAAATCACTGTCTTCTTTATCTTCCTCATACTTGTGAAGGAGCACAAGCCTTACTTCATTGATCGGCTGATCTGCATTCCCTCCTTCAAGGACGACTTCCCCGTGGATGGTGTCCCCTTGATTGATTTCGGCCTTGCTGACCCTGGTATCCACTTTCACATGCCCGATCCCGATACTTGATAGAAATTTATTTAACATACTTTAACCACCTTTCTTCTGATTATGAGTGTGCATTTCGAAAAAAAGACTTATACATATATTGCTATCCCAATGCAGAAACTATCAAGGAATCTTGATAGAAAGAAGGAATATGTATGAAAAAAACTATATTGACCCTTTTTACAGTATGTCTCCTAAGCTTCGGCTTCAACGGATATGCCGCAGCTGAAGGACAGCAGGCCGGCCCGCAGAAAGTCAACCTGACAGATGCACAGAAGCAGGAATTGGACAAATTGCATCAGCAGTTATTCAACTCAAAGAAAGCACTGATCAAAAAATATGTTGAATATGGTGTCTTCACAAAGGAACAAGGCGACATGATGCTGAAGAAAATGGAAGAACGCTACATGAAACTCAAGGAAAACGGCTATATGATGAGATGGCACCATCACCAGGGAAAAAATCTTCATCCGGAAAAGCAGCAATAAGAATCCGGCCGGATGAAGTTAAACGATTGCTGCAGGATCTTCTCCTGCGGCAACATGACTTTTTAGGTTACCGCCGATTTACAGAGACCTAAGAATCCCTGCCGCTTCCTCCACTTGATCCATACTCACATCGTAATGCGTCACGAACCTGACTGCATGAGGACCGAAACCGCCTATCAATATCCCCTTATCCTTCAGGATCTCCACAAACTCTGCCGACGTGTTCCCTCTCCCTTTTACATCCGCCACGACAATATTCGTATCAACATCATTCATGACAGAGATTCCGTCACAGCTTTCCAACGCTTCTTTCAGGATGGCTGCTTTTTCATGGTCTTCCGTCAAACGCGCTCTCATGTCAGTCAGTGCAAGCAAACCGGGTGCAGCAAGTATACCCGCCTGGCGCAAGCCTCCTCCAAGCCGCTTTCTCCACTTCCTCGCCCGCTGAATGAATGAAGAGTCGCCGGCAATGATCGAGCCGACCGGTGCCCCGAGTCCTTTGGACAGACAGATCTGCACCGTGTCACAATGGCGGGTGAATTCCTTCACATCTTTTCCCGAAGCAGCTGCTGCATTAAACAACCTGGCCCCGTCCACGTGGACCGGTATCGAGTGCTTCCGGGCGACCGCATGGATGGCTTCCATGTTTTCCGGTGAAACGATCGCACCGCCGGCCCGGTTATGTGTATTCTCAAGGCAGATCAGTCCCGTCTCGGGAAAATGCTGATCTTCATCCCGGATTGCATTCTCTACAGCATTCGGGTCCATTGCCCCTTTTATGCCGGGAAGCGTTCTCGTCTGCACCCCAGCCAGTGCAGCAACGGCTCCTGATTCATAATAGAAGATATGCGAGTTCTCTTCGAGTATGATTTCATTTCCGGGACGTGTATGTGTCAATACGGCGATTTGATTCCCCTGTGTGCCGCTCGTGACAAACAGTGCCTCTTCCTTGCCGAGTATCCTTGCCGCTTCTTCTTCAAGCTTTATGACCGTCGGATCCTCCCCGTAAACATCATCTCCCACTTCCGCTTCGAATGCCGCAAGCCGCATTTCATGGGTGGGTTTTGTGACTGTATCACTACGTAAATCAATCATCGTTTGTATTCCCCCGCTTTTTTTATGTATTGATGATAGTATAACAAAAATGCGTGCGACCCGTCAGGCCGGAATACATACCCGCACGAAAATGAAAATAATTCCAAGTACCCATAAAAAATATAATTATAGGAATATTCATAACATTCGGTTCTTTAATATGTTACTATTTTAATGGGTAGTGTAAAGACACTTCGAAATCAACGTGTTTCTTCTATTAATATAAGCACGTATTCGGCCCTAACACGATGAATAAGGGGTAAGAAGATGAATATCGGCTCTAAAATCCGCTTCCACAGACAAAAGAAGAACCTGACACAAGAAGAATTATCCAAGGGGATTATTTCGGTATCATATCTTTCAAAGCTCGAGAATAATCAAGTCGTCCCGTCTGAAGAAATCATCCAGCTGCTGTGTGAACGCCTCGGCGTCTCTTCCCTTCAAAACGATGAGCAGGAAATAAATAAACTGCTTGAGAAATGGAACCGCTCCCTCCTCTGGAAAGACCTCGAGGCAGCCGAGTCATTTCATGAAGAAATCAAAAAGAGGCTGAACGAAACGGATGAACTGACTCCGCAGCTGCTATATAAAATACTCTTTATTCGTTACCAATTGATCCATTCAGACCTTGCGAGTGTCCGCACGAACCTGGTACGCATCCACAATCATTATAAGGAATTAAACGATACGCTGAGATTTTACTACCACAGATATAAAGGCAATTACTACTATGCCGTACATCAATATGACAATGCCCTCACAGAATTGAAAGAGGCCGAAACCTACTATGTGCTGGGCAGTGTGACAAATGAAGAAGAACGGGCTGACCTCTATTATTTATTCAGTCTGGTCCTGACTCGCTTGAATATGTACAGGCTTGCGATCTATTATGGGGAAAAATCTTTGTCCATCTTCCAGGGTGTGTACTTCCAGCAGAGGTGTGCAGAAGTCCACCTGCTCCTGGGCATTTGCTACCGAAGGATCCGATACAGTGAAGAAGCCCTCAAGCATTACGAGTGGGCAAACTTCATAAGCAAGTCCATCAATTACAACAGCCTCACCTCCATGGTGGAGCAGAATCTGGGCTACTTGAAGTCGGTTATGAATAAAAGCGAAGAAGCGATCCAGCATTATTTAAGAAGCATCGAATTAAAGGAGTCCGATGTGGAAGGAAAGCTCAATTCCATTTTGGCACTTGTAAAAGAATATTATAAGCTGAACCGCTTCAATCAGGTGCGCTATTGGCTTCCCAAGGGGCTCGCACTATGCTCAAGGGAAGTGTTCCCGGGTAAATTTTATCAATTATCCTATTATCAGTACGCCCTGGATGATTTCCCGACCGGCTTTGAACACTTCATGAAGGAACATGTCCTGCCCTACTTCAAGGAAAACGGCGAACAACTTTTATATGCCGAGTATTCTAAATTCCTTGGTCAATATTATCAGGGAGTTAGAAGATACAAGAATGCAGCATTCCATTTAAAGGAATCCAATTCCATTTATGAAGACATGCTGTCCTTATAGGGAGGTGAGAATGTGAAAAAAATGAAACAACTCGTTATCGCTGTAAGTCTGACCGCAATGGCGCTCGGAGGGGTGGTTGTAATCAATTCCCCTGAAGAAGATTTCCCGCCATACAGCGTGAAACAATAATCTCATAAACGAAAAGACTGGTTAGCTGATAACCAGTCTTTTCGTTTATTGCAGGCTGCGCGGCGGTTCTATTGTATGTGATTCCGATGCCACTTCCTTGAACAAGTCATTCCCTTCCTCTTTATCCATCCCGTTAACGGGAGTCTGAGCCTTGTACTCCTGTCCGCGTGAGGAAAGAGTCCCAATCATCTCCCTCAGCGCGAAAATTTCTTGTTTCAGCAGCTGAACATCTTGGTTAGTCGCCGGCCGGCTGCTTTCCTTGAGAATGACCCCCACCTGCCCGTTTGGTTCCAGCGTTGCTTCCTGAACGTCTGAAAGCGTGCGGATCTGATTCTGCCTCAGCTTCATTTCCAGCTGATCAACCGTAAGCCTGAGCCTTTTAAGTGTATCGGTCTGCAGTTCCCCATTCTTGATCAGTACCTTCGACCTTCCCGTGATGAACTTTTCAACCCAATCCGCTTTGATTTGCATATATTCAATCACAACCAGGGAAAGTACAAGGATCAACCCCATAAACAACGTCGTCCATATACTCTCCCCTGCAATCGGCTGAACAAGCAGCGATCCGATCCCGATCATAATCACGACCTGGGCGAGCGACATCTGCGAAATCGACTTCCTCCCAGCAATCCGCAGGAGGAGTGTCCCCCCCAGAACGACGAGAATGGCTTTCCAAATTAAATGCATGTCCAACATCATCACTTCCTTCATATAGAATTATCTTTTGGAATCCTCCTGAAAATATCCATCAAATAAATAGAAATTTTCAGAATAAAGATATATAGTTAAAAAGGTAGATACCAAAGGGGGAATAAAAAAATGAATCCACGTCACAGTGAAAATTTAGAGAGATATGCAGACTTAATCGTCAGAGTCGGCCTGAACATCCAGGAAGGACAGCAGCTGCTTATTTCCGCGCCTGTCACTACATATGAATTCGTGCGCATGGTCACGGAGAAAGCATACGATGCCGGTGCCCTCCATGTCACGGCGGACTTCTACGATGAAGAATTAAAGAAAATCCGACTGGAGAAATCCACCGAGGAAGGGTTGAAGGTTTACCACCATTGGAGACAAAAAGGGTATATCGAAATGGCCGAGGACAATGCGGCCCTCCTTAACCTCATCGCTCCAGACCCGTCCCTACTCAAAGATGCGGATCCCGAGCGGGTGGCCCTAGTCAATAAAGTGGCTGCAGAAGCATCCAAGGAATTCTCTTCCTATATCGGCGGCGGTAAAATCAGCTGGCTGATCGCGGCCTACCCGACACAGCAATGGGCTGAAAGTGTCTTCCCTGACCTGGAAAGGGCAGATGCCGTCGAGAAGCTTTGGGAAAATATCTTCTACACCACCCGGACGGACCGCGAAGAAACGGTGGGTCTCTGGGAAAAGCATATTGGCGAACTGAATGAAAGAGCCCGCATCCTGAATGATGCAGGCTACCGCAAACTGCATTATAAAGGACCGGGGACCGATTTGACGATCGGATTCCACCAGCAGACAAATTGGATCAGCGCACAGTTCACGAATGACCGCGGAACGCCGTTTGTAACGAACCTGCCGACGGAAGAAGTATTCACGATCCCGGACAGAAATAGTGTGAATGGCGTCGTTTCTTCCACGAAACCGCTCAATTACGGCGGCACATTGATCAAAGACTTTACGCTGACCTTCAAGGACGGCAAAGTAGTCGACTTTTCAGCTGAAGAAGGATATGAAACATTAAAGAATCTTCTGGCTGCGGACGAAGGCGCCTCCTACTTGGGAGAAGTCGCCCTTGTCCCGCATGATTCACCGATATCTAACACGAATATCATCTTCAATAACACACTCTATGATGAAAATGCATCCTGCCACATCGCACTCGGCCGTGCACTGTCCGTCTGCGTTGAAAATGGAAACAGCCTGACAGAAGCAGAACTGAATGACATCGGCTTCAACCAAAGCATGATCCACGTCGACTTCATGATCGGTTCTAATGAACTGAATATCGATGGGGAAAAAGCGGATGGCAGCCTGGAGCCTATTTTTAGGAATGGGGATTGGATGTAGTTTAATTTGAAAAACCCGGACTGAATTCGAATTTTTGGTTAAAATTCGGATTCGTTCGGGTTTTTTGTTTGATTTTATGAAGGGGTTGGGGTGGTATGCGGGTTTTGGGGTGATAATGGGGAGGTTCTCGCATACCTACATGGGTGTTTATGATCCGTTTTCGAAATTTATGATCCGTTTTCAGGATTTATGATCCATTTTAAAAATTTATGATCCTAATCGGAAAAATACGATCCTAAATGGAATTTTATAATCCTGTTTCCAAATTTATGATCTCATAAGAATGATTCTAAATAGCCCGCACCACCCTGCGTTAACCCTGCCTCACACCGTTTTTCCATAAATTACATCCATTATGACAATAAAATTTCATTTATAACATTTTCAATACCCCTTTTATCGCTTACAATAATAGTATAGGGATTAAAGGAGCGATACATTTGTCAACCTTCACGAGAAAACATACATTGGTTTGGAGCGGGCTGCTATTGGCCACTCTATTTATCATATTCACGATATTTAAATCATCCAACGTACAATCAAGCGAAAAAGCATTGACGGCAGTGGAGAAATATCCAACTGTGTTTGTACATGGTTACAAAGGAACCTACAATTCATTCAGAACGATGCTGGACCGCTTTGAACATCATCACGGCTGGGGAAAAAAGACACTGGAGATCTATGTGTCCGAGAACGGAAGCGTCTCCTATAAAGGTACCATTCCAAAAAACCCTTCCTCCCCTCCCCTTGTTCAGGTCATTTTTGAAGAAAATCGGGCAGCGCTCGACAAACAGGCAGTATGGCTTGAGAATGCACTGAAATTTATGCATCACAGTTTTGGGGTCGATAACATCAATTTAGTCGGTCATTCGATGGGCGGCCTCGCTTCCACTCAATACCTAGAAAACGCACAGGGAAAACCATTCCTTCCTGCAACACACAAGTTCATAACCATCGCCACCCCGTTCGAGGGTGTCACGAAAGATTCTTATGATCAAATCAATACCGGTGCGGCCGTCATTGATTTAAAGCCACAGTCCAGGGCGCTTAAACACCTTTATCTCAACCGGCACATGATCGATCCGGGAATCAAGGTCCTATCGATAGCAGGTTCAGGTGATGACGTCGTAAATGTACCAAGCGCACTCGGCAGCGAGAACATTTTTGACCGGAATGAATTTTCATCCCAAATCATCTACGACCCAGCCATCTCACACAGCGGCCTTCACGAAACCACAAAGGTTGACAGGCTCGTCGGTGATTTCATATGGGGGAAATAGTTATTGTAAGAGACTGCGATAGAACTGTATAGACTAATAAAACCCGAATAAATTGCTAAGAGGCGAATTCATTCGGGTTTTTAATTTTTCACGTACACTCTTAGATTTAGCTATTACCAGCGGTTGATTGGAGTGCAAAACGAAGACTCCTGCGGGAAGTGCAGCTTATAAGAAAAGCGATAGGGCTTTGATTAGAGGCGTGTGGCATAAGACGAATCGGCCACGAAGGCGTTCTTTGCCTTCTTGGCCGGTTTGACTTATGACATGTGCCTCTAAGCCCTGCAGCTGGACAAGTGAGACCCCGCAGGAACGAATGTAACGAGGAGGCTCACGAGCTGCCCGCGGAAAGCGAAGTCTTGCACGGAGATCAAAAGCGTCATTGAGAGTCTTTATTTAGTTTATTTCCAGCCTCTTTTAATATCCCCTTCCCCCCTCTCACCTCTCAATCCCCGGTTGCGTAATATCCCCAGAAGTTCTATACTACACAAGACTATAGTTACGTAAGGATGAAGTGCATGACTGCTGAAATCATGATAAAACCAAACCCAAAATTCATAAAACAATTTCAAAAAGGCTTTCCCCTCCTAAATAGGGATAATGTTCTGACGGACCTGAATGACCTTGACGAAGGGACGATCCTCACCCTGGCAGATTCCAAAAGGAACTTCATTGCAAGGGGATACTACGGGAAACAGAATAAAGGCATCGGCTGGCTGGTCAGCTGGAAAGAGCAGGAAGCGATCGATGGGGCATTTTTCGATCGGAAGTTCCAGAATGCCGTCAATCAGAGGCTCCATTTTTTCTATGATGAAAACACAACCGCATTCCGGGTATTCAACAGTGAAGGAGATGGTTTTGGCGGGGTCACCCTTGATTACTTCGAGGGATATTACCTGATCCAGTGGTACAGTAAAGGGGCCTACTCTTTTAAAGAAGAGATCATCTCGGCCATCAAAAAGCTACCGAATTATAAAGGGCTTTACCAGAAAAAGCGCTTTTCAGTCGAAGGAAAATATGTCGATGAGGATGATTTCGTAGACGGTGACCGCCCTTCCTTCCCTCTTCTTGTGAAGGAAAACGGGGTTCAGTTTGCCATCTATCTGAATGATGGTGCAATGGTGGGTGTGTTCCTCGATCAGCGGGAAGTCAGGAAACGCATCCGGGATGGTTACGCAGATGGTAAAAGAGTGCTTAATACATTTTCCTACACCGGGGCTTTTTCGGTATTCGCCGCCCTTGGAGGCGCCACAGAAACAACAAGTGTCGACTTGGCAAACCGCAGCCTTAGTAAAACCATCGAACAATTCAGCATCAACGGGATCGACTATGAATCCCAGACTATCATCGTTGAGGATGTGTTCAAATACTTTAAATTCGCGGTGAAAAAGGAACTCACCTTCGACATGGTCATCCTTGATCCTCCGAGCTTTGCACGATCCAAAAAACACACCTTCTCTGCTTCGAAGGATTATAAGGATCTCTTAAAAGAAGCAATCAGCATCACTGAAAAAAATGGAGTGATCGTCGCTTCAACGAACTGCAGCACGTTTGATATGAAAAAATTCAAGGGATTCATTGATAAAGCCTTCAAGGAGACTGGCGGTTCTTACAAATTGCTGGAGGAATACTCCCTGCCTGAGGATTTCAAAACCATCAATCAATACAAGCAGGGCGACTACTTAAAGGTGGTATTTATCAAGAAATACTGAGTCTCGGGTGGATAAACAAAACATTAAAGCCAAAGTCTAGGCGAACATATTATTGTACCTACTTAACAACGCTAATGATTTCCGTGCAAGACTTCGCTTTCCGCGGGTAGCCCGTGAGCCTCCTCGGCAAGCCTGCGGGGTCTCACATAAGCTACTCTTCCCGCAGGAGTCTTCGTCTTGCACTCCAATCAACCGCTGGAATGCGCTGATTCCTAAATGTACATGGACCAAATAAAATACCCGAACTAATTTGCCTCGACTCATGCAAATTAGTTCGGGTTTTACTTAGACTGAATAACTTTTGTCTCAGCCTCTTTCTTTTTCTATGTGGCTCTTTTCGTATACTCTGATGCTATTCAGACAAGAAAATAGCGAAACTTGGGTATTATCGGGTTGTATGTCCATCCCTCTATCTAGAGCTTTGGTCCACAATGTATATTCAGGTTACGAGCCCATACGAAAAGAAATATTCTACTAGAAAACAACCTTCATTGAAAATTACGGGTCAAGATGGGTAAACTTGTATAGGACATATGATTATAAACACATGCAAATTTCCGAAATTCACCTGCGGAAATAATGACAGAATAATCTGTCATTATTTCCTCGGAAACCGCAAGAAGCGACAAATAGTATGATGCTTTGTAGAAATCTATCGAATATGGGGTGTTCATGTTGAATAAAGCAGTATTTTTGGATCGTGACGGGGTCATCAATGAAGTGAAAACTAAAAGAGTGAAGTTCGTGAACAAGCCGGAACAGTTTTATTTCCTGGAAGGTGTGAAGGAAGCCGTTACATTATTATCTGAGGAAGGATATATGTTGTTTGTCGTAACGAACCAAGGCGGCGTCGGTCTTGGTTACTTATCTCATGGGCATCTGGAGCAGATTCATGACTACATGGTCGGAGAGCTTGAAACGGCGGGTGGAAAGATTCATGAGGTTTCATGCTGCACCCACAAACCACATGAAGGATGCGCATGCAGGAAACCTGAGCCGGGCATGATTTTGGACCTTGCTGAAAAATATGAGCTGGATCTTGATTCCTCCTATATGATCGGCGACAGGGAGCCCGACATCGAGGCCGGACGGAAAGCCGGATGCAGGACCATTTTGATATCCCCCTCCTCCTCCCCTCTCTATGGTGCCGATTATGTATTTCCCTCGCTGAAAGATGCGGCTGAATTCATCATAGAGTAATATGCGGCATCCCTTGCTTTTTCAGGGGGATGCTTTTTTATTTGTCTCACAAGCTGTGATGCTTACCACACCGCACATTCCCCTCCTGTTTTATCGTTTACCGATTGGGGAATTCTATGATAGAGTACTATGGGACTGATCTCTAAAGGGAGGGATACATTTGGAGCAGCATGAACTGTTGGAAATCGTTAAAAACGTATATCCTTTTGATGTACTGACAGAAGATCAACTGCATTATATTATTTCAGGTTCAAAATATACAACCTTTAAAAAAGGTGAATTTCTTTTTCATGAAGATGAGACGGTAGAGGAACTGGATATTTATTTCCTGGTTTCCGGACTTGCGAAAAATGTCCTTCACCGTTCGAGTGGGAAACAATATTCTTTGCGCTTCTACTACCCTGGTGATCTGATCGGGATCATGATCATGCTGACGAGCGGGGAAATGACCTTCTCTGTTCAGGCAATGGAAGATTGCAAAGTCTTCAGGATCCAGAAAAGCAGACTCCTCGATATCATGACGCGGAATAATGATTTTTCAAAAATCATCTTTGAGAGCATCGGCAACCGCATGAAGACGCTCTATGACGAAATCAAATCAAAATCCTCCGACCAGGATGATGAAAATATCACGCTTTTCCGGACCAAGGTACATAACCTGATGGATTCCCCATCTTTCATCCATGAAGAAGACTCGATACTTGAAGCTGCAAAGGTGATGAAAGACAGCGATACATACGGGCTCGTCGTCGTGGATGCAGACAAAACGTTGAAGGGCATCCTCACGCAGAGGGAAATACTCTCCTATATCACAGAACCCGACCGGCGGGAAAAAGTAAAAGACTGGATGAAGAGGAATCCTTTCTGGATCCGCGATGAATCCTTTGCGTATGAAGCACTCTCTTATTTTAAGCATGAAGAAGTCGATTTCGTTCCGATCATGCGCAACGACGCCGTTGTCGGTGTATTGACAAGCACCTCTTTCTTGAATATCCAGGACTCCAACTACCTGGACTTATCGTACCGCATTCAAAAAGCCGTCAAGAATGAAGATCTGGTACAGCTTGCAACCGTTAAAAGTGAGACATTCCAGCAATTCATCGGAGACCTCCTCCTTCAGGAAAGTCCGGGTTATGATGTGTGTGAGGTCATCAGCAACTACAATGACCGCCTGCACAGGAAAATCATTCAATTAACGGAAAAGGAAATGCGCGAAGAAGGATACGGGCGTGCACCGATCAATTACTGCTTCATCGTCATGGGCAGCCAGGGCCGGAGTGAGCAGGGATTCCACACCGACCAGGATAACGGAATCATC
Source organism: Bacillus sp. BKU_1 (assembly GCA_051294195.1). Classification (GTDB taxonomy): domain Bacteria; phylum Bacillota; class Bacilli; order Bacillales; family Bacillaceae_B; genus Rossellomorea. Next base: position 3,691,284 of record CP193985.1, on the reverse strand, counting down.
CTTGACGATTACAGCCATTTATCGGACACGAAGAGAGTGGATTCATACTTCCAGGCGTTCACTGAAAAATTAAATCATAAACTTGATGCATGCGGCTTTCCTGAGTGTACAGGAGGAATCATGGCAAAAGAGGAAAAATGGAAGCGTTCCTATACCGACTGGAAAAAAGCGATTGATGATTGGCTGCATGAAATTGACGCGCAGGAAGTACAGAACACGACCATGTTCTATGATTTTCGTCCAATCTATGGAGATTATTCAATAGCAGAGGAAATCCGCAATTATTTCGCTGAAAAATCAAAGCGTTCACTCAGCATGCAGCAGCTGTTGAGAAAAGATGCCCTGCGCTTCAAGCTTCCTGTTGGACCACTGGGAAGGGTCAATCTTAAGCCTAAGAACCACTTATTCAACATTAAGAAATCCGGTCTCATGCAGATTGTCAATATGATACGGATTCACTGCGTCAAATACGGTGTTAAAGAAGTGAATACGATCAAAAGGGTGAATGCACTGAAGAACATGCAGGCTTTTCACCCCAGGGATGCCGAAAATGTCAAAATGGCCATGCATATCCTCTTAAGCCTGCGGACAAGGCAGAATCTCAAAGAGTTAAAGGAAGGCAAGCCGCTCAGCAATGATATTGATGTGCGGGAACTTTCGAAAGATGAACGTCAAAGATTGAAAGAAGCCATCCAGATTGCGAACCGATTACAGCAAGTGATGGAAATAAGCTTTAACAGAAATCGGGTGGTCTGATGAATGATATCGGAATTAATGTAGGCTTTCGGATCATAAAATATTATTTATGGCAGCAGTTTTTCTTCCGTGCCCAGTTACGGGAAGAAAAAGCTAGGCCGTCTTACTACAAAATCTCCGACGCCTTGAAAGAATATGAAGCAGAAAAATTCACTTTTCAGAAGAAACACCTAAACGACTGCACGTTCACCATTTTCGACTTGGAGACAACTGGTTTTTTCCCCGAAGTCGGGGATGAAATCATTTCAATCGGAGCCGTGAAGCTTTTCAATGGGTCTGTCCAGGAAAAAGAAACCTTTTATAAAGTCATCGACCCGCTCCAAACGGTCTCCAGGGAAACAAAAAAATTCACCGGCCTGAGAAGGAGGGATTTCAAGCATGCTGTGAAATTCCCTGTCGGATTAAAGCAATTCCTTGATTTCGCCAAGGGAACGATATTGGTCGCCCATCCGGCCAGTTTTGATATCAATTTTCTCCAAAAGCGCGTGAATAAATGGGAACTTCCCTCGTTCAATCCCGAATTCATTGATTCATTCGCACTTGCAAATACATTGATGCAGAGGAATGACTGTTATTTGGATGCGATGGTAGCGAAATTCGGAATCAGGAAAAGGACCCGCCACCATGCATTGAATGATGCTATCATGACAGCTGAATTATTTGAGGAACTGCTGAAGCTTTGCCATCAGCAAGGCGTTCATACTGTCCAGGCATTGCATGAATGTATTGAAAGCCATTATTGAACTTTTTAAAAGCAAAAAAGGACTCCCCAGACGTTACCGGGGAGTCCTGCTTTTGTTATTATCGGATTTGACCTGTACCATGCATCATATATTTGATTGTCGTTAATGCAGGCAGACCCATTGGTCCTCTTGCATGTAATTTCTGTGTGGATATGCCGATTTCTGCACCAAAGCCCAATGCTCCTCCGTCAGTGAAACGGGTGGATGCATTATGATAGAGTGCTGCTGCATCGACAAGTGTCATGAATCTTTTAGCCGTTTCTGCATTTTCAGTCACGATCGCTTCTGAATGTTTTGTACCATATTGTTCGATGTGATCTACTGCATCATCAAGGTTTCCAACGACCTTCACGGCAATATCAAGACTTAGATATTCGTTCGCCCAGTCTTCTTCACCGGCCTGCTTGGCACCGTCGATGGCAGCTGTCACTTTTTCATCTCCGTGGATGGAAACATTGTATCCAGCCAGTTTTTCAGTCAATGCATCTTTGTGTTCATTGAACCATTCTTCATGAATGATGACTGTTTCAGCTGCATTACATACAGCCGGACGATCGGTCTTTGCATTGATGAGGATGTATAATGCCTTCTCTACATCGGCCTCTTTATCGATATAAATGTGGCAATTTCCTACGCCTGTCTCAAGCACTGGCACTGTTGCATTATTGACGACTGCATTGATTAGGGCGCCGCCGCCACGTGGAATCAATACGTCGATGTGCTCCTTCATGGTAAACAGTTCATTTGTTGCTTCACGGTCTGTCGTATTGATGAACTGGACCGCTTCTTTAGGGATGTCTGTCTGTTCCAATGCATCATGCATGACGTCTACAATCGCTTTGTTGGAGGTGATGGCATTCGAACCGCCTTTGAGCACGATTGCATTTCCTGATTTCAATGCAAGCCCTGTAGCATCCACTGTCACATTTGGACGGGCTTCATAGATCATTCCGATGACACCAAGTGGTACGGTCACTTTTTGCACCTGAAGCTGGTTTTCCAGCGTCCAGTCTGAAACGACCTTGCCAGTCGGATCTTCCAGATCAGCCACTTGTCTGAGACCGTTTGCGAAATCCTCCACTCGTTCTTTTGATAATGAAAGACGATCCATGAATGCTTCTTCGAATCCTTTTTCGCGTCCTCTTTGAAGGTCTTTTTCGTTTTCATCCAGAATGGTCTGGTAGTTTTCATCGAGGTGGTCGGCAAGTGTGTGCAGTGCTTTGTTTTTTTGTTCGGTTGTCAGTAAGCTTAGTGTTTTTGCCGCTTTTTTTGCCATCATTGCCTGTTTTTTTACATCGGTTTTTTCGATTGTTAAAGTCATCAAATGCCTCCTGTTTTAGTTTAAAGAACTCTGGTATCTCATATAAGATAAACCTCTAAATGCCGCTGTTGATTTCCGTGCAACACTTCGCTTTCCACGGGTGCCCTGTGAGCCTCCTCGGCTTCGCCTGCGGGGTCTCACATTGGTCACTTTTCCCGCAGGAGTCTTCGTCTTGCACTCCAATCAACAGCTGGAATCAAGTTGCATCACATGTATCTAATCAAAACACACGAACAATTGCCGGTGTTTAATGCTTATTCATAAAAGGAGATTCTTATAGATTTACTTACACCCCAACTGGGATTGGTACTTCGATGTGGCAGACGAGGTGGTCGATTTCTACTGCGATTTGGTCGTCTTTGATTTCGGATGGGTTTTTGAGCTGGCCTGAACGGAAGTTGACCATTCCCAGTCCGATTTCTTCGTTGTTACTGTCAAGAATCCGAACGACTGCCCCTTTGTCGAAGCGTCCTTTTACCGTATAGATATCATTGATTGTAAGGCTTTCTTTTCTTTCAAGGATCCGGTCTTTCGCTTCCAGGTCAATGGTGATTTCACCTTCGGGACCTGAGTTGAATGCAATCCACTGCTTTTTGGAATCGAGATTCACTGCATCATCTGCAGATTCGAAATACGTACCTTTCGCTGTATGCTGCACAGCGTCATAGATGATGTTCGAATTGCCTGATTTACCAAGGAATGCAGGGATTCCGGATGCCATCGTAATTTTGAATGCATCAATTTTAGAACGCATGCCGCCGGTACCGACTGAACTTCCCGGTTCTCCGGCCATATCTTCAATGTCCTCGCTGATTTCCGAAACGCTATCGAGTAATTCGGCTTCAGGGTTTTTGCGAGGATCGGAATCGTATAAACCGTCGATGTCGGACAGGATAATCAGTTGATCAGCGTCGACCAATGCTGCGACTTTCGCTGAGAGCGTATCGTTGTCTCCGAACTTCAATCGATCCACTGTTACCGTATCATTTTCATTTACAATCGGGATGATGCCGCGCTCGAGCAGCACATTGATTGTGTTCCGTGCATTATTGTAGCGGTCTTCATCTGAAAAATCACTACGAGTAATCAGAATTTGAGAAGCTACGTATCCGTGTGAAATAAATAGATCAGAATATGCTTCAATCAATAAACCTTGCCCGATTGCGGCTGCAGCCTGCTTCTCAGGTAATGAGCTTGGGCGTGTCAGGCATCCGAGTTTACGGTAGCCGGCAGCGACTGCTCCAGAAGACACAAGTAATACTTCGTGGCCGTCATCTTTCAGGCGCACCACTTCGTCTACCAGGCGCTCGAGCTTCCTTCTACTCATTTCTCCGTGAAGACTTGTCAAAGAACTGCTTCCAATCTTGATCACAATACGTTTCTGCTTGTTTTCTTGGGACATCCAATCACTCCTAGTAAAAAGGTCCGCCCCTCGTCCCTTCATTGTGATGAGGGACGGACTTGTATTTCTGTTAAACTTCGTGCATTTATATAAATGGTAATTTTATATTTGAGGTTTTTGCGTTTATTAGTTTGTCACGAGTTGACGGGACTGTAATTCAGAGCTGATTTCTTTCGATCTTCTTTCTGCTCCTTTTACAGCTTCTGAGATAGCTTTACCTCCGCCGAATTGTGCAAGTGCATCAAGGCCGGCAGCTGTAGTGCCATTTGGGGATGTTACGTTTTCTCTTAGTTGTGTTGGTGTTTCTTCTCTTTCCAGCATCATTTTGGCTGCCCCGAAAATGGTCTGTGCACCGATTTTCCGTGCCATTTGAGGATCAAGGCCGGCTTCTGCTCCTGTCTTTTCGATATGTTCCATTAAATAGTAGAAGTAAGCTGGTCCGCTTCCTGCAATCCCTGTGAAAATATCCATCTTGCTTTCATCGATCACATATACTTCTCCGATACTTGATAAAAGTTCTTTCGCATTCATCATATCTTCTTCCGAAGTGAATCTGCCTGCACTGATCGCTGTTGCAGATTCTTTAAGCATACTTGACGTATTCGGCATCACTCGGATGACAGATTGACCGCCGGGAAGCTGTTCTTCCATGTGGGATGTCGTGATTCCTGCAAGCACCGACATGATGACTGTACTACTCTTAACGAGATGATTGATTGAATCCAGTGCTTTATCTATATCCTTTGGCTTCATGGCAAGAATCAGTATATCGATTTCGTTCAAAGGAAGTTCATCCTTCAATAATGTGCGTACACCGTACTTTTCATTGATTTCATGTAGTTTCTCTTTGTTGCTTCGGTTGGAAACGATGATTTGATCCTTTGGGATCTTTCCGCTTTGTACCGTTCCGGAAATCATTGCTTCCGCCATATTACCTGCACCAAGAAAAGCGATTGTTTTATTTTTCAACAAAAATATCCACTCCGTTTCTTTCATATAATAAGGTTGTTTTTCAGATTTGTTTTTATTTTTAATGTTTGTTTTTGTGTTTGATGTTTGTTTTGTCCTGTGCTTTGTTCACAACGTTTATAATCGTAACACGCTGGTAAATGATATCAAGGCGATATCCGGAAGTAGTAAGGAATACGCCGAAAAAGAAAGTGGAAGCGTTATCATTCCCTTTTATGTGGTTCAAATGCCTTCTTAGAGCTTCAAATCACTAATAATCACGGATAATCAGAATTATTGGATTTGCAATTGGGGATTGGGCGGATTTTTGAGGGGGTGAGTTGTCGGAGAACAGCCTTCTGGTTGGGAAATCTTTTAATTTTGCGGGTTAATCTTCGAATTTTGGTCGATAATCTTTTAATTTCCGCTGTTAATCTTTCGAAACCGGCCAGTAATCTTTTATTTTCAGCGATAATTCCGTCACTTGGAAAAATATGAAATCATCGCCCTCTTTACGTCCCTCCGCCAAGCCCCAATCAAGCACCGATCACACCACACCTCCATCATCGCCACCAAACACACAAAAAAATGCACACCAGACGAAACCGTCCAATGTGCACTCTTCCATTATTATTCCGTCACCTCATCCGAACTCTTCCCATTCAGGAAATCCTTCAGGGCCTGGATGTTTTGATCAAAGTCCAATTCGATGACTGAACCGACTCCCTGATAGCTTCCAAAACCATAGGAGCCTTCGACCGGGATCGTCAGCTTGTCAATTTCGTCCTTGTTGCTCAGCAGGACGTCCTTGACGAGCGATATTTGATCGAGCTTGCTCATATTCGTCTGGATGTAAGGCTGGATGGAGCCTGCGAGTTTCGGCAGCTTCGTGACACCGCCGACGCTGAGTACCTCATCCTTAAGGGCAGTGATGACTTTCTGCTGTCTCTCCACCCGTCCAAAGTCGCCTTCTGCATCATGACGGAATCTTGCATAGCCCAATAACTCTTTCCCGTGCAGCTGCTGTACCCCTGGCTGAAGGGAAACTCCGATGTTCTCGGACATCGCTTTTTCTACGTCCATTTCGATACCTTCAGGGGCAAGGATATCGACGGATTGTTCAAATCCTTTGAAGTCGACCATCATATAATACTGGATGTCGATATCAAAATTGTGCTTAATGGTTTTGCGCAGCAATTCAGGTCCTCCGAGATAAAACGCTGTGTTCAACTTATAATTCTGGTATCCCGGGATCTCCACATAAATATCACGCATGAATGAAACCAGTTTTGTTTCATTGGTCTTGGGGTCGACTTGAGCGAGCATCATGGTATCAGTACGGGATTTCTCTTCTCCCCTGCTGTCCACGCCCAACAGCAATACATTTATCTTGCCGTTTTCATCTTTCACACCATTGAATTTATAGTCCTTCATATTTTGTTCGCCGTCGGCCATTTGATAGCCTCTATAAAATTGAAACGCGGAATAACCTACTAAACAAAAAATGATCAATAATAGCACTAATATAATTTTCCTGCCTCGTTTTTTCTTCGTTTTCTTGCGGTCGAGTCTTGATTCCATTGTTCCACCTACTTTGCAAAATGAAATGGCAGCAAGCTATTGAAAGATTTTACTCTACATTTCCCGGTAACTCAATACTCAGGTTATGGAGCAGCATGCATGAATTACCAAAGGGACAAGAATATATAGTTTATACTACCATAATTGGCAGGATATATCTCTAAAATTTCCTGGCCCCAGCCTGGGATAAACTGGTTCTAATTTTTAGAAGTCCGCTTAATTGGTCCTAGAAGGTATTACCCTTAGAAATATTGTTTAAACCTCTGGCTTCAATAAAAAAACCGAGTCCCCATTCTATAATAGAGACTCGGCCAACTATTTGCACAAACCTTTATGATCGTCCAGCTCTTTTCCGGTACGATATTATTGCCTTCTTCGTCGTTTCAAATACACCTTTTCCAATCAGCCGCCCTAGAGGTGTCACACTTCCGGCAAATGGGTAAGTTGTCCCCTGATGGGTCGATGCGATCAGGATGCTGTCAGTCGGTGTTCCCGTGGCAAGTGTCCCTGTCCGGTGATCAACGACATTCTGTTCCTGCATCGCTTTCACTTTCGCTTCAGTCGAAAGTACCAGGGCCTCGATAAATGCTTCATCCGAAAGCCTGCCGTTTACGATCACCCAGGTATTGACCGTGCCCGGTCTCAGTTCTTGAGGAAACTCATGGGCTGAGGTCACATCCACTGCATTCCCGACGCCTGCCGTCACGACGACAAAGATCGAATGTCCGTCCATTGAATACGAGTCATATGCCACATCCTCGAGATTCACCGCGGTCATCATGCCCACTGTGAAAGATGGATCCAGATCGTTTTCCATCAGGAATTCCACCATATCCTGTCTGTAATCGGTGCAATCATAGTACGGGGACACATGTCTGTTCACCATATTCTTATACCATCCGAAGCCGGATCCGGTCACACCTGAAGACATACACTTCATATGGACCGGCGACCGGTAAGTGATCATTTCAGGGGATACATGCAGAAAAGTTTCCCCCGGCCCGGCTGACTCCGCTGCCGGGCTGTCCTCGGGAAGTATGACGATCTGAGGTTTGGCCACTTGGGGATGGGCCTGCTTATGTACTTCTGTATCGTATACGTCCCTTATATGTTCTTCCTTTAATACTTCTTCCGGATGATCGACGATTTTCGTTTCACCCTTATTCAGCATGATGAGGCGGTCGCAATAAAGGCTTGCCAGGTTCAAATCATGGAAAATCGAGATTACGGTCAATCCCTGGTCTTTTGTTTGTTTTTTCAATAATTCCAGCAAGTTCTTTTGATAGGAAAGATCCAAATGATTGGTCGGTTCATCGAGCAGGATGACTTTTGGTTCCTGTACAAGCGCCTGTGCGAGATACACCCTTTGCTTCTCCCCTCCGGAAAGCTCGTCCAGCCTCCGGTCCTGAAGGGCTTCGACCCCTGTCTGTCTCATGGCCTGCTGAACGATCTCCTCATCCTGGGGGGAAACTGACTTGAATAACCCGTTTTGATGAGGGTAACGGCCCAGCATGACCGTTTCCTTCACCCTGTAGGAAAAGGAGTGCGAAGTAATCTGGGGAAGCACGGCCACAAGTTTAGCCAGTTCCTTGGATGAGTAATCATTCAACGGTTTCCCGTTCAATTGAATGGTCCCTGCAGTATGAGGGAGGATGCCCGACAGTGCCTTCAAAAGAGTCGTTTTCCCGCTGCCGTTCGGGCCCAGGATGCCGAAAAATTCACCTTTGCCGACATGAAAATCAATGTTTTCAACCACGGATACACCCTCATACCCTACGGAAATTCCACGTACTTCAAGCATGTTATCCCCCCTTCTTCTTGATGAGAATATAAGCAAAAATCGGAGCCCCGATCAAGGCAGTGATTACTCCGATCGGCAGTTCAGATGGACTGATGATCGTACGGGACACAAGATCTGCTGTCACAAGGAAGGCTCCGCCGATGATGATGGAGAGCGGCAGCACATGTGAATGATCGTATCCGATGATTCTTCTGATAAAGTGAGGGATCACGAGTCCGACAAATCCGATCGTCCCGGAAACGGCAACGGCAGCCCCTGTCAGCGTGCTTCCCGCTATCAGGATCATGTATTTTCTTTTCTGGACGGAAATCCCTATATGACGGGCCTGTTCCTCACCGAAGCTCATCCCGTTCAATTCCTTCGCGTTGAACATCAAGACCAATGTGCCCAGAATAAAAAATGGCAGGACAATCAAAATATAATCCCAGCCTCTCATCGATACACTGCCGAGCAGCCAGCCGATGATCTGCCTCAGCTCTTCGCCTGATAAAGCGATCATGAGGGATATGACAGAGCCGAGGAATGAGCTGAAGATGATCCCGGTCAATATGATTGTTTCCACCTTCATCGTTCGGTCAACCTTCCTTGCGAACGCCAATACGAGGAATACAGTGAGCAAGGATCCAATGATACTGAGTACAGGCAGGGTGAACAAACCGAGAAATGGAAGACTTATTTTAAAAAAGAGGGTGATAACCGCTCCCACTGATGCACCAGATGACATTCCAAGAGTATACGGATCAGCGAGGGGATTTCGCAGCAGCCCTTGAAAAGAGGCCCCGGCAACAGCCAGCGAGCCTCCAACAAGTAAAGCTAACAGTACACGCGGTAAACGAATGGAAAACACAATATTTGAATGCATGGGATTCACATCCCCAAGGGGGACACCCGGCAGCCATTCAGCACTGATGATCCTGATGATATCCATGACCGGAACTTTTACCGTCCCGATCGATATCCCCGCCAAAAGCGCAAGGATGAGGATGGCCAGTGCGATCAAATAGATGACCCATATGTTATTCTTTGAAAATCTCCGGATAAACAGACTTGGCAATTTCCTCTACTCCTTCAACCAATCTCGGGCCGGTGCGCGTCACGAGGTCCGTGTTGACATCATACACTTGTTCATTTTTCACAGCATTGACATCCTGCCATCCATCACGGCTCAATACTTGTTCATGATCACCGTACGTTGTGATGATGACATCAGGATTTGAGGAAATGACTTCTTCCTGGTTGACTGCAATCCAGCCTTCCTGATCCTTGAGGGCATTTTCAGCATTGATAAGTTCCAGCATTTCATTGATGAAAGTATTATTCCCAGTAGAATAAATATCCGGTGCAGGTGCCACCTCTACATAAACCTTCTTCTTGTCTTTAATTTCCGCAGCCTTTGATTTTATTTCATCAAGGTCTTTCTTCATGGAAGCAACCAGCTTATCTGCATCCTCTTTCGTTCCGGTCAATTCCCCGATGTTTTCTATGATGGTGTATACTTCGTTAATTTTCTGTGTATCACGTACCACATAGACAGTGATCCCGGCATCACGCAATTGATCCAGCCCATCTTTCGCACTTACTGCCGTAGACTCATGCGCAAGCACCAAATCGGGATCCATACTGATGATTTTCTCCACATTGAATTCCATTCCGCCGATCTTCTCTTTTTCAGCCGCTTCCTCGGGATAGTTATCAAAATCTGTCACCCCGACCACTTCTTCACCCATTCCTAGTTCGAATAGTATTTCCGTATTACTGGGGATTAACGACACAATTTTCTCCGGTTTTGATTCAAGCGTTATTTCATCCCCTAAGGCGTCTTTCACCGAAACGGATTCATCGGCAGCTTTCTCTTCGGTATCCTGTCCGCCGTTTTGATTACCCGGCTCACTTCCGCAGGCTGCCGTAAATAACACAGACAGTATGAACATAAATAATAGACTGATTCTTTTCATTGTTCTCTCCTACTTTCTTTCATAGTAAAAACGCTTTCCTTTTTTCCACATAAAAAAGCATCCCCGGTGTGGAGGATGCTGTGTAAAATGCATATAAAAAAAGTTGGATCCCAGTATGCATGTTACACCTTCCTATCCGCGTAGTACCAGTGTCATTAAGATGTCAGGCAGGTCTCCTGGCTCATGGTCATTGCTTGCTGCACCTTCCCGTATTTTCATACAGTGGTTCATGCAGCTTGCTCCCATTCACAGTGGCGGGACCGCGTTGGAATTTCACCAACTTCCCTTTTAAGAAGCGATGGAATATGATCTATTCCGCTTCACCCAAACATTCAACTATGTAATTTTCCGTTCACATGAATTATACAGGAGCATCCCCGTCCGGTAAATATCTTTTTGCTTCACAAATGCATCTTTTTGATTGTCAAACCCTCATGCGAAGTGATAAAATTTGTTCAATCTTAACTTTCTTTACCACATTACAGCAGCAAAAAGCTGCGGGAGGTTCTTGGAATGACGAAAGAAATTCAACATGCCACGTTTGCCGGAGGATGTTTCTGGTGCATGGTTAAACCATTTGATGAATTACCCGGAATCATAGAGGTCGAATCGGGCTATTCAGGCGGCCATGTCGACGACCCTTCTTATGAAGACGTAAAAAAAGGGGACTCGGGACATTATGAAGTCGTCCGGATCACATTTGACCCTTCCCGCTTTTCTTATCAGGAATTATTGGACCTGTATTGGCCGCAGATCGATCCGACAGATGATGGCGGACAGTTCCATGACCGCGGGGATCAGTACCGCACGGCTGTCTTTTATCATAATGAACATCAAAAGGAAGAAGCCGAGGCTTCCAAACAAAAAGTAGCCGAAAGCGGAAAGTTCCAGAAGCCGATCGTCACAAAGATTCTTCCGGCAGCACCATTTTATCGCGCCGAAGACTATCACCAGAAATTTTACAAGAAAAATCCGGATGAATATAAACAGGACCGTGAAGTATCCGGCAGGGATGAATTCATCGACCGCCACTGGCAGCAATAACGCCGGATGACAAATCCCCCTTTCTCCAATACTAAGAGAGAAGGGGGATTTATTTTATGAAAAAAAATCATTTGGACCAAGAACAAATAGTTGGTTTTGAAGGTCCCGGCAGGGCGGTCAATTTCTTTGATCCTTACCGGGATTAACACAAAGTGAAGTACAAAAATTCAGAACAGGGCAGGAAAATGAAACAAAAAGAATGATGTTGTTCAGCCAGCGATGAATAGAATGAACCCTTTTGTATACTTTAAGGGTAAGGGACCGGGGAAATCCTCCACCAAGAACAGCCATCAATCGCCAGATTTTCTCGGTTCTGCAACTATCTTTTCGTACTTGTTGTGCACCCCGTGGATATGGACGGTCTCCTTCAATGGAAATCTTCTCTGATAATATTGATTCAGTCTTTTATTGCTGTGCAGACAATCAAACCTTATCTTTTCATATCCATTTTCCTGACAGTAAGATTCAGCCCAATCTAAACAGATGTCACCCAATCCTTTCCCTCTCCACTCACGATCCACCACTAAGCGATGTAAATACATACACACGTCTTCATCTGCATCAGATCCCCACAACTCACAATCCCATTCATTCGGCGAATTTTCCAACGTCAAAGTTCCCACTGCCCTATTTTCTATAAAAAGTAAATAAGTTGAGCCCTTCTTAATCGAATCAGAGATTTCTTTAAGATTCCCCTCCATATCCGTCAAATAATAATCCCACTGCTGAAGACCTTTGGTTTTCAGCCATTTTGAGGCATCTTTAAGTAAGTATAAAACAGTATCAAGATCATCGAGTCCAGCCTTCTCTATTGTATAATCATATGAATTTTCCATTAAATCCCTCCTCTGTGTTATTCTAACATTAGGGAATGGAGAAGGCATGGGTATAAATTATCTGCAAAAAGGGACAAAAATGTTCAGCATAATAATAAAAAACAGAATGGATTTGCCTTTTAGCAGCAAATCCATTCTGTTTTTCAGTTTAAATGCACAGCCAAATGTATGCCCGTTCCAGCGGTTGATTGGAGTGCAAGACGAAGACTCCTATCTGAAATGCGAAAGGGCTTTGCTCAGAGGCGTGTGGCATAAGGCGAATCGGCCACGAAGGCGTTCTTTGCCTTCTTGGTCGGTTTGACTTATGGCATGTGCCTCTAAGCCCTGCAGCTGGACAATTCTTCGTAGAGATTTTAGAGAAAGCTCCCCACTCACCCCGCGGAAAGCGAAGTCTTGCACGGAAATCATTAGCGGGTTTAGAACGAACTCTAAAATGTTTGTCTATAGACAGCAACTTCTGTGTAATTTTTCTATTTTTTCAAGTAAGTCCAGCCTTCTTCTTGATACACCCTGTCTTCCTTCATCAGCTTTCCAAGCGCCCGTTTGAAGGAAGCTTTGCTCATATTGAAGCGTTCCTTGATTTCATCCGGCTGGCTCTTGTCCCAAAACGGGATGGCGCCATTGCGCTGCTCAAGGTAAGAGAGGATCACATCGGCATCGTCGTGCATCTTTTCCTGTTTCAATGGAAGGAATGAAACATTCAGATTTCCGTCATCTTTAACGTCGATGACCCTTCCCTCTACAAGCTCCCCGAGTCTCGGCTCCTGCTTCCGTTCATTTTCATGCACGAAGCAGCGATAGCCCTGTTCGGACAAAAGAAATGTCCCCACTTTCAGCAGGCGGTATACCCTTCCCTGAATCTTTGCATTCAGCATTTCTTTTGAAGCTCGCCGCGATACTTGTTCAATGATATTCTCTGTAGCCAGCTTCCCGTATAGACGATCCTGCTTGTCGCGGTTCAATGACAAGAACAGTTGATCTCCTGGTTCAGGCCACAGGGAAAGGAACTTTGGAAGGTCATCTGCAGAGACCAGGATATCCTTAGGCAGCCCAATATTCACGAACACTCCCAGGTCTTCCCGTTTATCCACTACTTCCGCCCAGCCGTAGGCTCCCACTTGTACCTTCGGGATCCGCATGGTCGCCGTCAGTCTGACATCCTTGTCGTGATAAAGGAATACTTTGACGGTATCCCCTTCTTGAATTTCATCTGTGATTTCTGAATGATGCAGCAGCACTCGGTCCTCCTCATCATTCGTTAAAAAGAAGCCGTACGGGACCTCCTGGTCGACATATAGTTCTACAACCGTTCCTGGTTTCAGTGAAGACATGTTCAGATTCCTCCATTCAATTGGTAATAGCAACAGTCCGCTCATTACACGTGTATTGAATTAATATATCTTTTTTTCTTCTATGTGTATAGGGTCTATTCTCCGCAAAAAATAAAAAGTAAATTTCGAAAATACCAACATTTACAGATCATTGATTCAACTTCCTCACCATCTCATCTGTCGGCAGCAGGAATGTCAGCATGCCGAGGAGCGGAAGGAAACTGCATAAAATCATGACGAACCTTATCGAATAAAGATCCGCGAGCCCCCCGAAGAGAACAGCCCCCACTGCACCCATCCCAAATGCAAAGCCGACCGTGAGCCCTGAAACCATCCCAATTTTTTTAGGCAGCAGCTCCTGTGCATACACGACGATGACACTGAAGCTTGAGGAAATGATGAACCCTATGCAGAAGATGACGGGAAACACGATCTCAAGCGGAAGATAGGGAAGCGCCAGGGTCAACGGGGCGGCACCCAGCATCGAAAAGAAAATGATATTCCGTTTGCCGAATCTGTCCGCTAACGGACCTCCAAGGAACGTACCGAGTACACCGGCAAACATAAAAGCGAAAATATAGGCCTGCGCCTTCTTGATGGATAACCCGTAATCTTCTATTAAATAAAATTGATAATAGTTCGACAGTCCTGCCCCATACCATGAACGGGCGAATACAAGAAAGACTACCAGCACCATCGCCCACTTAATTTTATTGTGGAGAGGTGAAGGTTTTGAAGAAAAAGATTTATTATCTCGCATCTTTATGGCTTCCGTCTCTTTCACCCGCTCTGAATACCATTTGGATACCTTCAATAAAACGAGGATCCCGAAAATGGCTGCAATCGAAAACCACAAGGCCCCTTTTTGTCCGAATGGAACAAAGATGAAGGCTGTAATGATAGGTGCGAGTGACTGCCCCGTATTCCCGCCGACCTGATAAATCGATTGAGCAAGCCCTCTCCTCTGGCCTGCAGCCATATAGGCCACTCTGGAACCTTCTGGATGAAAGATCGCAGAACCGAAGCCGATGAACAATACAGAAAGAATGATCCATAAGAAATGCCCGGATAAAGCAAAGCCGACCAGCCCGATTAAACTTGAAAACATGCCAAGAGGCAATAAATACGGTCTGGATTTCTTATCCGCATAAAAACCAAATACAGGCTGCAGCAATGAAGACGTCATATTCAAAGAGAACGCAATCCATCCAATTTGTGTGTAGCTTAACTGAAGGGATTTCTCTATGATCGGAAACATGGCCGGAACGACCGCCTGCAGGGTGTCATTGATAAAATGTCCTGAACTGATGGCAAATAAAATTCCGTATATCGTAGCATTTTGTTTATGTACTGATTTCAAGGCCGCCTGAGCCAAAGAATCTCCCCCTTAATTATTTCGGTATGCTAAATAGTATACCGAATCGTTCAGACACTGACCACCTGAAAAAATGACTAAAAAAAGCCGCCGAGTCTCAACTCGACGGCTTCATACAGGTCCACCACTTATTATTGGCGGTCCGGGAAGACTCTGCGGAATGTAGTGCTTAATTCATCGCCCAGCCCTTTAATCGGTTCTCCATTTTGAAACTTATCGCCGTATCCCTTCATTCTGTCAACAAAATCAGGATTGGCTGACACGTAAACATTATCCAGCCCTGCATCTACATCTCTTACTTGTCTGGCAATCTTATCTTCGAGTTTCTTACTGATGTTTCCTTTTTCACCATTGTTCAACGTGACGGCAACATACGCGTTTCTTGCCGTTGTGATGACATAGGCTTTATCCACTTCTTTCAAATCCGCCACTCGATTGGCAGCATCCTTCGAAAGAGTGTAATCTTCATTCACTGTATTACCCATGTTATTATCATTCACGTTCATGTAATCCCGGGGTCTGTTCTGGTCATACCCCACTCTTTCAAGTGCTCCATTGTCATAATTGGTATTCATGCCCTGCTCGTTCACGTTATCCTTGTTGGTTCCGCAGCCTGCTGCAACAACTGTAAACAAAATACCCATAAGTGTTAAAGCGATATATTTCTTCATGATGTTTCCTCCTTAATTTTTTACTTTGAAGCATCCCTCTTACTATCTCCCCAAGAAGATAAGGCTATTCATGTATTTTCCGTTTTTTCGGTTTGTTTAAATGGAAGTTCTAATAGGGAATGATACAAGTAATTATCTGTTTATTGAGGAGGCATGGAAATGGCACAGGCGGCATTATGGGGAGGAGTGGCAAGTTTATCGTTATTTCTGGGAGCCTTATTGGGGATCCATTTTAAGATACCTAAGAAAATCACAGCCTTTATCATGGCTTTCGGTACTGGACTGATCATTGGATCGGCTACCTTCGATTTGCTTAGTGAAGCTGGCGGGAATGCTGATATCCTGCATATCACGATCATGTTCCTGGCAGGCGCGGCTATATTTACATTATTTGAATTGTGGATCAATAAAAAAGGCGGCAGCCAGCGGAAACGTTCACAGAAGAATCCGCACAATCACTCAGGACTGGCCATTTACATAGGGACGCTGATGGATGCCATCCCGGAATCGATCATTATCGGGATCAGCTTCCTCGGAGGACAATCGGTTCAATGGGTGTTCATCATCGCCATTTTCATCAGTAATTTCCCTGAAGCTTTGTCCAGCAGCATCGGGTTGAAGCTTGACCGCTACAGCACGAAGAAGATATTGGTCTTATGGGGAAGTGTTGTGATCGTTTCATCCCTGAGCGCTCTCTTGGGATATGTGTTTTTAGAGGGTGCACCTGAAAGTACGGAGTATATCATCGGTGCATTCGGCGCCGGCGGATTACTCGCGATGGTCTCTTCGACCATGCTGCCGGAAGCATTTGAAGAAGGAGGGCCGATTGTCGGGTTCGTTTCCGCTCTCGGCATCATCCTCTCTTTCATCTTCACCAATTTATCATAATGGAATGCCGGCCCTCAGAGCTCCGGGGGCCGGCCATTTATTATTCAGTATGTTATTTTGCTGTTCTCATTTTATACCTGAGCCTCTGCCATTGAAAGCGGACGAAACAGCCTACGCAGAATCCTGCAAGTGCAATGGCAGCCGCGGCTAGGACCATACCGGAAAACAGATAATATCCTGTCACCCATCCGGCACTGCTGCTGATAAGTGCCGTCCCGAGACAAACCGATGCGATCCCTGCATTGAATCTTTGCTGGGCGGCATCTTCCTGGCGGTACTCAGCCGGGGCTTTTCTCAGAAACAATCTCCCTATCTTTATGACAGGATTATATTTTAACAAGACTCCTGATAACACGGCTAAAAACGGAATGAACAGGATCCATGGCTCCTTCGTCATCCACGAGATTAAAACACTTACTATAATGAAGATTTGATTGTTATCGACTAAAGGTTTAGGAATTGAATGGGGTGCATTCATCTAATTCATACCTTTCTGATTGGAATTTATGTATTTATAGTGTACTCCAAACAATCCAATTAATCAAAATAAAAAGTTGTCAATCACAGCCCATTTTAAAAATGCCGGCTCCCCCGTTACCTATGAAGGGGTTGACTTCATTCCTTTAAACGCTATCTTTTTGACCCGTACGCATGTTATAATCTTTTAGATTGAGTATTGGGAGGTAGTATGAATGATTCAAGTATCAGATGTAAGCTTACGTTTCGGTGACCGCAAGTTATTCGAAGACGTGAATATAAAATTTACCCCGGGAAATTGTTACGGATTGATCGGTGCGAACGGCGCCGGTAAATCAACATTCCTGAAAATCCTTTCCGGAGATATCGAATCCCAAACAGGGAATGTTTCCATGTCTCCTGGTGAGCGCCTCGCTGTTTTGAAGCAGGATCACTTTGAATATGAAGAATATGAAGTATTGAAAGTCGTCATCATGGGACATACCCGTCTTTATGAAGTGATGCAGGAAAAAGACGCTATTTATATGAAGGAAGACTTCTCTGATGAAGACGGCATGAGAGCCGCCGAATTGGAGGGCGAATTCGCTGAACTGAACGGATGGGAAGCAGAATCGGAAGCCGCCATCCTGTTGAAAGGCCTTGGCATCGGGGAAAATCTGCATACAAAGCAGATGTCCGAGCTTACAGGTGGAGATAAAGTAAAAGTCCTTCTTGCCCAGGCATTATTCGGAAAACCCGATGTCCTGCTTCTTGATGAGCCTACCAACCACTTGGATATCCAGGCAATCCAGTGGCTGGAGGAATTCCTGATCAACTTTGAAAATACGGTCATCGTTGTATCCCATGACCGTCATTTCTTAAATAAGGTATGTACACACATTGCCGACCTTGATTTCGGAAAGCTCCAGATTTATGTCGGTAACTATGATTTCTGGTATGAGTCCAGCCAGCTGGCACTGAGGATGGCTCAGGATCAGAATAAAAAGAAAGAAGAAAAAATCAAGGAGCTCCAGGCTTTCGTTGCGAGATTCTCAGCCAATGCTTCGAAATCGAAGCAGGCGACCTCCCGTAAGAAACTCTTGGATAAAATCTCACTTGATGATATCAAGCCAAGTTCACGCCGCTACCCTTATGTACAGTTTAAGCCCGAGCGTGAAATCGGGAACGACGTATTAAGAGTCGAAGGGTTGACGAAAACGATCGACGGAGTCAAGGTCTTGGATAACGTCAGCTTCATCATGAACAAAGATGATAAAATCGCTCTTGTAGGCGCTGATGAAATTGCCAAGACGACCCTCTTCAAAATTCTTGCAGGCGAAATGGAGCCTGACAGCGGTTCGTTCAAATGGGGTGTCACTACCTCTCAAGCTTATTTCCCTAAAGACAACACGGAGTACTTTGAGGGATCTGAGCCGACATTGGTCGACTGGCTGCGCCAGTATTCACCTGAAGATGAAAGCGAAACGTTCCTCCGCGGATTCCTCGGGCGCATGTTATTCTCAGGCGAAGAAGTGCTGAAGAAGCCGGGCGTTCTTTCAGGCGGAGAAAAAGTCCGCTGCATGCTTTCCAAGATGATGCTGAGCGGCTCAAACGTCCTGTTATTGGATGAGCCTACCAACCACTTGGATCTTGAGTCCATCACAGCCTTGAATAATGGATTGATCGCGTTTAAGGGAGCCATGATCTTTGCTTCCCATGACCATCAGTTCATTCAGACGGTTGCAAACCGCATCATCGAAATCAAGGATGGCGGAATCATTGATAAGCAGACGACTTATGATGAATTCCTTGAATTGAAAGCATCTCAAAAAGCGTAAATCACTATCCTGTATATATTTTATGCTGGATTGCAAAAAAACAATCAGGGGCAGCGTCCCTGATTGGTTTTTTTGATGGTTGGATCTAACAGCGAACAGCATTTTAGAGTGAACTACAACGCTAATGATTTCCGTGCAGGACTCCGCTTTCCGGGGGTAGCTTGTGAGCCTCACTGGCAGAAGAACTGTCCAGCTCCAGGGCTTAGGGGTACATGTCATAAGTCAAACCGATCAAGAAGGCAAAGAACGCCTTCGTGACCGATTCGTCTTATGCCACACACCTCTCTTCAAAGCTCTTCCGCATTTCTGATAGGAGTCTGCGTCCTGCATTCCATTCAACCGCTGATTAGAGTTACTATCTATATTTACACTTAAACTAAAAACCCGAACTAATTTCCAAAATTAGTTCGGGTTTTACTTATTTAAGACACCTTCTAATGCATCCTCTTTTTCGCCAGATATCCTTTGATCTGGAAATAGGATATTTCGTGGGGAAGTTCCTCTTTTATCGGCTTCAGTGGCTTTTCCCCTGTTTTATTGACTGCTGATTCGATCAGTGATTCTTCTTCATCGGTAAAGAAGCGGCTCCAGTCATCCAGCAGGCCTTCTTCGTAGGAACGGAGGATATGATTTTCGATCGTTGCCGTGCTCATTCCCCGTGCTGAAGCAATATCTTTTATATCCTTATTTTCGCTGAACATTTTGAACGTGAGCAGATGGGATGGCTCGTCCGATTGTCCCCTTCCCCCTTTGGATGGGGATTCAGACTTCTCCTCTTCAATCTTGCGGGTATAGTCTTGATTTTCTTCCAAGAAGGCTTGGATTTCCTTCATGAATGATTCACCGTAGCGTTCGAGTTTGCTTTCCCCGACTCCGCTGACATCGAGGAACCCAGCTTCATCAGAAGGCTGCTTCAGGCACATATCATGCAGCGTTTTGTCTGAAAAGATGACAAACGGAGGAACCCCTTCCTCTTTTGCTATGGTTTTTCTCAAATCCCTCAGGACCTGGAACAGTTCGTCTTCATTCGATAAGACTTGAGCAGGAGCGACCTGTTTCTTGCGTGTAACCTGCCTTTCCCCTATTAAGACTTCCCGTCCTTTACTTGAGACTTTAAGTACCGGATAGCTTCCTCCCTCCACATCGATGATGCCCTCTGAAATCAGGTAGTCGATGAAGAGGCCGACTTCCTTCTGCGATTCCCCTTTCAACAACCCGTAGGTCGACAGCCTATCGAATCTGAAATCGAGGATTTTCTTCCCTCTTGAACCGGTCAGCACTCCGCTGATCATGGAGGTGCCGAAACGTTCGTTCATCCGGATCATGCATGAAAGAACCATCTGGGCTTTCACCGTGACATCCTCTGACTCCCTGTCATCTAGACAATTGCTGCAGTGACCGCACTCTTCCTCTGACACTTCACCAAAATAAGAAAGTATATAATTTTGAAGACAGGTTTCTGTATGGACAAAATCCACCATGTCCCTCAGTTTCTGCAATTCATTATGATGCAGTTCCGGACTCATCACATTCTGATCGATGATGTATCGCTGGGTCTGGATGTCCTGCGGGGAAAAGAGCAGGATGCATTCGCTTTCCACTCCGTCCCGTCCGGCACGGCCTGCTTCCTGGTAGTACGCTTCCATATTTTTCGGGATTTGAAAATGGACGACGTATCTTACATTTGATTTGTTGATCCCCATCCCGAATGCATTAGTGGCCACCATTACCATGATGGAATCATTTAAAAACGATTCCTGCTGCTCGAGCCTGAGGGAATCGGACAGTCCGCCGTGATATTTCCCTGCCGACACTCCCTTTTTCACCAAGAAATCATGGACATTTTCCACTTCTTTACGTGTTGCACAATAGATGATCCCTGACTGCTGGCTGTTTCTCCCGACATATTGACCGATCCAGCGTTTCCTGTCTTCACCTTTTAACACATTAAAGAAAAGATTGTTACGTTGAAAACCTGTCAATACCTTATTTTCTGAGGGGATATGCAGATGGTTGAGGATATCGCGTTGAACTTGAGGGGTGGCCGTGGCGGTCAAAGCCAGTATGACAGGTTGTGAAGATAGTTGATTCACTGCATCATAGATTCCCATATAACTCGGCCTGAAATCATGTCCCCATTGAGATAAACAATGAGCTTCATCCACAGCGACCAGCGGTATATTCAATGAATTGAGATAGCGGATGAAGTGCGGGGATTCCAGCCGTTCAGGTGCTATATACAGCAGTTTATATTCACCGTATGAGAGTTCTTCCATCCGCTCGTCCACTTCGGCTGTACTGAGGGTACTGTTTAAGTAAGTGGCAGGAATACCTTGGAATGTCAACGAATCCACCTGATCTTTCATCAACGAGATCAAGGGAGAGATGACGAGGGTGACCCCCTCAAGCATCAATGCGGGCACTTGATAACAAATTGATTTCCCTCCGCCGGTAGGCATGATGCCGGCTGTATTCTTTCCTGATAAAACGTTCGATATGATCACTTCTTGTCCTTGTCTGAATTCTGAATACCCAAAGTATTGTTTGAGTATGTCATGAGCATCTTTCACTCTCTTTCAGCCCCCTTTCGTTTTGCTTTCTTTATTGTAATCTACATCTTTCATTGTGCCAACTCATACACAGAAACAAGACGATCCGGAAGGAACATTGTCTCCCCGGATCGCCGTCCATTCATAGTATTTAATTTTTGCTGTAAACTTTTTCTCCTGCAGCCCATGTCTCGACCACTTGAATATGATGAAGGTCGTTTTCTGCGACTTCCTTGGGGTGCCGATCGAGGAGCAGGAAATCTGCCCTTTCTCCAATCGTCAGCCTGCCCTGATTATGCTCTTCGTTCAGTTCGATGAGTGTCGGAGTCGAGGTATATCCAATGAAAGCTTCATCTGCGGTAAGCTTTTCCTGGGGCTGCCAGCCGCCTCCCGGGTTTCCTTCAAAGTCAGTCCGATTCACCGCTGCGAAAATCCCTTCAAAGGGATTAAGCGACCCTATCGGCAAATCGGAACTGAGCGTAATGGGGACATTGTGATTGAGCATACTCTTGAATGCATCACAATATGGTGCAAGCTCTTCCCCCACCCACTTTTCTTTCTTATCCCACTCACTGAGGAGGAATGATGGCTGCGTCTCAATGACCGCGTGAAGCTTTTCCAACCGGTATAAAAGATCTTGCCCCAGAGTCTGGGCATGAATGATCCTGTGCCGCAGGGTTTCTGTATTCGCCTCAGGCTGCTCAAAGGCTGTGACCGCCTGTTCCACTGCCCTGTCGCCTATCGCATGTACCGCTACCTGCATACCGTTCTGCCCGGCAAGCTTTACAATATCATTCAATTCCTGTTGTGAATAGACGGTATTCCCCGCCGTATCCTTTTTATCCCTATACGGGATTCTCATCGCAGAAGTATGAAGTCTTTGAGTCCCGTCAAGGAATACCTTCACCGCTCCCACTTTCACTTTTTCTGTGCCTTCACCGGTACGGTATGGATGCGATTCCAGATAGTCCTCTAAATGCTTCTTCTTAAAAATATAGTGATGCAGATAAGCCCTGATCGGAAGCTTTCCTTCCTTTTCCAAAGAAGTGTAGGCTCTCCAAAGCCGGTCGAATGAACCGATGAAGTTCAAATCTTCTGTGTGGATGGTGGTGATCCCATGTTTGAGGAGATGGGGGATTCCGTGATTAAGTGCATCTATTGCATCTTCTGTACTCCTGCTGCGAAAATGATGTTTGATAAAATGAACAGCCGTATCTTTGAAGCGCCCTGTCCAGTTCCCTTCATCATCCGTCTCCTTAAAGGCATCGGGTATGTCAGAGAATTCTTCCTCCTGTTCGAGGAGATCCATTACTTTATGATTGACCACACACTCATGCCCGTCCTGATGAAGGAAGAACATATATGTATGAAGATGCAGTTCATCCAAGTCCTTTGCCTGAAGGAGAGAATCGCGGTCGGTGAATGAACTGTCATTAAGCCCTCTCCCTACAACCCAGTCACCCTTTTCCATCTCTGGATAATGTGCACGCACCTCCTCTTTCATTTGTTCCCAGCCCGTAACGTGTCTGAGGTCCAATTCCCTTTTCATCAGGCCGTAGCGCAGGAAATGCATATGCGAGTCATGGAATGCCGGGGTCATGACCCTTTCCTTGCCGTCCATGACATGAGCGCCTTTTTCCTCCGTTGTGCCTTTGCGGATATCTTTTATTAATCCCTCTTCAATCACCACATGATGGATTCCGCCGGGTTGATTGAAACCCTGTCCATCATACAGGCGTACGTTATCAATGATCAATTCCAAATTCCTCCTTCGTTCTTCTATAGTTATTTCTACCAATCTGAAAGTATTTATAAACATAGCGAAGAGCAATTAAAAACTGCAGAGGGGATGATCTCCTCTGCAGTCCTAACAAAATCAGAACCATCTGAACGTGGTTTCTTCTGTCTTCTGTTCTTCAGCTTCTGGTCTCGGTTCAGGTCTTTCCAGCTTCCAAAAGCCGTCCCAAATTGAATGTCCATCCTTCTCTGGCATGATCGGTACTTCTTTTTCCTTTTTGTTTTTACCGGACATGGTGCTCCCTCCTTTTACGCATGTTACACTACATACTATTCAGGAATAAAAAAAGCGTTTTAAAATAATAAAAAAAAGAACCAATCAAATGATTGATTCTTTGCTTCATCAGGACGATTTCATTGTTGGGTGGGGATTATCCACGACCTGCAGTACTTTAGTCGATTTCTCCATATCAGCGTTGCAGAGCGGGCACTTAGGTGTATCTTCGCTCTTGAAGTTATCCCTCATCCAACCTTTGCAATCAGCGGAAGAACAAGCCCAAATTTCCGTTTCCTCAGTTTTAATTTCTTCTTCTACTTGATTTCGACGACCAAAAGCCATTGAATGTCCTCCTTTAAGATAAGCAGGATTTCCATGCCGGGCACGAAAAAACTGATTTGTGGTATTGTAGCTCAGCAGATTTTTTGCGGGTATATTGAAAAGCCGGTTATTGTGCAGGTATCATTCTGCGATTAATTCCATTATACCATACTTGCTTACATATTAATATATACAGCTGCCCGCAGGACTAGAACCCCCCCTGTGAGAAGCATGATTTACTTTTTCTTTTTCGACCGGGAAGAATCTGCCGGTGACCCGCCTGGAAGTTCTTTGTTAGTCGTTCCTTGTCCTTCTGTCTGTGATGACCCTAACATCGCTTTTGAAGGATCTTCTTTTCTTTTACTCATTTTACATCACCTCCATGCATTATGATCTCCAAATACCTTCCTTTTTATGTAAAGATGATCCAGCCATTCACTCGCCAATAAAAAAAGAATGCAGTCATAACCTGCATTCCCTCAATCCTTGTCCAACAATACTTTTATTTCATCTATCAGATGTTCATCCATTGCCATTGGCTGATCGCCTTCTAATAAAATGATGCCGTGATATATCTGGACATCATCGTCACACGCTTCACAGAATTCTATTTCTTCAGGATTCCAGAAGGCGATTGATTGATAGTTCTTGGATTTCACGTTAGGGAACAGTTTTCTCAAACTCGAGATTTCAGTTTTATATTTTTGAACGGCTGCCGATCCCTCTTCATATTCCCAGGTTTTGACGATATCCTTTTGCCAGTCTTCAAAAAACCACCATGGTTCCGCATCGCTTCTGGTCAGTATCACTTTCCTTATTGGCTCCAATGCTTCCCCCTCCTTATTCTTCCCAAACTATTTTACATCACTCTTAAAGAAAATCAAGAAAACCGCATGGCAACTCCTCCATATTAAATAGACAAGTTCTCTCCCTTTCATGCATAACTATAAAATAATGGCTGTTCTATGCATCTACTTTGGAGGAGGAGAAAGCTTGAAATTTTTAGTATTGAAGAAATCATCCCTTATCGTTATCTTTTTCACCCTTTTGATTATCAGTTTGGGATCCATCTGGGCTTACAAATCAAATTCATATCCTACGGTTTCAATTGATTCAGCTGATGTGCAGACGTTCGAATTGGTGACAGGGGAATTCAAGTCGAAGACCGACGATGGCAGGGAAATCGAATCCTATCGCTGGGATCCCGGTACAATCGTCGTGGAAAAGGACAAACGCATCCAGCTTCGGATCCATGGTGTAAACGGCAAAGCCCACCCGTTCCACATTGAAGGGACAAACATCAAAGGAACGGTTGAAAAAGGCAAAGAAACCGTTGTTGATGTCACGTTCCCTAAAGAAGGCACCTACCGCATCATTTGTGAAACCCATACAACGATGGAACAAAGCGGCCCGATGATCGGGTATATCATCGTGGATTAAAAAGAAAGAAACTGAAATTCTTGGTTCTTCATTCCGCTTATGATTTCCGTGCAAAAATTCGCTTTTCGCGGGCGGCCCCTGATGCTTAGTTGTCTTATATGGAGTGACTGGCCAGCTACTGGGCTTAGAAGCACATGTCATAAGCCCTTTCTCAATTCCGATAGGAGTCTTCGTCTTACACTACAATCAACCGCTGGAGAAAGCTAAATAAAATACCCGAACCAATTTGCCACCTGGCATGCAAATCGGTTCGGGTTTTACTTTTGTTCCTGCTTCTATCTTTTTTTATCTAAAGCTTCGCGGCTTCTAATATTCCCTCTCCCGTAATCTCAACATTGATATTCCTGCTATCAAAAGGATGATCATATAAAGGAATACAGGATAAAAGAAGGATGATGACTCCCATTCATTGTGTCCGCCTGCATGACTGTTCGAAGCCAGCACCTGCTGCTTTTTATCAGAGTGGTGGACAGCCTCCAGTTCGGTGGATGCAATCTCTTCATTGTCTTCGTTGAAGATCGTCAATCTGCCGTTCTCATTCACTACTTCATTCACTGATTGGTTGAACGGCTTTGTATAATAGAAGTCTGATTGCAATTTGTAGGAGCCGTTTTCTGTTTGAAAAGCACTGTCCTTCGATACATATGTCCGCGTGAACTGATTCAAACCGAAATCCAGAAGTGATCGTGTATCCGCATATATCGCCCGTTTACTCTGCGCATCCATCGTGACGGCGACAACCGATACGCCATCATTTTCGGCAGAAGTCACCAGTGTATGATTGGCTTCAGGTACAAACCCGTTCTTACCGCCTGTGACTTCCGGATAAGGCATTTCCCCCTTAACCATTTTATGGTGGTTATAGAGGGTGGTATTCCACCCTTCAGAAGTCCATTCCAGCTCATCAATATCAAAGAGCGTCCTGAACGCATCATTTTTCAGAGCATAGCTTGTGATCTTGGCCATATCATAGGCCGTCGTATAATGATTCTTATCATAAAGTCCGTGTGGATTCTCGAAATGCGTATCCTTCACCCCGACTTCGTCCTTCAAGAACCGATTCAATTTATCTGTGAAATCCTCGACAGATCCCTCCGTATGCTCCGCAATCGCGACGGCGGCATCATTCCCCGAGTTGACCATCAACCCCTGCAGCAGCTGCTCCATGGAAATCTTCTCTCCCGGAAGCAGATAGACAGTGGATCCTTCTGTCCCGGCTGCCCGTTCACTGACCGTGACTGTTTCATCAAGTCTATTGTTCTCTATCGCATATATAGCTGTAGCGATCTTCGTGATACTGGCAGGGTACATTTTCTTATGGGCATCCTTGGAATAGAGCACACTACCCGTTTCTGAATCTATCAGTACAGCCGCTTTACTAAAAAGAGTATCGGGCTTTTTTACTGTATTCACCTGTGCAGATGCCATAGTCGAAAATCCCCAGAAGAGCATGATGGTCATCAGCAATAACGTTTTCTTCATATCTTCACACACCTGTCCCGTCAATCTACTAAACCATTTTATCAAAAAAATGATACTTTAATCACAAAAGCACCATTTGTTATATAAATGAAAGATTGATGTCAATTCCTTACAAAATAATTGCTGCTGCCCTTATAGGAAGTATGCCCGTCTCCCCTTCTTCTGGTACAATATTAGTAACTGCATGAAACTTTTTCAGTCACTTCAACGTATAAAAGGTAAGCATTCTATTAAGGGGTAGATGAAATGAATACTTTTTTGCACTTTCTCTTGAGAAGTGTTGTCTCCATTACAATCGGAAGTACCAGTTTTGTCGTGTATTTACTTGCATTTGATATCGGCTTCCCGCTCACGCTGCTTGCAGGGGCGGCGACCGGTGTCGCATCCTTTTTTACGATAAAGGAAATTCAGCGGAGCGTATGGCTGAATAAAAAAGGATTGGGCAGAAAGGAATACCGGTACATCGGCAAGAATTTAAAAGAAGCGAAGGAAAAAGTAAAACGGCTTCAGAAACAGCAGCTTAAGGTTCGGTCGCTCGGCGCTTTCAAACAGATCCTCGAGATCAACCGGCTGACAAGGAGGATCTACCAATTGGTCTCAAAGGATCCCAAGCGCTATTACTCAGCCGAATCCTTTTTCTACTATCACCTGGATTCAGTTGTCGAACTGACAGAGAAATATACATTCCTTGCTTCACAGCCGGGTAAAAGCCAGGAGACGTTCCTTTCCCTCCAGCAGACCCGCTCCACCCTGGATGAACTGATTGACTCCCTGGAGAAGGATCTCCAGATGGTGGTGGCAGATGATATGGATCACTTGAAAATGGAATTGACTTTCGCTAACAAGCATCTTACTCAAAATAAAGATTTAAAATAGATGATGGAGGTTTTATGATGGAACAACGTCAAGAGCTTAACGAGCTGGATCAGCTGCTTTCAAATCCCTTCTCCGATGGACAGGATAGAAAAACCGAAACTGCCCCTGCATTATTGGACCGTCTGCCGCAAGAACAGCAGGCCAAGGCCAGACAGCTTGCCGAGCAGATCGATTACAAGGACTACGAGGCGATCCTGAAATATGGAACCGCAGCACAAAACCAGTTATCAAGCTTTTCCCATTCCATGCTTGAGCATGTACAGAAGAGGGATATCGGGCCGATCGGGGATGTATTGAGCGACCTGATGAAAAAATTGGAGCAGATGAATCCTGATGAACTGAATTCGAAGCAAAAAGGGATCTTCAAAAAATTGTTCCGGAAAGTATCTTCTTCGATACAGGAAGTACTCTCTAAATATCAGAAGATCGGATCCCAGATCGACCGCATTTCTGTGAGGCTGGAACATTCTCAGAAAACATTGCTCGATGACAACAGGCTGCTCGAAACACTTTATGATAAGAATAAGGATTATTTTCAGGCACTGAATATTTACATCGCCGCAGCGGAGATCAAGCGGGATGAAATTCAGCATACCCTCCTTCCTTCGCTTAGGAAAAAGGCAGAGGAGTCAGGTGACGAATTGATTTTCCAGGAAGTGAACGATACGATGCAGTTCCTGGACCGCCTCGACAAGCGGATCCATGACCTTAAACTGAGCAGGCAGATGACGATTCAATCCGCTCCGCAAATACGTCTGATCCAGAACACCAATCAGGCTCTTGCGGAAAAGATCCAGGCGTCGATCCTTACTGCGATCCCGCTCTGGAAGAACCAGATTGCAATCGCGCTCACCCTTTTAAATCAGCAAAAAGCGGTGACAGCCCAAAAGCAGGTTTCCCAGACCACCAATGATCTTCTGCTGAAGAACTCGGAAATGCTGAAAACAAACAGCATCGAAACCGCAAGAGAAAATGAACGGGGTATCATTGATGTGGAAACCCTCAAGAAAACCCAGGAAAATTTAATCGCCACAATCGAAGAGACATTGACCATCCAGGCAGAGGGACGCCAAAAGCGTCTCCAGGCAGAACAGGATATGGCCGTAATGGAACAGGAGTTAAAACAAAAGCTGATGGAAATCAAAAAATAAGAGGCGTCCCGCGGGCGCCTCTTATTTTTCTTCAGCATTCACTATCTCATCAGTAATCGCATCGTACTGCTTTTCTGCAAGCGCACTTGATATGATCTCTTCTTTTTCAAGCTTCGTGATGGCATCATACTCGGCATACAGTGCATGCTTCCTTAAAGTAGTCAGTTGTTTTTTCTTTAACTCCGGATATTCTTCATACAGTTCATTCAGCTGTGCCCGGATGATATCAATTCTTTTTTTATACATATCCATCATTTCTTCCGAAACCGGGTCGGTGATATAGAGTTTTTGTTTTACTCTGTGGATCTCCGATATCGCTGTTTCGTACCGGTGGACATGGGATAACAGCTCCTGGAATTCCCCATGCTCCCCCCCTTCGGCTTTTACACCCATTAACGAAATCAGGGGCTTTATGGTCAACCCTTGAACGACCAGACTGAAAAGCACGACACTGAATGCAAGGATCAGCACGTCCTCCCTTGCAGGGAAGTCCCTCGGCAGACTGAGGACGAGAGCAACGGAGAGGGATCCCTTCAACCCGCCCCAATTCAGGATATGCTTCCAGTTGTGCGGGAAATGATTGATCAGCGACAGGCTTGTATACACGGCGATGCTCCTTGCAACCAGGACGATCCCAATCGCGGCAAATATCAGCGGCCACTTATCTATCAGATCGATTCTCGTGATTTCGAGACCGACCATGAGGAAGACAAGTGAATTTGCTAGTAAAGCTGCGACATCCCAAAAGCTGTTGATGTTCAATTTTGTCGTCGGGCTCATTCCAATCTTACCGCCGTAGTTACCGAATATCAGGGCAGCAATCACGACGGCAATGACCCCTGATGCATGAACACTTTCCGCCATCAGGAAGGACCCGTAAAAAAGAATGATGCTGAAAATGATTTCAAGCGGGTAATCATCGAAGTATTTTGTAAGGATGGAGAAGGCATATCCCAATGAGCCCCCGATGATGACTCCCAGCGATACGACCCGGATGAATTCCCATAACCCGCTCCCGAAGCCCGCCCAGCCAGCATCTATGTATGTGAGTAAATAAAATGCGGAAATATTGAATAAAACGACGGCCAGCCCGTCATTGAACAGGCTCTCCCCTTCAATGACGACGGCGAGTCTCTTCTTTACGCCGACACTTTTAAAGATGGATAGGACACTCACTGGATCAGTCGCACTCATCAATGCACCGAACACAAATGCCGCCGGAATAGGTAAGTCAAAGAAGTAATAGGTGGAGAACCCGATGATCAAAAAGGATAGGAGCGTTCCACCGAACGCCAGTGCCAGCACAGGTTCTTTATTCGAATTCAATTGAGAATAAGGAAGCTTTAAAGCCGCCTCCCCCAATAATGCAGGAAGGAAAAGGGTGATGATGACAAAATTGAAAACCTCCCCTTCCGTAATGAAATCTTTAAGAGGTTCCAATACCGGAATATTGAACATACCAATCAATGCACCTATAATGACGAGGGCAATCGGATAAGGCTGTTTAAGCTTCTTTGCGAATGCGGTGATACCTGCGGCTATCATAACCAATATCAAGCCCAATTCGAAAATATGATGAAAATCGATTTCTTCCATGACGTCCCCTCCAATAAATGCCATCAATCTCTTATGGTACATTAATTGCCTTTCTCTAGAAATCTAAACCTTATTTAAAATTCGGTTGTGGAAATCCGACCAGGGCTTATAATATTTTATAGTCAATAGCAGAAGAACATTCATATTTAAGGATGTGGCCCTCTCATGGTAAAGCTTCCACGCACAAGGTTTGAAGCCAATGGCTAAAGAATATTCGACAAGTTGCTTGAAAAAGTGGTGAAGTGGCTTGTAAATCTTGAAAGTAGCTCGCATTTTCCTTCTGCAGGAATATAGATGACTGGTGACAGCGCTATCCCTGCTTTTAACTATGATACCATCCACATTTTGAAGCATGAGACCCTCTTTTCTTACAAAAAATTGAGTTTGGCGATCTGATCGTGTAACGATCCCTGCACCCATACCTTTTAAAGCGGGCTAAAAATCACGGTCTGCCCGCGGAAAGCGAAATCTTCACCCATATCAAGGGCCGATCCCGGCTATAAACGTAATGGCATTTTATTGACATAAAAAACCGAACTAATTCCCCTTATGAAAAGGCAAATTAGTCCGGGCTTTCCCTATCACATCATCTTCATTAACTTAGATGCTTTTATACAACAATTTCCGCAGAAGCGGGAATAACACATCCGGGAGTTCCTCTATATCGGAAACCAGGATGCTGTAATTGCCGTAGATGTTCTGGATGGTGTTCCGCTGACCTTCATCGATCGGTCCATTCGATAAGAACACATTGATGACTTCTATTCCCTGCTTCCTTGCATCCAACACAGCTTCATGCGTATCGACGATCCCGTTTTGATCATATTCCATTGCCGCAGGTTCGCCGTCAGAGAAGACAAGCAGGAATTTCTGATTTTCATTCCTTCTTAAAATCCGCTCGGTCATCAATCGTATGGCAAAGCCGTCCCTGTTGTCTTCTTCAGGCTCGAGCTGCATGATTTCCGCACCCGATGACGGTTTTAAAGAAGAAGTGTAATCCAATACAGGTTTCAGATAATTAGGCTGATGTGTCTTTGTTGCCCGATTGGTATCTTCCCAGAACCCGACCACTTCATGGGGGACACGGACAGACTTCAGCGATTCATGAAATAGAGTGATTCCAAGCTTCGTTTGATCCATTTTATCGAACATCGAACCGGAACAATCAACCAGGAGGGAGAAGACCGCATCAATTTCAGATGATGGATTCTGTTTCTTATAAAACAGCCTGGGATTATCGTCTGTCAGAAAACGGAGCAGTTTCTTATTCAAGCGCCCAAAATGCAAATCAGAACGGGGCTGGATCCGTTTATGCTCCAGAGTCTTTTCAATCATTTTTTTCAATTTCTTCTGCAAGGGAGCAATGGCAGATTTATAATTCCCGTAAACACTTTGTTCTTCGGCTGCAGGAATATCCGGGTAAAGGAAGTAAGGAAGGGCAAATCGATTATCCTTGCCGTATTTATTGTCCCCTCCTCCCTTCAGTTCTTCATGTTCTTTCTCGGCTGCTCTTACGTTCTGATATTGCTCTCTTTCGGTCTCTTGAGCCGACCCCTGCACCATCGCAAGTGCCTGGTCTCCATCGTCGCCTTCCCGGACACCTTCACCCATAAGGTCTGACTGCGAACCCTGATCCAGATCGAACTGCAGGAAGGATTCACCTTTATCTTCGGTTTCTCTGTGCCAGGTCCGGAATTCTTCATCAATCACTTCTTCGTCCCCTGTGCTTTCTTCCTCAAGGACATCCTGATTCGCCAGAGGATCCTTTCGTTTCAGGTCTTCAAAGGTGTCGGCGGGAATATCATGTTCATGTGCATCTTCAGGAAGATGGAAATATTCATTGAGCATATCCTTCTTCACGATCTCCTCGACAACCTCAATGATTTGAAGGCAGATAGCGACTACATCTGCAGTCGAATTCGTTTCATAAAGCCTTGTGATTGAAGACTGCAGATACGGCATGGCCAAGTCGATTTCCTCATTGATGGCCGGTGCCTCCTCCAAAGGCGACTGGGCATTCAATAATAGAAATAAAGCATTGAACAATGAGTCAGTGAACACGCTTTTGGTCAAATTCACTTTTAACTGAGCCTGAAAATACTGCCGGTATAACTCTCTTCTTGTCTCGAATGCCTGCTTTGTCCCGGGCCTTTTCGATTTGCAGATTTCCTCGAGGCGCAAGTCCTCCCCCATGACAAATAATTGTTTTGCAAACTTGGGGATGGACGTCTTCTTGATTTTCAGGATGTAGTTACCGACTGCTTCATTATCCGTTTCCGCCAGGTTGCCGACAGTTCGAAGGTACACATCACTTTTTAAGCCGTTGACTTCATCCATTCTTTTCCGATGATCCCAGAAATGGCTGACATAGACGATTTGCTGCTTATAATCAACATAAGAAAACGGGCCGTATTTGAGTTCCATTTCACCGTTTCTTGAAAGTGTCTTGGCTAAATCCGCCATTTCCATAAATAGAAATGAATCAATGGTTTCATCGTTGAATTGTATGAACCTTTCCATTATCGATCCCTCACTCAAACAAGGTTTCCGCTATATTTTTTATAGCCGCTTTCTCCCTCTCATCTTCCAGCTTATCGATGATACCGCGCTGGATGGCGCGCTTTGCCGGCAGGTAAACGGCAAGATCGCATGCATCGAGTAAGGCACGGATGGAAGCAGCCTCCTCTGAGACTTGACCGTTTTTCACCTGAACCAGTAAATCAGACGACAGCTCGACGAATGTATGAATCAGCTTTTCATTTTTCAACTGACTCTGACTTTTAATGACATCCTTCAGAACGTCTCCTTCAATATAAGGAACATCCACAACGACAAACCTGTTTTTCAACGCTTCATTCAATGGAACTGTTCCAACATACCCCTCATTGATCGCTGCGATGACACCGAACGCGGGAGCAGCTTTGATCACTTCCCCCGTGAAAGGATTCGTGATGCTCCTCCGGTAATCAAGTACTCCGTTCAATATCGGAAGGGTTTCAGGCTTGGCCATATTGATTTCATCTATATATAAGAGATGACCTTTCTTCATCGCCTGGATCACAGGTCCTTCAATGAATTCAATTGAGTTTTTCCCGTTCTTTTCAGAAATCGTTTTATATCCGAGCAATGCTTCTGCATCCAGGTCCACTGAGCAGTTGATGCTGTGCATCGGCTGCGAGAAGATAGAAGAAAGGGTATCGGACAACTTGGTCTTTCCTGAACCTGTCGGGCCTTTAAGCAGCAGGTTCTTCCCCATTGATAAGGAGATGATGCTGTCTTCAATAATGTGTCCGTCACTCGAGGAGTATCCTCCTTCACCAATCAGGAATCCATACTCTGTGCTGTTGAATTGGTTCTTTCTTTCATTTATGATTTCGATCACCGATTTCGGCAATCCAGTTTCGTGATTCATCCATGACATCCTTTCAAATGGTCTACTAGACACATCATACATGTAAGAGCGCTTTCACTGCAAAAAAAGTATATCAAGGGACTGCGGGGGATAACCGAAAAGCGGAGGCGGCTTGCACAGGAGCGGCAAGCATAAGATGAACTTACCGGAAAGGCGTTCTTTGCCTTTTTGGTAAGTTTAGCTTATGACCTCGAGCTCCCAGCCGCCGCAGCCGGACAATAAAAAACATCCTTTCCGGATGTTTAGATAACCCTATACTGTAAAGTCCATGCGGGTGAATCTGCGATGAACGTGCATCCCTGCTTTTTGATAAACGATTGTCGCGTCTGTAAGGGATTCACTGTCTACGGACAGCGCTGCAGAGAGCATGCCCCTTTCCTTCAGGATGGTGAAGGCATGATGGAGGAGGATCGTGGCGTATCCTCTTTTCCTGTAACTTTTCCGCACACCCAAATGAGTTATTTCGCCCAGCCCCGACTCATCATTGACCGTACACATAACAAAGCCGATCGGATCATCGTCTTTTTTCAATAAAAACCAGAGGCTTGGATCAAATGATTCCCTTTGGAATCTTTTCTTGAAATCTTCAAGACTCTCAGGATGGTAATCGAAATGATCGGAGAAAACCTCTTCAAATAACGCATGCAATATGGCGGTTTCACCTAAACTGAACGTCGATATTGCCGCATCATTCTTTTTATCTGGTAATTTCCCGTTGTAATCCGTTAAATCCATATTCATTTGAAACCAGTGCCTCACAGGGGTAAAACCATATTCTTCAAGCGTATCACTTTCCGTTTCAAGATTGGCAGATAAAACGATGACTTTTTCATCTCTCTCGTTTTCTTTTTTATTGACAGCAGAATGAACAAGCTCCTTCAGCATTTCAATCATCATGTCTCCCATCCCTGCTTCAGGGGAAATCATCAGAAGAGACGGCAGGCGGTGGTCTTTTACTGTCAGAAGAGAGAATCCGGCAAGCTTCCCGTCTTTATACAGGACTTTACGGTCGTTTTCCTCGATGGTCGTCAGGATTTCCCTTACTTCCAATTCGCTTGTCTGTCTCTCTCCATATACCTCCTCTTCATACTGAGTAAATAACTGAAAGATTGATGGCAGATCTTCAAGCCTTGCAGGCCTGATTGTGTATGTATGCTCTGTCATTTTCATGCCCTCCATCAAGTAAAAAAGCTGATTTCCGTCCGTTTGAAGAAATCAGCTTTAAGAAATTATTATTTTATTTCTTCGAAGTACTCTTTGTAGAAGCCGCCCATTTTGCCGCTTTCATCAATGACAAAATAGTAATCTTCAGATTCATTTTTCACTTCGTATTCTTTGCCTATTTCAAGCACATTCGCAACTGTGTATTTCTTGGCATCAGTATGTACACATTTCACTTTTTTCACTGCACTGTTTTCTGTCCATGTATGATGTATCATCTGTATCCTCCTAAATGCGTTTGTATTCAGTATATTCTTCCCAAAAGATTTGTTCAACAGCAAACTTTTTCAGGTTTTATTCTCTATTTCAGATTTATCCTACATCCCCCTGTAAGGAAGCGTCGGGACATGGTATATTATAGGAGAATCCAAACCGAAAGGCGCTAATCAATGAAAAAAGCAATGAAGCAGATTTTTTTTATATCCCTGCTACTTCTCGCCTGGTATATGACTGCCCACAGGCCCTCAGAAGAGCAGTTTTATACATGGCTCCAAGAGAAATACCAGATCGACTGTAAAGAGAAGGTATCATGCACGAGAATGGCCGATGAAAATTCGGTGTACACGTTGATCGAGACAGGTTCTACGATCAAAAAGGGGTACTTGCTGTTTAATACCGTAGGGAAAGTTTACGAGGATCAAAACGGCGATAGATTCACCATTAAGGCAATCGGGGTTTTCGGAGATTATTTCACGATTGTAGATGATTCATCCTCTCACAGTTAAACCGACTTAACGGATATCGTTAAATCGGTCATTTATTTCGATACCTGATTCTTTTCCTGAGCACTGATGGATATTTTCTCTTTAAGAATTTCAGCAGGATGTAAATCAGAATACACGAAACAAGGACTCCCGCTATGATGCCTGCTTTTAAACTGACCTCTTCCACGATCCCGCGAAAACTCTTCGGAAAATACCTTCCAATCTGGAAGTAAACAAGTGCCCACACAAAAGCGGAAGGGGCAGCATATACGATGAATTTTATAAGCGTTATCCCTTTCGCTGTACCCGCGATATAAGGCATCACCAGGCGGACCCCCGGGATGAAATAACTTATGGATATAGCGAATGACCCATATCTTTCAATCCAGTTCTCACCTTTCTCCATAAGGAACTGTGTCTTCCCGCTTTTTAACTTCCGGATCATCAGTTTTGTACCAAAGCGGTCACCTGCAAAGAAGCCGAATATACCATAGCTCAATAATCCGCTGTACATGAATAAAAACGAGGTGTAGGGATCGAAATGTCTCCACTCCGAAAGATATCCCGCAAAGGCCGCTGCTATTTCGTTCGGTACAGGTAACCCGAGGAAGACGATCCAGCTGAATAAAAACATTGCGATATAGCCGTATTGGTCCACCAGCTCAAGTAAGATTTCCATCATGCACCTCGTTTCCATCCAAGAATGTACTGCATTTACCAAGTATTATATATGGACAATAGATGCTCCAGAAAACGATGATTCCGGGTGAATCAACCAGAAGTTTCAGGGTCTTTCAACAAATTCTTTACCTGTTCTTCAACCATGCCCAAATCAATAAGCTGCTGCTGCAGCTTTGAATGATAGGCTGCACTTACATGGGGAAGGCTCCCTCTTAGAATTTCCCTTGCATAGTGTTCAGGGGGGAGTACTTCATCAAATTTCGTTTTCACGATAAATGTGAGGACATCCCGGTAAACCTCTCCGCCTATCACTACATCCACGAAAGCCGCCCTGTACCAGCCGGGGGCCACTCCTTCTCTAGTAAACAGATATTCAACCGCCTCTTGTGGAATATCATAGACGACACCTTCCATCTTTCCGCCATCTTCAATGATATCTCCGCGTCCTCCGTCATCCACTTTGAACAGATATTTCATTGAGTATCCATCCAGGGAGCCGGCTCCCCTGCACTTTTCAAAATGATGATCCACTTTTGCCAGTCTGAAACGGTCGTCGTCCATACAGGACCCATACGCAAAATACAATATCCTCTCCGGCTTTTCCTGAATGAAGCGGTGAACCTTCCAATCCCCGGAGGAAATCTCTGATTGAAATAGTTTTCCTTCAAGCCCGTAGTAAACAAACGCTTCAACCGGCCCGCGGTCAGTATTTACTTCCTGCAGCCGACGGTTGTACAGGTTGTCCTCCCTGCCTTCTATATAGTCTTCGATTTCATCGAGTTTGGCGAGGATCTCTTCATTTATCTTATATATTTCGCCATAAACAGTCCCTTCCCCTTCTTTGAGAGCAGGGTATCCCTTGCCTGTGTCATATAATTTGCCTTGGGCCCAGGCCTGTTCATATTGTAATGATGCATCTTTTAAAAGTGAATGATTTTCTTCGTGCCTTCTTAATGTTCCGTAAACGAAAACGTTCAAGCTGTCTCTCCCCTTTTTCTATAATGAATAGATTCATTTTATCAAATTCAGTTTGATTTTTCAGTGAAATGGTTTTACTGCTTTAGTTGAAACCATTTAAAAAAGAATGATGAAAAAAATAAGTGAAGACTTATAATACCGCTAATGATTTCCGTGCAAGACTTCGCTTTCCGCGGGTGACCCGTGAGCCTCCTCGGCTTCGCCTGCGGGTTAGAAAAGTGGAAGGGCTTTGGTCAGAGGCGGGTGGCATAAGGCGAATCGACCACGAAGGCGTTCTTTGCCTTCTTGGGCGAGTTGACTTATGACATGTGCCTCTAAGCCCTCGAGCTGGACAAGTCTCACCTAACTCGCTTTTCCCGCAGGGGTCTGCGTTTTGCACTCCAATCAATCGCTGGAATTGGTTTTAAATTTGGATAATTACTCAAATAAATCATTTAAATACTGGTAGAGACTACTCTTAGTACATCTTGTCCTTAAATCAATCGCTTTTTCAAACTTCAAGACATAATCAGGACAAAAAAATCCAAACTAATTTGAACCCTAAAGATTCAAATAGTAGTTTGGATTTTTCTTCGTCTGGGATTCTTGTATCACAGTGTATTCAAGAATGCAGTTTAAAATTCATTTATCCCTTAGGTGTGATTGCTTGTTGAGCTTGTTCTTTGAGTTTGAATTTTTGGATTTTTCCTGATGCAGTCATCGGGTAGGAATCTGTGAACTCGATGAATCTCGGAATCTTGTGGCGTGAGATTTTTCCGCTGCAGTACTCTCTGATCTCATCGCCTGTTGCGGATTGTCCTTCTTTAAGGATGATCCAGGCCATGACTTCTTCACCGAACGTTTCATCCGGGATTCCGATTACCTGAACATCGAGTACTTTAGGGTGCGAGTATAAAAACTCCTCAATTTCACGCGGGTAGATATTTTCACCGCCTCTAATGATCATATCCTTTAGTCTGCCAGTAATCCTGCAATAGCCGTACTCATCCATCACGGCGAGGTCCCCGGTGTGGAGCCAATTATCATCATCGATGGCCGCTTTGGTCGCTTCTTCGTTTTTGTAATAGCCTTTCATCACATGGTATCCCCTGGTACACAGCTCCCCCTGTGTCCCGTTGGGTACTTCCAGGTCGGTACCCGGCTCCACAATTTTCACTTCGACGTTGGGGAGGGCCCTGCCGACTGTTTCCACCTTTAATTCTAAGGGATCATGGGTGCGTGTCTGGGTAATGACGGGCGAGGATTCAGTCTGACCGTAAGCGATGGTGATTTCCTCGGCGCCCATTTTATTCATGACATCTTTCATGACTTCGATCGGACAGTTGCTCCCTGCCATGATCCCTGTCCTCAGACTGCCGAGGTCATATTGATCGAAATCAGGCAGGTTCAATTCCCCGATGAACATAGTGGGAACCCCATGCAAAGCCGTGCACTTTTCATCTTGTACGACCTGCAGTACCCCGGATGGATTAAATTCCTGCACCGGTATCATGGCAGCACCGACGGTCACACATGCAAGCGTCCCCATCACGCAGCCAAAACAATGGAAGAAGGGTACAGGTATGCACAGGCGGTCTTCCTCGGTCAATCTCATACAGCCGGCGACATTATATGCGTTATTGACAATATTCGAGTGAGTCAGCATGACCCCTTTCGGAAAACCGGTCGTCCCCGAAGTGTATTGCATATTGATGACTTCCTGAGGCGCCAGGCTTCCCAACCTTTCATCAAGCGTCTCATCGGCAACTTCATTTCCCAGTTGCATGATTTCATCCCACTTGAAGGTGCCTGGAAATTTCTTATCTCCCATTACAATGACATTTTTTAATTTCGGCAGTTTTTCACTATGTAATTTGCCAGGTTCAGCGTTTTTCAGTTCAGGACAGATCTCATAAAGCATATTGATGTATGAAGCTCCACGGTACTCTTCCATCAAGATAATGGTCGTGCTGTCAGACTGCCTTAATAAGTATTCTAGTTCAGCTGTACGGTAATTGGTGTTGACGGTTACGAGCACCGCCCCCATCTTGCCTGTGGAAAATTGACTTAAGATCCATTCAGGTGTATTGGATGCCCAAATGGCAACATGTTCACCTTTCTCGATGCCGAGACTCATGAAGCCCTTTGCTGCCTGTCTGCATTTCTCGTTCAATTCCTTATAAGTCCACCTCAAACCCCTGTCAGCATAAACCACTGCATCTTTGTCCGGCTGTATCCTAGCTTTTTCTTCAAGCAGTTCCCCGATGGTGGTTTCCAGAATGTCCGTCAATTCAAATATCCCCCTTTGAATGATATCGCTTACATTAAAAAATATGATATGCGTGTATATTATCACAAAAATTTAAATTTTCAAACTAATAAAATCTAAAATAAATCAAACTATTTCTTTAGACAAATAACCAAATGAATAAACCCATTTCTACAAATTCTCTTAAAATGCTACTTTGGAAGTAATTTAATAAAAACTCTTTTCAAATGGACCGTTTCTATGTAAAATATAGAGAAAATATAGAAAATTCTATATTTTAAACATTCCTAGGAGGTTGGTCATGAAAATCTTAAGTAATGAACAGTTAGTGGCAGCTTATCGAGATGCTGAGAAGCAAGGGAATGATCAGGATTGGATTCAGTTATTAAGAAAAGAGATCCGCGTTCGAGGGTTGAAGCCTTTTAGGAAATCATGACAATCGCAAACAAGATAAAATAAAAACAAAAGATTCTCACCCCCTGAGAATTGTTGGTTGACAGACTCCTTAAGGAGTCTGTCTTTTTCATGTTCGCTGAGTGGTGCTCCTTCTTTTCGAATAATGCTTCTCCAGCTGCTGCATTTGATTGTAATCGAGTATGCCGATTTTATTTAATGCGTACGCATAGTACATCATTTTCTTTGCATGCCGACCTTTCATGACTCACCCTCTTTTTTTACCTAAGGAAAAATACTTTCCTGTTTCTATATTTTATGCAGATGGCAAAAATCAGTGAGGCCTGTCAGAGACAAAAAAGTGCCGGCACACCCAGTGTACCGGCAAACACATTCATCTATATTCAATAAGGTAAAACGATTATCCTTCCAACAGTAAATCTTCAGGATTTTCAAGAAGGTTCTTGATTGTTGCCAGGAACCCTACCGCTTCTTTCCCGTCAATGATCCTGTGGTCATAGGAAAGGGCGATGTACATCATTGGACGGTTCTCCATGTTTTCTTTGTCGATCGCTACAGGTCTGAGTTGAATTGTATGCATTCCCAGGATTCCTACCTGCGGCCCGTTTAGGATCGGGGTGGATAGTAATGAACCGAATACTCCCCCATTGGTGATGGTGAAGGATCCGCCTTGAAGGTCGGACAGTGCAAGCTTGTTATTTCTTGCTTTTGTCGCGAGCTCCATGATTTCGCCTTCAATTTCTGCAAAGTTCTTGCGGTCGCAATCTCTTACAACCGGCACAACAAGACCATCATCAGTTGAAACAGCTACGCCAACATCATAATATTTCTTAAGGACGATTTCATCGCCGTCAATTTCCGCATTGACGTAAGGGAATTTTTTCAGCGCGGCTGTTACAGCTTTTGTGAAGAAACTCATGAATCCAAGACGAACATCGTGATCTTCAAAGAATTTGTCTTTTTTGCGCTTTCTTAATTCCATCACGGCAGACATGTCAATTTCATTGAAAGTGGTCAGCATTGCAGCTGTCTGTTGGACTTCTACGAGACGCTTCGCAATGGTTTGTCTTCTGCGGGACATCTTTTCACGCACGACCGGCTTTCCGTCATCTTTCTTGGCAGGAGCTTTCTTTGCTTCCTGAGCAGGTTTCGAAGGTTCAGATGCCGGCTTGTTCTCATAAGCCTCGATATCATGCTTTCTCACTCTGCCAAGCGGGTCGGTAGGTACTTGAGAAAGGTCGATTCCTTTTTCACGTGCAAGCTTGCGGGCTGCAGGAGAAGCGATCGGACGATTCTTTTTATCGTCTTTTGGTGCTGGAGCTTCTTCTTTTGGAGCATTCTCCTCAGCTTTTTCCTGCTTAGGCTCCTCTTTTTCTTCTTTGTTGTCTGAAGGTGCCGGAGCTTCCCCGCCTGCCCCAACGATCGCGATGACCTGGCCAACCTCTACAGTGTCACCTTCATCGGCTTTAAGTTCTTGAATGGTACCCGCTTCTTCAGAAATCACTTCTACATTTACTTTATCTGTCTCTAATTCTACGATGTACTCGCCTTTTTCAACATAATCGCCAGGCTGCTTCAACCATTGAGCAATCGTACCTTCTGTAATTGATTCTGCCAATTCTGGAACTTTGATTTCTGCCACTGTGATGTCCTCCTCTTTCTTATCGAGTTAACGCTTCATTAATGATTCGTGCTTGTTCTTTTTTGTGAACAGTAGGTTCCCCTTCAGAAGGACTTGAACGTCTTCTGCGTCCTACATATTGAACGTCAACGCCATCTGCTGCCAAGTCGCGCAGTCTTGGTTCAACAAACGTCCATGCTCCCATATTCTTCGGTTCTTCCTGGATCCAGACCAATTCTTTCAGGTTTGGATATCTTCCAAGGATGTCTTCCATATCATTGTTAGGGAACGGGTAGATTTCTTCAAGTCTCAGTATATGAAGCCAATCCGTTTCATCCATGCCCTGCAGTTTCTCTTCAAGGTCGATTGCGATCTTACCGCTTCCGATTACAATCCGCTCAACAGCTTCATGGTTTTCTCCCAATCCTTTTTGCTCGAGTACTGAATGGAATTCTCCCTCTGCAAGCTCTTCCGCAGTTACGGATGCGAATTGATTTCGCAGCAGGCTCTTAGGCGTCATGATGACAAGCGGCCTGACTTCTTCCTTTTGCAGGATGGCTGCCTGGCGTCGCAGGACGTGGAAATACTGTCCTGCAGTCGAGCAGTTGGCGACGGTCCAGTTATACTCTCCGCCCAATTGAAGGAATCTCTCAAGACGGGCGCTTGAATGCTCAGGTCCCTGTCCTTCATATCCGTGTGGAAGAAGCATGACAAGACCCGTTTTCTGCCCCCACTTGGCACGGCCGGCTGAAATGAATTGGTCGAACATGACTTGTGCCATATTAGAGAAATCACCGAATTGAGCTTCCCAAAGAACGAGGGTCTCAGGTGCAAAAACATTATATCCGTACTCATACCCGACAACCGCTGTTTCAGTCAATGGGCTGTTATGGACGACGAACGATGCATTGCTTTCCGCGATATGGTGCAGCGGGATGTATTCATCCCCTGATTTTTCATCATGCAGGACAAGGTGGCGCTGCGCAAATGTACCGCGCTCAGAGTCCTGGCCGGTCAACCGGATCGGGGTGCCGTCTTTAAGGATGGATGCAAATGCGAGTGTCTCTGCATGTGCCCAGTCGATTTTCCCCTTGCCTTCGAATGCCAGGCTGCGTCTTTGCAGGATCTTTCCAAGCTTCTTGAACACATTGAAACCTTCCGGCCATTGAAGCAGCTCATCATTGATATGTTTCAGCTTATCGAATTCCACGGACGTATTTAGTTCAGGAAGGCCATTTGCCACGTCTTCCGG
The DNA here is from genome assembly GCA_051294195.1 of Bacillus sp. BKU_1. GTDB lineage: Bacteria > Bacillota > Bacilli > Bacillales > Bacillaceae_B > Rossellomorea. The sequence goes on along the minus strand of CP193985.1, from coordinate 3,648,378 downwards.
AGGTGCCAGGACGGTATCAGGATCTTCATCCTTCGCCGGGACCTTATCGTAGGCCGCTTTCAGCACTTCTTCCACTTCGGAGTCCATTTTATCGACTTCCTCCTGAGAGATGATCCCTTCTGAAATCAGTTGTTCAGCGTACATTTTTTTGACATTCGGATGATTCTGGATGATGGAATACATCTGAGGATTCGTCACCATCGGTTCATCCATTTCGTTATGACCGAATCTCCGGTAGCCGATGAGGTCGATAACGAAATCCTTGCCGAATGTTTTACGATATTCATAGGCCAGAACTGCAGCTGCCAGACAAGCTTCAGGATCGTCTGCATTGACGTGCACAATCGGCACTTCAAAGCCCTTCGCCGTGTCAGATGCATATTTAGTGGAACGGGAATCACGGCTTTCCGTCGTGAATCCAATCATATTATTCGCGATCAGGTGGATGGATCCCCCGGTATTATAGCCGCGGAGCCTGCTCATATTTAAAGTCTCTGCAACCACACCCTGTCCAGGGAACGCTGCATCTCCATGTATCATGACAGCATAGGATGATTCGGGTGATTGAACCGGATATCCGTTTTCTTCACGGTTCTCCTGTGCAGCACGTGTATAACCGGCAACAATCGGACTCACTACTTCCAAGTGGCTCGGGTTATTCGCCAATGTGACACGCGCCCTTGCTGTCGGCATGGCCTGCGGGGAAATCTCCCTGTCTGCTCCAAGATGATACTTTACATCCCCGGTCCATCCGAACGTGATGCCGACGGAGCCTTCAGATGGGATCAGGTCTTTGCTTGGTGCATGCTGGAATTCAGCAAAGATCATTTCGTACGGCTTGCCGATCACATGGGCAAGGACATTCAGCCTTCCGCGGTGGGCCATCCCGATATTCACCGTCTTCGCTCCTGCTTCAACGGAATAGCGGATCATCTCATCGAGCAGCGGCACCATCGTGTCCAGCCCTTCGATCGAGAAGCGCTTCTGTCCTACGAATGTGCGGTGGACATATTTTTCAAATCCATCCACTTCTGCCAGGCGTTTCAATAAGGAAACCCTCTGTTCTTTGGACAGAGGTGAAAAATAAGACCCTGACTCGATTTTTTCCCTGAGCCAGTTCTTTTCTTCGAGCTCATGAACATGCGCATATTCGAATGCAAGTTTCTTTGTATAGACTTCTCTCAAGTGATTCACTGCCTGAAGGCCGTCTTTGATATGGGACGGTGCATCAGGGCAAAGGAATTCAACCGGGATGTTTTTCAAGTCTTCCTCGGTCAGGTCGAACTCTGACAGTTCAATTCTCCTTGTATCTTTATTGCGGTCATTGAGCGGGTTGATGTCTGCCGCCAAATGGCCGTATGTACGGATGTTATCTGCCAGTTTGACGGCTGCGACCATCTTGCTGAGCGCAGTAGGCTCTGCAGGCAGGGTAAAAGAAGTGTCTGCTTTCTGAGCACTTGCCATCACTGCAGCATCTTCAGCAGCAGGAGGCCCCCATTGTTCAAATAACTCCTTCAGTTCAGGATCTACTTCAGATGGATCTTCAAGAAATTGTTCATAGACCTCCATCACGTAGCCCAGATTTGGCCCGTAAAAGGAATGCCATGGCTCTTGGTTTGTCGATTGCTTTTTCATTTTGAAAAACCTCCAACTATTTGCCAGTTAGTATAATTTGGGTATCGTGTATCCTTCCATTTCAACTATAAATAAAATTGTTATGCAAGAATAATATTATTTAAGCACTAAAACGCTTACAGAGATATTTTATCACTGTGCAGTAGTAAGTTAAAGTCTTTATGTCAAATTTCTTAAAATTTTGTGTTCGACTTCATCTCCTGCTCATTTACTTATATTCCCATAATGATTTGTGAAAAACTTCATATAAAAACGACTATTCTGAAATAACTTTTTATTAAGCGCTTTCTTATTCACCCTCTTATAAATCATTACTCGGGTAACTTTTTTCATAAACCATCTTACTACTCTTACTAAAAAAAACCAAATACTTTTTATCAAATCCAGGCTTTTTTATTGATTGTCAGAGTTTTATAGTGCAAGGCTCAATATCCCATTCCCGCAAAACTGAATGTTTAATCCTTCTTCACCTGAACTCTTCGCCCATAATTGCATACGATATATCAATCAATACTGATTAGAATGTACTGTCTAAGACCGTGTGCGCAAAAGAAAGGTGATGCTTATGTTTCCATGGAGCCTGTTCCCGTTCAATAAAAACATGAAGGACCAAATGAATAATATGAATCCTAAAGAAATTGACTCGTATGTACAGAATATGATGAAAAACATGTTTCCCGGCGGTTGGAGCAGCATGATGAACCCAAATGAAGCAATGAAAGGCCACCAGCCTTTCATTCATCCGATGGACAGCGAACCTGCACAACGCGATCAAGGAACCCCTCATCAGCAAAATCAAATACCTGTCAATATTTTTGAAACCTTTGAAGACGTGTATATCCGGATGAAGATCCCCAATGAAGAATGGATGAGACAGATGAAGATCTATCATACTTCCAACCAGGCAATCATTGAGAATATACCCGGGCACGGTGACCGGCAGGTACTGACTCTTCCTTCACTGGTCAAGAAGAAAGGGGCGGTGGCGCAGTATAAAGATGGGGTGCTTGAATTGAAAATCCCGAGAAGCATCGATATGCAGTACACAGAAATAGACGTCTCAGAAAAATACTGAGACGTCTATTTCTCTTCCTTGCGTTTTGCCGACCTTTTCAGTGAAACACGGATAACCGTTCCGGCAGGATCATTCTTCGCTGCTTCGATCGTACCGCCATAGTTATAAATCAGTTTGGAGGCAATTGCCAGCCCCAGCCCGTAACCGCCTTTTTCCCTGCTCCTCGCTTTATCGACCCTGTAAAAGCGGTCAAAGACTTTTTGAAGGTCTTCTTCCGGAATTCCGATCCCTTCATCCTTCACTTCCAGTACAAGCAGCCTGTCCAGTTCATAAAGCCGCACCTCTACTCTCGTCCCTGGCTCTGAATATTTCACCGCATTATCCAGTAAGATGACGAGTATCTGTTCCAGATGCCTTTTTAACATAAATGCTTCTGCGGTATCATTGAGGTCATCCCTTAGATCAAAACCATAGTCCTGATGAAGGAATGCAAAATCACGGATGATTTTGAGTGAAACCTCTTTCACATTCACTTTCGCGTTTTCATAATCCGCCAATTCACGATCGGCCTTTGATAACTCAAGCAGTTCTCCGACAAGGCGTTTGACTCTGTCAAGCTCCTCAAGGGAAACTTGCAATGATTCCTCCAGGATCGAAGGGTCCTTTTTGCCCCACCTGTTCAGTAAGGCAAGATGTCCCTCCAGCACCTGGATGGGTGTCCTTAACTCATGGGAAGCATCTTCCACAAACTGCTGCTGCTGCCTGAATGACCTCTCTATTTCAATCATCATCTTATTGAAAATTTGAGAGAGCTCACTGATTTCATCGTGTGCATTCGTCGCTTCCACTCTTCTTTGAAACCCATTCCTTTCAATGGAACGCATCGCCTCTGATAATTTATTTAACGGCCTGATGAAATTCCGTGCCATCAGGTAACCGAACAGTGCACTTAATAATAAGGCTGCTACCCCGGTGAAGGACATCATCCAGAAGAGGTTCTTCATGATACTTTCGTAACGATTCAGGGGCTGGATGATCTCTACGTATCCATTGAATTGATTTGAATGAATGGGAGAATGGCCGATCAGGATTTTTTTATTATCGGATTCGATCAACTTGACTTCTTTCTCCCTGACAGACTGAAAAGGAATATAAAATGCAGGCTCGTTTTCCCCTCTGATTTCCAAAGCCTGCTTGCCTTGACGATCCAAAATCCTGATTGTTTGATCTTTTTCTGCAATTTGCTTCATGAGGTCTCTGCTTTCATATATATCCTCAAGCTTCACGTTTTGGCCGCGCTGTTTGAAAATCACAGTGATTTCATCAAGGACCCTGCTGAAGTTATTCTCTTCCTCATCAAGCATCCATTTGTTGATGGCATGATATTGAAAGAAGCTGAATAAAAAGAAAGCGAGAAATATGGCGGACCCCGCTGCCAAAGCCCATTTGATCTTCAGGGACGTCGGTTTGATCCACCTCTTTAACTTTTTCATGATCTCATCACATATCCGGTGCCGCGGACCGTCTGGATGATGCTTTCCTCTTCAGGCGAATCAAGTTTATTCCTTAGATACCTGACATAGACGTCCACCACATTGGTTTCGACTTCCGTATCGTATCCCCATACTTTATTCAACAGGACTTCCCTGGTCAGTACAATATTCTTATTCTCCAGGAAGGCAAGCAATAAATCGTATTCCCGCTTTGTCACTTCTACTTCTTTGCCTTCCTTGAATACCTGCCGTGATTCCTTATATACAGTCAGATTGTTGTGGACATATGATGTTACCGGAGGCTGCGGGGCATCATTCTGAGTCCTCCGGAAAACGGCGCGGAGCCTCGCGAGAAGCTCTTCGATTGCAAAAGGTTTTACGATGTAATCATCTGCTCCGCTGTCGAGGCCGGATACTCTGTCCATCACGCTGTCACGCGCTGTGATCATCAGAATCGGTGTCTCCTTACTCTGCCGGATCCTTCGGCATACCTCCAATCCATTCAGCCCGGGAAGCATGAGGTCCAGCAGGATCACATCCCACTCTTCATTCAGGGCCATGTCCAGTCCGTCCCTGCCCGTAAATGCGAGACCGATTTCATATCCTTCATATTTAAGTTCAAGTTCTATAAAACGTGATAGGTTTTTTTCATCTTCGATTAATAAAACTTTTTTCATTCACTCACCTGCTATATCTCTGATCCGTTTATTTCTTTGAAAAAAAATCATAAAAGGCATGGAAAATCTCAATTCCCTGAAACGTAAACAACGTCAAAGCTGTTATGCTGAAAAACAGGATGGGTATGAAGCGTATCAACATCATCATATCATTACCTCCCTTTTTTACTCTACGTTCATCATGCTCCCTTAAAATTAAAATCTGATGAGAAGATGATAAAAATCCGCTAAATTAAGGAGTTTACATAATGATTTTATTATCCACTTACGAAAGGATAAATGATGTTGAAATGAATACAATGCTGCCCGTGTTTAACTGTTTTCATTAAGTGGTACATATACCCATATACTGTATTATCCCTGTTAAGAAAGGAATGATGTCTATGACTTTCTGGATTTCGTTAGTTGTATCCTTATTGATACTATTAGCCGTGCTTGAGGAAATCATTTATTTTATTCTCCGTACAAAAGTCATAAACGATAATCAGCCGTCCAAAGAAGGAAAAATAAAAACCTTTTACGAAAAGGTCAAATTAAAGCTTAGTCCTTCCTAGGATCAAGCTTTTTCTTTTTACTATACATACTTATGATAAGATAATAAACAATTATATTTTCTATAAAGATCATGAAAGAAAGGATGCTTCGGATGAAAATCGATTTGAATTGTGATTTGGGAGAAAGCTTCGGGGCCTATACAATCGGGCAGGATGAAGAGATGATGAAGTACGTGGATTCTGTCAATATAGCATGCGGCTTTCATGCGGGCGACCCGCTCGTGATGATGAAAACGGTGGAGCAGGCGCTCTCGCACGGCCTTAAGATCGGGGCGCACCCCGGCCTGCCGGACCTCCAGGGTTTCGGGCGCAGGAATATGACCATCACCCCTCAGGAAGCGTATTCCCTTATTTTATATCAAGTAGGAGCTCTGCAGGCGATCGTAAAAGCAAAAGGCGGGACGCTGACGCATGTGAAACCCCACGGTGCTTTATATAATATGGCAGCAAGGGACGCAGAACTCTCCCGCTCAATTGCGGAGGCTGTACATGATATCGATGATTCCCTCGTATTATTCGGCCTTTCGGGAAGCGAACTGACGAGAGCAGGGAATGTGGCTGGGCTTACTGTCGCACATGAAGTATTTGCGGATCGTACCTATCAGTCTGACGGCACTCTCACACCGAGGTCGCTTCCGGATTCAGTGCTCCATGATACAGATCAGGTGGAAGAACAAGTGATGAGAATGGTCGAAAGACAGGAAGTGGTCACGGCAGGCGGTGAAGTCATTTCAATACAGGCAGATACAATCTGCCTTCACGGGGATAACAGAGAAGGCGTCAGCCTGGCCAGAAGACTAAAGGAAAAATTGAGCGAATGCTCAAGGAAAGGAGATTGACTAATGAAAATAATGGAACTGAAAACCGGCAAGCGGGATGAAATGATAGAAGTGACCGACCGCGTTCAGGAGTTTGTAAATCAATCCGGTATTTTAAACGGAGCGGTCATTATTCAATCCCTTCATACGACAGCGGGCATCACGGTCAATGAGAATGCCGATCCCGATGTAAAGACTGATTTTATCAGGCGGCTGGATGAAGTCTATCCCTGGAATCATACCAAGGACCTACATGGTGAAGGCAACACGGCAGCACATCTGAAAACGAGCACGACAGGTCATTCACAGACAGTCCTTATTGCGGATGGCCGGTTATTGCTGGGAACCTGGCAAGGGATATATTTCTGTGAATTTGACGGTCCCCGGCATCGGAAAATGGCCGTTCAAATTTTGGGATCCTGACTACTGATTAAAGACCCCTGGTCCGGATTTCGAATAATAAACACATGGATGTACACACCAAAAAAAAAGCAGTCCTATTCACAACTGAATTAGACTGCTTTTTTTGGTGAATTATTTAGGGGTTAATATAATGAGGGGATATTCTTCGTGAATTTCAAACCCTTTTCGGCATGTGATTTTTGTAGATAAGAAATTCGCATGCTACTTGTTATACCAATTGGTGTGCTGCATATGATTTTCAACTGTCAGGAGGCGGGTGGTGATAGTTGAGAGGCAGATGAAGCAGACATTTTATTATCCTTAATTGTGAGGAACTTCTGAGTGTTAAAATAAGGGAAGATTTTTCTGTTATCCTGCAGAAACGTACTAGGGTCAGGGGATATAAGAGTAGTTTATTCCGTTAAGGAGTCGTAAAATGGTTCATTTACATGCTTTTGGAGTAAACAAAGGGAATATTTCCCTCTATTTACTCCATTTCTCTTGCTAATTCCTTAATAAGAGGAATTAATACCCATATTTCGGCAGACTATTTTACGAAGATCACAAACCAGTGCATATCTTGGTTTAAAAAATGCTTGGAGCACCGTTCTCCAAGCATTTTCCGATTCTGATTTCCCTGCAAAGTTGCTTCTTGGTTTTGGGGCGAATATTTTTTACTTTTAAACAGAGCCCCCATAAAAACGGGGGTATTTCCATTATCATATGAACCTGTCCCTGTTTTCCTTGCTTGGGATCATGCATGACTCTTGCCGGCCAAACCACTTGTACCGGTTGGCTGCTATCCACCTATACACTTTATCCCTTACAGGTTTAGGGATCACAAGGAACATGCGGCACATCTTCCAGGGCCAATTTAATCGTGACGCTATCGTGAGTGCAGCAGTGGACTCCATATATACTTTATCATCCATGATCAACACTACGCTGTCGGTGGACGCCGGGATATTGAACTGCTCCCTGTACCTTCTTCCGGTTTCACTTTGCAGGGAAGCGAACGTAAATACCTTACCGGAATCTTTTTTGATGATGAATTGAACAGAGCTGTTGCAAAGGTTACAGACACCATCGAATAATATGAGTGCCATTGTCTCACCACCCCTGAGCTGTACGTTTATTTCTTACATGCCATTAAATGTTCCGTAACATTATAGTCTTCCACATTCCACATCTTTTCTTTGAGGCTTATATTAGTGAGGCAGCCATTGAATAATTTGAACTCCTCGAGCTGACTGCCTTCCAGATGAAATTTTTTGATGATTGCATGGATGACGGCCCCGTGCGAAACAAGTAAGATTTTCTTATCGGGGTAGTCTGTACTGACAGCCAGGAGGCCAGCTTCGATCCTTCTATCAAGGTCCTCCCTCGACTCCATGCCGGGAAAGGTGAATTCCGGATACTTCTCATTCCTCACTTCCCTTGTCAGCCCTTCACCATCGCCAAAATATCGTTCCTTGAACTCATCCATTTCAATTATGGGCAGATTCAGGTCTTTATTGATGATCTCGGCAGTTTCTCTCGCTCTCTTCAGGGAAGTCGTAATGACCACATCCCATTCCATACCTTTAAGAAATTCCCTGCATTCTTCAGCCTGCTTTCTGCCGGTTTCATTAAGAGGGATATCCGTCTGTCCCTGCAGTCTTCCATGTAAATTCCAATCTGTCTGCCCGTGGCGTACGATGCAAATACGAGTCATACCTTCCTCTTCCTTTCTATCAAAATACCTATTTTACTGATTTTATCATAACCAATACGGTAATGGATGATAAAAAATCAACGGGCAGCGTATGATGAACTCTCCCATTCCAAAAATATGATGTTTTGATAACCATTTTTAGGGAAAATAAATAAAAAACAAGGAGGCAGTCAAGCTATGAGACCAGAAGCCGGAACCCATGATCATAAAAGAGGATCTGAAATCAAAGAAATATTCACTGATGCCCTGCAAAGGGACCTTTCAAGCGATGAGAATCTCCTGCTCAACAATTGGGTGCAGCATTTTAATCAGGAAGAAAGGGCAACAATCATCAACATGATGAAAGAACTGGTAAATAAACATAAACGTCATGATTAACCTTTCAGAGGCAAAACTTTGACGTGACAGGAAAAAGGAAAGTCCGATTATCGGGACTTTCCTTTTTTTTAATCAGAGTTTTTTAAAATGTTTCTCTCATTAAAGGTCGCCTGTTTGGTCCAACAGACGGTCAATATCGAATGTATAGATCGGTGAATGGATATCTTCTTCTGCAAGTTCTGCGGTATCTTCCAGTATTTCGTCGATATTCATACTTAAAATACCTCCCGGTAGTGAAAATGATCTTAGTTATTACATTATTCGCTGATGCAGGATCATTTTTGGGGGTGTATATTATTTTTTTTAGAAAAACTGAAGAATTCTGTTGAATGACACACTGGACATCTTTTTAAGAGAAGGCTGTTCTATGAAAAAGAATGTTTCTTCTTATATTCCAGGACCATTTCTTGATGACTCCGGACCATGTTCGGCGGCAGGTCATCAAGCGGGAAAAATTGCAAAGAAATGGATTCAGTTTGATCTGCTTTCATGTTCCCGTGAAATTGGTTTGTGAAATAGGCGGTGGCAACAACGTAGAATTCATCTCCGTTTTCAGCTTTAATATATTGATTTTTCCCGGAGTATACGTTTAGTAAGTGGAGCTCCCCCAATTGAAGATTTGTTTCTTCCTTTACTTCTCTTCGCGCAGTTTCTTCAGTGGATTCTGCCAGTTCCATCAATCCCCCCGGCAACCCCCATTTACCGTTCGGGAACTGTCTTTGCTGCAGGAGTACCTGGTTTTGTTTATTTAAAATGAGCACCACCGCTCCGGGCAGGATCACCGGCCTTGTTCCAATCAGCTTTCTTAAATCTTCTATGTATCCCATGAATGTTCTCCTTTTCCTATCCATTAAAAATATCACCCTCGATGCCTAAGCTTAACGGGCTTACTCAGGAAGGTTAAACTTCCAAAATATCAAGTAATCCATTTCTTTAATTCACAATGTATTTCATTCACACAAGGCGGCTTAGACATAACTGAAAAAGTACCGCTTAGTCTAAAAATTTCAGTGTTTGTTTTTTATATCGCTAATGATTAAGTTTAATTGAAGATACCAATTATTAAATAATACCCAATTCTCTCTGTCTTGAATGTTTAAAATCTAAATAATCCTGTCCAAAATCAGGGTTCTTATTTTCAAACTTACTCATTCCTTCACCCCATTTCTTTACTTCATAAGTAAAGATTCCATTAATTACTGATGGGTCATTTTCAACAAAATTCATTACTTCATCTTCGCTCTTTAAATCAATAACAATAGCTCCTCCTGTTAAATCCTCAAAAGGACCGGCTAGAACAACTTCACCTTTATTATAATGTTTTTGAACATATACAGCGTGTTCAGGCATAAAAGGTTGATTGTGAAAATGTACATCTTCTATCCAATTTGATGATGGTGTTAGTATTATTAAAAATCTCATTCAATTCATCCTTTTTTTGAATTATGTGAAGTATTTCACATAATTAGTTTAATAGAAAAATTATATAAATTCAAAATATATATATTCAAGTTAAATTGCTCTCTTATTACATAGTGGCAATTCTAATTATATTTTAATACTGACCTGGCCTCTGTTGTAATTCTACAAAATCAACTGCTAATATCACTTAAATCATATGCATATAATCTTTTTATTTCCACACTTGGCAATCATTCAGTGTGTGATTTCATATAAGATCTAGTAGCCAAAACGTGTTTGAGACCGGTTATATCAACAAAAAACACACTGCGAATTCCATAATGAAATACAGTGCGTTTTTACTTTGCTGTTAATTTACTCTTCATTGGTTTTTTGCAGGTATTATGATTCACCATTAATACTCTGTGTGGTCTCGCTTTTGTGCCGGGTCCATTCTTTCAAGTGCCTGCAGCAGCCTGCGGTCATTTTCGGTTTTATGTTTCATGAAACTCATGGTTTTGAAGATGAACACAATCGTCAGTACTGTTATAAATAGTGCGATTCCTATATACAAAATACTAAAAAGTCCAAAGAATACCCCGATTCCTTCCATTCCCATACCTTGATCCATTTCATTTCACCTCCCCAATGTGATAAATTGAAAATACTTCCAATATATCAACTAATTTACAACCACCTTAAGTTTTAATCATAACAGGTATTTATGCGGATAGAAAGTGACAGACTTCGAATCGGTTGCCGTCAAGGTCAACGAATTCAAAATACGTCACACCATCATCTGTCTGGATTTCCCCGACTTTCACTTGCCGGTCGATCAGCTTCAGCCTGGTTTCCTCCAATGCATCGGAGAACAAAATGGTCCGCGTCGATGAAAAGTGAACTTCTCCCTCCTGGATGGTAATCGGTGTTTCACCGGAACCCACTTTGAACACGATATAGTGACCGGTGTGGAAAATCTCCTCGAGCTCAAGTACAGAACTATACCATTCCCGGGCCCGGACAAGATCTTTGACTGAAATATGTACGGTATCTATTCGAGAAAACATATACTCTCCCCCTTGATTATATTTAATTCTTCAATAATGTGAGGTGCCCTATAATTTCTTTGGCTTCCCATTTATCCATTGGCGGCAGTGCTGTGACGGTAAGAGACCCTTTCTGAATCTCCGTCAAGCCGCTGTCACGGATGCTGAAGAATCCAGCCTTCTCAAGTTTCTCCAGTTCTGTTTGACTGCCTTTTAAGATGATTTTTTTCATTCCTGTTTGCAGCCATTCTACGAAATCAGGCTGGCGATCCGCGAATGAAGTTTTGGCTGAAACCAGTTCCAGGGTACTTAAGGTTGCAGCATGAGCAACTTGCGCAGCTGTTTTACCTTTTGACATATTCACATCTTTGTTAACTACAAAATACTGCACAAGGTCTCGTTTAATGGTCATTCCTACTCCCTCCAGTGACAAAATGATCTTTATATTAATAGTAGCGTTTTTCTCAAAAGATGGGAAATCTAACGCCGTATCATTTTCTCCTGATTTTCACAATGGAATCCTTACTGACCGTCACCTTCACTTTCTCCCCGATCCGGAAATCAGTATATCTGTCACAATCTACCGGATAAATTTCGCTGCGCTCGTCGTTTTTGAATGCTATGGCACATTTCTTTTCGGTTCTTTTCAACGTTTTCCCTGAACTGATTCCAGTCAGGACCCCGGGGTTGTGATCGGGATAATATTTTTCTTCTATGGTCATCCATTTCTTCCCTTCGAAGTCATTGAGGACTTTTATCAGCAGCAGCAGACATACCAGCAGCATTCCCAACATAGCAAATTTCACTTGTGCTTTTTTCATGAACTCCCGGCCTTTCTGTTAAAATCAACAGAGCCATTATATGAAATTCAATCAGGAAAAATGACAAATCTTTTCCTTTGCATTGCCCTCATAAAGAGGATACACTTCAAGCTAACGAACGGTAGTTAGTTTACTGGAAATTATTTTTTTGAAACAGAGCAATAAAAAATAGAATCTAGAAAGCTGCGTTACGCTTATTCGGGGAAAAAGGAGATGAAGATACTTCACTTCATGAAATCGCCCTGGCGGTTGGAATTAAAAAGCCTTGCTCCTAAAGAGGATATTTTTTGTGCTTTATTGGAAGATCTGCTGCTCTCTGAAACAACGGCATATCACCATCTTCAGGAGCAAATGAAAAAAGATGAGCCGAAAACGAACCTCAGGATGCTGTTCATTCTTTATTGCAAACGACAGATGACAACCGGGGAAGCACTGCATTGGAAGAGGGTCACCTTTTTTCCCCCCGCGCAGTTCAAGGAAGTGATCGAGGAAAAGTTCTTTGAATTTGAGAATGTGGTCACAGAGATATTATCTGCGATTTATAAGGATGCCAAAGCGGCAGATATTCTCCGCAATGTGGACGGGGAGGTATTTGCTGCTTCTTTCTTCTGTCTGGCAGATGGCATATTCCTCGAACACCATTATTATCATGAACAAGTTTTCCGGCAGCGGATGGATGCGGTATGGAAAGTGTATAATCTCGGAATTTTCAAAGCGGAAGGAGAATGATCCATGGGTTGGATTTATGTCATCATCGGTGGCCTGCTCGAAATCGGCTGGGCGACTGGACTCTATTTATCAGAAGGTTTCACTAAACCCCTGCCCAGTGTCATTACAGCCGGTCTGATCCTGGTCAGTTTTTATTTTTTCTCTAATTCGATGAGACTGCTGCCGATCGGCACTGCCTATGCTGTCTTTACCGGGATAGGAGCTGCAGGCACAGCGATTGTCGGAATGACCTTTCTCGAGGAGGAAGTCAATGTGATGAAAATCGTTTTTATCTCCTCTCTTATTTTCGGTGTCATCGGACTTAAAATGAGTGATAAAGAAGCACCTGAAGACAAGGGGGTTGAAGAATGGCCTGGATGATTTTGATTGCAGCCGGTTTATGTGAAGTCATCATGGTTACCTTTATGAAGCTCTCGGATGGTTATAAAAAATTGGTGCCGTCCATCGTGAGTTTTTCTGCAGGTGCACTGAGTTTTTATCTATTGTCCCTGTCGCTTCTTCGTATCCCTGTCTCTACAGGCTATGGGATTTGGACAGGGATCGGTTCTGCAGGGGCGGTTTTGATCGGGATGCTGTTTTTCAAAGAAGACAAACATCCTTCCCGTTTGTTTTTCATCGGGGTGATTATCTTCAGCATTGTCGGGTTGAAGACGGTGTCATAAAAAAAAGCTGGAACATAACTCTGCTAACACCATCTAAAGACGAACAATATATAGTAGACTTTAAACACCGCTAATGATTTCCGTGCAAGACTACGCTTTCCGCGGGTGACCCGTGAGCCTCCTCGGCAAGCCTGCGGGAAGAAAAGCGGAAGGGCTTTGAAGAGAGGCGTGTGGCATAAGACGAACCGACCACGAAGGCGTTCTTTGCCTTCTTGGTCGGTTTGACTTATGACATGTGCCTTTAAGCCCTGGAGCTGGACAGGTCTCACATTGGCCAGTGTCTCTCATTGTGGAGGGGTAGCGAAGTGGCTAAACGCGGCGGACTGTAAATCCGCTCCTTCGGGTTCGGCAGTTCGAATCTGCCCCCCTCCACCATTGTATATTTAAGAATGGAATGGACATATTAGTAATGTCCCTTTTTTATGTCACATTATTGGGCTATAGCCAAGCGGTAAGGCATCGCACTTTGACTGCGACATGCGTTGGTTCGAATCCAGCTAGCCCAGCCACCCAGAGCCATTAGCTCAGTTGGTAGAGCATCTGACTTTTAATCAGAGGGTCGAAGGTTCGAGTCCTTCATGGCTCATCAAACATTTCTCACATCTAACCCATGGATGTGAGAAATTCTTATATTTAAAATGGGGCCTTAGCTCAGCTGGGAGAGCGCCTGCTTTGCACGCAGGAGGTCAGCGGTTCGATCCCGCTAGGCTCCACCATACATACGACATTAGAACCTCAATTCTTTTATAGAGTTGGGGTTTTTTTATTTGGCATGTGTCAGGCAGCGGGGAAAATATAAAGTTTGATGGTAAAACCCTTCATCTCTGAGAGATTTTTGTCTGATTTAGAGGTTAAGCGGCCTTCTTTGTTGATTAGTTAGCCGGATTTCAGTCAAAATACGTATGAGATTCATGGTTTCTGACTCCTCCAATAAAGGAATAGTGCCGGTTTGGCTGAAAATTTTGCCGATATGTAAATTATTGCGCCGGAATCTGGATTATTGAGCTACTATCCGGATAATTGCGCATCTTTCCAGATTATTGAGCCACTTTTGAAATAATTGCGCCACTTGTCGAAAAATCTCCATGAAACCGAAACAGGACCTACGGGACCGCCTCCAAAGCCAGTCCAACTTCAATCACCAGCCAAGCGAAAACTAACCTCCTCATATTCTTCCAATAAACCCTCCCCACCCCCCTCCCAACCGCATATATATACACAATCCTGTCCAGTTGAGTCATCCATCACTATCAAGATACAATAGAGAATGAGAAAGATTCAGATAATTGGGATAGGAGGAATTTTACATGAACAAAAACATATCAATCATCGGAGTACCAATGGATCTGGGACAGATGAGACGCGGGGTCGACATGGGGCCAAGTGCGATCCGCTATGCGGGGGTTGTGGAAAGACTTGAAAATTTGGGGTATGAAATAAAGGATCTCGGCGATATTGAGATTGGCCAGGCTGAGCGTGTACATAATAATCCGGATACGAATTTGAGAAATTTGAAAGCGGTTGCTGAAGCGGGCGGGAAGCTTGCATCCACGGTTGATGAAGTGATTTCAAGCGGTGATTTCCCGCTGATTTTCGGAGGGGATCACAGTATAGCGATCGGTACGCTTGCCGGGGTTTCCAAACATTATGAGAATCTCGGGGTCATCTGGTATGATGCACACGGCGATTTGAACACAGGCGATACTTCTCCATCGGGGAATATCCATGGAATGCCGCTCGCTGTGAGTCTGGGAATCGGTCATGAAGACTTGACCGGCATCGGAGGCAGCGCTCCGAAAATAAAGCCAGAGAATATCGTGATCATCGGGGCGCGTTCCCTGGATGAAGGTGAGCGGGAACTTATTAAGGAAAAAGGCATCAAGGTATATACGATGCATGAAGTGGACCGCATGGGTATGGCAAAGGTGATGGATGATGCAATTTCGTACTTGAAAGCGAGGACGGACGGGGTGCATCTTTCTCTTGATCTTGATGGTTTGGATCCAAGCGATGCACCTGGAGTGGGTACACCGGTTCTTGGAGGTATCAGCTACCGTGAAAGCCACCTGGCCATGGAAATGCTTGAAGAGGCTAAAATCATTACATCTGCAGAATTTGTGGAAGTCAATCCGATCCTTGATGAGAAAAACAAAACGGCAACTGTAGCCGTCGCCCTCATGGGATCATTGTTCGGAGAAAAACTACTCTAATCGAAGTGAGGGGCAGCCCTCTCGTAGATTGCAGCAAACAAAGAAGGCTGAAAACCTCCAAACAGGTTTTCAGCCTTTTTCTATCTTCTTTCAATTTTGTTTGACTAATTGGTATTGATTTAAGAGATTGTCCAGTCGCGTACTTAAATGTACGACTTTTTCATCGGCGTATGATGACTCTTTTGCGAGTTCTACCATTTGGCGACGACAGTCTTCAATTTGATACAGCAGCTCTTTATTAACCCTTCCACTCATGGTGAATCCCCCAGTACATTAAATATTAGTCCTTTTATACCCCTTTTCAATAAAATGTAAACATTTTTAAGCAAAAATTTGTTAGGATTATATTATGAAAAAAAATGAAACCTTTCTATAGGGTGTAACGTATATAAATATAGCCGCATAGAGCGGAGGTATAACAGAGATGGAAGCATTAGTGAAGAAACGGATAAAACAAGTATTAAAAGGCGATCAAAGTGCTTTTGCGGAATTGGTTGAGCTATACAGGGATAAAGTGTTTCAGATATGTTTCCGGATGCTCGGCAACAGGCATGAAGCGGAAGATATCGCCCAGGAGGCGTTTATCAGGGCGTATGTGAATATTGAAACCTTTAATCAAAAGAGGAAATTCTCGACATGGCTGTTCCGGATCGCGACGAATCTTTGCATAGACAGGATCAGGAAGAAGAAGCCGGATTATTATCTGGATGCAGAGGTTGCAGGAACGGATGGGCTGACGATGTATTCACAGGTTGCAGCCGATGTGCAGATGCCTGAGGATGAAGTTGAAAACATGGAGCTTCAGGAAACGATACAGAAGGAAATTTCCAAGCTGCCGGAGAAGTATCGATCGGTCATCGTGTTAAAATATATCGAAGAATTGCCGCTGCAGGAGATCAGTGAAATCCTGGATATGCCTTTGGGTACTGTCAAAACAAGGGTACATAGAGGGCGGGAAGCTCTTCGTAAACAATTAAAATCTCTATAGAGAGGGTGAGTGGGAATGAAAACTTGTCCTGAAGAAATGATCGACTATATGCACGATTATCTAGACGGTGACATATCAAGTGAAAATGAACAGGAATTGAAGCATCATCTGCAGCAGTGTGAAGAGTGCCAGAACCATTTTCATGAACTGAAAAAAGCGATAGCATTCGTACAGAGTACTTCACACATCAGTGCACCTGATGATTTTACAAATAAAGTGATGGACAGATTGCCGAAGGAAAAGAAGAAGGTTGGAGTAGAGAGGTGGCTCCGCCACCATCCGCTGATGACAGCGGCTGCTTTATTCATCTTCTTTATGACGGGAAGCCTCTTTGCCTCATGGAATGATCAACAGGATTTCTCCTTTACAAAAGATGAGGCACTGGTCGTACAGGATCACACCGTTGTGGTCCCTGAAGGTAAAGTGGTCAATGGAGATTTGACGGTCCGAAACGGAGACGTGAGAATAGAAGGAAAAGTCACAGGTGACGTAACCGTCATCAATGGAACGGTCCTCAACAATAATCAGTACTTGGCTTCTGCAGGGACGGTTACAGGGGAAATCAAGGAAATCGATGAGGCTTTCGAGTGGCTTTGGTACCAGATCAAAAGCGAGGCCAAAGATTTAGTTGAATGGGGAAATTCGCAACTTGATGAAAAGTAAGATATGATGAAGGGGATGGAACGCTGCATGTTCGTCCCTGATGGGCTGACATGCGGGGAATTTCCTTGTTTCATGTCAGTTTTTTTGCGGAATACTTTAAGTAAGGTATTTGGTAATTTTTAATTATATGGAGTCATGGGGTTCTTTTCTGTAACATAGCGGGATTGTGCTATAATGTATGGGTTACGAAAAAAGAAGCCACATGGCGGCTTACGCTTTCGATTAAGCTATTGGAGGATGTAATATGCCGTTTATCGATCTATTTTCAGATTACTCTGCCCTGGATTATGTCTCGGATATCGTAGACATTCTTGTGGTATGGTTTGTTATTTATAAATTAATCATGCTGATCAAGGGTACCAAGGCAGTCCAATTATTAAAAGGTATCTTTGTCATTATCATCGTCAGGGGTCTCAGCAGCATCTTCGGGCTCGATACATTGGGCTGGATGATGGAGCAGGCGCTCACTTGGGGTTTCCTCGCGATCATCATCATCTTCCAGCCTGAATTGCGCCGGGCTTTGGAGCAGCTTGGACGGGGACATTTATTCTCCCGTACCGGCATGCAGGAGGAAGAGGAGCAGGAACAGATGATCGAGTCCATGACGAAGGCGGTTAGCTATATGGCGAAACGCCGGATCGGAGCCCTTCTTTCCATTGAAAGGGAAACCGGGATGAGTGATTACATAGAAACGGGCATCGCGATCGATGCCAAGATCACTTCTCAGCTGCTCATCAATATTTTCATCCCTAACACCCCTCTTCACGATGGTGCGGTGATCATCCAGAAACGACAGATCGCTGCAGCAGCGTGCTACCTGCCGCTTTCGGAGAGTCCTTTCATTTCGAAGGAGCTTGGTACGAGGCACAGGGCAGCCCTTGGGGTGAGTGAAGTGACAGACAGTATCACTATTGTCGTATCGGAAGAAACGGGGGCAATCTCCATCACCAAGAATGGAGAGCTGCATCGCGACCTGTCAATCGAGCGTTTTAAGGAAATGATGACAGTGGAATTGATAGGCGATAAGACGAGTGCTTCCTCATCAAAATGGAGCTGGAGGGGGAAGAAAGAAAATGGATAAATTCATGGAATCTAGATGGTTTATGCGGGTGGTTGGATTGCTCCTGGCCTTCATCCTTTATTTATCAGTCAATTTTGATGACATCCAGAAGACCGCATCCAACAGCGGGAGCGGAAATCCTCAGACGTCTTTTGATACCATCCAGGATGTACCGCTCGAAGTCTTTTATGATTCAGAGAACCTTGTCGTCTCGGGACTGCCCGAAACCGTCAATTTGACGGTCGACGGCCCGAAGTCGATCGTACAGCCGACGAAGACATTAAAGGATTTTCAAGTATATGTCGATTTGAATGACGTAGGGATCGGGGAGCATCAGGTCCCTATCGAGATCGATAATATTTCGGACAAATTAACGGTGAAACCCAATCCTGAGTTTGTCACGGTCACCGTCGAGGAGAAAGTGACTGAAGAATTCGCTGTGGAACCTGAGTTCAATTCAGGAGTCCTTTCAAACGGATTCGAAGCGGAAGGCTTGTCCGTCAACCCGAAGACGGTCAAAGTGACCGGGGCCAAGAGCCAGATTGATCAGATTGCATATGTGAAAGCCACCCTGGATATAGAGGGTGAGATAAATGAAAATATCACAAGAGAAGCGAAAGTTCAGGTCCTCGACCGGGAATACAATAAATTGAATGTCCAAATCGAGCCGGAAGTGGTAGATGTCACCGTGTCGGTGGTGAACCCGAGCAAGGCAGTCCCGGTTACCGTCAAGGAAAAAGGTTCCTTACCGAAAGGCGTGACTCTTGAGTCCATAACGGTCGAACCGGAAACGGCTGACGTTTTCGGAAGGCAGGAAGTGTTGGATACGATCGAGGCGCTTACAGCTGAAGTCGATTTAAGTAAAATTAAAAAAGATACGACCCTCACTGTTCCATTATCGTTAAAGGATGGCTTGAATAAAGTTGCGCCTGAAGAAGTAAAAGTCAATATAGATGTAACTACGAGCACGGAGAAGGAACTATCGGGGCTCGAACTCAAGCCTGAAGGACTTGGAGAAGAATACGAGGTGGCGATCCTGGAGCCTGAGGGCGGTGCGGTCGATGCCACTTTAACAGGAGAGAACGGGGCAGTCGAAAAAATAACGAAAGAAGATTTTAACCTGGCACTGGATCTGACGGGTCTCGAACCCGGCGAGCATGAAGTTGAAATTGATGCGAAAGGTCCTGAAAGTGTAGATTGGACGTTATCTCAAGAGACAGTGAAAATACAGATTAAAGAAAAGAACACTTCAGCATAAGAGCTGTGAAAAGGAGAGAATTTCAATGGGTAAGTATTTTGGAACAGATGGTGTACGAGGTGTAGCGAATGCAGAATTGACACCGGAATTGGCTTTTAGACTTGGCCGGTTCGGCGGATATGTACTGACAAAGGATGCGACACGTCCAAAGATCCTGATCGGAAGAGATACCCGTATTTCCGGGCATATGCTTGAAGGGGCACTCGTTGCCGGCCTGCTCTCGATCGGAGCGGAAGTGATGCGTCTCGGCGTCATCTCGACTCCGGGAGTATCCTATTTGACGAAAGCGCTTGGTGCCCAGGCTGGAGTGATGATTTCTGCGTCTCATAATCCGGTTGGGGATAATGGAATCAAGTTCTTCGGTCCCGACGGATTTAAACTGTCAGATGAGCAGGAGACAGAAATCGAAGGACTGCTCGATCAAACGGAAGACAGCCTGCCGCGCCCTATTGGTGCAGACCTCGGGCAGGTAAGCGATTATTTCGAAGGCGGACAGAAGTACCTCCAGTATTTAAAACAGACTGTAGACGAAGACTTCGATGGTTTACATATCGCGCTGGACTGCGCACACGGGGCGACTTCTTCCTTGGCGACCCACTTGTTTGCTGATCTTGATGCGGATATCTCCACTATGGGGGCGTCCCCGGACGGATTGAATATCAATGAAGGAGTCGGATCGACCCATCCGGAAGCACTGGCAGAAATGGTGAAGGAAAAAGGCGCCGATGTCGGACTCGCATTTGACGGCGACGGGGACCGGATCATCGCCGTGGACGAGCACGGAACGATTGTGGACGGCGATCAAATCATGTATATCTGCGGCAAGTACCTTAAGTCTGAAGGCAGATTGAAGCAATCGACCGTTGTATCCACTGTCATGAGTAATCTTGGCTTCCATAAGGGGCTTGAAGAGCACGGGATCCAAAGCATTCAGACAGCAGTCGGCGACCGCTATGTAGTGGAGGAAATGAAGACAAACGGATATAATTTGGGCGGAGAACAGTCCGGGCATATCATCTTCCTTGATTACAACACCACCGGTGACGGTCTTTTAACAGGTATTCAACTGGTGAATATCATGAAGGTGACCGGGAAATCATTGTCCGAGCTTGCAGGGGAAATGAAGAAGTTCCCTCAGAAACTTGTGAATGTGCGTGTAACTGACAAGCACCATGTAACCGACAATGAAAAGGTGAAAAACGTGATTGGTAAAGTGGAAGAGGAAATGGACGGGAACGGCCGTATCCTTGTCCGCCCGTCTGGAACGGAGCCGCTTGTACGCGTGATGGCCGAAGCTCCGACTGAAGAATTATGTGCACAATACGTCGATGAAATTGCGCACGTGGTAAAAGAAGAAATGGGACTAAACGAATAGATCGTTTTGATGCACAAGGGGTACATCTTTGACTCCTTGTGCATATTTAATAATGTGAGATTATTTTTTATTCAGGTGTTTAAAGTCTAATTGTGTCGGGAAGATAACAATGTGGTAACAACTCTGTCCGGCGTCCATATTTTTATTGACGCAGCAGTTCGTGCTGGTGTATGATGATTTTGTTTTTGATTTTCAAATATTTTGGAAACCAATACCTTTGATTCAAATAGAGAAAGGTGGATTGTTCATAAAACGTAAGTAAAGCGCCAGGACTAAACGGGAGAGAGCCGTTTAGTTGACGAGGTGGAGGTTCAATCGAGTTTTCGGCGGATGCCTCCCGGTTCTTTAAAGTTACGGAGCCGTAAGATTCTTTCTTAAAACATCGAGGCAACTTGGTGCACAAAGGGAAGATAAGCAGTGACTTACTAAAAAACTAATGACAATTGAGATAAGGGGGCAGGCTGTCCCCAAAAGATATCTTGCCCCCTTTTCATTCAGGGAGGATATTTAATTATGTGTGGTATCGTAGGATATATCGGAAATTCAGATACAAAGGAAATTTTATTAAGAGGTCTTGAGAAGCTTGAATACCGCGGTTATGATTCTGCAGGTATTGCCGTTCAGAATGCTGACGGGATTCATGTCTTCAAGGAAAAAGGCCGCATCGCAGATCTTCGCGGAATCGTTGATGAGAATGTAGCAAGCAACACGGGGATCGGGCATACGCGCTGGGCGACACACGGTGTACCAAGCCAGGTGAATGCTCACCCTCATCAAAGCACTTCAGGACGCTTTACGATCGTTCACAACGGTGTGATCGAGAACTACTCACAGCTGAAGCGTCAATATCTTACGGATATTGAGTTCAAAAGTGAAACGGATACAGAAGTCATCGTTCAATTGATTGAAAAGCTTGTTGAAGAAGGAAACGCTGTAGATGAAGCGTTCCGTCAAACATTGATGCTGCTTAAAGGTTCTTATGCAATTGCGTTATTGGATGCTGAAAACGATGAAACGATCTTTGTCGGCAAAAACAAAAGCCCGCTGCTTGTAGGTCTAGGTGAAGACTTTAACGTCGTGGCAAGTGATGCTATGGCAATGATCCAGGTAACGGATCAATTCGTTGAACTGATGGATAAAGAAATGGTCATCGTGACAAAAGAGAAGGTTGAAATCCAAAACCTGATCGGAGAAGTAATGGAACGTGCTCCTTACACTGCTGAAATCGATGCAAGTGACATCGAAAAAGGAACATACCCTCATTACATGCTGAAAGAAATCGATGAGCAGCCATTGGTCATGCGTAAAATCATCCAGGCTTACCAAAACGAGAACAACGAGCTCCACATCGATGAGCCGATTGTCGGTGCCATGAAAGAAGCGGACCGCATCTACATCATCGCTGCCGGAACAAGCTATCACGCAGGTCTTGTCGGAAAGCAATTCATCGAGAAGAGCGCCGGTATCCCTGTTGAAGTTCACGTTGCAAGTGAGTTCAATTACAATATGCCGTTATTATCAGAGAAGCCATTATTCATCTTTATTTCTCAAAGCGGTGAAACGGCTGACAGCCGTGCCGTTCTTGTTCAAGTCAAAGAGATGGGCCACAAAGCGCTGACGATTACAAACGTAGCAGGATCTACTCTATCCCGTGAAGCGGATTACACACTTCTTCTTCACGCTGGACCTGAAATTGCTGTAGCTTCAACAAAAGCATATACAGCTCAACTCGCTGTATTGGCAATCCTGGCTCACGTAACAGGCCAGTCTTGCGGCACTGTCCAGGACTTCGATTTGATCCAGGAGCTGGGAATCGTGGCAACTGCGATGGAAGCCCTTTGCGATACGAAGGAAGAATTCGAGGAAATCGCACGCGAATATCTGTCCACAACACGCAACTGCTTCTTCATCGGCCGTTCCCTTGACTTCTATGTAGGCCTTGAGGGATCACTGAAGCTTAAAGAGATTTCTTACATCCAGGCAGAAGGATTTGCCGGTGGAGAGCTTAAGCACGGTACAATCGCCCTGATCGAAGAAGGAACACCGGTCGTTGCACTTGCAACCCAGGAAGCAGTAAACTTAAGCATCCGTGGTAATGTTAAAGAGGTTGTCGCCCGCGGAGCGAACCCTTGCATCATTTCCATGAAAGGCTTAGAAGACGAAGAAGACCGCTTCGTCATCCCAGAGGTTAACCCGATGTTAACACCTCTTATCTCAGTCATCCCGTTACAATTGATTTCTTACTACGCTGCCCTGCATCGCGACTGCGATGTAGATAAGCCGCGTAACCTTGCCAAGTCGGTTACGGTTGAGTAAGGAAGTATAGATAAGGCCCATTACTGCTTGATATCAGCAGTAATGGGTTTTTTAGTTTGAAGGTCAGCGTATTCTAGTAAGCATATTCCTTTACCCCCAGCACGAAAACCCGTATAATCGAAAAAATAACATAAAGGAATCGTCCCTTATGTTGCACCAACACAAAGAGTAACCTGCTGACTGAGTCAGTCTAGGTTACTTTTTTAATGAGAAGGGTACGATATAAGAAATCAGCATTGAGGGCAGAGGGTTGATAGAAGATGAAGCATTTACAAAGACAACATATATGGCTGGGGAGATTTTTGGCATCCGACCCGGGAAGGAAGAGGTTTCAGCAGGCGGGGAAGGCAACGATCAGCTTGATCTCCGCTGTTTTTACAATGCTTTTGCTCCTCAATATATGGGATTATCCAACGATTACCCCGGCCATTGTGTCAGGGCTGGTCGGTATGCTGGGAGTCATGGTGGTGATGGATGATACCGAGGCGAAAAAGAAAGTGACGACAATCTTAATAGGGATTTCGGTCACTCTCGGGATCACAGTCGGATCCCTGCTTGCACATCACAGTCTTCTCGTAAACGGACTGATGGTGCTCGTCATCTTTTCAGCCTTTTACTTTTCAAGATTCGCGATCCGTTACTTTTCACTTGGGATGGCAGGGTTCATGGCCATCTATATGTCGTTCATTCTGCAGCTGGATGCTGCGCATCTCATGTGGTTTTATATAGGAATCGTCATCGGGGCGATTTACGCGTTTATTTATAACTATATCCTGTTCAGGGGTTCTGTCCATGTTCTGCGAAGAAGCATGCGTTCTTTTCATATCCAGTCGAATCTGACTTTCACGATCCTGATCAAAATGATTGAAGATTTGGAGACGAGCGGGAAAAGAAGGAAGGTTCTTTATCGAAATGTGAACCGCTTGAATGACTATGCCAGGATTGTATCTTCTGAAATAAATGATGAGGATTTGAAAAAACTATGGCCTGGTATTGAATCGTCCCAGCTTCGGTTATATGTGTTCGATACAGAGATGCTTGTCCAGACGCTGACGGATTCGCTCAGACGCCTGAAAGAACTTGATGCGCTGGAATCGATTGAAGTGAGGCGCCTGTTGATCTGGGTCATCCGCTCACTGAGGGATGCAGAGGTGCTTGCCCATAACTATGAGCCTCATAATCTCGAGGAAGCGGAAAAAGCGATTCAGGGACTCAGGCTGCTCTTGGCTGAGCTCCTTAATCAGGAGGACAAGCCTAAAGGGGTTTATCTTCTTAGAAGGATCGAATCCATAGCCAATCATGTGCTGGAAGCGGCACTGACGATACAGGAATCGCTGAAAGCACCTCGCCAAATGGAAGCAGCTGAAGCAACAGCTGAGGAAAAAGAGGAAGAAAAAGAAGAAGAGAAAGATCAAGACAGGTCACTGAAGCCGCAGACGAGAAAGGGGATACAGGCACTGGTCGCCGGGACCCTTGCAATCATAGTGGGTGAAATCATTTCCCCGTCCCAGCCGTATTGGGTACTCCTGACCACGTTTATCATCCAGATCGGGACCGAGTCGGTAGGCAGGACATATATGAAGGGATTCCAGCGTTCGGTCGGTACGGTGATCGGAGCGATCATCGGCTTCGGTGCTGCAAGGCTCGTGTCCGGGCATTCCGAACTTGAAGTCTTCCTGCTCTTCCTGGTGCTGTTTTTGGCTTTCTATTTATTTTCTGTATCCTATACACTGATGAGTTTATTTATCACGATGCTCATCGCACTGATGTATGACTTGCTCCTCGGCGGGATCAGCGTCCAGCTGATGGGGGCGAGGGTGCTCGATACGATTGCCGGGGCAGTAATCGCCCTCAGTGTTTCAGCATTTGTCCTGCCGAAGAAAACAAGGGATAAGGTCGGGGATTCGCTGGATGAATTCTTTGAGGAGCTCGAGAGCTATGTATCTTCCTATTTAAAAAGCTTTATGAAAACGGAGAGTACGCCTCTTGCCGATCAGGCATTCGACCTTGATCAAAAGCTGCAGGCTGTAAGGGACGAAGCGGCATCGATCCTTCAAAGACCCGGGGCCCTGACCCGGTCGGGTATCGGGAGATGGATCACGGTCACGACAGCCATCAACTATTACGCGAAACATCTGCTGGCTTCCTCGAACCGGAAAGCGGATCCCAAGGTTACCGAGAAGCTGACAGCCATCCTCGAAGAAACGGAAAGCAAGCTGACGGGTAACATAGAAACACTCCGCGCCCTGTTGAAAGGAACGGAAAGCAAAGGGTATCTCTTGAGCCTGAACGAAGAACGCGCAAAGGTTGAAAAGCTTGCCCCGAGCAGGATGCAATCACAATTTGATATCATCCATCATCTCTACTATGTCTGGCGGATTAACCAGTCGATCCTTGCCATCGGAAAAGATGTCGGGGCAGAGGTGATTGAAGCAAAAGGAGAAAACGGCTGAGGCTGTTTTCTCCTTTTTACAATAAGGGTTTGTTTAAAGCTTCTTTTCGAAGGGTACAAACTACCATCTGTAAAAAATGTGAGGTGGCAGTTGTGTCAGGCAAAAGAAGTTACTTATTTACCAAAGAAGATATGGCTAATCCAGAGATTGTGCCCCAGTGGGTGTTAGAGGAATACAAGAAGTTCCATGAAGTGGTCACAGACAAGACATTCCCCTGCTATTTCGGGATGACCGGAGAGAAAAAAGGGGAGCTCCGCTACTCCTACATCAGCCATGATGACTGGGCGCACCTTCCCGATACCCTTGACGAATTCAATTCTCTATTCGATATCCCGGAAGGGGAGAGGCTCATACGCCACGGTTTTTTCCTGTTTGTCGAACCTGAGAAAGAAGAGAAGGATATCCCTTATTACCGGGACTATTTCTGGAACATCCTTCAATTCCTTCATGAGAAGGATGAGAAACCATGGCCAGAGGATTATCCGCAGGATCCCGATCATCACTTATGGGCATTTTCATTTGCAGAAGAGCCGTATTTCGTTTTCGGCAATACCCCTGCCTATAAGCAGCGCAAAACGCGTGACCTCGGGAACAGCCTTGTCTTGGGATTTCAGCCGAGAAGAATATTTGAAGGGCTGGAAGGCACCTCCAGAGGCGGAATTATGTCCCGTGAGAAAGTGAGGGAGCGGGTCGAGAAATGGGACGGACTTCCGAAGCATCCGAATATCAGCCACTATGGAGATCCTGAGCACCGGGAATGGAAGCAGTATTTCATCGGTGATGATATAGAACCAATCGAGGGCAAATGTCCATTTCATCATAAAGCGTAAAAAAAGAGTCAGGCATTGAAGCCTGACTCTTTTTTTGGGGGTCCCTAATCGATATCCACACTCCCGCTGGAGACAGAAGCTTTTATCTCATACTTTCCGTTCCCTGCCGTGCCGGACAGGTCGCCATCCTCTTTGGATTTATTCTTTAATGGGAAGCTGGTGGATATATTGCCGCTGCTTGCACGCCCATCAAGTTCGAAGTCAGCATCATCAGGGAGGTCCAGGTTCACGTCGCCTGAACTGACATCCAATTCTATATCACCCGTCAGCTTATTCATCATCACAGAGAGTTCGCCGGAAGAGACGTCGCCTTTTAGCGGCCCTTCATAATGTGAAAGTTCGGCGTCACCGGAACTGAGTTTCACCCTTCCTTCGTCCGTTATTAGATGAGTGGCAGTAAAATCGCCTGATGATCCATTATGCTGGAATCGTTCCGTTTCCAGGTTTGCGAGCTCCATGTCGCCTGAACCCATTTTAACTGTAAGGTCATCAAGTTTCATGGGAGCGGCTTCAGTACCTCCTGTAAACTCGACTTCCCCGGAACCGAGCTCTATGGTCATGCTGCGGTCATAATCCTTTGGAATATAAACGATGATATCGGACTTGCGGTTGAGGGATATCCATTGATACCATTTATGTTTAATTTTCACCTCGATCGCATTCCCTTTTTTCTTGAGTGAGAGCTTTCCTTTTCCGTCGATTTCGACTTTCACTTCATCCGCCTCGGTTGGAATGATTTTCGTTTCACCGCTTTCAAGCATCAGCTCAAGTAAATCGATATCATTTGTGACGTCAATCGAATCCCCTGATTTGTTTTCTTTCGCAAATAATGATGTCTGGTCATTTACGATGGTGTAAAGTGCCCCTAACGCCAATGTTGCAATGATGACAGCAAAGATGTTTTTCATCTGTATCCCCTCGCCTTGGTTTGATTTTCCATATTATACTCTCATTGTACTTGAAGCAGCATCCCCCAACAATGACGCTCTAGGATTATTTTTCACTCGGACTTGAGGCGTAGGGGGCCGTATTTAAAAAGAGTGACGTCATCATAGTGGTGCCAGGCTCAAGATGGGGAGATTGAGCCTGGCTCAAAACACTTGATTTGAGCCGGACACCCCCACATTATCCATTTGAATCCTGCACCGATGGTGTACCTGGTACATAAGAACATATTTGTACCAGGTACAAGGAATCAAGTTTGTTCCAGGAACAAAACCCCCTGATTGTGCCAGGAACAAATTACCCTGTTTGTGCCTGGCACCACCCATCATCAGGGATAATCTTTCAGTTGTTTTTTTAAAAAGGGGATTGCCCGCCTGCAATCGAATAGGTAAACGACGGTGTTAATAAAGGAGGGTTCATCATGATTGATAGAAAAAGGCTTAGGGACCTCGGTGTGGAAATCGGTTCTTTTCCATGCGGGCGGAATAACAGCATCACGGATATTGCCGGTGTGAAAGTGGGGCATCAAACGCTTCATTATGAGATAGATGGGAGAGTGGTCCGGACAGGGGTCACGGCGGTATTGCCCCATGAAGGAAATTTATTCAGGGAAAAGGTTTTTGCAGCGAGCCATGTAATCAATGGATTTGGCAAAACGGCGGGAACAATCCAAATCGAGGAATTGGGCCTGCTGGAAAGTCCGGTCATGCTGACGAATACACTTTCTGTCGGCGATGTCATGAGAGGGACGGTAAAGTATTTGATGGAGGAGTGCCCTGAAATCGGAGATACGACCGGGACGGTGAATGTATTTGTCGGTGAGTGCAATGATGGATACTTGAATGATATCAGGGGACTTCATGTGACTGCGGACGATGCGGGTAAAGCGATTAGAGATGCCCGTTCCGGATTGGTTGACGAAGGATGTGTCGGAGCGGGGACCGGTATGCTTTGTCTTGGATATAAGGGGGGCGTCGGGACAAGTTCGAGGCGATACACCACTGGAGCGTATGAATATACTGTAGGAGCATTAGTGGTGACGAACTTCGGCAGGCGAAGGGATCTTCCCCTCCAAACCAACATCACAAATGAAGAACGGGAAGTCCCGGATGGATCGATTATGATCATTCTTGCGACAGACGCCCCTTTGAATGAAAGACAGCTCAAACGGCTGGCCAAGCGGGCGTCATTCGGCCTTTCCAGGACCGGTTCTTACGCCGCGCACGGGAGCTTGATATTGTCCTTGCCTTTTCCACTGCCCACAAAGTCCCGCATCAACCGGAACAAAACAATACGATCTCTTATACATTCATCAAAGAAGAAGGAGAGCTCATTTCTACCCTGTTCGAGATGACTGTAGAATGTGTCGAGGAAGCCATATGGAATGCCCTGGCCAAGGCAGAAACAACAACCGGAAGAAATGGACGGCTT
This sequence comes from Bacillus sp. BKU_1, assembly GCA_051294195.1. Taxonomy (GTDB): domain Bacteria; phylum Bacillota; class Bacilli; order Bacillales; family Bacillaceae_B; genus Rossellomorea. The sequence goes on along the minus strand of CP193985.1, from coordinate 3,619,504 downwards.
GTGGAAGCCATTCCGCCTGAGCTGCTTGCCGGTTTAGGGAAATAAGGAATAGGGAAATGGAATCCTGCCATTAAAAATGGTTTTTCCTGAAAGGAAAGAGAAAGAATAAGAATGAAAGGAAGTGAAACGATGAATTATACACCTCTGCCTCTTTCATTTTACGAGCAGCCGACTCTGGAGCTTGCTCAAAGCTTGCTGGGATGTGTGCTCGTGAAGGAAACGGAAGAAGGAATCGCTTCGGGTTATATCGTGGAAACAGAAGCATATCTCGGTCCTGAAGACAGGGCCGCACACAGCTTTGGCAACCGCCGGACGAAGCGGACGGAAATCATGTTCCATGAAGCCGGCCGTGTCTATACATATTTGATGCATACCCACTGTCTTGTGAATGTCGTCGCTGCAGAAACCGGGGTGCCGAATGCGATCCTGATAAGGGCTGTGGAACCGCTGGAGGGACTCGACTTAATGAAAGAGCGGCGGACGGGCCATCCAATGAAAAACTGGACGAGCGGCCCGGGTAAATTGACGAAAGCCCTAGGGATCACGATGGAGGACTATGGGAGATTCTACACCGAACCTCCGCTTATCATAACAGAGGGATATGCACCTCCAGAGATTGAAGCCGGTAAAAGAATCGGAATTGATAACTCGGGTGAAGCCAGAGATTACCCCTGGCGCTTCTGGGTGAAGGGGAACCCTTATGTATCCAGGTGATCGAATGGATTCTAAATTTTCAAATAAAAACCAGAAAAAATAATCCCAATGTACTAGTTTTATGGTATATTTTACTTAATGAGACCTTATTCTACATAAAATGATATATTTCGCATTGGGAGCTGTGAACCTGACTGATAGATGGGCGCTTGCATTCAGGGGAGCTAGTAGCGCAACCGACCACATACGAACGGATTTACGTTCTTTCATGTGGTCTTTTTTTATGCCGTGCAAACGTCCAAAAACTTTAAACAAAGAAAGTACAGGGGATTTATGAATATTTTTACGATTTTTCAAAATGACTATATCTATCATGATTATCAGCCGTTATTCACGATCGGGCATACACAGGCGCTTTACGGATACGAAGCGCTGATGAGGAATACCCATAAGGAAAATCCTGAAACGCTTTTCCAGACAGCCATGAGGGCAAACATCTTATATAAGCTGGATACCTTGTCGATTTCAAAAGCAGTCGAGGGCTTTCTCAGTCATCACAAGGGAAGAGGGAAGCTGTTCGTGAATGTTTATGTGACGACCATTTTGCATCCAAGCTTTCAAACTTATTTCGACCATCTCATGGAAACACACCCCGGAGCACGCGGCCGTTTGATTCTGGAATTGAATGAATCGACTCCTGACGAACTTTGGCAGAACCCTTTACTGAAGAGAAGTCTGAACAGCCTTAAACAATATGACGTTTTATATGCGATCGATGATTTCGGACAAGGGACTGCCTCGATCAAGAAGTCCATCGAATTTGAACCCGATATCATCAAGCTTGATCGTTATTTTGCGAAGGAACTTGCCCGGAGTAAAAGGAAACAGCGATTCATCTCTTTCTTTCAACAATTTTACGGAAATGATGCAATCATTATTTTGGAAGGAATTGAACAGGAAGAAGATATGCTGGCAGCCAGTGAACTTGGCATCACCATCGGACAAGGATATTTTCTCGGAAAGCCGAGTAAGCTGCTCGCATAATGACAGAAGATCATGATCTTCAAGAAGGGTTGAATAGGGATTTGCCGAGGGACGGAAACTTCATATGAAATGAAATTGTTTTAATTGAAATAAAATTGAAAAAATTTACATCTTCCTTTAAACTGAAGAAAAAGGAAAAGGGGATTTTTATGAGGGTTTTGAAGTTTCCGATGAAAATGATATTTTATTATTTTCTTGGTTTGATTGGTATTTTGGCTGTTAGTATCGCTCCTCAAGCATTCAGTGAGAGAGGAGTGTATAACTTCATAGGTTACTTCGAAGAGTTCATCAAGTTTATATTTTATTTCATAGAGCCGGAGAATTGGATTTATTATTACAAGAATCAACCTGTTGAGCTGTTGGAATTTCTATGGACTCCCTACCTATACTCCTTAAAGATTTTGGGGGGAGCTTTGGCCATAGGTCTTGGGCTGGCACTAATATTAAATTTGATTACTGTCTTTCTGCCCCGCTGGTTGACTGAACCGATCAAAAAGCTTCTAAATCTGCTTGAAACTGTTCCGGATCTGATGTTTGCTTTTCTTCTTCAATTGTTCATTGTTTTTATCTTTAAAAAATTCGATATTGAGTTAATGCTGTTTACCGCTTACGGGGAAGAGACTGTATATCTTGCCCCGATGATTACTCTCGCTGTCATACCGATGATCTCTTTTTTTCGGATTCTTCTTTTAATTACAGAAGAGGAATTTCTGAAACCACATATTGAATTCGCACAAAGCAAAGGGTTAACAAAATGGAAAATATTCCGTTCTCATGTAATGAAAAATGTGTCTCCTAGTTTTTTTTACCATGGGAAAATCATTATCTGGGGCATGCTCTCAAGCCTGTTCATCATCGAAACAATCTTTAATACAAGAGGAATAACGTACTTCATCACTGATGATTTCAGGCCGATTGTCATTGCAGTCTCCCTTTTACTCATCTTCACCCCTTTCTTTGTGATATATCAAGGAGTATATCTGTGGGTAAATGATGGAAGCGGGGAAGACCTTACCAAATATAAGAAAGATCGCAATCATTTTCGGGAATGGAGAATATGGGGATGGGCTGCCACCCTCAGAAAACTATGGTGGCAGCATATGCATAACCCTAAGTTTGCAGCCGGATTCAGCATGATTTTTATCATGATTGCGTACAGTTTCATATTTCCGTTGTTTAAAGAAAAACCTATCAACTTTATAAATTACATGAAAAATGATGAAGGGCGAATTATATCTGCACCGCCTCATCCTCCATCCAAAGAGATGATTTTAGGGTCTGATTTCTTTGGATACAGCATCATGGATCAAATGATTGTGGGGGCTAAATATACACTTTTATTTGCGTTGGTCGTGGCGTTTCTGCGGGTCGTAGGAGGGTTCTACCTTGGTGTGGTGTATCACTTTCAGTTAAAAGAATACCGGAAAAATTGGCTGGACCGCTTGGTGGATTCCATCCATTTCCTTCCCTTGAGTTTGATTGCTTATTTATTGCTGAGGCCCGTATTATGGGGTTCTCCTGCCCAGGGATTTCAGAATTCGATATTTGAACGTTTGGTTTTTGAGGCGATCCTGCTGACGATACTGGTATTACCATTAACCACTGTGCTTATCGGGAATGAATTGAAGTTGATAGGCAAGAAAGACTTTGTTCTTTCTGCCAAGCTGCTTGGAGGAAGTAATAAGCATTTGCTGTGGACTCATTTATTCCCGCATTTGGCACCTCGGCTATTCATTATTTTCGGCCATCAATTCATTCAAACGCTGCTCATATTAGTCCATTTAGGTTTATTTCACTTATTCTTGGGAGGAACGATCATCACAGGCGGCGACATGCCAGATCCCCCTAAGACCGGTACCTTTGAGTGGTCAGGACTGATAAGCTCTGCAAGGTATTCACTGATGACGGGTAAATACTGGGTCGTACTTGCCCCGCTTGTCGCTTTCATGATCGCCATCATCGCAATGCAGCTAATCGTCCAGGGAGTAAAGGAAATCCAGCAGAAAAAGGTCGGTGTGCTCGTAAACAACACACCAATCAAGAGCAAACGAAAGCGTGTGAAACAGAAAGAGTACCATCCGGTCATGGACGATTTCAAATTGACCAATCATCAGACTTATAAAGGATAAAAGGAGTTTTTGAAAAATGAGTGCCAAGAGTCCGAAGCTTCCTTTGACAGATGAAGAAAGAAGTTCCTTGCGCCGGGAAAAGATAAGATTGAAGGAAATCAATACATTTTCCCCGGAAGAACTTGGCGAAAGACTGGGGATCCCGCTTGAAAGAGCGCAATATCTGGTGGGGATGTCCATTTTTCAGCAGGTTCCTTCCATCGGTCCGAACATGGCTAACAACGTAGTCGAAGATTTGCAGTTTCATACGTTTGAAGAAATTAAGGATGAAAAAGGGGAAGACCTCATTATCGCACTAGAGAAAAAATATGGAGTGTGGATGGACCCCTGTGTAGAAGATTCCTTGAGATGTGTCGTTCACCATGCCCGCCACCCTGACAGTGACAAGAACTGGTGGGATTTCACGGACGAGAGAAAAGCATACAGAAAAACATACGGGTATCCTCCAGACCGGCCTGCAAAGGCTTGGGACGCGGTGAAGAGATAAAATAAAGCAGATCTGAACATGTCTTATAAGGCATGTTTTTTTATAGGTCAATATACAGACCTCCTAATCTGACATACTGACTAAATAATCTAAAGATTTAAAAAATAACTAGTTCTTTTCATCTGTTTTTACTCGAACCTGCTGACAAGCTGTTATACATGTGTTAAAACATATAAAACCATAAAAAGGAATTAATGGTAAAAAAGTCAGGGAGGCTGTTACGTGAAAAGAAAACTTCTATTGAAATCCGTGTTTATTGGAGCATTAGGTCTTGCAATGATGACACCTGGTGCGATCGCCCATGACGTATTAGATGACATTTCCATAGAAAAAGGCGAGGGGGCAGGATCAGAAGCCGTAATCCCGCAGCTTGAAGGCAGCAAGAATCTTAGTGGATGGCATGAAGTAGCAGCGGTTCAATTGGAAGAGAAAGAGGGGGTTCAAAACAATACGGCTGATGTCTATGCCCATAATGGCTTCGCCTACGTTGGTACCCATACTCAGAATGGAGGCAACGGGGGTGTTCGGGTATTTGATCTAAAAGATCCGTCCAACCCTGAGGAAGTAGCGGTATTTGCCGATGAAATTCCAGGTACCTGGACAGAGAAGGTCATCGTGAAGAAGGTAAATACCAAAGATTTTAATGGAGACTTGGCAGCAGTCAGTGTTCAACAGCTTGATCGCAGCAACCCTGACTCTGTAGGAGGCGTCCTTCTTTATGATGTTACGGACCCCAAACATCCTGAAAAGCTTGGGTTCTGGGCGGTGGATAAGAGAGCACCGGGAACCCATGAATTATACCTGGCCAAACAGGGAGACCGTGCTTTTGTCCTGGCGGCAAGCAACTATGCCGACTATTATACACACGGGGAGAAGAAGGATTTCTCTTTGATTGATGTGAGTGATCCATCAAATCCTGAAACTATCTATGAATTTGATCCACGGCAGCTCGAAGAAGTTGCAGATGACTTTGATGGGTATCACTGGGATGCTCCTGACGGGAAGACACGTCCAGTGTTTAATCACAGCGTGATGACGGATGAAAATGCAAAGACTGCTTTCTTATCCTATTGGGATCTCGGAACCATTATGCTGGACATCAGTGATCCGGAAAATCCGGAATACTTGGGACGGACGGAATATGCCTCCGATCAGCAGGGATCTGCACACTCAGCGCAAGTTGCCAAGGGGGGGACGGTCCTGATTGAAACGAGAGAAGTATACGCTCCAAAACGGGAGGGATATGAAGAGTCCTATGGATACACGAGGATCTTTGATATCAAGGACAAAACAAATCCTAAGCTCTTAAGTAATTTCAAGACGGATCTTGTTGATGATGTGGAAGACGGGGTTACATTCGCCAATACTGTCCACGATCCTAAAGTGGTAGGGAATACCCTTTATTTATCCCATTATGCAGGAGGAGTAAGAGCGGTGGACATTACCAACCCTGCAAAACCGTCAGAGATCGGGCGTTACGTTCCGGAGAACTCATTTATCTGGGGCGTGTTCGCCGACCGGAACTACATTCTTGCATCAGATATGGGATCAGGCTTGAAAGTGCTTCAAAAAAGTAATAAACCTGAGTGATAAATATTAGTCGAGGGCTTCACGATATAGTATCGTGGAGCTTTTTTAGTAAGTCAAAAGTTTTTGTGATTTAAAATGTCTCCGATATAATCAATTCATATAAGAAAGGAGAGGATAGGATGGATTATGCAATCGTAACGGGTGCCACCAGGGGACTCGGGGAGTCAATCGCAAAGCTGTTCATTAAAAAGGGGATTTCACTCATTAATATTTCACGGTCAGATAACGAGTTATTAAGGGAAATGTGTGAGGGAGAAGGAGTCTCCTGCGAGTACGTGCCATGCGATCTTTCCAATCCTGAAGAAACAGGGAAGGCGGCTGAGAAGGCAGGGGAAATCGCATTGAAATCCAATGCCGGACGCATCTTTTTGATTCAGAATGCAGGAGTGGTGACACCCATCAATCCTTCAGGGCAGGTGGAGAACGGGGATTTAGAAAAAAGTGTGAATGTCAATCTGCTGTCCCCCATGATTGTAACCAATGAAATGCTGAAAGCCGCGGAAGACTCAGACAGTCAGCTGATCATGGTCAATGTTAGCTCTGGAGCGGGAAGCAGGCCTGTTTACGGATGGAGCACCTACTGTTCGACCAAGGCCGCCATCAATATGCTGACTGAAACCGTCAGCCTGGAGCTTTCAAAAAAGGGCAGCCGCCACAAAGTGATTGCGTTCAGTCCTGGAGTGATGGACACGGATATGCAGGGAACCATCCGTTCTTCTTCTGAGGAGGCTTTCGCAGATGTAGAAAACTTCAAGCGATACAAGGAGCAGGGGATGCTGAGAAGTGCGGATACAGTAGCAGGCGCCCTTGTGGATCTTGTAACTGAAACAGATGTGGAATCCGGTAAACTGTATCATGTGAATGACTTGTTATAAACAAAAAAAGAGACAAATCCGAATGAAAGGATTTGTCTCTTTTTCTTATGACCGTGCGGTGCTTGCCTTAGGCGCTTTTGTCCGCGTGAACTTCGGGAGGGCAAATCGGATTGCAATCAACCCGCATACTGCTGTCAGGATCGGATAGAAAGCATATGGAATGATGCTCAGTGGTGAGATCCCAGCTGTTTCTGCGAGAAGAGCCTGGGCTCCATACGGGAAAAGGCCATACACGGAGCAGGAAAAGATATGCCGCCAGCCATGGAACGTGTCACCACAATCGAAAAGGGGGATTTTTCAGGTTTGCGGAGTCGTTGCCTGCATGAATAAACGGTTTATAAGAATTAAGAAAAATGCTGGCTGAAGGAAACTTCAAATGAAATATATTTGTCTAAATTGAAATAAAATTGAAAAAACTTACATATTTAAGTAAAATATATAAAAAAAGGAAATGGGGATCCGTATGAAATATTTGAAGTTTCCACTTAAGTTTATGTTTTATTATTTTCTCGGGCTTATCGGTATCATTGCTATCAGTGCAGCTCCGGAATCAATGAGGGTAAGGGGCGTGTACAATTTTATCGGGTATTCAGAAGAAGCAGTGAAGTTCTTCATTGCTTTCTGGGATAAAGACAATTGGAGCTATACCTATAAAGGCAATACGGAACATTTTATGGATATGCTCTGGGAACCTTACCTTTATTCTCTGAAGGTACTTGGAAGTGCCTTGGCAACCGGCTTGGTATTGGCACTTATTCTAACAGTCTTCACAGTATTCCTCCCCCGCTGGATGACATCGCCGATAAAGAAGCTCTTAAACTTTCTGGAAACAGTCCCGGATCTTATGTTTGCTTTCCTTCTTCAACTCTCCATTGTCTACATATTCAAGAGATTCGGTTTTGTATTTATGCAATTCACGGAACTGGGGGAGGAAAAAATCTATCTCGCACCCATCATCACCCTTTCCATTATTCCGATGATTTCATTCTTTCGTATTCTTATTCTGATCACCGAAGAAGAACTCTTGAAACCACATATTGAATTTGCGAAGAGCAAAGGGATGTCCAAATGGAAGATCCTATTATCCCACGTCTTTAAAAATATCTCACCAAGTCTCTTCTCTCACGGGAAAATCATCATTTGGGGTATGCTTTCAAGCTTGTTTGTTATTGAAGCCATTTATAATATGAGGGGCATAACGTATTATATCGTCCAGGATTTTAGACCTATGGTCATTGCAATTGCTCTGCTTTTGATCTTTACCCCGTTCTTTGTCCTTTATCAAGGAGTGTATCTATGGGTGAATCCTTCAGATGAAGAGGATAACACCAAATACAAGAAAGATAAAGCCAGGTGGACGGAATGGAAGATCTGGGGGTGGCTCAATTCACTCAGAAGGTTATGGTGGCAGCATATGCATAACCCTAAGTTTGCGTTGGGGTTCAGTGCATTGTTCTTCATGATTCTATTCAGTTTCCTTTATTCTATATTGAAGGAGAATCCAATTCATTACATTAAATACCTGAAAAACGATGAAGGGAGGATCATTTCCGGTCCTCCGCATGAGCCATCGAGCGAGATGATACTAGGGTCGGATATTTTTGGATACAGCATCATGGATCAATTGATAGTCGGTACTAAATATACGCTGCTGTTTGGCTTGATTGTAGCAGTTTTAAGGGTTGCTGGTGGATTTTACTTAGGTCTTTTCTATCATTTCCATTTAAAGGCGACCAGAAAAAAATGGCTTGATCGATTGGTGGATTCCATTCACTTTCTTCCCCTCAGCATGATTGCATATTTGCTATTAAGACCTGTCCTGTGGGGACTTCCTGATATCGGATGGAATAGCTCGTTGTTAGAGCGGCTGATTTTTGAGGCAATAGTCCTTACAATCCTAGTCCTGCCGCTGACCACGGTTTTAATCGGGAATGAGCTGAAATTGATAGGAAGGAAGGATTTTGTACTTTCGGCCAAGCTATTGGGAGGGGATAATAAACATTTACTTTGGACACATTTATTCCCTCATTTGGCACCAAGATTGTTCATCATCTTCGGCCAGCAGTTCATCCAGACTCTCTTGATTCTCGTCCATTTAGGCCTATTTCATCTCTTTCTCGGGGGGACAATCATTACCGAGGGTGATGATTTGACAGACCCTCCAAAGTCAGGAACCTTTGAATGGTCAGGTCTTATAAGCTCTGCGAGATATTCATTGATGACGGGTAAATCCTGGATCGTCATCGCTCCGCTTGTCGCTTTCATGATTGCCATCATCGCGATGCAGCTCATCGTCCAGGGAGTAAAGGAAGTCCAGCAGCAAAAGGTAGGCGTTCTGGTTGACAACAGAGAGATCAAGAGTAAACCCAAGAATGTTCACAAGAAAGTATATCGTCCTGTCATGGGGGATTTTAAACTGACAAATCATCATAACTTCAAAGGATAAGCGGAATTGTAAAAAAAGAGCGACAAGAGTCCTAACTCCCTTTAAAAGAGTGAAGAAAGGAATTTCATTCGATATCCTGCATTATTCTCGGAATCCGGTAAACTGTATCATGTGAATGACTTGTTATAAACAAAAAAAGAGACAAATCCGAATGAAAGGATTTGTCTCTTTTTCTTATGACCGTGCGGTGCTTGCCTTAGGCGCTTTTGTCCGCGTGAACTTCGGGAGGGCAAATCGGATTGCAATCAACCCGCATACTGCTGTCAGGATCGGATAGAAAGCATATGGAATGATGCTCAGTGGTGAGATCCCAGCTGTTTCTGCGACGAGCAGCGCCTGGGCACCGTAAGGGATCAGCCCTTGAACGGAGCAGGAGAAGATATCGAGAATACTAGCCGATTTACGTGCGTCGACACCGTAATTATCACCGATTTCTTTCGCAAGCGGACCCGCAATGATGATGGAAATTGTATTGTTCGCCGTGCAAAGGTTCGTTGAGCTTACAAGACCGGCCGTTGCCAGCTGGGCACCTTTTGGTGAACGGATTTTGCGTGTAGCAAGGTAAAGCAGCGCCTGGATGCCTCCGTTATAACGGATAAGTTCCACAACGCCTCCGATCAGGATTGCCAAGGTGACAATTTCAGCCATGCCTGTCATGCCGTCGGCCACACTTCCGAAATAGCTTGAAGGCGTAAAGCTTCCATCTGCGAAGCCGATGATGCCTGAAAGAACGATGCCTCCGAATAACACGACAAATACATTAAGGCCAGCCAATGCCCCGATGATGACACCGAGATAAGGGAGGATCTTCACCCAGTCATACGCACCGGCTTCAACCGCTGACTGATTGCCTGCCGTGATAAAGAACAAGATGACCATCGTCAGAATGGCTGCAGGCAGGACGATGAAGAAGTTCACTTTAAACTTATCTTTCATTTCTGTTTTCTGTGTGCGCACGGCTGCAATGGTTGTATCGGAAATGAACGAAAGGTTATCGCCGAACATCGCACCCCCGATGACCGTTGCCATCGCAACAGGCATGCTGATATCCGTCCCGTTGCTGATTCCGACACCGATCGGCGCTAGTGCTGCGATCGTACCCATTGAGGTACCCATGGATAATGAAACAAACGCTGCGATGATGAACAGCCCGACGATGATCAGATTCTCAGGGAGGACAGTTAAAGCCAGGTTGACTGTAGAATCCACAGCCCCCATTTTTTCAGCTACCCCGGAAAATGCCCCCGCTAATAGGAAGATGAACACCATAATCATGATATCAGGATGTCCCGCCCCTTTAGCGAAGCGTTCCACCTTCGCATTGAGGGACTCCTTCCGATTCATGAAGAGTGCAGCTACGGCTGCGATAATAATGGAAACCAGTACCGGGAATGAATAAAAATCACCGGAAATGATCCCCGCACCGAGAAACAGTGCAACAAATATGACTAATGGCAGTAAAGCCAGCAGATTTCCTTTTTCGTTAAACATTCGATCGACTCCTTTGGCAAATGGTAGTGGTGAGAAAATAAAAAACCTCTTCTCGAAAAGAAGAGGTTTCCATAAAAAGAAACTCTCCTCTTATCTTTCAAGCGTCAAGCTTGCTGGATGTGGCACAGCACTCATAACGAGTCCGCTGCCGAGACTTCACAGGGCCAGTCCCTCCGTCTCTCTGGATAAGAAGATTACGTTTATATGCATTTAAAAATTATACTTACATACTTTAAGACGTTTATGGGGAAAAGTCAAACGTAAATTTGTTCTTTTTTAAAAATACAGCTATAAATGATTTCCAGTCCAAACGGCAGAATCCGATGAAGCCCCATAATAATAGGATTTTCAACAAAGGAGTGATTAATGCAGCGTCTTACTATATCCATAAAAAGGATTTACAATCTTTTAAAATAGGTCTAGTATTATAGGGATAAAAAAACATCTGGGGGATACGGAAGTGGAAAAAACGGTGCGTAATCAAGTCTTTACATTGCAAGGCTTTTATTTTTTGACTTTTTTTGGGGTGGGCAGTCTATACCCGCTGTTAAGCGTCTATTTAAGTGAAAGTGTCGGTCTGAATGGCTACCAGATCGGGACCATCATGTCGATCGGCCCCATCATGATGATCTTCTTCCAGCCGGTCTGGGGAATGGTGAGTGATTCGACAAACCGTCCGACCCAGGTGCTCTCTTTTACGTCGCTTGTTGCGGGGATATTTGCACTTGGTTATCTGGTGACCGACCTTTATTACGGAATTCTCCTGACAGCCATCCTTGTCGCTGTTTTCCAGAGCGCGATCATACCTGTTTCTGACAGCATCAGCCTGAAATATACAAGTAAAGTGAAATATAATTATGGCAATATACGATTATTCGGTTCATTGGGATTTGGTGTCGCAGTGTATGTGATGGGGAAATTGTCCGAAGGGTTCATCGGTCCGACCATCATTTTCTATACATTCTTCCTTTGTCTCGTGTTGTCTGCTGTACTTGCTTTTCGTTTCCCGAAAGAACGCGCATCGGCCAAGCTTGATTTGAAAGCGGGTATGAAAGAATTGTTCGGATTGAAAAAATTCATCCTATTCCTGATCGTCACTTTCATGGTGTTCGGACCGAATCTCGCCAATAATACATACTTCGGATTATTCGTAGAGGATTCGGGCGGGACATATGCAGGGATAGGGCTCGCATTCTTGATTGCTGTATTATCGGAAGTTCCGTTCATGAGAATCGCAGGAAGCTGGATCGACCGGTTCGGACTTTTGTCGGTCGCTGCCCTCGCAGGAGCGGCGTCCATGATCCGCTGGCTCTTTTATTTTACGGAACCAAGCCTGTGGCTTGTATACAGCTCTGCCGTCATGCAGGGTCTGGCAATCGGATTGTTCGTCCCGGCCGGCCTCCGTTATATCAGGGAAATTACGCCCGCTCACATCACCGCAACTGCCGTCACGATTTATTCGGCGATCGGAAACGGCCTCGGCAACTGGTTCAGCACGTTTGTCGGGGGCTTCATCCTGGAGACCTTCTCCATCTATGCCGTTTATCTGTTCTTCGCCTTCCTGTCCATGATCGGCATCCTCCTTTGCTTTGTCTTGATGAAGGAAGAAAAGAAACAGGCATTGGCCTATTAAGGAGAAAGACGTTCCTTGAAGAGAAATCTTCGTGGAGCGTCTTTTTTATGTCAGAAAAGGTTTTTAACGAAGCGACATCAAATTAATTAGGTAAGGTAAATGATAAATGTGTCAGGAAAAGGAGAAGAATATGCAAGATAAAATCAATTTCATTAAAGAAAAGATACCGAACTTCACCATCCATAATTACTATAAAAATGAACAGGGTCAGAATAATGATGTATTGATCATCAATGACGAATGGGTTTTCCGGTTTCCAAAGTATAAAGGGGGGATCGAACAGCTGAAAAAAGAGACAGTGATTCTGGAGGGTGTCGCAACAAAGCTCTCCATCCCTGTACCAACGCCGGAATTTCAATCCTTTCAACCTGAAGAACCGGGACAGGTTTTTACAGCTTACCGCCTTTTACCGGGATCTCCGTTATGGAGAGAAGATATGATCGGTATTGAGGATGCAGCAAGACGTCAGGCAGCTGAGGATTTAGCTGTATTCCTGAAAGAACTGCACAGTATTCCAGCGGACACCATCCCCAGCCCGGCTCAACAGAATTCGGCGGTTGAGGAAATGGAAGATTTGTATAAAAGATTGGAGACAAAGGTATTTCCTTTTATGAAACAGGAGGCGGTCGAAGAAACGGAAAAGCGCTTCACTGCTTACTTCAGCTCCTGTCAATTTGCGGTAGCAAATATCGTGCATGGGGATTTCGGCTGCTCGAATATTCTATGGGACAAGGAGAGGGTGACCGGCATCATCGATTTTGGCGGAGCCGGTATCGGGGATCCAGCCTATGATGTTGCCGGGATATTAGCGAGCTATGGCGAAGAGTTTATGAATATGATGATTCCTCATTATCCTGAAATAATATCATTTCAAGAGAGAGTCCATTTTTACAAGAGTACGTTTGCGTTGCAAGAAGCATTGTTTGGAGTGGAAAACGGAGACAGGCAAGCTTTTGATAATGGGCTGGCAGGGTATAAAAAATAGTTTTCGAAAAAAATTTTATCTGAAAAGGTTTGAATTTTCTCAACAAGTGGTAGAAATAGGGTAAGAAAATTATAATCAATCAACTTAAATAGATCGAGCCATAGGCCACTAATTATAAAGGAGACAATTCCAATGACTAACAACTTCGTGTACTCGAAAAATTATGCAAACCTTGGAGATAAAATTGAATTCAAACGTAAGAAGCATATAGTAAACGGAGTGGTGACAACTTTAAGAGAAAACACCGTCATCATTAAAGTAGATAATGAGACTGCAATGAAATTGGATCTTCCGGATAACCAGACGGTTGTCGCCCATAAAAATTATGTCATCGTCGAAAGAGCAGAGAATGACACACAGCCGGTATTCGTTTATGACGGCTGGAACAGTGCGTTAAAAGCATAAAAAGAAGAAAGGCTGATCCCCGAATTGCGGGGTCAGCCTTTTCTTTATTGTTTATTCAGTTTTGCCGCATACTCCTCGACCATTTCGACGGTCACTGTTTTCCTCTGCGGAACGACTCCCTGTCGTGCAAGAGTGTTGATTTCCCGGGTTGCCTCATTGATCCGGTCTGTTGAAAAAGCCTCGCCTGCCTGGCAGAGCTTCACCGCTTCATCAATTGCCCTTTCCCGTTCTTCATCCAGTTTCATGAACTTTTGTACAAGCTGGTTTTGCCTGGTTGAATGTTTGGTGATGTCTTTATGTACACTCATGGTCTCATTCCTCTCAGTCCGTTAGTTTCTATGTCTTTATTATGCTTATGTATGATGGAAATGGCAATGTTGATTTTTGTTGTGATAATGGCGCTGTTGGTTTCCGTGGAAGACTTCGCTTTCCGCGGGCGGGCGGTGAGCCTCCGGGGTCTCACCAGCACCGCTTATCCCGCCGGAGTCTTCGTCTTCCACTCCAACCAACAGCTGGAACGGGCTGTACTAAACAATATTCCCCAACATCTACTACAAAGGTGTATCTGTCATTCAGGACGATTATTAATGAAAAACCGCCATCCCATACTAAAATATACCAATTATGTTATTGACTTGAACCTGTTGTTCTAGTAGTTTCAAAGTAAGTGAGGGGAAGGGGGAGTCTTGTTGACAGCCATTATTATACGGACAATTTTTCTTAGCGCACTTTGGGGTGCGTATATTTTTGATTCTTCTCAAGATTCCATGTCGATGATTTCGCTGATGATGATCTGTTCCCTATCATTTGCACTCTTCTTCATCACACCTGTTTCGAGCAAACGGTTCTTTCTTTACATATGTCAGACCCTGCTGCTTCTGGTCTCGAGTTTAGTCAGTCCGGAACCGCTGCTGGCCTGGGTCATATTCTGTTATCTCCATCTTGAAGCAAGCATCCAGCTTCTTCCCGGAAAATACCGGATGTTCATATATAGTTCAGTTCTTTTCCTTGGTGTTGAAGCTTTTCTTTTTTGGGATTCCTATACGCCCGCTGCCATCCCTTTTTTCGCCATGTTCTTCTTTATGACGTGGAAACTGAATGAAGGCAGTCATGATATGAAGGAGCAAAGGCTCCTGTATGATCAGCTGCTCGGGGAATACAGAAAGCTGAAAAGGGTCCTGTATGTTACGGAGCGGAATTCAAAAGCGGAGGAAAGAACAAGGATTGCAAGGGAAATCCATGATTCTGTCGGGCACAACCTGACGGCGCTCCTGATGAAAATCGAAATGCTATCCATTCAGCACGGACGATCTCTTTTCAAAGAGATTAAGAATCTTGCCGCAGACAGCCTGGAAGAAACAAGGGAAGCGGTGAAGGCTCTGAAAGAAGGCGAAATCGAAGGGATTCAATCCGTCATCCATCTGATCAGGAAGCTGGAATCGGAAAGTGCCGTCATGGTTGAGCTGACGACCCAGCAGGGGGTGCTCTCAACCCGGCTGTCGAACAAGCAGAATATTGCGGTGTACCGCTGCATTCAGGAAGGAATCACGAATGCCATGAAACACAGCTCCGTTAAGGAAGTGAAGGTGACGCTTGGCAAGACGGCGCTCGGACATCTTCATTTTAAAATAACCAATCAACTAGTGGATGTCCGTCCCTTCCAAATGGGTTTCGGCTTAACCAATATGAAGGAACGGGTGGAGGAGCTTGGCGGCAAGCTTGATATCCATCAAACAGATAAAGAGTTCATACTAAGAGGGGCGTTCCCGGTGGAAGAGGTGGCTACGGCATGAAGAGGATCTTATTGGTTGAAGATCAGGGAATCGTACGGCAGGGCCTGAAAATGATGATCGAACAGGACGAGGCATTGAGGGTGGTTGCGGAAGCTGAAAATGGGAGTCAGGCCATCAATCACATGGGGGCCCATCTCATCGATTTGGTTGTCATGGATATCCGCATGCCCCAAATGAATGGTCTTGAAGCGACCAGAGTCATAAAGAAGCAATGGCCGCAGGTGAAAATCCTCATCCTGACCACGTTCAATGATGATGAATATGCTTTGCAGGCATTAAAAGAAGGAGCGAACGGATTCCTGCTGAAAACCTCTCAAGGGGATAAGCTGATCGGCTCCATACACAGCTGTTTAAAAGGCGGCATGAGTCTGCAGGATGAAGTAGCGGCAAAAGTGGTCCCTAAACTCCTGTCCCGCAAGGAAAACACAGAAGCGGATCATCCTTTGACCGAAAGGGAACTATCGATCACCCGGCTGGTGGGGCAGGGGAAGACGAATAAAGAGATAGCCGGTGAGCTGCATTTATCCGTAGGCACCGTAAAGAATCACTTAACGCAGGTCCTTCATAAATTAGAGCTTCGTGACCGGACACAGCTGGCCATATATGCAGTCAAACATGACATTGCGTGACTGACCCGTTTATGGGTCGGTCATTTTTGTGCGCTTTTTTGAAAGCTGTTTTCTAGAAGGCTGGTGCTTTTCGTATAGTGGATTGCAGCCTGATTATGGCTTGTAGATGTGTTCTTTTAAACTAAAGTTCAAACAACAGTAGGAGGGACAAGCTGAAAATACCCAATTTCCAGTTTTCTTGTATGTAAAACAACAAAGTATGCGAAAAGATTCTTTTTTTAAAAGTGACGGAGGTCATACCGATACAGGGAGAGTAGTGACAGAGGTAAGTGTGTGGATTCCACTATTTAAAATACAATAAGAGTATACAAGACAGAGGGGCTGATTAAATGCTTGAAGTGGTGAATCTTTCAAAAAGTTTCAAGAAGAACAAAGCGGCGGACGGTGTGAATCTTTATCTTGAAAAGGGAGAGATGGTCGGGCTGCTCGGTCCGAACGGAGCCGGAAAATCAACGACGATATCCATGATTTCATCGCTCATTTCCCCGAGTGAAGGAGATGTAAGGCTGCATAATGACAGCATCCTGAAGACTCCGGGTAAACTGAGGAAGGTCCTTGGGGTGGTTCCTCAGGAGATTGCATTATATACAGATTTAACGGCTAAAGAGAATCTTGAATTCTTCGGGAAGATCCACCGATTGAGTGGCAGGGAACTAAAAGAGAAAATAAAGGACATTTTAGAGCAAATCGGTCTGGCCGACCGACAGAACGATGTTGTCAAAACATTTTCGGGTGGAATGAAAAGAAGGCTTAATATTGGGGTTGCTCTCCTGCATGACCCTGAAATCCTCATCATGGATGAACCGACGGTGGGAATCGATCCTCAATCCAGAAACTATATTCTCGAAGGGGTTAAAAAGCTCAATAAGGAAAAAAACATGACGATATTATACACCAGTCATTACATGGAAGAAGTGGAATTCCTGTGTGATCGTATTTACATCATGGATAAAGGAACCATAATCGCTTCAGGAACAAAAGATGAAATCAAAAGTATACTGTCATCGGAATCGACCATCCTTATCAAGCTGGATAAGAATTCACCTGCGTTTATTGAAAAGTTAAAAGAACTTCCAGTATTCAAGTCCGTTACCTCCCATGAGAAAACGGTCACGGTCGTCATTCCGAAAGAAGTACACCCATTCAATCAGATTTTTCAAATCGCTGATGAAACGGAAGCGATTATTGTCACGATCGACCGGCAGACACCGACCCTTGAAGATGTGTTCCTGCATCTGACAGGAAGAGCACTCAGGGATTAGGAGGGGTAAAGATGATTGTCCAATTCATAAAAAAACAGCTCCTCATGATGATCCGGAATCCGCAGGTCCTGCTTATTCTGATCGGGATGCCTCTCATCCTGATCACGATTCTCGGTTTCGCTCTCGGCAGCGTGATGAACGGGGACGAAGTAAGCGTGAAAGCAAAAGTAGCGATCATTGAACATGGGGACAGTGCACAGGAACTAAAAGATTTTCAAGAGCGTCTGGAATCTTCAACGCTTCCCCCGGAAGCAAGGGAAGACGTCTTTCATTCTGCCAAAAGGCTGATGCCGGTTGAACTTTTAAAGAGTGAGGTATTAAAGAGGCCGGAACTTCAAAAATATATATCCGTCGATGAGGTAGAGCCGGGTGACTTGGAAAAAACGAAAGGGGACGACACCTATTCTGCCATCATCGAAATTCCCGAGGGGTTCACAGAGCAGATCCTTTCTTCCTTGTTCCTGAAAGGGGAGGAGATTCCGCAGCTCGGGATTTACAGGAATGAAGGAAAAGAATTAACCTCCAATCTGGTAGAAGATTTACTGGCGAGTTTCCAGAAGCAATACTCGCTATCAGCTGTCATCGGCAGGTCAAGTGAATCCATTCTGGATACTGACACTATGAATACTGAGGTACTGGGGACGGTGGCAAACGTGGAAGACCGGGAACCTCTTACTTCTGTGACTTATTATGCGGTAGGAATGAGTGTCATGTTTGTTTTATACATTGCCTCCAATATGGGATCATTCGCCTATCAGGAAAAGGAGGACCACGTATTCGACCGGATGATACTGGCGGACGTACCAGTCTGGAAATACTTTGTCAGCATCCTTGTGACCACAGTCATTCTCGCGATCCTGCAGCTGGGGATCCTCTTCGGGGTGTGCGCGGTACTTTATGATGTGACATGGCCGGATATACGTTCTTTTTTACTGGTGACCACTGCACTTAGTCTTGCGGTGGGAAGCATCGGGGCATTGTTGACATCATTAAATTATCGTGCGAATTCCGAGGTCTTTTCTAACTTTTTCTCTACTGTGGCGGTTACGATATTCGCCTTTATAGGAGGCAGTTTTGGTGAATTATTCTCCTCGGACTTTATTAAAAATATCGGTATCCTGACACCGAATGGTGCAGGCATGGCAGCTTATTTCAAATTATTCCAAGGCTACCCGTTATCCGGTGTATACAGTGAGATGCTTACGCTGCTGATTTTCAGCCTGGTTATACTGACTGCAGCTGCGTTACTATTCCCGAAGAGAGGGGGGACGGCAAAATGAGGGGAATCCTTTTTGCGAAAATGAAAATGTTCCTGCGTAAACCATGGCTATTTGTCATCATGTCAGCCGTCTGTGTGATGTTTGCATTTTTTACAAGTCAGGGCGGAGTCAATAAAATTCCGATCCCGTACAGTGTGGCTGGTGAAGCCGGTAAAATAGATCAAATCATAAATGAGCTGTCTGGAGAAGAAGCCTTTCATTTTCATGAGGTCACACAGGAAGAATTAACAGAGCTGGTGAGTGAAGGGAAAAGGGATGGAGGCCTCATTTTAAAAGAAAATGAGTTCAATATCATCATTTCATCCCGTACCGGCACGACTTCCCTGCTCCAGCAGGCGGTCGGTAAAGCTTATGGCAGCATAGCAAATAAGGAAGCATTGAAAGTGTCTGCGGAATCCAAAGGAATCGATGCAGAAGAAGTGGATTCATGGTATTCAGAAGCTGAATCGTCCCCTGTATTTTCAATCAAACAATCTTCATTCAAGGGCAGCGATACGTTCATCTATGACCCGAAACTGCAGGCACTCTTTGGCTTTTCTTTATTCTTCGTCATCTATACAATCGCTTATAATGTGGCATCCATTCTCTTTGAAAAGAGGGAAGGGGTCTGGGACAGGATGATCCTCTCGCCGATACGCAAATGGGAAATGTATGCCGGGAATCTGGTTTACAGCTTTATTCTCGGGTATATCCAGCTGCTATTGATCTTCCTTGTATTCAGGTATATAACCGATGTGGAATTTTACGGCGGATTCACGACTGTCCTGATTCTGCTCATTCCTTATGTTTTTGCCATCGTGGCCCTGTCGATGCTGATTACGGGACTGGTGAAGAAGGTTCAGCATTTCAACGCGGTCATCCCGATTGTGGCTGTAAGCATGGCGATGATCGGAGGGGCATACTGGCCGCTTGAAATTGTTACGTCCAAAATACTGCTGACCTTGTCGAAAGTGGTACCGATCACCTACGGCATGGAAGCGTTGAAAGGAGCAACCATTAATGGATGGGGGGCGGAACAATTGATGTTTCCCGTTGCGGTATTGATATTGATGGGGGTTTTGATGATCGGTGTAGGGATCAATCTAATGGAGAAGAGGCATATATAATATAAAAGAAGAACAGGCTCCCGAGGGGCCTGTTCTTCCAGTTTAAAAGATATTATTCATTTGCGGCTTTCTTATGCAGTTCTTCCCGCTTCGGCCAGCTTTCGACTCCCTTCAAGCCGGGAATATCATCCGCATAGAATACGGGATCCAGTCCCTGCCTGCGCTGATCGATATAATTATTCAACGCTTTAAAGGCGATAGGTGCCAGGATTCCGATCGCAATCAGGTTGGTGATGGCCATAAGGGCCATCGAGAAGTCTGCGAGTGCCCAGACAATATCGAGGCTGGCCAAAGAACCGAATACGACCATGCCAAGGGCGATGATGCGGTAGATGAGCAGTCCGGTTTTACTCTTATTGATGAATGGAAGATTGGCTTCACCGTAATAGTAGCTACCGATAATCGAGCTGAAGGCAAATGTAAAGATTGCGATTGCCAGGAAGATACCAGCCCATGAGTGGAAATGCTCGGACATGGCAGCCTGTGAAAGCTCGATTCCGGTCAGACCTGATCCATACGCATCTGAAGTAAGGATGATGAACGCAGTGGCAGAACATACGAGCAGCGTATCGAAGAACACGCCGAGTGCCTGGATGAATCCCTGCTTTACAGGGTGGGATACGGATGCTGTCGCAGCCGCGTTCGGCGCACTACCCATTCCGGCTTCATTTGAGAACAATCCGCGTTTCACACCGTTCATGATGGCAGCACCGATTCCGCCTCCGACTACCTGTTCAAATCCAAATGCGCTTTTAAAGATGAGAGCGATTACGCTTGGCATTTCCGTGATATTCGTAATGACGACAAACAATGCCAGTACGATGTAAAATCCGGCCATCACTGGAACGATGGCAGATGAAAAGTTCGCAATCCGCTTGACTCCGCCAAAAATGATCAGTGCAGTCAATCCTGCAAGAATGAGTCCGATTGCCAGCGGGCTGATTCCGAATGAATTAGTGAATGCTGTCGAAATCGTGTTACTCTGCACAGCATTGAATGTTGTCCCGAAAGAAAGAAGGATCGTAACCGCAAAAATTGAACTCATCCAGCGCTTCCCTAATTGTTTCTCCATATAGTAGCCGGGTCCGCCCTTGAATCCAACTTTATCCTTCACTTTATAAATTTGTGCCAGGGTACTTTCGACAAATGCACTGGCTCCTCCCAGAATGGCTACGAGCCACATCCAGAACACAGCTCCAGGGCCCCCAAGTGCTAAGGCAATGGCTACTCCAGCTAAATTACCTGTACCAATTCGGGTACCTGCTCCGATGAAGAATGCCTGCAGGGAAGAAATTTGTTTCTTTCCGTCTGCCTCCTGGACATCCTTGTCCCCTAATAGCCGGATCATTTCACCCAGATGACGGATCTGGACAAATTTTGATCCAACAGTGAAATAAATCCCTAAGATGATCAATAAACCGATTAAGATATAACCCCATAGATATGAATTCGCCTCGTTGACTAAGTTGTTTAGAATCTCCATGATAACCCCCTCGAAAATTTGAATCGGTTACGGTTATTATTATCTGAAAATTGAAACCGCTTGTCAAGTTGTTATCTGAATATTAAAATATTACCAAAATTATTTAGGGGTGCGAACTATACCGTCATAGTAACTTGTTGATTTATATAGGTATAACAAAGAGTAAGGTAATTAGAGACGTTTTGATAACATTATTCCGGAATAATAAAAAATTGATAAATGAATAACATTTTTCTTTAAAAATGAAAAAGAGGTGGAAAAAACTAAAAAGGTACCATTTAATGACGTTAGGTTCTTTATACCGCTAATGATTTCCGTGTAAGACTTCGCTTTCCGCGGGTAGCCCGTGAGCCTCCTCGTCACTGCGTTCCTGCGGGGTCTCACTTGTCCAGCTGCAGGGCTTAGAGGCACATGGCATAAGGCAAACCGACCAAGAAGGCAAAGAACGCCTTCGTTGCCGATTCGTCTTATGCCACACGCCTCTGAGCGAAGCCCCTACGCTTTTCTTATTCGCTACTCTTCCCGCAGGAGTCTTCGTCTTGCACTCCAATCAACCGCTAGAAACAATTAAATATAAATGTTCATTAAACAAATTAAAAACCCGGACTGATTTGCCTTTCCGCAGGCAAATTAAGTCCGGGATTTACTATGACTAAAACACTTTTGTCTCCGCCTCAGAGGCAGGTATTGGTATCAATTTATTAATTTATTATGAAGAATTATGTAAAAATAAGTCAGGGATTAAAAGTAGTTCCAGTAGCTTAAGACAAAGAGTAATACTCCAGTGATCATGGAAATGCCAAACAGCATGAATAAGAAATCAAGAATGCTGTCTACAAATATTTTCCTGCGGCTCTCACGTCTGAAATTCCGTACTTCTTTACGATAATAAGCTGAACGACTCATCCCTATACCTCCTAGGACTCTTTTCGAGCGATATATACATATTCTCGAAAAAGCAAGAAAATCCTGCCTGTATGTGAAAAAATTGTCGTAAAAGGGGCATGAAGAAAGAGGCTGGATGAATCCAGCCTCTTTGAACTATCACTATCGTGTATGGTTTTCAGAAATCTGGCTGAGGGCGCCGCCTGCGCTTTGATCGGATTTCTGCTGTACTGCCAGGTCTCCAAGAGCCAGCATTCCGACAAGATTCCCGTTTTCCACAACTGGAAGACGGCGGATTTGATTCTGGGACATCAATGCCGCAGCTTCTTCTGCTGAAGCATCAGGAGAAATGGTTACAACATTCTGGGACATGACATTTGATACATTGTCCTGCGTACCATTTGTCAATCCGCGGGTGGCGATGTCACGGTCCGTTATCATACCGACAACCTGTCCATTTTCAACTACAGGCACCGAGCCAACATTCTTGGATTGCATTTTTGATGCAACATTCGATAAAGAATCCTGGTTGGATGCTGCTTCAACATTTGTCGACATAAGATCGCGTACTTTCATCATTCTGATTCCCCCTCAAGTTGTTGTGGCAGTACACCCATTATTATTTGACATTTTGCGGTCCATATCCCTTCGCATTACAGGAAGTGATGTCAAGATGCACCAATGGAAATACCCCCGGAAGGTCCGGGGGCACCGGCTATTTCGAGATGAACATCTGCGTCCAGTAGGTGCCGTAAGAACCGCCCTTGGCATATCCGGCCCCGATATAGGTGTAGCTGCTATTCAAGATGTTTTTACGATGGCCGGGACTGTTCATCCATTCCCTCACTACCTGATCAGGGCTGGTTTGTCCGACAGCGATGTTTTCGCCTGCAGAGCTGTACTGGACATTGAAGTTCTTCAGCATGTCAAAAGGGGTTCCATATTGTGGACTTCTATGAGCGAAATACCCTGTATCCCTCATGTCACGTGATTTATAACGGGCGACCCTGGACAACTGCCAGTCCAATTGAAGAGGGGGGAGTCCCGCTTTCTGCCGTTCCTGATTCGTGAGGTCTATCACTTGGCTTTCGATCGACTTCACTGATTTCATGCGGGGGATGCGGATCTCCTGACCTGGATAAATCAAGTCCGGGTTTGACAGTTGAGGATTCGCATCGATGATTTCAGTTAAGCCGATTCTGAATTTCCTGGATATTTTCCAGATAGAATCTCCTTTCTTAACTTGATAAGACTGCGCTGCTTGAGCGCTTTCGATTCCACTTATACCTGAGGCAAGGGACAGGACAATCATCAGACTAACGAATATAGTTTTCATAGGTATAAATTGTGTATTTACAGGTGAAATATTCTTAGGAAAAATTAAAAAATAGGATTATTGTTTCATTTATAGGGAATAGGTAAACCAACTAGAATAAAGTGAAACCTTTTTTATTTTCATACGTACAAATAGATAACGAATTAAAACAAAGAGGTGAATAATGTGGTAAAGGAGAACGATCGCTTTAAAAAGGTGATAACCAAATTGTCGAATGTCGGTGTCAATATCTCCAAGACGAAGTCCAGACGTGAAATTCTCCATTCACTTAAGCAATATCAGCCATTACCCAAAACATTAACACAGGATTCATAACAGGCTGCCAGGCATATTTCTCTTTTTTTCACGATATACTACATAGTAGTGAAAAGGAGGGGAAGATATGGAGAGAGTGATGTTTGATGTACAGACCTTAATGGAAATCAGAAAGAAGGCGGATGAAATTTCCTACCGGTGTATGAGCGGGGATCGCCCTTCTGACCTCTACAACATCAACTTGGCGCTGGATCAGGTATCCCGTGCGCTGGCCATGTTCGCAGAGATGGAAATCCATCGGATGCAGAACACCCATATTGCATGTGACGGACAAAGTTATATCAAGGGCCGTCTGCGGATAGCATATCGATCGATCCTTCCTCAGGAAGAAGAATCGAACACAGCATAATAAAGAGGTTGACCCAAGAATACGAAAGTCTAAGATGCTCCATCCACCAGACGCATTGGCTCATAAAGGACTGATCCTTTAAGCATGAGCATTTCATCTTTTTGGGTCAGCCTCTTTTTTTATCCTTAAACATTAATAAAGCGTGGTGAGATAATGACAATTCTTTACTCGAAGATATTATTGGTCTGCAATGGAAAAGCGGGCCGGGGGGAATTGGAGACTCAACTGATGGAAGTCACCCCGCCCCTTTTGGATATATGTGATACGCTGACTGTTCATAAAACCAAAGATAAAGGCGACGCAGAGAAGATCTGCCATGACGCAGGAAACGAATATGACCTTGTCGTCATCCTCGGAGGAGACGGAACGGTACATGAAGCCGTCAACGGGCTGGCGCGGCTTTCCTCAAGGCCAAAGACCGCCATCCTGCCGGGAGGGACATGCAATGATTTCGCCCGTTCCTTGAATATCCCGGTGAACTTAAGGCTTGCCGCCGAGGCGATTGCGAATGATTTTCACGAAAAGGATATCGACATTGTCAAAGCGGATGACCGCTATTTCAGTAATTTCTGGGGGACGGGCCTGATTTCCCAGACAAGTGAAAATATCGACACGGGATCAAAAAGCGTACTTGGAAAGCTCAGTTACTATATCAGCGCCTTTCAGTCCATACAGGATCCTGTTCTGTTGAATGCCTCAGTCACTGCCGATGGACGGGAATATAATGAAGAAGTGGTCATGCTGCTCGCTGCCAATGGGCGTTCGATCGGTACGAACCCTCTGCCTGAGTCGATATCGCTTCAGGATGGATTAATCGACCTTTATATGGTCAAGAAAACAGGTTTTCCTTTGATGATGGAATTTTTCAAGATAAGAAGCACCGGGGAAATCAGTTCCCCTTCCGATGACATCATCCACATCCAGGCTTCAGACATCACGATTCACCTCCATGACATGAAAAAGGTCGATATGGACGGAGAACTTTATGAGGAACAGAAACAGACCTTGAAGGTTTTGAAGCATCATATGCGGTTCATAACAGGTGAAGAATAAAAAAGAGAGTATCGGGTTGCTGCCCGATACTCCTTTTTTGTGTGGTTGGTGATGATACAGCTAATGCAGCATTGTAATTATACTGTATGTTTTTTCTTCCTGATGACCAGGTACACGATATAAGCGAGTATCAATACTCCGCCGGCGGCAAGTGTAAGCAGGGTGAAGTTTTCTTCGATGAACGGTTTCGCTTTGGCCCCAAGTATCAGGATGATGGCACCTTCAAGGAAGAAGCGGATGCCTCGTCCGATAATCGACCAGATGACCAGCGTTCGTATCCTGACCCCTGAAACACCGGCGAATATCGTGAAAATTTTATAAGGAACGGGTGTAAGGCCTGCTATGAGAAGCGCCATCGGCCCGTATTTCTTAAAGTATTCTTCAACCTTCTGGATCCTTTGTTCAGAAAACAGATAGACCAGGATCGGGCGTCCCAGCTTCTTTCCGATCCACCATCCGAATAGGGCTCCGACCACTGATGCCACGGTGGTGTATAAAGCGTAAAGCAGAGCATTTTCAGGATTGGCGATGGCAAGCGGGATCAACAGGACATCCGGCGGGATCGGGAAGAAGGATGAATCGGCAAACGATACAACAATAAGCCCCCATACCCCGTAATCCATCAGCCAGGCTTCAAACGTGTGAAGTAATTCAGACATGAGATATCTCCTTTATGACATGCAATTATAGTCAATCTTCATCTTATTTCGTCAATACTCAAAAAGTATATCATCTTTTGAGGAGAGCGTCATGAATTATCTGTTTGGATGGAACGGAGGGAATGATTGTATCCAGATTTGTATCCTGGTGTATCGGCTGGTGCGGTTATGTGCTGCTATAGAATAGTCGGGTGGTGGCCGGGTGTTGTGGTGGTCGTACGCTGATTAGAATTATTCTTGAAAGATCATAAATCCGGGATTAGGAACGTATTTTCTAAATCAGGATCATAAATCCCGAATCAGGATCGTAAATCCTAAACATGCCGCATAGATCTACAGTAAAAGAAGCGAAAAACTGCGATATGCCCTTGAAACGTTTAAAAAAGAACCGTAATCCCCTGATTCACGATACATTTCGGTTTAAATCAGATGAAAATACTCACAATACTGCATATAATCAACACAATACCTTAGGAAATACTTCATCATAAGACTATTTCCTTCAAACTTTCACTTTTCCCAAAATACCTGAAAACAATATGAATCCCGTATTAAAACGACCCGGCTTTCAGCGCTGCACCATATCACCCAACTGAAGCCGGCAGCCTTTTACAGCTCAAAACCATTACCATGCAATTCGAACATTATAACTAAACCATTCATTTCTCGGGAAATAACGACAAGAACCAGCGGGTTTCTACATTTCCTCCGGCGCCCCGATGCCTAATATGCCCAATCCTTTTGACAGTACGAACGCAACAGAATAGACGAGGGTCAGGCGTGACTCCTGCTTGCTGTCATCACTGATAATCTTGGTATTCCCGTAATAGCTGTTAAATGACTTTGCAAGCTCTAGAAGATATTTAGCAAGGATGGAGGGAGCATAGTTTCTCCACGCCCGTTCCACCATTTCCGGAAATAGACGCAGCTGCTTGATGACTTCCCAGCTGGCCATATCTTCGAGCCCTTCAAACGTGGATGATTGAGAGACACCGGCTTTTCTCATTATCGATTGTGCCCTTGCATGCGTGTATTGCAGATAAGGACCGGTTTCTCCTTCAAATGTAAGCATATGCTCCAGGGAAAACTCGATGTCGTTCAACCGGTCATTTTTTAAATCATGAAAGAGGACCGCGCCGACCCCTACGTCCCGTGCCACTTGATCCGCATCTTTGAGGTTAGGGTTCTTCTTCTTGATATTCTCACGGGCGATCGTAATCGCTTCCTGCAGTACTTCTTCCAGGAGGATGACGCGTCCCTTCCGCGTAGACATCTTCTTTCCGTCTTTCAGGTAGAGGCCGAATGGGATGTGCTTCATGCTATGTGCCCATTCATATCCGAGCTTTTCAAGAACGGCTTTCACTTGTTTGAAGTGGACGGTCTGCTCCTGCCCCACCACATAAAGTGCTTCGTCAAACGAGTATTCCCGCTGACGGTAAAGGGCGGCAGCCAGATCCCTCGTAGCGTACAGGGTGGCTCCGTCTGTTTTTTTAATCAGGCAAGGAGGGAGGGTATCATCATCCATACGGACGACTTTTGCTCCTTGAGAGGTTTCAAGCAACTGTTTTTCTTCGAGAAGCTCCACTACTTCTTCCATTTTGTCATTAAAGAATGCTTCGCCGTTATAGGAATCGAATTCGACTCCGAGAAGGGAGTAAATGGTCTTGAATGCCACAAGGGATTCAGTTTTGAACCATTTCCAAAGCCTTGTGATTTCCACGTCACCATCTTCAAGGAGCTTGAATGCTTTCCGGCCTTCCTCCTCCAGGGAGGGGTGGAGTAATGCCTCTTCATGGAACTTCTTATAAAGAGTAAACAGTTCGGCAATTGGGTTCTCTTTCACTTTTTCTTCATTGCCCCATTTTTTGAACGCGACGATCAGCTTCCCGAACTGGGTACCCCAATCACCGATATAGTTGATCTTTACGGTTTCGTACCCGCAGTTCTCCGCCAGGTTGGCAATTCCGTTTCCGATAACAGTGGAACGCAGGTGTCCCATCGAAAAGGGTTTGGCGATATTCGGTGAGGACATATCCAGAACAACGGTTTTGCCGCTGCCAAAAGAATGCTTTCCATAATGTTCGCCCTGCTGCAGGATCGAGTCCACAATCTCTTTACCGGCAGCTGCGGGATCAAAATGCACGTTTACATATGGACCGGCCGCTTCAACTTTTGAAAAAAGGGGGGAAGAAAGTTTTTCGGCCAGTTCTTGGGCTATAGCGCCGGGGGCTTTCCGATATTCCTTCGCCAGCTTAAAACATGGGAAAGCAAGGTCGCCCAGATGCACATGTTTAGGTGTTTCGATTAAGGCAAGAAGGTCTTCCTCGGTCCAAGATGAGAGGACCTGGGACTTCAATACGTTTGCGAATGCTGATTTTAAATCCAATTCTTCCACCTCCGAATAAAATAAAAAGATGCTTTGTTGCTTTTCGTAAATAAGCCTGTATGAAGCTTGGGGACGTGCTCCTTTCGAACTCAAGCTTAAACAACAGAGAAACGTACAAGCCGAAAGCAACCAGGTTTCGGTAATTTTCTTGTGTTCAAAGGGTTCAATGCAACAAATGGCGCGAAAAAAGCCAAATAAAAAAACCCGCCTCTACACTATGTAGAGACGAGTTCTGGCTCGCGGTACCACTCTTATTCCCTTAAAGGGCGCTCATAAATTAACGGTTTTACCCGGTCTTTCCCTACTGAAGTTTGAGGAAAGACTTCTCAGAAGTGCGCTTCATTCCGGGTTTCACACCAGGCTTGCACCGTCCCTGGTTCGCTTCTGGATCCACGTGGGAATTACTCTCTTCATCATTGAATATCCTGTATATGGTTAGATATTATTTTACACATTCTGGAGATAATTACAACAACCATTTTTAAGATTCTTCAGAAGAGAACATGTACGTCTTATGATGGTATCTCATACTGAATACCAGGCCGAGGGCCAGCATATTCCCCATCAATGAGCTTCCCCCGTAGCTGATGAACGGAAGCGGGATTCCCGTGATCGGCAATAACTGGATCGTCATGCCGATGTTCTGGAACACATGGAACGTGATCATCGAGATGATCCCTGCACATACATAGGCGTTGAATGGTTCCTTTGTATCAAGGGCCGTCTTAGTCAAATGGTAGATCAACAGGAAGAATAAACTGATGACCACACTTGCACCGATAAAGCCGTATTCCTCACCGATGACACTGAAGATGAAGTCGGTATGGTTTTCCGGGATATACACTTCCCCGTCGCTGTAGCCTTTTCCGAAAATCTGCCCGGATCCGATCGCATTCAACGAATTGATTAAGTGGAATCCTTCCAATTTGGAATAGTTATAAGGATCAAGCCACGCATAGATACGTCCGAACTGATAAGGTTCGAAGCCTGTATACTTTTCCAGGAATTCCGGCGCCCAGATGACAAGTGAAAGCAGGATGCCTCCGACCACTCCAAGAAAAGCATAAATCGGGACGATCAGTTTCCATGTGATACCCGATACCAAAATGATCCCTGTCATGATGGCCAGGATGACCAGGGCTGTCCCGAGGTCCGGTTGCTGCATGATAAAAGCAAGCGGGATGAGTGTGGTGAAGCCAATTTTCAATAATAATTGAAAATCCGACTTCAATGTCTTCCGCACCGTGACTTCATTGTGGGTCGTGATTACACGTGCAAGAGCAATAATCAGAAATGTCTTCATGAATTCTGAAGGCTGAATGGAACCGAGCGGTCCAAGCATGAACCAGCTTTTTGCCCCATTCCGGTAAGGTGCTATGCTCTCGGGAGATATGAGAAGCACAAGAAGCAGGAAGATCCCAAAGCCGTAAAGATACCAAGCAAGGCGTTTATACTGATCTGAATCGAAGAACAAAGCACCTGCAATGATGATTCCTCCGACAACATACCAAAATGCCTGCCGGATGACAAAATTTGTTTCATATTGACCCGAGGTCTGGGCGCTGCTTATCCCAAGTGCACTGACGATAAAAAACATCATCAATAAAAAGAGGAGACCCCAGTCAAATTTATCAGCAAAACGCTGGCGAGTTTCCATAATCAATTCACCTGAATTTCGTAAGATTTCACATTCCTAGTCTAATAGAAACGAAGGAAAATTTCTACTGCACGCCATCCTGAAATTCCCTTCTTTTTTCAACCGGTTCCCTAAATGAATCATTTAAGCAAGATAATAAAGAAGAAACATGCAGACGGGCGTGATTTACTTTCCATATATTACATCAATCTTCCTGTTAAGGAAGAAATAAAGATTCGATTTCAAATGTAACATTTCCACGGGTATATAGCCAGAACAGTTATAATTGTAAGAAACAAGCAATTCTACACTTTAACAGCCGCTCCACTGGTCCCGTCTCCCCAGGTCCTATACCGTTTTAACCGGCTTATTAAGGTTCTTTTCCCGTGCAATGACTTTTTTCGACAATTCCCTGCGACTTTTGTCATCATTTTGAAATGAAATAGAAAAGAACGGTACCATCACATCTTTGATAAAATAGATACTATGTAGATACGCATCGTGTAAATCAGATGGAGGGAATGTTTTGAAGACATACAAGCAAACAAAAGATATCATCTATGTACATAAGAATACCGATCGGCAATTTGTTGTTTCATACGGCATCAGCTTTCAGGATTTTGCTTCGAATCTGCCGAAGCCCCTCAGGAACTTGTTGTTGATCAAGCATCAGTATGAGCATGGAGCGTTCAACATTCACACTCATCTTGAATATGTGGAACAGGAAGAAATGAACAAGATCACCCATGATCATGTAGATAACTATGGTGACTTTTGCTGGATCGATTTCGACGAGGAAGCGGGCGTCAATGAATTAAATGGCCAGGAGATTGCAGAGCTTCTTTATATGGGTCATCTGAAACAGCCCCTCCATGCCCCATTTTATTCAAAGCTGAATAACCGGTATGCATACCTTTCACACGACGACGGATGGTTCAACAAGATCTACTACCGTGATTTCGCTGATTTTTATTATATGCTCGGTTCGACGGTAGCAGCGAAACTGGGAAGCATCAAAGGCGGCAAAGGAATATTCGGCATGAAAAAGGAAAAGCAGTACCCTGATATTGGATCTCAGATCATTACATCGTTTAAAGAAAAAATAAAAGAAGGCATGATCATTTCCCTGGAGAAGGCGATTGTCAGCAGGGGGAAGATCGAAATACCGATCTGGGTCATCGGCGACTATTTCAATATGGATGAAATGATTGAGGACTATCAGCAATTCAGCAAATCACCTGCAAATGGTTTGCTTGTTTTTGACCGGAAAACGAAGAGCTGGAGCTCCTCCGTGCGTTAGGCAGGCACACCCTGGATTTACGGGGAATAGGTTATAAGGATGAAGCCCGGTATCCGGACTCATCCTGCCTGCAAAAGGGAAGGATTAATCTGCATAAAGGGCTTTATCAACCGTCTGAGTTGAATGAACCTCTTACTGCTGGATTAATCCTTTTTTCTTAAGGTACGTTTATTTCCTGCTTTACTTTATATTGATCTTCGCCTTTTGCTGTCAGCCATACTGTAAGGGTGTAAGCGCCGCTCTCAAGATCTGGAAGGGTCAGCTTTCTGGAAAACTCTTCACCCTGTTTGACGGGGATTTCCTGAATGGCCTGTGTATACATCTTGCCTTTGGAATCCCGGTAGACGACTTTACCGTTCTGATCTTTTATTTCGAAGTCGATGGTCTGTCCGGTAGGAAACACAAATGTCTTTTCGTTTTCAGTTTGATTTTTTATTTTATATTCGTAGACCAGCTTTCCGTGCTTTTCTTCCTGCTCAATTATAGAAGGTTCCATACTGCCTGCCACAATCCCTTTCTCTTTTTGGTTTGGTTCAGGGGTACCGTTCGTCTCCTGTGAATCTGTGTCAGGGTCTGGACTGCCGCCTGTGCCGCATCCTGTCAAACCTGCAAGGAGAAGTGCCCCTGTGAATACAATGATCAGCCTCTTCATTTGCTATCACCTCTACACTATTAGACTTGTCCGGATCAGAAAAGTTTCACTACTTTGTTCCTTATTATGAAAGTAAGACCATTCACCCATAGGGGTACCTGCAAAGTTGGTTTTATTTAAATAGAACAGTACAATGGAAGAAAGGGTCCAACATCATTGAAATGAACAGGAGGGAAGGCAATGAAGATAAAAGATGTCTTAAAGGTAATCGGCTTCTTTGCCGTCCTCCTTCTACTCGTGTGGGCAAGCCGCAGCTTTTGGGAAGTGAGGCCTTCAGATATCAGGGATTTGGTCATGTCGTTCGGCTGGTGGGCACCGGTTGTGTTCATTGCGCTGCTTACATTCCGCCCTCTAGTGTTATTTCCCACTTCCATTTTTTCAATCGCAGCGGGCCTGGCCTTCGGTCCATACAACGGGTTTGTCTATATTTTCATAGGTGCAATCGGAGGGGCGTCTGTTGCATACGTCATCTCCAGTTTCCTTGGAATGAGGTTTTGGAGAAGGCCATCCCCTAAAATGAGCAGCGTCCGTGAAAAAATGACTAAAAACAGCTTCTTTTATATATTGATCCTCCGTTTGCTCCCTTTTTTGAACTTTGACTTAGTCAGTTATGTAGCCGGGGCAGGGAAAGTGCGCTATTTGCCTTATATAGCGGCCACCGCTCTCGGGATCATACCGGGTACGATCGGATTTGTCTTCTTCGGTTCCGGATTGAGCGGGGAAGACAGGATGCACCTGTATGTTGCTGCAGCCATGTTCATCTTTTTTTCACTGTTTCTTTTTTTTACCAGAAAGAGGCTGAAGGACTGGTTTGGCGACTCGAAGGATGGAAAATAAGAAAAGCCTCGAGTCTCTAGCCGCCGCAGCTGGACAATAGAAGAGGAGGACGGCCATACGCCTTCCTCCTCTTTTTAACGGGAATGCAATGAATCCCACTCTTCACGGATGATTCCCATCCGTATCGAATCGTAATAAACGCCGTTATAGTATCGGCATTTCCTCATCCTGCCTTCAAGCTTCATGCCGACCTTCTCTGCGGCCTTCATCATCCGCTCATTCCCGGACCAGGTGGTGATGCCGACCCGTCCGATTTCCTTCGTTTCAAAAAGATGATCGACCCATTGTGACAGCGCCTCTGTCCCGTAGCCTCCGTTCCAATAGCCGGGATCATAGATGACAATACCCGCCTCCAGCCATCTTGTCGGCTCATACTCCCAGTAAAAGCTGACTGTCCCGATGATGTTCCCTTCGACTTCGATGATCCGCTGACGGTCATTATGCTGATCAGGACTTTTGAGAAATTTCCTTTTATAGTCTTCAAATGGCACCTGCTTGTGTTCAAAATAGGGAGCGTCCCATTGCTTCCATTCTGGTGAATCTTCTTTATATATGAAGTTCCAAAGTGTTTCAAGATCCTTTTCTTCTATTTTCCTTAGTGTCACACGGCTGCTGGTTGAGTTCAAAAATCCGCACTCCTTTGTTTTGGTCTACTTCATTACTTCTCCATGAGATATGGATTTTCCTGTAAGAAAATCTAATGCAGGCTCTACACAACGCTAATGATTTCCGTGAAAGACTTCGCTTTCCGCGGGCGGTTGGTGAGCCTCCACGTCGCTTTGCTCCTGCGGGGTCTCGCCTAACGCGCTATTCCCGCAGGAGTCTTCGCCTTTCACTCCACTCAATCGCTGTAACAAACGAAAACCAAAAGACCATTTTTATCTAATAATAAAAAAACCGACTAATTAGAATCGCTAAATTCCAAATTAGTCGGGTTTAAAATAGATTAACATCCTAGTGACATAGCACTGTCAAAAAATCAGCTTGCTTTCACATTTGAAACAGCTGGTTTTTTCTTGTTGGTCAGTTTGTCGACGATGGATGTGATGGCACCGTCGCCTGTTACGTTGCACGCTGTACCGAAACTGTCCTGTGCAAGGTAAAGGGCGATCATGAGGGATGTCATTGTCGGGCCGAATCCGAGCATGGATTCAAGCAGACCGAGAGCGGCCATCACGGCACCGCCCGGGACACCGGGTGCAGCAATCATCGTCACGCCGAGCATGAGGATGAACGGGAACAGCTGCGAGAATTGCAGGGCTTCACCCTGTATGAACATGACTGCCATCGCACAGCTGACGAGTGTGATCGTACTGCCTGACAAGTGAATCGTAGCAAGCAGCGGCACTGAGAAATCAGAAATACGGTCCCTTACCCCGAGTTTTTTCGTGCGTTCAAGAGTCACCGGGATTGTTGAAGCGGATGACTGCGTTCCGAGCGCCGTAAAATAGGCGGGAAGCATTGCCTTCATCATCAGGAACGGATTTTGCTTGCGCAGGGTGCCGGCAGCTGTATACTGTACAGCCAGAAAGAACAGATGCAATAGAATGATCATCACAAAGACTTTGGCGAATACCGACATGATGGCACTGACCTGTCCGCCCTGAGTCATATTGGCAAATATGCCGAGAATGTGGAGCGGCAAAAGCGGGATGATGATTTTTTCAATCACCAATTCTATGATGTTTCTAAACTCATTCATCCCTTTTTGAAGGGCATCCCCTTTAATGGCGGCCATCCCCAGACCAAGAGTAAAGGCGATCAGGAGGGCTGTCATGACACCCATTACCGGAGGCATGTCCACTGAGAAGAATCCTTTTAAGAGAGCCTCTTCCGGATTTTCGAATGATTGAGAAGTTTGATTGGCCAGTAGAGATGGGTAAATACTCTTAG
Source organism: Bacillus sp. BKU_1 (assembly GCA_051294195.1). Taxonomy (GTDB): domain Bacteria; phylum Bacillota; class Bacilli; order Bacillales; family Bacillaceae_B; genus Rossellomorea. Next base: position 3,584,911 of record CP193985.1, on the reverse strand, counting down.
CGACTGAATAAGCGAGAAGCCCCGCAATTACTGTTGAGCCGTAAGCAAGAGCGGTTGTCAGTCCGAGCAGCTTCCCTGCTCCTTTACCCATTGAACCGATACCCGGTGCAATGAAACCGATGATGATCAATGGAATCGCGAAACCGAGGAAATTACCGAAAAGTCCATTAAACGTAGCGAATAATTTTACGATCCATTCCGGTGCATACGCACCAATGACAATACCTAAGGCAATCCCCAACAGGATCTTAGGCAGTAAACCAAGCTTTCTCATCTGGGTGTCCTCCTTAAATGTACAAATGTTTTCGTTAGAAGGATTATACACCCGTGAGAATAATATTTTAAGAGGGAAATGAATAGGCGGAATCTTAAATGTATTCTGATAAAATAATGCCCATCCCCCTGTTGCGGGACTAGGCTGGGTCTACATACATATATAAGGACGGAATACAGAGGGAGGTTGCCTTCTTTTCAAGGACAATGGTGGTAATTTTTAATTTCCATCACATCATTCTTTCCCTTTGAGTTGAAAGTGATAAAATAGAAACATCTATTGTTAATATTGGAGGTAGCTCATGAAAACCAAGCTTTGTTTATTATACGGCGGCAAATCGGCCGAACATAATGTATCGCTGCAAACAGCCAAGGCAGTCATCGGTGCCCTGGACTTAAATAAATATGAAATCCACCCTGTTTTTATCTCAACAGAAGGGCAGTGGATCAAGGGACCGCAGCTGAATGCGCCCGTTGAAGATGTAAAAGCACTTCAATTCAATGAAGGTGAGGAAATCTCCCCGAATGCACTGGGTACGGCGATGGTCCCTGCAGATTCCAGGGAAAGTGAAGGATACGATATGATCTTCCCGCTGCTGCACGGACCGAACGGGGAAGACGGAACGGTTCAGGGGATGCTTGAATTACTGAACCTCCCTTACGTGGGGAACGGTGTCCTTGCTTCATCTGCAGGCATGGACAAAGTCATCATGAAGAATCTTTTCGCCCAGGCAGGAATTCCGCAGGTGAACTACACCTGGTTTATCCGCAGCACGTGGAAGGCGAATCCTGAAAACGCATATAAGCAGGTGGAAGAGCAAATCGGTTATCCGTGCTTCGTCAAGCCGGCAAACCTCGGTTCATCCGTCGGAATCAGCAAATGTACATCCAAAGAAGAACTCGCGGCTGCGTTCGAGGAAGCGTTCCAATTCGACCGTAAGATCATCATCGAAGAAGGCGTAAAAGCACGTGAAATCGAACTTGGCGTCCTTGGAAACGACCAGCCTGAATGTTCGGTTGCGGGTGAGATTGTTCCTAAGAAAGATTTCTATGACTACAAGGCAAAATATGAAGACGGAGATACTGCCATGATCATCCCGGCAGAAATCGATCAGGAAACATACGGGAAATTGAAGGAGATTGCAATCCAATCCTTCAAGGCCCTCGACTGCTCTGGACTCGTCCGTGCTGATTTCTTCGTGACTGAAGACGGGCAAATCTATATGAACGAAGTAAACACGATGCCCGGTTTCACACCGTTCAGCATGTTCCCGCTGCTGTGGAAGCACACTGGCGTAGAATATCCGACCCTGATCGGCAAACTCGTCGAACTCGGCATGGAGCGCCATAAGGAAAAGCAGACAATCAAACATACGATGTAACACCCGCCTGAATGAAGGGGACTGACTGGAAGATCATCATCTAAAAGCAGTCCCTCCTCTGTTTGTCACCCGAAAACGCATAAAGGAGAAAGACAATGTTTGAAAAAACGATAAAACAAGCATGTGATATGCTGCATGTCCATAATGATCTGACAAAGTTTGAACATACCATTATAAAAGGCGTTAGTATCGATACACGTAAAATTGAAAAAGGGAATCTTTTCGTCCCGTTCAAAGGTGAAAACGTGGACGGCCACCAATTTGTCAGGCAGGCGATCGAAAAGGGGGCAGGAGCCGCCCTGTGGGATAAAAATGTCGCAAACCCTCCTGAAGATCTTCCGGTCCTCGTCGTCGATGATCCGCTTCTTGCCCTGCAATCACTGGCCAATCAATACCGCCATGAACTGGACCTGAAAGTGGTCGGCATCACAGGGAGCAATGGGAAGACCACGACGAAGGATATGGTCGCAAGCCTGCTGGGCACGAAATACAAAGTCCATAAGACGCAGGGGAACTACAATAATCATATCGGCCTGCCGTTGACGATCCTCGCACTCCCGCAGGATGCTGAAGTGGCGGTCCTTGAGATGGGGATGAGCGGTTTTGGGGAAATCGAACTGCTGTCTGAAATTTCGCAGCCGGATGCCGCGATCATCACCAACATCGGAGAGTCGCATCTTCAGGATCTCGGCTCACGGGAAGGCATCACCAAAGCCAAGCTTGAAATCGTCCAGGGACTTAAGGAAGACGGCCTGTTTGCCTACTTCGGAGACGAGCCTCTTTTACAAGAGCAGGTAAAGGACCTCACACTTGGGCGGATCGAAACATTCGGCAGAAGTGAAGCGAACACGATTTACCCGGTGAACATCGAAATGAACAACGACGGCAGCGAATTCGAAACGTCCCTGTATGAAGGGGAAACATTTTTCCTTCCTGTACTCGGACAGCACAATATCCATAACGCGCTGGCAGCGATCCTGATCGCCAGGGAATTCGATGTGACGGTTGAAGGAATGAAAGAAGGGCTGCAGTCGCTTAAACTCACGCAAATGCGGATGGAAACGTCCCTCGGGAAAAAAGGCGAAAAAATCATTAATGATGCTTATAATGCCAGCCCGACATCCATGAAGGCAGCCATCGGTCTTGTTTCTGAACTTGACGGCGTCAACAATAAAATCCTCGTACTCGGTGATATGCTGGAGCTTGGCGACAACGAAGAGGAGTACCATCTTGAGATCGGAAGGATGATCGATCCGGGACGGATTCAGCATATCTTTACTTATGGAAGACTCGGGGAACTCATAGCTAAAGGTGCACACGAACGCTTTGCAGCTGAAAACGTCCATGCGTTCCAAGACAAGAAAGAGCTTGCCGCCATGCTTGAAAAGCAGACACAAAGCGGAGATCTGGTTTTATTCAAAGCTTCCAGGGGAATGAAACTGGAAGAAGTCATTGAAACATTGACGAATTAGAATCAAAGAAAGTGTTTAAAATGAGAAAGTAAAAGAAAAGGGAGGATGCCCCTTCCTTTTCTTAATAAGCCATTCTTAAAGTGAGTGGGGATCAGGATGATTGGATGTTTACTTATACATGGCTTCACCGGCGGTCCTTATGAAGTCGAGCCCCTCGCGGATTTTCTGAAGGAACGGACACCATGGGAAATCGCTGTCCCGACCTTGCCGGGACACGGGGAAACGCTTTCTTTGAGAGGGATCAAGCATGCCGAGTGGATCGAACATGCAGAAGAAGAATTGAAAAGGCTCATCTCAACTTGTGAAAAAGTCTATGTCATCGGTTTTTCGATGGGCGGACTGATCGCTTCCTACCTCTCCGTCAAATACGAGGTGGATAAACTTGTCTTGTTGAGTGCCGCTGCCTACTATATAAATTACAGACAGCTGGTAAAAGATATTGGTAATTTAATCAAGGAAGGCCTCCAGGGGAAAATACTTGAAAATGAACTTTATAACCGCTATAAATTTAAAGTGACCAATACCCCGATCCTATCTGCCTATGAGTTCAAAAAGGTGGTCCGTATCGCACGGCCGCTCCTTAAAGAAGTGAACATCCCTACCTTTATCGCCCAGGGAGAAATCGACGGTATTGTTCCTCCCAAAAGTGCCCAATATATTTATGAGACCATTTCGTCTGAGGAAAAGAACCTTTTTTATTCCCCAAAAGCGAAACACTTAATTTGTCACAGTGAAGATAAGCACGAATTATTTGGAGAGATCTACCATTTCCTGCAGAGTGAATAGATTGACTATTTTACAATAGATTGAAATTCATCTCTATAAGTGGTAACATAACTACAACATTGTTCTATTTGTTGGACGTGCAGCTCTTCAATTTAGAAGAGTGTATTTTTTTGCATTGAACATGCAGGATCCTTCAGCCGCCTTGCAACCTGAGCCGGCATACACATTGCAGCAAACATTCCAATGGAATATCAAACAAATAAACATCTCAAATAGACGATTTTAGATTAGATACCGAAGTCTTTCGGTGTGTGAGATTTCGTTCCGATTTAAAAATATAATCAGCATAATTGATTAGTTATAAAAGATGTAAATTAAAAGGAGAATGAATAGCATTGACTAAGTTTTCAGATTTAAATTTAAGCGCATCTACGTTGAAATCAATCAAACGTATGGGCTTTGAAGAAGCAACCCCAATCCAGGCAAGTACAATCCCGGCAGGTCTTGAAGGTAAAGATATCATCGGCCAGGCACAGACAGGAACAGGTAAAACGACTGCATTCGGTATCCCGATGATCGAAAAGATCGATATGAAGAACCCGAACGTCCAGGCTCTTGTCATCGCTCCGACCCGTGAACTTGCGATCCAGGTTTCAGAGGAATTATACCGCATAGGTTCAGATAAGCGTGCGCGCGTATTATCTGTATACGGCGGCCAGGATATCCAGCGCCAAATCCGTGCGATGAAAAAGAACCCTCACATCATCGTAGGTACACCAGGACGTCTTCTTGACCACATCAAGCGCCGCACGCTGAAGCTTGATAACGTAGAAACACTCGTTCTTGACGAAGCGGATGAAATGCTGAACATGGGCTTCATCGATGACATCGAGAGCATCCTTGAAACCGTACCAAGCACAAGACAGACACTTCTGTTCTCTGCAACAATGCCGGATCCGATCCGCCGCATCGCAGAACGCTTCATGACAGAACCTGAATTGATCAAGGTAAAATCAAAAGAAGTGACTGTTTCAAATATCGAACAGTACTTCACGAAAGTAACAGAAAAAGAAAAGTTCGATGTATTGTCCCGACTGATCGACGTACAATCACCTGAACTTGCGATCGTATTCGGACGTACAAAACGCCGTGTCGACGAACTGTCACGCGCACTCAGCATCCGCGGCTACCTTGCAGAAGGAATCCACGGTGACCTTTCCCAGGCTCGCCGTATGACGGTTCTTAAAAAGTTCAAAGAAGGCCGAATCGATATCCTGATCGCAACGGACGTTGCAGCCCGCGGACTTGATATCTCAGGCGTAACACACGTATACAACTTCGATATCCCGCAAGATCCTGAAAGCTACGTTCACCGTATCGGACGTACAGGACGTGCAGGCAAAAAGGGTATGTCCATCACATTCGTAACGCCAAGAGAAATGGGTTACCTTCGCGTAGTTGAACAAACAACGAAGAAGAAAATGATGGGCCTTAAGCCGCCAAGCCAAAACGAAGCACTCGAAGGCCAGCAGCGTCTTGCTTTGGAAAAGCTGATGGAAGCGGCAAAAGAAAATGACATCAAGGATTACTATCAATTTGCTGAGGAATTCCTGAATGATCAAGATCCAATCCAGGCAGTGGCAGCAGCAATCAAAGTCCTTACAAAAGAGCCGGACACAACTCCTGTAGAAATCACAGAAGAGCGTCCATTGCCAAATAGAGGCGGCGGCAACCGCGGCGGCTACAAAGGCGGATCCCGCAGCGGTAAAGGCGGCGGACGCGGTGGAAGCGGCGGCCCGCGTGGCGGCGGTTCACGCGGCGGATCATCCCGTGGCGGCGATCGTCGCGGCGGCGGCAGACCACAATCATCAGGCAGCCGACGCAAGTCTTATAATAATAACTAATATGGTTGGTGAAACACGATGACCCTTTTGGGGTTGTCGTGTTTTTTTGTTTTTGGGGGGATTGGATTGGGGGAAGGGGTGTGCCAAGGGAACTGGCGTTAGGACTGGGGTTCCGAGTTTTGACCAGAAGCCCGGGGGGGCATTTGGACCAGGTTTTTCTGTTCAACCAGACGTACGGGACACGCACTTGGCGGTAAAAACGATGATTGTCTGTTTTGGCTGGGGTGGGGATGGGTTGGAGGTGGTGATTTTGATTGGGGGGGCAGTGGGGTGGGGGATTGGAAAAAGGTTTTGACAAATTGGGGTTTTGGATTTTGGGAAGGGTATAGTCGCCTTGGCGGTGAAGAAAATTCGACAAGATGCACGTATTTTTGAAAAGATGCATGTATTTTTCGAAAATGGTTTGTAAATCTGAAATCCTGCATGGAAATTTAAAAACCTGCACGTAAATCTCTGAAAGTGGAATGAAAATGTAAAATGGAAGCTATTACACCAATCAAAAAGAGGATTTTTGCTATTTTAAGAGAAGTACTTATAGATAAATTTTAAAGGAGTGATCAATTGTTCGCAAAAGAGAGGAAAATACCAATAAGAATTGAACAAAATGAAGCATTAATAAGAAATTTAAACCGGCACCATTCAAAGATACCCCTTATTGAACAGGATCTGAAGAAAAGAAAAGCCGGCTATAACGGAGAAAAATCAATCGACTACCACTTAAGTTTTCTGGATGACAAAAAGTATATGATTTTCAACGATTTAAAGCTACCATTGACTCCCCATCACTTTCAAATCGATTCCCTGCTATTCACCCCCTTCTACACTTTGATCCTAGAAATTAAGAACATTTCCGGAACGTTGACAATTGACTCTGAATTTAATCAATTAACAAGAAATTATAATGGCATCGATACCGGCTTTTCCGATCCCATTACACAAGTTAACCGCGTGAAACTCTTTCTTCAACGATTTTTCTATGAGCATAATTTAGTGCTCCCGCCAATTGAATTCCTCGTTGTGATCAGCAATCCTTCTACAATACTTAAAATGGCCCCGGGTCAACAGCTTCTTACTCCCTATAACAAAATCATTCATGCTCAGAATTTAATCAGTGAAATCAGTAATTTGAACTCCTCGTATAATGAAATGGCTGCGACAAAAAAGGATCTTAGAAAAATCAAAAGGGTACTCCTCACCCAACATGATACGAGCATGACAAGTGTGCTAAAAACATTTGGGATTGAAGAACATGAAATTATTAACGGGGTCAACTGTGAATATTGTGCTTCAATAATGACTCGGAAGTTTGGCTGCTGGCACTGTCCCGAATGTAATCTCTCCTCTAAAAAAGCTCATGAGCAGAAAATAGAAGATTACTTTCTTTTGTTTAAACCATTTATCACTAACAGGGAACTAAGGACTTTCTTAAATATTTCGTCTCCTAGAGCGGCACATCTTCTTTTAAACTCTTCCAACCTAAAAATCCAAGGCACCGGAAAAAGCACAACCTACCACAAAGAATTTTCATAAAAGATGTTTATTAAAGGATTGTTGCTTTTTCGTCTATTGGCTTTCAGCCTGAAAATAGCTTCTGAACGTGCTCTTTTTGAACACTAGTCCAAACTAAAAAGGGGCGCACAAGCCGAAAATACCCAAGTTCCGGTATTTTCTATTATCCATAACAACAAAATATGCAAAAAGAGCCTTCATAAAGAACATGAATCACGACCGCCACGCACATACTACCACTAAAAAAGGAGCCCAACCCACCATGACCCTCATCCGACTCGGCTATGTTGCCATGAGCATGAATCTTCAGAACGCTTCGCCGTCACAGACGATGACATATAAGCAGTTTTCTTCGATAAAAGACCGGGAAGCGGCAATTGCGAAGCTTGAGCGCATTGCCCGCTCGAATTTGCAGAACTGCCTGCGCCTGTTGAAGCATAATGTTCTTCATGAGATCCATTTTTTCCGTTTCAGTTCGAAGCTGATTCCGCTTGCGAACCACCCTGAATTGAAGGGGTGGGATTTTATCTCGCCGTTAAAGCCGGAACTGAACAAAATAAAAGAGTATTTGGAGGAGCATCCGATGCGGGTGGGATTTCACCCGGATCATTTTGTCCTGCTGAATACGATTGATACTGATGTACTCAAGAATACGTTTCAGACATTGAAGATGCACCGGGATCTGCTCAGGGGGATGGGTGTCGATCCGGTGCACCGCTGTGTGCTGCATGTGGGAGGGGCGTATGATGATAAGGAAAAGGCGCTTGAACAATTCATCCATAATTGGGGGCTGACGCCTGCTTCCCTGCAGGAAATGATCATCCTTGAAAATGACGATACCGTGTTCAGTGCTGCCGATTCCCTTTACTTGTGTGAGAAGCTCGGGGTTCCGCAGGTGTTCGATTATCATCATCACCTAGCCCATCATGAGCGGGATTGGCAGGAAGATTGGGAACGGATCGTCTCCTCGTGGAGCCAGTCGCCGCTTCCTGTCAAAATGCATATATCGAGTCCCCGCTCTCAAAAAGAGTATAAAGCCCATGCCGATTTTATCGAACCGGAAATGTTCATGGAATTCCTCCAGGGAATCAAGGGCACGGTCGATCAAGTGGACTGTATGATTGAAGCGAAGAAAAAGGATGATGCCCTTTTCCGGCTGGCGGAGGAACTGAAAGGTGAAAAAGGTTTGGACTGGGTGGACGAAACCTCTTTTGAAATCACTTAACGACAATACCCATCTTTATCATAGCTGGAATGCTGCAGGCATTTTTAACAGCTGCAGCATCCAACCGAACTTTTCCACCCCCGCGGCGAAACCAATCCTATCCTCAAACGTAAATATACTGTAAGATTTATACATAAAGAGACACAAGAAGGAGGAAACGGGTATGAGAGGAGAGCCTCAGAAACGGATCTCGCCCAAGGCTTTGAAGGTATGGAAGCTGCATGGTGTGATCCAGTCAGCGGTGCTGGCGCTCGTTGTGGCAGGAATAGCGGTTTTAACGTGGATTTTCCATTGGCCGCTATGGATTGCTGCTGCGGCCATCGGGGTATTGCTATTATTTATCTATTTGATGATCTTTTTTCTTCCGACGATGAGATGGAAGCGATGGAGATATGAGGTGAGGGAGCAGGAAATCGAGCTCCAGAGGGGATTTATTTTTGTGAAGCGCACGCTGGTGCCGATGGTCAGGGTGCAGCATGTCGATACGGTGCAGGGACCTCTTTTGAAGAGGTATCATTTATCGACGATCACGATTTCGACTGCGGCGACCGTGCACGAAATCCCGGCACTGGATACGGGGGAAGCGGATGAATTGAGGCATTCCATCTCGATGCTTGCAAGGGTGGCGGAAGATGATGTCTGAATATAAACGGCTGCATCCGATTTCTGCAGTGGCGAATTTTTTGAAGCAATTAAAAGAATTGATCATCCCGTTCGTCCTGTTATTTGTACTGAACAGCAGGGGGGAGAAGAGTGGATTTTGGGATTATATGCCCCTGATTTCGATGGGGGTTGTCCTCGTGGTGGTCCTTGCGGCCGGCGTGATCAAGTGGCTAAGGTTCACTTACCGCCTGGAAGAGGGGGAGCTCAGGATCGAGTACGGTCTTTTTGTGAAAAAAAAGCGCTATATCCCGTTTGACCGAATACAAAGCCTGAATTTTTCGGAAGGGATCATCCACCGTCCGTTTGGATTGGTGAAGGTCAAGGTGGAAACGGCCGGGTCGTCCAATCCCCGTGAGTCGGAAGCAGAGCTGACGGCGATCATGAAAGAGGAAGCATTGGAGCTGGAGAGGATCATTTACCGTGAGAAGAAGGGTCAGGCAGTAGAAGAGGGTGAAGTGCCTGCGGCTCATGAAGAAGAAATGCTTAAGGAAGAGAAACACGTCTTCAAAATGAGTGCCAGGGATATCTGGGTGCTCGCCGCGACTTCCGGGGGTGTCGGCGTCATCCTTTCCGGTGTTGGTGTCTTCCTGTCTCAGTTTTCGGACTTGATTCCGTATGAAGCGGTATTTGATGAAGTGATGGTGTTTGTGAAAAGCGGCTTGGTTTTCATTGCTGTCCTGGTGTTTATCGTCCTTCTTATCGCCTGGATCATTTCGGTAGGTTGGACGTTTGTGGTGTACGGTGATTTTAAAATCAGGCTGACAGAGGAGAATATCGTCATTACCAGGGGGCTGCTTGAGAAAAAGCAGGTCACCGTTCCGCTGAATCGTGTCCAGGGGGTTCGGATTGTCGAGAACCCGGTGCGCCAGCTGCTCGGCTACTGTACGGTCGTGATCGAAAATGCCGGCGGTTCCGTGCTTGAAAAAGACAGCTCGACAATCAAGTTGTTTCCGGTTGTGAAGAAAAAGAGAGTTCCGGATTTACTTCAAACCATATTTCCCGACTACGAACTGACGGATGAGTTCAAGCGGCTGCCGAAGCGTGCGGTCAGAAAGTATATATTCAGGGCATCGTTTTGGCTGATCGTACCGGTTGTGATCCTGGCGGTCATGTTCTGGCCGCTTGGACTCTTCAGTCTCCTGCTGAGCATTCCATTCGGCCTGCTTGGGTTCTACCAGCATCGTGCGGGAGGATGGGGAATCACCGGTAATCAGCTGGCGTTAAGGTATCGCGGGATCCTGAAGCATACGGCATATATGAAAAAAAGCAGGATTCAAGCCCTTGATTCACGGCAGACCTGGTTTCAGGATAGAAGGGATTTGAGCAGCATTTCCGCTACGCTGAAATCCGGCCAGACCGGTTACTCAAGCAGAGTGGATGATCTTGAGCTTGAAGATGCAGCCGAGATTTATCATTGGTTTTCTCATGAATAAAGGAAAAGGTGGCCCAACGGACGGATGGGTCACCTTTTTCATCGGGGCTGTTTTCTAAAAGGTTGTTGCTTTTCGTAAATTGGCTTGCAGCTTGAATATAGTTTGTGGAGGTGCTCTTTTCGCACTCAAATACAAATAACAAACCGACGGACAAGCCGAAAATACCATGTGTAAAACAACAAAGTATGCGAAAAGAGCCTTCATCTAAAATCATTTTTTCCCGGAGATCCAGCCTATGATGAATCCGCCGAGCAGTCCGAAGAGATGCGCGGTGATGTTGATGCCGGATTGCATGAATGTCATGACCACCCCGATGACCACAATCGGGAGGATGACTTGCCGGCTTTCGCGGGTGATGAATGCTTTTTTCAGCAGGATCATGGCGATGTAGAACCCGAACAGTCCGAAAATCGCCCCTGAAGCCCCGACGTGACTGTAGGTAAGGGGCTTGATCAAATAGGTAATAATATTTGCAAAGATCCCGCTTGCCAGGTAAAGCAGTATGAAGCGGACCTTGCCCAGGTATTTCTCAAGCGGCGGGCCGAATAAGACGAGTGAAAACGAGTTGAAAAGCAGGTGGGCGAATCCAAGATGAACGAAGATCGGCGTGACGAGCCGCCACCACTCGCCTTCCTTGATGAACAGGTTAATCCCGGCAAGCTGTTCATACACCCAGCGCTGCGGGAAAATCGGAAGGGAGCTCACTAAATAAAGAACAATATGGATGAACACAATCAGTGAGATGATCGGATATTGCCGCAGGAATTGCGGGAAGCTTTCCGTTCTGACAAACATAGTGTATCCTCCTAAATAGAATAGTGCCGTTCACTACATAGGTTTATTATACTATAAACTATATGAATAACAGGACAAGAGTAGAAGGAGATCTGCATATGATTACAGGAATCGGGTTGGACATCATTGAAATAGAACGTATACAGCAGCTGGCCGGCAGGCAGCCGAAGTTGATCAAAAGGGTGCTGACCGAATATGAGCAGGATCAGCTGGCAGCACTGTCGGGTCCGCGTTCCATTGAGTTCCTTGCCGGAAGATTTGCGGCGAAGGAGGCTTTCGCGAAAGCCAAAGGAACAGGGATCGGGCAATGCCTTTCTTTTCAGGATATCGAAATAAGCAAGGATGGGAACGGCAAGCCGTTTTTTTCAAAGCCTCACGGGGTGAAGGCTCATCTGTCGATCACACACAGCAGGGACTTTGCCGCAGCGCAGGTCGTGATTGAAAAATAAAAAAGGCCGGCTTGTCATTTTCGCTAGCATATTCCCCGAGGTTGTCTCATATATTCAGTAGTGCAATAGGAGAGACAAGGCTAGGTATGACTGTCGGTGCACCCGATTGTAAGAGAGACAAAGATAAAGAACGTCTTTTTCTTATACCGTCTAGCTTTCCCCTCTCTCAATTACGTATATCTTGAGACAAAAGGGGCTGAAAAAATGAAGAAAAAGCTAGTTGTACTAGTGATGGCAATGCTTGCAATACTGATGCTTGCCGCCTGCGGGGAGAAATCGAAGGAAGACGTGACGAAGGATCTTAAGTCGAAGGTAGAGGACATGAAGGGGTACAAAGCGGACGCCAAAATGACGCTTCAGGTCGGCGATGAGCCGCAGACCTATGACGTGGAAGTCTGGCATAATAACCCTAATTACTACCGGGTGGCCCTCAAGAATGCTGCAAAGGATCAAAGCCAGATGATTCTCCGAAATGACGAAGGAGTATTTGTGCTGACGCCTGCATTGAATAAGAGCTTCCGCTTCCAAAGCGAATGGCCGAATAACAGCAGCCAGGCTTATCTGTATGAGTCTCTGGTCCAGGATGTGCTGGAGGACAAGGAAGCGACCTTTAAAGAAACAAAGAGTCACTTTGTGTTCACAACAAAAACACGTTATCAGAATAAGCAGATGCTTCCTACCCAGGAGATTGCTTTTAACAAGAAAGATCTTTCACCTGCAACCGTCAAGGTGATGGATGCGGATCATAATTCTCTTGTGAAAGTGGAATTCTCCAAGATGGATATGAAAGCGGCTTTCGATAAAAAAGATTTTGATATGAAGAAGAATATGACGGGCGCCCAGCTTGAAGTTCCGGTTACTGCCAATGTGGAAGACAAGGAGTTCACTGTCCTCTATCCTATGTCTGAAATCACGGGAACTGAGTTGGTAGAAGAAAAAGAAGTGGCAACTGAAAACGGGAAACGTGTCGTCCTGACGTATGACGGTGAGAAATCATTCACGATCATCCAGGAAAAAACGACCGTGGTCCCTACCATGACGGTGTCCACATCACTCAAGGGAGAACTTGTTGATTTAGGATTCACGGTGGCAGCGATGACCGACACGTCCATCAGATGGACCAATAACGGCGTTGACTACATGCTTGCTTCAAATGATCTTTCTCCTTCAGAAATGGTGATGCTTGCACAGTCTGTACAAGGATCCATGGTGAAATAAGAGTATATCAAACGGGGCGGACCTTGTGGTTTGCCTCTTTTCTTTTTCATTTGTTAAAGAGGCCCTCGGTTGGACTGCCTGTTTTATAGAATTGACCTTTGGCTATGACTATTATTAGAATATACACTAATGGGTATGCTGATTGTTCCGATTCTGAGATTATTGTGCCACTTCCGGAATTAATGTGCAGGAATCCAGGAATCTAAATATCGTGCCATTATTGGCGGAACCCCATTCTAAGTGTTCCCTGCGAACCACCCCCTATTTACAATCACCACACTCCCGCACAAAGATCCTTGCCACCCAAAAATTAATTTGACACAATAAAAGAATAGATGAATAATCAAAGATATTCTTGAATAGACTGACAATGTTTTGTTGATATGAGGAAGTGACCACAGTGGAAGCAGAGACGCAGTTTTTTCGTGATACATGGGCTGAAATCAATCTTGATCATTTAACGGATAATATAAAAAATATCAAAAGGCATATCGCTTCAGATGAAGTGAAGATGTTTGCGGTCGTAAAGGCAAACGCTTACGGGCATGGAGATCTCCAGATTGGAGCGGCTGCCTTGGAAGCAGGTGCACACGGCCTGGCGGTTGCATTTCTGGATGAAGCCATTTCGCTTAGAAAAGGAGGGATCGAAGCCCCCATTTTAGTACTGGGCGCATCGCGGGCAAGGGATGTGAACCTGGCAGCGGGCCACAATGTATCACTGACGGCATTCGATTTTGATTGGCTGCGGGAAGCATCAGAACATCTTGACCCGGCGGCACGATTGAAGCTGCATATCAAGTGTGATACCGGGATGGGCAGGATCGGGATCCGTTGTGCAGATGAGCTCAAAAAAATCGAGACGTTCATCCGTTCCATCGGCCAGTTCGAATTGGAAGGCATCTTCACACACTATGCCACCGCCGACGAACTCGATGATGCCTACCTCGGGCAGCAGTTGGAGAAATTCAATGAAATGCTCGCAGTACTTGATGAACGTCCAAAATATGTGCATTCATCCAACAGTGCGGCAGTCCTGAGAAAACCGGACACCCATTTCAATGCTGTCCGCGTCGGGATTGCCATGTATGGGCTCACTCCGTCGCAGGAAATGAAAGAGGTGCTCCCCGTACCGTTAAAAGAGGTTTTCTCCCTATATTCAAGGTTGATTCACGCAAAGCAAATCGAAGCAGGGGATAAAATCAGCTACGGTGCGACCTATGAAGCAGCGGGGAATGAATGGATCGGTACGATTCCGATCGGCTATGCAGATGGATGGATACGCAAGCTGCAGGGGCAGGAGGTCATAGTCGATGGAAAAAGGTCCCCGATTGTCGGGAGGATTTGTATGGATCAATGCATGATATCGCTGCCGCGCCCCTTGAAAACAGGGGAGAAGGCCACCCTTATCGGAAGGGATGGAAATGAAGCGGTCACGATAGATGAGATAGCCGGGAAGCTTGAAACGATCAATTATGAAATCCCCTGCATCATTTCTGCGAGAGTGCCGCGGATCTATATAAAGGATGGGAAGCCTGTCGCGGTCACTAATAAACTATTATCTTCAGGATGAAAAAATAAAATTGGAATTCATTCCAATTTTAATGAATAATTACTATTTTATATGGCGGATACTAGAAGAGATTGATAAATTGTCTTTTCATTCCCGATGTTTAATGGTATGATTAGAATGTTATTGAACAGAAACGGTATGTAGTGATTGGTGGAGGTGTAGTTTGTGTCTGAATCCAGCGCAACAACAGAAATCTTAATTCGTCTGCCGCAACAGCTCGTTACAGAATTAGACGGCTTTGCAGATCAAGAGAATGTGAATCGCAATGAGTTTATTTATCGTGCTACCAAAATGTATTTACGGGAACGTAAAAAACGGCAACTACGTGAATCTATGAGACGCGGCTATATGGAAATGGCTAAGATTAATCTCGCAATCGCTTCTGAAGCGATACAAGCAGAATATGAGGCAGAACATACAGTCGAGCGCTTAGTAAGCGGAGGTTAATCCTTTGATTGTAAAGCGTGGTGACGTATATTTTGCGGATCTTTCTCCTGTTGTAGGTTCAGAACAAGGCGGAGTTCGACCGGTACTTGTTATTCAAAACGATATTGGGAACCGATTCAGTCCCACAGTGATCGTTGCTGCCATTACCGCACAAATCCAAAAAGCTAAACTGCCTACTCATGTTGAAATTGATGCAAAACGTTATGGCTTTGAACGGGATTCTGTTATTTTACTTGAACAAATCCGAACGATTGATAAACAACGTCTGACAGATAAAATTACACACTTAGATGATGAAATGATGGAAAAAGTGGATGATGCCCTCCAAATCAGTGTCGGCTTGATTCAATTTTAACCTCTTTCATCCTTTGCGGTTGTACTCTGGCAATTATTTATCACACAACTGCAAACAGAAGGCTTGCTGATCAAGGGATATGACCTGATTGGCAAGCCTTCTGTTTATTTCCGGGAGTGCCGGCATCGCAGCAGAAAAAAGATAATGTATGGGAATAATCGTCAAATTTATGACAAATTGCTTCTTACAATTTATAATAAAATAGAGTGTGGGGAAAATACCCGAAAAGGCATTGTTTTTTCCAATTTGGCAGGTAGTTTGATACTATATTAATAAATGCCTTGGAATACATGTATTTGAAAGGATAGATTAAATATACGTTACATCTGTTCGCATGACAGTTGATGTAAATTTCTTATGGTAGAATGGGGAGAGTTATATGTTCACTCAAATTACGGATTATATCCAGAGCAATAAGTCGGATTTAACAGATGTATGGATGGAACGGATGAAGGATGAAGCTGATGATAAGTTCATCCAGGTAGTCTCAGATCAAATTTTTGCCAAGACAAGCCATGAGTTTGTAGAAATGATCGCATCCAATCTGAGGGATTCACAGGAATTCTCATCGAGGCTTGAAGATTTTGCCGAGAAGGTAGTAAGGTTCGGCTGGCCGCTTACCTTTGTCACGACAGCATTGAGTACGTTTGCCAAAGTTGTCTACGAAGGGATGAGAAAAGACAATCTGATCAAAGAAGAAAACCATGCTGAACAGGTTGAAATATTTGATAAATGGGTCACCCCCATGTATAACAAGGTGATCAGTGCGTATACAGAATCATGGGAAAGAACGGTATCCCTTCAGAAAATAGCACTTCAGGAACTTTCTGCACCGTTGATTCCGGTTTTCGAGAAGATTTCGGTGATGCCCCTGGTCGGTACGATCGACACCGAACGAGCGCGTTTGATCATGGAAAACCTCCTCAACGGTGTAGTGAAACACCGTGCGGAAGTGGTCCTCATTGATATCACAGGAGTGCCTGTGGTGGATACGATGGTCGCCCACCATATCATCCAGGCTGCAGATGCGGTCCGTCTTGTGGGAGCCAAATGCATGCTTGTGGGAATCAGACCCGAAATTGCCCAGACGATCGTTAACCTGGGAATCGACCTTAATCAATTCAGCACGAACAGCACCTTGAGAAAAGGGATCGAGAAGGCTCTTGAAATGACTGATAGAAAAATTGTTTCGGCGGAGGGATCAGAGTGAGAATACCAATTTTAAAATTGCACGATTGCTTGTTGATTTCAATTCAATGGGAACTTGACGATCAAACAGCCCTTCAATTTCAAGAAGACCTCCTGCATAAGATACATGAAACGAGTGCAAGAGGGGTTGTCATCGATATCACTTCGATCGACTTTATTGATTCATTTATCGCCAAGGTTCTTGGTGATGTTATAAATATGTCGAGATTGATGGGAGCGAAAGTCGTGATCACGGGCATTCAGCCTGCGGTTGCCATTACGCTGATTGAACTCGGCATCAGGTTGGACGACGTTCTGACCGCTCTGGACCTGGAAAAAGGTTTGGAGAAATTACAGACGGAACTGGGGGATTAGTGAATGGATAGCCAATCCTGCGTGAAGATCACGAATGAATGGGACATCGTTGCTGCCCGCCAGTTAGGGAGGAATGTAGCGAAAGAGCTGGGATTCGGCACTGTCGACCAGGCTCGAATCACTACTGCCATAAGTGAACTAGCAAGAAATATTTATCTTTATGCTGGTCATGGCCAAATCTGCATCGAAAAGCTTTTCGACGGCGGAAAAAAAGGTGTGCGCATCATTGCATTAGATGATGGTCCCGGTATCAATGATTTAAGGAAAGTGATGGAAGACGGATATTCCACATCAGGTGGTTTGGGAGCAGGATTGCCTGGAGTGAAGCGTTTGATGGATGAATTCAACGTAGAATCCGTACCTGGTGAAGGGACGGATATTCGGGCAACAAAATGGCTCCGCTAGGGGGAGTTAGATGAACTTTAGAGAATTGATGGATTCAAAATATAAAGAAATCATAGAGCACTACTTGAATGAGCAAGACGAAAAGGCTCTGTATCTCGGTCAGAAATTCAGCCGCAAATCAATAGAGCATCATGTGTCGCCTGAAGAGATCATCAGCCTCCATAAGAGCGTCATGCTCGAGATGGAGCCGGATATCCCGCATCAGGTCCTTCACGCTTTTGACATTTTGCTGGAAGTGATGATCGGATACGGATTTGCATACCGTGAGCACCAAAGCCTCAGAAGCAAGCAGCAGGAATTGAACAATGAAATCGATATTGCTTCCAATATGCAGCAGACCCTGCTTGGGACAAGTATCCCGTCAGTCGATGGGCTGGATATCGCTGCTGTCAGTGTTCCCGCCAAAAAGATGAACGGTGATTACTATCACTTCGTACAGGATGAAAGTGATACCGTCAGTGTCGCAATCGCCGATGTAATCGGGAAAGGGATACCTGCCGCCTTATGCATGTCCATGATCAAATATGCAATGGACAGCCTGCCTGAATACCGCAATGAACCGAATGCTGTACTGGAAAGCCTGAACCGGGTCGTGGAGCAGAACGTTGACGCCAGCATGTTCATCACCATGTTTTACGGTGTCTACAACTCACGCAAACACCTGTTCAGCTATTCATCAGCCGGACATGAGCCCGGCTTCTTTTATAATGCCGGAAGCGGCCAATTCGAGGACCTGGATGCAAAAGGACTCTTATTGGGTGTGGATAAAAAAGCCAAATACAGACAGTATGAACGCCGGGTCGAAGAAGGAGACATGATCATCCTGCTTTCAGACGGGGTGACGGAATGCCGGACTGAGGAAGGCTTCATTGAACGTGAAGATCTGGTGGATCTGATCAGTCAGCATAAACATTTGACTTCGGATGAAATTGTTACCAACGTCTATAAAGAGCTGGAGAAACTGCAGCATTTCGAGCTCCGTGATGACTTCACCCTTATTATTATAAAAAGAAATTCCTGAATCTTGTTTATCTGCCTTCCTAATAGGGTAAACGAATAAGAGACTTTATTATAATGCTTTCTTAAAAGGTGGTCATTTTATGAACTTGTCAATAGATATGCAAGAGAGAGAGAACGAATTATTTGTAAAAGTAGCCGGAGAAATTGATGCATATACAGCACCGAAGCTTAAAGAATCCCTTCACCCTTCTGCCGAAGCTGAGAATGATAAAGATATCGTAGTAGACCTTTCAGAAGTATCCTATATGGACAGTACCGGACTCGGTGTGTTTGTAGGCCTGTTCAAGACGGTCAACGCACGCGGCGGTCAGCTTAAACTTGTCGGTTTATCCGATCGTTTGAGAAGATTGTTTGAGATCACAGGTTTGGGGGATATTATGAATATAAATTCCAAGGTAGAAGGTGGAGTTGAATGATGCAAGCTTTTGATTACATCGAGATGAAAATTCCCGCGAAGCCTGAATACGTAGGGGTTATTCGTCTGACACTGTCAGGGATATCCAGCCGTATGGGCTTTGATTATGATGCGATAGAGGATCTGAAGATCGCGACAAGCGAAGCGATCACAAACGCTGTGCAGCATGCTTATAAAGGTGGTGACGGAGAAGTGGTGGTCGGCTTTGCCCTTTACGAAGACCGTTTAGAGGTAATGGTGGCAGATCACGGGGAAAGCTTTGATTTTAAAGCGATCCGCAGTGCTGTCGGTCCATATCATGCCGATCATTCAGTTGAATTCCTTAGAGAAGGCGGATTGGGTCTTTACCTGATCGAGAGCCTTATGGATGATGTGAAGGTACACCATAAAGAGGGAGTCACGGTCTTCATGACCAAATTCCTTTCAGGAGAGCAGGTGGAGAGGGATGAAAAAACTATCTCAACCTGATCAGCAGGCTCAAAAAGAAAAAGTTCTTCAATGGATCAAGGACTATCAGGAGCACCAGGACGATGAGGCGCAAAGCCAGCTTATCCTCCACTATCAAAACCTGGTGGAATCCATTGCAAGAAAGTACTCAAAAGGCAGGTCTTTCCATGAAGACATCATCCAGGTCGGCATGATCGGTCTGCTTGGTGCAATCAGGCGTTATGATGAATCCTTCGGGAGGTCCTTCGAAGCATTTGCCATTCCAACGATCATCGGGGAAATCAAGCGTTTCCTTCGTGACAAGACTTGGAGTGTTCATGTTCCCAGAAGAATCAAAGAGCTTGGTCCAAAGATCAAATCAACTGTAGAAGAGTTAACCAATCAATTGGAACGTTCTCCGCAAGTTCATGAAATTGCTGAATACCTTGAAGTAAGTGAAGAAGAAGTGTTGGAAGCAATGGAAATGGGAAGAAGTTATCAGGCCCTTTCAGTGGATCATTCCATTGAAGCAGATTCTGAGGGAAGTACCGTTACGATACTGGACATAGTAGGGAATCCGGATGAGGGTTACGAGAAGGTCAATCAACGGATGGTCCTTGAGAAAGTGCTCCATGTCCTCTCTGACAGAGAGAAAGCGATCATCCAGTATACTTACCTTGAGAATCTGAGTCAAAAAGAAGCTGGGGAGAAGCTTGGCATTTCTCAAATGCACGTCTCCCGTCTGCAGCGCAGAGCGATCAAGAAGCTGCGGGAAGCAATCCAGGAAGAAACGTTCGAGTCGGAGAGTCATTATTAATGGGTTATTTTCAACAAAATGAAATTGAGCTCTATGCAGAACAATTTTCAAAAAACGGTGACCCTTACTGCGGAGACAGCTACTATTATGTCTCAACCAATGACTACTTTGTCTGCGTATTGGCAGATGGATTGGGAAGTGGTAAATTCGCCTATGAATCATCTCATGAAGTGGTGGGAATCGTTGAGAAGAACCACCATGAAGATGTAGAGGTGCTGATGGATCTTTGCAACCACGCCCTTCAGAAGAAGCGCGGTGCTGCAGTGGCTATCATCAAGGCGTATTACCACTCAAAAGAATTTGTCTACAGCTGTGTAGGGAATATACGGTTTTATTTGTATTCTCCTGAAGGCAAGATCACCTATCCGCTTCCGGTAACCGGTTATTTATCCGGAAGGCCGCAGAAATATCAGACAAAACGATATTCGTACGAGCCAAACTCGAGATTCCTGCTGCACTCAGATGGACTGAATATATCGGGAGTTAAGACAATCCTGCAAAAGTATCCAACATTGCACAGTACTGTGCACGACATTCACACCAAGGTCGACGAAACAGCAGACGATACCACCTATATATTAGGAAGCTTACTCTAAACGTAAAGGGTAAGCTTTCTTTTTTTGTTTAAGGGTCATTACATGGTGATAAGGAAGTTTGGTGAGTAGATGAACAGATTAATTCTTATCCAATTTAGGAGTTAAATGAACAGAGCGTTAATGACTAGCGGAGTCTTTCACGGAAATCATAAGCGATATTGAAGAGACAATATGTATGGGGTGTTACTGCGTTCGGAAAGAATTTTAACTTCACCATATGGTAAACTTAAATGGAAACCTTTTAGATGGAGGTCTTAACATTGACTGGAACGACAACGACTAAAGAAAACTTATTGCAAAGCATTTCTAAAAAAGTAAACATATCTCTTAAAAACGTGAAGAACGTAATATCCCTATTGGAAGAAGGCAACACGGTACCATTCATCGCCCGTTACCGGAAAGAACAAACCGGGGCACTGGATGAAGTGCAAATCAAGGATATCATGGAGCAGTGGAACTATCTCCAGAACCTGGAGCAAAGAAAAGAAGAAGTCCTTAGACTGATCGATGAACAAGGCAAACTGACAGATGAATTGTCACAAGCCATCAGAAAAGCGGACAAATTGCAAAAGGTAGAAGACTTGTACCGGCCGTTTAAACAAAAACGGCGTACGAAAGCAACTGTGGCAAAAGAAAAAGGACTGGAACCATTAGCCGGCTGGATCATGACTTTTCCGGCATCGGCAGACGTCCAGCAGGAGGCGGCCCGTTATATCTCAGATGAAAAAGAAGTAGCAACGGCTGATGAAGCACTTGCCGGCGCGAAGGACATCATCGCAGAAATCATTTCCGACGAAGCGGCTTACCGTGAATACATAAGAAATCACACATTCCGCAAGGGTGTCATCGAAACAAAAGTGAAAAATGAAGAAAAAGATGAGAAGAATGTCTTTGAGATGTACTATGAATACAGCGAACCTGTCAGCAAAGTCGTCCCTCATCGCGTGCTGGCGATGAATAGAGGGGAAAAAGAGGATATCATCAAAGTAAATATCCAGCCCGACCCCGACTCCATTCTTCACTATCTGCAAAAACAGGTAATAAAAAATGTCCACTCACCAGTGGTTCACCTTGTCAAAGAAGCGGTCGAGGATGCCTATAAACGACTGATCCAGCCGTCTGTCGAGAGGGAAATTCGTAATGAACTGACTGAAAAAGCAGAAGATCAAGCCATTCATATTTTCTCGGAAAACCTCAGGAAGCTCCTTCTTCAGCCTCCTATGAAAGGGAAGATGGTTCTTGGGGTGGACCCGGCCTACAGGACAGGATGTAAGCTTGCGGTGATTGATGAAACCGGAAAGATGCTGGAAGTCAGCGTCATTTACCCGCATCCGCCGAAATCACAAAGAGCTGCATCTGAAGAAATGATGAAGAAGTTCATCAACAAATACTCGATAGAGGTAGTGGCCGTCGGAAACGGAACGGCTTCGAGAGAGACTGAACAATTCGTGGCCGACGTTTTGAAAAGCATCGATAAAGAAATCTTCTATTTGATTGTGAATGAAGCAGGTGCCAGTGTATACTCAGCCTCAGACGTGGCGAGAGAAGAATTTCCTTCCCTCCAGGTCGAGGAAAGAAGTGCTGTATCCATCGCCAGACGATTGCAGGATCCCCTTGCCGAACTGGTGAAAATCGATCCGAAATCTGTAGGTGTCGGACAATACCAACATGACGTTTCCCAGAAAAAACTGAACGAATCGCTGACGTTCGTGGTGGAGACAGCCGTTAATAAGGTAGGGGTGAATGTAAATACCGCCTCTTCCTCACTGCTCCAATACGTTGCAGGCCTCTCTAAAACGGTAGCCAATAATATCGTCAAAAAAAGAGAGGAAGAAGGAAAGTTCAAATCGAGGGCGCAATTGAAGAAAATCCCGAGGCTCGGTGCAAAAACCTACGAGCAGAGTATAGGCTTCCTGCGAATCACGGATGGAACTGACCTCCTTGACCGTACGCCCATTCATCCAGATAACTACGGAGATGTCAAAAAGCTGCTGTCTAAAACAGGGTTCACTGAAGAGGCGATCGGGAGTGAAGAATTGAGACAAGCTCTTAATCAACTAAATGTTAACGAGCTCTCTGAGGAACTGGGAATCGGAAAGCTGACCCTGAAAGATATCATCGATGCGTTGATCCGTCCCGGCAGAGATCCGCGTGATGAATTCCCCAAACCACTTCTAAAAAAAGATGTCCTTAAACTGGAGGATCTTAAAGATGGAATGGAGCTTCAGGGTACCGTGCGCAACGTCGTAGATTTCGGAGCCTTCGTCGATATCGGAGTAAAACAGGATGGACTTGTCCACATCTCCAAGCTGAAGCAAGGCTTCGTGAAACATCCGCTTGATGTCGTATCCGTCGGAGATGTCGTAACCGTCTGGGTCGACAGCGTGGATGTAAAAAAAGGTCGAGTTGCCTTAACGATGATACATTGATTGAATGGAAGAAAAAGAAGCTGACTTGACTGCAACTTTACCAAGTCAGCTTCTTTTTCAGCTTCTGCGCAGTTTTTTGTATTATTGAGGGGAGTTTTTCTTTCTGTAAAAATTCCAGCATTGATTAAGAAGCTTGATCTGATAACGATCCTTCTCAAGATATGCCTTCCTCATCTGATTCACGAGCCAGTTTGGCATAAGGCACCCTCCTTATTCCAATCTCTTAGAAAACATTCTTGAACCGATGGCCGATGTCCATTCCTTCTGGATGTTATATAATCTAATTGTATGAAACAAAAGGTTGTCCTGTGCGCGACAACGAACAGATAAAGGAGAATAAGCATGACCAATCAAGAACTGCAGGCCCTGGTTGAAGAGATTTCAATCCGGCAATTTCAAAAACCATTCCGCCACAAAGCCTATTTCAACCCCAGGCTCAGGACTACAGGCGGAAGATACATGCTGGGGAGCCACAACATCGATATTAACGGAAAATATCTCGAAGAACACGGCTTACCCGAATTGATAGGGATCATCAAACATGAACTCTGTCATTATCATCTTCATATAGAAGGGAAGGGGTACAAGCACAGAGACCCGGAGTTCAAATTCCTCCTCGAACAAGTCGGAGGTGCCAGACACTGCACCCCGTTGAAAAAAGCAAAAAAGAACAGGCGGATCCTCATTTATTCCTGTTCAAAATGCAGCCTCATGTTTAAAAGGAGAAGAAGGATTGATACAAAGAAATATGTGTGCGGAAAGTGCAAAGGAAAGCTTGTATTTAAAGAAGAACTGATGCAGGAGTTATGATCATAGAATGAGCGGTGCAAACTGCGGAGGTTTTTATAAAAACTTCTCTCAAAAATTATTGACAACAAGTTACTGAGTCATTATAATCGAAAGAGTCGATAAGACATTTTAAATGCGTTAGAATACTTCACGTTCCGCAGTAGCTCAGTGGTAGAGCTATCGGCTGTTAACCGATCGGTCGCAGGTTCGAATCCTGCCTGCGGAGCCATTTTTATGGAGAAGTACTCAAGTGGCTGAAGAGGCGCCCCTGCTAAGGGTGTAGGTCGGGCAACTGGCGCGAGGGTTCAAATCCCTCCTTCTCCGCCATTACATTTTTATTATCCTGGCCCGTTGGTCAAGCGGTTAAGACACCGCCCTTTCACGGCGGTAACACGGGTTCGAATCCCGTACGGGTCATAATTCATAATGAGGATAACTCCTCAGGAGAATGTTTTAATGACAGTTATTTAGCTGTCGCAAGGTAATGAAAGTTCTTTTGCTGGCGTAAATGAACGAAAAATCTTTTGCTTACGCAAAAATTTGGTCCGGTAGTTCAGTTGGTTAGAATGCCTGCCTGTCACGCAGGAGGTCGCGGGTTCGAGTCCCGTCCGGACCGCCAGATTTATTTAAGAAAAGTGGTTGACGACCACAAGGTGGACATGTTATTATATAAACCTCGTCACTTTTTGAGGCATTGGGCTATAGCCAAGCGGTAAGGCATCGCACTTTGACTGCGACATGCGTTGGTTCGAATCCAGCTAGCCCAGCCATTATGAGCCATTAGCTCAGTTGGTAGAGCATCTGACTTTTAATCAGAGGGTCGAAGGTTCGAGTCCTTCATGGCTCACCATAGATTTTGCAAAAGGCAAATATCTATTTCATTACATGCGGGTGTGGCGGAATTGGCAGACGCACCAGACTTAGGATCTGGCGCCGCAAGGCGTGGGGGTTCAAGTCCCTTCACCCGCATTATTATTTTTCAAAAAAGTATTGACACAACAGCAATTCCTAGTTACAATAGTGTTTGTCGCTTTTAAAAAACGCGGTCGTGGCGGAATGGCAGACGCGCTAGGTTGAGGGCCTAGTGGGGGCAACCCCGTGGAGGTTCAAGTCCTCTCGGCCGCACCAAAGGTTCTAACATACTGCGCCCGTAGCTCAATTGGATAGAGCGTTTGACTACGGATCAAAAGGTTAGGGGTTCGACTCCTCTCGGGCGCGCCACTAATTCTTCTACAAGCGGGTATGAAAGAATGAATAAGTAATGCTTCTGAAACGGGAAGTAGCTCAGCTTGGTAGAGCACTTGGTTTGGGACCAAGGGGTCGCAGGTTCGAATCCTGTCTTCCCGACCATCACAATACATATTATATATGCGGGTGTAGTTTAATGGTAAAACCTCAGCCTTCCAAGCTGATGTCGTGGGTTCGATTCCCATCACCCGCTCCAAACAAACCGTGTATGCACTCCAATCAACCGCTGGGGTTTCGATAATCTCAAAAGAGCAGTTTGATAATTTCCCCCAAAAAAAAACCGCCTCCAAACCGGAAGCGGTCCATCTCATCATCAAGCTGTCTTATTTTCCACACTCTTCAATTTCTTCCTCTCCACTTTTTCAAAAGCCCTCAGCCCGATCCACATCACCGCGAAGGCAAGGGCGCTTCCGGTAAACAGAGGGATCATGCCTGGCAGAAGGGATACGATCCCATACAAAATCCCGCATGCAGCCGCCATTTGGATCAGTTCGAGCGGTGAGGTCAATGCGATCAGCAATGACTGCTTCAGGACCTTCCAGAACGGCAGGTCAAAGTGGACGTAAACCGGAAAGAAAAAGAAGAGGGTGATTATATACCAGATCAGGATCAGCACGATCACCGGGACGAGGAAGGTCAGCTTCCCGCTGTTCATTCCGATGAACGTGAAGTCGTAATAAAGGATATAACCGATCACTGTAAAAATTAGGCCGCAGCCGTTCGATTTGAAAAATTCCTTCTTATATGTATGCCAAAACGCCGTGAACACCGGGCCGGTCCCGTCACGGAGCTGCCACTTCCTCACCAATGTGAACAGCGCGGCGGTGGCAGGGAAAAAACCGAATGCCACAAGTCCCGCTAAAGTAAACAGCACCCACAGCAGGTTGAGGTATGCAAGCTTAAGCATCCCGTACACAATCGAATTAAACCGTTCCCATCCTCCCATATTTCCACCCCTTTTGAGAACTACTATACGTCACGGCTGTAGTGGAATGCAATGACTTTTCTTAACATTCAAAATCCTTTCAAAAAGGGACATGCTGTTTTTATTAAAGACAATTAAGAGACTTGTCTCTTTTAAAAAAACGAATTAGACTTGAAGAAAGGTTAAGAATATTTTTACAATTCTGATTTGACGAGTGGGAATTGACTGTTGCTGCAGACATGACAGCGCTCTATCATGCTGTTCAGAATACCAGGGGGGTGTCACACGGAAGGCTGGATTTTTAAGATTCATGACAAAAGGGGTTTACTGATTCAAAAAATAAATATGAAGAGGGGATCATTCATGCAAAAGAAATTGTCGTTTCTCTTAGTGTTGGTCATGGGACTTTTCCTGATGGCTGCCTGCAGTTCGAAGGATGAAAAGGCAGGAGGAAAAGCAGGGGACGGGGAAGTTTCCGGTGAAATCACGGTTTGGGTCCATCCTTATACGGGTGATGCGGATGCAGAGAAAAAGATGTGGGATGAAATTGTAGCTTCCTATAAAGAAAAATTTGATGTGGATGTCAAGATTGAGACGATTCCATGGGCAAACCGGGATCAAAAAGTATTGACGGCACTCGCTGCCAATAACGGTCCGGATGTCTTTTATGCCATCCCTGACCAGATGCCTCAATATGCAAACGAAGGGATGCTTCTAGAGCTGGATCCTTACTTGAAAGATAACGATATGGATGATTTTGTTGATACTGCGCTGCTTTCAACAAAATGGAAGGATAAAACGTACGGACTTCCAATCCTTCAGGAAGCGTACACGCTTTTCTACAATAAAGAAGTGATCAAAGCAATCGGTGCAGATCCTGAAAAACTTCCCGCTACTTGGGATGAATTCTCTGACTGGGCTAAAAAGGCTAAAGACAAAGGATTCTATGCACTCAGCTATCAGGGCGGCGGTTCCATGAACGGCACGCTGTATCCGTTCCTGTGGCAGGCAGGCGGGGAAGTCATCACGCAGGATGATGAAGTAAAGATCAACAACGAAGCCGGCGTCGAAGCGTTTGAATTCATCAATAATATGTATGAAAAAGGCTGGATTCCTGAAGATTCCGTCACGGCGATGGAACATGATGCTTTATGGAACGGCGGCAAAATGCTTGCCGTACAGGGATCCGGGATTTCTTTGACAAACCTTCAGAAGAGCGGTCTTGATTTCGTCATCGCTCCGCCTCTTAAGAACAAGGAACAGGCCACATACGGTACTACGGGAATGTTCGTGGTTCCATCGAACAGTGACAACCCGGATGCGGCAGCAGAGTTCATCAAAGTCGTGACAAATGCTGAAAATCAGCGTAAATTCAACACGCTGACACAGTATATCCCGGCTCGTGAATCGGCGAAGGATATCTTCGACGACCAGAAATATCTTAGCCAGCTTTCCGAGTATACACAATATGCACAGCCGGGTGTCATCCACCCGATCGGACGCTCCATCATGCCGGGCATCCAGGCTGAAGTGCAGACGATGATGGCTGGTGAGAAGACACCTAAGGAAGCAGCCGATGCAGCTGCGGAAGCAATCAAAGCGGAGCTCGCCAAACAATAGTGTTTTAGGCAGAGAGTACTGATCCTTCCCGGATTGGTGCTCTCTGTTTCCTAACTTACATAAAAAGAAGGTGATGAAACTGATTAACACAGAGACGGTCAAACATGAACTGAAAGTGAAAAATAAAAAACTGCCCCTGAAAACCAGGATCAAGCGTGAATGGGACCAGAATGCGATTGTCTATATCTTTCTTATCCCCACATTGATTCACTTCCTGATATTTCAGATTTTCCCGTTTGCGTTCAGTTTTGTCCTGACATTTCTCGACTGGAAGGTCATCGGTGATCCGGAATTTGTCGGGCTTAAGCACTGGATGAGGTTCCTCGAGGATAAACTCGCTTGGAAAGCGATCTGGAATACGGTGTTATTCTCCATTTACTATATCGTCCCTACGATGGCATTGGGACTGATCCTTGCACTGATCATCAATTCGGGTGTGTGGCTGAAAGGATTCTTCAAGGGCATTTTCTTCCTGCCGGTCGTCACCTCCTTCGTCATTATCGCCGGGATCTGGGGTTGGCTGTTCAGGGGAACTGAATCAGGTATGGTGAACTATCTCCTCAGCTTGTTCGGTGTTGATACCCAGCTGTTTCTTTCCGATTCGGGCCAGGCCCTGATCGTCCTTGCCGGACTCAGTGTGTTCAAGGTGGCCGGAAGCACGATGATCTACTATTTTGCCGGGCTGCAGTCGATCGATAAGCAGCTGTATGAATCGGCCAGGATCGACGGGGCGACGCCGTTCAAGATTTTCTGGTCGATTACGTTCCCGCTCTTGAAACCGATCCATTTTTATGTGGCGATCATCACGACGATCGGTTCGTTCCAGATCTTCGACTCCACCTTTCTCCTTACGGGAGGCGGGCCGAACTATGCGACAACGACGATCGTGTTTTATCTATACCAGCAAGGATTCGGAGGGCTTAACTTGAGCTACGCAGCGGTTCTCTCCTACGTGTTGTTCTTTATCATCCTGATCATCTCGCTCATCCAGCGGAAATATATGGGTCAGGAAACGAAGTATTATTAAAGTCTAAAGAAAGGAGGATGGATAATGGGGAAAATCATTAAATATACTGCCCTGGTGATCCTGGCATTTTGTTTCTTATTGCCGTTTGTCATCATGGCACTTGGTTCGTTTAAAGAAATGCAGTACGCACTGCTGGATCCGCTCTTCTGGATTCCCGATGACCCGACTTTTGACAACTATAAATACTTGATAGGGAACGGACTCTTTGTGCGCTGGATTTTCAACTCGGTCGTCATCACGATCATCCCGGTTTTCAGCCAGATGATTTTCTGTGCGATCCTCGGTTATATTTTTGCAAAAAAACAATTCCCGGGGCGCGAGGTCATCTTCTGGATATTCATGGCGGTCATCATGATCCCTCAGCAGCTTCTCATCATCCCGAAATATATCATGTTCGCGGATTTTGGCTGGATCAATACGTATTGGGCATTGATCATCCCTGAACTTTGGGGGATCATGGGCGTCTTCCTTGTCCGTCAGTTCCTGCAGAGCATCCCGAATGATCTGGAAGAAGCGGCCCGCATCGACGGGGCGAATGATATCAAAGTCTTTTTCAAGGTGATCCTGCCGCTGTCGATCCCGGTTGTCGCGACAGTCGGGACGTTCTCATTCATCTCCAACTGGAATGACCTCTTCCAGCCGCTGATCTACATGACTCGGGAAGAAATGTTCCCGGTGACGGTCGGTCTTGCCTCGATCCTTGGAAAAGAAGGGAACTTCGGAATTGAAATGGCCGGTTCGACGCTGTCATTCATTCCGACTTTCCTGATTTTCTTATTCTTCCAGCGCTACTTCACGGAAGGAATCCAGATGTCGGGACTTAAGTAGTTCACGGAAAGGCGGTCGGGCAGATGAAAGATCTCAACATCGGCATGGTCGGGCTCGATACCTCCCATGCCTCTGTTTTTACCAAATTATTGAATGATTCAGGCGGGGAGCATCACATACCAGGAGGGAAGGTCATTAAAGCCTTTCCGGGCGGATCACCGGACTTTGAACTGAGTGTCAGCAGGATCGGCCGGATCACTGAGGAAGTACGCAGTCATGGAGTTGAGATTGTAGCTGAGCTTGAGGAAGCGGCGGAAGGGACCGATGCCGTCCTGCTTGAATCGGTGGACGGCAGCACTCATTTGGAGCAGCTGAGGAGGCTGATTGTTTACAGAAAGCCGATTTTCATCGATAAGCCTTTCAGTTTATCTTCCGGGGATTCAGAGGAAATGGCTGCACTTGCAGCCGCTTATTCTACACCGGTCATGAGCTCGTCGGCACTTCGTTTCTCAGAAGGTCTGCGACGCGTATTATCAAGGCAGGATAAAGGTGCGGTCATCGGTGCTGACTGTTTCGGACCGATGGAGATGATCGACGGACAGGGGTATTTCTGGTACGGGATCCATGCGGTCGAAATGCTCTTCGCGATCCTGGGTGAAGGGGCGGAAGCCGTGAGCACCCACTGGAGTGAAGATTATGACTTCATCGGCGGGCGGTGGAGGGATGGAAGACTCGGGACGGTCAGGGGAAACCGGTCGGGCAATCAGCAGTTCGGCGCCCTCGTCCATTTTGAAAAAGGGACGGAGTATGTAAATGTTGAGGCTGATTCAAAACCGTTCTACGCAAGTCTTTTGGAGGAGGTAATCGGTTTTTTCCAAGACGGAGTTCCGAGGGTCAAACTGAGTGATACGCTTGAAATCATTCGTTTTATAGAAGCCGCCGGTGAAAGCCGGAATTCCGGGGAGCGGGTGGACATGAACTTGATGAAGCGAAAATAAAATAGAATTCAGGTTTCAGCCCGAATTCTATTTTTTAATTTTCCGGTACCTGCGGCTGGGGCCTCAAGCCGGCTGCGCTGCCATTTAAATTTACTGAACCTTCTCATCCATTGTAAAACTCAAGCGGTAGATGCGGCGCGGCCTGCCTTTGTGGGTAAGCTTCTCCTCACCGACGATGTCGACAAGTTCGGCATCCATCCATTTCAGCAGGATCCGGTGGGCGCTCCTGACCGTGATGTTGAGGGTGGAAGCAAGTTCTTGTGCGGTATAGTCGACAATTCCGTATCGTTCGACCCTTGCCATCAATTTGGTCATGTAGGAGGCGGACATCCCCGCTTTTTCTGCCCTGTCGAGGAGTTCAGCATCGGTTATGGCGAGATCATACCGTTCGTACTGGGTGTTTGTC
This sequence comes from Bacillus sp. BKU_1, assembly GCA_051294195.1. Lineage (GTDB taxonomy): Bacteria > Bacillota > Bacilli > Bacillales > Bacillaceae_B > Rossellomorea. Next base: position 3,554,038 of record CP193985.1, on the reverse strand, counting down.
GTGATATCGACGGGACCGAGGACGCTCCTGTTCTCGCGGACGATGTAGCATACATCCCCGCCGGAATCCTTGGCCTGCCTGAGGGCGAGGCGGGCATGGCTGCCGGCTTCGGCCGCCGTCGAACCGAAGCCGACCCCGATGCTCAGGGTGATCCCCATCGCATGGTTGGTTTCCTGCAGAAGCGGGATGAATTTGTAGCCTCGCGTTTCCCGTTCAAAGATGCCCCGGGTCGTGATGAAGGAGTATTCCTCACCGCCGAGGTTGATGAGATGTCCGTCCAGTTGTTTTATGTAATCAAGCAGCATCTGCTGGATGTTTAATTTCAGCAGCTGGACATCGTGCTCCGAATGGTATTTCTCGGTGATTTTTTTAAAGTCATCGACATTGATCAAGCCGAACACGATTTGGGACTCCTTATTCCTCCGCGTTTCAGTGGCGAGGAGGGCCCTCTCAAGCGAGACGATCATGTCCTGCTGGGTAGGGGTCACCCATTCATATGGGATATTCAATTCATGGAGCCTTTTTGATACTTCCTGGATTCCGGTCAGGGCGATGGCACCGCGCCTTTCATGATTTTCGACGTGAAACCCTACGATGTCACCGATCAGCGGAGGGTTGGACTGCTTCTGGAAGACGGAAAGTTCACTGTTTTCTTCCCCGAGCTCGGCCAGGATTTTCTCGACATATTTCTTTTCGATCGTATCAATCGATAGATTCTTCAGACCGTGGCTGTTTTTTATCAAGAAAAGGGATCGGTATAATCCGGTCCCCATCAACGGGACGTGATGGACCGGGATCGGGAAATCCAGGAACTGTTTTGCCAGATTATACAGATGATACTCGGTGAACATGAGGACATCGACGTCGTACATCAGGTCTTTGGCTGCTTCGGCAATGATGCTCCCGGGTTTGATGATGGAGAAATGCGGTTTGAAATTAGGGAATGATTTCAATGTCTCTTTCGTTTGGCCCACCAGTTCTTCGGGCCCGATGATCCCGATATTGATTTCAGAGTTATCGTGAATGGATTTATTGCTTCTCAACAGGCTCCCCCCACTACATGCTTTTACAGACATGTCTTTTTATTTAATGATAAAGATAATAGTCTGAATTGTCAAAATTCAATTGAGTGAATATTTCTGCCCGCCCACTTTAAAGACCATTTAAAGACTTGTCTTTTAATATGCGGCTTCATAAGATGTTGATAAGAAATTATCAGAAAGTTCAATCTTACAGTTCAGGAGAGTGGTTTGATGAAAACGATTCAGGATTTAGAAGAATTTATGACAGAGCCTTCACAGGCGCTGGTCGAGGATATGAGGAAGCTGGACGGTGACGTCATGATCGTCGGTGTCGGCGGAAAGATGGGCCCGACCCTGGCCAAGATGGCAAAAAGGGCGGTCGACAAGGCAGGAGTGAGCAAGAAGGTGTATGGCATTTCAAGATTTTCAACGCCTGACTTAAGGAATGAGCTGAATGCGTTCGGCATCCATACGATTTCGGCGGACTTATTGAAGGAAGAAGATCTTCAGGCGCTGCCGCAGGTGAAAAACATCATCTTCATGGCTGGTAATAAGTTCGGGACGGTCGGCAACGAGCATTTTACATGGGCCATGAACGCCTATCTGCCTGGACGGTTCGCTGAGAAGTTCCCCGATTCGCGCATCGTGTCCTTTTCAACGGGCAATGTTTATCCGCTGACGGATGTGATCAAAAGCCACTGCGGAGAGGACCAGCCCGTCAATCCCATCGGGGAGTATGCGCAGTCGTGCCTCGGCCGTGAACGCGTCCTCACTTATTTTTCCCATAAAAATGATACGCCGATGCTGTTTTTCAGGCTGAACTATGCCATCGACCTGCGGTACGGTGTCCTGCTTGAAGTCGCGAGGCAGGTATACAGCGGCCAGCCGATCGATTTGACGATGGGGAATGTCAACGTCATCTGGCAGGGGGATGCGAATGAATATGCGATCAGATCTCTGCTGCACACCGATTCCCCTCCAAAAATCCTCAATGTGACGGGGCCGGAGACGATCTCCGTACGCTGGCTTGCAGAAGTCTTTGCCAAACGCTTCAAGAAACAGGCGGTGTTCGTCAATGAAGAACAGCCGACAGCCCTGCTGAATGATGCTTCACAGGCTCATAAATTATTCGGCTATCCGAAAGTGACCATGCAGCAAATGATCGAGATGACAGCGGATTGGGTGGAGAAGGACGGTTATACGTATAATAAACCGACCCATTTCCAGGAAAGGCAAGGGGCGTTTTAGATGCTGCATCCTTCGGTTAAGAAGTCATTGCATGAAGGTGCCTTCATTCCGGCGCATCCCCTGGCGATCACAAAGGATAAAGGGCTGGATGAGAAAAGCCAGCGGGCATTGACCAGGTATTATATCGATTCTGGCGTTGGCGGTCTTGCCGTCGGGGTCCATACGACGCAATTTGAAATCCGCGATCCCCGCTTCAATCTTTATCAGAGGGTATTGAAGCTTGCCGTCGAAGAGATGAAAGGGACGGGTGTCCCGGATTCCTTTATCAAAGTGGCAGGGATCTGCGGACCGGCTGACCAGGCCGTTGAAGAGGCTGAATTTTGTAAAGAAGCCGATTATGATCTGGGGCTGCTCAGTATGGGCGGCCTGCAGGATCTTACAGAGGACCAGCTGCTCGATCGGACGGAAAAGGTGGCTGACATTATCCCGGTGTTCGGATTTTATCTCCAGCCTGCAGTCGGCGGCAGGGTCTTATCCTATGAATTCTGGGAAGCATTCGCACGCATCCCGAATGTCCACGCCATCAAGCTGGCCCCCTTTGACAGGTATTTAACCGCCGAGGTCGTCAGGGCGGTCTGCCGCTCGGGCCGTGAAGAAGAGGTCGCTCTCTACACCGGTAACGACGACAATATCGTCAACGATTTATTGACGACCTATAAATTCAATGTGAATGGCGAAGTGAAGGAGAAGGGGATCGCCGGGGGGCTCCTCGGACACTGGTCGGTGTGGACGAAGCGGGCAGTCGAATTATTCCATGAGATCAAGCAGCTGGAGCCGGGCGACTGCGTCCCCCCTTCGATGCTGACCCTCGCTCAGGAAATCACCGACGCGAATGGCGCTTTCTTTGATGCGAAGAATGGCTTCAGGGGGAGCATTGCCGGAATCAACCAGGTGCTCACAGCCCAGGGATTGATGAAAGGTCGGTGGTGCCTGGCTGACAAAGAAGTGTTGAGCCCGGGCCAGCTGGAGGAAATCGACCGTGTCCGTGCAGCATATCCCCATTTGCATGATGATTCATTCGTGGAACGAAATCTGGAAAAATGGCTGGGCAGCTAAGGTTGTTCACGGGAAATGGGAGGAACGTGATGATGAGGAAAATTACAGTCCGAAATAAAAGGGTGGAAATCATAAAGGAGGAACGGCCGGAAGTGAAGCCTTCTTATATACTGGTCAAAACCCTCTATTCCGCGATTTCACCCGGTACGGAGTTGACCATCCTACAAAACAGCAGAGAAACGCCAATCGCACTCGGCTACAGCGCGATGGGAGTGGTAGAAGAGGCGGGCGACGGCATCACGGATGTAAAAGAAGGGGATCTTGTCGCGGTTTACGGAGCCCCGTACGTCCAGCATGCCGATGCCCTTCTCGTTCCCAGGACCCTTTACTCAAAGGTACCTGAAAACGTCGAGCTGAAGGAAGCGGCGCTCGGCGGAATCGGGGCGATCGCCATCCACGCACTGAGGACGGCTGGGGTGCAGTTCGGGGAGACGGTCGTCATCGTCGGCTTGGGACTCCTCGGACAGATGATCGCAAAGATTGCGAACGCTGCTTCGTATCGGGTGATTACATATGATCTTCACGAAGAGCGTGTGGACATGATTAAAAAAGACCGGGGGATCAAAGCTTTCACGACGGCAGAAGAAATGAAAGAAGAACTGGACCGGATCACGGCCGGGCAGGGAGCGGATGCCGTTCTGTTATGTGCGGGCGGGAAGAAGTCGCCCCTTACCGGCCAGAGCCTCGAATGGATCAGGAACAAAGGGAAGGTTGTCATCGTCGGTGATATCGAGCCGGACTTTCCGAGGAACCTGATGTTCAGTAAGGAAGCGCAGCTGCTGATCTCACGTGCCGGCGGGCCGGGGCGTTACGATAAAGTCTATGAGGCGGAAGCCATCGACTATCCCTACGGATTTGTCCGCTGGACGGAAGGGAGGAACCTCGGCGAGTATATCCGGCTTGTGAGCGAAGGGCGGATCGATGTCAGTCCGTTCATCCAGCAGGAAATAAGTGTAGGGGAAGCGGAGGCAGCCTATGAAGAGCTCCTGGATAAGCCGTCTGCCGCGTTGACGAAAATAATCAACTTCTCCAGCTGAGGAGGGATGAAGATGAAGAATGAAATAAATATAGGATTGATCGGGATCGGCTCGATTGCGGAATCCAGCCATATCCCGAATTTAAAAGCTGCAGAGGGAGTGAGACTCGCTGCAGTCGCCGATGTGGATCTCGACCGGGCGAGGGACATCTCGCAGACATACGGGATACCACTATTTTTCAAAACGGCAGAAGAGATGTTCGGGAAGTCGCAGCTCGACGCCGTGATGATCTGTACACCGAATACGACACATATCCCGATTGCGATGAAGGCTGCCGAAAAAGGAATCCACGTATTCATGGAAAAGCCGATCGGGACGGACGTAAAAGAAGTGGAAAGCTATTTACGGTTCGCAAAAGAAAAGAATGTGATGACGATGGTCGGAATGCCCCATCGTTTTCGTCGTGAAGCGCAGATTTTAAAAAAGCATTCATCAAAAGGTACCTTCGGGAATGTGTATTATGTGAAAGCAAAACTTTTCAGGCGGCGCGGGACACCGAAGGGCTGGTTCACGGATAAGGCACTCTCAGGCGGCGGTGCCCTGATGGATATCGGGGTGCATGTGCTGGACCTGGCATGGTGGCTGATCGGCCAACCGGAAGCCCGGAGCATTACGGGAAAAGCGATCACCGGACTCGGAAACTATAAAACAAACTATGTATCAAGCTGGGAATCCAGCAACAAGCAATTGAACAGCGGCCGGATTTTTGATGTGGATGATTTCGGTGCTGCATGGATCCGCTTCGAAAACGGGGCGGTCCTTTCGCTGGAAACCTCCTGGGCGCTGAACGGGGAGCAGGATGAGGGGATCGGGATCGACATCTTCGGAGACAAGGGCGGCGCTACATTGAAGCCGCTTTCCATTTTTACGGAAGAAGATGGAATTCTGGGCAAGACCCAGCCCGTGTTTGAAAAAAATGACCCGTTCAAGGATGAGATCGAGCATTTTATCGAGTGCATCCGGACAGGGGCCGCGCCGCTGATTGACGGGGAAGATGGATATGAAGTGCTGAAACTGCTGATGGGAATCTATGAATCTTCGAGATTGGGAAAAGAAATTCAGTACAACGAAGGGAGAGAGGATACATGTTGAAAGTGGGTGTGATCGGGACGGGATCGATTTCAGAATTTCATATAAAGCCGTATCTTGCGAGCGGGGAGGCGGAGCTTGCCGCCCTCTGTGACCTGAACGGCGAGCGGCTTGCAGAGAAAGGAAGATTATACGGGGTCACCCGATTGTACAGCGATTACAGGGAACTTCTCGAGCAGGATGACATCGGTGCCGTCAGCATCTGCACCTGGAATAATTCGCACGCGGAAATCGCCATCGCCGCACTTGAAGCGGGGAAGCATGTGCTGGTGGAAAAACCATTGTGCATGACGGTCGAAGAAGCGCTGAAGGTGGAAGCGGCGGTCGAAGAATCGGGGAAGGTCCTGCAGGTCGGGTTCGTCAGGCGTCACGGGGACAATGCCAAGCTTTTGAAGGAATTCGTGGATCACGGCGAACTAGGGGAAATCTACTATGCGAAAACCTCCTGCCTGCGCCGGCTCGGCAATCCGGGCGGCTGGTTCAGCGATCTGTCGAGATCGGGAGGGGGCCCGCTGATCGACCTCGGCGTCCATATGATCGACATCTGCTGGTACTTCATGGGGAAGCCGAAGCCTGTATCGGTGAGCGGGAACGCCTACAGGAAGCTCGGCAACAGAAGCCATATCAAGAATCTGTCATTCTATCAGGCGGCTGATTATGATCCTGCCCATAACGATGTGGAAGATCTTTCGAATGCCCTGATCCGGTTTGAAAACGGAGCATCCCTTCTGGTTGACGTGAGCTTCACGCTGCAGGCGAAAAAGGATGAATTGTACGTCAAGCTGTTCGGGGACAAGGGAGGCGCGGAAATCGAGCCTGAACTGGCGATCGTGACGGAGAAGCATGACACGATCCTGAACATCACCCCGCAGGTAGATAACCTGAAGTTTGATTTTGAAAAAGCGTTCTATAACGAAATCGATCATTTTGTTTCATGCTGCCTGCAAGGAAAAGAAACGATCGCCCCTGTGTCTGACGGCGTTCAGGTCATGAAAATGCTCAATGCGGTATACGAATCGGCCCGGACCGGCAAGGAAGTGTATCTATGAGTAAGAATAAAAAGGTGGATCTCCTCATCGCCGGGGGAGGACTCGGAGGATGCGCGGCGGCGATGGCAGCGTGCGCAAGGGGCCTGAAGGTGATCATGACCGAAGAGACGGATTGGATCGGCGGCCAGGTGACCGCGCAGGGCGTGCCGCCGGATGAACATCGCTGGATCGAGGAATTCGGATGTACGAAAAGGTACCGCGACTACCGGAACCGGGTGAGGGATACGTACCGCAGGAATTTGAAGCTTAAAGAACAGAAGGAGCAGCTGAATCCGGGGAACGGTCTGGTGAGCAATATATGCCACGATCCCAGGGTCACCCTGCATGTTCTGAATGAAATGCTCCTCCCTTATCAGCTGACCGGCCGGCTTGAGATTCTTCGCCAAACGAGGGTGATCTCTGTAGAAAAGGAAGGGAACATGCTGCAGACGATGACGCTGGTGAATGAAGCAGCCGGGACAGAGAAAGAAGTGGAAGCACGGTACTTTATCGATGCTACGGAAGCCGGCGACATCCTTCCTCTTGCCGGAATGGAGTACGTGACCGGCGCGGAGTCAAGGCAGGAACATGGTGAACCGCATGCTGTTGCAGCTGCGGATCCCTCTGACATCCAGGCGTTCACCTACGTCCTCGGGATGGAATACCGGGAAGGTGAGGACCATACAATTCCCGAACCGGCGATGTATTCGTTCTGGAGGGATTTCCATCCCGGTATCTGGCCCGATAAATATCTCAGCTTCTTCGCGCCGCACCCGATCACGAAGGAAAAAAGGAAGTATACGCTGTTCAGGGAAGAAGAAGGATTCCCTCTCTGGGAATACAGGAGGATTTTTGACGGAAGTCAGTTTGATCTTCACGCGGCAGGCGGGGACGTCACCCTGATGAACTGGCCGCAGAATGACTATTTTCTCGGGAATGTGTACGACGTGCCGGAGGATGAGAAGGAAAAGAATCTCTATCAGGGAAAACAGCTCAGCCTCTCCCTGCTGTATTGGCTTCAGACGGAAGCCCCGAGGCCGGACGGCGGTAAAGGGTATCCGGGCCTGAAACTGCGGAAAGATTTATTCGAAACCGAAGACGGACTGGCAAAAGCCCCTTATATTAGGGAATCCCGGCGGATTAAAGCGGAGTATACAGTCGTCGAGCAGGATGTGTCTCCTGATTTCCATGAAGGGCCGGCCGGCAGGAAGTTCAGCGACCGGGTCGGAATCGGATCTTACAGCATCGATCTCCACCCGAGCATGGCAGGCAGGAATTATCTTGATATCAAGGCGCTGCCTTTTTATATCCCGATGGGTGCACTCATCCCTAAAGATGCCGGCAATCTGCTCGCCGGATGCAAAAACATCGGCACCACCCATATTACGAACGGCTGCTTCAGGCTGCATCCGGTCGAATGGAATGTCGGGGAGGCATGCGGTGCACTCGCTGCCTTCTGTATCGAGCGGGGTCTCGGACCAAAAGCAGTCCGGGAAGACCGGGAACTGCTTGAAACCTTCCAACTCAGATTAAGGGAAGACGGTTTTGAGCTTGAATGGCCGTTCGAATCCTAAAAGAGGGGTGAAACCATATGGGAAGGAATGTCGGGGATTTTCCTCTTGAACAATTGCGTGAATACAAACCGGAGCTCTCGGGTAGACCGGTGGATTTCCAAGCATTCTGGGCCGGAGAGAAAGATAAGATGGAGTCTTTGCGTCCAAACGTTAAGACTGAGAGGCGCGAATATCCCGTCCAGTCAGTAGAGGTGAGCGATCTCCTGTTTGAAAGCTGGGATGGGACGCCATTGAACGGCATCTTCATCAAACCGGCGGGAGCGGAGGAATGTCCGGTCATCGTCTGTTTCCACGGCTACACGGGGAGCTGCGGACTGGCGGCGGATTATTTGAAATGGACAGCGCTCGGTGCGGCTGTCTATTCCTTTGATGTAAGGGGCCAGGGGTCTTCCCCCGACTATGCCAGATACGGGAACGGGAGCAGGATCCCGGGATGGATGCTGAACGGCATCCTTGATCACGAAAACTATTATTATACCAATGCTTACCGGGATGTCATCCTGCAGCTTCAGTGGATACGGTCCCAAGATGCGCCAGTCACCCCCTCGTCATTCGGTGTGATGGGTTCCTCGCAGGGCGGCGGGCTGGCGCTTGCTGCAGCGGGTCTTGGGGACGGGGTGGACTATATGGTTTCAGACTGGCCGTTCATGACCCACTTTGACCGGGCACTGGACGTTGCGCTTCAAGGACCTTATATGGAAGTGGTCAATTATTTTAAATGGAACGACCCGCAGGGCAGTACCACGGATGAGGTCAAGAAGACGTTAAGTTATATCGACGCTCTTCATTTCTGCGGCTCCATCACATGTCCCGCTTTGATGGCAGTTGGTCTTGAAGACAATGTAACGCCTCCTTCAACCGTGTTTGCCGCGTTTAACCATCTGGGTTCAGTTGAAAAAGAAATCGAAGTGTATCCCCAGTTCACCCATGAGATGAACGGGTTCCATGAAGAAAAGAAACTTGCTTTCACAGCGAAGCAATTAAATAAGAAAGGGAGGGACCTCATATGAAAATCAGTGTCAGCATGTACAGCCTAGCATCGACGATCAAGAAGGAAAACTGGTCCATACTCGATTTCATCGACTATGCGTCGGAGATTTCCCTTGATGGTGTCGAGCTGCTTGATTTTTACTGGAGTGAAGAGGACAGGGACAAAGAAATCCAGCGTGTCAATCAGGCATTGAAGGAAAAGGGCCTTATTGTTTCCGCTTATGATGTCTCGAACAATTTCGTGAAGGAATCTGCAGAAGACCGCAGGCTGGAGACAGAAAAGGTAGTGGAAGGCATCGAAACCGCGAAGAAACTGGGGACGAATATCGTCCGTGTTTTCTGCGGCGATCTTCACGGCAGCTTGACGTACGAAGACGGTCAGAGCTGGATTATGGAGGGGCTGAGACAATGCGCCGGTAAAGCGGAGGAAGAAGGCGTCTATCTTGCCATTGAAAATCACGGCCTGCTTGCCGGAAAAAGTGAACAGGTGAAAGAAATCATCGAAAAGGTGAACAGCCCGTATGTGGGATCGACCTTTGATACAGGGAACTTCTTGCTGGTGCATGAAGAACCTCTGCACGCTTTTAACCGGTTGAATGAACAGATCGTGCATATTCATTTCAAGGACTTCAGGAAAAAAGAGGTGGGTGAATCATTGAAGGGTTTCAAGTCCACGGAGGGTGTCGAACTGATCGGGACCGTTCCCGGGGACGGGCAGGTGGACCTTGCTTCCATTGTGAAAGGACTGAGGGCCGCGAACTATCAGGGCTTCCTCTCCATTGAATACGAGGGTCATGATGATGCGAAGCAATCGAATGAAGAAGCTGTCAGACGCCTGAAAAAACTGTTGGAATAGGAGGTTCGCCATGAGGAATATGGTGATCGGAAGCAAGGAAAAAATCAAAGGCAGCTCCGTCTCCGGCGGGACGGTGCTGCTTTCGATGAAGGAAGGTATAGGGAAAGCCGCAGAGGAAGCGGATCGGGTATTCGTACCGGTCGAACTGGCGGAAGAATTCAAAGGGAAAAATGCGAAGGTCTATTTTGAATTGGAGCTGTATCCTTTTTTTCAACGGATGAAGGAAGTAATAACAGGAGCCGGGGATCCGAGGGGGGTCCTGAGGCTGAGGAGGACCCTCCCGGAAAGCGGCAGTGATGCTGACATCTCTGACATCTGCGGGGACCTTTTTGTGCTTTCCACCATCGCGGGTGAACCCGAACGCATTCATGTAACAGCCACAAATAGGGGCAAGGCACCCCGGCATGTCATCCTTACGCTGTGTTTCGAGGAGGGTAAGATGGCCCATCTGGAGTATACATTCGGCGGGGCGGATGAACGGATCGAGCTGGAATGGAGCGGGATCAAGAGGATTGCGGAGTTCGACAGTGAGGAGATGACTCCGGTCAAACCTGACGGATCCATCCGTCTGCCTCTTCAATACAGTATGGAGGATATTATGGAGAAGTCCCGCATTGCCGATGAGGCATTTTACGAAAAACTGGACACCTGTAAGACGCTTGTGAAAGGGGGAGACGCCTGATGAAAATCGGAATGATGAGCTTTGCCCATATGCATGCCTACAGCTATGCAGACAGCCTGATGAAGCTCGCAGATGTAGAAGTCGCAGGGATTTATGATGACGATGAAAAGCGCGGGAAAGAGGCAGCCGGAAGCTATCGGACGAAGTACTACTCTAATCAGGCGGATTTTTTTGCTGCGGATATGGACGCGGTCATCATCTGCAGTGAAAACAGCCGCCATAAAGAAATGGTCGTGAACGCGGCCAAAGCAAAAAAGCACATCCTCTGCGAAAAACCGATCGCGACGAACTTAGAAGATGCCGAAGAAATGATTCGCGTCTGCGACGAGCAGGGTGTGATCCTGCAGATCGCGTTTCCGGTCAGATTCAGCGATCCGATCATGCATTTGAAGAATATGATCGATGAAGGGGAGCTTGGTGAAATAGTGGCATTCCGAACGACCAACCGCGGTCAGGCACCCGGCGGCTGGTTCATCGACAAGGAGTTATCCGGCGGAGGGGCCGTATTGGATCACACCGTTCATATGGTGGACATCATGCGCTGGTATTCAGGGCGGGAAATCACATCCGTCCATGCGATCGTCGATTCCTTTTTCCATGACATCGAAATCGATGATGCGGGCATCCTCACGCTTGAATTCGAGAACGGTGTGATTGCCTCCCACGACGCAAGCTGGTCGAGGTTCGCGGAGTATCCGGTCTGGGGGGATGCAGCGATCGAAGTGATCGGGACAAAACGTTCGGTGAGGGCCGACGCATTCAAAGAACACTTCAGGCTTTATAAAAGCGGGACTAAATCACTGGAACATGTCTTCTGCGGGAATGACATGGATTACGGACTCATAAAAGACTTTGTCGACTGCGTTGAAAAGAAAAGGAAACCTTCTATAACAGGCTACGACGGTCTTAAAGCGCTCGAAGCCGCCCTTGCAGCATACAAATCAAGCCAAACAAAATCGACCGTACATCTATAGAAGGGACAAGGGGACAGGTTCATTGTCCCAAAGAGGAGGATTGTTCTTGTACTATCTTAAAGGTGACATCATCACTGACGGGCAGCGTTATGCGAATAGAACGATAGGTATTTCCAAAGGGAAGATTTTCTATGTGGGGGAGGATGAGCCGATCGACGTCAGAAACCTGTACATCACGAAAGGAGTGATCTGCCCGGGTTTCGTGGATATTCACCTTCATGGCGTAAGCGGGGATGATTTCATGGATTCTGCAGCAGCTTTTGAGAAGATTGCTGAACGGCTGCCGCAATATGGGGTGACTTCCTTCCTCGCAACGTCAAGGACAGCAGACCTGACCGATCTTGAAGGCTTCCTGCTGCACGCAGAAAGATTTGAGCGGAAGTCTTCCCATGCCAGCCTTCTTGGTGTACATATCGAAGGACCCTGGATCAGCCCTGTCTACCCCGGGGCTCAGAATCCTTCTTTGATAAGGACTCTGACGGCAGAGGATGTACAGCGTATCATCCTTCCTCACTCCGACATCATCTCCATCATCACGATTGCCCCGGAAGAAGTGGAGGACCCCGCGGTTCTCCATCAATTGTGTTCACACGGCATCCGGCTTTCGGCAGGACACACGAACGCTTCGCTTGAGGATGTGAGGCTGGCTATCAAGCATGGGCTCCATCAGGTCACGCATACTTTCAATGCCATGAGTCCCGTTCATCACCGGAACCCGGGGACGGCAGCCGCTGCCCTGATATGCGAAGATTTGATGTGCGAAATCATCCCGGACGGACTCCATGTCCATCCGGATATGATCGGCTTTCTTTATAAGGTTAAGGGCAGGGAAAAGATGATGCTTATATCGGATTGTACAGGATATAACAATCTTAAGGATGGAGAGTATTTCCTGCGGGGGAAACATCTTGTCAAAGAAGGGAATAGTCTAAGACTCAAGGACGGGCCGCTTGCGGGCAGCGCCATCACGCTGGATAAAGGTGTAAAATATGCCGTCGAGCACTGCGGGATTCCGCTGGAAGACGCTGTCTACATGGCTGGGAAGGGACCGCTAAAAGCAATCGGAAAAGGCGGGGCGAAAGGAAGCATAAAGGAAGGATTCGATGCCGATCTTGTTGTGCTTGATGAAGAATTGTCGGTGGAAATGACCATCGCTTGCGGGGAAATCGTTTATAAGGATGAGTGAGCATAGGGTGCTTACTCTTTTTTTATGGCGGGACAGGGGGACAGGTGCATCGTCCCACCCGGCCCCGGGACGATGAACCTGTCCCCTTGTGGGTACTACGACCCCTTTCGTGTCTCTAAAGAGAGTAGAAATGCACAATCAAAGGAGATCGAAGAAAGTGGAAAGAAGTCATTAAATGTAAACCATTTTTAGGGAAGGAGGGCCATTTTTGTCAAATGAATTCAAAATTTGAAGGGAGAAAAAGAATGAGTAAAAAAGGTATGCGTACGGTTTCGGTAATGCTTTCTTTACTATTGTTGATTTCACTGGTTCCGGCACTCCAGCCGGCTGTGTCTGCAGAGGCAGGATGGAAGGAGCTTCAGGTGGAGAATGGCGGGTTTGAAGCGGTTCCCGGGTCTGATAAGGTTATTCCATCCTGGGTGATCTGGAGCGGAGGTAATAAGACGGGCATGAATGTTTCTGAAGAAAAGGCGTTTGAGGGGGAGAGGAGCCTCAGGGTTGATAACTCGGGTTCTTTCGGTCTTTTCAGTCAGCTGATTGATGTGACGGAAGGGAATTCCTATAAGATGACGGCTCAACTATACGTAGATGAACTTGTGGCAGGCAATCCCGGGATCTGGCTGCGCTGGTATGATGCTGAAGGAAAGAACTTCGGGAATACTCCGAAATATTTTGAAGGACTTAAAGAGGGAGAGTGGCAGGAAGTTTCAATTGAAGCAGATGCTCCTGCGGGTGCAGCCGGAGTGAAGGTCTTCCTCTATCAGACCACAAGTACTGTGACAAAAGGGTACTATGATAACATTCAATTCTTTGAGAAATCGAATGAACAGCTGGAACTGCCATTTGAATACGGAGACCCCATCAATCTGGGTCCGTCTGCATTGGCGGCCAAAACCCAGGGAGCGGCCATAGGCGACGGTGAAGTCTATTATGCCACAAACGGGTCCCCGGCCACTTTTTATGCCAATGATGCAGAAACCGGGGAAAAGATCTTCTCCCATGAGCTGCCGGGCAGTGATGTCGTATGGGGGATGACTATAGGGTCTGACGGGAATGTGTATTTTGCCGGGACATACAACGGCATCCTGTACAGATACCTGGTGGATGAAAAGAAACTCGAGGAAGTCGGGAAGAGCCCTTCCGATAACTGGATCTGGCAGCTGGATGCGACAGAGGACGGGAAGATTTACGGGGCAACCTATCCGAATGCCAAAGTGTTCGAATACGACATTGAGGCTGATACACTCACGGATCTCGGGCGCTTCCATGAAGAACAGAATTATGCAAGGGGACTGGGTGTAACGGATGAAAATTTATATGTAGGGATCGGGACGACGGCCTACTTGATGAAAATGAACCGCGAAACGGGGGAACGGGAGGAAATCGACCTGCCGATCACAGGTACGAGTACGTCGGTTTCGAATGTGTGGGAATACGGAGACCGGCTGTTTGTCGCATATGGGACAAGTATGCTGGTCCTCGATGTGGAGACAGGAGAAGTGGTCCATGAGATGAATTGGCAGGATGAAGCTGCCTATGATGGACTGATTTCACCTCCTTCCCCGTATGATGAAAGCCTGATTTATTTCAAGGACAAGCGGACCAGCGAGCTGTGGACCTATGATATGGATACGGACGAAACACAGCCGGTGGAACCGAGAGTGACGCTGCCGGCATCTCCGGTAAAGGCATTTGAATGGACCACGAATAAAGAAGGGAAGCAGGTCCTGTCAGTCCTTCACCACCAGATTGAATACTCCACCTATAATCCGGAGACGAATGAAGCGAAGGTCATTTATCCGGAGGTCGAACTTCAGGGACTGTCCATTCAGAGTCTGGAAATCGGCCCGGATGAAAACGTGTATATGGGAGGATATCAGGGTTCGTTCGGTGTATACGATACCTCTTCTGAATCGTATCTGCTGCGGGAAAGGAACCCTCACCAGATTGAGGGCATCGGTTTTATGAACGGAAACGTGTATATGGGGATTTACGGAGGAGCGTTGATTTACAAGTATAACCCGGAGCTTCCTTTTAAATATGAAGACGGGGGAAGCGGGGACAACCCCGAGATGGTGCATGATATCGGGGATGACCAGAGCAGGCCGTTCACTTTTGCTTCGGGTGACGACAAGCTATTTACCGGCACAATCGCCGATTATGGAAAACTCGGCGGGGCACTTACCATTTTTGATGAAAAAACAGGTGAATGGGATACGATCAGGAATATCATTGAAAATCAAAGCATCATCGGCCTTGCGTATAAGGACGGAACATTATACGGGGGATCGACCACTGCTGGCGGACTGGGCATAGACCCGACAGAAGAAAGGGCAAGGATGTTTGAATACGATGCAGCTTCAGGGGAGTATGAAGTATTCGATCTGGAAGTGGAAGGAATCAAGACTCCTGAGATGATAGGGGAGCTTTCATTCGGCCCGGACGGGAATCTGTGGGGCGCAGCCTATGGGGTGAATGCTGAAGGGAAAGCAAACAGCGTCATCTTCGCGATGGATCCGGACACGAAGGAAATCATCAAGCAGAAAGAGTTTTATACAGGCGTACTCCGCGGCAGTCAATGGCGTCCGTTCTTCATGAGATGGGATGAACAGGGCATGCTTTATACCACCGCTGCACGAAAATTGACGGTCATCGATCCTGAAACGATGATGAGCAAACAGCTGATCGGGGACACGGTCAATCTGATGGATATTGATAAGGAAGGGAATATCTATTACGCCGTGGGAGCAGACTTGATGAAGCTGCCTGTTCCTGTGGAAAGTGCAGAGCTGACGGTTGAAGACAGCAGCCTTAAGCAGGGGGAGACGTCGGAACTTGATCTGACGGTCACATTGGCAAACGGTCAGGAAGCGGACCTTGCGGGTGCAAAGATTGAGTGGGAGAACAGTAATCCCGAAGCGGTCGAGCTCCGTGATGGAAAAGTGATTGGATTGAATGCAGGTACAGCCGAAATTAAGGCGACGGTCACGTACAATGGGCAAACCGTCACAACAGACGCCCTGAACATCACCGTTGAAGTCAGCACCGAGTCACTGGCAGAACAAATTCAAGCCATGGAAGAAAACGGCGGCCTTGACCACGCCACAGCGAAACAGCTCGTGAACCGGTTGAAACAGGCGCAGAAACACTATGACAAGGGGAGAACAGAGCAGGCACTCAAACACTTGGCGGATTTCTCCAAACATCTGGACAGAAGCGATGCCGAAGAGGATACCAAGGCATTGCTCGAACAAAATGTACAATCCATCAGGAATGGGTGGGAGGCGGGGACAGGTACGTTGTCCCAATAGTTTGCATGTTTCATAAAAAAAACCTGGAGACGTTGGAGTCTCCAGGTTTTTTGGGGTTTAGGGACAGGGGGACAACGTACCTGTGGAATTAGAAATACTGATATAAAATAAAGCCTGGAGAAGTTGGCCATTCTCCAGGCTTATAAAGTGGCGGGAAAGGGGTACCATAGTTTGATGGGACATTGTCCCTGTCCCCCTGTCCCGAAATTATTTAGAGAACTGCCCGCGCTGCCGCAGCAGCTCGCGGTTCAATTCAGGATTTTTCTCAAACGCCGCACGGCCATGGAGCCAGAAGAGATTGTTCAGGACGACGAGGTCGCCGACTGGGAGTTTCAGTTCGATCAGGCCAGGATCGTTTTCCATAGAATGAGAGAGTTCTTTCAGGTACTTCGCTTCATCGATTTTTTCCGGATACACGAACTGATCGATGAAGCAGATGCAAGGCTTGTTGTTATCGAGGAAGAATGTGGCTCTTTGCACTTCCTGGCTGACATTTTTACTCGCCGGCGCCTTGTACGTGAATTTATGGGAAGCGAGCGGATGATTCGAGAATCTGTCGAGCTCATTCCAATCGTCAAGGTGAAGCAAACGGGATTCCCCTCCGACGGCATTCTCCTCTTTCATCTTCATCATCAGCAGCCAGTCAGTCGGTTCATCAACGAATGTCCCGTCAGTGTGCAGGGTAAAGAGTCTGTATGGCTGGCGCAGGTAAGAATCGCTATTGTCGATGTGATTGACGGTGAAGCGGGCGTAGTATTTTCCGGACATCGCATCGAAATTCGGGCTGCCGACCAGGTGGGTGATGGCGGTTGAGAACTTCACGTAATCATCGGGATCGTCCGTCTGTCCCTGTAATCCGATCGTATAGCCGCCCGTTTCACGGTCATGAAGAATATCCGACAGTACCTGCTGCAGGGAGTTGTTTGTCAGGGTATTTAAGTGGTCGGCCGCAATGTGGCGCATATAAGGGATATATTCGAGCTGCTGTACGGAAATCTCCCTTGTCAGTGACAGGAATTCACTGATCACGGCGGGGGCAAGGTCGACTTGGAACATCCGGCCGCTTTGCGGATGGAAATTCACTTCGTACGTATCTGTCTTTCTGATAAACTTCGATTCTTTTTTGGATTTTAGTATACTCATGGTTATTCCTCCTGAATTTTAGTAGGGAAAACAAAAAGCCAGTCATATTACAGGGATATCTCCCGTAATATAACTGGCTCGTATTTACCTGTATGCTCTACGGAAATAGAGTCGCGGTAAATGGACAGTTGTATAGTTGATGATAGGATCTTACCTTAATTAAGGAATGAGCTGATCGTACTCACGATTTTTGAAAGGGCTGAGGTTTTCAAAAGGTGGTTACTGGTTTACTCGATGATCTAATCATACTGGTAAAAGGGAAATAAGTCAATTATTTATTTAAAAATTCTGACATTATATGAATCTTCCTCTTTTAAACTTTGGAATTGCAGCTGCAGATCCTTCACGGCCGCGGTCAGGGCGTTGATTGCCTTGCCTTTGTATTGTGCCTGCAGGAGGGAAGTTGCTTCTTCCACTCCGTCCGCCAAGCTGATCCCCCTCAGCGAGCGGCCGATAAAGTTGCTTCCATGTTTGGTTGCGAGTGTACATGAAGCTTCCAAAATGACACCGTACTTTCGTTCGATCTCTGCTGTGATCGTCAGGGTGTCATAGACATTCTTTGCCGCCATGCCCTGGGGCAGGCGGGCGTGCCCGGCGATGAAAACAATATTGGATGGAACCATGGCGCAAAACTCCTTTGCGAATTGATAAACTCTGTGAAATGATGGCCTCCGTCAAATGTTCCTGTGCCGCGATCCTCCTGACCACTTCCTTCCCGATTTCAATCGAAGCTGTGGCGGCGGGGGAGGGGGCGTTGCATACATGGATGCTTTTCTTCCCGATGACAATATGAAAGTCATCGACTAGATTCCCGTCTGATTTCAGCGCTTGGGCACGTACTCCGGCCGGTGCAGGGACGAGGTCATCCTCTTTGATTTCAGGGATAAGTTCCTGAAGGCTTGCGACGAACCGTGCCTTGCTGAAGGAGCGGGCCATTTCATCGAGTCCTTCTTTCATATAACGGCCGGCAAGCTTCCAGAATCCGCTGTAGCCCATTACTTCGGAGAAATCCTTCATGGAAAAATCGGTCTTGTGGTAGCCTTCGCGTTTGAAGCTCAAGACGGCATTCGGTCCTGCATCGACTTCCCCACCGATCATCCTTGTAAAATGAACGCCGAGAAATGGAAAATCAGGGTTCGGCACGGGATAGATCAGGTTTTTTACCAGGTATCTTTTTTCCGGCTTAAGCTTGTAGTATTCTCCTCGGAACGGCACGATTTTCATATCGGTCTCGTAGCCTGAAGCCTTTGCGACCCGGTCGCTGTGAAGGCCTGCGCAGTTGATGACGAGGTGAGTCTTAAAATCGCCTTTATCTGTTTCGACCACTACCTCATCGTGATGTTCCGTCACCTTCTGAACCTTAGTACCGAGCATGATTTCCCCGCCGTGATCTATCATGATTTCGGCGAACTTCTCACTTACCTGCTTATAGTTCACGATTCCGGCAGCAGGGACCTTGATGGCGCCGAGTCCCTTGACGTGGGGTTCGATTTCCTTCAGCTCATCTTCGCCAATCAAAGTCGTGTCCAGGCTGTTCTCAACACTTCGCTTGTAAAGATTATTCAGTAAAGGAAGTTCCTCTTTTTTTGTGGCGACAATCACTTTCCCGCATATATCATGCTCGATTTTATGCTCCTGGCAGAAGTCCTTCATCGATCTGCTGCCTTCCCGGGCAAAGCGCGCTTTGTAGCTGCCTGGTTTATAATAGATGCCGGAGTGGATCACGCCGCTGTTATGGCCGGTCTGGTGAAGGGCCAGTTCCTCTTCCTTTTCGATCAGCAGGACCTTTGCGCCTTCATATTGCCCAAAAAGGGCCATGCCGACCGACAGTCCGACGATTCCACCTCCGACGATGATAAAATCATACATACCGTCTGCTCCCTTTCAATGAGAATTTGCCGATCACGCCGTCGGGACTTCCACCGTCAAGAGGGGCGGATACTGCTGCGAGCCGAAAATATCCCCGTCTCCCGGGTCTCCGCTTGGGCGGTCGCGCTTGATCGTGAATTTAATAGCATTCGCGGGATCGTAATGGACGAAGTCGGTAATCTTTTCTTCAGGAATCTGATAGAGTTCAGACACTGATTGCTTAGAGAGAACGCCGCTGTTCCTGACAAGCTCATATTTTTCTTTTTCTTTAAAAATGATATCAAACGTGATTTTATCGGTTCCGGCGTTTTTGGAACGGATGGTCTTCGCTAATTCGTGTAATAGTTTTGTGGTCATGTTTATTTCTCCTTTTTGAATGGATTATGTTCGGATATCACACTTCCCCTAGGCAGTCATCGGGCCCCGGGGAAGTGTCATCAATAACAACTTCAGGCTTTAACCAGCGATCCGACTTCTTCCACATGCACATCGAAAAGCTCCATCGGATCCTTCACCGGGATGACGTGATTCATCGTCCAGCTGTAGGAAGCGCGGGCATAGATGACATCATCGATCAGGAAGGATGCAGTCCCGGCCGTCCCTTTCACTTCAGGGAGGCGGGCATAGAAGATTTGCCGCGTCGCGAACAGGGTAAGGGCTTCGGCCGTTTCCATCGTATCGGCGATCCCTTCCACGACGATGCCGAGTTCGTGGGAATTGATTTCCTTGACCGGCTCGAGGGCCCCCATCACGCCGTCCTTCCCGAACGTCCTGAAGTTCAGGTGATAATCCACACCTTCAAATTCTTTGGCCGTCTGCTCTTTGGAAAGGGAGAGGACCTGGTCGATATGTTGGATCGTATACGGATCGCGGACCCCGGCAATACCGATGAACTTCTCCCCGACTTTCCCTGCACCTTCCAGCTTCACCTTTACATCCCCGTCCACAGGTACATATTTACTGCCGGTGATGCGGCACGTTTTTTCATCGAACTGTTCATAATGGCAATTGGTCATATCCAGCATGCCGCCTGCGAAATATTCATAGAAAGGATTGGCCCGTTCGTACATCGCATGCCCGGAAACCGAAGCAATCGTACAGCTTTGATCAGGGTGCATCGCCGTCACTTTTACATCCTCATGAGTGATGGTCCCAATGATGCTTTCTTTTGCACCGTACGGCTCTGCACAGAAGGAGGCGCACTCAAGCACTTTTCCTAAATAGTAGGCATTCGCTTCCGGGAATCCCTCGCGGATCGCGGGTGCCGCAAAAATGGCACAGTCGCTTGAGCGTCCGCCGATGATGACATCCGCCCCCATATCAAGCGCTTTCACGAATGGGTGAATGCCGGCGACCGCGACGACGCGCTCCGTTTTATCGAGGTCTTCTTTTGAAAGGGAATCCCGGCCGTCCAGTCCTTCAATGGTGACTTCATTGGATAGAGCATCATTCAGATATCCTTTATCTACTTCAGAGTAAAAATATGCAAGTTTGAATGGAGGGAGGTCATGTTCCTTTGCGAGATCTTTGATGATTTGCACGTACATATCCACCCGGCTGTTGGCCCCGGTATCGCCTGAAGACCCGACGATCATCGGGACTCCCTGCTCGCGGGATGCGAGAAGCATCAGCTCGAGATCGTGCTTCTGCCATTTATACATGGATACGGACCGGTCGCCGCCAAGTGCGGAGGCACCGATGTCATCACTCCCTGAATCGCAGCAGTAATAATCGGGTTTGGTGGCAGCGGCGATGCGGAAGCTTTCTTCCTTTGTAGGGGCGAAACCAAGGTGACCGTTTGGACAAAGAATGCGTAACTGTTTTTTCATAGTAATGAATCCTCCTCTTGTTATTGTTATAACATGTTATAACCAGTGACTACAGTGTAACTCCGTTTAAATTGTTTGTCAATTCAGAATTAAAAAATATTTTATTTGAGGAGGACATTTGTAACAGAGTAGCTAGTATAGATTAAGACCGGTGTACTTGGTACAAACGGTTCTCGATGTACCAGGTACAAAATGTTGAAAATGTACCAGGTATAACCCAAAAAAGGCAAAAAAATACCCGGCATCATGCAGCTTACATGTGCCGGGTTATGAAGAACTTATATTGATCACCTTTATAGTAGGTTTCCTTGTATTCAAGCGGGGTTTTATCCTGATAGACGATCGATGTGACCCGGAATAGAGGGAAGCCTTCTTTTATATCAAGGATATTGGTGATGGGGGCGTAGGCTGCCTGCGCTTCGAAGGTTTGTTCCACATGGGTGGGATGCAGATCCATCTCTTCGTCCATTTGATATAAGTCGAGTGTGGAGAAAGGTTTCTCCATCTTAAGCGCCTCTTCTGCAGATTTTTTCATTTTTTCCCCGACATGATGGGGGAAATAACTATTATAATAGACAACAGGACTGTTATCTCCGTACCCTATCAGCTCGAGCCTTGTGACTTTCTCCATCACATTGATATCGAGCATCCTTGATAATTGAAAGTCACTTCCGATTGTCCCGGTGCCGACTAATTTCGTCGAAGCGATCAACCCCTGCTGCTGGAGGGTGGATTGGAAGTTGTTGAACGAACTGAGCTCCTGCTGCATTTTTGGGTGGGCCACAAATGTGCCGACCCCGTGGATCCGTTTTACAAGGCCTTCCCTTTCAGCGAGATTGATGGCCTGTCGGACAGTGATCCGGCTTACATTGTATTGTTCAACGAGCTCCCTTTCCGACGGGATTTGCTGGTCCGGTTTAAGTTCCCCATTTTTAATTTTTTGATGGATTTCATTTTTTAATTGTTCATAAAGCGGTGCCGATTGTTTGCGATCAAGCATAGGATCACCTTCCATATCTTGTTATCACTTATTATAACCACTGTGGATTCATTATGAAAGTAATTAATTTCAATGGATAGTTCTTATAGTAATTTAGGTTGGTTTTTCAGATTTCCATTATATTTTTTTATAAAAGTGTTTGATTATTCAAAAAACTCTGCTATAATCTTCATTAAATGTTATAACCACTAAAGGGATGGTTATGACAATGACGCAAAGGGGGAACTATATGTGTTTGGAATACCTGCAGCCATCTTTTATTTACTTGCACTGATTGCATTTGTAGCCGTCTTATTTGTCTTGTTTAAACGTCCGATGTACGAGGTAATGACCCTAGCTTTCATCTTCATCGTGGTCATTTCCGGGGCTTAC
This sequence comes from Bacillus sp. BKU_1, assembly GCA_051294195.1. Taxonomy (GTDB): domain Bacteria; phylum Bacillota; class Bacilli; order Bacillales; family Bacillaceae_B; genus Rossellomorea. Next base: position 3,531,772 of record CP193985.1, on the reverse strand, counting down.
GAACTTGCCTGGCAGTCGCTTCTGTTCCCGTCGACAAGTTCACTTTTCTATGCGATCTTTGCTTTTATGGTGGTCGCCATCATCTTTGATTCTACTAAAGTAGTGAACAGCATCATCAAGCTCATGCTTTCGATCGTCGGAAGATTCAGGGGCGGAGCGGGATATGTCGCTTTGCTTGGGAGTACGTTCATGGCGTCGCTATCCGGGACTGGCCCAGGGAATGTAGCGACGACCGGGGTATTTACCATTCCGATGATGAAAAAATCCAACTATCCAAAGGCTCTTGCCGCCACCACTGAAATGTCGGCAAGTATGCTGGGAAATATCATTCCCCCATCCGGTATTGTCATTCTGACTTTCGGTATCTTAAACGATATCTACCCAGACAGCATATCACTCAGCAGCTGGATGGTCGTTGCCTACGGGATCGGCTTCTGGTTCTTTGTCCAGCGCTGGCTTACTTTATGGGCGCTCTGTAAGTATTACAAAGTGGAACCTGTTCCGAGGGCGGAGCTGCCTACCTTTAAGAAAAGCTTATCACTCGGCTGGCCGGCCCTTATTTTGCCGGCATTGATTTTTCTGCCGCTGCTTGCCGATTCACAGTTCAAGGACTTTATCATCGGCCGTATCGGTGAAGAAGGGGCAGGAGCGTATTCTTCTTCTGTCCTGATGTTCACTCCGGGATTGGCCGGTGCGTATGCACTGGCGATCGGACGCAAAGCGCTGCCTTCGAAACGGATCAATTTCCCGAATCTGTTCAATATGTTCAAGTCTTCTCTGCCGAAAGTCGTGCCGATCGGTGTGACGATCTATATGGCCTACGCCATTTCGCAGGTGTTTGTAGGCCTGCAGATGGAACAGGCTGTGAGGGAATGGTTTGTATCGTTCGGGCTCAGCACAACGGCTCTCATCATCATTCTGCCGCTGTTTTTCATGATCCTGGGCATGGTCTTGCCGGGTTCGGCACAGGTAGCCATCCTTGGTGGTGCGATGATCGCAGTCTTCGGTACACTCGGAGGGAATCCGGTGCTGCTTGCGGCTATGCTGCCCGCGATGACAGGGGCTCTCGAAGGAATGACGCCGCCGCTTGCATTGGGACTGTTTGTCGCGATGGGGATAGCGGGCTCCACTTTTAAAGACACGGCCAAGCTTGCCGTGGTGTGGGTCTTGCTTCATGTATTGGTAAGCATCATTCTGCTGGCTGGAATCATACCGATCATCGGATTATAAAAGGAGGAGACTTGTTATGTTGGCAAATTTAATGGAGAAAACATATACATGGCTTGCGTTCATCACGATGTTACTTGGACTGGTTGTTGGATTGTTGTTCGGTGTCACGATGGTGATCGGAGGGGAAATGGGAGCCTCTCTTTCGGTATTCGCAGGGAAGTTGATGACATGGGGCATCAGGCTGGCCGCAATCGCTGCTTTGGCAGGAATCGTCCAGATTTATCTAAGCAAGAACCATACGCTGACGATCAAGGGTGAAGTACACGATACGGAGACGGAACCCGAGACGTCACGGGAAAACCTGAATATGATTGAGAAAAAGGCGCTGTAATGACAGCGTTTACACCGGATATGGTCGGTGTCACCGTCCATGCAGATGAAGGAAGCCATGAAGATATTTACCCTGGTCATCCGTTACTATACGTCGAGAGGGATACCATCGAGCTGGTCAGGAGTGTGGGGCTTGAGCCATACTTGATCCCCATTTACCGTGATTGTTCACTTCCGCCGCTCGACCATTTAAAGGGACTCTTGTTCACCGGCGGGGGGTATCTCCCGCTTAATAGAAGAAACTCGCAGCTCGCCGGATTGAAATCGTCCGGGCCCGGCCGGTATAAGGCAGATAAGCGTTTGGTTGAATACGGACTGAAAAGGGGGCTGCCGATGGTTGGTTTCTGCAGGGGCGCCCAGATGATCAATGAAGTGCTCGGGGGCAGACTGGCAAGTGTACCTGACAGTGGCATCGAGCATCACCAGGAACGGCAGTTGATCCCTCCCGATCAGCCTGTACATGAAATTGTTGTCAGGGAAGAAAGCCGGTTTCGTTCCATCATGGGTCGGTCAGAACTTCCCGTCAATTCGTTCCACCGCCAGCATATGATCGAGCTTGGAACCGGCTTGGAAGCAGCCGCTTTGTCTAAGGAAGACAGGCTCGTGGAAGTATACGAATCCACCACCCATCCGTTCCTCTTCGGATTTCAATTTCATCCGGAGAAGCTGTGGGGAAGCCAGCCGGTGTGGATGAAATTTTTCGAGGAATTTGCCGTGGCGGCGCGTGGTTTCAATCCGGTTCATACCGTATAATGGAGGTCCGTCCCTCGCTGCTTTAAAGCAACGAAGGACGGGCCTTTAGCGGTGCAGGGGGACAGGTACACTGTCCCCCGCCTTAAGCGGGACACCGTCCCTGTCCCCTTGTCCCGCCTACTCCGTCAATTCCACATTATGCTCATCGGCGAGCTTTTCCAGTTCATTTGTGTATTTTCTGATCCCTGCTCTTCCATCCGCCAGCATTTCGTTCGCATCGGCAACCATCTCATAATCCTGCTGTTCTAAAGCGGCAAGTATTTTAATGAAGGCATTGTTCTGAAGATTAACGGCTTCAATGTAGAGTTCGTGTATTTCCTGGACTTCTGAAGTGGCAGGCTTCACTTCTTCAAGCTGGTCGAGAAAATCCCTGTAGGCCGGCAAGACCACGTCTTTAATATGAACGTAGGTTGTGTAGTCATCCTCATAGTTATCGCCTGTTACACTTTCGTATTCGGCTAACGCTTCTTCTTCCAGTGCTGTCAGGTCTTTCAGGTCTTCGTTGATGTAGTTCATTAAATCATCCTGCACGGGGTCACTGCAACCTGATAACAGTAAGAGCATCATCATTCCAAGAATCATTACTTTGATTCTCATTCATCATCCTCCTTAAATTGGTTTACCTTATGGCGGTGAAGACCGTTTACCATTGAAATGTATGATGAGAGTAGCCTGGGTCATTACTCCTGAATAATTCGTGCTTATGTTTGGCGACTTCATTTTCAAGAAAAAGGCTGTCAAGTGAAGGCGGCGTAAAATCATTTCCGTACTTCCGTTGAGCCTTTAGTCATATTGTCCCCCTTGTAAAAATCATGTAAAATTTAAAAATACAGACAATTGCAAGCGTTTGCATTTAAAACGGGAAGAGACGTTTTCTGCCTTTGTAGAATGGTTAGAAGGAGGTTCATCTCTCTTCCATATTTGCGCAAACGTTTTCACAACCAGAACAATTTAATAACAAAGGGGAGGGAAAATAACCATGAAGAAAGGAACAAAGCGGCGTTTCTCGATTCTCATGACAGTTTTGATGATGTTAAGCCTGTGGCTGCCTTACGTACCTGCACAGACAGCAGCGGCTTCAACCGGGGAAGCGATGGACACGGCAGGGGGCACCGACCGCACCGTGCGCTTCACGTACATCCGCGATGACAAGAAGTATGACGGCTGGAACATCTGGGCCTGGAACACCGGTGTCCAGGACGATCAACTTAACTTTGACTCGTATGAAAACGGGGTGGCGACAGCGAATATCGCAGTCGGTCCGGAGACCGAGCAGTTTGGATTTGTCCTGCGCAGTACAGAAGACTGGGAAACTGCGGAAAAAGAATTCGGTGACCGGTTTATCAAGGTCAATAAAAACGACTCGCTTACGAAGGCTTACATAACAAGCGGTGTCGAAGAGATAAGGATCGTTCCCGATGGGTCGGCTCCTGTGATTAAACAGGGCGATGCGTTTTTTTATTATCGTGATAAGGAACTTTTCGCAACCGACGAAATGGACACGATTGATAAAGTAGAATTGAAGTTTAATGGCGAAACAAGGGAAATGACGTATGAGCCGGAAAATGAAAGATTCACGGTTTCCTATGAGGATATCCCGAATGGGAAGACTCCGTACACTTTCCTTGTAACAAAAGATGGTGAAACAACCGAGGTTAGTGACCCGTACAATACGGTTGACGGCAAGTCCTATCTTGATTTTCAAAAAGGGGATTTGACGGTAACGGGGACTGTAGAACCTGGAGCGATTGACTATAACGAAAATGCGGTTCTGAACGTAGATATTGAAGGATTGACAGAAGGGCTGTCAGTTTCTAAAATCACAGCAGATCTTTCAGAGCTCGGAGGATCGAAAAACGTTACAGTCGATCCCACATTAAAAGAAGTGACGATAGCGGTCGATGACGATGTGACGGCCGGTACGAAGACAATTCCTTTGAAAGTGGTCGACAGCTACGGCAACCCATATGAAGGAACTGCCGAAGTCGAAGTGAAAACAAGGCAGGCTGTCGGCGGGAATGATTTCGACTGGGATGAGTCCATCATCTATTTCATGCTGACTGACCGCTTTTTTAACGGCGACAAAACGAATGATGATCCATACGGCTTGAACTATGACAAGTCGAAGCGCGGTTCCTATCAGGGCGGCGACTTTGAAGGGATCACGGACAAGCTTGACTACTTGGATGAGCTTGGCGTGAACACCGTCTGGATCAGTCCGATTGTGGACAACGTGAACTATGATGTCCGCAAAGGGGAAGATGGCGAGCCATACTTTGCCTATCATGGCTATTGGGCCGACAATTTCAGCGAGCTGAACCCTCACTTCGGTTCCATGGAAGAGTTCCATACGCTGATTGACGAAGCCCATGCGCGCGGGATCAAGATCATGGTGGATGTGGTGCTGAACCACACGGGCTACGGACTTAAAGAGATCGACGGGGAGGTCGCGGATGATCAACGTCCAGTGGGCTATCCTACCGACGAAGACCGTGCACGCTTCAGTGATATCGTCCGTCAGGGCTCTGAAGTCGGCACCGACGAAGTGGTCGGTGAACTGGCAGGGCTGCCGGATATCATCACGGAAAGCAATGAAGTCCGCCAGCAGATCATCGACTGGCAAACAGACTGGATCGACAAAGCGACAACCGAGAATGGCAACACGATCGACTACTTCCGTGTGGATACCGTAAAACACGTCGACAAACCGACGTGGATGGCATTCAAGAACGCGATCACGGAAAAAATGCCCGAGCACAAGATGATCGGGGAAGCATGGGGAGCGAGTGCTGATAATGATCAGGGCCTCTTAGAGTCCGGCATGATGGATTCCCTGCTTGATTTCGGGTTCAAAGACATTGCAAAAGAATTTGTGAACGGAAACGTAAAAGCGGCGAATGATAAATTGGCTGTACGAAACGGAAAAATCGATAACACCGCCACTCTTGGACAGTTCCTCGGAAGCCATGATGAAGACGGATTCCTTTATTCACTCGGCGGGGATGAAGGCAAGCTGAAACTGGCTGCTTCCCTGCAGGCGACATCTAAGGGTCAGCCGGTCATCTATTACGGTGAGGAGCTGGGCCAAAGCGGCGCGAACAACTACCCGCAATATGACAACCGTTATGATCTTGCATGGGATAAGGTTGAAAACAACGATATCCTTGAGCACTATAAAAAGATTCTCAACTTCCGCGGCGACCATTCGAAGGTTTTTGCCAAAGGGGAAAGAAGCTTTGTCGGCGGAACGGACAGCGACAAGTTTCTGATGTTCTCGCGGACGTATGGGGATGACTCGGTGTATGTGGGAATGAATGTCGGGAACGAAGCGAAAGAAATCACGGTTTCAGTCGACTCTCCCTACGCGGTCATCACCGACCATTATTCCGGGAAAGAATATCCTGTATCCGGGGCTGAAGAAGTGACCGTAACGCTTCCGGCAAAAGCAGACGGAGGTACCGCACTGATGACAGTTGACGGCGGTGCGATCACGGGCGCAGAAGCTGGTTCCGCGGGTGGCAGCGAACCCGAAGTGGAGCCGGTCCCTGAGAACAATATCCGCATCCACTACAAGCGTGACGACGGCAACTATGAAAACTTTGGTGCGTGGCTGTGGAACGACGTGAGAGACCCTTCAGCCAACTGGCCGACTGGCGCCACCATGTTCGAAAAGACCGACAGCTACGGTGCTTATATCGATGTACCGCTTGCTGAAGGAGCGAAGAACATCGGCTTCCTGGTCATGGATGTGACCAAGGGCGACAGTGGTAAAGACGGCGGCGACAAAGGATTCACGATTACGTCTGAAGACATGAACGAAATCTGGATCAAACAAGGTTCGGATAAGGTCTACACCTATGAGCCTGTTGATTTACCTGAAAACACTGTCCGCATTCACTACGTTCGTGATGATGCAAACTACGAAAATTTCGGGGTGTGGAACTGGGGAGATGCAGCGGCTCCTTCAGATGGCTGGCCTGCGGGTGCAGCTGATTTAACCGGAAGAGATCAGTATGGAGCATATGTAGATATCCCATTAAACGAAAATGCGAAACAGATCGGCTTCATCGTCATGGATGAATCGAAAGGCGATGCCGGCAAGGATGGCGGGGATAAATCGTTCAACCTTCTGGATAAATACAACCGCCTCTGGGTCAGACAGGGCGACGATACGGTCTATGTTTCCCCTCATTGGGAAGTGGCATCGGGAATCACATCTGCAGAGGTAATTTCAGAAGATACGATCCGCCTTGGCTTCACGATGACAGAGGGATTGACACCGGAAATCCTGAAAGAAAAACTGACCATCAAAGACAGTACGGGTGCTGATGTTGAAGTGGAAAGTGCTGAAATCACCGGAGACAAAACGGTTGAAGTAAAGGCATCCTTCAGCCTCGATAAACTCCCGCTGTCCATCACCTACTCAGGCAGGACCGTCTCAGCCTCAACCGGCTGGCGGATGCTTGATGAAATGTACGGATATGACGGGGATGATCTTGGTGCAGCCTATAAAAAAGGCAATGCCACGCTAAAATTGTGGGCTCCGAAAGCTAGCAAGGTAACGGCCAATTTTTATGATAAAAAAGATACCTCATCAAAGATTGGCAGTGTCGACCTGACGAAAGGCGAAAAAGGCGTCTGGTCAGCTGACATAAAGGCAAAAGACTTAAAAGTGAAAGACCTAAAAGGCTATTACTATCAATATGAAGTCACTAACGACGGTGTAACGAAAAAAGTGCTGGACCCTTACGCGAAATCAATGGCCGCTTTCACGGTAAACACAAAAGGTGAAGCAGGTCCGGACGGCGATACGGTCGGAAAAGCGGCGATCGTTGATTTAAAGGGAACAAATCCGAAAGGCTTCTCGCACGCCGATATCGACGGCTATGAAAAACGCGAGGACGCGGTGATTTATGAAGTCCACGTCCGCGACTTCACATCCGATCCGTCGATTGAAGGGGAACTTGACGCTAGATGGGGCTCATACAAAGCGTTCATCGACAAGCTAGATTACATCAAATCACTCGGTGTCACACACGTCCAGCTGCTTCCGGTCATGGCCTGGTACTACGGTGACGAAACGAAGATGGGCGAAAGGGAGCTCGAGTATTCAGCCGGCGGCAATGAATACAACTGGGGCTACGATCCGCACAGCTATTTTTCACCGGACGGGGCTTACTCGGAAAACGCGAAAGACCCTGAACTGCGGGTGAAAGAGCTCAAACAGCTGATTGATGCGATCCATGACGCCGGAATGGGCGTTGTGCTGGATGTCGTTTACACGCATATGGCTCAGACAAGCACGCTGAATGACATCGTCCCGAATTACTATGCGTTCCAGGACGAAAAAGGAAACTTCCTCGGCGGCTTCGGCAACAACCTGGCAACCAACCATAAGATGGCTGAAAAGCTGATGGTGGATTCGGTGAAATACTGGTTCGAAGAATACAAGATCGACGGCATGCGCTTCGACATGATGGGGGATGCGACATACCCTGCAGTGCAGAATGCATATGACGCAGCTGCTTCCGTCAACCCTGACGCACTCTTTATCGGGGAAGGGTGGAGGACGTTCGCCGGCCATCTTTCTGATCCTGACCTTAAAGGAATGGGAGCGGATCAGGACTGGATGGACAAAACCGATGATGTCGGCGTCTTCTCCGATGAAATCCGGAACGAGTTGAAATCCGGATTCGGTTCGGAAGGCGAACCGCGCTTCATCACAGGCGGCGCACGGGATATCAACACGATTTTCAACAACATCAAAGGGCAGCCGGGCAACACGGCCGATGACGATCCGGGCGACATGGTCCAATACATCGCGGCGCATGACAACCTGCCGCTGTATGATGTCATCGCGCAGTCGATCAAGAAAGATCCGGCCATTCCTGAAAACAACCTGGAAATTCACAAACGTGTCCGTCTTGGGAACTCCATGATCCTGACGTCACAGGGAACGGCTTTCCTTCATGCCGGCCAGGAATACGGCCGCACGAAGCAGTGGATCGGTGAAGGCGTGCCCGAACAGAAATATCATGAGTTAAAGGACGGGGACGGAAATCCGTTCGGATACTTCATTCATGACTCTTATGACTCTTCGGATGCGATCAATAAGTTTGATTGGGAAAAAGCGACGAACAAGAAGGAATTCGCCGTGAACTCAACGACCAGGAAATACACGGAAGGTTTGATCAAACTGAGAAAGTCGACGAATGCCTTCCGGTTAGGTGAAAAAGAGCTCGTCGATCAAAACGTCATACTGATGGACATCCCGGAAATTCAGGATCAGGATTTGATGCTTGCATACAAAAATGTTTCCACGGATAAGACGGGCACCTACTACGTATTCGTCAACGCCGACGACAAGAAACGTACACTGTCCATCGGGGACTTCGACCTCAGAGGTGCGAAAGTGCTGGTCGATGACGACGAAGCAGGCGTCAAGCCGGTTAAAGACAGATCAGGATTCAAATTGAAGAAAGACACTTTGACGATTGATCCGTTGACTACGGTAGTGATTAAGGTGGATCAGAAGGGAAAGGCGAAAGGGAAATCAAAAGAGAAGCCTGGTAAGAAGAAAGGGCATTAACTTTTAAGCATGCGGGTGACTGAGAAAGATTAATCTCGGTTACCCGCTTTTTTGTTCATTTTTTGTCGTAAAAAACACGGGATGAGCCCCCACCAATATACAATTTTCGTATGGTGTATATTATATGATGAAACTATCACCCATCATGATGTTTACTTTTTATGAAAAAACGGTAAATAAAATAAAATGATTTTGAAAAAAACTGTACTTCATAAAAGTTGAGGAGGTATCAGCAGAAATGAAAAAGTTTATTCTTCATCTCCAAATGAAATGGCATACGTTCAGGGTGAGCTATAATCATGCGCTTCTTGCCGGATGTCTCGATCATCAGTTGAAAAAGAAGCTGCAGGAGAAGATTCAGTATCATGAAATGAAACTCATCAATGGAATGAATCCTTCCAAGTTGAAATTCTAATGGAAACAAGGAGATTTATAACTAATGGGCAATTTTATATCTAGTAAATGCTAAAACCACCGGTTAGGACGATCAGGTCTTTAACCGGTGGTTTTGTTTTGTCGAACTTTTAAGTCCGGAAGCTGGGAATACTGAAGTTTTTTTGACTAAAGCAGTCCTGTTAGTAGAACACTGTTTAGAAATGAAGTTGTCAGTTTCACTATCTTTAAACTTTACAAGATCCTAACATTACTGAAGCAATCCATTTACATCGGTTTACTATAATTTGGTTTATTCATCAAGATAATAAAGACTTGGAGTTGGTTGTGATGGTTGATTTAAAAGCACCGGAAAAAAGATTCCGCCCCGAACTGGAAGGGGTTAGGACGGTAGCGGCATTCCTGGTTGCTGTCTATCATATTTGGATCGGCTCTGTTTCAGGAGGCGTGGATGTCTTTTTCATCGTGTCGGGCTACTTGATCACCACTTCGCTCGTGACGAAAATGGAAAAGGAAGGGCGAATCCATCTTGTCGACTACGGACTGGGGCTTGCCAGGAGATTATTCCCGATTGCTTTCACGGTCCTTCTCTTTACTGCGGTTGTATCCATATTCATTATGCCGCAGGTTCAATGGAAGCAGGTGATCGCCGAGGTTTTCGCCTCAGCCTTTTATGTTGAAAATTGGTACCTCGCAGTAAGCTCTGTCGATTACTTGGCACAGAATAATCAGGCAAGCCCCTTGCAGCACTTCTGGGCGCTTTCCCTGCAGGGACAGTTCTATATTCTATGGCCATTTGTGGTAATGGCAGCATATTTTTTTGCCAGGAAAGCATTCAGGACCCCGGTCAGAAAGACAATGCTGGCCGTTTTAATCACACTGTTCACTTTATCCATCATTTACTCGGTTTTCAAAACAGCGGTAAATCAGCCATGGGCATATTTTGATACACTTGCCCGGGTGTGGGAATTCAGTCTCGGAGGAATTCTCGCTCTGTTGATTCCCTATTTGAAATTCAAAAAACCACTCAGTTTCATCATGGGATGGGCAGGACTGGCCGTTATTTGTTTTACAGGCATACTTCTTCCGGTATCCACCGTGTTCCCGGGGTATGCTGCATTATTGCCGACAACCGGTGTGATTCTGGTCATCATTTCAGCAGAGAACAGCGCGCGTTATGGAGTGGACAAGCTGCTTGGTTCGAAGCCTTTCTTGTATTTCGGCGGTCTCTCATATGGATTTTATCTATGGCACTGGCCGCTGCTTATCTTTTATTATGCGTACAACAGGGTTGATACGGTTCCCTTTTTCCACGGGCTGTTGATCATCATGAGTGCGTTCCTGCTGTCTCTTATCTCCGTCAGGATCCTTGAAACGCCTGTCAGGAATATAAGCATCAGACGGTCAAAAAAGAAATTGGCCCTTATTCTGGCAAGTTTCGTGCTTTCTTTATTCTGTGTCAACGGGGCATGGGCTTATTATGTGAGTGGTCAAAACGGGCAGAAATATGATTTGAAGGAGTACCCGGGTGCGATGGCCGTTGCAGAAGGGGTGAAACCTGCTCTGGATAAAAAACCGGTTCCATCAACGATCGTGGTTAAAGAAGACCTGCCTTCATTCTATAGTAATCCTGAGTGCTTTTCCGGTATGGACGAAGATAAATTCAAAAAGTGCTCATTAGGGGAAAAGAAAAATCCAGTATATACCGTTGCCCTGGTGGGAGGATCCCACTCCGGCCACTGGTTCCCGGCACTGGAAGAGTTGGCGAAAGACATGAAGCTTGAAATTGAAGTCTATAACAAAGACGCCTGCCGATTTACAACAGGTGACTTTGACGGACTTCTAAATGCATCGTGCATGAAATGGAATGAAGAAGTGATTGAGAAGCTAAAAGAGGATCCCCCGGATGTGATTTTTACTACTGCGAATGTAAGCGCCGGCGATACCGTCCCTGAGGGATACCTTGAGCAATGGAAGAAGCTTGAAGGACTCACGGAAATCTTCGCCGTACGCGACAATCCCGCCATGGACGTAGACCCTCCGCAATGCGTGGAACAGAAAAAGAGTATTGAAGAATGCTCAATGCCGAGGAATCAGGTTTTATCAGACGTTCTGCCGTGGGAGAACACTGACGGCATCCCCGGGAATGTCACGTTCTTTGATACGTCCAAGTATTTCTGCGACGACAAGTCCTGTCCTCCTGTGATAGGGAATGTGCTGGTCTACCGGGATTATCATCATTTGTCGACGCTGTATTCGAGGACGATGGCCGGGGTGTTGGAGGAGCCGTTGAGGGAAGTGTTGGAGAAGTAGAGAGTGATGAACTTTCTTCTCTGAATTAGTTAACAAACTTTTTCTGTAAATAACTAGAAAGTAAAGCAGTGAATCATTCATAAAGGTGGTGGTTCACTGCTTTTATTTTTGATGCAGACGGGTGTACTTACATCAATTTATGTATTTTATAATGAACTAATTGTTCTTAATAATTTACAAAAATATAAGAAAAATAGAGTTAAAGTGAGAAAACGAACGATATATGTTCTTTTTAACGAATAAATGGCAGAATTTCCTGTTTTCCAATCCATGACATTTGTCTTATACTTCAAATGTAAGGTTCGTTAATAAGAACAAAATAAACTTTGAAACGAACCGAAAAACTAAGGGTGAAAACAAGGAGGAATTCGGAAATGGGTATTAAGCAAAAATTAGGTTTAGGCGTAGCATCAGCAGCACTGGGGTTAGCTTTAGTTGGGGGAGGTACATATGCTTACTTTAGTGATAGTGCAGAAGCGAATGCAACGTTTGCAGCTGGTACGTTAGATTTAAGTGTAGCTCCTACTACAATTATTAATGTAGATGATATTAAACCTGGAGATACTATGCTTCGCTCGTTTGATTTAGTAAATGGTGGATCTCTAGATATAGCAACAATCGATTTAATTACTGATTACACTGTAACTGATGCGAAGGGTGATAACGCAGGCGAAGATTTCGGTGATCATATTCGAGTAAACTTTCTATTAAATGCGGACAAAGTTGATTTACCTGTTTGGTCAACTACTCTTTCAGCTTTAAAAGGAATGGATCCAGATGTTATTGCAGGAAACTTTTGGAGCCAATATTTAGGAGAACGTGGCGGTAAACTTGCATCGGGCACTTCTGATAAGCTTTATGTCCAATATGAATTTGTTGAAAATAATCAAGATCAAAACAAATTCCAAGGAGATAAATTAGAACTTGAATGGACATTCGATGGTAAACAAGGTGCAGGCGTAGCACGCTAATGAATTTGGAGAAAGGTGGGAATCTCCCACCTTTCTTATCATAAATCATATAAAAAACTTAGTTTTCTGAAGAAGATAAAAAGATTTATCTTCTTCAGAAAATTAAATTTTATCACATATCCAAAGGATGTGATCCCCATAAGATTTCTAAGAACAAAAAAACATAAAACCCCGATAAAAAAGTGGAAGCTCTTATGCCAGCTGATGGCCATCTGGTATGCCCTCACCATAACCGGTTCATACATAGACGGGAGCACCGGGGCCTATTTCAATGATCAAGATCAGGTGACCGGTGTGATCACTGCCGGTACTTGGAGCAGCTGGGATAAGAGTTCTTTAGAGTTTGTCAGCAAAAAACAGACTCAATCTGTGACCAGCTGTCCACCAATAGAAATATCTGCAACCGTACTCAACAAAGGCAGTACGATGGAGGGCAAGACAGAATATGCCGTATACTATGCTGCCAAAGGAAACCCTAAAGACGGAAAAATGATTGATGAGGGAGCTATTCAACCAATCAACAAAGGTGAAACTTCGACATTAAAATTTGTTGCAAGCGAATCGGGGAACTATAAATTCAAAGCTCTGCAACGCCCGGGCCACGGAAATAATGAAGACTCGAGACATGAATTATGGAGTGAAACCATCACGATTACCTGTGATGAAGATTCCGCAGATGATAAAGACAAAGGCGGAGGCAAAGAAAAGCCTGAACCTCCTAAAAAAGAAGAAAAGCAAGAAAAGCAGGAAGTGAAGGGGTCTGAGGAAGTAAAACCAGATCAGAGTAATAAAGAGGATAAGAAAGATTCGGTACCACCAGTAGAAGAAACCCCGGAACCTGAACAACCGGCCGCGGTAGAACCGGAACCTGAAGTAAAACCACAAGAAAAACCACAAGAAAAACCACAAGAAAAAACCGAACCTAAGGCAGCGAGCGAGCCAAAACCTGCTGCCCAGCAAATCAAGAAAGAAGAACCCGTAGAACCTACTGTGGAAGTCGAAGAAAATGTGCAAGAGTAAAAGAAAGGGAAGGTACTAAACAATGAATGTAAAATTGGTTAAAAAAATCATAAGCACAAGTATCACGGTGGTCTTGTATGCTGTATTGTTCATAATGATCTTCGTAGTCGTCTCTTCAAAGGCAGCAGGCGGGGAACCGCAATTCTTCGGGTATCAAATCAAAACGGTGTTGTCAGGGTCGATGGAGCCTGGAATTCAGACCGGGTCAATCATTGCCGTCAAGCCTGGAGGAGATATGACCCGATTTAAAAAAGGGGATGTCATTACGTTCAAAGAAAAAGAAGACATTCTTATTACCCACAGAGTTCTTGAAGTAATTAAGAACGGGGAAAATGTCTCCTATAAAACGAAAGGGGATAATAACGACGCCCCGGATCTTGAACCTGTGTTATCTGAGAACGTGGTTGCAGAGTACAAAGGTTTCACCATTCCGTTCATTGGGTATTTTATGAACTTCATGAACTCAAAGAATGGAGCGTTGATGTTCATTATCCCAGGGATTCTGCTTATTCTGTACTCTGGATTTACAATTTGGAAGGCGATCGCTAGTCTCGATCTTTCCTCCAAGAAGGAAGACACAGCTGAAAAGAATATTTCATAAAGATGAGTTCCCAAGCCTTTACGCTGAATGGTGTGAGGGCTTTTTTAATTGAAAAATAGTATTTACATTATTTAATCCCCCCTTCACACTCCCTTTACAATCACCTGCTATTCTAGAATCAAGCAACACAAGAAGAATTGATAATATGGAGGCGATTCTATGTTACGCAATTTCAAAAGGAAATGGCATAAGTTTTGGTATTTTAACTTCAATTACAAATTAGATACTTCCTGTGACCATGAGCACAGTGAGAAATATTTGGAGAAGTCGCACTATCATGGTAAAAAACTTATGCAGCTCTTGTAGCTGTATTTTTTTAGATATTGTGTGATTGTGAGTCGGCATTTTAATAAATTGAAGGAGTGAATACTCTTGTTTAAACTCATCAAGTCTGATTATCGGGCATACGGCTTTACGGCTAAAGGGCTCCTCGTCAGTATCCTGAATTTCTCCCCGTTCTGGCTGGTTGTCCTTTACCGGTTTTCCCATGGACTTTATAAAAAGAGGATCCCCGTTGTACCCCGTATTCTGCGTTCTCTCGGTATTATCTTTTTTGCCGCAGAAATTTCCCCCGGGGCTGAAATCGGACCCGGTTTCCGGATTGCACATTCCGCAGGGATTGTCATTGGTCCAAAGGTGAAGGCAGGCGCGAACCTGGAGGTCTTCCAAAATGTGACGATCGGCGGGCGCGACAGGGAACGTAATGGAATCATCAAACCGGTAATCGGGGACAATGTTTCAATTTTTGCAGGCGCTAAAGTATTGGGGCCTGTGATCGTAGGCAGCAATGTATCGGTAGGGGCAAACTCAGTTGTCATGAAGGATGTTGCAGACAATTTGATTGTGGCTGGGATCCCTGCGGTGAAGATTGGCGAAGTCGATGTTCCCCATTCCTTAAGGAGTATGGGAGAAGTAGTATAAGACTCGAAAGTGGTGCCAGGCACAATAGAGGCTGATTGTGCCTGGCACCACTTTTCTGCCTTTAGAAAACGGTTTACACAATTCTAATAGAACTATATACTTATAAAATGGATAAATTATGAAAAATACGAAACTCTCTTCAATATAATAAAAATTCGTCGAGATAAATAATAGAGAAACTTATAGAGAGGTGTCCTTTTATGAGAATCACAGCAATCCTGCTTGCTGCATTCCTTCTGCTCCTTCCTGTCCCGTCAGCTGCAGAAGGGTCCACGGGTGCATGTGAGATGACCATCACTACATCGAATACGTTCTATAATAAAGCGGGGGCAACCAACAGCTGCAGCGGTCAGATATCCGGTTATTACATAGACAACCAGTTTTATATTTCAGGTCAATACCACCAGGCTGTCGAATACAGCGGCCAGAAATTCACGGTTTACCTGGAGACGTCACAAAACACCAAGGATATCCTCACGGTCTATACACAAGGAAAAAAGGAACCGGATCCTCCACCAGAACCTAAACAGCCTGAGCCAGATCCTCAGCCTGAACCAACGCCGAAACCTAAACCTGAACCTGAACCAAAGCCGGAATCTGATAATACCCCAAGCAAGGAAAAAGAGACTGCATCTACTAAAAAGCCGGTAACAAGCCATTCTTCCACCCCTGCAAGCACCAAGAAGCAAAACGATGCAGGAAATACCACAGCTTCGTCTGATGTAACATCTGAGCGCGTAACGGAAGAGGAGGAAGATTTAGATACCATGGAACCGGAAAATGATGAGGGACCAGAAGAACCCTCAGAAGAAGAAATTGAAACCAATGAAGAAGAAATAAATGAAAATTCTTCAAAAGAAGAAGCCAAATTCAGTACGGTAAAGATAAAATCAACAGGAGAGAAATCTGCCGGGAAGAATGAAACTGAAGATGAAAACACCGATGAAAAAGAAATCGCTGCACTTGGAGAAGGGGACGGGGGAGAGGGGCCGTCGAAACTTCTCGCATGGAGCTTAATCAGTTTAGCGGTATTTGCAGGGGGATTGATTGCTTTTCTTTATAAACCGTTGACTCGTTTTATCGGTAACAGGAAATATAAATAATAAGAATGGCCGCTGGAGAAATCCATGCGGCTATTATTGATAGTTGAATATCCATACACCTAAATTAGCTTTTATTTTAATAGTCCGCTGATGATCCGCTCCTTAGCCCCATGCCGCCACTTCTTCACAGCCCCAACCGAGACTTCCTCCTTCTCCGCAATCTCCCTGACCGTCAACATATCCATGAACGTATACATAACCCATTTGGTTTGTCCCTCCGTCAGTCCATTACAATATGCAAGCAAGGTCTCCTCCGAAAGTGGAGTCTCCGTCCATTCATCCTCCACCAATTCCCAAAACTCTTCCTTTGGATAGGTCTGCCGGTCAATATGCTTTGTTTTCTGTTTTAATTCCGTGAGCATCCTCCCTTTAATGTAGGAGTAAGCAAATGCGGCAAATGCGCCTTTTTCAGGATTGAAGTTCTGTGCTGCCTCCCAAAGCGCGATTAGTCCTGTTTGATAGAATTCCTCCCGATCCTTATAGAGGTGAAGGGAGTGGATGATTTTGTGGATCATCGGTTCAAACTGCTTTTGAATTTCATGGAATGATTCCATGCGGGTGGTCCTTCTGAATGGCGCGCCTTTCGGTTATTCCCGGGTAGCTTTACCATACAGGGGAGGGGGAGGAAACGACAAAACGGGGAATTGACTGTTTTATTGGAGATTCAGCATTTTTGCCAAGAGAAAATAATGCGTTTAGGGCTGGAAATTGGTTGTATGGGCAGAATCTATAATATTTTTACAAAAAAATGTAAAAAATTGTAGAAATTACTGGAAATGATATCCTGTTTCGGTATAATAGGTATAAAGTCACTTATTTTTATGATTTTTCTGAAAAATAAGTTTCTACCAACATTTAAAGGATGGTGTAGTGAGTGAGAGAAAGAGAAAACCCGATCACAATGAATACAATGGCGATTTACCCCGCATATCACGAAAGGTATCAATCCGTCATTCTGAATCAGACAGGCGATCATGTCTTCAGTAAAAGGTCGGTCAAGGATCTGCTGGACGATGTGTGTATGCGAAACGGAGCTTCTTATGACGGCAGGGTAAAAGCCGTGAAGCATGTTCTGCCTTATTTCAGGAAAACGCCTGTCATCATCAGTGAAGATCCTTACATACTTGCTTTTCCCACCATGTCCCCCCAACATTATGAATGCACCTGGCTATTTTGTTCCCACATCGAGAATTTCACCCACACTAATGGAAAGACATTTGTTCATTTTAAAAACGGCTCGATGCTCGAAGTCTCCTGTTCAGTCAGAGTTCTCCGAACACAGATGGAAAGGGCGTCTGCAACTTTGACGTATTTTTCTTCAAATGATTCCGACTGGCCGCCTTCTATAGAAGAAATGCCGGACGGACCGGCGATTTACTCCAGCATGCTGCCTTTCAATCCAGAGGATCCGCCTCCCATCCAAATGTAATAGATTGAGAGAAGAAGGCTTTTTAGAAAAGGCTTCTTTTTTATGGACAAAAAAGAGACTGGGACAAAAGTGTTTGAGCTAAGGCCCTGCAGCTGGACAGAATCTGCCACGAGAATGCCGAGGGGATCACTGGAGCAGACATTTTTTCATCCTTCATTGTATGTAACTTCTGTTTGTTTTTAATAAGGGAAGGTTTTTCCGTAATCCTGCTGAATCGAGCTGGGTTCGGGGGGGATAAGGGAAGTATTTTCCGTTAAGGCAAGGTAAAAGGTTACATTTTCATGCTTTCGGAGTAAATAAGGGAAATGTTTCCCTCTATTCACTCCATATTTCGTGCTTATTCGCCAATAAGAGAAATTCCTTCCCTTATTTTTGAGAAGTCGCTAGCCAGTGGTTATCCTGCCAGGAAAAATGAGGATGTGACGAGACAAAGAAAACCCGAACGAATTTGAACGTGAAGAGGCAAATTCGTTCGGGTTTATTAGTTCATCCTGCACTTTGATTTTCGTCCAGCAGCTGACATGTGAGGCCCCGCTGGAACCGGGCTGCCCGCAGAAAGCGGAGTCTTGCACTGAAATAAATAGCGGAATAAAGGATATATACTGATATTGTTCTTGGTAGATTTTTAGTTTTGTCACAGCCTCTTCGTATGGTTATTGGGTAATCCCGACAG
Source organism: Bacillus sp. BKU_1 (assembly GCA_051294195.1). Taxonomy (GTDB): domain Bacteria; phylum Bacillota; class Bacilli; order Bacillales; family Bacillaceae_B; genus Rossellomorea. The sequence continues at coordinate 3,513,446 of CP193985.1, read as the reverse complement.
AATCAAATCCGCCTGCGGCTCCCGCAGCTTCAGCACTTCCTTCTCCATAAAGATCCACGGCTGATTCAATGATGGCCTGACGCGCATCACTGAAATCAGACAGGCTTGTCAGATAAGTCGTCAGCGCACGGTAGTAGATTTTACCGAGCTTCTCGCGGCCGATATCCTGAGCGGTCAGGTAAGCGGCGTGATTGATGATGGAAGAGTTGATATGAACGCCGCCGTTATCAAGGCTGCGCGGCAGATCATAGTACTCATCCATATGGGAAGGGTACATCCCGTCTCCATTTCCATATGGAACATATGCAGCGTTGACAGGGTACTTACTTGGGTTACTCAAGCTTCTGAGCGATTCCCTTCCGCTTTCCTTGGCTGCAGGTGCCATGATATCCTCGCCAAGCTCCCAGTTTTTATCATCGATCAGGGCACTGAAAATATCGGAGAACGCTTCGTTCAGCGCGCCGGACTGGAATCGGTACTGGAGGTTGGCGGAGTTCGTCGTCACACCGTGAGTCATTTCGTGGGCAGCGACATCAAGTCCCGCAGCAAGCGGAATCATGAATTCCCCGTCGCCGTCCCCATATACCATGTAGGTGCCGTTCCAGAAAGCATTATTGTAATTTTCCCCGTAATGGACGACCGACTGGATCGGCATGCCTTCCCCGTCAAGGGAGTTGCGGTCATGCTCGTTCAAAAAATAGTCATATACCTTTTCGGAGTTATAGTGGGCATCCACAGCCGGCCGGTCAAAGTCGGATGTGAATGCTGCATCTTTGTCCTTGAACATTTCGATCCGGTTATTCGAGTAGTCGTATGTGAAGATGCCGTCGAGCCCCTCATGGCTGAAGTCGGCCAGCTGGAACATCGTACCCTGCTTCGGCTCTTTCGTCTGGGAGATGTGAAGGAGACGGTGTCCTCCCAATACCCCGATCCCGGTACCAGTCTGGGTTTTGATATCCTCTGCATGCATGATGGCATTGTACTGGTCGACGACTTCCCCCGTGTTTGCATCAATGAAAACGAACCAGTTGCCCGGTGCTTCACCGAGGAAATTGACATTTACTTTATATGTGAGCTGATTTTCCCCTTCAAACGGATAAACTACCAATTCAGAGGTAGGCGGGTAGGTTAACATATCCGGTGCATTGACTGCTGATTTTGCTTTATCAATAGCCTTACTGCTTGACAGCTCAGGTTTCATATTGAGATCAGCACCTTCTGCAGCAGGATGGTAAGATCCATTCACAGAGGTAATTTCATTCTTTTTATTATAGTGCACGATGACTTCAGATCCCTCAACCGGGATGCCGTCTTTCGTTTGGCTGAAGCGGGCATGCGTCATGCCGAGGTCATCTTTTTCGACTTTCTTTGCTTTTAAGCTCGCTTTCGGATTCTTGATGTTGAGTGCGGACTTTTTCTCATGGAGGTAATTGAGAGCATCATTGGATGTGGCAGCCATGCGTTTCACGGCATGCTTCTCTTTCACAAATAGAGGGACATTTGCTTTTTCATTCCACTGCTTGACTGATTTGGTCTGTACCCCGGCAATTTCCTGAGGCTGGACAGCCAGTGCGTGCCCCTGCGGCAGAGCGGCGGCGATCAGAGCAGTAGAAAGTGCGATTGGTGCAATAAGTCTTTTCTTCAATTTATTTCCTCCCTTTGTCATTATGATATTAAGTATAGTGAGCAATCTAGTAAAACACATGAATCTATCGGACGAACTTATGCTGGTGGATTACCTGGAGATAATAGACTGCTTCGAGATACGGACATAGGAAATTTAGGATGACTAAAATTATCATTCGATAAATTTCACCATACGAAATAAATCGAACGAAAGAGCAATCGTCGAAATCAAACGAATGTTGCGGTCTGTGATGATTTAGTACTTTAGTAGACAGAAAAAGAGGCCGTGAAGGGGTTTTTTGAGGATTGAAATATGCAGAAACTGTCTCAGAACCGCTTATTTCTGTTATGATAATAGGAAAGAATGAGAGTTGAAATTAGGGAAGAAGGGGCTGCCGGCGGATGACTAGTACTTCTGATAGACTCATAGCTTTTTTGGAAGAACACTCGATGGAGTTTTTACATAATTGGAGATCGAATATCGTTATTTCAGAACAGGATTTGTATAAAGAAGAAGTGCTGCAGAACGGTCTTCGGATGTTTCACCTGATCAAGCGTGCCATCAAGAATCCCCTGACCGAAGATGAAATCCAGGCACTTGCTGCTAAAACGGCGCAGGAACGAGTGGAAGCCAATGTGAATATCAGCGAGTTCGTCTATAACGTGAACGTCGGAAAAAGTGAAGTCATCAAATGGGTGAGCCGTTCGGGGATTGAGTGGACGGAGCTCCAGCCGTATCTGGAAGGTATCAATGCCTTATTTGACCGCTTTTCTTATCTGGCCGTCAAACAATACACGGAAATCCGGGACAGACAGCTTCAGGAAAAAGAATTGTATATTGACCAGACCCATAAGGAACGGCTGACGATCCTTGGACAGATGAGCTCGAGCTTTGTCCATGAATTCAGGAATCCGCTGACCTCCATCATCGGGTTTACGAAACTGCTTCAGCACGATTATCCCGACCTTCCGTATCTGGATATCATGCAGCATGAGCTTGATCAGCTGAATTACCGGATTGCCCAATTCCTCCATGTGTCGAGGAAGGAAATCATCGAGAGCAAAAGGGAAGAGATCAACCTTTCTGATATGTTCAAAGAGCTGTTGGAATTCTTGTATCCGAGTCTGCTGGCCGGGGATGTCTCGACCACCATGGAAGTGGACGGGTCCCTGCAATTTTCAGGCAACAAAGATGAGTTGAGGCAGGTCTTTTTGAATTTGATCATGAACTCGATCGATGCGCTCCAGATCGTAAAGGGAGATCGTTTAATCCAGATCAGGTCAGTCATTGAAGCAGCAGCCCTCCATATTTCCATCAGTAATAACGGTCCCAAAATACAGCAGGAAACCATCAATGCCATCTTTGAGCCGTTCTATACAACAAAGGAGCTCGGCACGGGGATCGGGTTGTTCATCTGCAAGAAGCTGATTGAGAAGCACGGCGGGGTGATTACGTGTTTTTCGACCGAGGAAAGGACGACTTTTTCCATCAGCATCCCGCTCCGCTCAAGTGTTCCATCATTTCCTTCATGAAAGCCGGCCTGCCCTGTCTAGAGGTGCAGGCCATTTTAATTTTCTTTCACTGCCCCGCTTCACTGGTGATATAATGGAAGGAGAATATAGTAAAATAAACCTATAACAAGGGGAATTCCTGTGCTTAACAATGAAAAAGGAATCACGCTGGTTGAAATTCTTGTATCGTTCACGCTGTTATCAATCATTCTTGTCTCCATCTTCTCATTCTTCCCTCAGGTCGGAAAATCGAATAAGCAAAATGAGGAGAAAATCCAGGCGATCAATCTCGGGAAAAAGGTGCTGGCCGGCTGGACCGATGATGCCGGAAATGAAGTGAGTCCATTTATAAAGGACCCTGTATCCGCAGCGGCTCCTTACGGTTATCAAAAAAAGGAGTCCGATGATAGTTATTTTTATTTTTCAAAAGAACTGGAAGGATTCATGGTCGAAGTCAAGCTTGCGAAAGAAACCGGGGAGGACCGGCCCTATCCAGTGACGATTCAAATCGGGAAGGCAGGCAGGATCATAACGGAAACATACGGGTATATCACAGTCAGGGAGGCGGAAGAATGAAGCATAATCAAAGGGGTCTTACACTCGTTGAAGTCCTTGCCAGCCTGGCTGTTTTATCGGTGATCGGCCTGCTTTTATGGAATGTTCTCTTCCAGGGGCTTTCCTACTCCAGGAAAGCGGCTTCCCAGACATCCCTGCAGCAGGAGGCCAACAGGATCTCAATGAAACTGACGAGGATCCACCAGACGACTTCTTCATATGAGGTAGTAAATAATGGCTGTAATCTTGAAGTATATACTTCAGAACCCGAAGACAGACAGCTGCTCACTGCGTTTTCTGATGAACAGATATGCTACAACGCTTCACTTGATGAAAGTTCCGATCACGCGAAGGAATTGGAACTGACTATCCACACCAAAGATGCCCCCGAAGAGACGTTCACCATACATACTGTTTTATATAAACTGAAAGGCAGCTCAAATCATGAAAATTAAAGAAGAAAAAGGGTATGCACTCGTCCTTTCCCTGCTGATACTTACTGTGTTTATGGTCATCGCCCTCAGTTTATTGGCCGCTTCATTCAATAATGCCAAGCAGAGCAGAAAAGTGGAAAAGAACTACCAGGCAGTGGCGGCCGCCGAGATGGGCATCCCTTATTATCAAACCTCGATCATCCATGCCCTCGAGAAATCCAGGGATGCGGTGCTTGCCGAAATCAGCCAGAACAAAAACACCGCATATGATAAAGAAAAGATCTTCAATCTGATGATCACGAAACTGCCGACCTTTTTAAAAGAAGAGACGGTCCAAGTGGGGGAAGGTGCCTCATTTGAACTCAAACGCAAAATTACGTCTGCGGAAGACACCGCCTTGTTCATTGAAATCACCAGCACGGGCAGGAAAGAAGTCAATGAAAGCAGGGAAGACTTTACCTTATTAGCAGAAACGGTCATCCCGCTCACGATTACCCCTGCTAAAAAGGCTGACGGCTCGTTTACTGGTGATTTCCTGAAAAAAATCCCGCAGCCCACAGTGGGAAGCGACTGTAAAAACCCGGCCACTTTAAACAATAAATGTGAAAAAGTCCTGCTGACCACCTCTAAAACATACTCTGGAAACAACATGAAGATACAAAAGGATGTCATTTTTTCCTTGAATGATCTGACCCTTACCGGCAATAACAATAATCTTGAAAATTCACGTATCCATGTAGACGGTCAGCTGATCATCGGTAAAAACATGAACAACGCGAATAATGTGATACTCGAAGTCGGCAGGAACGCCATTTTCAGCGGGCATCTTGATCTCGAAGGAAACTCAGAAGTCTATATAGGCGGAGACATGAAAGTAGGAAAACATTTGAATGTGTCCAGCGGCTCAAAAGTGTGTGTCGCCGGCAAGCTGGATGTCTCCGGGCATACGAATATAGCAGGAAAAATATATATTAAAGATCAAAATGAAGAAGAATTTTATTTGAATTGTGCCGGCGGGAAGCCAGTAGATCAGCCGGCAGCAGTTTACTGGTCATCTGATATAGAAGATACTTTTACGTATTATTATGAGTCAAAGGAAAAATGATGCGGAGCGGACGAATTATGCGGAAGTTGGCAGTCTTATTAGGGTGAAATGATTTTTGTGAGTTTTAGGAAAAAAATCTCAAAATTTATGTTTGAACGGAAATGGTTATGGGTAAAAAATACTATCTGAACTCCTAAACTACAAAGATTGAGGTGCTTCCTATGAATCTTTCAACCAAGCAGGAAATCTGTTTCTTTTACCATCCGTCTTCCGGGAAAGATCTTTTTGTCAATCTGGGCCACACTCGTCTTTATGCAAAAAGCTTGAACATCGAGGCATCTTCCCGGTTCGGGACTATGAAGGTGATCCTTGCCGGGCATCTCGGTACATCCACAATCGAAAAACTGGATGAGTTCTTGCTTGAATATAGATATCACTTCAAAAACTGCAGGGCCATTTCAATCGACATCAGCAAGCTGGAGCTTATCAATCAATTTGGCGTTGCCGCCTTGGTCGATCTGGTTTGTTTAATGAAGCACGAGGGTCTTGAAGTGTCCATTCGCCGTTCTGAAAATAAGGCAGACCAGGTACTTCGGAAAGCCGGTTTTTATGAATGGCTGCAGGAAAATTAGAAAAAGCATGATTCCCGTTCGATTGGGAATCATGCTTTTTATTTTAGCTTCTGGATGTCCTTGATGATTTCTTCAAAAGGAGGATCAGAAACCCCTTCATACTTATTAAGCAGCGTCCCCGATTCACCGACCAGGAAAAAAGAAGTCGCATGAACGAACTGGTTCGAACCTTCCACTTTAGCGGCAGGGGTTTTAAACGAAACATTTGCAAATGACTCGATTTCATCACGGGTGTAACCGGTCAGGAACGACCAGTTGTTGTAGTCTGCGCTGTGTCGCTTGCTGTATTCGGTCAGAACCTCCGGAGTATCCTCCTCGGGGTCAATTGAGATCGAAACGAGCTGGACTTCATCTTGGAGACCGGCTTCCTTAATTTTGTTCTGAAGCTTCGCCATATTCGCCGTCATCGGGAGACAGACCGTATCACAGTTGGTGAAGATGAAGTCCGCGAGAAGGATTTTATCCTTATTAAGATCCGACAATCGCACCCTGTCGCCATTCTGATTTACAGCCTCAATCTCCCCGACTTCGACACTCATCGGGAATGATTCCTCAGCATTTTTATTACCGCACCCTGCAAGCACAGCCGCAAAAATTCCCGCCAGCACAACAACCCAAAATTTCTTTATCATAATCTCCTCCTTACAACAAAGGTCCGCCCCTTCACTGCATGTAAGCAGCGAGGGACGGGCCTTCAAATTAGTCGATGAATTGTGTATCAATCAGGTCTGTGAATTCCGGTTTTTCTTTCAGGAATTTCAGTTCGTATGAAGAATCGGCGAATGCCTGCACCGCGTCAGAGTCCACTTTATAAGTAAATCCGATGCGCTCCCAAGCCTGGTCGACGACTTCTTTGCTCAGTTCTTGTTTTGTCGTTTCTTTAATATCTTTGATCGTGATGTCTTTCGCTTCTTCAGGGTTTTCAGAGATGAATTCCGTTGCCTGTTTGTGAGCGTCCACGATGCTTTGGATGCGCTCAGGGTTTTCTTTCACTGATTTTCCGGATGCCACAAGGACGGATGCCGGAAGGGTTTCGCCGAATGAAACTTCGTCATGGTCGATAATGACCTTCGCGCCGGTTTCCTGCTGGATGACCGCTGCCCACGGTTCAGGAGCGACAGCGATATCGACTTTACCTGACTTCAGCATTGCCGCATATTGAGCCGGGTTTCCAGTCACGTGTTTCATCGTTCCGCCGATACGCTTCGACTCGATGCCGTGCTCTTGCAGGAATGTTTCGACTTGGACATCATGCGTACACCCTACTGCCGGGGTGATGAAGGATTTGCCTGTAAAATCTTCAACTGATTTCACGCCGCTTTGTTCACTTGCAAGCACGACCGTACCGCCTGTAGAGGCACCGGCGATAATCTTCACATCCGCGCCTGTCATGTAATTGTTCATGGCAGGACCCGGGCCGACAAGTCCGGCATCGATGTCGCCTGTCTTAAGGGCGGTCATGAAGGATGAACCATCAGGGAATGTCTTATATTCGACTTTCGTCCCGTCCCCAAGCTGTTCTTCAAAGTAGCCTTTATCCTTTGCCACCATCGCAGGGACGTGGTTGATATTCGGGAAGTACCCGATGACGATCTTTTCTTTATCCGAAGAAGATCCGGACGTTTTGCCTGATGTTCCGCAACCTGCTAAAACACCGGTGAAGAGGAAGAAAATCGCTGTAAAAAGAAAAATTTTTTTCATTTTGTAGCCTCCTAATGGTTTTTATGGGTGTGCAACTGACTTTTGTCAGGGTTTTCGTTACTTAATTGTGTAATGACAGAGCGTTTATTATCAAAAACAACGCTTTTATTATCAAAAAACGGAATATATTATCAAAAACCAAACTTTTATTATCAAAAATCCAATTATATTATCAAAACCAATATTTCAGGCAAATCTGCCGAAAGAATCAACGAGCCGCCTATGACTCCAGTCCCCAACGCTTCATAACCGACTTCTCGATCCGCTGGAAGATCAGCTGATCCACAATTGCCCCTACGACACCGATGATGATCATCACCGCAATCACGAGACTCATGTCACCGAAGTCCGAAGCGTAGCGGAGCGTGTACCCGAGTCCAGGTCCGGTACTCAACAATTCGCCTGCCATCAAGGCTCTCCATGCGAATGCCCAGGCAAGCCGGGACCCAGTCACCACATAAGGAATCGATGCCGGAAAAATGACCCGGATGAACAGATCCAATCCTCGGGATCCCATCGTCTGAGCCGCCCTGATAAACAGCGGCGATACATTCTTGATCCCCATCCGGATATTCAAAGCCATGACGAAGGTTCCGCCTAAGATGACAACGAAGATGACCGATTTTTCATTCAAGCCGAACCACATGATTGCGAGCGGCAGCCAGACGATGCTCGGTACACTCTGCAACGCAAGAAGCACTGATCCAAGCGTGTCGTCGGCCGTTTTTGACTTTGCCAGCAGAACGCCGATTGCCGTTCCGATTAGCAGCGAGATGCCCAAGCCGATCAGCAGCCGCTTGAAGCTTGCGACCAGGTCGATAAGGAGGGTTCGGTCGGAAATGCCTCCTATTAGCGAATCAAAAACCGAAGTAGGAGAAGGGAGCACAACCTCCGTCCACAACCCGAACCGGGAACCCGCTTCCCAGAAAGCGATGATGACTGCAAAAAAGATGATTCGTTTAAGAGCTGTGTTCATGGGCCAATTCCTCACTTATGACTTTGTCGATTTCTTTCTTCAGGTAGCTCATGATGTACTCCTCAAGTTCCACCATTTGGTCCTTATGAGCGTCCCTTGGGCGGGGGATCTCCACTTTGATGTCTGCCAGGATCGTTCCGGGGCGGGTGCCCATCACGATGATCCGGTCTGATAGTTTGATGGATTCCGAGATGCTGTGGGTGACGAAGAGGACGGTTTTCTTCGTTTCCATCCAGATGGTTTCAAGCTGGCCGTGAAGGCGGGAACGGGTCTGTTCATCAAGAGCGCCAAACGGTTCATCCATCAGGAGGACTTCCGGATCCATTGCCAGTGCACGAGCAATCGCGACCCGCTGCTGCATGCCCCCTGAAAGTTCGTGGGGATAATGCTCATGATAGTTCCCGAGCTGCACCATATGTAGATATTTGGCAGCCTGCTGCCTCGCTTCGGCTTTGGAGATTTCTTTTTTCAATGGGAACGTCACGTTGTCACGTACGTTCAGCCACGGAAAGAGGGCTGCCTGCTGGAACACCATGCCGCGGTCTTTTCCGGGTTTTTTGATCGGATTTCCACCGACCGTTATCTCCCCGGTCGTGGACTTGGTAAGTCCCGCCACGATCGAAAGGAGCGTTGACTTCCCGCACCCTGACGGACCCAGTATCGATACGAATTCGCCTTTGTCGATCCCAAGGTTGATGTCTTTCAATACATCAACCGGTGTCCCAGTTTTATCATTATATTGTTTGTTCAGTTTTTCGATTTGAATGAACAAATAATCACCTTTTTCCTATAATTCATATTAATCTAATCGGAATTAATGAATTTAATTATAGTATATTAGTAGGGATTGTCAAGGTTGCAATTTTTTCACTGAAAAAAGATTTCCTGCAAAGTGATTACTTCTGGAATAATAAATAATTTGCCGTTTCAAGCATATTCAAATGGGGAACTTTATAATTAATACCAAATACTACTATTTTCACAGGAGGGGAAACATGATCAGTCAAACGCGTGATATCGTTCAAAAGTCACTGGATGCTTTACTGGAAGACGAGCATTTTCTGCCTGAATTACAGGAGGAAGCGAGAAAACAGGCTTTTACATCGCTTACGGCAATTCTGTCGACTCCGAATCATATACATAAATCATTTCTAAGGGTGCCGCTGGAAAACGGGCGGGTCGACCGGATTCCAGCTTTCCGGGTTCAGCATAATAACGCCCTTGGCCCTTATAAGGGAGGGATCCGTTTCCACGAAATGGTCAATGAAGAGGAAGTGGTGAATCTTGCTTCGCTTATGACTCTTAAGAATTCTCTTCACGATGTCCCGTTCGGCGGCGGAAAAGGCGGGATTATCATCAATCCCCGCGAATACACCGACAAAGAATTAAATCTGATTGCAAAAAAATATGTCCAGTACTTCAGCGATGTCATCGGTCCCGATAAGGATATCCCGGCGCCTGACATGGGTTCCGGCGAGCGGGAGATGGACTGGATGATGTCAGAATATAAAAGTATCCACCCCGGCAATCCCTACAGGGGAAGCTTCACCGGGAAGAGTGTGATCAACGGTGGATCATTGGGCCGCCGTGAAGCAACAGGCAAGGGCGTTTATTTTACCCTTCGCTATATGATGCATGACTTTATAAAGAACCAGAAAAATCTGCTTGCAAAAACGGATAATGTGTTTGCCAAAACCGCTTTGAACTACGAAAACAAGCCGTTGACCATCTCCGTCCAGGGCTTTGGTAACGTCGGATCGGTCGCTGCTCTAGAGGCCTACCAATCCACTCATCTTCAGAATAAAGTGGTGGCTGTGAGTGACCGGAACGTGACGCTGTATAATGCTGACGGGCTGGATATCCCGGCGCTGGCCGAATTCACGATGAGGAATAAAGGCGATCTCCCGGTAACCGACGACCAGCTGAAGGAGATTGATGTAAAAGCAGAGATCTCCGACAGGGATGATGTTCTATATCTGGATGTGGATGTTTTGATCCTTGCTGCGTTGGAGGACCAGATCCATAAGGATAATGTTAAAAAAGTGAAGGCAGGCATCATTGTTGAAGGAGCGAATGCCCCGGTCACAACGGAAGCGGATGAATTCCTCAGTGATAAAGGAATCATCATCGTACCGGATATCCTCGCCAATGCCGGGGGTGTCATCGTTTCCTATTTCGAATGGCTGCAGAGCAGGGAAACACAGTTCTATTCGGAAGACGAGGTATTCAGGCTGTTATTTGAAAAAATGCAGACAACGCTCGATACGGTATTGCCGCAGTTCTTCGGGGACCCGTTCCCGCTGCGCCAGAACTGTTATATCCATTCAGTCACGAAGCTGTCTACGATTTTATATAGACAGGGTAAACTTTATTGATTTAAGGAACTGCCCTTTGGGAAGCTGAAGGGCGGTTTTTTTGTTGGCTGAATTTGAGGGGAGAATGTATTGCTTGGGTTTGAGCCAGGCTCAAATAGGTTGTTTTGAGCCAGGCTCCATTTTCCTGATTTGAGCCAGGCACCTTTCAATGTTATGGTGCCAGGCACAAAAGCCCCCGATTGTGCCTCGCACAACCAACCCCCACGCTGCCCCGAGGCAACCCACACCACCAAAAAAACTTCAAACCAAGGTATCCTTTTCCTCCCCCAAACACTATATAAAAGGTGAAAGGAGGTGAGGCACCATGGCAACAGCAGATTTGAAAGGAACGAAGCTGAGATTTGCATACAACGACGGGATGGATGAGAAAGGCAACCCGAAGTATAAGTACAAATCATACGGTTACATCAATGGCTCGGCTACCGCAGATGAGATGCACAGCGCGGCTCAATCGCTCACAGGACTCTCTGAGAAAAATCTATTCAACGTAGAAAAAATCCAAAACTTCGATATCAACGCATAATGGCCGTTGGATTTTATAGAAAGGAGGAGATTTTAACATGGCAAAAGTACTTGAACTTGAATTCAAAACAGAAACCGGCAAAGCAGCGAAAATCAGCATCAACGATCCGATTGACCCGATTGATACCGTCCAGGTGAAAGCAGCAATGGACAACCTGATTGCAACCGGCGTATTCGCAAGCTCAGGCGGCGCACTTGTAAGCGTAGATGGCGCACGCGTGGTGGAACGAAATGTAACAGACTATGAAGTCTTATAATAAATGAACAAAGCCCGCCTCCAAATCCCAAAACGAGGCGGGCTTTCAAATTTAATTAAACGTTTGTTTAAACCTTCAAAACCCCGGACCATCAAGGATTTGAAATGTCAATCAAACGTTTGTTTAAAAATAGAATTGTGTATTAACGGGAGTGGGTTTGAGTTTAATTAATGGATAATGAAAGCTTGAATATAGTTTCACTCCAGCGTTGATTGTAGTGGAAGACGAAGACTCCTGCGGGAAAAGCGAGACAGGTAAGACCCCGCAGGAGCGCAGCGACGAGGAGGCTTACCGGCCGCCCGCGGAAAGCGAAGTCTTCCACGGAAATCAAAAGCGGCAATTTAGCAGATTTTTTAAAAGCCGTCACTTCCGCAAAGGAAGCGCTTACACGAATTTTTCTCTCAAATCCCTTATTGACTTTCCAAAACAAACCATATAACATCACCTATAAGATAAAAAACTCAACCAATTAAATACGTTCAAATTATCAAGAGCGACCGAGGGATCAGGCCCTGTGACGTCCGGCAACCTCCATTTATGGAACGGTGCTAATTCCTGCAGAATGGTTTTCATTCTGAAAGATAAGTCGATGATACATGCGCGATGCTTCTTTCAGTAATTGAAAGGAGCATTTTTTATTTGGCCAGACAACAATGAAAAGGAAAAGGGGTGTGAAGGATGATCAGAATCAACAACCTTGTAAAAGAATACAAAACAAAAAAGCAGACTGTACTCGGTGTGGATAACGTCTCCGTCACCATTGAAAAAGGGGAGATCTTCGGCATCGTCGGCTACAGCGGAGCGGGTAAAAGCTCGCTTATCCGGTGCCTGAACCTGCTGGAGAAACCGACATCAGGGGAAATCATCATCGACGATCAGGATTTGACGAAGCTGAATTCGAAAGAGCTTCGCCTCGCCCGTCAGAAAATCAGCATGATCTTTCAGCATTTTCACCTCATCAAATCGAAAACGGTGTATGAAAACCTCGCTTTTGCCTTGAAAGCAGCCAGGGTGCCAAAGTCAGAAATTGAACCGAGGGTAACCGAATTGCTGGAGATGGTCGGGCTGAGCGACAAAGCCCAAGCCTATCCCGCACAACTGAGCGGAGGCCAGAAACAGCGTGTCGGGATTGCAAGGGCACTTGCGAACAACCCATCCGTCCTGCTCTGTGATGAAGCAACATCTGCACTTGACCCGAGCACGACCAAGTCGATCCTGAAGTTGTTGAAAGACATCAACAAACAGCTCGGACTCACGATCGTCCTCATCACCCACGAAATGGAAGTTGTAAAGGAAATCTGCGACAGAATGGCCGTTATGCAGGATGGGAGAATTGTGGAAGAAGGTCCTGTATATGATCTTTTCGCGAACCCGAAACAGCCGCTTACGAAGCAGTTCATCGAAAATATCCTGCAGTTTGAACTGCCGCCCCACCTGCTGAAGAGCCGGACGGGCAAACTGATCAAAATCCAGTTCAAGGGATCGATCGCAGAGGAGAGCGTCGTATCCGAAGTGTTCCAAAAATACAAAGTCCGCGGCAATATCCTGCATGGGAAAATTGAATACATCCAGGAAACACCGCTCGGGATTTTCATCATGGAGCTGATCGGGGACGAATCTGAAATACAGGCCGCCATCCGCTACATAACGGCCAAAACACAAAGTCTGGAGGTGCTAGACCGTGCTGCCTGATTCATTGACTTCGATTTTACCGGAATTGAATAAAGCATTCCTCGAAACCATCTATATGGTCGGGATTTCTCTGGCCATCGCCATCCTGATCGGTCTGCCGCTCGGTGTCCTGCTTTTTGTGACAGACAAAGGATTGTTCCTGCAGAACGGGTTCATTAAAAAGATCGTCGGCTTCGTCGTCAACATGGTCCGTTCGATACCATTCATCATTTTATTAGTTGCACTATTACCGCTTACTAAACTATTGACGGGAACGACGATCGGACCGACAGCAGCATCCGTCTCGCTCTCTGTGGCGGGGATTCCGTTTTTCGCAAGAATGGTAGAGACCGCTCTTCGCGAGATCGATAAGGGAGTCATCGAAGCTTCGGTGTCGGTGGGGGCGAGTCCATGGATGATCATCAAGGATGTCCTCCTGCCGGAAGCAAAGCCGGCCGTCATCCAGGCAGTCACGATCACAACGATCAGCCTGGTCGCATACTCCGCAATGGCGGGAATCGTTGGCGGAGGCGGGATCGGCGACCTTGCCATCCGTTTCGGTTATTACCGCTACGACAATACGGTCATGATCACCACGGTCGTCGTGCTGATCTGCCTGGTGCAGCTCATCCAGTATACAGGCGATATTTTTGCAAGAGTAGTAGATAAACGATAAACATTCAGGGGGAAGATTACAGATGAAAAAATGGTTTTTACTTTTAGCAGCAGTACTCACTGTCAGCCTGCTGGCAGCATGCGGCGGAGAAGAAGCAAGCTCGGATGATAAAAAAGAAATCACGATCGGGGCGACATCCGGTCCTTACAGCGACATGGTGACAAAAGCCATCAAACCGGGGCTTGAGGAAAAAGGGTACACCGTTGAAGTGAAGGAATTCAGCGACTACATCCAGCCTAACAACGCACTCGCTCAGGGGGACCTTGACGCGAACCTGTTCCAGCACAAAATCTATATGGAAACATTCGCAGAGCAGCACGGCATGGAGCTTTCGGAAGTTATCGTAGTGCCGACCGCACCGATGGGGATCTACTCGGAGAAATTTAATTCTCTCGGAGACATCAAGGAAGGCAGCGCCATCGCCATCCCGAACGATCCTACAAACGCAGCACGAGCGTTCCAAATCTTAAAGGATGCTGAGCTGATCACATTGAAAGATGGGACTGACCCACTGACGGTATCAGAAAAAGATATCGACAAAAACGTGAAGAATTTGGAGTTCAAACCGATCGAAGCGGCCCAGCTTCCTAGGGCGGTCGAAAGTGTCGATCTATCAGCCGTGCCGGGGAACTACGCTCTGGCGGCAAAAATGGATCTGCTGGATGCATTGCAGCTTGAAGACATGCCTGACCAATACCGCAACCGAGTCGTCATGAACACGAAAGACGTTGATTCTCAGCTCGCAAAGGATATCAAGGCAGTCGTTGAATCAGACCAATTCGAGAAAACAATCGATGAAGAATTTAAAGGCTTTGGGAAGCCGGAGTGGATGGAGTAATTTAATACGTTAACAAAGAGGGGACGGTCCATTGCTATATTAAAGGATCGTCCCTTTTTTATTTAAATTTAGGCATCCTAAGAAAAGAATACAAAATAAAATTCAACGAAAAATAGGTATAAATACATACGTAATGTAACATTTGTAAGCATAAAGTTCTGATTTTGTAAAAGAATTGAAAAAGTCTTAAAATTCGACTAAAAAATGCTATATTTAATAGGAAGCTTAGGCAAAATTCTACATACTAAGCGGTTAATGGAAATAATTCGTGGAGGTGTTTTCATAGGATAAAGTAAATATCCGTGAATCATTCTTTTGGGGAAAAGGAACGGTTTTTGCGGAGAGAAGTGACATCTTATGTAAGCGTTTGCATTTTAGGTTGGACCAAATTACTGTTAGAAAGAATAGAGGAGGAACCAGTTTGAAGATCATGAAAAAACAGTTGTTTATTTTGACAACGATTTTCGCCTTGCTTGCCGGGTATATCCTGCCTGCCGGCTCGATTGCATCTGCGAATGATTCATTGACAGTTCAGGAAGCGATTGAGAATAATGAAGGCAGCGGTACGGTAAGCGGATATATCGTTGGTCATACAGTATCGACCAACAGTTACAATTTTGAAGCTCCTTTTAGCAATGATTATAACTTTGCCATTGCTGACAGCGTAGATGAAACAGACCCTGCTAAAATATTGCCTGTGCAGATTCCATCTGTTTTCCGTCCGGACTTCGGCTTGCAGACAAATCCTGATATTATTGGTAAAAAAGTTGTTGTTACCGGCGATTTGACTGCATATTTTAATGTGCCCGCACTAAAAAATACGTCTGCCATGTCCTTCGAAGGCGAACAGCCTGAAGATCCAACCCCATACGAGGGAATCGAAGGCCTGAGCATCCATGACATCCAAGGAGAAAGCCACTTATCCCCGTATGCTTCTGAAAAAGTGAAAGAAGTCGAAGGGATCGTCACCCATGTAGAGGATGCAAGTAATTTCTACATGCAGGACCCAAATGCGGATGATAATCCGAAGACATCCGAAGCTCTTCTTGTGTACAAGCCATCCCATGGTGTGCAGGTTGGCGACCATGTTAAAGTAGACGGTCAGGTAAAAGAATGGGTGCTTGACGGTTACGGTGAAAAGTTAGAGACAGACCTTGCGATGACAGAACTGAATGCGCAGTACGGAAATGTCGTTGTCGATTCAAGCGGCAATGAACTACCTGAAGCCCTTGTCATCGGTGAAGATGTTACACCTCCTACTGAAGTGATCGACAATGATCAGTTCGGTGAATTCGATCCTCAGCAAGACGGAATCGATTTTTACGAAAGCCTGGAAGGAATGCGTGTTGCTCTTGAGAACCCAATGATCACGGGTCCTCAAAAATACGGGGAACTTCCGGTCATCACTGAGCAGGTTGAAGGGAAAGCCTACACAAAAGAAGGCGCTCCACTTTTAACTAAAGAAAACCAGAATCCTGAAAGAATGTTCCTTCTGTTGGATAACCGTGATTTCGTAGCAAAAACGGGAGATCAATTCAACGGGACGGTCAACGGGGTTGTCAGCTACGGCTTCAGCAACTTTAAGATCCTTGTGAACGAAGATGAACTTCCTGAACTGAATGAAAGAGAGTTCACGCCGGAAGTGACCACAATCGAAAAAGATAACGATGAACTATCCATCGCTTCATACAACATCGAAAACTTTGCAGCCGCTGACACGGAAAAACGTGACAAGCTTGCAAAATCCATGGTTGAAAACCTTAACTCACCAGACATCATCGGTCTTGTCGAAGTGCTTGACGAAAGCGGAGAGACAGACGATGGTACTGTAAAAGCGGATGCCAACTACAAAGCATTGAGCGATGCTGTTGCAGGTTTTGGAGGTCCGACTTATAAGTGGACCGAGATTGCTCCGCAGGATAAGCAGGACGGAGGGGTTCCTGGAGGGAATATCCGTGTCGGATACCTTTACAATCCCGAACGTGTGACGCTTGCAGACGCTCCAAAAGGTGATGCGACAACTGCAGTCTCTTATGATGACGGTTCATTGACAGTCAACCCGGGCCGCATCGATCCGACGAATCCGGCATTCGAAGACAGCCGCAAATCATTGGCTGCAGAATTTGAATTCAACGGTGAAGAAGTGATTGTCATTGCGAACCACTTCAACTCCAAAGGCGGGGACGAGCCGTTGTTCGGTAAAAACCAGCCTCCTGTCCTTGGAAGCGAAACACAGCGTATGCAGATTGCGGAAGTCATCAATTCTTTCGTTTCTGACATTCACACGAAAAATGAAGACGCAAATGTTGTGGTACTTGGTGATTTGAATGACTTCGAATTCTCCAATCCGCTGCAGAAGCTTAAAGGAGACGTTTTAACGAATCTTGTTGAAAAGCTGCCTGAAAACGAACGATACACGTACACATACCAAGGAAATGCGCAAGTGCTTGATCATATGCTTGTATCAAATCGTTTAGCAGCAGGCGCTGAGTTCGACATCGTGAACTTCAATTCTCCATATATGGAAGAACACGGCCGCGCGAGCGATCACGATGCCCTTGTTGCACAGCTCGATTTTACTGAAGAAGAAACAAACGAAGACTTTGATCTTTCCATCATGCATACAAATGATTCACATGCCCATGTTGAACAGTATCCAAAGCTGTTCACTGCAGTGAACCAACTGCGCGGGGAAAAAGAAAACTCCCTTCTATTGGATGCAGGGGACGTATTCTCTGGAACACTTTACTTCCGCCAATATGAAGGCCTTGCAGATCTATGGTTCATGAACGAACTTGGATACGATGCCATGACACTGGGGAACCATGAGTTTGATAAAACTTCAGAAACACTGGCTAATTTCATCAACGAAATGAATTTCCCGATGGTATCGTCGAATGTAAATGTAACGGACGACACTGATTTGCAGCCTCTTAAGAAAGATGAAATCGGCAAGCCGGGTGAAGGCGGGAATATCTATCCGGCCATCATAAAAGAAGTAGACGGGGAAAAAGTAGGGATTTTCGGACTCACAACTCCGGATACGGCATTCATTTCGAATGCGAGTGACAACATCGAATTTGAAGATGCGGTCGAAAGTTCAACTGCCACGATCAACATGCTTAAGGAAGAAGGCGTAAACAAAATCATCGTTCTTTCCCACTTGGGCTACTCTCATGATTTAGAACTTGCTGAAGCGGTTGACGGGATCGATGTGATTGTAGGCGGACACTCTCATACAACTCTTGAAGAGCCGGTAGTCATCGAGAAAGATGAGCCTACCCTGATCGTTCAGGCTGGTGAATACCTGAATCTGCTTGGCCTGTTGGATGTCACATTCAACTCTGAAGGTGTCGTAACAGGTCACTCAGGTGAAGTGCTTGATCTTGCAAACTATGAAGAAGATGCCGATGCTCTTGCCAAAGTGCAGGAATTCAAGGCTCCTCTTGATGAATTGAAGAGTGAAGTCGTTGGTTCCACCGAAGTAGCGCTGAATGGCGAGAGGAACGACGTCCGAAGAAAAGAAACAAATCTTGGGAACCTGATCGCGGACGGTATGGTTGCAAAAGCAAATGAGTTCGTAGAAACCTATATCGGCGTTACAAATGGCGGCGGAATCCGCGCTTCGATCGATGCAGGTGAAATCACCCTCGGTGAAGTGCTGACAACAATGCCATTCGGAAATCAGCTTGTAACACTTGACCTGAAAGGACAGGAGATCCTTGACGCACTTGAGCACAGTGTTTCACGTGTTGAAGGTGAAGACGCACCTGGAGAATTCCTTCAGGTTTCAGGAATCAACTTCAAATACGATGTAAACAAGCCTGCAGGTGAACGAGTTTGGTCTGTTGAAGTCAAAACAGCTGACGGTTTCCAAAAAATCGATCCTGAACAGACATACCGCGTAGCGACAAACGCCTTCACTGCGAACGGCGGAGACGGCTATGATATGTTCAAACAGGCGAAAGATGAAGGACGCCAGACAGATCTGTTCCTTGTCGACTTCGAAGTGTTTACGGATTATCTTGATCAAAACAGCCCTGTCTCACCACAAGTGGAGAACCGTATTGTCCAGGAAGTAGAACCTGACGATTCGGACGATCCGGGAGACGGTGACGGCGGCGGCTGGGAAGATGATTTCTATGAAATCATCAAAAAGATAAAGGATTGGCTGTGCAAGCTGCTTGGATGGTGCAGCAAGCCGTAAAATGATTTTTATAACCTGGAGAGCCAACTGTTGATCAGTTGGCTCTCTTTTTACATTCAGTTAAGAGAGGATAAAATCACCGGTTATACAAAAACTACCCATCATACCGGGAAATTCGTCTGTATTTTTAATTAGGTAGGAATGACCCTTCGTTTTTAATGGGTATTTTGAAATAATAAGATGAATCAACTTGTGATGGAAAGGTAGAACTCATGAAGAAATTATTTTTTGTTTTAATTATTATAGTATTATTTTTCGTTATTCTTTTCGGTGCAGCCGCCAGCTGGGATTGGAAAGATAGTAAAAGCAAGTCCGATAAAGAAAACTGGACAGGGACATGGAGTGCATCCATGCAGGCACCCTTAGAAGAAGGGATTTCGAACAAGGGATTCAGCAACCAGACTGTTCGGATGATAGTAAAGCCTCACATAGACGGCAAGAAAGTAAAAATCCGCTTATCGAATGCTTTTTCCCCGGAAGCACTTAAATTGGAAGAAGTACATATAGCCGTTTCAAAAGGCGGACCTGAAGTTGAGGCCGATACGGATCGGAAGATAACCTTCGACGGCAAGGAAAAAGTGACCATACCCGCTGGTGAAATCCAGTGGAGTGACCCGATCGATTTCAACGTGAAAAGCGATGATAAATTGGCAGTCAGTGTCTTTATCCGGGAAAAAACAGGACCTGTCACTTGGCACCCCCGCTCAATGCAGACAAATTATATCACGAGTGGAAATAAAGCAGGCAGCAGCGATTTTGCCGCATACCAGCAAAAGGAACAATCGTGGTTCTGGATGGATGCTGTTGACGTGTTGGCTGATTCCTATATGAAAGTTTCTATAGTGGTGCTGGGAAGTTCCATCGCAAACGGAAACCATTCAACACCGGATGCCGACCACCGCTGGCCGGATTATCTTGCTAATCGGATGAAACAATCGGATATCCCAATGTCCCTCGTAAATGCAGGCATTTCCGGCAACCAATTGATAGAAAGTACTCCTGATAAAGGAGAAAGTGCGTTGGAAAGAATCGAGAGGGACGTTTTTGATCAAACCGGTATCAAGTCAGTCATTCTTCATCAAGGATTGAATGATATCAGGCATCATCCGGAATACAGTGCGGATGATATCATAGATAAAATGAAAGAAATCATTGAAAAAACACATGATAGGGGATTGAAGATTTACGGTGGAACTTTAACACCATATAAAGGTTCTGGCAGGTACACTGCAGAAGGTGAAAAAGTGCGCCAGAAGGTCAACGACTGGATCAGGACCAGCGGTGAATTCGATGGAGTCATTGATTTTGACAAAGCAGTGAGGGATCCTGAAGATCCTGAGAGATATCTGCCTGAATATGATGCGGGGGACCATCTGCATCCGAATGATGCCGGTTATGAAAAAATGGCCGAAGCTGTCGACCTTTCAATACTTAAATAAAAAAGAACTGGCCCCGCGGCCAGTTCTTTTTTATTATACAGTCTGCTTTTCAGCCTCAATCACTGACAGACGCTCAGCCACTTCTTCCTCAGTCAAACCGTGTTCTATGATATAACGGTTTTCTTCGCTTCTGCGGCACTCATCAGAGCAGCTTCTCATATATTTATGCTCGTTTTCTTCTGAGCAAAGGATTTTCTTGTTGCATGGCGGGTGGGCACAATTCACATATCGCTCACAAGGTTCGCCGTCGAAGTAGTCTTTGCCGACAACGACATGCTCTTTGCGGTTGACCGGCACGGCGATACGCTCATCAAAAACGTAAAGCTGTCCGTCCCACAGGTCACCCTGCACTTCAGGGTCTTGTCCGTATGTGACGATTCCTCCGTGCAGCTGAGCTACATCCTCAAAGCCTTCTTTAAGTAGCCAGCCGGAGAATTTTTCACAGCGGATACCGCCTGTGCAGTATGTGATGATTTTTTTATCGCCCAATAAGTCTTTATTTTCACGGACCCATTCAGGAAGGTCGCGGAAATTGCGGATATCAGGTCTGATCGCGCCGCGGAAGTGACCAAGATCATACTCATAGTCATTGCGGGCGTCAAGTACGATTGTATCTTCGCGCTGGATCTGCTCGTAGAAATCCTTCGGTTCAAGGTATTTGCCTGTGATTTCATGAGGATCCACGTCATCTTCAAGACGAAGTGTCACAAGCTCCGGACGATGCTTCACCTTCAATTTCTTAAACGCATGCTCATCCGCTTCGTCGATTTTGAATACTGTGTCATGGAATAATGGATGATTTTTCATCGCTTCCATATATGCATCCGTCTGCTCGATCGTACCTGAGCATGTTCCGTTGATTCCTTCAGAAGAAATCAGGATGCGTCCCATAAGCTCAAGCTCCTGGCACAATTCCTTATGCTCGGCTGTCACTTCTTCGGGATTTTCGATTGTTACATAGTTGTAGTACAGAAGTACTCTGTAAGGTTTTTGACTCATATTTAACTCCACCTGTCGATTAATATTTGCAAGATATAATCTTAGGATCTTTTTCCTTATTACTCTTACGACAGTCTATTATAACAAAAATTCTTTAGTATGCACCAGTTTTACTGAAAAAAGGAATAGGAACGGAAGGAAAAGAAGGTGGAAAATGGAAAGGACGAATGGACTGAATCGTGAGTATAGGACATACATCATGGAACCCGGAATACATTTAAATTGAAATTGATTCATGAATTTGAAATAATTAGAAGTAGGAAAACCGAGGGGGTTCACGTTACATATGTTTAAAAAATTGTTCTTGCTTAGTCTGGTTGCTGCGGCGGGAATGTTGATTGCAGGCTGTCAGGAGAAAGCCCAGCCTGACGATCGATTGAAAGAGTACGTCGATCTATGGAATGACAAGAAATTTGACAAGATGTACGATGACTATCTTTCAACTTCTGCAAAGGAAACCTATAAAAAGGAAGATGTTGTAAAACGGACAAATGACATATATGAAGATTTGGCCGTGAAGGATCTGAAGGTCAAGTTTAAAAAGCCGAAAGACGAAAAAGAGTGGGACAAGGAAAAAGAAGCAGAATTCCCTGTCACGATCTCTATGAATACACTCGCGGGCGAGGTTTCCTATGATGAAACCATCACCCTGCAAAAACAGAAAAAAGACGATGAAGAGAACTGGTTTGTCGATTGGGACCCGTCTTTCATCCTTCCTGACATGGAAGAAGGGGATAAAGTCGGTATTGAAAGTATCCCGGCCAAGCGCGGTGAAATTTATGACCGGAATGAAAATCCGCTGGCTATCAACGGTGAAGCTTTCCAAATCGGTATCGTCCCGGGTGAATTTAACGAAAGTGATCTGAAGAAACTGTCATCCCTCCTGGAGATGTCGCCTGAAGCGATTCAGAAAGAATTAGATCAAAGCTGGGTCAAGCCTGAATATTTTGTGCCGATCAAGAAGCTGCCGATATCCGAGCGGCCGCTTGCACTGGATATCATCGATTTGCCGGGACTCTATTCGAAACGGGTGGAAGCACGCCAGTATCCTTATGGTGAAGCGACTGCCCATATTACAGGATATCTTGGCAAAATCAATGCGGAGAAACTGGAAAAACTAAAGGATAAAGGGTATACGGCTCAATCCTTGCTCGGTATAAGCGGAGCGGAGGAAGTGTACGAAGAGAAGCTCCGCGGTCAAAGCGGACAGCGGATCTATCTGACCAAAGTGAACGGCGAAGAAACCCCGGTGGCTGAACAGGAAGTGAAGGATGGGGAAAATATCTCGTTGACGCTGGATGCCGAAATGCAGAAAAAACTGTATGACCAGATGAAGGACGAAGTCGGAACGGCAGCGGCTGTCGATCCAAAAACGGGAGAGGCATTGGCCCTTGTGAGCGTCCCTTCCTATGATCCAAATGAATTTGCACTCGGAATGGCCGGTGACAAGTATGACAAGATTTATAACGACCCTGACAAACCGCTGCGAAATCGTTTCTATCAAACGTATTCACCGGGATCTGCCATGAAGGCGATCACCGCATCCGTTGGTTTGAAATCAGGTAAGCTTGATCCCAACAAAACGTTTGATATCAAAGGGAAGAAGTGGCAAAAAGACGAATCATGGGGCGGTTATCAAGTCGTCCGCGTATTTGATAATGACAGCGTCGTCGACCTGGAAAGCGGATTGAAGTATTCCGATAACATCTACTTTGCACGCGTCGGCCTCGAAATGGGTGCGGAAGCCTTTATCAAAGGACTGAAGGACTTCGGGTTCGGGGAAGAAATCCCGATGTCCTATCCGATTCAAGAATCACAGATTTCGAATGACGGGAAAATCTCCAAGGAAATCCAGCTCGCCGACTCGGCCTTCGGGCAGGGGGAAGTGCTGATGAGCGTCGTCCACCTTGCAAGTGCCTACGGCGGCATCATCAATGACGGTACCATGATGAAGCCGGTGCTCCTGAAAGATGAGGAGCAAGGCGTGTGGAAGAAGGACCTGCTGACTCCCGAACAGTCACAGCTGATGCGTACGGATCTTAGGAAGGTTGTTTCTGAAGGAATCGCCGGTAAAGCTCAGGTTTCCGGTAAGGAAATCGCGGGTAAAACCGGTACAGCCGAGATTAAAGCTGAACAGGGCACGAAAGGGAAAGAGAATGGATGGTTTGTATCCTATGATCAGAAGAACCCTGAATTTATCCTTGCGATGATGCTAGAAGGCGTGGAGGACCGCGGCGGAAGCACGCATACAGTTCAGGTGGCGCAGAAGTTTTATTCGAATTATTGATGAGTGGAGTTCATTTGATAGTAGTTGCGATTTAATTTGGCCTGCCGGGTGGTTCTCGGCAGGTTTTATGTGTTTGGGAGTGGGGGTGGTTTTATTCTATATTTTTCCGAGTGACGGAATAATTGGTGAAATCGAAAGATTATTAGGTGTAATTCGAAGATTAATGGTGAAAATTAAAAGATTAGCGTGTCGAATTCGAAGATTCCAAGTGGAAATTAAAAGATTCCGTTCCAGCAAACATGTTAATACACTTGTACGGGGGCGGTTAAGTGCTTTATCAGCGATAGATCTGCATTTAATCAGTAAACAAGCATTCAATCATCTAGCGGTTTCATCAAACCGATCAATTTGGCCTGCCGGGTGGTTCTCGGCAGGTTTTATGTGTTTGGGAGTGGGGGTGGTTTTATTCTATATTTTTCCAAGTGTCGGAATGATTGGCGAGTTCGAAAGATTATTGGGCGGATTTAGAAGATTGATGATGGAATTTAAAAGATTAACGTGTTGAATTCGAAGATTCCAGGTTGAAATTAAAAGATTCCGCTCTCGCAACCATAAAGAAGGCCCCTACCCCCAGTGATATAGACACCCTAATCAACTAAAAATTCAGTATGCAGCGGTAATTCACACATAACTGCCGGTAAAATCCATCACTCTCACCAAAAAACAATCCGAATTATGCTATGATAGGGGAAATCTATGAACCGACACACATCAGGAGTGATTTAGTTGAACCTATTTTTAACGGGAGCTACAGGTTTTCTTGGGGGCAGGCTCATTAAGAACCTATTAGAAGATAAACAGAATGAAGTCTTCATTTTAGTCAGGAATGTGCAGAAAGCGGAGACCCTGCGCGATACATTTCCGGCTGGAGACCAGCGCAGGATCCATATCTATCACGGAGATATCACCCAGCCGATGGCAGGGCTATCACCTGAAGACATCGAATGGTTGTCCAATAAAATCGATGCCGTCTACCATCTGGCGGCACTGGTGAAATTCGATCTCGACTTACGCGACGAATTATTTGCAGCCAATTATGACGGCACGAAACATATTTTAGAACTGGCATTGCAACTTAAAGCCGGAAAGTTTTATTATGTAAGCACGGCCTACACAGTCGGGACGCTCCCGCATGGTGTGGAAGAGCTGTACCCGACAGACGGAATATTCAACAACCCTTATGAAGAGAGCAAAGTGAAATCCGAACACCTTGTTTTCAGCTACCGCCACAAAATGGAGGCCTCCATCTTCAGGCCGGCCATCATCGTTGGCGATTCAAAAACCGGCGAAGCTGATTCACAGTTTACACTGTACGGATTCATGCGTGCACTTGCTGTTTTTAAAAGAAAGACGGCGAGGAGAAACAGCGGAGACCGTACATACAGATTGCTGGCTGCCAAGGATGGTACCTCCAATCTGGTTCCTGTTGACTATGTTGCCGATATCCTGAGCCTGGCTCCGCAGAAGGCTCAAAAAGATAAAATCTATCACATTACAAATCCGAATCCGCCGAATAATCTTAAGCTCCTGCAGATGCTGAAAGAAGCTCTCGAATTCCACAGATTATCTGTTGTGGAAAGTGCGGACGAACAGCTGGATGAAGAAGAATTGCGCCTCAATAGTCTGATCGATGTGTTCAAAGTTTACCTTGCGGGGAACCTATCATTTGATGACCGGAATACGCAGGAGTTGATCAGGAATACTGACGTCGATCATCTGGACATGCCGGAAGAAACGATTGAGATGATTATTCGGTCGGGGTACGGTATAGATAGAAGAGCTGTAATTTAAATAAGACAAAATAACATCCCGCCATGAAAATACTTGGCGGGATTCATTTTGGAGAAATCAATTTGAAGATTTATATTTCCATTTGGTAAATCCCTTCCTATTATTTGTCTTTCACCCCGATTTCCAATAAGATAAAACATGTACCATTACCGCAATTTTCTTGGCTTCAAAAATAAACAAACTGACGAAAACGGGCGTGAAATATGGTACTATAAGAAAATGTAAAGAGTAAAATTCCATCATTAAAATACATAGAGTAAGGAGAATGATAATGAGTAAAACACTTATTTTCGGTCACAAAAATCCTGATACGGATACAATCACGTCAGCGCTAGTGTATGCTGACTTGAAATCAAAAATCGGTATGGATGTTGAACCGGTCCGCCTTGGTGAGGTAAACGGTGAAACTCAATATGCGCTTGACTATTTCAAGGCAGAGGCACCTCGCCTGGTTGAGACTGTAGCAAACGAAACGGATACGGTCATCCTTGTCGACCACAACGAGCGCCAGCAAAGTGCAAGTGATATCGAGGACGTTCGCGTGCTTGAAGTCATCGACCACCACCGCATCGCGAACTTCGAAACAGCGGATCCGTTGTATTACCGCGCAGAGCCGGTTGGATGTACGGCAACGATTTTAAACAAAATCTACAAAGAAAAAGGCGTTGAAGTAACAAAGCAAATGGCGGGATTGATGCTGTCTGCAATCATTTCGGACTCCCTTCTGTTCAAATCACCGACTTGCACAGATGAAGATGTTGCAGCTGCAAAGGAACTTGCGGAAATCGCAGGAGTGGACGCTCAGGAATATGGCCTCGAGATGCTGAAAGCAGGAGCGGACATGAGCTCGAAGTCAATCGCGGAGCTCGTGACCCTTGATGCAAAAGAATTCTCCATGGGTACGGCGAAAGTGGAAGTTGCACAGGTGAACGTTGTTGATACAAACGATGTACTTGGACGCCAGGCTGAGCTTGAAGCGGCAATGGAAACACTGATCAAGGAAAAAGGATTGGATCTGTTCCTGTTAGTCGTGACGAATATCCTTGAAAACGACTCGACTGCACTTGCTCTTGGAAGCAAGCAGGCTGAAGTAGAGAAAGCATTCAACGTGAAGCTTGAAAACAACACAGCAGTGCTGAAAGGTGTTGTGTCCCGTAAGAAACAAATCGTGCCTGTTTTGACGGATGCGATTAAGTAATATGTTACTGGAGGAAGCGGTCATTTTGGACTGCTTCTTTTTTTCGGATCATAATTGTTAAATTGCGGGTTCCAGACACAAAGCTTTATTGTGCCTGGAACAAAATGGCTGGTTTGTGCCAGGCACAACTACCCGCTATTATGACAGGCACCACACTAAAATATAATCACAAGAAAGAGGCCAACCATGAATCTAAAACGTATCCATCACATCGCCATCATATGTTCTGACTACGAAGTATCAAAAGATTTCTATGTAAACAAACTGGGGCTGAAGCCGATCAGAGAAGTTTATAGAGAAGAAAGAGAGTCATATAAATTGGACCTTGCTTTAGAAGGGGAATACGTTATCGAACTCTTTTCGTTTCCTGAATCGCCGAAACGTCCAAGTTACCCGGAAGCACGGGGGTTACGCCACTTAGCGTTTGAGGTGGCTGATATAGAAGAGTCCATCTTGGAACAGAAGCGGCACGGCATTGGCACTGAGGAGATCAGGCTGGATCCTTATACTGAAAAACGATTTACCTTTTTTGAAGATCCTGATGGGCAGCCTTTGGAACTATATGAGAAATAGTTTAAAACACCTGTTATAAAAAAGGGGCACTTCCCAATAATGAGAAGTGCCGTCAACAGGTATTGTAATTTGTCGTTAAGTATATTAAAGCATAAACTGAATAACCGTGAATTTAGATTCTCAAGCTTTGAGGAGTAAATATATAGGGAAGGACGATAAAAATGTTTATTTTTCTAGAAAAATATTAAGATATTAATATTCGGGGGTTCAGCCCCAATCAATAGTGAAAGGAACTCCCCGTTTGAAACTTCATCAAGTGTCCCGTCAATTTCAATCAATCCTCCATGATTGACCCAAACCCCTTCATCCGTTCTTATTCTTCCTCAATCGTCTTCCAAGATGGCACCTCAGGCCGACAATAAGAAGGGTTTTCTTGCAAATTGATTGCTTCATCGTCCATACGTCATCACTTATTTTTTTGGAGCTCTAATCCTTTATGATATTAAAATAATGGTAAATTTTTCATGTGATGATACTATTAATAGTATGAGTTTACATTATTTTTTATAAGGAGTAGAGACATGGGAACCATAATATTTATTGTTTTATTAATCGGAGCCGTACTGCTTTCCAGTCCTGCAGTGAAAGGCCGGATTGGAGAAGGAGAAGTTAAACGCTGCTTAAGAAAGCTGAATACTGAAGAATATAAGATATTTCATGATACTCTATTGCGTTCAACTAACGGTGGTACGACCCAGATTGATCATATCGTAGTGTCGCGGGCCGGAATCTTTGTAATTGAAACAAAGAATTATAAAGGTTGGATATTTGGAAACGAGCGAAGCAGACAATGGACACAGACCATTTATCAGAGAAAACAGAAGTTTAACAATCCTCTTCATCAAAATTATGGGCATATTAAGGCAATTGAACACATCCTCGGTGAACAAATAAATATCCCTTACTATAATGTTGTAGTCTTCGGATCAAGGGCCGTTATAAAAGAGGTAGAGGTGAATTCTCCCAATGCATTTGTCGTTTCTGTCAAACAGCTTCTGTTACTAATCGAAAACCATAAAGAAGTAATCATAAGTGATTTTCATATGAAAGGAATCGAACTCAGGCTGCAGAGCAGGAAGATTACATACAGCGGGGCAAATAAAGAACATAAAATAAGGATAAGAGAAAAGCTTGAACAAAAGAAGCAGCAAACAAATGAGGGTATTTGCCCGAAATGCGGAGGCAGTCTGGTTACCCGGAAATCTAAAAAAAGCGGCCGCCCTTTCAAGGGCTGCAGTAATTTTCCAAGGTGCAGATTCATTGCTTAACCTAAAAAAGGGCACTTCCCATAAAGAGAAGTGCCGTCAACAGGTATTGTAATTTGTCGTTATGATTATTAAAACATAGATAACAAATCCCTGCACTCTCATTCTCAGTCGATTAACTGTCGAAATATCAGTCGATTTGAATTTTATTAAGGGTTATCTGTTAAAATATAAAGATATTAATATTTAAAGAATGGAGGGATGGACTTGGACTATTCAGCCATTGGGACAAAGATTCGTGAGCTTAGGAAAGAGGTTGGGCTCACTCAGGGGGAGCTTGCAAAAGATATTTGTACTCAGGCATTGATCAGCCGTATCGAAAAAGGGGACATCTATCCAAGTGCTGCATCTCTCTATCAAATATCCAAGAAATTAGGGGTAGACGTCAATTATTTCTTTGAGATTGGTTCTACACCAAGGCTGGACTATATCAAAGAAGTCGAACGTCAGTTAAGGCACTTTAGAATTAAATTAAAATACAACGAAATGATGGATGTTGTAAAACTGGAGGAAAAAAATCCTCTTTTTTATAATGAACCCGCTAATCTGCAGCTGCTTTTGTGGCATAAAAGCATTTATCTTTTTGAAGTGGAAAAACATCATTCGAAAGCGATCCAACTTTTAAAAGAAGCTTATGAGCTGACGGCTGGATCCAAAAAGCTGCGGAGTGAAAGGGAAATTGAAATCCTTATGACCCGCGGGGTTTTTGAATTTAACCTTGGTGATCTTGAAAAATCAATGGATTTTTATGAAGAAGTAAATGAAGCGTTAAGAACACTTGAGCATCTTGCTGATAAATCGATCAAAACAAGGCTCCTTTATAATATTGCCAGAAGCTTAACACGGTCAGGACTGTATGAAGATTCAACAAAGTATTGTCAGGAAGGAATACGCTGGTGTTTAGAAGAGGAGCATTTCTGGGGACTGGGTGAGCTCTACTATCATATTGGATATAACTATGAACAGGAAAGAAAGTTGGATGAGGCATTGCCCTATATAGAAAAGGCAATGGTCATATTCGAAATGCGTAATAACCATGGTTATCATTCATTTATTATGAAGAAAAAAGAAGAGATTTTGGCCAAGATAATAGAAAGAGCCGAAGGTTAAAAAAAGAGCACTTCCCATAAAGAGAAGCGCTGTCAACAGGTATTGTAATTTGTCGTTGAATCTATTAAAACATACTGTGAAATATGATGGATTTGAACTCTGGGGTCATGAGAGGGGATTCATGCTTCTTTTTCAGAACAATCGACAGGTTTCCTGATAAAATATAAAAATATTAATATTCAACTAACTCAGGCTGAGAATGTGAAGAGGAGCGGCTGTATGGATTATTCCTTAATAGGCAAGAAAATTAATGAACTTCGCAAAGTTGTCGGACTGACACAGGGAGAGCTTGCAGAAGGGATTTGTACGCAGGCTTTGATCAGCAGGATTGAAAAAGGCGATATCTATCCAAGCGCCACTACTCTTTATCAAATATCCAAGAAACTCGGAGTGGATGTAAATTACTTCTTTGAAATCGGTACCACGCCAAGGCTTGATTATATCAAAGAGGTAGAGCGGCAGTTACGGAAGCTGAGAATACAGCTTAAGTATGAAGAAATGATGGAGATGGTCAGGGCCGAAGAGAAGAACCCGGTCTTCTTCAAGGATGATTACAACCTGCAGCTCCTCCTTTGGCATAGGGGGATCTATACGTTTGAAATTGAAAACCGACGCGAAACTGCAATAACAATCTTTTGGGAAGCATTCCACCTCACGTATGACAGTAAAAAAGCGCTGTCTGAAAGGGAAATGGAAATTCTCCTCACCATAGGGGCCATGGAACTTACCGGCGAAAATTATGAAAAAGCTCTGGAGATCTACAATAAAGTACGCCAAGGGTTAAAGCAGTTTGAACAGTTAAGTGACAAATCGATAAAAACAAGGATGCTTTATAACATAGCGAGGGTTCAAACCCGGCTGGGGAATTACAAGGAATCTACAGCTCGGTGCAAAGAGGCAATCAGGTGGTGTCTTGAAGAAGAGAATCTTTACGGATTGGGACAATTGCACTATCAAATCGGTTATAATTATGAATTGGAGTGTCGTGTTAGGTGAGACCCCGCAGGGAGGTACGACTGAGGAGGCTCACCAACCGCCCGCGGAAAGCGAAGTCTTGCACGGAAATCAAAAAGCGGTATTGTAACTACTGGCTAAAAGAACGATGGCAGGTCTATTTTCCCATCTGACATTACGACTATTTAAAGACTTGTTTCAAGGGTTCTAAATCTATAAAAATAGGAATAACAGCAGGCGGAAGCTTCACGGGGATAAATATACACCACCAAAGAAAGCGCTGACATACAGCAGAAAGAAAGGCGGTGTAAAAAGGATCAGGCAATAAAAAGAATATTATTTTCAGAGGAGATGGAAGAATGAAGAAGAAAGGAAAATCATTTTGGATCATCGCATTGGCAGTGATCATGCTGGCCGGCTCCATGTATGTACCGGCAGGTTCCGCCACAGCCGCGGCAGACAGTACTTTTTCTGAACCGGTGAATCTCGGCCACCATATTGAAAGCGTTGCCGTTTATGATTCCGCTTATGGGGAGGAGGACGGACGCGACGTCATGTACACGACCGCTTCAGGCAGCCCGGCCATTTTCCAGGTAATTGACCTGGAATCGCAGGAAGTGCTGAGGTCCTACCCTCTTGAAGGGACGGGTGCCGTGTGGACACATATCACCGTTCCGAATGGCAATGTGTATATCGGAGGAAACGGACACCTTTACGAATACTCCCCTGAGACACAGGAAGTGAAAGACCTTGGCGGTATCGGGGAAAGCGTGGTGTACGGCTTATCCTATGATGAAGAAGGCCGCGTTTACTTCGGATCTTTCCCGAATGCGAAAGCCGGGATGTATGATCCAAGCACGGGGGAAATGAGGGATTATGGAACGGTTGCACCCGGTCAAAGTTACACTCGCTCAACCGCTTACCACGATGGATTCCTTTATCTTGGTGTCGGTGTCGACAATCGTATGGTAAAGCTTGATGTGGTAACAGGCGAGTATGAGTCGATCCCGGTTCCGGACCACGTCATCCAGGGGTCAAGCGTATGGCAGATGGATGCGTTCGGAGACTATATTGTGGCAGGAGTCGGCGGCGGTGATAATTCGCTTCTCTTCTATAATACAAATACGAATGAATGGGAAGATACGTACTATGAGAATAACCGGGGACTCCGTCTGATTCAGGGACTTCCGGGCAGTGACAAAGCTTACTTCCAGCAAAGCGGCCGTATCATGGAGATTGACCATGACACACTTGCTGCCAGTGATACCGGTGTCAGATTTGGCACCTATATCCGTAATTCTGCCTGGGTCCAACTTGAAGGCGATCCCGATTTCCCAGGATACTCACTGGTCACTGTTCAATTCGCCGGCCAAGTCTCATACATGAATCTTGAGACGAAAAAAGTAAAAACCATTCAGCTCCCGGTGGTCGGTAATCCGATTCCGATTCAGACCCTTGAAAATGGACCGGACGGGAATCTGTACATGAGCGGCTATCCAGGCGGCAAGGGTGCGGTTTACCGTCCTGATTCCGATACATCTGAAATGTTCACGCTCGGGCAGGCGGAAGGAATGGCGGCAATCGGGGATAAGATGTATTTCGGGGTCTACCCCGGAGCAATCATCTACGAACTTGATACCACCAAGGAAGTACTGGACAGACAGCAAATCTATGATATCCCCCATCAGGACAGACCGTTCGAAATGGAGCCTGTGAATGATAAGCTCTATATCGGCACGATCCCTGATTACGGAAAACTTGGCGGGTCATTGACGATCCTTGATCCCGCTGATCCTGACAATGCCCAGGTTTTCGAAAACGTCATCCACAACCAGGCGATTGTCGCACTTGCTGAAAAAGGAAACAAGCTGTACGGTTCGACGACGATCGCAGGCGGTCTCGGAATTGATCCTTCAGAAGATGCCGCAAAGATTTTCGTGTGGGACCTTGAAAGCAATGAAAAGATCACTGAATTCGTCCCTGACATCCCCGGTCTCGATTACAATCCGCGCATGATCAGCGGGATGAGTGAAGGACCGGACGGCCTGTTATGGTCGGCAGCCGACGGAACGATCTTCGCCATGGACCCCGAGACGCTGGAAGTGGTGAAAAGCAGGACCATCTATGAAGATGTGAAACATTACGGCAGATGGCGCCCGATCCACATCCGCTGGGATGACAACGATATGATGTACACGACGCTTGCCGGAAAACTGACGGCCATCGACCCGGATACACTGCATTATAAAACGCTTGGGTCGACAGAGCTTATGACTGTCGGCATCGACGGTGACATTTATTATGCGGACGGAACGGACTTGATGAAAATTGATGTGCTGGAAAATACCGTGGAATCTGCAATGGACTTGATCTCGAAAGAAGCGGCGGACGGAAATATCAGCCACCCTGTCCATAAGCAGCTGATCAACTCCCTGAAGCAGGCAGTCCATCACCGTGACAAGGGCGACTTGGAACAGGCACAGAAATTCGTTGATAAAGCATTGGAGCATTTGAAGAAAGCCAAGGATGACGATGTAGTGAATGATTTGGAGGTTAAGCTGGCGATTAAGACGATAAGGTTGTAGTTTTGAAAAAACCCGATTTGGTGCGGGGCACCGAACCGGGTTTTTTCGTGGTATCGGATGAAGTGGCTGGGGATTTGGATGGTGATCGATATTTTTTGGGCAGCCTCTAAACATTTTCAGAGTTTTTTACTGAAGCAGGGATCTATTAACGAGATTCTGGACGTCTTTCAACTGGGATGGGGGCGGTATTAGGCGTTTCTAAACAGAGTTAGCGGCAGTATCAACAATTATAGGCGTTTCCCAACAAAAATACGGATTTACCAACAATTCTGAGTGCTTACCAACAATTTTTCCGATTTACCAACAAAAAAGCCGCCGATACCGACAATTCGACAAAAACCGACAAGTCTACGTACTGACACAGGTTGAAACCATATCCCCAGACACAAACCCGCAGCCCTCATCCCCGCCCAAACGTACTCCTCATCCGCTCTTCCGGATCATCTTTCACGCTTTCATCCCATTCCAGGACCTGACCCGCTCCCATTAAAACCTCTCTCAACTCCCCATAATCCACATCCTGAACCTGTGAGCCCTTTTCAAAAGCAAGGCTCACCGCGGCCCCCGCCGACTGCCCGATGATCATGAACACCGGCTCCATCCGGATGGAACCAAAGGCAATATGGGAGCTCGATAAACAGACAGGAACCAGCAGATTGATGCATTCTTCCGCTTTCGGCCGGATCGAGCGCCAGGAAACCGGATAAGGCGAAATAGGGATTTCGACGTCCCCTTCATTGACGCAGGCGCCGTCGATGACGACCCGCCGGCAATGATGGGAATCCATCTGATAAGATGCAAGACCGATCGAATCATCTGCAGTTGTCTGACCCAGACAATTCCGGTCGGTCATCACATAGTCCGTGATCATCCTCCTGCTCTCCCGGATGTACAATTGATGTGGCCAGTGGCCGGTTTCTGTGAATTCATCCGCCGGGAGCCCCCATTCGGACACTTCGTTACGGATCGCATCAGGCACCCTTACATCGTGACTCAAGAAATACAGCATGCCGAGATTATAATTGAAGTGTTCCTGGAAGATTTCTTCCCTCTTTTCAAAGCTTCCGTCCGGCCAGTCGTAATTCCCACCGATTAAATCGGTCGAGACCCCACCGTAATTATTGAGGTCCGTTTTTCCATTTGGCAGCATGGTATGGAGATTCATCGCGTCCCATACACCGGCTTGTATGTACCGTAGCAGCAATGCATAACGGTCCGGATCATATGAAGGGGGTTCTGGAAACGGTATGCGGTTCTCCCGATCTTTCGTCAAACAGATGCGGAAGTTATACGCCTGTATCCGGTGATCGCCTTCACCCTGGACCTCAGACGCGGCTGCAAGCTCCTCCACGCCCGGCAAAAGACCGCTCTCCCTGTCGCCTGCCGCCACATAGGGATCGACCCGCACCTCAAATTTATGATGAGGTTCCCCGAACCGGACCCCGTTATAGGTCTCGCCGTATTCTGCATTCGGTTCGCGGCCCACTGCATAGGAAACCCCCGCCTTGGCCATAAGGTCCCCTTCATAGCCTGCGTCCACGAAAAAGGCCCCTTCAAAGATGCAGCCGTCCTCCATGATGATCCTCTTAATCTTCTTATCTTCCTTCTCTACTTTTATAGGATGCTGATTGCAATAGACCGGGATATGATAGTCAGCAAGCCACTTTTTAAACACCGCAGCCGCTGCCTTCGGCTCAAAGGTCCACTGCTCCTCTTTTCCGTAGTAGTCTCCGATTCTCTTATAAAACTCCCTGGACAATCCTCCGATCGCTTCTTTGGCACCGAAATCCGTCGCACCCAGTCCGCTTGCCGTAATCCCGCCGATATGAGAGCTGAATTCAGCGATGGCGACGGACAGCCCCATCTTCTTTGCCTGGATGGCGGATGTGATGCCTGCAGGGGTTGCGCCGTAAACAATTAAATTTTCCTTTACTGTGAAAGGCTGAGCCATTTTACCAGCAGGTTCATAGTATTTCAGTTTATTATAGTCCATCAGCGGCTCCTTCCAGCCAGCCGCGCTTGCTTGCTGCGGCAGATTTTCTCAAGAAATCAAAGTAGATCAACAGCATTTCCTCAGTGGAAAAAGAATCGAAGTTGTCCTTCGTTTGAATGGCGAGCAACCCGTCATCGACGGCTGGGGAATGGTTTTCCAAGAAATTTATGATCTCATCGAGGAGGCCGATGATTTCCGTGGCGGATTCACGGCCGTCCACTTTTTCCGGATCGACCACCCGGGCAGGAAATAATGGGACATTCCAGGCCGTATGCTTCGCTGCTATTTTTTCCAATTCAAGCAGAATGGAGTAGTAGTCTTCACCCAGGAATGACCGGTATTCTTCAGCCAGCACGTTGTAGTCCTTTCCCCAGCTCATCCCCGCGAACATGAAATTGTTCAGCTGGTGAATCCATTTCCACGGGTAATCACCCAGGCGTTCAGTTTTCAGGTGACATGGTACGATTAAATTCAGGATTCCGTCTATCTTCAGATTCTTGTAATCTTTCATGTCTTCTTTGATCCTGTTCAAGAGGGGCGGGAAGAGCTCACTCAGCATGAAGTGATCACTATAGTATTCAAGCACAGTGAAAGAGCGGCCGTTTTTCATGGTCCCCTCCCTCCAATCCTGCATGCCGGCAAGCGCCCGGATCTGCTCCCGCCCTTGATTATGCAGGGAACGGGAATAGTCCCTTCCCCAGTACGCATACAACACGTCCACTTCACCGCTGGCCTCTGTCCCGCGCGGTTCAAGCATATTCCAGGCGAGACCGGCATTATAGACGATATGCTCGACTTCAACGTTCAAAGGTTTCAGCGCTTTCTGCAATTCCTCCGTGAAAGCAATATATGAAGGCATAAAGCCGTGTTCTTCTTCCTTGATTCCGACATCTTCCGGCCACAGGGACACCCTGGTCACAGCCGGGGATTCCTGGCAGATCCTTTCGATCCGTTTGATGACCTGCGCCTGCAGACTGCCGTCTTCCAGGAAGTGAAGAGCTTTTTGTCCTTTTTCTTCTATTAAATAGGACAGGCTGTGGCCCCCGAGTGTGACATTCAAGCTGCGTTTGATGAGTTCGCCCTGGACATGTTTCTTTATCTTCTCCCAAAGATAAAAAGTGAAGAAAAATTCATTCAGCCCGTTTTTGACTCCCCAGTCGATCAGGCGGTTTATGTAGTGAGGATCATCGACTGTTTCATTGATGTTTCCGCGCCTTTTGAATAATGGTTCTTCCAGGCAGGCAGCATTTTTTGCAGATGGATGCTGCCTTTTTTCTGACAGATGAACCCAGCTGTACCCGAGTTTTTTCGTGCAATAATCGTACACTCCGTACAACAATGAACGTTCTTCTTTCCCGATGATCCACACATTCTTTTCGTCTTCGATAACGGCGAACCCGTCATTTTTCAAGGACAATGGTTCGTCACACCGTTCAGATGTATTGTACTCTTGTTCAAGCATCAAGAAAATGACACCCTGTTCGTGAGCCTTACCGCCGCCCCCATTTATGACTGTCTCCATGCCTACACCACGGAACAGCCTCCTTAACTCCTCCACCGCAAATAGAGTGGTGATATGGTCATTAAAATATGCGATCGCCTTCATCACAACCCACTACCTCCATCCTATATCTATATCTTCCTCTAACCTTATCCCGAACCCCGCGTCCATAAAATGACTTTAAAGGGACAGGTTCATTGTCCCAACGTGCTGTGACAACGAACCTGTCCTCTAATCCCTCTGCTTAAAATGATAAACGGCCCCGATCATTCCCGAATGGTTTTGGTGCCTTGCGAGTACCAGGTCCGTTCGATTATAAAAGTCATCTTTTGTATATTTTTTCACCTCTTCTTTGATCTCTTTGAGGAACAGTTCCCCCCTTAATGCAATCCCTCCCCCGATTACAACTTTTTCAGGGTCGAATATGTAGATGAGGTTGGATATCCCGACGGCTAGATGTTTATAGAACTTAGCGACGGCTTTTTTGATTTCGGGATCTCCCTGGTCATATGCGTCAAAAACTTCCTTGCCAGTCCACTCACGTTCTTCCTTATACTCCTTGGCCATCCTTATGAGGCCCGGGAAGGATGCAACCTTCTCAAACTGCTCCCCTTCAATTCTCATATATCCCCATTCCCCCGCACTGAAAGAGTGGCCGGAGTGAAGTTCACCATTAATGATGATCCCCCCGCCTATTCCTGTCCCGACTGTCAGCATGATGAAGCTTGAGACCCCATGGTTGCCCAGCCAGTGCTCGCATAAAGCCGCGCAGTCCGCGTCATTTCTCGCTTCTATGGAAAGGTTCAATTCTTTGGAAATCAGCTTCTTCAATTCCATTCCTTTATAACCGGGGATATTATTGCTTGCCCCAAGAATGATCCCTTTATCCGCATCCACCCTGCCGGCAGTGCTGATGGCCACTCCTTCAGCGCTGTACTCCTTAAGCAGTCCCCGGCTTAGCCGGATCAGCTTCTGGACGATGGCAGGACCGCCAAATTGTGCCTCCGTATTTGTAAGGAAACTGGCTGCCACACTCCCATCCTCCCTCACAATCCCATACTTAATATGAGTCCCTCCTATATCAAACGCAATATACTGTTTCATAGAATTCCTCCTTTGCGGTGCGGGACAGGGGGACAGGTACCGCGTCCCGCTCCTGATTTTCGTTTTGGGACAAGGGACCTGTCCCCCCGTCCCTATTCCTTCACGGCTCCGGCGGTGGTGTTGGAGGCGAGTTGTTTTTGGAAGATCAGGTAGATGATGATGACTGGGATGATGGACATGATGAGTCCGGCATACAGGGCTCCCCAGTCGGTTTTGTACTGCATGACGAGCATGAGGTTCGCGACGGATACAGGCAGGGTCTTCAGCTCCGGCGACTGGATCAGGATCAGGGCGAGCACATATTCATTCCAGATGCCGACGACGTTGAAGATGGCTGCCGAGATGAGTCCCGGTTTGGCAAGGGGCAGCATGACGGAGAAGAATGTCCGGTACGGTCCGGCCCCGTCAATGAGCGCCGCTTCTTCCAAAGACTTAGGCAGGCTCCTGAAAAAAGCGAACAGGATGAAAATTGTAAAAGGCAGTGAATACGCCGTATAAACGAGCAGCAATCCAACATGATTGTCCAACAGATTTAGTTTCGTCATCAGAAGGAACAGCGGAACCATCGCAACGAATGTAGGGAACATCAAACCGCTGATGAAGAAATAATAGACGACCTTCCTTCCCATAAATACCTTTCTCGCCAAAATGTATGCGGGCATCGCCGATAGTAAGACGATAAAGAAAACAGAGAGGATCGTAAGGTAGATACTGTTTAGGAACCCGCGCCCGAGTCCGGCATCCTCCCACGCGTTCTCATAATTTTCAACATGCGGCGGGACGGGAAGGGCGTAAGGATCGGTCAATATACTGCTTGAAGTCTTCAATGAATTCATGATCACCCAAAGAGTCGGCAGAATGATGAGCGCTGTCCAAAACATAAGAATCAAGTGCTTCGGCCAATCCATCTTTTTCAGTCGACTAATGTTCTTCATTTGAATCCCCTCCCATCGTTTTGATTGTAAAGATGCTGAAGATGAATGTCAGGATGAAAAATACGACCCCGATCGCGGACGCATAGCCGAAATTAAAGTTGGAAAATGCCTGTTCATACATATAAAGCGAAATCGGTTCTGTAGAACGGTCCGGTCCTCCCGCCGTCATAAGCTGCGGCTCCTCGAACATCTTCAGGCTGTTCAAGATCAAGAAAATGACGACCACTTTCACGACCGGGCTCAGCATCGGGATGATGACCTTCACGCTCTTTTGCAAACGCGAAGCCCCGTCAATGTCGGCCGCCTCCAATACTTCCTTCGGGATATTCGAGATCCCCGCAATGAACAACAGGGTGTAAAACCCGATTGATGCCCATGTCTTTACCCATACGATCGCCCAGAAAGCGGTATCCGGATCACCCAGCCATTCGTGCGCCAGGCCGTCAAGCCCGACCGTCCGCAGTACGATATTCAGCAGCCCGTTGATCGGATTGAAGATCGCAGCCCACAACAAAGCAATCGCCACCCCGGGCAGGACAAACGGCATGAAGATATTTGAACGATAGAAATTCGCCCATTTCGCACTTTTCGTCCCCGTGATCAAGAGGGCGAATAATAACGCCAGGAAAAGGATGATCGGGACCTGAACAATCGTATATTTAAAGGTGTTCACCAATGAATTGATGAAATTTTCATCCGTCATCAGCTTCGTATAATTATCGAACCCGATCCATGTCCTGGCCCCCGTCCCTCTCCATTGAAAAAAACTCGTCGTCAATCCCGAGAGAATCGGATAGATCACAAAGATCCCATAAATCAGCATGGCCGGAAGCAAAAAGGACAGAATGAACACTCGATTTTGCATTTTTATATTCATGACCGTTTGTCTCTCTTTCTGTATAGATGAAGAGGACGGCCGCGAATAAGCCGTTACGGATCATCCGGGCAATCCTCCTGTCTACTTTTATTTAAATCATCTTTATAACGGATGAGCCTGTTTTTCAAAAATCCTCAGCAGGGAACCACGTTCTTCACTGTGTTCATTACCTGCCTTTTACGGACGTCTCTATGAAGCCCTTAATTGCTCCCCCAATCAAACTTCACCTTATCAATATTGTCATCCTTGCGAACCTCACCGGCTTTTTCTTCCGCGTATTTCACGAATTCTTCCGGTGATACATCCCCATTCAGGAGTCCCTGGACCTTGTTCACAAGATTATTGGCAAGCTCCGGATAAGAATCGTTGATGCTCGTAGGCAGATAGGTTTTGTTATTCGATTTGCTGATTACGTCAAGGGAACTTGAAAGAGGCTCGGAGGTGATCTTGTCTTCGGTCCCTTTAATCGTACTTGCAAGCCCGCGTTCCATCATTTTATAAACGGATTCTTTAGAAGACAGATACTTCAGGAAGTCCACTGCCAGCTCCTTGTTCTTGGCTTTGCTCGGAATATAGAAGGCCCCGCCCCAGCCTGATGTGATCGGCGCTGCATTGTTTTCAAGATCGGACTGCCCTTCCCAGCCAGGCTGGTTCATCGCCCGCAGCTTGAAATCTTCAGGGATGACGTCCTGCATCTCCCCTTCCAGCCAGGTACCGGCTGTCACGAAGAGAGCTTTTCTTTGGAAAAATTGAGTCTGGGCATCTGTATGGGAAAGCGATAGAGTCCCGTCAAGCAGATAATCCTCTGGTTTCAATTTCGCTGTTTCCTCCGCCGCTTTTAAGAAAGCGTCTGATTTCCATGCCCCTTCCTTCAAGTTGAAGGCATCCTCCACTGCTTTCACACCGCCGATTTTCTGTACCAGAGGCAGGTAGAATCCGTAGAAATAATAGCCTGGATGCATGCCTTGCAGCGCGAATAGGGAAATATCCTTCTTTGCCGCCTCGGCTTTCAGCTTCTCAAGGTCGTCCCACGTCTTCGGCAGTTCCCATCCATTGTCTTCAAAAAGTTTCTGATCATACCACCACAGATACCCCGCTCCAAATACCGTCGGGATGCCGTATGTCTTCCCTTCTTTCTGCAGTTTGAACTGCTCGGGGATGAAGCTGTCCCTCCAGGTGACACTTTCGTCATCGTAGGATGGCTTTTCCAGCTGATCATCAAGCTCCATGATTTCGCCCTGGCTGATGAGCCCCTGGATATCCACCTTCGCCCCCGGGTTCATGATATCCGGTACATCACCTGAAATGAATCGTGTCTGAAGCTGGGTATGGATATCCGGCGATGCCGTGACGTTAACCTTCACCCCGGGATTCATCTTCTCGTATTCCTTTGCACTCCTCTTCACCCAATCAGAACCGAATCCACCCTCAAACATCATCAAATTGATTTCGCCCCCGTCTTTACCGGAGCCGCTTCCACTCTCACCGCCGCCTGCAGAATTACTGCTGCAAGCCGCCAACATTAAAACCAATACAAGAAATACAGACAACCTTTTCAACATAAACCCCTCCTAAGTGGGACGCGGGGACAGGTCCCGTGTCCCAATTTATCGGGACAGCGGACCTGTCCCCGCGTCCCTAATACATTTTGTCGAGTACTGCTTCTGCTGTTTTTTTGATGGAGCCGTATGTTGGCTCTCTGCGCTGCATTTCGATGGCTTTTGTCAGGATATCGAGAAGGTGGAGCTGAGCGATCTTGGATGAGAATGCGCCTCCCTGCAGCGGTGACTCTTTCGAAGCCGCAAGCAGGATGACATCTGCGTACTTTGTGATCGGCGACCTGCCGTGGTTCGTGATACACATCACCTTCGCTCCTTTTTCCTTGGCGATCCGCATCGTATCCACCACGTCCTTCGTACTTCCCGAAGTCGAAATCCCGACAACGACATCCCCTTCCCCGGCCAGTGCCGCTTTCATCGCCATGACGTGGGAATCGGTCGAGCAGTTCACTAGAAACCCCATCCTCATGAACCGGTGCTCCGCATCCTGGGCAGTCAATCCCGAGGATCCGATTCCAAAGAAGCTGATCTGCCGGGCTTTCGACAGCAGGTCTATCGCCCGTTGAAGTCCGGCGCTCTGAAACAGTTCAAGCGTGTCAGCGAGAGTCTTCGTATTCTGCCGGGTGATTTTCGCTGCGACGACATCCAGTGAATCGGTGTCGGCAACCTCGCCTCCCGCCTTTTCCGCCGGCCCGACCCGGCTTTGTGCGACCGCCAGCTTAAAATCCTGATATCCCTTGTAATTCAGTTTCCTGCAGAACCGGAGCACGGTGGTCTCACCCACACCCACTTTTTCGGCAAGGTCCGTCACCGTCAGATAAACGGCTTCTTCTGTTTGATTCATGACGTAGTCCGCCACCTTTTGTTCGGACTTCGTCATCGATTTGTAATGGCTTGATATCAAGACCATCGGACTGGATTTACTGGCTGTGATCATCGGCTTCACCTTCCCTGCATTTTCTGCGAGCCGAAGCTCTCTTTTATTTTTGAAGCAAATCGGCTGGTGATAACTTCCGGCCGTGTGATTGCTGTACCCACCACTACAGCATGGGCTCCATAGTTGAAAGCTTCCGCCGCCTGTTCCGGTGTTTGAATCTTCCCTTCGGCTATGACGGTGAAATCTTCTGCCAGTTCTTTGATAAGGGAAAAATCGACGTCGGCTGACTGAC
The DNA here is from genome assembly GCA_051294195.1 of Bacillus sp. BKU_1. GTDB lineage: Bacteria > Bacillota > Bacilli > Bacillales > Bacillaceae_B > Rossellomorea. The sequence goes on along the minus strand of CP193985.1, from coordinate 3,471,080 downwards.
GGCTGTACGGCGTGTACCCCGAGAGAGTCGTCGAGATAAAATCACAGCCTGCTTTCATCGCCGCTTCCCCTTCTGCTGCCGTTGAAATATCGCCCATGATCAGGCAGCCGCTGCGTTTTCTGATATAATCCGTCAGTTCCTTCAACGTCACACCCCCTGGACGCTTTCGCCCAGTCGCATCAAGGGCAATGACATCGACCCCTGTGCCGAGCAGCTCGTCGACCTCTTTCACGGTGGGGGTGATATAGACGCAGCTGTCTTTGTAATCGCGCTTGACAATGCCGATGACAGGCAGATCCACGGCTTTTTTAATCGCGATGATATCTCCCCTCCCGTTTGCCCTGATTGCAGCGGCACCGCCTTCCTTTGCTGCCGTGCTCATTGTTGCCATCATGTCTGCCCCGAACAAAGGGTCACCGGGGTAAGCCTGGCACGAAACGATTAATTTGTGTTTGATATGGTCCAGGAATTCTTCTCTTTTCATACTGACTCCCTGCTTTTAGACTTGTAGATTTGTGGTGAATTCTTTTTTCTTTTTCTATAAAAATAACGGAGAAATCCTCCCTCAGCCGGCATATCAGATCATCCTCCCTTATGAAAAGAAGCGAGCCGCTCTTCCAAGAGCCCCATATACAGTCCGGACGTCACCTCTGCAACCGTCCAGCCGGATTCGACCGCCCACGGCCCCCACCCGCTGTCGGCCGGCGAGCCGAATACTTCCTTCCGGGTGACATCATAGGCCCTTGCCCATGCTCCGTTTATCAGCCTATTCCCGCTTCTGATCTGGGCATTGGCAAAGAACCGGGCTGACGCTTCCCATAACTCCTTGAACGCTTCATCGCCGGTGATCCACCAGGCCTGGATGAACGCCATCGGCAGCCAGTTATTCGAATACAGGAGATCAATGACCGGATCGCCGTTTTTCGTGAGGAGGGAACTTTCCCCTTCCCCCATCGCATGGCGCATCCTTGCTTTATAACCGGTATCCCATTCCAGGAAGCCGCCTCCCTGGTGCATTCTTTCCATCAAGTCGTCCCTCACCCTGTATAACCAGGCTTTATGCTCTTCCTCTTTTGTCACCCAGTAAAGCCAGGAGAGCGGAAGGATCAAACGGCAGTATTCCTGTGTCTCGCTCTGTTCCCTGGTCGTATCCGGATACACGTTCATAATCGTCGTCAATCCGATGACCGCCGTCGCCTTGAATTCTTCGATATTTGTTAACTTGTAAGCCAGCAGCAGGGCGGCGTGGTAATAAGCATTGTAATGGGCACTTGGGAGATTGCCGGGACTTTCTTTCAGCTCCTTGATTTTTTCAGGTGTAAGGTCGAGATTGTCCGTCCGGAAGACCCGGGTCCCATCGGTGCCGGTCGTGGCTGTTAAAAATTTCAGCGCATTGATGCATTGAGCGAGGTGATCATCACTTTTTAGATACAGGCATTTCAGCAGCTGCGGGATGACGGCCCTTGCGACGTCATCCTGATAGCATACTCCCCAGGCTTCATGCGTCCAGCGCATCATGCCGGATAAATGGTCCCCGGACTGGCATAAATAATTTTCGAAAATAAAATTGGTCAGGTTATCCGAGATTTGGAGACTTTCCTGATTGCCGGTGTGCATATAATCCAGCAAGTAGGATAAGGAGATTTCACCGATGCAGTCAGCCCTTAGAGCCGTACTGATCCGCTGGGTCCCGTCTGGATGGATCTCGGTTCCGAGCCCTTCTATGGCTCCTCCTTTCCCATCTTCAACGAGTATAGAAGCGTTTTCGAACCAGCTCATCGCCTGCTGAGTCGTCTTCTTGATTTGATGTTCGATTGGCGGCTGATGAGAAGATAAGTGAGTTTCATAGGATGGTGGATAATCTTGAAGGGATACTGGTTTATCGACAAGCCAGCCGTTGATGAATTCGATGACGTTCTTGATGTCGGGCCATGGGGCGTAACGTGCTTTTTTGAAGTTTGACAGCCTGAAAGAGCAGATGAGCAGGTTTTCCGGGTCGTCAAACCATAGGGCCCTGTCTGATGTGTTGGAAGCTGTCGATTCTGAAACTTCTATGAAGTCGTGGGTGTCTATCTTGCAGAACTGCAAAATGGGTGTGTTCTTAGTACATGAAATATCGTGAGGTTTAATCCGCATCCCGCACTGGTCATCGAGGACTGTGCCTGTTTCGAGTGTTTGGATGTCTGTGGACGTGTATACCAACCGTTCATACCTTGTGCTTTCAGGCTGGCTGAAGTATACGTTCCCGATGCTTGCGGTGTATTCGGCGAATACCTTTTTACCTTTTTTGATCTGTGATTCAAGTGGATTTCTGTCCCTCGGGTCCAAGAGCAGCGGCTGGTCTTGTGTGCCGCCAAGTATGGCGAAGGAATCGAATTGATCCAGCTGTCCCCGTCTGAGATCGGTCGGTTTCAGGATGGTGGTGTCTGCTTCTGGGTTGAAGAGGACTTGTGCAAGGTCGGTCTCCGGTACCGAAGTGATGATGGCAAGTTTGATTCTATTCATTTGTACCCCCTTGGAATCATTTTATGGAGAATTTTTTCTTTTATTCTTTTTGTTTTGGAGGAAATATCCTATATAGTTATAGAATCATATTGGGGGATGGATGTAAATGGGAGGGGATTTAAAGACTTAAATTAGACAGATGGACAATAAGGATAAAAAGTAAGGATAATTTTCAAAGGAAGAGATAAATGATGTTGAAACCTTTTACGATAAGAGACGTTATTCGGGATATATTTGTGAACTGCCTTACACAAACTTCAGCCTAATAGGCTCATGTTTTCTATCTCCATAACTTAGATGACTTTTAAAACTTTAAATTAAGTGTTGTTCCTATCAACACAAAAGAGGGTATCCTGCAAGCTGTGCTTTTGGGATACCCCCTTTTATGTTCTACTTCCTCTTCACTAATACACTTCTCCCCTTACTCGTATTCTTCGACAAATCAGTTGCCGTGACCGTAAGTTTCGTTCCTTTTTTCTGTTTCTTGATCTTAACTGAGTAATTTCCGCTTTTATTGGCTTTGAAAGAGCCAAGTTTTTTCTTGCCTGCTTTTACTGTCACTGTGGACCCTGCTTCCGCCTTACCTGTTACTTTTGTATCCCGGTCATACACCGTTTTTACCGTCGGGGCGGCCGGTGCTGTTTTATCAACGACGGCGACAATTTTTGTTTTGCTTGTATTCTTTGCTTTGTCAGCGGCCGTGACAAACAGCTTAGTATTCGCTTTTTGTTTACTGATTTTCACCGAAAAGATGCCCTTGCTCGTTGCCATGCCTGTTCCGAGAGTTTTCTTGCCAACTTTCACGGTTACTTTAGAACCAGCTTCCGCTTTTCCGGTTACTTTAAGATCGTTATCATCCACCCTATTGACGGAAGGTGTGGATGGAGCAGTTTTATCTACCACTGTGATCATACGTGTTCCGCTTTGGTTTTTGGCCCTGTCTGTTGCGATTACGCCAAGTATCGTTCCTGCTTTTTGTTTACTGATTTTAACCGAAAATGTGCCTTTGCTTGTTGCTGTAGTTGTTCCAAGGGTCTTTGTACCAGCTTTCACGGTTACACTAGAGCCAGCTTCTGCTTTTCCTGAAACAACCGAATCATTATCATCTACCTGATTCACTGCCGGAATCCCCGGTGCTGTTTTATCCACCACCGTTACGACTCGGGCGCTGCTCCTGTTTTTTGCAGAATCGATAGCCGTTACTTCCAGCTTTGTCCCTGCTTTCTGTTTGGCAACCGCAACTGAAAAGGCGCCTGTACTTGAAGCTGTTGCTGTTCCAATCAGCTGTGTTCCTGTCTTTACTTCCACTGAAGAACCTGGTTCTGTCTTTCCTGTCAAAGATGTATCTCGATCACTCATCTGATTCACTGCTGGAATCCCCGGCGCTGTTTTATCCACTACCGTTACGACTCGGGCGCCGCTCCTGTTTTTCGCAGAATCGATAGCCGTTACTTCCAGCTTTGTCCCTGCTTTTTGTTTAACGACCGCAGCTGAGAAGGCGCCTGTGCTTGAAGCTGTTGCTGTTCCAATCAGCTGTGTTCCTGTCTTCACTTCCACTTTGACACCCGCTTCTGTTTTTCCTGTGACAGAAGCATGCTGATCCGATACCTGATTTACTACTGGAATGGAGGGAGCTGTCCCGTCAAGAACTTTAACTTCGGCTGGTTGACTTGTGACATCATCCATCGTCACGGTTACTGACAAAGAAGTTCCAGCTTGCTGTTTCGGAATCGAAACCTCAAAACTATCCCCATCCGTATAGCCGTCACCGATCAATTCTCCACCTCTGCTGACTTCAACATAACCTACACCGTCTAGTTCCACTGTTCCAGTTACGTTCTCAGAGTAGTCGTATACGCTGGACACCTCCGGAGAAGGAATACTTTTATCAACACCCACTGCCTCCCTTGCATTCACCCGGCCGTTTCCGAAGAAGTAACTTGAACCAAGGTAATCCGCAGTATCATATAAACGCTGCTCTACTTCATCATTCGAAAGATCAGGTTCATTTGCCAGAATCAGAGCCGCTGTTCCTGCGACAACCGGCGAGGCCATAGATGTGCCGCTCATGTACCCATATGAATCATAAGGTAACGCAGAATAAATGGATGATCCAGGTGCTGCTATATCAATGTCATAGCCAAAATTAGAGAAATACGATTTCCAATCATAACTGTCAGTAGAGGCTACAGATATAACGTTAGGATAAGAAGAAGGATAATGAGATTGATTCGTATTGTCATTTCCTGCTGCAGCAACAACGACAACATCATGTTGATAGGCATATTGTATGGCAGCATTATATGAATAGCTATATGAATAACTCCCCAAACTCATATTAATGATATCTGCACCTTGATTCACTGCATAGTACACGCCTTCAATCACATCGGACGTATAGGCATATTCTCCGTAGAAAACATCAATGGGCATGATGCTTGTATTGGGAGCCACCCCTGCTATTCCCGCACCATTATCCATCGAGGCACCGATGATCCCTGCCACATGAGTTCCGTGATCGCCCCTTGTCATGGTATGACTGGACTCATTAACCGTATCGTAAGGCGCGACAATTCGTCCGCTGAATTCGGTATGATACAGATCAACCCCATTATCGATAACTGCCACCACGATATCCTTCGACCCTTTTGTTTTATTCCAAGCCCTATTGGATTCAATCATAGGATGGTACCATTGGTTGCTGTAATAGGGGTCACCAGGCGTATAGTCAAGCTTGATTAACTCGTCGGGCTCCGCATACTCAACTTCTTTTCTGCTTTCAAGTTCTATCATATATGTATCTGCATCCTGACCTTCCGGAACTTCGAGTGTCACGATTGGCTTTTTACTGTTGCTTTGATTAGCCAGTACTTCCATTCCTTCTAAATCAATTTGGTCCGCAGGCTCCTTCAGTTTCACGATCACACGTTCAGGTAACTCGTCCTTTCCTTTTTCGGTTTCACCGTTCGCAACAGCCGTTCCTTCCATTCCAAACAATGAAACAATCAATCCCAGAATCATCACCCATACCAAACATTTCTTCATGTTCATTCCCCTTTTCCAGAAAAATAATCCATACAAAAAAGAGGTTCCAGCTATCTTTAAACCAATAAAAATATCTATAACCTCTTCTTGCGCGGATTCTGTTTTCAGAACGTTTTATAGTTATATTTTCATAATACTTCCATCCTATATAATAGGCAATTAAAATTTTCATACGGTTTTTACCCTCAACCATGGCTGTTGCGCATTATCACTAACTTGTTTAGCATGAATACGGAAGATTTTAATAGAAAGGCAGAATACATAATGAATACTCATCATGATTGCTTCCTGTTTTCATATTTATTTTTGAGAGATTCAAGCGGCCAAGGCTATTATTTACGCTCGTATTGATAACAGGATTTATAGCGGTTGCCATTCCAACCTATTTTCCGTCGCCTGTGTTTACTTCCCTTTTATCCTATCGGGATATATAATGGTCTGCATATATGCAGAATGTGACCAAAGAGTTCTCATCCTTTTTGTTAGGGACAGGGAGCTGGGGACCGTAGCACATTGGGATACCAAGGTTTGAAGGCTTTAAAGCTCATAACACATTCATCAGCCTGCTTCACCTGAATGGACTTCTCGCATTGCTGTGTTACTTGGGATTCATCATCTTCGAAATACGAAAACATGCTGAATCATTTTCTACTAGTGACGGCATCTTATTCCTGACACTGACGTTTCAGATGGCAGAATCCAATGTTCCAATCTTCTCTTTTGTTTTCCCAACGTTTATTTTTTTGATAAATGTTTTTCTGAATAAAGAAGACCACAGCGAAAAGGTCAAGAGGTGAGTGTCACCCTCTTGACCTTTTTTGGCCCCCCCTGCTGTTTGAAAGGCTCTTCGGATTTAAGATACCATAGTTCCTGTCCCCTTGGTTTTCCCTTGGTATCCGGTCGCGAAAAACCGGAGTTCCTGTCCCCCTGGTTTCCCCTACTTATCCAGGCACTTCAAAAGCTGATCGCCGTGGTATCTTGATTTTTCTGTGTATCTGTCCTGTTTGGACGTACTTTGGTTCTGGTGGATCTTATAGTTGAATGTAAGATACCAATATGTATGCCACTTTGTTTTTAATACCCTTAACATTTTCCCCATCCCCTTATAAGCAGCTCCGGTTGTAACCGTCTACTCTATTAATGATTTGTATTTAGTTTATTCAAGCTTTGCTAGAAATATACCGGGTAATGGAGTTTTACGTTCTTTTCCTATCAATCATTCTATCTCAATCTATGGAATAGTCTAAACGTGTCGAAAAATATTCTTTTATCCTGCGGCTTTAAGCTATTCCCCCTCACCTGAAATCTGATTATAATTTATTTCAGGAATACATTTCCTATACTTATAGATCCCTGAAGGAGAATGAACATGATTACGAAGAAGACGCTGACGGCCTCTATTCTGGCAACTTCCCTGCTGTTCTCTGGCACAACGTTGATTCAGCCCGGCTATACAGTGGAAGCCGCACAAACAATCAATTACCAGCAGGAACTGAACAAATTTGCTTCACACTATGCATCCATCATCCGCCAACTTGAAAGCTATACGAAAAAGATAGATGCCGCGAAATCAGAAAATGAAATGATGGACCTGTACGATGCATACATTGCCTACTTTGATCAGGCACTTGATAAAGAGGCACCCGTCAATGCGAAAAACACAGCCATCGTTGAATTGGATGAATACATTTATAACAGTTTAATAGAAGTCTATAATTCGGAGATTGACACCATTGACTATTTTAATGGTGATCTTTCAGAAGAAGAGTACAAAAATGCCATGAAAGCGATGGAGGCCAATGTAACTAAGCAAGAGGAGTTATTCAAGAAGACTGCCAAAACCTATAAGACAAAACACGGCGTGACGTTCAGTAAAGATATGTATTATCTCCTAGGGGAAAACCCGCCTGTCACTAAAGTAGAACAGCCAGGTAAAATAAGCACATATAAAGTAAAGAGCGGAGATACACTTTCCGCCATTGCAAGAAAATACGGCACAACCGTAAGCAGCCTGAAAAAGCTCAACAACTTAAAGAGTGACCGGATTTATGTCGGACAAGTATTGAAAGTTTCCGGAACTGCTTCTAAGCCATCCAAAAACGAAAGCAAGGCTCCGGCAAAAACAACTTCTTATAAAGTAAAGAAAGGCGATACGCTCTCTATCATTGCAAAAAAATACAAAACAACCGTAAGCAGCCTGAAGAAGCTCAACAACCTTAAAAGTGACATGATCTATGCAGGACAAACGTTGAAAATATCAGGGACTGCAACTGCTCCTTCAAAAAACAAGAGCACCGCACCAAATAAATCTAAAACGACCACCTATAAAGTAAAAAAAGGCGACACTCTTTCTGCCATTGCAAAAAAATACAACACAAGTGTAAGCAAGCTGAAGAAAGCAAACAAACTGATCAGCGACCGTATCTATGTCGGGGAAACCTTAAAGATTCAATAAAGTGAATGGGGAGGAACTGAATTCCCGCTTCAACAGCAGGACTCGGTTCCTCCCCATTTCCTCATTTATTCTTTCTGCCCTTTAAGATAATTAAACCGACAACGATGATGCACACCAAAATGATGCCGATTGGAACACCGTAAACTAGTCCGTAATATTCCACAACCGGAGCTTCAGGCCCGCTTTTATCCCCTTTTACATCATCAAACTTGTCGACAATCGATCCAGTTGGTTTAACGGTCACATTTCCATCCTGACTGCCGACAATCAAGTGATTGTTCATAAGCACCGGTCCTGATGGGGCCAGTTTTCCTCCAACCAATTTTTTGCCCAGAAGTTTTCCAGTTTCAGCATCAAACGCATATACCAGTCCTTTTACATCTGTAAAATAGGCAACATCTTTATCCGCTGCCGGAGGGGCCTTGGTCACATTACTGTGGTACGCCCAATTCTCCACTCCTGTATTAACTTCAAACGAATAAAATTTCTTCGTAATGGGACTGCCGACAAAGACGGAATCTTTGTAAACAACAGGGGCTCCTGATTTGTTATTGGGAACCATTTCACCGATGCCCAGGCTTTTTTCCCAAACGATTTCTCCATTCTTAGTATTCATTGCATATATTTTATGATTATAGAGCTGTTTATCAGATTGAGTCTTCCCTGATATTCTTCTCACCATCTCTTTAAGCGTTTCCTTCAATCCATGATGATCGTACACTTCTTTTAACTCAATCTTCTCCTCTGTTTCCTCTACCCCAGTCGTGATGACCAAGTCTTTGTAGATGGCAGGCGGAACATCATCCAGTCCTGACATTATATTCTCAAGCTCTGTCTTCCATAGAATTTCTCTTTCATTTAAATCAACAGCAAAGAAAGTATAGGGCTGCGGGCGACCGCCCCCAACATAAAGAATACCGTCCTTAATATTCGGCGAAGACATACTCACCACATTTCCAAGGTCCAAATTCCATTTTTCCCGGCCGGTTTCGGGATCAACCCCATATAAATGACGATCCCCCGTGGTTATGTATACAGTGTCCTTATAATAAGCAGGCGTCGGCATCACTTCTCCCTTTGTTTTAAAGTTCCAAAGGATTTCACCTGTCTCAGGATCCAGGCTCAGCAATCCACTCTCTTCAGTCCCCCTGGTTCCATCTTTTTGAAAAAAGCGGTTCCCGTACCCTGCGAATAACTGGTCATTCACATAAATAATTTCTGAATGAATCCAGTTTGGGGCCTTGGATTTCCAATTCAGCTTACCGTTATTTAGATTATAGGAGTAAATATCTCCGCTGTTGTGATTCCCTGCATATACATTATCTCCAACCACTACCGGTGTTGATCGAATTTCATTCTCTGTCTTTAATTTGAGATTCAGTGTTTCCTTCATTCCCCCACCATTATAGACAGGATTATTTTCCGGGTTAAGCCTGTATTGTGTCCACTCATCGGGCCCGAATTGTGCTTGAGCCGGCAATGCCATAGTGAAAAGCAGAAGAAACGTTATGCATAGTCCCTTTAGTAGATTAAGATTAGGGCTCACTTCGATCATCTCCTCTCATACATATTAGTTCCCCATTATAACAGAAAGGGGCCGGGCACCGGGTTCCGTTTCTAGAACGGGACCCGGAGCCCAGTCCCTTTGTCCCGTTTTTATTTTACGAGAGGGAGGCGGACGGTAACGGTAGTACCATCACCTTTTTCACTTTCAAATTTGATGGAGCCGCTGAACTTTTCTACAATGTTATAACAAATCGTCAACCCGAGCCCCGTCCCCTTGCTTTTAAGTGAATAGAAGGGGGTGCCGAGGTTTTTTAGTTCGTCATGTGTCATTCCCTTCCCGTTGTCGGTAACAGTGATAATGACTTCACCTTTATGCTTTCGTGCCTTTACGAAAACAGCTGCGCTATGAGGAGAAGCTTCAATAGCGTTCTTCATTAAATTAACGAACAGCTGCTTGAGTTCAATGGGATTCGCAGTGACGAAGCACCCGGGCTCAACCGACAAATCGATACTGTTGTCATTTAATAGACCATATGTATTTAAAAGTTCCGTCACATCATTTAATATCCTATCGATGTCCACTGAATCCAATAGCTTTTCTTGATCGGGCTTGGCCATAGCCAGAAACTGCGTAATGACATGTTCTGCAGTGTGAAGCTCGTCAATCATTAATGAAAAGTTTCGTTTAAAATGTGGATTGAGTTCAGGATCTTCCTTGTAAAACTGTAAAAATCCCTTCACTACTGTAAGCGGGTTCCTTATCTCGTGAGCAACGGCTGCAGCCATCTGTCCAGTCGTCTTAAGCCGTTCAGCCTGCTGCACCTGTTCAAAATACATGCGCTGCTTTTGGATTCTTACATTATACAAATGAAATACATAGTATAGGATGACCTGACTCGCTATAAAGTTTACAACATTCCCAGTGACATCCCTGTATACATAAGAATACGCCTCCCCTTTATCAATGAGGACGACATAACCGAATGTACACGAAATTATTAGTGCGTTTAGAACAAGAGAAACATGAAAAAGATTCCGATCAAAAAAAAGAATGGAAAGTGCCGGAACTAAACAAAGCAGTACAAAACCCGACCATGTATCAGGGTATAAGTAAAACAGACAATAAAGATATCCAGTAGATGCAAACACCGTTATATATCTCATAATGGCATTTTCATACCTGGGGTATAAAAGAAGGCAGGCAGACACGATCAATACCATGACAGCATGGGTAAAATAACGGTCATTCATCGGATTATTTATCACAACACCTATCACCATCAAAGCAATGATAACCGAAACAATCAAATAATAATTCTTTTTATGCAATCCATCCTGAAATTCTTTCATACCGTTCCCCCGTAAACAAAACTATCAATATTTAATAGTAACTATCTTACAAAAACCATAAACAGTCAACAGAACAGGTATAAAGTCCTATATTTATACTTTAATTCAATACCCCTCTTCTAGGGTTCTAAACAACAAAAAAGGTCAGTTCCTATGAGAACTGACCTGTGAATTATGTTTTGGAGCGGGTGATGGGAATCGAACCCACGACATCAGCTTGGAAGGCTGAGGTTTTACCATTAAACTACACCCGCATATAAAATTGGCAGGGGCAGTAGGAATCGAACCCACACCAAAGGTTTTGGAGACCTTCGTTCTACCGTTAAACTATGCCCCTGTGATGCAAATGTAAATTTTGCGTTATTAGCTCTGAGCGTATGCTCCGCTGTCGCTCCGTAATTTTTATGGATGCTTCTTTTACTCCGCTGTCGCTCCGTAATTTTTATGGATGCTTCTTTTACTCCGCTGTCGCTCCGTAAAAAAGCTGTATGGAGGGGGGCAGATTCGAACTGCCGAACCCGAAGGAGCGGATTTACAGTCCGCCGCGTTTAGCCACTTCGCTACCCCTCCATGAGAGAATAAAAAATATGGCGGAGGAAGAGGGATTCGAACCCCCGCGGGCTTTAACACCCCTGTCGGTTTTCAAGACCGATCCCTTCAGCCGGACTTGGGTATTCCTCCGTGTGATTGGCTGCTAATTTTTAAAAATAAGCACCTTTATGTTATGACTGCCTATATTTAGGCTTTGCTGCTTTTGCTTAGTGATGCTCCGCTTCGCTGTGCAAGGTTAAGGAAGGATCTTTTTACTCCACTTACGCTTTGTAAATTTTAAGGACGCATATTTTGCTCTGCTACGCTATGCAAGTTTATGGAAGGATCTTTTACTCCGCTCACGCTCCGTAAAAAATCCATGGTGGAGGATGACGGGATCGAACCGCCGACCCTCTGCTTGTAAGGCAGATGCTCTCCCAGCTGAGCTAATCCTCCGTAAATGTAACCACTCAAACTTGGTGACGACTTTTATTAATCTATCAATTCTATAAAGAGTTGTCAACATATAATCGAAAATTAAAGACATGGGTGCGGACCGCAGGGACAGTAAGCTCCAATTCCCCCGGGTCACCTCGCCTGGCCACCGTCTTTTTTTCATAAAACAGATTACTAATCTTGTTTTATAGAGAGCGGCATGATCGAGAGTATTCCTTATACTTCTGTGGGCAGTTCGCAATTACAAATGACTGCGGAGGAAAATACAGTACAATTAAAGGAAGATCCCAAACGTTTTAGGATACACGATGATGTTGTGATGCTTCCCAATCATTACGTGAAAGTATTCTGGTTTATAATGTGACTCCATTGCATGCCATACCACAGGGATCTAGAGATAGAAGGCATTGACTTTATAAAGATGCCTTCAAAAAAGGCATTACTTCAGTTAGATGAATTGAGGGTATGGCTTTCTCAAAAAAAGCTGGGATCAGCTTATACACTCTATACAACAAACTCGAAGCTGTCATGATTTCTTTAAGAAGGCTACTATGATGAAATGCTGGAATTAGTTAGAAGGAATAGACGAGGAAATTTAAAATGGTAGAGTTTGTTACGGGTCGAAGGGACTGCGCAGACCCACAAACCTTTTATGCTGCCTGATTCATAACAATAAGGAGGGGGGACAGGTCAACTGTCCCTCTCCTCTCTCATTAAAAACGTTTTCAAGCTTCATCTCTATAAAAGTGGGACACTGTACCTGTCCCCCCGTCCCGCCACCTTCACTCAAGTATCAGTTTTTTGACTTCTGCTTTGTCGTAGTAGATGATCCCGGTTGAATAGGAGGTGGTGTAGCAGATGACTCTCATGGCGGCGGCATTTTCGGGTGCCTCTGTTGTGATGGAGATGTTCTGCCATCTATTCAGGCCGGTACTCGTGTGGACCGGTTTGTCTGAAATCGATCTTCCTTCTTCATCGTAAAATCTCACCATGAAGCTTCCCGTTCCTTCTTTGATGAAGAGATTTGCGGATGACTCAAAGATTTCCCCCGGCACTACATTGATGCTGTCACTCATTAAGGCGACTGATTTATTTCTCGCGGTATCCACAAGCTTCAAGCTTTGTCTGCCATGAGAATGTTCTTCTCCCGACACGGTATACTTCGCCTGATCATCTGTCTTGAACATTGAGGTCCACCCCGGGATCACGCCGTCATCAGCAGGGCGTTCAAATTGATGATTCGTTACCGTCATTTCTTCTTTATCAGATATCTTTTTCACTTCCATTTTATTAAGCATCGTCCGGTTTTCCCTCGATGAGTAGTACAGGTTTCCGTCAGGCCCGATAGAAAAATCATATACCCTGGCAATCTGTCTGCTTTCCAACGTCTCAGGATCGATGGCAGTCAGGTTCCCGCTGAAATCAGCATATAGAAGTCCATCCGACCACTCAAGCTCGATTTTATTCCACGCTGAAGTCGGAAGGGAATCATACAGCTTCCGGCTTTTGACAATTTCGAGCGTTTCAGGATCCATTGCAAAAATCGTATCGATCGAAGCCCCCCATAACAGTCCATCCGGTCCAAAGGACAATTCGCCGATGGATTCCGGCTTTTCAAGGCCATCAACCATTAGGGAAACCTCCCGGATCACTTTTTCCGTCTCTGTATCCCACACGAAAATTTTTGCTTCTTCCGCTGTCGGGTCGGCTCCCAGCCCGCCATTGATGGTGGTAGAGCCGTACACTTTTCCATCCTTGAAAACAAGGCTGTTCACGCTTTGATCCTCCACAATATTTCGGAAGACCTTCACCTGATCAGCTTCCGCAGCATCTGGATCATAAACCGTCAAAGCGCCTCCCAGCTCCCCATAGAACGGGATACTTCCGATATACGCTTTGCCGTCCCCTTCTGTGATCGAGCTGATCCTGTTCTGCTCATCTCCGATAGTAAATAACTTTTTCGGATTCGTATCGGAGGGCTCGAGCGCAGGATCGAACTCCCTGATATCCCCGTCAGGATAAACACCAAAGAGCAGCTTGTCACCGAAAGTGCCGATACTGTCTCCCTGTCCCATATTATAGACTTTTCTTTCCTTAGTCACGGGGTTATAAATCGCACCCTTGCCAGTCTGGATCCCGGTGATATAGAGATTCCCATCAGGTCCCGTCTCTATTTTGTTCATCACATTCGCCGTCCCTTCAGCCAGGACCGGAGTAGTGACCGTCTTCTTTGTCTCCAGATTCAGGATGGTTACGAACCCGCTGAAATTGATGGTGACCAGGCTTTTCCCCGGCAGTTCAGGAGTGCCGAACTCCACCCAGTCGACACCGCGAAACCCGCTATTATACGTAATTCCTGTGTCCTCCACCTCCAATGTCCCGAGATCGAAGGTCTGTAGTTTATTTTCCGTATTCATAAAATAAACCTTTCCATCCTCCGACTGTTCCGGAACATGAAGTCCGCGTACTTTCGGGATGACTGCATCGAGCCACTCCCCTTCCTGCGTATCATAGACATAGGCATTGCTCGAAAGCTCGTATCTGGCGAAAAGATAGCGGTCATCGACCTTATCCAAGTCATAAATATGGCCGGGCTCACCGATGGATGCCGCGATGTCTTCTTTTTCACCGGTAGACTTATTGTAATGAATGATCTTCCCGTGGCCTGTTCCGGAATACACATCGTCCCCTATGACAGCCAGGGACCGGATATATTCTTGTGATGACTCGCCGATCATGCGGCCGTAATCATCAACAGATCCGTCAGCAGGATCATATTCAAAGACTTTCCCGCTTGGATAGGTCCCCACATAGATCTTTCCTTGTTCTGATGTAATCGAAAAAGGGAATGTCTCACCTGAAAACCTTGCTACAACTTCGGCGCTGTCTGCACCCGGTGTGTACTTCCAGAGCTTGGCACCACCGCCGATCGTCGCGATGTACAAGTCTCCGTTCGGTAGTACTTCATGCGCCCATGTATTATCCGCACCCTCGAGCGGAATGACCCGCAGCAGTTTCTCTGATTTGATGTCAATGACATTCAACTGTGCCGGCAGTCCCTTGGTGGTGGTATACATTACAGGCTTACCATTTTCTGTCCCAACCGCCCCGTCGAAGATACTGATTGCATCCATCAGCGGAGTCAGGAGTTCCTCAGGCTCCCCGAAATAGGTGGAATCCAGTTTGCCGGAGGTCTCGGCCCTAGCCGGTTTACCATTCAAAGCTCCTGGCAGCATGAGCAGCAACACCATGATTGTGATGAAGATTTTCTTCATTAAATATCTTCCTCCCTTTCATTCAGTAATGGCTTATCCATTTCAACCCTAATGATACGAAAGGGGAGGCATGAAACCAATATTATATTTTGAAAATTTTGTAAATTTAAAAGTGATTACTAGTATAATCCATATCATTAAAGGATTAGGAAGCATTGACGTAAATGAGTCTTTAAATCAGCAGCCCCTTTTCAAAGATACAAAGCAAAGTGGTGATAATCCTATTTACCCATTAAGGTTTTCCCTTTATCTTTCTTTAATAGTCTAGAGGCGCCTAACACAATGGGATGCTTTAATAATTCCTATCAAAAAAAAGAAGTAAATACAGCACTCTACTAATCCAAAACTCCCATCTTTTAGTTACTCACAATCCTATTCCACAATACCATTCATTCGAATACGCCCTCAACCAAACAGCCAAATACAGACCCAATCAGGAAAGGTTTGGCGGTCAAGTCAACTCGTTTTCACTGGCCCCCTGCCATTCTGATACAGTGACCCTCTTTTTTTCAATCTTGTCACGGATGAACGCTACGTATTTTTCGTCTTTTACAAGTTCGAACATATGCAGCGCCAGTTTGAAGCAGGATAGGGCTTGTTTAATTTCACCGGCCAGTTCGTGGTTATATCCAATCTGATAGTTTAATTCTCCCAATCCCCATAGATGTTCTTCCTCTATGCACCAGTTTATCGCTCTCCGGCAATAGGCTGTGGATTCTTCATATCTGCCTAACCTCGTCAATATTCTGGATATATTATAAAATAACCTCGTTTTTATCGATTTATCATGTAATTGCTCTGCTGTCTTCAATGCACTTTCAACCACCTTGAAATAATGGAGGGCTTCATCGTGTTGGCGAAGGGCTGTATGGATGGTGCCCCTGCTTGAGAGAATCTGCATTTCCCTTTCCGTCATGGCTTTTTTCTTATTGGCCGTGATGTAATAAGCCTCATCCAGGAGAGAGAAAGACTTCTCTTCATTCTTCTCCACTTCATAGGCATAGATTCCTTTATGCCAACATAGAAGCTGCATCTTCTCAATGTCTTTATAAAAAAGGGGATTTTTCTCCTCAGTCTTCACAAGCTCCATCATTTCTTCAAATTTCCGGTTGACTCTGAGGGTCCTCAATTGCTTTTCAACTTCCTGCACGTAATCCAAACGGGGCGTTGTCCCGATCTCAAAAAAATAATTCACATCAACGCCCAGCTTTACAGCAATTTGGTACAGTGCGGTAGCGCTGGGATAAATGTCCCCCTTCTCAATCCGGCTGATAAGCGCCTGCGTGCAGATACCTTCAGCCAGGTCTCCTTGAGTGAGACCGGCAGCCTTTCTCAGTTCATTTATCTTTTTACCGATTACCGCATAATCCACTGAAATTGCCTCCCGACCTTGGTTCTTATTGATAGTCTACCAGATACAAGAACCATGGGGAAAGTTACCATGGTTTAATGACGGCCAAGGAGCTTGCATTGAACCCGTCACGATATGGCCTTAATACTCTTGTATGATAGATTCCCTGAATCGTACCGGACATGAAATGAATTTCTTACTCCTCTCATATCCATTCATTTTTTCTATCAAAATATAAATATATTAATATTATTTTTTGGGAATTACTGAATTTATTAGAAAAAATTATAGTATAATTATAAAGAACTAAGACTAAAGGAGGGTAAAACATGAAGGCAAAGTTTCGCAACGATGCGGGCGTAACAAAAGATGTGAAAATTGGATTCAGCTGGACAACATTCTTTTTCGGCTTTTTCCCTGCACTAATCAGAGGGGATTTAAAATGGGCCGCAATCATGTTTATTACAGCTTTTGCAGTTGGAGCATTCACTTTTGGGTTTGGAGCTTGGATTCCAGGTATCATATTTTCTTTCGTTTATAATAAAATTTTCATGAAAGATCTTCTCGAAAAAGGCTATCGCCCAGCAGATGAACAAACACAAAGGGAGCTCGAATCCAGAGGGATTGTGTCCCCTGTTTCAAAAGCAGTTTAAGAAGAAGGAGCTGATTAGGGCCATTAAATAATCAGCTCTTTTTTAAATTCATGACCCTACTTGAACCAAGGGGACAGGTAAAGCGGTTCATTTTGAACCAGGATACCTGTCCCCTCGGTTTTCTATTTCAAACTATCCGCAAGCTCCGTAAAAATCACCCCAAGCGCATAAGCTCCTGCATCCGGATGGCCGAGACTCCGATCGCCGACTGTTCCGGCACGCCCCATCCGGGCAACGATGTCCTTCGTCTTCTCTGCACCTTCAACGGCGGCTTCGGCTCCTTTTACAAAAGCTGTCTTAAAGTCGCTGCCGGCTTCAGCACTTCCAGTCCAGGCGTCCGCGCACGGCACAAGTGCATCCACCAGGGTCTTGTCCCCGACTTCCGCGCCTCTTCCGAATGAACGTTCGCCGGTACGCTGGATGCCTTCGACTGCATCCTGAAGCATGTCCGCAAAGTCAGAAACGGCCATCGCCGATTGATCGCCGACAGATTTACCTGCCGCGCGGAATGCAGATCCCCAAATCGGGCCGGAAGCTCCTCCGCAATATTCCATGATGACGATGGAACATGCATCCAGGAAGCTGCCGATCGTCAGATTATCCTCCTCAAGAATCGAGTGCCACTCACGTTTCAGCTGCCTGAACCCCTTGGCGACGCTCATTCCGAAATCACCGTCACCCGCATGTGAATCCAGTTCACAGAACGGGACTTCGTTCTCGATGATCACTTCGCTCATTTTATCCACGAGGTAAATCATATTTTCTAACGTTACCTCATCACTCTTGATCACTGCATATTCTGCCGGTGTCTCCACCTCAAACGAAACAGGTCTTTTCTCTTCAACTTCATCCGCACTCTTGTATTCCACTGCAGGAACCGGTCCATCAACCCTGAACGCAGGTGCCTGGGATTCCTTCGACAGTAACGTTTTCAGTTCATCATCCAGTTTCATCACCGTCAAGGAGAGCCCGTCCATATCGATGCTCGTTATATAATTGCCTGCAAATGAACGGTTGATGCGGATCCCTTTTTCAGATAAAATTCCTGCCACTGCATTGTTGTATAAGTATAGTTCCTGCAGAGGCGTCCCGCCAAAGCCGTTCACCAGCACAGCCACAGCTTGATGCCGGGCTCACCGTGGATTCCGACTCCATATTCAATCTCATCATCCCCCAATTCGAAAGTAGGCGAACCACTTGCCGGAACGGTGCACGAAGTCAGCGCGATCCCGATACTCCTGACGTTGGCCGCTGCTTTTTCAGCTACTGCCTTAACCTCATTCAGTCCCCTGCCTTCTTCCGCAGCCGCCCCTGCGATCTTGTGTACAAGCACGGTACCCGCAACCCCGCGGCGCCCGACGGTATAAAGGCTGTCCTCCACCGCGATATCGTCATCGACCTTCACATAATCGACCGGAATTCCGTCCTCTTCTGCCATATAAGCGGCATTCTTAAAGTTCATGATGTCTCCGCTGTAATTTTTGATGATCAACAGGGTCCCTTTTTCATTCGCCGTTGCTTTGATCGCCTGGTAAACCTGGATCTGGGACGGTGAAGCAAATATGTCCCCGCACACCGCAGCGTCGAGCATCCCTTTTCCGACGAGTCCCGCATGAGCCGGCTCATGACCGCTTCCGCCTCCGCTGATCAAAGTCACCTTATTTTCATCCAATTCTTTTTTCTTCATAACCCTATACTTTTCCAGAAATTCCAGTTCCGGATGGGCAAGCGCCATCCCTTTGCACATCTCCGTGACCAGCGTCTCCGGTTCGTTGATGATTTTTTTCATATGAACGTCCTCCTCTGGTTTTGTATGAATCCTTCATGCTTCATTTGAAAGTAAAAATGTTTTCACTGCCATGTTAAAGTGAATGAGCATCAATGTAAAAGGATTATACCTGAGGCAGCGGGAAAGGTCTCAAAATATTCTCTTCACGTTCACTTTCTCACCATTACATATGGTAAAATATTCTTTACTAACTAATAAATCAGGTGATCCCATTGACCGTTTTGTCTTCACATGAAGTAATGGAAGATTTCATTCAATTCGTGTCCACTCTGCCGAATCGTAAACTGCGAAAATATGAAACAGGTTTGGCACAGTATGCATCCAACAAATTAACCAAACATGAGTGTGCGATTTTAACAGACTGGCTGAAACAGAGTACCGACCGAAATGAAGAAGCTAATGATCCAGAGAATCCTATTTTGTTCTCCATATTCTTTGTTCTGTGCATATACGCCCGGAGAATGAAAAATCACTCCACCTATAAAAATCTGATCCAGGATTATGGGGAGTTCTTTGAAGGAGAGCTCCTTTATCCCCATATCGTATCATTGTTCCATAAACAATATGACACGCCCGAGGATATGGAATTGGCGATCCACTATGGCAGAATGGCGGTAGAAAATCTCCCCCATCAAGTGGGCGTTCTCCATAGTTATGTAGAATCCGTTGTAGCCGCCGAAGAACGCGGGTTGGACATCGATCAGGCAATCGTCGGGGATGCCAGGGAAAAGATGGACCAGATCATCAGAATGGATAACCAATATCCCAAATTTTACTGTACTAAAGGAAGATTGCTTGCGGTATTGAAACAGTACAGGGAAGCGAAAACAGCCATTCACAAGGCAATCGACAAGGAAGACTCATCAAGCACGGACTATGCCATCCGGCTGAATGAATACCAGTCCCATCTCAGCAGGATTGAAGCAGCTGAATCTTCCTCCTTGATTCTGGATGAATTGGAGAAAACTAGATCCGAACTTGAAGAATCAAAGCTGGAACTGGAAATTTCCATGGATAAAATGCAGAAGGATAACCTGCAATCCATTGCTTTTTTTGTAGCCATCATCAGCTTGACAATCGGCTCATTCAATCTAATCGGAAACAAGCCCTTTCTCGATTCAGCCTTCCTGATCATGATTCTGACCGGCTGCATCCTGATTGGATACCTGAGCCTCGGAATGCTCCTTCAGCAGAAAAAATCACCATGGAAGCACCAGGTATTCATTCTCTTGATCGGGCTGCTATTGATCGCCGGTCCGCTATACTCTCATTACTTATCCCGTTAGGAGTGACTACATGAACTACACCGTTCAATATGTGTACAAACAAGGTTCAAATAAAAAGAATGAAGATGCTTATGTCATAAACGAAACTCACGGCTTGTTTGCCGTGATTGACGGGGCAACCGGCTTGGGAGGGCTGCCGGGAGACGTAGCATCCAGGATTCTTAAAGAAACGTTTGAAAGCAATCCATCCACTCCCCTCAAGTCCCTGATTGAGGAAGCAAACCAGAATCTCAGCAAAGAAACCCAGCAATTGACGGGGGCAGAGCTCGGATCAATCCCTAAATACAAAAGGAGCACCTGCGGCTTATCCGCCGTTCAATTGGTGAACAAAGACACGATTCAATTCATTGCTGCAGGAGACTGCATGCTCTTCATCCAGCACCATGACCATACGATCAGGCAAATGAACTATGATCATTTAGACCGGCTGGATGCTCAATCCATCGCCTTTTTCCATCAGTTGCTGAAAGAAAAAGAAAGCGGGCTGGGACAGTCATTGAACTCGCTGCCTTCTATTGAGCTTCAGCAGGTTCTGGAAGACTGCCGGTCGGCTATTTCCGGACTTCTAAAGCAGAACCGGAACAGACTCAACACACCGGACGGCTACGGGGTCATCGACGGAAGTCCGGATGCCATGCACTTTTTGGAATCCGGCTGCATCCCCCTCATGAACGTAAAGGGCATATTATTATTGTCCGACGGACTTAAACTTCACAAAAACGAAAAAGGCTGGGAAGAAAGCGCACAATTCGCCTTCACCCACGGCGTCCAGTCCCTGCTGGACGAAATCCACACAGCCGAACAACAGGATCCCGCCTGCATCAGCTGGCCTCGATTGAAGAAGCATGATGATAAAACGGGGATACTTATAAGAATTGGGTAGAGTGGGGACGGTTCTCACTCTACCTTTCCACCACAAAATAGCGAAAATAGGGACAGGTATACTGACCCGTTTTTAAACTGGTAACAGGGGTAAGCTGGGCCACCGTTCCTGTCCCCGCGGCTCACTCTTCCAATCCCCCCTCCCATCAAGTACAATAAACCCAAGAGAACGATAAGGAGGACGCCGTGTGATTACGATCAAAGAAGTGGCCAGGAGGGCGAATGTTTCCAGCGCGACGGTTTCGCGGATGCTGAATGAATCCGGATATGTGAGCGAGGAAGCGAGAGAGAGGATTCTTAAAGTAATAGAAGAAACAGGATATGTGCCGAGTGAAAATGCAAAATCGCTGCGGACGAAGAAGACGAAGGTAATCGGGGTGATCCTCCCGAAGCTCGGTTCCGAAACGACGAGCCGGATGGTCAACGGGCTCGACCGGGTGCTGGCAGAGGAAGGATATCAGATCTTACTCGCGAATTCGAATCTGGACGCCGGCAAGGAAATCGAATTCCTCAAGCTGCTGAAAAGCAGGGACGTCGAAGGAATTGTCCTGTCGGCTACCAATACAAACGAACAGCTGGTGGAGGAAATCCAGAAGCTCAAGGTCCCTTTCGTAGTCGTCGGCCAGGATATGCCGGGCACCCCATCGGTCGTGTTCAATGAAATCATGGCAGCAGGAGAAATGGTTGATTATCTCATCGAAAAAGGGCATGAGAAAGTCGCATTCATCGGAGTAAGTGAATCCGACCGTGCCGTCGGACTGATGAGGAAAAAAGGATATCTGGAGGCAATGAAGAAAAACGGACTTCCAATTGAAGAAAGTTGGATCCAGACCGCAGTGTTCGATGTCGAATCCGGCTGGCAGGCAATGAAAGCCATCATGGAATCATCCACCACCCTTCCGACCGCGGTGTTTGCCGTGACGGACCGTCTTGCGATCGGGGCGATGAACTACCTGAAGGAAATGGGACTCAAAATCCCTGAGGACATCGCACTTGCAGGGGTCGGAGCATCTGAGCTGTCCCAATATGTCACACCTCCACTCACGACCATCGATTTTCAATACAACAAAGCCGGCCGGGAAGCAGCCAATATGATCCTTTCGATAATCAATCAAAAGAAAATACCAACGAGTAAAATTGTATTAGACTATGGACTCGTGAAAAAAGATAGTGTATAATTTCAGTATGTAATCGATTTCATAACAATATCTTGTATGTGGAATCGATTACACTAACAAATTCATTCTGTATGGGCAATCAATGGCCGGTACTTTTATTTTTAACTGGTGTGAAATCGATTACACACCAATAATGACTGTTATTTAATTTTACTATGTATGGGCATTCAATCAGCCGGTGCATTTATTTTCAACCGATATGAAATCGATTACACACATGAACAAAGGAGGAGTAACAATGTCAGAAAACAGAAAAATTGCAGAAGAAATCCTGGCCGGAGTCGGCGGCGAAGAGAACATACTGTCAGTAGCCCATTGTGCCACCCGCTTACGAATCATGGTGAAAGACAAAGAAAAGATCGACCAGGAAGCCGTTGAAAATACGGATAAAGTGAAAGGCGCCTTTTTCAACTCCGGCCAATACCAGGTCATACTCGGCACCGGAACGGTCAACCGTATTTATGAAGAAGTGAGGAACCTGGGGATTGCCGGTTCTACGAAAGCGGAACAGTCCAAGGAAGCCGTGAAAAGCGGCAGTGCGTTCCAGCGTGCGATCCGCACATTCGGGGATGTCTTCGTACCAATCATCCCGGTGCTTGTGGCAACCGGTCTCTTCATGGGACTGCGCGGACTCGTCATGCAGGAGCAGATACTCGCACTCTTCGGCATGACACCGGATGACATCTCCGAGAACTTCCTATTATACACGCAGATCCTGACTGACACGGCCTTCATCTTCCTGCCGGCACTGGTCGCATGGTCGACTTTCAGGGTATTCGGCGGAACCCCGATCGTCGGAATGGTCCTTGGATTAATGCTCGTCAGCCCTTCTCTGCCGAACGCATGGGGAGTGGCAGGCGGAGACGTACAGCCGCTTGAATTCTTCGGATTCATCCCTGTCGTTGGTTATCAAGGTTCCGTCCTCCCTGCTTTCATCGCTGGGATCCTCGGGGCCAAACTGGAAAAACAGATCCGCAAGCGCACGCCTGAAGCGCTCGATTTAATCATCACGCCGTTTTTGACACTTCTTGTCATGATCACACTGGCATTGTTCGTGATCGGACCTGTGTTCCACAGCTTGGAGAACGTGATTTTGAACGGTACGATCGCCGTCCTTGAATGGCCGTTCGGCATCAGCGGATTCCTGATCGGCGGACTCAACCAGATCATCGTCGTCACCGGGATTCACCACATTTTTAACATGCTTGAAATCCAGTTGCTGGCGAAATACGGAAACAACCCTTACAACGCCATCATCACCTGCTCAATTGCTGCACAGGGCGGCGCGGCACTGGCTGTCGGCCTGAAAACAAAGTCCAAGAAACTGAAAGCACTGGCGCTTCCGTCTTCCCTTTCAGCATTCCTCGGCATCACCGAACCAGCCATTTTCGGGGTGAACCTGCGCTACGGTAAACCATTCGTCATGGCACTTATCGGAGGCGGAGTCGGAGGATTCCTCGCTTCCATCATGGGACTGAAAGCAACGGGCATGGCCATCACCGTCATCCCGGGAACGCTGCTCTACCTGAACGGGCAGATCCTTCAATACATCCTGATCAACGTTGTGGCGATTGCAGTGGCATTCGTGCTGACTTGGATGTTCGGCTACTCGGATAAGAAAGAAGCTTGATTTTATAAAAAGTTGATAGAAGCAGGTTAGTGGGGTTCACTTGCCTGCTTTTCTTTTATAGGGGCCGGGTTTTGGCGTTTAATGGCCGGAATTTTGATATTCGCGATGGTTTTTTTGTTCAATCAGTCGTTTAGGGTGCTTCGTTACGGCTTTTCAGCCAGTAATGAGGGGTTTACTGCAAACACCGAACGACCATGATCCGTTTTAATATCGATAATCGAAACTTTATTATCGAAATCAAAAGATTTATCATCAAAATTCCGGGTTCTTATATCGAAAACCAGTCCTCATCAGCGAAACCAATTTAATATTTTCAACTAAAACCATCTATCGTCAATTCTTCTTCCCGCGCAAGGGAAAATCTCTTTCACGAAAGGAATTTGACAAGCATGAATAGATACACCGAACCAAAATACCGCACGATCCTAGATGCTAAAGAAAATGAGCTCGGGCAGCTGCAGGAAAAATCCGCCTCTTCCATGTGGAAGCCTGCGTATCATATCCACCCCGGGTACGGCCTGATGAACGATCCGAACGGCCTTGCTTACTACAACGGTGAATTCCACGTCTTTTATCAATGGTATCCATTCGGTCCCACTCACGGCATGAAACACTGGGCCCACGTGAAATCAAAGGACCTGCTGGATTGGGAGAGGCTTCCCACGGCCATCGTCCCTGTCGAAGACTATGAATCACACGGAGCCTATTCCGGGGCATCGATCGAAGTTGACGGGGAACTCTACCTTTTCTATACCGGCAACATCAAATACAGCGCCGAGGAACGGTCGGCGAACCAGTGCCTTGCCATCATGGACAATGATGGCGTAATCCGCAAGTATGAGCAGAATCCGATCATCGGGGGCGTTCCGGAAGGCTATACGGGGCATGTACGCGATCCGAAGGTGTTCATGAAAAATGACACCTATTATATGCTGCTTGGTGCCCAGCGGTCTGATTTGACCGGCGCCATCATCGTCTACGAATCAAGCAATGCTCGTGACTGGTCATTTAAAGGCGAGCTGGATCTGGACTTGAATCTGCCTGACACCTGCTACATGCTCGAGTGCCCAGACTATTTTGAATTGAACGGACAGGATGTATTCGTGGTTTCACCTCAGGGGCTCGAGTCCGGGAAACATGCCTATCAGAATCTTTATAATGTAATCTATGTTCTAGGCAAAATGGACATCGAAAACCTCACGTTCAAGGTCGAGAGCCGCCATGAACTGGACAAGGGCTTCGATTTTTATGCCCCTCAGACCTTTGAAGGAAAAAACAAGGAGCGCCTCCTGTTCGGCTGGGCCGGCATGGGCGAGATGGATTATCCTTCAGACAAAGAAGGCTGGGCGCATTGCCTGACGATCCCACGAGAGCTTGATATTGTTGACGGCATTCTTATCCAGAAGCCGGCAAGGGAGCTCGAGAAACTTCGAGGGGAGCCGGCGGAAGGCGAGTTCAGTCTGGATCAGGGAAGCACAGAAATCGGTGCCGGGTCTGATCAATATGAGCTGGAACTTTCATTAGAATCACGAGAATCTGAGATTTTCGGTTTGAGGCTGTTCTCCTCTGAAGCCGAGGGGCTTGTGCTGGAGTTCAACCGCTCCGAGCAGACCGTTACATTGAACCGGGAGAATTTTGCGGAAGCATTCGGCGGGGAACATGGATTTGAAAGAAGCGCAGAGCTTGAAATCGGAGACAAAGTTGACCTGCAGATTTTCGTTGACCGCAGTATTGTGGAGATTTTTATCAACGGAGGTAAAACGATATTTACTTCGAGGGTATTTCCTCATAAGGAATCAACGGGGATCGAAGTGTTTGCGGACGGGAAAATGCGAGGTGCGCATTCACACTATCGTTTGGTTAGTAATCAATCACTTTAAGGTGAATGGGACAGATAACTTGTCCCATTCTTTTTTTTTGCCTCCGAAATTGAAATTTTTACTAATTGTAGAAAAAAGTTGAATCTTGTACTATACTGTATGAAAACTATGATTGGTAGATTCATTGCTATCCAAAGGAGCAAATAATATATGATCACGTTATCTCTGATAATCGTCCTGCTCGCTTCTTTATGCACCTATATCGGGGTTAAGCTCATTATTCCGGTTGCAATCAAAACCAACTTTGTGGACAATCCCAACAACCGGAAAGTACACAAAAAACCCCTCCCGATGCTTGCCGGGGTGGTTTTTACAGGTATCACCCTAACAGGGATATTCTTTTTTTATCGGCTGGATTTTTTAGCGCTGAATGAAACACTGACGCTGACGACAGCCATTATTCTTTTAAGTACGATCGGATTCGTTGATGATTACTATAAAACCAAGTCAAAAGACTTTTCACCCTTCCCCAGACTGCTGGTCCAAATTTCCGCTGCTTTCCTGGTCGTTCAATTTGGGGACTATGTATCGCAGATCGATATTCCAATATTAGGTTATCTGGAACTCTCGCCTGTCATAGGGAAGCTGTTTACAATGGTATGGATCATTTTCATCATCAATATAATCAATTTCATGGACGGTCTGGATGGTTTGGCAGGCGGAATGGCCGGGATATTTTCATTCACCTTCCTGATCACCTCTCTATTGATGAATCAGCCCGTTTCCGCGTTCCTGTCAGCCCTCATGCTGGGAGTTGCGATCGGCTATTTACCTCATAACTTTTTTCCCGCAAAAATTATTATGGGAGATACAGGCTCAACATTATTCGGATTCATGATAGGGGCAATTTCAGTGATCGGGGCCATGAAGACCATCACTCTCATCACGATCAACATCCCTCTGCTCATATTGGCGATCCCTATATTTGATACGATTTTTGTATTTTTAAAAAGATTACGGCAGGGCAGATCCATCTTTCAAGCCGATAAACTCCATTTACATCACAGATTGCTGGATTACGGGCTGTCACAAGTCCAAGTGGTCATGCTCATCTATTTACTATGCATCACCACAAGCGCTTCAGCCATATTCATCTTGCTATCCTTATAGAAACGAGTCCGTTGTCCAGGGACGGGGGGACAGCTCCCTTGTCCCTCTGCCCTAAAAGTTTTATAACTCTTTAATGGGACACTGTCCCTGTCCCCCTGTCCCACATAGGCTTTCACCTTCAATAGCGTGAGCCGCGGGGACAGGTCCCGCGGCTCACACTTCCTTTCCTTCTAATCGACCACTCTTGTCACCGGGCCATGACATTTCTGGCAGGATCCCTCCAATATGAACTGGGAAATCGTGTACTCTACCTCATAGTCCACGATTGTCGTCACACCGCAATTCCTGCAAAAAACATTTGACTCAAGCTTCTTTCTGATTACCGGATTTAAGGCTTTCCACCTTTTTGCCGCTAATTCGTCAGCCATACTTTTCACCTCAAATAGTTTCTTTTAAAGAAAGTATATAGAAGTGGGGGTGGCGATTCAATTATTAGGGACAAAGAAACCATGGGGACAGGCACCGTGGTTCCCGTTCTTAAAAACCAAAGGGACAGGTACGGTGGCTCAATCCACAATACTTGTCCCTTTGGTCTACTTTATTAATCTTACAACCTGTTCCACCGTCACCCGCACCTGCTCACTGGAAACCTCTTTCAAAAGAGCCTCCTCAAGCATGCGGCACTCTGTCTGAATGGAGAATACCGCGTCCAGATACTGATTGACTTCTTTCAAATCCGTATCCACCCGGCCGGCAATCCCAATCACTTTCTTGCCGTGCTTCTTGGCTAGCTTAGCGACCCCTACAGGGACCTTTCCCATAAGGGACTGGCGGTCGAGGCTGCCTTCCCCGGTAAAGATCACGTCGGCAGCTGCGACCCTTTCTTCCAGTCCGGTAAGCCCGGCGATTGTTTCAACACCTGATTGAAGCCTGCCTTTCAACCCGGCCACGATTGCACCGCCGAGGCCGCCGGCTGCACCGGAGCCTTCGACTGATTGGAGGTCGACACCGTACTTACTATTGAAAATTCCGGCCAGATTCCGGAGGGCTGCATCCAATTCAACAATATCCTCTTCCGTCGCACCTTTTTGCCTGGCGAAAATATTGGCTGCTCCGTTTTCACCATAAAAAGGGTTGGTGACGTCGCTGGCGATGGTGAAAGAGCATTGTTCCAGCTCTGAGATACGTTCCTCATCTGTGAATGAAGCCACCTTCAGTAACGGGTTGTCTTCATTACCGAGCAGATTGCCATCTCCATCATAGAACTTCCATCCAAGCGCCTGCAGCATCCCGACACCGCCGTCATTCGTGGCGCTTCCGCCAAGCGAGATGACAATATTGCGGTAGCCGTTCTTGACGGCATCCTTAATCTGCTCACCCAGGCCGTAAGTGTTGGTTTTCATCGGATCACGCAGGCTAAAAGGAACAAGCGGTAGACCGCTACTCCTCGCACTTTCGATAAAAACTGTATCTTCATCCAATACAGCATAGCGGGCTGTGATCAGATTCCTAAGAGGATCATGAACGGAGACTTCCCTTTCTTCACCATCCATCCCGGCGAGCAGCGCATCAATCGTACCTTCCCCGCCATCCGCCATCGGAGAATTCTCGATCTCAGCATCCGGCAGCGCAGCCAAGATCCCTTCCCGCGCCGCTTCCCCAACCTCAAACGCCGAAAGCGAATCCTTAAACGAATCAGCCGCAATCAAAAACTTCATCTTCACACACTCCTAAGGGACAGAGGGACAGGTAGCGTGTCCCAAAATCCGTCTTGAAAATAGGGGGGCGGGACAGTGTACCTGTCCCTGCGTCCCATTCCACGTCCCACTTCTTTATTTAATCCACACAAATTGATAAGGTTCCAATTCAACCTTGCCGCTTATTTCTTTTCCATTCATTAGGTCGGTTCCTGGTCCCGGAAATTCAACTTCGGCTTTACGGGAATCAAGGTTCACCACAAACGTGATCTCTTCACCCGTATCATCATTCACACGCTTCAGGCCGAACAAGTTTTCACCTAAGTCCAGCACTTCCTGCCCTGCATAAGGAGAAAACGCAGATTCCTTTTGGCGGATTAAGATCATATTTTGCAGTCCTCTGAAAATCCCTTTCCGGCGGGAATCTGTTTCCAGTTCATCCAGAATCGTTCCGAGATCAAGCTTCTCGCGGTTGATCCGGCGGTTGATGCCTGACTCTTCCACCCCGGCTTCGTAATTCTTGGAACCAAGCAAAGAATGATAGTAGATAGCCGGAACACCGACAAAGGATAAAAGAATCGAATGGGCAGCAAGCATTTTTGCCACTTCCATCTCCTCAGTCGTATCCTCACCCTTATTCACAAGGGCATCAGAATAATTAATATTCAGTTCGTAAACAGACTGACTGCCGTCACTATTCGCTTTATACGACACGCGGCCGCCGTTTTCCTTCACTTTTTCAACAAGCATCTGCTTCTCATCCTCGGTCAGGATGCCTTCCGTCGGACGCATGCCGATTCCGTCATGACTGGCAAGGAAATTAAAATAAGTCGCCGTATCCGAAACCGTATCGATTGTCTTCGCCCATTCTGTCAGCTTGGCACCATCGTGGGTGGTCAACGAGTGCAATACTAGCGGAGGAAGCGAGAATTGATACACCATATTTGCTTCGTCTGTGCCGTCGCCGAAATAGCTGATATTTTCTTTATGGGGCACATTGGTCTCTGTAATGATTTGTGTATTCGGCTTGAAAAAGTCGACAACATCTCTCCAGAGCTTGATGATTTCATGCGCCTGCGGAAGGTGGATCGACGTCGTGCCCGACTCCTTCCAGATGAACCCGATCGCATCGAGGCGGATGCTTGTTCCGCCTTTGCTCACGTACTCCAACAGGATATCCGTCATCTCGACGAGCACCGGGAAATGGCGGAAATTGACGTCAACCTGGTCTTCACTAAACGTGGTCCAGGCTGTTTTCACGTCGTCTTTCCCTTCGTACTCATGATGAAGCGGTGACGTCCGCGGACGCACGACTTCACTTGCATCGAACGAGTCGTCTCTCGGGATAAAATAGTTTTCGTATTTTTCATCGCCATTTAAATAACCCTGGAACCATTCGCTGGATTTCGAGATATGGTTAGCGACGAAATCGAACATCAGACGGTAATCTTCAGAAAGTCCTTCGATGCTGTCCCAGTCACCAAGTTTTGAGTCGACTTGACGATAATCAACGACCGAAAAACCATCATCCGAAGTATACGGAAACATCGGGAGCAAGTGGACATCCGTGACGGTGCCCTTCACTTTTTCGTTTAAAAAAGAGCGCAGCGACTCAAGCGTCGGTTTTCCTTCTTCATAGATGCTGTCGCCATATGTGATGAGATAGACGTTTTCTTCTGAGACAGGAGCTGTATTTTCGAAGGAATGGCTGGTCCATTTTTTTAGCAGCTCCGTGAAGCTTGTTAGATATTCTTCTTTGTATTCTTCGCCGTAAATGGCTTTGAGTCTGGTTTCTATGTTAGTTAGTAGTTCGTTTTTTGTCATGGTTTCACCTTCTTTTTGTTGTTGTGTGAGTTGGATTGGGGTGAGAACCCTCTATTTAGGGACGGGGTTTTTATCAAAAAAGCGGTCTTAAAGACAATCGTGCCTTTCCCTGGGGGAATTGGGCCCCTCACCCGATTAATTAGGCCCTTTAAAAAATATTTGTCCCTCTCATCGAACTAATCGCACCCTTCAAATGATAATTGTGCCCTCCATGTCGAATTTTCTTTATTCGGCAGATGAGGAAGCGCTTCTTTTTACGGATTCCATTTGGATCCGGTATTTTTTCCTTGGATTGCACTGATCACCTTGTATTTTAAACCTTAATTTGTCAAACCCGCTTTTTAACTTATGAAAAATGAGGTGAATCTCAACAGAAGAAGCGGCTAGGTCACGGAATTGGGCCGCTTTCCAGGATAATTGCGCCGGTTCTGAAATAATTGCGCCTCTTTCCGAATAATTGAGCCACTTCCAAATTAATTGCGCAACTTCACCCGATTATTGAGCCACTTGTCGAAAATTCATTAACGGGTGGGATGCGGGGACAGGTTCACCGTCCCACTTTTGGGGGTTTAATCAGATAGTCGTTTTGGGACAACGTACCTGTCCCCCTGTCCCACCGTCGAGACCCTGTCCAAAGCAGACTACGACAGTTTCAATGTCAAATGCCCTTTAGGCTTAATCTCAAGTTCACTTCCCGCTCCAGCAAGCACTTCCTCCGCCAGGTTCACAACATCAACTGAATCAAATACGTTGTCCAGTTCAAACGCCTGAATCTCTTCAGTTGGATTGAAGAACCGGACAATAACCGAAGCATCATCATGTGCGCGCTTGCAGCTGCTCATGACGATTGCAGGGTTGTCCACTACGCGCAGCAGTGACACCGAATCATCAAGCTCGGCCACTGGATATGGGATTTCAAAACGCTCCAGGCGTTCTTCAAATGTGTTCAGACTCTGCTTCTGATACGATACGTGGCGGCCGACGAATTGATCGGTTTCACCGAAAAGCATTTCAGACTCATCAGATCCGACATACACTCCGTATTCAAACTCCATCTTCTGCTTCATCTGTGCATCCGGGGTGTAAACCACTTTGTTATTGATTCCGGACGCTCGGCCCGGGCGCCATGCCAGGTCGTCTCTTCCCAGAAGACCGACGCTTCTAAATAGGGTCAGTGCCAATGAGCCGCCTACGACTTCGTATTCTTTGATGCCGCGGGTGATGGCTGCAAATGTCACGCCATCCCTGGTGACGCCTGCAAAGTTCTCCAACGAGTAAATCGGCACCGGTGCTTCTGCAAAGCCGTTCTCTTTCCAATTTTTCATATAAGGATTTTCCACGCTCCGCTCGATCAACCCGAAGCCTTGATCGGCAAACGACGAACCGGGATCGGCCACTCCTGTATTCAGAATCACCCGCACACGGTGGTCCTCAACCGAGTTGTCAATCGTATGCTGGACACGCACAACCTTTTCGTCTTTTCGCAGTTCAAGCGTTGTAACGATGACCAATGACTCGGAATTAGTCTCGGCCTGACGATCTTCGAGATTCGCAGGAACGAGTGCTTCATGCTTGATCATCATTTTACCTGAGAGCGACCCAATCTCAACAGACAGCAATTCACCTTTTTCAAGCAAAATCGCCTCGTCACCCTCAAGCGGTGAGAAGTCATACGAATCGCCGGCATCTGCCACATTTTCAAAGCGCAGCAGTTCAGGGATCTCCACACCCGTCTCTTTCTGAGTCAGCGTCACATTCCCATCAACATACTCCACTTTCACATGGTCGTTCTCGATCGCAGTCTTCGCTTCATCTTCGGAAAGCTTCCGCAAGCCGTCTTCCACTTCCTCGACCATAAACGTCCGGTAACCAAGCGCAGGAACACCCTTCACATCAGCCATCACCACCGTACGGTAATAACCCGGCACCTCAACCTGCTTCTCGCCTTCTGCGGTCACGACGATTTTCTTTCCGCCGCTGATGTATTCCTGGTCGACCGCTTCAACGGCCACCTCGGATCCATCCAGACCGCAAACCTTGAAATGATTGGATCTCGTAAACAGTACAACCTCAACCTGACCGGCAAAAACGCTCGCATTCGTATTGAAGAAAACAAACACATTATCCTGGCCAATCCGACGGCTGACTGCTTCCGTCATCTGCTTCTTCAAAATATTCAGCAGCCCGTCCGCGATGCGGTTCACTTTCTCGAGTCGGTGGACGATATCGCGGTTTGTGTCATCGGAGTTGCAGCCGCCGATGCTGTCGTGGGCGTGGACATCGAATAACTGCTTCCACATGCCGTCGAGCCATGCCTGCGGGTATCGGAATCCAAGCGACTGACCGATGACCGCCAAAGGCTCCAGCACGTTTAAAATCTTATGTTCCACTTCATAATTCAGTTTCTTGATATCATAGCGCTGCGAACGGATCGTGTTGTGGATTCGTGACTTCTGGGTCGCCGTCATTTCGCCTTCGATTACATTTGAAAACGCAGCACTGTCTTCCCATGTGTCCTTCATGAACGTTTCATAATCGGATAGCACGAACTCGTACTCCGAAGAGTCTTCGTTCAGCCTCTTGATTGTTTCAGGAAAATGCTCACGCACAAGGACCTGGTCCCCGCCGGCAGGCAATAACAGATTATCGGTACTCGTATTCATTTCAGCCAGTTTCTCCAAAATAGGAAACAGCCGCTCTTCCTTGTATTCTTCCGATGCTTCAAGGAATTTCCCCGGGCCGTAGCCGAAGTAGATGTTATTCGCATCCACGGTTTCGCCGTCAGGGGACTTCCATGTGAAGTTCAGGTCGCCTTTCAGCTGGTCGGTGTAGATTCCGCGCTGCAGCACGCTGTTGTCAATGCCGAATCCTTTGAAGATGGACGGCAGGTACTGGTTCTGTCCGAAAATATCAGGGAGATATCCGCAGTTCATGCTGTGGCCGAAGCTTCCGGAAATTTTTGTTCCGTACAACAGATTGCGGATGATCGATTCCTTATTCACCAACAACGAATCGGTTTGTGTGTACCATGGCCCGATAAAAATCCGCTTCGCCTCCACCAGCTGCTTCAGACGGTCGCGGTTTTCCGGACGGACCTTCAGATATTCCTCGACGACACTTGCCTGCGCGTCGAACACGTAGCCTGTGTAGGCTTCATCTTTTTCAAGGACGTCCAAGAGATGATCGAGGTTTTCTGCGAGCAGGACGTTTGAATCTTCTATTGTAAAGTACCATTCGCGATCCCAGTGGGAGTGCGGTACGACGTAGACACGTTTCTTCATGATGTTCCCTCCAATAATAGATAAAGGAGTCCAGGTCAAACACTCGACCCGGGCCCCCTTTTATGTTTTTGCAGTTATATGTGTGACAATGGCCATACGCGGCGGGCGGACCGGAAGTCCGGCCAAGTCCCTGCGCAGCCCCTGTCATCGTTCATTTTTTTTCAAAATAGCAAATCGGATGAAGATGTTCGCAAATGCGATGAAGCCTGCACCTACGACGAGTCCGATAAGGTATGCCCAGAGGTTATCCACGAGCGGCCATCCCCATACAGCCGGAAGCGGATACCATTGGACGGCACCTAGGAGTACTGCGGTCACTGAGCCGAGGATCGCGCCGATGATGTTGATCGGGATCGTGATCAGCGGGTTGCGGAGCATGAATGGAATCGCCCCTTCACTGATGGCGATGAAGCCAAGCAGCAGTGATGTGTTTCCTGCGACACGCAGGTTGGCGTCGAATACGCGGCGGCCGACGACGTATTTGTCGATGACCGTTGCCAGGCCGAGCCCGATCGGCGGGATGACGATGGCAAGTACGCGTGCCGTCAGCGGATAGATCTGGTCTGCAGCCAGTCCGATGGCGATGGCACCGGCGGCTTTGTTGATCGGTCCTCCGAGGTCAAAGGCAGTTGCAGCAGCAATGATGCTTGCCAGTACAACGTTGCCGGCACCCTGTGCAGCCGTGATCCAATCACTCAGTAATGCATTCAATCCTCCGAAAACAGGATCGACGATATAGAAATTCAAGAAGAATATGGTCAGAACCGAGATCGCCGGGATGATCAGCATCGGCTTCATGGCGATCAGGTTTTTGTTGAGCTTGATTTTTTCATTTAAAAATTTCGAAACATAACCGGCCGTGAGACCCAGGATCAAAGCGCCTAGGAAACCTGACGGGATCCCGCCTTCGACTCCCCAGAATGTGTAGTGAAGCCCTGCAGCGAATACCCCTCCGATGAAACCGGAGACGAGTCCGACGCGGTCGGCGATCGAGTACGCGACGAAGGCACCGAAGATCGGATACATGAACTTGAAGATCATGCCCCCGAATTTATCGAGGTGATGCAGAATGACGAACAGTTCGTTCGAATGCGTCGCATATTTGATGTCATGGATCTGATCGACGAGTCCGAACGGCATTGCCGCCAGTTTAGCGATCCCCATCATCAGACCTGCTGCGACGAGGACCGGGATCATGTACGAGATACCCGTCATGACTGCCTGGGTGATTTCAGCGAGGAGACCCTGCTTATTGCCGGATGATGTTATTTCTTCTTCGTTTTCGTCACCCGCGACGGTTCCATCCGGATTGTTTAGTGCCCGGTTCAGGATGTCTTTCGCGTTCTTAAGCGGCTCGGCCACACGCGTCTGTACGTACGGCTTGCCTGCGAAGCGCTCTTTGTTCTTCGGCGCGATGTCGGTTGCGAATACGACCGCATCGGCTTCTTTTAAAATTGCTCCCTTGTGGGCATCTTCAATACCGTTCGCACCCTGTTTCTCGGTGATGACGCGGATTCCCATTTCGCGGCCGGCTTTTTCAAGCGCTTCGGCGGACATATATGTGTGTGCGATGCCCGCGGCACATGCCGTGATGGCCAGGACCGTTTTGGTATATTCCAGAGGTTCTTCAACCGCTGTTTCCCTGCGGTCGAGTGCTGCCAGGAATTCAGCCGGAGTGGCTGCGTTCATCAGATTGTCGATGTACGCCTTGTCCATCAGCCTTGTACTCAATTCGGACAGGACGCTTAGGTGGGTCGAGCCAGCTTCGGCATCCGGGATCGCCAGCAGGAAGACGAGCTGGACCTTGTTATTCGGGTCGATGCTTTCCCACGTATCGATTCCGTTTTTGAGCCTTGCAACGGCGAACGCCGCTTTCTTGACGGAAGGGCTTTTCCCGTGTGGGATTGCAAGCCCCGCTTCAAGGCCGGTCGGGGAAATCTGTTCCCTTTCCAAAACCGCTTTCAAAAAATCTTCCTTGGAAGTAAGTATGTCTTTTTCATGGAGTGCCCCGGCGAGTTTTCCGAGGATCTCGTGTTTTGATGTTGAGTCGACGTCGAACATGATAAGCTGTTCATCTGTCATTTTTCTTAGTTCCATTTGAGGTTCACCTCTCTATTTTAAATATGAATGATATCTATGAAATCCCTTACAATCTAGTTATACCATAGCGAATCTTGTCGAAACGGTACATAAAAAGTATAATTGTACAGAATGAAAGCCTTGTCATGTTTCTGATTGGGTATAATGGAACTGATGACAATGAACGGTTTTGTAAAGGAGAATTACTTATGGGGAAGGTATTGGATCGGTTCGCATCAAGCATCGGGGAACTGACGCATGCGGAAAAGCATGTATTATTTTACGTGGAAGAACAGCTGGATACGGCAAAAAATCAGTCGCTCACCGCGATGGCCGAGAGCAACAGCGTGAGCACGACGACGATTGTGCGGATGTGCCGGAAGCTCGGGCTTGAAGGCTTCTCTGAGTTTAAGTTTGTCCTGAAAAGCATTGATGAAAACGTCGGCCCGGCCGAAAATATGCTTGACCGCTACAGCCAGGATATGGGGCGAACACTTTCTTCGCTGCGGGTGGAAGAGCTCGAGAAGATCAGCGGGCAGATCGAGCGCGCCGGCAGGGTAATGATCGTGTCGGTCGGTTTGACCAAGATGGTCGGGGAGTACTTCAGCAAGCTGTTCATGCAGGTCAACAAGCCGACCTCGTATGTGTACGAATCGCATATCATCGACCTGCTCCCGAATATGGTGCAGCCGAATGACCTGATCGTCTTCATCTCATCGAGCGGCGAGACGAAAACGATCGTCGGGGCGGCCGAGAAGATCCGCTACAAAAACGCCGATTCCCTCGCCATCACCAACTCGGCCGACAGCACGCTCGCGAAAATCACCCGAAACTCCATCAGCGCCGACGTTCAAAAAGTCCAGTTCGCCGGGTATGATCTGACACCGCGCTCCACACTCGTCGTGCTGATCGATTTGATCTTTGAGTGTTATTTGAAGACGGTGATGAAGTGAGTGGTGGGTGGGACGGGGGGACAGGTACCTTGTCCCAATTTTCTACTGGCGGGACAAGGGACCTGTCCCCCTGTCCCTCTCTCTAATCAAACGTTTGTTTAACCTCCCCCATCCTTGCAGCGTCAAGGGTTGAGCCATTTAATCAAACGTTTGTTTAAATTCAAGAATCCCTCTCAGCGGAGGTCAGGCCATCATCCCTCCTCAAATAACAGCTCTTCTTCTCCCGAACAATCTTCAAATAGTTTTCTTTTCCTAAAAACCCATAAATGAATTCTGCATTCCGATATGCTTCTTCAATGATAGAGCGGTCTTCGTTCATCTGCTCATAACATTGTCCCTGATAATAATAAAAGTTCCCGAGCATGGAGATATTCTCGTTCTCCCTGGATTCATTTATCCCCTGGAGGACAGTGGTCAGCGCTTCCTCATACTTCTTTATGTCGTACAGGGTCTTTGCTTTATTGTATAGAATTCGGAGCCTGTAAATTTCGGGCTGCCTGAGCAAGGATGGCATTGCCTCTTTCCATTCACCCTTCAAAGCTTTGTTGTAATAGAGTAAAGACGAAGTCAGATTATCGTTCTCGCCGTGAATGAGGGCCAGGGAATTCAATATTTTAAAATGAAGAAAGCCTTTGTGATTGAGGAGGGTATATTCCTCTTTTAACAGGTCCTTCAGCCGCAACACAGTGGCCGGATAATCCGCTCTTTTCAAACGATAGGAACTAATCGCGTCCATCCATCTCAAATATTGCTCGAACCATGTCCGGCTGCAGTTTTCCATCGTCCGCAGTTCTTTCTGAGTCAGCCGGCGGATATCATTAAAACGCTGCCCGAATGCCAGGTTTTCGATGAATAACACGGTTTCATTTATGTATTCTACATTGTCATCCAATACATACTGCAAAAAATGACTGATGGGTTTATTCAGTTTCAGCGAGAGAAAAAAGATCGTTTCAAGAGCAGGGGTCGTCTGCCCCCGCTCGATCAAGCTCAAGGCTGCCTGTGTACACACATCCTGCGCGAGCTCTTTCTGCGTCATGGCATGCTGCTTTCTCAGGCGACTGATTTCCTTCCCCAATTCCACAATCCCCATACTATCCCTCTTTCCGTTTAGGTAAAGTATGGATGAAATTTCTATAAATTTCATCTAAAAATATTAAACTACTTATATTTTGTTTGTTTTGAATATAGCAGGTTGTATAGTTTGGGTATGTTCAGCTCTGCCGAAATAAAATTGCCCGTTCAGGAGTGATAATATGAACCATCCCAATATCAAAAAAGCTATCCTTTACCTTCTTGGTATGATCATCGGACTTACGATCGGCTTCACCATCTTCTTCCCGATTTTAGAAGACACAGCAATCGGTCTTCTCATCGGATTTTGCCTTGGGGCGATGACCGGAGTCTCGCTGCAGCCCCTTGCGAAGAAGAACTGGCGTTGAGCCAGGGGGACAGGTCCCTTGACCCCATCTTCAAATTTCAGGAATCGGCACCCGTCCCCCCGCTTTAATCAAACGTTTGTTTTATTTTCAATTAGAGCACAAAAAAAGGGCAAAGCCCCCTCCCAAGGATGCTTTGCCCTTCTATTATTCAAACATGCGAAACAATCAGTTCCAATTTCCCTTCAACCTCAAATGTCTCAACATCAGCCGGCAGGATAAAATGGTCGCCTTTTTTCAAAGCATACGATTCGCCATGCGCCTTCAGCGTCCCTTCACCCTCCAGCACACTCGCCAGTTGAAAAGGCTGATCCTGCACGAACGAAGCATAGCCGTCAACCTGCCATTTATAAACTGAAAAATACTCCGCCTCTACAAACTTCGTCACTTCAACCCCGTCGCGCTTCTCGACTTCAGGCTGCACGTCCGCATTCTGGTGAGGAATTGTCGCTGCTTCGATCGATTTCTCAATGTGAAGTTCACGTGTATTCCCTTCAGCATCGCGGCGGTCATAATCATACACCCGGTACGTCGTATCGGAGCTTTGCTGCGTCTCAAGGACAAGTGTCCCCGTGCACAAAGCATGGATTGTCCCGCTCGGCACATAAAAGAAATCCCCCGGCTTCACCGGTATGCGGCTAAGCAGCTCATCCCACTCGCCCTTTTCAATCCTGGCAGCAAATTCGTCCTTCGTCTGAGCCGTATGACCAAAAACCATCTCGGCATCCTCATCACAGTCAATGATATACCAGCACTCAGTCTTCCCGAGCTCGCCGTTCTCATGTTCCTTTGCATATGTATCATCCGGATGCACCTGCACAGATAAATCCCCGTTTGCATCGAGAATCTTCGTTAGTAAAGGAAATACCGGCGAAGGGTGTCCGCCGAATAATTCACGGTGATCGTTCCAGAGCCCGCCGATCGTCTTCCCGGCAAACTCTCCGTTTACGACCGTACTCTGCCCGTTCGGATGACCCGAAATCGCCCAGCATTCCCCCGTATGATCAGATGGGATGTCATAGTTGAATTGATCCTTTAACGCCGTACCTCCCCAGATCCGCTCCTGGAATACGGGCTGTAGGAATAATGGTTGGTTCATAAGTTCCTCCTGAATCCTCCCTTGAGACAGGGAGGTGAAAATTGATTACTGATGATTGTACTACTATCTTTCATACTT
This sequence comes from Bacillus sp. BKU_1, assembly GCA_051294195.1. GTDB lineage: Bacteria > Bacillota > Bacilli > Bacillales > Bacillaceae_B > Rossellomorea. Next base: position 3,431,808 of record CP193985.1, on the reverse strand, counting down.
TAAAAGGGGTAATGCTCGAAAGCCATTTAACAAAACAGACTCAAAATCTTGGAATCTCGCTTCCCCCCAACGAATATCCCCGTCCCACACAACGTATACATATACAAATATACCTAAAGGTGGTGAAAAAAAGTTGCCCCCAAATTGGACAATTCTCCAAGAAGATTTAGTCGCCCTTGATTTGGCAGCTGAATCGAAAAAAGAGGCAATCCGCGAACTCTCTAAACTCTTACAGGAAAAAGGCTATGTAAAAGAGTCTTTCACTCAAGCGGTGGTCGATCGTGAGGAGCACTTCCCTACAGGGCTTCCCACCAGCCTTTATGGGGTGGCTATTCCCCATACTGATTCTGATCATGTTCTCCACACCGGCATCGCGGTCGGGATCCTTAAGAATCCGACGGAGTTCACCATCATGGGGACAACCGATCAAACCGTACAAGTTGAGTTAGTCCTCCTGCTGGCAATACAAGACCCATCCAGCCATATACAGGTTCTGCAGCAATTAATGGAGGTTTTCCAGTTACCAGAGGCACTCCAGCTATTGAAAAAAGCAAAGAGTAAAAAGGAAGCAGTCCAGGTGTTAACCGAACATCTTTCACTTGAACGTCCATAATGCAGAAAGAAGAAAGGAGGCTGGTGTTATGAAGAAAAAAGTTCTGGTCATATGCGGCACAGGGGTGGCCACCTCTACCGTGATTATGGGCAAGCTTCAGCAATTTTTAAAAGAGAAAGGAATTGCGGCAGACTTAAATCAGTCAAAAGTCACCGACGTGTTGAATATCGCTTCACAGTATGATGTGGTTATTTCCACTACGATTGTCCCCCCTTCCATCACATCCCAGGTGAGGGTGATCAATGCGGTACCGATTTTGACGGGTATCGGGAAGGATGAAGTGTTCGCTGAAATCGAAAATGCTTTAACATAATGGAATTGGAGGGTTTATGATGGAATGGTTGCAAAGTATTGTTGATTTAGGTCCTTCCGTTTTGCTTCCGATTTTGATTTTTCTATTCGGTCTCTTGCTCCGGATGAAAGCAGGGTCCGCTTTCCGGGCTGGCCTTATTGTGGGGATCGGATTCATCGGCGTGAACTTGATCATTAGTTTATTATTGGAAAACCTCGGACCTGCCGCTCAGGATATGGTGGCGAGGATCGGGGTCGAACTCAGCATCATCGATGTCGGATGGCCCGCTACTTCAGCAATTGCGTTCGGGTCAACCGTTGGTGCACTGGCCATTCCAATCGGATTGGCCGTGAACCTTGTCCTCCTCCTGGTCGGGCTTACCCGGACTTTAAACATAGACCTGTGGAATTTATGGCACATAGCTTTTACAGGAGCTCTGGTAAGCATCATGACCGGAAGCTTTACAATGGGGATCGTAACGTCAATCGTCCACTGTATTGTCCTGCTGCTGCTTGCCGATCTGTCTGCCAAACACGTACAGGATTACTATGGCTATCAAAATATCACGTTTGCACACGGCACTTCTTCTCCCTACTACCTGATCGCCATCCCATTGAACAAGCTTTTCGATAAAATCCCGGGGCTGAGAAGCTGGGAAGCGGACCCGGAAAGTATCCAGAAACGCCTGGGCGTCTTGGGTGAGTCTACGGTTATCGGTCTTATCCTCGGTGTGATCATCGGGTTACTCGCGGGATGGGGCGTAAGTGATGTTCTCAATCTCGGCGTAACGACTGCAGCCGTCATGCTTCTTCTTCCGAGGATGGTTGCCATCCTGATGGAAGGTCTTTCACCTGTGTCAGAAGCAGCCAGTGACTTTGTCAAAAAGAAGATTCCGGGACGGGACGTTTACATTGGAATGGATTCTGCTTTAGCCATCGGTCATCCTGCCGCGATTGCGTCGTCATTAATCTTGATTCCAATCGTCCTCGGGCTTGCCGTTCTGGTACCGGGAAACAATGTCCTTCCATTCGGCGATCTTGCCACCATCCCGTTCATCGTCTGTATGATGGTGCCGATCTTCAGGGGAAATGTGATCCGGACAGTCCTCGCCAGTACCATCGCGCTTGGACTGGGTCTTCTTTTGGCGACCTACATTTCCCCGCTGTTCACAGAGGCTGCACGCTCGGCAAACTTCAATTTCCCTGAAGGCACCAGCGCCATCTCCTCTCTCGTGGACGGGGCCGTCCCGACGACTGCCATCTTTATATGGGGAGCTAAACTTGGCTATGCCGGATTAATCGCCATCGGGGTCATATCGCTGGTCATCGCTTATTTTTACCAAAAAAGACAGCGTGCCCTGACAAAATAGAATCAATAAAGAAAGGCAAGAAGGTTTCCCCCCTTTGCCTTTCTTTCAATTTAATTGATAGTTCCCGTCAACAATGCATGAGCCGTTGAATCGTCAATGACCAGGACGTCTAAATATTCACCCTTCAAAGCCGCTTCGATACTGTCTACTTTGTGACATCCTTCAACTACACCGACTACTTCCGGAATGTTCTTCAAGTCTTCCAAATCCAATCCAATGACCAGTTCATTCAGTTCATGGTCGATCTGCTTTCCTAATGCATCGTAGAAACGGGAACTGATATCACCTACAGCCCCTGCTTTCTTCAATGACACCAAAGCTTCCTCCTTCAAGTAATTCAATGTCGTCATCGTTGAATTTTTGAAGGGGTTCCCGATCCCGACCACGGCCATCTGGACATTCCGTCCTTCTTCCAGTACCGAGGCGATGTCTCCGGACTGAATGAGCCTATCTTTTAACTCATACGAGTCTACCATGGCTGGAGCGTACAAATAAGAACATGAGCTGTTCATCTTCTGCGCCAGTTGGTAGGCGAGCAGATTCGAGTGGATCTCGACAAGCTCACGGCCCATCCCCCCTACCAGGGGAACAATCTTCAGACCGCGATTCTGCTCATAAGGATATTCCTGAACGAAGTTTGACAGCGTACTCCCCCATGAGATTCCCAGTGATTGAATGCTTCCAATATTTTTTGAGACGTACGAAGAAGCAGCCTTCCCGATGGAACGCTTGACCATCTCACTTGTCAGTCCTGCAGTCGGTGTGACAATCACCTCTTTTAATCCGTACTTCTTTTCCAGCTTTTGTTCAAGTTCGACTGTGTGGGCATTTTCATCTTTTATATAAATTTCAACTATTCCCTGTTCTCTCGCTTTATTCAGAAGCTTTGAAATGACCGGACGGGACACGCCGATTTTCTTGGCGATCTGCGCCTGTGTCCATCCTTCAAAGTAGTAGAGGTTCGCCACTTTGACAATCAATCTCCGCTCTTCCCAATTAACCATCTTTACACCTACTCACACAAAATAAAATCCTCTTTCATTATATCAGTGTTACCGCTTTACATCATTATGTAATCACACCATTTACAATAAGCAAAAGACTCAAATGCTTTTCATTTGAGCCTGTCACCTCACTGATGAATTCCTTTCCCCAGCCAGGAAGCAGCCGCTTCGTAAAGAGTCTCCGATACGGTTGGGTGGGGATGGATCATCGTTGCCATCTCTTCCAGAGTTCCTTCTAAGTGCATAAATGCTGCAGGTTCTGTAATCATTTCCGTCACATGAGGACCCACCATCGTGACTCCAAGTATCTCCCCATACTTCGTGTCAGCAATCAGCTTCACAAAGCCTTCTTTTTCATCTGAAGCAAGGGCCTTTCCGTTCCCTGAATGATCGACTCTCGTTACTTTATAGGAAAGCCCCTGTTCCTCAGCCTCTTCCTCGGTGATGCCGACACTTGCGATTTCAGGGCTTGTATAGACACAGCGGGGCACAACCTTATAATCCACTTCTTTTTTTTCCCCGGAAGCATTTGCCGCTGCGATCAATCCTTCCGCACTGGCTGCGTGTGCCAGCTGCCACCCTCCGACTACATCCCCCACTGCAAATACAGAAGAACGGCTGGTCCGCATTTCACGGTTCACTTTCACGAAAGGTCCGCTCATTTCCAGGTTTAATTGGGAGAAGGCTGACGTATTAGGCTTCCGCCCGACAGATAATAAAAGGACACCACATTCTACCGACTCTGCCTTTCCGCTCTCTGATTCTACTTTCACAGACTGTTTGCCCTCACTCGTCACAATCTCCTGCACTTTCGCATTCGTCATGACGGTGACACCCTTCTTTTCAAGCGACTTTGCCAAGATCCTTGAGGCATCCTTATCCTCACCGGGCACGATTCTGTCTCCCATTTCCACAATCGTCACGGGTACTTTCAGCCCTGAGAATATACAGGCAAACTCGACCCCGATGATCCCTCCGCCAACGATGACAACCGACTCGGGAATTCTTTCAATATCAAAAATGGTATCACTTGTATAATAAGAGGCTTGGTCCAATCCGGGAATGGCGGGTACAACGGGGCTTGAGCCGGTGGCAAGAATGATTTTCCCTGCCGTAATCGTTTCTTCCTGTTCCCCCGCCTTCACGATGATGCTGCCATCCTGCATGACCTCTCCGAAGCCATTGAGAACATCGATCTTTCCTTTTTTTAACAAAAACGAGATCCCGTTGCGGAGTTTTTGAATGACTTGATCTTTTCGCTCGAGCATTTTCGTTAAGGATAACGTGACGGGGCCTGTTTCGATTCCCCAGCTTTTCGCTTTTTCTATACTTTCGATGACTTCGGAATGACGAAGCAAGGTCTTAGAAGGTATGCATCCCCTGTTCAGACAGGCGCCGCCCAGATCGCGTGCTTCAACCAACCCCACTTTCTTCCCGTACTGGGCAGCCCTGATTGCTGCCACATACCCGCCAGGTCCCCCGCCAATTACGACAATGTCATACTTTTTCACTGATATCGACTCCTTAGACTAAAAGTTCAAATGGCTGTTCGAGAATGGATTTCAAGTCAGTCAGGAACGCTGCAGCAGGCGCCCCGTCTATTACACGGTGATCGAATGACAAACTGACACTCATCATCGGACGGAGTTCAATATGGCCGTTCACTCCCACCGGCTTCTCTTGAATTCTGCCCACTCCCAAAATCGCGGACTCCGGCTGGTTGATGACAGGCGTGAAGGCATCGATGGCATACATGCCTAAATTACTAATCGTGAACGTGCCTCCCTTCATTTCGTCCGGCTTCAGCTTGTTCTCCCGTGCCGCTCTGCCAAGTGTTTTGCAGCTCTCTGTCAGTGCAGCCAAGCCTTTTCCATCGGCGTTCTTCACAACAGGAACGAGCAAGCCGTTTTCAACAGCCACGGCTAACCCTACATTCACTTCTTCATGGTAGACGATATACTCTCCGTCGAGGGAAGCATTTATTCCCGGATGCTCCTTTAGGGCATGCGCAGCAGCTTTCATGATGATTTCTGTGTAGGAGAGGCGGCAGCCCGTTTTCTTTTCGATACTCTCCAACAGCTGCTCCCGCATCTTTATGGCTTCTGTCATATCCACTTCGCTCGTGAGCGTTACATGCGGGGCGGTCGTTTTGCTTTCGACCATCCGTTTGGCAACGATTTTACGGATCCCTTCCATCTTCACCCGGGCAGCAGCTGGTCCTGAGGTCTCTCCTGAACCTTGCAGGCTGCTCTCAACGTCCCTGCGGTATACTTTCCCATTAGGTCCTGTCCCCTGAACATCCCCCGGTTCAACCCCTTCAGCTTCAGCTACTTTTCTTGCAAGAGGGGTAATGGATGGCTGAGAGGTTTTACCAGATTGAGAGAATCCCTTCACATCCGCTTCATGGACACGTCCCTTGGGTCCGGAACCTTTTACTACCTGAAGAGCTACGCCTTCTTCCCTTGCAGCCCTTCTTGCCGCAGGGGTCGCCCTAACTTTATCACTCCTGTGAATCTCTGACTCTTCGTTCTGTTGAGATACCGGTTCACTGGCAGCAGCAACTTCTGGCTGATCCACTCCCGAAACTTCCCCTCCGGATTCACCAGGAGGCTCATCTGCAACATCTTCTCCTTTTTCACCGATATAACCAATCACGTGATTTACGGGGACCTCATCATCTTCTTTAAAATAACGCTTTACCAGAATTCCTTCTTCATATGCCTCGACCTCTATGTTAATCTTATCGGTCATGATTTCGAATAAAGGATCGCCGACCTCAACCGAATCTCCTTCTTCCTTGAACCATTGAAGAAGTGTGCCGACTTCCATCGTCGAGCTGAGCTTCGGCATAAAGACTTCCTTCGCCATTCACTATCCCTCCTTACACACGGTTTAATGTTTCTTTCACTGCCTGGATGATATCGTCAACTTGCGGAATCGCTGCTTTTTCAAGCTCCGGATTATAAGGGATCGGCACCGGTTTTCCGCCTAAGCGTTTGATCGGGGCATCAAGGTAATCAAAGGCTTCACTTTCAGCAATCATACCGGCAATTTCCCCGCCAAATCCTCCTCTTTTCACCGCTTCATGAACTACCACGACCCGCCCTGTCTTCCGAACCGACCCGACAATGGTTTCTTCGTCCAGCGGCACAAGTGTACGCGGGTCGATGATTTCTGCAGAGATCCCTTCTTTTTCCATCTTTTCAGCTGCTTCAAGCGCTTTATGCACCATAATGGCCGTAGCCACAATCGTCACATCTGTCCCTTCACGCTTTACATCCGCTTTCCCCAAAGGGATGCTGTATTGCTCTTCCGGTACATCCCCCTTTGTTTTATAGCATAATTTATGCTCATAAAAGATGACCGGGTTATCGTCATCGATCGCAGCCTTTAACAACCCTTTTGCGTCATAGGCAGTGGATGGCTGGACGACCTTCAAACCTGGGATATGGGTCATCCACGCTTCAAGGCTCTGGGAATGCTGGGCTGCTGCACCGGTTCCTGATCCCGCCGGGGTACGCAACACCATCGGCACCTTTCCTTTACCGCCGTACATATATCGGATTTTCGCCGCCTGGTTCACCATATTGTCCATGGCAATCGTGATGAAATCAGAGAATTGCAGTTCCAGGATTGGTCTCATCCCGGTCAATGCCGCTCCGACGGCCGTCCCTGAAATCGCCGCTTCAGAAATCGGGGTATTCCTGACTCTCTCTGTACCAAATTCCTCAATCATGCCGCGTGTCACACCAAAGGCTCCCCCGTAGACTCCTATGTCCTCGCCTAAAATAAAAACATCCTCATTCTGCCGCATCTCCTGACTCATCGCTTCCCGTACTGCTTCTAAATAGGTAATCTCTCTCATGCTTCGTCTCTCCCCCTGTTCCTACGCGTATATATCTTCCATTAAGGTTTCAAGTGATGGCATCGGACTGTTTTTGGCAAACTCCACTGATTCTTCAATCGCCTGTTTCGCCTCTTGTTTCAATTGATCCGCTTTTTCTTCTGTCAAAATTCCTTCTTCAATCAACACCGAACGTAAACGTGCAATCGGATCCTTCTGTCTCCAGTCCTGCTCTTCTTCACGGGTACGGTATTTTTTTGCATCGCTCTTTGAGTGGCCTTTCCATCGGTATGTTTTCGCTTCAATAATGGATGGACCTTTGCCATTCCGTGCATACTGTACAGCTTCATTGACATGGTTCATCACATCGAAAATATCGTTTCCGTCCACTACTTTCCCGGGAATCCCATAGCTCTTGGCACGATCGGCGATATGTTCGATATTCACCATATCTTTCACGGGGCCGGACATTCCGTACTGATTATTTTCACAAATAAAGACGACCGGCAGCTTCCAGATGGACGCAAGATTCACGGCTTCATGAAAGCTTCCTTCATTCGAGGCACCGTCCCCAAAGAAACAAAGAACCACGTAGCCAAGCTTTTTCATATGAGAGGTAAGAGCAGCACCCGCCGCGATCGCAAATCCCCCGCCTACGATTCCGTTCGCTCCCAGGTTGCCTTTATCAAGATCGGCAATATGCATGGAGCCTCCCTTTCCTTTACAATAGCCGGTAGTCCTTCCAAACAATTCGGCCATCATCCCATTGACCTCCGCCCCCTTGGCGATGCAATGTCCGTGCCCCCGGTGGGTACTCGTTATTTTATCTTTATCTTCAAGGACCGCTATTGATCCGGCTGCCGAAGCTTCCTGGCCGACCGCCAGATGCGTAGTCCCATGAATCATTCCCTTTGCAAAAAATTCATCCACCTTTTCCTCAAAATAGCGAATCAGCCACATTTGCTGATAGAGACCCACGAGTTTCTCCTCTGTAATCTGTTTAGGAACATCAACCGTTTTCAACATCTCTATTCCTCCCATTTACATTTGTTCGTATTTAGTACATTTGTAAACATCATAGAATCATTCTGGCATCCCGTCAAGTTTATTTGCAGAATTTTTAAACATTATCTTATTTAAAAAGATTATTTATATGGATCTCACCACCTTCTAATTCATAGATGATTTCAAACAGGATTTTAAAGGCCAGCACTCCTGCTTAATTATTAAATTACCTAAAAATTTTAAAAATTATAAAATTGTTATTGATTTAATCTGTAAGCGCTTTTATAATCAATACAAAGGTCACGCAATAGAACATATGTAAAAGGAGTTGGGGGGAATGAATACTTGGGGATGGTTCATTGCCATCTTTATCGGGATGTGGCTTATTCAGTTCTTATTGACAAAGCTTCAGATGAAGAACTATCAAGCAACGATCCAACGAATGAGCAAGCGGCCTTCCGGATATCTTGGTGTCGGCATACAAAAACAAAAGATCGGCATCGGGGTAATCGCCATTGTTGTCACGAATGAAAATGGAACCATCGAAGAATGTGAAGTCATGCAGGGTGTCACGGTTTTCACTCGATTCAAACCATTTAAAGCTTATGAAGGAATGCATATGAACAAACTGAACCAACAGTTAAAAGACGAACCAATCGATCAGGCATTTAAAATGGCACTTGATAAGATACAAAGCCAAAGAAAGAAAAAACAAGCAGTTTAAAGAGGAGGAATTGTCATGGATTTCCTGGTCATGATAGCAGAAGGCTTTATCGGGATGTTCCAAAAAGGCGGCGAAACCTTTATGGGACTTCTCACCGGCATTATCCCGACCCTTATTTGTTTGATTACCGCAGTCAACGCCATCATCAAAATGGTTGGTGAAGAACGCATCAACAGGCTGGCACAAAAATCCACCAAGAACATCATCTTGCGTTATACACTCTTTCCCGTTCTGGCCGTTTTCTTCTTAACAAATCCAATGGCCTATACTTTCGGAAAATTCCTGCCGGAAAAACAAAAACCGGCATTCTACGATTCAGCCGTTTCCTTTGTTCATCCGATTACAGGATTATTCCCGCATGCGAACCCGGCAGAGCTGTTCGTCTATATGGGGATAGCAGCAGGGATCACGGAGCTCGGACTTTCACTCGGACCACTTGCAATCCGTTTCTTCATTGTAGGAATCATCGTCATCTTAATCCGCGGCGTGGTCACTGAATTCCTGACCGTCCGGATGATGAAATCCAAAGGCATGGACACCACCAACAATAACTCGATGAGTGCATAGAGAGGGGGAAAATGTAATGAGTCAATATGAATCCGTTCAAATTTCAAAAGGTTCGGGCGGCTGGGGAGGTCCACTGGTCATCCAGCCAACCGAAACAAAAAAGTATGTCGTTTCCGTAACAGGCGGAGGCATCCATCCTGTCGCTGAGAAGATCGCCGAGTTAACAGGAGCTGAAGCCGTAGACGGTTTTAAAAAATCGTATGAGAAAGATTCCATGGCCTGCGTCATCATCGACTGCGGCGGTACAGCGCGCTGCGGTGTGTATCCGAAGATGGGCGTGCTGACGATCAACGTCAATGCCACTTCCCCATCGGGTCCTTTGATGGCGTTCATCAATGAAGAGAATTTCGTTTCAGGAGTGAAGGAAGCAAATATTTCACCTTTGAACCAAGAGGATGCCGCTACAGGAGAAGCATCGGCTGCAGCCGAACCAATGCAAACACCTCTCACTCAGAAGAAAACACCGCAAGAGTTAAAAGAAGAAGCAAAAAGAAAAGCGGCTCAATATCAGCAGCCCAAGAAAACCAATATCGTAGAAAAAGTAGGCCGCGGTGCCGGTAAAGTGGTCGGGGTCTTCTACCAGGCAGGCCGTGAAACGATCGAACAGGTCATCAAAAACATCCTGCCATTCATGGCATTTGTCAGTACCCTGATAGGGATCATCCTTTATACAGGCATCGGTGATGTGATTGCGAACATCGTATCCCCGCTCGCAGGAAATATCGTCGGACTTCTCATCATTTCAGTCGTGTGTGCGATCCCGATCCTTTCCCCGCTGCTCGGCCCGGGTGCCGTCATTGCGCAGGTGGTCGGTGTACTCATCGGGGTTGAAATCGGCAGAGGCAACATCCCGCCTGAACTGGCACTGCCTGCCTTATTCGCCATCAACCCTCAGGTTGGAGCGGATTTTGTCCCGGTTGGTTTGACACTCGGAGAAGCAACACCGGAAACAATTGAAGTCGGGGTGCCGGCGGTTCTTATGTCCCGCTTAATCACAGGGCCGCTGGCAGTCGTCATCGCATACCTATTCAGTTTCGGACTATACAGCTAATACACACAGGAGGTCATCACGTGGAGGGAATTATGATCAACAAATATCAATCAACCGTAACAGAAGTCGGTGCGGAGGCAGAAATTTTTCATTCTGAAAAAATGATGGTCATCTTTAATGACACCGCACCGGCTGATCTGAAGACGATCGGTGTCATCCATAAAGAAGCACATCTGCTTGAAGACGTTGAAGCAGGTGATGTTCTTGAAGTAGCCGGTGAAGCCTATGAAATTCTATTTGTAGGCAGCAAGGTCAATGAAACACTGAAGGAACTCGGTCATTGCACCATCATGTTCAACGGAGAAACCTCGGCTGACCTGCCGGGGACCATGACTGTGGAAAAGAAGCCCCTTCCAAACGTAACAGTAGATTCAGAGATTCGTATTGTCAAAAAATAATGGAGCGAGGTGAAACCTATGTTGGGAATCAATCGAAAGCTGGAAGAATTAGAACGTACGGGAGAAATAATTAAAGTCGGTCTTGTCGGGGCAGGTCAGATGGGCCGGGGCATGATCTCGCAAATCGAAAGCATGGCAGGGATGAGGGTCGTCATCACGGCAGACATCCAAATCGACAACGTCACAAATGCTTATGTAAAAGCAGGCGTCGATGCCAAACAAATCGTCGTAACAAGTGAAGAAAAGAAAGCTGTCTCTGCGGTCAAGGCGGGCAAAGTCGTCGCCACCACGGACGCAGGACTTGTGACGTCCCTACCCGAAGTAGATGTGGTTGTAGATGCAACAGGCGTTCCAAACATAGGAGCCAAAATCGCCTGGGACACAATCCTCAATAAAAAACATATCGTCATGTTAAATGTGGAAGCAGATGTTACGGTCGGCCCGCTGCTCAAGAAAATGGCCGATTCATGCGGTGTCGTATATACCGGTTCTGCCGGTGACGAACCCGGCGCCATCATGGAACTTTACGATTTCGCAGATGCACTCGGCTTTGAAGTAGTCGCTTTAGGAAAAGGAAAAAACAACCCTCTTAACCTGGCGGCCAATCCTGAGTCTGCGGCCGAAGAAGCTGCCAGAAAAGGAGCAAGCCCAAAAATGCTTGCTTCATTCCAGGACGGCACCAAAACAATGGTCGAGATGACAGCTGTTGCAAACGCCACCGGCTTCCTGCCGGATCAGCCAGGGATGCACGGCTTTACCGGTTCAGTTGCAGAACTGCCGGATTTATTCAAACTGAAAGAAGACGGCGGCCAGGTGAACAACAAAAAAATAGTCGAATACATCAACGGTGTGGCACCGGGCGTATTCGCCATCATCTCTTCGGAAAAAGAAGAAGTCAATCACGAAATGAAATACCTAAGTATGGGGGAAGGACCAAACTACGTCCTCTACCGCCCTTATCACCTGACCAGCCTGGAAACCCCGATTTCAATCGCAAGAGCACATATCTACAAAGAAGCGACGATCGCTCCGTGGGAAGGACTGCAGGCTGAAACCGTCACGGTCGCCAAAAAAGACCTTGAAGCAGGAGACTATCTCGACAGCATCGGCGGCTTCACCGTATACGGTCATATTTTAAGCGCTTCTGATGGAAAAGATAAAAAAGCACTTCCACTAGGTTTAGTTGATCAAAACGTTCAAGTAAAGAGACACATCAAAAAAGGGGAAATCATCACATATGATGATGTCGTTCAAACAAAAGAATCAACCATCTGGCGACTGCGCCGCATGCAGGACGATACGATTTCCTCCCCTTCACCAGAAAAGAAAGAAGTACAGGTATAATGCCAAGGATGGATATGAGTGAAAACTCATGTCCATCTTTTTGATTCAAAATTTCAAAAAGAAGGAAATAAATAATTAAAATAAAGTATAATAAGAGTAACTGTGTATTGCAGAAATTTCCTCTTTTTGATTTAATGGAATATAATTCTATCCTGTCTTATATTCAAAAAGCGAGAAGGTGGTTAGTATGAAAATAAAACACATGGAAGCAGATTTATTTTGTGTACATTGTAAAGAAGAGGTCGAGCACAGCATCACATACGTCAACGAGAAAATCAAATCTGTAGAATGCCTCGAATGTCATCATAAGATGGAAATCAACATCGATGTAAACCGGGAATTCTACAAAGAAATCTACAAACGAATCGCCACCAAGCCGGAACGGATTACGAAAGAATACCAAGCAGACCTCAGCCATTTTTTATTTTCACTGCCCGTGCGCGTTGTGAGCAAGCCTTATCGAATTTTGAAGGATATAAATGATTCACGGAAAGTTATTAAAGGATTTAAGAAAAAAGGTTCTTAATAATATAGAAAAACTTAGGCCCGTCCATTAAGACGGGCCTTTTCAATGAAATAAATTTAAATTTGTCTTACTGCTCAAAAAATCACTCAACACTCATGTTTGGAGTGTTTTCACCAATCCAACAGCACCCGCAAGCCCGGCATTATCCCCCAGTCCCGGCGCAACGATATACTCATCCATCCTCCCAAGGATCTGCTCATGCTGCACATACCCGTTAAGGATCTCTTTCACCTTTTCCCGCACAAGCGGATATAGCTGCTTCTGCTTCATCACCCCGCCGCCTACGATTACTTTTTTAGGGGATAAAATAAGAACGTAATTCGCTATGGCCTGGGCCAGATAGTGGGCTTCCATTTCCCATACTTCAGGGGAACCCTCTAATTCATGGCCTTTCTTTCCCCATCTGTCCTGGATCGCCGGACCTGCAGCCATTCCTTCCAGACAGTCTCCGTGGAATGGACAGCGCCCGGCAAAGGTGTCATCCTTATGACGCCTTACCATGATATGGCCCATTTCCGGATGAGTCAGGCCGTGCACAAGCTTCCCTTCAGCCAGCGCCCCGACACCGATCCCGGTTCCGACCGTCATATACAAACAGCTGTCGAGTCCTTTAGCCGCTCCCCATAAACTCTCACCAAGGGCAGCCGCATTCACGTCCGTATCGAAACCGACCGGCACGTCAAAATGCTTTTTCAATTCACCAACGAGGTCAAACTGCGCCCAATGGGGTTTCGGCGTGCTTGTGATAAAACCATATGTAGGACTTGACTGATCGAGGTCAACAGGCCCGAATGAACCGACTCCCAGCGCCTCGATTTCCTTATCCTTAAAAAATGCAATGACCTCAGCCATCGTTTCCTCCGGCGTTGTGGTCGGGATGGAAACCCTCTCTGAAATCACTCCATCTTCATTTCCGATTCCGCAGACAAATTTTGTACCGCCTGCTTCGATTGCACCTATGATCATCTATGCATCCTCCATTCAAAAAAATCTATTCTATTATTTATAGTAATCATAACTTATCCGATTGACAAACCTTGATGGCAAAAAGTGTTCAGCAAATTAAATCAAAAAAGACCCGAACCACCATTACTAACCGTGTCCGGGTCTTTGCTGTTCACTTGTCCGTTCCTTGCCTCATATCTATCTCAACAAAGCAGGCTCAAACTCACATTACTCCTCACCCTGCTTCTCCAACTTTAAACCGGCTCAAATCCCCTCGCAGATCCTGCGACATATCATTCAACAACGTCACATTCGATGCAATCTCCTGCATCGAAGCCGCCTGTTCTTCCGAAGAAGCACTGACTGTCTGGATGCTACCCGATGTCTGATCGGCGATGACGGCGATGCTTTCAATCATCTTCAGCATGCTGCCGGTGCTTGCATTCACCTGCTCGATGACGGCTGATACTTCGTGGGTCTGACGCGAGACGTTCTCGATATCTTCCGTGATTTCCTTGAAGCTCCCGCCTGTCTGATCGACCAATTCCATGCCGCTTTCAATGATGGTCCGTCCTTTATTCATCGATTCGACGGCTTTATTCGTTTCTGTCTGTATCTGCAGGATGATGGTGCGGATCGTATCCCCGGCATTCCCGGATTGTTCAGCAAGCTTACGGACTTCATCAGCGACAACGGCAAATCCTTTTCCGTGTTCCCCCGCCCGCGCTGCTTCAATGGTAGCGTTCAGTGCAAGGAGGTTCGTCTGGTCCGCTATGGTGGTGATCATCTTGACGATTTCCCCGATTTGATCCGATTTTGAATCAAGTGCCCGGAGCAGCTCTGACGTCTCCCCCACCGAATCACGGATCTCCTGCATCTGGCTGATTGTGCGCGTGGCAGCTTCATTCCCCTGCTTCGCTTTTTCATTGGCCGAGACGGATATCTTCGCTACCGATTGGATGGCGGCAGCCGACTGTTCCATGCCTTCTGATATTTCTTTCGCAGAAATGACAAGGTCAGCCGAGCTCCTTGCCTGTCCGTCTGACCCCGAAGCCACTTCCTGTATGGATAAATTGATATCATCGATTGCCCGGGTATTTTCTTCAGCAATTGAATTCAACTGTTTGGAATAGTCGCTGACCTTGATGACAGTCTGATTCGACTTATCGATCAAGCCGCTCAGATTAATCACCATCCTGTCGAATGACTGCGCGAGCCTGCCGATTTCATCATTGGAGCGGTTATGGACGGAAACCGTCAGATCACCTTCGGAAGCCTGTTTGATTGCTTCTTCTACTTTGTTCAAGGGATTGATGATGAGAAAACGTACAAATAAAGAAATGATGGTAGTGGTAATGAGTAAAGATATGAATGTGTTGACATAAACGCCGTAGCTGCCATCAATGTAGGACTTGATGAGGCCGTTTATGTATGCGGAGATGGGCGTGCTGATCAGCAGGCTGATGACGATCGCGGCTATCATTTTCAAATCGATCCGCTCGAGCCTCCTTGTTGAAATCGCTGAAAAATCAGTCAATTCAGGTGGTTTCTTTGCTTTAATTGTTGTCATGAACATCCATCCTTTCGGCAGTCCAGCCGCCATAGCATATTGTTTGCCTTAGACCTGAAACTTTGCGCACCCGCCTTTCGGCCAGGCTTGCCATATTCGTTTGATGGTACAAATTAACCATAGCACTTTAGACAGGGTTCGACAATCTTTTTGTTACGAAATAACGAAATAATACATAGTTCTTTATACAATAGATAAAACTGCGCTTCATCAATATGCATTTCACAAGATATACCTCATCACAAAAGCAGGGTCAGCCGTAAACTGGCTGACCCTGCTCAATAAAATTACTTACCTTTAGTGCATCCCCTTGTATTTTGGTTCTTTTTCAAAATCTAAATTAGTTATTTGCTTCTTGTTTACTTTCTTTCTTTTTCCATTTAAAAGCTCATAGACCACAGGGACAATAATTAAAGTCAATAATGTGGAACTTAAAAGTCCACCAATGACAACTATAGCTAGCCCTTGGGACATTACGGTGCTGTCGGATAGACCAACTGCAAGAGGTATTAATGCAATTACAGTAGCGCCTGCAGTCATTAAAATCGGCTTTATTCTTGTAACTGATGCATCAATAATAGCTTTTCTGATATCCATACCTTGCTCCCTATACTGTTCAACACGGTCTATTAAGACAATTGCATTTGTAACCACTATACCAATAAGCATCAAAAAGCCGATTAATGTGGTTACATTTATAGAGTTCCCGCTGATCATTAGTCCATATAGACCTCCGATTAAAGCCAGCGGCAGTGAGAATAAAATTGCAAATGGTGCCGATGCATTTCTAAATGTAATAACCATTACAAGGTATACGGCAAGGATCGAAACAAACATAGCAATGAACATTTGGTTAAAGCTTTCACTGATACTGTCACTAACCCCGCCGAGATTTCTTTCTACACCTTCAGGAAGCTCCACTTCAGCAAGATCAGCATATAACTTATTACTTATCCCTGCTTGGTCTTCCCCATTAATTTTAGCAGTAAGTGTTACAACTTGTTCTGAATCTTCCCTATAAATTTGTACTGGAGCAAGTTCGCTTTTAACAGTTGCTACTTCAGAAAGACTGACCAATCCCTTATTCGGAGATACTATTTTCAACTGGTTAATCTTATCTAAAGAGTTGACTTCTTCATCGTTTATCCCAATTTTTATAGGAGACGCCTCTCCATTTATGTCTATTTGAGAAGGTATGCTTTGTGTATTAAGTACCGGTTCTAACTGTCCCATAATGTCCATTGCTTTCAAACCAGCATCTTTAGCTTCTTGATCCTTTACTTCTAAAGTAACTTGATTCTTGACTTTACTTAACGAATCATCTATTTGTGAAAGTTCCTCATAACCTTCCATCTTTTTCTTGATTAAATCAGCACTTTCTTGTAAATCTGCCATATTTTCTCCGCTTAGGATGTAATAAAATTGTGGATCGTGGCTTGCAGGATTTAAAGAATATACCCATTGATTAACGGAGGATCCATCAGGGAGCCTCGATTGAATCTCTTTACTGAACTTATCCATTACATCTTCTACTTCATTTCCGTCAGAAATTTGGGTAATTAGTAGAGATTTATAAGGATAAACTTCATTTACATTGGTCTCGTAATTAAAACCTACAAGCGTTTGAACATTAGAAAATATTTGATCTTCATTGGAGTTTTTGGCCTTCGTTATAAAATTTTCTATTTTCTCCATAGTATTTTCGTTGCTTTCCATAGATGATGACTGAGGGAGCTCGATATCAAAGAAAACGGTTCGATCTGATTCACTTGAAGGCATGAAAGCAACTGGCAAATTAGGAACAGTGAGTACCAGAGATCCTACGAAAACAACGAATGCTGCCAATAGAACTTTCTTCTTATGATTGAGAAATTTATTAAGCAGCAACGTGTATTTGGCAGTAAGTTTTTTCTCCTTGACTGAATCGACCTTTTTGCTGAATTTAATTTGCTTTAATACCATTAATTTAACAAGCATTGGTATGAAGGTAACAGATACAAGAAGTGAGGCAAGTAACGCACATATTAATGTAATGGCAAATGGTTTAAATACATCACCCACAACACCGCTTACAAAAGCCAGGGGTACAAAAACTGCTGCAGTGGTCAGAGTAGAAGAAACAATGGCGCTCGCTACCTGCTGGGTACCAAAGAGGATAACGGATTCCTTTCTTTCCTGTCGTTTGAGCAGTTGACTGTAAATGTTCTCTACAACTACTATGCTATCATCCACTACACGCCCTACAGCAATTGCCAATCCGCCTAATGTCATAAGATTAAGTGAAACATCAAAAGCTGCCATTCCTATCAGGCTTAGTAAGATTGACAAAGGGATTGAAACAATGACCACAAATGTCAGGCGGAAATTTCTCAAGAATAAGAGAATCATGACTGCTGCCAGGATTGCTCCTAAAAGCCCCTCAATTACCATGCCGTTGATTGAATTATTAGTGTCTACCGCATCATTTATAGTAGTCTGAAAGTTAATCTCCTTATAATCCTTTTTCCAATCTTCAAGAAGACTGGTCAATCTCTTATCGATCTCTACAACATTACCACCATCCGATTTAAACAGCATAAACATTATAGCCGGTCTTCCGTTAAAATTGCTTAGATATTTTGAGTCCAGTACTTCTTCTATCTCCGATACATCACCTACTGTGACTTTTTGTTCCTCATTGTTTACAATCTCAATTTCTTTTAATTCCTTTATATCATCCAAGGTAGTAACAAGCCTGACTAATTGAGAACTGTTATCGAAATTCACTCTTCCAACAGCACCTTCAGCAAGTGAAGTTTTTATTGCATTAGATACCATTGAAGGAGCTATCTCATTCTTCGAAAGCTTTGATGAATTCAGCTTAATTGATACAACTCTTTCCCTGTCACCAACCGTATAGACATTTTCTATACCTTGCACGGATTTTAGTTCTGGAAGCACCTCTTCCTTAACCTTGTTAAGACGCTCATCATCCGTTCCCTCTTTCATATTCATGGATAGATAGTAGAAAGGCTGAGTAGACAACCCCTGTGTTGATACCACCGGCTGTTGTGCCTGCATTGGTAATTTCAAATTTTCCAGCAATGAATCCACTTTATTTTTAACATCTTCCGGCTTTTGATCCGGCATCAATCGCAACCCTACAATAGAAATATTTTCATCGGAAGTAGATACTATTGTTTCAACCCCTTGAAGACCGGAAACTGCTTCTTCAATTGGTTTGCTCACATTTTCCAATACATTTTCAGGTGATCCTGGATATACAGTATTAATTTGAACATAGGGATACTTAATATTGGGCATTTTTTCTTTTTGCAGAGACATAGTCATCATGACGGCTGTTCCTGCCAGTAAAATCAGAAGAATAATCATTGCAGCTGTGTTTTTCATCGAAAATTTCACGAGATATTTCATTCATTAAACCCCATTTTCATTAGATTTTCTCTTAATCTTCTTAAATTCGTTCTCTAAACCATTCCTTTATACTCAGGTGGCTGATTTTCTCAACTCGATCAGGAAATAAGTTATGCTTTCCACATGCTGAAAGCTTGTAATTTGAAGCTAGTTCATAGTGTCTGAAAAAATATAGATCTGATCTGCCCTTTTCAGACAATTTCGGGTACTTGGTATTATGACTGAGAATGGAAAATGAATGAAGAGGTATTGAAAGCCCTTTCCCCACTGCTTTTATATAACTTTCTTTCAGAGTCCACGTTTCAAAAAATTTAGCCAGTTTATCTTTTATTGGTTCAGCTCTCAATTCTTCGACCTCTTTCGGGGAAAAAAACCTATCAGCAAGGCTGATATCAATCGGCCTGATTTCTTCAACATCTATGCCCACCGGGTTTGAATCGATCACGCAAACCACCCAGTCTCCCGAATGAGACAAATTAAAATGAAAATCTCCTTCCGATTTCATTAAACTGGGCTTTCCAAATTCGTTGAGTTTGAATACAATACGTTCATCTGATAGACCAAGTCTCTTCTCAATCAGGTATCGGATTAATAATTCTGCATACAGGGCTCTTTTTGCATCTGCCGTTTGACGAAAACCTAAAATTTTTCTTTTTTTTTCAGGAGAAGTTAAATTAACTAAAGAGTGAAAATTATTATTGGCGCCTTCTCCTGCAATATTTAATGCATAGATTTTCATTCGCATCTCCTTCGCAGTAAACAATTTCATTTCAACACAAGTAATTAATTATTTAAGCATTTACTTAATAATTTAAATATATAGAAAGTAGAAAATTATGTCAATCGTTTCTTTTGAATTTTCTAAAAATAGGTGCCGTGACAAACCACATAATTATCACTACTAAAGGTACCCAAAGAAATGTTAGTAAACCTGCGTCTCCGTCTTTGTTAACATCATTGGCGGCCGACACAGGTTTTTCTTTCTCTGTACTTAACTCACCGGTACTCTCTTTTGCTGTGAATTTAATAAGTTCCAGAATGTCTTCACCTTTTTCATCCCTCCTGGTATACGAAACATCAATTTTGTGCCCTTTGAGTGATTCCATATCAGTCGTACCATTAACAAACTTTGGGTGATGAGAAAGGCTGTACTCTTTTCCATTGATAGAAAGCTTGCTCATTTCATCATTTTCAGACGTGACAATATCTTCAATAATCCCAGTGGGACCATCAGATAATCCCGAGCGAATAAAAAGGTTTTTTCCATTTACTTCTGTTAAAAAGTGTTCCCCCATAAATAGTGCAAATTCTTCTCTGGTTATTTCCTTATTGTTTGAAATTTTTAATGTTTTGTTGAAATAAGCCTTATTTATATCTTCTAACGTGGCATTACCTTGTATGGAATCAATCAATCCTCGGTCAACTGCCATTTCTGGGGAATGAGCCCGGCCATTTTCATGATGACTACTGCTCTGCGAGTTAAAATTTACAGCCCATAAAGCAAGGTCTTCTCTTGTTAACTTTTCAAGGGGCCTGAACAAATTCACACCTTCCTCAGCAGTAATAGCGTTCATAGACCTGAGGTATACTATTTCTTCAGATGCTTCAGATGCAGCAATATCCTCATATAAATTCTTTTCATTAGTGATATGAGCATCGACATTTATCGGTATAAAAATAAGTAATAACGCTAGTATGACACCTAGTAGATTCTTCATTTTTTCACTCCTTAAATTATTCCTTTAATGTTTCAACCGGCTGAATGTAAAGAGCTCCGTTTGTCTGTTCAATGTAGAAATCCTCCGATTCCGTTTCGAGCATTGAATATTCAATAGAAAAGCTCTTCAATATCTCTAATAATTCTTCCGGAACAAGAAAGCCATTTATAAAACCAGCCTCTATATCCAGCCCTATTTTCCCATCCTTTTTTATGAACCTTGCTATAAGGATCAGATCTGCTTCATTACGCTTTAAATTGACGTAGACATGATCTGATCTAATAAAATAATCTAATGCAGTGAAACGGTTAATTCTGCTTTCATCCAAGCGGTATGACGAATCTTTTGAAGATTTTTCAACAATGTTATGTATATTTTCATTTATTGCTTCTCCGTCTTCGGATAACTCCAACAGATATCCTATATTTTGCGTCCACACCGACGAAACCCTTTCACTCACTTCTTTAGTGGAAGGATCTTCTCTTATCTCGTTCAATATTTTTTCTCTTTTTTTCAGATTCCCCTCAAGCACTGCCAGTAGTTCTTGATAACTCATGAGAGTATCATGGCTTGTTTTAAGCGGTAAATACTCAGAATAAAGCAGTTCCAATTGCTTAAAGTCTTCGTCAAGCTTCTTTTTAGCTAAAGTTTGGAAGGTTAGAAGCTCTACTAGACTGTTAGAGAGGTTTAACGTTTTAAAATATGCTTCCATGCCCTTCGTCTGGTAGAAGACAAATGTGGGTTCAAATTCCTTCATCTTCATCTTAAAGTTTTCTTCACGATATCTAACTTCAGGACGGAGTTCCTCAATCTCCCTTTTTGTTTCAGCCATCTGCTCCTTTATCAATTCTGTGGAATTTCCATCCAACATGTCTACAAATACACCCGTTAAATGGGCATAGGCGGGTAGAGTAATAAAAGCGCCGCAAACAATGATAAAAAGAATTTTCCTATTCATATTTCAACGTCCTGAAAGTGGATATAAAGCTTCCAAACAGCCCTAATAATATTCCACCACCGAGTGATAAAGAAAACACCAAAACGAGGTTGGGATTTTGCTCTTCAAACAAATACGGAAGTTGAGAGTGTAATCCTTGAAAAAGACTATTGTTAACGAAATAAATTAGATAGTTTGCCATTATACTCCCTGCCAACCCGATAATGCCTCCTTCAATCAAGAATTGAAGCCTTACATGACTTGGTTTTGCCCCCAATAACAATTTCACTTTTACTTCTTTCATTCGTTTAACCATCGCAAGTTTGATAGTCATCATGACAGTTAAAACAGAGGCAAGAGCAAGACTAACGAGTCCGATGAAGCTGTATTTTTCCACTTGTGCCGTCAAGCGAATGACTGTTTGAGCATATTTCCCAGGATAAATTACATCTGTTATACCTTCTGTGTTGTCCAGAATATCTGCAGTTTGTGCCACATCGCTGTTGTCTTTCAGTTCAATAGTTATAGCACTGGGAAGCGTACTGAAATTGAACATTTCCAAAAGTTCAGACTTATTCTCAAACAACTTTCCCATGCTTTTAACCATTTCTTCCTTTGTTTCGATACTCACCTTGCTGATAAGGGGATTTCTTTGTAGTACATCAGCAATCTCATCGGGATTCATTTCATTATCTACCAAAATTCTGACCTTAACCTGATCATTCAAAAA
Source organism: Bacillus sp. BKU_1 (assembly GCA_051294195.1). Classification (GTDB taxonomy): domain Bacteria; phylum Bacillota; class Bacilli; order Bacillales; family Bacillaceae_B; genus Rossellomorea. The sequence continues at coordinate 3,409,757 of CP193985.1, read as the reverse complement.
TCCAATCGTGTGATTCAAACTACTTTTCAAAAGAAGGGAAACACCCAGTACAGAAATTGAAATGAAAATAATCAGTATCGAAGCAATAACAGCAGGAATATTGCGCAAGATGCCTAAACGGGCCTCATTAAACAGATAGATCATGTTCCTCACCAATTTCCACTTTCCCTTCTCTCATCATTACTATTTTTGCAGGAAACTTTTTAGCCAGTTCTTGGTCATGGGTAACCATTAATACCGTTACACCTTCATTATTCAATTCTTTGAGAAGCTGCAAAATTTGGTAAGCATTTTCAGCATCAAGATTGCCTGTAGGCTCGTCAGCCAATATTATTTCCGGCCTGTTAAGCAGGGCCCTTGCTACTGCGACTCTTTGCTGCTCGCCTCCGGATAATTTATTGGGATAATAGTGCTCCTTACCTTGGAGGCCGATATGTTCAATCAGTGATAAAGCGTGCTGCTTTATATCCTTGATCGGTCTGCCGACAACTTGCCCTGCCAGAATAATATTTTCATATACGCTTTTTTCTTGGAGTAACTCGAAGGATTGATAAATCATCCCTATTTTCCTTCTGATTTTATAAGGAGCTGCCTTACTCAGATCCTCACCTCCAATAAAGATTTTGCCGGTCCAATCCCTAATTTCTTTCGTCAATATTTTTAGTAATGTACTCTTGCCTGAACCTGACTTCCCCAGCAAAAAAACAAAGTCCCCCTGCTTAATATTAAGGTCGAGGCTATCGATAACTTTCTCCCCGCTGAAAGATTTATTTAAATCCTGTATGAATATCATGTTAAGACCTCTCGTTTCTCCTTCGCTAAAATAGTAGTGGCGACATTATAACCGCTGGATATTACCCCGCTGTAGCCAGCTCCTGGCCTTGTCCAAGCGCCTACCAGATAAAGTTGAGGAATCGGTGTTATTTGTGGAAGGCTTCTATGCAAGGATTGGCTAACAGTCTGCGCAGCCCCGTAAATTGCTCCTTCCGAGTGCCCGGTGTATCGCTCAACAGTCATTGGAGTTGCTAATTCTATATGCTTGATTTTTTCTCTAATCCCTGGATAAATTGCTTCTAGCCTTTTTAAATAAATCTCAGTTATGTTTCTTTTCTTTTCCAAGTATTGTTCCTTCTCCAAATTAACCCAATCCTTATAACTACAGATTTGCATCATGGTCAGAGTGCTTTCCAATGGATTTTGATAGTCAGGAACAATATTTTCATAGATTGTCAGGCATACCGGCATTTCCTCATACCTGCCATTGAACATATCTTGTTCAATTCTGTTAAGATCATAATAATTATTGATAAAAATTTCATGACTTTGTTCATTGTATAGTTTAGAAAAATCGCCATCTAAAATAATGTATGCTTGAATGCATGAATAACTAGGCTGGATACTCGCCACTTTCTCAGTAAAACGTTTTGGTATATTTTCAATACCTGATATAAGAGGCAGGAGTTTTTTCGGGTCCATGTTTGAAATAATGTGATCAGCCCGAAGTTCCCTCCCTTTTTTAGTTCTTACCCCGCACACTTTTCCGTTTTCAGCAAAAACCTCTGTAACTTGCTGCCTTGTCATAACTTCACCGCCCATGCTCTCCAGTACTGAAATTAATTTATCTGAAATCGACTGGGATCTACCGACTGGATAAAAGCCGCCATAATGATGATAATCTGTCCATGCGTAGGCAAAATAGTTTGCAGAAAGCTTTGAAGGCGGCAGTCCAAAGTAGCCCCAAAACTGACTGAGAAGAGACTTGAGTTTTGGGGATTGAACGAATTCATCCAGCATCTCCTGCAGATTGTAATCTTGATATTTTAGAAAAGCAGGAGCCCCTTTCCTGTTGTTAATCATTTCATTACGAATATTCTCAAAAAGATGAAATAATTTTGAGATTCCTTCTTGCTCTTCAGGGAATGACTTAATGAGTTCTTTCTCATAATTATCAACATGTCCATCCACCGTTAACTTTCCTTCAGGGTGAATCACCGAGTATAGATGAGGGGCTTCTTTAAATTCCAAGTCATCCAACACCCCTATTTCATCCAAGATCTTTCTAACTCTTCCACCTTCTTTCAGCCCGCTCAGGCTATGCAATGATACATCAAACTCCCATTTTCTTTTTCTTTTAAAAGAGGTTGCAAATCCCCCAGCTACAAAGTGCTTCTCCAGAACCGCTACTTTTTTACCAGCTAGAGCCAGCTTACACCCTGCTATCAACCCTCCAAGGCCAGAACCAATAATAATCACATCATACATTTTACTTCCTCCTTAAATTTTTGATCATAATAAAGTCGTACTTTCTTCCATCCCACTCACTTCTTCAGAATCCCCATTTTATTTTGACGAATCGCAATATATGATTCTATGCTTGCACTATTTTCAACTTCTCTTTGGCCATTCCCCCCCAACTCCCTTTCAGTATCGTAAGCCGGACTTCTTTTTACGATTCTGCCTGGTATACCAACTACAGTTGAATTTTCAGGAATATTTTTCAAAACCACTGAACCTGCACCTATCTTAGAGTTATCTCCTATCTTTAAAGGTCCCAGTACTTTCGCACCTGCAGATATGACTACATTATTTCCAACTGTCGGATGCCGTTTCCCAACATCCTTTCCGGTACCGCCAAGGGTTGAGCCATGATATATAATTACATTATCGCCTACTTCAGCAGTTTCCCCGATGACGACCCCCATTCCATGATCAATAAAAATTCCTTTTCCCAGTTTTGCAGCAGGATGAATTTCTACTCCGGTAATAAACCTGCTCATATATGCAATACCTTTTGAAAGAAAGATTAATTTCTTTGAATAAAACCAGTGGGAAATCCTATAAAGTACCAAGGCTTGAAAGCCAGGGTAAAAGCAAATCACTTCCATAGCGTTATTAGCTGCCGGATCCCGTTCTAAAACTGCTTTCAGATCATTAATAAATTGGTTAAACATTTTGACCTCCAAATTCCAAAAGGTTATTATCAGTTATTTCCTTAAATGTAACAAATTTGTTATTGTTGTATTAAATTCATCTTTATTAAGGAGAGAAGTTAATGAAATCAAACTCTATGTTGTCTCAGTGGTGTTTCAATAAAACTATTAAACCTGAATCTAAAATGCGTATATTGTTCTTCCCATATGCATGCGGCGGCGCTTCAATTTACCGAGCATGGCAGAATTTATTTCCTTCAGACATTGAAGTCATCCCTATCCAATTACCAGGTAGAGAAAATAGAATTACTGAAAACCCCTACTTCGACATTGATAAACTAACTGACAATTTAATCGAAGTTCTTAACCCCTTATTTGATAAACCTGTTGCATTATTCGGGCATAGCATGGGCTCCTTAATAAGTTATGAGCTGGCGATTAAAATGCAGTTGGCTGGGATAACCCCTTACCATTTGTTTGTTTCAGCCCATACTGCACCACATAAAAGCATTCGCAACACTCAAGACCACTTGTTATCTGATGATCAATTAATCAATCGACTACGAGATCTATCATTTACTCCAGAACCAGTTTTAGAGAATAAAGATCTGATGAGACTTTTACTCCCTTTAATCCGTGCTGATTTCGCCATGTGTGAAAATTATATTGATAAACACAAAACTGTACTTAACTGTCCGATAACAGTGTTTGGCGGAACTAATGATAAGGAAGTTACAATTAGCGAACTCGATGAATGGACAAAGCACACCACTTCAGACTTTTCGAAGATTGTTTTAGATGGCGGTCATTTTTTTGTACATGATCAAGCGTCTATTATTTCTGCTGAAATTATTAGCAAATTTCCGCATATTTCTGTCAGTAAGTAATAAGTATCTACCCCATGCCCTCTATAAAGTTATAAATAAGAGGGCATGGAGGTTTAATTATTGACTAATACCTGCTCTTTTATTTACCTTTTGTTTAAAGAAAAATAGTTTGATTGATATCAATATTGTTATTAACAAAAATGAATACCCCCCGAACCTTAACATTAAGTGCGCCATAGAATTCGCAGCCGGTTCAATTCCACGAATATGGTATCCAAAGTTATCCCAAAGACTTCCAACTGTCATTACCACTACTGCTATCAAGTTTATATTCATCATCCATTTATTTTGATTTTTAAATGTGATTCGATATCTTAAAACAGAGACTGCTGATAACACAATTCCAATCATCATTACAACATGAGGTGCAGGAATATACTCGATTCTTATTTCGGTAGTCAAGTGCATTACCGTGTCCCAAACAAAACCAACAAAATATACTAGGATAGATAACCAAATCCATCTCATTTTTTTAACCCCCTAAATTTTATTCAAGATTCACTATGGCTTCTATGAGCCACAGTGAATCCAGAACCTAAACCAATATGTTCATACTTTGCAATATTTCTGCATGTTTTGCTGCATAAGTTGGACTCAGCATTTCCGTATGTTTTCCGAATCCTTTATAAACCTGATGCCTCCCTTTGGTTAATTGAGCCCATGACAGTCCATCAGTGCTTTCAGAGCAGATCACCATAATGTCAGCATTGATGAAACCTTCATTAATTGTTTCTTCTAAATATGCTCTATAATTCTTGATTCTGTTCTTTACTTTTTGTCGAAGTGCTGGAATAGCCAGTAACTCCTTATAATGGGTTTCAGCCAGCTGTAATTGAACATCTGTTTCCTTCTCTATCTGCTGACTGCTTGTTACATCAATCTTATTTTTCCGTTCTGCATCAATGATTATCAGTTTCGATACCGGGTCTCCTGATAGTTCAATCGCCTTTGCAACTTCAAAACCAAGGTGCCCGCCTGCAGAATAGCCTAATATTGTATAGGGGCCCTCAGGTTGAATAGATTTTATTACTGATACATATCTCTCTAACCTGTCGTCCTCTTCTATAAAATCGAACGCGTATACTTCATAATTAGAAAGGTGCTCTGCCAGACTTTTAAACTCGAAACCAAAACCAGCTACCGGAGGAAAACAAAAAATAGGATGTTGCCCGTTATTTAATTTCATTACTGGGTCTTCTCTTACTAAATTATTCGTTTTTAATTTTTCGACTATTTCTGTTAATTCAGTGAGTAGAGGGTAACGAAATACCGATTCCAGCGGAACCTCAATGCCCCATTTTTTATACATTTTCGCAACTAACGTCGTCGCTTTTAACGAATGGCCACCCAAATCAAAGAAATTATCCCGAAGCCCTACTCTTTCAACTCCCAAGAGACCCTTCCATATTTCGGCCATCGCTTGAGCTGTCTCGCTTTCTGGCTTTTCAAACCGTTCTTTTAAAATGTGCTGTGTGGGATTCGGCAATGATCGCCGGTCAATTTTCCCGTTATCACTGAGCGGTAGCGCATCAAGCCAGACATAGTGCGATGGAAGCATATAAACAGGCAGGGATGCTGCCAAGTGCTCACGCAGCTCACGGTCCGGAATATTCTTCTTGCCTACCACATATGCGCACAGTCCGCTGTTTTCTTCTCCATCCTTCAGCACGGTAACCACGGATTCCTTCACGGATGGATGGGATGAAAGCTTTGTGTAATACTGCCTTTTTTATAAATCGAAAAGCCATCACAGGCTTTTTTTCCAACACATTCAACGAAATCGAATCAAGTAATATACCATCTTGGAATATCTCAACCTCACGACTAACTTCATTCATTAGCACTTCAAAATGTCCAATCCAATAAGCCAATACCTTCCTTGCCTTGTCCACCGTCCGATCATCCCCGGCATCTCAGGAACTGGTAAGACAAAAATCGTCCAACTCTTTGCTGAGAGTGTTGGAGCAACATCAGATAACAGACAATTCGCGTTAATCCCTGTCCGTCCAGATTGGAGCGACGGATCAGATCTTATTGGCTATCGTGACATAAAAGGCGAATTCCAAGCAGGTCCAACAATTACAAATAAAAACTAGCATTACAAATCCTTATTTCCAATTTCACAATATTTAATATAGAAAAATAACCGCTCCTTTCCTTTTGGGGAATTGCAGCGGCTTTAAATGTTAGTTTGAAATTATCTCGTTATTCTGTGTTAATATATTGTGCCTCTACTAATATGATTTATAAAAAGCCTCAGCACTAAATTTTACAAATTCAGCTGTATTTTCATCACTTCTAGATATAACTTGAAATGGTTCTAGCCTTGCAACTTCCGTCTGAAGGTCATTTGCAGTTTTCTTACTGCACCCTAATATATCTTGCATTGAACTTGCAGAAACACCTTCACATTGAAATATATAAGCAAATTCAAGAAGTTCTTGAAAGTTAAAAAACTTCTGCTGATAATCATTAGGGGACTGGCTTGCAAAGAAAACAACAATACCTTTAGACCTTCCCTCACGAATAATCCGCTCTAGAAAAATGTTTTTCTGTCCTAAATAATTATGCGCTTCATCAATCACTAAAATTGTCCTTATGGTCCTTCTACCATCTTGAACAGGACTATCTGGCAAAGATGCCATTTCTTTATATAGTCTTTCGATGACTAAATAACCTACCAATTCTTTGAGAACAGGCATTGCGTGAACATCTATTAACAGGGTTCTATTAGTGAGTTTTTCAATTGGGGCTGTTTCACTACCATGTTTCCAAAATAAATCGAAATCAGATAAATCTCTTAACACTTCAATTAAACTATCATCTTTTTTATTATTTTCTTCATACATTGCCATAGTTATTTCAAGAACATCTTGAAAATCAGGATATTGTAATACGGCTTCTGCTCTTTTCGCATAGGCAGCTCGTATAGCTTCAGTGAGCGAACCTTTCTGAACCACACCTAGTTTTGAGTTTATTGATGCAAAACTTTCAGCTTTTTCACGCGCAGATACGTTGATTGTTTGTTCCTCATAATTAGGTAAAACAAATGGGTTAATTGGAAGAGTCTGATTTCCCTGTAATAGTCTGTAGGGTTGTACCTTTGCGAGATCTAAAAATTTCTGATTATCTACTACATCACCCTTATAATCAAAGAAAATAAAATTAGTCTGATAGTTAGACTTAATCCGTATATCCGCTAGAATTTTTAAAAGAAATTGTGTTTTCCCAACTCCAGGCTTCCCCATTATGGCTAAGTGTGAATTTGCGTGTTTATATGTGTTATTTAGTTCTAGAGTAATTTCTTTTTTTTCAAGCACAGTCTTTCCGATAAAAAGATCTAAACCAGAACCCTTGATTTCTTTCCGTCCGCTAAATTCTACTAAATCAACAATTTTTTTTAGTAACAGGTCAGAGTTATGACCTGATTCATCAAAAATTCGGGTTAAATGTCCACATCCATTATCGATATGATATTTGATAAGTGATTTATTAGAATAAAAATCATCTTCAGCAAAATCTGAAATATTGTGCGCGTATGCTAATGTTGCTTTTAGAAACATTTCGTCAGGCCCTACAAATGTGGGTCTTTTCATTTCCCCCCCACTAATATTATTGCTTATAGGTATATTTGAACCATCTATTGCTAATGATAATGAAAAAGCCATTCTCGCTAATATATACTTTTCTAGTTTTGTCTCAAACCTAAGAGCACTCAATATCTCTTCTGAACCAGAGCTAGTATACAATCTATCAGCCATGGTTTAAACCTCCCAGAAATAGCCGGTTTTTAGCGTAGTAATCTCTTGTTGTTGATTAAACACAAGGCTAACTGCACCGCTCAAATGGCTTTGTAAATTTTTAAAATAATTATTGTCAATCTCAGTATCTGTAGACAAAATGATGACTTGTTCCCCTGCATTAGGAAAGTAATTACTAATAATATTATCACGGTGTATACTATCCAGCCTTGATAGTGGGGTGTCAATTATAATGGGTAACTTTAATTCACTTGTTTGAGCTAGCCCCCACAGTAAAGCTAATGCAAAAACTTCTTTCTCTCCAGCTGATAGTCCTGACTTCTTTATTTCTTGCCCATTTTTATCCAATATCTGAATCTCATAGGTCTTGTCGTTGATTGCGATATCCTTAATTAATCCACTTTTTGAAGACAGTAATTTATACATTTCGTAAGTTTTTTCTTGAAGAAGGTAAACCTTATTTTTTCTCATGCGAATGATAAATTGATTTAGCAACGCCGCGATAGTATCACATTCCTCAATAAAATTAGCTTTAACTTTTGAAACATTATGCTTTTCATAAAGCTTTTCAATTTCAATTTCAATCTCTCTTATTCTCTTCTCATAAATCAGGATGTCTTCTTCTAGTATTCTTAGTTGTTCGGTCTTGCGCCCTATCTGAGTTGTACACCCTTCAATTTCGGATTGAAGCTGTTCGAAAATCTCTCTCTCAGAGTCTGTTGTAGTTCCACTTTCTAAAGTAGATTCAATCTTATCTAAATCAATCCCTAGCTCTTTTTTCTCTTCGAGTAGCGGCTGTAACAGAAAAATATCACTGTTTTCTATTTCCTCAATTCTTTGAAGTAATCTAGCTTCGTCTCTATCTGAAAGATTTAATATTTTTATAGCGGAATTTACTGAATCTCCTTCACTTAGGAGTTTATAAATACGTTTCTCCAGTTCAGACATTTTTTCGAATGAAAGGTTTTCTTTAAAAATAGGTTCAGGATCTTCCACAGCACGAACAATTCTTTTAGCCAGTTCTGCAGCATTTTGTTTGATTGCTTCTTCATGAGTGGACTCTCTTTCTTTTTCAATTTGTTGCTTAATCCCCTCAAATAATCCACCTAACAAACTATAGGGTAGGTATTTTTCACAAAGAATACGAATTTCGTTTTCAACCTGACCTAATCTATTGGCTGTTTGTATTCTACGTTTTTCAGTTTCTCTAATAGCATCTCGTGTTTCTGGCACGACATTAAAGTGTGCCTGAAATCTCTTGGTAGCTTCTTCTTTTTGATCTTTAAACGCTTTAAGATCTTCTTTTATTTCATAACGATGTTTATTTAATTTTTCTAATTTACTTTTTTGAAGTTTTAATTCACTTTCTTTAAATTCAAGATCTTCATCGGAAATTTCAATAAAACCCTTTTTCTCCTCTTGCTTTATATATAGCAAATCTGAAGATAATTTATTGATATATTCAATTCCTAAAGCTGCCTCAAGAGAGGACTTTAGCCTAATCTCCGAATGATCGTCAGCTGCGATTTCTTGTATTTTTTCTCCATCGAAAAAGAAAAATTGAGTAATCCCCGGTGGAATGGTCGCTCTAATAAAATCTTGCCACATTTGCTTATTCTGAACTGATACTCTTTTGCCATCTCTAATTACAACGAGACGTTCTTCAAGATCCTTTGCCTTTGGCGAGTCAATTACTCCTGCACTCCAAGATCTTTTTATTATTAAAGGGGAAGCATCATCCATTTCGATCTCAACTTCAAAACTTACACTAGCATTTCCTAATGCTAGTGATTTTCGATTGATTGATTTATAAATATCCTCTACTTTCCCACCATAAAGACAATAATTAATCCCTTCCATAATTGCTGTTTTACCAGCACCATTCATACCACCTATTAAAAATATAGACTTACCATTATCACCATCAGGTAAGAGGATTTCTGTGGGAAACTGAAAAGATTTATAATTATCAACAATAAACTTTCTAAACTTCATGCTTTACCTCCCCATTTGGCATCTTTCTCAAAATGTCACGTAAGGTGTCAAAAATCCCAGTTCGGCGATCTTTAAACTCGTACTCCTGAACAGTTTCAAGTAGTTTTATTACTTTTTCATAGCTTACTTGATGTTGAGAGCATAATACTTTTAATAAATTTTTATCTTCCGTAGATAATTTCATTATTCAATTCCTCCTTCAATAAAATTCTCCACCCTTTCCATAGCTTCATTTAAAAGTAATTCAGATTCTTTTTTTGCATCAAACGATTGTGAAATTAAACTTGTAACTTCGTCATGAAACTCCTGCGACGGCACTGGGATTACAAGTTCACTAAGGTTTTTGTTGGTAATATGTCCGACCGTGTTAGCTACAGTCATATCCCTTAACAATTGATTCTGCCCAATATTACTGTTCATTATAAATGAAGTATATTCTGGAGAAATAGGTGTTCCTTGTCTTGGTGATAAATGTGCTACCCTTTGGTTAACATAACAATCATTTTGGATTATTGCTGAATAGAAGTAATTTATTCCATCCATCCCTACAACTAAATCACCTTTCTTAGCCTTCTTATCTTGTATCTTAGATACATATTGTCTGTCTAAAGTTGTTAAAGTTTTATTGTCGATTTGACCAGGTCTAATATTTCTAATCCTTACAACAGGTTCTCCTAATCCCTCACTTAAAAACTTTGAACTACTCCATGGGTAACCGTTTGAAACAGAGAAACACTCTTTAATTTTAAGATGCCTAAGTTGTGTTATTCTATTAACAATTTCTTTTGTTGTTGGGTTAAAGTACTCCGCATCGCCTCTAAAAGAATGAATGACTTCACTAAAATTAGTTTCATAGCATTTAGTGTTATTTATGGGTACTTGGTCTAGCCCTAACACTTCTTCCAGATGGTCCTGAGCTTGCCTATATAAACCTTTTGATATTTTTAATTGTCTCTCTGCATTAAATATTAAATTCTCTATTTGCTCTTGATATTTCATAGGTATTATAGGAATAATAATTTCCCCAACCTCAAAAAGATTTAAATTGTACTGTCCGGTTGGTCGGGCGTATCTTTTAATTTGATCCTGTGCGTACCTTGAATTGAGATATGCAAATAAGTATCCAGGTAATAAATCATTATTAATAATTCTTATTAGTACCATTGCTTGGGTTATATTGCCTTCATTTTCATCTAAAATATCATTTAAAAGTGCGCTCCTTCCTATAACTCCCAATGTAGCTCCTACAATATTCAGCAAAATATCTTTTTTTTGTAGATTTGTTTTATTCATTCTAAGATGAATTTTTTCTGAGATACGATACAAATCATCTGAATCTATAATGACATTATTTCTAATATCAGTTGTCTTAAAAAGAATAGCCCCTTCTTTTTCATTATCATTTCTATCGCTTGGTGTTGTTCCACTTCTTATTAAACAACATTGTCCGATCTTTTTATATTCCCATTGTAAGCTTTTAATATGATCATAACTTTTTATTAAATGAGGTTGATATAGCTCTGCGTCAATTCTATTTGAAAATAATAGTTTTGAAAGATTTGTTGATGTGACGATTGCCATCATTTCTCCCTCCAAAACTCAAAGTCATACTTTTGCGCAAATTGTATAAAAGCTTCGGCTATACAGACCTTGTCATCAGGTAATGAGCTAGAATACTTTAATTCATCTGCATTTATATCGAAGTTTACAAGGTCTTGATCTATTACTGGTTGTCCATCATCATACTCAATAATTCCACCGTTTTCATCAGTAATATATTCATAGTCTCCAGAGTTGTTTTTTCCGCCTCTCTCGGAAACTCCCATAAAAATAGGGTAATCTAATTTCTTTGCTACTTCTTCATCTATCCATCTCTCTTTTAAAGTACCAATCATATCTTCATCTACTAATAGCAGTTGCAATTTCCCGCGGTTTGTAAGTAATTTCAGTTCATATTCAGCATTGGGAATAGTCTTTTCTAATCCTTTTATTTTTGATTTAATAGCTTTAATTTCTTCCTTCTGCATATCTTTTAATTCTTTTACGTCTTCTTTAAGTTTTTGTTTAATTGGTCTTAGTTCTGTTGCTAAAGCTTTTTTTGTTCCCGACCAATTCTGTGTTATAACTTCCATCTCTTGCGCAGCTTTCATATTCAAAGCTTCAATATCAGACTGCAAGTCCTCTAGCCTCTGCTTTTCTTTTAAAAGTTCTCCTTTAAGTGAAAAAACTTTTTCTTTTGCATGTTTAATTAATTCTTCAAGTTCTGGTATTTCACCAGTCTCTTCTATAGGGGTCCCATCTTCATTTTCTTCTTTATCTAATAATTCTGTTTCAATTTCTCCAAAATTTTCATACAAGACTTCTTCTATTGCTTCGGGTATATTTTCATCTGGCACATCTATTTCATTTTCAAATTCTTTTAGTACTTTTTTAATTTCTTTTTCATAATCGGGACAAGATGACGCTACTTCTTCCTTTATCAACTTAATTTCTTCAAGTTCGGTGTCAGTATATTTTTGAATAAAAAGAACTGAAGTTTTTGTTCCAGTATGAGGCTTAAAAGTATTAGAATGTAAACCTACAACTGCAAGTAAACGAGCCTTTCTTAAAATCCATTCACGAATAAAGGCAAGTGATGAATTATTAAATTTGCCTTGTGGTAAAACAATTGCTGCGCGTCCACCTGGTTTTAAAAACTTGAGAATCCTTTCAATAAAAAGAACATCTCTTTCTTCTTTCGCTTGTTTATCTTTTGCTCTTTTGAGTGCTGGTTTAGCAAGCTCATAATGTGAGAGCATAGATTTGTCCTTCATTTCCCCAGCAAAGGGCGGATTAGCAAGGATTACGTCGAATTGAAGTTCATCAAAGTACTTCCAAGCGAGCTCCTCATCCCTTAATACTTTCACTTCATCTTCCCGGGAAGGTTTATTTTTTAAGAGTTTTGATTCTATAAGCTTACTCATAAGTTTCTGACCTGAAGATGTTTCATGCCAAGTTTTTGGGTCTAAACTACTTACATCTGGGCCAAAAATATTCGTATGACCATCTCCCGCTATAAGCATTAATGCACGAGATGTTTTGGCTGCCCTCTCTTCGAAGTCTATTCCCCATAAATACTTTGCAGCATAACGATGCTTTCTAAGCTCACGACTATCCTTGTCGTGTGCAGGATAACACCATTCCATCGCATGCAAAAGAAATCCCGCTGATCCACAAGATGGATCCATTACAAATTCAGTTTTCTTTGGGTTTAACATACGTACACACATTTCAACAACATGACGTGGTGTAAAGAACTGTCCTTTTTTCTTTTTGGCTTCAGTTGGAAGTAAATATTCAAACGCATCATCCATAATACGAAGATTTGAGCCCATCAAACGCACACCTTCTATAGGGCCAATACATACTTGTAAATGCTTTTTAGTAAGTTCTATATCTTCTCCTTCTTTAAAAATACCTGGCCATTCTTCGCATGCTTTTTTAAAAAGACTATTAATTCTTTCATATGTTATGGAAGGATCTAATGACTTAGTAAAGCGTACTTCTTGATTTGTTCGATTTTCTGCGGCTTCCTTTTCATCCCAAATCTTTGCAAATATTAACTTAAATATTTCATTAAATTCATCTTTACCACTATCTGCAAGAACTAGTTCCTCTAGGTCTTGTATGATTTTTTTAAAGTTAAAGCTCTTTTTAAGATGTGCTAGCGTTTTTCTAGCTTCCAACACATCTTTAGGTTCTTGCCCTCTTTTTGGGATGTCAACAAGAGTATCATCAAAGTTAGCAGGATACGGCCTAAATAAAATAATACTATCACTACCATTTGACCATACTCCTACTGGTGAACCCTGTGCATTAAGATAGCTCTTTAATTGTTCAATACCGTCTTTCCTTTTTGGCTTCTTAACTTCTATAATAATTTTTGGTGTACGTTTAGTACTGTCAGTGTATATTACAATGTCTGCGGCCTTTGCATTGACTTCAGTACCAAAGTGAACACTTTTTTCAAGTTCTATTTCATCGACCTTATATTCATACACATTTAATAGTTTATATACCCATAGCTGTCGAACAATTTCTTCAGGGTTAGATTTCCCATTTTCATCATAAACTTGTATTTCTTCTTTTCCTGAAGAAAATGGAACAAAACTTTTCAAATAATATTTTGTCTTTCCAGCATCACGACCAGAGTCCGATGTCTTAGGATAAATACTTATTATTTCATGAAGAGGCTTTGCAAGTGTATCAAATTCAGTTAATTCATATAATGTCTTGGGATCTTTAAAAATTTTGTCTAGTATTTCTTTTGTATTCATTGTTATTTCCTCCACTAAATTATTCACTACTCATTCCTTGTCTGACCCAGTCATCAACTTCACTAACCTTAAATTTCCATAATTTACCAATTTTATGAGCAGGCATTTGTTTCTTTGCTATCCACCTATACACAGTATCTTTACTAATTCCTAGATGGTCAGCAATTTGGTCAAGTGATGACCATTTTTCTGTGGTTGAATCTGACATATGATATACCCCCTTAACATTACTCACATATATATCATACCAATTAGTTACCAGTTAATCTACGATTAATATCGGTTTTGATATGCACACTATGGTTTTATTAGGATTTGCTAATAATAACAAGGAAATATATTGCTTTCTAAAATAATTTTTGTTATTTAAGAAAGAACTAAAACAAAACAATTAAAACATAAATGTCTCATGAAAACGTCTAAACCAAACACTAACAATGTGTTTAACCTGTTTAAGCTAAACAATTTCTCCTCAATATTCATTTCTTTGTGTAACCCTTAGTACGGTTTTTTCTTTAGTACCTAGAAATCTTTTCAAAAAGATGGGAATTAGACATTCATAATTCAAATAATCCGTTAAATATCTCATTGCTTCTCAAATATTGGATGTTTCATAAAAGCTACTTATCCTAAAATAGGAAGTGTGTCTCTGCATGTTGAAATCAGCCTTGGTATATGTATACTCAACTTACTTATTAAATTTTGTTTTTTCTAGATTTCCCCTATCACTTTTACTATAAAGGGTCGTAGTCTAATTGTGTAATATTATGGTAAAATAAACAAAAACAGAAATCTACAAATTTCATTCGAGGTGCCCTCTGCTAAAACAAACTCTCTCCAAACTATTCTATGATAATCCTGAGGGTACCAAAACTTAAGATTGGGCAATATAAAAGTATTTCTAACGAGATGGGTAATGTTAAAGAGACCGAAAAAGCGCTCCATAATCATATTGCTTTAAGTATAGCTTCTGGAATATTTGTATGATTTAATCAGAATGGGTGCGTTGGATCAACAGTTAAACATATAAGCCTGAACAACTGGAATACGTGCATACCCTGATTAAGAGATAGGGAGCTTCTTATTCACTTAACGTGGAATCTTTCCTAACTTTAAATGAATTCGAAATGACTGTGTGTGTATTTTGGCTTCAAGAATCAACAGGGTACTTTGAAGAATCTTGTTGAGTCTGGTTTCCCTAAAGAGAAGTAACTGGTAAGGTCACATTTGAAATTAAGACGCAGAAGGCTTGAAATCAGAATGACACAGGTCAAGTTTGCTGAGACAATAAGACTGTCTGACAAAAGCGTTGTAAGAATCAATTGTGGAGAAAGAACTCCTACATGTAAAACACTCATCTACATACTATAAAAGCAGAGATCAGTATAGTTCGACTACTTCAGGATGTACATAATGATATGCCGTCAGAAGATTGTTGACTTACATTAGTTATTTAGTTGTTAAACGGGGGGATTAACGTCAAAAAACAAGAATTGATCCTATTAAAAGAGAAACAAACATACAATTTTATGATTCTCGGCTTTACCCGAAAACATGAATATGGGGAAATTTATTTTACAGATCATAATAGAAGGACTTCTATCTTCAGAGGTTCTGATGTGAAGGAAGTTATTAAATTAGCCAAGAGAGAAAGCAGCAGCTTGCGGCGGGAGTAAGCTGCTCCTTTTCCCTTTAATATATTAGTGAAACATCACAAGTTCAGCTGTTACTCTACCTGCTCTCCAAAGGCTGTACATTCCCCAACCTAAGAACAGGAGAACCCTGTTCCGGGCTTGCCCATATCACAGCATTCCTGATCACCTGCTGAATGTCTTTGTGATAATACGTCGGATAAGTTTCATGTCCCGGTCTGAAATAAAAGATTTTTCCTCTGCCGCGCCGGTACGTGCATCCGCTCCTGAACACCTCTCCTCCAGAAAACCAGCTGATGAAGATGAGTTCGTCAGGCTTTGGAATACCAAAGCGCTCGCCGTACATTTCTTCTTTCTCCAGTTCGATGACTTCAGGAATGCCGTTCACGATCGGATGGCCTTCCTCCACGACCCAGAGTCTTTCTTTATCATCAGCTTCGCGCCACTTCAGTTCCCCCGTCCTGGTTCCCATTAATACCTTGAAGACTTTCGAATTATGTGCGGAATGCAGCGGGATGAATCCCATTCCATCGAGAACCCGCTCCTTCACTTTCTCCACAACATGGTCACTCACTTCATCATGGGCGATATGCCCCCACCAGATCATGACATCGGTGTTATTGAGGATGTGGTCCGTCAGCCCGTGCTCCGCTTCATCGAGCGTCGCCGTCTTCACTTCGAACTCTTCCTGCATGAAACCGGCAAGCGCCTGGTGGATGCCGGCAGGATAGATCTCCTGTACAGCCGGATTCGTTTGTTCGTGTCGATATTCATTCCATATTGTCACTTTGATCATTGTGATTCCTCCCAATTTTCAAGTTCTTTCACAGCTACTTCTTTTCTTAATTGATCAGATAAGAGAACGGAATCGATCACCCGCTGTACGACATAACCATCCCTGAATGTCGGCCTGTCCCGTTCTTTCTCACTGAGAATGGCGTCCATCCACTTCCATATTTCGTTCTTTTCAGTCAAACGCCATGGACGGAATCGTTCTTCGGACGGCTCGGCTGCATCATCCCACGGGTATATGTTTGCTAGTTTTATATCCTCCCAGGGACCGTTTACCGGTGCGGACCTCAGCCTGATCCCCAATTCACTGGAAAGAAGCTGCAGAGCGCCTTTCTCACCCTTCACCATCAGATCGATTGTCTGGTTCCGGTTCCCCTGGGTTGACACCCAGCTGGTATAAAAGGATCCCTGGACTCCGGAGGGAAACGAAGCTTGGAAGAAGGCGGAATCAGCAGAGCGGTCTTTATCATCCAAGTCAGCCGCTCTTTTCATCCTGCCGTTTTCCAAATACGAAAGTGAAGCAGATACATGTTCGATGTTTTCACCGAGGATATAGTGGACGGCGTCTATGAGATGTGAACCCAAGTCAGCGAGCACACCGCCTCTTCCACCTGCAGATGCCGTGCCGCGCCAGCCGGGCGGTCCAGATAATCCGTAATCACCCGAATACTCAAACGTTCCTTCATACACGTTACCTATCAATCCATCCTCAATCAGTTCCTTCAACCGGACGACGGCAGGATTCTCCCGATACGTAAAATTCACTCCATGGATGATGTTGTTCCGTTCCGCCGCTTCCCACATCGCTTTTGCCTGCCCGGTATCCATAGCCAACGGCTTTTCGCACATGACATGGATTTGCTTTTCTGCAGCCAAGACGGCGATTTCATGATGACTGGCGTTCGGGGTCACGATGCAGACGCCGTCAATCTCTTCTTCAAGCATTTCCTTGTAGGACCGGCAGCTTGACGGTATGCCGTATTTGGCAGCAAGCCTGTCTGCATTGGTCCCATTTTGACTGCAGATTGCCTTGAGGATGACGGAGGGATGTTTTTTCAAAATGGGAAGAAACCAAAAATCCGCAAATGAACCGGAGCCGGCAAGTGCAATCTTTACTTTTGGTTGACTCATAAACGTCTCCTTTCTATTTGTCTATGTTTACTGACTGACCCTTTTCAGCTGATTCGATGATACGCTCCAGCACTTTTTGATTTTGATAGCCATCATGGAAGTCAGGGATCCCTTCCTGCTCCCGGCCGGAAAGTAAAGCGGTGAAATCCTCCAGCTGCTGGCGCGTGCAGTCCGACGGAACCTCCAGGATCTCTTTCGAGGTTTGAAGTTCTTTCCCGTCAACTAAACTGAGCAGGACTTCATCCGGTTTTTCACAATTGACGTGTATCGTCCCGACATCCCCGTACAAAGTCACTTCATGCTGATTCCCGGATCCGATTGCGTTCCTCGTGGTAAGGAATGCGCCGGCCACGTCGTTCTCCAGTACGGCGTGGAAACTGACGTAATCGTCCACTTCCACTTTCTGCATGCTGCCGCTTGCCGGATCCCTGCGTTCGGGGACAAAGGTTCTCATCAACGCAGATACTGATTTGAATTCCCCGACAAGGAACCTTGCGCTGTCGATCATATGGGCACCGAGATCCCCGAGTGCCCCCGTCCCGGTAACCACCTTGTTGAACCTCCATAAATACGGGACATCAAAGATCGGCGCACCGAACGATTGAAGATACCGGACTTCAATATGACGGAGGGACCCGATCTTATTTTCTTTGAGCAGTTGTTTCGCATATCTGAAAGCCGGTATATAACGGTAGGAAAAACCGACCATACAGGGAATCGGTGTCTTCTCATAGAGTTCCGCCAGATATTCCGCTTCCTTGAAATTCAAAGTGAACGGCTTTTCTGCCATGATTGGTTTCTGATGCCTGATGCACAGCTCAAGTACTTTCGCATGCAGATCATTCGGCACGATCGAAATGACGGCATCTACTTCCGGATCCCGGATGAGCGACTCCATTTCGTTGAACCGCTTCTCTTTCCCGATTCCTTCTTCTTCCCCTACCTTTTTCAGGAGTTCATCGTTCACATCACATAGGGCGCTCAATTGAAGCTGATCGAGTTCAGAGATCATTTTCCGGTGAGCATTGGCCATGCCGCCAAGTCCGATCAGGCCTATCCTGATTGATTGATTCTTTGTCAATTTCGTTCCCCCTTTCCTTCTTACTTCTTATTGTAAAGAGAACCCTTCAACAGTAGAATAGGTAGAATGAAAGCGCTTAACTTATGACACTTACTTGTGTATATAAAACACTCTTTCAGAGAAAAAAATAAGGGGAATTTTTCCGTTATTCTACTGAAGTTCGCTTGGATAGGGGTAAATAAGGGAAAGAATTTCTTCTAATCTTGCATAGACCCCCAATTTTAATGGTTTTCAAGTAAACAGAAGTAAATTTTTCCTTTATTTCAACTGTTTTCAGTTACATTTCCTTATTAAGGGAAATTTCTCCCCTTATTTAATAATCCAATGTTCCTGATTCTTTCATCTGGCTCGAGGGGGCCACTTTTGTTCACTTTGTCGGGTAAGATTAGCTGTGAAATCATCTGCAATTACCACCACATTTTGCAGTGTAGATTACAAATTTGCACTCCAAAACAGACCCGTTACAGGCAGGTAACAGATTTTGTTGTGAAATATAAGCTTCTTAATAAGTGAAACGGTTGGATATTCTCACGCTAAAAACATAAAAAACCGGTCAGTGGCTGATATGCCCCTGACCGGTTTTTGTATGGAATATATTCAATTAAAGCCCCTTTACTTTAAGAAGGATATCCTCTTAGGGAAGCTCTGTTTCAATCTTTCGAAGCTCCCAGGCAATATGAGCACTTTCCTCTAATTCTTCCAATGCATAAAATGCTTCCATGATACTTTTCCCCGGCACTACCGGGCCGTGATGGCTCAACAGCCATCCATCACTCGCATGTACGCGTTTATCAAAAACGTGAAACAATTCTTTACTGCCGGGTTTTTCATAAGGAATCAAGCCGATGGTTCCCAGTTTCATTTTCAGGTATGGCGTATGATCCGGCATACAATCCGATTCATTCAGGACGGGCAGACAACTCCAAAGCACACTGTACGTGCTGTGCACATGAAGAACCGCACCAGTATCCGGTTGTGCTTTGTATACCGACAAATGCAGCGGCCATTCTTTGCTTGGTTTTGTTTCATCATGTTGGACGCCATCCATGTCCAGTACAGCAAATTCCTCGGGTTTCAGGTTCCCGAAGCATGTCCCGGTAGCCGTCACATACATGTTGCCTTCATGCAGAAAACTAAGGTTCGCCACACTCCCGGTTGCTTTACCGCGCTGAAAGAGACTTTTGGCAGCCCAAATGGCATCCTTAATCTTTTGTTCTAATGATTGTTCCATATTTTTCACTACTCTCTTAAGTTAAAGATAAGGCTTGCAGGAAGAAATCAGATTCTCCAAAGTTCCCGCTTTTAAATACCATTCGAATACGAGAATCTTCTACCGGTATCATGACAGGTACTCCCGGTGAAATACTATCTCCAATATGGTATCCCTTGTAGCCGAGCCTTTTTGCCACCGCTCCGCTTGTTTCTCCGCCTGCAACGATGATTCTGTGAAAGCCGTCCTGAACTGCAAGCTCTGCCAGATCTGCCGTTGCTTTTTCCAGTCTTCCTGCAACTTCTTCTTTCCCTTGCTGCTGGATATCCCGTACCTTCTCAGGTGTGTCGCTGCTGTAGACCAGGATCGATTCTCCTCTGTTTTGAGAAACCACATCCCAAATGGTCCCGACCGTTTCCTCACCAGAGATCAATTTAAGGGGATCCATGAAATAGGTTGTCCCGCCTGATTGCTCAAATTCTTTAATCTGGTTCCGGGTCGCTTCACTGCAGCTTCCTGCTAACAATAATGCAGGTGAACTGGATCGTTCAAAGCCGTTCGCTTCCGCATGTTCCCTATGCATTTTCGCCAATGGATAGGCGAGGCCGCTGCCGCCGGTTAGGAGCTTGAGT
Source organism: Bacillus sp. BKU_1 (assembly GCA_051294195.1). GTDB lineage: Bacteria > Bacillota > Bacilli > Bacillales > Bacillaceae_B > Rossellomorea. The sequence continues at coordinate 3,389,370 of CP193985.1, read as the reverse complement.
CCTCCAAAAACCTGGACCAGCTTTTCCGCGTCTTCTTCTTTCTCGTAATCCGGTATGATATAAAAATGCGACTGCTCACTTTGAGCTGTTATGCTTGCAATTCGTTCATTCACTTCTTCCTTGTGTAAATCACCTGAGATTTTCACGCTGGGAAATTTGCTTTGAGCGTCCATTAAACGAACCAGATCACAATCCCGCATCGGTGTAAGCGGATGATCCTTCATCGGACTCTTATGCAATGGAACTCCATTTACATATAAACATCCTTCTTTAACAATACGTCCATTCACCGGAAGGGCAGGACATAGAATCGTATAAGGAACGTCAAGCTCTTTCATTACCGCATCACAGATCGGGCCGATATTCCCCTCAGGTGTAGAATCAAATGTGGAGCAATATTTTATATAAAACTGCTGTGCACCTTGCTTTTTTAACCAGGCTACCGCCTCGAGTGAATCGTTGACGGCTTCCTTTGGATCCTGGGTACGTGTTTTTAGGGCAATGACACATACCTCTGCCTCAGAAACCTGATCCATTTCCGGTACTCCTGTGAATAAAACGGTACTAAGTCCGCCTTTCACAAAGAAAGACGCGATGTCACTGGCACCGGTAAAATCATCTGCAATCACACCAAAACGCAATCGATTCACCTCCCTGCTATGTTTTTATGTACTACTTTACCAATACTGCTTCTTCATGGTTCTTTTTCCGTACCTTTACACCCAATAAATCTTCAAAATAACAGATCATCGCATGCTTGTAGAAATCACCTTGTCCGTTCTGTAAGGCAAGCTGATACGTTTGCATGGTTCCACTCAAAGTCGGCAGCGGAATTTGGTATTTCATTAACACTTCATTCATACTTTCCATGTCTTTATAAGCTCTTTCAAGTGAAAAACTGTGTTCGAAATTCCCTTCCAACACCTTGGGAATCAATGTTTTTGAAGCAAAGCTTGAACCCGTTGCAGTCATTAATACGTCACCGAGTTTTTCTGGATCCAACCCAAGCTTCACGCCGACCGGCAATAGTTCACTGAAGCTTGCACAACAGATGTTCAATACACAGTTATTGATCATCTTCGTCAGTTGTCCAGCGCCGTTTTCACCCATGTAGAGGATCTGTTTCCCCATCCGGTCCAGCATCGGTTTTATTGTGTTGAACAGCTCTTCATTCCCGCCGCACATAATCGTGAGTGTTCCTTCGACCGTTGTTCTCGGATGGCCGGAAATAGGGCAGTCCATATAGTCAATTCCATTCTCTTTGCACGTTTCTGCAATTTCAACTGCACCTAAATAACTTATTGTGCTGAAATCAACAATTTTCTGTCCTGGCTCCATATGTTGAAGTACGCCGTTTTCCCCGAGTATAACCCTTTTAACAATCTCCAGGTCCGGCAGGCAGAGAAAGAGATAATCACTGTCTGCTGTATCCAGAATATTTGTGGTGGTGTTGATCCCCTGCGCAGTGAATTGCTCCAGCGCATTGGGATTTGCGTCACACACGAGATACTCATACTCCCCTTCTTTTTCGCCTTTTGCCAGATTGAATGCCATACCGGTGCCCATTACGCCTAATCCAATAAAACTCACTTTCATTGAAATCTCTCCTTTTTGTTTGAAATTATTTCAAGGGCTGAATATCGAAGAAGTACTTGCTGTAATTATAGTAACTAAGCGTTTACTTTCTCCCGTTCCAATGCGCTGAGGACCGCTTTTACCGCTTCTTTCGGACTTGCTAGCACCGGGAGTCCCAATGTACCCGTTTCATCTTCTGCACACGCCTGTGTAATCTGGGCAAGAATGATTGCCTCGCATCCTCTTTTTTGCAGTTCCGCTGCCGCAAGACGATTGAGCTGATTATGTTCTTCTTCATTCCCGGCCTTCAATTCTGTCATCGCCTGCGTGGTGATTTCTGTATCCACTTCAATTTCTTTACCCCATTCACCCGCAAGCTTTTCTAATTGGGCTTTTGTCGCAGGTCCGGACGGTGCTGTCGTTGCGACAACGCCTATTTTTGTATAATGAGTAACGGCCTTTTCCAACATCGGACGGTCCACCGCAAAAATCGGTACTGATATAAACGGCTTCACTGAATCCACTACAGGGGTCAGGACGGTGCATGCCACGATAATCGCATCCACTCCCGCTTCCTGTGCTTTACCGGCCAGATGGACAAAATCCCGGAATGATTTATCATCTATTCCATTAATCCGGTTGGCATGATACTGGATATTTTCATCAACAAAGTTTAATACCGTCACTTCCGGTGCCAGTCGTTTGAAGGCTGCATTCAAAGGGGGTACAGCATTGCAGGTTGCATGGATAATACCAATTTTCATGTCGATTCTCCTCTATTCATTAGTCGGTAGAGCGTTTCATTTTATAGAGTGACCTTTACCTTACTTGAAGTTTTTTTTAGCGCTTCGATCATTTGATTTATATCCAATACTTTTTCATTGAAATTCAAGGTATGACATAACCGGCTGATATGAGGCTGTTTTAACATCGCTTCTTCCAGGACATCATGGTTCCAGAAAACATCTTGCTTATGGCTGTCCTGAACGACTCTCTTATTCGCCATTACGATGACACGTTCAAAGTTGTTCACGACAAATTCCATATCATGTGTGATGGTAATGATCGTCTTCCCTTCCCGGACCAATGAATCAATCATGTACCCCAGCCGTTTAATGGCCTGGGAGTCTTGACCGGCTGTCGGCTCGTCCAGGATGATCGTATCTGTATCCATCGCAATGACCGAGGCAATACTGACAAATTTCTTCATCGAATAAGGCAGGTTATACGGATGGATATCCAATAGTGGCACGATTCCTGTCAATTCTGCTGCCTTCATGACGTTTTCTTCAATCTTCTCCTCTGAAAATCCAAGGTTTTTAGGCCCGAACCTGATTTCACTTTTTACAGTTTCGTGAAAAATTTGATCATCAGGGTTTTGAAAGACATATCCCACTTTTTTAGAGATCTGAGCTGTTGTGTAATCTTTTGTATTCAACCCATCAATGATCACATCACCTTGTGTCGGCTTTGTTAATCCATTCATCATTTTAACGGTAGTTGTTTTCCCGGCACCATTTTGTCCAACAATGGCCACTGATTCGCCCTTTTCGAACGACATGCTGACATTTTCAACCGCTTTAAAACCATTCGGATAGCAATAGGTAACGTCATTTAACGTTAAATAGCTCATGATTTCACCCCTTGTAATTCCATCCATTCTCTCATCACTTGGACGGAGTCTCCTTCAGTAATGGGTATTCTGCCTGTATGCATATTGTGTTTCCGCATTTCTAAATCCAACAGCGTATACTGGGTCAATCCCAAACCATAGTCCTGTGTATCCTCTTCAGAAAGCACCTCTTCCGTTCTTCCTTGTTTCTTGACCTGTCCATCCTGAAGAACGATCACATAGTCCGCATATTCAGCAATCAATTCAATCTTGTGCTCTACTAAAATGATGGTTTTTCCTTTTTTCTTCATGATATCGATTACCCTGAATATTTCCTCCGTCCCTTGCGGATCCAGCTGTGATGTCGGTTCATCAAAGATGAGGATATCCGGCTCCATCACGATAATCGAGGCTAACGCCACCCGTTGTTTTTGACCGCCTGACAGCTCATTCGGGTTTTTGTCCTGGATATACTCAATTCCCAGCAATTGAATGATGTCCTGAACTTTCTGCTTGATGACATCCACTTCGATCCCCAGATTCTCCAGTCCGAAAGCGATCTCATCAAAAACCGTTTCCTTCACCCCGCTGATCTGGGTAAATGGATTTTGGAAAACAAACCCCACCTTCTGGGCAAGGTCACTTGGATCCCACTCACAAACATCCTTCCCGTCGATCAGCACTTCCCCGGTTCGTTCTCCCTTGAAAAAGTGGGGAATGAACCCCCGGATCACATTGCAGAGCGTAGTCTTCCCTCCGCCGTTCACGCCGGCGAGCGCATAGAACTTCCCGCTTTCAATCGTCAGATTCAGATCATGCAATACCTTTTCACTTCCAGTAGGGTACTGATATGATAGATTTCTAATCTCTATTCCACTCATAAGAAAAACCTCCAGATCAAGATGGAAACAACTACAATCAATAAGATGGCTCTTACAACATGATCACTCTTCGTCTTTTCCAAGTGGTGCAAGCTTGTCTTTTTGGTCCTGGCTGTAAAAGCCCGGGATTCCAACGTGATGGCTTTCTCATCTGTGCTTGAAAATGAGGATAATATCAGTGGGGTCAATGCCGGTACAAATGCTTTAATCCGGATGCTGAGGTTTCCTTCCGTTTCGACACCGCGGGTTCTTTGTGCATCCATGATCCGCAATAAATGCAGCCTCATTTCCGGGATAATGGTAAGGGCGGATGAAAGGACATAGGTAGCTTTTGGCGAAACTCCAGCTATTTCTAAAGCCCGGGATAAATCATTGATTTTTGTAATCTGAAAGAATAAAACAATGGCTGATCCCACCGCCAGTATTTTGGAGGTTAGTTGTAAGCTGAATTCAATTCCTTCTTGTTTAATGGAGAAGATGCTCCATGACCATAATACGGTCTCTCCAGGATAGAAAAATGATTGCAAAAGAAAGATCATGACAACAATCGGTACCAATCCTTTTAAGACAAAGTCTGCGTACGGCTTTGTTTTTCCGGCTGCCATCGCAATAATCAAACACAGCACGGGGACCATATAGGAATAGATATAACCTGGCAGCAGTAACGGGGTCATCATCAATAAGGCGGCAAACAAGAATTTAGTAGTCGGATAAAGATTCAGAATGAAGCTTTTCATATGTGTATCTCCCCTTTCATAGTAAGGTTCATTTTTTTCGATGATTAATGGAAAGAATCGGGTAAATCCTTTAAGCCCTCTTATATTCCTGGATATAGAAGGAAAGTTGAAACACAACATAACGGGGTGAGTGATGCAGCGGCTGCAGGATTTATCAACATATTCACCCCGTGCTTTTTTAAGCGCCTATTTTATTTTTATTAGTATGATGAGTATTCTTGCTATTTAGATATAAGTGACCATATTTCTGTTTAGACAGGTATTGATCTGACATCTTCCGGACAATCATATAGGCAACCATGATGGAAAGGATTTTATCGATGCTTTCAACAAATATCTTCTGTGTGAAAACGGCTGTCCATATTTCTTTACCTGAAGCTAAAAGGACGGCAGTGACTGTATCTGATCCAGTTCCAGAAGCTCCTCCAAATACAATGACCGTTGTCGGAGTAGCGATTAGTATTGCAACGATGGCCACGATGAAACCTGTAAAGGCAACCTTCCAGGCATTTTTTGTCATCCCCTTTTTGGCCATGAGACCGACAACGATCCCTGAAGCCATGGCAACCGGCATAAACGCAAGCTGAGTAGGGTTGAATATCCCGAATATCAGTTTCGAGACCCCTCCGGTCGCTGCCCCGACCCAGGGACCGGCTACCATCGCGACAATCATCGTGCCGATTTGATTTAAGAAGAGAGGGATCTTTAATATTTCAACCAATTCACCGGCAACTACATTGACTGCAACACCAATGGGAATGAGCAATATGGAAATAAGCGTAAAATCCTTAGCTATACGTTTCATCTTTTATCCTCCTTTTTATATGGGTTTTACTAAGATTTCATTTCTTCAAGATTTCCTGGCCAGTGAGCAGCATCCAATCTGCTGCTGCCAGCTTTTTTCTCCTTAAAGTTACGATGAAATTTTTTATACATATTGGTGAAATACGGTTCATATTCGTTAGCCGACTGAACACTTGCCCGGCTTTTTTCAAGAAGGGACTCCTGTTTTTCCTTTACTGCTTGGAGTACCGCCTCTTCATCGAATGTAACAATTGTGCGATTCTTAAGAACCCATTCTCCCTTGACCATGACCGATTCGATCGAACTCCCATTCTCGTAATACACAAGCTGAGAGATAAGATCTGCGTTCATGGCCAGAGCAGATGATCGTTTGGTTAGTAAAACAAGATCCGCTTCATACCCTTGTTTAATTTTTCCGCGCTTATTCTCTTCGCCCAACAGGTGTGCTCCGCCGACTGTTGCCATTTTCAGCACATCCATCGGCTGCAGCCATTCATCGAAATCGGGATGTTTCTGCCGGCTGTGCATAACAGCTGTTCTCATGGCTTCGAATAGGTTATGGGAAATTCCGCAATTGGAGGAATCCGTTCCCAGCGCCACGTTCATCCCTTTTTGCAAGTAAGTTGAAATTCTCGCTCTGCCGCTGCCAAGCATCATATTGCTGACTGGATTATGCACAAGAGAAACATCATGCCCGGCTAACACGTCTGCCTCATCGTCTTCAATCCAAATGGAATGGGCTGCGGATAACTTCCTTGAAAGCAATTGCTGATCCCGCAGTCTGCCGACGATCCCGCCGGGAAATGCGACATCCCCGACTTCCTTTTGAATCCTTGTTTCGAGAAGATGAGTATGAACAGATGCCCCGTGTTGTTCACTTAATTCCTTACATAACGCCAGCATTTCCCCTGAACACCGCTGCGGAGCGTTGGGACCTAACAGAATTTGAATGTTATTATTTTTATCATGCCATTTGTCGAAAAGGGAGTGATAAAATGCTCTCATTTCATCAACGGATATCGGTGCTGCTTCGTCCAGTTTCCGTTTCCTCTCTGCCGGTAACTCTATTGGAAGGAAATGATGATCAGGTACATCATGCATCATCGGGGCAAATCCGACTCTGATCGATGAGGCCTCATATGCTTTAAGTGCGGCTTCTGATCTTCTGATATGCGGAAAATGGTCGATACAGCTGGTCACACCGCTTTTAATCATATCGATTACACCCAGCAGTACGGCATTGTAAATATCTTCATCATCAAGTGAATAACCGTATGCGGTTGTATAAAGGGACCATATTTCTAATGGGAAATGGCTCGTTGTTCCTTTTAACAGATTCGAATAGGAATGATAATGAGCGTTTGTCATACCAGGCATGACGATCATTTCAGATCCATCGATTGTTTCACTTGCTTGAACTGGAGGTTCACTCCCAGGGTGGTGCGGGATCACTTCTTTTATGAGTCCGTTTTCCACCAGCACGCTGCCCTTTAAGATACCTGCATGATCATCCATCGTCACGATGGTGGTGTTTTTAATCAGAGTTGACATGCTGTCACTCCTTTAGTTATCTGAATATTAAGATATTTTACTGTATAAAACGAGTTATTTTTGTGCCTCTGCATATCTTGTTTCCAGGGTCGAAATACGTTCTGCAAAACGTGAGGCCAGGGACTCTCCGTCAACATCCATCAGGATGGATGTATTGGGTTCTGCATGACCCCACTGTCCTGTAAATTCAGTGACAGTCTGACCGGCTGTAAGTTCCCCTGTTGTCTCGATCGAAACGAACGCCGGCTGTACCTCATAAAGTTCCGGCCAAAGCGCATAGGCTACGGCTGGTACGTCATTAAAGAAAACCCCTGTCTCCGTTTCTGACGATTGCTTGGCGGAAATATAAGCCTTGCGCCGGAATTCAGCGGCCTCTAAGAGGAAAGCACCTGGACGGGTATCCGCCTCCCTGATCCGTTCAAGATTTTCTTGTGAGATTCTCACCTTCGTACATACATCGAGACCCACTTGAACGATTGGCGCACCCGAATCGTACACTGCCCTTGCAGCCTCGGGATCAGCTGCCAGATTGAAGGAGGCCACCGGTGAATAGTTCCCGGCGACACGGACTGCACCGCCCATGACAATGATCCTTTTCACTTTCTTTGCGATACCAGGGTCTATAGAGAGAGCCAGCGCCACATTCGTCAATGGACCTATCGCCAAAATAGTGATTTCGTTTGGTGCCTCGTTACAAAGCCTCACAATCTCCATTGCTGCATACTCCCCCGCCTCAGTCACGGTAGGGTCAGGGGCAACGACTCCGCCAAAACCATTACTGCCGTGGATATGCTTGGCAAAGTGCGGTTTGCGTATGAGCGGTTTGCTGGCTCCGCGGTAAACAGGGATATCTGTTCTGCCTGCTAATTCAAGTAATGAAAGTGCATTATGCGTCGCAGTTTCCACCTCGATATTTCCATGTACTGTTGTTAAAGCTTCGATACGCAGTTCCGGAGACGCAAGCGCAAGATAGATTGCGGCAAGGTCGTCGACCCCCGGATCCGTGTCAATAATGACTCGTTCCACCATCATGTAAATTCCTCCTACTATGTCTTTTATAGAAGAATACCGGGAGACACACATTAGCACCAAACCCTTTGCGGGATCAGGCTGCGTATGTAAATCGTGATGTAAATCGTCCTGATGCCTTCGATACTCTGATTCTATTGAAACCGGGTACCACTAAACCAATTGATGGTTTCTTTCTCTGTCTACACCCTCGCAGAAGCGGCGTGTCTTGTCTTCGTCAACCGGGTTCGTCATGATATCATCAATTTTTGCCCCGTATCCAAAGACAGCTCCATCCGCATATTTTAGAAGATTTGCCGTTTCAACTTTCATTCCGCTGCCGATGATGATCGGCACATCAGGGACTGCATTCCTCACCGCCTCTAAATTCTCGATGGAAGGAGGCTGAGCTGATTCCTCACCTGCAAGAATGATCGCGTCTGCCATTCCGCGATAGGCAGTATCACGGGCCAGGACATCTATCGGCCGGGCCGCCAGAGGAGCTGCATGCTTTGTTTGGATGTCGGCGAAGATCTTGACTTTCTTCTCTAAACCAAGAAATTTACGATATCTCGCTACCAAGTGCGCCGTACCGTTAATGACACCCTGGTCGGTCACGTACGCGTCTGTCAGGACGTTAAGTCTGATAAAATCGGCCCCAACTGTGCCGGCAACCGCCAATGCAGATTTCCAGGAGTTTCTCAGGATATTGATCCCCATCGGAAGCTTCACTTCGCGGCGGATTTCGTGAGCGATCAATGTCATCGCTGCTACCGTTTCAGGTTCCTCTGTTTCAGGGTAAAACGGGTAGTCATTAAAGTTTTCCACCATGACGGAGCTGGCTCCGCCCTTTTCAAGACTTTTGGCATCACGGATTGCGGCTTCCAATACCTGCTCGAGATTCCCTTCATACAGGGGTGATCCCGGAAGCGGTCCTAAATGAACCATACCTAATACCGGTTTTTCGACACCGAAAATAGTTGTGAATGACGTTTTCATGCTATATTTTCCTCCTTTTTTTAACTATCATGACGTTGATATGGATGCCATCCCGATTTTTGTTCTTTTCTATTAAACTAGTTAGTAGTTGTCCGGGAAAGCCTTTATTCTTTGCTTCCGGATGAAGCCATCCCTAAATCGATCTCGTCGAGGGAGAGTGCAACATCGGCATCCATACTCGGTGCCCGGAGCTGAGAAGTGAGTCCGCCGTCAATGGTCAGGACATGGCCTGTGATATAAGAAGCCTCGGGTGATGCCAGGAAACGAACGCCATTCCCAACGTCTTGCGGCATGCCGAGCCTGCCGAGTGGAATGAGAAGGTCAGGTGAAGACTCGTTCCCGACTGCTGTACGGTTTTCAACCCACATGGAGCCCGGCATCACGGCGTTCACGCGGATTTTCCATGGAGCCAGATCAAGTGCCATCGCTCTAGTAGCGGCCTCGATTGCACCCTTCGTCGCATCGTAAGCGACACGATTTCGATGGGCCCGTGTAGCTCCCCCGGAACTCATATTGATGATGCTCCCTCCCTCACCTTGATGAACCATCGCTCTTGCCGCCAATTGGCTGCAGTGGTAAAGACCATTGATGTGTATATTCATCAGGTTATCCCACATAGCGAAGTCCGTCTTCAGGAAGTGTCTTTCTGACATCGGACCGTGACCAATCCCTGCATTGTTGACGAGCACATCGATTCCGCCATGAAAACGGCGGGATTCATCAAAGAGTTTTTTTACATCTTCACTTGACGCTACATCCGTATAGACGAACAGCCCCTCGCCGCCAGCTTCGTTGATTTCCTGTACGCAGCGCTCACCCGCTTCAATGTCCACATCAGCAATGACTACCGATGCACCTGCCTCTGCGAAAGACAGGGCGATCCCGCGCCCAAGTCCCTTGGAGCCGCCAGTCACGATCACACGCTGCTTTTTTTTATCACTCATTTTTTTCCCACCTCGTTTAGTTTCAATGATCAATTCCGTTTGGACTAAATTCTTCCGGCGAACGATACTTGCTAAAACGCTGTCTTGCGATACAAAAAACATGTAAGCCTTTTCATTTAGTAATTGAACACCCCCTTAAATATTTCCTGATTACGGGTAGCCCTACTTGGTCTGTGCAGCTACCGCTGATTCATCTGCCAATTCGATCGTCGTAAAATCTTCCAATGTTTCAGAAAACCAATAGTGCAAATCTGCTTTTCTCTCATGGAGGTAAACAGGTTTCCCATCAACAAGTTTCATAGGGATATCGTGTCCGGGTACTAAAATACTGTTCTCCTTTTTACTCCACAATCTCCAAAGGTAATCGATTGATTGCCGGCTTTCTGACAAATTCAGTGTCATATCTGCATTCCTCGATAAAAGCTCCGCCCTGTTCTTAGCGGCATCCCCGCTGAATATCAGGTCATAGTCACCATTGTCTACGGTGTACGCCAGGTGACCTGGTGAATGTCCATCCGTCTGATGCGCTACAATCCCGGGAACAATTTCTTCACCATGGTTGACCAGCCTTACTTGTGAAGAAGAATTTAATTCCTTCACATACAATTCAGGGACATGCCATCCTCCAGGCGGTTCGTTTAATGCCCACTTCATATCCGCCTGTCCCACTACGATGGTCGCGTTGGGGAACATCGTCCAATTAACACAATGATCCCAGTGCGTATGCGTCAATAACACCATTGTTATGTCACCCGGGGATAACCCTTTGGCTGCGAGCTTATCCAATAGTAATGGCCTGACACCGAAACTGCCGACATCGATGATGATGTTTTGGTCCTTATAGGATAATAAGGTGACTGTACTCCATCCTAATCCCCCATGGGTTGATGACTTTCCTGGAAAGCCTTGAATAAATATGTTGTAGTCGAACATGACAATCCCCTTTCATTGGTGTTATTAAGTTATATTTAACGATCTAATGGATATTTACTGGAAACGTTTCCACAGATACCTTCATTTAACCTATTTATTTTTCCAGACTTAAACAATGTAGTTAACGGTAAAATGAAAAGCTGTTTGATATTGTTTCATTAAGGTTTCTGTACATAATAGGTGTATTCTGAGGCTGATAAACAGCAAATAGATCTTGATGTTTATTTGAGTAAATACTTCACTTTGTATTTCCATAAAAAAAATTTGATTTAAATAGATGGAAACGTTTCCACTTATTTAAATCAAATTATACATACTAAGTAAACCACTTTCAATAACTTTTTTGAAAATTTATAAAATTAAATGAATTATTACAAAATCTGCAAATGTCTTTTTAACAATTATTTAAGACATCCTTTTGAATTGCCTGCTTCTAACGCCATAGTTGATTCCCTTTCAATAAGATCTGGATAAAAGAGGACCGTTTCTTTAATTATTTGCTTTTCCTTGATTGCTTTAACCATGATTTCTATAGCTCTTTGACCCATTTCTTTAATAGGCGTACGGATGGTTGTAAGCATGGGATACAAAATTTCAGCATATTGAGAATCATCAAAACCAACAACTGATAATTGCTCGGGAATCCTTATATTCAGCTCCCTTGCAGCTTTGTAGACACCTACAGCAATACTGTCGCTACCCGCAAAGATTGCCGTTGGCCGATCATTTCTTTGTAATAATTTCACTGCATTTTTATACCCGCTTTGAATATAAAACTTGTCAAAAATCACATAATCGTCCTTTATAGGAAGGCCTCTTTCACTCAATGCCAGCTTGTACCCCTGATGCCTTTCGGTTGACGCGTAAGTTTCACGATCCCCGCCGATAAAGGCAATATCTTTATGCCCTAAATCCAGCAGATGGCTAATCGCTTTATATGCTCCATCAACATTATCAACTACGATCTCATTAAGAATCAATTTCGGGAATTTGCCCCCCAATATGACAACTGGAAGCTCAGGATATTTTTCCTTCAGTTCTTTTATATTTCCATCTTCAACCTCCGGAGATGAAAAGATGATTCCATCGACTCCCTTAGCAATGAGCAGGTGTATATACTCTGCTTCTTTCTGCAAATTATTATCTGTATTACATAAAAAGATGTTAAATCCATGGCTATTTGCCCGGTCTTCTATGGTTCTGGTCAGATCTGAATAAAAGATATTTTTTATATCAGGTATGATTAAACCAAGAGTCAATGTCTGTTTCTTCTTCATTGCAGCAGCTACCAGACTCCCTTGGTAGTTAAGTTTCTCAACTGCATTAAGAACCTTTTCTTTCGTTTTTTCACTTGTATACCCGCTTTTATTCAGTACTCTTGATACAGTGGAGATTGAAACATTCGCTTCTTTTGCAACTTCCTTTATTGTTACCAACTCTGACACATCCTTATGGAAACGTTTCCTCATTTTTTTACATACTAACATAATTCTACAAAATTCATTGTTTTCCCTTTATTGAAAATGTACCATTGTTCAATTCCTGACCCCGATCTGCTAGATGAATTCACATTATATTTACACATATCGGTGTATGTTTGTTTACAATTCTCCATTAAGTGGAAGATTCCGTTCTTTGTATTTTATCATACATACTGCTCTTAGTTACTTTGTTTTCGTGCCTTTAAGCACATTAGATTACGAACCAATAATTTGGAGAAGAGAACGGTTTGTTTTTTGCCATTCGGGGTGTATTTTGTATAAAAAAAGGGACAAAATCGTTTTTTTGTACTCGAAAAGAGAATCAGTTAAACTTATGCGGTTCTGTTTTGAAGCAAAAAAATAACTACTAAAATAAGGGAAGAAACTTCTCTTATTAAGGAGATAGCACGAAAAACAGAGTGAATAGAGGAAAAAATTTCCCCTATTTACTCCAAAAGCATGAAAATGAACCCTATTACTTGTCTTAAAGGAAAAAACTTCCCTTATACCCCCTGAATCTAGCCCTATTCTACAGGATAAGAGAAAAAACTTCCCTTATTTAAACATTGAGAGGTTACTCACAGTGAAGGATTTATCTGCTCTAAAAATCATCCCCCTGCCAGATGAAAATCATTCGCAGCACATCAATTAATATAACAATTTGCTTGTGAATTTTCATGCTGACAAAAACGTATGCCACCAGATTAAAAGGGGTTCGAAATTCAGGGCAGATTCACCGTATATTTTTCAACCCCTATTTATATCAACAAAAAAGCAGTCTAATTCAGTTACGAATAGGACTGCTTTTTGGGTGTGCTAATTTATTTTTTTGTATTCAAAATCCAAACCCCGTTACACGGAGGCTTTTATTTTTAATTCGTCATCCCTTCAATTTATAAACTCTGGCTTCATATGGCTTCAACGTACCATATTCCAAGGTATAATCACCCGAACCATCATAATTACCAATCAGCAAAGATAGAGATTCAGCGTGAAGATGTTCTGGCAAAGTAAAGGCCGCATCTTCACCAGTGAAATTACACAGAATGACCAGTTTTTCCTCCCCCAGCGTACGTGTGTAGGCATAAATCTGTGGATCATCCTCAAGGATAAGGTCATACGTGCCATACACGATGATATCGTGCTCCTTGCGAAGTCGGTTCAATTCTTTGTAGTAGTAAAAGATAGATGACGGGTCTTTCAACGCATTCTCCGCATTGATCTCCTTGTAATTCGGATTGACTTTCAGCCACGGTGCCCCGGTCGTGAATCCGGCGTGCTCACTGCCGTCCCACTGCATCGGCGTCCTTGCGTTGTCCCGCCCCTTGCGGTAAATGGCTTCCATGATCTTATCGTGATCCTCTCCGCCTTCCGTCACTTTTTCACGGTACATATTGTGAATTTCGATATCGTTGTACTCTTCCAAGGAGTCGAATTTCACATTGGTCATGCCCAATTCTTCCCCTTGATAGATGTAAGGTGTCCCCTGCATCATGTGAAGGAAGGTGGCAAGCATCTTAGCCGACTCGACGCGGTATTCCCGATCGTTCCCGAATCTCGAGACCATTCTTGGCTGATCGTGATTGTTAAGGTAGAGGCTGTTCCATCCCCTGCCCCCAAGATCCTTCTGCCATTTGGTCATCACATCCTTGAGATCAGCCAGCGTCCAATCCTTGACGTCCCACTTCCCGCCGGGACCGGAATCGAGGTCCATATGTTCAAAGGTAAAGATCATGTTCAGCTCGGTGCCCTCTTCATTGGCATACCGGGCAGCATCTTCCGGGGACGCACCGGGGCATTCCCCGACCGTCATCATGTCGTATTTCGAAAGCACTTCCCTGTTCATTTCCTGCAGATACTCATGTACTCGGGGACCGTTCATAAAATAATCCCCGCCCCAGTCATATGTCTTTCCGCCCGGTGTACTCGGGAGGCCGTCCTCTTTGGAGATGAGATTGATGACATCCATCCGGAATCCGTCGACCCCTTTATCGAGCCACCATTTCATCATGTCGTAGATTTCATTCCTGAGTACAGGATTTTCCCAGTTAAGGTCAGGCTGCTTTTTACTGAAAAGGTGCAGGAAGTATTCGTCCGTCGCCTCATCATACTGCCATGCCGACCCGCTGAAGAAAGACGTCCAGTTGTTCGGCTCATTTTCGTCCTTGCCGGGACGCCAGATGTAATAATCCCGGTAAGGGTTGTCTTTCGATTTCCTGGATTCGATGAACCATGCATGTTCATCCGATGAATGATTGACCACAAGATCCATCATCAGCTTCATCCCTCTCCCGTGGAGACCTTCCAATAGTTGTTCCCAGTCTTCCATCGTCCCGAATTCGTCCATGATGGCTTTATAATTGCTGATATCATATCCATTATCATCATTCGGGGATTCATAGACGGGGGACAGCCAAATGACACCGACCCCCAGTTCCTTTAAATAATCCAGCTTGCTGATGATCCCTTGAAGATCACCGATTCCATCTCCATTGCTGTCTTTGAAGCTTCTCGGATAAATTTGATAGACGACGCTTTCTTTCCACCATTTCTTCTCCATTTCCCTCTTCCTTTCTATTCTATGGGGCTCTTTTCGCATAATTAGTTCATTAAGTTTTTTGGATATTTTCCTTTTGTACTTCCATTACCTGTAGTTCGAAAAGAGCACGAGCTCTCACTTCATTCAAACTATTAGATAAGGGACGTTAAGCAACAATCGTTTAGAAAACAGCCTTACTATGTTGAGAGCTGACGGTCTATATCAGCCGCCGCTTTCTTCAGTCCTTCTTCCACACTGACTTCACCGCTGAAAATGTTCTTGAAAGCATTGGTGAGGATGGTATTGATTTCTTCCCACTGCGGCACCGGCGGCCTTAAGAAGGCTTCGTCGATGCTTTCGATATAACTTTTATAGTACGGATACTCTTCTGCGATACTGGAGAGTTCCACTCGTTTGTTCGTAGGGAGCAGTCCAGCTTTTAACAGAAGGCTCTGAGGATCTTCTGTGGTCATCCACTTAATGAACGTCCAGGACGCTTCAGGGTGTTTCGTCCCTTTCGTGATGACGGCATTCTCTCCGCCAAGGATCGACCGCTGCTCCCCGTCACTTGGAAACACGCCCGAAACCGTTCGCTGTTTGACAAGGGCCAGGTCGTTTTCAGACCTCACGCTGTAAAACCACGGCCCCTCATCAATCATGAAGTAATCCCCGGAATCGACATTCTGCCACGTCTCAGGGTATCCGCTTAGTACCTCGGACGGGAAGTTCCCATTTTGGTATAGATCCAGCAGCTCTTTAAATGCTGCAATGCTCTCTTTGCTATCTAGATAGCCGCTTGCCTTCGTGTACTCTTCGTTCATGACCTTTCCGGCCACTCCGTAAAAATAGGGGAGGCTGTTCCAGGGGGAAACGTCACTTATTCCGATTTTCAGGTTGTTTTCCTTTACGATCCGGATCAATTCATCCATCGTATCTGGAAGTTTTTTCAGTCCAAGCTTTTCAACCGTTTCTTTATTGTAAATGGCTGCTTTCGTATTCGTGTTCAGGGGCAGACCGTAATACTTCTCGCCGAACCGGTTCGACTCAAGAGGATTTTCAAGGAATCTTGTTTTGACCAAATCAAAGTCATCAAATGCACTTATTGAATAGAGTAAATCCAAGTGGACAAATTTAGGCATCCATGTAATGTCCATCCGGACGACATCGGGTGTCCGGTTGACAGATGCGCGGGAAATAAGCGCCGACATCAGCTGCTTGCTATGCGGCTGCCTGACGGGTTTGACATCGATCCCGGGGTATTTCTCTTCAAATATCGGAATGATTTCGTCCTCAAAGATTCTCGTTTCTTCATCACTGTAAGTGTGCCAGACTTCTATTTCTTCCACACTCTTTTCACCCGATACTGTCAGTTTCTTTGAATCGTCGATGATGTGTTGACTGCCGCAGGCGTTCAGTAACAGCAAAAGGATAAGTAAGTTGGTTGTCCTGAATCGAATCATGTGAGAAATCCCTTTCCATAACTATTTATGATGCTCTGCCCTGTAATCCCCCGGAGAGAGTCCGGTCATTTTCTTGAACAATTTACTGAAGTACTTCACATCATTGAAGCCTGATTCGCCCGCTACTTCATAGACCTTCAATGAAGTGCGGCTCAGTAGTTCTTTTGCCTTATTGATTCGGAGGCCGATCACGTAATCGATGAAATTGATCTCCATGAAGCGTTTGAACAAAATGCTGAAATAATTCCGGCTGATATGAATATGGTCGGCGACGTGCTGGAGTGTCATCTCTTGCGTAAAGTGCTCATGTATATAAGCCAATGCCTTATCCAGCAGCTCATTGTCCGTATGCGGATGTTTATTTTCCGATTCCAGGAACAAGTCACATTCATTCCTGGCTTCGTGGAAAAGTACCGTCAATTCCTCCAGTGTTTCTGAAGATTCCATGTTTGAGATATAGTCCGTCAATACACCTAGGTCGACCTTGTTCCAGTAAACGGCCTTCAGGATATTTCCTGCTTCCTTCTTGATCAGGTCAGGGTGCATGTCTTCTTCCTTCCAGCGTGCAAACCTCACCTCAAGGAACTTTTCAAGTGAATCTTCCCTGCGAAGCATGGCTTTTATCTCTTCAAGGCCCAGGGGCTTTTGAAGCATTTCATTTCCTCTTTCATATGGAAAAATCACCATATCACTTTGGAAAAAATACTGCTCGCCTGCCAGGAAGGCATGATGGTATCCATCGACCAATTTTCCCTCATCTGAAACCACGGCATAGCTGAACACCAGTTTCAGCGCCGTCTCCTTTTCAATTCTCTGCTTCAACTTGTTCACGGTATCCCTCGGTTCTTCCGTATTCCCCAGGAAGAAAATCAGTTTGTTTTCGCCTATCGGAAAGCAATAACCGTCTTCGGTCTCTCGATAGAAACGCTCTTGAATTTCTTCAATGATCAAATTTTTATAAAGGAACCCAAATTCATCCTCAAGCCGGTCAAGGTCCTTAATGCCTCCGAGTATTAAAAGCTGGGGCATGTGGAGAGCCTCTATCCTATGTTCAGATGCTTGGGAGGATTCTTTTTGCAGAAGGATCCTCTTGATAGATTGCTCCATCTTCCGCCGATCGCTGATCTTGTTGACCTGTTCCGCATGATCGAGCTGTTCTGTCACTTTTTCCTCCTCGAGGATTTTGTCTATGCATTTATGAATGGTCTTGGAGAATTGCTCGGGTTCTAGGGTCTGCTTCAAAATGTAATCGACCGCCCCGTGGGTAAGGCCTTCCCTGACATATTCGAATTCATTGTAGCTGCTGACCAGCACCACTTTCAGCCTGGGATTCATTTGAAGCGCTTTCTTCATCAGGGTGATGCCGTCCATTACAGGCATCTTAATATCGGTGATCAGGATATCCACATGGCCGGTTCTTTCCATTGCCTCCAGCGCTTGTTTTCCATTTGAAAAATCACCGATCAAGTGAAGATTTTTATCTTCCCAATCAATGGAGGATTTCAAGCCGAAGCGGATAATCGGTTCATCATCCACAATCATTACGTTATACACCATGATCACCCCCGGTTTTCTTCATCAATACAAGCTTTACCAAAGTGCCTTCACCGCTGCTGATTTCCATCTTCGAATCCGGACCGAAATAAAGCCTGATGGAATCGGCCACATGACTTAAGCCGATTCCCACATAGGAGTTGTCCCCGTCTGATGTCCTTTGCACCCGCTGCAGCATATCCTGCTCAACACCGACACCATCATCCCTGATCTCAATCTGGATTCCGCCGGGGATATTCTTTCCTGTTATCCACACGGTCCCTTCCGTTCCGGTTGGCACGATTCCGTGAAAGATTGCATTCTCCACGATCGGCTGCAGGAGCATCCTTGGGATTTCCCAGTCTTCCACGCCATCTTCAAAATCCGTGACCAAATGGAATTTTTGCTCATACCTGATCTGCAGGATCACCATGAATTGTTCGACCAATTCCACTTCTTCCCGGATGGAGATGAAGTTCCCGCTCTTGCCCATATTCCCCTCGAGGAGTTTCGATAAGGCAGTAAGCGCGGTGTTGGCTCTTTCCGTCTGCTTGAACTGGACAAGCCAGCGGATCGTACTCAATGTGTTAAAAAGGAAGTGAGGATTGATTCTGTGCTTGATCGCCCGAAGGACGGCTTCCTGCTTCTGATGCTGTTCTTCCTTCACCTGCTCCAGTAATTCTTCCACCCGGTTGATCATATGATTGAATTCGGAGCTCATCATTCCGATTTCATCCTTCGAATCCACACTCGTACGCACTTTCAAGTTCCCCTCTCCGACAAGCTTCATCTGCTGCGTCAAAATCTTAACCGGATCGGTCACTTTCTTTGCAATAAAGCTGCCGACGAGAATCGCCAATATTCCGAAAATGACGGATGCACCAATGATGATTTTTTGAATTGAAATGAGCTCGCCCGTGATTTCAGAAGTAGGGACCCGTCCGACAATCAGCCAGCCGTTTCCGATTGGTTCAGTCACGCCGTAATATGGGATATCGTCTTCTTCAAACTCGAATTCCCTTTTATCAGCAAGGATGTAGTTCCGCATTTCCTTATTCTTAACAGGTTTATGCAGCGTCTCTAGATCATTATCAATCACTACTTCAGCCTGCTCATTCACCACAAAGAAATGGCCGGTCTTCCCAAGTTTGATTTGATTGATTTTATCCAGGATCGCCTTTCCATCCAAGCTGACCTGGACATAAGCGATATTTTCCATCGTATCAAAGTCTTTCAACACCCTGGTGATGGGAAGGACAAGATCTGTGTTTTCGCCGGCTCCGCTGAAACGGTCATACTGAAGTCCGCCCCAGACCAGCTCTCCGTTTCTCTGAACCGCTTCCTCGGCCCAGTCCATCTCATCGACGTTCACTTGTGAAAGCTTATACGGGGAAAATGTCCCGCTCCCCCAGCTCTTCCCTTCTTGCTTCAATACGTAGAGGATCCTCACGAATGAACTCGTATAAATATTTGAATTCAGATAGGAAGTCATATACTCTTGATTTTCTTCTTTCCCGGCGGCTGGGGAGCCGCTTTTCAAATCATCCTTCACGATCTCCTGTATTCGTTCATTGCTATAGATCAGGTCGGACATATCACTCCCGTTGGAGAAGATAAAGGACAGAGATTCCGCTGCCTGTCTGGCGATCTGTCTTGATGATTCCCTTACATTTTCTTTTACGACGTCCGAGGCAGAACGGTAGAAGAACACACTATTGAAGACTGTCGGGATTAAGCAAACGACTAATATGGTGAGAATGACTTTTGCAGCCAGACGTTTCTGTAGAAGCTGTATCATCTGCTAATCCCTCTTTCCGTTACTCTTGTTATCTATCATATCTCTCCTTTTAAAAGGGAGCAATAGAGCCTATTTATAATCGATTACTACCATGTCCCAATACTTCAGGGATGGTACAGTGAACGTAATCGAGTCCCCTTTTTGCTTGAAGTCAAGTTCAACAGGGGAGCCCTGGTAGGCATCGGGTGTTGCCACCCAAACCTTGTCTGCCTTCCCATCTGCTTTCACTTCCACTTCGATGTCCTTCTTTTCTTCGGGTTCGGGCTGCGTTCCTTGGTTATCGCGCCACTCCAGTGAAGCGGCATCAGTGAAATTAATCAGATGGATGAGATCCTTATCCTCTTTCTTTTTGGAGAATGACCAGACCGAGCCGAGCTTCGGCTGATCGGAGACGGTTAAGTCACCCTTTACTTTCACTTCTTTTTCCTTTTCCTCCCCGCCGTCACGCAGGAGATTTTGATAGGCGACCAGGAAGTCATAATACCTTGTCAATTCGGTGTTCAGCTCTTCACTCAACCTTAATTTCTTGTGAGGGAAATACTCTTTCGAGAGCATATTTTCACCTAGTTCCAAGTGAGCTCCTCCCGCTGCGAAAATAACCGCATTCGTCATCAGAACGCCTGGTGTATTGAATTCTCCCATCGAGTCGGATAAGTCATAGTTCATGTAGGCAGCGAGGACCGTATTCAGCATCCCTTTGCTGTATTTTGAGTTTTGATCAATGACGCTTTTAAGACTCGAATATGTTTCGTGGCCATCCCATAGCTCAGAATATAGGAAACTCACCGGTGCCTGGGATGCGATGTACCCTTGTGCATACTGCGAAACGGCATTCATCACGAGATCTGTCCCCAGTTCCTTTTTGGCTTCCTTCAGAAATGGTACATAGGTGGTCGACAGGTCGACCGTCTTTCCTTCTGCATTCCAAAGTACGCCGCGGTCACCGAGCTGATCGACGTGCCAGCCGTCGAAGGCCAAGTGGTCAAACACTTGTTTTTCTTCATTGATAATAAAATCCTGCCATCCTTTATTGGAGGGATCCATCAGGTAAATATCACTCGCCCAATTGTCGGGGAGGGGATGCTTATCCTGCTCTTCCGCGTCTGGATCCTTGAAGAGTCCCCACTCTTTTTTCACTCCCTCGCTTTCGGCATCTTCATAGCTGCCGAACAGGAGATTATAATTCATCGCCTTCATATTTTTTTCATGTGCAAGGGAAATGTAGCGTTCGATCGTTTCCCTGGAGACTTCCCGGTTGGCGATATCCGGCCAGGATTCTGCAACCTTGCCGTCTTCCATCTTCAGCGGCTTCTCGTGTTTATACTGCCAATCGTAAAATTGCAGGCCGTTGATATGATAGCGGTTTAACTTGTTGATTACGTCTTCCTGCTGATCCGCTTCCAACTCAAAGAAATCGGCAAGATAGCCATACCTCGGAAACTTGGCCCAATCGGATGATAAATCGACACCAATGTTCTGGTGGTCAATGACCTCATCTCCTTGCTTTACATACACCTCTACCATATATCCCTTAAAATCATCTTTATCGGGTGTCCAGGACCACGTTACCTCTTGATTTTTCATGTTGATTTCTTCCTCTTTCACCGTTTTTGCTAGGTGTTTATACTGAACCAGTATCTTTCCTTCCTTAACTTTCTCGTTCAGTGATAATGACAGCTTCACGGCTTCACCTGGTGCATAGGCAGCCTTATCCGTGCTCAGTTGATCCACCCATTTACCCTGCTCGATCGTCTCCGCTTGGAAGACAGGTTCAGAGTTTGAATTCATGCACCCGAAAAGCATCGATGCTGTAAGTGACACGCTTGCCAGAACGGCCAGGCTTTTCTTTTTTCCCATTCTTTTCACCCTATTCCTCTTCTATGAGTTATCCTTTGACCGCTCCTTCTGAATGTCCGCTCTGCACAAATTTCTTCTGGAAGATAATATAAATGATGATCACCGGCAGGATCGCGATCAAGGAAGCTGCGAAAATCCATGACCAATTACTCGCATATTTCCCCTGGAACATCATGAGCGCGATCGGCAATGTTCTCATCGCTTCATCCTTGATGATCGTCAGCGCAACGAAGTACTCATCCCATGTCCCCGAGAAGGAGAAGATCGCCATGGTACCGAGCGCCGGCTTTGAAAGAGGCAGATAGATCCTTCTGAAAATCGTCCAGTTCCCGCCTCCATCCATCAAGATGGATTCTTCCAATTCCTTCGGTACGGTCTCAAAGAATCCCCTGAGGAAGAACGTTGAACCGACCACTCCGCCGCCGATATACAACAGCCACAAGCCCCAGTATGTGTTCACAAGTCCGAGGTTTTTAATGACGGTAAACTGAGGTACAATCGCAAGAACAAGCGGAATCATCATCGTGAATAGAAAGACCCTGAATAACAGTTCCTTGCCCGGGAACGTAAACCGGACAAAGGCATAGGCCGTCAATGCTCCAAGGAAAACACTGCCGACCGTCGCCACGCCTGCTACCAGCAAGCTGTTCATAAAGTAACGAAAAAAGTTGTTCTTATTCCAGACAATTTCATAGTTTTCAAAATTGGGTACGGCCGTGAAGACTTCCTGCGGCTTCGGAAGTGAGTATGCGCCGCTTATAAATGTCGTCATCACCATATAGATAAAAGGTGTGATGAAGACGATGACTCCCAATATGAGAAACAGATAAACAATCAATTTACTAAAAACGTTCCCATTCATACTTTTCCCTCCTCTTCTATCTACATGAATTTCTGATTGCTTAATTTCTTCTGCTGTGTGAAGGTGATCAGGAAGATCGTCAGACCCATCATTACACCGAGTGCTGAAGAATAACCAAAGTTGAAGTTACTGAATGCCTGCTTGTAGATCATGCTCTGCAGCACTTCTGTCTGCCCCATCGGCCCGCCGTTCGTGATGAAGTAGACCTGCGGGAAGAAGTTGAACGCACCCATGACCAGATTGATGATGACAAATGCCGTGATTGGACGAAGCATCGGTATCGTGACAAATCGGAAAGCTTTTATCCCGCTTGCCCCGTCGATTGCAGCCGCTTCATAAAGGTTCTTCGGAATTCCCTGCAGGGCAGCTAAATAGATTACCACTGTCCACCCCACTGTTTTCCAGATATGGAACAACCAGATGACGACCATCGCCGTCCATTGATTCTGAAGCCAGCTGATCGGTTGATCGATGATTCCCAGATTCACCAGTGCAAAGTTAATCAGCCCGTTCTCCCCGTCTGCAAACAGATAGCGGAAAAGGAATGCAACAACGATCCACGACGTGATGATCGGTAGATAATACAACGTCCTGAACGTGATCTTGTACTTAACGAACTGAATATTGATTAACACAGCAAAAAACAACCCTAGAAACCAGTTAATCGGCACCGTCACGACAGTGTTCAGAAACGTATTCCTGACAGCGTATGTAAAAGCCGGATCAGAGAAAGCCTTTTTATAGTTTTCCAGCCCGACAAACGGACTTTCTGTACCGGGAAGGATATTATAATCCTGAAAGCTCATGACAATCCCCTTGATGAGGGGATAGATGACAAAAATACTGGCCCCTGCAAGCCCAATGAGTAGAAACGGCGAGACTTCAAGCCACTGCTTCGCCCCTTTTTTGAACCGCTGGGAAAATGGTTTTTTTTCAGTAAGAATAATATCACTTTGATTGTTATTTAGATTCGGGTCCATCTTGATCCCTCCTTATGTCCTTATGAATGAAAGAAGATACTGCACCAAATCGGTGAGTACCTTCTCTTGTCAACATTACTGTTGAAGAATGGCATCCGCTTTCTTCGCTGCATCATCCATTGCTTCTTTCGGTTTCATCTTCCCGCGCATCACTTTCTCAAAGTTCAAGTTGATGACCTCTTCAATTTCCGACCACTCAGCAATCGGTGTACGCGGCAGCGCTGTTTCCAGCTGCTTGACATATTTCTCGACAATCGGATTCTCAATCACTTTCGGATCATTCGCAGCGTTCTTATTCGTAGGAATCAATCCTGCTTCCGCCATCAATTTCTGCGGCTCTTCCGTCAGCATCCATTTCGCAAACGTCCATGCTTCTTCAGGGTGTTCGGAACCTGCAAATGTGACAAGGTTCTCACCGCCGATAACGGAACGGCTACCACCGGGACCTTCAGGAATCAGCCCGCTCACGGTTTCTTCTTCCGGATTGAATTTGCTTCCTTCTTCATTTCCAAGAATACTGTAGAACCAAGGGCCGTCATCAAGCATCAGGTACTGACCGGCTTTCATTCCATCCCATGCGCCAGGTTCACCGCCAAGAATGGTAGGAGAAAGCAGCTTATCCTTCTGCCATGAAGCCATTTCTTCAACCGCAGCAACACTTTCCTTACTATTAAGGTAGCCATCAAACTTTGTATAATCATCATTCGTCAACTTGCCGCCGAGGCTCCAGAAGTACGGAAGGAATCCCCATGTATTACTTCCGCCGATGCCGATTCCGCCTTTAGCGCCTGCATCCACTGCCTTCTTCGCTGCATCCTTCAACTCATCCATCGTCTTAGGCGCTTCCGTGTAGCCAGCTTTTTCAAGTAAGCCTTTATTATAGATTGCTATTTTCGTATTCGTATTGACCGGCACGCCATAATACTTCCCATCATAGATGTTCGTCGCCATCGGAGCTTCGAAGACACTGTTCTTCACGTCCTCGAATCCATCCATACCGCTGACTTCCTGCAGAGCGCCCATCTTGGCGAACTCAGAAACCCACACAATATCCATACGCATCAAATCAGGTGCTTCCCCGCCGGACACTCCCGCGATCACCTGCTGCTTCAATCCTTCATACGGCATCCTCGTAAGCTTCAACTCAATCTCAGGATGCTCCTTTTCAAATAATGGTTTGATCTTCTCATTAAGAATGACCTCTTCCTGATCACTATACGTATGCCAATAATCCAACACGACCTTATCGCCGCTGCTCTCAGAACCGGTTTCACTCGATCCCCCGCTGCAGCCTCCGGCAAATAACATCGTCGATATCGCTGCACCCGTCATAAACTTCTTCCAAGCATTCATATCCTTAACCCCTCCCTTTTCGTTACCTTCATTTTCCGTGAAAGCGCTTTATTATAAAACCGCTTACATTTTTGTGTTGGTGCAATTTATTTGATTGTTTTGGAAGGTCGGTTTGTTGTGGAAATAAAAAAGGTGTCATATATCTCTGGGTTAGAGGGATATGACACTTTTTTGTCTTTTTTATGTTAGTACGGGTTTCCATTAGCTACTTGAAAAAGGTTTTAACAAATCTAATTTCTCTGCATTCATCTCACTTCCATTAATGAAAATTGTATCTAACGCGATAGAAATAAGAGTAAATTCTTCCGTTAATTTAAAAATATTACCCGTTCCAGAGTAAATAAGGGAAGTTTTTACGCTTATCCATTGTAATCTTCCTGTTTAAAAGCATTTTGAGGCTAATAAGAGAAATTTTTACCTCTATTCAAGTTGATCTTTTTCGTATTCCCTAATTAAGGGAAGTTTTTCCCTCTATTACTAAGGTGTATATGTCTTAGCTGACCTCCTAACTGGTATGAACGAACTCTCACCGTTTGGGAAGCGAGCTTCAGCATTTGTTTAGCAGTACTTTTCCTTTATCTCATTTACTTTAATATAAAATTCTTATCCTTCATTGAGTATCAAGCGATAGATAATAAGAGGAGATTCTTCCGTTAATTCATCATTATTACTCGTTATGCGGTAAATAAGTGAAGTTTTTCCGCTTATATACCGTAAAATTCCTGTTTAAAAGCATTTTGAGGCTAATAAGAGAAATTTTTACCTCTATTCAAGTCGATCTCATTGGTATTCCCTAATTAAGGGAAGTTTTTCCCTCTATTACTAAGGTGTATGTGCCTTAGCTGACCTCCTAACTGGTATGAACGAACTCTCACCATTCCAGAAGCGGGCGTCAGCATCTGTTTTTCGATTAGTTGAGAAAGTACTTTTCTAACCGTCTTGGTACTTAATTTCAAATGGTTCGCAACTTCTAAAGGGGTAATGGCATCTCCTTTTTGAATCGCCAGCCGAAGCACTTCCTTTTCGACTAAGGAAAGAGTGGTCTGATCCAGCTCATCACCCAGCCACCGGCCGATCACCTGCTGAATAATTTGTTGGCACCGGCGAGGCTTCTCTTTCACTTGGTCATACGAAAAGCGGATTACGGTCCATCCGTCAATTACCAATTGGTTTTGGCGTTCCAGGCTATCGGAAAATTGCCATCTGCTTATTTTCTGTAAATGAGGTCCGTACCCGTCAATCTCAAGGCAAAGCTGGATGGTTGGACGAATATAAGCAAAGTCTAAATACCTTGTGCCATCCTTAAAATCATTGACCTCATATTCTGGATGCAGATACCGAAAATGGTGAAATAATGGCCACCAAACTTGCTTCAAAAACAACGATTCAGCATGCTTGTTACCTTCCTGCAATCGCCGCAACCGTTCGCCGGTTCTGTTCTGTAAGTGACTATTCATAAAGGTCTGATATTCTTCTTCAAAACCCATAGCATCCCTCTTCCTGTCCAATGATCTAGTCTTTTATAAAACCTTAAATTTGAAACTCGGAAAGATTGTTAATGTTAATGCGAGAGGTTAATGTGGTCTAAACTTGGGGGGATTAAGGCTAAATAAGAATAATAGAGCAACTATTAAAAGCTCAAGAAAGAAATTTGCATGCAGAACTATTTTCCCATCAACACTCCTCCTTTCAATAATTCATCATTTTTCATTAAGTACTGATCATACTGTCGGTTCACCGGTCTATTGTTAATAAATTACAATGAACTGGTTTATTTACAGTTTAATAGAACGAAATGTGAATGCCAAGCTCTTTGATAAAGATTTTCTTCTCTATGACAGTCGCTCCTGCACCCCGACCGATAAAGCGAGTGAATAAGAAAGCAAAAGGTTGGAGTTTGAGTAGACCCCAACGGCATTCGATAAGGATTCCGGAGTAAGGTACCTCCCCCCTCTGTATAGACTTACAAAAAACAGAGCCAGTTCATTCAGAACTGGCTCATAGTATGCAAAATAGGTTGCTTGTCTAAAAATCCAAACCTCTTTCCTCTCAGTTAAAGATTAACACCGTGGAGGGCAATCATAATCTGACTGCCAGTTCCCTCTCTACTGAGGAATCACCATCAAACCAAGCAATACAAGAATATTAGCTATAATCCCCACTGCAATCGCACCCAAAGGTCCGACAGCCATTCGGACGATCGGACGTCCGGCTACTTCATTCAGCAGGTAGAAGCCGGCAATGAAGAAGAAGCCGAATCCTGGGGCAATTGCGTTTGCCGCATTTGCTCCACCGATTAATAGTGCAACTTCAAGTAATTTTGTCATAGCACTGCGGATGTTTTCTCCGGAGTTTCGGACGCCCGGGTATTTATCCAGGAATCTGGCGATGAAGCTTAATAGCATGACTTCCCCGAAAATGACGAGTGCCGCTAAAATGACTGCCACCCATACATTCGGTGAGAATAAGCCCACTACAAAGATAAGGGTGAAACCAACCGGGCTGTATACACCGGTGGCAATCGCCGTACTGGCTACCAAAGGAATGAATCCGATGGCTCTTGCAGCAGCCGCAATTCCTGCATCTGTTTGTTTCCCGTCTGCAAGGAGATTCAATGAAATCGGGTCGCCGGCCATTAATAACAGATTTGTGGCACCGGCGATCAAGCCGCCTATGATCATGAAGAAAACGACATTCTTCTTGATGGATTTTACTTTGTCACTGAATAGTGTGGCTAAGTCAACAGAAGAGCCTTCTGCCGCTTTTTCTTTCATCGCGTAGCTGAATAAGAAGATCATTCCGACTATTAAAGCCATCCCTTCCTGATTCAGCGATACCACGTTATCGCCGATTTTAAAGAAGCCCTCTGTGTTAACCCATACTGCCAGCTGCCTGACAAGGGCAGAAACCACAAATGTTAAAATCCCTTTCTTGATACCAAATTGCATGGCGACTGCAAGTGCAGGGAACGCCATGAATGTTACTACGACCGGAGTTCCTACTGCGCCAAGCGGCTCAAGGAAATTAAGCGGCAGGTGGTCGAATAATTTCACGAATCCTTCCAACCCTGAAATCAGACCCCAGCCATATAGTGCACCGATTACTGCCGCGACTGGAGTACCCCATTTATTTTTCGGCGTCGCCAACCCGATAATATCTGTACCTAGTAATATACTATGAATCAAAATAATGCTTGCTGATAAGGTAAACGGAATCCCAAATCCGATTACCAGCCCGAAACTCATGGCAAACGCGGTAAATCCAAGTTCCCTTCGCTTCAGTCTTCCTTCATTATGTTCTGATACGATGGGTCTCAATCCATCATTGAAGACGGCTATATTCCTATTTGCGAGTACCGCTGCCACTGCCCCTATTAGTACAACGAATAATGTTTCCATGTCCATCCCCCCTGCTTTCTATCAATCTAATTTGATTTGATTGCTTTAAGAATCATCGGTACGGCTGTTTCGATATGATCGCCGGTAAAACCAAAGGCTGTCTTTCCGGATTTCACTGCCTCTGATACCTTATCTTCGACCGGTTTTTTACCTGGCATTGAAACAGTTTCACATTTATCCCGACCAATCAATGCGATGGCCATGGCAAGTGCGCCGCCTCCGCCTGTGTGGCAAGCCCCGAAGTAATAATCAGCCTGTCCTGTTTTCATCGCCATTGCTGCCTCTAAATCGGATTTCACCATTGTTTCAATTGACGGGTCCAACTCCTTGATCAACTTTTCGATTTCCTTCTTTTCCACTTGTCCACCCACTACGATTTTCATTATCCTTCTCCTCCTTTAATTATTTTCTTTTAGTACGATTGTGTAATGTAAATGCAGATAATCTTTTTCACCCTTAGGCAATGAAACTCCCCATTGATTCTCGATCAAATTGACCTGCCCTTCGGATACCCCGAAGTGTTCTGAATCCCTGATTTCATTGACTACATCTTCTGAAGGTCCCTCTACATCCTCACCTTTGCTGATTCTGGTCAGCGCCATCGGCAGATGAGTAAAAAGCATTTCAGCGTGATCTACTTCTGTCTTTTTCAATTTTTTCAGGAGTTCATAAAATGCCATGAGAGCCACGTCATAGGATTTAGGGACGATCACATCTTGCTCTACCAGTATATTCAAGCGTTCCTTGTACTCTTGGAAGTTCAATCTATCTCACTCCTTTCTAATGATAGTTTTTTGGAAAGACTGCGGGATTTCCATTCCTGTAAACTGTGAATCTTCTAAAAAATACCGGTTCCAATAGTCCGGTTTCTGAATCTGCTCCTCCAGTTTTTCTGCCAGGTTCATTGCCGCTAAATAGGGACTTATTCCTTTTTTTGCGATGATGACCAAACCGGAAGCTAATGTTTCAACAGGTACCGTTACCGCCGTTGCTTCGCACATATTGGCTGCCCTGACTAAAAACTTCCCATGATTCCTGGTGATATCCAGGCCAGGTTGTCCAAAGTATTGGGGAATCGTTTCTCCATATCCGTAGACATCGACCGGACCTTCACAGGTGATGATTAAATCGGCATCGTGTTTCTCAAATGCTTCCTGGATCACCTGTATCCCTTTTTTACGGTCCTCGATTCCAGCCATGTTCATTTCTGTAATCTCATATTGGCGGTCTCCGATGGTTGATAGATTGCCAGTGACTTTATCATGCATATCCTCGTCGTCTGGACAGATGACGGACCCCTTTTCAGGAATCACTACTTTAATGGAAGCAAGTTGGCTGCTCACAGGTATTTCTTCGATGACCGCTTCCATAACCATCCTCAGCATCGAAACACTCTTCCCGATGATTCCGACACTGCCTGTGAAATCGATGCCGTCTGTAGAGCGTTTCTGATTATTCACCAATACGCCGAGCCCGGCACCGATTACGGAAGGAAGCTGGCAGCTTAATGCGGGGGCCAGCACCGAACCTCCCCCGTCGGTGCCGATGGCAAAATCAGTAATACCTTTTAATATATTGACGGGACCGCCGCTGGAGGATCCTGTCATTGCCCGATAGGTCAGCGGATTGAGTAAATCAGTATCAATTGCCCGTCCCTTATTTGCTGCTTTATCGATAGTGAGCCAGACAAACCGCTCATCCGTTCTCAGCTTTTCAATCACATAGGAAGGAATCGTACTGGTGTCCTTTATACCAAACGTCAAAGGTTTTTCGGTCTTGGTTGCCAGCTCCTCGTGATAGTTGGAATTCACAGCAATAACCGATCTTCCAAGTTCTCTTTCAGCCAGTTTCACTTTGTCAGTAATCCCCATGATCAACCTCACTTTCATTTTGAGAAAGCTCTCGCCCTTATACTGTATTCTGTATATTACCTATTCATCACCGGAATTAAAAAAATTCCAAAGAATACTGGTACGTGACTGAGTTTAAAGTGTTCAGCTTATTAAGCGCTTTCTCATCCCCGATAATTTTTACCTTCGAATGCTTCTGCAAAATAGAGGGCGGAAACAAGGCACTCACCGGCTCACTTGATCAGGTTCCCGGTTGAATCATAGATTCCCAATACCTCAGGTGCAGTCTCCAGGTTTTGAACGACGGCAACCTGTGCATTCGTCACGAAAATTTGTGTACGGAATGCGTAAATGACCGTATCCCCTATCGTCACATCCGTTGTGGCCAGCGTTCCATAATAATCGATATTGCTCGGATCATTTTCGATGATGTCCACTTTTTTAAGATTGTCATTGGTTCCGACCAGCGCATTCTCCATCCGGGACCGGGGATAAAATCCGCCGCCAAAAACGTATGCCCGGTCTCCGTATAAATGGGAAACCTCCGAAACATAGACCATGGCCGGCCTTTCGGCTAAGTCTTTCACAGCGTGAAGCGGCGTGGTGCCAGTCAGCGCATGGCCAGGTTCACCTTGAGTAGCCCCGTTTTCCTTCAACAGGCTCATGGTCTCTGCCGAGGTCGCACTTGGCATGTTCATTTCCAGCTTCTGATATCCCCTATCCTCAAGAAACGCTTTGGCTTCATGCATCGATTCCACGTTGGGGCTGGGTCTTACTGCATCGCCTTCAATGATTAAACAAGGGAAACTGGTCAGCCCGGCTATTTCCAGCCCTGCCAATTCTTCCAGTCTATCGATTTGACCCTTCAAGTCTTCCAGCGTAAAGCCGCCTTCCTGCCCGTTATAGAGAAAATCGCCTTTATTCGCTATACGCAGAAGCACCTTTTGCCTCCGGTTCAGATCCAGGGCTGCGGCATTCAGATTCCTGGCATTTTCATAACTGAAGACGGTGACATAATCAGGACTCAGTCCGAGTATTTCCGGCATCATGTTTTTGGGGATTTGGACAAGATGCCCCACATGCCCGATTTTAATGCCGTGCTTACTCAGGGAGAGAGCCTCCCAGGGATCGACGGCTACAGCCTTTTCAATACCGGATTCGACAATCGCTTTTGCAATGAGGGGATTCCGTCCAAATTGTTTGGTCATGAAAAATAGTTCAATATCCTGTTTTCTGGCCTTTGAGGATAATAGCTTACTATTCTGCTTGATAGAATCCAGGTCTATTACGTATGTGTTTGGCGTGATGCTTCCGCTTTGGTGTAGTTCGACTGCATAATCGATCAACTTCGGATTACTCTTTTGGGTAGCCTCTAAAAACATCTCGATCACTCCTTTCTTTGATGCTGTATGAACGGTAGAAAAGAAGTACCGTTCTCAATGTTCTGTAAACCGAGAAATTCCGCTGCCGTTGCTGCTATATCCGACAGTGTGGCCCGTTCGCCGAGGGCTGCCGGTTTCATCCCTTTATGGTAAGCCAATAAATAGGTTTTCTCTCTTGTATGCTGGTTATGGCCGATGGTCGGATCATTGCCGTGGTCCGCACTCATTATCAGGAGGTCTTCCTCCCCCATCTTATCCAGTAGCTCCGGCAAATAGTTTTCCACCACTTCAATTCGGTCCGCGTATCGTTCGGGATCCTGGGCATGCCCTGCAAGATCTGTCTCTTGGATGGTCGCTGCAATCACACCTGACTTCACTGCATCCATCCTCTTCAAAACATCATTCATGACCTGGTCCGTGTCGACACCGGGATATTTATCTGCGCCTTCGCAGTAGATGACATCCTGCATCTTCCCGACGAGGGAAACGTCAAGTCCGGCTTTCACAGCCAAAGTCGGCAGCTGGCGGTCCGGTGAAATGCCGAATCCCAGATGGCGGACTTGATATCCGTCTTTATATACATTGGACTTGGGGGAATTCACTCCGACCAATCCATCCGCTCTTCTTTCAACCGAATCCTGCAGGTGCTGTGGCGTCACGCTTTTGCCTCCCAATGCAATCACACGGTTGACCTTAACGTGATCCCTCACACATTGACCGATTTTCAAGACTTCATCGAATGATATGCAGTCCAGGGGAGCGCTTACATTATAAATCTGTCCGTAGTCGGTTTCGATGTTATCTGCCACAATGACCAGATCATTTACGAGCAGATATGGCATCTCCGCATCAGGGATCTGAACATGATATCCTTCTCCCTCAAGCGCTTTCTTAACCTCATCCATGTTCTCAATGAAAGGGGCCAAATAAGCCTCTTTCGGCTTCGTCCCCATAATTTCATTATGCCCTTCAAAACTGTCTGCGCCCTGGTGCATGAGATTGCACGTGCAGTAGCTTGCTATATGGTCTCCGGTTCCGAGGGAAGGATGATTCAGGATTTTATTGATCCCGAGCTTTTCAAAGGTGGGAATCTTAATGGAAGGAACTTCATCCAGAATATGAGCAAATGTATTCGCCCCCACATCCTGTTGGTGATACTCCCTGGCATCTTCCATGTATCCCACGCCTAAGCTGTCTAGTATTAAAATGATCACTCTACGATTCATACTTTTCCCTCCAAAGTGTATTTAACGATTTTCGGTTACTCTTTGAATGGATGATCCAAGGATGCGGATAATGGTATCCACGCCGCTTCTCAGCGGGTTGATCCGAATCATTTTCTTGGCCAATGCAGGCTCAGCCTTCAGGAACGTCCCTGATACCCGGTAGAACATCGGGACAAATTCATACTTGGATTCAGCCCCGACAGGATGTGGGGCTGCCCCGAGTTCATTTGCATGCTTCAGTACTTCCTCCGCAATGGGCTCATTCAGCTCGACAAGCAATACTTTCGATTGGGCATTCGCGAGGTATGACCTCTTCACACCCTCAACCTCTCCATTATTCAGCAGGCTGACGAGTTGATCATTGACATCTGCCTGAATCGCCAGCATCACAGGCGCATAGATCAGTCCGCGCAAGGCCTCCAATGCTTCAAACCCCTGGACCTGGCTGCCTCCTGAATAATTCACCTGTTCGATTTTATCGATCAATTCAGCTTTCCCAAGAATGAGTCCGATACCCTCCGGCCCCAATAATTTAAACAATGAAAAAGTGGCCAGATCCGCCCCTGCCTGGCTGCCGATTTTTTCTGTCTTCATCGCTGCGTAGTTATCGTCCGTAATAATCGTCAATTCCGGGTTGATGAGTTTTATTGCGGCAATGGTTTCCTCAAAATCATAACGGTCATCCATTTTCTGCCGTGTATGCTGGATGAGTACCCCTTTCAACTCAGGATGTTGATCGATGGCGGCTTTCACGCCGTCGTGATCATGGAAATCGGCGAATACAGGTACGGCACCCATCATCTCCAGTGTGGTTTTGCTTGTCGGATATATAGGTGCTTCATGTACGAGGATTTTATCGCCTGGCTTCAAGAAACTCATAAACCCAAAACGAAGTGCCCCTGTACCTGCCCCCCGTACAAGCATCGCACTTTCTGCTCCGAAAAACTCCACCAGTACCTCTTCAACTTTTTTCGTATATCCGGGTTTGTTCAAGCCTCTGACGACACCTAAATCGCCCAGAGCAAGTATTTCATCCCCCCGGAAATGCCTCGTAATGACATCCACCAGTTTAAACTGCCTTTGCTGAGCTTCCAGCAAAGAAATACTATGTAAAGGATATGTATCCATCCCTTTCACCCTACCCTTTCATAAAAGCGATTGGATTCTTGATCAGCATCTTTTCGATTGATTCTTCCGAGATGCCCGTTCTTCTGAGACGCGGGATGAAATCATCCAAAAGAAACGAGTAGCCCAATCCGCCTTGGTATTCCAGATGTGATTTCCGGGTGATATCCATCGACAATAGGACTTTATCGATATAGCCCATATCTTGAATCTTCTTTAAGATATCGGCCCGAACCTGATCCGGCATATAATTCTCCTTGCCGATCGTATCAAATTCAACATATGCCCCTTCTTTGATGATTTTGAAGATAGTATCAAAATCACCTGTTAAATCCACATGACCGATGATCACCCGGTTCAAATCCACTCCCTGTTCTTTGAAAAACAATGCTTGTTCAAGCCCCAAGGTTCCAAGTGTCGTATGCGTAGTAATCGGCTTATCGGTTTCCTTATGGACCAGAACGACAGCTTCAAAAACCTTTCTTTCAGCATCGGTCCACGTATTGTAGCTCGTTCCTATTTCTCCGATAATCTCAGCCTTTACATCCGTGCCCTTGATACCCTCTCTTATTTCCTTCAACATTCTTTCCGCCAGCTGTTCTTTCGTCTCTCTGAAAACCTGTATCGGATAAAATTTCTCCTGATAGAACCCTGTGGCATGAACGATGTTGATCCCGGATTCCTGCGCTGCCTTTTGAACAAAAGGGATGTTTCTCCCCATGCCGAAATTCGTGACATCGACAATGTTCCGGACCCCTTTATCGTAAAGTTTTTTATATTCTTTAACGGTTTCCGAAAAGACATCAAGCTGGCAATCCTCATTGCATTTGATTTCGGATAAATCGATCGTTGTATGTTCATGCATATACGTAATCCCGTTCTCTAACATACGATCCCCCTCCTCTTTTACCTGGGGTATGAACCTTTCGCTCTCTGATCAATAGCTTGGTATTCTTTCCCCCGTCTCGACACTCTTCTGAATATCTAGTATCCTCTCAATCTCCACCGAGCTCCACTTTTCAGCTATCTCCTCTTCCCGGTCACCATCAATGATCAACACGGCTTCTGAAGTCCCTTCCGACACCTTTTTAGCAGAAGGATTCTGGAAATCGATCGCTTTAAAGGAACGGATCATCCTTCTGTCATCCATATTCCATACCGCAGCATCAATTTTTTTGGAAAAGAGCATATCAAACAGCTGCATATAATTCACGTTGACAAACTCAACGTTTCTCCCCTCGAATTCGGCAAAAGTGAGATTGCGCTGGTCCAGGGAGTCCATATCCACGCCGATTTTCATCCCATCCATAACCTCATCCTTTAATGCATCTGCCAAAAAGATCTTATGGGAAGACACATAGCTGTTGGCTCCAAGTCTCTTCATGATTTTTAAGCTTGGATAATCCGACAGCACCTTTTCAGCCGTCATCAAGGACACAATGGCGAAATCGCAGCGCTTGGTACGAACGGTCTCAATCCGGTTTAAACCACCGCGCATATAGGTTAGATACAAATTCTTACCTGTAGCTTCAAACGCCTCGACAATTCCCGTGGCCAACCCTTCATATTTTCTGGAATAAGGGAGCGGCATGGAACCGATCAAAGGAGAAATCCCTGCAATTTCACGAAGGAGATTATCATCCTTTTTAAGTAAAAACGTCCCTAAGTGCCCCCGGGGATCAAGTTTGATCCCTTTCAATTGCTCCAGCAGGCTCAGAGCACTCTGTACTGTCCCCCTGCCAAAATTCAATTTCTCGCTGTAATCAGAAACACGCGGGATTTTCTCCCCGATCTTTGTCTCAATCAATTCCTGCGCGATTATTTTCGCAGCCAAACCATTTTTAGAATAAAGTTTTTCCCACATCATCATCTACCTCTTAAACAGAATACTATATTTTGTATATTCATATTATAACCGCTTACATTTTCATTTTTCAATCTTTTTCTGGTTCTTTTTTACTTTTTTTCGCTTCGAGACCTCAAATGGTTACTCAAGGGAGATATATTTAGGATTTATTTAGTTCTTTCCAGTAAATATACTCTCCAATTTCAGGAGCTGCTACCTGTCCCTCTTAACTAGGAAGCTATGAAGTGAGCTAAGGGAAAAAGTGGCTGGTACAAAACTAAAAAGCTGAGTCTAGCAATACCTATAAAGATTCCTTATACCGCTAATGATTTCCGTGGAAGACTTCGCTTTCCGCGGGCGGTTGGTGAGCCTCCTCGTCGCTGCGCTCCTGCGGGGTCTCACCTAACACGCTTTTCCCGCAGGAGTCTTCGTCTTCCACTCCAATCAACCGCTGGAAAGAGCTAAAAACTAATGGACACTGTACGAATAAAAACCCGAACTAATTTGCCACATCGTACGCAATTTAGTTCGAGTTTTGCTTAGTCGAAAACACTTTTGCCCCAGCCTCTTTACGTAAATAACTAACCGTTCAACCCCAAAGCTCCCTCATCCACCACCAGCGTAACATCCCCATGCCCCTTCAACACCGAAGCAGGAAACCGCTCATCAGGTTCTTCACACTCTAACAGGGTTTTCACAGCGTTTGCTTTATGACTTCCGGAAGCCAGCAGCAAGATCTTTTTGCTTTTCAATATCGATTGGATCCCCATCGTAATCGCATGATGCGGCACTTCATCCAGTGAAGAGAAGTACATGGCGTTTGCCCTTCTAGTCGATTCTGCAAGTTCCACAATATGAGTCTCACTCGTAAATGAAGTCCCGGGTTCATTAAACCCGATATGCCCATTCGAACCAATCCCCAAAATCTGCAGGTCTGGGGGACCAATCTCTTCTATCAATCTTTCATATCGGTGACACTCGGAATCCAGTCCTTCTGCATTTCCGTTAGGGATATGGATGTGTTCGGTGGAAACGTTGATATGGTTGAAGAGGTTATTCATCATATAATTGTAATAGCTCTGTGGATGGTCTTGTCCCAAACCTATATATTCATCGAGATTAAAAGTTATGATCCCCCGGTAGTCGACATTTCTTTCTGCATATCCATTGATCATCTCCCGATAGGTTCCAATCGGGGTTCCGCCTGTCGCAAGCCCCAGTACAGCATGTGGGTTTGACCGTACGACACCCTCTATTTCACTGCAGGCATATCCACTTAATTCTTGATAATCCTTTACTGACACAATTTTCATGTGTATCTCCTCCCTTTCAAGCAATAACCCCGGGTTCCTTGGGGAAACCGGGGTTGACGTTAGAAATCTATTGATCTAGGAATTTATCCAGCTCTTTTTTAATGATGGTTGCTTCGGAGCCGATGACGATCTGGACATTTTTCTTGTCCACCTTGATGACCCCGTGGGCGCCGGTCTGCTTGATTTTTTCTGCATTGACTATGTCGCTGTCTTTCAATTCGAGACGGAGTCGAGTCATGCAGTGATCGTTCACGACGACATTTTCCTTCCCGCCGATGTTTTCAAGGATTTTCTTCGCCATGTATTCATGGTTCGAGTGGGAAAGTGACAGTTCTTTCTCTTCTGCCGTGGCGGCTGCCTCGAATTCGACGTCGTCTTCCCGCCCGATCAGTTTGATATCCTTCTTCACGATGACCGTATAGAAGGTGAAATAGTACAGTGCAAAGAATACAAGTCCCACCGGGATGATGAGGAGTCCTCCATCCGAAAGGTTCAGGTTCACGACATAGTCAATCAGCCCCGCCCCCCATGAGAACCCGTGCCTGATATGGAGCATGTACAGCACAGCCCCGGCCAGACCGGTATAGACGGAATGGATAAAATAAAGCAGCGGTGATGTGAAAAGGAACGTAAACTCAATCGGTTCCGTGATCCCGGTCACAAAGGACGTGGCAGCCCCGGAAGTCATCAGCGTCTTCGTTTCCTGCTTGCGCTTTTTGGCAGCCTTTGTGATTGCCAGTGCAATTGCCGGGATTCCGAACATCATCGTGACGTAGAAACCTCCGATAAAGAAGCCTGCAGTCGGATCCCCGCTTAAGAACCGGGTGATCTCGCCGTTCACGACTTCTCCGGAAGCGGTTTTATACTCTCCTAGCCCAAAGTACGCATACGTGTTTAGCACGTGATGCAGTCCAAACGGCAGAAGGAAACGGTTCAGGAATCCGAAGATGAAGACTCCGAGCGCACCGAGGCCCATCAATGTTTTACTGAAAGAATCAATTCCCATCTGCGCATAGGGCCAGATGACAGACATCACGCCAGCAACAGGAATCATGGTAAAGATGATCATTGTAATCGGAAACTTCTCTCCGCTGAAGAAGGCAAACATACTCGGCAGTTTGGTATCCTTGAATCGATTATAGATGAATGCTGCGATCAACCCTGCCATGACGCCGCCGAACACACTCATGTTCAGTTCCGGGTCCATGATCTTCAGTCCTTCTTTTAACACGATGATGGCGAGGAACCCGGTCAGTGCCGGGATCCCTTTATCCCTCGTGTTTGCAAGTCCCATCGCAATCCCGATCGCGATGAGGGCGTCCATTTGAGCCAGGATCACCCCTGCTGCCTGGAATAATGGAATGTCCAACAGATCCGGTGCCGTCAACCTCAGTAACAGCCCTGCGATCGGCAAAGCAACGATCGGAATCAACAATGATTTACCTAACTTCTGCAAGAAACCCTTCATGAAAAATCCCCCCTTAGTAAATTAAATCCCCTTGTACGTCGTTAATTCAATATCAGGCCGTGACTTAAGCAGCCCGACAATTTCCGGATGAGTCAGAAATTCGACTTCATCCACCCTTGGATACGTAAACGATGACGTGCTCATCAGCTTTTTATCAAGATAAGCTGGATGGCACATCACTTCCACCGAGTCACTCTTTTCGAAAAGGACATCCAGTGCTTTCCCATCCTTTAAAGCGGTTTCAATTAAGTATGAAAAAGAATCGGTGGTTTTGAATCCCGATGGAACGTCCATATTGTTCCGCACCGGCAGCCCGTACTCTTTTGCAAGCGTCAGGAACACCTGTGGGATATCCCCGAATGAGTTCACGTGATGGTGGCTGTCCAGGTGAGTCGGTGTCAGTCCGTACGACAGGAATGCCTCGATCTGAGCCTTCCATTCCGCATATACCTCTTCATAGTCGACCGTGAATGCCCCTTTGTAAAAGCTCAGTGAACGGAAATCCCCATTCACATCCACAATGGTCCGGTGGTTATCGAGCATTGGACGGTCACACGTCAAGACCAGATGGACGCCAACACCGAGATCCGGATTTTCTTTTGCGAGTCTGACAGCATGTTCCGCACCCGGCATATTGCTCATGAAGGTCGTCGAGGTCAGGACCCCTTGTTGATGGCAGTCGATGATGCCGTGATTGACCCCTCTCGAGTACCCAAAGTCATCCGCATTGATGATCAGCTTCTTCATGTTCATCCCTCCTGATAGCCCTGCTGCCCATTAAAAGACAGCAGGGATTGTTTTACTTCAAAGTCGGCCAATACGAGCCGTTCGCTTCAATCATGTCATCGACGATCGCTTTTGCCTTTACCGGGCTGATGACCGTTCGATTGAGCGTCAGTGCCTGGACCAATTTTTCATAGCTGTTTTCAAAATAAGCTTCCGTAACCAGTTTCTCATATGCATATTGCCCTTCGATCAACCCTTTATAGAATACCGGGATTTCTCCGATTGCAAAAGGTTTCGGACCATTCGCTGTCATCAATGCCGGCACCTCGACCATCGCATCATGCGGCAGGTTGGAAATGATCCCTTTGTTCTCCACAATCACGATGTATCGCTCGTTCAAGTTATAAGCCAGTGATGCAGCGGCCTTCACCATGAACACGCCGTGGATATCGACATGAAGGTCGGCCCCTTCCGCCGTGCCTTCTGCAATGATCCCGTCACAGATATCGTGGACACGCTTCTGTCTGCCGTCAATGACCTGTCTTGCACGTGTACAATTCGGATCCTCTTTCTCTACCATCTGATCCGGATACAGATAATACTGCAGATACGTATTCGGAAGGAACTCCGGAAAATCCATCAGCATCTTCCTTGCCTGTTCAAAGGTTTTCTGCCAAGATACATCGTTGGCAATTTCCTTGTCTTCAGGTACAAAACCTTCCTCGATGATCTTCGACTTGAGACGCTCCGTATGGTCATTTCCTGCCCTGTCATAAATCTTCGTGAACCAGCCGAAATGGTTCAGTCCAAAGTATTCCGGCACGATGTCCCACACCTCCAGGCCGAGCATTTTTGCGTAGCTGATCATGATGGCGATCGGCATGTCGCAGATGTTCAGCAGCCTATCATCGTTTGGAAATTCCTTTTTCAGCGCCACCGCGACGATGGCTGCAGGATTCGTATAATTCAATATCCACGCCTTAGGGGCATACTCTCGAATATCCCTGACCAGCTGGATCATATCCCCGATGGACCTGAGCCCGTAAGCCATTCCCCCCGGCCCGCAAGTTTCCTGGCCGACGACTCCATGCTTGAGCGAAATCTGTTCATCTTTTTCCCGCATCGCCAGCCCGCCTGTCCGGATTTGGACAAAGACGAAATCCGCGTCTTGGAACGCTTCCTTTTTATCCGTGGTGTAGGAAAAGGATTCGAGTTCCGGGTATCTCTCCTTGAAGAGAATTTCCGTCGCTTTGGCGTTTCGTTCCTGGCGTTTTTCATCAACATCATAGAATACCAGGTCTTTTAAAGGAAAGTTTTCTTTCTCTTCTATTAAACTCATCATCATCCCCATCGTGTATGTGCTTCCACTTCCGGCAATGACCAGTCGCTGTTTTTTCATATATGCTCCTTCCCTCTTTCGTTTATTTAATACAAATATAATACAACTTTTGAAATCATGCAAGGAAAACTTGTATTATTTATGTATTAAGTAAGATAATTTCAATTAAGACGTGAAAAAACG
Source organism: Bacillus sp. BKU_1 (assembly GCA_051294195.1). GTDB lineage: Bacteria > Bacillota > Bacilli > Bacillales > Bacillaceae_B > Rossellomorea. The sequence continues at coordinate 3,348,607 of CP193985.1, read as the reverse complement.
TCCGAGTTGTTTTATATTGGTATTAAACAGATTAAAAAGGTGGGAAACATTGAACACTCATACTCCTTTATATAAACAAGTAGCCAATCAAATCAAAAGACAGATCGAGTCTGATAATCTCGACAAAGATGACGCCATCCCGTCCGAGCAAAAGCTCTCGGAGTCATTCAACGTCAGCAGGGTCACCATCCGGCAGGCCATCAAATTACTGGTGGATGAAGGGATTTTGTATAAGGTAAGAGGAAGCGGAACGTATGTCAAACAGCCCAAGATCGAGCACGATATCTACCGGCTGCAGGGGTTCACAGAAGAAATGGAAAGCCTCAATCACGTCCCGTCAAACCAGGTTCTCGAGTTTTCCATGCAGCTCCCTGAGGAAGCCATCAGAGAAATACTCAACCTGAAGGACGATGAGAAAGTATTCTTTATCCGGCGTCTTAGAAGCGGGGACGGCGAACCGATGATCTTAGAGGAAACCTACATGCCCGTCACCCTCTTCCCCGACTTGTCGGTCGAAGTGATGACCAGATCCAAGTACGAATACGTCGAGAAAAAAGGATATAAAATCAAAGAACGCCAGGGAGAAATCCTCCCCCACATCCCAAGCAAGGAACTCCGGGATATCCTGCAGATGAAAGACTCATCCTGCCTCGCCATGAACCTGTGCGCGTATCTTGAAGACGGCATCATTTTTGAATATACGAAATTGTATTTTAGAAGTGAGAAGTATACGTTTAAGTTTACTTCGAGGAGGTTTTGAGGCGGTTACAGTTTCAAAAATATCAGACTAAAAAGCAGCAGCTTACGATTTGTAAGCTGCTGCTTTTATTTGTTAAAAAAACACGGGGACAGCTACAATGGCTTTCTCTCAAATAGAACCAGGGGACCTGTCCCCTTTGGCCACCGAAGAGTTAGCAGGAAATCACCCGGGTATTCCAGACCACGAGCTATATCCAACGTATAAATGAGAAGACATTCGCATATGTATTGTAGACCCGGCACCTGAAAAAAGGTGTCAGTTCTTTTTTGTCAACAGAAGCCTTGCCTTATAACACGGTATGGGTTTCTTATTAATTCGAAAATTTATTTAAAATACGTATATATTCAGAATAGTTAAAAAACAAGTGAATTTTAACAATTTGCGGTAAAATAGAGAAATGATTACGGCCATTCAGAAAGATATTTTAGGAGTGTCTACACAATGAAAATGAAACTAAACGGATTACTCTTGCTTTTAACCAGCATGATTATCGTTGGTTGCGCCAACGCAGAAGGTGCAGCCCCGCCAGATAAAGAAGCAGATCCGAAAGTGGAAGCCACGGAGACTGCTGATAGTAAAGATAATAAAGAAGAAGCTGCTCAGGAGGCTGTGGATGAGCCTGAAGCAGATGAATCAGTCGCAAAAGCAAACTCAACCGAAACAAATGATGAGGATTTTTCAGGGTTCGATCTCCTTGTAGTCGATGGCGGTGATGTGTCCGGGTATCGTCAACCGAACGCCGTCGTTGACATTGGTTTTGGGGACCGTGAGTATTGGGCATTCACGAATGAATACGGTCAGCTGGTTCGCGTGATTGCAGACGAAATCATTTTACAAGATGACAGCACGGAACCGGTAACATCGTCTGGCAGATACTACTCTGATGAGGCGAAGGTTCCCGGCGTCGAAAGTGCTGTATTGGATGAAGGGCATATCATTGCTGACTCTCTCGGCGGGGTATCGAATGCTTATAATATCACCCCTCAAGACAGCACGCTTAACCGGCACGGTGATCAAGCGTATATGGAAAAAAGTATCAGGGACGCAGGTGGAGCCACTGATTTCGAAGCCATTATCACTTATCCAGATACGGAAACGCAGACCCCTTCAAGTTATCAGTATACCTATACGCTAAGAGGGAACGTAATCGTTGATACATTCGACAACGTAAACCCTGATGAAGTAAACGAATCACTCGGGCTGACAGAAAGTAAGCCTTCCAATTCAACGAGCTCCAACACAAACTCAACGAATTCAAACGCAGAAGGCGATCTCTCAAGTATTGATACGGACGGCAGTGGACTGGTGACAATCAAAGAAGCAAAAGCAGCCGGCTTCAGCATGCCGATCACAAGCGATCATTGGTTATACGCTTATATGCGGGATAATGATGGAGACGGGATGGTTGGAGAGTAGAATATTGATATGAAGCCATAAGAAAAAGCTTGGGAATGATACCGTCCCCAAGCTTTTTTTCGTGGCCATGCTTCCTATTGCTCTAATTCCTGACAACAGGAATCCACATTTCACCATATACCAACCCGTCTTGTTCTCCCATCACCACAGCTGTATTCGGAGCACCAACATAGGATACCTCCGTTACTTCCATCAATACTTCACCAAAGGCAATACCGGTAAGCTTGTTAGCCAGCTCATCATCGGTACCCGCTTCCCCTTTGACAACGATGTATTCCCCTTCAGGAAATTGGATCAGTCTGGATGCCTCTGGCATGGACTCCTTTGTCATTACCCCGACATAATGCATCATCTTGTTGTTCACTGCTTCGTTTACAACAAAAAGATAATCATTTTCGGCGACATTCTTTAGCTTATCGAGTCTTCCATCTTGATTGACGGCTTGCCAGAAGTCTGCTTTTTCCTTATGAATACCTTCAAAGTCTCTGTAATCACTCTTAAGTTCCGTCCCAATACCTAAAACCGTGAAGCTTTCCTTTTCTTCTAATAAATAATTTGCCATTTCTAATATCCTCCTTAAAGATTTGTTTTTTCACTTCCTGAGTTTATAATAGCATTGAATCATGTCAAAAAATGATACTGTTTAGGAGGTTCAAATGAAAAAAGTTGAACGGATCAATACCATCATGCGGTATATCAACAACCGCTCCTACTTTACCATTTCTGAAATTATGCAGGAATTCAATATCTCCCGTTCGACTGCTATCCGTGATATCAGAGAAATCGAATCCATGGGGATGCCGCTTGAATCAGAGGTTGGAAGAGACGGCGGGTATGCTGTCATGAACAACTCTGTCCTGCCTTCTATTCACTTTACCGATAGTGAAATCAAAGCACTTTTTATCGCCTTCATGGCCTCAAGGAATCAACAACTGCCCTATCTGAAAAGCCGGCAGTCGCTGGCAGAAAAGTTACTCGGCCTGATCCCGGATTATCAGCAGGAGAGCCTCGTTCTGTTAAATCAAATCCTGCTATTCGAAGGGACCAATCCAAGTAATCCTGATTTACTTGACCTGACAGACCTCCCTCACCCGATGTTAGAAAAGCTCATCCAACTGCTTCTGATGGATAACCATTTATTACTCACCATTAAAGAAGAGAAGTCCATAAAGGCTTATCCCATTTTTCTTTTGCACCTTTATCGGGAAAAGAGCCTTTGGCAAATAGAAGGATTTGACTTAATAGAAGAAAAAAAGAGGGTCTTTCCAGTTGACAACCTCACCAATGTAGAGCCATACCACACGAATAAAAGAGTAACTAAGAAGAAGGTTCTGAAAAAGCTAAGTAAGCAGAAAGAAATGATTAACCTTGTCATCGAATTGGGTCCTAATGCAGTCGCCCAGTTCAAGAAATACCATCCGTTTAAATTTTCCATTTCCTATACGAACCCCTACCAGGCCACAGCCATTCTGAAGGCTTACATCAACGTTACTATGCCCGAAGAACTTACTGATATGATCAATTGGCTGCTTTTCCTTGGTGAGGATATTAAGTTCAAGGAAGTGCCGGATGAAGTCTTAACCGGTTTACAAGAGAGGTTGCGGGTAATAAGTAAAGGTCGCTGAGATCATCGGCAAGTTCCTCCCCACCCATTGAAGTTTAGGGTCTTCCTCCCTACGTGTTAATGCGTTAGCCGACTTGGGGGCATGCCCCGAAGCATGTGCAAATCCCCACTTCACCTTTCATCTTATCCGTATTCTCCTGTCCTCGTAGTGGACTCGGGGGGTTGCTTTACTGAACTGAAAAAAAATGAAAATAGCTAGCTGATTCGCATATGAATTAGCTAGCTTCTTTTTGTTGATATATAAATATTTATATTGAAACGGTTAAGGCTCACTAATTCCCATTGCAAGAAAAAGAAAATAAGCGAACACTAACACTGCACCATTAACGATTATGCCTGTTAGTATAAACCAGAGTTTTTTAGATGCTATGGCAAAAATGATTCCAAGAACGGAAAGTATCGTAAACACTCTTATCCCTAAAGTTACATTTGCATTCGGTCCTCGAATGATCAAGAAAAAAATAATACTTTTTAGAACGGTTACAATTGACATCATTCCTAATACATCTTTCTTATTCAAATGAATGGCCTCCCATTAAATCTGTTTTGTAACCCACCTATCAATCCTCAAAATATTATGTAACTTGATATTTTTTCATTCGCAAATACACGAGGATATCTAAAGTAATGTTCATCACCAACAGGACAAGCATGGCAAACACTAAATTTTGCATAAAGTGGTTCAGAAGAAAATCATATTTTGAACTCAATAAAGATAAAAAATCCTCAACTCTATAGTGATTGATTGGAAACAAGTTTAATGATTTATACACGACTCCCCTTTTGAAGAATTCTGTCAATGCCTTTGGCAACAAGAATAAGCCTATTGAAATGATTAAAGCACTGAACGGTGAACGGGTGAGAGAAGAAACATATAAAGTTATCCCTATTAGCGACAGCATGCCAATAAAATGTAAGGCTATAACGAATAAATACACTTGTGCATGATTGAATTCCACCGGGAAACTAAATAGTTCTAATGAGAAATTGGTTTGAATACTGCTATCCCAGCCTTCGAAACCACTATTATAAAAATAGAAAGACACCAGTGAGATGATATGAATAAACAGAAATACAATACTTGATAGTAGAGTGGAAGCTACTATTTTAGAGATTGTCAATTTACTTCTACCAAATTTGGTAGACAGTAATAATTGATTCAAATTTCTCGATGTATCTCCCGAGAAAACAAGTGAGCATATTAAGATGGTGATCACGCTTGTAAGAAGAAATAATTGATTTGTGACTTTATAAAGATCGTACCATGTCACGTAACTTCCAATTTTCAAAGGTGTTTCAAATTCAGCAAAACCTATTTCGTTTATCGTTTTAAGCTTTATTTCATCAATCATCACTTTTTCATCTTGGGCTATGGCTTCATTCATCTTTAAATAAATATCTTCATTGTTCGGAAAGAATACTTCTCCAATTTGCCAAGAAAACAGATCAAAGGGTTTGTTTTCACTTTGGTATCGATCTATGTAATTTGAAAGAATGCTTTTCACTTGTTTATCTGTAAAATCGCCTGTACTTTCTTTCACAACCTCATGATAAAGTTCTGTTCCTTCGCCTACTTTTTCACCACTAATGTTGAGTTGTGAATAGTAAAAACCAATGAATAATATTCCTGCCAAAACAATCAATGACACAATAAGTCCACCGACGAATGATTTACTTTCTATAATCTTATCAATCTCACCCTTTATCAGATTCATCATTTTTTAGTGTCCTCTCGAATATAGTATAGATACAAATCTTCCAATGTCGGTTTAACTTGTAGGGCATCCTGAGTAGGCTTCTCCTTTGAAATAATTCTTAAAACCGTACCATTTCCACTATGTTTTTGGTTACTAATCACATGATTTGCTACCATCTCTTTCAGTTTACTTGCCTCCACCACACACTCCCAAACATCTCCATGAATCGTGCTGACTAATTCGGAGGAAACACCTCTGTCTTCAAGTTTCCCTTGGTTTAACACAAGAATTTCATCTGCAATATACTCAATGTCGGAAACGATATGCGTAGATAGAATAACAATTTTATTTTCAGAAAAAGAACTAATCAAATTCCTGAAACGAACACGTTCTTTCGGATCTAATCCAACTGTCGGTTCGTCTAAAATTATGACTTCTGGGTCATTGATCATTGCTTGCGCAATCCCTAATCGTTGTTTCATTCCACCAGAATATTTCTTAATCTTCTTATTCGCCACATCTTCCAACCCGACCAGCTTTAATAATTCTAGACTTTTACTTTTAGCATAGTTTTTATTAATCCCTTTAAGAGCTGCGATGTATAACATAAATTTCATCCCTGTGAAGTCAGGATAATAGCTGAAATCTTGTGGTAAATAGCCTAAAACCGAGCGGAAAGCATCTGGATTCATTTGTACATCATCATGATTATATTTGACGGATCCTGCACTTTGTTTCATCACTCCACAGATAATTCTAAATAATGTGGTTTTACCCGATCCGTTTGAACCTAAAAGGCCGTAAACACCTGGTTTTAATGTAAATGAAACATCTTGAAGAACAGTCGTATCATCATACCTTTTGGTAATATGGTTTAACTCAAGCAGCATTCATGAACGCCTCCCATTTGTTAACTTTAAGATTTTCCCTTATGAAAAACAGTAAAAATGGTATGGATAAAATATATCCTGCTATCCAATAGTTCAAATTCAGCTCATAAACATTAAAAAAGTTGGTTATAAATAGGAAACTTACAAGAATAATTCCTGAACTAACCCAGAAAACAACGGAAGATCGTGTATTTCTCCATACTGTAAAAAGGGAAAACAGGACGATGCAAGAAATATTGAAAGGAACCAGTAAATACAAAATGATCTTCAAAAAGGAAATGGCAAGTACACCTTGTGAAATAAAAGCCAGGCAAACGATTAAAAGTAAATCGGCTAATCCAAAAATCAATAACTTTATGATGGTATGTTGACGTAAATCATATTTTAGTGTTTGCTCTAATTCCCACATTCCAGATGTGAAACTACGAACTACCTCATCAATAAAGAAAATAACAGAAAATATAACAATAACGGTTAACGTTTGAATGATGAACACGAATGACTCCTCATGAATAACCCCGGTAATTAAAATAGTGGTCAAAAGGAGAAGAGCAAATTGAAAAAACCATGTATGTAATCTAGTAAATTGTATAGACGAAAAAATAAGGTCCAATAAAGAATGTTTGTTCCGTTGATTTTGAATGATTTCTTGCTTTCCTAAGTGCATTACCTTTTGTTTCTTAAGGTCATCAAAATCCACTTCATAGGTCTTCATTTTCTTTATTGTATTATTAGTCATTTTTAAACTCCTCTCTATCTATCAATTCTTTAAGTTTCTTTAGACCTTGATAAATCCTAGATTGAGAAGTGGGAACGCTCGTTTTAGTAATTTTTGCAATGGTTTTCACTTTAAAGTCATGATAATACTTTAAAATTAATGCTTCTCTTTGAATAGCAGGCAGTGCATTTAGTGCTATTTGTATTTGATTTATATTTTCTTTGGTAATAATATTTGCAACAATAAGTTCATTCCCGCCATTTATCACTTCTTCATCTAATTCATACTGAGTAAGCTTTTTTTGTTATAGTGGTTGTTACATACATTAACCGTTATCGTAAATAAGTAATTGAAGAACTTCCCGCTATATTTATAGTTTTCTAGATTTTCAATGACTTTCAGGAATATATCCTGAGTTAAGTCCGCAGCTAACGTTCGATTGCCTAAACATCTTCGTACACAAAATGAAAAAATTTGATTGTAGTATTTATTCACCAGATCCTCCCAGGCGTCGGGATCACCGGCTTTGATTCTACGTATTAACCTATAATCTTCAATCATCCTCACCTACTAATAGCAAAAGTATTCTTCAATATAGATTAACAAAGTTCATTCAAAAATCATTTAAATTCTTTAATGAATTTTCAATTTCAACGTGTATCCAGCAACTTACTTATTTTTATGTATGAGATTAGAATCTTGATTTGGTCGCACAAATATAAAAATTACCCCCTCTCATTCTAATGCAATTAAAAAGAATCCTTTTGATCAACTCGGTCTGACAAAAAGTAAGCCTTCCAGTTCAACGATCTCGAACACAAACTCAACGAATTCAAACACAGAAAGCGATCTCTCAAGCATTGATACGGACGGCAGCGGACTGGTGACAATCAAAGAAGCAAAAGCAGCCGGCTTCAGCATGCCAATCACAAGCGATCATTGGTTATACCCTCATATGCGGGATAATGATGGGGACGGGATGGTTGGAGAGTAAAATATTGATACGAAGTCAAAAAGCTTGGAATTGAATTCCAAGCTTTCTTTATCACGTCAACTTGATAAAATCATCCATGACCTTAGGAAGACGGTTGAATATTTTTTAAAAATATCTTAACTATCTCTCTTTAACCTCTTTTGTAAATCATTCATTATCTTCTTTGCGTAGCACGATAATATTTCTTAATTCGACATGTACTACCAACACAAGACAAATAATTGGAAATATTTTAATAATTGTGGTTTATTTTTACTTTTGCTGGGAATATAGTAAGTGCTCTGAAAATGAATCTAAGGAGGGTAATGGAAATCCAGAGTAATAAATTTTAAGGGAGAGTCATTTAATGAAAAGAATATTTAGCTTATTGTTAGTTACAATTTTGATGTTTGCCGTCTCTGTTCCTGCTTTTGCAGAATCGAACATTTCAGAAACGGTTACTGTGGATGGTGAAGAAATCACCGTAACAATTCTTCAGGATGACTCTCTTTACAAAGTTGTAGAGACTACTGATAGTAACGGTACTGTTACAACTAGATTTAATAAAGAAACAAAGGAATTGACCACTTATGAAAGTGGAGAGCAGCAAAATGCATTGATTGTGAATTCCACAAGTGGTGAAGTCAATTCCGGCCCTCCTAAAAGTAAAGACGGCCCTTCTTATATAGATGGCCCAACTGATTCATTAGCCTACTCCCAATCCAATTCAGATACTTGGTTTGGACTATATTATAAAACTTCTTTTTACGAAAATGATCGGGTTGGTTGGGTTGTGTCATTGAGTGATGCTGCATTTCCTTACTATTCCCAAACTTCTTCAAACAGAGGTGATTTAGAAAGTTTTAGTGACGCTGTAGATGAGGCGGCGGCCAAAGAATTTCAGGTTGAAGCAGAAGTAGCTGCAGGTGTACTTGCTGCAATGGTGGGTGTGTTAACAAGTACGCTCTCAGGAGGATTAACTACCATAGTCGGCGCGTTAATTGCTGTAGGTGCCATTACAACCGCTGCTGTAACCGCTTATTATGCGTGGCTGGCCAACAAGGATGCTGAAGCTGCCTACTATCAATTAAAATATTGATGGAATTCTGTATTGTTTCAAGTAATTAGTGTTTTGGCCCTTCTCTTCCAAGAGAAGGGCTTTGATATTAATATTAGCTCCTTAGTAAAGAAACATTGTTTAATCTGGAATTTAAGGGGCATAGGATGGAATATGATATGACTACTTCTACAAGGGAGGAGTAAAAATGAATACAAGTATAAGTTTATGGATTGTTTTAGTATTAGGGATTTTAGCTTTCTTCATTCCTTTTTATATTAAAGTTAATCCCAATAAGAATAGTAAAAATAATTCACTAATTAAAGTTCTATCCAGGTTAACGTCCCTAGCGGCACTATTTTTGATTTTCGTCATTCTTTTCATCATATTTACCACGTGACAAGACGTCCTGCAAAAAATATATAAAATAATTCCAACTGAACTCCTTTTGTTTTGTCCTAAGGGATTGAGAATGTAGAAAGATGTCACAGGATGAAACAAACTACTTCATGCTGCAACAGGTGATAGGCTGGACACAGGGAGTCCTCCACGTATAATTTCATCCGGTCGATTATAAAGATTACGAACCTTCTTCAAGTGGATATAGCCGTAAAAATAAGAAAACAGGTGACACTTTTGATGAACCCTCAGTGGATTCAAGTTCTTCGAAATAAGTTACATCGTCCTGGTCCTTTGGGAGTCTATTCATCTTGATTAAATTCAGGTGGCCGATTCCGGCAAACGATTGAAGATAGTCATCAGTGAAAAAATTGTAAGTAACTAAGAAGAAGGTTGAAGAAAAACTAAGTAAGCAGAAAAAAATGAACAACCTTATCATCAAATTGGGTCCTAATGCAGTCGCCCAGTTCAAGAAATACCATCCGTTTAAATTCTCCATTTCCTATACAAATTCCTGCCAGGCCACAGCCGTCCTGTAGGCTTTCATCAATACTATGCCCGAAGAATTGACCGATATGATCAATTGGCTGCTTTTCCTTGGTGAGGATATCGAGTTCAGGGAAGTGCCTGAAGAAGTCTTAACCGGTTTACAAGAGAGATTGCGGGTAATAAGCAGAGGTTACTGATATCACCGAAAAGTTCCTACCCGCTCTTCATATGCGGGATAATGATGGAGACGGGATGGTTGGAGAGTAGAGTAACGATACGAAGCAAGAAGCTCAGGATCTGTCCCCCTCCGCGTTAATATGTTACCTTACTGGGGGTCAAGCCCCGATTTCCCATAAAAGAAGTTATAAAAATAGCGAAGAAAGAAAGCAGCAGCTTACGATTGAAGTAAACTGCTGCTTTCATGATAAATGCGTAATTTATATGACTCCTATTCTTCCACTTTCTTTATAATCTTACTGCTGATCCACCCCTCGGTGCCATCACCCGCTTGAACTTTGAACCATATTCGGTCATCTTGATCTTTCTGTTTTTCGTTTAGAAACTGCAATTCATCAGATGAATCTGCGCTATAAACCACAGCACTCGTCAAGGAGGGTTCTGAACGGATATTACCGAATTCAGACGTGATCTGCATGTAGTTCACAGGCTGTCCTTCTTCTGGTGTCGAGGCTTCTGATGAGAATGGCCAACTGAATTTACCTAACACATTTTTACTATAGGTAAGCAAATCTTTTCCATATGTAACACCGGAAAAAAGCAAAGCAATGATTAATAGGAACCCTGCTAACCTTTTCTTATTTTGCTTATACCAGGTGAAGGAAACACCCCGCCAAGGCATCAGGATAGATTTAATATATTCTTTTTTGATGTATGCAGATAACTCATCCCGGACTCCGATTCCGTCATCAATCATTTTTAGTTCCTTCAACGTTTTTCTTGATAGATATACATCGGGTCCATCTTCATCTCCATGGGAATCGCCAATTGAATATACCTTTTCTAAAAATTCCTCTATTAACATAAATGCTTTAAATTGTTCAGAAACCTCCTTCGGCGATCCAGGTAATTCTCCGAGATAGTATCCTTCCTTTCTTCCCCTATCCTCAACCCTTTGAAAGAACGCTGATACGATGCTGAGATCATTCATTTCTTTCCTTTTTAACGCTTCTTTAACGAAACGAAAAAGCAGGTGACCAGAAGTAGAAAAACTCTTCTCTAGATCTTTATCCTGAACGAGCAGTAGCAGTTCATTGTAGAGCTGTTTAGTCATGGAATAGAAGCTGTCTAGATGACCGTTCCGATATTCTTCTAAGAGAGCTTCCTGGTAGCTTGAGTAATAGAATAAATGAGCTATGTATAACCCCGATTTCCCATCCTGAAGTTCGGTTCTTGAAGTAATGGGCCTCTGTTTAACAATGTGAAAAAGCTTTTGAGATACACGCAATGCTTCCTTCCAGCTTTTTCTCTTAAGCAGTTCCGTGACTCCCGCAGTTGTTTCTTCAATCCATTTTCCCGATTCTTTTTTTTCTTTATCAGTCAATGTTAAGTAATATTGATACTCCAGCAGAGACATCTCTGCAAATGCATATTCCATGGCATGGAATTGGTCACTGACACGAATAATCGTTCCTCCGTAGATGGTCATCATGGCAAGGCGGTAGTTTTCTTCCAGTGAATTGATAAATTTATTGAACTGCTCAATATATGTATTCCAATTAGTAAACACTTTGTTCAATGAATCATTCACTTGGTCTTCATCATTGCCACCCATCAAAGCGCCAACCCCGGCACCTGCAAAAGGAATTCCAACCAGCATTCCCAGAAGTGACGCCCCGCCTTTAATAAACGCTTTCTCTTTCTTCCCTTTGTTCAGGGTATCGAGAAGAATCGCATGCTTTCCAATCATTTCAGCATATTCCTTTAGAGCGGCGGTGAGCTGGTCAATGTGATAAACGATTGCGTTTTTTAACCCATTAAAGAATTCAGAGGGGTAGGTATAACGCTTAAATATTTCCCCATGCTCCTGCCCGGACATGGCCTTGATGAAATCCATATAGTCACTCTCAATGGAAGTGAATTTTATCGCTGTTTTCAAATCGGCAGAAACCCTTGCCGGATCTGTGAGCCTGAAGAACTCTTTCAAATAATTCGTCTGATCTTCTTTAGAAGGCTTATCAGGCATCGATTCGTCCAACCTTTTCAAATCCTCATACCGGGCATGCAAGATGCCCCATACCTGTTCCATTGCTTCATTTGTCTTAACTTGTATGAACGCAATCACTTCTTCAGAAACACTAGTATTCAGCCGATGCTTCAGATCCTGTTCAATTTGATGGTACTCGGAGTTGGCATTGATGAAATAGGAATCAAGCTGTCTGACTCCCATCTAGAACAAATCCATAAAATTCAATGCATCCATACCATCCGTCACCGAACCGAGGTCCGCTGCAGAAAACTGCGAAGAAATCGTATCAATGTCACTAAAATGATTGTTAAGATCATATGCCTGCCAACTGGAACTATGATCAACCAAGGGTGTGGAAAATTCGAATTGAGTATCTCCAAAAATATCGGGGGCTGCAGTGAAGACTGTGTCGCCGGTTGAACCTGTAAAATTAAAGCTATTCTCCATAAATCCTGGTTCGACGGAGCCGATATGCTCCCCTCCTTGATAAAAGTTTTCACCGCCAAAGATTGAGGGTCTGCCTACAATATCATTCTCAATACCCTGCATATCCAATGTAGTTCCCCCATAAATATTTTCAGAAACAGTGCCTGTTTCGCCATTGGTAAACATGACTGTTTCCCCTCCTGTTGCATTAGGCATCGTTTCAAAAACACCAGTTAAAGTGGTTCCTCCAAGCAAGTTATCCTTCGAATGAAATACCTCCGATCCTGAAGTAACCAAAGAATCATTTGCAAAAAATGCACTTAATAACCCAGATTCGTACATCCCCATTACCGTACCTCTTTTCCTATGAATATAGTACTATTATAGATTTACATAAATGTGGTAACAAGACTAAATTTATACTACTTCAAAATCAATAATTAATTACATGTAATAATATGGTAGTATAAAAGGAGTATTTTACCATAAAAGAATGAATCGAGGAATCAAGAATGCCTATCGCTGAAAGAGATTATTGGAAGGATGACAGGTATCGACCAAGAAATAAGAAATCTCCGAAGTGGTCCTGAGGCGCGTTTGGACTAGTACTCCTCGCCCTCTTCGCCAGCGGCCTGCCGATGAAAATCTACAATGATATGACCATCCACCACGACCAGAAAATCAGAAGCTACCTGCAGGAACGTGAACAATACTTCAGTTCAAGCGACCAAAGCTTCAAGCAGTTGATGACAAAAATCATTGAAACAAACGGGGACGTAATTTCTCTCAAGATGCAAGTCAATGGAACAGACATCGTGCTAAATCAAAACTACTTAAAACTCATGTACCTAAAGCCACCAAGAGACTTTAAAGACCTCCACACCAAAACAATGGAACTATACGTGATCAAACAGGCAGCAGTCGACTATCTCGTTTCTTCATCTGGGAAGAATACATATCACCATGAAATCCTGTCGACCTACATAGAAAAAATCAATATGAAATTGAGTCAGTTGCAGCCACTTATGATCGAGGGTCTGCAGAGTGCGGGTTTGCGTTATAAAATAAATCAGGATGGATCGTTTACGTATTGGGTGAAGGATGATTATGCGGGTAGTTTGGAGTAAAGAGCAAACAATAGAAGCGCAAGATCCGTCCCCGCGCTTCCGAGGAATATGACACTTTTTCATTCCATGGCTATCTACTATCACTATTGAAAAGATACAGAACAAATTCCATTAATGAATACCGATTATCCGAACATTTATTTATAAAACGGGTCACAGTAAGATCTAAATGAGGTTTTCAGATTTGATTTATCAGATGGTTTGAACTTCTTATGATTTGTTACTCTGAAAAACATCAACCTAAACCAAAAAAGCCCCAAGATAATTGACATATCTTAAGGCTTCAGAATGAACATATTAGAAAGAACGAGTTGTAGGATCACCAATTGGACCATAAGCAGGTGGAATTTCATCGTACAAGTCAGCATCTACGTTTTCGATGGAGCCATCTGTTAGGGAAGTCAGGATATCATAGATGGGTGTTTTGACCGTCTGGATAAGCATGCCATTTTGCTTTTGTCCTAGGGTTTGTGTCTGACCTTTTACCTCAATCAACATTGTCGCTGTACCATTAAGCTGAATCGCACCCAACCCGGAACCTGGATAGTTGACTTGAGGATATTGCTGAATAGCTCCAAATGATGAAAATCCACGCTGTAAAGACTGATAGCCGAGAACGGTAATTTGTTTACTAAGTTTCTCTACTTCTTTACTGACTTCATAGGTTTGTCCGTTAAATGGATCGGTGTAAGGCTTAGTCGTAAAGAGTCCCAGGACCGATATCGAAACTGAACGATTGTCTTCCTCCGATAGTTTATTGAACCCTCTATGATGGACATCAATCGCAACATCCGGTTTGAATTCTCTCACCACATTGGTTATTGCCTTAGCTTCCGGAGATACAACAAAACCAGTTGAAGTAGAGTTATTCCCAGCTTTGCTATTCAATACTTCAGCGAGCTTCTCTTTGTCCGCGTCATTAATGTCGAAATCAAGATTCGGACTGAAATCCCGATTAAGGTCATACCCAGGGATACCATAGAAAATGCTACCATTATTAGCTTGAGCTCTTTCATATCCCAGGCTGTAATACCACGGGGCTTTAGTTTCTGCAGGCATCCCCAATTCTTCCGGGTTCCAAGTTTGATGATTATAGCGTACAGGATTCCACTGACCGTCAAATTCAGTCATCGTACCATCTGGGTTCACACGAGGCATTATCCAAACAGATACTTCATCCAGAATGTCATTAATCTTTTGATCTCCAGAGTTGAACTTCTGCATAATATCCATGGCCGCTTCAGTTCCCAGAACTTCGTTTCCATGTATTTGAGTATAAATCAGTACTCTCTTTTTATTCGGATCATTGTCACCATATTTCGCTACGTACAACGGGTTTCCATTGTTCGAATAACCCGCAACATCCAGCTTCATCTTCCCATGTGACGTAGACTCTAGTTGATGTAACTTCTTTTGCAGTTCTGCATTTGTCATCAAACTTGACAATGACACATTTTGTTCTATTTCTACATAAGGACCGTTTGGTGTTGATTGAGGGTTTGCATATGTAGATTGCGATACCAATAACGCTAAACCAATAGATGCAGCGGAAACAATCATTTTCTTTTTCATATAGATTCCTCCTGATACTATTTATTTAGTGTCCCGTAATAGAAGAACACAACCTTAAATATACAGGGTAAGAAAAGAATTGTTTGTCGAAATAAGTTAAATTTTCTGTCTTTTATTCGTGTTTTCTGTAAAAAACACTCGAATTATAGTAAATGTAATTAATTTTTACTAGTTTTTCAAATTTATTTATGGCATGGGCAGGGAGAATAGCGTTTAGTGAGATGGTAACAATAGAAGAGTTTTATTTACCAGAATATTTATTAACAGTTATGGAATAATGGTATATCTCAATGTCTGTTTCAATAAAACTTCTTCTTTGAGCTCCTTAAAGTGTTTTCTACATATTTTCACGACCAACTCTATTGTCAGTGTGAATATATATCTTTTCAGCTCGGTATCCTTTTTCTCAGAAAGTTTTAACAAGGTAATAACCAGTGAGTAAAAGATTACCCTTTTTATCTTCGCCTAAGTCGTGATGGTTTAATTAAATGATGCATTCGAAGAAGCCGCCGACTCATCCGCCTTCACACAATCAATCGCAATCACCAGTGCAATCACAATCGTTTCCATCTCTTCATCCAGCACCTGTACCCTGTAGCTGTCGCCCCAGCTGAACCACTTCTTATCCACTTCACCGACAACCTTGCCATGCTGCAACACCTGAAAGTTCATATCCCACCAGTTCCCGCGCACTTCGATGCCCGCCGCATCGATCGTATAGCGTGCTTTTAAAAAGGAGAACTCTTTTTTGATTGTCAATACATCCTGACCATTGACCTCAACATAGAACTTCGGCAAGAAGCTGAATACCTTTTTCGTGATGAGTGCGACTTCCTCCCTGCCTGCATTCATGATAGAGAACGTTTTGGGGACCTTCATAAAGCTTCCCTCCACATAATACCGGTCCTTCTCCTCCTGATCCTTCACCGTGAATTTCCCGCTGAGACTGAATACCTTTTGTTTTATATAAAGTTCTTTCATATAATTGCCTCCCGTTTTTAAGTCTTTCTTTATTTACGGTTGAGATGGGATATGGTTCCAAAAACTTCACCACTGCTTCCCTGTTCAAGTTCCCACTGGAAACCTGCTCCTAACCGAACAACCCAGTGGCGGCTGTTCTCTCTACAAACCAATCAATGATAACCGCCTAGTTTTTAAGGCAATCTTCAGGATCGATGGTAATAGGTTTCCAAACTCCCGCAGCATCCATTTTAAATTGAGAAATCAATACATCCGTATCGTTCGTTAATTGATAAAAGACACACCGATAATCAGCTCCATCCGTGCCGATGAAATCAATGATTTTGACGTATCCATCTTGTTTGACAGGCAGCTGTTTTTTGACCAGCTTGCACCAGTCTCCGTACATAATGCCGACGACGGCTTCCGCATCATGCTGCCACAGGTGATAGGCTGCACACAGGAAGTCCTCTCCGTATAATTTCATCCGGTCGATTATATAAAGGTTATGAACCTTCTTCAATTTGATATAGCCGTAATAATACGCAAAATAGGTGACACCCTTTGAGGAACCCTCAATAGTTTCAAGTTCTACGAAATAAGTTACACCGTCCTGGTCCTCTGGGAGTCTATTCACCTTGATTAAATTCAGGTGGCCGATTCCTGCAAACGATTGAAGATAATCATGATAGGAAACCCTTATTTGATACTCTTCAGTAAAAAAATTGTAAGCAATGGGAAAGGGCAGCTTTGCCATCCCCACCGTCCCGCATCCTCCCATCTGCTGCTCAGTGAGATTTTCTGCCTCTCTTAAAACACTAAAATAATTTATAATCGTTTCATCCGCAGTGCGGGTTAGTGCTGCAGGTAGTTTCACTTCCTCAAACTTTTTTCATAAAAGGGATCAAAAAACTGAAAGTCCTTGAGAAGAGTATTTTTAATGGGGATGCAGGAAGGACGGAAATATTTTTCAGGATTTGTATTACGTATGGGCGAAGTCAGGCTTCGTTCAACGGGCTGGCCAAATTGTTGAGGTTCATATTCAGCACCCATAATAAGAGGCAGTTCCTTTGTAGAATTACGATGAAACATTCGTTTGATCCATCTTGTTAGATTCTTCATTTAGCCTCCCACCTTAAAGAAAATAATGTTTAACCTTATTCATGATTTGGCAGGATTATGAGCAACGGGGACAGGTCCCGTTGCTCACAAAATCAATCCTTCCGCCCATACCAATCCTCCAGCGTCATCATCACAAACTCCTCCTCATGATCCAGTCTCAGCGGAGCAATGAACTCCAGTGAATTCCCGTCTGGATCTTCGAAATACAGGCAGGCATGTGCCTGAGGATTATTTGGGAGGACAAGCGGCTGACGCTCATGTGAAAAGCCGAATGCTTCCCTGACCTCTATCCTTCTATCTTTAAGCCACTCTTTTGCTTTTATGATATCTTCCGCCTCTACATGAAATGCGATATGACGAATGGAAGCATGATACGGGATGTTCACCTGATCAGCTTCCCACAACCCAAGCCAGCTCTTCCCTTTCTCGATCCACACAAACGAAACCTTCTCGCTTTCATATGCTATTTCCAAACCTAGCTTCAGATAAAACTCGATCGAAGCCTGCATTTCACTCACAGGTAAATGTGCTTCGTATAATCCTTTAATCATCATGATCACTCCTTGTCTTTTTCTCCATCATATAACGTCTCTCCTAATAATGGCTCCGATATTTGTTTGAAGTTTTCTAAGACTTTTGATTGAAAAGAAATGGATAATCCTTCAAAACAAACAAATACTATTTTCTGAGTAAACACTTGTTTACATAAACTAGCAGGAGGTAAGATGATGAAAAAGAAAACATTTGCTTTCATGATGGCAGCATTCATGGTTTTCATGACGCTGGCGAATGGAGTATCGGCTGTTGAAGGCGGGACTCCGGCAAGCAAGGATATCGTTGACACTGCGGTGGATGCAGGTCAGTTCAAAACGCTTGCAGCCGCATTGGAAAAAGCAGGACTCGTGGAGACATTGAAAGGCGAAGGGCCGTTTACGGTATTCGCGCCGACTGATGCTGCATTCGCAAAACTTCTGAAGAAATTGGGCATCACTGCAGAAGAATTGATGGCAAGGGAAGATTTGAAAGACATTCTCCTGTACCACGTTCTTTCCGGTAAAGTGATGTCAACCGATCTCAAGAACGGGACACAGGTGGAAACACTCGCCAAGAAACCTGTGAAGATCTCCCTTGACCCGGTCCGCGTCAACGATGCCAATGTGACCCAGGCTGACATCCAGGCTTCAAATGGTGTCATCCATGTAATTGATGAAGTATTAATTCCAGAATAAGACTTTAAAAGACAGAGGCTGGGACAAAAGTGTTTTAATCTAAGTAAAACCCTAACTAATTTACAAAATCCAGGGCAAATTAGTTCGGGTTTTTAATTTGTTCAAAGTGCATTAAGAGTTTATACATTTCCAGCGATTGATTGGAGTGCAAGACGAAGACTCCTGCGGGAAAAGTAGCTTATGTGAGACTTGTCCAGCTACAGGGCTTAGAGGCACATGTCATAAGCCAAACCGAACATGAAGGCAAAGACCGCCTCCCCATCCGGTTCGTCTTATGCCACAGGCCTCTGAGCAAAGCCCTTCCGCTTTTCTTCCCGCAGGCTTGCCGAGGAGGCTCACGGACTACCCGCGGAAAGCGAAGTCTTACACGGAAATCATTAGCGGTAAAGAGAAACTTCATTAATATTGTTCGTCTATCTATGGACTTAATTTTGTCCCAACCTCTGTCTTTTTTACACACGCGACTATGTTCCAATCATAGCGAAACGTTTTAAGAAAAAGAATCCCGGGAATAGACTATCAAGATTATCTATACTGGGAGGAACTTCAATGCTCGAAACAACAGGATTTTCACTATTTCTCATTCTTCCGCTTGCCATCATTCTCGTACTGATCGGTGCCACCATCTGGTTTTTCAAGAGGAAATCAAAGAAGGACAAGAACTTTTAATGTAAGTAACTAGTTCCGATAACGTGGAGACTTTAAATCGCAGTCCAAATACGCAACATAAATAGCAAGTAAACGAAAAAGCTTGGGGTACAGTTCCAAGCTTTTTGTTATTAAATGTTTGCATAAGTACATTCTACTCACAAACTTCTATTAAAAAATTTCAAAAACAATCACAAGCTTTCTATTAACCTCAAATTCATTTAAATAAATCTATTTAAATATTCATCAAATATTTTGTTCATGACTTTTGGGGTGTTTTCTAAATAAATATTGATTTGTTCACTGTTCGATTCGAATTGATCAGAGTTACTTTCTTCTGAAGGGAAATCGGATATTCCTTTTAAAATAATACACTCAACACCATTCTTCTTGCAGATATAAGCAATAGCACTCGCTTCTGTATCGGCAATGACTATTTTATTTTCTTTAAGTTCTAAATAGTCCTTCCACATAACGACAGCTTTGTCAGCGGTGCCAATGGTTCCGGTATAGAAATCATTTCCATATTTTGATAGTTCAATATCGACTATGAAAGATTGTTTAATAAAAGGCTCAATTTCCTTTACTGTGCAATCATATTGAACGGCTTTATCGGGTACAAAAATATCCAAATTACTGAACCTGTCATCTATTCCTGCACATGTGCCGGCAACGATTACTTTCGTTAAATTAAATTTAGAAATCATATACTGATTACCGCCAACACCATTTACTTTCCTTACACCGGTACTATAAAAAACAAGCTCTGTATCATTCACTGTTCTCATGAAATACTCACCATAAGGATAGCCGATACGTTCGTTATCTTTTATGCTGAAGTATTCCAATGTCGCTTCATATTCCCACTTCGTTGCGATACTTATTCCTATCATTAACCTATCACCCTATTATTTGTCGATAAAGAACTTTATTAAACCTTCTCTATGCAAGTCTTGAATTATGTAGATTTTTCTATCTAACCTGCATGTAAATTGAAGAGCCGAATTCTTCATTAATTTAAAGTGCATTTCACCATAAAATGTTATAAATTCTCTAAGAACTAGAATTAAGTCAAATCTCATATAACAAGTGAAATAGCACCCTAACTCCTACGATAACCATCTTTATTGTGAAGCCGTTATTGGGGTGCTATTTTGCTAACCTATTTTATTGTTATTTCTTGTTATAGGTTGCTAAATCAACAATCACAACAATGCAATTCACCATATGCCACATGCAGTGTTACTTCAGGAAAACGGAACTTTTCAGTAATAGTGAAGAGACTTTTTACTTATTTTTTTCATTAACCGTGCCACTATTTGATGGCATCCTCCTTACGAAATACCTTCACCCTATAGGACTCCCACATCTCCTCCAGCTCCGTCCAATCAACAATCTTCCACGCATTAAAAAACGTCTGCCCGCTCTTATTGAAAAATTTATCATCACCTACACAAAAGGATGCATGCTGAATGATCCCTTCCTCATTTTCCCATGTCACCACGTCCCCATCCCTTATTTCGCTGTTCACGACATGACCGTAATGTGCTCTCTTCAACCCAAGACTGAACGTTTTTTGGTGGACCCACTCGTTTATGATCCACTCTTCCCTGGTCACCGCAAATAATGTGGCTGCCAAACAATTGGCTCCCCCGGAAGAAGGAAAGACATTCGCATATTTCTGCAAGTGCGGGTGGGATTCCAGTGAATGTTCGTAACATGTCCATTCCTCCCACTGCTGGGCAAACTCACTGATAAGCTCTCTCTTAACCTCATAGCCGAGCTCTTCCCACATGGCTTTCTGCAGGATGATGAACTGTTCACCGCCTGACTCCAAAAGTTGACCCGCTGGTATCGAACCGTCGACCCTGTCATGCGAGATCTCATAAACCAGTCCGCTTCCGGCTTCTTTTTGACTATGTAATAACTGTCTTCTCTTTCCATCAGGCAGCCTGCCCACCCAGTCCGGCGGTGCAACAATGACAGTGGCAGCCTCTTCTGATAAGTTCCAATAAGTATAGCTGTTTTGCCATTGAATCCCGTTATACGTAGCGTTGGCTGAAAATTCTTCTTTCGGAATGACTAAAACATGATCCAGATACTCTTCAAGATTTCCGAGTTCATTTTCCGTCAGAAAAAACAAGTCTTTTTCAGGCACAAATGCTTCGATCCAACGCGCGAACGTCCCGGATTCAGGTTTCATATGTATTTTCAATTCCCTTCACCTTACCCTTTCTTACGGTGCAGAACATGCTGGCGGCTGCTCGGCTTGAAGTCGTTTTTTTCGTAAAAGGGAATCAAGTCTTGTTCACAAAATAAACTGATGACATCGATGTGGGCAAGCTCATCCAGCAATCTGGAGACCACCAGCGTGCCGATACCGGTATTCCGATATTCCTTATCAATCACAACATCTTCAATATACGCCCTGAACTCCCCGTCGCTCACTGCCCTTGCAAACCCGACAAGTTCATTGTCATCCCATGCACCAACTGCATCACCGCTGTTCAGTACCTTCTGTATAGCTGTCTCTTCTCTTTCCTCCCACCAGCCTGCTTGTCTATATAGTCTCATCAGATCATCAGGGTTGATCCGCTTCTCTTTGAAGCTCAAATACTCTACAGGCACTCTTGCCCCTCCATTCTATTCAATCTTAAAAGGCCCCATTCTCATTCGGTGATTCGCTCGGTATCGGCTGTCCGACATCCCACATCTCCATGATCCTCTCATCCTGAAAACGGAACATATGAACAACAGCTGCCCCAAGATCACCAGGATGCTGCCTTACGTGTGAATGAACCGCTATGAAATCTCCATCCTCCAACACAAGTTTGACCTCGAACTTCTTTTCAGGATTCTTCCGGGCATTCTCTTCCATCGCCTGCATGATGGACTCAGCATCCCCTCGAAAATAAGGATTATGGTGAATGAATTCACTGCTTGTAAACCGTTCGAAAGCTTCCCGTACATCCCCCGCTGCCGCCATCTGCAGAAATGACACTGCTTTCTCTTTTCGCGAACTCACATTCATCACGACAACCCTTTCTTTTTCAAAGCCATTTTGTGGACATTCTCAACAGGAACACCTGCTTCTATATAGCTTCTCACCAGCTTCCATCCTGAACCTTCTACATTTTTGAACGTGTTAAAGAACATATTAGCAGTTGCCATCGAATTTCCTTCAATGATGATCGTTGCCGATAAAACGGCCATAACTTCATCTTCCTTTAGAGGGAGAGTGAAAAGTTGGTTGATATCCCACCGGGCTTCGTTCTCATTGACAAATTGAAACCCCTGCTCCCATCCATTTATCGAGTCTTCATAGCCGAAATCGAACATGTCCCCATTAGATATTTCCCTGGCTTGATAATCAAGGGATATGAACCTTTCCATCTCTGTGATTGATGACTTCTTCCACGCAGCCAGGAATTCTTCAAGAAACCCTTCAAACGTATCATTCATGATAAATCCCCCTTCAAGAATATACCTTTCAAAAAATTCTCACTTTTAAAATATACAAGAGAAAAGGCCAGCTCTCTAAGAGAACTGGCCTGGTGTTAAAAGGTTAGAGCCACATTTGCCGTAATTTTGGATAAGAAAGTTTTAAACCACCACTCCTCAAAGTGGGTGTTTGCAGAAGATTTCCTGTCGTCCTCTATCGCGGAGGCTTGACATTCCGGCTTCGATATAAAACTCCCTGTTACAGTTTAAAGGTTAAAACTTCGTTATGATTACGTACAACGCAGCTTGTATACTATATAGTATATCATTTACCGGTGAATTTCAACCGTTAAATTTCAGGGAAATGATTATGCGTCGAATACTTCTACTTTCTCCATTACATCGCCATTTCTCATTGATTTCACGATATCCATGCCGGATGTTACTTTTCCGAAAACGGTATGAACGCCGTTCAGGTGCGGCTGAGGCTCATGAACGATGAAGAACTGGCTTCCGCCTGTGTCTTTGCCGGCATGTGCCATGGAAAGGGAACCTTCCTCGTGCTTGTGCGGGTTTCCTTCCGTTTCACATTTGATTGTGTAGCCTGGGCCGCCCATCCCGTTTCCATTCGGGCAGCCGCCCTGACTTACGAATCCAGGGATGACACGGTGGAACGTCAAACCGTCATAGAATCCTTCTTTAGCCAGTTTTTCAAAGTTTTCTACCGTACCTGGTGCTTCATTCGGGAAAAGGTCGAATTCTACCTTTTCACCTGTTTGAAATTGTATGTATCCTTTTTTCGCCATTTAAAACAACTCCTACTCTATAAAGTCATTCATATTTTATCATTGAAGGTTCCCATTGTCACTTTTAACATTAAACTGTCTGTCCTGAAAAATGTTGGCCAATCAGTCATGAACCTCCAAGTGGACGGAATAGACTAGTAGCAGGCTTATTCAAAAGGAGGGCTGCACTTGACTGATTTACTGAGCGGCATCACCATTCATCCTCAATTGACGATTCTCGTGCCGGCATTATGGGTATTGGGTTTTGCTTTGAAAAAAACACCGCGTATTCCTGACTGGCTCATCATCTGGATCCTGCTTGCCGCTGGTGTGGCAGCAAGCACATGGACTCTCGGAATGGATTTCAACGGCATTGCAAATGGGTTCATCTGCACCGGTGCGGCGATTACGACTCATCAATCGTTCAAACAGACCTTTGTAAGAAGAGTGACCGATGGAGATAAGAGGCATCGAAATAAAAAATAGCTCATTAATAGCAGAAGCCTTCCTTACCGGACGACTTCTGCCTTTTTTCATTCAGCCATGACCTTAATAAATTCCCTCATATAATCCGGCAGATCCGGCGGGCGGCGGCTTGAAACGATGTGACCGTCCACGACCACCGGTTCATTCACCCATGTAGCACCTGCATTTTCCATATCATCTTTGATACCGGGGGTACTGGTGACTTTTACACCGTCCAGGATCTTCGCTGAGATCAATACCCAGCCGGCATGACAAATCTGCCCGATCGGCTTTTTCTTCGAATCCATCGCCTTGACCATATCAATGACCTCCGGGTATCTCCTCAGTTTATCAGGAGACCATCCTCCGGGGACCAGTATCGCATCATATTCTTCGGGGTTCACATCCTGGAAGGTCCGGTCGCTCACGATCGGGACGCCGTATTTTCCTATGTATTCCTCATCTGCCTTTTCTCCTGCGATATGGACCTCGGCCCCTTCCTCCCTTAAGCGGAGAACGGGATACCATAATTCCAGGTCTTCAAAATCCGCGCTTACAAGCTGTATGATTTTCTTACCTTTCAGTTTCATCCTTCATCCCTCCCATGCTTCCATTGTGCTTATAAATCCCTTTCTTTGCAACCAAAAGCCCTTTAGTTATATGGGCTGTATTTCTTTATGGCTCTAACAATCGTGTTCGTTTGGATAACAGAAACGACAACCGCGATCACCGTCATCATGCCTCCGCAGATGTAAATGATGGAAGGTAACTGCTTCCCTTTCACTTTTCTCATCGATCTCACCCTTCCCGTCAATATGTCATGGTGATATTATTCCATCATTCAGGAAGATTATAAGCCCTTGTTTTTCTCTTGAATCATCTGTCTGACGAATGATCATTCTGGATGCGTTACTAGTTATTGGATGTTCAGTGATGTTTAAAAGGAGCCATGGCGGGAATAACAAAACCAAACACAAGACAAAAGGCTTTAGGAGGAGAAAATTCATGAAAGTAAATAAAACTTTATTAGTCGGAGCTACTGTAACAGCGGGTTCATTAGGATGGCTGCTTTCTTCCAAAGAAAACAGAAACCATCTGCACAATATGAAAGAAGGCCTGATGACAAAAATCAAAAAACGCAAATCAGAAGACCTTCCGGTTGATAAAGGCGGCCACCCGGATCCTCAAAACATCGAAGACAACTCAATGGTCAGCGAAGGCGCCATGACATCAGTTCAATACTATAATGAAAAGAAGCAGGATAACGAATAATCTTTAATGGATTTTACTTTCGATTAAAACTAAATGAATCCACTAATAAGCAGTCCCATTCATAACTTAATGGGACTGCTTCTTTATGTAATATAAGGGGAATCTGAATTTCGATCCGTTTCATAAGTTTTGTCAGGCATGAAATACGCATGAGATTGTAATACAAAGGGTTCGCTGCAAATTAACCATCAGGAATTGTGTATTGGTTGTTGAGAGCCAAATAAATGAAGCAGACATTTTTTTAACTGTGAGTAACATCTAATTGTTTAATAAGGGGAATTTTTACTGTTATCCTGCAAAAGCGGGCTGGGGTCGGCGGATATAAGGGAAGTTTTTTCCGTTAAGGCAGGGGAAGAGGGTTCAATTACATGCTTTTGGATTAAATAAAGGAAATATATGCCTCTATTTATTCATACTCCGTTACAAATTGATCAATAAGGGAAATTTCTCCTCTTATTTTGATTTTTTTCCACTTGAATATCGCTAACCGGTGCTTAACTAATCATAATAGAAAATGCTTGGAGCATTTGTCTCCAAGCATTTTCTATTATGATTTCTCAGCCAAATTACTTCTTAACAACTATACATAAAGCAATGCTCACTCATATTTTACATTTAAATCCAGAACCACCCAGGGCTTTATTCCCTGCATGTTTTTATCTGTTCAAAGAAAACAAGTACATGCAGACAAAAGCTAAAATGATTAAAGCCACAATTGAAACAAAGATGATCACTGCATTCGCTGACGTAAACGTCTGGGTATTGATGTGTCTTCGCACCCGGTAATAATTAACGGTCGAACCGACGATCAGGAACAAACCGACAATGATGCTTATCGCGCTGATAAGCACCGTAATCAGCCCCTGGAATTCACTCTCTCCGATCGACGTACTATGAAGGCTCGTCGTTAAAAACCCGATACCGAGGATGGCAATCGAGGTTCTGATCCAGGCCAGATACGTCCGTTCATTCGCTAAATGCTGCTGAATGTATTTTGATTCATTCGTTTCTTTCAACTGCATCATCTCATTTCTGCTGACTAAGAGTTTTTCTTATATCATTACCTTTTTTATCAAGGAGAAAACAAAAAGGGCCAAGCCCTTTTTAAACATATTTATTCTACCCTTCCATTCCAGGAAGACATTCCGCCTTCCACGTTCACCACATTGAATCCCTGGTATTCGAGAAAGCGGTAAGCCTGGCTGCTTCGCCCGCCGGACTGGCAGACAATGAAATATTGTTTACGCTTATCGAGTTCATTCATCCTGAATTCCAAAAGACCGAGGGGGATATTCACGGCACCGGGTATTTTCCCTGTTCGGACCTCGGCAGCTTCCCTCACATCGATCATATCGAGCATTTCCCCATTTTCGAGTTTCTTCTGTAATTCATACGTTGAGATCTGATTCATTTTCATTTTCCTTTCTGTTTGTTATGACCATGCACTCATTCCGCCTCGCACGTTTGTGACCGAATAGCCTGAAGAAGATAAGATCTTGCATGCTTTTGCACTTCTCATCCCGCTCTGGCATATGACGACTACTTCCTTATCCTTCGAAAGCTTGTCCAGATTCCTGTGCAGGGTGTTGAGTGGAATATTTCTGAATTCCTTAATATGCCTGCCTTTATATTCAGCAGGAGTCCGCACATCAATAAACTGTTTCGTCTTGTCCCCCAATTGTTTCTTCAAATCCACCGTTGAAATCTGTTTTACGTTTTTACCGGTTTTCATTTGCCTTATATATATAAGAACCAATACGACCAATATCAATAATCCGATGAACTCCATCAAAACACCTCTCTCATTAAGTATATTATTATTTTATACCCCTATAGGTATTATGTCAAATAAAATAAAGACAATTTACATTAAAAAACACCGTCTATGATTTTCATGTGAATTGCAGCGTCTTATAATCCTGATTTCAATCTCAAGGGCATTCCAAAACTGACTTTTATATGGTAAGGGCAGTGTTGTTGTAGTATCCTTATAGGGAAAATAATATGAAAAGGAGGCCGAAGCATGTCATCGGAGGATTCTACTTTGAACAATGAAGCCCTGCATCTGAAGGGAACGATTACGAAAGACGATTTCATTCATCATAATCGCTATCATTTCAAAAATTATAACCGGATATTTGTGGGAAGCACGTTCCTGATCTTTATAGCTGTATTCTCTATTTACACTTCGCTTATCGATGAGAGTATTGGCTTACGGATCTTTCTGCTGTTTATATTCTTGATTTTTTCTATTGTATTGGCCCTTCTTCTATGGTTATGGGCTAAGCTGCTAAACAAGTTCAGGGCGGCGAAAGAGTATAAGAGCGACCAGCTGATACAGAATGAAATTTATTTGACGATAACCACAGAGGAGATCCAGCAAAAAGTAAGAAGATCGGTTCATCACATCCAATGGAGTGACATTCTCGCCGCCCACGAGCACCAAGATATGTTCCGGCTGTACATATCAAAAAATAAAGCCATATTGATTCCTACGACGTTTTTCAATTCACCGAACGAGATTGAAAAATTAAAAGAGCTGATCAGCGGGAATGTAAGCAAAGATAAGATTACATTTCTATAAAGCTATTCGTGTTTTCAGCCAAAAAATAAGGGAACGTCTGATTTTGGACGTTCCCTTTCTTAATTTATTTGAGCCTCTCTTGTTGAAGATCTGCAGAATCCATATACCTCAAGAAATCCTACGAATCCTCTTTCCATCATTTATTTTATTTTCGAATAAATACACGAGTCAGTGAGCCTGCTGCCGTCTGCGGATAATTCATCATTTCTTAAGATTCCTTCTAATTCAAAACCCAGTTTAGCAGGGATCGAACGACTTTTACTGTTTGCTGATTCACATCTTATTTCGATCCTTCTGAAGTTGAGTTTCTGAAACCCGAGGTTCGTTAACTCACTTACTGTCTCTGTCATATATCCATTGCCGCTGAATTCCGAGTTAATCCAATACCCAATTTCCCCTTTGGGAATCTCCCAATTAATACTGTGAATGCTGGCAGTTCCAATAAATTCATTCGTATCCTTATGAAATACAAGATAGCGAAAGCTTTCTCTTTTCAAAAAATCTATATGGGAGTTCCTCAGGAGAATTTCTGTTCGTTCCACAGTAGGAATCTCCTGGAATAATTGCAGCCATTGCTTCAACTCATCAATTGAATCCTTAATTGCCTGTTGAACCACATTCCCGTCACCGGATTGGTGCGGTGCCCGCAGAATGAGTCTGTCTGTTTCTATTTGTATTGGAACATCCATTAAAATCGGATCCATATCATTTCCCCTCTCTGAAACTTCAAAGTAAAATCTAAAACGTTTACCCCTTTTTAATCTCATTTGAATTCTGTTAATGTAATTCAACAAAAAAGTACATTAATCCTCCAAGGGATCAATGTACTTTTATTGTTGTTCTTTCTTTTTCTGGACTTTTAAAGATGAACCAATTTATCACCAATTAAATATTAAGAAAATAAATTCTTAATCGATCTGAACAAATCAGCAATCGCATCCAGCAATCCTGTAAAGAAATCGGATACTTTTTGACCGAAGCTTTCGTCATTCACGATATCTTTGATGGTTGTCTGGATATCCTTCGTCAGATCTTCAAGCTGCTGCTGGACATTGTCGAAGTTGATATCAAGTGACCTGATTTTATCAAACAGATCAATCAACAGCTGACGGTCTTCCGGACTGAGTTCGATGTTCATCGTTTTCAACTTTTCTTCAACGATTTGCTCCACTTCCTCTTTTGTCGCAGGATCCTGTTCGGCGATTTCTTTTTTGATTTCTGTCAGGAGCTCACTGACTTTTTCTTTATCGATGCCTGCATCCTTCGCTAATTCAGTCGCAACATTAAGCTCTTCGTTCGCCACTTCCATGCGGACGGAATCAAGCTGTTCACCGCTGACATCGTATGCCTTATAAATTCCAGTCAAAGCAGAGTGTCCGCTTACTTTCACGGGAGAGGCAACTTCGACATTGGCATTTTCAACACCGGCCGTCAATAGTGCATTGGCATACATGGATTCAGTCACTTCCGTAATGTTATCCGGGGTCACAATGTCCACATTCAGCCCTTCACCTTTTTCCTGTCTCGTGATTTTGGCAGATGAGAACATCCGGGCATTCCGATTTTCACCCTCTATATATTTCACAAGGTCATCACCGGTTACGGTGAATTCTTCTACATCCGTGTTTTCGTCAATTCCAAATTCATCTTGTACCGTTTTTTTCTGCTGAGAAGTGAGCGTCTCACCGTAAACGACGATCGGAACCCCGAATTTTTCATTTATACTTTCTTCCTGATTATCATTGCCGGCAGCCATTGCAGGCTGTGCGATACCGATTACCAATAAAGCGGATAGTACTGTATTCATTAATTTTTTCATATTCCGATTCTCCTTTTTCATGCTTCAATGATTACATACATACCATGAAACATTAAACATTGTACAGGTGCTCTTGTTCTTTTGCATCATCCTCAGGTCTTATTTAACTACATTGTAATAGACGTTTAACAAAAGGATAAGTTTCAGTTTTTTTCATTTCTATTTGATTTCATCTCCATTACCGCCCGGAATGCAAAATAAAAAACGATGGGGAATGTGAAATGTTCCTCATCGTTTCAATGGTGAGTGGGGTAAAAAGACCTCTACGCAGGTGCCGTTTGAATCACTGCTGATCTTTACATTCCCGGAATGATTTTCGATGATCTGCTTACTGACCATGATGCCTAGTCCCGTCCCGCCGCTCTTGGTTGTAAAGAAAGGCTGACCGATTTTCCCAGCGATTTCTTCCGGAATTCCTTCACCTTCGTCGATAAAACGGATGTTCATGGCATCGTCTATCTTCTCAACATCGATTAAGATTTTCCCGCCATTCGACATGGCCTCGATTGCATTTTTAATGAAATTGATGAATACCTGCTTGATTTGGTTCCCATCGCATATGAGGGTGCACGGCTCACAGCTGAATGTTGTTCTGATCTCGATGTTCTTCATAATTGCATCCGTACTGATCAATGTCACGACCTGGTTGACAAGGTCAATCAGATTTACTTCCTTCATGTCACATGATCTCGGTTTTGCGAGGGCGAGCAGTTCGTTCAAAATGGATTCAATCCTGTTCATTTCAGAAGAAATCACATCAAAGTACCCTTTTTTTTCAGGCACATCATGCTCAAGCAGCTGGATGAATCCCTTGATTGATGTAATCGGGTTTCTGATTTCATGTGCGATTCCTGCGGCAAGCTGCCCTGCTACGGATAATTTTTCTGATTTCATCATCAATTCCTGTGTCAATTTTTGTTCGGACAGGTCGCGCACGATTATATGAATGGCTTTTTCATGATTAAAATATGTAGGGATGGCCTTCAATTCCACATCAATCTGCGATCCATCCAGGCAGATGAGTCTGGCAGGCTGCGGTAAAACGGCTTCTCCATTGCTTAGCCTTGAAAACCTTTTTATCAATTCGGTCCGATCTTCTTCATGCACAAAGTCCAGGAGACTCCTATTCATAATTTGCGACTTGCTTTCAGCTTGTAAAAGGCTGGTTCCTGTTTCATTGATATACTTACAGATATCTTTCTTGGAAATGATAACAGTGTCGGGTGAGAACTCGACAATTTTTCTATATAATTCAGGATTGTGTTTTAGAGTGTCTTCATTTTCCTGTTTGGAAGTTACATAATGCTTATACATCTGCCGCTCTTTTTGTTCTTCATCAGACACAATTTCCATTCCTCCTTCATTCATTTACTAAAATTTTCTAAGCAATTTAATTGTAACGGAAAACCGCTTATTTGCATAACGATTTTATTCAATTCTGAAAATTACGTAAAAAGACCCGACTTTGGCTGAAGTCAGGTCTGAGAATGCTTATTTTTATAAAATATCGAGCCAGATTTTGATTGCTGTCCCCAAGATCAACAGGGCCAATATCGTTTGCAAGATCTTTGTATTCATTTTCTTTCCTGCGGCTGCCCCTAACGGCGATGCGATCAGGCTTGCAACCACCATGATCATCGCAGGCACGTAGTCCACCTGCCCTGTACTGATCTTGCCGACGGTTGAACCGATCGAAGAAATCAGCGTGATGGCAAGAGAGGATGCAATCGTCATCTTTGTAGGGATTTTAAGGACGACCAGCATGATCGGAACCAGCAGGAATGCTCCCGCAGCCCCTACAATCCCCGCGCCTACCCCGACAATCAGGGACAGTACAGCTGCCAGCCATTTATTGAACGTCACATCTTCAAACTTGATGTCATCGATCCCTTTTTTAGGGATGAACATCATGATTGCAGCTGTCAATGCAAGGATACCATAGACAAGGTTGATGCCGTCTTCACTCATCGCCTTCGAACCGAATCCTCCGATGAAGCTCCCGATCAGGATGCTTACACCCATATAGGCGATAAGCGTCTTGTTCAAGTAACCGCCTTTCCGGTAAGCCCATACACCCCCGAGTGTAGCGAAGAATACCTGAACGGCACTGATGCCGGAAACTTCATGTGCCGAGAATGCGGCCAGTCCGAATAACGGCGGGATATACAGAAGCATGGGATACTTTATGATGCTTCCCCCGATTCCGACCATCCCTGAAATATAAGACCCGATAAAGCCGATTAAAAATATGGTAATGATAAATGCCAAATCCATCGTCCGTTCCTCCTTTTCATGAGCTCTTTTGATTTGTGATCATACAGCTTTGCGAAATGCATTATTTTAAATGGGAACCTCCTGAAAGGTTCCCGTTTGCTTTTCGTATTCGCTTAGCGGACTGCACAGCGGTTTGGACCGATTTCCATTTCACGCTGCTTCTCATCGTCAGGAGTGATTTTCCCCATGTTTGTTTCACGGATTTCCTGATAAGCATTCGGCTGGGGAGGAAGGTTCTCTGAAACAAGCTTTCTGAACTCTTCTTCGTCCTCGATATTCAAACCATGGTTCTTTGCAAAAAGAGTACCAAGTTTTTCGCCGACCGTACCGTCCTCGTTCAATTCATCGATGATCATGAAGTGAGCCGGAAGGACAGTCAGTTCCATGGATAAATTTTTATAACGTTTATATAGACTTTCTCTTAAATCAGCAACCCAGTCCTCTGCTTTACCGGCAAGGTCCGGGCGTCCGATGCTGTCTACGAACAGGATATCTCCTGATAATAGATATTTCTCGTCAATGACGAAAGAAGTTGATCCGATTGTGTGGCCGGGTGAATAGAGTGCATTGATATCGATTGTTGAGTTACCGATCACCACTTTATTGCCATCTTCAAGCGCAGCATATTCAAACGTTACTTCCTCTGCATCTTTTGGAGGCAGCCAGTAAGTCGCATTCGTAGCTTCAGTGATTTTACGTCCGCCTGAAATGTGATCAGCATGCAGGTGAGTATCGAATACGTTTGTGATTTCTGCATGTTTCTCTTTTGCAAAATCAATGAAAATATCTGTCATGCGTGTAGCGTCAACGACTGCCGCTTCACCATTTGACACCACCATGTATGATAGGCATCCTTTACCCAGGCGTACGAATTGGTACAGCTCGCCGCCGTCAGTGAGGTCACCGACTTTTACCGGTTCTAGGTGTTCACTCCACGCTTTCATGCCGCCTTCTAGATAAGATACATCCAGTCCTTCGTCAGAAAGCATCTCTGCCACCATGACGGAAGACCCTTCTTTCGCACATACAACAAGGATATCCTTGTCTTTCGGAAGTTTATCCATTATCTCTTCCACTCCGTCAAGAAGATCGAAGTAAGGGATATTAAGATACTCGAACTTATGTCCGTCGATTTTCCAATCTTCAAACGCATCTTCATTACGTACATCCAGGATGAACAAGTCTTCTTTATTCATCACTTTTTGTGCTGCTTCTTTTGGACTCATTGCTTTTACTGCCATTTTTTCTACCTCCCAGTTTTATTTCTTAATCAAAAGAAGATTCATTATTCAACGTCAGATTCTGTGTCGCCTGACCATTCGCTCATGCCCGGCACTACATTGATGACATTCGCAAATCCTTTATCCACCAATATTTGTGCAGCCATATCACTTCGGTTCCCTGTACGGCAGACAACATAAATAGTTTTATCTTTTGCAAGTTCATCCGCTTTTGCTTCCAATTCACCGAGTGGAATCGATACGGCTCCCGGTATGTGTTTGAATGCATATTCTGCTTTTTCACGAACATCCAGTACGAGCATATTTTCCCCGCCAAGCTTTCCTGACAGTTCTTCATTATTCGTAACTGCTTCATGCTTGCGTTCCACCGTGTCTTCGCCGCTTGATTTACGGACGAAGTGCTTCAGTACATCGCCTTCTTCAATCGTACCCAGATAGTCATGCCCTGAACTCTTTGCCCATGCCTGAAGATCTGCTTTAGATCCCTTATCCGTCGCCTGGATTTCGATCACTTGGCCGGCTTCAAGATCTTTCATCGCTTTCTTGGTTTTCACGATCGGCATCGGACATGCCAAACCTTTTGCATCTAGTACGAAATTTGTTTCAATTGCCATAAAAAAGAACCTCCAATTACCTCGTAGGGTATATTTATTTTCAAAAAAAATTAGATAAAGAGATTTACGTTGCCATTCTCCGCGTCAGCCAAATATGCAGCCACACCCGCATACTCGATTTCATCCATCAGTTCATCTTTATGAAGACCCAAAAGATCCATTGTCATCGTACATGCAACGAGCTTAACATCCTGCTCTTTTGCCATCTCGATCAAATCTGGAAGAGGCATTGCGTTGTGTTTTTTCATGACACCTTTGATCATTTTTGGTCCCATTCCTGCAAAGTGCATATTGGATAATCCCAATTTATCTGCACCGCGCGGCATCATTTTGCCGAACATTTTCTCCATGAAACCTTTCTTAACCGGAACCATTTCTTCTTTTCTCAGTGCATTCAAGCCCCAGAAAGTATGGAAAATGGTTACTTCGTGGTCATATGCAGCCGCACCATTTGCGATGATGTACGCTGCCATTGCTTTATCATAATCTCCGCTGAAGAGAATAATATTGGTTGATTTTGTTTCTGACATCTGTTTTCCTCCTTTTAAATACAAGAGGGGGTATATTTCCCCTCAAAAAAATTTATCCTTTTTTAATCCAGAATGTGAATACATCATTTTCTTCTTTAGAATCTACAAGTTCATGTCCGGTTGATTTAGCCCAAGCTGTCAAATCACTTTTTGCACCTTTATCGGTTGTTTGGACTTCAAGGATCTGTCCTGATTCGATTTCTTTGATTGCCTTCCTTGTCTTTACGATTGGCATCGGGCAGGCTAATCCTTTTGCATCCAGTACTTTATCTGCGTTCATTAATAATTCCTCCTAAATGTTTGTTTAAAATTTTTTATCTTAAAATACCTATATGGGTATGTTAAATGATATAAAAAAAGTTGTCAACACTTTTTATTTATTTGCTTTTCACCAGCAGGTTCACTGCTTCTTTGACGATTTCATCCGTGTTTTCACCGGACTCCTGTGAATCTCTCACACATTCAATCAGATTCATGCTGACGATCAGGCCGACTGAACGATCAAGAGCCGTTTTGGCTGCTGACAGCTGGGAAATGACATCTTTGCAATCTTCCCCCTGCTCCATCATCCGTAAGATTCCCCGGAGCTGCCCTTCAACACGTTTGATTCGATTTTTGACTTGTGAATTGTATTCCATTTAGACACCTCCCGGAAATTTGATTTGTTGTGATGTGTTTTTGCTACATTGACTATAATATACCCTATGGAGTATTTAGTCAAGTGGTGCGTGAAAAATTTTTTTAGGATGAACAATTTAGGAAAACGTCATCCTATAGTAACTATTTTAGAGTGAACTTCTAATACCGCTTATTGATTTCCGTGCAGGACTTCGCTTTCCGCGGGCGGTTGGTGAGCCTCCGATTCTTTTTACAGGGAGAGAAACTGTCCAGCTACAAGGCTTAGAGGCACGTGTCATCAAATCAGCATCAGTATTAACAATATAAATAACACTCTGTTTAACAGTGAGATTCCAGACTTAAATGGTTCTGGGCTTTTACGTTTTATGAACTTGTAATTACGTTAAAGCCCCCGATTGCGGAAGAACAAGAAGCTTAGTTTACTTTCCAATTAACTGCTTTCTTAATTAATTCATCTACAAATTTCTCTTTAACTTCTTGATATTTATGCGTATCATTAGGGAACTGTTTTGCCAAAATCTTTTTAAGATCTCCGTATTTTTTTGCATCCTCTGGATGATTGATTAAGTATTCTTTAAATGATAAATGGGCGTCAATGTTTTTATTTCCAAGTTGAAAGATATGAACGTGATGAGATCTTTTTTGTTTACCTTTTGTAAAATATCTTCTTTCTGTTATTCCGTGTTCATTCCTTGGTTCATACCCTAAACACAACATTTCCTTGTTGAATAAACTTACTTTCTCAATATCTTTTACAACGACTAAGATATCTATTATTGGTTTTGCATAGCCTACTGAAGAGATTGATGTACTACCTATATGATAGATCTCAATCAGCTCTTCTTTAAAAATTTCTTTGAGTTTACTTTCTTCTTTCAAATATACTTTTCCCCATTCTTCTGTCCAAGGAAGTATTTCTGTCTTTCTCATCGCCACTTGCTCCTCCTGCAAAAATTTTCACCTCTTTAGAACTTATAATTTATTCTACTATCCTGTCCTTTTCTTGAACAAAGGGCAGCTGCTTCTTCAATGTGAAAGGTGGCCTTCTAATACCGCTATTGATTTCCGTGCAGGACTTCGCTTTCCGCGGGTAGCTTGTGAGCCTCCTCGGCTTCGCCTGCGGGGTCTCACATTAGCTACTTGTGTTGTCCAGCTCCGGCGGCTAGAGGCTCGAGGTCATAAGTCAAGCAAGCCAAAAAGGCAAAAAGCGCCTTTCCGGCTTGCTCGCCTTATGCTTGTCGCCTCTGGGCGAGCCGCCTCCGCTTTTCTATTTGTCCAGCTGCGGGGCTTAGAGGCAAATGGGCAAAGAACGCCTTCGTGGACGATTCGACTTATGCCAACCGCCTCTTTTCAAAGTCCCTCCGCTTTTCTTCCCGCAGGCTTGCCGAGGAGGCTCACGGGCTACCCGCGGAAAGCGTAGTCTTGCACGGAAATCATTAGCGGTATAAAGAACCTATACTGATTTTGTTCGTCATTAAATGGTACCTTTTAAGTTTTGTCCCAACCTCGCTTTTTTGTGATTGTTATTAGGTGAATTAAAATAATCAAAAGAAGTAACAGGTAAATTATGCTAAAATATTTTTATAGAGCAATAGGGCTTGTCCCGATAAATAAAAGCAAAAAAAGAACTGAAAAAAGGGGATATTAGTATGTTAAAAGTAAAACCGTTAGAAGATAAAGACTATGAATTGATTAAGCAGGCAGAAAAAGTAATAGAAAAGAATTATCGATATGGACGGCATCATATTGGTGCAGCAGTAAGGTCAAAAAGCGGTAATGTTTTTTCAGCAGTTCATGTAGAAGCGAATGTGGGAAGAATAACAGTGTGCGGAGAAGCAATGGCCATTGGCAAGTCCATTTCAGAAGGGGACCACGAATTTGAAACGATTGTAGCGGTTGCCCACCCTCATCCACACGAAGATATCGAAAAATGCTGGGTAGTTGCTCCTTGCGGTATGTGCCGGGAGTTGATAAGTGATTATGGAATTAATACAGATGTAATCATTCCTTATAATGATAAATTAGTGAAATGTAATGTCATGGAGTTACTGCCGGAAAAATATACAAGCGATATTGAATAATCCCTCCAACAAACAGGAGCTTTACTGAAAATACTCATTTGAAAATAGCCTGGCTCAGAGCA
Organism: Bacillus sp. BKU_1; assembly: GCA_051294195.1. Classification (GTDB taxonomy): domain Bacteria; phylum Bacillota; class Bacilli; order Bacillales; family Bacillaceae_B; genus Rossellomorea. The sequence goes on along the minus strand of CP193985.1, from coordinate 3,311,487 downwards.
ATAAACTCTGAGCTTTTTCGTGCTCTATTAAAAGTGCGGTTTAACATGGTTTATCAACTTATTCACCCATATCTGATACTTGATGCAAGCCCTAGAGTTCCCCTGCGTGTAATAGAATGAAAAATACCGGCAGAAGAAAAATCCCGATCATGGTGACGATGTATATTTTAATGATCTTTTTTAATGCGATATTCCAGATGAAATTTAATGCAATACCGATAAGTGATATAGTGAAAAGTAGACATAACAATGTGCCTAATGGTTCAAAGATACCAAAATTGGATTGAATGAATGAACCTTTTCTTGGATCAAATATTGTAAAGTTCAAAATTGATAAAGAAAGCATAATTATCCCCGCTGTTAGAGCTATGTACCCTTTACTTTTCCTGCTCAAAAAATCACTCCTTTGTATAAAATAATACTATGTTAAACCGCTCCATTAGCTGAATGAAGTTTCAACAATATACTTTAAACTTAGATGATCTAAGTGTAGCATAGGTATCTGTAATTGGAATTTAATTTCCTTTTTCGTCGTATAAAACCAGGGATGATCTTCATTGCTGGAGGAAAATTCATTGGGATTTTACAGTTTTAGACGATTGATAATAGGGTTTATGTTTACCAGCGATTGATTGAAGTCTTGCACGGAAATCAATAGCGGTGATTAAACCTCACACTAAAATATTCGTTCACTTTGACTCTCGGACTCTTATCATAGAGCTCTTTTTGCATATTTTGTTGCTTTGGATAATAGAAAATATCGGAACTTGGGAATTTTCGGCTTGTCCGTCCTTTTTAGTTTGGACTGGTGTTCAAAAAGAGCAAGTCCAGAAGCGGTTTTTCAGGCTGAAAGCCAATTGACGAAAAGCAACAATCTTTTAGTAAACAGCCTTTCATATCCATAGTAAATCATTCCCGCATGTTACTATTAAAGATAAGACCATATTAAATTCTTTCATATTGACCATACTGAAAAATGAAGGAAATAGAGGTGAAACATATTGTTCAAAGAGATTTCAATAAACGAATTGCTTTCTGATCAGTCGAATGACTATGCCTTGGTCGATGTCCGTTCACCTTCTGAATATGAAGAAATGACAATACCCGGAAGTTACAATATCCCCGTATTCAATGACCAGGAACGAGCTGAAGTCGGGACACTTTATAAGCAGGTTAGCAAAGAGGCTGCTACGGACAGGGGCCTGGAACTATTCTCCGCTAAACTACCCGACTTCATTAAAAAGTTCAAGGAATTGCCGGGGAAAAAAGTGGTCTATTGCTGGCGGGGAGGCATGAGGAGCAAATCTGCTGCCACTTTCCTTGATTTGATGGGGATTGAGACGTACCGGATTATAGGGGGAATACGCACATACCGGCACTGGGTGCTGGACCAGCTGGAGTCAATTGAACTCAAACAGGAAGCGTATGTCCTGAACGGAGGAACCGGTACAGGGAAAACAGAGATCCTTCACAGGCTGGGACAACAGGGATTCCCGATACTCGATCTGGAGGGTCTGGCGAATCATCGCGGCTCTGTTTTCGGCGGGTTGGGACTGTCTCCCCACAATCAAAAAACATTCGATTCTCTTTTAGTCAATGAAGTGAAACGGCTGGAACATCACCCCTTCGTCCTGTTTGAAGCGGAAAGCAAACGAGTGGGGAAAGTTCTGCTGCCTTCTTTTATACTGAATAAAAAAGAACAAGCCATACATATCTTCATTGAATTGCCGATTGAAGAAAGAGTCGGACATATCATGAAGGAATACAGGCTTCATGAACATCACGAAGATTTTGTGGAATCTTTCAGGAAAATCAAACGCAGGATCCACAGCCCTGTCGCCAATCAAATCGAAAAAGAACTGAAAACAAGAAACTATGAAACGGTCCTGGAACTTCTTCTGACCTGCTATTATGACCCGAGATACAAACACACAGCAGAAAAATACAGCGACGGGCAGAAAATCATCCTGAAGATGGATACAATTGATGAAGCGGTAACTGCAGTTAAAAGGATCGTAGCTGGAAAAAAAGGCCTGGTGGGAAGCAACTCATTGCAGTAAGATGTTACTTTGTTGAAAATAGTCAATATTTCCCGGAAAATGTCACAATTAAATCAATTTGAGAAAAATAACCCCAAACCGAGAGGGGTTATTTTTTTGTCCAGGTTTGCACAAGAGATAAACCGGATATATAAGCTGGGTGAACCAAACTTTGCCCACTGAAAAAACGTAAATAATTTGACTTCCAAAAAAAAATTTTTTATAAAAAATCCACATAAAAATTCAAAATAATTTATAACTATGTATTTACTTTATTCGTGATTTTGTAAACGATTTCTTTATTGAAATAGCAAGGTTTTAAAGTTTTTGAAAATTTAGTTAAATAGACAATTCCCCTCGTGATTTCCGCTTCGTTATTCTTCAAATTAAGTATTTAATAGGCCTCTGACCATTAACTAAATTTTTCGTTTTTTCTAAATTTCATGATATACTAACAAAAATTAAGAAAATTCGATTAAAAGATATTATTATCTTTCAATAATAGTAATCCAGTAGAGGGGGACGTTGTGAATGAAAAATAATCTTCCTTCAGCGCAGGGATTATATGATCCGGCGCATGAACATGAAGCATGCGGTATTGGGATGATCGCCAATATAGATGGCAGGAAATCTCATAATATCGTACAAAATGCCATCAATATCCTTTGTAACCTTGAACACAGGGGAGGGCAATCCGCCGATACCAGCACCGGTGATGGAGCAGGTATCCTGACACAGATACCACACAGATTCTTCAAGAAACAATGTGAAAAAGAGGATATCCATTTGCCTGGTGAAGGTGAATACGGAGTCGGGATGGTATTCCTCCCGGAAGAATACGAATCGCGTATGCAAAGTAAAGAATTATTCGAACGAATCATCGAAGAAGAAGGCCAGAAGACGCTCGGATGGAGACCTGTACCAATCAATGATTCCTTTGTTGGTAAGGTTGCTTCAAAGTCAAAGCCTTTTATCCGCCAGGTGTTCATCGGTGCTTCAAATGATATGAAGACACGGATGGATTTTGAAAGAAAACTCTACGTCATCCGAAAACGAATCGAGAAAGAAACATCGCAGATTGAGGAATTAAGGGATGTATACTTGTGCAGCTTATCTTCCACAACCATTGTATACAAAGGGATGCTCATCCCCGAACAGCTGGATTCCTTTTACATCGACCTCAATCACCCTGAGTTCCAATCCGCACTGGCCCTGGTGCATTCCCGCTTCAGTACGAATACATTTCCAAGCTGGCAGCGTTCACACCCTAACCGATATACCATCCATAATGGAGAATTCAATACATTAAGAGGAAACGTAAACTGGATGAGAGCACGTGAGCAGCTGTGCCATTCTTCCGCCTTCAGTGAAGAAGATCTGGAGAAAATCCTTCCGGTCATCGATGAGACGGGCAGTGACTCATCCATGTTCGATAATGCGTTTGAGTTCCTTCATCTCTCAGGAAGATCACTTGCCCATACAGCGATGATGATGGTGCCGGAGCCGTGGGAAAATGATGATACGATCCACCCTAAGAAAAAGGATTTCTACGAATATCACAGCTGCCTGATGGAGCCGTGGGACGGACCGGCGGCACTGGTGTTTACAGACGGTAAACAAATCGGGGCATGCCTTGACCGTAACGGCCTGAGACCTGCAAGATATTATGTCACGAAAAATGGCATGATTGTCCTTGGATCCGAAGTCGGTGCGCTTGATATCTTTGCTGACGATATCGTTTATAAAGATCGTCTTCAACCGGGAAAAATGCTTCTCGTCGACCTGGAAAAAGGAAGAATGATCCCGGATGAGGAAATCAAACTCAGGGTGGCAAATGAGCAGCCTTACAGACACTGGCTGAACAATTACAAAAAAGAACTGAAAGATCTGCCTGAAGCGCCATATGGTTCTGAAATCTTTACATCAGAAGAAGTACTGGCCCAGCAGCAGGCATTCGGTTATACCACTGAGGAAATCAATAAAATCATCAAGCCGATGGTGACGGACGGGAAAGACCCGGTCGGTTCGATGGGGTATGATTCCCCTCTTGCCGTCCTGTCGAAGAAGCCGCAGCTTCTTTATAACTATTTCAAGCAGCTGTTTGCACAGGTAACCAATCCGCCGATCGATGCGATACGCGAACAGATCGTCACATCTGTCGGCACGACGATCGGGGCAGAAGGGAACCTTGTCGACCCGGGTCCGGAAAGCTGCAGGCATATCCGTCTTGAGACACCGGTCCTGACACAGGAAGAGCTTGAGAGACTGCGTTACCAGAATGAAGAAGGTTTCAAGGCTGTCACTCTATCGACTTTGTTTAACGTTACAGAGGAAGGGGACCAGCTTGAAGGTGCCCTGGATAAACTATTTTCAAGAGCAGACATTGCAATCAATGACGGAGCAACCCTTCTGATCCTATCCGATAGGGGGGTGACCAAAGAACGTGCTGCCATACCGGCTCTGCTTGCCGTTTCCGGACTGCACCAGCATCTGATCCGTCAGCGCTCGCGTACAAAGGTCAGTCTTCTGGTTGAATCGGGTGAACCGCGTGAGGTCCATCACTTTGCCACTTTACTCGGTTACGGAGCTGAAGCCATCACTCCTTATCTTGCATATGAATCACTTCGGGACCTTGTCAATAAAGGGGATCTTCCGCAAAGGACATACAGGGAAGCAGTCAAAACCTATGTGAAGGCTGCAACGGACGGAGTCATGAAGGTGCTCTCTAAAATGGGTATCTCCACGATCCAGAGTTACCGGGGTGCCCAGATATTTGAAGCAATCGGCATCCATAATGAAGTCATTGATAAATACTTTACCCGCACCGCCTCAAGATTAGGCGGAATCAAACTCGATATCATTGAAAAAGAAGTGCTGATGAGGCACCGGAAAGCATTTGTAAACCGAAAGGACCCGAACCGTTCACTTGAATCAGGTGATGAGTTCCAATACCGTAAAAACGGAGAGGACCATCAATATAATCCCAGTACGATCCATACACTTCAGCATGCATGCAGAACGAACAATTATGAAACGTTCAAGAAGTATTCCGCTATGCTGACGGATGAGAAGCAGAATCTGCAGTCACTGCGGGGCCTTCTCTCCTTTAAGAAAAGACAGCCGGTTCCGATAGACGAAGTCGAATCGGTGGAAGAGATCTGCAGGAGATTCAAGACCGGTGCGATGTCATTCGGTTCGATCAGCCAGGAAGCCCACGAGGCCCTTGCAATCGCAATGAACCGCATCGGCGGACGGAGCAACTCCGGTGAAGGAGGAGAGCATCCAAACCGTTTCACACGTGATGAAAACGGCGACCTCAGACGAAGCTCCATCAAGCAGGTGGCTTCGGGCCGTTTCGGGGTGACAAGTCATTATCTTGTCAACGCTGATGAAATACAAATCAAGGTGGCACAGGGAGCAAAGCCTGGTGAAGGCGGACACCTGCCAGGGAAGAAAGTTTATCCATGGGTCGCAGAAGTACGCGGATCCACGCCGGGTGTCGAGCTTATTTCCCCTCCGCCTCACCATGATATCTATTCAATCGAGGATCTTGCCGAGCTGATCCACAACTTGAAAAACGCCAATCCTCAAGCTCGAATCAGTGTGAAACTGGTATCAGCCGTTGGTGTCGGGACCATTGCTGCAGGTGTCGCAAAAGGCCGTGCTGATGTCGTCCTGATTTCAGGATACGACGGGGGAACAGGCGCCGCTCCGAGAACGAGCTTGAAGCATACAGGACTGCCTTGGGAAATCGGTCTTGCCGAGGCACACCAGACCCTGCTTCTGAACCGCCTGCGTGATCGGATTGTCGTTGAAACCGACGGGAAAATGATGACGGGGCGCGATGTAGTAGTGGCATCCCTCTTGGGAGCAGAAGAATTCGGCTTCTCGACTGCACCGCTGGTTGTCCTTGGCTGCGTCATGATGCGTGTGTGCCATATGAATACATGTCCAGTCGGAATTGCGACGCAGGATCCGGAGCTTCGTAAAAAATATATGGGGGACCCTGAGCATGTGGCAAACTTCATGCGATTTGTCGCACAGGAAGCAAGGGAACTGATGGCGGAGCTTGGTTTCAGAACGATCAACGAAATGATCGGAAGGACCGATGTACTCGAAGCCAATGAAGCGATCGACCACTGGAAGGCAAAGGGACTCGATCTGTCGGCGCTCCTGTATCAACCTGATGTGCCTGAGAAAGTGAGCAGATATGCTGTCAGAAAACAGGATCATGAACTGGAAAAGACATTTGATTATCAAGAGCTGATCCCTCGGTGCCGGAAAGCGATCGAAAATAAAGAACCGGTTGAAGTTTCCACTGCAATACGGAACATCAACCGTGTGACGGGGACAATGCTCGGAAGTGAGATAACGAAGCGGTACGGTTCCGAAGGCCTCCCGGAAGACACCATCCGTCTGAAGTTTACAGGCTCTGCTGGACAGAGCTTCGGAGCATATATCCCTAGAGGATTGACGTTAAGACTTGTCGGGGATGCAAATGACTTCGTCGGAAAAGGGTTATCCGGCGGTAAAATCATTGTTCATCCTGATCCGACTTCAACTTTTATCCCTGAGCGCAACACGATCATCGGGAATGTATCGTTCTACGGTGCATCTGCCGGTGAGGCCTATATCTACGGAATTGCCGGAGAACGTTTCTGTGTAAGAAACAGCGGCGCAAACGTCGTGGTAGAAGGTGTAGGGGATCACGGGTGCGAATACATGACAGGTGGAAAAGTAGTGATCCTTGGTCGAACGGGACGCAATTTTGCCGCAGGAATGTCAGGAGGGACCGCGTATATCCTCGATGAGGACGGTTCATTCAATTCCCGCTGCAACAAGGAGCTTGTCCTCCTTCAGCCGTTATTCGACCCTGAAGAAACAAAAGAAGTATATGACCTGATCCAGAACTATGTTGATTATACAAACAGTGCAAATGGAAAGAAGATATTGGCCAATTGGGATGCGTATGTATCCAAATTCGTAAGGGTGATCCCGAAATCCTATCTGAGGATGAAAGAGAGGATCTCAGAATTGGAAGACAGCGGACTCGAGAAATTCGATGCTGAAATGACGGCATTTGAAGAAAGTACAAAAAAATTAGAGACTGTAAAATAAGAAATGCGGAAGGGCTTTGAACAGAGGCGGGTGGCATATGGCGGATTGGCCATGAAGGCGTTCTTTGCCTTCCTGGCCAATTTGACTTATGACATGTGCCTCTAAGCCCTGGAGCTGGACAAAAAGAAAAGCGGAAGCGCCTTGCCCAGCCCCGACAAGCGTTGGAGGGCTGACCGGTGAAGGCTGCTCTATGACTTCATCGGGCGGACCGAAACGTCTCGAGGGGCTAGGCGCTGGAGCTGGACAATTCTCAAAGTTAAATTCTATTTTCATAGATATATAGGAGGGGGATATGGATGGGAAAACCGACTGGTTTCATGGAATACAAGAGACAAACGCTGGATGAAAGGAAACCTTCAGACCGTACGAAGGACTGGGATGATTATACTCTCCCTCTTTCAGAAGAGGAGGTCAGGAAGCAGGGGGCACGCTGTATGGACTGCGGCGTCCCTACCTGCCAATCCGGCATGGAACTTGAAGGCGTCACGACGGGATGCCCTGTTTATCATCTGATTCCAGAATGGAATGACCTGGTGTATCAAGGACAGTGGAAGGAAGCATTGAAAAGGGAGCACGAAATGAACAACTTCCCTGAGTTCACGGGCTTTGCCTGCCCGGCTCCCTGTGAAGGGGCATGCGTCCTCGGCATCAATGAACCTCCTGTCGCAATCCGCACGGTGGAAAGGTCCATCATCGAAAAAGGGTTCGAAGAAGGATGGGTGGTACCGAAGCCTCCAGAGATCCGTACGGGGAAAAGAGTGGCAGTCGTAGGGTCCGGTCCTGCCGGATTGGCGGCCGCCGCACAGCTGAACAAAGCAGGTCACCTGGTAACAGTTTTTGAACGGAATGACCGTGTTGGCGGCCTTCTGACGTACGGTATTCCTGAAATGAAGCTTCCGTATTCAGTCGTGAAGCGACGTGTGGATATTTTAGAAAAAGAGGGCATTAAATTTGTCACCAATACAGAAGTGGGGAAAGACATTTCCGCTTCTGAATTAAAGAGTGAGTTCGATGCCGTCATCCTTTGCGGAGGAGCGACAGTCCACCGGAACCTAGAAGTGGAAGGTAGAAACTTAAAGGGTGTCCACTATGCGATGGATTTCCTGCATGCCAACACCAAAAGTCTGCTGGATTCCAACTTCTCTGATGGGGAATACCTGTCTGCAGCAGGGAAAAATGTGATTGTCATCGGCGGCGGGGACACGGGGACAGATTGTCTCGCAACTTCCATCAGACATAACTGCAAGAGCCTGACGCAGTTTGATATCTATGCGAAAAAAGGGGCGATCCGCGATGAAGTGGGGAACCCGTGGCCGCAATATCCGATCATCCATCGAGCGGAGTACGGACAGAAGGAAGCAGAAGAAGTATTCGGCCATGACCCCCGTGCCTATGCCGTTATGACGAAGAAATTCGTCGGGGATGAAGAAGGCCATATCAAGGAAGTCCATACGGTGAACGTTTCATTGAAAATCGACGAGAACGGCAACCGTATCCGAGAAGAGCTTCCGGGCACGGAAAAAGTATGGCCGGCAGATCTTGTGCTGCTTGCAATCGGCTTCAGCGGCCCCGAGCAGGGTCTGTTGAAGGAGCTTGAAATTGAAACAAAAAGCAACACGACTGTTGATGCAGAATATGAAAAGTACACAACAAATGTAGATGGTGTTTTCGCAGCAGGAGACATGCGCCGCGGTCAAAGCCTGATTGTCTGGGCGATCAACGAAGGACGCGGGGCTGCACGTGAATGCGACCGCTTCTTGATGGGGACGACTGAACTGCCATAATTTTTACGGAACAGACCTCCAGGGGAATCTGCCTTGGAGGTTTTGTGTTTGCAAAAAATCCTTGTCTTTTCCATAATTTTCTATTACTATTCTACTAAGCCTTAAGTCTCTTTTCTACTGGGTTCATTAAAGGGAAAATAGATGAAAGGGTTTTCAAACGTTATTACATATGATTCTAAACCGGTCCATGAGTGAATAGTTTCTACTAGAGGAGTATTGTCCAAATCCGGACAAAACGTCCAGCATCCAGAAAGACAGGAAGTGATGTCAAGACTATCCATTAAATGATTGTTTTAGAATCAACAGAGAACTCACAAGATAGGGGGAAAACAAAATGATGAAGTATTTACAAAGAATCGGGCGGTCCCTGATGCTTCCGGTTGCCGTTCTTCCGGCAGCAGCGATCCTGATGGGGATCGGGTATTGGATCGACCCGACAGGATGGGGTGCCGATAGTCCGGTTGCCGCTTTCTTGATCAAAGCCGGCTCCTCGATCATTGATAATATGGCCGTATTGTTTGCGGTCGGTGTCGCCTTAGGGATGGCGAAGGCTAAGGATGGGTCCGCCGCACTAAGCGGGCTGGTCGCTTATCTTGTCATAACGACCCTGTTGTCACCAGGCTCAGTGGCAATGCTTGAAGGGATGGACCCTGAGAGTGTCAATCCTGCATTCGCTAAGATTGGAAATCAATTCGTAGGAATTCTTTCAGGACTCGTTGCAGCTGGTATGTACAACCGTTTCAGTCATGTGAAGCTGCCGGATGCACTTGCATTCTTCAGCGGGAAGCGTCTGGTCCCGATCATGTCAGCGGTGGCGATGCTTGTTGTTTCGGGTATCATGCTGTTTGTATGGCCTGTCATCTATACAGCACTGGTTACATTCGGTAAAGAAATCAGTGCCTTAAGCTTCACGGGAGCAGGACTCTATGGATTTTTCAACCGCCTGCTGATCCCGACGGGACTTCACCACGCATTGAATTCAGTATTTTGGTTTGATGTGGCGGGAATCAACGATATCGGGAACTTCTGGTCCGGCAAGGGCGAGAAGGGTGTAACCGGAATGTACCAGGCCGGATTCTTCCCGGTCATGATGTTCGGTTTGCCGGCGGCGGCACTTGCCATGTATCATGCGGCAAAGCCTGCCAAGAAAAAGCAGGTTGCCTCCCTTATGCTGGCGGCTGGTTTTGCTTCCTTCTTTACAGGGGTGACAGAACCTCTTGAATTCGCATTTATGTTTGTAGCACCTGCCTTGTATGTGGCACATGCCGCGTTGACTGGATTATCACTTGCGATTGCGTCATTCTTCCACTGGACGGCAGGATTCGGTTTCAGTGCAGGATTTGTTGACTTTGTCCTGAGCTCGAGGCTTCCATTGGCGAATATGCCGTATATGCTCCTCGTACAGGGAATCGTGTTCGCCCTTATTTATTACTTCCTGTTCCGTTTCCTGATTGCAAAATTCAATCTGATGACGCCTGGACGTGAAGAAGACACAGAAGAAGGTGCGATTGCCAACCCCGTAGCAGGAGATGACCGTTTCTCTGCCATGGCTTCTGAAATCTATGCCGGCCTCGGCGGGGATGAGAATGTCACATCCGTCGACAACTGTGTCACCCGACTCCGCGTCGAAGTGAAAGACATGGAAGCAGTCGACCAGAAGCGGATCAAAGCAACCGGAGTACCGGGCATCAATATCGTAGGCACCAACTCCATCCAGGTCGTGATCGGCACTTCCGTTCAATTCGTTGCGGATGAGGTTGAGAAGCTGAGGAATAAATAGATTCTAGGTTTGGTTTATTGAGAGTCTGATATTCAGTGTGGATTAACGTTTATGAGTGTTGAATGATTCTGAATGTATCTGGTAAACGTCCGAGCATCGGTGGAATGTTCATTCTGGCGTAAAATCTGCATGAAATTGACGTGATAGAAACAAGAAATGAAGAAAAAAGCAGGCTTTTCCTTAGGGGAGAGTCTGTTTTGTCTTTTTGGTGGTTAAAGATGACCTCTGATCGCGGCTTTCTGCTTCAAATAAGAGGAATACGATCCTGATTGGAGATTTATGATCCTGTTTGGAAAAATACAATCCTAATTGAAGATTTATGATCCATTCGACAAAAAATACGATCCTATTTCCAATTATATGATCTTATGAGAATGATTCTAAATAAGGTCCGCCTGAAAGACCGCGCACTCACGAACATAACCATGCCGCGGGGTGAGAGTTGCCACAACGAATCATCCCTATTAAATGAGGCGGAACATCCACCCCCCTCTATTAATCTATAAAGCCCCCTTACAAACCGCACCAAATGCTCTATACTTTAATAAACAGATTATCTACGAAGAAGAAGGTTTTACATATGACAGAGAAAAAGAGAAAAGAAGCCGATCTCTATCAGCCGATCCAGAAGCATTTCACCAAACTTGGGTATAAAGTGAACGGGGAAGTGAACGACTGCGACCTGACGGCGGTAAAAGGCAATGAACTCATCATCGTTGAGCTGAAGCTTTCCCTGACGGTCGATCTGTTGATACAGGCCGCAAAGCGTCAGCGTCTGACCGAGCTTGTTTATATTGCAATTCCGAAGCCGAAGCGCACCCGTTCGAAAAGGTGGAATGACATTTGCCACCTGGTAAAACGGCTGGAATTGGGCTTGATCACCGTTTCCTTGACGAAAAGGCCGAAGGTTGAATTCACGGCGCACCCGCAGCCGTACGACCGCAAGAAGGTCATGACCTATAGCAAACGAAAACGGACTGCCCTAATAAAAGAAATCGAAGGCAGGAGTGCGGATTATAACACCGGCGGCAGCAACAAGACAAAAATCATGACTGCCTATAAAGAAAGCTGCCTCCACATCGCCTGCTGCCTCGATAAACACGGACCGCTGTCCCCGAAAGCATTGAAAGAAATCGGGACAGGCGATAAAACCTCTTCCATCCTGCAAAAGAATTATTATAAATGGTTCGACCGCGTACAAAGGGGCGTCTATCAGCTTAATGAAAAAGGAAAAAAGGAAATGGCGGATTACCCGGAGCTGGTGACCTATTATGAAGATAAGCTGAAAGGAAATTTGGCTGCCGAATAGCTGAGAACAATGGATACCCTTTATTCTTACCAATAAAAGCACGAGGCTGGAAAGGAGGACCCGAACTGACTTGCATTCAGATATGCAAATTCGTTCGGGTTTTTATAGGCTTGTATATAGTGGCGTTTTTTAGTTTTAGCTTTTCCAGCGGTTGATTGGAGTGCAAGACGAAGACTCCTGCGGGAAGAGTAGCTAATGTGAGACCCCGCAGGAACGCAGTGACGAGGAGGCTCACGGGCTACCCGCGGAAAGCGAAGTCTTGCATGGAAATCAATAGCGGTAATAAAAGCCTGAAAAAATCAAATCCATCAAAACTTTTTCGTCACTCCGATGTCTAATCAATAGAGGGAAGGGGGAATTCCTGATGAGTGAGCTCGATCTCACCATGGTCAAGAAAGCGAAAAAGGGTGATGAGGATGCGTTGTATCAGCTGATCCTCTCACATAAAGAACAGCTTTACCGCATGGCCATTTCATATTTAAAAAACGAAGATGATGCCATAGAAGCAATTCAGGAAACGACATACCGGGCGTATAAGGGAATCAAGAAGCTGAGGAAAAATGAATATTTCACCACATGGCTGATCCGGATCCTGCTGAATTATTGCCATGATGAAGCAAAGAAAAAGAAACGTGTGGTCTATAACGATCTCTTCATCCAGTCGATCGAAGACCCTTCAGTGCATTCCTCCATTGAAACAGAGGACGCCATCCGGTCATTGGACCATCCTTATCAACATGTCATCATGCTCAAGTATCTCCATGATCTTAAAATCAACGAAATTGCGCAAATTTTAAACTGTCCCGAAGGCACGGTGAAAACATGGCTGCACAAAGGACTTGGTTTACTCCGTAATCAGTTGAAAGAAAAGGAGGGTGACTTCCATGTATGAACACGAAGAAAAAAAGTTAAATGAAACGAAGCAAAAGCTAAAAGATGTGACGATCCCTCATCACCGGCTGGATGAAGCGATTCAATCCGGTATCAGAAAAGGGAAGAAAGCGTCCGGGAAAAGGCTGGCTGCCAGGGCTTGGATGGTATCTGCAGCAGCAGTTTTTATCCTCGCTGTATTTGCCGGGTCACTCCGCACTTCAAATGATTTCGCCCGATTGGTGAGCGGCATGCCCGGTATGGAAAAGGTGGTTGAGCTCGTAAGAATGGATAAAGGGTTACTGTCAACCATTGAGAACGATTATGCTCAAAAGGCGGGGGGATCAGATGAACATCATGGTATAACCGTCACCCTGGACTCTTTTATCCTGGATGAAGAACAGATTGTATTGTTTTATTCCTTTGACTCAAATGGCCGTTCATTGAAAGATGTACGTTCAAATAAAATTGATATTCAAACAAGAGATGGGAGGTCAATTCCAATGATGCATTCATCCGTCGGCGGGGAAGGATTACATGATGCGGATGAATTGTATTCTTCAACCATCGGGCTGGAAGAGCCGCTGTATGAAGAGTCGTATGAGTTTGTCCTGCAATTGGAAGATGGGACTGAAAAGTTGAGCGGGGAATGGCGGATTCCATTTACGATTGACAGGGATAAAGTGGGGAAAACAAGGACCGTCGAAATCGACAAGACTTATGCAATTGAAAATCAGAAAATCCATGTGGGTGAAGTAAAGGTTTCTCCGACACGAACAGCGGTTTCCTTCGAATTTCCATCATCGAATGCGAAGCGGATCTTCAATATCGAGGACCTCAGGCTCGTGAATGAAGAAGGGGAAACCTGGTCGAAGATAGCGGATGGGGTCGTCTCCACAGGCGATTTTGATAAGAGGACTTATTATCTGCAAAGCAATTATTTTGAACAACCAGAAGAATTGTATCTGGCATTCGGTTCAATCCGCTCCCTTGATAAGGATCGGTTGAAAGTCGTTGTCGACCCTTCCCGGGAAAGAATCCTTGAAGCCCCCGATGACAGATTGGCCTCGGTGAAGTATGAAGACGATTCATTGCTGTTCACCTGGGATAAAGCATACGACCAAGTCAATCATATCACGGCCTTCAATTCTTACGAAGACCCGAGCGGAAAGAACCATGAATTGGATCAATTTATTAAAATAGGGGATAAAGTATTTGGATTCCCTTACCCCCTTAATGACAGTCTCTCACCCATTACCCTTGAACTCCAGGACTATCCATCCTGGATAAAAGGAGATGTCAAAATCCCGCTTCAATAAAAAGAGTCCCGTAAACGCCCGTTTAATCGGCGGTTACAGGTATCTTTGTAAAAGAATAATACCCGGAGCAGAGGTTATCCTAATTGATAAATAACTAATGGGGTGATTTTCCTTGCCTAATACGCTGGAAGCTTTGTTTGATTACCTGAGAACCCGGTTCGATGATGAACCGAAGCCGCGTCCCCATATCGGGGAAGCAATGGGATGCTGGCTTTATTACACGGCAATAGCAGAAGAGGTACCAATCTTGGAAGCAGCATTGAATACGACCACGGACAAGGATTTGCAGCATATTTTGAAAGATACAAAAAAACTCGCTTTGCATCAGATGCAGACGATTGAAGAGTTCATGCTGGAGGAAGGAATCCCGCTTTCCGATACTTCTGAGAAGAAACCTGTGTCCAACCCTGATGCCATCCCCATGGGAGTGAAGGCAACCGATTCTGAAATTGCGAATCTGATTTCAGCAAAGATTGCCACCAACATCGTCATGTGTGCTACGAATAACAGTCAAAGCGTCAGGAATGACATCGGTTTGATGTGGATGAGATTCCAGTCGGAGAAATCCGTATTGGGCTTGGAACTGAAGACAAAAATGAAAGAACGCGGCTGGTTGAAAGTTCCGCCTGCATATATCCCGCCGGGAGCTCCGGCCCAATAATAGTGAAACCTTTCTCTTACCTTGGGAAAGGTTTCTTTTCTGTTGTAATTTAAGGCTTTTTAAAGTTCCTCACCCTGCGATGAGTATGATATATTAATATAATAGAAAATTCAGTATAATCAGGGGTATTTGGATGAATAAACTTCTTAAGGTTCCGCTTCAAATCAAAATATTAGGCCTGGTCATTTCGCTTCTTTTGATCGTGATTGGACTGCTTACATGGATGTTTGCTTACCGGGAATCTGAGGAAGACGTTGAGCAGGCAGAGGATCTGGCGATGCAGACGGCCAAGACGCTTTCTTATATGCCGGTGATTCAGGATTCTTTTAAGAATAATGAGCCTGTAGACGATTTAAGTGCGGTCACGGAACAAATCCGTGACCAGGTGGATGCTTCTGCCGTGCTGATCGAAAACAGGGACGGCCAGATATTCAGCTTTGTCGGACAAGCGATAGGGGATGGGAATCCCGCCGACCGTTACCGGGCACTGGTCTTCGGAAGTGATAACCTGATCCATACCGGGGATGGCGGCGAAGAAGTGTTAAAGGGGATTGTCCCGGTCATGATCCGTTACAATAATTACAAAAAAGTCGAAGGTACCGTAACGGTGGAGTTTGATATGAAAACGATCAGGAATAAGATCGCGTATGAAATCCGCACAATGCTTGCTCTTTCAGGGGGAGTACTGATCCTCGGGGTGTTCGGCAGTCTGCTATTGGCGAGGAGCATCCGGAGGGATACACTTGGTCTGGAGCCGTATCAGATCAGTGCGCTCTTCAGGGAAAGAAACGCGGTTCTGCAATCTGTAAGAGAAGGGATTTTAGCCATCGACACACAAGGGGTCATCACGATGATGAATCAATCTGCCCGGGAATTACTTGACATTGATGAAAAGGTCGAGGGCAAATTCGTGACCGATGTCATTTCTTCTCAAACGATGGCCGAAATGCTGGCTTCATCTTTGCATATTTCCAACATCGAACTTCAATATAAGGAAAAAACGATGATTGTAAATGCCCAGCCCATAATCGAAAATAACCAGAAGGCAGGCACTGTGTTCAGCTTCAGGGCCCGTACAGAAATAAAACAAATGGTCGATGCCCTTTCGGAAGTCAGGCAGTATTCGCAGGACTTAAGGGCACAGACACATGAATTCAAAAATAAACTGCATGTCCTCCTGGGGCTGATACAGCTCCATAAATATGATGATGCCATTGAATTCCTCACGGAGGAATCGGATCTGCAGGAGTATCACTCCGCCATATTTTTTCAAAGTATCCTGGATGAGAAAGTTCAGGCCATTTTATTAGGGAAGATTGCAAAAGCATCTGAAAAGAAAATAGATTTCCAAATAGACGGTGAAAGTTCGCTTTCCCCGCTTCCTGGATTCATCGGTCTATCACCCCTTATCGTTATATTGGGAAATTTGATTGATAATGCATTCGAAGCGGTGATGGACCAAAAGATCAAAGTCGTTTCTTTTTTCGTTACCGACATCGGGAACGATATTATCTTTGAAGTAGCAGACAACGGAAAAGGGATATCCGAAGAGGAAGAGGGACGTATTCTTCTAAAAGGAGTCTCATCCAAAGGGGACCACCGGGGTTATGGACTTGCCAACGTCGAGGAAGAACTATCCCTTCTCGGGGGTACGATTGAATGGGATTCCCAAAAGGATAAAGGGACGGTTTTCACTGTCATCCTGCCGAAATCACACACAAAAGGGGAATAGGTATGATTAAAGTTGTCATTGCCGAAGATGATTTTCGCATTGCACAGATACATGAAGAATTTTTGGCGATAAATGAGCAGCTGACATTAGTCGGCAAAGCGATGAATGCGAAAGATACATTGACTATTCTTGATGAACAGCATGTTGACCTGCTTTTACTGGATGTATATATGCCTGATCAGCTTGGTACTGAATTGCTGCATAAAATCCGCTCTGATTATCCGTTCGTGGATATCATCATGATCACGGCTGCGAAAGATAAGGCATTTTTAGAAAAGGCACTCAGGTATGGTGTCGAACACTATTTGATCAAACCGGTAACATTGGAAAAATTCCAAGAAGCCATTACGTCCTATATTCAGAAAAAAACGGCGCTTGATTCTGCCGAAGAGGTCAATCAACAGGTCCTGGATCAATTTTTCGGGAGGGAAAAAAAGAAAGCTGCCGAAAAAAGATACGATCTTCCGCCGGGCATCGATTATTTGACTCTTCATAAAGTGACAGCGATCCTTCAAGAGGAAAAAGAAGGGATCACCTCGGAAAGAGTCGGCGAAAAGATGGGGGCATCCCGGACAACCGCCAGGAGATATCTGGAATATCTGGTGGGGATAAAGGATGCCTCAGTCGAACATGTCTATGGGATAGTCGGACGGCCCGAAAGAAGGTACCGAATCGGAAATGAAAATGCAGTAAAATAGTTTCAGGGAAAGATAGTGTCTGCCACATCGGTTAAGGTGACGATGCGGCAGACTTCTTTATTTTAAAACGGCCGGAAACCCGTGAACAAAATGAACAAAATACCCTTAAGTTTTTTAAAACATAATATTTTGGAAACGTTTACATAACCTTGTTTGGCAACTAGGATTAACTTAACGTACTTCATCTTTTAACTGGGGATGAACAAGGTGAATACAAACATTATTAAAGGGGTGCAGAAAAAATGAAAAGGTTTGGCTTCGTATTGATTATTTGTGTAATGGCATTGATGACAGCTTGTTCAAGCTCTGCTTCGGGCGACAAGGAATTTCCGTCAAAGAATATTGAAATCATCGCACCGGCTTCTCCCGGGGGAGGCTGGGATTTAACGGCACGTTCTGTCCAGAAGGTTTTACGTGACAACGACATTGTTGATAAAAACATCAATGTCATCAATAAACCGGGCGGAGGCGGAGAAGCGGGATGGAAATATCTAGAGAAGAAGGATGCTCACCATCTTGCAATCAATTCAAGTCTGGTACTGACAAATAAACTATTGGGACAAAGCGATCTATCACATGAACAATTCACGCCGGTTGCCACTTTGGCAACTGAATGGCAGGCCCTCGCAGTGCCTGTGGATTCAAAGTATGAAACGGCAACTGAACTGTTGGACCAGATGAAGAAAGATCCAAAATCCATCAAAATCGGAGTCGGGCCTGGACTCGGCAACGATGACCATCTGTCCATTGTACAGGCAGCAAGTGAGAAGGGAATCGACCCTACTAATCTCGACTTTCTTGTCTATGAAGGCGGCGGAGACGTCGTGACGGCGCTGCTCGGAGGACATGTAGATGCAGTGACGACTTCCCTTTCAGAAGTCAAAGAGCAGCACTTGGCAGGTAAGCTGAAGATCCTTGCGGTATCTTCTGAGGAAAGGCTGGAAGGACTGGATGAAGTTCCAACCTGGACGGAAGAAGGGGTGGACATGGTCTTCCCTCACTGGAGAGGCATCATGGGACCTGGTGATATGACCGAAGAAGAAATCGCTTATTGGGATGAAAAAATCGGCGAAATGGTCAAAACGGATGAATGGAAGAAAATGCTTGAAAACAACGACTGGGATGATTTTTACAAAGACAGTAAAGAATCGAAAGAATTCATGAAAGAGCAGGAAAAACTATATTCGGATCTTGTGGAAAGCTCCGGGTTGAAAAAGTAATCTGAGTGACGGGGCGGGAGCCTGATTAAAGCCTTCCGCCGGTTTACTCTCATAAAGGAGGTTGAAGGGCATGAGAGCAATCAAACTGGGGATGCCCATTTTTTTAATTCTATTAAGCTTCTTTTTTTTAGTTGCATCCATCAATTTGCCAAAGGCCAATCTCGGGAATCCAAACGGACCGCTCTATTTTCCAGTCGGATTAAGTGTGTTCATGCTGGTATTCAGCATCGTTTACTTGTTTCAGGAGTGGAAAAGCCTGCATGTCGATAATGATGATATCAAGCTCCTGCTGAAAGGGAGAACACCGAAATTGATCGCCCTGACGGTTGTGTACGGAGCTGTTTATGCTTTCATATTTGAATGGATCGGGTTCTTATTTTCTACTATTTTATTCCTTGGTGCTTTACTATTTACCGTCAACGGAAAGAAATATGTCGTTAACGCCATAGTGGCGGTCGGTTTTTCTTTTCTATCATGGTATGCATTCAGTATTTTATTAGGAGTCAGTCTTCCATAGGAGGTGCACAAGATGGATTTTAGCAATTTTATGCAGGGGTTAACAACTGCGTTGGAACCAATAAATATTATGTGGGTTGTCATCGGAGGATTTCTTGGAACGATCGTCGGGATGCTCCCCGGCCTGGGACCGGCGACAGCCGTAGCCGTATTGATCCCGATTACATTTGGCATGGAGCCCGTCAGTGCAATTATCCTGATGGCAGCCATCTATTACGGGGCGATGTACGGGGGATCAAGGAGTTCGATTCTATTAAATACGCCGGGTGACGGTTCTGCGATTGCTGCCACATTCGACGGTTATCCGATGGCACAGAAAGGTCAGGCAGGACAGGCCATGGCCATATCGGCAGTCGCCTCTTTCATCGGCGGGATCATGGCCGTCATCGGCTTTATCTTCCTTGCAGAGCCGCTTGCAAGCTTTGCGCTGAAATTCGGACCGGCTGAATACTTTCTGTTAATGCTGCTGACCCTCTCAGCAATTGTGGCCCTTTCGGTAGGGAAAATGGTGAAGGGATTCATTGCTATGTTTCTCGGGCTGATGCTCAGTACGGTGGGCATTGATACGCAAAGCGGAGTCTATCGTTTCACTTTCGGGAGTTCACATTTAAGTGAAGGAATCGATTTTCTAATCGTGATCATCGGTGTATATGCAGTTGGGGAAGTCCTTTACAATTACTTGACGATTGATCAGGTGAAAAAGGAGAAAAAGAAAGTCGGGAAGATCTGGTTTACCAAACAACAGTGGAAACGCTCATTATGGCCGATCCTCAGAAGCGGTCCGCTTGGATTTGTGGTTGGGGTACTCCCGGGAGCCGGGGGATCGATTGCATCGATGATCAGTTACTCGACAGAGAAGCAAATCTCCAAACGACCTGAAGAGTTCGGGAAGGGTGCAGTAGAAGGGCTTGCAGCACCTGAGTCTGCCAACAATGCGGCTTCAGTGGGTGCCATGATCCCGTTACTGACGATGGGGATTCCCGGCTCGGGTACTACTGCTGTCATGCTTGGAGCTCTTGTCATGCTCGGTATGAAGCCGGGACCTCTTTTATTTGAAAATGATCCAAATACAGTATGGACGTTGATCAATAGTATGTTCATCGGGAATATCGCGCTTATCATCATCAATATCCTGCTGGTCGGCCTGCTGGTGAAGATTCTTGATACACCGGCAAAAGTGCTGTATCCGGTCATTGTGATCCTGGCGTTTATCGGAACGTACACGCTCAGTTACAGTGCAGTGGATTTCTTCCTGCTGTTAATTTTCGGAGTATTCGGTTTATTCCTCAAGGTCATGGATTTTCCGATTGCCCCGCTTGTTCTGGCACTGATTGTCGGAGCGGATATGGAACAGAACTTCAGGATGGCAGTGCTGTCTTCTAATGGAAGCCTGGGTATTTTCTTTGATACACCAATCGCGATCGCATTAGCTGTATTAACACTTTTATCGCTGTTTTATCCATTGTTGATCAAAGCGTTTAAAAAGAAAGGGAAGAATCCTGTCGACCCGATCTCTAAAGACATGTAATGAAGAGGAGGCAAATCGATGTCAAAACAGAAATCTTATGATGTAGTTATCGTAGGTGCGGGGAACGCAGCGTTGTGTGCAGCCATTTCAGCACGCGAAGAAGGGGCGGAAGTACTGGTCCTTGAAAAAGGTCCCGAACATAAAAGAGGCGGAAATTCATTCTTCACCGATGGAGCGATCAGGGTCGCCTATCATAATCTTGTCGACATCCGGAAGGTCATAACGGATCTCTCCGATGAAGAGGCTGAATCGATTGTCATGCCCGATTACCATGAGGAAGATTATTATGATGATATCATGCGCGTAACGGAGGGAGAGAGCCAGCCGGAGCTTGCCAGACAACTGGTGGACCGCTCGTTTGAAACGCTCGTTTGGATGAAGGGACATGGAGTGAAATTTGAACTCAATTATGATAATCAATCATATGAGAAGGATGGCAAGCGACATTTCTGGGGCGGTCTTCCGGTCAAGACGGTAAACAAAGGAATCGGGTTGATGAAGCAGCTTTTTTCCCGTGCAGGTGAACTGGGGATCGATATTTGGTATGAGGCTGCTGCAGTGAAACTTTTAAAAGAAGACGGAAAGATAAGCGGTGTGGCAGTCCAGAAGGGTGAGGAGCGGATCAACGTTGAATCCGCCGGTGTCATTCTTTCATGCGGAAGTTTTGAAGCAGACAAGAAGCTTCGGAAACAGCATATCGGCGAAGAATGGGAAGCGGCAATCGTCCGCGGAACCGAATATAACACTGGGGACGGGATTACGATGGCGGTTGCAGCAGGAGCGGAGAGATTTGGTGAATACTCCGGATGTCATTCAATCGGCACAGATTATCATGCACCAAAAGTCGGGGACTTTAAAAAACCCGGTGACATCTTCAAGAAACATTCCTATCCCCTCAGCATCATGTTGAATAAAGAAGGAAAACGGTTTGTAGACGAAGGGGCGGACTTCCGGAATTATACTTATGCGAAGTACGGGAGGGAAATCCTGAAACAGCCGGGTCACGTTGCCTATCAGATTTACGACTCTCAAGTACGGCCTCTGCTGAGGAAGGAATATGATCTTGAGGAAGCGACATGTTTCAAGGGCGAAACCCTGGAGGAGCTTGTTGATCAGCTTTCCGTTAACAAGGAGCAATTCCTGGAGACGATTGAGGAATATAATTCAGCCGTTCAAGACGGGGAATACAATCCTACGGACAAAGACGGCAAGAAAACAGCCGGGCTTTTACCTGAAAAGACAAATTGGGCATTAAGGATTGAAAAGGGGCCATTCTATGCATTTCCGGTTACGTGCGGCATCACGTTTTCATTCGGCGGACTCCGGGTCAACCCTTCAGGTGAGGTGCTGCAAAAAGCGGATGAACCTTTATCTGGCCTGTTCGCTGCAGGAGAAATGGTCGGCGGGATTTTTTATCACAATTATCCTGGGGGATCGGGATTGATGTCGGGAGCTGTGTATGGAAAAACAGCCGGATCTTCGGCTGCCCGGTATGCTCTCAGCAATAAGCGGGATTCAACGATCATTCATTGATACCAATTGGTTAAAAGGAAAAAGTCACCCCATTGCCGGTGGCTTTTTCCTTTGATTGAAAGATGGGAGCAATCGTCATGAAAAAACAACTATTACTTGTTATCACGTTTCTATTATATGTATTATTTTTTCTCCCTTTTTTTGAGTGGGATGAAACATGGAAGGCTATCGCTGCACTCATCATCATTCAAATCCTGTGGATCGGTAAAGTCTTTCCGCTTGCGTTCAGCTCGCTGCTGCTCATATTGCTTATCTCGTTTCATTTTTTCAGTTATGAACAGACATTGAGTTATTTCAGCTCGGGTATCGTTTGGCTCTTGTTTTCCACATTCATCATCTCGACTGCATTCATCAAAACAGGTCTGGCAAGCAGGGTATCACTCTATATGTTAAAGATGTCGGGCGGGTCGGGCAAAGCGTTGATCTTCATCTCGTTTCTGCTCATGATCGTCCTGTCTGTCCTGATACCATCAAATGTAGGGAAAGGCAGCCTGTTATCATCAGTACTGGACAGCCTGATGAAAAGTCTGCGTAAGATAGCGGATGTACGTTATTTGGGCAAGTCACTGTTTATCGGGGTTGCCTATCTGGCAGCCATATCAGGGGCATTTGTTGCGACAGGGGCCAGTTCCACTATCTACGCTTTCGGGATCCTAAGCGGTGTTTCGGGCGATTTAAATTATATAAGATGGTTCCTGATGTTTGGAATCCCGGTTCTGCTTTTTATCGTGATACTGTGGGGAATATTCTTATTGATCTTTCCCCCTGAGAAGATTGATCGAAAGCTGTTATTAGCATTGATCGAAGAAAAAATCAGTGAACTTGGGCCGGTGAGCATCAATGAAACGAAAATTATGTGTATAATCGGGGGAACCTTGATCCTGTGGATTGCACAGCCTCTGCATGGATATTCCATTCCTCAGATCGGCCTGCTGGGCGCATGTATAACCTTGATCCCTTTTGCAGGAGTATGGAAATGGGAAGAAGCAAGGAAATCGATTGATTGGGATCTGATGCTCTTTTTCGCCTCTACTTTAATGGTATCCGGGATGCTGATCCATACAGGCACGATTGAATGGATGGCAGAAGGTTTGGACTCACTGCTGACAGGCCGCCAATCCTGGGTGATCATTCTCCTTCTCATTTTATGCACCAGTCTCATTCGTATCGTCTTTGTCAATATCCTGGGGTTTTTGACCATCATGCTCCCCCTCAGCATTACGATTGGACATACAATCCCGGATTTATCACCCATGCAAATTGCCATGCCCGTGTTTCTGGCATGCGTCCCGGGCTTCTTTCTTGTCACCCAGTCCCCGGTCCATTTGATCAGCTACTCGTATGGTTATTTTACTGACAAGGATTTAATGCGGGCAGGGTTTTGGGCATCCGCAGCCTGGATAGCTGTCATAGTTTGCTCGGTGTTTTTCTACTGGTAAGGGGATGTTTATTCTGGAGGGGGAGAATCCCTGCTTTAATGAAATTGAGAACAAGAAGAAGTGGTTTCATTTTGAATTCGTACGGATTTTGAAATGTTTTGATGGAACTAAAGAGGTTTTCTGTGTGGAAATGTGAAGAGAAGGCTGCATCAGGAGGGAGAGGGGGGATTTATATGTTGAGTGGGGTGATTGATTAATACCGTGCGGGGTGTTTATGATCCGTTTTCAGGAATTATGATCCATTCAGGAAATATATGATCCGTTTTCCGAATTTATGATCCATTTTCCAATTTTATGAGCTAATAAGAATCATTCTAAAATATTTGTCCATGCTCATCATAACCTACATAAAAAAATACCGCAGGCTAACCCAAAGAGGCTCATGGCTGACCTGCGGAAAGCCATCAAAAATAAACAGCAATATAAAAATACTTTACTGAAATGGATAAATTTATGTTGTTTTTTCGGCACTAGTGCTTATTTGATCAACGCCCGATTCTTCCGATGTTCCTTCCTAAGCACAGCCGTGGTGAACAATCTTAATTCCTCTTCCGTTTCCGGAATAACCTTTGGCACCGGCTTCGGTTTCCCGTCTTCATCCACGGCGACCATCGTGAGGAATGATTCTGTCGTCAAGGTTCTGATACCGGTCAATAGATTCGCAGAGAACACTTTTACATACACCTCCATCGAAGTCCTTCCAGTGGAAGTCACAATCGCCTCGAGGCTGAGTGCATCCCCGACAGTTGCGGATGACAGGAAATCGACCGAGTCGATCGAAGCCGTCACCACCGCCGAGCTCGAGTGCTTCATGGCTGACAGCGCAGCGATTTCATCGATAAATTCCAAAACCTTTCCGCCGAAGATTGTCTGCATATGGTTCGTATCAGGCGGCAATACCAATTTTGTCTGGATCGTACGTGAACGATCAACTGGATAAGCTTGTTCCATCATTTTCATCTCCCCGTCCGTTTAGAAATAAAAAATGCATCTCCTATTAAAAGAAGATGCGGCTATTCCAATCGGACGATCATGATCCAATGAGATCTTGTTTGTCGTTCCATCTGGCGCAACACCCTCCTATCTCCCGTAGGAACTCTGTGTTCTTCCCGATTGGCAGGTCTCCTGGCTCAGCTTCATCGATTTCTTATCCCTTCCCGCTCCGAAAAGAAGCAGTGGGCTTTTATAAGAAATCTCAGCTTCACAGTGGCGGGACCGCGCTGGATTTCCACCAGCTTCCCTTTTAAGAAGAGAATGGATTCTCATCCCCTTCACCAATGAGCAATAATGAAATTGTGAACGCTTTTATTCTATCATTTTCTACACACCAAATCTCTAATTCTGTCGATAAATTGAAGATAATTAAATAAATTACCATTTTTATGAAACCTTCCGGGCAGCTGCACCGTAGATAGTCATATAACCAATTAAAACGCGGTATCTTCCGCAGAAAAATAAACAGGGGGTAGGTAAGAATGGGTTCATTGACTGTCATTGGTATTTTAATGTTCCTTATTCCGGTCTTGATTGTAGCGGCCATTGTGGGGATAGGGTATTATTTCTGGATGCGATTCCGCTACCGTACGGCCAAGTCAAATCAGGCATTGATCATCACGGGACCGAAACTCGGGGATCCTGAGAAAGAAACAAATATTTTCACCGATCAGGAAGGACGTTCCATGAAGATCATCAGGGGCGGGGGATATCGTCTGAGACGATTCCAGACAAGTACGCCTGTCAATCTGACATCTTTTCAATTGAAGCTGTCGACTCCGCGTGTATACACGAACGGCGGTGTGCCGATCGTGGCGGATGCGGTCGCGATGGTCAAAGTGGCCGATACGTTGAACGGGATTGCCAATTATGCGGAGCAGTTCCTTGGTAAAAACCAAAAAGAGATCGAAGATGAAATCATTGAAGTATTAGGAAGTAATCTGCGTGCCATTTTATCTAAAATGACCGTGGAGGATATCAACAGCAACAGGGAGAAGTTCAACGCCGATGTGTCGGAAATCGCACAGAAGCAACTGGACCTTATGGGCTTCAAAATCACTTCACTGGGCTTGACTGATATCCGCGACGCGGATGAAGAGAATGGATACCTGAAAAATCTTGGCCGCCCGAGGATCGCAGAGGTGCGCAAGCAGGCGGAAATCGCCGAGGCAAACACTGAACGTGAAACACGGATCCACCGCGCCCAGACGGATCAGGAAGCGAAGGAAGAAGAATATAAGCGTCAAATCTCCATCGCTGAATCGAAGAAGGAAAAAGACATCAAAGATGCGGCCTTCAAAGAAGAGACTGAACGTGCCCGCGCAAAATCAGAACAATCTTATGAGCTGGAAAAAGCGAAGCTGTCAAAAGAGGTAAAAGAAGAAGAATTGACGCTTCAGTTCCTTGAGCGCGAGCGAGCTGTCAAACTGGAAGCGGAAGAATCTAAGGTCCGTAAGACCAAAGCTGACGCAGAATATTATGAAACGACCCGTAAAGCAGAAGCGGAAGCCCGCAAAGCGGAAATTGACGGGGAAGCGAAAGCGAAGATCCGCCGTGAAGAAGGATCCGCCGAAGCAGATGTCATCAGACAGCGCGGTAAAGCAGAAGCAGAATCACGTAAACTGCTTGCTGAAGCAATGGAAAAACACGGTGACGTCATCATAACGGAAAAACTGATCGAAATGCTGCCAGTCTTTGCAGAGAAGATTGCACAGCCGTTGAACAACATCGATTCTGTTAAAATCATTGATTCCGGAAACGGGCAGGGTGTCCCGTCATTCGGCAGGAGCATCACCAAAACGATGCTCGATATGCAGGAACCTTTGAAGGAAATGACCGGGATCGATGTGGGTCAATTACTCCGATCATATGCGGACAGAAAACCTGAAAGACCATACCAGCCCGTCATTTCCCAGACAGGGGAAAGAGAGAGTGCGGCAGGACAGGACACCGGTGAAGGTGACAGGGAAGAAAATGCAGAAATAGAATCACAGGAAGTAAAATAAGGTAAAGGGTCTCTCTTCGATTACTGAAGAGGGGCTTTTTTTATTATAGAAACATAGCCAGCCATTAATATGTAAAAGAATTGTCATTTCTTTAGAAACGATGTTTTTATGATAAACCTTTGATATGAAAGGGTTCTCCCGGCTGATGCTCCCGAATGTGCTGAATTGGCAGTTTAATAGTTGTACATTCTGTTTAATAATTGTACATTATATTTACAAGTTTAATACAAAACTTGAACAAAACAGAAGGAGTGAAATGAATGAAGAAAATTTTCTCGATTTTTGTGACTGCCATTCTCATGCTTACATTTACTGGAGGGGCGTTTGCTGCCGGGAATGATGCGATGGTGCGCATCATCCATGCTTCACCAGATGCACCTGCTGTAGATGTTTATGTGGACGGTAAAGCGGTCGTTGAAGGAGCCGAGTTCAAAGCTGCGACAGAATACATGAACCTGCCTGCAGGGGAACATAAGGTAGAGATCTATGCGGCCGGAACAATGGGCAGTGAAGATCCAGTCATTTCCCAGTCCCTTACTGTTGAAGAAGGGATGGCTTACACAGTGGCTGCTGCCAACACAGTGGATAACCTGGAACTTGTTGTTGCACAAGACTCAATGGAAGTCACAGAAGGAATGACGAAAGTTCGTGTCGGTCACCTTTCACCTGATGCACCTGCAGTTGATGTAGGACCAATCGGCGGAGATGCATTATTCAGCGGAGCTGAGTTCAAAGCCGTTACAGATTACCAGGAACTTGATCCAGGTACGTATGACCTCGAAATCAGAACCCCAGAGGGTGAACAGGTACTGGACCTTTCCGGAACCATGCTGGAAGAAAATACGGTATACAGCGTATTTGCCATCAATACTGCTGATCAATTGGAAGTCCTTGTGCTGAAAGACTACACCTTGATGCCTGGAAGCATGCCTGAAACTGGAATGGGAGGGACTGCTGAGGAATCCTCTTCTTCTGCCTTACCGATTGCTCTTGCCTCTGGGGTCTTAGGCGGAGCTGCGCTGGTATTCGCTGCACGCAGGAAACTTGTAAAATAATGAAACCTCTATTATTCATCCTTTTGACGGCTCTTCTGGCAGCTTGTTCTGCCGAAGAGCCTCAACTGTCAGAGGGAAATAAAGAAACAGCAGTAAATGCCGAACAACCAGTCCAACAGGCCGTGACTGCAGCCGGCGATGAACGGCCAAGTGCACCGGCAAATGTGGAATCAGGCATTACACCATCCACCCTGTCCATCCCCGCCATTGAACTCGAAGCCCCGGTGAAAGATTTCGGTCTCGATGAAAACGGGAATATGGAACTGCCGGAAAACGGAAAAGACGTGGCATGGTTTGAACCGGGTGCCAAGCCAGGGGAAGCAGGTAACGCTGTTCTGGCAGGTCATGTGGATAATGAAAAGGCCCCGGCTGTCTTTTTCAGATTGAAGGAATTGGAAATAGGGGACACCATTCATCTGTATGATGAAGATGGGAAGCAGCTGACGTTTAAGGTGAAAGACAAAATTGCCTATCAAAAAGATGACGCTCCGCTCCGGAAAATCTTTGGACCAAGCGAGAAACGGATGCTGAATCTCATTACTTGCACCGGCTATTTTGATCGGGACATCCACAATTATGTGGAACGACTAGTTGTATACACAGAACTGACCGAACAGCAGAATGAATCATAAAGAGCTTTATTCCAACGTCCGCTTGGGAGAAAGCTCTTTTGTTTTACCAAAATAATCCTTTACACCTTCGTTATTTCAATTACTATTAAGGTAGGGATTTTTCTGAAAAAAGATCTAGACGGGGGTAATTATGAAACTGAAAATCATTCATACAAATGATCTGCACAGTCACTTTGAAGCTTTCTCTAAAGCTGTATCACTGATCAAGCAGTACAAGGACGACAATACATTGATCCTCGATGGAGGAGACTTCGCAGACTTTAAAAGCATCGAACTGCAGGGGACAAGGGGGATGGCTGCACTTGAGCTCCTGGACTATGCCGGTTATGATGCGTTGACAATCGGAAACAATGAGATGTTCAACGGAATCGACACACTTGAGTACATGGCATCGAATAGTCCGGTTCCTTTTATCAGTAATAACCTTCTGAAAAGCTGCCGGGCAAAGATCAATGGGGTAGTATCCAGTACCATTCTTGAGAAAAATGGTTTGCGCATCCTTATCACGGGTTCATCCCCTGACATGGAGGTGTTCAGTGATGGATTGGGAGTACATATGACGGATTATAAACATGCAATAAAAAATGAAGTGGCAAGGCATGACGGGGACTATGATTTATGCATCCTCCTCAATCACCTGGGGACCTTTGCAGATGATGAACTTGTTGAAGAATTGGAGGGTGTCGATGTCATCTTGTCTGCCCACGATCATAAACTCTATCCGCAGGCAAAAGTGGTGAACGGAACAATCATGAACAGTGCCGGCTGTTACGGGGAACACATCGGCGTTCTCGAAATTGAAGTCAGCGATCGAGGCGTGGAACTCTTGCATTCTCAAAATGCATCGACAAACGAAGCGCAGAGGGATGAAGGGGTTCTTTCCATTCTAAAGAGAAATAAAGAAAAAGCAATAAAGGTATTGAGCGAGCCGCTGTACACGATTGAAACACCTCTTTGGCATGATGTACTTGAAGAAAATCCTCTCACAAACTTAATCGCGGACGGGGTCAGGGATATGCTGAAATGCGATATCGGCCTTATGAACAGCGGGATCGTCAATGCGGGGATCTATCAGTATGTTTCGAATAAGAAACTGATCGAGGTATGTCCTTCTCCATTGAATCCGACTTCTTTCAAGGTACGGGGTAAAGATTTGAAGGAGGCTCTTGAACAATCACTGGATGCAGGTACATGCCTGAATGACGGCAAAGGGCCAGGCTTCAGGGGCAGGTTTGTCGGCAGGCTGCATGTGTCGGGGGCCGAAATCATACATGATGGGAAAAAGATCCGTGATATTTTCATCGGGGGCGAGCCCTTGAATGAAGAAATTTGGTACAGCGTCGCATCATCCGATTATTTGCAGCGGGGGTCCGGTTACCCTTCACTTGCCAACAATCGCGACGAAAAATACTCAGCAGAAGAAATGAAGGATGTGATCAGGATTTATGCCGGGAATAATGGATTCCTCAATAAGGCATGCGTCGACCGGTGGAAAGAAGAAGTTGATATTAAAGTATAGTTAGAATAATAAAGACTAAAAAAGGAGGGCCGACACATGGAAACCGGTTTGATATTCGCTTTATCCATTGCTGTCGGTTCGCTCTATGCAGCAATCAGTGCACTATCGATTGCAGGCAAACTCGGAAAAGAACTAGAGAAAAAATAATGTGTCCATGAATAGCGCCAAGAGTCAACTGGCGCTTTTCTTATTATTAAAAGAAGACCCTAGGCCAGGCCAAGGTTTCAAAAAATCTTTTAGCATGGTATAAAAAAACTCCTTTAAGGTGCAAAAATATTATTGGTTCGCAAACCCAAACATCAGCACAGATTAGCAAAAAAAGAAACTGAAAAGAGCAAAGTCGGCCATTAAAGTCTGGACAGTAGAAATAGTACATCATGCCGAATCAAACACTAGCCCTTTAGCTCTTGGTCAGTAACAAATGCTTTAAGCAGCACAGAAGAGACAGGGACAAAGGCGATTTAGTCTAGGTGAAACGCGAATTAATCTGCTAGCGATGTCGCGAATGAGTTTCGTTTTTTATTTGTTCAATGACCATTTAGGATTTAGCTTTTTCCAGCGGTTGATTGGAGTGCAAGACGAAGACTCCTGCGGGAAGAGTAGCTAATGTGAGACCCCGCAGGAACGGAGTGACGAGGAGGCTCACGGGCTACCCGCGGAAAGCGAAGTCTTGCACGGAAATCATTAGCGTTGTTTAGATTCCACTCTAAAATGTTCGATTTAAGACCTTGGCTTTAAAGTTTTTTCCAAACTCTTATTTCCTCAAACTGACAGGTTTTCAGCGAAAAATCCGGGGGTATGAACTTATAGAGTACATTATTTTAGCATTGAAGGAGAATCCAATATGATAAAACGCATCGGCTATACTGTTTGTTGGCTGATCGTCATTACGATGATTGTACTTTTCGGTGCAGCGAATTATTTTTATAACCTCGCTATCAACCGGAGTGATGAAGCAATCAAGTTGTATGGTACTGAGGAAGCAGTCAAAGCTGTCAGTGCACTTGAAGAAGAACAGGAGCGTCTTCAGGAACTCACAAGCTGGACAGAAAGTCAGGATTTCGAAGAAGTTGAAATAGAAAGTGATGATGGTCTCACCCTTAGTGCCGTTTACTTGAAAAATGATGCCCCGATCGGCAAGACGGTGATATTGGCCCACGGCTATAAAGGGAGTAACGAACAGCTTCCGGAAGTGACAAGGTATTACTATGATAAAGGATACGACATATTGAAGCCTGACGCCCGCGGCCATGGAAAGAGTGAAGGGGAATATATCGGCATGGGGTGGGATGACAGGAATGATATGCGAAAATGGATTGACTATCTCATTGAAGAGAAGAATGAAAAGACCATTTTCCTTCACGGTTTTTCGATGGGAGCATCGACCGTACTGATGACCAGCGGTGAAGATCTACCGGATCAAGTGAAGGGAATAATTGCGGACAGCGGTTACACATCTGTGGAGGAAGAAATGGCTCATCAGCTGAAGCATCTTTACAAGCTCCCGTCTTTCCCGCTGATTGACATCACAAGCAAGGTCACGGAAAGAAAGGCAGGATACTCATTCGATGAAGCATCGGCATTGGATCAAGTGAAGAAAAAAAAGGATGACCTGCCTCTATTTATCATCCATGGTGACAAGGATGAACTGGTGCCTTCGGAAATGGCCCAGCGCCTATATGAGAATGCATCAGGCATGAAAGAGCTGTGGATCATTCCGGGAGTTGGCCATACGCAGGGCTTTTTGGATGAGGAAGAAGAGTACAAGCGCAGGCTGACGGGATTCATCGATGAAGCGATGAAACAATGATAAAGGAGAAAAGGACAAGGACATCCCTTGTCCTTTTCTTATTCAATCTTTATTCGGATACCCGCTCGAGTCCGGTGATACCATTCCGCCTGCGCCCGTGGAATTGACATCGGGCTCGGCGAAGTCAGGCTGATTCGGCAGGGAAGAATGCATTTTTTTAACAGAGGAATCCGTATCCCCTCCTGCTTGGAAAGAAACAACCTTAAACCCGGAACCCTCCAGGGATCTCTGGATTTCTCCTTTTGCTTCTTCTGCAGACAGCGACTCCTTGGAGTACTCAAGTTCAATCTTTATTGTATTCAACTTTGTTTCCTCCTTTTATAAATGAATTAATGTCTTGTTTCCCTTTAGGCGATTTCCTAAACTTTAGAAGTTGAAAAATGATAGTAGAAAGCTGAAATGCTTCAAAAATGACTTCTGTTCTATTGAAAAATTCAGATTATTAAGTATAATTGCATACATTATACTTTTTGCCTGAGGAGGAGAGTTGGATGACAGTAAAAGAAAAAGGACTGCTTCAAGAGCTGAAAAAAGTTCTTGATCGCCATCAAGTGACTGTAAATGCAACAGTTCTGGAACAACATGGAAAGGATGAATCCTATCATCATCCGTTCTCTCCTGATATTGTCGTGTTCCCCGAGAGTGCGGAAGAAGTAAGCAGGATTGTCAAATTGGCAGGGTCTTATGATACCCCCGTTATCCCATTCGGATTGGGGACAAGCCTTGAGGGGCACGTGATTCCTTATGAAAAAGGAATCAGCATTGATTTTTCGAAAATGAACAAAATCCTTGAAATAAGGGAAAAGGATTTCCTCGTCAGGGTGCAGCCTGGCGTGACCAGGTCGCAGCTGAACAAAGAATTAAAGAAATTCGGGTTGTTTTTCTCAGTCGATCCCGGGGCGGACGCAACGCTTGGAGGAATGGCCGCAACGAATGCGAGCGGGACCACATCGGTGAAATACGGTGTGATGAGAGATCAGGTCAGGGATCTGGAAGTGGTGCTTGCTTCCGGGGAAATCATCCATACGGGGAATCTTGCACAGAAATCATCATCAGGATATAACCTGAATCATTTATTTGTGGGTTCTGAAGGGACGCTTGGCTGCTTTACGGAGTTGACATTGAGAGTATATGGAATACCTGAACATATTCTTGCTGCAAGGGCATCTTTCCCTCATATTGATGATGCGGTTGAAGCGGTTGTATCGATTCTTCAGGCAGGGATACCGGTTGCCAGGGTGGAGCTTGTCGATGAAGCATCAATGAAGCAGGTGAACTTGTTCAGCGATACAGATTACATAGAGAAGCCGACCTTATTTCTCGAGTTTCACGGAAATGAAGCAGGGCTGAAACAGGACGTTGCCTTCATGGAGGAGATTGTTTCGGACCATGGATGCGAGAACATTCATTTCGAGGAAGACCAGGCAGCCCGGACCAGGCTGTGGGAGGCAAGGCATAATCTTGCCTATGCGTATATCCACGGGAATGCCGGTAAGAAAATGATGGTCACCGATGTATGTGTGCCAGTCTCGGAATTATCGGGCGCCATCAGGGCTGCACGTCAAAAACTGGATGAGCTGAAACTGACCGGGGGAATCCTCGGGCATGTCGGAGACGGTAATTATCATGCACTTGTGATGCTTGATTTAACCAACAGGGAAGAAGTTCAAAAAGCCGAGGTGTTCAATGAAAAGATTGTGGAATATGCCCTTGAGAGAAACGGGACCTGCACCGGTGAACACGGGGTCGGATCCGGCAAAATGAAATACCAGCAAAGGGAACATGGCGGGGCGCTGCAGGTGATGAAGAGCATAAAGGATGCCCTTGATCCCTCGGGACTCTTCAACCCGAATAAATTGATCCATAATGCGAAGGGGGAAGAAGAATGAAACTACTGGAAACCATCAGCAGTCTTGCAGGAAAGTATTTCGCCGTCTGGGTCATCCTTGTCGCGGCAGTCGCATATCTATTCCCGGAGCCCTTCTTACCATTGGGCAGCTATATCACGATCCTTCTCGGAGTTGTCATGTTCGGGATGGGACTGACCTTGAAGCCGGTTGATTTCAAACTGGTCCTTCAAAAACCGCTTCCAGTCATCACCGGGGTCCTTGCACAGTTCATCATCATGCCGCTCGGGGCTTTCGCGATCGCGTATGTCATGGGTCTGCCGAATGAACTTGCTGCCGGCCTGGTGCTGCTGGGATCCGTGCCGGGCGGGACAGCGTCCAATGTCATGGTGTATTTGGCAAAAGGAAATCTGGCCTTGTCGGTTGCGATGACATCGCTCTCCACATTGCTGGCGCCGCTTGCCACACCGCTTATTTTACTGGCACTGGCAGGTCAGTGGCTTCCGGTCGATCCCTATGCGATGTTTTTGTCAATCGTGCAGGTCATCATCATACCGATTACGCTTGGCCTGGTTCTCAAAAAGGTTTTCCCGGGTACGGTGGAGAAAAGCTTGAATGTCATCCCGTTGATTTCGGTTGCAGCGATCATTATCATTGTATCAGCTGTTGTTTCCGCGAATGTCGGGAATATCGCCACGTCCGGCATGCTGGTATTCTCAGCCGTGATTCTGCATAATGTGTTTGGACTGGCACTCGGGTATGGGACCGGGGTCATGATGAAATTGGATGAAAGCAAACGCCGGGCCATTTCAATTGAGGTGGGGATGCAGAATTCAGGTCTGGGAGTGGCGCTTGCGACAGCCCATTTCGGACCGCTCGCAGCACTTCCAAGTGTCATCGCTGCAGTCTGGCATAACATATCGGGACCGATCATCGCTACTTACTGGAGTAAGAAGACAGTAATCGAGGAAGAAACTCAAATGACGGACGAAGGTCATGAACCGCAAGCGTCTGTCAGATAAAAAAATGAGACACCGATATTCTCGGAGGGGTTCTGTTTTGAAGTGAAATTTCGCAACGTAATTCGCACCTGAATCAAGAAGCAATCAGGCAAGAAAATCAGATTAGACAAATGCTGGGAGACAGATGCTCCAAGTATTTTTTCACAAGGCAGGCAGTGGTTAGGGATTCCGAGTATACAATAATTTACCTCAATAAGGGTAGAAATTTCCCTTATTGAGGAAGAAGCACGAAATATGGAGTAAATAGAGGGAAAAATTCCCCCTATTTACTCCACAAACATGAAAATGGACCATCATACCTTGCCTTAACGGAAAAAACTTCCCTTATATCCCCCGATCCTAGCTCTGTTCTGCACAATAACGGCAGAAACTCCCCTTATTAAAACAATCATAGGATGCTTACTATGAAGGATGAAAAAATATCTGCTTCCTTTTTATCTGACTCTCAAACATCCACAATCCCCCCGTCAGTTTAAAATCATTTGAAGCACAATAAGTCGATTGGTATACGTATTTTCATTATGGTCCTCATGTTAAAAAGGGTTCGAAATTCAGGGCGGATATACCGTTGATTTTATACATCCAAGTATAATCAACAAAAAGAAGCAGTCTCATTCAATTACGAATAGGAATGCTGATTGGTGTGTTCATTTAGTTTTTGTATTTGAGATTCGAACCCGTCAGGTATTCCGAATGCCGCCTGTTGTTCAATACAAGAAGAACAACAGAATGGTTGTGACTACGCCCACCCATATCGCAAGTAAGAAGCAATAGCCCATGATATGTCTGATATGAAGCCCTACAATGCTAAGGATGGGCAATGCCCAGAATGGTTGTATGAGATTTGTCCATGCATCTCCCCAGCCTACAGCCATGGCGATCGTGGCAGGATCCACTCCCAGTTTTACGCCAGCCGGAACTTGCAGCGGTCCCTGCAGTGCCCATTGTCCGCCGCCCGATGGAGCCAGGATATTCACGATACCTGCCGACCAATAGGTAAATACATCAAATGTTTCTTTATTGGCAACCGAAGCCATCCCGTCGATGATTGCCTGACCCAGGCCTGAACTCGACAGCACGGCAATGATGCCGGCATAGAAAGGAAACTGCAAAATAATCGGCGAAGTGGAACCCACTGCTTCCTTAAATGCATTTCCATAATTTCCGAGAGAACGATGCATGATGAGGCCGAGTGAAAGGAATAATAGATTAATAATATTCAGGTCTAAATCTTTTCCATTGATAAATTCATTGACTACATAAATCAATCCGACCGCACCGGTGACAATGCCCAATAGTGGAGTTTGCTCTAACTTCAGGGCTGGTGTATCAGCTTTTTGCAAAGTCGCTTCACTTTTAGAAGTGACTTCTTTTACTTGGTAAGGTTTAAAATTATTTTTTGGTGCCATCAGACAAATGACGATGGGCATGGTAATGAATAAAACCGCAAAAATGATGAGAGTGGAAGGATGAAAGATGGTTTGTGAAGTAGGTATGATTCCCATTACGTCAGCCAGGAAATGGTCTTTGGTTGCAACGGTCAATCCGATTGAACTTGATAAGCCCGCAGTGTAAAGAACGGTTGGAGAGTAGGCAGCGGCGACTAACAAAGGGAAATGTGCCTGCTGGTTCCGCTTTCCCACTTCCCTGACGAAAATCGCTCCCACGACAACGGCAAGCCCCCAGTTAATATAATAAGCCAAAGCAGAGACCACAAATGTGAGTACATACGCTTTCGCCGGGGTATTGGCCAGGCCGGCGATTGATTCAAGCCCCCTCTTGACTACAGGGACAGCTGCCAGGACCATTCCCGTTAATAACAAGAGGACCATCTGCATAGTGAAAGCAAGATATACCCAAAAACCGTCCCCGAATGATTTGAAAAGTGTAATCGGTTCCTGGGGATTCATCACAAACCCGGCGATGAAAACAAATAAAGTAAGGAGGACTGCAATGACAAAGGCATCTGGCAGGTAACGCTGTACAACCCTTGATACTCGGTCTGCAATTGAAGATAACATCATAACAACTCCTTTCAGTAGTTGTTACTACTATATTTGTGCAGCTATGTTTTCATGTCCACATTCGTTGAACAAGGTGTGGGAGATAACTGCATGTAATAAAAAAACGCTGGCACGGCGGCCAGCGAAAAAGTCTTGCACTCAATCATTCTATTTCTTCAATAATAAATACATAAAATAAGGCGCCCCTATCAATGCAATCATGATGCCGGCCGGAATACCGTCCGGCTCCAGGATGTTCCTGCCGATCGTATCGGCAAGCATCAAGAGCCAGCCCCCCAGCAAAATGGCAACAGGGATGAACATTTGGGAACGGGGGCCGACCAGAGCTTTTGCCATATGAGGAGCCATCAAGCCGATAAAAGCAATCCCTCCTGTAACCGATACTGCAGAAGCAGCCAACGCCACGGCGACAATAATCATAAGGAACCGTTCCCGGTTAATGGAGATCCCGACCCCGATTGAGACAGGTTCACTCAATCCAAGCAGATTCAACATCTGGGATTTATAAAGTGTCAGCGGAATCAGGACGACAAGCCAAGGGACGATTGCCCAAATGAACGGCCAGTCGGTACCCCAGATGCTTCCTGCAAGCCACTTGGCAATGAAGTCCACTTTCTGACGCTCAGCGGCTGAAATCAGGATGATCATCAGTCCCGAGAAAGCCATCGAGAAACCGACTCCGACCAGCACAAGGCGCACAGGCTGGATGCCATTTCGTTTACTGTAGGAAAACAAATAGATCAAGCATGCAGTGAGCAGGGCTCCCGTGAAAGCAACGATTGGCAACAGATATGCAAAGGAGGCGGCATCGATCGGGAAAAACAGAAAGAATACGGCAATTGATACTCCCGCCCCTGAATTGATGCCGATGATGCCAGGGTCTGCCAGGTCGTTACGGGTGATTCCCTGCAGGATCGAACCGGATAAGGCCAGGGCCATCCCCGCCAGTACGGTAATGATGATCCTTGGCAGCCTGATTGAAAACAGGATGAATTCCTCTTTGAAGCTTCCATTTCCAAACAGGGTGGGCAGCAGACGGTCATAGGATACCGATGAGTAACCGAATCCGATACTGATAAAGGCCGTTAGAAGGATCAGAACAGAAAGCATCATAAGGAGCAGTCTTTGTTTTTTGATTAAATCTGGATGTATCATCAGAAACCTTTCCCTCCTTTATGGACGATGAATAGGAAGAAAGGTAGTCCCATTATCGCAACGATCGCCGCCACAGGGGTTTCATAAGGGGCGTTAATGGTACGCCCCAACGTATCTGACAGCATCAGGAATGATGCTCCGAGCAGGGTCGAGACAGGGATGATGAACCGGTAGTCCGTACCGGTGATCACGCGTACGATGTGAGGGATCATCAATCCGATGAACACCATATTTCCTACAAGTGCAACGGCAGCCCCTGCCAATAAAATAATGACGATAAAAAGAATCGTTTTAATAAAAGCGGTCCGCTGCCCCAATCCCACGGCAACTTCTTCATTCAGACTGAGAATGGTAAGCTGTCTCGAAAGAATAAGTGAAATGACGATCCCTGCTGCTATGAACGGGCCAATCATCTGAAGCTGTCCCCATGTGGTTCCAATCAAACCTCCCGCTGTCCACATCGATACATCTTTTGAAAGCTTAAAGAACAGGCCGGTACCTTCAGCTATTGCGAATAAGAAGGCAGACACGGCTGCTCCAGCCAAGACAATCCGAAGAGGGGAGAAGCCGCCTCTTTTCAAGGAACTGATCCCGAACACCATGAGGGCCCCGGCTCCTGCGCCGATAAAACAGGCAATCATGATCCCGAAGGAATGAACAGAAGGGATGAAGGCAAGGGTGACGGCCAGCGCCGCATTCGCTCCGGCTGTCAGTCCCAAGAGACCCGGGTCTGCAAGCGGATTTCGGGTCATTCCCTGCATGATTGCACCTGAAACCGAAAGGGCAGCACCGACAAAGATGGCAGCCACTGCACGGGGAAACCTGATTTCCTGAAGGATGGCTGTTTTTTCATTTCCGCCGGAAGAAAAGAGGGCGGACCACACATCTTTTATCGTTGTATCTGCTGCACCGAACACCACCGAAACGAGAAAGCAGGCGGCAAAGGTCACCATGGAAGCTATTAATTTTATGATAAATGGAATATATCGCTGATTAGTAGTGGTCATTATTCATCATCATCTCTTTTTGGAGTATAAAGGAAGAGGAATCCTTGTGATAAGAATTCCTCTTTGAAAAGATTAATTGCTCAAGAATTTTTCCTTGAAGAAGTCAAGCTGATAATCCAGGGTAAGTGGATCGTTGAAATAGAATTCCATCATATTCACTTCAAATACCTGGTTGTTCTTCACAGCAGGGATGTTTTTATACGTCTCTGTTTCCATGAAGGAATTTTCCGCTTTCGGGTCTTTACTCAGAATCACGTAATCTCCTGCAAATTCAGGAAGGACTTCTGTGGAAAGGGCGAAGTATCCAGGCTTCAACGCTTCCTCTTTTACTTTTTCGGGCATCTTCAGACCCATTTCCTGATACAGGATTTCTGTACCGCGTCCCCAATTGTTTCCGTAAACGTAGAGCTGTTTGTTGAAGCTTTCAATGACCGAAACGGTCGTATCTTCACCGATTTTCGCTTTGATGTCATCGCCTGCTGTTTGGGCACGCTTCTTGAAGTCATCCACCCAGGCCTGGGCTTCTTTTTCCTTGTTTAATAGTTTACCAATTTCAATGTGCTGGGTAAGGTAGTCTGCTTTTCCATATGTAAAGGTGACAGTAGGGGCGATTTTGTTTAGTTTATCAGCGTTCTTGATATTGGACAGGCCGATGATCAGATCCGGATTAAGCTCAATGATTTTCTCCAGGCTTTCATCCGTGACTTCTTCAACTTCCTTTAAATCATCATCCCAGCGAGGGTTCATCTTCGACCAGGAGTCGACACCGACAAGGTTCACATCAAGAGCCATTACATTTCCTGCAAAAGAGGAAAGGACGACGACACGCTGCGGATCTGCAGGGACTTCAACAGGGCCGTTTTCTGATTCGTATGTAATTGTTTCTTTTTTATTGTCTTTTTTCTCTTTCCCTTCTTCATTTTCTGATGATGAGCCATTGCCGCAGGCACTAACCAATAGCACCAACAGAAGCGTAAGCGGAATCATCCATTTTTTCATGTTGATCTTCTCCTTTGAGTAAATTGTATGTGATACACATTGGCTTATTTGTTCGAGGGTCTCTGCCGATTGCAGCGTCAATATTGAACACTTTTTTCAACACTTCATGGGTGATGACTTCTTCACAATCCCCGGCCTTCACGATTTTCCCTTCTTTCAGAGCGACGATATAGTCGGCAAAGCGGGCGGCCTGATTCAAATCATGAAGCACCATGACGATGGTACGCTCCTGTTCGGCATTCAATTTCTGCAGAAGCTCCAGTACTTCGAGCTGGTGGGCCATGTCCAGATATGTAGTCGGTTCGTCAAGGAAGATGATGTCCGTTTCCTGGGCCAGGGCCATCGCAATCCACACCCGCTGCCGCTGGCCGCCGGATAGAGCGTCGACTTGTCTGTATTTGAAATCAGTGATACCCGTTACCTCAAGAGCCCAATTGATGACCTCGTAGTCTTTCTTGGAGAGGCGTCCCATTCCTTTTTGATGGGGGAAGCGTCCATAGGAAACCAATTCCCCGACAGTCAATCCGCTGGCGCTTTCTGGAGTCTGGGGAAGGATCGCCATTTTTTTGGCCAGTTCCTTCGTATTTCGTTTTGAAATATCTTCTCCATCCAGCAGGACATTGCCGGACTGATGGGCGATGATACGGGTAATCGCTTTCAATAGGGTCGATTTCCCACAGCCATTTGATCCGATGATCGTGGTGATTTTTTTATCAGGGAATTGCACGCTGAGATCCTTGACAATCAGTTGGTCACCATAGCCAATGTTGAGTTCATTTGTATACAGGCGAACCATGTTGAACCCTCCGTTTATAGTGGATTAAATGATAACGATTCTCATTCTCGGACAATCTCATACTATAATTCTTTTCTCCTTATGTCAATAGAATGATTGTTGTATCTTGGAAGATAAAGAGGTAGTATGTAATTGAGAATGATAATCAATAGTGGTTGATTACGGGGAGTGGACGGAAATGAAAGAGCTGGATATATATGATGTGACGATTATCGGAGGAGGTCCGGCTGGACTTTACTCTGCATTTTACAGCGGGCTTAGGGAAATGAAGACGAAAATCATCGAGTATCAGCCGATGCTGGGCGGGAAGGTCCACGTTTATCCGGAAAAGATGATTTGGGATATAGGGGGACTGGCTCCAACACCCGGAGCTGAATTGATCAAGCAGCTCGTGCAGCAGGGATTGACCTTCGACCCCGAAGTCGTCCTGAATGAGAAAGTTGAGAGCATCATGCAGAGTGAGGATGGCCTGTTCATCCTGGAGGAGGCATCGGGCCGGAAACATTTCTCCAGGACTGTGATTGTCGCAGTGGGAAGCGGCATCATCAATCCTCAAAAGCTTGATATCGAGGGAGCGGAGCGGTTCGAGATTTCCAATCTCCATTATACGGTGAAGTCGCTGAAGAGCTTCAAAGACAAGACGGTGGTCATTTCCGGCGGGGGCAACTCTGCAGTCGATTGGGCAAATGAATTGGAGCCGATTGCGAAAAAGGTGTATGTCACCTATCGCAAAGAAGCTCTGAACGGTCATGAAGCTCAGTGTGCCCAATTGATGAACAGCAGTGCTACCTGTATCTTCTACACGTCTATCACTAAGCTGATGGCCGGCGATGATCATGAACGCATCGAAAAGGTTCAGCTGACGAATCACCGGACAGGCGGGGTTTCGCACCTTGAAATTGACGAAGTGATCATCAATCATGGATATGAAATTGATTCGTCGCTGTTGAAGAACAGCAGCCTTGATATTAAGATGGCCAATGATTTTTATATTGAAGGCAATTCTGTCAGCGAGTCTTCGGTAGGCGGATTGTATGCGGCAGGGGATATCCTGATGCATGAAGGGAAAGTCAATTTGATCGCGGGTGCTTTTCAGGATGCCGCAAATGCCGTAAATAAGGCAAAAAAATTCATCCAGCCCGAAGCGGAGGAAAAGGCGATGGTTTCTTCTCATAATGAGGTATTCAGAAAAAGGAATAAAGAACTGGTCCGGCAGATGGTGAAATGAGTTTGCCGCCAAAATGAAAGATGCCGTCATAATCGACGGCATCTTTTCTTTCTTCATTAAGGCTCTGTTCGAACTACAGACAGGCTGTAAGCAAATTTACGAAAGGCCGAATCCTTATAGAAAACGGCCTTGATTAATGAACTTGATGTACTCTGTGCTCTTGTTTATCTTCTGATGCTCTCTTGTTCACGATAAATCCAAGCATCAACACTGCAGCAGTCAGGCCGATGGTAATGAGGGAGGTGAAAGGACCTTCATGAATGTTCAAAAGGTCCATGAATTGATGGTCCCCCACAATCATCTCACCTGCAGTATACGCGAGGATCCCTGATCCGATATAGGCGATCCAGCGATATTTTTCAAGGACTTTTACAATCAATTTGGAACCGAAGATCATGATCGGGATTGAAATGAAAACCCCGAGGGCGATCATGCCGATATGACCATGTGCAGCTCCTGCAACGGCCACCACATTATCAAGACTCATGACCGCATCGGCCAGGATGATGGTCCCGATTGCTTGACCGAGTCCTGTATGCGCCTTGATATCGGCGTCCCCTTCTTCCTCTACCAATACCTTATAAGCAATCCATAGAAGCAAAATGCCCCCGATCAAATGGACATATGGAATTTTTAATAAGTATACAATAATCGCTGCGAACAGAATGCGCAGTACGACTGCACCTGCAGTGCCCCAGAAAATGGCTTTATTCTGAAGTTCCTTTGGCAGGCTTCTAGTAGCCATGGCGATGACCACAGCATTATCCCCCGACAGGATGATATCAATGGCTATGATCTTTAACAGCGCAATGATGGCACCTGAAGATATGGCAAGTCCCAGTGGAAATAGAAAATCCATCTTGGTTCCTCCTCTTAAGTTGGAATCTATCAAAAACATAACTTATTCATTCTAACATAAAAGTAGAAAGATAGAAGGAACAGGTGTTTATCCGGGGATGAAATAAAGTGTTTTAGTAAGAAGGGAATAGGTTATACAAAGAGTACTATTCAATCAAGGAGGACATTTCACTTTGGCTAATTTACTGATATTAGGTGCCATTCTGTTTATATTCGTCAACTTACTCTACTTCTTTAAAAATAAAGAATTCAAATATAGCTACTTCAGCAAGAAAATGTTCTATAAATTGTTTTTTGTGCTCGCCGGAATTACGATTGCTTTTGCAGTTCTATATTATGGTCTGGGGGCAAACGGCACTGTATTAAAGTACAGCCTGCCGGATGGCCAGGCCGTACCGCATCGTTTCACAAACTATTTATACTTCAGCGGGGTAACGATTCTATCAGTGGGATATGGTGACTATCTGCCGGTTGGGCATCTGCGGTTCTTCGCCCTTATCGAAGCAGCCATCGGACTCCTGCTGCCATCCGCCTATTTCATGAAAATGCTGAATTCCAAAGAAAGGGAATAATCCTGGTCCGTCCGCCGCTGTTCTTTCAGAGTGGCGGCGGGCCATTTAATATGTTGAATAATTGTCACTTGTGATGGTGCATTGGCATGCATACAATATAAGGAGAAACGTGTTCGGAAAGGGGAGAGGGCTTCATGAGGAACATTCAGAAAGTCATATTTATCGCACTGGGATTTGTTTTCATGGGACTTGGCATTATTGGGATCGTGCTGCCTCTCATCCCTACCACTCCATTTTTATTACTGGCTTCTTATTTTTTTGTGAAAGGGTCGAGGCGTTTTGAAGTCTGGTTCAAGAGGACGGGTGTGTATAAAAAGCATTTAGAAGGATTTGTGCAGAATCGTTCGATGACTCTGCGTCAAAAGGCCATACTCATGGTTTTTTCCGATGTGATGATTTTGCTGGCGTTTTTCATGACGGATAAAATGATTGTCAAAGTCATCCTGAGCCTGGTCATAGTCTATAAATATTATTATTTTATTTTCAAGATAAAGACGGTTAAAGTCAGGAGTTATTGATGAATAAAAAAATGTTAAAGGCGATGGCGCCTGGAATGGTTCCCAGGCGCCATCGCCTTTTTGAACGTCTTAAAGAGCCTATCACCACAATGCCGGTTTAACGACCATGAACCACAGCATCGCAAGGAGGAGGATGAGGTAGGTCCAAATGGTCCTCTTAAGTTTTGAAATCAAGGGTCCCCGCTCCTCACCCCTGTCATTGAATCTCTTGAGCGTCGGGGAAAAAGCCCTGGCCAGGAAAAACAGAGAACAAAACATGATAAAGAGGGTCATCAAGATCCATGGGGTGCCCCATGTCCACGGCCCCATCAACACCAGCAGGACGCCCGAACCGACGAGCACATGCCCTGCATGTTTGGAAAGCCGCACTGTGAAACGGAAGGTGTCCAAATACGGATTCAGTTCTGCTCCTTCCGCGGCCCTGAGTTTCTTGATCATCGGGAGCAAAATGAAAAAAGGCCCTATCGATGCCACCACGCTCAGCACGTGTATATAGATGATGATACGATACACCAAGTCCATGCTCTCCAGCCTATTCGTTCACTGGACTGAATTCATGCACCCATACCCGCATTTTTGGATGCCATGGCATACCCGGGTGGTAAGAGAGAATGGTTTCTTTGTATTCTTCTACGGTTTGAAAGCCTTCCTGGCGGGCATGTTCGTCAGTCAATTCACCAAGTGATTGGGAGTAAACTTTATCCACTATGTATTGTTTTCCTTTAAGATCCATGATCTCGCCTTCATCTGCATAGCGTCCGTTGCGGCGTGTAGCTGTTTTTTTTCCTTGAAGCACCAACTCCACATCCTCCTCTTTCGTAACGAGACGCTCGATGCTGCATGTTTTAGGCGGTAATTCTTGTTTATTCATCATAATCGCTCCTTTCGCTCTTAACTATAGCACATAAAGACTAGAGATATTAGCAGCAGCTGAAATAAACCCAGCC
Organism: Bacillus sp. BKU_1; assembly: GCA_051294195.1. Classification (GTDB taxonomy): domain Bacteria; phylum Bacillota; class Bacilli; order Bacillales; family Bacillaceae_B; genus Rossellomorea. The sequence goes on along the minus strand of CP193985.1, from coordinate 3,266,953 downwards.
TCCATTAAATTTGCTGCAAGCAGGAAGTGTATAAGAAGATCCATTTGTAATTATCTTCAAAAAGTTTCGCGGTTCACCGTAGTAAAGAAGAATAAGGGATGATATGATGGAATGAAATGCAGCGAAGACAGAAACTGCAAATTCTTACTGAAAAGGTCTTGAGTAGAGTGAAAAAGTGGCAGACTTACTTGGTGTTGGTGTTCATTATGATGATTTGGGGATTCAATGTCCCGGCATTGAAGACCCTTGTAACGGAATTTTCCCCGGTAACCATTACATCCCTGCGGATTTTCACTGCAGGAATCACGGTATTCATCATCTTGGGGATCATGAAAAAAATAAGGAAACCGACCAGGCGGGAGAGCGTCTTCATCATCGGCGGGGGACTGCTTAATGTGGTCAGCCACCATTATTTTCTATCAGTCGGTCTGACACATACCACTTCCACCAATGGCGGACTGATACTCGGGACAGGTCCGCTGCTGACGGCTCTCCTGGCTTCCATTATTCTAAGGAACCGGCCGACCGTCATAAAAGTGATTGGATTCCTTCTAGGCGGAATCGGGGTATCGATCATCGTCCTGTCTGGAGGAGAAGGGCTCGGCAATCTCAACAGCGGGGATGCCATGGTATTCATTTCGATCTTTTCCCAGGCTCTAAGCTTCATTATCATCAGCCGGGCTGCCAGGACATTGGATCCGCGTCTGTTGACGGGGTATATGCTCGTATTCGGTTCAGTCTTACTATTTATTATTGGGCTGATTACAGAACCGGCGGGGCTCTCACAGCTTGATGAAGCCTCCATTGGAATCTGGGTGCTGTTCCTGGCTTCCGCGATACTCGCAACGGCAGTCGGACATATGATCTACAATCATTCAATCGGAAAGCTCGGTGCCGCCGAGACGTCCATCTTCCTTAATCTCAACACCTTTTTCTCCTTGGTGGGGGCAGCACTGTTTTTGGGAGAGAAAATCACTTCCTTCCATTTGCTGGGCCTGGTGTTCATTATCCTCGGTGTCATCTGCGGGGCTGGGACGCTTGAAGAACTCATCATTAAACGTAAGCGGAGAAGATTTTATACTAACCGCGAACATCATTATTAAACCAGACATTTATCTTTATGGCATATTATTGCGTCCTGTTCAATAGTATAGAGTGGAGTATGAAGCAGGAAGGGGTAACCAAGATGAATGAACAGCTCCAAAAGTTAATCAATAACTTGATTCAAATTGAGCATGTCTCCACTACTTTATATTTGGCCATGTCCGCCTATATGGCGAACCAGAACTATACGGGGATGGCCAGTTGGCTCAGGCTCCAATCGGAAGAAGAGCGTACCCATATGCTTAAGTTGATTGATTATCTCACGGATAAAGGGGGAACTGTGGAGATCCAGGAATTGCCCGCACAGCCGAAAGAATATGGCACGCCTCTTGATACATTCAAGAAGGTATTGAGCCATGAGCAATTTGTTACTGATTCATACAGGCAGGCCTACAATTATGCCCTTCAAAACGACCCGCAGACGGCTTTGATCATTCAAGATTTCTTAAGGGAACAAATCGATGAAGAAGCCCAGGCTAAAACGATCGTCGACCGATTGACCCTTGCAGGTAATAATTCTGCTGCCCTGCTTACTCTGGATCAAGAGCTGGGTCAACGTAAAGCTGCTGCTCCTGCGGCAGGAGGATGATTAAAAGCCCTCGGAAAATCCGAACACTCTTTTTTCGAATTCTTTTATATAGAATTCACATGGGTGTCCGGATTTTTTGCTGTCTCCGAATTTATTTCAGCTGCATTACTGGCGGCTATTTCCGACAAGTCTCCGGCTCCTCAACTTTAACAGGTTTTAACTTTAATAAGTGAAATATCGGGTTTATTTGATTGAATCCCTCCCGTACAAATCAACCCCCAATATTTGAATATTCCAAAAAATAAAGGGTTTTTTTATAGGAATAATGAATTATTACTATATTCACTATTATAGTGATAAAGTCACTGAAAAATTGAACGTACCTGGGTAATCAGATGCTTATGTCATGGCGGGATAAAATCAACCGGCAGGGACACACTATGCTTACTATTTACGGAGGTGTTGAATGATGGAAAACAAACCAGATCATTACGACGGCAGCAGTCATATGGCGAGTGCGGCACCAACAGAAATCGAACCATTCGAATTGACGGATGAAATGAGGAAAAACATCGGAGTCAATCCGTTTGGAGCGGCTGCTGAAGAAGAGTAAGAAAAGATGCTGTCTTAAGTGGCAGCATCTTTTTTATACAGAATAGAAAATCAATTTATCCACAAAATAGTAAGACGAAAATAAATGATGATAAGGAAGGTTAATATGACAAAAGTATTGTATATCACCGCTCATCCACATGATGATACCATGTCCTACAGCATGGCTGCTGCAAAAGCTTTCATCGACACATATAAAGAAGTGAATCCCAATCATGAAGTGGTACATATCGACTTATATAAGGAGAATATCCCGCATATTGACGCCGACGTATTCAGCGGCTGGGGGAAATTGCAGTCGGGAAAAGGGTTTGAAGAATTATCCCCGGATGAAAAACAGAAAGTACAGCGATTGAATGAGCTTTCCGATCAATTTGTAAAAGCTGATAAATATGTGTTTGTCACTCCTTTGTGGAATTTCTCCTTTCCGCCGCTCATGAAGGCATATATCGATTCGGTGGCGGTTGCAGGGAAAAGTTTCAAATATACTGCCGAAGGTCCGGTCGGGCTGTTGACCGATAAAAAAGCACTTCACATCCAGGCCCGGGGAGGTATCTATTCCGAAGGTCCCGCTGCCTCGTTGGAAATGGGTCACCGCTACCTGGATATCATCATGCAATTTTTTGGTGTACCGTCGTTTCGGGGATTATTCATTGAAGGGCATGCTGCCATGCCTGACAAAGCAGATGAAATCAAAGCAGACGGCATTGCACACGCAAAAGATCTGGCACATACTTTTTAAATCGGCCTACAAACGGGGATGCAGGTATCGGGCTTTGTAAAAGAGTATGAAACGAAACATAATACATAAAAAGGAGAGACAAATCACATTGATTCTGTCACTCCTTTTTTGATTACGGAAAGCGAAGTCTTGCACGGAAATCAATAGCGGTGTTTAAGAGTCTAATCAAAAATATTCGTCTTTAAACAATGGTCTCATGGTTTTGTCCTTGTACTTCTTTAGGCTGTCGGTGCTTTTTCTTATATGATCGCCTTTTTGTCGAGCTCTCCGGCCTTTGGTTCCGGAACAAAAGCAAGGACGGTCAATCCGATGATGAACAGAATGACAAGGCTGAATACACCGCTGCTTGAATCACCTGTGACCTGTGCGGTTATGCCGACAAGGAGGGGGCCAAGGATGGAAGCGAACTTACCGAAAATATTATAGAAACCAAAAAACTCATTGGAGTTTTTCTTTGGAATCAACTTGGCAAAATATGCGCGGCTGAGAGCCTGGATCCCGCCCTGTGAAGAGGCGACAAGCATCGCGAGAATCCAGAAATCCAAGGTTGTCTCAAGGAAATATGCATAAATACATACAATGATATAAACGCATATCCCTACATAAAGCATCTTTTTGCCTGTGAAACGTTCCGCAAGCCGCCCATATAAAATGGCGAAGGGACCTGCTACCACCTGCGTCACAAACAGAATGATCAGAAGATTCGTCGCAGTAATGCCAAGGTCTGTTCCATAAGCGGTCGACATTGTAATGATTGTTCCGACTCCATCGATATAAAAGAAGTAGGCGAGAAGAAACAGGAACAGGGCCCGGTACTGCCTGATTTCTTTCAATGTCTTCCCTAACCGTCTGAAGCTGTTCACGACAGGCTTTTGTTCACGCTTGATGAAATAGCGCTGATGGACATTTTTTATAAGGGGGATTGAAAACAGTCCCCACCAGACAGCGGTAATAACGAATGCGATCTTACTTGCAAAGGTGGTTGAAAGCGGGATGATGCCATTTTGCGAAAGTACAATGATTGCAATGCTGATGATGAATGGAATGGTACTCCCGATATAGCCTAAACCGAATCCCCGCGAGGAAACTTTGTTCATACGTTCTTCAGTCGTTACATCTGTCAGGAAAGCGTCGTAGAAAACGTTTGATCCTGCCGACCCTATCGCTGCCACGGTGTAGAAGATGAGAAGCAGAAGCCATTGATCACTGGGGATAAAGGCAAGAGCCGCAGTGAAAATGACCCCGAGGGCAAAAAAGAATGTAAAGAACTTCTTTTTATAACCCTGGTAATCGGCAATCGTGCCGAGAATCGGACTCAGCATGGCGAGAATGAAGGTCGCAATGGCGACGGTATAACCCAAATAGGCAGTAGAATCTGAAGGGCTGACGCCTGCATTTGTGGCAGCGGCCTTATAAAATAGCGGAAAAACCGCCGTGGAAATAATGATCGAATAGGCAGAATTAGCCCAGTCATAAAAAATCCAGCTGTTTTCTTCCTTGGAAAATCGCTTCATAATCCATTCCTCCCGGGAATATATTTGCTTTATTAATCTTTATTCATTGATAAGTTCTTGAAGTACTTTCCCGTCCGTACTTCCAAGGTCGAGGCCCAGAAGCCTTGCAAATGTGGGGCCCTCGTCAACCAGATGCATACCGGGCAGTTCTTTATGAGGAATAATCCCTTTTCCCCATGCCATAAAAATCGTCTTATAGTTTTCTTTTTTTGGAGAGTAGCCGTGCGATCCCCAGGTGTACCGTTTTTCTCTTACATCCTCAGTTGTGATGGTATGGATCAAATCTCCTTCCAGAACATCTTTGAAGTAATAGCCGAGCTCAGCTTCCAGCATGTATGCACATGACGGATCTGCACCCATTTCGCCGGCCTCTTCACCTGTGTAAATTTGCTGAATCCCATTAGAAGAGGACCCGTGCAGTTCATATAGCAGATGTTTCACCTCGTCTTTAATGGATGGATCTTTTACATAAACATAGGCAGAACCGTCGCAGCCTTTACAATAAGCTTTCCAGTCGATTACCTTTCCATTGGAGTCCTGGGTGATGAACCCTTCATCCTTGAACAGACTATTTAGTTGAATGGCCTTTGTTTCATCAAGTGCACTGTGATCACCAAGCGCAATGACAGTAGAGTTGTGATAAATTCCGGATTCTTTGAGTGCACTGATTATTTTTCCAAGACGATGATCATGGCGGCGGATGGCGGCATCTGCTTCCTGAGATGAAAATCCATGGTAATGCCTCTGCGTATCAAGGTCTGTAAAATGAACAAGAAGCAGATTCGGCTTCTTGTCTTTAATGGTCGCAACAGTCGATTCAAGGACAAAATCATCAAGTTCAGGTTGATTGAGCCCTTTTCTGATATGACCAAAACGGCGGTTCATCTCCAGCTGATATAGAGGGGCGCCGTTGAATAAGGAAACCAGAATCTGGTTGTGCCATGGCCGGTTGGCGAAAATCTCCGGCATATTGTAATCGATATCGGCTTTTGCAGTGACAGGCCACAAGAGGGCAGCAGTCTTCAAGCCTTTTTTCCTTGCTTCATCATAAAGGGTTGTCCCCTTTATATGACGGCGGTGCCAATACCAGTCCGGAGACACCCTGCCCGGCTGAATGAAGGTATTGTTAATAATGCCGTGCCTGTTAGGGAAATTGCCGGTAACAATCGTAGCATGACACGGATAGGTCACGGTCGGATAAATCGATTCGACATTTTTACACAGTGATCCCGTTGATAACAGTTCGTTGAAGTGAGGAAGATCCTTAAGTTTTGGATAATCCAATGCCGATAAACAGTCGAATGAGATGACGATCAAGTGATCGGTAAGACGAGTCATAAAGTCCTCCATCATGGTTGATAAGTTTGTACTATATACCTATTAATATAACAGAAGATTCAGAATTAGTAAGTGGTTTTTACAATCGCGGCATAAGATGGATTGGCCATTGAATGGAACAGTGGATAAATACGCTGGAGCTGGCAAAACTTTCGTGAGGAATACAGGGTTGGCTCCCTATGAAAAAGGGTAAGGAACATTGATAATATCACAAAAGCATTATATGATGGCTAAGGGCTTATGAAGGATGCCCGGTTCCGTAATTAAATTTGACACTGGGAGTGTAAATATACATTGACCGGCTTATTCATATTGGTTTTTATCACAGTTATTTTTTTCACCTATTCCATAATAAGTACGATTGTCATAAGGTTGCTGAATCTTAAAATCATCAGAAGGGTCCCTCGTGACAGGACGATTGCACTGACATTTGATGATGGGCCGCACCCGTCGCACACGAGTGCGCTCTTGGACATGCTAAAGAAACATGGGATCAAAGCCACCTTCTTTGTGGTAGGTGAGCATGCAGAGCAGAATCCGGACCTGATCAAGAGGATGGCGGTTGAGGGACATTCCCTGGGTCTGCACCATTACAGGCATATCTCAGGATGGTTCTTGACTCCATGGGGGTTAAAGAAACAATTGGAAAGATCAAATGAAGTAATAAGGGGGATAACCGGGGAAGAGACATATTTATATCGTCCGCCCTGGGGGCATCTTAATTTATTTTCTTTGCTTTTTGCCAAACGATACCGCATTATCATTTGGTCACATATTTTCAAGGATTGGAAAGTGAAGGAGTGCAGGGCTCACCTGAGCCGCCGTTTGAAGCATGCGGATTCTGATGGGGCGGTATATGTACTTCATGACAATGGAACAACACTTGGTGCCGATGAGGATGCGCCCAAATATATGTTGGAATGCGTGGATGCATTCATTGAAAATGCACTGAAGAGGAACATCCGGTTCATTTCTCTTGATGATGCATTGTAGTTGAAGGGGTATTGGCATGGGCAGTGAACAAATCATTCATTATATACAAGAATACAGTTATTTCATTATTTTTCTGTTTTTATTCTTTGGCATAGTGGGAATACCTTCCCCGGAAGAATCGCTTCTGTTCTTGGTCGGGGTTTTGGCTTCCCACGGCCGGCTGTCCATGACATGGGGCATCCTTTTTGCATTTCTGGGAACGTTTGCCGGAATGCTGGCTGGATACTATGCAGGGAAATTATTCGGGTATCCCATTATCAATAAGTATGGGAAATGGGTTGGCCTGACCGAAGAGAGGGCAGGCAGATTTGAGGAGCAGTTCACTAAGAATTCACAGAAGACGCTGATCATCGGTTTTTTTATGCCCGGTCTGCGCCAGGCTGTTCCTTATTTGTCCGGGATATTTTCGTTGAACATATTGAAATATTCGATTTTCACCGGGGCGGGATCGCTTCTTTGGAGCATGTCATACATCTTTTTGGGGTGGGGGCTGGGAAGTACGTTCCCGATTAATCCTAATTACGTGCCTTATTTAGGGGTGGCGCTCCTTATCATTTTTTTAGTGACAACGTTAATCCGGTATGTAAGGAAGAAAAGGAAAGAGAGGGGAAAGATATGAAAATCATCCTATTATCCATGTTCAGTGTACCTACTGGACATGTCAAAGTCGCAGAAGTCATGCAGCAGAAGATTAAAGACAAACATCCGGACGCGGAAGTGAAGATAGTTGATTTCCTGTCTTTCTCAAATCAGTTGCTTGAACATGCGGTCTCAGGATTTTATCTGAAGTGGATCAAGGCTTTCCCGGAAAGTTATAAAAGGTTTTATGGACAGTTGATGATGAGCGAAGAATATACGGGTATGTTAAAGAGCTTTTCGGTGTTCTCGATCTATTTCGAAATGAAGCTGAAAAAATTACTGAAAGAAGAAAGCCCGTCCCATATCATCTGTACGCATTCATTTCCGTCCAGGATTCTTGGGAATCTGAAGAAAAAATCCCCGTCCTTCGCAGCTGAAACGGTAAATGTATATACTGATTTCTTCATTAATGGCGTATGGGATAAAGAAAACATTGATTATCATATGGTGCCGAGCAGTGAAGCAAAAGACGAATTAATCCGGCAGTATTCAATTTCGCCAGACCGCGTCTTTTACACAGGTGTGCCTGTTTCCAATATCTATAAAGATGGAAATTCAGGGAAGTCAAAAAACGCAGTAACGGGAAGAAAACACCTCCTGGTTGCAGGCGGGAATAACGGCTTATGTGTCCTGAATGAATTCATGACGAATCCTTCAGGGCCGGAACAATTTACCTACACTGTCCTTTGCGGGCACAATAAGGAATTATTCGATCAACTATCGGGGATACCGAATATCACCCCGTTCATGTATATCGAGGATCGTGAAAAGCTGAATGCCATTTATGATTCAGTCGATGCCATCATTACAAAGCCCGGCGGTGTGACGATTACGGAAGTATTGAATAAACGGATTCCGATATTTATACATGATTATCTGCCGGGACAGGAAGAGGTCAATCTGGAATTCCTAAAGGAAAAGAAGCTGGTCTATTTATTGAACAGCGGGGACCCGCTGGAAATCATAACACATGTCCTTAAAGATAAACGGGAAATGAATGATTATCTTGTTCGGCTGCAGCAGTATCTTTCTTCGATTTCTACCTGTGTGGACGAAAGTTTGAGTACACTGTTGAAGGTGAATCAGGAAGACGCGTTAGTGAAGCCTTCTCTTGATAAGGCAGGCGTTACGGAAAGCATTTTGAATTAAGAAAGTTTATAGTGTAGGCTTTTAATGCCGCTATTGATATCCGTGCAAGACTTCGCTTTCCGCATAAGTCAAACCGACCAAGAAGGCAAAAACGCCTTCGTGGCCGATTCGCCTTATGCCACACGCCTCTCTTCAAAGCCCTTCCGCTTTTCTTATAAGCTACTCTTCCCGCAGGAGTCTTCGTCTTGCACTCCAATAAACCGCTGAAATACTCTAAAAACCCGACTGATAGGAATCCTTGAATTCATAATCAGTCGGGTTTTCCTTAGAATAAAGATTTTTATCCAAGGCTTACCGCTAATAGAGTATACTTACGCTGTATATTAGATTTTGATCGTCTTTCCGACTTTGCTGCCGTCTTTTATAGTCATTGTCCCGGAGTATTCGAGTGTGTCGATTTCACAGTTTTCCCCTATGATTATATTCTTTCCTCTTACCAGCTTCGCCCTGGTGTGTTCAAGGTGAATTTCGTCTCCTTCTATTAAATCCGATTGCAGGTAATCTTCCCGGTGCATGAAAAAATTCACTACCTGCTTGATCAGTTTAGCGGAATGTTCGTTTTTCACCTCAATGATTTCGCCGCCGATTTCCTTGATGAATGATTCATGGCTTATTTTAATATCGACCTTATCGGCACTGAGCAGACCGTTGATCGTCACACCGCCTCTTGAGGTGAATGTCTCCACCTCGCATTCATTTTCCACTCTCAGTGCACCGTGGGAGCGGAGTTTACCACCGTGAACCTTCCCATCTATGTTAGTCGACCCGCTCGAACTGAATTCTTTGCAGGTTAGATTCTCAGAAATCCCGCTGGAGCCGCTCACTGACATTTTAGCTGCCGTTACCGAACCGTCGATTTTTGTGCTCCCGCTTACGGAGACTTCCTTTGCATGGATGTTTCCTCCAATTTTCGAAGATCCGCTGCACTTAAACCCTTCAGAGGTAATATGTCCGTTTATTTTTCCAGACCCGGATATCTTAAGGTCTCTGCATTCAATATCCCCTTGGATCGTCCCGCTTCCGCTGATTCTCACAGAGTTGTACTTTCCTCCGCCCGACGTCCCAGATCCGCTGATTCTTAAATCATGCAATTCCTTTTCCTCTACAGTACTCATATTTTATTCCTCCCGCTTAGCAATTGATTTCATTCGTCAAAATGATTTTTAATTCTTCTACCATTTGCAGTAAATCCAGCTTCATGATTATCTCGGCGGTCTGATCAGTTTGAATGGTGGACTGAAGCGGAATCAGCAGCCAAATGACGTTTTCTTGTTTCTTAAGCCCAATGAGTTCATAAGAAGGACTGTTGAAAGCATCAAAGTCTTTCTGTAAAAAAAGGAAGAGAGTTTTTAAGTCATCATGTCTCACTTGTCTCTGTACTTTTTCAAGGATGAACATATTCAGAATTTCGGGAAACTCTAATGCATGATTGCCGTTTACAAACGGGGTGCAGAAAGAAATTGTCTCCGGTTGAAGGATCTTCTGAAGCCTTAATGCATCCAGTGATAGTTCAATCTTCGCCGGATTGGGAGAAAAGAAATCTGACAGCTCATCCAGGGAGTGGGTATCTTTTAGTTCTTTCACCTTTTTTATCCGTGCCAGCATTTTTTCTCTTGGAAAGTAAGTTTCCTGACCTGTGAAACTGGATTTTTTGATAAACCACTCTTCAGGAATGACCTGTTTTCGTTTCCAGCGGTAAAGCTGGCCATAAGAAATCCCGGTCAGTTCCAACACTTCTTTTTTCGATATCAGATTGTCATCCAAAGGACAATCACCTCAATCCCTTTTGTAACAAAACATTGTTACGTTTCTTTAGTTGAACTATAGCAGAACAATGTTACGTTTGTAAAGGGTTTTTCCATTTTTTGTTTCCGGGTAAAAAGATGAGGCCTGTCCTGGTCTGCTTAAGGCAGGGGGACGGGCTTTTGTTTTATCATCTATTGGGAGGTTTGTTTTCAGGCTGTTTAAGCCAGTACCTGAGCCCTTTACCGGCAAGGGGCTCATCATTATAACGGGGGATGATGTGAAAATGACTGTGAAAAATGAATTGATTGGAAACTTTTCCTGCATTCCATCCGAGGGTGTACCCGTCTGCTCCAAATGTCTCATCAAGATACGTTTTAGCTTTTTGAAGAAGTTCATATGTATCATTCCATTCCTCCCTTGTCAGGGAGAAAGCATCCTGCTGGTGCTTCTTGGGTACGATGACGCCGCACCCTTCAAGGACATCCTGCTGGTGATTATGCTGAAGGAAGTAGCATGTGTCATTTTCAAATATGATGTTTTGGTCGGGATCTTCATGCGGATTGCAGAAGGGGCAGCTGGTATCTTCATTCATAAAATTCACTCCTGATTTCTGGAATATTTTTCTCTTTAGAGTATACCATGAACCCCTCCATGGGAGCAGGTACGTCAGCGGTCTTTGCATCATAAAAAAGACAGTAGCATATCACACCAATCATGCCAAAAAATGTTTAGACCATAAGGCTTCGGGTAAAGAATGACCATAGCATTTTACATAGTAAAAGAGAGGAATGAGGGAATGAGTAACGAGAAGAAAAGCAATGTGAACGGCAACAGTAAAAATGAACAGCTTGAGGAGTTTCGTGTCGATGACAGCGGGAAGCATCTGACAACCAACCATGGAGTGAAAGTGTCAGAGGATGAATTTTCACTTAAAGCCGGTGAGCGCGGTCCTACATTGATGGAAGATTTCCATTTCCGTGAAAAGATGACTCATTTTGATCATGAACGCATTCCGGAGCGGATCGTCCATGCAAGGGGGTTCGCAGCCCACGGTGAATTCGAAGTCTATGAATCTATGAAGGAGTATACGAAAGCCGGATTTTTACAGGATCCTTCCAAGAAAACACCGGTATTCGTCCGCTTTTCAACGGTCGCAGGAAACAGGGGATCCGCGGAGACGGTCCGGGATGCCCGCGGATTCGCGACGAAATTCTATACGGAAGAAGGAAACTATGATTTGGTGGGGAATAATATTCCTGTCTTCTTCATTCAGGATGCAATCAAGTTTCCTGATCTTGTACATGCGATCAAGCCGGAACCGCACAATGAAATGCCCCAGGCTGCAACAGCACATGATACGTTCTGGGACTTCATCGCAAATAACCAGGAGTCTGCGCATATGGTCATGTGGGCCATGTCGGACCGTGCCATACCGCGAAGCTTCCGCATGATGGAAGGATTCGGGGTCCATACTTTCCGGTTTGTGAACGGGGAAGGGAAAGCACACTTCGTGAAATTCCACTGGAAGCCTGTACTCGGGACACACTCTCTCGTCTGGGATGAGGCGCAAAAAATCAACGGTAAGGATCCGGATTTCCACCGCCGCGACCTGCATGAGTCGATCGAGAATGGAGACTATCCTGAGTATGAGCTCGGCGTGCAGCTGATCAAGGAGGAAGACGAATTCAATTTCGACTTCGATGTACTGGATCCGACGAAGCTTTGGCCGGAAGAAGAAGTACCCGTAAAAATCATCGGGAAGATGACATTGAACAGAAATGTGGATAATGTATTTGCAGAGACGGAGCAGGCCGCTTTCCATCCTGGATCTGTCGTGCCCGGCATCGACTTTACAAATGACCCCTTACTTCAGGGCCGCCTGTTCTCCTATACGGATACACAGCTGATCCGCCTTGGAGGACCGAATTTCCATGAGCTGCCGATTAACCGCCCGGTATGTCCGTTCCATAATAATCAGCGTGACGGGTATTCACGCCATACGATCAATAAAGGCCAGGTGAGCTACCATAAGAATTCCCTGGCTCATAATACCCCGGCACCGGCAAGTGAAGAGGAAGGCGGCTATACTCACTACCAGGAAAAGGTAGAGGGACGCAAAGTCCGTACAAGAAGTGAAAGTTTCAAAGATCATTTTTCCCAGGCGACCATGTTCTGGAACAGCATGAGTGAACCGGAGAAAGAACATATCATTGATGCCTTCAGTTTTGAACTCGGTAAAGTCATGAGTAAATCCGTTCAGCAGCAGGTAGTCGATATGTTCGCTCACGTAAGCATTGATATGGCAAAAGGATTTGCAGAAGCGATAGGTGCCGGGATTCCGGACGGACCGGGTTCAACAGTCACTAAATCATCTCCGGCCCTTAGTCAGGAAAATACCGTCAAACGACCTCAAACCCGCAAGGTTGGAGTCATCATCACCGATGGCTTCAGCGGTAAAGAAGTGACAGCTGCACTGAAAGGATTAAAGGAAGAAGGCCTTCAACCTGAAATCATCAGCAGCAAATTGGGGATTCTGAAAGGCAGTGAAGGGGAAGAACTCGAAGTGGATCATACCTTCTTAACCTGTGATTCAGTCCTGTTCGATAGTTTATATGTCGTCGGCGGTAAAGAACCCGATAAGAAGTTCAGGCAGAATACTTCTTATTTTGTTAAAGAAGCATTTGCACACTTCAAGCCCATCGGTGCCACCCATGAAGGAACTTCATTATTGAAAGACATTGGTGTCACTGATTGTTCAGGGGTCGTGACAGGAGAATCAATGGATACATTCACCTCCGAGTTCCTGGAAGCTGTATCTGCTCACCGTCATTGGGATCGTGAAATAATCTAATCGTAAGTATTGTAGGGAGCCGGAGCAATCCGGTTCCTCTTTATTTTGTCTTAATTCTTGATTCACCTGTTTTTTTCCGGACTCTACTTGATAATCTTACATTTTATAATGCAAAAACCTATTTTAATAGAGAATAGTTATCTATAACAAACATAATTCCTCTTATTCCATAAGATATTAGAGAAATGGACAAGGAGGTGATAGATATGTCATATTCAGCCCAATCATCAAATGGTTTTGATTTCTTGAGTCTTTTACTCGTGCTTTTAGTAGTTGCATTCTTTATCACACTAGGTATTGCACCAATTGCTGCTTTGATCATTGCAATCGCAATTCTAATTTTCTTGGCGATCAGTGCCATTGCCGGCTAAGTTATAGCAGCGGAGGGCAGTTCTGCTTGCTGCCCTCTGCCACTATTTAGAAGAGAAAATGAATAATGGGGAAGGGGGAGAAAAATGGATAAGAATATTATCGAAGAAGTATATAAATTGATTCAGGAAGAAGTGAATAAAGAAGGGAAACAACCTTCTTTAGAAGAAGCATTGGAGAAAATCACCTCCGTATTGAAAATCCAGGATTTGAATGCAGACTTGAAAGAGCAGTCAGATAATTGGGCAGCACAATTGAAATCTATCTTACCTGAAGATTTTTCTGATTTAGAGAAGGTCAAAGAAAAGGCATCCGACTTATTGAAGACAAATTCAGTATCAATCGGGGATATTCAGAAGCAACTGGCTGGTGTATTGAAAAATGAAGATGTACTCAACCAGTTAGTAAAGAGTTCTTCAGGAAAAAATATGGACTTGAGTAAAATGGTAAACGGTGTCAGTTCGCTCCTTCAAGGCAGCGGAGCCGGCTCGATGATGCCGCTAAATCTATTGAAGGCAGCGCCAGGCATGGATATGATGGGCATGGCGGAGAATGTCTTAAACCGGATCAGAAAGCGTTCCAACGGTCAACAAAACAGTGACCAATCAGAACATGTCCGGGAATTCTCGCAGAGCTGCAAAAATTTTGATGAATGCGATCTTTGGTATTAACAGGGGGGAAGCTGGCCGGTCGAGAGCCAGCTTTTTTGCGTTAGTTACATAGTAATCCAACAGGGATAAACCTAAAAATTTCCATAAACAAAAATCTTGAAAGTCAAAAAAGGTCAAATTATAATAAAGCTATAAGGTCAAAGAAAGTCAAAGTCAAACAATGACTGGGGTCAGGGCCTTCAACCAAATATATTGAAAAAAGGTTAACCATATAGAAACGAAACCAATAGGAGGTAATACTGTATGAAATGTCAAGTATGTCATCAGAACCAGGCAACAGTGGAAGTGTATAAAAGAGTGAACAACCATAAGACAAGAATGCAGATGTGTACGGAATGCTTCCAGCAACAATCTAAAATGCCTTCAGGAATAAATGGCGGTTTCCCGTTTGATGAATTGTTCAAAGGCATGAGTATGGGTGGAGACCAGCCGCAATCATCCGGATCAAATTACCAGGAGCTTAAGACGGAAACAGGGGTCAATGGCGGCGGTATTCTTGATCGATTTGGCCGCAACGTAACCCATGCTGCCAGGGCGGGTCTGATCGATCCTGTTATCGGAAGGGATAAAGAGATTGAGCGTGTCATTGAAATCCTGAACCGACGCAATAAGAACAACCCTGTACTCATCGGTGAACCGGGTGTCGGTAAAACAGCAATAGCGGAAGGACTGGCATTGAAGATCGTTGACGGGGATGTCCCGTCAAAGCTGTTGAACAAAGAAGTGTATGTGATGGACGTAGCTTCACTGACTGCCGGTACCGGTGTCCGCGGGTCGTTTGAAGAACGACTGAAAGCCATCATCAGCGAGCTTCAAAACCGCAAGAATGTCATGTTATTCATCGACGAAATCCATCAGCTGGTCGGAGCAGGATCTGCTGAAGGTTCCATGGATGCAGGCAATATATTAAAACCTGCACTTGCACGCGGTGAACTGCAGGTAATCGGGGCGACCACACTTAAGGAATATCGCCAAATCGAAAAGGACGCGGCTCTTGAACGCCGTTTCCAGCCGGTAATGGTGAATGAACCGACTCCCGAGCAGTCCATCGCGATCTTAATGGGGCTGCGCAGTAAGTATGAGGAGTATCACGGTGTCACTTTCACTGATGAAACCATCGAGGCATGCGTAAAATTGTCTCACCGTTACATCCAGGAACGATTCCTTCCGGATAAAGCAATCGACTTGATGGACGAAGCGGGTGCCAAAATGAATCTTCAGTCAGAAGGGAAAGATACATCTGCACTTCATCAGAAATTAAAAGAAATCCATGCAATGAAAGAGCAGGCTACCAAGGAAGAGCGTTACGAAGAAGCAGCAAAACTGCGTGACCGGGAACAAGAAATTGAAAAGCAGCTTGAGAACGGCGATGCCAAGGAGAAAACGGAAGCAGGACCTGAGCTGATCCAGTCAATCATTGAAGCGAAGACAGGCATCCCGGTCGGCAAGCTTCAAAGTGATGACAAGAAACGAATGAAAGAGCTTGAAATGAACCTTTCAAATAAAGTGATCGGTCAGGCAGAGGCAGTGAAAAAGGTAGCAAAAGCGATCCGCCGCAGCCGGGCAGGCTTAAAGGCGAAACATCGCCCAATCGGCACGTTCTTATTCGTTGGACCGACCGGTGTAGGGAAGACGGAATTGTCGAAAACATTGGCCGAGGAACTATTCGGTAGCAAAGACAGCTTGCTTCGCCTGGATATGAGTGAATATATGGAGAAACACTCCGTATCCAAACTGATTGGTTCACCTCCGGGTTATGTAGGTCATGAAGAATCCGGGCAATTGACTGAAAAAGTAAGAAGGAATCCTTATTCAATCATTCTGCTGGACGAAATCGAAAAGGCACATCCTGATGTTCAGCATATGTTCCTTCAGATCCTTGAAGACGGCCGTTTGACAGACAGCCAGGGAAGGACCGTAAGCTTTAAAGACACGGTTATCATCATGACAAGTAATGCAGGTGTGACGGATGTCAAGGAAGCTGTCGTAGGGTTTGCGACCGGCGGCACGGATGCCGTGAAGGAAACGAATATCCTTCAATCACTTGGTTCTTACTTTAAGCCGGAATTCCTGAACCGTTTTGACAGTATCATTGAATTCCAGTCACTTCATAGAGAAGAGCTTCTACAAATACTGGATTTGATGCTTGAAGATCTTCAACAAGAACTGAATGATCAAAATATTACGGTCAGCTTTGAAAAAGCAGCAAAGGATAAGCTGGTCGAACTGGGCTATCATCCTGAATTTGGAGCCCGTCCATTGCGCCGCGTAATCCAGGAGAGGGTAGAGGACAAAATCGCCGATCTGCTTCTGGAGGAAGAAGAAGTGAAACAAGTGACAGTGACTCTTGAAAATGATGAAATCACTGTTAAATAAATCTACTATAAAAAAAGCGTGATCCCTTTTTAAAGGGGTCACGCTTTTTATTATCAGCTTGCAGAAAAGAGCTTGTTATTTAGATTCGACAGCTGCAAGCACCTTGTCGATTGCCTGGGCTACTCCGTGATCGGTATTGATGCCTGTGACCCAGTCGGCGGCTTCCTTCACTGCTTCCTGTGCATTTCCCATCGCAACTCCAAAACCTGATTCCCGGATCATGGCAATATCGTTCATACTGTCACCGACCGCCATGACTTCTTCCATGGACAAGTCCAGCCGTTCACATACCTTTACAAGTGCAGCCGCTTTGTTCACGCCAGCTGGATTGATTTCAATATTCGTCGGACTGGAATTGGTGATTTCGAGTGCTTCATTTTTCATCAATTCATCCATCACCACTTTACGCACTTCATCGTCCTGGATATCGAAGCCGAACTTCAGCCAATTATAAGCGTCTATTTCCTGATCGAAAGGGTTGTGGGTATTGAATATGCCCTGTGTGGTCGATGACCAGAAGTATACATCATGTTTTTCCTTTAATGCCCACAGTGCTTTTACAAGTTCGGTATCTAAATGGGTACTGTCCACCAGATTGTATTCATGATCGTAAATTTCGCCGCCATTCACCGTTATTAAGTAAGAAGAACGGCCAAGCTGGTCGGAAATATCCCTGCAATTGCGAAGAGAACGCCCTGTACTCAATACCACAAGGATTCCCTTTTCTTTTGCCCGCTGTATGGCTTTTTCATTTTCCGGTGAAACCTCTCCCTCATGATTGACAAGCGTCCCATCCATATCAAGTGCAATCAATTTAATTGTCATTACTATCACGTCCTCTCATTTGCTACTGTTTAGTTTAATATAAAAGGTTAGAATAGTGTAGGAAAGAGACTTTACCTGCCTCTTTCTTTCATCCTCTATTACTATTGCATATAATCATGAAGACTAAACATATCAATTGTGAAGGAGTAAAAAATATTTGGAACGTTTCACAGAAAAAGCCATAGCCATCATAAAATCCATTCCTTCCGGGAAAGTCATGACCTACGGCCAGATAGCCTCATACGCCGGAAGTCCAAGAGGAGCCAGGCAAGTGGTAAGAATCCTCCATTCAATGAGCAGCAAACGTGACCTCCCCTGGCACCGGGTCATCAACAGCAAAGGAGAAATCGGCTTCAAAAAAGAGGGACAATACAATCACCAACAACACCTTCTTCAATCAGAAGGTGTACTCCTAAATGAAAAAGGTAAAGTAGATTTGGAACTATATCGACATCAGCCCATTTTGATGCCGGATGAATATTGAAGGATCACCCGCGGAAAGCGTAGTCTTGCACGGAAATCCAAAGCGGAATTAGAGCTAAATCTAAATAAAACGTGAAAACTCATACGGAAATACGGTATAATTTACCTATAAAAAAATGTGAGGAAAGATCCGTATATGATTAGTGATCTAGTAATAAACATTTCGGTCTTAATGTCATTTACGTTTGTGTGGCATCAACTGTTCAGGAAAAACAGGCTGACTATGAGCTCTCCATTCTACATAAAAATAGTCGATGGCATCCTGGCAGGTTTGCTCGGGGTGATCCTTATGCACTACAGCATCGGTGTCAACAATATTACGATTCTTGATCTCAGGCATATCCCGGTCATCCTGGTAGCATTTTATGGCGGGTTCCTGCCTGCGATCATTTCCGCAGTGGTCATCATCGCAGGCCGTTTCCTCATTGACGTGAACTTCTCTTCTTATGTGGCGTTTTACATGATGCTTGCCATTGCTGTGGGAGCCGGCCTGATCGTGAGGTACATGAAAAGCGGACCTTGGAAAAGGTGGACGGCTCTGCTCCTATACAGTCAATTGATTTTCTCAGCGGCGCTTTATATCGTCGTTGAGGATTACAGCGCGGTGCTCGATTATGCCTTATTTCATATCATCAGTACGCTCATCGGGGGATATCTGACGCTGTATTTCGTTGATTATATAAGGAAAACGAGCGAACGCTATTATCAATATAAAGAAAATGCCGAGCGGGATCCTCTTACTGGTCTTTATAATGTCCGTTCGTTTGACAGCCATTATAACCGCATTGTCAAAGAAGCGATCGAGGAAAATCAAACATGTGCCATCTGCCTGATCGATGTCGATCATTTCAAGCAGATCAATGACACTTACGGCCATCAGGCGGGTGATGAAGTATTAAAACAACTTGCCGAATTATTGGGCAGATTGACAAGGTCGGGGGACATATTATCCCGGAACGGTGGAGAGGAATTTTCGCTTCTCCTTCCTAAATGTACGGTTGAAGATGCAAAAGAAATTGCCGGCAGGGTAAGGGAAGCGGTATTTAAACAAGGGTTTCTTCTGCCGGATCAGGCGAAACTCCAATTGTCTGTCTCCATAGGGGTTTCAGCGTTCAATCCTGTGGAAGAGAAAGAAGAATCCCTTTTTCAAGATGCTGATGAAGCCCTCTACAAAGCCAAACAAAATGGCAGAAACATTGTCTGTACGAGCTGGGAATGCTCGTACAGATAATGAAAGAGGCTGGGACAAAAGTTGTTTAGTCTAAGTAAAACCCGAACTAATTTGCATAAGGTGGGGCAAATTAGTTCGGGTTTTTAATTTGTTCTTTGTACAATAAGGGTTAAGCTCATTCAGCGGTTGATTGGAGTGCAAGACGTAGACTCCTGCGGGAAAAGTAGCTTATGTGAGACTTGTCCAGCTCCAGGGCTAAGAGGCAAATGTCATAAGTCAAACCGACCAAGAAGGCAAAGAGCGCCTTCGTGGTCGCTTCGCCTTATGCCAACCGCCTCTTAGCAAAGCCCCTTCGCTTTTCTTCCCGCAGGCTTGCCGAGGAGGCTCACGGGCTACCCGCGGAAAGCGAAGTCTTGCACGGAAATCATTAGCGTTGTATAAAGTCCAATCTTAAATGGTTGTCTTTAGACATGAGAATTTACAATTCAACTGCGATTTTTAATTTTTTCCAACCACTTTTTCTGTTTCATACCAGTAATGAGATAACCTGCCAGCCCAATTGCTGAAACTGCTGTGCCCCCTTGCCAAAGGATTTCTGTATCTGCCTGAAAGCCATAGCTGAAAAAGATCATTCCTGTGACAAAGAGGATAAAAGCATGCTTCTTTTGATTTTCGTAAAGTGTAAATCGGAAATTCTTTATCTGCTGATCATCCTTTTGTATAATCAATCGATCGGGAATTTCAATCAGTTGACGGACTTTATGGATTCCCTGGAATAGAGGTTGGGATCCAATCCATTTAAGGATCAGATCCCATTTGCTGCGATCAGTGGTTTTTACCCATTTGAGAAAAGCAGGCTTCATGATATCGAGTGTTTCTTTTTCAGGGCAAAGGATATAAACAAGCCCTTCTACCGTGGCAAATGACCGGCCAAGGAATATAAAGCGGGTCGGGACCTGTATGGGTAAATTTTTCATCATGCCGTTGATCTCTTTTTTTACAGAGATCAAATCCATCTGTTTAAACTGCTCCATGTCGATCGATACAAATTCCTTCAGTATTCTCTCAATGCTCTTAAGGTCTGCTTCCGGTAATAAGAATCCTAATTGTGAAAGGGCTTCTGCTGCTTTATGATAGTTTTTCAACAAGATGCCTTCGAGCAGTTGTTGAAAATAGACAGAGTCCCGCTTCGTGATCTCACCGACCATTCCGAAGTCCAATAAAACAAAGGTTCCGTCAGGCTGCATCAAAATATTGCCTGCGTGAGGATCTGCATGGAACGTACCTGCTTCAAGCCATTGAGGAAGGAACAGCTGGAATAAACGGTGTCCGAGCTTTTCACCTTCAAGGCCGAAGCGTGAAATCTCCCTGGTGTCGTTTAACCGAACACCATCCACCCATTCCATGACGAGTACTTTGTCTGTGCACAATTCGGGATACACATTCGGGATTTTAACACCAGGGTGTTCCCTGAATCTCTGTTTGAAAATAATGGCCGTGTTCATTTCCTTATAGAAATCAAGCTCCTGCTCGATGACCTGTTTCAGTTCTTTATAGAGCATCTTAAAATTGATGAATCCTTTTGGAATCGGGGCAAAATGTCTTACAAACCACAGAATGATGGAAAGTGATCTAAAGTCGGTCTTTACCAATGCCGGTATTTCAGGACGCTGCACCTTTACTGCCACCTGTGTTCCATCCGTAAGCTGCCCTTTATACACTTCTCCTATTGAAGCAGAAGCTACAGCCCTCTTGTCGATAGAGGCAAGCCTCGTCTTGACTGGAGACTTCCACTCTGATTCCAGAACCTTTTCTATTTCATCCCATGGTGAAGGAGGAACATGGTCCACTAGATCTTTAATCTGATCTACAAAGCTTTTGGGCAGCATGTCTTCACGTATACTCATCAGCTGACCTGCCTTGATCAGGACCCCGTTCAGCTCGAACAGTGTTGTCTTGAATTCATGCCCGATCCTTTCCCACAACCGGTCTTTTTCTGCTTCCGATTTTCCCCTCAGCTCATACCAGTACGTCCTGAAGACAATCGAAACCGCAAGCGAAATGACCTTCCACATTCTCCAAAGCTTAGTATGTGATTTCATGTCCCTGTCCTCCAAGTGAAATCTATCTCTATCATTCAATATGATCAATAAGAGTCTATTCTATTTATCATTACCATAACTGAAATAATGTGAAAGGGAAAGGTAATTTGTGGTAAAATCCAGATATTAGTAATCCGGTAAAGCAAATCCTGCGTGGAAAGGGGAGGTTACACAGATGTTTGTTAAAGTCTATGAATGTCATATCCTGCCGCATAAAGAAAACGAGTATCTGAAAATCCAGGAAAGGGCTGAAGAAATATACAGCCGCTATATAAACTCCCGCTCCCTGCATCTTAAAAGCAGGGAAGACAGCTCAAAATGGATGGAAATAACACGCTATGAAAACGAAGAAGAATATGAGAGAAGCATCCAGTTAATCAATCAGGAAAAGGAAATCCAAGACTTGTTTAAACAATTCCAGGCTCTGCTCGTTTCTGAAAAAAAGGAGATCAGGGAGGAGAATTTTCATTTAGTGAAAGAGAAGGGAAACTTACTCTAAAGTCTATTTTCTAATTGGGAACACGGGCTGCCCGCGGAAAGAGAAGCACAGTATGGGAATCAATTTCGATAATGAACAGCGTCCACAATTATTGGGAGGGTGAAGAATTGAATAGACAAACAAATCATAAACAGAGAGACTCCAATTTAATCAGCGAACGCGAGAAAATCAAGGAATCTATAAAAAATGACCTGGCAAACGACAAACATGTACTCGCCATTTTCTACGGCGGATCAATGGCAAGGGGTAATCACGATTGTTATTCCGATCTTGATTTAAGGATCGTCGTGAAGGATGAAGTGTATGAAGAATATAGAAAGAACAAAAAGGAAAGGGCAGAACGATGGGGGGATGTATTATTTTATGAGGATTTCCCATGGGCGATGCATACGGTAGCCCATTATAAAAGTTTCGTGAAAGTGGATGCTTTTTACTATAAACAAGAAGATTTGAGACCCTCGCACTACATAAAAGAAGAAACTCAAATAGAATATGATCCTTACGGGATCATCAGTGCAGTCAGAGAAGAATCAAAAGAGCTTTATTACGAACCTGCCCTGATGGAACTCGAGCTGTGGAGAAGTAAATTCTTTGCCCATTTGCATGAGGTCTACAGGCGGGTGAAGAGGGGAGAACTTTATTATGCCCTGCACTCTTTGGATATGATGAGATGGACTGTTGCCGCCGGCTGGGACATGGTAAACGGCAGACAGCCCAATGTTCCAGGGGAATGGTCTAATTATGAAGGGGAAAGGTCTCCTTTTGATAAGAGGGAGCAGCAGCTCCTGGCAGGGTGGAACGCGGGAAGGGATCCAGAAGAAATCCTTGAAGTGATGAAGGATATCGTGCCGGAATTCAAGGAGGTCCATAGCCGTCTATGTGCAATGCTCGGATTAGGTGAGCGGGCAGGGTGGGTAGAGGAGATTGTAAATCAGGTATTGTAAACCCTCACTTCGTTTCAAAGTCAGCTTTACCATCTGAGAAGGACTTTTCAAAAGGATAGGTGTGCAGAAAGAAGCTTTTTGAAAAGTCCTTATTCTTCTGAAATAAGAATTTTGACAGCTTTATGAACTGTGCGAATGGCTATTGCATACAGGGGGTGGAAGGAGTATATTATAAGTGTAAAGTAAATGTGAAACATTTCACAAACTGAACGTAAGATCAGCTGATTAAATATTTTTTTGCTTGTAATTGTGAAATATTTCACAATAAAACACAAGGAGATGAACCATCATGAAATGGTGGCATAATGAAAAAGTCAGTGTTATATGGACAGTGATCAGGATTTGGCTTGGTATCAAATGGCTGGAAGCAGGCTTGCATAAGATACAGGATGGATTTGATGCAAGCGGCTTCCTGCAAGGGGCAATTGCCAAAGCCGCAGGAGAAAATCCGGCGGTGCAGGGCTGGTACGCAGAGTTTCTCAAAGCGTTTGCTGTACCCAACGTTGAGTTGTTCAACATCCTTATTCCCTGGGGAGAGGTCCTTGCAGGTATAGGCTTGATTACCGGGCTGATGACAATACCGGCGTTGGCCGCGGCTGCATTCATGAATCTGAACTTCCTCATGGCTGGCACAGTGAGCACGAATCCGATTCTTCTGACTGCCGCAGTTATCCTGCTCTTTACAGGAAAAGGAGCATACCACTGGGGAGCAGATCATTGGGTGATGCCTTATTTGAAACAGAACCTCTTCCATAAAAAAGGAGGCCGGCCTAAGAAAGCGGTTGTCGTTTGAATAGAAGGGATGAAGCCGTCCGGAATGAATCCCGGGCGGCTTCTTTTGAATTCCTCACGCCACTGCTTTTAACCGTGAGGGGCTGCTATTGGTTTTTCTTTACACGTGCACGCTGGTTTGCTGCATTAGCGCGGGCCTGTGCTTCCATATCAGCTTGATCGGCAAGTTCCCTTGAGAACTCTTCGTCCACTCCGTCTGATTTTAACGCAGCCGGCGTCTGCGGAAGGCTGTTTTGGTTTTTATCGTGTTTTTTATGTCCTCTGGATCTGCCCAATACAAACATCCCCTTTTTGTCAGGTTAAAAAAACAAAGGTACAAGCATCACGATGAGGTGAACTTGTACCTTTATTTTTTATCAAAAAGTGAACTTTTAGTTAGGTAATATTTACTTACGTATGACGTTTTGGGCTGAAGCCCGCTGCGCGGTCTGCTCTTTTGAATTCCTTTGAGTAATTGACCTCCTGCATACTTGACAGTTTCGACCTGTTTTTGTCTTTTTTCTGTTTATTATCCATTCTATGTACTTCCCTTCTTTCAAGATGTAGTATCATTTTTACCTTGAAGAGAAGGGGGCATACCTATTTCGAATGATAAATATTCACTAGTGCGCTTTCAAGTTCAGGATACTCGAATTGAAAGCCGTTTTCTGAAAGGACGCTCGGCAGAACTTTCTGGCCTTCCAGTACAAGCTGGCTCATTTCACCCATTGCGACCTTCAGTGCAAATGGAGGGACCGGTATCCAGTGGGGTCTTCCCAGGACACTTCCAAGAGTGATCCCGAATTCTTTCATTCTGAGCGGGGCGGGGGCCGTAACATTTACCGGGCCTGAGATTTCCCCATGTTCGGCAGAAAATCGTATTGCCTTCGCAACATCGTCAATATGAACCCATGACATCCACTGGTCCCCCGGCAAAACGGTGCCTCCTGCAAACAATTTATAGGGAAGTGCCATCCGGGGAAGGGCTCCATCTTCTTCACCGAGTATGATGCCAAACCGTGTATAGACGACCCTGAAACCAGCTTTTTCAGCTTTCGCAGCTTCTTTTTCCCATATTTGTACGGTTTCTCCGAGGAAATCATCTGCTTTCTCAGTGGACGCTTCTGTATATGTGTTTTTGGTAGAAGAAGGATAAAATCCGATTGCACTTGCGTTGATCAGACTTGCGGGCGGATGGGACAGATTCTTCATAATATTAATGACTTCCTGCGTCGATGAAATACGGCTGTTTATGATCCGTTTCTTCCGTTCATCTGTCCATCTGCCGCTGTTGATCGATTCACCTGCAAGATTGATGAAAACTTCCGTGCCTTCAAGTTCCTGCTGAGGATGTGAATCGTCTGTCAGCCATTTCACATAGGTGACTCCCCGGCGTTTTTCATATTTCTCAGGACTCCTTGTCAATATGACAACTTCATGATCGTTGTCTAGCAGCTCCAGGGTCACTGCCTGCCCGACAAACCCCGTTCCTCCGGTAATGGCAATTTTCATGATTATCCCTCCAGTTATAGTTATTATTTTACCTATTTGCAGAATTAAAAACATATCCGGATGTGTTACATTAAGAGGGAGGTGGAAAATATGGGCGTCATTACGAAAATCACGAAGCAAGTGAAGAATGATGAAAGATATAACTTATTTATAGACGGCAAGTATGCCTTCAGCGTCGATGAAGCAGTGCTCGCCAAGTTCGGGCTGAGAAAAGGGCTTGAAGTTGATGAGCTTGAAATTTCTGAAATGCAGTATGAAGATGATGTAAAAAAAGCATTGAACAGGGCGATTCACTTTTTGTCCTACAGAATGCGGACAGAAAAAGAAATCCGGGATCATTTGAAGGACAATGAGTTAGATGAAGCCATTATCGGAGAAGTCATCCATAAACTTGAGGATATGAAGTATATTGATGATTTAGAATTCGCGAAGGCATTCACAGGAACCCAGATCAATACTTCCGATAAAGGCCCTGGCTGGATACGGGGGGAATTGTACCGAAAAGGTGTCGATGATCCATCTATTGAAGAGGCACTGGATGCTTTTACGTTTGAAATGCAGGTGGACAAAGCAGCAGCCATTTCTGAAAAGCTTATGAAGAAGTACAGGAAAGATTCGTTTAAGATCGCCAAGCAGAAGATAGAACAGAACCTGCTGCGCAAAGGCTATCCCGGCGCAGTGATGAAAATCGTTTGGGAGACAATCGATACAGATCGCGATACGGATGAGCAGTGGGATGCCCTTTATCATCAGGGCCAGAAAGCCCACAGAAGGCTCGCATCCAAATATGAGGGCTATGAATATGATCATAAAATGAAACAAACCTTATACCGTAAAGGATTCGCGATTGAAAAGATCGAACGTCTTTTGGAAGTATTAAAAGAAGAGGAATAGAGGCATAGGAGAACCGGAAGAAAAAAGTCGAGGGGGGTCCTCGACTTTTTTACGTTCACTTTTTTGACTCGATGATGATTTCATCATTCGATTTATATTTTTCCACGATCATTTCCGCAATTTCAAGTGGAGAGCGCAATCGGGAGCGGTCGCTGATATGGTCGCTTTCATCCCAGAAAGGTGTATTCATCCCGCCCATATAGGCATTGACGACCCTCATACCCGAATCTTCATATTCTTTTTGCAGGCTCTCACCGAACCCTCTTAGTGCGAATTTGCTTGCCACATAAAGCGATTCATTTTTCTTGCCCCTCAGCCCGGCTGTGGAGATGACATTGATAACTGTCGTCCCCCCTTTTTCCAGTTGCGGAAGAAGTGCTTTGGTTATACGGATCGGTCCGAGTACATTGGTTTCAAACATAGCCTCCAGTTCCTCATCACCGGAGTTTGAAAATGGGCCAAAATAGCCTACTCCTGCATTATGTATTAACAGTCCGAGGTCTTCTTGAAGAAGTTCTGTGGAGCAAACCTGTTCGATTTCAAGTGGTGAACGTACATCCAGAACCGCATAGGAGACCTCGCCGCCAGTCTTTTTTATTTCCCCGGCTGCTTCTACAAGCTTTTCTTTTGTACGTCCGAGCAGAACGATATGATAGTCCTTTGACAGAAGCTTCCCCAGTTCTTTCCCAAGACCGGTGCCGCCGCCTGTAATGATTGCTTTTTTCATGATGGATCGTCCTTTCTTATTCTGATTTACAAATGTAATCTTATGAGGTCTATTTACAGGATCCAGCAGATGATTGGAATGCAAGACGAAGACTCCTGTCAGAAAAGCGGAAGTGCTTTGAAGAGAGGCTTATGACATGTCCCTCTATGCCCAGTGAATCCCTCAGCAATCTGAGAGAGGCTCACGGGCCGCACGCGGAAAGAGAAGTCTTGCACGGAAATCACCTGGGTGATTAATCAAATCAGCCTATCCACTTTCCTTATTGTATCATTTTATCTATACTAATCAGTAGTAGAGGTGATGAGAACATGGAACAGCAAGAAAGAAGATACAGCGAAATGTCACAGCATGAACTGCAGCAGGAAATCGCAAACCTGAAAGAAAAAGCAAGAAAAGCCGAGCAGCTGGGAATCGTTAATGAATTTGCAGTACTTGAACGCAAAGCACTCATGGCACAGGCCTATCTGAAGAATCCTGGAGACTATGAACCCGGCGGCATTTATCCAATTGAAGGGGATCCCGGAGTATTCTTTAAGATAGACTATCTGAACGGAGTATTTGCCTGGGGTTACCGTTTGGGCGGAGACGGAAAGGAAGAGGCACTGCCGATTTCCCTGTTGAAATCTGATAAAAAATAAAATCAAGACCCGTTCCCCGCCGCATGAAGCGATGAGTGACGGGTCTTGACAGCTTATGAACGCTTGCGTGTTTCAGCTTCCAGAATGATCATATTCTGGGTTTGCGTGGTTTGTCCATTTGCCTGTGAATGGGCATGCTTCGGATTATAGAATGCCTTGTTGAATGGACTGCTGTACTTATTTCGGTTGAAATTATTTTTCATATTTCCCATCGTGACTACCCCCTAAAAAAGTGAACTTCGTCAGATTGAGTCTTGCTTTCTTTTTCCTGAAGACGCCATGCGTTCTTGAGGATGGGTATTGATGGTGCCATTGGCCCTTTTGGATGCATATTCAGCTTTCGCTCTCGGCTCCCCTTCGAACTTATTATTGTTCATGTTCGGGAACCCGGTTGTTTTATTACGCATAATCTGCCTCCTAAAAGGTTTTATACTTTCACACCGTGAAAAAGCAAAGGCTTCCACTAAGCTTGGCCACGTACTAATAGTATGGTTCCAACGCTGTACTTTATCATAAAAAACTAATGGAAAAGGAGGAGATGAAATGGAGTCAACATTCCACGAACTCACTGAATTGTTACTCGAAAATAATGAAGAGCTTTCATATGAGAAGGCAAGAACCTGGGTGGAACTTGTATGGGAGGATTTTGAAACGACTTATGCCAAAGCAGGCTATGAATATCAAGGAAAAGATATGACGGAAAAAGTGGTGCGCCAATGGATTACAAATTACGGCGCCCGGATTCATGAATTCGCTGCCAGGAACCCGAAATATAAGCACTTGCTTGACGAGGCCGGCAAAGACGGTGATTTGTTCCATTAATATTGAGGGACGTGCCATTTAGTATAAGGCACGTCCCTCGATGTGTTAGTCAATCAATATGTCGATGTCGACTTTCTTACGGAGTTTTTCCTCGCTGAAGACCCAGCCGGTATAAGAGCTGACGACATTCATGTCTTTGTCGAGCTGTACAAGTGCCACGAATGGATAATGCCCGTTATTGCGATAACGGAGATCGATGAAACGCACTTCATAATGATCGTCGTATTCATCCACTTCCCACCGGTAAACAGGGGAGAAGGATAGGAATGCTGCCAGGTTTTTATCCTTTTTTGCCGCCGTGATGACCGGCAGATCCGGAACAGGGATCCGCTTGAATTCGTCAAAAATCGTAATCGATCGCCTGAAGGCCCTTGCCACATAATATTTATCCTTTGTCACTACCGCCAGCCTCCATTGGAAGAAGCGGATGGTAGGGGAGACGATAATCTTTTGGGCTTCCGGTATCCTTCTTTTCACGGCGTTCTTGACGGCTTTTTGAACCTGAAACCTCAGCACATAATAGGCGAAAATGACAATATACATCACGAGGAATGTCCTTCCAGGCGGTAAACCAAGCCCCCAAAGGCCAAGCCCGAAGACATGGATGATGAAAATTGGAAGGTCAAAAGTGTTGATCACACCCAAAGCGACCCATTTCGACGATATCGGCCGCAGGGCCTGTGTGCCGTATGCGTTGAATATGTCGACAAATACATGCAGGAAAACGGCAATAAACGTCCAAATCCATAAATGAAGCAGATTTGCTTCAGGAAAAAAAGGGTAGATGCATCCGACGAGAAGGAGGGGCCACAACAATACGGCCGGGATACTATGTGTGATTCCCCGGTGATGACGGATATAGACGGCGTTGTTACGCAGTTTCAACACAGTATCGATGTCAGGGATCTGAGAACCGATGACCGCAGCTATAAGGACACTCGCAGAAGTGGCACTGCTTTCGGCAACTGCCGGATCAAGCGTGGCCAACCCTCCAAGGGCAAACCCCATGACGATATGAGTACCTGTATCCAAAAAAAGTCCTCCCTTGACTGAATTCGTTTGTTTTCGCTGCTCTTCATGATATGGTTAAAAGGAGTTTATTTCAAATGAAAAAATCATTACAAATTTATCTTGAATATGAAATCAAGCAAAGTCTCCATCAACAATACCTGCAGATCATGAGAAACATCCTGAGGTCCCTGCCGCAGTATGATGCAATGGATATCCGCTGGGAAAAATCAGAGTCGGATGCTTATCGATACATTGAGACTTTCATTGTACCGACAGAGGCGCATTTTCATGCGCTGAGACGTTTACGCACATCCCGGGGGCATTTATTATTCGGATTGTTGGATGATTGCATCTGCGGCGGGTTGAAAGAAATGAAATGCATCGGGCTGAAAAAAAGTTCATAACACATTTATTTATTCCCTATTCATCGTAACATCTAACATCTTTGGAGGTACAAATTGAACGAACAACCGTTAAAATACTTAGAGACCATTGAACGTGAGGATTTTCAGAAAGATTTAATCTCCTGGTTTTCAAGAGAACAGCGCGATCTGCCTTGGAGAAAGGATCGTGACCCATATAAAGTGTGGGTGTCGGAAATCATGCTTCAGCAGACCAGAGTGGATACTGTCATTCCCTATTTTAACCGATTCCTTGAAAAGTTTCCTACATTGGATGCGCTTGCCCTTGCAGAGGAAGATGAAGTACTGAAGGCGTGGGAAGGACTCGGGTATTATTCACGGGTCAGGAATTTGCAATCAGCTGTGAAGGAAGTGCATGAACATTGTGGAGGGATCGTCCCGGATACACTCAAAGAGATCTCTTCATTGAAGGGGGTCGGTCCTTACACGGCAGGAGCCATCCTCAGCATAGCGTATGGCAAGCCGGAGCCTGCAGTGGACGGGAACGTCATGCGGGTGTTTTCGAGAATCCTTTCAATCTGGCTTGATATCGCAAAACCATCGTCAAGAAAAGTCTTTGAAGAAGCCGTAAGGGCCCTTATTTCAAAAGAAAATCCCTCTTATTTCAACCAGGCACTGATGGAACTGGGAGCATTGATCTGTACGCCGACATCACCTTCCTGCCTGCTGTGTCCGGTAAGGGAACATTGCCGTGCGTTCGAAGAGGGTGTGCAGGAAGAACTTCCAGTCAAGTCGAAAAAGAAAGCCGCACGCAAGCTTAATATGGCAGCCGCAGTGATTTTCACTGAAGATGACCGGATTGTCATCCATAAACGACCGGGAACAGGCCTGCTTGCGAACCTTTGGGAATTCCCGAATTTTGAGGTGAGCACTTCAAGGAGCGGCAGAAAACAGCTTGAAGAAAGGCTGGAAGCTGATTATGAAGTGGACGCGTCCTTGAAAGCGGGCGTCATCACCAAGATCCAGCATATATTTTCACATATCATATGGGATATTGAAGTATATGCTGGCAGCTTGGAAAGCAGTGCATTAAATGGGACAGAGCTGATAGCCGTAACTGAACAGGAACTGGAAAAATACGCATTCCCGGTTTCTCATCAAAAAATATGGAAAGAAACGCAACTCTAAAAAAATTAAACCGATGGCCCGTCCTTCTATGCCAAGCTCATTGGGGGGGACGGGCCATTTTTTAGTCGTAAATCGTTTTCGTACCATGCGTATAATCTGCTTCGCCGCGGTTCAATCCGCCCCTGTTTTCAATCTCTTCAACGATTTCCCGGTGAATGGATTGTCCTTCTGTGTTCAAATAGGGTACTATTTGTTGTAGTGAATGATGGAAGTAGGCAAGTTCGCTTTTCTTCCATTCACTTTTAGGGAGCATGGACAGCTCCGTCATATCCCGTCCGACATACATACGATCAGACCTCCATTTCTTATGTTAACCCTTTTAGTTTTTAATAAATGGAAGCTGATTATGCTCTGAAAAACATTTGCTTGAAATGGAAAATGAATTGAAAGGATGATTATAGTGAGTGAAAAAGTAGCATTGGTAACAGGAAGCAGCAGGGGACTCGGCAGAGAGATCGCCATTCAACTGGCACAACAGGGATACGATATCGTCGTAAACTATGCACGCAGTAAAAAGGGAGCGCTTGAAACAGCAGAAGAAGTGGAGAAATTAGGACGGAAAGCGTTTGTAGTCCGTGCAAATGTCGGTGATGTGGATAAAATCAAAGCGATGTTCGAGCAGATTAAAGAAGAATTCGGACGGCTCGATGTCCTGGTCAGCAATGCGGCCTCAGGAGTCCTCAGACCTGTAATGGAACTTGAAGAGTCACATTGGGACTGGACGATGAACATCAACAGCAAGGCTCTCTTATTCTGTGCACAGGAAGCAGCGAAACTGATGGATAAAGGCGGCAAAATCGTCAGCATCAGCTCATTGGGTTCAATCCGTTACCTTGATAACTACACGACGGTGGGTGTCTCGAAAGCAGCGGTCGAAGCGCTGACACGTTACCTGGCTGTAGAGCTTGCTCCAAAGAACATCATCGTCAATGCTGTTTCCGGAGGGGCGATTGACACGGATGCACTCAAACATTTCCCGAATCGTGAAGAGCTTCTTGAGGATGCACGTAAAAATACACCTGCTGGACGGATGGTGGAAATCGAGGATCTTGTGAAGTCCGTTCTGTTCCTCGTTTCAGATGATTCATCGATGATCAGGGGCCAAACGATCATCGTGGATGGAGGCCGTTCACTGCTTGTTTAAAGGCTTGCAGGTGGAATGTTTTTCCTCGTGATTTTTGGATAGTCTCCTTCACGCCTGGTTATCTTAATTAGCGTGGAGGTGATTACAATGGCAAAACAACCAAACAAAACTCAATCTGGTACAAGCGTTCAACACGTGAAACAACAAAACGCTCAAGCTGGAGCTGCTCAGCAACAATACGGTACTGAGTTCGCTTCTGAAACAAACGCTCAAGAGGTGCGTCAACAAAACGCTCAATCTCAAGCTAAAAAAGGTCAAAACTCTGGTCAACAACGCTAATCGGCTTTGATCAGACTGCACCCGCTGTCCCAGCGGGTGCTTTTTTTGCGTCTTATAGATGGAAGGACCTGCTTGAGTTGCTGGAGGTCAGTTCTTCCATGGGTCCGGACAGTCGACAAAAGAGGTGCGATTATGACAGATGTAGTCAAAGGGATTGGCGGAGCGGGGGAGAATGTTTAAGAGAGCTTGTTTTAGAAGGGATTGGTAGGTTGATGCAGCAAAGGTTTAATCAATTAGTTTCCGAACAGTTGGCGACGATGGATAAGCTGTTGTTTCTTCAGGCAGAAATAGAACGGTGCCAGAAACTTGAAAAAGAACTGATCGAATTGCAGGAACTCACAAAGGTGCATTCATTGAAAACCGAGATCTTCCAAAAGAAAAGGGAACTCAAAGAAATCCACCGCATCTTCCAGGAACAAACAGACGACGTCATCCGCTCCTACCAGGAAGAATACAAAGAAGTAACGACATAATTCATTATCAAAAATTTTATTTTAAGGGATTAAGGATGAGGATAAATGGCCCGGCTGCTCTCCAGCAGTTGATTGGAGTGCAAGACGAAGACTCCTTCGGGAAATGCGAGACAGGTGAGACCCCGCAGGAGCGCAGCGACGAGGCTCACCGGCCGCCCGCGGAAAGCGAAGTCTTGCACGGAAATCAATTGCGGAATTTAGAAGCACTCTCTAAATAACATTCCACAATTGAAAAATAACAATAATATAAGGGCCATCTTTAAAGGAGAATTTCTTTAAAGACAGCCCTTTTGTTTTAAATTTACGGGGGAAACGTTATAATAATAGAATAAACACTTATATACATGGAATTTGTTAGGAAAGAAGGGGATACAATGGCTGTTCCCACTGAAGGGCGATCTGTACAAATACATAGTTATAAGCACGATGGAAACATTCACCGGATATGGAACGAGACAACAGTACTAAAAGGCACAAATAATATCATCATCGGTGGAAACGACCGGACACTCGTTACGGAATCCGACGGCAGGACATGGATGACGCGTGAACCGGCGATCTGTTATTTTCATTCTGAACTATGGTTTAACATTATTTGTATGATCCGTGAGGACGGGATTTATTATTATTGTAATTTAAGTTCACCATTCGTATACGACCATGAAGCAATCAAGTACATTGATTATGATCTGGATATCAAAGTGTTTCCGGATATGACGTATACGTTGCTTGATGAGGACGAATACGAGGCTCATCGAAAATTGTACGGTTACCCGGATGTGATCGATCACATCCTGAAAAGGAATGTAGACAAGCTTGTACGCTGGATCCGGCAGAGGAAAGGTCCTTTTGCACCTGACTTTATCGACATCTGGTATGAACGCTATTTGACACATAGGGGGTAACCAACCTGAACAACAGTATAGTTTACGAAGGGCTGACCCAGTAAGGAGCCTCCTTTTTTTCTTCCTGCACAGGCAACTGTAGAAAAGGAGAGATGAGTTCCTGACGGGTCATCCCTTTTTCATTGAGGTTTTCTTCAGAGAAACACAGGTTTTATGCAGAAAGGAGTTATGACTTGGATAGTATCAAACGTTACCTGCAATTTGTTAAGCCTTACCGCTGGCAGATCATAGGTACTCTTATCATCGGTATCATAAAGTTCGCTATTCCACTCTTGATCCCGGTCCTCATTAAATATGTCATTGATGATATCGTGGGGAATGGAACTTTATCAACTCAGGAAAAAACTAATACACTGCTGACGGTCATGGGCGTCATGCTCGTCCTGTTCCTTATCATCAGGCCGCCGGTCGAGTACTACAGACAATATTTTGCTCAGTGGACAGGAAATAAGATCCTTTTTGATTTAAGGGATACACTTTTTTCTCATATTCAGAAATTGAGCTTTAAATATTACTCCAATACGCGTGCAGGCGAAGTGATCTCAAGGGTGATCAATGATGTAGAGCAGACAAAGAATTTTGTCATCACGGGGTTGATGAATCTTTGGCTGGATGCAGCAACCATCATTATTGCGCTTGCCATCATGTTCACGATGGACGTGAAACTGACCCTGGTTTCATTGATTGCTTTTCCTTTTTATGCGTTTTCAGTGCGGTATTTCTTCGGAAGGCTGCGCGGACTGACAAGGGAGCGCTCGCAGGCTCTCGCGGAAGTGCAGAGCCACTTGCATGAACGGGTACAGGGAATGTCCGTCATCAAGAGCTTTGCTGTGGAGGATTACGAACAAAAGCAATTTGAAGGACAGAACAGCAACTTCCTTTCAAAAGCGTTGAAGCAAACAAGCTGGAATGCAAAAGCATTTGCCGTCGTGAATACCATTACGGATATTTCTCCGCTGATCATCATCGGATACGCCGGTCTGCAGGTAATCGCAGGTGAATTGACCATTGGGACAATGGCTGCCTTCATTGCCTACATCGATCGACTGTATAATCCGCTGAGAAGGCTGGTGAATTCATCGACCACGCTGACGCAGTCAATTGCATCCATGGACAGGGTATTTGAATTGATGGATGAAAAGTATGATGTGGACGATGAGCCTGGAGCCGTTCCGTGCCGGAATGTAGAAGGGAATATTCAGTTCAGGAATGTATCTTTCCAATATGACCCGGAGGAAGAAGAAGTACTGAAGAACCTCAACCTGGATATTCGCTCGGGGGAAACCGTAGCACTTGTCGGGATGAGCGGAGGGGGGAAATCCTCCCTTGTCAGCCTGATCCCGCGCTTCTACGATGTGACCAAAGGGGAAATCCGGCTGGACGGTACTGATATCAGGAGGTTCGAGGTCAGGTCTCTCAGGGATAAGATCGGTATGGTCCTTCAGGATAATATCCTTTTCAGTGAATCTGTGAAAATGAATATCAAATTCGGAAACCCGGAAGCAAGTGATGAGGATGTCATCAAGGCGGCAAAGGCGGCCAATGCACATGACTTCATCATGAAACTGCCTCAGGGATATGATACACGTGTTGGGGAAAGAGGAGTGAAGCTTTCCGGCGGGCAGAAGCAGAGAGTCGCCATCGCTAGGGTCTTCTTGAAAAACCCTCCGATCCTTATCCTTGATGAAGCGACATCTGCCCTCGATCTTGAGAGTGAGCACCTTATCCAGGAAGCGTTGGAAGAACTGGCGAAAGATCGAACCACGTTCATTGTGGCTCACCGTTTATCCACCATCACCCATGCCGACAGGATCATCCATATGGAATATGGAGAAATCGCCGAGATGGGTTCTCATCAGGAATTGATGGAAAGGCAGGGACATTATTATAAACTGTTCCAGGTTCAACAATTAGATCAATGATCGAAGGCCCGTCCTTCGCTGCGGAGATGAGCAGCGGAGGCGGGCTTTTTGTTTTGGGTAAAAAGTCATGATTATCACTGTGGAAATGCCAGTCATCTCCTATTAATGAACCGTCCTTTTCTTTACTCAGCTAAAATCCATGGGAGGAATGAATCGGGTTTTTGGACATATATTGAAATGGATTAGGAAACATAGACGAATAAATCAGGATAGAAGGAAATTCTGAAAATAGATTGCAACATTTGTAACATCTTGTATAATAAGAAACATATAAAAATTTAGAAAAGTACCACAATTGAGAAAAGAAAGAATTGTTTCAAGGGGAGGATTTGAATGAGTCAAGCACGTCCTTTACTAACCGTAGAAGATCTAAGGACCTCCTTTTTTACCGATGACGGAGAAGTTCCTGCAGTCGATGGAGTTAGTTTTCATGTAAATGAAGGTGAAATCCTGGGAGTGGTCGGGGAAAGCGGATGCGGTAAAAGTGTCACATCCCTTTCAATCATGGGACTCGTACCCAGTCCGCCGGGAAAAATTACAGGCGGGAAAATCCTTTACGGGGATGAAGATCTGACAAAAGCTTCTGAAAAACGGATGAGGGATATCCGGGGAAATGACATCGCGATGATCTTCCAGGAACCGATGACATCGCTGAACCCTGTTTTTACAATAGGAGATCAATTGACTGAAGCAATACGCATACATACAAAAGCGACAAAGAAAGCGGCGAGGGAAAAGGCAATCGAGATCATGAAGATGGTCGGTCTCCCGCGTTCAGATGAACTGATCAAGGAATATCCGCATCAGTTATCCGGGGGGATGAGGCAAAGGGTCATGATCGCCATGGCGATGATCTGTGATCCAAAAGTGCTTATCGCCGATGAACCTACCACCGCCCTTGATGTGACCATACAGGCACAGATCCTTAAGCTGATGAAGAAGCTGAACAAAGAAATGAATACGGCTGTGCTTCTGATCACCCACGATCTGGGAGTAGTCGCAGAGACGTGCGAGAGAATCGTCGTCATGTATTCAGGCAAAGTGGTTGAAGAAGGAACGGTGGAAGAAATCTTCAAAAATCCACAGCATCCTTATACGAAAGGCCTCATTCAGTCGGTGCCCGATATGCGGGTGAAACAGCAGCGCCTCCATTCAATCCAGGGGAATGTCCCTAAGCCCGGTTCGATCAAGCGGGGATGCCGATTTGCTGCGCGCTGCGACTATGCATTCGACCGCTGTCTTGTAGAGACGCCGGAACTATATGAAACGACACCAGGACATTGCACACGGTGCTTCCTGTTCGATGAAACAGAGGAGGGAGTTTATGACGGAACCATTGCTAAAGGTTGAGAATCTTAAAAAACATTTCCCGATTACAGGCGGGATTCTTGGACGGCCAGTCAGCTCCGTCAAGGCAGTAGACGGTGTTTCTTTTACCGTGAACAAAGGGGAGACGCTGGGGATCGTCGGTGAAAGCGGATGCGGTAAGTCCACCACCGGCAGGATGCTGATGAGACTGATCGACCCGTCCGAGGGCAAGGTCACTTTCGAAGACAGGGAACTTACGGGTCTATCAAACTCCGAGATGAGAAAGATCAGAAGGGAAATTCAAATGGTCTTTCAGGATCCGTATGCTTCCTTGAACCCGAGGCATACGGTTGAAAAGATTTTGGAAGAGCCCCTTAAAGTGCACGGGCTCGGCTCTGCAAAAGAAAGAAAAGAAAGAGTGCATGAGCTCTTGAATATCGTCGGACTGAGCAGCTATCATGCAAAACGTTATCCGCACCAATTCAGTGGAGGGCAGAGGCAGCGGATCGGAATCGCCCGTGCGCTCATGACGAAGCCCAAGCTGATCATTGCGGATGAACCTGTTTCGGCATTAGACGTATCAATCCAGTCCCAGGTCTTAAATCTGATGCAGGATCTGCAAAAAGAGTTTGAACTCACCTACATTTTCATTGCGCATGATCTGGGTGTGGTCAGGCATATAAGTGATAGAGTGGGAGTCATGTATTTAGGGAAAATGGTAGAGCTCAGTGAAAGTGAGAACTTATATGAAAAGCCCCTGCATCCTTACACTCAGGCTCTTCTCTCGGCAGTCCCGATACCGGATCCGGACTTCAAGAGGGAAACACAGCTTCTGCAGGGGGATATCCCGAGTCCTTCCAATCCGCCGAGCGGATGCACCTTCCATACTCGCTGCCCTTTCGCAACGGATGTATGTAAAGAGAAGGTGCCGGAATTCAAGGAACACCAACCAGGGCATTATGTAGCTTGCCATCTTTATTAGGCGGCAGGCCTCATAAGTATATAAACATTATTCAGGAGGGGATTTCATTGAAGAAAAAAGGCTGGTCAGTTTTATTGCTGCTCATCTTGGTGCTCTCATCTGTACTGTACGGATGCGGAGGT
The DNA here is from genome assembly GCA_051294195.1 of Bacillus sp. BKU_1. GTDB lineage: Bacteria > Bacillota > Bacilli > Bacillales > Bacillaceae_B > Rossellomorea. Next base: position 3,229,236 of record CP193985.1, on the reverse strand, counting down.
TCTGAAGATTCTTCAGGAGAAGGCAGCGACAGTAAAGATAGCGGAGACCCGAAAGTATTGATCTTCGGACGCGGGGGAGACTCAGTAGCTCTTGACCCGGGTACTGTAACAGACGGAGAATCATTCAAGGTAACGAAGAATATTTTTGAAACGTTAGTGAAATTCGGGGAGCAGGATACTGAACCAAATCCAGGACTTGCAGAAGAATGGAAGGTATCCGATGATGGGTTGACTTATACATTCACGCTTCGTGAAGGGGTCAAATTCCAGGACGGCACCGACTTCAATGCAGATGCAGTCGTAAAGAACTTTGAGCGCTGGATGAACGGGAACGCTGATACATTCCCATATTACAGCTCAATGTTCGGAGGCTTCAAAGGTGATGAAGGCCACGTAATCAAAGAAGTGAAGGCTGTGGACGATAAGACGGTTGAATTCGTTCTGAAACGTCCTCAGGCTCCATTCTTAAAGAATATCGCAATGAGTCCATTTGCTATCGTAAGTCCTAAAGCAATTGACGAATTAGGTGACAAGCTTGGCGAAGGACCGACAGATGCAGGTACCGGCCCATTCAAATTTGTTGAGTGGAAACGAAATGACAAGATCGTCCTTGAAAAGAATGAAGATTACTGGAACAAAGATCTTCCTAAGCTTGATCAGGTGGTATTCAAATCAATCCCTGAAAACTCGGCTCGTCTGAATGCATTGATTTCAGGTGAGATCGACCTTGCAGATGGTGTGAATCCAAGTGATGCCTCTCAGGTAGAAGGCAATGACCAATTACAGCTGTTCGAACGTCCGTCAATGAACGTTGGATACTTAGGCCTGACATCTACCCGCAAGCCGTTTGACGATCCTAAAGTACGTCAGGCAATCAACTACGCGATCAACAAGCAGGAGATCGTCGATGCCTTCTTCGAAGGAAAAGCGGATGTTGCGAAAAACCCTATGCCTCCAGTAATCGCAGGCTACAATGATGACATTGAAGGATATGAATACAACCCAGAAAAAGCAAAAGAACTTCTTGCAGAAGCAGGACACAAAGATGGATTTGAAATGGACTTATGGGCAATGCCTGTACCTCGTCCATATATGCCGGATGGTCAGAAAGTAGCGGAAGCAATCCAAGCCGACTTGGCTGAAGTTGGAGTGAAGGCCAACATCGTTTCTTATGAGTGGGCAACTTACCTTGATAAAGCAAGCAAAGGTGAAGCGGATGCATTCTTACTTGGCTGGACTGGTGACAATGGTGATGCTGATAACTTCCTTTATGTATTACTTGATAAGGACAATATCGGAAGCAACAACTATTCTTACTACAGCAACGATGAACTTCACAAAATCCTGATCGATGCGCAGACAGAAGTCGACCAGGCAAAACGTGAAGAGCTATATAAAAAGGCCCAGGAAATCATTCACGAAGATGCTCCATGGGTACCTCTTGCTCACTCTACGCCATTACTTGCAGGAAGTGCAGCAATCAAAAACTTCAAGCCGCATCCAACCGGTTCCGACTGGTTAGGCGCAGTTGATATCGAACAATAATCAGTATCGGAGGACGGGGGAGATATCATCTCCCCCGTTTATACATAGTATGGCAGAGCCCGGCAAGATTATTTGAACGAACTTCACAGTAATATAGAATCTCCATTCAGAGAGGTGAACAAGATGTTTCAATACACCATACGAAGACTGCTTCAATTGATTCCCGTCTTACTCGGGATGACCCTGATTGTATTTTTCATCATCCGAGCCATACCGGGGGATCCGGCGCAGGTCATCCTCGGGCAGCAGGCCACAAAGGAAGCGGTGGAAGCATTGAGGCTGCAGCTTGGACTCGATAATCCATGGTATGTCCAATATTTCAACTACCTCGGGGGACTGCTGACAGGCGACCTTGGGGAATCACTCAGGACCAAGGTGGAAGTTTCAACGGAAATCTGGCCGTATCTGGCTGCGACTTTCGAACTTGCCCTTGTGGCGATCATCATTGCCGTCGTGATCGGGGTAAATGCAGGGATCATCAGTGCATGGTTCCAGAATTCATGGTTTGACTATACGGCCATGATCCTGGCCTTGATTGGCGTATCGCTGCCTATTTTCTGGCTTGGTTTGATGGAGCAGTGGATATTCGGAATTCAGCTGGACTGGCTTCCGACAACCGGAAGGGAAAACATACGGAATCCGATTGACTCGATTACGAACCTTTATCTGATTGACACCCTCATCCAGGGTGATTTCAAGCAGATGGGAGAAGTGATCAAGCATCTCATCCTTCCGGGAGTTGCGTTAGCCACCATTCCAATGGCGATCATCGCCCGGATGACTCGTTCAAGTATGCTTGAAGTCATGCGTTCCGATTATATCCGTACAGCCCGTGCAAAAGGATTGAAAATGTTCTGGGTAGTGTACAAGCACTCGCTGAAAAATGCCATCATACCGGTTTTGACTGTCATCGGCCTGCAGATGGGACTGCTGCTTGGCGGTGCCATCCTGACTGAGACCATATTTGGATGGCCGGGAATCGGGCGTTACATTTATGAAGCAATCGGATTCCGTGATTATCCCGTGATCCAATCCGGCATTCTTGTTGTCGCAACAATATTTGTAACGATTAACTTAATCGTAGACTTGCTTTATGCGGCCGTAGATCCGCGTATCAAATACAACTAACATCGACAGAAGAAAGAGGTGAACTCTCATGTCAGAAATAGCAGAACCGCAAAAAGAGATGAATCCTTCTCTCAATGAGGAAACGGTGTCTCCCTGGAAAGAGGCATGGAAGAGCTTTGTGAAAAATAAAATTGCCCTGGCAGGGTTTTGTATCGTCCTGTTTTTTGTCATACTCGCCATCGCAGCCCCGGCCATTGCCCCAGAAGGAATCAATGACCAGGATTTATCCAAAAGGCTGCAGGCCCCTTCTTCAGAGAACTGGCTCGGAACAGATGATTTCGGACGGGATATCCTGTCGAGGATCATCCATGGGGCAAGAATTTCATTAACGGTCGGTTTCTTCGCGGTTATCGGGTCCGCAGTAGTCGGAAGTTTACTTGGGATCGTGGCTGGATATTACGGAAGATGGGTGGATACAATCATATCCCGGTTTTTCGATATCATGCTTGCCTTCCCGAGTATCCTGCTTGCCATCGCAGTAGTTGCAGCTCTTGGACCTTCTCTTCGTAATGCTCTTATCGCCATCGCAATCATCAATATTCCGAACTTTGGGCGATTGATCCGTTCGCGGGTGCTGAGTGTGAAACAGGAAGAATACGTCATGGCTGCCAAAGCGATCGGCATGAAGGACAGCCGTATCCTTTTCAGTCATGTTCTGCCTAACAGTATGGCCCCGATCATTGTCCAGGGGACCCTGGCAATCGCTACCGCAATCATTGAAGCTGCCGCTCTTGGCTTCCTTGGTCTCGGTGCGCAGGCACCGACTCCGGAATGGGGCAAAATGCTTGCCGATGCGCGCATGTTCATGCTCCAGGCTCCGTGGACTATGATCTTCCCGGGTCTGGCCATCATGCTGACGGTTCTCGGGTTCAACCTGATGGGAGACGGGCTGCGTGACGCACTCGATCCGAAGATGAAGAACTAATAAATTAAAAAGAGCGTCCGCTCCCTGATGGGGATGGACGATCTTTTTTTATTCTTCTTCACGGATTTCCACTTCGTTTGCATCCGTATGATAGGACTGAAAGCTTGTGATCAGCTTCTCGAGATGTTCAAGATGCTCATCATAAAGAAAAATGGCCGAGAAGATATGGAGCATGTGGAAGTTTTGGACATTTTCATTTTCGCTGTTGTTCTGTATCTCTGTAAGCATCCTCTTCAGCAATTCTTTTCGGTGCAGACATACATCCTGATAGGCTTCAGAATCTGTATGGGGGTGCATCTTGCCGATGAATTTCAGCAGCAGCTGCTCATGATAAGTCAGGAGACAGTCGAGCTGCCCTTTAATGCTGTTCTTTAGTTCATCGGGCAATTGCAGGATTTCATTTTCATAGCGGTTTATCCTCTTCAGAATATCGAAGCTTCTGTTCGCCGTCGAGATCATCTGCCTGTATATGACGAGTTTACGGCTTTTTGAAATCGTGTTCTTCTTGAAATAATCCCGTTCTTCCTTATATAGAAGATATAGCTGGTCCACCTTGATCAATTTTTCTTTCATCCGTTCAAGGTCTTTTTTGAGCAAATGGAATTCAGTCGCATGCCTCATGCTCAATCTGATCCATTTCAAAATCTCTTCACTTGAATCTGCAATTCTATGATACAACTTGGTTTCGTATTTAGGCGGGATGAACACCAGGTTCACGAGGAACGAGGAGAAAACCCCGATCATGATCGTTGAAAAACGTATAAGTGCAAACTGGATGAATGCCTGATCAGTGACTTCCATGATGGCAATCATCGTCACCAAGGCCAGGCCGATCGTTTTTTCCAGTTTAAGTTTGAGTATGATGGCAATGGCTACAATGGCAGCGAATCCGACTACAAGCGGATTGCTTCCGAATAAAAGAACGAATATGACGGCCGTTCCGGCTCCAATCAGGTTCGCCTGGATCTGTTCGATAATAGTTAAATAAGAGCGGTAAATGGTCGGCTGAACAGCAAATATTGCTGCAATCCCTGCGAATACTGGAGATGGAATGCCTAACATCTGTGAAACAAGCAATGCAATGACGATCGCGATTCCCGTTTTAAGGATGCGGGCACCAAGTTTCATGAAAAACAGGTCCTTTCTTGAGTGACTTTTGATAAACAATACTGTACTATACAGGCATTTTCAAGCAATAGCAATAGGCAAATGAAAATAGTTTCATACAATTTTATTACCTTATTCGACAGGGGGTAAACGGGGGGATTAGTCTATAAGGAATGGTAGGGTTTACATATTATGTTTCAATGGAAGGAAAAAAATTAAGATGTTTAAACAGACGCAGTCCCCCGCTTTCCGCGGGGTGGTAGGAGGAGGGGGGCGTGAAATTATTGGGTATTTTTGGTATGTAACGGAATTATTCGTAAAATTCGAAGATTAATGGTCGGATTTCGAAGATTTCGGTACGGAAACGAAAGAATAAGTGGAGTTTTCGAAAGATTAGCGGCCAGTATTAAAAGATTATCCAAATATCTCCAAAATAAAGAACGAAAACGAAGTCTGCAGGTCATAGATGCGGAGGAGGTTGCCCGGCGCCGACAGGCATAAGATGAATAATGGGCCGCGGAGGCGTCCTTTGCCCTGTTGGACCATTTAGCTTTTGACCACGAGGGGCTTGCGGCCGGAGCCGGACCACCGGAAAACCTTGAGCCTCAACCCGCCGGAGCTGGACATGCCCCAACATTTCTTCTGTCAACTGCCGGAGTCAATTGCCTTCCGCCGCAATCCACTTCCATAATAAATATATAAAAGATCCCCCGCTCCAAATATGAAGGGGGGATCTTTTAATAGTATTATAGTTGTGAGAATGCTTTGTCGACTGCTTCTAATGTTACTTTAATATCTTCTTCGGTGTGCTCTGTTGTGAGGAACCATGCTTCGTATTTGGATGGGGCAAGGTTGACTCCCTGGTTCAGCATGAGCTTGAAGAATTTGGCGAACATTTCTCCGTCTGTGGCTTCAGCCTGCTCGTAGTTTTCAACTTTTTCTTCAGTGAAATAAAGAGTCAGGGCACCCTTCAGTCGGTTGACTGAAATCGGTGTATTATGCTTTTCCGCAGCAGCCAGTATACCTTCTTCAAGCATCCTGCCCAGTGCATCAAGCTTCTCATAAACACCATCTTGTTTAAGGACCTCCAGGCAGGCGATCCCTGATAGGATGGAAGCGGGATTTCCTGCCATCGTACCAGCCTGGTATGCAGGGCCAAGCGGTGCAACCTGTTCCATGATTTCGAGCTTGCCTCCGTAAGCACCGATCGGCAGGCCTCCTCCGATGATTTTTCCAAGAGCGGTGAGGTCTGGCTGAACCTTAAGCATATCCTGGGCACCCCCGTACATAAAGCGGAATGCCGTGATGACTTCATCATATATGACGAGGCTGCCGGCGTCATGGGCGATTTCGTTAACCTGTTCGAGGAAGCCTTCTTTCGGTTCGACAATGCCGAAATTCCCGACGATCGGCTCAACGAGCACCCCTGCTATTTGATCTCCCCATTTTTCCATGGCTTCCCTGAACGGTTCGATATCATTGAAGGGGACAGTGATGACTTCCTGTGCGATGCTCTTAGGCACCCCCGCAGAATCTGGAGTCCCTAGTGTTGATGGGCCTGATCCCGCCGCAACCAGCACCAGGTCGGAATGACCGTGATAGCAGCCGGCAAATTTGATGATTTTATCTTTTCCTGTATAAGCCCGGGCCACACGGATGGTCGTCATGACGGCCTCCGTACCTGAATTGACGAAACGTACCTTATCCATATAAGGCATCGCGTCCTTGATCATCCTTGCAAATTTTACTTCATGTCGTGTAGGCGTCCCGTAAAGCACACCGTTTTCCGCAGCTGTCTTGATCGCTTCTGTAATATGTGGGTGGGCATGCCCGGTGATGATTGGCCCGTACGCTGCCAGATAATCGATGTATTTATTTCCGTCCACGTCCCAGAAATAAGCACCTTTCCCCCGTTCCATGGCAACAGGGGAACCTCCGCCCACTGCCTTATAAGAGCGGGAGGGGCTGTTCACACCTCCTACGATATGTTCCAGAGCTTCTTTATGTAATGATTCTGATTGAGTAAAATTCATTGGGTTACCTCCTGGATTATTCCTGTCAACTTACCTTTACTATTGTAGTATGCGTGCAGGCTTTTTAGCAAATTGATTGGAAATCGGAAAGAAGGAAGAAGCCGGAATGAATTCAGTGTCAAAAGCGTACATATAGAGAGACAAGCTTTGAAAGTGGGAATCTTGATGATCTATTTGATAGCTTTCATGATTCTGATCTGCATGATCATGAGTTTAAGAGCGTTATTTTATCCTTCCAGGTGGAAGGTCCACTATGTATCCTTTCATCATTTTTTCTTTCTGGGCATGTGCTATGTAACCATTATGCTCGGGTTTGGGCTCCTGTTTACCCTGCTGGAACTGGAAGGGGTGCAAATCCTGGTGGAGAATGGCCGGCCTGTCACCGGTGACTTCTTTGATCACTTCTTTACGACGATGTACTTCAGCGGGATTACCTTATTTTCAGTAGGTTACGGGGATGTGACCCCTGTCGGCATCGGCAGGGGGATCGCACTAATTGAATCATGGCTCGGATTTACGATTCCGGCTGCATTCGTTGTGAAATCATTTATGAATTATGAAAAGTGATTCCTTATGATTTGAGTTTTTCCCTCCCATTGGGTACGCTAATGTTAGAATCAAGAAAAATGGAGGGATCAGGAAATGACGGTTGAAACAGGACAGAAAGCACCCCAATTTGAATTGACGGCCAGTAATGGTGAAAAAGTGAAGCTTTCTGATTACAGGGGTAAAAATGTAGTGCTTTATTTTTACCCGAAGGATATGACCCCGGGGTGTACCACGGAAGCGTGTGACTTCAGGGATCAGCACGAAAATTTTGATGATCTGGATGCGGTGATTCTCGGTGTGAGTCCGGACCCGGTTGAGAAGCATGAAAAGTTCGTGGAGAAACATGGTCTGCCATTTTTATTGCTGGTGGATGAAGATCATAAAGTTGCTGAAGAATATGGTGTTTGGAAGCTGAAGAAAAACTTCGGTAAAGAATACATGGGAATCGAGCGTTCCACTTTCATTATTGATAAAGAAGGAAACCTGGCTAAGGAATGGAGAAAAGTCAGGGTGAAGGGGCATGTCGAGGAAGCGCTGAATTATATAGAAGAAAATCTTTCATAAGCCTAATTTTATGCCTATTTTACAAAGGATGAGGCTTTTGTCCATTCATTTGAATGTAAGGGACATATAGTAAGATTAGGGCAACCTCCTCAAATAAGTCAGTCTCATCCGTGTAAGGACCGATTATGATCGGTCCTCTTTTTTTATTAAGTACTTTTCTCATACTTTGCTGCTTTGCACAAAAGCAAATACCGGTACTTGGATATTTTCGGCTTGTACGCCCATCTGTTGTTTAAGCTTGAGTTTAAAAAGAGCACGTCCCCAAGCTATATACAGGCTTCAAGTCTATTTGCGAGAAGCAGCAACCTTTTAGATAACAGTCTTTTGCTGTAAGAATGACCAGCTCCAGCCCCTGGCCTTTCATGTAGTTTCGGTTCGTCCGATGACGTCAGGCTCGAACACTTGCAAGAGCTGATCAAAGCGTCCGCGCTTTTCATTTATAGAAGATTCCGAATTATGATAAACTAATTTACAACAAGGATGGGAGGTTAAAGGATGAAAGTGACAGTTACGTTTCAGCCGAAGGAAGAGATCGTAATCGATTTACGGAAGCACTTCCCTGATGTTGAATTTTCTTTTTTTAAAAAGATCGGCGAAGCTGAAGAAGTACTGCAGGACGCGGAGATCATCGTCACGATGGGTGAGGACTTGACCGACAGGCATATAGAACTTGCACGGAGGCTGAAGTGGATCATGGTGACTTCTGCAGGACTGGAGAAAATGCCGTTTGAAGCAATCAGGGAAAAAGGGATCCTGGTCACCAACGCAAGGGGTATACATAAGGTGCCGATGGCTGAATTCACATTAGGATTGATGCTTCAGCATGCCAAACAGCTCAGGTCCGTACTCAAGCAAGAGGAAGAGGGAATATGGAGCAGACGGCTTCCTGCTTCCGAACTGAACGGTGCCTCTCTGCTTGTTTTTGGGGCAGGCGCAATCGGCAGTGAAATCGCAAGGCTTGCAAAAGCCTTCAACATGAAGACAGCCGGTGTGAATTCAACCGGTAAAATGGTGGAACACTTTGATCAGATGTATACACTCAAGACTTATAAAGAATATCTTCCGCACGCAGATTATCTTGCAGCGGTACTGCCGAGTACGGATGATACTAAGTACATCCTTAAAACGAAGCATTTTGATGAGATGAAGGATACTGCGGTGTTCATCAATATCGGCAGGGGTGACCTGGTTGAAGAATCCGTGCTGCTCGGGGCAGTGAAAACAAAGAAAATCGGCCACATCTTCCTTGATGTATTCGAGCAGGAGCCCCTGCCCGCAGATCATCCATTCTGGGAGGAAGAAGGCATTTCGGTGACACCGCACATGTCGAGCATCACAAGGATGTATATGCCGAGAGCATTCGATATTTTTAAAAGGAATCTTAAAGCTTATCGTAATAAGAGTGATGAACTGCTGAATGTGATTGATATTGAGAGGGGTTATTAAGATGAAAATATATACAAAATCAGGCGACAAGGGAACAACTTCACTTGTTTACGGTTCGCGTGTATCAAAGAAAGACCAGCGTGTTGAGGCATATGGAACTTGTGATGAAGCGAATTCAATGATAGGGCTCGGGTTAAGCTATTTAAAAGCAGAGTACTTTGAGGGGAAAGAAAAATTTGAAGGGTTCTTCCACAAAATCCAGACAGCCCTCTTTCATGTGGGAGCTGAACTTGCTACACCATCCGGGAAAGAAGTGAAGTGGAAGCTTGAGGATTCAGATATAAAGGAGCTTGAAGAGCAAATCGACTTCCTTGATGGAACACTTACCCCGTTGAAAAATTTCATCCTGCCCGGGGGCCATCCTGCAGGAGCGGCACTGCACACAGCCCGAACCATTGTAAGAAGGGCAGAACGGGAAGCCGTCGGAATTGGGGATGGTGTGAATCCGTTAGTGCTGTCATACTTGAACCGGCTTTCCGATTTCCTGTTTGTGGCAGCAAGATACATCAATCAACAGCTGGGGGAAGAGGAAAAGAATTTACATCAGTAAAAGGTGAAAGATTGACAAAAGGCTGTCCGGATTAGTACACTATTTATAAAGATTATAAAATAATAATTCTTATGAAAAGAGGTGCATGGCGATGTTAGAAGAAGGACAATTAAAAGAAGCAATTGCAACATTGAAGGAAACCGGAGTCCGTATCACGCCTCAACGTCATGCGATTTTAGAGTTTCTAATCGATTCAATGGCTCATCCGACAGCTGATGACATATATAAGGCACTCGAAGGGAAATTCCCGAATATGAGTGTAGCCACAGTATATAACAACCTGCGGGTCTTCCGGGAAGTGGGTCTGGTGAAAGAACTGACATACGGGGATGCTTCCAGCCGTTTCGACTTTGTCACGACAGATCACTATCATGTCATCTGTGATGGATGCGGTAAGATCGTAGACTTCCATTACCCCGGATTGGATGAAGTAGAACAGCTTGCGTCTCACGTCACAGGTTTTAAAGTCAACAATCACCGTATGGAAATCTACGGTACCTGTACGGAATGCTCTACAAAAGAAACTCACTAAAGAGAATGGTTCTCATGGGACCATTCTTTTATTTTGTCTCATCATGCGGGCAAAACAAAAAGACCTCCATCCGGCAGGTCCTTGTTTTGGGTGTTATTTCTTTTTATTATAATCTTCGTTAAATTCTTCGCCCTCTAAATCAGGGTCCAAGGTGAGCGGTTCATTACAGTACATGCACATGTCCACCCGGCCGAGCACCTTTGTGACTTTGCCGCAATTCGGGCATTGGACCTGGACGGCCTTTGTCGATAACATCCCGATCCAAAAATAAACGACTGTGCTGCCGATAATTGCAAGGAAACCGAGCATCATGAAAATGGTCATGACCCATGGATGCTGTTTGAAATAAATACCTACATACATAATGATGAATCCGATGAAAATCAAGCTTAATGCAAATGTCCGGATTTTATTGATCTTACTGGAATAATTCTTTGCCATGATTGTCCCTCCTAGAAAAATACTATACCATACTTGATAGACTTTAGTGGACAGGAAACCCATTTGTCGAAAAATGACTATATTAAGAGAAGGAAATCCTGTTTCGATGTCGAAATAGTTACCAACCAAAGATTGATGTGGAGGAGTTTTTAATGGAAGACATTTTACGTCCGATATACCAGGAACGTACCAGCCACCCAAACACATTGGGTGTCTTATTAATAGAACAAAGCAAGAAATCCAGTCCGGTAACGGATACATTCGATATCGTTTTATTCCTTATAGTAAAAGAAGCAGAAGAGCCGGTATTCGTTAAACACTACACATACAAAGAGCATAAGGCCGCCTTGCATACCGTTACGGAGGAAAAGCTGAAAGAATGGATCCTTCTGGGATCAAACAGGAAAGTAATCGATTGGCTGTTCAACGGGAAGATTCTTTTTGACCGGAATGAATATGTCCAAAACCTCAAAACTGAATTGAGGGATTTCCCGTTTTATGGAAGAAAGATAAAAATGGGTATGGAATTCGCCAAGTTGATCCGCAGATATATGGATGGAAAAGTGTTCTTTGAATCAAATCACTATCTGGACGCCTATAATCATATCGTCCATTCCCTTCACCATTTAGCCAGGCTTGCTGTAATCGAAAACGGATTCCACCCGGAAGTGACAGTATGGAATCAAGTGAAGCAAATCGAACCGGAAATATATAAGTTGTATGAAGAACTTGTCACCAGTGAGGAAGAAATCGATAAGAGGCTCGAGCTCCTGTTCCTGGCCAGTGAGTTTCTGATTCACTCGAGAACCAAGGTGGCAGCGGAGCATTTGATTAATATTCTTGAACAGAAAGAACAGTGGAGCTTTCAGGAATTGCTTAATCATGAAGAAGCAGGCCATTATTCAGTTGACCTCGGCATGTTGATCGAATATTTAACGGATAAAGGCTTCGTTGAAATAGTAGATGTAGAAACAAAGGGAAAGGGTGTTTATCACCGTTATTACCGGGCTCCCAAAAAATTATAGCAAAATATCATTTTCTTATTGACTCTAATAAAGAACCTTGATATATTAGTACATGTCGCTGCTGAACGACAAACGAGTCCGGTCAGTGGCGACATGAAAAAAACAAAAAAGTTGTTGACACCAGGTTGATAACTTGATAAGATTAAAAGGTCGCTTCAAACGAAGTGAGTGTGTTCGTTTTGTACTCCATTCAACCGCTGGAGCAAGCTAAAACCGTGATTTAAAATAAAAAACTGATCCAAATCCCGAGGGGTTGGATCAGTTTAAATCTTTAATTGAACAGCTCATATTTGTCATAGTCTAACCTTGTTTCAGATTAATGCATTTTGCGTTTATTTTGGATGTCTTTTATTTTTTTTGGGGTGACTTCGTTGCCGTCGGTGTCGAATATGCGTGTGTTTTCGATAGTGCCTTTCATTGACTGACGGAAAGTTTCAAGATATTCTTTTCTTAATTTTGTTTGTTCTTTTGCCTCGCTGTCAGTCAGTCCGCTCTCTTTTGACTTCTTGGCAAGCTCATTTATCCTGTTCATCTTCTTCTTAGATAGCATCTATGAAAACTCCTTTACAGCTTTTATCCAGTACATTGCTTCTATAAATATACCGATATGTTACTAGATAAGAGCTTCATTGACAAGGGTTATGCTTCCCTGCCGGAGTCCATATATTCTTTATATCTCCTATGTACTGTGGCCTTTGATATATTATATCCGAACCCTCTCAGGGTAGCCGCAATTTCTGCAAATGTCAGCTCATTACTTCTTAAACGCACAATTTCCTCCACGGGTACTTCTATCCTTTCCCTTCCCTCCAGATTCCCTCTGTTTTTCAGGTTTTTCTGAGGGCGGAAACCATTTTCAACCGCTCTTCTCATTCCTCTTTTAATTTTAAGATTATGAAGCTTCCTTTGATATTCTTCCACCATGCTTACAATGTTGATGACCATCGAGTCCGACTCTGATAAATGCAGTTCCCCGCTGTGGGTCTGACTGATAATCTTGATATCTTCCTTAAGTATGCAATGGATCAGGGCTATTTTTGCATTCCCCCTGCCAATCCTCGTTTCATCCTGGATCAGGACCGCATCAATCGATCCATCTTTTATTAAGTCCAACAGGTTTAGTACTCCCGGCCGGTCCAGTTCAAATCCACTGGCCTGATCCTTTATTACTGCCCCGACATCAAATTGATGTTCTTCTGCAAGCTTTAACAATTCAGCTTCCTGTCTTTCCAGTGAAGTCTCCTGCGTATCTTTTTTTGTGCTCACTCTGCAGTAAATCGCTGCTTTCATATAGACATTCACCCTCTACTTATTATTCATCGCTAGCTGTATATCGGATTGGGTTGTATAGGAAGATGCTTCGACCGGTAAAACCAATGACATACCAGGCTTTATCGCGAAGGTGAGTAAATCATTTTCATGTCCCACCCATTCGATGAACTCTTCCTTCGTCATATTGTATTCCCCTTCAAACTTCTCCGCAATCGTCCAGAGAGTATCACCCTTATTGACGGTGACCGTTTCATATGAAGGATCGCTACCCCCTGATATCACAAAGTAACCCGCTGATAAAAAAGATAATATAAAAAGAATAATTATATAAGAGAAACGATTCCAAATTTGTGTTAGCATATTAACGACCTCCATGCGAATGTTTGTTCTGTTTGCTTGTAACTAGATTGTAATACGAACATTCGTTTGGTGTCAACCAAAAATTCGAACTTATGTTTGTATCAGTTGGAAAGACATGCTATAATGGGAACATAAGATCGATAATAGAGGTGCGTGTAAATGACTAAATTGTCTAAACGACAGCAAGACATACTTCAATACATTAAAGTATCTGTTAAAGAAAAAGGGTATCCGCCATCAGTACGCGAGATTGGTGAAGCTGTCGGTTTGGCTTCAAGTTCGACGGTCCACGGCCATCTTGCAAGGCTCGAAAGCAAAGGGCTTATCAGACGTGACCCCACCAAGCCAAGGGCAATTGAGATACTGGATCTGGAGGAAGATACAATCCCCCGCCAGAAAGTTGTAAATGTCCCGTTGATCGGTAAGGTAACTGCCGGACAGCCGATTACCGCGGTTGAAAACGTTGAGGAATTTTTCCCGCTGCCAGAACGTCTGGCTCCTTCGGACGAGCAGGTCTTCATGCTTGAAATCATGGGAGACAGTATGATTGAAGCCGGTATCCTTGACGGGGACTTCGTTATAGTAAGACAGCAGCAGACCGCCAACAACGGAGATATCGTCGTTGCCATGACGGAAGAAGACGAAGCGACTGTAAAACGTTTTTTCAAAGAAAAGGATTTTGTTAGACTTCAACCCGAAAACTCAACAATGAGCCCGATTATCTTACGGAATGTTTCAATCCTTGGTAAAGTTATAGGTGTTTATCGTCAGGTGCATTAAAGTTAAATTCTGCAAACAAAAAACGCTGAGTGTCAGCGTTTTTTGTCTTTTTCATCCCCAAATAAAAAGCCAGCGCATCCGTGCAGCGCTGGCTTTAATGGTATAAAATTTTAGTACATTTGAATATACTGTTCTCTTTCCCAAGGGTGAACTTGTGTACGGAACATATCCCATTCGATTTCCTTCGCTTCCACAAAGTGTTCGAAGATGTGTCCTCCAAGTGATTTGATGATTACTTCGTCTTTTTTCAGTTCTTCCAATGCAGCATATAAAGTAGCAGGTAAATCAATGATGCCCGCTTCTTCACGTTCCTTTTTATCCATTACATAGATGTTGCGGTCAATCGGAGCCGGTGCATCAAGGTTATTCTTGATTCCATCCAGGCCGGCTGCAAGAAGAACAGACATAGCCAGGTAAGGGTTGGCTGCCGGGTCTACACTTCTGACTTCAACACGTGTACTGATTCCGCGGGAAGCCGGGATACGGATTAACGGGCTTCTGTTTTGTGCTGACCACGCTACATAACATGGAGCTTCGTATCCAGGAACCAATCGTTTATATGAGTTAACCGTAGGATTCGTAATTGCAGTGAATGCAGTGGCATGCTTGATTGTACCTGCCAGGAATTGACGTGCTGTTTCACTTAATTGAAGATCGCCTTTTTCATCAAAGAAAGCATTTTTTCCTTCTTTGAACAAGGACATATTACAGTGCATACCGGAACCATTTACCCCGAATAAAGGTTTTGGCATAAATGTTGCATGCAGTCCGTGTTTACGTGCGATTGTTTTTACGACCAGTTTAAACGTCTGGATATCATCACATGCTTTTAGAGCACTTGCATATTTAAAATCGATCTCATGCTGCCCAGGTGCAACCTCATGATGGGAAGCTTCGATCTCAAAGCCCATTTCTTCTAACTCAAGTGCGATATCACGGCGGCAGTTTTCACCCAGATCTGTAGGTGCAAGGTCGAAGTAACCTCCGTTATCATTCAGCTCAAGAGTAGGTTCGCCATTTACATCCAGTTTAAACAAGAAGAATTCCGGTTCAGGCCCAAGATTGAAGTCAGAGAACCCAAGCTCTTCCATCTCTTTCAATACTCGCTTCAGGTTATTTCGCGGATCACCTTCGAAAGGTGTTCCATCCGGATTGTAAATATCACAGATCAGACGGGCAACTTTCCCTTTTTCTGCAGTCCATGGGAATACCAGCCATGTGTCAAGGTCAGGGAACAGATACATATCCGATTCTTCGATTCGTACGAAACCTTCGATTGAAGATCCGTCAAACATCATTTTATTATCCAGTGCTTTTTCCAGCTGACTGAAAGGGATCTCTACGTTTTTGATCGTCCCCAGAATGTCTGTAAATTGAAGACGGATGAATTTAACACCCTCCTCATTTGCTAATCTAATCACATCATCACGAGTATACTTTGCCATTTACGTAATTCCTCCTCAGAATCAATTAAGGTTATTTATTAATGAAAAAAGCGGGACATATCTCCCTGACGCAAGGAAGCCCGGTGAAATTTCCCGGAATGCATCAATTCATTCCGGAGTAATTTGCGAAGCTGTTCGTCAGAAAGATCCTGCCGTGCTTTTCCTTCCTCCTGCTTGCTTGTTTCAGATACTACTTTCTTTTCGTCCACGGCATTCACCGAGAAGATTTTCTTGATTCCTGCCATGTTTACCCCTTGATCTAACAAATCCTTAACTTCTAATAGTTTATCAATGTCATTCAAGGAAAAGAGTCTGCGATTCCCCTCCGTCCGGGCGGGGGTTATCAACCCGTGCTCTTCGTAGTATCGGATTTGACGAGCCGTTAAGTCCGTGAGCTGCATGACAATACTGATTGGGAACAATGCCATTGTTCGACGAATTTCACTTCCACTCATCTTCGATACCCTCCTTTTCTTTTCCTTCATGGTCCTATTATATGTAATGTTAAGTATTCTGTCAATGAAATGTTAGAAAAACTTACATGAAGTATCAAAAGGAAAGGATAGTCGATTTTAGACTATCCAATTACCTTTCTATTATCCGTTTTTAATGGTGAGTAAACCTTTTTCGATTAAATGATCCAGTGCCGTGCATATTGCAATTTTGACATGCGCATACGTCAGTCCGCCCTGAACAAAAGCTGTATAAGGGGGCCTGATCGGGCCATCTGCAGATAATTCGATACTCGAACCCTGGATAAAAGTCCCCGCTGCCATGATGACATCATCCTCATAGCCGGGCATGTAATTGGGGTACGGCGTAAAATGTGAATTAATCGGTGAAGCAAATTGGATGGCCTGACAAAAAGCGATCATCTTATCCTTATCATTAAATTGCACCGATTGAATCAGGTCTGTACGCTTGTCCCCCGGGCCGGGATTTGTATTCATTCCCATCTCGGTCAGCATGGCCGAAGTGAATACAGCTCCCTTCAGGGATTGTGCCACTACGTGGGGGGAAAGGAAGAAACCCTGATACATCTCCTGCAAGCTATAAAGCGAGGCACCTGCTTCCGCCCCTATCCCCGGTGAGGTCATTCTATAGGAACAGCTTTCAACCAGTTCTTTTTTCCCGACTATGTATCCGCCTGTCTTGGCAAGGCCCCCGCCCGGATTCTTGATAAGCGATCCAGCCATCAAATCAGCTCCGGCATGGCAGGGTTCTGTATCTTCAACAAATTCACCGTAGCAATTGTCTACAAATACTACAATTTCAGGATTGATTTCTTTTACAAAGGCAATCATGTCCCGTATTTCTTCTATAGTAAATGAAGGACGGTTTGCATATCCTTTAGAACGCTGGATGCCTACCATTTTTGTCTTAGGGGAGACGGCCTTCCGGACGCTCGCAAAATCCACTTTGCCGGTTTCATCAAGGTCAACGCATTTATATGAAATATTAAAATCTTTGAGCGAACCGTTTCCTTCCCCTCTTATCCCTACGATTTCCTCAAGGGTATCATACGGTTTACCGGTGATGTACAAGAGTTCATCGCCGGGTCTTAATATGCCGAATAAAGCGATGGAGATCGCATGGGTCCCTGAGATGATCTGCGGTCTGACCAGCCCTGCTTCACCGCCAAATACATCCGCATATATTTTCTCGAGTGTATCCCTGCCTATATCGTCATATCCGTATCCTGTGGACGGGATGAAGTGCGAGTCGCTGACTTTGTGTTTTTGGAAAGATTTAAGAACTTTAAACTGGTTCTTTTCAGATCTTTCCTCAATTTCTCTGTGTGTTGATTGGATTGAGTTTTCAACTTTATTTACGACAGGTTTTAATACCTGCCCATGCTTGAGTTGTTCTAACATCACTTGTTTCCCTTCTGCTTTTGAAATTTCCTGATGCTTCCGCTTATCTGGTGTTCTTTCAGGTGATACCCTTCCGCTTCATATGACTGGGTGTCATCATCGAAGTCCAGGTGCAATAAAATGGTTTCATTCTTAAGTTGTGAAAGTACCTTTCCTTCATTTGACGGTACCAGCATACGATATTTATCCATTTGTCTTTTTACCATATCCTCGATCTTCAATAGTAGCTGTCTGCGGTCTTCGCTGTCAATCGCACTGATCAAAATCTGATCTGTCCCGATTACCGGTACAAACTCCGCATGGCTGATATCACGCTTGTTGTATACGGTAAGCATTGGAAGGCCATCCATCCCCAGCTCTTCCAGCAGAGAATGGACGGTTTCTTCGTGCTGATGATAATCGGGACTCGAACTATCCACAACATGTAAGAGGAGATCCGCTTCTTTTACTTCCTCAAGGGTGGAACGGAATGCAGCTATCAGGGATGTAGGAAGATCTTGTATAAAACCTACAGTATCAGTGAGTAAAGTGGAATACCCGCTCGGCAATGGCATCTTCCTTGTCATCGGGTCCAATGTCGCAAACAGTTGATTTTCTTCGTATGAGTCCGCTGTTGAAAGCCGGTTGAACAACGTTGACTTTCCTGCATTCGTATAACCGACCAGGGCCGCCTGGAATGTATTATTTTTCTTTCTTCTTTCACGATACCGTTCACGATGCTCCACAATCGTCTTAAGCTGCTTTTTTATGTCATCGATTCTACGGTGGATATGCCTTCTGTCGCTTTCAAGTTTCGTTTCTCCCGGCCCCCTGGTCCCGATTCCTCCTCCCAGCTTCGATAGCGATGTTCCTTTTCCAATCAGGCGGGGAAGTAGATACTGAAGCTGGGCAAGTTCCACCTGTAGTTTTCCTTCCCGGGACCTGGCACGTTGAGCAAAAATATCCAGGATTAACTGAGTCCTGTCGATGACCCTTGCATCAAGTTCTTTTGACAGGTTCCTTACCTGACTTGGGGAAAGCTCGTCATTGAAGATGATGATGCCAGGGTCAAATTGTTCTTCCAGGGCCTTTAATTCATCCACTTTCCCTTTCCCAATATATGTACCGGGGTCTATCCTGTCCCTTTTTTGGGACAGTACCGCCATTACTTCACCCTGAGCCGTCTTTGCCAGTTCTTCAAGTTCTTTCATACTATAGTGAAAACGCAGGTTGTCTTCATCCAGCTGACAACCGGCCAGGAGGATTTTTTCCTTCACATCTTTTTGCAATAAGCGCCCTTCTTTCTTCTGAATTTAGTTGTATAATCCCCATCTTATCAAAAGTGATATACAATCTCTATTTTTAAAGTAATCAAAAATGATTGCATTTGTAATTTTTCATGATAAAATCAGTATGTTTGAATAGAGGAAACTGAAATGAAATGTACATAAAATGACGGATCTGGCAAGGAGGGGTTCACATGACCTGGGAAGTATTAAGCATTATCGGCACAGTTGCGTTTGCAGTATCAGGCGCCATCATCGCCATGGAAGAAGAATATGATATTTTAGGAGTCTACATTTTAGGAATCGTCACAGCTTTTGGCGGCGGAGCAATCAGAAACTTGCTGATCGGGGTGCCTGTGTCGGCATTATGGGAACAGGGTATGTTGTTTCAAATAGCATTGTTGGCCATCACGGCCGTATTTATATTCCCTAATAATCTATTGAAACATTGGCGCCGCTGGGGAAATTTCTTTGATGCTGTAGGACTTTCTGCCTTTGCGATTCAGGGTGCCCTTTACGCATATGAGATGAGCCATCCCCTTTCGGCCGTCATCGTGGCAGCCGTATTGACCGGAAGCGGCGGGGGAATCGTACGTGATTTGTTAGCCGGAAGAAAGCCCCTTGTACTGCGATCCGAAATTTATGCGGTATGGGCCGTCATATGCGGTGTCGCCGTTGGTCTTGGAATAACCAGATCACCATTTGAACTTTACACATTATTCATCCTGACTACTTCACTTCGGGTTCTGTCATATTTGTATAAGTGGAGGTTACCCAATAGAAGCCTGAGGGCACATGGTTGATCCATCATAAAACCAGCATTCTCATGGAATGCTGGTTTTATGATTCATATTTTCATTGTCATTCACTGCTTCCTTTTGTAAAAATCAGATCATTGCTTCTGATCGTTATTAAATCATTCCTGCTGTAACAATTTTCAAGAAGCAGTCTCATTGCTTGGGCTCGGATTGACTTTTCCAGTATATTCCTTACATATCTGCCATTTGAAAAAGCCATGGGTGATAAAGAGTTCTTGGCGGAATGAAGATGTTCCCTGATTTTTCTTTCTGCATCTGAACTTAGTACGTATTGTTTTTCGCCCAGCATTCTTTTCCCGATTTCCATCAGCTGATCCACCGAATAATCGGGAAAATGAAAGACCAGGGGGAATCGGGATTGCAGGCCGGGGTTCAGCGTGAGGAAATGATCCATTTCCTTTGAATAACCCGCGAGTATCAAAATGAACTCATGCTGTTTATCTTCCATGTGTTTCACCAGGGTATCGATCGCTTCTTTCCCGAAATCTTTTTCCCCGCCCCTGCCGAGCGAATAGGCTTCATCTATGAATAAAATGCCTCCAAGGGATTTTTTGATCAAGTCCCTTGTCTTTTGGGCTGTATGGCCGATGTACTCACCGACAAGGTCTGCTCTTTCTGCTTCGATCAAATGCCCCTTCGACAAAACATTCATCTTCAAAAATAACTTCCCAATAATTCTCGCAACAGTAGTCTTCCCGGTTCCGGGATTCCCTTTGAACATCATATGCAGTGCCTGCTTGCCTGCCTTCAATCCTATAGCTTCACGTTTTTTATTTACATATATCCATGCATATATTTCTTTGACCATCTTCTTCATTTCTTCCATGCCGACAAGGGCCCCTAACTCTTCTTCAATCTCTTTTAAAGCCACATGTTCCTGAGGGAGTGTTTGAGGCAGGTTATCAGGCTTCAGTGTATCCCTTACTGAATTGCGCTTTTGTGAATTAAGCACGATACTGATTTGCCCATTGTTTTTCATTCTCATTGGTTGCTGTTCCACTTATTTCACCTCGCCATTCTGCAGACAGTTGACACATAGCGGCCTTTTGGAGAACAAACGCCTATTAAAAATAAATGAAAAAAACGCAGAATTCTGTCATATCATGCGCTTTCCCGAGAAATATACAGAATCTTTGCAGTTCTGAATTTAAGTAGCGGCTGGTAATGACAGCTGTTTTTACTTCACCCTCAAAAAATTTCAGGATAAATAAAGATTCAAATAAATTCTCTTATCATTCTATTCAACGTTATCATTTTTCATTAACAAAACTATCAAGAATATGGGTGCATATAAAAAAGCTGCCTGGATTGAACCAGGCAGCCTTGGCAATTTCAATTGATCAGAACTGGAACTAAACGATTAATTACTTTCTTCAAAATTTATCTGCACATTCCGCTGAGGAGCGAATGTAGAAATTGCATGCTTATAAACCAACTGCTGTTTCCCTTCACATTCAAACAGGACGGTGAAATTGTCAAATCCCTTTACTTGGCCGCGGATTTGGAAGCCATTCAAAAGGAATACCGTACATAATGAATTGTCTTTACGCAATTGGTTCAGAAATTGATCTTGAATATTAATGGATTGTTTCATGTTTAGTCCTCCTCCTCTATCTCTACTTACTAATTCGACTTTCGTTCAAGCTTTCCTGCAATAAATTCAGAAATCCTGCTGATTATTTTATCGTGGTCCTCTTCATCTGTCATATCAAACCAGGTTACGTCCATCTTATTGCGAAACCATGTCAGCTGTCTTTTTGCATACCTCCGGGAATTCTGTTTCAGGCTCTCAATGGCCCGGTCAAGGCTTGTTCTCCCTTCGAGGTACTCATAGATTTCTTTATAACCGATGGCCTGAACGGATTGGACGTTACTCACTCCCTGGTTATACAGCATTTGGACTTCTTTAATGAGACCTTCTTCAACCATAAGGTCAACCCTTTTATTAATGCGGCCGTATAGCTTCTCCCTATCCATGGTAAGACCAAGCAAAGCCGTTTCATAAAGAGGGGCGTCTGTCTGACTTGACTGGTAATCGCTCACCGTTTGACCTGTACAGTGAAAAATCTCCAGTGCACGGATCACCCTCCTTGTGTTATTGGGATGAATATTTTTTGCTGCTGAGGGGTCAATACGCAGCAGTTCATCATAGAGGGGACCTATACCTTCATTCTTTACCCTTTTTTCGAGAATGCATCGATACTCGTGATCTCCCGGCGTTTCAGTAAATTGATAATCATAAATGACGGATTGGATATACAAACCCGTCCCGCCAACAATCATAGGCATTTTCCCCCGCGAATGGATTTCTGAGATTTTCTGCCTGACAAGCTGTTGGAACTCCGCAGCGGAAAATGACTCTTTAGGGTCTTTAATATCAATTAAATGATGGGGTACCCTTTCCATCTCGTCACTGGTTATTTTCGCTGTGCCGATATCCATGCCTTTATAAACCTGCATGGAGTCCCCGCTTATGATCTCTGCGTTAAATGTTTTAGCCAGATGGATACTCGTTTTTGTTTTACCGACAGCTGTCGGACCGATCAGAACAATCAGTTTTTCTTTTGTATTATGAGCCATTCTTTCACTGCTTTCTATGTAATTCTCCTTTACATATTATCGTACCATAATAGTTTATAAAATCACATCTTGACAGTATACCCCATTTCGGTTTTTTTACACAGTTTTTAAAGCAGATATAAAAAAACGTCTTATATCCTCCCTGCACACGGAAGATATAAGACGCTGGTTATCATTCAGGTTTCAACACTAATTTATTCCTGCCTTCCATCTCATCATTTATATACGTCGAGTGATACTCCCCTCTTACCCATGATTCGATTTGATTGTCATACCATTCACTCTTGAAGTGACCCGACTGGCCCGGACCGACAATATGGTACCCTACATTCATGTCAGATGTATCAATTACGAATCTCCAAGAACCGCCATGGTTGACGATTCCTTCGTTATTATAGCTTGCTGCCTGAACAGTCACCCTGCTTCCCCCGACAGGAATCGGATCTTTTTTGTTAAAAAACCATTTTAACAGCGGAGACGCACTTGAAACAGGATGCTCAAAGAACACCTTGTGGTAATCGCCCCACTTCCAATCATTCATGGAAGCCCCGTAAGAATCCTCTAATTCTTTCAAGACTTTTTTCAAAGTACCATTTAAATATGATCTATATCCCCCAAAAGGTTCAAACCAATTCGACTCTTCCCCTTTATGCGCTTTCCGGAGCATTTCATCAACAATCCCCTGCCGACCTTCAAAAAGGTCCATCATGCTGTTCGGAATCTCTTTCTTGAACATATCTTTTGATAACGTGTCCATCCAGGAATGAAATAATAAAGGGGCCGCAGCCGATTTATCATCTTCAAAGTCCCATCCCTCAAGCAATTCGACAGCTTCCTTTTGGGCTGCTGTCAATTCCATTCCTTTTAAATCTTCCAAAAGAACCGGCAGAAATTCGGCAGCATGTAAATTGATCTTGTCCATTTGGAGAGTTTTCATATCATCAATCGTTAAGTCTTCCTTCTGCTCGAGATATTGAGCGATTCTCATATACCTGTACGGCTGGGCCCAATGGTTGCTGATATGGTAAGGATAACTGTCATCGATCACTTTATTATTGGCTGTGGCAATGAACCCGCTGGCAGGATTTACAGCTGCTGGCAGCTCGTCAAAAGGAATGAACCCCTTCCATTCGTACTCCGGATCCCATCCCGGTACAGGAAGGAGTCCGTTTCCTTTATTCCGGACAGGTATCTTCCCATTTGCTTTATATGCGATTGTGCCATCATTGGACGTAAATACGAAATTTTGGGTGGGCGTATGAAAATCCTCCAGTGCGGTCTCGAATTCTTCCCAGTTTCCTGCTTTATTCATATTCAGGATTGCCTGCAGTTCAAGGCTTGGATCCAAAGCTGTCCATCTGAGGGATAGCACCTCCCCATCTTCATCTGAATGGCCGGCAAATTCAGAAATGACAGGCCCATGTCTTGTGATGGTTACTTCGAAAGGAATCTCTTCCTCTTCCTTGACTCCAATGGGTTCCTTTACGAGTGTCGCTTTTTCCCATTTATTATCGTAAAGAAATAAGGATGGATCATCCTGATTCCTTTTCTCCACATACAAATCCTGGACATCGGGTCCTGTATTTGTCACACCCCATGAGATTTCTTCGTTGTGGCCTAAGATGATGCCGGGTATACCTGCAAAAATGACACCGCTTACATTCAATTCCGGTGAGTTTAAATGCATTTGGTACCATATGGAAGGGGTACCCAATGATAAATGGGGATCATCCGCTAGAAGCGGCTTTCCGTTTGCTGTTTTTTCCCCGCTCACCACCCAGTTATTGCTGCCGTTATTTTCAGGTGGAATCACTGAAGAGGCAAATGACTCTTCTATGTCTAAGACAGAATCACTCATTGCGGACAGAATCTCAGGCGCACCTTCGGGATACGAAGGAAACAAATCATATGCCATTTCCTCGGGAAGATTCTTCAATGCCCAGTATCTGAACGCCTGCCCCTGCCAATGCCCCCCTAAATCAAATGCCATATATTTTCCGATGGTCAGTGAATCAACAGGGGACCATTTTTCGGGCTTATAACCCAGAAGAGTGAATTCTACTGGCAGCATGCCTTTCTTCCGAGCCTCTTCCATGTATGCATTCACGCCTTTTGCATACCATTCGAGAATCTGCTTGGTTTCGTCCGGATAAGCTGTATACGACACTTCAGCAGCCCTTCTCAACCCCAGCGTACGGAAAAACTTATCCCTTTCTACAGTTTTTTCACCGATGACTTCACTTAACCGGCCGGATGCCTGTCTTCTGCTTAAGTCCATCTGGAATAGTCGATCCTGCGCCTGGACATATCCCTGGGCAATGAATAAGTCCTTTTCTGATTTCGCCGATAGATGCGGGACGCCCTGATTATCCCTAACCACTTCCACATCCTGGGATAATCCATTTAAAGAGATCGTTCCGGAAATCACAGGTAATGATCTTTTTATATAAAGATCCGCCGCGATTAGTCCCCCGACAAGCAGGAACACCAGTACTCCTAACGACCATAGCAAAATGACAGACCGTTTTTTTCTCTTTAACGGCTGTAAATCGGTTCCTCCATTCATCTGAATCCCCCTGTAATTCATTATTGAAAATTCCGAAAAATACTTCTCTATTAGTATTAGATGATCTGGTTGATTAATCCTTCTTATTTTCAATAAATGGAAGAATAAGATAGAATGCTCAAGTACAGCTTGTCTTTTAAGATCCGGGGTCCTGCCTCTCTATAAATTCTTTATTTATCAAAATCAAACCGATGCCGCTAACTAGAAAAAATAGGGAGCACCCATAAAAAATATAGCTTATGGTAAAATAATTCAACAGCAGTCCCGTTCCCATGACGGCAAGACTGGAACATAACGATGTCCAAAAATGATAATTCCCTATCATTTTCCCCCTTCTTCCCCCATATGGCATTTCACTGAGCACGAGCTTTTCGCTTGTCTTCTGTATTGCACCCAGGATGCCGAGGACCACCTGAATGAAGTAGACGGTCTCAATGGTATGGACAGATGGGATGAGAAGGAAGATAAAACTCATTCCGAGAGCATAAACGATCAGCAGTTTCAACCCGCCTGACCGATCAGCCCACTTTCCTATCAGGCGCTGGCTGAGCGCAGCACTAAGCGTGAATAGTCCATACGCAAAGCCAAATGAAGAAAACGAACGGCCGATATTCTGAACGAAGAGCAAATAAAAAGGAAACGATACACTGGCAGCGGTCATAGCAAAACTTTGTGAAAAAATGAACCATTTCATCGTCCGTACTCCTCATAAAATTGATTGATGAATCTTTCGTCGGGATCCAGTCTTCTTTTCTCTTTAAAAAACACTTCACTTGCCGGATATGCCTCTTTCAACTGATCTTTCGTCGGGTACTCATAATAAGGTAAATAATAACTGCCTCTGTGATTCAGCGTAACGTCGATCATCCCCCTAACCGTTTCGCCGGTTGCTGATATATCTTCTTCATCCATCCCCTGATTGATGAGAAGTACCAGCGCAAACATATCTTCTTTGGCAAAAGACATCAGTGCATCATTGTTTCTCCCCACGTACCTGACAGTAATATTGATCAAGTTCAAATCCCGGCCCTCAAGATAGATCCTCAAATCATCTATATACGCTTCATACTCATCTACAGGCACAAAATATTCCTGCAAGATATCGGTGTCGTTTTTCGCTTCATATTCCAGGAAATCGGATTCTGAGCGCATAACATTGTTCCTCGTCAAGGTATTACCGCCCCTGTGAAGGAAGAATGATTTCTGCATATTCCAGAATGCATTTTTCCCCCAATCGAAGTCACGGGATAATCCGAGAAGGAATTTCGTTAAAAATGTGAACCTTTCTTCTTTTAGTTTACTGTGAGCACCGTAATCTTCACGTGTTTCACTTAGTAGATAGTCTGTTACATACATCTCCTTCAAGAATGATTCCGGGGCGGTCGATATCCTGGCCAGATGCATCTTCACCCCTTCCTCAGCCAAAACATGATCATTGAAGTATCCTGGATACTCTCTGAAAGACATTTCTTTTGTTCTCGTCGTGTACAATTCATCTTCAGCCAATTGAAGTTCCACATCCAGGATGACACCGAACAAGCCGTAACCCCCGATCACCAGAGGAAAATATTCGCTGTTTTCTGTTCTTGATACCTTTATCACTGTACCGTCAGGCTTCAATAACCTGAACCAGTTCACAGTCTCGATCAGTGACCCGTTCCGTATATCCCTGCCGTGAACGTTAACGGACAGGGAACCTCCGATGGTGAATATATTTTGCGACTGCATGACTTTCACCGCTAGTCCATATGGGTTAACAGCCCGCTGAACATCATCCCACGTTGCTCCGCTTTGAACATGAATCGTCTTTCTCTCAGGGTCGACGTGAATAATTTCATTATAATCAGTCATATCCAACACAACCCCATCAGGGTAGTAAGTGTGCCCTCCCTGACTGTGGCGCTTGCCGGCAATCGAGAGCTTTAAACCCTGTTGATTCGCGTCCATGACCGTTTCAATCAAACTATTTTCTTCCTTTCCTTTCACGACTTGTTTGATTTTAGTCGGCATCAACCGTCCTACGTCTGTCATGATATTATCTTCATCCTTCACTTTTGTGAGATAGAAAAATAATGAAGAGTATGCGAGTAATAGAACAAGGATGATCAGTATGCTCTTTTTCCCCGCTTCTTTAACAAACATTCCCAACTCCCCCAATTCAAACCTTTTAGTGTAATTTTACACCAAAGATGAAATATTTCAATCAATATTTTTAAAAAACGTTTGAAACGGAGCGGTGGTTTACATAATAATATTCTAGTATTCTTCTATTAAAAAAAAACGAAGCCCGGCCGTGCCAGACTTCATTTTTGCAGGTTACCTTATTCGTTTAAACATTTTTTCCATCTCATAGGTAGAGTAATGAATGATGATTGGACGGCCGTGCGGACATGTGAAAGGATCATTGGTCCTTCTAAGTTCATCCAGCAGTGCAAGGATTTCATCATTCCTTAAATGGTGGTTTGCCTTGATGGAACCCTTGCAGCTCATCATGATTGCTGCTTCCTCCCGAAGCTTTCGGATATCCACCCGGTTCATGTTGAGAACTTGTTGAATCATATCCTCTACCGTTTCCTTTTCTTCACCAGGCGGAAACCATTGTGGATGCGAACGGACAATGAAACTGTTAAGTCCGAATTCTTCAAGAAAGACCCCGACTTCTTCCAGTGCAGACCTGTTTTCATTGATTTTAATGTATTCATCCATCGAATATTCCAGGGTCAGCGGCACCAGCAGTTCTTGCAGTTCTTTCGCCACCTGTCCCACTTTTTCTTTGAAGAATTCATATTTTATTCGTTCCTGTGCAGCGTGTTGATCAATGATATACAGCCCTTGGTCATTTTGAGCAAAGATGTATGTTCCGTGCATCTGTCCCACCGGATAAAGCGGAGGCACCCTGAGTGATTCCGTTTCTTTCTCAGGGTCTTCAGCTATTGATTTAATATCATTCGCAACACTTTCAGCTGGCTCAACAGCCGTTTCCTCTTCATGAAAAATATCCTCTGATGGAGTTTCAGTCTGAAAAGGTCTTCTCTCTTCCGCTGCCATTTGCGGGAATTCTCTGGACTCATTCTTCCCGGCATTATCCTCGGGAAGTGTTTCTCCGGGGATGTTCCAAGAGGTTGTTTCCCTATTTGCGGGAGAAGGGCTGTGATCCAGACTCAGGTACGTTTGCTCTGACTTGGTTTTTTCAGTCCTTGCTGCCGATGTACCTGCAGGAATAAGCTCTTTCTGTTTAAACACTTCCTTGATCCCCTCAGTCACAAGCGAATTCAATTCATGTTCCTTACTTATTCGAACTTCCATTTTGGAAGGGTGAACATTCACATCAATGAGGACAGGATCCATTTCTATGTTCAACAATACAATCGGATGCCTTCCTATCGGCAGGAGTGTATGATACCCCTCCCCTATTGCTTTGGCGAGCGCATAATTTTTTATGAATCTTCCGTTGATCATCGTCGAGATATAATTCCTTGATGCCCGGGTGACCTCAGGAAGGGAAACATATCCGCTGACAGTGAAATCCAGCGTACTCACATCGATCGGAACCATTTTTTTTGCGATACCGATACCATAGATGGCTGCGAGGACTTGACGTACATCACCGCTGCCATTTGTATGAAGGAGTGACTTGCCATTATGCAGGAGCCTGATTGATACTTCCGGATGTGCAAGCGCGATTCGATTCACGATATCACTGATGTTTCCGAGCTCTGTATGGATGGTCTTTAAGTACTTTAAACGTGCTGGTGTGTTATAAAAAATTTGGGATACTGTTATATCCGTGCCTTTTCTTGAAGAAGTCTTTTCGAGCTTTTTAATCACACCGCCGTGAAGTTCGATTAATGTGCCAGGCCCTTCACCGGTGCTTGTACTCATCGTAAAGTGGGACACAGACGCGATACTTGGAAGTGCCTCCCCCCTGAATCCCAGGGTGCGGATCCGGAAAAGATCATTCTCATCTTTGATCTTACTTGTTGCATGCCTCCTGAAAGCCGTCTTAACATCTTCCTCTTCTATACCGTCACCATTATCGATGATGCGGATCGAGTTCAGCCCCGCTTCTTCTATGTGGATTTCGATTACATCCCCATTGGCATCGATACTATTTTCCAAGAGCTCTTTTACGACTGAAGCGGGCCTTTCAACAACCTCGCCCGCTGCTATTTTGTTGGAAAGCGAGTCATCAAGCTGAAAGATCTTTGCCACGATTACACCGCCTTTATTTTTTTAACTTTTTTTGTATCATGTATAAAGTGTTCATCGCATCAAGTGGTGTCATTTCAAGGATATCGAGTTTTTTCAGTTCTTCCAGCAGTTTCTTTTCCTTTGAATTGAGTGATGATTCTTTGGCAGCAGTCTCCTCTGTTTGAAAAAAGGAAAGCTGAGCGAGATCCTCATTGAGCGCATCATTTTTCTTCTCTTTCGCCACCGCAACTTCGGCTTTTTGTCGGGATGCTGGTAAATCACCTTCGTCTCTTTCAAGATGCGTTAAAATTTCGTTCGCCCGCCGGATCAGCTCCTGCGGGAGATCTGCCAGTTCTGCTACATGAATACCGTAACTCTTATCTGCAGCCCCTTCTTTGATCTTGTGGAGGAAGACAAGCTTTCCATTTTGCTCCATTGCGCTGACATGAACATTTTTAACTTTGCTTAATTCTTCTTCAAGAGTTGTCAGTTCATGATAATGGGTGGAGAAAAGGGTTTTTGCCCCGATATTTTCATGGATGTATTCAATGATCGCCTGGGCGAGGGCCATTCCGTCATATGTGGATGTGCCGCGTCCGATTTCATCGAAAAGAATCAAGCTCTGCTGTGTCGCGTTGACGATTGCATTCTTTGCTTCGAGCATTTCGACCATGAATGTACTCTGCCCGGAAATCAAGTCATCAGCCGCCCCTATACGGGTAAATACTTGATCGAACACAGGGAGGTCTGCCCTGCTTGCGGGCACATAACAACCGATCTGTGCAAGAATGGACGTAAGCGCTACTTGACGCATATACGTACTCTTACCGGACATATTAGGGCCTGTAATCAGAAGCATTTCCCGTCCGGCATCCATGATACAGTCGTTTGGTACATATTCCTGGGCACCCATAACCTTTTCAACCACGGGATGGCGTCCATCATGAAGGGTGATTTTGCGTTCTTTATTGAATGCCGGCTTGGTATAATGCCTCTTTTCGCTTACAGTAGCAAAACATTGCAGGACGTCCAGTTCACTTACAAGCCTCGCCAATTTCTGAAGACGTGGAATGTACTCTTTTACAGTTTCCCGTATACCGATGAAGAGTTCATACTCCAATTCAACGGATTTTTCATTAGCCTGAAGAATGATGGATTCTTTCTCCTTTAATTCAGGGGTAATGAAACGTTCAGCATTCGTCAAGGTTTGTTTTCTTTCGTACCTGCCGTCTTCAAGATGGTGAAGATTGGCTTTAGTGACTTCGATATAATAACCAAATACCCGATTGAACCCAACTTTTAAGGACCTGATCCCGGTACGTTCCCGCTCCTTCCGTTCAAGCTCTGCAATCCAGCTCTTTCCATTCTTGCTTGCATCACGATACTGATCCAGTTCTTCATGGTAGCCGTCCCTTAAGAGGCTGCCTTCTTTAATTGAAAGTGGCGGATTTTCGACCAGCGCCTGTTCCAGTAAATCAGTCAGATCCTCACATGGATCCAGCTCTGACACGAGTGCATCAGTGGCTTCATTGCCCATTGTCCCAACCAGATGTTTTAAAACAGGGACTTGCAGCAGCGATTTTTTCAGTTGAATAAGATCACGTGCATTTACATTCCCAAAGGCAACCCTTCCTGCCAAGCGTTCCAAATCGTACACTTCTTTAAGTCGTTCCCTTAAATCCTGCCTTTCGAAGAATCTCTCCAACAGGACTTCCACAACTGTCTGACGTTTCTGTATTTCCTCCACTTGAATGAGCGGACGGTCGATCCATCGTTTAAGGAGGCGCGCCCCCATTGCCGTCATGGTTTCATCCAGCAGCCATAGGAGTGACCCTTTTTTCCCTTTGGAGCGGATCGTCTCTGTCAATTCGAGATTCCTTTTTGAATAATAATCCATTTTCATATATTGGTAGACATGATACGTCTCTGCTTCCTGCAAATGATCCAGGCTTCTTTTCTGCGTACGGAAAAGGTACTGGAAGAGTCTCGCTGCACTTACCTTCAATTTATCCTGCTCGAGAGAGTCCAAAAGATGTGAGAATGAAGGATCCAGGCTTGTCTCGTTTTCAAATGAAAGTGTAAGCTCACTTCTCTCATTGATGTTTCTTTGTGTTTCTTCTTCTATATCCGGAGGGAGCACCACTTCTTTTGCCCCGATTGTCGCCAGTTCATTCAGCAGGTTATGAAGACCTTCCGTGACAAGGGTCACTTTCGATTCGCCAGTTGTAAGGTCACTGTATGCAAGCCCGAACGTTTCATCATCAAAGGGAGTCACAGAAGCAATATAATTGTTTTCTTTGTCGTTCAATCCCTTGCCGTCCATCACAGTTCCAGGAGTGATCAGCTGGACAACTTCCCTCCTAACGACACCCTTTGCCTGCTTAGGATCTTCTGTCTGTTCACAAATGGCCACTTTGTAGCCTTTGTCGATCAACTGCTCTATGTAATTGGAAGCCGAGTGGTAAGGGACACCGCACATAGGGATTCTTTCCTCTCCCCCTCCATCACGGCTTGTTAACGTTATTTCCAGTTCCTGTGAAGCCGTTATTGCATCATCAAAGAACATTTCATAAAAATCACCTAAACGAAAAAATAAAAAGGCATCCTGATAATCTGCCTTCACCTGTAAATATTGCCTGATCATCGGCGTATAATGAGTCATGGTTCGAATCAAACCTTTCATGCTAGTTCTACTAATTTCGACTCCTCATTATATCATATCGGCTCCAAGAGAAGCACATAGAAGTATATATAAAAGCGCAGGCTGAAAAAAACCGCTGCTCTTAAAAGGCTGACAGGAAGTGGGTTTTGAAAATCATTGTAGACACCCTTTTGTTTTAATAAGGGAAGCTTTTACTGTTATCCTGTAGAATCGCGCTAGGCTCGGGGATATAAGGGAAGTTTTTACTGTTAAAGGAAGGTGAAATGGACCATTTTCATACATTGGTGTAAATAGGGGAATTCTTTCCCTCTATTTACTCTATATTAAGTACCAATAAGTCAATAAGAGGAATTTCTCCACTTATATTCGGTTCTGATCGTTTATTTTTATGTAAATGGTTATATATTTGGAGATCACAAACCAGTGATTATCTCGGTATAAAAAAATGCTTGGAGCTTCTATCTCCAAGCATTTTTTATTCAGATTTTTTGGTGCGAATTACTATACGAAAAGCCATGTTCATTCATATTTAGCACTTCAAAACAGAACCCCTTACTGAAATGAGCAGTGTTTCTTGATCATGAATCACCTTGTTTAACCACTTTCGGTGATACATTATTATTCGTAGAATCCTTATGCTGTTTCTTTCTGGCGGCATAGAAAAATTTATACACAATATAAATGATGAGCAGGACGGCCCCTCCGATAAAAATATAGTTCTGCACCTTGCTCATCAGTGCCTGTACCGATTCCAAATTCCCGTTTTTCCCTACTATGAGCATGATGAAAGTGACTGGAAATATACCGATGAACGTAAGTACACCAAATTTCATCTTGTTCACTTTACTTATCCCGGAGACGTAGGAAATATAATTCCCGATTCCGAGAGGCCGGGAAAGAGCTATGCTCCATAAACCATATTTCCGGAACCACTTTTGGGCTTTTTCAACTTTTCTTGTATTTTTGCTGTTTGTCTTTTCCTTTATCGTATGCTTTATCTTAAACCCGATGCCATAGGGGATATAGCTGAACAACGTATAAATCAGGCTGCTGAAAACAGCAAGACTGATCAGCTTCCCCCAGGACGGGTCAAGCAGATATCCATATGTGAGAGTGACCAGCACACCGGGAAAAGGGAGAGAAGAAGCCTCAATGGCATTTCCGGCAAACAGCCCCCACATCCCCAGTTCTTTAATGACATTTATAATGAACTCCAGCATGAGTTTGTAACCTCCACGATTTGTTTAATGTCCCTTTTCCCTCTCTGGAAAGGAAAAAAACTCAGCGGCATCAATTTTTACATACAATTTTCACAGTAATTGTCATTGGCGGGAATTATTGCAGAAGCGCAGCCAGTGCCTTGGCATCAACTCCCCACTGATCTTCAGGACTATTTCTCCGTATGAACAATTCACCCTTTTTCATATTTTGACCCTGTCCCTCCGTGATCCATTTCAACCTTGCTTGTACACTCAGGCCAAGAATCGGGTGTAAGTCTTCTGATGGAAGCAATGATAAATCTGTTATATCTATGTGTTTAACCTCATGGATCATTTTTTTTGCAGTACTTTTATTACCGTCTGAAAGGATCAATGCAAGTAAATCATCGTCATGTTGATTGATTGCTACCTCAAGGATCTTCAGGCTTTCATATGGATCCATGTGGTATACATATCTGTTCAGCTCTCCGGCGGCCCTTAAAATCATTAATTTATGAGCGAAATCAGG
The DNA here is from genome assembly GCA_051294195.1 of Bacillus sp. BKU_1. Lineage (GTDB taxonomy): Bacteria > Bacillota > Bacilli > Bacillales > Bacillaceae_B > Rossellomorea. The sequence goes on along the minus strand of CP193985.1, from coordinate 3,195,850 downwards.
TCTCGGGGTCTTATGCGTGGTACTGCCATAAAAATGCACACAAAAGTGTCCGGGGAATCCATTCTGAAGTGCTCCTGCACCATGGGGCATCCCATTCATGGAACCTGGTATTAAGAAATCATTATACTGAACCAGGACCGCTCTTCTGTCCCAGCTCCATTTCCCCCCGTAAATTTTTTTCATAACTTCAGTATCTTTATTAGTAAGCGGCTGTACATCCGCATGTTTGCTTCCTGCACGCCGCTGCACGTCGAAACTCAGACCGGTTTGGACATCAATGATCGTAAAATAAGATTTATTCGGGATCATATCTTTTACTGTCTGCCACGGGAGAATTTCGACTGAAAAAGAAGGACGCGGAGCATCTATTGTTTGCCCATACCCCCCAAACGTCCCAGCTTCCACACTGACTGTCTGGAATAACAGCAAAAGAATAAGGATGAAGATTTTCCTTGTAATATGCATCAAGAACCATACCTTTTTTTCCATAGTTTCTGATTGAACGGCAAATGAATAAGCTGAAATTATTGGTAACTGTAATCTCCTTCATTTTTTACATGAAAATTCATTCCATACCTATACTACTTTGAGAAGGGAATGATGTACGATGCGGTTATTGCCAAAATTAACTCTTATCAGTCTTCTTGCATTACCCGGCCTGAAAGCCGAGCCTGCAGATCAAATAAAAATATTCTTCCAGGAAAGCCATCTTTCTTCTTATTCCAAAACAGATCTAACCTATAATGTAATTGATGAGCCACTATTAAACCCGGCCATGACTGATAACCTCATGGAAGACATTCAAAAGAAAGTGTCGGTCCCTCCTAAAGATGCGTACCTTGATGAGCACAATCATATTGTCGCTCATGAAAATGGATATACTTTGCATCAAGGGAAATTCCAAAAAAAGCTGCAGGAAGCTTTATTTTCTAAAGGGACAGCCTCCGTAGAAGTACCCTTGCAGGTCATCTATCCACGTGTGGACAGTGAATTGCTTTCATCCATCCGCTCCAAGAAGATAGGACAATACGTCACTTATTTCAATCAACGCAATATTGAACGTACCCATAATATCAACCTTGCTTCCAAAGAGGTCGATAATACGGTTGTATTCCCTGGTGAAATATTCTCATTTAATAAAGTGGTCGGTAAAAGAACCAGGGAGAAAGGATATAAAAAAGCTCCGGTCATCGTGAGAGGGGAACTTTCAGAAGATATCGGCGGGGGGATTTGTCAGGTGTCTTCCACTCTATACAATGCAGTGGACCTTGCGGGGGTGGAAATTATGGAACGGTATCATCACAGCAAAAGGGTACCTTACGTACCTAAGGGCAGAGATGCAACTGTAAGCTGGTACGGCCCGGATTTCATTTTCCGGAACATCTATAATCAGCCCCTTTTAATACGTGCAAAAATATATGGTGGACAGTTGATTGTCTCGATACATTCTTCTGAAACCATCTTGGTTAAAAAAAGAAATGTCCCTCCTTCTTCCAATGATTTACCTCAAGAGATACGACAACATTAATAGAGGCATCTCGCCGGAGCGGGATGCCTGCTGTTTCAACAATCAGTCGTATTCAAGAAACTCTATCCGATTGCCGAAAGGATCGGATACAAAGAAGCGGCACCTGCCATTTATCGGTGTATCCTCTTTGATTTCAATACCGTTTTCAATCAAAGAGCCGCGGAATTCCTCCAATCCTTGGACGAGCAATCCCGGATGAGCTTTGGTTGCCGGTACAAAAGCCTGCTGTACGCCAATATGAACTTCCTGGGAACCAAATTGAAACCAGCAGCCTCCTCTCCCCTGGAGGTTTTCGGGTTTGGGAATTTCCTTTAACCCTATTATTTCACCATAGAACCTCCTTGCTTCTCTTTCACACCCTTGGGGTGCGGCCAATTGAATGTGATCAATTCCTTTAAATGTAACAGTCATTCGTCCCTCTCCAATCTTTTATGCGATAGACTTATTTTACCATTATTTTTTATAAGGGTGAATAAATTAACGGGTTTCTTGTGAGTAGCAAACTTCTAAAATATATCAGTGGACTCTCAATACCGCTAATGATTTCCGTGCAAGACTTTGCTCAAGACTTTGCTTTCCGCGGGCGAGCGTGGAGCCTCCTCGGCTTTGCCTGCGGGGTCTCCACTGCTTCGCTTTTCCCGCAGGAGTCTTCGTCTTGCACTCCAATCAACCGCTGAAGAGAGCTAAATCTAAATGAACATTTAAACAAATTAAAGCACGAACTAATTTTCCTCTTAATACGAAAATATCTGACTTTGCATAGATTAAAACCCTTTGGTTATTAAACGCTTTGGTTAACGTGTAAGATAAAGAATCAAGAGAAAGCCCAAGAAGTTATTAGCTAAAACTTAACACTTAACTGTTTATTCGTCAGTCAAGTTTTTAAACATATTTACTCCCAATAATTCCAAAAATCATTTATGTAGTAGTGGAACGTGCACTCGCATAAGATTTATCAACCAAAACGTTTATAACACCTTAATAACAAATAAAAACACACTGTGATTCCATTGTGAAATACAGTGCGTTTTTGATTTGATATTTACTTTTCTTTGTTCTTCCGAAGTTAACCAGTTATGAATTGATGAGAAGCTCCTGTGATGGAAGCCGCTCATCTTTCACTACACTTGTTTTATTCCGTCAATGACTGTAGAGAGTAACAATTCAAGATCCTCGACATCGATTGTAAGCGGAGGGGAAAGCGTCAGTACATTGTTGTATCCGGCGACAGTCGCTCCATTTTTTCCGATGATGACGCCATTCTGCCTGCAATGGGAAATGACCTTATTCACCTTATCCACTTCCAATGGTTCTTTCGTCTGCCTATCCTTTACCATTTCAATTCCTATTAATAATCCTTTCCCTCTTACGTCTCCGACCAAGGGATGATCCTGCAGTTGGTTTTTCAATGTATTTATTGCGGTTTCACCGAGTTCAGCCGACCTCGCGAAGAGATCTTCCTTCTCCATGATTTCAATGTTCTTGACGGCCAGTGCACAGGCTGCCGGATTCCCGCCAAACGTGTTGATATGCCTGAAGTAATCATATTCTTCAGTGCCTTTGAAAGCCTCATAGATGTCACGTTTCACTGCTGTTGCGGATAACGGAAGGTAAGCGGATGTAATTCCTTTTGCCATCGTGATGATGTCCGGTTTCACACCGTAATTCATGAAACCGAATGGCTTCCCCGTTCGCCCGAAACCGCATATCACCTCATCGACGATCAACAGGGCACCATGTTTCTCGCATACCTCCTTGGCTGCTTTCATATATCCCTCTTGCGGTACCAAAATCCCTCCGCCAGTGATGATCGGCTCCATAATGACAGCTGCCACTGTTTCGCTGAGTTCCCAGGTCATTGCCTGATCGATGGCCTTGACTCCAGGCAGGTGTTGCGGTGATTCCCCATTCGCGTCATCACGGTAGGAGTCCGGCGGGGCAACATGGATGAAGCCTGGTGCAAGCGGTTCGTACTTGTATTTCCGTTGCGCCTGCCCCGTTGCAGCCAGTGCTCCCATGGAGTTACCATGATATGCCCGATATCTGGAAACAATCTTATAGCGCTCCCCTTCCCCTTTTTGTTGATGATATTGACGGGCTATCTTAAACGCCGTCTCATTTGCTTCAGAACCGCTGTTTGAAAAAAAGATGACGTAATCATCCCCGAGGAGTCCGTTCAATTTTTCAGCCAGCTGGATCGCCGGCTGATGACTCTGTGTCAAGGGAAAATAAGCCATTTTTTTCAGCTGCTCATAAGCAGCTTCAGCAAGCTCCTGTCTCCCATAACCGACATTTACGCACCATAAACCGGCCATTCCATCCAGATATTTCTTCCCTTCGTGATCGGTCACCCATGATCCTTTGGATTCCGTCACCACCATCGTCCCCTCGGGATTATACGGCTTCATCGAATGCCAGACAAATTGTTCATCCTGTCTAAGCCACGTATCCTGACCAGTTTTCACCATGTGCAATCCCTCCTTATCCTTTTTAGAAATCGAACCTTGAGGTGATCATTTTCTTCCTAGTATAGAAATTTACTCCGTCTTTCCCGTTTACATGCATGTCTCCGTAGAAAGAATCCTTCCATCCCGAAAATGGGAAGAAAGCCATTGTGGCAGGCACTCCGACATTGATCCCCAACATCCCTGCATCCGCTTCCTCTCTGAACTGTCTGACCGCTTTTGCATCTTTTGTGTATAAAGTGGCACCATTCCCAAAACGGGATTTACGTATATATTCAAGTCCCTCATCTAAGTCTTTTGCACGCAGCAGGCTTAAAACAGGGGCAAACATCTCTTCCCTGGCGATTGTCATCTCTGGAGTGACATGATCAAATATCGTCGCTCCCAAGAAATTCCCTTCGTTAAATTCATCCATTTCCTTTCTACCATCCCGGATCAGGGATGCACCTTCTTCAAGGCCTTTTTCAATATATGTGAGGGTGCGGTCCCGGTGTTCGCTTCTGATCACCGGGGTCAGCAGCACTTCATCTTCCATTCCACTGCCTATATACAGGTCATCCGCTTTCTTTTTCAATGCTTGGACAAACGGCTCATTATCCCCGACTACAACGACTGCACTGCATGCCATGCACCGCTGGCCGGCACTCCCGAATGCAGAGCTGATGATGTGGTCGGCCGCCTTATCCATATCTGCATCAGGCATTACGACATGATGATTCTTTGCGCCTGAAAGAGCCTGTACACGCTTTCCATTGGAAGCCGATTTTTCATACACGTACTTTGCAACAGGCTGAGATCCTACAAACGAGATGGCTGCAATATCTTTATGTTCAATCAGGCCATTAACAACATCGTGCGCCCCGTGCACCACATTCAGCACCCCCTGTGGTATGCCGGCTTCGCTGAATAGTTCTGCAAGCCTGTTGGCAAGAAGAGGGGTTCTTTCTGAAGGTTTAAGGACAAATGTATTTCCACAGGCAACCGCGAGCGGGAACATCCATAACGGCACCATCATCGGAAAATTGAAAGGTGTTATTCCCCCGACCACCCCAAGTGGATAGCGGAACATTTCGGAATCTATGTCTTCTGCAATTCCGCTGAGGGTTTCTCCCATCATCAGTGTCGGTGCCCCGCAGGCAAATTCCACACACTCAAGTCCCCTCTGAACCTCTCCATACGCTTCTTTAAAAGCTTTTCCATTCTCCTGTACTACAAGCTTTGCAAGTTCTTCATGATTGTCTGATAAGAGAGTATGATATTTATAAAGGATCCTTGCCCTCTTTGGGACCGGGGTTTTTTTCCAGGTTTTCAATGCTTCCCTGGCTGACTGGACTGCCCGGTCAACATCTTCTTTGGTTGAAATAGGGACTCTGGCCAGCTCTTCATTTGTAGCGGGATTTAATACTTGCATTGTTTGTGAACTGAGTGAATCCACCCAGCTCCCGCCAATGTAATTTTTTAATAAAGCAGCTTCATTTTTTATAACCGACATGTTAACTCCTCCTTGAGCCCAATAGATTCGGGCTGATTTTCATCTGGAAGTAAGTGTTATGAAGTATATACATTCATTATGAGAGATGTGGTAAGGGCTTTCATTAGACATAATGTAAAGCAACTGCGCCGGTGCTTTTGACATTACGTTTCCTTTTAGTTCAATAGAGCTATTTATCTGACAGCCGACTGCTTCATTCCGTTCTTCACCGGGTTCAGATAATCATGGGCTGCAAGCAAAAACTCGATAGCCAGCCTTTTATCTGGATTCATATAGTCTTCACCTAACAATTCCTCTATTTTCTTGAGCCGATGGTAAAGTGTCTGCCTGACGATATACAATTTTTTTGCTGTTTCCTGTTTGGACCCTTGACAGCCGAGAAATACTTTCAGCGTCAGCATTAGACTGCCATCATGTTTTTCATCATACGTAATCAGCGGTTTCAGATATTCTTCCATCATCCCCTTCAGATTCACATTATTGTTCACCATGGAAATCAATCGATAAAGATGTAAATCATCGAAGAAATAGTATTGTTGATTACCCATGACCTCGGCACGCAGCAGCATACTTTCAACAGCAGATTTATAACTCAAATGGATATCCATCATCTCTTTTTGGTATTTGCCTATAGAAACGGCCGAATCTTTACTTCTTGTAAGAAAATTGGATTCATGTATCTTATCCAGGGCCTTTCTCATCCGAACTTTCCAGTCTGTTTGTTTTCTTGTATCAAGCAGGAGGAATAAAAGGTCATTTCCATCTTTTTCGGGCAGTGCATGGAATCCCTGCTGTTCAAAGATACTTCTTGCCACCAGATTAAAGTATGTAACATCTTGCGTTTCCTGCTGAGTCATATCTCCAAAGACACAAACGACCCCGCCATGAAAATTCATCCTTAAACTTCTTAAATAGGCAGACAATCTATCACTCGTCTGCTCCCCTTTCAGCCAGGACATGATCCACTTGGATTCTTCTATACGCTTTTTTTCATTAAAGTAAAGTTCCCTCATTAAAAACTGTGCAAGCGCTGTAGCAGTCCTGTCCAGCAGCAGCATTTCATATTCACCAAATGGATGGTCATCCCTGAATAGGAACAGCTCTGCATACTCCTGATCGAAGAGAAGTACTTTTGCTGATGCAAAATCATTGCTGGAATCATTTAAATGTTCAATGTATCTATTCTGAATATTCACTTCTCCAGAACGCCGAATGGAAGGATAGAATTGCGGTTCTTGTTCCTTCAACTGAAAAATGACGGGTACATCCAATTCTTTATGCAGCACATTCAAAATTTCTTCTGAATGATTCACTGTCAGTAACTTCCTGTTAAGCACTTGAGCAAAATCATCTAATTTCTTCATTATTTCATATTGCTGATTGATGAGGATTGAATGAATATCTTGTGTAATCCTGACAAATGGGACCTCTTTTTCAAAGACAATTATAGGGAAGTCACATTCATCAGCTCTTCGGGTGATCGAGTGGGGAATGGTAGAAATGTTTGTATCAAGTTCGATACAAAGGGCAGCAGCTTCACTTTGGATGAGCTGATTGAGTAAACTGATGAACGCAGCTTCCTCCTTCAAAGCCAATCCTGTTGTGAGAATCATTTCATTGCCGTTCAGCAGATTCTTGATGGCAGTGACTTCCACTACATGGACCCACTTCACTTGCCGCTGCAAACCTTGGTGACCTGCAATCACACGAGAATGTGCGAAGGAAGGTCTTGACAGAATAGATTCAACTGAAAGATAGTAAAGACTTTTCATCGTTTTCTCCTTCTGTTCTAGTATTTTGGATTCAAGATCAAAAGATAAAAAGGATTGGCTGAACCAACCCTTTACTCAATTCCAGGGATCAAAATGTGAACCTCTGAATGGCAGATCCGCTCCCATTCATCAACAGGCTTTTCGCTTGAAGTCAAAAAGGATAACATCCATTCCACCAGCTCTTCCGGCGTGTGCATGATTACAGGCAGTTTCATTAGCCCGCCATTCTCTGCTTCCAGTTCCGGCAGGTTCTCCATTAAAGTCACCCTTTCGATATTAAGATTGAATCAACAGATTAGAAAAGTACTTTCTGGCATTCGCCGTCTTGATATGGAGTGTCGCACTTCTCTTATTCTCCGTGTGTTTAAATACGACAAATGCCCCGCTCAGATTTTCGGTCACTTTTTCTATCCTGAACCCTTTTTGTAATAAGAAGTCTATTTTGTCCCGTTCACTTAAGAATTCCTGGTATTCCGACATATGCGAACCCCCCAGCTATACTATTAATCGTCATCCTGCTTCTTCAACGGACTTTTCTGTCTCACTCTCAATCTCCCAGTCTCTCCCGACTGAGATGCCTAAATACTTACCGTCATCCGGGTCAAGCAGTTCAGCCTGTTCGTACTTTTTGAACCACCAATACTTGGCCAGGACATAATAGAAGACTGCACCTGCACCAAAACCCACCAGAAATGAAAAGCTTGGAACAAAATAAGAGGCGACTGCCCCGATAATCCAGGCAATGAAGCCAGCCATGTTCACCCCGTTCATATATTTATACTGTCCATGATCTTCATATAATGCAGGTACATTCACCCTTCGCTTCCTGATTAAGTAATAGTCTGCGACGAGTATCCCTACAATCGCCGATAGAATACCCCCGATGAACAGCAGGACAGGAATGATGACCCCAAATAAATTCCAAGGCTGTACAAGCGTGCCGACAACTCCTGCCGTAAACACACCTGCCCAGAATGGAAACTTAGGCCCTCCTACATTGGAAAAAATGGTCGCCGCAGGAACTACATTGGCAGCAATATTGGTTGACCATTGAGCCAGCACAATCATGAGCAGCAGGATGCCCAGAACCAATCCGCCGGCTGCTTCCTGAAGTGCTATGACAGGGTCGTAATTCAATACTGCGATATATGATACAGCTCCGATTAATACCATGAAAGTCTGCGTAATCGGCAAAGTGATCAGATTTCCGATCAATGAATGTTTATTTCGCTTAAACCAGTTTTTCTCATTTCGAGGGGCTTTCATAAACCGTGAAATCGAAGGAATATCCGCGGCCAACGTCGCCCAGAAACCCATATTGCTGAAAATGACGACAAGAAATGCAGTAACAGCCGCCCCTCCTGTTACAGGGCTCTCCACCCATCCCCAAATATCCCTACCTTGCACTGCTGCGGTATCAGATAAAGAAGAATACATCCACACAGAAATCAGAATGATGACCGGAGCCGCAAGATCTGCAAACCTTTCAACCGCTTTGATTCCAAGTGCCGTATTGACGAGCTGCAATAATGCAAAAATCAGGAAACATACAAACCAGTTATCGAAACCGTAAAGGAGATTCAATATACCATTCATCGCAGTTGCTCCGAAATAGGTATTGATCCCAAACCACATGGACGCAGCTACACCCCTTACTAATGAAGGGATATGAGTACCGAGCGTTCCAAAAGGAGCCCGCATGTATACAGGAAATGACAAGCCATGTTCAACCCCGATGTCCCCTGTCAGGGTGATGAAGAGCCCTATGGCCAAAGAGCCGATCACAGTTGCCAGAAGGACAAGGGGAAGGGGCAGCGACATGACTCCGGCGCCGCCGATGGCAAAGGTGGCAAGCACGACGACCATCCCGACCCACATGAATGAATAACCCAGTCCCGTGATCTTCCTTTCATTTTCTTTTACCGGCAATAGATCGGGTGACTTTAAATAGCTGGTTTTCAAATTGAACACTCCTTTTTGTTTGCTTTAAATGGCAAAACCAAACGCAATAAGAGAGGCATGGGAACGGGAAGGGATTTCTCCTCCCCTTCTCATGCAGGAGCTGTTCTGCGAATAAGCAAAATTCACTAGTCGAGTGCTGCTAAGATTTAGAAGGCTGCAGATTTTCTCTCTCTTCCCTTGAAAGTTGAGTACCGTATCTGGCTCTCTTGATATACTTTCCTTTCCCCAATTTGCCCGCGAACTCTTTATCTTTAATGACGAATTCACCTCTGGATAACACAGATACAGCTTCACCTTTGACCTTCATCCCTTCAAACGGGTTATAGTCCGCTGCCATATGGTGATTTTCTGCCGAAATGACGCGCTCCGCATCCGGATCGAAAATCACCACATCAGCATCTGACCCTGCAGCTATGGTTCCTTTTTGAGGATAAAGTCCAAATAGCTTCGCACTTCTTGTGGACATGATATCTACGAACTGATTTAATGTAATCCTCCCTTTTTCAACTCCTTCAGAGAATAAGATGGATACACGGTCTTCGATGATCGGTCCGCCATTTGGTATTTTCGTAAAATCCCCGAGTCCCAATTCTTTTTGGCCTTTAAAGTCGAAAGAACATTGATCGGAACCCAGAGTCTGAAGCTCACCGCTTTTCAGGGCGTTCCACAGTACATCCTGGTTCCACTTTTCACGGAGCGGCGGGGACCACACATACTTCGCACCTTCGAAATTCGGACGTTCCAAGTAAGATTGATCGAGCACCAAATATTGAGGGCAGGTTTCTCCCCATACGTTCAACCCTTTGCTTCTGGCTTCTGCGATTTGTTTTACTGCTTCAGAACAGGATACATGTACTACATACAGTTGTGAATCAGCAAGCCCTGTCAGCTTGGCTGCTCTCCCGGTAGCTTCCCCTTCCAGTTCTGGAGGCCTTGTCAAAGCATGATAAATAGGGTCTGTTTTTCCTTCTGCAAGTGCTTTTTCAGTTAAATACTCGATGACGTCCCCGTTTTCCGCATGCACCATCACCAGGGCACCAAGTTCTTTTGCCGCCACGAGCGTTCGGAACAACGTCTCATCATCAGCCTGGAAAACATTTTTATATGCCATGAACACTTTAAATGAAGTAATCCCTTCATTTTCGATCACCTGCGGCAGCTGGCTTAATACATCCTCATTGATCTCTCCGATCATCAAGTGAAAGCTGTAATCGATCACTGCCTTATCTTTCGACTTTGCGTGCCAGGTATCAATCGCATTTTGAAGCGGCTTGCCTTTATCAGTCAGACAGAAATCAATGAGGGTCGTCGTCCCGCCGAAGGCAGCAGCAATGGTTCCTGTTTCAAAATCATCTTTGGAGACTGTTCCCCCGAACGGCATTTCCAAATGGGTATGCGGGTCAATTCCGCCGGGGAAGATATACTTCCCTTCTGCCTCAATGATTTCTGCTTCATTCTCCTCGAAATCTTTTCCTATGCTAATGATTTTTTCTCCTTTTATAAGGATATCTGCCTTATACATATCTGCTGCTGTGACGATTGTTCCGTTTTTAATGATTTTTTTCATCTTTCACCCTCCCGGTTATTTCACTGCATTCGTTTCACACTGCGTTAACTTCCCGACGGCAGCCTGGCGTTCATTCCATGTCATCGGCATATGTCCGCTCGGCACTTCGACCATATCGATCGCTCCATCAACCGGACAGACAATCGAGCATAAATTACAACCGACACAATCTTCTTCGCGTACTTTTAAATAACTGTTTCCATGAGGATCTTTAAGCATGTCGATGCATTGATGGGAGGTATCCTCGCAGGCGATATGGCATTTATTGCAATTGATGCATACATCATTGTTGATTTTTGCGACGATGCTGTAGTTAAGATCTAAATTCCCCCAGTCAGAATATTTCGGAACTGATTTCCCTACCAGCTCCTGAACGGATGCTATGCCTTTTTCGTCAAGATAATTATTCAATCCATCAAGCATGTCTTCCACGATTCTGAAACCATGATGCATGGCTGCAGTACAAACCTGTACTCCCGTGGCCCCCATGAGCATATATTCAACGGCGTCCTGCCAATTCGAAACGCCTCCCATTCCTGAAATGGGTACATTAATGCGGGGATTCCGTGCGCATTCTGCCACCATGTTCAGGGCAATCGGCTTAACCGCCGGACCGCAGTAACCGCCGTGGGCGCCTTTTCCGGCAACATTAGGAATGGTATTCCAGCTGTCAAGGTCGACCCCGGCCAGGCTGTTGATTGTATTGATCATGCTCACAGCATCGGCGCCGCCTTTGACGGCTGATTCTGCGGTCACGGTTATATCTGTGATGTTCGGAGTCAATTTGACGATGACAGGTGTTTTAGCCACTTCTTTTACCCAATACGTCTGTTTTTCGACCAGCTCGGGCACCTGGCCTGACGCCGCGCCCATTCCCCTCTCAGCCATCCCGTGCGGACAGCCGAAGTTAAGCTCTAATCCGTCCACCCCGATGTCTTCCACTTTTTTAACGATTTCATGCCACTTCTCCTGCTTTGGTTCGACCATCAGGGAAGCGATGATGGCATGATTTGGAAAACGCTTTTTCGTTTCGTATATTTCCTTTAGATTGACTTCAAGCGGCCGATCCGTGATCAGCTCGATGTTGTTGAACCCCGCAACACGCTGACCGTTAAAACCTACTGCGGCAAACCTTGACGATACGTTGATGATCGGTTCCCCGAGCGTTTTCCAAACTGCCCCTCCCCAACCGGCTTCAAACGCCCGCTGTACCTGATAACCCGAGTTTGTCGGCGGTGCCGAGGCCAGCCAAAAAGGGTTGGGTGATTTAATCCCTGCTAAATCAATACTTAAATTTGCCATGTGTTTCCCCCCTCTAACAAATCTTAATTCACCTGAAGTGACGTCAGTTTACTGTGCAGATGGTAAGCAGCCCGCTTTCCTTGTTCTGCCGCTGTAACCACCATTGCTTCCCCGATTCCTTTACCGAATATCACATCTCCACAGGCAAGCACCTTCGGATTCGACGTTTGAAGTGTCTCTTTATCGACTTTTACAACACCGTCTGTATGGTCTAATCGGAAATGTTCAATCAAGGAATTATGCCTTGTCTGCCCGATCGCCTTAATGACAGCATCTACTGGCAATGTGAACTCCGACCCTTCGACCGGAACGGGACGCCGACGTCCATCTTCTCCCGGCTCCCCAAGTTCCATCTTCAAGCATTCAATCCCGATGACCTTTCCTTCTTCGTTTCCGATGATTCTCTTAGGGGCCGTAAGCCAGCGGAATTCAACCCCATCCTGTTTGGCAAACTCATACTCGAAATCATAAGCCGTCATCTCTTCAAGCGTACGGCGGTAGAGGATTTTCACATTTTCAGCTCCGAGCCGGACTGAGCATGTCGCGCCGTCTATGGCTGTATTCCCTGCCCCGATGACAACCACTTTCTTCCCGACATACTCTTTTGAAATTTCACCGCTTTTTGTTGATTTTACAAATTCAATCGCATCATGGACCCCATTCAGGTGCTCCCCTTCAATACTAAGCGGCGGAACATGGGACATGCCTGCCGCGAGGATGACATAGTCATGGCTGTCGAGTATCTCTTCTGCAGAAATGTCTTCTCCTACCTTTGTATTTGTCCGTATCTCAACATTCAATTTCCGAACCTGTTCTACTTCCCAGAACGAAACGCTTTGTGGAAGCCGGAATGAAACAATGCCATACGTATTCAATCCCCCTGCTTCTTTTGCAGCTTCGTAGATCGTCACTTCATAACCAAAGCGCGCCAATTCTCTTGCTGCCGACAGACCTGCCGGCCCCCCGCCGACAATGCCCACCTTCTTTCCGTTCGGCTCGCCTGCTTCAAATAAGACAGCTTCATTATGCCGGGCCCAATCGGTGGCATAACGCTGCAGGTCACCGATCATGATCGGTTTAGTTGAGTGATTGAGTACACACGCACCTTCACACAATTCTTCCGTCGGACATACCCTTGAACAACTGGCCCCGACCGGATTGGAACTCATGATCGTTCTTGCAGAACCTTTCAGGTTCCCCGATGCTATCTTCTTTATGAAAGCAGGAATGTCAATTCCGGTGGGACATGCTTGTATACAAGGTGCATCATAGCAGTACAAGCATCGATTCGCTTCTTCCAGGGCATCCCTTTTGGATAAACCTTCATGGGCCTCCTGGAAATTCTCTTCAAGATTCAACAGTGATAATGCTTTGGACAAAATAGTTTCCCCCTATTCACCCTGTAATGAATTCACTGAACAAATAAATGCAGGCCGACAAAGAATACATGCTAAGAGCGTGTCGATGTCAGCCTTATTTTCAAAAGAAGCAGTAGTACTTAAGGCAGCAATGCTGTCATTTCGTTATATGTCTCAGGTCTTCTGTCCCGATAGAACTGCCAGGTATCCCTTACCTCCCGGATCATTTTCTTGTCCATTTCCCCGATTATCACTTCATCCTTATCCCTGCTCCCGATTGAGACAAAGCCTCCGCGGGGATCTACCAGATAGGACTGTCCATAAAATTCACCCATATTCCACGGCCCCTCATACCCTACACGGTTGATTGCCCCAAGATAATAACCGTTCGCAACCGCATGTGCGGGCTGCTCCAGCTTCCATAAATATTCCGAAAGCCCCGCCACTGTCGCAGACGGGTTGAATACGACTTCGGCTCCTTTTAACCCTAATAATCTGGCACCTTCAGGGAAGTGGCGGTCGTAACAGATGTAAACACCCACTTTGGCATAAGCCGTATCAAATACCGGATAGCCCAGATTTCCCGGTTTAAAATAGTATTTCTCCCAAAAGCCATACCCTTCACTGCCGACTGCGACGTGCGGGATATGCTGTTTCCGGTATTTGCCCAGATATGATCCGTCTGCATCAATCACGGCAGCTGTATTGTAATAGGTAGCTATCCCTTCTCTTTCATAGATTGGCAGGACAATGACGACCTTCAGTTCCTTTGCAAGATCCTGAAAGCGTTTCGTAGTAGGTCCATTGGGAATTTCCTCTGCAGAATCATACCATTTGGGATTTTGTTCGGAGCAAAAATACGGTCCGTAGAAAATCTCCTGCAGACAAATGATTTGCGCACCTTTTTTTGCTGCGTCCCTTACCAATTGGATGTGTTTTTTAATCGATTCTTCTTTATGGACCTCTACCGGTTCACTTCCGTCCACATCATGAGAAGCTTGAATAAGACCTATTTTCACTTTGTCTGACATCCCTATCCCTCCTAGACTGATAGATTGAATAAAATAGTAAGCGCTTACATCTTTCTTGATTATGGGAGCACACTTACTAATTTTCACGGATTTAGTAATGTCTGAATATTTTGTCTTTTCAACTCATTTTAACTTGTACAAAAAGTAATTGCACTATACACTATGTAAAATCAGCTCCTTTGACTATTGGTCATTATGTATATTCTAAAAATAGAATGAACTATTTTAGGAGGTGATTTAACGGTAGCATATGCGTTCTGCGAATTTTGTAAAATAATCAGGGTTTCTCTTTGGGAAACGTCGTTAATTATCGACAAAATATTCAGAAATTATTAGAAACAAAAATGCTACTGGGACAGAATTAAAATGCTACCCTATAAAGACTGACAATATTAGTATAGGTTCTTTATTCCGCTAATGATTTCCGTGCAAAACTTCGCTTTCCGCGGGCGGTTGGTGAGCCTCCTCGGCTTCGCCTGCGGGGTCTCACCTAACACGCTTTTCCCGCAGGAGTCTACGTTTTGCACTCCAATCAATCGCTGGAACCGGTTTTGAATATGGATAAGTCTAAACATTTCCATCCTGAATAAATGGATTGAAACTTATTATAGTTCTTCTTGATCCTCCTTTTTCTTTGATGGAACAGAAGATAAGAACACGGCACGAAGGCAAAAGTCTCTCCTGCGGTTAACACTCTGATATTCGTGGGTTTTCACATTTTATTTTTCCGTATAAAGGTTTGATCCACTAACTCGGAACGTGATTTAATCTTTTAGTTATATCACACAGGAGGCAAGTGGATTTTCCTTTCCGGTTTGCCCTTCAAGTCATATTCTTAGGCTTCTATTTTTTTTCGTATCTTATATCTTAAACCACAAGTTAATAAATCTCGGACTCACATCAATATTCTTCCCTCAGGAGTCTTCGCCTTGCATTCCAATCAACCTCTGGAAAGAGCTGAGACTAGTAAATATCATATGTGAACATAATAAAAAACCGAACGAGTTTGCATACCAGGCAAATTCGTTCGGTTTTAATTAAACTAAAATACTTTTGTCCCAGCCTCATAAGTTATGAGTTTACTGATTTTACGTTTAACGACTCCTGTCCGATCGGACGATATTTCAGGAGCTGGCGGATGAACCAGATCAGGACTGCTGTCCAGATGACGGCTCCTATGATCATGGATTCTTTGTATGGAAGGTGGAAACCTTCCGGTGCGTAAAAGATATATGAACTGACAACAGCCGTCATGAAAAGGGCCGGGAGACTGCAGATCCAATGAAACTTCTGATTTTGAAGCAGATAAACAGCTGCCGTCCATAACATGACAGTGGCTACTACTTGATTCGACCAGCCGACGTATCTCCAAAGGAAAGTATAATCGATCTGGGTCAGCAGGAAAGTGGGAAGTGCTACAGGGATAACGAGCAGTCCCGGCAGCCATTTCCCTTTCACTTCTTCCTTTCTCCAATTAGATAATAAATCTGCAAGCATCATTCTCGAGGAACGCAGTGCAGTATCCCCGGTTGTGATCGGAAGAATGATGACACCCAATACCGCAAGGATGCCGCCCAATGTTCCAAGAGTCGTTTTGCTGATTTCATTTACAACCCCTGCAGGGCCACCGGCAGCAAGTGCTTCCTGAAGTCCCCCTGTCCCATTGAAGAAAGCCATCCCGGCAGCAGCCCAGATCAATGCGATTATTCCTTCTGCAACCATCGCTCCATAAAATACTTTTCGCCCTTCGCTTTCCTTCTTCAGCGTCCTTGCCAGGATCGGACTTTGTGTGGAGTGAAAACCTGATATCGCCCCGCACGAAACAGTTACCATCAATAAAGGCCATAATGGAAGCTCCCCGGGATGCAAGTTGGCGAATGTAAGGTTGGGTACCGGATGCTCAAAAAAGAACAATCCAATTCCGATTGCCACGGCCATGAAAACCAGCACTGCGCCGAAAATCGGGTAAACCTTCCCGATGATTTTGTTGATTGGCAGCACTGTGGCAAGAATGAAATATGTAAAAATGATTACTAATGATGCCATGAATGATAAAGGTGTCACTTCTGCCATCAATTGTGCAGGGCCTGAAGTAAAGGCTGCTGCAACCAATATCATTAAGATGATTGAAAGAATATTCATTACTGACCGTACATGTCTCCCCAAATATCTGCCTACCAGTGCAGGAAATTGAGCTCCATTATGGCGCAGTGACAACATACCGGAAAAATAATCATGAACAGCTCCTGCAAAGAGTGTACCGATGACGATCCAAATGAATGCAACCGGGCCGTACAGAGCACCAAGTATGGCACCAAAGATCGGACCAAGCCCCGCGATATTCAATAATTGGACCAGA
The DNA here is from genome assembly GCA_051294195.1 of Bacillus sp. BKU_1. GTDB lineage: Bacteria > Bacillota > Bacilli > Bacillales > Bacillaceae_B > Rossellomorea. The sequence continues at coordinate 3,179,014 of CP193985.1, read as the reverse complement.
CTCGCCTTCCACCAGCTCATCGGCATATAATCAAATCCGTCGTTACTTGCATATGCAGGTGTGACATTCTCGTCATCAATACCGAAAATCTTTTCGACCACCTTTGAATAAATAAAATAACCAGCTACTAAAATACAGACTGATGCAAGAAATGTCAGCATCTTGATGTCCTCCCCCCAGTTGAAATTAAGATTCATTTTAATACGCGAGACGACAAATAACAACAGAATTTTCTAAAAAGATTATTTTTTCAGATAATAACTCTTGCAAATTTAATCCCACACTTCCCTTTGCAGCAACCATGTAAGGGATTACACTGATTGAAAGATTTTTTTTGATTTTCACGACAATAATAACTTCAATATTAACTTCATTTCGGGCGGGATGCTTTTCCAAAAAAAAGAAGCCGGATGGCTTCCTGAGTAAACGGGCTGATTCAGATTTGACTTGAGTAACTTTCACACGCATGTATGAAGCCGCTGTTTCCTCTGTCTTGTGCGATTTCATAAGGTGATTTTTGACTTACTGCATTCCTGCTCTCCGGGTCGCCCTTGAATTTCAGAAGCAGCATGACCAGGTCTTCATCCCCGTCAAACGCTGCGATATGCATGGGAGAATAACCTGCTGAATCAACGCTGTTGATATCTGCCCCTTCCAGCAGCAGGAACTCTATCATTTCTTTGGGTGCCCTCCCTGCAATCGCTGCATGCAGGGCACTGTTGGAAGGAATATATGAAACTTTAGAATTTGAAGCAGAATTAATATCCGCCCCGTAATTCATTAATAGCCGGACAATCTCCAGCTGCCCATAATGTGCCGCAACCCCGAGTGCAATCAATCCGTTTTCGTCCTCTGCATTACATAGATTTGTATCTGCTTGTAATGACTTTTCTACAACCTCAGCGTTCCCTTCTTGTATGGCTTTGAAAAAACCTTTTACAGTAACAGGCGTCATCGTACTCACCTCATTCTTTGTATTATTAAGAATATTCTATCAATATAATCATAAAAAAGATAGGGACTTTATCAGTGGTCCCTATCTTTTCCATTTACTATTGATCAAGTTTTAATTTTGCCAGTGCATCGGCGAGGGCTGTGTTAACCGGTTCATCTTTATCCTGCGTTTTTAAATATTGATTCACATCACGCTTACTTGCCTTATTATGCTTCTCTTTTTTCCTGCGCTCATTGAAGGTTGAGAGTTTTTCTTTATGGCCGCATACGCATACGAACAACTGGCCGTCACCTTCTCCGCGAAGTTCTAAGCGTTTATGACAATTCGGGCACCGGGCATTCGTTTTCTTGCTGATATTTTTTCGGTGACCGCATTCCCGGTCCTGGCAGACCAATTTCTTTCCGTTTTTATTTTTAATCTCAAGCATGAGGTTCCCGCAATCAGGACATTTTGTTCCGGTCAGATTATCATGTGAGAACTTCTTATGGGAATTTTTAATTTCATGAACGGACTTTTTCGTATATGCTTTGATTTCTTCAATAAATTCACGTTTTTTCATTGAACCCTTTGAGATTTTATCGAGTTTCAGCTCCCACTCGGCTGTGAGGGAAGGAGAACGCAGCTCTTCAGGCGCCAGGTCCAGTAATTGTTTTCCTTTTGAAGTAAGGTGAATCTCTTTCCCTCTTTGTTCCATCGAGCCTGAATTAAAGAGCTTATCAATGATGTCAGCACGGGTTGCAACCGTTCCAAGGCCGCCCGTCTCCCCTATCGTTTCCAATAGCTCCTTATTGCTTTCTTTCATGAAGCCTGCTGGATTTTCCATCGCTGCAAGCAAGGTCCCCTCATTAAAACGGCCCGGCGGGGTGGTCTGCCCTTCCGTTTCGCTCATAGAAAGCAGGCTCAGTTCAGTCCCTTTATCCATTTTACCCAGGAACTGATCTTCATCCCTGTCAAAACCATATACCTCTTTCCAGCCGTTTTCTTTTACTCTTTTGCCTTTTGTATGGAATTGAACTTTGCCGACAGCCATTTCAACTCTAGTCTGCTCATATTGATATGGAGGCAGGAAGATCGCGAGAAAACGTTTTACGATCAAATCATAAATTTTTGCTTCCCTGTCAGTAAGCTTCCCAAAGAATGCCGTCTCCTCAGTAGGGATAATGGCATGGTGATCACTTACTTTCCGGTCATCTATATATGCATTTGAAAGCTTCAGGGAGCTTTGCAGAGCTTTATTTGCAGAAGGGCGGTAGGGCTGAACGTTAACTGCCTTCAGCCGGTCCTTTAGTGTGTCCGTAATATCAGACGACAGATGCTTACTGTCGGTACGCGGATAGGTTACGAGCTTATGCTGTTCATAAAGTTTTTGCATGATAGACAATGTTTCTTTCGCACCGAAACCATAGATCTTATAGGCATCTTTTTGTAATTCCGTCAGGTCGTAAAGTGAAGGTGCATACTGTTTTTTCAATGTCGTTTTAACAGAAGTGACGGTTCCTCTTTTCACATTCCGAAGTGAATTCAGGATACCAGTAATTTCATCATGGGAGAACGTTCTCGTATCCCCTTTTGCGTTCGTCCATAGAAAGGTCCCTTTATCCGTAACCGCTTTAATGCCGTAATACGTCTTAGGATTGAACTTCTTGATTTCCTCTTCCCTCTGTTCGATTATACTCAACGTTGGGGTCTGAACCCGCCCGCAGGAAAGCTGAGCATTATACTTGGTCGTCAATGCCCGTGTTGCGTTCATGCCGACATACCAGTCCGCTTCTGATCTAGCCTGGGCAGCATGGAATAAATTTTCATAGCCTTTTGCGTCCTTGAGCATATTGAATCCTTCTTTAATCGCTTTATCCGTCACAGAAGAGATCCAAAGCCGCTTGAGGGGTTTTTGCACTCTCGCTTTTTCAATGATCCAGCGTGCAACGAGTTCCCCTTCCCGTCCCGCATCAGTGGCAATGACAATTTCACCGACATCCTGACGATTCATCTGGGATTTTACTGCATTGAACTGCTTCCCTGTTTTCTTGATCACCACAAGTTTCAATTCTGGAGGCATCATGGGCAGATCTTCCAAATTCCATGATTTGTACTTGTCATCATACGTCTCTGGATCTGCGAGTGTGACAAGGTGACCCAGTGCCCAGGTCACGATATATTTACTTCCTTCAATAAATCCATTACCCTTTTTCGTGCAATTCAGCACCCTTGCAATATCTCTGCCGACAGAAGGTTTTTCTGCAAGCACCAATGTCTTTTTCATAATAAAATCCTTTCAGCAAAATCTTAGTGTATCTTTCTATAGTAACATAAAAAGTGTACCGCTATGGTTCCCCTTTACTCTCATAATATATTATACTTAGAAAATGGATTTTTAAAGAAGGAGCTGCGCAACCGTGCAAAAGCATTTAAAGAATTTCCTCCCTAAGGAAACGGTCGGGATTGTTTTCATTATTTTAATCAGCATTATTTCAAAAGCTTTAGGCACATGGTTCCCCCTTGCCGGCAGCCTTTTATTTGCCATTATCATCGGGATGATTCTGCGGAATGTAATCATTCTTCCAAACTCATGGGATCCGGGAATTCAATTCACTTTAAAGAAGCTGTTAAAAGCTGCCATTGTATGCCTTGGGGTGGGGTTGAGCCTTTTGGAAATCATGAAAATTGGCCAATCCGCTTTATGGATCATATTTATCTCGGTCACCGTCGGCATCAGTGTCACCTATGCAGTGGGCAGGTTACTTGGCATCAACACAAGGCTGAGCCTTTTGATTGGGATCGGAACGAGCATTTGCGGAGCCACTGCCATTTCTGCGGTAAAAGGAATCATCGGGGCAAAAGAGAATGAAACAGCATATGCATTGTCCACCATCGTTTTCTTCAATATCATCGCATTCATCTTTTATCCAATCATCGGACATCTGCTGGGATTGTCCCAGCATGCATTCGGGATTTGGGCGGGGACAGCCGTTCATGATACATCTTCGGCTGTAGCCGTCGGTTACAGTTATGGTGATATTTCGGGTGAGGTTGCTACTACTGTGAAACTGGCCCGTACCCTCTTTCTGATCCCTGTCATGTTTCTATTGCCTTTTATATTAAGGAACGAGGCTTCTGCCGGTACAGTATCATTCAGGAAGGCCTTTCCCTGGTTCATCTTCCTTTTTCTCGGAGTATCGATACTTCATACCGTTGGAGTTATACCAGTATCTGTAGAAGAAACCCTTAATTCCCTTTCGAAATTCATGATCATCATGGTGATGGCTGCGGTCGGACTTGGAGTCAGGTTGAAAGATCTGTCACAGCTTGGTTTTAAACCCTTGCTGACTGGATTGATTGCCTCTGTTACCTGTGCAGTGATCAGTCTTTTGTTCATTTTATAAATGACCAGATCGAGGCTGGGACAAAAAGGATTTAGTCTAAGTTAAACCCGAACTAGTTTGCATGAGTTGAGGCAAATTAGTTCGGGTTTCTTTGTACATTTTGCTTTTAGTCCATTTAGCGGTTGATTGGAGTGGAAGACGAAGACTCCTGCGGGAAGAGTAGCTTATGTGAGACCCCGCAGGCTTGCCGAGGAGGCTCACGGGCTACCCGCGGAAAGCGAAGTCTTGCACGGAAATCATTAGCGTTGTTAAGAGTCCACACTGAAATGTTCGCCTTTAGACATGGGATTTTAAGTTTTGTCCCATCCTCTTTAATTTATAAAAATAAAAAAGAGCATCCATGAGACGCTCTTGTAAGATATTCATCATTATTCCTTCATGTATGGTTAAAAGATTGGAAATGAGACATCTCTTTCTTGAGTATTGCAGAAGAAAAACTAGGAAGAGGCCGTCTTCCTAGCACAGGCTATTCTTCTACTCCCTCTAAGAAGTCTGGGTCTAGCTCTTCGAATTCTTCATCGTCTAGATCGCAATCCCAGTCATCTTCATCGCAGCCTTCAGGATTAACAAGTACACAGACCTTGGTTTCCCCGATAACTTCTACCAGGATCTCCCGTTCAACATGAACAATGATTTTATTACCGTTTGGTGAGATCACCGCTTCGCAGCAATTCGGCTGTTGAAGTACGCGCGCACAAACTTCGATATCATCGAGGACATCCGGATCACGGTATTTGAGCTTGATTTCATCACAGTAATCGACTCTTTCTGTCACGACGGATGTTTTTGTATTGTCACTGTGAGAATACCATACATTTACCTCAAATGAACCGTGTATTTCCACCTTCTTGCCTACTTTGCGTGCTTCATACTTGTGATTGATGATCCAGCAGCCTAAAATGCTCGATGGATTATGCGGCGGGCTAATCGTATGATGGGATTGTGTGAATTTACGTCCCTTCGCTACGACCGCTTTTGTAATAATCTCTCTATATTCTGCCATTCGAGCGAACCTCCTCATTCATTTTCAATTCATCTTATGCGACTGTCTAGGTGTTTGTGCGAGAAAATTTTATTGCATAATGGGATTGTTGCGAGATAATGTATTGTATGCGAATACCTATTGAATGTTCCCCAAAAGGTATTTCGGGCGATTAATAATGAGGGTTCCTAAGCAGTTTATATCTGCCTTTCTACACCGCTATTGATTTCCTTGCAAGACTTCGCTATCCGGGAGTCTTGCAAGGAAATCGACCGCTAGAAAGGCCTTTAATTAAGAAAGACCAATGCCATGAAGAGAATTTTCTTCATGGCATTGGTCTTGTTTAACATTCAATTATATATTCTTAGTTTTTATGAACAGCTTCCAGGTGTTGAGTTTTTGACTTGGGAGCCGGTTTCTCCACGGAGGATATCTCCGCCTGTTGATTCGATGATGTGGTCCGTTACGTTGTTGGAAATCACGGAAGCCACTATTTGAAGCAGATCATTCACATCTGTCTGCGACTCCTTGAATTGCTGCACGACCGGAATCTCATCAATTTCTTTTTCAAGGTTTTCTATTTTTGCTTCAACCATTTTTAAAGCTTCCGTTTTACCATAATGCTGAAAGTTCACTGCCTGCTTCTGCAGACTCTTGATGCTGGCGATCATTTCACGCACTTTTTGATTTTCATGGATCTGCGCTTCCGCTCGCTTGAAGAAGTCCACTTCTTCTGTTTCCGCGATCATTTCCGCCAGCTCTTCTGCTCTCTTCATGATATCATCTTTTGTATATTTTCCCATCTCACTTCACCTCTGCCGCTTCTTGAAATTCTGAACCTATCTTGCCGACTTCTATCATTTCACCGTCTAATGACCAGGACTTTGTATCGGTGATTTTTACTTTTACGATCTTTCCGACTGCTGTTTTCGGTGCTTTGAAGTTCACCAGCTTATTTCTTCTTGTATATCCTGCAAGGATTTCCGGGTTTTTCTTGCTTTCCCCATCAACCAGGACTTCAACCGTTGTACCATCATATTTCTTCAGAGCTTTTGCTGAATATTCCTGGACCACTGCATTCAGCCTTCTCAGCCTGTCTTTCTTCACTTCCATCGGTACATTGTCTTTCATCTTGGCAGCAGGAGTACCTTCACGCGGAGAGTATATATATGTGTATGCCGCTTCGAATTCCACTTCCCGGTAAAGTGAAAGTGTTTCTTCGAATTGCTCTTCCGTTTCATTCGGGTAACCGACAATGATGTCAGTTGTCAATGCCACATCGGGCATGGCCTGTTTGATTTTCCGGACCAGTTCAAGGAACTGTTCACGATTATACTTGCGGGCCATGATTTTCAAGACAGGAGTAGAGCCTGATTGAACCGGCAAGTGGATGTGTTCCACCAGGTTTCCTTTCTTGGCTAGCACTTCGATCAAATGGTCGTCGAAATCCCTCGGGTGGCTCGTTGTGAAGCGGATGCGCGGGATATCGATCTTGCGCAGTTCATCCATCAAGTCACCAAGCCCATAATGATCAAGGTCTTCAATATCTTTGCCGTACGCGTTTACATTCTGTCCTAGAAGGGTGATCTCCTGGTAACCCTGAGCTGCCAGGTGCCGTACTTCGGCAATGATTTCTTCCGGGCGTCTGCTCCGTTCTTTTCCGCGCGTATAAGGAACGATACAATATGTACAGAATTTATCGCATCCGTACATGATGTTCACCCATGCTTTAATGTTGCCTCGGCGAACCTTGGGAAGATTCTCGATGACGTCGCCTTCCTTCGACCAGACCTCGACGACCATGGCCTTCGACATATAGGCATCGGATAAGATCTGTGGAAGACGGTGGATATTGTGTGTTCCGAAAATCATATCAACTTGCTGGTATGTCTTCAAAATTTTATTTACTACCGCTTCTTCCTGGGACATACAACCGCAAACCCCGATCAAAAGATCAGGCTTTTCACGCTTTAAGTGCTTCAAGTGTCCCAGTTCCCCGAATACCTTGTTTTCGGCATTCTCCCGGATTGCACATGTATTCAAAAGAATGACATCTGCATCATCTGTTGTGTACGTCGCTTCATAGCCCAGGGCCATAAAAATCCCGGCCATGACTTCTGTGTCATGCTCATTCATCTGGCAGCCGTAAGTACGGATATAGAACTTCTTGCCTTCTCCCAATCCTCTATATTGTTCATCAATGGCAAAATCATTATGATATTTCACTTCTTCTTTTCCCCGTTTTTTCGCATCTTTCAATGACGGCGGAATATAGACACTTTGGAAGTACTTACTGTAATCCTTTTCGGATTTTTTGTCCGATGGAATATCTGACTTCGCTTGCTGCCCGTGTTTGCGTTGCTCTTCGTTCATGAAAAACTCCCCTTTCTAACTCTATAACAACCGAAAATAAACCGATTTCTTCTATTATAAAATCCATATTAGTTAAGCATACAAATACACTTGCACATTATAACAGTATAAAGGTTTTTGGGGGCTTTCACAATAGAGAGCACCATCTGTCGAAATTTGTTCTAAACTTCATTTTCCTGATTGGAATTTTCAGCAGCAGGATGTAAAAATGGGCTCAGGCATAGGAACTGCAGGCAAATTCAACGCATAACGTAAAGTAAGACAAATACCCAAGGAGGAGATTGAAATAGAAGAAAGAGTAACGCCTCCCATGTACAACATCGAGAAGCAGGAAACCTTATACCTTCAATCTGAAATCCAACAATTAAAAAAAACCCTTCAAAGGGTAAAGGAAAGCTATTCTTATGCGGAGGCCAAACATTATAAAGATATTGTCACCGAGAAGGAAAAAGAGATTAAGGAACTATATTCTCAAATTATGACACATGAAACAACAGAACAAGAACTAATCCGTGATCGAAGCAGATTTCAGGAAGCGAAAGAAAGACTCGAAGACGAGATCATGGAACTGCATCTGGTTCTGCGCCAAAAAGGAGCCAGGATCGAGGAGCAGGCCGAAGCACTGTATAAATTGGATAGATCGCTTCTTCAATTCGAACTGACTCAAAAAAACCTCTCAGAATCCTTGACCGTGGTTGAAGATCTCAACCAGAAGCTGTCTTCACACAACGACCTGCTTTTGATTGATAATAAAAACCTTGTCAGCAAGTCCGAAGGGATGAAAGCACAAATCAAGAGCCAAAAAGAACACATAAAAGATCTGAATAGAGCTTTGAGCCAGTCAGAAGAAACAAAAAAAGAAATCCTATTTAATTTGATTTCGCAGACAGAAGAACTGGAGAAACTGACAGCCGAACGCAGCCATACCCTTGCTGCATTAGAGTCATCCAAAGAACAGCTTATTTCCGCAGAGAAAGAAAAGATGCAATTTGTAAAAGACATCTTCCAGCAATATGAGAAGACGATCGAAGAGAATGATTGGTGGCTCTCATCTCAATTTGCAGACATCGATAAACGGGCAAATGAGCAAGAAGCAAAAATGGAGCAATTCGAAACCATTCATTCTTCTCGTTTTTCAAAACAAAATAAATTGATAAACTCAAAATTCAAGGATGTTGAAGATACATTCAGCCACTTTATAGGGGAAATCGACTCGCTCAGAGAAACCAACGAAAAACTGACCCGCCATATATTCGAAATGAAGCGGATGATAGATAAACAAAAGAGTAATCAGTCACAAATGACTCAGAACATTCCAGTCGAGACTGTATATGATCATGAGCGAACTGAATCAAAAAACAATTAAAAAAAGGACGTATTGATTGACTCCTCAATACGTCCTTTTTCTATTAAAAAGTAATCATGATTTTATTATTAGAACTTAATTGCAAATTTTCTTCTTCAAAATATACAAACCCCAGGATGGTTGATGTTTCCTGCTCATTGAGATTATCAACCGTGAACTGAATTCCCTCAATGCCTGTTGTGTCTCCTGGAGGAAGCTCCATACCCTGGATCGTCTCTATCCAATACTCCCCTGTGGAATACGCTTTTTCCAGCCAGTCTTTACCGCTGTACTTCCATCCTTCCGCCCCCATTTCTCCCTGCACAGAAAAAATCTCACTCATCTCGGGTGGCAGGATCTGTCCTCCTATTTCAATTTTTTCTGGAGGATCGACCCTGAAACAGATCTTGGGATTACTTAGGACAACATTTCCGGTATTTTTGATGAAGAAATCTGCTTTGATGGTGTATTTTTCTGTTTTTCGGTTGGGGATCAAGTTGTAGTCGAAGTAAATTTCTGCTTTTGGCTCCTTTGTTTGATTCTGTTTATTCCTTTTCCTTAACTTTGCCTGTTCATATTCTTCCACGCTGACTTCCTCTGCTTTTTTATCAATCTTATTGATTTCCCTGCTTATCACTTTTAAAGGAGTAAGAGAGTTCATTCCCAATGCCAAATTGATTAAATTAAGGTCTATCAGGGTAGCCGTTTTATTTTGGAAAAAAGATTTCAACACACAGTTAGTAAATAAGAAACCCAATTGTTCCAGGAGTTCTTCATTATTTTCTTCAATCTGGACAATGCATTTGAGATGCGGGCCGTCATGATTGTTAGATAGTAATTTGTATCCTTTAAAATCAATATACTCTCTGTATAATTGGAATAGTTTGGAATAATCATTTGAGTTAAGTCTGCTGTTTAGTCCCAGATAAAGAGATGACTTTCCTCCTTCACGAGCTGCTAATGTGATTTCCATGAATAATTCATTTTCTTTCAAAACCACGCTCTGCTCAGCGATTGATACGCTAATCCCATAAGGTGCCAAATATGATTCCATTTGTTTTATTAAATTTGACCCTGTACCCTGCACAGAACCACTGATGGATAACCAAACTTTTTTCCCATTTAGTTTACTCCATATATTTATGGTTTTATTCTTTTCTGATAAATTGAACGTCAGATCATTCTCTGCGCATAAATACTGAAGTGAAGGGATATTTACATATGAAACTCCCCCCCATTCTTCACCATTAATACATAATTTCAGATTCAAGCGAATCACCCTTTTTTCGAGATTAGTATCTTTTCATTTTATGATCCGTGTTCTTGGATTATGAATACATAGGTATCTGATTATTTTCGATATGTGCCCTATCCGAATTCAAGTCATTACATAAAATGATAGAGAGCATATTTGTATTATTTCGAGAAAGGAGAATGAATAATTATGATAACTCCACATGGGGGGACCCTCGTTAACAGGGTGGCAGCAGGGGAAAGCAGAAAGCTGTTATTAGACAAGGCACAGACTTTTTTATCAATCAACCTGGATACATGGAGCCTTTCAGACTTGGTCCTGATTTCTACCGGCGCTTTCAGTCCTCTGAAAGGTTTTATGAACCAAAAAGATTATCTCCATGTACTGAAAGAAATGAGGCTCGGCAGCGGGGAAATATGGAGCCTCCCGATTACTCTATCCGCTTCCAAAAAAATAAAAGATCGACTATCCATTGGACAAAGCCTCGCACTAAAAGGCGGGGATGGAGTCATTTATGGGGTATTGGAGGTAGAGGAGATATATGAATACAGTAAAAAAGCAGAAGCACTATCCGTTTATAAAACAACCGATCCAAATCATCCAGGTGTGAAAAAAGTATTTGAAAAAGAAGATTATTATATAGCCGGCCCAGTGACACTGGTTAACAAACCTGCAGAAATATTCACTAGTGATTTTCAAACTCCCCAACAATTAAGACAAACCTTTCAAACACTTGGCTGGAACACGATCGCTGCATTTCAAACGCGCAATCCGATTCACCGGGCACATGAATACCTTCAGAAAACAGCACTTGAGAACGTAGACGGCCTGCTTATTCACCCTCTTGTCGGTAATACAAAAGCGGATGATATTCCTGCAGATGTACGGATGAAAAGCTATAAAGTCCTGATAGAGAATTATTATCCTTCAGACAGAGTACTCCTTTCAGTTTTTCCTGCTGCCATGAGATATGCAGGACCAAGGGAAGCGGTTTTTCACAGCATAGTCAGAAAAAACTTCGGGTGCACCCACTTTATAGTAGGAAGGGATCATGCGGGAGTCGGCGATTATTACGGAACATATGATGCACAAAAAATCTTTGATCAATTCTTAAAAGAAGAACTGGAAATCGAAATCCTTAGGTTTGAACATGCATTCTTCTGTATCAAATGTGCGTCAATGGCTACTTCTAAGACCTGCCCTCATGACAAGGAGATGCACATTCATTTGAGTGGTACAAAGGTGCGCTCTATGCTTAGAGGTGGACAAGTGCCTCCAAAGGAATTCTCCAGACCCGAAGTGATCGAGGTGTTGATATCAGAAATGGAAACAAAAGAAGAACAACAGAATGGTTAAGGAGACATCACCATGATTGCATTTTATTTTACAGCAGCTGTTCTGTTAGTGATGCTTGCGTTACTTGTTCTGGAGGTTGGAAGACCCGAAACCATCATTCCTTCCACCCTTCTGGTTTTTATTCTGACCGGGATTGTATCGGTGAAGGAAGCAGTCAAAGGATTTTCCAATGAAGGCATGCTGACAATCGCCCTGCTTTTTATCATAGCAGGGACAATTCAGAAAAGCGGAATTGTGGATAAACTTTTCCATAGGCTGCTTGAACGCTCATCTTCGACACAGTTGGCAATGGCCAGACTCCTCCCCCCCATTTCTTTGCTTTCGGCTTTTATCAATAATACACCAATCGTCATTGCCTTTACCCCAATCATTAAGAAATGGTGTGAAAATCACGGACTGTCACCTTCCAAGTTTCTTATACCATTATCTTACGCAACCATTTTAGGGGGGATGATCACCCTCATCGGTACTTCCACCAATTTAGTTGTCCATGGTCTTCTCCTTGATAGAGGCTTAGAAGGGTTCAGCTTTTTCGAACTTGCAAAGGTCGGGATTCCTGTTACAATCCTGGGACTGGCATATTTGATTTTCATAAGTCCCTATCTGCTGCCCCACCGGAAATCCAGTTCCCTCAGGGAGGTAGAGTCCCTCAGGGAGTTCACGGGTGAAGCGCTCGTCACCAAAGATTTCCCCTACGTCAGTAAATCCATCCAGGAAGCAAGATTAAGGAGTCTGAAAGGATTGTTTCTTGTCAGTATTGTCAGAAATGAAAAAACCATCGCTCCTGTATCGAATAACACGGTTATAGAGGAAGGTGACCGCCTGGTATTTACCGGGGACATCACCACCATTGCCGAAATACAGCAGACTAAAGGTCTTGAACTTCAAAGTTCCATCGGGGAAGATTTTCCGAAAAAGCACACATTGATAGAAGCGGTTATCTCACATCATTCCCCCCTGCTTCAAAAAAAAATAAAAGAAACTCATTTCAGAAGCAGATATGATGCCGCTGTCATTGCCGTTCACAGGCATAACCAGCGAATAAAGACGAAAATAGGTGACATCACGTTAAAACCAGGGGATATATTGCTTTTAGTTGCCGGACAGCAGTTCAATAAAAGGATCCTTTCAACTGATTTTTACTTTACATCGGAACATTCAAAAAACGTTAAATCAAATGAACATGTCAAATCTGGTTTGTATGCGGCCATTTTACTCGGGTTAATGATTGCGTTCGTAACAGCAGGTTTTCTTTCGATGCTTTTGGCCATGTCGATCATTACCATCTTCCTTGTTCTTCTTAAAATGGCTGATCCGAATGAAATGAAAGGTTTCATTCAATGGGATGTTCTTCTTATCATTGCATGTTCATTTGGAATCGGCAATGCATTGACCAACTCAGGGCTTGCTTCTTTCATAGCCGGCCTTCTGATCAGCTTAACCTCTCCTTTCGGTGTGTTTGCTGTCATCCTGTGTATATACCTGTTAACAAACCTATTCACAGAAATGATGACAAATAGCGCTGCTGCTGTCTTAATGTTTCCCATAGTCCTGGAAGTGTCTTCAACGATGAATATCGCTCCTTCCGCTCTCGCCGCAGCAGTCGCTGTAGCAGCATCAGCAAGTTTCATTACACCGATTGGTTATCAGACAAACCTGATCGTATACGGTCCCGGAGGATACCGTTTTCTTGATTTCTTAAAAGCAGGTCTCCCATTAAGTGTAATTACTATGCTCACTACCTCTATACTCATTTATTTCTTATGGATTTAACCTGGAAGGGGGGTGGAAATGATGAGTGAAAAGGATATCGTATGGCACGAAGGAAAAGTGACAAAGAAGGACCGGCAAGAGATGAACTCCCATAAAAGTGCTACTTTATGGTTCACTGGATTATCAGGGTCAGGAAAATCGACTATATCAGTTGAACTTGAAAAAGCATTGCATGATTTGGGTATCAGGACGTTCAGGCTTGACGGAGATAATATCCGGCACGGCTTAAACAGGGATCTCGGGTTTAGTGAGGAAGACAGAAAAGAGAATATCCGGCGCATTGGCGAGGTTGCAAAACTAATGGTGGATGCAGGAATTTTAACTCTGACTGCATTTATTTCTCCTTACCAAAGGGATCGGAATTACGTCAGGTCAATGATGGGACAAGGAGAATTTTTAGAAATATATGTAAAGGCAAGCGTCGAAACTTGTGAGAACAGGGATCCTAAAGGGCTTTATAAAAAGGCAAGGGATGGAAAAATCAAAGGCTTCACAGGGATTGATTCACCTTATGAAGCGCCTGCTTCACCCGAGATAGTATTAGATACTGAAGCATTTACAATTGATGAATGTGTTGAAACGATCCTTATGTATTTGAAAGATAAACAATACATTTAATTCCTGTGTAGAATTCTAATATTAGAACTCTGCATTTCATTTAAAATATAGTGATAAGGAATTATTTTAAGAGAGGTGAAATAAATGCTGGAAAAAGCAAAAAAAATTGCCATCTCGGCTGGAAAAAGCATCATGCCCATTTATCAAAAGGATTTCCAGGTCGATTTCAAAAAAGATCATTCACCTTTGACGGCTGCAGACCGGGTCTCCCATGATATTATCCAGAAAGAATTGAATGAATGCTGGCCGGATATTCCTATTCTGAGCGAGGAAGGATCTTCAATCCCTTATCACGTGCGCTCGTCATGGGAAACATTCTGGCTGGTAGACCCCTTGGATGGTACCAAGGAATTCATCAAAAAAAATGGAGAATTCACCGTCAATATTGCGCTGATCCATAAGGGTAAACCTATAATCGGGATCATTTACGCACCCGCTTTGGATATTCTTTATTATGCCAGTGAAAACGGGGGCGCCTTTAAACGGTTGGATGCAAGCAAAAATACCCTATCACCGGAGCGTTTGTATGTAAACCGTACCAGCCTTCAAAAAAAAGCAGTGGTTTCCCGCTCCCATATGTCCAAAGAAACAGAGGCATTTTTAAAAGATCTGGAACAAAAAGCAGGTAAACTGGAATTCATTTCGATTGGAAGTTCCCTGAAGTTTTGCCTTCTAGCAGAAGGGGCTGCCCACTATTATCCCAGACTGGCTCCGACCATGGAGTGGGATACAGGGGCGGGGCACTGTATAGCAGTAGAAGCCGGGTGCCAAATCGTTGATTATCAACGTTCTGAACCCCTTACCTATAATAAAGCAAACTTATTAAACCCATGGTTCATATGTTCAGTATAAGTTTCAAGGCCGTTAAGACGGCCTTTTTTTCACTAAAAATATGAATCTACATAAACTGAAAAGAATCACTATATGTTTACAAAAGGGGCGAAATCCATGGTAAAACACCCTCCTAAAGTTTCGGTGATCTTTCCGGTGCGAAATGAAGGCAAGAATGTCAAGATGACACTTGATTCATTGTTTTCAGTAGAATCCAATATTGAAATAGAAGCAATAATTGTGGACGACGGGTCCGACGATGGATGCTGTGATTTTTTATCCACTTATCCCAGAAAACAGAATGTCAATTATATAAGAGTACAAGGGCTCGGTCCGGCGAAAGCAAGGAATCTTGGAGCCAGTAAAGCAAAATACCCTTATCTGGCATTCTGCGACGCTCATATGACATTCGAGCATCACTGGATCGACCGGCTCTTATACTCTGTCACTTCAGGATTTTCAGATGCCGTCTGCCCTGCAATCGGATCAATTGATGACCCGAAAGTAATCGGATACGGTCAGTCACTGACACCTTCATTGAAGATTAAATGGAATCCAAAAAGAAAAAACGTATTTGAAACTGCCATCCTTCCGGGCGCGTGCATTGTAACTTCTAAAAAAGTCTTTGCAGAGGTCGGCGGGTTTGAAAATGGATTTTCTTCATGGGGACATGAAGATGTGGAAATATCTATAAAATTATGGCTGTTCGGTTACAGATGTCATTGTGATCCCAATGTTAAGGTCCTGCATCTCTTCAGGGTCACCCACCCATATAAAGTCAATTTTGAAGGGATTTATTATAACCTCCTGCGAATGGCCTATCTTCATTTTGACGAGACAAGGATCAAGAAGGCCAAGTCCCTTGTCATCCATGGTTCACCGGCAGGAATCGAAAAAAAAGTACTGGCCGACGGGGTAATCCAAAAAAGGAATATGTATGTACAAAAAAGAAAAATGGAAATCGATCATTTATTTAAAAAGTTCAGGATCTATTTCTAATCTGACAAAAACCTGCCCCGTATCTCTCTTTAAAGAAGCTGGGACATAACTAAAAAAATGACATGTAAAAAACAATCCGGTCCTAGACAAATATTGATTTGATTTCTGTGCATGACTCTGCGGACCCAAATAGCTTTGGACTCCAATCAATCCTGATAGTTCACGGAACAAAACATAAACCCGAACTGATGTGCCTGACAGGCAAATCAGTTCGGGTTTTAGTTTAACTAAATTCCCTTTCTCCCAACCTCTATTTACTATTTCCTGAAATATTCTACGATATCCTCTAAACTCTTCTCGAAACTTATCGAGGGTTCCCACCCAAGGGAACTTATTTTTGAGTTATCTATCTTCTCCCTGTGCGGATGGTAAAATTCATCGGTGGAAAAGGTTAAACCGCTGCCAGTTATTGATTTTAAAGTACTTGCCGCTTTCAAAAAGGTTTGTTCATTTCCGGTAGCAATATCATAAGTTTCCCCTGAAATCCCCGCAAGCAAAATAGTCTCATAGGCTTTCACAGCATCCCTTACATCCAGAAAATCCCTTCTATCCAGGATGTTGTCAATATGAAATGTCTTATCAGGATTCAAACATGCCCTGGCAAGAAGAGAACATAGACCATTTGAGGGTCCTGGGCCGATTAAATTGGATGGCCTTGCGATTCTGATATCCAGCTGAAAGAGTTTTGACCATCCCGATGAGAGGACTGCCTGGAGATATTTCGAAAGCCCATAGGGATGCGAATGTAATTCTGAAATGCATGGATTATATTCAATCATCGACCCTGTGACAAGAGTGACGGCATGCGGAGCTCTGTTCCGGATGGATTCGAGCAGATAAAATGTTCCAAACACGTTTGCGTGGAAAGTTGAGGGGGGATCTTCCCAAGAACGGCCTGTGTGATTTTGTGCGGCTAAGTGAAGGATGAAATCGGGGTTGATTGCTTCCATAACTTCTTCTAATTCTTCTAAATTAGTTAAACTGTAGTCAATACTTTTAACACTTTTAAGAGGGTGCCTTTTCCCCCTGACACCGCCATATACATCATACCCTTTTTCAAGGAAATAACTGCATGCATGCAGTCCGGTAAATCCCGTAGATCCAGTAATGAAGATTTTCTTCATTTTTTATGCATCCATTCTTTCAATTCTTCCATCATTTCCCGATAATCCTTCACAGGATAAAAATAGTCTTTCCTTGTATGAACGAGTGATCTGTCATGTACCGGGTCGCAAACAGGGTTGACCTCTATGTTTTCAACCTCAAATACATCTTTAAAAAGGAGAAGCAATTCATATTTGGATATTTTTTTGATTGAACTTAGATGGTAAAGCCCTGTTACATCGTCTATTATGAATTGGTGAATTGCTTTTGCTAATTCAAGCGTGGTGACACCGTTCCAAAAAACATTTTTATAACCATTCACGCTGCCGGACTGCTTAAAGAACCAATGCATAAGACCGATCCCGTTTTCTTTAGTTTCAGGACCGATAATAGACGTTCTGACGGTTAAGTGAGCAGGGTCATCTACTTCACCGAGAGCTTTGGATTTAGCATAGATGGTATGTCCATCCTTCACGGATTGTTCCGTATAGCTGCCCTTTTCCCCTGAGAACACACAGTCCGTACTGATATGGATCAACTTGCCGCCATATCCATTCAGAACTCCGGCAATTTCATGGGGAAGTAAACTATTTATCTTGATGGTGTCAACCATATTTTTTTCGGCATGTTCATTTAACAGCCCTACTGCATTGATGACAATATCCGGTTTCTTATCCAAGATAAGTTTTCTTACACCCGCCAGATCCCTTACATCTAAAAAAATCCCTTCTTCATCATCTCTTCTGACAGTGTAAATGACTTCATGTCCCAAGTGTTGTAAATAATCCGCGAGGACATGGCCCGCCATCCCCTGGCCTCCTAGAACAAGTGTCTTCATTCAAGGAATCCCCCGTCCTTTAACATAGACTTTATCTCATCGTATTCTATGATGTTGTCACTTGATGAGTAGGTGTCTAAATCAACTTGGGGATAACCATTATAATGCTCACTTAATCCTTCTATGTGTATGGTAGGCAGGATGACGAAATACTCGTTGTCGTAAACAATCGTATTATGGCTTTCAAACTCTGTTAATAACAATTCATGAAGTTTCTCCCCCGGCCGGATTCCGGATTCTTCCACTATCACTTCTTTATCTGGTGAATACACATCGATCAAGACTTGTGCGAGATCTTTAATTTTACACGTGGGCATTTTCATTACAAAAATTTCCCCGCCATGACTTTCATAGGTCGCTTTGAATAATAGTTTTATTGCATCTTTAATGGTTAAAAAAAAGCGGGTCATCTTTTGATCCGTTATCCCTATTTTCCCTTTATTCATGATTCCATGCTTAAACACATGGATGACACTTCCATTTGTACCCAGTACATTTCCTCCTCGGACACATACGAATTTGGTTTTATCTGTCAAGACGTTTGCGTTGATGATAAGCTTTTCTCCCATTGCCTTTGTGAAGCCATAAAAATTCGAAGGATTTGCTGCTTTGTCAGTTGATATATTGATGACTTTCGTGACTTCATTTGCTATAGCTGCATCAATCACGTTCTGAGTCCCGTAAACATTCGTTTTGAGAGCTTCCAGAGGCTGGTATTCACAGACCGGCACATGCTTCAATGCTGCAAGGTGAAAGATGAAGTCAATCCCTTTAGCTGCTTCAACTACTGCCCCTTTATCCCTTACATCACCGATTACGAATTTCAATACTGGATTATTATCGAATTTCCTGCTCATTGATACCTGGCTTGATTCGTTACGGGAGTAGATACGAATTTCTTTAGGTTTTTTCTCCAGCAGCTGTGCCACTAATTCATGCCCCCAGGAGCCTGTTCCCCCTGTAACCAAAATTCTTTTATCAGTAAACAATATTCGCGCCTCCAAACAATATATTTATGACTTTATTAGATACCCCTTCATCCAAGTACTCTTTAGGACATTCCCAGCTATTCTTTCTTGATAAGACTACATCCACAGCCTTTACGATCCTTTTATCTATCAGACCGGACACAATGTTACTGCCACAATCTACTGTTTCTGGCCGTTCGGTTGAATTCCTTACAGTTATGGTAGGAACCTGGAAAATACAACACTCTTCTTGAACAGTCCCGCTGTCAGTTAAAACACATTTTGCATTCTGTTCTAACTTTACAAAGTCAAAGAACCCGAAAGGTTCATGAAATTCAATAAGGGGATGTGTTGCATAGTTTTCGTTACTAGTTAATTTTGACTTCGTGCGAGGATGTGTACTGAAAATAATTCGGCATCCATATTTATCAGCCAATAAATTTAATGCATTCATTATTGAATGAAGATTTTGATGTACATCCACATTTTCCGCCCGGTGAATGGTTGCCAAAAAATACTCTTCGTCTGTTAAATTTAATGAGGGGAGTATTTGGCTATTATCAATTTCCTGCTTATAGTTTTGAATGACTTCATATATTGGGTTACCGCAAATGATGATTTTGCTTGGATTAACACCTTCTCTCATCAAATTGGTTTTGCTGTATGGAGTATAAACCAGGTTGACAGAAGATACCGCATCAATGATTTTCCTGTTTATTTCTTCTGGCACATTTAAATCGAAGCATCTGTTGCCTGCTTCCATATGAATGACAGGAATTTTCAGCCTCTCAGCTAAAATGGCACTAAGTCCGCTATTTGTATCTCCCAAAATTAATAACTTGTCCGGCTGTTCTTTCTCCAATACTTTTTCCAATTCAATGAACAGATTTGATAATTGGCTTCCCAAAGACATTCCATTATTCTTGATTTCATAATCCGGTCTTCTAATCCCGAGTTCTTCAAAAAAGACTCCATTTAAAGAGTGCGTAAAATTTTGGCCAGAATGAACCAATACATGTCGATCACATATGGTATCTAATTTCTTTATTAGCACACTCAATCGAATCAGTTCCGGCCTGGTCCCGATAACTGTTAATACTTTCACCCTGCTCACCCCGCTTAACTAAAATTGACTCCTTATATTTATATGTAGCAGTTGGAATAACGTACTAGACTACTATCTTAGAATGATTAATTTCATAAATCAGGATATTATGACCGCCGTGCCTATATCAAAAAGGAGAATTCAACATATTTTATTAAAAGAGGTGATTTACGTGGAAGATAAAAAGAATAGACCAATTGGAGCACCTGATATTGGAATTGTTATGCCCATTTACAAACAAATACCCAAATTTCTAAGATTAGCACTGCATTCAATTCTGAATCAAAGCTATGGTAACTTTAAGCTGATTATTGTCCTGGACGGTGCTCCTTTGAATGTAACTAATCTGGTGGCCGAATTAACAAAAAACGATCCCAGGGTCAGTATCATTGATCACAAAGTAAACAAAGGAGTTTCGAAAGCACTGAATACAGGTTTTGAGGTCCTTTATAAAATGCCGGGCATCAAGTATTTAACTTGGGTATCCAGTGATAACATTCATTATCGAACAATGCTGGAGAAGCTGAGAAACGGATTTATCAGCCCCAATATCGGATTGGTATACAGCAGCTTTTGGCAAATCGATGCGAAAGGTGAAAAAGTGTATAGAGAGACGACCAAAGAAGCGTTTATGGATTATCAAGACCAGCCTAAAGAAAAATTGCTTGACTATTGTTTTATTGGTACCAGCTTTATGTACAGGAATGAAATTGCACAAACTATTCGAGGGTATTACTTGGAACCAGTGGAGGACTATGATTACTGGCTTCGATTTACCGAGAAATGCGATATTCATTTTGTTAAAGAAATGCTCATGGAATATAGAGTGAATTCTCCAGAAAGTATTTCAACCCAAATTAAAAGTTCGAGCCAACAACATAGAAAGTTTAGATACTCCTTGAATCTAGCCCGGTATCAAGCAAGAAAACGGAGAGGGATTCCAACAGAATTAACGATCATTATTCCATTAAATCATCGCAGATCAATTAACTTAAACATCTTTGAACTTCTATTAGAACAGTATTATAGTAATTTTACAGTTTTATTAATTGATAAAGGAAACATTGCAGAAGCCTTAAATTTGACCAAGCTGTTTCCAGATCCCAGAGTGATGATCATTAAACCACATAGTCCTTCTAATTCATTGGTTAAATATGCACTTCCTTATGTAGACACTCAATTTGTTTCAGTTTTCTCTGACAACAGTACACAATATACCAACAAATACTATTTAGAAAATACTATAAAACAAAGAAGCTTCAATAGATCTGCTTTCCAAAAAGGTGACGTTTATATCACATCGGATTTCAAAAAAATTTTAGGGAGATAAAAATATGATGAACGAATCAAAAATAATGATTAATTCCATTCCTAAAAGCGGCACTCATCTGCTGTTACAGTTGATTCTTGGATACAGTAATACAACTAAATACAGATGGATTTTTAAAGAGGAAGAAATAAAGGATATAAAACCGGGAGAAGTGATACTGGCTCATTTGGAACATTCTAAAACGGCACAAAAATTAATTTCTGATAACAATATAAAAATGATTTTTTTATATCGGGATTTAAGGGATATTTCAGTCTCTCTTTTGCATTTCATCTTAAAGAACCAATATAACCATCCGATGAATCCTTACCTTGTGAATAAACTCTCTTCAAATGACCAAAGATTATTAGCCATCATTAAAGGAGGGAAACAAAATCCCTCAAATCCTAATTCACCTTTTATAATTCCGCCGATTGATTACTATGCCCGTAAAAAAGTCCCCTGGCTCACCGAAGAAAAAATATGTAAAGTATCATTTGAAGAACTAAGAAGAAGTGAAAGTTCCTTAGATAACTCTTTGAAAAAAATAGTAATGTTCATTAATGGGAATCCATCTGTTAAAAAAGAGATCATTACCAGGATGAAGAGTAATGTAAAAGCATCTAAAAGTGATACCTTTCGGAAAGGGCAAATTGGTGATTGGAAAAAAGAGTTTAAAGAAATTCACAAAAACAGTTTTAAACAAGTGGCTAATGACTTGTTAATTAGTTATGGATATGAAACGAATAACAAATGGTAATTCATGTTCCGTTTATGTAATCTACTTCAATGGGAGGAAAAATCGTGAAAATATTGTTTGTATTTTACGTACCAAGTGGAGGAGTTGAAACATTGGCCAGACAGAGAAGCCTTGCTCTGAAAGATTTAGGTATCCAATTTGAGTACCTGTATTTCCAAAGGGGAGCCGGAATTCAGAATATAAACGAAAAAGTCTATATTACCAATAACGATCAGGAGATTCGGCAAATCATCACCAGCAACAAATACCACGCAATAATTGTAGACTCCGAGTATCCATTCCTATCCAGAATAAGGAATTTAGGTTATAAAGGAAAGGTAATCTATGAAATTCAAGGGTTGGGATCTTTTTCGGAAGCTGAAAATGCCTTAAGGCATGCTCAACCGATTGTTAATCAACATGCTGATGCCATTCTCTATCCCCAAACTCCCCACTTAATGGAATTAGTTCAAAAATACTACCCCAATAAAAAGAAATTTTGCTTTCATAATTGTATCGATACTGATTCTTTCACTTATAAAAGCGTTAATATGCCAATTGAAAAAAATACTATTATCGGATGGGTAGGAAGAATTGAAGAAAATAAAAATTGGAAGGATTTTTTATTGATTTCATCAAAATTGTGCAGATATAGTAATAATATGAGGGTTTGGATGTTCACAGATGACAATCTGGGCAATCCCAAGGAAAAAGCCCGATTTAACCATATGCTGGATATATTGGGTCTAAGGAATAAGGTTATACAATACTCAAATATACCGCATAATCAGATGGCTCATTATTACTCCAGAATTGGAAATTCAGGGGGCTTCTTATTATCCACTTCCAAGGTAGAAGGGTTTGGTTATGCAATTGTAGAAGCAATGAGTTGTATGTGTCCGGTGATCACTACCGATTCTGATGGAGTAAAAAGCTTCGTTTTCCATAATAAAACTGGAAAACTAATAAATAACAACATTGTGGAAAACGGAAAAACACAAGCGATTGAATTGTTGAATAATCCAGAACTGAAAGCTAATCTCAGAAGAAACGGCCGAAAATTCATCGAGGAAAATTTCTCATTACAGCACTACTCTCAGAACTTTTCAACAGCACTGAAAGAATTGAATCTCCTGTAAATTGATCTGTTAGAAAGTGGATATAAGTAGGGCCGAGTCAGGAATGTCTGCAGACTCGGCCACTGTATTTCTTTGACTTAAAGTGCAGTTTCAGTGTCTTATTTTTATTTTTCCTTTTTCCATAAATGAAGTCTGTTCTTCTCTTTTCACGTACATATTCTTCGGACCCTTAACTAACTTAATCTTTCAATTAAATTAAAAACCAAACAGATTCAATTTCTAACTAAAGAAATTAAACCTGTCCGGATTTTCTCATATGAAATTATTTTCTATTGGAGGATGAGCCATTAGTTCATATATATCAATACTGCCCCGGAATATTCTTTCCGTAATCGTATGCAATGAAGTCTGCTTTGAATATTTCATATACCAATTCCTGGGATTCACCATCATAGAAATTATTGTAACTGGGTAACTGCAGACCCAAACTTCCTCCGGTAAACTTCTTTTCTGAGAAACATTCATTTACATTTAACGTCAAGTCATTATGATGGGGTGATTTAATCAGGTCATTAATAGGTGCTGCCTTCATTGAGTAATTCTTCTCGATTTTCCTTAAACCGTTTTTAAACTCCTCTAATTTAAGATAGTTTTTGATAACTTTCTTTTCCCCTGCAATAAATTGTTTCGCAATATGCAAATCAATCTTATCTCTTCCCACTCCTTTTTTCTTGATATGATATAAATATTCCTTAAACGATATTCCATTATTAACCTGTAATTGTATATTATTCGATATCTCTTCGGTTCTTAAAGCAGCTACATACGAACTAACAGCCCTAGTGTAAGGATTTCTTACTAATTTATATACAGGCTTTTTTTGATTAATCAACATCGTTCTTAACCCTTTTACATATTCTGGTCTCTTATTCAATACTTCTAATCGGTAGGCGTGAGGCCAAGAGTTATAGTTTAAAGCTTCTTCGAGAAGTCCATTTTGATACAAAAACCATTTTAAAAACGATGTACAGCCGGCTTTAGGTGACCAGAATAAAATGAGGGGAAAATCTTTATTATATAAGGGAATCGGCACCGGCTTTGAAAACAATGTTTCAACATAACTTTCTAATTCTTTGATTTTATTCATTTTCTTCCTCCTTGTTTTGAATATATTCTATGAAGTATATATAACTGTTTGTATCAATGACATTATTAAACTTTAATTTCACTCTATATACTTCATATCTGCCACCAGTGTTCCTGTCTTGATTTTAAAGTATCTTTTCAGTTCATCATCCAGCTCCTCTTTCCAACTGCCAATTTTACCTTTTCTAAATGTCCTGCAGTTATGGGGATTTATATTTGCAGACATGAGTTCTACCAGTCTGCTTTTGTTGTAAGTCATACTTTTATCCAGGTTAAGATAGTTAATTATCTTCAGAAGTGTCTTCCTTCTGCTTTCTTCATTGCAAACCAGGTCTTCATAACGGATTGGTAAAACTTTCTCTGAAGACTTCCATCTTGCAAATCGTAAGTACCATTCATAAAATGATGGCTGATCCACAATATTGTTACTTGATATTACCTTTCCACCATCCAGGAGGAATCTTATTCTTTCCTCAAACGCCTTCTCCTTGAAAAATGCATGCAAATGATGCAGTTTATGTTGAGGTATGAGATGTGCATAGGAAACAATCACATCTCTAGGATCTCTGTATAAAAATAATTGTTTGATATTCCTGGAGATCAAATAATTTTTCCAGCCAGCAGAATAAAATAAATGCCCGCTTCCGAATTCATTGTGCGAAAATCCGGATAATTTAATCAAGTTATCTTTTGGCTGGTCCTCATAGTAACCATAAACAGCTAAAGAATGTTGAATACCCGGTATTCCCAAAAGGATTTGTCTTAATAAATGCGTGCCGCTTCTAGGCAGGGAGTTGGCAATAAAAGGTGATAATTTAATGTTTTCATCGCTCATACTTTTTTCTCCAATCGCTTACATTCTTATATGATCTATTTTATTTAAGTTTCTTGAATAACAGCCTGTACTTATTTTGAATCTGAAGTGATTCTTTGTTAATTTGTCCTGAATATTTCATAGATCCCATCGTGGAATGTACTCTATAGAGGGTTAGTGCTTGGTCAAAGTAATGAAAATGTGTACTTAAACTGACTCTGCACCACATTTCATAATCCTGGGCGTACTTTAGCTTTTCATTGAATAATCCCAGGTTTTTAATTAAATCAATTTCACCCATTACAGTACAACCATTAACGGGACAGCCCCTTAATAACATCTTTCGGAAATTATGGATCCTCAAAGGTCTTGACCGGATTTCATTGATGACGGTATTATTCTCATTAATTGTTTTAAAAGCAGTGTAAGAAATCTTGGCTTCTTTGCTTTTCATGAACGCCAGCTGTCTCTCCACTTTATTCTTAAGAAACATATCATCAGAACTGAGCCAGGCAAAATATTTTCCTGAAGCATGCTGGAGTCCCACATTCAACGCAGAGGCAGTCCCCCCATTTTGTTTCCTGATATATCTAATCCTTCCTTTAAAAGGGGCTATCTTGTTTACATGTTCAGTAGATCCATCATCAACAACTATAATTTCAGTATTCTTGTAAGTTTGATTTAGTGCACTCTTAATAGCCTGGTCAATGTACGGACAATTATAGAAAGGAATAATTATAGATACTTTCAATTAGTAACCTTCTCCTTTCGAAAAAATTTTCTCCTAAGATATTTTATGTCTGCGGGTAAGAGTTTGATTGGACAAAAATAAAAATGGGATGCGTTTTCGCACCCCACATTCATAATTAAAGAACATTGATATTTACAGCATTCGCTTTTCCATTTTTATACTTGTAACACTTCACTTTTTCAACTTTGTCTTCGACCGCTGCAATGAAATGATATACCTCCGGATAAACCGCGAATTGAATATCATCTTTTGAAGGCAGAGGGATGCCGTAAGGATGCGAGTGATATATGGCCAAAAACGTTTCTTTCTTCCTCTTCATTTTATTGAAGACCGATTCCTGCTCCATGACATCCATGGCAAAAGTATAAGGAGATGACTCAATATTTTTCATTGGCCATAAAGTCATGCACGTATTCAATTTACCTGATATTAAACCACAGGCTTCATTTGGAAGTGTATGTCTTGCATGCGATACAAGGTCAATGTAAAGCTGTTTGGGAACATGGATACTTTCCTTAGGCGTTGCACCCGCAGCCTTTAAACTTGAATTTAGTCCTTTTTTCTTCCAGTTTCCTTCTCTGTTCTTTTGCAATCCCAATGGGTACACTTTTACTTTGTTTATAGATTTTATTAAGATCTCTGTGCTGCATATACTCCCCTCCTTTCAATTAGCGAATGTATTTAGACGGGTCAAACATTATTTTGTTTGCGTCAGACGGGATCGGGATATTGCCTTTTCCGTACTCTTCGTATTCGGAATTCCGTTGAGGCGGCTGTTTCTTTGCTGTAGCAGCATTAACCTTCATTTTTTGATAGAGATCACTCTTTTTATTAGAATGGGATTTTAATTCTTCCCTAAGCTTTTTCAGTTCTTCCTCAAGCTCAACTTCCCGTTTACCTGCATTTATCTTCGAGTCATTTTGTGACTCATCCATCATTGATAATTTGGTCTCAAGCTCAGCTTCCCTCCGTTTGTATTCCTCCAGTTTACCCTTTAAGACCTCCATCTCTTCTTCATAATATTCTTCTAACTTTTTCAATTCACCATGTAATTTATTCATTTTTTCCAAATAGTTATCTTCAAGATCCGCCTTTTCCTTATTATTCATAAGGGTTTCATTCACTTCATTGAATTTTCCAGCATATTCAACAAGCTGTTCCTCAATTTTATTCAGCTTTTTCATTATTTCGGGATGAAAAACTTCCTCAGGTTTTCCCCATAGAAATCTCCACATTTTCATATACCACCTTTCTTTTTTTCCACTTCGCCTTCTTATTTCATCAATCAGTTCGAGATCCCTTTCAATCAATTTAATATATGGAGTGAGTTCGATCCCGGCGATGGTATCTATTTTGAAAAAAAGTTTTGAATTCAGAAATATATCCAGCATGTTTTTTTTCAATTGTTCTTTGATGAGTTTTATTTCATTTATTTCGTTTTCATAAATAATCATTACTTCCGATATCTGAGCAGGTTCCCTTGAACATGATGATTCACTTACTTTTAGATCTTCATTACCTTCAATGGATGCAGCCTCATAGAATTGGAGTGGCACTTTTTCATATTTTTGTTTGAACCATTTGTTTATCTCAAGAAAGCGATTTCTGGTTTGGTCTCTTTCCTTCAATAGATAATCAACCTGAGCCATCAAGATTTCAATTGTTTCGTGATTACCGGATATCTCAATCTCGTAAATTCCGCGTTTTGACCTTTCTTTTGAAATTTCTTCAGAAGCAATTTTCAACCTTTTGGAATAGGTATGGTAAAGGGATTCAATATCTTCGGATATCATCTGAAAGTCCACAAGCAACCCTTGAAATTCGGCATCATCTCCTTCATCCAGTCTATCTTGTATCATTGATCCTCACCCCCAAAAATCGTACTTATGTAATATCCTATGTATAGTTTGTTTACATGTGTAAAAAAAGGGAGAGAATACACTCCCCCCTCCATTTAATTAATCTGTAAAGCTGTCTCCGATAAGGTCTGCAAATGTGTCACACTCACCGAATTCTACTAATGCATCTACAACTCCACTGTCAAACACAACTGCATTTGCTGTGTTCCTTAGAATTAAGCGGAATCCTTCTGCTGGTGCATCAAAAATTTGGAGCTCATAGAACAATTGCTCAGGAGCACCATCAAAGTATCGGATACCTTCTCCGACAGCTGTTAATGCATCAATTCCGCAAGTCACTCTGTCAATTGAAGTAGGGTTGAAAGAGAAGCTGAAGTCAGGCTGGAATCCGGTTGCAGTAGGAGCTGGTGTCGGACCGACTTCAGTATCAGTGAATGAGTATGACCAGGTGCTGTCTGCAAGTGAACATTCCTGACAGATTTCCGCTCTCAAAGTTGATAGACCTGTAACGATATCTGTATCTGCACCTGTACCGAATGTTGCGTCTGTAGCTTCGTTTCTGGCCAGAGCAGTAGCCTGACACTCACAGTTCGCTACCGGGAATAATCCAGGGCACTGACGAGGGAATTCAAGCAGGCTCAAGTCGCACTCCAATCTTTCTGGAGGAATTGGAATGTTATTCGGGCGCGGGAAGCAGAACTTAGCCAATACTTCAAGCTTTACAGGATATTCTACCTGAACATCTTTACAAAGGACTACGCGTAATGGAATCATTGGTCCGAATGGATCTGGTCCCATGAGAACGCCGCTGGAAGTAGCAATTACCTGAGTAGCTCTGATGTTCAAGTTGTCGTTTGTGATACCAGTAGGTACACAAAGGGCGATTTCATCCGTGAACTGAGTGCGCACAGTGAAAGAGCATTCTGCCACGCCATCGATAAGGATTGTCACATCAACAGGAACCGTCCAGACGATCAATACTCTACCAGGGTTGCCGTTTTCAAGAATAGTTCCAGTCACGCTGACATCGGCAGGGTTAACAGGAGCTGTTTGCACCTCTACCCGTCGACCCGCGGCCAATGCGGCACTCACTGCTGCACGGCAAGCTTCATCAGGAATGAAGTTCTTGTTTTCGTATCTGTTTGCAAAGAACACCCAGTCGTATACTTTGTCAACGCGGATACATTCCGGCGCCAAGTCGTTCGGATCTAGAGGGATCGGTGATGCTGAAGGTGTAGGAGTCTGGGAACCCCTAATTTGTTTACGCTTTTTCAAACAAATCTTCCTTTCTTTTAAATGAATATTTATATCACACTATATCTTATGGACGAGAGGAAATTTGGTATAGAGTAAATACCTATTTTTCCAAAAAAATTTACTAGGCGTTTTAATAGTTTTTTATGTACAATCAAAAAATAGGCTTATTATATAGACATTTGACAGTATTGAGTTTAAGAATTCGTCATAATATATATCAAGAGAAAGGAGGAATGCAGAAAAGACCAAGCTCTTGAAATCAAACGGAAACAATAAAATTACAGCAACACACGATCTATTTTTTAGGGAGCCGTTAATTGAGTTCCAAATCACCTTTTAAATGAATATTACGAACGTGAAGAAATGCTCTATCATTGCAATGATATTTATTATATATATATAAAGCCATGTAAACGCTGGGAAGTTTACATGGCTTTTTCTGTGAATCAAGCAGGTTCTTTATACATACATTTAATATAAAAGCCTATACAAGATGAAAGGGGATATCAAAATGAAACAACTCTCCCCCATCCAGCTGCAGCAGCAAATCATTCATTATAAATCCGAACTTTATAAATATCAGCAGAAGTGCAGGGAATTAGAAGGCAGCACTGCCATAAAACAACTGTCTGCACTTCAACATGAACTTTCGAGCCTGAAATCTGAGAACAAAACTCTTCTGCATACAGCCAGTCAATGGGAAAACCGATACAGGGAAGCAATTGAAATATCAGTACAACAGGCATCTGCGTTAAAAAGGATGCAGTCTGCTTATCATAAGCTTCAGACTAAACTTAGTCTGGTAAAGGAACAAGTTCAAAAACAAAAGAACAAGGATGATTCCATACGAGCATCAGATGAGCAATGCATGATTACTGTAAACGCTTTTCTAAAGAAATCTCAAAAATTCGAGGATGCTCTTTCAGAAGCTCGAGTAACAATGGAGTTTTTAAATGATGAAAGGAGCCGGCTGAATGAAAAGATAAAAGGGTTAGAAAAAACGATATACCTTATAGAGTTAGATTTATATGAGACTTATTTAAAGGCAGAGGCCGATCGTCAACTTCATAAAGATGCTCTTGAGCATATCAATATGAAAACAGCAGCTATCGCTAAAGAAAATGAAATGCTTCACATACAACGTGCAACTTTTACAGACCAGCTGCACAAAGAATATGAAAAATACAGTGAAGAACGGAAAAAGGTGATGGAATTAGAAAGGAAAGTTGATAAGGAACAACATATGCGAAAAGAACTCGCAGCAACCTTAAAACAGTTTAGAAAGAAAATCGATCAATGGAAAGAAATAATGAAGTTTGATATTAACGGGGAGGGTTCAGGAAGAAATGAAATTCCATTCAGTGAAAAACAAGCCTATGAAAAAGAAATAAAACGACTAAAGAATACAAATGCAGATTTAATAGAAGAAATAAATCATCTGAAGAAGAAATAAGGCTGGTCTTCCAAGAGGGGAAAAACAGCCTTTCACTTTAAATATTACATAAACTCCTTTAATAACCCGCCAAACGTCTCATCATCAAGCTTCAAATTATGTGAATTCAACGGCTCGTCTGAATAACCCGCAACCAATTCCTGATAAGATGGCTGTTCAGAATTTTGATAAATCAATCCGGTCACAAGACCTTCTTTTTCCATCAGGACGTTCATCGCCTGCCCGCGGCTGGATGGGTCATAGCCTTCCACATCGGCAAGCTTCGTCAGGTTCTCTTTGAACCAGTCGTATGTGTTGATTTTGTTATAGGTCACACAGGGACTGAATACGTTTATCAAGGAAAATCCTTTATGGTTCAGACCTGCTTCAATAAGGGCAGTCAACTCTTTCAAATCAGATGAAAAGCTTTGGGCAACGAATGTAGCGCCTGCTGTCAAAGCCATTTCCATTGGTGCGAGTGCCGGTTCGATCGATCCCTGCGGGGTTGACTTCGTTTTGAATCCTGAAGAAGAACGCGGTGATGTCTGTCCCTTTGTCAGTCCATAGATTTGGTTATCCATTACAATGTATGTGATATCTACATTTCGCCGGATGGCATGGATTGTATGGCCGAGTCCGATGGCGAATCCGTCCCCGTCCCCTCCAGATGCGATAACGGTAAGATTTTTATTTGCCATTTTCAAACCTTGGGCAATCGGAAGGGAGCGTCCGTGTATTCCATGGAAACCATAGGAATTGATGTATCCCGAAATACGTCCTGAGCAGCCTATTCCAGAAACGACCGCTAAATTCTCGGGATCGAGGCCAACATTTGCTGCTGCACGCTGGATCGATGCCTGTACGGAGAAGTCACCGCATCCAGGACACCAGTTGGGTTTTACATTATTTCTGAAATCTTTGAAAGTAGCCACGGATTAGTTCATCTCCTTACATCTTGAGTATATTTCGTGCGGCAAGAATGGAGTTCCATCGTACTTCGTCATATTTTTGATCTTACTGCCGTAGCCAACATTCATTTTAATGATGCTTGCCAGCTGTCCTGTCGCATTATGTTCGATGACTGCCACTTTTTTGGCTTTTTGCATCAAAGGCTCTAGTTCTTCAGCCGGGAAAGGATGAATCAGCCTGATATGCGCGTGATTCACTTTCATTCCGTCCGCTTCCAGCCTGCCCATCGCTTCCTCGATCACACCTCTTGTGGAGTTGAAACCAATCAATAATAAATCGGATTCCTCGTGAGGTGCATGGATATGAACCGGGTTTTTGAAGTTGATTTTTTCAATTTTACGCATGCGCTTGTCCATCTGTGCCTGACGGTTCACAGGTGATTCGGAAGGCTTTCCTGTTTCGTCATGCTCCACTCCGGTCACATGGTGGATACCGTTTTTCATCCCTGGCGTTACACGCGGTGATACGCCATCAGGCGTCACTTCATAGCGCTTGAAATATTTCTTCGGTTCCAGTTCTTCAAGTTCATCATGGCTCTTGACCAATTTACCTCTGCGGATCTCCACTTTACTGTAATCAAGCGGTTCAACCGTCTGCTTACCCAGGGAAAGCTGAAGGTCAGAAAGGATGATGACCGGACATTGATACTCTTCTGCAAGATTGAAAGCCTCGACTGTGTCGTAAAACGCTTCCTGAACGGTACTTGGTGCCAGGACAATCTTAGGAATTTCCCCGTGTGTCCCATAAATCATGGCCATAAGATCCGATTGTTCCTGTTTTGTAGGAAGTCCTGTAGAAGGTCCACCACGCTGGGTATCGACCACTACAAGGGGCTGTTCGGTCATGCCTGAGAGACCGATTGCTTCCATCATGAGTGAGAGACCTGGTCCCGCTGAGGCAGTAAATGAACGGATCCCTCCATAATTCGCACCGATCGCCATTGTTGCAGCTGCAATTTCATCTTCTGTCTGGATGACCGTGCCGCCGACCATCGGCAGTTTCTTTATCAGGTATTCCATGATTTCCGATGCAGGGGTGATCGGGTAGGCTGCCATCAATCTGACCCCTCCTGCCAATGCCCCGAGTGCAATTGCATCGTTTCCGATCATGAACATCCGTTTTTGCCCGTCAGCTTCTTTAAGCTGCAGGGCGCCAGTTTTTCCCCCAAGCTCAGCTTTCATAGCCTGATAACCCTGTCTGATCGCTTCCATATTCTTTTCTACTACGGTTTCACCTTTGCGTCCAAATATCTCTTCCACGACTTCCTTGAATACTTCAGGGTCCAAGTTAAGGACAGCACATGTGGCGCCGACAGCGACCATGTTTTTCATAAGGGATGTCCCAAGCTCCGCAGCAAGTTCCGTGAAAGGCACTATGTACAGTGAAGCATCTGTATCTTCGGGTTTTTCCGGCTTGAACTTAGCATCTGCAATGATGACACCGTCACTATGCAGTTCTTTATAGTTTACATCGATTGTCTCCTGGTCGAATGCCACCAGAATATCCAGGTCATCCGCAATCGCGCGGACCTGGGTCGTACTTACACGTATCTTGTTATTTGTATGTCCTCCCTTGATGCGCGAGGAAAAATGTCTGTATCCATATAGGTAGTAGCCCAGGCGGTTCAATGCAATGGAGAAAATTTCACCGGTGCTTTCGATTCCTTCCCCCTGCTGGCCGCCAACTTTCCATGAAAGTTGTTCCTTCATCTATTACACCCCTTCTTACAGGTCTATGATTTCTTGATTTTATTAAAATTCAAGATTTCTATTATATACGTACTAAATAAGTTTATCACTTTTCTCTTTAAATCACTACTCCCTGAACCATGAAACAAAAAAACCGGTCCCTGAATTGAAGACCGGCACATATCCTAGCATAATATTCTTCTACTAAAATTCTCAAACAGGAATTTCTTTATCTGTCTATCAGTATAATAGCGCTGCAGGGCACTTATCAGGTGATCATAGTGTCTGTATGAATATAATCCTTTTACTGTCTTATCGATACCGTCAAAATCAGATCCAAATCCAATATGGTCCTCTCCTCCCAAGCTGCAGAAATGTTCAATGTGACGGATTACATCTGACAATTCCGCACCCTCCTTTTTCGTTAGGAATTGAGGGACAAAGGTTACACCGATGACACTGTCTTTCTTGATCAGCGCTTCAATTTGGTCATTTTTCAGGTTTCGCGGATTTGGACAAATGGAATAAGCATTTGAATGCGATGCGACAGGGAACTTAGCTGCTTCCATGGTATCCCAGAATGCATTTTCACATAAATGAGATACATCTGTCCAAATTCTCTTTTCATTCAGGAAATCAATCATTTCGTTTCCAAAATTGGTCAGCCCCCCGCCCCGAGGTTCAAGGGCACCATCTGCAGCTGCATTGGCCCAATTCCACGTAAGCCCTACAGAACGCACACCAAGGCGATAAAGCGTTTCCAGCTTACCGATGTCCTCTTCAATTGCTTCAGCGCCTTCGAGTGTCAGCATTGCACCTATCTCGTGTTGTTGAAGCTTATCAATATCCTCTTTTGATGTGACGAATTTAACATCCGGATGAGGTTCAATTATCCTTTTGTGAAACAGATTCACCATATTCAAAGCCGCCTGAAATCTCTGTCCCGGTTTTAAGTACGATGGAATATAGATCGCAAATAACTGTACTTTTGACTCTCTTTCCTTTAATTGAGGATAGGTAATGTGCATATCTTCCTTTGATTGGAATGATAATTTATCGGGATCCAGATAGAGTTTCATCAATACATCACAATGGGCGTCGAAGATCATAAACTTTTCAAATCCTTCCTTCAATCATATATGTACTATAATAAAACATAAAAAGGCTGTCCACTAAAGAAAATTCTTTAACGAACAGCCTTGTTTCTTGGAATTCCGAATAAAAAGCACGAACGTATAATCTACATTGACTGCAACCTGACTAATTATCTGGGTTCCACTATCAATTTTATCGCTGTACGCTCTTCTCCATCAATCTGTATGTCTGTGAAAGCAGGAATACAGATCAAATCTAAACCACTGGGAGCCACAAATCCTCTGGCAATCGCCACTGCTTTAACTGCCTGGTTCAATGCACCTGCCCCGATCGCCTGAATCTCAGCTCCCCCTCTCTCACGAAGAACACCGGCGAGTGCACCAGCTACAGAATTAGGATTAGATTTTGCTGAAACTTTTAATATTTCCATTCCTTTTCCTCCTTGTCATTTCCCCCATACCGCATGTCCGTGGTAAAGAACAAACTTGGTATAAATGATTCCACTGCTACTATATTCAGGAAATGGACAATTCATTCCGGTATGGCTGAAAAAGGAACGAAAAACATTAATATTCCGCCATGAATGGATGATCCCGATTGATAAGGATGCGCTCTATCTTTTTTGCTTTTCCGGTCTTGTTATCAATATCTATCAGACATGCACTCAAAATTTTGCGTCCTTCTTTCGGGACTTCAAACCTGACAGGCAGACTTGTTTGGAACCTCTTCAATACAGAGTCCTTACTCATTCCCAGGACTTCATCATAAGGCCCTGTCATGCCGACATCACACATGAAAGCTGTACCTCCCGGCAGAACTCGATTATCAGCTGTCTGGACATGCGTATGCGTACCGATCACTGCTGATACCCTTCCGTCAAGAAACCAACCCATCGCCTGCTTCTCACTTGTAGCCTCAGCATGAAAGTCGACAAAGATGACAGAGGTCTTCTTCTTGGCTTCATCCACTAATTCATCGACAACTTTGAATGGGTCATCGAGCGGCGGCATGAATGTCCTGCCCTGTGCATTGATCACCGCAATCGTTTTACCATTGACTTCACCAAATACCAAGCCGCTGCCTGGAGTGCCCTCCGGGAAATTCGCCGGCCTGACCATTTTCTTGGATGAATCTATGAATTCAAAAATATCTTTATTATCCCAAGTGTGATTCCCCAGGGTCACCATATCCGCACCGTCCTGCAGGAATCTTTTATAGATCTTCTCGGTGATTCCCCTTCCTGATGCCGCATTTTCCCCATTCACGATAGTGAAATCGGGGAGATGCTTCTTTTTCAGCTTCGGCAAGTATTCTGAAATCATTTCACGGCCCATTGAGCCGACTACGTCTCCAACAAATAAAATTTTCATAGGAATTCCCTTCTCTGTATGTATTTATAATTGATGCAAGATTATTATGTAGCTTATTGTAACACATAAAACCACCAGCCTATGCATGGAGGAGGAAGTCCCCCTTCAAAATAAAAAAGCTGACCCCGAAAGAAATATACTTTCGGGAGTCAACCTGATTATTTCGCATATTCAACGGCCCGTGTTTCACGGATGACCGTTACTTTGATATGGCCCGGGTAATCCAGCTCATCTTCGATCCTTTTCCAGATGTCCCTTGCTAAACGGTGGGATTCCAGATCGTCGATGGCTTCAGGTCTTACCATGATGCGCACTTCACGCCCTGCTTGGATTGCAAAGGATTTCTCCACTCCTTCATAGGACTCGGAAATCTCTTCAAGCTTTTCAAGACGACGGATGTAATTCTCAAGCGTTTCACTTCTTGCACCCGGTCGGGCTGCTGATAATGCATCTGCTGCTGCGACGAGAACCGCGATGATTGACGTTGGTTCAGTGTCTCCGTGGTGGGAAGCGATACTGTTTATGACAACAGGATGTTCTTTGTACTTTGTTGCAAGCTCCACACCAATTTCTACGTGGCTTCCTTCCACTTCATGGTCGATTGCTTTACCGATGTCATGCAGTAAACCTGCACGCTTGGCAAGTCTTTCATCTTCTCCAAGCTCAGCAGCAAGCAATCCGGAAAGGTAGGCAACTTCCATTGAGTGCTTCAATACGTTCTGACCATAACTTGTACGGTACTTCAAACGACCTAGAATCTTGATCAGATCCGGGTGAAGGCCGTGAACCCCAACTTCAAATGTTGTCTGTTCACCGATTTCACGGATATATTCATCCACTTCACGACGGGATTTATCAACCATTTCTTCAATACGTGCAGGGTGGATACGTCCATCCTGTACCAATTTCTCTAATGCAATTCGAGCCGTTTCCCTTCGGATCGGATCGAAACCAGAAAGAATAACCGCTTCAGGAGTATCGTCAATTATGAGGTCAATACCTGTCAATGTTTCAAGCGTACGAATGTTACGTCCTTCTCGCCCAATAATTCGACCTTTCATCTCATCATTTGGCAGGTTCACAACGCTAACTGTTGTTTCTGCCACGTGTTCAGCAGCACAACGTTGAATAGCAAGTGAAAGGACTTCTTTCGCTTTCTTGTCAGCATCTTCCTTCGCACGTGTTTCATGTTCCCTGACCATGATCGCAATGTCATGGGAGAGTTCATTTTCCACGCGGTCGAGAATGATTCCTTTCGCTTCATCACGAGTCAGGCTCGAGATTCGTTCAAGTTCAGTCTGCTGTGATCGTACCATCTCGTCCACTTTGCTTTCCGTCTCTTCAATATGTTGTTGTCTTTCGTTAAGAGCTGCCTCTTTTCTTTCCAGTAAAGCTTCGCGCTTATCAAGCGTATCATCTTTACGGTCGAGGTTTTCCTCTTTTTGCATCAAACGATTTTCTTGTTTTTGCAATTCATTTCTTCGTTCACGAAGTTCATTTTCCATTTCAGTGCGAAGTCTATGATTTTCGTCCTTTGCTTCCAGTAGTGCTTCTTTCTTCAGAGCATCTGCCTCGCGCTTAGCATCTTCTAAAATCTGCTCTGCTGAACCTCTGGCACCGGCAATCTTTGCTTCAGCAATGGACTTACGAATTAGGTATCCAACAACTACACCGACGATTAGGCCAAGCAAAATGGAGATGATTGTAATAGGTTGCATTATTTCACCTCCTCTTGCTATGAACTTTCATCATGTCTTTTACATGTCGGCTTGTACATTGCTCATTTGAACTCAATATACAGCGCTAGGCTTTCAAATATTCATTCGAAAAATTTGTAAAATATACATGTTAATTTTAAATCTCAGAAAATTTATTGTCAAGGGGTTGTCCGGTCTAACACTGGATTTCTCTAGTATTTCTTCCGATTCGACAAAAATCGATAATAAATTCTTTTATGGTTTACATAATATTATTACATTAAATTATATGATTTTCACTATAGGCACAAAAAGAAAGAGAAGCAGACACATAGAGATGTCTGCTTCTCTCCGATCACTCTTAATCTTCCAACAGACTGAGTTCGCCTTGATCTTCGGCATCCGCAGCTCCTGTATCCAATCCGTAATGGTCACGGATTTTCAACATGATTTCATTGCGGATTTCCGGGTTTTCTTTTAAGAAGATTTTAGCGTTTTCACGGCCCTGTCCAAGTCGTTCTTCGTTATATGAGTACCAGGCACCACTCTTCTGAACGATATCCAGCTCTGATCCAAGGTCAACGATTTCCCCTTCTTTAGAGATACCTTGTCCATACATGATATCTACTTCCGCTACACGGAAAGGAGGAGCGAC
Source organism: Bacillus sp. BKU_1 (assembly GCA_051294195.1). Taxonomy (GTDB): domain Bacteria; phylum Bacillota; class Bacilli; order Bacillales; family Bacillaceae_B; genus Rossellomorea. Next base: position 3,141,269 of record CP193985.1, on the reverse strand, counting down.
TTTATTCTTCACGACTTTGATTTTTGTTTTGTTACCAACCATTTCATTGCCTTGCTTAAGGGTTTCAGCACGACGCACTTCCAACCTTACGGAAGAATAGAACTTCAACGCGCGTCCACCAGGCGTCGTCTCGGGATTTCCAAACATGACTCCGACCTTTTCACGGATCTGGTTGATGAAGATCGCGATGGTCTTCGATTTGTTGATTGCACCGGACAGCTTACGAAGTGCCTGGGACATTAGACGGGCTTGAAGACCGACGTGTGAATCTCCCATTTCCCCTTCGATTTCCGCTTTAGGTACAAGTGCTGCTACAGAGTCAATCACGATGGCATCTACTGCACCGCTTCGCACCAATGCTTCAGCGATTTCCAATGCCTGCTCCCCAGTATCAGGCTGGGAGAGCAGCAGTTCGTCTATGTTCACCCCAAGCTTCTGTGCGTATACAGGATCCAGCGCATGCTCGGCATCAATGAACGCTGCCTGTCCGCCCTGTGCCTGTACTTCTGCAATGGCATGGAGTGCCACGGTTGTTTTACCTGAGGATTCCGGTCCATACACCTCAATAATTCTTCCGCGTGGATACCCGCCGACTCCAAGAGCCGCGTCAAGGGCAAGTGATCCACTTGGAACGGTTACGATATTTCTGTCAGTTTTTTCCCCAAGCTTCATGACAGAACCTTTTCCAAACTGTTTCTCTATTTGTTTCAAAGCCATATCTAAGGCTGCTTTACGATCGCTCACTATATTTCCTCCTTTGAAAATAGATATAAAGACAACTTATAAGCCTGTCTCAAATCCAACCTATCTATACTATAAACCATGTAATAGTAGAAAACAAGAAAAAAATCGAACATCCATTCGGTTTTTTTAGGTGCCGGAAAAATTGCATTTTATAACCGTCCCATTGATAATCCGGGGGACGGTTTTAAGAATTCAGGTCAATTCCTTCAATAAATAATGCCAACCGTACTTTGCTGTCCGCTTCCGATTGCCGTTCCTGCCTCCAGCAAGATTTAGAAGGAATGCTTTTACCGGCCTGCCTTTGATCGCAAGACCAATCCAAACAGTGCCAGCCTTTTTACCATCAACATCGTCCGGTCCTGCCAATCCAGTAAAACTGATTCCGATGTCTGACGCAAAGAGAGTACGCACATTTTCAGCCAATTCAAGAGCACATTGCTCGCTTACCGCAGAATCTTGTTCAAGCGTGTTTTCACTGACAGACAGTATTTTCTTTTTGATTTCATCCTGGTAACAGACCACCCCTCCCTGTAAAACAGCCGATGCTCCAGGCAGCGAGGTAATTTCAGATTGAAAGAGGCCGCCTGTCAGGCTTTCCGCACATGAAAGAGTCTGGCCCTTTTCTTTTAATAACCTCATGCCCACTTCGACAAGGGAGTCTTGATCGTATCCGTAGAAATAGTCACCGGCCACATTTAATATCTTCTCTTCCACCCCATCCAGGAGTTCGGCCGCCACACTCTTTGACTCGTGTTTGGCCGTCAGCCGGAGTGTAACTTCTCCATCTCCTGCGAGCGGAGCGATGGTCGGGTTTGTCTGCGTATCGATCAGTTCTTCCAATTCCGTTTCCAGCTGGGCTTCACCGATGCCAAAAAAGCGGAGGACCCTTGAAAAAATGATTTCTTTCCTTTTTAACGACCTTAAAATGACTGGGATTCCGTACTTGCTGAACATCGGACGCATTTCCGAAGGCGGTCCAGGGAGCAGCATGTATGATATGTCACCTTTTTTCAGGAACATACCCGGTGCCATTCCGTTCTCATTTTTCAGTGCATCAGAGCCTTCAAGGATGAGAGCCTGCTTTTCATTGTTAGGCGTCATTTGACGCTTGGTTTTCTGAAAGTATGATTTAATCGACTCCAAAGCTTCTTCATCCATGGAAAGTCCTGTTCCAAGTGCTTTGGCGATTGTTTCTTTCGTCAAATCATCTTTCGTAGGGCCCAGCCCGCCTGTGAAGATAAGCAGATCTGCCCTTTCCTGTGCAACTTTAACCGCCTGCGACAAACGGACAGGATTATCTCCGACGCTTGTATGATAATAAACGTCCACACCTGCTTCGGCAAGCTGTTCTGATATGTATTGAGCATTTGTATTGGCAATCTGACCTAATAATAATTCTGAACCCACTGCTATTATTTCAGCATTCACTCAGTTTTCCCCCTTAAGTAGAGACTTGCTTAAACAAAAAAAGAGATGATTCATGAATGAATCATCTCTTATAGATTATAGTGGGAATGGACATTCGTCCAGCTTCACGCTTAATAAATCATTTAGAATTGATAAATGCCTTCTTATTATGTTTGAAGTAATCCCAGCCGGACCAGATCGTGAAGAACATGGCAATCCATAAAGCGATGGTCGCAAAGGGAAGATTGATCAATTCGAAAATGGCATTATGAAGCAATAGTGCGGATATTGCGATGATCTGCGCCCATGTCTTGATTTTCCCCAGCTGTCCTGCAGCCACCACTTCACCTTCACCTGCAAGAACGAGTCGAAGACCGGTCACTGCGAATTCACGGCTGATGATGATGATGACGATCCAGGAAGGGGCAAGGCCGAGTTCAACAAGCACAATCAAAGCTGCAGATACAAGCAGCTTGTCAGCCAAAGGATCTAAAAACTTACCGAGGTTGGTCACCATATTATACTTTCTCGCATAATATCCGTCTATCCAATCCGTGGTAGACGCAATGATGAAAATCAGCGCCCCGACAAAATGTTTAACCGGCATTTCAGCACCGAGGAAAACCATGTCTCCCCAGTTAAGGGGGGCAAGCATGATGATTAAAAATAATGGGATCAAAAAGATCCTTGAAATTGTAATCTTATTAGGTAAATTCACCTTTCTACCTCCAATACTTAGAAACAAAGATAATGACTGCGGGCGGAACGAAATTTCACTGCTCCCCCATAATTATTACTGGGATTCCGCAGGTTTATACTGGATCACAATATCTTGTCGAACCGTTTCGGTTGGTATCTTATACTCAAGCGCCTTCCCATTTACATTTATATCCGTGTTGGCTGCATTACCCAGAACGAGATATGCCTGTTGATCTGCTGTAAAATTGAAATCCTTTTTATCATCTTTATACAGCATCCCTTGAAACAACACCTCATCTTTTGAATTATACACGGCGATCCATGCGTCACCTTTGGCTGCCACCTCAAGTTTAAACTGGTCAGTATCCCTTAATTCATAGGTCGTTACAGTGCCCTCGGTCTTGACAGCCTCGAGGGATTGTTCCTTTTTCTCTTCATCCTCTTTATCTTTCTCTTCTCCGGCCTTATTATCATTATTATCTCCGGATTCCTTTTGATCTGTATCTTTACCATCTGCAGGTTCTTCATCCGGCAGATCTTGCTGATCCACAGCTACCGGTTCCTTATCGGCAGTACCTGCATTGCTTGCATTGTCAGTAACCTTGTTTTGCACAAATACCCAAACAGCGATCAATACCGCGATGACAAATACTGCAATCAGGATCTTCGGCAGGACATCCAAGGCTTTTGAAGGAGCTGCCGATACCCCTTTCCTTGTCTGAACACGGGAAAGTGATACAGGGATTTCATCCTCGTACGCTGCGGGAATATCATCTTTATACTCTTCAAAGATGACTTCCGGCTGAAGGCCTACAGCTTCACAATACTGCTTGATAAAAGCACGCACATAGAATTTACCCGGCATCATGTCGTAAGAGCCCTCTTCAATTCCGATTAGATAACGCTTCTGTATCTTCGTTACTCTCTGCAAGTCGTCAAGACTGAAATCTTTAGCTTCACGAGCTTCTTTAAGACGTTTTCCTAATTCCGTCACTAGTTAACACCTTCCAATTTTAAAAATCAAAACCTCCAAAATCCGAATTTTGGAAAAGGTTATTTTGTTCAGCTAACTCATATGTAATCTCTTCTTCGGGGTTGTTTCTAAGTTCAATGATATAATCAAAATCATCCAGTGAGTATTCTGAATTTTGAACGAATACATCAGGGTGCTCAATGACTTTAACTGCCGGGAGACGCATGATTTCCCTTACCAGCTGCCAGTGCTTTTCGCTAGCACGCCTTGTTGAAACGATTCCATCTATAATGAATAGATTGTCAGAAGAATATTCATCTTCAATCAGCTTGCTTCTGATTGTCTGCTTCAATAAGGTGGACGAAACAAACAGCCATTTTTTATTGGCACATACACTTGAAGCCACAACGGACTCAGTTTTACCGACTCGCGGCATACCCCTTATCCCGACAAGCTTATGTCCTTCCTGTTTGAAAAGTTCTGCCATGAAATCAACAAGCAGACCCAGTTCATCACGAACAAACCTGAATGTCTTTTTATCATCTGCATCACGCTGTATATAGCGTCCATGCCTGACAGCAAGTCTGTCCCTAAGTTTAGGTTCCCTTAATTTCGTTACATTAATCGTATCCATTGTCTGCAAAATTGATTCCAGACGGGTTATCTGCTCTTCATTGTTGGCAAGAAGAAGCATTCCCCTTCTGCCTTCATCGACACCATTGATCGTTACAATGTTTATGGAAAGCATTCCTAACAATGAAGAGATATCACCTAAGAGGCCGGGACGATTTTTTTGTATTTCATACTCTAAATACCACTCTTTTCGTTCCATTGGTTCCCTCCTGAAATTATATGAGACAACATTATCCGACAACATTGGAGATATTTCGATACTATCACTTGAAACATCTAGCTTTTATAATAAAGGATTTTCACCTAATAGAAAAGGAAAACCTATAGAATTCATACAATTTCTGCATAATGCAGAGATAAACAGTTCTTTTGGATGACACTGCCTGGAAGACCGGTTCCATCCGGCCAATACTGCGAAACGAAATGGCTGCATAAGAAAAGGAGAGGAAAATTCCCTCTCCTTAACGAGTACCGTTGTTGTTCACCAGCTTGACCATCATGTTAGCAATAGCATGCTGTTCTTCAGGAGAAGCGACTGACCATAAATCGGCCAATACTTTTTCCTGATCATTTTTAGGCTCAACCTGTTGAGCCAGGTAATCTCCGATTTGATAAGCCAAATCATTTACCGTTTCATTTTCCATTCCGGTATGCTGAGCTTGATTTAGGCGGTCGCCTAAGAAGTTTTTCCAATCTGACCAGTTATCCAATACAGACATCGCAATAACCTCCTCATATTTGAAATACAATGTTAGTTTGTATCATGAAGAGAAAAATATGCACCTCACGGAAAAATATTAGGTGTGCCATCCACCATTCACCGAGAGTGTCTGGCCCGTAATGTAAGAAGAATCCTCCGATAGGAGAAAAGCGATGGAAGTAGCAATTTCACTGCTGGATGCCAGTCTGCCCATAGGGATTTCTTCACTGATCTGCTGGAGTTCGCCGATTGAGAATGAATTCATCATATTGGTTTCGACAGCGCCTGGAGCAACTGCATTGACCCTGACTCCATTTAAAGCTGTTTCCTTCGCCAATGCTTTTACAAAAGAGAGCTGAGCCCCTTTAACCGCAGAGTAGACAACTTCGCAGGAACCCCCGATCTGCCCCCAGATGGAACTTACAATCACAATAGCGCCTTTGTTCTGGATTAATTTCGGAAGCAGCCCCTGCACAAGAAGCATCGGACTTTTTATATGGATATTGATCATCCGGTCCATCTCGGATTCCTTTTGATCCAGAAAGAGCCCCCAGCCTGCAATACCGCTGGAGTAGACGATCGCATCAAGCCGAAAAATGGAGTCAATGAGCTTCTTCACTCCGTCTGGTTGAGACAAATCTGATTGTATCGGAATCGCTTCGATACCCTTGTCTTTCATTTCAATCATCAGATCATCTATACTCTTACGGTCATTATGATAATGTAGGTATAGATTCCACCCTTTTTCTGCGAGAGTCCTTGCAGTGCTTCTGCCAATACCGCCTGACGCTCCTGTGATCAATGCAAATTTCATACTATTTCCCCCAACGAAATGAAGAACCGCCCCCTCATGAAAGGCAGTTCCCCTTTTTCTTTATAATTTAGGAACAACTTGGCATACAGTGAATCGCTCTTCACGGATGATTTTGTCCGCGACATTCTGAATGTCATTGTAAGTCAAGGATTCCAAAGTAGGCACGACGTCAAACAAATCCATTTCATTGAATGCGTACCGTGTGAATTGGTTGGCAATGAATTCAGGTGAATTCACTGCGCGCAGGAATGAACCGATTTTTTTCTTTTTCGTCCGTTCAAGCCCTTCTTCTGTGAAGAGGGTACCGTCTTTCGCTTTAAGCAGGAGTTCTTTCAGCTTTTCAGCAAGCAAGTCAGGCTTTTCGGTGTCGCCCCCGACTGTCGCGAATCCGAAACCATTTTCTTGTGTGTAATCATAATGAAAAGTCTCATCTATAAGCCCCTCATTGTACAGATCAAAATAATGGGTTGAGCTTTTTCCAAACACTAAATCCAATAAGACGTTCATTGACAATTCCTGTTTAAGCATCTCTTTCCCTTGCTGTGTCGGTTCCGGAGCCTTCAAACCTACCAGGCATTTAGGGGACTGGACATTCATTTCGAGAACCTGTTTCTTTTCTGCAACTGCTTCTGGTTCATCCTCGAATCGACGCTTGATCTCTGGCATTTTCTCATATGGCTTCTTTTCCTGGTTGGTGCGGACCTGGTTCATGATCTGTTCTGGATCGACAGGACCCACGACAAAGAGAAGCATATTGCTCGGGTGATAAAACGTATTGTAACACTGATACAGCATATCCTTGGTAATCGGAGTAATCGACTCGATTGTACCTGCTATATCAATTTTGACGGGATGGTTTTTGTACATGTTCTGAATGACACCGAAGTACAGACGCCAATCAGGATTATCGTCGTACATCGTGATTTCCTGTCCGATGATGCCTTTTTCTTTTTCAACCGTCTTTTCGGTAAAGTACGGATCCTGCACAAAATCGACCAGTGTTTCAAGATTTCTTTCTACATTATCTGTACTGGAGAAAAGGTATGCGGTCCGTGTAAATGATGTGAAAGCGTTGGCAGAAGCCCCTTGCCGGCTGAACTGTTGGAATACGTCCCCATCTTCTTTTTCAAACAGCTTGTGTTCAAGGAAATGAGCGATACCATCCGGAACTTTTACAAATTCCTCTTCATTCAACGGAACAAAGTTATTGTCGATGCTGCCGTATTTAGTCGTGAAAGTGGCATATGTCTTATTGAATCCTTTTTTAGGAAGGATATACACATCCAAGCCGTTGGACATCTTCTCATAATAAAGATTTTCTTGAATTTGATCGAAGGAAATTTTCTTCATCATGATTCCTCCATTCCTGTTAAGAAGTAAATTGTATCCAGCTCTACTTTATTTGCTGCGGCGATGATTTCTTCTCTGCTCGTCTTTTCCACTTCTTCAAGCCAGGTCCTGAGGTCAATTTGCTTCCCGGATACTGCATTATGATAGAGGACTTCGATCAGCCCCCTTGAAGTATCCACCGTTTCAAGCATCTGATTTTTTATGACGGCTTTTGTCTGTTCGATTTCACTGTCGGTGAAATTCCCTTTTTTCATGGCTTCAAGCTGCTCACTTATGATGCCTACTGCCTGGTCATAGTTTTTAAATTCTATTCCCGACATGACCATCATAAGACCTTTATGGCTTTCAAGACGGCTTGCTGCATAGTAGGCAAGACTTGCCTTTTCCCTCACATTTATAAATAGTTTTGAATGGGAGAATCCGCCGAAAATGCCGTTGAATACCTGAAGTGCATAATAGTCCTTATCTCCGTACTGGGTATTTGTACGGTATCCCATATTCAATTTACCTTGCTTGACATCCTGCTTTTCTTTTACTACATTTTCCTTTGCTTTACGCTTCACTTCGGAAGAATCGACATCGACTGCTTCCCTCGCTGACAAGGAAAACAGACCGTCGCAGAAACGTTCAACCTGTTCGACATCTACATCACCTATGACATAGAGATCGATTTGATCTTCACTGATCACTTTTTTGTAATAATCATATAATTCGCTTGGAGTGATTGGATCGACGTGATCTAGCGTTCCATTTACGTGCAGGGCGAAACGCTCATCTTTACACATTTCTTCTACGAGCCTTGAATTCGCATAGCGCATTTTATCGTCGTATACTGCCTGTATCCTTACTTTCTGATTCCGCTTCTCCTTCTTGACCGTATCTTCGTCGAATTGCCCGTTCTCGACATTCGGATTCATCAATACGTCTGACAGGAATTCCAGACCTTTTTCAAGAAGCGGCTCTGAATCCTTTAAAAATTTCTCATTTGCGATTTCCACCGAGAAACTGACGACATGATATTCCCCTTTTTTACCGAGGTCCGTGAAAAAGCTGGCACCGTATAGTTCATCTAAATAAGTACGGAGCTTCGTTGTATTCGGGTATGTTTTTGTACTGCTTTGCATGACATGCGGAAGAAGTCCGCGAAGCGTGACAGTTTCCTGATCTAATGGAGCTTTCAATTTCATCACAAGGTTGTTTGTTTTATACTTATCGGTTTTGACGATATGTAGTGTATAGCCCTGTTTTTTCTTAACGACTTCATTAATGTCCGTCATGGTACCGTCCTCCTTGTCCATACTTGCATTTTATACGTTGTAAAAAAGTAATAAACACCATTATTGTGCGGTATTTTAGTTTAACTATACATGTTGTGATAGAAAGAATTCAAGCATCTTCCTCTCTTGGAAAAATCGACACATGCAACTTCTATCATTATATGTTGGAAAGTATTTGTTCAGAATAGATCTTCATATATGCCGCTTAGGAATTAACTTGCGATTTCTGATAGTAACATTATGTGTAGAGATATATATGCAAACCTATATAGAAGAGTTTTTTCACTCTCACCTTCATTCGATTCCATGCTTCACCGCTATTGATTTCCGTGTAAAACTCAGCTTCCGCGGAGCCTCCTCTTCTTATTCATGGGGGGCACGCTGTCCAGCTGCAGGGCTTAGAGGGACATGTCATAAGTTAAACCGGCCAAGAAGGCAAAGAACGCCTTCTAAGCCGATTCGTCTTATGCAGCACGCCTCTGAGCAAAGCCCTTCCGCTTTTCCAATAGGAGTCTTCGTCTTGCACTCCAATCAGCCGCTGGAAAGAGCTAATATCTGATTACACATTTAAATAAAACTAAAAACCCGAACTAAATTGCTTCCTAGAAGGCAAATTAGTTCGGGTCTTTCTTAGACTAAAATACTTATATCCCAGCCTCTTTCATTTCTTATCGGCTTCCTTTAATGTACGGTGTACCTAATGCCTTAGGTGCATCGGCGCGGCCGATGAAACCTGTGAGTGCAAGGATTGTCAGTACGTAAGGAGCGATCAATAGATATACGCTTGGAATATTCTCGAATAACGGTATACTGCTTCCGATAATACTCAAGCTTTGTGCAAAACCAAAGAATAAAGCTGCGCCCATTGCGCCAAGCGGATGCCATTTACCGAAGATCAAAGCAGCAAGGGCCATGAATCCCTGCCCGCTGATGGTCGCGTGGCTGAAATCAGATGAAATGGACTGTGCATACACCCCGCCGCCTACACCGGCAAAAGCACCCGAGATAATTACACCGATATAGCGCATTTTTGTTACATTGATTCCCATTGTATCTGCAGCCATAGGGTGTTCCCCGACAGAACGGAGACGAAGGCCGAATGGTGTCTTGAACATCACATACCATACGATCACTGATACAAGTATGGCGACGAATGGCGGCCAATACGTATTCGAGAAGAAGATATCTCCGATGAAAGGTATCTTGTTGAGCAGAGGGATATCCACTTTACCGAATCCTTCTGAGATGATATCTGTTTGACCTTTACCATAAATACGCTTGACCAGGAACAGAGTCAGACCGATTGCAAGCAAGTTGATTGCAACACCGGATACAACTTGATCGGCCCGGAAAGTGATCGATGCTACAGCATGAAGTACCGCAAGTAATCCACCCATGATCATTGCAACTAGAAGAGCCACCCATGGAGTAGCAGAACCGAATGTATCAGCAAAAGCAAGATTAAAGACGATACTTGAAAAAGCGCCGATTACCATTAAACCTTCAAGTCCGATGTTAACAATACCGGAGCGTTCTGAAAATGCTCCGCCCAAAGCAGTGAAAATAAGTGGTGAAGCCCATAATAATGTAGATGGTACAAGTATCAATAAAACATCCATTAAGCCCACTTATTTCACCCCCTTTTTACTGAATCGTTGAATTAAGTAGCGGATCATGTAGCCTGAAGCGACAAAGAAAATGATAAGAGCGATAATGATATCTACCAGTTCATTTGGAATACCCGCTTCAAGCGGCATATTCAATGCCCCGACTTTGAGCCCGCCGAACAAAAGGGCAGCAAACACAACCCCTATTGCCACGTTTCCGCCAAGCAAGGCAACCGCGATACCATCGAACCCAACACCTGTGAAACCGCCTTTGATAGACGCGTAACCAAATGTACCCAAACCTTCCATGGCACCGGCAAGGCCGGCGAATGCGCCTGAGATGACCATTGAAAGAATGATGTTCCCATTGACGTTCATCCCGGCATATTGCGAAGCATGCTGGTTAAACCCGACAGATCGGAGTTCATATCCACGAGTTGTCTTCTCAAGCAGGAACCACATGATGAATACGCAGGCAAGAGCAATGAAGATCCCCCAATGTAATCTTGAGTAATCCGTCAGGCTTTCAAAAAATGGTGATTTCAAGGAAGCTGAATCAGCAATGTACCCCGTACGGTCCTTACGCTCTGTCAACACATCCCGGATGATGGAGTTTGTAACATGCAGGGCGATATAGTTCATCATGATGGTGACGATAACTTCATGCACCCGGTATTTTGCTTTCAGCAGGCCTGGGATGAACCCCCAGACAGCACCTGCAAGTGCCGCAGCGATGACGGCCATAGGGAGATGGATGTATTTCGGCAGATCTTCGAACGCGATCCCCACCCATACGGCTGCCAGCCATCCGACAATAAGCTGGCCCTCTACCCCGATGTTGAAGAGTCCTGTCCTGAATGCAAAAGCAACTGCCAGACCGGCTAAAATATATGGAGTCACCTGTCTGATTGTTTCACCTACATAGTAGACCTCACCAAATATCCCCTGCCACAGTGCAGAATATCCTGCTACAGGATCGTACCCGCTCACAAGCATGATAATGGTTCCAACAATGATACCTAATATGACAGAAATGACCGGGATTAATATATTTGTTAATCGATTAGACATTTGTGTTTTCCCCCGTTCCCTTTCCCTTAGAACCCGCCATTAACAAACCGAGTTCCTGTTCAGTTGTTTCTTTTGGATTTACAATCGCAACGATTTGCCCCTCGTAAATGACCGCAATGCGATCACTGACATTCATGATTTCATCTAACTCGAATGAAAGCAGCAATACAGCTTTGCCGTTGTCTCTTTGTTCGATCAGACGTTTGTGGATGAATTCAATCGCACCTACATCCAATCCGCGGGTCGGCTGAGCGGCAATCAGCAAGTCCGGATCACGGTCGATTTCGCGTCCGATGATCGCCTTTTGCTGATTTCCACCTGAAAGAGCACGCGCTAGAGTGTATTCAGTAGGGGTTCGCACATCAAATTCCGAGATCAGTTTTCTTGCTTGATCATAAATCTTTTTATAGTTTAAAATTCCTTTGTTGGAGTATGGCTTTTGATAATAAGTCTGGAGGACCATATTTTCACCTATCGGAAAGTCCAATACCAATCCGTGTTTGTGACGGTCCTGAGGGATGTGTCCCACTCCCGTCTCATAGATCTTCCGAGGTTTCATGTTAAGGATTTCTTTGCCATTCAGCTTGATTGAGCCGCTCTCTGCTTTATGAAGTCCCGTGATGGCTTCTATAAGCTCGGTTTGTCCATTTCCATCGACACCCGCAATCCCGAGTATCTCTCCTGCCTTCACCTCAAGGTTCAGTCCCTTGACAACAGGTACATTTCGATTATCTTTAACATTAAGATTTGATATTTCCAAGACTTTCCCATCCGGGTTCGCCTCTGTTTTGTCTGTTTTAAACGTAACCTCACGGCCTACCATCAGACTCGCCAAATCATTCGGATTCGTTTCTGAAACTTTTACTGTTCCGATCCCTTTACCTTTCCTGATAACGGTTACATTATCACACACCTCCATGATCTCCTTGAGCTTGTGTGTGATGAGAATGATGGATTTGCCTTCTTTTATCAGGGTTTTCATGATTTGGATAAGTTCTTTAATTTCCTGCGGGGTCAGGACGGCGGTAGGTTCATCAAAGATCAGGATATCCGCACCGCGGTAAAGAGTCTTAAGAATTTCCACACGCTGCTGCATACCTACTGAAATTTCTGATATTTTTGCACTTGGATCGACTTTAAGTCCATATCTCTCAGAAATGTCCAAAATATCTTTTTCTGCTTTTTTAATATCTACGGAAGCGCCTGATTTCGGTTCCCTTCCGAGGATGATGTTTTCAGTGACGGTAAATGTATCAACAAGCATAAAATGCTGATGCACCATTCCTATTCCAAGGTCGTTTGCTATGTTAGGGTTTGTGATGTTCACTTTCTTGCCCTTCACACGTATCTCACCTTGCTCCGGTTGATAAAGTCCAAATAAGACGTTCATTAACGTTGACTTACCTGCACCATTTTCACCAAGAAGCGCATGAATTTCACCTTGTTTTAGCTGAAGGGTGATATTGTCATTTGCCACGATGCCCGGGAATTCCTTTCGGATGTTCAACATCTCGATTACATAATCCATTGCTTTCACTCCTTGCGTAGGCTGGGGATAAATAGTTTAGTAGTTAGAGGTCAGACCTTGGTCCGCCAGAAAAAAGGGTTTCCCCTGTTAAAACTCTAAATGAAAGATAGAAGGTAATATTTCTATACTTCAATTAAAGTTTTAAAATCACAAACCAGCAATTAGTAAAATAATACCAATCAAAGAACATCGATTAGTACTATGTATCCAGTTTTCTTTAAAGAAAAAGGGATAAGAGACCGGCATTCCATGGCCCGCTTATCCCTGTTGTCAGATGACGATTATTCTGCGGAGAAAGCTTCAGCGTCTTTCAGAGATTCAGGTACTTTGATATCTCCGTTAGCGATTTTCTCTTTCCACTCGTCTACTTTCGCCATCACTTCATCTTTGTTTGAAAGTTCATCATTAAGTTCTGCAAGACCCACACCATCTTCGTTAAGGCCGTAAGAAATCACTTCTCCACCAGGGAAGTTACCTTCTTTAGCTTTATTGGAAAGGTCTTTTACAGCGTTATCAACACGCTTCAGTGAAGAAGTCAATACGATATTGTGATCTCCTACTTTACCTTCAGCAGTTTGATCAGAGTCAACACCGATTGCCCAGATTTCACGTGAAGGGTCTTTTTCTTTCAAGTCACGTGCTTCTTTGAATAGACCATTACCTGTTCCGCCTGCTGCATGGAATACAACGTCAGCTTTTTGTGAATACATTTTTGATGCGATCGTTTGACCAAGCTCAGCTTTGTCGAATGCACCAGCATAATCAGATACTACTTCTGCTTCAGGATTTACAGCTTTGACACCTGCAAGGAAACCTGAGTGGAAACGTTCGATAACCGGGATTTCCATACCGCCGATGAAACCGATTTTATTTGTTTTAGTCGTTAAACCTGCTACAACACCTGCAAGGAAAGATCCTTCCTGCTCTTTGAATGTGATGCTTGCAACGTTAGGCTGATCGACTACAGCATCCACGATGGCAAAGTGTGCATCTTTTTGCTGTTGTGCGATATCATTGATTGCACCTTCCATAAGGAAGCCGATTCCGTATACTAAGTCAAAATCTTGACGAGCTAATGTGTTTAAGTTTGTAGCATAGTCTGCATCAGATTGAGATTGAAGGTAATCGTAACCGCTCTTGCCTTTTTCCATTCCGTGTTCTTCACCGAATGCCTTTAAGCCTTCCCAAGCTGATTGGTTGAAAGATTTATCATCTACTCCACCAACATCCGTAACCATTGCTACTGTAAACTGATCTTCTTTACTCTTGCCATCACCACTAGATGCACCTTCTTCTTTGTCACTTGAACCACATGCACCCAAAATCGTACCTGCTGCAAGAACAAAAGACAGCGCTAAACCGAATTTACGCTTTTTCACCTAGAGTACCCCCCAAAATTTGTTGTAATGAATTAGTAGAAAGACAGTTTACTAAACTCGCTTTCTCAATACATGGAAACTGAATTTGTCTGATCTGAAATAGTTTACTGAGTACAGAATCGGCTCGTCGTTTTCATCAAAATGCATTTGTTTGAGAACGAGTAATGCCGTTTCAGGCTCGCAATTCAGAATCGGGGAAATCTTATCATGGTATCCCATGGGTTCGATCTGGGCGACTGCATGGGTGATTCTTCTATTCTCCCTATTCTCAAGCACGGAAAAGATAGAATTATCTTCATGTGTGAAATTCCTTGTGAGTATCCTCTCCGGAATTTTGTCCACGCAGTAAACGACAGGTTCACCGTTAGCTGTTCGAACTCGTTCAACCAAAATCATATCCTCCGCTTCGTCACTATGAAACCTTTTCGCATCATCCTCAGTAGCTTCCTGAGTCGTTGAGCTTAAGAAAATGGTTCCCGGCTCCATTCCTGCCTGTATGATCATATTGGAAACGCTGTTCAATTGCTCAATTCCTGAAGTGAACAAAGGTTTCGCGTTTACAAATGTGCCCACACCATGCCGGCGGATAATGACACTTTCTTCTTCAAGAATCCTCAAAGCTTCCCTGAGGGTCGCTCTTGAAACTCCCAGCTGTTTGGAAAGATCAAATTCTGAAGGGAGTTTTTCTTTTTCTTTATAAACTCCTGCATCAATATCCTTTTTCAAACGGTCAATAACTTGTAAGTATAAATGTCGATTATCTGTTTTTATCGTCACTGGAACCACCACCACATTTTCTCAAGACATCAGACCTCTGATGTATATCTTTCCTACTAATCGAAAATACTATAACACTTTTCTTTTAATAAATAAATAGCATTATGTGATTTTGTCGAAAAAAAAGACCAATAAGGCAATTCTGAAAATTTTTATGGAAAAAAATAGTGGAAAAATAGGGGTTATATCATAAAAACATTAAAAATATTACATAATATTACATAATCAATCTTGATTGACGCTTTTGATAACACTCCTGAAACATAGTACTTACTTTTGAAAACGCTTTTAATAGTATATCACATTAGTGGATAACCAAGAAGAAGATGATAATAACATACATTATCTGGGGGTATTTGTGAATTTGTTGGTTCTTTTTTCACCTCCAGGGCATAAAGAAATGAAGGATAGGGAGAAAACATAAATTTTCATGTAAAAACAAACGTTTCAGAGTGGACTCTAAAGCAACGCACATGATTTCCGTGCAAGACTTCGCTTTCCGCGGGAGTCTTCGTCTTGCACTCCAATCAACCGCTGAATGAGCTAAATCCTAAATGTACAATGAACAAATAAAAACCCGAGCTATTTTGCCTCACCTCATGCAAAATAGTTCGGGTTTTACTTATGCTATATCACTTTTGTCCCAGCTTCTTCACTTTATTTATGCATTTTGCTCTTCAGAAGGTTTGCCTACAAGGACTGTCCGGGGCTTGCTTCCTTCGTAAGGGCCGACTACTCCTCTTACTTCCATCTCGTCTATTAATCGTGCAGCACGCGTATAGCCGATCCTGAATCTGCGCTGGAGCATCGACACAGAGGCTGTCTGCATTTCCGCAATCAGTTGCACGGCATCATTATACAACTCATCTTCAGCTTCACCGCTCCCTGCATCCTCGGGAATATCATCCGGGATCATTTCTTCCTGATACTGGGCCCTTTGCTGGGAGATAACGAAATCCACAATATCTTCCACTTCATCATCCGACAGGAAGGCACCCTGTACCCTTGTCGGCTTGGAAGCACCTACAGGCATGAACAGCATATCCCCCCTGCCCAGTAACTTTTCTGCCCCTCCGGAGTCGAGTATGGTTCGGGAATCTGTCTGGGAAGATACCGCAAAGGCAATCCGGGAAGGGATATTGGCTTTGATTACACCCGTAATGACATCCACGGACGGTCTCTGGGTGGCAATGATCAGATGGATACCCGCAGCACGCGCCATTTGGGCGAGCCGGGTGATGGCATCCTCTACATCATTCGATGCGACCATCATCAAGTCTGCCAATTCATCCACGATGACGACGATGTACGGCAGCAGCGGCTGCTTCTCTTCGTTTTCTATATTCTGCCTTTTCACATAATCATTGTAGCCTTCAATATTTCTTGTTCCTGTATGGGAAAACAATTCATAGCGCCTTTCCATTTCACTGACCACTTTCTTTAATGCCTGTGAAGCTTTCTTGGCGTCCGTTACAACAGGTGCCAGCAGATGCGGAACACCGTTATATACATTCAATTCCACCATCTTCGGATCGATCATCATCAACTTTACTTCATGGGGTTTAGCCCGCATTAAAATGCTGGTTATGATTCCGTTGATGCAGACACTTTTACCGCTTCCCGTTGCTCCGGCAACAAGCAAGTGAGGCATTTTATTGAGCTCTGCAAGCACAGCTTCCCCTGTAATGTCCCTGCCAAGACCTATCTGGAGTTTTGATTCCGGTTTATGATGCTGCTTGGATTCCAACACTTCCCGCAGGGAAACCATTGCGACTTCGGAATTAGGGACTTCAATCCCAATGGCTGATTTTCCTGGTATCGGTGCCTCTATCCTGATATCTTTAGCAGCAAGGGCCAGCGCCAGGTCATCACTCAGATTAACGATTCTGCTGACTTTTACACCGACATCCGGATGGACTTCGTATTTAGTAACAGCCGGGCCCAGATGAACCTGTGTCACCTTCGCTTTTACCCCAAAGCTTTGAAATGTCCTTTCCAGCTTAGCTGCATTGGCATGGATCAACTGATACTCATTGCTTTGATCCGTCTGTTTTGGACTTTTTAAAAGCGTTAGAGAAGGTAGCTTGTAATCTTTATTTTCCACCTCGGTAAACGTGATCGGCGGCGTTGAATCGGATTCTTCCTCACTATTATTCTGTGACTCCGCTCCGCCGGCCTTTTCAGTTGTTTCCTCTTTCTCTTTGTCCTTCTCTGAAGGCATCCCTCCGTATGCCCTTTCTGCAAAATTGGAAATGATCGGTTCGATTTTTTCTTCTTCTTCAGCATTCAGCTTTGGAATTGATGCTTCTTGCTTCTTCATATCGTTGTTTGCTTTTTGTTGATTTTGCTTCTTCTCTTTTTTAGTTTCTTTGGTTTCTTTCCATTCACTCATGTCAGTCTTAAAAGCTGCCCATTGGCCGCTTAGGAATTCACGAAAACGCAAGCCGGCCTTACCCAATACTTCACCAAGTGATTTCCCCGTCACCAGGATGATGCCGATTAATATAAATGTGGCACTTACTATCCTTGCTCCCTGGGAGTCAAACAGGAAATACGAAACAGCAAATAATATACTGCCTATCATTCCCCCTCCAAGATCAGTTGTACTGGTTTCACCGTTGACGTCCATCCAGAACAAATCCCATGTATTTGTGATCACACTCGGATTCTCGAACATTCCGTCATTGGAAAGCAGATCGAATAATTTAACATGACTCAATAATAAAAAGCTTGCGACAATGATATAAAGTCCGAGCAATCGTCTGCTGAACAGCAGTGGGACTTCCCTTTTTACCATCAGGTATCCGGCAATATAGAGGACCCATAATAAGGCTGCCATATACCATTCCCCCAGGAAAAACCGGAAGAAATAGACGAATGCCTTACCCACTGCACCGAGCTCGATGATTGAGATCAAACTCAATGCTATCAATGCCAGCCCCGTGATTTCATATTTGATCGTGTTTTTCAGAGAATCAGCAGTTGAAGAACGTTTTTTTCGTTTTTTCCGTTTTGCCAATATGTTTCACCTAAATTCCTTAAATTCTCTGTTGGTATGTAATTGAAGAAAGGGCCGATCACTTGGGGCATATCATGTGCCTAAGGTGTCAGACCCTTCCCGGTAAAATGGATATGAGTTTACATCACAGATTCAACTTTATTATATCATATCCAATATTTACAGAAAATCCTCTTTGTTAATTCGGTATAAATTCCCCCGGGCAAATTGTGCTGTTCATATAATGAGCGGGATCACTGCTCATCACTCTGATGATACGGTATTTATCTTCGACTTTTTGAACTAGCAGCGGGACTCCCTGATGCTCCACCATCATCTGTCCGCTGAATTCCTCTGTTTCTGGTGGGTATACCTGCTCCTGCGGGACCAATGTATATAAAATCATTGAATCAGCCCTTCTTTATCATCGCTTTGTTTTTTTATTTCTATCAATTCATTGATCTTACGGATGGCAGATCCGATGCCCCCTATGCCGTCGATCAATCCATATTCTACGGCATCGTCCCCTACCACGTTTGTTCCGATGTCACGAGTCAGGTTCCCTTTTGCAAACATGAGATCCTTAAATGCTTCCTCCGAAATATTACTGTGCTTGGTCACAAAGCTGACGACACGTTCCTGCATTTTATCCAGATATTCAAATGTCTGGGGAACACCGATGACCAGACCGGTCAGCCTCACAGGATGGATGGTCATCGTGGCAGTGCTTGCAATGTAGGAATAATCACAGGATACAGCAATCGGCACCCCGATGCTGTGCCCGCCTCCCAGTACAACCGATACAGTAGGTTTCGATAAAGAAGCGATCATTTCAGATATGGCAAGACCTGCTTCAACGTCACCTCCGACAGTATTAAGTATGACCACCAACCCTTCTATCTTTGGGTTTTGCTCTATTGCTACTAATTGAGGGATCACGTGTTCATATTTTGTCGTTTTGTTTTGGGGAGGAAGCTGCATATGACCTTCTATTTGTCCTACAATCGTCAAACAGTGAATATTGGAATCTTGAGAAAGCTGGGGTACATTGGTCTGGCCCAGCTGCTGGATTTTTTCCATTAAACCTGATGGCTTGCCTTTTCCATCATCGTCATTTTTATTCGGCTGAGGCGGCTGCTCTTCGTTCATGTTCAACTGATTCTCGTTCATAATGACATCTCCTTTTTCATATCCTTCTGTTGTTATTATTTTTATAAGAGAGCCATTTCATACTACTTAACGGTTGTACTGTAAAGTTGAATCACAAAATAAAGAAAAACAGAGGTTGGGACAAAACTAAAAAGGTACCATTTAATGACGAACAATATCAGTATAGGTTCTTGATAACGCTAATGATTTCCGTGCAAGACTTCGCTTTCCGCGGGCGAGCGTGGAGCCTCATCTAAAATCTCTACGAAGAACTGTCCAGCTGCAGGGCTTAGAGGCACATGCCATAAGTCAAACCGACCAAGAAGGCAAAGAACGCCTTCGTGGTCGATTCGCCTTTTGCCACACGCCACTGAGCAAAGCCCTTTCGCATTTCAATTAGGAGTCTTCGTCTTGCACTTCAATCAACCGCTAGACACAATTAAACGAATTAAAAACCCGAACTAATTTGCCTTATCGCAGGCAAATTAGTTCGGGTTTTACTATGACTAAAACACTTTTGTCCCAGCCTCTTAAGCATTTTTTAAAGACTACACTTCCATGATGATCGGAAGGATCATAGGGCGTCTTCTCGTTTTGTTGAAAAGGTAGTAGTTGAGCTGGTCGCGGATATCCTGCTTGATGGCAGACCATTCAAAAGAGCCTTTTTGAAGGTATGTCTGCACCACGTCGGTGACGATTCCAGAGGCACCCTCAATCAGTTCCTCCGATTCCCTTACATATACGAATCCCCGTGAGATGATCTCCGGTCCGGCTACAATGGCTTTCGTCTTGCGGTTGATGGTAACCACCACTGTGAAGACACCGTCTTCTGAAAGAAGCTTACGGTCGCGAAGGACGATATTTCCGACATCTCCGACTCCGCTTCCATCAATCAGTACATTCCCTGCCTGCACCCTGCCGCTCATTTTCATTTTGCCGTCTTTATATTCAAGCACATCGCCTTTATCCAAAATAAATATCTTTCTGTATGGCAGCCCGATGTCATGTGCCAGCTGGGAGTGTGCCACCAGCATCTTGTATTCCCCTTGGATCGGCACAAAATGCTTCGGTTTCATGATATTAAGCATGAATTTTAAATCCTCTTGACTGCCATGTCCGGAAACATGGACTTTCTTGTTTGCTGTCAGTACATCTGCACCGGCTTTGAATAACATGTTGATTGTCCGTCCGACTATCACTTCCATCCCTGGAGACGGCGTAGCTGTGATGAGAACAGTATCGCCGGATGTGATATTGACGAGCCGGTGGGATTT
This sequence comes from Bacillus sp. BKU_1, assembly GCA_051294195.1. Lineage (GTDB taxonomy): Bacteria > Bacillota > Bacilli > Bacillales > Bacillaceae_B > Rossellomorea. Next base: position 3,120,889 of record CP193985.1, on the reverse strand, counting down.
CTTGGCCATCCTCTGCAGTGCTTCAAATGGTTCACCCTGATTACCGGTGGCTACTATGACGATTTCATCACTTGGATATTCTTCGATTTCATCAAGCGAAATCATGATTCCGTCGCGGATGTGAAGATACCCCAGTTTCAACGCAATATCATATACCCGCTTCAAGCTTTTGCCTACGACCGCAACTTTACGGTTGTTTTGTTCTGCAGCGTCAAAGACCTGCTGCAGCCGGATCAAGTTCGAAGCGAAACATGCAACGATGATCCTCCCTTTTGCTGTACGGAACGTTTCAGTCAGCTGATTGGCAATGACCGCTTCCGATGTCGTGTATCCAGGTCTTTCCGCCTCCGTACTATCCGATAACAGACATAATACCCCGCTGTCCCCGATTGCAGCCATCTTCCCGAGGTCCGGTCTGTATAGGTGTTTAGCGGACTGGTCGAACTTGAATTCCCCGGTATGTACAATTGCCCCCTCAGATGTATGTATACACACTCCAACCGAGTCAGGGATGCTGTGGGTGGTCCTGAAAAAAGAAACCTGAACGCCATCAAAGTTCAACAGACTGTCAGTATGTACAGTGTAGAATTTCACATCATCCGGAACCTTGGCGTCTTTTAATCTTGCTTTGACCAATGCATTCGTCAATTTCGTTCCATAAACCGGAGCTTTTATTTTACTTAATACATAAGATATCGCCCCGATGCTGTCTTCATGACCATGTGTCAGGAAAATTCCTTTCACTCGATCTTTATTTTCAATCAAGTACTGGAAATCAGGAATGACGATATCAATTCCCAGCATTTCATTTTCAGGGAACATCAGACCCGCATCGATGATGAAGATTTCATGGTCCACTTCCACTACATACATATTCTTACCGATTTCACCTACTCCGCCTAATGGGATTATGCGGATAGCCTCATTTTTTGTATTACTCACAATATGTGTCCTCCTATGCTGTGCTTCCCCGATCTATAATCAGTCATATTCATTATACTTGATACCTTTTTTTAAGTACAACCAAATTTATCCTGTAAAGGAACGTAAAGGTTCTGGTACGTGCTGCTGAATGTCATCGAAGCCTGCATCATTTTTCTATGTAACTATTTCGATACTGGAAGATCAAATCCTTTTTTTTATCATATATTTTTCTATTTAACCGATACCTATGTTCAAACATAAAAAAATGTGCAGGATACCCTGCACATTTTAACTATATGCTGTTGATCAATTGGCTGAGTTTTGTTCTTTCAGCTTCGGATAATGGAATCAGCGGAAGACGTACAGAACCGACATCAAGACCTTTTAATTGCAGTGCCGTTTTTACCGGTGTCGGGCTCGGGCTTGTAAACAAGCCTTTCATAATCGGCAGCAGCTTTTGATGGGTTTTGGCTGCAGAGGCAATATTGCCTTCCACAAACTGATGGATCATTTCCTGCATCTGATTCCCGATGATATGGGATGCAACGGAAACGATCCCCTGTCCCCCGATTGACAAAATCGGCAGTGTAAGGCCGTCATCACCGCTGTATAACGCAAAGTCATCCGAAGTTTTAGAGATGATCTCAGTCATTGCATCCAGATTTCCGCTTGCTTCTTTAACAGTGGTGATATTATCGATTTCTGACAATCTGATAATGGTTTCCGGTGCAATATTCACTGACGATCTGCCTGGTATGTTGTAAAGCATGACAGGCAGCGAAGTTGATCCGGCAATAACTTTGAAATGCTGATATAATCCTTCCTGACTCGGTTTATTATAATATGGGGCCACCAGCATGATGGCATCGACGCCTGCCTCTTCTGCTTTTTTTGTCAGCTCGATCGATGCATGTGTATTATTGCTTCCTGTCCCTGCAATCACCGGGATCCTGCCATCGACGACTTTTACGACATGACGGAATAATGCGACCTTCTCCTCTTTTGTCAGTGTCGGCGATTCCCCCGTGGTTCCAGCTATCACAAGGGAGTCAGAACCATTATCAATCAAGTAATTTATGAGCTGAGTCGTTTTAATGAAATCTATATTACCTTTATGGTCAAATGGAGTGACCATAGCGGTAGAAACGCGTCCAAAATTCAAGACTTACACTCCCCTTTACTAAATCTAACCTGCTTTGAATGTGCAATGGGCCTTCTCTAACTGAAAAGCATCATGAAGGGCATTCACTGCACGGATTAATTCACTTTCCTTCACCAGCACCCAAATCGTCGTATGGCTGTCTGCTGATTGAAGTATTCTGATCCCATTGTCGGACAGAGATGTCACGATTGCCGAAGTGACACCAGGAACCCCGGTCATCCCGCCTCCTACTACCGAAATCTTGGCACAACTTTCTTCTACAGCGGGATCGTACCCTTTTTTCTTTAAAATCGCGATTGCTTTTCCTGCAAGCGTCGAAGCCACGGTATAGACGACCCCGCGCGGAGAGATATTGATGAAATCAACGCTGATCCCCTCATTCGCCATCGCTTTGAAAACTTCAGCCTGCAGATTATACTGATCCTTTTTTGCAAATACTTTAATCTGGGTAAGCTGACTTACATGAGCAATACCTGTGACGGGGTGGTTTCTGAACTCTTTGTGTGCCTTCGTATTTTCGGCTGTCGTCACCAATGTTCCCTCACTCATCGAGTAGGTGGACCGTATCCTGATTGGGATACTCGAATTCATGGCAATCTCAACTGCCCTCGGGTGGATCACTTTCGCCCCCTGATAGGCCATATTACAAACCTCATTGTATGATACAACCGAAATCGGCCTTGCTTTTGCCGATATTCTCGGATCTGCTGTCATCACACCTTCGACATCTGTGAAAATATCAATATATTCCGCTTTCAGTGCAGCACCCAGGGCAGAAGCAGAAGTATCGCTGCCTCCCCTGCCGATTGTGGTGATATCTCCATCTTTTGTCGCACCCTGAAAACCTGCAACGACTACAGCATCATGATTTTCCAGCTCCTGGTACAAACGGCTGCATCGCATTTCAATGATTTTTGCTTTTGTAAAATCATTGTTTGTAACGAAGCCCGCCTGAGCCCCTGTCAATGCTGTGGAACGGATGCCCTTATCAAGCAGCATCGTGGAGAAAACCAGACTGGAGATAATTTCACCGCAAGATAACAGCAGGTCCTGTTCTCTTTTACTTACAAGGGCATTCTGTCCACCGATCAAGGATAATAAGGAGTCAGTAGCGTATGGTTCTCCTTTCCTGCCCATTGCAGAGACCACTACTACCACCTTATAACCTTTATCGATCGCTCCTTTGATATGAGCAAGGGCCTTCATCCGGCTTGCTTCATCCCGCACAGATGTTCCACCAAATTTTTGGACGATCACTTTCATGACTACACCTCATTGTCAATGTTCAAGAGGCATGAAGGAAGCGAATTGGTTGAAAATGGGATGCGAATAGTAGAAGGATGATCCTCTTATTTATTTCACTAATCCAAGCTTAACAAGGCTTTCAGCAATCTGTACTGAGTTCCATGCTGCGCCTTTCAATAAATTGTCTGAAACAATCCACAAATGGAATCCATTGTCTTCATCTAAATCTTTTCGAATCCTGCCCACAAATACATCAGGCTTTCCTACCGCATAGGCAGGCATCGGATACACCTGTTCTTCAGGGATATCCTGAAGTGTTATGCCCGGTGCTTCTTTCAGCAGGGTTTGCAGTTCTTTTACAGAGATGGAATTCTTTTCTACTTCAATATATACACTTTCTGAGTGACCTGTTACAACAGGAAGCCTCACGCAAGTCGCAGATACTTTCAATGACGGCATATGCATGATCTTCTTTGTTTCATTGATCATCTTCATTTCTTCGAATGTAAATCCATTATCCTGGAACATATCGATTTGAGGAACTGCGTTGAAGGCAATCTGGTAATGCTTCTTATCCCCTTTTACAGGAAGTACAGACGGCTCAAATGACTCCCCGTTTAAGATTGCCATGGATTGTTCATGCATTTCGTCAATCGCTGCAGCGCCTGCTCCTGAAACTGCCTGATAAGTAGATACAATCACCTTAGTTAATCCATATTCTTTTCGGACGGGCTCAAGGGCTGCTACCATTTGGATTGTGGAACAATTTGGATTGGCGATGATCCCTTTATGAAGCTTTATATCTTCTTCGTTTACTTCTGGTACAACCAAAGGTACGTCAGGGTCCATACGGTAAGCACTTGTGTTATCGACCACGATGGCACCTCGTTTTACAGCTTCAGGAGCAAGCAGCTTGGATACACTTCCTCCGGCACTGAATAGGGCAATGTCTACTCCTTCGAAGCTTTCCGGTTTAGCTTCTTCAACCTTCCATTCTTCCCCTCTGAAAGTGACCGTTGATCCTGCTGAACGGGCTGATGAAAGTAAAGTCAGCTGTTTTATCGGAAAATCCCTTTTATCTAATGTATGAAGCATTTGTTGGCCGACAGCACCCGTCGCTCCGACCACCGCTACATGAAAACCACTTGTATTCAAAACTCTTCTCTCCTTCCAGCCATTTATGTTCTCTCATAGTAGTGCAAACAATTTAGTCATTTACTATAATAAAGGTTATTTTAACATAAACAATTATTTGACAATAGTGGTTTTTTTGATGATTTATAAATCTGCATGAAAAGAAGGCCATCCAACCGGCAGATGATAGCCTTCAAAAGAATCAGTCTAAAAATTTTTCAATAATGACCGGCTGAAGTTGTTTTCCTTCAATAGCAGCTTCAACCGTTTCTTGAATCAACGTCATTCTTGCAACCATTGACTTAGGTTTATTCTCCGGCGCATCCTGGCCGAATGGTATAAAATAAATATCCTTTGTCGAAATCAACCTCATTAGATTAATGCCGTTCAATCCCAATGCATCATTTGTTGAAATCCCCAATACGACAGGACGGTGATTCCGCAGGGTGGCTTTTGCAGCCATAAGTACTGGTGAATCTGTCATGGCGTTCGCGAATTTACTCATCGAATTTCCGGTGAGCGGGGCAATCACCATGCAGTCCAAAGGTATTTTGGGGCCTAACGGTTCTGCTTTAACAATTGAATCGATCACCCTGTGCCCAGTGACTTCTTCAATTTTTTTGATCCAGTCTTCCCCTTTTCCAAATCTCGTTTCCGTATTCATTACCGTGGAGGTCACGATCGGCATCACTTCCGCCCCGTTATTAACCAGTCTTTCAATTTCAGGGAATACAGCATCGTAGGTACAATGTGAGCCTGTTAATCCAAATCCGATCCGTTTTCCTTTCATACTCAAGTTAAGCTCTCCTTTCCAGAATCAAAATCCTCTTCAAGAAGCTGCGCCAAAACATTGGCTAGTATCTGACCGGCCGTTTTAGGGGCCACAATCCCGGGAAGTCCCGGTGCCAACAGCGCTTTAATCCCCCTTTTTTCCGCATAACGGAAGTCGGTCCCACCCGGTTTGGATGCCAAATCAATGATAAGGGTGTGAGGAGGCATCTTTGCAATCACATTCGCTTTTATAATGGAAGTAGGAATGGTATTAATGCAGATATCACAGTTTTCGACTTCCTTCGTCAATTGGTCCAGATGGAATGCATCCAGCCCCATTTCCGTGATCCTGGCAAGGTGTTCGCTTTTTCTTGCCCCTACTTTTACCTTTGCGCCTAAATTACTGAATGTCCTGGCCACGCTCATACCCACTCTTCCAAGTCCCAGAACGACTATGGAAGACCCATGTATAGTAAAATCGGTATGTTGAATAGCCATCATAATTGTCCCTTCCACAGTAGGAATTGAATTATAGATGGCGACATCATCTCTCTCGAATAACTGAACAAGTTTCCGGTTTGTTAATTTCACTACGTTATCCAAGTATTCATTGCTAATTCCTGAATAGATCGTACAGTGCTCTGGCGTCTGGGATACTAACTCTTCACTGAGCCAAATTTTCTCATTGGAAAAGATCGTATCAATTTCTCCTTGTAGATTCGTGCCGGGAACAGGTAAGATGATGGCATCCATTATAGAGAAATCTACCTCACCTAGTTTTTCTTTCACAGCCCCTGTAAAGGCATGATCCAACTGTTCAAAACCAACCAGAGAAATCTTCGCATCCAGCTCTGTCAGCTTGCGAATGATCTCCAGCTGGCGAGCATCTCCGCCTAGAACTGCGATCTGCATTCCGGTCAACATCACTGCTTTCACCTTCTTTTAACATAATCGCTATTCTAAATCCCTTTTCACTTCCACAGTGTATGTTATCAGAACCCAATGGGTGAAAAGAAAAGCGGAGGCGGCTCGCTCAGCCCCGACAAGCATAAGATCAATGGGCCGGGAAGGCGGTCTTTGCCTTCTTGGACCATTGATCTTATGACCTCGAGGGGCTAGCCGCCGGAGCTGGACAATAAGAAAAGCGGAGGGGCTTTGTAGAGAGGCGGGTGGCATAAGGCGAACCGGGCATGAAGGCGCTCTTTGCCTTCTTGCCCGGTTTGACTTATGACATGTGCCTCTGAGCCCCGGAGCTGGACAAAAGTGTTGAGGTTGGGACAAAACTAAAAAGATACCATTTAATGAGAACAATATCAGTATTGGTTCTTTATACCGCTATGATTTCCGTGCAAAACTCCGCTTTCCGCGGGCGGTTGGTGAGCCTCCTCTCAATTTCCATTGGGGAACTGTCCAGCTGCAGGGCTTAGAGGCACATGACATAAGTCAAACCGACCAAGTAGGCAAAGAACGTCTTCGTGGTCGATTCGCCTTATGCCACACGCCTCTGAACAAAGCCCTTCCGCATTTCTGTTAGGAGTCTACGTTTTGCACTCCAATCAACCGCTAGAAACAATTAAATATAAATGTTCATTAAACAAATTAAAAACCCGAACTAATTTGCTTGATTTCATGCAAATTAGTTCGGGTTTTACTAAGACTAAATCACCTTTGTCCCATCCTCTTTCTTATAATATTTTACTGTCCTTCTCAGGTTCGTTTAGTGTCATTTGCTTAAGTTCCAGCTTCATTTTTTCGGTTTCAATTACGAAGTTTTCATGTTTCAATTGCTCCAGTTTTAATTGATCTTCAATCATCTTTTGTTTAGTCTTTGACTGTTTCTGGATATGGTCGGTGAAGATGGCAATGATAGGTATGGAGAATATCATGATAACTGCTATCGTCCCAGTCATGTTTTTGCCTCCTTGTTTCATTGGAATCGCGTTCATGAATCATACTTAATAGTAAAATTATAACAAATACAAGGGGGCTAGTATATACTGAATAACTGATAGGAACGCTTAAACATTCCAATTTTTATGGACAAAGGTCAATAATCTGTGCCGGTGCCTTGAGAGAAGGGTATGCACAATTTTATAAATTATCATTCCAAAGAAAATGATATTAAACAACATGCCGATAATGAAAGCCCTGCCAATTACAATTACCGATTGATGGGCTGAGTGTACTGCATGAACTATTGTGTTTGCATGGGTGACTTCAACAGGGATCAACAGGTTTCCTACAAGATAATTAAAATAGAAGCACAATGGGAATGCCCAGATCAGAAACACTCCCCCGACCAGCCCTGCGAACGCGTTTCCCTTGAAAATCTTGGCGATTAACGTTGATAACACGGGACCGATTCCGAATGAAGGCACAAAATTGACCATTAATCCCAGGGTAAATCCAAGGGATACTTTATGTGAATTATCTTTTATTCTTAACAGCTTCAGAGTCAGACACTTTAATGTTCTGGCATATTTTTTTAACATGATTCACCAACTATATACATAATCTACTGAGAATCTTATTATGAATGAGTGTAAATGTAAACGTTTTTTTATAAATTGTACTTTATTATATGAAAAAGCACGTACATTCGGGAAAGAATTTTGTATATACTCCTTCATCATCGTCAAAAAAATGGTATTCTATAAGTATGATTAGCTCAGACTGGAGAAGACAAATGAAATTGACAAAGAAAATTCCTAATGCTTTGACACTTGGTAACTTATACTGCGGATTCTTATCGATCGGCTTTGCTGCCAATGGTCAATTCAAGAATGCTGCAGTTCTAATTATCATTGGAATGATGCTGGACAGCATGGATGGCAGGTTAGCCAGGATGCTAAATGCTGACAGCACCCTTGGAAAGGAATTGGACTCACTCGCGGATATCGTCACTTTCGGTGTAGCGCCGTCCTTCCTTGTATACTATACTTCATTTTACCAATTTGGCCTGCTTGGATTTTTCGTGGCGGGTCTGCTGCCTTTGTTCGGAGCTTACCGTTTGGCGCGCTTCAACACCAGTCCGCCCAAGTCATCCCTGCAGTATTTTATCGGTGTGCCCATTACAGCCGCAGGCGGTATTCTTGCCATTCTGACATTATTCGGAGACCGCATCCCCAATATAGTGACCTCTGTCATTTTTACGGCGATGTGTTTTTTGATGGTAAGCAGGATCCGAATCCCGAGTTTCAAAGAAATACCTCTTCCGAAATACGGGACAATCGTTACTGTATTCATCGGAGCACTATTGTATGTGATTTATAAAGGTACATATGAACAATTCCCTTACTTGATTTATATTGCTGCTCCCCTTTATTTCGCTTACTTGGCGTGGCGTTTCATTAAAAGAGGGAAAAACGAATGAAAAGCGTTGGACATTCCAGCGCTTTTTTTATTGTCCCCGCCTCTACCAATATCTTTTACTGCCAATTAGGGTAGAAGTAAAAGATAAATGAAATGCTGCCATGCACGATTAGAAATAAGTAAACGAATTGGACATAGTCCATTTCTATCAAATTAAGCTGCCCCGTAATATGAAAAGCTGTCCGCCGATATAATTTACAGGTTTCATAATTATGGAAATGGGGAGATGCTATGGTAAAGAAACTGGGATTTCTTATTGCTGCTCTTGTATTGATGTTTCCAACTTTAAGTATGGCAGGGGATTTTGGAAAAGATGATCCTTCAGGTGTTCCCGGTCAGTGGTATGTGGGAACGACACCTTCAAACATTGCCCCGTCTAAGTATCCGGTATTGTTCGTTCATGGGTTGAATTCTTCCTCCAATACATGGTGGAATGAAAATGATATGTATGATACTGCCTATCAGAATGGATATGAAACAGCCTTTATTGATCTTTATCCAACTAAAACAATCTGGGAAAATGGAGCGCTTCTGGCGGGGAAAATACGCGATATCTATCAATATTTCGGAGAAAAAGTTGTCATTGTGGCACATAGTAAAGGCGGGGTTGATACGCAATCTGCCCTCGTTCATTACGGTGCTTATCCATATGTTGCACGGGTGATCACACTATCTTCACCGCATCATGGCTCAGAGCTAGCCGACCTTGCATACAGCAGCTGGGCTGGGTGGCTTGCAGGGATCCTCGGAAGTAAAAATGATGCAACATACTCTCTCCAAACAGGGTATATGAGCTACTTTCGGGAACAAACGGATACCCATACTAATGTTGGCAGAGTACCTTTTTATACTGTGGCAGGCACTAAGTGGGGGAGTTTTGGCAGTTCACTTTACTGGGGTGGATTGTACCTCAGCTCATATGGAAGTAATGATGGTGCGGTGACCGTGAACAGTTCACGTCTGCCTTACGCATCACACTTGGGAACCGGTTCATGGAACCATTCACAAATAAAAGAAGGTTCCGCTACATTCAATTTATTTAGTGGCTACTTAATTGAAAGCATACCCTCAGGTGCTGATTCAGACGCAGTAGAGAAAGTGAAGGTTTCTGAAAAGGAGACGGCTTCTTCATACATCAGGGGAGGAGAGTATGCTGGATCTAAACAAGAACCCATTACAGTCGAAGAAGGTACAGATTCAATAACGATCGACTGGATCAGCAATCATAAAGATTCGATGCTGACTCTGGAGGACCCTGATGGGGATGACACATATTTTTTGAAAGCAAATTCAACATCAGATGCAGATGGAGTATTTAAAGGTGGATATCACTATAATCTAACGATTCCATTTCCTGAAGCAGGGGAGTGGAAAGTACACGCCCGGTCCCCTAAAAAAGAGGCTTACTTAATGAACGTCATATTCGATAGTGAGTTTAATGACTCAGTGGATGTCCAAATTAGCTCAAATGCAATAAAATTGAAAGAAAAAAACAGTAATGTCAAGTTCAAAACCGATATTTCAATTGAATACTATAAAAATGGGAAACTGATAAAAAGCAAACTAAAATTGAAAGATCAAACATTCAAACTGCCTGAGCTTGGAGAAGGGGTATACAATCTAACAGTAGATGTGAATGGCAATAAGAATAATGAGGAATTTAAGAGGACAATTCTAACATCCATATATGTGGATGAAAAAGGGCAAATGTATTCTCAATACGAATACTAATAAACCCGAATCAATTTGAATCCCTGGATTCAAATTGATTCGGGTTTTACTTTTAACCTGAAACAGTTCATCCCATTTTAACAAGATCCCCACGTTAAAAAACGGCCAGCTTACCACGTCCATTGGTCCCTGGCATAACGAATCAGTTTGAGGCAATTTTCTACATCATTTTTAGTCAATATTCACCATTCGGACTTACGGAATCAGGTTCATTCGTTTCATCTTTCCGTAAGTTAAAGGGTTTCATACTGTAAGAATCAAATATGTTTAAAGGATCGATAAAATAAAAGGGGGAAAACAATGAATAAGAAATGGATTAAATGTACAGTATCTGGTTTATTGATCGCTTCCGGAATCTCAATGACAGTACCTACTTCTCCTGTTTCGGCAGATGGACCCTTCTATAATGGTAATGAAACCATCAAGAATGAACGTCTGCACAGTTATGAAGAAATGGTAAAGCTGCTTGAACGTCTTGATGCTAAGTCAGAAGCCCTTTCACTGGAAGTATACGGTCAATCTGTAAAAGGCCGGGACTTATATCTGGCGAAGTTCGGAACTAACGAGAGTAACCCCACGGTATTATACTTGACCCAGCAGCATGGCAATGAAACTTTAACAACAGAAGGTGCACTTAAATTCATTCAACATCTCACTTCGAATTCCAAGGAAGTAAAAGAAATGCTGGCGAATGTAAACATCCTGGTTGCTCCCCGTTTAAATGTGGATGGTGCCGAAGGGGACGTTAACTTTTCTTTAGATGATTATGTCTCAGGGACGCATACCCGTTATAATGCAAATGAAGTGGACCTGAACCGTGATCACGTAGCCCGTCAACAGCCTGAGACACAAGCGCTGCATGAAAATGTCCTGCAAAAATATTCACCAGATTATATGATTGACCTTCATCACCAAGGAGCGGAGACTACATTAGGGGATACAGATGAACTTGTATCCGGATCTATTTTATATCCAACAAATGAAGAAGTAGACCCTGAAGTCGTTCAAAAATCCAAGCAGCTCGGGGCAGTATTATATGATACGGTCGAAAGCAGAGGTTTTGGCACGCTATCTAAATATATTGGTGGTTCTGCCCAAACCATTTCAAGAAATGGTTTGGCTGTCGAGTACGGAATTGCAACCCTGCTTTTTGAAATGAGGGGAATGGCAGATCATTATAGGGATGATTACGTACTTGGTCAGAAGAGTAACGGATATTTGATCAAGCAGGCAGTCATCGGAATGGAGGCCACAGCTAAGGCCATTGCAGATGGTTCCATTAATGAAGCAGATACTTCTTTCTGGGATACTTTGCCTGATAGTTCCTATAATCACAGTGAACATGAATAAAAAAAAGAGGCTGTGACAAAAGTGTTTTAGACATAGTAAAACCCGAATTAATTTGCCTGCGATAAGGCAAAATAGTTCGGGTTTTTATATACCTGCCAAATACATATGAGAAAGACGTAACAAGATGCTCCGTTATTATATATGCATGAAGGACAGAGCCTTTATAAGGATGAAGCTGCGGGTATGGGATGTCAGGGATTTCAAAGTGATTTGGATCTGATTGCAGGCGTTCGAAGGGATCGAGAGGAGTATATCGAATTTATCGTTCATCAATTAAAACCTGCGATTGATAAAAAATATCGGACATTGCCGGAAGAGGCCAGCATGGGAGGCAGTTCGATGGGCGGACTTATTTCCACAGATACAAAATGCGTGTATTACCATGTTTTTAAAAAGCTGTCTTCTATCGTATCCGCCAATTGGTTCAATCAGAAGTAGATTAAAAGTCTGATAAAAGAGAGCGATTTATCAAAAATTGACCGGTGTTATTTGGATATCGGAACAACAGAACTTATGGAAATTATTGCCAATCTCACGTACAAGAATTCAAGCAGTGAATTATATACCTTACTTCTTGATAAACTGCAGGATTGCCGATTTAAGTTTGTGGAAGGTGCTTTGCATAACGAGGCGGCATGGGGAGAACGGGTTCCGCAACATATTTGATTATGTTTACTGGGGATGAAAAAGCTTGAGGGCAGCCTCAAGCTTCTTTCTATTTCACAATCATGACGGGACATTTCACCCTTTTTGCCACTTTATGACTGACGCTGCCGAGCACCATTTCCTGCAGCGTGTTAAGACCGCGGCTTCCGATCACCAGGACATCGTACGTATGCCCGTTCGCATATTGAACGATCGCGGGTCCTGGTTCTCCGTGTAAAATTATCGTTTCGTACTTCACTTCTGCATGCTTCGCTTTTTGTTCAATCAGTTGAAGTTTGTATTTTCGTTTGTCTGCGGCATCTCTCCCCCAGTGCTTGAGAACATCATCCTTTGATTGTCTGGCATCAAACACATAAACAATATCAATTTCTGCCCCTGCTTGTAATGTTGCGAGTGCAACTGCTTTATCAGCTGCCCTGATAGAATGCTCAGATCCGTCGGTGGCAAGTAATATCTTTTTGAACAAAGAACCCCCCCTTGATAAACGAACTATCTGAATATGTTCTATTTTACACCTTTTCACCAAGAAAAAAATGTATCTTCTTTTACGTTTTTAAAATAAGAAGAAAATGAAAGAACATTGAAACAATCACGAGATAATCATAAGTGGTGCCGCTTACATAGAAGGTTCACAAATGGGGATATCCGTTATATAATGTGCCTTGTGTAAAACGGCCCCGACTTTCATGAGAGTTGAAAGTCACGACAAAAAAACAAAAGAGGTGCTTTATGAATTTATCATCAAAAATTAAATATGAATGGTTTGGAAACATACGCGGAGATATCCTGGCAGGGATGGTCGTAGCGATGGCATTGATTCCTGAAGCAATTGCATTTTCAATCATAGCCGGTGTGGATCCGATGGTCGGACTGTACGCCTCGTTCTGTATTGCAGTTGTCATTGCGTTTGTAGGTGGACGTCCAGGAATGATTTCCGCAGCAACGGGAGCGACCGCATTATTGATGACTACCTTGGTGGCTGAGCATGGGTTGAAATATTTGCTGGCTGCTACCATCCTTACTGGTGTGATTCAAATCATCATGGGTGTCCTTAAATTAGGCCGCCTGATGAAATTTGTTCCACGTTCAGTCATGATTGGCTTCGTTAACGCATTGGCCATTCTGATTTTCACGGCACAATTGCCTCACTTTGTGGGAGAAGAATGGATCATGTACGGGATGGTGGCTGCTGCCCTTGCCATTATTTACATTCTCCCGCGTTTCACGAAAGCTGTTCCTTCCCCGCTTGTGGCAATCATTGCGGTAACAATTTTTTCTGTTTTGGCAGGCACGGGAGTAAGGACAGTTGGGGATATGGGTGAGTTGACTCAAACCCTGCCTGTATTCTTGATCCCTGATATTCCTTTTACCTTTGAGACGCTCCAAATAATCTTTCCGTATTCTTTATCGATTGCGATTGTCGGATTAGTCGAGTCATTACTGACTGCTTCGATTGTCGATGACATGACAGATACTGCAAGTGATAAGAATAAAGAAGCGAAGGGACAGGGTATGGCCAACATCGTTTCAGGTTTCTTCGGCGGTATGGCAGGTTGTGCAATGATCGGACAATCAGTCATCAATGTTAAATCCGGCGGCAGGGGCAGACTGTCTGCTTTTGTTGCAGGGACATTTTTGATGATCCTGATCCTGCTTTTGAATGATTTCCTTGTTCAGATTCCAATGGCTGCGCTTGTAGGTGTCATGATCATGGTATCGATCGGGACATTCGACTGGGGGTCAGTGATGAACCTGCGTAAAACACCGATTACCGATACAATTGTTATGCTATCTACTGTAATAACTGTACTGTTCACGCATGACCTATCAAAAGGGGTTCTTGTAGGAATCATTTTAAGTGCTGTGTTCTTTGCTTCGAAAATTTCAAAGGTAAAGATCACCACGATGTCATCAGAACAATCACATAAAAAAGTTTATCGGATTTCAGGTCAACTCTTCTTTGCATCCGTTACTGAATTCGTCGAAAGTTTTGATTTTACTGAAGATCTCACAGAAGTCACGCTCGATTTCACAAATGCACATTTATGGGATGATTCCTCTATAGGTGCAATTGATAAAATCGTCATGAAGTATCATCAGAACGGAGTCAAGGTCCACTTGACGGGCCTTAATGAAGAAAGCAATAAATTGATGGATAAATTGGCTGTCCATAATAAACCGGGCGGTCTTGATAAAGCTGCGAACCATTAATCGGCGCAAAAACCCGGCAGAGAATATCCTCTGCCGGGTTTTTAAGTTTAATAGATAGCGGCCGCATCAAAAGAAAGATTCACTGCTGCCGGTTGCGGATTGCTAGGTGCCATTGCCGCGAACGATTGTACCTCGTTCACTTAACAAGACACCTTGCTGATAAATTAATATCTTACGGCGTCATAAGAGTTGATGCGCCCATGTTCAAAGTAAGAGCCTGTCCCGCTGATCGGGTCGGCAGTCTGTTCGATTGCCTGACGGATTTGGACATTGCTGCGTCCCTGGGATGCGAGCAATCCGGCAAGACCTGCGACGTGCGGGGAAGCCATAGATGTACCGGACATGTATGCGTATCCGTTATTAGGTACGGTGGAAGCAATATCTACACCTGGTGCAGTCACATCCACCCAAGTACCATAATTAGAGAAAGAAGCTCTGCGATCGTAGCTGTCAACTGCACCAACTGCGATGACATTAGCGTATGATGCCGGTTCGAAAGTAGTGGAGACACCGTCATTCCCTGCAGCAGCCACTATGACACTTCCTTTATTCCAGGCATAATTGACTGCGCTTTCCAAAGTCGGAGTTGAACAGTCGCACCCCAACGACATATTGATGACTTCTGCGCCCTGGTCTGCCGCGTAACGGATTCCGTCAGCGATGTCCGCTAAAGAACCGCTTCCATTTGCATCGAGTACTCGGACTGCGAGGATTTTAGTATTTGGCGCCATGCCTGCCACACCAGTGCCGTTATTTGTTTCTGCAGCAGCAGTACCTGCCACGTGAGTACCATGTCCATTTAAGTCCATCGGGTAATAATCGTTATCAACGAAATCATATCCGCGTATTGTTTTGCCGTCGAGGTCAGGGTGATTATAATCCACACCTGTATCTAGAACGGCAATTTCCTGACCGCTGCTGCCGCGGGTATAATCCCATGCATAGTTGGTGTAAGTATTTTGAGGTCCGTATTGATAGCCCTGGTAATAGGTATCATTGGGTGTCCATGTGGCTGACATTTTGTAGTTCGGCTCGGCATATTCCACGTTCGGATTATTATTCAGAGCTTTTACGACTGCTTCTACATTGCCTACCTTTAAGACTTTAAAAGGTGATTCAACTGCATCTTTGTCTTCAACCTCAGAGGCTTTCATACTTTTTAGGACATTGCCTCTGTCCGTTTTTGATGCAGAATCTTTAAATTTAACAATTACTTCACCCTTCACATAGTCACTTTTATCTAGGCTTTTATTTACGGTGGTATTTTTTGAAGTGAGATCCAAAGAGGTGGAATCCTTCGCAAATGCACTTCCACCGAAACTAGGGAAGATGGCGAGGGATGCAGCTAATGATAATGCAGCTATCTTTTTGAAATTCATAAACGTATTCCTCCATTTTCTTTTTTTAGAGTGAGACAATTCCATAACGACAAATTGATTTTTATTCCTTACCGGATCCTCCTTTCGGTGGGTATTGGAGATGTTTTTGAAAAAAGATCTTGTATGTAATGCATCCCGCTAAATAGGATTCTAGCAAACTATCTGAAAATACAGAATACCCGTACAACGGTCCTGATTGGGTATTATTGGTAAAAGGGTTGTCAAAAAGAAAATTTATCCGGTTTTTGAAGAAAAATTTCCTCGAACTGTTTGTTTTTCCCTTGTTATTTCTAGGAACTCAGTCACGTCTTTTCTCAACCTTCAATCTAAACTTTTTTCTTAAAGAGTTTCTTTTGAAGGATATCATGGAGATTATTTACAGTTAAATGGTAGAATGAAAGTGTAGGAAGGGGTGAGAAATTGAAGAAATTGATACTATCCGGCGGCGGAGATGAAAAGCAGACCAGAGTCATAGACGAGTATTTTGTCTCTCTGCTGAATTCCGGTCTGCCGCTTTTATATATTCCGGTTGCTATGGATCCGCCAAATGACAATTTCAGGGAATGCCATGAGTGGATCAATGGGGTATTTAAACCACTTGGAGTCCCTTGCATTGAGATGTGGACTGATTTAAATGATAAGGGAATAGAAGATTTAAGAGGGTTTTCAGCTGTATATATTGGGGGAGGAAATACCTTTCACCTTTGGAAGAAGTTGAAGGATACCCATTTTTTAGAATTGTTGGAGATTTTTATAGCGGAGGGCGGTGTCGTATATGGAGGCAGCGCAGGAGCGATCATTCTTGGCAGCCACCTCGAAACCTGTGTACTCAGTGATGATAATAATACAAGTCTCACGGATTATTCGGGGCTGGGAAGCATTGGTGGTTATGCCATCCTGTGTCACTACGAAAAAGGACAGGAAGCATTTATAAAATCGCTCACAATAAAGTGGAATAATCCTGTAATAGCTCTGTCAGAAGAAACTGGATTAGCTGTTTCAGGAAAAGGCCTGACTGTAATTGGCAATAAACCTGCCATTATTTCTGACGAAAATGGTTTTTTTGAAGTAGATATAAATAAAGATATTGAATGGAGAGAGTGATTGTATCCAACTCATAGATGATAAGGGAGGAAAGATAAAAGAGTGAATTTAAAATTATTGATACTTCCCGGGGCCGGTATACTTATCATGATCGGAATTTTCCTTGCAAAAGATGCCCGGACTTTACATATTGAACAATCTGAACTACCTGTGAACAGGACGCTTGCTGTCGAGATATCCCAAAGATATTTGGCGGGGTGGTGGAAGCCCTCTTCCAAGCTTGAATCTACACCTTATGAGATGAAAGACGTTCAAATAATGAGAGAGGAAATCAGCGTTGAATTAGTCGACGAACGGGATTCCTCCAAGTGTGAGGGCTATGAAATTGTCATTAATAAAAACAGCGGCACTGTGCGGGAGAAAAAAGAAATTAATTTCTGCAGGTAAAGAATAGAAAAAAGTACACTGTTCAGATGAGAAAGAGTCTGTTTTCTTTGAAGGTGGGATTTATGCTGGATACATGCTTTACAAACATGATAAAGGGTAAAAAAATGACAGCGGAGAAGAGAGTGGATGAATATGGATCACATATTAAAGGAAGTCCCAGTCAATATTGAGACGGAGAGGCTGATCTTACGAATGCCGATGCCGGGTGACGGGAAGGCGGTGAATGCAGCAATCAGAGCGTCGCATGCACAACTAAAGCCGTGGCTTGGATTCGCTCAAAAGCTGCCCGATGTGGAAGAAACAGAAGCTAATACGAGGGAAGCTCATGCGAAATTCATAACCCGTAAATCTCTCAGGTACCTGATATTTTGTAAAAAGACCAACCGTTTCATTGGATCAACAGGATTTCATAATATTGATTGGGATGTCCCTAAGTTTGAAATCGGTTACTGGATCGATACTAGAATGAGCGGTAAAGGATATATGGGAGAGGCAGTAGGAAGGCTGACAGAGCTTGCATTAAATGAACTTGGCGGCAGAAGGGTTGAAATTCGCTGTGAAAGTGACAACCTCAGAAGCAGGAAGATTCCGGAACTTCTGGGATATAAGTTAGAAGGAATCCTAAGGAACGATGTTTTGTCAAAGGACCGGACCAGGGTCACTGATACCTGCATTTATGGGATGGTTAAATGAAATATATCAGTCTGCTATCATTTGATAGCAGACTGATATAACTGTGGTATTTATTTCGCAAGCAACGTTTGAAAGGCCGTCTGAAGCTTTTTCAACCATGAATGAGATTATACCTGAGTCCCTTCTTTTGCGAATATACTGTAAGTGACGATGTCTTCATAATGGTCAAGCAGCCACAGAGCTTCCCGCGTCATTCCTTCCTTTTTAAATCCCGGGATTTCAAGGATTCGAATGCTTTTGAACAACAGCATATTGAATCCGATCGCGATTCAGCTTTAATTCGGTACAAATACAGTTACAATCATCGTTTTGCTAACAATTCCTTTTCCATATGCCTCTTCTGATTTCTACTCAATAGAATGTAAGAACTCCCATCCCAATTAATTCTTCCAGGGTTCAAATTCCCGAATTAATCCCCATGGATAATCGACTGCAAATGTGTCCTGTCGTTATTAATTTGTTCTATTTTTCCTCATTATGACGCTGCTGAATTATTCATCTTCATTCATTTGAAATGAAAGCAAAGTTACTATGCCTTTTTTCCAATACAGAAATTAATAACACACACTATGAGAAGATGGGGTAACAGTTTTTTTGAAATTCATTTATAATAAATAACAGAAAAAGAGGCGGGAGGTGGTAACATGGTAATGATATTACCAGAGTCTGGAGCGTCTCATGCAAAGCCTGTTACTGGAATGGCGATACTTTGCATGGGGTGGACAACAATCTGATCGCCCGATACATGTTTCGTATATTTTCAATGATGGGCTTTGTACCTTATTTATTTTTCATTAAAAATAAGGGGATGAGCTCGATGAAATATGTGAACGCAGATGATCTACTGCCGGAAAAATTATTAAAGGAAATTCAACATTATGTCCAGGGAGAGACGATCTATATCCCTAAACCCAGAAATGCCTATAAAAAATGGGGAAGTCAATCAGGGTCGAGAGCGTTGATTGACGAGCGGAATACACGTATTCTGCATGCATTTAAAAATGGGAAAAAAATCGATCAACTGGCGTTGGAGTATCATTTGTCTAGTGAAACAATCAAGAAAATCGTTTATGGGAAATAATCCATTCACTTAACCGGGAAGCTTCATGCTCCCGGTTTTTTCATTCAAAAGGAGAGGGTATGTATTGTTTATTTCTGAGTCATTTTGTATATTTATTTTTATCCTTGGATGTATTAGTGTGGAATTTGAAGTGAATCACTAGAGTATTTAATATAGGAGCGATTAACATGGATGCCTTTATTCGAAACGATCAATATAATTTCATCAGTTACCAGACTCAGGTGTTGATAAATGGCTACTCATCTGTAAATGATCACGGAGTGCTGCAAGCCTTAAGAGGACTTGTAAGAGACAAAGTGATGGATCTATTCGAAGAACTGGAATCTGAAGAAAAGCAAATAATCGAGAAGATAACAGATATAAAGGATTCTGATCATGCAAAAGACTTTCTGGAAGCATTGAGGGAGTATGTAATGCCGTTTCAGCCCGTAAATGAAACAGCATTGAAAAAAATGTTTCCCAAAGTGAAGAAGCTAAGGATCCCAGACCTGAAAGTATGGGATTTCAAAGCTCTGTCATACCTTGGCTGGAATGACTTCGGACAGGAAAGCAAGTATATCGTAGCTGAAGTGGACGGCAGGCTAAAAGGGCTTAAGGGGACATTTAAAAACAGCAGTAAAAAAGGACACTGTACCATTTGCCATTCATTCTCAGAAGTTGGCTTATTCGTGTCACAATCCAAAAAATCTTCTCAGGGTACATTTGTGAAAAAAGGGAACTACATCTGCCAGGATAGTATGGAATGCAATGGTAAACTTAAGGATTTAGACAAGCTAGTTGATTTTATTGAGAGAATGAAACAATAATATGACCGGGAACGAAACCGGTCTTTTTTTGTGTTAATGAGAATCTGATTTCGGCATCAAGCAGGAGATTACGGTATTCCAATATTGTGTAATCTTGATAATTCCCTTGAAACATAGCTGTACTTTAAGTAGTATAGATAAGTAGAAAATTTGTATAGTTTCGAAATGAGGGTTTTAAATGGAGAAGAAATCCATATATGGATTGACATTAGATCAACTTACCTCATGGCTGGTAGAGCATGGACAAAAGAAATTCCGAGCTGCCCAGGTGTGGGATTGGTTATATAAAAAAAGAGTAACTGATTTTTCAGAGATGAAAAATGTGAATGGTGATTGCATTCAATTATTGGAAGAGCATTTTCATATACAGACGCTGCAGCAGGAAATCAAACAGGAATCAAAAGACGGAACAATCAAGTTTCTATTCAAGCTTCAGGACGGCAACCTGATTGAGACTGTCTTAATGCGTTTTAATTATGGCTTGAGTGTATGTGTAACGACCCAGGTAGGCTGTAATATCGGCTGTACTTTCTGTGCAAGCGGATTGTTGAAGAAGAACCGCGATCTGTCCAGTGGTGAAATTGTTGAACAGATCATGAATGTACAGCATCATCTGGATGCACAGGCCATGGATGAGCGTGTAAGTCACATAGTTGTGATGGGTATCGGCGAACCATTTGATAACTATGACAATATGATGGACTTCTTCAGGGTCGTAAACGATCAGAAAGGTCTTTCCATTGGGGCCCGTCACATCACGGTGTCGACTAGCGGCCTGGCGGATAAAATCTATAAATTTGCTGACGAGAACATTCAAATTAATCTGGCTGTTTCATTGCATGCACCGAATAATGAACTCCGTACGAAGATCATGAAAATCAATCGTGCTTATCCGCTTGAAAAATTGATGCCGGCAATTGACTATTATCTTGAAAAAACGAATCGAAGGATCACGTTCGAGTACATTCTTCTTCAAGATGTGAATGATCATAAAGAAGAAGCACTGCAGCTGGCAAAATTGTTAAAAGACAAACGCCATTTATCCTACGTGAACCTGATCCCATATAACCCGGTTGACGAACACAATCAGTACCAACGGAGTACGAAAGATGCTATTGTCGGGTTCTACGGCACTCTTCTCGATCACGGTATCAATTGCGGTGTCCGTGTCGAACAAGGGACGGATATCGATGCTGCATGCGGTCAATTGAGAAGTAAACAGATTAAAAAAGATAAAGAAAAGGCTAAATCCTGAACATTATGAATGAAAAACACGAATTCCTATTTGGAATTCGTGTTTTTTTGTAGAGATTTTTAACTATGTATGTACATACTGCTACAAATTATGTGCTTTAAGATTAAATAAATCTTGATATTTAATAATTATTTATTGAAAAACAATAAACACCCTTTTATAATGAAAAATATGGAAAGGAAGGTCGTTATGAACAAAACTTTAACTTTTATCTTGAAATCAGCCGTGATCTTAACCGGATTATACGTTGCAGGGCTGAGTATTTTTGGTCTTCCCGGGCTGGCTGCATTTTCAGCAATGAAAAACCCTGAATTTGCGCATCTGAAGCTGCCGGTGCTCCTGGGGCTGTATGCGACAGAGATTCCTTTTTATCTTGCACTCTATCAGGCTTATCGATTAATAAAGTACATTGAGTCTGTTACGGCTTTTACAGTAGATGCGGCAAATGCGTTAAGTATGATCAAGAACTGTGGATGGATCATTTCAGGGATTTATTTCACAGGCGCATTATTTTTGCTCATCCAGGGTGCACTACACCCAGGGATTGCAGCAGCAGGATTGGTGATTATTTTCGCTTCTATGACAATTTCTGTATTTGCAGCATTATTGCATGAAATGCTGAGACGGGCACTTGAATTGAAATCAAATATTGATTTAACCATATGAGGTGAAAAAAATGAAAATGGATGCTGTCATTTTTGATATGGACGGAACACTATTTCAAACAAATCGAATTTTAGAGCTATCCCTCAAAGAAACTTTCGCAAGCTTAGAGAAGGATGGATTATGGGAAGGGGCTCCCCCAATTGAAAAGTACCGGGAAATCATGGGCGTTCCTTTGCAGGAAGTCTGGGAAACATTATTACCCCTTCATTCAGAAGAAGTAAGGGAGAGTGTGGATGAACACTTCCTTGAAGTTCTGATTGAAAACATTCAAAGCGGGAAGGGAGAATTATATCCTCATGCAAATGAAATTCTGGCTGAATTAAAGAAGCATGGAATGAAATTATTCATTGCCAGTAACGGCCTGCCTTCTTATTTGGAATCTATCGTAAAGTATTATAAATTGGACCGCTGGCTGGATGCTGCATACAGCATTAAGCATGTTGATTCCCTGTTAAAATCAGACTTGGTGCACATGATCTGTATGCAGCATGGTATTAAAAACGGTGCGGTGGTTGGAGACCGGCTATCAGATATTACCGCTGCGAAAGAAAATGGACTTCTGGCAGTAGGGTGCCGCTTTGATTTTTCTCAAGAACATGAACTGAAGCAGGCTGATGCAGTTATCGAGGATTTAATCGAATTAAATCAATTTATTCAAACCGGGGATCGCTTTAATAAAATAGAGTCTTAATATAAGGGGAGGCAAGTCGGGTGAAAAAGAGCCGGTTGAAGATAGGTGTGGTACTTATTCTTTCATTGATATTGCTGACAGGGTTCGGACATAATTTAAATGATCGAGAGAGTTTTTATAAAACCACTGAACATACAGATCTTTCTCTAGAAAAGGTAAAGGGAGTCTCCTTGAATTCTGCAGAAGAAACGATTTTAACTAACCTAAAGCCCCTTATGAAGTGAATGAAATACCGGATACGCATACTAAATACCTTGTTTATGATGATGTTGAATTCGGTGTAAAAGATAAGAAAGTTTTTTGTTACTTCTTCAGAGGCGATTGCCGGACCGCCAAAGGGATACATGCAGGGGATGATGCTAAAGAAGTAATAGATTCATATGGTCCCCATTACTATGAACGAACGGACACAGGAACTGATATCATCGGATACTTTGATAAACAGCACAACATTAATATGGAGTTCAGTTTCATTGATAAGAAGCTTATTGGAACTATCATACAAAAACACTAAAATAATGGCCCGTCCCTCTCAAGCAGGGGACGGCCCTTAAGCATGAAGTATAGTATGTTAAAATAAGATTAGAATGATTGGGTAGAAAAATCTATTGATACAAATTCATTGCAGGTAAAGAGGTGCTATTTTGGAAAAGAATCATCATGATATCACCATCATTGGTGCAGGGGTGAGCAGTATCTTCTTCGCCTATACGCTGATCAATGAGAATCCTGATATCAATATACATATGATCGATATTGGTAAAGAACTGAAGAACAGGCACTGCGGACTGGATGCAGGGGAAGAATGCACGTGTGGAGACTCCTGCAGCAAGTATACGGGTTTTTCAGGACTTGGGAAATCTGAGGGAAAATTCAATTATACAAACGATTTTGGAGGAGAACTTCATAGGAAGATAGGAAATGAACGTGCGTTGCGTCTTATGGAGGAAGTGGATGCGATTCTCTGTAAATTCGGGGGCAGTGTCAGGGAGAAATACACCACTAAGGACGAAGCTCTTTCCGAACAAGCAAGGCGGCAGGGCCTTCATGCACTTTCCACTGAAGTACGTCACCTGGGAAGCATTCTTTCACAGGAAATCTTTCAAAATATGTACGAGTTCATGCAGGAAAGGATGACTTTTTCTTTTGAAACTAAAGTTGAAGCTATTCAAAAGCTTGAAGACGGATTTGAAATCCATACAAATAAGGAAAGAGTCCACTCAGACACTATAGTGGTCGGAACTGGAATGAGCGGGAGTATCTGGTTGAAGAAGATGATGGAGTCTTTCGGTGTCTATCCTGGAGAAACACGGCTTGATATGGGGTGCCGGGTGGAAATGAAAGAAGATCAGCTAAAGTCGATCCTGCAAGACACCATTGAAACAAAACTAAAAATACAGTGCCGGGATTATGAAGCCACGACCTATTGCATGAATCCCCGTGGCCGTATCATTAGGAAACATCAACACGGTTTGGTCATGCCTGATGGACAAAATGTGTATGAAAAAGAGACTCCTAGCGCCAACTTGAATTTCACGCTATTTGTGCCGCGGTATTATTCTTCCTATGAAGACGCAATGAACCGGGCAGAAGAGGTCATTGGCAGTATCAACAGGGGAAAGGACAGGGTTGTTCTCCAGAAACTATCAGACTTTAAGAGTGGGATACCAACTGTAGCCCTTGCCGGCAATGAAGTGGTACCCTCCCTAAATGCGGAAAGCGGGAATGTCCGGGAAGAAATACCTCAACTGTATAGTCAGGCCCTGCTCGACTTTCTTTTTGCACTGGAAAATCTGCTGGGTGAAGAGATTCATGGTGATACACTTGTTTACGGCCTGGATGCCAAATTCTATGAACCCAAGTTATTTACTGACGAATCCCTTCAGAGTGAAGTGAAAGGGATATATTTAATCGGTGACTGCTCAGGAGTCACTCATTCTCTCTCCCAGGCTGCAGCAAGCGGGATTTACTTAGGGAAACAGCTTACACTTCGGCAGCCAGAGAAAATAATTTAAGGGGATACCGATGATGGACTATAGTATGTTCAAGAAGATTTTACATGGCAATGAAAGTAAGCTTATCGTAATCGGTGTTGATGGATTGAGCCGATCAGGAAAAACAACGTATGTGAATAAGGTCGAAAAATTCCTGGAAGAAAACCATATTATTCATGTGTGTCTGCATTTGGATGATTTCATCGAGACCCGCTCTAAAAGATATAATACCGGATATGAAGAATGGAAGGAGTATTATTTTCTCCAGTGGAATGTGGAAAAGTTGGGAAAAGACTTGTTTGAAGGACTTAGGAGTTCAACCTTACTGAACCTTCCATTCTATAGCAGTGATAAGGATGTTCAAATTTCTAAAGATGTCATCCTCCCATCAACCGGATGTATCCTGATAGAAGGGGTATTTCTTCAACGAGAAGAATGGAAGGGTTATTTTGATTATGTCATCTATTTAAACTGTGACAGGGAGACCCGGTTCGAAAGGGAGAGTGAACTGACACAGACCCACTTGGAAAAGTTCGAGAAACGGTATTGGAAAGCTGAGGACTACTACCTGAAGAAAGTAAAGCCTGAGGAAAGTGCCGATTATATTATCAACACAAAGAGATGAAGGGGGCTTGATCATGTGGGGAGTAATATTGATCATCGTGCATGCGATAAGCCTGACATTGGCTTTGGCTGTATTCTTATCTATATACCGGAATAATCCTGTTAAAGGAAAGTTGTTTCTTGCAACCATTATGTTATGGGGATTCATCAGTCTATATAAACTATTCATCTTCTCGACTGCGGCCGGTAGTTTTACAATATTCATGTACGCAGCATTTTCAACAATCATTTTCCGGGCACTTAAAAAAAGCGGGCCTGCTGCATGACCGGCATGCGCAGGCTTATTATAATGGTAAATCCATCTTTAAACTTTTCTTCGTCTGCCCCCTTATAAATCCTTCAAGAAAACGAAGCTTTTTTTCTGATAATCCATTTTTTCTTCATAAAATCGATGTGCATCAAAGCGCTGAAGGCCCGATGAAAGAGAGATGCGCTCATAGCCTTGATTCTTTGCCCGCTTCTCGACATACGAAAGTAACTCCTGCCCGTGACCTTGCGAGCGCTCATCAGCATCAGTGATTAAATCGCATACCCAAATGAATCTTCCATTATATAGTGTGATCATGGGCATGAATCCGGTGACAGCGACGATTCTTCCCTTAGAGTATAAAGCCGCAAGTTGATATCCGTCCGAAGCAGCCGAATCTTTTACTAATTCAAGATATTGGTCCCGATCCAGATGAGTCCTTAGCTGCTTCATCAAAGGGTATGCCTCAAGCCAGTCTGTCTCGCTCTTCAATTCCTTAATGACTGTCATATTTCAGCTCCTTGTATCGTCAAAATGTTAATCAAGCATTAGTCATTTTCCTGCATTTTCTTTACTTCTTCCCTGTGAAAAGGAGAACCTTCCACTTCGTTGACAACACTGAAATGATTGCCGTCCGGATCAATAAAATCAAAGAATTTCATCCCATCCCACTCATCTATTTCTGAAGTTCTGACACCATTTCTGTTAAAATGGGAATAAGCCTCGTCAATATCCTCAACGAGAAAATTATAATAAGAATTTTTCTTGTTTTTATTGATTGAAAACTCTGATGGCTGTGGTTTCTCTACTTGCACCAAACCGAGCTGGGTCGGGCAGTCAGGGAAGTAAAACCCTGCGCCGCCGTCCCATTCATCAATTAATTTGACACCTAATAAATCTTGATACCACTTCTTGGATTTCTTCAGATCTGTTACAGGAATAAATACGCTTCCTACTTTGAACATTCGACCACTCCTTACATAATTTAAATCACTCTATTAACGTATTAAGAGAGTACAAAGTTACATATCTTCTGAAAAAAAATGGAGGGAGAACCTTGATTTTTGATAATATTGACAATACCATGTCCCGCCTCTACCGTTTTTGTTTAAAGCAGACAGGATCACCCTGGGCAGCTGAAGATCTGGTTCAAGAGACGTTGACAAAGGTTTACTCGTTAAAAACGATGGATCCTGAAAGAGAGTTCACTATTAGTTTTCTGTACAAAGTGGCAAATAACCTCTTTATCGATGAATTGAGAAAGAAAAAAGCCGTCACTGGTTTCAGGGAAGAGCTTTACCAGTTTGAAGAAGACTTTATTTCATGCGAAGGGTTGGTTGAAGAGCTGATGATGAAATTGCCGATCCGACAGGCAGTTCTTATTACTTTAAAAGATGTTTTCAGTTACCGCTCCCAAGAAATCGCAGAGATGCTCAGAATTTCAGATGAATCAGTAAAGACGGCGTTATCGCGTTCAAGGTCGCGATTAAAGAGTATGAGGGATTACATACCTCCAATCAGAAGCTCGCCTCGAGATCATGAGTTGATTTCCGAACTGACATTGGCGATCAAGCACAGCCGCCCCGCTTCGCTTTTTACCCTTTGCCGGCTTCTGGAGTCAAGACAATTTGAGACATCAAGACATTCAGGCACCCGGCGTATACTTTTATGTGACCCTGATGGGAACATTCTGGAAATTGTTAATTAATGAATATCCATCGGTAAAAGTCGTAGTTTTAGACACATTGTCCAAAGAATGTTAAGATTTTAGTAGGGTATATTAATAATCGACTGGGCTATTAGCCTGATCGATTTTTTTTTGCTCAAAAAATTGTTAAAAGGAGGGATTCGAGTGGATAAATGGATGAAATTCCTGGAAGTCAATGCACCAAGGATTTTGGACATGACGATTGAACACGCATCTCTTGTAGGGTTAGCGATCTTCGTTGCGCTTTTGATCGGTGTACCGCTTGGTATTTATTTGACGACGAACGATTATTTGGCGGAGACGGTATTGCAGATTGCATCCGTTATGCTCACAATTCCAAGTATTGCATTATTCGGAGTCATGATTCCGATTTTTTCGATCATCAATCAGGGAATCGGCTTTGTCCCCGCATTTGTAGCACTTGTACTTTATTCTCAGCTGCCAATCATCCGGAATACATATACAGCAATTAAGAATGTCAGTCCTGAAATGAGGGATGCGGCAAAGGGGCTCGGGATGAAAACACACCAACGTTTGTTCCGTGTGGAGATCCCAAATGCTTTTCCGTTGATCATGGCCGGTATCCGGACAGCGGTAGTGCTTAATATAGGGATTGGGGTGATTGCAGCTTATATAGGAGCTGGAGGGCTCGGCGTCCTTATCACCCAGGGAATCTCCCGGGGGGATAATTATTTAATTATCAGTGGATCTGTTGCCGTTGCAATACTTGCGATGATTGCGGATGGCATCCTTATGTGGATTCAAAAACGCTTCACACCGAAAAGTATATCGAACTAAAGAGGTGAAAAGATGATAACGTTCAATCAAACAACAAAAACGTATGAAGGCGGAGTGACAGCCGTCAACAAAGTTGATTTCACCGTGGAAAAAGGTGACATAGTTGTCCTTCTCGGCCCCTCAGGGTGTGGAAAGACAACACTGCTTCGCATGGTGAACAGGCTTGAATCCATTTCTGAAGGCAAGATCATCATCGATGGCCAGGATTCCATGCAACTGAATGAAATAGAGTTAAGAAGAAAAGTCGGATATGTCATTCAAAGTAACGGATTATTTCCTAATATGACAATCGAACAAAATGTAATGATTGTCCCTGATATGCTGGGATGGGATAAAAAACAGAAAAGAGAACGATTTGATTCATTGATGGGTATGATCGGCTTGAGTCCCGACAAATATAGAAAACGCTATCCGCATGAATTGTCGGGCGGTCAACAACAGCGGATCGGCGTAATCCGGGCACTCGCAGCAGATCCACCCGTCATGTTAATGGACGAACCATTTGGTGCACTCGATCCGATCATCCGGGAAAAAATACAGGATGAGTTTTTGCAGATTCAAAAAGAAGTGAAGAAAACTATTCTTTTTGTCAGTCACGATATCGATGAAGCAATCAAGATGGCAGATAAAATCGTTTTACTGCGAGGAGGGGAAATCATGCAATATGATTCACCCTCCGAAATGCTCGTACGGCCAAAAAATGACTTTGTATATGAATTTTTCGGGAAAGACAGGGCGATAAAGAGTTTAAGTCTGCATACAATTTCTGATTTAAAAGAAATTATCGGACTTGTTGAAATTGATGAAAGCATAGAGGATACCAAAACGATAAGCGTGCATCATGATTTGAGGAATACCCTTTCCATGCTGTTAAACCAAGAAGCGGAGCAGGTCATTGTTTTGGATCATGCCGGGGATAAACTTGGGGCGATTACGATTGATCGTGTCCAAAAATATCTTCATTATGAAATAAAGGGCAAAACCTCCCCGGTTGTGGAAGGGTGATTTCATGAATAAGAAAAAACTGATCAGCCGGCTTGTTCGTTATTTTGTATATGCATTGGTCATCCTCTTTATGGTTTGGGCGGTAAAAAATCAATACTTCAATTATATCTTCAGCGAAACCAGTACATTTCTCCTGTTGTTAAAACAACACTTTCAGCTGGTCCTGGTATCATCCCTCTTAGCTATAGCAGTTGCAGTGCCTATAGGGATCCTGATTACACGCAAATCGTTCAGAAGGGCTGAGTGGGCTGTTTCGAATACTGTAAATTTTGGTCAGACCATTCCGAGTCTCGCAGTTCTTGCCCTTACGATCAGTATACTTGGTATTGGCTTTAAAACGGCAGTGTTTGCGCTCTTTATTTATTCGCTTCTCCCCATATACAGAAATACAGTAGCAGGTATCGATTCCCTCGATGAAAATTTAATCGATGCAGCAAGGGGGATGGGGATGACACCATCTCAAATCCTTTTAAAAATCGAATTGCCAAATGCGGCTTATTCCATTTTAGCGGGGATCAGGACAGCTGTCGTATTGAATATCGGAACAGCTGCACTTGCCTATGTAGTCGGAGGCGGAGGATTGGGTGTATGGATATTTACAGGTATTCAATTATTCGATAACGGTTATCTGATTTCAGGTGCGATCCCGGTCACATTGCTGGCTATATCAGTGGATTATCTTCTTAGACGGCTCGAACGGGCAATAGTATCTGAAGGGATCAGACAAGGTTGAATGTAACAAGAAACGGAGGTGATTGTATGTTGAATAAACGACTGACTCTGGTGATTGCAGTAGTTTTTACACTTTTTCTTTCATCCTGTTCAAGTGCAGGTGTAGGAGGGAAGAAAGTGTCAGTAGGAGGAAAGAATTTCACGGAACAGTATCTGCTTTCTGAGATGACGGCATTTTTGCTCAAAGAGGAGGGTTTCGAAGTCAAGGAGATGAACAACCTGGGCAGTACGGTCGTAAGAAAGGCCCTGGAAAATGAGCAGGTGGATCTTATGTGGGAATATACTGGTACTGCTCTTATAACATATATGGGGAAAGAGCCGATATCGGATCCGGAAGAAACGTTTCAAAAAGTCAAAGCGATCGATGCCAAAAACGGGATTCTTTGGATGAATATGTCGGAGGTCAATAACACATATGCCCTTGCAATGACTAAGGAAAAGTCGAAGGAACTGGGGATTAAGTCGATCAGTGACCTTGCATCATATATCAAGGAGAACCCAGGAAAGCTGACGATTGCTTCCGATGCAGAATTTGCAAACCGTCCTGATGGCCTTCCCGGGGTCGAAAAGAAATATGGCTTCAATTTCGGAGCAGATAACATCAAACAAATGGACATAGGTCTGACACAGAGAGCCCTGGATAACAATCAGGTCGATGTATCTGTTGCTTTTGAAACGGATGCAACGATCAGGGAATACGGTCTTGTCACTTTAGAGGACGGGAAGCATTTCTTCCCTCCATATCGTGCTGCTGTAAGTATCAATGAAAAAACCTACGAAAAATATCCTGAAATAAAAGAAATCACTGCCCGTCTGGCTGATAAATTGAACAGTGATATCATGCGTGAACTTAATTACAAAGTAGATATCGAAGGGAACAGTGTTTCTGTTGTTGCCCACGATTGGCTCGTGGAAAATGGATTATTGGAAGATTAATCAGTGGATAAACGGAAGAGAGTGTGTGCCTTTAAAGGTACACACTCTTTTTATTGAATTCAGGAAGAAGATTTTCCATCCATGGATTTCAGTCTGTCCAGAGAGGAGCTTTTTTTATAGTATTCCTCCATGATTTCCAATATCTTTTCCTCTGACAGCCCGGAGAAATCAACCAGCATGGAGATGGTCGGCTTGATTGAAAGAGACTCACACGTCTGGAGGGTGGATAAGATAAGTTTATGATAGTCTTGGTCACGGGATTTCGTTCTCTTCCGCTCTCGTTTGTTATGTTCATTTATCTGATGTTGATCACTTGGTTTCATAAGGATGAACCTCCTAGTCATAAAAAAGGAATTGTATAGGGTTTATCCTTAAAATAGAGGAGATAAACATTTTTTCCAACTCAACTAGAAAATCCCCTGCTGGTTTTCTATGATCCAGTTTGAGGTATATATACGTATATATGGGACAACCGGGAGGAAATTAGATGAAAAAAGCAATGATGATCGTTAATCCTTCTTCAGGTAAGGAAGAAGCAGTCAATTATGTTGAAGAAATAGAAATGATATTAAGTAAACAGGGATATGATGTGAATATCAGTCAAACAGAGAAAGAGCTCGATGCAACAAAATTTTGTCAAACAGCATGTAAAGATGAATTTGATCTTGTCATCTCAATCGGGGGAGACGGTACCTTACATGAGACGATCAATGGCCTGATAGATGAACATCATCGTCCAAAGCTTGGAGTCATCCCGATGGGGACTGTCAATGATTTTGCGAGAGCGTTGAATATTCCCTTAGATCCCAAGAAAGCAATTGAGCTAATCCGGCATCACAAGATCCGAAAGGTTGACATTGGAAAGATCAATGAGGATTATTTTGTGAATATTGTTGCTGCAGGGGCAATTGCAGAAGCAGTATATGACGTTTCTCCAGAGGAAAAGACAAAAATGGGCCCATTTGCGTATGTCCTTGAAGGAATGAAAACATTGGCGTCAAACCCCACTTACCCTCTGACTATAGATTATGACGGAAAGAAATGGGAGGGGGATTCATTATTATTCCTCGCAGCATTGACCAACTCGATTGGAGGATTTGAAAAGATCGCTCCTGATGCCGAGGTGGATGACGGTATGCTGCATTGCTATATAATAGATGACATTAATGTTCTGAAGCTGCCAGCAGTCATGTCTTCCATCCTGACTGGAAAGTTGAAGGAGAATAAAGATGTAACATACTTCCAGGCGAAGACTGTCAAATTATCTTCTCATGATGAACTGGTTACGAATGTGGATGGAGAGGAAGGACAGAAGCTCCCCATCGAATTGAAAGTGATTCCAAATCATATTGAAGTGATGGTTCCTTGATTGAATCTCATTGAAAAAATGAGGATTAAAGTGTCTGTTAATGGTAATTTGTGTTAATATTAGGTTATAAAACCTGTTGTTTTATTGGAGGTAGCTGGATGAATAAAAAAGTGTTAACAGACATTAGGACCATTACAGGGTTTATTACAGCTTTCCTGTTAAGTATTGCATCGATTATTTTCTCTTTGAATGACAACCAATTTTGGGTGCCCGCCATTGTAGTATCATTCGTTCTTTTATCGTTCAGTGTCAGAAGGGCAGATAAATTGTATAAGGAAGTATAGGAATGTGCCTGCTGAAAATGAGAATAGATTCAGAGGGATTTCTCATGGGGATAACGGAATCAGGATGATCGATATTGATAAAGATGACCCAACTGAAACGATAAAAACGCTGAATGACTTGTTCAGCGTTTTATTATTTATTCAAAATTTATCCGGAAACTGTTTAATGATCCCTTCAGATAATGCATCAGCCAAGTGAAAAATATGCGCCCTGCCTTTATCAAAAAAATCGATATTTTGCACCCAATCTTTCTGAATACGGGCTACTGCTTCTTTTGTGACGAAACCAAGGTGCATATAAAGAAGTTCCTTTAACTCTTTATGAGACCACTCTGGGTTTACAGATGTCAAGAGTGCTGTGATGTCATCTGCATTTCGATACCATTCTTTATTTAGTCTTTCAACTTCTTTTTGGTTTCCTGCTTTTGCAGCTTCTACGATTTTTCCGGCAATCACAATATGTTCCGTCAATAAATCAGCAAGCTGATTGCCGGCTTTCTCCCCATAGAGCGGTTTGATGGCATTTCCGATGTCCTTTTGGTTTTGAAGGAGTCTCTCAAGTACTTTATCTTGATCTTCCAAACCGTCCACGGCACTGACGATATAGTTATGGGTCCAAATGACGTGGTCGTTCCAAAGGAGACGCATGTCCTCTTTCAGCTTTTGAGCACCGGGACTCACACACTCTTTATTGACAGCCTGAGTTTTTGGAAGGTTGGGGGACAGCGTTAAACATAAAAGAATAGCAGTTAAAACAATGAGGTACTTTTTCACTTTTATCTCCTCCTAATTTGTAATCAATTTTATTCTTTACTAAATTAAGAAGTTCATTCTAAGTTGATGAGGAAGATTCTTCTACAGGACCCTGGATTTTTGGGGATATCCATGGGGAAATGACTATTTTTAAAAAAGAATATGCTTGTCTGCACACCAGGAAAGGGTTGTACATATAGTGAAGTAGAGAAACAAACAAATCGGTAAAAATGAATGCGGCTCTTCAGAAAAGCGGCTTTCATAAAATCCTTTAGTCACCGTGAAATGAAAGCCTCATTTATTTTTACCCATGAAAAAGTTTTCTCGTCTATATACTTCCGCCGTATAGACATGAGTACCTCCTTATTTGTTCGTTAGGCAAAAGAGTTCCTGCGCTGTCAGGAGCTTTTTTGCCATTTTGTGCTGTCCAGATTTGTTGTTCACCAAGTATTATGGGTGATCAATAAAGACATTACATGCAGAGTGAGGCGGGAAAAATGCAGGCTACAAAAAAGAGAGGCCGCCTCAAAGAAGCGGTCTCTTGTTAAATCTCATTATATTGGGATCAAACGTCTCCTTCAATTCTGGATAATTCACTGTTTACCAGTCTATGAGGACCAACCAGCTGTCCATTGGCATCCAAGCCCCAGACAGAGATAAGGACTCTGTCATTTGATGGAATGAATCTGAATTCAAATTCATCAAAGTTAGCAAAATACGTTCTTGACACTTTTGAACCCGGGGAAAATTCAGGAGCCAGATTTAACTGTTCCAAAGCATATAAATTCTGGGTATTGGTAAGGTAGTATCCTTGAATTTGAATTGTTGCGGTCGTATCGTTAGTGTTCTCAATCACGACATACAGTTGCCTTGTCGGCCGAGCCGCTGCAGGACGGTTCGCAATTGGCCCTGTTGTAACGAAAGCTTGTCCTGGCGGTACTTGCAGGTAAGGAGTATAATTCGCAGGACCGATAATGTCCACCCCTGGAGTCGGACCTGCAGCAGATCCCCAAAAATTGTATTGAGCATCTACTGTTACATCAGAATCGTTAACTAATGCTGTCCCATTCGCTGTAAAAGTGTTGTAATGAATTTCGGGAGGTACTACAGCTGTAGCTGCAATATAGATGCCGATAGCATTATCAATAAGTGTGTTCCGTGTAACGACTTGAGCTGCAGGACTTGCCAGCCGCATTCCGTATTCAGTGGCACCTCTTATGGTATTGCCCGATATCTCTACTCTTCCTAAAACCTCTGAGCTTGTTGTGATACCCCGTTTGACATTGGCTGCGGTTTGCTGGACCATGAGCATTTGTGCACCATCAGGGGTTTCTATGCGGTTATTCAAAATAAAAATATCCGTAGTGTCTCCTCCAATGGCGATGGCCGTACTGTTTTCATTTGGGGTTTGAATATTGTAAATCAGGTTATCCTGAATTGTTACATTTTCAGCAAGTTCGGTTGGTGAGTTTCCATAAACGAAAATACCGTTAGCCCTTTGAGTAGGATCAGAATGAGCAATATTGAAAATTTCATTGCCTTCTATCGTCAGGTTACTGACAGGACCCACATTCATACCGAAAGATCCAAAACTTACAGGGTTTCTTGTTGGCAATCCGATTTGAGTTACAATATTATTTCGGATTGTAATGTTGGAATATGGGAAAGCACCAGTAACGCTTGTAACAATACCCGATGCATCCGCTGTATCATTGTAAAGCGGATTGGTGATTGTAAAGCCTTCCAACGTCACATTGTCTGATGCAATATCAACGACATAATAATTTTCTGTTGCACTATTTCCATCAATGATGGTCACTTCGGGTCCTTCACTGGACCGGACTGTAAGGGGTTTATTGATTGTAATGACAGATGCCCCTGCCCCGGCCCGGGTATAGGTCCCCGGATTAACTAAAATGGTATCAAAATCTTGAGCTCCATTGATTGCAGTTTGAATGGAGTCTCCTGGATTTACTATGATAGTAGCCATAATATTTCTATCATCCTCCTTCACTCCTATTCTATGATTTCTATTAAAAAGTGCTTGGACATTTGTTGGTTTTTTTCAATTAAGAAGGGTTCCTGTTTTATTTTGGTAAAAAAGTCCATGTGTCACCTGGAAATACAACCTCCAGGTAGATAGGGTAATTATTATCCTTTTTTTAAAAAATGGCTTGAATATAGTTAGTCCTCGTTGATTGGGGTGGAAGATTTATGAACTATCAGGATAGTTTCCTTATTTATATCAACTATGAAAACCTCATCACTGCGTGACAGACTGTCTCTGTCAGGACCTGAAAATCTCCTTATTTGTTCGTCAGGCAAAAGAGTTTCTGCACTGCAGGAGCTCTTTTGTCATTTTTGTATCGTCCAGATTTGTTCTTCACCGGAATTTATGGGTAATATAACAAAGACAATACATGCAGGGCGAGGTGGAAAAATGCAGGCTCCGTTTTCAGAAAACGAATTGACGCCGGAAATCATACAAAGCTTGAAAGATGGAAAAAGAAGGGTTTTTCTGGATATCTTAGATGAGCTGCAGCCATATGATATGGCACAGCATTATCAATATTTGCCGGCAAAGCACAGGAATAAATTTCTTTTATATTTGACCCTGCCCAAACTAAAAGAGCTGATGGAGGAATTGACAAAAGAAGATCAGCTCGAAGTCCTTCAGAAATTGGGGAT
Source organism: Bacillus sp. BKU_1 (assembly GCA_051294195.1). GTDB lineage: Bacteria > Bacillota > Bacilli > Bacillales > Bacillaceae_B > Rossellomorea. The sequence continues at coordinate 3,085,123 of CP193985.1, read as the reverse complement.
TGAGAAGTCGACAAAAGTCCTTGATCTAATGGAAAATGATGACTTGACCACCCTTTTAGCAGACCTTGATCCAGAACAGATTGAAGAACTGATGTCAGAGATGAAAAAAGAAGAATCGGATATGGTTCAGCACATGATGAAATATCCGGCTGAATCAGCGGGGCGCATGATGAATAACCGTTTCGTATGGATTTCTAAGCATTATACGGTAAGGGAAGCGGTTGATAAATTAAAAGATTTTGCCGAGCTGGCAGAGTATTTGAACTACCTTTACGTTATAGATGAAGGGAAGAAGCTGGTAGGAGTTGTATCATACAAAGATCTTCTTCTTGGAGAAATGCAGGACAAAATAGAAGATATCATGTTTACAAGGGTGGTTAAAGTGGATGTCCTTACAGATCAGGAGGAAGTGGCGAAATTAATCAGCCGCTATGATTTCGTATCGATTCCCGTGATTGAAGGCGAAGATAAATTGATGGGAGTCATTACCGTCGATGATATCATCGATGTCGTCATCCAGGAAGCCAACGAAGACATCGAAAAACTCTCTGCTTCCGGAAAAGCAATTGATTTCAATACAAAGCCGCTTGTTGCTGCTTACAGAAGGCTGCCATGGCTCATTCTGCTGCTATTGATCGGGCTTGTATCAGGCAGCATTATAGACGGTTTTTCAGAAACGCTGCAGTCAGCCGTGGCGCTTGCATTCTTTATGCCAATGATTGCAGGGATGACAGGAAATACAGGCACGCAGTCGCTTGCTGTAGTCGTAAGGGGGCTGGTGGCTCAAGATCTTGATGTAAAGCAAGTGGTGAAGCTTATATTCCGTGAATTATGGGTAGGCATCATCATAGGGCTTACTTGTGCCATATTGATCTCTATCATTGCGTTTATTTGGCAGGGCAGCTTGATCCTTGGGATCGTAGTGGGCAGTTCACTGTTGATCACCCTGATAATCGGTACACTTGCAGGCACAATCATTCCTCTTGTCCTATACAAGTTCAATATAGATCCCGCGGTTGCTTCCGGCCCCCTCATTACAACGATAAATGATATCTTTTCCCTTCTTGTGTATTTTGGTATAGCAAAGATGTTCATTACAAAGTTAATCTAACTGAAAACCGCCGCATTGCTGTTTGCAATGCGGCGGTTAAATTTATGATCTTACTTCTAATGGCTGTTTTTTAAGATATCGTTCTATGATGCCTGCCAACTCATTTATATCTGTAAAATCCTCTACTTGTTGTGTTTCCATATAAGTCAGCAAGAACGTTTCAGAATCAAAGTGGTAAATAACAGACAGTATCGGCGTCTTGGTTGCGGAGTGGAACGTATGAATGATCTCACTCTCTTTGAAGTCCACTTGAGTTTTCAGCATTCGTACAATCGTATCGAATGACATAAAACGTCTCCCTTCTACATTATAGAGGGATTGACTAAACACAGTCTCGAAGACCCAAAATAATTTATTCTTGATTAAGTATTAATTATATCATACAATAGAATATTTAGATACCTATTTAGCAGTATTGAATATATTTTTCAATACCTGCCGGCACATTCCTCTTCTATACCTTCTCTTTAAGAAATTGTAGAAAGCATGAATCTTCCTTTTATCATTCTATATTCCCTGGATTGCGCATATAGTGAACTAGTAAATCTTATAAGCATAGGAGTTCATTCATGGCGTACAAATCCAGAAAAGATGACACCTTACCCTTACTAGTATTCGTGACTGTTAAATCACTGGCAAGAATGATCGTTCTCGGGATCATCCTCCTGTATGTTTCTGTCTGGCTTATATCCGCCACGGCGATTAAATTGAAAGTGGACACGCTGTTTTACACAACAGTATCTGATATGGTTCCTAAAGAAACACTCTTAAAACTTATCTCGGAAGAAATTACCCCGTTAAGGGTAATGAATGAAGAAGAATTGGAGTCTGATTTTGATTGGCTGGAAAGCGTGACGAACGTCTCGTTGTTTGATCCCCGGAGTTTATTCGGAAGAGAAATACCCGGGATTGAAAACTATCACACTCAAATTGCGGTGGCGGGGAAAGGGACGGATATTACAAATCTTCCTGTAGAATCACCTGCACCTACCGATGATCAATTAAAGAATCAGGAAATCGATCAGCACCAGATCGACCGGGCAAACGGTGAAAACGGCGGCGATATCAAAGAAGTCGATAAAAAATCTGTCTTTATTTATCATTCGCACAGTTGGGAAGCCTTCAGTCCCTTGATAAAAAACAACCAATCAAAGGATCCCGCAAGTACAAATGAAAAAGTAAATGTGTTAGCCATCGGCTCGAAGCTGCAGCAAGAGCTTGCAAAAAGAGGGATTGGGGCTGTACAGGATAAAACAGATGCCACACAGGCATTAAAAAATAAAAATTGGACATATTATGAATCGTATAAATTATCCAGAGAGCAGGTCCAGGAAGCCCTGGCCGGTAACGGAGACCTCAATTATCTGATTGATATCCACCGGGATTCACAGCCCCGTGACATTACGACCAAGACAATCAACGGAAAACAGTATGCACGATTGTTTTTTATAGTCGGAAAAGAAAATAAAAATTTCGAAAAAAACCTGGCAATCGCTAAAGAATTGAATAGCGCCCTTGAAGAGAAATATCCGGGGATCAGCCGGGGCGTGTTTGTTAAAACAAAAGCTGAGGGGAATGGAGTTTACAATCAAGATCTCACAGAAAGAGCCATGCTGCTCGAATTCGGCGGAGTGGAAAACAACTTAATTGAACTTTACAATTCAACGGAAGCATTTGCTGAAATTTTTGCGGAATATTATAAGCAGGATGTGGTTGAAGTAAACGGATAATATGACCAAAAGCTGACGTATAAGGATAAAGTGTTCTGTTCTGATAGCAAAACTTAAAATCACATATTAAAAGAAGTGCCAAATGAAATTAATTTGTCCCTTCTTTTTTTGTTTTGAAGGTATTTGCATAATTTCTGCAATAAGTCAGGGAAACCATATTTTATCCGGGTCAACATGCAAGTAATTCTATTGAAATCTGGAAAATTTGTTTAGTTGGGGCAAAACCCGGATAAAGAAGAATGAACCCAAAATCTTAAAGGAGGAATTGGAAAATGTCACATGAAAAGTATCAAACGTTAGTACAAACATTACATGAATGTATGGAAGCGTGTAACCATTGTTACGACGCATGCCTGGGTGAAGATGATGTTAAAATGATGGCTGATTGTATCCGTGTGGACCGGGAATGTTCAGACATGTGCGGATTTTTGGAACAAGCCCTTGTAAGAGGGACCCCATTTGCATCTGAACTTGCTTCTGTTTGCGCAAGTATTTGCGAAGCTTGCGGAAACGAATGTAAAAAGCATGATCACGACCACTGTCAAAAATGCGCGGATGCCTGCTTCAAATGCGCGGATGAATGCAGGAAAATCGCATAATATCTTCCATAGCATCAAATGCCCATCCTTCTGCATCTTCCCGTATGGCAGGATGGGCTAAATTATTACTGCTTCAATCCATCAGTACATAAAACCTTCATTAAAAAGTCACAATAATTTACCTGTTTGTTTATGATTTCACAATAAAAAATGGTAGGCTAAAGGTATTAAGCTGCAGATGGAGTGAAGGAATATGAAAAAGGTTGTTATAGTCGGCGGAGGAGTTACCGGGCTGACAGCATTATACCATTTAGATAAATTAATAAGAGAACGGAATATGCCAATAGAGTTGACATTGATCGAGCGTGATAAGGAGCTTGGCGGTAAAATAAAGACAGTGAAGGATCATCCATTCATCATGGAAACCGGGGCTGATTCAATTGTAGCAAGGAATGAAGGGGTCCTTCCTTTCGTTGAGGAATTGGAACTTCAAGAAGAGCTTGTTTATAACAAGACAGGGACTTCTTATATTTATACATATGGAAGACTTCACAAAATACCAGAGGATACGATTTTCGGCATTCCCATGAGTGTGGAGTCACTGATGGAGAGTACCCTTATATCAGAGGAGGGAAAGCGAACAGCACTGAAAGACTTGGAAATTCCCAATACAACATTCACCGAAGACAGCTCGATAGGTGAATTTCTGGAAGCTTTTTTCGGCAGTGAGCTTGTGGAGAATCAAATCGCCCCTGTTCTGTCGGGTGTTTATTCGGGGAATCTGTATTCCTTGACGATGGCCACCACACTTCCCTATCTTCTTGAATATAAAAATCAGTACGGAAGTATTATAAAAGGTCTTGGAGAAAATAGGCATAAGTTCAAAAGTGCATCAAAGGGAAAATTCATCTCGTTTAAAAATGGTTTATCTGCCCTGATAGATCGGATGGAAGATGTAATTATGGAAGCTGACATCCTGAAGGGAGTTGAGCTTATTGACCTGAAACATTTTGAAGATCAGTATGAGCTGACTTTGGCAGACGGGAAAAAAATAATATCAGATTATGTGGTGTTTTCAACCTCACATGATGTTACACAAAGAATAATAAGCAATCCCCAATTGGATGTTCATTTCAATCAATTAAAGAATTCTTCCCTTACCAGCATTTATGTTGGATTCAATGTAAAGGACGATCTCCTTCCTGCCGATGGGACAGGGTTCATCACATCTCATGGAAGCGACGTCCTGTGCGATGCCTGTACTTGGACGAGCCGAAAGTGGGAACATACAACGGACGATCACGAACTGCTGGTAAGATTATTTTACAAAAGTTCAAATCCTCATTATCAAGTTTTAAAAGAACTATCTGAAGAGAGTCTTATAAAGACCGCCATGGAAGATATTTCGAAGAGCCTGGGAATCCAGGCAAGTCCAGTCTCTGCAGAGGTTACGAATTGGCAGGGGCTTATGCCGAACTATCATTTACAGCACAGCCATGCAGTGGAGGCACTGCAGCAAACAATACGGGTGAACTACCCCAATGTGTTGCTGGCGGGAGCCTCTTACTTTGGAGTGGGGATCGGTGCCTGCATTAAGAATGGAAAACAAACTGCGGAAGCCATTTTCCAGGAAATCGCAGGATAAGTGGACAAAGGACCGGAACCATGTAAAGTTTAAGCTGGATTTTACATTAGGCAGAAAGAAAATCCTTATCGATAAGTTGAAAACACCCTGAATCACTAAGCATAATCCCTCCTAAATAGAGAAACCTAAGGACAGGAGGGATTACGCATGAAACATGTAAAAGCATTTGCCCTGAAATTCATGGCAACGTTTGTCCTTTTATATTTAGTCCTTGGAGGTGTTCAAGGTATCACCTTCGGAGACGTATTCTTGATGTCTCTAGTACTGGGTGCGGCCGCCTACTTGCTTGGGGATCTTTTTCTGCTTCCAAGAACAAGCAACACTGTAGCGTCTCTAGCCGATCTGGGGCTTGCTTTCATCCTCATTTACTTTATGAGCGGAGGCATGAGTGACGGAGGTCCATATTTAACAAGGTCGATTCTGGCCGCCCTGGCAATTATGGTATTTGAACTGTTTTTCCATCACTATATCATTCATAACGTTTTGCCGAACCGCAGAAAAGCAAGGAGAGCTCCGGCAAATTTTCGTTATCAAACAGAGGCATCAGAACAGATTCATCCCGAGTTTCCGACAAAGCTCACCGATGAATTTCATCTGAAAAACAGGGACAAGGAATAATTAGGGAGACTGGGACAAAAGTGTTTTAGTTATAGCAAAACCCGAACTAATTTGCCTTATAGTAGGCAAATTAGTTCGGGTTTTTAATTTGTTTAATGAACATTTATATTTAATTGTTTCTAGCGGTTGATTGGAGTGCAAAACGTAGACTCCTGCGGGAAAAGCGTGTTAGGTGAGACTTGTCCAGCTCCAGGGCTTAGAGGCACATGACATAAGTCAACTCGCCCAAGAAGGCAAAGAACGCCTTCGTGGTCGATTCGTCTTATGCCACCCGCCTCTGACCAAAGCCCTTCCGCTTTTCTAACCCGCAGGCGAAGCCGAGGAGGCTCACCAACCGCCCGCGGAAAGCGGAGTTTTGCACGGAAATCAATAGCGGTGATGAATGGAATCAAATAAGTTGAGAAGTCAAAAAGAGCTTCTCTAATTAGGGTTGCCTAAAAACATAACCAAAATCTGTTTCTTGAAAGTTTCGTTCATATCAGGAGGCTCACGGGCTACCCGCGGAATGCGAAGTCTTGCACGGAAATCATTAGGTATAAAGAACCTATTTATTTTATATGGTTCGTCATTAAATGGCACCTTTTTAGTTTTGTCCCAACCTCTTTATTCTGCAAAATTATTCATCCTTGGTCAATTTTTAAGAAAAGACTTCGCTTTATCTGCAGTTTCTATCCGCGAAGGAGTGGAAGGGTACAGCATCTGAAAGATCCGCCTGATTTAATGATTTCATCGAAATCCACTTCGATGACCTCAAAACCGCGGTCACGAAGATTATGATTGACTCCTTTGTTAATGGGAAGGCTGATGACTTTCTTATTCCCGATCGCCAGTACGTTGACCCCCATGGTGAATTGTTCTTCACGGCTGACCTCAATCAAATCAAAGTGAGAAGATAGGAGAGTGATGTCCTCTTTCCGAAGACCTTCCCTGTAAATTAGTGCCTCGTTGTTTGAAACAATATTGAAAATACAATCAAGATGTAAAATATCTTCATGTATCGGCAGCGGTATGACATCGCAGTGAGGAAGATAAGACTGAATCCTTTTAACTCCTTCTGAAGTAGTCCTTTCACTTAGACCGATAAATACGGTATTGCCGTGTACCAGGACATCACCGCCCTCCGTTTCATCTTCAACTAAATCTATGTATGTCATTCCCCGGGCTGACAGCCAATTTTTTAATTCAAGTTCTTCCCCTTGCCTGACGGGCATTTTCATATCTGAAACAAATAATGTCCTGCCTACCGTGAAACCAATATCCCTTGTGAAGACTTGTTCGGGGAATGTGGCTTTGGGAGAGAGGAGGTGGGTCTTAATTTCGTTTTTTCTTAAGATATCAAGAAACTTATTGTGCTGTAAGACAGCTTTTTTAACGTCGATGTTCTCCTTATGATAACGTCTTTGAGTTTCATTAATGACATCTTTTATTTTCATGTATGCCGGCTCGCACAGAATCACTTCTTTTAGTGGAGAAAATTCATTAAAACAATTCAATTGTATTTCTTTCATGGAAACCCTCCTTTATGGCATTCATTCCTTCTTATTCATTATCATACTCTTAATGAATCATTCCATTCATCAATGGGTTATCAAACTCACTCTTCCCTTTTCCACCTCTTATTCTTAATGAAGGCAGCAATTGCGATTAAAAAAACCACAGCCAGTGATAAGTAAAATCCCGTTCTAATACTCTTTTCCATTATTGTTCCGGTAACCGCAATAAATAGTATGCATAAGCCAAGAATTCCGGTGGATTTCCCAAGAATCTTTTGATGTAATATCCTGAAAGCTGATAGTATGATGAATGCCCAATTATAAAGAAGCAGTATTCCAGCAGCCGTTGTAAGATATTCATATACCTTTCCAGGTAATAGCAGCGCAGTGACCACAGAAGCCGCTAATCCTGCAGCCGCCAGTAATAAAGAAGGGAGGGGGAGGTTATTGAAATTCTTAACTTTCTTTTTGAAAATACGAGGCGCATCCCCGTCCTTGGCAAGTGATACTAACAAATTCGTCACAGCGAATAGAGCTGCTGTTAGAGCGGAGAATCCGGCAATAATGATTGCTCCGTTAAAAATATGCGGGAAAAATGGTAGATCATACGGACTCAATGCGGTTACAAAAGGGCTTTCTTTCTCATTGAATGCATCCGAAGTGATAAGTGAAAGGGCAAAAGCCAAAGATGAAACATACATAAATGTCAAAATGATCAACATGATATTCCCGGCTTTTTTGATATCATTCCTTTTCTTCAACTGAAGAGCCATCAACCCTATGACTTCAATTCCTCCATAAGCATATAAAGCATAAATCAATGAGGCCCATAAACCCTTTAATCCACCTGGAAGTATGACTGATTTATGAAATGTAAAATCATGAATATTCCCTTTTCCTTTGATAACACCAAAGAGAGCAAGCGCTGCCAGAACAATGAACATAAAGATGGCCGCAGTTTTAATCACCGCAAATAAATTTTCCGCTTTATCAAAACTATTGGTTCCCAACAGAACAATCAACAGAGAAAATGCACCGTAACCGCCTGCAAACAACCAAAGAGGAGCCGATGGGAACCAAAATTGCGAGAGAAGAGCCAGAGCTGTAAGCTGACTGCCCATGATAAGTATATTTGACCACCAATACACCCATCCGCAGCAGTATCCTGCCCATTTACCAAATGCTTTTGAGGCATAATAGCAAAATGCCCCTTCCTGAGGATCTTCTGCCGTCATCGCAGCCAGATGATAATAAACAATATACGTGCAGGCAGCTGCAGCGATGAAAGAGAAAACAAAAGAGCGTCCGGCATATCTTATTCCAATCGAAGAACCGAGAAAATACCCTGTCCCTATTGTACAGCCTGCACCGACCAGAGTAAGATGCCACCAGCTCATCCTGCCTGTAGCTGAAGACATCGAATTATCTGCATTATTGCTTTCTCCAGAACGCTCTGCCATCAGTATTCCCCTTTCAAACTGTTAAACGGTCGCTTCCTTTAAACGGGGTTTTTCTTCTGTCTTGATGAAAAAATAAACCAATACAGCAACGGCAAGTGATATGATACCTGCGCCGATGAAACTTCCATTAAGAAAACCCTTCATGAAAATCGACATCAGAGGAGGGCCGGCAGCTACACCGATAAAGCGTGAAGAACTATAGAAAGAAGAAATGGTGCCGCGTTCTTCTTTTTCAATATTCTCCGTGATGATTGCATCAAGTACAGGAAGAAGTGATCCTATTGCAAGGCCAAGGAAACTTGTGACCCCAAGTAGAAAGATCAGGCGGTTTTCTGCAAAACCAACAAAGGACACACTTATAGCTATGGCAGTCAGGCTCACCATCATGATTTTTTTCATTATTTGTAGATCCCCTTTGATTTTCCGCCCAGTAATAAAAGATGAAATACATAAGGCGAAGAGCGGAATGGCAAGGACAAAACCCTTTTTCACCCCATACAGACTATGTGTCTTTTCAAGTATGTCAGACAGGTAAAACAAAACGGCAAAAAGGACATACATGACGAAGATCCCAGTTGCAAAAATGGTGAATATCCATTTGCCGTCATTTTTGAAGATTTTTTTTGTATTTTTTATAAATTCTTTTAATGCCGGAGGTTCTTCTTTTTTCTTGGGTATTTTAATGAAAAAAAGAACGAGTAAGATTGAAATCAGACTAAATAGGGAAATCGAAAAAAATGGGAGATACCATAGGAATGCGGCAAAAGCGGCCCCCAGTATGGGACTGAGCACTTTCCCGAAAGTATTCGACGTTTCAATGATTCCCAGGCATGAACTCGTTTTTTCGTCATCATCTTTATAAAGATCCCCGACTAGAGGAAGGATGATAGGTGCAGCACCTGCAGCGCCGATTCCCTGAAGGATACGACCGATGATGATCCAGGTAAAGGGTTCATTTAGCTTCCAGGACGCAAATCCAGAAATAAGACCTCCTATTAGTGCAAAAATCAAACTTGGTAAAATCACTATTTTTCTTCCGTAGCGGTCTGATAAATATCCGGCCACTGGTATGAGGAAGATGGATGAGATTGAATAAGAAGTAATGATCATACTTGTTTGAAAGGAAGAAATACCCACTTTCTTTTCAAATATGGGCAGTACAGGAATTAACATTGAATTGCCCAGTGTCATGACTAATGGGATGGAAGCCATACTGACAACACACCAATTACTTACTTTGTTCGTTTCCTTAGAATTGACGTCCATGCTGCCACCTCTGATAAATTTAATTTACAAACAAAGTATGTGGCCAAGGGCCATAATTCATACACATGCCACCTTGGCTAATTAATTCCATTTAATTGCAAGCCCGGTTACAAGGAATGGTATTAAAGCACATGTTTAGTGGAATGAATAAGTGCGGAAGGCCGGTAATATTCTTATACATGGAGGCGGACTTTTTATAATGGCACTGAATCTATTTCTGCTTATATTACTAATTGCACTGACAGCATTCTTTGTTGCGACAGAATTTGCCATAGTGAAAGTAAGGACATCGAAAATTGACCAGCTTATAACCGAAGGAAAGAAAGGGGCAATTTCCGCCAAGAAGGTAATCTCGCATCTTGATGAGTACCTCTCTGCATGTCAACTGGGGATAACCGTCACCGCTTTGGGACTTGGCTGGCTTGGTGAACCCACATTTGAGGCATTGCTGCATCCTGTCTTTGAATATTTTCAGTTAAACGAGTCACTGACTGAAATCTTATCATTCGGGATAGCGTTTTCACTGGTAACATTTTTGCATGTAGTTATAGGAGAACTTGCACCGAAGACTGTAGCCATTCAAAAAGCAGAAGCGATTACTCTCATTTTTTCAGGTCCGATCATCCTTTTCTATAAAATCATGTTTCCATTTATCTGGCTGTTGAATGGTTCAGCAAGAATGGTTGTAAGTATATTTGGCATAGAACAGGCTTCTGAACATGAATTGGCACATTCTGAAGAGGAACTTCGGATTTTGCTGTCAGAAAGCTACGAAAGTGGAGAAATCAATAAATCAGAACTTAAATATGTAAATAATATTTTTGAATTTGATGAACGCATTGCCCGTGAAATTATGGTACCGAGGACCGAGATGGTAACCATCTCTAAAGCTGCGGCATTTGAAGACGTCAAGCGCATTATAGCTTCCGAGCATTACACCCGTTACCCCGTAGTAGAGGATGGGGACAAAGATCATGTACACGGTTTTATCAATGTGAAGGAATTTTTAACTGCAAATATGATGAATAATTTTGAAGAAGAAAGTCTTGAAGCATTCACCAATCCTATCATAAGAGTGATTGAGACTATACCCATTCACGACCTGTTGGTCAAAATGCAAAAAGAACGAGTTCATATCGCTCTTCTCCTGGATGAATATGGCGGTACTTCAGGCTTGGTGACGGTTGAGGATATCATTGAAGAAATTGTAGGTGAGATAAGGGATGAATTTGACGAAGATGAAATCCCTGAAATTCAGAAAGTAGATGAAAACCATTACATCATAGACGCAAAGCTGCTTCTTCACGAAGTGAATGAATTGCTTGACACGGATATCGATCATGACAGCATCGATACGATAGGCGGATGGTATCTTGAGGAATGTATGACTCAACAGAATAAGGAGATCAAAACAGATAACGGCTTTTTGTTTTCGGTACATGAAGGCGATGGTCATCATATTCATTATTTAGATGTAAGAAGAATAAAATGACGGCAAAAAAGACTTGAATGATTCAAGTCTTTTTTGCATTCCTGAATAATTTATATGGTTGTAAAAGTATAGTATCAGATGGTTTTATCTATGAGCATTTCATAATGAGGTGAATTCATATCTTTCATGAACGTATGCAATTCCTCTTTTGTTTTCTCATCGAGGCCTTTATAGATCAGAAAGGCCTTCGTCTTTTCAGAAGTAATCATCTTTCTGTAAAGTTTAGAAATTTTTTTACTCCTGTGGGTGTCCATTCAATCCATCCACTCCTTGATTAATGATTAAGATTATTATAATCATTATAAGCATGTTTTTTCAAGTTATTACACTTTGAAGTTAAAATATTTTAATATTTTTGAAAATTTAAGTTAATATGGAATGGATCTCGAAACCTATTGTGAATAAACACCTTGAATTAATGCAGTAAACTGAAGAATTTCGTGAATTTGTATGGTAAAATTTAGTTGGAACATGCAAAACAATGTATATACATAGGAGAGGATAGCATGAGTTACTGGACTTGGGTCCTTATTTGCATCCCTATCATAGCAGGGATTGCAGCAGCCAATCGGGGAAAGAAAAATAATTCATCTGGTGATAAGAAAGTATGAATAAAGTACAGCAGCAACTGACAATTAGTGAACGTAAAGAAATGCAGATCCTCTACAGTTATGTCAAAGGGGTAAAAGATCAGATTTCAGCTTCCGCAAGCTCCGTGTACATGATCCGGGGAGGTGAAGTGATCGGGGAATGGTATGAAGGAAGGGATCCATATTCAAATAGATTAATAGATGAATATACCCGTTTCAATGTCTTTTCTGTAAGAAAAAGTTACATAGGCCTTGCCACGGCCATTTTGATTCATGAAGGTAAAATTGAGGATATAGATATACCGGTATCTTCTTATCTTGGTGAGAATGAACTTTGGGAGGGGATAACGCTACGTCATCTTGTCACCCATACACATGGCCTGAATGACGATCTCATGGAGGTTCGTAAATCAGCTCCACCAGGGATGGTTTGGGACTACAATGGTGCCGGTCTTGCTCTGTTATATAAAATCATATTGAAAGTATCGGGTTCCACGGTGAGTGAAATACTCAAGGAATACGTGTTTACTCCCCTCAAGATGAAAGAAACCGGATGGGAATCGCAACCCGGGCCGCACCTCACCGCCGATGTGAATGAGCAAAATCAACCCAATATCCGGCTCGAAGATCAATCCGGGTTTGAAAGAAATTTGTTTGTCAGTTCCAAAGAGCTCGCTCATTGGGGATATTTTCATTTAAAAAAAGGACGAATCGGAAACCAACAAGTTCTTCCCGAAGCGATTTTTAATATGACGACTTCGATTCAAACCCCATCGCTACTAAGAGATGTTCCCCAGAATGGCTTTTTTTGGTTCCGCAATGAAAATACATTTGAAAAAAGTGAGCTGGGGGAGGAATTGCCTTCAGGTTCTTATCAAATACTTGGTGCATCAGGTTGTACATGTCTGGTCATCCCTAAATACGACGTGGTTGCTGTACGTATGTATAATAAACGCGGAAACCCGCCCGGATACGATTATCTAAGAGATATCAAGCAGTTCGGCAATTTAGTGAATTCAATAGTAAAGGAGGAATGAATGATGACAATTCCTGATCATTTACTGGCAACAAAGCGCCTGATATTTCGTGAAATGAAGGAAAGTGACTGGAAAGGGGTACATGAATACGCATCTCAAGAAGACGTTTGCAGGTATCAGCCCTGGGGACCGAATACTGTCGAGGATACGATGGCCTTCATTAAGGAAGTACTGACTGACAATAAAAAACATCCGCGTACCAGGTACATGCTTGCTCTTGTAAATAAGATAGATGGCCGCTTGTCAGGAGCCGCAGAACTGAATATACACGATTTTCACCATCGGAATGGTGAGATTGGATACATCATTCATCCAGATTACTGGGGTAAAGGCATGGCCACGGAGGCAGCTGAACAGATGATCAGGATAGGATTTAATCACTTTAATTTACACCGTATTCAAGCTACCTGTGACCCCAATAATAAAGCTTCTTACAAAGTATTAGAGAAAATAGGCATGAAAAAGGAAGGGGTTCTTCGTGAAAACCTCTTGATTAAAAGCGGTTGGCGGGATTCTGCTGTTTTTAGTGTATTGAAGAGTGAGTATGAGTTTGATTTTGATTCATCCCTCTAAATCAGAGTAACGAATGTGCCATTATATAATGCAAAAAGAATGACCGGTTTTGTGAAATATTAAATCCTTACTCCCATTTACGAAAAATCAAATCAGAGGAGACAGGCTCTTTTCCGATTTCCCTTGCCCATACAGAAAGTTGTCCAATATGATGGACTTCATGTGTAACAATATGAAGAAGAACTTTTTTAAAAGGAAAGTCATAAGTATTGCCTTTCCGCGTCTTAATAGACAATGTCTTTTCATTTAGAGCAGCATTTTCTATCTTCAGTAAATTTGTGGTGCTTATTTTAGTTCTATAAGAGTAATCAATCATTTCTTCCAGAGTTTGAGAATCATGATATTCTTTGGGCGCAGACGGTGAACCGGATAGTTGGCTGATCCATATCCTTTCGCAATTAATCACATGCAGCAGGTTATGAAGAATACAGCCCATACCTCCGATTCGCGGCTTAATTAATTCTTCTTCAGGCAATGCCTTACACCATTCGAACCACTCTTCCCGGACCTGCCAATTATATGAAAATAAATTGATCATTTTTTTGCTCTCCTATCATCACTTCGTCTCTGTATTCACCTTTATTTTCCATATAAACTATTTTATACTAATATGGAAATTATTCAATCTATTCATTTCGTATGATGGAGGAGGAATGACCTTGCTTTATGTTGTCAGGCATGGACAGACAGATTTAAACAAAGAAGGACGCCTGCAGGGGAGGAATGGAAAATCATTAAATGAAGATGGAATTAAGCAGGTAGAAGCATTGAAAGAAGTCTTCAGAAATACTACATTCGACTATATTTTTTCTTCACCGCAGGAAAGAGCTATCCAGACCGCTGAGATTTCAACAGGTATGAAGCCGATTATCGAGCAGCGACTGGATGTATTTGATTTAGGCGAAGCAGACGGGTTAAGAAAGCAAGATGTCAAATTAGATGGAATCCTTCCTGACAGAAATGTATATAGCGGAATGGAGGATATCCAGGAGTTTGTAAAGAGAATTTTCAGTTTTATGGCGGAGATTCAGGGAAAGCATCCTGATCAAGAGGTGAATATTCTTATATCCGGCCACAAGTGTACAACAGGAGGAATTGGAGCTTATTTTAAGGGCGTACCTGAAGACCGGAATATCTTAAGGTATTCTTCTGATAATGGAGAATTCAATAAATACAAATTCGTTGAGAGGGGTTAATGTAATGGAACACACCTTATTGAGAGTGGGGACAACCTATATTCCCGTAAGTGACGTGGATAGAGCTGCTTCCTGGTATTCAATGAACCTGGACGCTGTCTTGAACTATAAAGACGAAGAGAAAGCGATTCTTGATTTGGCAAATCACAGCTTGTTCCTTGTTAAAGCGGGGGAAGGGGAAACGGCCAACTTTAAGGACCATAATGGACGTATGAGATTTTCTATAACCTTTGAAGTAGGAGGCATGGAAGCACTGAATTCGCTTCATGCTGAATTTAGTCAAAAGGGGATGATTGTTGGGGAAATAGAGAACAGGGGTCATGCAGGCAGAAATTTTATATTTTCAGACCCGGATGGTAACACGTTTGATGTCTGGAGTGAACTGAGCCCGGCTTATAAAGAGCTGATGCGCAAGAAATAACCGATACGGCAGAAAATAGATGGAGTGTACCTATGAACATTAGAGCGGTCAAAATAGAAGAAGCAGAAAAATTAATGCATTTAATCAAAACTGTAGAGGATCAGTCCGAATTCATGCTGATGGAACCGGGTGAACGTCAAATGACCCTGGAGAAACAAATAAAGATGATTGAAAGATTGGAATCGCAGGAAAATGCAGTAATATTAACTGCAGAGAAAGACGGGATCATGATAGGATACCTTTTTGCGCTTGGAGGCTCTGCGAAAAGGACCAGGCATTCTGCATATCTCGCAGTCGGCATATTAAAGAAGTTCAGAGGCCAGGGAGCGGGGACATCACTATTTGAGGCTGTCGAGGAATGGGCAGGAGAACACGGTATTTCAAGGTTAGAGCTGACTGCCGTTACCGGGAACACGCCTGGAATCGCTCTCTATAAAAAGAGCGGCTTTGAAGTAGAAGGCATAAAGAGGAATTCTTTGAATATTAACGGTGATTTCCATGATGAATATTATATGTCTAAACTTCTAAATGCTGAGGACAAGTAAGGAGAATATATATGGAGAAATATAGCTGGGTTGGCAGTTATAAAAACTATGTTGATCATATTTTTATAAAATCCCTGAATGAAATTGTAATTGGGCAGTTTGGCGGAAATTCATCTGCAGGCCAGTATAAAAATGAGGATGGCTGCCTTGTATGGAGTTCTCAAGGGGAATGGGAGTTTGCTGCCATTCTCGATGGTCATGATTCAGCAGAAAGTGTTGAACTCGTAGTCAAAACTATTGAAAGCAATCAAGAGATTATCCGTGAGATGATTAATAAGCAGCTTCCTGAATCCTTCATAGATTTACAGAACTTCTTATTGGAAATGTTCCTGGGCGATGACTTCAGAATGCAATCAAGCAGGGTGCAAGGTGAGACTGCTTGTTTATTCGTTCTGAGAATAGAGAATTTTATTTGGTGGTTTTCCATTGGTGATTGTATTCTTCATATATTCCATCCAGAACTATCAGCACTGGGTGAATATCAGCAGAATCATCGAAGTTTCTTTGAATGGGTTGGCAATAACAGTACTTTTAACAAACGGGTTCCAGGCTACAGTACCGGAGTGAAAGAGCTGAGACCAGGTGAGAATCATATATTCCTGACTACTGATGGACTGACGGAATGTCCGAATACAGAATATGAACAGCCTGATTGTATTTTTGATGAATTTTATGATACTTCCTTAGAAGAAGGAGTGTCCAAGCTTATGGACGGAATCAAATTAAAAGGAGTGAGGGACAGTACCACGATTGTTACCTGGAAATACACGTATAACGGGGAATCAACAAGACCAAGCGATATGAAATGAATGTAACAATACTCTGAAGTGAGGAAAGTCATGATGACCAATTTAAAACAACAATCAATTGAAATGGCAAAAGTTTATCTACAGAACCCAAAGGTGGAATCCATCCTTCTCGCTGGCTCTGTATCACGGGGCTGGCAAGATGAACATTCGGATATAGAATTGCATATTTTCTGGAATGATTCTCCAGCCGACGAAGACCGGCTTTCCCCAATAAAAAAAGTAAACGGTGAAATTCTTTCCTATCATCCTTACGAAGATGAAGAATGGTCAGAAGCATATGTGACAAGAGATGGGGTGAAATTCGAAATCAGCAGTTTTCTAACTTCATCCGTCGAAAAGATGATTGAAGATGTAGTAATCCGTAGTGAGACCGATTACGATAAACAATGTATTGCAGCATCGGTTTATTATGGTCAATCGTTATTTGGGCAAGAGAAAATCACTCAATTGAAGAATATCCTCAATACGTATCCGGAAAAGCTAACTAAAGAAATGATTCTTGAAAATTTGGAATTTGGTAACCGGTGGCATAATCGAAAAGCATTATTGAATCGGCAGGACTGGCTTATGTTATATAGTGTAATATGCGATGTGGAGAAGAAGCTTCTTGGGGTTTTATTCGGCTTGAATAAAATGTATGTTCACCATCCTGCATTTAAGTGGATGCAGAATAGTATTGCGCTTATGGAGTTTAGACCAGTTAATCTATATGAAAGATTAACTGAAATTTTATCCGGTAAACCGGAGAACAGTGTAGAGGCTCTTACTGATTTAATCGATGAAACCATTTTTCTTGTTGAAAAGCAGCATCCTGAGTTGATCACTGATGATGTGAAACAAAAACTTAATTATTCGAAGTAATTAGTAGCTCTGCCTGCATCAATTCATATGAAGATTGTTATGAAAATAAAACTATTTACGTTTCTACCTTAGGTTTTGACAAAGTGTGGGGGAGTGAAGGGCTGAATTTCCTTCCCTTTTTTTTGAAGATTTTAAGTGGAGAAGAGACTAATCTTCCCATTCATGGTCTACATTCAGGAAAAGTTTATAGGGCAATGTTATTTGCAGGATTGGCAGGAGGGTTTTCTGATGATTTTGTCGAATGAGAAAATCATCACTTTATTTTTAAAGGGGAGTTTTTTCTATGGGTACCACTTTTGAGAATAAGAAGGAAATTTCAGCATTCATAGTGGCAAATCGGAAAAATTTTCAGGAAAAATTGTTGTCTGAAGCTGTTAACGTTGGAAGCAAAATCAATGATATTCTAAAGAAAGGGAATATTGACCTTCTTAAGAATGCAGAAAAACTGGTGGTTTATATCGCCGAGAGTCATGAGAAAGAGTTGGAGGAATTTGCAAAAATCGAAGGGGTTGCCTGGGCAGAGCATTCTATTACTCTTGCCTTTAAGCTTGAATGGGTGCAGGCAATAAGACGTACATTATGGCACTTTCTTTATAAATATGACAAAATGCATGGAGCTCCAACCAACCGGGAAGAATTCTATGAATTGGAAAAAAGAATCAATGATAATGTCGACCGCTTCTTGAACAACTTTTTTATCAGTTATTCTGATTATAAGGACCAGCAGCTCTTATCGCAAAGAAAACTCGTTGAACACTTGTCGGTTCCGATCATCCCGATCAGTTCTATGATAGCCGTACTTCCCCTGATCGGAATGATTGATTCGTATAGAATACAAACGATCGAAGAAAAAATACTAATGAATATTGCTTCAATGAAAATTCAGACCTTGATCATTGATATGTCAGGGGTAGCAGAAATGGAAATTGACATTATCGTCCATCTTAAAAGGTTATTAGGAGGCATCAATATCATGGGGTGCGAAGCTGTCATAACCGGATTGCGCGCTGATCTGGTCAGAAAGATGATTCATTCAGGCGTCAGTTTTCAAAAGGAAGCGCTGACCAAAGGTACTTTACAGCAGACCCTGAGGGAGTATCTTGTACTTGAACCTGGTAAATAGATTCTTGCATTTTTAATAAATCATAACTTTATTATGTGAACTTAATTCGGTGTTTTTTTAATCTAATCATAAAAACAATGCCTTCCGCCCATACTAAACATACGTTCGGGAGGTGTTGTTTTGGAAAATAAGAATTTTGAACAAATTTATGAGCAGTACAAACAGGAAGCTGCGCATCATCTTCAACAGGAAGAAGCAGAATCTGCTGAGTCAGGTGCTGAAAAAATCGTGGCCATCCGCAAGAATGGGGAAGACGATATAATTGCTTTTAAGACAGAAAGCGGACGGGAACTTGATTACCTGACAGCCCTTGAGGAAGCAAAAACAGGAAAGCTGGCGCATGTAGATGTCTTTCACCGATATGGCAGGGACATCATTCGAAGTGAACCGGATGGAATAAAAGAAAATAATCTTAACAATCTGCCGCATTTTTAAAAATGGAAGGGGAGTCTGCTATTAGGACTCCTTTTCGCTTGTAATCAGCATTAATACACTAATGAATCAGCCAAGGATTTCGTGACTTACCGTTTATTATAAGATTCAAGCGCAGACAAGGCTTCATAAATAAAATCACGTTTTCTCACTTCTTCCATAAGCATGCTGTGATAGTATATGATTATTTTATTGGTAATAAGTTTAAATAGCTGCCAATCAACCAACACATGATGAAAGTTTATCGCTGTAAAGAAGACCAACTTGAAAATAAGAGAGGAGGGGCACCCAGCAATGTACTCATCAGGAATCGTTCCATCCTGGTTTTATCTCATGGTCATCATCATTTTTATATTATTTGTCGGGGTCGGATATTGGGTGACAAGGGCTGAGAAGGGCTTGAAAACAGGAGGGGACGGGAAGATTGCTGAGAAAGCCATCTTCTACGAGAATCGTTTTAGGAATTCACAAAAACCCGCAGAAATCATAGACGTCAAGACAAATTATGCAGGATCCGTGCAACGGATTTTCACTACCAGACTACAGCAGATTCATGCTCTTTTTTCCCCTCGTAATAGGATTATGCTGATTGGTAAGAATCATGATGAGAGTCTTGAAATCTCAGTCAATAACATAAGAGGCAAAGGAAAATTCCTTCACAGCAGCTGGGAAGCTGAAGTCGGAAAAGGGGAAGTCAAAGAAAGATTTAAAATATATAGTTATTCAGAAAGAAGAAGGAACATTAACTTGTCATTTCCATATAAAGGTGAAATGCTAGCAGTTTCAAGTGACCTGAAAGACGGGGTTATAAGGTTTCATAATGGAAACAGAGAAATTGCACTAATCACTTTCCAGAGAAAGCTTCCACCCAGAAAAGTTTTTATCGACGCAAAAGATGGGGAGCTGCCAGTCCCGATGCTTGCTGTCATGTTTGAAATCGTAAAGTATTATGATTAATAAAAGAGGGAGAACCAACCTGCTGGTTCTCCCTCTTTTAATCAGCCATTATTCCTGCAAAGCCTTCATTGCGATGTGAAGACTTGAATAGATTGGGATCGTTGAAATGTTGATCCCCAGATTGATCATGGTTTGGGCAATTTCTGGACGAATGCCTGTCAAAATGGCATTGATGCCGGAGAGACCCAGCGCGTCGATTACTTTGAAAATCCGGTCTGCAACCATCGTATCAATGATGGGAACTCCTGATAAATCCAGGATGATATGATCAAGTCCAAGCTCGGACCCTTTTATGAGCGCTTTGTCCATTAATTCATGAGCCCGTTTTGTATCTATATCACCGACTAAAGGGAGGATCCCGATTGTATCGGTTACCTGGATTACAGGCACCGATAATTCCAAAGCAACCGATTCGGCGGCATAAATCCTTGAATAGTATTTTTTACTATAAGAAATACTTAGCCAGTGAACTGCCCGGTCTACTACAGAATTAAACCGGGAAAGTACATTATAAAATTCAATATACGTAAGCTGCTGTTCTTCTGCTTCTTTGCTGATGATTTCTCCGATTTTATCTCTGTAATTCCTGATTTCTTCTATTGCGATATCCAAAGGGAGATCTAAATCTATCAAAAGATTCACTGCCTGTTCTCCCCATTTATTAATATGATCATATGATGTCTCAATCGATTCAGTTATCGATTGGGCATAAATATTAATCAGGTTATGACGCCATTCTTTTAATTCCTCACTTATTGCATTTGAGTAGTTATCCTTATTATCAAACGCTCTCTGATCTACCATTTCATCTTTAAGTTTAATGATGGATTGAGCGATATCATTCATTTTTTTCTTCTCCATATTTACAGACAACAAGCATTCCCCCTGCCGGCTTTTTAAAATATCGTAACATAAAATATTGATTTCGTCTTTAGCGAGTCTTTTTTGTACCTGCAGATTTACTCTTCCGGTTCTTTACCTTTCAATGAATTCCATTCTATTAATGCTTTTTCAGGGATTCCGTAATAAACGGTTTCCGTCTTATCCCTTACGCCGTAACTGACCATGCCTTTACTGTCGATCCAATGGACTTCGAATGAATCAACCTCAGCGTGCCGCATCACTCCTGCTATTTCTATCTGGACTCTATCTCCCAATTCAAACCTAGTATCATAAAATAAGCTCTGCCTTTTAGCTGATGTAAGGGACGAACAATCCTCAACATTTACATATTTCTTGAACCCCCCGTCAATATCATAGGTAGTGGCAGAAGAATGCTTATTTAAGCGATAACTGACTTTAATGACTTTTCCTGCCCTTAAACAAACTGAAGATTGAGGATGCCTGTATACATCCTCAAAGCTGATCATATTATTTATTGGAATGACTTCCACAGTACCAACCATAAACCTGTCCCCCTGCTATAGATTCATTATTCATACCTATTAGTAAAGGACTGTTAATAGAACACGTGAAAAATGCCGGAAAACTTTTTTCGAAAAATTATAGAAGAATTATATTGCGAACGTTTGTTCTTGTAGGTATAATTAATTTTGTAATGGGTGATGGCGCGAATGTTCCAAAATCCGGGTTTTAGTAGCTCGGACTGATAGTAATTTATTTTTTGGGAGATGATTAAATGGGTGTACAAGTTTTTCCATACTTAGTGA
This sequence comes from Bacillus sp. BKU_1, assembly GCA_051294195.1. Taxonomy (GTDB): domain Bacteria; phylum Bacillota; class Bacilli; order Bacillales; family Bacillaceae_B; genus Rossellomorea. Next base: position 3,063,555 of record CP193985.1, on the reverse strand, counting down.
TGGATGGGAACGCAGAGGAAGCAATCAATTTCTATAAAGAAGCTTTGGGAGCTGAGGTGCTATACTTCCAGACTTTTGCTGAGAGTCCTGAAGATCCTGAATTTCCTCTTCCGGAAGAAGCTAAAGACCGCATTATGCATGCGTCAATCAAGATCGGGGAATCTGAAATTATGTTCAGTGATACATTCCCGGGGCAGCCTCATTCTATTGGAAGCCAGGTGACACTTTGTATCACGACAAGCAGTGTTGAAGCATCCCATAAACTATTTGACGGATTGCAGCAGGAAGGCGAAGTGACGATGCCGCTGCAGAAAACATTCTTCAGCCCGCTGTATGGTTCAGTTATTGACAAGTTCGGAGTTTCCTTCCAAATTTATACCGGTGAAGAGAAATAAACGAAACGAAGGATTTTTTAAATAGTCACCCTTACAATAACCTGCCAAGAAAAATACATAATCAAGAAAGAGCCACTCTCCACTCATTAAGGAGGCTGGCTCTTTCATTTTGAAATCACTCATATCTGCGAATAAAGAAACTGTCTTATTCCTCAAATATGATACAATCAACCTATCCTATAATCGTAATAACAGTTAGAAGGAGAATACTATGAATTTCGAGCTTAATCCCAAGATCATTCAGGATATGTGCGGGACTGTGTCCTATAAAAGCGGAGAAGCTTATGTCCGGTCTAACAAGGTTACAATAGAAGACCATGGCTCAGATCATTGCAAGGCTTTAGTAAGAGGTACCGAAACATTCGAAGTAAACATAATAAAAGACGGGGGCGGTGACTTGATAACGGAATGCAGCTGCCCGAAACTTGCATCATATAGTCTTTCCTGTCAACACACTGCTGCGGTTTTGATCGCAATTCAGCGGGCGGGGGATACATCCGCAGAGGATGTATCAGAAGATTTTCTGCGTCTTTTTAATATGCAAAAAGAAAGTCGACCACGAGTTGAGCAGCTTCATTTTGAATCCAGAGAAGCATTAAACGTAGATTTTGTCTTTCGGCCAGTTTCAATGATGGGAGGGCAGAATCTGCTTGGTGTTAAAATCAAAGTGAACGGACACCCTGTCGGGTACATCCGGAAGTTTTTAAAAGCATTGAAAGAAAGCCGCCCATTTAAAATAAGTGACAGTTTAATGTATTCATCACATAACTATTGTCTGCCGAGGGATACAGACGCTGTTGTAAGGGGATTAATCAATGTACTTGATGATGAGCGGATTTATGCAGATAAATTTGAGAGAGCTGAACAGCCAGGCAAAGAGACATTGATCCTGCCTCCATCCTCTTGGGAGGATATTGTCCCTGAACTGGAAAAAGTATCAGTGGCAATGGAAAGCAGGGACAGGGAGAATTCCAATTTTCAAATTTCTTCCTCACCTCTCCCATTGGTTTTTAATTTTGACGTATCGGGGGGGAATCGATACACATTAAGTATCACAGGGCTAAAGGGCATGGTTTTATTCTCCCCATATAATTCGGTACTTTTTGATGGAACACTATATCCTCTGATTGATACAGATTTCAAAAGGATTTCTGAATTGCAAAGTATTCTGAAGGCGTCCGGTAAAGATGAAATGATCATCCCAAAAGAAAAGATCGCTTTTTTCTTGGAGGAAGTGGCACCGCATCTGAAAAATCTTGGGCAGGTAAGAATTTCGAAATCGTTAACTGAACAGTATATCAGGACTCCCCTGAAAGCAAAACTATACCTTGACAGGGTACATAATAAGCTGCTTGCGGGACTTGAATTTCAATATGAACACATGAGTATAAATCCAATAGAAGAAAAAGAAAATGCTGCTGGTTCACTTGTTATACGGGAGACCGAAAAGGAAAATGAAATTTTGGCTGTCATGGATGACAGTTCATTCGCAAAGACCGAAGGAGGTTATCTGCTCCAAAATGAGGAATTGGAATTTGATTTCCTTTACTATCAACTTCCAAAGCTTCAAAAAATAGCGAGTGTCTATGCCACTACGGCTGTCAGGAACAGGATTTTCCGGGGGAACACGAAGCCGCAAATCAGGATAAGGGTAAGTAAAGAACGCACGAACTGGCTTGAGTTTAAATTTCAAATGGACGGAATAAACGAAACAGATATCCGTGAGCTGCTTGCGGCCCTGGAGGAGAAAAGGAAATACTTTCGCCTGCGGAGCGGTGCCCTATTGTCCCTGGACACAAAAGAATCCCGGGAAATCCAGCGTTTTATGGAGAACCCTGAGATTGCTCCATCTTCATTGGCAGAAGGTCTCGAACTTCCCATGACTCAATGCATTGAACTGATTGATACGGTTGATGGAAGTGAAGGGTTCAGAATGGAAAAATCATTCCGGGAGTTAATTGACACACTGCATAAACCAGGAAGCTTGGAGTTTGATGTACCTGAAATCCTGAATGATGTACTCAGGGACTACCAGAAGAAAGGATATAAGTGGATGAAAACCCTTGCTCATTTTGGGTTTGGGGGCATTCTTGCTGACGATATGGGTCTCGGGAAGACGATTCAGAGCATTGCATTCATTCACTCGCTTTTAGAAGAAGCCAGAAAGGATGAAATACCGGCCCTGATCGTATGCCCTTCATCGCTGACATATAATTGGCTGAACGAGATGACGAAGTTCACTCCTGGTACAAATACATTGGTTTTAGACGGCAGTAAAAATACCAGAAAGAGATTGCAATCAACCATTCAAGAGGTGGATGTTGTCATTACCTCCTATTCGATCCTTCGCAGGGACATCAGGTGGTTTGAAGAACGGAAGTTTTCCGTTGTGTTTTTCGATGAAGCACAAGCCTTCAAAAATCCTTTGACTCAAACGGCCAAGGCTGTTAAGAAAATTCAGGCTGTACATCGATTCGCCCTGACCGGTACTCCGGTCGAGAACTCAATTGAAGAACTATGGTCCATCTGCCATGTAGTTTTCCCCCAGCTTTTCCTTGGATTGAAGGATTACAGCCAGCTCACCAATAAAACGATTTCCCGCAGAATCAAGCCTTTCATGCTTCGCAGAATGAAGGAAGATGTACTGCATGAACTGCCGCAAAAAATCGAAACGAGAAAAACGGTCGAACTTCTTCCCGAGCAGAAGAAACTCTATGCTGCATATTTGGCTAAACTCCGTCATGACACTCTCAAACATCTGGATAAGGATACGATAAGAAAAAATAAGATTAAAATTCTGGCCGGCATTACACGGTTAAGGCAATTATGCTGCCACCCTGCATTGTTTGTGGAAGATTATAAAGGAGGCTCTGCCAAAATGGATCTCCTGATGGAATTACTGGATGAATCCAAGACGGCAGGCAGGAGGGTGCTGATTTTTTCTCAATTTACGAAGATGCTCCAACTTATCGGAAGAAACCTTGCGGATAGAAACACGTCATTTTTTTATCTGGACGGGGAAACACCCTCTGCAGAACGCCTGAACCTGTGCCATCGTTATAATAAGGGGGAAAGGGATATCTTCCTTGTTTCTTTAAAAGCAGGCGGGACAGGGCTTAACCTCCACAGTGCAGATACCGTTATTCTTTATGACACCTGGTGGAATCCTGCAGTAGAAGAGCAGGCTGCAGACCGTGCTCACCGTATGGGGCAGGAAAAAGAGGTGCACGTCATCAAACTGGTGGCAAAGGGGACAATCGAGGAGAAGATGAATGAATTGCAGGACAAGAAAAGGAACTTAATCGAAGAGATAATCGACCCTTCAGATAGAAAAGGGACCCTGCTCAGTGAAGATGACATCAGAGAGATTTTAATGATTTGACAAGGATTCAGCTGTTGATTGAAGTGAAAGATACGGACTCATTCCGGAAGCGGTCTTTCATTTCAAACGACAGCAGCTGATAATAATACAAAAGTTTTCAGGCAAATACATTTTAAAATGGTAAAATAACTATATATTTTCAGGTGAAGGAAGGGACCCGATGGCTATGGAAGTTGAAGAAAAGAATATTACGAGATTGAACATCGATGGCAAAGAATACATATTGATTGGTACAGCTCATGTATCTAAGAAGAGTGCTGAACAAGTAAAGGAAGTCATTGAGCGGGAGCAGCCCGATTCCGTGTGTGTTGAATTGGATGATCAAAGATACCAATCGATCATGGAAGGCGATAAGTGGAAAGAAACAGATATTTTCAAAGTGATTAAAGATCGGAAAGCGACATTCTTATTAATGAATCTGGCTATATCATCTTTTCAAAAAAGGATGGCAAAGCAGCTGGGAATTCAAGCAGGGCAGGAGATGATCCAGGGAATCCAATCAGCCAGGGAGACCGGGGCGGAACTTGTTCTTGCGGACAGGAATATCCAAGTGACGTTTTCCCGGATATGGAGCAACGTGGGGTTTACGGGGAAAGCAAAATTACTCATGCAAATTATTTACAGCATATTCAGCAATGACAGTATTTCAGAAGAAGAGCTTGAAAAACTTAAGTCCAAAGATATGCTGGAAGGGATGCTGAATGAATTTACAGAAACTTTCCCCCGTTTGAAGAAACCTTTAATAGATGAACGCGACCAATACCTTTCGCAAAAGATAAAAGATGCGCCGGGTATGAAGGTAGTGGCTGTTTTGGGAGCTGCACATGTCCCCGGTATTAAAGAGGAAATCAAGAAAGAACATAATCTGGAGCAATTGAATGAACGTCCGCCCAAATCCAAACTTCCTAAAATCATTGGATGGGGGATACCAATATCTATCCTTGCAGTGATTGCATACACATTCATCTCAAATCCTGATGCAGGACTGCAGCAATCGATCAGCTGGATTTTATGGAATGGAGGTTTTTCTGCACTCGGGGTGGCTATTGCACTTGGACATCCGCTGGCGATCTTGACCGCTTTTATCGCAGCACCGATCACTTCATTGAACCCATTGCTTGCAGCCGGCTGGTTTGCAGGGGCGGTTCAGGCCTACTTCAAGCGCCCTAACGTGGCGGATTTCGACCGATTGTCGGAAGATGTCTTGAGTATAAAGGGCTTCTGGTCAAATAAAGTGACACGGGTGTTATTGATTGTTGTTTTGGCTAACCTCGGCAGTTCATTGGGGACCTTTATAGGCGGGGCGGACGTCATTCGCCTATTCTTTGAAAATCTATAATAATTGTATTGGTTAAAGGCTTAAAGGGGGAGAAACGATGATACAGATTCTTCATTCTGAAAGACTGGTATTACGTGCCTTTTCAAAAGATGATGCCTCAGAAATACAAAACCTCGCGAATAATAAGGATGTTGCAGATATCATCGGGCTGCCTCAACCATATTTGCTGAAACACGCCCTTGAATGGATTGAAATTCAGCCGGAGTTGATTCAGCTTGGAACCGAATACCCACTTGCAATCGTAGAGACAATGTCAAATGAGTTAGTTGGAACGATTACTCTTAGGGTGGATAAAGAACATTTAAAGGGAGAGCTTGGTTATTGGATAGGCAGGCCATATTGGGGTAAGGGATTTGCAACGGAGGCCGTGAAGAGGATGATTTCGTTTGGATTCCAGGATCTTGGGTTAAATAAGGTCTGGGCTTCAGCCCTGTCAAGAAATCAAGCTTCCATAGCCGTATTGCAGAAAGCAGGGCTGCTGAAGGAAGGAACTCTAAAACAAGACCGGCTTATTTCCGGCGAATTTGAGGACACTAATACATTTGGGATTGTGAGAGAAGAATACTTTTAGAATAAGTAAAGAGCAGTCTCTGAAAGGTCTCCAGGCGACCTTTTCAGAGACTGCCCTGTTTATTTTGAGGAAGTTTTAAAGGGAGGGGGGATGGCCGCTAAAACCGGATTGGAACTTATAAACATCGTGAACCGGGCAGGTTGGTGGTTATTCTATGCCTGTCCACCTTGTCGTCTGTCTTGTTGTTTGTATACTGGATACAGTATAGAGGGGGTGGGAATGATTTTTTATAATATAATTCTGTTTTTGATAATAATAATAAGTTAATTTTGATATATCCTTGTTTTTCGATAAGTGGTCCGTTTTTGATCATAAAAATTATCATGGCGCACATAATACCCCCGACTATACCACTCCTGAACTCTCACAAATCATTGATTTAGGTGATACATACCAAAAAATACACTGAAATTCGAAAAGGAGGATACCCCCTCCTGAATATTTTGAACTGCTATATCTTTCCAGACCATGCCCCGCCCCCCATCCACTGAAATATTCCTTCCTGTCATGAGGAAGAAACTCATTTAATGGCGAACGGAATCATTCAAATACTTCACCAGTCATTACAGTCATAAACCTTCTGTAGAATTTATTATAATCGAATCCAAATGCGATGCGATGCTTTTTGGCATCTTCACCGAATTTCGTGTAAGGTCTTATGTCTGTTATGCTTTGCCCTTGATTGATACGTCCTTCTGTCGTCACGATGAAAACAGGCAGTTCCTTGAATGTGAACATGTCTTCGAATAAAGGTGCCATCATGGTGATTGCGTCGTGCACCGGACTGCCCTGGATCTCCGGGTTCCGTTTTTTGTAGAAAGCGTAGTAATAATCCAGCAAAGGTTTTAATAACTCTGTCCGGCCTTTTGAATCGATATAATCAACCATCTCTGGTGTGACGATGGAATAATCAGTCACGTTAAGTGGGATGATCGTTAAGTTATTGCCATAATTCATGACGAGTCTTGCAGCCACCGGGTCAGAATAAAAGTTTGCTTCGGAGACAGCTGTTACATTCCCAGGCACCCAGAAGGCTCCGCCCATTACATAGACATCCTTCACTTTGTCCATGAGCCCAGGATACAAAATGTACATAGTAGCAAGTGAAGTTAATCTGCCAACGCTTACAATGATAAGCTCTCCATCATATTGCTGGATGATTTTCACAATTTCAAAAAAGTTTTCTGTCGTGTCGACCAATTTGTCAGGAATGATTGGACCCAGTCCATACTCCCCATGGATTTCAGGGTAATAAGTCGGCTCCTGCGCCGTCATAGGTATTTCCGCGCCTCCTATGATAGGAAACTTTTTATCTTCGGGAATATATGTCATCAGATAGTTCGCGGTTTGAATGGCACGTTTTCGGGGCACGTTCCCATAATCTGCGACCACTCCGACCAGTTCGATATCATCACTTAAGTATCCATAAATAAGAGCGACTATGTCATCGATGCCAACATCCGCAAAAAGCAGGATTTTTTTCTTCATAAAGAGATACCCCACAGTTTTTCACATTATATGGAAGCAGTGTATTGTCCCGTTCCTTAACCAATGTATGGTAAGACCCTGAAGTCTGCATCGGATAATCGGTATGAACGTCAAAGTATAAAATAAAAAATTCCCGGGCAGACCGGGAATATTTTATTTCTCGCAACAGCATGGGCAGTCACATTCTTTTTTTGTCTGACATTTGCATCGTTCGCATGGGCAGTTTTTTTTGATCATGGTTTCACCTCCAGGGGGTGTTTCTTAGTTTAAGGATTGCCAATCTGTATGGTTTCATACCTTCCTGCTAATAAAGAATAGCTTGAACAGAAGGTGTATCAGGATCAATACAATAAATATTTATATAAGGGGATGTATTTGTGGTGAACTGTACATATTATTCCTATCATAATGAAAAGGAGATGCGCCGCATGAAAGATGAAAAGCAAAATAAAGATCTGCCATTAAAAGAAAAAGGTGATATGCAGACGATTGAAAATATCTCCAATAGCGAGGATATCCAGCAGGCTTCACAACCGCAGCCGAAAGATTATGATGAAATTGAATATTAGCATCCAAGAAGAAGGCCCTTCCCCATATTTTAGGGGGAAGGGCCTTTTTTTCTTGGATGCAGCATTTGGGTTTTATTGTCGAATTTCTGTCAGTTTTTCTAAATCACCCTTATATGAAACATGTTATGATAGTCGTATGTTCATGCATCATGCAAATGGAGGAGAATTCAATGGGTAACAAGAAAGCATCACCAATGAAATACTTGGTCATCATTACTTTATTGGTTGCCGTTCTGTTGGGAGCAATAGTCATGTTGAATAATAAGGCACAGCCTAAGGATGAAGCTCTTGAGTCTCATCCGGCGACTGAGGGTCAGCCGACGCTTGGAGATGAGGAAGCCCCGGTTTCGATTGTGGAGTTCGGTGACTTTAAATGCCCTGCCTGCAAAGCTTGGGGCGATCAGATTTATCACAGTGTAAAAAGCGATTTCATAGATACAGGCAAGGCCAGCTTAACATATGTCAATGTTCTATTCCATGGGGAAGAATCGAAACTTGCTGCCCAAGCTGCAGAATCAGTATTCAAAAACGATCCTGAATCCTACTGGGATTTTCAGAAGGAATTGTATAAAGAACAGCCTGAGGGCGGTAATCACGACGCAGCGTGGGTAACGGTGGACAAGCTTGTTGAGGTTGCAGAAAAGACAACAAATATGGATGTCGAACAATTGAAAAAGGATATTGAAAATGAAGCAGCCGAAGAACAGCTCAAGATCGATACCAATCTGGTACAGGAATTTAACATTGAACAAACCCCGACAATCATTATCAATGGAACTAAACTGGAAGATCCTTATGATTATGAACGCATTAAATCTCTTATCGAAGAAGGTCAGGAGTAAATGGACAGGAAGAGAACTGACAAGACCCAGCTCTTTATGTATGCTGCCTGGCTTGTGTCAATCATTGCGACGTTGGGGAGTCTTTATTTCAGTGAAGTGAAGGGTTTTATACCATGTGAACTATGCTGGTATCAGCGTATCTTTATGTATCCTTTAACGTTGATACTCGGGGTTGCGACTTTTAAAAATGACGCATCATTAAAGCAGATTGTACTTCCGATGTCTGTCATCGGAGGGATCATTTCAGTCTTTCATTATTTGGAGCAGAAAATACCCGGATTTGGCGGAATCAAGCCATGTGCGAGCGGGGTTCCATGTAATTCGGAATATATCAATTGGCTGGGATTTATCACAATACCATTCCTGGCGATGACCGCGTTCACTTTAATTACGATATTAACGTTATGTTGGACGAATAACAAAAAATAAAGAAAAGCTGAAGTTTATTACACTTCAGCTTTTCTTTATCGTGGAGCCCATAAAATGATGGAGACTCCGATCATGCAAATCGCTGCACCTATGAAATCATACATATCCGGTGTGTTTTTATCAACCCACCATCCCCATAGAATGGCAAGGACGATGAAGACCCCCCCATAGGCTGCATACACTCTTCCGAAAGCAGGGAAGTTCTGAAGGGTGGGTATGACACCATATACCACCAGGATCAAACTGCCAAATACACCATACCATGGAGACGCATTCTCTCTAAGCCACAGCCATACCAGGTAACCGCCGCCAATTTCAGCAAGACCTGCAATGATGAATAATACGATCGCGGATATCATTTTTTCACTTCCTTTCAAAGCAGAAGGGGGACACCATTGAAATGTCCCCGTATAATCAACCCCACCCGAAAACTTTTGCCAGCTGGGCAATGATCAGGGTAATGGCAATCGCCAAGCCAGTAGGGATGGCAAATGCAAGGAATGTCCATTTCTTACTCTTGGTTTCTTTAAATATGTTGATAAGTGTCGTACCGCAAGGGAAATGAAGAAGTGAAAATAGCATCATATTTAATGCGGTGATCCAAGTCCATCCTTGATCGATGAATATTTGCTTTAAAGAATCCAGGTCTTCCACTTCGATCATGGCCCCCGTTGACAGGTAACCCATCAATAAAATGGGAAGGACGATTTCATTCGCAGGCAGCCCAAGGATGAATGCCATCAAAATAAAACCATCCAGCCCCAGCTGTTGTGCAAACGGGTCCAGGAAATTGACAATATGCATCAATATACTTGTATCACCAATTATGATGTTTGCCAGTACCCAGGTCAATACTCCAGCGGGGGCTGCAATGACAATCGCTCTTTTAAGAACGAAAACTGATTTATCCAATGTCGCCCTGACGATTGTATTAATGAAGTCCGGTCTCCGGTAAGGAGGGAGTTCAAGCGTATAATGGGTAGGAACTCCTTTCAATGCCGTTTTCGACAGGGTCCAGGAAACAGCCAGGGTGACGATGATGCCGAAAACAACCATGCCTACAACTACTGCAGCCGTTACAAGCGTACCCGCAGCACCGGTGAATCCAGCAGCCATGAAGATGGAAGCAAGAAGGATCAGTGTCGGCCACCTGCCGTTACATGGGACGAAATTATTGGTCAGGATCGCAAGCATTCTCTCACGGGGAGATTCTATGATTCTTGTTGACATGATGGCGGCAGCATTACATCCGAATCCCATCGCCATTGTCAGTGATTGTTTACCGTGTGCCCCGGATTTCTTAAATAACCGATCCATGTTGAACGCTACCCTCGGCAAGTAGCCGTAATTCTCTAAGATAGCAAACACAGGGAAAAAGATTGCCATTGGCGGAAGCATGACGCTGATTACCCAGGAAGTTCCCCTGTAAAGTCCGAGCACCAGGATACCATGCAGCCAATCCGGTGCATGTACGGCGTTAAACCCAAGTGTCAGATACCCTTCAAGCCAGCCAAAAAAAGACGCCAGCATGGAAGAAGGGATGTTTGCACCCGCTATCGTTAAGTAAATGACGACAGCAAGCATGGAAAGCATGATCGGGAATCCCCATATCTTAGATGTGAATAGTTTATCTAGTTTTTCAGTTTGTAATAACTTGTTCTGATCTTTAAAAGAAACAGTTTCATTGCAGAGTGATTTTGAGTGAGAGAATGCACTGGTCACAATGTCGTCCCGCAGTGAAGCAGTGGAAAGCTCATTTGCTTTTTTTCTTAAGAATTGACTTCGATCAGTATTCCCCTGAAGCGAACTCATAACTGCGACCCCCTTTTTTCTCATTTAGCAGTTTGGCATTTAACTCATCGATGATTGCCTCATCACCTTCCAACAAACGCAATGCAATCCACCTGGCCGGCAGATAAGAACCATATATGGATTGAATGTCCGGAAGAAGTGCTTCTATCCTTTCTTCAATTTCATCATTATACTCCAGTTTGTATGGGGACAGAGGCAATAAGCCTTTAACCACACTGAGAACAGCATCCAATAAACTGCTTATTCCGACTTTGTTACGTGCAGAGATTTTTACAACGGGAACGCCGAGCTTTTTTTGCAGCTTTGATTCGCTGATTTCAATCCCTTTTTTTGCAGCTTCATCAATGAGGTTCAGACATATTACTGCTTTATCTGTAATTTCCAGCACCTGAAGGGCAATATTCAAGTTTCTCTCTAATGAAGTGGCATCCAGAACGACGACTGTCACATCGGGCTGCTCAAAGGCTATATAGTTCCTGGCTATTTCTTCATCCATAGAGTTGGCAATGAGTGAATACGTACCGGGCAAATCAATGATTTCGAACTCTTCATTTTTATGTTCAAAGTAACCTTTTGATTGAGCCACGGTTTTCCCGGGCCAATTTCCTGTATGTTGTCTAAGTCCTGTGAGTTGATTGAATAATGTGGACTTCCCGGTGTTTGGATTTCCTGCTAATGCGATCCGGTATTTTTTCCCGTTCATTTAGACCATCTCCCCATATATATTCGAGCTCTCTTCTTTACGCAGTGCTATTACTGTGCCGCTGACCCTGAATGCAATCGGGTCACCCAATGGACTCTTGTTTACGACCGTCACAACATTTCCGGGAACAAAGCCTAAATCCAGCAGGCGCCTTCTCATGATCCCGGTCAGATCTAAAGAAATGATTTCTACGGACATGCCTACTTGGAGCTGACATAATTTATATTTGTATGAAGACATTATTTTTCCTCTCCCTCACATATTTTTTATAAGGTTATGATTGTTTCCTTGGTGCAACTTTTTCTTTATCGTATGTCTCTGGAAAGGTTTTGTCAATGAATAGTTGGAAGACTGCTTGTATTTTTTAATAAGGACTTGTTTATCATTACGAAAAAACTGCTTTGACATGGTTTGTCATCGAACATAGAGTTTCCTGTTTGAAATGAAGACGGAAAGGGTTACAATGGTTATAAAAACGGGGAGGTCGAGGGATATTCTAAATCTGCTATTGGGATACGTCATATTATCCGTACCTGCATTATTCGTTGTTTTCTTCTTCAAACATAAATCAAAAAAAGAATTGGAAAAATTGAACAAACACACTGATCAATAGAGGTTGGGACAAAACTAAATAGATACATTTAATGACGAACTATATCAGTATAGGTTCTTTATACCGCTAATGATTTCCGTGCTAGACTTCGCTTTCCCGGGGTGAGAGAGGAGCTTTCTCTAAAATCTCTACGAAGAACTGTCCAGCTGCAGGGCTTAGAAGCACATGCCATAAGTCAAACCGACCAAGAAGGCAAAGAACGCCTTCGTGGCCGATTCGCCTTATGTCACACGCCTCTGGGCAAAGCCCTTTCGCATTTCAGATAGGAGTCTTCGTCTTGCATTCCAATCAACCGCTAGAAACAATTAAATATAAATGTTCATTAAACAAGTTAAAACCCGAACTAATTTGCCTTATCGCAGGTAAATTAGTTCGGGTTTTACTATGAGTAAAACACTTTTGTCCCAGCCTCTGTGACTAGTGCAAGTGCGATTTAAACATTGATGATTGTTTCAATGCATGTAAAAAATCAATTAAAGGAATTACCTTCACAGTATAGAAATTATAATATTGATACTTTTTAGGAGGGGAATATATGGAGAAGTTAGATTACAAAGTGACAGATTTGCCTGGGTATCGGGCCATCGGCTTAAAATGGGAAGGCGCTTATTCGGAAGTGGAGGATTTGAAGGAAATGATCCAAAACATGAGCAAAAGGGTTTCTGAGTTGGAGCATGCTGTAAATCCACAGGAGCAATTAGGTTTGTCTTATCACTTGCGCCCGGATGGATTCGTCCATTATTCTGTGTATAAAGTGAGTCTTGAACAGGAGATTCCAGAAGGGATGGTAGAGATCAAGGTAAGTCCCATGACATATTTTTGTATCCACCATCCAAAAGGCAGAGACATAGGGCATACATACTCAGAAATCTATCAGTGGTTGAAGGAGAACGGTGAATACGCACCTTGGGTTGAAGAAGGGATGAAATATTATGATGATTTGCCGATTAAGCATGAGCGATACCCGAACGACCGGGATTTGAATGATCCGCATTTTGATATTTTGATACCCTTAGAGAAAAAGTGAGCATAAAAAAGAACCCACCCGTCCGGGATGGGTTCTTTGTTCATCTGCCGCAGCCGCATTTTTTTCCGGGATGTTCACGGTGTTTATGACAATTGCATTTACGGGACTTCATACAGCCGCAGTTGTCATGATGCTTTTCTTTTTTACAACCGCATTTTCCGGATTCATAATGTTCGTTATTTTTATGACAGCTGCATGAATGAGCATCTTTGATTTTAAAACATTTTTGTTCAACGGCTTCTTTTTTTCTGGAGTCCCTACAGTCATCATGGTCATAATAGTCCTCATTGCATGAGCAATGAATGAACATCAGGTTGTCCCAGAAATTGCAGTAATTATGCTTTCTTCTATTTCTTTCATATCCCTGAGAATATGAAAACCACATCTTACTTCCCCCTAACTCCATGTATTTGCCCAAGGTAATACCCAGACTTAATACATTCTATGTATCTTTGTCCAATTGGTATGGACGAGCGCCCGTTTTATAGGGGGAAGTTTCGAATTGCATACATTATATTCTGTCTTTCCACTCATCTTTGAGCATCCCGTATACCACATGATCAACATAGTGATCATAAAGCCATTCCGCCTGTCTGATGGTTCCTTCTTCTGTAAAGCCCAATCGCTCGGGGATCCTTCTGCTTTTCTTATTTTCTGCAGCCGCCCTGATGTCCACTTTATTTAATCTATGATAGTCAAAAGCATAATCTGTTAATGCTCTTGTAACTCTAGTCATGATTCCATATCCTTGATAATCCTTGTGGAGCCAATACCCGATATAGGCAGTTCTGCTTGTCCAATCAATAGAATTGTAGCCAGCCGTCCCGACCATTTTCCCCTTATAAAGAATCACGGTGTTCATACTTTTATTTTCTGCATAGCTGTGCATGCAGCCCCGGATGAAGTCCTTTGTATCCTCTGCTTTTTTTGTATAATCCAACCAGCCAAGCCACTCCTTCAAGTGATTTCTTCCTGTGTCCACCAGCTGGAACATTTCTTCGGCATCATTCAAGTCCACCAATTTCAATGCCAGCTCTTCATCAACCTTATATAAAAACATTTCTTCACCCCTATAAATTAATATTGTATAATTTTACTATATGAATTGAAAAAATACTCGGATAATTTTAAAAGAGTAGATTTTTTAAAAGAGGGGTAAAGTGTGCATATTTATGAATTGAGTAAGCGTAAAGATTTATTTGAAGAAGCTGTCGACGTTTTCTGGAAAGAGTGGGGAAGCGAAGAGAGCTACCTGTTTTATAGAGACTGCATGCATCGATCATGTGAAACAGATGAAGAGGTTCCCAGGTTTTATATAGCGCTGGAAGAAGAAAAAATAATCGGTACGTTCGCCATCCTTCGAAATGATATCAACAGCCGTCAGGATTTAACTCCTTGGCTTGCCTGTTTATATGTCGATCCGGAGTGGCGGGGCAGGGGACTCGGTGCGCACTTTCTTCAGTTTGCATTGAAGGAAGCGGGAAGAAAAGGCTACAAAAATCTCTATCTGGCCACGGATCATGATGGTTATTACGAAAAATATGATTGGGTACATTCATCAGAAGCATTTGGACTTGGCGGTCAATCTATTAAAGTGTATGAAAAGTCTACTGATCTATGAAATGAACCAGTCGATTACCAAGAATACGAAGGAGGGACCTTTTGAATATAGAAATGGCTAATAAAAGTGATTTACCTGATTTACTGCATATTGATCAATCCGTGATAGGGAATAATCATAGATCGGTTTTGATAGATAGATCCATTCAGGACCGATGCTGTCTTGTTTGCAAAATAGAAGGAAAACCTGCAGGGTTTCTTTTATCGAATAAACAATTTTTTGATCATTGGTTTGTTTCATTGGTCATTGTCCATCCAGATTGCCGGAAGAGGGGAATCGCCCGTGGACTTTTCACTGCATTTGAAGAAATGGCAGATGAAAATAAAATCTTTTCTTCTGCAAATCAGTCACACAATATCATGCATCGTGTATTCTTATCACTCGGGTATGAAAAGAGCGGGTTGATCGAAAACCTCGACGAAGGGGACCCCGAAATTATATATGTTAAAAAGCGGAAAGAGAAATACTTATGATCGTCAAAATAGATATCACTCTGCCTTCACTGGCAAAGGGGGTACTCTCCCTTCAATATGAATCATACCAAGTAGAAGCGGATATAATCGGTTATGATGAACTGCCTCCCCTTAAGGATGACGTAATTTCCCTACAGAATAGCGGAGAACGTTTCTTTGGTTTCTATGAGAAAGATCAGTTATGCGGAGCCGTATCTTTCAAATTTGAGAAAAAGATTGTTGATATTCACAGATTGATGGTCCACCCCCGCCATTTCAGAAAAGGAATTTCAAAAGCCTTGCTGTATCATCTGGAAGAGGAGTTCAAGGGAATGGAGGCAATTCTTGTATCAACCGGCTCAAAAAACACACCAGCTATTCTTTTATATAAAAATGCCGGGTTTAAAGAGGTTGGGGAAAAGGAAATAACAGAAGGACTGAGAATAACTACATTTAAAAAAATACTGAAGTGAATTGGAGGATGAGCGGAATGGACAGTATCATATTCGATTTGGACGGAACGTTATGGGACCCCCGCGTGACGGTGGTTCAGGCTTGGAACAGGGTTATTAAAGAACATGATAAAGTAGACAATGAACTCACTTCACAGCAATTGAAGGAAACTATGGGAATGCAGATGCATGAAATAGGAAGGAAGTTGTTTCCCGAGCTTGAAGAAGATGAAAGAGTCCGATTCATGAAGACCTGCTCTGGTGTAGAAATCGGCCACCTGCGTGATAAAGGGGGAATCCTTTATGACAAGGTGGAACAAGTCCTTGAAGAACTTGCTGAGACCTACAAGCTCTACATCGTAAGTAATTGCCAGGATGGTTATATTGAAGCATTTTATGACTATCACAAATTAGAAAAGCACTTCTTCGATTATGAAAATCCGGGGAGGACAGGTCTTTCAAAAGGAGAAAACATTAAACTGATCATTGAGCGTAATCACCTAAAACAACCCGTTTATGTGGGGGATACGGAAGGGGACAGGAAAGCAGCAATGCACGCAGGCATACCTTTTGTATTCGCCAGGTACGGTTTCGGCAATGCAGACCATTATGATTATGTGATTGATACATTTGGGGAATTGGTTGAAATCTTTTAGTTCCGGATACTACTGAAGCAATTCACGGTAATTCTGAAATAGAGCCTTTAGAGATCAGCAAGGGAGGAGGAGAGACAATGGAAAAGTTATCGAATGAGTTTATGGAGGAAGTTGTGAAGGCTTGCAGACCATATACTGCTCAAGGAGAAGTTATCGGCCATATCCCAGGCCTTGATCAGTCGCATGCAACCGATCTCGGGGTAACCATTATTACGAAAGAAGGAGACGTTTATTCAGCCGGAGAGGATGATTGCAACTTTTCACTTCAAAGCATTTCCAAGGTCATCATCTTGTTGATGGCACTGGAGGATTTCGGAAAGGAAGTTGTCTTTCAAAAAGTTGACATGGAACCTACCGATGATTTCTTCAATTCAATATCAAATCTTGAAAATTATGAAGGACACCGGCCGTACAATCCTTTCATTAATTCAGGAGCCATAGCCACAGCAAGCCTTGTCAACGGTTCAACGGTTGAGGAGCGCTTCCAGAGGATATTATCGTTTCTGCAAACGATCACCGGGGATGAGGATAAAGTTAAACTTAACGAAGAAGTATACCGCTCAGAAATAAAAAACGGTGCTAGGAATCGATCACTTGCTTATTTTATGGAAAGTACCGGAGTGCTTTCAAACCAGGAAGCCGAAGAAGCGCTGGATCTATATTACAGAGTAAATTCAATCGATGTAAATTCACTTGCTTTGGCAAAGCTTGGTTTTTTCCTTGCTAATCACGGCAAAATCAGTGATACCGGTTCTCAGCTGATACAATCCAGACATGTACGAACAGTGAAAGCGATCATGCTTACTTCGGGAATGTATAACGAGTCGGGCACGTATGCAGTTGATGTGGGATTCCCATTAAAAAGCGGAGTATCAGGAAGTATCGTTGGAGCGGTTCCCGGGAGGATGGGAATCGGGATCATTGGTCCTTCCATAAATAAAAAAGGAAACAGTGTAGCGGGCGGACAAGTATTGAGGATGCTCTCAGAAAAACTCAGATTGAACATATTCCATGACAGTACAATTGTGTAAAGGGAAAGTCAGTTATTTTTTAAAAGCCTGTTTTTTTCTAAATAGGGGGAATGAAATTGATCATCATGCTGAACGGTGCGTTTGGTGCAGGTAAGACATCCGTTGCCGAGAACTTATTAGATAAGATTGATGACAGCATGTTATTCGACCCGGAAATGGTCGGGTATATGCTAAGGGCCATGCTGCCGGAAGATATCAAAAGGAATGAGTCTAAGAGCGGGGACTTCCAAGACTATGAACTGTGGAGAGTATTGACAGTTGAAACAGCCAAGAGGTTGAAAGTCAAATATGGTAAGCATCTCATTGTACCGATGACGTTGAGGGTCCCGTCATACTTTACATATATTTTAAAGGGCTTTGAAGAAATCGATGATGAAACATACCACTTTTGTCTGCAAGCCAGCAGGGAGACAATATTTAAACGACTCAGGGACAGAGGGGAAGAGGAAGGAAACTGGTGCTTCCAGCAAACCGAAAAATGCCTGCTGGCATATGAAGAATATGATTTCGGTGAATATATCCAGACGGATGATGTTGAAATCAATGAAGTAGTCAGCAGCATAATGGGGAAATTGAACACAGCAAGTTTTCAAAAATAAAGAGGCCAACCTTGCCTTCAAGGTTGGCCTCTTATCTTAAGCTAGGTGACAACTATGATCCAATCCTCATCCAGGCTTTCAACCCCTTTATCAAACGTAAGCTTTGTTTTGAAAAGATAACGTGTTCCGCTCTGTCCTGTTTGCAGCGACTTAGGAATTCTATAGACAAAGTTAAGCCTGTTAGTTTCGTCTGGTGCCAGATCTTCTGATTTTAAGATTGTCGTCGAGTCAATGATTTTTTCTGTCGCCTGTTTATCTACCATGACAAGATCACAGTCGATCCTTCTTACTTTTTGTTTTACAATTCCGCCCTTTAAAAGAAAATACCCGTGAAGCAGCTCGCCGGGATGGAATTCTGTTTTCGGTAAGATCAAATCGATTTTGGCTGAACCTACACCAAACATCGAAACATATTTTCTCAGCAACATTCAGGCATCCCCCTTTTGTGAGTCTGTGTGCTTTTGTTCCAAGTTTCTTTCAATTTCTTCTAACTGTGCTTTATCACGCATGATGTTTTCTTTATTATCCTCAATCAATTGCTGTAAACTTTTCTTAATCAATGTTTTTCACCCTTTCGAATTTGAGGTGTAGTATATAAAAAAGACCTTTACCGTATAGGTAAAGGTCCACTTAATGCATATATCAACCTTCACCGGACGGTAAAGGTCTCGCTAACAACAGTGTTGTCAATAAAGCCGGGAGCATCCTGCTCCGTAATGACGACTTTAATGTAAAAGCTACTCCCCTTTAGGAGAATATGAAATTATGACTCTATAATATGATCTTAGCATCGAATTGTCAATTAGTATCCTCCGGTGCGCAAA
This sequence comes from Bacillus sp. BKU_1, assembly GCA_051294195.1. Lineage (GTDB taxonomy): Bacteria > Bacillota > Bacilli > Bacillales > Bacillaceae_B > Rossellomorea. The sequence goes on along the minus strand of CP193985.1, from coordinate 3,044,750 downwards.
GTTTGTCGAGAGAAAAGAGGCGGTGTCTTGGGACGCTTTCCAGTCGGCAAGCTTACCATTTTATTATTTTTAATTGAAGGGACGATGTGGCTTGGTTCGGGTCTTATATCCAGCAACAATATATGCATTCTGTTATTTGGAATTTCGTGGATACCCATCGGCGCGACCAATGTCATATTTGGAGCTGCAATTCAGTCTATGGTTCCAACCCGGATACTGGGCAGGATATTCTCTGTAACGGCGTCAATGGGAGCGGCGGCAATGCCGCTCGGCTGTCTCCTTGGAGGGGTGATGGCCAGCCAGTTCGGCCCTGAAGCAGTATATATTTCAAGCTCAGGAGGGATTTTGTTTATAGCCCTGGTATGGACTTTAAATAAGACACTCCGATTTCTTCCGGAAACTTCAAGACTAACACCAGGAGAAATGGGCCTGCCTGAAGAAGAACCTGCTGTATCCGGGGAAGTAATCTCCTGCTAATGAATCAGGGGGTTAACGTGATACCTCACTGAATGAAATCTGCTTTAACTGTTCGTTCTTAGAGTCAAATCTGACGTTTACCAGCACTCCGAATTCTCTATCTTTTCCTTTTAACCAAAGTTTGAATTTTTCTGTACTGGTGCCTCCATTTTCTTCACGGCCAATGTGAAGATAGTCGATGATCTGTGCCTGGGGATAACGTTCCTTTGTTTTTTCCATTGCAAGACGGCCCCATTTCGCATAAGAAGGGATGGTCACGCCAATGCTTTCCAAGTCCTTTGCAACGCTTACCGGCTCGAATAATCCAAGCGTAATAATTGGAATCAGGATCACACACAACATTAATTTTTTCAAAATAGAGATCCTCCTGTTTTTGTATTATCATCTGTTGATTTTCTCTTCTTATTCACTACATTCAAGATCAAATAGAATTTTATTGTGCTACTATTGAGAAGAGAATGGGGAAAGTATGGTGGAAGGCGGGGGATTAATTGGATACAAGGATGAAACGAAAGACAGCAGTCTGCTGGAGCAGTGGAAAGGATTGCAGTCTTGCATTGTATCGTCTCATAAAGGAGAAGGAAGAAGTCGTTTGTCTTGTTTCGATGATTTCCAGTAAAGACGAACGCAATCATGCACACGGAATTAAATTAAAGATCCTCAAATACCAGGCGGAAGCGTTGGGACTTCCTTTGATACTGATTGATTCAGCAGGAAATTATGAAGATTCGCTTGTGACAGCCCTCAAGGGTTTAAAAGACGAGCTTGGAATAGAACAAGTGGCGTTTGGAAGTTTGTATGCAAAAGAAGACAGGAAATGGAATGAGGAAATATCACATAAAGCCGGGGTCGAACCATTATTCCCAACTTGGATATCTCCGGAAAACGCGGATGGACTCATGGAGGAATTCTTGTCTCTCGGATTCACAGCTTACATTTGCAGGGCCACAAGCGAACACTTCGATCAAACGTGCCCGGGCAGGATCCTGGATTTACAGTTTTATGAAGAAATTCGCCAGAAATCGGTCTGTGTAATGGGTGAGGCAGGTGAATATCATACCTTCGTGACAGATGGGCCCATATTCAATAAGCGGATAGAGCTGCTGAAATCAGGTGTTGTGATGAATTCCGGTTTGTGGTCGTTAGATATAATAGATTGTCGGTTGATTGCAAAAGACGAATAAACAATGAATTAATTCTTTAAGGTGTTGAAAAGCGTCCGTTTTCCGGCCGCTTTTTCTCTTGCACAGAAAACACATCAATTAAAGTTTATTCGTTGACATATGACATTGTGTCATCTATAGTAAGTAAGGTCGTGAAATGACACTGTGTCACTTAGAAAGGGGGATTAGAATATGCCAAAGCCGACTTTTTTCAATTTAAATGAAGAAAAAAGGCATATCCTGATTGAGGCGGCAAAAAAAGAGTTCTCCCGGGTTTCTCTTTATGAAGCGTCTATTTCAAATATCCTGAAGTCAGCAGGGATACCGAGAGGAAGCTTTTATCAGTACTTTGACGATAAAGAAGATGCATTTTTTTATCTGCTGAATGAACATACACAGGAAAGACATGAAGAATTCTTATTCTACTTAAAGAATTTTCAAGGAGATCTATTTCAAGCGTTCATTGAAATATTCTCCAAGACTCTAAAACGTTCGCATAGTGAAGGTCAGAGCAATTTCATAAAAAACGTCCTTTTAAATATGAACTATAAGATTGAAAAAGCATTCACCAAATTCATCAGTAAAGAAGAATTGAGCAAGAGATATGATGAAGTATTTCACCTGGTTGATTGGGACAGCCTTAATATCTCGGATGAAAATCAGGTCTATCATATCCTGCAGATATTATCGGCCGTAACGTTCCATAATCTTATCCACAGCATTTCAAACGATCTAACATTTGAAGAAGCATTGACTAAGTATAAGGTTGAAATTAAGCTGCTTCAAACCGGCCTGACTAAAAAAACTAAATAGTTTATACAGAAAGAAGGGAGAAAATGAATCCAAAATCGCATGATGTATCGCAATCTACCGAATCAATCAATAAATTCCCATTATTATTGGTATTAATTTCAGGGGCGTTTGCAGCGATATTGAATCAGACGCTGCTAGCAACTGCTCTCCCGCATATTATGGAAGACCTTCACCTGGAAGCCAGTACTGCTCAATGGCTGACATCTATTTTCATGCTGGTGAACGGGGTCATGATCCCCATTACAGCATTCTTGATTGAACGATTCACAACACGATCACTTTTCTTGACGGCCCTGGGTCTTTTTGCGGCAGGGACTGTTATATGTGCGGTTGCACCTAATTTCGGCATCCTGATGGTAGGAAGGGTCATTCAGGCGTCCGGCGCGGGTATCATTATGCCGCTTATGCAGACGATTTTATTTCTGATTTACCCTGTGGAAAAACGCGGCAGTGCAATGGGGATGTTCGGTCTAGTCATTTCTTTTGCCCCGGCCATCGGTCCGACTCTGTCAGGGTGGCTGGTGGATCAGTTCCCATGGAGGAGCTTATTCTATGTCATCCTTCCAATCGTCATCATTGACCTGATTGTCGCCTATTTCATTCTCGTCAATGTAACGAAGCAGACGTTCCCTAAAGTGGATATCCTATCCATCATTTTGTCTTCGTTCGGGTTCGGTGGACTGTTGTATGGTTTCAGTACTGCAGGAACAGAGGGATGGAGCAGTGTTCACGTGATTGTGTCGATGATTATAGGTTCTATCACACTAACCCTGTTCATATTAAGGCAGTTCAAATTAAAACAGCCTATCCTCGAGTTCAGGGTATTCAAGATAAAATTATTCACCATCACAACGATACTCGGAATGCTCGTTTTCATCGCCATGATCGGCGGTGCGACCATCCTTCCGATATTGATGCAGAACATGCTTGGCTATTCAGCCTTTGAATCTGGTCTGATGCTGCTGCCCGGAGCCCTCATAATGGGCTTCATGAATCCGATCACGGGAAGGATATTTGATAAATTCGGGGCAAAGTGGCTTGCTGTTACGGGATTGATTTTGATTTCAGTAACAACATTCATGTTCTCGAATCTTACACCTCAGACTTCCTTCATGTATCTGACTGTGGTCAATGCTTTCAGGATGCTGGGGGTGGCGATGGTCATGATGCCCGTAACCACCGCAGGTTTAAATCAGCTTCCGAATCATTTGATCCCGCACGGTACGGCTATGAATAACACGATGAGGCAGGTTTCCGGTGCTGTCGGTACTGCTTTACTCGTGACGGTCATGACTACCGCTGCACAGCCTTCAAGAGGGGTGGAGGGTCTGGTCCATGGGGTCAATGTCTCATTCATTGTTGCAGGAATTTCAGCAATCATCGGTCTTTTCCTTGCATTTTTTGTGAAGGATAGGAGTCCTAAGAGAGTTAAAACTACAAGTTGATAGAAAATCCGGTCACATTTTTAAGGAATCAGGTTCTTGTTAATAAAATAAAAAACCTCGTCATAACTTGACGAGGTTTTTCTATTCATTCACTCATTTTCTCATTAAAATCAGGGGCGGCTGCTTTTCGAATGAACAGGGAGATGAAAACAGCTGATATTGCCAGTACGAGGGCGAACCAGTATGCATGGTGGACACCAAATGTCATCGCATCATTCATTACATCCTGAGTTACTTTTCCGTTATAGCCCTCAATGAAGCTTTCCCTGCTTTGTGTCATGATGCTCACAAAAATCGAAACACCCAAAGCCCCCGATACAGGCTGCAATGTGTTTGCGATCGCTGTACCATGAGGATACAAGTTTTTAGGCAGCTCATTCAGTGCATTCGTTTGTGCAGGCATCATGATCGCGGAGATCGACAGCATCAATAATACATATACGATGATGAAAAGCCAAATAGGAGTGGCTTCGTTAATATTGCTGTAGAAAAAGATGACTCCGGTCAGCACAATGGTACCGGGAATGATCAATTTTCTCGGTCCGAATTTATCGAATAATGACCCCATAACCGGTGACATCAATCCATTCAATAAGGCTCCGGGCAGCAGAAGCAGTCCGGCTGCCTTGGCAGAATAACCAAGGGGACCCTGCAGATACATCGGCATGACAATTTCAGAGGCGAACATGGCCATGATCACAATGATGAATAGAATGACACCACGGGCGTAGCTTTTGTATTTGAATACGCGGACATCAAGCAGCGGCTCATCCAATTTCAACTGCCTTAAAACAAACCAGACAAGGCAGACTATACTGATCAGTATGATTAAAATGATTTTCGAAGAAGTAAATCCTTCCCCATTTTCTCCGGCAGAGCTGAAACCATAAACGATCCCGGCAATCCCGACAGAAGATAGTATGATTGACCATACATCAACTCCTGGACGTGTTACTTCCCCTACGTTTTGCAAGTATTTCCATGCGAAAAGGATAGAAAAAATGGAAAATGGGATGACCGTGATAAACAACCATCTCCAACCGAGCATATCAACGATTACACCGGATAATGTAGGACCGATTGCAGGCGCAAACATGATCACGAGTCCAAAGGTACCCATGATTTTCCCGCGGACTTCCGGCTTATAGATTAGTAACAAGGCGTTCATGATGACCGGTATCAATAACCCTGTTCCCACAGCCTGAATCATCCGTCCTGCCAGAAGCATCGGAAAATTCAGGGCACATGCAGCAATTGTCGTTCCAATCAAAAATATCGTCATGACACCGATAAACATTTGCCTGGTCGTGAACCATTGAATCAGTAAAGCAGATATTGGCATCAATACTCCCATTACGAGCATGAAGCCAGTTGCAAGCCACTGGACGGTCGGGGCATTAACACCGAATACTTCCATTAATTCAGTCAATGCTATATTTAGCAATGTTTCATTTAATATGGCAAAAAATGCTCCGATCATGAATGTGATCAATATTGCCTTGGAATTGATTTTTGTTTCCATTTTTTCCTCCTGTGAATGCTGAATAATGCATCTCTCTTTAGATGCTTACTTATCTGAATTCTTTTTCTCCAAAAGCTCAATAATCCTGTCAAGCTTATTGTTCAAATCGACTGCTGAATGGGATTGTTTATTTGAATTTATAATCATCCTGCGAATGAAAAGTGCGAATGAAACGACAGCAAGAATGATAAAGCTGAACACAATCAGCTGAAATAGAATATCCCCAAAATTATACCCCATATGTTCCTCCCGTAATAAAGATAATAACGACCATTCTAGTTTATAGGAAGAAATGGTAAACTACAATTATGAAAAATTGATGAACATGAAAGGAAGGGTCGTTAAATGTCTGACTCCATTCAACATACATATGACCGATTAGCTGAAACATACCAACATGACATTGATAAAGCAAGTCCATACAATGCGTATTATGAGCGGCCTGCTATGATTGCGGAGCTGCCCTCAAAGTTAGAAGGGAATTCCATTTTGGATGCAGGTTGTGCTGCTGGCTGGTACACTGAATATTTCGCCTCGCAGGGAGCAAATGTCATTGGAATTGATATAAGTCCTGAAATGGTTAAAGCAGCCAAAGTGAGAGTGGGGGACTCGGCACAGGTATTCTGCCAGGACCTTCAAAAGCCGCTTCCCTTCGAAGCTGATTCATTCGATTTTATCGTAAGTTCTCTAACGCTGCACTATTTTGAAAAATGGGATGACACGTTTAAGGAATTTAACCGTGTATTGAAACCGGGCGGTACCTTGCTGTTTTCCGTTCATCATCCTTTCATGGACTTTACCAGGAATGACTGCAAGGACTATTTTAAATCTGAAACCATCACGGAAACATGGAAAAAGCCGCATATTACGATCGATGTCACTTTCTTCAGGAAGCCATTGGGCAGAGTCCTTAATGACACCACCAATTATTTTCATCTTGAACGGTTTGTGGAGCCCCGGCCAACTGAAAGAATGAAATCCATAAAAGAAAAATCCTATCATTATCTTATGACAAACCCGCATTTTCTCATCATAAAAGCTAAGTCGAAAAAGTCCATTGAATATTAAAGTGACGGATTTAGAATAAAAAACGATATGAGCCCAACCACTAGCAGTCCTAACCGTAATTGAATAAGACTGCTTCTTTTTGCTGAATTTTTCGAGCTGTTTTTAACATGGGGTCATACGTTTTGTCGGCGCTGATAGGTATACCAATTGGAGCGCTGCGAATGATTTTTAACTAGCAGGAGATGGTTGTTCATTTTTTAGAGGCAGATAATTGAAATAGACATTTTTTCTTCCTTCATTTTTAAGTAACGTTTGATTGATTTAATAAGGGGAGTTTTTTTCGTTATCCCGAAGAATCGGGTGAGGTTCGGGATTAGTAGGGAAGTTTCTTCCGTAAAGCCAAGGTAAAATGGACCATTTGCATGCTGAAGTATATAAGAGGAATATTTTCCACTATTTCTCTCATATTTCCTGCTGATTCTTCAATAAAGGAAATTCAGACCTTTATTTTGGTGCGATTGCGTAAAGAAAAGCAGCAATGGTCATTCATAAACCCCTCTATTTAAAAGGAGATTTCCTATCTATTAAATCCAGCAGGTGGTATTGCGAGCATATTCCTTGATAAAATCCATTGTATGTCTTACAATAATCTCGAATTAAAAATATATCTAATTGAGATATGCAGAAATCATGATATGTTATTTAAACAAAAGGAAGGAAGATTAAAGTAATGACCAAGGTATTATACATCACGGCTCATCCACACGATGACTCACAATCTTTCAGCATGGCTGCTGGAAAAGCATTTATTGAGAAATACAAGGAAGTTAATCCGGCACACGAGGTTGTCGCGATTGATTTATACAATGAAGATATCCCCCAAATTGATGCTGATGTGTTCAGCGGATGGGGTAAGCTTCAGACAGGTAAAGGATTTGAAGAGCTGTCAGACAGTGAGAAAGCAAAGGTCGGCCGCTTAACTGAGCTCGTCGATCAATTCACAGATGCTGATAAATATGTATTTGTCACTCCGTTCTGGAATTTCTCATTCCCTCCAGTAATGAAAGCTTATATCGATGCAGTATCAGTTGCAGGAAAGACATTCAAGTACACTGAACACGGACCAATTGGTCTATTGACCGACAAAAAAGCACTTCACATCCAAGCGCGCGGAGGCATTTATTCAGAAGGCCCTGCAGCTCAAATGGAAATGGGCCACCGTTATCTGGACATCATGATGCAATTCTATGGTGTTCCTTCATTCGAAGGGCTGTTCATTGAAGGTCATGCGGCTATGCCTGATAAAGCTCAAGAAATCAAAGAAGACGGCATCGCACGCGCGAAAGACCTTGCACATACATTCTAATCATGAAGGACCGGCGATATGCCGGTCTTTTTCAATGACTCCTTTAACAGATTATGGTAGTGTTATTCAGAAAGTTAAAATTACTTACGATAAAGGAGTATTATAAATGAATGAAAAAACATGGGAAGAAGCAGACCGGTATTTCACTGCAAAATTACATAAAAAAGATCGAATGATGAATGAAGTAATGAGGGCAAACGAAGAAGCTGGAATGCCTTCGATAGATGTATCTCCCTCTCAAGGAAAGATGCTCCAAATGCTGGTGAAGATGAAAGGTGCAAAGCGAATCCTTGAATTTGGCACCCTTGGAGGCTACAGCAGTATTTGGATGGCCAGGGCACTCCCTGATAATGGTTCTTTAATTACATTAGAATACAGCGAAAAGCATGCTGAAGTGGCACGGGGAAATATCCGTAATGCCGGCCTTGAAGATAAAGTGAAAATCCTGACAGGCGCAGCACTCGATACTCTCCCTTCCTTAAAAGGGCAAAAATTCGATTTTATCTTTATTGATGCAGACAAAAAAATAATCCGCATTATATAAAATGGGCAATTGAACTTTCATCACCTGGAGCGGTCATCATCACTGATAATGTGGTCCGAGGGGGGAGAGTAACAGACTCCCTGAGTAATGATGAAGATATAAAAGGAGTACGGGCATTCATAGATATTTTATCAGACAGCGATTTAATCGATTCTACAGCGATTCAAACAGTCGGAACCAAAGGCTATGATGGATTTGTGATCGGTATTGTTAAATAGTAAAGGCTCATCATAATAAGAAAAGAGTTTATTGGGATCGGCATCTTTTTTCACTTTTGAATTCATGCAGATTATTTGAAAAGGCATCACAAACATGTAATTATTAATTCATACCAATTTAATCGGAGAAGGAGATGACAGATTTGAAAGTAGCAGTAGCAGGAGCGAATGGTCAGATAGGTAAACATTTGATTCATCTGCTTCATGACAGTGAGGAACATACACCTGTTGCCATTGTACGGAAAGAAGAACAGGCTCAATCTTTTAAGGACGAAGGTGTAGCTGCATCTCTCGTAAATTTAGAAGGAAGCGTGGAGCAAATCGCAGAAGGGTTGAAAGAAGCTGATGCAGTTGTTTTCACAGCAGGTTCGGGTGGGTCCACCGGTTCGGATAAGACGCTGCTTGTCGATTTAGACGGCGCCGTCAAGGCGATGGAAGCTGCGAAGCAGGCTGGCATTGATCGCTTTATCATTGTCAGTGCACTGCAGGCACACCACCGTGAGAATTGGAATGATTCATTACTGCCTTATTATGCAGCAAAACATTATGCAGATAGGGAACTCGAAAGAAGCGGGCTCACTTATACGATCATCCGTCCTGGCGGCTTATTGAATGAAGCCGGAACAGGAAAAGTGGCAGCCGCAGAAAATTTATCCAGGGGATCCATACCTCGTGAAGATGTAGCAAGAGCCATCTTTGCTTCTCTAACCGAAAAAAATACGTATAATCGCGGATTCGATCTAATTTCCGGAAATGAACCAATAGAAAAAGCGATAAAAGAATTTTAATGAATAGGCGTGATGATTGAATCATCACGCCTTATTAATTGGATTAATTCTTTCTTTATGGACTTCATTCTCAAATTATAAAGGTGTTTTTTTGTAAAATAGTTGTATATAACAATTTATACAATAAAACTGTGCTAAGATGAAGTAAGAGAAGTTCTATTTTAACGTTTCTGCTCTGCAGCATTTCGTTGAATAATATAAACAATACATACACCTGAACAATTACATAAAGTATTACAGGGCTATTTCATTATTTAGGAGGGGCTGTCGTGCAAACTCAGACCAATATTAAGGTAGAAGGAATCAGTTTTGATTGGAATATGGACACGGGCCAATTCTCATACGAAGGACAGGATGCGGTACTCTTCTGGATATCAAGTGCGATGAAAATGTTTTTTGATACGATAGAAGAAGTTTCTGGAGAAGAGGCTGCCAACCTGGTACTCGAAACGACCGGTTACCGCCAGGGTCTTGTAGTTGGGGAATATTTCGAGAATTTAAAGCATGTCGGGGCAGAGGAAGCCGCTAAATTGATCGGACATACTTACGCCTCTGCCGGGTGGGGACAAATGTCCACTGAACAGCTGGATACTGAGAACAAAACAGCAACAATCATTCTGAAAGACAGCTGGGAACATAAAATTAATGTCGCACAGGAAAAAAGTGAAGGCGGAAAATTTCTTCCGGCCCACTTTGCAGGTATATTTACAGGGTTATTCAAAACGAATATCTGGTACAACGTCATTCAATATCAGCTGAATGGATTTGAGTACTCTAAGGTGGAATATTATCCTTCTAACATTACAATCAACAACAACATACATGAACTTGCACGAAAAAACGAGACAGAACAGATCAGGCAATTGGAAGCTATGGTGGAAGATAAAACGAGAGACCTGAAGGAACTGGTAAAGGCTCTTTCTTCCCCAATCATTCCCGTTCTTGAAGGGGTGGTTGTTGTGCCGCTTCTCGGTAAATACGATAGTGAACGTGCAGAGGAGCTGGTGACAAAGACTTTACATAATCTCCCTTCCCATAAAGCCAATTATTTAATCCTGGACCTTACAGCTTTAGACGAAGACATAGATGATCTTTCTGCCAGTTTGATTGAAAAAATCGGTGCCGCTGCATCATTGATTGGAACTAATACGATCCTTGTTGGCATTTCCGCTCAGCTCGGCGCGCACATTGCACACACAGGAATAGACTTTTCACGATTCAAATGTTTTAAAACACTGCAGCATGGCATTCATTATGCGCTGGCACAGGCTGGCCGTAAAATCGTTTAAAAGCAAAAAGGGACAAATCATGTTAAACGTGATTTGTCCCTTTTTAAATACCTCCTGACTGTTATATTATTTTTTATTTCTTAATGAACATTTGGGTCCAGTAATGGCCGTAAGAACCGCCTTTTACATATCCGACCCCTATTTCGGTATAAGTGGAAGAAAGGATGTTCTTTCTGTGCCCTTCACTGTTCATCCATGCTTCGACTACTTCAGCAGGTGTTCTTTGTCCAGCTGCTATGTTTTCACCTGCAGCCTGGTAAGAAATACCGAAATCCTTCATCATTTGAAAAGGGGAGCCGTAAGTCGGGGAGGTATGACTGAAATAGTTCTTGTCAATCATATCCTGTGACTTATAACGGGCGACCCTGGACAGCTCCCAATTTTCCTTAAGTGGCTGCAGTCCCGCTTTTACCCGTTCCGCATTCACTAATTTAACCACTTCGTATGTATAACTTTGTGCTGTTTGATCTCCGTCTGGTATAGAGATACTTTGCCCGGGATAAATGACATCGGGATTATTTAATTGAGGATTTGCATTAATCAGTTCGGAAACTCCAACCTGATGTTTCACTGCAATCTTCCACAGAGTATCTCCGTATTTTACGGTGTATGTACCTGCTGCAGAGACTTCAGGGTGTTTTCCAAAACCAGCGACCAAAGTGACGGACAACATAAGAATAAAGAATAATTTAATTGTATTCATAGTTCTATTGAAATATAATTCCGCAATCGTATAAACAGGTAGTTGTTACCATGACCTGAGAACTGCTTGTTTATAAGCATCTAGTAATTTTTACTAGGATTTCATCATTGAAATAAAGGAATATTCATCCATTATTTAGATGTTATTGGTATAATGGTATTAAAAGAATTGGGGGGCAAGAAGTTTGAAAGATTTATTATTCGAGGATCAGATAAAAGATATAGAAAAACATTTTTCAGGTTGGGACTTTTCCTATATTACAGAGTCAGGCAGGATGGATAACGGAATGCTGAGCTGGTCTTATGGCAGCATCGTCATACCATACATACGAAGTGCAAAGTCTATGTTGGATATGGGAACAGGGGGAGGGGAATTGCTCACAAAATTTCAGCCGCTGCCTTCTGTAACTTGTGCAACTGAGGGGTATGCCCCGAATTTGCCTATAGCAATACAGCGTCTTGACCCATTGGGGGTAGCAGTAAAAGAAGTTAAAGAGGACAATTTGCTTCCATTTGGAGATGAGGCATTTGACCTTGTCATTAATAAACACGAAGAATATTCACCAGCAGAAGTAAGACGGGTACTTACTTCCGGTGGGATTTTTATCACTCAGCAGGTTGGAGGAAATGACTGCGTTGGAATCAATGAAGCACTGGGTGCCCCGGTAAATAAGGAATTTCTCCACTGGAATCTTGAATATGCCAGTGAGGAACTGAGACGGGAAGGGTTTGAAGTATTTGATTGTAAGGAAGAAAAACCTTGTCAGCGATTTTATGATATCGGTGCGCTTGTTTACTACTTAAAAGCAATCCCGTGGCAAGTTCCTGATTTTTCACTCGAACGTTATAAGGACTCCCTTTATTCCATACATAAAACAATTCAGTCAGATGGCTTTTTCGAGGTGAAAACCAATAGGTTTGTGATGAAGGCAAAATGACAGAAGGATTGTTAAAATATACAAATTCTTTAAGGGGAACGTTCATTTGCTGAAGGAAAAATACGATGCCTTGTTATTTGATCTTGATGATACATTATTCAATCACTCTTACTGTTACAAGCAAGCCATCAGAGATATTGTGAAATGCCATAGCGGTCTGGGGAATGTTGATGAAGAATTGTTTATAAGTACTTTTTTGAAAGTCAATCAGGAACTTTGGAAAGACTTCCAGTCTAACAAAATAAGTTTTAGAGAATTAAGTTTGAAAAGATTAAGAATGACATTCAATAAATTTTCAGTTAATGCCGGAAAGGAAGAGATAGAAAGCATCAATGAAATCTATCATGGGAATTATCTTAAGAATATTGTTCCTGATCTTCAGATTAATCATCTTATAGAACAGATTATAGGTTCATTCAAAGTAGGAATTATTACGAATGGTACAAGCTATAATGCGTATAAAAAAGTACAGCGGCTTGAATTAAATGACCTTTTCAAAAATGAGCAAATCATCGTTTCTGAAGAAATAGGGTACAGCAAACCACATCGTCAAATATTTCGTCATGCTCTTGACCGGTTGAAGATTAAGCCTGAAAGAACTCTTTTTATAGGTGATAATTATTATACGGATATGTGCGGGGCTGATGCAGCAGGCATGGATACGTTATGGATAAACCCTGATGAATTGAAACCTCCATTGGATTTTATACCTGCTTACATAGTGAAAAGTGTTCTTGATATTGAGCATCTGGAATAAAAAAAAGCCGCAGCAAGATGATCTTACTCCTTGCTGCAGCCTGATACATTTACTGATTTTTAACTTTTTCATGAAACTCATTCATCTTATCCATTGTATCTTCTGTCAAGTTCTTTAGATTTTCGGCATCAGGGGTATCCTTTTTTGCTTCTTCAATTAAAGGGTAGAGGCTTTTCTCAATGTTTTCATAATCGTCAGGATAATTTTCTTCTACCTGTTTTTCGATTTGGTCCCACTTTTCTTCTACTTTAGAACCATGTTCATTTAATTTCTTTGCATCATCAGGGGTGTCCGTCAGTGTCATCGATAATTCTTCCAGGGAGCTCGCAGTATCCTCCACACCTGCAGTTAAATTCATTGTATTCTCATCGTTCATTTTTTCATCACCGGCACCAGTAGTTGCTTCTTCTTCATCAGGGGTGACCTCTTTCACTTCTTCGGCATTGTCGTTTCCGCCGCATCCTCCGAGTAACAGGCCAGCAATCAATAGACTGCTGAATGGCGTGATGAATTTCATCGCGGCACCTCCTTTGTTGTTTACAACCATATTTCCCATTAAAAGAAAAAACAAACGAGGGAGTTTGGCTCAAAAATGAGATTGAGAAAAAATGACTATTAGTTAACTAGAATAAACCGAGCGGGGGGTATATAAATGAAAAACCATCGAATGGATCCATGTAAAGCTGCAAAATTGTTCAGTGATGAAAACTTTTCCACCAGTGAAATCGTCTTATTAGGAGGAAGTGTCATCAGAGGGGAAGCGACAGACACTTCAGACCTGGATATCGTAATCTTAGATGAAAACATACAGTCTGCTTATCGTGAATCACTTTTTGCATACGGCTGGCCGATTGAATTATTTGTCCATAATAAAAATACACTGGTTGAATACTTCAAGAGCGATTGCGAAAGAGCAAGACCATCACTGCCCAGAATGGTCGCTGAAGCAGTTGTAATCAAAGATAATGGTTACAGCAGCCGACTGAAAGAACAAGCACAGGGATTGTTAAATGAAGGGCCTCCCGAATGGGATTCAACTTTAATCAGGGTAAAAAGATATTTCCTTACCGATTTGCTTGATGATTTTATCGGCAGCACCAATCATGGGGAAACGATTTTCATTGCCGGGGCTCTTGCGGAATCCCTGCACGAATTTGTCTTAAGGACTAACAGGCATTGGATCGGTTCATCCAAATGGATTGTTCGGGCGCTGGCTGCTTACAATCGTGATTTTGCGGAGGAATTTGTCGAGAGCTTCTCCAGGTTTTATCAAACAGGAGAAAAAGACCATGTCATATCACTTGCAGATTCAGTATTGAAGCCATATGGAGGCAGGTTGTTTCAAGGATTTTCAATAGGGAAGCATTCAGGTGCAGAAGAGAAAAATGATTTGAATGAGAGGTGACCACCGTGACCACACTACTTGTCCTTATTGGGTGTATTTTCAGTGTGCTTGCTGTAAGTTTTTTTGAGTGATTGGTCGCTGTAACAATTATGAAATATTTGTAATGTATAGCGTTTCTTCAGACAGAGACTTATCTCTAATTGTCCTGATAAGGATGTACGGGATGCTTTAAGTAACTGACAAGGGTTAGTATTCATACCGTCTCAAAACCTCGAAATGCGCCAGTTAAATACCTTCTCCCAAGCAATTTTACAGACCATCATAGGAGCCGATTGCTGCTAATTAATCTATTTGTAAGATGAAGGTAACCATAATATGTAACAATAGAGATAAAATGGAATTATAACGGCGAGGAGGAATGATGATGGATGAAACTGTTTATAATCAAGAGGAATTATATGAAATGCTTGATTCATTATTAAGAGAGCCAGAAGGATTCTGGACCGAGTTTTATAAGGACCGCGAAAAGAATATTCCATTTTTCAAGAACGCACCTGATGAAAATCTGTTTTCCTATCATACTCAAAAATTGATGGAGCCCGGTAAAGTACTCGAACTGGGATGCGGACCGGGAAGAAATGCCCTTTACCTTGCTAAAATGGGCTGGGAAGTGG
The DNA here is from genome assembly GCA_051294195.1 of Bacillus sp. BKU_1. Taxonomy (GTDB): domain Bacteria; phylum Bacillota; class Bacilli; order Bacillales; family Bacillaceae_B; genus Rossellomorea. The sequence goes on along the minus strand of CP193985.1, from coordinate 3,029,701 downwards.
ATGCGGTCGATCTCTCATCCACCTCACTGCAGTGGGCAGAGGAACGAGCAGCTGAAAGTGGACTGCACATCAACTTTATACATAATAACATCTTTAACCTGGAAATTGCCGAAGGAGCCTATGACCTTGTTTATGATTCAGGGTGTTTTCATCATATTGCGCCTCACAGAAGACTGAGTTATACAGAACTAATCACCAAAGCGTTGAAACCGGGCGGACACTTCGGGCTTACCACTTTTTGTCCCGGCGGCAAATTCGGGGGTGCTGTCATTTCAGATTGGGAGGTCTACAGGTCAGGCTCGCTTCATGGAGGGCTTGGATATGACAAAGAAAGGTTAGAATGTATATTTTCAAGTCTTGAACCTGTGGAAATAAGGAATATGATCGATCAGGGTCACTCTTCGAAAATGTTTGGTTTATCGGATTTAATGGCAGCTTTGTTCAAGAAATTATAAACGAAAAAACCGTTCAGCATGCTGAACGGTTTTTCTGCAGGATTGAAACTGCTAAGCTATAATTCTAAAATCATCGTGGCCGACTTTATTGATCCCATCATCAAAAACGAATCGGGTGACAAGCTTGTAAGAGATTGCTTCGCTGCTCGGTGGATATGAATCCGCTAATCTGCATGAAAATCTGATTCTCTTAAGTTCATTCGCTTTCATGGTGGAAGAACTTAAAATGGTATTGTAGTGAAGGACTGATGAGCGTTCACTGTTATGGTCAAACTGCAATAGCTCTGTTTCGATACGCTTCAGCTTTTGTTGGATCCTGCCCCCGATAATTTCGTATTCCCCTTGAATCACTTCACCGGGTCGGTAGTCTCTTTTAGTCAAAACTAAATCAAATTTTGTTGATCCGATACCGAATCTGCACATCAGTTTACTAAACATAAATGCAATTCAACCTCTCATTCATCTGGTTACCAAGTCTGCCTGGAGAGTTTTGGCGTCATTAATCTTTGTTTCAATTCAAATTCAAATCCTATTGTAAGAGAAAGAAAACCTGCTGTCTATACCCCTTTGTCGACAAATTTCGCGGACTGTTAAAGTAGAACTTTTATGATGAATTTTTATAATCAGAAAAGTGAAAAAATCACTACCTTATCCTTACAGTTATAATCCATTTCATCCATTAATGGAAAAAACAAGGTAGATAAAAAGCGGGATATTCGATACAATGAATGCAGGGATTTATATACTACATACATTGAGGAGATTGCATATTGAAGGGGAAAAAACAAAAAGATAAAAAGAGAAATCCACTGCCATTCAGAATGAACATATTGTTCTTTGCTGTGTTTGTGTTATTTACATTATTGATCTTGCGACTGGGGATTGTGCAGATTGTAAACGGCAATGATTATCTGAAAGAGGTTCAGCGCACTGAAAATGTAAAAGCGAATAACGGCAGTCCGCCGCGGGGGAAAATATACGACCGCTACCGAAATGTCATTGTCGACAACGTCCCTATGAATGCGATTACCTATACCAGGACTCAATCGACGAAACCGGATGAGATGCTGAAAGTTGCCAGGAAGCTGGCTCAGCTCATAAAGATGGATACTGAAAAAATCACCGATCGTGACAGACAGGATTTCTGGCTCCTTACCCACCAGGATGAAGCCGGAAAACTGGTATCTAAAGAAGAGATTAAGAGATTGGAAGATAACAAGGATTTAGGCAAGGATGAAGTGAATAAAAAAGTCTATCAAATGCAGCTGGATCGAATCAGCGAAGAGAACATCAACTCATTTAACAAAGCCGAACTTGAAGTATTGGCGATCTTCAGGGAGTTCAACACGGGCTATGCACTTTCCCCGCAAATGATAAAAAATGAAGGTGTCACCACCGAGGAAATGGCAAGGGTAAGTGAGAATCTCGCTAAAATGCCGGGTGTCAATGTTACAACTGACTGGAAACGCACCTATGCAGTGGGAGACACCCTCAGGTCGATTCTTGGAAAAGTGTCCTCCTCCAAAGAAGGCCTTCCAAGTGAACTTGTAGAATCGTACACTGCAAAAGGCTACGCCCTCAATGACCGGGTGGGCACTAGCTATGTTGAATCGCAGTATGAAGATGTATTAAAAGGGCAAAAAGAAGAAATTGAATATATCACGAAAAAAGGAAGTGTCCTCGAAGATCAGCTTGTCAAAGAAGGGCACAGCGGAAAAGATGTCGTCTTGACGATCGACATGAAGCTGCAGAAGGAAGTTGAGAAGATCGTTGAGGAGGAGTTGGGGAAGCAGGCAGCTAAATATTGGGAATCCCCTTTTCTGGACCGGGCATTTGTCGTGATGATGGATCCTCATACGGGTGAAATCATGTCGATGGCAGGAAAGAGATATGCTGAGAATGCAGATGGTCAAACTGAGATGCAGGATTATGCTTTGGGGACTTTTACTTCTGCTTATGAAGCTGGTTCTGCAGTAAAGGGCGCTACTGTATTGACTGGATATATGACCGGGAAATTGAATATAGGAGATGTTTTATATGACGCTCCGATGGTCTTAGCTAAACAGAAAAAAAGTTCCTGGTTCAATGCCTCACAAGGCAGTAAATATTTATCTGATATTCAAGCTTTGGAGATATCGTCAAATGTTTATATGTTCAAGACCGCATTAAAAATAGCAAATGCATCTACTGCCCACAACCAACCAACTGTCAGTTATGATGAGAAAGCTTTTGACATTATGAGAAACCATTACAGTCAATTTGGGTTGGGTGTAAACACCGGGATTGACTTGCCGGGCGAAACTTATGGTCTTAAGGGATCGGAAAGAAAACCAGGATTACTCCTTGATTTAGCAATCGGGCAATATGATTTATATACTCCCATGCAGCTGGCGCAATATGTTTCTGCTATAGCGAATGGGGGTTATCGCATAGAACCGCATATCATGAAAGAAATACGGGAGCCTAATCATTCCGAAAACAGAATTGGACCAATCGTCTATGAGAACAAACCAAAGGTATTAAACAGAATAAACGTCTCAGAAAGGGAGCTTCAACAGGTTCAGGATGGTTTCTACCAAGTTGCTCATGGATCACGAGGCACGGCAAGAGATCAATTTAGAAACGCCCCATACAATGCGGCAGCTAAATCAGGTACGGCTGAATCGTTTTATAATGGTAAGGACACTTATAATACCACCTTAATAGGATATGCCCCTTTTGATAACCCAGAAATCGCTTATTCAGTAGTGGTACCATGGTCCCATCAAAACATTGATCCGGTAGTAAATAAAACCATCGCCAAACGAATCATGGACAAATATTTCGAACTCAAAAAAGAAGCCGATGAAAAAGGCCTCCTGGATACATCCATAGAAGGCGAAGTCCGTACAATGGATGATAATCAAACAAGTGAAGAAACAAATGATTAACAAAGATACAGTTGTATATTCAACAAATCCGAACCTCCATTCAATCGAATGAGTTCGGATTTTTTATTAAAGCCATCTACTTTGAAACTTTTCCACCCTCCATCCGTATATAAATAATAAGATAGCTAAAAATGTTCCAAGGGAGGGGTTCACATGCTTTGGTTCATCATCGGAATCGCCATCTTGTTTGCAGTCTTGAGCGCATTTATAAAGCGAAGGACATCGACCTTCCAAGACGACCCAACTGCCAATGAAAGGCAGATACAGGAAGAGGCACGAATAAAAGCAAGCAGCTGGTTCGGGGGAGGCCAGTAAGGAGAGAGGAGATGCATGTGTTCATTGACATGCGTCTTTTTTGAGCTTCATTTGTTTACATATGAAACCGACCTGCTAATAATGGGAAATAAACAGCCAAAAGATTTAAGGAGAACAAAATGACTCAATACGAAACGAAAGAATATTTACTTCAAGAACTAAAAACAGTGGCAGAATGGGAGAAAGATCAGAAAGGGCTGTGGTTCTGGGAGAAGATCGGAAGGGTGCCTTTTATGATCCTGGACCGGATAACGCCGAAGATGGTGCATGAAAAATTGGGACAGGCGCTCGATGAAATCGGGAGCTATATCCAAAAAGGCGGAAGCTATCTTACCAGTGAAAAAGAAGTGTTGAAAAGAGTGAAGAAACAAATTGGATATGAAGAAATGGGGATAGCCGGGGTGAAAGAGCTGCCTCTTCAGGTAATGGATGACGTCAGTCAAGCGATAGTCGATTCCCGTAAGAAAGTTGCCATGACTCAAGGTGCAACTACCGGAATCGGCGGATTTCTTACTTTAAGCATCGATATCCCATTCATACTCGGCATATCGTTGAAAACGCTGCAGGAAATCGCCCTCAGTTACGGCTATGATCCAAATGAACAGAGTGAGAGGGTATTTATCATCAAATGCCTTCAATTCGTATCAGCCGACATCATTGGTAAACAGGCCATTCTACAGGAGTTGTCGGAATTTAACAAGGATTCACCAAATAAGAGAGACCAGGCAATTTCACAACTTCAAGGCTGGAGGGAAGTAATGATCAGCTTCAGGGATAATTTCGGGTGGAAAAAGCTATTTCAAATGATCCCGATAGCTGGAATCCTTTTTGGTTCTTTTATTAATAGATCGATGATCCATGATATAGGAGAAGCCGGGCGGATGCTCTATAGAAAACGGCGTATTCTCGAAAAGCTCGAAGCGCAGGAATAAATCAAAGAGGGGGGAAAGGTTTTCTAAGCCCTTCCCCCCTTGAATGTACTCAGTCTTCAGACTGATCATCTTTATCGAACCAAAGCGGTGTATCGTTTTCAACTTCACCGTTATAATTGATGAGAAGTTCTTCTCCGGCTTTGATGTCCTTGTATGCGTAAAAATCAAATGTATGCTGATCGAAATTTATTTCATAAATCGTATTTGGGGTATACGAATGGTTAAACAGCATCCCGTAGCCCAACAACAGAGCCGTGTGATTTATGCCATATTCAAACACATAATCCGCTAAGAACGTTTTTTCGATATGTTCATGTTCTTCGTTCGGGTAAGGAAGCACCGGTGCTTCATGTACGAGCTCACCTTTTGATATATCCCGCTTGGCGAAAACCCCTCTGTTCAGGTCCCCGTCACTCAGTGAGGAAATCTTTACTTCAATCATTATTTCACCTTCTCTATAAAGTACTGACCTAGTAAGCTTGTCATGATTTACGTTAGAAAGCAACTGTTTTATTCTGCAAGCGCTTGGTAGACCAGGGCTTATCAGAATATACCTTTAAAAAATTCACCAATATTCCTGGCACTTCTCACAAACCAATTCGCTTTGTCAACAGTGGAAGAAGCATACACATCCACCTTCTGGTCTTCTTGGAGCCCGTCTAAAATATATTCAGCCTCTTTATCGCTCTTTAGCACCAATTTTCCAATTTTCTCTCCTTTTTTTACAGGGGCCAAGAGTTTGCCGTCTTCACCCGTTTTGTCCTTATTCAGTTTCAACTCAACGTCCGCCTGCTCGATTTCTTTTTTCATCATGCGGACCTTTATCGGCTTCTCCACAGTGATCGTAACCTCAGCTTCTTTACCATCTTGAACGGGAAGTGAATCTTTGGTTTCCGTATTATCAAGGGTGAATTGGGCTGTTTTATATTGAGTGAAGCCGTAATCAAGCATCTTTGAAGCTTGTATGAATCGTTCAGCGCTGCTCGGTTGACCATATTGGTCCTTGGCATCGAGAATGACGGTGATGTATCTTACTCCATCCCGTTCGGCGGTACCGGTGAATGTCGATCCCGCAAACGGGGTCGTTCCCGTCTTGAGGCCGTCAGCCCCTTTAAAAGAATAGGCACGGTCCTTGAGAAGGGCATTTGTATTCTTCATCAAGTACTCTTCATCCGTACCTTTCCTGAAGTACTTATAATTCGTACCCGATGTTTTCAACACTTCAGGGTAGTCTTTAATCAAATGATACGCAAGAGTGGCCATATCTTCAGCAGATACCATATTTTCATCATTTACACCTGTTCCTTCAGGGTGCATGCCGAGCATGTCATAATTGCTCAATCCGCTTGAATTGACAAATTTATAATGCTCCATCCCCAGCTGAGCCGCTTTGGCATTCATCTTCTTGACAAATTCTCCTTCGCTGCCGGCAACCGCTTCAGACAGTGCAATGGCCGCACCATTTCCGGACTTGATGACCATCGCTTCATATAGTTCTTTTATTGTATAAGCTTCTCCTGCACGCAAAGGCACATTGCTCAAGCCGGGAGCATTGGCAAGCTGAAATACTTTATCACTTATCTTATATGTATCAGTCCACTTCAGTTTTCTCTTATCGATTGCTTCAAGGACAAGATACTCTGTCATCATCTTTGTCATCGATGCAATTCCGAGCGGCTGATCTTCATTGTATTTATCAACGATTTTTCCAGTTTCTGCATTCACTAAGATTGCCGCATCTGCATTGATTCCTGTTTTGGACTCTCCATGGACGGTTCCCCCAAAAGAGGTCACCGCTAAGAGTGAGATCAATGCTGCAGATAATTTCTTTTTCAATGTGACTTTTTTCAAACCAGTACCTCCAAGTGGATTTTTCACAACTAAATTAGTTTACCATAAAATCATGAAATTTAGATGAGATTCCAGATGTCACAAAATTGTAAAAAAGTATTGCTATATAAAAGTAAAATGTTACCATTATTTAGTGTAGATAGAATCAGAAAGGGGGAGAAGGGTAATGACCAAAAGAATCATTTCTATGGCAGGAGAAGTTTTACTTATCTTAACCGGTATCATTTTTGTAAGTGCCTCCTCAGCACTTTTTGAAGACCAATCACTTTCAGTTTTTTCTTTTATGATGCAGATAGGGGAAGTATTCAAAGATTTATTGTCACCGGGAGATCTTGTGTACGTTAACCCTATTTCTGAAATCGAGAGAAAGTTATTCCCGATTCTTCTCCTGGCATTTTGGAGCAGTGCACGCATTTTCTTTCTATCTTTAATACTGGCATTATTTTTTTCTGTCATTCTGTTAATCTTTTACTTCTCTATGAACAGGTTATTTAAAAAGGGTGTAAAGGCATTCTCATTCTTAATTGGATCTTTACCCGACATTTTCATTATCATCTTGACCCAATTATCGATCATATGGTTTTTTAAGAAAACCGGTCTCCTCCTGATCGATACTGCAGCTGTCGGGGAAAATCAGGTGATAGTGCTTCCCGCCATCACATTGAGTGTACTTCCTTCATTCTTCTTTTTCAGCAATATGGTCGGATTTCTCCAGGAAGAAGAGGGAAGGCCGTATGTTGAACTGGCAAAGAGCAAGGGGCTATCGCAATTCAGGATCCTGTTTCTCCATATGATGAGGAATGTCCTGGTGAGCCTTACATATCACGGCAAGCAGATTGCCTGGATGATGATCTCCAATCTATTGATCCTGGAATATCTTTTCAACGTTTTTGGCATAACGTCTTTCCTGTTCACTTATAATACCCCTGCAATCTTTGCGGTGGCTTCGATCCTGCTTTTTCTTCCGCTTTACCTGTGTATAAAACTATTACAGGTGGTAATCCTGCGTAAGACTGGAAAGGAGATGAGCCTTTGAAGACAGCTGCATTTTACCGGATCGGTTTGATCATATGTTCAAGTTTCATTCTCCTGCTTTTGATCTCCAGTCTTATCTACAACCTGCTTCCTGATAAAGACCTTCCACAAATGCTGCTTCTTCGGGACGACGATGGAAGGATCATAGGGGATGCACCTTTTGCCCCGTCATGGCAATTTCCTTTTGGGACTGACCGTGAAGGGTATGACATTGGATACAAGTTGCTGGAAGGTGCAATTTACACAATCGGTGGAGCGATTATCATTTCACTCCTGAGTTTCATTGCTGCATTCGGGATCGGAATAATCGGGGGATTCTCCAAGTTCAGGGTAAAATCTTTTGCCCATAAATTCTTTACATCATTTTATTTTATCCCTCAGTCCATTATCGCCTATAACATATTGTACCCGGTCATATGGGAGCCGATGGAAGGATTCACCACTACCCTTTCTGAACGAATCGTAATAGAAGTACTTGTTCTCGCCATCATTACTGTTCCGACGACCGCCATTCTCATTTCGAACGAAACGGAACAGATTCTCGGCGAAGAATTTATTACATCTGCCAGGGTATTGGGGGGAAGCTCATTGTTCATTTTTTATAAGCATGTGCTTCCGCATTTGAAGATGCGCCTGTTTATCATTTATCCAAAAATCGTCATCCAGATGCTCCTGATCATTGCACATTTAGGTTTTTTCACCCTTTATTTCGGGGGGACCGATGTATGTTACACCCCGTTTTGTCATCCACCCAAGCCGTTCATTCAAGAATGGTCCGGGATGATGGGAACGAGCTATAAGGAGCTTGGTCTTTCGTGGTGGATATTCATGGGGCCGCTGCTGTGTTTCACTTTGACGATCATACTGCTAAACGGCATCACAAAATGCTTAGAGGGACTGATTGATCATGAACCTTATAAAAGCAAGCAGGCATCACGCGAAGACATGACGCGCAGCTTTGAATCAGATTCGAAGCAGGAGAAGTTTATCCTCATTAAAAACTGAGTAATGCAATTCATTAAATGGAAAATAATTCTTGTTATCAATCAAATAATCTGCTAAAATTCAAAAAACACATTGGGGGGGAAGCGAATGATTACGTATCCATATTTAAACACATGTTCAAAAATAGGCGTCACTGCACCGTCATCCGGAGTGCCTTCAGCACTTCATCCCTTGTTGAGGCAGTCGGCAGAGAGGCTGGAGGAGAAAGGTTATTCCCTTTCAATTGGAGAAACCGTATGGACTCAGGAAAAAGTAAGGGCAGCAGAGGCCAAAAAGAGAGCGGCAGAGTTCATGAAAATGATGGACGATGAAAGTATTAGACTCATCATGCCCCCATGGGGAGGCGAGCTTCTAATTGAAATCCTTGATTTCCTTGATTTTGAAAAAATGAAGGCTAAATGGGTATTGGGCTATTCGGATGTCAGCGCCCTCCTTCTCTCGATCACCCTTAAAACTGGAATCGCCACTGCTCACGGCACAAATTTCATTGATTTAAGGGGAGAATATTGGGACGAGACAACCGCGATGTGGGAGAAAGTACTGACCACAGAGCGCGGAGAATCCATTACTCAGACATCTTCAATGAAATATCAAGATCAGTGGGAGCACGAAAAACCGTCTCCCTGTGTGTTTCACTTGACCCATGAAACAGAATGGAAAACCGTCAGCAATAAAGATGAAAACCTTAAAGGACGACTGCTTGGCGGCTGCATTGATATTATTCATCATCTGGCAGGGACGCCATATGGGGACGTTAAAACATTCCAAGAGACTTTTGCAGGCGGTGAACCATTCGTGTGGTATTTTGAAAATTGCGATTTGAACATGACCGCGCTGCGCCGTGCGTTCCTCCATATGAAAATGGCAGGATGGTTCAAGAATTGTTCAGGGATCATGTTTGGAAGGAGTTCATCGAATGCGCCTGTAAACGGATATGATGCAGAAGATGTATATGAAGAGGTATCAAGTGAACTGGGAATCCCGGTCATTTATGATATTGATTGCGGACATCAGCCTCCTCAAGTGACTCTTATCAACGGTGCTTATGCTGAGGTGAACGTGTCTGGCGGCAAAGGAGTTATAAAGCAATACTTTAAATAGAACAATCTGTTGCTAAGCGGTCAGGAACGACAAAATAAAGCGAGCAGCTTGGGAAGGGTCATCGATTCATGACGGAGAAGAAAATGAAAGGAATTGGGGGTATGAAAAGAATCCACATCACCGGTTCCGTCGCAAGCGGCAAATCCACCCTTGCAAGAAAGTTATACGAAGATATGAATATAGCACACTATGAACTGGATAATATCATGTGGGAGCGGGGAGAGAATGGAGACCGGCGCAGGTCAGAAGAGGAGCGGACCGCCATCCTTCATTCCATTGTGAGTCAGGACTCCTGGATTGTTGAAGGCGTGCATCACCAGGAATGGGTGAGGGAAAGCCTCGAACAATCAGACCTCATCATTTTCCTTGATACACCTAAACAGAAACGCACATACCGCATTATCAAAAGATTCATAGAAGAAAAAGCAGGCATCAAAAAAGGAAACTACAAACAGACCATTCACATGCTGATGAAGATGTTCGAATGGAGCCGGCGATTTGAGAATGATGAAAAAGAAACAATATTTGGGCTGCTGAAACCTTACGAAAGCAAAGTGAAAATCATGAAAGGATAAGCCGCATCTCTGAATGGAAGGATATAATCAAATGAAAAGACCAGGAAACCACATTTATATAAGACCTTATCATTATGATGACGCAGAAGCCATGCTCTCATTTGAAAATGAAAACAGAGACTTTTTCAGGGATTTCTCGCCCTTGATGAATGACGATTTCTATTCGCTTCAATCTCAAAGAGAGCGCGTGGAGCGGACTGCAGGAAGAATGGAGAGGGATGAGTACTATGCTTTCGGCATCTTCCTCATTGGTACAGATGAACTGATAGGCAATATTTCGCTGTCTGATGTAATAAGAGGGCCGCTGCAGTGCTGCTATATAGGCTATTCTCTTTCCAAGGCACACAATGGCAAAGGATATGCAACAGAGGCGGTCAGGCTGGCTGTTGAGTATGCATTTCAAGAATTGAAGCTGCACAGGGTGGAAGCCGGCGTAATGCTTCACAATGCAGCATCGATGAGAGTGCTGGAGAAAGCAGGATTTCACAAAGAGGGGATTTTTGTGAAAAACGTGAAGATCAATGGAAAGTGGGAAGACCACCAACATTACGCAATCATCCATCCTGATGATTGACCGACAGGGAAGAACGAAGATGTCTTCTTCGTTCTTTTTTTGCTTTAAAGAAATAAAACCATATATTCTTCGTCAAAATAATCTCCCTTGTATTTGATCGCCCTCTTTTCCATTCCATAAGTATGAAACCCTATTGAGCTATACAACTTTTTTGCGGAATCGTTTGTGGTCACGACGGCGAGGTTTATCTGTTCAATTCCTTCCAGATTCCCTGCTTGTAAGATTGCTTTCTTAATCATTGTTCTTGCAATCCCTTTCCCCCGATGATGAGGGGTCACATACATACCGAATATAGAAGCCTTATGCTTCATTTTCTCAGCAGTTTCAGGTACCAGCACAAGCATGCCGGATAAGGCACCATCAATGTATGCACCATAAGTGAAATTTTTTCGCTTATCAAGTCTGGCAGCTGTGTGCTCGATCGGGTTCTCTCCGGCTGCCGTTTCCTCATAACTTGCCCCGAAAGCCTCGGGATTTGTCTTAAGTGCTTCCAGTCTTAACCTTAGGTAGTCCTCTGCATGGGATCGATCCAATCTCAAAACTTCCATTATTTACTACCCTTCCTTCTGTAAAATGTTATGATAGAAGAAACATAGAGTTTCTCTGAATAGTATGTTATTCGATTAAACCTTTATAAATCCTTTAAAAAGAAGGAGTTGGCAGATTGTATAAACTGGATTGTCTTGGCTGCAGGCTGGCCAATAAAGAAGAGAACGTTTACGTGGTGTACGAAAATTCGTTGTTAAGCTGCATCCTGGATCATGATCCTTTTAATCCCGGACATGTAATGATCCTCCCCAAGGAGCACGTTGAGGAAGGTGTCGAGTTCGGCATACAGATGAACACGGCCGTAATGAAAGCTGTACAGCTGATATCGAAAACCATAGAGAAAATATATCATCCGGATGGGATCACCATCTGTCAGAATGGCGGGATCTTCAGTGATTTGAACCACTATCATATGCATATTGTCCCAAGATTCAAAGGACAAGATTTTGCAGAATTTTATCAAGAAAGCCCTGAGATTGCTGATCCGCAGGAACCTTTGCAGTGTACGATGGAAAAGATGAAATGTATGGTTGAAAGTTTAGTAGAAAAGGAGAAAGAAAATGTTACATAAAGAGTTTCAAAAGAAATTGGATCAATATGCAGAACTTGCAGTCAAAGTCGGCGTCAATGTACAAGAAGGCCAGGATTTATGGGTGGCCGCACCGCTTGGAACCGAAGAACTTGTCAGGAAAATTGTCAGGCAGGCTTATCTGGCAGGTGCTAAATCAGTGCATGTTCAATGGGAGGATGAAGACATCATCCGGACACATTATGAACTTGCTCCGCCAGAAACCTTTCAGGAGTATCCCATCTGGCTGGCCGAAGCACATGAATGGGTCGTTGACCGGAAAGGTGCCTTTCTGCAGGTTGAGGCGCATGATCCCGACTTACTGAAAGGAATTGAACCCGATCGCATCCAGGATTTTGAAAAGGCGAAGGGCCTTGCACTCGACCGTTTCTTTGAGGCGATTGACAATGATTCCGTTAGCTGGTCGATCATCGCAATGCCTTCCCGTAAATGGGCGTCAAAGGTATTTCCGCATTTGGAAGAAGAGAAAAGGATAAAAGCCCTCTGGGACCGCATTTTCACCTCGGTCAGAATAGATTCAAAAGACCCGGTGTCAGAATGGAAGAAGCACATTGAAACATTGAAAGCCAAAGCCGGCGAGCTTAATAACATGAACATAAGAACCCTTCACTACACATCTGAGGGTACAGATTTGACAATTGAGCTGCATGAAGATCACTTGTGGCTTACAGGGGCGAGCAAAACTCCGGAAGGCACCGATTTCATCGCAAATATGCCCACTGAAGAAGTCTATACTGTTCCAGTCAGGACAGGAGTGAACGGGACAGTGAAAAGTACAAAACCACTCGCGTACAATGGCAATGTGATAGAGGATTTCACACTAAGGTTTCATAATGGAAAGATTGTTGAGATGGAGGTACGGGAAGGTAAAGAGATATTACAGAAAATGATTGAAACGGATGAAGGAGCTTCGTATTTAGGAGAAGTGGCACTTGTTCCTCATAAATCTCCCATTTCTGATACCGGCATTCTCTTTTTCAACACATTATTCGACGAAAATGCATCCAATCATCTGGCAATCGGTTCATCATACCCTACATGTATCAAAGGCGGCAATAACCTCACAGATGAAGAAAAAGAGGAAAAAGGACTGAATGAAAGCATTGTTCATGAGGATTTCATGATAGGTTCTTCGCAGATGAATATTGACGGAATGTTAAGTGACGGCAGCAGGATTGCAATATTCAGGAATGGGAATTGGGCATTTTAGATTGTTTAGTCAGGGAACAGTGCGGGGGCACTGTTCTCCTTCATATTCAGGAAAGGGGTAATGTTGATGATTTATGAAATGACCATACAAGTGCGTGTTTCAAATATGTCAGAAGGGAAGTCCTGGTATGGAGTATTATTAAAAAGGGGTCCGGATTTTGAACCACATGAGGGATTCGCCGAATGGGAGCTGCTTCCTGGCTGCTGGCTGCAGGTTGCAGAAGGTGAACCGGCTCTAAGAAGCGGACCGGTCCGATTTGGTGTGGCTGACATTGAAGCAGAAAAAGCACGGTTGATCCAGTCATTGAATGTAGAAGATTTCACTATCCATTCAAGAAAGGAAGTCCCGGTAAAGTGGGCGACATTCGAAGATCCTTGGGGGAATGGAATCGGGCTGTTCCAATACATCGATCAGCAGGAAATCCAAAGCAGGATCATACCTATTTTAGGGAGGCATATCCAATGAATAAACAAGAGATATCGCAGCGCTTTAAGACATTTGCAGAAATGGAATGCAGGGATTCGAGTCCCCTTTATGAATACCTTTCCCTTAAAATAGCAGCTGATGATGAACTATTGGAGTTATGCACATACTGCAGGGAGGGCCAGCCTGTTCCCAATCTGTTTTTAGGCGTGGTTCATTTCCTGTTGATGAATGGCTCCTCCCATCACTTGCGAAACTATTATCCGAGCATCGTAGATGACCCATTGCCAGTCATAGACTCTTTTCAACACTTCAAACAATTCTGCCTCTTAAATAAGCATCAATTGATACCCATCCTTCAAACAAAGCTTGTCCAAACCAACGAAGTAAGAAGGTGCGCCTATCTATACCCTGCTTTTTGTTATATGCATGAATTGACGAATAAACCGCTTGCCTTGCTGGAAATAGGAACGAGTGCAGGTTTGCAGCTTGGCTGGGATCAATACCAATATCAATATGATAATGAGGATGGGCGATACGGAAATGATTCATCCAGCATTCTGATCTGTTCTGAAGTAAAGGGAAATCATCATCCTCTCCTTTATCCAGAACCCCCGCCGGTTACCTCCCGGACGGGATATGACTTACATATAAATTACAAAGAAGATCACCCGTGGCTCCTTGCCCTCATCTGGCCGGAACATGAAGAAAGGCGGAATTTATTTACAGCTGCAGCCGAAAGGATCAAAGAGGTCGAAATTGATTTTATAGAAGGGGACGGAATCGAACATTTTCCTGAAAAAATCAAAGAAATCCCTAACAACGAAGTCATATGTATTTTTCACACCCATGTCGCCAATCAAATACCAGAATCTTCAAAAAGGGTTCTCCATGACAAAATCAAAGAAATCGGAAGTCATCGTGATATCTTTCACCTATACAATAATATGTGGGACAGAAAGCTCCATTTGGATTGTTATATAAACGGCAAAGAGGACTGTCTTATTATTGGGGAAACTGATGGTCACGGAAGCTGGTTTGAGTGGGGATTAATTCAAGAAAAATCTTCCACATGAACAAAGAACATGGTAAACTATTTTAAATTTACTGCTGAAGGAGAACAACAGATGGAAGAAATCGTCAGGCTGGTTAAACCGAATGCAGGACTTAGGGATGAATACCTTGATTTTTACCGGGAGTGGATAAATTCAGGGGAAGACATGGTCCCGTGGGTCATTAAGAAAGACCCTGCAGACTTTGATAAAATGATTCAATCATTGCTTGATGCAGAGAAAGGGGAAAATCTTCCGGAAGGCTGGGTGCCTGATTCCACTTATTGGCTTGCAGGAGAAAATGATCGCGTGATAGGGGTTGTCAATATACGTCATACATTGACCGAAAATCTGTTGAACACAGGCGGGCATGTGGGTTATGGGATCAGGCCGACCGAAAGAAGAAAAGGCTATGCGACGAGGCTTCTTTCATTGTCATTGGAAAAAGCAAAAGAACTTGGGATCCAACAGACTTTGGTTGTCTGTGACAAATGGAATGAAGCATCAAGAAGGACAATCCTGAACAATGGGGGAGCACCCGCGGAAGACTTTGTCGAAGAGGATGGTAATGTGATCCTTCGTTTTTGGATAGATATGAAATAAACACATGTCAGCATACGCGCAGAGTCTGTGAAATTCATATAGAGCGGAGACATAGACTGTCGATCGTGAAATCGACGGTTTTTTTCTGCATGAACCTTTACTTCCCATTCAAATAGAGAAATAATATGAATATGTATGCACGAAAATCTTGAAAAAAATATGCATAAAGGAGGTGTAATGAGGTGTTTTCGGAAGAAAGAAGAGAAAAAATCCTGGAGAAAGTAGTGAATATCGGCAGAGTGATGGCAAAAGACCTCGCTGATGAATTCCATGTATCGATTGATTCCATACGGCGGGATTTAACCATCATGGAAGAAGAAGGACTGCTTAAGAGGACACACGGTGGAGCAATCCCAAATCCTAAGGCTAGGAATAAGCCTCGCAGGCCTGACAAACGGTTTGGAGAAGCGAATCCAGGACAGAAGGCAATTGCCCGGTCAGCTGCAGGGTTAATTAATGAAGGTGAGACAGTATTCATAGGCGGAGCATCCATACATAACGCCATGCTTGCACACTTGCCAAGAAATATACCTTATACAGTTGTCACAAATTCAATTGAAGTCGCATACCGGCTCAAGGAATACGCCAATATTGAAACCCTTTTGACGGGGGGAATGGTGAAGGCGTCCGGTAATATCACGGACAGCCTCGCCAATGAATTTACAAAACAGTTCACGTTAGATGTTAATTTTGCTACAGCAGGCGGGATCTCCGCCCGGGGTTTAAGCACTTCAACACCTGAAGTGGCCGTATTTCTCAAAACAGTCATGACACATTCTAAGAAAAATATTGCTTTAATGGAGCATCAGAAGTTAGGTTTAGATCTGTTTGCAGCATTGAATGTGCCCTTGTCAATGATCGACCTCTTAATAACGGATGACGAATCTGACAGAGAAAAAGTAGAATTGCTGGAATCTGCGGGGGTACAGGTATATTTGGCAGGTGAATGAAAAGTTGATTCAAAAATAAGCAGGCAGCATGATGTCCCCATGCTGCAATAACTTCTTCCGAGCGGAGGATAGGAGGTGTAACCCATGAGTTTCGAAGGACAAAAAATACTTCCTGCGATCAGGTCGATGAAGGACTTTGATAAGATGCTTGAGACGTCATTTGAATATGGCGTGTTCCTTGATCTTCATGTCGGTATGCTTAAGAGTGTGTTTCAGTATGCAAGGCAGCAAAACCGAAAAATGTTCCTGCATATAGATCTGATACACGGACTCTCAAATGATGAGTACGGAGCAGAATATGTCTGTCAGGAAATAAAACCTTATGGAATCATTTCCACCAAGGGGAATGTAATTAAAAAAGCGCGGCAAAAGGGAGTATATGCCACACAGAGAATGTTCGTCATCGACTCCAGCGCCATGAAGCGCAGCATAGATTTGATCCATAAAACAGATCCGGATTACATAGAGATCCTGCCGGGAGTCATACCGAAAATCATAACAGAAATTCGTGAAAAGACCGGCAAGCCCATCTTTGCAGGGGGACTCATCGACACAATCGAGGAAGTGGAAGCAGCCATTGCCGCCGGCGCGACTGCCATCACAACCTCTGACCGGACGCTTTGGAAGCACTTTGATAAAAAGTGACTTTTCATTTTTAAACTAATCTCGGAATTATTTCCTGTTGACAACGTTTTCAAAGCATATTAACATAGTAGCCAAGTTAATACACTGTGCAGAGAGATAAAGAGACTTACGCCATTCATGCCTTTAAAGGGGGCCATGTTTCGTATGTCTCTTTTTTATTTTTTAATAAAATCGTTTTCCTTTGAAGAAAATGGGTTATATAAAGTTAGAGTACTTACTGTACCCAATTATGAAAACGGTCTCTTCACAGTCATACCAATTTGAAATGAGGTTAAAGATATGACAGCATTCTTAGGAGAAGTGGTAGGAACAGCATTACTCATTATCTTCGGTGCAGGTGTATGCGCAAACGTTAATTTGAAGAAGTCCTTTGCCTATAATTCAGGCTGGATCGTCATCACCTTCGGGTGGGGGCTCGGGGTTGCCATGAGTGTCTATGCAGTCGGGCAATTCAGCGGCGCCCATCTAAACCCGGCGGTGACACTCGGACTCGCTTTCAACGGTGATTTCCCATGGAGTCAGGTACCGCAGTATATCCTTGCACAGATGATCGGGGCGATCATCGGGGCTTCGATCACATACTTGCATTTCCTGCCGCATTGGCATGCAACGAAGGATCCCGGCGTCAAACTGGGGGTATTTGCAACCGGCCCGGCCATTCCCCATGTATTCTCTAATTTACTGAGCGAATTCATCGGTACATTTGTTTTAGTGGTAGGATTATTGTCAATCGGGGCGAATACTTTTACTGATGGATTAAATCCATTCATAGTAGGATTTTTGATCATCGCGATCGGGATTTCCCTTGGAGGTACAACAGGGTATGCAATCAATCCGGCACGTGACCTAGGGCCGCGTATTGCGCATTTCATGCTCCCGATTCCAGGAAAAGGACCTTCTAATTGGGGTTATTCATGGATACCTGTTTTAGGCCCGGCACTGGGAGGTTCATTCGGAGGTTTATTTTACAAAGCAATATTCACCGGTAATGTAACAACGGGCTTCTGGGTTGTACTGGTCCTTACATTGGCCATCCTGGGTATGGCTTATTTGAGCGACAGGAAATTGACCCTTTCACAAAAAGTAGAAAAATTATCAACTGAAAACTAAGTTCACGGGAGGAATCATCATGGAAACATATATCTTATCATTGGATCAGGGAACGACAAGTTCAAGAGCCATTCTCTTCAATAAAAAGGGAGAAATCGTTCATACCAGCCAGAAAGAATTCACGCAGCATTTTCCCAAACCGGGCTGGGTGGAGCATAATGCAAATGAAATTTGGGGTTCGATCCTGTCCGTCATTGCAACTGTTTTATCTGAAGCAAACGTGAAACCTGAACAAATCGAAGGCATCGGCATTACAAATCAGCGGGAAACAACAGTAGTCTGGGATAAAGAAACCGGAACTCCGATTTATCATGCCATTGTGTGGCAGTCCAGGCAGACATCAGGTATATGCGAGGAATTGAAGTCACAGGGGCACAATGATACATTCCGCGAAAAAACAGGATTATTGATTGATGCGTACTTCTCTGGAACAAAAGTGAAATGGATCCTTGACAATGTGGAAGGAGCCAGGGAAAAAGCAGAGAATGGACAACTCCTGTTCGGGACGATCGATACATGGCTGATCTGGAAGATGTCAGGCGGGAAAGCTCATGTTACCGACTATTCGAACGCTTCAAGGACATTGATGTACAATATTCATGATTTGAAATGGGACAGTGAACTCCTTGAGATCCTCGGGGTGCCCGAGTCCATGCTCCCTGAAGTCCGCCCTTCTTCAGAAGTATATGCCAAGACTATCCCTCATCACTTCTTCGGGCAGGAAATTCCGATTGCAGGTGCAGCGGGAGACCAGCAGGCCGCACTATTCGGTCAAGCTTGTTTTGAAAAGGGCATGGGTAAAAACACATACGGAACAGGCTGCTTCATGTTAATGAATACAGGTGATAAAGCTGTAAAATCCGATAATGGCCTTTTGACGACCCTTGCATGGGGAATCGACGGAAAAGTGGAATACGCTTTAGAAGGGAGCATCTTTGTAGCAGGTTCTGCCATCCAATGGCTCCGGGACGGCCTGCGTATGCTGAAAGAGTCAAAAGACAGCGAGTTATATGCAGAAAGAGTCGAATCGACTGATGGCGTTTATGTAGTCCCTGCATTCGTGGGACTAGGCACACCCTATTGGGACAGTGATGTGCGAGGGTCGGTATTTGGTTTGACGCGCGGTACCTCGAAAGAGCATTTTGTGCGTGCGACACTGGAGTCGCTTGCTTATCAGACAAGGGATGTACTTTCTGCGATGGAAGCAGATTCGGGTATTGCATTAAAAAAACTCCGCGTCGATGGAGGAGCGGTCAAAAATGACTTTCTTATGCAGTTCCAGAGCGACATCTTAAATGTACCTGTGGAACGGCCAGTGGTTAATGAAACCACTGCACTTGGAGCAGCTTACCTTGCCGGGCTTGCGGTAGGTTATTGGAAAGATCGCGAGGAAATCTCAAAGCAATGGAAGAAAGACAGTGAATTCGAGCCGGAAATGAAGGAAGGAAGCCGCGAAGAATTGTATACAGGCTGGAAAAAAGCAGTCAAAGCAGCAATGGCTTTTAAATAAGGTTTACATGTGTTATAATGAATTCAAGTTAATAAATCGGTGAGAGATCCAGAGAGACCAGACTTCATTATGGACAAAATCCATAATGGTAGTTTTGGTCTCTTTTTTTATGGATATACACTTACTATAATGTGCATTTATAAAACATAGTTGAAATGATTAATCCCTATACAATATTTAGGAGGAAATACATTATGACGTTTTCAAGTACAGCAAGACAGGAAATTAAAAATCAATTGGCAACTGAACATTATGACCTTATCGTCATTGGCGGCGGTATCACTGGGGCAGGAATCGCACTTGATGCTTCAAAGCGCGGAATGAAAGTTGCAGTGGTCGAAATGCAGGATTTTGCAGCCGGGACTTCCAGCCGTTCGACTAAACTCGTTCATGGGGGACTGCGGTATTTAAAGCAATTTGAAGTGAAAATGGTCGCAGAAGTGGGTAAGGAAAGGGAAATCGTATATGAAAACGGCCCGCATGTAACAACTCCTGAATGGATGCTCCTTCCTCTTCACAAAGGAGGCTCATTCGGTAAATTCAGCACCTCAATCGGATTGAAGGTCTATGATTACCTTGCAGGCGTTAAACGCAGTGAAAGAAGATCGATGCTGACATCTGCGGAGACACTGTCAAAAGAGCCTCTTGTTAAAAAGGACGGTTTGAAAGGCGGAGGATACTATGTAGAATACCGCACTGACGATGCCCGTCTTACAATCGAAGTGATGAAAGAGGCAATCGCGCATGGGGCGACAGCCATCAACTACACAAAATCCCAGCGCTTCCTTTATGAAAATAAAAAAGTTGTCGGCATCGAGGCCGAGGATCAATTAAATGGTGACACCATTCAAATAAACGGGACTAAAGTCGTCAATGCCGCAGGTCCTTGGGTTGATGAAGTAAGAGGCAAAGACTACAGCACCAATAATAAACAGCTCCGTCTTACTAAAGGAGTGCATATCGTCATCGATCAAAGCAAATTCCCTCTTCGCCAGGCTGTTTATTTTGACACACCTGACGGACGAATGGTATTTGCAATTCCGAGAGATGGAAAAGCATACGTAGGTACAACTGATACTTTTTATGATAAAAACAAAGCGACTCCACAGATGACCACGGAAGACAGGGATTATATCCTTAATGCGATTCACTATATGTTCCCGGATGTAAGTGTCTCGGAAGAAGATGTGGAATCCAGCTGGGCCGGTATCCGACCGCTCATTTTTGAAAAGGGCAAAGATCCTTCTGAAATCTCCCGTAAAGATGAAATTTGGGAAGGAGAGAGCGGCCTCATTACAATCGCAGGCGGAAAGCTGACAGGTTACCGCAAAATGGCCGAGACGGTTGTGGATCTTGTGTCAAAACGGTTGAAGGAAGAAGTAAAGAAGAAATTCCCTGCTTCTGCAACCAAGCACATGCCGATTTCCGGAGGTCATGTTGGTGGTTCGAAGAATTTGCCTGCATTTATTGACCAAAAGTCAAAAGAAGCCGTTCAATACGGATTGACCGAGGCAGAAGGGCGTAAGCTTGCCGGTATGTACGGGTCAAACGTCGATCAGTTGTTCAAGCTTGCTCATGCCTACAGCGGATCTTCCGAAGCAGGGGAAGTGCCTGTAAAGTTATATGCACAGCTCATTTATGCCATCCAGGAAGAGATGGCTGCTACCCCTGTTGACTTCTTCATCCGAAGAACCGGTGCAATGTTCTTTGACCGTGAGTGGGTAGAGAAATGGCACCAACCGGCAATCGATATTATGGCCAAATTACTGAACTGGAATGAGGTACAAAAAGTTCAATTCACTTCAAGCTTAAAGCAAGAGCTTGAAAATGCTGTAGTACCGGTCGATCAGCAGTAATATTTTTTCAGCAGGGTAAATGCACCCTGCTGATTTTTCTATATAAAAATCAGCAAAAGGCCTCCTGAATTCTGACTATTGGTATAATGGGAAAACAAAGGAAATGTTCGATAATCCCTATTTATTCAGGTAAAATCGGAAAGGGGACAACTTTCTGTACCGCTTATAGCAATTTCAACATTATAGGGGAGGAACTGGCTGTCTTTCCTGCAAAATATGAATTAAGATATGCTTAAAATTATATAAATATATGAATTCGTGCGGAAAATCAAAACTCTCTTCTGTGCATTGAAGCAGAGAAGCATTCATAACCAAATGCTGAATTTGAAACTTAAGCGGTAAACCAGTAGTATGAGATATGAAATTGACACCATATCCTCGATTTTGACGGCTTCAATGGGATGAAGCCGTCTTTTTTCTTTGATTATCATTATAGGTATAATATATTTTGTAATAAAGGGTGTGATTTGCTGTGAAGAGAAAAATCGCCATTGTGACAGGTGCAAACAGCGGATTTGGCTTACTCTCATCGATCGAGCTCGCAGAGTGTGGATATAAGGTGCTGGCAACAATGCGTGACCTTTCAAAATCCGGGGAATTAATGGACAATGCCAAGGCTAAGGGAGTGGAGGCACTCATCACGACCCTGCCCCTTGATGTCACATCAGCGGTTTCCATTCAGAATTTCAAAAATGATCTTACCCAGGGATATGACTCGATTGATCTCTTATTGAACAACGCAGGTTTTGCAATTGGAGGTTTTGCAGAAGAGGTTGATCTTAAAGAATACCGGGAGCAATTTGAGACGAACGTATTTGGCGTGATGGCCGTCACTCAAGTTGTATTACCGTTCATGAGGAAGCAGCGGAAGGGAAGAATCATCAATATGGGCAGTATCAGCGGACGTTTCGGGTTTCCCGGCTTAAGCCCGTATGTATCTTCAAAACATGCTCTTGAAGGGTACAGCGAAAGTCTCAGGCTTGAATTAAAGCCGTTTGGGATTGAAGTTTTTTTGATTGAACCTGGTTCATACCAGACGAATATCTGGACTACAGGGATGAAGGTGGCACCCGGATCACTTATTAATGAATCGCCTTATCGAACATATATGGAAAAAATCCAATCTGAGATGGAAGCGGGTCAGTCCAGCTTGGGCAATCCGGCAGAAATAGCAGCCGTCGTTGGAGCTATAGGAACAGGGAAAATATCCAGGTTCAGAATACCGGCAGGAAAAGGGACCAGGTTTGCCATCCTGTTGAAAAGCATCCTTCCTTGGAGCATTATTGAAAAAATCGTATTGAAAAAGCTGAATTTCTAGTTTTTTAGATAGTTATCTGAATTATGGGACTTCTGATTTGTTGAAGGAGAAATTTGTCAAAAGATAGAATTACATAGGAAAGCATGATCACATTCTTGATATGTTTGAAAACTCTCAATATAATCCTAAAGAGTGATTCGTAAAGGAGATGTTATGAATGGTTAAAAGAACCGGAGAAGTTGTAATGGGAATCATCGGTATTATCTTGTCAGCTTTATTTTCAATCATTGGAATCGTGACAAATATGAGTATTGACGATCCAATGGTCATGGAAGAAATGGAAAAGATGATCCAAAGCGATCCTGCAATCACGACCCAGGATTCGTCATTTATTTTAGGGATTGCGGAGTCAATGGGATGGTACCTTATCCTGATTGGAGTCATCGCATCCATCCTTGGTCTCATTGCGGTGCTGACGATTGTGAAAAATAGAAAACCGATCGTTTCCGGCATCATGTTCATTCTCGCCGCACTCGTGATTGGAGTCGGAACCATCGGATTCGGCTTTATCCCCGGCCTGCTTTTCTTAATCGCGGGAATAATGGCATTTGTCCGCAAACCGAAACCAAGTGAAACGGTATATTAGGCAAGAAACTGTTTGAAGAGGCTGGGACAAAACTGTTTTAGTCTAAGTAAAACCCGAACTAATTTGCACAAGACTAGACAAATTAGTTCGGGTTTTAAATTTATCCAATGTACATTTAGATTTTAGCTCCGTGTCGGCTTGCTCGCCTTATGCTTGCTCGCCTTATGCTTGTCGCCTCTGGGCGAGCCGCCTCCGCTTTTCTTCCCGCAGGCTTGACGAGGAGGCTCAGGGGCTACCCGCGGAAAGCGAAGTCTTGCACGGAAATCATGAGCGTTGTTTAAGAGTTCACTCTGAAAAGTTCGTTTTTAGACATGAAAATTTATGTTTTGTCCCAACCCCTTTTTGCCGTTATAAGAATACAAGATAAAGTTACAGAAAATTCGCTTTACAATTTTATCAGGGACAGAAAGTTGTATGATATACTTATACTAATTTCGTAACTGTAAGGAGTGGAAGTCATGAGCTGGTCCGATCGGGATAAACAAGTTTGGCAGTCAATCAAATCGTGGAAAGAAGGCTTGTATGAATATGAAGCGAATGATTTGGAGCATACATACGTAAAGTGGCTGGATTACGCTTTTGAATCCATCCCCCAGGATGTCCAGGAACAATTTTTTCAGCGTTTGGACGGCTGGCTGTTCCACATGCATTCCCTCATACAGGGATCTCAGATGCAGAATGATGCAAGGGAACGCATCCTGGTAACGGCAAGGGCTTTCAACCAGGATATTGAGACGATTGAAGATCTTCAGTACCTCACAATTGATCAGCTCCATTATATCGCCGAGCAGCATGCAGGACGGCACCGCATTTATTCATTGCTCCAAGGCGGATTCACGGGTACAGGCGGACTTGTGGCTCTTGGTTCGGATCTGCCGGCAATGGCCGTCATTAATCTCCGATCAGTGCAGCTTATCGCCATTACCTATGGATTCGATGTCCAGACGCCGTTTGAAATGATGACAGCATTGAAGGTCTTCCATGCCTCCACCCTTCCGTCAAGACTCAGGGCGCTTGCCTGGGAAGACCTGATGGAGGATTTGAACAAGAAGGATTCAAATTATTTCTATGACGGATCAGAACAGCTGACCGATTATACGTGGCTCGAAGGTCCGATGAAGCAGGCATTCAAAGCCCTTGCGATCACCATGTTCAAAGGAAAGAAGTGGTCGGGTCTTCCGCTCGTCAGTATGGCGGTCGGTGCGGGCGTGAACTATCAGCTATCCCGTAAGATCACTGACTTTGCAGAGAAATATTATCAATATCGTTATCTGCGGTTGAAGAAAAACTGATAAAAAAACGAAATGCAAAGCTGAAAATCCGAACTAAATGAATTCTAAAATTCAATTTAGTTCGGATTTTACTTTGAAAAAAAACATAAAGGAATTTAATTCTTAACTGTCCCCTCTTTTTCAAAAACAAACAAAAAATCACAAATACGAGTAAATATATTAAAAAACCAGTACTCATATCCTCAGGCATCATCCCTGAATAATCGCCATCTTCAGCCCAGACATAAGGCATGTTTTATTCCACATTCAATTCATTTCCGGTGATTTACGATACCAAATCCACAGATCATTAATCTGCGACGCTTTCTCGGATATTTCGCTGTTCAGCCTGCAGGATTCCTCAAAGTCCTCTTCTTGTCCAAGGCGGGACTGCAGCTCTTCAATTTCCTCATCAATCTCCCCGATCCGGTCAGGAATGGCTCCTCTTATTCTTTCCCACTCGAGAAGGATGGCCTCCTTTATGTGAGACGGATACATGCCCCACTCCTTTGACAGAGAGGGCAGCTCTATTTTTAAACGTGGATTGTATGAAAAGTGACTGTTGATTGTACTCATATAACTCCTGCGTTCTCCTTTTCCATGTTAATATCGTTAATTAAATCCTACATCAATTCCCCCTGCGAATCCATTCATACTGCCGATACCAAATCCGCATGATAAAATATTTATACAAATTTATGAATAAGTATTGAAAAATAGAAGAGATGTTGTTAATATAAATTCATTCAAAAGAATAATTATTCATTTATCACTTTAAAATACTCAATTTATATAAACAACAACTGGAGGGAATACGATTGAACAAAAAAGTGGTTTTAGCTTATTCAGGTGGTTTGGATACGTCAGTGGCAGTGCAGTGGTTGAAGGAAAAAGGATATGAAGTCATTGCCTGCTGTCTGGATGTCGGTGAAGGGAAAGACCTTGATTTTGTAAAAGAAAAGGCGTTGACGGTCGGTGCATCGAAAAGTTACGTGATTGATGCGAAGGAAGAGTTCGCGAAGGATTATGCGCTGACTGCACTGCAAAGCCATGCGTTATATGAAGGGAAATATCCACTCGTTTCAGCTCTTTCAAGACCATTGATTGCAAGTAAGCTTGTCGAAGTGGCCGAAAAAGAAGGGGCCGCGGCCGTCGCACACGGATGTACGGGAAAAGGCAATGACCAGGTGCGATTTGAAGTTTCAATCCAGGCATTGAATCCGGACCTTGAGGTGATCGCCCCTGTTCGTGAATGGAAATGGTCACGTGAAGAGGAAATCGAATATGCAAAAGATAAAGGAATTCCAATTCCGATCAATCTCGACTCTCCTTACTCCATCGATCAAAACTTGTGGGGAAGAAGCAACGAATGCGGTGTATTGGAGAATCCCTGGACGGCTCCCCCGGAAGATGCGTATGATCTTACAAGCAGCATAGAAGATGCACCGGATACAGCAGATGTGGTGGAAATTACATTTGCTCAGGGTGTACCGGTTGAATTGAACGGACAGGAGAAGCCTCTGGATCAATTGATTTCTGAATTGAATCTTATAGCAGGTAAACACGGGGTAGGACGAATCGACCACGTGGAGAACCGTTTGATCGGAATCAAATCGCGTGAAGTGTATGAATGTCCGGGTGCTGTCACTCTTTTGAAGGCACATAAAGAACTTGAAGATTTAACGCTGGTGAAGGAACTGGCACATTTCAAGCCGGTCATCGAGAAGAAAATGACGGAATTGATATATGAAGGCCTCTGGTTCTCACCGTTAAACCAAGCATTAAAAGCGTTCCTTGATCAAACTCAAGTGTATGTAAATGGAGTGGTACGCGTGAAACTGTTCAAGGGCCATGCCATCGTGGAGGGAAGAAAATCACCGAACTCACTGTATGATGAAAATCTGGCTACGTATACGAAAGCGGATGAATTCGATCATGATGCAGCGGTCGGTTTCATCAAGCTCTGGGGACTGCCGACAAAGGTTTCGTCTGTCATCAACAGTTCTGAGAAAAAGGAGAAAGTGACAATATGAGCAAGCTCTGGGGCGGACGATTCACCAAAAAACCTGAGGAGTGGGTGGATGAATTCAATGCATCCATCTCCTTCGACCAGCAATTGGTCTTTGAGGATATAGAAGGCAGCATCGCCCATGTAACCATGTTGAAAAAATGCGGCATCGTGTCAGTGAAAGAAGCCGATCAAATCCTTCAGGGGCTTCAGACGCTGCATGACAAGGCATTGAAACAGGAATTGGATTTTTCAGTGGAATATGAGGATATCCACTTGAATCTTGAAAAACTATTAATCGATGAAATTGGCGAAGTCGGGGGTAAACTGCATACTGGAAGAAGCAGGAATGATCAGATCGCCACCGATATGCATTTATTTTTAAAGCGCAGGGTAAAGGAAGTCATTGAACTGATCGAAGAACTTCAAGAAGGGATCCTCCTTCAATCCGAAAAAAACGTGGAAACGATCATCCCCGGTTATACGCATCTCCAGCGTGCACAGCCGATTTCGTTCGCCCATCATTTAATGTGTTATTTCTGGATGCTTCAGCGTGATAAAGAACGATTCCAAGATTCACTTAAGAGAATTGATCTTTCACCTCTTGGTGCCGGCGCACTCGCCGGGACGACCTTCCCGATCGACCGGGCTTATTCAGCTGAACTTCTCGGTTTCGGTTCATATTATGAAAACAGTCTTGATGCAGTCAGCGACCGCGATTTCATCGTTGAATTCTTGAGCAATGGATCGATATTGATGACGCATCTCTCCCGGCTGGCTGAGGAGTTCATCCTCTGGTCAACGGAAGAATTCCGATTCATTGAACTGGATGACAGCTTTACGACGGGAAGCAGCATCATGCCCCAGAAAAAGAATCCTGACATGGCTGAATTGGTCAGAGGAAAGACGGGGAGAGTCAACGGCAACCTCATTTCCTTACTGACAGTCCTCAAGGGGCTTCCGCTTGCTTATAACAAAGACATGCAGGAAGACAAAGAAGGGATGTTCGATACGGTCAAAACAGTGGTCGGTTCATTGAAAATCTTCAATGGGATGGTCCGTACGATGACGGTCAAACAGCAAAGAATGAAAGAAGCTGTCTCGAATGATTTTTCAAATGCAACGGAACTCGCTGATTATCTGGCAGCCAAAGGTGTTCCCTTCAGACAGGCTCATGAAATTGTCGGCAAGCTCGTTCTCCATTGCATAGGGGAAGGATATTATTTGAAAGATGTCCCCCTTGCAGAGTACCAGCAGCATTCACCTCTCATAGAGGAAGATATTTATTCCATCATGGCACCGTATGCAGCGGTTGAGAGACGAAACTCTTACGGCGGCACAGGATTCCAACAGGTGAAAATCCAAATTGATAAAGGGAAATCACTTTTAAAATTAAACGAAACGGCGAATAAATAAAGAGAGGCGGAGTTCCGCCTCTCTTTATTTGTTCTTACTCTTCCTGTTCTTCTGTCCGTACAACCAGAACATCGCAATGAGCAGCACGGGTGATATGCTCTGAGACGCTTCCAATCAGAAAGCGTTCAACGGCATTCAATCCGGTGGCACCGCATATGATCAAATCTGCTTCGATGTTCTTGTTCGCTTCTCTGGGGATGATCACTTTTGGAGAACCATATTCAACATACGTTTTTACCTTTGTAACACCTTTGCCTGCCGCTTCTGTTTTATATTCCTCGAGGAGCTCCTCGGCATAACGGATCGCCCGCTCACCGACAGTGCGGTCATAAGATTCGATTGCAGCAAATGAACGGGTATCGATTACGTGAATCAAGGAAAGTATTGCATCATTACGCTTTGCGATGGCAATCGCTTTCTGGAAAGCCCATTCAGCTTCTCTGGATCCATCGACGGCTACTAATATGTTCTGATACTTCAAACTCATTGTTATCCCCTCCTTACCTTTATCATACTATATTTTCCCACTTATAGCCCGTGGCGGAAAATCGAACAATATAGAGGAAAACATCTGATAAACAGGGGGAATGATGATGAAGAAAAAAGAACCGAAAGAACAGTTTACGTACGAAGATCAGGGAAGCATGGAAGTAAGCCGGCAAATCATGAATTCTTATACGAGCGGTGTCATTGATACGGAAAACGGATACTATAATACCTATGAAAATCATGGGGAACAAGAGCAATAAACGTTTGAAAATGGCTGGTCCCCATTGACCAGCCATTTTTCTATCTAAGTTTCTTTTCCATGAGGGGTGAATTCCTCTTGAATAGCGATTTGCGTTTCGCTGCCGCATAAAGGGCGGAGGTAAGGATAAAGGAAAGGAAGCCGGGAGAATAAGCTTCCGGTATCAGGACATAAGATACCATCCCGATGACGAGCACCCATAATGCTTCTTTGTTATAGGTGGATGTCCCGTTGAGAAGTTCCAAAAGAGATCTTTCGGTTAATATCCCTTTTTTCACAATCAGATAATCAGAAGTCACAATCGCCGAAATGGGAATGATCAATATACCAAGGAATGATATATAGCCCTGGGCGTTGAGAACGAGCGACGGGATGCAGCTTAATAATATTCCTGCTGCCCCGAAAGCCCCGGCGCTTTGAATCCGTGAGAGCGCCGGCAGGGCATTAAGGAGGCTGTAGCCCCCGGTATAGGCATTGCTGAGGTTGATCGAAATCATTGAAACCATCGCACACAGGATGATAATGACTAACAGTATGAGCGACGAGGTGAGCCCGCTTGCCGCGACAAATGGATTTAAATCTCCGAACAGGCTCGCACTCAACCCGCCGAGCAAAGCAGTCATCATGAAACCGGCCGCATTTCCGCTGTACAATCCCCAAAAACCGTGGGCACTGCTTTTACTGTAGCGAGTAATATCAGAAGAAGCACTCACGCCGGATACATATTGAACAAATGCAAGACTCGAATAAAAAAAGAATGCAGCGGCTCCCGCATCTTTTGTTCCTGTGGTTAATGAAGTCATGTCCCCGGCAAGACCTTCTGTTACAAATAGATAAAGAATGACAAGCTGTCCGACTACCAAGACCGGAATGAAATATTTGACCGCTCTTTTTACGGCATGGAACCCGACCAATGCAAGAAGCGTCATGATGAGGGCCAGCCCTGCTGCGATTGGAATGAAAGGCAGTGAAATACCGCTTAGCTTTTCCACGCTCGACAAAAGGACATACGTGCCGCCGATGGTTTGAACACTGAACCAGTAAAGCGATGTCAGTGACCTGATCGGGGAAGCGATCACCATGGATAGTTTCGTACCGATCAAGGTTCTCAGCACATATTGAGCGGGAAGCCCGTGTCTTGATCCTGGAAGCGAAAGAAGTGAAACAAACAAAAACGCTGCAAGCGCGCCCAATACGGTACAGGTGAATGCAGCGGCGAAGGACAGTCCGCCCTCAGTAACCGCCAGTGCAGGAACAAGAAAGTTTCCGGCGTTGACCGAAAACGCAAGCTGGATGATGAAATATTCTTTCCAAGTTGTTGTCTTCTGCTCTGCCGGGACCGGCTCCAGACCAAGCCTCTCAATCACAGGTTGTTTTACCATAGAAGTCTCCTTTGTATGTATTTTGCTTTTTAACATATTATAAAGCTGAACCTTAGTATAAGCTTGTTAATATAATTGGCTGTTCCAGCCTTGATTTCAGGGGAAGAAACAGATAAACATGTAAGATTTGTTCACGAGGCGCCCGCGGAATGCGGAGTCTTCCACGAAAAGCATAAGCGGTAATTAACAACGATTTATATTTTAAAGAATTTTTGCAAAAAAGAGAAGAAATAAACATTTATAATTTCGTTTTAAAATAGAGAAATTTTATTTTTTATTTGTTAAAATGTAAGTGCTTACAGAGAGCGAAATTCTCTTAGCTATTGTATAAGGAAAATGTTATATTTATGAAGTGATGCTCTATAACGGGCAATTGTGGAATAAGGAGGTAGGCATATATGCGTATTGGTGTGCCAATGGAAATCAAGAATAATGAAAACCGTGTAGCGATGACTCCTGCAGGTGTCGTCAACCTTGTTCAATTCGGGCATGAGGTTTATATTGAATCCGGAGCCGGATTGGGGTCAGGATTTACAGATCAAGATTATACTGCAGCAGGCGGACAAATCGTAAGCACTGCATCGGAAGCATGGTCCATGGATATGGTCATGAAGGTAAAGGAGCCGCTTCCAAGCGAATATTCTTATTTCCGTGAAGGACTGATTTTGTTTACATATTTACATCTTGCACCGGAGCCTGAACTTACAAAGGCACTAATCGACAATAAAGTCGTAGCGATTGCTTACGAAACAGTCGAAGTGAACCGCTCGCTTCCGCTTCTGACTCCTATGAGTGAAGTGGCTGGACGCATGGCGACTCAGATCGGTGCCCAATTCCTTGAAAAGATTCATGGAGGAAAAGGAGTCCTGCTGTCAGGAGTCCCTGGGGTACGCCGCAGTAAGGTAACGATCATCGGCGGCGGGGTTGCCGGAACGAATGCTGCTAAAATGGCTGTCGGGCTTGGAGCCAATGTAACCATCCTTGATTTGAATCCCGATCGTCTTCGCCAGCTTGATGATATCTTTGGAAGTGACGTCACTACACTGATGTCCAACCCATTAAATATCGAACAAGCTGTAAAAGAAGCAGATCTTGTTATCGGTGCCGTCTTGATCCCGGGAGCGAAAGCACCTAAACTGGTAACAGAAGACATGATCAAGTCAATGACTCCTGGATCAGTCGTGGTCGATATCGCAATCGATCAGGGCGGTATCTTTGAAACGACAGACCGGATCACGACTCATGATGATCCGACATACGAAAAACATGGTGTCGTCCACTATGCAGTTGCGAACATGCCTGGTGCTGTACCGCGTACTTCCACGATTGCATTAACAAACGTAACGGTGCCATATGCAATCCAAATCGCATCAAAAGGCTATAAGCAGGCCTGCCTTGAAAATGAAGCCCTTCTTAAAGGGGTCAACACACTGAACGGATATGTAACCTATCAAGCCGTTGCGGAAGCACATGGACTTGACTACTCAGACACAAGAACACAACTCGAACAACTCTAATGCACCAAAGCCGGCCGCAGACAC
Source organism: Bacillus sp. BKU_1 (assembly GCA_051294195.1). Taxonomy (GTDB): domain Bacteria; phylum Bacillota; class Bacilli; order Bacillales; family Bacillaceae_B; genus Rossellomorea. The sequence continues at coordinate 2,998,161 of CP193985.1, read as the reverse complement.
TATTTCTGGGCCGGTTTTTGTTTATCTGCCTATATATGCCGCAGTTGATTTCGGTGCAAGAATTTCACTTTCCTGGCTTAACCCGTGTTATTGATTGGTAAATATGTTTAACCGTAACTTATAGAAGGTCTGTTTGCTCTTTTCGCAATTTAAAAGCTAGAGTGTATTGGATCGAAAGGCAATTGACTCCGACGGGATAAAGAGGCAAGGTTGAGACTTGTCCAGATCCCGCGGTTAACCCCTCGAGGTCATAAGTTAAATGGTCCAAAAAGGTACAGAACGCCTTCCGTGCCCATTCATCTTATGCTTGTGGAGCTGGGGGGAACCGCCTCCACTTTTCTTCAAGCAGGCTTGCCGAGGAGGTTCAACTTCCTCCCCGGGGAATCTTGTGCCAGCAACGGAAAGTTATTCAAACAACAACCTGTTTAGTAATTAAACTTTTAAAACCATAAAAATCCGGGTATATCAATCCATATACAATAAAGTTTCAGGAGGAGTTAGAATGAAAGTATCTTATCATGGACATTCAGTTGTGAAAATCGAAACAAATGGAAAAACGATCCTGATCGATCCATTCATTAATGGAAATGAACTCACGGATCTTAAAGCAGAAGATGAAAAACCGGACGTGATCATCCTTACACACGGCCATAACGACCACGTGGGGGATACGGTTGAACTTGCCAAGAAAAATGACTCTCTCGTGATAGCGAATCATGAACTCGCGACTTACCTCAGCTGGCAGCTGGTCAAAACGCATCCGATGCACGTCGGGGGCGCCTATGAGTTTGATTTTGGAAAAGTGAACTTCACCCAGGCGTTCCACGGTTCGGGTCTCATCACAGACGGAAATGAAATCATCTATATGGGGATGCCTGCCGGCCTTCTGTTGTTCATTGAAGGTAAGACAATCTATCATGCTGGTGATACCGGCTTATTCTCAGATATGAAACTGATTGGGGAAAGGCATCCGATCGACCTGGCATTCCTGCCGATCGGGGATAATTTCACAATGGGACCGGAGGATGCGGCTGAAGCTGCACGCTTCCTGAAACCGAAAAAGGTCGTCCCGATTCATTTCAATACCTTCCCGCCGATCAAACAGGACCCGCATAAATTCGTAGAAATGCTGGATGGCTGTGAAGGACAGGTCATGTCTGCGGGTGACGTAATCGAATACTGATGAATAAGAGAGTGATGCATGAAGGCTGATCCGGCCTGTGCATCACTCTCTTTTATAATTTTTATACAATATCCTGTCCTGCTCCTGCATATAAATGAAACAAGCATAGAGAGGAGGATGACTGTGAAAAAACAACGATATATACTTTGCCTGCTACTGACAGGTGCGCTGTTGTATTATGCAGCTCCGCGATTATCCATTGAAGCCGGCGGACTCGAGGGAATCTTTGCCATCGGGTGGCTCGTACTCGCAGCCTTTGTAATCGCCGGCAACCTGGCTGCCCTGCTCTTCAGCCCTGCCAAAGCTTCAAAAAGGGGAAAAGGGAAGATATCGGATTCCCGAAAAAGGAGAACGCGTTCCTTCGGGTAAGGATGACGTATTAACTAAAATGCCGTTAAACCCTTGATAAAATTGAAACCCCAAGCTTTTCACATTATAATGAAACTAAGCAGGACGTAAAAAAGAAGGGTGAAAAGCTTGGCAACCAAACATGAACAAATTCTTGAATACATAGATTCCCTCCCCGTCGGAGAGAAAATATCCGTCCGCCAGATTGCAAAGGCACTGAGTGTAAGTGAAGGAACAGCGTACAGAGCGATCAAAGATGCGGAAATAAAAGGCTATGTCAGTACGATTGAACGTGTAGGAACAATCCGTATTGAACAGAAGAAGAAAGAGAACATCGAAAAACTGACCTATGCAGAAGTCGTGAACATCATTGATGGGCAGGTTCTCGGGGGAAGGACAGGCCTTCACAAAATGCTCAATAAATTCGTCATCGGTGCGATGAAGCTCGAGGCGATGATGCGTTATACCGAAGCTGGAAACCTGCTGATTGTCGGAAACCGGACAAGGGCGCACGAACAGGCTCTAAGAGCAGGGGCAGCCGTCCTGATCACGGGCGGATTTGACACTGAAGATGAAGTGAAAAAGCTTGCCGATGAGCTCGAACTCCCGATCATTTCCACGTCCTATGATACGTTTACGGTTGCTGCCATGATCAACCGGGCAATCTATGATCAGCTGATCAAAAAAGAAGTTGTCCTCGTTGAAGATATACTGACCAAAGTGGACAATACTGCATATTTACATATTAATGATACTCTTGAAGATTGGTATGAAAAAAATCAATATACGTTCCACAGCAGGTTCCCGGTCGTCGATCAGAACCTGAAAGTGCATGGGATGGTGACGTCCAAGGATGTCATGGGCCAGGAAAAACATATCGGGCTCGATAAGGTCATGACCAGGCACCCGATTACAGTCAGCAAGAAGACAAGCGTTGCGTCCGCCGCCCACATGATGATTTGGGAAGGCATCGAGGTCCTGCCGGTTGTCAATGAACAGAACAGACTGCAGGGAATCATATCACGCCAGGACGTCCTGAAGGCACTGCAAATGATCCAAAGGCAGCCGCAGGTGGGAGAAACGATCGATGACTTGATCAGCAACGGAGTCGAAGCAGGGGAGAAAAAAGGGGACAAGGAAATTTACCACTTCGCCGTGACTCCTCAAATGACGACGGGGCTCGGGACGATGTCATACGGCGTCTTTACGACTCTTATGACAGAAGCCGCAAACCGGGTGTTGAAGCCTTATAAAAAAGGTGATCTTGTCGTAGAGAACATGACCATCTACTTTATCAAGCCCGTACAGATGGAAAGTATGCTTGAGATCCATCCGAAGGTACTTGATGTCGGGAGGAAGTTCGGTAAGGTGGACGTTGAAGTATACAGTGAAGGAGCCCTTGTCGGTAAATCGCTCATGATCTGTCAGCTGATCGACCGGCATTAAGGCAAACGAAAAGACCGGGATCCCCATCCCGGTCTTGCCGCCAAAAATCAATTTCCGTTCAGTTCCTTTGCTTCACGCTCCGCATACGGAAGTACGTGTCTGTAATATTTGTAGCCGGCCCAGATGCTTCCCAGTCCGATCAGGATGAAGAGGGCTGCTACGATATACGTGACTGTACCCGGGAATAAGACAAGCTGATTGACACCGAATAAAGTGACGAACAAGCCAAGAGCCATGCTTGCCTTTGCAGACAGCCATTTTTTCTCCATCGGCCGGTTGCTTCTGACTTGCTTAATTTTATAGAAAATATAAAAAGCAAATGCTAATGTAATGAAAAAAGCGAGAAAATACATAATCCTTATCCTCCAGTGCTGGCTTTCTCGCTACTATTTTACAGGTAAGAGTACAGATTGCCAAATGAAAATTTCGTGAAAAAGGAGATCCTTATGAAAGAACAGATCCTTGATTTAATCAAAGAATATAAAACCATCATCATCCACAGGCATGTCCGTCCCGATCCCGATGCCTACGGTTCCCAGGGCGGCCTTGCTGAAATGCTGAAGGCTTCCTTCCCCCATAAAAATATATACGCCGTCGGGCTCGAAGAAGAAACCCTGCATTATCTGAACCGTCTTGATCCGATTGAAGATGAGATCTTCGAAGGGGCACTCATCATTGTCTGCGATACTGCCAACGAAGAACGGATCTGTGACAGCCGATACAAGCTGGGGGACAGACTCGTAAAAATCGATCATCACCCAAATGAAGATGCCTACGGAGATCACTTATGGATCGACACGTCTGCCAGTTCCGTCAGTGAAATGATTTATGAATTCTACCTATTCGGCAAGGAAAAAGGGCTCGTACTCCCTGATCATGCTGCGCGCCTTTTGTTTGCGGGCATCGTCGGCGATACGGGAAGATTCCTTTACCCGAGCACGACCCAGAAAACGTTCGATATTGCGGGTGAACTGATCCGGTTTGATTTTGACAGGAACGATCTGTTCAATAAGATGTATGAAGTCGATTCGAATGTATTGAAGCTGCAGGGCTTTGTGCTCCAAAACTTTGAAATGGATGAAGACGGATGCGCGCAGATGGTCATGTCCAAGGACATCCTCGAGCAGCATGATGTCGTTCCTTCCGAGGCATCCTTATTGGTGAGTTCATTGGGAAATGTGAAGGGGATCAAAGCGTGGGTCTTCTTTATCGAAGAGGATGACCAGATCCGGGTCCGCCTCCGTTCAAAAGGTCCGGTCATCAACACTATCGCCAAGAAATACAACGGCGGGGGTCATCCGCTCGCTGCAGGCGCTTCCATCTATTCATGGGAAGAGAAAGAGGATGTCCTGCGGGACTTACGTGAGGCTTGCCGGGGTTATTAAGGATTTGAGACGGATTTATATTAAAAGCTCCCTATAAGCGGGAGCTTTTTTGAATTTTTGATGTTTTAAACTTTGTGGAGTGAGAAAAATAACTTGTTGTGAACCTACAAATATTAATATAGTTATAAATTCCGTTTATCGAATCCTTCTATGTGCGGTTCCTGGCGATTTATGTGCGGAAAATTAATTATATGTGCGAAGTTCCGGATATATGTGCGAACTCTCAGCTATATGTGCGATCTGCCGATTAATCGACACCATTCGCTAAAGTTCGCGCGCCCAAAAAAGCCCATTAAGCTTGCCGCCCCAGGACCAAGCCTCCCCCGCCTATTCTTCATACTCAAGCTCCAATGTAATCTGCGTGGTTGTCCAGAAATAAATCTCACGCACTTTAAAGGTGAACGACTTGTCATTTAACTCCACGGTTTTATTTTCGATGATCTTCTTGATCAGGTCACGGGTTCCATAAGCAGATTCAAGGTCTTTATTGATCAGGCTGCGCAGGTCCCCGCTTAAACGGTCTTCGGTTTCATGGATGCTGAGGAGCTCGACTTTTGTTTTGGTCGGGTTGATCAATTTTATTTTTACCTCCTGGATGGTCAGCTGATCTTCATTTTTTTCATTAAGCTGCTTGTATTCTTCCTGTAGATAGGAAAGGGTATTTTTATATTTGCTTATCTCATTTCTCTGTTCCTCTATCAATTTGGTCTGATTTTCATGCATGACCCCGAACATATAAATGAAGATGATCCAGCTGACGATGCCCCCCACAACCATACCGGAGAAAAAGCGCTGCCAGGAAGGAAGTTTGTAAAATGGGGGGATCCTCATGAGGAGATATGCTCCTGAGTCAGCCAAGAAATGATCATGGCACCTGTATTCGCTCCTCCCAGTGCAGACAGGATCAACAGGAACTGTTTGAACAGTTCTTTTGTTTCTCCATTCAAAAATCCTTTCTCAAAGCTGTATACCGTGTCAAACGTTCCCCCGATTGCTGCTATGATTGCCCAGATTCGCAAAAAATTTGAAAGGCGCCACATCTCGATGAACAGCGGCTGCCCCATTGCGAAGGAAGCGAGACCGCCCATCAGGGATCCCCCCAATATGACACCGAAAGCAATAAAGAAACTCTTAAATAATTCAGGAAAAAAAGCTTCAGCCATTTCATCATCTCCATATGAGCAAATCTTCTCTTACGATAACTATATGGGTTTCATGGACAGGATATGAGGGAGAACATATTTTCTTTTTTTGGTTTTCTTACCTATAATAAAAGTATATTGAAATGAAAAAGGGTGTGCATAATATGTCGTTTGTTCATTTACAGGTAGCAAGCGCTTATAGTTTACTTTCCAGCACAATTTCCATAAATGGACTTGTACATAAAGCGAAGACGCTCGGATATAAATCCCTGGCGTTGACTGATCGGAATATGATGTATGCTGCCATTCCTTTTTATAAGGCATGTGTGAAGGAAGGGATCAAGCCGATCATCGGTTTGACTGCGGATATCGCTGTCAGCGATGAACAGTCGTTCCCGCTTGTACTGTTGAGCAGGAATAACAGGGGTTATCAAAATCTATTGAAGATATCGAGCGCGGTCGGGGCGAAGTCCCCGGGAGGGATCCCTCATAAGTGGCTCAATTCCTACAGTGAAGGGCTGATCGCGATCACTCCCGGCCTGCAGGGGGAAATTGAAACCCATTTATTGAATGGGGATGAAGATAAAGCAAAAGAAGCCATACAGCTATATCAAAGGATGTTCGGGGAAGGATCTTTTTATATCAGTCTTCAAAAACACGGCTTGAAAGCAGAAGGAACACTGCACCCCCTGCTAAAAAATATAGCGCGTGAACACGGTGTGGAAATGGTGGCCGCAAACGATGTCCGGTATTTAGACAAGGAAGATCATTTTGCCCATGAATGCATGAATGCTATACGCGATGGCGTCAAGTTGTCTGAAGATGAACGAACGGTGCTGGAGACAGAGGAGTACTACTTCAAGACAAAAGAGCAAATGACAGAACTTTTCACCGATGAAGTGGAAGAGCTCCAAAACACGCTGCGGATTGCAGAAGAATGCACCGTCGAAATACCGTTCAATCAGCAGCTCCTCCCAAAATATCCGCTCCCCGAAGGTGTGACAGCCCGGAACGAACTCACCAGGCTTTGTGAAATTGGACTGAGTGAAAAGCTTGAAGAAGTTACGGCCGAGTATCTGGAAAGGCTCGATTATGAACTCGATGTCATCGGGCGGATGGGATTCAGTGACTATTTCCTCATCGTCTGGGACTTTATGAAATTTGCAAGGGAAAGGGACATCCTCACCGGACCTGGCAGGGGGTCTGCAGCGGGATCGCTCGTTTCCTATGCACTCAGCATCACCGATGTCGATCCCATCAAGCATCATTTATTGTTTGAACGTTTCCTTAATCCGGAACGGGTATCGATGCCCGACATCGATATTGATTTTCCTGACCATCGCCGGGATGAAGTGATCGAGTATGTGGAAGCGAAATACGGCTCCCTTCATGTCGCCCAGATCATTACATTCGGTACTTTTGCATCAAAGGCAGCCCTGAGGGATACAGGCAGGGTATTCGGTTTGAATATGAAAGAGCAGGAGCAGCTTTCGAAGCTGATACCGAATCAGCCAGGCATCACGCTGAAGGATGCTTATGAGAAATCCAAAGAGCTCCGTGATTTTATCGGAAACCAGGAATTATATAAACGGTTATTCGAAACGGCCCTGAAGCTTGAAGGCCTGCCGAGGCATACATCGACACATGCAGCAGGCGTTGTGATCAGCGAAGACCCTTTGGTGCAGTGGATCCCAATTCAAGGAAGTGCATCCGGCATCCATCTGACCCAGTATTCAATGGATATCCTTGAAGAAATCGGTTTATTGAAAATGGATTTCCTCGGGCTCAGGAACCTCAGCATCCTCGAGAGGATCGTAAAGAATATAAAGAAGGGAAGAGATAAACGCTTTACTTTGGAACGCATACCTTCAAATGACAGTAAAACATTCGCACTCCTCAGTAAAGGCCATACCAATGGAATCTTTCAGCTTGAGTCGGACGGCATGCGCAATGTATTGACGAGGCTGAAGCCAACTTCCTTCGAGGATATCGTCGCGGTCAACGCCCTGTTCAGGCCTGGCCCGATGGAAAACATCCCGACATATATCAACCGGAAGCATGGAAAGGAAATAGTGGAATATCCCCATCCGGACTTGAAGCCGATCCTCGAAATGACATACGGCGTCATCGTTTATCAGGAGCAGATCATGCAGATCGCTTCAAAAATGGCCGGCTTTTCCCTTGGAGAAGCCGACCTGTTAAGACGAGCCGTCTCGAAAAAGAAAAAAGACGTACTCGATCAGGAAAGGGAGCATTTCGTGAAAGGTTCCATTCAAAAAGGCTATTCAACAGAAGAGGCACATCATATTTATGACCTCATCGTACGATTTGCGAATTATGGATTCAACCGCTCCCACGCAGTGGCCTATAGTATGATTACCTATCAGCTGGCATACTTAAAAGCCCATTATCCTGCACACTTTTTATCTGCCCTCCTGACGTCCGTCGTGGGCAATGAAACGAAAATCGCTCAGTATATAAGAGAAGCGAAACATTACGGCATCGACATTCTGCCTCCGTCGGTAAACAGCAGCCAATTTGTTTTTTCGGTGGAGAGTAAAGGGGAGATCCGGTACAGTCTCGGCGCAATCAAAGGGATCGGGGCACAGGTACTGAAAGAAATCATCTCTGTAAGAAAAGATAAACCATTTGATGATTTGTTCGATTTCTGCATGAGGGTCTCCTCGAAAATCATCAACCGGAAGATATTGGAGAACCTTGTATTGGCCGGGGCCTTTGATGAATTCAATATAGACCGCGCGACCCTCCTCGCAAGCCTTGATGTTGCGATTCAGCATGCTGAGCTCGTCAATCCGGAGGATGATCATGATTTATTCAAAGAAGAAGAGGCGTTCCTGCTCAAACCGAAATATGTTGAAGTAGAGGAAATGAACCCAGAAACCAAATTGAATTTTGAAAAGCAAGTACTTGGGCTCTATCTTTCCAACCACCCGGTCACTTCGTACCGTCCGCTCCTGGATGGTTTGAGTGTAACGTTCATTGCGGATGTGCGCCAGGGATCGAAAGTTTCAATCGGCGGCTTTATCAGCTCGATACGGTCAATCCGCACGAAAAAGGGTGAAGTCATGGCGTTCCTTGAGCTCAGTGATGAAACGGGGGATATGGAAGCTGTCGTGTTTCCTGCGGTCTACCGCCAAATTATGACACACCTCAAAGAGGGAAATGTGTTATGGTTTGATGGAAAAACAGAGGAACGCAACAATAAGCTTCAGCTTATCATCAATAAGGTGCAAACAATCGAAGAGATTAAAGAACGTTCTGAAACGCGAGAGAAGAAGCTATTCTTGAAGATTCCTGTTACCGGGGATCAGGACGCCTGCATGAAGGATATACAACGGATCATCGGCGAAAACAAGGGGCGTCATCAAGTGATTGTGTATATGGAAAAAGAAAAGAAAAGTATAAAACTATCTGATTCTTATAGAATAGACGCGTCCCCGGATGCGGTTAGTCATTTAGAAGCAGTTTTAGGAAAACCTAATGTCGTTTTGACATAACATACTTTACTTAAACCGGAATTTATATTATTGTTTAATAGAAAAAAGTGGTCTGACCACTGGGGATCAGGTTGCTGCAGAATGACATAACCATTGATGAACGATAAAACATAAGAAAACACTGAATTTGATAAGGAGTGAATGATTTTGTCATTACGCGAAGAAGCGTTGCATATGCATCGAGTGAATAAGGGGAAATTGGAATCAAAATCCAAGGTGGAGGTAAGAAATGCCGAAGACTTAAGTCTTGCCTACTCACCGGGGGTTGCAGAACCATGCAAGGTGATATATGACAAACCGGAAACGGTCTATGATTATACGATGAAGGGGAATATGGTGGCAGTCGTGTCAGACGGGACTGCTGTACTGGGGCTTGGGAACATCGGTCCTGAAGCTTCACTTCCTGTAATGGAAGGGAAAGCTGTTCTATTTAAGAGTTTCGCGGGTGTCGATGCATTTCCTATCTGCTTGAATACCACGGATGTGGACAAGATCGTTGAAACGGTCAAGCTGCTTGAACCGACATTCGGCGGAGTGAATTTGGAAGATATCGCAGCGCCGAATTGCTTTGAAATAGAAGAACGCCTTAAGAAAGAAACGAACATCCCGATCTTCCATGATGATCAGCACGGCACTGCCATCGTAACGGTAGCAGGACTTGTAAATGCGCTGAAAATCGTAGGCAAGAAAATGTCGGAAATCAAAGTAGTGGCCAATGGTGCAGGGGCAGCAGGCATCGCCATCATCAAACTGCTTTACCGGTATGGTGTAAGGGATATCATTATGTGTGATTCCAAAGGAGCGATCTATGAGGGCCGCTCACAAGGAATGAATGCCATTAAAGATGAAGTGGCGAAATTCACGAATCGTGAACGTCTTGAAGGCGGTCTCGGAGATGTGCTGAAAGATGCCGACGTATTCATCGGTGTTTCGGTAGCCGGTGCTTTGACGGAAGAAATGGTCTCCTCGATGAAAGAAGACCCGATCATCTTTGCAATGGCGAATCCGGTACCTGAAATCATGCCGGAACTGGCTAAAGCCGCAGGTGCGAAAGTGATCGGGACGGGCCGTTCCGATTTTCCGAATCAAGTAAACAATGTACTGGCCTTCCCTGGAATTTTCCGTGGAGCACTCGATGTTCGCGCCACTCATATCAATGAAAAAATGAAACAAGCCGCTGTGGAAGCAATTGCCGGCTTGATCAGTGAAGATGAATTAAATGCAGACTACGTCATCCCGCGTCCGTTTGACAAGCGTGTGGCGCCTGCCGTCGCTGCCGCTGTAGCAAAGACGGCGATGGAAACGGGAGTGGCCAGGTTAAAGGCTGACCCTGAAGAAATCCGTAAGAAGACGGAAGAATTAGCGGTTATCGGGAAGAGTGAATGATGCCGAAAGTGAACTCTCTCCATTCTCAATCGAAAGTATATATTGGAATTGTTCACCAACTTAGAGAAATGATTTCAAAGGACGGTCTGAAAAAGGGAGATAAGATCCCTTCAGAAAGGGAACTGTCAGAAAGATTGAATGTTGGCCGTTCCTCTGTGAGGGAAGCACTGCGGGCACTGGAACTGTTGGGGTTGATTGAAACCAGGAGGGGAGAAGGGACATTTCTCCGTGACTTCAGGGATCATCACCTGATCGACCTTCTGGGGATGTTCATCCTCCAGGACCAAAAAGCCAAGGAAGATATCAAATGTACGAAAACGATGATCGAAAAAGAAGCCCTTCGTACAGTCTTCTGCCAAAAGCTCAATATATCGGCAATCAAGGCCCTTGTGAAAGATGACAACGGGACCCTTACATGGAGGGAGATAGTGGAGGAGCTCATTCTCCTCAGCAACAACTATCTCTCCCATCGAATCTGGAATGTCCTGAATGATTACGAGACTTTCATCATCGGAGAGAAAAAGATTACCCCCGAGATAAAAGAAAAGCTTCTGAACCTGCTTCAAGGATTGGAAAATCAAGATAAAGAATCGGTGCAGGCTGCTTACAGGCAGATCTCGGAAATCAGCGACCGGGAGCTGACAAATTCCAACATTTTTTTATAACGCTTTCGGTTAAACTGATAGACAAACAGTTTACAAATTCATCTTGCTTCATGCAATTATACATTTCTATCATCCAAAGAATACGAATACAAAAGGCGACTGTAATTAGTTAAGGAGGTTTCAACCTTGCTTAAGGATCTTTTCAATAAATCCAATAAACCCAAAAAGAAAAAATATGCAACGATTCCTTCAGAAGCAGCCAAACAGGATGTTCCTGAAGGAATCATGACCAAGTGTCCCGATTGTAAAAAAATCATGTACACAAAGGAATTGCAGAAAAATTTAAAAGTATGCATCCATTGCGGATATCATCATGGCATGAGTTCGATTGAAAGGGTGGACTGCTTCATCGATGAAGGGACATTTGAAGAAATCGATGCAGACCTTGTCTCTGTGAATCCCCTCGGTTTCCCGGAGTACCTTGACAAAGTGGAAAAAGACCGTAAAAAGACAGGTCTGAACGAAGCCGTACTAACGGGGACTGGAAAAGTAAATGGCATCGATATCGTCGTTGCCGTCATGGATTCCAGGTTCCGTATGGGAAGCATGGGGTCTGTAGTCGGTGAGAAGATTACGAGAGCGGTCGAAGAAGCGGACAAGCGCAAAGTACCATTCATCATTTTTACGGCATCAGGCGGGGCACGGATGCAGGAAGGTGTACTCTCCCTAATGCAAATGGCCAAAACAAGCGTCGCGCTAAAACGATTCAGTGATAATGGGGGTCTTTTTATTTCGGTCATGACCCATCCAACAACCGGAGGGGTATCGGCAAGCTTCGCTTCGGTTGGTGATTATAACTTTGCGGAGCCTGGTGCATTGATCGGTTTTGCTGGAAGAAGGATCATTGAACAGACGATCCGGGAAGATCTTCCGGAAGATTTTCAGACAGCAGAATTCCTTCTCAAGCATGGACAGCTTGATGAAGTCATTTCGCGGATGGAAATGAAAGAGAAGATCGGACTGGTATTAGATATACATCAATGGGACGGTGATCTGCCATGGTAAATGAGATGGAATTTGAAAAGCCTGTAGTTGAATTAAAGAAGAAAATTGCAGAGCTTAAAGAGTTCACTCAGAATTCGGAAGTGGATTTGTCAAAGGAAATTGAAAAACTGGAAACGCGGTTAGAGAAGCTCGAAAATGATATATATGAAAACATGAAACCATGGGAAAGGGTCCAGGTTGCACGGCATCCCAATCGTCCGACGACCTTGGATTACATCCGCAGGCTGTTTACAGATTTCATGGAAATACATGGAGACCGCCTATATGGTGATGACGATGCGATTGTATCAGGGCTTGCCAAATTTGACGGTGTGCCGGTGACTGTAATCGGCCACCAGCGCGGAAAAGATACGAAAGAGAATATCCGCAGAAACTTTGGGATGCCGCACCCTGAAGGCTACCGAAAAGCATTGAGGCTGATGAAACAGGCTGAAAAATTCAGCCGCCCGATTGTTTGCTTCATCGATACAAAAGGCGCCTATCCAGGGAAAGCAGCCGAAGAGCGCGGGCAGAGTGAAGCCATTGCCAGGAACCTGGTTGAAATGGCCGGTCTGACCGTTCCTGTCGTCTGCATCGTCATCGGGGAAGGCGGAAGCGGAGGAGCGCTTGCTTTGGGTGTGGGAAATCACATTCATATGCTTGAGAACTCCACTTACTCAGTCATTTCTCCGGAAGGAGCTGCAGCCTTGTTATGGAAAGATTCCACTCAGGCAAAAAGGGCTGCGGAATCCATGAAAATCACGGCTCCCGACCTGAAAGAACTCGGAATCATCGATGAGATCATTCCTGAAGTGAAGGGCGGGGCCCACAAGAATGTTGAAGAACAGGCTGACCACATGAAAGACATTTTGAAACAATCATTAAAAGAACTCATCCCGATGAGCAAAGAAGAACTGATCCAGCATCGTTACGAGAAATTTAAAGCGATTGGTGATTTTTCTGTTTTAAATGATGTCGTTGGGGTAAAATCATAATGAAACCACTGGACTGACAAATAGGATTCTTGCCTTTTGTCAGTCCTTTTATTTGAATGATGCAGGTGTTTTTGAATATTTTAGCAATAAAAACGCTTCCATTTAATAGATTATTTCGTCTATTGGTCTTCCCGGGGGGAACTTGTTGAGAAGCTTTACTCTTCGTGTTATTTTAGAAATAATCAATAGTCTATTGGTCCATAATAAATGGGTAGAAAAGATAGGATAAAACGAGACTACTTAAAATATGTGAAACCATTAACAAATTTCTTTTAATTCTTGGCTGTTTTCTGAAAAAATGTGGCTTTTCGTACCTGGGCCGGCAGCTTGAATACAGCTTGCAGACATGCTCTTTTTGAACTTGAACTTCTGAAAGAGCCGGACTGACAGCCCTGAAAATACCCAAGTTCCGGTATTTTCTTATTTGTAAAACAACAAGGTATGCGAAAAGAGCCTAATTCTTTTACATATAAATTTATCTTCATGAGGTGATGAAAGTGAAAAAAATAGGAGTATTGACCAGCGGCGGAGATTCTCCGGGGATGAATGCCGCTGTACGTGCAGTTGTACGTAAAGCCATTTTCCAAGGTGTTGAAGTATATGGTATCTATCAGGGGTACAATGGATTGATCAATGGAAACATCAAAAAGCTTGAACTCGGCTCTGTGGGGGACATCATCCACCGAGGCGGAACAATGCTTTACACTGCCCGCTGTGAGGAGTTCAAGACAAAAGAAGGCCAGCAAAAAGGGATCAAGCAGCTTGAAAAACATGGCATCGAAGGGCTTGTCGTGATTGGCGGAGACGGCTCTTATCAAGGAGCCAAAGCATTGACGGAATGGGGTTATCCATGTGTCGGCGTACCGGGTACGATCGATAATGATATCCCGGGTACAGAGTTTACGATCGGTTTTGATACAGCGTTGAACACAGTGATTGATGCGATCGATAAAATCCGTGATACGGCCACTTCCCATGAACGAACATTCATCATTGAAGTGATGGGGCGCAATGCGGGAGATATCGCACTATGGTCAGGACTTGCAGGCGGGGCAGAAACTGTTATCATCCCGGAAGAAAAGTTTGATATGGACGATATCGTCAGCCGATTGAACAAAGGTCAGGAACGCGGTAAGAAACATAGTGTCATCATCGTTGCGGAAGGCGTAATGTCCGGAAACGAATTTGCGAACCGTTTTACTGAAGCAACAGGAATGGATACCAGGGTTTCTGTCCTGGGACACATCCAGCGCGGGGGAACCCCGACAGCTTCCGACCGTGTGCTGGCAAGCCGTCTAGGTGCACGGGCCGTCGAACTGTTAATGGCTGGAAAAGGCGGAAGGGCAGTTGGAATCGAAAAGAATGAACTCGTCGATTATGATATCATTGAAGCACTGGCCAAGCCTCACAAAATCGACTTGGATATGTACCGCCTATCAAAAGAGCTGTCAATTTAATAATCGCTGAAACATTCAGGAGGTAAAGATAATGAGAAAAGCAAAAATAGTATGTACCATTGGCCCTGCCAGTGAAAGTATCGAAAAGTTATCTCAACTGATCGATGCCGGGATGAATGTCGCCCGCCTAAACTTCTCCCATGGGGATCATGAAGAACATGGCCAGAGAATCAAAAACATCCGTGAAGCAGCAGCAAAAGCAGGGAAGACCGTCGGGATCCTGTTAGATACAAAAGGACCTGAAATCCGTACGAACAATATGGAGAATGATGGATTTGAACTGCAGCAGGGAGCATCCGTGATTGTATCCATGAAAGAGGTATTAGGTACGCCTGAGAAATTCTCCGTTACATACGAAGGGTTGATTGATGACGTTGAGACCGGCTCTAAAATCCTATTGGATGATGGACTCATCGGACTCGAAGTAACTGAAATCGATAAAGCAAACGGAGAAATCCATACTGTCGTTTCAAACAGCGGAATGCTGAAAAATAAAAAAGGTGTGAACGTACCAGGCGTTTCCGTTAACCTGCCTGGGATTACGGATAAAGATGCGAAGGATATCATTTTCGGTATCCAGCAGGATGTGGATTTCATCGCCGCTTCATTCGTACGCCGTGCGTCAGATGTACTGGAAATCCGTCAGTTATTGGAGGAGCACCATGCACCTCATATTCAGATCATCCCTAAGATTGAAAATCAAGAGGGTGTAGACAATATCGATGAAATCCTTGAAGTCTCCGACGGCCTGATGGTTGCACGTGGAGATCTTGGAGTGGAAATCCCTGCAGAAGAGGTGCCGCTTGTACAAAAGCAGCTGATCAAGAAATGCAATTCACAAGGAAAGCCTGTCATCACGGCTACCCAAATGCTTGATTCAATGCAGCGAAACCCAAGACCGACACGAGCGGAAGCAAGTGACGTGGCAAACGCCATATTTGATGGAACCGACGCCATCATGCTTTCAGGTGAAACAGCTGCAGGAACCTATCCAGTCGAAGCTGTTCAAACCATGCATAATATCGCATCTAGAGCGGAAACAGCACTGGATTTCAATGAGATCCTTTCAGCCCGCAGCAAAGAAAGCGATCATAATATGACCGATGCAATCGGACAGTCAGTGGCCCACACGGCCATCAACCTGGATGTAAACGCAATCGTGGCACCTACAGAAAGCGGTCATACAGCACGCATGATTTCTAAATACCGCCCGAAAGCGCCAATTGTGGCTGTCACAGGTTCGGAGTCTGTTTCAAGAAGATTGGCACTGGTATGGGGAGTATACCCTACAGTCGGACGCAGAGTATCCACGACGGATGAGATGCTTGACATGGCAGTTGAAGAAAGCGTGAATTCAGGCATGACAAAACACGGTGACCTGATTGTCATCACTGCAGGTGTTCCAATCGGCGAATCAGGCACTACCAACCTGATGAAAATCCATGTAGTAGGGGACATCATTGCTAAAGGACAGGGAATCGGACGTAAATCTGCTTACGGCAAAGCAGTCGTCGCATCCAATGCCCGGGAAGCAGTGGAAAAAGTAGAGCAGGGTTCAGTCCTCGTGACAATCGGAA
This sequence comes from Bacillus sp. BKU_1, assembly GCA_051294195.1. Classification (GTDB taxonomy): domain Bacteria; phylum Bacillota; class Bacilli; order Bacillales; family Bacillaceae_B; genus Rossellomorea. Next base: position 2,982,075 of record CP193985.1, on the reverse strand, counting down.
CTGATAAAGAAATGATGCCTGCCCTGGAGAAGTGTTCTGCACTGATCGTAGAGGAAGGCGGCTTGACAAGCCACGCAGCAGTAGTGGGGATCAACCTTGGTATCCCTGTGGTAGTAGGTGTGGATAATGCCGTATCACTGTTCAGGGATGGACAGGAAGTTACAGTCGATGCCACCCGCGGCGTGATCTATAATGGTCATGCGAGTGTACTATAAACATTAGAATTCAGGCTGGAGTCCCTTTAGGGGGGCTCCGGTTTTTTTGGTCTTTTCTGGCGGGGTGGCTGTTATGGAGATTTGAGTAATAAAGCCGTCCTCTCTCCGGCCTAGGCCTCACTTTCAAGCAAATCGACATCGACCCTTAAGAGGAAAAACAAGCCAGAATCCTCAGCTCAACCGGAATACTGCCGCCCAAGCTGCTATATGTTATAATATAAGGACAAGTCGTAATTAACTGGAGGAATTCCTCATGAGATATATACTGCCGTTTTTAATCATCGTGCCCGCTTTGGAAATCGGGATTCTTATTCTTGCAGGTCAGACCATTGGGGTGCTGCCGACCGTGTTGATGATCATCGCAACAGGTGTCACGGGTGCTTATCTTGCAAAGAAACAGGGGCTCGAAACAATCAGGAGGGCACGGGAAGACATGCAGTATGCCCAGTTCCCGGGCGATGTGATCATAGACGGTCTCTGCATCCTTGTCGGCGGCCTGTTGTTATTGACGCCCGGCTTCATTACAGATGCAACCGGATTTCTATTGCTGCTGCCTCCGACCAGAAAAATGTTCAAGCCTTTCATTTATAAACTATTTAAAAGATGGTTCAATAAGGGGAACCTGATCATTTACCGATAATAAAAAAAGCACCGACCGGCTTATAAACCGGAGCGGTGCTTTTCTTATTTGTCACCCAAAATAAACTTCCACACATCTTCAAATACCCCTGCACGCCTCAATGTTGAAAGAATCACCAGGACGACCGGACCTACAATCAAACCGAGGAAACCGATCAGTTTGAACCCGACAAACAGTGCGATCAAAGTCGCAAGGGGATCCAGCCCGATGCTTGAAGACAGCACTTTGGGTTCCATGATCTGCCGCTGAACGACGACTACTGCGTATAACACGGAGAGACCGATGCCAAGCCCTGCATTTCCTGTAATGAACTCATAAGCGATCCATGGAACGAATACGGCACCTGTCCCCAGATACGGAAGGATATCGACCAGGCCGCTCACCAACGCGATGGTTATGGCATAGTCGACACGAAGAATGAGCAGTCCGACCAATACGATGATGGCAGTGATCGAAATCAGGGTAAATTGCGCTCTGATGAAGCCGAATAAAGCTTTTTTCAGATCGATGAATACAGTTCTCCCGCTTTCCATTGCCCTGCCGGGAACGAACCTTTCTGCTCTGGCAGACAGTTTGTACCAGTCTTTACTTATGAAGAAGGTTGCCAATGCCGCAAATACAAGAACAGATGCGGCATTTGGTATCCAGGAAATAAGCTGAGGGAGCCTCTGGAAGAAGTTCTGAAGAAAATCCCCGGCCGATTGTGCGATTTTACTTCCCGCCGTTTCGATATTTTCGAGAATAGTATTCTGCTGTCCTGCATCAAGATTTTTAAAGAGTCCGGCAATCTGGTGATAAAAGGGCATCACTTGCCCGACAATGAAATTTTCTGCATAGGTCACAAGCGTCCGGACATGTTCCGGGAGCACTTCGGATAAGTAGTTTGCACCTGATACAATTTCAGCTATCAGCAAGGTGATCAAACCGGCAAATGCACCGATGATCAAAAACAGGGAAAGGACGACTGCCCACACCCTCGGGAGTCGGCCTTTCGATTCAAGCCAATTGACGAAAGGATTGATCAAGAGGGCAATCCCGACAGCAATGACGAACGGATAGGCAAGTTTCCATATGTAGTACAAGGCAAATAAAGAAAGGATGATGATGCTGACCACTATTAGAAAGCGGATGGTCCTATAAACATATTCCAAGTTCAACTGAGTTCCCCCTGACCTTACGATTACTTCCTATTTTATAAGAGTCCGGAAATGAAAGAAAGTTCTAAATTTAAAAATTCCCACTATTCACACAGGCTGTCCAGACGGGGATTTGAAGCAATCCTTAATGATTCAGTCCGGTACAATCAGGAAATTTTATTTTTCTAGTAAAATAATTTTAGACAAATTCGAGCGTTTTCGTTCACAAATGTCAGATAATTGTTTATAATAGAAAATGTAAGCGCATCCCAAGCGCTGTTTTCCCTGCAGTTTTTTACCGAACAGGGAATCATTTTTTGTGCAGGGATTGAGCAATCGCTCAACAATGGAAACGCAATGAATATAACCTCAACAGGTAATTTTACTTACTTATCTTAAACTGGCCCGCTACAAATTTTCGTGCAGGGTTTTATGCTCATATGAAAATGGGTAAAAGGGAAATACATTCAGAAGGAGAGATTATTATGACAGCGACTCGCGGACTAGAAGGTGTTGTAGCCACTACTTCATCCATCAGTTCAATCATTGACGACACTCTTACATATGTCGGCTATAACATTGATGACTTAACCAACAATGCCACTTTCGAAGAGGTAATCTATTTGCTGTGGCATCTGAAGCTGCCTACTAAATCGGAGCTGCAGGAGCTCACAGATCAGCTTGCTGAAAATATGGCCCTTCCACAGGAAGTGCTTGATCACTTCAAGATGTACAACATCAAGGAAGTACATCCTATGGCTGCTCTGCGTTCAGCCGTGTCCTTACTCGGCTTATATGATGATCAGGCGGACGTGATGGAGGAAGAAGCGAACTATCTGAAAGCTGTTCGCCTTCAAGCGAAGATCCCGACGATCGTAACAAGCTTCGCAAGGATCCGTAACGGCCAGGAGCCGATCGCACCGCGCAAGGATCTTGGCTTTGCTGCCAACTTCCTGTACATGCTTACAGGCAAAGAACCTGAGCCGATCGAGATCGAAGCGTTCAATAAGGCGCTCGTCCTTCACGCTGACCATGAGTTAAACGCTTCCACATTCACTGCGCGTGTATGTGTAGCCACACTTTCCGACGTGTATTCAGGTGTCACTGCCGCAATCGGGGCTCTTAAAGGACCGCTGCACGGCGGAGCCAACGAGCAGGTTATGAAGATGCTTACCGAAGTGGGATCTGTCGAGAATGCGGAATCTTATATTCTGGACAAGCTTGAGAAGAAAGAGAAGATCATGGGCTTCGGCCACCGCGTATACCGCCAGGGAGACCCGCGCGCCAAGCACCTTAAAGAAATGTCCAAAAAGCTGACTGAGCTTAGAGGAGAAAGCAAATATTATGAAATGTCTGCGAAGATCGAAGAAGTCTTCACAGCAAATAAAGGACTTCCGCCAAATGTTGATTTCTATTCGGCATCTGTCTATCACAGCCTCGGAATCGATCATGACCTGTTTACACCGATCTTTGCTGTCAGCCGTGTATCCGGATGGCTCGCTCATATCCTGGAGCAATATTCCAACAACCGTTTAATCCGTCCTCGTGCCGATTATATCGGGCCTGGCAAACAGGAATATGTTCCGGTTGATGAAAGAGGTTAATCATCGATATTTACAAATAGTAAAAATATTGGTGTAATGAATAAGGAGGGGAATGACGATGACTGCCAAGCTGTACTTATCGGTCATCCCCTTTGATAATGAATGAATATGGAGGTTACATAATGACACAAGGTGAAAAAATTACAAACCAAAACGGCCAGCTTAATGTGCCGAATAATCCAATCGTTCCGTTTATCGAAGGTGACGGTACTGGTCCCGATATCTGGGCTGCAGCCCAGCGCGTACTTGATGCGTCAGTAGAAAAAGCGTACAAAGGCGAACGTAAAATCGAGTGGAAAGAAGTGTATGCCGGCGAAAAGGCATTCAACAAAACCGGTGAATGGCTTCCAAATGATACGCTTGAAGCAATCCGTGAGTATTTCATTGCCATCAAAGGTCCGCTAACAACACCTGTAGGCGGCGGAATTCGTTCATTGAACGTTGCCCTTCGTCAGGAACTTGATCTATTCACATGCCTGCGTCCTGTGCGTTACTTCGAAGGTGTACCTTCTCCTGTAAAGCGTCCTGAAGATACTGATATGGTCATCTTCCGTGAAAATACAGAGGATATCTACGCCGGTATCGAATATGCAAGCGGTTCTGATGAAGTGAAGAAACTCATCAGCTTCCTTCAAGACGAAATGGGCGTAAACAAAATCCGTTTCCCTGAAACTTCCGGAATCGGTATCAAGCCTGTATCTGAAGAAGGTACATCCCGCCTTGTCCGTGCTGCCATTAATTATGCCATCACTGAAGGCCGTAAATCAGTTACGCTTGTACACAAAGGGAACATCATGAAGTTCACTGAAGGTGCATTCAAGAACTGGGGTTACGAGCTTGCTGAGAAAGAATTCGGAGATAAGGTATTCACTTGGGCTCAGTACGATAAAATCAAGGACGCGGAAGGCATTGACGCAGCTAACAAAGCGCAGTCTGAAGCTGAAGCTGCAGGCAAGATCATCGTAAAAGATTCAATCGCTGATATCTTCCTGCAACAAATCCTTACACGTCCGTCTGAGTTCGATGTCGTGGCAACAATGAACCTGAACGGAGATTATATTTCTGATGCGCTTGCTGCACAAGTAGGCGGAATCGGTATCGCACCTGGAGCGAACATCAACTATGAGTCCGGCCATGCCATCTTCGAAGCGACTCACGGTACAGCTCCTAAATACGCAGGTATGGATAAGGTTAATCCTTCTTCAGTCATCCTTTCAGGAGTGCTTATGCTTGAGCACCTTGGATGGTCAGAAGCAGCTAATCTAATCACGAAATCAATGGAAAAAACAATCGCTTCAAAAGTCGTGACATATGACTTTGCCCGTCTGATGGATGGTGCTACTGAAGTGAAATGTTCAGAGTTCGGTACTGCATTGATCGAAAACATGGAATAATATAAAAAGCAGAAGCATTCCTTCAATAGGGATGCTTCTGTCTTATATAAAATACATATGATGAACAGGAGGAACCATTATGACAATTAAACGCAGAAAAGTTTCAGTGATCGGCGGAGGTTTTACAGGCGCAACGACTGCACTCATGCTGGCGCAAAAAGAACTCGGTGATGTGGTGCTGGTTGATATCCCCCAAATGAAAGATCCCACAAAAGGGAAGGCGCTCGACATGCTTGAAGCAAGTCCGGTTCAAGGCTTCGATGCAAACATCACCGGTACATCAAACTATGAAGATACAAAAAATTCCGATGTTGTGGTCATCACTGCAGGGATTGCCCGCAAGCCCGGGATGAGCCGTGACGACCTTGTTCAGACAAACCAGAAAGTCATGAAATCTGTTACAGAGCAAATTGTCAAATATTCTCCAAACTGCTATATCATCGTACTGACTAATCCGGTGGACGCCATGACCTACACAGTCTTCAAAGAATCGGGATTTCCGAAAGAAAGAGTCCTCGGTCAATCCGGCGTCCTGGATACGGCCCGTTTCCGTACGTTCGTTGCCCAGGAGTTGAATCTGTCCGTGAAAGATGTGACTGGATTTGTTCTAGGCGGACATGGAGATGATATGGTTCCGTTGATCCGTTATTCCTATGCTGGAGGAATCCCGTTAGAGGCCTTGATTCCAAAAGACCGCCTCGATGCAATCGTTGAACGCACCCGTAAAGGCGGAGGAGAGATCGTCGGCCTGCTGGGCAATGGATCTGCATACTACGCCCCGGCCGCATCCCTCGTTCAAATGGTCGAAGCGATCCTGAAAGACCAGCGCCGCGTCATACCTGCAATCGCGTACCTTGAAGGCGAATACGGTTTCGAAGGCATCTACCTCGGAGTGCCGGCCATCCTTGGAGGCAACGGCCTGGAAAAAATCATCGAACTCGAACTGACAGAAGAAGAACAGGCTGCCCTCACAAAATCAGCCGAATCCGTAAAAAACGTCATGTCATCATTGGCATAGTGTATTTAAAGCCAGTTCCATAAAGATATGGAGCTGGCTATTTTTAATGAATTTTTTGCTGACACCATATTGAAGATTCAGAGTGGATTGTAGCGGAAGGCACTTGACTCCGACGGGAGATAGAGGAAAGGTCGAGACCCCGCAGGAGCGCAGCGACGAGGAGGCTCGACTTCCTCCCCGCGGAAAGCAAGTGCCTGCAGCGGAAAGGAACGGTCAACATATTTGCCTATAAAAATAATTGAATTGGATAAAATAGTAAGATTGAAACTTATTTTTCTCTAGCAGCTTAAAATCCCTTTGATTGGAAAGTCTATAAATGATATTATAGTAATATACAGATAATAATGATTATTTCTATTATTGTAAAATGTACGCGTTTACATACGGAGGTGCTTCTTATGTTACTGGGCAAGAAAAGAAAACTCGGAAGAAAAATCGATGAAATGACTGTCGGGGAAAAATTGACGTTAACCGAAAAAATAGAAGACAATGACCTGCTTCTGTATCTCGGCCTGACCAACGATGCCAATCCACTGTATATCCAGCACGATTATGCATCCCAGACTCCTTTTAAAAAGCCGATCGTCCCATCCATCATGCTGACAGGGATCATCACGTCTGCCGTGTCAAAGTATCTGCCGGGACCAGGATCTCATATCATTGAACAGAATATCGACTTTCCAAAGCCGGTATATCATTATGCTACGATTCAGTTCCTTTTTGAAGTCACGGAAGTGGAGCCATCTTCCCATACTGTCACCATCACCGTCACAGCGGTGAATGAAGATGACGAAAAAGTGATAAATGGAACTGTTAAAGTCTGTCCGCCGCACAGACTGGAAAAAATGAACAGCCATGCACTCGAAAATTTTTAACATGATTAGCAATTCGAAAAGCTATACAAATCCAGAACGGATTGTATAGCTTTTTTTATTTGCGCATACTAATACTATCTTCAGGGTATGTGTAAGATCTCCAATTGTATTATAATAAAACTACAATTACATAATATCGTTGGATGATGGGGTTAATTTCTTTTATTTGGAGGCACAAACATGAACAAAACAATCCTGGTGGTTGAAGATGAACAATCGATTGCAACGCTATTGAAGTATAACCTTGAGCAATCGGGTTATTCCGTCATCACGGCAAATGATGGTGAAGAAGGAAGGGATATGGCTGTTGAACAGCTGCCTGACTTAATGATCCTTGATCTTATGCTTCCTAAAATGGACGGGATCGAAGTGTGTAAGGAATTGAGGCAGAAGAAAATGAATATTCCCATCTTGATGCTGACGGCAAAAGATGATGAATTCGATAAAGTCCTTGGACTCGAACTTGGAGCCGATGACTATATGACAAAGCCTTTCAGCCCCAGGGAAGTCGTGGCAAGGGTAAAAGCAATCCTCCGCAGGAGCCAGGCGGTCAAGATTGCGGTTGAAGCTGAGGAGCCTGCTGATTATAAAGAAGTAGGGGAACTGAAGGTGTATCCGGAGCAGTATGAAGCATATTTTCAGGGTCAATTATTGGAATTGACTCCTAAAGAATTTGAGCTTCTTCTCCACCTGGTAAACAACAAAGGGAGAGTATTGACAAGGGACCATCTTCTCAGTGCTGTATGGAACTATGATTTCGCGGGTGATACTAGGATTGTCGATGTCCATATCAGCCATCTCCGTGAAAAAATCGAGCCCGACACAAAGAAACCAGTTTATATCAAAACGATCCGCGGTCTTGGCTATAAGATGGAGGAGCCTAGAAACCAATGACAAAATTCAGGACGAAGCTTCTTTTTGCCCTGATAACCTTAATCATTTTTGTACTCATCGCCCTCGGGCTTGTTTTGGGTCAGATATTTAAAAACTTTTATATGGATACCTTCAACTCCAGAATCCAGAAGGAATCCAGGCTTTTGGCCAATTCAATCGAAGAGAACAGAAGGCTGGGGGAAATCAATCCTTCCATGATTGAGGAATTGAGCGATATCTTGGATGTCAGGATCTCGATCCTTGATGACTCCGGAAAAGTCATACATGACACGGAGTCCGCTGATCCCCTGCTCGAAGATCAGCAAAAGCAGATGATTAAAAGAATCGGCGAAAACTGGGATGTGAAAACCAAGCATAAAAAACTTGTTTATGCAGGTAAGGAGTACCGTTTTTATTGGTATCCGCTCAGAAAAGCGGACGGAAGTAAAGAAGGACTCCTCATCATGAGTACCGAAGTGGACGCATTGGAAAAGGGGACCGAACAGATTTGGGTAGTCCTTGCTGTATCCCTGGGTCTTGCGTTAATTCTTATCATCATCCTTGGTTCAAGAATTACGGTGCGCTATACGAAGCCGGTCGAATCGGCCACAAAAGTGGCGATGGAACTTGCAAAAGGGAATTTCCGGGCCAGGACGTATGAAGATCGCATGGATGAGACCAGCATGCTGAGTTCCTCAATCAACATCCTGGCGAGGAACCTGCAGGAAATGATCACTTCCCAGGAAATGCAGCATGACCGCCTTACCACCCTGGTGGAAAACATGGGAAGTGCGATGCTTCTCATTGATCACCGCGGCTATGTGGTATTGACAAACCGGACATTCAGGGAGTTTTTTAATCTGAATGAAAGCCAGTTGAGGAAGGTGCGATATCATGAAGTGATCCATCACCAGCAGGTGAATAAGCTGGTGGAGGAAATCTTCATGACGGAAGACCGTGTAAGAAGGCAGATCCTCCTTCCGCATAAAATAGAACGAAGACACTACGAAGTGTACGGTGCGCCGATCATCGGTCAGAATGACGAATGGAAAGGGATTGTCGTCGTTTTTCATGATATTACAGAATTGAAGAACCTGGAGCAGATGAGAAAAGACTTTGTGGCTAATGTCTCTCATGAACTGAAGACGCCGATCACATCGATCAAGGGCTTTTCGGAAACCCTTTTGGATGGTGCCATGAATGATAAGGAAGCGTTGAAGTCTTTCCTTGAAATCATCCTGACTGAAAGTGACCGCCTGCAGACACTTATCCAGGATTTACTCGAGCTGTCCAAAATCGAAAAGCATGGTTTTGAGCTTTCCCTGGATAAACAAGAGATTTCAGGGCTTGTGGGGGAAGTCCTGCCAATTTTGAAAGATAGGGCTGAGAAGAAGAACATCACGATTCACAGCAGATTCGATTCACCTGGAACAGCTGAAGTTGATTCCTACCGGATGAAGCAGGTATTCATCAACCTGATTTCCAATGCGATTGTTTACACTCCGAACGGCGGGGACGTCACCATTTCCATTACAGAAGATATCGAGAACGTCCATGTATCGGTAAGTGATAACGGAATCGGGATCAGCGAGGAGGAGCTTCCGAGGATCTTTGAACGTTTCTACCGTGTTGATAAAGCAAGGAGCCGGAACTCTGGCGGTACAGGTCTTGGGCTCGCCATCGTCAAACATATTATCGAAGCCCATGAAGGAAAGATTGAAGTGGAGAGCAGGTTGAATAAAGGTACAACATTTAAAGTGACTCTTCATAAACAGTTTCCCGATCCTTCATTCAGAGAAAAAAGTAGAAATTGATCCATTCTCTTACTGATTCTTTACAATTCGTTTACAAAGGGTTAAACCGAAATTAATAAAGTGCTGATACTATAATAGATGAAACCCCTTCATCCAAGGAGTGAAGAAAAGGCGAGAACCAACCCCGTTCTCGTCTTTTCGCATTTTTATCTTTCCTTCCTCTTTTGTAATATTATTGAAACCTTTTTGTATATTATCCGTATAGATTAGTAGTCGACTAATAGGATAGAGATAACTGCAACTGGGAAAGGGGAGGAAGTTTATGAGTCTGAAACGCATTTATACGATTACCGGTATGGTGATTGCCGCTCTACTATTAATACTAATATTAATTACATCCTGGTACACGGTTGATGAATCCGAACAGGCACTTGTTTTGACATTCGGGGAAGCGGGTGAACCGGTCGTGGAGCCGGGACTCCATTTCAAAATGCCGTGGCCGATGCAGTCGGTAGAAGTACTGTCCAAGGAAACGTTCAGTCTTCAATTCGGATATGAAGAAAGTGAAGGGAAAATAAAGGATTTTCCGAAAGAAACGAAAATGATCACGGGGGATGAATATATCGTCCTTGCAGACCTGGTGGTACAATGGAAAATCACCGATCCCGAAGGTTACTTATTCAATTCGGATGATCCGAAGGAAATTCTGTATGACGCCACTTCAGCTTCCTTGAGGAGTATTATTGGAAGTTCTCTCATCGACGATGCCCTGACTTCGGGGAAAGCAGAAATCGAAGCCAATGTGAGGGATTTATTAACTAGTCTGATTGATGAGTATGATATCGGTATTTCCATTCTGGCAGTCAAACTGCAGGATGTTGAACTGCCGAACGAAGAGGTGAGAAGCTCTTTTACTGCAGTCACCGATGCACGTGAGACGATGAACACGAAAATCAATGAAGCGAAGAAATACCGCAATCAGAGGACAAATGAAGCACAGGGTGAAAAAGATGCCATCATTTCAAGAGCGAAGGGTGACAAAATTGCCCGTGTCGAGCAGGCCCGCGGGGATGTAGCGGTCTTTGATAAGCTTTATACTGAGTACAAGGGCAATCCGGAAATCACCCGTAAGCGGCTCGTACTCGAAACCCTTGAGAATGTCCTGCCTGACGCTGAAATCTATATTATGAAGGATGACGGGGAGACGCTAAAATACTTCCCGATCAGACAGCTTGAAAATCAAACACCGCCAGAAAAGCAAGAAGGGAGTGAGGAATAATGACAGAGCAGAACGTCTTTGACTTAAAATCGAAACAGAAGGAACCGGTTGAATGGAAAAGATACAGAAAACTGGGCATCTTCCTTATCCTCCTTCTTGCAGCCATCCTCCTTCTTTTTACAAGCCTCTATGTTGTGAAAGAAGGCGAATACAAAGTGGTCAGGCAATTCGGGGAAGTAGTAAAAATTGACAAGGAGCCGGGTCTGAAAGTGAAGATTCCGTTCATTCAATCCGTCACCACGCTGCCGAAGCATCAGATGACATATGATGTAACCGAAGCAGAAATCAACACAAAGGATAAAAAGCGGATGTTGATTGATAATTTTGCAGTATGGAGCATAGAAGATCCGCTGAAGATGATCAAAAATGCGAGAACGGTAGTGAATGCCGAGACGAAGATGGAGGAGTTCATTTATTCGGTCGTCCGCGCCGAACTGGGCCGTTTGAATTATGATCAGATCATCAATGATGAAAAATCCTCCCGGGGGAGCCTGAACGATCAAATCACGAAAAAAGTGAATGAACTTCTGGCCAAAGATGAATATGGTATCGTTGTCAAAGACGTACGCATGAAACGGACCGATCTGCCGGAGGCCAATGAAAACTCTGTTTATACCCGGATGATTTCCGAACGTGAATCCAAGGCCCAGGAATATCTGTCGATGGGGGATGCGGAGAAGCAGAGGATTACAGCCGATACAGACAGGGAAGTAAAAGAGCTCCTTGCCAAGGCAAGCGCCGATGCCAATGTCATCCGTGCCGAAGGTGAATCGGAAGCAGCAAAAATCTACAATAATTCTTTCTCGAAAGATCCAAGTTTCTATGACCTGTTTAAGACTCTAGAAACATATAAGAAGACAGTCGATGATAAAACAGTCATCATCCTCCCTTCTGATTCCCCTTATGCCCGATTGCTGATGGGCTATACAGAATAATGGATAAGCCCTTCCGGATTAGGCTCCTTCTTCCCGGAAGGGCTTATTTTTCCTTTCTGACTGCGGCATGATAGAATAAAAGAGGATATATAGAAAAAATCCGGACAAACTCTGAGCCGGCATAAATAGAAGAACAGTTTACCCTTTTAAGGAGGTCCATTTATGGCGAAGAAGTTAGTATTGATTGACGGGAACAGTATCGCATACCGGGCATTCTTTGCCCTGCCGCTGTTGAACAATGATAAAGGTGTACATACAAATGCGGTGTACGGCTTCACCACCATGCTGCAAAAGATCCTGGAAGATGAAAAGCCCTCCCATATCATGGTCGCTTTCGATGCAGGCAAGACCACTTTCAGACATAAGACATTCAAGGAATACAAGGGAGGGAGACAGAAGACGCCTCCTGAACTGTCTGAACAATTCCCTTATATCAGGGAACTGCTGGATGCTTACGGCATCAAGAGATATGAAAAGGAAAACTATGAAGCGGACGACATCATCGGGACCCTTTCCCTGCAGGCGGAAGCTGACGGCTATGAAGTCAAGATTTTTTCAGGTGATAAAGACCTGACCCAGCTCAGCACGGATAAAACGACCGTATGCATCACGAGAAAAGGAATCACCGATCTTGAAATCTATACGCCTGACCATATCAAGGAAAAATGGGAGATATCCCCGGATCAGATCATTGATATGAAAGGATTGATGGGCGACAGCTCCGATAATATCCCGGGTGTGCCGGGTGTCGGGGAAAAAACTGCGATCAAATTACTGAAGGAATTTGGTACGGTTGAAAAACTGCTTGAATCCATCGACGACGTTAGCGGGAAAAAGTTGAAAGAGAAACTCAATGAACATAAAGAATCTGCCGTCATGAGCAAGGAACTGGCGACGATTCTCCGGGAAGCCCCAATTGAGATCAAAGTGGACGAACTGGACTATGAGGGAATGGATGCAAGCAAGCTCAAGGAAGTGTTCAAGGATCTCGGCTTCAATTCCCTCCTTGAAAAAATGGGAGAAACACCTCAGGAAGAAGTACAGGAATTAGAAGAAATCTCATATGAAATCCTTCAGGAAATCGAAGGAAAACATCTTGCGAAAGAAAGTTCCTTATATATCGAGATGCTTGAAGACAACTACCATCTCGGTTCCATCATCGGAGTAAGCATGCACAATGAGAACGGAACGTTCTATTTTTCTCTGGATACAGCACTGAAATCGGAAGACTTCAAAAAGTGGGCGGAAAGTGTTGAGAATAGAAAATTTGTGTACGATTCGAAACAGGCAGTTGTTTCGCTGAAAAGGCACGGCATCGATATCAAGGGTATTGTATTCGATTTATCTTTGACATCCTATATTTTGAATCCATCTTCTTCAGGTGACGACTTTGCCTCGATTGCAAAAACACACGGCCTTCCTGCAGTGGACAGCGATGAAGCGGTCTACGGCAAGGGAGCGAAGCAGAAAGTGCCTGCGGAGGGGATTCTTTCAGAGCATCTGGCCAGAAAGGCAGCTGCCATCTTTGAACTTGAATCAGTCTGCACGAAGGAACTCAAGGACAACGAACAATTTGACCTGATCAATGAGCTCGAGCTTCCTTTAGCATTGATCCTTGCTGAAATGGAGTATACCGGGGTCAAGGTTGATAAACAGCGATTACTCGATATGAAAGAAGAACTTGGCAGCAGGATTGAAGAGCTTGAGGGGAAAATCCATGAACTTGCAGGGGAAAACTTCAACATCAATTCCCCAAAACAGCTGGGTGTCATCCTATTTGAAAAGCTGGGACTGCCGGTCGTCAAGAAGACCAAGACAGGCTACTCAACTTCTGCAGATGTATTGGAAAAACTTCAATCCAAGCATGACATCATTGACTATATCCTGCATTATCGTCAATTAGGAAAGCTGCAGTCCACTTATTTGGAAGGGCTCCTTAAAGTGATTCATGAGGATTCCGGAAAAATTCATACCAGGTTCAATCAGGCACTGACACAGACCGGCCGATTGAGTTCAATTGATCCGAACCTGCAAAATATCCCGATCAGGCTTGAGGAAGGCAGGAAGATCCGCCAGGCATTCATTCCATCAGAACCGGGGTGGGTGATGTTTGCCGCCGATTATTCACAGATCGAGCTCAGGGTGCTTGCCCATATTGCCGGCGATGAGAAACTGATCGAAGCATTCCGTAACGACATGGATATCCATACGAAAACGGCAATGGATGTTTTCGGTGTTTCCAAAGAAGAAGTGACATCGAATATGAGGCGCCATGCCAAAGCGGTCAATTTCGGGATTGTTTACGGAATCAGTGACTACGGCCTTTCACAAAGCCTTGATATTACCCGGAAGGAAGCTGGGGAGTTCATCAAGAAGTATCTGGAAAGTTTCCCCGGAGTCAAAGAGTATATGGATGATATCGTTCAGGAAGCGAAACAGAAAGGATTCGTCAAGACGCTGTTGAACCGCCGCCGTTATCTGCCTGAGATTACGAGCAGGAATTTCAACCTGCGAAGCTTTGCAGAAAGAACAGCCATGAATACCCCGATTCAGGGAAGTGCCGCCGATATCATCAAGAAAGCGATGATTGATATGGCCTTGCGCCTGAAAGAGGAAAACCTTCAATCCCGCTTACTTCTGCAGGTGCATGATGAATTGATTTTTGAAGCTCCTGAAGAGGAAATTGAAAAACTGAAGAAAATCGTACCGGATGTAATGGAAAATGCGATGGAACTGGAAGTTCCCCTCAAGGTCGATTATTCTTACGGTCCGACATGGTACGATGCAAAATAAGCAAGTCATAAGGAGGTGCTCCTATGCCGGAGCTTCCTGAAGTGGAAACGGTCAGAAGAACGCTTGAACTGCTTGTTATAGGGAAAAAGATAAAAGATGTGTCTCTTTTCTGGCCGAAAATGATCAAACACCCGGAAGATACAGAAGAGTTCGTTCAAGCTCTCAGAGGTCAGGAAATCCTTGAAATGAAGAGGAGAGGGAAATTCCTGATCTTCTATATGAATGAACTGTCCCTCGTGTCCCATTTAAGAATGGAAGGAAAATACGGGCTCTGTCATGAAGAGGATCCAGTGGAAAAACATACACACGTCATTTTTCATTTCACAGACGGCACAGAGTTGAGATACCGGGATGTCCGGAAATTCGGCACGATGCATCTGTTTAAAAAAGGAGAGGAACTTCTCCACCGGCCACTGATCCAATTGGGGGCTGAGCCCTTTGATAAAGAATTCACCGTCCATTATCTCCAGCAGAAACTGAAGAAAACGGAGCGGATTGTAAAAGCCGCCTTATTGGATCAATCGGTAATGGTCGGGCTCGGGAACATTTACGTGGATGAGGCACTTTTCCGTGCGGGCATCCACCCTGACCGGAAAGCCAAATCCCTCACAAAGGAAGAAGTAAATGGATTACACCGTATGATCATCGAAACATTGAAGGAAGCGGTCGAGATGGGCGGCAGTACGATCAGGTCATATGTAAACTCTCAGGGACAAATGGGAATGTTTCAGCAAAACTTGTTTGTATACAGCCGTAAGGATGAAGACTGCAGGGTCTGCGGTACCCCGGTTGAAAAGAAGGTTTCAGCCGGAAGGGGTACCCATTATTGCCCCCGCTGCCAGAAGCAGCCTTGAGCCTTAAGGACATTTAACATCTGATAAGCCCTTGCCATATAGTATTGTAATGATTTATGGGAGGGCTTTAGATGACTCAAACAATCTCCTTGCTGCTGCTTGCATTTGCTGTAAGTCTTGATAGCTTAGGCACAGGTTTAACGTACGGATTACGAAAAGTGAAAATCCCCGTAAAATCAATCAGTATCATCTCTATTTGTTCGGCAAGCTCACTGCTCGCCGCCATGATGGTAGGTGGTGCTGTACAGTCGCTCATCACCCCCGTATGGGCGGGCAGGATCGGCGGGCTCATACTTGTCGTGATAGGGGCTCTGGTCCTGTATCAATTTTTCAGACCGGAAAAGGAAACGGATACCCGGGCTTCAGAAGAGAAGACACTCATCAATTTTGAAATAAAGTCAATCGGATTGGTCATTCAGATCCTGAGGCGCCCGTTGACGGCAGACTTTGACAGGTCGGGGACGATTACCGGCATCGAGGCGTTCATGCTAGGGATCGCCTTATCACTAGATGCGTTCGGAGCAGGTATCGGGGCGGCTCTCCTGGATTTCTCACCGCTGGTATTGGCGGCCGCCATTCTCTGCATGAGTTTTATTTTCCTATCGACAGGTCTCAGGATGGGGCAGTCCTTATCCCATTTAAAATGGATCCAGCGGGTGGCTTTCCTGCCGGGTGTCCTGCTGATACTTATCGGGATCCTTCGTTTTTAACAATGATAGTGTGAACTTGAACATCTGCATTAAAGAAAGGAATTGAAATATGGCAGCCATTCTAGGATTGACAGGCGGAATCGCAAGCGGAAAGAGTACTGTATCCCATATGCTGAGGGATAAGGGTTATACGGTGATCGATGCGGATCTTGCAGCACGACAGGTTGTGGAGGTCGGACAGCCGGCTTACCTCACCATCGTCGAGGAATTCGGCAGGAGCATCCTGAACGAAGATGACGACACCATCAATCGTGCAATACTCGGCGATATCGTCTTTCATAATGAAGAAATGAGAAAAAAACTGAACGGCATCGTCCACCCTGCAGTCCGGGGTCTGATGCTCTCAGAAAAAGAGCAGGCCATCAAGTCAGGGAAAAACACCATCATCATGGATATCCCGCTCCTCTATGAAAGCGACCTGACATGGATGGTTGACCGGACAATCGTCGTATACGTAGACTCAGAAACCCAATTGACCCGTTTAATGAAACGTAACCAATTCACGGAACAAGAGGCGTCATCCAGAATCGCATCCCAATTCCCCTTGAAAGACAAAATCGGTCTCGCCGACGCAGTCATCAACAACAACGGCACAATACAAGAAACAGAAAAACAGCTCGAGAAGATTTTAAATGATTGGGAATTGAGACCATAATACTTAACGAAAGCCGGCAGGAATTTGGTTCTTGTCGGTTTTATTATTTTGGTGAGGGAAATTTATATTTTTTTAGCCTGTCACTAGCGGTTGATTGGAGTGCAAGACGAAGACTCCTAATGGAAATGCGGAAGGTCTTTGCAGAGAGGCGGGTGGCATAAGACGAATCGGCCACGAAGGCGCTCTTTGCCTTCTTGGTCGGTTTGGCTTATGACATGTGCCTCTAAGCCCTGCAGCTGGACAGTTCCTTTCTTTACCAAGGAGGCTCACAGGTCACCCTCGGAAAGCGTAGTCTTGCACGGAAATCAAAAGCGGTAATCAGGGGGTACTATTCATTTTTCTTAAGATAAAAGAATATACATTTGTCAGAATAATAAAACATTAAAAATCCGCAAATTACTTATTAACTATTTCTCTAAATATGTTATACTATTTTTAGCCAATAAACATATAAGTATAACATTAATATAGAGGGGAGCCGGATTTATGAAGGCGAAAATTGCGATTAACGGTTTTGGACGAATTGGGAGAATGGTTTTCAGAAAGGCGATATTGGACGAAAGCCTGGAAGTAGTGGCGATTAACGCAAGTTACCCAGCTGCCACGTTAGCACATTTGATTAAGTATGACACAAATCATGGTACATTCGAGGCAGAGGTACTGACAGAAGAGAATGCAATCATCGTTAACGGGAAAAAAGTTCAACTATTAAGTAATCGTGATCCGAAAGCATTACCTTGGACCGAAATGGAAATCGATATTGTGATCGAAGCAACGGGTAAATTTAATTCCAAGGAAAAGGCAAGCCTTCACCTGGAAGCCGGCGCTAAAAAAGTAATCCTTACAGCTCCAGGGAAAAATGAAGATGTGACGATTGTCATGGGAGTAAATGAAAGCGCATTAAATATCGACGAACACTCCATCATTTCCAACGCATCTTGTACGACAAACTGCCTCGCTCCTGTAGCGAAGGTGCTGGATGAGCAATTTGGAATCGAGAATGGATTAATGACGACGGTTCATGCTTATACAAATGATCAAAAGAATATCGATAACCCGCATAAAGACCTGCGCAGGGCAAGGGCATGCGGACAGTCGATCATCCCTACAACCACAGGCGCCGCGAAAGCGCTGTCACTTGTGCTTCCTCAATTGAAAGGGAAGCTCCATGGGATGGCACTCCGAGTCCCGACACCTAATGTATCGTTAGTAGACCTTGTAGTCGATGTAAAGAGAGACGTAACAGCAGAAGAAATCAATGAAGCATTCATCACGGCTTCACTGGGCTCCCTGCAAGGAATCCTGCAATATACGACCGAACCGCTGGTATCCATCGACTTTAATACCAACCCGCACTCCGCCATCATAGACGGATTGTCCACCATGGTCATGGGAGACAGTAAAGTGAAGGTGCTTGCATGGTACGACAACGAATGGGGCTACTCCTGCCGCGTAGTCGACCTTGCCAAATACACAGCATCCAAAATGCAGGCCAAAACAGAAGTAAACGTTTGAAAGAACCCAAAAAAACAATAAGCAAAACCACTCGAACGTCCCCAGGGGCGTTCTTTTTTTTAATAATCTCTTTTCACATACTTTATTGCTTTTAAACTTGGGTATATTCTGATGTCCGTCCACCTGTGGTTTAAACTTGAATTCGAAAAGAGCACGTCCACAAGCAACATTCAGGCTACTAGGCAATTTACGAAAAGCAACAATCTTTTAAAAACAGCCTTTTAAATAAAATATTTCCACAAGTGTTCTCGGAAATTAGGAAATTTAGTTGCTGTAGTAATGACGGGTTCTGAAAGTATATAGACCATTCAAGCTGTTGATTGGAGTGGAAGACGCAGACTCCTGCGGAAAAAGCGAGTTAGGTGAGACTTGTCCAGCTCCAGGGCTTAGAGGCACATGTCATAAGTCAAACCGGCCAAGAAGGCAAAGAACGCCTTCGTGACCGATTCGCCTTATGCCACACGCCTCTAACCGAAGCCCTTACGCTTTTCTAACCCGCAGGCGAAGCCGAGGAGGCTCACCAACCGCCCGCGGAAAGCGGAGTCTTCCACGGAAATCAACAGCGGCTTTGAGGGCCATTAAAAAACTTTTAATAAATTTATTGCAAAAGAATATCAAACAAAGTATACTATTTTTCGTGAACTTCTTAATGGCAGATGAATACTGATTTAGCTACTTAAAGGGTTAGGACCTCTTCGGACTAACTTTCCCCCGTGGTAGTTAAGATTTTGCTGAGGGATTCGTTCATTTTGACGAAAAAAACTATGTCAAAGGGGGAAACGATCAATGGAAACAATGGGTCGTCATGTAATTGCAGAACTTTGGGGCTGTGATTTCGAAAAGCTTAACGATGTTGTAGGAATTGAAAAAACGTTTGTAGATGCTGCACTTAAATCAGGTGCTGAAATCCGTGAGGTAGCCTTTCACAAATTTGCTCCACAAGGGGTGAGCGGTGTTGTGATCATCTCTGAATCACATTTGACCATTCACAGCTTTCCTGAACATGGTTATGCCAGTATAGATGTGTATACATGCGGTGATTTAGATCCTAATATTGCTGCTGATTATATTGCAGAAGCTCTTGGAGCGGATACTCGTGAAACAATCGAGCTGCCTAGGGGAATGGGTCCTGTTCAAGTGAAAAAATCACAGGCGCAGGCACTTTAATATCGATATTGAAAGAGATGCATACCGATGCATCTCTTTTTTGATGTTTGCAGGAACCCGGATTTATCCTGTACGAAAACCGCGATTAACAAGTACCAATTTTCAACGCAACCGTTTTCGTGTAAAATAAGGATAAACAAAGGGAGGCAGATTAATGAGTGGATTAAAGACCCTGTTAAAAAGATTCCAATCTGAATGTGAAACGTCCGACCGGAACGAAGATCCAGATCTCCGTTCGCGTTATTATAAAGCGATGCATGGAGCTGCATATAGTGCGGTTCTTGAGTTATTCTCGTCTTCAGAATATGAAGTCATTTCAGAATCAAAAGAGCGGGGGGAAATCACAGTCCGCAAAAACGGGACTCCCCGGCTGTTTATAGTCGCCACCGTGATTACAGTCCGCCCGCTCGAAACGGCTGTCGATTTCAAGGTGAGCGCCGACAAAGGAAAGATCTTTGGTACATATACAGTCCTGAAAGCTCAAATCGGGCATTACTACTCCAGGCTGGACAGTCGGCTGACGAAGGTAAAATAACGGTAATTCCGTGATTTGCTTGTTTAAATGACTGCTTTTTAATATGATAAAAGTAATAGTTTGTTAAAACGGAGCTGATAATATGAAATGCCCGTCATGCCAGCATAATGGGACCCGCGTAGTCGATTCCCGTCCCGCTGATGAAGGACGCTCGATCAGAAGGCGCAGAGAATGTGAAGAGTGCAGCTTCCGGTTTACCACATTCGAAAAAGTGGAGGAGCTGCCTCTGATTGTCGTGAAAAAAGAAGGTGTCCGCGAAGAGTTCAGCCGCGAAAAGATCCTTAGGGGGCTGATCAAGGCTTGTGAAAAACGGCCGGTACCTCTTGAAAGCCTGGAGAAGATTTCAACGGAAATCGAGAAAGAGCTCAGGAACCAGGGGGCGTCGGAAGTCGAGTCTGTCAAAATCGGCGAGATGGTGATGGATGAACTTGCAAAAGTCGATGAAGTGGCATATGTGCGTTTTGCATCTGTTTATCGACAATTCAAAGATATCAATGTTTTCATTGATGAGTTAAAAGAGTTAATAAAAAAAGAGTGAAATGGTGAGCTGAAGAGACTTTCTTTAGCTCTTTTTCTCTTTATTGTTTTTAGCGCTGCAGAATTTAGCAGCGGTATATATCAGAGTTTTTCTTGAAAGGTAGATTCAAACGATGAAGAAGCATTGGAATGAAATACAGCCGATCGATCACTACACAGTAGCGACAAATGGAATGCTTCAGGAATACGACCGGAAGATCATCACGTTCCTTTATCAGCCTCTAATCGGTTCAGCCCCTTACAGTCTGTTCATGAGTCTGTGGGGAGAGGTGGAGGAGAACCGGCTTTGGTCCCTGGAGTCAGCACATTATCACTTAATGAACGTTCTTTCGGCCAACCTTCAGGAAGTATATGAAGCCCGGCTGAAGCTTGAAGGCATCGGGTTATTGAAGGTATATGAAAAGAAGAGCGACGGAGAACGCAGGTTTGTTTATGAGCTGCAGAGGCCGCTTTCGCCCCAGGAGTTTTTTCATGACGGTATGCTGAATGTATATCTTTATCAAAAAATCGGCAGGACCCATTATACGCGCTTGAAGAACTTTTTTACCGACCGGGCTGTGGAAAAGGATCAATACAGCGAAACGACCCGGTCATTCCAGGATGTCTTTACCTCGGAACAGAATATCAATTTCCTTCAGCATGATGCGAATGCAGATTCAGAGTCAGGTACCGGCAGACAGTTCGTCCAGTATAGCGACGGTTCGGGACTGCCGCTGGATGAAGTGGATTTTGATTTTCAATTCCTTCTTTCAGGCCTCTCGGAAGCAATGGTGCCGAGAAAAGCATTCAACGTGAAAGTGAAAGAAACGGTCGTAAAGTTAAGTTACTTATATGGGATTGACCCGATTCAAATGAAAAACCTGCTGATTGGCGCGATTGACTCAGAAGATGAGATTGACCTTGAATTATTAAGAAAAGCAGCAAGGGACTGGTATCAGCTGCAATCTGGTGACAACCTGCCGGAACTGACTGCACGGAGAAAGGCAGCAAGGGAGAAGAAGACAACGGACAAGCAGCTCACAAAAGAAGAAGAGCTGCTGGATTATCTGGAAACGACCTCACCAAAAGATGTCCTTGCCGATATTTCGAATGGAAGATCTCCCTCAAAGTCGGATCTCCAGGCTGTCGAAGAAGTCATGCTTTCACAAAAGCTTCCAATCGGAGTAATGAACGTGCTCATTCAGTACGTCTTGTTGAAGACCGATATGAAGCTTACGAAAGGATACATGGAGAAAATCGCTTCCCACTGGGCGCGCAAAAAAGTGACGACTGCCGCGCAAGCAATGGAACTGGCTAAAAAAGAACATCAGCAGTACCTTGAGTGGGCGCAGGGGAAAAAAGAGAATAAATTCAAAAGAAAGAAACCAATACGGACAGAAAAACTTCCGGACTGGTTCCAAGAGGGAGGGAATACGGATGAAACCCCATCCCCTTCCGATAACGATGATTATGACTTTGAAGCTGAAAAGAAAAAGCTGGAAGAAGAATTGAAAAAATTCCGGAAGTAGGTGAAAGATATTATGGAAAAAATCAATAATACGCTCAAGAAGCTGGCGGCATCGGGTTCCTTTCAGGAGCGCTATGAAAAAATGAAAAAAGAAATCCTTGAAAACCGGGATGTACGGGATTTTATCAGCAGGAATCGTGACAGGGTCACATCCGAGATGGTGAATGAAAGCCTGATGAAGCTTTATGAATATATTTCCCAAAGCAAGGAATGCAGCGAATGTCCCTCCCTTCAAGAGTGCAAAAATATGATGCAGGGATACGACCCCCACCTGGTGATCCGCGGGAATACGATTGACATCGAATACCACAGATGTCCGCGGAAAGTGGTGCATGATGAACGCACAAGTTCCCAGAAGCTGATAAAAAGTCTATATGTACCGAAAGATATTCTTCAAGCTTCCTTCTCAACTCTCGACCTTGATTCGAAGAGCCGTTTGGAAGCCGTGCGTCTCGCAAAGAATTTCGTTGAAACCTATTCAGCTGAAGAGCGGATGAAAGGATATTATTTCTACGGGAAGTTCGGCGTGGGGAAATCCTATATCCTCGGTGCGATTGCAAATGAACTCGCAGAGAATAAAGTGGCCTCCATGATTGTATATGTACCTGAGTTTTTCCGGGAAATCAAGCAATCCCTTGGTGATAATTCTCTTAACGAAAAACTTGAGGCAGTAAAATCGGCACCTGTTTTGATGCTGGATGACATCGGTGCGGAAACCATGTCCAGCTGGGGAAGAGATGAAATCCTCGGGACGATCCTGCAGTACAGGATGCTGGAGAATCTTCCTACCTTCTTCACATCGAATTTCAACTTTGAAGAGCTTACGCATCACCTGACCTACACCCAGCGAGGTGAAGAAGAAAAACTGAAAGCAGCAAGAATCATGGAACGGATCAAATACCTATCAAAGCCTGTCCTTATCGACGGGAGAAACAGAAGAGAATAAGTCGTTCAAAAAAGAAAAGGTGCGAGTGCCTTTTCTTTTTTCGTTGTCATTCAATTAACTGAAATAGTGAATGCATTGTTGTTTGAATGTAAACTTAGATAAAAAGTAGGAATGCAATGTTTAGCTCTATCCAGCGGTTGATTGGAGTGCAAAACGCAGACTCCTGCGGGAACAGCGTGTTAGGTGAGACTTGTCCAGCTCCAGGGCTTAGAGGCACATGTCATAAGTCAACTCGCCCAAGAAGGCAAAGAACGCCTTCGTGGTCGATTCGCCTTATGCCACCCGCCTCTGACCAAAGCCCTTCCACTTTTCTAACCCGCAGGCGAAGCCGAGGAGGCTCACCAACCGCCCGCGGAAAGCGAAGTTTTACACGGAAATCATTAGCGGCGATGAAAGAAATCAAAAAAGTTGAGAAGTCAAAACGAGCTTCTCTAATTAAGGATGCCTAAAAACTAAAACAAAATCAGTAGGTTTGAGTATCTTGACAGTTTCTTTCATATCAGGAGGCTCACGGGCTACCCGCGGAAAGCGAAGTCCTGCACGGAAATCAAAAGCGGTGATAAAAACACCACAAAACTAATGCAAATAATTCACAATCAAACTTCTAATTCATACAAGCCCCCCATATATATAAAGCAGGGATTCCGGCTTTAAGGAGGGGAGCAAGTTTGATTGAATTCATTTTCAGACAGAAAAATGATGCACTGAAGCTTCAACGATACCTGACCAGATTCGATTTGCCATCTTGGTTTCACGAAACACTCTTTCAACATAAAACCCATTATAACCTTACTATAGATGTTTCAACGTCCCATAACGGTGGGGAACGGCTGCTCAAAGGGACAACGGAGTACATCCTTTTCGATAAGTGCATCGACTGGGCGGAAAACATTATAAGGACCCAATTTTATTACGAAGATGCCCACGAAATCGAACAGATACTGGAAATCGTTTCAGACATGAGAATGGGGGAACGACCCGAGCTGGACCAGTTAATCGAAAAATGGGATGAGCCGTCATTTATCAAGAAAAGCCTTGATTTGCTGCTCGACGGCAACGCCCCTGTCTCATTCGATTCCTTCAGTACATTCCGGCTGAAAAAGCTGCAGCTTCGGATGAGGGATATGGTAGAGCTCGCAATCGATGAATATAAGATGGAACAGGATTATCAAATGTTCATTCATATGCTGAGGGAGTACTTGGCTGCAAGGGAAAAAAAGCTTGATACAATCCATCTTTACTCCACAGGCTTCGGATTTCGATTTTTTGATGAAAATATGAGGGAAGTGTCGAGAGAAGAACTTACCGAATTCATAGACAAACGGCTTTTGACCAATCATCCCCTTTATGTGGATTCGTATACAATCGCGCCGCTTTTATCGATAGCCCCCGAAAAAATATTCGTATATGGGAACGGGGAGCATAATCTGGTGAGGACCCTTCAGAATATCTTTGAAGAGAGGATCGAGCTGCTTCCATCTCATTATTTTCCAGAAACGCTCCTTTATCGTTCTGTTGATATTGCAAATGAATAGGAAGCCCATTTTTCCCTTTTGCCCTTGCTTTTGGCTGCATAACCGATTATAATACCTACATAATAAGTCTATAAGGTAAAGGTTATGAAGAGGACAACAATATTCCTATTCGATTCACAGAGAGGGAAGTAACAGCTGCAAGCTTCCTAATTCGACAGGTTTATTTACCGCCTCGGAACTTCAATCCTGAAATGGCCGCCGGCCCCATTAAGGATTGACGGCTAAATGTCGTTATTCGTTTTTCAATGAAGTCATCCACTCTTTTTCTTTTTTTGAGCGGATGAGAAGTTGGGTGGAACCACGAGTTTATCTATAAACCTCGTCCCTTCAGTTATGAAGGGGCGGGGTTTTTTGTTTTGGCTCTAATTACCGCTGTTGATTTCCGTGCAAGACTTCGCTTTCCGCGGCATTAACTGTCCAGCTGCAGGGCTTAGAGGCACATGTCATAAGCCAAACCGGCCAAGAAGGCAAAGAACGCCTTCACGGCCGATTCGGCTTATGCCACACGCCTCTGACCAAAGCCCTTACGCTTTTTTAATAGGAGTCTGCGTCTTGCACTCCAATCAACAGCTTGAGCCAACTTAAATCTATAATGTCTGGTTCTATTGAATGACTCTATAGTCCATACCCTTACAAAAAATACATTAGTAAATTTAAGGAGTGAACACACATGTCTGAACAGATTAAGATTACATTCCCGGATGGAAATGTGAAGGAGTTTCCCAAAGGAACAAGCACTGAGGAGATTGCTGCATCAATCAGCCCGGGGCTGAAGAAAAAAGCGATTGCAGGTAAAGTGAATGATCAATTGATTGATCTGCGCACTGGAATCATGGAAGATGGAAAAATTGAGATCATCATGCCGGACAGCGGAGAAGCACTGGAAATCCTCCGTCACAGTACGGCCCACCTGATGGCCCAGGCAATTAAACGCCTTTATCCGGAAACAAAGCTTGGAATCGGTCCGGTCATAGAGGGCGGTTTCTACTATGATATTGATTCCGAACACTCTTTCACTCCTGAAGATCTTCCTCTTATTGAAAAAGAAATGAAGAAACTCACAGGTGAAAACCTTGAAGTCATCAGAAAAGAAGTAAGCCGGGACGAAGCGAAGAAGATTTATGAAGAAGTCGGAGACGAATACAAGCTTGAGCTTCTTGAAGCGATCCCTGAAGGGGAGCAGGTTTCGATTTATGAGCAGGGTGAATTCTTTGACCTATGCCGGGGGATCCATATCCCATCCACAAACAAAATCAAAGAATTCAAGCTGTTGAGCATTGCCGGTGCTTACTGGCGCGGTAACAGCGACAACAAGATGCTGCAGCGCATTTACGGTACTGCGTTCTTCAAAAAAGCGGACCTCGACGAACATCTGCGTCTCCTTGAAGAAGCGAAGGAGCGGGATCACCGCAAAATAGGTAAAGAACTGAATCTGTTCATGAATTCACAAAAAGTAGGTCAGGGCCTTCCGATGTGGCTACCAAAAGGAGCGACCATCCGCCGCATCATCGAACGGTATATCGTCGATAAAGAAGAACGCCTCGGCTATGATCACGTTTATACTCCTGTCATGGGAAGCGTCGAGCTTTATAAAACAAGCGGACACTGGGATCATTATCAAGAGAACATGTTCCCGGTAATGGAAATGGACAATGAAGATCTTGTCCTTCGTCCAATGAACTGCCCTCATCACATGATGATCTATAAAAACGGCATTCACAGCTACCGCGAACTTCCGATCCGTATCGCCGAGCTTGGCATGATGCACCGTTACGAAATGTCCGGAGCACTTTCCGGCCTTCAGCGTGTCCGCGGGATGACACTGAACGATGCTCACATCTTTGTCCGACCTGATCAGATCAAAGAGGAATTCAAACGAGTTGTCCGGCTTGTGCAGGAAGTATACAAGGATTTCGATCTCAATGATTATTCATTCCGTTTATCGTATCGTGACCCTGAAGATACTGAAAAATACTTCGATGACGATGCCATGTGGAACAGGGCACAGGGAATGATCAAGGAAGCGATGGATGAGCTTGACGTTGATTATTTCGAAGCTGAAGGAGAGGCTGCATTCTACGGACCGAAGCTTGATGTCCAGGTGAAGACGGCTCTTGGTAAAGAAGAGACACTATCCACTGTCCAGCTTGATTTCCTTCTTCCTGAACGTTTCGACTTATCTTATGTCGGTGAAGACGGAAAACAGCATCGTCCGGTCGTTATCCACCGCGGTGTCGTGTCGACAATGGAACGTTTTGTTGCCTTCCTGATCGAAGAATACAAAGGGGCATTCCCAACATGGCTTGCGCCGGTCCAGGTTCAGCTGATCCCGGTGTCGCCTGATGTCCACTTCGACTACGCAAAAGAAGTAAAAGAGAAGCTGCAGGCAGAAGGCCTTCGCGTAGAAATCGATGACCGCAATGAAAAGATGGGTTATAAGATCCGTGAAGCGCAGATGAGCAAAGTGCCATATATGCTTGTCCTCGGTGATAACGAAATTGCAGACCGTGCTGTCAACGTTCGTAAATACGGCGAGCAGAAGTCAGAAACGATTTCACTGGATCAATTCATTGAAAACATCGTGAAAGAAGCAAAGCGATAAGAGATAGTTGAAGGACGGACCTGGTTTCAGGTCCGTTCTTTTTTCGTGGATCATCCATTAGAGGAGGTTTCCGGAAGAAGAAGGTGAAATGGAAGATTACTGCTTGAAATTAAAAGATTATCCGGAGAAATTAAAAGATTAATGACATGAATTTGAAGATTCCCCGCCAAAATTAAAAGTTTTTCCATAAAAATGGAATTCCCGGCTGATAACAAGACAATCTAATGCTTCATATAACCTGGTGCATAACAACATTTCAAAAAACTATTGCACTCCAACAAGTTGTCTGCTATTATAAGAAACGTTGTGACATCAGAACGATAGTTTGACATCACTTATGTCATGTGATATAGTATCTAAGGTGAATTGAATACAGTTTGGTACAAGAAGAAGCTACCCGCTTCTCACCTGAATGACGCTTTTTAAGCAGTTGCCAGGTATGATAATGACTATTAAAGCTTTTTATAGATGCTTTATAATCAGATGCGGGTGTTTCGACACCCGCATCTTTTTTGTGCAGACAAAAACGTGCGGGTGCCTGAGACCAAAGCCGTTGTATTCTTTTAATAAACCTTGGAGGTGGCTAATTATTAGCAAAGACATGATCTTAAACGAAACCATTCGTGCCCGTGAAGTACGTCTTATCGATCAAAATGGCGAGCAGCTTGGAATCAAATCCAAGAATGAAGCCCTGGAAATCGCTGAGCGTGTAAATCTTGATCTTGTTCTTGTTGCTCCAAATGCCAAACCACCCGTTGCCCGTATCATGGACTACGGTAAGTTTAAATTTGAACAGCAAAAGAAAGAAAAAGAAGCACGTAAAAATCAAAAGATCATCAACCTTAAAGAGGTGCGCTTAAGCCCTACGATTGATGAGCATGATTTCAATACTAAGCTTCGCAACGCACGCAAGTTCCTTGAAAAAGGAGACAAAGTAAAAGCGTCAATCCGATTTAAAGGCCGTGCGATCACGCACAAAGAAATTGGTCAACGTGTACTGGATCGCTTCTCGGAAGAGTGTAAAGATCTTGCAACTGTTGAATCAAAGCCGAAAATGGATGGTCGCAGCATGTTCTTGGTGCTGGCACCAGTTAACGAAAAATAAAGGACCCGAGGAGGAAAAGCACATGCCAAAAATGAAAACTCACCGCGGCTCAGCTAAGCGTTTCAAGAAAACAGGTTCTGGTAAACTTAAACGTTCTCACGCTTACACAAGCCACTTATTCGCAAACAAATCTACTAAAGCGAAGCGTAAACTTCGTAAAGCAGCTGTTGTCTCTAAAGGAGATTTCAAACGCATTCGTCATATGCTTGACAACCTTAAATAAAAAGCACGTAAGAAATAGGAGGGAATTATTATGCCACGCGTAAAAGGCGGAACAGTAACACGCAGACGTCGTAAAAAAGTTCTTAAGTTAGCAAAAGGTTATTTCGGTTCTAAACACACTTTATATAAAGTAGCAAATCAACAAGTCATGAAATCATACATGTATGCTTATCGTGACCGTCGCCAGAAGAAACGTGACTTCCGTAAATTATGGATTACACGTATCAATGCGGCTGCTCGTATGAATGGTCTTTCTTACAGCCGTTTAATGCACGGTTTGAAGCTTGCTGGTATCGAAGTTAACCGTAAGATGCTTGCTGAACTTGCGATTGCTGACGAAAAAGCATTCAATCAATTAGCAGAAGCTGCTAAAGCTCAACTTAACAAATAATATCTGCCTGCCTCGTGCAGCAGATCAAAAGGACTGGCCTCATGGGTCAGTCCTTTCTTTATAAAAGAAGCTGTAAATCTAAATGACAGTGTTAATTACCGCTAATGATTTCCGTGCAAGACTTCGCTTTCCGCGGGTAGCCCGTGAGCCTCCTCGTCGCTGCGCTCCTGCGGGGTCTCACATTGGCCACTTCTCCCGCAGGAGTCTTCGTCTTGCACTCCAATCAACCGCTGGTGTGATAGAAAAACTAAGAAAGAATTAAATCTAGAATCATTTTAGTTGTACTTTTCACTTTTGTATCAGCTCATATCATGTATCTTGTTTGGATTTTATTGAGAGCTACTGAGTGTATTGGAGCGGAAGGCACTTGACTCCGACGGGTAATAGAGGAAAAGTCGAAACTTGTCCAGCTCCAGGGCTTAGAGGCACCTGTCATAAGTCAAACCTGCCAAAAAGGCAAAGAATGTCTTCGTGACCGATCTGGCTTTATGCCAGACTCCTCTGGCCGGAGCCCTTCCGCTTTTCGAATTGTCCAGCTCCGGCGGTTAGCCCCTCGAGGTAAGGTCCAAGAAGGTAAAGGAACGCCTTCTCGGTCCATTCATCTTATGCTTGTCGGAGCTGGCGAACCCCCTCCGCTTTTCTAGGCCGCAGGCGGAACGCCGAGGAGGCTTGACTTCCTCCCCGGGGAATCTTGTGCCTGAAGCGAAAAGGAACGGGAATTAGGGCAGTCCATTTTTAAAGAGAAATATTTAAAATCAAAACTTGATTGAAAGAAGGTAACCATTATGGAATCTTTACTAAATCTCCTCTACATATATATCATCGTCATCAATATCATCGGGTTCGTTCTGATGGGGAGAGATAAGAAGAAGGCACAGCGGCAGGAGTACAGGATCAGTGAGCGGACGTTATGGACCGTGGCAGTGTTTGGGGGCAGCATCGGTTCGTATACCGGCATGAAGGTCTACAGGCATAAAACGAAGCACAGACTGTTCGCGATGGGGTTCCCATTCCTGGTCATCGTCCACAGCATCCTCTTCATCTGGATCAATCAAGGGGTATGAAGAATCGAAAGCGGACAATCTCCTTCTGCCCTTAAGTCTTCTCCTTTTGTCATATAGTGTAGACAGAATGTATAAACTGTAGAGAGTAGAAGCAGCAGAAGGAGGTCATTAGCTATGGACGACCGATTAGTTGCAGCATTCGCCATCATGGAAGCTAGTGGATACATCGCTCCTGTTCTGTTTATATTGTTTCATGTCCTCAGGCAGTTTCTCTTTATCCCCGTGGCCCTGGTTTGTATGGCTGGAGGCATCCTCTTCGGGAGTATTCTCGGCACGGTTTACTCGCTGATCGGATTAACGCTTTTATCCATTATTTTTTACTTTGCCATCAAAAGTTTTACGTCTTTTTATGAACGATTGTTGAGGCTGAAGGAAAAGTGGTTCGGCAAAAGCGCCGATTTGACCACCGGACAGATTGCGGTGCTGCGTCTTATCCCCTTCATTCATTACCAGCTGCTCAACCTTTGCCTGATGCAGAAAAATCCCCAGTTCAAGCCTTTCGTACGTGCCACCATACTATCCAACATCCCGCTCGCATTTTTCTACACCGTCTTCGGACAGTATATCAAGCAATTTTCCCCGCCCATTATGGTCATGATCCTTATGGCACTGGCCGTTCTCTTTTATTTATTGAGGGAGAAAGTGAGGGTCATGAGCTGGAATGAATTTTTCCCTGAAAGGAATCGTATGTAATCAGTAATTCGATTTAATATCGCGGCACATGAAAAGGGAACCTGACCGGGTTCCCTTTTCATGTGCCGGTTCAATTCATCTGATCCAATAAATATCTTCCGTATCCGATTGGGTTGAAGTGTTTTGCCTTCCACTCTTCATACCGCTTCCCCTTATAGCGGACATTTCCGTACCTTCCGCGGAAATTACTTTCGATGAAGAAAGGTTTCCCTTTTTTATCCAAGGCGATATCAAAAGCGATATCCGCAATATGATCGGTGTATCGTTCCAAATGCTTTGCCATTTTTAGCGAAAGGGCTGAGATATCATCATGGGTCCTGGTATAGGAGAGAGAGGGGTGCTCCTTTACCACTTGATCGAAAGAGAGGGAACTTCCTCCCTGGCTGATGTTCGTCACGAATTGTTTTTTAGAAGGCGATACTTTGCAGAGGATCCCGGCAACGGTCCACTCCCCGGTGTGGTCACGCTGTACCACCACCCTTAAATCGAACGGGCGCTTTTTGTACGTGGCCAGTTCTATGTTTTCCTGGATGATGTACCGTTTGTCGGTGAAGGCTTGCCTGATTACCCCGGGGAATTCCTCTTTGAACTGAATTTTCCCCCATTTTCTCCTTGCAAGGGGGTATTTCAATCTGTATCTTCCTGATGCATCCTTTGTTATTTTCATTATGCCGCCGCCGAGGCTGCCTTTAGCTGGTTTCAGTATCAGCTTTCGGTGCTTTTTTAACATCATTTCAAGATTTTCCTCCGTGCCTTCAACTGTTTCTGGAAGGGAAAGCGCGATTTCGGGGTCATCACTCATGATTTCGTGCATTCTGAATTTATTGTGGCCGATGCCTTTTTTATTGTAAAATTGAATGTTTTTCTCTTCCAGGAAACGGCCCTGTTTTTTTGAAAGGAAGCTGCGTGTATAAATCACTTTGGGGAGGACGACTGTATGAAGTTCATACTTTTTCCCTTTTTTTACGAACCCTTGAACTTCATCATCTCCCGGTCTGATGCATGCAAGCTTCATGAAGATTGGGATAAGGCCAAAATGATCGGCTGCTTCCTGATATGCACGTACGTTTATCTGTTTTTTTCCTGAGGAAAGCCTGTCGAATATTCCATCCGGCAGGATCACCCCTATATACTTCTGCGTCATTCTTCATCTCAACTCCCGTTTTCATTCGTTCATTTCTATATATATTTTAAAAAGGGGTAATTGGTTATTGGGTGTTGGCACATCCTTTAACAGGGTCATAGTATAGTAAGGTGGAATTGCGATAAAAGTAATCGGGGTGAAAGAATGAAATCATGGTTCAGGGTGGAAAAAGGGGAAGAAACCGGATACAACATCATCATTCATCCGGATCTGGTCAAGGACTCCGTGCCTGCGGTGAAAGAGAGGGTAACCTTGAGATTCGGACACCAAACATGTGAAGTGAAGGTCATACAGTCAGAGGAAATCAGCAGGGGGAACATGCTCATGACATGTGATGTCATCGATTCGCTCATACTTCCCCTTATTCCGGGCTACGAAATCGTCTGGCGGGATGATGAACTCCAGATTGGACCGGTCATCGGCATTGTGGCCGCAAGAACGCTCAGGAAACTGGACGAAAAGGTTCAGAAGCTTGGGAGATATGTGAGGAAGTATCATAAGGTGAATGGCGCAATCATTGCTTTTTCAAACGAAGGGATCGATTTTGAGAAGAAATTGATTTTCGGCTACCTTTACGACCCAGACGATAAAAAGTGGATCAAGGGGATTTACCCCTTTCCGGCAGCAATTTTTAAGAGAGCTTCCTTAAAGAAAGAACTGCAGCAGCACTTTGAGAAGATCATCGGCAATCGAATCTTCAATTCTTCCACCTTCACCAAATGGGAGATGTATTCATGGTTTAAAGGGTCAGCGGAACTGAATGCTTATCTGCCGCTCACCCGTCTTTTTAAACATGTTCAAGATGTGGAATTCATGCTGGAACAATTCGGCGCAGCGTATATCAAGCCGGTAAAGGGTATGCAGGGAAAAGGCGTGGCGAAAATTGAACAAACAGAATGGGGAGTCACCGTTCAGCATATTGGCGTGGATCGAAAAAACGATTACGTCTTTCACGATCTTGTGGAAGCAGGGGGATTTCTTCAAGAAATGTTCGGGGAGGAGAAATATATCCTGCAGCAGCCTCTTCATCTCCAGTTTCAGGACTCAATCATCGACTTCCGGGTGATCATGATCAAGAACAGGAACGGTATGTGGAAGAACTTCGGGATCATGGGAAGGAACGGAGTAAAAGGTCATATTGTGAGCAATCGTCACCGTGGGGGGAAGGTGGAACCGGCTGCAGATACGCTTGACAAAATGTTCCCTGAAAAAAAGTTCGACTATTTAATGGAAATGGAGAAGCTCTCGCAGATGGCGGCAAAAGCGATTGAAAACTGCGGCTTCCTTTTCGGGAAGCTTGGGATCGATATCGGGATCGACAGGGAAGGGCGTATGTGGCTTATTGAGATCAATCATCGAAATCCGAATGACCATGTCGCCACATATGCCGGAGATCAATCACTTGTGAATAAGATCAGGCTCGAAAATATGCGTTTTGCAAAGAGGCTTGCAGGCTTTTAAGCCGGAATCCAAGGAAAAACGCCTCCGCTGATATGGAACGGAGGCGTTTCTCTGTGCCTTGAAACGGGTGCCTGTTGTCATGCTTTCAGTCTCTTGAGAAAGTGGCGGAATGATTCTCTCATCGATGTCTTCACAAGGACGACTGTTTCATTACCCGCCATCTCCTCAAGAAGATCCAGTGCTTCACCCGGCTCCTCACATGTATGGATGTTCCCTGCATCCATCCCCAGCCGGATCGCTTCCTTTCCGATGGTGGATGCAGACTTACCGATGGTAATCAAAGTGGATGGCCGGTTCTCGATGACCATCCTTGCAATTTTCTTGTATTCTGCTTCTTCTTCATTTCCAAGCTCGCTGATTCCGCCAAGTACGGCAATCGAATGTTTGTCGCCGGAAACCTCTTTTAAGAGAGAAAGTGCTGCTTGAATGGAACTGGAATTTGTATTCCAAGTATCATCGATCAGCATGCATCCTTTAAGTCCCTTCTTTATTTCCAGGTGACGTTTTAAAGGGCGGAATGAAGCCAATCTGGCAATGGCACCCTCAAGCTCTATCCCGTGGGAATGGACGGCGGCAAGCGCGGCAACGGCATTATATACATTGTGGACTCCTGGGCCGGGAAGGATGACCGGATACTCTGCGTCTTTATGTGATAATGTGAATGCCATCCCCCGCTGGGAAAAGCGCAGATCCTTGGCCCGGTAATCCGCGTTGTCTCCCATGCCGAACCATATCGGCTTTATCTTCAATCCATGGACGGATTCCACAGTAGTCTGACAGTCGGCATTTAAAATGATGTTCCCTTGTTTGACGACCCCGTTCAGGATCTTTAGTTTTTCATCCCTGTATTTTTCTTGTGAACCGAACCGTTCAATATGATCTGCGCCAATGCCGGTAATGAGAGCAGAATATGGCCCGAAAAACGTACTGCATTTGGCGAGGTTTCCTTTTTTGCCGACCCCGAATTCAAATACGGCAAAGTCAGTATTTTCTTCGAAATTTGCTAGAACGGATGCGTTTGAACGGAAAAGATTGTAGTTTCCGAGGGTGGCTTTAACATTATATCCTTCAGATAGGATATGCTTGATCATTTCCTTGGTTGTCGTCTTTCCCGAAGTTCCTGTTATGGCAATGACGGGGAAATCGAATAATTTCCTGTACCAGTGCAGGAAATGCTGGTACGTCTTTTTTATATTCTTTACTTTCACGACTGTTGCGTCCCCTTCGATATTCTTTAACCGGCTGGTGCGGTCGGTGATGATGACGCAAAGTGGGAAGGGTGTTTCGAGCTCATGTTTTCCGAGGTTCCGGTCCAGACAAAAAAACAGAGAACCTTCCTTCAACTTCTTTTTTTGGGTGATCACTTTTTTACATTCAATCGGCGGTCCCTTTTTTATGACTTCCCCCTTGATAAGAGAAAGGATGTCATGTAAGTGTAGTGATTTCACTGTACTCTCCTTTCGCTCCTTTGGATTCAGCTACAAAACGAGCATAAGGTATAAGATTCCGGGCAACTGAAAACTCCCTGTTTTTACTTCCGGGACGCCAGTTGACTTCGTAAATCCACAAGCGTTGCTGGTGATCGATTGCCACATCGATCCCTAATTCATCAAAAGAGCGGTTCTTATAGAGGCTCTCAAAATGTGTGGAGAAAGCTATGGAGAAGTACTCCAATAGTTGCTTGATGTCAAAATAATCGTCACCGAACTCCTCCTTAAGGAAAGGGATCAGTTCACCGCGAAAACCTCCGGTGCTGATGTTGCTGGTCAGCTTTCCGCTTCCGCTCACCCTCGGGTAAATCAAATTGACCGTCCATTTTCCCCGTTCATTTTTTTGCACGTGGAGCCTGAAGTCATAGGTCAATCCTGATTTGGTCTTGCATTCGATGAAGGGCTGGATCAAATATTTCTGTTCCCCCGTCAATTTCTGAATGAAGGCCTTGAATTCCTCAATTGAATAAAAGGTTGAGTCCATGCCGGTCACACAGCGGATCCGATTTTCTCCGGTGAGAGTGATGAAGTGGACGGATCGGCCTTTGCTTCCTGAGTGGGGCTTTATGACGAGCCGGGTATACCTTTTCATAAAAGCAAGGATTTCATCGAAATTGTTCATGTTGAGTGTGGGTATAAGAAAATGAGCGAATATCTGCCCTTCTTCAATTTTTTGATAGACACCCATTTTGTTGCCGATGGGATGACTGACAAATGGTACCGCCCGCTTCAAAGCCTTCTGGATATTGGATTGCTTCTCGGTCTTGGGGGTACTGATATTGATGATGGAATCAGGGAAATCAGCGACCCGCTTCACCCATTTGCCATCATGGAACACCCATCCCTGTATTTTTTTTGCTGAAAAATCCACTGCACTGTAGGAGAAGTAAATAAATTCGATTCCATGCATTTTTGCAATGGACGCACAGGCGAAAGCCTTTCTTACCTGATGCGGGTTCTTTCTGTAATGAAGCATTCCGATTAAGGTCATGGACTTCACCCCTATAATGGTTCGAGATGGAATTTGATTTCGTTTGCCGCTTTTTTGGCCATTTCCTTCGCTTTCCGGGGGTCTGATGAGCTGGCGAGAACATAGGCATAACGGTCGCCCATCGAGAGAGGAGGGGTCAGGATGCTTCCCTTTCTTGGTTTTACATACACCTTTCGGACACCTTCCATCCTTTTCGCTTTATTCTTGCCGGTTACTTTCATGAGTCTGCCGTGGGTTTCTGCCGTAATGAATGCTGCAGAAACAAATTCTTTTTTTGAAGGGACAAGATCAAGGTCTTTTCCGAGGTGCAGCTTCAATGTTTCTTTTACTAGATTGATACCGGTTGATTCCAGTATCATCTGGTTGATTGCGCTTCCTGAGACCCGGGGATTGATTTCAATCAGTTTCCATCTGCCTTCTGCCAGTCTCATCTCCAGGTGGCAGGTCCCGTGTGTCAATCCGATTTCAACCAAGATCTCCCCGACTGCATCTGTAAGTGTCTTCCGGTCCTGGCGGGCTAACCCTGCCGGCATGTGATAGCCTGTAATGATGAAGGGATCTATCTGTGGAATCTCCTGTTCCATGACAGCTACGATCGTAGTGATGGAGTGATTGACGATTACTTCGATCAGATACTGGGGGCCGGATACGAATTCTTCAATCAGAAGGGGGACATTGCCCGGCTGTTTTTTGAAATAGCGTAATGCCCCGGTGAATTCTTCTTCGGAATGGACCTTCAATACGTCTTTTGAACCATTGGAAACCGGGGATTTTATGATGACGGGAAAATTTTTTACGTGCTGCCTTAACAGCTCATGTTCATTTTCGTCGGACCGGCAAACAGAAAAGGCAGGCGTGACGGGATGGTTTTTTAGTTCATCACGGAACCTCGTTTTATCTTCCATTTTGAATAAAGCTTCGGACGAAACCTCATGTAGACAGAGATCCCTGGCAATATCCGCTGCCAGGCTCACGTACGGATCGATGAAGCTTACCAGTGCTTTCACAAGCTTCCCCTGTATATTCAGCTTTGAAAGCTGCCTGAAGATTTCTTCCCGATCCGATAACCGCTTCATCAGGATCATCTGATGAACATCGGGAAACTCTTCTCTTTGTCTGATCCATTTCCGTCTGTCTGTCAAAAGTACTGTGAAGTAGCCCATTTCGGCCGCAGCTCTGATGGCATCCCTGCTGGAGCCGGATTTATTGCTGCCGAGAAAAATAATCGTCTGCATGCAGAAAGTTCATCTCCAGTAAAAGAAAATATTCAACCTCATGCGATTTCCAGAATAGAAAGCAAAAGGTCTTCATACGCATCATTATAGTATTCAACTAAAAAAAATTAGTGAGTGAAGAACCTAAGATGCAGGGGTGAGTAATTTGTTCATCAAAAAAAGGAAAATAAAGAGCGGAACCATTATGATCCATCCCGCTTCGGCAGGGCGGCTTAATATGAGAGAAGGACCGGCAGTGGTGCACATGGGGATATGGCAAAAAAAAGTCAGTGTCTCCATCGACAAGGGGGCAGATAAGGGTTCATTGCTTGTGCCGCCTGATTTATTCCCTTTTACCATTCCCGAGGATCTTGAATTTGAATGGCGTTCAGATGGACAACATCTGCATGCCGGGCCTGTCCTTGGGATCGTAAGGGGTGTCAGAATGAGCAATATCAACAAAAGAAGCCTTAAGATTTTGAATCGCTGGGTCAAATCATACAACGACATCAAAGGGCTGGTGATTGTGTTTCCGCTGTCAGAAGTCGAACGGGGAGCGACAACTACAAATGGCTTCTGTTTTCACCCGGGGTCCAAAGGCGGGCAGTGGATGGAAGGGAGCTTCCCTTTCCCCGATGCCGTTTTTAACAGGCCGATCGCAGGGACGGGGAAGAAATATCACATCCTTGATGATTTGACCGGCGGCAGATTCTTCAACAGCCGCGGGACAGGTAAATGGGAATTTTATCAGGCACTTAAGAGAAATCCTGAGGCAGAAAAGCTGATTCCCTATTCGGAAAAATTCTCAGACTTTGACCGGCTGTTTTCTTTGCTGGAAACGTATTGTGTCCTTTACCTGAAGAAGAGATTCGGGGCAAGGGGGTACGGTATCATTCAGATCAAAAAAGAAGGAAAGCAGATAATTGTGACCCGCGTGGTCAGGGGGATGCAGGTGAAGGAACGTTTCCAGACGAATGAGGAATGCACCTGCAGTCTGGGGAAGATTGTAA
This sequence comes from Bacillus sp. BKU_1, assembly GCA_051294195.1. Classification (GTDB taxonomy): domain Bacteria; phylum Bacillota; class Bacilli; order Bacillales; family Bacillaceae_B; genus Rossellomorea. Next base: position 2,944,211 of record CP193985.1, on the reverse strand, counting down.
AGAAAAATCGTTATATCGTACAGCAGGGGGTGCCGTTTGAAACGGAGAGGAAGCATGTGGATTTCAGGGGGTATATACAGAAAGACAGCAGCATGGAATGGAAGCTGAGAGGGTTCATCGGAAGACTGGCAAAACCGGAAAGTGTCATCACAAATATTCGATATACCGAACAAATCCTCCCGGGTAAGGACGCATTGAGGGAGTTTTACGGATACGATGAAGCACAGGCAGAACAAGCCGCCTCTCAAATACATGCCGCTTGTATAAAAGCGGGAGAAAGCCTTGATCTGAATATAGGTCACTTTGGGGATGTCGCACTCGATTTCATCGTCGATCAACAAGGTGACATCTATTTTCTCGAAGCCAATTCCAATTATGGACATGAGAGCTTCATGAAAATAAAGGATTTGAAACTGAGAGACCGCGTGCTGCGCTCACCCTTGGAATATGCGAAGGCCCTCGCCGGTTTCGGACTGAGAAAGGGTGAATGATTTTCCTTTTCTAAAGGAGCCCATGGCCCGTCCTGCAAATTATTTTTGAAGACGGGCCAGGTAATTATCCTTTCCTGTATTTCACAATCCTTTTATAAGCTTCGTCATCTTTCAGCGCTTTGAATATGGAGATGCTGGGTGCAAGATTGGCTTCGATGATCCAGATGTCCGCTTGATCATCAAGACCGATATCGAGTCCGAATATACGTGTGTTGGTGTAATAGTTGGATAAATGCTCAGCAGCAAGGATACTGATGCGGTCTATTTCTTCCAGAATGTAACTGGAGGGGGTCTTGAAGGAGGAATGGTTGACGGCGTCCTCTGCGGTGATGAGATACTTTGGGTAATTTGTGAGGACCAGGCCTTTGGCTGCCACCTTTGCCATTTTCCCCGTGACTGTCCAATCTCTCTGATTTTTCATGCGCTGTACCATCACTCGGAGGTCGTAAGGGGATTTTTTGAATGTGGCCAAGGGAATTTTTTGCTGAACGATGTAGTGTTTTTTCAGGCAATGATGTTTCATTAAATGCTCGAACGTATGCTTTCTGCCTTCTACTGTATATCTCTTTTCAAGCACATGAAACTCGTATAGATCATTACCCTTTGAAGCTACCTGTACGATCCCTTTTCCCATATATCCTTTCGTAGGTTTTATCATGATGGAACCATATCGATCGATGCTGTGCCAAAAGGTTTTTTCATTCAAGAGATACGTATCCGGCAAATGTGCGGATAACTCTTGCTTCTTCTTCATCAATTGGTATTTTTTCCATTTCCCCGAAGATATTGTCATGGTGTTTTCACTCCTTTCGTATTTGATATGGAAGGACCATCCTGGTTGGTTCATATCAGCATTATTGACAGCATATGAGTCCGCAGGACAAAATGATCCCGCAGTACGGTTGATTACAAATAAAAAAATGCCCAAAGTGTATGAATATAACACCCCAAGCATTTGCTCTCTTCATATTTCCGATTTCCTCATCAGCTCATGGATTGGACTCTTCCAATCAATCTTCGCCTTCGGATAGCGCTCTTGGATTTCATTCTGGACATAATGAAAATCCTCATAGCCCAGCCCTTTCAATGATGAGATATTATTGACCCAAACGAAAATTGACACCACTTCAAAGGAATCTTCCGTTGTGCCGAGATATTTTTCCCCTTCAAACAAAACCCCTTTATACGTGACGTAAAAGTTTTTCCTGACGTTTTCCTGGTCATCAAGAAAATAAAAGCGTTTCTGTTCCTGGGCAAGCTCGAGTTTCCGCTTCGGATCGATGATGTACTTGATGCTTCGGTAAAAAAGGTAAATGATGAGGGCGAGAATGAGTAAACGAATGAGCCATAGCATGTAAATTACCTCCATAGGCATAGATCTTCTCCTACTATTTACGGCATAAATCCAAAAAGGTTTCGTTTTTATTTAAAAAATACGAAAAAGTTTGTCATACTAAATGGGAAAGCAGAATTCGAAAGGGGAAAAAGTCATTATGAACATTGAAAAACTGCTGCAAATGCAGCTGGAACTTGATCAGCATATAGAAAGCGAACACGGGCTCGAAGAAGAGGACTTAGTTGACAGAAAGATTCTGGCTTTGCTTGTTGAGATAGGAGAACTTGCAAATGAGACGAGAAGTTTCAAGTTTTGGAGTAAAAAAGGAGCCTCCGCCAAAGAAGTCATCTTGGAGGAATATGTGGACGGCATCCACTTCATCCTTTCCCTCGGTCTCGAAATAGGTCTGCAGGAGATTGAACTGGATGAAAAACATGCTGATGCAAAGGAACTCAATGAACAATTTCTTCTTGTTTATAAAGCGATCACCGATTTCAGGGAAGAACGGTCCGTCAGGCATTATTTCTCCCTGTTCAATCACTATCTGACACTGGGCGAAGTACTCGGCTTTTCAAGCAGTGAGGTATTTGACGCCTATGTAGAAAAAAACAAGGTGAATTACGAACGCCAGGAAAAAGGGTATTAACCAAATTATGAAAGCATCTTTTGATGTCCGGAAGAGATTTTAGTATAATGAGAATAGTTTAAACATTTAGGGGGTCGAAAGAATGACAAAATTAGACGAAACACTAACCATGCTTAAAGATCTGACAGATGCAAAAGGGGTCCCGGGCAATGAAAAAGAAGCAAGGGACGTAATGAAACGATACATAGAGCCATTTGCAGACGAAATCACGACCGATAACCTGGGAAGTCTCATCGCGAAAAAAGTCGGGGATGAGAACGGTCCCAAGATCATGGTGGCAGGCCACCTTGACGAAGTCGGCTTCATGATCACACAAATCGATAATAAAGGGTTCCTCCGCTTCCAGACAGTCGGCGGCTGGTGGTCTCAGGTCATGCTGGCACAGCGTGTGACGATTGTGACAAGCAAAGGCGAAGTAACTGGAATCATCGGCTCCAAGCCTCCTCATATCCTTCCTGCGGAAGCACGAAAGAAGCCTGTTGATATTAAAGATATGTTCATCGATATCGGGGCATCAAGCAAAGAAGAAGCACAGCAATGGGGCGTAAAGCCTGGGGATATGGTCGTTCCTTACTTCGAATTCACGGTAATGAATAACGAAAAGATGCTTCTTGCCAAGGCGTGGGATAACCGCATCGGTTGTGCGATCGCCATCGACGTCCTGAAAAACCTTAAGAATGAACAGCATCCAAACGTCGTTTATGGCGTAGGTACTGTTCAGGAAGAGGTAGGCCTGCGCGGAGCCAGAACTTCGGCAGCCAAGATCCAGCCTGATATCGCATTCGGTGTCGATGTCGGCATCGCCGGTGACACACCTGGGATCTCGGAAAAAGAAGCACAAAGCAAAATGGGTGAAGGCCCGCAGATCATCCTTTATGATGCCAGCATGGTTTCTCATAAAGGGCTTCGTGATTTTGTGACGGATACCGCGGATGAACATAATATCCCTTATCAGTTCGATGCGATTGCAGGCGGCGGAACCGATTCAGGTGCGATTCACTTGACGGCAAACGGGGTACCTGCACTGTCCATCACGATTGCGACACGCTACATCCATTCACATGCTGCCATGCTTCATCGTGATGATTATGAAAATGCAGTGAAGCTGATTACAGAAGTCATTAAAAAATTAGACAAAGATACAGTAGCAAGAATTACATTTGATTGATCAAATGCAAGACCCTGCCTTTCCGGGCAGGGTCTTTTTTAAAATTCCATTTCACTGGAACGGGTCAGGTCGGCGTCGATCGTTTTTTCAATGATATGGACGGCACTGTCGTTGTCTTCTTTGGTCTCCGATGCCATGCAGTCCAGGGGGATGCTCACTCCGTATTCCCTCATATGGGCATCGTTCGCTGTAAACAGGACACAGATGTCACCGGCGATCCCCGTCAGAATCAGATGATCGACATCGAGCTGATGCAGGAGGATTTCCAGCTGTGTGCCGAAGAAACAGGAATGCTTCGGTTTCACGATGAAATAATCATCCTCATCCGGATGAATCTTTTCGATGATGGACCCTCCTTTCCCCTTTTTGCAAACCTCGATGATATCGTTCATATTATCCTGCCACAAACCATAATTATCGTTCACATAAATAACAGGGATATCGTCTTTTTTTGCCTTGTTTTTCAATTCCCTGATGGGATCGACAATACGCTTTGTGTTTGATAATAATTCTTCCCCGCCGTCGAAATCGAATGTATTGATCATGTCTATGATTAATAAGGCCTTTTTACTGCTCAATGAAAATTCTCCTTTCCGGTGAAAGCGGCTATGCTTCCTTATACCACTAAAGGGAAGAGGATAAAACCGTGAATGAAAAAAACGGGCCGCCCCCTAGTGGCTGCCCGTTTCCTTATTGCTGTGGCTGCTGCTGTAATGATTCTTCGAGCGTCTCAAGAAGCATCTGCTGTTCCTGAGGGTCGGCATTTTGCCAGAAGACTTCAAGCAGGACGCCCAACCCTGGAAGTGTCTTTTCTTCTCCGCCTTGGATGGCATCGACGATTGTATCCTTCAATTCTTCCTGGCTGTTTCCTGAAACATTGTGTATGACCGCTTTTCTCAAGTTCAGATTCATTGAGCATTACTCCTTTTGTGTAGGATGAGGAATTCATTGTTATCTTGTCACAATTCGGATTTATTATGTATTTGAATTAGGGTATAATGAAAACTTGAAATGTAAAATGAAGGAGCGGGTACGATTGAAGGTTATTCAATCCTCTAAGAATCCTGTCGTAAAACAGTGGAAAAAATTATTGACCAAAAAGGGAAGAGATCAATCCCTGACTTATATAGTCGAAGGCTTCCATCTAGTCGAAGAAGCTTTAAACCAGCACGATACTGTTCATGAGCTGATTTTTATAGAGGGCGTCGAGCTCCCTGATAGATGGAATCTCGATGGAATAGAACTGATACAAGTATCCGAAGAAGCGGGAAATGTGCTTGCCGACACGGAAACAACTCAAGGCGTGTTTGCTGTTTGCAGACAAAAAGAAACAACATCGATTGAAGAGAGCAAGACATTCCTCCTCTTGGACGGACTTCAGGATCCGGGGAATATCGGAACGATCATACGCACTGCAGAAGCGTCAGGAATCGATGCGGTCATCCTCGGAAAAGGGACGGTGGACCTTTATAATCCTAAGGTGCTAAGGTCTGCACAGGGAAGCCATTTTCACCTGCCGGTCATCAAGGGGGACCTGTCTGACACCATCCGCAACCTGAAAGAAAAAGGGATCCCGGTTTACGGGACTGCCCTTGAGAATGGGGAAGAGTACACATCCGTCACACCAGAGGAATCCTACGCGCTGATCGTCGGGAATGAAGGAAACGGCATGAGTCCGGAGATCCTGATGCAAACCGATCAAAACCTGTACATACCGATCTACGGGAAAAGCGAGTCACTGAATGTCGCGATTGCGGCTGGAATCTTGTTATATTATTTTAAAAATGGGCAATAATTTTTCTTAAATGGTTTGAATTATCGGGAATAATTCACTATAATTATGCACATATACTTTTTTAAAAACGAAGACAGAGGCAAGTAGCGCATGAAATTCTTCAAGGGAGAGAATGCCGTCAGACTGAAAGCATTCTTAAGAAAAACATGGCGTGAACATTTCACCTCTCGAGTTGGCATCGGGACCATTCCACAAAGGAGTGTAAAGATGCACCGGCAAAGCCGTTATCCGAATCAAGTGAGTGTATCGCTTTTTGATACGCTTATAAGGGTGGTACCGCGATCACAACCTCGTCCCTTTCCAGGGATGGGGTTTTTTTGTTTTTTAGAAGGATCTGTTATTTCCGTTTGGCTATGGGGCAATTTGCTCGTTGTATTAGCTGAGTATAGCTGGGCTCTACTTTCCTCCCTGATGCTCGATGCTAATGCACAGAGTGGATTGGAGCGGAAGGCACTTGACTTCCTCCCCGGGGAATCTTGTGACTGTTGCGGAAAGGAACGGTCCTTGTCATAACACTTTACTACCGACCACAAAGGAGGAAGAAACATGGAGGATAAATTACGATCCCTTCAAACCGAAGCAATTGAAAAAATCAACGAAGCACAGGATCTGAAAGAACTGAATAACATCCGGGTTGCCTACTTAGGAAAGAAAGGCCCTGTAACCGAAGTACTGAAAGGCATGGGGAAACTTTCTGCAGAAGAACGCCCTAAAATGGGTGCCCTCGCAAATGAAGTCCGCGGCGCCATCACCGAAAAGATCGAAGCGAAGCAGGAAAAGCTTGAAAAAGAAGCGGTTGAGAAGAAGCTTCAATCCGAAACGATCGATGTGACCCTGCCCGGCCGTCCTGTCAGGAAAGGGAACCACCATCCGCTCACGATGATCATCGAAGAAATCGAAGACTTATTCATCGGGATGGGCTACACGGTCGCAGAAGGACCTGAAGTAGATAAGGATTATTACAACTTCGAAGCGCTGAATCTTCCGAAGGGACACCCTGCCCGCGATATGCAGGATTCCTTCTATATCACGGAAGAAACATTGCTCAGGACCCACACATCACCAGTCCAGGCGAGAACGATGGAACGCGCAAAAGGGAAGGGCCCGATCAAAATCATCTGTCCCGGTAAAGTATACCGCCGTGATACGGATGATGCGACACATTCACATCAGTTCATGCAGATCGAAGGACTTGTCGTGGATAAAGACATCCGCATGAGTGACCTGAAAGGCACACTGAATGTGTTTGCAAAGAAAATGTTCGGTGAAGACCGTGAAATCCGTCTGCGCCCAAGCTTCTTCCCATTCACGGAGCCTTCCGTCGAGATGGATATTTCCTGCAAGATCTGCGGGGGAGAAGGCTGCCGCGTATGCAAGGGAACCGGCTGGATCGAAATTCTTGGAGCGGGGATGGTCCATCCGAATGTTCTGGAGATGGCAGGATTCGATCCGAAAGAATACACAGGTTTTGCATTCGGAATGGGGCCAGAACGTATTGCGATGCTGAAATACGGTATCGATGACATCCGTCATTTCTATACGAACGATACCCGTTTTGTTACACAATTCAACGTGACCGAGTAAGGCAACACTATTATCGAGCGGAGGTAAAAACATGTTTGTTTCATATAAATGGCTGGAAAATTATGTAGACCTGTCAGGCGTGACTCCTGAAGAGCTGGCAGAAAAAATCACAAGAAGCGGAATCGAGGTTGAAGGCGTCGAAAGAATCGGCTCCGAAATCAAGAATGTCGTTGTCGGGCATGTCCTTGAGTGCGTACCCCATCCCGATGCAGATAAATTGAATAAATGCCAGGTGGACGTCGGTGAAGAAGAGCCGGTTCAGATCATTTGCGGCGCTCCGAATGTCGCCAAGGGCCAAAAAGTGGCTGTGGCAAAAGTCGGCGCGGTCCTTCCGGGCAATTTTAAAATCAAAAAAGCAAAACTTCGAGGCGAAGCATCTCACGGGATGATCTGCTCCCTGCAGGAGCTGGGCGTAGAAGGAAAACTTGTTCCTAAAGAGCATGCAGAAGGAATCTATGTCTTTCCTCAAGATGCAGAGGTCGGCAGCAGCGCCGTTGAACTGCTGAACCTGGATGATGCGATTCTTGAACTGGGTCTGACACCAAACCGTTCTGACTGCTTAAGCATGCTCGGAGTAGCTTATGAAGTGGCTGCCATCCTGGACCGCGGCGTGAAGCTTCCGGAAACGGCTCAATCATCTGGTAAAGAAAAGGCATCAGATTATGTCACTGTAAACGTCGAAGCGAAGGAAGATAATCCGCTTTACGGTGCGAAGATCATCAAAGATGTAAAGATCGGTCCTTCACCTTTGTGGATGCAGAACGCGCTGATCGCTGCAGGAATCCGTCCTCACAATAACGTTGTCGACATCACGAACTATATTTTATTGGAATACGGACAGCCGCTGCATGCGTTCGATTACGACCGTCTCGGATCGAAGGAAATTCTTGTCCGACGGGCAAAAGACGGTGAAACCTTCGTCACGCTTGATGATGCGGAAAGAACCTTATCTTCAAGTCAGCTGGTGATCACGAACGGAGAAGAGCCGGTTGCCTTAGCCGGGGTAATGGGCGGAGCCAATTCCGAAGTCCAAAATGATACGACGACTGTGCTTCTGGAAGCCGCATACTTCACAGGTGCCATTGTGAGGGGGGCGTCCAAGGACCACGGTTTGAGAAGTGAAGCGAGTTCCCGTTACGAAAAAGGGGTAGATCCCGACCGCGTCTTGAAAGCAGGCGAGCGTGCAGCTCAACTGATGGCAGAATACGCAGGCGGGAATGTCCTTGAAGGCACGGTTCTATTCGATGAATTGAACGTCGAGCCTGCAGTCGTGGAAATCACTCTTGAGAAGATCAATGCTTCATTGGGCACTTCGATTTCGGTTGAAGAAGTGAAAGAAATCTTCCGCCGACTTCAATTCGACGTGAGTGTCGATGAAACGTATATCACGGTGACGGCACCGACAAGAAGGGGCGACATCACCATTCCGGAAGATCTGCTAGAGGAAGTAGCCCGTTTATACGGCTATGACAATCTTCCGCTTACACTTCCGAAAGGTGAAAGCACACCGGGTGGATTGAATAATCATCAATTGAAACGCCGTACGGTCCGCCGTTACCTGGAAGGAGCCGGCCTCTTGCAGGCGATCACGTATTCATTGACGAATGATGATAAAGCCGCCAAATATGCCCTGGATGTGAAAGAGCCTGTGCGACTCTTGATGCCGATGAGTGAAGAGCGCAGCAATCTGCGTTTAAGCATCACTCCTCAGCTTCTGGAGGTGGTTTCCTATAATAAGGCCCGCCAAAACGACTCTCTTGCGTTCTATGAAGTGGGATCTGTGTTCCTTCAGGAATCCGGGGAAGAACTTCCAGTGGAAGAAGAGCATATCGCAGGTGCGCTGACAGGATTATGGCACAGCCATCCATGGCAGGGAGAAAAGAAAGCCGTGGATTTCTATGTGGCAAAAGGGATACTTGAAGGTTTATTCGATGAACTGGGTGTATCGGAGTCTGTATCCTTCCGCCAGGCATCAATGGACGGCCTTCACCCTGGAAGAACGGCTGAAATCCTGCTGGACGGTGAAGTGATCGGAATCATCGGCGCAATCCATCCGGAAGTGGAAAAGGAACTTGATTTGAATGAAACGTATGTATTCGAGTTGAAAGCGACTCCGGTATTCCACTACGAAAAACCGGCACTGAGCTATTCGCCGATTCCGCGTCACCCGTCGATCACAAGGGATATTGCCCTTGTCGTTGATACGGATGTAAAAGCCGGAGATCTGAAATCAGTGATTCAAGAAGCAGGCGGCAAACTTCTTAAGGAGGTTTCCGTATTCGACCTTTATGAAGGCGAGCATATGGAACCAGGCAAGAAATCACTTGCCTTCTCGCTTAAGTATTTCGATCCGGCGAAAACGCTGACGGACGAAGAAGTCGTGAAAGTGCATGACGGCGTCCTTGCAGCTGTTAAGGAAAAAGCGGGAGCGGACCTGCGCGGATAATATTTTATGGGTGTCAGACCTGGATATGGTCTGGCATCTTTTTTTGTTGTTATTTTAGAAAAAACTCGCTGTTTATGGACTTTTTTGTTTGAATGGACAAGGGAAGAAGTGATTTATATGGTAATAGTTGTGTGGTGAGGGGCGGGGAGTGCTACATTTGAATGAAGTTAACGGTTTATGATCCTGATTTTAAAAATACGTTCCTAATCCGAAATATCCGATCCTAAATCAAAAAATACGTTCCTAATTAGAGATTTACGATCCTAATTCCAAAAATACATTCCTAATCTAAAATTTATGATCATTTTGTCGAAAAATCTTTAAAAATGGCTGGCAGGCGCCTGTCCCCAACCAGGACCATTAACAAACAAAACCCCCGCCATGATAAAACAGGCGGGGGTTCTTTTCTATTTTCCGGCAATCCGAATGGCCTTCTCACTATTTGCAAAATGCCACTTCGTCATCTTCTTCAACTCTTCAATCCCTTTTCGTTTGATGATTTTTGCAGCCGCAACGTCCACCTGCTTGCCCGCTCCTTTCGGAATTTCGACGCCTGCCCCGGCACTGAGTTTATCCATTTCCTTCAGGAAGGCGTACCTTGCTATGATGGACGCAGCAGCGACTGCGATATGGATGCTTTCCCCTTTTGTACTGAAGTAGACCCGGTCACGCTGGATTTTCTTTTGCGCGCCGATATGCTTGAAATATGTGTTCTTCTCGACAAACTGGTCAATCAGAATGCCTTCAGGCTCTTCCGGTGCCATTTTATCCAATAGATGAAGGATCGCCTGATTGTGGAGGATCGCTTTCATCTTACCCTGTGTCATACCGCCGCTTTGAAGATCATTGTATTTATCGTTGTGCAGCACGAGTAAACTGTAAGGAATCGTTTTGACCAGATCCTTTGCGATGGTAATGATCTGAGAATCGTTCAGGTTCTTTGAATCCTTTACGCCAAGCTCCTTCATCAACGGAATCTGTTCTCTTCTCACATAGGCACTTACAACTGTGATGGGGCCGAAAAAGTCTCCTGTCCCCACTTCATCCGAGCCGATAACGGACCAATCAGCAAAATTTTCAGGCAGCAGGGCCGCTCCCTTGGAAGGTGTCTTCACCTTTGGTGTTTCGGCGGTGCCCCATTTTTTTGCTTCCGATTCCCCATTAGCACCCTGGAACAGCACTTTGCCGGATTTATAAGCCGTCACCGTGCAGCCTGCAGGTTTCGCTGAAAATACCGCACCCGGGGGCAGCTTGCCGACAAGGGTATCCTTATAATAATCTTTCATTTTCGATGTTAAAGCACTGTTTGCTTGTATGACTGTATTTCCCAAAATAACCTCTCCTTATGACAAAATTCTATGTAATAACCAAAAACGTGACGATAATAGACAATTTCTTTTCAAAATAAAAAGATTTCATGGTATGATAGTGTTTAGGATTCTTATGAACAGGGGGTACTCAGATTGTCTGATGAACAAAAAAATCGCACCACTGTAGACATATATGGTCAACAATATACTATTGTCGGTACTGAGTCGACAAGTCAAATTCGATTTGTTTGTTCGAAAGTGGATGACAAAATGAGAGAAATCAAATCTATGAATCCATCTCTTGATACTGGTAAGCTCGCAGTGTTGACAGCCGTCAATGCTGTCAATGATTATGTCAAACTGAAAGAACAGTTTGAAGAGCTGGAAAGAGAAATTAAACGCTTGAAGGGTTGAAAAAAATCATGCTTGATTTAGTTTTATTCATTATCCTGTTAGTGGGATTTTTGACCGGTCTTAGACGCGGCTTCATCCTGCAGGCTGTCCATATGACAGGTTTTATCATTGCTTTTATTGTAGCATATATATATTATGATCAGCTTGCACCAAAACTGACACTGTGGATTCCGTATCCGAGTCTTGATGAACAATCAAAGCTGCAGATGCTGTTTGAAATGACCAACATGGATCAGGCGTATTACCGGGTCATTGCGTTCGCTCTGATTTTCTTTGCGGTCAAGATCATCGTACATATTTTTGGTTCCATGCTCGATTTTGTGGCACATCTTCCTATCCTTAAACAGTTGAATGTAATTGGCGGAGGACTGCTTGGGCTGATCGAAACGTATCTGATCATCTTTATACTATTATTCATTGCCGTACTGCTGCCGATCGATACCGTACAGTCTTTCATAAATGATTCATTCATTGCACAGGCGATGGTCAAACATACCCCTGTATTTTCGGACATGGTAAAAGACTGGTGGCTCCAAAACGGAGCTTAATTTAAGAAGCTGACTTGAAAAGGGTAATATGATTGCAGTAAGGATATCGCTTACCTATCATCATTCCTAAAAGAGTCAGCTTTTTTCACTGTAAGAGTCCTGATTTTTGGCTTATTCCGCCAGTATGGAAATGCCCTGAGGCACAAATGAATTTGTGCCTCAGGGCATTTCCATACTGGCGACTTTTCAGCAAAGCTGAAAAGCGAGTGAAACGTTCGTTTCACTCGATAAGCCAAAATCAACAGGATTCCAGTTGCATCGCTTTCTTTTTTCGGTTATTTTGCTACTATATAAGAAGAGAAGTATAACGGATGAGTTTATTTTTATAGAGGAATGCAGGTGGATGGGATGAATAAGAAGGATATTATTAAATTATTGGAAACGATTGCGATTTATATGGAGCTTAAGGGTGAGAACTCTTTTAAAATATCTGCATACAGGAAAGCGGCGCTTGCGCTTGAGAATGATGACCGCAGTCTGAGTGATATCAGTGACTTCACCAAATTGAGCGGAATCGGCAAGGGGACGGCGGGTGTAATTGAAGAGTATATCAAGGAAGGATCATCTTCGGTGCTCGAAGAACTGAAATCGGAAGTGCCGGAGGGATTAATCCCGCTTCTTCAGCTCCCGGGACTCGGAGGCAAGAAGATTGCCAAGCTGTACAGCGAGCTTGGTGTTGAAGGCATTGAAGATCTTGAGGAAGCCTGCCGTTCGGAGAAAGTACAGGGGCTTCCGGGATTCGGCAAAAAGACTGAAGAAAAAATCCTGGCAGCGATCGCCCAGGCAGGTAAACGGCCGGAGCGGCTGCCTATTGCCTTCATGACAGGAATAGCGGAAGAAATCGAAGCTTCCTTGAGAAACATCAAGGAAATCAATACCTTTTCAAGAGCAGGAAGTCTGAGAAGAATGCGGGAAACGATTAAAGATCTCGATTTCATCATTTCTTCGGATAAGCCGAAAAGGGTAAAGGAAGAGCTATTGAAACTTCCTGCCATCACTGAAATAATAGCTGCCGGAGAGACAAAGGTTTCCCTCACTCTGCAGTATAGATGGGATGTCAGCATTGATTTCCGGATCGTCAAACCGGAAGAATTCGCTACGACACTTCATCACTTCACCGGCTCTAAAGATCATAATGTCAGAATGAGGCAGCTTGCAAAGGAACGCGGTGAGAAAATCAGTGAATACGGCGTTGAAAACAGTGAAACGGGTGAGATCAAAACATTCGAAACAGAAGAAGAATTCTATGCCCATTTCAACCTGCCATTCATTCCCCCGGAATTAAGGGAGGACGGCAAAGAAGTTGACGAGTATAAAGAGGACTATGATTTGATTGATTCCTCTCATATCAAAGGCGATTTGCATATGCATACGACCTGGTCGGACGGAGCCTACTCTATCGAAGAAATGGTTCAGGCCTGTATAGATAAAGGCTACCAGTATATGGCGATCACCGATCACTCCAAATATTTGCGTGTGGCGAATGGCCTGACTGATGAACGCTTGCTGAAACAAATTGAAGAAATCAAGGAAATCAATAAAAAATATGATGAAATCGAAGTCCTGTCAGGAATTGAAATGGATATCCTGCCGGACGGGTCGCTTGATTACAGTGATGACATCCTTGAACAAGTCGACTTTGTCATCGCATCCATCCATTCAAGCTTTTCTCAGCCGCAGGAAAAGATCATGGAACGTCTGAAAACGGCCCTGGAAAGTGTACATGTCGATATCATCGCCCATCCGACAGGAAGAATCATCGGACGGAGAGAAGGGTATGATGTGGACATGGATCTGCTCATCAAGCTTGCCAAAGAGACGGATACGGCCCTCGAGCTTAATGCAAACCCCAACAGGCTGGATCTTTCAGCGGAAAATATCCGGAAAGCCCAGGAACTCGGGGTTAAGCTTTTCATCAATACCGATGCACACAGCCATGAACATCTTGCATTTATGAATATCGGTGTTGCAGCAGCAAAAAAAGGCTGGATCAAGAAAGACACCGTCATCAACACATGGGACAAAGAAGACCTATTGAACTTTTTAAACCGGAATGATTGATTTTTCAAAAGGGAAAAAATTACTTAAATTTGAGGAATGGCCAGCTCCAGCGCCTGGGCTCCCTCAAGACTCCCGGCCGCCCGCTGAAGTCAAATAAAGGCTTCATCGGTCGATCCTGGGCTTGTCGGGGCTGAACTAAGCGCTTGCGCTTTTCTTATAAAAGGTGGAAGAACTTGTGAATTCTAAAGTACTGAAAACACTGGAATTTGATAAAATAAAGGAACTATTGAAAGGGTTTGCCGCTTCAGCACTCGGGCATGCAAGGGTCACGACCCTGTCTCCTTCGACAGATTTCGAAGAGATAACAGCCATGCATGAGGAAACGGATGAAGCGATGAAGATCCTTCGTTTGAAGGGACATGCACCGCTAGGGGGGATCTTTGATATTCGTCCCCACGTGAAACGGGCAGGTATAGGAGGCATGCTGTCCCCCGGGGAGCTCGTCCAGATCGGGAGTACCATCCGTGCAAGCAGGAAGCTTAGGGCATTCGTTGAAGAATTGGTCGACGATGAAGTGTCCATCCCCCTCCTTGAGACGAAACTGGGTTCAATCATACCGCTCCCGCATCTTGAGCAGGAAATCAGGAATGTAGTGGATGATAACGGGGAGATCCTGGACTCCGCAAGCGAAACACTGCGCTCCATCCGTACACAGCTCCGCGCCAACGAAGGGCGGATAAGGGAAAAGCTCGAGCGTATGATCCGGTCTTCAAATGCATCAAAGATGCTGTCCGATGCGATCATCACCATTCGGAATGACCGCTATGTCATCCCTGTAAAGCAGGAGTATAGAGGGCATTACGGCGGAATCATCCACGATCAATCTTCTTCCGGACAGACCCTGTTCATCGAACCGGAAGCAATCGTCCAATTAAATAACCAGCTTCGCGAATTGCGCTTGAAAGAGCAGAATGAAATCGAAAAGATCCTTCTTGCCCTTTCCGGAAAAGTACAGGAAGCTGCAGAAGAATTGCTCATCATCGTAAATGTGTTATCAGACATCGATTTCATGTTCACAAAAGCAAAATTCGGTCAATCCATCAAAGGGTCCAAACCGATCATCAACGACGAACGGCGAATCAAACTGAATAAAGCACGTCACCCGCTGCTGGCGATGGAAGAAGCAGTGGCCAATGACATTGAATTGGGCACTGATTTCTCATCGATTGTCATCACCGGTCCGAATACGGGAGGGAAGACCGTCACGCTTAAAACGCTCGGCCTTACAAACATCATGGCCCAGGCAGGACTGCCGATCCCCGCTCTCGACGGCTCGGAAGTAGGGATCTTCCATTCGATTTATGCCGATATCGGGGACGAGCAGTCGATCGAACAAAGTTTGAGTACGTTCTCTTCCCACATGGTGAACATCGTGGATATCTTAAATAAAGTGGATCACGAAAGCCTTGTTCTGTTTGATGAACTAGGTGCAGGTACCGACCCCCAGGAAGGTGCTGCACTCGCCATCTCCATCCTTGATGAGGTACACGGCAAGGGCGCAAGGGTGGTGGCGACAACCCACTATCCTGAATTAAAGGCGTACGGCTATAACCGGGAAGGCGTCGTCAATGCAAGCGTTGAATTTGACGTTGAAACACTGAGCCCGACCTATAAGCTGCTCCTGGGTGTACCGGGAAGAAGTAACGCATTTGAAATCTCAAAGCGCCTCGGCCTTTCTGAAACTGTCATCCAGCGTGCGAAGTCACATATCGGCACTGACAGTAAGGAAGTCGAAAACATGATCGCCTCATTGGAAGAAAGCAGACGCCAGGGTGAAAAAGAGCTGGAAGAAGCACATGAGTTTTTAAAGCAGGCAGAGAAAATGCATAAAGACATGCAAAAGCAAATGATGGAGTATTACGAAAAGAAAGACCAAATGTTTGAAAAAGCACAGCAAAAAGCCGAGACTGTGGTGGAAAAAGCCAAAGAGGAAGCAGAACGCGTCATCAAGGATCTGCGGAAGATGCAGCAGGAAAAATCGGCGCAGATCAAGGAACATGAGCTGATCGAAGCAAGGAAGCAGCTTGAAGGAGCGGCACCTCAGCTTCCGAAGTCTTCCCTGCAGAAGAAGAAGACCCAAAGTACCAAACGTGAATTCCAGCCCGGGGATGAAGTCAAAGTGATAAGCTTCGACCAGAAAGGTCACCTGGTAGAAAGAGTATCCGCCAAGGAATGGCAGGTGCAGATGGGCATCATGAAGATGAAGGTGAAGGAATCGGACCTCGAATTCATCCAGACACAGCAGAAGGTTGAAACCAAACCCCTTGCCGTGGTAAAAGGTAAGGATTTTCATGTCAGCTTAGAGCTTGATCTCAGGGGGGAGCGATTTGATAATGCCCTCTCAAGGGTGGAGAAATATATTGATGACGCCCTTCTTGCAGGATATCCTCAAGTATCCATCATTCATGGCAAAGGCACCGGCGCCCTGAGACAGGGTGTACAGGAGTATCTGAAGAATCACCGTTCTGTAAAAAGTATTCGCTTCGGTGATGCCGGTGAAGGCGGAACGGGTGTCACGGTCGTGAAGTTTAAATAAGCATAGGGAGCGGAGCAATGGAGAATTTTTGGGAGAATGAATATATTCAAACGGCAGGGAACTACAGTGTCGTCATACTTTGCCTTATCCTTTTCCTGACTATATTTGAGCTGGTCACCAAATATAAAAATTGGGAAGAAATCAAAAAAGGCAACTTGGCGGTTGCCATGGCAACAGGGGGAAAGATATTGGGAATAGCAAATATTTTCCGGTATTCCATTCAGCAGAACGATTCGGTCCTCACGACGATCGGGTGGGGATTCTTTGGTTTTTTCCTCTTGCTGATCGGTTACTTCATTTATGAATTTTTAACGCCGAAGTTCAAAATAGATGAAGAGATTGAAAAGGATAATCGTGCGGTCGGCTTCATTTCCCTTGTCATTTCGGTCGGATTGTCATATGTCATAGGTGCAGGGATTTCGTAAGGAGAGGAACTATGGAAACATTAGCGAAAGTGTTACTTGTTTTATGTGCAGGATTTATTCTGGTCGGAATTATTTATATGGTGTTTTTCACATAAGGAAAGGGCTGGGATAAAAATGTTTCAGCCTAAGTAAAACCCGAACGAATTCACCTCGCTTTGAGGCGAATTCGTTCGGGTTTTTAATTTATTCAAAAGGCAGCCGTTATCGGTATATAAAAAGAGCAACGGACTCTCTTTCGATGGAAAAGGTATTCATAAATAAAACTATTGAATAGAAAAAACTTCCTTCTCCAGCAGTTCCTCCGGCTTTTTCCCGATCGGGTCCTGGTGGAAATAATCGCGGATGACACCGTCTTTAAGGAAATTAGCGATCGAAACCATGATCATACCCTGATCCAGGGCAAGGTACGCTTTTGCAATTTCACCTGTTTCAACATTGACTGAATCATAGAATCCGTACTTTCCAAACATATCCATACCTTTTAGCACTTTGATGTTTTTGCGCACTTCATCAGGAGCGTAATCCAGGGCAAGGAAGGATGCGTGAGGGGTCACGGTCGATTTATCTGCGTAGCCCGATGTCCCGAGCGGTGTGGCGGCGAATTCACTGTAGCCGTCAGGGGTAGCTGCCGGTGAGAAGCCCCATTCTTTGTATCCTTTATCCTTGGCATATTGAATTTGCAGTTCGACGTGACGCTGGTTATTCAATCCAAGTGCCTGCTTTCCAAGTTCTTTTTCTTTCAAGACAATGCCCGGCATCAGGCCTTCGAACATACTGCCTCCCCAGCTTGGAACGAATTTGACGCCATTGTATTCATAGTGGCCTTCAAAGACGGAGACCCCGTCATATTCAACATATTCACCTTCCGGAATTTGAGACTGCCAATCCCACTCGGCCGGGATGGTACGCTCCATTTTCCACCAGTGCTCTTTCGGAACATCTCCCTTCCCGATCGAAATATAACTTGCAACCCGCGGCTCGGTATAGAGAAGCCCGTAGTGATGGTCTGTCAATTTTCCCTGTGCCACATCGTATCCGCCGCGGAATTGACCGACTTCGGGATCATAAAGAGTGGAATAATCCATGTCAGCCACCAGTTTGCTTGTCTGGCCGTTCAGTTCATCATAAGCTTGTCCGACGACGATCAAACCTGCAGAAAGCCAGCCGTTATCCACCTGGGAGATGAATTGTCCCCAGTCTTTTTTCAGGGATCCGTCCTTTGTGTAATACCAGTTATAAAAAAGGCCGTTCCATTTTTTCATGGATTCCAGCGTATTCAAGGTAACTTGTATGCGGTCGACCGCTTCTTCTTCTGAAATGAAACCCAACTCCTGCGCAGACACAGTACTCATCATATACATCCCGATATTGGTAGGTGAAGTATGCTCCGCATTTTTCTTCCCTTCATCGGTGTATCGCGTTTCATCAAAAGTAAGGCCGGTAGAGGGATCGGTATGATCCTCATAAAATTTGTAAGTCTTCTTTGCAACCGCTTTCAACTCTGCCCGTAAAGCGATGTCCCTGCCGTCTTTTCCCTGTGCAGAAACCGCTGGGATGTACAGGAGGCTGATGACCATGCACAAAACCATGAACAGACTGATATTCTTTTTCATATGCAAAACCCCTTCCAATCATATTATCGAAACGTTTCACCAAAAGTGTAACATGATTTTCAGATAAAAAAAGCTGATTTCTTAATATTCGGTCATTTGGTACAGTGGCGTTTCGCTTTATGGGTAAAACGGCAGGGGAAGCAGAATAGGGGACGTGTCCGGCATGTGGGACAAGCATGACATCATATCCTTTAGAGAAAGAGACGATTTAATGCTGCCAACACAAAAACTTCTGAAATAGGAGTGGGAATTAAGTCACGACTGAATGGTAATTCAAATTGTAAGTGATGTCCCCTTATATTATAATAGTGAAAAGAACTAAATTTTCTAAATATTATGAAGGAGGGATTACAATGACGAAACCCTGGCTTGCAGAGTATCCGGATGAGATTCCCGGTGAATTGACGCTGCCTGAGAAACCTTTGCACTCTTTTTTAACCGAGGCGGCTGAAATGTATGGAAGCAAATCTGCCATACATTTCATGGGGAAAGAATTTACCTATCATGAAGTGTACGAATCCGCATTGAAGTTTGCCAATTACTTGAGGGGGCTCGGGATTGAAAGAGGGGACCGTGTCGCCATCATGCTTCCAAATACGCCGCAGTCTGTCATTGCTTATTACGGTGTTCTTTATGCAGGCGGGGTGGTGGTGCAAACCAATCCGCTGTATACAGAAAGGGAAATTGAATATCAGATGAAAGACTCGGGGGCAAAGGTCATCCTCACGCTGGACATTCTATACCCGAGGGTGTCAAAAGTCATGGGGGCAACAGATCTGCAGCACATCATTGTAACCGCTATCAAAGAATACCTCCCGTTTCCAAAGAATATGATTTATCCTTTCATCCAAAAGAAGCAGTATGGGATCGTCGTCAAGGTGGAACCTTCCGAGCAGAATCATCTGTTTAAAGATATCATGGCTTCATCGGCAGCCGAACCGATACCGGGCGAATTTGATTTTGAGAATGACATAGCTCTTCTCCAATATACAGGGGGGACAACCGGATTTCCTAAAGGTGTCATGCTGACCCATAAAAATCTGGTGGCGAATGCCTCGATGTGTGATGCGTGGCTGTATAAATGTAAAAAAGGCGAAGAAAAAATCCTGGGCATCCTCCCATTCTTCCACGTGTACGGGATGACGGCAGTGATGATCCTCTCCATCATGCAGGGGTATAAGATGATCCTGCTTCCGAAATTCGATGTGGAAACGACATTGAAAACAATACAGAAACAGAAGCCTACATTGTTTCCGGGTGCACCCACCATCTATATCGGCATTTTGAATCACCCCGACTTGAAGAAATATGACCTGTCATCCATCGATTCATGTCTCAGCGGAAGCGCGCCGCTCCCTGTTGAGGTCCAGCAGGAATTCGAGGAAGTCACCGGAGGAAAGCTGGTGGAGGGTTATGGCCTTACGGAATCTTCGCCGGTCACCCATGCCAACTTCCTTTGGGACAAAGAAAGGATAAAAGGGAGCATCGGATTGCCTTGGCCGAGTACAGACAGTGCCGTCCTTTCACTTGAGACAGGCGAACCTCTGCCCGTGAAGGAAATAGGTGAGATCGCAGTCAAGGGTCCTCAAGTGATGAAAGGATATTGGAACAGACCTGAAGAAACGGAACAGACATTGAAGGATGGATGGCTCTTGACCGGTGATTTGGGTTATATGGACGAAAGAGGATACTTCTATGTGGTCGACAGGAAGAAAGATATGATCATAGCAGGCGGATTTAATATCTACCCAAGGGAAATAGAAGAAGTCCTTTACGAACACCCGGCTATACAGGAAGTGGTTGCAGCAGGGGTTCCTGATCCATACCGCGGTGAGACGGTCAAAGCATATGTCGTATTGAAGGAAGGAAAATCCCTTACAGCGGAAGAACTGGACGAATTTGCCCGGAAGTATCTTGCTGCTTATAAAGTGCCGAAGATTTATGAATTCAGGAAAGAACTCCCTAAAACCGCAGTAGGAAAGATATTAAGGAGAGCCCTTGTGGATGAAGAACGTAAAAAGGTAGAAGAAGAGAAGAAATTGAGCTAAAATTAAAACTGTGAATCTTTCATGGGATTCGCTCTCTTTTTTTAGCGGAATGGGACAAGGATCTTCCTTGACATTCAAACACATACATTTTATTATTTAAATATGAATGACCGTTCATTCATATTTCGATAAGGCAGGTCAACTAATTATGAAGCGAAATAAACCCAAATATAAGCAAATCATCGATGCGGCAGTCGTGGTAATAGCTGAAAATGGCTATCACCAGGCACAGGTGTCAAAGATCGCCAAGCAGGCAGGCGTCGCAGACGGCACCATCTATCTTTATTTTAAAAACAAGGAAGACATCCTGATTTCACTTTTCAGGGAGAAAATGTCCATCTTTATTGAAAAAACAGAAGAAGTGATAGCAGGAAAACAGACGGTTTCAGAGAAATTATATGTGATGGTGGAAAATCACTGCAAGCTTTTATCAGAAGATCATCATTTAGCCATTGTCACACAGCTCGAGCTCCGTCAGTCCAATAAAGATATCCGTTTCAAGATCAACGATGTGTTAAAAGGATATCTTCAATTGGTGGATAAAATCCTGATAAGCGGGATTGAGAACGGTGAACTCCCTGAGGATCTTGATGTGCGGATCGCCCGTCAGATGATCTTCGGGACCTTGGATGAAGTGGTCACAACCTGGGTAATGAATGATCAAAAATATGATATCGTGGCTCAAGTCCCTGCTATACACAAACTATTACTTCATGGATGTGGCGGCAGGAACTAAACAGTTTAGGGGGATGAGAGATGGAGAATTTATCATGGACACTAGAAGGAAAAGTAGCGCATGTAACCATACAGAGGCCGCCTGCAAATGCACTTGCCAGCGGGTTGATAAGGGAAATCGATGGCATCCTTGATGACATCGAAGGGAATCCCGAAGTAAGGGTTATCCTTATTAAAGGTGAAGGCCGATTCTTCTCGGCAGGAGCGGACATCAAAGAGTTCACTACGATTGAAACAGGAGAAGAGTTTTCCCAGCTTGCCAAAAAGGGGCAGGATGTGTTCGAACGGATGGAGAATTTCTCAAAGCCCATCATTGCGGCCATTCACGGCGCTGCTTTGGGAGGCGGACTGGAACTTGCAATGGGCTGTCATATCCGACTTGTCACAGAGAATGCAAAGCTTGGTCTGCCAGAACTTCAATTGGGGCTTGTCCCTGGTTTTGCGGGCTCGCAGCGCCTTCCGAATCTTGTCGGCAGGGCAAAGGCAGCAGAAATGCTATTGACCAGCGAACCGATCAGCGGAACGGAAGCAGTCCAATGGGGGCTTGCCAATAAAGCATACAAAGAAGAAGAATTATTCGCCAAAGCGGAAGAAATGGCGAATAAAATCGCCAAGAAGAGCCCCGGTGCCATGAAAGCTGCAATCGAGCTGCTAAGTTATACAAAGGACGACAGATTCTATGAAGGGGTCATGAGGGAATCGGATCTTTTCGGGGATGTCTTTGTATCCGATGATGCGAAAGAAGGCATTTCGGCATTTATTGAAAAGAGAGAACCTGATTTTAAAGGCTAGTAAACATTCTATTAATATAGTAAAATCATGTTAATGGCAGTGTGAAAACGTTATCATTTTACGCACTGCCCATTCAAAGGGGTTAAATTTTCAAAATCTTTTTAAGGGAAAGAATGTTTTCAATTATTAGGAGGGACTTAGGAATGAACATCTATGTACTTTTGAAAAGAACGTTTGATACTGAGGAGAAAATTTCGATCCAAAACGGTCAAATCGCAGAAGATGGGGCTGAATTTATTATAAATCCATACGATGAGTATGCGGTGGAAGAAGCGATTCAAGTCCGCGATGCCCATGGCGGTGAAGTGACAGTTGTGACTGTCGGCGGAGAAGAAAGTGAAAAACAATTAAGAACAGCTCTGGCAATGGGAGCAGATAAAGCTGTATTGATAAATACTGAAGATGATCTTGATTATGGAGACCAATTTACAACTGCATCCGTGCTGTCTCGATACTTAAAAGACCAGGATGTTGACCTGATCCTTGCCGGTAATGTGGCGATCGACGGCGGTTCAGGCCAGGTTGGCCCGCGCGTAGCGGAGCAATTGGATATACCATATGTTACAACGATCACTAAACTGGAGATCGATGGTGAATCAGTGACGGTCACTCGCGATGTCGAAGGTGACTCTGAAGTGATTGAAACGTCGCTGCCTTTATTAGTAACTGCGCAGCAGGGATTGAATGAGCCGCGATATCCATCCCTTCCTGGAATCATGAAGGCGAAGAAAAAGCCTCTTGAAGAATTGGAACTGGATGATTTAGATCTGGATGAAGATGATGTGGAAGCGAAGACCAAGACAATCGAAATCTACCTTCCGCCTAAGAAGGAAGCAGGTAAAGTATTGGAAGGGGAGCTTGATGCACAGGTTTCAGAACTGGTTCAGCTTCTTCGCAATGAAGCGAAAGTAGTCTGATTTCGGAAGAGATCTCGTTTATAACTTATCTATTCACACTCAACTAACACTCAGGGGGTATTTAACATGGCAAGAAAAGTATTGGTACTAGGAGAAGTCAGGGACGGATCATTGCGTAACGTTTCATTCGAAGCGGTTGCCGCAGGTAAAACTGTTGCGGAAGGCGGCGAAGTCATCGGTGTTTTAGCCGGCAAAGAAGTAAGCGCTTTAGGTCAGGAAATGATCCAGTATGGTGCAGATAAAGTGATTGTTGTTGAACATGATAAGCTGGATCAATATACATCTGACGGCTATTCACAGGCATTGATGGCTGTGATTGACCAGGAGAAGCCTGAAGGAATCATCTTCGGCCACACTGCATTAGGAAAAGACCTGTCACCAAAACTTGCGAGCAAGCTCAGCACAGGACTGATTTCCGATGCAACAGACCTTGAAGAAGCGGGCGGGAACCTTGTGTTCACTCGTCCGATTTACTCAGGTAAAGCCTTTGAAAAGAAAATCGTCACTGACGGGTTGATTTTTGCCACTATCCGCCCTAACAATATCGAACCATTGGCGAAAGACGAATCACGTTCCGGCGATGTAGCTTCACTGTCCGTCGATATTAAGGATTTACGCACCATCATCAAGGATGTAGTCCGCAAGGCAAGCGAAGGCGTCGATCTGTCCGAAGCGAAAGTCATCATTGCAGGGGGACGCGGAGTGAAGAGTGAAGACGGATTCGAACCTTTGAAAGAACTGGCTGACGTACTCGGGGGAGCAGTCGGGGCATCACGCGGTGCATGTGATGCCGACTACTGTGATTACTCACTCCAAATCGGGCAGACAGGTAAGGTTGTAACGCCGGACCTTTATATTGCATGCGGAATCTCAGGGGCCATCCAGCACTTGGCGGGTATGTCGAACTCCAAAGTGATCGTGGCGATCAACAAAGATCCTGAAGCGAACATCTTCAACGTGGCAGACTACGGAATCGTGGGCGACCTTTTTGAAGTCGTACCGATGCTGACGGAAGAGTTCAAGAAACTTAAAGTTTCATCTTCATAAACCGTACGTTTTAAAAACACATCCACGGGTAAATGAATAGTATAAGAAAATAGGGCAGTAGCCACACGGCTACTCCTTATTTTTTCGCCCTGTAATTCGGCAGAGGTTTCTTGAAGCGTATTTTCTGAAGCATTGCATAGAACGTTTTCGGCAGGGTATATTACCAACGAGCAGATTTATAGCACAGCACTTTTATCGGTGATATACTTACGTTAGATTTCATGAAATTAGGAGGCATATACTTATGGCAATTACAAATGCTACTGACCAAAACTTTGTAAATGAAACAAACTCTGGACTTGTACTGGCTGACTTCTGGGCACCTTGGTGCGGACCTTGTAAAATGATCGCTCCTGTTTTGGAAGAGCTTGACAGCGAAATGGGAGATAAAGTGAAGATCGTCAAAGTTGACGTTGATGAAAACCAGGAAACAGCTGGCAAGTACGGCGTAATGAGCATCCCTACACTTGTTGTCCTTAAAGACGGCGAGGTAGTGGATAAAGTAATCGGGTTCCAACCAAAAGAAGCTCTTGCTGAATTATTGAATAAACATGCTTAATGAGAAGTGATTGATCGAAAAGCCGGGGCATGGTGCCTCGGCTTTTTTTATTCCTTCGGTTAAGATAGAAGAAGGGAGGGGAAATACGTGAATTCTGTCATTACCAATAAACTTGCCCTGCTGCCGGATCAGCCCGGCTGCTATCTGATGAAAGACAGACAGGGCACGATTATTTATGTCGGGAAGGCAAAAGTACTTAAGAACCGGGTCCGGTCATACTTTACGGGCTCCCATGATGCGAAGACACAAAGGCTTGTCGGGGAAATAGAAGACTTTGAATATATTATGACATCTTCAGATCTTGAAGCCCTGGTGCTCGAGATGAATCTGATTAAAAAGTATGACCCGAAATATAACGTCATGTTAAAGGATGATAAAAGTTATCCTTTCATCAAATTGACCAATGAGCGTCATCCGCGATTGATCACGACCCGCAAGGTTCAGAGGGGAAAAGGAAAGTACTTCGGCCCATACCCGAATGTAGGTGCAGCGAATGAGACAAAAAAGCTGCTTGACCGTCTTTACCCGCTGCGAAAATGCAACACACTCCCTGACCGTGTCTGCCTCTATTACCATATGGGACAGTGCCTCGCCCCTTGTGTAAAAGAAGTGAGCAAAGACACGTACAGGGAAATGACGGATGAAATTGCGAGATTCCTGAACGGCGGATACAAAGAGATCAAGAAAGAACTTTCTGAAAAAATGAAGGAAGCTTCTGAAAATCTTGAGTTTGAACGGGCAAAGGAATTTCGGGATCAAATCCTTCATATAGAAGCAACGATGGAAAAGCAGAAGATGACGATGACTGACTTTACAGACCGTGATGTATTCGGTTTCTCAGTCGATAAAGGCTGGATGTGTGTGCAGGTCTTCTTTGTGAGGCAGGGAAAATTGATTGAACGCGATGTGTCATTATTCCCTCTTTATAACGAACCGGAAGATGAATTCCTGACATTCCTGGGCCAGTTTTATTCAAAAGCAAACCATTTCAAGCCGAGAGAAATCTTTCTGCCTGAGGGTATTGATGAAGAACTCGCCATGAAACTCCTTGAAGTGAAGATCACGCAGCCGAAAAGGGGCAAGAAAAAAGAGCTGGTGAAACTGGCCGAGAAAAATGCCAAGCAGGCACTTGATGAGAAATTTGCCCTGATCGAGCGGGATGAAGAGAGAACGATCAAAGCGATCGAAAGACTTGGAGAACAGATGGGGATCTATACCCCGTTCCGGATCGAAGCATTCGATAATTCGAATATACAAGGCTCGGCTCCGGTATCAGCGATGATCGTCTTCGTGGACGGAAAGCCTGCCAAAAAAGAATACCGTAAATACAAGATAAAAACCGTAAAAGGCCCGGATGATTATGAATCGATGCGGGAAGTGGTAAGGAGACGTTACTCCAGAGTATTGAAAGATGGACTTCCGCTCCCGGACCTCATCATCATCGACGGAGGTAAGGGACAGATCGAAGCGGCCCGTGAAGTGCTTGAAAATGAGCTGGGACTTGATATACCTTTAGGCGGTCTTGCCAAGGACGATAAGCACCAGACATCTGAGCTCCTATACGGAAATCCATTGCAGATCGTACCCCTGGAAAAACGCAGTCAGGAATTTTACCTGCTGCAGCGGATACAGGACGAAGTCCACCGCTTTGCCATCACATTCCACCGCCAGCTCCGAGGGAAAAGCGTCTTCCAATCCATCCTGGACGACATCGAAGGAATCGGACCAAAGCGCAAAAAACAGCTTCTCAAACACTTCGGCTCCATGAAAAAAATGAAAGAAGCCACGGTAGAGGAACTTCAGGACATCGGAATTCCGGAAGCGGTAGCGAAAGTATTGCATGAGAAACTAAACGAATAGGGTATATGTATAACGTTTAATTTGTTGGTTCACTTTTCAGCTCTGCTGAAAATCGGGTGAAACGTTCGTTTCACCCGAATGACCCAAAAAATTTATCGCAATTTTATAAAAACCTCATTGCTTCCAATTTTTTCGTGTGCTATAATTATCGATAATTTAAAACATTATCACTTTCACTAGTGGTGATAGAGGTGCGAACTTCAAGAGTACAGGCAAAGAGGAGTATGGGCTCCGGTGAGATGTCTGGGAAGGGGAGATTCGCCGAAGTGGTATTAGACTCATACTAATTCCGCTGGTCCTGCGTTTAAGAAATGCTGGATTGTCAAGATGAATCAATCTTGGAGAGCTATCTCACAATGCCGATGAACGGATCAGTATTTTTTACTTTAAGTTCATAAGCAATGAGACCTCCATCTCATTGCTTTTTTTATTATCAGGCATGGGACTGCATGAGGATCGGGACCCCCTCCTCATTGCAGCGGGATCTCAGCAGAAGTCAGATGATTCTCTTCAGAAAATAAGATTCTATTTCTACACTCAAAGAGAAAGAAGGAGAAGCTGTGAGTATTATCGTTCAGAAATTCGGCGGGACGTCTGTAGGTTCTGTCGAAAAAATTCAAAATGTTGCGTCAAGGATTTTAGAAGAGAAGAATCGGGGAAATGATGTTGTCGTGGTTGTATCCGCAATGGGTAAAACAACGGATGCTTTAGTCGGAATGGCACGGGAAATCACTTCCCGCCCTAGTAAAAGGGAGATGGATATGCTGTTGTCGACTGGTGAACAGGTAACCATCTCACTGTTGACAATGGCATTGATCCAGGCAGGTCAGGAGGCCATTTCGTACACAGGATGGCAAGCGGGGATCGAGACGGAAACTGTCCATAGCAACGCACGCATCACCAATATCCATACAGAAAAAATGACCGCACAGCTCGAAAGCGGAAAAGTCGTGATCGTGGCAGGGTTTCAGGGTATGACGCCTTCCGGTGAAATCACTACGCTCGGCCGCGGAGGGTCTGACACAACCGCGGTAGCGATCGCGGCTGCACTGAAAGCAGACCGGTGCGATATTTATACGGATGTCGACGGGGTCTATTCATCCGATCCCCGATATATAAAGGGTGCAAGGAAGCTGCCATCGATTTCGTATGATGAAATGCTCGAACTTGCCAATCTGGGTGCCGGGGTCCTTCATCCAAGGGCTGTCGAGTTTGCTAAAAATTATCAAATCCCGCTGGAAGTGAGATCGAGCCTCGAAAAAGTCGAAGGTACGTATATTGAGGAGGAAGCAAGCATGGAACAGAATTTAGTGGTAAGAGGAGTGGCGTTTGAAGATGAAATTGTAAGGGTGACGGTGTTTGGACTTGGGAATGCATTGACCGGTCTTTCTTCCGTATTCACAACACTGGCAAGGAATCACCTGAACGTGGATATCATCATTCAGAGCCAGACAGACAAAGATACAACGAATCTATCTTTTTCCATTAAGGAGCACGACCTTGAAGACGCCCTCTCGGTATTGGAGAAGAATCAGGGGGAACTCGGATTCACCCATATCGAGCATGAACGCGATCTTGCCAAGGTATCCATCGTCGGGTCCGGAATGATATCGAACCCCGGTGTTGCGGCAGAAATGTTTGAAGTCCTTGCTCAAAATGAGATCATCGTCAAAATGGTCAGCACCTCCGAGATCAAAGTGTCGGCCGTTGTCGATCAGGTGAACATGCAAAAAGCTGCAGGAGTGTTGCATACGGCGTTCAAACTGGATGCTTTCAAAGTAGAAGAAGTGACACTGTAGAAAAGTGGAAGCGCCTTGATCAGCCTGGACAAACGTTTACCTTCCGACCATTGAAGCGAATTTTTGACTTCAGCGGGCGGAAATAAAATGTTTCAAGGAGCTGGCTGGCATTTTTAAAAGGGCTGGGACAAAAGTGTTTTAGTCAAAGTAAAACCCGAACTAATTTGCAAAAGATGAGGCAAATTAGTTCGGGTTTATAATTTGTTCAAATTACCTTTGGATTTTAGCTTATATAGCGGTTGATTGGAGTGCAAGACGAAGACTCCTGCGGGAAGAGTAGCTTATAAGAAAAGCGGAAGGGCTTTGAGGAGAGGCGGGTGGCATAAGACGAACCGGCCAAGAAGGCGTTCTTTGCCTTCTTGGTCGGTTTGACGTATGACATGTGCCTCTAAGCCCTGCAGCTGGACAAGTGAGACCTGTCCAGCTCCGGCGGCTAGAGGCTCGAGGTCATAAGTCAAGCAAGCCAAAAAGGCAAAAAACGCCTTTCCGGCTTGCTCGCCTTATGCTTGTCGCCTCTGGGCGAGCCGCCTCCGCTTTTCTTCCCGCAGGCTTGCCGAGGAGGCTCACGGGCTACCCGCGGAAAGCGAAGTCTTGCACGGAAATCATTTGCGTTGCTATGAGTCTACTTTAAAATGTTCGTCTTTAGATATAAAAATTTAAGTTTTACCCAAGCCTATTTCCCATTCATCTATTCGCGGCGGCCGGCTGTTTATTCGACTTTATCCTTTTCATCCCAGCGGGCGATGATCTTCACGGACCGATTTCGTTTATGTATTTCGTCAGCTGCTTCAGTCGTGCATTTTTTTTGGAGCTGGATTTGTTCTGCAAGAAAGCCGGCTTCCAATTTGAATGAAACGTCCGAATTTAGTGAGAGGCGTCTATCGACAAATGAACCGCTCAGTTCAAAGGTCATTTCATTTTTCTTTTGTTCTGCAACCGTCAATGTCCCCCAGCCTGCTTCTTCAAAAAAAGATGAATACTCCTCAATTGACTGCAGGGGGAATTTTCTGGAGAGCTGCTTGCCGCCCCAATACAAGATTTCCGGGGTGTGTTTGCCCAAGATATCGGGGAGCAGGATATCCCTTAACAGTTCATAGCCGAAAACCGGGACGGATGGTTCATAAATTTCTTCTTTTTTTTGTTCCAAATATATCCCCTCTTTCTATAAAACTATTATATACATGAAAAGTCGATTTATCATCCCAAACCTGAAAAATGAAAGTTGGGATATTTTGGCGGTATAATATTATTGATTAATAATTAGAAAATTCTAATTATTGGAGGCGGATTTAACCGTGTTTAGTCGTTATCTCTAAATTAAAAATATTTTAGCGATATTGTCGAATTTATGTATACGTTTTCTTGACGCTCACACTCTATGGGAGTAAAATGAAACTTGTCACATAATTGTTACAACATAAAATATGTATCGTTGTCTAATGATAATATTGATTAGAAAACGGCCTCATATTTTATGATTAAGGGGGGTAAATCATGGCTGGAAATCGAGAATTTAATTATCGCAGGCTTCATTCATTACTAGGTGTTATTCCAGTTGGATTATTTTTAACTCAACATTTAGTCGTGAACCATTTTGCAACAGGCGGGGAAGAATCTTTCAATCAAGCGGCACATTTTATGGAAAGTCTGCCGTTCCGTTATTTCCTTGAGATCTTTATCATCTTCCTTCCATTGTACTTCCATGCTATCTATGGAATCTACATTGCGTTCACATCCAAGAATAACGCCACTAAATTCGGTTACTTCCGCAACTGGATGTTCCTTCTGCAGCGTGTGTCAGGGGTAATCACGTTTATCTTTGTAACATGGCATGTATGGGAAACCAGAGTAGCTGCGGCGTTTGGAGCGGAAGTTAACTTCCAGATGATGGAGAATATTCTATCGAATCCATTAATGCTTGGTTTTTATGTAATCGGTGTGTTATCCACGATCTTCCACTTTGCTAATGGCTTATGGTCATTCTGTGTAAGCTGGGGTATTACGGTTTCACCTCGTTCTCAGTTAATTGCTACATATGTAACGATCGGAATTTTTGTAGCGTTATCAGTAGTTGGTATGCGCGCAATCTTCGCGTTTGTATAAGAGAAACATTTATAGAAGTCTGATAGATATCAGCAGGCAACTTCCGCAGAAAAAGGAGTGAGTCACGATGAGTAAAGGCAAAATTATTGTAGTCGGCGGCGGTTTAGCCGGCTTAATGGCCACAATCAAAGCAGCAGAAGTAGGAACGGAAGTGGATTTATTCTCACTTGTACCCGTTAAGCGTTCTCACTCTGTTTGTGCTCAAGGTGGAATTAATGGAGCCGTAAACACAAAAGGGGAAGGCGATTCTCCTTGGGAACACTTTGACGATACAGTATATGGAGGGGATTTCCTTGCGAATCAGCCTCCGGTAAAAGCAATGACTGAAGCAGCACCGGGCATCATCCACTTGCTTGACCGCATGGGTGTCATGTTCAACCGTACACCGGAAGGACTTCTTGATTTCCGGCGCTTTGGCGGAACGCAGCATCACCGTACCGCATTTGCAGGTGCGACGACTGGACAGCAGCTTCTTTATGCATTGGACGAGCAGGTCCGCCGCCATGAAGTGGCAGGTCTTGTTAACAAATTTGAAGGATGGGAATTCCTTGGAGTGGTCGTGGACGACGATGGCGCTGCCCGCGGGATCGTTGCACAGAACCTTCAAACGATGGAAATCAAATCATTCGCTGCAGATGCTGTCATCATGGCGACAGGGGGACCCGGCATCATCTTCGGTAAGTCCACGAACTCTGTCATCAATACTGGATCAGCAGCATCAATCGTGTACCAGCAGGGTGCATATTATGCAAACGGTGAATTCATCCAGATTCACCCTACAGCCATCCCAGGTGACGATAAGCTCCGCCTCATGAGTGAATCTGCCCGTGGTGAAGGCGGACGTGTATGGACGTACAAAGACGGTAAGCCTTGGTATTTCCTTGAAGAGAAATATCCTGCTTATGGAAATCTGGTACCGCGTGATATCGCTACACGTGAAATCTTCGATGTGTGCGTGAATCAGAAGCTTGGAATCAATGGAGAAAACATGGTTTACCTTGATCTTTCTCATAAAGATTCCAAGGAACTCGATATCAAACTTGGCGGAATCATTGAAATCTATGAGAAATTCATGGGTGACGATCCGCGTAAAGTCCCAATGAAGATCTTCCCTGCCGTGCACTATTCAATGGGCGGACTTTGGGTTGATTATGATCAAATGACCAATATCCCCGGCCTTTTCGCTGCAGGGGAATGTGATTATTCCCAGCACGGTGCGAACCGTCTTGGAGCCAATTCACTGCTTTCAGCAATCTACGGCGGAATGGTAGCCGGACCGAATGCTGTCAAGTACATCCAAGGACTTGAAAAGTCCGTTGAAAGTGTTCCTTCTTCCGTATTCGAACGCCACGTGCAGCAGGAAGAGGAAAAGTGGAACACGATCATGTCCATGAATGGAACAGAAAATGCGTATGTCATCCACAAAGAACTGGGTGAATGGATGACCGATAATGTAACGGTGGTCCGTCATAATGATAAACTGAAAGAAACAGACAATAAGATTCTTGAGCTTATGGAGCGCTACAAGAATATCAACATCAACGATACGGCCAAGTGGAGCAACCAGGGTGCCACGTTTACACGTCAATTGTGGAACATGCTTCAGCTTGCAAGAGTCATCACGATCGGTGCACTGAACCGTAATGAAAGCCGCGGAGCACACTATAAGCCTGATTTCCCGGATCGTAATGATGAAGAATTCCTGAAAACGACCATGGCAAAATATAATGCAGCAGCGAATTCACCTGAATTCCATTATGAAGAAGTCGACACAGGCATGATCGCACCACGTAAGCGCGACTATTCTAAGAGTAAAGGGGGAAGTAAGTGATGAGTGAAAACAAGTTAGTCCGTTTCATCATTACTCGTCAAGACGGCCCTGAAACAGCTCCATATCAAGAAGAGTTTGAATTAGCTTATCGCCCGAATATGAACGTGATTTCCGCCCTTATGGAAATCCGCCGAAATCCGGTCAATGCGAAAGGTGAAAAAACGACCCCGATCACCTGGGATATGAACTGTCTTGAGGAAGTCTGCGGAGCCTGTTCAATGGTGATCAACGGAAAGCCAAGACAATCTTGTACAGCGCTTGTCGATCAGCTTGAGCAGCCGATCCAACTGGCTCCGATGAAAACATTCCCGGTCGTGCGTGACCTGCAGGTCGACCGCAGCCGGATGTTCGACAGCCTGAAGAAAGTAAAAGCGTGGATCCCGATCGATGGTACTTACGATCTTGGACCTGGTCCCCGCATGCCGGAGAAGAAACGTCAATGGGCTTATGAATTATCCAAATGCATGACATGCGGAGTATGCTTGGAAGCCTGCCCTAACGTAAACAGCAAGTCCAATTTCATCGGCCCTGCACCGCTTTCACAGGTTCGTCTTTTCAATGCGCATCCAACAGGTGCCATGAATCAGGACGAACGCCTGGAATCAATCATGGGGGACGGCGGCCTTGCCAACTGCGGTAACTCTCAGAACTGCGTGCAGTCTTGTCCGAAGGGAATCCCTTTGACAACATCAATCGCAGCGTTGAACCGCGAAACATCCTTCCAAATGTTCAAAAACTTCTTCGGAAGCGACCATATGGTAGATTAATTTGCTAGCACTTTCCTTCGGGGAAGTGCTTTTTTTAATGCGCTTGGAAATGATGGGATTCTTTCATTGTTGGGGTTGTGAGGAAAATCGTTGTGGGGGGTCAAATAGTTGTGATGATTGGGTCTTTTAATGACCAAATTGTTGGTTATGAACCACCTGATGCTGTGGCTGCGGGTGATTCAGCTGTTTGGGTCGATGAATTGAAGTGCCGTTTATGAGGAATCTTTCGAATTTTGTCACTAATCTTCGAATTTGGGACGATAATCTTTCGAATTTAATCATTAATCTTTCAATTTTCCGCTTTTTTTTTTGAATTCTGCGAATAATTCCGTCACTTGGGAAATTAAGGGATTCATCCGATGTTCCATATGATGAATTTTGCCTGCCAGGTGGTTCATGGCGGGTTTTTGAAACTAAACGGTTCCTAAATGAAGAAAAAAGGATTATAATGAAAAGAATGAATATTCATTCATTTTATTATCTGCCTAAAAGGAGGAGCCATTTTGAAACATATTACATACATTAAAGACATAGACACATGGCAAAAAGAATTTCATTTCTCCATAGAAATCAAGGTTCGTTTTTCCGAGACGGATATGTTTGGACACCTGAACAACACTGTTCCATTTACATACTTCGAGGAAGCAAGAACCGACTTTTTTAAATATCAGGGATTCATGCAGGATTGGGTGAAGCCCGATCATCACACGATCCCGGTCGTAGCAGACCTGCAGTGCGACTTTCTGAAGCAAGTCTACTTTGGGGAACGCTTGAATGTTTATGTGAAAGCGGCCGCGGTAGGAAACTCTTCAGTAGACCTGCATTATATGGGCGTAAATGAAAAGCAAGATGTCTGCTTCGTTGGCAGAGGAACGATGGTACAGATTTCACGTAAGACGGGAAAAGGTGTCCCTTGGACGGAAGAGATGAGAAAGAAATTTGACTGTCCTTCAGTCATGTCCTCCTCATCCTGAATAGTGTGTGAATGAATCGCTGCCTAATTTTTGAAATTACTCCTTCTCTATGTCACTCTAAACCTCACCTTCACATATGATATTCTGACGACCGACAATACCCATCCCCGCGGTTTAAAGCTGGCGAAGGCAAGGAGGGTTACCATAATTGAAGGACAATGATTTTACACACAAACCGTTGCTCACAAAGAGAGAAAAAGAAGTATTCGAGCTGTTAGTACAGGACAAAACAACGAAAGAGATTGCTAGTGATCTTTTCATCAGCGAGAAAACAGTTCGAAATCATATTTCCAACGCCATGCAAAAGCTTGGAGTGAAGGGGCGCTCACAGGCAGTTGTAGAGCTTCTTCGCATGGGGGAACTCAAGCTTTAAAGTAAGGGGCTGATTCTTATGAACAATAATCCGGGGTATTTCACCGTTATTGTCCAAGTAAGAGTCAGTCTCTTTTAGTTTAGTGGTATACTGAACCTGCCTCCTTTCTTTTCTTGAAATTTCCCTGAAAAAAAGAGAAAATGCTAGTAGGACTAATCAGAATCAGCTGTTTCCCGGTAAGCGGAGATGGTGAATCCTTGGAAGTATTTGTGATCATGTTAATTTAGGACTAGTCAGTCAAAGGAGAATTCGTTCATGAATAAAGAAGAAATCAAGATGAAAGCCGATGTACAGGTGGTAGCAGATATAGAAAAAGACCTGCGTTACATATCTTCCATCATTAAGCAAAAAGGGCGTGAAATCTTAAGTCAGTACACGCTTACGCCGCCTCAATTCATCGCGCTTCAATGGTTATTTGAATACGGTGACATGACGATCGGCGACCTTTCGAATAAGATGTACCTTGCCTGCAGTACAACGACGGACCTGGTCGACCGCATGGAAAAGAATGAATTGGTCGAAAGGGTCAAGGATGAGAATGACCGGCGGGTAGTCCGCATTCATATGTTAAAAGAGGGCGAAAGAATTATTGAGGAAGTCATCGAAAAAAGGCAGGATTATTTACAAAGTGTCCTTGAGGACTTTTCTCAGGAAGAAGTGGAAGGCTTGAAAGGGAACCTGTCAAAACTGCATCAAGAAATGAAACCAGAGTGAGGGAATAAAGTGATTCAACCGATTGGCATCATAGATTCGGGTGTTGGCGGATTGACTGTCGCAAAAGAGGTCATGCGCCAATTGCCTAAAGAAACCATCTATTATTTGGGAGATACAGCAAGATGTCCATACGGACCCCGGTCGGCAGAAGAAGTGAAGAAATTCACCTGGCAGATGACGGAGTATCTGCTGCAGTACGATATGAAGATGCTTATCATTGCCTGCAATACTGCGACTGCAGTCGTATTGGATGAAATCCAGACTCAATTGGATATCCCGGTCATAGGAGTCATCCATCCGGGTGCGAGAGCTGCAATCAAGCACACGTTCAATAGAAAAATCGGTGTGCTCGGAACCATAGGGACCATAAACAGCGGGGCGTATGAAGAAGCACTGCATTCGCTGCACGGAAGCCTGGAGGTAAGCCCTCTGGCATGTCCGAAATTTGTCCCTCTGGTGGAAAGCGGCGAGTATAACAGTCCCACTGCCGATCGCATCGTAGAGGAAACGCTCTCTTCCATGAAAAGTACGGATATTGACACCTTGATCCTGGGCTGCACACATTATCCTCTCCTGCAGTCAAAGATTCAGGAGTATATGGGGAGCGGGGTCAGTGTCATAAGTTCAGGTGACGAGACGGCCAGGGAAATCAGTACGATCCTGGATTATTACAACCTTTTATACAGAGGAATCAAAGTGCCCGAACACCGATTCTTCACGACGGGTTCATCTTTTCTTTTTTCACAAATTGCCTCTGATTGGCTGAGTATAGGTGAAATCCGTGCTGAAACCATCCGGCTTCAAGACTGAGTGTCTTGGCTGGATGGTTTTATTTTTTCAGGTCGCGGATATCTCTCACCATTTTGATAATAAACTTTGCGGTTTGTAATAGTATCAACCCTTTTGGTATTAACAGACCATTTTCAATCATAACGAGTCTTATAAAAAAGTTCTCGATAATAAAAAGTCGATTATCGATAATAAACTTTAAATTTCCGCTAATAAATTCCTTATACTCCTTGTTTCCTTACCGTATTTTCAAAGCATTTCAGATGTAATGCACAGCAATAAGAAATCCGGCGTCCAAAGGGATTGGTTTTGTCCGCTTATAAGGATAAACTGGTGTGTAAATGCTGTTTTTCTTCAAAACTCGTTCGGACCATGCCGCGATTTCACTATTGTCATTTCCACTTCTGTAATCTTCTGAAAAAGTTTGTCTTCATTTCTAAAAAGTTTCGGTCTATTTCAGGACAGGGGCTCGTATATATGTAGTACAAACTGTCTTTTAGGAGGTTTCACGATGTCAAAAAAAGCGAAAGTTTCAATTGCTGTAACGGTGTTAGCATCTTCTGTGTATCTTTCAGGGTGCGGACTGTTAAGTTTCGGGGATAAAGAAAAGATCGATCCGCCGCAGGATGTATCCTACTTAAAAGAAGGTGAAAAGGTGGATACGGCAAAGAAAGAAGATGGTAAAGAAACGGCAGGCAAAGAGGAAGCTGCCGAGGAAACAGTCATGACAGAACTGTACCTCATCGATAAAAACGGGTATGTGGTATCACAGTCACTGCCGCTTCCGAACAATGAAAGTGTTGCCAAGCAGGCACTTGAATATCTGGTGAAAAACGGTCCTGTAGAGAATGTCCTTCCAAATGGTTTCCGGGCTGTACTGCCTGCTGATACCCAGGTGACGGTCGACATCAAAGACGGCAAGGCGGTAGCGGATTTCTCTCCTGAGTTCAATAACTACCAGCCTGAAGATGAGCAGAAGATCCTGCAATCCGTCACTTGGACCCTAACACAATTCGACTCGGTTGAAAAAGTCGAGCTGCGTGTGAATGGTTATCCATTAACCGAAATGCCTGTAAACGGAACGCCGATCGATGAATCCGGATTATCGAGGAAAATGGGGATCAATGTAGATGCGAGCGGAGTCGCAGATCTTACGAGTACTAAGCCGGTCACCGTTTATTATGTGTCTCAGACTGATTCCGGGACGTACTATGTTCCTGTGACCAAACGTGTAAGCTCGAATGAATCGGATGAAGTGAAAGCCGTGGTGCAGGAACTCATCGAAGGTCCTGGATACGGTTCATCGCTTGCGAGTGATTTCACCGGTGCGGAACTTCTGGATGCCCCGTCCCTGAAGGATGGGACAGTGACGCTGAATTTCAATGAAGCGGTATACGGAAGCCTGGAAGAAAAGGTTGTCTCCGAACATATGCTGAATTCACTGGTCCTTTCACTGACTGAACAAAAAGGAATCAAAGGTGTATCGGTATTGGTCGAAGGTGAAGCAACGGCAGTGAGCAAAGACGGTGAACCTGTCACAGAGCCGGTCACCCGTCCGGAAAATGTGAATACAATTAGTTTTTAAATGATCATTTTTTGATATACTATTATAGAATGATGAAAAAAAGAGGTTGGCTGATGCCGCCTCTTCTTCTTTTGAGAAGGATAATATACATATGAATGAAAACGAGTTATACAGGAGGATAAATATGAGAGCAGATGGAAGAGAAAAGAATCAATTGCGTGAAGTGAAGATTGAAACAGGATATGTGATGCATCCGGAAGGGTCAGTACTGATCACGGTGGGGAATACAAAGGTGATCTGTAACGCAAGCATCGAAGACCGGGTGCCCCCTTTTTTAAGAAACAGCGGCAAAGGCTGGATCACAGCAGAATATTCAATGCTGCCGAGAGCAACGGAATCGAGAAATATCCGTGAATCTTCGAAAGGCAAGATTTCAGGGCGGACGATGGAAATCCAACGCTTGATCGGACGTGCATTGAGAGCGGTTGTGGATCTGGACGCGATTGGGGAACGGACGATCTGGATTGATTGTGATGTCATTCAGGCTGACGGAGGAACAAGAACTGCTTCCATTACAGGTGCATTTGTGGCAATGGCCATCGCACTGGGGAAACTACAGGACAGCAAAAAGATCTCCAGTTTCCCGCTGAAAAGTTATTTAGCCGCAACAAGTGTAGGAATCATAGAGGAACATGGTTCTGTACTCGACCTTAATTATATTGAAGACAGCAAAGCACTCGTGGACATGAATATCATCATGACCGGCGAAGGGGAATTCGTCGAGCTGCAGGGTACAGGTGAAGAAGCTACCTTCACGATGAATCAGCTCCATGAAATGCTGGCGCTTGGACAGGAAGGAATACAGGAATTGTTCGAGATGCAAAAAAATGCACTTGGGGAAATCGCTCAAAGAATTCAATAAAGGCGGTGCAGTTATGACGAAAAAGGTAATAATCGCGACAAGGAATAAAGGGAAAGCAAAGGAATTTCAGAATATGTTTGCCCCCCACGGTTATGAGGTACAGACATTATTAGATATGCCAAATATCGAGGATGTCGAAGAAACAGGAACTACTTTTGAAGAGAACGCGATTTTGAAAGCAGAAACGGTAGCAAAAGAGCTCGGTGTACTGGTGATTGCTGATGATTCCGGTTTGGCGGTCGATGCATTGGAAGGAAGACCGGGAGTCTACTCGGCAAGATATGCCGGTGAAGAAAAAAATGACGAGGCCAACATGGACAAGGTCCTGGCGGAATTAAAAGATGTCCCCGGCGGCGAAAGAAATGCAAGATTCCACTGTGTTCTTGCGATTGCCGGACCCAATATGGAAACACGCACGGTAAACGGCACCTGCGAAGGACAAATTCTCCAGGAAAGACGGGGAAGCAACGGGTTCGGATACGATCCGATCTTTTTCGTCCCTTCGCTCGGCAGGTCGATGGCCGAACTCACACAGGAAGAGAAAAGCAGAATCAGTCACCGGGGCAGCGCTCTTGAGAAATTGAGGACAATGATCAAAGACTTTGTTTAAAAGGGTGATAGGAAGATGAAGCTTTTAGTTGTCAGTGACAGCCATGGCTCCAGAAGTGAGATTAAAGAGCTGGCTGAGAAATATGAAGGTGAAGTAAACGCGATGATTCACTGCGGCGATTCGGAACTCAGTGCCGATGATGCCGCTCTGACCCCTTACCTGGCTGTTCGCGGAAATTGTGACATGGATGCCCGTCTGCCCGAAGATCTGATTGAAGAAGTGGACGGGGACACACTCCTCGTCACTCACGGACATTTGTACGGAATAAAGATGTCCCTGATGAAGCTTCGGTATAAAGCCGAAGAGTCCGGTGCCAGATTTGTCTTTTTCGGGCATTCTCATACGCTCGGAGCAGAGATGGCGGGCGGCACCCTGTTCCTGAATCCGGGAAGCATCCTGCTGCCGCGGGGGAGACAGGAGCGGACGTATGCGTTGGTCGATGCTTCTGAAAATTCGATCAAGGTGCAATTCTTGACGCATGAACATGAACTGGTTGAGGAACAGGAGTTCAGCCTGTAACGTTATGATTTGAAAAGGAGCCTTCTTTCATAAGGAGGTTCTTTTTTTCTTTTCTTAGAGGAAAGAACAGGATATAATGAAAAGGTAAAGCGGATGGAAGATGATAAAAATAGTTATTAAACTTTTTTTGAAAATGTATTGACTTCTATATGCTATGTGAATATAATAAATATTGTCCTTAAAAAACACGTCCCAGTAGCTCAGCAGGATAGAGCAACGGCCTTCAAGAATAGGAGCCTCTATTAGGGAAACAGAAACCTATAGAGTGGACGACACTATATCGGTGAAGCCTTAACAGATAATGCTGATGGTAATACCGAGGAAACTTACGACCAATTTGGTGAAAGAATCTCGAATGGTTTAACGGTAGAGATTCTGTATTATGCTTATAGCATCGTGAGGTTCCGTAGAGACTACACGTGTCGCACCTGAAATGGTGAAGATATAGTCCAGACCACAAACAGCGACTCCATGCTGGTGCCGAAAGTCATAGTGGTAAGCTAAGCCGTCGGTCGGGAGTTCGAATCTCTCCTGGGACGCCACTATCATTACATACATACCTTGACATCACAGGGTTTGACAAATAAGGGATACTGACACAGCCTGGTTGTGGGGTATCTTTTTTTCATCCGCATATATTGCTTGATAACTGATCTTCTCTGAGTTATCCTGTTATATAGATGATGTCCCAGTAGCTCAGCAGGATAGAGCAACAGTTTCCTAAACTGTAGGTCGGGAGTTCGAATCTCTTCTGGGACGCCACTAATTTTACATACTCGAAGTCTGCCGGTGCGGCAGGCTTTTTTTATTGTTGGAGGAACACCCCTTGGCTTTTCTTTGTTTTCTCCAATCTCTCATGCTACACTATTACCATCTTTTATTACGTATAGGGGTACTAACTATGACAAATAAAAACAATGAGGAAAAAGGAAAGGTCCTGCAATTTCCCGGATTGAAGGAGAGGCTTCTTGAAAAAGGTGTACAAGCCCTCGAAAACGGTGAAATACAGGAATCAGCCGACCTTTTGTCCCAGGCGTATGAAATGGATCCGCAAAATCCCGATATCAATACGGCGCTGGTATTGGCTCTTTATGAAAATAAACAATATGACGATGCAAAAGTGATCTGCAAAGAAATGCTCCTTGAAGGAATCGGGGAATATTTCGAAGTGGTCGATATGTACTTGATGATCCTCATCCAGCTGCATCAGCATCAAGATGTGGTGGATACGATCCACGCTCTCTTCGATGAAAAAGAAGTGCCATTCGAAAAAGAGGAGCATTTCAGGAAGCTGCTTCATTTCAGCGAGAAAGTCCTCGAAGGGAAAGAACCGGTCAACCGGATGGGCGAACCTGAGATTCCAGAGACCTCGATCTTAAAAGATAAAAGCCTTGAGGAACAGACGTTGATAGCCGCACAGCTTGTACATCAAAATATTCGTCCGTATCTTGAGGAACTGCTGGCCTGCTTAAAGGACGGGAACTCTCATCCTTTCTTACAATCGATGATCCTGAATGTACTGCGGGAACATGGATATGATAAGGAAATTATAATGAGTAAACTGGACACGGAAGTGAAGGTGATACCTTCGGAACTTCAGGATGTTTTTGAGACAGAAACGTTTAAGAGTGTGGCTGAAGAACTGGAAGAGCTGCTTTCTCAGCGCAACCCGACTTTATATCAACATGCACTGGAATTGGTGAAGAGGCATTGTTTCCTGCTCTATCCGCTGGAGATGCAGGGGGACCCTGGGAGTATTGCCATGGTTTATGCAAGTGCTGCAGCGCAAATGTTCGCTGATTCGATTCTGCATGAAGAATTAAACGGTGAAATGGAACATTGCAGAGAATGCGGGAACCTTATGAAACAGCTGCGCGCGCTCGAGGAAATTTCTTCTCCCACAATTTAAATGCTCTCTGTTGAAAGAATGTAGCTGTATGTTATAATATAATGGTTG
Source organism: Bacillus sp. BKU_1 (assembly GCA_051294195.1). Lineage (GTDB taxonomy): Bacteria > Bacillota > Bacilli > Bacillales > Bacillaceae_B > Rossellomorea. The sequence continues at coordinate 2,902,997 of CP193985.1, read as the reverse complement.
CAATAGAATAGATTTTTATATATTTACGATGATAGTGCTAGATTTATACAAAGGACTATCTACTACTATGCGTAAAAATTTGAATCAAATATAGATTGTTGGAGGGAACAGTATGTCTGCAAAATGGGAAAAGCAAGAAGGTAACCAAGGAGTACTTACAATTGAAGTAGATGCTGCGAAAGTGAACGAAGGTTTGGACGCTGCATTCAAAAAAGTTGTAAAACAAGTAAATGTACCAGGATTCCGTAAAGGTAAAATGCCCCGCGGTATGTTTGAAAAGCGCTTCGGTGTAGAATCACTTTACCAGGATGCACTTGACTTCATCTTACCTGATGCGTATGCAAGTGCCATCGAAGAAACTGGCATCGAGCCAATCGATCGTCCGGAAATCGATGTTGAACAAATGGAAAAAGGTAAAGACTTGATCTTCACAGCGAAAGTTCAAGTGAAGCCTGAAGTGAAACTTGGAGACTACAAAGGTCTTGAAGTAGAAAAAATGGATGCTGAAGTAAAAGCTGAAGATGTTGAAGCTGAACTTACTTCTCTTCAAGAAAAACAAGCCGAGCTTGTTGTGAAAGAAGAAGGAAAAGCTGAAGAAGGCGACACAGTGACAATGGATTTCGAAGGATTCGTTGATGGTGAAGCGTTCGAAGGCGGCCAGGCTGAAAACTATTCTCTTGAACTGGGTTCTGGACAATTCATCCCAGGTTTCGAAGAACAATTAGTCGGAGAGGCTGCGGGTGTTGAGAAGGATGTAGAAGTTACATTCCCTGAAGAGTACCATGCTGCTGAGCTTGCAGGAAAAGCTGCAACATTCAAAGTGAAAATTCACGAAATCAAAACAAAAGAACTTCCTGCTTTAGATGATGAATTCGCTAAAGATGCTGATGAGGAAGTTGAAACATTGGCTGAACTTAAAGAAAAAATCGAAAAACGCCTTCAGGAATCCAAGAAGAACGAAGCTGAAACAGCAGTTCGCGAAGCGCTTGTAGAAAAAGCTTCAGAAAATGCAGAAGTTGAAATCCCGGAAGTAATGGTAAACAGTGAAGTGGACCGCATGATGCAAGAGTTCGGTCAACGCCTTCAAATGCAAGGTATGAACCTTGACCTTTACTTCCAATTCTCTGGTCAGACAGAAGAAGATCTTCGCGCACAAATGACTGAAGATGCAGGCAAGCGTGTACGCACGAACTTGACTCTTGAAGCAATCGCTGCAGCTGAAAATCTTGAAGTTTCTGATGAAGAAGCAGAAGAAGAAGTGAATAAAATGGCTGAGCAATACAACATGTCAGCTGACAACATCAAGCAGGCCCTGGGCGGACTTGATACTCTTAAAGCGGACCTTAAAGTACGCAAAGCACTCGAATTCCTTGTTGATAACAGCAAAGAAGCATAATAATAAATACAAAACAAGGCGCGAATCGCGCCTTGTTTTGTACAATTAAAAGAAGTCATCTTAGATAGTATGAGATAAAAAAAGATGTATTTCATACATAACATATTTTGAAGCATGTAATTGTTATTAGGCTTTTCCAGCTTTTGATTGGAGTGCGGGACGAAGACTCCTGCGGGAGAAGTGGCCAATGTGAGACCCCGCAGGCGAAGCCGAGGAGGCTCACTGGCCACCCGCGGAAAGCGAAGTCCTGCACGGAAATCAAAAGCGATATTAGAAGGGGAAAAATATTTTTTCACACACAGGAAAAGAATAATAACCTGCAATTATGGATAAACCTTAATAGCAGGGACAAATTTAGAACCACTTACTTGCAACTCTTCTTTCACTATCTGATACATAAAACATTCAAGTAAAATATTTGCTAAAATGTCCGATACATAATAAGATGATTCTTAAGAATCGTATAATTTTTTCATGAACATATACTGTGTTAAAATGCAATACATAACTTAGTGGAGAAGATAGCAAGTTCTCGGTCGTCCATTATCAAAATGGATTCAAGAAGTATTATGAAGGGGTGAAAGGCATTGTTTAAATTTAACGATGAAAAAGGACAGCTGAAATGTTCTTTTTGCGGAAAAACGCAGGATCAAGTGCGTAAATTAGTAGCAGGACCAGGTGTATACATCTGTGACGAATGCATCGAGCTTTGTACGGAAATCGTAGAAGAGGAGCTTGGTACAGAAGAAGAAGTGGAATTCAAGGACGTTCCTAAACCGAAGGAAATCCGCGAAATCCTCGATGAATACGTCATCGGACAGGATCAGGCTAAAAAGTCGCTGGCCGTTGCCGTTTACAACCACTACAAACGCATCAACTCCAGCAGCAAAGTGGATGATGTGGAACTTTCTAAAAGTAATATCGCCATGATCGGGCCTACAGGGAGCGGTAAGACATTGCTTGCTCAGACTCTTGCCCGTATCCTGAATGTCCCATTTGCAATTGCTGATGCTACTTCTCTTACAGAAGCCGGCTATGTTGGTGAAGACGTTGAGAACATTCTGTTAAAGCTGATCCAGGCTGCTGATTATGATGTAGAGAAAGCTGAAAAAGGCATTATCTACATCGATGAAATCGATAAAGTGGCAAGAAAATCAGAGAACCCTTCCATCACTAGGGATGTTTCCGGGGAAGGCGTACAACAGGCTCTATTGAAAATTCTTGAAGGAACGGTTGCAAGCGTTCCGCCACAAGGAGGGCGTAAGCATCCTCATCAGGAATTCATTCAAATCGATACGTCCAATGTCCTGTTCATTTGCGGCGGTGCATTTGATGGAATTGAACAAATCATTAAACGCCGGCTTGGCCAAAAGGTCATCGGTTTCGGTTCCGACCCTAAAAATGCCGAAGTGAAAGAAGATAAGTCACTTCTTTCAAAAGTGGTACCTGAAGACTTATTGAAATTCGGTCTGATCCCTGAGTTCATCGGGCGTCTTCCAGTGATTTCAAGTCTTGAGCCGCTTGATGAAGAAGCATTGGTTGAAATTCTGACAAAACCTAAAAATGCACTAGTGAAACAATATCAAAAAATGCTTGAACTTGATGATGTTGAATTGGAATTCACAGACGATGCGCTGCTTGAAATTTCGAAAAAAGCAATCGAGCGCAAAACTGGGGCCCGCGGACTGCGTTCCATCATCGAGACCATGATGCTTGATGTGATGTTCGATCTTCCTTCCCGTGACGATATCAAAAAATGTATCATCACGAAAGAAACGATTCTCGAAGATGCATCCCCGCAGCTCATTCTCGAAGACGGCACAGTCATCGATCCAAACGAAGAAAAAACATCAGCATAACAGCTGCTAAAAGCCCGGAATGACAAATCATTCCGGGCTTTTTATTGTGTTTTTATATTCTTGGGACTGAGAAGAGAGAAACAGAAAAAATCAATTATATAAAATGGATGAATTACAAAGTTGTTTGGAGCGGAAGATGCTCGACTCCTGCGGGAATAGTGGGCTGGTGAGACCCCGCAGGCACAAAGTGCCGAGGAGGCTCACCGCCAACCCCGCGGAAAGCGAGCATCTGGAGCGGAAAACAACGGACCCTGATGAGGGGAGTATGATAATTTTTTTGTTTATTCCCCCAACCTCAAGGAGATACTAACCCGTAACAACTTGTATCTACTTGGAGGGAGACGAATGAGCTTTACTAGCATCGCTTTATTTATCCAATTATTCTTCGGAATCATCATTGGATTGTACTTCTGGAACCTTCTCAAAAATCAACGCAATCAAAAAGTGACCATCGACCGTGAATCAAAAAAGGAAATGGAAGAACTGCGAAAGATGAGGTCCATCTCATTGACAGAGCCGCTTGCTGAAAAGGTAAGGCCGGCGAGCTTCGATGATATCATCGGGCAGGAAGATGGAATCAAAGCATTGAAGGCAGCCCTTTGCAGTCCAAATCCCCAGCATGTGATCATCTACGGGCCTCCCGGAGTGGGGAAAACGGCCGCTGCCCGGCTTGTACTCGAAGAAGCCAAAAAGAACTTCAAGTCTCCATTTAAATCAAGCGCCGTTTTTGTGGAATTGGATGCGACGACAGCCCGATTTGATGAAAGAGGGATAGCCGATCCTTTAATAGGGTCTGTCCATGATCCCATCTATCAAGGTGCAGGAGCCATGGGCCAGGCAGGTATCCCTCAGCCGAAACAGGGAGCCGTGACAAATGCGCACGGAGGCGTATTATTTATTGATGAGATAGGGGAATTACACCCGATTCAGATGAATAAACTATTAAAAGTTCTCGAAGACCGTAAAGTTTTCCTGGAAAGTGCTTATTATAACGAAGAAAACCATCAGATTCCGACTCACATACATGATATTTTCAAAAACGGCCTGCCGGCGGACTTCCGATTGATCGGAGCCACCACCCGGACACCAAATGAAATACCGCCTGCCATCCGTTCCCGCTGCATGGAAGTGTTTTTCAGGGAGCTCGAACAGGATGAGGTGAAGAAGGTCGCAGCCCGCGCTGTGGATAAAGTCAAGATGAAGATCAGTGAAAAAGGGCTCGATACTCTTGCATCGTATTCCCGGAATGGACGGGAAGCAGTGAACATGGTGCAGATCGCTGCTGGTGTGGCAATCAATGAAAACAGAAATGAAATTTTCGATCATGAGCTTGAGTGGATCATTCAGTCGAGTCAGCTGACGCCGCGCTATGAAAAGAAAATCAGTGAAGAAGCATCGATAGGGGTTGTGAACGGCCTTGCAGTGACAGGCCCGAATACGGGGTCGCTTCTAGAAATCGAAGTAACCGTCATCCCTGCACAGGAAAAGGGCACGATCAACGTAACGGGCATCGTCGAGGAAGAAAGCATCGGCGACCGCAGCAAGTCGATCCGCCGCAAAAGTATGGCGAAGGGGTCGATTGAAAATGTCATCACAGTCCTTCGCTCAATGGGCGTGCCGGCAGATCAATATGATATACATGTCAACTTCCCGGGCGGGATCCCGGTCGACGGACCTTCCGCCGGTATTGCAATGGCCCTTGGCATTTATTCTGCCATATACCGGATCCCGGTCAAACATAACCTGGCCTTAACCGGGGAAATCAGTATCCATGGATTCGTGAAACCTGTCGGCGGTGTATATCCGAAAGTGAAAGCTGCGAAGCTTGCCGGTGCCGAAACGGCCATCATCCCGCATGAAAACCAGCAAAGCATGATAGACGAAATCGAAGGGATTGAAGTCATTCCTGTCAAACATCTGAAGGAGGTCCTCGATTTGGCATTGATCAAAGACCAGCTGGGCACACCTGATACAGCGATTTTGAACGAAACGAATAAAAAAAGCGTTTAAGCCATGGCCGATTCGGGTCCATCCGAATCGGTTTGTTATTGAGGGAGTAATTTCATCTAGAGAATTGTCCAGCTCCAGTGCATGGCCCCTCGAGACGTTTCGGACCTGCCATTGAAGTCAAAAAGTGATTTCACCGGCAGGACCAAGAGCGTCCTCGTGCCTGTTCAAGGCGCTTTCGCTTTTCTAATTAATAGACACTACCTAGTAAATAAGTTAGAATTGTACAAAGGCTAAAAGCCTAATTTTGGAGGTGTTAGATTTGGCAAAGCAAAATAAAATAACGGTTCCCCTCCTTCCATTAAGAGGCTTACTCGTATTTCCTACTATGGTCTTGCATTTAGATGTAGGCCGTGAGCGCTCCGTACAGGCTTTGGAAAAAGCCATGATGGATAACCATTTAATTTTCTTAACAACACAAAAAGACATGAATATAGATGAGCCTGAACAAGAAGATTTTTATGAAATGGGAACATTGACGAAAGTAAAGCAGATGCTGAAATTGCCTAATGGGACGATCCGCGTCCTTGTGGAGGGATTGAATCGTGCATCCATCACTGCCTTTACGAAAGAAGAAGAATTTTACGAGGTGGAAGTGGAAGAACTCCATGATCCAATCGAAAAGGAATCAGAAACTGATGCCCTGATGAGAACACTATTGAACTATTTTGAGCAATACATAAAGCTTTCCAAGAAAGTATCAGCAGAAACATATTCCACCGTCTCCGATATTGATGAACCGGGAAGACTTGCCGATATCGTCGCTTCCCATCTGCCATTGAAAATGAAGGAAAAGCAGGCAGTCCTGGAAATACTCGATATCAAGAAGCGTCTTCAAATGGTGATTGAAACCATTAATAACGAAAAAGAAGTCCTCAGCCTGGAGAAAAAGATCGGTCAGCGGGTTAAGCGTTCAATGGAACGTACGCAGAAAGAATATTATCTCCGCGAGCAGATGAAGGCCATCCAGAAAGAGCTTGGGGATAAAGAAGGAAAGACCGGGGAGATCGAAGACCTGACATCCAAGATCGAACAGGCCAATATGCCTGAAGAAGTCGAGCAGACCGCGTTGAAAGAGCTGGCACGCTACGAAAAGGTCCCTTCAAGTTCTGCGGAAAGCTCCGTCATCAGGAACTATATCGAGTGGCTCGTTTCCCTTCCATGGTCCACGGAAACCAAAGACCAGCTCGACATCAAACGTTCAGAAGCGATTCTGAACCGCGATCATTACGGTCTTGAGAAAGTAAAAGAGAGAGTATTGGAATATCTGGCTGTGCAGCAGCTGACGAAATCATTGAAAGGTCCGATTCTCTGTCTTGCAGGACCTCCGGGAGTGGGTAAAACCAGTCTCGCCCGTTCAGTCGCTGAATCTCTCGGCCGGAACTTCGTCCGCGTCTCACTCGGGGGTGTAAGGGATGAGTCTGAAATCAGGGGTCACCGCCGTACCTATGTTGGGGCGATGCCTGGGCGCATCATCCAGGGAATGAAAAAAGCCGGAACGGTCAATCCGGTATTCCTTCTTGATGAAATCGATAAGATGTCCAGTGACTTCAGGGGAGACCCTTCTTCTGCGATGCTGGAGGTGCTCGATCCTGAACAGAACGCCAACTTCAGTGATCACTATATTGAAGAGACCTATGATCTGTCCAAGGTGATGTTCCTTGCGACGGCAAATGACCTGTCCACGATCCCGGGTCCGCTGAGGGATCGTATGGAAATCATCACGATTGCAGGTTATACTGAGCTTGAGAAGATGAATATCGCGAAGCATCATCTATTGACCAAGCAGATCAAGGACCACGGATTGACCAAGAATCAACTGCAGGTAAGGGATGAAGCAATCGTGGATATCGTCCGTTATTATACACGAGAAGCAGGTGTCAGAAGCCTTGAGCGTCAGCTTGCTTCGTTATGCAGAAAAACGGCGAAGATCATCGTATCGGGTGAGAAGAAGCGCGTCGTGATCACGAGCGCTAACATCGAAGACTTCCTAGGTAAGAAGAAATTCCGGTACGGACAGGCAGAAATTGAAAATCAAATCGGTGTTTCGACAGGTCTTGCTTACACTTCGGTCGGCGGTGATACACTCCAGATTGAAGTGTCGCTCGCCCCTGGTAAAGGGAAGCTTGTCCTTACAGGTAAACTCGGGGATGTCATGAAAGAATCTGCACAGACAGCATTCAGTTATGTGCGCTCCAAAGCGAAGGATCTCGGAATCGATGAAGAATTTCACGAGAAATGGGATATTCACATCCACGTCCCTGAAGGAGCAGTGCCGAAAGACGGACCTTCAGCCGGCATCACCATCACCACTGCCCTCGTATCTGCCCTGACTGGCAAATACGTCAACAGGGAAGTGGGAATGACTGGTGAAATCACCCTGCGCGGAAGGGTACTTCCAATCGGAGGTTTGAAAGAAAAATCATTAAGCGCCCATCGTGCTGGAATCAAAACAATCATCCTGCCGAAGGATAACGAGAAAGACATCGAGGATATCCCTGAAAGTGTACGGGAAGATTTAACTTTCATTCTTGTATCCCACATTGATGAGGTCTTAGAGAAAGCATTAGTAGGTGAAAAGAAGTGAAAGTACATCAAGTTGAATTAGTAATCAGTGCCGTCCGGCCAGAACAATATCCAGAAGGGGACCTGCCGGAGTTTGCCCTAGCCGGAAGGTCCAATGTAGGGAAATCGTCCTTCATCAATAAGATGATCGGCCGCAACAGCATGGCGAGGATTTCGTCCAAGCCCGGGAAGACCCAGACTCTTAACTTTTATAAAATCGAGGAAACACTCTATTATGTGGATGTGCCGGGATACGGCTATGCGAAAGTATCCAAGAAAGAACGTGAAGCATGGGGGAAGATGATCGAAACATATATCACTTCCAGGGATCAGTTGAGAGCCGTCATCCTGATCGTTGACCTCCGGCATCCTCCGTCAAATGATGACGTGATGATGTATGGATTTCTCAAGCATTACGGCATCCCCTGCATCATCATTGCTACGAAAGCCGATAAGATACCGAAAAGCAAATGGCAAAAGCATCTCAAAGTCACCAGGGAATCCCTGAACCTTGAAGAAGGGGACGAACTGATCATGTTCTCCTCCGAAACAGGACTTGGCAAGGATAAAGCCTGGGATGCCATCAAATCGTTTTACAAATAATTGTAACTGATAAAAAAGAACTGCTTCGTTAGTAATTGACTAACTATTGAAGCAGTTCTTTTTTCATGCAGTTTGACAAATGGAGGAGTAAATGCCTAACGGCAGCAAGCAATATCAAGGATATGAAAGGGATGTGACGCATACTTGTTTAATTCTGAGCTCAGTTCATGTCACCTTTAATTATGCGTTAATTTACATAATTATAACTATATTTGAATTTTGAGAATTTTCTCTTTTGTTGATACAATTATGAAAGATATACAGAAATACATACTTAAGGGGGACTTCGAAGAGTGAAGAAATTGACAGGTATATTGGTATTGGCATTGGTACTTATCCTTTCCGCATGCGGAGGGAAGGCGACAACCGAAAGCGGAGCGAAACTTGTAGAGGAAGGAAAGCTGGTCTATGCAGCCTCCGGGGAGTTCAAACCGTTCAGTGTGACCGAGGGTGACGGGACGATGTCAGGATTCGATATCGACGTTGCTGAAGCGGTGGCAAAGGAATTGGGACTTGAACCCGAACAAAAGAAATTCAAGTTTGCAGGTATCGTTGAAGGAGTCAAATCCGGACGCTTCGATGTTGCGGTAGCAAGTCATACGATCACAGAAGATAGACTGAAAGAAGTGAACTTCTCAACTCCATATTATTATTCCGGCCCGCAGATCTTTGTCCGTCCAGACAGTTCTGTTCAGACACTGTCTGACTTGGAAGGAAAGGAAATCGCGGTATCCAAGGGATCTACTTACGCAGACACAGCTAAGGAAGTGACAGACAACATCCAGCAGTACGACAGTGATGTCGTCGCACTTGAAGCATTGAATAAAGGGAAGCATGACGCTGTCATCACTGACTTTGCCACAGGTAAAGAAGCGATTTCTTCAGGCCTGAAACTTGAAGCACGTGAATTGATCGGGAGCAGTAAACAGGCGATCGCTGTCAGCAAGGACAATGAAGCGCTGCTTGAAGACATCAACAAAGCACTTGAAAAGCTGAGAGAAGATGGAACGCTTAAAAAAATCAGTGAAAAGTACTTCAATACAGACATCACAACAGATCCGGAAGAGTAAGCGCAGCATGATGGAAAGCGAATGTGCTTCGTGTGCACATTCGCTTTTTTTATCGGCTGTTATCCGGGCAGTATGAGCAATTAATTGAATGGAGGAACATTCATGCATTTTCTTGAAACATTTGCAGATACATATGACATCTTTTTAAAAGGAATGCTGCTGACATTCCAATTGACAGTCGTATCCGTATTGATCGCGATTGTCATCGGACTATTTTTTGCATTTTTAAAGATTTCAAAAGTGAAGCCGCTTGAGCTTCTGGCTGATTTGTATATTTTTGTCGTCAGGGGTACGCCGCTGATCGTCCAGATTTTTATCTTCTATTTTGGACTGACCGCCCTGAATATTTCCGGCTTCTGGTCCGTCGTCCTGGGTCTCGCCTTTCATAACGGGGCTTACATCGCGGAGATTTTCAGGGGGGCAATCCAATCCATCGACCGCGGTCAGATGGAAGCGGGCCGTTCTCTCGGAATGAGCAATGGACTGACGATGAGAAGGATCATCCTTCCCCAGGCATTCAGAAGGGCACTGCCGCCGCTCGGAAATCAGTTTATCATCGCACTGAAGGATTCATCCCTTGCTTCCTTCATCGGAATGTTTGAACTCTTCAGTGTCGCCACGACATTAGGTTCAAATAACTTCGATTACATGACGTACCTGCTGATCGTTGCAGTCTACTACCTCGTGCTTGTCCTAGTATTCTCAACGATTGTGAACATCATCGAAAAACGTATGTCAGTCAGTGATTAAATCGATTCTGGAGGGATGAATATGAGTCAGGAAATGATCAAGGTTGAAAAGTTGAATAAATCCTTCGGAGATTTACATGTACTGAAGGATATCGATATGAGTGTGAGGGAAAGTGAAGTGGTCTGCTTGATCGGGGCCAGTGGATCAGGGAAAAGTACATTGCTCCGCTGCCTGAATTTTCTCGAGCTGAAAGACAGCGGCAAGGTGGTCTTTGAAGGGGAGGAAGTCAATCAGGATACAAATGACCTGAATAAAATCCGCCAAAAAGTGGGGATGGTCTTCCAGCACTTTTATCTGTTCCCGCATATGACCGTTCTTGAGAATGTAATGGAGGCTCCGGTTCACGTAAAACGTGTACCGAAAGCAGAAGCAAGGAAGAATGCGAAGGAACTTCTGAAAAAGGTCGGACTGGCCGAAAAAGAAGATGTCTATCCTTCAAAGCTGTCGGGAGGTCAGAAACAGCGTGTCGCCATCGCAAGGGCACTAGCCATGAAACCGGATATCATGCTGTTTGATGAACCCACATCCGCTCTCGACCCCGAGCTTGTAGGCGAAGTGCTTGCCACCATGAAGGAACTGGCACTCGAAGGGATGACGATGGTCGTGGTCACCCACGAAATGGGCTTCGCACGCGAAGTCGGTGACCGGGTCGTCTACATGCACGACGGGAAAATCGTAGAAGAAGGATATCCGAAAGAGATGTTTACAAATCCAAAACAGCAAAGAACCAAGGACTTTTTGGATTCTGTCTTATAAACGATTCAAGTGAAGTGGTTGGGACAACACTAAAAAGGGACCATTTAATGACGAACAATATCAGTATAAGGTTCTTTATACCGCTCATGATTTCCGTGCAAGACTTCGCTTTCCGCGGGTAGCCCGTGAGCCTCCTCGGCAAGCCTGCGGGGTCTCACCTGTCCAGCTACAGGGCTTAGAGGCACATGTCATAAGTCAAACCGACCAAGAAGGCAAAGAACGCCTTCGTGGCCGATTCGGCTTATGCCACACGCCTCTCTTCAAAGCCCTTCCGCTTTTCTGATAAGCTACTCTTATGTATCGCAAAAAATCAGCTATACACCACAGAGAATGAAAATGGTTATTAGTGTCTATTCTGAATATAAGTGCGAAAACTCCGATATATGTGCGAACTCTCTACTTTTATGTGCGAAAGTTTCATTATAAGTGCGAACTACTGATTATCCGACAAATTACGACACAACCCCGACACACCACTCACCCCCTAAAATCCGCCCCTCCCATGAATAAGAATGACAATCATTATCAATACTATATAAAAACAGGCAGCCACTCCAATGGCTGCCTGCCGGAACTCCATTCACGAAGAAGTTCCGTATCTCATCATCAAATTCAGGTTACATACCAGGTTCAAATGTCTTACAATCCGTTTCTTCACTGTTGTGGGCTTTGTTCCCCTTGTGGCTCACGACGAAGATTTGGTCGGCTGAGCATTTCTTACCTTCTTTGTTGTATTTGCAGTTACTTACTTCACATAGTACATCTTGTGCCATGTTTCTTCACCTCCTCAGTTTATCTTTAGAATTCACTAAATTTCATCTGTTCATACCTCGGGGTGTTAGAATCCCTATACCCTGTTCTTTGCTATCATAACCACCCCTATTCCGCCATATAATCAGAAAAGATACCACTAAGATAAAGGGGGATTCAGGTTGGAGCAAAGACGTTTGTATCATATTCAGAATCTTGCTTTTGAGATTATGGATGAAATGAATGCTGACAGCGAACTTGAACGAAAAGTCGATTTGAAGCATGTTGTCGACCACTTGTCCAGGGCCATCGGCAGCCTCGCCGATCCGACGGGGACATTTTCAGTTGATTATGTGGAAGAAAAAATTGCGGCTGCCCACTACTCCATTTTCAAAAACGAAAAAAAGCTTTCGTGCTTGAAGATAAACACGCCGGCCGTTAAATAAATTCACCTGCCCAAACTACTATCGGTTTGGGCTTTTTTAATTTTTATAAAGGATTTCTCCCGTTCTTTCAGAATTCTTAATAGTAAAGAAACCACGAAAGGCAGGCTGCATATAAAATGAAGCAAATACCCATCGCACTGCAGATGTACACGCTGCGCAATGAAGCAGAACAGGATTTCACGGGCACACTTAAAAAAGTTGCCGGGCTCGGTTATGAAGGAGTCGAGCTGGCCGGATACGGAGGTTTGGAGGCAAAAAAAGTAAAAGAAGTACTCGACGATCTGGGGCTGAAAGCAGCTTCCAGTCATATCCCTCTTTCTGTATTAAGGGATGAAACGCAAAAAGTGATTGAGGATCAAAAGGTACTCGGAAGCCGCTATGTAGTATGCCCGTACCTCGCTCCTGAAGAGAGGATGGAAAAGGATTATATCCGGCTGATCAATGACCTCAATGAGATCGGGGAAAAATGTGCCGGGGAAGGGATCACGCTTTGTTATCATAACCATGATTTTGAATTGACTTCGCAAAGTGACGGACGTTCAGCATTGGAAACAATCCTTGAAGAAACAAATCCGGACTGGGTAAAAGCAGAATTTGATATTTACTGGCTCACCTTTGCAGGGGAAAAACCGGGCGAGTGGCTGGAACGATACAAGCACCGCTCCCCGCTTGTTCATTTAAAGGATATGACGACGGACGGGGAACGTTTTTTTGCAGAGCTTGGTACCGGCGGGGTCGATCTTGAATCGGTGCTCTCCTTCGGGGACCGGTCCGGAAACGTTGACTGGTGGATCGTCGAGCAGGATGAGTGCAGGAATCCGCCAATCGAAAGCGTAAAAGAAAGTTTGGCGTTTTTAAAAAAATACTATTCCCGAATAAATTGAGAAAGATCCTCAGTCCAGGGCACAAAGGAACAATCAGCATGCCGTGGTGAATTAGGAAAAGCTCAGCTCCGAATATTGACAGGGGCTGAGCTTTTTAAATTACAGTCACTATAGTTCCATTATTTCCTGTGACCGATTTTTCTTCCTGCCTGCAAACACAGAATGATACCGATATACAAACAGTGTCACCACGACCACCGCACCGGACAGCAGGTACAGGCTTGTATAGCCCAGCCCGCCTGAAATCATTCCCAGCACGACAGATCCGACCGCGATTCCGAGGTCATAGAAAATAAAGAATGTCGCGGTGGAGTGGCCGGTCCTTTCCCTCGGCGCAGATTGGATCGCCATCGTCTGATAGCTCGGCAGCAGGGCACCGTAGCCGAGGCCGATAAGTGCGCCTGCTGCCAGAAGGACGATTGTCGACTGGGTGATACTCAATACGGCCAGTCCGATTGCAAAGATGATCAGCGACGGGTAAATGACTGAATCGGGTCCTTTTTGGTCAAACAATCTTCCTGTATAAGGCCTCGATAACAGCATCGCTGCCGCAAACACGACGAAAAACAGGCTGACCGATTCAAACAGGCCGACTGACTTTGCGTAAATGGAAATGAACGACATAATGCCTGAATACGCAAACGCCGTCAGGAATCCGACGAACGCGATCGGCATCGCCCTCACTTCGATCAAATCCTTTGCAGTGATCCGTCTGGACGCTTTCGGATCAGATGCCGCTGCTGAAGATGTCTGAATGCCGAAAGTCAATATGAAGGCAGCCACCATCAGGGACGCCAGCAGAAGGAACAACGATGAGTATGGAATGAATTGAACGAGTGCCAGTGAGAGGAACGGACCGGCAACAACCGCCAGATTCATCGACATGGCAAAGTATCCGAGTCCTTCCCCCTTCCTATGTTCCGGTATCATTTCCGCAGCGATTGCCACCAATACGGTTGAAGCGATGCTGAACCAGATGCCATGGAAGAAACGGAGTGCGATCAATAGATTGAAATCACTGATTACAAAATAAAAAAAGGAAGAAACGCCAAAGAAGAAAACGGACATCATCAGGGTCTTCTTTTTCCCAAGTGTATCAATGATTTTTCCTGAAAACGGCCGGACGATGATCGCTGAAATTAAAAACATCGTTGTGACAAGACCGGCCTGTGCTTCACTTACCTGCAGCTCGTCAATAACGTAGACAGGAAGTACGGTCAACAACGAATAGAAAACCAAAAAGACGAAAAAATTATTTGTTAAAGCCATCAGAAACGGCTTTGTCCAGATGTTGTGTGTTGATTTTTGCATGCAATTCCCCTTTCAAGCAATACCTTGATGGATAACGGATCAAATTAGTTGTCACACTAATTATATATGTGGAAAGAAGAGAAGTAAATACTTGTTATAACAATAAATTTGAAATCGTTCTCATTTCCAGTGACTTTTGTAGTATGATAGAAGAAGACTAAAATTGGTGGCAGGTGATACAGCATGCATGATACTCGCGATGAAGCAATCGGTCTTTTCACAAGCAATACCGTCAAGAACATTATCCGTTTCTTATCTGTGAACATAAAGAATTACGATATCACACCCGAGCAATGGACCGTCCTCAAGCGGCTGTCCGAAAATGCCGGCATCAACCAGAAGGAACTGGCTAATAAAGCAGAGAAGGACCAGCCCACCGTGACAAGGATCCTCGACATCCTTGAACGAAAAGAACTGGTCATCAAGAAGAAAAATGAAGAGGACCGCCGTTCATTCATCCTGTTCATTACAGACAAAGGGACCGCGCTCAAAGAGGAACTGACCCCCGTCATCGAAGCGCTGTGGGAAGAAAACATCCTCGCCGGCATCTCAGAAGATGAACTTGAAATGTACAGGAAAGTCCTTGTAAAAATGAATGAGAATCTGGAGAAATGATGATCCTTTAAACAGACCTGTGTAAAGCAGGTCTGTTTTTTATTTTGTACTGCTCTAATTAATTGACTGATTCCGCCGAGTATAAGGATCACAGGCTGCCCCGCGGAAAGCGAAGTCTTGCACGGAAATCATTAGCGGTATAAAAAACCTAAACTGATATTGTTCGACAATAAGTGATACTTTTTAGTTTTGTCACAGCCGGGTTTTTATTTTTCAGAGGAAGAAAAATGTCAGAAAAATCTTTGACACCCTGGCAATAAATGTAGTATATTACGATAGGAACGAACATTCACGAATTAAAATATAATTAATATTCGTTTTTAGGAGTGTTATTCATGGAAAATGTATTTGATTACGAAGATATTCAATTAATTCCTGCAAAATGTGTAGTAAACAGCCGTTCTGAATGTGATACATCGGTTACGCTTGGCGGCCGTTCATTTAAACTTCCTGTTGTTCCTGCGAATATGCAGACCATCATCGATGAAAAGATCGCCGTTTACCTGGCAGAAAATAATTATTTCTATATCATGCACCGATTTGAACCTGAAAAAAGACTCGATTTCATCAAGGATATGAAATCACGCGGCCTATACGCGTCCATCAGTGTAGGCGTCAAAGAAGAAGAATACACATTTGTGGAGGGGCTTGCAGAAGAGCAGCTTACTCCTGACTATATTACAATCGACATCGCCCACGGCCACTCCAATGCCGTGATCAATATGATCCAGCATATCAAAAAGCACCTTCCGGAAAGCTTTGTGATTGCCGGCAACGTCGGGACTCCGGAAGCCGTGAGAGAACTTGAAAATGCAGGTGCTGACGCTACAAAAGTCGGCATCGGGCCTGGTAAAGTATGCATCACGAAAATCAAAACGGGATTCGGTACGGGAGGCTGGCAGCTTGCGGCCCTTCGCTGGTGTGCGAAAGCCGCTACAAAACCGATCATTGCTGACGGCGGGATCCGCACGCACGGTGATGTAGCGAAATCGATCCGTTTTGGTGCGTCCATGGTCATGATCGGTTCCTTGTTCGCCGGTCACGAAGAATCCCCGGGTGAAACGTTCGAGAAAGACGGCAAGCTTTTTAAAGAATACTTCGGGTCTGCGTCCGAATTCCAAAAAGGCGAAAAGAAGAACGTCGAAGGAAAGAAAATGTTCGTGGAACACAAAGGTGCACTCCAGGATACCCTGACTGAAATGGAGCAGGATCTTCAGTCTTCCATCTCTTATGCAGGGGGAACGAATCTTGACAGCATCCGCCACGTCGATTATGTGGTCGTGAAGAATTCCATCTTCAATGGTGATAAAGTCTATTAATTAATATCAAAAGAGGGACGGGCCGATGTATTGGCCCGTCCCTTTCTTCGTTTAAAAAATCAATCCGGTTCAACATGAACGTGGACATCATAGATTTCGTACTCACTCTCAAGCTGCTTCTCCACTTTGGTGGAGATGTCATGTGCTTCATTGATGTTCAATTCCGGATCCACCGTAATGACGATGTCCACGACAATATTGTTCCCGTACGTTCTTGCCTTGATATCTTTGATCCCCTCTACACCTGAAATGTCGTCGATTGTTTCTATGTATTCCTGTATCAGGTCCTGGTCAAACCCGTCTGTCAGCTGATGGGAAGCTTCCCGGAAAATCCCCCAGGCCGTCTTGATGATCAGGATCCCTACAATCAGGGCAGTAAGGGGATCGAGCCAGGCAAGGCTGAACTGTGAACCGATGATCCCGACCACTGTACCGATGCTGACCCACGAATCGGAAAGATTGTCTTTGGCTGCGGCCATGACCGATTGGCTCTTTATTTTTAACGCAAGTTTTTTATTGTAACGGTAGACGACATACATCACCAATGCTGAAAAAATCCCCGTCCAGGCAGCAATCATGTCAGGCGGATGCGTCTGCCCCTCGAACAACGTCATGACTGCCCCGCTCAGCACTTCGATCCCCACGACTGCCATGATAAATGAAGCCACCATCGAAGCGACCATTTCAGACTTCCAATGTCCGTAAAGATGATCATCATCTGCTGGTTTCTGTGACAACCTGAGCCCGATCAATACGGCAATCGAAGCGAGAATATCCGTCGTATTATTCAAACCATCCGCTTTCAGAGCCTCGGACCCGCTCACATTGCCAATCACCAGTTTTAATATGGATAAGAGAATATACGCGATGATGCTGATGATCGCACCTCGTTCGCCCAGTTTCAAATCTGAATATCGTTTATCATCCAATGATTCCAACCTCCAAACAACTGCCTGAACATTTTATCAAGCGGCATGCGAGTGGGTCTATAGAAACCTTTTTACCCAGCCCCATCTATCTCTCTTAAAGTCAAAAAAGTTGCACACAGTAAAATTAACTGGTGCAACCTTACTTATCAATCTCTTCATTTGTCGTGACTTAAGCACTATTAATATTGTTCTATCCCTCCCAAATGATTCATATATTTTTTCTAGAAAAGGAGGGATAACAATGGGTATCAGATTGATCAAGATTTCGGTTGTTTACTTTATGATCGGCGTGTTATTCGGGCTGTATATGTCGATGACGCATGATTACAGCTTCACACCGGTTCACGTTCATATCAATCTCCTCGGCTGGACAGCTCTTACTTTGGCAGGTATCATCTATCATTTATTCCCGGCTGTGTCTCAGACAAAGCTTGCAAAAGCTCATTTTTGGCTCCATAATATCGGTCTCCCGCTGATGATGCTCGGACTGCTCATCCTCATTTCATCCGGCAATGAAGCCATCATCCCGGTAATCGCAGCCGGAGGAGTGCTGACGACACTTGCCGTGTTATTGTTTGGATACAATGTATTGACGAAACTAAAGCCAGAATAATAATAAAACAGCTGATGCCCTAAGCGAAATCAGGGCATCAGCTGTTTTTCCAATTCTGTCACTTCTTCTTTTAAATCTTCCACATCACGGAGGAGCCTGAACATCCCTTTGAGGATCAACTCATCCGGTTTGGATTTCCGGCACTCTTCTGAAATCCTGTCGGTAAATTTCACATACTCCCCTGCTTCATCACTCCCGAGAGAATGGATCTTCTCATACAGATTCGTCCACGCTTCCTCCCTTTTTTCAAACGAAATGAATGCCCCTTCCCTGTCCATGCCGACGGAAAACGGCTTCATCATTTCATCATCCAAGAGAGGTGTGCTCTTCCCTTCAAAGAAATCGTCTGCAAGGATCATGATCTGTCTCACGATATGTTTTCCGAGATCGGCCGGTTCAAGATCGCTGTCGGTTGAAATCAGAAGCATCATATAAGAAGAATAAATGGACTGTGTCATCCACATCAGATCCCATTTATAGGGGTCGATCCTATCCCCGTATAGCCGGTGAAGATTATGCTGCAGCCAGCTGAATAATCTTCCGCGCATCCTGTGCTCCATCTCGGCGAGCTTCTCGCTGTCTTTGGCCGTTTCTCCCCTCATATGCATCTTCATATATGATTTGTACTCAAGAATCCCTTCAAACTGGACCTGGAATTGTTTCGCAAGCCGGTCCTCCTGGGGCATATTGCTGTCGAGGCCGACCACAAACGCACGCTCGAAGACGAGCTGCTGATAATGTTCATAGATGGATATGATTAAATCTTCCTTGGATTGGAAAAAAGAGTAGAGAGAACCTTTGGATATCCCGATGCTGTCAGCGATCTGCTGCATCGATGTCCGGTTGTATCCATGTTCCGCAAACAACTCCACAGCTGTTTCCAGTATTGCTTTACGTTTGTTCAATTGATATCACCTGTCTTCTATATGAAGTTGCTTCGTTATTTTTAAACCATTTTACCATAGTTTCGATGTCATCATCCCTCCTCCCCGGTCAGCACATTATTTCTTGACTAAAATTCACCACCGTGAAAAAATGACTTATGAGTCAATTTTCATTAAACTTGATATATCAATACACGAAAAGTATTAATCAAATTCATTTTGACCCATGAGTCAAACACGAAAACAGGAGGAATGATTGATGATCCGAGCAATCTTGAAGCGATCGAAAATCACATTGATTTTTGTACTGCTCTTTGCCATTATCGGAATTTTTACTTTTTTCCAGCTCCCTCAAAGGGAAATTCCCGAGACTGAAGTGAATATCGGGACGGTTTCCACGGTATATCCGGGGGCAACCGTTGATACGGTCGAACGTACTGTCACGAATCCGATTGAAAATTCGCTTCAGTCGATCGACGGGATCAAGGAACTCAATTCGTCTTCTGCTGCCGGTTTCTCTACTATCATTGTAGAGGTCGAAGATGGCAAAGACAAAAAAGAAGTGTTCAGCGATGTGCGGCAGGCCGTTTCTGATGCCTCCTCATCGTTTCCTGAAGAAGTATTCGATCCGGAGATCAATGAATCCACAGTGAAGATGCCGATCGTTTCCTATCAGCTCACGAGCGACAACCGTGAAAGCCTTCAGGACACCAAGGAAGAGATCGACCGATGGAAAACGGAGGTCGAGGAATTATCCGGGGTTTCAGGGGTGGCCGTCAAGGGACTGCCCGAGGAACAGATCCTCATTGAATTGAAGCTCGGGGATTTAAAGAAATCCGGTCTTAACGTGTCCGATGTCATGACCGCCATCAATGATGAGTACTATCCTACACCACTGGGGAAAGAAGAAATCAATGATGAAGTCGTCCAGTTGACGGTCGATCATTATTCGACCTTAGACGAGATGGAAAAAGTCTTCGTCGGAAAGAGCCCGGCCGGTGAATCCATCCTCCTCGGGGATATCGCAGATGTGAAGATTTCACCAAAAGAGCCTGAGGATATCATTACGTTCAAAGGAAAACCTGCCGTATCGTTCACTGCTTTTGTACAACAAGGTGAAGATATCCCATCCGTCGATGAGCGGGTGAGCAGCAAGGTCGAAGAACTTTCGGATAATCTTCCGGGGGATGTTGAACTCGTTCCTTATTACTCGCAGGCAAGCCTTGTCACGGATATTTTCAAAGGATTGTTCACTTCGCTTGCAATATCCGTCCTTGCAGTCATCGTCACAACCGCAGTGGGGCTGACGGGATCCGGAGTCTTCGTTGTCGCGCTGGCGATTCCGATTTCGGTGCTCGCAGGGTTGATCCCTCTTCCGTATGCAGGGGTGGACCTGAATCAAATATCAGTGATCGGGGCCATCATCGCACTCGGTATCCTTGTAGATGACTCGATCGTGATGAATGATAATATCCAGCGCCGCTACAAACTCGGCGATTCTGCGCTGACAGGTGCTGTGAACGGCGTGAAGGAAATGTGGGTCTCTATCGTTACCTCCTCCCTCGCCATCGTGTTCACATTCCTGCCGCTCGTCTTTTTATCAGGAGGGAACGGCGCGTTCATCAGGGCGCTTCCGACCGTCTTGATCACAACCATCCTGGCATCGACTTTGGCCGCATTGGTCTTCGTACCGGTGCTGCGCTACATGCTTTACAGTAAAACCAAGAAAAAGATTTCTGACTCACCCGGACTGCTCGGTAAGCCGCTTGATAAGCTGGCGGACTGGTATGCAGACGGTATCCTGAGAAGATTTTCTAAGAAGCCTTTGCTGACCGCCGTCCTCGGACTGGTGTTCACGACAGCCATATTCGGCCTGATCGCCTTTACGCCGTTTGAATTCTTCCCGTCCGCCGACCGTGAAGAAGTGACGATCGATGTCACCCTACCGATTGGCACGACACTTGAAGAAACATCCGATACGCTTGCAGAAATGGAAGACAGACTGAAATCGGATGAGGGTGTCTACGAAACAAGCGTATTCGCCGGAACGGGGCTGCCGAATCTATTCAACAGCTCCCTTGAGAACTCAGGGGACAATACGGGGCAGATCGTTGCCCGCGTCGACCGTGAAAACCAGACAGCCCAGGGACTGATCGATGATTGGACTGAAAAGCTCCGCACTGAGTTCCCGGATGCCGTCCTATTCATGGAAACCATCCAGCAGGGACCTCCGGCCGGTGCACCTGTGACCGTGACCGTATCCGGACCTGAAATGGAGAAGCTTCTTGAACTGAGGGATTCACTCAAGGATGAAATTGGAAACCTTGAAACGAATCTTGTCGTGGATAATGTCGGGGAACTCTCACCGGTCCAGGAATATGTTCCTGACCGAGATGCACTCGAGGAAAACGGGATCACTGTAAACCAGATCAGTCAGCAAATCCGCCTCGCGACAGAGGGGATCCCACTCAAAGCCTTTGACAATGGCGTCACGAAGCGCGATATGAACCTTGTACTCGGCGGAAATGACGGGGAAATCGACCTTTCTTCCCTTGAATTACCTGCTTCAGGAGGGCAGAACCCTGCCGGACCGCCGAAATTGGTAGGCCTTGATGAACTGGTGAATGTTGAAAAGAAAGAAGAGATCCAGCAGATCCCTCATGTCGACGGAGAACGCGCCATTACGATACGCGCCTTCCCGGAGAATGAAGAGGGATATGAACAAAAAGTCCAGGACATCGTGGATGACGCAAAGAAAGACCTGGACCCTGAATACAGTATGACTCTTGGCGGTGAAAACGAAGCGCAGGACAGCTTCTTCTCGGAAATCATCATCCTGTTCACGATTGTGATCTTCCTTGTCTACCTGCTGATCGCCCTGCAATTCAATTCATTGTCGATGCCGTTCCTGGTACTGGTTGCCGTTTATCTGGCAATCGCCGGAGCCATCCTTGGATTGTTCGTCACCCAGACACCGATCTCTTTCCTTGCCGTGATGGGAATGGTGTCGCTGACCGGGATCGTCGTCCGGAATTCGATTGTCCTCATCGAGTTCATCGAACAGAGGCTCGGTGACGGCATGAATGTGAAGGAAGCCGTGGTCGAAGCCGGACGTGCAAGACTCCGTCCGATCGTACTGACCGCCATCACATCCATCGTCGCCCTGATCCCGGTTGCCGTAAGCGGAGACGCCCTATTCACACCGCTCGCGGTCACGATCATTTCGGGAATCGCCTTCTCGGTGATCCTGACGCTCTTGATCGTACCGGCGCTTTATCTGGTATTTGACCGATTTAGAGGTAAAAAGAGACAGCGGGATGCTGTGGTAGAATAATTGAATGGTTTTGAAAGGCCCGTCCTTAGCCGCTTTGATGCGGCGGGGACGGGTTTTTTGTACGTTAGAGGGTGCAGAATTGTGGAATTGGGTGAAAAGTTTAAAGCAGATCCTGAATTAAGGGGTCGAGGGAATAACGTCGATTCTTGGTGGTTCCGTTAGAGGGAAGATCCATTAGAGACAGCATCCTGGCCGCCGTTGAAAGGGAATTAAGATTGGTGAAGCGTCTCATTTCTTTATTGGAGATGGTTGTATCCACGAGAAGTGCATAGTCCTTCAGGGTTTCTAAGTGTGCGTCCTTATTTTTGATCCGGCAAGCGGGACACCACCAGGTTCCGTGGACTCTCTCCATTGATAGAGATTGGCATTGTGTGCAGTGAACGCCTGGGCGGATATCTCTGGTTGAAATTTGAAATTGTGCGAGGACGTCCGGGTCCGGGGACTCGTGGGATTTGATGAGCCGGTTCGCGATCCGGGTCAGTTCTTTTGGTGTCACCACGTGCTTGGGATATTTTGCTGTCATTTTTTTAATTTCATAGACCAGCCTGTCGCTGCGGATCAACTTGTCCATTACGAGTTGATTTTGAGAGGTATTTTTAATTTGCGATTGGGAGTTGGTGAAAACGACCCGGTATTCAATCGGGATTGCGGGGTGATTTTTTGTGATCAGCCAGTCCTCCAGTCTCTCCTTCTGTTTGAACGCCTGGAGGATGGGATCGGGGAATACTTCCGTTGTTTCTTGCCTCGTCCGGATCATTTGATTAAAGTCTGTGTCGATATAGATTTCCCCTGCTATGTTTTTCACTTCCGCGATGAGGATGAAGTTCGTATGGAGGACGAGCGTGTCGATTTGAAAGAAAAATGTTTTATAAGCAAGGCGCAGATTGAATATTATCAGGTAATCTTTTTCAGGCAGAAAGCTTAAATGGTAGTGGAGGGACAGTTCCCCTTTATATCCCGCTTCAAGCTTCCTTAATTCTGCTTCGATTTCATGTCGTAAAGGGTGTTTGGGGAGGATTCTTCTTAACAGGGCGTATAATTTGAGGATTTTGATTGTGGGGCTGGGGTTTTTCTTGATCAATTGACCACTCCTTTGGGTAATGAGGTTTTTGGACGGGGGATCAGCCGGAAATTGGAGGAATTATTTTGGTGAGGGACGGGGCTGGATGTGGAATCTTTCGAAAATGGGTGGAAATCTTCGAAATTCGGTTTGGAATCTTCGAATCTCGTACACTAATCTTCGAATACTGCCCAATAATCTTTTAATTTCACGATTCATTCCGTCAATTACCATAATATAACAATTAACAAGCACTATACAAGCTATATTTTGCCGGATTAAGGCAGGATTCGAAAAATCCCGCCCCTCACTGCCTACAAGCAGTAAAGGACGGGGAAGGTGACCTGCATATTCTTAACAATCAATAATCATTCTTCTTATCAATCGTTTCATTTATTTTATCGTTACCTTCTTCCACATAATTGTCCCATACTTCATTGCCGTTTTTCACCGATTCACTCCAAAGTTCGTTACCTCTATCAACGACATACTTCCACATCTCATTGTTTCGATCGATAATGAGGGAAAAGGTGTCATTGATTGGGTGGTCATAATCATCATACTTCTCATCCAGGTATGCCTGTGCCTCTTTTAATCTGTCTTTTTCCCTTGTCACCTTCTCTTTCATATCTTCTTTCGTTTCATAGGCTAATTTCTTCTTTTCTTCTTTTTGGGCATAAGCCTGTTCTTTACCGGCTTTCTTCCATTCGTACCACTCTTTCTGGAGTTCCTCGTACTGTTTCCTCATATAATCTTTGAGTTCCCGTTCCGAATCGACGTATTTGAATTCTCCGTTTCCGGCATCAGCCACGTCTTTCAGTAAAGCCTGCCCCTCGTTGTCTACATCGAATCCGATGATGTTGACGACGGTCTTCACCTTGTCATTCGACCCGCTCAGTTTCTTGGCGGCGGCAACCGGGTCTCCATCGCATGTTTCAATTCCGTCGCTCACAACATATACCACGACCTCCTGAGCATCGGCAGGTATATCTTTTTCAACCGAATTCAAGGCATTCGCGATCGGGGTCCAGCCGGCAGGTTTAAAGGTATTTAACGCATCTTGGAACTTTGCATCATCGTAAGGTCCGTTATACACGGTTTCCGTGCTGCTGCATGAGAGCTTTTTATCAGCATCATCTCCGGTTCCCTTATGGCCGTAGACACCAAGTGAGACGGTCGATTGCTCCGGAACCAGCTTGGCAAAATCCACCACCGCTTCTTTTGCAGCCTGCATCTTTATTTTCCCGCCGACTTTCCCATTCATGCTTCCGCTTGAGTCCATTAAGATCGCTACATGGGTCTTTTTCAGTTTCGGGTTGTCAATTTCTCCATCCGGCCTGTCTATATTTACATCCACGCTAGAATCAAACGTAAAGAATGTATCCATACCCTCATGGTAGTCTTCTCCGAGTAAATAGATCATCTCTTGTAAATATTGCTCAGCCGTTAAATCTTTGGGCAGTTTATCAAGCTCTTCCTGCACTTTTTTCTCATCATACTTGTCACCGCTGAATTTCCCCGGCTTTCTTAACAGTTCCTTCTCTGTGCCGGTCAACTCCCGGTCGGCCGCCGAATCCAACTCAACATACTCCACTTTCTTTTCCTGATAGCCTTCTTCTTTCTTCTCCGTTTTTTCAGCCGCGGCTTTGCTGCTGGTTTCCTCTTTCTTTCCGGTTTCCCCAGCCCCGCATCCGGCAAGAAACATCACTGCAATCATAATCATCAATTTTTTCATGGGTTTCCTCCTCATTTCCATTCCATCTACTCATACCCTGCTAATAAATGTAAATAAACACCTTTTCTATTAAAACATGACCTGCCCGGTTCAGGGGAGGAGGGAAAAAGAAAATGAGAATAAAGACTCAGATTTTTACAGGTTAATAGTCTTGGTTTTTTAGAGAGACAAATTTTATGGCCTGTCTCGAGGGGGATGGCACGGCAGTAGGGAGAAGTGTCTCATTTTCTTATTGGAATCGGTCATTTTGATTGGTTTTCTTGATCAATTTCCCGCTTCATTTGGGAATGCGGGGGATGGGTCGGAGTTTTAGTGGGGAATTACCTGTTTTTTTAAGGGTGTCGGGCGGCGCCTGGTGTGGAATCTTTCGAAAATGGCTGGGAATCTTCGAATTCCGGGTTGGAATCTTTGAATTTTGCAACTTAATCTTCGAATTCTGCCCAATAATCTTTTAATTTCAAGATTAATTCCGTCACTTACCAAATTATTACAAAAAATCACACTCAAAAAGACTACTCACCTAATCATCTCCACACCCTCACTATTTTTCATACCCCACCGGGCGATTTCATCATTTTGAAAACGCTTTTACAAATCCCGAATAAATTAAACAGTAGAAAGGAGTGAATTCAACATGGATAGTCCAATCTGGTTATACCTGTTCGGCATTCTGTCAGGCTTTGCCCTCTTGAGGGTTCCGCTTACCGGCTTCCTTGCGCCGATCAATCCGATTGTCGATGTGATCGGGGTTCTTGCAGTTTTATTATTCTCTATCGTACTGATCTTTAAAGGTGTCATGCATCTCATTGACAGCCGGAGAAGAAGGTAACAGTAAAGGCCCGTCCCCCGCTGTTCTCACGCAGTCAGGGACGGGCCTTTTTTCATCCGTATTGCTTCTGGTGTTCCTTTTTGCTGGAAAGATAGTCTTCATCTTCCCTTGCAAGCTTCCATTTCTCTTCAAAGATGGCGGCCGATTCTGCTTTTTCCGAATCGATCTGCCTTTCTTTCACATCGCCGTCTTCATCATACTTCCTGCCGCCTTTGTAGTTGGCGTACCGGCGGGATCTGGTGTAGCCCATCTGCAGGAATTTCCGGGCCATGTCCATTCCGACGAAATCGTCCTTCTTTTTGTAATTGAGGAACATCTCATAAATTTTCTCCGAGGATTCCTTCGCGATATCGGGTGTCTTGAAGCGCCAATGAGGGAGGATTTCACTTTTATAAGGTTCAACGAGCAGGACGCCCTGCTCCCCCCTTCCGACCCGGTACAGCTCTGGATGTTCCCGGAAATCGGTGGTGTCGAAGTCCAGTGAATAATCGAAGGGCATCGTATCATCCTTTTCACGTTTTCAGCTTGTTTACCCGGATGATTCTGCACTTAACCCCTTAACCACAATAAAAAGACCTGCATAGAACCGCTCTATACAGGTCTTGTAATGCTGATTTACTTCCCCTGTTCGTCCAGGGCCTGGTACTTAGCCTGATACTTTCCGCCGTCCGCCACTTCTGAGTGATACAGGGCCTTCATGGCAAAACTTCTCTCCAATCCCTGCTCTTCCATCAATTTCTTAAGGCGGTCCTGCAGTGCTTTTTCATCCTTCATCAATCGCTTCATTTGGGAGCGTATATATTTCAAAGGTTTCATCTCCTTTTTCGTTTAGCAATGAAATACCATTATAACAACCATTCAGGATAATACAAAGTTTCGCTGGTCACCCTTAAGATTGCTTGATAGAATCATAGATAAGGAGTAGAAAAATTTGTAAATAGCTTATAAAACGGTGAAACGAACATACATATTAACAGAGACATCCTCAGACCGGCCTTTCCGTCATACGTTATTTTTAAAAAAGAAAGAAGGATTGTCATGTACAAACTGTATTGCAGGGCCTACCAAACCGCATACCGGGGCGCTTTATATTTCCTGCCGTGGCGGAAACCCCGTCTGATTGAAGGAGAAAACAGCCTGATCGATTTGCCTGGTATTTTAAAAGAAAGCGGGATTTCGAGCGTACTCGTTGTTACAGATGAAGGTATTTCTTCACTCGGATTGATGGACGGCCTCCTAGAAGGTTTGAGAAATAAAGATATTCAATACATTGTCTATGATAAAACTGTCCCGAATCCCACCATCGCGAACATCGAAAACGCCTTGAAAATGTACCATGAGAATAAGTGTGATGGAATCATTGCGTTCGGCGGGGGATCGCCGATCGACTGTGCCAAAGCTGTAGGGGCGAGGGTGGCGAGGCCGGACAGGACCATACCGGAGATGAAGGGACAGCTGAAAGTGAGAAGGAAGCTCCCTTTCCTCGCAGCCGTCCCGACGACTGCTGGAACAGGCAGCGAAGCGACCATCGCCGCAGTGATTTCAAACCCGGATACCCATGAAAAATATGCAATCAACGACTTGTCGCTGATTCCGCAGATCGCGGTCCTCGATCCCCTGCTAACGGTAAAACTTCCGCCTCACATCACATCGACGACCGGAATGGATGCATTGACGCATGCAGTCGAGGCCTATATCGGCAGGAGCAGGACACGGGAGACAATGGAGTGCAGCAAACAGGCCGTGAAGCTGATATTCAGCAATCTTTACGAAGCCTATTTCAACGGGGAAAACATCGCAGCCCGTACCAATATGCAGAAAGCATCGTATCTAGCGGGAGTTGCATTTACCCGCGCATACGTGGGATACGTCCATGCCATCGCTCATACCCTCGGAGGATTCTATTCGGTTCCGCACGGGCTCGCGAATGCCGTAATACTCCCTTATGTACTGGAGTATTACGGGGAGTCGGTTCATCAGCCGCTCGCGGAATTGGCCGATGCAGCAGGGATCGGTTCGCCATCGGATCCGGCCGGTGTAAAAGCTGCGGCCTTTATTGCCGCGATCAAGAAGCTCAACACAGATATGAAAATCCCTGACAAGGTGGAGGGCATCTCCGAAAGCGATATCCCGCTGATGGTCAAGCGGGCACTGACGGAAGCGAATCCGTTTTATCCGGTGCCGAAGATCCTTGCAGACGATGACATATCCAAGCTCTATTTTTCAATAAAGCAATAGACAAAAGGTGCCCCTCCTTCATGGATGAGCACCTTTTGTCTATCAATTTATTTCAGTTTCGCGACGATCTTCCCTTTTACATGGCGTTCGGACAAACGGTTGAGCGCACCTGGAACTTCCTCCAGTGAGATGACCTTTTTCAGCATGGGGTCCAGTTTTCCTTCTGAAAGAAGAGAAAGCATGTCATTTCCTATCACGGCAAAGTCCTTTTGAGCCTGAATATCGTCCGATTGATGGGCAGCCGCCAGCGCGATCTCGTGGTAGGATACCACTTTAGTAAAGGGTTTCACCACAGTAAAGTCCGGTGCTCCTGCAATGTAAACGATATGTCCCATGTAGGCAAGCATATCCAGTGCTTCCGTTGCACTTTGCCTGCTTACCGCGTCGATGACTGCATCCACTCCGCGTCCATTGGTGATTTCCATCACTCTTTCCTTCACGTTCTCTTCCCGATAATCGATGACATAGTCGGCACCGAGGGATTCCACATATTCATGATTGTGGGAGGATGCGGTTGAGATAACGGTTTTGCCAGCAAGCTTTGCAAGCTGGACACCGAATCCTCCCACCCCTCCGGCACCGCCGTGGATAAGGATGGTGTCGATTTGATCCAACGGCAATTTGCGGTGAAGTGCCTGATATGCTGTATAGCCGGCAGTCGGAAGTGCTGCTGCATCTTCAAAAGAAATGCTGTCAGGTAATTTTGATGCTGTATGCGCGGTGATCAACGCAAATTCTGCATAGCCGCCTTTTTTCGAAAAATCACCATGATAGACGAGGCGGTCGCCTCTTTTCCAACCGGTTACGCCATCTCCGACTTCTGCGACTAGACCGGCAACATCAAGACCCAGAATATGAGGGTATGTCCAGCTTGGCATTCCATTTGTGGCCGTCTTATAATCGACCGGGTTCAAGCCGACAGCATGTACCTCGACCAATAATTCACCATTACCCGGTGCCGGTTTTTCCGTTTCTTCCACTTCCATATATTTCCATAACCCTTTATCTTTAAGAAGCAATGCTTTCATTTATCTTCACTCCTGAACATTTTTTAATTATTATATGGTATATAATATATACTGTTGAATGAGATAACAAGTAGGCACTATTTTGTATCCTAGTTACCGTTTGGGAACCCAGGGGGATGATTAGGTCGTTTTTTAAAAGTTCAATGATTTTAAGGCAGTCCCAGCTGTTGATTGGAGTGCAGGGCGAAGACTCTGCTGGAGAAGCGGCCATTGTGAGAACCTGCAGGCAAAGCCGAGCAGGCTTACGGGTAGCCCGCGGAAAGCGAAGTCTTGCACAGAAAACAACAGCGGCGTTTAACAGAGCCAAAAAAATAAAAGACGATTTTATTACAGAAAGGAGCGGTTTCATACATGAAGGAACTGAACAGCGAATATCAGTGCGCCATCGACCTTGTGATCGATGTGATCGGCGGAAAATGGAAAGTGTTGATCCTCTGGAATTTGAATGAAGGGGAGAAAAGATTCAATGAACTGAAGCGTTCATTACCGAATATCACCCAAAAGATGCTGACCCAGCAGCTCAGGGAACTGGAGGAACACGGACTTGTGTCAAGAAGGGTCTATCAAGAGGTCCCGCCACGGGTGGAATATTCCACAACCGAAATGGGAAAGAAACTGCAGACAACCTTATTTGAAATGTGCCAATGGGGAGACGAATATGCGGAACAAAAAGGCATCACGATGAACCGCTGCTGGACTTCGTATGATTTTATGGATAAATGAAGGAAATGGACCTGCCCTTTATAGAGCAAGTCCATTTTTTCGTCTTCAGCGGGCGTTCAGCGTTCAACCCGCCTCCGATCGAATCCTATTTTCTTACCTGCGTTCAACCGGAAGCGTCATGCAGCGGATGCCGCCGCCGCCTTTTTCCAGTTCATTCACATCGACTTCGATGATCCTTTTATTTTTCAATTTAGGATGTTCCTGAAGGATGCTTTTATTGATTTTCGTACTGACGAGAAGCGTTTCCGGATTCAGGTTCAGGAAGTTGATATCCGCGACGGTGTGCTTCACTTTATCCGTCCACAGGACTTCAAACCCATGGCGCTGAAGGAAGTCCTTTGTCATTGTGAATGAGGAGCCTTTTTCAGTGAGGACCTGTACAGGGAATAATCGCATATAGCTTTTCGCGACAAGGAGGTCAGGGCCTGCCACATTGCAGTTCATGTCGAGATGCATCGTCTCCCCTGTCCTCGGCAGATCGATGATGCCGATCTCTGTAAATCCCGCGGCAAAAATCCTCTTTTGGATGGCTTCAAGGCTTTCAATGCTTGTCCTGAGGCCGGTGTTGATGAATACAGTGTCTTTATCAAGCACGAACACGTCCCCGTTTTCAAGTGCTTTCATCCCGTTATTGGATTTGATATCGAAGACTTCTTCATCAAACCATTCCTTAAATAGTCCGTGCGCGTGAATATATTCCGGTGCACGCATAGATGCTCCTGCATCCCCCGGTATCACCGTGTTCCCGCAGACGCAGGCAAGGTCCCGCACAAACACCCTGTTGAGGAGGTGTGGATTCAATTCGGCATGTCCGCCTTTTAAGTAATGGGAGTAGTCGATGACCTCTACTCCGTGATCTTCCATCGCTTTTATCATATTCTCATGGTTTTCCTTCGCCTTTTCATGGTGAACGGGTTTTTCCCAGCCGACATAATCGGCAGTGCGCTGATCGGGGACGTCCAGTATAGTCGGGGAACAAACCACTACCGTCTTCAGTTCATCATGCTCGCTCCAGCAGTTCGGTTGAATCTTAAGCATCCTACGTCCTCCTTCTCTTAATCCTTTTTTACTTTTTCCTTTCTGGCTGGAAAACATTCCGGGTGCTGTGAGATCGTGCACTTGATGGTGGATACAGGCTGGGTTATATGCGGGATTTTTTTGAGGAAGTATTCGGCCTGAGTCTTAAGTGTGGTCCTTTTGTGAGGGTATATCCGGACTGGGTTTTGAGCGGAGTCTTTCTTTTAAGAGGGTATCGCGCTGGATTATGAGCGGAAATACTGATTTATGTGCGAAATACGCGGTATATGTGCGGAATTTTCATTTTATGTGCGAAATCCGCGATATATGTGCGAATTAAAGATTATTCGACAAACCCGCTTGATTATTACGAGGTAAATACCCCACTCCGTACAAACCAACAATGAACCAAGCACAAAAAAAGAGCCAAAGCACCGCGCCTCAACTCTTGATCCTCTTCTGGCTATTCATAAACGGACACTTGGACAGGGACGAATCGTCGTCACGGAGGAAATACTGCTGCCACTCGTGGTTATCCTCCTGGCCGTACCATTTCAGACTAGGATGAACATCGATTCCATCGTATTCGACCAGGCGCTTCCGGATGACTTTTTTCAGTTTCTTGCCGAATGCGGTGGAAGAGTTGATCTCGTCAAATACCCAGCGCGGCTGAAAGGCGATCATAAAATAAGGAAAATGACGGCTTTTCCTGCTAATGTGCGCAGGGGTTGCGCAGAAAGCGAAGTACGGCTCCCCGTCAAAACAAAACTCCCAGCTGTGATGATGGGGGTCTTCCGCGATCCCTTCCGGCCAAGGGGTTTCATCCCGTTCATGAAGTTTATTCAATACGGACCAGAACAGGTCCTGATAATCATCGATGTCTGCAGATCGCAGCTCTTCTGATTGAAAGAAGACGACCAGTGAAGCATAATTCCCGGTATCACGGGAGATTTCACCGTACTCCTTCAGCAGGGAAGCGAGCTGTCCAATTGATCGGTCCGTCCTCGGATCAGCGGCAAATCCAAAGCGGAGCATATCTTTTTGAAAACCCTGTATCCCCGGGACGCAGGGATATGGATGCTGTTCACCGCGCATCATTTGTGCAAACCGGGTATAGGCTGACTGCTCCCAAGAGGGCATGTCATTGAAATGATGGTCAATCCAGCTTTTAGAACGTAACATGGGCGAATACCTCCTATCGGACTACACACTATCCTATTAGAAGGCGCCCGGCCGGGTGTCTGTCTATGACAGCAAAATACCCGCGGCCTTCACACCGAAATAAAGTCCGAACCCGATGAGGACGAGTCCCGAAATGATCGAGATCCACCTGATGATACGCCCGCTGAACCATTTCCGGGTTCCTGCTGCGACTGATGCCATCGCTATATCCCAGAGGGTGATGCCGAAGAAGATCCCCATGCTGTTAATCAGGATCTGGCCGCCATGATAACTCTTGGTGGTCTCTGCCAGAATCGACCCGTAAATTCCGAGCCAGAACAGGATGCTCAGAGGATTGGAAATGGCCATGAAAAATCCTGTCCGGAACGACTTCGCTTTCGTCTCTCCCCCGCTTTGATGAGTATCCCGGGCTGGGGCGCCCGCTTTTACGACACTTTCAATCCCTGTATAGACGAGTACAAAGAATCCGAACAGCCATAAAAACAGTTGAACAACAGGCGTGTCCACGAACTGTGCAAGCCCGAAATAAATGAGAAGCATGAAAACTGCATCCGCTGCCATCCCGCCGACCCCCACCAGCCATGCATGCCAGAATCCAAGGCGGATCCCCTTGTCCAATTGAAGGGCATTGATTGGTCCCATCGGTGCGGACAGCGATAACCCCAGTACAATATAACTTATAAATACGTTCATCTCTGAAACCACCCCTGACAAAACTTCTTCCTAGTATATTCGGACGGGCCGCCTTGTAGTAGGCGCCTGTCTGTTTTTTATAAAAATCTTACATGAATAACTGTCACCGCGGGAAATCTAAAGGGGATGTAAACGACGATTCAGGAGGGAAACATCATGTTCAATCAACAAAATCAGCCAAACCAGACTAATATGAATCCGACTCCCCGGCAGGGAATGAATAATCAAACCATGAACCAGCCGAATAAAAACCACGGCGGCCATGAACTATTCGATGCCCACGAGGTGATTGCAGGGATCATCAGCATGCTCGATCAGTATCAAATGTATGATCAGCATATCCAGGATCCGGAGCTGAAAGAGATTGTCAAACGCCAATCCGCTTTCGTAACGACGATGTACAACACGATCGTCGGCAGCTTTTCAACGGGTGGCGATCCTCAGGTTCCCACCCAGCAGTATAAAATGACCCAAACCAATGATACGGTTTACGGCATCAAGCCGGGGCAGCCGAAGAAACCGAACCAGTCGGTGAGTGAGCTGTCCGATAAAGGACTGTCCGCCTATATGCTTGGACAGACCAAATCGCTTGCGACCCTGCTTGCAATGACGGCCCTTGAGATGACCAACCCGGTCCTGCGCCGCGTCGTTGCAGACAGCGTGCCGAACTTCATTGAAATGAGCTACGAGATTTTCCTTTATCAGAACAAACACGGCTACTACCAGGTGCCGCAGCTGAACGACCAGGATATGGCCCAGATGCTGCAGAGCTATACAACCGTACCCCGGCAGACGGGGAATATGCCCCACTGATACCGGGACAGGGGGACAGGTTCATTGTCCCAGTTTAAATCGATACAACACATTTAGGACTTGCTGATAAACGAGTGTCCAATTTGAATCGATTGCGTCTTAAGGACACGGATAAAAACTCCGTGTCCTTTTTTCAGGTCAAGAAGGAACGGACGATTTCATCTCCTCGGTGACCGCTTCCCCTCCTTCAAGCGACCTGGTGATCAGATAGTAAAGGGCAGTCCCCGTAAGGCCGAATATGAGAAGTATGCCGCCCATCATCATCGGGCTGATCCATTCGCCGACAATGATCAGGAGAGACGCGATGATCATCGCCCCGTAAAACGTCAGGCTGTAAAATGCCATGTACGTACTGCGTGCATGGGCCGGCGCAAGTTCACCGATCATGGCCTGTTTTACCGGTACATACATGAGCTCGCCGATCGTGCCCACGAAGATGAGGATGAAGAGGATCCATATATTGCTGATGAAGGCAAGTGCACTGAAACTGACGGAAAAGATGAACATACCCGTCACGAGATTCCACTTGTCTTTCCATTTTTTAAATAGGAATAAAACAACCGCCGATAACAGGACGACCAGCAGGGTATTTTCGGTTTTAAGGAATCCTAGTACCTTGGTGCCGTCGATCGTGAAGTCAAGGCCGAACAGGGAAGCGCCCTGTTCTGGGATTTCCCTTTCAAGGCGGATTCCGATATAGTTGGTCAATGACTGTTCAAGGGTGAAAATGAACACGGCACCCATGATGTAAAACATGAACAATCTGTCTTTCAATACAGCTGAATAGCTTCTGAAAAAATCGAAAGGTGAAGATTTTCTTTGGCCTGTTGAAGGCTGAACGGGAGCAGGTGTGTAGGTTTCTGAGATGAAGAAAAAGGTGATGACGACGGATAAAAGCGAGATGGCCGATATCCCGATGAAGAGTTCGAATAAATAGCTCTTGAACAGGAAGGCACCCATGATGCCTCCGAGTGCCGTCGCAAGGTTCCCGAGCCAGTAGCTGATCGTGAATACGAGTTTCCTGGATTCGGTATCCGTCACATCAATGATCATCGCCTGTGCAGCCGGCTGCAGCATCCCGCCTGCAAACATATTGAAGACGAAAAACACCGCGGATACATACGGCAGATCATACCATGGGGAATTGCAGAAAGCGATCAAGAGATACGTGACGAGTACGCCGATTTCCGAATAGATCATGATGCTCCGGCGCCCGATTTTATCGGACACATGTCCCCCGATGAATCCCCCGATCACACCGCTGATGACGGTCAAGATGAGGATGATCCCGGTTTCGGCGGCCCCGATTTTCTTGGAAAAATAAATGGCCAGGAACGGGATGACGGCCATGGACACAAGCCCGCCAAGGAACTGAATGCCCAGCCTCAATTTGATGTTGGGATGGATGTCCCTCAGTTTCATTGCATTTCCTCCCTTGCATTCGAGACCGGTCCAAACAGCCGCAGAGCCTGGATTTTCATATCGTTCCAAACGAGGTTTGTATAGTCATCGATGAAGGTCAATCTCATCCCGTTAATCAGGGAAAGATACGACTGTGCAATCAAAGGCGGGGCATCTTTGTAAAAGAGATCCATCTTCTGTCCTTCTTCTATAACCGGGTATATCTTATCGATAAACAAGTTGACGAAATCATCAAGCTCCTTGAAGAGCTCAGGATATCGGTCGGGTCTGGCAAGAACCTGCTGGATCAAACGCAGATAATCCATGCTTCTTGAAAACAGATCCACCTGACAATGGATCATTTCTTTAACCATCTCCATCGGATTGCCGCTGTAACGTTCCTCTATTTCATAAAAATAAGGCTTTATCTCTTCGAGAGGCTCAAGGACAGATGCCTGAAACAGTACATCCTTTGTGTCGAAATACGTAAATACTGTGCCAAAACTGACGCCCGCCTCCTTCGCTACCGCCGCGACCGGGGTCTCTGCGAAGCCGTTTTCGCTGAACAGTTTCACAGCAGCCTCGAGGATCAACGCCCTTTTCCTTCTCTTTTTTTCTTCGAGTGAAAGTGATGCAGACATGTGAAATCTCTCCCTTTTAAAATTGATTGATCAATCAATCATTATGTTATTGTAAGAAGCTTCCAATGTCAATAGCTTTCTTTCGATACTCTCGTTTTTAATAACGATTGAAACACACAAAAATCGGTTGGGACAAAACTTAAAATTCCATGTCTAAAGACGAACATTTCATATTGGATTCTAAACAACGCTAATGATTTCCGTGCAAGACTTCGCTTTCCGCGGGTAGCCCGTGAGCCTACTCGTCACTCCGTTCCTGCGGGAAGGAAAAGCGGAGGGGCTTTGCTCAGAGGCGGGTGGCATAATTCAAATCGTCCACGAAGGCGTTCTTTGCCTACTTGGACGATTTGAATTATGCCATGTGCCTCTAAGCACCGCAGCTAGACACGTCTCACATTAGCTACTCTTCCCGCAGGAGTCTTCGTCTTGCACTCCAATCAACCGCTGAATTAGTTGTTAACCCTAAATGTACAATGAACAAATTAAAAACCCGAGCAAATTTGCTTCACCTGAAGCAAATTAGTTCGGGTTTTACTTATACTAAATCATTTTTGGGACAGTGTCCCTCTCCCCATGACCCAATCGAACTATACAGACAGACTTTGAAAAAGCGTAATAGTTATTACCAATGTGGATAAAGTACCAGCAGACAACAATGTGATCAGTTTCAAACTGTTTATTTCTTTTGAAGGTTTGACAGCCTCTCTAGACACCATAACCCACATAGTCATAGATACTATAACTAAGAGAAAAATAACTTCTTTAGACATATTTGCCCCCTCCAGAATCTTCACTTACTAAAAGTACACTTCCGTTAATTGAACAAATCCTTTTTAATATATTAACATAAAGCTCCATAAATACTATTTTAAGCAACAATATTTTAGCTAAATAAACAAAAAAAGAAGCCTCCAAAATAGAAGCTTCCTTTTCTATGTTCATATGGTCGAACAACGGGACAGTGTACCTGTCCCCCTGTCCCGCTTTTAGTGCATGCTGTTCATGACCCAGACGGATCCTGCTACGATGACGATGGCGATGAAGCTGGCGGAGAGCATTTTACCGACCTGCCATCTTCCTTCTCCTTCGGTTACGTGCATGAACATGAACAGCTGGATTGCCGCCTGCAGGAAGGCAAGGACAAAGACGATGGCCACGATGGTCCCGCGGGCAAGGTCCGTGTAAAGTCCCCACCAGACTGCGAGGAAGGTCAATCCGACTGACAAGAAAAATCCAATGATTTGAGTCCAAGGTATACGGCTGTGGTTTGATGTGTTGTTTGACATATTATCCCACCATCCCTAACAAGTACACGCTTGTAAACACGAAGATCCATACGAAATCAAGGAAGTGCCAGTACAAGCTGGATACAAATAATTTTTTAGCAGTATCAGGGTTGAGCCCCTGCTTTTTCACCTGGAACATGACAAGGGTGATCCAGAGGATACCCAGGGTTACGTGGAGTCCGTGCGTTCCGGTCAGCAAGTAGAATGAAGACCAGTATGCATTGGTTCCCATGGCTGCTCCTTCATGGATCAGATGGATGAACTCCGAAATCTCCATGTAAAGGAACCCGGCGCCGAAGAGCAGGGTGATGATCAGCCAGACCATCATGCCCTTGACATTTCTTCTTCTTAATTCATTTATCGATAATCCTGAAGTGAAACTACTGATCAACAGAAGCATCGTCATGATGATTGTATTCTTCAGATCAAACACTTCACCTGGAAGCGGACCGCCGACCGTCCCGCTTTCAAGGGCAAAGAACGTCGCGAAAATCGTGGCGAAGAGCGCCATTTCCGCACCGAGGAAAATCCAGAAGCCGAAGATATTCAGTTTCCCTATTTCCGATTGATATTCCAGTGGCGTGTTTGGATCTACATTTGTACTATGTGCCATACTCACGCCTCCCTCTTGAACCGATTTTCAGTTTTTTCTATCTCATCCACACTTACATAATAGCCTTTATCATACTTATGAGAAGTAAGTGAACGGTGCGCCATCGTTCCAAAGATCCCGACAAGCGCAATGATCGATAGCCAGAATAGTTCGAACACAAGTCCGAACCCTGCAACAAAGAAGAGAGCGGACATGATGAACGGCACTCCTGCGTTGTTCGGCATGTGAATCGGTTTGTATTCAGGTTCTTCAGGCTTCCCTCTTTCTTTCCATTCCTGTTTCATGTAATGGAATGCATCGACATTCTTCACTTCCGGTACATGAGCAAAGTTGTAATGAGGAGGGATCGCTGAGCTTGTCGCCCACTCAAGTGTGCGGCCGTCCCAGGCATCGCCCGTCATCTCACGTTTTGCATAACGGTAGCTGTAGTATACGTTGTACACGATGATCATGAAGCCGACACCCATGCCGAATGCACCTACTGAAGAGATGACATTCAATGCTGTCCAGCCATCTTCTGGTCCGTATGTGTACACACGTCTAGGCATACCGGCAAATCCAAGTACGAATTGCGGTAAGAAACATACATTGAATCCGATCGAGAAGAACCAGAAAGCCCATTTCCCGATACGTTCGTTCATCTTGATGCCGAACATCTTCGGATACCAGTAAACAAGTCCCGCGAAGCAGGCAAATACGACACCGGCGATCAATGTGTAGTGGAAGTGGGCAACCAGGAAGTAGTTGTTGTGATACTGGAAGTCAGCTGCAGCCATACCGAGCATGACACCAGTCACCCCACCGATCAGGAATGTCGGGATGAACGCGACAGACCACATCATCGCGGTCGTAAACTCGATCCTTCCCTTATACAGGGTCCCGAGCCAGTTGAATATCTTGATACCGGTCGGGATGGCGATCGCCATCGTCGTGATCGAAAATACACTATTCAATGCTGCACTTCCGCCCATCGTGAAGAAGTGATGGACCCACACGATGAAGCTGAGCAGGGAAATGGCAGCAAGTGAGATAATCATAGATCTATAGCCAAACAATGTTTTTCTTGCAAATGTCGCAATGATCTCAGAGAAGATACCGAAAGCAGGCAGGATAACGATATATACTTCCGGATGTCCCCATAACCAGAACAGGTTCGACCAAAGCATCGGGTTCCCGCCGTCCGCAAGCGTGAAGAAATGCGTACCGAACAAACGGTCAAATGTCATCAGCGCAAGTGTGACAGTCAAGATCGGGAATGCAAACACGATGATGAATGCAGTGATCAACGTCGTCCAAGTGAACATCGGCATGCGAAGCAGGGTCATGCCCGGCGCACGCATTTTAATGATCGTCACGACGAAGTTGATACCGGTCAGCAATGTACCGATACCTGAAATCTGAAGTCCGAGCAGGTAATAGTTGATGCCCGGTCCGTGGCTTCCCTCGATCGCAAGCGGTGCATAGTTCGTCCACCCGGCATCCGGCGATCCGCCGAATACGAATGACATATTAAAGAGGATCGCCCCGAACATGAATGACCAGAAACTAAGGTTATTCAAGTATGGGAACGCAACGTCCCTCGCACCGATCTGGAGCGGTACGACAACGTTCATCAATCCAAGTAAAAATGGCATCGCCATGAACAGGATCATAATCGTACCATGAGTCGTAAAGATTTCGTTATAGTGCTGTGAAGATAAAAACTCGTTATTAGGGACCGTCAACTGGGCCCTCATCAATAAAGCATCGACCCCTCCGCGGAAGAGCATGATCAATGCGGCAAGGATATACATGATACCTATCTTTTTATGATCAACACTCGTGATCCAGTCGTTCCAGAGCCACTTCCACTTTTTGAAATACGTAAGTGTAGCAACAATCGCGATGACTGTGAACACAATGGAGATATTTGCTCCAAGGATCAACGGATCATTGAGGATTAAATTATCTTTTATAAAATCAATCATCTAGAGTGGTCCTCCTTTCTTAATGCTCGTGTCCTTCGTTGGATTCGTGCTGCATGTCTTCCATGTCGCCGTCACTTTTTTTGTGACCCTCCTGGCTTTCGTCACTGCCATGGCCCCCGTGTCCGCTGTGGGAGGATTCAGCATCCTCACTCGCGCCGTACGATTTATCGGTGACACCGTACTTTTCACGGATGGCAAAGGCATATTCAGAGTTCTTGCCATGATCGACAATGGATAAGTGAGTGGAGGAGAACGTCATTTTATCTACCGTGCCAGGGAGCATGAGCTTTTCATACGTCTTTTTATCCAATTTCGGTTCGCTCTCCTGGACTTCATCCACCCAGTCTTCATACTTTCCTTCTTTCATCGCCACGAAATCGAACGTCTGGTGGGTCATGCCTTCACCTGTGAAGTTCGAGTTGCGTCCGTCATATGTGCCAGGCTCATCCGCCTGTAAGTATAAGTCATTCACCATTCCAGGCATCCCGTAAATCTGGCCGCCGAGCTGCGGTACCCAGAATGAAGCCATGGAGTCTGCAGCCGTCACCTTGAACAGGATCGGATGATCTTCAGGGACATTCACATAGTTCACCGTCTCGATCCCCTCTTCCGGATAACTGAAAATCCATTTCCAGTCGACAGCCGTCGCGTGGATCACGATCGGATCTTTATGTGCAGTCGCTTTAGGTGCTTCTTTCAATTCATATAAAGCCTTTGTGTTCGGAATCGACAACGCGATGACGATCAACACAGGAATCAGCGTCCAGATGATCTCAAGCTTCGTGCTTCCATGCATTTCAGGCCTGTAATCACCTTTCCGGCTGCTTCTATATCTTAATAGAATAAATGTAAAGAATGATAGAACAACGACCATGATGCCCAGCATGTAGTAAATCGACAGCATGATCAGGTCTTTCTGAACAGCCCCGACAGGCCCTTTCGGATCGAGAATGATCATTTCACTTCCCGAACTGAATATGATGATAAAAAATAATGAAACCAGACTGATCAGTACAATCAAGTAAGGCTTGAATTTATCAAACAAAGGGTTCACCTTCCTTTACTTCGTATTTAACAGTTGTAGCCTCATATTATCAAATTCTCTTAAGAAGGTACCCCCCTTTAACCGAACTGTAACCTGATTTTCGAAATTTAGACGAAAGTTATTCACAAAACGGTAACAATGTTGGAAAGAATTGCTCGCGAGGCAAAAAAATGACTCTCAATACTATTTTTAAATAGCATTGAGAGCGTTTTATGGATTGATTATTCAGAATTATGCCGATTTTCGGCTGTGACCCTGATACTAATTGTGACAATAATATTTGAGGTTAGCGAGACTGATATACTTCCATAAAATAACTGCATATTTTTTTATATTCCAAAAGTATATAACTAAACGATTCACAAATTAAAATAGCACACTTATACAAGTGTCCTCCCAATCAATTTTTATAAATATGATGCCATTGTGAGGGACATTTTTACAAAATCACCTGCCACGACACATAATTTCTTTTTTTATTGAAAAAATAATGGTATTACTATGATGTAAAGGGTGTCTTTGAATGAAAAATAGAAAACGGCTGATCATGCTGATGGCCCTGCTCCCCTGGTTATCCTATCCATTTCTAGGCAGACGTACCGTTAAACGCTTTATGCCCG
Source organism: Bacillus sp. BKU_1 (assembly GCA_051294195.1). GTDB lineage: Bacteria > Bacillota > Bacilli > Bacillales > Bacillaceae_B > Rossellomorea. Next base: position 2,862,015 of record CP193985.1, on the reverse strand, counting down.
GAACAATTTTCATGAGCGTATATCTCCTTGCCGAAGGAATCTTGGCCACGAGAAGAAAATGGTGGTGGTTCCCTTTTTCCATCAAACCAAATGTATTTGCTGAGATTCCTCTCATTTTCGGACCGTTTTTTATCGGTTCATTATGGATATTCAAATATACATACGGCAAATTCAAAGCCTACTTTGTGACCAATTTAATCGTAGATGGTTTTTTTACCGTCTTTATGATGAATTGGTTCAAAAAAATCGGGTATATAGCCTTGATCAGATTTACAAGACTTCAGCTGTCATTGCTCTTTTTAGTGAAGTCTCTTTCCATGTATGGTTTTCAATCTTTATATGAAAGGATCGTTAAAAATAAGAAGTCGGCTGGCAGCCGATTTCAAAATAATTGACCCTCAGTATCGTCTAACGTCAAAGGTTACACCCGAAAAAACAAAAGAGCTTGCAGACATCATCCAACCGATGGATTTTTTCTGCAAGCTTTTTCCTGATTAATGGCAAAGGTCATCTATTCCCGCTCGAACAGTACGCGTCCGGCAATGCCGGGGTTCGTCATTTCATAAGGATTCAAAATCAGGTCGAGTTCTTCCTCTGTAAGCACATCATATTCAAGGCATAGTTCACGTACCGATTTCCCTTTCAGGATCGCTTCCCTTGCGATTCTTGAAACGACTTCGTAGCCCAGGTGCGGGTTCACTGCCGTGATGATGCCGACGCTGTTTTCAACATATTCCTTCATGCGTGTCTCATTTGCTTCGATGCCGCTCAGGCAGTTGTCTGTGAAGCTTCTGAACGCGTTGTTCATGATGCTGATGGACTGCAGCAGGTTGAATACAAGGACTGGTTCCATCACATTGAGTTCAAGCTGCCCCGCTTCAGATGCAAGGGAAATGGTCTGGTCATTCCCCATCACCTGGAATGCCACCTGATTGATGAGCTCCGGCATGACCGGATTCACTTTTCCAGGCATGATCGACGAACCCGGCTGTCTCGCAGGAAGGGATATCTCACCCAGGCCTGCGCGCGGTCCTGAAGCCATCAGACGAAGATCGTTTGCGATTTTGGACATATTTGTCATACATACCTTCAAGGTTGAAGAAACCTCAGTATAAGCATCTGTATTCTGTGTTGCATCGACCAGGTGCTCGGCGCCCGTCAAAGGAAGCCCGCTGATGTCAGCCAAATGCTTCACGACGTTCCTGATATATTCAGGGTCGGCATTCAATCCTGTTCCCACTGCCGTCGCCCCCATGTTCACTTCGTACAAATGCTCGCGTGTACGCCCGATACGCTTGATATCACGCTCGACTACGCGGCTGTAAGCCTCGAATTCCTGGCCGAGGCGGACCGGAACGGCATCCTGAAGATGGGTTCGGCCCATCTTGATGACATGGTCGAACTCCTGTGCTTTCTTTTTAAAGACAGCCAGCATCTCTTCCATTGTAATTAAGAGCTTATCCAACAGTTTCAATGTGGAGATATGGATGACCGTCGGGAAGACGTCATTGGTCGACTGTGCCATATTCACGTGACTGTTCGGGCTCACTTTTCCGTATTCCCCTTTATGGTGGGAAAGCAGTTCCAGGGCACGATTGGCGATGACCTCATTTGCATTCATATTAATGGATGTACCGGCGCCTCCCTGGATCGGATCGACGATGAAATGCTCATGCAGGTTCCCTGCCAGGATTTCATCGCAAGCCTGTACAATCGCTTCACCGATTCCTTTATAAAGACGTGTCGTCTCCATATTCGCAAGCGCTGCCGCCTTCTTGACAACGGCAAGAGCGTCAATCATTTCTGTGTGAATTCTATAACCTGTCACAGGGAAGTTCTCCACCGCCCTGAGCGTCTGTATTCCATAATATACATTCTCAGGCACTTCTTTTTGCCCAAGGAAATCTTTTTCTATCCTGTATCCACTAGTAGCAGTCGTCATGTCTCCTCTACCCCTTTTGTGTCCGTTTTCAATGCTATCATCGAGATTCTATCAATATTCAAGGCAGTAAGCAACGGTTTTACCTTTTTGCCAGAAAATAACGGACAAAATCGAGAAAAAGCCCGCGTTGCAGCGGACTTTCCGGATGTCTCTCATTTTAAAAATGTGAGCTCCCTCTCGTTTTCAGGGACTCCTTTTTGAGTTTCATACGTGTCTCCAAAGACAATGCTCCTGTCACAAATCGCCTGTACGTCTTCTTTGTCGTGCGACACCATGATACAAGTCATGTTTGCCTTCTTCAATATGGTGCGGAGCTCATCCCTGATGGCCCCCTTCAGGCTTGCATCCAGATTGCTGAATGGCTCATCCATCAGCAATAGTTCCGGCTTGGGGGCAAGAGCCCTTGCCAGCGCGATCCGCTGCTGCTGTCCGCCGCTCAGCTGATGGGGATACCTTTTCTCGAACTCTGTCATCTGAATAAGCTCGAGCATCTCCCTCACACGGGGATTCCTTTCTTTCCTCGGAAGCCGGGACAATCCGAAAAGGAGGTTATCCCTTACCGACATATGAGGGAAAAGGGCATAATCCTGAAACACCATGCCCACTCCCCGGTTTTCAGGCTGAACGAACGTCTTCCTGCCGGCGACTTGCCTGCCGGCGATTTCGATGGTGCCTCCCCGCGGGATTTCCAGGCCGGAAATCAAGCGGAGGAGCGTACTTTTCCCGCTTCCGCTTTCACCGAGGATCCCGACTATTTCTCCTTCATTCATGGAAAAAGAAAAATCTTCTATCACGGGAATCCTCGACTTTGGAAATGAAAAGGTCAGGTTATTGATCGTAAGGATGTTCATTTCTTCACCTTCCTATCAATCATTTGAAATACAGCCACTGATACTACACTTAACAGAATGATCATCAGGGACGGAATGGCTGCTTCATGTATCATCTCATCTTTTGCATATTGGTACGTTTTCGTGGCAAGGGTGTCAAAATTAAACGGCCTGAGCAAGAGAGCCAGGGGCAGTTCTTTTATAATTTCAACGAAAGTCAGGATGAACCCGCTGGATAAAGCCCCTTTGATCAAAGGCAGATCGACTTTGAAAAAGGTTTTCGTCACCCCGAAACCGAGCATTCTTGACGCTTCCGAATATTTAGGCCCGATTTTCTCAAACCCGACTTCCACCGCATTATAACCCGTTGCCATAAACCGGATCGTATACCCGATCACGAGCATGGAAAGGGACAGGCTAAGAATGAGCGGCGCCGTCCCCCACCCCATATAAGAGTAAAATGGTGCAAGCAATGAATCAAGTTCAATGAATAATGCCAGAATCCCGATCGCTATGATCGCACCCGGGATCGAATAGCCTGCTGTAGCCAGTTTCGATAAGATGTACGTCCCGGAGGATTGGGTACGCGTAACATTGGCGAGGATCACTGCAAATAACAAAATGAGTACTGTCGCTATCAGTGCCACATAAACCGTCTGATTCAATAAAGTGAAAAATGAATCATCCCACACTTTCGCAAATGTAAGTTTAGACCATGCCAAGAGCTGGACCACGGGGATGAAGAAGCCGAGAAGGAAGATCAGGAGGCAATATGCGAAAGCAGCTGCGGCAGGCAGCCCTTTCAGCCGCTGGCGTGTGAGCGGCCTTGATTTACTGCCGATACTATATCTTCTCCCCTGCCTGAGCCATTTTTCAATGAAAAATAACCCAACCACAATGACCATCAGCCAGGCAGCGAGCCTCATGGCCGAGTCTGCATCATACATTCCGAACCATGTCTGGAAAATCGCCGTCGTGATTGTGTGAATCCCAAAGTAACTTGTCACTCCATAGTCACTCAGCACTTCATATACCACGAGCACGGCGCCGGCCACCATCGCAGGCCTCGACAGCGGTAGTACGATCCTTACAAATATGGAGAAGGGTTTCCTCCCCAGAAGCCTTGCATTTTCAAGAAAAGAAGCACTCTGGTTTTCGAGGAATGCCCTGCACATGATATAAACATATGGAAATAGAAAAATCGTAAAGATGAAGACGGCTCCTCTCAGGGAGGAGATCGCGAGCCACTCCGGATCAATCTGATAATCAAACCGATTCCGTAATGTCACCTGAACGACTCCCGTATAACTCAGCATCGTCCGGTAGGTGTATGCGGCAATATAGGGCGGGATCGCCAGCGGAAGAAGGAGCCCCCAGTTGAAAAAGCGTCTCATCGGAAAATCATAGGCGGCGATGATCCAGGCGAGGCTGACACCCAGGACCGATGTGAATAACCCCGTCAATAAAACCAGGATAATCGAATTGGCGGCATAATTTTTCAAGAGATATTCTTTAATTTGATACCAGTTTTCATTCGGTTCCTGGAAAATAGAAAAAAAGATAAACAAGATGGGCAGCAATATGATTGCTGCCCCGATCAAGCTTACCAGCCACCATCCGTTAAAATCTTTTCGAAAAAAATGTTTAACAGATTGTATTCTCATGATTATTTCCAGCCTGTTTTATTGAAGATTTCAATGGCTTTTTGATTATGTTTCCCCAGAGTATCAAAGTCCAGATCCTGAATTCTGAACTTGCCCCATGACTCAAGGATTTCAGGTTTTTTCGCTTCGGCATTCACCGGGAATTCATAGTTGTTTGCAGCCAAATATTCCTGAGCATCTTTACTTGTCATATATTCAATCAGCTTCACGGCATTTTCAGGATGCTTACTGTGCTTCGTCAGACCGATTCCGCTGACATTGACATGAGTGCCGTTCGTCTCCTGGTTAGGGAAGAATACGCCCAGGCCTTCTGCTACTTTCTTTTCCTCAGGATCTTCGGAATTAGCCATCAGGCCTACATAGTAGGTATTCATGATTCCTACATCACCTACACCGGCTGCAATGGCTTTCGCCTGATCGCGGTCACCGCCGTCCGGCTGGCGGGCGAAGTTTTTCACAATGCCTTCTGACCATTTTTCAGCCTCTTTTTCACCATTCAATTCGATGAAGGAAGCAAGCAGCGACTGATTGTAAAGGCTTGTCGATGAACGGGCAAGCACTTTGCCTTTCCATTTGTCACTTGTCAGGTCTTCGTAAGTCGATAATTGATCTTCTGACACACGGTCTTTTGAATAGACGATGACGCGGGCCCTTGTCGCCATCCCGATCCATTTGTTTTCCTTATCACGGAACGTTTCAGGGACGTTTTCGTTCACAACATCGGATTCAACCGCCTGAAGAATATCATTGTCTTTTGCGTGGGCAAGCACACCGCCGTCGACAGTGATGAATAAATCCGCTTCCGTACTTTCCCCTTCTCGTTTCAGCCGCTCGATAAGTTCTTCCGCTTCACCTTTGACGACGTTGACCTTGATACCTGTCTCTTCTGTGAAGTCTTTATATACTTGATCGTCTGCTTCATAATGTCTGGCAGTGTATACATTGACTACCTTTTCTTCTTTTTTGGAAGCGTTGTCTTTCCCGCCCTCAGAATTGTCCTGTCCGCCGCACCCGGCAAGTGCAAGAGTTAATGCCGTTGTTGCAATAAAAGGCTTTAGCAGTTTTGATATGTTCATCTCTTGTTTCCACCCTTATGTATGTATTTGAAAATGATAATTATTCTCAATGAATATTTTACATAACCCTCCATTACTCGTCAATATACTTTTTCATTTTAATTCGCTCCTTATGGAATATATGGCAAACAAATGACAAAATAGATTGATTCTAGAAAAGAAGTTTTGAAACAAAACTAAAAATCCAATGTCTAAAGAACGTACATTTTAGAGTGGATTAACAACGCTAATGATTTCCGTGCAAGACTTCGCTTTCCGCGGGCGGTTGGTGAGCCTCCTCGTCGCAGGCGCTCCTGCGGGGTCTCACCTAACACGCTTTTCCCGCAGGAGTCTTCGTCTTGCACTCCAATCAAACGCTGGAACAAACTGCAAACTTTAGACAAGCTCAAACAAAACCAAACTAAAAAAAGCTGGACTCATTCAAATACTCCTATTGAATGATGGTCCAGCTTTTTTCAATTTATATGCTAGTTGTTCAGTTTCTTACTTCTATGCTTTCTCTCTTTTTTCCCCGATCATGATCGTGAGACTGATCAATGTCACCAAAATCGTCGCACCCATATCGGATAAGATGGCGATCCAGAGTGTCAACAGTCCCGGGATGGTCAGCAGCAGTGCAATCAATTTGAGACCGAGTGCAAGGGAAATGTTCAGCTTGATGATCTTGTTGACGCGTTTTGAAATCGTGATGGCAGACGGCAGTTTACCGAGGTGATCCTGCATCAGGACGATATCGGCGGTTTCAATCGCGCTGTCCGTTCCTTTCCCCATTGCGATGCCGAGATCAGCCGTGGCCAGTGCCGGTGCATCATTGATGCCGTCCCCGACCATCGCGATTTTTCCTTTCGCGGTCAGTTCCTTCACTTTGGCAACTTTTTCGTCAGGCAGAAGATTCGCATAGTAGTCCGTCAAGCCAACTTGTTCCGCCACCTTTTCGGCGGTCTTTTGATGATCACCTGTCAGCATGACAGCATTGTCGATGCCTGCTGAATAGAGTTCGGAAATGATTCCCCTGCTTTCTTCGCGGATCTCATCGGTGATGCCGAAGACTCCTAATACCTTTTCTTCATCTGAAACGATCACCAGGGTATATCCGGCCTCTTTCAGCGACCCGATATCTTTTTCCGTCTGTTCGGATAAAGGAAAACCGAGGCTTTTCTCATTCCCCACTTTGTAGGCCCTGCCATCAATGACCGCTGATACCCCCTGGCCTGATAGCGTATTGATTTCTTCCGGTTCTGAGTATGGGATGTTTTCTTGATCGATTTTTCCCATGACCGCTTTTGCGATCGGGTGGGACGAAGTTTTTTCAATCGAACCGGCAATCCGGTAAAAATTCTCTACATCATATACGATTGTTTTTTCCACATACGGATGGCCTTTTGTCAGCGTTCCTGTTTTGTCAAAAGCGATCGTATCGATCTTACCAAGCTGCTCAAGGAACACGCCGCCTTTTACAAGGATGCCGTTTTTGGCATTACGGGCAATTCCCGAGACAATCGCGATTGGAGATGAAAGGATCAAAGCACATGGGCAACCGACGATCAGTACGGCAAGGCCCTGATAAAACCATGACCCCCAATCGCCGTTCATGAACAGCGGCGGGACGACCATCACGAGAGCCGCAATGATCATGATGAGCGGTGTATAATAGCGTGCAAACCGGTTGATGAACTGTTCGGTCGGCGTCTTCGTTTCCTGAGCCTCTTCGACCAAGTGAAGGATTTTTGCAAGGGACGAATCCTTATATTCCTTCGTGATTTTTACTTTCAGTACACCTTCATTGTTGATGCTCCCTCCGAAGACCTTTTCATCCGGCTCTTTTTCAACCGGCATGGCTTCCCCGGTGATGGCCGCTTCATTGACCGAGCTCTTCCCGGCTGCGACAATTCCATCCGACGGGATTTTCTGCCCGGACTTCACAAGGACAAGGTCTCCTGTTTTAAGGGTTTCGATCGGAACGACCCTTTCTTTGTCACCCTCTATAAGAATCGCTTCCTTAGGCGCTACCTTCAGTAGTTCCTCCATCGATTTCCTTGCCTTTTCCATCCCCATGCCTTCCAGCAGTTCATTGACACCGAACAGGATCGCTACGAGCGTACCTTCCTTCCACTCGCCGATGGAAAATGCACCGATCAGGGCAATGGTCATGAGTGTATCGATGTTGAACTTAAGCTTTAGTAAGTTCTTGGCACCTTTAATGAATGTAGGGTATCCGCTCGTTGCGGCCGCAGTAAGATACATGAGGACCGGAACGAAATTATTCCATTGTGTGTCGACATAAATGGCTGACAGAAAGATGATGGCGGAAATCCCCAGCAGGATCTTTATGTTGGTGCTGCTATCGTGCGTGTGAACATGAGCGTGGTCATGTTCATGAGAGCGGGGATCACCGTCATCCTGACCTTTGACAATGACAGCACCATCCGAGGAAAGGATCTTTTCAACCTTTTTCATATCGACGCCCTTAGCAAGCACCAGTTTGCTGCTGTTGTAAAGGATCCTTGATCCTTCCCCGTTTTCAAGCTTATTGATTTCTTCTTCCATTTCCCTCGCGCAATTCCCGCACGAAAGTCCCTGAAGTTTATATTCGTCCATCTTAAACTCCCCCATGATACTTAGTGGTGTCTGGCGTGGTGCATGGTTTGCTGGAGCATGTTCATCACATGATCATCATCAGCGGAATAATACAATGTCGTGCCTTCCCGTCTATATTTCACCAGGCGCAGATTTTTCAGGAAGCGCAGCTGATGGGATACCGTGGTTTGAAGCAGTGACAGCTTCTCGGCAATCTCATTTACGGAATGCTCTTTTTGAGCCAATAAGTGCAGGATCCGCACCCGTGTCGGTTCGGATAAAGCTTTGAACGTCTGGGTCACGATGAACAGTGTTTCTTCATCGATTTCCACACATGTTTCTTTCGTATCATCTATTTCATCATGATGCTGTGAGGCCGACTCATGCTTCTTACTCTTATCTTTTCCCATGTTGACACTCCCATTCTATTCTTATATATGACAATGTGTTCATATATTATAATTAAATGATAAAAAAATATGCTTCTTGTGTCAATACGCGCGGATCATTTTGGAAAAAAATGATCGTCACTGCATTTGATAAATGATGAACGTTATGTGAACTCTATACCTATCTTTTGTAGGAAGCCGGTTAAGCTGATAGTATATGAACAGATATCAATATAGGCGATTTAAATTTGAAAGGACTTTTATGAAATGAAAAATAAATTCTCATTATTTACGGTCTTCCTGACGATTGCTGCCTTGGTTCTCGGCAACCTGGTCGTGGCGACCAACTCCGGCGACGCCTGCGGGACTGATTGGCCGATCTGCAATGGTAAAGTCATTCCGGACATCACCAACTATCATATCGTGATTGAATATTCACACCGATTATTCACGACCCTGCTTGGTTTGTTCATCTTAATCAACGCCATCCTTGCCTGGAAGAAAACGTCGGTGAAGCAGGTAAGGTACATTTCGATTCTTTCCTTGCTGCTCCTGCTTACGCAGGCGATGATCGGCGGGATGAATGTATTGCTCGGAACACCCACGGGATTCACGACGCTCGATGTGATGTTCAGTCTGTTTCTATTGATTTCCCTGGTCTTCCTTTTTGCAGGATTAAGCGATCGAACCTTTGACATTAAATACAAGGAAATAAAAAAACCACTGATCATCGGCTTTGCCGCCCTGATGAGTGAAATACTGATCGGTGCAATCTTTAAGCATTTCCGGCTCAGCGAACAGATCTTTGAGGTGAATCACACGGAATTCGCGCTCGCAAACGTTGTCTATCTGGTCCACGGGATATTGGGATTGCTGACTCTTTTCTATATCGGCTATGCCCTTTTCTTATCCATAAGGTTCAATGTGATGAAGAAATCAGCTTTACTGCTGATTTTGCTGGCTGCACTTGCGACGTTCGGAGGATTTGTAGTTAAAACGGAAGAACTCAGCCCTATCACATCTTCCTTACACATGATTTTGTCCATCCTTACCGTCGCGCTGCTGAGCTATATGACAGCGAGGAGTTATTTTCATTCGAAGAGGAACTAGGCCATTGCTGCCTGGTTCTTTTTTTATTCTACAACTTATGATCAACTTCTTCCCCCGGACCCCCTATCGCATAATAAACAGGCTGTTTTCCCATACTAATCTCGATTGCACCCATGAAATCGAGGTGATACCTAATGGAACCAGCTGGAATAATACAAAAGCAGAAAGTTTCCATATGAATAGTCATTCTGGAGAAAACAGACAGAGATTAAGTCTGCTCCCCTGGAGGCTGCTAGTTTTGAATTGTCGTTATCTTATCTTTCTTCCCGTTAATCTGAGCCTCTCACATTTAATTTTATTATTTAAGCCCCTCTTTTTCCCAACTGATATATCACGTTCTTAACGTTTTCTAAGGATCAATACCAGTCACCTGAAAACGCTTCGGCTGCGGCTACCTCTCCTATCTTTGAGAAGTATCACTGGTTGAAGTCTTTAATCGTTATTAATTTACATATGAAAATTTTCTGAAATATATTGCATTATGCATATTAGGAGAGTATGATAGATTTCATTGATATATTGCATATCGAACTTATTAAATCATTTCCATCATTAGGAGGAAGACTTCATGAACGGAAAATTGACTTTTTCATCATACGCAACCATTGGTGTCATGCTTTTCGCATTATTTTTTGGGGCTGGAAACCTGATCTTCCCGGCACAGCTGGGTCAAAACGCCGGAACCAATCTCTGGCCGTCCATCACTGGGTTTTTAATTACAGGAGTGGGACTTCCGCTGCTCGGAATCATCGCAATGAGTTTCTCGGGGAGCCGTAACCTTCAGGAACTTTCAAGCCGTGTACACCCGGTTTATGCGGTAGGTTTCACGTCACTGCTTTATCTGACCATCGGGCCGTTCTTCGCATCTCCCCGCACGGGTACCGTTGCGTACGAGGTGGGAATAGCTCCTTTTATAAATGAGTCTTCACAGCAAATGGGACTCTTTATTTTCACCTTGCTATTTTTCGCTGTGGTTCTCTTGTTCTCACTGAAACCAGCCAAACTTGTTGATAATGTCGGCAAGTTTTTGGCACCCGGGCTGGTGGTCATGCTAGCCGTTCTTCTCACGGCTGCAATAGCCAATCCGATGGGAGGCATGGAAGCGCCGCAGGAAGCTTATACGAATGGCTCATTTATCACTGGTTTTCTGGAAGGTTATAATACAATGGATGCCCTTGCCTCGTTGGTATTTGGTATTATCGTGATTAACGCGATCCGTGCAATGGGCGTAACTTCGAATACCGATATTCTCAGAGCAACTGTCAAAGCAGGAAGTATTGCCATATTGCTGCTCGCTGTGATTTATGTCGGCATTGCTTATCTAGGGGCAACAAGCACACAGGTTTATGGAACCTTTGAAACCGGAGGACCGATTTTGAGTAACGCTGCCTCCCACTACTTCGGTACACTTGGTTCCGTTATGCTTGCGATTGCCATCATATTGGCATGCCTGACAACAGCGATCGGATTGACGGTAGCCAATGCCGAATATTTTCATACGTTGTTCCCGAAGATCAGTTATCAGAAACTTGTTGTCTTTTTTGCCACCATCACCTTCGTGATTGCGAACTTTGGATTGTCAAACATCATCTCCTACTCTATACCGGTCCTGATGTTCTTATATCCACTGGCGATTGTGCTGATCATCCTGACATTTCTGTCTCCATTGTTTAATCATGCAACGATTGTGTATAGTTCAACCATCGCGGTTACATTTTTAATCAGTATCTTTGATGGTCTCAAGTCGTTCTGCGACTCAGTTGGAATCGAGTATTTCAGCTGGATGCAGCCAATTGTCGTTTTCTATGAACAGACATTGCCACTGTACAACCAAGGGCTTGGGTGGCTATTGCCGGCTATTGCCGTCATTATCGTTACCGGTTTCATCAGTCACTTCCAAAGAAAAGCCCCGGTTCATGCTTAATGAACATAGGAAAAAGCCGGCCTCCACATGTGCGGGGCCGGCTTTTCATTTGTCTATGGTTGAAAATCGTCCAGTGTACCCAGCCAGTTATCTTTCATGATGGCTGCTGCCTTATCCTTTTCATTATTTTTCATGGCGGTAATAATGGCTTTATGTTCTTCGATCGACCTTTCGGTTAAGACAATGGAATTGTGGAAAAAATGCCGGCGAACATGTGCCTGTAAGGATTTTACCATGTTTTTGATATATGTATTTTTGGTTATTTCAATAATGACCTGGTGAAACTCTTCATCCACTTTCAAGGCAGCGTAGGCATTATTTGAATGGATTAACTTTGCGAAATGTTCATTGATATCTTCGAGCTGTTTCAGCTGCTCCTCTGTTATCTGACCAATTGCCAGCTCAGCGGACAAAGACTGCAAGGCTGCGAGTGGAGGGAGCAGATCCTTGATCGCTTCACGTTCGATTTCTGTGACTTCCGTACTCTTACCAGGGTACATTTTGACAAACCCCTGCACTTCCAGAAGCTGCAGCGATTCACGTATCGGTGTCCTGCTGCTTCCTAAGGCATTTGCAAGTTCAGTATCATTCAATTTTTCGCCAGGACTTAAAGTTCCATCAATGATCCACTCCTGGATCTGGTTGAACGCATTTTCCTTGGCAGATTGGCGGACAGGTTTTGAATGGTTTGTTGGTATGGGCATAGAAATCAGCCTTTCTGGAAATTCATTTGGTATGAAAAATTATACAGGAAAAAAGACTTTATTGAAATATGCAATATATCATCAATACCCAAAATTATGGATAAGGAGGATGATTGGATGGCGTGGGATGTATTGAACGTAATTGGGACCATTGCCTTTGCGATGAGCGGGGCCGTCGTAGCTTTGGAAGTGAAATACGATATAATCGGCGCCTATGTGCTTGGTTTAATCACTGCATTTGGCGGCGGAGCGATCAGGAACCTGTTTACCGGGATCCCTATTATTGATTTGTGGCAGCAAAGCAGCCTTTTTATAGTTGCTTTCATCACCATCAGTATTGTGATTTTATTACCGAATAACTCAGTTGTTTTACTGACGAAATGGAGTATTTTCGACTCAATTGGATTATCAGCATTTTCTGTTCAGGGTGCCATGTATGCACACTCGATTGACTTACCGCTATTTGCGGTTGTGTTTTCAGCCGCAATTACGGGTGCTGGCGGGGGGATCATCCGTGATGTGCTGGCCCAAAAAAGACCAATTGTCCTGCGTCAGGATGTATATCTTTTATGGGCGGTTTTTGCCGGTTTTATAATAGGCTTGGACTTATTGTCAAAATCCTATCAATTCTATATTCTATTTATCATTACATTCATTTTAAGGCACATTTCACATCGATTCAGTTGGAGCTTGCCTACCAGATCCATTCAAAAACAAAAAGAAGAATAGATATAAGATCTTTGTTTATGTAAAAAAGCTCTCTTGAACGTGAGCTTTTTTGAGTATTTCTAGTTGTTCAGGTAATTGCAAACCACATATCCCACCGATTTCGCAGCCACAAGCAATGCATCCTCATCGATATCAAATTTAGGATGGTGGTTGAAGTAAGGGTCCTCTGTTCCTTTTGGAGTGCAGCCGATATAAAAATAACAGCCGGGAATCTTCTCAAGGTAGTACGCAAAATCGTCTGATGGCGCCATTTTCGGAAACTCTTCCACTGAGGTAATATCTTTATCGTTAACATCTTTCAAAGTGTCGGCGACAAATATCGTCAACTCTGGATCATTGAACAGCGGAGGGTAGTCGGGGACAAATTCCAGGCCACACTTTACACCAAATAATGCTTCGATACCATTCACTATCCGATGCAGTTCTTTTTCTATTACTTCCTTTGTTTGATCATCCGAATAGCGGATGTCCCCTTCTATTTCAATACTGTCCTTGATAACATTAAAACTGCCTTTACCGTCAAATGAACCGATTGTCACTACCCCGGTCTGAAGCGGATCCACCCTGCGGCTGACAATTGTTTGAACAGCTGTTACAAAATAGGCACCCGCCACAATCGCGTCGTTTGCTTTATGAGGAGAAGAACCGTGGCCGCCGCTAGCCTGTAACGCAAGTTTGAAATAAGCCCGTCCATTAAAGGAATAACCACTATGAAACCCAACCGTTCCAGCGGGCCCAACCGGTAAAACATGGACACCAAAGATCGCATCAACATCGTCCAGGATTCCCGATTGGACGATACTTTTTGCTCCGCCAGGCGGGACTTCCTCTGCATGTTGATGAATGATTTTTATGGTTCCCTGAATCTTTTCTTTCAGTTCAATCAGACAGTCAGCCAATACAAGCAGGTAAGCTGTATGAGCATCATGACCGCAGGCATGCATGACGCCTTCATTTTTTGATTTGAACGGTATATCCAGTTCTTCTTTGATTGGCAGTGCATCAAAATCAGCCCGCAGCCCGACCGTTTTACCCGGTCTCCCTCCTTTAATCGTTACAACAATACCATGTCCATTTCCAACTTCCTGTGATACATCAACGTCTTTACCTTTGTAAAAATCAGCTATATAGGCTGCAGTCTTTTTCTCTTCAAAAGAAAGTTCAGGATGTTCATGTAAATAACGGCGGATGGCAATCATTTCATCCTCCCGTTCTTCGAGCATTTTCACTAATTGATCAATCATCATAAACAGCTTCTTTCTTATATTATTTTGTTTCCCTGACCTCACTATATTCGATCTGTTAGAAACAAAAGCTTATTATTATTTATTCCCACACCATTCCTATACATTCACTTTCCCTCAACTGCCTGTTCACTAACCACAGTGAACCCTGAGGAATGGAGTATTCTAGTATCAGACCGGTTCAATCGCAATCTTATGCTTAAATTTACACAAAATAAAAACCACCAAATATGTATTTGGTGGAGACGGTGGGACGTGCACTTCCATGCTTTCGACATGGCACTGACTATATCTTGAACCTTTGTAGCAGAGGTCCTTTGGCGTATTATGCGGAATATGGATTTATCTGAAGTCAGACAGGATCCCGCATCCTAGTACTGCCAGGACGGCAGCCTATAAGTCGATACACGGCTGTTGGATTGCTCCACATACCGCTCGGCATTGCCATATCACACTGTGTGTGACTTAGGTTTCACCGATAAAGCCAAATTTTCACTTATGTGTTGCCACATAAGGCGACTAATTACTAATCGAACCCACGTCCAGAAATATCGGCACTTAGGCGTCTACGAGCGTAGTCGATATATTCGCGAGTTCGCTGCAATTTCTGCCTATCGACGGGCGTCCATGCAGCTAGTCTGATTAATCTCTTCCTTCATCCTCAGACGGTGGAATCCGGCGTAGCCTACTAAGAGTGAGTCCCTTACCCTACCACATAGGCGATGGAGGGAGGAACAGCTAAAGCGCTATTACGCTGCTAAAGCTAGGTTATTGTTTGATTTGCCAGTTATTATTGGCTTTGACGTTTTAACGTAGACGATCCCTACGGCTCGCGACCCAAGCTCGAACTATCCCTGTCGAATCCGTAACGTCCCCATAATATAAAGGGAAGAACGGGAAGAATAAGTTCAATCTGGTCACTTATTCAATTGTTCTTGCTGCCGCTTGATTACCTTGCGACATCTATTATTATAACAAATCTACAGCAGAATGCAATTGTAAGATTCCGGAAATCAGTACATTCCCTTTTGTCTTTGTGCCAATTCACGCTGGATAGAACGATTTGCTTCTTTGCGTTTGAGATCTTCACGCTTATCATACTTCTTCTTACCTTTGGCCAGGCCGATAAGAAGTTTTGCGACACCATTTTTAATATAGAGCTTCAATGGTACGAGCGAGTAGCCTGCTTCCTTCGTTTCGCCGATCAGCTTACTGATTTGCTTTTTGTGCAGCAGGAGCTTGCGTGTCCTCAGCGGTTCGTGGTTGTAGCGGTTCCCCTGTTCATACGGGCTGATGTGCATGTTATGAACGAAGACTTCTCCGTTTCTGATGCGTGCGAATGAATCCTTCAGGTTCACGCGTCCGGCACGGATGGCTTTGATTTCAGTCCCCTGGAGGACGAGTCCCGCTTCGTATGTTTCTTCGACTGTGAAATCATGGCGTGCTTTTTTGTTTTGGGCAATGAGTTTGCCTTCTCCCTTTGGCATGTGGATCCCCTCTTTTCTCTTTCTGTCGTGCTTTTTATTATCTCATATTTTGGTGAAGATTTGTATGAAAAGGAAAGGAGCAAAGGATTAGCTTTGCTCACTGATATATTTATTCGGTTTTCTATATCGCAGTTGATTTCCGTGGAAGGCTTCGCTTTCCGCGGGTGACCCGTGAGCCTCCTCGGCTGCGCCTGCGGGAAGAAAAGCGGAAGGGCTTTGTTCAGAGGCTGGTGGCATAAGGCGAATCGGCCACGAAGGCGTTCTTTGCCTTCTTGGCCGGTTTGACTTATGACTTGTGCCTCTAAGCCCTGGAGCTGGACAAGTCTCACATTAGTCACTTCTCCCGCAGGAGTCTTCGCCTTCCACTCCAATCAACTGCTGGAAACACCTTATGATCATGAGTTATTTAAAATCATCTTCATATAAACCTTACATACCCATTTCACACTAGAAAAGCCTACTTTTTCTTTTTGCGCTTGCTTCTTGGGGCGTTTTCGTAGTGTTTTTTGTTTTTCTTTTTCTTTTTGTTGTTTTTTGGCGGGCGGGTTGACCATTCTCCGTCGTCTTTTTTGCGTGACGGGGATTTGCCTTTTCCGCTGTCTGAGCGGAAGGTGCGGGATTCGGCCGGCCGTTCCCTGCGGTTGTTTTTCATGCCGACGATTTCGAAGTCGATGGCGCGTTCGTCTTTGTTGACGCTGACGACGCGGATCGTGATTTCATCACCGATGCGGAAGACGTTGCCTGTCCGCTCGCCGATCATGGCGAGGTGCCGCTCGTCGAAACGGTAGTAATCGTCTGTCATGTAGCTGACATGGACAAGACCTTCAATCGTGTTAGGCAGTTCGACGAACATACCGAAGTTCGTGACGGAAGAGATGATCCCGTCGTACTCTTCCCCTACCTTGTCTTCCATGTACTCTGCTTTTTTCAGCTCATCCGTTTCGCGCTCTGCGTCAACGGCACGGCGCTCGCGGCTTGATGTATGCTGCGCGATATTGCCCATCTGCGCTCCCCATTTATCGCGCGTCGCTTGATCGATTTTCCCTTCAATCAGGTACGTTCTGATCAGACGGTGGACGATCAGGTCAGGGTAACGGCGGATCGGCGATGTGAAATGAGTGTAGAACTCTGTCGCCAGTCCAAAGTGACCGAGGCTTTCAGGATCATATTTCGCCTGCTGCATCGAACGGAGCATCATCGTAGAGACAACCATTTCCTCCGATTTACCCTGTACGTCTTCAATGATTTCCTGAAGGGCGCGCGGGTGTACGGAGTTGGCTGTGCCTTTTACAATCAATCCGAAGTTCGTGATGAACTCGAAGAAGCGCTGCAGCTTGTCTTCTTTCGGATCTTCGTGGATACGGTAAATGAACGGTACTTCCATCCAGTGGAAATGTTCCGCCACCGTTTCGTTGGCAACGAGCATGAATTCTTCTATCAGTTTTTCTGCAACGGAACGTTCACGCAGGACGACATCCGTCGGTTCACCTTCATCATCGACAAGGACTTTTGCTTCTTTGAAATCAAAGTCGATGGCGCCGCGTTTCATCCGTTTTGTACGCAGGATCTGGGCAAGGTCTTCCATTTGCTCGAACATCGGCACCAGCGGCTCATAATGTTTACGGAGCTCTTCGTCTTTGTCGACAAGAATTTTATTTACATCAGAGTACGTCATTCTTTCAGTGGTCTTGATGACACTCTGGAAGATTTCGTGTTTGACTACTTCCCCGTCCGGTGAGATTTCCATATCACAGGAAAGCGTAAGACGGTCCACCTGCGGATTCAATGAACAGATACCGTTTGAGAGTCGGTGCGGGATCATCGGGATGACCCGGTCTACGAGGTATACACTCGTTCCTCGGTCGTATGCTTCCTGATCGATCGGAGAGCTTTCTTTTACATAATAGGTGACATCGGCGATATGTACTCCGAGCTTGTAGTTGCCGTTATCGAGCTTTGTCACCGTTACCGCATCATCAAGGTCCTTTGCATCCGCTCCGTCAATCGTAACGATGGTCTGGTCACGCAGGTCCCTTCTATTCGGAATCTCGGATTCGTCGATCGTATCGGGTACATTATTTGCCTGTTCCATCACTTCTTCAGGAAACTCGACCGTGATGCCGTGTTTATGAATGATCGAAAGGATATCGACGCCGGGATCATTTTTATGTCCGAGGATTTCGACTACTTCGCCTTCTGCACTCTTACGTCCTTCAGGATAAGCCGTCAGCTTCACGACAACCTTATGCCCTTCGATCGCTCCTTTTTGAGCGGACTTTGGAATGAAAACGTCGCTTGCAAATTTCTTATCATCGGGGATGACAAATCCGAAGTGTTTGCTTTGGGTGAACGTGCCTACCATCTGATCGACACCGCGTTCGACGATGCGGACGATGGTCCCTTCCCGTCTTGAACCCGATGAATTCGAAGACACACGCACAAGGACGATATCCCCGTGCATTGCGTTATTTGTTTCATTCGGAGGGATGAAGATATCATCCATGCCCGATTCCTCAGGTATGACGAAAGCGAATCCTTTCGCATGGGCGGAAACCTTTCCTCTTACCAGATTCATTTTTTCCGGCAGACCATACCGGTTGCTGCGGGTACGCACCACAAGACCCTTCTCTTCCATCACGACAAGCGCCTTTACAAAATCCTTGAAATTGGTGGAGCCCTCGATTCCGAATGCTTCCTCCAACTCCTGTACCGTCAGCGGCTTATAGGCCTCATCTCTCATGTAGGAAAGGAGTTTATCCACATGCTCTTTAATATTTTCGTCCATGACATTCCCTCCTGCTCTTGCTATTCATTAAACAGTCCAATCCAATTTTTCAAGGAAATTGTACACATCTTCATGAAGCTGCTCTTTTTCCTTATCCAGTGTAATGACATGACCCGATTCTTCGTACCACTTTATGTCCTTTTCGTCCGATTCAACGTTATCATAAATAATGTTGGCAGAATCGGTATTAATCATGTGATCATGTCTTGCCTGTACGACAAATGTCGGTGAATAGATCATATCGACATTCCCGCGCACATCGGCAATCAGTTCCTGAAGAGCTTTCAACGTATTCATCGGCGTCTTCTTGAACTCTTCTATTTCCTTTTCAATTTGATCTTCCTGTTTTCCTTCAAATTTCTTAAATTCGCGGGCGTATTCCACGACCCCTTTATACATGACTTCTTCACTTTTTATATACATAGGCGCACACATTGGTACAATACCCTTTACAGGTACAGTGTAACCTAATTTCAAGGAAAATACCCCACCCAATGACAGTCCGGCAACGGCGATTTCTTCGTAGCCTTTATCCTTCAGATGCTGATATCCGTTCATGACATCCTGCCACCAGTCTTCAGGGCCTGTATGAACCAGCTCTTCAGGCGGTACACCATGTCCTTTATAATGAGGTGCGTGTGAAGAGTATCCTTTCTTTTCAAGATAGCGGCCGAGCATCCTCACATCTGCCGAGTTGCCGGTGAATCCGTGCAGCAGCAAAACGGCTCTTGGGCCGGCTTCAAATGTAAATGGCTTTGGTAAAACGGTCTTCATATATAGTGACTCCTTTTCTCTGAATTTAAACAAACGTTTGATTAACTCCGCCCAGTGTTGATACGGCGGGCTAAAACGGTTTAAACGATTGTTTAAAAGATTTGCTTATGTAATGGGATTTCGGTTTGGTTTTTTAAACAAACGTTTGATTAAGATTGGCGAACCCTTGATGCGTATGGGTTCAATGAGTTAAACGATCGTTTAAATAGTTTACTCTTTATTTTTAGCAAAGATTGTGGCTACAATCCAATATTTCGCTTTTTATTTTTTGCGCGTTTCAGCTGTTGATTGGAGTGCAAGACGAAGACTCCTATCAGAAAAGCGGAAGGGCTTTGCTCAGAGGCGTGTGGCATAAGACGAATCGGCCTGGAAGGCGTTCTTTGCCTTCTTGGTCGGTTTGGCTTATGACATGTGCCTCTAAGCCCTGCAGCTAGACAGTTAAACCATGGGAATGAGTGAGGAGGCTCACCGGCTACCCGCGGAAAGCATAGTCTTCCACGGAAATCAATAGCGTCATTATAAGGGGAAAATAAAAAAACCTGACCCTATTAGAGATCAGGTTTTGTATTATATCGCAACGATTGCAGTTGTTAAAATAAAGAATAATACCGCCAGCACGATCGTGATCCGGTGTAATACCAAATCGATACCGCGTGCTTTCTGTTTTCCGAAAAGCTGTTCTGCACCACCAGAGATGGCCCCTGAAAGTCCAGCACTCTTACCTGATTGAAGTAAAACCAAAGCGATAAGGCCGATTGAATCAATGATAAGCAAAGTGACTAATAAAGCGTGCATGAGTCCCACCTCCTGATACGAACATTACAACATTCTTAGTTTACCATAGGGACATGGTACGGACAAGGTAATATTCGCATAATTGTGGAAAGTGTTGGGCTGGGGGGAAATTGGATACAATTCGGGCCGGGATGAAACCACTTATAAGATGGGGGCAGGACAGCTAAAACAGACAAATTAAGGTTTTGAGCATTTAGGTTTTGGTAATTTAGCAGGCAGATTAGAATAATTCTAAGTGGCTCATAAAAATGAAAAGTTGCACGTAATTTAGAAAACTGGAACGTATTTTGTAAAAGTTGCACGTAAATTCGAAATGTGGATTGTAAAGTTGAAAATGTTGCATGAAAACCACTTTCCGAATGAGACTCCATCATAAATCCACGCAGTTTTGCTTCTTGACGACTTTCTTCAAAGACTAATTTGTCTATTTTTAATAAAAAAACAGGAAAAACGAACGCATTCTGATGATAAACTGCTTCTTCAGCCGTTAAAAAGTCTCCCTGCCTGACCGAGCGCTCAGTCAACTATGACACACCACCCGACGCTCCAAAAAAATAAAAAACAGCCCCGTCACCAACGGGGCTGCCCTCACTAATTAAAGCTTCAATTAGCGTTTAACGTTATAAAAAGTTTTCACACCAAGGTATTGTGCAGTGTGTGCCAATTGGTCTTCGATGCGAAGCAATTGGTTGTATTTCGCTACACGGTCTGTACGTGATGGTGCACCTGTTTTGATTTGGCCGGCATTTGTCGCAACTGCGATGTCAGCGATTGTGCTGTCTTCTGTTTCACCTGAACGGTGGGAGATGACTGCAGTGTAGCCTGCACGCTTCGCCATTTCAATTGCATCGAATGTTTCAGTAAGTGTACCGATTTGGTTCACTTTGATCAGGATTGAGTTACCGATACCCTGCTCGATACCTTGCTCAAGCTTCGTAGTGTTCGTTACGAACAAGTCGTCTCCGACAAGCTGAACTTTGTTTCCGATGCGGTCAGTAAGAAGTTTGAAACCTTCCCAGTCGTTTTCGTCAAGACCGTCTTCGATTGAGATGATTGGGTATTTGTCGCACATTTCAGCATACCAGTCAACCATTTCTGCAGACGTACGAACAACGCCTTCACCAGAAAGATGGTATTTACCGTCTTCTTTGTTGTAGATTTCAGATGCTGCTACGTCCATTGCAAGGAGGACTTCTTCGCCTGGCTTGTAGCCTGCATTTTCGATTGCTTCGATGATTGTAGAAAGTGCTTCTTCGTTGGACTTAAGGTTAGGAGCGAATCCGCCTTCGTCACCTACAGCCGTGTTGTAGCCTTTAGATTTAAGAACTGATTTCAGGCTGTGGAAGATTTCAGCACCCATGCGAAGTCCTTCTTTGAAAGTAGGAGCTCCTACAGGCATGATCATGAATTCCTGGATATCAACGTTGTTGTCAGCGTGCTCTCCGCCGTTAACGATGTTCATCATTGGAACTGGAAGCTGCTTGGAGTTGAATCCGCCAAGGTATTGGTAAAGTTCCACTCCGAAGAAGTCAGCAGCTGCACGTGCAACAGCCATGGAAACACCAAGGATTGCGTTCGCGCCTAATTTGCCTTTGTTTTCTGTACCGTCAAGCGCGATCATCGCCTGGTCGATCGCCACTTGTTCAGTTACGTCGTAACCGATGATTTCTTCAGCGATTTCGTTGTTTACATTGTCGACTGCTTTTTGAACACCTTTACCAAGGTAGCGGCCTTTGTCGCCGTCGCGAAGTTCTACTGCTTCGTATTCACCAGTAGATGCTCCGGATGGAACAAGTGCGCGTCCGAAAGCGCCTGATTGAGTGTAAACTTCTACTTCGATTGTTGGGTTACCGCGTGAATCTAGTACTTCACGTGCGTATACGTCTGTAATGAATGGCATAAAAATAACTCTCCTTTATAGTTAGGTTTCGTATAAAATCAATTTGTTTTACAGCTCTGAACTCCGCAGTTGATTTCCGTGCAAGACTTCGCTTTCCGCGGGCGGTTGGTGAGCCTCCTCGTCGCTGCGCTCCTGCGGGGTCTCACCTAACTCGCTTTTCCCGCAGGAGTCTTCGTCTTGCACTCCAACCAACTGCTGGAACCGGTAAAAACAATTATTTTTTAATCAAAGATTTCCCCGTCATTTCCTTCGGCAGATCCACATTAAGAAGATCAAGCATTGTTGGTGCCAGGTCTCCAAGGATTCCGCCGTCGCGGAGTTCGATTCCTTTTTTTGTGACGATGACAGGAACCGGGTTGGTTGTGTGGGCGGTCATCGGCTTGCCTTCTTCGGTGAGGACTTCGTCAGCGTTGCCGTGATCGGCCGTGATGATGGCCGTTCCGCCTTTTTTCTCGATGAGGTCGATGATTTTGCCCAGGCATTCATCGACTGTTTCGACTGCTTTGATCGTCGGTTCAAGCTTTCCGGAGTGGCCGACCATGTCAGGGTTTGCGAAGTTCAAAATGATCGCATCGTGGTTGTCTGCTTCAATTTCGGCAAGCAGGGCATCTGTCACTTCATATGCGCTCATCTCTGGCTGAAGGTCATAGGTTGCCACTTTCGGTGAATCGATCAGGATCCGCTTTTCGCCAGGGAATTCATTCTCACGGCCGCCGCTCATGAAGAACGTGACGTGAGGGTATTTTTCCGTTTCGGCGATGCGAAGCTGTTTCAAACCGTTTTGAGACAGCACTTCACCCAGCGTGTTATCCAGATTCGTCGGTTTGAAGGCAACGAAGCCGTCCACCGTTTCACTGAATTTTGTCAGGCATACGAAGTGAAGATTCTTAGGATGCTTATCGCCGCGTGCGAAGTAGCGGAAATCTTCGTTCGTGAATGTATTTGAAATCTGGATGGCACGGTCCGGACGGAAGTTGTAGAAGATGACTGCATCTTCGTCCTTGATCGTTGCAACCGGCTCTCCATTTTCTTTTGTGATGACAGATGGAAGCACGAATTCATCGTAGATTCCTTTTTCGTATGAATCGTTGATCAGCTGCATCGGATCTGTGTAATCAGGTCCTTCTCCGTACACCATCGCACGGTAGGACTTTTCCACACGCTCCCAGCGTTTGTCACGGTCCATTGAGTAATAGCGTCCGGAAATCGTGGCGAATTCACCGACGCCGATTTCCTTCATTTTTGCTTCTGCTTCTTCAATGTATTTCGGTGCTGTCTGCGGGCCGACGTCCCGTCCGTCAAGGAACGCATGCACATAGACTTTCTCGACGCCTTCCTGTGCCGCTAAGCCAAGGAGTGCGTATAAGTGTTCGATGTGGCTGTGTACGCCGCCGTCTGACAACAGACCGAAGACATGAAGGGCTGTCCCTTTTTCCTTCACATGGTTGATGGCATCAAGGAAGGTTGCATTCGTTTCGAATTCCCCTTCACGGATCGCCAGGTTCACGCGTGTCAGACTTTGATAGACGATGCGGCCGGCACCGATGTTCAAGTGGCCGACTTCGGAGTTCCCCATTTGTCCTTCAGGAAGACCCACCGCTTCACCGCAAGCCGTCAACTGGTTATGCGGGTACTTTTTCCACAGACGGTCGAAATTCGGTTTCTTGGCCTGTGCAACAGCATTTCCTTCGTTCGTGTCACGGCATGCGAAGCCGTCTAGGATGATTAAAGCTGTTGGTGACTTACTCATGGGAACCTGCCTCCAGTAGCTGAAGGAACGATTGAGGTTCCAGGCTTGCGCCGCCTACCAGAGCCCCATCGATGTCGGATTGAGCCATATATTCTTTGATGTTGTTCGGCTTTACGCTTCCGCCGTACTGTACGCGTACAGAATCTGCTGCAGCCTGCGAGAATTCACTTTCCACGACTTGACGGATGTGGGCACATACTTCATTGGCATCTTCTGAAGTGGAAGATTTGCCTGTTCCAATTGCCCAGATTGGTTCGTAAGCGATGACTGTCTTCTTGACTTGATCTTCAGTAAGACCGGCAAGAGCTTTTTTCACTTGGGATCCGACAAAATCCTTTGTTTCATTGTTTTCACGCTGTTCCAATGTTTCACCGACACACACGATCGGAGTCAGGTTGTGCTTGAATGCAGCAAGAGTTTTCTTGTTTACGGACTCATCTGTTTCATTGAACATTTCACGGCGCTCTGAGTGGCCGATGATCACGTATTCAACACCAAGGTCCGCTAGTGCCACAGGGCTTACTTCGCCAGTGAAGGCTCCGTTTTCTTCGAAGTGCATGGTTTGTGCACCGATTGCCACCTTGCTGTCTTTTGTCTGTTCAACCAGGTTTTCTAAATATAGAGCCGGGGCACAGATGACAGAGTCTACTTTATCTGTATCGGGAACCAATCCTTTTACTTCTTCAGTGAAAGTCTTTGCTTCTGATGCCGTTTTATTCATTTTCCAGTTTCCTGCAATAATCGGCTTACGCATAGTGCTCATCCTTTCTTGGCTATCATAATGTTTTTGCTGAATTATTTATCGTTAAGGGCTGTAACACCTGGAAGTTCCTTGCCTTCCATGAACTCAAGTGATGCGCCTCCGCCTGTAGAGATATGACTCATCTTGTCAGCATAGCCGAATTTTTCGACTGCTGCTGCAGAGTCACCGCCGCCGATGACAGAATATGTATCTGTCGCATCGGCCAACGCCTCAGCTACGGCTTTCGTACCGTTTGCAAATGTATCAAGTTCGAATACACCCATAGGTCCGTTCCAGATGACAAGTTTAGAATCCTTGATTGTCGCTTGGAATAATTCCCTTGTCTTAGGACCGATATCAAGTGCTTCCCAATCGGAAGGGATCGAATCGATATCCACTTGTTTTGTATTTGCGTCGTTTGAGAAGTCATCAGCAACGACTACATCGACAGGCATAAGGAAGTTAACGCCTTTTTCTTCAGCTTTTTTCATGAATTGCTTTGCAAGGTCGATTTTATCTTCTTCTAAAAGGGATTTCCCTACTTCGTGGCCCTGTGCTTTCACGAATGTGTAAGCAAGTCCGCCTCCGATGATCAGGTTGTCCACTTTATCTAACAGGTTATCGATGACACCGATTTTGTCTTTGACTTTCGCTCCGCCGATGATCGCAGTGAATGGACGCTCAGGAGTTGAAAGTGCTTTGCCAAGTACTTCAAGCTCTTTTTCCATCAGCAGTCCTGCGACAGCCGGAAGATGCTTTGCCACACCTTCAGTTGAAGCGTGCGCGCGGTGGGCTGCACCGAATGCATCGTTCACATAAAGGTCTGCAAGTGCCGCGAATTCTTTTGCAAGTTCAGGGTCATTCTTTGTTTCGCCGGCATAGAAACGTACGTTTTCGAGAACGAGTACATCACCGTCAGCCATTTCGCCGATTTTGGCTTGTACATTTTCTCCGTAAGCTTCGTCCGCTTTTGCAACATTCTTTCCAAGAAGCTCGGAAAGTCTTTCCGCTACCGGAGTCAAACGAAGTTCTTCCACTACTTCACCCTTAGGACGGCCCAAGTGACTCGCCAGGATGACTTTCGCTCCGCCTTCCACAAGATATTTAATTGTTGGAAGTGCAGCCTGGATACGGGTTTCATCCGTGATTTTGCCTTCTGACATCGGTACGTTGAAGTCGACACGGCAAAATACGCGTTTCCCTTTTACATCAACATCTTTGATTGATTTTTTATTCATCGTAAAAGGCCTCCTTTTGTGTTTCTTTTCATAATGAAAAGAAAATTCAGTATAGGAACAAGAAAAAGGGAGTGGGGAATCTTCCCCGCTCCCCTTCATCCCTTTCCATTATAGAGGGTGGGACAGAATTTATCCATCCTCACCGTGCTGATAATGTCAATTTACATTAATGTCGGATTAAAGACCTTTAGAAGCGATATAATCAACAAGGTCAACTACGCGGTTAGAGTATCCGCTCTCGTTGTCATACCAAGAGATGACTTTCACCATGTTGTCTTCCATTACCATAGTAGATAATGCATCGATTGTTGAAGAAGCAGGGCTTCCGTTGTAGTCAGTTGATACTAATGGCTCTTCGCTGTAAGCAAGAACTCCTTTAAGATCGCCTTCAGCAGCTTCTTTGAATGCCGCGTTTACTTCTTCAGCCGTAACGTTCTTGTCTAGTTCAGCAACAAGGTCAACAAGAGAAACGTTTGGAGTCGGTACACGTACTGCTCCACCGTTCAATTTGCCTTTTAGTTCAGGAAGAACTAGTGATACAGCCTTCGCAGCACCCGTAGTTGTAGGGATGATGTTCTCAGCTGCCGCACGCGCACGACGGTAGTCTTTATGCGGAAGATCAAGGATTTGCTGATCATTTGTGTAAGAGTGGATTGTTGTCATCATACCACGCTTGATTCCGAACTTGTCGTTAAGGACTTTCGCGAATGGAGCAAGGCAGTTAGTTGTACAAGATGCGTTAGAGATCACGTTGTGGTTCTCTGCATCGTACTTGTCTTCGTTAACACCCATAACAACTGTGATGTCTTCATCTGTTGCAGGAGCAGAGATGATGACTTTCTTCGCACCGGCTTCAAGGTGTTTCGCAGCGTCTGCACGCTTTGTGAAACGGCCAGTTGATTCAACAACCACTTCTACACCAAGGTCGCCCCAGCCAAGTTGAGCAGGGTCGCGCTCAGCAAGTACTTTTACTTTTTTATCGCCGATAACAAGAGTGTCACCGTCAACAGTTACTTTCTCTTGAAGAGTTCCGTGAACTGTATCATATTGTAAAAGGTGTGCAAGCATGTTTGCATCAGTCAAGTCGTTGACTGCCACTACCTCTACGTTATCGTTTTTAAGTGCTGCACGGAATACGTTACGTCCGATACGTCCAAATCCGTTAATACCAATTTTAGTTGCCATAATATTATTTCCTCCTTTAGTGTGTGTAAGGATGATTTTTATATTTCAAAAGGCTTCAGCCTTTTAAAAGCTCTTTCGCTGCTCCTTCATCCGTGATCAGGATGGTTGAAGAGGGAGCACTCTTTAAATATGCCCGGATCGCTTTCGCTTTCGAGCTGCCGCCGGCAACCGCAAACACATGATTGATATGCTTCAGGTCTTCAAGCTGGAGTCCGATGGTCGGCACTTTATGTACCACTTCCCCCGACTCATCGAAATAATAGCCGAACGCTTCACCGACAGCGTGACCCGCCGTGATTTTCTCATAATCCTCCGGTGACGTCTTGCGCCTTTCAGCCATAGTAATAGCGTCTCCGATTCCATGAAGGACCATGTTCGCCGACTTGATTAAATTCAAGACCTCTTTGATCATCGGTTCCGTCAAAAAGGATTTGTAGACTTCTTTACTCACCTGATCGGGAACATACAACACGCGGTGGCGCAGCCCTGTATGCTCTGCCATCTTCGCACAGATCGTATTGGCCTGGTTCTTCACATCTTCCCCGATTCCGCCACGCGCAGGAACGAACAGTGTGTCGGATCCGGAAAAGTCGGGTGTCAGCATTTCTGCAACAGCCGCCATTGTAGAACCGCCGGTCACAGCGATGATATTATTTCCCTCAAGGCGCTGTTTCATACTAAAAGCAGACGCACGCCCCAATTCTTCCTTTACCCAGGGAGACTCATCACTATTCCCGGGAACGATGACAATTTCATTAAGATTGAGTAAAGACTGTAATCTTTTCTCCATTTCATTGATCCCTGAAATCTCTCTCATCATGTTTTCAATCCTGTCGAGGAGCTTCATGCCATCTTCGGTCATGATCATCCCGGACGTCTTGATCGAGATGAGATCCTGATTCTTCAGGAATTCCACTTCACTTCTCAGCACCCGTTCCGTCAACCCGAGGTTCTGCGCTAAGCTCCTGCGGCCGACCGGCTGTAAGAATTGAATCGAACGGAGAATCTGATGCCTCTTTTGCATAACTTCAAGCAGGTCGGGTAATAATCGCTTTTGTATATCTATAATGGATTCCATCGGTAAAAGCTCCTTACATGGAGTGAGTGACTGCCACTTTATAGTAATTCCACAATGGAACGGCCGTTAAACTCAGCCTGCCATTGATCTAAAGGCGGCATATGTCTGATGGACCCTAAAAGTCCCGCATAGACATATTATGTCCCACTGCCTCCAAAAAAAATTCATCCCTGCTTTCAACGTCAATTCTATCAGTATAGAAATCGCATTTCAACTGGAAACTACTGAGTTTTTTTATGTAAACGTTTACTCAGCGTGAAATAGTCAATTTGCCCGTACTGAATGATTTCCCCATCATATTCCACCACAGGAATCATCAATCCGAACCGTTCCGTCAGCTCGTCACTCTCGTCGATATCCTTCTCGATGATCTCGAATTTCAAATCGTCCTGGACGAGTTTCAGGTTCAGTTTGGCGTCGGTGCAGAGGTGGCATTGGTTTCTGGTGTAGAAGATGACTGGTTTCATTGGTTTGGTCCTCCGTTTTGGGTGGTTTTTGGCTGGGTTTGTTGGCTGGATTGGTGCTTAAGCTGGTGCATGTGGTACATTTTCGGTTTGGTGTACCTGGTTCAGGTAGTGGTGATTGTACCTGGTACATTCCGGGTTCATTGTACCTGGTACAAATCCAGCTGTTTGTACCAGGTACAACCGATAATACTATATATGATCGCGGGGTGGAAATGGTTTGGGCGTGTGACCTTGCCCGCCAAATTTGTCGGATACTCCCGAATTGTCGGTAACCCGTTCAAATCGAAATTGTTGGTAAACGGCTGAAATTGTTGGTAACTCCGAAAAATTGTCGGTAAATTTTATTTTCCTACGGTATCCAAGAAACTCAATCCCTCGCCCTTCCACCACAAACCACAACTCGGCCGTTAACCGGGTCACTTTCATACCCCTATTCATACCGCTTCCTCATCGTAGACGATGAAATCCCAAGCTGGTCACGGTATTTCGCAATCGTCCGGCGCGAGACGTCAAATCCTTTGTCGATGAGCATGTTGACGATTTTTTGATCGGACAGCGGTTTTTTCTTATCTTCTTCATCCACCAGACGCTGCAATTCATTTTTGATTGCAGTGGAAGAAGCCGCTCCTGAGTCCT
The DNA here is from genome assembly GCA_051294195.1 of Bacillus sp. BKU_1. Taxonomy (GTDB): domain Bacteria; phylum Bacillota; class Bacilli; order Bacillales; family Bacillaceae_B; genus Rossellomorea. The sequence continues at coordinate 2,832,989 of CP193985.1, read as the reverse complement.
CTGAGTTCAGCGTTTTGATGGCGGCACTGAAGAAGTACTTCATTTCATAGATCCCATACGGGGTCTGCATATACTTACCCTTCACCGCCCGGCTGACCGTCGATTCATGGACCCCCGCTTCATCGGCCACTTCCTTCAGTGTCAGCGGCTGCAGACCGGCCGGCCCTTCGAGGAAAAATGACTTCTGCTTTTCGACGATCCATTTTCCTACTTTTAAGATGGTCTGTTTCCTCTGTTGCAGGCTTTGAAGGAGCCATTGGAATTCCTGGTCCTTCTCCCTCAAATAACGAACGGTTTCCTTATCGGGGTGATGCTCAAGGAAATCCTTGTATTCCTCATTATAGATCACCCTGACAGTGGTACCGTCAAAAAGGGAAACCGAGACTTCATTTCCTCCCACTGTTTTTACGACCAATTCAGGGATGATGTAATGAGAAGCACCGTCGCTGTAGAGTGCACCGGGACGAGGATTACACTGCCGGATGATGTCAGCAGCCATCTGGATGTCCTTCAAGTCAACATCCAATTCCTTCGCGATCCCCTTCCATTTTTTCGCGGCAAAATCATCGAAATGCTCTTCGACAATCACCCGGGCAAGCCCGGTTTCCTCTTTCCTCTCTAATTGGAGGGAAATACACTCCTGCAGGGAACGGGCACCGATTCCGGCTGGCTCCAATTCCTGCAGCCTGTCAATATAGTTATAGAGCTGGGAGGATTGAAGATCATGCCTGGAAAGGAAGTCTTCCGTTTCAATATGCAGATATCCGTTCTCATCCAGACTATAAAAAAGGTCTTTCATGATCCTCAGATCAAAGGATGAAAACGATTTCAAATCTAATTGAAGAAAAAGGTGCTCTTCAAGTGTTTTCTTGGAGACTGATAGAAACTCCGTGAAATCGATCTCATTTTTTTCTTTTTTAAAATAAGACTCTCCGCGGACGGAAATGTCTGTGATGGGGTCTTCTATTTGTATGAGGGGGTTCTCCAATGCTTTTGTTTCGAGGAAAGCATTCAGTTCCATCGTGGAGTACTGGAGGATGGTGATGGCCTGTTTTAGTTCCTGGGTCATCTGAAGCTTCATTTGCTGTTTCTGCCATAAACCTGTGTTCAAATTCATCCTTCTAACCTCCTCCCCTCATTTTACATGAAAATGGGGGTTTCGTTAATGGGAATTGTTTGGAAGTTGGGGGGGTGTACCTTTAAAAGACAACTCACCAAAAATGAATGCCTGCTCTAGATACTGATATTCGGCATAACTTTGCTTTCCATCGGCAATCCGCAAGCCTCCTCTGTAAGGCAGGTTAATGTTTAGCTGCAGTTCCTCAAGGCAGGGTCCTGCAGCTTTTGGGTTTGGAGTTTTCATCTTTTGCTCCAATCAGCCGCTGAAATAAGGTGAAAACAAATTATTGATCTGAATAATTCTAATAAAAGCCCAACGATCCTAACGGATTGTTGGGACTTTTATTTAGTCTATTCCATTTATGCCAACCTCTTCATCAAATACGATCATCTTCCATTCGAACTGTGTTTCAAACCGTCCATCTTATTAGGAGTACTGCTGGTTGTCGAAACTGGAAGTTATCCATCGTTCATAGCAGGACCGCAGGGACAGCTTTCTTCTTATCAGAAAGTATCGAGAAAGCCCTTACCGGCTATTTCATTAGCAGTATAGGTAAACTCTTTTATTAACTTCAGGCTGTTTTCCATGTCCAATAAATCTACCATTTCTACAGGGCTGTGCGTGTAGCGAGAGGGAATCGATACTACCCCCGTAGGAACTCCTGTGGAAGTCATATGAATGGCGCCACCGTCTGTTCCGATACCCATAAATACTTCTAGCTGATAGGGTATCCCGGCTCGCACTGCTGAACTCTTTAAATGCCCTGTCACGATCGGATGTGAGATTAGGGATTTATCTGCAACCTTTATACAAGGTCCATCTCCCAGTACTCTCGTTCCTGTCATCAATACATCATACGTATCACTTGCCGGTGTAGTATCAATTGCGATAGCGTAATCTGCTTTAATAGATGAAGTCAAAATAGAAGCTCCCCTCAAGCCGACTTCTTCTTGAACAGTAAAAGCACAATATATATCTCCGTGCTTACGTTCTGAACTCTTTATATCCTGTAAAAACTTGATTAATAATGCACTGCCTGCACGATCATCAAGTGCCTTCCCTGCAACCCTCGGCTGTTTCTCACTGCCGATCAATTTAAGTTCTGATCCATAGGAGATTGGCTGACCGACCTCAATTCCCATTTCTTTCGCATCTTCCGCTGAACTGGCACCGATGTCAATATAGAGTTCTCTATGCGAATCAACCCTTTTTGGATTATCCCATTTTACGTAGTGAGTGGATAATGTTCCAATGACACCTTGTAAATAACCTTTTCCTGATTTAATAACAACAGGCTGAGCAAGAAGAATCCGATCATCGAACCCGCCAACTTTTTCAAAACGCAGTGTTCCATTTGGCTCGATTTTTTTCACGATAAAACCAATTTCATCTGAATGAGCAGCAAATAAAATAGAAGGATAATCATTGTTTGTTCCTGCCACTTTAACAATCACATTTCCTAAAGAATCTACATGGTATTCATCAGCATGATCCTTTATTTGTTCTATAATAAAGCGCTGTATGTCTTGTTCGAACCCACTTGGTCCAACTTTCCCGCACAATTCTTTTAACAGTTGATACATTCCTCATTCCCTCCAAAGCTAACAAACTATTTGTTTGTTAAATATATATTCGTAAGTAAGTCATTACTCATTGGATGTGGTTTGTACCCTTCCACATAATCAGCTTGAGCAAGAGGGGTTGTGGTATAAGAAAGCATTACCCAAGGTGCATCATTTTGAAATATCTCCTGTGCCTCTTTATAGAGTTCGCTTCGTTTCTCTTCGTCAAGAGTTTCACGTGCTTCTGTAATTAGTTGAGTAAATTTGTCACTCTTGTAGAACGCTCGATTATTAGCAGGTTTTTCTGCGTTTGTTTTGCTCAGATTAGGATATAGGAAGTTGTCAGGATCAGCCATAACTCCAGTCCATCCAAATAGTGCCATATCATGCTCACCCGCGCTTGTCCTCTCAAGATATGTTGCCCATTCATATGTAGCAATTTCAGCATCAATCCCAATCTTCGCTAAATCAGCTTGAATGCTTTCAGCAATTTTCAAGGGCTGGGGAAGATAAGGTCTTGGATTGCTCATCGTATATAACGTTGTTTTAAAGCCATCTTTAAAGCCTGCTTCAGCTAGTAATTTCTTTGCTTCTTTTACATTGTATTCATATTCTTTTAACTCATCATTATACCCCCATAATGATGGTGGCAAAGGACTTGTAGCTACATCGGCTAAACCATTATAAAAGGCATCAACTATTTCTTTTTTATTTATAGCCATATTAATTGCCTTTCTTACTTTTGGATTGTTAAATGGTTCCTTTTCCATATTGAACGCCATATAACCGATGTTAAAGCTGGGACGCTTAAGCAATTCGAGACCATCTGTTGATTCGACCGTCGCCGCATCATTAGGATTCAATCCATCTAAAATATCTATTTCACCACTTTGCAGAGCTGCCAGTCTAGATGAGTTTTCCGGTATTACCTGGTATACCACTTGATCTAAATACGGTTTTCCTTTCATCCAGTAATCAGGGTTTTTCGCCAGAGTAATAGTATTGTTTCGTTTCCATTCTTTAAACTCAAAAGGACCTGTACCGACTGGATGTTCATTTATTTTATCTCCGTATTTTTTAATGGCTTCAGGGCTTGCAATTCCAAACATAGAAATAGCCAGATAACTAAGAAATGGTGCAGTCTTTCTTTTGAGTTTAATTTCCAATGTGTATTCATCATTAGCTTTCACATATTCAATCAGGTGGTTCTTATCCCCTTTAAACCCTCCATACAAGAAGGGATAATAAACAAAATCCCCTTTATGATAAGGGTTATCGGGGTCCATCCACCGTTCAAAATTAAAGACAACTGCTTCGGCGTTAAAATCGGTGCCATCATGAAACTTCACATCTTTTCGAAGCGAGAATGTCCAAGTTAAACCATCTTCACTAGTTTTGTAGTCTGTTGCCAGTTTTGGTTGAAGTTCAAGGTTATGGTCATATTCAAACAAAGTTTCAAAAATATTGTGTGTTACCCTGATAGACTCGCCATCTGTTACGTTAATAGGATCGAGACTGATGGAGTCTGCTCCCCTGCCAAATATAAGCGTTCCGCCTTGCTTCTCATCCTCCGAAAGATTCTTTTCACTTTCCCCGCTGCTGTTTGATTGGCTTCCGCCTGAACAAGCAGAGAGAAATAACATAAATGTGAGTAATAAATAGAATGTAACTTTAATATACCGCTTCACCGCTTTACCCCCTTAAAATAATATAATGACCATTATACGTAAAAAATGTCAGAATTCATATGCTGTTTTGCAAATTATGGTGGTTTTTGTTAAATACAACTAAAATATTTCCGGTTTTTGTATGCGGAGAGGGTACGACGTGTTCTATTTTTTTTCAAGACAAAAAAAATACCGCCGCGTTATAAAAACGCAGCGGCATCTTTGTACGCCCTCGGAGGGAATCGAACCCCCATTTTAAGAACCGGAATCTTACGTGCTATCCGTTGCACCACGAGGGCATGTATGTAAGGAATGAAAACTATCGTACGAAAGTATATTATAATGTACTTTTTTCAGGAATGCAATACGTTTTATCTGTTTAAAAAAGGAATGGATGGGTATGATGTAGAAAGGATTACATAGAGTAAGAATCGCTGGTGCGTCAGGTTTGACCTTTATTGACCAACAGTGTATGATTACAGTACAAAGTGAATATGTATTAAATACAAATAAAAAAGTGTACTTTAAGGAGGAACGAAGGATGAACTTAATTCCTACAGTTATTGAACAAACGAACCGCGGCGAACGCGCATACGACATTTACTCCCGTCTGTTGAAAGACCGCGTTATCATGCTTGGAAGCGCCATCGACGATAATGTGGCGAACTCCATTGTAGCACAGCTTCTATTCCTTGAGTCTGAAAATCCGGAGAAAGATATCTCCATCTACATCAACTCACCTGGCGGAAGCATCACGGCAGGTATGGCGATTTACGATACAATCCAATACATCAAGCCTGATGTACAAACGATCTGTATCGGTATGGCCGCTTCAATGGGTGCATTCCTTCTTGCAGCAGGTGCTGAAGGCAAGCGTCTTGCCCTTCCGAATGCCGAGGTCATGATCCATCAGCCGCTTGGAGGCGCACAAGGTCAGGCGACGGAAATCGAAATCGCTGCGAAGCGTATTTTATTCCTTCGTGAAAAACTGAACCAGATCCTTGCAGACCGCACTGGCCAGCCGCTTGAAGTCATCGCGAAAGATACGGACCGCGACAACTTCATGACTGCAGAACGTGCGAAGGAATACGGTTTGATTGACCGCATCATCACACGCAACGATATGAACAATAAATAATACTCTTTTTGGAGAGTCTGCCCCGTCGGCTTTGGCCGCCGGGGTTTTTGTTTTGGCTTGGGAGAGGATATGAGATTGGTTTTGGGCGGACAGCGTGTTTTGTCTGCTGACGGAAAATCACCAACTCGCTCATATATTCAATATTCCGCACTTATATCCTGATTTTCGCACATAAATTAATTATTCCGCTCTTAAACAGTTCTGTCCATAACATATCCTCTCTATTTTTCTCCCAGAATCATTATCTCAAAACGAAACCCGGTACTTTGAACAATCACTCACTTTAAATAGCGATAAAATCCTCATAAAACCACTACTATAACTTTAAAAAAGCTCTTTACAATCTTCACATGAAATAAAAATCGGCCCGCCCCTCGATACGTTAACACGTTAACGCGCTCAGGGACGGGCCTTCACTTTATTCCTCTTTAAAAGGTATCAGCACTTCCCCATTCCTCCCGCTTTTCAGGAGCAGATGAAGAATGGTTTTGGACAGTTCACTTGGGTGATAGGGTTTCACAAGGTAATCAACTGCCCCGAGTGTGATGCCTTTTTCTTTTTCATCGAGTGCGGATGAGATGATGATCGGGATGTCGCACAGCTCTTCATTTGCTTTCAGGGCTTCGAGAACGTCCCAGCCCGACATGGTTCCTTCGAGCATGATATCGAGGACGACCGCATCCGGTTTAAACTCAGTGATTTTTTCAATCGCGGCTTCTCCGGATTTCGCATGCTGCACCTGGAATCCGCTTCCGGAAAGCTCTGTAGTCAGCAGCGATGCGAGGTTGATGTCATCCTCTATGACCGTGATCGACATGCCATCGCCGCTTGATTCTTCCTCCTTTAAGGTCTGGAGTGTCACCATCGGGAGGCAGACCGTGAACGTACTTCCCTTCCCTATTTCAGAAGCGACCCTGATACTGCCGTCATGATTCTCAATGATTTCCTTTACGATTGTAAGACCCAGCCCTGTACCGCCGATCCTTCTGCGGTCTGAATTGTCGACCCGGTAGAATTTCGTGAACAGCTTAGGGAAGGCATCATCCGGGATCCCAAGTCCTTCATCTATGATATTGATGAACACCATATCCTGTTTTTCATAAACCCGGGCGGTGATGGTTCCGCCGTCAGGTGAATATTTGATGGCATTGCTGATCAGGTTAGTGAACGCCTGTGATAATTTATCTTTATCGCCGAGGACCATCGTACAATCCGTGTCTTTCTCAATGGTGAATGTATGATGGGGAGCATTGACTTTCTGGGTGTTGATGACATGCTGGATGATCGGGACGATGTCCTCATACCGTTTATCAAAGGTCTGCCTGCCGGACTCCATCCGCTGGACATCAAGAAAATCATTGATCAGTGACGTCAATCGTTTGGCTTCCTGATAAATGGTGGTCAGATACTTCTTGGTTCTTTCAGGCTTAAGATCTTTAGTCAGCATCAATTCGGTGAAGCCGAGTACACTCGAAAGCGGAGTTCGCAGTTCATGGCTGACCGTCGAGACGAATTCCGATTTCATCTGATCGACTTCGAATTCCTTTGTGATGTCCCGGTGGACGAAGATGGTGCCGACTTTCTCATCACCGCGGTAGAGAGACTCCGAGTACACCTGATAGACGGTCCTGCCGTCTTCGAGATGGTACGTATGGAGATGCCTGCCGGCTTTTTCCGCTTCAATGACCATCTCATAATACCGGTTAAGCATTTTCGGATCTTCAACCCGGCTTGCAAGCGCCTGTTTCCATTCTTGATAAGGTGCCTGCTGCAGGGCACACAGCTCCCCTTGGATGATTTTCGCCAGTTTCGTATTCATCAGCATGCTGTTCCCGCTGTTATCGACCAGCTGGATGCCTTCCTGGATGTTATTCAGTATATCCTGGTTCATATGGCGGTCTTTTTCCGACTCCTCAAACAGATGGATCTTTTGAAGGGAAATCGATATCTGTTTGCTGAGACTCTTATATTCTTTCAGTTCCTCCGGGCTGAAGTCATGACCGAAGCGGCTGAAGACCATGATGGCTTCCACCTCTTTGCTCAGCGATAATATCGGGATGAAAAGATCATAAGAATACATCGTTTCAAGATGATAGCTCTTCTCCGCCTCCACAAGCTCACGTTTAACCGAAAAACCTTTCTTCTGTTGAACTAAACGCTGATGAAGTCCGTTATCCATATAGTTGATAAACTGCTCCACTCCCTTTTCGGAAATCCCGCATGATGCACGCGACTTCTTCTCATCAAGGAGGACAATCATTCCGCGCGAAGCGTCCATGACCCCGCACATCGTGTCTACGATGCTATCCAGCACTTCCTGTTTGTTAAGGGAATAGGAAATCCCGTTGATGAATTCATTGCGCCGCTCAAGCTGCTGTTCACGCAGCTTGGCAACAGAGAGTAAATGCTCAAGCTTCGACTGCTGTGATTCAAGCTCATCCTGCTGGGCGACAAGCTCTTCATTCTGTGCAAGCAGATCTTCTTCCTTCAATTGAATCCGGTGGATCATTTTTTCAAATGCCCGAGAGACCTTCCCGATTTCATCTTTGCGATTATTTTCGAAGGACCAGCGCTGGTACGTTTCATCCTCGGCAATCTGTTCGGCTGCCGTTGCAACCTGATTAAGCGGGGTGCCGATCTGCCGTGCAAGCATCCTCATGATTCTCATCAACACCAGGAGCATAAGGAAAATGAATAGGACAAAGGCTCCCTGACTGAGAGATTCCTTGCGTTTCACCTCTTCATACGCTTCATCACTCTTTTGCTCGATTGAATCCTTATAGTCGTTCATCTGATTTTGGAATGTGTCAACAGTGGCGGTTCCGCCGTCTGCAGATGCTTTTTTCACCGCTTCAATGTCCCCGTTATCGTAATTGGTAATGGCATTTGCAACGATTTGACTAAAATAGTAATCAGAGAATTCTTCTACATCCTTGATGAACGTTTGATCATCCTGTTCGATCGCAAGCGTTCTGAATTTCTCGATGGTATCCTCGATCACGATTTCCTGACGGTAGATGCTTTCCTTCAGCTCCACTCTCCCAAATGCAACATATCCCCTCGCATCAAAGAAGGCTTTGCTGAATGCCCTGTTCAGCTGTTCCGCCACTGCTTCTTTTTCATTGAGCTTTTCACGTTCCGCTTGATATTCATCCGTGATGTATTGATTATAAAGAAACAAACAGGCAGCACCGATCAGGAAAATAAGGATGAAGCTGCTCATCACACCGATGAATTGATTGCGCAGGCTCGTTTGGAAAAACCCTCTAATTTTCTTCATTCAATATTCCCTCGATCCGCTGGACCAATTCCATTGGGCTGTATGGTTTTGCAATAAAGTAGTCGGCACCTGTTTTCAGCACCCGTTCTTTATCCGCCTGCTGGCTTTTGGCAGAAACCATCATGATTTTCACGTCTTTTTTCTCCGGTATATTCCTTACCTTTTCGATGACTTCAAGCCCTGTAAATAATGGCATCATATAATCGAGGAGGATGAGGTCATAGTCATGTTCCATGATGCTCGCGACGGCTTCCCTGCCGTCTGCTGCTTCATGGAGCTCATGCCCTTCATCCTCCAAGGTATCGACCACCAGCATTCTAAGTACTTCTTCATCTTCCGCCACTAGTATTTTGGCCACCTTTCATTCCTCCCCTTTTTCGAAAGCCTTCTTCATTTCAAAATAGGATTGTTTCAATCTTTCATGATAAGAAGGCTCGTTCCATGTTTCCCACGAGTAATGATAAAACCCGGCAGGATCCAGATTGTTTGATTTTAGTTCAGGATATGAAAAGACAGTTCTTCCATCGGATTCATACAGCCCGATGTTGATGCCGTCAATCGTTTGTCCTCCCTCGAGGCCATTTTCCCAGACATCCGCCATCGCTTCTTTCTGGCTCGGATCCTTTATATTCAAGAGCTGCCAAGGAATCCTGATTTCATAGCTGTCCTTCGAAGGGCTGACACTGATATCCGTGAGAGAGTCATAGTCCGGATCTTCAGGATCGGACGTCCCGAATGTGAGTGTCCCGGTTTCATAAGAATCAAACGGAAGCACCTTTCCGCCTATGTTCAGTTCCTTGTTCAGCGTAAGTCTGATTCCATGATACGTTCCGTTATCCTTCTGATCGGCATATTTTTCGCGCGGGATCATGCCGAGGACTTCACCGTAATGATAATGAAACGTATCATAATAGCTGTCCACAAGCAGACGGGCTTTTTTCCCGCCTTCGATACGAAGGGCAAAATCAACGCCGGAAGTCTTTACTCCGGACACACCGGGAAGGGTAGACTGGCCCTGGCCGTCAATGGTATCAAATAAGACGAAGGTGTCTGTTTCGTCCGTGATGTGCTCCGCATCAACCCTCACATAGAGGCAGCGTTCATCGCTGGTTATATACATGGCACGGCTGCCGGTTGAAAAGGCAGGCTGGACCCCTTTCAGTTCCCAGTCCTCCTGACGGCCGTCCACCTTGATCATTGATTCTGCGTCCGGTCCGGGATCGAAGCTCAGGAGCCCGAACTGCTGCTCGTTCGTCTGGGCATTAGACCAGTAAGGACGCCTGTCGGGGTTGTCGTAGTCCATCGTGTTCCACGTCCGCTTGAACCATTCATCCTGCCAGGCAAAGACGAGTCCGCCGGCCGCTCCTTCTTCGACGATATCCTCGAACAGGCGGCTGTTGATCTCTCCCTGTTCCTTTTCAGAATGATGGCCCTGATCAAGTCCCTGGACGTTGCGGTGCGTGAGTCCCCTTGAGCCCGGCACACCGAATTCCGCCACCAGAAGCGGCATCGAGTGGGCCTTTTTCATATCATTCAGGTAGCCTGCATAGTTATTCTTCCCGCCGCGGTGATCCACGTAGTTGATGTATTCTGGTTCGTAATTAAGGAAGTCGGGATAGTAAGGGTAAATATGATAGGAAGCAAACAACCCTGTGTGCAGGCTGCCGGCCGCCTTCATCACGTTCGGGTCGACCGATACCATATCTTCCGTCTCTGACGGCTCACTTGGGTGGTGAAGCAGGTCTGTCGTCACCCAGTTCGTGAAGCTGACGGGGCGCTGCCACCTATAGGTCTCCGTTTCATAGGCTGCCCCTTTGTCCATCATCCCGGCCAGCCATATTTCGAACGGCTCTGCTTTTTCCGTCGTCAAGTATTCTCCCTGGAAGTCCTCAAGACCCTTATGCTTTTCGTTTGTGGCAAGGACGACCCCTGGATCCCATTCCACCCCGAAGATCCAGCCGAGCACATAAGGTGAGATATCCTTGTCGTACACACCTGATGCATGTCCTTTTCTTTCGGGAAGCTCTGCGTTCCCATGCACCAGATCGATCGTACGCTTCATTTCTGCAAGGAATTCGTCCGTATTCTCCCTGGCAAAGGCATCATTTGTCTCCAGGAAGATTTCCTCGTTCACCCATACGCCATGGAACAAGTAAAGAGGGTCTTCCGCCAGTTGGTTATATTCGTAAAAAGCTTCATAGAAAGCAGGCGGATGAATCGTATAGACTCGCAGGGCATTGGCGTTCATGGCGCCGATCTGCTTGAACCACCTCAAATATTCTTCTTTTGTGATCGCCGTCTCACCAGGGAATGAACCGGGCTTTGCGATCCCCATATTCACTCCTTTGATGAGAAGGTCTTCCCATTTGCCGTCTTTATTGACCTGGATGTAGTCCGAGCCTGCTTTACCGGCCATTTTAATACCGTTTTCTGATTTGATTTCCGGTTTTTTCGGCGTCACCCGGTCTTTTCCGTTCTCGATCCGGTCAAGGATGCTTGTCATCATCGGAACGTATGCTTTCCAGTAGAAAGCAGACAAGTTATCCGGATTCCCTGCTTCCGTCCACTTTCTCCATTTTTGAAGTCCGGCAGTTTGATAGAGATCGGGGACATCCGGATGGTCGGCATAATCGCCGCTGAAATAATACGTATCGTAGCGTTTATTTCCACTGTGAACGACTGCCGGGAATGTTTCGGGCAGATTCAGTGCCAGCAGTTTTTTCTTTCCGCTTTTCGAAAGGGATAATGTGTACTCGGCCAGAACTTCTCCCCCTTCGACCGGGTTTACGATATCAAACCAGTAGGAGTAGGGAGCGCTCAATTTTCCCCCGAGCTGTTTCTCACCTTCGGAAGTCGTGGAAAAGACGACGCCTTCTTCCCCGATGTCACCCTGACCGAGGATGACCAGTTTGTCGTTTTTATCGACAAGGACATATCCCGGTCCATTGAACGTATAGGGTTCACCGTACTGTTCCTTATAGTTTCCACGGACCCACCCGGGGACCTCACTGCCGTCCAGGTCAGGGAAGTAGCGTCCGATCCAGCCCGACCATTCCAGGTTGAACAGGGAATAAAAGTCCCGGCGGGTCTCTTCCGTCGTCGGATGCGCCATCGAGTTGAATTCTGCAATGAGGGTTTTGCCGTCCTCCATAGCCATTTCCGTCAGCGCATCCATATCTTTTTCGGTCAGACCTCCGTACACTTTGGAGGAACGTTCACCCGATATATTTTTGTTATCGAGGTCTTCCTCGTACACACCGTACGTATCAGTCACGTAGACAGCGTCATAGTTTTTAAGGGCAGAAGGCAGTTCTTTCACCGATCCTCCTCCGGCACCAGGAACGAAGCCGGCGTAATCTTCTTCAAGCTTATAAGGATTTCCGTCCGCCTTCTTATATTTCTGTTGATTCAGGATCCACATCAATCCCTTATGCTCCCTGTACGTCGCGTCCGGGACGGTCTTGTCGATGATCAGGACGTCAAGCTCCCGGTCGTCCTTCAACTGCCATAGCCAGAATGGGGAGGAAATCAAGAGCACGGCCCCTAAAATGAACAGCAGGAATCCATAGAGTTTTAGTTTTGTCATTTTGATACTCCTTTTCTGGCCATCTCTCCCCAGCCTGTCTTCCTGCGCAGCACATCAAGGATCCCTTCACAGCGCCAGAGGACGGTCAATGGGCGGTACCAGAGTGTTTCCGTCAGCGAATAAAAGAACAGGCGGGTGATATCGGCCGCCTTTGGATACTTCCGGATGGTCCACTCCTCGAGGAGGACGGAGGCCATCGAAAGGATGGAGCCGTAGAGTACAGACAGCAAGAATAATAGAATGGCAAATTCGAGGTAGACCCCTCCGAAAAATATTGACAGGATCATCACCAAATACCCCATCAGCTCCACCACAGGGCCCAGGAATTCAATAATGAGAAAGTACGGGATCGACACCATCCCGATGGAGCCGTATTTTGGATTGAAAATCAGCCGGCGGTGTATCCAGAGGCTTTCAAACAGCCCCCTGTGCCATCTCCTGCGCTGCCTGCGGAGATACTTCAACGATTCGGGTGCTTCCGTCCAACTGACAGGATCCGGGACGTACACGATTTTCTTATTTGCTTTCTGCTCTTTTACATAGCGGTGCAGCCGCACAACGAGCTCCATGTCCTCGCCGACTGTGTGCGAATACCCCCCGGCTTCCACGACCCAGCGCTTCGAGAAGACGCCGAACGCCCCGGAAACGATGAGAAGGAGGTTATGGCGGCTCAGGCCGATCCTTCCCATCAGGAATGCCCGTAAATATTCAATCACCTGCATGACGACGATCGGTGAACGCGACAGTCCGACCCTGACGATTTCACCGCTTTCGATCTCGCAGCCGTTCGCGATCCTTATGCTGCCGCCTGAAGCAATGACTTCTCCGTCCGATTCGATGATCGGCTTCATCACCTTCAGGAATGCCGTCCGTTCGAGGACGGAATCTCCGTCGATCGAACAGAAATAAGGATAGTTGGAGACGTTGATGCCCGCATTCAAAGCATCGGCCTTCCCGCCGTTTTCCTTATCGATGACGATGAGGTTTTTATAAATCCTGGATTGGTAGACCGCCTTCACCTGCTTCGTATCCAACTGACGGCGGATGACCCACTTTATTTTCACGAGTTGGAAAGATTCGATGAGCTTCTCCAGGGAATCATCAGTCGACCCGTCATTGATGATGATGATCTCATATTCGGGATACTCAATACTGAGCAGCGACCTGACCGTGGCCATGATCCCGACCGATTCATTATAGGCCGGAACCAGGATCGAGACGGGTTTTGTCTGATGCAGATGCAGCAGCTCCTCATAGGGCTCCCTTTCGTCAAGCTGGTATGACTTCCTTAATTGGACGAAGGAGATCAAGAGTAAAAGCGAATAAAAGGATATGACGAGGACCATATAGACGAGGACCATCCATCCAATGGCCATCAGGACCTCTCCCCACCGGATTGACAATTCCATCATACCGATCCCCTTTCCAGCCATTGTTCAGCCATGTTCCTTGCGTAGTGATCCTCATTGGAGGCAGCGACCTGTTTGAGTACCTCTTTTCCAGCTTCCAGCCTTAATAAGCTTTTAGCTGCCTGGGACCTGACATAAAAGGACTGGTCTGACATAAGGTCTTCAAGATACGGGAGGAGCTCATGGCTTCTGATATACTCGCACGCTTTAATGGCCATCAGGCGTTCCTGCCAGGAGGCCGATAGAAGATGTTTGATCAGTGCTGAAGGCACAAGGAAATACTCCATTTCCACCATTGCTTTCAAGGCCCGGATACGGATTTCCACCTCTGAAGCATCGAGAAGCCTTTCCAGAAATAGGCTGTCCCCCTGCCTGCCCCTGACGCCGACTGAATCGATCAGGGCATACCTCATTTCTGCGGTCAATTCATCAAACATACGGATGAATCGGTCGAAGTGTTCCTCTTTAAAGGATGCAAACAGCAGGCTGTAATCAAATTCCGTTAAAGGATGTCTGGGATTGATCATTTTCCCCATGACCGTTTCATCCTCATTCCGGATATAAATCTTAAGCAGCTGAATCTCTTCACTCTTCGTTAATTTCCTTGATCTATATAACTGATCCAGCTCTTTAAACATATTTTTCATATCGAATTCCTCGATCCAATAAAGGGCATTCATCCTCATGCTCCAGCGCCGATGAGTCAAGCGGGATCGGATATATGGCCCGAAATGGGTTTCTGCAAATCCCCTGATCCGCTCATTGATCTCGTCACCGCCAAGCACCTTGGCAAAGCCGCCTGTTAATTCTATGAATGCTTTTATATGGAGGGGTGATTCGAGGCTAAGAACCTCTTCTCCGGCTTCATGATTTAAATATTGAAAAAGGGGAAGCCGATACTCTTCCTTAACCTTCTCGACCCTTGCCCGTCTGTCACTTTCGACCAACTTCGTGATGACCAGATAACCGAACAGCGAAAATAAAATCAGGAGGGAACCGGCCAGGATGACAGTGAAATAAAAAATTTCATTTTCAAACACTTCCCTTACCTCATCCTCTTCAAAATTTGCCCGAGGCGCGCTTCGAGCTCAAGCAGTTTAAATGGTTTTGTCATATAATCATCCGCTCCCAATTGAAGAGATCTTGAGATATCCTTTTCGCTGCTGCGGGATGTCAGCATAAGCACCTTGTATCGGTCTGAATCTTCCTGTCTTCTGAGCCTCCCAAGGACTTCAAGTCCATCCATCTTCGGCATCATCCCGTCGAGGATCACCAGGCAGAGGGATTCCATATGCCACTCCGATTCCACAAAGGCAGCCCCGTCATTAAAGCTTTGGATTTCATACTGGACGTTCTGCTCTGCCGGCAGTTTTGAAACGATATCCCTCATCACCGTGCGTATGATTGGATCGTCATCCACGATGGCAATCTTGATCGTTTTATTAGGTTGTAAATCGGATGCCGCCGTATCGATTTCCACCCGGTTACGGCCGTTTTCCTTTGCCTCGTACAGGGCATGATCGGCCGATTGGATCCATTCCTCCAGAGATGTGGAGGAATCTGTGAGCTCCGAAATCCCCCCTGAGAACGTACAGGTGAAAGGGGCCTCTTGTGTAAACGTGAATTCACTGAACTCCTGGCGGATACGGTTCAGGTATGTGTACGCCCCTTGCGCAGGCGTTCCCGGGAATATGACGATGAATTCTTCACCGCCGTAACGGACGACGATATCCTGCATCCTTGCCCTTTTTTTGAGGAATGAAGCAAATTCTTTGAGTACTTTATCCCCGACAAGATGCCCGTGCTGATCATTGACTTTTTTAAAATGATCAAGATCGAGGACTGCAAGGGAAGAAGATTCTTTCCTCCTGTTCCAAATCCCCATTGCATGTTCAAATGCCTGAGGGAGGAATTTACGATTGTATACATGGGTCAGTTCATCGACCAGGATAAGCTTTTCGATCTGCTTCTTCCTCTCGATCTGCCTTTTGACCCTGATGATGAATTCATCAAGATCGAATGGTTTTGGGATAAAGTCATCAGCCCCGAGTTCATAACACTTCATCCTGGTTTCTTTCCGGTCGTCCACACTGACCATGACGGTGGGGATGAACTGCTGCTTCAATTTCTGCTTAAAGAAATCAAGCACCTGGAATCCATCTGTCCCATCCATATAGACATCGATGATTACACAGTCCGGCCTTACATCGTAAAAGGACATTACCGCCTTTTCGGGATTGACGATCGGCACCACATACCAACCGATATGTTCAAGCTCTTCCTTCATATACATAAGGAAGGAAGTGTCATCATCGATGACGAGGATGACCGGCTTATCCCCCGGATTATCCCGTTTCCCCAGTGACCCTGACGCCTCCCCTTCCTCCAGGAGATAATAGGCTTCGATTATGTCATAAATCATGGACCTTACCTCCCCAATGGTTAAGATACGGTCATCTTTTTCATTCATTGAATCCATCAACTGCCTGGCCACTTTTCCGATATGATCCAGCCCCAGGATTGACGCGGATCCTGCCAGAGAGTGGACAAAACGGTAAACGTCTTCATAGGGTACTTCCCGTCTGTCTTCCCATTCCTTTAATTTCTTACGGAAGTTTTCTAAAAAATGCTTTTTGTATTTTTCCATTTTCCATCTACTGCCTTTTTATAAGATTGCTTACATGTTCATCAATTTTCATCATTATACTTCCGGGATCGAAAGTTTAATAGTCTTTTTTGCAGCATGCTCCCCCGGTAGGTTGAAGTCCTGAAAATATAAATGTAACAAAAAATGCCAGCGATATCCATGCACCTTCCCCACTAAACATTTACATTTTGATGAATATTTTTACCTATACGTCACCTTACTTTAATCATCGGTTCCTGCCGCAGATTCATGAGTTGGATACAGAAAAAAAGCCGGCAGCCCAAATTCATTTGGACTGCCGGCTTTTCCGGTGTGAAATCGATGTTATCCTTCTTTCCCTACAAACTTCTCAAGCGCAGCGATGGCTTCTTCTTCATCGCTTCCGTCCGCTGCAAGTGTGATCTCGGTGCCGGTGCTGATCGCCAGGCTCATGAGTCCCATGATGCTTTTGGCGTTCACTTTCTTACCGTCCTTCTCCAAGAAGATTTCGGATGAGAAGCGGTTTGCCTCCTGGACGAATAATGCTGCCGGGCGTGCTTGAAGACCCGTTTTCAGTTTGACTTCGACTTGTTTTTCTACCATGATCATTTCTCCCCTTTGTTCGGATTACTTGCTTATTTTCTCACCCGCTCTGATTTTCTCGGCAATTTGATCGATTTTACGTAAGCGGTGGTTGATTCCGGATTTGCTGATGGTACCGCCTGATACCATTTCCCCCAGTTCCTTCAATGTCACGTCCTGGTAGGTTACCCTGAGTTCCGCAATTTCACGCAGTTTATCGGGAAGGACCCCCAGTCCGACATGCTTTTCAATGAATTTGATATTCTCGACCTGCCTCAATGCGGCTCCGATCGTTTTGTTCAGATTTGCCGTCTCGCAGTTGACCAGGCGGTTCACTGAGTTGCGCATATCCCTTACGATCCGTACATCCTCAAACCGAAGGAGTGAGTTATGCGCCCCGGCGATGTTGAGGAATTCGGTGATTTTTTCCGCCTCTTTCAAGTACGTGATGAATCCTTTTTTCCGTTCGAGCGTCTTGCTGTTCAGCCCGAAGGTATTCATCAGGTCTGACAACGCTTCGTTGTGTTCGGCATACAATGAAAAAATCTCAAGATGATAGGAGGATGTTTCCGGGTTGTTCACCGATCCCCCTGCCAGGAATGCCCCTCTTAAGTAAGATCTCCTGCAGCATTTCTTCTTGATCAGATCTTCTGAGATATTATGGATGAATGTAAATCCCTCGCCGAGTATTTTCAGGTCTTCAAGGATTTTCTTTGTATCTTCTTTGATCCGGACGATGTAGACGTTGTTTTTCTTGAGACGCATCTTTTTCCGCACCAGAAGTTCCACCGGGGTGTCGTATCCCTTTTTTATCAGTGTGTAGATCCTTCTGGCGATCGCGGCGTTCTCGGTCTGAATATTGACGACCAGCGTCTGGTTCGAGAAGGAAAGTGAGCCGTTCATCCGGATGAGAGCGGATAATTCAGCATTGGCACAGCAGTCCTTGACTTCGATATTGGTTAGTTCTTTCTTTGTTTCTGACGCAAACGACATCCCCATCACCTCCTAGCAAACGCTTGCACAAGCTGTTGTAACAGAAATTTTCTTCTGTCATTATTTGGATTCCATATAGGAATGAATGATTTTCGCTACTGTTTCTGTATTATGGCGTACCAGTCCATTATTATATGACAGGATGTCCCGGGCAAGAACTTCAAGTCCCATCGAGTTCAATCGTTCGATATCAAAATGGACGGGGCTTGCCTGCTCCTTGTCATAGCGTGCCTGGACTTCACCGGGCACCTGCTTGTTATTGACGAGGATCGCATCGATGCATGAAGAGTCCAAATGCTTTGACAGGGCCTCAACATGATGGCTTGCCGTGTATCCCTGTGTTTCACCCATCTGGGTCATGATGTTGCATATATACAGCTTCTTTGCCTTCGAGCGGCAGACCGCCTCGCCTATCCCCGGCACAAGCAGATTCGGTATGATGCTTGTATAAAGACTGCCCGGCCCCATGACAATCAGATCCGCTTCCGCGATGACCCTCAGCGTTTCAGCAAGCGGCTTGATATTGTCAGGTTTCAAAAAGACACGCTTGATCTTTTTGCCCGCCTGCGGGATCGCCGACTCTCCCGTCACGATAGTGCCGTCTTCCATCTCCGCATTCAGGATGACGCTTTGATTGGCGGAAGGCAGCACTTTGCCTTTCACATTCAGGACCCGGCTCATCTCCTGGATGGCGTGGACAAAATCACCCGTGATCGAGGCAAGTGCTGCGATGATCAAGTTTCCAAGTGCATGCCCCGAAAGCTCGTTCTCTGTTTCGAAACGGTGCTGGAACATCTGCTCCACAAGGGGTTCGACCTCGGAAAGTGCCGCCAGCACATTCCGGATATCACCCGGCGGAGGGATGTCCAGTGAATCCCGCAGCCTTCCCGAGCTGCCGCCGTCATCCGCCACAGTCACAATCGCAGAGAGATCGAGCGGGTGGCGTTTCAGTCCGCGCAGGAGGACAGGGAGTCCCGTCCCCCCTCCGATCACGACAACCTTTGGCAGTTTGGTCATGGTGTCTGTACAGCCTTTCTCTTTTCGATATCACGATGAGAAATTTTCGTATGATAATCATCTTCAAAGTGATGCCCGATGTATTCCGCAAGTGCCACCGAACGGTGCTGTCCGCCCGTACAGCCGATCGCAACGACAAGCTGACTCTTCCCTTCTCGTTTGTAATGCGGAAGCATGAAGGAAAGCAAATCGGTCACTTTATCAAGGAACTTGTGGGTTTCGTTCCATTTCAGTACATAGGTTGAAACCTCTTGATCCAGTCCGGTTTTCGGACGCATATGGTCGATATAATGCGGATTAGGCAGGAATCTCACATCGAATACCAGATCGGCATCGATCGGGAGACCGTGCTTGAATCCGAATGAAATCACGTTCACTGTGAAAATCGATTTCTTGTTCACGGAGAACTCGGTCAAGATCTTCTCGCGCAATTCCCTCGGCTTCATTTTCGACGTCGTATAAATCAGCTGCGCGCGGCCTTTTAATTCTTCGAGCAGCTCGCGTTCCTGCTTGATGCCTTCAAGCGGAAGGCCTGACGGGGCAAGCGGATGGGACCGGCGCGTTTCCTTGTAGCGTCTCACCAGGGCGGAATCATCCGCATCCAGATAGAGGATCTGCGGCGTCACCCATGAGGTTTCCGCAAGCTCATCCAGCGCCTTGAAAAGATGGTCGAAGAACTCCCTTCCGCGGAGGTCCATCACAAGTGCGACCTTATTCATTTTATTGCCGGACTCTTTCATGAGTTCAAGGAACTTAGGCAGAAGAGTCGGCGGCAAATTATCTACGCAGAAAAAACCTAAATCCTCGAAGCTTTGGATGGCTACCGTTTTACCGGCTCCGCTCATCCCGGTGATGATCACTAACTGTACGTCATTCGTAGAACCTGTACTCATACTCTTCCCCCCGTTTTATTTTAAAATTTGTGTGTGGGGCTTTTCATTACCGCAGTTGATTTCCGTGCAAGACTTTGCTTTCCGCGGGTGACCTGCGAGCCTCCTGTTAGGAGAGTCTATTGTCTAGCTACAGGGCTTAGAGGCACATATCATAAGCCAAACCGACCAAGAAGGCAAAGAACGCCTTTGTGGACGATTCGTCTTATGCCACACGCCTCTGGGCAAAGCCCTTCCGCTTTTCGGTCAGGAGTCTTCGCCTTGCACTCCAATCAACTGCTGGAACCGCCCAAGATCAAATTTCTTTTGTTTTATTAACTCGGATCCAAGCGGTATGACAGCAGCTTGAAATCCGGTGTATACGTGAACGTTCCGTAGATGGTTTTCTTTCCGTGGAGCAGGTAGTCGAGGATGTGATAATCCCCTTCGGCCATCGGCAGATCCTTGATGTCTTCGAACTTATGCCATTTAATCTTGCCTTCCTCCGATTCCTGGAGGTTCACTCCGTCTGCTTCGGTTGCAAAAAAGGAAAACATCATCCACTCTGAAACGACTTTTTCACCGTCTTTGATGATAAAGGTGAAAACACCTTTCAAATCAGGATTTTTCAAATAAATCCCTGTCTCTTCGCGATACTCTCGTATGACCGCGTCGCGGATCGATTCACCCGGCTCCATCTTGCCGCCGGGTGCCACCCACCAATTGCGGCGGGGTTTTTGGAGAAGGAGTACTTTGTCTCCATCCAGATATAAGCAATTTGTGACACGCTGCACATCCTTCACCTCTAGTCTGGTTCATTAGGACTCTCTTCCGTCCTTTTTCATTCCTTTTATTATACTATGATTGAGGACAGGCTACAATGTCTCAGCCTGTGATGGAGACTTGGAAGTTCCGTTTGAAGGCTGCTTAAGGAAAAATTGTCGATTTCTCCATAAAAATATCGGGACAAGCTTCTTCAAATTTCGAGTGATACAGGGAGCTTGGAAGCACTATAACAGGGCAAAACGGCAAAAAAAATAGACACAGGCGAGTCCTGTGTCGTCAAAGGGATTTATTACTTAAAAAGGGGGTCAATTTCTTACTTTCTATAATACCCGATAATTGTTTCATTCGTGTTACAACAGATTTAAAACGGTATTACGGAATTGTTAATTTTGACGAATTTTTATTAAGCAAACGTCGATTTTTGTGAGAATTTGCAAGACTCGTAATGAATGATCATTCATTTTCATGGATGATTATTCTCAGAAATCATACTTTTTCATGATCTGATCTGCCATGAGTTCGTATCCCTTTCCATTCGGATGGAGGGAATCATGGAAATATTGCTCCTTGTTCTTACCCTTGAATAAAGGATTGGAAGAAACATATTTGACTTTCCCATGCTTCTTCACTTCTTTCACGATCGTCTGGTTCCATTCATCCACATATGCTTCAATCTTATCACTGTCCCTGTCCGGGTAAGGGTTGTACAGCCCGATGACAAGGATCTCTGCATCTTCATTCGTTTTCTCAAGCGTATCGAGAATGAAGTTCAGGTTATCCACATATTCTTTTTTCGCTTCCATGATTTTTTCATGATGAAGGGGGACCAATTTGCCCCCGTTGCTTTTGATGAGATCATTCGTCCCGATATTGAGGATGAAGACATCCGCTTCAGTCAGATCTTCGCTCACACTCGGTTTCATCAGCTGCTTTTGAAGGCCGGATGACTTCTGCCCTGGAATCCCGAGATTCTGGAATGTGTAGATTTCGTCCGTCTCCTTCTTGTTCACCTTATCTTCAAGGCGGCCGATATACCCTGTATCTTTATCATCGCCATAGCCGTATGTCAGTGAATCCCCGAGGGCAATGACTCTTTTCTTCGATTCCGACTTGCTTTCATCGGCAAAATAACTGAAATAAATGATTGGAATTAGTGCAATTACGATAATAGGTACGATGATTTTCCATTTTGACATTGATGATCCTACCTTCCTTGTCCTGGCTGCTTGTACATGATGAAGTTATTCCCGATTGCGGCTGGTTGTAACCTGTATATTTTTGGTATGGACTTTTTTTCACAACAAAAAGACAGACTCTCCCCCATTTGAGTCTGTCTTCCTGAATGGCCGATCAGTTCTTCTGGATCCCGAACCGCGCATTGATCTGGCCCTTGATCATTTTCTGCTTCGCTTCTTTTCTCTCTTTTCTTGTCAGCTCGTACTTGATTTCCTTGGTTGTGACACCTTCTTCTCTATGGTCCGCAATTTCCATCAGCCGCTCTACGTCGTTGAAAGAGTATTTCCGGTAACCCCGGTTGGTCCGTTCCGGGTAGATGAGCTTCTTTTCTTCGTAATACCTGATTTTTCTCTCTGTCAGGCCTGTCAATTCACTGACGACACCGATTGATATCACTTTCTTGTCCTTATAGGAAGATTCCTGTCCCACACTGCCCTCCCCCTCTAAGCCCTATTATACATGGGCGGGCTGGTGACTTCGCGAATTATGTTAGAAAGTCTGACAAACTTTCATTTCGATGGCAGAAAACCTGACAAAGTTGCAGAACACCTTCGCGGAAGGTTATACAATTCAAACAAAAGGAGTGGATCTTATGCCATTTTTAAGAGAAGCCGTTCAGAAGCAGCGCGAGCATTTTATTCGTCTTCTGGTGGAGAACGGGATCGCGGAAGGACCGGATGTGGAAAAATGGACACTCACTGAACTTGTGGCTTTGTATGATAAACATCTTAGGAAATATTGAATGGACGCCTTTAAAATTATCAGACGGCCGGCTGCAGCCGCTCTTTTATTCAAAAAAGCCCCGGGATCCATGTCCCGGGGCTTTATCCATTAGCCGTTTTTGACTTTTTCTTTCAATTCTTCTACATAGTGCTGGGCTGCCTGGGCAGCGATGCTTCCGTCGCCTGTCGCAGTGACGATCTGGCGCAGTTCTTTTTCACGCACGTCTCCGGCCGCGAAGATGCCAGGGACTTTTGTTTCCATTTGTTCATTGGTCACGATATAGCCCATGTCATTGGTGATTCCAAGGTTATGGAATGGCTTCGTCAGAGGAATCATTCCGATGTAGATGAAGACACCATCCGCCTGGAATTCCGTTTCTTCTCCGTTGTCAGTCGAAACGAGTGTGACGCTTCCGACTTTGCCGTCTTTGTCGTTGATTTCCTTCACCGTGTGGTTCCAGATGAAGTCGACTTTTTCATTATCGAATGCGCGCTGCTGAAGGATCTTCTGTGCACGGAGCTCGCCGCGGCGGTGAACGATCGTCACCTTGTTCGCGAAACGTGTCAGGTAGACGCCTTCTTCGACGGCAGAGTCCCCGCCGCCTACGACCACAAGGTCTTTCCCTTTGAAGAATGCGCCGTCACATACGGCACAGTAGGATACGCCGCGCCCGCCGAGTTCTTTTTCACCCGGGACACCGATTTTCTTGTATTCTGCACCGGTAGAAAGGATGATAGCACGTGCTTTGTATTCCTTCGATCCCGCTTTGACAAGCTTGTAATCGCCCTCGTCGACGATTTCCTTGATGTCTCCGTATGCGTATTCCGCACCGAATTTCTTTGCGTGATCGAACATTTTATTCGACAGGTCCGGACCAAGGATATGGTCGAAACCTGGATAGTTTTCCACTTCTTCCGTGTTGGCCATCTGGCCGCCCGGCACTCCTCTTTCAAGCATCAGCGTTGAAAGGCTTGCGCGGGAAGTATAGACAGCCGCTGTCATACCGGCAGGACCGGCACCGGCGATGATCACATCATAAATTTTTTCTTCAGACATACTGAAATTCTCCTTCCGCAAACGTTCTTGTTAGCATGCTTTATCGTATTCCCCATATAGTATTTACTTGCTATCATTATCCTATAAAAATCAGGGTTGTATCGTCCAAAAATATGCTCATGGAAGGTAGTTTTCCACGACGGTGATGTATTTAGTCAGTGTACTCGCTGAAACACTGTAGCTGTCGCATACCTGCTTCTTTGTCACCTTCTCATTTCTCAGGCGGTTCCATACATAATAAGCAGCCGCCGCGAACGCTTTTGTATTCTTGAATGTCTCGCGCTCTTTAAGACCACGGTAGGCAACCGTGAACCATGTCAGGAACAGGCCGGAATCAACACTTGAAATCGGATGGTTGGATTCATAGAGGTGCAGCGCAACCTCATGCATATTCTTGATTTCCGGATTCACCTTGATCGAGCTGTTGACGTTTCTGTTCAATACGTGGGCGAGGTATACCTTTTCCACGATCGAAAGCTCCTCGACATCGCAAAAATCGGCATGTGTAAGCACGGATTTCTGGTGCTCCGACACGGCGGTGAGGAAGAGGCCGAACAGTTTTTCTTCTGTATACTCACTTTGCAGCTTCTTCAGGATCGACGTCACGTGATTCTCGAATCCTGTTGGACGATCTTCATTCCAAGGCTCGCTTCCCTCTTTTTCAGGATTGATCTCGACTACCTTCTTCCAGGCATTTTGTGCCGTCTGAATGCGGCCCGTTTCATAAGCCGAATGCGCCAGCCAGTAATAATAGCTCGCATCCCCCTCGAAGCCGATTTTCTGCAGCGACTTCAGCCACTCGAAGGCTTTCTCGGAATGTCCGATTAATGCAAACGTCGCCCCAAGCTTGAATCTGTGTTCATGAAGAAGCGGGCGGACCTTTTCAAGCCCGGCGACCAGCTCATCCAGTTCGTCCTGCCTTTTTTGGTAGTAATAAAAAACAGCCGTGTTGCAGAGTGCATGCAGATTCCCAGGATTCTTTTCCAGCACCTCTTCAAGCGTGGCAGAAGCCTCTTCCACCTCGCCGAGATAAAAATAGGCAAGGGCAAGATTGTTGTAGGCAGACCAGAACTCAGGGTACTCATCGATCACTTTTTTCAATGTATCAACAGCCTTCTGGAAATGGCCGGACTCCAGCAGGTCCTTTGCCTTCTCCTGCTGGACGATCAGATCATCATGCTCGTATAGATCCTCCACGGTGAGGTCCGAATCGAGCTCCAGCAATTCAACAAGATCTTCTGCATCCTCGGCGAACTCGCCGTCCTCAGCTTTATCCAAGTATATGCTCACATGGTCGTACGCTTCCTTGAACAAACCGAGATGCGCATAATTATTAGCGAGGAAGTAATGACACTCGACCATATACGGATCCAGGTTCTTCAGGATTTCATGCAGCAATTCATTCGCCCGCTTGAACTCGCCAAGCTCTGTATACACAATCGACAATTGACACGCAATCATCGGTTCAAGCGGTTCCAGTTGAAACGCTCTATTAAAATATTTTAACGACCGCTTTATCTCGCGGCGCTGATAAGCTTTCATTCCCTTGTTGTAGTAATACTCACCTGTAGGGACAAAAGACAATACCTTGGCTTGCTCACTTCTTAGTTTTGACCCTTTTCTCATCAAAGTCCTCCGAAACGTTCATAGTATATCCAGGCTCTTTTCTGCAGACTTTTGGCTGGTGCCCGGCCGGCTGGGGATTCCATCCTTTTTGCCGGGACCGCACATAAGTCCCTGTTCGAAAAGAGCACGATTATTTAAAGTATTAATCCTATAACTAAGATAGTATAACACACAACAAAGTTGGACTAAACTACCATATTTTGAGGGGGCGGGAGTTTTGTGCGGGGCTTGCAGTTTAGGTTGAGGCTGAGACGGAGGCGGTCCGCGTGGAGATTTTTCGACATGAAGGGCAGTATTCATTTTTTGAGAGGGCGAATTAGTTGGTTGGAGGGTAGAATTCGGTTGATGAAGGGCAGAATTAATATTTTAGCTTAATAAAATTCGTGTTCTGTCCCCGGGATCATGCCTGCTGCCAGTATGGTTTGGCGCAATTATTGAGATTCTTGCGCAATAATCGTGAAACTGGCGCAATTATGCTGAAACTGGCGCAATAATCTGGATTCCGGCGCAATTATCTAATAGGCGGCGTGAGTCCTCTTCTTCAACTCCATCCATTCAGGGTCACTCATCACCAAACAATCCAGTCCAACCTGATTTCCAGACCGATAGCTTGTCTTTTTTAAAAAAACAAACCAAAAAAGACAGACCTTTAACCAACTAAAGGTCCGTCCCTCCATCTATCAACATTACTTATTATGACGCTCCACCAGCACACCGAGGACTTCCTCAAGCGGCAGTTCCTGTTCGCGCAGCAGTACGAGCACGTGGTAGAACAGGTCGGCGGTTTCCCATTTCAGTTCTTCGGCGTCCCTGTTTTTCGCGGCGATGATGACTTCTGACGCTTCTTCGCCTACTTTTTTCAGGATCTTGTCGACGCCCTCTTCAAACAGATAAGTCGTATAGGCGCCTTCCGGACGCTGTTTCTCGCGGTCGGCGATCAGCTTCTCCAGGGTCAGGAGGATGTTTTCCTTTGAAGCTGCAGAAGAATTCGAATCGGCCAAGGCGGACGAACCCGGCTTCTCGCCGAACACCCTCTCATGAAAACAGCTCTCCTCCCCCTTATGGCACGCCGGTCCTTTTTTATCGACAAGGACAAGCAGCGCGTCTTTGTCGCAGTCCCACACGATGCTTTTCACCGTCTGCGTGTTACCGCTTGTTTCGCCTTTATGCCAGAGTTCCCGGCGGGAGCGGGAGTAGAACCAGGTTTCACCCGTTTCCAGGGTCCGCGCGAGCGATGTTTCGTTCATATAGGCAAGGGTCAGGACTTCCTTCGTTTCGGCATCCTGTACGATTGCCGGCACAAGTCCTTTTTCGTCGTATTTCACGTCACTTATCCAATCGTTGTTCGTCATCGTACATGCACCTCCTGCTCTTTCAAATAGCTCTTCACTTCTTCGACACTTGTTTCTTTATAGTGGAAAATCGACGCTGCGAGTGCTGCATCTGCTTTTCCATCTGTGAATACTTCTTTAAAATGGTCCGCATTGCCGGCTCCGCCCGAAGCAATCACCGGTATGGAGACAGCTTCGCTTACCGCTCGGGTCAACGCCACATTGTAGCCTTGTTTCTCTCCGTCGCTGTCCATCGATGTCAGCAGGATTTCACCTGCTCCCAGTTCTTCAACCTGCTTGGCCCATTCGACTGCATCCAGGTCGCGGAGCTTACGGCCGCCGTGCGTGTAGACCTTCCAGCCGCCGCTTTCCTCATCGTACTTCGCGTCGATCGCAACGACGATGCACTGTGAGCCGAAATACTGCGCGCCTTCGCGCACAAGTTCAGGACGCAGGACGGCTGCCGTGTTCAGGGAAACCTTGTCGGCCCCGGCTCTTAGGATGGCTTTCATATCTTCGACGGCATTGATCCCGCCGCCGACCGTGAACGGGATGGCGAGTTCCGCCGCAACATGGCGCACGACCTCGACCATCGTTTTCCGGCCTTCATGGGAAGCTGATATATCTAAAAAAACAAGCTCGTCCGCGCCCTGCTCATCGTACACTTTTGCCAGTTCGACGGGATCTCCGGCATCTCTAAGCTCTACGAATTGAACCCCTTTTACGACGCGGCCGTTTTTTACATCAAGGCAGGGGATGATCCGTTTCGTCAGCATGAGCCCTTCACCTCTTCCAGCGCCTCGGCTACAGTGAACTTACCGGTATAAAGGGACTTTCCGCAAATCGCACCGGACACACCCTGGCCGCAGTATTTTTTCAGGGCAGCAAGGTCTTCCAGCGAACTCACGCCGCCTGATGCAATCACCGATTTGCCCGTTTCCCTGGCAAGCTCGGCTACCGCTTCGATGTTCGGTCCGGAAAGCATGCCGTCCGTTGCGATATCGGTGAAAATGAATGTCTCCGCACCGGCTTCGGCCAGTTCTTTTCCTAGATCGACCGACTTCAGGGAAGACGTTTCGATCCAGCCGTGCGTCGCGACATAGCCATCTTTTGCGTCCAATCCGATGGCAATCTTTTCACCGCCGTACTTAGCAAGCCATTCCTTCACAAGCTCTGTGTTCGACACAGCGATGCTTCCGAGGATCACGCGGTCCACGCCGCGGTCCAGATAGTGTTCGATGTCTTTCGCGGAACGGATCCCGCCGCCGATCTGAACTTTCGCATCGAGCTTTTCAGCCACCGCGAGGACGTATTCATCATTGATGCGGGAACCTTCCTTAGCCCCGTCGAGGTCGACCATATGGATCCACTCCGCACCTTCATCCGCAAATTTTTTTGCCATATCGAAAGGAGAATCGCCGTATACCGTCTCCTGATTGTAATCGCCCTGGATCAAACGTACACATTTTCCGCCGCGCATATCGATTGCGGGATAGATTGTAAAACTCATGATACTGCCTCCGATTCTTTCACTTTCCGTGTGAAGTTTTCCAGCAGCTGCATGCCAAGCTGCCCGCTTTTCTCAGGATGGAACTGCATGCCGTATATGTTTTCCCTGCTGACAATCGCCGGGATTTCAACCCCCGCATAGTCTGCCGTCGCGGTCAGGACCTCTTCAGATCCCTCTACATAATAGGAATGGACGAAGTAAACGTATCCCTCCTCCAAGCCTTGAAGAAGGGCAGAGTCTTTTTTAAACGATAGATGATTCCAGCCCATATGGGGGACCTTGTATTCGTTCCCTTCCGAGTCCTTTTTCGGGATATGGACGACTTCCCCCGGAAGCAGTGCGAGCCCCGGTGTGCTGCCGTTCTCTTCACTTTTTTCAAAAAGAAGCTGCATGCCGAGGCAGATGCCGAGCAATGGCTTTCCGCTTTCGGCAAAGGTCAGGATCGTTTCTTTCAGATGCGTCGACTCAAGGAGATTCATCGCATCCTTATATGCGCCGACCCCCGGCAGGATCAGACCGTCCGCCGCCAGCAGCTTCTCGCGGTCGTCGCTGATAAAATAAGGGACGTTCAGCCGCTCGAGGGCTTTGCTGACTGAAAACAGATTTCCCATTCCGTAATCTGCGATGCCGATCATAATCTACAACATCCCCTTTGTGGAAGGAATCCCTTTGACCCGCGGGTCGATGGTCGTCGCTTCATCGAGCGCACGTCCGAGTGCCTTGAAGATCGCTTCGATGATGTGATGCGTGTTGTGTCCGTAGTGAACGATGACGTGCAGGTTCATCCTCGCTTCTAGCGCCAGCTTCCAGAGGAATTCGTGGACGTTTTCCGTATCGAATGTCCCGACCTTCTGGCTCGGAAGCTCCGCCCTGAATTCAAGATGGGGACGGTTGCTGAGGTCGACGACGACGGTTGCGAGCGCCTCATCCATCGGCACCATAGCAGAACCGTAGCGCTTGATGCCTTTTTTGTCGCCAAGTGCCTTTACGAGTGCCTGTCCAAGACAGATCCCGATATCCTCGGTCGTATGGTGGTCATCCACCTCCGTGTCGCCTTTCGCATCGATTTTACAGTCGAACTGTCCGTGTTTAGTGAACAGGTCGAGCATATGACTCATGAACGGCACACCCGTCTCAATCTCCGAATTTCCTTCCCCGTCAATCCCGAAACTCAAACGAATATCCGTTTCATTCGTCTTCCTCACAATCTCCGCTCTTCTTTCCATCGCTGCTTCACTCCTTTAAAATACCGGGGCATCAGCCCCTCTTGTTGAATCGTATCTCGACTGCACGTGCATGGGCTTCGAGTCCTTCGAGCCGTGCAAGTTTCGCTATTTTATTCCCATTCTCCCTCAGCGCTTTTTCGCTGTAGAAGATGATGCTTGATTTTTTCATGAATTCATCGACGTTCAGGGGGCTTGAGAAACGTGCTGTCCCGTTAGTCGGCAGGACGTGATTCGGCCCTGCAAAATAATCCCCGACAGGCTCCGAGCTGTAGCGGCCCAGAAAAATCGCGCCGGCATGACGGATGCCCGCCATCGTTTCAAATGGGTCTGCCGTCAGGATTTCAAGATGCTCCGGGGCCAGATTATTGACGAGATCAACGGCCTTCTCCAAATTCTGTGTGACATAGATGGCACCATAGTCGTTGATTGATCTGCGTGCGATCTCTTCCCTTGGCAGCGTCAATAGTTGCCGCTCGACTTCCCGTGATACTTCTTCAGCCAGTTCTTCGGACGTCGTCACAAGGACCGCGGATGCCAGTGCATCATGCTCCGCCTGAGATAACAGATCCGCAGCGATTTCATCGGCATGCTGATTGCCGTCTGCGAGAACGACGATTTCACTCGGCCCCGCAATCATATCGATATCGACGTCCCCGAACACTTCCCGTTTGGCAAGCGCCACGAAGATGTTCCCCGGACCCGTGATTTTATCAACCGGTGAAATTGATTCCGTCCCATATGCGAGAGCGGCTACTGCCTGCGCCCCGCCGACTTTGTAGATTTCCTCCACTCCTGCGATTTTTGCAGCGACCAGGACTCCTGCTGACAATTTGCCGTCTTTTCCCGGGGGCGAGACCATCGTGATCCGCCCGACCCCGGCGACTTTTGCCGGCAGCACATTCATGAGTACGGATGACGGATAAGCGGCCGTCCCGCCGGGAACGTAGACCCCGACCGAATCAAGAGGCGTCAGCTTCTGGCCGAGCATCGTACCGTCGGGGCGGGTGGTGAACCAGGAGGACTGTTTCTGTTTTTCATGAAACTCGCGGATATTGTCTGCCGCTTCCTGGATGACCTTGATCATCCCTGTATCCATTTCGGCGAACGCATCTGCTATTTCGAGTTCGGATACCTTCAGTTCATCTATTAATACACCGTCGAACTTTTCCGTGAGTTCCTTCAGGGACACATCCCCCTTTTCACGGACGGAGGCGATGATTTCTTTCACGGCTTTTCGCTGTTCTTCCGTTCCGCTGTCGACCGAGCGCTTAATCGACGCTTCTTCGACCTCTTTGATAATCTTCATGTATTCCACCAGCCTTTTTGATTAAGCTCTTTTCGCATATTTTGTTGCTATACAGACAGAAAATACCGTACTTGGGTATTTTCAGATTGCCCGTCCGTCTCTAGTTTAACTTGAGTACGAAAAGAGCACGTCCACAAGCTCAATTCAGGTTACAAGTCTATTTACGAAAAGCAACAATCTTTTAGAAAACAGCCTTGATTAAAAAAGTTCTCCTCAATCTTCAATGATGCGTGTCAGCCTTGCCACCAAATCTTCTATTTTCTCATCCTTCATCCTGTAGCTGACCGGGTTCACAATCAGGCGCGAGGTGATATCGACGATCGTTTCATATTCAACGAGTCCATTTTCCTTCAGCGTCCTCCCGGTCGACACGATGTCGACGATCCGGTCGGCAAGGCCGATGAGCGGGGCGAGTTCGATCGAACCGTTCAGCTTGATGATCTCCACCTGCTCGCCCTGCTCCCGGAAGTAGGAAGAGGCGACGTTCGGATACTTTGTCGCGATCTTCGGCGCCACATCGCTCATCTTCGTACCTGGAAGACCGGCAACGGCGAGGTAGCAGCCGCTGATTTTAAGGTCAAGCAATTCGTACACGTCCCGCTCTTCTTCGAGCATTACGTCTTTCCCGGCGATACCGAGATCCGCTACACCGTGCTCGACGTACGTCGGCACGTCCATCGGCTTTGCGAGGATGAACCGAAGATCCTCCTGTGGCACTTCGATGATCAGCTTTCTGGAATCATCGAACTCCGGCGGCAGATCGTAGTCCGCTTTTCGTAAAAGTTCGACCGCTTCTTCAAAAATCCTGCCTTTAGGCATGGCAATCGTCAAACTGCTCATCGTTTCTCACCGCCATTTCCGTTCGAGTCACGGCCCACCACAAAATGGACATTGCTGAAGCCTTTCGTAAATTCATCGACATCCCCGACACCTTTCCAGTTCTGGAGGACGACTTCCTTCCCTTCGCCTCTCAGCTCTGATGCGAGCGTGATCGCTTCTTTCCTGCGTTCGTCGCTGAACAGAACGCACTCCTGCTCGGAGGACGTCAATTCGACCTTCATCGCTTCCAGTACATAGTCGAGTCGCAGGCCGAATCCGGTCGCACCGGATGTCTTGCCGAATTTTTCAAGAAGCTTGTCGTATCTGCCCCCGTTGCCGATCGCAAATCCGACATGCTCTCCGTACACTTCGAACAGGATGCCGGAGTAGTAGCTCATATGGCTGACGAGGCTGAGGTCGAATTTGATGTATTGTTCCACGCCGTAGTCTTTTAATATGCTCCATAATTCCTTCAGCTGTTCTAGGGCCTGAAGTCCTTTTTCACCTTCCAAAAGCGAATGGGCATCTGCGAATACCGTGTCCGACCCCCTCAGTTTCAGGAAACTGAACAGGCGCTGCTTGTCGATGGAGGAAAGCGTCAGCTCATTGACATGTTTTCTGTATCCTACATAATTTTTCTCATAAAGGAATCTTCTCAGCGTCTCGGCTCTTTCCTCGGTCCCGACGATTTGGGTGAAGAGTTCCTGTACAAAACCGATATGGCCGATCGATATCTTGAAATTATCGAGCCCCGCTTCCTTCAAGGTTGAGACCATCAGGGCAATGACTTCTGCATCGGCGCTGACGGAGTCATCCCCGATGCATTCGATGCCGACCTGTTCGAATTCCGCCGGCCTCCCGCCTTCCCGCTGCTGTGCACGGAATACGCTGTTCGAATAGGCAAGCCTGAGCGGCGCCTGATCCTTCAGCAGCTTCGATGCTGCAATTCTGGCGATCGGGGCCGTCATATCCGGTCTGAGTACAAGCGTGTGGCCCTGCTGATCGAGCAGTTTGAACAGCTGCTGATCGAGGATGGCAGACGCTTCCCCCACCGTTTCGTAGTATTCAAGCGACGGCGTCTCGATGAATTTATAGCCCCAGCGCTTCATCGCGCCTTCCATTCTCTTTTTCGTGCGGTCTTTTATTACATATAAGTCAG
Organism: Bacillus sp. BKU_1; assembly: GCA_051294195.1. Classification (GTDB taxonomy): domain Bacteria; phylum Bacillota; class Bacilli; order Bacillales; family Bacillaceae_B; genus Rossellomorea. The sequence continues at coordinate 2,800,362 of CP193985.1, read as the reverse complement.
GGAATGTGTCCCTCATTCCCAACGGCTTCTCAAACATGAATAGCTTCGTCATAAGAACCACCTTCGGCAAATTGAATATTGATTTATTTTCCCCTCATGTCATGGGGATTACTATTAGTAGATTATTCGGAAATCCTTTAGTTCGCTAATGTGCTAATAAAATAAAGTTATTAGTTAGTTTAGCCTTTCTTGTTTTATTCGTCAACCGTTAAAAGAGGATTTTGTCGATGGGGATTGAGTTCATAACAGAGTGGGGCATAGAAAATTCGACAAGGCATATTACAGGAAAATCGGCATGATTATTTTTGTTTTGGCAAAATGAACTTGGATGCAGCACCATTATGATGATTTCGGCACAAACACTGCCCGGAAGCACTTCGATTAAAGGATGCGGCCACAAACAACTTGGTTTTTTTTCATAAGAAACCTCCCCTCCGCTGCTAAAAAAAGACAAAAATAGATTGTCACAATCCATTTTTGCCTTTTCCCTTATTCTTTCAGTTTCAATCCTAGTTATTTTAAAGCCTGACTGTCCATCCGGTGCTCAAGGACGGCGTGGTTCATCCTTCTGAGTGCCATGTCGATCCGTTCTTTCGGGCAGGCGATATTCATGCGGACGAACGGGCCTCCGCTTTCACCGAACTTAAAGCCCTCGTCGAATTTCACCTTGGCTTTTTCCAGGAAGAATGTGCAGAGCTCTTCACCCTCCATATCCAGCCCGCTGCAGTCGATCCAGATCAGGTGGGTAGCCTGCGGCTCGATTGCCTTCATTTCCGGCAGATGCTGCTCTAAATAATTGAAGACGTACTGCTTGTTGTCTTCGAGTACCATGAGAAGTTCATTCAGCCAAGGCTCTCCTTCTTCATAAGCGGCAATCGTCCCTTCGATCCCGAATACATTCGGTCTCATCAGGCCGAACCCCGTGAGTTTTTCATTATACTTTAACCTGAGTCCTTCATTCGGGATCAGGAGGATCGATGTCTGGAGGCCTGCAATATTGAAAGTTTTACTTGGCGCTGCACAGAGGATGCTTCTCTCCCATAAGCTTTCATCCGCTTTTAAGAGCGGTTTGTGCTCATGGCCGCGGTAGACAAGGTCCCCGTGCATTTCATCCGAAATGATCCACAGATTGTGACGTTTGGCGATGTCTCCGATTCTATTTAATTCCTCCCCGGTCCACACTCTCCCGACAGGGTTGTGCGGACTGCAGAGAATCAAAAGCTTGGTGCGGGGTGCACTGGCCTTTTCTTCAAGATCTTCAAAGTCGATTGAATACATTCCGTCTCTATAGATCAATGTGTTTTTCACGACGTTGCAGCCGTGGTTTTCAATGGTGCTGTAGAAAGGATAGTAGACGGGATCCTGGATGATGACCCCGTCCCCCGGTTCGGTCAGCACGGACAGCAGTACGTTGATGCCGGGAATGATCCCAGGGCTGAAGCAGATCCACTCTTTATCGATCGGCATGTCGAAGCGCTTATTCCACCATGAGATGATGGCTTCGAAATACCGGTCGCTGAATGTCGTATAACCGTAGATTCCGTGCCTCGCTTTCTGGTTAAGTGCTTCCGCGATGGCCGGTGCCACCTGAAAATCCATGTCGGCGATGCACATCGGGATGACGTCTTCTTCTTCGGGAAACGACCATTTGACCGAGTGCGTATTTGTTCTCTCGATGCAATCATTCCAATTCATTTTCCTGCCTCCTCAAATTTTTCTCTTCCCTTACTTTAAACCAGTTTTTAAAAAGTGGGAATAGCTTTTTAACATAAAAAAACAGAGCCGGATATCCAAGAATCCGGCTCTGCAAACTTACTATTCTTCCGTTTTCATCCCGTAGATTTCATCCTCCCGCCAGCGTTCAGCGAGCTGGTCACGGGTGTAGATGACGCGCATGGGGTTGCCGCCGACGAAGGCGCCTGGCGGGACGTCTTTGTGGACGAGGGTGCCGGCGGAGACGATGGCGCCGTCGCCGATGTTCACGCCGGGCAGGATGGTGGTATTCGCACCAATCATGACTTCGGAGCCGATCTGCACTTCGCCGAGGCGGTATTCTTTGATCAAGTACTCGTGGGCGAGGATCGTCGTGTTGTAGCCGATGACCGTGTTCCTGCCGACAGAGATTTTTTCCGGGAACATGACGTCAAGCATGACCATGAGGGCGAAGGATGTCTGATCGCCGATGTTCATTTTCAGAAATGTCTTGTACAGCCGGTTTTTCAATCCGAGAAACGGGGTGTAGCGCGCCGCCTGGATGACGAGGAAGTTCTTGACGACTTTTAAGAACGGTACGGTTTTGTAGACATGCCAAAGGGAATTGGCCCCCGTCACCGGATATCGGGTCGTCCGCCTCATGCCGTCGGTACCCCGACCACCTTCAACAGGTCGGGCATCGTGTCGAGCATGAAGTCCGGTTCATACTGCATGAGATGATCGCGGCCTTTCGCGCTCCAGGCTACTCCTGCTGAAAGACAGCCTGCATTTTTACCGGCCAGGATGTCATGGTGGTTGTCGCCGACCATGACCGCTTCCTCAGGGGAAGAGCCCAGTTCGAGAAGGGCTTTCTGGATCGGTTCCGGATGAGGCTTCGCGTGTTCCACTTCATCCAGGGTGATCACCACCTCGAAAAATTGGCGGAGATTCATCAAGTCGAGGCCTTTCAGGACGACATCTCGCACTTTTGTCGACACGATGGCAAGCTTGTATCCTTGCTTGTACAGGGCTTCGACCGTTTCGTACACACCTTCGAACTCGGTTACGAGTTCGTCATGGTGTTCGTGATTATAGGTGCGGTAGTGGGCGCACATTTCTTCTGCTTTATCCGGATCCAGGCCTCCGAAGGATTCCTCGAGCGGCGGGCCCATGAACGGGAGTACGTCCGGTTCGGCGTACTGTCCCGGATAATAGTGGTTCAACGTATGGAGGAAGGAAGAAATAATCAGATCATTTGTGTCGATCAGTGTTCCGTCCAGGTCAAATAATACTGTTGTAATTCTGCTCATAGTGATTCTTCCTTTCTTTTTTTGCATCGGCACGGTTCCAGAAATACGCGACGATCATGGTCAGGACGATTGCTGTCACGAGCCTGATGATCAATAGCGGCAGAACCGGTATGCCGAGCGGGATGAAGATCAGCGTATCCTCGACGACTGCATGGCAGGAGACAAGGAAGATGAAGGCGATCGTGACATCCTTCTTGCTCACGCCGTCTTCTTTTACCGCCTGGATCATGACGCCTGCGCCATATGCCAGGCCGATGACGAGTCCGGCGACCATCGTCGTCGAAGTATTCGCGTTCATGCCGAGCGCCCGGGTTGCAGGTGCAAGCCAGCGCGAAAAGACTTCCATCCACCCGAGGTCTTTCATGATCTGGATGATGACCATGAGCGGAATGACGATCAGTGCAAGCTGAAGCACGCCGAACCCTGCTTTTTCAAGTCCGAGGAGGAGGATTCCCCCCCAGCCGTTTGGCTCTGTCTGCTGCGGGGGCATCATGCCGTATTGGGCCATTTCGGAGCCGCCCTTCCATACAAGGTTGATGATGACCGCCGAGATGAGCGCGAGGCCGATCCGCACCGCGACGATCAGCCAGATCTTCACGCCGACTTTGGCGGCAACCGTCGATTCGATCAGGAGGTTATGTGAAAACGAAAGCATGACGGCCACGATGAAGACTTCCTTCACGGTCAGGTCCAGGGACAGGATTCCTGCGATTCCTGCGTACAGGTTCAGGAAGTTTCCGAGGACAAGGGGAATGGCCGCGTCACCCGACAGGCCGAGCAGCTTCATGAACGGAGATATTTTCCCCATAACCCATGGCAGCACGGGCGTATACTGCAGGACAAATACAATGAGCGTGATGGGAAAAATGACTTTTCCCAGTGACCAAGTAGTCTTCAGTCCAGTCTGGCCCCCCTGCTTAATCGATGACATCCACATTCTCTCTTCTCCCCTTATCTATTTGTCTTTTTAACTGTTTTGATTACATATTCACTTCTTCGTTGCTTTTATCATTGTAGGCATGGCGTGCGAGACCTGATTTTCTTCTGAAGATGATGAGCGTGGCAGCAACGACGATCAGGACAAGCGAGATGACCTGTGCGATCCGCAGGAATTCAGTCAGCATGAGGCTGTCCGTCCTCATTCCTTCCACGAAGAAACGGCCGATCGAGTACCAGATGACATAGGACAGGAACAATTCCCCGCGGCGGAGGTTCGCTTTTCTCCTTAAAATCAGGAGAAGGATGAAGCCTGCGATGTTCCAGAGTGATTCATAGAGGAACGTCGGGTGATAATAAGTCCCGTTTATGTACATCTGATCGATGATGAACTGAGGCAGATGCAGGTTCTCAAGGAATGAACGGGTGACTTCGCCGCCGTGGGCTTCCTGATTCATGAAGTTGCCCCAGCGGCCGATCGCCTGCCCGAGGATGATGCTCGGAGCTGCGATGTCAGTGAGTTTCCAAAAAGAGATGCCTTTTATTTTTGCAAAAACGAGGGCCGTGATCACGGAACCGATCAGTGCTCCATGAATCGCGATCCCGCCGTTCCAGACTTTGATGATGTCGCCGGGATTCTGGGAATAATAGTCCCATTCAAAAGCGACGTAGTAGGCCCTTGCGGACAGGATGGCGACCGGGATCGCCCAGACGAGTAAATCTACAAACGTATCAGGGTGAAGACCCAGCCGCTTGCTTTCTGATATTGCAAGATATAATCCAAGTGCTATTCCGAGTCCGATGATGACGCCGTACCAGTGTACCTGCAAGGGTCCGAGCTGGAAGGCAATCGGATCGATGGGTGTGATCGTTTGGTCCATGATTTCGCTCCTTTAATTTGGCTCTTTTCGCAGACTTTGCTGCTTTACTCATTAGAAAAAATCGATACTTGAATATTTTCGTGGTCTAATTTCCGAAAAGAGCGCATGTACTCACTTCAATAAGGTTCTATATGCTGCATCAATCTTAATAAAAAACACCTTCTGTTAACTTTAGACGTCTTCGTTCACACCGTCTTCAATGACTTCGGAGAGGCGGTTCGTGAATTGTTCGGCAGCGTTCACGCCCATCCGCTTCAGGCGGAAGTTCATCGCGGCCACTTCGATGATGACGGCCAGGTTCCGCCCGGGACGGACAGGGACCGTATATTTCGTAATATCGGTGTCGATGATCTTCATCTTCTCTTCCTCGAGGCCGAGACGGTCATACTGCTTCTTCTGATCCCAGAGTTCAAGGTTGATGCAGAGGGTGATGCGCTTGTAATTGCGCACGGCACCGGCCCCAAAGAGGGTCATGACATTGATGATCCCCAGTCCGCGGATTTCGAGAAGATGCTCGATCAGGTCCGGGGAAGTCCCGATCAGGGTATCGGTGTCTTCCTGGCGAATCTCGACACAGTCATCTGCGACAAGGCGATGCCCGCGCTTGACGAGTTCGAGCGCGGTTTCACTTTTCCCGACGCCGCTCTTACCGGTGATCAGCACACCGACTCCGTAAATGTCCACGAGGACGCCGTGTACAGCGGTCGTCGGAGCGAGCTTGCTTTCCAGATAGTTGGTCAATCTTGAGGAAAAACGGGTCGTCTTCATATCCGAGCGCATCACCGGGACGGCAGTGCGGTTTGCCGCTTCCACCAGTTCATCCGGGATTTCAAGGTCGCGGGAGATGATGATGCCCGGCGTGATATCCGTGCAAAGCGCCTCCATGCGACGCTTGCGTTCTGTTTCGTCAAGAAGCTCGAGGAATGAAAGCTCGGTTTTTCCGAGCAGCTGGATCCGCTCTGCAGGGTAGTAGTTGAAGTAGCCGGCCATTTCAAGACCGGGGCGCGAGATATCGCTTGTGGTGATCGGTCTATGTAATCCGTCTTCTCCTCCGACAAGCTCCAAGTTGAATTTTTCTACTATATCTTTTGTTCGAACCTTTGCCAAAGCAAGCTCCTCCTTTGATTCTCTATATCAATTGTTCGTTCTTCGAATCTTTTTTGTGCTCCTTCCTATTTTAGCAATTATGAGGAAAAGCGCAAGCGCGTCGGTTGTTATGGGAATGGCCCCGAAATAACATGGCATAGCCTTTTGAATACAGCTTTTGATTTCCGTGCAGGACTTCGCTTTCCGCGGGTAGCCCGTGAGCCTCCTCGTCGCTGGCGCTCCTGCGGGCTAGAAAAGCGGAGGCGGCTCGTTCAGCCCCGACAAGCATAAGATGAATGGGCCGGGAAGGCGTTCTTTGCCTTCATGGACCATTTAGCTTATGACCTCGAGGGGCTAGCCGCCGGAGCTGGACAAGTCTCACCTGTCTCGCATTTCCCGCAGGAATCTGCGTCTTCCACTCCAATTAACTGCTGGATAGTACTTTAATTTGCACGTATGGCGATTCTCCATAACTGACGTGCAGCTGGAGGAGATGAGAAAGCAAAAAACACAGCCCTTGGGCTATGCTTTTTTTATGAATGATTCGATTTGGTTCATGATGGTTCTGTGGGTGTCGATGGATTTCAGTACCCGGAAGTCTTGTTCGAGGCTGTGGTTGGCTCCATGGATGAGGTGGAGCTGTACGTTTTGGTTTTTGTTTAGTTCTTTGAAGCGTTCCTGGTTGTAGTGATGGTCGCGGTCGCCTATGAAGCAGATGGATGTTTGGCGGCTGTTCATCATGGAACCGTGGACGGCTTGTTCGTTCAGGAGCGGGGTAAGCCAGATCGCCCGGGCGTCTTTGAAGGCCGGGCGCTGAAGTTCTGCGCTCAACGGGATGGTCCCCACTGATTTTGCCACCAGGAAATGGGATCTGTATGTGCGGGACTCGAATACGGTATCGATGACTTTTTTACAATCACTCATCATCATTTCATCAAATGCCTCGTCGGACAGTTCTTTCACATCGTCTGAATCATAATGATAATTTATTTGAAGCACGTCCCATCCTTCATTCAGGAACATTCCGGTCGGGTAGTGCAGGAGCGGACCCATGACTGTGTATCCCATACCCGGAAAGAAAATGGCGATGCCTTTTGGGTTGTCTGAATTGCTTAATAATCGATATGGGACTTCAACTTTCATCCCTTTTACACTTGAAGATGTTACGTTCATGCAGATTCCCCCTCTTCTTTCCAACTATTTCTAGCAGCCGAAGGGAAAATCCTCTTTTCTTCCAAAAGAAAAAACCCCGGCCACGGCCGGAGTCCTTTTCTACTTTTTAGGTTCAAACACAGCTTTTTGAATGACTAAATTGGCAAGGGAGAGGATGATCGATGCCAGGAAGGCCATGCCGAATCCTGAAAGTTCAAAGGCATCCCCCATGATCCCGTCTGTCAGCAGCAGGGTGACCGCGTTGATGACGAACAGGAACAACCCGAGCGTCAGGATGGTCACCGGCAGTGTCAGGAGGATCAGGAGCGGGCGGATCAATACGTTCAGGATCGATAAGACGATGCTTGCGATGACCGCCGCCCCGAAACCTGATACATTGAACCCGTCAAAGAATCCTGCCAATGCGATAAAAATCACTGCGTTGATCAATATACCAACTATCCATCTCATTCTCTGATGGCTTCCTCCTCATTCGGCAGCACAAAGGCCAATAAACCGTATACGACGACCAGCGGGAAGAATCCAGTCGGAATCAATAAAATAATGAAAATCACCCGAAGGATCGTCGCGTCGATTCCCGTGAATCTGGATAAACCGCCGATCACACCGGCGAACTTGCGATTGGACCTTGAGCGTGCTAATTGTTTTTTCATTCAGAACACTTCCTTCTCATCTTATGCGTTGTCCTTCTTAACATTCTTCTCCACGTCCTTTTTTATGAGGGGAGATAGGGATGTTTTTGCGCAAAAAGATAATCAAAGACCGTTCCTTTTCGCTGCAGGCACAAGATTCCCCGGGGAGGAAGTTGAGCCTCCTCGTCGCTTCGCTCCTGCGGGAAGAAATGCGCAGGCGGCTCGTTCAGAGGCGACAAGCATAAGGCGCTCTTTGCCTTTTTGGCTTGTTTGACTTATGACCTTGAGCCTCTAGCCGCCGGAGCTGGACAAGTCTCAATTTTTCCTCTATTTCCCGTCGGAGTCAAGTGCCTTCCGCTTCAATCCACTCAGTGGTGGAATGTTAGAATTCCCTCATAATATATAGGACAACACTTTCATATTACCTTTATTCCCTTCGAGCGGCAGCTTAAAACAGAAGGAGGTGTCCGCATTCAGATGTTATCCGCTTTCCTGTCTTCCGCCTTTTTAATTAGGACAGAACCGGTCTTTGTTTCTGCAAAGAGGTGAAGCTTATCTTCTGAATCCGTTTTGCGGTTGAATTTGATTTGTTTCTGGACGACATCATTCTTCTCTTCGACGACATCGATTCCTTCGAGCTCAACCTTGAAGCTTCCAAGATTTGATTTTGCTTCGCCGGCGATGTTGATGGAACCCGGCACGTAAAGATCGACGTTTCCAGTGACGGTTTTGGCGTGGACGGTGTCTGCTTTTGCACCTGTAAGGGCACAGATGATGTTGCCGTTCAGGGACTGGGCATCTGTATACTGTATATCGCCTTCAACCTGGACCTTGCCGTTGATCGATTCGGCTTCGACTTTTTCAGCTTTCGCGTTCAGGATCGTGATGGCCCCGTTCGACGTTTCGACTTCTGCTCTTTTACTTGTCAGGTGGTCGATGTTGATTTTTCCATTTGCTGATTTGGCCCGGAAGTCCTCCGCCTCGATATGTTCGGCATTAAAACCGCCGTTGAACAGTCTCACCGATACTTTTTCATACTGATGCTTCGGGATATAAAGTTTCGAATCGACTTTCATCCATTTCGTCTGGGTGGCAAAGTAGAGTGTATCCCTGTCGACGGCAAATGAGGTATTCTCCATGAACTGCCTGCGCGCTTCCTCATGGTCCTCTGTGCGGTAAACCTTCGCCTGGCACTCGACGCGCACCTCTTCCCCGTCCCATGGGATCAGTTCCACTTTTCCGTTCGCAACGTCCACATCGATTTTCTTGAATGATGTGGACGGCTGCTGGAAAACGTGGGACACTTCGACCGACTGATTCCACTGGAAATCGAAATCGAAGTTTTTGATTTTAGAAAACGCAGTGTTCATGAAATCAAGGATTTTGTCCTTTGTTTTATCCGTTTTGTAGCCAGTGCTGCTGCTCTTTTTATCGTCAAATATGGAAACGAGCTCATCCAGGAAGTCCTTCTCTTTTTCCTTTGCCGGTTCTGTCTTCTTGTCGAGCGCTTCTAACAGGGTCAATGCTTCCTGTGCCGTGAGTGTCCCTTTTTCCACCATATCGAGAATCCGTTTGCGTTCTTCATTCATGTTTCTTCATCCCCTTATCATTGAATTCATTACAAAAGGCTGTTACCGGACGGCATGCAACGTTCTAACGAAGTGAAGTACACGTGCTCTTTTCAAAACTCAATTCTAAAATGAAGCAAGGTAATTATCACAGGATACCCTGATTCTGGTTTGCACTAACATGTAAAGCAGCAAAGGCTGTAAAAAGAGCGTTACAGAAGTACTTTGATTCCTTTGTACACATTCCAAATGACGATGACGATATTGATTATGATGAACAGGCCGATCATCAGGAGGAAAAAGACCGGAATTCCGGAGCCTGTGGCAAAAATGCCTATGTCTAAGAATAAGCCTGCAAATAACAGAGGGATCGCGATGATCGGTATGATGTGAGAAATCAAGGCCGACTTGGCATCTTTTTTCACATGCGGGTTGTCTGTAACGAAATAGACGATGATCGGAAAAATAAATCCTGCAAAAAATATACTGAAATAGCAAAGCGCTGATAAAATCTTGTTGGTCTCTATTTTCATCATCTCCTTTACTATTATCTACGATACGTTTCAGAAAAGGTTTCATTCTTGTGAAATTCCTTATATGAACATTCTCGCACAGGACATTCTCCCGGCGGCTCCATCTCAAGTCTGAGTTTTTGTAAGTATTGAGGTGTGTTTTTCTTTCTGCCGAGGACCGTTCCTTTCCGCTGCAGGCACTTGCTTTCCCCATGCGGCCGGTAAGCCTGCCCCGCTCCCCCTGCGGTGTCTCGCTTTTCCGGCAGGAGTCAAGTTCCTGCAGTTCAACATCCACCCACTGTTTTACGTCCTTGAAGCTTACAAAATTCACACAGTTCACCAAACTTATCTGCCAAAACGAAAGCCCAGTCCCTGCCGGGGGAATCTGGGCTTCCATCAAACCTTCTATTCTTCTTTCAGTTCAAGCCACTGATCCAAAAATTCTTTTTGATCACCATCATAGCGGCGGTCGAAGAATTCGGCAAAGATCCGGCTGTCGACTTCGTTGAATTGAAAGGTTTGAAAATAGTCTGAAAGGAAACTGCGGGCCTCACCTTTCCCTCCGTTATGTTCAAAATAATCACGTAAGAGCAGCGGTACGTTTCCGTATACAACGGAAACATAGTCCTCTCCGAATTCATTCAGCCCCCGGTTCACTTTTCCTTCACCGGTGTTTTGGCCGGCCAGTGCTTCAGAAAAAGCAAAGGCTTCGGCTTCATTACCATAGTACTCTTCCAAAAAGATGGAGGAAGCAAGTTCAGTAATGCCTTCATCAAGCCAGGCGTCCTGATAGGGATCATTCGAAACCATGTAGTAAAACCATTGGTGCGCGATTTCATGCGCAAGTGTGTGCTGGAACTCGCCGTCTTCATGTGAGACTTCTATCACGTTTGAATATTCCATGTTTCCATTATTCGCGATGATATCCAATTGCTCAAAAGGGTACACCCCTAAATTACTATTATAGAATTCGAATGCTTCTTTTGCGAAAGAGAGCATTTCCCCGCTCATTTGCCCTTTCTCTTTTGGAAGGAAAAGACGTAGATCTGATTTTGAAACGATTCCCGTACTCGCTTTGATGGATGTTTCCTCCCATTCAGCGGGATCCAGGAAAGAGAGATAAAAGTCCTTGATCGTGAATGCTTCTATTTCCCCTTCTTTAATCGGTTCAACCTTCTCTTCTTTGCCGGAACTTGCAATCAAATAATCACCTGGAAGTTGAAAATTAACCTTATAATTGCCGTATGAGGTATGATAGGACTCACCTTTCGGATCAAAGTCCTGGAGCTTCCATCCCCCCTCATAAGGAGCAATCATCGGATACCACTGCGCCAAATGGTAGCTGTTCCCTTTCCTGGATAGCCGCAGTCCTTCTTCCGGGACCTTCAGCGTATAGCTGACGGTGACCCATTTCTTTTCGCCCGGCTCCAGTTTTTCATCAAGTGAGACAAGCAGCTTATCGTTTTCAAGTGAATAATCAAGTTCTTCATCCACACTCTTGACGGATAAGATGGCCGTTTCGGCTGCCCCCTTCACTGAGGATGGCTTTTCACCTTCAGTCAAGGCTTTGGGAATGAAGTAGAATCCGACATCCTCCCAAACCTCATCCGATTGATTGCTGACTGCCGCGGTCGATTTTATCGTAAATACACCATCTGTCCCCAATGAGACATCAATTGAATAGTTTGCCCTGGCATTCGTCCGTTTTCCAAGATTGATGCTCTGCGTATACGCTTTTCTTTCTGCAGCGGTATCTTCTTTCGTTATTTCTATAGCAAAAGGACCCGGCTGACTGATCTTTCCGCCTTTGAAAATGAATTGGTCGGCTTTCTCCGGCACCTCAAATGTGAGAAGGGCACTGACCATCCCCGGAGGCGTGCTTTTGCCTGATTTAAAGTTGATGGCGTCCACCGTTTGCGCATCAACGGTATAATAATTGTTATTATCTTCATCGATCAAATGGAACATATTTGGATTATAATCAATCTTTCCAATGGATGAATGAAGGAACTCTGCCTCGACCGGAACCGTGAGTAGCTTGTGTCCTTTTTTGGCGGCTTTCACATTGTCCGGGGTTCTGACGAGCTTCCCGAAATGGTACTGTTCTTCATCATTCAAGATGCTTTCCCCAAGCATGGCAGACTTATAGGCGGAAGCTTTTATCCCGCTTAGCAAAGTTGAATCACTTTTGGAAGCTGAAGATTCGTCTTTCTTCTCCCCGCCTGTTTTTTTCTTCTTTTCCTTGGAATCCCCCGTGATTTCTCCTGCCGTCCCTTTCTCCTCTTCAGGAGAGGCCATGCCGGAGACGGGTTCGGCATGTTTGATATTTGATACGGCATATGTGGCAAGGGAAGCGACTCCCAGAAAAAGGAGCACCCCTGCAGCCGAAAGAATTACTTTAAACTGTTTCTCCACTTTCCTGCTGTTCTGCACCCCGCCGCTCAGTCCCTGATAAGGGGAGATCCTCGCTGCTTTTTGAGCAGGCAGGATACTGGCAAGTGTTCCGGTGATCATCGGGATCAGCATCGTCAGGACGTATAGCCAGATCTGTCCAAACGGTACCTCACCGTACATGATCCAGATCAATAGGAAGGAGAACACAAGGCCAAGCAGTCCTGCAAACAGCCCGGAAATGGCGCCTTCAAGCATGACCAGCCTCCTGACCGTGCCGTTCCTCCAGCCGAGCGCTTTCAACACAGCGATTTCCGGCTGTCTTTCGGATACGTTCTGCCAGATGATCTCCGCGGTTGTCAAAATAGCGATCATCAGTGCGATTCCCATTGCCACATAATGCATCGTGCTTACTTCCATTGCTACGTACTCTCCCAGCCACGTCGTAAACATGACTCCCTTCAGACGGAACGTGACAAACAGGAAGAACAGGAGCATCCCTGTCGGAAGGCCGATCGAGAAGACCGAAAGCATCGTCCTCTTCCATTTCGAAAGCAACCCGTTGAGCGCCATCCCCGTAACCGACCGGGACTTCACCAACCGTTTCCGTGCCGTTGACACCTCACCCGTCTTCATCGTTTCATACGGCTTGATTTTTCTGACCAAAACAGCCGGTATGAGGGCACCGAGCCAATAGATCAACAATCCGAGGAGACCGATCAGGAAGACCCTCAACCCCGACGTCTCAATCGGGGAGGTATACAGGAACCATCCGAGGATCAGCCAGCTGATGACCGATACCGTCAGTCCCAGGAATGTGGCTTCCAGCAGCAGTAGTTTTGACAGCTGCCCCGGCCTCCATCCGAGAGAGAGAAAGACGGCAAATTCCTTCTTCCTTCCATACATCATGATCAGATTTGACGAGAATACATAGACGATCGCCACAGCCACCACACTGCCGACGACTCCGCTGATCCCCAGCTTCGCTTCCTTGAATATCGTCATGGACGATCCGATCTTGATCCATGGCTGTTCGATCCACCCGATGCTGTCTTCCCCTTCTATGCCCGGAATGCGGGTCAGCGCCGGCTGGGGAGAAGAACCGAGCGTGACATCCGCAATCAATCCCGTCTCCTGTTCAATCTTATCCGCCGCCTCCTGAAGAAGTGCCTCGCTTTCTTCATTGAACTCTTCCACCCCGGCAACATTCACCCGGATGGCGGAAATCGGCTTATTCCCCATGACCTTTGAAGCTGCTTCGATTGTTGTCAGCATGAGAGGAGGCCTTGTCAGGAAGCCATACGGATTATTGGCCGGTTTCATTTTCGATGGAGGATTCACCGGCTCCCCGTTCTTATCGAGAACCCAGCTGGCCTTGGAAGGGAAGTACGTCTCCACCGGAAGTTCGGTCAGCGGATCTTTTGAAATATTGAGTTTGGACGGGTCGAATATTCCCTTGATATCAATATTCAGCCGCGGCCAGTCGGAGGATTTTTCCCCGTAAAGCTCGACCGGACGAAATGCCTGCTCGAATGGGAGGATTGAATCTTTCGGTATATCATACGGAGTCACTTCGTAACTGTATGCCCACCTGTCCGGGAATGGACTGCTGACCGGCCGGTATTCCACCGGCGACGGTTTGGCTGCCAACCAGTTCATGTCCCTGTCGCCGTCCATATAGCTCGGGTTCATCACCAGGTCCACCATTTTCTTATGTGCTTCCTTGGCTGTGTAGGAATATTCTTTTACAACCGTGCCCTCAACGGTCTTAAGGAAATCCTCCCCGCCTTTCTTCTTTACTTCTTCCATCGTGCCAGACTGCTCTTCCGTTCCAAAAGGGAGATCGAGCTTTTCAAACACATACGTCATTTCACCGTCTACAAATTCCTTGTTGCTCATGAGAGCCGGAATATTGGTTTCCACCAGACCAGTATCTATTTCAATTTGTTCCGATTTGTCGTCTTCCTCTAAATACCTGCTTGTCTTTCCGTCAAGTACGGCACCATCCAATCCGACAAGTTTCGCTTCCTGTTCGGGATCGATACCGGCGACCATGATATCTGTCCCGTATTCCATTTCCCCGTCATATACCAGCACACCATAATCCATTCCGGCGCTCATCGCATCCCATCCGCCGACGGTGAAGTAGAATTCTCCCTCCGAAATATCTTCGCTTGCCCCGTTGTCAACCGTTTCAATGTGTTTAACACGGTAAACACCGGGATCAGTAATGTCTGCCTTCCCGAGTTCCACGTAGTTACCAATGGAGCCCATCATGGAAATAGGGGCGGCAATGTCAATGTTATCCATCCCTTTGATTGTTTCATACTGTTCCATGGATATACCTTCATGCAGCCCGCTTAGATAATTGGGTTCCAAAAGATTCAATTCCTCCGTCACACTCCGTGAATCAGGCGGCCTCACGATGATATGGTAAGACGATTTCCATCTTTTCTGCAGCTCATTCACGATGGTGCCATTATTCGATTGTGTCACACCGACCAGGTAACTGAGCCCGACGCTGAGCAAAAGAACGCCGATGATCAGCAGGATGAATCTGTCCTTGTTCCTCCACCATGAGTTCCAAATAAACCGGATCATGGGTGCATACCCACTCTGTCGGCAATGATGATCCCATCCTTCATCTCGATCATCCGGTCTGCCTTTGCCGCCAGGGCCGGATCATGCGTGACGAAAATGACCCCGCATCCCTTTTCTTTATTCAACGCCGATAAGGTGGAGAAAATGATATCTCCCGTCGCCGTATCGAGATTCCCTGTAGGTTCATCCGCAAGCAGCCATTTCGGCTCATGAACCAGTGCCCGGGCAATGGCCACACGCTGCTGCTGGCCGCCGGACAACTGGGATGGAAGTGAGTTCAGCTTATCCCCCAACCCGACTTTCTCAAGTAATTCCTGTGCACGCTCCTTCTTATCATAAGGAACTTTCCTTGAAAACAGGGGAGCCATGACGTTCTCAAGGGATGTCATCGTCGGAATCAGATGAAATTGCTGAAAGATGAAACCGATATTGGCAAAACGGAAATCTGCCAGCTGCTTTTGACTGAGTTTATTGACGTTCACCGAGTCATACAGGATTTCCCCGCTGGTCGCTTGATCCAGCGTCCCTATGAGGCTGAGGAGAGTCGATTTCCCTGATCCCGATGAACCTGCTACCGATACAAACTCACCGGCCTTAAATTCAACTGATATGTTCGAAAGGGCTTTGGTCTCCACTCCTTCTCCTTTAAATGATTTAGTCACCTGCTTCATGACAATCGATTGACTCATTTTACAACCTCATCTCAATTTTAAGAATATTTTTATAATTATATCAAAATTATTACAAATATGTGGGTTTAATGTAAAATATTTAATTTTCGCTGATGCTTCTATAAAACCTCGTTTTAAACTGAGTTCACTGCATATACAGCTTAATCCCACAAAAAAAGAGAGCAGGATTTCTCCTGACTCTCTTTCATCATTCATTAACTTGTGACTTCTTCTTTTTCGCGGATTTTCTTTTTCATGCGTTCCCGGTCGCGGTCGAGGATCGGTTTCAGGTATTTGCCTGTGTAGGATCCTTTTGCTTCTGCGACTTTTTCAGGGGTTCCGCTGGCGATGATGGTTCCGCCTTTGTCGCCGCCTTCAGGTCCGAGGTCGACGATGTAGTCGGCCGCTTTGATGACGTCGAGATTATGCTCAATGACGAGCACGGTATCGCCGTTATCGACAAGGCGTTGAAGGACGGTGAGAAGACGCGAAATATCATCGACATGGAGTCCCGTTGTCGGTTCGTCCAGGATATACAGTGAACGGCCGGTTGAACGGCGGTGCAGCTCGGATGCCAGCTTTACACGCTGCGCTTCTCCTCCTGAAAGGGTCGTCGCAGGCTGGCCGAGTGTGATATAGCCTAACCCGACATCAAAGATTGTTTGAAGCTTCCGTTTGATTTTCGGGATGTTTTCGAAGAACTTCACCGCATCTTCGACTGTCATTTGAAGAACGTCCGCAATGTTCTTATCTTTGTATTTCACTTCAAGTGTTTCACGGTTGTATCGTTTTCCATGACAGACTTCACATGGCACGTATACATCCGGAAGGAAGTGCATTTCGATCTTGATGATCCCGTCACCTCGGCAGGCTTCGCATCTTCCGCCTTTTACGTTGAAGCTGAAGCGTCCTTTCTTATACCCGCGCACCTTTGCTTCATTGGTGGTTGCAAAGACATCACGGATATCATCGAATACGCCTGTGTAGGTGGCCGGATTCGATCTAGGGGTACGTCCGATCGGTGACTGATCGATATCGATGACTTTTTCGAGATGGTCGATCCCCTTCACTTCTTTGTGCTCACCAGGTTTGGTTTTGGCATTATGAAGTTTTTGCGCCAGGGATTTGTGAAGGATCTCATTGATCAGCGTACTTTTCCCTGAACCGGAAACCCCGGTTACCGCGGTGAAGACACCGAGCGGAAACTTCGCTTTCACATTGTTCAGGTTGTTTTCTTTTGCCCCGACAATTTCGATATATCTGCCGTCCGGCTTTCGTCTCTCCTGAGGCAGCGGGATGAATTTCTTTCCGGATAAATACTGTCCGGTCAATGAATTCTTGTCACTCATGACTTCATCAGGGGTCCCTGCCGAGATGACTTTCCCGCCATGCACGCCTGCACCCGGACCGATATCGATCAGATAGTCGGCTGCGAGCATCGTATCCTCATCATGCTCGACGACGATCAGCGTGTTGCCGATATCACGCATATTCTTAAGTGTGTCGATCAAGCGGTCGTTGTCACGCTGATGAAGACCGATGGATGGCTCATCCAGGATATACAGGACTCCCGTCAGGCGCGATCCGATCTGGGTTGCGAGACGGATCCGCTGTGCTTCCCCTCCGGAAAGGGTTCCTGCGGCACGGCTTAATGTCAGATAATCAAGACCTACATTCACAAGGAAGCCGAGTCGCTCACGGATTTCCCTCAGGATCAGCCTTGCGATTTTCATGTCTTTTTCCGAAAGTTCAAGCTGAGCAAAGAAGTTGTCTGCTTCCTCGATCGAGAATGCAGTGACTTCCCCGATATGGAGCGCGTCCACCTTCACCGCCAGGCTTTCTTCCTTCAGGCGATGCCCGTTACAAGTCGGGCAGTCCTGCTGCGCCATATACTTCTCCATCTGCTCCCGGATATAGTCCGAGCTTGTTTCTCGGTAGCGCCTTTCGATATTTTTCATGACCCCTTCAAAGCGGAGATAATTCTCGCGCACCTGTCCGAAGTCGTTTTCATAGCGGAAATAGATTTCATCCCTGCCTGACCCTTTCAGGATCTTATCCATTTTATCTTTCGGGATGTCCTTGACCGGTATATCCATAGGGATGCTGTAATGATCGCAGACCGCCTTCAAAAGGGATGGATAGTATTGTGAACTCGTCGGCTCCCACGGAGCGATCGCATGTTCATTCAATGTGCGGTCCCAGTTCGGAATGACAAGGTCTTTGTCCACTTCAAGCTTCGTTCCAAGGCCGTCACAGCTAGGACATGCCCCGAACGGACTGTTGAAAGAGAACATTCTCGGCTCAAGCTCCGTAATTGAAAATCCGCAATAAGGGCAGGCATGATGTTCACTGAACAGTAGCTCTTCCTCGCCGATCACATCGATGACGACCTGTCCTTCCGCAAGGCGGAGGGCCGTTTCCAATGAATCTGATAATCGTGCTGCAACTCCGTCTTTCACAACGATACGGTCAATGATGACTTCGATGGTATGCTTTTTATTCTTTTCAAGTTTGATTTCTTCCCCAAGATCCTGAACCTCTCCGTTTACACGGACACGGACGAATCCTTGCCTCTTGATGTCTTCAAGCGTTTTGGCATGGGTGCCTTTGCGTCCCGATACGACAGGTGCAAGCACCTGAAGCTTTGTCCGTTCCGGGTATTCAAGGATTCTGTCGACCATTTGCTCGATCGTCTGGGATGAGATTTCGATGCCGTGATTCGGGCAGATCGGTTTTCCGACACGGGCAAACAGCAGCCGTAGATAGTCATAAATTTCAGTGACCGTCCCGACTGTCGACCTCGGGTTTTTGCTTGTTGTCTTCTGATCGATTGAAATCGCTGGTGACAGTCCTTCGATGGAATCGACATCCGGTTTGTCCATCTGCCCTAAGAATTGACGGGCATAGGCAGACAGGGACTCGACATATCGACGCTGCCCTTCAGCATAGATCGTGTCGAATGCCAGTGATGATTTTCCCGATCCGGACAGGCCGGTCAGGACGACCAGCTTATCCCTCGGAATTTTGATATCTATATTTTTTAAGTTATGAGCTCTGGCTCCTTGTACGATAATTTGGTCTTTGGCCATTCCTGTTTCATCCTTCCGCCTTTAGCTCAAGAATGGTGTCGCGAAGCTGGGCTGCCCGTTCAAAGTCGAGCGCCTTGGCTGCTTCTTTCATTTCCACTTCCAAGCTAGCAATAAGTTTTTGTCGCTCCGGTTTGGACATTTTCGATACATTTGTCTCTTTGCCCTCATAAACCCCTGCTTCTTCAGCAGCATGGGTAGCACGGATGACATCCCTGATTTCTTTTTGAATCGTCGTCGGCGTGATGCCATGCTTTTCGTTATGTTCAATCTGGATTTCACGGCGGCGTTTCGTTTCATCGATCGCCTTCTGCATGGAATCGGTCATCTTATCGGCGTACATGATGACTCTACCGTTCGAGTTACGCGCTGCACGGCCGATCGTCTGGATAAGGGAACGTTCAGAGCGCAGGAATCCTTCCTTATCGGCGTCAAGGATCGATACCAGCGAAACCTCGGGGATATCGAGTCCTTCACGAAGCAGGTTGATCCCGACGAGGACATCGAATTTCCCGAGGCGCAGGTCACGGATGATTTCAATCCGTTCGAGCGTCTTGATTTCCGAGTGCAGATATTGCACTTTGATGCCGATTTCTTTTAAATAAGCGGAAAGATCCTCTGACATTTTCTTTGTCAGAGTCGTCACGAGGACGCGCTCATTTTTCTCGATCCGCTCGTTGATTTCACCGAGAAGGTCATCGATCTGCCCTTCGATCGGTCGAACTTCGATGACGGGGTCAAGCAAACCTGTCGGACGGATGATCTGTTCGATCATTTCAGGGCTGTGCTCAAGTTCATACGGTCCCGGTGTTGCGGAAACATATAGAAGCTGCTGGACCTTTTCTTCGAATTCCTCGAACCTGAGCGGCCTGTTATCCATCGCTGAAGGCAGACGGAAGCCGTGGTCGACAAGCACTTTTTTCCGTGCCTGGTCCCCGTTGAACATCCCCCTGATCTGAGGCAGAGTCACGTGGGACTCATCCACGACGATCATGAAATCGTCCGGAAAATAATCCAGGAGCGTGTATGGGGTTGAACCCGGCGGCCTCAATGTAAGGTGGCGGGAATAGTTCTCGATCCCTGAACAGAAGCCCATTTCCCTCATCATTTCAAGGTCATATCGGGTTCTTTGTTCAAGCCTTTGAGCTTCGAGAAGCTTCCCGTCTTCTTTCATGATCGCCAGCTGTTCTTCAAGTTCTTTCTCGATATTCTTGATTGCGACCTGCATCTTTTCTTCGCGGGTTACGAAGTGGGATGCCGGGAAGATGGCGACGTGGTCACGGTCTCCCATGATTTCGCCTGTCAGGGCATCGACTTCGCGGATGCGGTCGATCTCATCCCCGAAAAACTCCACTCGCATGCAGTGCTCATCGCGCGATGCCGGGAAGATTTCCACAACATCCCCGCGTACTCGGAATGTCCCGCGTTTAAAATCGATGTCATTGCGTTCGTATTGGATATCCACAAGCTTGCGGAGCAGCTGATTCCGCTCAATCTCCATCCCTGTCCTGAGGGATAAGACAAGCTCACGGTACTCTTCCGGGTTACCGAGCCCGTATATGCAGGAAACGGAAGCAATGATGATGACGTCCCTCCGCTCAAATAAAGCGGATGTCGCCGAGTGGCGGAGCTTATCGATCTCATCATTGATGCTTGCGTCTTTTTCTATAAATGTATCGGTCTGGGGAACATATGCCTCAGGCTGATAATAATCGTAATAACTGACGAAATACTCGACAGCATTATCCGGGAAAAACTCTTTGAATTCGCTGTAAAGCTGACCGGCAAGTGTTTTATTGTGGGCAATAATCAATGTCGGTTTCTCCACTTTTTGAATCACGTTGGAAACGGTAAAGGTCTTACCGGTACCTGTCGCCCCTAGGAGCGTCTGATGACGCTTCCCTTCATTAACTCCCTGAACCAATCTGTCTATCGCCTTCGGCTGATCGCCCTCCGGCTTGTATTTGGATTTTAACTGAAATTGTTCCTTCACCGTGAAACCTCCTGTACTAAAGGATCCGTACCTTGTTATTTACCTATTTATTCACAAATTAAACACAGTCCATTCATCTATACACATTTTACCACATATCGCAGGGAAATAACCAATAAAAAGCGAACAAAAGTTCGTTTATTCGTTCCCAGGGATCCTTGCTTTATTTTGCAATGAAAAGAGTGTTGTGGAGGATTTGGGGATAACTGTGGAATGTTGATTATTTGATTTTTCATGTCTACAGATAAGATTTCATGCAGGCGGGAGTGGATGCAGATCAATTTATACGGGGATAATCCCAATTAATTCATGGAGGGGGATTGTTTAGAGGCGAAAAGCATAAAATGGAGGGGCCTTGAATCCGGAATCTTCGAATTTCAGGGTGAAATCTTTTAATTTTGAGCCTTAATCTTTCAATATTAACCATTATTCTTCGAATTCCGCCCCATAATCTTTTAATTTCCAAGATAATTCCGTCAAATAGAAATAAATGCCAAAAACTACTGCCTTCTCCCGCATGACCCCCAATGCCAATACCGAACTGGCTGCTTTAATAGGAGTCTGCGGCTGATCAAGGTTAATTGTGCCCCAATCCTGATAATGGTTCCGATTTTACTTTAATAGTGCCCAATCCAAATAAATGTGCCGGAATTCATTTTTATATGCTGATTTGGGGATGATGAGCTAAAACAATACACACAACCTGTGAATAAACATGTGTATAACTTCCCTGTAATTGTGGAAAACAACAATAATTATCCACATTTATGACCGCGACATGTGAATAATGTGTATGAATCCGGATTCACAGTGTGAATAACTTCAATGAAAACTAGTTTATTCACAATACTCTGCCAGTTATCCACAATCCGTACAAAAAGAAAAACCCGGGCACTGGTTTGTCCACAGTGCTCAGGTTTTTTGTTTCGCTTTGTTCATCATTCGATTGCTGTACCAGAATCCGACAGTGAGGGATGCTGCGTCGACGACGATCAGTCCCCAGGAGTCGGTATATCCTTTTGATACGGATGCTGCGATCAGGGCTACGGTAAGTATGAGTCCGACGTAATGATTGTAGGTGACTCTGGCGAACAGAATCACGAGCAATCCCGGCAAAAAAATACCCAGTATGATTTTAGACACGGTCCACTCTCCTCAAATGACGGGAATAACCATATTTTAACGAATAACTTCTATATATGAAAGGTTTTTCTCGCTATTCGTCCGCTGACCGGATCAACCGCTCCGTCCGTTCTTTCAATTCGCTGTGGGGGATGAATTTTTCCGAGAGCATGTCGGGGAGGATGTAGTCTAGAAAATATTGGACGCACTCGAGCTCCCTGAATTTCATGATGGTCGACAGGGTCCCCTCGTAAATCTCCATGAATAAAGGGTCGGGATTCCCTTTCTGGATCTCTCCGAATGATTCATAAAGAAGGTCGATTTTATCGGCGACCGACAGGATCCGGCCTTCGAGTGAAGCATCCTTCCCTTCCTTGAACCGTGCCCTGTAGACGTCCTGGAACTGCGGCGGGATTTCGGTGTCGATGAATTTTTTGACCATCTGATCTTCCACCTGGCTGAACAGTTCGCGGAGTTCTGCCGATGCATATTTCACAGGCGTTTTGATGTCGCCTGTGAACAGTTCCGCATAATCATGGTTCAGCGATTTTTCGTAAAGGGCCTTCCAGTCGACCTCTTGTCCACTCTGTTCCTCCACGGTCCCAAGGAATTGTGAGATCTTGGTCACCTTGAAGGAATGGCTGGCCACATTATGTTCGTGATATTTGAACCTCCCCGGACAGCGGACGAGCGTCTCAAGGTCGGACAGGCTTTTGAAATAGTGATGAATTCCCATTGTATTCTCCTCTCTCTTATATCGTTCCGGGATGTACCCTTACCCTTATTTTATTTTAAAGAAACCAGCCCTTCCACTTCCCCGGCCAGGATGGCATTGAGTGCATCGTGATGCAGGGTCGGAATCTGATGGCTGGCTCCGGGGATGATGTAGACTTTCTTCGGGTGACAGTCTTTATAACACTCCATCTGATCATTGACCCAGTCCGATTTCTCACCGTATATGAGCAGGAGCGGCACCTTGCAGCGATTCATTTTTTCGATGCCGTCATAATTCAGTGACTGCTTGTAAAAGTGGTACCAGACTTCCGGGCTCGCTTTGTTCATGTGAAGGACGAGTTCTTTGCGTTCCGACTTATCTTTCGTATGGGCCTTGGAAATGATTTTAGCGAGCCGTAACGGATGATGACGGACCATCTTCATCCCGATCAGGTGCATCATTTTCAGCTTATTGTGGACAACCTTGGGGTAAGCCCCGATCAGGATCATGGCGCTTACTCTTTCATTATATGCCGCGGCGAATTCTTGTGCGATCACGCCGCCGGCTGAATATCCGAGGAGTACACATGTGGATAACTGTAAATGATCAAGAAGGAATAAAAGTTCATCCACAAAGGAATCAAGGCTTACGAACGGCTTCAGAATCGGGGAATCTCCGTGTCCAGATAAGTCGGGGATGATCAGCCGGAAATGACTGGCAAGGGAGTGCTGTTTTGAAAAAACGATCCTCCCCATTCCCGGGGGATGAATGAATAGCAGCGGGGTCCCTTTTCCGATATCGTCGTAATATAGACTGGAGCCTTGATAAGGTACACTTGGCATATATAAAAACCTCCCTTATTCCGAGTGAGTGTCTCTTACACATTCTTCTCGGGATAAGGGAGTTCTAGTCATCCTTTTTAGATGAGGCGCACCGATACGACGCCATCGATGGCTTTCAATCTTGTTTTGACATCTTTCTGTTCTTCTTCATTCAGCTTTTGGTCAAGGTCGATCATCGTGTAAGCCCATGTGTTCTTACTGCGGTTGATCATGTCGGCGATGTTGACGGCATAGCCGGATAATGTCGTCGTGATGCCCCCGACCATGTTCGGGATGTTTTTGTGCATCACGGTCACCCGCATTTTGCCGCTGTATGGAAGGTCCACGTCCGGCAGGTTGACGGCATGCTTGATGTTCCCTGTCTCAAGATATGTTTTCAACTGCTGCGCAGCCATGACGGCACAGTTTTCTTCCGATTCGACTGTGGATGCACCGAGATGCGGGACAGGGATGACATTTTTCAGCCCCAGCACCGCTTCATTCGGAAAATCGGTGACGTATTTTTTGACGGTGCCTGCGTTTAGTGCCTCACCGAGGGCATGCTCATCTACCAGTTCCCCGCGTGAGAAATTGAGGAGGGTGATGCCTTTTTTCATACGCAAGAAGCTGTCATTGTTGACGAAATGCTTCGTTTTGTCCGTAAGGGGGATATGGAATGTGACAAAATCGCACTGCGCCCAGACGTCTTCGATGTTATGGGCGCGTTTCACGTCCTGTGATAGTCTCCATGCGGCATCGACTGAAATGAACGGATCGTAGGCGACGACCTCCATACCCAGTGCGAGGGCGTCATTCGCGACAAGGACACCGATGGCACCGAGACCGACGACACCGAGCTTTTTCCCTTTGATTTCACTGCCGACGAATTCCTTTTTCTTTGCCTCGACGACCGAGGCCGCATCTTCTTCTCCATGAAGTGTCTGCGCCCAGCCCACAGCAGAATAGAGATTGCGGGCAGAAGCGATCAGATTGGCAAGCACCAGTTCCTTAACGGCGTTGGCATTCGCCCCCGGCGTGTTGAACACGACGATCCCCTTCTCGGTACAGTCATCGACCGGGATATTGTTCACGCCCGCACCGGCACGCGCAATCGCTTTTAACGACGGAGGAAATGAGAAATCATGGAGATCCTTGGACCTGACGAGCAGGCCGTCGGGATCTCCCTCCCCGTTCAGGAGATAATTGAGATCATCCTCTATTAATGAAAGTCCGCTTTTGGCTATCGCATTGTACGTATTGATTGTCAGCATCATGATCCTCCTTCACTCAGTTCGCGTTCAAAGTTCTTCATGAAATCGACGAGATCCTTCACACCCTGAAGCGGCATCGCGTTGTAAATACTTGCGCGCATGCCCCCGACAGAACGGTGACCTTTCAGGAACTCAAAGCCTGCTTCCTTTGCTTCCTTTAGAAATCTTGCATTCACTTCATCGCTGTCAGCCGTAAAAGGGATGTTCATCAACGACCGGTTTTCCAGTGAAACCGGGTTATGGAAGAGCCCGGACTGATCGACCGCCGAATATAGCAGCTCCGCTTTTTCCCGGTTTCGTGCTCCCATCCCCTCGGTCCCCCCATTATCTTTCACCCATTGAAGCACGAGCTTCAATACATAAATGGCAAAAGTCGGCGGGGTATTGAACAGCGAGCCGTGCTTTACATAGGTGTCGTAATCCAGAAGTGCCGGACAATGTTCAGGCGCATGGCCGACAAGGTCCTTGCGGATGATTGCGACCGTGACTCCCGACGGCCCGAGATTTTTCTGGGCTCCTGCATAGATGAGGCCGAATTTTGATACGTCCAGTTCCTCTGACAGGATATGCGAAGACATATCGGCGATCAGCGGGATCTCCCCGGTATCGGGATACTCGTTGAAACGCGTTCCTTCTATAGTATTATTCGAGGTGATATGTACATACCGGGCGTCCTCTGAAAAATCCTCACGGGAGAACTGCGGGATGCTGTGTTGACTTTCGGGCAGATGCGTGTGCACCTCACCGACTTTTTCCGCTTCCTTCACCGCTTTTTTCGACCAGCTGCCTGTAACGATGTAGTCGGCGGTAGCGCCCTTGCCGAGCAGATTCAGCGGAATCATTGAAAATTGCAGGGAAGCCCCGCCCTGCATGAACAGTACATGATAATTGTCCGGAATGCGGAGCAGCTCACGGAGCAGTGATTCGGCCCCGTCTATGATATCCTGGAATGCAGCGGAGCGGTGGCTGAGCTCCATCACGGACATGCCTGTCCCTTCATAATCAATCAGTTCACCCTGCACTTTTTCGAGTACCGGCTTCGGCAGCACCGCAGGACCTGCCGAGAAATTATAAACAGTCTTCATCTATGACACCACCCTCTCAGAAAGTTCGGAATTTTTTCAAATTATAGTGAAATCCCGACGCTGCGTCAATCCCACTCTCCCCACATGTAAACGCTTAATCACCCCCTTTTTTGTCCATTTTCCTATCCATTGTATCGTTCTATTTGTTTTTGAAAAAAGATTTGAGGTCCGTCCCCCGCTGCGGTGAAGCGGAAAAGAACGGGTTTTTAATATGTGAAGAATTGAAACTCCGGGATGAACATTTTCATAAATTTAAGGGCTATTGTGGAAACGGTATAGTATAATGTGGAATAGTTTGAGTATTTAAATAAATAGTCGTGGAAGTTACCAAGAGGCTATTTATTTACAAATCAATTTCGTTGATTTACCAATGGGGTGACCTTAATGGGAAACGTAAAAATAGTATGCTTGCTGCTGGGCTTCCTTCTCTTGCTGACCGGCTGCAGGGTAGTCTTAGTAGACCCTTCGCTGGAGGCTCCTGAGCCCGCAAAATCTGCTCCCTTGAAGGAACAGATTAATCTGCAGGCGTATATTCAGTATGATAATAGAAAGATTATATTCCGGGGAGAGACGGACCTTCCTGAAGGAACCATCCTTGAAGCCTCGAAGATGGAATATCCTGAAGGAACAGAACCATTTTCTGTAGAGGTTGGAACTGCCGACCCGCTTAAGGACACCAAAGCAGCTGAGAAAACCGAGGTAACGAAAGACGGTACGTTTCTAGTCGTTTTGAAAAGGGACCCCCAGAAACGTTATCAGGTATCCTTCCAATTCAGGCCGGAATTGCAGCCCGATCCCATCAAAGATAAATATGGTGAAACAGGGGACAACATCGGAACGAGCGAAGGACTTTTCAACTATGAAGATAACGGGACCGGCTACACCGGAATCGCCATATATGCCCCTCTTAATAATATTGATGATGTAGGTTTTTGGATGGGGAGGCTTGAAATGCGGCCAAATCAAAAAGATGCTAGACCATACTGATAGTAGATTAAAGTGGCTGAGGAAAAGTGCTTTAGTCTGAAGTAAACCCGAACTTATTTGGATTTGAAGGATCATATAAGTTCGGGTTTTTATTATTTCTGATCAAATAGTTATTAACTTGTTCCAGCGATTGATTGGAGTGCAAGACGAAGACTCCTGCGGGAACCATAAAGCCAAGGGGTTTCTTAGTCGTCCCGGCTTTTTTGATGTGAAATTACCCCTGCTCTCCTAGTGGTTTCTCAAGACATTGAAGGAATAAAGTGGAAATGATATAGTATAATAGGTAAATAGTTTGAAAATTTTGTAATATAATTGTAATCAAAAGCACTATTTAATCAGGGAGGGATATTTATGAAAAAACAGCTCCTCCGGCTGCCCCTTCAATTCATCCTGACGTGTCTGGGTCTATTCCTTTTCAGCGGGGCCGGGTCGCTGCTAATGTACGACCATGAACTTGTGATACATATCGCTAAATATATTCATACACTGCAACTGATCGGTAAGGACCTGCTCGATCCGGGGTCTATTTTTGTCCAAGTCGAATCGGACGGGAAGGAATATCCGATTTTTCCGATGATGCTGAAGCTGTTCGGCTATTCATTCCTGCTCCTGGTGACAGCTTTTCTCATTGCGGTTGTGAGTGCTGCCCTATTTAGCTATCTGGCCATGCTCCTCCCCCGCTGGGCCCACCGGTTTTTTCTGAGGATCCTCGAGCTGCTCGATTCGCTGCCGGATGTTCTCGTTGTTGTGTTCCTGCAGTTGTTCATCATCTTTCTGTTCAAGAAGACCGGCATTCTTTTCTTCGATATCTATGCCCTTGGGGAAGAGAGAATCTATATGCTGCCGATCTTCTGTTTAGCCGTGATGCCGGTTGCGTTTCTGGTCAAAAACTTCTTGTTCCAGCTGAGGGAAGAAGGAGATAGACCGTACGTTGAATTTTCTTTTTCCAAAGGGTTCTCGAAGGCTTATACACTGTGGGTTCATTTGTTCAGGAATGTGTGGGTAAGCTTCTATTATCATATCAAGCCGATTTTCCTGCTGATGCTCTCAAATCTGTTGATCATTGAGATCCTATTCAACATAAATGGTTTCATGGTGGCGATGCTGTCGGTCGCCGTCAGCAATCCGAGTGCATTTTTCATCGGAATGCTGATGGTGTACATCCCTTTCTTCATCTTATTCAGTCTTGGTCAGCTTTTATTGACAAAATATACAGGCATCCATGAGGAGGCGGAAGCATGAGTGTATTCAAGCATATTCGATTTTGGATTCCAATTTTGATCCTGCTCGCCATGATCATAGGGAGTTACCTAATCCCTGTCTTGAATCCCGACTTTCACGAATCTGGCCCGGCTTATATGAAAGATGAGGATACAGGCAGGGTGATCGCGGCACCTGTTTATTCCATTTCCGAGATGCCCCCTTTCGGAAGTGACAAGCTCGGAAGGAATCTATTCATCATCCTGTTGGCAGGTGCTAAATACACGCTGTTATCGGCAATAGTCATCGCCCTCCTCAGAATGACGGGCGGTTTTATTACGGGTGTGCTGTATGCCTTCCTCCCCCGCTGGATCCGGACTGGCGCCAAAGGGATACTGGACACGTTTAACTTCATCCCGCTTGCCATCGTCGTCTATATACTGCTGTATCCGCTCCAGCTTGCATTCGCGGGAGGAGCACTTCCCTCCTTCAGGTTCCTGATGATCGAGGTGATCGTGATCGCCCTGATTGTCATCCCGTCTCTCGGGATGTATGTCGGACAGGGGATGCATGATTTTCTGAAGCAGGATTTCATATCGGCTTCGCGGACGATGGGGGCAGGGCGTTTTCACCTGATCCGGAAGCACTTGTGGCCGTATTTCAGCCGCCAGTCGATTGTCTTGTTCTCGGAACAGCTCGCTCAGACGCTCCTTCTTCTTGTGCAGCTCGGCATCCTGCATATTACATTGGGAGGATTGATCACGGAAAACTTCGGAGTCATGGAGTTCATCCCGCAGTATTTTTCGGTGACCAATGAATGGGCCGCCACGATGAGCATCAACATCCAGCAGGTCTTCAACAAGCCGATGCTCCTGCTCGCACCTCTGCTGTTTTTTGCGGTATCCATTTACTGCGTGAATCAAATCAGTTCCGTTCTGAGACAGGTGCTGATCGAGGGACAGGCGGTCAAAGCGGGTTCTGGTAGAAAAGACAGCCGTGCGGAAGCTGCTGTTTCTAAGCAGAACGGCGAGGATTTTCAGTTCACTGCGGGGAGGAATCATCGTGAAACCGTATAGACGGCTGACTGTTGTAGCGCTCTCCCTTCTCTTTCTTTTGGCAGGCTGCCGGGTCGTCCTGGTTGACGAAACACTGGAACAGGCAAAATCCGAACCCGAGCCTAAAGGAAAAGAACCGATTTCTCTGCAAGGGAACGTCCAGTTCAACAAGAATAAATTGGTTTTCCGCGGAGAGACGGATCTCCCCGAGGGGGGCGTCATCGAAGCCAGCTTGACGGAATATCCTGATACGGCCACCTTACAGCAGGTCATGAATGCGGAAGCAGAGCCGGCGGCTGAAACGAAGATCTCCGAAACTGGTGAAGTCGGGAAAGACGGGACCTTTTTAATCGTCATGAAACGGAGCGATCCCCAGAAGAGGTATCAGGTATCCGTCCAATTCAGGCCCGAACTGCAGCCCCCGGCGGTGAAGGATCAGTACGGGGAAAAAGGTGAAAACATAGGCGGGGGCGAAGGTGTTTTCAACTATGAACTTGACCAATCTAAAATGACCGGAATCGCTTTGTTCGCTCCGCTTCCGAATCTTAATGACGGAGGATTTTATCAAGGGAAATGGGATCTGCATGAGAGCCAGGAAAAAGCGAGGCCAGCCATGTGATTCCAAACAGAAAAGACCTGTGCTAAGCGTAAGCACAGGTCTTTTCTGTTTGGATCATCCGGTCATGATATCGTCCTTCGGATACCGGATTTTCTCTTTATCCGGTCTCGACAGTGAGAATGCAAGCGTCAGCGGACCGAGTTTCCCGATGAACATGACGATGATGATAACGCTCTTCCCTATATCGGTAAGTGACCCTGTGATGCCCATCGACAGACCGACGGTGCCGAATGCAGAGACGACTTCAAAAAGGATCTCCAGGAACCCGGCGCTTTTTTCACTGATGTTCATAATGAACAGTGCGGTGAACACGAGGAATACACTCATCATCGATACGGCCAGGGCTTTGAAGATATGGAACTCACTGATCGTGCGGCGGAACAGGCGGATTTCACGTTTTTCTTTTAAAAACGCAAAGACACTGAGCGAAATGACGACGAAGGTTGTAAGCTTGATGCCCCCTCCTGTGGACGCGCTGCCCGCCCCGATGAACATGAGAAGGATCGTGAGGAAAATTGAATCCCGCTCCATGACTCCATAATCAAGCGTGTTGAATCCGGCGGTCCGCGGAGTCACGGCTGAAAAATAAGCCGCCTGCACTTTATCGAACAGCGACAGATTCGCGAGCGTGTGGGGATTATTGTATTCAAGGATGAACAGGATGATCATCGCTGCCGTGTTGATGATCAGCGTTCCCCACAGCATGATTTTTGTGTGAAGGGACAACTTTTTCAGCGTCCTCTTTTTATAAAGATCGACCAAAACCGTGAACCCGATTCCGCCTATGATGAATAACAGCGATATCACAAGATTCACGACCGGGTTCCCCGCGTATCCCATCAGGCTGTCCTCCCAGATGGAGAATCCTGCATTATTGAATGCAGAGATGCTATGGAACAAACTGACGTACAAGCCCCTGCCCCATCCGTACTCCGGAACCCATTGGGTCGCCAGCAAAACAACGGCGGCCGCCTCAACCGTAAAAGAAAAATAAAATAAATATTTCACTAGTTTTATGACGCCGCCGACCGAAGTCTGATTCAAGGCCTGCTGAATCAGCAGCCTCTCCTTGAACCCGATTTTTTTGCCGATCATCATGAAGATCAGGACGGCAAAGGACATGATCCCAAGACCGCCGATCTGGATCAGGCACATGATGACAACTTCACCGAACGTGGTGAACACACTGCCCGTATCAACGACGATCAGCCCGGTGACGGTCATGGCAGAAGTCGAAGTGAATAAAGCATCAAGCATCGTAATGCCATCTTCGGTAGCAAACGGAAGCTTTAACAACAGCATACCCAGTGTGATAAAAAAGATGAACGTGACGACCAGCAGCTGAGGCGGGCTCCATTGAACGGATTTTTTATTCATGGATTATACACCTTCTTTTTCAAAACGATTGATGTCGCGGTTATGGCCGATCACAATCAGGAGGTCCTCCTTTTGGATGACTTCATCCGCGGACGGGGATACGATGACCTCGTCACCGCGGTGGATGGCGATGATATTGCAGCCGTACTTCGCGCGTACATCCAGCTCGATCAGATTCTTTCCTGCGACCTTCCTGGTTGCAAGCACCTCGACGATACTATGTTCTTTCGATACTTCGATATAATCGATGATCTTCTCAGACGTGATATGATGGGCGATCCTTCTCGCCATATCTCGTTCCGGATGAATGACCTTATCCGCACCGATGCGGTCGAGTACCTTCTGATGGTAGGCATTCGATGCCTTGACCCACACTTCTTTGACACCGATCTCCTTCAGCTGGAGCGTCGTCAGGATGCTCGCCTCGATATTCTCGCCGAAGGAAACGATGACATGGTCAAAGTTCCTCAAGCCCAGTGACTTCAGCACTGATTCATCCATCGCATTCGCCTGCACGGCATGAGTCGCGATGTCCTGGAACTTCTGGACGACTTCGTGATGGATATCGATCGCCAGCACCTCCACATTTAGCGATGCCAGCTCCTGTACAAGATTTCCCCCGAACCGGCCCAAGCCGATGACTGCAAATTGTTTCTTCATGTTGTACACCCTCCAAAACCTTTTTATTAGCTTAACCAATTGATATTATTCAACTCCGCTGTCATGAAAAGTCTGGCATAAGCAGGAGATGAGACTTGCCGTATTATCCTTCATTTTCGTAACGACTAACTGTTTATTTGCTGAGTCAAGCTGTTGATTGTAGTGCAGGACGCAGACTCCTATCAGAAAAGCGGAAGGGCTTTGATTAGAGGCATGTGGCATAAGACGAATCGGCTACGAAGGCGCTCTTTGCCTTGGTCGGTTTGGCTTATGACATGTGCCTCTAAGCCCTGCAGCTAGACAGATTGAAATGCGGAAGTGGGCGTTTTGCTCCCTTTGAAAAATGTTCTGCTTTAGAGGCGTTTTTTGCCTCAAAAGCAGAAGGTTAATTTTCAAACGGGAGCAGACCACTGGAGCTGGACAGGGCCACCACATTAATAGGAGGCTCACGCGTCACCCGCGGAAAGCGAAGTTCTGCACGGAAATCAACAGCGGTGTATAAAGTTCATACAAAAAAACAGCACAAAAAGACCACAAGGAATACACCCTGTGGTCATCATGTTTTGATCACAAGTATCATCCTCTCCCATTACGCTTACGAGGTTAGCTGACGGATTCGGGCGATGGAAGTAGCCCTACCTCAAGCCGCATACAAGGATCCCTCCTTAACAATAGGCGCACCGGCCTATGCCTTTCAGATCAAGTACCTTGCAGCGACGAGGATTCACCCCGGTGACTCGGGTCCCCCGCTTCAAATTGAATTAAGCGATAAAGAATATTTGTTTGATGTTAGTTATCATACTCCCCGCACCGTAAGTTGTAAATATGTTTTTTGTAAAAATTTCTGCCCTTCAATTGGAATAATTTTTTCATGTGCCGGGAGGTTTCCAATCCGTTTTTATGGGGAAAAACCTACATAAGTAATGCTAGATAAGTACCAGAAGGGAAGTAGGAAAATGGCTGATCTTTCAACGATCATTTCTAACGATACAAGTAAAAGCAATCAAGGATCATCTGACATCAAACCGTGGATCCGGGGATTTGCACGGGTTGGATATATCGCAAGGGGCAGTGTATATCTTTTGATCGGGGCTCTCGCACTGATGGCCGCGTTCGGCGCTGGCGGAAGCATGTCCGATTCCAGCGGCGCGTTCAGTGCGGTTGCCCAGGCTCCATTCGGTGAGGTACTGCTGTGGATCGTCGGATTCGGGATCATCGGCATCGTCATGTGGAGCTTCATTGAAGCAGTCCAAGACCCCGGACATTCAGACGGCTTAATGAAATCGGCATTCAGAAGGCTCACCCATGTCATCAGCGGAATCATCTACAGTGCACTTTCATACAATGCATTCATGATTGCGATGCATGCCAAGAGCGGCTCGGGCTCCGGTTCAAAACAATCTATCTCTGCTAAGCTCTTATCACAGCCGTACGGGCAGTGGATCGTCGGCATCGTCGGCGCCATCATTATCGGTTTCGCCCTTCATGAAATGTATATTGCCGTAACCGGAAAGTTCACCAAGCATTTCAAACGTCATGAAATGTCCGACAAGGAATGGGAAGTAGGAAGGAAAGCAGGAAGAATGGGATTATTTTCGCGCGGTTTCGTCTTCCTCTTTGTGGGTTATTTCTTCATCCAGACGGCCATCACCGCCGACCCCGACAAAACGAAAGGACTCGACGGCGCCCTCTCAAAGATCGCTCAGCAGCCATACGGCCAGTGGATCCTTGCCGTGGTCGCGGCCGGATTGTTCCTTTACGGGGTGTATCAGATTTTGAAGGGGAAGAACAGGCATTTGAGTATGTATTGATAAAATTTTTTCAAACAGAATCAAGCTGGTACCAAAGTGTTTTTATAATAGTTAAACCCGGACTAATTTGCAATCGGGAGGCAAATTAGTCCGGGTTTTTAATTTGTTAAAACTAGATTTCAGCTCTTTCCAGCGTTTGATTGGAGTGCAAGACGAAGACTCCTGCGGGCAGAGTAGCTAATGTGAGACCCCGCAGGAACGAAGTGACGAGGAGGCTCACGCGCTACCCGCGGAAAGCGAAGTCTTGCACGGAAATCATTAGCGGTATTAAAAACCGGTTTGGTATGGGCTCTGTTTCTTTTTGGTCAAAATATAGTACAATGTGAAAGGAACTAAACACTTACCGGATTAAAAGACCGTGATAAAGGAATGAGGCAATTGGACTGGGTGGCACTTACGGTAAAAGAAATAATCGAGAATCATCTCAGCGGCAGTGCTGTCCTGATCGCTTTTTTCAGCGTAGGGGTGAACATCGTGATCAGTGTCGCCGGCTTCCTTCCGAGTTTTTTCATCACGGCCTTGAATATTTCATATTTCGGCCTTGAAACCGGGATCCTCCTCTCAATCATCGGGGAATCCCTCGGTGCCGTCGTTAGTTTTGTCCTTTACCGGAAAGGGATATCCCTCGCAAAACCCGATAAAGTATTGGAAAACCGCTATTTCTTAAAATTAAAGCAGGCAGAAGGAAAGGAATGGATCTTCCTCCTCTTTGTCTTTCGGATCTTCCCCTTTGTCCCTTCTGGTGTCGTGACGGTTGCCGCTGCATTCAGCAGCATCTCGGCGACCGCTTTCACCGTGGTAAGCACCGCGGGAAAAATACCGGCACTCCTGCTTGAGGCCCTGATTGTTGTAAATGTGATCGAATCATCGAGGGGAACGTGGATCCTGCTGGGGGCTGCAGCATTGCTGGGGCTCGGTTATGCCGCTGTCCGGTATGGACGGTTGAGGGGAAGACGTGGATAATTGGCCGAACCGGCTGGGGTTGGGCCGATTTTTTTGTTATGTATTGTACCAGGTACAGAGCGGTTGTTTTGTACCAGGTACACGGAGGGTTGATTGTACCAGGTACACGAAGGCGACCGGTCCTGTACCAGGCACAAAACGGCTGATTTGTGCCTGGCACCCAATCATTGAAGGGGGCACGGCAAGCGAACGAAACACCCCCCTCTTTTCACCCTCCCAGCGTTTCCCCCTCTGACCTCACTCTCTCAAAATCAGCCGCTTTCAAACCTTCCTTTTTCTCCACAGCATCCACTTTATATTTCTCCCTGAATTTTTTATAAAAATGGGAATG
This sequence comes from Bacillus sp. BKU_1, assembly GCA_051294195.1. GTDB lineage: Bacteria > Bacillota > Bacilli > Bacillales > Bacillaceae_B > Rossellomorea. The sequence goes on along the minus strand of CP193985.1, from coordinate 2,765,813 downwards.
CCCAGAGGTTGCACGCACGTATCCCTCGATCATCAGCGCAACGGCAAACATGGCGCTCGCAAAGAAGAGGATCGGGGTGAGCGGTACCCATGGCGCACCCTGCAGGTAGCGGAATGAGTCCCCGATCAGCCCGGACCACTCATTGGTGCTGGACTGGGGGGGATCGTGTACCATCGAATAATCGACGTCCGTGCCCCCGACAAATAGTTTCAGCAGCCCCAGGTGGATGAAAATGACCAGTGTCTGCATGATCTGCTGACCGAAAAGGACGACGAGCTTGTCCTTTAATGAGGGCAGGATATGCTTGAAGATGATCCTGAATTTACTTGCCCCCAGTACTTTCGCGCTGAGGATGAATTCTTCCTTGTACACCATCGATACTTCATTTCCAAGCAGTGACGACAGGATCGGCACGATAAGGAGGGTCAGGATCAGGATTTCAATGATGAACCGTTCCGTCATCGTGGTCGGAAAGCCATTGAACGGCTCCCACAGAACCGGGTGCAGAAGGAAATAAGCGATGATGGACAACGGGATATAATGAAACGAATCGATCGTCCCGTTGATCGATTTTTTGAACCTTTGCAGATAGGTGCCGAGTACAAGTGCGATCGGCAGGGAAATGGCGACTCTCAAAAAAGCGATGATGAACGAAAGGATCAGCGTGTATTTCGCCCCAATCAGAATCTTCCCAAGCATATCCAGACCCAGAGGATCGGTCCCAAACGGATAATTCCATTTAGGAGATATTGGCGCCGATTCCACCGGGAAGCCATTTTCAGAAATAAAATAGAGACGCCTTACCTCGTCATCCCAGAGGATGGTATAGAGAAAGCTCGATACTATTAGTAGAAATAAATATAAAAATCCGCTGAGGAACATCGGATTCTTCCATACACTTCGTTTCATCATAATTCCTCCCCCCTGTTTGCCTTACGGGACAGTACGAACTCCCCGATGTTGTAAAAAAGGAAAAGAGGGATGAAGATGCTGAATAATGCGAGCGTGAATAATGTCGGCTGCAGCGTCGACATTAGGAACCGGGTGATGCCCGGGATATTGAACAGCAGTTCGATGACGAAGAGATTCGACAGCATGAACCAGACCGTTTTCTTGGACTGAAAGAATACGGAGATGACGGCATTCCGCAGGATATGTACGATCAAGATAAAGAATTTCCCCAACCCGATTGATTTGGCAAGCTGGACGTAATCCTTCTTCTCTTCCTTCTCGAACGTCATGATCGTCAGACGGTACAGCTGGATGGACGGAAGGATGGCAAGCACCAGGATCGGGAGCAGATAAATCTTCTCTTCATAAGTGGCGGCAATCCCTACGACGACCTGTCCGGATTGTTTATAGTAGGCAAGAATGGCAAGCTGCAGAACCAGGATGATGAGAAGATCGGGAAGTGACTCCAGAAGATAGAAACCGAATTTGATAGACTGCCTGATTTTTTCCGTAAACATCATGGTGAGGATCGTGAGGATGACGGCCATAAGCATGGCCAGAAAGAAAGACGAAAACAAGACGGTCAGTGAATACTGGATCGGCTCCCACAGAAACGGGAACAAATCGCGCTCCTTCTGCCCGCCAATCACTTTATATGTAAGCTCGGATGGGTGGATGATTGCATACAGAATCTCTTGAATTGTCGTCCAATAGGCATTCCAGTGCACCTCCTTGGCTGCAAGTCCGGAAATGAGCACCGGCAGGCCGCCCATCAAGATGATCCCGGCTGCAGATAGAATAAAATTTTTTAATATATGTAGCAGTTTCATTGCAAGCCTCCCTAATAAACTCTACCATTAGTAAAATTATACCAAAAGATAGAGTGATTGGAAGGAGAAATAAATAAGGCAGGCGCCTGTTGAGGCTGCCTGCCCTTTTTCATTTACACTGAACAGTTGTTGGGACCCGTCTCCATACTCTGTTTTTCATCAGAATCGGGGTGGACTTTCCCCATATTCGTCTTCCGGATTTCTTCGTGGCTGTTCGGCTGCTCAGGAAGGTTATCCGTGACCATATGCCGGAATTCCCCTGCATCATCCACGTTCAGTTTTTTATTTTTTTCATAGAGAGCGTTCAATTTGTCCGACACACTCCCGTCCTCATTCAGCTCACTCATTTCACCGAAGTGGGACGGAAGCACTGTCAGGCCGCCTGCCAGATTCTTATAACGGTCATAAAGCGTTTCCCTCAGGTCTTCCACCCAGTCTTTCGCCTTCCCGGCAAGGTCCGGGCGGCCGATCGACTCGACGAACAGGATATCGCCGGTGAGCAGGAATTCATCGTTCACGATGAGGCTCGTACTGCCGATTGTGTGGCCGGGTGAATAGAATGGCTTGACTGACACGGCTCCAACTTTGATTTCGCTGCCGTCCTTAAGAGGAGTGTACTCAAATTCCACACCCTCATCATCATTTTCGGGAAAATAGTAATCTGCACCGTATTGTCCGGCGATTTCACTCCCTCCGGAAATGTGGTCGGCATGCAGATGCGTATCGATGACTGCTTTGATTTTCAGACCCTGCTCTTCTATGAAGTCCGTGTAAAAAAGCGTCATCCGGTTGGGATCGACAATGGCCGCTTCTCCGCCGGACTCGATGATATAGGAAAGGCAGCCTTTCCCGAGACGGACAAATTGATAGAGTGCTCCGCGTTCCCCGGGAAGCTTGCTGATCTTGACCGGTTCGAGATGCCCGCTCCAGCCGTTCATCCCATCGACCACATGGGTTATTTCAGAGACACCTGCTTCTTTCAGGATCTCCACTCCGTCCTGCGATGAAATCCCTCTCGCACACACGACATAAATCGGTCCTTCATCCGGCAGCTTTTCCTTCGCTGTGCCTGGATCCTGCTTGATTTCCTTCAGGGATATATTCATGGTGGTGACAGACTTTCCTTCAATCTTCCAGTTTTCATAATCGTCTTCCCCGCGGACGTCCAGGATAAAGACTTCTTCATTTTTCATGATTTTTTTGACCAGATCTTTTACTTCAAGTGGTTGAAGTGACATGGTTGTAATCTCCTCCCAATGATAAGTTTATATTTATCCTATATACCCTGTTCCGTATTTATAAAACGTAAGGCTGAATTAAAGAAACGATTCTTTTGACAGATAAAATAGTGTATTGTATCGTAATTGAATCCCGACTATTTCAATATGCATTCATATGAAACTGATGAATGTGCGGAATGGTCTAAATAAAAGATTCTGATGGAATCCCTTGGGGAAAACTATCAATTAAAGGAGGAATTTTATGAAAGCGATATGGAAGGGATACCTCGAAACGTCCCTTATATTAAAAATTACCGCGGCTCTCGTGCTCGGTGTGATCGCCGGGCTCATTTTCGGAAAAGATGCGACCGTCCTCACACCGCTTGGCGACGTCCTGCTCAAGCTCCTTAAGTTCGTCATTCTGCCGCTGATCCTGTTTACGCTGATTGTCGGTGTCAACCAGACGAACGTAAGCAGTCTCGGCCGCATGGGTGGAAAAATGTTCTTATACTATGTTCTTACTTCTGCACTGGCGATCATTGTCGGCATTGCCGTCGCCAGTCTGTTTAACCCGGGGACCGGGATGACGCTCGATACGGACGAATCGTTCAAAGTACCTGAAAACCCGGGAATCGTGAGTGTATTATTGAATATCATCCCGGAAAACATCGTGACTGCATTTTCGGAGTTCAACCTGCTAGGGATCATCTTCACCGCCCTTACCTTTGGGATTGCGATCTCGTGGTTAAGATCGAGTGAAGAGTTCCATGAATTGGGTGCTCATGTGTACAAACTGGCTGAAGGCTTAAATGAAGCCGTGCTTGTGATCATGAAAGCCGTCCTGCAATATGTGCCGATCGGAATTTTCGCCATTATGGCTGATACCGTTGGAAGTCAAGGCCTGGATACACTCGTATCGCTGGGCAATATGGTGCTCGTACTATACGCGGCGATAGCCGTTCAGATCGGTCTCTATATCCTGTTCATGATCTTCTTCAAGATCAGTCCGGGGAGATTTTTCAAACAGGCGCGAACGCCCATGATCACGGCGTTTGTCACGCAAAGCAGCTCAGGGACGCTTCCGCTGACGCTGGATGCTGCTAAAAATCTTGGCTTGTCAAAAAGCCTGTACGGCTTCAGCCTTCCGCTCGGGGCGACGATCAATATGGACGGAGCAGCGATACGCATAGCGGTCTCTGCCGTTTTCGCAGCGAATGTGATCGGCGAGCCGCTGACGCTGACCGAGATGCTTGTCGTCGTGTTGATAGGGACACTCGCATCAATCGGGACTGCCGGTGTTCCCGGTGCCGGGATCGTCATGATTGCCACTGTCTTTGCACAGCTCGGCCTTCCGATGGAAACCGTGGCGCTGTTGACGGCCATCGACGCACTGGTCGGCATGGGGGCAACGGCCCTGAATGTAACAGGTGACCTTGTCGGGACCGCGATCATTGATAAGACAGAGAAAAAAGAAACCCGTTCCGTTTAAGCGGATGTAAAAAAGCTTGCAGAATAGATTCTGCAAGCTTTTTTTATGAAACATGATGACGTTCCCAGCCTGAATCCTGATCGGCGAACAGGATCCCGAGTTCGTGGTGATCCCCTTCGTACAGCGCGCCCTGTTCAAACCGGTTTTCCCCGTTCGTGCCGAGGACCTCGAGTTTGCAGTAGGCACCGTTTTTCTGAAGGGCTTCATAGAATCCCCTTTCAGTATTCACGTCTGTTCCGTTCACTTTTAAAATGATTTCCCCGATACTGAGTGACAATTTTTCGGCCGGGGTCCCTGGAAGGATTCCGAGGATCATGACGCCTTTCGACTGCCTTTTGTAATAATAAGGCTTGGAATCTTCCGCGGATCGGTGGCGATATATGAGCCAGGCCCGGCCCAGGATCGCGATCACCCCTGCTGCGACTGAAAACATCGGTGCCCAGAAGCCCGTGACGGCCAGTGTCAGGATGAAGGCTCCGAGCCAGAATACATGAGAGCCCATTTGCTTGATGGCGACTTCAGGCAGTGTGCTTTTCACAAGCTGCTGAAAACCGAGCAGGAACGGGACGCACAGCAGTGAATAACTCTGCGTTCCGAGGGTGAACACCGGCCACCAGTCGAATGGCAGTGTCAGATTGCCAGTCGGCAGCAGCACGAACATCGGCACCAGCCAAAGCTTCTTGCTTTTATGGACCCCAACTTTCAGTCCCCGCTCACTTTTGATCAGGCGCGGGGAAGTATGTTTCCATCCGTTCAGTTTGATGAGGATCCCTTCAATAAGGGTGAGAACCCCGGCAAGGACCATGATCGAACTGAGCAGACCGAGATTCAGATTTTCCAAATACGTATGTACATAAGGTATTTTCAAGTCAAAATAATGGACCGTTACGAGAAGGAAATAGGAAAATCCGGTTGTGATCGCGGCAGACACAAGATGAAAATTCCTTGTGAGTGCAAACAGCACACTTAAAGCACCGATGAGCGTCAGGGCAAACACCGGAATGACCAGTCCCGCTCCTACGTTGACCAATGAAAAGAGCAGCCCGATTGCGATCCCATATGATAAAAGGACGCGCAGATCATGATATCCATCCAGGAGCCGCGTATGAAAATCCCTTCGTTCCCTTTTCACACGAAAATAACCCGTCATTACCGCCAGCAGCACCGATAAAAATAACACCGGATGCAGAATGAATTTACCCAAAGCCTTCAAGACGTCCAGTAACCAAACCTCGACCAATGAAACGTCACCCCCTCTTATAAACTGTTATCTATTATTTTATCAAAATCCCCCTCCAAAACCTATTGCAATTTTATTCGGATTCTATTACATTCAAAAATCCAGCGGGGAATTTCCCGCATATATGTGCAGCCTTCCGGGTATTTCGACAGCAACCCCGATATTTTCCCGGGAAATGATGTCGGAATTTCACCCCTATGTAAAAATCAGCCGGATAGAGAAACCTCTTCCGGCCTTATCTCCTTATTGAAGATACTGAGCCCAAAATTGCTTAAACACGACAAACGCAAACCCCAGATAACCGAATGGGAAATCGTCCTCCATTTCTGAATAATACATGGCTTTCCTCCTTTATGCGCGTTCCCCAAGCCACTCTTTAAGAGATTGGGAAATGCTGTTTTTTATCAAGCTTGCATGCCCGCCTTCCACCAGTTCCAGGTGCTTGTCCCCGCTTGAAATGATAGTCATCAGCGGGGAAGAAATATCGGCGGGGACCATCTGATCGTACCGGGATGAAATCATGTACACATTCGAAGTGATATTCTTTAAATCGACCCTCTTCCCGCCGAGCTCAAAGCCGCCGTCCAAAAGTGCATTCCTTTTCACGAAGAATTCAATCATGTCCAGTGCGAAAGCTCCTGTCATCGGAATGTGGTCGTTGGTCCACTGATTGAATCGATACCAATAGTAGGCATGCCCGGAATCATAGGATTTCGCCAGCAGGGAGAGATAAGGTGAATAATAGATTGGGGAAGTCAGCAGGCGCATCCCTGCTTTCATTACGTGGCTCGGAATCGTCCCGCTGTGTTCAATCAGCGGTTTGAAATCCAGTTCCCCGCTTTTCAACGCGTCGATCCACTCACTGAATTCCGGCACCGCCTGAAAATCCACCGGTGTTACGAAAAGGAGCAGGTTTTTAACGATATCGGGCCGCAGGGAGGCATAGATGGCTGCAAGCGTCCCCCCGAGACAGAAACCGGCCAGGGAAAGCATGGTTTGCCCGCTGTGCAGCAGCATCTGTTTTATTGCCTGATCAATGTACTGAAACAAGTATTCTTCGAGTCCGACGGCACGGTCCTCCTGGGACGGCTCTCCGAATTCAAAAAGATAAACCTCATATCCTTCTTCAAGAAAACGTCCTATCATGCTGTATTCTTTTGTCAAATCGAGGATGCTCGGCTTGTTGATCGGTGAATACAGCAGGAACAGCGGGATTTTACCGTTAGGCTGCTCCTGCCGGTAGTGCCAGAGCGTGCATGTCCCTTTTTTCCAAACGGCCTCACGCGGGAAGTTAGGCTTCCATTCATCATCCATTGTGATGGTATTGAAAAATCCTTTCCACCGCTCTATTTCTTTTAGTAAGTCCAGATTATCTTTCATTCGCTTCACCCCCCATGGCTGACATTCTCGATCAGCAGTCTTTGATTTAGAAATTCGACAATCAGCAGTAAAAATGACAGGGCTTGAAGAACGCTCACGATCGTTTCCATGATGTCGTTGTATGCTTCAATGACGTCCCTCTGATTGATACCGGATTTTATTGCCTGATTGACCTCGAATTCTGCTATTGTCCCTGCACGCTTTAATTCTTTATACCATTCATCCATTCTTCATTTCTCCTTTTATGCCAGGGCGGATATTCCGCCGTCAACGATTAAAATATGGCCGTTCATATACTGAGAGGCAGCTGATGAAAGAAAGACAGCTATCCCGCGGAGATCTTCCCCTTCACCGAATCGTTTTGCAGGGATATTCTGCTTGATCGCTTCACCCTGCTGTGCAAAAAGCTGTTTCGTGATTTTAGTAGGGAAGAATCCCGGCGCAATCGCGTTCACCTGTATATTATGAGAAGCAAGTTTAACGGCAAGATCCTTTGTAAGCGTAATGACCGCACCTTTACTGGTGTTATACGGAATCGTATCCATCAAACGCGGGTCTGTACCTCCAAACCCGGTCACCGAGGCAATATTGATGATCTTTCCGGATTTCTGCTTCACCATCACCCTTGCCGCTTCCTGTGAAAACAGAAAAGTCCCCTTCACATTTACTTCCATGACCTTGTCCCATTTATCCGCAGGCACATCCAGAAACGGACCTGCCCATGAAGTCCCGCTGTTATTGATCAAAATATCAATCCTGCCAAACTCTTTCACTGTTTCTTCTATTATATGGACGACATCTTCCTTTTTCGTAACATCGCAGGAAAAGGCAAGAGACCTCACACCCAGGCCAAGTAGTGAATCCCGCACTTCTTCACAGGCTGCCAGATTCCTCGAACAGACCACAATATGCGCTCCCGCTTCACCCAGTCCAAGCGCCATCTCTTTCCCGAGGCCCCTTCCGCCTCCCGTCACAATCGCCACTTTTCCTTTTATATCAAACATATATTTCCTCCTTTCTATGAAATTAGTTCACTCTATATAATAGATTTTAGTTGAAAAATAGTGCATGGTTTCATGGGCGTTCGGTAGAAATGATTGATTTGCCTGTGAGGGGTGTGGTTGGGGTATGGATTGGGGGTGCCTGGCTCGATTTGGTGGATTTGAGCCTGGCTCAGAATGGGATGTTTGAGCCTGGCTCAGAATGGGATGTTTGAGCCTGGCTCGCGGGAGGTGGGGAGGTTTTTATATTTGTCCCTGGCACAATCCTGTTGTTTTGTTCCTGGCACAATAAGGGGTAATTGTTCCAGGAACAAATCCCCCATTTGTGCCTGGAACAACTTCGGGTCCCAGGTTTCCCTTTTCTGTACCTGGTACAGGAACCGGGTTTTGTACCAGGTACAATCGGCTGGCTTTGTACCTGGTACATAAAGCAGTCCTTGTACCTGGTACAATCAAAGCCCCTTTTACCAAGTACACACAAAACGCCGCAAAAAAAGACCGCCTCCACAAGAAGGCGATCTTCTATTTCTATTCCGCCCCTCTGGCGGCCTGGGCCTTTGCGATGCGGTTTACGTATTCGATCGCGGCTTGGAGCTGGAGGTCGTTCTTTTCGTTTTGGATCTGCTGGTAGATTTCTGCCTGCAGGAGTTCGGCTGTTTTGCTGTCGATGTTGCCGTTAGCTTTGAGGCCCTGCTGGATTTGGAATTCCCTGACGGCCTGTTCTGTTTTTTTGCTGTAGTAGCCATCTGAGCGGTCGAGCATGAATCCGAGGCCTTTCAGCATTTCCTGGGCGTTTTTCACCTGTTCGTTATTCATTTCAGGCTTCAGCGGCTTTTCGATTTGCAGCGGGTGGGCGTAATAGTATGCCGGCTGCTTGACTGCTACATCAGGCCTGATCCCTTTTTTGTGGATCCAGTTCCCGTTCGGTGTGAGCCATTTATACATCGTCAGCTTGATGTTGCTGCCGTCTCCCATTGGAACGGCCTGCTGGACTGTCCCTTTTCCGAAGCTCTTTGTCCCGATTAGCGGGTAGCCTTCCGTTTCCTTCAAAGCGCCTGCAAGGATTTCGGATGCGGATGCGCTTCCTTCATCGATGAGGACGACGACCGGATAAACTTTCTTTTCTTTTTTATCGGAGAAGGATTTCATCACTTCGCCGCTTCGTTCCTGGATTTGGATGTAAGGCTTCTTCCCTGTGACAAACTCCTGAAGGATCTGTTCGACGCTGGATAACAGTCCTCCCGGGTTGCCGCGGACGTCGATGACGAGTCCCTTCACTTTATCCTTTTCGAGTTCTGCCAGCTGTTTTTTGAAGTCTGCGGCCGTGTTTTCAGAGAATGTGGTGATCTGGATATAGCCTGTTTTGGTTCCGTTCACTTTCTTCACATCCGAGTGGACGGTTTCGACCGGGATCTCGTCGCGCTTCACGGAGACTTCGATTGGTTCGGAGACGCCTTCCCTCAGCAATTCCAGCTTTACTTCTGTTCCTTTTTTCCCTCTTATCTTGAGGGTCGCCTCATAAAGATCGAGGCCGTCGATGCTGCTGCCGTCAATTTTGACGATGCGGTCATTCGGCTTCAATCCTGCTTCTTCTGCGGGTGAATTTTTAAAAGGGGCAACGATGACCAGTTTCCCGTCCATCATCGTGACCTCCGCCCCGATCCCTTCGAAGGAAGAGTCGAGCGCATCATTGAACTGTGAAGCCGTCTCGGCGTTCATGTAGACCGAGTAAGGATCATTCAGGGTTTTCAGCATCCCCTGGATGGCGCCTTCCACGAGCTCCCCTTTATTGACGTCCTGAAAAAACTTCTCACTGATGAGATCATAGGCCACTTCCACTTTGTGCAGCTTGTCAGCGACATCCCCACTGCCGTTGTACTCTGTGAGCTCGTCCCCTGTATTTCCGAAATCAAACAGGGTGAATCCTCCGTACATTCCGCCTGCCCCGATCAATATGCTGATCAAGATTGTGATGATAAGCTTTCTGCCTTTCAACTCCATATTTCCCCCTCCAACTTGTTGTCATGGCTGATAAGAAAAGCGCCGGCATGCGCGAGGGATGGTTTGTCCTTTTGTCAGCCCGGGCTGACTGCCTGTCCGGTGCAAACACATCCTAAAACCTTAATCGATCCGGACACTCACCATTTTTTTATAAAAAAAGACACCGCACAAAAACGCGCGATTCCGCGGTGCGATGTCTTTGCTTATTAAACTATATGCCGGAGGGGGACGGGTTATGATACGTCAGCCGTTCACAACCCGTTTTGTCTGAACATTTTTCAAATGGGTGGCAATCATGCTTCCCCATTTCTCGAACTCCACCAGGAACCCGTCGTGGCCGAAAGCAGTGGAAACATAATAATGTCTGCCCGGCCCCACACGGTTCGTAAACCGTTCCATGTATTCAGGGGAGTAGATGAGGTCTCCCTCATAGCTGATGGTGATCAGCTCGGTCGGGTAGTGTTCCGCGATGTCATCGAGCGTGCACCCGCGTCCCCTGCTCAAGTCATGAGAGTTCATGGCTTTCAAGAGGGTGAGGTAGCTGTTCGGATCGAAACGCCCGGCAAGCTTCCTTCCTTGGTAATTCAAATAGCTTTCCACTTGAAAACCCGGCAGCGCTTCCTCCCGTTTGAAACGTTCGTCGAACAAAAACGGCGTCCTGTATGTGACCATGCCGGCCATCCTTGCAATCTCCAAGCCTTTTATATGTGCGCCTTCTGGATAATCACCGTTTTGAAAATCGGGATCCGATTCGATCGCCTGGATCCCGATATGATTGAAGGCAAGGCCGTAGTCGCTGAGAGTCGGCGTGACGGCGAGAGCGAACACTTTATCGACGAAGGATGGATACATCATCCCCCATTCGAGTGCCTGCATCCCGCCGAGTGAACCGCCGATGACGGCGTGGACGTGCGGGATGTTCAGTTCCTTCAGCGCCAGGTATTGGGCTTTGATCATATCCCTGACGGTGACGGCCGGAAACTTCCGTCCATACCGCGTGCCTGTCGACGGGTCGATCGATGCGGGACCGGTGCTGCCGTCGTTGCCGCCAAGGACATTGAAGGAAAGGATCGTATATTCATCCGTATCCAGATATGAACCCGGGCCGACGAGTCCGTCCCACCAGCCCTTGCTGCCCGGTGTCCCTTTTACGAGATGATTCCCTGTGAGGGCGTGGCAGATGAGGATGACAGGGCCGTTTGCTGCTCCTGTTTTTTCATAGGCAAGTTGTACTCCCTTCAGCTCCGCCCCGTTTTCAAGCGTCAGGTTCGGGATCGTAATGGAGTTGACTTCGTATCGGGCCGCTCGGGTGTGGGGGTTCTCCATTCCGCCGCCTCCTTTATCAGAAATTGAGGGAGACGGCTTTTCCGGCCGGATCTCCCTTTTTGACTTATACGGGTGAAGCTGCAAGTGCCGCTTCGATCGCGTGATCCAAATCTTCGATGAGGTCTTTCGCTGATTCAAGCCCGACTGACAATCTCACCAATTCTTCGGTTACGCCTGTTGAGCGCAGTTCCTGTTCGTTCAGCTGCTGGTGGGTCGTCGAAGCCGGATGGATGATGAGTGATTTCGCATCGCCGACGTTCGCCACATGTGACCAGAGCGTGATGTTGTCGACCACTTTGCGGCCAGAGTCTCTGCCGCCTTTGATGCCGAAGACGACAATCGAACCGGCGCCTTTTTTCAAGTATTTCTGTGCCAGTGAGTGGGACGGATGCTGGGCGAGGCCCGGATACGATACCCATGCCACTCCGCTGTGCTGATCAAGATGCTCGGCGATTTTCAGTGCGTTCTCCGTGTGTCTTTCGATTCGAAGATGCAGTGTTTCAAGTCCCTGCAGCAGCAGGAATGCGTTCTGCGGGCTCAGGCATGCACCGAAATCGCGCAGCAGCTGCACCCGGAGTTTGGTGATGAAGGCTGCCTCGCCTACGTCAATGCCAAAACGGATTCCGTTATAGCTCGGGTCTCCTTCCACGAAGCCCGGGAATTTCTTGTTGTTCCAGTTAAATTTTCCTCCGTCTACGACTAATCCTCCGATCGCCGTGCCGTGGCCGCCGATCCATTTCGTGGCTGAGTGGATGACGATGTCCGCCCCCCATTCAATCGGCTTCGTAAGATACGGTGTAGCGAAGGTATTGTCGATGATGAGCGGGATTTCATTGTCGTGCGCCACTTTTGCGACAGCTTCGATATCCAGTACGTGAAGACTTGGGTTTCCGATCGTTTCGGCAAAAACGGCCTTCGTCTTCTGCGTGATCGCATTGCGGAAGTTCTCCGGATCAGTAGGGTCAACGAAATGCACCTTGATGCCGTATTTCGGAAGCGTCGTGGAGAACAGGTTGTACGTGCCTCCGTAAAGATTAGTCGCAGCTACGATTTCATCCCCGGCTCCTGCGATATTGAGGATGGAAAGCGAGATTGCGGCCATTCCGGAAGAAACGCCGAGTGCCCCGATGCCACCTTCCAGGAGTGCGATCCGTTTTTCAAGGACGTCCACCGTCGGATTCATGATACGGGAGTAGATGTTCCCTTCTTCCTCAAGTCCGAATAATTTTGCGGCATGCTCGCTGTTATCAAAAACGTAGGATGTTGTTTGATAGATCGGAACTGCGCGTGAGCCTGTCGCCGGATCCGGCGCCTGGCCTCCGTGCAGTAATACCGTTTCAATATCGAATGATTTTGTCATAGTGAATTCCTCCCTGGGTTTGTTTTTTGGATTCCATTGGCTAACTTGGTTTTTTGGGTATTTGTTGCGATGGACGCTGCCGGTTTCGTTTCAGCCGGTAATTGCAGCTGGTTGAACCGGGCCGGCCATCCTTCTAGGAGTTTTAAAGAAGAGGAAAATGAAAAACCCCCTTCCTAAGAAGAGGGTCTAATTAAATAGGGTCCTCCTCTTATCTTTCAGACTTTCGTCTGCAGGAATTAGCACCTTTTCATGCAGCTGCGAGTGTTTCGCAGGCATGAAGGTTGCCGGGCTTCATCGGGCCTAGTCCCTCCGCCTCTCTGGATAAGAGCGATTTAGTTGTTTTTTTAAGTAGTGCGTTGAGATGAATTATAAAGGCTGATTGTTCCATCGTCAAGAGTATTTTCAGATTTTTTTTATTATTTTGGTTTTCAGATTGTTTTACCTTACTTTAGATAGGGCTCTTTATAACGCAGTTGATTTCCGTGCAAGACTTCGCTTTCCGCGGGTGACCCGTGAGCCTCCTCGGCTTCGCCTCCGGGGTCTCACATTGGTCAGTGTATGAGCTAGTTAAGAAGGAGCAAGACATTGAGAAAATCCTAGCTTACAAGAAAAAAGAGCTCAAATACGAGTCAAAGATGACGAGTCTCAAAGAACGAACCAACAATATGAAACTCGAAGACTTTTTAATAGCACTAAAAGAAGTACAAGATATAGGCGCTGAACTCGGAAAAAAACCAGGAACCGTCCATAATGAATTACAGTTATGGCAAATTGTGATGTATTTACACGAAAAAGGCGAATCCGAATTTGCATTTCGAATTCTAATTGGACAATTGACAGAAGAGTTGCCGTCCTACTATCTACCTCTGGAAGCGAACTCAGTGCCAATTATTAAAAAGGTAGGGCGAGAACGTGAGTATTTACAAGCGACTCTTCATCACATCCAACATCATAATCCGTCCGTTCAAGACGTTCTCCGGCTTCGTAGTGTCCTGAAGAAATTGGGAATGGAAAAGGAAATTTTACATTATCCAGATTTATTCATAGAGTAAATTCTAGGAAGTTGCAGTCTCCCGGCACTTTGATTTTTTAACGAAAACTTAGTAAAGAAAGGATAAAACTTTGAACAGATCAGTATTCGAAATGCACTGGCAATATTATTTGTCCATAGAAAATATGTTGGTAAAAACAAATCAATACGTAACACATTCTGAAAAAAACAAAAATGTTTATTCCGATGAATTCGCATCTATTATATTGTTATCTTGTTCGGAACTAGATTCATTATTTAAACAGCTTTGTATTAATAACGACATCAAGAGTAAAGGTAAGTATTTAAAAATGAAAGATTATGTCCAAGTTATTAAAAATAGTAATGATTTGGGTCTTGCAACTGGTATACATACGATAAACAATGACAATATAGTAATCTTCCCATTTAAAAATATTGATGCTTCAAAACCATATGCTAGTTTGAATTGGTGGAAAGAATATCAATTGATTAAGCATGATAGAATTAAAAATGTTACAAAAGGGAACTTATTCAACGCCGTGAATTCAGTTGCAGCTCAATATATTATTTTGAGACAATTAATTGAATTTATAGACCAATCCCATGGACAAGATTATTTAAAGAAGAATTATTGGTCTGAATATTGGATTCCATGTGTTTAAACAAGCACCAGCAAGTTGCTGATGCTTTAAATGTTTAGTGCAAACTGTGTACGGTTCTTACTCTTTTTTAAAGGTAGAGATGGAACCATCCACACTCTACTTATTCGTAAATTCGGGTCAGCCCAGCTTATTAACACTTCACCGCACCGAGTATCTGACCCAATTATCTCTTGAACATTCTTGCAGTCATCACACTTTCCTTCTGACAAAGAAGTGTTCAATCTAAAAATGGGGCCTGACCCCTAGTACAATAACTCTTCAACGCACCGAGGGTCTGACCCTACATATTCGTCGCTGTCAACATTTCGACTACAGCTTGTAATTATCATAAGGCAGATGAATAGGAACAAATATTTTTTCATTTCTCGACTGCCTACACTTAGAATGCTCACTAAATTGGAAATAGTATATGACCAAAAAATATTACTTTCATGTCGCAATAGTATTGGCCAAACACTCCATGCAATTAGCCTAATTTATCGTCGATATGAAAAACATAAGAATCTATATTACTACTAACGTAGAAAAGGCGATCACTAAAGGTGGGAGAGGGGGGTGAAAAAAAATGGGTTCAGACCTTCGGTACAATAACACTATAACGCAACGAGGGTCTGACCCTACTTTTTGTAAAAATCAGGAGGCGAGTTGTCTAATATTACTTCAATTTCAATTCTTCTCGGCATTGTAAACGAAATATAATTACCCCACCTCTAGCAAAAATATTTTCCTACAAATACTTAATAAGATTTTACTTAATATTTTTGCAATTTCTATCTCCTCATTATTAATTTGCACTGTTATTGATTGGCTATTAGAATGAAGCTTAGACTGAACTAAACCGGCATTTGAGAAAATAATTTCACCAAAATATAGATTATCTGTAATATAAAATTCAATATCACAATTTAGAGAAGTACTGTAATTATTTTCATCTTTTCTAACAATACACCTTACATAATTACCATTTATTTTAAAAACTTCATTGTTTTTAAAAATATCCGTGTATTTAAAAGGTTGTTTAATTAATACCCTCATTTCATATTCAAACTTGCTTGTACTAAAAAATACGATTGAATATTTATTACTTTTTTCCGAATAGAAATTGCCTTTATTATTTTTGTTTACTATATTTCTCCTTATATTATCTACTTCTTCTTCTATTTGTTTTGATTTAACGGAAAGTATATCTACCTCTCTTTTTAATAGTGTGGTTTTCAAGAGTTTTTTTTCTTCATACAATTCATTGATTAGATTATTGCTTTCTTCAAAATCCATTGTCCAAAGGAGTAGCTGAGTCTTATTAATTTTTTGCATTATGCTATTGTTCATAAAAATTGCATACCAATCCACTTATTAACTATATATTGAGGTATCATCTTTTTGAGTTTTTTCTTAATTTTTTTTTGTTTTTCACTAGTAACATCTAATATGTATTCTAAACGCTTTAACGAAAAACCTTCTTTTCTTACAAATAAATAATACCTTACATTATGGTTATACGAACCAGGATTTTTTCTTGAATCTAAATCAACGCAAGCAATTATTCCACATCCTACGGCTTCATCATATCCATTATTTAAACATTCTTTCCAATAACTAACTAATTGCTTAAGTGCACTTTGATAACTATAATCGTTACTTGAACTAGTGGAGATCGTAGTCTTAACTTCGATAGGTAAGTCATTCGGTAATCCAATATAACTTGCAAAATGCAACGGCCAAATTATTGACATAGCCGGCCAATTACTCTCGATACGATAATCTGGACATTTAGTTCTGTATGCTTTAATTCTTTGAAAAGGTAGAGTAAATATATTGAGGCCAAGGGAATTAGCAAGCGCAGGCACTATTAATGTTTCACCTATATTCCCTATAATATCTGTCGACCTCTGTTTATCACTTTGAATCTTAACCTTCCCAACACCATTTGAATGAAAGTTACTTGGTATACCCCAAATTGGTACTCCACTAATATTGTTTGAGTAAGAATCATAATTTCGTCCCAGGTGCCTTATTAATTGGCCTGTATAGATATTCCCAAAAAGACCAATTTCAGCTATCGAAAATCTATATGGTATTGGAGAAGTCGGTATGACTAAACTTTTATCTGAAGGGTCTGATGCAAAAAAAAATTCACAATTTAGAACTGGCAATTTACTCTCTCCTATTTCAAGGTCTATTATTTCAAAACAATAATTATAAGATACAATCCATTCGTAACGAGTCACTCATGAAAATAATTAGTACAAAAATTGCCTCTTTCACAATAACTGGTGCTGGCCCCCGCTACACTAAATCTCAGCTGTAACTGGATTGCCTATTACTCTCTCAGCCCCCCATTACTTAATAATTAAGTTACTTTGCATTTTCGATTTAGGCAAATGAAACTTGGAAACCTGTCTGTGCGATACACCCATCATGTTCTGGATAAATTACTTTTTTAGATTTAATTAATATTAACACCAGGTCATAGGAATTTTCCATTATCTAGAAAGTTAGGGGGCCACTCCAATAAATTACTTCTTGTATTTTCTTGAAAAGCCTTTAAGACTTGTTTAAATACAGGATCACGAGTTTTAAGGCTGAATTAACACCATTTCTTAATAATATCATCATTTATGTACCTTGGGTCTGACCCCCAGTATATTAAGTTCCACCTTACTGAGTAGAGTCAGACCCCATATAAAGAAAGGCAATAGATCCTCATGTTTACTTATTACCTATTTAACACCATCTAAAAGGTTTTTTGTCACATAATTCGGCTTTATGCCTGTCCATTTATCCATTCAAAGTCGCGGTCAGACTTCCAGCACATTCATACTTAAGCGTGACGAGGGCCAGTCCCCCTACCTAAGCTTGTACCTATACTAAGTATGATTTATTAATTAAACCTTCTAATAATATATCATTTAATTTATCCATACATTTAACTACTATTTCACTTAATTCCATTATAATTTCTTTATCCACGGCTAAACTATTTTCGCCATGGGCGATATCATTTCTAAATTTCAATAGTTTTGATAAGCCAAATTCATAGTAGTCTCTTGGAAACTTCTCCAAATTAAATCGATCTAGAATCTTATTAATTACATTGAATTTAACATTTGATTTAGTTGGTACTTTTCCGGAAATATTCAAATCTGAAGAAAAGTATTTTTTTAAATCTAGAGTAAACTCAACTTTTTTCTGCTCATTTGTTCTGCCATCTTTTAGTCCCTTTTTAATATCTAAATCATGAGCAATTATTCTCGGATGAAAGTCATCCATTTGTAAGCCAATCTTATTTAATTTCTTGGCATAAATTTCAAAACTTTTAACCACAAAACCTTCCCACAATGCATAGAGAGCAGGCACCAAATATTTATGCAAAATTTCCTTATGATGATCTGACACTCTATATAAATGTGGTATAGTTTTAATCATTGAAATCTCAGATACTCTCCATTCAAGTTCAATACTTAATTCATCTAATAACTCTTTTTCAACATTAATCATTTTGGTTCTCCTAAAATATCTCCATAGCTCTAGACATTCGTTTAATTATTCTACTTTTACTACTAGAAGCGGAACCAGTATATTTTCTAAATGTCTCATCCTCTTTCAATGTTTTCACAACTTCTGAGATTTTTCTAGTTTCCATTTTTTCGTATTTATCGATATTTGTTGACACACCAATAAATATAGCATCAATTAAGCTTGTAGAAAGTTGATTATTTGAAAATCGGAAAATACCTGGTCCAAGTGGTACTAATACATCGATTGTTCTTTTAAGGGTACCTTCAAAACTATAATCAAAACCTTCGTTTACTGATTTTTCCATAAATCGAGTTAAATATTTTGACATATTTTTAGTATCTAAGTTACTCCAATTATCATATAAAGCTGAGATACGTAAAACCAACTCTTGTAAATAACCTTCATCTCTTTTTTGTTCATTGACATTAATTAAGTCTACAAAGTTTTGATATTCAGCTACTCGATCTAAGTAATCATTAAATCCTGTGGAAACTCCTCTAAAAATACAGTTTCTGATTTCTTGTTCTGATAATGGAGCTCCGCCTGTATTTAATCTATTGAACAATTCATATCTCATATCTAATTTACTATCCCATTTAAGAATCTCAACTCTACAATAAGTTCGTCTAATATTTCTTTGAAATTTTAGAGGTAAATCCTTCAAACTCATATTATCAAATTTTTTTATTAAATCTCCTTCCGTTAATTTCCAATCATTTTTATCAGTTTGACCTTTCAGTTCACCAAAAAAAGAAAGAATAGTTGAGGTTCTTTGTAATCCATCAACTAATTCCCATCGCCCTTGATCATCTTCGGCTACAAAAATTGGTGGCGTCGGAATTCCTAATAAAATTGACTCAATAAACCTTGTCTTTTGATAAAGCGACCAACGAAATAATCTTTGAAAATCTGGATCTATTATTATTTCTCCACGGTCATACATACTCATTACCTCACCATATGACATATCTAATCTATCAGTAGTGAGGTTATTTCTTGCATCATTTATCTCAACTTCTAATTCTTGTTTTTGAAAGTCGAAAAATAAATCTTCCATATTCAGCTTCCCCCTCTTTCTAACTTTTAAATATTTCACTCTTCATATAAATTTTACCAGTAAATTTTCATATTTAAAACAAATTTGGAAATTTTATTAAATAAGAATACCAACATTTTAAATCAGAGATCAGGTTTTAGTTAAATACATCAAGAAAAAAGGGGCAATCCTCGGTGAATAAATGCTTCAACATACAGTGGGTATTATATTTTCTTGATTAACAGATATCCCTTCCCAATACAAATAATCACCATAAGTAAATTTTTCCCTTAGCTTAAACGTAGTCACATGCCGCACTCAGACTTTACACACACCGAACTCTTACACGAAGGCTAAATCAGCAAATGCCTATACTCATTAATATTGTTCCAATGGTAAAAACACAAATCCTTCCGAAAGTTTTTAATTGAGCGGATATACTTGCTTTTCCAAAAACCAACACACCCGACCTTAGCCTCGGTCTAAAAAATAAACGAACCATACAGGAGGAAAATTTTCATGGTGATAATATTTATTTGGCTTAAGGACCTTTTGTTTAATTAATTTCCATTCGATCAATTGATTCACTCTTGTTTCAATCTGTATTCAACCTTTATATAGGGAGAAAGGATGGGAAATCATACCATGAAGTGAATTCTCTTTTTATAAAAATCCGAGACAAAGCAAATGTTTTTTCACACGTTTTAAGCTTAACTTGCTGATTGGAAAATAAATAGAGAGTATGTCTTATACTAATTAAGCATAAAACTCGAGATTATTAGCGAATAAAATTCTCTAGAAATGTTGTGAAAAATAAAAAGCTCCTTTCCAATTTCATGGAAGAGGAACTTCATTTTTATTTAATGCAATGTATTTAATTTACGGAAATACCCCCCTCTACAATAAAGGGTGCTCTCCTTACAATTATTCTATTGATTTATCACCATTCTCCTCCGTCACCAACTTCAACGGCACCGGAATCTTCTCTTTCACTTTCTTACCCTGTAACACATCAGCCCCAGCCTGAACGGCCAACGAACCGATCTTCTCAGGCTGCTGAGCAACAGTCGCAGACAGGTTGCCATTCCGAATGCTAGTCATCGCATCTTCATTTCCATCAAATCCAACGACTAGTACGTCTCGGCCAGAACTCTGGATCGCCTGCAGGGCTCCCAATGCCATTTCATCGTTATGAGCGAAAACTGCTTTGATATCTGGATTTCCCTGAATCAGGTTCTCCATGGTATTCAATCCTTGGGTACGGTCAAAGTTTGCAGTCTGCTTGGCCACGACATCAAGTTTTTCATCAGCGATGTTGTGGAACCCGGCTCCCCGCTCACGGGTGGCGGAAGCTCCAGGGACACCTTCAAGTTCTGCCACTTTTGCTCCTTCACCGAGCTGTTCGACGAGGTATTCTCCGGCCATTTCGCCGCCTTTTTCGTTATCCGAGCTGACGAGTGTGGCGACGTCTCCTTTTTCCGCGGAGCGGTCAAGGGTGACGACGGGGATACCCAGGCTGTTGGCGGATTGAACGGAGGTGGAGATGGCCGCTGAATCTGTTGGGTTGATCAATAACACGTCGACGCCTTGCTGGATGAGGTCTTCTACGTCATTGATCTGTTTGGCGGCATCGTTCTGGGCATCGACGACGACGACTTCCATGCCTTGTTTCTTCGCTTCGTCCTGTACGCCGTTTTTCATGGAGACGAAGAATGGGTTATTCAGGGTTGAAACGGATAGTCCGATTTTGATGTCTTCAGGGTTCGAGCTTTTATTTGGCTTGGCCCATTCCGGCGGCTGCAGGGAGCAGGCACCGAGGAATAGGAGTGACAAACTGATTAGTAGTAACCACGCTTTTTTCATAGTATCCCTCCTACGCTGCTTTCTTTCGGTCGATGAGAACGGCGATGATGATGACGACACCCTTTACGACCATTTGGAAGAAGGATGAGACGCCGAGCAGGTTCAGACCGTTGTTTAACGTTCCGATGATGAGTGCACCGATCAGTGTTCCGACGATCAGTCCGCGTCCGCCTGACAGGCTTGTCCCGCCTAGGACGACGGCTGCGATGGCATCGAGTTCATAGGATGTACCCGCTGTCGGCTGTGCCGAATTCAGGCGTGACGTCAGGATCGCTCCTGCGAGTGCTGACAGTAAGCCGGCCAAGGAGTAGATCATCACTTTGATGCGCGGTACCTTGATCCCTGAGATCAGGGCTGCTTTTTCATTCCCGCCGATGGCATATGTTTTTCGGCCGAACGGGGTTTTATGCAGGATCACCCATAAGATCGCGAACGTCAGGATCATCGTGACGGCCGGTACCGGGATTCCAAGGAAGTATCCTCTTCCGAACAGTTGGAATGCATAGCTGTCGCCAAGACCCGTGATCGGGTTTCCGTCAGTGTATACGAGCGTCAACCCGCGGAACATCGTCATGGTTGCGAGTGTTGCGATGAATGGAGCCATTTTTCCTTTTGTGATTAATAATCCGTTGACCATTCCCATTACAGCTCCAAGTAGACAGCCGATCAGGGTCGCTAGGATCGGGTCGATTCCCGATACCATCATCCCTGCCATGAGGGCACTGGATAAGGCGAGGATCGAGCCGACGGATAAATCAATTCCACCGGTCAGAATGACAAAGGTCATTCCGTAAGCAATCAGGGCGTTGATCGCGACCTGTCTTAGTAGATTCAATAAGTTCAAGGGTTCTAGAAAACTAGGGTTGATGATGGATACCGTCGCCATCAGCACAAACAGTCCGAGGAGCGGACCGAGCTTCTGCATCAGATTACCGACGTGATTCGTTTTGAGTGCGTTATTCATGTGCGTGACCTCCTGTCGCCAATGTCATGATTTTTTCCTGTGTGGCGTCTTTCTTTGATAGCTCTCCTGCGATGGTCCCTTCATGGACGACGAGGATGCGGTCGCTCATCCCGAGCACTTCCGGCAGCTCGGATGAGACCATCACGATCGCAACGCCACGGTCGGTGAGCTCGTTCATGAGCTGATAGATTTCCCGTTTCGCTCCGACATCGACTCCCCTCGTTGGTTCATCGAGAATGAGCACTTTCGGACCGATGCCGATCCATTTGGCGATGACCACCTTCTGCTGGTTCCCGCCGGACAGGTTCTTTGCGTGAGTCCTGGCTGATTCAGTCTTGATCGTGAGCCGCTTGATAAGCAATTCCACAAAGTCCTGTTCGCTTTTATCGTTGATCAAGCCTTTCTTCGTAAAGCTGTAGAGGCTTGGAAGGGCGATATTATCCTTCAGGGAAAAGTCGAGGACGAGTCCTTCATCCTTCCGATCCTCGGTGATAAATCCAAGACCGAGCTTCACCGCTTGATCCGGTGTTTTAATGGTGACCGGTTTCCCGTTCACGAGGATTTCACCTTCATATCGTCCGTCAAGGCCAAAGATGGTCCGCATGATTTCCGTCCGGCCTGCCCCCATCAAACCTGACACGCCGACGATTTCTCCTGAGCGGACCTCGAAGCTTACCTTTTCAAACAGTCCCTTCTTCGTCAGGTTCCGTACTTCAAGCATTGTCTCGCCTGGCTTTGGATGTCGTGCCGGGAAGCGGTCTGTCAATTCGCGTCCGACCATTTTCTTCACGACCTCATCGAAGTTCGTCTCGGGGATCGGCGTTGTTTCAACCGTGCGACCGTCCCGCATGACCGTGATGGTGTCACAAATCGTGAATATCTCTTCCATCCGGTGGGAGATGTACACGATGGACACTCCTGCTTTCTTTAGTGAACGGATGACGGTGAAGAGCGTTTCGATTTCCCGGTCCGTCAACGCCGCCGTCGGCTCGTCCATGATGATGACTTTTGCATCTGTCATGAGAGCTTTGGCGATTTCAATCATCTGCTGCTGCCCGACCGAGCACTGTCCCGCTTCTTTTGTGAGAGGGATCGAAATGTTCAGCTTTTCAAACTGCTCATTCGCAATCGCTTTCATTTTTCTAGTATTGATGAGACCGAATTGTGTAACCGGTTCCTTATTGATGAATAGATTCTCAAGGACGGTCATCTCCGGCCAGACGTTGAGCTCCTGATGGATGAAAGCAATGCCGAATTCCTCGGCCTGCTTCGGATTGTCGAACGTCATGTCCTTCCTGTCGATGGTGATCGTTCCCTGGTCCTTCTTGTGAAGGCCAGTCAGGATGTTCATCAGGGTCGACTTACCGGCCCCGTTTTCCCCCATCAGGGCATGTACCTCACCCTCCCCGATCTCGATGTCCACGCCTTCAAGAACCTTATTCGTTCCAAATGCTTTATGGATATTCTTCATGCTGATCTGCATGCTGCTCACCCCTTTGTTTTAAAAAATGACTCCCGCATGAAGGATACAGTTCGCGTACGGTGTGACTTCCCCCGTGCGGATGACAGCCTTCGCTTTATGGGTTTCTTTTTTGAAATCTTCATGGGATACATACTGGATCCCGTCAAACCATGAGCTCATCTGTTCATGAACCCCTTTATTCGTTTCTACTTCACTAGCAAGTGTAACTGTTTCGACGACCATTTCTTCCTTTAGCAGTTCAACCACGTCAAGGAAGGATGGCTCTCCCGGTTTCAATGCCAGGTCGATTTTCACGACGTCTGACGGAATCGGGAGACCAGCATCGGCCACAACGATCGTATCCGTGTGGCCGAGATCGGCTAATATTTTCGCAATGTGACTGTTCAAGATGCCATGTCGTTTCATTCTGCCAGCTTCCTTTCCACTTCGTCTCTTGTCGGCATTCCGCCCTGTGCCCCGAATCCGGTCACGGAAAGGGATGCTGCACGGTTTGCGAATCGAAGGCTTTCTTCCATTGATTGTCCTTCGGCCACGGCCGTTCCGAATGCGGCGTTGAAGGTATCGCCGGCCCCTGTCGTATCGACGACTTCGACTTTGAAAGAAGGAACAAGGATTTCCTTTGTTCCATCATGGCAGCGGACTCCCGCTGCTCCTTCGGTGATGATGACCTTTTCAGGATATTGCTTTAACGCTTCTAACGGCTTCATTCCGTTAAAAAGCACATCCGCTTCGTGTTCATTCGGTGTCAGGTAACTGGCACCATCGATGACTTTTTGTGAAATCTTCCGTGCCGGAGCCGGGTTCAGCAGCAACGGGACTTCTATCTGGTTGCACAGGTCTGCCGCGTACTCAACCGTTTCCTCCGGGATTTCCTGCTGAATCATAATGAGATCGCATGTTTTAAGGAAATCGGCTGTTTTCTTCACGTACTCAGGAGTGACAAGGTCATTGGCCCCTTTGACGACAACAATGCTGTTGTCCCCTTCAGCGAGGATGATATGGGCCGTGCCGGATTTCTGACCTGTAACCGGTTCCACATAGTCGGTATGAACACCGTTATTCTTAAAGTTTTCCAAAATTTCTTTGCCGTATGGATCATCTCCTACGCATCCGATCATGTACACGTCTGCCCCAAGCCTTGCTGCTGCAACGGCCTGATTGGCCCCTTTTCCGCCGGGTACTGTGTCAAAACTGTCACCCAGTACCGTTTCCCCTGCACCGGGTCGTTTCGCTGATGTTACCACCAGATCCATGGATGAACTGCCGATCACGGCAATCTTCGCTTTTTTCATCTTCCTTCATCCCTTTCGTGTTGTGCTTCGCTGTATGAGTTCAACCGGAAGCTGAACCGTTGTATCAATGTCTTTTTCTTTTTTTATCAGTTTAATCAGAAGTGCCGCGGCCTTCCTTCCCATTTCATAAGCCGGCTGCCTGATCGTGGAGAGCGCCGGATAGGAAAGGCTGCTCTGGGGGATGTCATCGTAGCCGATGATCTGTACGTCTTCAGGGATCTTTTTCCCGAGCCTCAATGCCTCATGGAGAATCGCAATCCCGACGATATCATTGCTCGCGATGACCCCGTCCGTATCAGGGTAGGTGGCGAACAGTTCCTCTGCCCAGACTTTTGCGTCTTCAAAGGAGAACGATGTCGTGGACATAACAGAGAAATCGACGTCGGTCCCGCTTAAGTACTCTACGGCTCCGCGGAATCGGTCCTGTGCAGGCTTGACGTGGGCCGGTCCCTTCATAACGGTGATCCGCTTCGATCCTTTTTCAACCAGGGTCTTTGCCGCCAGGCGTCCACCTTTGCGGCCGTCCGCATAGACAGCCGGATAATTGTCCGTGGTCCGGTCAAGGAGGACGAGTGGGAGATTCAATTCACTATATAACTGGTCATGCTCAACGTGATTGGTCGCTGAGATCATGCCGACGACATTGTTCTGAACGAAGGTCTGGATGTAATCCAGCTCCTTCTGGATGTTCTCGTCGCTGTTACCAAGGAGGAGCCTGAACCCTGCCTCGCTCACTTCATCCTCAACCCCTCTCGCCAGCTGCGGGAAGTACGGGTTCGTGATATCGGGAAGCAGCAGGCCGACCAACCTCGACTCCCGTTTATACAGGGAGCGCGCCACCTCATTCGGACTGTAGTTCAGCTTCTCGATCGCCCTCATCACTTTCTTCCTCGTCTCGGCTCCTACATAGCCGTTATCATTGAGCACCCGGGAGACCGTCGCCACCGACACCCCCGCTTCACTCGCCACATCCTTGATTGTTGCCACACACGTCACTTCCTGTTCGTTTGGTTGGTTGTTGTGTAACCGGTTACATATAAAATAACATATGTTTGTAACCGTTTGCAACGATTAAATCGTAGAACTCATGAAAACAACATTCTTTATGATTCATTTTCCCAATCAGTTTTTATAGCGTAAATAAATAACCTCATTGGGTAAGAGCAATTCAATTGACGAGTTGTAAAAAGAAATAACTCTCACAGCAATTGTGCCCCGGTAATCAAGGAAAGAGCGTGATTCAGCACTTATGAATCACGCCTGCTTGTTCAACTAATTTTTAATACGCACCACATGAAGTTTATACAAATTTGCACATAAGAATATCATCAATATATTCACCATGATCTAACTTGTATTCTTTCATCAAACGGCCTTCTTCCACAAAGCCCATCTGCTTGTACAGGGAAATGGCTCTTTGATTTGTTGAAAAGACCCCTAAACTGACCTTTTCAATTAATGGGTTTTCTTCTGCCCAGTCTAATAATGCCTTTAAAAGTGCCTTCCCTATTCCCCTGCCCCTGTACTTATTAGTTATCGACATTGAAACAGAGCCTGTGTGTGCTAATCTCTTCCTGGTTTGTGAACGAAATTCTATTGATCCAACAACTATCCCGTTTACTTCCGCCACAATTATCGTTTCTTTTCTGTTTTCCAATATCCTTTGTATTCGTTCTTTCTCCTCATGTAATGGCTTTTTTTCTACCTCTTCAGATACAACGATAAAATATTCACCCTCAGAAATAATAGATGTCCCGATATCCAAAAGTGCTTCCGCATCCTCTACTTTTACATTTCGAATGATGTATTCTACATTATCTTTAAACACTTATATCCTCCTAAGTGATGGTCTCTTAGAAAGAAATACGACATCGGATTATAATATCCTTCTTCAACGATCCGGCCATATAATTAAAGGGCTGCTAAATCCTATCTCCGCTGAACTGCCCTTTATGTAATAAATGGCTGGCTGCTCACTATATACACCGAGAGGACTTAAAGGTTGTTTTCGTAAATAACTTTCCCTTTATGATCGTATATGGATAACTCAAGTTCATTGTTTATTGTTAAATTGTGTTTACTTTTATCATAAAACATTAACATTCCTTTGGTGCTGCCAAACTGTTTAGTTGCAGTAGTCCCATCACTAAATTTAACTGTTGCCTTATCTGCTTTGTTTAATAATTCTTTGTCTTGCACAATGATATAAGCGTGGGGACTTCCAGTGCTCGTCATTCCTAATTGCACTTTCTCATCGCTATTGGATCCGCCCCATCCACTTTGATTTACTGTGATCTCATCTTCATTTTTTGATAAATAATAAATGCCGCGATTATGTAAGACCATGGTAGAATCCTGCACTTCTTCTATTGCTATTGATTCAATGCGTTTTTCTTCTAAAAAATGATCAATTTCAGTTTCTGATAAAGCTGAGCTTAGTTTTTCTTTATTGTGAGAACAACCGATTACAAATCCACCGAGTGCGCACAATAACATAAAAAGAATAATCCTTTTCAAAAATTTCACCACTCTTTCATATTGTCATAGTACCTCATCAAATCGCCATTTAATTGATGAAGGTAATAGCTCGATCATCAGGATTACCCCCATTTGTTAAATAAGGCTGAAAGGCTATTCAAAAGGATTGATTACCTTCCATCCATTACCTTCAAATAATTTTCTCAGCATCCACAGATGATCACTTCCAATTATAAGCAGAATTCGATCATCAGAATTACTCGTTTCAATAATGTTTTTGAAAATCATCAATTCTCGTTCCATCCATTTATTTAAAAAGTTAAAACCAATCAATTTTCCCTTCTCATTCGTTACAGTAACAAATGATAAGTACATTCTCTCAAGTTCTTTAGTAGCTTCATTGTCATTCAATCTTCTATATGAATTAACCAATGGAGTGTTAAGACTAATATCAGGAAGATTTTCTCTAATAACCTTCATCGTATCTAGTAATTCAGGATATGAACATTGAATTGAGGCATTAAGTTCCTCCATATCTTCCTGGGTAATCCCCCCCCCGTCCAATTCACCGCATATACATTTTTGTGATTTAATTTTTTGGCTAACCTAAATCCAATTTGTTGAATTTCATCGATTGAAAAATCTCCATTTGATTTTCGGTATTTTAGATTAAGTTCTTTATCTGCTGATTTTCCCCATTCTACAGCGACTTTAGTTGGCTTGTAATGAGCTAAATGATCAACTAATTCTATTACTTCCTTTTCTTTTTTCCCTACTAGTTCTACGTTCTGTTCAAAATGATAAGTCCCTACAAGTACAATTTCTTTTTTCAAGTATGTCTCCCCCATTTTTTTGTACCACTTACTTACTACCCCTCAACAGTAAGGCAAACAACTTTTCCTATTTCCCTAGTAACTCTTGGTGTATCTCTTTAAATAATACTATGTTAATGGATATTATTGATTTTACAAATAAAGAAAGGGACTCCATAATTGTTTAGGAGTTCCTTTGTTCAATTGAAGCCCTTTTTAGTTTAATAAAAGTTGGATTATTTTCTTCGTTTGTTTTTCATTTATTTTATAATAATTATTGCTAATTTCGCTAGCAATGAGGGTCTCATTTGTGTCAAAAATATAATACTTCTTTATTTTTGTCCTTATATTCTAGCTGAATTTTGTATGTTGGTTCAACTGCAAGGGAATAATGTGTATTCGTAATTTTATTTGACCTATTGAGTATCCCAGTAATTGTTACGATTATCTTTTTATCAGTCGTCTTCTTACCATCTTCAAATGATTTATCATTTTCTTGGATTGTAATGCTTTTGACTCCAAAAAAACCATTAAAGAGCATTGAATAACCCATAAGACAAAATAAGGCTACAATAGTGAATATAATTACCTTTCTTTTCATAATACCCCCCTTGTGAAAGAGAACACTTTGATTATTCAATAGTCCAGCACTATATTGAATATCGCTTGGTTATTTATTTGGAAAATTCCTATAACCTAAGTTTATACTCGGACACTCTCTAGTGGAATTCTTATCTTATGTTTCCTTTATTTTCACCACTTCCCCCTGATCATCAAATGTGTGCTTAAAGTCAAATGCAAATGGTGTTGCACCATGTTGAATGAAATGACAGTATCTATTAAAAGCTTCCTCCCAAGTAACATCGCCGGCTCGCTCGGTCCACCACATAACATATGAAAGATGAATCCCTTGATCAGGCTCCATCCATTTGTTCCTATTTCGGAGTGCCTGACTGTGTTTCCCTGCGTAAGTAAAACGAAACAATGAGTGGAGGCTTTTCCAAACAGTCAATGTAAGCACTGGGTAACCTTCCCCTTTCGCTTCTTCCGGAATTGGTACACCGTCTGATGATAGCTCTTTTATGAGGTGTCCTGACGCATAAGCTTGGTGCATCACTTTATATCCCAGCTCATAAAACTCACGAGATACCGGGTGGTCATAAGGGTTAAGTAACCTGCCCACCGTATAGATTGAAACCAATGCCATAAACAACCCTCCAATGTAATGTCTGTATACGTTTTTTAAAAGGCCCATACCAAGTCATCCCACTTTATATGTATTCCATTTACATCGAAATTCTTCCTCCACATGTGAAGAAATACCGGGGTCTGACCCCAGATAATAAAAACAACATTCTTTAAGATCCATTTTCCCAATCAGTTTTTATAAGCTGCCTAATATACTAAATAAATCACCACATTGAGGAAAGAGCAATGCGATTTGCAGGCTGTAATGCACCGGCAACTCAAATGACGAGTTGTAAAAAGAAATAATTGTAGTACCCGGTAATCAAGGAACGAGCGTGATCCAGCACTTATGAATCACGCCTGTTTTCTTATATAATTAACACCAGAATATTGGGGTCAGACCCCCGGTACATTAATGCTTTACCGTACCGAGGGTCTGACCCCATTATCCCTGAACTGTACATTGTTGAAAGTACTGTTTTCCTTTTCATTAAACAGTATTATTCGAGACGATTTACAAGAAAAGAGACAGTTCACCTTTCCCTCCTACCAGAAATATCTACATGCTTACCTCTTTTTCTTTCATCACTTTGAATATAACTAAGGTCATGACGAGCGAGAGTATGCCCATCCACAAAACTGCCGCAACAGGATATAAGAGCGGATACCCAAATATGTTGAGGGTTTTGAACTGGGTGAACAGGAACTCCACTTTCATGATGTAAAGATAAGAAAACTTGACCATATCCGAGAGCCATGCTTTCAGTGGCACCATTTCTATTACCATAAATGGCAGCGAAAATAATGCGCCAGAAACAAAAAATGAAATCAGTGAATGTTTGCTGATGGATGAAATGAAGAGAATCAGAATGGCAAATCCACATGCCGCTGCAAAATGGATTCCCAGCTGAATCAAGTGAAACTCCAGCATATTCAGTCCATAAGGAGAAAAATTATATTTAAAAACAAATTGAAGGGGTGACTCCCAACCCAAATTCCCCAGAATATAGAGCTTGCTTATGACATTTACTGCTTCCCATACGGCTACCACCGTCAGAGCATAAACAAATGCCGCCCCCAGCTTCGCCCAAGTTAAATCCTTTCTTCCCTGTCTCGAACTCAGTATATAATTATCGACACCTGAACTGTACTCTCTGGTAAAGATAGAAGAAAGTCCGATCAATAGCATTGCACCAGTAATGATAAACGCAAAAGTCCCGGTATAGTCAATGATTTCTGCCGGTCCTCTATAAAAGGAAAAATAGGAAAGGTCCACGTTTTCTAACATCCTCTTTTCAAGGCTAGCATTATACTTCGTTGAATTCTCCAGTGCCTGCAACTTTTGATTGAAGTTCTCTTCTACTCCCTGGATAAATGCAATATTTTCATAGATACCCGACTCGATTTCATCATTCTCAGAAAACAACCTTCCATTTTCCCCAGCAGCCATCTTTTCTTCGACTTTGGCCGTAAGTTGCTCATTCGAAGCTTCAGCCTGCTGGATTTTTTCTGAAGTTAGTGTTCCTTCCCACTCCTTATAAAATTGCTTCGTCTGATCATCAGTTTTCTCAAAGTTTGCTATGTACATTGATGATAGAAGAACGAGAACCAATAAGGTAATATAAATCAGTTTTTGACTGAAGATTTTATAGAGCTCGAACTTGAACAATCTCACAATCTTCTCTCCTCCTCTTCATCAAAATAGTACAAATACAAATCCTCTAAGTTGGGTTCTTCTCTGACTGCATGGGGATGAGGTGACTTACCGCTTATGATCCGCAATTGGTAACCATTTTGCGTTAGGGTAATATTCCCAATCCTATTTCCGACTTGCAGCTTTTCCAACTCTTCTTCTTGGGCAGTCAGTGACCATACTTTATCTGCGATTCCAGCTAAGAGCTGGTTTGGTGATTCTTTCTGGATGAGCTTCCCTTCTTTTAATATCAGAACTTCTTTCGCAATAAATTCGATGTCAGATACAATATGGGTGGATAGAAGTACGATTCTGTTTGCTGATATTTTCGATAACAGATTCCTGAACCGGATCCGTTCTTTCGGATCAAGACCTGCTGTTGGTTCATCCACAATAAGGATTTTCGGATCATTCAGTAAAGCTTGGGCAATACCGATCCTCCTTTTCATACCGCCGGAAAATTTCCCTACTTTCTTCTTTCGCTCTTGGGTAAGTCCGACTAATTCAAGTGTTTCATCCACCTTATTCTTTGCATCTACTTTTGAGAGGCCTTTCAAAGCGGCAATATAATGCAACAACTTTTCAGCTGAGAAATTCTTATACAATCCTACATGCTGAGGCAGGTATCCGATCAAGGCCCGGTATTCGTGATCCATGCGGCCGATATCCCTGCCGTTCAGATAAATCTTCCCCTCTGTCGGCTTCATCACGCTGGCAATGATCCGCATGAGTGTCGTCTTTCCGGATCCATTGGCACCAAGGATCCCATAGACCCCTGTGCTGAATTCCAGGTTGAGTGCGTCCAGCGCCTTTTTTTCAGAATGTTTCTCTTTAAATACTTTTGATACTCCATCAATGGTTAAATTCATACTCTGCACCCCTTTTATAAAACCGGAAAGCTTGTAAAATGATGAAACTGATGGCTGCAATAATCACGAGCCCATATACAGCAGCTGGAATTGATTCAACTTTTTCAATAACTTCTTCGCTGCTTAAAAATAATCCGGCCCCCAGCCAAACTACTAGTGTGGAAGTGACAGTATGAACGTGTCGCACCCGACTGGCAAACAAGAAGGAAATTCCTGTCATGACGGTAAAAGGAGTCATCCAATAGAGCAGCATCTTACCTACCCATATATCGGGGAGAAGAATAGATAGAACAACCATTGCTATCAGATTAATTCCAATGTTAAACACTCCGATGATCATCATCTTGGATAGAATTATTTCCTGCAAATTGAA
The DNA here is from genome assembly GCA_051294195.1 of Bacillus sp. BKU_1. Lineage (GTDB taxonomy): Bacteria > Bacillota > Bacilli > Bacillales > Bacillaceae_B > Rossellomorea. The sequence goes on along the minus strand of CP193985.1, from coordinate 2,733,771 downwards.
TTTGTAGGAAAGCTCGAGTTCTGCCATACCTGTACGTCTGCTTTTAAGGATTTCAAATAATCCTGTGAAGGTCGGCAGCGGGGCAAAGAGCATCAAAGTCACATAGGGATCTTGGTCAGCAATCAATACTGCACAGCTGCAAATAAAGAGAAATAAACTGTTTAAGATCCAGAATAAAGGACTGAAATAAAAGATCTCACGATATGTATTCTTAATTAATGGCATGATATTTTCTGAATAACTCTTCCATCGGTCCTCTTTTTCAGGAACAAATGGTCTAATCGCTTCGATCGTCTTCATCATTTCTGTCTCACTTGGATACTCGACATCATAATCACCAAGCTTGAACCTAAGCTCCTTTTCCAATTCTTCCAGCTCAAGGTCTAACTGAGTGTCATCATTTCTGCTGCTGTTGTCCATATTCCTCACCTCTCCCTAAAAGCTTCGCAAGTTTTGCAAGTCCCTGTCTCAGCCGCGACTTCACAGTAGATTCACTGGCTTCTGTCACAGTGGCAATTTCTTGAATCTTCATATCATGATAATATTTCAGGATGAGTGCATTCCTCTGATACTCAGGCAGTTTGTCGATGGCGATCTTCACTCTCTCCCTTGATTCCTTTTGAGCGAAGATGTAGGAGACATTCGTTTTTTCATTTGTCAGATCTTCCTTAAATTCGGACTGCTTTTGACTTCGTTGATGTTCTGCACTTTTCCAATAGTCACGGCAATGATTTGCCGCAACCGTAAACACCCAGCTTTTAAAGCTGCCGTTGCTTGAATAGGAACCGACTTTTCTAATGACTTTAATAAAAATTTCCTGAGTCAGATCATACGCCAAATCTCTATTTCCTATTTTTCGATACACGAAAGCAAAAATATCTCTGTAGTACTTTCGCGTCAGAACCTCCATCGCCGCCTGACTGCCGCGAAGAATTTCCTGAATAAGCTTCTGATCATCAGACATGTTGCATCACCTCAATATGTAAGACGAGAAAAGATTGAAAAAGTTTTAAAGAAGAAATAAATAAAAGCATTGAGAAAAATAACGCACTATTTTTAAGTGCGTTCTCATGCTTTTACTTATGCGAACGCTATAGATCACGGCGATATCTGCAGGAAATATAGTCATCGCTTTCGTTATTGTCAAAGCTGTCCTGCTCTTTTACAAACTGAAAGCCCCTTGCTACATAAAAGGAATGCCTTTCAGATTTCCTAATGTTCAAAGCAGTATCAGCTCCTTATTTAGTTTGTTATTTACTTTATGAGTGCTGCAGGTAATAATTATATTAAACTGTTTCTTTAAATGGGGTACCATACTTATTACAAAGAGAAATTTCCATTTAAAAAGCGAGCTTAGCCTTCGTTTTTAAGAAATTGGAAAAATCATGACGGATCTAGGGCTTTTTTTTAATATTATTAGTACTCACTTAGCTCACTTCGACATAATTAATATTACCTTCTTGCTTTGCTCCCTTACACGCTGGATTCAACTTAAAACTGATTCAAATAACTCAGTACTTTCTCTAAATAACAAGGTGTTTTTACTATAATAAGTTATAATTTCATACGTCTTCCTTCTAAGAATATAGGGGCTATATTCAGCAAGATAGAAACAATTGTCAAAACCCATAATGCCCTTGCCATACCAGGTACTACATCTGATAACGCTGACCAATCTTCCCCTTCTACCCACCGGGATACATAACTGTAATCTGCACAAACAGTTAATGCTGTAAATGATAATCCTAACGCCATTGCAAGCTTATAGTCCTTTCCTGCTGTATACAGATAAAGATTCATAAAAGTTACTGCTATTGCAATAACGCCTAATACTGCCCACATATCTATACCTCCAGATATTTATTCATATCGTATAGTAATGCTAATTTCTCAATTTATTGCATGATCTTTATTTAGACAAAAATATGTAAAATCTAACTTTATATAGTAACTGTCTTCCTTATTAATTCTTATTGAACATCCCCCTTGTGTCTTAATACCAATTATTTCAAAATACTGCAGTTTACTCAAGATAAACTTCAAACAAAAAGAAAGCTCATCCTTTTATGGATAAGCCCCCGTTAGTTTAAGAACAAACGATTATTCTTAATTAAAAATTACTTAAGTAAGAAAACACAATCCTACCAACACATCCGTTACTTAACGAGCCTTTGTTCTAACTCATTTTTTTGACGTATGTGATGACGAAAGTGCATACCAGCCAAATCATACCATTCCCTTGCATTCAGCCAGCCGAACCCTCCATGCTCAACTTTATAATTCGGATTTATATTATCTACTTTCGATTCCCATTGGTTCAACCTTAGAATTACTTGATCCATTCTGCTGATAAGATCCTCCTTGCTATCCGAATTATTAGGTGGAGTATTTAGTTCATCCGGTAATCTAATTTTAATCGGCGGAAACCCTCCGTTATTATATAAATGCTCACCAAACTCCGTTTTCCCAAGGTATTGTTCATCATTTAAAGCAGCACATTTTTCCATATTATCAAGATACTCATGAGTAACAAGGATTAAATGATCATACATTTGTCCGATAGACCAAACCCCTTCTACATCAATATATCTCAGCTGTTCCAAAGAGTAATTTTGCAGCTCATTTTTGTAAGTATTAATCAGTTTAAGTTCGCTCAATTTAATTCCTCCTCTGTTCAATTAACTTATATCTAAAAAATTTACATTATCTGTTATAACCAATTATTCTATTTAGATTATAAAATACCTTCTTCAACAAACCTGCATTTTTGACTCAATACCAATTATTTCAAAATCGAGCAACTTACTCAAGGTAATATTGAAAACAAAAAAGAAGCTCATCCCATTCTGGATAAGCCTCCGATATTTAATTTAAATTTCCTTTTTAGTAATTCTATTAATCCCTTGGGATAAAGCACCTTTTCCCCTGAAAAATTCCCTTCTTTTAAACCCACTTTGCACGAGTAATAGTAGTACCTTCAATAACTTTAACATTTAATATTAAATTATTAGGAAAAATCCTTGTTAAATTGAGTTGCCTGATCCCAGTAGAAAAGCCTCGTTCCCACTAGGGATTCTGCGAAGTTTTTCAGTCTCAAATGATTGTTAATTCAATTCCAATATGCAATCAAATAATGTATGTCTTTTTTTATATTGGTGAAAATCCTGCCAATATGCAGAAAGATAAAAATTAGGATATTCTTTATGATTTGCATGAGGTGATATGAATGTACATGCGAATTTTAAAGAATAGAACGATATTATTTTATTTAATTGGTGGTGGCGTTTCTCGTTTAGGGGATATTTTATCTGGAATGGCTTTCCTTTTTATTGTGTATGATTTAACGGATTCCGAGGTAATGACCACAGGTATGGTGATTGCGGGTACACTGCCTTATCTTTTATTTGGTTTAGCAGGAGGGGTAATAGGTGACTGGTTACCAAAAAAACGGCTTTTAATCTGGATAGATACTATACGAATTCCTTTTCTGGGCTTAGTTATAGGGTTGTTCTATTTAGAACTGTTAAGCTATCTATTATTATTGGCAGTCAGTTTTTCCATCCAACTTTTAGGGTGTTTCTTTAACCCGGCACATCGAGCTGTACTGCCTTTAATTACAACAGAGGAAGAGCGAACAACTGTAAATAGTATGAATGACAGCTTAACGAGGGGAATCACAGTATTGACGCCTGTCTTACCAGTTTTAATATTAAGAACAGTGGGTCCCATTCACTTCTTTACTGTTGATATTTTCAGTTACGCCATCAGTATTTTGTGTATTTCCAGGCTGAAGTTTAAAGAAGTTCAATATGAAGGGAAGCGCACAGTAAAAGACATTTTCAAGGCTATTATGCACTTTGTGAAATGGACCAAAGGGGATAAAACGATTCGTAGGCTGTTCTTACTTACCTTCTATATGGTGTTTTTCAATACATGGGTCTGGCAGGTAGGAATACTGCTTGCTTTTGAGGAGATTTCTGCAAAGGGCGAAGAGCTATTTAGTGTCTTTCAAGGGGTATTTGGTTTTATTATTATTTGCGCAAACCTGATCATCCCATTTCTCTTTAAGAAAATGAACTTAAAAACGTATTTACTTGGATCTTCGGTTTGGGCAGCAGGAATTATGGTCATCGGGATTTTTTATGGAATTCTCCCTTTATTCCTGGGCGCGGCCATCGTTGGTCTTGGTTTACCACTGGCAGGCTTGGCTCGTGTATACCTTTTACAAACGCTTATTCCGCAGGATATGCTTGGACGCGGATTTAGTTTCAATGCATTTTTATTATATCTAGCCAATGCGATTGCCCTTGCTGTTTACGGTGTGTTAGTATCGTATTTATCAATTGAGACTCTTTTTATCGTTTCAGGCATATGCATGTTAATTCCAGCATTAGTCTTTATCATGCTCCTCCTATCTAAATTTGTGACGGTACTCAACAGGCGTTCTTCCATATAGTTTTTTAAATAATACATTATAAGCAGAAACAGTTGAAAAACCGTGTTGTAAGGCCACTTGCAGAATCGTGTCTTCAGTATGAATCAGGTCGTGCTGACTTTTAATGATTCGATAGACTTGAAGCCATGAATAAGGCGCAAGGCCGGTGGCTGACTTGAATTCATGGGAAAACTGATATTTATTCATTCCAGAAATAGCTGCCATATCCTCCAAAGACCATGTCTCTTGGTAGCCTTCTTTTAAAGAACTGATGACAGAGTGTATATTTTCTTTTGTACCAGAAAGTGCCGGAAGTGTAGTCTGGTGACTTCCTATGCCATACTTCAATAAAAGAATAACAAGTTGAACCATACTATGTTCGAGAAACAGTTCCTTTTCCAGGGCCGAGTCCTCCTCTTTCAAAAATTCACGCAGAAAAACTGCCCATTTTTGAACATGCTGATTATAGGAAGAGAGCATGGCAAAATCCAGATCATTCTTCGAGGGGTGTCCCAGCGCATATAATGTTTCTAAAATCAGGTCAGGTGACAATTCTACAATGAATTTCTCTTTTGAAACAGAAAGCTGCCGGTGCTCCTCGTTAGGATTAAAGACCAAAAAGGCTTGTTCACCAATTTTTATATCACCGAATTTCGTTTGATACTGACTTTTCCCTAAAGGAGAAAAGACCATTTTATAGCAATTATCATTTCGCCAACTCCGTTCACCTAATTGAGTTGAGCGCATCAATATAAGTCCTTGGTTATTCTGAACAATCATCTGCTCTCCCGCCTCTCCTGACCTCATTTTACCGTCAATCTCTTATTTATACAAAGGTGTTTACGTGGGATATAGAAACATTGGCCTTCTTCAAACTACATATTTTCTTCATCAAGTTCTTCAAAACTCCGTCGGCTAGTTTACAAGGGATCCTTTCCTCCGGATACGTTGACTGGATCGGAAGGTATTAACTAACAAAGCCTTAATAAAAAAAGGCTTTATATCCCAATTAAGATAAGCCTTAAACAGCTATTCAGCTGGAATTCTTTCGGTGATCCCACTCTTGATCCATCCTCAAAAATTGTTAATATTCGTTGATGCCAAAAGCCTGCCCTAGAGAAATCCCCATCCTTTTTCCAACAAAACCTTCTCAGATATGTAATTATCTGTTTAATTTTCCAGGATAGGGTACATAGGTTGAAAGGGGGTATGATGAATGAAGAAAATAATTAGGATAGCTGGAATGGCTTCAATAGCTTTTCTGCTGGCAAGCTGTCAAAATTCTGAGAATGGATCAGCTGACCAAGATGCCGAAACGGTTGATAAAAACTCTCAGGATACGGGCGAAATGGAAACCGGAGGACCTAGTGATGAAAACAATACTGAGGAAGAGGACACCTCAAAAGAAGATGGCGATGATAACTCTGACACCTATGGAGGAGCTCAAATCACCCCTGATTACTTCATTGATTCACACCCATACGATACAGGGACCGAGTTTCTGACAGCCTACACCATTACACGTGAAGAAGAGGAATCCACTACACCCGAAGAAAGGTTAAAGAGGTCGCTTATCGAAAACGATCCTTCTGAACAAGAGATCCTTGGCTCCTTTACTGAGATATCAGCAGAATGGCCAAAGCTACAGGTGCATTTTAATGAAGAAGGAAATCAGTTATCCACCACTACCGCTCAGACAACTTTATTTTATGACTCGTTGGTCGGAATCAGCGATTTGTATGGCATTGAAGAAATTTCTTTTACCAACCCCGATGGTGAGGAAGACATCATTGTAGCTCAAAGTCCGATTGATAAGCCTATCATCGTCAAAGACGAAAGAAAATCGCGCGGGTACTATACGATTTACGACAAAGACACAGAGCAGACTCTTTTCCTGCCTGGAGGGGCCTTAGATGAGCAGGTTGAGAATGAAAACGGGGAGCCTCTATCCTTCCCGGAAACGGTAGAAGCGATGGGCACAGTAGATCGTGAAGATGCGTTTTACTCTTCAGCCATTGTAGAAGGATTGGAAGTCGTGAGTGTTTCACTTGAAAACGGAAATGCGACGGTTCAATATTCAATGGACGAGGAGAACATAACAGAAGCTGACCGCACGGTGTTTGAAAACGCCATGCAGCTTGCCGCGCTTGACTTTAATGCGTGGGAGATTCGTTTAGTGAACGATACGGCACAGGAAATCAGGACGTATCCGTTGGTGGGGATGTAAAAAGTAAAAGGGACAGATGGGAAACCATGATCAATTTCCTTCAATCTATTCTTTTGAATCATGCGAACGGGACGATGGCCCCCTGTTCCAATTGGAAAGCAATAATATGAACCGTATACTGTCCATTTGTCACCGTATTTATGACCGCCATTTAAAATGAAACAATTCATGCTTATTTAAATCACACACATTACTGGGAATTACCCTCTCTCATTATTTGGAAATGCAGCTATAGAAACAAGACATCTGGCAAATAAAGTCTCGTGTGAATTAAATAGAAAAAGGGACCAAATATACAATTTATTGAATAAAACTATGTATATTTGGGCTCTTTTATATATTTCTGTTATTGAATAAACGCACCCTTTATTGGAAGAAGCTGATTTAAAGTGTAGACTTCATTTCCTTAATAGCATTTATAACAAATTGAGGTTCGTCGATGTGAACGGCGTGTCCAGCATCCTTAATAACTAGGTGATTACTCCTGGTTGAGAGCATGGCAAGTTCCTTCTGAAACATCATCCATTGAGCCATAGACTGGTTTGTATGATGGGACTGTGTACCACCCGTAATAACAAGAAGAGGAATTTCTCCAAGCTTTATTCCTTTTACTTGCTCCAAGCTTTCTTCAAACTCGTTTAGTGAAGCTTCTACTGCAAACTGCCCTAAATATTCCTCTTGGACTTTCTCTGTAAATAATGGAACCATCTTTTTATTTTGATCTTCGTGAACCGAATCCAACAAAATTACTCCTGCAACTTCTTCTGGATACCTATTAGCAAATAATCTAACGTTTACACCACCGAAAGAATGCCCTACTAGGAGATATGGGGGTTTTACATCGGCTTTTTTGAGTAAATTTCTCAGATTATTGATAATTTGCATACTATGTTTTGGCTTGTTACTCTTCTCGCTTTTACCAATACCATCCCTATCATACACGAATACATTTGCAAACTTTGAAACATCACGCCTGATCGAATTCCAGTTATTTAAGTCCCAACCATACCCAGACTCAAACACAATTGTTACATTATCTGTACAACTTTTTATGTATTCATAATATAGTTCAATACCTTCTAAGTTTACTTTTTGACCAACAGCACTTCCAGTCATAAACACCTCCGAAAGTTTGTCATTAAATAAGTAATTCTATTCATTCTTCATCTGCTTCTTTAACCGAATATGATATTGCCTGCAATTTTATTTGATGTGAGTCGGTTGCTCGTTCAACAAACGCACCCGTTAGTTTAAGAACATACGATTATTCTTTTTAAAATTTACTTGAGTAAGAAAACACAATCCTATCCTAAACTTACACATCCACTACTTAACGAGCCTTAGTTCTAACTCCTTTTTTTGGCGTAAGTGATGACGAAAATGCATACCAACCAAATCATACCATTCCCTTGCATTCAGCCAGCCGAACCCTCCATGCTCAACTTTATAATTTGGATTTATATTATCAACTTTCGATTCCCATTGGTTTAACCTTAGAATTACTTGATCCATTCTGCTGATAAGATCCTCTTTGCTATCCAAATTATTAGGGGGACTATTTAGTTCATCTGGTAATCTAATTTTAATCGGTGGAAACCCTCCGATATTGTATAAATGCTCACCAAACTCTGTTTTCCCAAGATATTGTTCATCATTTAAAGCAGTACATTTTTCCATATTATCAAGATACTCATGAGCAACAAGGATTAAATGATCATACATTTGCCTGATGGACCAAACCCCTGCTTCATCAATATATCTCAGCTGTTCCAAAGAGTAATTTTGCAGCTCGTTTTTGTAGGTATTAACCAGTTTAAGTTCGCTCAATTTAATTCCTCCTCCGTTTAAAATTAAATCAATAATTTTACATTTTCTGTTATACCAATTATTCAATTTTCAGATTATTAGCCTTTCAACAAACCTGCCCGTTGAAATAATATTACATACAATACTTTTTTGAAGTTCGTTCTCCTGCTTTTATTTATGCGAACGTTATAGAAAACGCCGATATCTGCAAGAAATATAGTTATCCTTTTCATTATTATCAAAGCTGTCCTGCTCATTTACAAACTGAAAGCCTCTTGCCTCATAGAACGGAATGCCTTTCTGATTACCTTTTGAGACTGAGACCCACTGTTCAGTTGCCCCTTTGCTTATTTGCAATTGAGTAAGAACGTGTAAAAGCTGAGTTCCGATCCCTTCTCCCAGCCGGTCAGGGTCTAAATACAATACAAAAACCTCACCCTTTTCTTTATCTATCAGTCCTCCACCTATTGCTCCAACCACTTTATCACCTTCTAAAGCGACAAAATAACCATTCCAGCCATCGTCAGTGTGTATAACCTCATGGTGAACCCGATCATAATGATAAAACTCACGAATGATTCTTTCTATGTATTCTGATGAATGGGTATGAAGATAAGTGGCTCTGTAACCGTCTGAACACACTTTAATAATACCGTCAATATGTTGTATGCCTGCTTTTTTCACTTCAATCAAACCTGTCTCCCCCTTCTATGTAATTCTGATTAATGACATCAGGGCAGCATAGGGGCTTTTCCGGACCGATGAAAATGTTCCCGTACTTCCCCTAATTTTCACATTAGAGAACGGTACCTTCAGCTACAGTTCCAAAAACTCAATGCCTTTCTGCTATTTTATTCTCTGTACCATTCAGAATTCTATTTATGTTCTGTCTATGAAGAACGATGATGGATACGCATATCAATAGGGATAGTGCCATGATGATTTCACCTTCAAATAGAAGACTGTAGATGAATAAGGATATACTGGCCAGCATCGAACTTAGTGATACATACTTAGTCATGAACAAGGTTGAAACAAACACAACAAAGCCGACCAGAACACCTAATGGAGTCAAAAATAAGAAAACTCCAGTTGCAGTCGCTACAGCTTTTCCACCTTTAAAACTGGCAAACACAGAAAATATGTGTCCGAATATCGCTAATAAACCACATACAATCGGGTTAACCGTGGAACCAAGTATCAGTGGAAGTAAACAAGCAAGTGTACCTTTAAATATATCAGCAATTGCAACAATTACTCCTGCTTTAATGCCTAAAACCCTATAAGCATTCGTTGCACCAAGATTCCCACTGCCGTGTTCACGGATATCTTTCTTATAAAACACTTTACCTATTATTAAAGCAAATGAGATCGAGCCTATTATGTAACTTAAAATCAGAGTTAGAATGTCCAAATCAGGTATTATCCCCTCAATTTTTTTATTTTAAGTACTTATATTCGTTGTATATTATTTCCTCCACTCCTTCTTGCATTAAACTGTCCAATAGCTGAATACAGGTGATATAGATATCACAATTCTTGAGCTGAAACTGACTCATTATCAGTTGACCCTTCTAAATTAATTGGGGTCCATCAATATTATTGGGTCAGTTAATATCCATTATTTACAATTATATCACACAAATCCTTCCATCCTTCAGGAAGGATTATCGGCAGGGTTTGGAGTAATGTAAGAAGAGTGATCGTACTTTCAGGAGGATTTATAGTTGAGATAAAGTATTTACGGCAGGCTCATCCCAGCTGCCTTAATCGGACTTTAATTAGCGTTTGCACTGCCGCCTCACAGTAAACGTTCGTCATTTTACTGCCTCTGCTGTTTTAGATTCTTCCTCTCTCTATATCCCGTAAAAAAATATGAACCTGTCAAAAAGGATGATGATGGTGAACAAGCACATGACCATAAATGGAAAATCAATCTACGTCAAAACGTTTGGAAATGGTGATCCGATCGTTTTTCTGCATGGAGGCCCCGGCGGCAGCCACGAGTACTTCCTAACTTTTGCAGAGCGGCTGGCAGCGGATCATACGGTAGTCTTATATGATCAGGCCGGATGCGGGAAGTCGGATGCTGTTGAAGGCGATCGTTACTCCATTCAGGATGAAGTTGGGAACCTCGAAGCACTGAGACAGGAACTGGGTTTGGAGCGCATGCATCTTTTCGGTGAGTCATGGGGCAGCATGCTCGCATTATCTTATGCAGCGCAATACCCCTCCCATGTAGACAGAATCATGCTGACCGCGGCAATTGGATTGACTAACGAAGCATACGTTGCTTTTAAGACGGAACTTTTACAAAAGCTCGGTCCACTTAAAAAGATGAGATTCATGGTGAATGGCATGCTCCACACCATCGGCATCAACCGCACGAAACAGATCCTCAACCTTCTGGACCCTTACTACGTCTACTCCCGGGACACATTAAAGATGAAAAAACACATCCTTTACAATGATGTCGTACAAAGTATGATCAGCAAGGATATAGAGGAATCCTACAATCTGTTGCCGCATGTAAAAACCTTGAACAGCATTCCAATCCTGATTGCGCAGGGTTCACATGATATACTGACTCCTCTTCATATGGAACGTTTTATCAAGGAGCATCTTCCGCATGTTGAATTTGTAGAGATTGGGGAAAGCGGGCATTGGACGGTTTTGGAGCAGCCTGGGGAGATGGCTTCCGTGGCTTCGTTTTTCTTTATGAATTCAGGTGAATCGTTTAGTATCAAATAATATAGTTAACACGCTCGAAGTAGGTGGTGAAACATCATGAAAAAAATTCAAGCGATCATTGCCATCCCCTCTGTGATTTTATTATTCATCTCTTTATTTTTTCACCTCCCCTATTTATTTTACATAGCGATACCGGGAATAGTGGCCGCTCTCATAATCAAGCAAATCAGGCTGCGGGACAGCGCCATGATTCTGGGGAATCCGGATAGGAGTAAATATCAAAATGGGGATAATTTTGAGGACGATTCAATGGAAATGGATGTGGACGGGAGTGATCATGACTGAAGCACCCTTCCTCACTATGAAAAATGAGACTCCCTGCAAGAAAAGCCGCCAGCCCTCAAAGGACGTTAATTAAAAGAAGGATAAAAGCATTCGAAAGGGCGGTTGCGGCAATTGATGAAACGCTGAACCAGTAATAGACTTGGCTCCCCAAGCTATGCGCTAGGAATCCACCTCGCAAACAAAAAAGAGGGGGTGTTTCTACCTGCATATTATGCCAGTAGAATCCTCCCCCTCTCTATTTAACTCTCCTTCACACAAAGATCCATCCGGTTATACCCATCCAAATTGGGCTCAATTTCCTCTGGATCTACCGGAACATTCAAATCCAATCTTATCGGATGAAGATAATCCCGGGCAGCTCCCTCACTGTCATACATTTCATATTTGACCAAGATGCCGGTATCCTTATCCACCCAGAACCTGAAGGTCTCATTTTTCATCAATTCCTTATTCTGTTCATCAAATTCACCGAACAATACAATCGTATTATGACCGGCCACCTCTTCATTCTGCTTTTCGATTTTCCAAAGGTGTTCATCCCTTAAATTCCTAACTGTCATTTCATAAGGAAACAGTGAAAGTCCCGATCTGCTGTAGGGTAATGGCCGTTCCCTTAATTTTGTGTTTGGCTTGAAGAGGCGGCTTTCTTCGACACTGAACGCTTCATCGGGAGTGGTGAACGTTTCCTGGCTGGTTACTGGTTGATAGGCACAAGCGGTATAGGTTTTCCCAACGCTTTCTTTTCTCCAGATTTTTTTATCATTATAGATGGTTTCATTTACACTTTCCCCGCCATTTTGAAGCTTTTCAGTCGTTTTATCGTATCCGCCGAAATTACGCTTGTTGCTCAATTTGAATTCTGTGGTGGTCACAGAGGTACTTCCGTCCCCATAGGTTGTAAATAATTCAAGCTCTCCTGAAGCCGTCTCAAAATAATCCACCGTGTTCAATAGTTTCTCCAGCACTTCTTTCTTTGTCATATCCTCATAGGATTCTTCTATTAATGGGGGATGTACGGCATCCGATCCTATCTGGGGTTCTTGCGGTTCCACGATTATCGAATTCTCTTTGCCTGGAGAAAGATCCAATTTTTCTGAGACATAATAGCCCATACCCAAGAAGAACATACATGCCGTGCCGATGCTTAACGCATAGCGCAATGAAGGCTTTAGAAACCGTTTCTTGTTTCTTTTTTTAGAGATTGCCTGCAGTACATAATTCTTATTTTCCTCATTGAAATGAATTTCCTTCATCACCGTGTTATTCATGTTTTCTTTTGTATGGCGCAGCCATTCATCCATCCCACACACTCCCTTCGAGTTCCTTTTTTAACAAAATGCGGGCTCTATGGAGTCGGGACTTCACCGTTTGCAGCCGTATATGTAGGAGATCCGCTATGTGCTTATAGGATATTTCCTCGTAATAGTACAAGATGATGACCTCCCGATATTTTACTGGCAAGGTAAGGATCGCTTCAGACATGACCCGCTTATTCTCTTTGCCCGCCAATTCAAGCTCAGGGGAATTGCCGGCAATCCTTGTCTTCCCAAAAAATTCTGTCACCACGATATTCCTGAAGGGCCAGCTCCTCAGCTTGTCCTTACATAAATTGATGGCAATCCGGTACAGCCAGGTTTTGTATGTGGATTCATTCCGGAACTGATCCAGATTTTCATAACACTTGATAAACACCTCTTGTGCAATATCCTCCGCAAGCTGCTTCTGCTTCATATAAGCAAAAGCGAGCCGGGCAATATCATCACCGTACTCGTCCATCAGCCATACTAGACGGTCTTCTTTATTCATAAACTCTCTCTGTTCACGCTCTCTCTCAAGCATCCTCCACACCCTTTCAAAGATATTAGACGGAGAAGGGACGGAATGGTTGTAAAGAAATCTTTCGCCTCTCTCTTTTTATAAAAAATCTTCCAAAATATTAAAATCAACTAAATAAGGTAGTTAAATCGAAATATGTTTGTTACACTATTGTAACGCATTTGAAAGAAAGGAAGTTTTATAGATGAAGAAATTATTTACCGTACTAGCAGCGGTTATTCTTCTGACAGCCTGCTCTTCGGAAGAAGCAAGCAAAAAAGAGGACGGGAAGAAAGAAGTAAATGTAGAAGTTGATAAAAAGTTATTCAATGTGGAGGTCTCGCTGCCGGCTTCCATGTTCAAGAACGAAAGCCTGGAGACAATCAAGGCGGATGCGAAAGAAAACGGCATTAAGGATGTAACCCAGAATGAAGATGGTTCCATTACATATAAAATGTCCAAATCCACTCATAAAAAGATGCTGAGGGACATTGCGGACAGCATCGATGAAACCATCGAGGAAACGAAGACGAGCGAAGACTTTGTTTCCATCAAAGACATCAAGCACAATGATTCGTTCTCTGAGTATACGATGATCGTAGAGAAAGAGAAATATGAAAACAGCATGGACGCGTTCGCCACTATGAGCCTCGGCATGTCGGGCATGATGTACCAACTGTATGACGGCGTAAGCGCAGATGACTACTCTGTCACGGTCAAAGTAGAGGATGAGGCTTCGGGAGAAACACTTGAAGAAGTGGTCTACCCGGATGATCTTGAAGAAACGGAAGAAGGGTAGATATAAAAAAGCCCCTGCATCGTAATGTTCCCAGGCTCAAATCGCCTGGGTGGCAGCACGGGGACGGTTCTCGTGCAGCCATTTTAATTTTAAAAAACAACAATATATTTATGGGTTCTGTTTTGAAGTACTTCTAATTAAATTGTTTAGCTATTTGTAGCTGAAAAACAATCATATTTGCATAAAAAAATGGTCAGAGGCTGTGCCCCCTGACCGTTTTTTTATAGTCGGTTATTCAATTAACGTGTCCATTAGTATAAAGGATGTTTTGTCATTTGTAGAAAAATTGTAAATTATACTCAATTTGTTCGCTCTACAGAATACAGAAAAAATTCCATTTCTATATTCCTAAAATTCTTCGTATCTTTATCAATAATATTCATACCGTTTCGAACAGCAACTTTTTGAGCGGCTAAATTTGTGTCCCTAATAATAGAATAAACCCTATTTGCATTAAGAACTGAGAAAGCGTATTCCTTGCAAGCAATTGCCGCTTCTTTTGCGTAACCTTTGTGCCAAAACGCTTTTTGAAACAAAAATCCTATTTCCAAAATTTCTTCTTCTCTCCAGCCTTGCATTGTCAAGCCACATTGACCAATCATTTCGTTGGTTTCTTTTAATACAACAGCCCAAAGTCCAAAACCATACTCTTCATATCTATTAAGATGTCTGTTAAGCCAACTTTGTGCTTGTTCTAAGTTGAATGCACTTTCATATGCAGCACGCATTACTTCCTCATCACACAATATCTCGCACAATGCACCATAATCTGACTGCACCATTTCTCTAATTATAAGACGTTTTGTTTCTATCAAAAATCTCCCATCTGGGAAAAGCTTGATACCTTCCATAACATCACCTATTTTTTTAAGTCATTACTCATCTCAATGCGACGTGACATCATTCAATTGTCGTTTTAGCTATCTCAATTATCCTGTTATTACCCAATTGCAAGCAACAGCGTCTTTCTAATAGAGGTGTAAAGGTGCAAACAGTTTTAGATTGCACCTGCTTTGTAAATCTGGAGAGTTCATTTGTCAGCTTTTCAATTAACTTCTCCTTATAATGAAAGATAACTGTATTGGATTATTTCAATAACCAATTTTATTTTACTCAATGTGTATTAAACTGCCCTTTTCTTAAATGATAGGTTTTTGTTTGGAAATAGCCCCCTATTATTCATTATGAAAGGTATTATTAATCACTTTACATTTTTAAGATATTCTTCCTGAAGAAGCCCATATATAGCACAATCCTTATAATGATTCTTAGCATTGCGAATCATATGCTTAATCGTGCCTTCTTGTTCCATCCCATTTTTACGCATAATCTTCCCAGATGCTGGATTGTCAATATTATGTGCTGCTGATATTTTGTGAATGTTCATATGTCTAAAGCCAAAATCGATGACAGCTCTCAAGGACTCAGTTCCATACCCCTTGTTCCACCACTTATAACCGATTGAATAACCTACCTCACAATTCTCTGTGTTGCTATCAAAATGGAAAAGATCAATAGCTCCAATTAATTCACCACTTTTTTTTAGTTCTATACCCCAATAACAGAACTCTTCTGAATCATAATTACTTACAATTTCCTTTACCCTCTCAATTGTTTCCGATACAGACTTGTGTGCACCTTTTATAAGGTTATCCATTACGCGATCATCACAAAGCCAATGGTCAAATACACTTTGAGAATCTGAAAATTCAATCTTTCTTAGAAATAATCGATCAGTTTCCAGGATTGGCGTACCTAAATAATTTATCACTAATTCACCTACCTTCACCTTATCAACCTATTATTCTATTCTTCACCTTCCTTAGAAAATCCTTCTTACATTAACCTTCCCAATAATTGATGAAGGCAACAGTATATGTTGAACTAGAGAACCTTTAGTTTTTTACTTCTATAGTATTCTGCAATTTTTTTCGGTTTGATCCATCTACATATCTTTTTGTAACAGATTCTTTATCAACCCAGGAAGAAATGCGTAAACCATCGCTTCACTATTAAAAAAAACAAGATTAAAGTTTTCCTCTTATGTACATTGTATTGATTGCTTTCTTCCATAAACTGGCCCTTTAACTGAAAACACATCCTCCATCAAAACTGTACCCCTCTTCTGTATATATCGACTAATGGCATTGGAAGCATGGGACAGTTTTCCTGCTTCCATTTTCATTTGAAGAAAGCATCAGAAGTATGCCCTCCTTCATGTGTATGGAATGAAGTTATTCCCTCATTTAATTACGGACTAGTATGTACTCTCCACCTCAGCCTCCTCCGCGAAATAACCGGCTTTGCCCTGCATAAATACCATCCTGATCAACAAGATACTAATCACAAACATGAACGAAGAAGCTGCGATGATACTGTACCTCACTGGAATAATGTCACCTGTGAAACCAATCATGAGAATGAAGATCACCTGCAGAACGCTTTGAAAGGTCCCGTATATGCTTGAAATCCTTCCCATCATATGGACCGGGACGTTATTTTGGTAGAATGTCATGAAGCCGGTGCCGGAAAATGAGTTAAAGAAACCTAACACCATAAATCCAACAGCCACTGACCAGAACGAAAATGAAAACGCATAGATCAGATAACCTGCTGACACCATTAAATAGCCAAGGGACAGCAAGGCTCTTACTGACAACTTTGAAGCCGCGGCCGAAACTGTGGCTGCTCCCACTATCGAACCCACTCCGGTCAAACTGATAAGTAAGCCGTATTCAGTCTCGGATAAATGCAGGACCCCCTGGGTGAAGACCACTTCCTGAGCATCCATTCCAAGTGCGACTATCATAAAAAGTTGAGCCAGGAAGTACACTCCTACTATAAACGGACGGCTCCGGCTGAATGTAAATACTTCTCTCCAATCCCCCTTTAACACTTCCACATTGATCCCGCGGGGCATCCCATCCGATTCAGTACGCACATCCGGCAGGAAATACACCAAGAGTGCAGACACAAGAAAAGAAAATGCATTGATCCATATGGATAGATCAACAGAGGTAATGAGCAGGAGAGCGCCGGATATGGCAGGACCGATTAGGAAGGCACCAGAAGTAATCAGGCTCCTGAAAGAGTTAAATTGCTTCCTTCCTTTCTCCGGCACCACATGTGTGATATACGTAATGGCTGCCGGCTCAAAGAACGCTTTTGAAACGGAGAGAAAGAACAAGCATGCATAGATGGGCCATATAGAGCCGAAAAAAGGAATGATTGCCACCAGCAATGCCCGGATGATATCCGTGCCAATCATGATCCATCTAATATTCATACGGTCTATAAGACTGCCGGACCAAAATTTCGTCAATAGCGACGCAATGGGACCGATGATCCACAGACCGGCTACCGCAGCAGCAGATCCTGTTAGTTTCAATACTAAAATATTGATGGCAACCAGATAAATGAAGTCCCCCAAGGTGGATATGCCCAATCCGAATAATAATAAATATGAATTCTTTTTTTGTGATAAGAATGGTTGACTAATAGTAACACCCCGCTTAGAGAATTCTCCCACTTACACCATTCTACAAAAAATTGGTAATACCCTGTGAATATGGTGAGTTGTCATAGAAAATTCATAACTGAAAAGGACCTTCCACCCGGAAGGTCCCCTCATTGAATTACTTTGCCTGTTCTTCCCATTCTCTTCTCAACATACTGTACGTCACAACATCATGATAATGGTCATTAATAAATTCAGCATCCCGGCTGACCCCTTCAAGCTTAAACCCTAAACGTTCAGGGATCTTTCTGCTTTTCGTGTTTTCTTCAGCGCATTGTATTTCGACCTTGTTTAGTTTCAGGTCTTCAAATGCATATCTCAACAGGGTCTTAACACACGTAGTGATAATCCCTTTTCCCTCAGCTTCCTTCCCAAGGTAGTAACCAATGCTTGTATGTTTGGTCTTCCAATTTATAAAATGGAAGGAAATCATCCCGATTAATTTCCCCTGAAAATAGATCCCGGCATTGAATCCATTGTTATCTGCAAACTGCTTCAGCCAGATGGGGATAATAGTTCCTCGGTAATCTTCGGCAGATTTAATATTATTTACCCAGCCCAGCCATTCTTTTAAATGTTCCCGGTTCCCATCCACTAACTCATAGACCTCTTCTGCATGATGAGGCTGCAGTAAGCCTAAATCAATTTGTTCATTTACGTTGAATGTAAACATTCTCATCCCTCCAAATGAAAATAAAAACCCGTCCCTCTAAAAAGGACGAGTTTAACCCGCGATACCACCCTATCTTCAAGAAAGGAACACTTTCTTGCTCTTAAACCGCGTACAATCATACGCGAGCCTTATAACGCAGGCTTTTACGGGAAAGCTTACTATCATTTTCGGCTTTCCTTCTCCGAGAGGATATTCAGCGATCAGTGTACATTGGCTCTCAGCATTACACCAACTCTCTGCGGAACACTTTACTCACTTACTCTTTCTCATCAACGAAGTTAATAGAAATATTTGTTAATTAATACTATATGTTTTCTTAAGGGATTTTTCAATGATATTTTTAATGATTTCTTGAAAAGCTGAACGGAAACCGTGTCCCCTCCACTAGATTACTTGATTTGCGTAACGATCGAATCAACAACCTGTTCGATTGGAAGCGCAGCGTCGATTATGATTCCCCTCTTAGGAATATCTTCTTTCGTTTGATGCAACCGTAAAACGAGTTCCCGCTCCTTTTTCTTTCCGCCAAACTCATCATGAGGTCGGTCATCAAGTCTCCTGTTCAATGTGGCAACATCTACTTCGAGCACAAACACACCGTCAAATAGATTGATGAAACTCGAATAGTTCCTGGCCCCGCCGCAGAAAAATGTTACTTCACGATCCTGGTTGGCAACTAAAGATTTTACTTTCTCTACATCCCATATGTGATTCTCGTGCGAAGCGGTATCCGTCCGCTTACCCGTTTCCGGATCTCCCTGATAAGCCAATTCACGGTCACCATGAATAGAGTGGTAACCGCGTCGCTGTAATTCGTTGCAGACAGAAGTCTTACCGGTACAGGAAACCCCTTCCACCAGATAATTCTTCATTCCCATTGCTGCACCCCCTCTTATAATAGGAAAAGTATTCGTTCGTCAGTCTTCATTGAGACTGCGCCTCGAAGCCAAATTGTAATATATACTTATTTTCAGTATCACGGACATTCGTTGAAAGTCATTTCCATACCACGTTGATTCCAGTTTACAGGACTTCTGTCTTTTATTTATTTCATATGCACGTACAGTCCCGATCTTCCTGTCCGTAAAAAACCATTGTCCTGTTACTTGCTTCTTCCGTGAGCAGTCTCCATAACATTCTTACTTCAGGTATTTCCAAACTGGACGGGACTGAAGCTAAATACTGTATAAAGATATTCCATTTCAACTAAGGTTTTCCCTTTATTTAGTGCAAAATCCTACACCGTTTGTAAGCCTCGGAAGGTTCTCTTCTACTTTTTAAAATGTGCCAGGCACTTACTACCATCTGTATCAGGGATTTTTCGACAAGTTGGTTGATAAAAAAGAAAAGTGGAATGTATTTTTAAAATGTTGCACGTAAATATGGAAAGAGGAACGTATTTTTCAAAAGTGGAACGTAAATGCTAAAAAGGGAATGTATTATTTCTTGATGGAGGAATTCAGGTAACTGACGAATGGTTTGAAGCTTTTTTTTACGGCGGATCGAGCCGATACATTGATTTAAGTGATATTTTTGCAAATATGGATCAATTTTTCTTAGAAAACTAGAAAAGTAGAGTGAGAACCGTCCCCGCTCTACCAATGCTGAAAAGGGAATGTATTATTTCTTGATGAAGGAATTCAGGTAACTGACGAATGGTTTGAAGCTGTTTTTTACGGCGGATCGAGCCGATACATTGATTTAAGTGATATTTTTGCAAATATGGATCAATTTTTCTTAGAAAACTAGAAAAGTAGAGTGAGAACCGTCCCCACTCTACCCCCCGACTCTACCAAAAAAGTAGAGCGAGAACGTCCCCGCCCTACCGAGTGAGAACCGTCCCCGCCCTACCATCCCCTACCCCAAATATGAAAGCTCTATCGTTACAACGGTCCCTTTTCCTTCTTCACTGTCAAATGAGATTTTCCCGTTATGCTGATGGGTGACTTTCAGGCATCGCATCAATCCGAGTCCGGTTCCTTTTTCTTTGATGGAATAGTAAGGCTCACAGAGGTGTTTTAACCGGGCTTGGCTGATTCCTTTTCCGTTATCGATTACACGGATCCGGGCTTTATTTTCCACACGGTCCAGTTTTACGATAAGATGTCCGGCGGGGGACATGGCTTCAATCGAATTTTTGAATAGGTTGATAAAGAGCTGTTTGAGCTGAGGCTTGATACCGTGTAAAAGCAGCCCCTCATGAAAATCGGATTCTATAACAGATGTGATTTGTTTGTTATTCAGCTCCGTCCCCACTGCAGTAAGGGCGGACTGTATGATGCCGACGATTTCCACATCCGCCCATTCATCATCCTGTGAGTGGGACAGTTCAATGAATTCATCGGTAAAGCGGTTGATTTGCTCAAGCTCTGTTTTTATGACCGGAAGGAAATCAAATAGTTTATTTTTATCATCGCCTTCTTCGATCAATTTCAAAAATCCCATGATTCCCGTAAGCGGGTTACGGATTTCATGCGCGATTCCGGAAGCCAGCTGTCCAACCAATGCAAGTTTTTCAGACTGAATAAGAAGCAGGTCCATTTCCTTTTTCTTTGTGATATCACGAAAAGTGGAAATCACATACTCAATCTTATCGCTGCTGCCTAATTCAAAAATGGCTTTCGTATCAACGAGTATCCATCTTTTTTCGTTTCTTGCAGGGTTGTAAATGGCCATTTCAACATTGCTGTGGGGTACGCCTGTTTTTAATGTGAGCATTCCCGGATGTTCTTCACCAGGTAAAGCTTCGCCTGAATCATTCACGGCTTTCCACTCCTCATCCATGGAAGACATCGTGAATAATGCTTCTTCGCTGTACCCGAGAATGTCACAGGCATTTTTGTTCGCGTACACGATTTTACCGGTTGAATCCTGAAGGACCACACCGCTGGTTACTGCATCATAGATCCTTTTATGATGGTCCTCAAGCGTTTTCTTTTCAGTGATATCACGGGTCACGCCGACAATCTTCTTGATACGTTGATTTTTTATAACGATCGGTGAGAGGACACTATGGAAATAGTGCTTCTTGCCCTCTATCTTGAAATCCCATTCAAATTCGGTAGTCTTACCTGATAAAGCCTGCCGTGCTGCATCCAGGTGCATACTGGAACCGTTGAAAATATTCTCGATGGACTTCCCTTCAAACATTTCCTTCGTAAACCCGTTCGATTCGATCCACTTTCCAAAAACGCTCATGACAGTCAGCGTTTGATCAATCGTGAAAACGAAGTCATCCATGGACGAAACCAGAGTCTTGTATTTTTCCTTGCTGTTTTCCAGCTCATACAGTGAATGAACTTGCTCGGTGATATCCACCCCTGTGGCCACAACATACTCTAAATTTCCTATGGAATCGTTGAATACGGAATTTTTCCATTTGATGTATTTTCTTTCCCCATTCTTCGTCATCCAGTAATTCTCGTATTCGGTGGGGATTTTCCCGGACAAATAGTTGTCTATGATTCGATTTTCTTCATCTTTTTCTAAAAATAGTTCCCAAAACTTCATGTATTGCACTTCTTCGAGAAGGTACCCTGTGAACGCTTCCGTGAACTTATTCCAATGAGAGATGCGGCCTTCCTTATCCAAGATCAATACAATCGATTGTGTGGTGTCCATGATGGTGTTCAGGTAATTGTTTTCCTCTTTAAGGACTTCGTGATAACAGCAAGGAGCAGAATATTCTTTCAGCATGCAGAAAATGATCGGCTTCCCATCTAAGCGGGTTAAGGATGCATTTACTTCCATTGGAATCATGCTGCCGTTTCCAACAGGGAGATCAAGAATGGTTGAGTGTTTTCCATTCTTCAACAAGATAGCTTTAATGGTGCTGTATGCGAGGGGCGTCAAGTGGCTGAGAAGAGACATCACACCTTTCTCCATCAACTCTTCTTCATAAAGTTCAAACAAAGCACAAGCTGCTTCATTCATCTCCAGAAGTCGATAATGATCAATTTCCTCATCCACGATTTCAATAAGTAAAACCGGATAGGCAAGATTTTTAATAATGTCTCGATACAGGGACGGATCATTTCCTACCATCTCCATAAGACACCTCCTCACTGCATTTTTGAATGCTGCAAATAAGATCGTCTGACGAGGGAGAATATTTTACTGCGGAGATATACTTGCGAGAGGGTTGTTTCTATTATTCTATCATAAAATAGGCAAAAAGAAGGAAACACGTTCTCACTTGGTAAAATATTTAATTTCCGTCACAAAGGCCCGTCACGGAAGCTGTGAGGGAAGACCGGTCACGGTTCTTAAGGCTCCTGTAACTTAGATACGTTATGGAATTAGCACCTTTTGATGTCCTGAATTAAATAGGCATAATTTCCCTAATGGTGAGCAAGCAAACAGGATTGATGGTTTCTCAATTCTCTGCCCCATGCCTTCTGGTAAATGCACAGAAAAATGTCCAATCTTCATCTTGCTTGACCCAACTGCCATGTGTACAGCTTTTGAACCCGTCTTTCCCAAGAACTCTATCACTTTTCATTCTTCTGCAGTTAGCTGCTAGAACGGGATCTCATTCACAGCATGCAGGGATAAAGAGCTAATATCACTATATTTATTCATAGTAGGACACCCCTTTTTAGATTCTTGTTATGTTCGCTTATACCTTCTTTCTATTATTTCATACTATGAAATATAAGAGGCCTCTTATACAGTTAATTTAAAGAGGGAGGTGAAGTTGAATGGTGAATGCTCTACGTTCTTTACTTTGTCTTCTTGGGAAGTTCTTAGTCAATCTTCTGTTGATTGTTGTAGCATTGCTTGCAGACCTGTTAATCAGCACAGCTACTGGAGACAGGATCAGAGAACTTGCCAACTCTGTCGCTAGTCAAAGTTGTTCAATGTTGTAAAATAACAATTCTTTACTAGCAAAAAGAAGACCTAGAAGAATAGCAAATCTTCTAGGTTTTTAAATCTTTTAATAAAAACACTTTCTTACATAGGATAAATTAATACTTTCAATTGTTACATATTCAATAACAGTTAGTGCCGAAGCAACGAGAATGAGGAGCTCCTGGAAGAATTCTAGTGAATAATCGAAACGAGAGAACCGTTTCCTTCACTTATCATTGCTTTTGAGCAAGTTTAATAACGGAGCTGTATAGTTATCGAATTTATCCTTATCGTCAATGGCAATCCAGGCAGCATCTATTATGTCACTGTTCACTTCATTATCCAGATCGACATAAAGTTCTCCACCAGCAATTTCCGCAATGAAAGTATGTTTGGTAGAGTTCTTAAATAACAAACGAACTATTTTTATATCATAACCTGTTTCTTCCTTTACTTCTCTGATGCAAGCCTGTTCAGGAGTTTCCCCTTCTTCTATACTGCCACCTGGGTAATTCCACACAATATCTCCCCTTTGGACATATTGTTTAACCATTAAGATTTTGTTTTGCTGAGTAACGAGGGCTTGTGCTATCATCTCTTACCTCCAATGAACAAGCGTACTTGATGTTTCACTGTTCAACTATTCTATGAAATTTGTCCTCGTCAGAACGTTTCCCATTCTAACAGAAACATCAATGCTCAAATAATTTACCATAAGCATTCAGGTCGTTTCATTAATATTGGACACCTGAATTCCTTCGCTACTTTTTAATGTGAACTTCCCTATTACTAAGCATAAGAAAGCATTCTCATGTAAAAAAGCCCATTAAGCCAGACGCATCTCTTTCTACTTTGATTAGTTATTTATTGGAAGCACCTTCAATTGCTTGAATAGCCAGCTCCAACGCTCTAATTCTTTTCTCTAAGAGTGTTCTTTGAGAACTAACCCCTGCCTTTAATTTAGTATAGCTATCCTTAATTGACGGGTATAAATCAATAAGAACAATACGCGCCTCCGCTAATTCTTTTTGTGTATAATCATGTGGCTTTTGATTCTAAACGTTTTCCAGTACAGCCAAGCCGATATAACAAGAATTGATGCGTTTTTTTACTAAATTGGTATTTGCACCTTTCTGTGTCATCTGTTCCAATGCATTTTCCAATTTCCTAGTGGTGGATTTGAAGGATTTAATTGATTCCATTTTAACTTCATTTGTTACATTTCCCTTGTGGATAATGTCACCTCTTCGGTTCAAATATAAAGTTTGATAAATACACTAACTAAGCGAGGAAAAAGCTGCTTCCACTTCCCTGCCAGGTTCAAATTGTCTCATAAGCAGTTCGAGCCCAGTCTCCCGCTCTTCTGCTGCTCCCTTTTCCCCCAGGATTTCATCTGCATAGACAGCTATATCTGCTAAGATTCGTTCGTTACGATAATAAGCGATCAGCCGCCGGTTGAGCTTCACTTCTCCATAGCCCATGTAAAATGCATGAATATCAGTATGTTTGAAACGGTGCCCGCCTCCGATAAACATTAAATCTCTTTCCCTCGGCGCCAATATTGGGCTGTCCCAATCCACAATGAATAATTTGCCATTCTGATCAATCACTGTATTGCCGGGATGTAAATCGGCATGACATAAAACAAGATCGTTTGTTTCTGTTCTTGCTTGTCTTTCTAATTGTTCTGTGTTGTTGATCAGTCTTAGAATATCGCGGCGTTTCTCCATCCAGAAGTCTGCAAATTTTGCTGATACTGGATCATTAAATGCAGTATTTTGTATATTTCCATCCCACTCTTTTACAAGACCACAGGATGTAGAGTGAAAATTTTCTTTTGGTAAAGATGAATACAGTTCTTCAGGTAATGAAACAGCATGAATGTTCCTCAGACTTTCTCCGAAGGAACTCCACTGAAGTGGTGAAAACCCCACTTCATATCCGCTGCGGTTCTCTACAAAAGGATAAAGAACCCAGGTGCAGCCCTTTTCAGTAACCCATAAATCCCCTTTCTTGCTGACAATCGGAGAAATTACGGTATCTATACCCTGTGAATACAGATAATAAGGAATCCGGACCCCCACTTTTGATCCTTCACCTTTACTGCGTTTTAAGAAATATGTTTGTTGAAAGAAATCCACTATTTTATAAACACTGGCACCTGGATCATTGCCAAGAGGTAATACTTCAACGCTCTTGGATTTTATATGAAAATGCTCTTCTAACATATTAGATACCCCGGCAATAAACTGTTGACCGTTACTCATGACATTCAGCCCCTTATTAAGTGGATTGGTGAAAGTGCGATAAGCAATTATTTCAGAAAATTAATGCGTATATCCATTTTACATAATTTTTATCTACTGGTCGTTCATGTAAGAGAAAAATAAACTATGGGAAGGTTATCAATGAAGTAAAACAGCGGAAATTTTATGTATTCCCCTCCTCTTGTATACTCTTTTCCATCAATTCGCCGAAAAATAATTTCAATTGACTTATAACAAACATAACAATAAAATGTTTATAAATAATCAAATATAATTTAATTTAGTTTATTAAAAGACTAAACTTAGGGAGCCGAAGTTTACACACTATTTTTAATAAGGGTGAAGAAAATAGAACAAAAAACAACCATCCATTCTTTAAGGGATCATATAAAATTCCAATTCAATATTTCGAGGCAGTTGTTGACTACCATCTTGAAACCCTTCGTGATGAAGAATACCTGGCTCCCGGTTCTCCTCAAGGTCTTCATATTCATAAAGAAGGAGATGTTTGGGAAGCTGATTGAAATTGGATCTTGCGGATTTTACTATGCCTCAAAATCCAAGTAAACGAAAATTAACAGAAACAGATAGGAAGTGAGTTTGAAAATGGAATTATCCGATATATTTTGGAGTGCCTCATTGGAAGAACTGAAGAGCGGATATCTAGAAGAACAAGAATCATTCACATGCCTGCTGTGCGGCGAAAGAATAGAGAAAGGCATTGTGTATCCTTATGAAGACCGATTATACGAAGTTGAAAAGTATATGCGTGTTCATATACAGCTTGCACACAACTCTGTGTTTGACTATTTAATCGGGATGGACAAAAAGCTTACGGGCCTGACGAATCACCAAAAAAGTCTGCTATCCCTTTTTTATCAAGGTAAAAACGACAAGCAGATACAGGAAGAATTGGATATAGGCAGTGCCTCTACTATTCGTCATCACCGGTTTGCATTAAAAGAAAAGGAACGGCAGGCAAAAACCTTTTTAGCGATGATGGAATTACTGAAAGAAAAAGATGAGAATGCACCAGCATTCATGCCGGTGCATCAGACGGCCACCATGGTCGATGAAAGGTACAACATTACAAATGAAGAACAAGAAAAGATCATAAAGAAGTATTTCTCGGATGGAGTGTTGACTAAGTTCCCGCCTAGGGAGAAACAAAGGTTAGTGATCCTCCGTGAAATTTCGAATCATTTAACAGCAGACCATATGTATGAAGAACAAGAATTAAATCAACTGTTAAAAAGCTTTTATAAAGATTATGCTTTAATTCGCAGGTATTTAATTGAGTACGGATTTTTAGACCGGAAAACGGATGGAAGCAAGTATTGGTTAAAAAAATGAAAACAGAAGGTGAACGTAATGGATCGTAAAAAAGAATTAAAAATGCAATTTAAAGAAACAGCCTCGGAAGCAGGGATCTACCAAATCAAAAACATTCGTAATAATAAAATCTTTGTCGGAAGCACTAAGAACTTCAAGACTCTTAACGGCATCAAATTCATGCTTGAAAACAATGGATTTACCACTAACAAAGAGTTACAAAAAGATTGGAACCAATTTGGCAAAGAGGCTTTTACTTTCGAAAAACTGGAAAAATTAAAAGAAAGTGAAGACCCTTATTTCAGCCAAAAAGAAGCACTAGATGAGCTGGAGCAAAAATGGCTGGACAAATTAAAGCCTTTTGGAGAACAAGGGTATAACTAAAGGGGAAATAATGATGAAACCAACTAAATTTGCAGCAACACCCCAGGACAGGATGAATTATATACTTGGGCACTTTTCTGCAAATCAACAAATCAATGCTGTTCTTTTTCTTAATAACCAGCTATCAAATGAACTGCTTGAAGAATCAGTCTTAGTGACAATGGAAATAGAACCAGTGTTAAAATGCCGTTTTGTCGATGACGATACTCCTTATTGGGAGGAACATCCCTCTCCTTCCTCCCTCCCGGTGACCTTTTTTACGGAGGGACAGGATCAAGACATCGAAAAGTCGGCAATAGAATTTATTGAGGAGCAAGGGAATTTTCTCAAGGATCCAATGGTTCAAATGAAATTGCTGCGGGGGAACACAAGGGATATTCTCGTAATAAAGTTATCACATCTATGTACTGATGGTGCTGGAGTCAAAGCTTATATGAATATGTTAGGAAATGTTTATACCCGGCTTTCACTTGGCAAGTCAAAGGATGAAATCATTAAGGGATACCATAAGAGCGGTGAACGCCTGCGTGATCAGTCACTTGTCTTCCACCATGCTGGAATTTCAGACATAAAAAGTGCTTATCAGCCGAACCATGAGCCAAAGGCGTCTTTATGGTCTTTTCCTTCCCGGCCGAATGGGAATGAGTTTCCGAAAATGTGTGTAAGAAGGTTGACCCGTGAACAGACTAAGCGTTTAACACAGTGGGCAAAAGTCCACCAGGCAACCATCAATGACGTCATCATGACAGCCTATTTTAGGGCTTTATCACGAGTTGCTGTATATGCAGAACCCTGCACCCCGGAAAAAATGATTGGGCTGACGATCGATTTACGAAGATATCTACCTGAAAATGAAAGCTGCACGATATGCAATTTATCGGGGATGGAGATGCCTGAAATCAAAATGGAAGCAGACGAAGATTTTCAGCAGACTCTCGACGGGGTCAAGAAATCCATGAGAAAAATCAAGTCTCAACATCCCGGCCTCTCATCGGCAGCGGGAATGGAGTTATTGGCAGGTATGAAGCTTTCTGCCGTAAAGGATATATATAATCAGCAGCACGAGCAGGCTTTGGAAACGGGAATGGCCTTACCCTTACTGACAAACTTCGGTTTGGTCACCGATGAACCTATAACGTTTGGGGAAATCCAAGCAGAGGACGGGTATATCACGTCCCCCATTATGTATGCCCCGTTCTTTACATTGGGTGCATCCTCATATACTGGCAGGCTCACATTTACGATTGGTCACCATACACCCGGTACCGCTGAAGAAAACGTTAATCTGTTTTTAGATGAACTGGTGGGTCAACTTCTGGATCAGGGTACCCGGCTCAATCGTAAGTCGACTCCTTAATTTGAATTAATGGTTGTACCTTATTATTTTTATTTAACACTTGGGTACCAAAGCGTTAATATGCATCAACTGAAAAATGCACTTCATTAGAAAGAACTCCTAATGAAAAACGCCTAAAATATAGGCTGAGAAATTAGATCTTTTCATTTGGAGTTTCTTCAAGAAAAAAGGTTTGTAACTATAACCAGTGAAAAGTAAATCATGCTTACAACAGTCGTTTTGACAAGTCCAGGTAATAATGAACCCTTATCAAACGTAGGATCCAATGTCCACCAAAGAGAAGCTGAAGCATATAAATAAAACAAGACAAATTATACGAATTGATATTGAAATACGAACGCAAGGAGGCAATTGAACACGGCAGTCAGAGTAACTCCTGCTATTCTAATTCTGACCACCCTCCTTTAGCGTTCTTTTAAATGAGCCTTCACGAATCCTGCATTTATTACTGTTAAACTGCTATAATCCTTTAGAATCACGAATGATAATACCTTGCTGATTTTCAGATATCGCACATAAGTTGAATTCAACAGCATCAACCAGCATAGTGAAGAATCAATCTAACCAACGCGACACACAGCCCTAAAATACTGGCTTTTATTTTGGATGGATGCTTTCTTTTACTAAAAAGCATGTAAACTAACACCACGATACATCCTAATGGAAACCACAGCTCGAAGGAACCCTCTATAGTATCCTGGGAAAAAACCGGACCAATGTGGCTGCAGATCAAAAAGTAAATAAACACTTTGTAACGGCCTGTTTCTAATTGCTTACTCCACTTATTAAAAAGAAAATAATCATGATTGCGATGATGGTTGTGAAAAAAGGCGGGAGAAGAATTGAAAAGTCCTTACTGAAATTGAATTCCAACGGGTGTATCCCCCCTTTGGTTTATAGTTCCTTTTTCTCTATCCAGAGGTGCAAAACCTCAGTTACATCTTCCGTTAGTTAGAGAAAATAACATTCAAGATATTCCCCATTAAAAACAAGGTTGGTAAAGCACTTACAATCAAACCATAGACCGCACTCTTTTTGTAAAATGAAAGCACTGCTCCAATTAGCCAGACTGCAATGACTAACAGAAATTGAGGATAGACAAATGTATTCCCTGTAAAATTTTCACCAAGTCCTCCACTCGCAATAAAAAGTGAGACGGTGATTGTAATAATTCCCGTTAGAATAAGATGAGTCATTCTGTATATCTTAAAGATCAAAAGAACCCCTCCCTGCTTACTTGAAGAATGTCAGCACTTTTACAGTAAGCACCGAGTTTTTATTTTCTCTTTATAGACATAGCTACAATAATATTTGCCAATACCCCTAAACCCAGAAAACCAGAGAAATATACACTTAGCACGCCAGTCCCTATGTCTCTCTCCATCCCATCAAGCTCTACAAGAATAAAAGGAATGAAAAAGATTAGAACCGCAAAAATCAAAAGCGCAATAGCTGGGATAAATCTTTTAGAATAAAAGATTTTCATAGTACAGTTTACAAAAACGAATAGAATGGACAATGGCAAAATAAATGCTCCAAACAGATTTAAGTATGATGTGTTCAATTAAAAACCCCATTCTTTCTGCATAACCAACTCATAAAACAGAAATAACAAGGGGATGGTTCTCATCCTTCCATTTTGATGAGAAAGAAGCTGCAGAATCGTAATAATTCTTGCAGTTACCCCACACTCCCCTTATCCGCAATTTGCTTAAATGCTTCACCATACGGCTCCGCTTCTAAACGCTCACGGATGACGGCTGCACATTCTTCAGAGCTTAAAACTGACGTATCGAGTTCTACATCATAAATACCGGGCACATGAACGGACTCTTGCCAGGCAATGACTGGTCCGGGTACCTCCCCGTCTTCTGTGTAACCAGATCCCCACGTTGCCATTCGCCGCTCCATGATCACATCGACGGGGCAGGTGAGCCCCACAAATAACACGGGTAAACCCTTTAAAATCCCGGCACACTCATTAAGGATCCCCCTCCGAGTTGAATAGGAATCATGGTGGCCGACATCTACCACAACATTCAGTCCTAACCGACTGTGTGCAGCAATTGACTCATACATGGCTTGATACATCGTGATGATTAACGGCTCGAGATCAGGACGCTCCCCTCCAGGTCTTAGTCCGATTCCCGGTTGACAGTGTTTAGGCGTCATCTTCATGTAGGTATCCACCCCTACATTCATCCATATTTCATCAAACGTATCCTGGACAGCTGCAGCAATGCTTGATTTCCCAGATCGGGGAGGACCGTTCAAAATCACAATGCTGCCAGGTTTATTTTTGTTTGACACCAGGCTCCCTCCTGTACTCTTCACTATTGCTTTTCCTTTAATCTATAAACACATTCAGAAGAAAAAAGAGTTGCGGCCAGACTAACCGTCCCCAACTCTTCTACTCCAGTAAATTATTTTAATAAAGCCTGCTTCATGCTTTTAATGGTTCCCATATGCAGGCTTTCATGATTCATATGAAAAAGCAGCATGTCCCCCACTTTATTCATGCCTAGGAATGACTCTTTGAGCGGCTCATCAAGATGTCCCTTACAGGCCTGTTCAATCTGTACAGGCTGTTCTTCCAGCTGCTTAATAAGCTGCTCCATGGATGGGGGCTCCCCTGACCAGTCTGCAGGGCTGCTCCCTCTCGGAAACATCGAGTGATAAGAATCCGGCATTTGTCTTTCCTTATTAACCGCCGGGAACATGGTATGATCCCACCCCACTAAAATATGACCGGCATTCCAACGAATACTGTTATTGTGGCCTGCAGGAATCTGGTCAGCCGCCTCCTCCGAAATCGAACGAAGAAATTCAACAGTCCAGCTGCGCCAAAATATCATCTGTGCAAATAATTGTTCTTCTTTCACTCATTTCATCCCCCTCATCAGATCTCTTAGTTAAATAAAAGCGCTCTTCATTACCAATTATTTCAAACTGCTGTGGGATAGGCAACTCTTTTTTCCTCAAGTCCATTCAAATGAACCAGCTTTTATAATCGGCCGGCACGGGATGAATTTTTATTAGATCAGCCACTTTTTCTCTGAAGTCCTGAGGATAATCTAATACAGGGTGCAGATTAGGCGGCCTGTTTTTACTTTAAACTTTCATTCCCCTTCTGAATTAGACCTTTGGGACCTTCCTTCTTGCATCCTAATCCCAAATCCATTAATTTATTTCATTATTTTTTACAAACCCGTATAATTTTTCTATATCGAAACGTCTTATTACTGTAAAGCATTTAGGAGGGGAATTAAAATGGAACAAACGATTAACATGGATGAGGATATTGTAAGGGAAACTCGAAGGTTAAAGGATGAATTTGAAGAGATTGTATCAATGTATTCAACAGACCTTTGGAATTTTTGCAGGTATGTGACCGGCTCGCCTTGGGATGGTGAAGATTTGTATCAGGAAACCATGATCAAATCATTTGGTCTGCTTCCGCACCGCTGGAGTGAGATAACGGATAAGAAACAATACTTATTCCGGATGGCAACCAATACGTGGTTCGATTTATGCAGGAAACTTAAACGGGAAGTGGGGACATTGGAGGAAGGCAGCGAGCCCTCCCAGGAGTTTTCAGATACGCTTGCTTTAGAAGAGATGCTGATTTCATTGGAGTCCAAATTGACCCCTAAACAAACAGCAGCTTTCCTCTTACTCGACATTTTTCAATTTTCTGCTGAAGAAGTGGCCGGAATTGTCCACAGCACGCCAGGCGGGGTATATTCTTCTGTCCAACGGGCGAGAAAGAATCTAGCTTCCATTGATGCTTCACCATCTAAAAAGAAAGAAGAGACTAAATTGCCTAATACAACCATTCAAGCCTATTTAGCCGCCTTTAATTCCGGGGATTTACAAGGACTGTTAAAGCTATTCAGTGATCAAGCACAAAATGAAGCAGTCTTTGGTTTCCAGGAATATTCGAAAGACGAGATGCTAAAAGGATCTCTCAAATTTGGACTGCCCGGTCATACAGCCCATTCCACAACATTATGGGGTAAACCGGTTATCATTGTGCTAACCGATGGTGAAGACGGCCCTGAAATCCATGATATCCAAATGCAGGAAGTCGAAAACGGGAAAATAGTAAGTCACAAAAGTTATTTCTTCAGGAAAGAATTCATTCTGGCAGCTGCCGATGAGCTTAACCTGAAGGCACAGTTATCGAAGCCTCCGGTGGATTGGAGCTGATATTTCAGTCAGAGGAAGGTTGGGGGGGCCGCCCCCCTTCTCCCCCTCAACGCTGAGCCAAGAAGGACAGGGACTTTTTTTTACATACAGATTTTTCTTAGAAGCAAACATTCAATAGTTTGTTTTACCTTCACCGTCATCCTCTTCAGGATCGGTAACCTTACCGCTGAGTATGTCGTCTACAGGAGTATAATGGTTAGCAGGGAGCTTCTTTCCTCTAATAGCCTTTACAAATATAAACACTGGCAAGGCAAAATAGACAATAAAAGCAAGTCCGCTGGATACTATTTTTTGAATGGTATTCATTATTTCCATACTCATTACCTCCTTTGGTAGAAAGATTACAATCATCCCTCATTCCAAGTCTTAACCCTTCGTTTACCGCCCAATAATGATGCTCGTGAACAAGCAGATGCTTCGCATGTTTCACACTTATCCATTCTACGTAATGATCTTCTTCAGTCGGTTCCTGCATCTTCACAAGCAGATCCGCTAGATAAAAATAACCATCACTAATTAAAGGTTCACCTGTGGTTGATTGGAAATATCTCATGGCATTGCCTATGTATGAATCAACACAAGCCCTGTAACCAGTCTCTTCTATTATTTCCCGCTCAAGGCATCCTAGATGGGTTTCATCCCCTTCAATTCCTCCCCCGGGTAAAAAGTGATGACCCTTCCCATTGTGAACAGTCATTACTTTGTCGTTTGTGGTATTCAAAATGACACCATACACCCCTTTTCTCCATTCATAGTTACTATCCTTCCTCTTTTCTCCAAATACTTTTTTCATTTTTACTCCTTCATTAACCTGAAAATTAAGATGTTTTTTGCCACTCCCCTTTTAATGAACAGCAAAATTCCATCTATTTTTATTGCCCTTCATTCTGTTCAATTACATATTCTTCTAAATTGGGAGATTGATTATATTTAATCGCAGCCAGTCTATCCTTATCCATAATGGCGTTTGTTAAATCAATGTCATTAACGCTCGCAATCGCCACAGCGTAGTGAATCACATCGACCAACTCTTTTTCTAATGATGTATTTCCTGTATTCGCTTTTCGGCCTTCTAACTGATTTAGCACCTCTGCTACCTCGCCAATCTCTTCTACAAGTTTCATAAACAAAGCAGATGAGGAGCGTCCTTCTTTGTATTTCAGTGCCAGGTAGCCCTGTAACTCGCGGATTGTTAATTGCATCATGTGGATCCTCACTTTTCAAATTGGTTTCTACTTAACTATTCAACACAGAGGAGCTTATTTCCTTTGCTATTTATATGGGAAGCGGTTTAAGGGCCCTCGTTGATTGGACAGTTCTCATCCCTGATTAGTGCTAGTACTCGTTCTTCAAAGATTTTTCGACAAGTTGGTTGATAAACTGGAAAAGTGGAATGTATTTATAAAATGGTGCATGTAAATTTGGAAAGCGGAATGTATTTTTCAAAAGGTGCACGTAAATCTGGAAAGTGGAATGTATTTTTGTTTGAAGGGGAATTGGGAGAACCAGAGACGGTCCTTTTGATGCTTTTCACTACGGAGCCGGTCGAACAGTGACTAAAAAACTTAGAAAAGTAGAGCGGGAACCGTCCCCGCTCTACCCCCACTCTACCAAAAACCAGAAAAAGCAGACCGAGAACCGTCCCCGCTCAACCCACCACAAAAAAAGCAACAGCGGTTGCTGATGCTTTTTTTGTTACACATTTATTTTTAGACGCTTGACCTGTCCCTTTGTCCGGATAACGCTTTTTTGAATTCACCGGCAGACTTTGTAATCTCCTCAACTGAATCATATTTATATAAAGCACTGCCCACACCTACAGCTACTGCACCGCTTCCACGATACTGGCCGATGTTATCCAAAGAGATTCCGCCTGTCGGCATTAACGGTATATGCCCTAAAGGACCTTGTACGTTTTTAAGATAAGACGGTCCCCCAAGGGAGTCAGCAGGAAAGACTTTTACCAAGTCGGCTCCAGCATTGTAGGCAGATGAAATTTCAGTTGGTGTCATGGCCCCAACGCCAATAAAAACGTCCTGTCGATTGGCAGCGTGAATCGCTTCCAAGGAAACAATCGGTGTCACGATAAAATCCACACCCGCATCAATGACTTTCTCAGCCATATGCCCATCGAGAACGGTTCCCGCGCCAAGCAGCACATCTTCATTAAAAGTCTCCTTCACAACCTTAAGAGACTCTAAACCGCCTTCCGTTTCAACCGTAATTTCGATGGCGATTACTCCCGCAGACTTGAGACCTTCAACAATGTCGATGACACTATCCGGCTTCATGTTTCGCAATACCGCTACTATTTCCGATTCCTTCAGCTTATTCAGAACATCTTGTTTATTCAATTCGGGCACCTCCTTGTTAATCAGCAACTTCAATCAAAGCTTTATTGGTCCTGAAGTCACCTTTTTTAAAATAGTCAACTGCTTCATTAAATTGAATTCTGTGCGTGATATAAGTAGAAGAAGAAACTTCACCATTATCAATGGATTCGATGACGTATTGGAAGTCCTCCAGCGTCGCATTTCTGCTGCCCATCAACGTCAGTTCCTTGGCATGGAAATCAGGATCGTGGAAGCTGATCGTATCTTTTACCAGCCCGACGTATACTATTTTCCCTCCATGGGATACATATTTGAAAGCATTTTCCATCGATGTTTTATTACCGGTAGCATCCAATACTATATTAGGCAGATCCCCATTATTCACAGCCCTTAACTCTTCCTCGACATTGCCTGTTGCGTTGATGGCAAAGTCACTGTCTGCCCACTCTTTACAAAAAGCAAGGCGCTCATCGCTGATGTCCATAATGATGGTCTTGGCACCTTTCAGTTTGGCGAATTTCGCCACACCCAATCCTATCGGCCCCGCTCCGATGACCAGAACAGTATCATCCGGTGAAACCCCGGCTCTTCTGACCGCATGTGCTCCTATACTTAAAGGTTCAATAATTGCGGCATCTTCCAGCGAAAGCTGATTCACCTTGAGCACATGGCTTTCAGGAAGCACAAGATATTCCCTCATCCCGCCATCAGTATGTACGCCGACAACCTGGATGTTCGTACAGCAATTAGTCTTTCCGCTTTTGCAGGATACACAGTTTCCACAATGAAGATATGGAATGACAGAGACTGTATCTCCCTCTTGGACGTTCTCGACATCCTCTCCAGTACCAGCTACGATACCTGAAAGTTCATGGCCGAGTATTCTTGGGTATTCGAAATAAGGCTGGTTGCCGCCGAATGCATGGATGTCGGTCCCGCAAACACCCACCTTTTTAATCGCAATCTTCACTTCATTATTCGCCAAAGAAGATGGACTTTCAGTTTCTATTACCTCCATCTCACCTGGCTGCTTGCAAATGACTGTCTTCACAAAACTTCCTCCTTTAAGCCCTGATCACCTAAAGCTGAAATTGCAGCTTTGATCCCGTTTTCATCAATAAGCAAAATGTACTCCGCTGCTTTATCCGCTATCAATTCCGAATTCACTTCTGGATCGCTGGGTAAAATTCTGCTTAAAACATGTTCTTCAATTAATCTCTTAAGAGTTTCTCTTGTGCCGTCATGCTTCTCCCACAGGGACCGGAACCTCTCAATGGTTTCCTCGGAATCCCTGATTTCGTAATCCCCATATTCAGTTAATCCGTAGTATTTATCCCCCTCCACTCTATCTACCTTGTAAAAAAGAATGAGGGCCGCCAAACTCAGCATTAACCTTTCCGGGAGCTTGTTGTTTGCTTGATAATAGTGGATGATGCTTGGCATCACTCTTGTACCGAATTTTGTGTATCCATTCAGGCTGATATCCAATAACCTATGATGCAGATAAGGATTCAAAAATCTCCCATAAACATCTTTCACATAATCGTATGCTTTATTTTCTTGGGGAAGTGTCCGGCTGACTTCCTCTTTTAAAGCCCGGTCTATAAAGGCAAACATCTGTTCATTTTCAATAGATTCTCTGACAGTGGTTATCCCGGCAAGCGTCCCCACTGCTGCAAGAATCGTATGAGGTGCATTTAGCAGCTTCACTTTTAACTCGCGGTATTCGTCAATCCGATCGAAATGAACATTCAAACCCGCCTGTCGAAATGGCAGTTTCTCTTGAATGGAAGCCGGTCCATCAATAACAAGTAGATGATACGGTTCCGCAACTGTCATCAGCACATCGCCATAACCAAGCTTCTCTTTGAAATACTCTTCCTCATCACGCGGATAACCTGTGACGATCCGATCCACAAGGGTGTTACAAAACACACATTCTTCTACAACCCAGGTCCAGAAAGCATCTTCTAGTTCCCAGTCCAAAGCAATTCTTTTACAAATGGCTTTCAGTGCTTCTCCATTGTTTTCAACCAACTCACATGGAATCACAATCCAGCCTTTTCCCTTCATGCCATTGAAGTGCTTATAACGGTGATACAGTAAAGCCACGAGTTTCCCCGGATAGGAAAGTGGAGACTCCTCTTTTATAAAGGATTCTTCCGAATACGTGATCCCCGCTTCAGTGGTATTGGAAAATACAAATTCAACATCTTCGGATTCCGCCGTCTTCAGCACTTTATCCCAATCTGAATAGGGACTGATTCCCTCTTTTATGGAATCGATGACTTGGATATCTTCCTTTGGTTTCCCATCGACCAGCCCGCGTAATATCAATGTATACAAACTGTCCTGCCGGTTTAATTTCGGAACAACCTTCCCGCGCGGTGTTGGCTGGATAGCTGCCGCCCGCCCATTAAAGACACCAGCCTTATTCATTTCATGAAACATCCAATCAATAAAGCCTCTCATAAAATTCCCTTCACCTATCTGAAGGACCTTCACTGGAAGGTCTGCCGAAGGAAAGTCAGAATCTTGTTTCTCATTTTGCAGATAATCTCGGGTTAGCATTGGTTTATATGCTTCCACAGTATCGACTCCTTACATGGTTACTCCGTCTTTGAAAATAGCAATTTCCTTAAAACCGTATAATTCATTGTTTGTTTCTTTTTCGCCGGAAGCAACATCCGCAATGTAAGCAAAGAATTCATCCGTTAATTCTTCCATTGAAGTATTCTCAATTAACTTACCTGCGTTAAAGTCGATCCATCTTTGTTTGCGCTCGAATAAAGCAGTATTCGTTGATAGCTTCACGGTTGGTGTCGGCCCGCCGAACGGAGTTCCCCTTCCGGTAGTGAATAGGACAATCTGGCATCCTGAAGCAGCCAAAGCTGTCACTGAAACCAAATCATTTCCTGGTCCCTGAAGAAGGTGAAGTCCCGATCCTTCGACACGGTCGCCATAATCCAGCACGTCTGTCACAGTGGCGAAACCGCCCTTTTGGACACAGCCAAGCGATTTCTCTTCAAGTGTCGTAATGCCGCCTTCTTTATTTCCTGGAGATGGATTCTCATAAACCGGCTGGTCATATTTAATGAAATAGCGTTTGAAATCGTTGATAAGCGAGACTGTTTTTACAAATGTCTCTTCATTTTTGGCCCTGCTCATCAGGATCGTTTCTGCGCCAAACATCTCTGGCACTTCAGTTAAAACCGTTGAACCGCCATAACCGATCAATTTATCGGAAAAAGCCCCTACCAATGGATTAGCCGTGATTCCTGAAAGACCATCTGACCCGCCGCATTTCAATCCGATTTTCAATTTAGAGACTGGCACGGGTTCGCGTTTGAACTTGCCTGCGTACTCCATAAGTTCCTCTATTAATTGAAGGCCTTCTTCCATTTCGTCTTGGACCATCTGTACACCTAGAAACTTGACCCGATCCGGGTTATAGTCTCCGATTGCTTCTTTAAACAAGTCGATATAATTATTTTCACACCCAAGCCCGAGAACCAACACTCCTCCAGCGTTAGGGTGATGGACAAGATCTGCTAAAATCTTTTGGGTAGATTCCAAATCATCCCCCAGCTGTGAGCATCCATAGGGGTGGGCAAAATGATAGATTCCGTCCACCGTTCCATTTTTGTTCATTCTTTCTGCCATTTTTACAAGATTTTCGGCGACCTTGTTAATACAGCCAACTGTATTGATGACCCAAATTTCATTCCGGACCCCTACATCCCCGTTTTCACGCTGATATCCATTAAAGGTCGGAACTTCTTTTTCTGCATCAATTTGTACTGCTTTCTCTTCCGGTGTGTAGCTGTACTCCAGTTCACCCGAAAGATTGGTCTTGACATTATGTGAATGAACGAACTCTCCTGTTTCGATGGAGGAAGTGGCATGACCGATTGGGAAACCATATTTTACGATATTGCTATTCTCTGAAATGGGTTGATTGGCGATCTTATGCCCGCGTCCGATATCACTTTTAGCTATGACTGTCTTGCCATTCAGGAAAAGCTCTTCTCCTTTAGAAATATCTTCAAGTGCAATCCACACATTATCATCAGGATGGATTTGAATGATTTTTTGCTTAGTGGATGTCATCTGTCCATTACCTCCTTGTTTAGTTTGGGCTTGTTTGTAAAAAGTGCTGCTTTAAGGCATAGCCGGCGCGCTAATGAATCGCACCACTATCTATCCTGAAAGCAACACTTTTCGCGGTTAAAGCCGTTGTGTTAGAACAATGTATTAGGCAGCCACATGGAGATGGCTGGAATAAATCCTATTAGCAATGCTGCAAAAATTAGAATGAGCAGGAACGGCCAGCTGTGCTTTACAAAATCCTCTATCTTCGTGCCGGTCACTGAACACGTTGCAAACATGATCGTTCCGAGCGGCGGTGTCAGTGTTCCGATACTCAGGCAGATGATGAAGAAGATTCCGAAATGAACCGGATCGAGACCGTATTGCATCAGCATCGGGATGAATAAAGGAGTCAAAATGATGATTGATACATTTCCTTCAATAAACATACCGACAATAAGTAAGAATATAAGGACTACGACTATGAATAAGGTTGGGGATGAAACATTACCGACCATAAATTCAGTCAAGCGCTGGGGAACCTGCTCTAATGTCAACACCCAGGCAAAGGCAGACCCTGCTGCGATGATAATTAAAATCGAGGCGGCAGTATGTGCTGTTTCTACCAATGCTTGCACCAATTGTTTCAGCTTCATTTCCCTATAAACAACCAACCCTAGAATAAGTGCATATAAAACTGCAATCGCCCCTGCTTCAGTCGCACTGAAAGCACCCATACGGATTCCGCCGATAATGATGACAGGCAGCAAAAGGGCAAGGATTGCATCTTTGAAAGTCAAAAAGAATTCTTTGGCAGTAATCTTTTCTTTCTTCTCCGTCTCCAGGTTATGCTTCTTGGCATAAAAATGGACATACACCATGAATGTTAAACAAAGGACAATCCCTGGCAGTATCCCAGCCATAAACAGCTTTCCGATGGAAACGTTCCCTACATAGCCATACATGATCAAGGCGATACCAGGAGGGATGATCGGGGTAATGAGAGCAGTGGATGCCGTCAAAACGGTCGAGAATGATTTCGAGTAGCCCTTTTTAACCATTTCAGGCACTAAGATCTTGGACTGCATAGCAGCGTCAGCGATGTTGGAACCGCTCAATCCGCCCATCAAGGTACTCAGAACGACGTTCACCTGCGCAAGGCCCCCCGGAAGAGGACGGGTAATCAACTGGGCAAAAGCTAACAATCTCCTTGTGATGCCAGTGTAGTTCATCAAAATTCCAGCAGTGATAAAGAACACGATGGCAAGCAGCGGAACGGATTCCAAGCCGCCGATCATGCGCTGGACCAATATATTCATTTGAAATTGATCATTAAATAATAAATAGACAAATGTACTGGCAATCAAGGCGAAAGCAATCGGTACATTAATCAGGAATAATACGATAAGCGTTAGTAACATAACTGTCAAAGCCATAATTTATCTCCTGCCTCACTCTGTTACTGTCTCATTTTGGAATGAGCGAACTATTTTGATGGTATAGTGAACAGCTGTCAATAACCCACCAATAGGAATTGCTATATTGATGTATTGATAATTGATTGCCAGTACAGGAGTCAGTTTTCCAGATGCCTGAGTGGCGAAGTCCATCCCAAGATAAACTAAAATATAAAGCAGTACGAAATAAACAGTAATTGCACTGATAATGCTCAAGAGGATGCGCAAAGGCTTAGGCATCCTCTTAAGAAAATAGTCAACCCCGATATGCCCTCCGCGTTTCATCGCGGAGCTGATGCCGATAAAGACGAGCCAGATGAATAGAGCAAGCGTGACTTCCTCCACCCAGGCAATGGGGCTGTTCAATACGAACCGACCAATAACATTGATAATGGTAAGTACTGTAATTCCAGAAAGTGCAATTACTGAGAGCAAATCATCCACCATAGCCAAACCTTTGTTTACCATGTCATTTCCTCCCGTAATTGGTGTAAAGGCCAAATTCATTATTGTTTTATTATTGTTTTTCTAATAGTTCCTGAATTGTTTCATAAAGGTTAGGTGACCAGTTAGGGAACGCATCATATACACTTTTAGCTGCTTCACGGAATGGAGCAAGATCTACTTCATGTACTTCAATGCCTTCTTCCTTAAATTGTGCCAAAACTTTATCAGACTCTTCTTCTACAACTGTTTTTCCGTATTCCCCAGCTTCATCGCCAGTAGTTTTCAGTATTTCAACAAGATCTTCCGGAAGAGTTTCCAAGTAGCTGGTTCCTGCAATCCAAGGACTGATGATTTTCGTATGCTCAGTCAGTGTCAAATGCTCAGCGACTTCATTCGTCTTAGAACCCTGCAATACCGGAAGAGGATTTTCTGCTCCGTCAACCAACCCCTGCTGTAATGATGTGTACAGGTCTGCCAACGGAAGCGGAGTCGGTGTTGCTCCTAATGCTTCAAACGATTTGATATACATTTGGTTATTAGGAACGCGAATCTTCATTCCTTTTAAATCCTCAGGCTTCTCAACTGGTTTTGTTGTCATCAGGTGCCTTTTACCATAGACAGTGTTGGTTGTAACGATATCAATACCTTCACCATTCAAATCAGAAGATAAATCTTTGAACCAATCTGTAGTCGTTAGGTAGAATAAATCATCAAAATCTTCAGTTAGATATGGCGCTGTAAGAATTCCTGCATCCGGAACATAGTCCATTAAGAAGTCATATCCAGTCAGGACCACAACGTTATTCCCCATAATTGCCTGTTCAACGACGTCTTTTTCAGAACCAAGCTGGGAACTTGGGAACAATTTCAATTCCAATCTTCCGTCACTTTCCTCTTCAGCGAGTTCCTTCCACTTTTTAGCCTGTTTATCAAGCGGTTCTCCAGGCTGGTTTCCATAAGCGATATTGACAACGACTTTATCTTCCTTTTTTTCTTCAGAGGATGCCTCGTCTGTTCCACCTGAACAAGCTGATAAAAATAGTGCACCAACAAGAGATCCTGCTGCCAATAACTTTTTCATTTTTTTCATTTTCCCTACCCCTTTTGTTAATAGATTGATATTTCCATAAATTGAAATCGCTAACAATTAACCAAAAATTTTTTATCGGCTTATGCTCACCTTATCTCCAAGCATAACCTCAACTTCCTCTTTATACGGAAGGCCTTCGTTATCACCATTCACACTGATGACATGTGCTGCTACTGCATTTGCAATTTTTAATGATTTTTCTAATGGATAATCATGTATGCGGCTATATAGGTACCCTGACGCAAACCCGTCCCCTGCACCTATCTCATCTACAACATGCACATCCTTAATTGCCGGTGAGGCTGAAACTTCACCATTCCTTTGTCCGATTGCACCTTTTGCGCCTTGTTTGAGCACAATATCCTGCACTCCGTAGCTCCCGGCTAGCTGAAACACTTCCGATGAGTCAGAGGTTCCAAACAAGATTTCTGCTTCTTCAATTCCGAGGAGCAGTATATCTACATATGGCATGTAGGAAAGCAGTGTATGCTTGGCAGTTTCTTCATCCCATAATTTCAGGCGGATATTGGGATCCATGGAAATGGAGATATTGTGTGCCTTGGCCACCTTAAGCAGCTGCATGATGACCTCCCCGTTGGCTGGGTCTACCGCAGGAAACACCCCTGTAATATGAAGTATCTTTGTCTCCCTGATATATTCCTCGTTCAGTGACTCTGAAGTAAGGGTTCTAGTCGGGGAGTTATTCCGGTAATAATAGGAATTTATCTTGCTGCTATTTATCATTTCTTTAAAGTAAATGGATGTTTGATATCCCTTTACCAGCTTTACTTCTGATACATCTACACCTTCACCACGGACAAAGTTGAAAACATGCTTTCCAAATTCGTCATCTCCCAATCTGCTGATCCATCCGGTTTTCAATCCCAAGCGTGAACAGCCGATTGCTACATTCAGTTCTGCTCCTCCAACCGTTCTTTCAAAGTTGCTGGCAAATCGTAATGGACCTGTAGTGGAAGGAGTGAAGGCAACCAATGCATCACCTATCGTCAATACGTCCAATTGACTTCCTCCTAGCTATGAAACTATTAAGTTGATTCCCTTACCTTCAAGGTTGGAAGGTAACGGATAATGTTCAGTACATTCTTTAATTCCATTTGAATCATTTCTAAAAGCTTTTCCGCAGCCTCTTTTCCCATATCCGATGCTGGTTGGGAAACGACTGTCAACTGCGGGCTGTATATTTCTGAAAACACCACTTCATCAATCGAGATGATGCCTAAATCTGAAGGAAGACAAAATTGGTTTTCTTTCGCAAACTTTAATGCTTCAATTAATGCCAAGTCATTACTGCAGAACAATGCTTCCGGCGGATCCCCTTCCTCAAACATTTCTGCCAGAGCTTCCTTCATGAAAGGAGGATCCACGCTCTTGTAATATTGATCAATTATTGGCAAGTCCCTTTTTTTCAGGGCTTTTTTGTAACCTTCCAATCGTTCAACACGAACTGAAATGTTATCTTGAATCGAAGTGGTAAGCATACCTATATTGGTGTATCCCTTCTCAAAAAGATGCCCCACTGCCATTTCGGAAGCGTACTC
Source organism: Bacillus sp. BKU_1 (assembly GCA_051294195.1). Classification (GTDB taxonomy): domain Bacteria; phylum Bacillota; class Bacilli; order Bacillales; family Bacillaceae_B; genus Rossellomorea. The sequence continues at coordinate 2,690,088 of CP193985.1, read as the reverse complement.
ATTATCCAGCATTAGGAACAGTGCATTAATTCCTTTTACATAACGATCCATAAATACAATCGGAAAGTTTTCCTGCTCCATGGATTTATAAAGGTCATAATTTCCACCAGTAGGAAAAATGATCAACCCATCGACCTGCTTATTTCTTAGCATTTCAATATACATTCTTTCCTTCTTTGGATTGTCATCAGCGTTACAAACAATGACGTTAATATTTGATTCGCTGCAAACATCCTCGATTGACCTGATCACCTGAGTTGAGAAGGAATGCAAAATATTCGCCACAATCACTCCAATTGTAGAAGTCTTTTTTTGTCTCAGACTCCTCGCGATGATATTTGGTCTGTAGTTCAGTTTCTCAACAGCCTCTTTTATTCTATTTTTCGTATCCTCCCCCATATATTCAAACCTTTCGTTTAAATATTGGGAAACGGTACTTTTTGAAACTCCTGCTTCTTTGGCAACATCTGCCATTGTTACTTTTTTCATATCTTCACTCCACTAAACCGGTTTAGTAAATCGATTTAGTTGTAGTATATTTTAAATGAAAGCGTTTTACAACCTTTTTTTGAAAATTTTTAAATTAAAGAATAGAAGCTAATCTTCACTATCTTCACCCTCGATAACAAAAATGGCAAAACCTTCCCTCTTTTATGAGGAATCGGTTTTGCCTGATTTAACAGTAACTATCTGCTATGTATACGCTTACATAGTGTGCATCATCCTTTATACAATCACTATGTATCATTGTTGGATTTATGGGAGAAGGCCTGAGGAAGCATAGGGACGGTTGACGGTTCTTGTGCCTCCCAAGCAAAAGAACCGTCCCCATACTTCCCTTCACAATCTTAAACACCGCCATCATAGCCCCATCAATCGATTTGAAAGCAAACTCCGTTACAAAAATCTTCTATGCATCTGGGGGTGGCACAAAATTTTGAAGTAAATATACCTAATCTTCTTCAATACGAACGTTTATTCGTGTATAGTTAAAATAGGATGGATCAAAGGAGGATATTATGAACGCAATTCATTTAATTATTTTGAATTTCGACGAAGTTAGAAGAAGAAGTATGAAGGTGTGGACATCCATTCCTCAAGAAAAGCTGGATTGGAAGCCTGATGAGGAAGCAATGACATGCCTGGAAATGATCAGGCATGTGCTGGAAAGCGAACATTATTATCACCTGGCAATTAAAAACAGAGGAAGTTTGTCCAATTTCGAATCTCCATTCGAAAATCGACCGTTCACCTCTGTAAAGGCAGAATTGGATTTTGCTGAACCTTATCGAAAGCAATTCATAGATACAATTCAGTCATTTTCGGAAGAAGACTTACAACATATAAAAATTGACCGTTCTGATTCAGGTTACATACGGGATTTGGGGGACATGCTGCTGCGAATCGCCTATCATGAATCCGTTCATACAGGGCAATTATTGGATTACTTAAGATCAGCAGGGATACCTAGAATTCGCATATGGGATTAAGTACTTTTCGGTGTGTCACATAAGTGATGCACTTTTTTACTGGGCTGTTTTATGTTCTATCTAACTAAAAACTTCCCTCCATTTCAAATACACTCCTTCCTACGCTCGCCCACCCCAAACCAACTCCCACCGGTAACCCTCTCCCTGCTCACAAGCCTCTCCGCCTCCATCCACGTCAATACATCCATCATCACCGCAAACCCTTCTCTATGTAAACCAAACATCCACCGCTCACAACAAAACCTCCAGATCTCCCTGTAGCTCAAGAACCCCATCCCGTCTTCCCTCACTTCCACTGCCTCCATCAGGTCGATCACCAACCGGTACACCTTCATGCACTCCTCGAAAAATAAATCCCCCGCTTCAACCGCAGACTTTGTAATAAACATCGCTCATCATCTTCCCTTCGTTGTAAAATTGACGACTTCAACGGGGCAGGGCACCTGTCGCCGCTATTTGAACTGAGACAATGAACCTGTCCCCCTGTCCCGTTTCCAATTCAATGACATTCCAACTCACTTCTTTATCATTGTTACCTTCTATATAGAGATAGAGTTGTGAAAAGGATACCTTTGATTGAAAAAATTTATATTTCTTTCTTAAATGATTTAATCCGTAATCAATTGTTGCTTGTGGGGTGCAAAAATCTCCGTCAAAAAAGAGCAACCCCGGCATTCCTTGGCCGAGATCACTCTTCTTATTTAGTGCCTTTTACCGACTTCAACCTCCCCTTGCTCCCCAATACCACAGGGACAGGAACTCCGGTCTTTTCATATTAACCGGTGCAAGTTTCTTCACCCTTTTACACATCATAATCGGTCATCTGATTGAAGGAAAATCGAATCAACAATCCAAAGATTATTCGACAAGTTGCTCGAAAACTGAGGAAAGTGGCTTGAAAAATGAAAATGCGGCTCGTAAATCTGGAAAGTGGCCCGTATTTTTAAAATGTGGCTTGAAAAGGTTGAAAAGTGGAATGAAAACGAGGTTTGAGGCAATATACCGGTCTCTCTAACAGTCAAGAATCCTTTAATACCGGTGTTTTTAACATGAGGTCTACTGGTTTATTAAGAGCTTTGAATCATTTTAAACCATTTGTGCTGAAAAAAGAATAGAATCCAGCACAAAGATCAAAAAACCAAAGGGACAGGTACTCCGGTTCTTATAAAACGAAGTACCTGTCCCCTATGTTCCAACCCTAACTACCTAAGAAAAAAGGAATCATCTTACTTTTCCAAAATAAAATACTAGAAGCAGATACTTTACAACTGGCACTCTAAATAGGTTGGCAGACAGAAATAAGCAGGAGGGGTGACATGGCACTTAAGCTTTATATAGTGATTTTGATGGGCTTTGCAGTGGCCAATTTAGCTTTTTTCATTTTCAAACCATTAAAATATCATTTGTCTCTCCGGTCACTGCGGAAAACTCTTTATACATTATTTATTGGAGCAATATCCCTCGGTTTATTGCTGGATGAAATCCAATTGGCTGATTGGGAATTGATCCTGACGCTGACTGCCATCGTGATTTTTATGGATATAGCCGTCCTTCTGACTCCGAGCATCATGAAAATCTGGAGTGCTGAATTTCATTACACCGATTATGTGGAAGAGATCATCAAGACCAACGATAAGATTCATAAAGCCATGGTCTACCGGGTCGAAGCGATGTCTGAAATGATTCAAACGAACAGTGAGCTCCTCCCATTCAGGAATTACACGGACCAAGAGTTAAGAAACTATCTTGATCTATATGCTGCAAAGTTCGGTTTTGACATTCAGATTCACCGGGTACCCCATATTGATTTTTCAGCAGGTGATTTACATCATGCATGGATAGAAGGATTGGCTGCTGATGAGATCGAGATGCTCGTTGAAACCCATCGGTTAACGGAAGGAATCAGGATGACAGTAGAACAAATCAAGACCATCAACAATTTTGACTTCGACAGTGAGGAAGACGACGTGGAAGCCCTGGCACAATCAGCCGTCGTTTCCCTGATGGAGGACGATAGCATCCTTGTACCGGTATTCATGGAAACAGAACAGTTCATTATTGTCTTAAAAGAGGATATCGGTGAGGTGTTAGAGGTGGATGCGATACACATCACCAACTTAATCTATCTTTTCTACTCGCTTTAAAACAAACAGGGGTGCAGGAAGCACTCATGCACCCTGCTTATTTTTATGTACACTTCTTCCCCCCTTCGGAATATGATGGATAGTAACCGAACAAACAGGAGTGAGAAAACATGGACAAGGACGAAAATAATAAGAAACCCGCCTCTAAAAAAGTGACACATCTTAAAGGCGAAACTAAAATAGAGAAGAAAAACAAGGAAGCATTAAAGGTCATTAAATCGATTAAGGGGATGTTTGGCTGAATTCGGTTTTAACACTATGAATATATGAAGCTGCTAAAAAAGCATGCTTGATGCTCGCTTTTGTCCCCATCATATTAAGGTTTTCGTTCTAGGAGAGAAACCGTGGATCACGCCTAATCCGGCATCAATATTTGGATATTATTTCCAATCTCAATAAAGGATCAAATGAAAAAGGCGCCTCTTAATTCAAGAGAAGCGCCCAATTGTTTGTTTACTTACTTTCATTAATCTTTGAGATATTAATAGAAAACTCCTCAAAACTCAATTGTCCCAAAGCAAATTTTGTACTTTGAACGAATATACGTTCATTTTTCGTTAATTCACGTTTAGCTGCCTTTTCAATCCACCCCTGCTCTATGTCTAAAGGATCTAAAACATGTTGTTGTTTGGAAAAAGCTTCATAGTATCGCAATCCAAATTTCCTTTGGGACCCAGCATCAATATGGATGCCATCCGGATTTGCAGTCAAGCCTTTTGAGGTAACGAAATAGCAGTTTCTTTCGGAATGGGCAACTTTAGATAATACATCGTTTATTTGTTGATATTCTACAGCGCTTTTTCCAAATCCTGACTCGCCAAGATAATGTCCCAGCTCACCGATCATAATAGGGATGTCTGGTGTGTTCAATTCTTCTCTCAAATGTTTAAATAATGAAAGGAATTTATTTTCATATGTCTTATAGCGACCTCCGTAACTGTCGCTTTCTCCTTGATGCCAAAGAATGCCCACTATTTCACTTGTTTCCGCAGCAAGTTTCGCTTGAGAAATCGCATGTCTTGTTAAAAGTCCATCAACTGTCCATTCATCAATGGAACTTCCTCCTTCGGCACATGGAATGATCCCGATGGACCCGCCTGGATGATCCTCTGTCCAGGCATGGGCAAAAGAGGCTGCGGGTCCCACACCAGATACGTGACGATCAACATTGATCGGCTCCGCCATCATTTGCCATCTGCCGTTTCGCAGCATTTGTATGTGCTCATTATAAATTGGCGGTACATCCTCAATAAATCCTCTTCCTGCCATATTTGATTGTCCGATTAATAAGATTGATTTCATTGATATCCTTCTTTCTTTTATACGTAAGGTTTAATTGGTCATCAAAGGGTAAAATGAAGCATCTGTATCGTGAAAGCCAAGTCGAATTGAGAAATAAGGATGAATAGAACATGTGAAACTCAGCCTGCAGTCCGGTCAGAGCACGAAAGGTGCAGAAACGTAAGCGATGAAAATAGCTAGTAGCAGAAACAGGCTAAACTTTTTAAAATCTTTTTTCACCCCATGTTTGATTGCCAACGTCAGCAGCCACAAGCAAAACAACGCAGGACCTGCGATATTCACATAATAGCCAAGTTCCGTTTCATACCCGTATTCAGGGAAATAGAAGGCTTGAAAGACGGCCCATGACAACAATAGTCCACCTGCCAGATTCTCAATAATCTGTATTATTTTCATATTCACGCCTGCGCCTCCCTACCGGTAACAAATAGGATTGTCATCTTCAAGAGTACCATATTTTAGGATGATACTGCACCCAGATATATTTCCATAATCCGGCTTGCTCCTATACGATTTAGCAAGACCGTACCGGTGGAGGCACCGATCAAACTGAGCAGGTTAGCTTTCCCCCTTGCTCCTACTCCAACAAATACTTCTTCAACTCTTCTTTAACTTCCTCACTTGCAAAAGAAGCTTCCACGCTGTTCATATAGATTTTCCTATAATCCTCATCACTCATTTCAAACTGATTCCAGACTGTATTAAATTCCTTTGCCATCGTCGTATCGGATACCGTCCTGTTGTCGGTATTGATGGTGATTTTGATTCCGTCCCTGTGGAAATTGTATAAGGGATGATCCTCGAACCTTGTGACAGCTTTGGTCTGCACATTGCTGGTCGGGCAGATTTCCAGCACAATCTGTCTACTCTTCACAGCTTGATAGGCTTCTTCACAGTCTTTTATATCTACCCCGTGGCCTATTCTCTCAGCCCCGAGCCATTCAACGGCCTCGAGTACATTTTTTCCGAATCCCGTTTCACCTGCGTGGATCGTGACTCTGTAGCCATATTCCCTCGCGAGTGAGATGGGTTCAATGAATTCAGCGCAGAATCCTTCCTCTTCAGATGCACATAAGTCAATCGCGACCACTCCTTTTCCAAGGAAGGCCTTCCCCTTTTCCACAACTTCAAAAGCACGTTCAGGAGCCATCGTCCTCATGCAGGATAGAATGATATTCCCTTTAATATCGAATCGTTCTTCTGCTTCGTTCATCCCCTCGATCACGCTGGCAATGATTTCTTCGACTGTGAGCCCTTGTTGTGTATGAAGCAGAGGCGCGAACCGGACCTCCATATATTTTACCTGTTCTTTTGCAGCGTCTTCAAAAAGTTCAAACGTGACCCTCTTTAAATTCCCCTTTGACTGCGTAACGGCATTAGGAATCGAGAATTTCTCCAAGTATTCATCCAATGATCTGCAGTCTAACGGAGCAATCAGTTCTTCCTTCATCTCTTCTATATCCAACGACGGGATACGTATGCCATCCCTTTTGGCAATATCTATAATCGTTTCAGGACGAACACTCCCATCCAAATGGCAGTGCAGTTCAATTTTTGGCATATCAGCAATTTTCATTAGTGAACCTCCTCAATTTTTCATAAAAAAATCCTGATTACGAAGAAAATACAAGAAAAAGTATCTTCTTCGTAATCAGGATTTTTTGGTTCCTGGTAGAGACCTCCAAACCATATTATTGGAGTTATACGAATGTGAGAATCGTATTAGGTTTTATATTACGATAATGAATTGTTCATTTTTTGTCAAGTGTAGAACCGGGGAGCGAGGCTACAGTGGCTCAATTGGGATGGGATAATAGCAGGAAATTAATAAATGTCGAAACTGGTTACGGCTCTCTCCCCTGCTTTTCACACTAAACCCAAAATAATGGTGCCTGCCCCTCAACTCTTTTCCACATGTTAACCGATCATTTGCTTGCTGTGAAGTGGAACAACCATCTAAAAATTATTCGACAAGTTGCACGAAAACAAAGGAAAGTGGAATGAAAAATGAAAATCTTGCACGGAAATCTTGAAAGTGGATCGTATTTTCAGAATGTGGAACGAAAAAGATGAAAAGTGGATTGAAAACGAAAGTTGAAGAATATGGCCGAATGTTCATCCAGCTGGAAATCCCTTATCACCGGTGTTTTTAACATGAGTCCCTCTGCCCCATAATGAAAATTACTGACTTTTCATCCATTTTTGCTGAAAAACGAACCTAATTCCGCAAAAATCATCTGGACAGATACCTGATCAATTTTAACCTAAAGCGGCCCCTCCGGCTTTCGCTCTAATCCCATATCCCATCAACAAAATGAACCGAGATACCTGTCCCACCTATTCATTGATGCTAACTACCGACCGCCCCGGCACGTCTCAATCTCTTCATTCTGTTGAACGCAAAGAAGAACAACCACCCAGCCAAGAACACATAACCGATTACAGTATAATAAGACCATGCAACCCCCTGCTGCAATTGACTGATTAAATGTTCAAACTCATTCATTCGTCTGACTTGCCAATACTGTTCATCAAGCCCACTGCCGGTATGGTAAACGTAAATAATATTGCTATAGCAGACAGATATTTATATTTCTTCTTCCCAGCACTCCATGCGGCGGTCCCGAATGTTGTTAGAAAGAAGAAATAATACACGGCCCAAAACCAAGCAGGAAGAGTATCCCCAGCCATATTCTTACCCCCCTTCAAGCTTTATCCTGCATAAAGCAGCCTTAAAAATAAGCAGGAACGGTTCTTATAACAAGAAAAGTTGAACTAGAACCGTCCCCATCCTACCCCCTCCCTACCCACTTACTTAGCAACCACCGGCACCCAAAGCTCGTTTCTCGGCTTATGCTTTGGCGGGTAAAAACATTCGATGCAGGGAACATCAGCAAGTTTCATATCCGGAAGTCGGGACCCATTCGGTGTATAGGCGCTGCCATGCATTCGTGATGCCCGGGAAGACAGCCCAGGTTCTGTGAGTGATTTCGAGCGTTTCCATATCGTCCGGAACTTCCCCATCATAACGGACACCCATAAAATATGTAAATTCTTCATCCATGATGGCTGCTTCCTTTCCACAGACACCTAACAGACTTTCAAGCGTGCATTTAGGCTCTTCCCAGGACATATCAATTAATTGCTGCATAAACCCGTCTTTTTTTGCGCTGCTCCAATGTTTTGGTATGGTTTTAAAGGCTCTGCTCGTTTTGACTTCCTTACCTTTTCCAATGACTTTTAGATCAAAATCCAGTTCCTCAATTCGATACTCCATTTCGGTATCCCCTTTTATTGTAATATGGAAAGAAATTTTGGGAAAAGCTTTTACCTGTACTCCTTGCTTTCGTGCTTCGGAAGGTTTGATTCCATGTGTCTTTTGAAATGCGCGGGAAAAAGAATCCGCCGACTCATAGCCATATTTCAAAGCGGCGTCGATGATCCGGATATCACTTTTTTGAATATCAAATGCTGCAAGCGTGAGGCGTCTCCTTCGTATGTATTCAGATAGAGTGATACCGGAAATAGCAGAAAACATCCTCGGAAAATGATACTCTGAGCTCTGAGCTGCTTTTGCAATCTTTTTATAATCGATTTCCCCTTGTAAATGATCTTCAATATAATCCAGGGCACTATTCATCCTATCAATCCAATTCATTTCCCATCTCCTTTCTCATGTTTACTTTATAGGAAAAGGAATCTGCCGGTGCGACTTTTCCTGCACCGATATGTCGGTGGAAATATCATTTCATATTTACAAGTTTCTTAATGCAAGGAAATTAATGCTTTACCTTCGATAAGCACCGTTATTCATGACAGAGCTCGTTTTCAGAAAGTACAATGCAAATGCCCTTTCCTAATTGCAGCAACTATCGGCAAATGTATACCATTTAATTCTCGAACCTCTTAAACTCACAAATCATTAGACTGCAACCACCGATACCATTATACTTATAAATGGAATTATAGGATATATTTTCTACCTAATCTTATTATAGGATCTGAACTTTTATTTGGTATGGTTTGGATTTATTGCACCAAGAACTTCATTGAACTGAGGGAGGATCAGCATGTTGAACAAAGAGTATGTAAGCTACACGCTCGCCTCATTAAAGGACTGGCATCGATTTCAAGATCTCGCCCGAGTCTATTTAATGCTGGCAGAGCATGTAAAGGACATTATAGATACTTCGGGTACAGGGGATGGTGGAGCCGATGCCCTGAGTTACCATAATAAAACCATTTTCGCGTTCAGTATAGAAGAGAATTGGAAGTCAAAATTAAAGAAAGACGCAAAGAAAGTGGATGAGGAAAGAAATAATTTATACTTGGAAGGCATCGAAGAATTTGTCTTCGTTACGAATCAACCAACCGGTAATTATAGAGCCATTGAAGAAGAACACAGAAAGAATTTTGGATGGAAATTAAAAGTAATCGGCCATCAAACCCTGGTTGACTATCTGATGATAAGTAAAGAGTTACGGGCTGTATTGGGCATACAGTTCAATAAGGAAGATTACATTTCAATTGCTGAAGATGCGATAAAAAATCTACGTATCGAGATAGACCATAATGAGAAAGTCTTTGACTCTACATCTGATTCCATAAAATTAAACCTCATAGATGGACAACAAACATTTATTCGTTTCCGCATCATAAATAATAGTGAATTTAAGATGGTGTTAGACGAAATTACCATTCAGAACAAAATACCCATCGGACTCAATGATCCTCATTTTTCAGATGAGCCGGCGGAAGGATTGAATCCTTCAGGTGTATTGGAATGGCTAACCTGGAAGTATCATCCCCTGACTGGTAAAAAGCTTGCTCCTTCTAATTATTTTGATGTTTTCTATTCATTACCTCCCGTTTATCCCGATGCCTTGAGGAAACTATACAGCCTGGAACATAAACTGAATTTAACTATAACGGTTCCTGCTAAGGAACTGGATTATAAAGTGGGCGCCGTGCAGAGAGAACTCGAAAAGCATATCAGGTTTACTTAACTACAAAACATCCACCTGGCAGTCTTGGTGGATGTCTTGTATATGGGCAACTTCATTTACCCCCTATTATTTCACTGCTACCTCATCCTTCAACCCACTCAAATACTTAAACGTTTCCTCCAAATTAATTACATCCGTATACTTCATCCACAAATCAAACAAACTCGCTTTGTGCGACAGCTCAATTCGGTCATAGACACATTCTTCAACTATTGCTACATTGAAGTTCCTGCTAACGGCATCTATGGCAGTTGCCCTTACACATCCACTAGTAGAACCCCCTACAATAAGCAATGAATCTACACCCAGCTTTACAAGCCAGCTGACTAACGGCGTGGCGTAAAATGCGCTGGCATACGCCTTATCAATTACCAATTCTCCCTCTTTTGGAGCAATTTGATCGACTATTTGTGTACCGAAATGACCGTCTACATATTTTGATTGATCACGGTCGGTTTTATTGCTGAAGCTGTCAAAACTGATATTCTTCTGAACATTCCGTGTGTACAGAATAGGGATTCCCTGCTCTCTTCCTTTTGTAAGTAATTTCTCAACGTTTTCAATCGCACGCCATCCTGCTTCACCACCGCCGGAAGGCCATTCACCAATCTGTTCAAGTATGGGAGCATCACTTCCTACATAATTGTTTTGAATATCGATGACCATAATAAGAGGCTTTTTCCCAAGACCTCTGCTCTTCCCATACCCTCCTTTTTGCACAACTGCTTTGTCTGTTTCACTTAACAGATCTTCCCAAGGTCTTACTCTACTCATAAAAGGATCTCCCCCTAGATTGAAATGATTATACTACCTTTGATGCACTTTCATCGGCATCTTCAGTTTTTTTATCTTTATTAAAGAACTCATCAATTACATGCTGCGGCGGAGCTTTGGTTACTAAACTAACAACGACCATGAATATAATGGCGGCCAATGTTCCCGGGATTACCGGGTGGAAGCCGGTAGCGTCCTGAAGTTTGAAGACAAACCACAAAGTAGTTACAGCCGTTCCAGCGGTAATACTGGCCAGCGCACCTTCTTTATTGGCTCTTTTCCATGCAAATGCAGCCACCAAAGCCGTCCCGATTGCGGCACCCATGGTTGCAACCATATTAGGCTGCAGCCAGAAGATTGTCGAAATTTCCATCAAAGCGAAGATCAAGGCAGCAATAGAGATAAACACGGTTACTACCCGTGAATACATAACAAGCTTCTTATCCGCTACCTCTTTCTTACTGAAAGCTTGAAAGAAGTCTTTCACAAATGTTGTGGAGGCGACAAGGAGTACGGAGCTCGCAGTAGACATGGCAGCCGCCATCAATGCACTCATAATCAATGCTCCGATGATTGGAGGCAGCATCCCTGTCACAAATGTCGGTCCTACAGTATCCGGATCTGTGATTCCAGGATAGAAGATTTTTGCCAAGCCCCCCAGAGCACCGATCAGGAAGTAAAATAAAGCAAAGGTTAAAGCGGTGATCCCCTGGCTTAAGCGAACGACTTTCGTGTCTTTCGCGGATAAGAACCGACTCATAAATTGAGGAGTCCCGAGATTACCCACTCCCCAGATGACGAACCAGTTTATAATCATGAGTAATCCCATTTTCCCGCCGGCAAAAGGATCAAGGAATTCAGGGTCCTGTGCAGCCAGTTGAAGATGCATCTCTCCGAATCCCCCAACCTTGACGAGACCGATAATAACTGCTGCCAGGATTCCTACAAATATCAGGATGCCTTGAAATAAATCGGTCCAGGCAACAGAGTGCATTCCCCCTGTCACTGTAAATAACAAGAAAATAATCGTGCCGATTAAGATCCCTACATTCTTATCAATTCCGGTGATCTGATTGAGGATGACCCCTGCTCCCAATGTTTGAACGGTAAGGAAAATCATACTGGCAATTAGAATCAAGGCTGCCCCCAACACCCTTACTTTATTACTGTAATAACGGGCGGCTAATATGTCCGGAAGCGTTACATAACCTGTACTTCTTATTTTCGCTCCAAACCATACGGCTGCAAAGATGGAGGTCAGGATCGTTCCTCCGAACTGCCAATATCCGGCCCAGCCAATACTGTAAAAGTAACCGGGAGCCCCCAACACAGACCAGGAGCTGATTAATGTGGCAAAGAAGGTTCCCACACTGACAATGACACCAAGTGACCGGCCGGCTACCCAGTAATCGGCAGACGTAGAAGTTACTTTATATCCCCACCCGGCAATTCCAAAAGTTAAAAGGAGGTAGACAATTAATACGATTGTATTTATTTCCACTTGATCTTACCTCCCTCCTTCTTATTTTGGACAACTGCTATCACAATGGCCAACACTGAAAGACCAATATTAAATATCCACATAAACCATATCCCGAATGGAATCGCACTCACATGAAGTCCCCCTGTCCCCTTTTTAGTTGAAAACTAAATGAATCTTCTGACAAATTTACCCCTGCCGTATTCCTTGATAGGTTCTCCTTCACTTACAATCACTTCTCCTCGGCTGATCGTATAGACCGGCCAGCCGGCGGCTTCTTTTCCTTCAAAAACGGAATAGTCCCCCTCTGCAAACATTTGATTCGGCGTAATGGTTTTTTTCTTGTTAATATCCACAATCGCAAAGTCTGCGTCAGCCCCTACTTCTATTCTCCCTTTGCTTTCAAGGTTGAAAGATTCCGCTACTTGATAAGATGTGATATCTGCGATTCTCTCAAGAGGCAATCCTCTTTTGTGATGTCCTTCAGTGATCATGACCGGAAGTAAGCAGCCTGCACTCGGAAAGCCGTACAATGTATCGAATACGCCGTTTCCTTTCCCATACTTCTTTTCCCGTGAGTTAGGGACATGATCTGTACCGATTGAGTTTATGGTTCCGTTTATAATGCCTTCCCATAGCCGTTCACGATCATGGTGACTGTGAATAGGCGGACCTACTTTTGCATCCAGACTGTCCTCTTCAGTTAAGCATAAGTAATGCGGACAGGTTTCTACGGTTACGCCTTTCTCATGAAGCCATGGCATTTTTTCCAATACGTCCACACTGGCAGCCGATGAAAGGTGAACAATATAGACATTGCCTCCAACTACTTGATTCAGGTAAAGAGTGCTTAGGAGGGATTCTGCTTCAGCGTATCCCGGGCTTGTAGCAGACCAGGTTTTCAATCCGTCATTAGCCCCTTCATCTTTATACTTTTTAATTAATGTCCGGTTGATATCCATGTTTTCACAATGTACAGCAAGTAATAGTTTTGGAGAAATGGTTTTGAACTTTTCAAGCAGCCTCATCAGGTCATAGGAGGATAAGTCAATTCCATTATCAATTTTGAACTTATCATTCAGTTGTTTTTCATAATTACGGAAGAATTTAAAAGAAGTGATCCCGCACTTCTCAACCGTCTCTTCCAATTCATCAATATGCTGTTCAGTCAGGATTCCTAAACTGTAAGTGAAATCGATATAACTGTTTTTCTCCCCGATTTCTTTTACTTGAGGAACAAAATCCAGATAACTCACCGGCTGTCTGTCCATATTGACCACGGTTGTCACTCCGCCGACTGCATGCTGCTTCGTATCCAGAAAGTCTTCTTCCGTAGAGTTATAGATTCCAATATGTTCGTGGGCATCCACCAGACCCGGGAACACATGGAGACCGGAAGCATCAATTTCTTCGGAAGCAGTGACTTCATCCGGAGATTCATATAGCCCGGTAATTTTGCCATTTAGAACTCCTATATTAACTTGCTTTACACCCATTCTGGGAAATACAACACTTCCGTTTTTAATAAGTAAGTCTACGTTCACTTTTAACACTCCTTTTCTAATCGCCTATCTTTACTTGTCCGTTTGGTGCAATATGAAGATCCGAACATTTGCCGGCTTTGAGGATAAAGCTGTCCGATTGAACAGGGAATCGCTGTTGAAGGAGCTTGGCAACTTCTATGACTCTATCAAGATTGATCCCTGTATTGATACCCATCTCCTCAAACCCGTGAACAAGGTCTTCGGTCGCAATGTTCCCGCTTGCATTTGGTGCGTATGGACAGCCGCCAAGACCTGCAGCAGAACTGTCGAAGTCGACGATCCCCGCTTCATAACCTGCTACTGCATTCGCAAACGCCATCCCTCTTGTATTGTGAAGATGCAGTGAAAACCGAAAATGAGGAAACGTTTCTCTAAGCACCTCTACGATTCTTTTCAATTTCACTGGGTTGGCCATCCCTGTGGTATCTGCTAAAGAGATATCGGTGACCCCCAGCTGCTCGTATCTTTTCGTAATCTCAATATGACGTTCAATCGGGACGTCCCCTTCATACGGACAGCCGAATGCAACCGAAATGGAACCGCCGACCTGCACTGGACTGTCTTCCGCCCGCTGAACTAAAGGCTCGAACCCTTTTATCGCTTCAAAAGTAGTGGCATTTGCATTATGCCTGCTGTGAGAGTCTGTTGCCGACAGCATAAGCTTTACTTTATCTACACCCGAATCAATGGCCCTTTCAAGTCCCTTAAGGTTTGGTATTAACGCCCGCAGTTTTACGCCCGGCTTTCTATTAATAAGTTGAAGGACCTCGCTTGCATCTTTTAACTGCGGAACAGCTTTAGGGTGAACAAACGATGTCACTTCAATTTGCTTAAATCCGCACTCGATCATCCGATTGATATATTCAGCTTTCTCTTCTGCAGGTATGATATCCGGTATACTTTGAAAACCATCTCTGGGACACACTTCAGTTACCGTAATTTCCTTCAATGAATTCAAAAGTACTTTCCTCCTTTCTTTCAGTGGGGATCAGATTACTTTATTGTCCTTTAACTTCTGCAGCTCTGTTTCATCCAGTTCCAGGAGGGATTTTAATACTTCATCGGTGTGCTCTCCAAGGTCCGGTGCAACTTGCCTGACCGACCCCGGCGTCTCCGAGAACTTAGGGACGATTCCCGGCATTTTGACTTTTCCAAGGCGGGGATGATTCACTTCAATGATATTTTCTCTTTCCTTAAAATGATGGTCGTTGAAAATATCTTCAATGCTGTTAATTGGACTAACCGGAACACCGTGGGCATCAAGGTGCTCCTGAAGCTCAGATCTGGTTTTTGTTTTCACCCAGTCTGCTACAATTCCATTCGTTAGTTCGAAATGCTTCAGCCTGACAGAATTCGTATAAAAACGGTCATCCGTCAGCATATCTTCCCGATCCATCGCGTTTGCAAGCCGTTCGAATGTACGGTCAGAACTCGTCACCAATACCACCCAATGGCCGTCCTTTGTCTGGAATGTCCCGGCCGGACTGGAGTGCCCGCTCAGACCGGGAGAGCGTTCCTTGATGATCCCATTTTGATCATAATCCGCAACCAGAAACTCCATCATTCTAAAAACAGACTCATACAAAGCCATATCCACGTACTGCCCTGTACCTTCGTCAGAGCTGTCACGGTGGTATAGGGCAGTAGTCGTTGCGAATGCCACATAGATACCGGTTATATAATCGAGAAGCGAGAAGGACGGACTGATCGGCGGTCTGTCAGAGTAACCATGCAGATAGGTAAACCCGCTGAATGCTGTTGCCGGTGTCCCAAATCCAGCTTTACTCGAATAAGGGCCGGTTTGACCATATCCCGTCACCCGAATCATGATTAAATCAGGGTTCACTTCTTTTAAGGCTTCATAACCAACATTCCATTTTTCCAATGTTCCCGGCCTGAAGTTCTCAATCACGACATCTGTCTTCTCTACTAATTTTTTTAGAACATGCTGCCCTTCTTCTTTATGTAAATCAAGGGTGATTGATTTCTTATTCCTGGCAAGACCCGGCCAGCGAAGCGGCTCTTCTCCGTGAAAGGGACCCATATCCCTCAAGGAATCACCTTTACCAGGCATTTCTACTTTTATTACTTCTGCTCCGAAGTCTCCGAGTAGTGTCGCCCCAAATGGCGCAGCGATCATCGTAGACAAATCCAGAATCCTGATTCCATCCAGCGGACCCCGTTTCGTTTTCCCATCTGTCATTTTGTTTCTCACCTCGTTTGATTGTTATTTCGAGACAACATAGTCTCCATGCTTTTTCAAAAATGAAGTCAAGCCCCCATCATTCAAAATATCGATCATCACCTGCGGCATCTGTGTTCCCTGGTACTCTTTATTTTGGGTCAAATTATGAATTTCCCCGGTCGTGAGCTCCACTACAATTTCATCTCCCTGCTTAATATCATGATCAGGGATTTCAATAACCGGAAGACCGACATTAATCGCATTCCGGAAGAAAATCCTCGCAAACGATTTCGCTATGACGACGGAAACACCTGCTGTTTTAAGAGCCAGAGGGGCCTGTTCCCGGGACGAGCCGCAGCCAAAATTATGTTCTGCCACAACAAGGTCTCCCTTTTCCATCCTTTCACGAAATTCTGGGTCTAAATCTTCAAGAACATGATCTGCCAGATCTTGCAGGTTTAATGTTTTCGTGTACTTTCCCGGTATAATGCGGTCAGTGTCGATATTATTGCCGTATACGTGAGCAGCACCTTTAAGATTCATTGGAAGACCTCCCTTTTCTCCAGCATTCTGGGATCTGTTATCTTCCCGTAGAGAGCCGTGGCAGCCACTACTGCCGGAGAACCTAAATACACGTTTGATTCCGGATTGCCCATTCGTCCTCTAAAGTTTCTGTTGCTGGAAGAAATGACACCCTCACCCTTGCCGGGAACACCCATATGTGTGCCTACACACGGTCCGCATCCGGAAGTAAGGAATGTACAACCCGCGTCCGTCAATATTTCCACCGTTCCATCCTTCAGCGCTTCCAAGTACACTTGCTTGGAGGCTGGAGCGATCAACATCCTTACATCACTGTGAACCTTTTTTCCCTTTAAAATGCGGGCTGCTTCCTGCAAATCTTCTAATCTTCCATTTGTACAGCTGCCTAAAAACGCCTGTTGAATCGGTATGTCTATCACTTTCGATATAGGCTTCACATCATCCGGTGAATGCGGGATCGAGACTTGAGGTTCGAGTTTGGAAACATCAACTTCCATCACCCTCTCGTATTTTGCCCCGGGATCAGGCTCAAGGTGATCGAAGTCATAGCCTAAATCAAGACCTTTCGTATGAACAAAACCTGCTTTTGCCCCCATTTCAATCGACATATTCGCAATCGTCATCCGGCTGGCAAGAGTCATGGATTCAACCGCATCACCTGTGTATTCAATCGCTTTATATGTGGCGCCCTCTATCCCCAGTGTGCCAACCAGGTAGAGGATTAGATCTTTCGCGGTTACCCCCGCCTGAAGAGATCCTTTCAGTTCGATCCTGATGGTCTCGGGAACTTTCACCCATGTCTTTCCAGTCAGTAAAACCCCTGCTAAATCAGTTGATCCCACTCCCGTAGCAAATGCACCAAGCGCTCCATATGTACATGTATGTGAATCTGCCCCTAAGACCAGATCCCCCGGTTTCACATGCTGGTTCTCCACCATTAACTGATGGCAGATTCCGTCGCCTACGTCATACAGTTTTACATTCTGTTCTTTTGCAAAATCCCTCATCATAGTGTGAAGATTCGCGATCCTTTCGTTCGGAGCCGGCGATGCATGGTCAATGACCAATACAACCTTTTCTGAATTCCATACCTTCTCCCCGCCCATTTCCTTAAATGCTTTTATCGTCAAAGGTGCTGTCGTATCCGATGCCATGACAGCATCTACCTCCACAACCGCTATATCACCTTGCGACACCGGACCTTCTGAATGGGAAGAAATGATTTTCTCTATTAATGTCTGTTTCATAGATATCCCTCCAACTTTATGGTAAATATCCCATCTTTCTCGAGATCTCCCTCGCTCCTTGGATTGCCTTCGAAATAAATTCATGTTCCTTTTCCTCAGTAAGCCTCATTGCCAGCCCCGAAATAGACAATCCGCCAATGAGTTCCCTCTGTATATTAAAAATAGGAGTAGAGATTGAATAAGCTCCCAATACACGGTCATTTTTACTCAGGCAGTAACCGGAATCCCTAATCTCTTCCAGCTCTTCTTTGACAGTGGAACGATCAAATGCTCCGGTATTCATCTCTTCCCATTCATCCAGCACCTCATCAATTACAGTCTCTTCACAATGTGCTAAAAGCACTTTTCCTGAGGCGCCTTTAACCAATGGATAAGGGTACCCTAATCTCACAAACTGTCTAATGTCTTCACTTCCATCGGCTTTTTCAACACAGACACGCCGGTTGGATTGTAAAACATTCAAACTCACTGTCTCTTTCGTAAGCAAGGACAACTTCTTTAGTTCAGGCAATGCTTCTTTCCTTATATCAAGATTCTCGGATACAATCTGACTGAATCCTACAAAGGTCAGGCTCAACCGATAAATGCCCCGGTCTTCATCCTTAACAATCAGGTTTTTTTCCTTCAACGAGGTCAATAATCGAAACACCGTCGTCCGGTTGAGTCCAGTTTTATTCACAAAATCATTCACCGACAATTCGGGCTCATTTAAAGAGAAACAGAATAATAAATCGATAGCTCTCTCTACAGACTGAACGGTTTCTGTTGTTTTTGTCATACTCTTCACCTGCATTTTCGTTAATTTCTCATCTTGTTCACATAGTGAACATTAAGTTCACAATATGAATTTGTTACTTTGGAGTATAAATGTAACCGCATTCAATTGTCAATGGTGAATGCTGAATTTTCTAAAAATTATAATAAAAAACCTATGTTAATAAGAGGTGTGCAACCCTTGGTAACATAGGTTTTTCACATGCAGTTTACCGGCACTAAAATTGTTTATTTTATGAGCAAACATCTTTTGGACGATTCATGCTTAGGAAGCAAATAAACAGTCACTTTGCTTTCGAAAAAGAAAAACGGCGTTGACCAACAAAAGGTCACCGCCGTTTTTTATGGTTCAACACCCGGAAACTCAATCACAAACTCCGTCCCAACCCCTTCCTCACTTTCCACTCTGATCTTCCCATCAAATGACCGAATGATTTGATAGCTGACCATCATCCCGAGTCCGGTACCCTTTTCCTTCAAGGAATAATAAGGGGATCCAAGGCGCTGGACCTGTTTCGGGTTCATGCCGATTCCCTGGTCCTTGACGGTGATCCTTATGTGTCCATCCACGGTTCGATAACATGACAGCGACACGGTTCCGCCATCCGGCATGGACTCCACTGCATTTTTCAAGAAATTGAGCAGGGATTGATTCAGCTTTTGGGGATCTGCTTCCATCCAGCAGTTATCCTGGATGTCGGTTTGAAATTCAACCTGCTGGTTCACGCTGAAGGTTTGAATCAGCGATGCTGTACGTTTTAACTGTTCACTGACATTGATGGTTCCATATGTACTGTTGGAGGGCTTGCCTAAAGCGAGAAAATCGTGGATGATTTCATTCGCGCGGTCTAATTCTTCTATCGAGAGCTTGATGTATTCTTTCTGGCGATAAGGAAGATCAGGTTCGTCAAGGAGCTGCAGAAAGCCCCTGCTTACCTGCATGGGATTGCGGATTTCATGGGCAAACACACCGGTGAGTTCACTGATCACCCTGAATCTCTCCGTGTCCTGGACTTCCAGCCTGAGCTGGTGGATTTCATGAACTTTCTCGATCAACACGGTACAGAACCCCGTGACAGCAAGCGTGAAAAGCAGATGTATTCCCTGAACTTTCAACACGGGGATGGAGAATCCATTCATTCCCGCAAACACCAACATGCCGCACAGACAGTACAGAACCGATAATCCCATTGCCATGATGATCCTTCGTTCTCTGTTCATACGCAAAAATAATCGCTGAACGTAAATAATGACAGGGAGCATGATGAGAAGCACACCGACAGTGGTCACGACCCCTATACTGATTCCGAAGGTAAGACGGTATAGAATAATCAGGGCAGACAGAAACACTCCTGGCCAAACTCCGAGGTATAACGTCCCGAACAACAGAGGGATAAACCGGATATCAAGGCGCGCCCCTCCCCCATACTCCACGGGAAAGGACATGCACAAGAGAATGGACACCCCCCATAATAAGGTCATGAACATCTTGATCGGCCGGTCCTCTTTCACCTTCTCCAGGATAAACGTAAAGTAACTGAAGATCGGGATCACCATTAAAGTAAACTGCAGCAGGAAATCTTTCACTATACTCATCAGGGCACCATTCGCCTTCTGTTCTAGGTATCTACTATTTTAGCAAAATTCAGAAAGTTTGGGTACTTCGACCTTGATTTTTTGAAAAAACGGTTGTGGATAACTGGGGACGGTTCTCATCCTACTTTTTACGTGAATCCTGCCGACCCAGGAAGGAAATGTAGGATATGTACTTTAAAAAATGAAAAGTAGAGTGAGAACCGTCCCCACTCTACCTGAGCGGGAACCGTCCCACTCTGCCTTATACATGCACCATTCCCTGCATCATCTTCAACAGCCTCTCCCTAAGTTGGCGGCATTCATCTCCAGGCACCATGGGTATGGCCCCCATTTTATATCTGTCATGAAAGGCTGCTTGGAAATACCTCATTGATTCAGCGGATTCTGCATGTGTTGGTGTCAAAATGAACACTTCCCTTACGGCTCTTTCGCCCGTCTCCCTATGCAGGATCCCGTCCCGGTACTTGTGCATTTCACCAAGCGCAGTTCCCAGATTGCCCGGCACCCTGTATTTAGGGTCGAATATGATGATCTCATCCTCGTACTCGAGGACGATATCCGGGATCATCCTTTGGGTGAAAGTATGGAATTTCCCAGAGTTATATTGATAGTTTCGTTGAAAGTAAAGAGACATTCCGCCTCGGAGTTCAATCCTGCTTTCCTTGTTCTCGGCCAGGTCCAGAAAGAGTCCGCTTTCTGTGGTCCCGTATAATTCCCGGGTATCCACAACCAAGTCCAGTTCCCTCAATACCCCCACTATTTTCATGAAGCACCACATCTCATATAATGTGAACGTATCCTTCAAGGCAATGGGATAATCAAATCCGATTCCTTCCCTGTCATGCCGATAGAGCTGCTCGAACCATTGGTACCACTGGCGATACACCGGCTGCTTCCTGAATTTCTGTGTGATGGCATACGCGCCCCGGTGCACTGAAACCTCCTTTAGGAAAGAAGCGTTCAACCAATTCCTGAGGATGGCGTGGTAGTTTGCTGCCGTCCCGGCCACCTCCGTCCTTTCGACCTCCATATAGGAGCGTAGAAGCACAGATAAGTCGGTCAGCTGTTTTTTCAGTACCCGATTTTCATACATATCCATCGTCTCAAATGTTTTCTCCGTTTCAACATGGAGGGGTACTTGTTCCCCATATCCTTTTTTATCAAGCCAGTGGATGGTCTTCGGTTCGACGCGCTGCACCTGCTCCCTTCTTTGACTGATGGGAAGCTTGATAAGGCTGCTGAATGGCTGCTGCTCTATACGGGTGAAGATTCTTCGGAGCTGCCTGAAGGACCTCTCGATATACATCCACTGCGTCCAGGAAGCTCCCCGGCTCCTCCCTGATGCACTGACTTCTCTCTCCAATCCGGTCAATTGAAAACATGTATTGCTCACCTCTAAAATCTCCTCAATCATCAAATCAAACTGCTGTTCCGTCAGCTTGCGGGAATCAGGATAGATGAATGTTTCATAATCCCGGCCATTCAAGCTGACTTCAAGGCGCCCGCTTTGGAAAGGGGCCAGGAAGACGGCAGAGAGAAAATCGCCATCAGGATGGAAAGGCAGCGGCATTCCCTGTATTCTCAAGTCGATTCCTTCCGCTTCATAACGGAGCTTATATTCTGCAGCCTCAGTCAAAAAAGCTTCGAAGAATGGCTTCCATCCCCCGTCAGGCAGCCAGATCTCCAATAATTCATCTCCAGAACTGAGTGGCACCATAATACTCCAGCTCCTTCTGCATCCTTTTCACATGATACAGGGAGACGCGGCTTCCTTCCAAGTTTCCGGATAACCATCGCTCCAGCTCCCCGAGCATATCGGATATCCGTTCATCTCCCCGTATCTTGGTGAGCACTTTTTCAGCGATCACCCGGTCCAAAGATTCCATGGCATCCATCGCATGATCTGTTCCGAGCTGATGATTCGCATATAGCTTCTGCAGCATCTCCCCCATTGTCCGGTAACCAAAGTGCAGGTCATAGCCTGCCAATGCGGCATGAAGCTCCTTAAGCAAGTCGAATTCCCTCGCCAGGACATCCTTTACATCCGGGTCGGCCCTATTCCAGAAGGCAGTGAAGTCGACTTCTGACAGCGTCATGACAAAGGCACGGTCCAGCACCTTATCCGATATGGAATGGGTGGTCTCATCCACATTGATGGTCCCGAGAATATAGATGTTAGGCGGGATCGTCAGTTTTTGAGGTACATCCTTCACCTGTTCATCATTATGAAGCGGGATTTCCTTCCTTGATTCCACCGCGCTCAGATAATCACTCAAATAATATTCCACACGTGCCAGGTTCATTTCATCAAGCAGGATGAAATGGGGCTTTTCACGTTCCTTCAACGCATTCAATATCACCTTCAGGAACTCCGTTTTCACATACCGCTGCTCAAAGGAACTGTAATAGCCGAACAAGGCGCTGGCATCGGTCCAATCCGGGCGTACCGGTATGATGCTGAAATACGGATTATCACTTTCGTAATCCAGTCCATAGACAGCATTGGCATACAGGCGGCAGATCTGAGTCTTTCCGGTCCCCGAAATCCCGCTCAAGACCACGAAATGCTTGTCATCCAACGCTGTCAGATTCAGGTGGAGATCACGCACGATCGCCTTGGAAAAAGTGAATTGGCTGTTCTCGATCATATCCTGTATTTCCCCGAACCGGAAGTTTGGTTCAAGCTTTTCCAACTCTTCGGAAACTTCCCCATCTCCCAACCCGACTTCTTCCCCATCAAGATCAGCAGGCAGTTCGACTGCATTCCTGGCATGGGCAAACAGCAGGGCTGCGTCGATGAAATTCTTCTTGACCTGATGCGCCCCTTCAATGAACGCTTCTGTTTCATTATCGTATGTGCCAACTAAATAGGAGGTATCCTCCACATTGATTCCATGGTCCTCAAGCAAGCGCATGGCTTCAGCCTTGATTTCCTGATTATCCATACTTTGAGTGGCAAATAGCTTCTTGATCCACCATTCTTTCGTCCCCGAAGACAGAACTTCACGCACATTGGTAAAAATCTGGTTGCCCCCGGCCACCCTGACGACAATCGTCTGGAATGGGGAGTTCTTATCATGATAATCCAAATAATCAATATGCCCTTTGGTGATCATCTGGTCTCCATCATAAATTTGAAACGATTGCCTCATTTCCTGGGATTTCACTTTTTCTGCAGAAGAAATATCTACTGAGTATTGACGACCCAGCAATCGGGTTTCTTCGATATCGCGGATGGAAGATAATTGCTTTAACACTGTCAGTGCCCTCCGACCCGTTCTCATTTCATCTTCGAGAAGCTGCCTGAATCCGCTTAATCCATCCCATACATCCTGCAAATGACCAATCAGTTCTTCCTCATTCATCTGCCCGTCAAGGGGGATCTCCTTCCCGATCTGGAACGCAGGCCGCTTCCTTGGCTTGATGCAGCTTTTCACAAACCCTTCCAGTTCATTTCTCGGCAGCTTCGTCTTTTCCATCCAACCAGTGAAGATTGAATAGCCGCTGGGAATGGCGGACAGCACTCTTCCGATGACAGAAGCCCTGACCCAGGACCAGAAAGGAATGAATTTGACTTCTGTATGGATCAAAACGGATCGGTTGAACCCATTCAATTCCAATGTCAGAAGATTGTATTCCTTCTCCCCTGATTTCAGATATAGACCCACAAAGTACTTTCGTCCCGTATCCGAATTCATTTTCTTTTCGGCATAGGTTGGATTCCTGGAGTCATGATAAGTAGTCGATAACGTCATATCGTAGTGTTTAATATGCAGCTCTTCGCCCAAGGGGATTTCCTGTGATTCAATGAATCGTTCAAATACCCCTTTTACAAGAGGAGCTACCTCATCAAGCACCCTGCGGCACCTGATCTCCGTATTATCTTCGTCAAATAAAGATTGATAGTGTGTAAGATTCAGCATGTGTTCACCTTCTAATGTTTGGTATGTACTGGTACTAGATTAGCATATTACTGGGAGGAAAAGGGAATGATAAATGATTATAACCAAATCACCCTACCAAAAAATTGATTGGCTGATAGTTAAAAAGGACCTTCCCGCCGGCACAGTGTATGGTTAGCGTGCCAGCAGGCAGATCCCCAAAATGGTAACCCTGCTTGCTTTTCAATGGAATTCTCACGGTAAATCCGTGATGAGCTGCTTTCATTTGCAGAACATGATGAGGGATTCAAGAGTGCACCTTCTTAGAGAGAGTCGCTTGATCCATGTCCTCAACCTTATAATTCGTAAACCTCAATTCTATCATTCGTTTGTGCTGCAAACTCAGATTTCTTATGATCGACAATAATGGAACGGTGGTAATCATTCGATTTGAAGGAATGGCTTTTCAATACTTTCCCGTCCTCTTTGATTGCAGCTACAATCTTCTCTACATTACTGGAAACGACCCAAACAAATAGAGATTTATCCTCGATCCAAACGAGACTGGTGCAGCTCCCTTTTGGGATGGAAGCATACCGCCAGATAAGTTCCCCTTTGAAATTGTATCCCCTTAATTCATTTTTCGTTGCCACTGCAATAGTCGATTCACCAGGAATTACGGAAACTATATTCTCAGTTTCCTTGATATCCAGTACCTTTTCTAATTCTTTATTGAATATCGTAATCAATCTCGTCCCGCTTCGAGTAATTAACAAGGTATCACTCGTCTCAACAGCCTCATACATCGCAGCAGTTAACTTGAGTTCTTTACGACTAACATCGTTGTGCAATAGATACTTCTTCTTATCTATTCTGGTGATTTTGAAGCTCTTTGTTACAACGTCATACAACCCTGCTCCAAATGACTTTTGTTCCTCTTGGTCCTTATCCACATAGGAGAATTCCCACGTACCTTTTTCATTGCGGACTAATACGCCATCTTCCCGTTTCTCACCTTTTTCAGACGAGAATCTAATGAGCGCTTTATCAGCAGAAACAAATTCGAGATCAAAACCATGAGCATTCACTTTAAATTTATTCAGTTGCTTTCCTTCCTTATCAAAGACAAACAAATGACCGGGTAAATAGGTAATTTCACTTCCGGAAGGAGCACTTGTGAAGAGATATTCCTTATCAGGAGATAAATACAAAGACCACATCGTTGAATACATGTGATTTCTCCATTGACGATTGCCTTCTTTATCATAGCATGATAAGTAATGACTTAACCTGTCTTTCTCTCTCTGCCTATCGGTCATATTACTTCTTTCTTCAAACGTCTTCTCCGGCCCCTTCTCTACTAAGTAAATTCGTTCATTTTTTAAATCCACTTCCCTGCTCCCAAACCAATCATCTTCACTTTCCAAAGACCACATCTTTTTAAACTTATTCGTTTCAGTGATTTCCAGCGCAGCATCCCTGGTTACATCCATTTCGGCATTTAGAAGGTCTTTCGCTTCAAAATGTTCCCACTGGTGGTTTTCAGGTGCCAGCCAGAAATATCCTTGTGAATTAGTTGGTCCATCGAAAAATACATGATGACCTGATACTTGAAACAATTCCATTCCCGGATGCCCCTCAGAACCAGTGATCAAATTCCCCGTATTCTTTTCTAATTCATATAAACGATTATCTTCCGAAACGACTAAATACTTGTTTTGATCTGGAATCAGAGAAATAGTTGAAGCTTGTTTAGGAAGTTTTGCCCCATAGATGAACTTTCCTTCTCTGTTTAACCAAAATGTTTCACCTGATGTAAATGAAACAATTAATTTTTCATCCATCCATTTAATAAATCTACCTTCATTTTTAAAAGAATTAACCCAAATGAGCTCGCCCTTGTCACTCCAGGCAGAGATCCTCCCCTTTTCTTCCAGGATGAATAATGTATCTGTATCAGGGTCATGGGCAAAACCGGCATAAGGAGAGTTGAATGTCATTCGCTCAAACCCCATGATAAATTGGTTTGCCAGCTGCTTTGCATATACACTGATCGCTTCCTCTTCAGTCTTAGGCTGCTCCGACAACGAGCGCTGTAATTCGTTGTACTTTTCTTGAAGTTCGTGTTCCTTTAATTCCGAAATGGCAATCCTTGCTTCAAGGTTTCCGGTTACATCAAACCGGTACAATCGATCCATGCTTCCAACTAAGATATCCGAAGAATCAGCAGAAACATCCAGCAAATATGGCATAAAGGCAATTTCCCCGAACATAGTCTGCATTTTTTCTTTAAAGGAAACTCCCCATTTAAGATTCCCATCATATCCAAAACAATATAATTCACCTGGTCCGTCATACGTTTCCCTTGTTCCCGCCAGCCAGAAATCTTTCCCCATCGCGAAATTGAAAGGCTGCCAAGTGAAATCAAATAATAGATATGTATTACTATGAAAATCTAGAAAAGCAACCGATTCTTTGGTATTGAAGATGATTCCTTTATCACCAGCCGCCGCAATACTCATTTTTTCTAGCTTTGTGTCCTTTAGTGAAATCACTTTCGTCCTTTCCTTCGACACGATTTCAATACTTTTGGCCGCTTCAGCGATCATGATTTCATCAGAATGATAGACATGACGGAATTTTCTTCTCGACCTCTTTTCGAAACCAATCAACTTAGGGTTTGTTTTATCTGTTTTGAAGAATTCGTCCCACGATTCAGATGAAGTGGCAGCGATCTTTTCCATTTTTCCTTTGTTAAATCGAGGAACCATGATGTTTTTAACAAAAGCTTGATGCTTACCCTTTACTCCATTATTCGAGCGTTCTTTTTCAGCGGTTGTCCCACTAAATAGATTCTTAAACGATTTAAATATACTCACATTCAACCCCCCAACATTTCTTGATAATTCCATTATAAAGCACAGATTCACGAGTGTCTGTTGAATCGCATCAGGGGAAGAATGGGGACGGTTCTCATCCTACTTTCTTGGAAGAGTGGGGACGGTTCTCGTCCTACTTTTTACGTGAATCCTGCCGAACCAGGAAGGAAATGTAGGATGTGTACTTTAAAAAATGAAAAGTAGAGTGAGAACCGTCCCCACTCTACCTACCTCACTTATCATCCCTCATAATACTCCTCGCCGCATAATAGCCGCTGAGAGCCGAAGACAACGTCCCCGGCCCCGGAAAGACCTGTTCGCCCGCAATATAAAGCTGTGGCAGTGGGGACCGGACGCTTTTCGGCTTGGTGATGGCATTGCGGACGGTGAGCGGAAAGCCTCCGACGGCCCTTTTTCCGATATAGCGCTCATAGGTCAGGGGAGTGCCCGCTTCCGCGAACAGCAGGTTCTCTTTTACAGGGATGATCCTCCCGATTTCTGCGAGAATCTCTTCTGTCACCCTCTCCTTGATCCGCTTGTACTCATCCTCTGTATATTCCGACCAGCCCTCTAATTCAGTGTGAAGCGAGACTGTCATCATCACTTCCCCTTCAACCCGTTCACCTTTTCGGTCAATAGCATGATTGAAGGTGACATAAACGGGTCCATGGGTGTTTGCTCTGAGAGAAGGAGAATCCAGACTCGGAACGATTTGATAAGCGAAAGGGAATGTCCTTTCCTTTAACGATTCGCTCAACCCTTCTTCACGCAAAATGGCATCGATCCGGAAGGCTCCCCAGGAAAACTCGTCTTCGTTCTCATAGCTCGTGCCCTCCCCGAAGGAGATGCCTGAATTGTTGATCACAAAGTCGAAGGTAGACGTACATTTACGACTGGCCACATTCCACTGTTTCCGTCTTTCTTCATACACGAGGCTTTCAAGGGGCGACACTTTCACAATCTCGCCGCCGAGATCTTTAAGACGATGTGCCAGTGATTTTCCCAGCTGGCCCATACCGTTTTCTATAAAAAAACTGCCCCTTCGGTATATCGTCAGAGCCAGACTGGATGGAAGCAAGGCCGCCTCCCTGACATCCGTCTGCACCGCATCAAGAAGCTGGGCGTTCAGTAATTGACGCAGCGGCTTATACGAATCAAGATGATAGTTCCTCATGAGGTCTTCCACTGTATACAGCGCATATCGTGCCAAACGGGCCATCGATCGTGGGTGCTTTACAGCATGACCAGGCAAGCTTCCCAAGTCGTATATTTTTCTGAGGGGCAGCGAAACTCTGTTTTCTGTCACAGCCAGGACATCATCACTTATCCCTTGAAGAGCCTCCCAGAACCTCAACACATCCGCGCTTCTCGGATGAAACGCTTCCTTCAGTTCGTTTTCCCATAACGCTGGACTTTTCACGATCGAAACCTTCCCTTCCGGCAACATGACATCCATGGGATGAAGCAGTTCCTCTGCAGGCAGGTCGATATTCAGCTCGTTCAACAAGGTCCTCAACAAGCCCTTTTCCTCTAAACCAAACGCAATCGTTGCACCTGTTGGAAACTTGCGGCCCTTCCGAACATACCACCCTGATGAACCACCAACGGTTGTCGCCTTCTCAAGGACCGTCACCTTATATCCTTCCTTCGCCAAATAGGCAGCCGCCGTCAATCCGCCAACACCCGCACCAATCACACAAACCGACTTAGACAAGGGATCACCTCCGCTCCTTTATTCTCGTTGCCAACATTATACCCTTAATAGATCTGAGATGATAAAAATGGAGGTGTTGGGATGTGTTAGTTAAACGGGTAGTTAAACGGGGACGGTTCTCACCCTACTTTTTTGTATAACGAAAAAGTAGAACGGTAACTGCCCCCGCTCTCCCCTCTTATTCACGGTGAGTAATTTTTTCTAAGATCAGCCCGCAACTTACTTCAAACCAGAAAAAAACCCAGAAGGACAAACAGGGTACATGTCCCCGGTCTTTGTCTGGTTTGGTCATCTTTTCAAGGCGTTTTACTCAAATAGGTGGTCACGCTGGGTGCTTGGATAGCGATCCAGCAAAAGGGGGTGATACTTGTCCAAGCCATCCAATGCATCCTGCATAAAATAATATTGGATTTATTCTAAAAGGAGGAATACTGTAATGCCCATCTTATCAACCGGGCCAATCGAAAACAGTCCTTCTGGCGGTACCAGACAAACCCAGAATTTGACTGTAAGATATGTAAACAATAGTGCAGTTAATGCTTCTACAGTTTTGGTTCAAGGTTACTACCTGAACGAGACGAGAACATTATATGTCCTGGAATCTTTTACTTTAAGTCCCAATCAGTCGGTGACCAGAACCTATTCCGCCAACTTTAACGGCTTTCAATTTATTTTTACTACGAACGGACCGGCAGAAGATGAAACTGAGATTTCTGTGTGGGGAAAAAATGCATCAGGGCAAATCACAGCGTCCCATCGGCTGGTTTCCAGCGAGCTTTTGGGGGCTGAAGGATTAATGGCACTTGCCTATGGCTCTCTTTTTGGATCAATTTCCTCATTACCTGTAATTGTTGGAAGCAGACTGAATTTTGAAGAGGCGGGCCCAGCTTTAGGAGTGGCTGCGGATACGGTGAATAATGAAATCGTTGTAGGAAGCAAAGGGGTATATTTGATTTCTTTTAGCTTAAATATCACAAATGAAGGTTCAGGATTTTCAACATTCAGCGTATATGTCAATAACACAGAAGTAACATTTAGTAGAATTTCTTATGGAAACCTGCTCAGTGATGATACCGAGGTTGGCAATTCCGCTAACACAATACAACTTTCTTTAAATGAAGGAGATGCCATTTCGGTTCAAGTAGTCCAATCTGCAGAGGAAGCGTTTTATATCTATCCTTCCCTTACTGTCACACGGATAGCCTAGGCTCGAGTGAAAGAAGATGTTTGACCAAGCCCTCACCAATCCCGCTGCATTCACGACTAAATTTTTTTAAAAAAGGAGGTGAAATGCAATGGCAATATTATCAACCGGACCAATCGAAAACAGGCCAGCTGGCGGCACCAGGCCCACTCAGCAAGCGACGGTAAGGTTTGTAAATCAAGATCCAGATAATCCATCGACGGTTTTAATCCAGGGATATTACCTGAACGGAAGCCGGACGTTGTATGTGCTGGAGTCTATATCACTTTCCCCCCAGCAGGTAGTCACCCGAAATTATTATGCGAATTTTAATGGTTTTGAATTTATCTTCACTACCGGTGGCGAAGCAGAAGAAAATACAGAAGTCTCCGTTTGGGGAAAAAATTCTTCAGGACAGTTAGTAACAGCCCATCGGCTTGTATCTGACGAGCTGCTGGGATCTGACATAGGACCACAAGGAGAACAAGGTCCACAAGGTGAACAGGGTCCTATGGGAGAACAAGGGCTTACTGGAGAGCAAGGTCCTCAGGGAGAACAAGGACCTCCAGGCGGTGTACTTGTATACGGCTCTATGTATGGATTTGGTGGTTACACACCGATAAGCTCTGGCGGCAGGCTTAATTTCAATTCTCCCGGGCCATCATCCGGAGTCACACTTGATTTAGATAACGATGAGATTAAAGTAGGCAGTTCAGGGGTGTATACCATTGAGGTAAGTTTTATCACCCAGAACGGAGATTCACCGAATGAGTCAACGTTTGGAATTTTCATTAATGATTCAGAAGATTTACGAGGTACAATGACCGTAAGCGGGGACATACTGGAAATATCCCAAATAGCTAGAATAATTCAAGTAAATCTAAACGAAAATGACGCCATTACTGTCAAAGGGGTAGTTATACCATCTGGTGTCACCTATTCTAGTCCGTCCCTTGTCGTCACCCGGGTTGCTTGAGTTGGAGTTAACCGGGGACGGTTCTCACCCTACTTTTTGGTATAACGAAAAAAGTAGAACGGGAACGGCCCCCGCTCTACCCTCTTATTCACGGTGAGTAATTTTTTCTAAGATCATCCCACAACTTACATCAAACCAGAAGAAAACCAGAGGGACAGGTACTCCAGTCTTTTATCAGCATGGAAAAAAACAGGGTATCTGTCCCCGCGGCTTTCCTATCCTCACCCGCTCCCTCAGCAAAGCTCCCGTCTAACACGATTACACTGCTCTCCCATCCTGCTACACCGTCATCTTCCAACTGGATGCAGCCAGCCAGTTTTCTTTTTCTTTATAATCCGGCACGATTTTTCCAACAAGTCTCCAGAAGGAACGGTCATGATTGAGATGCACCATGTGGCACATTTCATGGACGACTACATAATCGATCACTTCCCGGGGAGCCATGGCCAACTTCCAGTTGAATGTCAGCTGCCTTTTCGCATCACAGGTTCCCCATGTTTTGGTGCTGTCTGTAATTCGGATGGAATGCGGCTTTGTTTTAAAATAATGCTGGTGTGAAGAAATACTCTTCTCTACTAACGCTTTACACTGTTGATAATAAAAACGTTTCAAAGCTTGTTTGATTCGTTCATCCTCCAGCTGTTTGACATAGACATGGATTGTCGTTTCATCAAACTGGACATGATCCTGCGGGTTGGATGAATCATGATGGACTTCTATAGGAAAGACCTTACCTAAATACAGAAACTGCTCACCCTGAACATAGAACTTTTCCTGGGGTCCATTCAGACGGTCCTTCCTTTCTTTCGAATTCCTCAGAATCACATCCCATTTATCCTCTACCACTTGAATGATAGACGCGTCAGGCGTGCCTTTCGGGGCATGCACCTCGACATTTCCATAATGATCAAGATAAATACCGATGGATTTTCGATTTTTGTATTTAATATCAAGATGTATTGTCTCACCTGAAAAAGTATGATTCATGATTTATCCCCTGTATCTGATCGTTAATCCTTTTAAGAAATTCCTGGCATATCGGTCACCGCAAATTTGGTAATTCTTATGGCCTTCCCTCCGTAAAATGGCACTCATTTCGCCTTTGGTGACCTTTACACCCGCATCTTCCAGGATGTCGATCATATCTTCACTTGTCAAAGAGAGCGCAATTTTCACTTTCTTGAGGAGAAGATTATTTACGTGTTCATACGTGATTGCCGGCCGTTCCGGCTGTCCTGGCTTAGGCTCCTGTTTGCCTCTTTTAAATGTAATGAAGCCATTTAAGAAAGACTCGAACATTTCATCATCACAAGGTATATGATTTTCCGGCTGATCATCCTCATCCACTGATTTGGTCAGAACCTTCATCACTTCCTCTTTAGACAAATCCATGCCCCCAAGCTTGAAAATCTCCACCATCTCTGTATTTTTTATATCCAAAGCATATCGTAAACGAATCAATATATCGTTGTTATCTATATTCATGGGTTGACCTCCTGTTATCTGATACTGAATTACTAGCTTACCACTTTAGAGGGTTTGTTACATAGTATTAATTGGAGGGAAAACGAAAAATACAATTCTGGTTTGGTGTAAGAGACAACTTCGATACATTTGTTTACATAATAATATTATATTAATCTTATACTCTCTTCCCACTCTACTAAATATCCCAAACGTGACGATGAAATTTAATCGTTCACTGGGGACGGTTCTCATCCTGCTTCTTTGAATAAAAAACTAGAGCGGGAGCCCTCCCCGCCCCACAACTTACATCAATCCAGAAAAAAGTACGTGACGTTATTGTATTTTGAAGCAAGAGAACCGTCCACATGCTGCAATATACTAAAAGGGCTTAGAGGATCATTCCTCTAAGCCCTTTTAGTATATCCCTATTGAAACTCCACCTGAATACTGACAATTTCAGACCGCGTCCCAATCCGTATCGGCGGTCCCCAAAAGCCGAATCCGGATGTGACGATGGAGTGCATTTGTTCCTTTTGCAGATGTCCCCAATCATTTTCGTATATGGCATTCGTGAACAGGCTTCCTGGAAAGATCTGCCCGCGATGGGTATGGCCGGACACCATCAAGTCGATGCCTTCCTGCCGGGCGGTGTCAAGTTCATATGGCTGATGATCCATTAAGATGGTTGGTTTTTTATCATCCACTCCATCCATCAGTGAATCCAACGGCAACCGTCCATCGTCGATTCGGTCTTTGCGGCCGATCAATGTGAATTGTCCTTGGACGTCTGCTGTCTCGTCATACATGACGGTGATTCCACCGTGCTCCAACGCTTCGATTAATTCCTTCATTGTGCCCTCATGACGGTCATGGTTGCCAAGTGAGGCATAAACCCCGAGTGGTGCTTTCAGCTCTGATAATACCCCATCAATGTTCTGGTCGAGGAATGGCTGCACATCATCATCGAAAAGATCGCCAGGCAGGAGCACGATATCCGGATTAAGGGCATTGGCTTTTTTTACAAAACGCTCCGCATGATCTTTTCCTGACAGCAGGCCAAAATGCATATCCGCTGCCATCACAATATGTAGATTTTTAATTGAAGAAGAGCCTTTATCTATCTTGATTTTATAGTCGCGGACCACTGGGCTGTAGGCGTTATAACTGCCATAACCCATAAAGAAGATCAGAAGACCGAGAGTAATGAAACCAGCCCACTTCTGCGTCCCATGCCGCGGCAGCCGGGTGAGCCGCAGGAGGATAACCGTTAGATGGGCAAGCGGGACCAGCAGCAGGAGCAAGTAAAAGCACGCCATCCAATAGGCTCCGATGATGTTGATGAAAGTGAGTCCTGTCATACGCCCGACGATAAATGAACTGGCTGCCATTATGACGATCACGCTATAAAGAATCTTGAAGCGTCTGCTTGATGACTCCGGGCGCAGCCAACGAAGCCCCCGCCAACCGATATAGTAGACTAGGCCGCCGTAAAGCAGCAGTATAATGAGCATTACAACAATGAACATAAGTATTCTTCATGCTCCTCTTTTCTTTTATTTTGACCATTTCTCTTTTTATCGTACCAAAGTACTTCCGAAAGCACTACGATCAGCTCTCTATGCTATGCTGCTTCCAGGACTAATCAGTTGGAAGCATGGGGACGGTTCTCATCCTGCTTCTCTAAATAAAAAACTAGAGCGGGAACCTTCCCATCCCCACAAAATTAAACCAGAAAACCATATCCCCATCGTAGTCCCAACATGAAACAAACGGGACGGTTCATGTTTTTTGGAAGTAAGAGAACCGTCCCCATCCTGCACATCAACTCAACTAAATGAAAACCGTAATGACCCAAGTGAACCAAAATAATAGCTGGATGTCCAAGCACCTCTATGAATCAATGCATAAAATACAGCAAATGACTGCTAATCTTTCTACTCCATAGTAGATAGAATCAGCGAAAAGGAGGATAAGAATGACCGTCTTATCAACAGGACCTATTGAAAACCGTCCGGCCGGCGGCTCCAGACCTACTCAGCAGGTAACAGTGCGGTTGGTCAATGAGAGTGCATCCAATCCTTCCACTGTATTAGTTCAAGGATATTATTTTAACGGAACAAGAACATTGTATGTGTCAGAACTTTTTTCGTTGGCACCCAATCAGGTCCTAAAGAAAGAGTATTTTGCGAACGTTGATGGCTTTCAATTTATTTTCACTACAGGCGGGCCAGCCGCTGATGATACAGAAATTTCTGTCTGGGGCAAAAATGCCGCTGGACAGTTAGTGGCAGCTCACCGAATTTTGTCAGAGGAGCTTTTAGGATCAGAAGTTGGACCCCAGGGACCTCAGGGGCCTCAAGGAGAACAAGGACCTCAAGGGGATCAGGGACCTCAGGGAGACACCGGGCCCCAAGGAGTTC
The DNA here is from genome assembly GCA_051294195.1 of Bacillus sp. BKU_1. GTDB lineage: Bacteria > Bacillota > Bacilli > Bacillales > Bacillaceae_B > Rossellomorea. The sequence goes on along the minus strand of CP193985.1, from coordinate 2,655,483 downwards.
CCGGAACAAGCGGAGCCCTTGCTTATGGTTCACTTTATTTGGATACTACTGATTATTTACCTATCTCTGCTGGAGAGCGACTCAACTTTAATACCACTGGACCAGCACTTGGGGTCATGCCTATCCTGGCAAATAATGAAATAATAGTATTCAGTCCGGGAGTTTATTTAATAGAACTGGCTTTTTACCTGGGTTATGGATCGGGAACAGCCACAGGAACCTTTGGTATATTCATTAATAATGAAGAGGATTCCAGGGGAAGGATGGATGCACTCATTCTAGAAAATGAGATTACTCCGATATCAAAGTCCATACTAATAGAGTTAGAGGAGAATGATGCTGTTTCAGTTCAAGCAATTGAGACATCACCAAGTCCGCTTGCATATAGATTTTCTTCTCTAGTAGTTACCAGAATTTCATAGTTGTCCCGCTGTTTATCCTTTAAAATACTTTAGTAAAAAATACAGATTACTGTATGATCTTTGAGGGATGAACCTTACTGATCAGCCATAACTTTCATCCACATAAAGGAGGCTCAATAAATGACCATCTTTTCAACCGGGCCAATTACTAATCGGTCTGGAAATAATAACAGACCAAGCCGACAAGTAACCATTCATTTGGTTAATAAGGATGCTGGTAATACCGCTTCCGTTTTGATCCAGGGGTATTATTTAAATGGAAGCAGGACGTTATATGTGCTAGAACGCGTCTTTCTATCCCCAAATGAAGTAGTATCAAAAGATTATTTTGCTGATTTCAATGCTTTTCAATTTGACTTCACTCCTAATGGAACCTTCCCAGATAACATAGAAATCAGTATATGGGGAAAGAATGAAGCCGGACAACTAGTAACCACCCACCGTCTTGTGTCAGATGAACTATTGGGAACTGCTATTATTGGTGCTCAAGGACCTCCTGGCATACCAGGCCAGCAAGGCCAGACCGGAGAACAGGGACCTTCTGGAGAGCAGGGGCCGGAAGGTGTTCCGGGATCAGGTTTGGCCCTTGCTTATGGATCACTATATGGAAGCACCGTTCCTTTACAGATAGAGTTAGGACAAAGAATGAACTTTGAGAAAATCGGTCCTTTCTCTGGAACAACGCCTGACTTGGATAATAACGAAATAAGGGTGGAAAGCTCAGGAATTTATACTATAAAAGTAAGTTTCGGTCTCCAAAAAGCAAATCCCGGCATAATTCTAGTCGCATGGATTTCTTTAACCATTAATGGAATGGAAGAAACCAGAGGCAGACTGGATTTTAATTCAAGCGGGATTGAACAGATGGATAAAACAATACAGGCCGATTTGAACGAAGGCGATACGGTCGCTGTTAAATTAGTATTTTCCAGTGTCCCTGCTTTCCTTTATTATAATCCTTCGCTAGTTATCACCCGGATTGCTTAAGAAAGTCCCTTTTGTTAATTATCCAAAAGGATTTATAGATCTAATTTCTTCTTGATTAACAAAAAGCCCCACGATGCTTTTCACCATGCATGGTTGGGCTTCTTTCATATACTCAGTTAAATGGAGATCCGACTGACCTGAAAGGCGGGACTTGGAGGCCAGTACGTTATTACTTTAGTACTAGGGGGCAGGATTTAATCCACTCTATCCCGGGGAGAAACATATGAGATTACCAAAGAGTGACTAGAGAAGGGGAACTCTAGAGAGTCGGAAGTTTCTTGGTACCATAAAAAAGACGAATCACTTGAAAAAGCTTTTTTAGTTTCGCTTTTCAGTATCTTTTCATTATTAATCTGATTTATTATAAAAAACATCTATATATAAATTCGAATTCACTAAGCTACTCTTTCTTAATCCACTTAATCCCGTCTAATTTCCTCAATAATTCTACCCATCTATCGTCTTTATACCAAACGATTTTTCCATGTTGGATTTCTCCAAGCTCCGCATCCCACAGAACTTTGCTCTCTTGATACTCATCTGTGACATAGTACCGCCAGTTGAGTCCATTCGTGTAGAGAACTCTTTTGTAGAAATCAAGATGACCGATTAACTGTGCTAAATGAATTTCAGAATCTAAATCCTCATCCAGATATTTAACCTCAACCGCCCCAAGAATATCTGCATCATTACTTTTTTCTCTTGTCCGAATCACGAAGTCTGGAAAACCAGATTCCCCTCTATACTGCTTAGAAAAATCTGTTTTCCTGCGCACAGAAACATCTCTTAAAGAAATGTGATTACATTGTTTTCTTTCTCTGATGATACAGGCAACAATGGAGTATAAATCACATTCCACAAGGTTCTGGGCTCGAATCAATTCAATTTCATCCTTATACACATTAAAATCATTTGCTAATGACATACGCTATCTCACTTCCGAAATAATTTTTGCAACCATTGAGTATCGCATTAGGAAAGAACCGCTATTGCATACTTTTGAGCCACCAAGTGCGGATAACAGAGCACTTAATGCCTCCCGCAAAGCCACTTTTTCATTATGTATTTTCAAATAGCGGGGCCAGACCTCCAGTACGTTCATACTTTAGTGTACTGGGGGCCATTCCCTGATTCTTCACTTGAATTGCGGCTATTTTTTCGTTTTCATCCAAGATTCCCAGGTATTCACCGCTGTTGCAGAAAGAGGATTTGTATTTTTTCCTTCTTGAAATGACTTGAATGTCTTCCCTGGAAAATAGGGAAGTGGAATTAAAATGCGGTTTTTTTGATTTTGCCCTTTCCAGGTCAGATACATTTCCTTTAACGTTAATATCTCTGGTCCCCCGAAATCATCTACTCTCCCTGAAGGTCCTTTTCTTACAATTTGAATAAACTTTTCAGACACCTCCTCGACATCAACAGTTTGAAACTTCAGGTTGGATGGTAGTACACAAATTGGGAACTTGACTAAGATACTTATTAATTTGTCTAGTAGGTTATGAAACTGTGTTACTCTCATGATCGTATAGGAAATACCACTGTTCATGATCATATCTTCTGCTGACCGTTTAGCCCTGTAGTATTTCATTGGTATGTCGTCTATCCCCACAATAGATGGATAGACGAAGTGCTTGACACCCCTTTTTTTACATTCTTCCAAAAGGAGGGACGTGCCCAGGATATCCACTTTCTCAGTGTTTTTTGCCGGGCTGGTAGCAGCATGAAATACCACCTCAACACCAGAAAGTGCATCGCTTAACCCTTCCCCTGTTTCCAGATTAAGGTACGTCCACTCAGATTGAGATGAAATCGGCTTGTTTCTCGAAGCAAGCACTACTTCATACCCGTTTTCATTTGCCAACGCTGCAAAACTGCCACCTAAAACACCTGTACCACCAGTCACAAGGATTTTCATCAAAAGGATCATTCATCCTTCCTAATCATGTATTTTTTCTTTTTAAAACCGTGATGGATGTTTCCTTCCCATATCTATTGAGTCCTGAATCAATTGAAGATAGGATTCATGATCAAAATAAAAAAACAGTAAATAGTGTTTCTTCTTTTTGCGGGCACTTAGGTCCAGCCCCCCATACGCTAAAGTTTCCCGTACCGGGGGTGAAACCCCGCAACCCGCTCTTCTCTACTTATGCCTCTTTTCACATTCTATGCTTATCAACCTTTTAAAAGTTGAACAATTTCCTTCGCTTTTTCCAGATCAATTCCTTCAATCGGACTATGATTTTTTCGCACAGCTGTCCCAAAATGATAATAGCCTGTATTGACGGCTGAATGAACAGAACAAATATTGGTTGCGTTTAATCCACTTCCAACCAAGATCGAAATATGTTCACATACTGTTTTCATTTCCTGTATGGTCTGCAGGCGACTGGAAAGTTCACCATTTCCGCCAGAAGTTAAAATCGTTGTGATTTCTTTGTATTGAGCCAATGTTTTTGCCGTCTGAACGGGATTGTTTGTAGAATCAATTGCCCGATGAAATGTAACTTCCAACCCGCTGCATTCGGTCAATAACTCTTCAAGCATGTGCTGGTTGACTTCATGATTCTCATTCAGCACTCCCAGTACTACACCATTTGCACCTAATGAACGGATGATGTTTATATCATTTTTCATTATTAAAATGTCGTCATAAGAGTAACAAAATGATTGACTATGCGGTCTTACCATCACATTGACCGGAATGCTTACACGGTTAACTGCTGCTTCAATTAAGGAGTGACTTGGTGTTACACCGCCCTCTGTTAAAGCAGATACCAGCTCAATCCGATCTGCCCCGGATTGTTCAATTAATAAAGCATCTTCTAATGTTGTCGCAATAAATTCTATGTACATGGTATCAACCTTTCTTATTTTGTTGATTGGGGACGGTTCTCATCCTGCCGAAAAAGCAGAGGGGAAATCGCCCCCGCTCTGTCCTGCCTTTTCATGGTGAGCAATTTCTCCCAGAAAAGATAAAAAGCAGAGCGGGCACTGTTCCCACTCTGCCTTATACTTCAAAAGCATGAGAACCCCCCTCTCTACCCCATCAAAAAAGAGCAGATCCATCAGCTTTCCATAAATAAGTTAACTCTTACCAAAATGGATATTCATTTCTTCCAGCAATTGATAGAACGATACGTCACTCATGGAGTTTAACCTGTGTTTCACAGTTGGAAATTCAAGTTCCCGGGTCGTTTGATTAGGGACAATGATACATGTTAAACCGGCCTCCACAGCAGCCGATGCCCCATTTGCAGAATCTTCAAAGGCGATGCACTCTGAAGGCGATACATTCAACTCTTCTGCTGCAAGCTTATATAAAGCAGGATCGGGCTTAACAAATTCTACGTCATCTGCCGTTTTGATTGTTTCAAAATAATCAATCAGATCAAGGTTCGTTAAATGTTCCGTGACCCACTTTCTGTTCGAGCTTGATGCCATGCCAATCCTTAGCCCTTCGGCTTTAGCGTCCTTCAAGTATTCAAGGACCCCCGGCCGTGCCTCGAGCATACGTACCCGTTCTGAAAATTTCTGCTGGTTTTGGGTTTTCAACAGCTCACGGTCTACCTTCACCGAGGCAAGTTCCCTTTCTAATAGATCAAAGATAGTGAATGTGCTTTTTGTACCGATATGTTCCATCCAATCGGCATAAGGAAACTCAATACCATGGTCATGAAACATTTCTTGAAATATTTCCATATGAAGGGTTTCCGTATCTAAAATAAGTCCGTCAAAATCAAAAATAACTGCTTTATACATTCCCTTCACCTCTTTCATTCATTTTGGTCTATAATATGTTCCAAACTCAATTTTACCCGTTCCGCAATTAAATAGTATTTGGAGTAATGGACAGGAGCATCATTTTCCCCGAAGATCACTTTATCAACCGACACGAGCAAATTTAAGCTATTCACCTTTAAGTGTTTTAGCAGTTCTTCATCAGGATGAACAAACTCCAAGTTCTTTTTAACTTTTTTAAACTTTACTCCATAATCCCCATGGATGATGGCGAAGGTTGAACTTTCAGGAGTGATTTTTTCTTCGATGCCAGGATAAAGGTTTGTGGGCAAATAGGCAAAGTCCAGGCTTAACTCCTGGTCATTGCGATACACTTTTCTTACCAGTTCAATATATTCATCGTATCGCTTTCCAAAAACCCTGTCTAAATCCTCGTTTCTATTCACTTTCCGGATGGAAATGATATCTTTCGTGATGGTATCATTATCGGTTGTCAGTCCTTCTGAAAAACCTTGCAAATCCAACAAATGAATTTCTTTTCGCTGAGCGCTTACAAATGTTCCTTTACCTCTGACAATTTTCAGCGTACCTTCACCCACTAATTCCTTGATGGCACGTCTGATGGATATCCGGCTGGCATTAAACAAATCCCCCAGCTCTTTTTCAGTAGGGATCTTATCTCCTTCTTTTAATCCATTGTTATCAATATATTGTTTAAGGCCAGTCATGATTTCTTCATATAAATAATGCTGCAGATTGTCTTTTTCCATTGTCAACGCCTCAATATCTCAATTTTACAATAATTATACATGAACCACGGTTGAAATAAAATGAATTACATTTTTGCAGGGTAGCCAAATCCTCCATATACCTGACATGTGTTTTCAGCTGAGACTGTGCCTTTTTCAATCGCCATTTCGATGTCATTACTCTTCACATATTCGGTTAGAAAGCCGGCAATCAAGCTGTCACCTGCCCCCATGGTATCGACCACTTCTATGCTGCGTAATGTTTGTGTGTAGATGGTTTGATTATGAACAAATACCGCAGGCTCCCCTCCCCTTGTCAACCCGATTATTTCAAAGTCAAACGGGGCAAGGCTTTCAATAAATTCATCCAGTTCTGTTGGTGATAATTCTGCAGCCGAGAAGAAAGCATAAGATATATACGGGGCAATGGATGAGATATAGTCCAGATCTTTTCGATTTGAGAAATCGTACGATATCTTAATCTCTTTCGAAATCTTAACCAGTTCACTTTCCATGGAAGAATAACAGCTTACATGGCACAGGTCGAATTGTTTAAGGTAGTCCACTTCTTCCGGAATAAGCTGGATTTTAAAGCGATGTTGGACAGTGTCTTTAGGCCCGCCGACAAATACCCTGTCGTTCTCTTCTGTAAGCGCCACTTTCGGCTGGCCGGTAATGCCTATGGCCTCCCGTGAGAATCGGAAGTCTATTCCTTCTTCCTGCAGTGCTGCCTTGATATGATCAGCAGGTCCATCCGTAGCAAAAATACCAATATAAGCAACCGTGCTTGCGCCATTGCGTTTTGCATTTACAGCGACATTCACACAATTCCCGCCCGGAAAATATTCGTTACGATCCAAATAGCAGTCTACAACATTGTCACCAATTGTAATCAGTTTCATAGGTTTTTATCCTTTCACCGAGCCTTCTGATAAGCCTCGCACTAAGTATTTTTGCAGCACAATCAACAATATAACCATCGGTACTGATGCAATCACCATTCCAGATAATAAGACACCCCAATCGGTTCTTAAAGCATCCCTGAATACCATCAAACCGGATGGGATCGTTTTCAATTCACTGGAATTGATAAAAACCGTCGCAAATAAAAATTCATTCCATGCATAGAAGGCGTTTATAATGACGGAAGTAATGACGATCGGGATGGACAAAGGCAAGTAAATCCTCCAATAGATCCCAAACTCGCTGCATCCATCAATCAAAGCAGATTCTGATAGTTCTTTTGGAACAGTAATGAAAAAAGCGCGGATGAGGATAATCGTAAGAGGAAGCCGGTAAGCCACATACGTTAAAATTAATGCCCATCTCGTATCAATTAAGTTAAAGAATGTTAGAATCTCAAACAAAGGAATGAGAGCAACCTCTGGATTCATCATCAAACCGCCAATGATGAATAGAAGAGCCGCATCAATCCAGCGATTCCGGTACCGGGCCAGGACAAAGGCAGCCATCGTACCTGACATCACCGTAAGGAGGATTGAGAAACCAGTAACATAAGCACTATTCAGGAAGTAGTTTTGAATTCCTTTTTCCCAGGCCAATGCGTAATTTTCAACGTGCCATTCACTCGGAAGGGCCCAAACATTTGTATAAATTTCCTGATAACTTTTAAAAGAAGAGATAAACATCCAAAAAAGCGGATATAGGATCATCAAAGCGAAAATCAATAATCCAAGAAAAACGATGTTTCTGGAAATACGTGTTTTGAGCGGCATATAGCTTCTTTGGGCAGCAGGTAAAACTGTTTTTTCAGTTGCAAGATTTTCTAGTTTCATCTTTAATCCTCCTTCCCTGTTTTAGACACTTTGATCTGGACTAATGCAAAGATCGCCGACAACAAAAACATCAATGTAGCGATTGAAGAAGCATACCCCATATTGTCCTTAAAGAATCCATTTTGATACATATGGACGGCAAGTGTCATCGAACTGTTACCAGGTCCGCCATTGGTTAAAATATAGGGTTCATTAAAGACCAGGATGGAACCAGTGACTGTAATCAGCAGATTGACAAACATGGTTTCCTTTACTTGAGGAAGTGTAATATGAAAGAACTGACGGATTTTCCCGGCACCATCTATGTGGGAGGCTTCATACAATTCAGCAGGGATTTTTTGAATAGCGACAATGAACAGCATCGTGATTAAGCCGATACTCTGCCATTGTGACATGGCAATGACACTGTAGATGGCGGTCGTCGAGTTTCCAAGCCAGGGTTTAGCCAGATCACCGAGTCCGATTAACTCCAGGAAGCTGTTTAACAAACCGATCTGAGGATTATATACAAAACCAAACAACAGAGCGATGACCGAAATGGAGATCATGACAGGAATGAAATAAATGACCCTCAGTGCTGGAGCGACTCTCCGAAACAATTTATCTTCCAAAATACTTGCCAGTATCAAGGCAAAGAATATTTGAAAGATCACCGATATCGCACCATATTTCAAATTGTTCAAGAATGCGGTACCAATCACTTCATCGCGGAACAATTCCTTAATATTACTTAAACCCACAAACTCTTTTGAATCTGAAAACACATTGAAATCAAAAAAGCTGTTATAAAAGTTTTGAATGAGTGGTATGTAAATGAAAATACCTAAAAATAGGACGGTTGGCAGAAGGAATAAAATTGGCGTAATAGACAGTTTTTTAGCATTCACGTGTGTCACCCACTTTCACGATAATGAGAAAGCCCCGACACCCGAATGTCAGGGCCCTCCTTTTTACTCACTCATTTTCGCTGCTTCAGTTTGAACCTCTTTCATGATATCTTTTGGTGTTTTTTGTTTCGTTGCCAGTTCCTGACCGCCTCGCATGAAGATATCCGCAATCGAAATATCTACCGCATTATCAAACCATGGTGCTGTATTGGATGCATCCAACACAATTTGATACGCTTCATAGCTGGTAGGACTCGTATTCTCTTCCGTGACGCCATTTTTCACTGCATTTAATTGGCCGTCTGCTTTCGTGAATTCCTGGGCTGTTTCTTCAGAAGTTAAGAATTTCAGGAATTCTACCGCTTCTTCAGGAGCATCTTTGCTGAGCATCCAGCCTTCAGGGGCCCCCGTCAGGGAATCCGCCCGTCCTTCTCCATCCGTTACTTCCGGAAAGTTGAAGAAACCGATTTCAACATCCCCAATCTCTTGAACCAATCCTACTTCAGCAAATTGCATATAAAGAACCGGTACCTCTCCAGCGGCAAACATATTTCGTGCTGCTTCGTGATCAATGGCAGTAGAGATTTCTCCCATATAACCCGTCAGCTCTTGGAACATTTCCAACCCTTTAATATATCCTTCATCTGTATAAGGGGAAGCACTTTCCAGTTTATAATCTGCCTCACGGACTTCAGGATCCACTACGCGGTCAAAGATCGTCCCCATATAGTGGGAAATAGCCCAGGCGTTTGTTAACCCTTCGACAAGAGGAGTTTCATAGCCAGCCGACTTTAATTGATCCAATGCTTTAAGCATCTCATCATAAGTCTTTGGAACCTCAATATTATTTTTTTCAAAGATTTCTTTGTTGTAGAAGAAGGCTTTTCCATCTACAGTGAAAGGAATACCATATGTTTTATCATCGAATGTAAACCCTTGATACTGGGATTCAAGAATATTACCGCTCCATTCTTGATCTTCACTAATAATACCATCTAGTTCTTTTATCCTGCCAGAGCTGACTAGATTTTCTGCAAAAGAGTCTGACCATGAAGAGAAAATATCAGGCAGGCCATCATTCGATACTAAAACTCTTACCTTTTCTTTATAAGAGTCATTTAAAACAGAATCGACATTAATGGTGACACCTGGATGCGATTCTTCAAACTCTTTGATTTTCTCATCATAGAATGATTTTCTGGGCTCATTTGGCCAACGGTGAAAGAAATCAATAACGACCTCCCCTTCTTTAGATGCGGAACTTGAGTCAGATGAGTTACAACCTGCCAGAAGACTGGCAGCGGTAAAGCCTACCAGAAGAAAGCTGAACATTTTTTTCAATATAATCCCCTCATCCATACCGTTATTTTTTTAATAGATTTTACACCAAGTAAATGACAATTAATACTCCATTTTCCACATGTATCTTCTAACAGACAGCGGGTGACCTGTATGTTCTGCCAAACCATCTGCATACAGGCGCATGACAGGGCCTGCCAGGGCTGGACCAAAATACTCTTTCAAATCATCATCCACACCGCTGTAATCGAATTTGCTGACGTCTACCACTTCTACTTTCTCACTGTATTTTGTGACGAAATCCAGCGCACGCTGATCTAAAGGCTTACTTGGGCCCTCACCGACAATCAGCAGGAATGGAACATCATAATCCGTGATTTCAAACGGCCCGTGGAAGTATTCACCTGAATGGATGGCATTTGAATTGATCCATAACATTTCCATCAGCAGGCAGCTGGTGAATGAGTATGCATGATGGATATACGCGCCGCTTGCCATTGTATAAATGGTTTTCTCTCTCTTATTCCGCTTCCCGAATTCAAAAGCCGCCTCTTTATGCTTTTTCTGATTCGCTTCGATTAATCCTTGAAGATTGCTTAACTGATCAATTCCTCGCTCATACTTTTCGTCCCCTGTAAGGGTTTTTAACAATTTGAAAATAAATGTGTAATAAATACCGATTTCTCCATCAATGGCATTTGATCCATCTTTGTAATTGTAGTGAAGGACGTGTTCTGCTTCTTTGCAAAGCGGGGATTCTGTATCCATAGAGATGGCAACAGTGATAGCACCTATATTTCTGGCATATGTAGCTGCTTTGACTGTTTCCGGTGTTGTTCCAGAGTGAGAACGCAAGATAACCAGACTGTTTTCATTTAACCCTTTAGGTTGAGAATGGACAAATTCGTTAGAAGTATAAACGAAACTTGGTTTTCCAGTGTCTTTCGTGACGAAGTAGTCACCAAACGATAAGGATGCCATTGAACCGCCGCAAGCGACGAAAAATACATTTTGAATATTTTTCTTCTCAATTGCGCTGATTGCGTTTTGAATTTGATTTACATGCTCTTGTTTCATTCCCTCCTTTCCATTGTTTTTGGTTGCTGATTGAGATAATGATTGTGTCATGAAAAGCACCTCCGATATTTTATGATGTTATGTGACATCATATTGATAATTATAATACGTCATATGACGTTATATGTAAACAGTTTATTTATAATTTTCACACTATTTTTAATATACAAATTACGACAGATTCTGCAGTAGTCTTTCAAAGCATCATATAGATAGCACAATTTTAATGGCATAAAAAAGACGTGCTTCTTTTGTTTTTAAAAGAAGCACGTATTTTTTCCTTTTCTCTACCGTACACAAAGAGCCCGGTTACTTACTGCCCACCTTGGCGTTAACCGGGGACGGTTCTCATCCTACTTTTTTGTATAACGAGAAAAGTAGAGCGGGAACATCCCCCCCTCTACCCTACCTTTCATGGTTAGCAATCTTCCCAAGAACAGATGGAAAGCAGAGTGGGAACCGTCCCCACTCTGCCTGCGTTAATCCTCTACACTTCAATATCCTCCACCTCTTCAAACTCAACATCAATAATCTCAGGAAATTCTTTACGCAGCTCATAAAATTCTTCTTTAACTTCCTCGTCTGTCATGACTAGGGTTTCTGATAACGTTACGGCCAATCTTTTGCCCATAGGTCTCATGGTGGTATAGGTAATGGAGCCGGAGATTACTCCCCCTACAACTGGGATTGCTTTAGAAATACCCTTGGCAAATGTCTCTTTGGTAAGCTTTACACCTATATATCCGGCAATCTTCTTAATAACCGGGTAGTAAACAGTTTTCGTTAATGCTTTTTGAGGCAGCTTTTTCAATACCTGCTTAGACAAGCTTGAGGACAGGAATTTAATGGCTGAAGTGGAGCCTCCCACTCCAAACATGACACCTAAGAAAACAATGATTTTATCCCGTGCTTTCTCTGTATCCAGGTGTTCCTCCAACCATAAGTCGTGATGCCCATATAAATAGGCCAATTCCTGCGCGAGCCTCATGGCGATCCCGTAGAATTGAATGACGTCCCCTGGGATCGTCCCTGCCATGGCAATTCCTCCCGGCAGCCCGGCCCCAAATGAGAGGGATGTACTGGTCAATGTTCTTTTATGAATGATTGACTTGGCGATGTTATCGATTTCCTTCCTGGTTACCCCTGCACCATATGGCCCCTTCTCTATTATCTCCTTTAGCTGTGTCTCATTTTTTCGCTTAGAGAACACGTTCATTAAAAAATCTTCCCTGGAAACCTTTACTCCCGGCAGGCTTAGAGATTTCTCTATAATTAATTCAAGTTTATTAGTTGCAGTCATTTACTACACTCCTAAATAACGAAAATTTCTCGCTTATTATTAAACCGTTTACAAGTCATTTCCCCTAAGAATAATCCCCCCCTTATTCCGCTTAATAGTGATAAAGAGGGTTAACTCGGGACGGTTCTCATCCTACTTTTTGTATAACGCTAAAAATAGACCGGGAACAGCCCACACTACCATCCAGCTTAATTTTCACTCAACAAAATATCCCGTATCCCAGTTATCTCAGAAACAATCGCATATGGCATATGCGAAGTTGGCGGTAATACATTTCCAGGATTCACCCAAATGGCTTCCATCCCATTTTGCATTGGAGCAACTACATCATGTATCCAGGAATCACCGACGAATAATGTCTCGCTCGGCTTTTTATTAAAGTAAGCGAGAGCTTTAGCGTAGATTCGAGGGTCAGGTTTTCTATAGCCTAATTGTTCTGCATGAAATACCTTGTCACTGTTTAAAAGTTCCCCCAATCCCATGTTGATCAGCTTTTGCTGCGGGTCGTATAAACCATTCGTTACAATTCCCAGTTCATACTCTTTACTCAAATCGTTTAGTAAGCTTGATACCGGTTCATGAACCGTAATACAATCCATACTGGTCTTATAAAAAAGCATATCCAATTGATCTACTATCACAATTTCAGCCGTTAAATTGAATTGTTCCAGTGCATATTTCCATCTGGCTCTCTTGAATTCTACTGTATTGTATTCTCCAGAAATCAATTTATCGATTAAATATCTTGGCGGCTTTTTTACTATTTCCAGAAACGATACTGCATCTACGTTCTTGGTGAGTGGATGTTTGGCTATGCATTGAGTTAATCCATCATCAAACCATGAAGAATTATTAAGCAAAGTATCATCCAGATCAAATAGAAGCAAGCTGATTTCTTTCATAATTTCCCCTTTCCTCTAAGAGCGGGTAACCAGGGACGAAGGTTCTCACCCTACTTTTTTGTAAAAAGACTATAGTAGAACGACAACCTTCCTGCCATCTACATAAACCCGGAAAACCACAATCCAAGCGTAGTTCCCACATAATTCCCAATAATATATCCCAACGTCCCTACAACAAGAATCGGGCCGATCAAATCCTTCCACCCTTTTGCAATCGCCATGGCTGCAGCCGTTGTCGGTCCGCCGACATTGGCATTGCTGGCCAGGAGGATTTCCTCAAGGTCATATTTCAAGAGCTTTCCTGCAGTCAGTGATACCGCCATGTTCACAACGACAATAATGAATACAAACACGAGCAGCAGCGGAGCATTTTGAACGATGAGAGGGATTGATGCCGGAATGCCGATTACCACAAAGAACAAGTAAATGAGGAACGTACCGATTTCCTGGCTTCCGTTAATTGATTCAAAATACTTCGGAAACAGAGCAAGCGCCAGGAATGTCAATGTTGTCAGCATTAAGTACTGGTCCCCGAACAATCCATTCAGCAGATTTAAAACAAAAGACGTACCTTCGCCGGAAGGAATCACCCCGTCCAGGAATGCTGCGATTTTAAACGAAATCACCACGAGCAGGAAGGCAGTCCCTACAGACAACGCAATGTCCTTCAGGGAAATATCCTTTCGCTCCCAGAAGCTTTCTGCGAGTGTCTTCCCTTCTTCTTTGACTCCTCCGCTTTCCACTTTTTCTACGTGCGGTGCTCTAAAGCGTTTTCTGAAAAAGTTCATGGCCGGAATCATCATGAGAACGATGAAATAAATGGCCATCATTAAATTATCTGCCACCACCGCGGAAGAAACCATTTCACCGGGGGCTTCAAATTTTGCTGCCATGGCTGCAAAGTTGACCCCGCCGCCGATATAAGAGGCACTAAGCATGGCCCCAATCTTATCAAGAACCGGTATGTGATCCATCAATAAAAAGAAACTGATGATCACCCCTGCAACCGTACCGATCGAGCTGATTAAGAAAATAATCAGCAGCCGTCCGCTTTCCTGCCAGATCCGTTTAAAGTTCACATGAAAAAGCAGCAGCGGAATGGCGAGCGGAATGATAAACGTCCAGACCGCATCATAAACCGGCGACGCCGTAGGAATAATTCCGGTATTTGATAGAATAATAGCCCCGATCAGCGCAACAATCGCACCAGATATCTTCGCTGCCCAGCTGTAGCGCTGTTCTAAGTAAATGCTTGCTGAAGCCCAGACTACGATGATTCCCCAAAGGGTTATGTAATCGTCTGCTTTGATTAGAGTGTGTTCCATAGCGTTTCCCTCCTTTTTTACTATTTTTCTCACTACCAATATAGTACCTGTATTAGAGGGAAAATTCAAAATATTGGTTAACCGGGGGTTAACCGGGGACGGTTCTAACACTACTTTTCCCGCTAAACCCTGCCGCGCATTAAATCATCTCTTTTGAATAAAGGAAAAAGTAGACCGAGAACCGTCCCCATCCTACTCAAGGAATACTACTCACCCTACTAAAACAAAAAAACCCCCTCATCCACCCGGACAAAAGGGATCCCACCTTAACTAAGTCTTCACCTCAGCACAATCCTCATACAACTCCACAGCTTCCTTCACAGAATACTTCTCATGCACGATTGCATGTATGGCTTTCATCATCGCCAGCGGATGTTGAGACTGCCAGATGTTCCGTCCCATATCTACGCCTGCGGCTCCCTGATCCATCGCATTATAGGTAATGTCCAGTGCTTCTTTGATGGTATCGAATTTCGGACCGCCTGCTATGACGATTGGGACCGGACATTTGCCTGTCACCTGTTCAAAGTCCTCGCAGTAATAGGTTTTGACGATGTCTGCCCCCATTTCTGCCAGTACCCGGGACGCCAAGGCTAAGTATCTTCCGTCCCTCTTTTCGAGTTCTTTTCCAACAGCTGTGATTCCGAGGACAGGCAGACCGTAGTCATGGGCATCTGTCACGGTTTGGGCGAGGTTGTTGACTGTTTTTGTTTCATTTTCCGACCCGATGAAGACCGATACACCCACTCCAATGACATTGTGGCGGATTGCTTCCTTGACGGATGTCACGATCGTTTCATTGGAAAGATCTTTTAAAACGGTTGCGCCGCCTGACACCCTCAGTACCATTGGTTTTTCAGTATCTTCCGGGATACATGCAGCAAGTGTGCCCCGTGTTAAGTATAAGGAATCCGTGTACGGCAGCAGATCCTTGACGGTTTCACCCGGTTTCTCAAGTCCATGGACAGGACCGAGAAAATAGCCATGGTCGATCGCCAGCATGACGGCCCTCTTATTCGGCAGAATTTTATTTAAACGGTTTTGAAATCCCCAACTCATATAAACAACACTCCTTTAATTGATTTCAGGTTTATCAATGACGACAGAATCGTTTTCCCCGATATGGGGTGACTTGACGAAGACGGCCTTGAAGTTTTGATTGGATGTATTAATCAGATAGTGGGAATCGTGAGGTCTGCATTGGATCATGTCCCCCGGTTTTGCCGGAACACGATCATCATTTATATAAAAATCAATTTCACCCTCCAAGATATAAAAAATTTCTTCGCATGTAGTGTGATAATGATTGGGGAAGTCCTGACCGGGTTTTAGTACGACAACACCGATATCGACATTCGGTCCTTTTGTCAGATATTTAGGTCCATTGTCTCCAAACCGGTATTCAAAGTCTGACTCGTTCACTTTCTTCATCCCTTCACCTCCTTTCAATGTGCTTGAAATCCCGGTGCTTTCCACATATGGGTTGTCACCTCTTCATCTGCCAGCTGCAGCTGCCGTACGTAGACCGTTCTCCACTTTTCATAGATTTCCAGATAGGCAGAGTGGCTGGAATGGTCCGGTTCGTGTATCCGGTCCCACTTCACGACGTTCTCCACTGCTTCCTGAATGGTTGCATACATGCCTGCTCCCACTCCTGCATACAGTGCTGTTCCAAGAGCCGCGGATTCCTTGACGACCGGCACCTTCACGCTGATCCCCAACACATCTGCAAGTGTCTGACTCCACAATTTCCCCTTTGAAGCCCCTCCGACGAAGATCACTTCCTCAGGATAAAATGACGTCACTTCTTCGATCAGTTTCAAGTTTCCGAGAGTAATGAGTGCTGCGTTTTCCTGCAGCGACTTAAACATTTCCTTCTTCCCTGTGACCTTCGGATCGAGAGTCAGGTTGATGAAGGAAGGCGCCGCATGTCTCCAGGAATAGTAATTCATGATATCTGAGAAAACCGGGATGATCCCGTTTGAACCGGCAGGCACATCCTTTGCTGACTCCTCTAATAGTTCGTAAGGGTCGCGTCCTCTTTTCTTTCCTTCCCTTACTTCCTCTTGGCAGAAGGCATCCCTGAACCACCTCATGACCAATCCCGGAAAGAAAGCGATTGTTTCAATCTGCCACAGGTCGGGAACGGCATGGCAGTTCACCCGGATTCTCCCTTCCTTATCGTAGAAAGGCTTCTTCGTGTTCACTTCCTGCTGCCAAAAGGAACCCCCTGACACCACCGTTTGCCGGTCTTCTATGGCCCCGGCCCCCACCGTAGCCATTTGGGCATCGCCCCCTCCGGCCACTACTTTCGTGCCTTCCGCGAGTCCTGTCAGTGCCGCCACTTCAGCCCCGATCTCCCCGATCACCGTCCCGGCCTCATTCACAGGGGTAAACAAAGAATCCTTTAGTCCGCAATCCTTCAGATATCCAGCTGCCCAGTCCCTTTTATTTAAATCAAAAATTCCAGTTGTACATCCGTTGGAAGGATCGACTTGAAGTGTTCCGGACAGTTTATACAGAATCCAATCATTCAGCATCGTCATGGCGGATACTTGCTCATATATATCGGGCTGATGATTTTTCAGCCACAGGATTCTTGGTATCGCACCGAGGGCAAACGTCTGCCCTGACAGCTGATACAGCTTTTCTTCAAGCTCCTCGCATGTCTTTTTTAAATACGACACTTCTTCTGAAGCCCTGGAATCGACATTCGCACATGCCCAGACTTCCTCGCCGCTTGAGTTATAAAGCACGATTCCTTCTCGCATACTGGTCGCACTGATCCCTTTGATCTGCTTCGGATCAACGCCCGTCACCCGCAAAACATCCCTGACGCAGCCAATCAATAAGGACCAGTTCGCTTCATAATCGAATCCCATCGAACCAGGATACCTTTCATCTGACAGATGGATCCACTCCTCCTGCGAGCAGCCGATCTGATTTCCATCCTTATCGAATAAAACCGCACGGAGACTTCCCGTCCCTGCATCAAATGCCAGAATGTAATCCATTTTTCACCCGCACCTCCATTTCCAATAATGATTTAGCCGTCGCTTCATCCGTAATCATGATGTGCACATACTCACCCATTAACGCACCATAGATGGCTTCCACTTTTTTTCTGCCGCCGGCTACTGCAATGACATTTTTGGATTGTTTCAACTTATATAAAGGAGTTCCAATCAGCCTCTTATGATGGGGCAGCTCGAGCACTCTTCCGTTTTTGTCATAAAATTGACCGAGAATATCGCCTACAGCCTGCTGCTGTTTAATAAACGTAAGCTCGTTAACAGTCATTTTCTCTTCTTGAATGATGGTGGCGTCGGGATATACCCCGCCGATGCCGACCACGTTGAATTTAGAGAGGCTGGCCAGATCAAGAATATCTTTAATAGAAGGTTCCAATAGAAAGCTATTGGCCATTTCCTCTGATGAAGCCAGGAACGGGGCGGGTATGACATGGATTTCTTGAAAATTCTCCATGCCTCCATCCTGTGACCGCCGGCTTTGCAAATAATAATTGACCCCTCCTGTCAGGGTGACGACCGAAATATTTTGGCTCGGTTCCATTGAAAGGAAATCCACGGTCCTGCTGATTGCCCTCCCCCATCCGAGACCGATGATGTCATTCTCCTGCAGTTTGTTTTGCAAATATTGTGAAGCCGCCCTGGATAAAGAGCTGCTCATTTCATGTTCGTTACGCGGGGATGGAATGATGAAGGCGTCCTTTACGGCGAAGACACGCTTAAATTCCTCTTCGATTTCGAGGCAATTGCGGTCATGCCCTTTTATATGAAACTGTACGATTCCTTCCCCCCTTGCTTTCTCAAGGAGACGAACAACCTTTGCCCTTGATATATCTAATTGACTGGCAATCTCATTTTGGGTCAGATTGTCTTTGTAGTAATACCAGGCAGCTCTGATCATCATGTTTTCTGCATACAGATCTTCATTCATTTGTCTTCTCACCCTCTGTACAATTGTTCGTTCACTATTTTTTTGTTCAGTCTTACGCAGAGTATATGGACCCCGCAACTATTTCAGAACTGTAAAAATAAAAAGTACATTGAGGATGAAACTACTTGTAATATTTTCGAGAACTGCTGTGTAAATAAGTAAAAAGCTCTATAAACAAATTGAACATTATTTCAGCTTTAATCCTTTTGTTCATTTGTAAGCGTTTACCAAATTCGGCAGGTGGTGAGAGTACATTGAAAGAAACGAATACTCCTCTATTTCGTGCGGCTGACATCCATAAATCTTTTTCCGGCAACTCCGTGTTGAAAGGTATTTCACTGGATTTATATAAGGGAGAAGTTCATGCACTGGTGGGAGGAAATGGAGCAGGGAAATCAACCTTGATGAAAATCATTACAGGATTATATAAGGCAGATGCCGGCACATTGGAGGTTTCAGGAGAAGAAGTCACATTTTCCTCACCGGCAGATGCACATACACGGGGGATATACCTGGTTCCTCAAGAACCGCTCATTTTTCCAAACATGAGCGTGCTGGAAAACGTGCTAATCGGACTTCCGGGTAAAAAGCAAACGCTGATCCCCAAAATTCAGGAAATCATGAATCAGCTCAATTGGAAGATGGATCTGCAGCGAAGTGCTGCCTCGCTTTCAATCGCGGAGCAGCAGCTTGTGGAAATTCTGAGGGGGTTAACCCGGGAAGCCAGGATACTGATTCTGGATGAACCCACCTCTACGTTGACCTTTGGCGAGATTGACTCACTCTTTGAAACGATCAAAACACTCACAAAGGAAGGACTCGGTGTTTTCTATATCACCCATCGCTTCCCGGAAATCTTCTTGCTGTCGAACACCGTCTCCATCCTTCGCGATGGGCTGGTCTCGGCTCAGGGGCCAACCGATTCCTTTACGTACGACTCACTGCTGCAGGGGCTGCTCCCTGCCAGTAGAAAGGACCGGGGTCAAGAGCACACCGAGCTTGATTTCACAAAATCAGCCGCTGATGCCCCTTCCGTTCTTACGGTTGAGAATCTTTCAGGCAGCCGGTTTCACGATATCTCATTTCAGTTGAAAAAAGGAGAAATCCTCGGAATTGCAGGAGTCGTGGGTGCAGGGCGGACGGAACTTGCTGAAGCCATCTTCGGTCTCACCAAATTGACTGCCGGCAGCATCACATTATGTGATGAAGACATCAACCGACTAACTGTTAAGAAGCGAATTCATAAAGGCTTGGTGTATGTCCCTGAGGACCGTAAACTACACGGCATCTTTTCGATTACATCGATTCAAAGCAATATCTCTTCTACTCTGCTGCATCGATGGAAAGGGTTCTTTCTCCCTTTTCACCGGGAAAAGAACACAGCTTCCATCTATATGAGAAATCTAAGAATCAAAGCAGAAGACGAAAAGCAGCTCTTGAGTGACCTATCTGGAGGCAATCAGCAAAAAGTCGTTCTGTCTAAATACCTTGCAGCCCAACCGAAAGTCATGATCCTGGATGAACCGACAAGAGGAATCGATGCGAGTGCCAGAAATGATATTTACCGGATTATTAAAGACCTGAAGGCGACGGGTCTTGCTGTCATCCTGATCTCCTCCGATATGGAAGAAATCGAAAGACTGAGCGACCGGGTCCTGGTGATGCATCAAGGGAAAACGGTGAATGTGCTGTCCAAAGAAGACATCACCAAAGACGCCATTACGTCCCTTTCCTACGGTGCTAAAAATGAGGTGGTGAGTAAATGATCCGTTTCTTTAAAACACGGGAATTGTCCATTGTTCTGTTAATGGCTGCCTATATCCTTCTTGTCGGGGCGTTCAATCAGGACTTTCTTGCTGGGGACTCCCTGTCCCTGCTTGTGAAAGCAAGCGTGATTCTCATCATCATGGCGATCGGTCAATCCTTTGTCCTGCTCACTTCCAACATTGATGTTTCCGTCGGGTCGATCATGGGTCTGTCCGCTGCCGTGTGCGGCGTTCTCCTCACTTCCGGGTATTCCCCGTGGCTCATGGTACCGATTGTGATCCTTCTTGGTGCAGGAATCGGCTTTCTGAACGGGATCGGCGTCTCCTTTTTCCGTATTCCTTCTATTATTATGACCCTCGGCATGCTTGGCGTGGTGAGAGGAAGCATGCTGCTTTATACAAAGGGAATGTGGATCGAGGATATCCCGAATTACTTCAAGAAACTGTCTTCTTTCAAAATGGCAGGAATTACGCTGCCAGTATGGATTGCCGTCTTCCTTTTGATACTTGCGCATTTCTTCTTGCGGAAGACAAAAATCGGGCAGTACTTCTATGCAGTCGGCGACAATGTGGAAGGCGCACGGCTGGTTGGAATCCCTGTCAGCAAAATAACCCTGGCGGCCTTCATCGTCTCAGGTGCCTCCGCCTCTATCGCGGGTATGTTCTTCGTCATGAATATCGGATTTGTGCCCAACCAGACCGGCAGCGGCATGGAGCTTCAAGTCATTGCGGCAGCGGTGCTTGGAGGCGTCAGCCTTTCCGGCGGTCTCGGAACGATACTCGGTGCAGGGGTTGGTGCTGTATACTTCACCATCATTAACAACTCACTGATTTTCCTGAAAATCCCGTCCTATTATAATTCGGCGATATCAGGACTTCTGTTGCTCGTCATCGTGGTAGGCGATTCGAAGCTTCAAAAATATTTGAAGGACAAAACGTTCAAACAGCGGGAAATTGAATTGATGAAGCTCCACTCCCCTCAAGGAGGTGTTGAAAGTGTTACAAAGAATTAAGCTCTTTCTTATATGGGAGACCTTCCTTACATTCTTTTTCCTGGTCATTCTGCTCTCCTTCGGGCTGTTGATCCCCGGATTTCTGGATATGAGCAACCTGCTTTACAGCATCAATGATTTTGCCTATATCGCACTTGCCGCCATTCCGATGACCTTCGTCATCATCACCGGCGGGATCGATGTTTCCGTCGGATCGATCATGGGCCTGTCATCCATTACACTCGGCGTGTTGTGGATGAACGGCATGGATATTTGGCTGGCCCTGATCGTGACATTGCTGGTATCCGCTGCAGCGGGCTTCGTAAACGGGGTTATCGTTGCGACTACAACCGTTCAGCCGCTTGTCGTCACCCTTGGCGGAATGTTTTTATTCTCAGGCATCGCCCTGGTTCTTTCCGGGGGTTCAAGTGCTTCCGGCTACGAAGGTATCAGCGGATTTCCAGACGCGTTCGTTGAACTGGCAAACGGCCAGCTCCTCGGAATACCGAACTCGATATGGTTCCTGTTCGCGGCCATTCTATTATTCGGCGCCCTTCTCCATCTAACCCGTTACGGACGTAACGTCTACTTAGTTGGAATTAATATAAAAGCCGCAAGATACAGCGGCATTTCTACAAAATGGACCCTCATGAGCACCTATATGCTCTCAGGGCTTGGAGGTGGTATCAGCGGCATCATCCTCACATCCTACTTCAGTTCAGCACGCTCCGATCTCGGAGCGGATGCCGTACTGCCGGTCATCACAGCGGTGGTACTCGGCGGAACCAGCATTTTCGGCGGAAAGGGAAGCATTTACGGCACCGCCATTGCAAGCTTGATTATCGGGATCATGCAATACGGACTGCAAATGGCGAGCATGACCAGCCAGCAAACAAGCGTCGTCATCGGTCTCATGTTAATCTTCTCTGTTTTGTTCAGAAATGCGAATGGGCAGAACGTCAGGAGAATCTTTCAGCACGTATCCAGTTTGAATGATAAAAAGGGAGGAATATAAAGTGAAACGTGTAAAATCAATAGCTTTACTTCTATGTATGTTACTGATTGTCGGATCCCTGATGGCCTGCGGCAGCACTGGGGAAAAAGATGCGAAAGAAGGCGGCGGCAAAAAAGATGCAAAGCTTGCCTTCATCCCTAAACTGACAGGTGTCGGCTTCTTCACATCAGGCGGCCAGGGAGCAAAAGAAATGGCGGATACATTAGGAGTGGAGTTGAAATATGACGGACCTTCAGAAGCATCCGTATCCGGCCAGGTGAAATACATCAATAACTTTGTCAACCAAGGCTATGACGCTTTAATGATCTCCTCAGTATCAGTGGACGGACTAAGCCAGTCACTCAAGCGCGCCAAAGATAAAGGAGTCAAAATTCTCACGTGGGACTCTGATGTAAAACCTGAAGATCGTTCCTTCTATATCAACCAGGGAACACCGGACCAATTAGCCGAGCTGCTGATCAAAATGACGTCCGACCAAATCGGTGATTCCGGCAAAGTCGCCTTCTTCTACTCCAGCCCAACCGTTAACGATCAGAACCAATGGGTCACAAAAGCCAAAGAAATCATCGCTGAAAAATACCCGAACTGGGAAATCGTCACCACCCAATACGGTGAAAACGATGCTCAAAAATCACTGACTGTCGGAGAAAGCATACTGAAAACATATCCTGACATCGATGCCGTCATCTGTCCGGATGCCACCGCCCTCCCAGCCATGGCCCAGGCAGCAGAAAACCTGGATAAAGCAGGCGACGTCGTCGTAACCGGATTCTCCACACCAAACGTCATGCGCGACTACGTTAAGCGCGACACCGTCAAACAATTCGGATTATGGGATGTAAAGAAACAAGGGGCTCTTGCTGCCTATGTTGCCTACCTCATGACAGTCGAAGGAAAAGACCTTAAAGTCGGAGACGAGTTCGAAGTACCTGAAATCGGCAAGGTAAAGATCGAGCCGAATAGTATTCAGGGCTATGATTATGAGGCTGAGGATAGTGGGATCATACTTTTGCCTGAGCGGGTGGTGTTTACAAAGGATAATATTGATGATTATGATTTTTAACTAAAATATAAAAAGGATTGAAAAATTGCCGAAAGGCTCTTGATCAATCCTTTTTCTGTGAAACGGGGACGGTTCTCACCCTACTTTTACCGCGTAACCATTTGTGTAGGGATGAATATGTTGTGATGAGTTTTTAAAAATCAAGAAAAGTAGAGCGGGAACCGTCCCCACCCTGCACAGTTTGTACTTTCAAGTATTAC
Source organism: Bacillus sp. BKU_1 (assembly GCA_051294195.1). Lineage (GTDB taxonomy): Bacteria > Bacillota > Bacilli > Bacillales > Bacillaceae_B > Rossellomorea. The sequence continues at coordinate 2,632,005 of CP193985.1, read as the reverse complement.
CTTCCATACTTTACTTTTAGGAATAATTTGTTGGCAACCAAAGTGAAATGCTTGGGATAAAAGCAATCAACAGGGCTGCGATTATCAATATTATTAAGAAAGGTATACTTTCTTTTATAAATTCTTCTATCTTCGTACCTGTGATTGCGCAGGTAGCGAACATAATAGTTCCTAATGGCGGTGTCATGGTTCCGATACTTATACAAATAATAAAGAAGATTCCGAAATGAACTGGATCTATGCCATACTGCATAATCATCGGCATAAAGAGCGGTGTCAAAATGATGATTGAAACGTTCCCTTCTATAAACATGCCAATAATCAATAAAAATAGCAGGACAATAAGGAAAAACATGACGGGTGAAGAAATGTAATCAACCATGAAAGCTGTCATTCTCTGAGGTACCTGCTCTAAAGTCAGCACCCAGGCGAATGCTGACCCGGCCGCAATAATGATGAGAATAGAAGCTGAAGTATGTACAGTTTCAACCAAGGCGCTGATCAATTGCTTGAGTTTCATTTCGCGATACACGACCAGCCCTAGAAACAAAGCATAAAATACAGCAATCGCTCCTGCTTCAGTCGCACTGAAAATCCCGAACCTTATTCCACCGATGATGATAATCGGCAGAAGCAAAGCAAGGATTGCATCTTTAAAAGTGGAGAAGAACTCCTTTGCTGTTACTTTCTCTCTTTTCTCCGTTTCGAGATTATGTTTCTTTGCATAATAATATACGTAAATCATAAAGATGACACATAATACAATCCCAGGAAGGACTCCTGCCAAGAAAAGCTTACCAATGGACACATTCCCCACATATCCATACATGATCAAGGCGATTCCAGGCGGGATGATCGGAGTGATTAAAGAAGTGGCTGCAGTAAGGACGGTAGAGAATGAACGGCTATATCCCTTCTTCTCCATTTCCGGTACCAAAACTTTAGACTGCATGGCAGCATCGGCGATATTCGATCCAGACAGCCCTCCCATTAACGTACTTAACACAACATTAACTTGTGCTAATGAACCTGGAAGCGGACGTGTTATCACTTCTGCAAATCTCAACATCCTGGTGGTAATACCCGTATAGTTCATCAGGATTCCTGCAGTGATAAAGAAAATGATGGCAAGCAGCGGAACTGATTCAATCCCTCCAACCATTCGTTGAATAAGGATCATACTTGAAAAGCTGTCGTTAAATAAAAAATAGACTGCTGTACTGACAATTAACGCAAATGCAATTGGAACATTAAGTAGAAATAAAACTAATAAAACAACAAGTACGGTAGTCAATGCCATACTAAGATCCTCCTTGATTTGCAGACTGACTTAGGAAAGATCTAATAGATAACCATGTAAAATGAATGGCTGCTAAAATCCCGCCTAGTGGGACCGCTGCATCTATATACAAGTATTTCACGCCTAAAATCGGTGTTACTTTACTTACAGCCTGTTCTGCCAATCCAATCCCGAGAAAAACAAACACGTAAATCAGGACGTAATAAATTGCTGCAGCCCGGATCGCTTCACATAGAATCCGAAGGGGCTTTGGCATCTTCTTTATAAAATAATCTACGCCAATATGACTTTCACGTCTCATAGCTGAACTTATTCCGATAAAAACAACCCATATGAACAGCCCAATTGTCACTTCCTCCACCCAGGCGACTGGGTTATCCATGACAAACCTTAAGAATACATTGATGCCGGTCAGTAAAATAATGAGAGAGAGTGCAATGGTGGAGATGATATCATCAACCGATTTTATCCACTTTAGTATCATAATTTTCCCTCCTGAGAAGAACGATGGTTGTGACCTTCAGAACATTAACTAGATAAACAGACACATGCATGACCCAATTCATTATCAAGGTCATGCATATATCTTTCTTTCATTCTTTTAACGGTCTTTAAGTAATTCTTGAATGTTTTCGTATAAACCTGGTGTCCAATCAGGGAAGGCTTTATATACGCTCGGGACTTTCTCTTTAAAAGGTTCTACATCTACTTCATGAACTTCGACTCCCTGCTCCTCGAAATCCGCTAACACCTTTTCATTTTGTTCTTCCAATACACCTCTTGCGTATTCAGACGCTTCGTTTCCTGTTTCTTCTAAGATTTTCACCATATCTTCAGGCAATGAATCAATGAAACTCTTTCCTCCGATCCAAGATGTGATGAACTTTTGATGCCCTGTTAAAGAAAGGTGCTTTGAAACCTCTTGAGCCTTTACCCCTTGTAAAACAGGAAGAGGATTTTCAGCTCCGTCGATCAGTCCTTGTTGAAGAGAAGTATATAAGTCACCCAGCGGAGTTGGTGTTGCTGTTGCACCCAACGCTTCAAATGTTTTAATGGACATTTGATTATTAGGGACACGGATTTTCATTCCCTTTAAGTCATCAGGAGATGTGACCTTTTCATTCGTTAATAGATGCCGTTCACCATAGACAGTGTTTCCGTTTACCACTTCAATTCCCTGGTCATTCAATTGTTTCATAAGATCATTTTTGAACCAATCTGTTGTCGTTAAGTAGATTAAATCGTCCAGATTGTCCGTTAAGTATGGTGCAGTTAGAATCCCTGCATCCGGTGCGTAATCCATAAGAAAGTCATATCCTGTCATCACGATGACGTTATTGCCCATTGTCGCTTGTTCGACAACGTCTTTTTCAGAACCAAGCTGCGAACTTGGATAAAGTTTTAGTTCAAGCTTTCCGTCACTTTTTTCTTCAGCTAACTCTTTCCACTTCTTTGCCAGTTGATCGATTGGCTCCCCGGGCTGATTTCCGTAAGCGATATTGATTTCAATCTTATCACCATCCGAACCTTTAGTATCAGAAGAAGCTTCTTTGGGACCTGAGGAACAAGCAGTTGTAAAGACCATAAGCATCACGACAAGAATAACGGACATCCAATTTGAATATGTTTTCACACGAATTACCCCTTTTCCTATTGATATATTGTGATAGAGTTCCACCATGTAGGTGTACATTGAGGAACTCTACTGAATCAAAACGTTGGACCAATTCTCCAAATCCCGAAGTCGTGTTGTTTCAATATTTCAGCCTTTGTCAGCTTTCCTGAACTCACTAATCCAATCTCTTCGAAAAGTCTATTCCCTACTTCTTCCACTGTTTCGGACCCATCAATAATCGTCCCGGCATTCATATCCATGTTTTCTTCCATTCGTTTAAACATCGGTGTATTTGTAGATATTTTAATTACGGGTGCAATCGGTGATCCTGTTGGCGTACCTCGCCCGCTTGTAAATAATACGACTTGTGCACCTCCAGCTACCATGCCAGTCAATTGTTCAATATCATGACCAGGTGTATCCATCCATACCAGTCCTTTTTCGGTTGGCGGTTCTGCGTAATCTATGATTTCATTCAACGTGCTTTTTCCTGCCTTATTGGCTGCACCCAACGACTTCTCTTCGAGTGAACTCAAGCCCCCGGCAATATTTCCGGGACTCGGGTTGCCTGTCCGGATATCAACACCCATTAATATCGATCTGTTTTCCATTGCCTCGATGACTTCATACACACGCTTTGCAACCCTATCGTTTTTTGCCCGGTTTGCCAGCAAATGCTCTGCACCGATTAATTCTGTCGTTTCAGCCAGGATAGAAGTTCCGCCCCTCTCAACAATCATGTCGCTTACAGAACCGACTGCCGGATTTGCGGATAAACCGGAGCATGCATCTGACCCGCCGCATTCGGTGCCGATAATTAATTCACTGAAATCGCACCATTCCCTGACTTGTGTTGAAGCTTCCTGTACAAGTTTGGCAGCTGCTTTTGCCCCTTCTGCAATAGTAGTCAGCGTGCCGCCATGATCTTGTATAGAGATGGTTTCCACTCGTTTACCTGACTTCTTAATCTCTTCAGCCACACTTCTTGCTTGATGTGTTTCACAGCCCAGTCCCAGAACCACCACCCCATATACATTTGGGTTCATTCCAAGTCCTGCGTATGTTCTGAATGTTTGGTCATAGTCGACTCCTACCTGAGCGCAGCCATGCTGATGAATAAATGTAACGGTTCCTTGGACAAGCTCCGTTATCCTTTGAGCAGTTTGTGTAGCACACGTGATGGTTGGCAGAATCAATACATGATTCCTGACCCCCACTTTGCCATCATGACGTCTGTAGCCCAGGAATTTCCCATTCTTTTTATCAAACAACCTTGTCACCTCTCCCTCTCGTTCCTTCTAGATTGTGAACATGAACGTGTTCGCCTATGTTTATATCCCTTGATGCTCTTCCAATGGTTTCTCCATACTTATAAATCGTTTCCCCTGTCTTAATGGGGCGTATCGCAAACTTATGACCAAATCCGATACCATCCACCAGGGTGATGGTATCTGTCACTTCAGTTGACACCCTGACTCTGACTTCGGTACCAGGAGGCATATCCTGCAATGCTACTGCAACACTATCGATGGGTCTCATAACAATTGTTCTAAAGGTTTCCTCAATCAAGCTACTCATTCCCTTCGTGCACGTGAACTCTAAACAAAATCAATGCTGCTACTGTAAGGTTATACACTTGTAGGGTGGTAGTACCACTATAAATAAAAAAAATAAGTACTTCCTTCCCACTTATGCTATATTCATAACATAAGGATAATAAAGCGCTTTCAAATCATTGCAACTAAATTTGTCGGTGGTAGTACCACCGTATTTTGATACTACCATGTAAATATTTGTGTTTCAATTTAATTTTCAAACTTTTTGAAATATTTTTACAAATAATCCAGCTTGCTTCCCACCCCATTGATAGTATGATTCAATCTGTCCTTATGGTATTGTGGTAGTACCGCGATAAGATCATGTCAACATATAGAGGTGAAATAATATGGTGAAAATCAATCCAGTCAAACGAGTGACGCTTACTGAACAGGTTATGGAACAAATGGCATCCTGGATTACATCAAATGAATTAAAGCCAGGTGATAAACTTCCAAACGAGCGTACCCTGGCTGAACAGTTCGGTGTGAACCGGGGCAGGATCAGAGAATCCCTCAGGGCTCTTGCCCTTATCGGTCTTGTGACCATCAAACCCGGAGAGGGCAGCTTTGTCAGTGAACGTGAAAACCCTATTCCTGCAGAGACGATTCTATGGATGTATTATAATGAGATTGATAACCTGGGTGAAGTATATGCAGCAAGGAAATTAATTGAATCGGAAGTGTACCTGGAAGCTTCCCTTCAAATGACAAATGCTCAGATAGAGGTTCTTGAAAATATACTTATTAAACTTAAGAACTTATCAGAGAGAGAGCGAAACAACAAACAATTCCAAAGTCTCCTGGATGAATTCGATTTACATATGGGCCTCTGCAGCAGTAACAAAATTTACAGCAAGCTTATGCAGACTATCGTCCACTTGCGACATGATTCCATGTTGAAGATTTTAAACGTCCCCGGTGCATGGGAAAACAGTATAGACTCAAGGACCAAGTTAATGAAGGCCATTAAAGATCGAAATAACGACATGGTGAAGAAAGCGATCGACCTGAATTTTTCCAGAGCTAAACAGTTTTATGCCAAGGTCAACTAACATCCGAAGATGGAGGGCTAAATACTGAATTTAGACCTTCATCTTTTATTCTTCCTTCTTAAATATATTCTTCAGCCGGCCAAGCTTTTCAATTTCTATGACCACTTCATCTCCATCCTGCAAATAGACCCTCTCATCCTCAGGATTCCCAAATACCACTCCTTCAGGGGTTCCCGTCAAAATAATATCCCCAGGGCTTAATGTCATATGATCAGAAATATAGCTAATGATTTCATCACATTTGAAAATCATGTCGGTTGTATTGGAGTCCTGTCTGACCTCCCCATTGACTTCCGCTTTGATTCCCAGTGTATTCGGGTTCCCTACTTCATCACTTGTCACAAGGTAAGGACCGAGCGGGCTAAATTTATCGCAGCTCTTCCCCAACAGCCATTGGTGTGTTCTAAACTGAAGGTCCCTCGAGGATAGGTCATTGGCATTGCAGTAACCGAAGACATAACTCAACGCCTCATCCTTTGAAACCCTCTTTGCTTCCTTGCCAATTACGATGACCAATTCTGCTTCATAATCATTTTCTTCTGAATTAAAAGGCAAGGGAATCACGTCATTGTGAGCGGATATCGTATTATTGAATTTATTAAAGAGAATCGGAACTTCTGGAATTGGCATATTCGATTCTTCTGCATGCTTTTGGTAGTTCAATCCAACACATATGATTTTTCCCGGTTTAGGAACAGCCGGACCAAACTCGATTGTCTCTTCGTCCAGGAAAAGATGTTTGGCATCTCCTTGAAAAGCTCTATCTTTTAATTCTTTAAGTGTGGCAAGCAGCTCAGGGTCTCCAGACACAACGTCTTCCATCATCGTCGGAGAATCAAGTTCATAAATGGCCGATGCCTTTTCAATGTCCAGGACACCTCGATCTGTTTTCATCCCTAACTGAAGGGAACCATTTCTTTTAAACGTTAATAATTTCACACCACTCACCCCTTCTTTTATCCATTTGTTAACTGTTTTTCCCGTTGATAACTCCTCCGTCAATGACAAAAGGTGTTCCCATCATAAACCTTGATTCATCACTGGCTAAGTACAAAGCAGCATAAGCAACATCGATTGGCTTTCCTAAATCTCCGCTTAATTGCCGCTTCTTAATTGAAGCAATGGCTGCTTCCGGATCCTCTTCCCTTGCAAGATACTCTTCAACAAAAGGAGTATAAACGGTGCCGGGCATCAACGCATTGACCCGTATGTTATATTCAGCATAATCCACTTGCATGGATTTAGTCAGCGATAGAATGGCTCCTTTACTTGCAGCATAAGAAGCTCTATTTGCAAGCCCTATTTCTGCAATGCACGAAGACATATTGATAATGGAACCGCCCTTCTTCCTCATCATGCAGGGCAACACGTATTTGGATACCAGAAATACACCTGCAACATTCACATTAAATACCTTGTTCCACTCACCGAGCGTCACCTCATGCAGAGGACCAATCCCGCTGATTCCGGCATTATTGAACAAGATATCGATGGTCTCATGTTTCCCTTGGATAGTCTCCACCATATCTCTTACACTTTCTTCGTCTGTAATATCGACCTTGATAAAAGTGGCACGGCCATGTTCATGCTCAATTTCCTCTGCAGTTCGATACCCTTCCACTTCATTCAAATCTGCGACAATCACGTGTGCGCCCTCTTTTGCAAACAAACGTGCCGTTTCTTTTCCAATTCCGGAAGCAGCCCCGGTAATCAGAGCCACTTTGTCTTTTACTCTCAAGTGCATCCCTCTCTCTATTGAATTGGCTCCTGCCAAAGTAGGAAAATCTAGAAATCTATTATCCTTTCACAAAAACCGTTTTAATAGAAGTGAAGAACTCAATAGCTGCCTGCCCTTGTTCCCTTGAGTGTGAACTGGATTGTTTCATGCCTCCGAACGGGGCCTGCAGCTCGACTCCGGCACTTTCTGCGTTAATCCGGACAAGTCCTGCTTCCATGTCTTCTATGAAGCTAAGCATCTTCTGGATATTGGTTGTGAAAATCGATGCACTTAAACCGAATTTCACATCATTAGCGACGGCCAAGGCTTCTTCCAAGCTATCAACTTTGATCAGGGCAAGAACCGGTCCAAAGATTTCTTCTTGTGCAATCGTCATTGAATTATCCACGGACTCAAACACGGTCGGTTCAACAAAGAATCCGTTCGCATTCTCTTTATCGGCATAGCGGTTGCCGCCTAGCACAAGTGCTGCCCCTTCTTGTTTCCCTTTTTCAATATAAGATAAGACCGTATTCAATTGGCTCTCGCTTGCACAAGGTCCCATCCAGATTCCTTCTTCCAGTCCATTTCCGACTTTGATTTCCCTTACCTTGGAAATCAGCTTCTCTTTAAATGTATCATATACGTCACTGTGTACGATTACCCGGCTGGTCGCGGTACACTTCTGTCCGGTGGAACGGAGTCCGCCGCTTATGGTTGCTTCTACGGCTAAATCTAAATCAGCATCTTCTGCTACGATAACAGGATTTTTACCACCCATTTCAAGTTGATATTTGGCACCGCGTGCAAGTGCCCCCTGACCGACCACTTTCCCTACTGTATCAGAACCCGTGAAGGTAATTCCGTTCACATCCGGATGTTCAACAATCCCCTGACCGATGACTGATCCTGCACCAGTCACCAAATTCACAACGCCTTCCGGTAGGTTTGCTTCAGCAAAACATGCTACAACTTTTGCAGCCGTCACAGCCGATTCTTGAGCAGGCTTGATGACGACAGTGTTTCCATAAATAAGGGCCGGGGCCATCTTCCAAATCGGAATCGCCACTGGGAAATTCCACGGAGTAATGACGCCGACAACACCAAGAGGGGTGCGAGTCGTAAACATCAACGCTCCAGCGTCTGTAGATGGAATGACATCTCCTACCTTTCTCATTCCTTCCCCTGCATAGTAACGTAAAATCGCTACTCCGCGTGCTGTTTCACCTTTAGCTTCCGGAAGTGTTTTTCCCATCTCACGTGTCATCGTTTCGGCGATTTCATCAGTACGCGATTCCAGGATATCTGCCACTTTAAATAAATAATTTCCACGTTCCGCTCCTGACAGCTTACGCCAAGTTGTTTGTGCTTTTTTCGCTGCATCTACTGCTGCATTTAAATCCCCAATGGAAGACTTTTGTACATACCCGACCACTTCGTCCCGATTCGCCGGATTAACCGATGCTTCGCGATCACCATTTTCTGATTCCACCCAATTACCATCAATAAAGTTATGAAATACTTTGCTATCAGTCTTTGTCGCCATGTTTCTTCCTCCTTAATTCTTCTTCAGCTTACTATTCTTTGTTTCTTAACTTGCAGGCTGTGCAACCTGGCTTTTCACAGGATTGACCAGAGAACCGATTCCTGAGATTTCAATTTCAACCACATCTCCATCCGCTAACGTAAATTCATTCGGGGGCACAATACACGTGCCCGTTAATAAAACGCTTCCAGAGAAAAGATCATTGTCCCTTTTCAAGAAGCTGACAAGCTCGTCATACTTACGCTTTAACTGACCGGTGCTCGCTTCACCTTTAAAGACCAGTTCCTCACTGCGATAGATGCTGCATATTATATTGAATGCATAAGGATCTTCCACTGAATCCGCCAATAATATGGTTGGACCTATTGAACAGGAACGTGACCAGATTTTCGCCTGCGGGAGATAGAGCGGATTTTCCCCTTCTATATCGCGGCAGCTCATATCATTTCCAACTGTGTAGCCAAGGATTTCTCCCTCTTCATCCAGTACCAGCCCTAATTCAGGCTCAGGTATCTGCCAGTTAGAGTCACTTCGTAAATAAAGCTCTTTATTTGGTCCGATCGTCCGTTGCCTCGTGGACTTCATGAATAGTTCTGGCCTGTGCGCGTCATACACTTTATCGTAAAATGTTGTTGCATCAAGCTTACCGGCAGTCGCCTCATAGTTTCGTGCTTCCCTGCTTTTTTGATAGGTGACCCCCGAAGCCCATACTTCAGGTGCTTCTATTGGAAGCAGAAGATCAAGATCTTCAAACCGTTCATTAATAGGCAGGTTGTCACCTATATATTCAGTTACAATTTCAGAAGGTTTCTTATTTCTGCTCTTTGCTTGGACGACCAGCTCCAGAAAATCCCCATGTGGCAGTGAATATACTTTGTCATCCCGTGTAACTGCACCAAGAAGCGGATGTTCTGAACCTTCAGCATTAAATCGAATAATCCTCATCGTAATCCTCCATTTTGTTTTATATTATAAAACTTAGTTTTGTTTTATAGACGGAAAAAGATTATAGATACTCCCAAATTAATGTTTGTCGTATCTATAGCCAAGCTCTTCAGACAATGAAATAGCTTCTTTCCTTAACTCCTCAATGTTGGCAGACATTTCATCCTCATTGAACCGCATGGCCGGACTGGAAATGCTGATGGCGGCCGCTACTTCTCCTGAATAATTGTGAACTGGAATGGCTACACAGTTTACACCAAGCTCATTTTCCTGTCTGTCGAATGAAAATCCCCGCTGTCGAACGGCTTCTAATTCCTTCAAGTAATCTTCTTTATTCGTAATCGTATGACTGGTTCTCTGAAAAAATTCATATCCGTCCAGCAATCTCTCAAGCTCCTCAGGAGACTTATATGCCACCAGAGATTTTCCTACCGCACTGCAATGAATTGGAATCCTCCGGCCAATCCTTGAATATAACGAACTTGATGTGATCCCTTCCACTTTGTCTATGTAGACACCTTCTTTTCCATCCAGGATCACAAGATGCACCGTCTGCTTCGTGTTTCTTGATAAAGAAGTCAAATGGGGCCGGGCAAGTGTGGCGATATCCATCGTCTGAGTGACGAAATTTCCTCGCTCAAACAGTTTCATCCCTAATGAATACTTTCCGTTTTCTTCATTTTGCTTAATATATCTATGCTGCTGTAAAGTCTTCAATAATGAATGAACCGTACTCTTATGTAATTGCATTCTTTCGCTGATGTCTGTTATCTTTAATTCTTTCTCATGCTCATTAAACAAATCCAATATTTTCAAAGCACGATCCACAGATTGAATGATAGGCAAATTAGTTCCTCCTCATGATGCACTGTCTAAATCATATAGTCATTTCACCTCCATTATAAGTCATGTATATCTATTAATACTACAAGGGAGAAATTAATTAGATTTACTGTTTTATATTATAAAACAGCGTTCATTATTATAAACTTTAATAGAATTATATTGTAAGTGTTTTCGAAAGTCAATGAATTTTCTGAATATAAATGATGATTAAGAGTTGAGAATGCTCCTCGTCATTTATTCTTATTCAAAATAGGGAAGAGACCTGCTTCTATTGTCATTGAAACTCATATTTCCCAAACCCAAACCTTCCTCCTCCATCCACGTCAACCCATCCATCATCACCGCAAACCCCTCTTAATGTAACAACATCATCCCCCGCTCACAGCAAGCCCGCCAAATCTCACCATAACTCAGGGAACCCCATCCCATCTTCCCTCACATCCGCTGCCCCCATCAAGTCGATCAACAGCCGATACATCTTCCTGGCTTCTTCTAGAAAACGTTCACTGGGGACGGTTCTCACCCTGCTTCAATAAATAAAAAGTAGAGCGGGAACCGTCCCCATGCTGCTGAGACCTTAAAGTCGGCGACGAGTTCGAAGTACCTGAAGGTAAAGATTGAGCCGAACAGTATTCAAGGGTATGATTATGAAGCTGAGGACAGCGGGATTATACTGTTGCCTGAGCGGGTGGTGTTTACGAAGGATAATATTGATGAGTATGATTTTTAAATAAGTTAATGAAAAGGATTGATTAATTGCCGGAAGGCTTTTGATCAATCCTTTTTTCTGTGAAACGGGGACGGTTCTCACCCTACTTTTACCGCGTAACCATGTTTGCAGGGATGAATATGTTGTGATGAGTTTTTATAAAATGAGAAAAGTAAAGCGGGAACCGTCCTACCCTGCTAATTAAGTCTTTACATTATGTTGCTCTTATTTCAAACTCATATGTAAAGGTTTAGTAACATTTTGGAGGGGGCATTTGCTAATGTCTGTTGAAAATCGATTAAAAGAAATTAGAAAAAGTCAAAAGGTCACACAATTGAAGATGGCAGAGGATTTACAGATAACCCGTCAGACTATAATTGCAATCGAGAAAAACAAATATACTCCCAGTTTAGAATTGTCTTTAAAAATATGTGCCTATTTCAAAATGTCTGTAGAAGAAATTTTTAGTTTAAAGGGGGGTAAATAGAATTGAATAAAAAACAACTGTATGTAGTTGCTGCTGGTGGATTGGGTGGAGTTCTATTTTCTTTATTAATTTCAGATGGAAATAATTATGTTTATCCAGTATTAAGAGGGGTATTTGGTGTCGGGATTGTGTTGTTAATACTCAGTCGATATATAAGAAAAAAACATAATAATGTACCTGATCGAGATGAACGAATAGATGCAATGATAAGTAAATTCTCAAATTATTTGTCCTTATTAACTATTGGAACCATATGGGTAGCCGTCTTTGTTTTTGATACCCTTGGATACCAAAGCATTGATTTAGATTTAATAAATGGCTTTCTCTTGCTAATGCTTTTTGCTTTTTTGATAGGATTATCAATCATTAGGAGAAAATAGTGCATCGCTTCTTTAAATAAAATTAGCAGATTAAATCATTAATCACCCTTAGTAAATATACAGAATCAGTAAAATGATTCTGTATTTTTGATTTTATTCAAATTTAATACGTTAATAGTAATTAAATCGGTTCCAGACCATATGTAGTCATTTCAAGAACAGGACCTACAGTAGAAGTACAGGGACGGTTTTTATGCTTCCTGTCACATACTTTTAAGAAGATGCTTCTTATTGGAATAGATTTTCCCTTCGCTAATCAAATTAACGTACACCCACCCCAACTCCCCCCAGTAACCCTCTCCCTTATCACCAAACCTTTCTCCTCCATCCACGTCAACCCATCTATCATCACCGCAAACCCTTCTTTATGTAACAAGAACATCCCTCCGCTTCAACCGCATCCTCCGTCATAAACATCCCCGTCACTCCCCTTCTTTTTTATAAAAATAAACCACTCCAACCGGGCCAGGGTTCCTGTCCCCGCGACCAGCTCCCGACCGAAACCGGGACAATGAACCTGTCCCCTCGTCCCTCATCTCGCCCCACGCTTCACTTCCCATTCCCACTAAACCGCCCGCACTCCTTCTTAAACTTCAGCCTCACCGTCCCCACCGGCCCGTTCCGATTCTTCGCCACCTTCACTTCCACAACATCCCCCGCTTCAGATGCACTGTTGTAATACTCATCTCGATATAAAAACAACACGATATCCGCATCCTGCTCGATATTCCCGGAGTCCCGAAGATCCGAAAGCCTCGGTCTCTTGTCATCCCTGGATTCCACACCCCGAGACAGCTGGGACAGCAGGATGATCGGGATCCCGAATTCCTTCGCCATACTCTTCAGCTGCTTTGTGATATGCCCGATCATCAAATCATGCCGGTCAAACCGCTCTCTCACGTTGATCAGCTGCAAGTAATCGATCACCACCAGAAACGGTTGAGATGGATACTCCCGCTTAAGATTCAAAATCCGCTGCCAGATTTCCATCAGCGTGATCAATCCGTTATCCGTGAGCTGCAGGTTCGCTTTGTAGACCGAGTTCAACGCTTCCTGCATCCGCGGCATTTCCTCCTTCGATAAGTATTTATACGGGTTATGCCATTTCATCATATTGATATCGGACAGATTCGAGAGCAGCCGCTGCATGATTTGCTTCGAGCTCATCTCGAGGGAAAAGACGAGCGACACCCCTTCTGCCTTCGTGGACTCCCATGCGAGCTGGATCGCGAGCGCCGTCTTCCCCATCGACGGCCGTGCAGCCAAGATGATGAGTTCGCCTTCCTTCCAGCCCCCCGTCAGCCCGTTCAGCGCAGGGAACCCGGTGTTCACCCCCGGCATCCCGCTCCGCTCCTCATAAAGAGATTCATACAGTTCCATAAGGATACTCTCTTTCGTCTCCTCATCATGACTCTGTTCTCTATGCATCTCGATGAGCACCTTGTACAGATCCTGTGCAGATTCCGGGGTGTAATCATTCAAAAAATGGCTGGCCGAATTTCGGATCAAACTCAGGTCATAGTATTTCAGCACGATCTTCTCGTAATAGCCGAGATTCGCAACCGACGGACAATGAGCCGCGAGCTCCAGAAGATAGGTGACGCCCCCTGCATTCTCGGTTTGATCCTGCAGCTCTTCCACAAGCGTCACCGGGTTGATCTCGACATTCTTCTTCTGCAGCTCCTTCATCGCCCAGAACACGATCCGGTTCCTCGACTGGGTGAAGTGCTTCGTCTCGAGGCTGAGCTGGTGGATCCTGTCCTCTTCCAGCAGCACAGCCCCGAGGATCATACTCTCTGCTTCATGCAGCAGCCGCAAGACCGCTTCATCGCTCCCAAGGTTTCTTCGGTCCGTTCCATCGCTCATTGTGTTCAAGCCGTTCCACCCCCTCCTTCTCCCATTCCCCCAGCATGTCAAGCACCGTCGTTTCCGTCTCGGGACTCACATAAAGCTGGGAGACACCCGGGATATATTTGTGCTGTTTGATATGGTCGTCCAGCCGTCTTTTCACCTCTCGATACTCACATTCCCTAAGCAGTCCGAACCACAAATTCATCGTTGTTTCCGGCAGCTTCTTTGCCGGATACGCCAGATGCAGCAGATTCATAATCATCATGAACTCATTCTTCGTCATAATCGTTCAAACTCTCTTCCAGCCGGTCAAGCATGGCATCAAGCTCGGCCATCCTCTTTCCCGGCGACTCCCGTCTCTCCAAGGCTTTCAGCAAATACTTCGGGCTGTGAATCGTGGCGTTCGGCTCATACACTTTGATTTTCTCAAACTGTTCATCCATGAACGCCTTCAGCTCGTCCACCGACATCTCATGCAGGCTGATCTTCTCAAGCGCCATCTGATCGACCGGTGAAAGTGAAAAGCTTCCGCCCCTCCTCACCAGGAAGTGCTCCGTGATGAGCGCCAATCTATCTGCCATAGTATTCGTTAGGGTGGTGAGTGTTTTTTTCTTTTCGTTCTCTACGTTCTTTAAATTCTTATTTCTGTTACCGTTTCTGTCCCGATTGTCCCCCGTTTCTGATTCACATCGCGAGGGCAAAATGATGCCGGCATCCCCTTTGTGCCGGTTTGTATCGGTCATATCCTCTTCATTCAATGTAATATCCACAGTCTGCGGATCCCTTACAGGGTCCCTTGCCTCCCTCACCGTAAACAGATACCCGCTCCTGAACTTCTCTGCAGTAAACAGTCCTTCCTTCTCCAGCCGCTTGATCGACCGCTGAACCTTTGACGAACTAAACGTCTCCTTCTTCTTCCCGTTATAAAACCAAAGCTTGTCTTGAATCTCACCGATCGAATGCACAAACTGCCCCTTCTTCAGGACCCGGTCACCAACCACGACACCATCCTTCACCACCGCATGATTCAAAATCCACAAATAAATCCGCACATCCTCCGGGTGACAGAACACCCTGGACTCCAAAATACTTCTCTCAAACTTCGTCCACCCAATCAATGCCATTCCAAATCACTCCTTTTTCTTATTCACCTTCTATATAGTGATAGATTTGTGAAAAAGATACCCTTGATTGAAAAAAATTTATATTTCTTTCCCAAATGATTTAATTCGATATCAATTGTTGTTACTTGGCTGCATCACATTATCCAAAATGGCCTTCTGCAAAGTCACCATGAACCCACAGCAAAAAGAGCAACCCCGGCACCATTTGCCAAGATTGCTCTTTATCATATAAGGATATTATTCATCAGGAATCGTCCCGATAGACCCCTTCCACATTTATTTAAAAGGAAGCAAGAGAACCTTCCCCGTGCTTCCAGTATGAAATATACTAATCAGGAAAAACCAAGCATTTTTATAGTCATTATTACAGATCGTACCATAATTACCAAATATATATGTTAAAATAATTTATATAAATTCCCTATAAAAGAGTGAGAAAAAAATGCAAAAAAACCCTTTTGGAAACGAAGAACTGAATATAGCATGGATGCGCTGTCGATATTTTTGTTTCCAAGAAATATCTAAATTTAAAATTGACACTGAAATTGAATTCTATGACGAATATATAGATACGATATTACTGGATACTTATAACAAATTAAAAAATCAAGAATATGAATTTAATGATAAACAGATATTCCTTACGCCTAAAAATAGTGGGCTATTGAGACGGAGCTCATTTATTGCAATACAAGATCAAATTGTATCTCATGCTATTTTAAATTATATTGGAAAGAAATTAGATTCGAAATTTTATTATTGGAATTGTGCAAATAGAATTATTAAAAAGACTACTAATTATCGTTCACAAACCTTCATACCATATATAAAACAATATAATAAATTTCTTAACCAAACTGTACATAAAATAGGCAAAGGGAATCAGTGGGTCTGTGAAACAGATATTGTTTCTTATTTTGACCATATAGACCACGAGATTTTACTTTCAAAAATAAAAAGAGAATTAAAAAATGAAAAGTATAGCTATATTACTGATATGCTAATGCCTTCGTTTTTGAAGAGCGGTTACACATACAACGGAGACAAAGAGAGTACCATTAAAGGTATACCTCAAGGGGGAGCTTTATCTTATTTTCTAAGTAATGTTTATTTAAATGACTTAGATCATAAAATGAAAGACTATACAACTTACAAATACCTACGATATGTTGATGATATAAGAATTATGGGTCAAACTAAAGAGGAAGTAGAGGATTTTCTTCTTCAACTCCAAGCATGGTTATGGGAGCTAGGTCTTGAGATTAATTCTGGAAAAACCAAAATTTACAAAATAGAAGAGGATAAAAACCTTGAGGATTTTAAACAAGAACAGAGTGAAAAATTATCCAAAATTAGCTTTGGTAATGATACAAAAACTAAAAAAATAAATAAATTCAGATCAATTATTGAAAGCAATAAAGTTTTTAATAGTTCCCCAAAAGAAGAATTTACTGAACTTGTTAAACTAAGGAACCGAAAAGTTAATTTTTCTATTTCAAATTTAATAAAAAATAATGACCCATCTGCTTTTCCTTTATTAGTAGAACAATTAGAAGACAAAACTGAAAAGGCGAGTTATCTTCTTGAAAAATTATATCCTTATAGATTTAAAGAAAAAAAACTAGATGTGGTAGCTACTAATATTAGTTTCTTAAATCGACCATATGAAGCCTTTAAAGGTGTTACTTTAGTTAACTTACTTGAATGGAATTTGATAACTTATGAGGAAATTAACAAGTATATTCCCAGTAAAAGTGGAATTATAGAATTACATCTTATTAACCAGAATCGTGTAGTTGATCCATTAATAATTAGGACTATTATTAATAAAATCTTTAATCGACTAGAATTAACTAATCCTTATTTAATAAACAGTATTTTGTTTAAACTTGCAAACTATAACAAATTTTCAGTCAAGTATAGAATGCTCTTTATTTCTAAACTTATAAGGGCTCAAGTTTATAAAAACATTAATTGTACACATTTTATAGCAAATGCACTTATTAAAGACAAAGTACTTTGGAGAGAATTTAAGAATTCACCAAACGGTGAGATAATTGAATTTAATAAATATTTAAAAGATAATAATCAAGAATTATATGAAATGATAAATGCGGATGATGAAAATCAATTAATAGTTAGACCTTCTCAAGGCTATAATACATGGGAAAGTTTTCATAAGTCATTAAACAGTATAAATGATATTTTTATACTGTTAAGGCTACTGATCGTAGCTGTTTCAAAAAATAAACAGTACCTAGAAAATCCAGAATATATACAACCAAGAAATATTTGGATTAAATACTCAATTTATAACAATTTTGATATTGTTTTAAATCCTAATCCTATAAAATATAAGAGGTTAGTTTTTGCTACGCCTGAAGATCACCTTGATAAAGAAAACATAGATAGAGAAAATAAAGTTTCATTTATTATTGGGATGATTATTTTTAGCACCCTCTTAAATTCAATGGAAGATGTTTATAAACTTTACATTCCTTATTTACAATTCAACCCTATAAAAATATGGGAAAAGAATAGAAATCTTTTTAAAGATAATTTTTGTTACCAACTTGTCAAAACTTCCCCAAATAAAGAAGTTATTAAAGAAGTATTAAACATAATTCAAGAACTCACTAAAAAAAATCCCAAAACAAGATTAAAAATTTCTAATTTCAATAAATTTATTACTAATAAACAAGAAAAAGGAGACAAAAAAATGAAGTTTTTTATAAGTCACTCTACCAGAGATAAAGGTAGATTAAATATTTTCACAAGCTTAATTGAAAATTTGGGACATAAAGTAATTATTGACCACGAGAATTTTAGGTATGGTCAAGTAATTTCCGATGAAATCAAACGGTATATTGAAGAAAGTGATATAGTTATAGTTTTCTATTCAGAAAATGTTGCTGAGAAACCCAAATGGATATTTGAGGAGATTGCTTATTCAATTGATATTAATAAGCCGTTTGTATGTGTCATGTTAGATGATATTCCATTACCTGATATTTTAAAAACCAATAATGAAAAACTATATTTTAAACATAATGAGGGAACAACAACCCAAGAAATTGAGGTATTCATTCATAAGCTAAATGGATCGGAATTTGAAGAAATAAAAACAAAAGTCAATATTAATAGCTTTAATCCATCTTATACATTTATCCAATATTTGAGAAGCATTGAATCATTTGACCTTTCAATCTTGAAAGAAAAGAAGCAGCTAGAAATTATTGATGCTCTGACAAAAGGACCAGATCCTCTTTCACAAATTCCAGTTAAATTAGTAAACAGGTATCTCAAAGGCGCAGACATTAATGCATCAAACTACAAAGAGGATATATCATTACTAAAATACTTTGATATTGTGGAAACTATTGATAATGGAGATAAAATATCTAGTATAAAAATAACGAATAACGACTTTTATAAAGCAATCTATGAAGCAAAGAAAAATTTCTCACCTTATTGGAAAGAATATTTCATCAATGCAATAGAAGTTGAATTACTAAAGAATAATGGATAATTACATTAGCAAAAAAAGCGTGAGATTAATTTGAAGTATTAATCTCACGCTTTTTTGCTAGGGAAATACATATAATTATACTGTAAAGAAACAAACCAGTTTATTTTGTGATTTTTCATATCATTTTATGAGTTATTCTTCAGCATGTATAAATACGTGTAAAACGCAGTACATACCGGCAATTCTTCAAAAAGCGACAAATTTCGCAACCAATTCAAAAGCCGTACCGGGGCATGCAGGGAACACCCAAAGGCCCCACCCAGGCATCCAACAAAAAACGGACCCCCGATTCACCGGGAGTCCGTCCTTCAAACTATATAGAGAGCCACTATCTTACCTTCTGAAGCTTATGGATCACTGTAAGTGAACGTCCTGTACCAATTGCCACGGATTCCAATGGATTCGGTGCAAGGTGGACGGGTACGACGATTTCATGGCTGAGCCAGTCCTGAAGTCCGTTTAAGAGTGAGCCTCCGCCTGTAAGGATCACACCGCGGTCCACGATGTCCCCGCTCAGTTCAGGAGGACAGTTCTCAAGTGTCGCACGGATAGTTTCCAGGATATGAAGGAGTGATTCCTTCAGTGCACTTTGGATTTCGTAAGACGTGAGTGAGATCGTCTTAGGAAGTCCTGTCACAAGGTCGCGGCCGCGGATTTCCATTGAGCGCTCTTCGTGGTCGATCAGCGCATGGCCGACTTCGATCTTGATGTTTTCAGCGGTTCTCTCACCGATCAGCAGGTTGTAGCGTTTGCGTACGTGCTGGATGATGTCCTCGTCCATTTGGTCCCCGCCGATACGGATTGTGTTACAGGATACCACGCCTCCGTAAGAGATGATGGCCACTTCAGTCGTTCCGCCGCCGATATCTACGATGACGTTCGCGACAGGTTCATCAACCGGAAGGTCAGCCCCGATCGCAGCTGCAACAGGCTCTTCGATAAGAGTGACTGTTTTCGCACCGCTTCCGCGCACCGCATCCTGGATCGCCCTGCGTTCCACGCTTGTTGCGCCTGATGGGGTACACACGACAACATTCGGCTTGCGGATGGAGAATCCAAGTTTTTTGCTTGCTTTTTTCATCACTTGTTTCAGCATTTCAGTCGTGACATCGAAGTCAGCGATGACACCGTCTTTCAATGGGCGTACCGCTACGATTTTACCAGGTGTCTTACCGATCATACTTTTGGCTTCTACGCCGACAGCTAATACGTTTTTAGTTTCTGTGTCAATCGCGACAACAGAAGGTTCGTTTAAAATGATTCCTTTATTTTTACTATAAACTAGAATATTGGCAGTTCCTAAATCGATCCCGATTTCAGAGTTTGATAACATCAAAATTCCTCCAACTATAAGAATTCTTCACAGTATAACCTTCTATATAGTATAGGAGATTTTTGACGTTTTTGAAGGTGGAGATATTTACCACCGACACAATGTTACAAAGTATGACAAGGGGTGTTTGGACTAAAAGGTAGTTACAGAGCCTTTTTAAATACAGGTATGGGTATATTTTATGATTGATCTTCAACCCTCTCGTTAAATAAATTTAAACATCCTGTAACAATGAGGGGGTGCAATTACGACTAGTAGGAAGGTGATACCGGTCTTCAAATAGGAAATATCATGAAAAAGTCATCGTTTCTTGAGTATATTAGTATCAGATATTAGAAGGATCGAAGTGGGGAAATAGCTCTGAAAATGGCATTTCATTACATTCAGACAGTTAAAAAGTAAGAGACAGGACCCGGGCCCTGTCTCATTTTTTAAAAGCTTTTCTTATAAAGTGAATTTCTCCAATTCCTGTTTCATCTTAACAGTCATTGTGTTCAGCTCGGAGACCTGCTGGTTCATTTGATCGAAGTATCGGAGTTGTTCTTCGGCAGATGAGTAAATTTCTTCGGTTCCGGCTGCTGTTTCTTCAGTGATCGCAGAGATGTTTTCCACGGCTGCAATGACATTGCCGGTCCGTTCATTGGAAGCCGTCATTCCTTGTTCCAGGTGGGATAACTTTTCATAGATTGCAGTGACATTTCCTGCGATTTCTTCAAAAGCACTTTCGGTGACGGCCATCGACTCTAATTGCCGGCCGGAAAGGCTGCTGCCATTTCGGGAGGCTTCCATGATCGAATGGATGCCTTCTTTGATGCTCGCGACCATGTTTCCGATCCTTTCCGTTGCGACCGAAGAATCTTCGGCGAGCTTGCGGACTTCCTGGGCGACTACGGCGAAACCTTTTCCGGCGTCCCCTGCACGTGCAGCTTCAATCGCTGCGTTAAGGGCGAGAAGGTTGGTCTGTTCAGCGATCTCTTTAACAGCTTGCGAAGCATGCTCGATTTCTCCGGTATACTCGGCGAAAGCCTCTACTGATTGTTCAATCGATGCGGAAGAATCCGTGATGGCTTCCGCAAATTCTTTTTGTTTGGAAAGCGATGACCTACCGTGCTCAACGGACTGGAGAGCCACTTTGCTGTTGGCGGAAGATTCCCGGCTGCCGCGCATATTGGCTGCGAATTCTTCTCCCATCACGGCCATCAGGGATGCAGTGGACTGTACGTCTTCAGAAATCGCCTGGCTTCCTTTGGCCAGCTCTTCTGTTGCGACGGCGACCCCGCTGCTGCTTTCTGAAAGATTGGCCATTTGCGCTTTGACATCCCTTGTGAATTGTTCAACGCCCGTTCCGATTTCATTGACGGTCTGAACCGTACTGCGCAGGTTTTTCACCATATGCTGAAAGGCTGACTGAAGTTTATGGACTTCAAATTTACTGTCGTTCCTGTGGATTTCCTCAAACGAAACGGTCAGATCTCCGCCAGCGATCCTTTCTGCATGTTTGACCATCGAGTTCAATGGTTTTACGATCCGGTTTGACAGGATCATCGAAGCACCGACTGATAAGAGGATGGCTGTCACGAATCCGATGAGGGTCGCCCATACGATGAAGGTGATATTTTTCTCGTTTTCTTTCAATAGGTTTTGATACCAGTCGGATGTCTGCTTGTTTAATAGATGCATATCGTTAAGGGCCCCTGAGATCCGGAGTGACTGCCGCTTAACTTCTGCTTTGTTTTCCTGGTTGAGCGCTTTTTCAGAAGCTTCCTGCAGCTCGTTGAACTTTATTTGAATGAGGTTCAATGTTTCTTTCTGATCTTCTACTGAGATGATACTTTGAAGATCATCAATTTGTTTAGAGGTATCAGTCAATAATGTTTCCGTCACCTGCTTATTTTCAGCAGATGTGTTGGCCGAGTAATTGGCAAGTGCCTGCTTTGTAACGATAAGGTCACCTCGAAGCTTTTCCGTTTCCACCAGGACCTTCACGTCTTCATTTGCCGAACTTTGAAGGAAAATCAATTTTGAAATGACGTATCCAATAATGATGGTTGAAAGAATGAGAGGGATGAACCCCAATATCATTAATCGTTTTTTCAGTGCCATGTAAAATAAACTCCTTAATCGGGATTAGTTCGTTTCAATTCTAACTTCCCCTGAAATAATCTTGTCTGTCGCTTCTTTGATCTTTTTGCTTTCCTCGTCTGATAATTCCATGATGCGGACGGGAGCCAGACCGACACCATCTTCTTTTAATCCGAGCTCAAATGAAGACTCCGGAATACTTCCTTCAGACACTAATTGCTGAGTGAGGTTGAATACAGCGTTATCGATCTTTTTCAACATTGACGTCACCACTGATTTTTCCGCGATGAAGTATTGATCGGAGTCGACACCTCCGGAATAAATCCCTGCCTTCTGGGCGGCCTGAATCGCGCCGACCCCGGTGAACCCCGCAGCAGGGTAGATGAAGTCCGCACCCTGCTTGATCTGTTTTTCGGCAATGCTGCTTCCAAGGGCTGCATCCCCAAAGTTATTGGCATTATCTTTTAAAATGGTGATCGAAGGGTTCACATATTTCGCACCCTGTTCAAAGCCTTTTTCAAAACGGTGGATAACCGGGGCATCCGCACCTCCGATAAAGCCGATTTTATTAGATTTAGATTTCATTGCCGCGACCATGCCGACGAGAAAACTGCCTTCCTGCTCCTTAAATGTAATCGAGATGATATTATCAAGCTCAGAATATCCATCAATCAGCAAAAACTGCTGCTTTGGATTTTTTTTCGCCACTTTTTCCAGCGCTTCCTGAATGGAGAAGCCAAGCCCGATCACCAAATCGTGATCCTCGGCAGCAAGCTCCTCAAGGGCTTCTTCAAAATTGCCATCCGGTGCTTCCTTGTAGTCAAACAGGATTCCGAGTTCGTCTCTGGCGCGTTCAAGTCCGCGGAAAGCGGAATCATTGAATGATCCATCCCCGAGACCCGTGTCAGAGAGGAGAATCCCGATAGTTTGTATATGTTCATTTTTCGTTTCCTCAGATGAAGACGACGAGCAGCCCGCTGCCCCAAGCATCATCACCAGTAATATCAATATGAATTTTTTCAAAATAGTACCTCCACACAGTTGTAAAAATAAGACGATGTACTTGTCCGTACCTTTGTATTATCGGAGGGAGGTGAGGGATTGTTAGAGGTGGAGAAAATGTAGGAGTATTTTGAAAAATCAGGCCGGGATAATCTCTCAATAAAAAAGAGGTGCCCAACATGGGCACCCCTGTTAAAAACTAATAGGCATTCCTGAAAAATTCAGCCAGCTCCTGGCTGTGCTTTTTACGTGCTTTCCGGTGTTCGGCACGGTTCTTCGCCGTTTCATTGAGCCATTTTTCTTCTTCTGTTTCAGGTGTGACTTCCGGGATCACGACCGGCTTTCCGTCCTCAAGAGCGACGAATGTCAGAAAGGAAATGGCTGCGACGTTGGTTTCACCTGTAAGCAGCACCTCCGAGGTGACCTTGACCCCAACCTCCATGGAGCTGCGCCCGGTATAAGTCACCATCGCTTCAAGGGTGACAGCGTCCCCGACTTTGATCGGCTGAAGAAAATCGACCGAGTCAGTGGAAGCTGTGACGACTGGCTTTCGTGCATGGCGTGTGGCCGCGATGGAGGCGACGTCGTCTATATAGGCCATCAGTTTTCCTCCAAACAAGGTTCCGTGATGGTTGGTGTCCGGCGGAAGCACATGGGTTGTTTTGCTGGTTTTTGTTTCTTTCATGAATTTTTTCTCTCTCATACTCTTTCACCTTCCGTCTTAAATGTACATTACCATTTACTATTCACCAAATACGGAGAATAGAAACATAACCGGGGGGTTTTTTTGCTTGGCTGTCTGGAAGACAGATAACTTCCTCTCAATCCCAGGTGTAAAAATCAGATGAACATACTGACAATGATCGCTGTGATGAAACTTGCAAGTGTACCTGCCGCAATCGCTTTTAAGCTCAATTTTGATACAGTCGGACGCTGGGAAGGTTCCAGGGATCCAAGCCCCACGATCAATTGCCCGATGGATGAAAGGTTCGCAAAGTTACAAAGTGCTACCGACAGGATTGCGACCGTTTTTGGCGACAGCTCATCAATCATTCCTGAAAGCTGATCATACGCAACGAATTCATTCACGGAAAGCTTTGTCCCGATGATGGATGCAGCGCGGAAAGCTTCATCCGCCGGAACTCCCACCAACATGGCGATAGGATAAAAGACATAACCGAATATCGTGGAAAGGTCCGTATGGACGAGACCGAGTACCCCGTTCACAAGGGCAAGGATCCCGATAAAGGCAATCAATAAGCCCCCAATATTGATGGCGAGCTGGACACCGCTGATCGCACCTTCTGAAATGGCTTCAAAGATGTTGGTATGCCCGGTCTTTCCGAGCGAAATGTTTCCATTGGTATTGGATTCCTCAGTTTCAGGCTCCATGACCTTAGCCATGACGAGCGATACGAGCGGGACACTGAAGACAGACAGAAGCAGATACTTCATGTCGATTCCCATCAGCGAATAACCGATCAGGATCGCTCCGCTGGCAGAAGCGGTACCGCCCACCATGACGGCGAACAGCTCCGAGCGGGTCAGTTTTGCAAGATAAGGCTTGACCAAAAGGGGGGCTTCGACCAGTCCGAGGAACGAATTCCCGATGGCATTGAATGATTCGACCTTCGTCGTGCCAAGGATTTTCCCAAGGATGATGCCGATATACTTTACAAAAAACGGGATGATGCGTAAATAGTACAGGGCAGAGATGACCGCTGAAATGAAAATGATGGCGCCTAATACATTGATGGCAAACACGAATGTGATGCTGCTGCCTTTTTCAAAAAACCCGCCGAATACAAACATGATCCCTTCATTGCTGTAGTCGATGACCTTTTGGACACCGAGAGCCGTCTTTTTCAAAAGGGTCTGACCGAACGGCACTTTCAGGACGAAAAGGACGAGAAGGAATTCCAGGGCGATGCCGATCCCGATCGTCTTCCATTTGATTGCAGAGCGATTGCCGCTCCACAGCCAGCCGAGGAAGAGGACCCCGGCGAGTGATAAGAAACCGAATAATATATTCATCATGATACCTCCAGTGGATTGAGTACGAACCCTCATAGATCTGATGTCAGACCTCTCTATAAAACAAAAAATAAAAACGTGCACACAGACCAACTTCTCTATATAAAGAAAGTCTGCATGCACGTATAAAAAACGGCGATCCGACTTTCCTTATAGTCCGGCACTTTACGGCTGCCAGGTAGAGACTTATGGTCCATATCACCATCGTTATATAAGGAATTCGTATGAAATGATTAAAATATGTTGTTTACTTTAACACAAGGAAGAAGGGTGGGACAACAGTTTTTTATTAACGTTTTCTGTGGTAAAAACAGGTGAATCTTTTTTACTATTATTGTAAAGATTCGGAAAAAATAGTTTAGCAGAATAATATTTAGGGGAAATCTCTTATATTAATAATATATATAGGAAGGGAAGGGTATAAATGGGGGGGAATGGTTTCTTTCTTACTATAGTAACCTGCGTTTTCTTTATGGCCTTAGTCGGGTGGATTTCTTATGTGAAGACAAAGGGATCGATAAACGATTCAACCGGATATTTTTTGGCGGGAAGGGGGCTAACAGGAACATTCATAGCAGGTTCACTTTTATTGACGAACTTATCGGCAGAGCAGCTTGTGGGCTTGAATGGTCAGGCTTTCCGCGCAAACCTCTCTAATATGGCCTGGGAGGTTACCGCAGCATTTGCCATCATCATCATGGCTCTTTATCTTTTGCCAAAATATCTGGGAAGAAGCTTTACGACGCTCCCGGAATTTTTGAACCAGCGGTATGACAAAGGGGTCAGGCAGTATACGACAATCCTTTTCATGCTTGGATATGTGTTCGTCACGATCCCGTCGATGCTGTATTCGGGGGCTATCGCAGTCTTGAAGCTGTTTGATGTACCAACTTTGCTCGGCATTACATATACTCAATCCATTTGGGCCATCGTTTGGACAATCGGCATCATTGGCAGCATTTATGCTATTTTTGGCGGCCTGAAAGCCGTGGCCATATCAGACACAATCAACGGGATAGGCCTGCTGATCGTCGGGGCATTGGTTCCGATACTGGGATTTTATGCACTTGGGGACGGCAGCTTCCTTTCCGGTGTAAAAGAGATTGCCGTCAATAATCCTGAAAAATTAAACTCGATCGGGACATCGGCTGATTCCGTCCCGTTTTCGACGATTTTCACCGGCATGATCTTTGCCAATTTGTTTTACTGGGCATCCAATCAGTATGTCATCCAGCGGACGCTTGGTGCCAAAAATCTTGCACAGGGACAGAAAGGAGTCATCATCTCAGGGTTCTATAAGCTTCTCGTACCTTTCATGATGATGCTTCCGGGTGTCATAGCCTTTCATCTTTATGGAGGCACACTGAAGAGCGTGGACATGGCTTACCCTGCACTGATCAATGAAGTACTGCCGTCTTATTTGACCGGATTCTTTTTAGCGGTGCTGCTGGGAGCAGTGCTGAGTTCATTTAACTCGCTTCTGAATAGTGCGGCTACCCTGTTTGCGCTTGATATTTACAAGCCTCAGTTCAATCCGGAGGTCAGCGATCAAAAGCTGATTTCAATCAGTAAGTGGTTCGGAGCTGCCCTGGCGGTGATATCCATGTGCATTTCACCGCTCCTGATTCATGCCACGGACGGTCTATGGGATCTGATCAGAAAATTCACAGGTTTCTTCAATATTCCGATCATCGTCGTTCTGCTGGTAGGAATATTTTCAAAACGCATACCTGCTGCGGCAGCAAAAACGGTGATCATCCTGCATGTGTTCGCCTACTATATGCTTGTCTGGGGAACGGGACATCTGTTCGGATTTACACTCGGCATAAACTTCATTCATATTTACGGAATATTATTCATCGCTGAAGTCTTGCTCATGATTCTGATCGGCTTCTATAAGCCGATGGAGAAACCCTATGTATATAGGTACAGTCCCAAAGTGGACATGGCACCGTGGAAATGGAGCATCCCGGCCTCGATCGTCCTGCTTGCATCCGTGGCCGTGACTTACTTCATCTTTTCTCCGGTGGGCCTTGCATACGAGGAAGGTATCATATCACCGTGGTTCTGGCCGGCAATTGCGGGGATCACCCTGATCGCCGCTTTGTGCATCTATCTATCTCTTAAACATTGGAATAATAACTACGCTGCCTACTTATTGAAAAACAAAACCTATAAATTGAAACGTACTGAAATTCACCCTCCGCTGGAGAGTTTGAAGCCGAGTTTTTATAAATTTCAGTCGAAGTAGGAATTTAATCTGATAAAAAAGACGGGCCCCCGCCCTGTGACTCATCACAGGGCGGGGGCCCATCCCTATTTATCTATTATTTTGTGCGTTCTAATAGGTTTGCCAGAACATGCTTTTTGTAAGATTCAACTTTGCGTTCCTCGTAGCGGCGAACGCCTGCTTTTTTAAGTTCTTCCACGTACCAGCCTTTGCTTCCTCTATGCATCTGAATACATCCTTTCTGCGTAGTATTGATTGGAATCTCCGACTAACTCGGGTAGAGAGTTACATTAAGATTGCTTACGGTTGTACATTGTAACATCTGAGTTTTTACGTTTAAAGGGGTGATCCGGAATTTTTCGGATTCAGGCATTTCTGAAAACTCTTTCGAGAAATAATAATTTTTTTGAAAAAAAGTGATCCAGATCTGAACCTTCTTCGTTAGCTATGTGTAACGTTGATGAGGAGGGGGATGGAGCCGTGTTTTGAGCCAGGCCCAAATGATCTGTTTTGAGCCAGGCCCAAATGATCTGTTTTGAGCCAGGCCCAAATGATCTGTTTTGAGCCAGGCCCAAATGATCTGTTTTGAGCCAGGCCCATTCCAGCCTTTGAAACACATCTATCTAATAAAAAAACACCTAACAATTGAAAGGAGGTGACATGACGCGTGCAGAAACGCCTAATCTCCGCTTTGCTTTTTTTGGGGGTGCTCGGTATTCCCACCTTTGCCTCGGCTGAGGGCGGACTGCTGAAGAATGTCACGGATGAAGTGAATGCTGTGACAGATGAAGTCATTTCCATTCAGCCGGAAGACGATAACCTGGCACCTTCTCCTGACGAGGAGGAGGACAAGCCTGAAGAGGGGAATCTTCTTTCTTCAACGGTCGATTCGGTGACGGATACAGTTGATCAAACGACCCGAACTGTTTCGAAGACTTTGGATACCACAGTTTCTGAAACAGCTGAATCGGTGAATCAAACCGTTGAGACGGCTGTTGAACCGGTTTCCAGATTGACTGGGGACTCAGCGGCTCCGGTCACGGATGCTGTGAAGGACACAACGATATCCGTTACAAATACCGTTGAAAAAACAACCAAAACGGTAACCGGTACAGTAGAATACACGACTGAAACAGTGACGGGTACGGTGGATGATACCGTGAAGCCTGTAACCGATTCATTAACGGATGACAAACCGCTGGTCGAGATCGATGTCGACGAATCGAAAGTGAAAGTTGATGCCGGCATCATCGACACAGAAGTTTCTGAGAAACCATCCATTCAAGTTGATTCCGGAGGTTCTGATGAAACCAAAGGCCAGAAGGAAGTAGAAGGTCCTGTTGAGCAGACAAGGAATATGGAAGAACCGAAAGCATCCAAACAAGGAATTGAAGAAACAACTGAAAAGAGTACAGAAACCAGAATGAGCAAAGCCCGTCAAATAGAAGGGGCCATCACCGTTAAAAACACCGGGGCAGATTCATCTGAAGGCAGGCAAGCGACCGCCCAGCCTGAAGATGAAAAGACAGAGGGACCAGCAAATCCTGGACCTGAGACCCCTTTTAAAAAGATGGAACCGATACTTAACAACCCAACGAGCAATTCATCAAACGGCTATTCAACTGGTGCCAGCGGGACTGGACAGTCAGCTGCTGCAGGAAGTCTTCAAATTGTCCGGGAGCAGGAGGCTGATCATCTCCGTCTGGAGCGGGCCGCATTCAATGGAAAAGATCATCTGTATTATGATCAGTGGTTAAACGCACCACCGTCGCAGCCACCTCAAACTTCTCTTCTTTTACAAAGTATATAAACCTAAAAACTTTTAAAAGGAGAGAATATTAAAATGAGAAAAAGCGTATTTAGAACATTGGTATTTACTGGTGGTTTGGCAGCAGCATTGACATTCGGAGGTCAAACAAGTTTGGCGGCAGACAACGATTCTTTACTTGATCGTGACAGTGGACTATTGGAAGACATCAATATCCTTGATTCTGAAGATGGTCTATTGGAAGGCTTGAACCTTGGAGGTTCCGCCGATGAGTCGAATTCCGATGTCAATGCAGACGCGGACGCAGATGTCATGAGTGAAACAATAGTGGATGAAGAAAATGATACCACTATGACTTCAACAGAAGCAGGAGCATCTCAAGATGTGAACGCAGCGGTTGAAGGAGAAGACGAATCAGCGGAAGTGAATGCAGAAACGGAAGCTGGAGTGAAAAACGAAACGGTAGTGGACGAGGAAAACGATACTGCCTGGACTTCAACAGAAGCAGGAGCATCCCAGGATGTGAACGCAGCGGTTGAAGGGGAAGACGAATCAGCTGAAGTGAATGCAGAAACGGAAGCTGGAGTGAAAAACGAAACGGTAGTGGATGAAGAAAATGAAACTACTTGGACTTCAACAGAAGCAGGAGCATCTCAAGGTGTGAACGCAGCGGTTGAAGGGGAAGACGAATCAGCTGAAGTGAATGCAGAAACGGAAGCTGGAGTGAAAAACGAAACGATAGTGGACGAAGAAAATGAAACTACTTGGACTTCAACAGAAGCAGGAGCATCTCAAGGTGTAAACGCAGCGGTTGAAGGGGAAGACGAATCAGCGGAAGTGAATGCAGAAACGGAAGCTGGTGTGAAGAACGAAACGGTAGTGGACGAGGAAAATGAAACTACTTGGACTTCAACAGAAGCAGGAGCATCCCAGGATGTAAATGCAGCACTTGAAGGAGAAGACGAGTCAGCGGAAGTTGGAGCAATGACGGATGCTGGAATCATGAATGAAACGATGGTCAACGAAGAAGAGGAATCTTTCTCTTCAAAAACTGCGGGTAACCTTGCGTCAGGCCTGAATGCTTCAGCTGCCAATGAAGACAGTGAAGTGATGGCTGATGCAATGACAGACAATACTGGCTGGGTACTGTTTGAAAGCAATGAGGAAAATGATTCTTCAAGTGGAGCAATTGGTACTCAATCCATGAATGGTCTAACACTTGGAGCAATGGATCGTGAAGACGGTGAATCTTCAAAAGTAGAAGCTATGAACGATACTTCCCTTATGACAATGGCAGAAAACAGCGAAGATTCTTCTAAATTTGCTGCAGAAGCAGGCAACGATCTAATGCTTGGCGCAATGAGCGAAGATGAGGATGGCGAATCATCTGCAATGGTAATGAACAACATTGATGCTGCGCTTTGGGCCGAGTCAATGGAAGATGGGGAAGAAGAGTACAGAAATGCCGGTCTTTCCGCTGGTACCGACACTGCTTTGAATTTCCTTTCTTCTGATGAAGACCGTGAATCTTCCCTTCTTTCCAACCTTGGTGTAAATGCTGATGCAAACTACACAGAGTGGGAAAACGAAGATGATTCTGATCGTGAATTCAACCTTGGTCTTTCAACTGATCTTGGTCTGAATGCAATGCAGTCTTCTGAGGATGGTTTTGACTTGGGACTGTAAAAGAGTAAAGAAAAGGAATGATCCATTCGTGGATCATTCCTTTTTCATGGTTATTGAACAGCTTTCTTTAGGCTTTCTTCCTTTTCGAATCGTTCAAACATGATGTAGAACAAGCCTGCACTGATCAATGCTAGCAGCGATAAGATGATGAACGTCCAGTTATACCCGGCATAGAGCGAGAGGGTGATGGACAGCGGTGCAATCGTCCTTGCGATCGTAAAACGCAGGCTTGCCGCCGCAAAATACTGCCCTCTCATATGATCGGGTGCAAGCTTTGAGACAAAGCTCTGCTGGATGCCTGCGGTCATAAGTTCTGCAAACGTAAAGACCGCCATTGCAGCGATGAAGAACCATACGGAGCTTGACATCCCGAACATCAGGATCGATCCGGCATAAATAACGGATGAAAGGATGAACACATTCCGCTCGCGGAACTTGGTGATCCAGCGCGTGATGACAACCGTCAAAAGCGCCACGAGTAACCCGTTTTCCGAAAGGATGAGTCCGAAGATCTGCTCACTCACCAGCGTCAGTGACCAGTCGCCGATGCTGAACAGCACGGCCTGATCCATTACATCTTTGATATAAACAGGTATCAGCAGGTCGAGCTGCATGAATGTCTGCCCGACAAGGACCCCCGCGAGAATGAATAATAAGAACGTCTTATCTTTGAAAATAACCCCGTAGTCCCTGAATTGATCAGTCAGCACACTGTACCAGACTTTCTTTTTTCCCTCGGTCACAAGCAGCCTGCTTCGATCCGCAGGTGCGGTTTCACGGATCATTTTATATAAAAGAAAAGACAGTCCCATACAAATGATGGCCGCAGCCACAAGGAGCTGGAATCTGTAATGTACATAGAATATGCCGCCGAGGATCGGCCCGATGACCACTGCAATATTGATGGATGTGTAGAAAACAGCGAAGACATGGCTCCGGTCCTTCTCATCGACCACATCGGCTACCATCGCCTGGCTTGCAGGCCAGTAAAATGACCCGAACACTCCGACTAAACTGAAACAAATGAAGCCGATCAGTGCAGAATCAAGCCAAGGAGAGCTTGCCAAGCCAAATATCAAAAAGGCAAATCCCTGACCGAAGGCGGAAATAACCATCATCGTCTTGCGCCCGAAACGGTCCGCGCAATAACCGCCCATCAGGTTGGCGGCCACCGCAAATACCTGTGAAAGAACCAATAACAATCCTGCAGTCTGTTTCCCGAATGCTTCCGTAAAATAAATCGTCAGGAACGGAAAAAACATCCAAAATGTGATGTTGATCGCTGCTTCCCCAAACAGCCGGACTTTCAGATTGCGGTCCCAATCACGAATTCTCATTTATTTCTCCTCCCCTCTGAAAACTCTGGATGAACTAGAATATCATAGCTCGTTAAATGGAATTAGACAAGATGGATTTACTGGAATTTACAAATTTCAGGGCGGATTTTAATAGATCTGAATACACTATTGTAATGTTGAGTGCGGGAGGGGGAGTGGGAGTGGAGATGACGGGGGAAGAGATTATCCTCAGCGGAGCATGGACACAAGTGGCAGGGACTGTGATCGCTGCTGTCGGGGAGACCCTTCTCGTAAAAGATTCGGGAGCAGACTCCCAGGGCTACAGGCTGGTCTCGATCGGCAACGGCTTTGAGGCAGCGGGGAATTCCCTCCAGGGTGTGGGATCCCTTCAGTTGTTTGACGGTTCTGAGGCTGAATGGCTCAGGACCATCGGTGAATGGGTGCAGGCTTCCGGGAATGCGACGAATGTAGTGGCAGCAGAACTTCAATTCTCCGGTGAAGAGACAGAAGGGCTGAAGCTGGATGTGGTGGGAGATTCGATTCAGGCAACCGGACTTGGATTCGAAGCATATGGTGCAGGCTTGAGTCAGATGAGATACAAAGACCTGCTGGCTGCAGGGAATACCGTTCAAGCGTTAGGTGCCATTATTGAAGGGATCGGGGAGAACTTTATCTTAAGGGGGAAAAAGGAGCTGGGCCTGCAGATAACCGCATTCGGAAGCTATGGTCAGGTAGCGGGTGCAGCGATGGCGGCAATCGCCATAACAAAGGAGTTCGGGGGTGTATGAGCCGCAGTGGTCCTCTTACATAATAAAAAGCCGGGAACGGGGCCGCAGCCCATTCCCGGCTTTTCCAAAACGGATGGAATTAAAACGCCCAGCCGCCGTCACGGAAGACAGGTTCTTCTGTTCCGTCTTCTTTGATTCCATCAATGTTCATCTTATCTGAACCGATCATGAAATCTACGTGGGTGATACTGTTGTTCAATCCGTTTTTATCAAGTTCTTCCTGACTCATTTTCTTTCCGCCTTCAATACAGAATGCATAAGCATTCCCGATGGCAAGGTGATTTGATGCGTTCTCGTCAAACAATGTGTTGTAGAAGAGGACGTTTGATTGGGAAATCGGTGACTTATGAGGAACCAGCGCGATTTCTCCAAGGTAGTGTGAGCCTTCATCGGTATCCACAAGGCGCTTCAGGATTTCTTCGCCTTCTTCTGCTTTTACGTCGACGATCCGGCCATTTTCAAATGTAATGGTGAAATTGTCGATTACGTTCCCGCCGTAGCTTAATGGCTTCGTGCTTGAAACAGTACCGTTGACCCCTGTTTTCAATGGAACGGTGAAGACTTCTTCAGTCGGCATGTTCGCCATGAACTCGACATCCTGTTCATTGACACTTCCTGCACCTACCCAAAGATGGCCTTTCGGGAGCTCGATTGTCAGGTCTGTACCCGGAGCCGTGTAGTGAAGCTTTTGATAGTTCTTATCGTTCAGGTATTCCACTTTTTCATGGAGGGTTGCGTCATGGTCCTTCCAAGCCTGGACCGGATCTGCCTGATCGGCACGGACCGCTTTGAAAATGGCATCCCATAATAAGTCCACCTGCTCGTCTTCGGAAGCATCCGGGAATACTTTTGCAGCCCAATCTTTAGAAGGGGCGGCAAGTACACACCAGCTTACCTTGTCGGATTGAATGAACTGACGGTATTTGGACATCGCCTTACCTGCAACCTTCTGGAAGTTGGAGATACGATCAGGATCCACGCCCTTCAGAAGGTCGGGGCTTGAAGAAACGATACTCATGAACGCTGCGCCGCCTTCTGCGAGCTCTTCGACTTCGCGTGCTTTCCACTGAGGGAACTCCTGGAATGCTTCATCTGGTGCAAGGTCATACTTTGTACGGTTGACCACATCGTCATTCCAATTCACATAAACATGCTTTGCCCCCACTTCATAGGCTTTTTTGACTACAAGGCGGACAAACTCTGCCGCATCGATGGAGGTGTTGATCACCAATGTTTGTCCTTTTTGTACGTTCACACCGACTTGAACGGCAAGATCTGCGTACTTTTCAAGGTTTTGCTGAAAGTTAGACATATGTATTCTCCTTTTTTTCAGAATGTTCTATTACAATTCAATTGTATCAGTGCCATCAAGGTTTGCAAGTGTTTTCAACCGACATAAATAGACGGGGCGAGCTTTAGCGCGAAAGAGGGAATATGAACGTTCCTTTACAATCCTCGTTTTTTGTCGACAGGTCAGAAGACCCGCGGATATAATGAACGTATATCTTTAGAGAAATGAAGGGGGAAACCTGGTTGGCCTGGAATGTACTTTTACTAAGAATGTCCGCAGTATATGCATTGATCGGAGCCTTTATGGGATCACATATGGCAGGGGCGGGCTCATACGCATTCAAACCCATCCATGCACATATTCTGGTTGTAGGATGGCTGAGTCTTTTTGCCTTTTCATCTTATTACCGGTCGTATGAAGTTCCGAAGACTTCAAAGCTTGCTGCTTTCCACGTCTGGACTGCGATCATCGGGACATTTGGATTGACGTCCGGAATGTGGCTTTATAATCTTAATCCGTTTAATCTTCCCGGAACGTTTACAATGGTCTTTTTTATCGTCGGCGGGACAACGCTGCTGGTCAGCTTCTTCCTGTTCATGCTGATGACATTCAAGTATGCGGAGAGCAAAAAGTAAGCAGCGTGCCTGTTTCCAGTTTGGGGACAGGTTTTTTTGTGCGGGATTTCAGGAAGTGTCCGGGTCCCGGTTAAAGGGGGGGCGGCTTGATTTGTCAGGTGCAGGGGTGCTGGTTTGTACCATGTTGGTTTGTACCTGGTACAGGAGTGCTGATTTGTACCAGGTACAAAAGTGTCAAACTGTACCAGGTACATAATGAACGATTTGTACCAGGAACAAATGAAGCAGTTTGTGCCAGGCACAGAAAAGGCGGTTTGGGCAAGGCACAAAAAGCCCAAATTGTGCCTGGCACCCGACCTTAAAGAGCACCGAAAACTAAAAAAAGAGCCTTCCACAATAATGAAAGGCTTCATCCGTTACTGTTCGGTTTCAGGCTGCTGTGCTTGAAAAAGCAGCCGGTAATCCATCGGGTTTGTGACGAGGTCGGCGAGTGTGTAGCCGTCAAGCACGTACAGGTAGGCGTTCAGGGCTTTGGCAAGAACATGTTTGAGGCCGCACACGGGTGTAATGACGCAGCTGTTGTTTTTACCGAAGCATTCGACAAGTTCAAAGTCTTCCTCTGTCTTTCGTACGAGCTTGCCGATGTTGATGTCAGCCGGCTCCTTGGCAAGCTTGATCCCGCCGTAGCGCCCGCGGATGGTTTCGATGACCCCCATTTTACCCAATTCATAAGTGACCTTCATGAGGTGGTTCTTGGATATCTGATAAGAATCTGCGATTTCTTTTATAGTAGAGAGTTCAGACTTAGGCTTGGACGCCAGATAGATCAAAACTCTCAGTGAATAGTCAGTGTACAGTGTCAATTTCATATGAATTCACCCTTTTCCTTCCTATGTACCCATTATACTAATCCGCAACGTTTGTGTCTAAATAATGTATGCAATTGTGTCAAAACTGTTAAAGAAGTATTTATAATATTGCTTTGTGGTTGTTATCGTTGTAAGTTAAAGATGTATTAAAAATATTTCTTTAGAGGTGAATGAAATGTTATCTCAAAAAACAATTGATATCGTGAAATCTACCGCACCCGTTTTAGAGGTGAAAGGGACTGAAATTACTTCTGTATTTTATAAAAATATGTTTGCAAGCCACCCTGAATTATTGGACATTTTCAACCATGCCAATCAAAAGAGAGGAAGACAGCAGACGGCACTCGCCAATACGGTTTATGCGGCCGCTAAGCATATCGATCAATTAGAAGCATTGCTGCCTGTCGTGAAGCAGATCGCTCATAAGCACAGAAGCCTCGGGATCAAGCCTGAGCACTACCCGATCGTAGGGGAGCACTTGCTCGGTGCCATCAAAGAAGTGCTTGGCGATGCTGCCACTGATGAAATCATCGGGGCGTGGGCAGATGCTTATGGTGTGATTGCAGGAGTCTTTATCGATGTGGAAGAGCAAATGTACGTGGAAGCAGAAAGCAGGGAAGCGGGCTTCCGTGACTTCAAACCATTCGTCGTAGCGAAGAAAGTGAAAGAAAGCGATGTAATCACTTCTTTCTACCTGAAGCCGCAGGACGGGGAGAAAGTGCCTTCGTACAATCCAGGACAGTACATTTCAGTGCGGGTGACAATTCCAGGTCAAAAAAATACACATATCCGCCAATACAGCTTATCAAGTGCATATAACGAAGAGTACTTCCGTATCTCTGTGAAAAAAGAAGCGGAAGCAGCCCCGAACGGAATTGTTTCTGTATTCCTTCATGAGAAAGTTCAGGAGGGAAGCGTCGTGGAAGTGAGCGCCCCTGCAGGAGACTTCTTC
Organism: Bacillus sp. BKU_1; assembly: GCA_051294195.1. Classification (GTDB taxonomy): domain Bacteria; phylum Bacillota; class Bacilli; order Bacillales; family Bacillaceae_B; genus Rossellomorea. The sequence goes on along the minus strand of CP193985.1, from coordinate 2,595,398 downwards.
TTGAATCAAGAAAATAAAGAAGGAAAGGTTGCACTCATCTCAGGCGGTGTAGGCATCACGCCAATGATGAGCATGCTTGAAACCATTGCGGAGGCAACTCCTGAACGCCCGGCTGCATTCATCCATGCAAGTAAGAATGAAGGGGTGCAGGCATTCAGAAACGACATCGACGGCCTCATGGATAAGCTTGAAAACGGTAAGGCCTGCTACATTCTTGAGAATCCTGCCGACGTTTCTTTCTGCCACTTCTCCGGCTATGTGAATAAAGAAATCCTCTCCAGCTATGTTGACAGCGGGACGGAATGTTATGTGTGCGGACCGGCGCCATTCATGAAAGCCGTGATCATGACCCTGAAAGAAATCGGTCTTCCTGAAGACAAAATCAACTTCGAGTTCTTTGGTCCGGCGATGGATCTTTCAACCGTTGATGAGAAGGAAAAAGTGAAAGCTTAAAAAGTATAAAAGCAGGCATCAGGAGTAAATTCCCGATGCCTGTTTCATATTATAAACGGTGTTCGTCGTTATCGACCCTGTTCTTAAAAGCCTCCTGCGTGACAATCAACTCTTCGTCGCCGGGTGGTTTTTCTGTGTGTCTTTCAGTTGTGCTATTTTGAGGGAAGTTGCCTGGATGACCTTTTTTCTTTGCTTCGAATGATTTTCCTCGTGCCATAAGAAACACTCCTTTCAGATGTCTTACGCTAGTTTTTCCTTGAGAAATAAAATTATGTAGGGGGTAAGGACTGGTAAACAGTGGGCGATTGCTTCCAGACTGATCGCTCAGTCGGCGGATGTTGCTTTTTCGTCAAAAATCATACCGGTCAAAAGCAGAATTTCGTATACACTAGTAGTAACAAGCGGCCAGCAGCACCTCTTTTGGATAGTCAGCCAGTCCCGCTGAAATCTTTACAGGAAGCGAGGGGTTCATTTGGATTTTTCAATGATTGTTTCTGAACAAAGGATCAAAAAGGCCCAGGAGGACGGGGAGTTTGAAAATCTTCCGGGATACGGGAAACCGCAGAATCTGGATGATGATTTATCGATACCGCCGGCTCTCAGGATGGCGCACCGGATCATGAAGAATGCCGGTTATTCGACTGAGGAAATGGATATGAAGAAAGAAATGATGAGGATTGAGGACTTGATCCGGGTCTGTGAAGATGAGTCGGAAAAAGAAGAACTGCAGAAGAGCCTCAACGAAAAGATGGTAAGATACAACTCGATGCTCTCGAAAAAAAGAGTGAAGACAAACAGCTCCATTTTCAAGAATTATGAGCAGAAAATTGAAAAGAAGCTGCTTTAATAGTAAACCCCCGCTCATCGTGAGCAGGGGTTTTTTACCTATGGTCTATTTGATTGGTTTAGGTTTGGTTTGGAACATCGTCTCACTCAATCCCCAGGCGATGTCGTTTCCGTTCGGATCGGTTATGCTGACGATTGGGACAACGCGTGATACAACAGTAACATCATCCACTTTTGTCATACCGGTAATGAGCTTCATGTTTTCTCCGTTAATCCCGTAGATTTCCTGTATCTTCAGCGGCTGCAGGGCAGGATTGAACAGGACTTCCAATAAATAGCGTTTGGACGGGTCCTTCCTGGGAAGGGTGATTGTATAGTTTCCGTCCTTATCCACTTTTCCGGTCCCTTCAGCGGTGATTTCCGCGCTTGCCTCCGCCTGCCAACGAATGATGGTGCCGTATTTGCTGGAAAGGTCGCCGTATTCCTTGATGTTTGCATAAATAATTGAATTCTTGGGAAGATTGCTTGTTCCTTCGATGATGAGCTCGGTTGATTCCAGGTTCACCTTTCCATCCAGTTTCACGAGTTTACCTGTATTCTGTTTTGTTTTTACAGCCGGTGTGGCACCCCACTCGATTCTGCAGCCCGCCAGGAGCAGGGTGCTTATAATCAAGAGTATGAGAGCAGACTTATAACGATTCATGATGATTCCCCTTCCTGCTTTCACGGCCGGCAAGGATAAACAAGTTATCGGCAGATGAAGGAGTGGACTCAGGTTTAACTACAATCTTTTTCGGTTTCCTCAGAGATTTTCCTTCAATAAATACTTCTTTCATGACTGAGTTGATTTCATTCACGCAAAAAATCGCTGCCGCAAAAAAGGCTAGGGGTGCAAGGAGCAGCCAGGGATAAAGATGGACCTGATAAATATTGATGCTCATCGTGGCAGCCCAGTCGTTGATGAATGAGAAATATTCCGGCCTGGGCTCGAGCATCCCGAATTCGACAATTCTGAGACCGCCGAGACAGATGTGCAGGATGCCGAGCTGAATGAGTAAGTAGAGAGTCTGGGCCAGTTGTTCGGAAAACATCACAATGGCATGGCGGCTGAATTGGGAGCGAAGGTGCCTTTTAATAATAAAAAACCTGCCGGCTCCGATCTGCCTCGAAACAGATATAAAATCATTTTTAAGAAACTCTCTCATTTCCTCGCCGATGTACATACCGAGTGAAGGGATGACAATGACGGAAATCACGATGACTTGAATCACAAGAAACTTCATGGAATAGAGAGAGCCTGTTTCAAAAGCTCTCTGAAGTGGAGCCAATAGCACAAAGGCGATGATGGCAAGCGGAATGAAATTGAACGTGTCCCCGAGACCTTTGCAAACCTGTCTCACCCAGCCTGGAAGAAACGCATAAGTCAATCCAAATATAAAGCCTCCGACCATGCGGATCAGGGCAATCGCAGCCGCGGCGAGTAGAGTATATTTAGCTCCTTCAATCAACACATAAAAGACATTCCGTCCTAATTTATCACTCCCCATCGGCCCCATTTCTGAGGGGGTATAAGGGGGAGAAGCGAGTAATTTGCCAGTTTCCTCATCCTTTAAATAAGAAGGTCCCTGTTCAAATAGATGCGGGTGGGTGCCGGGCAGGACGAAGCTCACGGCGATCAGTAACAACAGGAGCCCGATCGGTATCCATAAACGTAATAAGCGGATGGTCATCAGGACTGCACCTCCTCATGCGGCAGCCATTTTTTCAAGAGCATTCCGCCCAGGCTGAACACCACGAAGAATGGGATGTAAATCATCAGCATACCAAGGAAAAAGGCACTTGGGTTCCGCTGCGAAACGTCCAGCAGGACATTCATGAATCCATTGATGTTAAAAAGGATTTCGATGATCAATAGATTGGACAGCATCAGAAGGAAAATGGGTTTTATATGAAAATAGAAATGGATCCACACATTCCTGAACAGATGCACCCATATGGTATAGGCCCTGGAAAACCCTTTTGAAAAAGAATATTCCACATAAGGCTTTTCCTCTTCTTCCCTGAGCTGAAATAGAAAATGTTTCGTGAGAAAAGCAATCGGCATGATTGCCAGGCAAACGATCGGCACCAAGTAGACTTTTTCATCACCTAATGTGTAGATGTCAATCAATAGAATATCTGTCTTTTTGAAAAACCAGATCACAAAGAATTGAATGAAGACGATGATCAACACATCCGGAAGCGAATCAAAGATGTCCATGATCTTCAAACATACTTTATACACTTTTTTGGGCAAGAACATGAAACAATAGCTGAGTAGTGCAGAAATGGCCGCGGCAGCCACGAATGCCAGAAATAAAAGGAGGAAAGAATAGCCGAACAGTTGAAAGAATATCGGATAAATAGGGTATTTCTTAAAATCAGGATCGGCACTTACTTTCGGGCTGGAGCTGATTTCAACGATGAGGGAAGAAGGATGCAATAATTGACTGACGGTTTCGGATAAGGTGTGAAAGTATTTCCCCATCATGACTACCAATTCAATGTCGTATGAGAGCAGGACCCCGGCCCCGCTGAAAAGAAATAAACCCGCGCATGTCAGTAAAAATTGTGCAGGCAGCGTAAAGTATCGAATCTGTTTCATTTTGACCCCCTTGAATCATTCTGTCTATGAATAGATTATAATTAAATATGTCAAAAATTACAAAATATTTATAAAATTATTACAAATAAGAATGAGTCCATCCTCTAGATTGGAAAAATAATAAACAATTCCTCTTTCTATAATTGTAATAAAGCTCAGGGCAAATAGAGGAAGTTCTAATCTCCGCTAATGATTTCCGTGCAAGACTTCGCTTTCCGCTGGTAGGCCTTGAGCCTCCTCGTCTCTGCGCTCCTGCGGGATAGAAAAGCGGAGGCGGTTCTTTCAGCCGACAAGCATAAGAAGAATGGGCCGGGAAGGCGTACTTTGCCTTCTTGGATCATTTAGCTTATGACCTCGAGGGGCTAGCCGCCGGAGCTGGACAAGTCTCACATCAGCTACTCTTCCCTCAGAGTCTTCTTCTTGCACTCCAATCAACCGCAGGAACGAGCTGGAACTATATATCCATATGTACAAAAATATAAAAACCAGAGTTAATTTGTTTGTATGAATGCAAATTAACTCTGGGATTAATTAAATCTCTTTAAAGGTTTCCATTGAGGAACATCAAATTTTTCACAACGATTCTTGCTTCCCCAGCCAATTTTCAACTTTTTGATCCATTTCTTTTTGTAAGCCGGCTGTATTTCCACTGTCTTGTCCGGCTGATTTTAGATATTTTTTGGGGAACATTTTTTTCAAAGATGACTGATATGAACTGCCGTCTTTAGGTTCTTTATAATCTGTCACAGAATAATGATCGTCTCTTTTACTTAATTGAATGACAGCGGGCAATGAATGACCTGACTGCACTTCTGTTCCTGTGGCTTGATTGAAACCTCCATAATAAGACCACATATAAACATTGATGATACCATCCGATTCACTTGTTCCATACACTTTGTGGACTTCAAATTGTTTTTCTGTCCCATTATATGAGTCTGCGTATGTTTGAATGATGTAATCGGAAATGAGCTCATTCATCCCGGCTGTCAGCTGTTGATCTCCATCTATGAGGTTACCGTTCCCGGTACAGCCAGCTAATAGGACAACTGAAAAGAGTAATAATAAAATACCGGATTTTAAAATGTTAATGTAGATTCGCCTCCTGAAGTGGAAAATGTTTACTGTAATCTATTTCTATACTCTTCTCATGTTGACCTGCCGTCTCTATAAAAAAGCACTGGATCTCCGTTGGAAATCCAGTGCGTTATGTTTCTATTTTGACCATTTATATTGATTACTTCTCTCCCTGTTCCCCTTCAGGCTTGAAAAGGAAGTAAGAGATGATCCCCGATAACAATGTACCGCCGAGTACAATCAGGGTCCTGGTGCCTTCAGGGACCTCTGTATAGGCTTTGCCCAGATAAGAGTTGGCAACGAGGAACACGACAAGCATGATCGGGATCGTGAAGATGAGTCTTTTTTTCAAAAATGCCACATCCTTTATTTCTGCTGAATTAAGTTTATCATAAATTGCTTGGGGAAATATCTACAATCCAATGACAACTCATCATACAAAAAAGACAGGCCATACCCGGCCTGTCCATGAAATATCAATGATGTATGCTGTTTTCAATCCGCTCTGCACTTGCCGCGGTTTCCTGTATGTAGTGTGCAATCGTTTCATTATCCTGATTCAGGGTTTCGATTGTCGCACTGATTTCTTCCAGGCCGGCACTAGATTGTTCAATCACGGCTGCAAGTTCCTTGGTGGACAGCTCGACATCCCCGGTTTGTCCTTTGACCTCAACGGCTGTGGATGAAAGCTTCTGGAATTCGTTTGAGATGCCGTCCAGTTTTTCACGGAGCTTGGAGAAATATTCCGTTACTTCACCGGTAGCCGACATGTTTTCATGAAGCTTCGTTGAACTCAAAGACATGATTTCAAGGGCTGTCGAGTTGACTTCATTCACGGATGACAAATTGTCATTGATCCTAGTGGCCGTATTTCTTGTGATCTCTGCAAGCTTGCGGATTTCATCGGCAACGATCGAGAATCCCCTTCCGGCTTCGCCGGCACGCGCTGCTTCGATCGAAGCGTTCAATGCAAGCAGATTCGTTTGATCGGTGATATCCTGGATGCTGCCGATGAACGTGTTTGTTTCCTCGATTTTCTTCGTCAATTCTTTAAATGTACTGCTCAGGCCTTCAATGATATTTTTTAGTTCCGTCATGTTTTCGTGGAGGTATGTGACCCGTTCATTGCCTGATAAAGCCAGATGATTGGCACTATCGGACTGTTCGGCCAAATCGTTGGAAAGGTGCGTGACCTCCTCCATCTTTGTCATGGTCATGGCTGCAACTGAAGCGATGTTGTTTATCTGATCACTTTGATTCTGGCTGCCTGCAGAGATTTCGGTGACCGCCGTCCTCATTTCATTTTGAGAGACAAGGTGTACCTGAATTTGATCATGTATTTGTTTGATGCTGCTGGAGATGGTGGTCAATTCTTTGGAAAAAAGAGAGCGCTGGTCATCTTTTTTCTTGCCCTCTTCCTCCATCCTGAGAAGAAACTCCTGGATTTGGCCGGATTGTTTTTTATTCAGATGGATGACGACACCAAGCACGATCCCCACGAGCAGATACGTGAGTAAAGCCGGCAGGAACAGCTCATTAAACAAGACATCATCCCCGGCCGCGAAGACATTATTCAGAACGAGGATGATCAGACCGGATACATAGCCGATGACGAATATGACGGTGCGGAAGTGGATCGCCGACAGGACGGCCATGAGCGTCAGGATCACCATATTCTTGGCATTCGCACCGTCGGCAAGCAGCCAGATCAGCATAATGGCGTAAATGGTCGGAATGGAAAAATAGACGTACAGCTGCGGTTTTTTCATGATCAGTTGAAGAACGGCGAAATAGACAACCAGCAGAATCAGCTGTGAAGCAAAAACCGAAACGGCGATGATGCCAGAGTCGTTCATGATGGAATAAATGAGACCCGCAAGCAGGCTTACTGAATACGTGATCAGTAATAAAAGATTCTTCCGTTTTGTATCGGAAATTTTCAATTGCTCAGGTGACACGATGTTTCTCCCCTTTAATATGTAAAATAAACTCCCTTTTCAATGTATATCGGTATAATGAATGCAACTTTTATACTATATATGGAAAATATTTTAACGATGGCCAAAGTTAAATAAATTCATGTTTTGTCCGATAGTAAAGGTAGACTACTACAAAGAGTAAGGTGGACAAATCGATGGATAAAACGTCAGTTATTGGAGTCATTTTAGGATTGATCGCGGTTGGAGTGGGGATGTTCTTCAAAGGTGTGAGCCCGGTGGCCCTCGTTAATCCCGCAGCCATTTTGATCATCCTGCTTGGAACGGCAGCTGCCGTCACCATTGCATTCCCGACACATGAAATAAAAAAAGTACCGAAATTATTCGGCATGCTGTTTAAAGAACAATCCGTACAGGATCCGAAGGAAGTGATTCGCTACTTTTCGGAAATAGCGGATATTGCCCGAAAGGAAGGTCTGCTTGCACTTGAATCGAAAGCCCAGGAGGTAGAAGATCAGTTTCTGAAAAATGGCCTTTCCCTTGCTGTCGACGGACAGAGTGCAGATTACATACGTGATGTCCTCCATGAAGAAATCGATGCGATGGAAGAGCGTCACAGTGCAGGAGCCTCCATCTTTTCCCAGGCAGGCACATATGCCCCTACGCTCGGGGTGCTTGGTGCCGTGATCGGTTTGATCGCAGCCCTCGGCAATATGGAAAACACTGATAAGATGGGTGAAGCGATTGCCGGTGCATTCATCGCGACGCTGCTCGGAATATTCACCGGCTATGTCCTGTGGCATCCTTTTGCCAATAAACTGAAACGTAAATCAAAGCGTGAAGTGCAGTTGAAAATGATGATGGTGGAAGGCATTCTTTCCATTATAGAAGGGGAGAGCCCAAGGGTCATCGAGCAGAAGCTTGCCTCTTATTTACCGGCAAGCGAGCGGATGCTGCTGATGGAGGGGGAAGCGAATGAGACGGCGTAAGAAGAAACACGATGATGATCATATGGATGAATCCTGGCTCATCCCTTATGCGGATCTGCTTACACTGCTGCTCGCTCTGTTCATCGTCCTTTATGCGGCAAGCTCTGTGGATGCCCAGAAATTTCAGGAATTATCGGAGTCATTTAATGAAGTCTTTACTGGCGGTAAAGGAATCATGGAAAATAACAGCCCGGTAGAACCGCAGAAAAAGAGCCAGGAGGAAGTAAAGGCAAGTGCAGCTGCAAACACAGAACAGAAAGCAGAGCTTGATAAAAGCGAAATTGAACGTCAGGCTTTTTTGAAGGATCAGGAAGAATTAAAAGAGCTTCAGGAAAAAATCAATGAATACATTAAGACGAACAATCTTGAAGTACAGTTTATTACAAAGCTGACCGATGAAGGACTGCTGCTGACAATCCGGGACAATGTGCTGTTTGATTCCGGATCGGCTGTCGTGCACAATACGGATCTCGATGTTGCCCGGGAACTGTCCGGTTTACTGGTCATGAACCCGCCAAGGAATATCATTATTTCGGGCCATACCGATAACGTGCCGATCCGTAATGCGGAATTTGATTCGAACTGGGAATTGAGCGTGATGCGCGCAGTGAATTTCATGAAAATCATCCTCGATAACGATCAACTGAATCCCCAGTGGTTCAGTGCGAAGGGCTACGGTGAGTTTGAGCCGGTTGGGGACAATGCCACTTCTGAGGGAAGGGGATTGAACCGGAGGGTGGAAGTGTTGATCCTGCCGCGTGTGACGGAATAATAATGAATAGCGGAGATGTAGGTACCTGAAACTGCTTGTAAAAGCGGTTTCGGGTTTTTTGTTTGGGATGTTTCACAGTGGCGATTCAGGGGAAAGAAAAAAAGAAATCGCAGAATCAGTGTCTAAATTTTCAGAACCGATTGAGGCCGGGGCCTCCATACATACATTTATCAGAACATACATAATTAGTTGAGATGTTCTGGCGTTTAGACATTGTTTCTACCACGAGGAGGAGTTTCGTTGGAGAATTTTTTTGACATCATAGGTAAAATATCGGCTTGGCTGTGGGGGCCGCCGCTCATTATCGTACTGGCAGGGACAGGATTGTATTTAACGTTCCTGCTGGGATTCATTCAGTTCAGGCACCCGCTGTACATTTTCAAGCAGACGATCGGAAGTGTTTTCAGTAAGAAGAAGCCAAAAGGGGAAGGGACGGTCACGCCCCTGCAGGCGCTGACCTCGGCACTTTCCTCTACGATCGGGGCAGCGAACATAGTCGGTGTACCGGCCGCGATCATGTTCGGCGGACCCGGTGCGGTCTTTTGGATGTGGTTCATCGCACTTATAGGGATGGCCCTGAAGTTCTCCGAAAGTGTACTGGCCGTTCGTTATCGGGAGAAGAATGAAAAAGGCGAATTCGTCGGCGGTCCGATGTATTACATGCGAAACGGCCTTAATATGAAGTGGCTCGGCGTATGGTTTGCCTTCGCGCTCATGATCGAGTTGATCCCGAGCGTCATGGTCCAGGGGAACTCGGTTGCCGCCACGGTCGAGGAGTCATTTAATGTGAACGGCATGGTAACCGGTTTGATCATGGCCTTCATCGTGGTACTCATTGTATTCGGAGGCATTAAACGGATCGGGAGGGTGACAGAGGTATTCGTGCCGTTCATGGCCCTATTCTATGTCGGTGGAGCACTTGTCATCATGTTCATGAATCTCGATGCGATCCCGGAATTCTTCAGCCTGGTACTGGGACACGCATTTCAGCCGATGTCCGCGATGGGCGGATTTGCCGGTGCGGCGATTGCAGAAACGATCAGATGGGGGTTTGCCCGAGGGTTGTATTCGAATGAAGCAGGTCTTGGTACGGCACCTATCGCCCATGCTGCCGCAAAGACGGACCACCCGGTAAGACAGGGATTATGGGCGATTGTCGGAATTGTTATTGATACGCTGATTGTCTGCACGGCAACAGCCTTCGTCGTACTTTCTTCCGGTGTATGGACGGCGGAAGATGCACTGGATGATCCTTCTGCTTTGACGACCGAAGCATTCAGTCAATATTTTGGAACCTTCGGCGGTATCCTCGTGACGGTCTCATTGATCTTCTTTGTCCTATCGACGATCATCGTCATCGTTTTTTACGGTGCAAAACAGGCAGAATTCCTGTTCGGATGGAAAACGGCCCAAGCCATCAAAATTGTTTACGTAGTGGCCATCGTGCTAGGATCAGTGGGTGCAGCCAAGACAATCTGGCAGTTCCTTGACCTTGCGCTTGCTGCCATATTAATACCGAATATCATCGCCGTCCTTCTCTTAAGTAAAGAAGTGAGAAGGCTGACGAAAGAATTCTTTACGTCGGATGAATATTATTTGAAGGATATAGGAAAAGTCAAGAAAGACAAAAAAATCAGCTAGTCATGACCAAAAAACAGCCTGTCGGGGTTTCCGGCAGGCTGTTTTTTTGTCGAAAACCATTTATTGTCTAAAGTTAAACAAAAGTTTAGAATATTAACAAAAGTTAATATTTACATATTTACCAGGGGGAGTGGGAGTCGTTGAACGAGAAGGAGAAACTCTTATTGTCTTTAATCGAGGGGAATCCGTTTATGAGCCAGCAGGAGCTGGCGGAGAAAAGCGGGATGTCACGGTCTGCGGCAGCCGGATACATATCGAATTTGATTAAGGAAGGCAGAATCCTAGGAAGGGCATATGTTCTTCCCGGTAAAAAAGGGGTCATGTGCATTGGCGGAGCCAACATCGACCGGAAGCTCCAGCTTCACGAAGAATTGCTTCCCGAGACATCGAACCCTGCCGTTTCCAGCCAGGCAAGCGGGGGAGTTGCCCGGAATATTGCGGAAAACCTCGGCCGTCTTGGACTACAGTCTTGCCTTTTGACAGTCGTAGGCGACGATACCGAAGGAAACTGGCTTCTGAACCAGACAAAGAATCATGTCGATGTCTCTGCGTCGGTCTCATTATTTAAAAGAACGACCGGGACATACTCGGCCATTTTGAACAAACTGGGGGAAATGATGTTTGCACTTGCAGACATGGAACTGAATGAAAGCGTTGACATTGGATTCATCGAGAAAAAGTGGGGGACGGTCTCTTTATCCGAGATGGTGCTGCTTGATACGAATTTTCCTGCAGAGGTTTTGAGCTACATCATCAAAAGATGTCAATCCGAAGGGCTTCCGCTGACGGTTGTGCCTGTATCGGCTCCGAAGGTAAAGAAGCTGCCGCCATCCCTTGAAGGGGTCACCTGGTTCATTTGCAACAAGGGGGAGGCTGAAGCTTATCTTGATATGACAATCGACACAGAGGGAGATTATTTCAAGGCAGCGAAAATGATCACCCAAAAAGGAGCGGAAAGGGTCGTCATCACAAGAGGGGATAAGGGACTGGTGTATTACACGGTATATAAAGAAGCTAGTGCCATCCTGCCTCCGGAAGTGAAAGTCATCGACGTAACCGGTGCCGGCGATGCGCTTGTAGCGGGCATCATTTATGGATACCTCAAAGGGTCTGACACGGAAGGTGCCTGCCGGATCGGCATCTCCTGCTCGTCATTGACACTGCAATCCGCCCATACGGTCAGCCCTTCACTAACAAAAGGTAAGCTGCAGAAGCATTTCAGCCTGTATTATTAGATTTCACAGGAAAGTCAGGAACAACTAAATTGGGGGAATGAAGCAATGAGAATGGAATCTTTTATCGAGTACTCAGAAGAAGTCCTGGAAGGAAGGAAGAAAGGGAAAGCCATCGTAGCCCTGGAATCCACAATCATTTCACATGGAATGCCCTATCCGCAGAACGTCCAGACGGCACGCGAAGTAGAAGACATCATCCGAGCCGGGGGAGCGGTACCTGCGACGATTGCCATACTAAACGGCAAAATAAAAATCGGGCTCTCTCATGAAGAGCTGGAATATCTGGGACAGGCGTCAGGTGTGATCAAAGCAAGCCGACGAGACCTGCCTTACATACTTTCTGCCGGAAAAGATGGTGCGACGACGGTTGCCGCCACGATGATTCTTGCGGAACTTGCCGGCATTGCGGTGTTCGTTACAGGCGGAATCGGAGGGGTCCACCGCGGGGCAGAGAACACAATGGACATTTCTGCAGACCTCGATGAGCTTTCCAGAACAAACGTCGCGGTCGTCTGCGCCGGTGCAAAATCCATACTGGACATCGGCCTGACACTTGAATACCTTGAAACCAAAGGGGTGCCGGTCCTTGGATATCAGACCGATTTTCTGCCTGCTTTTTACACAAGAAAAAGTCCGTATCAAGTAAACTATCGAATGGACACATGTGGGGAAACGGCTTCATTATTAAGGACAAAATGGGCGCTTGGGTTGAACGGAGGCGCAGTGATAGCCAATCCGATCCCAAAACAAGATGCACTGGAAGAAAACGAGATGAACAGCATCATAGAATCCGCACTGCAAGAGGCACAAGAAAGAAACATCACCGGAAAAGAAGCCACCCCCTTCCTATTAGGAAAAGTAAAAGAACTGACAGAAGGCAGAAGCCTTATAGCCAACATCGCACTGGTCAAGAACAATGCCAAAGTCGGCGCCGAACTGGCCGTGAAATATGAATCTTTGAAAACAACACATGTTTAATAAAAATAATCTACTTAAAATATGGTTGAGTTAAAGGGAGTCCGAACTATCAATTTGAATCTATAAGATTCGTGATAGTTCGGCTTTTTATGTGCAATGCCTTTTAGTTTTAGCACGTTCCAGCTGTTTATTGGAGTGCAGGGCTTAAGACTCCTGCGGGAAATGCGAGTTAGGTGAGACCCCGCAGGAGCGCAGCGACGAGGAGGCTCACCAACCGCCCGCGGAAAGCGAAGTCCTGCACGGAAATAAACAGCGTTTGTGAGCAGTTGATATTTAAACATTCCTACACAATAATGGAGCAGATTCCCATTTTAGTATAAAGAGAAGCATTTATATGAACATAAAGGTAGGGTAAAATGGACATATAACACGTTACGAAAAGGAAGGTACTATGGCTGAAATTAAACCTGTGAACGCCATAAGCGTTCATTCGATCCCTATCCCCGCTGCTTTATGGAACCCTGCCAAAACAATCATCACAGAAGCCAATACCGAATGGGAAGAACTATCAGACAAAGACTGCTTCAATATTGAAAGATTACTTGATACGGAAACTGAACAGTTTGTTTACAACGATTATGCATATTCCCTGAAGCGCAGGACGGTGGAAGACAGCCTGGAGTTATTGATGATCGTCCCGTGCATTGAAACCAGACCTTCGGAAAATGAAAAAGATAAACAGAATTCCAGCCCTGACATTTACCAATCATTGATACGCAACACACCGACATCAGTATGCATCATTGATAAAAATGGGATCCTGACCGAAATGAATGGTTCCTTTAAACAGCTCTTCAAGCTGACAGATGAAGCTATCGGAAAAACACTCTGCCGGCAGCCTGCCTTCAAACACCCCGGTTTTGTAAATCTGGTTTTGAGGGGGATTGAGGGAAAGAATGTGCAGAATGAAGAACTCACCTTCAAGGTGGGGGAGGAACAGTTGTGCACCTGTCACATTACGATCTCACCAGCGGATTATAATCAGCGGGGTGCAGTGGATCAAGTAGGCATCATCCTTCATGATATCACCGAGAAAAAGGAATATGAAAATGATTTACTTTCTTTAAAAGTAGAGTTGGAGAATACGCTGAGGCTCCAAAAAACGATCACTTATAAAATAAAAAAGCATAAAGAGGATTTTGTGATCGAGATGGCAGCCGGAGACCTTCTGAACAAGCTCGATATATCTCCTGCGAGTGTGATCGGCAAAACGATACAGGAAGTCTTCGACTCTTATCACCTTGGGAAAATACACCCAAAGCTCAAGAAAATCTGGGAAACCGGAGAAGAAATGACGTACGAAGATGAATACCTGGGGCTTGAATATATCGCTTCAATGGTGCCGGTTATGAAAGACAGTGAAGTCGCCACGATCATCTGCTCCATTGCCGATATATCCATGATCAAGGATATCCAGAGGAAACTGATTGAAACACAGGAAAAATACCGGTCGATAGTACAGTACAGCCCCGATAATATTTATATGTTAAACACGGAAGGGATTGTACAGGAAGTGAACCCGGCTGCAGAAGGACAATGGACATTACCATCAGATGATATGATCGGGAAGCATTTCAGTGAATTTATCACAGAAGATCAGCAAACGGAAACCATCAAGCACTTTGAGACAGCGCTGCAGGGCGAGGCGACAAGATATATCACGACCCTTAACAACATGGAAGGAAACAGAAGCCATATAAGCGTGACGAATATCCCGATACGTGTAAATGGTACAGTGATCGGTATTTATGGGATCGGGCAGGATATTACGGCAAGGATGAAAATAGCGGAGGAGCTGAAAGAGGCGAAAGAGCTTCTGGAAGCTTATTTTGAACATGCTGGTGACGGAATTGCCCTTCTTGATCCGGCAGGAAAAATACTGAAGGTCAATCAGCATTTTGAATCGATGTTCGGATGGAATGAAGCCGAAATAATAGGAGAAAGTATCACGATCCTTCACTTGGAAGAACAGGTTTCTCAATTTAAGCAGAATCTAAAAATGGTCAAGGCAGGGAAGCGCATCAAAGATTTTGAAACTGTACGGTACCGCAAAGACGGTTCACCGATCGAGATTGTGTTCAACCTCAATCCTATCCTGAATGACACCGGCAAACTGATCGGTATTTCAGCGATTATCCGTGATTTATCTGAAAAGAAGCGAAATGAAGATCTCTTGAAAAAATCCGAACAGCTTGCAATGATCGGCCAGCTTGCTGCAGGGGTGGCACATGAAATCCGCAACCCGCTGACCACGATCAAGGGCTTCCTGCAGCTGATGAAGGAAAGTGCAGAAGATGATTTCCACTTGCAGGTCATCCAGGGGGAGCTGGATCGAATCGAGATCATCACGAATGAATTCCTGGCACTGGCAAAGCCCCGGGCCGTTCATTTTTCCATGACATCCCTCACAACCCTGTTGACGAGTTCTGTAGAATTCATCAAGATGGAATGCCTGAAGCAGGGGGTGGATGTTCGTTTTTCCGTTGAAGAAGCGGAGATTTACTGCGACTCCCATCAAATCAAGCAGGTTGTTCTCAATGTCATGAAAAATGCCCTTGAAGCTCTCCCGGATGGCGGACTGTTGAGCGTACAGCTTGAAAAGGAAGACGGCTGTGCGAAAATATCCATTCAGGATAATGGAGCCGGAATTCCCCCTGAGCGGATGAAACATCTTGGCGAACCATTTTATAGTACAAAGGAAAAAGGTACCGGACTCGGCTTGATGATCTGCCAAAAAATCATCAAGGAACATAACGGTTCATTTTCAATCCAGAGCAACGTGAATGAAGGGACGACCGTCACGATCCTGCTTCCGATTGCAGGAAATTGATAATAAATAGGCAAAGCTTCAAAACGGAATGATCCTGTCCCGTTTTGAAGCTTTTTTGCTGCTTATGACGAATTCTTCCGGGGGAAATATGACAAACAACGCGTACCATTGCCGGGGAATGTTTATTTTCCGGGAAATAGATCATTCTACAAATTTCTTCCCGCCCCGTTTCTTGTCGCCGGCACATCGGCAGGTTTCAACAATCGCGCTTAAGGATAAATGATAGGAAAGAGGTGAAACGATATGCGGACAAGCGTTTTTATCAGCGGAGGGGGGATCGGCGGACTGACCCTTGGCTTGAAGGCTGCACGATGCGGAATCGATGTGACGGTTGCAGAAAGGCTTCCTGGCCCAAGTCCCATTTATAAAGGGGAACTGCTTCAGCCGAAAAGTCTGGAAATACTCGATTCCCTCGGAGTGATCGAGTCCATTTTCAATCATGGGCATAAAATCTCGGATCTTGAGATGACTGAGCTTAAAAATTTGAAGGCTGTACCGGAACATTCCTTGATGAGCTACTCGATACTGCCGAGCCGGTATCCTTTTTCCTTGATGATCCATCATGAAACCCTCAAAGAAATCCTCTTGGATAAGGCGAAGGAATATCCTTCTTTTCACTACTATCCCCATACCGTATGCAAAGAAATAAAGGATCGTACCGTGACGCTCGAGGACAGGAAAGAAAAGCAGTCCTTTGAGATGGAGTGTGATTTCATTGTCGGGGCAGAAGGAAGGAGCTCCGTCACCCGTGATTATATGGGGATTTCAGTAAAGGAAAAGAATTATAACCACCATTTCCTGACTGTTACGTTCCCGAGGCCCGAATCGATGTTAAAAGGGAAAATCATCTCGACTTATCAGTCTTTCCTTGGATTGTTCCCGCTCCCTGACAACAAAGTAAGATCGGTTTATCTGATTCCGGCGGGCGAGTATAAATCTCTCAGGAAAAAGCCGATTTCAGAGTTTCACAAGCTTTATAAAAAGATGTGTCCCGAACTGGAGGGATACGTCGATCAGATAAAAGAGTGGAAGCAGATCCAGCTGATGGTGCCGCTGAAATATCACAGCGATACGTATGTGAAAGATCACCTGGCGATCATAGGGGATGCAGCGCATACCGTTCACCCGATGGCAGGGGAAGGGATGAACATGGCGATCCAGGACGGCGATGTCCTCGGTGAATTGCTATGCGATATGCACAACGAAGGAAAGCTCGACACCGCTAATCTTAGGTGGTATCCGAAGGTTCGGAGGAAGCGGGTTTCCCATCAGATGCACCTTAGCCATTTATCGGCGCTTGCCTATTCTTATCCTTACAGGCCGATCGGCTGGCTGCGCAAAAACAGTCTGCAGCGCATGGAAAGGGATACGGTGTCCCACTACAAACAAATGCTCAATATTTCAGGGCTGGGCCTTTGGAGGGAAACCCTGTACGACCGGATGATCCAAGGCGGACTCCTTCCGATCAGAACGGACAGGATTTTCTGCGATAAAGAACAGGGCTGCACCATATTTACACATAACCAAGACTATCCTTGGAAAGAAACGGAGGCATTACGATGATTGCAGAAATGGCAAAAGTTTGGCGGGCAAGGACCTGGATGAAGAAGAATGTCCCGTTTCTATACAGCTGGCATGCCTATGTGGGGTATGAAATGGAGCTGTTCGAAAGCTTCAAGAAGCCTGCTTCGATTCAGGAAGTGGCTCTCGCAAAGAATGTGGAAATGGATTTACTGGAACAGTGGGTGGAAGTCGGAATCACACTGAAGCATCTGAAACGCCAATCAAAAGGCAGGGTTAAGGTGAAAAACGGCTGGAAGCTGCCTTCATCCAAAAAAGAAACGTTTTCCTCAGGGATTTTGCTGAAGGAAATGATGGAGCTCCATATCCCGGCCCTCCTTTCCTACCCAAGCCTGCTGCGGAATCAGACAAGGCAGCATTTCAACTCTGATCTGCATGGTTCGACTGTTGCCAAAACATCCATCCTGTTGGAACGATTTGCGTTTCCAAAGCTTCAAAAAGTGATGAAGAAATTCAAGGTGAATTCAGTGCTGGATCTCGGATGCGGCGAAGGCGGCTATATCCGCAGGCTCGCAGACCGTTATCCGAAGAAAAAAATGGTCGGCATTGAAATCCACGAAGGGGTGGCAAGGGAAGCGGAGGAACAGCTGCAAAGCTATGATAATGTCGACATCGAGTGCTGTGACTTACATGATTACAAACCGGAGCAAGCATTTGATATGGTCATGGCAAACAATTTATTTCACTATATAGATCCGGCCGAACGGCTTCAGTTTTTTGAAAAAGCCTCGGACTGGCTGGAGAAAAAAGGGCTGTTCTTCGTCTTGACGCCCATGCAGAAGTCAAAGCACGGCCAACAGTTCTCCAGCGCCTTCAACAGCTTCTTCATGACGTTCCAAAACCTGCACCCGATCCCTTCCCAAAAAGAGATGGAGACTCTCGCAAAAAAGACAGGGTTCAAAGTGGTGTCGGTCGAACCGATTGTAAAGGAAGGCGGCTGGTATGCTCTTTGCTTTAAAAAGAAGTAAAGAATTGAGAAGGACTTCCCTTATGGGGGGAAGTCCTTCTCAAATAGTTTTTCCTTACTAGGGAAAACATAAAAAAGAATATGTCACCGGACTGGAGGTAAGTGCGTTGGAAAGAGAAGAGATGTATGACTGTATCGGTATAGGGATCGGCCCATATAATTTGAGCCTGGCTGCACTGATGGATGAAAAGACGGATCTCAAGGTGAAATTCTTTGACAAGACCCAGGAATTTCAGTGGCACCCAGGCATGCTGATCGACCTGACCGATCTTCAGGTGCCGTTCATCGCAGATCTGGTTACGTTTGCGAATCCGCAGAGCAAGTACAGCTACCTGAATTATTTACATACCCATAACCGGCTGTATAAGTTTTTCTTCTTTCATAAATTTGAGATGCCGAGGCAGGAATACGATGATTATGCACGCTGGGTCGTAAAGCAGCTTCCGCACTGTCAATTTCACAGCGAAGTCACCGGTGTGAAGGATACTGGCGGCTATTTTGAAATCGAAGTCAGGAACGGGCTGACTGAAGAGCGCGAAGTCTACAAGGCGAAGCACGTCGTGATGGGGACCGGGAGCAAACCGCTCATCCTCGACGGGATGGAAGGGCTGCCCCCTGAGGATGTCCACCATACAAGCAGCTATCTGTTCCATAAGGAAACCACCATGGAAAGCTCGTCGATCACGATCATCGGCTCCGGTCAGAGTGCCGCGGAAGTGTTTCATGATTTATTAAAAGAACAACGCGATCATCCGTACAAGCTGACCTGGTTGACGAGGTCGGAGGGCATCCTGCAGCTGGAATCCTCAAAGCTCGGCCAGGAGTTCTTCGCCCCTGATTATGTGGATTATTTCCACGGCCTGTCCTTTGAAAAGCGACTTGAGGCTCTGAAGACACTGGATCAGCTCAGGAACGGGATCGATATGGATACGCTGAATAATATCTATAATATCCTTTACCATCATTCTGTCAGCGGGGCTGCCCCGGATATTGTGATCCAGCCGTTGACCGAGGTTAACAAAATCCGCCAGGAAGATGAAGGGTATGTCCTGGAATGCAGGCAGTGGCAGGAAGAACGGGACTTTTCGTATAGGTCCGGGAAAGTCATCCTGGCAACCGGTTATGTACCGAATATCCCGTCTTGGTTCGATGAAGATTTAGGGGACAAAATCGTCTGGGAGGATGAAAAGAGGTTCAAGGTGTCCCGCGATTATAAACTCGTCTTCAAGGACGGTAAGGGTCGCAGGCATCATTTTTATACGCTGACGAATCTTGAACATTCCCACGGTGCCGGTGCGACCAATCTGGGGCTGTCAGTAGACCGCAATATCGCGATCATCAACGATATCACCGGGGAGGAAGTGTATAAGACGCAGCGAAATACAATTTTCTCCCAATTTTCAATGAGTGATTTCGACTAATACGTTTTATTTTTGAGTGAACGGGTACATTTATTATGTGAGCAAATAAACAAACTAACAAATAGGAGTGTTTCATTTTATGGCTAAAGTTGCATGCTTACTTACAGATATGTTTGAAGATGTTGAATTTACAGATCCGGAAAAAGCATTGAAAGAAGCAGGTCACGAAGTCATCACCATCGAAAAGGAAAAAGGGAAATCCGTAAAAGGAAAGCAGGGAGACGCGACGGTTTCCATCGATGAAAGCATCGATGATGTAAAACCCGAAGACTTTGACGCACTCTTGCTGCCGGGCGGATTCTCACCTGATCAGCTTCGCGCGGATGACCGTTTCGTGAAGTTCACGAAGCACTTTATGGATGAAAAGAAACCTGTCTTTGCCATCTGCCACGGACCGCAGCTCCTTATCACAGCGAAGGCGCTTGAAGGCAGACACGCAACAGGCTTCCAGTCAATCAAAGTGGACATGGAATATGCAGGTGCCAAGTACGAAGATAAGGAAGTCGTCGTATGCGGAAACCAGCTCGTGACAAGCAGGACACCGGATGACATCCCGGCATTCAACCGTGAGTCACTGGCTTTGTTATCTAAATAAGAATGATATTGGTAAAAGGGACATCCTTGACGGGGTGTCTCTTTTTTGTGGGGTTTTGAAGGGGGATGGGTACAGTTTTAGGTGGAATGATGTTCAGCAGGATGATGAAAATGGTGTTTTTTAGAGGTTTGCAAGCCGTTTTGAGGTAATTTTAGTTTCATTTTGGCCGGTTTAAGAAGTATTTCTAAAATTTTGGAGACTGAGATCCTTCCCTGGTTCCCGTTATCCGCCCATTCGGGAAAATACGATCCTATCTGAGAATTTATGATCCAAATTGGAAAGATATGATCCTAATTTAAGATTTATGATCCATTCGACAAAAAATACGCGCCGTTTTTCGATTTTATGATCTTATAAGAATCATTCTAAATAACTGCCCGAAGATTCAGCGGGAACCCATGCCAGTCCCAAATCCAACATAAAAAAACCGTCCCAATCTGTTATTGGGACGGGCTTACACATTATTATTTCCTCAATGCACCAAGCTCTTCAATGATCGCTGTCATTTCACTCGGGCTGAAGCGATCTTTCTTTTCAACCATAAGGTAAAGATCATGAAGGTCTTCATACATTTCCTGGTTGAAGTGCTCAGGCTTGATGGCGCCTGCGTTTACGACGTTGAGTTTATCCTTGATGGCGGTGACCATGTAGTCGATGTTTTCTGCTGTGTTTTGGGTTAAATCCATAATTGTTCGTCCTTTCTTTCGTACCTTTTGTTAGTATTCATCTTTCCATGATTCTGCTGCGCTGTCAACATGGCATTGATGTAGTGCCGAAAGAAGGATTTTTCACCCTGGATGTTTTACACTATTAGGAATTGGGGAATTAGTAGTTAAGCATGTAGGGTTGGGGAAAGCTAAAAAACCGGACTTTGAAGGAACTCTGACCCTATTTAGAGAAAACAATAGGTAAAGGCTGCGGTTGCAGCCGACATGAAAATAGAATATAGGAGGATCATGAAATGGGAAATAGCAAGTTTTTTAAAGGAGTCATGCTGGGAGCTGCCGCAGGAGGACTGCTGTCGCTTCTGGATAAAACAACTCGCAGTGAAGTGGGCACAACGCTGAAAAGCAGCGGGTCGGCCATTTCAAGATATACGAAGAATCCGAAGATGCTGGCAGATACATCCAAGGATATTTATGTGAAGATGAAGACGACTGCCGATCAAGTGAGCAGGGATATTCAGTTCATTTCAGAAAAGGTAAATGAAATTAAAGAGATGACCCCTCAAGTAAAAGAGATGATCGAGGAGACGAAGGAAACATTCGAAGACTCCACGGAGGCATACAAAGAGACGTTTTCTGATCATCCTTCGAATGAATTAAACGCGGGTGAAGAAGGCAGTCAGCCTGTTGCTTCATCTTTCAAAGGCTACTGAGGAGGAACACCCCGGGATTACGGAAAGAGGTGAGAGGATGTCTGTGGGAACGACCCGCAAAGGTTGGAAGGAAGATTCAAAAACATTATTCAAACAAATAAGTGCCAATGATATAGCAGGGCTGGCGGCGCAGATTGCCTATTACTTCTTGCTGTCACTATTTCCGCTGCTGATTTTTGTCTTTACACTGCTGCCTTATCTGCCCGTGGATCAGGCGGATATCCTGGGCTTGATCAGGGATTTTGCGCCTGGTGAGACGATGTCGATGATCGAGGAGAATTTGAGTGATGTCATGAACAATAAGAATACGGGCCTGCTCTCGATTTCAATCATCGCGACGATTTGGTCTGCGTCCAACGGGATGAACGCTATCGTGAAAAGCTTGAACCGCGCCTATGATGTCGAGGAAACGAGATCTTTCATCGTTACTCGGTTGATGTCGATTGTCCTGACACTCGGGATGGTCGTTGTATTTGTGGTTGCACTGCTTCTTCCGGTCTTCGGTAAGCAGATCGGATTATTCTTATTTTCACAGTTTGGCTTTTCCGATCAATTCCTGACGATATGGAACGGCATACGCTGGGCGATCTCGCCGCTTATCCTGTTCATTGTGTTTGTCGGATTGTATTATTTCGCACCAAGCAAGAGGATCAAATGCTTGAGCGCCATCCCGGGTGCAATCTTCGCTGCAGTCGGCTGGGTGCTCGTTTCGCTGGCATTTTCCTTTTATGTCAGCAATTTCGGCAACTACTCAGCCACTTACGGGAGTATCGGGGGAATCATCGTCTTGATGATCTGGTTCTATCTGACAGGGATCATCATCATGATCGGCGGGGAAATCAACGCCCTTGCCACGGAGAAAGACGATACAGCGTGCTGATAAATAGTGCATTTTAGGGGAAGATTCTATTAAACATACGTTTAATGGGTCTTTCTTTTTTTGTGTGCACTCGGAACGGTCAAGTATAATGGAGGAAAAGGGGGACGGAGAGATGCTCATTGCCGCCATGATCGAACGGCTCGGAATCATCGTGACGATAGCCTTTGTTATGACAAGGCTCGGATTTTTTCGAAAGTTGATTGAACAAAGAAGCCATGTGAAGACGTCCCAAACCATTTTGATCATTTTATTGTTTGGTTTTTTTGGGATCATCGGTTCTTATACTGGGTTGATTGTGAATGCAGAAGCAGATGAATATGCAAAATGGCATATGACGCTTCAGGAAAATGAAGCCATTGCAAATTCAAGGGTCATCGGGATTGTGGCAGCCGGTCTGCTCGGCGGCCCCTGGATCGGTCTTGGAGCAGGGTTGGTTGCCGGGGTCCACCGCTATTTTCTTGGAGGATTCACCGCCTTCGCCTGCGGGGTTTCCACCATCCTGGCAGGCCTGCTCGCCGGATACATAGGAAAGCGTGAGAAGAAGAACCGTCTGGTGTCCCCTTTAAAGGCATTCATCGTCGGCTTTTTGGCAGAAGCGATGCAGATGGCCATCATTATTCTTTTTGCAAAACCATACGGGGCAGCCTACGAACTTGTGTCTGATATAGGCTGGCCGATGATCATTGCCAACGGGATCGGCACCGGGATCTTCCTGCTGATCATAAAGAGTGTTGTGTATGAAGAAGAACGGATGGGGGCGGTCCAGTCACAGAAGGCACTCCGCCTTGCCGACAAAACGGTGAAATATATGCGGAAGGGATTGAATGAATCTTCAGCGTATGCCACGTGCACGATTCTGATGACAGAAGTCGATGCCATTGCTGTCTCGATCACGGACAGGACCCATATCCTCGCACATGTCGGGGTTGCTTCCGATCATCATCAGAAGCACAAACCGATCCAAACCGAGGCAACGAAGCGGGTGATTGAAACCGGGGAGATGTTGAAAGTCGGTAAAAAGGAAATCCATTGCGACCGGGGGGACTGTCCGCTCGGTGCTGCCGTCATGGCCCCGCTTTTAAAAGGGGACGAGATCGTGGGGACGCTGAAATTCTACTTCCATTCGGAAAAAGTGATCTCACCGATCATGATGGAGCTCACAAAAGGAATTGCGACGCTGCTCAGCAATCAGCTTGAGCTGGCGGAGATCGATACGCATAAGGAACTGGCAAAGGAATCAGAAGTCAAGGCACTGCAGGCGCAGATCAGTCCACATTTCCTGTTCAATGCGATCAATGTCATCGTGTCCCTGATCAGGATCAATCCTGATAAAGCACGGACACTGCTGATTTCCCTCTCACAGTTCATCCGGCAGAACCTGAGCGGAAGCACGAAATCCACCTCCACTTTGAAAGAGGAATGTCAGCATGTGAAAGCATATCTTGCGATTGAAGAAGCGAGATTCTACGACAGGCTGCAGGTCATATATGACCTGGATGAAGATGCTTTGCAGGCAGTCGTTCCATCGATCACCCTTCAGCCATTGGTCGAAAATGCGATCAAACACGGGATGAAGAATCAGGCAGAAGGGTTTATTTTACATATATCCATCACCAGAGAGAATGACAATGTCAATGTGAAAGTGGAAGACAACGGAGACGGGATCGAGCAGTCCCGGCTTGACACCCTACTGCTTCAGCCGGTGGAATCGAAAACCGGCACCGGCCTTGCCTTGTACAATGTCAACAAACGACTGGAAATGATGAACGGGGAAGAATCGGGACTCATCATCCGGTCCGCTAAAGGAAAAGGAACCGCCGTTAAGTTCACAATCAAAGGAGGAAATGCAGCAGATGAAAGTCGCGATCATCGATGATGAGCCATACAGCCGTGAGGAAATGAAGCATCTGTTAAGTTCGTATGAATGGGTTGACGTGATAGGGGAAGCAAGCTCGGCTGAAAAAGCGATGGAGCTTCTGCTGACGGATGACCCGCAAGTCTTGTTCCTTGATATTGAAATGCCCGGCATGAGCGGCGTAGAGCTTGCAGAGGCACTCAGTAAAATGAAGAAAAGACCTCAAATCGTCTTTGCAACCGCCTATCCGGAATACGCCCTGAAAGCATTTGAGGTTGAAGCGATCGACTATCTTCTAAAGCCCTTCGATGAAGAGCAGCTCGCGAGGACCATGGAAAGACTGAAAAAGACCGTCGCCGGTGAAAAGGATGCCGTTAGGGAATCCAGGAGCCACGGGAAGCTTGCAGTTCAGGATGAAGACAAAATCATCTTCATCGAACCGGACGCTATCCTCTACATTTTCCGCGAAGAGCGTGAAACCTATATCTGTACTGGGAAAAAAAGGTATACGTGCCGGCTTCCGATCAAGGAACTCGAGGCAAAGCTTGCCACCTATCCATTTTTCCGTGTGCACAAAAGCTACCTCGTCCAGCTGCCGTTTGTAGAGGAACTCATTCCCTGGGGGAACGGTGTCTACCAGTTGAAGGTGAGCGGTGCAAAGGAGAAAATCCCGGTGAGCAGAAATTATGTGAAGGAACTCCGGGAGAGGCTGGAGTTGTAATAAAAGAAAAAAGATGCGAGCGGGATGCTTCGCATCTTTTTTGGATTAATTGAGTTTCATTTCCTTCATTGCTTCTTCCAATACGTCCGGATAGTTTGTGAACATGCCGGTCACTCCCCAATCAAGAAGCTTCTTCATATCTTCTTTGTTATTGACTGTGTAAGGGTGAATCAAGAGGTCATGTTCACGTACTTTTTGTACATATTCTTCGTTGATTTTTGTGTAACTCATCCCGAGGCCTTCCGCGTACTCGGAGTAATGATCAAGCTCCTCATCCGTAATTTCGGCTGTCCCTTTGTAATCAAGCAGCTGAACAAGCGGGATATCATCATTCAGATTGTGGACTTTATGAAGGCTCTCCTCACTGAATGACTGGATGATGACACGGCTTGACGGACCATTTTGTCTTGTCAGGTTGTATTCATCGAGGATCTCAAGCAGCTTTTCCTCCATGCCGGGATAAACATCGGGTGATTTCGTTTCGATATAATAATTCTTATTTTTACCGAAGTGTTCGATCACTTCCTGGAGTGTCTGGACCTGAAGCCCGTTATATTCTTCTTTCGCTTTTTCCGGATATGCTTCGTTGAACCATGAACCGGCATCCAATGATTTGATTTCTTCGAGAGTATGATCTTTGACTTGGCCGCTGCCATTTGTGGTGCGGTCGAGTGTTTCATCATGCATGGCGATGAGTTCTCCGTCTTTCGTCATCTGAAGGTCGAGCTCTATGTAGTCTCCGCCCATTTGGTCACCTAGCTCGTAAGAAGGCAGCGTGTGTTCAGGCGCGTAGCCTGAAGCCCCGCGGTGTGAAATGTTCAAGATCTGGTTGTCGTTCAACTGGGGATTATTCCCTGATTGGGCTGACGCAGGGGTGACGGCACCTGCTCCGATGCCGATTACGGCTGCTGATAAACAGATGTTCCTCATGAATTTATTCATTTTCATTCTCCTCTCAAATATCGTTCTATTTAAGAGTAATGAACAAACATAAAGGGAGGATGAAAGAGTTGAAAAGGCTGTGTCAAGATTCCATTAAGGGAGCATTACAGGCAGGAAGAAGGGACTGGGTGAAATGGAGTATACAAGGAGATTCACGGCATGATATCCCGCTGCACGTTAACCGGTCTAAAAAGCATGTCAGTCTGTATTTTTGACATGTTGGACATGAATGTGACGATCCTGTGACATTGTTTGATATGATGTAAGCGTATTCATTTTGAACGAAAGGGGATCAGCATCATGGTCACATTTCTTGCTGCTATCGTATTATTAATCGTTGGTTACTTCACATATGGAAAATTCATCGAAAAAATCTTTGGTGTGAATGAGGGTCGGACGACTCCTGCTTACGCAAAAGCGGACGGCGTCGATTATGTACCGATGAACACAAAGAAGAACTCGATGATCCAGCTTTTGAACATCGCCGGTGTCGGGCCGATCTTCGGACCAATCATGGGGGCTTTATATGGACCGGTCGCATTTTTATGGATCGTTCTTGGCGCTATTTTTGCAGGGGCCGTTCATGATTACTTGACTGGCATGATTTCAATCCGCAACGGAGGCGCTCATCTGCCTGCGCTTGCAGGTAAGTTTTTAGGAAAAACAATGAAGCATGTCGTAAATGGATTCTCGATTTTACTTCTGGTTCTGGTAGGTACGGTATTCGTAACAGCACCTGCAGCATTGATCGCCGATTTGACTCCGGCATGGATCTCATTGGGCGTGATCATTGCCGCGATTTTCGTTTATTACCTGTTGGCAACATTGCTTCCGGTCGATAAAATCATCGGCCGCGTATATCCGCTGTTCGGGGCACTGCTTCTAATCAGTGCTGTCGGTGTCGGAGCAGGACTTGTGATTACAGGTGCTGATATCCCTGAAATCACGTTGACAAATATGCATCCTGATTCTGTCGCTATCTTCCCATTATTATTCTTGACAATTTCATGCGGGGCGCTGTCAGGATTCCATGCGACACAGTCTCCGATCATCTCAAGAACGACTCAAAATGAAAAGAACGGACGCAAGATTTTCTTTGGAATGATGATTCTTGAAGCCATCATCGCGATGATCTGGGCAGCGGCAGCGATGAGCCTATTCGAACCGGGTGAACTTAGCGCGATCCTTGCTGAAGGCGGACCGGCTGCAATCGTCAGCGAAGTGTCCATGCTGATGCTTGGTTCCATCGGCGGAACACTTGCCATCCTTGGTGTCATCGTTCTTCCGATCACATCAGGCGACACTTCTTTCCGAAGTGCCCGTATGATCATTGCTGATTACATCAACGTGAAGCAGATAAAAATGTCAAGCCGCCTCTGGATTGCAGTTCCACTATTCGTAATCTCAGTAGCGCTGACACAAATCGATTTTAACTTACTATGGAGATACTTCTCCTGGGCAAACCAATCAACGGCCATGATCGCACTCTGGGTCGGCGCCATGTACCTTGCCCTTCAGAAAAAACCTCACTGGGTGGCGAGTGTACCGGCTGTATTCATGACGATGGTCACCTTCACGTATATCCTGAACGCACCGATCGGTTTCGGATTATCGATGGGAATTGCTTATGCAGGAGCGACGGCTGGAACGATTATTGTCATCATCGCCTTTGCGGTGAGCCTGAGAAAACGATTGAACGCAGGCGGTGTAATTCAGGTTGATGAGGAGGTTCCTCAGCCAGCGGCGTAAAGCTTGCCTTAGTTCTGGAGCTTGCTTTGTAATAGACCCGACTGCAGCCTGAACGTGGTTGACGGTTCCGGATGGGAAGAAGGTTCCTCTACCGGGGCCATGACATTTTTCTGTTATCCTTTATGAGTTTTCCGGTTATTACCGGGAAGCTCTTTTCTTTTTTTGCACAAAATAAGAATGGTTCATAAAACCATTGTTTTGTTAAGCTGCCGGTTCTGATTCTGGCTGCAGGGATGTTTGCCAAAGCGGGACGAAGGGACAGGTCCCTTGTCCCGGCAAGGACCGGATGCAGATTTTACGACTTGTTTTTAAATCCAATGAAACAGGAGTGATTCAGCATGACAAAGAAAACGAAAAAAGACGGCGGAACAAAGCAGAATAAAAACCACAAGCCTAAGCAGAAGACATCTGGTTCTGCAAATGGGCAGAATGGCTATCACTAGGGTTTGTTGAGGGGCCAACCTCTTTGGGGGTTGGCCTTTTTTTGGTTTGGCTGGGTAATGGTGACGGCGACGGTGGTACGTTCTTTGGCTGCCGTCTTGGAAGCGCCGCCTCGCAGCGAGGGCGCAAAGATTTTTCGACAAGTTGCTTGAAAATCGATGAAAGTGGTTCATAAAATGGAAAAGTGGCACGTAAATTTGGAAAGTGGTTTGTATTTTCTGAAAGTGGATTGGAAAATGTGAAAAGTGGCTTGAAAAGAGGTTGGCACCAAAATTTTCACTTGAATGGACACTCCGGAGGGCGGGCTGACGCTGTTTTTAACCTGAAGTATTCAAAAAACAAGCTGTTTTCCCTGAAAAGATGTATTATAATGGAGAAATAGAAGGTTTTCACCTCAAAAGGGGGTTTCAAGATGACGGAAAAGAAAAAGATCAGCCTGCAGGAAGCGATGAAGCAGCAGCTGGCGAAGAAGAAAGAAGCCCAGTCAGGCGGCAAGCAGTCGAAGAACGGTCTGGCTTCGAATCAGCGCATGCAAAGTCAGCAAACGAAGAAGCCGAGTAATACCCGCCGTAAGATGGGAAGTTAATAGAACGAAGAAGAGCGCTTAGATTTTGCAGGGGGCTCTTTTTTTTATTGAATTTTTTAGGGCCGCAGCTCAATTTTCCACGTAAAGAAGACGGTTGGCACGCTGCCCCCCTACATGGCCCAACTCAGGCTTCGAATCGAGTTTTGCTGACAAACCCCGTTTTATGCGCAAAACTATTAATATATGCTGACGGCTTCAAATATATGCTGAAAAATTTCATTTTATGATAAAAAATTTTGTTCACACTTAATTTGCCATTTTATGGAACTAAACCAGATTCTTTCCTCCCCACTTCTTCAGATTGTCAAACCCTCTTTTTTAATAAAATCAAACCAACTACTTTCCAGAGTCGTCAAAGGTATAGAGAACTGGGGTGGATCTATTGGATGCGGACGAATTGCAGAGTGACGAACTAAACAGGGACGGCCTGCTTGAAGCAGCCATGGACCGGTACGGCCGGGCGGTTTTATATATGGCGTATTCGTATGTGAAGGATCATGGGCTTGCGGAGGATATTGCGCAGGAAGTGTACGTGAAGTTTTACAATAAGATGGATTCGTTCAGGGGTGAGTCGAGTCTGAAGACATTTCTGATGCGGATCACGATCAATCAATGCAAGGATCATTTAAAGCGCTGGGATACGAGGAAAATCCTTTTTACGAATAAGCTGAGTGAGGTCCTTCAGGAACGCGGAAATCCTGAATCAAAAACAATCCACGGAGAAGAACGGAGTGAGCTGCATTCGAAACTTCTCAAACTGCCGGTCAAGTATCGGGAGGTCATATTTTTGCATTATTATCAGGAATTAAAGGTGAAAGAGATAGCCGTGGTTCTGGAATTGAATCCGGGTACGGTCAAGACGAGGCTGAAAACGGGCAGGGACAGGCTGCATCGCTTGTACGGAGAACGGGGGCGGCATGATGGATAGGGAACTCGAGCGGAAGATCAAGAGGATGACCGATGAGGGGTTGAAAGATCTAAATTTCAATTCCGAATTGAAGGGGAAAGTCCGCCAACAAATAAAGCGGGATAAGCCATACCGAAGGCGGTGGTATGCTCCGGTGATCAGTTTGCTGATTGTGGTGTTGCTGCTGTTTGTTTTTGCGGTGGTGAAGGGGGAGAGGCTCGGCTTCATCGGAAATGAGTGGCTAAGCGGTTTTTTTGCCAACAGTAAGAACTTTGATATTGAAATCAACGCTTCCCACGGCCCGTCGGTCAGTACGTTTGACGGGACTATTACCCGGGGAGATGTCGTAAAACCAATTTCTTTTAAAAAAGATGAGAGGGATAGGATTTTTGCCAAGATCGAAAGCATCGATTTTGAAGGGGGCTTGAACCTGCCTGACGGTGAGGGCTGCAATTACCAGCCGTATGGTGGATATGACGTGAAAGTGAGGATAAATAAAGAAGAGTATGAGTACCATTATTCCGGCTGTTACACGACGGACGACAGCCGCGAGCTGGATGAGCTGTGGGGATTGATGCTCGAGATGATCAAGCAGAAACCAGGGTATGAGGAAATGGTGGAGCCGTATTTGATGATGTAAAAATAGGTTTACTTCCTCCTCATCAGATGATAATATAGTAAAAATTAACAAATGCGATGACGAGAAGAGTAGCCGGCAGAATCCTTCGCCAGAGAGCCCTGGGAGCTGAAAAGGGGCAGGGAGGCTGTCGGTGAACCAAGACTCTGAGCTGCACACCGGAACCCGTGCGGGGATGGTGTGACGGGAGCTCCTGTTATAGAGCTAGGGTATGGGCTGCATGGGCAGTACCCGAAAAGGCAGGTATGGCGACATATCGGCGAACTGGGGTGGCACCGCGATCAAATCTCGCCCCCAAGACTGAAGAAGTCTTGGGGGTGGGATTTTTTTATTGTCGTCCTTCTGGAGACGAGGGATGTTTGATTAGATCGCGGGGAGGAATGGTTGATGAGTTGGAAGAATCCGTTGTTGCTATTGTTGAGTATCGGGTTGTCGAATATCGGGGCATGGATTTTCTTGATCGCTCTGAATTTAATCGTGCTGGATGAATCGGGTTCGGCACTGGCGGTCGGAATATTGTATGTGTTGAATCCGCTGGCCGCATTGTTTACGAATGCGTGGGCGGGGAGTGTGGTAGACAGGGTGAATAAGCGGAGGTTGATGGTGTTTTTGGATGTATCCAGGGCTGTCCTGGTGGCAGTGCTGCCGTTCATTTCTTCACTGCCGCTGATGTACACGGTGGTGTTTATGATCAATATGGGGAGTTCGGTTTTTTATCCGGCATCGATGACGTATATGACGAAGCTGATCCCGAAGAATAAAAGGCAGCGGTTCAATGCCCTCAGGAGTTTGGTGGGTTCCGGTGCATTCATTGTCGGGCCGGCGATTGCAGGATTGCTTTTCATCGTGGGGACACCTGAGACCGCCATCTTTATAAATGGGACGGCTCTTTTTCTATCGGGACTGGTGACGCTTTTGCTTCCGGATGTTGAAGGGGGATCATCAGAGGGGGCGAAGGAGTTCTCGCTGGGCATGATAAAAGAGGATCTGCGGGTGGTCAGGCGTTTCAGCCTGAACAGCATATATGTGATAATGGTGTACTTTTTGTTCAGCTGTATGCTCGTTCTGACTGCAGCGGTGGATTCGCTGGAAGCCGCTTTTTCAAAAGAAGTGCTCGGACTTTCGAACAGCACGTATGGATATCTGGTGAGTATTGCGGGAGCGGGATATCTCGCCGGGGCACTGGTGAATACCGTGATCGCAGACAGGGTCAGGGATGTGAAGTTGATTGCGTTCGGGTCGGTCACTGTATCGGCGGGGTACATGGTTTATTCGGTCTCGGATGGATTTATGGGGGCTGTCATCGGGTTTTCGGTGTTGTCCTTCTCGCTGGCTTTTGCTCAAACCGGGTTTGACACATTCATTCAGGAGCGGATCCCTGTGGAAGTGATGGGACGGGTGAGCAGCGTGTACGGATGGATCGAAGGCATACTTGTCATTGGTACGACCATCCTGATCGGTATGGGTGCTCAGCTTTTATCCATCCGTGGGGTGGTTGTCGCCGGATCCGTCCTCATGGCTGTCATAACCGTTTTACTCTGTATCTATTCAGTGAGCCGGGCGGAGGAGAAGCAGGCTGGAAGGACCGAGGTCGAACCACGCTGAAAATTAAATTGACACTAGATGGAAATCTCTATATAATCAGTTCAAATACTTGAAATCTTCGATGAGGATCAGTAAAGTGACCCTGTCTTTCCAGAGAGGGGGCCGATTGGTGCGAGGCTCCTATTGACATTCATTTGAACCTGCCTCTGAGTCTGAATATTCAGCGGTTCATACCGTTATCATGTGAGAGAGTGAAGCTTTGCTTTGAATCAGGGTGGTACCGCCAGTAATGGTCCCTGATGATGAGCGGGGCTTTTTTTATTTTTATAAAAAAGAGGTGTCCAGTATGGCAAAAGAATTTGTAAAAGACGTCACCGCGATGGACGAGGATTTCGCCCAGTGGTATACAGATGTCGTGAAGAAGGCGGAGCTGGTCGACTATTCGAGCGTCCGCGGATCGATGATCATCAGGCCTTACGGCTATGCAATCTGGGAAAATATCAAGAGTGCGCTCGATGCGAAAATCAAGGAGACGGGTCATGAAAATGTATATATGCCGCTGTTCATACCGGAGAGTCTCCTGCAGCGCGAGAAGGACCACATCGAAGGATTCGCGCCGGAAGTGGCGTGGGTGACCCACGGCGGTGAAGAAAAGCTGGCGGAAAGACTATGTGTCCGGCCGACTTCCGAGGTGCTGTTCGGCGAGCACTATAAAAATATCATCCATTCCTACCGGGACCTGCCGAAGCTTTATAATCAATGGGCAAATGTAGTGCGCTGGGAAAAAACGACGCGGCCGTTCCTGAGGACACTTGAGTTCCTGTGGCAGGAAGGTCATACATGCCATGAGAAGGATGGGGACGCACATGAAGAAACGGTTAGGATGCTCGAAGTGTATGCGGAGCTTTGCGAAGAGCTGCTGGCGATCCCGGTGATTAAAGGTCAGAAGACGGAAAAAGAAAAGTTTGCCGGTGCGAAGTATACGTACACGATCGAAAGCCTGATGCACGACGGAAAAGCGCTCCAATCCGGGACGTCCCATCACCTGGGTGACGGATTTGCAAAAGCGTTCGGCATCCAGTTCACCGACCGCGAAGGGAAACTCCAGCATGTGCAGCAGACATCATGGGGATTGACGACGCGCATCATCGGGGCGATGATCATGGTGCACGGGGACGACCGGGGACTCGTCGTACCGCCGCGCATGGCACCGACCCAGCTGATGATCGTGCCGATCGCACAGCATAAAGAGGGCGTGCTTGATTTTGCCTATGATTTGAAAGAGAAGCTGTCAGCCGTGGCGCGTGTCGGAATCGATGCGAGCGACAAGAAGCCGGGCTGGAAATTCAATGAGTACGAAATGAAGGGGATTCCGCTTCGTCTTGAGGCAGGACCCCGTGATATCGAGAACGGACAGGTGATCCTTGCCCGCCGTGATACCGGCGAGAAGCTGACGGTTCCAGTGGCTGAGCTGGAAGCGAAGGTGCCTGCACTCCTGGAAGAAATCCAGAAGAACCTTTTTGACAAAGCGAAGGAGCACCGTGAGGAAATGACAAGCGTCGCTGCCGGATTTGATGAATTCAAGCAGGTGATCGCCGATAAAGGCGGCTTCGTCAAGGCGATGTGGTGCGGTGATGTTACCTGCGAAGATAAGATCAAGGAAGAAACCGGTGCGACCTCACGTTGTATGCCGTTCGAGCAGGAGAAGGTGGGAGAGACCTGTGTCTGCTGCGGGAAACCGGCTGGGAAGATGGTTTATTGGGCGAAGGCTTATTAGGGTTTGAGGGTTTTGAGTGTGTGTACCAGGTACAGAGGTGTTGGTTTGTATGTACCAGGTACAATTATACGGTGATGTACCAGGTACAGGACGCTGATTTTGTACCAGGTACAATATTGAGGAAATGTACCTGGTACAGGGGATCCGATTTGTACCTGGTACATTTTTTTTGCGGTGGCTGTGCCTGGCACAATAGAGGGGGATTGTGCCAGGCACAGATGCGCGGTTTTGTACCAGGCACAAAATGGCCAATTTGAGCCAGGCACAAAAGACCACACTTGAGCCTGGCTCAACGCCCCGACTTTGAGCCAGGCTCAAACGAGCGGAATCGAGCCGGGCTCAGGTAACCCCGGTTTGAGCCAGGCACCACAGCACCAGCACCCGTGCTCCCATCGACACCCACCAGGCACCAACCGGGCCACTGTACCTGTCCCCCCGACCCAATTCCCGCCAAACCCCGGCCCTACACTCAGCCCGGCCCAAGTCCCGGCTAATTCTTCCGGCCCTTCTTTTCAAACCCTCGTCTATTTGTGAGCCCTGCCTAATATAAATAGGTAAGGAGGGGATTAGAAGTGTTGATGGAACTTATTGTGATTCTTATTATTTCATTCGTGGTGATCAGTCTGTGGATGATCAATGTCAGGCTCGGCCGGATTGCCAATCATTTTGATAATGGTGACGACCATTCCCTTTCGGATGATGAAATTGAGAAAGAACTTGAGGAAGAGTGGGAAAAATGGAATCAGCAAAAATGATGGGATCGAAGCGTTTCTCTTGAGAGGGGGCGCTTCTTTTTTGGGGAAAAATTAGAGGCTCCGGAATAAGCACAACATGGGAATCTGTATCGTAGGCTGATAGGAGAGTAAAGCTGTGAGGTGAAACTCAGTGAATAAGATAGTGAGGTGGATCATCGGAGGTGCAGCGTTTCTTCTGGCATGTCTGGTGCTCTATTTGAAATTGAATCCTCCGCTTGCGAGTGATGGCTATGGGTGGAGCAGTACACAGCCAGGTCTCGTGACGGTGGAGCTGCAGAATGAAGGCTTTTACGGGGTCAAGCTGAGAGAGGTATTGGTTAATGAAGGCGACCGTCCTTGTAAAGTGGACTTGGGTGTGAGCCGTACCAGTGCGCTGATTGGTATTTACGCTTTAAAAGAAGAGATCGAGGGAATCAGTTTTCACCCTATAGATGAGTATGAGATTGAACCGAAGTTGAACCGTGAAGAGGTCATCAAGCTGGAAGAACTGGATAACAGAAGTACAATCCGTCATTACGGCGTGGCGGTCGATCATTGTAATAAAGTAGACTCCGTTACGGTGAAGTATACGTATTTCGGTTTTCCTTTTAAAAAAGAAATCAAGATTGAAAGAATGGAGTAAGGGTGCCTCATAAACTGGTATAATAAGAGAAAAAGAATTTCCGGGTCCGCCCTGAAAGCGAGGTGCCTCCGTGGATAACAGGAGTTTAAGCGTAGAAACGGCCAGGCTGGTAGTCAGGCCGTTCGTGAAGAGTGACTATTATAATTGGCTGCACGAAAACATGAATAAGCTGCCTTCGCAGCATAAATATGATACCGGTTTGCACGATATGAGCGAGTGTACGGAAATCTGGTTCCACAATATGATTGATCAGCAGAATGTCATGATGAATAGCGATGAGGTGTATATTTTCGGAGTTTTTCTGAAGCAGACGGGTGCTTATATCGGGAGCATTGATTTCTCGACATTGATGAGGCTGAATTTTCATTGGGGCCGGGTCGGATATACGCTGAATAATACGCACTGGCGGCGCGGATACGGGAAAGAAGCCGTCCGGGGAGCGCTGAAGATCGCCTTTGAAAAGCTTAATTACCACCGGGTGGAAGCTCATATCAATCTTGATAACACGCCTTCGATCAAGCTTGCTGAAGGAATCGGAATGAAGTATGAGTGTACACGGAAAGGCTTTATTAATGAAAATGGAAAGTGGACGGATAATCACGTGTTCTATATGAACGCGGAGGATTATTACTAAACCCATTGCAAAGAAGAAAACACGGGATCTTCAGATTAAGGAATTCTGTTTAATGAAGGTTGTTTTTTGTATAGTCATTCTCACCAAATTTAAGAAGCAATTTGGCTGGTGAATCAGAATGGGAAAATGCTTGGAGACAGATGCTCCAAGCATTTTTCATCCTGCGATAAGTACTTGTTACAGATTTTTTTAAATGTACAATAATATAAATAAAATAGTCTGCCAAAAAGATAAGGGGAGAAATTTCTCTTATTGTGGAATTATAACGAATTATTGAGTAAATAGGGGGAAGCATTCCCCCTATTTACTCCAAATGCATGAAAATGGACCATTTCACCTTGCCATAACGAAAAAAAATTCCCTTATTTCCCCTGAACCTAGCCAGGTTCTACAGGATAACGGAAAAAATCCCCTTATTGAGAGCGTGCAGCGATTGCACCCAGCTCATGATGATCAAGAATGTTTTCCCTTTGATCTCCCACCCCCATTTCTTCTTAAAACTAATATATTTTGCACAGTCTCAGTTTGGCCCTGATATATTAAAGCCCTCCCCAGGATAGGGTAGGGAGGGCATAAAGGTTATGCCTTCTGCAAAACATGCTCCTCATCGGGTTTCATCGGAAATAACCGGCCGTCTTTATCACGGAAGACGATATGCTCACGATTGAGTTTTACAGGTGTATCGACGCCGGCTGCGGCTGCAAGGTTGTACAGTCCTTCGCGAAGGGACAGCATATAGTTGCAGACACGGAATGCTTTTTCTTCGACGATCAGGGCTTTTTGGAGATTTTTATCTGTCGTTGCGACGCCGACCGGGCAGTTGTTGGTATGGCATACCTGTGCCTGGATGCAGCCGACGGAGAACATCAGCCCCCTCGCAATGTTGACAAAATCAGCGCCGAGGGCAAGGGCGAATGCGACTTTGTCAGGAGTCAAAAGTTTTCCGGAAGCGAAGATCTTCAGTTTATCCCGTACGCCGTATTTAAGGAGCGTATCATGGACATAAGGCAGGGCCGATTTGATCGGTACGCCTGTCGATGCTGCCAATTCCTGATAGGATGCCCCGGTTCCGCCTTCGCCCCCGTCCACCGTGATGAAGTCAGGATGTTTTCCTGAGGATGCCATATAAGAAGCGAGTTTTTCGAAATCATCGGTGTTCCCTATGACGATTTTGATCCCGACCGGCTTTCCGCCTATCTCGCGCATTTTCTCGATGAAATCAAGCATTTCTTCATTGGTCCCGAATTCCTTGAAACGGTTGGGGCTGTCGATCGATTTATAAGGTTCCACGTTGCGGATATTGGCGATCTCCGGTGTCACCTTGGCCCCGTCGACGTGTCCGCCCCGGGTTTTTGCCCCCTGTGCGAGTTTCAGTTCAAATGCCTTCACTTCATCGAGATCACTCTTCTTCTTGAATTCTTCCCATGAGAACTCCCCGTCTTTGGTGCGGACACCGAACAGACCGGGACCGATTTGGCAGATGATATCGACACCGCCTTTTAAGTGATGTTTCGTCAGACCGCCTTCACCGGTGTTCATCCAGGTCCCTTTGGCGAGGGCAAGGCCGGTCGACAGGGCGGTGATGGCTTTGTCACCGAGCGAGCCGTAGCTCATCGCCGATTGCCCGACGAGACTCCTGACTTTGAAAGGATGCCTGCATGTTTCCTTCCCGATGACAGGGGAATCTTCTTCACGGAGCAGGAAAGGGGAGACCTCTTTTTCTTCGCGGTGTTCCTTTCTCCTGAATAGATTGTCCTTATCGATTTTATACATCATCGACGTGATTTTTTGACTGTTGTCGACGCGGAGTTCATCGCGCTGGACCGGGAATAAAGCATTCCGGATATAATAGCCTTCCTTTTCAAAATCGCGTTCAGAACCAAAGCCGAGCATGCGGGATTTGTACTTTCCCGACAGAACGGTCTGCTGGTATTCATTCCGGGAAAATGGTTTCCCTTCATTGTCATTCGAGAAGAGATACTGCCGCATTTCCGGTCCGATCTTTTCTAAAATATACCTCATCTTACCGAGGATCGGAAAATTACGAAGGACGGCATGTTCCTCCTGTTTCTCATCTTTGAACATTAGATACAGGATCATCGCGGCCGGAACCAGGATGATCAGTCCTATAAGAGTGAGCACAATACCTACTAAAATTGAAATTCCATCCATTTGATTTCCTCCTATTCCAATAAAACCAGATATAAAACCGCAAGTCCTCCTACCAGGAGGCCGCTGGATAACGAGAGCCATTTCCACTTATTCATCGGGGGCTCAGCCTTCATCAGAGCCGACAGCTGAACCGCGATGGAGACGGCGGCCAGAGCAAGGATCGACAACAGGGCAGCCGCTGGAGATATCTGTTTCCTGCCGAATTCAATCAGCAAATATCCCGCGACGGACGTGCCGATGACAATCACATATAGGATGATCAGCGTCGATTTTTTCATGGTGCTACCCCACCTTCCCGTATAAATAGACGAGTGTGAAAATCAGTACCCATACAAGATCGACAAAGTGCCAGTACAGGGAAAATACGGCGATTTTTGACTGCATCTGTTTTGCCCGGCTCTTCATTTTCAGTTGGACGAGCAGGAGTGTCATCCAGATGCACCCTGCTGCAACGTGGGCACCGTGGGTCCCGACAAGGAGATAAAAAGCGGATAAGAAAGAGCTGTTCTGCATTTCATAGCCTTTTTCGTAGTAGTGGAGAAATTCCCTTCCTTCCATGATTAAAAATATTGCAGCCAGTACCAGTGTCAGCACAAGGAAGATGAACGCCTTCCCGGCTTGTTTCGCTTCCGACGCATGGCTTGCGATGTAAATCGTGAAGCTGCTCGAAAGCAGGAGGACGGTCGAGACCATCACTCCTTTCAGTTCAAGCATCTCATTCGGGGAGGGACCTCCGTCTGTATGGGAACGAAGCGTCAGGTAAACGCCGAATAAAGAAGCGAAGATGACGACTTCGGCTGCGATGAAAAACCACATTCCCATTTTCTTGTCTTCTTTCTGTTCGAGAAGAAAGGACTCTGTTTTCATGATTCTTCCTCCTTTTCTTCAAGTTCGGACCGGGTGCATGCCTGCCAGCTGCCATCCTTGAAAGACCTCAGGATCAGCATGGCGGCAACTCCGATCACACCCGCCCATTGAATTAGGGGCTGATAAAAGATGAAGCCGAAGGAGGAAACAAAAAGGACGCCAGACAGAAACACAGGCTGTGCCGTGTTACGGGATATATAAATCGGGCCGTCCTCCCTGATGGTCCTGAGGGTCCCATCACCTTTCTGCTTTTCATACCATAACTGATCAATCGTCGTCACGACCGGGCGATCGATGAAGTTGCCTTCCGGGGGAGGGGACGAGAGCGCCCATTCAAGCGTACGTCCATTCCATGGGTCCCCGGTCGTGTCTTTCTCGCCGTGCCTCATGCTCCAGTAGATATTGAACAGGAAGATCATGACGGCAGCGGCCATGATGAAGGCGCCGACCGTGCTGATCAGATTCAGGCTGCCAAGCCCGTCCCTTTCAAAATAGGTGAAGACCCTGCGCGGCATACCGTTAAGCCCCATGAGGTGCATCGGGAAAAAGGTGACGTGGAAGCCGATGGTGAACAGCCAGAAATGCCATTTTCCAAGCACCTCGTTCAAAAGGAAGCCGAACATTTTTGGCCACCAGTAGTAGACTCCTGCAAAAATTCCCAGGATGGTGCCCCCTACAATCACGTAATGAAAATGGCCGACGACAAAATAACTGTCATGGTACTGATAATCTGCCGGAGCGGCTGAAAGCATGACACCGGTGGCCCCGCCGATTAAGAAAGTAGGGATGAAGGCCAGGGAGAAAAGCATGGCCGTCTTAAACCTGATGACGCCTCCGCGGAGGGTGAACAGCCAGTTGAAGATCTTGATTCCGGTCGGGACCGCGATCGACATCGTGGCCAGTGCGAAAATCGCATTCGAAATCGGCCCGAGTCCGACGGTGAACATATGGTGGATCCACACCATGAAGCCGAGGAATCCGATCAGGACGAGCGCGAAGACCATGGCTCCATAGGCGAATAAATTCTTTCGTGAAAAGGTCGTGATGACATCCGAAAAGATCCCGAAAGCGGGAAGGATCAATATGTAGACCTCGGGATGACCAAATATCCAGAATAAATGCTGCCAGATCAACGGATTCCCGTCCGTACCGCTAAGGAAAGCAGTCCCGTACACGCGGTCCATCATCAGGAGTAATAACGCAACGGTCAATGCCGGAAAGGCAAACAGAATCAGGATTGACGTCACAAATGAAGACCAGGTGAAGAGCGGCATCCTCATGAACGTCATCCCTGTTGCGCGCTTTCGGATGATGGTGACGAGAAAGTTGATGGCCGATAGCATGGTGCCGATCCCTGCAATCTGGATGCCGAGCGTGTAATAATCAAGGCCTGGTCCGGGACTGAATGCATCCAGACTTAGAGGGGAGTAGGCCGTCCAGCCGGTTGACGGTGAACCGCCGAGAACAAAGCTCACATTCACCAGAGCCCCTCCCGTCAGAAACAGCCAGAAACTGAGCAGGTTCATGTAAGGGAAGGCTAGGTCCCTTGCCCCGATTTGAAGCGGGACGGCCACATTCATCAATCCGATCAAGAGCGGCATGGCCACGAAGAAGATCATGGTCGTCCCATGCGTCGTCATCATCTGATTGTATTTCTCACCTTGAAAGACCCAGAACTGATTCTCGGGGAGTGCCAGCTGTATCCGGATGATCAAGGCATCCAAACCCGCCCTCAGGAAAAATGCCCCGCCGGCAGCAAGATACATGATCCCGACCTTCGTGTGGTGGGTGGAGGTCATCCAGTCCCATGCATATGTCCACTTCTTATACCGGGTCAGGAAAAATACGGCCAGTATCCCCATCAAGAGAATAGACAGGTCTGCTGCGATGATATCAGACGGGAATACAAACTCCCTGCCGAAAATCGTATATTTGATGTCCATTGGAGTACCCCCTTTTCACCCTGCAGGTTATTTTAAGTTTGATAGATAGTCGGCGAGTGCTTCCAGTTCCTCATCCGACAGATCTCCGAAACCGGGCATTTTCACTCCCGGCTTCAAGGATTTCGGATCCTTTATCCACTTTTTCATATTCTCATCGCTGTTTGGAATGACACTTGCGATATAATCCTTCCTTCCGATGCCGGCAAGGTTCGGACCGTCCCGTTTTTCCGTGTATCCGTCTGCGTGGCAGCTCAGACAGTTTGATGTGAACAGTTTCTTTCCTTTTTCGTAGGAATCGGATGCAGCAGCCTCAGGTGCAGGACCCTTCTGTTTATCACTTATCCATTCATCATATTTTTCCTTGCTGACTGCATGGACTTTGAATCTCATCAGGGAGTGGGATGCGCCGCAGAGCTCCGCGCACTTCCCTTCATATACCCCGGTTTCAGAAGCGTGAAGGGACAGCCTGTTAGGGTTTGTGCCGCCAGGATTCAAGTCCTTTTTTCCGCCGAGCTGCGGTACCCAGAACGAATGGATGACATCATCTGATTTCAGCTTGAAGACGACCGGCGTGTCCACCGGGATCCACACTTCATTCGACAGGGTGATCCCTGCATCGCTGTAGTGGAATTCCCACCAGTACTGATGCCCTGTCACGGTGATTTCCATCTTGCCGTCTTCTTTTTCCTGGGAATCTGCCAGCGAAAAAGTTCCCTGGACGGTGGGGACTGCCAGGATCAAGAGAAGAATGATGGGGAAAACGGTCCAGGCGATTTCATATTTTCTGTTCCCTTTCACGTATGCAGGGGTCACATCCCTGCGCTCCGGTGTTTCCCTGTATTTCCAAGTGAAGATGACAAACATCGAAAAGACGGTGATGAAGACAAGGACCATGATTCCGATGGACAGCTGGAACAAGTTTTCCTGCAGTTTGGCGACAGGCCCTTTAGGATCAAGGACCTGAAGGGAACTGCACCCTGAAAGCATCAGGACTGTGAAAAACAGGATGGGCGAAGACAACAGGCGTTTCATGAGCATCCTCCTTAAAACAGCCGATTTAATGCTTTGCGGAGCGGGGGCATTTCGGCTTCATGCTGCTTGAAGAATTTTTTCATTACATGCTTGGAATAACCGGCAGCCTGATCCATCGTAATTTTTCCCGGAAGCGGAGGCTGGTCTTCTATGTGGACATCGATGATGACCGGTTTATTCGAGATGGCCGCCATATCAAAAGCAGGTTCAAGGTCTTCGTGCTTTACGACCCTGTAGCCTTCGCCTCCGCAGGCTTTCGCAAATTGGGCGAAGTCGATATCCTGCAGGTCGGTTTCATATTCGAGATGGCCGATCGATTCCTGTTCATACTTGATCATCCCGATCTTCCTGTTATTGAGGATGACGACGATGATCGGCAGCTTGTATTTGACGGCTGTCACAAAATCATGCATCACCATCGTGAAGCCGCCGTCGCCGCATACGGCGATCGCCTGTCGGTCGGGATTGGCAAGGGCACTGGCGATCGCTCCCGGGAGTCCGCAGCCCATTGTCGCCATCCAGCTTGAAATGATGAATTTCTGATGGGTGATCCGGAAATGCCGGGCCGTCCAGACCGTCACATTCCCTACGTCGACGGAAAGGACGGCATCATGAGCGGCGATCTTCTGGATCATCGGGATGACCTGCGGCGGCTTGATCGGGGTAGTCGCTTCGACTTCATCCTTCTCAACATGTTTCCACCAGTTCTTCATATTGATCTGGCATTCTTTTAAAAAGGCACGGTCCTCCCTGCGCGGGAGCGAC
Source organism: Bacillus sp. BKU_1 (assembly GCA_051294195.1). Classification (GTDB taxonomy): domain Bacteria; phylum Bacillota; class Bacilli; order Bacillales; family Bacillaceae_B; genus Rossellomorea. Next base: position 2,553,284 of record CP193985.1, on the reverse strand, counting down.
TTGTTCCATTCCTGGAGCACAAGCTTTGAATCACCTGCGATTCCTGCAGTTACCGGATATCGTTTGCCGATCTGGGCGGAATCTGCATCGACCTGGACAGCCTTCGCATCATCCGGCAGGAACTCCCGGTAAGGGAAGGACGTCCCGATCATAATGAGCAGGTCTGTCTCTTCCATGGCCTCATAGGCAGGTTTTGTCCCGATCTGACCGAGCTGGCCGAGATTCAGCGGATGTTCATCAGGCAGGGTCCCCTTTGCCGGAAGGGTGAAGATGATGGGGGCGGCCAGCCTGTCAGCGAACTCTTCCAGTTCATCCACTGCCCCCTTGGCGCCTGTCCCTGCTAGGATGACCGGACGTTTGGCATCCTGAAGAAGCTGGAGCCCAGTCTGGATATCATCAAGCAGCGGTGCCGGCTTTGGCGTTGAAAACACGCTTGACGTATTGCGGACGCTGTCCTTGATTTTCTGCGCAGGCATATCGTCGGGGATGACGAGCACGGAAACCCCTTTTCTCGCATAGGCCGTCCGTATCGCCTGATTCAACAGATCCGGGAATGAGTCCGGTGAAGAAACGCGGGCGTTGAATACGGAAACATCCTGGAACAAACGCTCAAGATGAACCTCCTGAAACGAGTCCTCCCCAAGCTTGCTGCTCTCGACCTGACCTGCAAGGACGAGTACAGGCGCACCATCGGCCTTCGCATCATAAAGCCCGTTGAGAAGATGGATCGCACCGGGCCCGCCAATCGACAGGCAGACGCCGATCCTGCCGGTCACCTTCGCATAAGAAGAGGCTGCCAGCGCGGCGACCTCCTCATGACGGACCTGAATGAACTCCAGCTGATCCTTTTCGCTTCTCAAATTGTCGATAAAGTGATTGATCGAATCACCCGGCAATCCAAATATATGACGGATATCCCATTCTTCCATGATCTCTGCAGCTGCTTTCCCCGCTAAATGTTCACTCATAACTATCACCCTCCAAAACAGTTGTTTTTGTAATCGTTACCACTTATGCAGAATGAGTAAACGGAGAGGATGGAAAGATTTTTATTCGGTATGGATGATTGAGAAGACGGAAAATCCTTTAAGGGTGATTTGAACTAGTCGAATTGGATATTTATGTTAAACTTATAAGAATTAAAAGGCAGCTCAGATGAGAAGAAAATGAGAGGAAGATGAGATATGAAAAAAGCAGCTGCAGTTGTCCTTCTTTATCCTCAATTCAGTGAATATGAATTGAGCGTTGCTCTGTCGATTCTTATGCAGGGCGGCAAACATGTTGTGACGGCGGGGGTTGAGGGGGAAGCGGTCAGGGGAGAGGCCGGTCTGAATTGTGTTCCGGACGTTACGATTGATGCTCTCTGTCATGAAGAGATTGACAGCCTGGTATTGCCAGGCTGCTTGGATATTATGAGAATAGCAGATGATGGGAGATGGACCGATTTTTTAAAAGAAATCGAAAGGCGGATGACTCTTATCGCAGCCATTTCAAGTTCATCCCTCCTTCTCGCAAAGGCAGGGCTTTTAAAAGGAAAGAAGTATACGGTTGGCCTGAATGAACAGGCACGTGATGAATCAGGTGTATTTGAAAAGGAGAATTATTCTGATGATCTCGTGGTCCGGGATGGGAAAATCATCACTGCGAGAGGCCGGGGTTTTATAGAATTCGGTGTTGCAGTAGGAGAGGCACTGGGGCTTTCCTTTGATGAAGGCTGGTATAAAGGTTGAGGGAGGAACGCTATGGATACATATGTACACTGCGCAGAGAGAGCAGGCAGGGGTAAGCCGATTCTTTTTCTGCCGGCAGCGGGTTTTTCAGGGAATGAAGGATTGAATATTGCTGAGTATTTGAGTGCGGATTATGAGACTCATATGATCGACCTTCCCGGTTTTGGGGGAAACAGTGGGATCGAGGGAGTGGCCGACTCCCTGAAAATGGCGGAGTGGGTAAAAGGATATATGGATCGGGAAGGAATCGAAAAAGCGCATCTTATCGGTCATTCCATGGGAGGTGCGCTCCTGCTGGCATTTGCCTTTCATTTTCCTGAAAGGGTCAATAAGCTGATCCTGCTTGATCAAGGACATAAAAAGTTCCCGCGGATTCCGGTATCGGAGTTTGGATCCTTTGCGTACGCGCTGCCCCTTTTGAATGTTGGGGTCAAAATGTTTGGCCGCCGTTTCCTGAAAAGGCTTGATCCTTTGTTTTCCGGGGAAGCTGGCTCGGATGAAAGGGATATGGATGCAGAAACAGAGCAGTTTTGCCGCAGATTCTCCATCCCTGATACTCCTCATGTAAGGCTTGCATTGAAAGCGCAGGTGGATTTTTCAATCGACGCGCTGAATTTGATGTTCGGCTATTATAACCTTCACCTGCCCAAATTGCTGCAGAAGGTGAAGGTACCAGTCCACCTTGTGTATGCAACGTTTGAGGGAATTGATGAGAAAGAAGCGGCAGCTACGAGAAAAGCAGTTGGTTACATGGAACGAAGAACGGATCTGGTAACCTATCATTCCTTGGTCGGCGGCCACTATGTTCACTGGAATGAAGCGTTCGATCTTGAAGGAATTAGAAGATTCCTGGAGTCATAAATGAGGATAGGATATAAGCAGAAAACCCAAACTATCATGAATTCTTGGATTCAAATTAGTTTGGGTTTTAAAATAAGTGTACAAATATACGTGTGATTATCAATCGGTTCCAGCGGTTGATTGGAGTGCAAGACGAAGACTCCTGCGGGAAGAGTAGCTTATAAGAAAAGCGGAAGGGCTTTGTTCAGAGGCGTGTGGCATAAGACGAATCGGCCGTGAAGGCGTTCTTTGCCTTCTTGGTCGGTTTGACTTATGACATGTGCCTCTAAGCCCTGCAGCTGGACAGCTAGAAAAGCAGAGGCGGCTCGTTTAGAGACGACAAGCATAAGACAGGGCATCCGGAAAGGCGGGGTTTTGCCTTTTTGGATGGCATGGCTTATGTCTCGAGTCTCTAGCCGCCGGAGCTGGACAAGTGAGACCCCGCAGGGAGGTACGACTGAGGAGGCTCACAAGCTGCCCGCGGAAAGCGAAGTCTTGCACGGAAATCATTAGCGGTATAAGAGCTGCTGCTGAAATTTTGCTACTTATAAACAATACTTATTGGACTTTCATCTTTTTATTCCAATCCCTCAATCTTCAATTCCTTCACCGGCAGGAAGCTTTCACCTGTATCCATGAAAGTCACGCTCACTTTGTCATTTTCCTTCAGGTAAATCGCCAGCGGGCTGAGCTCGGAAGAAACGAGATAGTTTTTTCCGTTATCCAATAGGAAGGAGACAGCCGTGTAGTCACCGACCTGTTCTTTGTATACGCGTACGACGGTTCCGGCTGCTTGCTTTTCTTCAGCCTTGGAGCTGCCGTCCACAGTGCCGCCGCCTTTTTGCAGGGCGGTTTTGTATTTTTTGATCGCCTGATTCGGCGTATCGGCATAGGCAGAAACCTCCGGATTTGCTGCTGATACGATGAAGTAGTTTTGCAGGAATCCGTTCGCATCAAGCACCGGGGTCAGCCAGCTCGCTTCACCGAAGAAGTTGTAAAGAACCGGCATTTCACCGTCCCATTTTTTCTCGATGAATTTCTTCTGGATGATCTGCAGGGCCCCCTGTGAATCCATATATGATTCCTCAAGATTACCGGTATAGAAGGTCGCCTCTCCTGTCCGTGAGTTGGTCAGGGAATACCCGAGCATCGAATCGACGCCTTCCTTCGGTGACGTGAAATCAGTAAAATAGTACATCGCGCCGTTTTCGGTGAAAATAGGGCTGACATTCGCTTCGGTACCTTCGTCTGACGGCAGCTTCACGTCCGATTTACCGAAAACGCTGTTCCAGAATCCCTGGACATAGTTACCGAAGTAGCTGTTCTGCAGGCTGACCGTTTCCGGCGACACCGCACCGTCTATAAAGTCAGGGGATTCACTCAGCTTATAGGATTTCGTCTCGCCGTTCTGAGGATCGACAACGACGATTCCTTTCGCTTCAAATCCGTTACGTGCAGAGATGAATTCCCCGTATGTGCGGATATAGAACGGTTTGCCCTCATCGTCGATTTCGAGCTGCGGATCACCGTTGAAAATATATTTTGGATACTGCATCCGTATATGTCGTTCAATATTCTTATTGAAGAAAGAAGATGGAGTATAGGTCATTTCTTCCTTCATGAATTTTGGGTTTGCTGATGAATCGGTCGCACTCAGCGTGAAGTAACCAGGTGTTTCGTCTCCTTTGATCCACTTGAAGAATCCCGAGAATTCGACTGGAGCGATGTAGACATATTCACCGTTCACCTTCTGGATTTGCAGACGTCCGAGTTCATAGTAGCTTGTATTAGGTACCTGGCCGAACGCTTTTTTCATTTTATTGCGTGCGAATTTCGGAGGCACGCTTGCTGGCGTTTCATTCTCATCAAATGCTTCGATTTCCGTTTTTACATCCATTTTGGCCGATTGATACTTCTCGTCGGCATTGAAGACGAATGCAGTCAGGAAGTAGGCACCGACACCAAGGCCGATGAGGAAAATCGCTCCCTTGACCATGCGCTCCTTACCGGCCGCAAAAGCAGCTCCGGCCCCTGCTGCAAAGATGAACAGAATCCACATCGACGTAAAGTTGCGGTCGAGGTTCGTCATGTAATAGAAAATAAAGGCACCGATGACCGTTATGATCATGGTGGCGGCGATCATCCCGAACACGGAAGGATTCGCTTTATCCTTCTTTTTTGTAAAAGTGACCGGGACCAACAGCAGCGCCATGATCAATCCGACAATCACTGAAAATAAAAATATATTACCCAATTTGGTGTACCCCTTTCAAAGGTGTATTTCTGTGTATGGTTTATATACGTGCGTGGGGCGGATGAGGTTTCAAAATGTTTTTGTAAGTGGGGGAGGGGAGCAACCTGGTAAAGAAAATTCGACATAAAGGGTACAATTAATTAAGTGAAGGGCATAATTATCCCGCAGAAAGGCTTCCGTGTGGGAGGGAATAAAAGGCGGAATGGGTATAAATGTGCCTTTTACTTTGATTGTTGGACCTTCTTTCGATTATTAGACCTTTTAAATAAAGAATTGTACCCGGGGTTTTTTCAAAAAAAGGGTTTGTCAAATCAGATTTTTAAACAAACAAAGGGCCCGCATTAGTTAACAGGCGGGCCAGATTAATTTTTATGGCTCCGGACAGCCTCTGCTCCTCCAACTAAATCAAAGGATCCACAATCACCGCTTCAACCCCGTAATGACTATAAATCAATGGAAAATATTATCTTGCAAAAATATCTCAATTGAGAATTGACTCGAGCTAATTCAAAGGAAATTTTCGAAAAAGGTATAGGTGTAAAAATTTGTATAATACTAATAAAAATACTGAAAACAAAGGAATTCATCATGATTGGACTTATTGTAGCCATAATCGTATTCAACGCGGCAGCTTATTTTTTCAGTGACCGGTTGACGAGGAATCAGAAACTTCATATATGGACGTTTACGATTGCATTTCAAATGACCCATGATGTGATCATCGAATATAAATACTTGGCTTATTGGTATTTCGAAAAGGGAGTCAGCTGGTGGGGAATGCTTGGTCATACTGTTCTGCTTTCACCGGTCAATCTCATCTTTCTGAATTTCTTCCCTTTCAGAAAAGGAGCCCTTAAACAGTTTCTTTATGTGGTATTCTGGACTGTGGTGCTGCTAATCTATGAGGCGGCGGCAAGTCTGCCTGAACCGTGGGGGTATTTCAAATATGGATGGTGGAAGTGGGAATACTCTGCCATTGAGGATCCGCTTCTTCTCTTAATACTAGCCGGATTTTATAAGTTTGTCCGTCACTTAGAGAAAGAAGTCCGGTTGATGGATAGGTGAAAATGAAAAACGACCCGTCACTGAGCGGGTCGTTTTTATTCAGGACTATTTCTCGATTTTCTCACCGGCATAAACTTGCACATCGATCGGCGCGGCCATGTACTCCGGCGCTCTTCCTGCAAATGAAGTAAAATGGCTGCTTGTATTGTGAGCTTCTACGGCAGCCTGGTCTTTCCAGATTTCAACCATTGTGTATGCATGTTCTGTGTCTGTAGATTTCATCAGATCGTATGAGACATTGCCGTCTTCATTACGTGAAGCAGCGACCAGCGACTGCATTTCTTCAAGGAATGCAGCTTCTTTTTCAGGGTTGATTTGAAAGTGTGCGTGGATGATGATCATATTGATTCCTCATTTCTTTTATAGTAATAGGGGGGCGGGACAGTGTACCTGTCCCCTTGTCCCGGATTATTTCCACTCAGTAATTTTTTCGACCGGCAGGCGGACGGATTTGTAGCCTGTATCGGCTGCTTTACCGATAGAGATGAGCATGACTGGATAGTAGCGGTCTTTGTCCATTCCGTATGCTTCAGCGATTTGGTCTTTTTCGTAGCCGCCGATCGGGTTGGTATCGTAGCCGTGTGCACGTGCTGCAAGCATCAGCTGCATGGATACGAGGCCGGCGTCGATCAGGTTCATTTCTTTGTATTGTTGTGCCGGCATGACATCAAGAAGGCCTTTGATCGAAGGCAGCTGGCGGTCCCTTACTTCAGCGGGCATATAGCCTTTTTCCACGGCCTCCTCATAGATTTCGTCCGCGAAATCCAGGCTGTTCATGTCAACGAATACAGCGATGACAGCAGATGATGTCTTCACTTGGGTCTGATTGAATTTGGCGAGCGGTGCCAATGTTTCTTTCCCTTCGGCGCTGTCGATGACAAGGAAACGCCACGGCTGCAGATTGACGGAAGAAGGGGCAAGCGTCGCTTCCTGCAGGATTTCAGTCATTTCCTCCTTGCTGATTTTGACAGCCGGATCGTAGTTGCGGATTGAGCGGCGTCCTGAAATGATTTCTTGAAAGTCATTGATTCTTGTTGTGTTCATGTTGAAAAACTCCTTTAATTTTAATATTGAATGTCTTTTACATTTTGCTGGATTCGCATGAGCAAACCCGAAAGAATCTCTTGTTCATCTTCGCTGAAGTCCTTCAGCATCTGTGCGATGAACTGTTTCTTTTCCTTACACAGAGAAGCGATTCTTTCCCTGCCTTCATCTGTCAGGCTGACAAACGTAATCCGGTTGTCGTCCGGATTCTTTCTGCGGGATACCATTCCCTTAGCTTCAAGCTGCTTCAAATGCCTTGTAACAGCCGCATTGTCTATATTTACTTCCCGCTGCAGGGCACGCTGGCTGATTTCATCGACTTCCATCAGCTTGTGCAGCAGATCGAGGCGTGACTGGCTGATCCCTGTACAGCGTTCGAACTTCGGGCTCAGCTGTTTATAAATGTCATTGAAATGACGTAAAATCGTTTCTTCGCCGGACAAAGCATCCTCCTCCTTCAAATGATTGAGGGGTCAATCATTGATACGTCAACTAATATAATACAGGTTATATAATAAAGTCAAAGCATCCGATTTCCCCTTATAAAGATGGATCGTTTTTTAAAAAAGATAAACACCCTGAATCCTTTCAGATTGGGGTGTTTTGTTCGTTCACTGTCATTCGTTCTCTCCAGAAATTACTAATACATCTGCACCTTCAGAAATCGTTTTTTCAATATGCTGCTCTCCCCATGAACAAAGCATCTGCAGGGCGGGGGCAAGGGAGGTTCCGTAATCAGTCAGTTCGTACTCGACTTTCGGCGGCACCTGATTGTAGATGATGCGGTTGACGACGCCGTCTGCTTCGAGCTCCCTCAGCTGCTGGGTGAGCATTTTCTGCGTGATGTTCGGCATCATCCGCTTAAGCTGGCTGGTGCGGAGCGTACCGTTGTCAATGAGGTGGCAGAGGATGACGACTTTCCATTTGCCGCCGATGACTTCAAGGGCCGCTTCGACGGGAATATTGTATTTTTTCATAAATAACCTCCTCTAAGGATCTTTTCTTGCTGTATATTATGTTCTGTGTCGTAGTGTTCATTCGCTTAATTACGTTTGAATATATCATAACCGATCAGTTGACGCCTAATGGGCGGATTGCCGTCCTATGGTTACTTCCGGGTGCCTATTGCACTTTAAAGTGCGTACTTCCAAAGACTTGCGGAAGGATGCATAATCAACCCTGTACTCTGATGGTACGACAAATTGCCGGATCATCCTATAGGGTACTTTCGGGTACCTATGGAACTCGGGGGTGCCTACAGCACTATAAAGTGCGTAATTCCATTCTGGAACTGTACCCCTCATACTGTTGGATAGGCGGGAAAGCGAAAGGCGCCTTCGTGAGTACCGGGTGTTAATGATAAGGGAAGTGTCTATGGTTTGTTCGAATGGGAAGGGGATCGATCATAACTCGAAAGTTTTGATTGTTACGGTTTAAATTCGATTAAATAAGGCTTTATTTGAAAATAGATTTCACCGCTTCGATAATAAATGTTTCATTTCAATAATAAAACCGCGAATATCGAAAATAAAATTGACGATTTCGATAATAAACCTTCCTGAAGGGTGCGAGCTGAACGTTTTTCAACTGATAAAACGTTATTAACAAGCTTTTTTCTAAGGTGTTTATAAAGGGAAGACAGGAAGTTAAACAAAAATAAGGTTATTTTCCAAAAAAGAGTCAGTAAACCAAATGTTAGCTCCATTAATCAATATAAGGAGGAATTCTCTCATGAGTTCTCATGCACATACAATGAATCACTCAAAAACAAAAGGAGGTACGCCTGCGCTGCTGGCGCTGGCGATCTCCGCTTTCGGAATCGGGACGACTGAATTCGTGCCGGTCGGATTATTGTCATCGATCGCAGATGACTTATCGATTTCAATCACGCTGGCCGGGTTGTTGATCTCCGGCTACGCGGTCGGAGTTGCAATCGGTGCCCCGGTTCTTACAGCTTTGACAAGCCAAATGAGCAGGAAGTCGCTGCTGATGTCGCTGATGATACTGTTTATCATCGGGAACTCGGTCTCAGCCGTTTCAACCAGCTTCGGTCTGCTTCTTGTGGCACGTTTCATCACGGCCTTTTCACACGGTATCTTTTTCTCGATTGGTTCTACGATCGCAGCGGACCTTGTCCCTGCCCATAAACGGGCAAGCGCCATCGCCTTCATGTTCACCGGCTTGACAGTCGCAACTGTTACGGGAGTACCGCTTGGCACGTTCATCGGACAGGCATTCGGATGGAGAGCAACTTTCTGGGGCGTGGCACTTCTTGGAGTCATCGGCATCATTGCAAGTTCGATCCTTGTGCCAAAAAATCTTAAAGAATCTCCACCGGCTAAATTCAGCGAACAATTAAAGATTCTTCGCAATGGAAAATTACTGTTGGCATTTGCCATCACAGCACTAGGTTACGGCGGTACATTTGTCGCGTTCACGTACCTGACACCGCTTCTCGAAAATGTCACAGGCTTCAGCTCAAAATGGGTAAGTATCATTTTGCTTATTTATGGAATTGCCGTTGCGATCGGAAACGTCGTCGGAGGAAAAGCATCCGATCAAAATCCGCTGAAGGCATTATTCTGGATGTTCATCCTGCAGACAGTCATCCTCGTCGGATTAACCTTTGCTGCGCCATTCAAGATTGCCGGTCTGATTGCCATCTTCCTCATGGGCCTGTTTGCTTTCATGAATGTGCCCGGTCTTCAGATCCTGGTCGTCGATCTGGCGGAAAAATATGTGCCGTCAGCCGTTAACGTGGCCTCTGCCCTTAATATCGCGGCATTCAATGTCGGGATTGCGATCGGATCATTCGTCGGCGGTCTCATCGCCGGCGGGATCGGACTGATCCATACACCTTGGATCGGTGCACTCATGGTGGCCGGCGCCGTCCTTCTAACAGCCTGGCTGAGAAAGCTTGAGTATAAGAATTGATAATAAGGAGAAACGTCCCTTGTGAAGGGGCGTTTTTTTTTTGAAAAATTGGAAGGAGCCAAACGGAAGTGTATGGTAAAATAAGGATAAATGAGTGACGGTTGGGAGGGGTGAGGCAGATGAAAAAGTGGGTCCTGATTCTCCTGGGACTGGCGGTTCTTGGTTTCGGCGCCTATGTGTACTTTTACAACGGCATCTCCAATATTGAACAGTTGAAGATACAAGCGTACAACCATAAAACCGAGACATATGGTGAGGGGAAAGTATTGAAAGATGAGTTGTCCATCAAAATATTCACGAAAAGCCTGAACAGGGCGAGGCACGAGAAGAATACCATCTATGAAATGGCAAATCATCAAGACTATTTGGTCACCGTCTCTTATGAAGACGGCGGCACGGATGAGTTCAAGGTATGGGGAAGTTCAGGGCGGTTTACACATATCATCAGGGCCGGGGAAGGAGATAATTTTAAAATCAGCGGTGATAAGAAAAGGGAGAAGCTCCTAAAACGATTGAAATAGAACGAACGGGGGAATAGAATGGATCGTTTCGTCATCATGACCGTCGGCAAGACCCACAGCGGGAAGTCGACGTTTGCACATGAATTGGAAAAGATGATGGAAAATGCCGTCGTGGTCGATCAGGACCGCCACGCCGAATTCATCAATACATATTATAGAAAGTTACTGGCAAAAAAGGGGCCGAATACAATCAAATATGCAGTCTCGAAAACCATCGTCGACCATGCAGTCGGGCATACAGACTGTCACCTCATCATCTGCAATTCAAACCGGAACAGGAGCGGAAGGAAGGAGCTGCTCGATTACTTCCAAAGCAATGGATTCAAAAGCATCCTGGTCCACTTTGATCTGCCTGATGAAATACTCGAGGAGCGTATTGCAGCGAGCACCAGAAGTAAAATCATATTCAGGAGTGCCGCCACTTTCGAAGAAGTGCTGGCACGTCAGAATAAGGACCTTGTGATAGCTCCTTATGAAGGGGAAGCGGATTGTCTGTTTGTCATCAGGGATGAAGCGGAAGTAAAAAATGTCATTGGAGGTATCGTGAGAATGGCAGAAGGAGGGGCAATATGAGTCTTGGAAATGAGTATATAAAGGTAATCCTTAAACGATTCACAAGTGTGAAACGCCTTGGCGATAAAACATTGGAACAATTATCGGAGGAGGACATCTTCTGGAACCATAACGGCGAGTCGAACAGTGCAGGGGTCATCGTTAAGCATATGAGTGGGAATATGGTTTCAAGATGGACAGACTTTTTGACTGCTGATGGTGAGAAAGACTATCGGAACCGGGAAGGGGAGTTCCTAAACGATTTGTCTTCAAAATCAGAAGTGACCATGGTATGGGAAAAGGGCTGGCAGACCCTGATGAATTCACTGAAGGAGCTTACGGAGAAGGATCTTTTAAAGACTGTCACCATTCGCGGCGAACGGCACTTGGTGCTGGATGCCATAGAGAGGCAGCTGTCCCACTATTCCTATCATGTGGGCCAGCTCGTCTATATCGGCAAACTTGTAAAAAATGACCGCTGGGAGAGCCTCAGCATTCCGCGGGGGAAATCAGAGGAATTTCTAAACGAGATGTTGAAGAAACACGGTAAGTGAATATGAAAAGACCGCCCTCTTAAGAAGGCGGTTTTCTTTATGATCTTAACAATCTCAATCCGTTCAAGATAACCAGGATCGTACTTCCTTCATGCCCGATGACCCCGTATGGAAGGTCGAGCACCTGCAGGAAGTTGGAGGCGATCAGGATCATGATGACACCGATCGAGAAGACGACGTTCTGCTGGACGATGCGCTTCATTTTTTTCGATAGTTTGATCGCTTCTGCGATTCTGGTGAGATCGTTCTTCATCAGGACGACGTCTGCGGTTTCAAGTGCGACGTCGGTGCCTTCACCCATCGCGATGCCGACGTTGGCTGTGGCGAGGGCCGGCGCGTCGTTGATTCCGTCCCCGACCATGGCGACCGTGCCGAGATGGGTTTTTAATTTCTTTAATTCTTCCACTTTTGTTTCAGGAAGGCATTCAGCTATGAAGGAGGTGACACCTGCTTCTTTTGCAATGGCGCGGGCTGTCTTCTCGTTGTCCCCCGTGAGCATGACCGTTTCGATGCCTTCTTTCTTCAATAGGTGAAGGGCTTCGACTGTTTCCTGACGGACGACATCTTTGAGGGCGATCAACGCAGCGATTTCACCGTCTTTGGCGGCGAAAACCGTAGTCTTGCCGTGTGATGCCAACTCGCTGTAGGCTCCGCTCTTAAAAGCCGCGGCAAGCTCCTTCCCGACAAATTCAGCTTTCCCGATTTTCCACTCTGAGCCGCCTACAGCAGCTTTTACCCCCCAGCCCGATACGTCCTCGAGTGAATCCGGCTGGATAAGGTCCGCTTTCAATTCCCTGCGGACATGGCCGGTGATGGACTGGGCGAGCGGGTGGTTCGACTGATTTTCGATGGAAGCAATGACGGTCATGACTTCCTTTTCGTCATATCCTTCTGCAACGAGTGTATCGGTTACGACGGGTTTCCCTTTTGTAAGCGTCCCTGTTTTATCAAACGCAATGGCTTTCAGGTTGCTGAGGTTCTCGAGATGGGCCCCTCCTTTGAAAAGGATCCCGTGGCGCGCTCCGTTTGAGATGGCGGACAGGCTGGCCGGCATGATCGATGCCACCAGTGCACACGGTGAAGCGACGACGAGCAGGACCATCGCGCGGTAGAAGGTTTCCGTCCAGCTCCATCCGAGGAGGAAGTGAGGGACGAACATCATCAGGAAGACGACGGCAAGGACGACTTTGACATAGGTGCCTTCAAAGCGTTCGATGAACAGCTGTGAAGGGGATTTCTCACTTTGTGCGGATTGCACGAGGTCGATGATTTTCTGGAACAGGGTTTCGCTGCTCGGCTTTGTCATTTCGACAGTGACGGCACCATTGATATTGACCGTTCCTGCGAAGACTTCATCGTTTGCTTCCTTTGTCACAGGGACGGCTTCACCGGATATGGCCGCCTCGTCGATGGACGTCGTCCCTTTTACAATCATTCCGTCAGTCGGCACGCGTTCTCCAGGCTTGATCAGGATGCGGTCACCGATATCAAGCGTGGATACGTGGACCTTCTTTTCACCTGAGGATGTCACGAGCCATGCTTCCTCAGGCTGCATTTCCATCAATGCGGAGATTTCCTTCTGGCTTTTGTTCATCGTATAGGTTTCGAGAGCTCCTGAGACCGCGAAGATGAAGATAAGGATGGCACCCTCAGTCCAGTAGCCGATGACCGCCGAGCCGACCGCGGCAAAAATCATCAGCATCTCCACATTGAGTTCCTTGTTCTCGATCGTTTCTTCAATGCCTTCCTTGGCTTTTGCAAACCCGCCGATGACGAATGCAAGCAGATAAAAGATGACACTGAAGGTGTCACTGTCTCCTTTTGAGAAAAGCCATCCGAGTAAGATGAACACACCGCTTATGAGGGCGGCAATCAATTCTGCGTGTGGTTTTATTTTTTCAAGGAAGTGATGTTGTTCCTTCGGTGTTCCGATTGAAAGGGCTTTGGACTGTGAGCTCATATGGTACTCCTCCTTTGATTAACTGAAAATGGGGATTCCTAATTGAGAATAATAATCAACGTCATTATCCCTATAAAACAACGAAAGCTGCCACCTGTTAGGGATGACAGCAAATCTATATGTGTTTTGAATGGACTTTTTAAAGAATCTCTTAATTTATAATTATTATAATCTGATAGTACCATATCTATATGAGAAAGGAAAGGGTTTTGTGCGGATTAATTATTTTGTGAAACTTCCCGGCGTCTGTTCTGCAGGGAGAAGATGAGCAGACTCACGAAAATCAACAGCATCATCAAGCTGATCAGATAGAAGAAGCTCGGTCCGCTGAACCATTCGATGACGATTCCGCCGATGAACGGCCCGATCATGCTTCCAAAGCTGAAAAAGATGCCGCACATAATATTTCCCGCCGGAAGCAATTCTTTTGGCAGGAGATCGGTCATATAACTGATGCCGAGTGAAAAAGTCGATCCGACCGCCATACCGGCGAGTGTGAAGCAGGTGAATAAACCGATCGTCGATTCCGAGACGAAGCCTGCAGCGGTAAAGCAAATAAACCCGATCAGCATGACGACCAGCAGCACGTTCTGCCTTCCGTATTTATCACTCATGACGCCGAGCGGGACCTGAGAAATGATGCTTCCGACTGCAAATGCGGGCAGAAGAATCGAGACCGCTTCAATCGAGATTCCATTCCGGAGGGCGAATACCGGGAAATTCCCGTTAAGCGATGCTTCAAGGAATCCGTAGCCGAGCGGCGGAAGAAGCGCGACCCACGCGTATTTCAAGACCTTGCCGAAGCGCTGGAATGATCCGAGGAACGAAGCACTTCCGAGATTTTGCTGTTCAGGGAACTCATTTTTCAGCTTAAACACGAAGCTCCAGACGAGCAGGCTCAGAAGAGAAGAAATGATGAACGGAAGAGCCTGGCTGTATTCGATGAGCTGTGCCATCAGAGGACCGACTGCAAATCCGATACCGAATGAGACGCCGTAGATTGAAATATTTCTCCCACGGTGTTCTTTGGGTGAAAAGGAAGTGATCCATGTCTGGGTGGCAAAGTGGAGCATATGGTCGCCGATCCCGATGAAAAGGCGGAGGGCAAACCAGAACCAGAATGACTTCCATAACGGAAACAGAAAGAGTGACAATGCAACGACGATCCCGCCGATGATGATCATCGGTTTGTAGCCTATTTTTTGAAGCGGTTTTTCCATGAGAGGTGAAGCAAGTAAGATTCCGATATAGAGTGCGGTGGCGTTCAGGCCGTTCAATGAAGAGGAAAGGCCGTCCTGCTCGAAGATAATGGCGATCAGCGGGAGCAGCATCCCTTGGGAAAAGCCCGAAATCGCCACGATGGCCACAAGCACCCGGAAGCGGAATGAAAGTGATTGATTCATCTGCAAAACTCCTAAACTAGTGATTTTTCCTTATTAGATGGTACCCCGGAATCGATTGTTTGGCAATGGGGAGGGGGATGGAGTAGAATTTAGAGAAATGATGAATGAGGAAGGTGTTTTACATGGAATTCAAGATGCAAGAAGGCGGTTTTTATACAGATTTAGGGTTCGGGAAGCTGGAGGTTTCCGGCAATGAAGAATACGGATTCCGCCCATATCAGCTGCTCGTATCGTCTGTGGCAGTCTGCAGCGGAGGTGTCCTTCGCAAGGTGCTCGAGAAAATGCGCATCGATTTCGATGATATCGATATCAAAGCGGATGTCGTGCGAAACGAAGAGGAAGCGAACCGGGTGGAAGAAATCTCTCTTCACTTCACGATCAAGGGAGAAAACCTTGATGAGAAAAAAATTGAAAAAGCCATGAAGCTTACGCGTAAAAACTGCTCCATGGTCCAATCCGTCCAGGACTCAATCAAAATTGAAGAAACGTTTGAACTTGCTGCAAAGTAATGTTACGCCGCAGAATTAGACGGGCCGTCATGGGGAAGTTATCCCTTGGCGGCCGTTTTTAGTTTCAATTATGAGAATAGGTGGAATATGGTTGATAGGCTGAAGGCCTGCCGCTGCATGAATGGATTAGAGAACACCGGTTAAAGCGACAGTTCCTGAGGTTCTTTGCCCGGTTTTTCGTAGTAAAGGATGGTGACGGGTTTGAGTTTCAATAGAAGATATTCGGGATCATCCGGACTCGCAGTCCAGTGCATGAGCTCTTCCGACCAGAATTTCTTCTTGAGTTCTGCAGATCCTTCAACGGATGCTTCGGCCTCGATTTCTACATAATGTTCATGATCTGAGCCAAGGTCCCAGCCGAGCAGGATATGGACATTCGGGTTCTGTGCGATATCCTCCGCCTTGTGGGCATGCTCATTTGTGGCGGTATAGAGAGTAAGATCATCATGATTGAATATCATAAAGCGTGAATATGGTTTATTGTCGCGGATGGTGGCGAGTGTCCCGGTTTTGTGATGGGAAAAGAGTTCCTTTACTTTGTCTTTTAGAGTATTGGTCATAAAAAAGTCTCCTTTAAAAAAGTTCTATCTATTAATGTGGTTTATCGTTGGTGGTTTCATGAGTTTCTTCGCAAAAAAAATGACACATTCCATACACTAGTAAGGGACCTTACAAATATAAACAGGAAATGAGGACTGCACTGTGAACAAAATCTTTTTAATCCTTGTACTGGCCGGTGTTCCCATTTCCGTCATCGGAAGCCTGCTGCATTGGCCGACCGTGATGATGTTCGTCATTTACTGCCTGACGATCGTCGCGCTCGCAGGTTTCATGGGCAGGGCGACGGAAAGTCTTGCCGTGATATCGGGTCCGCGGATCGGCGGGCTGCTCAATGCCACATTCGGGAATGCGGTTGAACTCATCATTTCAATTTTTGCGTTAAAAGCAGGACTCATCGGTGTCGTACTCGCTTCATTGACGGGATCAGTGCTCGGGAATCTCCTGTTGGTGGCGGGGCTTTCATTCTTCGTTGGCGGAATCAAATTCAAACGGCAGAAATTCAACGTGTTTGATGCACGACATAACTCAGGACTCCTCATGTTTGCGGTCATTGTCGCCTTCGTCATACCCGAAGTGTTCGCACAGGAAATGAATGAACGTGCCACGATGGTGATGAGTGTCGGGGTGGCAGGGATCCTGATTGCCCTTTATCTGTTCGCCCTTTTCTTCAAGCTCGTCACGCACCGCGGTGTTTATCAGCATGGAGAGGTTGGAGACAAGAGTACTCATGAAGAAGAGCCGGAATGGAGCAAGGGGAAAGCCATTCTCATTCTCGCAGTGTCGACAGCAGCCGTTGCGTATGTGTCAGAAAGCCTCGTCCACACATTCGAAGAAGTCGGAGAGGCGTTCGGCTGGAGCGAGCTGTTCATCGGGGTCATCATCGTCGCAATTGTTGGGAATGCGGCAGAGCACGCATCAGCGGTCATCATGGCCTATAAGAACAAGATGGACGTGGCCGTGGAAATTGCGGTCGGGTCCACCCTTCAGGTGGCCATGTTCGTTGCACCGGTGCTCGTATTCGTCTCATTGTTCTTCGAAACCAACATGCCGCTTGTGTTCACCCTTCCGGAACTGGTGGCGATGGTGTCGGCCGTCCTGGTCACGATCATCATCTCGAATGACGGGGAGACGAACTGGTTTGAAGGACTGACCCTGCTGGCTGCTTATTTTATCATGGGTATCGGGTTTTACTTGCTGTAGGGTAAAGCAAGTAATCAATCGACACCGAAAAGATCAGAGGATTCTCTGGTCTTTTTTTATATGTAGGCATACCGACCATTTTCCGGTTAATTAAGGAATTGGACGAACCTGCCCCTTTATGCTGAATAAAATAAGACAAGAGTCTGCGTAAAGGAATGATCGTGAGTGAGGAAAATTCAGTTAAGAAATATAAAAGTGGTACCAAAAAAAGAAGAACATTGCAGAATCAAGCCCCCGCCAAAAGGCTGCGGATTTTTCCCATCCGGTGTGTGTGAAAAACCTGTTCTTCGGCTTGATCAAATCGGGTCGATCAGCTGCGAGGGAATCATCAGCGGCAGGATCCTTTGTGATTTCAGGCCGCTGCAGGGCATTACGGTCAATTTGACATCGTCATTCCCTGGATTGATCTTTGAAAATCCGAATCCGGTGACAGATAGTACAGGCCGGTTTTCAACCCGGGTGACGGTGGTGCCGGGTACACCGGTCACAACTGGTGTCGTCATCACTGCGACGGCCCAGGTCGGGAATGTTACACTGAGCGATCAAATCGTGATCCGGGTCGATTGCATCGTGTGCATCAATCCTCTGCTGACATTGAATCCAATTCCGGATATCGTCGGCTGCAGGGGGACACAGCTTTCCGGGAAGGTCACTTGTGACGGGGCACCGATTGCAGGTGCCCTCATCACCATCACGATCCAGCCAGCCACCAATAAGGTGATCGCAGCACCAAATCCTGCGATTACCTCAGCGGACGGCACTTATAAGGCGACACTAGTCCCGTTCCCGGATGTGGATGAAACCTTCACAATCACGGCGAAAACAGTGATCGGAGGAAAACAGGTCTCCTCCATATCGAGACTAGTCACCGTGCGCTGCTTAAAATGCAAGAATCTTTCCATCACATTGAACCCTCTGAAGAAAAACAAAATCAACTGCCGGGCAGTCATTTCAGGAACATTATCATGTGACGGGCAGCCGCTTGCGAACCGGACCGTTACGTTGACAGGTTCCCCGATCCTGCAGTTCCTGCCGGCGAATCCTGTGACTGATGAAGAAGGAATCTTCACTTCAGTGATCGCCGTAAGTCCGGGGACTCCTTTTCAGCCGGCATCCATAACGGCCAGCGCAGCGACAGATGGGAAATTCGCTTCCGTCACGATTGACGTCACTGCTGGATGCAAGCCTGCAAACCCGGTCATGACCCTTGAACTTCCGGAAAGCACCGTAACGGAAAAAGGCGGGAAGATCTCAGGACAGCTGACATCGGATGGATTCCCGCTTAGGGGGATTGAAGTAAAATTGTCAACATCACAAGATCTCATGATTCTTAAAGAGAGCGTTGCCGTGACCGGGGAAGACGGCCGCTTCTCTGTGAAGGTCCAGCCGCGCCCGGGCATGAAGGGTACGGTCAGAGTGAAGGCGATTGCCACGGTCGGCAAAAAGAAGAAGTCCGTGAAAGGAAAGATTAAAATCGATGCGTAAAAAAACAGCGGTTTCCACTAAGGGAACCGCTGTTTTTTGGGAAATGGAAAGATTTATGAAAAACTGCCAGCATTCCAAGATGTCTGACAACCCTCCAGGTGACTTCATTATAAAATAATTATCGAATTTTGTAAATATTCTTTCAGTTATAAGATTTATTTTTCCTTGGATAAGCTTCTGCAACAAAGAAAAAACTAAGGGCAAACCCTTAAGTTTAAGTTGAAAGGAGACTTTACCGTGAAAATAATGCGTACAGTTCTTATGTTTATACTCGCATTCCTAGTAGTGTCTACCGGCACTCATGCAGAAAAAAGTCCAGTTGCGAGAAAAGATGCTGAAAAAGTCACAATTCCCAATTCCGTCCTGGACATTGCAAAAGAAAACACATATCCAAATTCAACACAGGATCAGCCGTATCTGCAGCCCAGCGAATTTACCCAAGAACTCTTGGATACAGCAAATGTTAAAATTGAAAACCCGAACCTGATCCGCATCCTGAATGAATCTTCCATCAATAAAGCACCTACCATCGGATTGCGTGCAACCATCTATCTGGGGGAATGGCCGCTCAATTATGCTTCAACCGAGACATCCCCGAACTGGGAATACCAGAAGATCAACACGAATTACTATGATAACCGCGGCGGAAAAGGCAATTATCAAATTCACTACGTCCAAGAAGCTCAGAAAGTAGTAAAAGGCGGATTGACAGCAAAAGTGCCACATGCGGATGACGTAGAAAAAATGATGATGATCAAAGCCATGGACAACTCCCAGCTTCCCCTTGCGTTCCAGACGATTGTCGGGGCAGGCACAAAAAAGAACCAGGTCTATAATATCTCGCCAAAGCGCCTGGGCTATCTGTATGCATACGCACCGGCCATCAACGAAAAAGGAAAAGTGACCTACGGAGAAGTGTATCTCCAGATGAAAGGCACCAAACGTTCTGTAGTCGTAAAAAACGTTACCTCCCAAGGGGTAGGAGCGTGGATCCCGATTCAGGACCATGTGCATTTCGGATTTATGGCAAGCGAAGTACCGAGATAAATGAAAAAGACCCGTCCGTTATGGCGGGTTTTTTGTATGGAAGGTTTAAAGGATGTCGAAAAGTGGTATATAAATAATTCGGCCAAGCCCTTTCAGAGTTTTTAATTATATGTTATAATATTCAGAATAATCTATAAAAAGGAGGTGAATATAGGAATGGAATATTTATTGGTATTCGGAGCTGTGCTGGTGCTTGCGACGGCTATGAGAATCTGGTTTGGCTCAAGGAGAGCAAAGTATTACGCAGAAAGAATCAAACGGTACGGTTTAGGCGAACAGCCATTTGAGAAGGCGGTCCGCGAACCCGCACCGATTGACGAAAAGACGATCAAATAAGAAACACTTCGGATTATTTCTTTCCGGGGTGTTTTTTTGTTTTGAGTGAAGCGGCTGGAAATATTCGATAACGATAATTATTGTAAGTTTCGCAATAATCGGGAAAGAGGCGCAATTAATTGGAATCTGGCGCAATTAATTGGAAAAAAGCGCAATTATTACATAACTGGCGCAATTAACTCTCGCAGCCGTAAAAAAATCCAAGCTTCAATCTGAAGCCGGGACGTTCAATCAACGCTCAATCAACGCTTTTCTTTTAGAAAAATCCACATTCTCATAATACATGGACTTCACAAGTACATTCGGGCCGAGGCACTTGGCTGCAGGACAGTGACAGTTCAATTCCTTCGCAAGCTCCTCTTCCTGCCATTTATTGAATATATCTGGCAGTGTGTCATTCGTTATGTTTCCAAGCGGAGGTGTATCGCCGAAGTCGGTCACGATGACGTCGCCGGTGAAGATATTGACATTCAACCGGGAGCGGCCGTCAGGATCATTCCGTACACTTACATTTTTTGCTGAGTACAGCTGCTTCAATAAGCTGCGGTCTTCTTCCGAGGTGCTGCATGGATAGAACGGCAGCGTGCCGAACAACATCCATACATTTTCATCGCGGAATTTCAGGATGCTTTTAATGGCATCCCTCGTTTCATCGAGTGAAAGGGTCTCGAGGCTCGAAGCGAAATCTGAAGGGTACATAGGATGGATTTCGTGCCGTCCGCATTTCATCTCCTCGACAACCTGGCGGTGAATCTTTTCGAGATAAGGCAGCGTGTTTTTATTCAGCATCGTTTCTGCAGAAACAAGCACCCCTGCTTCCGAAAGAGCACGGCTGTTCTCGATCATCCGGTCAAACAGCTTCTGGCGCTGCTCCCGCGTCGGCTTCCGATCCATATTGGCAAAACCGACATCGATGAATTCATCGGTTGTGCCCCAGTTGTGTGAAATATGTAAAACATCGAGATAAGGTGCTATTAACATGTAACGGTCAAGGTCGAGGGTCAGGTTCGAATTGATTTGTGTATGTACCCCCCTCGAGTGCGCGTACTTCAATAGCGGCAGCACAACATGTTCCACCGATTTCTTGGAAAGCATCGGTTCCCCGCCGGTAATACTAAGGGAACGAAGCGCAGGGATTTCATCAAGGCGCTGAAACACGGTATCCATCGGCAATGTCTCTGGATCCTTCGGCGTGAGCGTGTAACCGACCGCGCAGTGCTCACAGCGCATATTGCAGAGCGTCGTCGTAGTAAATTCGATATTGGAAAGTGTAATGCCTCCGTGCTCCTCCACATCGAGATATGCCTCCCAGGGATCATGGTCAATCGACATTTTCTTGGAGAGTGTGGTTGGTTTCATAAATGAAAAACTCCTTTATAATAAGTCACTAACTCATTATTGAGAACTGCTGACCCCTTGTCAATCCGAAAGTTATTGGTTACCATGAGAAAGGTATGAAAGGAGAGATACTCTTGGGCAAAGCCGTAAATGATAAAAATTCACAGGTAGATTACCTGAAACAGCGTTTGAATCTGTTTGTAGATGTGCTGGATTCCATCGACCCTGAACAGGCCGATGTGGAAGATATCGACCGCCTGATTTCCATGATCGATGATATAGAGACGAAATGCGAACAATTTAAGAAGAGCGAATAAGAGTCCTGGTGATGGGGCTCTTTTTTTATTGGGTTGAGGAGAGGACTGGTGTTTGAGCCAGGCTCAGATTTGGGGTTTTGAGCCAAGCTCGATCGAGTGGTTTTGAGCCAGGCTCAAACTGAGGTAATTGAGCCAGGCTCGGGAATGGGGACCTGTACCAGGTACATTTCGGGTGAATTGTACCAGGTACATCCGAGCCCTTTGTACTTGGTACAATTACTACCAGCATTCATGTTGTGCCTTGAACAATCCCGACCTCAGGTGCCAGGCACAATTCCGCTTTAATTTTACCTGACCCTAAAGAACATTATCGATATTTCCCGGAAAATGATGAACCCTGTCATAATTTCCCTGACAGCGGGAAGGGATTTTATCCCCTTGAGTCAAATACATAACAGTGGTTCACCTATAAAGGAGAGATACATATGCAAATCCAGGCGATACAAAAAGAGCAGTGCCCCGCTGCAAAGGAAGTCATCCTGGCCGGGTTCCTTGAGCGGTTCGGTTTCATCGACCACACACTGAACCCCGATATCCAGGATATATGGAGTGAGTACATGCAGGGGGATGAATTATTTTATGTGGGGATGGACGGGGATAGAATGATTTGTACCGGAGCGATCCGTAGGGAATCCGAAGATACGTTCCAGGTTGTGAGGATGTCGGTGTTGAAGCCTTACCGGAAGCACGGACTTGGCCGGCGTATGCTTGCTCATTTGGAAAATAAGGCTCAGGCGCTGGGTGCACGGAAGCTGGTCCTTGAGACGAATAAACTGTGGGCGGATGCCATTCAATTTTATAAAAAGAACGGGTATTCAAAGACTCATGAGGATGAGGTGTCCTGTTATTTCCAAAAGGAATTTCCTTTGTGAAATCCCTTTCAATCCGATTCTTATAGGAGTATAATGATTGGTGAAAAATCATGAATCGTTTGTTCAATTCAATTGGTAGAGGGGAAAGGGGAAGAATGATGAATAAAGAGACATTGCAGCAAAGTATGTATGACTTGATCGTGGAAACGTCCACGAACCTGCCGAAGGATGTGCGCCGTGCGATCCGGTCTGCGAAAGAGCGTGAGAATGCGGGGACACGGGCGGCGATGAGCCTTGATACGATTTCGAATAACGTAAAGATGGCGGATGACAATGTATCTCCGATTTGTCAGGATACAGGTCTCCCTACATTTAAAATAAAGACTCCGGTCGGGGTGAATCAGCTGGAGATCAAAGATGCGATCTATACTGCGATGGTGCAGGCAACGAAGGACGGGAAACTCCGCCCGAACTCAGTCGATTCCCTTACCGGGGAAAACTCCGGTGATAATCTTGGTCTTGGTACACCTGTCATCAAGTTCGAGCAATGGGAAGAGGACTATGTGGATGCACGCCTGATCCTGAAAGGCGGCGGCTGTGAAAATAAAAATATCCAGTACAGCCTTCCGTGTGAGCTTGATGGTCTTGGCAGAGCGGGCCGCGACCTTGACGGGATCCGTAAATGCGTGATGCACTCTGTGTACCAGGCACAGGGGCAGGGCTGCAGCGCAGGATTCATCGGAGTCGGCATCGGGGGAGACCGCTCTTCGGGATATGATCTTGCAAAGGCACAGCTTTTCCGTTCAGTCGATGACGTGAATCCGAATGAAGATCTTCGCAAACTTGAAGAATACGTGATGGAAAATGCAAACGAACTTGGCATAGGGACGATGGGCTTCGGGGGCGAAACGACGCTTCTTGGCTGCAAGGTCGGCGTGATGAACCGCATCCCGGCAAGCTTCTTTGTATCGGTTGCCTACAACTGCTGGGCATTCCGCCGTCTCGGTGTGAAGCTTGACGCCGAGGGTGGTATCGCTAGGTGGTTCTATCAGGAAGGCGACAAGATCGATCTGACTCAAGGGTCAGAAGCCCAACTTGAAACGGCAGCTGCTGATGCCGGTGAGGCGCCGAATGTGGTGACGCTTCAGGCACCGATCACGGAAGAGCAGATCCGCGGACTCAAAGTGGGAGACGTTGTGAAAATCAACGGCCGCATGTACACGGGCCGCGACGCAATTCACAAACACCTAAGCGACAATGATGCGCCGGTCGACCTTGACGGACAGGTCATCTACCACTGCGGACCGGTCATGCTGAAGGACGAGGACGGCAACTGGCACGTGAAAGCGGCCGGCCCGACGACATCGATTCGCGAGGAGCCTTACCAGGGGGATATCATGAAGCGATTCGGCATCAGAGCGGTCA
Source organism: Bacillus sp. BKU_1 (assembly GCA_051294195.1). GTDB lineage: Bacteria > Bacillota > Bacilli > Bacillales > Bacillaceae_B > Rossellomorea. Next base: position 2,529,397 of record CP193985.1, on the reverse strand, counting down.
TCGGAAAAGGCGGCATGGGGCCAAAGACACTTGCTGCTCTTAAGGAGCACGGCGGTGTTTACCTGAATGCAATCGGCGGAGCGGCTCAATACTATGCTGACTGCATCAAAGGTGTAGACGGTGTGGATCTGATGCAGTTCGGTATACCTGAAGCGATGTGGCACCTGAATGTCGAAGGGTTTACGGCTGTCGTGACGATGGACTCCCACGGGAATTCTCTTCACGAAGAAGTCGATAAATCCTCTTTGGAAAAATTGGCTCAGTTCAAGGAGCCTGTATTTAAATAAAAGAACAACAGCGTCCCGGGTGTATGCTCGGGACTTTTTTATGGAGATTATTGGAAAATTAGATCATCGGACCGGATAATTGTGGTAAAATCAGGATATTAACTGAGTTGAAATGGAGGAAGTACTATGAGTGAAAATCAACAAGCACAGCAAACCTTTACACCCCCTAAACATATTGTTTCGGCTGCCACAATCGTGCTGAATGAACAAGGAGAGCTGCTGCTGATCAAGGGGCCCCGTATGGGCTGGGAAATGCCGGGCGGACAGGTGGAGGAAGGTGAATCTCTCAAGGACGCGGCCATCAGGGAAACGATGGAGGAATCCGGTATCGAAGTGGAGATCACGAAATTCTGCGGTATTTTTCAAAATGTGAATCAGTCCATCTGTAACACATTATTTTTGGCAAAGCCAGTAGGCGGAACGCCGACTACTTCTGATGAAAGCCTTGAAGTCGGCTACTTTCCGGTTGAAGTGGCATTGGAAATGGTGACTTTCCCGAATTTCAGGGAACGGATCAGACACTGCCTGGATGAACGGACGCATCCATTTTATGTGGAGTTTTAAGGATCGCAGGGAGTACATAGGATAGTAAAAAGGAGGCGGCCGACTATGTGGTGGTTCTGGATCATGATTGCAGGGATTTTGGTATTTGCCTATTTGATCGATGTGCGGAGGAAGCGGAGGAATAATGATGATCACCTGCCGGGAATCAATCCGGGTGCGAAGCCCGGGGAGGATAGTAATTATTCTGCCGGTGATCACCGAGGGAGTTCGGGAGGTCAGGGAACGTAAGAATATAGGGGGACAAAATGTTTATTGATTACTTAATGCTGATATTGACTATGGTTACGATTGTAATCATAGCGATCGGCTTTTTCATTGATCGCTGGATCCGGAAAAAATTGAACATACCAAGAAAGGCGGGCGTCTTGTATAAACCGGTGCATCCCATCCAAGGGTGGATTGAAGCTTTCATCGTCATCGCGGGGATCATCCTTATTTTCAATGTTGATTTTGAAAATGTGAACCAGGTGGTGATGATCCCTCTGATTTTTTTACTTCAGAACGTTTTCCGGGCGATAATGGAGTGGAAATTCGACAGGGAGAGCAGGGAGTATATCATTACTGCTTTTTCTATAGGGGTGCTGCTGGTGGTGTGGCCGGCTCTGGTGGCCTATACCTATTTTATATGAGTAAACATCGGCAGGTTTGATAACCTGCTGCTTTTTAGTTTTATGTAGAACTTTCCATCAATCGCCATCTTTAGTATACTACGGGGAAATGGAGGGATCTTATGAAAAGGATGACAGCATTCTTCCTTATGCTGCTTGCCGCGGCCTTGGTTCTTGCAGCCTGCAGTGAGCCAGCGCATAAGGTTAAGATTACGAAAATCGAAAATGTAAATATGGAAAAATTAAAGGAAATGACCGGAACTTATGTCGGTGACAACAATAAAGTGTACAGCATCATACAAAGTCTTCCAGGCGGCGAAACCGTTAAAGGGATTGATTTGTCCGGTGAAAGGATCAAGGTTTCCTATGGTCTTGAAGAAGGATCCCGCATCTCTGAAGAGCAGTTCAATAAGTACTGGTTCAACGGGGAAAATGTCGATAAGCAGAATTTTTATTTTAATGCCATTTATCTTGCTCTTTTAGTGCCGAATGCAAAAGGATTCTCATTTGAAATCGAGGATTCCAGCCTCGATATTACGAGACAGCAGGTGGAAAAGGAATTGAAGGAAGAATTCAAGGATTTTCCCGACATGAATGACAAAGAAGCCGTAACAAAATTTATTGAGAAAAATAAGGCAAAATTGAAGGAACTTGCAAGTGAAGAGTATCAGGCTTTTCAATAAGTGTTCAGGAACTTAAAGAAAATTTGACAGCTCGAGCATAATTTCCAGAATTCGAGCACAAATCATGTTTTTTTCAAGCATTAATCCTAAGTTGACGAGCATATATCCCAAGATTGCGGGCACAAGTATAAAATGTTCGAGCATAATCCGGACCAGGCCGAATCATTTGGATACTTTTAGTAAGCATGAAACCTCCAACTTCTCAAAAACTAAAGGAAACGATTGAGAAGGAAGGTCATTATGAGTAAGCTACTGAAAATTCTATTGATTTCATCCCTGTTCCTGCTGATCGGGCCGGCCAATGCGAAGGCCGTTTCGAACAACCCGATCGGATGGGGACTCAAGAAGAGCCGCAATGAAGTACCGGCGGAAGCCGGACCGGCACATGATGCACTGCTTGAAAAGTACGGGGCTTTCTATAAAGGGTCCCCTGATAAAAAGGATATTTACCTTACGTTTGATAACGGGTATGAAAATGGCTACACGGAAAAGGTACTCGATGTTCTGAAAAAAGAAAAAGTGCCTGCAACGTTCTTCGTTACCGGACATTATCTTTTAAGTGCAGAGGACCTGGTAAAACGCATGGTGAAAGAAGGGCACATCATCGGGAATCACTCCTGGCATCATCCCGATTTCACCGCGACTACTGACCAGCGGATACGTGAAGAACTTGAAACAGTGAAGGTGAAGACAGCAGAGATCACAGGTCAGAAAGAAATGAAGTACCTGCGCCCGCCACGCGGCGTATTCAGCGAGCGGACCCTGAAAATCGCACAGGAAGAAGGCTACAAGCATGTTTTCTGGTCACTTGCATTCGTCGATTGGAAGACGAACGAGCAGCACGGCTGGAGATACTCCTATGACAATATCATGGCACAGATCCATCCTGGAGCCATCATCCTGCTCCATTCCGTTTCCAAGGACAACGCGGATGCTTTGGAAAAGGCGATCCAGGATCTGAAGAAACGCGGGTACACGTTTAAAAGTCTGGATAAGCATCCGGCGATGAAATGAGTGGAAGGGACGGGCTGATTGAGGTCCGTCCCTTCAATTCGTTTATTAATACCAAAGCAAAATCACTTCAGGTTGTTTTTCACCGCAGTTTGTAAGTTTGTATTCGTGCTCCACCTTATTATTATCATCCGCAGATTCGATTTTCTTGCAGGTCAAGATCTCAACATCTCCTGGACCGTACTTATCTCTCCTGGTATCCATTTTTGATTCAAATACTTTACCGTCGAAGCTGATGTCCTGCAAAATAGGATCTCCTTCGACTGTATAAGTGACAATCCGGATCTTATCATTCACACCATTTTTCACATTTTTATAAAATTCTTCAAAACGTTCCAGGTTCTCAATTTTTCCATGAGTATCTACAATATCCGATTCTCTCGGTTCATAGTCTTTTACTTTTTTCCAGATTTCCTCTTCCCCTTGTGCTCCCTGCTCATCACAACCGCTAACCAGAATAACCAGCAGCAACCCGGCCATCATCCATTTTTTCATTTCCACCATCCCTTTCTGCCTGATTCTACCAAATAAGACGCCGCACAACATTTAAAGGTTACACCTGCCATATGCTATAATACACATACGAGTTTTGACGCGGAGGGATGATAAGGATGGTAACGAGGAATGTCAGGATTGAAGGGCCCTACAATTTCGACCGGGTGCTGGACAGGCTTTCGCTGGATCCGCTGAATGCAGTGGATAAGGAAGAACGCAGCGTGAAGGTACCGTATTATTTACCGACGGGAGATGGAGAGGTTATCAATGTGCAGGCAGTCGGAACTACCGAAGAGCCCGAGTTCACCATAACGTTTGAAAATGAAGAAAATCTTGAAGAGAAACACAGCCGGATCTCAGAGGTTTTTCAGTGGGAAAAAGGTCTTCACGAGATGCATGAGCATTTCCTGCAAACAGAACTCAAACCCATTTTCGAAGAGCATGCAGGAACACCGCTTGTCCTTGAGTTCGATCCGTTCGCGAGCATCGTGAAAAGCATCATCCATCAGCAGCTCAACCTGAAGTTCGCCTTCACGCTGACGCATCGCTTTGTCACGACTTACGGCTGGCATAAGGACGGCGTGTGGTTTTATCCATCTCCTGAAAAAACGGCAGCACTTACGGTGGAAGAGCTTAGGGAGCTGCAATTTTCACAGCGAAAAGCGGAATACGTCATCGGACTCGGGGAGAAAGTGGCAAATGGAGAACTGAATCTGGATGAACTTGCAAAAGAATCCGACGAAGCCATCATCAAAGAGCTGACTAAGATCCGCGGCATAGGGCCCTGGACGGCACAGAGCTATCTGCTGTTCGGACTCGGCCGGCCGAATCTGTTTCCGACAGCCGATATCGGCATTCAGAACGCCATTAAAATTTTATATAACATGGACAGGAAACCGACCCAGGAAGAGCTTGAACAATTCAGCTCGCCGTGGCATCCTTATTTAAGCTACGCATCCCTGTATTTATGGAGAAGTATCGAATAGAACGGACGTGAACCAATGAAAAAGCAATACAATAAAAAAAGGCAAGGCAACAATAATGAAGTGAAGATCGAGCTGAAACAGCAGTTTCCGCTTACGATAAAAAAGATCGGCATCAACGGTGAGGGCATCGGTTTCTTTAAACGAAAAATCGTCTTCGTCCCGGGAGCCCTGCCAGGGGAAGAAGTGGTGGTCGAGGTCACCAAGGTGCATCCGAAATTTACCGAAGCACGCATTAAAAAGATTCGGAAAAAGTCACCGCAACGGACAAAGGCACCCTGCCTTGTGTATGAAGAATGCGGCGGCTGCCAGCTTCAGCACATCACCTATGAAGGCCAGCTTGAAGCGAAGCGCGATATCGTCCTTCAGTCCCTGGAACGCCATACAAAACTGAACCTGGAAGAACTGGATGTGCGTCAGACAATCGGAATGGACAACCCATGGCACTACCGCAACAAGAGCCAATTCCAAGTGGAGACCCATAAAGGAAAAGCCTTCGCCGGCCTCTACAGCATGAATTCCAACAAGCTGATCAACATTGACGAATGCATCGTCCAGCACTCGGCAACCAACAAAGTCACCACAGAAATCAAACGCATCATCAACGACTTCAACATCCCTGTCTATGATGAGAAAAAGAAGAAGCCGATCCTGAGAACAATCGTGACGCGAGTCGGGTTCGAAACAGGACAGGTGCAGGTCGTACTGGTAACGAGCGACAAAAAAATCTCCCGTAAGGATTTGCTGGTATCCGAAATCGAGAAACGCCTGCCGGAGGTCGTATCGATCGCTCAAAACATCAACCCAAAGAAAACGGGCATCATTTTTGGAGACGAAACGATCCATCTTTCAGGAAAAGAAAGCATCGAAGAACGTCTTGATGAATTCACCTATGAACTTTCAGCACGTGCATTCTTCCAGCTGAATCCGGTCCAGACGACCAAGCTTTATAACGAAGCGAAAAAAGCAGCGGCTCTGACAGGTGAAGAGAAAGTCGTCGATGCTTACTGCGGAGTCGGTACAATCGGACTCTGGTTAGCGGATGGAGCAAAGGAAATCCGTGGGATGGATGTCATTAAGGAAGGAATCGATGACGCCAAAAAGAACGCTGAACGATTCGGAGTCGACCATGCCGATTACTTCGTAGGCAGCGCAGAAGAACTCATGCCGAAGTGGGAAAAAGAAGGCTGGAGACCTGACGTAGTTATAGTCGATCCGCCGCGAACCGGCTGTGATCAGAAGTTCCTTGATACGATCAAGGAAGTGAAGCCGAAGAAGTTTGTGTATGTGAGCTGTAATCCTTCTACATTGGCGAAGGATATTGAGTATTTGAAGAAGCAATACACCGTGGAATATTTGCAGCCGGTGGATATGTTTCCGCAGACGGCGCATGTGGAGTGTGTCGCGCGGTTGGTTTTAAAATAAAAGAATTTCAGGTGTTTGATCCCAGTATGGGTTCAAGCACCTTTTTTATGTGGATAGATAAGGGGTAGATGGTTAGATTTTTTCCTCCCACCAGCCATAAGCGATTCTTGCATATGCCTGCTTTTGCCCCGGGGATAAAAAGGATAGGGTAAAGGAACTTCCTGGAGGCAGGATGAATATGCCTTGAAAATCATGTTTTGTAAGGGTGAGCATGGGTTCGACCCTTCTTACGAATGCATGGGTGCCGCCCTGGGGGGTTCCTGATACAAAGCTGGCGTTTCTTATTTTCCCTTCAGGCATCCGGGCCGGATGAATAGCCTGGTTCCCGGCAGCAAAATGTGGTGACGTTTTTCCTTTTCCGGGACGTTTGCTGCTTAGCCAGGCTTCAGCAGTTAATGGTTCATTTGAATAGTTCGAAATGGTATAAGCATTCAGGAACATATTCACCTTTGAGCCCGCCGGATTGATTAGACTGCCCCAGCCATTGTACCCTCCTCCCAACGAGATGAGTTCAGTTTGACCCAGAAAGTACTCACCAAGATAGGAGTGATAAACATTTTCCGGCAGTACGGTCGCTTCCTGGATGTTTTTTTCGTTAACTCTTGGCTCAACGTTCATATCTGCCTTCCCATACTCATGCATCGGCCGCTTCCTCCCACCAGGTCATTACGATTGTACCTGTAATATATTGATATCCCGGTGATCTTAGGAGGATTGAAAATGAGTCTCCCGGGCCGATAATAATCGAACCGTTGTGTGAATCGCTTACGAGGGTTGAATTTTGAGCAACAATTCGATCAAAGATATTCACACCTTTTGGCATGGGCTCAGCAGAATATCCAGCATATTTCATTACTGCCTTCGGCTGTTGGTAAGGTGAAAATGCCTGGTTTGTCGGGGTTACATTGGAGGAAACAGCTGCATTTTTTGGCGGTGCGGCGTTTAACAGGATTTCACTGATGAAATGTTGATTTGAAAAGTTTGTTATCGTGAAAATATCGATATATAAATTGACTCCTGAATCAATTGGATTTACTAAACCGCCCCATGCAGAATATCCACCGCCAAAATTCAACACTCCCGTTTGACCGATAAAGTATTTTCCCCGCCTTGAATTTAAGGAAGGACTGGACACATTCACCACTTCAATTGGCTGTTTATTCGTTTTATTTGGCATATTATTACTCCTAACTGTGCATTTGTCATGAGTATATATATGAAACGGTATAGGCAATTGTTCAATGTGAATAAATATGGTACAAGATAAGCTGATACAACTAGTGTTGGAAGTAACCATATTAAACGCCAAGTAATGAGTGCAAATGAACGGTTGCTTGTTTATTTTTAATGTCAGCAATAATAGAAGGCCTTCTGTTCAATCAAAGAAAAAGGGGGATCAAGAAGAACTATAATAAGTTTCAATCCATTTACTCAGGCTGGAAATGTGTAGACTTATCCATATTCAAAACCAGTTCCATCGATTGATTGGAGGACAAAACGTAGACTCCTGCGAGAAAAGCGTATTAGGTGAGACTTGTCCAGCTCCAGGGCTTAGAGGCACATGTCATAAGTCAACTCGCCCAAGAAGGCAAAGAACGTCTTTCGTGGTCGATTCGCCTTATGCCACCCGCCTCTGACCAAAGCCCTTCCACTTTTCTAACCCGCAGGCGAAGCCGAGGAGGCTCACGGGCCACCCGCGGAAAGCGAAGTCTTGCACGGAAATCAATAGCGTATTAGAGTCTGCACCGGTTGTTTATGATTTATTAATTACTCTCTTAAGAACTTTTAAGTGTCTTAGTATTCCTTCTTCTCAACCACTTAAGGAGTAATATCAAGAAGTTAGTTTGTAAACTTCATGTAAAAACCAAGAAATTTTATTGCCAACTATTAGCATGTATTGTATTATTATGAATAATCAGACATATAGTTTAGACAGGTAGTTGTCTAAGGGTAGAGATGCGGAGAATCCCTGTGACCAATGAATTGCATGACACTTTTTTGTGGTGCAGTTTATTGTTCATGGGTTTTTTTATGAAAAAAATGAGAACAAAGGGGAGGAAATGTGCATGAAAACCAAGGTTTTATCATTCGTTTTAGTGTTGATGGTCGTGCTTGCCGGATGCAGCAGCAGTGAGACCGGCGGCGGGGAAAAAGGAGGAAAGACTGAAATTGATTTCTGGTTTCCGGTAGCGGTCGGCGGGGATGTGGCGAAGATCGTGGATGGGATGGTTGCTGATTTTGAAGAAGAGAACCCTGATATCAAGGTGAATGCAAAATACGGTGGAAGTTACGCCGAAACGATGACGCAGGTTATGGCCTCGGCGCAGGCGGGTAATGCGCCGGAACTTGCGGTATTATTCTCGATTGACCTGTTCACATTGCTTGAGAATGACCTGATCGAGGAATTGAACCCGATGTTTGATGAAAAGTATCTGGATGATTTCTATGATGGCTTCATGGCGAACTCGTCCATTGGAGATAAGGTGTACAGCCTTCCGTTCCAAAGAAGTACGATTGTCCTTTACTACAACAAGGATGCGTTCAAAGAAGCGGGGCTGGATCCCGAGGCGCCGCCTGAAAACTGGGATCAGCTGGTTGAATACGGGAAGAAGCTGACGAAAAACGGAGGCAAGGATCAATGGGGGCTTGAGATTCCAAGTACCGGCTATCAGTACTGGATGTTCCAGGCTTTAGCCCTTCAAACCGAGAAGAACATCATGGCCCAGGATGGAAAAGAAGTTTATTTCAATGCGCCTTACGCGAAAGAATCCATGGAATTCTGGCTGTCCCTTGGCAAAGAGCACAAAATCATGCCTGAAGGCGTCACCGAATGGGCGACGGTCCCTTCTGACTTCCTGAGCGGGAAGACGGCGATGATGTATCATACGACGGGCAACTTGACGAATGTGAAGAATAACGCGGACTTTGATTTCGGTGTGTCCTTCCTGCCGGCGAATAATCAGTATGGTTCTCCAACCGGAGGCGGAAACATCTACTTGTTCAAGGACCTTCCGAAAGCAAACAAGGAAGCTGCCGTTAAGTTCATGAAGTTCCTGACAGAGCCTGAGCGTGTGGCGCAGTGGTCGATCGATACGGGATATGTTGCGACAACCGAATCGGCGTATGAAACCGACCTGTTGAAGAAGTATGTAGAGGAATTCCCTGCTGCACTGGTGGCGCGCGAGCAGCTGGAATATGCAGACAGTGAGCTGGCCACGTACCAAAACGGTGAGGTTCAGAAAATCTTCAATGACCACATCCAATCGATCCTGACAGGTCAGAGCACGGTTGACGAAGGGTTGGATAATGCACAGAAAAAAGCAGAAAAAGTGCTTGAGCCTTTTCAATAAGAAGGCTGACTGAAGGAAGTGGAGCCCGGAAGGACTGACTTGGGCTCCTTTTTCACAAGAAAGGTGGACTGTTAGATGACGACGAAGCAGCGAAAGCTCAGCACCGGGGCGAGGAATAATCTGTTCGCATACGGCCTGCTGTTTCCTTCTTTTATATTTTTGACTCTGTTTACGTTTTACCCGACGCTCAAGTCGATCCAGTTAAGCTTCTACAGCGGCCCGATGACCAGATTACAGTTTTCCGGACTTGATCAGTATAAAGGAGTTTTCGAGGATGAGATATTCCGCAAGGTCATCCTGAATAACATCCTTTTCATGATCGGCACGGTGCCGACAAGTTTGTTCCTGGCGATGTATCTTGCCATCTGGCTGAATAAGAAAATGGCCGGGAGTTCATTGCTTCGGACGTCATTTTTCTATCCGACGATCGTTCCACTGATTGCGGTGGCGAATATCTGGCTTTTCATTTACACGCCTCAGTATGGATTACTTGATAATTTCCTTCAAACCTTCGGGGCGGGTGATCATAACTGGCTGGGGAATCCGAGCACCGTCATGATCGCGATGGTTGTCATGATCATTTGGAAAGATGCCGGTTTCTTCATGATCTTTTACCTGGCAGGATTGCAGAATCTGCCGAGGGATGTGTACGAAGCAGCTGAGATGGAAGGGGCGAAACCGTTTCAGATGTTCCGCCATATCACTTTCCCGCTGCTGATGCCGACGACGCTGTTTGTCATGATCGTGGCGATAACGAATTCATTTAAAAATGTCGACCACCTGTACATAATGACAAAAGGCGGCCCGGATAATGCGAGTAATCTATTACTCTACTATATCTATGAAGCGGCATTCACGAACTGGGATCTCGGGAAAGCTGCCGTCCTGACGGTCATTTTGATTATCATCATGCTTGGCATCACCGCATTCAATTATTTATATCTTGATAAGAAAATCCATTATTAAGGAGGGGCAAAATCAATGAAAAAAGTAAACTATGGCATCATTATTGTTTTAGGGATCATTTCATTCATCCCCCTCCTGTGGGTCGTCATCACTTCATTCTCGCCGGGGAATCAAGTGATTAATGGGGGCTTTCCGTTCTGGGTTTCGAACCCGACGGTTGAAAACTACGTCAACGCGTGGAATACGGCACCATTTATGCAATATTACTTTAATACGTTTGTCATTGTTTTCGGCGTTCTGATTGTCCAGCTGGTCACGGTCACGCTTGCTGCATATGCATTTGCACGGGTGAATTTCAAAGGGAAAAATGTATTATTCATTCTCTTCCTGCTCCAGCTCATGATTCAGCCGGAAATCCTGCTGTTCCCGAACTACCAGGTGATCAGCCAGCTCGGGCTCGTGAATACGAAGCTTGCCGTCATGATGCCTTACTGGGCTTCGGCGTTCGGGGTGTTCCTTATGCGTCAGACGTTCAAGCAGGTACCGTATGATCTGGATGAAGCGTCCAAGATCGACGGCTGCAAATGGTATCAGACGTTGTGGCATGTTTACATCCCTTCAGCGAAACCGACGTATATCGCATTTGCCCTTGTATCGGTCAGTCACCATTGGAGTAACTTCATGTGGCCGCTGATCATCACGGATTCTATCGAGTCCCGTCCGCTCACGGTCGGACTTGCACTGTTTGCGCAGTCCTATGAAACGGGAGCACAGTGGGGGATGGTTGCTGCAGGGACGGTTATGGTCATCATGCCGCTCGTGATCGCATTCTTCCTTTTCCAAAAACAATTCGTATCAAGCTTCATGCACTCTGGAATCAAATAGGTGGTGGAATAGTTGGACATTCATTTTTTAGGGACGGGAAGTGCGTATCCCGGTTCCGAACGCGATAATACCTCAATCTGCTTTTGCAATGATGGATACCAAGTGCTCGTCGATGTGAGCGGCAATCCGAGCAGGAAGCTGAAGCAGCTGCAGGTGGATCTCTGCGAACTCGATGCAGTAATCTTCACCCATTTTCACATCGATCATCTCTACGGTCTGCCCTCCCTCTTGTGGGGGATGTGGCTCGAGGCCAGGAAGAAGCCTTTAAGGATTTTCTGCGATTACCGCAATGAGAAGAAGCTTCTGGAATGGCTTGAGACGATGGAGGCCGATAAATGGCCGATCGCCTTTGACATTGAAATTGAAACCTTTGACGGGGACCGGGAAGAAGAGCTTATGTGCGGCGGTGGAATGACGTTTTCATGCTTCAAGGCACTTCATTCTGTTCCGACTGCGGGACTTGAAGTGAAGTGTGCCGGGCAGACCGCCGTTTATTCCAGCGATACGGAAATCAACGAACGGATCGGCCGGTATGAACATATAGATATGTTAATCCATGAAGCGACTTCCGCGCGTACAATTGCAGGCAACCACAGCACTCTTGTCCAGGTTGCTGAAAAATATGACCTGGATAAAATCGGTAAGATTGTACTGGTCCATTTATCGGACAACGAACCGTATGAAGAAGAGGCGGCGAAGCTTGGAAACGGGAAGATCATCATCGGGGAAGACCTGATGACGTTGCGCTTATAAATAATAGATTCAAGGATAAAGATGAGGAGATTCCTTGGGTATGGCGAAATCCAATTGTTGAATTGGAGACATCGTCATGCTCAGGGAATTTTTTATTGAATAAAAAAGGAAATGGACGGCTCCGGCACCGGTTTGAGAGATCCGGGTACGGAGTGAACGCACATGATTACTGTTCAGTCCGGGAGCATTGACCGGGGCTGAACCAAGGCGCTAATTGGATGGAGGGTACTGATGAAAGATTTGAAAGGGTATATTTTTGATTTGGATGGCACCGTGTATCTTGGCAAGCAATTGATTGAAGGGGCAGACACCGTGATCAACTCCCTTCTCGATGAAGGGAAGAAAGTGCTGTTCCTGACGAATAAGACGATTGAATCCCGCCAGCGTTATGTGGAGAAGTTGAACGGATTCAATATCAACGCAAGCCTGGAGAATATTTTGAATCCGACCGTGACACTGATTGATTATTTGCGTCTGCATCATCCGGATGCCGCTTTATATGTGATAGGTGAGCAGCCGATCAAGGATGAGCTGGCGCTTGCCGGGTTCCGGGAGGGGATGATCCCGTCCGAAGTCGATGTTGTCGTACTGTCATGGGACCGGGATTTTCATTATGATCATTTGAATTTTGCTTATCAGGCTGTAAAGCATGGCGCCGTCCTGATTGCAACCAACCCTGATAAAACCTGTCCATTGGAGGGCGGGGATGTGCCGGATTGTGCCGGCATGATCGGGGCAGTCGAAGCGGTTGCAGGGAAAAAGATTGATGTGCAGATCGGGAAGCCGTCCGTCCTGACCGTTGAGGCGGCATTGAGGATTTTGCAGCTGCGGCCGGAAGAGTGTGTCATGATTGGTGACCGCCTGGAAACGGATATCCGGATGGGCATCGAAGCGGGCATGAAAACAGCGCTTGTGCTCAGCGGGATCACGACCGGGGAGGACCTGGGGAATGCAGCCTGGAAGCCGGATTATGTCCTGCCTTCGGTGAAGGGACTGTTAACGGAAAGAACGACATGAAAAAAGGAAGCGGCCCCGCCGCTTCCTTTTCCCTTTTATTCGATCCCTTTATCATCCTTCATCAGCTTCTTCATGTCGATCCGGAGCATCCGGTCCATCGGGTAGGTGGTGGTGTACCGGTATTTATCCGCTCCTGACTCGAATACGACGTAAAGCTCTTTCTGCACTTCCACGATCCCCTCAGGCATCGGGATGGCTTCTACGCTCTGACGCGGTTTTGCCGTGTGACCGTCGAGGAACCACAGCGGCACTTGTTTTCCTTCAATCGTCACATAGGCATGAGCATCCTCCTTGAGCGGGTATTCGTAGCGGTACAGAACACTGTCATTGGCTCTTCCGTAGGAGGTGCTCAGCGTGACACCGTTCCTTGCCGCTTTCTGCATGATGGCCCCCTGGACTTTCCCGGTCGTGGACAGGACGTAATCCGGCACGGCTTCATGATCAGGCGATCCATCCCAGTGTTCCGCGGATAGATTATCATTGCTCCGTTCAAGGTCAAAACCGATCATCCATGCGTAGTGCATGTCTCCGTCCCTGTTCTGGATATGATGCGACGGGTCGGTCGGATAGGAACTTGCCTCATAGAATTCCCCGACCCAGAGGATGCCTTCATCATAGACGGTGTAGGCAGCTTCGACCGGTAACGGAATCTGCTCTGTGAACTGGATTTCACCATTGTTTTCGGCTTGCACAAGATCGCTCAGTTTGAAGGAGAATAACTGATTCTCGGATGCCACCCAGCCGTGATCCCGGCTGACGGTCACCCCGCCTGCATGGCCGGTGTATGGTGTGCCGTCCGTGTTATAGAGGACCACGGATTTCACCAGTTCCCCGGTTGTCCGGTTCGTTACGGTGATCGTACCCGGCTGGATGCCGTTATCGACGTAGCTGATCGTCAGCAGCCAGTCTTTTTTCTTATAGTAGGTCAATCCCTGGGGAACCAGTCCCTGAGCCAGACCTGCGATTACAGGGCCATCCGAACTGATGTTCCACAGATCCTGGTAGGCAGGATCCTTTTCATGCTCCCACCGTTCCAGCTGGGTGATGGTCTGGTGTTCAGGCGTGACCTGTACAGGTTCCGATAATTCGGAAACATTCCCTGATGTATCCTCGGCGCTGACTTGCAGCGAGTAGGTTTGATTGCCGACCAGCATATAAAGCGTAAAATCTGTCTGTGATGGATCGACGGAGTATTCAAGGTTGCCGTCTTTGTAAATGTGATAGCGGTAAAGGTCATCTGCGTCCGGCGCATTCCAGCTCAGGTCAGCACTTCCGCTGCCTGGAGCTGCTTGGAGTCCGGATGGGGGTGCTGGTGCCTCATCATCCAGTTCAGGACGCTCAGGGACTTGATCTTCAATCAGCCATCCCGGCGTCGGTTTTTGTCTGGAGGATAATTTTTCCATCGTGCGTGTGTTATCTTTTGGATAGGCAAAAGTGACGGTTTCCTTCAAGGTAACGTCTTCTCCTGAATAATCGGCTCTCACCACTTCATGGCCATCGGGAGCATAAACGGCCAGGGTATTGCCTCCGTTGACCAGGCCGGCGATGTCCCCCAGGACGATCGTATCCTCTTCAGTCAAGTACTTGCTTTTATATGAATAGAAATAGTTATAGTTGAACGCTTCAAGTGAGATGGGGGCGATGGAAGCGTTGCGTGTCCAGACCACTACTGTGTCCCATGGCTCCAGTACATACCTTTCTCCTATTTCCTTATCCCAGTTATAAGAGGCGAAACGATACCCTTTCAGATCGATCGGCTCCGGGCTGTTGTTATAAAGCTCGAAATATTCAAATGCATCATAGCCCGCGAAGTTATCGGTGTTGGCAATCAATTCAGTGATTAATAGATCCGGTATCGGCGCATTTTCAGAAGGTCCCGTCAAAAGCGGCCGGGATGCATCCGATTCGTTGCCTGCCTGATCGAGTGCAGTCACCGTTAGTGTATATTCCCTGTTCAATTCGAGAGGGGAAACATCTATGCTTGTTGTGCCCGCAGGAACTGTACCGTAAGCCGTCCCGTTAATATAGATTTGGTATCCTTTAAGGTCGCTTTCTGTGTTGGCGTTCCACTGCAGCTCAACATGATCTTTCCCGGGTATTGCCTTGAGGCCGGACGGTGCAGCGGGAGCTTCAGTATCCACCTTCTCCTGAGGGACAGCAGTGATACCTTGCGATGCAGGAGATTCGTTCCCATATGCGTCGACTGCCGTTACCCTGAAGGTGTAAGCCTTCCCGTTTTCCAAGCCGTCAATGGCCGCTGAGTTCGTGTCCGCTGACGTAACAGTTCCATCGGAGTGATAGATGTTATAAGAGACCGCACCTTCTGACGTCCCCCATTCAAGGGCAATGGATCTGTGGGCTGGAGTTGCGTTCAGGCCGGCCGGTGCTGCAGGACCGTTCACCTGTTCAGTCAGCAAGAGGTCAGGGGTCGGCTCTTCTCCGTTTCTGATCTTCGTCATTTCTGCCAAGCTGCCGGCTTTGTAAATGACACTGCGGTTTGTGATGCCATCCACTTCGCCATCGTTTATGACAGCCTTGCTGAGGAGGATGCCGTCTTTATCGGCGATTCCCACCTGGCGCTTTGCGGTGTCACTGAGTCCCTGAGCGGAAGTTGTCAGCCTCACTTCAAATACGTCTTCCCTCGTGAGGGAGCTTTCGTAGTTCGAGTTGAAATCCCATAAAGGGACATTGGGATAATCGTATTTCTTCAGCCACAGGACCAAAGAATCTTTGGGCTGGATGACTTTGTCTTTGATCGCCCACCGGTTGGCGGGGCTGGAGAAATTACTTGTGAAGTATTGGAGCTGATAATCTTGAAGATTGATTGCTTCTGAGGTGGTGTTGTAGATTTCGACATACTCATAAGGCTGTCCGGCACCGTCTGATTTAGCGACGATTTCCGTGATGATGAGAGATGGGGCGGGATCTTCCGCTTGGGTATTCTGTGCTTGAAGCAGTAAAAGTCCCAATCCGAAAACGAGAATGACAGCGGCCCGGGCAAACGGGTTCTTTTTCAATGCATTTCCTCCTTTTAATTCGTTTATTTATGTAAAAATGAAAAGAGCCCCATGGCAAAAACATGTACGGCTTGTACACGCAATTGACACAGGGCTCTCCTCATCTCTACCCGGATATTCGTTATGTAGTTTAATCATACAGCGCAGGGGAGGGTGTGACAATATGAAAATAGTAGGTTTACAAATAATTTACATTAAGTTCTGAATTATTTGAAAATATAATTGAAAAGATGTTGGAAATGGTTTATGATTAAGATAACAATCGTATAGGCTCCGGCTTGATAGGAAGAGTAAAAGAGATCCCCTATGAAGCGGACGGTATGATTTCCTTTCTGCTTTTCGGGGAAGTCTGCGTCCGTTTTATGGAGCGGTCTCTTTTTATTGTAAAAGGAGATGGTGGAATGGGGCATGTAATGAATGATATGTCAGGGTTCCTCTGGCATTATGAGATTTATTTTCGAATACTGGTAAGTGCGGTTTTAGGATTCCTAATCGGGTGGGACAGGACATCGAAAAATAAGCCGGCCGGATTAAAAACATATACATATGTTTCGGTGGCATGTACGCTGATTACCATCGTTTCAATCGAAGGTGCAGAGATGCTCAGCCAGCCAGACAGCGGAAAGATGATGGACCCGCTCCGTCTGGCGGCACAAATTGTATCCGGACTCGGCTTCCTCGGGGCAGGAGTGATACTGAAAGATGGATTGCGGGTGAAAGGATTGACCTCGGCGGCGATGATTTTTTACGTAGGGGGAGTCGGGATCGGCATCGGTGCCGGGTTTTATTCCATCGTCATCTTCGCCACTTTCGTAACCTTCATCATTACGAAGATAGGGAATTTCTTTGAAGAAAAGGAGATTACAAGTGTGCGCCTCCCGGGGTTCGGGAAAAAAAAGAAGACGGAGGATGAAGAAAAGAAAGTAGGGACATAAACAAAAAGGAGTTCAATTCCGCTTGGAGTTGAGCTCCTTTTTGTTTATGCGCGTGGAGTTTTATCTCAGCTGAGCTTTGTCAGACTTGACCCTATATCAAAGATCCAGATTCCAAAGCCTTGGATCACCCGAGGAAATCGCAAGGGCCCCGGCCCTGAGTCCGTTGAGGATATCTTCCTTGTTGCTGATCAGGCCGCCGGCAATGATCGGCAGTGCCGTCATTGCCGTCAATTTATCAATGATGGTCGGCATGAGGCCCGGAAGGACTTCAATGGCATCCGGCTTGCAGTTATGGGCAATGTCGATTCCTTTGGCCAGTGCATTGCGGTCGATAAGGAAAAGGCGCTGGATCGTCATCAACCCTTCTTCCTTTGCATACTTGATCAGGTTGCTCTTGGTGGTGATGATCCCTGCAGGCTTCCAGATTTCCGCTATGTACTTGATCGCGCTCTTCGTATTCGACAGCCCGTCTATGAAATCAATATGTATAAAAGTGGTCTTCCCGGCTTCCTTCAGTTTTATCAGGTAATCATTCATGGTGATCAAGTTTCCGGTTAAGATGAACACGATGTTCGCATTTGAATTTGCGGCCTTGTCCAGGTCCGCTTCTTCTTTTATGGATGCAATCACTTGTGATTGTACGATATCGGTCAGGTTTTTCTTCATCTCTTATGCCCCTTTGATGAGTCTGAAAATTCTTTCTTTATTATAGCATACTATCATAATGCAACAGATGAATTTAAGAGATTTGCCGTCTATTCTTATGCTCTCACGTATTTAATTTCTGATAGAATCCAAGGACAATAGCCATTTTTCAAGTGGAAATCTACTCTTAAAGGGAGGGTTGTCCAATCATTAGCAGCCTCCGGTGAATATGATTCAATGGGAGGTGAAAAAAATGTCGAAAAAAGATAAAAAAATGAAGAATAAGGATACCATCAGCAGTCCAGAGCCAGCGTTAAGCAGGGAAGAAATTGCCTGCTGGAACCGGGGGATGCAGGATTTGAATGATGCTGCCACAGCTTTCTTTAAGATTCCGGTGTTTTTCAGTCATCAGAACCTTTTCACACTTGGGCCGCCGCAGCCGCCGTTTTCCATTCAGCAGCGCTTTGTCATCCGGATGTTTAATGAAATTCAGAGGGAACTCCTCTTTCCGCGAACTCTTCCAAATACAGAACAATATCCGAATACGACCCTTGAAAATATCCGCACCATGGTCAATTCAAGCTACGGCTTGGCTTCTGTTCTTTTAAAGCCAGTTGGCCCGACCCCTCAGGGTGAGCCGTATTCTCCTTTATTGCAGATTGAGCCGTCAATGGGATTCCAGCACGGGCTTCCGCTGCTGCTTGTCATTGAAAACGGCGTGCAGGCAGGGGGAATCTGGGGAGGGGCAGGCCAACTTGCTCCTTTCACACCGATCGTCTGGTTCTCTGCGACCGTGACAATCGAAGAGTTCTTTTCCAGTCCGCAGTGGAAATCTGCACTGAAGAATTGGGCAGGGCAGGTTAGAAGCGGCTACTTTATTCAGACAGCACCAACGTTTCAGTACACTTGTGACGACTAATCATGCTGCTAAATAGTTCAGTTTAGAGGTACAAAGTATTATCCAATGTCTGTAAGCATACGAATTCGTAACAATATTCGTATGCTGTTTTTTATTGCTATTACAACTTATCTTTTTTCTTTTATGTGTGTTTTCGTATCTAAAATCACATTACGTTTCCCAACAGAAATATATATTGTAGACTTTTGATTTACATAGTGAATTACTTACGGAATGGTATAAAAAACATAAAGGATTTTAAATGCGGGGACCAAGAAAAAACAGCACCATAAGCTTATACCTTAAGGGAAGAAATTTCCTTTATATAAGAAATGTCGAAAAAGATAGTTCAAATAAGGGAAAAATATTCTTTTATTTACTTAAGAAAACATGAAAGTTGGCTTATTAAGCATGCATAACGGAAAATCCTTCCCTTATTTACCTCTCCACAGCTAAATGCTTCAGTTTAACGGAAAAATTTT
Source organism: Bacillus sp. BKU_1 (assembly GCA_051294195.1). Lineage (GTDB taxonomy): Bacteria > Bacillota > Bacilli > Bacillales > Bacillaceae_B > Rossellomorea. The sequence continues at coordinate 2,510,453 of CP193985.1, read as the reverse complement.
CCTTTATTTAAAGTCCCCTTCCTTTGGTGACTAACTCAATTAAAGAATTTTATTAGGTGACTTTTATTACGAATTCATAGTAAAAAAGCAGTCCAGTTTGGACTGCTTTTCTAGTTTTGCACTCCAAACTGAACTACTAGAAATTCTTTTTAATGCTGACTTGAACTAATAAAAAGGAGATGTCCCGATGGATATCTCCTTTAAATTTGTTAAAGTTTTTACACAGATGACTTGAGGTGATTGATATACTCTTCTGCACTTTCCCGCACTTGTTCACCGCTTAACGTCCTGACGCCTTGCAATAAGAAAGAAGGGAGGAAGCGCATGCCGGTCAGATTGGCCGTCGCCTGGAACGGCTTTGTCAATTCGTTCATAGTGAACTGGTTATACCCGCCCGCCTGATAGGCGCCTTCGGGTCCCCCTGTTGAAATGGCCAGCATAAAATCCTTCCCGTTCAGTTTCGTCCCCTCTGAACCGTATGCCCACCCGTATGTGAGTACGGTGTCCTGCCATTCTTTTAAAAGGGCGGGGCTGCTGTACCAATAGAAGGGGAATTGGAAGACGATTCTGTCGTGAGCAAGGAGAAGCGCCTGCTCCCTTTCGACATCGACTTGCTTATCAGGATATTCTTCGTATAAATCGTGAACGGTGATGTCCGTTTCCTCTGATAATCTTTGCTTCCAGGTTTTGTTTATCCTGGATTCGTTTATATTCGGATGAGCGACGATGACGAGTGTTTTCATTGTGATTTTTCCTCCTGTTCATAGGCCACTTCTGCGTTTTTACGGTCTATATGCATGTCATAGATGGCTTCGGAGATCTTTTCTGCTGAAAAATAGGTGTCTTCCTGTACGAATCCGTTGATGGTCAAGGTTCCTGCGTATACTCCCTTTGGGCTGAGTTCCTGATTCAGGCTGTATGCGAGATTGCGGAGGGCCGCTTTTCCAACAGAAAGGGAAGCATATTCTGCATATGGATTCAGTGCAAGGCCGCCCCCTGTAAGGAGGATGGATCCTGCGTTCGCTTCTAAGTCGGGCAGCAGTTCCTGGACGGAAGTAAGGGCACCTGCCGTATTGACCTTGAAATCATATACGAAGTCTTCCGGACTGATCGTTGTCGGATTTCCGGGTTTGATTGAAGCCGCATTGTAAAGAAGTACCTCGATCGTTTCCCCGAATTCTGTTCTTACTGAACGAAGTGCCTGCTGCAGTGATGCAGGGGATGATACGTCCCCTTGAAAACCCTTGGCGTTGATCTTCAGTTTGGCCAGATCCTGCTCTAATTTCCCCAGGGATTCCTGCGTCCGTGAAATCAGGGCGACGTTAAATCCTTTCAGTCCGAATGTTTTTGCAGCCTGAAAGCTGATTCCTTTACCTGCTCCTATAATGACAATGGTTTTATTCATATTTTTCCCTCCTGGTAAGATAATATTTGTATATGCAAATGATATGACAAAAAAAGAGGGTGAGACGTGCCGGTCAATTATTTGTATATGCAAATGATTGGGTAAAAAAAGAGCTCTCAAACAATCACTCTTTTTTCTCCAGCTTGTTGCTTGCCTCGTGCAGCATCCTGCTCAAGTTAAGGCTGAATTCCCTTCCCAATGTTCCGGAATAATCATCGAATAATCCTTTAATTGAAGCACGGAACTGGCTGTACACATTTTCCCCTTCTTCAGTTAAGGAGATGAACGTCTGCTTTCCGGACAACTTCCTTGAGACCAGTTGTTTCTTCTCGAGCTTATCGATGAAGCGGGTGCTGGTCGAAGGAGCAATCGACAGTTTCCGGCACAGCTCTTTCTGTGTGATTTCCGGATGGAAGTGGACGACCATGAGCATATAAAAATAGGACGGGGCCAGATCACCGGCATCAAGGAACTTTTCAGCCAATTTGGTGATATTCCGTGCAAAGCGGCTGGCAGTAAAATATAGACAATGGATAAGGACTTCTTCCTCTTCGTTCTTCACGACCGTCACCTCTTTCATTTGCATATACAAATTAACATGGGTGAAAATAGTTTGTCAACTTGGAGGACTTAGGGCTGTCCCAAATCTCTCTGAACTTAACGATAATAGTCCTCGAATTAAACAGAAATTAAATAGGGGAAACAGGCACCTCCCTGTGGTATGTAATAGAGAGGTGATTTCCATGGTTAAGAAATATTTACGCATTAATATAAGATTGTTTCCGCTGTATCTCGGATTGGCATTCTGTGCGGTAAAGGAAATAATGGAGTAGGGATAAATACAAAAGCCTGAACGCAGGAGCGTCATCCGCGTTCAGGCCCAGCTTTTATGCCGCGACTCAGAATTGGCGATTGGAACCTGCAAGTTGTTCCAGCCGGTGCACCCTCCGATTCAAGTTATAAACCGTACGATCAAGCTCATGAATCTGCTTTTCCAGCGTTTCCAACCGGTAGGAGCAGACATTTGCGGAATATTGTCTCGGGCTCTGAGGTCTGATTTGATAATATCCGTAATACATTTTCAATAGTCACCTCACTAAAATGGATCAAAGTTCTTTCTTAAAGGGTATTCACAGTATCGGGATAGGGTATGGGCGTAAAGGAATAAGGTGTGTTCAATATCTTTAACCAAAACGTTGACTTCCAATTGGAATTATAAAACTACAATCTCGATAAGTGAAAGTTATCTTCAGCCTTTCAAATATCATATTATTAGTCACTCCTGTAATTTAGTAGAATAATAGGGGAGATATGTTAGTTTGCCAATCTGGTTACACAGGGAGTGTCAATCATGAAAGCTGTTATTCAAAACGAATTTGGAAACGCTGAGGTACTAGAATTCGCTGATATAGAAATCCCGGAGATAAGTGAAAATGAAGTGTTAATAAAAACAGCCTATACAAGCGTGAATTATGCAGATATCAAATCGCGTAAAGGGGCTAAAGGTTCTGGCAACTTCCCTCTCATTCCGGGATTGGATGCTGCCGGAATCATCGTGAAGGCAGGGAGATTTTCTTCTTTTTCAGAGGGAGACAGGGTAATGGCCTTTCCAACTGGGGGTTCATATGCAGAATATGTTAAGGCCAATGAACAACTGGTTTTCAAAATTCCGGACAGCCTGCCATTTGAACAGGCGGCGGCCATGCCAACCGTATCAATATTGTCTTTTATTCTCTTACATGAAATCGGTCAAGTGAAAAAGAGTGACACGATTGTCATCCATAGTGCGGCGGGCGGTGTAGGTTCGATGCTTATACAATTAGCAAAAATGGGCGGTGTGGAGACAATCATTGCGACCGTCGGAAATTTGCAGAAAGAAACATATGTAAAAAATTTAGGTGCTGACCTGGTTTATGCGTATGATACCTTTACTGAAGAAATCTTAAGACAAACCAATAATACTGGAGTAAACGTGATATTTGATTCAGTTGCAGGTGATGTCACTGCCAGGAGTATGGAGTGTCTTGCTTTATATGGAACCCTTGTTCAATTTGGCAGCAGCAGCGGGGCCCCCGGAATCTTTAAAACAAACGATGTTCATAGTTCCTGCAGAAATGTGAAAGGATTCAGCTTGGGTACGACCAGAAAACACAGACCAGAGCTTCTGGCACCTGTTGCTGAAAAGGTTCTGAAGTTGTTTGCCTCAAAACAAATCAGTCTGCCTATTGCGCAGATCTTCGATTTACGAGATGCAGCAAAGGCACATGAGTTGATTGAAAGCCGGGATTATGAAGGGAAGGTTTTGATCAGGGTGTGATGGAAGCAATCATGTTTTTACGTCGAGGGAGGACTTTGTTTCATAAAGCAGGAAGCTTAAGAATAAATAATAATAACAAGCAGGGGGATTATCTCCTGCTTATTTTCTATATTAGAAAGGCGGATTTTATACTCTCCGGATAACTGTTTCTTATCAAGACAAAGAATATGCGACATAAAGGGCACAATGATCCCCGTGAAGGGTGCAATTATTTTTCCGAAAGGCACAATAATAAATTCAAGGGTGCAATTAATCAAACGTGAGATACAATTCCTCCGCTGAGAGGCACAATTAGCTGCAGAAGCCTTTTCCAACGCCTTCTGACTGCCGCTTGAGAACCGGTTTCAAGCGAAGTCTGCCGATTTCCCCCTGTTTCGATATCACAAAAAGTAATCTACCGCACCCCCGACAACCCCCGGTTAATAAAATGATGCAGGATCCCCGCCATCTCCCCGGGTGTTTTATCCATCCCGTTCTCCAGCCAATTTTTAATCACATGAATACTTCCGCTTACCATGAACATATTGATGTATTCATAGGTTTCCTGGTCGATCCTGCTGTCGGTGACCCAGTTTTTGAAGATGAATTCATGTGTGATCCCCATGCCTTTTTTCAAAAAGTACATATCGGTGTTCTCGCTGAGGAGGATCTTGCAGATGCCGCTTTTGTCGGCAAGGAATTCAAATAGTTTTTCGGTCATTTGAAGTGCTTCCTCTTCTTTTGAGAAATTGTACCTGCCCAGTGTTGCGACGAGGTCTTCGATGAACTCTTCTTCGATCGACTCGAGCAGCTCGTATTGGTTCGAGTAGTGGGCGTAGTAGGTAGAACGGTTGATGTCTGCCGTTTCGCAGATTTCCTTGATCGTGATGCTTGAAATTGATTTTTCCTGCAGCAGCTTCAGGAGGCTTTCTTTTAGAACCATGCGGGTGTATTGTTTGCGCCTGTCCATTTTAGTAGTCATATCCATGTCCCTTTCTTTCCAATTTCATCCACGGCGTCGGTTATCCGACATACGGATGAAGAGTGTTGGTTATAGAACATTCACTACCCAACTGTCCGTTGAATATCCAACACGGTGTTTATTATAATGATAAGGTGAAAATGTTGGAGAAACAAGTGAGGTTGAGAAATGACAAATATTGTATCGTGGATCATAAAGCATAAGAAGGCTGTGCTGATTGTGTTTGTACTGTTGACGGTCCTGTCGACGGCAGCGCAGTTTTTTGTGAAGGTCAATTATAATATGGTCGATTATCTGCCAGATGACGCCGAAGCGACGCGGGCGATGGAGACCATGGAGAAAGAGTTTACGGGAGCGGTGCCGGATACGCGGGTCATGGTAACGGATGTATCGATCCAGGAGGCACTGGCCTACAAGGAAAAACTGGAGGCGATCGACGGGGTGACTGACGTCATGTGGCTCGATGATATGGTCGACCTGCAGACACCTCTTGAGGTTGCGGACGGGGATACGGTCGAGAACTACTATAAGGACCGGAATGCGCTGTTTTCGATCAGTGTGCGGACCGGTGATGAAGTCCGGATCACGGACGAAATTTATAAGCTGATCGGTGAAGAAGGGGCGATTGCCGGGGAGGCGGCCAATACGGCGAACTCCCAGAAGATGGCCGGCAATGAGTCGATGTATGCGGGGATGCTTCTCGTTCCGCTGATCATCCTGATTCTCGTCATCTCCACGACATCCTGGGTCGAGCCGCTTTTCTTCCTGACGGCGATCGGGGTGTCGGTCCTGATCAACCTCGGGACGAACATCTTCCTCGGGGAAGTGTCGTTCGTGACCCAGTCGGTTGCGCCGATTCTGCAGCTGGCGGTGTCGCTCGATTACGCAGTGTTCCTTCTGCACAGCTTCCAGGATTACCGGAAGGAAACCGATAATCCGGAAGAAGCGATGAAGCTTGCCATGAAGAAGTCGTTCCCTGCGATCACAGCGAGTGCGGCGACGACGTTCTTCGGATTTATCGCGCTGACGTTCATGGAATTCCAGATCGGGTCGGATCTCGGCGTGAACCTCGTGAAGGGTATCGTCCTGAGCTTTATCAGCGTAATGGTCTTCCTGCCGGCGCTGACGCTTGTTTTTTATAAGTGGATGGATAAAACGAAGCACAGGAGCTTCATCCCGGACTTCAAGGGTATCGGGAATAAAGTGGTCAAATTGAAGATCCCTAGTTTGATCCTTGTGTTCGCGATCATTGTGCCGGCTTTTCTGGGGCAGACGAATACAAAGTTCATCTATGGATCGGGTGAAGCGCCTGAAGACACACGTGTCGGCAGTGATTTTAAAAAGGTCGAAGAGGCATTCGGTGAGACGACCCCGATCGTCATGCTTGTCCCTAAAGGGGATATGGCGAAAGAGAAAGAGCTCGTCGAGGATATCCAGGATCTCGATTATGTCACGGGCGTCATGGCCTATGTGAATCAGGTCGGGACCGAGATCCCGCCTGACTATCTCGACAAGTCGATAACAGAAGAATTCTACTCTGAAAACTACAGCCGGATCGTCATTAACACAAATCAGGGCACGGAAGGCGAGGTCCCTTTTTCAATCGTCGAAAAGGTGAAAAAAGCGGCCTCCGCTTATTACGGGGATGATGCCCTTGCGCTCGGGGAAAGCGTGACGCTGTATGATATTAAAAATACGGTCAAGAAGGATAATGTGATCGTCAATGTGCTGACGGTCGTGACGATTGCGCTCGTACTCCTGTTCAGCTTCCGGTCGATCACGATTCCGATCATCCTGCTTATCACGATTGAGTCGGCGGTATGGATCAACTTGTCGATCCCATATTTTACGAACACACCGCTCGTGTTCGTCGGCTACTTAATCATCAGCACGGTGCAGCTGGCCGCGACGGTCGACTATGGAATCCTGTTCACGGAAGCGTACACCCATTACCGGAAGGAGATGCCTGCTAAAGAGGCCATCGTGAGGACGCTTGATGAAAAGACGTTCTCGATCTCGATTTCTGCGGCGATCCTGTCGAGTGTCGGATTCATCCTTTGGATCACGTCATCCAATCCGATCGTCGGATCCATCGGGCTCTTGATGGGAAGAGGGGCTCTCCTTGCGTTCATCATGGTATTATTCGTGCTGCCGGCGATGCTGCTGGTATTTGATAGATTCAATAAGAAAACAACGTACAAAGCAAACTATTATGAGGAGAAATGATGATGAGAAAAAAACGACTGACCTATAGTGCGCTCGCCTTGATGCTGTTCTTGCCTTCATTTCTTAGCATGCCTGCCCAGGCAGCGGAGGAAGGGAAGGTGTCGTCAAAGGATGAAGTGGTGTATGCGACATTGAACGCGGACGGCGGTCTGGATCATATCTATGTCGTGAATACATTCGATGTGGCACGTGCCGGGGAGATCCTTGATTACGGCCGGTACAGCAGCGTGAAGAACCTGACCGACCTTAAGGAACTGAACCAGGAAGGGCAGAAAATCGAAATGGAAGCCCCCGAGGGGAAGTTCACCTATCAGGGGAATATGAGTGAAGAGACGGAGCTACCGTGGGATGTGAAGGTTTCCTATGAGCTTGATGGACAGAAGGTGGACCCTTCAGAGCTTGCCGGAAAGAGCGGCCATCTTGAAATCAGCATCGATACCGCCGAAAATACGAGCGGCAACTCAGTTTTTTATGAAAATTATTTACTGCAGGTATCACTGAGCCTCCCCAATACGTATGAAAATATCGTAGCGGGGGACGGCATGGTGGCGAATGCCGGCAAGAATAAACAGGTCACATTCACAGTCATGCCCGGGAAAGAGAAGAAGCTGAAAGTGGAAGCGGACGTGAAGGACTTCGAATTCAAAGGAGTCGAAATCGCCGCGGTCCCGTCCACCCTTCCAATCGATACGACGGGGACTGAGGGCATGACCGATGATATGTCCGAACTGTCCGATGCAATCGGGCAGCTGAATGACGGTGTGGCTGAACTCGAAGATGGGGTGTCACAGCTCAATAAAGGAGCAGCCGGACTCCAGGACGGATCTGCGCAGGTGAAAAATGGACTCGGGGAACTGAACGGATCATCGTCTCAGCTCGTCGGTGCGTCGGCTTCGATCCGTGATGCGCTTGCAACTATTAATAATTCTCTTTCCGGACAGTCGGCAGAAGTAGACTTGTCCTCCCTCAATGAACTGCCTGCGGGGCTGAATCAACTGGCTGGCGGACTGAATGAAACGGCAGCCGGGATGACGAAGCTGAAGGATAATTATTCGCAGGCGTATGCTGCGCTGGATGCGGCGGTCAAAGGTATTCCTGCCAGTCAGGTGACCGAAGAAGAAATCGCTGCCTTGCGTGAGAACGCCGAGAATAAAGAAGTGGTCGATAAGCTGGCGGCCTCTCATGCCGCTGCGCAAAAAGTTAAAGGTACCTATGACAGCGTAAACCAGGCGTTTGCCGCAGTGGAGCCGTCGTTGAATCAAATGAACGGAGCGTTGAAGGAAATCAGCGGTCAGCTGACGTCGATTTCGAACAATCTGTCCTCTTCTTTAAAAGAAACGGATATGAGCGGTCTGGTCGAACTTCAAAAAGGACTGAGCCAGCTGTCCGGCAAGTACGGTGAGTTCCACTCAGGACTTGTGAGTTATACAAACGGAGTCGGTGAGCTGTCCTCTAACTACGGGAAGCTCCATTCCGGAATAGCCGAGCTTGCCGGCGGAACAAGTGAGCTGTCAGGCGGGGTGAACGAACTTCATGACGGTACGTCTGAATTGCATCAGGAAACAAAAGACCTTCCTGAAAAAATGCAGGCGGAAATCGATAAGATGCTGGCAGAATACGATAAGTCCGATTTCAAACCGGTCTCATTCGTATCATCTGAGAATAAGAAAGTCTCCTCCGTGCAGTTCGTGATCAAGACGGAGAGCATCGAGAAGGAAGAGAAGAAAGTGAAGAAGGCGGAACCGGAAGAAGAGAAGGGGTTCTGGGAGCTGTTTTTGGATTTGTTCAGGTGATCTGAATGATAAAGCCTTTGACATTCTGTGCCAGGAACAAAATGGCGGTATTGTGCCAGGCACAATCCGGGTGGTTTGAGCCAGGCACCATTTCAGTGGTTTGAGCCAGGCTCAGACACGGCAGATCGAGCCTGGCTCAATTACCCGTTTTTGAGCCAGGCCCCCTCAAAAAATAGCCCCCTTAAAAAGGACAAGGACTGTGTTTTCAGCGTAAACGCAGTCCCTGTCCTTTTTTCGTATCAAAATAAGAATCCGGACATCAACCCACTCTTTTTTCATACACTATTTCTGAGGTGAAAAATATGCCAAGAGTGAAATATAAGGATTCGGATGTTGCGTTGATGGCCAGGATGATGAGGGCTGAAGCGGAGGGTGAAGGGAAGCAGGGCATGCTTTATGTTGGCAATGTCATTGTGAACCGTGCAGTGGCGGATTGTCTGGATTTTAGAGATGTGAGGACCATCCCGCAGGTCATTTTTCAGGTTCAGGGCAACAATTATTCGTTTGAAGCGGTTCAGAAGGGAAATCTTTTTTATAACAGGGCGAGATCGGTTGAGAAAAGGCTGGCGAAACAGAATCTGGATTACTGGAGACAGCACCCAGGCAAATATGCATTATGGTATTTCAATCCGTATGCACCGTGCCCGCCGACGTGGTACGGGCAGCCGTTTGCAGGGCAGTTTAAGAATCACTGCTATTATGAACCGGCAGCCGGAACGTGTGCAAGTGTGTACGGAGGTTGAAGAAAAGGAACTTTCGCTTTTTAACGGAAGTTCCTTTTTTAGGTTGGATTGTTACTTCTTTGTAAAGATACGTAGAATGGATTGAATCGGAAGTGAAGATGGTATAAAATCATAATCGAAATTCGATATCGGAGTTAGATAACGGGTCCGGGGAGGGATTTTTTATGGAAAATAAAGTGCTGCGGAAATTGTTCCTGGGTTTCATACATATCCATATCCTTCATCATGCGAAAGAGGAGCCGGTCTACGGGTCCTGGATGGTGGAGGAGCTGCATGAGCACGGGTATGATATCAGCGCCGGGACACTTTATCCAATTCTTCACGGGATGGAAAAGGACGGGCTTGTCTCCAGGGAAGATGTAAATGTGGACGGGAAAATCCGGAAATATTACCGCACGACCGATAAAGGGGATACCGTCCTGGAGGAAGCCAGGGCGAAAGCATATGAACTGTTTAAAGAAATCAAGTAGAAGGAAGGTGTTTGAAATTGAATCAACAACTTAAAGACAGAAGCAGATGGCCGGTCCTTTTAGAAATATTACTCACGTCAACCAAGCTTGGACTGACGTCGTTCGGAGGGCCGGTGGCGCATCTTGCGTATTTTAAAGATGAGTATGTGGACAGAAGGAAATGGCTGACGGATAAGACGTATGCAGATCTGATCGCCTTGTGCCAGTTCCTGCCGGGGCCGGCTAGCAGTCAGGTGGGGATTTCGATCGGCATGCTGCGCGGGGGGATCCTCGGAGGGATCATTTCATTCCTTGGATTTACTCTGCCTTCCGTGATTGTCCTCGTGATCTTCGCATTGCTCTACCAAACCTTTACGCTTGGGGATGCTGGATTTATCCACAGTTTGAAGGTGGTTGCGGCTGCCGTTGTCCTTCATGCGCTGATCGGCCTGGGGAAAAAGCTGACTCCGGATAAAAGCAGGATTGCGATTGCGCTGGGGGCAGCGGTGATCATGCTTGCTGCTCCATCAGCCTGGATCCAGATTTTGATTATTGCGGCTGCCGGGCTGCTGGGGTGGAAGCTGTTCAAGGATAAGGCTGAATCGAAGATCGAGCCGTTCCACGTCAGTATATCAAAGAAGACGGGTGTAGCATCACTGGCTGCATTAATCGGATTGTTGATTTTCCTGCCGATTTTGAATAACACCTTCAACAGCGGCCTGCTCAATATCTTTGATGTCTTCTTCAGGGTCGGTTCGCTCGTGTTCGGCGGCGGCCATGTAGTCCTGCCGATGATTGAAAGGGAACTCGTTCCGCAAGGTCTGCTGTCGGCAAACGAATTCCTGGCAGGATACGGAATGGCGCAGGCCGTGCCGGGTCCGCTGTTCACATTTTCAAGTTATCTCGGGACGATGATGGAAGGAATTGCGGGCGCAGCGGTCGCCACGGCGGCCATCTTTCTGCCTTCATTCCTGCTCATAGTGGCAGCACTTCCTTTCTTGAGCGAACTGCGAAAGCGCGCCGCCTTTCAGGGAATCCTAATGGGGGTGAATGCGAGTGTAGTCGGAATCCTCCTGGCTGCATTTTATGATCCTGTGATCAAAAGCTCGATTCTTGATGGATCAGATTTTGCTCTCGGTGCGGTATTATTCGCACTCCTTAATGTTTGGAAAGTCCCTGCTTGGATGAGTGTGATCATTGGAGTAGCGGGCGGATATATGCTGCAGGCACTTGGATTTTGATTTCGGTGTGAACCCCTTGCGATGGCAGGGGGTTATATATTTTTTAAAAAATAGATGAACACCCATTGACACATGAGAGGGAATGATATATTATTATCTCATATTCAAGATATTTAATTTCAAGATAGTTTGTCCGGGATTGAAATACGGCAGGCAGAAGGGCTGAATCTGTTCAACCACGTTTACATGCAGTTATAAATTTTTTTGGGTTAATATCTCGAATTCAAGATAAAATAATAGGAGGAATTCAATATGTTTAGTTTAGGTTTGTTGATTATTCGTTTGGTTGTGGGTGTGTTGTTCATAGGACATGGTGCACAGAAGCTGTTTGGCTGGTTCGGCGGTCATGGCTTGAAGGGGACTGGGGGATGGTTTGATTCGATCGGGATGAAACCAGGGGTTACGCTGGCGCTTTTTTCAGGCCTTTCAGAACTCGTTGGTGGATTGTTATTTGCGCTTGGTCTGTTGACTCCGCTTGCAGGGATTTTGATTGCAGGCACGATGCTGATGGCAATCATCAAAGTGCACGGGCAAAATGGAGTGTGGGTGACATCAAACGGCTATGAGTATAATCTGACACTGATTGCCGTCGCCATCGGGGTTGCGCTTGCAGGACCGGGAAAATACGCGCTGGATGCGCTCATATTTTAACCAACATCTGGGTAAATACTAATGAAAAAGAATGAAGGGGAGTGGTGAAGGTGAACAAAAAAACGATGGGTATCCATCATATCACGGCGATCGTCGGCGATCCGCAGGAAAATGTGGATTTCTACGCAGGGGTCCTTGGTTTGCGGATGGTGAAAAAAACGGTGAACTTCGATGATCCGGGCACCTATCATCTTTATTTCGGGGATGAAGGCGGGAAGCCTGGCTCGATCATCACCTTCTTCCCCTGGCAAGGGGCACAGAAAGGCGTCATTGGGGACGGCCAGGTCGGTGTGACTTCTTATGTCGTGCCTAAGGGTGCAATGCCTTTCTGGGAAAAAAGATTGGCGTCTTTCGGTATCACAACGGTAAAAATGGAGCGCTTTGGCGAAACCTATCTGGAATTTGATGATCCTCACGGGCTTCACCTCGAAATCGTGGAGAGGGAAGCCGGGGAAGAAAATACGTGGCGCTTTGGGGGAGTGATCCCGGAAACGGCCATCAAGGGATTCGGTGGAGCGACCCTATTGTCGGCGCGGCCGGAGAAAACGGCTGAATTGCTCGAGGATGTCATGGGGCTTGAGTTTGCGGGAAGAGAAGGGGATATTGCCCGTTATCATTCCGCTTCCGATATCGGGAACGTAATCGACTTGAAAATGACCGGGACGGGCCGCGGCAGGATGGGTTCAGGCACTGTTCACCATATCGCCTGGCGGGCCGTTGATGACGGGGATCAGCTCCAGTGGCGTGAGCTTGTATCGAAAGAAGGGTACGGGGTCACGCCGGTCATAGACCGGAATTATTTCAATGCGATCTACTTCCGTGAGCATGGGGAGATCCTCTTTGAGATCGCAACCGATCCGCCGGGGTTTGCCCATGATGAGTCGCAGGAGACGATGGGTGAGAAGCTGATGCTGCCCGAGCAGTATGAAGTCCACCGTGAACAGCTGGAGCGGTCATTGACCCCGATTGAGGTCAGGGAATTGAATTGATATGTGTGTCGAAAGAGGATCGGATTGGTGTCCGGTCCTTTTTTGATTGACCGGAGTTTTTTTGTAGATAAATGGAAAGAAATTACTGGAAAACGGATGGATTTGGATTGTTGGTCAAAAAATATCTGTGGGGATTCCCTCTTTTGACTTGTCAAAAGCTTTTTTGAAGGGTTTTTTGCTGATTTATCGATCGGACGTTGATTTTATTATCGATATTGAAAGGTTTATTATCGAAAAAAGCCGGTCTTTTATCGAAAATGAATGGTGTATTATCAAAATGGAAAACCGGGAAAAATATATTCTCAAAAAGACAGGGGAAAAATCGATTTCAGGTTTTAATCATCGAAATGTCCGTTTTATTATTCACTGACTTCAAGGACAATACAGATAATCGATCGCAGCACATCCCATAAGCAGATAAATAGTCAAACCCCTTATCCATCTACTATCATTACGGTGGAACACATCAAGAAGGAGGCAAAATCATGAACGAACAATACAAAGAATTGTTATCTCCATATACATTTAAAAACGGAGTCGAGTTGAAAAACCGCGTCATCATGGCTCCTATGACCAATTTTTCGTCAGACGAAGACGGGAATGTGACGGATGCTGAAGTGGAATACTATGCGCGCCGCTCTAAGGATGTCAGCATGGTCATCACTGCCTGTACAAATGTGACTGCGAACGGGAAAGGATTCCCGGGTGAGTTCGCAGGCGATTCCGATGAGATGATCCCGAGCCTTGAAAGACTGGCAAAAGGAATCAAGGACCAGGGTGCGAAAGCGGTCCTGCAGATTTTCCACGGAGGCGTGCAGTGTCCTCCGGATCTTGTGGACGGCGATGTTGTGAGTGCGAGTGAAGTGAAGGATGAAAACGGTAAAGAAAAAGCTCGCGAATTGTCCGAAGCTGAAGTGGAGGAAATCATCGAAGCGTTCGGCGAGACGACCCGCCGCGCGATTGAAGCCGGATACGACGGCGTCGAAATCCACGGGGCGAACGGATACCTCATCCATCAATTCTTTTCTCCAATGACCAACAAACGTGAAGACCGTTTCGGAGGCAGCCTTGAAAAACGAATGGCTTTCCCGCTTGCTATCGTTGAGAAAGTGAAGAGTGTGGTAGAAAAGCATGCCGACTCATCTTTCCTTGTTGGATACCGTTTTTCACCGGAAGAACCTGAAGAAGAAGGTTTCTCAATGGGAGATACGCTGGCATTGGTCGATACCCTTGCTGATAAAGAACTGGATTATCTCCATGTGTCCCTTTTCGATTTCTTCTCGACACCAAGAAGAGGTGTGGAGGATACCGAAAAGCCGCGTATGGAGTATCTGTTTGAAACAATCGGGGACCGCACGCCGCTTATCGGGGTAGGTTCAATTTACTCAGCGGAAGACGCATTGAAGGCATTCGGGACCGGTGTGCCGCTTCTGGCGCTCGGCCGTGAACTTATCATCGATCCGGACTGGGTGAAGAAGATTGAAGAAGGAAGAGAAGATGAAATCGTAACTGAAATAGATAAAGAGAAGCAGAAGGAACTGGTTGTACCGGATCCACTGTGGAATGCGATCATCAATACGCCGGGATGGTTCCCTGGGGTGTAACATAACAAAAAAGTGCCTGTCCCCGTTGTGAGGGGGCAGGCACTTTTCTTATTGAAGTAGTGTGGGAAGCAGAGTGGGGACGGTTCTTGCTCTACTTTTTCATCTTTTATAAAAAGCAGGATGAGAACCGTCCCCGCTTAACCTAAAAAGTAGGATGAGAACCGTCCCCGCTTAACCTCAGTTACATCAGTTCTTTATCTTTCAAATTCTTGTTGCTTGGTGCGAACCAGCCGAACAGGGCGATGGCCACGAGGACGCCGTAGAAAATCAGGGTCCAGAGTGTGCTGTGCGGGAAGTCATGCGGCAAGACATGAATGTCTTCATGTGCAAGCGTGATGACTGCAAGCTTTACACCGACCCAGGCAACGATCGCATAAGCGGTTGTCTCGAGTGCAGGACGCGTTTCAAGAAGTTTCACGAACCATGTTGCCGCGTACTTGATGAGGATCAAGCCGGCGATTCCGCCCAGGACGACAATCAGGAATTTCCCTCCGTCCATGCCTCCGAAATCAGGAAGCGGTGAATCAGGAAGTCCGAGGGCAAGAGCCACTGCTGCAAGGATCGAATCAATCGCAAACGCAAGGTCGGCGAGGGCGATCTTGCTGACTGTCGGCCAGAAGCCTTTCCCTTTCGCTTCTTCTTCTGTATCTTCCCGTATATTTTCATTTTTCTTACCGAATTTTGCCTTGATGACGTGCTTCAGTCCCAGGTAAAGAAGGTAAGCAGCACCGATCGCCTGGATCTGCCATACGTTTGCGATGAATGAAATCGCAAACAGCGCACCAAAACGGAAGACAAATGCCAAGAAGATCCCGTAGCTGATGGCTTTCTTCTTCTGATCATCAGGAAGATGTTTCGCAATGACGGCAAGGACAAGCGCGTTATCCGCTGACAGCAGCCCTTCAAGACCGATAAGAATCAATAATGTCCATCCGTATTCTAACCAAATCGAATCCAATAATAACTCTCCTTTTCACATGAATATGCCTGCGGTTATTGGTGCAGGGGGCATGACAATGGTTGTCCAGTCTGCCGCTGCAGTCATTCCGCACTTTGATGGTAAACTTTCTGAAAATAATTCTCCAGAGTATATCTTACCACTTATCTTGTGCTTAAATCTTCTCTGAATTGCAATTTTTTTGAACTAATTTATATAAAGCTGAGCAATTGCCGCCGGTTTATAAGGTTTGAAACAAGGTTCAGCACTGTAAAGCAGGTGCCTGTCCCTTTCAAATCTAGCAGCTGTGCATATAAATGATAGTAATAGAAGGGAGGGATGAAAAATTCTGAACAATGTTGTTTATTTCGATGCTGATGGCAAAAGGGTAGATAAGCTCGATATACCAGTAGAAGAAAGCTGCCGCCGGACGATTGAATACTGTGCAACAGCCATCGTGCCGGATGGGTTTACATTCAGGTTCTCCACGTTTGATAACTTCAGTGCGTGCTCGGATCTGAGCGGTCTTGTTTGTACGCTGGAAGAGCAGGAAACAGAAGGAACCGTGGAGAATCCTTGCGGCGGAACCCTGACGTGTCCTGTTACCATCGATGCCGTCCGTCTGATCGGGACGGCGCGTTTTCATATCAATGTGGGAGATTTGATTCCGATAAAAGCCGGACTCAGACTCGGGGAGCGGACATGCACGCTTTCAAGCGATGTGGCAGTACCAGTAAATCAAGTGATCCAAACAATCTGTCAAACGGAAAATTGCCGTCCGTCATGTTTTGATACGGTCGGCGCATTCGCATTTGCGCCGCAAGTGATCACTGATGCTTGCGGGCGTCAGGTTGTCACCGTCAGAGGAGGATTGATTCTGCGTTTCCTCGGCTGCTGATCGGGTTTTGTCTTTTGAAAGAGGGGACGGTCCTTTAATGGGCTGTCTTTTTTAATGACGGATTAAATTTTTTTGCAAGGCCGTATGGATGCATGATATAGTATATTTACTAATAAATGACAGGAGTGATGGGTGGACGATGAAGAACTAATCTTATTTTCGCGATGAATTGAAATAGATTGATTTCAACTCGGGACCAAAATAGGATTAGTCTGCCCATTTCTAAAGATGCTGCAGGAGCTATCACAGCGATAGCCTTGTTTGTGCACGTAACAGGTACGGCTAATCCTTCCAGATCAACTGGGAGGATTTTTTTGTCCTCCTTTTTCGGAAAGGGGAAGATCTTATGAAAGAACTGCTGAAATTAGTGAACGTGGGATATGAGATTGTGGATGAGAAATTATTCGGGGGATTGAACGGAAGTGTGCAGGAAGGAGACGTGATCGGGATCATCGGCCGGAATGGTGCCGGGAAGTCGACCCTCCTCAATTTGATCCACGGTGATATTCGACCGTCGGAGGGACGGATAATGAGGCTCGAGGATGGCTTGAATATGGAGATGGTCGTTCAGGAATCGGAGGACTATTTTTCAGATGGCGGTTCGGCAGAAGAAGTCAAACTCCTGGAAAAATGGCAGGTGCCTGCGCATGATTACACGCATCTGAGCGGCGGGGAGAAGCTGAAGGCAAGACTAGCGAAAGGATTTGCAGGAAACGCGGATCTCCTGCTTCTTGATGAGCCGACGAATCATCTGGATGCGCACAGTCTGTCTCTTTTGAAAAAACACATCGGGGAGTACAGGGGGACCATCATCCTCGTGTCGCATGATCGCCACTTTTTGGACGAAGCGGTGACGAAGATCTGGTCGCTTGAGCATGGAGGGCTGATCGAACATAAGGGCAATTATTCGAGTTATATGGAAGCCCGTGAGCAGAAGCGGCTGACGCAGCAGCGTGAATATGAGAAACAGCAGAAGATGGTGAAGCGGATCGAAGGCCAGATGCGGGAGCTCACTTCATGGTCGGATAAGGCGCATGCCCAGTCTACGAAGCAGGAAGGCTACAAGGAATACTACCGCGTGAAGGCGAAGCGGATGGACAGCCAGGTGAAATCGAAGCAGAAGCGTCTGGAGAGGGAGCTTGAGAAAGCGAAGGTCGAACAGGTGGAAGAGGAGCATATGGTGAAATTTTCAATCAACTCCCAACACAAAAAGGGCAAGAGGTTCCTGGAAGTGAAGGACTTGTCGAAGTCCTTTGACGGAAAACTGCTGTTCAGCGGAGCCAATTTCACAATCCAGCATGGCGAGAAGGTGTCGATCACAGGGCCGAACGGGAGTGGAAAGACGACCTTGCTGAAGATCATCATGGGGATGGAAGAATCCGGCGGCCAAGTGTGGGTCTCACCTTCTGCCGGGATCGGTTATCTGACGCAGGAAGTGTTCGACCTGCCGCTTGATGAGCCACCGGCACAGCTTTTCCACAAGGAGACATTCAAGGAAAGGGGCCGGGTGCAGACGCTCATGAAGAACCTCGGATTTACGGCTGTGCAGTGGCAGGAACCGATCCGGGATATGAGCATGGGCGAGCGGGTGAAGTGCAAACTGATGAAGTATATTTTGGAAGAGAAGGATGTATTGATCCTGGATGAACCGACGAATCACCTCGATCTGCCGTCGCGGGAACAGCTGGAAGAAACCCTGTCGCAGTATGACGGCACGTTGATCGTGGTCTCGCATGACCGCTATTTTGTCGAGAAGACGACGGATGTGAAGATTGTGATAGAAGATGGAAAGGTGTTTAAACAGTTGAGTGAGCCTGCTTCAGAGCGGGATGACGTGGAAGAATTGAGGATGAAGCTTGAGACGGAGAGGCAGGAAGTGCTTGGACGGCTGAGCTTTATGATACCAGGGGACGCGGAGTATGCGGAGCTGGATGCGCGGTTTTTGGAGTTGACTAGGAGGATTAATGGGTTGAAATAGAGGGTGTTAGAGGGGATGAGGTTCTGGGATGTTGTGGGTGGATGGATAGCAGAGTGTATTCTTAGGGGATGAGTGGGCTGGATAGCGGAAATTTATATAAGATTATGATGTGCCGGGTAACGGAAATTCGACATGGAGGGCACAATTAATCTGGGGATGGGCACACTTAAGTAATTGTAGGGTGCAATTAATCCTGAAGGGCACAATTGACTGTTTTAAGGGCACAATTAATTGTAAGAAGGATAAAATGGGGATGCGGAAAGGGTCCATAATTAGTCAAAGGGATGCTATCCTCCATTTATGGGACACAAACCACTTTGAAAGATCATGTTGAAAAAGATTTTAAACAAAAAACACCTCCGATTTGTTATTCGGTGGTGTTTTTTTATGCTGGGCATGTCAGCTGATACACGTCTTCCGCTTCACCCCGAGACGATCTTTGTCAACAATCTTCTTAATGTACGTCTTAGCAAGCGGGACCTTGCATGCGGTATTTCCAACATCCACTTGAACTTTCCCGATCGACTCGGCGACACCCATGGCCTCTTCATGAAGGGCCGGGACATAGCTTCCGACTGAAATGATAAAGCCGTTCATCACATAACGGACGCGGTTCCGCTCATTATGGACAGAGTTCTTCACACGGTTCAGCAGAATCCTGATTTCGTTAAGGTCAAGCTCCTCATCAGGAGTAATCGACAGATAATTTGAGTAAGTGCTCCAGCCGCATACGGCAATCATCTCTTCATCCGAGTCCATCCATTTCTTAGCAAGCTCCCTCGCATAATCACTTTCCGCGGCCACGCCGGCTACCGTATATTCTGCAAGCATATACCAGTTGGCTTTTTCCGCCCAGTCTTCAAGCGTCTCTTTCGGGACAAGCTTCGGATTGATGGAGAGACCGGCCAGATACATGGCATCATGATTGCCGGAATCATAAAGTTTGAGGGCAAGTTCATGGTCCTTTTTCACGTATTTGACCAGCTTTTTCAAATCTCCGACCTTCACACCGAAAAACGGTTCTTTCGCTCCGTGGTTCATAAAGATCCGTTTTGTCTGATCTGATCCAAGTTCTTCGAGTTTTTGCAAGATTTCTTCGTAGGTCATTCTACCGCTCCTTCGTTTGATAGAGGTTTATTAGGTAATAATACGGCGTGAAGGACCAGTAATCCTTTACTTATTGACAGAACAGTTCATAAAGGAAATTCGACAATCGGTACAATAAAATGGAAATCGGCACGATTATGTAAAAGCGGCACACTAAATAAGATTTCGGCACAATAATTCGCGATGGGAATAAAAATGGACGATACTGCCTGCCTATTTAGTAGAGGCCAGGCAAGTGATTAATCCTTTTTATCGAGAAATAAGGCATTTGTTTTATTAAAATCTCACTAATCCTCCCGATAAAAAGCCGCCGTCCGCTCAGCCATCTCCAAAATCCGGCTGCCCAATCCGACGGGCTCGACGACTTTCACCTGATCCCCGAATCCGAGCAGATAACCCATGGCCTCATTTTCCGTATCGAACGAGAGGGTAACGGGGACCCGGCCGTTCCCGCTTTCTGCTCCAACCTCAATGACCCTTGCAAACCGGCCGCTGAAGGTGAGCCTTGAAACAATTGCAGCAGCTGCCTCCACCTTTATTTCATAGCTGGGCAGGTTCTTGATGAAGGCTTTGGTAGAAGAATTCCAGTATTCGGCGAGGTCGAAGTCAGCGGGCCTCATGAAGGCTTCATTGAGCAGTTCGGCATGCTGGATCCGTGACGCCCGATAGTTCCGGATGTCACCGTTGTCCTTGAGTGCAATCAGGTACCAGAGATCTCCTTTGGCTACGAGGCCGAGCGGGGAGACGATGCGGTCATCCTTCTTCCCGTCTGCCGTGTGATAGGTGATCTTCAACTTGTTTTCTTCCCATATGGCTTGTTTCAGAACTTCGAAGGAAGCTGTCTTTTCCTGCTGCCTGCGCCATGAACGGGTGTCAATATGGATCCGGTTCCAGACGTCCCTGGCGTTTTCGCGGTAAGTCGATGGCAGGGAAGCGATCAATTTGTTTCTCGCTTCTGCGGAGGTGCGGGTCAGGCCAAGATCCTCGAGCAGATGTGCGGAAGGGGAAACGAAGAGGGCCTGTATCTCAGCTTCCTTGAGTCCGGTCAGGTCCGTCCTGTAGTTTTCGAGCAGCGACCAGCCTCCGTTTTTCCCTCGTTCCGCGACAACGGGGATGCCGGTACCGCTTAAGGCGTCCATGTCCCTGTAGATGGTCCTTTCCGATACTTCGAGCTCTTCTGCCAGTTCGCCCGCGGTCAACCGGCCGTGTGACTGCAGTAATAGAAGGATGGATATCAGTCTGTCGCCTCTCATTTTTTCACCTTTTTCATAAAATTGATTAGTTTTATTTAATTAAATATGACACTTGATGTCAAGAATACAATCGTATAATGAGAGTATCTTGAACATGGAAGGAATGATGGATATGAAATCATTGACTGGAAAAGTGGCACTTGTGACCGGGGCCAGCAGGGGAGCGGGCCGCGGGATAGCGATAGAGCTTGGAAAAGCAGGGGCGGTCGTGTATGTTACGGGCCGGAGTACAAAAGGAGATGCAACCAATAATTGGCCGGGGACGATTGATGATACGGTTACTGAAATTGAAGCGGCCGGCGGGAAGGCAGTGGCGGTCCGCTGTGATCATACGATCGATGCGGAAACAAAAGCGGTCATCAATCAGATACGTGAAGAACAGGGGAAGCTTGACATCCTCGTTAATAATGTATGGGGAGCGCATGATATCGGCGTGGAACCGGGAGCTTTCTGGGAGCTGCCGCTTGCCCTTTGGGATAAGATGTTCACCGCGGGTGTGAGGGCTCAATTGGCCACGAATCACTATGCGATCCCGCTGCTCCGAGAAAATCGGGGAGGGATCATCTTTCACACCACCTTCTGGGATGAAGGCAGATACACCGGACAGTTTTATTATGACCTGGCAAAAAATGCGCTTGTCCGCATGGCGTATGGTGTATCGGAAGAATTGAAGGAAGACGGGATAGCAGTCATGGCCGTTTCCCCTGGATTTATGAGGACGGAGCTTGTCCTGAAGCATTTCGGAGCGGATGAAGAGGATTGGATGGATTTCGCGGATCTGGAGCAGACTGAGACACCTCGCTATATCGGCCGGGCCATCACTGCTCTCGCGGCTGACCCGGACGTGATGAAGAAAAGCGGGCAGGTATTTAAGGCAGGCGACCTCGCGAAGGAATACGGCTTCACCGATATCGACGGGCGGTATGTCCCGCCTTTTACTGTATAGATTGGGGTGCAGGTGCCCGGGTTTGGAAGCCCGTCCTTTATCACTTTGATGCGATAAAGGACGGGCCTTTTTTTAGTGGAAATTCGACAAGTGGCGCAATTATCCGGGAAGTGGCGCAATTAACAGGAATCAGGCGCAATTATCGCCAAAGTGGCGCAATAAAATGGAATCATGCGCAATTATTCAGTAGCAGGCACAATCATTGAATGGGGAAGCTTCTGTGAAGTCCAAATCATCCTCTAAATGCAACGGCCCTCCACGAAATCATCAGGACAAGCTCATATTTCATAAAAAAACCCACCTGAATGGCCGCTTCCTCAAAAGTTATCAACCGAACCAAGGGGTTCTTTTTTTGTCACATTTCTCCAACAGCTCTCCAACTGGTATATAATGAAACTATCACACTTCAGGAGGTACATATGAATCAGCAAAACTATGAAAATCACAGTAAGATCGATCCGGTGTATCACTATGGGATTACCCTGCTGACGCTTGCGACGCTGATATTATCCATCATCTTTTTTGTGAAAAATGTCGCCGCTGAGACACTTCTCAGTTTCATTGTGCTGTTTGCGGCGATTACGTTTCTATTGATTATGGCAAAACTGAGATTGTATGCCCTGCAGCTGCAGGACCGGATCATCAGGACCGAAGAAAACTTCCGTCACTACCGGTTGACGGGGAGGGACCTTGATCACCGTTTGTCAGTAAAGCAGGTGATTGCGCTGCGTTTCGCACCGGATGAAGAGATTCCGGGGCTGGCGGCACGGACATTAGAAGAGGGTTTATCACCTAAAGACATCAAGAAGGCTGTGCAGAATTGGCGGGCAGATCATCATCGTGTATAAACAATCGTAGACCGCTCGTTCCATACAGGGCGGTATGTTTTTTTAGAATAGGAGGTTCATTATGCCTGAAGAAGTAATGGTCGATGTAAAGAATCTAGTCAAGCGGTACGGGACATTAACGGCTGTGAACGGGGTTGCCTTTCAAGTGGAGAAGGGCGAGATCTTCGGCCTGCTTGGTCCGAACGGGGCCGGGAAGACGACGACGATCGAGATGCTCGTCGGTCTCCGCAAGCCGGATGAAGGGACGGCAGGCCTGTCCGGTCATGATGTCCGGAAAGAAGTGAATAAGGTCAAAGAGGTGATTGGAGTCCAGCTCCAGTCGACCTCTCTGTTCGAGCTGCTGAAGGTGGAGGAGATCCTTCTTTTGTATGCGAGCTTTTACCCCAGCCACGTGGACATAGACGGTTTGATAGAAGATATGCTTCTGAGCGAGAAGCGGCGGGACCGGATCAAGGGGCTGTCAGGCGGACAGAAGCAGCGGCTGGCAATCGCGCTGGCGTTGATTCATGATCCGGCGATCGTGTTCCTCGATGAGCCGACTACGGGGCTCGATCCGCAGGCAAGGCGGACGCTGTGGGATATCGTGCTGCGCTTGAAGGAGCGAGGGAAGACGGTCCTCCTGTCGACGCATTATATGGATGAAGCCCATGTGCTCTGCGACCGGATCGGCATCATGGATCAGGGGGAGCTGATTGCACTTGATACCCCTTCGAACCTGGTGAAGACGCTTCAGTCGTCAAGCACGGTCGAATTTTACCTGAACGATCCGCCAGAGCAGGAGTGGTTCGGGAAAATGGACGGTGTGAAAGAAGCTGCGGTTAAGGACACGTTTGTGCAGCTGTATACAGATGATTTGCAGCTTGCCCTGACATCGCTCATTGAAGCGTCATCGGTGCACGGATTCGAAATCAGGGATCTGCAGACGCGGCAGGCGACACTTGAGGATGTATTCATCCATATGACAGGAAGGAGGCTGCGGGAATCATGAGAGCATATTGGCAGCTGACACTGGCACAATTGCGGATCTTTGCCCGGAATAAACAGGTCCTCTTCTTCACCTTGCTTTTTCCGGTCATCCTGATGGTTGCACTCGGTTCATTCGTCGGCGGAGGGAATACCATGTCGCTGACGGCAGGGATCGTCGACCAGGATGATACTGGACCTTCGAAGGACCTGAAAGCTCTTTTTGATAAAAATGAGGGGATAGAAACCGCTGATTTCGGTTCGGTCAAAGACGGGAAGCAAGCCGTCGAGAACGGTGATATCCAGCTTCTGATCGAGATCCCGGAAGGCTACGGGGAAAGTATCGATACCCGTGATGGAGCCTTTTCCGTCCCTGTATATTACAATGAAAAGAACCTGACGACCGCAGAACTCGGGCTAACCGTGGTGAACGGCGTCATCGATCAGTACAGTAAGGAGCTTGCCGGCTACGAGCCGCTCGTGACGGTCGAGAAGGTCGGGATCGAGGCACTGAACATCCGCTATATCGATTTCCTTGTTCCGGGGATCGTGGCGATGATGATCATGAGCAACAATATGAACGGTGTCGCCGGACAGATCTCGGCCTGGCGCGAGCGCGGGATCCTTCGCAGGATGCAGGGGACGAGACTGAAAGCATCGACGTTCATCGCCGCGCAGATCACGGCCCGCCTCCTGCTGAACGGGACACAGGCTTTGCTTGTCGTCCTCATTGCAAATCTTATTTTTGACATCAATGTTGCAGGCTCATGGCTTGCACTGATTTTCTTCATCGTGCTGGGGACGCTTGCGTTCATGGCACTCGGTTTCATCATCGCCGGGATGGCGAAGAATCCGGAAAGTGCGGGGCCGATCGCCGGCTTCGTGTCATTCCCGCTCTTGTTCCTCGGGGGTGTATTCTTCCCGATCAACAACATGCCGGATTTCATTCAGCCAATCGTGAAGATCCTGCCGATTGCCCATCTGACTTCAGCGCTGCGGGAGACGATGAATTTAGGTACGTCGATCTTTGCACTGGGAACAGAGACGCTCATTTTAGGGGCATGGCTTGTCGGCGGATTCTTGATTGCGAGCTGGGTGTTTAAGTGGGAGTAGAGGGGTGTGCTGCGCTGTCTTCGTTTAAGTGAACCAAGGGAGCAACGGGGACAGGTCCTGTGACCCGGTCCGGCGGGTTCCCGGTTCGGTCCAGTACCTTCGACGTAAAAAAGCCGCATCCTGCAATCAAGCAGGATGCGGCTTTTGCTATCAGTTACGGATAAGGTAGTCGAACGCGCCTAGTGAGGCGGTCGCTCCTGATCCCATTGAGATGATGATCTGGTTGTATGCACTGTCTGTGCAGTCTCCGGCAGCGAACACGCCTGGAAGACTTGTTGCGCCGTGTTTGTCGACGATGATTTCACCGAAGCGTGTGCGTTCGATGGATTCATCGAGCCAGTCTGTGTTTGGCACGAGACCGATCTGGACAAAGACACCTTGCAGTTCGATGTGGTGTTCATCATGTGTATCACGATCGGTGTAGGTAATTCCGTTCACCTTGTCGGTTCCGGTGATCTCCTGTGTCTGAGCGTTCGTGATGACTGTCACATTCGGAAGGCTGTAAAGGCGTTTTTGCAGGACGTCGTCCGCTTTCAGTTCCGAGTTGAACTCGAGAACCGTCACGTGGTTGACGATGCCGGCAAGGTCAATCGCTGCTTCGACACCGGAGTTTCCGCCGCCGATGACCGCTACGTCTTTTCCTTCGAATAGTGGGCCGTCACAGTGAGGGCAATAGGCCACACCTTTGTTCTTGAATTCCTGTTCGCCAGGGACGCCGATGTTTCTCCAGCGGGCACCTGTCGAAATGATCAGGCTTTTACTCTTAAGGACTGCACCGTTTTCAAGTTCAAGCTCGATCAAGTCTTTCTTTTCAAGGCGCTTGGCACGCTGAAGGTTCATAACATCGATGCCATAGTCCTTCACATGTTCTTCAAGGCTTGCGACAAGCTTCGGACCTTCCGTCTGCTTGACGCTGATGAAGTTCTCGATGCTCATCGTATCAAGCACCTGGCCGCCGAAGCGTTCAGCTACGATACCTGTGCGGATCCCTTTACGTGCTGCATAAATCGCCGCACTGGATCCCGCAGGACCTCCGCCGACAACAAGGACGTCGTATGGTTCCTTGTCAGATAGCTCGCTGGCATCAGGGCCTTCAACGATTTTCGCAAGGATCTCTTCAATCGTCGTGCGTCCGCCGCTGAAGAATTCAGCGTTCAGGTACACGGATGGAACAGCCATGATATTCTTGTATTCTACCTCTTCTTTGTACGCGGCACCGTCAATCATCGTATGGGTGATGTTAGGGTTGAGCACACTCATGATGTTAAGGGCCTGTACAACGTCAGGGCAGTTATGGCAGCTCAGGCTGACATACGTTTCGAAGTGATGTTCGCCTTTGATGCTCTTGATCTGATCGATGACACTCTGGTCAACTTTCGGCGGTCTGCCGCTGACTTGAAGAAGGGCAAGCACCAGGGAAGTGAATTCGTGGCCGAGCGGGATACCGGCGAAATGGACCCCGGTATCCTCCTCTCCGGCACGATTCACGCTGAAGCTTGGTGTTCTTGGAAGATCAGCTTTTTCGACAGTGATCTTGGGCGACATGGAAGCAATCTCTTCAACGAGAGCCACTGTGTCCTTAGATGTGTCGTCATCACCTGCAGATACCTTCAGGACGATGTCGCCTTCAAGCATCTGGAGGTACTGTTCCAATTGTGCTTTAATATCTGCTTCGAGCATGATTTACTGCACTCCTTATAATTTACCAACTAGATCAAGGCTTGGCTTAAGTGTTTCAGAACCTTCCTGCCATTTAGCCGGGCAAACTTCGCCTGGGTTGTTGCGCACGTATTGTGCAGCCTTGATTTTGCTGATTAGGATATCTGCGTCACGGCCGATGCCGCCAGCATTGATTTCAACTGTTTGGATGACACCATCCGGATCGATGATGAATGTTCCGCGGTCAGCAAGACCGTCTTCTTCGTTCAATACTTCGAAGTTGCGGGATACTGTTTGAGATGGATCCCCGATCATCGCGTATTTGATTTTACCGATTTTTTCAGAGCTGTCGTGCCAGCCTTTGTGTGTGAAATGTGTATCTGTAGAAACGGAATATACTTCTACGCCAAGGGCTTTAAGAGCCTCGTAGTTATTTTGAAGGTCTTCAAGTTCTGTAGGGCATACAAATGTGAAGTCTGCAGGGTAGAAGCAGAAAATGCTCCATTGACCTTTCAGGCTTTCGTCAGTGACAGTGATGAATTCACCATCTTTGAATGCTTCTGCTTTGAATGGTTTTACTTCTGTTCCGATTAAAGACATAGTGTAAATTCCTCCTAAATGATTGTAGTGATGTGATTGAGAATTATTAATACTTTATAATAATTCTAATTCGATATTTATTATTATATATGCTGGTGAAAAAGTCAAGGAAGAAGATCGCATATTTTTAAAAAATGCAATTTGGTGTCGGAAATGGGTGATACGGGTTTTTCTCCCTTGAGGCGGGTGCTTTTATAAAATAAGCAACGAGCATAGTTTACCCCATTCTGAAGGATTGAATCATGGGAAAGCTTTCATTTGTATAGGAAATTCGACATGAGGGGCACAATTATTTTTATATAGGGTGCATTGATGAAATGAAGGGTAGAATTATGGATTTGAAAGGTACAAATAATAGTTGAAGGGCGGAAGCATTTATTTGAGAGGCACAATCCCAATGTAGGGCAGAGTATAGCCCGGTAAAAGGATGAGGGTATGATAATGAATCGAACCAATAAATATGTAAGAAGGCAATATTTTTACTAAAAAGGACAACTTTCTCCTCATTCTCCAAAAGAACACCTTCCTCCTTCCCTAATAGATGAAATTGATTGACAATTTTTCCGCACCGATGGTATAGTTGCTCTACAAACTAATAAACTTACTCTCTGATAATAGAGGCGCGAGAATGAGGAGTAGCTTTCCTGAGGATGATGGATCCCGGGATGGAAAGTGAAAGGCAGATCGCCGAAACAGGAAACAGCCAATCGGTTTCTTGTTGGGCTGACATTGAACAAGTGTCAGACTGTCACAATGGTCACGTTGTGGAGAACTATTGAAGAGATGTTAATACAGAATTCTTCAGAACGTTCTTCGTTTTGATCAGGAAACCGTATGAGCATCGCTTCATACGGTTTTTTTGTGTGGTTTTTTCGGAGGGATTCAGGAGGAGATTCAAGATGACAGCAATGACAACGAATGTACAGGGACTATTGGAAATCGGAGGGGTTAGCACCGGCGAGCTTACGGCAGCGTACGGGACGCCGCTGATGGTTTATGATGAGAGCATGATCCGCACGAATGCGCGCGCGTTCCGCGAGTCGTTCATCGAAAGCGGGCTCGGGTTCCAGGTGGCGTATGCGAGCAAGGCGTTTTTGTGCAAGGAAATGGTACGCCTTGCAGAAGAAGAGAATCTGTCGCTGGATGTCGTATCCGGCGGGGAGCTGTACACGGCTCTTGAAGCAGGATTCCCGGCTGGACGGATTCATTTTCATGGAAACAACAAGTCAGAGGAAGAGCTTGTAATGGCGCTTGAAGCCGAGATCGGCTGTTTTGTCGTAGACAGTTTCCTTGAGCTTGAACTCCTGCATGAACTGGCGAAAGATCGTGAGCAGCAGGTGAATATCCTGCTTCGGGTGACGCCCGGAGTTGAGGCGCATACGCATGATTACATCATGACGGGTCAGGATGATTCAAAGTTCGGTTTTGGCATATCGACCGGTCAGGCCGACCGCGCGATGCAGATCGCCCTGTGCAAACCGCATTACAATGTGCTCGGGATCCATTCGCATATCGGATCGCAGATTTTTGAATTGGACGGATTCCAGCAGGCCATCACCGTGCTGTCCGATTTCCTTCAAAGTGTAAGGCTGGAATGCGAAGTCACGCTGCCGGTACTGAATATCGGCGGGGGCTTCGGAGTCAGATATACGGAAGAAGACAAACCGCTTCCAATTTCCGAATATGTAAAAGCGATCACGGACTGCGTAAAGGAGAGCTTCGGCGAGAACGGTTATCCTCTGCCGGAAGTATGGGTTGAACCTGGCCGCAGCATCGTGGCGGAAGCAGGGACAACCCTCTACAAGGTCGGATCCAAGAAAATCATCCCGGATGTGCGCACCTATGTATCGGTGGACGGCGGGATGACCGATAATCTGCGTCCGGCTCTTTACGGGGCGAAGTATCATGCGGTGCTGGCAAACCGTCCGAATGAAGAATGCACGGAGCTTGTCAGCATAGCAGGGAAGTGCTGTGAGTCAGGTGACATGCTGATCTGGGATTTGATGCTGCCTCCGGTGAACTTCGGAGATACCCTTGCCGTGTTCAGTACGGGTGCCTACGGTTACTCGATGGCGAACAACTACAACCGGATTCCGCGTCCGGCCGTGGTATTTGTGAAGGACGGGGAATCGCGCGTGGTGATCGAGCGGGAAACGTATGCGGATCTCGTTAGACTGGACCGTTAAATGGAAAGAACCTTTGCTGGGCTGGACAGCAAAGGTTCTTTTTTAGTTAGGAAGTCAGAGGATTTCCTTCTCCATCACCACGTTGGTTGTCTTGTAACCGATTTTTTCATATAAGCCACGGGCAATCTTGTTATGCCCGAAGACGTGCAGGCCTATTTTGTTCATCCCGAGTTGTTTCGCTTTTTCTTCTATTTCCTTCATTGCTTGTTTTCCGTAACCCTTTCCCTGTTGTTCATCCTGGATCCTGATATCGTAGATGAAGCCTTTTTCCGGGGATTGTCTGGCAAGCCATATGATCCCTGACTGTTCGTTTTGTTCGTTCAAAATCGTAAATAAGTAGTTGTTTTCGGAATTCTCGCCAGCCGGGAGGAGATTACTGAATTCTTCCTTCGCTTTTTTTAGGGATTCTTCTTCCTCCCAGTTTCCCGCCGATACTTTTTCTTTTGCATAATCAGAGACAGCTGTCTCGAGATACTTCTGGAATTCAGCGCTGTTCATCTTCTTTAAAATAACCATATTTCTGTTCCCCCTCTATATTTTTAACACTCTTCTAAAAGATACGGATGATGACCATGAAAAGTTTCGGTGATTTGGTAACGATTTCAATAAGTCATTGAACATGCTGGTAGAAATCGTTTATGATAAAAATGCCAACAAGAACTTATCAGAATTTTTAAAATGATATCCGGAGGGGAAACAATGGGACGAATGGTGCATTTTGAAATTCATGTGGAAGATGTGGAAAAGGGGAAGGAATTTTACGGTGAGGTTTTCGGATGGAAGTTTGAGGACTGGAGCGAATATGCGGGGATGCCTTATTTTGGGGCGGTTACGGGTGATGAAAGTGTGCCGGGGATCAATGGTGCGATTATGAAGCGGCAAGGACCGCGTCCTGAGGCGAACCAGCCGATGAACGGATTTGCCTGTACGATGGGGATCGATGATTATGATTCAGCAGATAAGAAAATCCTCGAGCTTGGCGGGAAAGTGGCCGTGCCGAAGCATGCTCTTCCAGGCATGGCCTGGCAGGGTTATTACACTGATCCGGAAGGGAATATTTTCGGCATCCATCAGCCGGATGAGAATGCAAAATAAACAGGTGATGAGAGACGCCTTTCCCATAGTGCAGAACATGCATAGGGAGAGGTGTTTTTTATTGAATTTTTAAAAAATTCAACCGCCGGCGTGACGTCCGTGTTAAAATGAATGTGCCTTTTTATCAAAAATACCGGGGGGATTGGATGCCATGAATGATTTCCTTGCGTTTCTCTTGCTTTCGTTGTTTGTTGTGATGAGTCCGGGGATCGATACGGCCCTGCTGACGAAACGGACGATTTCCGACGGAAAGGGCGATGGCTTCAAGATGGCCCTCGGGATCGCGTCTGGCTGCCTGGTTCATACGGTTGCCGCTGCATTCGGGTTGTCCGCCATCCTGATGAAGTCTGCGGCTGCCTTTGAAGTCGTCAAGTATGTCGGGGCCGTTTACCTGATCTATCTTGGTGTGAGCTCTTTCGTGAAGAAGAAAAAGACAGCTCCGGAAATGGAAGATATGGAGGGCGCAGTAAAACGGTCGGCGTTCAAGCAGGGGCTGTTTACCAATGTGTTTAATCCGAAAGTGGCCGTCTTCTTCCTGACTTTCCTCCCCCAGTTTGTAACCGGAGAATCCCAGGCAGCCGGGCAGCTTGTGCTGATGGGAGTGGTCTACAGCCTGCTTTCGATCGGCTGGTTCTTTGTCTATGTCTTCTTCATCAACTACTTGCGCAGCTGGCTCATGACGCCGAGTGTGCAAAGCGGGATGGAAAGAGTGACAGGGGGCGTTCTAATTGGTTTCGGATTGAAACTGGCTTTTGAAAAAAGATGATCACTGGAAAGAACATCGGGTGCGGATTCCGATGTTCTTTTATTTCTTGTTATTCAAAATAGTAAAAATTAAAAAAGATATCAATAGTAAGAAGACGACACCCACCCCGAGGAGCAGGTCGATGATCAGGTCCATTTTCATACCTCCATTCAGGAAGTGCTATTTTCCTTCATGCATTTCTTCTGTCATTTCAACCATTTTCGAGAAAAACAGGGTCAAAAAGGCGGCAAATATTACAATACCTATGCAGACTGCCAGCGGAAAATCCCACTTGATATAGGCAGCGGACGAAGCTCCTAAAATCGTGATCCATTCCAATACTAAAAAAGGTTTGATGAACTTTTTCATTTGGTTTCCCCCATATGTATGTGTTCGAGATAAAGTCATATCTTCCTCCACAGGATTAGACGGATCGGATCAGCAGGAAGTTTTCTTTTAAAAGGAAATGACCGAATTTTGTCGAAGGATAATAGAAAGAGAGATACGTGGAGGAGATGAATCATGAAGAATGAATCGCTGTCTTTGATTATGCCGCTGAAGAAGAGGGAGGAAGTCCGGAACCGTTGGCTGTTCCACCGTTTGAATACACTCTTGCCGGCTTTGATGAAAAAGCATGAGCTTGATATGTGGATTGTGGTCGGACGGGAGTATCATGAAGATCCGGTGCTGAAGACGCTGTATCCTGCTGCAATCGACAGCTCGAGGAGACTGACGATATTGGTATTCTGGCTGGATGATGCCGGCCTATTGAAGCGAGGAGCGATCCACCCGAATCCAAGCTTTGAGCCATTTTATGAAAGGATATGGAACAGGGCGGAAGGGGATCAGTGGGAATGCCTGAAGAACACGGTGGGGATGTGCGAACCGGAAAGGATCGGATTGAATGTTTCGCACTCCTTTGCTGCCGGGGACGGATTGAGTCATACTCACTATGAACATCTGCAGATGGTCTTGAGTGAATACAGAGACCGGTTTGTGAGTGCGCAGCCTCTCATCGTCGACTGGCTGTCGATGAGGAGCGGCAAGGAAATGATGGCATATCCAGCGATCGCTGAACTGGCGAGGGGGATTGCGGAGGAGGCTTTGTCCGCAAGGGTCATCCATCCGGGAATCACGACGACGGAGGATGTGGTGGACTGGATCCGCCAGCGGGTGCTGGATCTTGGACTGGAGACTTCTTTTTACCCGACTGTCGACTTGCAGCGGAAGGGTTCAGAGATGGACCGGATCGAGGGGGAGATCATCCGGCATGGGGATATCGTTCATTTGGATTTCGGGATCCTTTACCTGGGGCTGGCCACCGATACGCAGCAGCTCGCCTATGTGCTGAAACCGGGAGAAACGGAGGCGCCGGAAGGGCTTCAGTCTGCGTTCTTCACGGCGCTGAGGATGGAGGACATCCTGAGTTTTCATATGAAAGAAGGGAAAACGGGAAATGAGGTTTTCCGTACGGCGATGGCGGCTGCGAATAAGGAACAAATCGATGCGATGATCTATTGCCATCCTGTCGGTCCGCACTGCCATGAGGCGGGTGCGCTGATCGGAATCTATGATCAGCAGGACGATGTGCCGATTAAGGGTGACCTGCCGCTGACCGCGAATACATGCTATGCGATGGAATTCAATATCCGTCAGTTCGTGCCTGAATGGGGGCAGGAGGTGCCGATCTATCTGGAAGAGCCGGTGGCGCTAGTGGACGGGAAAGTTGAGTTCATGGCGAAAAGGCAGATGGGATTTTATTTGATTTAAAGTGGTGATGCAAGTTTGTAGGCCCGTCCCTCGCTGCAGCGAGGGGCGGGCCTTTTTCTGTATTGTTTGACAATGGGTTGGGTTGATTTTATAATGTGTATATATGATTACATGTTCATATATATTATATATGAGAACTGATACTATACGTTTAGCAAACGGGAAGATTATGAGGGACGGGAGGAAATGGAATGGGACACGATCATGGACATGACCACACGCATGGAGCGAATAAGAAAGCATTATGGATCAGTTTTATCATCATTACCGGCTATATGGTTGTTGAAGCCGCCGGCGGGTTTCTGACAAACAGCCTGGCGCTATTATCCGATGCGGGGCATATGCTGAGCGATTCGGTGTCACTCGGGATCGGGCTGCTTGCGTTTACACTCGGTGAGAAATCGGCTGATTACAGCAAGACATACGGGTACAAACGGTTTGAAATCCTGGCCGCCGTTTTTAACGGGGTGACGCTTGTTCTTATCTCGATTTATATTTTTTATGAGGCGTATCACCGCTTCATGGAACCCCCGGAAGTCGCTTCGACCGGGATGCTGATCATTGCTGTCATCGGCTTGATCGTCAACATCGTCGTTGCCTGGATGCTCTTGCGCGGAGATACGGAAGAGAATCTGAATCTAAGGGCTGCATTCCTTCACGTGCTCGGAGACTTGCTCGGAAGTGTCGGTGCGATCATTGCAGCACTGCTGATTATGTTCTTTGACTGGGGATGGGCCGATCCGCTTGCGAGCGTGATTGTGGCCGTACTCGTGTTGATCAGTGGCTGGAGGGTCACGAAGGATGCAGTCCACGTATTGATGGAAGGAACACCTAAGAATGTGGATCTTGATGAGGTCATCAAGACGGTAGAAAGCGTGGAAGGGGTCGAACGCATCCATGACCTTCACGTCTGGAGCATTACGAGCGGCCGGAACGCCCTTTCCTGTCATGCGGTTGTCGACGGCAGGCTGACGATCGGGGAATGCCAGCGGCTTCTGCGTACGATTGAGCATGAACTGAGAAGTAAGGGGATCGGTCATGTGACCATCCAGATGGAAAATGAGGATCATCCCCATGAGGATTCGCTGATGTGCGGGGGGACCCACGATCCTCAACATTAAGGGCAGTTCCCCCGTTTCCGGTCGGAGGTCCTTTGATGCCCCTCCAAATGGTATAAAATTTGTCTAATCCCGCCAAAGCTTCTACAATAAGAAACAACAGGAGAGTTCTTTGAGGGAGGCGGAAGGGAAATGAACGATACGGAGAAACATTTTTCAGAAGAGAAGTTCTGGGTCAAGTTGAAAAGGTTTGGTTTGAAGGCAGGTCACTCGGTCGTCTACACAGCGCTTCTTCTCTATTTTGTGCTGCAGAAGCCCGATGTGCCGAAGAAGGCGAAGGTGGTGATCATCGGGGCCCTGGGCTATTTCATCCTTCCGACGGATTTGATCCCGGACATGGCGGTCGGTGTCGGGTTTACGGATGACCTCGGTGCGCTCGGCGTCGCTTTGCTGCAGGTTGCGATGTATATCGATGACGACGTGAAAGCGCAGGCGAAGGCTAAATTGACGGACTGGTTCGGTGAAAACGTGGATACATCAGAGGTTGACAAGAAAATATAAACGTTTGAAGGTCCGTCCCTAACTGCGGTGATGCTTTACCGCAGTTAGGGACGGACCTTTTACTATGACGCAGGAATGGGTATGCTTAGGACATATGTCCTTTTGTGAAATATGATTCTCCTATTTAATATAGTTCAGAATAGGAGGATGTATCATGAGAGGTGCACTTTTTGCGTTGCTGGGAGGTCTGTGCATCACCATGCAGGGCATTTTCAATGCAAGGATGAGCGACGCGATCGGCGGGTGGCATACGACGTCCATCGTCCATCTCGCTGCCTTTACGATCGCCATGCTGATTTATATAAATGTAAGAGATGGAAAAGGGAAAAGTTTCAGGAAGGTGCCGTTCCTTTATCTGATCGGGGGTTCGTTCGGCGTCGTTGTTGTCTTTTCGGAATTGACCGCGATCCATATGATCGGGCCGGCACCCGCCATTGCTATCCTTCTTGTCGCGCAGATCGGGACGGCCTTCGTCATCGAATCGAGGGGATGGTTCGGGGAACAGAAAGTCCCCGTGACGCGGAGGCAGGGAATCGGACTCATCATGATGCTTGCCGGGGTGGTCCTTTTCCAATTGTAAAAGAAGGAGTCCAGAAGCGTGAAAGAAGTACAAAACATACAAATTGACCATTATATAAAAGGAACGGAACTCGAGGAATTGTTTCCGGCAGAGTTCATGAAGCATCTGCACGTATACTCTTTTGAAAAAGGGGACGTCCTGTTTTCAACAGGGGATCAGCTTGCCGAGCTTTATTTCCTGATGGAAGGGAAAATCAAAATCTTCACCCACACACCGGAAGGGAAGCTGCTCATCAACCGGTTCAAGCGTCCCCCGGCATTGATCGGGGATGTGGAATACTCCCGGGGAAGTGCGGTCATCAACTCGGTCGAAGCCGTGACGGACGGAGAATTCCTCGCCCTCCCCTTCAAGGATTTGGAACGGCTCGAAGGGGAGCATCCTGCTGTCATCCGGTTTCTCTTTGACACGATGGCCCATAAGTTTTACACGGAAATGCATGCAACGAGCATGCATATGCTGTATCCGGTTGAAGTGCGGCTGGCGAGCTATCTCTTGTCGATTTCGGAAGTCGGGGAGGGAACCGTGTTTCACGGGGAGATGAAGACAGCCAATCTGACGGAACTGGCCGAATGGATCGGGACCAGCTACCGTCATCTGAACCGGGTGTTGAAGAAAATGGCTGCGGACGATATCATCGGGCGTGAGAATGGCTCGATTAAAATAAAAAACTTGAAAAGACTCAGTATCCTGGCAAAAGGAAACATCTATGAGTAAGGAGGTGGTGCAATGTTTGGCGCAGGTTTAGCTGTAATCGCGGGTATCCTCATCAGCCTGCAAAATGTATTCAATGCACGGGTCAGCGAAAAAACGGGACCGTGGGCGACCACTACCCTTGTGCTTGGACTCGGACTCGTCTGTTCACTGCCCGTTTTTTACGGAGTGGAGCAGCGGAGCCTTTTTGAATTCGGGGATGTGAATCCCATTTATTTATTCAGCGGGGTGTTCGGTGTCGGGATCGTTTTCTTCCTGATGAGGGGCGTGACGCTGATCGGTCCTGCATACGCAATCTCAATCGCTCTGATCTCGCAGATTGTGATTGCATTCATCATCAACACAGGCGGCTGGTTCGGCTTTGAGGCAAGTTCCCTTTCCTGGGAGAAACTCGCCGGGATCGGCCTTTTGATCGGGGGCGTGCTGCTGTATAAATTGGAGAAGCCGAAGGAATATAAGCGCGGGTCTGTAGTTGAAGAGGAAAGACTGAGGGCTTGATGATTGATGCTTGTACCCTGCTTCAGTTGAGGGGGAAGCAGTTGTATATTAAGTTTTTATTAAATAAGCACATTTGACCTTGTAACTGCCTTCTTTTACCATTATAATTGGAACAAGCTTTGGAAAGGGGGTTTTCAAATGAATTTGAAAAATTTAAGCGAAGAAGATAAAGATTTGATTTACAGCGCGGATCCTTTCCAAATGACGCAATCCATTGTAAACAGTAATCTGCGGGGTCTTGAAAAGATCTCGATCGAATCGATAAAAAGTATGAATCTGCTTCCGGTGGAAGTGGTGAATGTCCTTCTGGTTTACTTTTACAGTGAGTTTTCCGGACAGGTATATAACAGGAATGACTTGAAGAGGCTGTACCATCTCTGGGCTTCTGCAGGGATCAGGACGTATGAGGATGCCTTGAAGATGACGGAGAGGGATATACATACTGAATTGGGATATAGAACTTAAAAGTGTTTCTAAAGAATAACATTTAAAGCTTTAGCATTTTCCGTATAGGGAAATGCTTTTTTATTTTTGGGAAAAAATTATTTTTCGCCAAAGGAATTAAGTGAATCAATAATTATTTATTGTAATTCGATAAACAATGTGGTAAATTCAATATGAAATGAATGAGTGAGGTGTTTTTTATGAAACGGGAAACGCTGTTTTTGAAAGTCGTTTTATTCTTTATGGGACTCCCGGTACTGGCTTTGTGCCTGTTCGTGCTGCCGGAGATTGCCGGATATTTCGCAGAACTGAATCCTTCGCTGGATTATTTGCAATATCCCTTCCTGATCGGGTTGTATATCACCGCAATTGTATTTTTTGCAGCGTTGTATCAGACGTTCAAACTGCTCGGCTATATTGACAGGGATGAAGCTTTTTCGAATTTGTCGGTAGGGTCGTTGAAGGTGATCAGAAACTGTGCCGTCACGATCGGTGCCTTTTACGTGCTGTTCATGCCGATCATCTATCAGATGGCAGAAAAGGAAGACGCGCCGGGCATGATCCTGATTGGTCTGATCATCGTCTTCGGATGCATGGTCATTGCGGTATTTGCAGCTGTACTTAAGAAGCTGCTGAAGAATGCCATTGAAATAAAATCAGAAAATGATTTAACGGTCTGAGGTGAATGACATGGCGATTATTATCAATATAGACGTAATGCTGGCGAAACGGAAAATGAGTGTGACCGAACTGTCGGAACGGGTCGGGATCACGATGGCCAATCTGTCGATTTTGAAAAATGGCAAGGCAAAAGCGGTCAGGTTATCGACGCTTGAGGCGATCTGCAAGGCGCTGGACTGCCAGCCGGGGGATCTCTTGGAATATCGGGATGATGGGGAGACGGAGGAGTGATGCTGCCGGCTGCTCCTCCTCTTAAAAAAGCAAGGAGGCATAAATCATGAGAGCATTCAAACAACTCGTCAGGTTTGGCCGGGAGCAGGCGCTGTCCTGTTTGTTTCCTGTCGTCATTTTTGCCTCGCTTGCACTGACAAAGGTGATTCCGCTGCCTTTTCTTCCGAGGTATGACTGGCTTCTGATCATCTGCCTCGTGATGCAATGGGGGATGCTGAGGTCGGGGCTTGAGACACGGGATGAACTGAAGGTCATCACCCTGTTTCACCTCATCGGCCTGGCACTTGAGCTGTTTAAGGTACATATGGGTTCGTGGGCATATCCGGAGGAAGGCTATTCGAAGGTTTTCGGGGTGCCATTGTACAGCGGGTTCATGTATGCCAGTGTGGCGAGCTATCTCTGTCAGGCGTGGAGGCGGCTGAAGGTGGAGCTTGTGAAGTGGCCGCCGTTCTGGGCGGTTGTGGCCCTTGCCGCCGCGATTTACTTGAACTTTTTCACCCATCACTTCTGGATGGATATACGCTGGTGGCTGTCCGCCCTTGTCATCATCGTGTTTTGGAAGTCACGGGTCCTGTATGAGGTCGGAGGCAGGAAATACCGTATGCCGATCGCGCTGTCGTTCGTCCTCATCGGATTTTTCATCTGGATTGCGGAGAACATCGCCACGTTCTTCGGAGCGTGGGAATACCCGAATCAGTCAGACGCATGGAGCCTTGTCCATCTTGGGAAGGTTAGTTCATGGCTGCTATTGGTGATTGTGAGTTTTTTAATTGTAGCGTCGCTGAAGCGGGTCAAAGGAAAAGAAACGGTGAATGTGAGTGCTGTCAAGTTTTCGTAGAAAGATAGAAGTCCCGTCCTTGTAGAGGAGAGAGACGGGGCTTTTTTGTGTTAATTATCTTAATATTCAGTCTGTTAATTCCTTCATAGAGCAGGTAAAATGAATGTAACGAATAAAAAGGAGGCTGTTTAAATGAGAAAAACTGCCGTATTACACGTTTGCACATATAAGGGTGGAATGCCTTTGTAACCTGACGGCGGCCCCCTTTTATGTGTTGAAAAATAACACTATAAAGGGGTAAATTATGAAATTTCCAGTTAGAAAGTTTCTTTCCTATTACAGGCCGTACCTGCCGATGTTTTTCTTCGTGCTGGTATGTGCATTGCTCACGTCTTCTTTGACGCTCATTTTTCCCTTGCTTGTCCGGTATGTGACGAAGGATTTACTGGAGGGAGGTGCCTCTGCCTCCCTGAAAGAAGTGCTGCTGGTTGGTTCATGGATGTTCCTGCTGGTCATCATCCAAAATATCGGAAACTATATTGTTGATTATAAAGGGCATGAAATCGGGGCAAGGATGGAAACAGATATGCGCCGTGAATTATTCTCGCATATGCAGAAACTCTCCTTCCGCTTTTTTGATAAACAGCATACCGGACAGCTGATGACGAGGATCACCAATGATCTGCTCCTTGTTTCCGAGCTTTATCATCATGGCCCTGAAGATTACGTGAAGTATCTGACCAGATTCATAGGGGCCTTCATCATTTTGTTTACCATCAATGCTCCCTTGACGGCAGCCGTATTTTGTTTTTTTCCGGTCCTTGCGTTCGTATCCCTTCATTTCAATAAGAGTCTGAACCGTTCTTTAACTGATAATAAGCAGCGGATCGGTGATATCAATGCCCAGGTGGAGGACAGCCTGTCCGGCATTCGGGTTGTGCAGTCGTTTGGAAATGAGGCGATGGAAATCGACAAGTTTCACACTCAGAATCTGCGCTTTTTGAAAAGCAGGAAAGGAACATATCAAGCAGAGGCATATTTCTATAACGGAACGGAAGCGCTCATCCAGATGATCACGATCACAGTCGTCATTTACGGTGCGGTTCAAATCCTCGACGCTTCCATCGGCCTGCCTGACCTGATCACCTTCTTGTTGTACATCGGGTTCATGGTGGAACCGATCCAGCGGCTTACTCATATGAGTACTCAATTTCAGG
This sequence comes from Bacillus sp. BKU_1, assembly GCA_051294195.1. Taxonomy (GTDB): domain Bacteria; phylum Bacillota; class Bacilli; order Bacillales; family Bacillaceae_B; genus Rossellomorea. Next base: position 2,471,217 of record CP193985.1, on the reverse strand, counting down.
AAGGAGTCACAGGGTTTCAACGATTCATGGAAATCATGAACCTAAATCCCGAAATCGAGAATGGAGCGGGAGCTAAGGAAATTGAAAGGGTTAACGGACACATTGAGTTCAAGAATGTCACCTTTCGCTATGAGCAGGACCAGGAACCGGTCTTAAATCAGCTTTCTTTTGTTATTCATCCTGGTGAATACGCAGCGATCGTTGGTTCTTCAGGTGTTGGGAAGACCACGTTGAGCGCCCTGATCCCCCGTTTTTATGACGTGGATGAAGGGGCAATCCATATCGATGGAGTGAACAATAAGGACCTGGACCTATCGTTCTTAAGAAAAAGCATCGGAACCGTTCAGCAGGATGTGTATCTGTTTCAGGGGACGGTCATGGAGAACATCCGTTATGGGAGACCCGATGCGAGTGATTCCGAGGTGGTGGAGGCCGCAAAGAAGGCAAATGCCCATGAGTTCATCATGAAAATGCCTGGCGGCTACCATTCCGAAATCGGCCAGCGCGGAATCAGGCTCTCCGGAGGGCAGAAACAGCGGCTGAGCATTGCCAGGGTATTTTTGAAAAACCCGCCGATTCTCATCCTTGACGAAGCCACGAGTGCCCTCGATAACGAAAGCGAAAGCATTGTGAAGAACTCGCTTGAATCATTGGCGAAAGGCAGGACGACATTGGTCATCGCCCACCGCCTGTCGACGATACGGAATGCCGGGAGGATTCTGGTTTTATCCAGAGACGGCATTGTTGAGGAGGGTGATCACCAATCCCTGCTTGGAAGCGGCGGCCATTACTCAACTCTATATTCAAAACAATTTGAGATCGGGTGATGGATTGGAAAAGCTCTCCCATTAATGATGGGAGAGCTTTTTGGTTTGGGAAGTTTTTTATTGGCGAATCCAAACCTTCTTTTTTTTCATTTCTGCAGTTTCATAGGCATCGGCGATTCCTTTTTCATCGATGGCGGTATTGGGGACATTCTTATATTGTAATGTGACCGAAAACCCGGTTTTGAACGGGAATGGCTCGACGCGGATTTCTTTGTCGTTGAGCCACGCCCCATGGAGACGCTGTTTCCCTTCATTGAACAATTCCGTATTCTTGAAACCTTCCTTGAACCATGGGTGCTCCTCTTTTTTTGTGACGCCGGGTTCGTTCAGGCACATATACAGTGACAGGTCATCTGAGAATTGAAGTAGCAGGAAGTGCTGATGGAGGAGTTCTTCATCGAGTCTCGGGAAGAGCTTCTTCAGTCTTTCCTGACGTTTTGTCTCCTCGTTCATGAAAGCAATGCAGTCAGGCTTTTTCGATTTTGTGAAAAAAGAGTAAAAATGCATGCTGCAAAGGAGGGCGGCGTAGGGACTCACCCTCTCGATTTCATCAAGGCCGATTCTGTAGAAGGCCATTTTTGGCAGTAACGGATAGTCTGAAAAAGTGTAGGGAATATCGTCCCCGTCATTCCAGATCGGCGTTTCATCCAGTCCGATCCAGCTGCGGTCGTGCTGATAAGCGGCATACGTCATTTCTTCAAAGTGCTGGTCTGATTTCAGGAGACTATTGTTGAAATTTTTGACGATTTCACCGGACAGGAAGGCGTGGTCGTGTTGTTTGATCATGATGAAGGAGTCATGGGTTGGGCGGATGATCATAGTTTGCCGGGCTCCTTTCACTGAATATAATGTACTTTTATTATATCAAATCGACTTGAGCCAAGAGAAAAAAAGATTCAATGCTCCTGACAGGGTTAAGGCAAGGGGGAAAACGGATGCGATTATCAACCAATTAATTTTTGCGTAAAATCCAATTAATAAAAGCATCATCCCAATTAAAAACAGAGTTATGAGAATCCAAAATAACATTCTTATTTCCACCTTTCTAATTCTCTTTTCTCTGAATAAAGACTAGTAAGACAGTGCTTATAACTAATAGTAAGAAAGCTGGAATTTCACGATGTGGGAGTCCTGTTTGCAGAAGACGGTGACCATGATGCCTTTCGACAACTGGCGCAATTCCCAGAAATCCGGCGCAATAAATTCTATACTGGCGCAATTATCTTGAAATTGGCGCAATTATTTGGATTCCGGTGTGCTCTCACTTCGTTTGAAGCGACTTTATAAATGTAACATATATCATTCGTTCGCGTCAACAACTTTTTTAATTTCTTTTTCCTGAAATGTTGTTGCTGTATCAGCGACGTTTATTAATATATCACGCCCTCAAAGTTATTGCAATATATTTTTACAAAAAAATTATTCCGTGTCCATTTTTTTCTTGTTCTTCCTTTTGGACAAGCTTCATATATTTGAAACTAGACTTTCCTTGAAAGGAGTTTCAGTTAATGACAGTTATGGATGCAGCCCAGTACCTATCTTACTTTATGGCCATTTACCTATTTGCATACTCATATGCAGCCGGACTGAAAATCTGTGAAAGTACAAAACCAGTCAGAGGTATGACTTTTATTTTATCAGTCGTCATGGCATTTGTTTTTTCATGTTTTACTTACACGTTCTCATAATCCAAATAGGATCAGCCGCAAAAAAAGACGCAAATCAAATTGCGTCTTTTTCTTTACCCTTCATCCCGGTCTATAATACAAACAACAAGCCTTCTTCATCATATTCCTTTCCGCCGATTGATATCTTTTGCTCTTTGACGATCTCAGGACAGAATGAGTAATAGAAATGCCTGGAGGGATTTTCTTTCAACACCCAGACCAGCATATTGGAATGGCCCTGTGCTTTTAACTCCGTCATTGCAAAGCGGAACAGTCCGCTTCCGATTCCACTCCGCTGGTTTTCTTTTAATAAATAGATGGCATAAAGTTCACCATCATACTGTTTGTCACGTTCCCTTCCTATGGAAACGAAACCGGCAATCCTCCCCGTAGGAAGAGCGGATACATAGGTTTGGTGAGAGCCGGCAAGAATACCTTCCCACCTCTCCCTTCTTTCCTCCACATTTAGTGTATCAAGGTAATCGTCTGACACAATTCCTTTGTACGTCGTTTTCCAGCTGTTAATATGAACATTGGCAATTCCTTCTGCATCCGCAGGTACTGCTTTTCTAATTTGGTACTTCTTCATTATTTTTCACCTCATTCACTTGTTGAACCATTTTCTTCACCCTTCTTTCTTCTATTAGAAAAAGCGTTACACCAAGAATGATGATCAAACCGCCCACTACCTGGGTAAGAAGTATTTTTTCGGCCAACAGCCAATAGGCTAGTAAAGAGGCCCCGATGGGTTCGAACAAAATCGCCATCGATATCGTCGACGTGCTTAACCACTTCAGTGACCAATTAAAGAGGGTATGACCAAGAAGCGTCGGGACAATAGCCAGGAGCAGGAAGTAGAACCAGTCTTCTCCGGGATAAGGTCCGAGACTCTCACCACGGCTCAGAGCATAAAATAAAAGAACAATGGCACTTATTGTATAGACCAGGTACGTATAGGTCATCAGCGAAAGCCTTTTACGGATGGTCTGCCCGAAAAGGAGATAGCCTGTCACCAAAGCGCAGGCAATCAAGGCTAAAATATCCCCCCACAGCGCTTCCCCGCTGATCCTGAAATCCCCCCAGCTGATGATGAAGCTTCCTGCCACGGCCAGGAGTGCACTAATGACTGCTTTTCCGGTCAGCTTTTCCTGAAAGAATAGATACGCACCTATAAATGCGAACAGCGGCTGAAGGGTAACAAGTACAGTTGAACTGGCAACCGAAGTGTAGTTCAGAGACTCAAACCAAAGAATAAAATGAAATGCCAGAAAAATACCGGCGACGATTGAAAATGCCCAATCTCTCAAAGTAATAAGTTTGAGTTCCCTCACATATTTTAAGAAAAATACCGGGGACATTAATAAAATTGTGAAGAAGAGCCTGTAAAATGCCAGAATCCCGGAAGGAGCACTTGATACCTTCACTAAGATGGCTGAGGATGATACGGAAATCACCCCGATTGCAAGTATAAGATAAGGATTTACTTTTGTATCTGACATAGAAACACCCCCGTGCTTTCTGAATGTAATAATAGGCGTGCAGCTTCATGTTCAATTGTTCCCATTTTAATAAATTAAGAGAAAGAATACTATATCCAATTCATCATTTTTTATAATTGTTGAAAGGGAGACGGAGGGGGTCAAGTGCAATTCATAGACACGGCACTTTATTTGAAGCTTGGAATCTCTGCTGTACTTGGGTTGATCATCGGGCTGGAAAGGGAATTAAAAAGGAAGCCTGTCGGTCTTAAAACTTCACTTGTCATTTGTATTGTAAGCTGCCTGTTAACAGTCGTATCCATAGAATCTGCTTATATTTCGGAAGGCTCGGAAAAAGTGAACATTACCATGGATCCGCTGCGGCTTGCAGCGCAGATTGTATCAGGTATCGGTTTTCTTGGCGCAGGGGTCATCCTGCGGAAGGGAAATGACAGTATATCCGGGCTTACAACAGCCGCGATGATCTGGGGGGCGGCGGGCATCGGAATTGCGGTGGGGGCCGGCTTCTATATGGAAGCAACTGCAGGGGTCATCCTGATCATCGTTTCCGTGGAGGTCGTTCCTACGATCATTACGTTCATAGGACCGAAACGACTGCGTGAAAAGGAATTATTCCTTCGGGCTACAATCAAGGAAAAGCAGGAGATACGGGCAATCATCGATCAAATCAAACAAGAGGATATTGCTATTGAAAACATCCGCATTAAAGATTTGAAGAATAATTTGCATCTGCTTGAGCTGAAAATCATTGTTGATTTCAGAAAGAAGACAACGGATATTTATTACAGGATATCAGAGATTGAAGGGATCAAGGATGTTGAGATTGAAAGTCTGTAAATAAAAAATGACCCCCTGTACACAACCGGGGGTCATTTTTTATGAAGCTGGATCTTTTCAATGCATGTCAGTTCTTGTACCACTTCAAGCACTCCATTGAAGTTTACGCTATCAGGGGTGAGGATGAGCAGGGAATATTTAAAACTGTCAATTCCTTTAAGATCATCATCGTCCTCGATCTGATATTGTGTGATTTCGATGCCGTGACTTGTAATCGCCTCATTGATGGCACTGATATTCCCTTCACCTTTTTTTACAACGAGGCTTAAAAGCAGGAGTTTCTTATGCCTGACTCTTTCTTTATAAAACATTTCAAATTTATTTAAGAAAAATAAGGTCATGACGATGATTAAAGTCGTAAATATCGCTTCATAATACATACCGATCCCTACAACCAGTCCCAGGCCCGCCACTACCCAGATGCTCGCCGCGGTGGTCAGTCCCCTGACTGTCACGCCTCCATGAACCATGATCGTTCCTGCGCCGAGGAAACCAATGCCTGAGATGACATAGGACGGGATCCGGCTTGGATCGAACCCCACCAGCTCCGGGTGCTCCTCCAGGAAAGGTTCAAATCCATATAAAGAAACCAGCATCAATAAACAAGACCCTACACCCACAAGGATATGTGTCCGCAGTCCGGCCGGGTGGTTTTTTGATTCTCTTTCAATCCCGATCAGACCACTCAAAATCACAATCAGCATGATGCGGATCAGGGAAGTTTCATACTCATCCGGAAGTTCCGGCACCCATTCGAAAAAGTCCATAAGCGTCTCCTCTTCACTTTCTTCTATTACGTATACTTTTAACCTGAAACGCCATTTTTAAAACCCATCATTTTGAATGCCGCGCTGAATTGTCTTTCAATGTAAAAACAAAAACCAGGCGACAAACGTCACCTGGCACGTGTTCATATTATTTTACAGGCTTCTTCAAGAAACCAACCATCAAGGCTGTAATGACAGAGCCGATCAGCACCGCCACCAGATAGAGGAACGGATTACCTTCGACCACCGGGAAGACAAATAGTCCTCCGTGCGGGGCAGGAAGTCCGATGCCAAACGCCATTGTCAGGGCACCGGCAACCGCTGAACCAGTCACAATCGACGGGATGACCCGGAAAGGATCTGCCGCCGCAAACGGGATCGCCCCTTCCGTGATAAAGGATGCTCCCATGAAGTAGGCGGCAATTCCCGCTTTTCTTTCATTATCTTTAAATTTGCTTTTAAAGAATGTAGTCGCAAGCGCCAATCCAAACGGAGGAACCATACCACCTGCCATAATCGCTGCATGTGGTGCAAGATTTCCTCCTTCGATCATCGCGATCCCGAATGTGAATGCGGCCTTGTTGATTGGTCCGCCCATATCAACCGCCATCATCCCGCCAAGAATCAAGCCAAGTAACACCAGGTTTCCTGTGCCCAGTCCGTCCAGCCAATTTTGGATCCCGCTATTCACCGTACTCAGCGGCTCAACAAGGAACTGGAGCATGATGAAGCCGGTAATGAAAATCCCCAACAATGGATAAATCAAAACGGGTTTGATACCTTCAAGCGCGGCTGGGAAGTTTTTCGTTAAACGCTTGATTCCAACGACAACATAACCTGCAAGGAAACCGGCAATGATTCCTCCGAGAAATCCACTCTGGCCAGTTGCAGCAATCAGACCTCCGACCATACCCGGGGCAAATCCGGGACGGTCTGCTATGCTCATCGCAATGAATCCGGCGAGAACCGGAACCATCAGGTAAAATGCATTCTCTCCACCTATTTTATTTAAAATGGCTGCAAATTCATTGTACTCCGGAGAGTCCGGATTCGCAGATTGAATCCCAAAAAGGAAGGAAATGGCGATCAGTATCCCTCCGCCGACAACAAACGGAAGCATATTTGATACACCGTTCATCAAATGCTTGTAAAAGCCTGTTCGCTGCTTTTTCTCTTCTCCCTGTTCCTCTTTATCTTCAGATCCCTTACTTCCATTGTACACGGGAGCATCCTTTTTGACTGCTTTTTCAAGAAGTCCCTGCGGCTTTCTGATCGCTTCTGCCACCGGGACTTCGATGACAGGCTTCCCTTTAAAACGGTTCATCTCCACTTTTGTATCGGCAGCGACAATGATGGCTGGAGCGCTTTCAATTTCGTCCGCAGTCAGCACATTCTTAGCTCCTCCGGAACCATTCGTCTCAACCTTCAGACCAATCCCGAGTTCTTTTGCCTTCGCTTTCAGCGCATCGGCAGCCATGTAAGTATGCGCAATCCCTGTAGGGCAGGCAGTCACAGCGAGCACTTTCCCTTCACTCTCGGAAGACTCTTCGGAAGCCGGCTCTTCTTCTTTATCGTGAAGATTAATAATCTCTAAAACTTCCTCCTCCGTGGATGCATCCACCAATTCTTTACGGACACTCGCATCCATCAATATGGAAGACAGGCGGCTGAGCGCCTCCAAGTGTGTTTGATTTGCCCCTTCTGTTGCCGCAATCATGAAGAATAGATGTGCTGGAGCTCCGTCCAGGGATTCATAATCGATTCCGCCTTCCGATTTTCCGAATGCAATCGCAGGTGACTTTACGGCCGATGTTTTTGCATGGGGGATGGCAATCCCTTCACCGATGCCTGTCGTACTCTGTGACTCGCGATTGAGAATCGCTTTTTTGAATTCTTCCGCATCCTGAAGTTTTCCGCCTTTATCGAGGACGGAAACAAGCTCATCAATGACCGATGCTTTTGAGGATGCCTGCAGATTCAATACGATGGTCTCTTTTCTTAAAAGCTCTGTTATACGCATTGTACTTCCTCCTTTTTATCTTTTACTGATTTCAATTTGTTTATATAAGTTGTTTACTTTAGCTTCATCGCAAAGTCCGATTGAAAATGCCGTCGCCGATCCGGCGGCAGTACCCAGTCGGAATGAATCTTCCATGCTGCTCCCCTTTGAAAGTCCTGCAAGGAACCCGGCCACGTTTGAATCTCCCGCACCTACTGAACTTTTCAGCTCACCAACAGGCGCGGACGCTTGATACACATCATCCCCCGTTAACAGGAGAGCACCTTTCTCCGCCATGGATACAATCACGTTTTCGGGACCTTTTTCTTTCAGTTTTTTCCCATAATGGATTGCATCTTCGATTGACTTGATTTTCACACCGAATATTTCCCCCAGCTCATGATGGTTCGGTTTGATTAAAAAAGGCTTCAAGGAAAGAACCGGTTCAATCAATTTCTTTTCAGCGTCAATGACAATCCTCGTTCCCTGCTTCTCACAGAGAATAGCTGCTTCCTGATAGAAGGATTCAGGGACGGAAGCAGGTATACTGCCGGCAAGTACAAGAGTATCATTCTTTGATAACGCAGAAATTTGATTAAGCAGAATATTCATCTGTTCCTTCGTGATGGACGGCCCGTTTCCGTTTATTTCTGTTTCATCGTCCGCCTTCACCTTGACGTTGATTCTGGATATTTCATCTACTTCCACAAATTCAGATTCAATCTGCTCATCTTTCAAAAATCGCTTGATGAATTCACCGGTGAAGCCCCCTGCGAAACCTAACGCAGTACTTTTCACATCCAGGACATGAAGGACGCGTGAGACATTGATTCCCTTTCCGCCGGGCAGAGCATTTTCTTTCAACGACCGGTTCAATCCTCCCTGCGTAAAATGATCAAGCTCCATAATATAATCAACTGAGGGATTCAGGGTTAAGGTGTATATCATGCTGTCACAACCTTTACTGTAGTTTTTTCAATATATGCCGGGTCAGGTTCATCCCCGCTGCGATTCGTGATGATAACCGCGTCTTTTAAATCAGCTATTTTGCTGAACGCAATCTCACCGAATTTCGAATCGTCGGCGAGAACAAACGCTTCTCTCGAAAGTTCTATGGACGTCTTCTTCACTTGTGCTTCTTCAGGGTCGGGTGTGGTGAATCCGTATTGCGGGTGGACCCCATTTGTTCCAAGGAACGCTTTATCAAAACGATATTTTTGGAGAGATTCAATGGCGCTGCTGCCTATCATCGCTTTCGTTGTCGGCTTCACGTTCCCTCCGGTGAGATACGTCTTGAATCCTTTTTGGAGCAGGGCATCCACGTGCGTCAACCCGTTTGTCACAATCACGATATTAATTTCAGGAAGAAACTCGATCATACCTAGTGTAGTGGTTCCCGCATCCAGATATATGCAGTCTCCTTCTTCAACAAGACCTGCAGCAAAACGTCCGATCACGCTTTTTTCTTGAAGGCTTTTGGACGTTTTCTCTGAAACCGTCAATTCTTTCAGCTTTCCTTGCAGCCGCGCCGCTCCCCCGTGAATCCTTTTTAAATACTTTTCTTGTTCAAGCAGGGTCAGATCCCGCCGGATCGTTGAATCAGACGCTTCTGTCAATTCTGCTATTTCCTGAATCTTGACAGTTTCCTTATCTTTCAGCAAATCTAAAATGATTCGGTGTCTTTCTTCAGTAAGCATAAACTCCTCCTGCAACTCTTTGTTACCTTCATTATAATGAGAACGTTTTCAGAAATCAATCATTTTCTATCATTTACAGTCAAAAACAATCATTAAACCGTCAAAAACAATCACGACAGACTATAGACTGTCCCTCCTAGCGACGGACCAGCATCCAATTCCAATACCAATAAAAAAGCCAGCTCCGGAATATACCGGAACTGGCTTTTCTTCAAAATATTATTCGTGATTTTCCTCATGCTGCTGGGCTTCAGGATTTTCTGAGCTTTTTGGATTCGGATTGACATACTGATAATCTTTACGATCTATTGGCGTATATCCTTCCGGCTCATAGAAGCGCAGTAAATCTTCATAGATTACTTTGTCTGAAAGCTCAAGACGCTTCTGAGCATCTTTACTCATGTCTTCACAAGCCTTTTGGGCTTCTTCATTACCTTCTTCTACCGGCTTGCCCGTTTCGTTGTCATAGCAGACACCTTTAATGTTTGAATACTTATCGGTAATGACATCACCGTTTCGGAAAGGAACAATCTGCTTGCGTTCTTTAGAAAGCAGATCCTGACCAAAGCTTAGATAGTCTTTCGTGTCAACTCCAAGAAGGTGCATAACCGTAGGACGAATATCAATCTGGCCTCCGTACGTATGGTTGACTCCACCTTTAGCACCAGAGTTCAGAATGAATAATGGTACACGCTGAAGCTGGGCACTTTCATAAGCTCCGACTTCTTTTCCAAGGATATCAGACATCGCTTTATTATGGTTATCAGAAATACCATAATGGTCTCCATACAGGACAATCATCGTATTGTCATAAAGACCTTTTTCTTTCAAGTCGTTCACAAAGTTCTCCAACTGTTTATCCATGTAGTGGGCAGTTTGGAAATAACGGTTCACTACACCATCACTTGTGTCAGCTGTTCCAAAGTTCGCATCTTCTTCATGACGGTCGAATGGAAAATGGTTGGATAAAGAAATAAACTTGGCATAGAACGGCTGTTTCAGACTTTCCAGCATAGGCATTGATTCCTTGAAAAACGGTCCGTCCTTTAGACCGTAAGGAAGCTGTTCTTCCGGATTACTCATATCATAGTACGTTGCATCAAAGAATTTATCATATCCCATAGAGCGATACATCTCTGAACGATTCCAGAACGTCTTGTAGTTACCGTGGAACGTCGCTGAAGTGTATCCTTTCTCCTTTAATAAAGCAGGTGCAGACTGATACGTGTTGTTTGCGTGTGTCATGAACACTGCTCCCTGAGGAAGTGGATATAATGAGTTTTCCAGGATAAACTCCGCATCGGATGTTTTCCCCTGTCCTGTTTGGTGGAAGAAATTATCAAAATACATGGCATCTTGATCTTCAACCAACGAGTTCAGGAATGGTGTAACCTCTTCGCCATTCAACTCTCTTCCGATCATGAATGACTGCAGGGATTCCATTGAGATATAGATAACATTTTTCCCCTCAGCTTTCCCATACGCCTCAGGGTCAGGAGCGACTTTATTTGCTTTTACGAAATTTTCCACTTCTGAAACTTCATTGCTGTCAGCCATGGCACGCTTAGCGTGTGTCTTGGAGTTCTGTACGACATCATAGATCGTAAAGTTTGTCGTCCCCAGATATTTCACAAGGTAGTTACGGTCAAAGCTTCGTGTCAACAACTCCGGGCGGTCGATATTCGCAAGACCAAGGTTCAATAAGAAAACCAGAACCGCTGATGTCATGACTGCAAACACCGCACGGAAGCGAAGTTTTTCCTGAGGCTTCACTTTCTTTGCGATTACAAGTCCAATGATGATGAACAGATCAAGGAAGTAAAGGATATCAACAGGATTGATCAGCTCAAGTGCACTGCCGCCCAGTCCGTTATTCGTTTTCGCCTGCAAAAGCACCGGTACTGTAATGAAATCATTAAAGAAACGGTAGTACACGACGTTTGCATATAGAATGAAAGACATCAATAAATTAATGACGATAAATGCAATGTATCGTCCTCTGCCTTTCCAGAAAAGAGCAATTGCAAAAAAGAACAGTGCTGAACTCAGCGGATTGAAGAATAACAAAAATTGCTGCATGGCATTTTGAATGCCCAGATTGAATTCCGCCAGATAGACAGCGTACGTTTTTAACCAGAATAAAATGACTACTGTAAAGAAGAAAGTCAACTTCCCAGCACGCATCTCACTGCGCATGTCATTGAAACGGTTCTTAAAGAAGTTCATACTTCATCACCTTTAATATTAATTTTTAGTAAAGTTATTTTGTAGTTTTTGTAAATCAGATTGAGTCAACAGAAAGTATTATAACAGAAATTAATTTCAGCTGTATAACATTTTGTTGTGAATCGTAACAAAAAGATTTCACCGTGATTCGACAAAACTGATTGGCTTCTGTAGAGGAATACGATAAGGATAAGGGTTGTTACGTTACTTTCGAAATGAAATACAATTTAGATACGTGGCTGCAGCTGCATAAATTGTAAATAAATACAAAAAGATATTCCCGTTGTTTTTATCCTTTATCTCTTTCCCGCAACTATACCGACCGTAAACCTGGAATGTAAATGTAAAATTAACCAAATGTAAAACTTTTTACAGTGAAAGGTTGAAACCTTTACACAGGAGTTACTGTCTTGAGTACAAATTGTTCCACAACTTCAGCCACGCCGTCTTCCATATTAGAAGACGTGACATGATCTGCTTTCTTCTTTATATCTTCAGGTGCATTGCCCATTGCAACACCGAGACCGGCAAATTCAATCATGGCCAGATCATTGTAGCTGTCGCCTATGGCTATGACATCTTCCCTGCTGATACCCAGCGGTTTGATCAGATAATCCAGGCTCGCTCCTTTTGTCACTCCAAGCTGCGTAAACTCGAGAAAGAATGGTTTAGAGCGCATCACGCACAGTTCGCCGTCCAATTCCTCCTGCAGCTTCTTCTCCACTTCCACCAGTCTTTCGGCTTCTTTCAGCATAAGAGCCTTGACGACCGGTCCTTTTATCGCTTCTTTCAAGTCCGGTACCAACTGAACCGGCAGCCCTGTCAGTCTGCTTTCGACCTCTGCAAATTCATTCGGTTCTTCTACAAGGATCGCCTCATCAGAATACGTCAGGATCCCGACACCTTCACGTTTGCTTAAATCATATAATCGATGCGCTGTTTCAGCTGATAATGAACGGCTGTAAATTTCATCATCCGTACTGCAATTGATGATGACGGATCCGTTAAACGACAAAATATAGCTTCCAAACTTATTCAGTTTCAGTTCTTCCGCCACCCGGCGCATCCCATAAGTCGGCCTGCCGGATGCCAGGACCACCTTTACACCGTTCTCCTGAGCTTTCATCAGTGCTTTTTTGGTTCGTCCGGAAATCGTCTGGTCATCCCGGAGCAATGTATCATCTAAATCAAGAACGATCATTTTATAATTCATTAATAGAAACCCTTTCTATAGAAGAAAATATATTTCCCTACTATAACATCAAAAAGATTTTTAATAAAAGGAAATCTTTGTGAACAATATCCCGCCTCCAAAAAAGACAGCTGAGATCAGCTGCCTTTTTTTAGATTATGATGTTTTTGGTCATGTGACGTGGATCTTAACTCCGATCGTATATCTTTGTAAAAAGAGACTCCCATCAGGATGATGACCAGAGCAAACGGAAGAGCAGCGATGATCAGCATATTCTGCAGTCCCTGGGTACCCCCGAAATAAACGACGGCGGCCGCCATCATCGATTGAATCAATCCCCATGAAATCTTGACCTGATTCCCAGGATCCAACCGGCCGTCCGTACTGAGCATCCCCAATACAAAAGTTGCGGAATCCGCGGAAGTGATAAAGAAAATCGCGATTACAAAAATCGTAATGATGGACATGAAAGTTCCGAGCGGATATTCAGCAAGCGTTCCGAATGTCGAGGTCTCAAGACTAAACTTGGAAATGGCCGCTATCCCAAGATTCTCGAGACGCAGGGCTGAGACCCCGAATACAGAGAAGAAGATGAAGCATACAAGGGAAGGAAGCAAAAGAACACCGAATAAAAATTCCTTGATTGTCCGTCCCCTTGAGATCCTCGCAATGAATATCCCGACAAATGGCGCCCAGGAGATCCACCAGGCCCAGTAAAAAATGGTCCAGCCATTGATCCAGGTCCTGCCCTCGGCGTCCATCGGAGCGATGCGCAGGCTCATTTTAAAGAAATCCGCAGCATAATTTCCAAGTGTATTCGTAAACATATTCAGTATCAGCATGGTTGGTCCGACGATGAATAATAAAACCAGAAGGAACGCGGCAAGTCCCATATTGATGTTACTCAAATATTTGATCCCTTTCCCGATGCCCGACCATGCAGACCAGATGAATAAAATGGTCGATACAGCCAATACAATCAGCTGTACGGTGAAGTTATTGGGGGTGCCGAATAAAAAGGACAGTCCTCCTGTTATCTGTGCCGATCCGAATCCGAGGGTAGCGGCAACACCGACAACAGTCGCAAATACAGCAAGGACATCGATCGCCTGTCCCAGCGGGCCCCTCATTCGTTTCTCCCCGAATAACGGAGTAAGCGTGGCACTGATGAGACCCCTTGCACCACGGTTGAACTTAAAGTAGGCAAGTACCAGTGCCACAATGCCGTAGACCGCCCATGCATGGATACCCCAGTGGAAAAAGGAATACTTAAGTGCATCCCTTACCGCAGCATCCGATCCCAGTTCCGCTGCCGGACTGCTTTTGAATGCATGTGAGATTGGTTCTGCAGTCGTCCAGAAGACAAGCCCCATCCCCATTCCAGCACTGAACAGCATGGCAAACCAGGAGGAGTTGCTGAATTCAGGCTTTTCGCCATCCTTGCCGAGTCTTATTTTCCCATAGCGTGAAAACATTAAATATACGCAGAATAGTAAAATGCCAATAACAATAAGCAAATAAAACCAGCCGAATTTATCCAGGATTCCCTGTGTGAATGCAGCTGTGATTTTTTCCAAATGTTTCGGGGCGACAGACCCCCAAACAACAACGATCAAAGAAACAAATAATGAATACCAAAATACTCGTGTAGCCTGATTCATGTGTCACCTCTCAAAATTATGTATCGTACCATGTTAACATACCTCATTTAGATAGCCGGAAAACCGGCAGGGGGGAATTAATTTTTATTATCTTCGCAGCCTGCTTTCCTATACGGATATGAATCAGGTGAATAGTAATGCACCATTTAAATAAGAAAGAAAGTAAAAAAATTAAATTCTGCCTGCAATTCTTATTGACAACAAAACAGCCTATACATTAAACTATTTTCATAACCGTTAACGCGGGGTACATATTGAAACATGGGGCATTAGCTCAGCTGGGAGAGCGTTTGGCTGGCAGCCAAAAGGTCAGCGGTTCGATCCCGCTATGCTCCATACCAAAAAACAGGGAAAACCTTAGTGGTTTTCCCTGTTTTTTATCATCCTGTCAGGTGAATCCGGGAGATATGGTAGCGATACTTAAAGTCCCTTAGTATAACCCGGGTACTTATACCCCTATTATTTTTTATTTAATGATCGTAGACCCCTGAAGCAGTTCCGGCTTAGCCCCGAGAATCAACAAAAACAGTTTAGAATCACTGATGTTGCGGTGTCTCTTCATAAGTTCCTTCAATTGAATGATTTGCGGATGATCCTTCAATTTCCTCACTTCCTGCTGATACAAGGTAAGAATCGACCCCCTGACAAAGCGGGGCTCGTAGTCAGGAAGCTCCTTATCCCTCAATAATGATCCCATATATCCATATTTCAATTGAAGCTGTCTCGTCAGGCTCACCACGTGGACGAGCTGCTCGTTCAATTCCGGATATTCATGCTTTAATGATTCCACATCTTTTTTTGCATCATTCAGGTCATGTAAACTTTCAAGCATAGTGGTCATGAAGCTTCCCCTCCCAAATTCCAAGGCTTCTCGAGTCCTATGATTTCAGTCAGCGTTTTACTGTGCTTACGGCGGATCCGTCTTCTTTCTGCGCGTTCCTTGCCTGATTCATACAAGAACTTTTCTTCTTCTGTCTCCGGAATGATTTCAGGCACCTTGACCGGCTTCTTATTTTCATCAAGTGCGACAAAGGTAAGAAAAGCTGTTGCGGCCATCCGTCTTTCCCCGGTCATCATGTCTTCGGCGATCACCTTGCAGAAAATCTCCATTGATTTATTTCCAACGTAAGAGACATATGACTCCACGCATACGGAATCGGATTGCTGTATCGGATAAAGGAAATCGATGGAGTCGGTTGATGCCGTCACGCATTCTTTCACCCTTGCATGGCGCCTAGCAGATAATGTTGCATTATTATCAAGCTTCTTCATCAATACCCCCCCGAACAATGTATTGTAGTTATTCAAATCATTGATCATGACCTGGTCCGTACTGACGACCAGACTTTCTTTAGGATGCTTGGCTTCTTTCATGGTGAACAATCCCTTCTGTGTGAATTCGTATTTCAAACGTTTGATACCCAAAGTGTACGCCTGAGTGTCCCATAAGTGAAATGAATGTTCTTTATCCGTGCCATAGATATCATCAATGAGAATGCTTTCAACCAAATGGTATCAGCGTATGATTTTGGAAAATCCTAATGAATTTTTTTACTATTTAAACTAAAAAAGAGCATCCCTTTTAATCAGAGATGCTCCCCATCAGCCTGTCCTGGGTGAACTTCAGCCACTCGGAAGTTGCATAAGATAAATATTGATTTTTTCTCCATATAATTGCAAGATCCCATTCAATGATAGGTTTCACCACTTTGATTGCGGTGAGATCCTCCTTGAGAAGACTGTATACGCTCGCAGGCAAAATGGAAATCCCCAGCTCCGCCTCGATCATCTTCCCGATAAAATCCCACTGAGAGCTTTCGGAAACGACCTGCGGCATAAACCCGGCTTCTTTACACGCTGCTTTGATGCGGTCATTCAATGCGAAGTCTTTATTAAAGAGAATGAATGATTCTTTCTCCAATTCTTCCAGTTTGATCTGCTTTCTGCGGGCAAACTTATGGCTTGGCGGAATGACTGCCAGGAGTTCTTCCTTCATGAAGGAGAAATGATGAAAATCTTCGCTACTCACAGGAAGGACGGCAATCCCGACATCCAGCTGGTCTGACATGATGTCTTCTTCTATCCTTTTCGTCCCATTTTCAATAAGCTGAAACGTGATGCGTGGATACAGCTTGTGGAATTCCCCAAGCACACGGATAAAATGACCGGCATCCATGATCGGCGGCAGCCCGATCCTGATATGACCCCTCTGAAGCCCTATCAGGTCATCGAGTTCATGTTGTATGTTTTCGAAGGCTTTGTCGATCGTTTGTGCCTGCTGCAGGATCGCCCTTCCGGCATCGGTCAGCACAAGCTGCCTCCGAGAGCGGTCGAACAGCTCCACCCCGAGTTCTTCTTCAAGATTCCTGATCATTTTACTTATGGTGGGCTGAGTCACAAATAAGTGATCCGCTGCCCTGGTGAAACTTTTAAATCGAGTCACTTCAATGAAATATTTCAAATGTCGGATATCCATACATGCGCCTCTTTTCTTCGATCCCCGGTCCCCACATTATAGCATCCCGGCCGCTCCCTGATACAGGTTTACCCAAAACAAGCATATTTCTTGGAAGCTTGCCCGGTTCCCTGTAAGATCTTTGACCAAACCTGCGATAGTTCTTATACTGATTAGTAAGTTCTTGAAGGGCAGTGATACAGAATGCTATACATATGGAATATAGAGAAGATCATCCAGCAGACATTATCTCAGCACAGCTTGAAGATCAACTATGAATCGAACAACAGTCTCACTGTGCCGATGAGTTATAACGTATCCCATAATACAATCAGATTTAATTATTTGAAGATTAATGGATATATAGCGAAGCTGAATATCAGGGAGCCGGAGGAGAATCTTGTACAGATTGTCCTTTACCGGGTGCTCGGCTATTATTTGGACTTTAAGAAAAATAAGCATGACACAAGGATCTTGATGTACGGTGATGATAAGGAGAAATCTGACCTTAAGAATCTGATTGAGAAAAATGCGTGGATTTACGGCAGGACATTGGTGCCTGAAGAGCTGATAAGCGCTTATGACCGGATGTATGAATTGGATAAGGTACTGCTTTAAACAGTTGAAAATCGCCTGCCATTTAAGAACGGCAGGCGATTCTGGTTATCTGGCTAGTTTTGAATATACTTATTGAAAATCTCACCGAAGTCTTTTCTTGTATTGGCATTATAATGGTCATTGAACCATTCAAATGCAAAACTGGTCGCTTGTTTGAATTCGTCGGATATGTCATTATCATGGAAGCGATTATTGGCTATGAGTTCCCTTGCCGTCGACAGACTTTTCTCTGCAGAGTCGATGATCCTCTTTCCTTCATCCTGGATGTGGGAGATGGCAAGAAGTGATTTGTATAGATCAGCGATTGCCTCTCCTTCTTTTTTATCGATATCGACTGAGAAGGCATGGCTGCCCATGGTGAATTTGATTTCAAGGTCAAGGTCGATGGTGCCTGCCGTTTCGATGGATACGTTGCTGATCGGGTGTTTGTAATAGTCATAGCGGTAAAGGTTGCGTTTGCTGCTTGAGGCCTTTTCACCATCTAAATGAATGAGTGCACGGTTGGTGAAGCAGTATTCGTCGGTTTTGGACTTGATGAGGAAGTGGATTTTTTCTCCGTCTTCACTTAGGACATAATCGTCTGATTGTGTTTTGTCGAAGTCTTCACGTTTGATGATTTTTCCGATGTCGCTGATCCCCAATGCATCACTTGCAAATTTCTTTAGCATGATTGATAACCTCTTTTCGTTTTTAATAGTTGGAAGCTTCGTTAAACAGCTTAAACAAAGTTGTTGATTTCCGTGGAAGGCTTCGCTTTGGGCGGACGGTTGGTGAGCGCCTCCTCCCCTTTATTCAGGGGGAGGAAATGTCCAGTTGCAGGGCTTAGTCATAAGCCAAACCGACCAAGAAGGCAAAGAACGCCTTCGTGGCCGATTCGTCTTATGCCACACGCCTCTTAGCAAAGCCCTTCCACATTTCTGTTAGGAGTCTTCGCCTTCCACTCCAATCAACAGCTGGAGCCGGTTGGGCATTTGTTTTCCTTAGCTATTGTTTAACCCTTCTCTTACACTACCATGCTATCAAGAAAAGGCTAAAATTGTAAGTGTTTTGTTGGAATACAAAATCATCATTCAATTGTTAATTGAGATCATAAAGAAAAGAACCCAAGGCTTAAGGCCTTGGGTTTCTTTGGGTTCGGATCAGTATAGCAGGTATTGTTTTCGGACTTTGTTGAATTCTTTTAGTTCCGGCTGCCATTGGGCGATCATTTCATCTACGCTTCTTCCCTCTTCGATTCCTTCACGGATCCAGCCGTTTCCGATGAGGTTGTCGAAGAATGAGATGCCTGCGCTGTTTTCAGCACGGAACTGAAAGTCTTCAGGATACATGTCATGGATCGTTTTCACGATGTGCAGTCCCGTTTCGACAGGTTTGAATGTATCTCTGTCAGTGACATGGATCTGGATTCCATGTGACAGTTTGCCTGCGTGCTTGGATGATGCCGGTGTGAAGGATGCCGCCCTGAACGTGACGCCTTCGAGCTTTAGTCCATTCAGTTCATCTGCAAGGTCGGCTGCATTGATGAACGGTGCCCCGATCAGTTCGAACGGCTTCGTTGTGCCGCGCCCTTCAGAAACATTTGTTCCTTCAATGAGTGCCGCACCAGGGTATACCAATGCTGTATCAAGGGTCGGCATGTTCGGTGACGGCATGACGAACTCGAGTGGTGTTTCATCATAATACTTATCACGTTTCCAGCCTTCCATTTCTACAACGGTCAGGTCGGCACCTATATCAAATTCTGTGTTGAATAATTTTGCAAGTTCCCCGACAGTCATTCCATGACGGAGCGGGATGCTGTAGTTTCCGACGAATGAAGAGTACTCCATATCAAGTACTGGACCTTCCACTTTACTTCCGCTCAGCGGATTCGGACGGTCGAGCACGATGATCGGAATATCATTTTCTTTCGCAGCTTCCATTGCGTATGCCATGGTGTAAATATACGTGTAAAAACGTGTTCCCACATCCTGGATATCAAACAGAAGGACTTCCACATTTTCAAGCATTTCAGGTGTCGGTTTCTTCGTAGCGCCATAGAGGCTGTATACCGGCAGACCTGTGCGTTCATCGATATAGAAATCGACATACTGCCCGGCCTGTGCGTCTCCGCGCACACCATGTTCAGGACCGTAAAGTGCCGTCAATTCCACATCCGGATCATTATGCAATGTATCCACAATGCTGTTCAGCTCTTGATCCACCCCGGTAGGGTTCGTGATCAGGCCGACTTTTTTCCCTTCGATCAAGTCTTTTTCCTCTTTCAATAGCTGCTCAACACCAAGTGAGAATTCTTTATGTCTTCCTTTCCCTTTTCCATGACCGTGGCCGTTGCCTTTGCCGTTATCATGCGCGGAGCCTGCAGACATTGTGGAAAATACAAGTATCAAAGTGAGCAGAGCAATCATCCACTTTTTCAAATTCTTCCCCTCCCGTTAATGAAATTTAATACGTCAAGCCATGTCCGAATTCATACAGGGTACCTTCATCGATTCCCGGAATGGATACCGGAAGCTTTCCGCCTGGTGCGTTCACTCCGAAAATCGTTGCGGCTGATGCCTTAAAGCTTGCTGTGCGGAAACCGTATTGAGCGAGATAAGCGTCAACTTCTTCGTTATACGCCATGATGTCGTATGGATTGCGGATGCCGACAGTGATTACAGGGGCATCTGTCTCGTCTTGTAAAGCTTTGACCATCTGCATCTGGGCACTTTCAGGAGATCTGCCCGAAACATTGTAAGTGTAAGTGCCGGCGATGACAGCTGAGGCATCCCTGATTTCCGCTTTCTGGTCTTCAGTTAATTGGTAGTTCGATGAAACCTTGATGACTGTCGTATTATTATGCTCTTCCTTTACTGCTTCGCCAAGATCCTCGATATACGTATTTCCGATAACAACGACCTTTTCATCTTCAGAAGGATTCAGCGGAAGTGCCTGCTCGTTTTTCACAAGCGTGATGGAGCGCTCGGCCGCTTCTTTTTCCACTTGTTTATGCTCTTCTGATCCAACGATTTCATTTGCTTCAGCGATTTTTTCTTCCAGTGGAAGCGGGGTTTCTTCCTTGATGACTCCCCGTTTGATTTTAAGAGAAAGGATTCGTTCAACGGAAGCTTCGATTCGATCAACCGTCAGATCACCGCTGTCGACCGCATCGAGAAGCCCTTGTCTCACTTCACTTAATCCGACCGGCATAAGGACGATGTCCGTTCCTGCTTTTACTGCGCGGACAGCCGCGTCGACTGGACCAAAATGGTCGGAGATTGCTTTCATGTTCATGGCATCTGTCGTGATTAGTCCATCATAGCCCATTTCTTCACGCATCAATTCTGTCAGGACTTTATAAGATAAAGTGGCAGGGATTGGAACTTCTTCGCCTGTTTTCTTTGAAATAGCTTTGGAGTCGTCGATTTCAGGGAAAGTGACATGAGCCGTCATGATTGCATCGATTCCTGCATCCATTGCCTTTTGAAACGGGTAAAGCTCCACTTCCTTCAATCGTTCTTTATCGTGAGGGACTTCAGGGATTCCTAGGTGAGAATCCACTGCTGTGTCACCGTGACCGGGGAAGTGCTTGGCAGTTGCGGCTACTCCGGTGGACTGAATCCCTTCCGTATAAGCCACGCCCATCTCCGCGACCAATTCGGGATCACTGCCGAAAGAACGTACACCGATCACCGGGTTGTCAGGGTTGATATTAACGTCCATGTCTGGTGCAAAGTTCACATTGATTCCGAGGGAATGAAGTTCTTCCCCGATTGCTTTCCCGACATTACGGGCAATTTCAGGTGACCTTGTGGCACCCAATGCCATATTTCCAGGAAAGTCTGTACCGGATTGAAGACGTGTGACGATCCCGCCTTCCTGGTCGATTGTCATCAGCAGACCATATTTCTCTGCAGCTTCTTGATAATCGGCTACCAGCCTCGTTGTTTGTTCTGTTGTTACCACATTCTCCCGGAATAAAATAACCCCTCCGAGATGATAGTCCTTCACAAGCTGCTCGATTTCAGGAAGCATCTCCGTTACGTTCTTACCGTCCCAGTTCCTGAAGTCAGGCATGAGCATCTGACCGATTTTTTCTTCGATTGTCATGTTCTCAATCGCTTCATCAACCAGATTGTAGCGCTTTCCTTTTTGTTTAATGATTCTCGCTTCGGATGCAGGTTTGCCTTTTTCACCCTCTTTATGAACAGGCTTCACGTGCACGGCAATGCGGTCGGAATTTGTTCCGTTCGTCACTTTAATAAACGTTTTCCCGTTCTTGCCGGTCAGTGTGACATTTCCTGCTTCATCCACAGATGCCACTGTTTTGTTCGAAGAACTCCAGTTCAATCCTTCGGACACAAACGTAAAGTGCCCGTCCTTATAGACATTCAATGCCTTCATTCCTAATTTCCCATCCGCTTTGACTTTCACTTGAGGTGCATTTTGATAGATGATCAAATCCTTCAGACTGCTTTCCGCCTTCACATTATTCAGCGGCAGTCCGGAAATGATGAGCGCAAGTACCAGGACGGATAAAGAAAAGATTTTAGTAAAGTGTTTCATGCATGTTCCTCCCCTGCTTTTTAATAACTGCGTTTAGTCCAGCCTTTGAAATGCGTCTTCAGCTTATGTCCGTTATCTGCTTTCAGTTCGATATCTTTCACATACCACCCGCGGTAGTTGACGGATGCATCTGTTTCGTAGTTGAAACGGATGTACTTCGTCCCTGCAGGTATAGTCACTTCCTCCTCTGACCAGCCTTCACTGTTCCCTGTAAAAGAAGCTCCGGCCCCTGTCCAGGTCTCACCGTCCATTGAGGTTTCTACATGACCGAAATCGGAATTTTTCTCGATCCGGTACCAGGTATCAAAGGATAATTCAGCCTCCTTGTCAATGTTCACTTCAGCTGCAAGGGTGCGTTCCATTTTATCTCCGTAACCTGCGAACCAGGCTTGTTCTTTCTTTTTCCCTTCCATATCCACAGGGATTGAATCTGCAACCAGCTGCGCAAAAGGACGTCTGACCG
Organism: Bacillus sp. BKU_1; assembly: GCA_051294195.1. Classification (GTDB taxonomy): domain Bacteria; phylum Bacillota; class Bacilli; order Bacillales; family Bacillaceae_B; genus Rossellomorea. Next base: position 2,448,761 of record CP193985.1, on the reverse strand, counting down.
TATTGGTCGAGACGGTGTTCCGTGATGGATGCACACGATTCGTCAGGAGTATGGCGATTGTATCGTTATCTTTATCCACGACGATCGATGTTCCTGTATAACCTGTATGTCCAAGGGAATTCTCTCCTGCAAGCCCATCCATGAACCACCCCTGGTTCAGTTCCCAACCGAGCCCATGGTCATCACCCGGGAATTCAGGGATTTGGTTCTCCGACAGCAGTTTGACGGTTTCAGCCTTGAGGATCTGCTTATTTCCATAACGCCCGTCTTTTACAAACATATGGGCAAATTTCGCCAGATCTTCCGCTGTTGAAAATACTCCGGCGTGGCCGGCAACTCCGTCGAGTGACCAGGCATTTTCATCATGCACTTCTCCCCAGACGAGCCCTCGCCCGATCGCAGGCTGATATTCAGTTGCCGCAATCCGTTCTTTCAATGATGAAGGCGGATTGTACATCGTATCTTTCATCCCGATGGGTTCAGTAATATTTTCTTTCACGAATTCATCAAGACGCTGGCCTGACAATCTTTCGATGATGGCACCAAGGGTTATCATGTTCAAGTCGCTGTATGTATAGGCGGTGCCTGGTTCATTTGCAAGCGGCTGGTTGAACACCAGCTGCAGTCTGTCTTCTCTATCATTCCCTTTACTGTAAAGGGGGATCCATGCCGTGAATCCGGACGTATGCGTCATAAGCTGCCGGATCGTCACATCTTCTTTCCCGTTCGCTGCAAACTCTGGGATATACTCCGCCACCGGGTCATCAAGCCCGAATGCTCCGTCCTCATAAAGGATCATTGCTGCAGTAGTTGTAAAGATCTTACTGATGGAGGCAAGGTCGAAAATCGTATCTTTTTGCATCTCCACGGGAGAGTCTGTCTCGGTGAAATCGCCATCTGTATAACGGTAAGCATCCCCGTAAGCATCATGCTTCACGATATGGCCGCTTCTCGCAACAAGTGCAACTGCCCCGGGCATGACGCCCTCCTCAATCTTCTCTTCCATTAACGGGTCGATCCGGTCAAGAGTGGACTGAATCATCCCTGCCCCGCGTGCCGAACCCGGATGAAGAACAGGCGATGAAGGTGCGGGATTCCCCCATGTGAATGCAGGGTGCGCCTTTACCTGCTCCGCTTTTGCTGCCGGCCTGTCTTTATCCCCGCCTTCCGCAAATACTGCGGGACTAAATAACGACGTACACATCAGAGCGGTCAAAGCGATTGAAACTGGTTTCTTTTTCATCCATCTTTCCCTCCTTTTAGTTATAATTGTAAGGGTTTCCAATTATTCTACTATTCTAGTTTATGGAATTAAAAGTATAGATGTCTATACCACTTAAGTCCTGATAATGAGCATAATGTCGTAATTATGTATGACATAAGGACTGTTTTGAAAATTTAGACTATTTTTGTTGAAATTTCCGCTGGTTTTAGACCAGTTACTCCACAATGGTGTGTTTTTATTACCAATTCATGAATTTTTATCATTTTTGATAATGTTTTGTTTTTGATAATATATCCGCTTTGCACAGCCAAGTGGCCAGAAGATACATACAAAACCGGTCCCAAGCTGCTATTTTCAACCTTTAATTCTAATAACCCATTCATTTTTGAACCCGGACCCCTGATTTTTATATAATCTTCATAAGAAATTGAACAAGAAAGCGAGGAGGCATCCATGAACAAACCGACGATTGTCCTGATCAGGCAGGACCTCCGCCTGCATGACCATCCCGCTCTCTATCACGCATCCAAACAAGGACCCGTCATTCCGCTTTATATTCATGATGAGAGCCTGTCACCGCCAGGCGAAGCAAGGAAATGGTGGCTCCACAGGAATCTAGAACATTATCAAAAATCCCTCGAAGCGATTGGCGGATGCCTGCTGTTTGATGAAGGCAAATTGGAAGAAGTGCTTCCCAAATGGGTGAAGAAGACAGAGGCTGCAGCGGTTTACTGGAATCGCTTGTACGATCCGGAGACGTTTAAAAGGGATAAGACTCTTGCGGCGGAACTATCCGCGGATGGAATCAAGGTCAAAACGTTTGAGGGCACCCTCCTTCTTCCTCCATGGAGGATAACAAAAGCAGACGGGTCTCCTTACAAAGTGTATACCTCCTTCTACAAGGCCCTTAGGAAAGAGGAAATCCCCAAACCTGTTCCCACGGTTAAATCATTATGTGTCCCTGAAATAGCCGACACGGACATCCAGCTTGGGGACTTACGGCTGCTGCCCGAAATCAGCTGGTACAAGATAATGGAGAAAATCTGGGATCCAGGAGAGAAGGCAGCGTTAAAACGGATGAATCGGTTCAGCCACCACATTCAGGACTATGATGAAGGCAGGGATTATCCGGCAGCAGGAATCCACTCCACTCTTTCTCCTTATCTGTCAATCGGAGCAGTTTCAGTGAGGAGCCTGTTTCATCATTTCACTGAAAAAGTCGAGAAACAGACAGAACCGTTCATCAAGCAATTGATTTGGCGGGATTTTTCGTATTCCGTCCTCATGCACTTCCCGCAGGCCCCGGAAGAACCTCTGCACGAGAAATTCAAGGCGTTTCAATGGGAAGAAAATGACGCACATTGGGAGAGCTGGATCAAAGGCAGCACCGGCTATCCGATCGTCGACGCCGGCATGAGGGAGTTATGGGCAACCGGCTTCATGCATAACCGTGTACGAATGATCGCGGCCTCCTTTTTAACCAAGCATCTGTTGATCCCCTGGCAAAAAGGAGCGGACTGGTTCCTCGACACGCTGGTCGATGCCGACACCGCCAACAATTCCATGGGGTGGCAATGGGTGGCCGGGAGCGGCTTTGATTCCTCGCCTTATTTCCGGATCTTCAACCCGACCCTTCAAAGCGAAAAGTTCGACGGGGAAGGCGAGTACATCAGGATGTGGGTCCCTGAACTGAAAGACATGCCCGCAAAATACATCCACTCCCCTTCCACGGCTCCCGAAGATGTGTTAGAAGAAGCCGGTGTTGAACTGGGAGTAAATTACCCGCATCCCGTTGTCGATCATAAAGCTGCCAGGCAGAGGGCCCTGGACCGTTTTGAAGAAATAAAATAAGCAGGGGATCCGCCGATGGGCGGTTCTCCTGCTTATTTTTTCACGCTCTCTTGTGGGAGGGCTTTTCTTAATAAAAGAGCCGTACCGAATGTCATGACAATTAATAGAAGTGCACTGACAATCGGAGCCAGTCCCCTGCTTTCTTCAAAAACGTCCAATATCCCTGAATATACCCCTGCCATGATGGCTGTTAATATAATGCTCCCTGTCCTCATCAAGTATTCCCCCTCAGGCCTGAAAATTTTATAAAAATGCAACGGTAAAAGCCACTGTCCAGCTCCCTGCAAGGAAAATGAGGCTGGCTAGAAAATATACACTCATCCCATATGTACCGGCTGCTTCGTATTGATGTTTATACGCATTGTTCGTGATGAATTTTGCCGTCGTCCCTGCCGCATTCCTGCTCGCCCGGTTCGTGATGTTCGTGACCCAGCCAAGACCGAAAAAACAAAGGCTCGTTACAAAGATCGTATCGATGAATTTCCAGTCTCCGAGCTTGCTCAGAGTGAAGGACCCGCCTGCCATTAATAGAAGAAGCATCAATATAATCGTACTTTTAAGATATTTTGGGTTTATCACCTTTTGCAGGACTTTGCCGATGTAGTCAATTGCAAAAGCCCCCATCGTCAAAACCATCAAAAGAACGATTGTAAACCCGGCATTCACATAATAATTCATGATTCCCTCTCCTCCCTCTTTTTCTGTGCACCATTGAACTACATTTACGTTCCCTCACTGGAAAAAGTTTCATAATCTATCACAATTCCCACAAATTTCACAACTTTTTTCCAACCGCGCACGTCAAATTGTTAGAATGGAGAGGACGAAAGCAGGTGATTTTTTGCTGGAAAATCAAAAAGCAGCCTTTCCTGACTCTTCAAGGGACCTCATTCTGGAAAGAGCGATGAGTGAGTATGGCAACGATATTTATTACATAGTGTATTCGTACGTGAAAGACCACAGCCTGGCAGAAGACCTGACTCAGGAAGTGTTTGTGAAAGTCTATAAGAAACTGGATTCCTTTCGGGAAGAATCATCCTTAAAGACATGGATTGTACGGATGGCAATCAACCACTGCAAGGATTATCTGAGACGGTGGGATACAAGGATGATTTCGTTCACCCACTCCATAAATGAAATGGTGAAGGGCAAATTCGGAACACCCGAACAGAGTCTCATCCAGGAAGAAACGAAGAGTGAGCTGGTACAAAATCTATTATCCCTGCCTGTAAAATACCGGGAAATCATATTTTTGTTTTATTTTGAAGAAATGAAGCTGGCGGAGATTGCAGAGTGTATGGATCTTAACCTGAATACTGTCAAGACGCGTCTGGCAAAAGGGCGAAAGCTTCTCGGTGCCGCATATCAAAACAGTGAGGTGTATGACAATGGATGAATTGAGCCGCCTTCGGGGATTGATGAAAGAAGAAACGTTTAAGCATCACGGCTTCACTGACAAAATGAGAAGAAATATATTAGATGAAATTCATTCCGGTAAAAGCAAATCCTCTTATAAAAGGAGACCGGTGCTTGCTCCGATTATATCAGCTATTTTCGTATTGGCATGCCTTACCTTTTTTGTCTATCTAAGCGGAAGCCAGCTAGACCTGTTTCAGGATGGGAAGAACGCAAGCCAGGCCGACTGGCATGAACTCGAATTAGATGTGGACGAAAATGATACCAAATGGAGCGAGGAAATCAAGCTCCCCACTTTGGTTCCTTTTAAAGTCGTCGATCGTTCTTACAAAGCAACAGAAGAAGATGGATTTGATACCTTTACCATCAAACTGATCGGTCCTCAGGAACAAATGTTGTCAATATCGATGGAGCTCGGTCTTGAAACGTACGTACCCGAAATAGAGGTTCCGGTGAAGATTGGAGATGTGGAGGGGAGTTATCACTACAACCAGGAACTTCAAAGTAGCAGTGTAAACTGGTTTGAAGATGGGATTAAATATTACATGCATTATAACCCCCGCAAATCCAATATCACCTTAAGCAAGGAAGATATGAAGCGGATTGCGGAGTCTATTAAAAAATGATTATGTCATCATGACATAATCATTTTTTATGGTCAATTTAACCCATAGGCTGTCTTAACATATTGGTTGTTTTTATCATAATAAACCTTTTTCCAGTATAGCTCATTTGTATCAAGGTAGTTGTAAATGATGTAATAGGTCGTCCGGCTGAGCCCTCTGTATTCCCATGACAGGCTGCCGTATCCTCCCGGCGGTCCTTCTATGGCCCGGTAGAAGTCTCCCGCTGCCGAAGCAGAAGTCACGCTGAATGCCGCTGTTCCCGGTACTATGATGCCCAGTGCAAGCAAACATTTCAGTCCTGTCCTTATCACATTGTTCATGCCCCTGTCCCCTCACTTCCAACTTTTTCACATAGTTATACTCTACTAGTTTAATTCCATTTATTGTATTTTTCAACTGGAAGCTAAGAGACATCTTCCAAACGCCTTACTTTTTCGAAATTTTCCTTATTTTCTAATTCACTCATGATATACTCTTTTAAAAGAGAGCTGTTTTCTATAAAAATACATAATAAAGAGTGCCAGAAGGAGAGATAAAGATGACCACCACAACATACCCGATCTTTGAAACGGAGCGCCTTATTTTAAGGCAGATCACAAAAGAGGATGTCAATTTTTTATTTGATCATTATACTTCGAGGGAAGTACTGCAATATTTCGGCATGAGCCCCATTTCTTCTAAAGAAGCGGCTGAAAACATGGTCGAAAACTTCGAAAAACAGTTTGAAGCAGGAGGCCCGATGCGCTGGGCGATCGTGGATAAAAGCACCGACAAGATGATGGGAACATGCGGTTTTCATGGGATTGCTAAGTCTTATAAGCGCTGTGAAATCGGATATGACCTTCACCCTGATTACTGGGGGAACGGCATAATGGGTGAAGCATTGAAACCGCTGATCACGTATCTGTTTATAGAAAGGGAGATGAACCGCATCGGGGCGGTGATCGTTCCAAACAATATGGCCTCCTCCAGGGTCGTGGAAAAACTCGGATTCCGACGCGAAGGACTCCTGCGTGATTATATACTGCAGGAAGAAACCATGTATGATGCATATATGTACAGCCTGTTAAAGAAAGAATGGCTGGATTAGTTATGAAATAAGTCTCAATAGGAAATAATGGTCAGTGCAGAAGAAAAAGGAGGCTGGATGAAATGGTTCAGCAAGTGTTTCATCAATTCCTGCGCTGGCCTTTATTAGTGCGGATTTTTTTAATAGCGATAAGCCTTATGACCGTTTTTGGGATTCTCATCCACCTTGTCGAACCGGATACATTCCCTTCCTACTTTGATGGGATATGGTGGGCGGTCATCACAATGTCGACAGTCGGATATGGCGACTTTGTTCCTTCCACCATCGAAGGGAGGCTGTTCGGCGTCCTGCTCATCCTTGTCGGTGCCGGCTTCTTGTCCACCTATTTTATCACGCTGGCTACAAACACGGTCATGTCCCAGAATGCATATCTCGAAGGGAAAGCGACATTCAAAGGGAAGGATCATGTCGTGATCATCGGCTGGAATGAACGTGCCAGGGAAATCATCAACCAGTTAAATTCCCTCCACTTCCGCGGGGATATCATCCTGATAGATGAAACATTGCAGCAAAACCCCTATCGCAACCATCATATCCATTTTATCAAGGGAGAACCTTTTAAAGATAAAGTACTGGAAAAGGCAAGTATGAACGAAGCTTCGATTGCACTCATCACCGCCGATCAAAACCTCAACGAAATCGAAGCCGATATGCATTCGATTCTGACTCTGCTCGCAGTGAAAGGGAATCATCCCAATGTTTATACCGTCGTTGAAATCCTGCAGAAGGACCAGGTCTTGAATGCTGAGAGGGCCGGAGCTGATGAAGTCATACAGACCAATCTGCAGTCAAGCTATGTGATGATCAACAGCATCATTTCAAAAGGAATGTCAAAAGCCATCCTGAAGCTGTTGAATCACCTTAAAGGAAATCACCTTCAGCTTGTACCGGTTACCGAAGACTGCCTCAACCAAACCTTCCATTCTTTAAGCGGGAGGCTCCTGGAGCATAACATCATTCTCCTCGGGATTAAAAAAGGCGGGGAAACATTGGTGAATCCCCCCTTGACCACAATGGCAGAAGCTTCAGACGAACTGCTCGTCATTACAAATTAACAAACAAGAAGCTGCCCCATTGTAAGGGAGTCAGCTTCTTGTTTACATTTCATCAAATTTAATTGGTCATCATTATATCTTCAAGTTCCTTTACCAGCTCCCGGCCTATATCGACGTACTTATCAGGTATACTTGCATCCGGATCCTGAGGCTCTGAGAATTGATTGACGGTACCTGAAAAATTACCGGCATCGGCGTAGTCATCCAGTCCCCTTTGATACTTGTGTCCAAGCAGGAATGGTTTGCCGAATTCAACCGTTGCCCCCCTTGAATCAAGCTGGCCGTCAACCGACTTGAACGGTACCCGTAAAAATTGATAGCCGGCCTCATCGTCTATCTTATAATCAAAATATCCGTGGTCGTAATCCCAGTTGCCGCCGATCGTATAACCGAGAGGCTTAAGAAGCTGTTCAAGTTTGTATAGTTGATAATGTTTACCTTCAATAGTGGATGAAAGCTCAATCACTCAAATCAATCCCCTTTCTTTAGGTGTAGTTTTTCCAAAAGAGGGGGAAAGATGTATAAAAATAAGACATACACTTATCGCAGGCTTTAAACACCGCTAATGATTTCCGTGCAAGACTTCGCTTTCCGCGGGTAGCCCGTCCTCATTGAAGTGGTTATCTGGCCAGCTGCAGGACTTAGAGGCACATGTCATAAGCCAAACCGACCAAGAAGGCAAAGTGCGCGCCTTCGTGGCCGATTCGTCTTATGCCACACGCCTCTGAGCAAAGCCCTTCCGCTTTTCGGTCAGGAGTCTTCGTCTTGCACTCCAATCAACCGCTGGAAAGAACTATTTAACTGTAAATTTAAACTAAAAACCCGAACAAATTTGTTCGGGTTTCCATTAGGCTGAATCACTTATGTCCCAGCCTATTTTCTATATCTTATTTCAAACGCTTCTCCAGCTCTGCTTTCTTTTCTTCGAATCCGGGCTTCCCGAGAAGGGCGAACATGTTGACTTTGTAAGCCTCCACTCCAGGCTGGTCAAATGGATTGACGCCGAGGAGGTAGCCGCTCATTGCACATGCTTTCTCGAAGAAGTAGACGAGATAGCCGAATGTGAAGGCATCCATCGCAGGAATCTCAACAATCAGGTTAGGCACTCCGCCATCCGTGTGGGCAAGCAGGGTCCCTTCGAATGCTTTGTTGTTCACAAAGTCAACGGTTTCCCCTGCAAGATAGTTCAAGCCGTCAAGATCGCTCTCAGCCTTTTCGATTTTCAACTCATGGCGCGGCTCCTGCACTTTGATGACTGTTTCGAACAGGTCGCGGCGCCCTTCCTGAACATATTGTCCAAGTGAATGAAGGTCGGTAGAGAAGTTCGCGGACGAAGGGAAGATCCCTTTTTGGTCTTTCCCTTCACTTTCGCCGAACAACTGCTTCCACCACTCGGAGAAGTACTGCAGGCCAGGCTCATAGTTGATCAGCATCTCAATCGTTTTTCCTTTATTGTAAAGGACGTTGCGGACGGCCGCATATTGATACGCCGGGTTCTCAGTCAATTCAGACTTGCTGAAGTCTTCGCGTGCTTCGGCAGCTCCCTTCATCATCTGCTCGATTTCAACACCGCTTACGGCAATCGGAAGCAGTCCTACAGCTGTAAGAACAGAGTAGCGTCCGCCAACGTCATCCGGTACGACAAACGTTTCATAGCCTTCATCGTTCGCAAGTGTTTTCAAAGCACCTTTCGCCTTATCCGTTGTTGCATAGATACGCTTCCGTGCTTCTTCGACACCATACTTCTCTTCCAGCATCTTGCGGAAAATACGGAAAGCGATCGCAGGCTCTGTCGTAGTACCAGATTTTGAAATCACGTTGATTGAGAAGTCTTTTCCATCTAAAAGATCCATAAGGTCCTTCATGTACGTGGAGCTGATGTTCTGTCCGAGGAAAAGGACCTGCGGAGTCGAACGCTTTTCCTTTGGAAGGGCATTATAGAAGCTGTGATTCAGCATTTCAATGGCTGCACGTGCTCCAAGGTAAGATCCCCCGATTCCGATGACAAGCAGGACATCAGAATCATTTTTTATTTTCTCTGCCGACTTCTGGATGCGGGAGAATTCTTCTTTATCATAATCGACAGGAAGATCGACCCATCCCAGAAAATCACTGCCTGCCCCTGTTTGTTCGTGTAAAGAATGATGCGCAACTTTTACTGCATCACTTAAGTATGTAAGTTCATGTTCTCCAAAAAACGATAGCGCTTTTGAATAATCAAAACGAATGTGTGTCATAACCATCCTCCGATTAAATTATTTTATTCTATCTCACTTTATCGAATGCTGAGACGATAATCAAGAACGCGCCATTTTTGAAAGCGCAGTCATGATGAAATTTTTCTTCCCTTGATGATTTTCCCCTGTTTTTGGTGATCTAAAACAGGGATTTGCCTTGAACGCCGCTTTTGATTTCCGTGGAAGACTTCGCTTTCCGCGGGTAGCTTGTGAGCCTCCTCGGTCGTACCTCCCTGCGGGGTCTCACATTAGCTACTTTTCCCGCAGGAGTCTTCGTCTTCCACTACAATCAAAAGCTGGAATCACCCAATTAATAAAAGGAGGATCTTCCCTAATCATCCCCTTATTATAATTTTCAAGTTCATCTCACTCTGCTCATCTATATAAAATAAAATAATTTCTTTTCACCAAAAAGAGCAGCGATAAATGCTGCTCTTTTTGGTGGTTATTATAAAGATGCTCTCAGGATTGCAAGGACGTCTTCTTTGTTTAGTTTGTTGAAGTTGCCGAATTCTCCGTTTGCCATTGCTTTGTCGGCCATGAGGTCGAGTTTGCTGTCGTCGATATCATAGTCGGCCAGGCTGGATGGCGCTCCGATTGAACTCCAGAATTCGCGAAGCTTGGAAATTCCTTCAAGCGCCGTTTCTTCTTCTGTTTTTCCGGTTGGGTCCACATCAAATACACGCTCGGCCATTTGTGCGAAACGAGAAGGGTTCACCTTCAGGTTATGCTTCATCCAGTTCGGGAATAGGATCGCAAGTCCACCGGCATGAGGGATATCATACACTGCAGACACCGCATGCTCGATGTTATGGCTTGCCCAGTCTCCGCGGTAGCCCATCTGAAGCATCCCGTTCAGCGCGATGGTTCCTGAATAAAGGATCGTTTCACGCAGTTCGTAATTTTCAAGGTCATTGATCAGCTTCGGAGCCGTTTCAATGACTGTTCTTAATGTGCTCTCACACATACGGTCCTGTAAAGGTGTATTCGCGGCGTCATTGAAATACTGCTCGAATACGTGGGACATCATATCCACCATACCATAGATCGTATGATTCTTCGGTACAGTGAACGTGTTTACAGGATCGAGGATGGAGAACTGAGGGAAGGTGACAGGGCTGCCCCAGCCGTACTTCTCTTGAGTTTCCCAATTCGTGATGACGGATCCTGCATTCATTTCAGAACCAGTCGCTGCAAGCGTCAGAACCGTTCCGAACGGAAGGGCTTCATGGGCAAAAGCCTTCTTCGTGACAAGATCCCATGCGTCGCCGTCATACTTCGCTCCGGCTGCGATTGCTTTTGTACAGTCGATGACACTGCCCCCGCCTACTGCAAGAAGAAAATCGATATCGTTTTCCTTGCAGATCTTAACGCCTTCCCTTACAGAAGACAGACGCGGATTCGGATCTACTCCCGAAAGCTCATGCACTTCAGCATCAATACTATTTAGAATGGAGATCACCTGATCATATAGTCCATTACGTTTAATGCTCCCGCCGCCATAAACGACAAGCACTTTTTTACCATATTGAGGTACCAGCTCTTTCAATTGTTCCACTTGCCCCTTACCAAAAATCAACTTGGTCGGGTTATAATAAGTAAAAGTATTCATTCTTCGTTACCTCCTTTATTCATGACGCGAACAAGCCGCGTTCATTCACCTTTCTATTATTGAATATATCTTTCCCAAAATGCAAAGAAACTGCACTCAGAAAAAACTTTCATTAATGGAATAACTCTGATGGGTTTGGACATCTTATAAATGAGCCATTGTTAAGGAGGAAAATAACATGAGTGCAATTCAACGTATTGCTTTGGTTCTGACGATCATCGGTGCCATCAACTGGGGTTTGATTGGATTCTTCCAATTTGACCTAGTAGCGGCAATCTTTGGTGGACAAGATTCTGCCCTGTCCCGTATCATTTACGGTTTAGTGGGAATCGCAGGTCTCATAAATCTCGGATTATTATTCAAGCCAACAGAAGAGATCGAAAGAGAACCACGCACAGAACCTACGCGCTAACATTTATTAGATAAGGCCCGTCCCTCACTTTTAACAAGTGAGGGACGGGTTTTTCGCATTAAAAGTGACTCATCAGCATCTGCGATGAGTCACTTCCATCATTTCATCAGTTTTTTTATTATTTTCAATCCCAATTTCGAATTAGGATACTTAAAACTGACGTCAAATTTTGTTGTTTGCTTTAATATACTTTTATAATGGGAAAATGCAGTGAAGCTCGATTCCCCGTGGTAACTGCCGATTCCGCTTTCCCCCACTCCCCCGAACGGAAGGTATGGAGTCGCCAGATGCATGAGCGTATCATTCACGCAGCCGCCGCCGTATGAAATGGAACCATTCACCTTATCCGCCACACCCTCATCACTGGTGAACAGATAAAGAGCAAGAGGTTTGGGACGGTCGTTGATAAAATCGATCACTTCATTTAAATCATCGAACTCCAAAACAGGGAAGATCGGTCCGAAAATTTCATCCTGCATGACTGGGACGGAATCGTCTTTCGGGACCATGAGAGTCGGCTCTATTTTCAGCGACGCATGGTCAACCCGGCCGCCCGTCAATATCTCTCCGTCCTCCAGGTAATCCGTCAGCCGGCTGAAGTGACGTTCGTTCACGATTTTACCGTAAGAGTCATTGGTTAACGGGTTTTTTCCATAAAAATCACGGACCGCTTTTTGGAATTCTTTGATGAATCGTTCTTTCACACTTTCATGGACGAACAGATAATCAGGGGCCACACATGTCTGACCTGCATTTGTTACCTTGCCGAATGCAATTCGCTTGGCGGCAAGGGGAATATTGGCCGTATCATCAACGATACAAGGGCTTTTCCCCCCGAGCTCCAGTGTGACGGGTATAAGCTGTTTCGCTGCGGCTTGCATGATCACTTTCCCGACCGGAACACTTCCTGTAAAGAAAATATAATCAAACGGCTGCTCCAGGAGATGCTGTGTCGTTTCGACCCCTCCTTCAATGACCGCTAAATATTCCGGATCGAAATGGGAATGGAAGATTTGTGATATCAGGTTCGATGTGCTCGGTGTAAGCTCGGACGGTTTGATGACGACTGTATTTCCTGCAGCAATCGCTCCGATGACAGGGGCAAGTGCCAGCTGAAATGGATAATTCCAGGGTGCAATGATAAGGGCGGTCCCGTAAGGCTCCGGAACTTTATACGCCTTCGATCCAACATGCGTCTTCGCTGTCTTCACCTTGACGGGAGCCGCCCAGTCATCGATGTGCTTCAGGGTAAACCTGATCTCTTCAAGCAGAAAACCTATTTCGGTTGTGTAACTTTCCATTTCGGATTTATTCAAATCCTGATTCAGTGCTTCTATGATTTCTTTTTCGTGCTTTGAAATAATATCTGCCAGTTTCTGCAGCGTTTGCTTCCTCATATCAAGAGGCTTGGTTGTGCCTTTTTTAAAAAACTGCTTCTGCTTTATTATTGCGTCACGTATGGTTTCACGGGATGTTTCTTCAATTGCTGCCGTCAATGAGATCCCTCCTCGTACTGCATAAATTCATATATAAGTTAATATAGCACGAATCACCCATATAATTCTTATGTAATATGCTGAAAAATCAAAAAGAACCTGTTCCGGATATATCGGGAACAGGTTCTTCTTATATGATGGGTTATACCCAACCTCTGAATCTTGAGGCCTCTGCCATCTTGCGAGCGCCGACCATGTATGCAGCCAGGCGCATATTGACCCGGCGGTTCTGGGATGTCTCGTATACATTGTTGAAAGCATCGACAAGCTTAGCTTCAAGTTTCTCGTTTACTTCATCTTCGGACCAGTAATACCCCTGATTGTTCTGAACCCATTCAAAGTAGGATACCGTCACACCGCCGGCACTTGCCAGTACATCGGGTACGAGAAGGATTCCTCTTTCTGAAAGGATGCGTGTCGCTTCAAGAGTAGTCGGTCCATTTGCAGCTTCTACCACAATGGATGCCTTGATATCATGAGCATTCTTTTCCGTGATCTGGTTGGATATCGCTGCCGGTACCAGGATATCGCATTCAAGTTCCAGAAGTTCTTTATTCGAAATCGTATTTTCGAATAAGGTCGTCACCGTCCCGAAACTGTCGCGCCGGTCCAATAGATAATCAATATCCAGACCTGCCGGATCATGAAGTGCCCCGTGTGCATCAGAAATGGCAATCACTTTCGCCCCTGCATCATGCATGAATTTCGCAAGGAAACTTCCTGCATTACCGAATCCCTGGATGACGACCCGGGCACCTTTAATCTCGATGCCGCGTTTCTTCGCAGCCTGTTCGATACAGATTGTGACACCTTGAGCGGTTGCTTTTTCACGTCCTTGCGAACCGCCGAGGACAATCGGTTTTCCTGTGATGAAGCCCGGTGAATCATTTTCACGGAGACGGCTGTACTCATCCATCATCCAAGCCATGATCTGTGAGTTCGTGTATACGTCAGGTGCCGGTATATCTTTTGTCGGTCCCACGATCTGACTGATCGCCCTCACATAACCGCGGCTTAACTTTTCAAGTTCAGTGAAAGACATTGTACGCGGATCACACACAATTCCGCCTTTCCCTCCGCCATACGGAAGGTCGACGATTCCGCATTTCAAACTCATCCACATGGACAAAGCTTTTACTTCTTCTTCATCCACTTCCGGGTGAAAACGAACGCCCCCCTTGGTAGGTCCGACTGCATCATTATGCTGTGCCCGGTAACCCGTGAATACCTTGATGCTGCCGTCATCCATGCGCACAGGGATACGGACAGTCAGCATACGGATCGGTTCTTTCAGGAGTTCATACATTTCTTCTGAGTAACCTAATTTTGATAAAGCATCATTAATGACATGCTGTGTAGAAGTAAACAGATTAAGGTTTTCTCCCATTTTAAACATTCGCCTCTTTATTATGTGATCTGAAACGTAGATATTGTAACATATTACCTTGTACTAAACCATTGGCTTTTCAAAAATAAATACAATCTTTCGTACGCGCTTTAAAGGGACATTACTTATCTATTCAAGGCGTTGGAAAAACGTGAAAAAGCCGGCTCCATCCATTTCCTCTTTTATTTGGAAAGGACTTTTCTGATGCGTTCGATTGCCCAGTCGAGCTCTTCCTGTGAAATCACAAGCGGAGGAGCGAAACGGATCACTGTATCATGCGTTTCTTTACAAAGGAGCCCTTCCTCTTTCAATTGTTCACAATATTTACGAGCAGGTTCATGAAGCTCCACCCCGATGAACAACCCTCTTCCGCGGACTTCCTTAATCATAGGATTGTCTATCTCGCGAAGTTTACTCATAAAGTAATCACCGAGTTCAAGTGAGCGGTCCGCAAGCTTTTCATCAAGGAGGACATCAAGGGAAGCCACCGATACTGCGCAAGCCATCGGGTTCCCGCCGAAAGTAGATCCATGGGAACCTGGATTGAACACACCAAGCACTTCATTGCTTGCAACCACGCAGGAAATCGGGAATACCCCGCCGCCAAGAGCTTTACCAAGGATGTACATGTCTGGATCGACATCTTCCCATTCACATGCAAACATTTTACCTGAGCGTGCAAGACCTGCCTGGATTTCATCAGCGATAAACAAGACATTGTTTTCTTTACAAAGCTCGTAAGCTGCTTTCAGGAACCCTTCAGGAGGGATGACGATTCCCGCTTCACCCTGGATCGGTTCGATCAGGAAAGCCGCTGTGTTCGGCGTAATCGCTTCTTTCAGTGCATCAAGATCACCATAATTGATGAGGTTGATTCCCGGGAGCATCGGACCGAACCCGCGCTTGTATTCTTCTTCTGAAGAAAGGGAAACCGCCGTCATCGTCCTTCCGTGGAAGTTTCCGTTACATGCGATGATTTCCGCTCTGTCTTCTTCCACGCCTTTCACATCATAAGCCCAGCGGCGTGCCGTTTTGATGGCTGTTTCCACCGCTTCTGCACCTGTATTCATCGGAAGGGCCATATCTTTTCCAGTAAGCTTGCAGATCTTTTCATACCAGGGAGCCAGCTGATCGTTATGGAATGCACGTGAAGTCAATGTCACGCGGTCAGCCTGCTCCTTCAGCGCCTGAATGACCTTCGGGTGGCGGTGTCCCTGGTTGACCGCCGAATAGGCACTCAGCATATCCATATACTTATTGCCTTCCGGATCCTTCACCCAGACTCCCTCAGCATGTGAGATGACAATTGGAAGAGGATGATAGTTTTTCGCACCATACTTTTCTGTTTGTTCGATAATCGAATGTGTACTAACTGACATAATAATTTCCTCCTAACTTAAAATGACGGGTGTTTTTATAAAAACTGCAGCTTCCGTGTTCTTATTCAAGGTTAGATAACAGGTATGCAAAAAAAATTTGCGTTCAGAAAACCCTTACATATATAATAATGCAAAAGATAGTTGCATTTTTCAATAGTTTTTTAAAAATTTTATCATTAAGCGCTTCCAATGGAATTCACTTTATTGAAATAGTTTTCTTACTTCATCCAAATAGGCAGGAATAAGAATGCGGACAAATATTATCAGGGAGAGGGACATCATGCAGCAAGCCGAAGAACGCTTATTTATGTACGAAAAAGTAGCTGAACATCTTGAATCAGGTGTTCATGTCATCGACTCACGGGGCAGGACAATCATCTACAACCGCAAAATGCGGGAAATAGAAGGAATGGAAATAGACGACGTATTGGACAAGAATCTGCTTGATGTATTCCAATTTCGCGGCGAAGAGGAAAGCACCCTTCTTCAAGTCCTGAAAACCAGGGAGCCGGCGCTCAATGTCAAACAAACCTACTTTAATATAAATGGAATCGAAATAACCACCATTAATGATACATTTCCCATCTTCCATGACAGTGTGCTGATCGGCGCAATTGAAATTGCACGTGATGTCACCATGCTTGAAAAAATGATGCGGGACAATCCGCACAAACGCATGAACACCTTCTATACATTCGACAGCATCGTCGGCAGGAACGTCCGTTTGAAGGAAGCCGTCGAAACCGGCAAAAAAGCGGCAAAGACCTCTTACCCGGTCTTGATCTGCGGAGAACCTGGGACCGGTAAAGAGCTGTTCGCCCAGAGCATCCATAACGGAAGCCCCCGCTCGGACCACCCATTCATCGCACAGAATTGCGCCTCCCTGCAGGAAGAAATGCTTGAAACCATATTGATCGATGGACATACCTCTGCATCAGGCCAAAGCGAAAAGGAAAATCAACAGAACCTTTTTCAGCAGGCACATGGCGGTACCCTGCTTCTCGATGAAATCAACCTGTTAACCCCTTCCCTCCAGAAAAAGCTGTTAAACATCCTGGAAGGGGAATCGGACATCCCGTATGATGTGCGTTTGATCGCTACAGTGAATGAAGACCCGATCGATGCCATCGCAGAAGGACGCCTGTTGAAAGAACTGTATTATCGCCTTAGCGTTGTATCCATCTTCCTCCCCTCCCTCCGCGACCGGAAGGAAGACTTGAAAGAACTGCTGTCATTTTTCATCAGCCGCTTCAATCACCATTTCGCCATGAACATCAGGGGGCTGACTCGGGAAGTAGAAGATACTTTCCTGGAATACGACTGGCCCGGGAATGTCCGCGAAATGGAGCATGTGATCGAAGGTGCTTTCAACCTGGTCGGCGTTAATGAAATGATTGATTTCATTCATCTGCCCATCGGTTTCAGACAGCGTCTGCACCAGGCTTTTTACAGTCAGGGAGTACAGCAAGAAGCGCACTTTCTTTACCAGACGGGAAGCGATATTAAACCGCTGGAAGAGTTTGTAGAAGAAGCCGAAACTTATTATATTCAAAAAGCTTTAAAACACCATGATTACAATATCACCCAGACTGCAAAAACCCTTGGCATGAGCCGCCAGAATCTGCAGTACCGGATCAGGAAGTATGGGATTGAGCGCGGTGGAGGGTATTGATATGAGTGTGAAAATATTTTTTGTGGAAAGGCCATGCCGGGGTGGGTGCGGCTTTTTCCTTTTGCGTATGGAATTGGTTCGGGGACTCGACTGGAAGATGTATTTTTGCAGGGCGGCCGGTTTGCGGAGTTTGTCGCTTTTTGAAGAATTGTCGGTAAGTGTGTGATATTTGTTGGTAAATCTGAAAAAACGTTGGTAAGTTCCATTTTTTTTGATAAATCCTAAAAAAGAGATGTTGGTAACATCCAATTATTTGTTGATAAATCCAAAATAAACGTTGGCATCACCCATTATTTATTGATAACTTTCAATAAAACGTAAGAATGACAACTTCCAAATTCCGGCTGCCCCCAGGTCCTCCGCCATAACAGCATAAAAAAGACAACCTATCCAACAGATTGTCTTTTTCAACGATTATTATTTTAAAACCGAACTGCCTTCAGAAACTAAGATTTGATCAATTCAGAATCCGTAATGAACCTCAAACCTTCGGTGGATTCCAAAGAGAACACGCCTCCCCTTCCCGGCTTCACATCCAATATGATCTTGAAATGCTTCCAATATTCATATTGCTGTGAGTTCATATAGAAAGGACAATCAGCCACAGTACCCACCAATACATCACTGTCACCAATGATCAAATCATCCTGGCTCAAACACATCGGGGAACTGCCGTCACAGCAGCCTCCTGATTGATGGAAAAGGAGCGGTCCGTGCTTGCTCCTTACCTTTTCAATCAATTGGACGGCCTGCTCTGTCGCCTCCAGTCTATTTTCCATTTTAGAAGAATCCTAACTTCTTAGGGCTGTAGCTGACCAGTAGATTCTTTGTTTGTTGATAGTGTGTCAGCATCATCTTATGATTTTCACGGCCGATACCGGACATTTTATATCCGCCGAATGCTGCGTGTGCAGGGTACTGGTGGTAGCAGTTTGTCCATACGCGTCCCGCTTGGATTTCCCTTCCGAAACGGTAAGCAGTATTCATATCACGGGTCCAGACCCCCGCTCCGAGGCCGTATAGTGTGTCGTTGGCAATTTCAAGGGCTTCTTCCTTCGTTTTGAATGTTGTGACTGACACAACCGGGCCGAAGATTTCTTCTTGGAAAATACGCATGGAGTTGTCGCCTTTAAATACAGTCGGCTTCACATAGAAACCTGTTTCGTGGTCGCCGTCTAATTTATTCTGCTCCCCGCCGATCAGACATTCTGCCCCTTCTTGTTTACCGATTTCGATATAAGAAAGGATTTTATCCAATTGTTCCTGAGAAGCTTGTGCGCCAAGCATTGTGTCTGTATCCAGCGGATTGCCCTGCTTGATTTGCTTCACGCGCTCGATCGCTCTTTCCATGAACTTGTCGTAGATTGATTCCTGGATAAGCGCCCTTGAAGGACAAGTACATACTTCCCCTTGATTCAGCGCGAACATGACGAACCCTTCAACAGCCTTATCCAGGAAATCATCATCTTCATTCATGATATCTTCAAAGAAGATGTTCGGTGATTTTCCGCCAAGCTCAAGTGTGACTGGAATGATGTTTTGAGAAGCGTATTGCATAATCAGGCGCCCCGTTGTGGTTTCCCCCGTGAAGGCAACCTTCCCGATGCGCTTGCTTTGCGCAAGGGGTTTTCCTGCTTCGACACCAAAACCTTGAACGACGTTTAATACCCCTTTTGGAAGCAGATCCTGTATTAATTCCACAAGTACCATAATGGAAGCAGGTGTTTGTTCAGCAGGCTTCAGGATGACGCAGTTTCCGGCTGCGAGCGCAGGAGCAAGCTTCCATGTAGCCATCAGAATCGGGAAGTTCCAAGGGATGATTTGTCCGACTACCCCGATAGGTTCATGGAAGTGATACGATACCGTATCTTGATCAAGTTCGCCGACGGATCCTTCCTGCGCCCTGATGCAGCCCGCGAAATAACGGAAATGATCCACCGCCAGCGGTAAATCAGCAGCCAGAGTTTCACGAACGGGTTTTCCGTTATCCCATGTTTCTGCCACTGCAAGCATTTCCAGGTTTTCTTCTATGCGATCGGCGATCTTGTTTAAAATGGACGATCTTTCAGCTACGGACGTTTTACCCCAGGCATCTTTAGCTGCGTGGGCTGCATCCAAAGCCTTTTCTATGTCCGCCTCCCCCGAGCGGGCGATCTTTGTAAATACTTTCCCAGTTACAGGTGATACATTCTCAAAGTACTCCCCATTAGCCGGCGGAACGAATTCACCGCCAATGAAGTTATCATATGTGTCCTTGAATTGAACCAGAGAACCTTCTGTATTCGGATTGTTATAAAGCATTGTATTCCCTCCCGATTGTTATGTATTCCTCTTTGTAAAAGCGCTTTCATTTATCATTATAGTGGATGGAGGTTGTACGGACAAGTATATTGTTTGAAAATTTTTTATTTTTAGCCAAATAGCGGATATAAATAGAGCGGCAAATCCTGCGCTCTGGAATTTGCCGCTTTGCCGGTTACAGCTTCATTCGTAAAAAAGACCGCCTCGGCTTAGATAGCCGGGCGGTCCTCATCTATTACTTCTTGATTAGATCTTCACGTTCAGATTGCTCGATCCACTCTTCAAGCTTGTCTTTAAGTGTGTTGAAGCCAGCTGGAGTTGTTTCTTCAGCTGCAGGTTTCACACTTCCTTGACGGCGTGCTTTTTTCGCTGCTGCTGGTTTTGCTTGTGGTGCAGGAGCTTCTTCTGTAGCACGGATTGAAAGGCTGATTTTTCCAGCTGATTCGTCCACTGATAATACTTTAACCTTTACTTCGTCGCCTACTGAAAGGTGCTCGTTAACGTCTTTCACGAAACCGTGTGTGATCTCAGAGATGTGAACAAGTCCTTGTGTTTCTTCATCTAAAGCAACAAATGCTCCGTATGGCTGGATGCCTGTAACTTTACCTGTTACGACAGTTCCTGTTTCGAATTTTGTAGTCATGGTAACACTCCTAGTATATATATTATTTTTCTCTTTTACACGCAATTTTAGATTATACCATAGATTATGGTTTTCGGCAAAAAGGAATTATACAGGAGCAGTCAATATTCCTTTTACCCGTCTGAAAAAGCGCATCTCACTAGTTATGTTTCCCTATTTTCCACATTAATAAAACAATTGGCTATTTTAGCTTTTTACTGATTTTCGTATATAGCTTCCGTTTCGGAAGATATGATGACAGGCGTATGCTGAACCCAGCGATCAGGCTTCATATAATTTGATTTCCGCAGTTCCTCCAATACTTCTTTTACTTTGTCTCCAGATTTATAGGAAGGATATTTTTCTGCCATATATTCATACGCATCCTGCACTTCGGGTTTCAGTCTTCCATTTTCTGAAAAAATCGGCTGATCGACGCCGCCGTTCACGAAATAATGATAGAGAAGATCAAAATCCCTGCTCACTTCATTTCTGAATGCAGAATCTTCGGGGAGTTCCTTCAACAGTTGTTCTAAAATAACGAGACGGTCCCCCGCTTCCTTCCACCCTGTTGTGAACTCACCCGCCTCTAGTACAGATGACTGGCGGGTTTTCATATAAGAAACATACACTTCAGGAAGGGCATTGTCTGAAATCATGTTAAAGTATTCAAAGTTAATGGACGTTTCAAGGGTGTCTTCCTTTTCATTGTAAGTCAGCCCAACGGCATTGTTCATGATTCCGTCCAGCATCTTCCTGAATTCTTTAGGATACGGCTGAAGAGCATTCAGACTCTTCATATTGATTTCACCGTTTTGGATATGTGGTTTCCACGCTTCCTTGTATTCATTCAACTTGGTCTCATAGATAGGCAGAAGATCAGTCTGTTTTTCCATAAACTCTTTGGTCCACACTTCTGCTTCCATCATGGTGATACCTCCTTTGAGGCTATTTAACATCATATCCGGTGTCCTCAGCGATTCTTCTATCCAGCCTTTTCCTCTATCCACCCATTCAAGCTTCTGATCGAGCGGATAATCTCTCTTGGGAATCGATTCCACGTAAATCAAATGCCCTTTGGCATCCTTATCGAGCTGAGTGGTGCTGAAGGCTTCCTCATTAAAGCCGAGCCGCTCCATCGCCTGTGTTTTCCTGAGGTCGTAGAGAGCTTTTGCGTCCTCCATTTCAGCCTGCAGTATTTCATTTTGTTCAGACTGCTCGGACGCCTGACGGATTTGTCCTTCTCCATCACCTGGGCTTTCGCCGCCCATCGTCAGTTGCAGCGCCAAAACGGTACCGATGAGAAGGACACCGAAGAAGCTTGCAGCATATGGCCAGTGAATGAGGGGACGGCGTTTTTTGACGGATTGGTTTTGTTCCTCCCTGATGGCTTTGATTATGTCATTTGCATCCGTTTGAACAGGCATCTTCTTATAAGACCGGTCAAGCAGTTCCATCCGTTTCTCAAACATATCGTCATTCATTGATTGTCCCCTCCCCTTTTTCTGCTTCTTTAAGCAATTTTTTCAAAAGGCTTTTCCCTCTCAGGATCCGTGTTTTTAACGTTGACAGATTGATCGAGAGAATGTCGGCTATCTCTTCATATTTTCTTTCATGAAAGTAATAAAGGATAATCGGTGCCTGATACTTGTCGTCCAGCTCCTGGATGCATGCATGGAGAATCCGGTCCTCTTCCTCCTTAATTAAATGCCCCTTCTCATGGATTGCTGCTTCACCCGGTTCATTCATTACTTTTTGGATACGCTTCGCGTGCTGATTCTCTTTCCTTTTAAAATCCCTCGAAACATTCAGTGTTATTTTATATAACCAGGTAGTGAACTTTGCATGGGTGAATCCGTCGATGAACCGGTATACCCTTATGAATACCTCCTGGCTGATATCGGGAATGTCATCGATGTGATTTCCCATCTGATAAGCGAAGCGCTCCACAATGGGGGAATATACAGTGATCAGCTTGCTGTAGGCGGAAAGATCGCCCTTCTTTGCCCTCTTGATGAGCTGTAGATCATCCACTTCCTAAACTCTCCTTTCATACTGCTCTTCTTAATTATGTAACGCTGCCGAATTGGATATTGTTTCATAAAAGAGGAAATTTTTTAAGGATATGTACATTTCATTCTATCATTCGGATTCGGGGACAAAAAAAAATAAATCCCCATGCCCCGGGGATTTATTTTTCAGAATTCAATTTGCGCATTTCCATCATTTTCTTTCTGTGCTTTTTCAGATACGGAGCAGCATATAACCAGAACGCTGCCAGATGCGCGAACGCAAAGTTGAAGACAAACAGGCTCCAGAATGTAACATGGCCCCATCCTCCCATTTCAGGGACGGCTACGTAATAAATGAAGATTGCCCATAAAGCGAGTAAAAATGGAATGTGGATCAATGCCCATTTCCGGTGTTCGATCCATAAAAATAAAGGAGTGGCCGTTGCAACGAATAAATACACCATAAACATATCCATAAATGATCCCTCCTGTTTTGAGTTATTAAGCGCTTACAATTTTGACTAATTAATGACGAATTTTTGTCCGATTTGTGAACGTGTTGTTACAATTAGTATACTATACTTTTCTAACTTTTCCAGCCCGTTTTTAAATTTTCAATAAAATAGGAGTTTTTTCATGATTTAATGTGGTTTCAACCATACTATTTTCGAAGGATTATTGATTTTTTTGAAAAATCCATGAATTCATTACAATTACAACCATTTTTAATAGTTATTGAAAATTTCAAACTCCGGTGTACACTCCCTGAAAAACATAGTAGTATGAAAAAATCATTTGTTTTTAAAACATAAAAAGAATAGTCTTCAGAAAGGAGCATCGACATGGCAAAGAAACAACAATGGTCTTCGAAACTTGGATTTATCTTGGCGGCTGCGGGGTCAGCAATCGGCCTGGGGGCCATTTGGAAATTCCCCTATATGGCCGGGGCAAACGGCGGAGGGGTGTTCTTTCTCCTTTTCATCGTTTTCACCATTTTGATCGGCACACCGATCCTGCTTGCTGAGTTTGTGATCGGCAGACGGGCCGGGGCCGATGCCATTACTTCTTATATGAAGCTGGCACCCGGAACAGCATGGCACTTGATCGGTTATCTCGGTACGGCCGTTTCGTTTATCATCCTTTCTTTTTACAGTGTCGTGGGAGGGTGGATCCTTTCTTACCTTGCCAGAAGCTTTACTGGGGCACTTTCCGGTAAAACACAGGAACAGTATGGAACCTTATTTGAAAGCATCATTGCAAACCCGTGGGAGATCTTGATCACACAAGCGATATTCATCGTCCTGACGGTCATGGTCGTACAGGGCGGGATCCAAAAAGGGATTGAACGTGCAAGCCGCTATATGATGCCGTCTTTATTCATTTTATTTCTTATTCTTATGGTACGCTCTCTCACCCTTGAAGGAGCAATGGAAGGTGTCAGGTTCCTGCTTGTGCCCGACTGGAGCTTCCTGACGGGTGAAACAGCCCTGCTTGCACTTGGACAGGCCTTCTTCTCCTTGACGGTGGGATTGTCTGTCATGGTGACCTATGCGTCCTATCTTTCAAAAGAGGACAGTATGCCGCGTTCGGCAATTTCCGTATCCGGATTGAATATTTTCATTTCCCTGCTGGCCGGTCTGGTGATTTTCCCGTCTGTCTATGCACTGGGATTCCAGCCTGATGAAGGACCGGGAATCGCCTTTGTCGTTCTGCCTGCCGTCTTTAATGAAATAACTTTCGGCGGGGTTTTCCTGACCGTCTTTTTAATCCTCCTGCTTTTTGCAACGCTGACATCCGCATTTTCAATTCTTGAAATCGGTGTCGCCGCCCTTACAAAAGGAAATCAAAAGAAAAGGATGCCCTATACGTGGCTGATGGGTATCCTTGTATTCACCGCTGGAATTCCAAGTGCCCTGTCTTTCGGGGTATTCAGTGACTTCACCCTGCTCGGCCGGAATTTCTTTGATTTTGCAGACTATATAACGAGCAGCTTCGGCCTACCGATCGGCGCGTTATTCATTAGTATCTTTGTCTCTTACCGCTTGAAAAGGGAGGATGTCCGGAACGAAATCCAGCAGGGTTCCTCCATTTCAGGGGGAATGTTCAACACCTGGATCATCCTGCTGCGCTACATCGTTCCGGTGGCGATTATATTGGTGTTCTTATCCTGAACCGTTTGAATGAGAATGGGAACTACCGTTTTGGTCTCAGTAGAACCCGGACTGACTTGTATTCTAAGAAGCAAATCAGTTCGGGTTTTTAGTTTCTATAATCTTGATTAGTTCTTTCCAGCGGTTGATTGTAGTGCAAGACGAAAACTCCTGCGGGAAATGTAGCTTATGTGAGACCTGTCCAGCTCCGGCGGCTAGAGGCTCGAGGAAAGCGAAGTCTTGCACGGAAATCATTAGCGGTATTTTACGGCCTAAACTGGAAATAGTCGCATTAGTTTTTGTGCTTTGTCCCTCCGATATTTATTAACAGAATGTTCAAGTATCCGCCGTCTAATTATTTCCAGCCGGTGATAAAATAGAAGTAAGAAGAAACTATGATCATTGGGAGGGATCCAGGATGTCACACTTTGGTGAGAATTTGAAGAGAGTCAGAGAAGACCGCAATATCTCTCAGCGGGAGTTAGCCTTGAAGGCACGTTTGGGCGCAAGTACAGTCGAGAAGTATGAGAACAATGAACAGGTTCCTGATACACAGACCATCCTGAAGCTGTCTACGGTTCTTGACATTCCCGCTTCGGAGCTTCTGGAACGTGAAGAAGTCAATCATCAACCGTCAGGGATTGATTCTGAAATTGAACAGCTGATCAAAGAAATCGGTTCCAAGCGGACAAAACTCATCCTTAGAAAAGCAAAGGAATTCTCAGAAGAAGATTTTTTGCGCGTGATGCAGATGCTGTATGAAGTCAAATACGAAAAATAATAAAAAAATATGTATAGAAGTCTTAAGAACGGTTCATACTGAAACTAAGCTTTCTAAGTATTCCCCCTTTTGTTTTCATTTGTTGGACGATTATCGGATCGTCCTATTTTTTTTGCCTTAGAATCTTATAAAAAAACCAGGCGCCAAACAAACAGGCACCCGGTCCTTCATTAATTAACGCTATGATTCTCAACAAACCTCTTCATCCGCTTGACCGCTTCCTGCAGCTGTTCCATCGAAGACGCATAGGAGCAGCGGATGTGTCCTTCCCCGCCTTTCCCGAACACATTGCCGGGAACGACTGCAACCCTTTCCTCCATTAATAGCTTTTCTGCAAATTCTTCAGACGACAGCCCGGTTCTGGCTACTGACGGAAATGCATAGAATGCCCCGCCGGGAAGATGGCACCCGAGACCCATTTCATTCAGGGAATCAACAAAATAATGTCTGCGATGGCGATAGCTGCGCTTCATTTCCATTACTTCTTCCATTCCCTTATCAAGCGCCTCGACGGCAGCATATTGTGCAGGGGTCGAAGCACACATCATCGCGTACTGATGGATTTTCAGCAGTGGCCCCGCTATTTCCTCAGGTGCGCAAATAAAACCGAGCCTCCAGCCGGTCATCGCAAATCCTTTTGAAAAACCATTGATCACGATTGACCTGTCCCTCATCCCTGAGAGGGACGCGATTGAAACGTGGCCGTGATCATAGGCAAGCTCTGAGTAAATTTCATCTGACAGCACGACAAGGTCATGACGGCGGATGACTTCCGCTATCTCCTCGAGATTTTCCCGTTCCAGCACGGTCCCTGTCGGATTATTCGGCGAGCACAGAAGAACTGCCTTTGTCCTCTCTGTAATTGCTCCTTCCAGTTCATCGGCAGTAAGTTTAAAACCATTCTCCGGCTTCGTCTCCACGGTAACGGGCGTCCCGCCTGCAAGCTGCACAAGCGGAACGTATGATACGAATCCAGGTTCGACGACCACCACTTCATCACCCGGATCGATGATGGCTCGCATGCTGATATCCAGTGCCTGACTCGCCCCTGTCGTCACAATGATTTCAGTGTTGGGATCATACTCGACCCCATAGCCATTTTTCATATATCCGCTTATTTTTTCACGCAGTTCCAGAAGTCCCGCATTCGCCGTATAAGAAGTGAAACCCTGCTCCAATGAAAGGATGGCCGCTTCCCTCACCGTCCAGGAAGTTATGAAATCAGGTTCCCCCACGCCAAGGGAGATGACGCCTTCCATGTTGGCCGCCAGATCAAAGAATCGGCGGATCCCGGACGGCTTCAGGTTCTCAACCGACTTCGCGATATAAGATGTCTTAGTCGTCATGGTGACACCACAATCCGTTTATCATCATTGGAATCACCGAAAATGGTGCCGTCATGCTTATATTTTTTCAGCTGAAAATGAGTCGTAGTGGAAATGACTGAATCCAGCGTAGAAAGCTTTTCTGATACAAATTTGGCGACTTCATTCATGGAACGCCCTTCTACCGTGACCGACAGATCATAGGCACCCGACATGAGGTAGACGCTTTTCACTTCTTTATATCGGTAAATCCGCTGGGCCACTTCATCGAAACCTACGCCCCGCTTCGGGGTCACCTTCACGTCGATGATTGCAGTGACACCTTCATGCCCTTCCACTTTTGACCAATCCACAATCGAGCTGTAGCGCACCAAAATATTTTCATTCTCAAGCTTCACCAGTGTCTCTTCCACTTCTTCAGATGAAACCTGAAGCATTTTCCCCAGACTCTCTGATGAAATCCTTGCATCCTTCTGTAAGATTCTCAGTAAATCAAGCTCCAAATCGCTAAGCTGCATAGTGCTCCTCCTTCATATCACTTAAATGGTACCATTATAGCAGAAGCTGCAAAAATAGAAAGAGATCGCCCGGTTTTTTCCTACCCTGAAATCAAATTGTAAAAAGGTGTTAAATAACCGAAAAAGGGTAAAATACGATAAAACCATCAATGCGGGGAGTGACAAATCATGCGGGAAAACGATTTTGCAAGAACGGTAAACGTCAATGGAGCAAATATTTACTATGAATACCATCAGCACCCGACAGCATCCGAAACCTTCGTTCTTCTACATGGATTTCTTTCTTCATCCTTCAGTTTCAGATGTCTGACCCCTCTCTTGAAAGAAACGTATAATGTCATTTCGATTGATCTTCCCCCATTCGGCAGAAGTGATAAATCGAACCGCTTCATCTATTCCTATGACAACCTGGCCAATACCGTCATCTCGCTGCTCGATCACCTGGATGTGAGGAACATCCATCTGACCGGGCATTCCATGGGAGGTCAGATTGCGCTGAATGTGATGAAAAAAGAACCTTCACTCGTCGATAAAGGGATTCTTCTATGCAGCTCGGGTTATCTGAAAAAAATGAAATGGCCCGTCATGATGGCGAGCCGCTTCCCATTCTTCCACCTGTATGTAAAGCTTTGGCTGACACGGTCCGGCATCCGCAGAAACCTGGAGAATGTCGTCCACAACCTGGATCTTATCGATGATGAAATGATGTTCGGCTATATGAAACCCTTCCTTGAGGATGATATCTTCAAAGCACTGACCCGCATGATACGGGACCGTGAAGGGGACCTGTCCATCCGCGACTTGAAGAAAATAGACACCCCCTGCCTGCTCGTATGGGGTGAACATGACCGGGTGGTGCCGCTCACGACCGGTCACAGGCTTGCTGCGGACCTGCCCCAATCAAAGCTTGTCGTTTTAAAGGATACCGGTCATCTGGTACCTGAAGAAAAGCCCGAGGAAGTACTGGGTCATATCCTGGAATTCATTCATTCTGAAACAGAAGGATATGTCAGGCAGGAACGTCAGCAGTTTAAAAAGGGAGTTCCCTCTTCGCTTCTCAGTGAAACATAAAAAGGAAGACCCTTTAAGGTCAATGGCCGGCTTCAGGCTTTGCCCTCTCTCCTTTAAATGGTAAACAAATCATTTTCATCTTTTTGCATTCCATAATAAGATGAAAGCAGCATACAAAAACTGAGGCTTCATTGTCGGCACCAAAGCTGCAGGCTATAACCATTTTAACCGGAAAGGGGTATTGATCATGAATGAATTCGAGACAATAATCGACCGTAAAGGGACATCCTCCGTCAAATGGGATATGACAAAGACGGTATTCGGAAAAGAGGATGTACTCCCTATGTGGGTGGCGGATATGGATTTCCTTCCTCCCAGAGAAGTAACTGAATCCCTGAAAGAGAGATTGGATCACGGCATATTCGGCTACACCTTTGTCGGCGACGGTCCCGCCGAAGCGATTGCAGGATGGGTCAAAAAACGGCACGGATGGGATATACATACCAAATGGCTGCAATATAGTCCCGGTGTCGTACCGGCTATCGGAACCATCATCCAGGCACTGACCGATCCAGGCGACAAGATATTGGTGCAATCCCCTGTCTATACTCCGTTCTTCAACATGACCGAGGAAAACGGCCGCGTCATCGAAAATGCTCCCCTCGTCTATGAAAACGGAACATACCGCATTTCTTTCACTGACTTTGAAGAGTCATTGAAAAAAGGGGTTAAAGTCTTCCTGCTCTGCAACCCTCACAATCCAAGCGGACGTGTATGGACCCGGGAAGAATTGACCAAAATGGCGAACCTTTGCAAAAAATATAATGTCATCATCGTATCCGATGAGATACATTCAGACCTTGTCTATAAATCCCATACGCATATTCCAATTGCATCCATCGATGAAAGCTATGAGGATATGACCATCACTTGTATCGCACCAAGCAAAACCTTCAACCTGGCAGGTCTTCAGGCTTCAGCCATGATCACACCGAACAAGACCTTCCGTGATAAAATCGCAGACGTCCATAAAAAACAGGGCTTCTTCACCTTGAATACATTCGGGATCACCGGTATGGAAGCCGCCTACCGCCACGGCGAAAGATGGCTTGAAAACATCCTGGACTACTTATCCGAAAATGCTGCCATCACAAAGTCATATATCGAGGAACATCTTCCTGATCTTCACCTTGTCGAACCTCAGGGCACCTACCTCCTTTGGATCGATTGCAGCAAACTCGGCCTCACAGACGATGAACTTAAGGAGCGTCTGCTCGAAAAAGGCAGGCTCGGCCTTGAACCCGGACCCAAATACGGAAAGGGCGGCGAAGGCTTTGTGAGGATGAACATCGCCTGTCCGCGCGAAATACTGATGGATGGATTGGATAGACTGCGAAAGGCGCTCGGATAATCGCCCTTTTGCTTCAGATGAATTGTTCTGGCTGCATATAAAAAAGCCCTCATTGCCGAAAAAAATCGGGATAGAGGGCTTTTCATGTTTCATATTTTATTTCTTCTCTTTTTCCTTTGCGATTTCACCGCAGGCGATCCTTGCCCCGGAATCCCCTGCCGGCTGCGTCATGCCGTCATCTTTGTTTTCGGTGATGATGAGGGATGTTCCTTCTTTCGTGAATAAAGATGTCTTCCCTTTGCTCATCGTCACGATAGGCGCCATTAATTTCACCTTTGCCACACCGTCGCCTTCCACAATGATATTCGGCAGGTCGCCGGCATGAGCCCCTTCGGGATGAAGCAGTCCATGCTTTTTATCATCAGGATTGAAATGATTGCCGGCAGATACGAAGTCAGGACGCTTGCACACTCCCTTTTCATGAAAATGAATACCGTGTTCCCCCGATGGCAGCCCTTCAAGATCAAGGTCCACTTCCACTCCTTCGGAAACCTCCTGCAGAATCACCTTCCCAAGAGAATCACCCGTCTCATTTTTCATATCGATTTCCATCTTCTTTGGGTTTTCAATCGCACACGCACCGAGAAGCACCGTCGTCAACGCTATGTATAAGATTATATTCTTTTTCATCACAGATTCCTCCAAATGTACATACTCTCCTCCATTTTTGACTAGTTGGAGGGAAAGTATTCTTTTCTGGGGAGGATTTTCGGTGACGGGGTTTTTAGTTATGGGAGTCTGCAGGAGAATTGTGTTTATCAACGCTTCTTTGGGGGGTATCAACGTATTTGGGAGATTACCAACAATTTCAGGAGAGATATCAACGAAAATTTGAATTTACCAACAAAAAATAACCACTTACCGACAATTCCGCAAATATCGACACGAACCTGAAACAACCCGCGACTAGAGCGACCGCCACATCCAAACCCCGGCAATCGAAAAGAAGAGGCGGCTCGCTCATGAGCGACAAGCATAAGTTTAACGTACCGGAAAGGCGCCTTTTTCCTTTTTTTTGGTACGTTTAGCTTATGACCTCGGGCTCCTAGCCGCCGGAGCTGGACCATAAAAAAACACGCCGGCATCACTTCCCGGCGTGCTCTCATGTCTATTCAGTTCCACGATTCCTCTGCCTGATTTCTTCCTCGACCGCTTTCGTCTTAAGTTCTTCCTTCTTCGAAACCTTTTTGATCAAGCGGAAAGTCAAGATCGTCAATATAAAAAAGATCGCCATCCAAATCGCGGCCGGGATATACTCTGTCTTATCTTCTGGAAAATACAGAAACAAATTCAATACAAATGAAGAAAGCATAACAAGCTCCTTTCGTCTGACAACAAACTCTTTCCCTATTATACCAAGATAAAAAAGCAGAAACCAATCCCATGTGAGAATAATTTAACGATTCCTTGAACAGAAGACCAAACCTTTATTTCTTGCCCGCAGCCAAAGGATACAGCCTCCTCATTCCGACAATTTCCGGGGAAATATGCGACAGAATCGATTAAAATCCTCAGAAGGTAAATTATTGTAATAAAAAGAACCTTGAATCATCAAGGTTCTTTTCAACAAATGATATCCAGTCACCGTAAAAACGGTGTATCGGGGCACGATATGCGTTACACGCATCCGGCATTGATCGTTGTATTCCCGTTATTTCACAACCGTAATCTTCTCAATGATCACATCTTCCTTAGGAACGTCATTCTCTCCTACTTCAACGTTTGCGATTTTGTCAACGACATCCATGCCCTCGATGACCTGGCCAAATACCGTGTGTTTGAAGTCAAGATGCGGGGTTCCTCCGCGTTCCATATAGGCATCGATGATTTCCTGCGGGAATCCTGCTTCTTTCATCTTCTCTTCGAAACCGGGGTTCATTTCACTGTTCTGAACGATGAAGAACTGGCTTCCGTTTGTATCGGGACCAGCGTTCGCCATTGACAGCGCTCCGCGGATGTTGAAAAGCTGTTTGGAAAATTCGTCTTCAAAAGATTCTCCCCAGATGCTTTCCCCGCCTGTCCCATTACCGTTCGGATCTCCGCCCTGGATCATGAAATCTTTGATGACGCGGTGGAATTTCAATCCGTCATAGTAACCGTTCTCGCTGTGAGTGATGAAGTTCTCAACTGTTTTAGGTGCCTGTTCAGGGAATAACTTTATTTTAATGGTGCCCATTGATGTCTTCATATCCACTACTTTTTCATTTTCAGCCACTTCTGTTGTCAATTGCGGGTATGTCATGTTTTCTTCTCCTCCAGTTTCTGCTTCAGATGTTTTTTCTTTTTCAGCAGGTTTCCCTGAGCTGCTTACATCTTTCTCTGTTTGTCCACATCCGGCCAGGATTAAACCTATCAGACACAAGGATAATAGTACCAATCGCTTCATTTATGTACCTCCACATGCTACTTTTATTGTAAGTGCCATCAAAATCACTTTGTGTTCCATTATAATAGACTTAGACAATGAAGAGGAGGGGTTTTTTTGCAAAATTTTGAAATAGGGGATAAAGTCACAGCTTTTTATAAAACGGGAAAATACATCGGTGAGGTGACGGGAGAGCGTCCCGGCGCTTATGTAGTGCGGATCCTTGCCGTACTCAAGCACCCCCGGCAAGGTGATCTGCATAATCCGGCCGATGTCGATGTTCCGTTATTTCATGAAAGGAAGGCACTCGCCCACCGGGAACAGGCCAATATGCCAGAGAAGATGGTAAAGCCTTATGATGGGGAGGTCCCTGATTACAACGGGACCCTTCTCACTGCTTTCAGCGACCTGAAGAAGCAATTGGAAATGGACGGTTCCCCGCATGCGCTGAAAAGCCTTGAAGCCCTGGGCGGCGTGCAGAGGGAGTATGAACTCATGTATGGATTGACGTTTTAGCTTACCCCCTCTATATACAAAAAACGTGCCGGTTATGAACGGCACGTTTTTTTGTATTAAGCAAGCTGATTATATAACTTGCTCAGATCGATCCGGTCTCCGATGGTGGTCGGTTCCGCTTTATCGAGATATTTTTTATCTTTTTCAACGAGATTGTAGATGTGGTGGGTGGTCATCGCATCATCGAGAGCTTTGTGATGCTTGCCGACCCCTTCCCTTCCGTATTCCTGGACTGCTTTCCATAACCCCGTTTGGTTCTGATCGCCGAAGAACCGTTTATATTCCATCGATAAATCGACAAATTGGGCCTGAAAAGGAAAATCGATGCCTGACTGGACGCAGTTATCCCTAAGCACTTTCATATCCATGTTGCCCCATGTCACGACTTTCTCAATGCCTTTTGAGTTCAGCTGATTGAAATAATCGATGAGGGTCTGAAAGGAGATGCCTCCCTCCACTTCATTTTGGGTGATCGATAAAAATCGTTTACATCGATTGGTTAGTCTGGGAAAGGCAGATGGTTTTACATAAGTTGAAAACGTATCTGTCACCTTCCCATTCTGAACCACTACAACACCTGTTTCGATGATTTCAGGGAAAAAGCCTTTGGGGACTCTATTTCGTTCAGGCATTGAAAACTCAAAGTCAATGAACACAAGCTGCTTTGCTTTTACCACGTAACTCCCTCCTCAATCTTGTACAGACCCCAATTTTTCACCGGTAGATTACTATTGTGAAAACGAACGAGTTTATGTCCACTCACAATGCAGTGCCTGTATGGCCTGTGAACATAATTCTTATTCTTATATTATATCATGTTCCCCTTTGAAATTATGACTAAATCCTTTTAAACAGCCAGAAAAGATTTCATTCAGTGGACTCATGGTGTAATCTCTTATAAAATAGATATTTAGTAATCCGAAATAAATATCAAATGAGAAGGTGTTCATCATTACAATAGAAAAAAAGAATCTTGTCATCATGGTCACGGCGAATTTCTTAGTTGCTGCCAGCGCCACGATGGTCCTGCCGTTTCTGTCCCTTTATATTGAGACATTCGGCGACTACAGCTCCGAATACGTGCAGCGCTGGTCCGGCTTTGTTTTTGGCGTCACGTTTTTGACGGCGTTCTTCGTCTCTCCTTTATGGGGAAGATTCGGGGACCGTTACGGTTATAAGCCCATCCTCCTAATAACGGGTTATGGGATTGCCGCGTCGATTTTCTTTATGGGCTTTATGGAGTCCGTTCATGGTTTGTTCATTCTAAGGATGCTGATGGGGGCGGTCACCGGGTTCATTCCTACATCGATGGCGCTCATCTCTTCACAGACATCCAAGAAAGAAGCCGGCAAAATACTGGGCACCCTGCAGATGGGGACGGTATCCGGCGGGTTGTTCGGTCCTGTACTCGGCGGGATCCTTGCTGATAATGTTGGTTTTTCTTATACCTTTATCTTTACCGCGATATCAATTGCCATTGCGGCGACCGTTGTCCTGTTCGGCATTAACGAACAGAGGGATAAGGAGCAGAGGAATAAGCAAAACAAATATTCAAGCAGGCAGGTCCTTCAGCACATATTCAACCACAAATTGCTTTTGACGGTAATCACTCTGTCGCTGCTCATCCAGGTCGCGAATTTCAGCATCCAGCCGCTGCTGGCCCTGTATGTAAGTGAACTTACATCATCTTCAAACCTTGCTTTCTTAGCAGGCCTTGCGTTTTCGGCTACCGGCTTCGGGAACTTCATCGCGACACGGAAATGGGGAAAGCTCGGGGACGAGATCGGCTATGAGAAGGTCCTCTCCATCCTGCTTGTGCTTGCTGCCATCCTGATTGTACCGCAGGCGCTTGTGACAGAGCTCTGGCAGCTCGTTTTCCTGCGTTTCTTGTTCGGAATCGCCATCGGCGGCATGATCCCATGTGTCACGGCCTATATCCGTCAGGAGGCGCCGCTCAGCATGCAGGGGGAAGTATTGGGCTATAACCAGAGTTTCCGGTTCCTCGGGAATGTGATAGGACCTGCATTCGGCGGTACCGTTTCCGGATATATTGGAATTTCTTCCGTTTTTTATGTAACTGGTGCTTTATTCTTGGGGGCATTTGGATTATTATGGTGGAGTGTAAGACATTCCGAAGTTGACGGTCATGTGAATCAAGATTACTAGAAAAGTAGAGTGGAAGTATGAGAGTATTTGCAGGATTTCTGACAGTGATTTGTTTTATGGCTTTGTTCTTCACCTCACTGTTCTTTACGACCGAAGAAGTCGACAAAGTGCAGGGATTTAAGAATGAACTTGAACATACCGTGAATACGGATCAACTGAACCTTAATAAAACAAGTCTTCTGCTGGATAAAGACGGAAACGTATTTTCAGAAGTGAACCGCCCTTTTCGATTATATGCGGAAGATGACAAGATCCCCGCCTTTGTAAAAGAGATCCTGGTCGCTTCAGAAGACCAGCATTTTTATGAGCATGTCGGCTTCGATGCCGGGGCCATCTTAAGGGCGGTGGTGAAGAATCTGGTCTTCACCCATATTCAGCAGGGGGGGAGCACGATTACCCAGCAGCTTGCGAGGAATCTGTATTTAGGTCAGGAAAAAACGTACAACCGTAAGCTGACTGAACTTTTTTATGCGCACGAAATCGAACGCTCCATGTCCAAAGATGAAATCCTGGAGCTGTACCTTAATGTGATTTATTTCAGCAATGGCGTGTACGGGATTGAAACGGCGTCACAATACTATTTTCAAAAAAGTGTTTCCGAGTTGAATAAAGCAGAGATGGCGTTCCTTGCTTCGATTCCGAATAATCCAGGTAAATACGATCCGATCGATCATTTCGATCAGACAAAAATCCGTCAGGAACGCCTGCTTGATATTCTTGTGGATGGGAAGAAACTTTCCAGCGATGAAGCGGATAAGCTGAAGGAAGTTCCGATCAAGCTGAGTATCCGAAAGAAAATCGATCGATTTCCTGATTACGCCTTTTACGTGGAAGAGGAATTAAAAGAACTGATTTCCCTTCAGGAAGGGTACAAAGGACAGCTGACAAAGGCGTCCTCCCCGCAGGAAAAGGAGCAGATCATCAAAAAGCTCAATCAACGGGTGGACAGCGTGATTGCTTCCGGCGTCAGGATCAAGACTGCCCTGGATCCTGCACTTCAGAAGAAAAGCGTCAATGCCTTGAACAGCGGGCTGAACATTGAAAAACTTGAGGGAGCCTCAGTCACGATCGATAACGAAACGAGAAGGATCGCTGCATTAACAGGCGGTAGAGAGTATCAGAAATATAATTTCAATCATGCGTTTCAAGCTTACAGACAGCCTGGCTCTTCTATCAAACCGCTCCTCGTTTATGCGCCGTATCTGGAGAAGACCGGTGCGTCCATTTATGAAAAGGTGAGCGCGGATAATTATTGTATCGGGGAGTACTGCCCCATCAATTATGGCGGTGTCCAGGCAGGGACTGTCACACTGAGTCAATCCCTTGCCCAGTCTTACAACACATCCGCCCTCCGCCTGATGGAGAAAGTCGGTGTCGACGGGGCCTTCAACAAGCTCGCAGCCTTTTCATTCGAACGCCTGAGCGGAAAAGACCGCACGTATGCGGCTGCAATCGGAGGATTCACCAACGGCTTAAGTCCGCTCGAAATGACGGATGCCTACACTTCCTTCATAGATGGAAGTTATACAAGAAGCCATGCGATTGTGAATGTGACGGATGGAAATGGAAAAGTCCTTTATAAGTGGAAGGAAGAACCGAAGCAAGTCTGGTCAAAGGATACAACGAAAAAAATGAGGCAGATGCTCGCAGGTGCGGCGGTAAATGGTACAGGAAAGGCAGCGTATGTCTCCAAGCCGTATGTCGGCATCAAAACAGGGACCACCAATAATTATCATGATTACTGGGTGATGGGCCTGACCGGCGAATACACAACCGGCGTCTGGGTCGGCCACGACCTCCCCCGGAACATGAGCCGGATCGAACAACTGCGGCCAAGCCATAAGATATGGCAGAATATCATGAAATAACGCCCGGAGAGCTTCTCCGGGCGTTATTTCTTGAATCAGGATCTGCAATGAACGGGTCAATTCGAGTTCAATCATTGAGTCACTGGCCCGCGCGCCACAACAAAAAAGGGGCAAAACGATCGACCAGCAAAAATCCAGACCAGACTCAAATCCATTTATGGGGAACGGTATAGAGTACCTGGCAGGTTTCAAAATG
This sequence comes from Bacillus sp. BKU_1, assembly GCA_051294195.1. Classification (GTDB taxonomy): domain Bacteria; phylum Bacillota; class Bacilli; order Bacillales; family Bacillaceae_B; genus Rossellomorea. The sequence continues at coordinate 2,412,061 of CP193985.1, read as the reverse complement.
GAGCCTTCATTCATTCAAAAAAGCTTCCTCTGTTACAAAGAAGCTCCAACCCCATTAAAAAAGAGTACAAAACCACTGTTTCATACTCCTCAAGCACCAATCACAGCTTCACCTTCGACATGATCGGAAGGCTCGCCATGACACCGTTATATAATTTCAAAATCACTAGAAAAACCGTCATGAACAACGAGGACCAAGTGAATAATTGCAGGCTGATGACACCAATGATCCCGGCTTTCGAGACCGTCACACTGATTTTGTAAACAAAGTACACAAAATATACAATCGAGGTTGCGGCAAAAATGGCGATCAGTCCCATGAAAGACTTCAAGCTGACCGCTGATACGAGCCCGCCGAAAAAATAAATCATCGAGCCGGACCTGACGCGGTTATATAATTGTCCCTCCGAATCTTTCGAGAAGAAAAGCATGGAGACGCCGTTTATCGTTTCCGCAATCAGCTTCAGGGCAGCAAATACCATAAAAAAGATGATCATAAGCAGGATCAGCAAGACAAATTTCAGTTGAATATCAGACAGGAATTCCCGCATACCGGGATAAACCCCGATTTTCTTAAATAGATCGACCAGCACATCCACCCCGTAAACGGAAAAGGTCAAACTGAATAGCAGGATGGCAAACAGAGGCAGATAGCTTGTTAAATATGTATTCTTCAATTGATAACTCTCCTAACGATTATTCCATGCAGCACTTTCATCATAATCGTTTATGAGAAACTTGAAAAGGGTATTAATAAGAAAATCCTGGGTACTTGGTCACAAGGGATTCAAGCCCATGAAAATGACCGCCTTTCCCATGCGGACATGAAAAAGACGGTCACTCCACTGCTTCATCGGTGAAAGGGGTCCTCTTCGGCACAACCCGGATATACTCCCTCGACCTGAACGGCCGACGGATCCTCTGATTATTCGCCGGTACTTCCTCTATCTCCCCTGTCCCGTCGTAACGGACAGGCTGTAAATTGGCAGTTGACGGGTCATCCGTTTCGATGATGCCCCTGTTAAATCGGTCCTGTGATTCAACCAGCCATCCGACACCGATAAATGCAAAAAGAATCGTGGTGAATGCCACTGCATTCCTTTTCAATTTCATCACCACCCTATGGATAGGATTCTCCAAAATGACTAAAACTATTCTTTATTAACCGTAAATCCAACAGGAAAATCTTAAAAATTTTCGCTGTTTTCAGCCGCGTTTCTACATATTTAATACTTCAGGAAAGATTCGCCTCATGCTGAAGGCTGAGGCATGCAAGCATTGTTTTTTTACGTTATAATGCTCTTTAGGTCAGGATTTCCGGGCATACTTGAAGAACGGATGAAGAATCTCCAGAAGATGAAACTATCTACATAGGAAATATTGAAACATACAAGACATGATTTTTAGTTGAGGGGGGTTTTTTATGACATTGTTACACTGGGCAATCCTATCGCCCTTTTTATTTGCAGTTCTTATTCCATTTCTGTATAAAGCATTTCGACCGGTCCATACCGGATGGTTCGTACTGCTTCTGCCGGTTGCTTTATTCAGCTATTTCATTCAATTCATGCCGATTACGAGGGATGGAAATGTAATAAAGGAAACTGCGCATTGGATGCCATCATTCGGCATCGACTTCATTGCGTATATTGACGGCCTCGGGCTGTTATTCGCACTGCTCATCACCGGGATCGGTTCGCTCGTCGTCCTTTATTCAATCTACTATCTCGATAAGAAAAAGGAACAATTACATAATTTTTATGTATATTTGATGATGTTCATGGGAGCCATGCTCGGCGTGGTCCTGTCTGATAACCTGATCGTCCTTTATATGTTCTGGGAATTTACGTCCATTTCATCTTTCCTATTGATCGGTTATTGGTATCACCGTGAGCGCTCAAGGTATGGTGCCTTGAAATCCATGCTGATCACCGTCTTCGGCGGATTGTCAATGCTTGGGGGCTTCATCCTCCTTTACCTCATGGGCGGGACATTCAGCATCCGGGAATTGATTGCCCAATCGGACCAGCTTATGACGAGCGCCCTTTTCATCCCGGCTTTGATTCTCGTCCTGCTCGGTGCCTTTACGAAGTCTGCTCAGTTCCCATTCCATATCTGGCTTCCTGATGCGATGGAAGCACCTACCCCTGTCAGTGCGTACCTGCACTCGGCGACGATGGTAAAAGCGGGGATCTATCTTGTTGCCCGCATGAGTCCGATATTTGCCGAGACAAGCCTTTGGTTATGGCTCGTAGGCGGATTCGGGATCTTCACGTTATTCTGGGGCTCGTTAAACGCTGTCAGACAGACAGATTTAAAGGGTATCCTTGCCTTCTCGACCGTCAGCCAGCTTGGTCTGATCATGTCGCTCCTTGGAGTGGGGGCAGCGGCCCTTCACTATACTCACCTGGACGACAATATTTATATGGTGGCGACGCTTGCCGCCGTATTCCACTTGATCAATCACGCGACCTTCAAGGGAAGTCTGTTCATGGTTGCCGGAATCATCGACCATGAAACGGGGACAAGGGATATCCGCAAACTCGGCGGCCTGATGAGCTTTATGCCGATCACCTTCACCATTGCGGTCATCGGTGCATTCTCAATGGCCGGCCTTCCTCCATTCAACGGATTCCTAAGCAAGGAAATGTTCTTTACAGGAATGGTCCGTGTGCTTGAGATGGATATTTTCAACCTTGACACAGCCGGCATCCTCTTCCCTGTCCTTGCCTGGGTGGGAAGCGTATTTACGTTCATCTACAGCATGATTCTCGTGTTCAAGACGTTCACGGGTGAACATCAGCCTGAAAAGCTGGAGAAAAAACCGCATGAGGCCCCTTTCGGCATGCTGATTTCGCCGATCATCCTGGCATCACTAGTGGTTGTATTCGGGTTCTTCCCGAACATCCTGTCTGAACGGATCATCGCGCCGGCCGTTGCCGCAATCACGCCGAGCCTGGTTGAAGAAGGTCATGCAATTGAAACGCATATTACCTTCTGGCACGGCTTCACACCGGAGCTCTTCATGACTTTGGGCGTCATCCTGTTCGGCATCCTTCTCTATCAGCTGCTTCCAAAGTGGAGGAAAATCTACTCATGGATTCCCGAGCGTTTAACGCTGAACTCCATGTATGACGGCGGATTGGTCCGCGGTGAACGGGCCGCATTCTCTTTTACTAGGGGATATATGACCGGATTCATCCGCAGCTATCTCGTCTATATTTTCTCGTTCTTCATCGTGATATTGCTGTTCAGTTTGTGGTTCAAGGGAGCATTCACAATCAATACTGAAGAACTGGCACCAATCGGGGTCTATGAAATTGCAATCGCCCTTCTGCTTGTCATCAGTTCGGTGACGATCCTTTTTGCGAAATCGAGACTGACCTCTATCATTGCGCTCGGCGCTGCAGGTTATACGGTCTCCCTGTTCTTTGTTCTGTTCAGGGCCCCCGACCTTGCTTTGACCCAGCTTGTGATCGAGACGGTTTCTGTTGCACTGTTCCTTCTTTGCTTCTACCACCTGCCGAAGCTGAGCAGGCATGAAGAAAGAATGAAGTTCAAGCTGGAAAATGCTTTGATTTCGATCGGGGTCGGTGTCGTGGTGACACTGTTCGCGATTTCTTCATACAGCACAAAGCTGTTTGATTCAATATCAAGCTACTATATTGAAAATGTATATGAAGAAGCTGGCGGTAAGAATATGGTCAACGTCATCCTCGTTGACTTCCGCGGATTCGATACGTTGTTTGAAATCTGTGTGCTTGCCATTGCTTCGCTTGGAATTTATTCAATGATCAAACTGCGTTTGACAAGGAGGAAAGAAGGATGAAGACAAAAACAAATGACGTCATCTTACAGACCGTAACGAACGTTGTCGCCTTCTTGATCATCTTGTTTTCACTGCGGATCTTCTTCGTCGGGCATTACACTCCGGGGGGCGGATTCATCGGCGGCTTGATGACTTCAGCGGCAATCGTTTTACTGCTGCTTGCTTATGATATCAAGACAGTGGCAAACATCCTGCCGGTGGATTATAAAATCTTGACGGCCATCGGCTTGCTGTTTGCAGTCGGGACTTCCGCGGGCGCATTGTTATTCAATGTCCCTTTCCTGACTCATGCATACGATTATTTCCACCTGCCGCTCCTGGGGAAAACCTCCCTCCACACCGCAGTCCTGTTTGACACAGGGGTGTATCTCGTCGTTATCGGTGTAACGATGACCATTATTCAGACAATAGGGGTGAGTGAATAATGGAAATACTTATGGCAATTGTCGTTGGAATACTATTTACAAGCGCTGTGTACCTGATGCTCTCTAAGAGCCTGCTCAGGATCATCATAGGGACCGCGTTGCTGAGCCACGGTGCTCACCTGCTTATCCTTACTGTCAGCGGCCTTAAAGGCGGAGATGCCCCGCTTCTGGGCGAACACGCTGAATCTTATGTCGATCCGCTGCCGCAGGCATTGATTTTGACAGCCATCGTCATCAGCTTCGGGGTCACGGCTTTCTTCCTAGTCCTTGCTTACCGGGCATATCAGGAGCTTGGAACGGATAATGTGGATCAGATGAGAGGAACTGAAGGCAATGACTAACTTATTGATTTTACCGATCTTGATCCCGCTGTTCACAGCGGTCATCTTAATGTTTATCAGCAAATATGTAAAAGTGCAGAGAGGGGTCTCGGTCGTTTCAACATTCGCGACCGTCGCAGCATCCCTTGTACTCATCAACAAAATACACCGTGACGGCATCCAGACGATCGAACTCGGAAGCTGGAAAGCCCCGTTCGGCATCATTCTCGTATCAGATATGCTGTCGGCACTGCTCGTGACGACCACGAGTATCATCACCCTGATCGTCCTTCTCTATTCGATCAAGTCGATCGGAATCGACAGGGAGCGTTTCTATTTTTACCCGGTCGTACAGTTCCTGCTTGTAGGGGTGAACGGCGCCTTCACGACAGGGGATATATTCAACCTATTCGTCTTCTTCGAGGTCATGCTGATGAGTTCCTACGTACTCCTTGTACTTGGCGGAACGAAGGCACAGCTTCGGGAAGGGATCAAATACATCCTGGTGAACGTGATTTCTTCCGCGCTTTTCGTCATCACGGTCGCCTATCTTTATTCTGTGTTAGGCACGCTGAATATGGCGGATATATCAAGGAAGATCTCGGAAGTGAACCAGCCGGGGATCATCACGGCGATCGCCGTACTGTTCCTTGTCGTCTTCGGGTTGAAGGGTGCGATATTCCCTCTTTACTTCTGGCTGCCGGGTTCTTATTATGCACCGCCTACACCTGTACTGGCTTTATTCGGCGCCCTTCTCACCAAAGTGGGGATCTACTCGATCACAAGGACCTACACGCTGTTCTTCCCTCATGATATCGGCTACACGCACGAGATCCTAGGGGTACTTGCCATCCTGACAATCGTGTTCGGGTGCATCGGGGCCATTGCATATTGGGACGTCAAGAAAATCATCATATACAATATCATCATTGCAGTCGGGGTCATTTTGTTCGGAGTTTCGACGATGAATCCGGATGCACTTGAAGGTTCGGTTTATTATCTTGTGCATGACATGATCATCAAAGCTGCCCTGTTCCTGCTTGTCGGGGTCATGATCAAGATCACCGGTACCACCGACCTGAAAAAAATGGGCGGACTCATAAAGGAATATCCATGGCTGGGCTGGACCTTTTTAGTGGCAGCCTTCTCTCTCGCCGGTATCCCTCCATTAAGCGGATTCATCGGTAAACTGATGATCCTGAGGGGGAGCTTCAGTGAAGGAGCCTATCTCGGAGCGGGTGTCATCCTCGCTTCCAGTCTTCTTGTCCTTTATTCCGTCATTAAAATATTCCTGAATGGCATTTGGGGCACACCGAAGGAATACAGCGGAATCTCGAAAGGACACGCCCGTTACTTATGGATGACATCAGCCGTGCTTGTCGTACTCGCAGTCTTCTACGGCTTAGGGGCAGAAGCCCTTCGGCCGCTGTTTTCACAGGCTGCAGATGTACTGATGGACCCCGATCTCTATATAGACGCAGTGTTAAAGGAGTAATGTAGAATGGCCTTTCAAATCTTATTAAACTTTTTCTTAGCCTTTGTCTGGATGTTTCTTTCAGTATCCTTTACTGCACAGTCATTTCTGATCGGCTTCATATTGGGGTTGCTCGTGATTTTTGCATTCAGAAGATTTTTCAGTTCACGCTTCTATCTATTGAGGGTGGGGGCGGTCGTCAGCTTGCTGTTCTTGTTCATTAAAGAGCTGATCATGGCGAACATATCAGTGTTAAAAGTGGTGCTGAGGCCGAAGCTTGATTTCAAACCCGGCATTTTCGCCCTTCCTACTGATTTAAAAACAGATTGGGAGATTACACTGCTTGCAAACCTCATTACCTTGACGCCAGGGACATTGGTAGTGGATGTATCTTTCGATAATAAAATTCTCTACATCCATGCGATCGATATTGAGGATGTTGATGAATCGATTGATGAAATCAAGAATTCATTTGAAAAAGCAATCATGGAGGTGAGCCGCTGATGCTGCATACTGTCATTCATATTACGCTGCTCCTCGTCTCCTTATCGATGCTGGGCCTCATCTATCGGGTCATCAAGGGGCCGACAATCCCCGACCGGGTCGTCGCGCTGGATGCAATCGGCATCAATCTCATCGCGATCGTCGCCCTGATTTCGATGATTATCGATACGTATGCATTTTTATCGGTGATTCTTCTCCTCGGTATCCTCGCATTCCTTGGGACGGTGGCCTTTTCAAAGTTCTTGGAGAAAGGGGAGATTATCGAACGTGAGCGTAATCATTAGTTGGATCATCGCACTATTATTACTGATTGGGGCATTTCTCAGCCTGGTCGCTACATTCGGGGTGATACGCCTTCCGGATATCTATACGAGGAACCATGCAGCTTCAAAAGGGGCGACACTCGGGATCATGTCGATCCTGATTGGGACATTCCTCTATTTTTATCAGGAGCACGGCCATTTCAATTCAAACCTGATCCTGGCCATCATCTTCATCTTTGTGACTGCACCCGTAGCGGGTCACCTCATTGCACGTGCAGCTTATAATTCCGGCGTTGGATTGTCGGAAAACAGCGTACAGGATGACTTAAAAGGGAAAGATGAATATGAAAAACAGAATTCATCCAGCTGAGCTTCATAAAAACAAAAAAGCTTGACCTGGCGGGTCCGTCCCGTCCGGGTCAAGCTTTTTTATTGGTCATATAATTCCTGCTCTACACTGCCATCCTGTTTATGGATGACGAGCGTCCCCGAGTGGTCCGTCACATAGTCCTTCGCTTTTGAAAGAAGATCCCCTTTTGTGTCTTCCACCATAATGGCACGGCTGCTGCCTTTCTTTATCAATTGCCAGCCTTCGTCATGGGGTTTCACATGATATTCGGTCTTATCCGTTTCCGTTCCTTCTTCGGATTTATGGGCACGGTCAGTCGCAATCGCAATTGCTCTTCCTTCCTCATACCCTTCATCCAAGAGGGCGTTGCCGATCTCGATCGCTTTATTCCGGACATCTGCCGGGAGATTTTTTAAGGAATCGGGATAATCATTTTTGCTCCAGGGCATTGTGTAAACCTCCTTCAATTGGTTACTTATTGATTTCCCAATGTGAAGATTTTTAAACGTTTACTATGTACCATGAGTGGGGAAGACTAGCGTTTTGGCACGACTGCCATCGTACAGCGTGACACACAGATCAATTGCTCTTCCTCATCGGTGATTTTGATGTCCCACACCATCGTCGTTTTCCCCTGGTGCATAACCGTCGCTGTCGCGGTAACCAGTCCATCCCGTTTTGCCTTGATATGATTGGCATTGATTTCGAGTCCGAAACAGATTTCTTTATCAAGATCGATCAATTCCACTGCCCCGACACTCGCCACCGTTTCTGCAAGTGCCACCGACGCCCCCCCGTGAAGGAACCCGAACGGCTGGCGTGTCGCCTCATTGACAGGCATGGTCGCGATCACCTTTCCCTTTCCCAATTCTACAAACTCAATACCAAGCGCACTGATCAATGTATTCTCCATGTTCATTCTGTTCACCTCATTAAGTCGTTATATAGTAGGATTTCGCCAAAAACAGGAAAAAACCTTTAATGAATTGGCTTTGAAGCAATTCTGACAGTCTTGGTTAAGAATAATCTCATCCACAGCTGAATACATTTCCTTAGAGTCTATTTGCAAGGATATAAGGAGGTATTCCATGAATCGCTATCACCCATTTTACCATGGAGTCCAGAGCCCCTATCAACAGCACCACATGAGGAGAAATTACCCGCAGTATCCGGCCTATCTTTATCGGAATAACTTCCCTCCGATAGAAACGAAAACGTTTATGGCATCTGCAGACAAAACATTGACGTTAATGGACAGCGCACACTTCGTGTTAACGAAAATAAAAAATGATACGTCATTTGCCCATAAGCTGATGAATCTTGCCCAGCAGTCTAATACCGCCGAGGTCCTTAAGCTCATCCGCCAAACCGGCGTAAAAGTCGTACCGGTCGTTTCCTTCAATCCTGACGGGATCCATATGGTGTTTGATGAAAAACTGGGTGAAATCGATTGCTGTCATCTGATAGTAGAGGTGAGATGGAGGGTGATGTAATATGCCTTTGGTTTCATCAGGGACGGAGACATGGTGGTGCAAAGGAAAGAAGGGGCTTCAAGACAGTAACCTTGAAGCCCCTTTTTATTTATGATTAATAATATGGGTAATATCCCGGATATCCATAACCATACCCATACGGTTGTTGATAATACGGATAAGACCCTTGAGATAACAGTGCCGATCCCAGCAGTCCGCCTAATACACCTCCGACAAATGGAGCGCCAAAAAATCCACCGCCGTAGAACGGCCTTCTCCCGATTCCCCCGTAAGGCCTTCTTCTATATAAAAACTGATTGTTCATCCCAGCTTCCTCCTCTTCGTTCATTTTCTTACTAAACAGCCGTCTATTTTTTATAGGCTTCCCTATTGTTTTATGCGAGTGGAGGCGGTTTTGAGTGGGCGGACGGCTCTGTCGGGGGCTGGCGGATTCTGTATTGGCTGCCTTCAGGGCCACTGTGCGGGATGATTGGAACGGGACGGGGCATGGGCGGTCCTCAGGGAGTTCTGGGCCGGGCCTGGACGGGTCGGCTGGGGACGGGTTGGGGCATAGGTTCGGAGATGGGTTGGGGCATGATCAAGCTGTAAAGATTTTTCGACAAGTTGCTTGTATTTTAACGAAAGTGGCATGTATTTTTAAAAAGTGGATCGGAAATTTCAAAAGTGGATCGTATATTTGAAAAGTTGCACGTAAATCTGAAAAGTTGCACGTATTTTCCAAAACCGGGTCGATAATGGGCTGTCAACATTCATTACATTCAATGATTCTGACCCAAAAACTGAGTTTCGGGGCTTAACCGCTAAATATTAATCTATTTTAGTTCATATTCAAGTCAAAACCCCTTCCTCCAAGCCGTTCCATAAAAAAACAGAGGACTCTGAAATCCCCTGCTTCATTCAACCTATTAAAATACCAGTGCCGCAATCCATCCAAAGATGATAAGCGGTATATTATAGTGCAGGAATGTCGGTACACAAGTATCCCAGATGTGATTGTGCTGTCCGTCTGCATTCAATCCCGCTGTCGGACCGAGCGTACTGTCTGATGCAGGAGATCCTGCATCCCCCAGGGCGCCTGCCGTCCCGACGATGACGATTGTCGACATCGGGCTGAAACCCAGTTCCATGCAAAGAGGCACGAAAATCGCCGCAATGATCGGAATCGTCGCAAATGAGGAACCGATCCCCATTGTGACAAGCAGACCGACAACAAGCATGATGAGTGCTGCCATCGCCTTGTTTCCACCGATTGCATCAGCGGTCGCCTCAACTAGTGTTTCTACATGACCTGTTGCTGTCATGACTTCGGCAAATCCTGAAGCGGCGATCATGACAAATCCGATGAAGGCCATCATTTTCATTCCTTCATTCAACAGGCCGTCAGCTTCTTTCCACTTTACAGAGCCGGAAAGGTAAAGGACGGCAATCCCGGCAACTGCACCGAAGATCATGGATTCGAGCTGAAGCTGCACAAAAAGTGCAACGATGATGGAAATAAATGCAAAGATCATTGCTTTTTTGTTGTACACCATTTTTTCTTCTGAAATGACTTCCTTTGCTTCACTGTACTTTCTTGGTTTGCGGTAGCTCACAAATACAGCAATCAACAATCCGACGAACATTCCTCCCACAGGAATCAGCATCGCTTTAGGGATGTCCCCCATTGCCACGTCCATTCCGCTGCTTGCCATGTTTTGTGCAATGATTTCGTGGAACTGCAGGCCAAATCCCACTGGCAGCAGGATGTATGGTGCAGTCAAACCGAATGTGATGACTGAAGCGATCAATCGTCTATCCAATTCAAGTTCCGTCATCACTTTCAATAACGGCGGGATCAAGATCGGAATGAATGCTATATGGATAGGGATCAGGTTTTGAGAAAAAACAGCCATGAGTAAAATAGAGAAAACAATTAGTGCTTTAGAAAGAGCTGTTTTTCTTGAATCCCCTTTCTTCCCGACAACCTTCAAAACCCAATCAACGAGCAGATTCGGAATTCCTGTGTAGGAAATCGCGACGGCGAATCCCCCAAGTAATGCGTAGCTTAAGGCGATATTGGCCCCTCCTGATAATCCTTCCGAAAAGACAGAAATCGTCTCACTCATGCCCATGCCGCCGACCAGTCCGCCGACAAGCGCACCCGTGATGAGCGCAAACACAACGTTGACGCGCACCAGACTCAATATGAGCATAACCAGAACAGCAATGACAACTGCGTTCATCGTTCATTCCTCCTTATAAAATATCTTCAGTACAGCCTGGTCCAATATGACTGCACTGCTTATGTTTGATTGTTTAACAGATTTGCTTTAGTTCGCTAAATTGGTAGAGTGATAAAACAACGATTTTAACTTTAACAAGATAAAGAGAGGTTGTCAATACTTTAGTCTGATGAATCGTTAAAATGTTTGTTGGTAAGTTTTTGTATGGTTCTTATGGAGGGGGAGGGTGGTTTTCAACGTCGCTGTTGATTTCCGTGGAAGGCTACGCTTTCCGCGGGTAGCCAGTGAGCATCCTCGGCTTGACCTGCGGGAAGAAAGGCGGAAGGGCTTTGATCAGAAGCGTGTGGCATAAGACGAATCGGCCACGAAGGCGTTCTTTTCCTTCTTGGTCGGTTTGGCTTATGACATGTGCTTCTAAGCCCCGCAGCTGGACAAGTCTCACATTAGCTACTCTTCCCGCAGGAGTCTCCGCCTTCCACTCCAATCAACAGCTGGAAACAACCCAACTAAGTAACACCTTTAAAAATACTTCCTCTATAAACCGCCTCGTAATGTTAAAGTAAATTCTAAAATCCAAAATAAAAAACCTTCCACCAATCCAAAACTGGATTAGAGGAAGGTCCTTTTCTATACATATTATTTGTCTAAAGGCTCGAATCGTTCCACCAGCAGTGCAAGTGTGCGGGCCATGACGCCTGTTGCTCCGGAAGGACCAAGATCATAATGGCTATTTGTCGTTGCTGTGCCTGCGATGTCGAGATGGACCCATGGAAGTCCTTCGGCAAATTCGCCTACGAAGGCACCGCCCATGATGGCATGTCCTGCACGGCCCGGTGAGTTATTGAGATCTGCGACTTTGCTGCTTCGCACACGTTTTTTATCATGTTCTGTGTAAGGAAGCTGCCAGATGAATTCACCTGACTCGCTCGACGCTTCCAGAACCTGCTCGAAGAAAGCTTCATTATTTGTCAGCGCACCTGTTTTATCCTCACCCAGGGCGACGATGACTCCGCCGGTGAGCGTGGCAACATCCACAAGGTAATTCGCTCCGTGATGCTTTGCATAGGTCATACCGTCTGCAAGCGCAAGTCGGCCTTCCGCATCTGTGTTCAGCACCTCAATCGTTTTGCCGCTCATCGCCGTGATGACGTCATCCGGCTTGAATGCGGAACCGCTGATCATGTTATCTGTCGACGGGATGACGGCTACCACATTCTGCTCAGGCTTTGTTTCACCGATGATTTCCATCGCTCCGAGGACCGCGGCCGCGCCTCCCATATCCGTCTTCATGCCGACAATGCCGTCCTTCGGCTTGATGGAGTAGCCTCCGGTATCGAAGGTGATCCCTTTTCCGACTAATCCGATGACGTCTTTCCACTCATCTTTTCCGCTGTATTTCAATACAATCATCTTAGGCGGCTCAACCGATCCCTGATTGACAGCAAGCAAAGCGCCCATTCCGAGGTTTTCCATTTCTTCTTTATCAAGAATTTCCGCTTCGAAATCATAGCGCTCTGCAAGCTCCAGGGCGTATTCTGCCATCTTAGTGGATGTAAGCAGATTTCCAGGTGTATTCACAAGCGTACGTGCAGAATTGACGCCTCTTCCAAAAGCCGCTCCCACTTCAAGCGCCGTTTTGACTTCTTTATCGTCTTCGCCTGTCAGGAATTCAATGCTGTCCACATAAATTTCAGGTTCGTTTGATTTTTGCTTGTAGCCCTCAAACTGATAGGTAGCCATCGTGAACGCCTCTGTGAAAGCATGTGCCGCATCTGCAGCAGGCAGTTCTTCTGATGAAAATGTATCAAGTGCGACTGAAAATGAGGACACTTTCATTTCTTTAAGTGCTTTCGAGGCAGCACCCATCGCCTCTTTCAGCAGATCGAAAGTCAGCTCCTTTTGTTTGCCAAGGCCGACAAACAGGATACGTTTGCTGCTGATCTTACCGAATGTATGTATTTTTGATAGATTCTTAGGTTTGGATGAAATATCCCCATCCTTCACCAGTGAAGTAAGATACCCTTCAAATGAGTGATCCAGCTCTTTAAGCTCACCGTCGAATTGCGGCTGATGATAGACACCGACAACCAGGCATTCTTTATCTGCTTCTGATATGTTTTTCTGATTGATTGTAAAATTCATTTCCCCTGACACCTCCATTTTCCATTATACCGGAGATGTCAGTTAATTTCGACATGGGGGCATCGGCCTCGTGTAAGTTAGTTCTGAATTCATTCGGGTATGATATAATAAGAACATTATTTTATTTTCAGACTTTTAAAAAAGATGGCAGGTGACAGCATGGAAGTATTCTTGAATTTTCCTTTATGGGCTTCTTTATTTGCAATCTTCTTTGCACAGTTCGTTAAGGTGCCCATTCAATTTATTGCAACGAGGGAATTGAACTGGTCATTGATCACTTCTACAGGCGGAATGCCGAGTTCGCACTCTGCCGCAGTGACTGCTTTATCGACAGGCGTCGCATTGGAAACCGGTCTTACCTCACCCATTTTTGCCGTATCGGCGATCTTTGCCATCATCACGATGTTTGATGCGACCGGGGTCAGAAGACAGGCGGGGGAACAAGCCATCGTGTTGAACCGGCTGACGGTAGACTTCCAGCGGTTCATGACCGAAGCCAAAGGCTGGCAGAATAAACCTGAGCAGGAAAAAAGGAAAGAGTTAAAGGAACTGCTTGGGCACAAACCGATTGAAGTCTTTTTCGGCGGGCTTTCAGGAATCGTCCTGACCCTTATTCTGCACTATTTATTATTTATGTAGGAGTGATTCGGTGAGGATTGTTTCAATTTGCCCCAGCAATACTGAAATCATTGATTATCTCGGCCTTACATCCAATCTGGCCGGGGTAGACGATTTTTCCGATTATCCAGAGGAGGTCCGGTCGCTTCCCAGGCTGGGACCCGACCTGTCCATCGATATGGATAAGCTCGAGTCACTGGGACCGGATCTTGTCTTATCCTCGCTGAGCGTACCCGGTATGGAAAAGAATATCGAAGAATTGGATAGACGGGAAATCCCCCATATCACACTGAATCCCCAAAGCTTCAGAGATATCGCGGGGGATCTTTTAACGGTCGGGAAAGCATGCGGAATAGAAGAGACTGCGCTTAAAAAACATCATACCTTCTTACATACGGTCGAAAAATTGAAGCGGTTGAGCAAGACCGTCGACCATACTCCGAGCCTGTACTGGGAGTGGTGGCCAAAGCCCGTTTTCACACCGGGTAAGATCAATTGGCTGTCAGAAATGAGTGAAATGGCCGGCGCAACGAATTGCTTCCGGGATGTGAATCTTGCCAGTGTACAGACCGACTGGGAGGATGTCAGGAAGCGGGATCCCGATTATATCTGCCTTGCCTGGGTTGGAGTTCAGCAGAAACGCGTGAACCCCGGGATCGTAAAGAAGCGCCCCGGCTGGGACACGATGAAGGCCGTGAAGGAAAATCGGATCCTTATACTTGAAGAAGCACTCTATTGCAGGCCGTCCCCCCTGCTTTTAAAAGGTGCCGTTCAGCTGGCGAAGAAGCTTCACCCTGACATATACGAAGGATTGGAAAGTGAATGAGATATAAGAAAAGCTCGTATTCAGGACACAGTCCTGAATACGAGCTTTTTTTCATTCTTTCGTTGATAATATCTGCTGTCTGAACACCTGCAGGGACTCGTTGCTGTTCAGCTTCACCAATTCCTCTTCGGTCAGTTTTCCCGACCCCACTTGAACGAGATAAACATCAAGGGTTTGTTTTCCCCATTCGTTATAGACCTGTTCAACGGTATCGTAGTATAAGTCAAGCCTGTTCCCTTTAATTGCGCTGCCTGTATCAGCCACGACCCCGTATCCATAGTTAGGGATGAAAAGAATCGTCCCGATCGGATAGACGGATGTATCTGCCGCAATCGTGGAATAGAGGTCCCTTTTCACTTTCACGCCTGAATATGTAATTCCGTAACCCGGGTGCCCCGGATTTTTCCCTGTAGATTCAACCCCGGCAGTATAGCCGGTTGCCACAACCCGGTTACTCGGGTACTGATCCCAGTTGACCGAATTTTCGAGCGTCGGAGCTTTTCCTTCAACAGGTTCTGATGAAATCATCGTTTTTACTCCAGTGAGTCTCTTCAAAAATTTAAAAGACAATGATATATGATTAGTTATATGATTTTCCGAATAACGTTCTGACTGATGCGCATGATTATCATTCAGCCAGGACTTAAACGTCTGGGCTTCCACCCCCGATACCGATTGAAAGGTGGTGCCTAATGCCAGCAAAAATAAACTGGTCATGATGATTCGTTTCGTCCATATTTTTACCAAATTCATGAATTCACTCCTCCCACCCTTATTCCTTCCCCAAGGGGTTGGGAATTATTCATAAATTGATAAAAAAATCGAATAGTTTCATTTTTTGGAAAATAATAGGCTGGTCTTTTCCTCAGAAAAAGCGTTTTACACAAATAAAAAACCGTTCAACCCGGTATCCCTTGGTTAAACGGCAGAAAATTAAAACATTCTGTATCCTTTTGCTCTCAAAATCCGCATCACAACTCCTGATAGAATCGCTCCTGTCAGGCCGCTGCCCAAAATCAGAAGATCAGCCAGGGCTAAACTGCTAAGTTTGGTTCCCAACTCCGAAAATGACTCACCCGCATTCCGGAAATATTCTATAAAACGGACATCATCAACTATAAAAATGACAACAAGCGGATAGATGACCGCCATGATCCACGTCATTCGCAATAACATATTCAGCAAGAATCCGATTCCAAAAAACAGAACCAGGAAAAGAAGCATCGAAATGATCATTACATGTATAGGCATATACAGTCTGCACCTCCATAAACACTAAAGTTTAGTGTACTCAATGTTTATGAAAGCGTCAATCTTTTGGAAGGCGTATTCACAAAATCAACAAAAATAGAAATGCGGAAGGGCTTTGCTCAGAGGCGGGTGGCATAAGGCGAATCGGCCACGAAGGCGTTCTTTGCCTTCTTGGTTGATTTGACTTATGACATGTGCCTCTAAGCCCTGCAGCTGGACAATAGAAATGCGGAGGCGGCTCGTTCAGCCCCGACAAGCATAAGATGAATGGGCCGGGAAGGCGTTTTTTGCCTTTTTGGCTTGCTTGACTTATGACCTCTAGCCGCCGGAGCTGGACAAACCTCTCATAAGCTCCGTCTCGCACTCCAATCAACCGCTGGAGAGAACCTAAATACACCTATTAAAATTAAACAAAACCCCGAACAAATTTGCCTGATTTAAGACAATTTTGTTCGGGGTTATTTAGACTAAAACACTTCTGTTCCAGTATGTTTATAAGATAATCGTCTAGTTCTATTTCTGTTTCCCGCTGCCTCCGCAGCAGGGACATGTCTCAGAACCACCCAATACTAACTGAAAGTATCCTTTTCCTGAACAGTATAGACAAAATTTTGTTTTCGTACTTGCAGTAGCTCTCATGATTCCCTCTCCTTTGGGTTTGTTTTTTTAATTTTCTGATAATATATCATCTATCCTCCCCGATGAAAAGGGACATATTAGAGGATGTACCTCTAAGAAAGCGAATACATTGCTTGTTATCTTTTATTATCTCTCTTTTTCATATAATTTACTGAATTTTTAAATAAATCATCATAACGCGGATGCTTGCCTGAAAGTTAAGTATTTCCCGGTGATCCACTACCTTCCATTTTATTTTACAATTTTCTTGTTTGTTATATACTTGTATTAGAAATACATGTATAAATCATAGAAACAAGGTGGAGTACCAAAATGAACTGTTCCATTCCTATCAATATCACAAGTACCGAAGCCTTAAACAGCATCGGAGAAAATATAATTATCGCCGACAAGGATTATACCATCACATGGATGAATGCAACAGCAGTCAAGTCCATGAGAGTCATTGCCCCGCTATTCGGACTGGACGATGCTGAACAAATTATCGGGATGAATATGGATGAGTTTCACGAGATGCCGCAGGATCAGCGCAGGATTATGTCAGGACTTCAAGAAGCGCATCGGGCAAGGATCAATATCAGGAACAAATTCGCTGCGGATATTATCATCAGTCCCATCACGAGTGCAGCCCATATAGGTCAAGTAGAGGGCTATATGGTCATGCTTATGGATGTTACCTCAAAGGCAGAAGAGGAAAAGAAAAGAGAGACTATGATTGCAGAGCTGTCAGTGCCCATTTTGCATATTTGGGACAAGACGATCGCGCTGCCGCTCAAAGGAGAACTGGACCATGAACGGGGAGAAAAGGTGATCAGCACGGTACTTGAGGAGTGTGTCTCAGGCGGCATCGAATATGTCATGATCAGTCTCACCGGAATCAACAGGTTTGATGACAGCATCAGACAAAATCTCCAAAACCTATATGACTGCCTGAAGTTGATCGGGGTCGAATGCATCATCGTCGGGATCCACCCCGAACTTGCCATCCGGATAGGTGAGTTTAAAGGAATTGTCACATTCAGTCATTCAAATGTCGGACTTAAATATATCATGTCCAAATTGGACAGCGAAACCTAAGAGAAAAGGTGATGGAAGCACAAAAATGCCTCCATCACCTTTTCACATAAATAATTTATAACTTGTATACCCAAACTGTTCGCCGGGGTCCAATCCTTCTATGGCCTGATGACGCTGCAGTAAGTCCCCCTGTTTCAACATTTCATGAATCATCACGGAGGTTTTCCCGTCAATCATCAGGGCATTGGGAGATTTCCACTGAACATCGAATAATTCGTTTTTTTCAATTTTTATTTGATCGGACTCGACATGATTTAAATGGAAGATGATCATATTGTCACTGATTTCATTGCCGATCACCCCCGTGCGCACCCCGATGATGCCATTCACGGTCGTAGTGAGGCCCGTCTCCTCCCTTACTTCGCGGATGACGGCTTCATCCACTGTTTCACCTTCATTGACGAACCCCGCCGGTAATGACCACATGCCTTTCAATCCGCCGTATCTCTTATTAACCACAAGCCAATTTCCTTCTTTATCTATAACAAGTCCGGCAACAGCCAGCCATACTTTTCCCCTTTTCAATCTGCTCCTCCTCTTCCTGTCGTTTTCTCTTTCCTTTAAGGTACTACAGGATGGGAAGATAGGAAAGGCATGAGTGGATTTTCAGGAAGGAAGGTCTATATAATAATGCCCAGTGAACCTGGCTCAGAATTCATAGATGGGCTTTGATGCAGATGAAGGGCATGTCGTCTGGAGCGTGTGGAATTTTAAAAAAAATGCCGGCAACAACTATGAAATTGTTGATACACCAGATTTTTCGTTGGTAAGTCCTCATTTTCGCTTGTACATCCAAATTTTTGTTGATAACCAACCAAATACGTTAACAAACACAGCTTCATAACAATGAAACAACGAAAAAAGCAGAGCGGGTTTCCGCTCTGCTTTTACTCACTTCCTATTAAAAGAACTTGAATTTACCTTTTTTGAATACAAGTGAAGGTCCGCCAACCATGTATAATGCACGGTTGTCTACTACTTTCTTCATGAAGGATGCTTTCGTACCAGTAAGTTTTTTGCCGTAAACAACACCGATTGCGTCGTTTTCACCAAGTGAACATACTGTACCTTTGATATCCGGAGTGAATTCTTCCAACTCATCTTTTCCGTGAAGAAGAGATGCGATATTGCGCGCACATACTTCACCTTGCTGCATCGCAATCTGTGCAGTCGGAGGATATGGACGTTCCGTTTCCTCGTTGATCATCAATGAGCAGTCCCCGATGATGAAGATATTATGATGTCCAGGCGCACGAAGGTCGCGGTTGATCTTGACGCGGGCACGCATGTTTTCAATGCCTGCTTTTTCAATGACACGGTTACCGCGGACACCTGCTGCCCATACGATTGTTCCGGCTTTGATTTCTTCCACTTCATCTTCACCTTTTGCAATCAGGACGCTTCCTGCTTTTGCTTCTTTAAGCGGTGTTCCGATATGGAATTCCACGCCTTTTTTCTCAAGGGTGGCACGTGCATATTTAACAAGTTCTGGATCAAAGCCAGGCAGGATCATAGGAGCTGCCTCCACGCAAACGATGCGTACTTTGGAACGGTCGATATCATATTCTTTGCATAGCTCAGGAACCCGGTTACCCAGTTCACCAAGGAATTCGATACCAGTGAAGCCTGCGCCGCCCACTACGATTGTCAGGCGTTCATCTTTAGGCTCTTCCTCGTTCTTATACGTAGCAAATTGAAGTTCAATATGCTCACGGATCTGACGGGCAGAGTTGATGTTCGAAATCATGAAAGCATGCTCATGCAAGCCCTGGATGCCGAACGTTTCTGATTCTGCACCAAGTGCAATGACAAGGTAATCGAATTCGACTTCGCCTTGGCTTGTAATGACTTTCTTTTCTTCCACTTTGATGTCATCGACAGTGGCCTGTAAAAAGTTCACTTTGCTTGTATTCACAACGTCCTTGACGTCATAGCGTACACGGTCATGATGAAGAGTCCCTGCTGAAGCTTCATGCAGCCATGTTGTTTCATAATGGTAGTCATTTTTATTAATAAGGATGACTTCCGCTTCGTTCGTACCCAATTGCTTCTGAAGACGAGTTACTGTCATAAGCCCGCCGTAACCTGCACCTAAAACAACGATTCTTGGCTTTCTCAACTGAATCACATCCACCTTTTTGATTGTATTTGCGTCGGATTCTCTTAGAGTCCTCCACATCAGTCTTTTTTATCCCGTCAATCTGCTGCTACTATCTCTTTCCCCTTTTAAAGGAACCAAAAACAAATGGAGCGGGATTTTTCTGCAGAACAGAAAGTGTTTAATAAAGAAAAAATAAAAACAAAAAATAAGTTTGTGACATTCTTCACGTACTATTCCAGACCGCGAAAATTGTCATAAATTCTTAACAATATGTCTACATTACATAATATTCTTTTTACCTCATCTTTTCAAGGTATTACGGATAAATAATCATTCTTGGGAAAATTGCGAAAATACAACGATCGTTAATTACTGAACATTCCAATAAACAATCTAAATTTTGGGAAGGATTGAACCCTCTATGATAGAATAAAGTAATGTGATGGAACTTAATTTGGGAGGGATCTACTTGAAGGAAGACCAAAAAGTTTACGATATTACGATCATAGGAGGAGGCCCGACAGGGTTATTCACTGCTTTCTATGGCGGGATGAGAAAAGCTTCAGTAAAGATCATCGAAAGTCTGCCTCAATTAGGCGGTCAGCTATCCACCCTCTATCCCGAAAAATACATATACGATGTGGCCGGCTTCCCCAAGGTGAAGGCACAGGACCTTGTAAACAACCTGAAGGAACAGATGGCTAAATTCGAAACCACGATCTGCCTGGAGCAGGCAGTAGAAAGTGTAGAAAAACAGGGAGACGGCTGTTTCAAGCTCTCTACTGATAAAGAAGTCCATTATTCAAAGACCATCATCATCACGGCCGGAAACGGCGCATTTCAGCCTAGACGGCTTGAGCTGGAAAACGCCATGCAATATGAAGGAAAGAATCTTCATTATTTCGTCGATAATATGGAACAATTCAAAGGAAAGAAAGTCGCGATCTGCGGCGGCGGTGATTCTGCGGTCGACTGGGCGCTCATGCTTGAACCGGTTGCCGAAAAGGTCTACCTCATCCACAGGAGGGATAAATTCCGTGCCCATGAACACAGTGTGGAGAACCTGCACAATTCATCCGTCGAACTCAAGACTCCGTTTGTCCCTGCAGAAATCGTCGGGGACGAATCAAGAATCCACCAGCTCATCCTTGAAGAAGTTCGCGGGGACGAAAAGGAAATCCTGGATCTCGACGAGCTGATCGTCAACTTCGGATTCGTATCTTCTCTAGGTCCCATCAAGGACTGGGGGCTCGAAATCGAGAAAAACTCCATCGTCGTCAATTCACGGATGGAAACGAATATAGAAGGCATATACGCGGCAGGCGACATCTCCACTTATGATGGAAAAGTAAAGCTGATTGCCAGCGGCTTCGGTGAAGCCCCTACCGCCGTCAACAACGCAAAAGCCTATATGGATCCTAAAGCGAGGGTCCAGCCGATGCATAGTACTTCGATGTTTACAGATTGATGAGCAAGAAAACTTAGTAATCTTAATCTAAATAAAGCCCGAATCAATCTGTGTGATAAGAGACAGGTTGATTCGGGCTTTTACTGTCTTTTGAATCCTTCAATGTTTTAGCTCGTTCCAGCGGTTGATTAAAGTACAAGACGAAGACTCCTGCTGGAACTTGTGACTTGCGTCTCTAAGCGCTCTGTAGATGGACATACGTGGCGGCTAACTCAGCCCCGATAAGCACATGATGAATAGGCCGGAAAGGCGTTCTAAATCTTTAAGGCGGTTCATTTATCTTTTTGAATTGGATGTTTTTGGTAAGTGACGGAATTAATCCTTAAATTCGAAGATTATCCCACAGAATTCGAAGATTATTGTCCGGAATTGAAAGAAAAAGGCCAGTTTTCGAAAGATTACTGGTCGAAATTAAAAGATTCCCCCCATTCACTGAGTTCCGCGAGCTGCCTTTAAGGGTCATTGAACCAGAACGCTGATTATACTTAATACATCGAGTGTAACCATTCCGTATACTGCGTCAAAAAACGCTTCTAACCTCCATAAAACGGCTTGCACGGAAATCATTAGCGGTAATAAGAAGCTAAACTAAAGGAAACGGGCTGTAGTTATATCCCGAAAAGAAAACAGAGGATCCAGATGGATAACATCTTGGTTTGTTTATTTTAAATAAGAATGGGTAGACCAATAATAAAGGCAAAAATCTTACAAAGGATGTTGAATAAAGATGAATGTACTTGTTATTGGAGCAAACGGCCATACCGGCCGACTGGTATTGGAAGAACTGAAGAACAGCACACAGCACTTTTCCAAAGCCATGATCCGTAAGTCGGAACAGACGAAAGATATGGAAGAGCTGGGTGCCAGACCGATTGTTGCCGATCTTGAACAGGACTTTTCCTATGCACTTGAGAACGTAAATGCGGTGATCTTCGCTGCAGGGAGCGGGAGCAAAACAGGAGAAGACAAAACCATCTCAATCGACCAGGAAGGTGCAAAAAAAGCGGTCGACTATGCAAAGGAAAAAGGCATCGAACGCTTCATCATGCTCAGTTCGATGGGTGCCGACCAGCCTGAAAACGCACCGGAAGGCATGGGCGTATACTTAAATGCGAAGCATGATGCAGACGTACATCTTAAAGAAAGCGGACTGAACTATACAATCGTCCGTCCCGGTGCACTGACCCACGATGATGCCAAAGGAAAAATAATCGCACAGTCTTCAATAGAAGACAAAAGCGGTGACATCCCCCGTGCAGATGTTGCTAAAGTTCTGGTGGAATCGTTGACTGCGCCAGAGACGAACCATAAGGTAATTGAAATATTGAGCGGTGACACACCGGTTGAAGAAGCTTTAAAGAAGATATAAAACAACGCAAAGAAGGACCCTCCCGGAAATCGGGAGGGTCCTTTCTTCATTTATCTTTTAGCAGTTCTCCGGCGTCCCTTTATTCGTCGCCGTCACAAACGAAGATCCGCACCCGCATGAAGCGATTGCATTCGGATTGTCGATCGTAAAGCCTCCGCCCATCATGGACTGCTTATAATCAATTTTTGTACCGTTTAGAATGGGAGCATCTTCCTTTGAAACAACCAGCTTCAGTCCGAACTGTTCAAGGACTTCATCGCCTGATTGTACCTCATGCTCAAATCCCATTCCGTATGAAAGGCCGCTGCAGCCTCCCCCTTTAACCGATACGCGAAGCATCGCATCTGCCTCATCATGTTCCTTCATCATATCTTTAATCTGAAGGGCAGCAGCTTCCGTAAGAATTACAACTTCACTCATTCACTACACCTCCAACCTTTTCTCTTCTTACTTATTAGTATACTCCTTTCTATTTTACTACTCAACCGAAGGGAACTATGTGAATGACATCTGCCCCGTCTGAAAAAATTTCATTTATTGGTGGTGCCTGGCTCAAATCAACCCGTTTGTGCCTGGCTCAAATCAACCCGTTTGTGCCTGGCTCAAAAACGCCTGATTGTACCAGGAACCCGGCACCACACCACCTAAGCGAAAATACCCATCATTCTCCCGATACCCTGAAGAAAAGACTAGTCCCCTCACACTCAAACAGGGTATAATAAGGAAAATAGTCCCTTTACTGAGGTGAGATTGATGTCTGAATTAACTCCTTACTACGATAAAAAGATCCAGTGCCTTGCCTGCAGGCATTCCTATTCCACTATCAAAATCCGCTCCCGATTCGTCAAAGTCAAAGGCCATGAAAGCGACTTCTGTCCTCTGTACGATACTGATGAAATCAATCCTTTACTCTACAATGTATCTGTCTGCCCACAATGCGGTTTTTCTTTTACAGATGAATTCAGCAAATACATCGTGCCGGTATTAAAAAACGACCTCGAGAAGAAAATCAGCCGTCACTGGCAGCCTCAGGACTATGGCGATATCCGTACCATCGATGAGGCAATCAAAACGTACAAGCTCGCTGCCTATTGTGCCTTGATCAAAAAGGAAAAGAAAATCACTGTTGCCGGACTCTATTTGCGGACGGCATGGCTGTACCGGAAAATCAATCAGGAAGACCAGGAAAGAAGATTCATCAATCTTGCCACCCATGAATATATCGAGTCCTATTTGAACGATGATTTCAAAGGGACAGCCATGTCCGAAACGAAACTTCTCTATCTGATTGCAGAACTCCTCCGCCGTCAGGATAAAGTGGATGAAGCCGTAAAATACCTTTCAAAAGTGATTGAAAAACAGCATCTTTCAACCGAGCCGAAGATTGTTGAAATGGCAAAGGAACGCTGGTATGAAATAAGGGAAATCTTCAAGGATCAAAAACGGATCAACCCCGCTTAATACGCTAAAAAAAGAAAGCCGGAGCAGCCGCTCTAGCTTTCTTCGTATATGCCCGGACTGTAAGCTTCAAGCATGTTTCCATCGGGATCGAAAAACTTAAAGTGGCTTTGGTGAGCAGGTGCCTCTTCTACTTTGACCTTTTTTTCGCGCAGCTTGTCATATAGAGTACCTCTGTATTTCCTGGAAATTTGCAGCACAGGATAAGATGAATGGTTTTTACCTGCTGCTTCATTGTCTTGAATCAAACAAAGGGTCCCTAAGGGAGAACCCCCTCCGAAAGAAAGTACGACCGTCGTACCGTAATCTTTTTCTATTTTACACTGCAGTACATCACTGTACCATACCTTAGCTGCCCCGATATCGGTCACCATTACGTTGGTCTGGATGACACCCAGGAAAACACTCATTTCATCACCCTTTCTTTACCTACTTATCTAATTCACCAAAAACCTTCCAATTCCTTCCTGAATACAAAAAAAGCCGACCCATAGGATCAGCTTCTGCATATTAAAACATCGGATTTTCATCCAGGTGCTTATAAATATTTTCAACCAGTTCTTCAGGGGTATCCCCCTCGACCGGTTCCCCATTCACTAACGCGTAAAAAGATGAAGCACATTTTCCGCAATAGCCCAGGCATCCGTACTCGATGACATCGAGATTCGGATCTCTTTCTAATATTTCAAGCGCTTTTTGCGCTCCGCTCGCTAAATTACTGATGCAAAATTCGATAATAGGCAGCAATTTCATCACCTCTCTACTCTCTGTAATGCTACCTTTTTTTAATTCCCCCGTCAATCATTGAGCATGATATATCCGTATAACAGATTGTGAACTATTTCCCTTATTTCTGTTGTGAAAACGAGGTTATTTCGATATACTTTTAATGTTAATAGGTTTATTTATTGAAAAAATGATCCAATTATGAATCATATTGAAAATGCTTACTTTTCAGGACACCCGTCCTTTTACCTTTACCAAGGTAGAGCTTCTGACTCTCCCCCGGTAGAGAATCCTTACATAAACACGCTAACAAAATTGCTGAGAGCCAAAAAGGGGAAATGATCATGAAACAACTAGTGCTGCTTGGCGGAGGATATGGCAATATGCGAGTCCTTCTCCGCTTGTTACCGAACCAACTCCCGGACGATGTATCCATTACATTAATTGACCGCAATCCGTATCACAGCTTGAAAACGGAGTATTATGCTCTGGCAGCAGGCACGATATCCGACCATCATGTACGCGTATCTTTCCCGGAGCATGATCGTTTATCCTATGTGTACGGAGAGATTTCAAAGATTGATACAAAAAATAAGCTTGTTCATCTTCAGGACCAGGAGGCAGTTCCGTACGATGACCTCGTCGTCGGCCTCGGATGTGAAGATAAATATCATAATGTGCCCGGTGCCGATGAATTCACCTACAGCATCCAGACGATCGATAAGTCGCGGAGGACCTATCAAACACTCAATAATCTTCCCGCCGGCTCCATCGTCGGGATTGTCGGGGCAGGACTAAGCGGCATCGAGCTCGCCAGTGAACTGCGCGAAAGCCGCTCCGATCTCAAGATCAAGCTCTTTGACCGCGGTACCCGGATCCTGAATGCGTTCCCGGAACGCTTGAGCTCTTATGTACACGGCTGGTTCGAAGAAAACAATGTAGAAATTGTGAATAACTCAAATATCACAAAAGTGGAGCCCAACACGCTTCATAACCACGAAGAACAGATTTACTGCGATGCCATCGTCTGGACCGCCGGCATACAGCCGACACGCGTCGTCCGTGAGATGGAAGTGGAAAAAGACCAGAGCGGCCGGGTTGTGATTTCTAAATATCATAACCTGCCGGATGATGAACATGTCTATGTTGTCGGGGACTGCGCGAGCCTCCCGCAGGCGCCGAGTGCACAGCTTGCAGAAGGACAGGCCGAGCAGATTGTACAGATCCTGCTGAAGCGCTGGAAGGATGAGCCCCTGCCGGATGAACTGCCTAAGATCAAATTGAAGGGGATCCTGGGCTCACTTGGTAAGAAGCACGGATTCGGCCTGGTGAACGAGCGCTCCATTACAGGACGCGTCGCACGCCTGCTGAAATCAGGGGTTTTGTGGATGTACAAGTATCATAATGGATGATTTGACGAAGGAACCGCCATTACCGGCGGTTCCTTTTTTGTATAAAAAAAGACCCTCCTTAAAGGAAAGTCTCCCATACTCTTAATTAAACAGCCCTATACCCATACTTCTCAAGTTCCGTGTAAATCGTCTTCAAACGGGGATTCCCTTCCCCGACCACGGTCCCTTCCAGAAGGACAACCGGATAGAACATATCCTCTTCAATCACTCTTTCAGCAAAGCTTCTGACCGCTTCTTCCTCCGGCGGGTTGTAAATATCTATATATTTTATGATGAATGGCTGATCCGGATACTTGCGGCCCACTGCAGCCTGGAGCCATTCATACGTTTCCTTCGATGACGGCATATTCACACAACTCGGACAAATGATCTCAGCCCCGTACACATGAATCTCAACCGGTTTACGTTCCATACTCTCATCTCCCCTTCATTCCCCTCATACCATCATTCTACAAAAAAATCAGCAAAGTGGGAATATAAATGGCTGGATTTTCAAATTGTTTCAATACAGGAAAAACTTCTGTGTATTCATATTGCATGGTTTACCGGATCCCGAGATTGATTGGAGTGCAAGGCGAAGACTCCTGCGGGAAGAGTAGCTTATGTGAGACCCCGCAGGCTTGCCGAGGAGGCTCACGGGCTACCCGCGGAAAGCGAAGTCTTGCACGGAAATCAATCTCGGAGTTAAGAAACGTAAACAACAAAAAAGAAATTCCCAATTGTTTGCGGGTTGATAGATTTTTTACAGATATGTCATTATAATAGAGAGTAAGGAAAGGAGTAGATAATGATGGCTGATCAAGAACAATTTGATTCCGTACAGGAAGTACTAGATAAATTACGTCCGTTCCTACTTCGCGATGGCGGGGACTGTGAACTGGTTGACGTGGAAGACGGCATTGTGAAGCTGCGTCTGTTAGGCGCATGCGGGAGCTGCCCAAGTTCAACAATTACACTTAAAGCCGGTATCGAACGCGCACTAGTCGAAGAAGTACCGGGAATCGTAGAAGTAGAACAGGTTTTCTAATTCAAACTTACTGGATGACTCAAGCATTTGAGTCATCTTTTTTATGTCCTCAACGTTTTTCCCCCGGCGTATGCCAAGCCCTTCAACCAGGCATAATAATCAATAAATGCCATCAATTCCAGCATATTTTTAATGCATGCAGTTTTCTTTTTTCCATATACATCTTATAATGATTCAGATTTGTTTTTTAAGGGGAGAAAGTGAGAAAGTGAATAAAGAGAGATTTCAACAGATTATCGATGAGTTGTTAGGCCGTTTGGATTCTGGAATGAATGTAATATTGGAACGTACTTTTCCCGGAAAGCGCCTTGTAGGCGGGAAGTACAGCATGAGCACCCGCTCGATTACGATGTTCACTGATAATGTCACCGAGCAATGCCTCAGGATGTATGGGGAATCTGAATGCCTGCCTGTATATTTTAAAGTAGTCCTTGCACATGAATTGGGGCATGCACATGACAAGGAACTGGAAGCACTGGCAGGCAGACTGGATGAAGCTGATGAAGTAGAAAGAAACCGCTTGATGCTCCTTATTGAAGAAAATGCATGGAAGTTTGCCCGCACCATCCTTTATGATGTGACACCGGAATTCCTTGAAGAGATTGAGCGGCAGTCGCTCGCTCCTTACTATCAGGCTGTTGAAAAAGAACCGCTTCCTGCATAGGGAACGAAAAAAACACGCATGGCGCCATGCGTGTTTTTTGTATGTTATTTCACCTGGGTTCGGGGCTTGTCCCCTTTTAAAACAGCCATTACATTTTGTACGCACAGGTTCATCATAGCCGTTCTGGTTTCGATTGATGAACTGGCAATGTGCGGCAGGGCTACTACATTGTCGAACTGCAGGAGAGGGTGCTCTGAATCGATTGGCTCTTCAACAAATACGTCGAGGCCGGCTCCTGCAATTTCACCTTTTTTCAGTGCTTCTGTCAACGCATCTTCATTCACGATGGCACCCCGTGCCGCATTGATGAAGAAGGCAGACTTTTTCATGGCCTGGAATTGTTCTTTTTGGAATAAGCCTTCCGTTTCCGGTGTCAGAGGTGCAAGGACGGCGACAAAGTCAGATTGGGCCAGGAGTTCATCCATCGATACATATACAGCGCCCAGCCTTTCTTCGGCTACAGGCTTTCTTGAACGGTTATGATAAAGGATGTTCATGTCAAATCCTTTCGCCCTTTTTGCCACTGCCTCCCCTATGCTCCCCATACCCACGATCCCAATCGTTTTATGATGGATGTCCGCCCCGGCAAGAAGGAGCGGGGACCAGCTTTTCCATCTGCCCTCTTTAATATAACGGTCAGCCTCGACAATCCTGCGGGCGGCCGCCATCAATATCCCAAAAGTCAAATCAGCCGTTGTATCAGTCAAGACATCGGGTGTATTACAGATGATCACATCTTTCTTCTTTGCAGCATGAAGATCGATATTGTCGTACCCGACTGCGAGGTTCGCAACCACCTTAAGGGAGGGAGCGTGTTCAAGCAGCTCCCCGTCCACTTGATCAGAAAGCATGGTGATCAAGGCAGAGGCACTCCCCGCTTTCTTTAACAATACCTCCCTGGGGACCGGCACGTCTTCCTTTTCCCACATCTCTACATGATATTCTTCGTTCAAAGGTTCAATCACGCTTTCGGGCAGTTTCCTCGTGATAAATACAGATCGCTTCATCCTGCTTCCCTTCCTTCACTGGCATTTCTTTCTAGTTTAGCATAAATGGGGGTTCAGGAAGGAGTATAAGGCTAAAGCCAGCCCACCAAAGGGATTCCCCATTTTTTCACCGGAACCTCTGACAGGTGATAAAAGTCAGACAAAAAGGCCTCATAATGATTTGAGTTTTTTAAATAGCGGTCGAGCTTATCCTCGGCGGCTTTCTTTTGCCCGTCGGACTGTGAAATATAGTATTCTTCGATGCACTCAAAATAATGGAGGGGGAACAGGATCCTTGAATACAACAGACGCCACCCAAACGGCGAGAGCGGTGCCACTGATCCGTATTCCCTTAAGAATTCCTGCAGACCGGGATGGAAGGTATGATTCTTCAAGTGGTATTGTTCCCTGACCCATTCAGCGAGATCTCTGCTGGCATGATCAAATACCCAGTGAAATGGAAAATGGATGCAGCTTTCTGTTCCCCAGGTCGTATTTTGAAAACGTTCGTGACAAATGGTGCCTGCATCTTCAGGTTTAGGGTCTTCGTCAAGCTCTGTATCGACCAGATATTGAATGGCATTTTCCGATAATGCATTGTAGTATGGATAGCTTTCTACAAACCTCTTCTCAAACTCATCTGCGGGCTGGTTCTCAATCACTGAGTAGTAAGCTTTTTCAAGCTGTGAGAGTCTTCTTTCCCACAATGTCTTCCACTGCCCCATCCTGCTGATCTTCTCCACCTTTTCCTCGAAAAGCCGTCCGCGGAAATGGAACTTCCCCAGTTTCCTGCCTATTTTTCCATCAGTAACAGGAGGAAGATTCTCATTTCTGACCACCACATAATCCTGGTTTTTTTCCGTTACAAGAAAGCGCCCTTCCTTATTCTGGACAAATGAAGAAACATAGCGGTCCCCCTGGGTCTTCATATGCTCCGTCAATTTATACATTTCAACGAGTGTTTCCTGTTCCACATTTGAAACGCCGACAATACTATATAATAATCCGCCCGCCATGTAGCGGTCCATCACGCCGTCAAAGAATGCACGCTCGGGGGTCAAGCCGAAATGTTTCGCTAATAGATCCTGTGACATAGTACCCTCTCCTATCTGAATAAAAGCGGCAATCTTCCGCACTCCGCTCCTTCGTATTTGATTTATATATGAATTCACCCCTTTCAAGGAATATCACCCTTTACTGATGGGCATGAATGGGGATATAAGCTATTATTATGTCTATTTTTCAAAATGGAATCATATGAGTAAAAAACAAGGCTTTGCTGCTTGAATACTATTTATAAACAGAAAAGGTGAATAGGATGAAGGACAAAAAATCAATGGACATATTAAAAGAGACCTCAAGGAGATGGCTTCATGAAAGAGGGGTCGAGATTGAAGATATCGCCAATTTAGTTATGTACCTTCAGCAGAAATACCATCCTGACCTGGAACTTGAAGAATGCATTTACAATGTGGAAAGAGTCCTGACCAAGCGGGAAGTCCAAAATGCCATTCTCACCGGAATTCAATTGGACCGGCTGGCAGAAAAGAGAATGCTTGAAGAGCCTCTGCAGGCAATTGTGGAAGTCGATGAAGGGCTATATGGAGTGGATGAGATCCTTGCATTTTCAATCGTTAATGTCTACGGATCAATCGGCTTTACGAATTATGGTTTCATCGATAAACAAAAACCAGGCATATTGCAAAAGCTGAATGATAAATCTTCGGGCATGTGTCATACTTTCCTTGATGATATCGTCGGCGCCATTGCTGCAGCTGCCTCAAGCCGGCTTGCCCATCGCAATGAAGGCCAGCAATAAGCATATCAAAAAAAACAGACTCTCATTTTGATGAGGTCTGTTTTTTTTGGAAAATTTTACTTATTTTTAGTACTTTAAAGTTGCACACGCAAAAATTATCCGATATAATTACAAATATAGTTGTAATAATTAAAAATATAATTGTAATATTATGACTTCTTTCCTCTTTATAAAGGCTATCACGAGTACAACTAATTCCGCCGGTTCATTGCTCGCAACAATGAATGGGACTGAGGTGAATGTAAGATCAAACTACTCAGTGATCAAACCTTGGTAGAAGCGTTTAAAAAAGCAAATGCATTACAATTGGACAAGGAATTCATCCAAATGATCAAACTGGAGATGGCTCAGAGAAACCTCATTCCGTCAACTCATCAGAAGAGGGGACCCGGAGCGTCATCTCTTCTTCGCGAGTGGGGATGATATCCTCCCACAGCAGTTCCAACCCTTGAATCAGGGCATGAACCTTGTTTATGGATGCATTTGCATCTCCTTTTTCAATCAGGGAGATATAATTTACGGTCAATCCGCTTCTTTTGCTGAGCTCTTGAATCGTGATATCTTTTGCGCGCCTGTGCCTTCTGATGTTCTTTCCAATCAACTCAGTAATACTCATATTTCACACTACCTTTTTCATTTTCCCCAAATAACAGAGTCAATAGGATCGGGAATGTTATAATTCCCCTTGATACCCTTCTACCCTGCAAAACCTATTTAAAACGTTCCTTACGATTTATCGTACTTAACACCCCTTTTCATATGAATTATAGGGAAAAACTTTCATTTCCCTGTTCTATTTTACCCATACAGGAAAGATATGTCTAACCTGGAAATGCTTGAGTTACATTTTTAAAAGTCATATAAAAGGGTGACAGACTAAGTGTCCATCACCCTGAGCCTTTCTATACATCCCACTCATCCAGCGTATCTGCCACATAAGTGGGCTGCTCATTTTTCTTCTCCAGCATTTCCTTCGTTGTCACTCCCGTATGCACTAATAAGGTATCCAGGCCTGCATTCATTCCTGCTTTGATATCTGTATCATAATTATCGCCGACCATCAATGTATCTTCTTTTGAAACCCCAAGCACCTCCAGTGCCTGTTCCATGATGATGGATTCCGGCTTTCCGATGAATATCGGCTGAGTTTGAGTGGAAACCGTCACCACGGAAGTTAACGACCCGTTTCCAGGCAAAAGACCTCTTTCTGTCGGGATGGCGATATCCCCATTTGTTGAAATGAATGTCGCTCCATTACGTACCCCGAGACAGGCAAGGGAAAGTTTTTCATAATTGATATTGCGGTCGATCCCGACAACGACAAAGTCGGGATCCTCGTCCTGAAGCCTGATGCCTTTTTCCTGAAGAGCGGATCTGATTCCCTCTTCCCCGATGACATAAGCGGTGCTGCCGGGCTTTTTGTCAGCAATGAACTGGGCAGTGGCCATCGAGGTAGTAAAAACTTGTTCTTTGGCTGCCGGGATCCCGAAAGCAAGGAGCTTTTCAGCCACCTGATCAGGGCGGCGCGAGGAGTTATTCGTCACAAACAGATACGGCAGACCCTTTTCCTGCAGGCGGCGTACAAAACCGCCGGCTTCTTTTATGACTTCGGTCCCTCTGTACATGGTTCCGTCAAGATCGATTAAGTAACCTTTGTATTGTTTCATGATGTACCTCCATATTATTGTTGTTAGTATGTAATGTTCATTATTAAATTATCTCTTTGCAATTAGAAAACGCTTTCCTGAAAGAAAGCGCTTTTGAATGTATTAATTTTTGAACGCTGATACGGGTCCGAGTTCGTTTTCCAGGTAGCGGCGGATATGAACCGGGAATTGTTCGAGTGTAGGTTTTACTTCAGTCAGGATCCCGCCCAGTTCTTCATAATCGACTCTTGTATACTCCTGTACGAGTGTCTTGCGCTCTCCTATCAATCGTTTCAGGTCCTTACTCATCCCCCGGTCGATGACCTTTTCATCGAGCAGGATATCGATAATATCTTCGTAACTGCCGGGATCCCTCATGATGAACCCGTCGATCATACTGTTTCCTACATCAAGTACCGACTCAATCAGGGTATGCCCGATCCTTTCAAGGGCAAGCTTCTCAATGATGGAGTCCCACTCGGAACCTGCACTGAGCACGCTTAACTGATCATTCATGTACACTAGTCGTTCTTCAATTTTTTCTCTGTCCACGAAATACATTCCGTTCACCTCTTCTGAATAACATCCACTTATAGTTTAACATAATTTTTCTGGCGGTCTATATAGCTGCGTCTTCCCTGCAAACCCGGCGATAAGTTTGTTATGATGAAGAAAGCTGAAGAATTAAAGGAGGAAATCGTGATGACCGAACGATTTTATTTATATGATGATAATGAACAGACAAAGACGAGGTTTGTAAGTTTCATGGGGGAAAACCAGCGCTATGACCTGGCCATCACCCAAACTGAAAGATATTATGGAAAATCGCTCGTACTCGACCTGCAGGGAAGCAGGTTCGCCATCATCGGACGTGACGATCTCGATGAGCCGGGCTACCTTGAAAGCGTGTATAAGCTCACCGAAGAAGAAGCAGCCGAGCTGAGGGAATTTTTGAGCGAAACGATTCTTTAACATCTCTGGAATGAACATCTCCCTCCCCTCACATACTATTCCTAAGAAAGGTGGGAGATATGATGAAAGAAGAACACCGTGACAAAGAAGAAGAAGTATACAGTGATTTCTCAAATGTAGAGACCCAAGACAACTTCCTTGTGCCGGAGACACTTCCTGAGGGTCCTTATGGATCTCCGCGCGGAAAATATACACCTGTTGAAAACAAAAGTACGGAATGGAAAGAAGGGCAGCGCTATTACAGTGCGTTCAATTATGAAAATAAATCCCTTCATCAGGATATTCCGCGTCAGGAGCCCGGGGCACACCCCGTTCACGCTGATCCAGAGCGTAATGAAGAACCTCCCTACACGGAGAATGAAAATAATAATTAAAAAGGTGCCATCTCATCGTGATGAGATGGCACCTACCCTTCTTACTTTTTTACTTTTTTCAAAAGAAAATAGGCACAGCCAAAATTACAGTACTCATAAAGATAATCCTTATGGGTGCTTACTTTCGTATCGAACGAAGCCTTTTGATTCTGATCATCAAAAAAACCTTTCAGGCGCAATTGCCCGTATCCCCAGTCGCCGAGGATATAGTCATATTTATTTAAAATGTCACTGTAACGCTCTTTGAATGCTTCTTCATTGAATCCGTCCCTGAATTCCTCGACGATTTCATAGCATATGTTTTGCACACAGATCATTCCATCCACCCTCTTTCCTGCTTATCCTTACTTTAAATTATAACGGATTGTCCATTAATTACTATGAAAAATTATAATTTGAGTTGGCTACCCTAACAAATAGGGGGTGCTTCAATTGAACAAATATATTCTCGGCACGACTGTATTAACCTTTTCATTGTTTGGTGCTGCCTGCAGCGGAATCGATACTGCAAACGAAGAAATGTTCCATGATAACGGCAATACCATCAATGTAAATGACCAGGAAGAGCTTTATAACGAGAATGTCAGCAACAATTCCAAGAAAAACGGCGAAGATTTCGGTTATGTAAGACAGCAGAAAAGTCCTGTACAGGGGCAGGCCATTTCAAATAAAAATATGTACCGCTTAGACAGGGAGAAGGTTGCAGACAGCATCAGCAGAATGAGCGTGGCTATACCGAATGTAGATGATTGTGCAACACTTGTAACGGATGAAGAAGTGTTGATTTCGTACAAAACGGATAAGAAAGGCAAAGATGAGCGATTCAATGTAGCGGATCAAGTGAAGAAAACCGCCTTGTCCGTCGTTCCGCGCTGGTACCATGTATATGTGACGGATGACCCTAACTTGATGCAGAATGTCGAAAACCTGGCTAAAATGGACAGTGACAGCAAAAACGTCAATACATCCATTGATGATACGATCGATCTGATGCTCAAGGCTTCACCGCAGGGCAGGGACGTCAGTACCGGAGAAAATGCCAACGGCGAAATGATGGACGAACAATATATGGGTGAAGATGACGTTCATCAAATCAATAAAACGAATCAAAAACGCGTCGATAGATCCGAGACAATGACGGACTAGATGCAGTTCAAAAAGGACTGACTAAAAAGTCAGTCCTTGCTTTATTATACCTCTTGTTTAAGCTCTTCTTCCCCTGCTGCCTGTTTCGCTTTTGCGGCTGCGTTAACCTGTTCATCGGCATGATAGGAAGAACGCACGAGCGGCCCGGCTTCACAGTGGCTGAATCCTTTTTCCATCGCTGCTTCACGAAGCTCTGCGAATTCATCGGGATGATAGTATTTCTGAACTTTCAAGTGTTTCTTCGTCGGCTGCAGATATTGACCGAGTGTGACGATATCCACATTGTTGGCACGAAGATCATCGAACGTCTCAAGGATTTCTTCCTTCGTTTCCCCAAGCCCCACCATGATGCTGGACTTCGTCGGTATGTCTGAATTCAGTTCTTTAGCACGGCGAAGGAATTCCAGCGTACGGTCATATGTTGCACGGGCGCGGACTCTTGGAGTCAATCGGCGCACCGTTTCGATATTGTAGTTCATGATATCCGGCTTTGCATCCATCAATGTCTTGATATTATCGAACACGCCGCCCATGTCCGAAGGCAATACTTCAATGGAAGTAAAAGGACTCTTCCGGCGGATGGCACGCACCGTCTCAGCGAATACCTGGGACCCGCCGTCTTTCAGATCATCACGGGCAACAGCTGTGATGACCACGTGCTTCAGATTCATCAATTGGACTGAATCGGCTACGCGTTCAGGTTCTTTCAGATCCAGCTCGTTCGGCAGCCCTGTTTTGACCGCACAGAAACGGCAGGCACGTGTGCAGACGTCCCCAAGGATCATGAATGTTGCGGTTCTTCTGGTACCCCAGCATTCGTGGATATTCGGGCATCTTGCCTCTTCACACACGGTGTGAAGATTATTTTCACGCATCATTTTTTTCAAGCCCATATAGTTATCATTCGTATTCAGCTTGATCTTAAGCCAATCCGGTTTACGAATATGTTCTTCTTTCTTCGTCATACCCCTCATCTCCAATCCTGACAATTTCTGATTTAGGCAAAGCTCTTTTCGCTGACCTGCTGCTTAAAGACGGGAAAATACCGGAAATTGGGTATTTTCCGATGTTTGTCCTTCTCTCTTATTAGCTTGAGTTCGAAAATAGCACGTGAACACGCCCTATTCAGCCCCCGGCTATCTACGAGAGACAACAATATTTAGAAAACAGCCCTAGGTAAGAGTGAAACGCTTACTGATCGTTCATTCTATGTAAAAAAAGCCATCATCAATATACTCCTTTTGTCACTTTATCATACTAAAAATGTGAAAACAAGCATGTTACCCTTTTACCATTTATTGATGATTATGAATCGCAAATGCTCGTCGCAAACTAATGATAGAACTCTAAGTTGGGGGGATTGACTTTGTATATACGATTGTTTCTGACGTTGATCCTGCTGTGTGGTTTCACCGCTCCATTAAAGATACATGCAGAAGAGAAGATGTCAGAAGAACAAATACACACAAAACGAATGGAATTATTTCAAAAAAGCGAAGCACTTACTCAAATCCCCTGGTATTACCTTGCAGCAGTCGATCAGTATGAACGCAGCCTGCGCTTTGCCCGGAAAGATAGAGAAAAGCCCACATCTTTCATTTCCATCTACATTGACCCCGAAACATGGACTGGTCCCCTGAATCCAAATCCTGATGATGATAATCCGAGGACAATCACGTTATTTAACGGCTTCGGCAGGGACGGGGATATGGACGGAAAGGCAAGCATCGAAAATGATGAAGATATCCTTGCCGCCTTTACGGATTATGTATTGCAGTACGGGATTGACCGAGATAATTTCAAGTTGGCCTTATGGGATTACTACAAACGCGATAAGACGGTCAGCATCATTATGGGAAAAGCCAAAATATATAAACATTTCGGCACGGTTCACCTCAATGAGAAAGCCTTCCCCCTGCCGCTGCGGTATAACTACAGCTACAAGAATACATGGGGTGATGCACGGGGATGGGGCGGACGCCGGATACATGAAGGAACGGATCTTTTTGCAGACTATGGCGTACCAGTAAGAGCGACCTCCTACGGGATCATTGAGATGAAAGGCTGGAACCGTTACGGCGGATGGAGAATAGGAATCAGGGATATCAATAATACCTATCATTATTTTGCACATTTAAGCGGCTTTTCTAAAAATCTTAAAGTCGGACAGGTCGTTGAACCGGGTATGATGATCGGCGGAGTGGGAAGCTCGGGATACGGGCCGCCGGGAACTTCCGGTAAATTCCCTCCTCACCTTCACTATGGTATGTATAAGGATAACGGATTGACGGAATGGTCGTTCGATCCATATCCGCATCTGCGCCAATGGGAGCGCCAGGACCGGATGAAAAGCAGGAATAGGTAAGATGCTTCGGACAGAACTAAAAGTAACAATATAAAGACTTTCTTTTCTCAACAACACTAATGATTTACGTGCAAGACTTCGCTTTCCGCGGGTAGCCCGTGAGCCTCCTCGGAGCTAAAGCTCCTGCGGAGTCTCACATAAGCTACTCTTCCCGCAGGAGTCTTCGTCTTGCACTCCAATCAACCGCTGGAAGGACTAAGCTCTAAATGTGCAATCAATACGCTCTGCACAAGAAAGTGAATTAGATCGTTGGATCAAGCATTCTTCTCACAATATTTATAATTACAAAAAAAACAGCCGGTTGACATTCCAACCGGCTGTTTCCTCATATAATCAGGATGCTTTTTTGGATTTGGATACCGCATTTGCGATACTTGCCGCAAGGCCTCCCCAGATGATGACGGCCCCGACAACCAACATTACTATTGCACTACCGCTCATGTCAGCTTACCTCCTTATAGCTTTCAGCTTCTGTCTTTGCATGCCAGCGCTTAAAGGTGAATGCCACACCGACGATCAATGCGAATGCAGCTACGAACCAGCCGCTGTAGAGGATGAAAGCATTTGAGTAACCTTCATAGTTACCTGTTTCCGTATCGAATTCTTTCAGGAGATTCATCTTGAATAATCCGAACATCATCCATCCAAGAACGATCGGAGTGATGACGCCTAGGCAGACTTTCCACCAGCCGCCAAGATGGATATCCGAAATGCCGTTTGAATGGTCTCTGAATGAATTAATCTTGCGCAGGAACCATGCCACCACTACGACTTCCACCAAGCCGATGAATGCTACACCGAACTGATTGATGAAGTAATCTGCAACATCCAGGAAATACAATCCGCCCTGTGTTGCAAATAAAAGGGAGATAACAGCTGACAGCCCTCCGCCGAACGCAACGGCTTTGTTACGTGATATTCCGAATTTCTCCTGTACTGCAGCCACATATGTTTCTGAAATCGAAATCAGTGATGAAAGCCCTGCAAGAACGAGGGATGCAAAGAATAAGAATCCAAACAAACCGTTCAGCGCCGGGAATTCATTGATGATCTGCGGGAAGACAACGAATGCCAAGCCCACTCCTCCGCTGACTACTTCTTCAACTCCGACTCCTTGGGACTGAGCCATGAATCCAAGGGCAGCAAATACCCCGATACCGGCAAGAAGCTCGAAACCTGAGTTACTGAACCCTGTGATGAAGGCGTTGTTCGTAATATCCGATTTCTTCGGAAGATAACTGGAATACGTGATCATGATGGCAAAAGCGATCGACAAGCTGAAGAAGATCTGACCGTATGCAGCCACCCATACCCCCGGATCGGCTATCTTACTGAAATCAGGCTTGAAGAATGCATCCAGCCCCTCAAGTGCCCCTGGTAAAGTCAAGGCGCGAACCACAATGATCAAGAATAAAATGACAAGTGCGGGAATAAAGATCTTGTTCGCGACTTCGATACCTTTCTTTACACCTTTGAACAGAATTCCGAGAGTGATGATCCATACAAGCACAAGCGGGATGAAAACTCCGCCTACGATGCTGCCGGTTTGCCCGGGATCGACAGAAAGCTTAAGATACTCCCCGAACAGGAATCCTTCCGTATCGTCACCCCAGCCCTTGTTAAAGGCGAAGACACTGTAAGACATTGCCCATGCGATGATGACGGCATAATAGGTCGAGATGACAAATGCAACAAGTACCTGCCACCATCCGAGCCATTCCGTCTTCTTGTTCATACGGAAGTAAGATAATGGTGCTGAACCGCGGTACTTATGACCTATCGTGAATTCTAATACTAATAAAGGAATACCGGCAGTCAAAAGAGCAAACAGATAAGGAATGAAGAATGCTCCTCCGCCATTTTCATACGCTACGGCCGGAAAACGCCAAATGTTCCCCAACCCGATCGCAGATCCTACTGCTGCCAGGATAAATCCTGCACGTGTTCCAAACTGGGCACGTTTTTCCATGTTGGTCCCCCCAAGCTTTCCAACTACCAAAAATAAGGTAATTGAAATTTTTTTATTTTCAGATTATTTAATCTAAAGTCAGTATAGCTAGTTCTAGGACAATTGTCAAAGCAAAATTTCATTATTTTAACTGTAAATCACCCTTATATGGTTCAAAACGACTATGCAGCGCGGTTTTTGTCGAATTCCCTCCCCCCTTAAAAAAATCAACGGTGCTGGATCTCATAAGCCGTTCTTACCCCTGATTCAATCGCCCCCTCCATCCAGCCATGGAAAGAAGAGGTATGCTCCCCTGCAAAGTGAAGCCTCCCTTCCGGTTCCCGGGAGATTTCATCGAAATTTTTCTGCTGCTGAGGCGTAAATAATGTGAAACATCCGGCTGAAAAAGGATTTTGCCCCCAATTGAACCAGACTGCCTGAATGAATTCAGAATAGATGATGTTACCATAAATTTTGGCTAAATCCCTTAAGGCAATCCTCACCAGCTCTTCATCGGGCAGACTATTCCACAATACGGCGTCACTGCCCCAGCTGTAGCTTGCAAGCATCACCCCAGGGCCTCCCGAACCGATGCCATGGCTCGGAATATAACTGAACTTCAATGGACTGTCTGTGACGGCATTTCCAAACCCGTATTTTTCCCAGAACCTGGTTTTGAACTCCATGCCGATTTTAACTGCCTGCACATTATTCACTTCCCTTATCGCCTTCCATTTATTGAAGGAAATCGATTCATGAGGGACCACTTCCACGAATTGAAGGACCGTGAAGGGCATTGTGACGATGGCATAATCCGCCGTATAAAGCGACATTTTTCCGGATAGAGGATTCATCGTTCGTACACTGACACCATCTTCTTTCTGAGTGATTTTTACCACTTTCCGATTGAGCTTGATCTCTTTCTGCAGTTCGCTGATGAAAGACCGGGGCAGCTGATCGTTCCCTCCCGTTATTTCAAAGAAAGAAATTTCCCCGCTGAAAATCGGGTAAATGATGTCGGTCAAAATATCAATGAATGAAAATTCGGGGAAGCCTTCTAATCCCAGCATGACACCGATTTTTCTGATGGCACTGTCGGAAAGCGGTCTTCCCAGAGGGTTGGAAGCAAGATAGTCGCCCATCGAGTGGATGGAATACTCCTTTCTTAATGCCCGCTGCTCTTCGGGTGTACTGTTCATATACAGTTTTAAGAAGGGTCTCGTCGCTTCAAGGAATAGTTCTGCGGCAGTTTTCCCTTTTTCATGTTCTTCAACCGGATAACCCAGGATATCCGGATTTTTTTCATAGTCACGCTTTGTGATAAGGACATTGTTCGCAAAGACCAAATCCTTCGGCGATGAATTGACGAAGGGGTTTATCGGCAGATTAAAGCGTTTGATGTATTCAACAACCAACGCGTGGTTCTCGGGAATTCTCATCGCCCCAAAATCAATGTAATTACCTGAAGTAAAAGGTTCCCTTACTGTGTAAACCCTTCCGCCCACCCTGTTATTCCCCTCCAGGACCTTCACTTCATGCCCGGCCCTCTTAAGCAGGGACGCAGCCGTCAAACCAGCCAGCCCGGCTCCTAGTATCAGCACTTTCTTCGGCTTGGATGAATGTTTAAAACCCTTCCGGATGATCGATAATAAATCATCGGGATAGATTAAATCGTTATAGCCTTCCACCTCTGTCAGCATATCTCTGCCCCCTTTTCTCCTATTCTTATGAAAAAAGAATCTTTGGTAGAATATGGGCGAAAGGCTTATTTTCTATTCTGTGAGCCAACAAAAAAACCAGAAGCAGCCTTCTGCCTCTGGTTTTCTTATTCTTTCATTATGAAACGGCTGATTCCGTTTTCTTTCCTTTCAGCAAACCAAGTCCCACGATGATCACAACCACTACGATCAGACCAAGCAGTGTGCTTCCCGTGAAACCTAATACAAGATATCCGACTGCAGCTGCCAGAGCTCCGATAAGAGCATACGGCAGCTGTGTCAATACGTGGTCGATGTGATTGCTGCCGGCTCCAGTCGAGGACAGGATCGTCGTATCGGAAATCGGGGAACAGTGATCTCCAAGTACAGCACCTGCCAATACAGCAGCCATCGCAGGAAGTAATACACTCACATCTGTTGCCGCTGCAATTTCACCGGCGATCGGAAGCAGGATGCCGAATGAGCCCCATGAAGTACCTGTTGAGAAGGCCATGATACCGGCCACCAAAAATAACAGTACCGGCAGAAGCTCGACTGGCATGTTTGATTTTTCAACAAGCCCTGCAAGGTACGTGCCTGTTTGAAGCTCATCGATCAGCGTGACGATGGCCCATGCAAAAATAAGGATATAGACGGCAGGAAGCATCGATTTGATTCCTTCTACTACCGCTGTCCCGACTGCACTCCCCTCCACACCCTTCAAGCTTACTTGACGGAAGAAAAGAATAAGTGCAATCGCCAGTGCAAATAAACTGCCGTATAATAATGACTTTGTTACATCGGTGTTTTCAAATACAGGAATGATGTCAAAAGCTCCGACTGCTTTATACCCTGTCCAGAGCATCATGCCGACTGTTCCGGCGACCAGTGCAATGATCGGCCATGCGAGATCACCGACTGTCCCTTTGGAACTGACAGGAAGATCATTTTTCAGTTCACCCGGGATTTCCTTATCGGGATCATAAAGATTCCCTGTCGTGACTGCCCTGTCTTCGTGCTCTTTCATTTTACCGAAATCAAAGCCTTTAAACGCTGTAACCAATACAAGCAGAAGCGCCGCCCAGACATAAAGATTCATTGGGATCATTTGAATGAACGCGGAGAATGCCGTGTACTCGGTGATGCTGTGAGTGGCAAGGATCGAACCGATGATCCCGATGATGTATGCTCCCCAGCTTGATACCGGTGATACGACACAGACCGGAGCTGATGTCGAGTCAATGATATAAGCAAGTTTCGCACGTGAAATTTTATGCCGGTCCGTGATCGGCCTTGCAACCTGTCCGACCGCAAGTGCATTGAAATAGTCATCGATAAAAATAATGATACCTAAAACGGCTGCGAGCAGCTGAGCGCCCCTTCTGGTCTTGACGCGTTTCATCGCCCATTCACCGAAGGCGCGGCTTCCGCCTGAGATGTTGACGAATGCAGTGATGACGCCAAGAATCAATAAGAAAAAGATGATGTATACATTCCATGTGTTCAATCCGCCGTCTGCGACGAAGATGCCTTTGACGGCTTCCCAAATCTTAGCGGCTGTACCTGTAATAGAGAAATTTGTAATAAGAAGTGCTGAAGCGATGATCCCTACGCCCAGCGAGAGCAGTACGCGTCTCGTCAGAATAACCATCAGGATGGCTAAAAGGGGCGGGATGATTGAATAAATCGTGTTTTCCATAATGTCCTCCTCCTATTTGACAGGGGGGAACCATTAGCATGACAGAGGAATATAAAAAAGGTAATGATAGAGGATCCTATCATTACCTTTAATGAGTAATGTAAGTGCTCCATCACGATCTGTAGCTCCCCATTATAGAGTGTCCCCCATAATGACAGTGTTACCTTTATTCAAGATAACCCCAGCACATATGCTATTGACGAACATATCTGCTTCGGCAAAGGTTCCCTTTCATCTGTTGTCTCAGTTGTCATCCTCAAACAGCTTACTCTTGAACCCTGCACCTCTACCCCATCGGATTGATGATGTGGTTATAATATTAAAATTTCCTTTTTAAATATATCAAACTATCACTTCTTTGACAACTTTTAATTCGGGATGTGGTGCGTGCAGGTTTTTCCAGCTTTTATTACCGTAATTGATCTCCGTGCAAGACTTCGCTTTCCGCGGGCGGCATCAATTCGTCGGCATTTCAATGGATGGGGATGTTCCGTCGCCGCTGTTGTTGAAGAATTGCGGTACATCCAGGTGTACGGTATCCATGGCGATCAATACGTCCTGTTTGATGGTTTCTGTTTTGGTGGCAAACGGGATGATGATCTGGACGTTGACGGTAAGCGTCACATATACTTTGACGAGCGCATTGTTTATCCCGAATTCCTCGACCGTGTGTTTGATATCCGAACGCACGTCACCGATCGAGTGGAACCTGATGGGAACTTTTGGCCCCAGGTTCCCGAGCAATGCATTGTTGGTTGCCTGACCAAGGGGCACGGAATAGACAATGCCTTCGTCGGCTTTCGTACCTTCCTCGTCTATGTCAATATCCGTGATGTATTCGAGATTCTCGATATTCCCTTTCTCGGCATCTTTTAAATATAACTGCACCAAATTAGTGATTTCTCCCTGAACCCTGTTGATATTCTGTGTATTGAACCTGAGAGAGACCACCTCCCCTTCTGCATTTTTCACTTCTTCTGTTATTTCCTCAAGCTCGATCGATCCGGCCACCTTTTTATTGATCGCTTTATTGATGACCATCGTCCCGATTCTGCTCGTCTGCGTTTCTGCATAGGCAAGCAGGGTCGGTTTCAAGCCCAGGTTGACGATCCAAAGACCCGCCCCTGTGGAGAACATGAAGAAAATGATGGTGATGATCATCACATGGCGAAAAGGCAAGGGCCCTCCTCTTCGGGGTTTATGTGTTTTGAACGTAGACAAAAAAATCCCCCCTTACAAGCTATTCTTATGCTTCCTAAGGAGGGTTTAACGCAAAAAATTTATTTTATTTTACTGGGTGCAGGCTCATAATCGACATCAAAACCTGTGATGACCTTATCCAGTTCCGTGCTCATATCCAATTCATACGGAGTATATAACTCTTCCCCGTTTTCTTCAATCACCCGGATGACCGGCCTGTCCGTCACCCCTCGGTTTTGACTCGTGACAATCCCTTTTTTCCCGTCATTCAATTCCACGATCATTCCGTTAGGATAAATCGCGACCGCTCTCCTGAACGCTTCGATCACATTCGAATCGAATAAGGAACCTGAACCGGCATAAAGGATTTCGAGGGCTTCATGCGGGAGCATGGCTTCCCTGTACACCCGGTTGGATGTCATCGCGTCAAAGACATCAGCGACTGCGATGATCTTTGCATAAGGATGGATATCCTCCCCCTTAAGTCCGCGGGGATAACCCGATCCATCGAGCCTTTCGTGATGCTGATAAGCACAATGGGCCACCAGCAGGGATATCGTCTGCAGCTTTCTCAATATATCAAAACCGTGCTCGGTATGTTTCTGGACTTCAACAAATTCTTCTTCTGTCAATCTTCCCGGCTTCATGAGTATCTCTTCTGACACCAGCATCTTTCCCACATCATGAAGGATCGCGCCTATTCCGAGCTCTTCCAGCTGTTTCGGTGAAAGATTCAGCTCGATACCGATCGATAACGTATACAGCGTCACATTGAATGAGTGATGAAATACGTAGGAATCATAGGAAAAGACGTCTGTAAGGACAGTCAGCAGTTCATCATTTCCTTTTACTTCTTTCAACACGACATCAATTATACTCTTAAGCTGCCTCGCACTTTCCTCTATGACATTCAAACTCCTGGGCATCTTTGCATCATTGATCCTGCTGAGTACTTCTTCTATATTGGCGACCGCTTCCTGCCTGACTTTGACCGGTACCGATTCAGTCACTTTAATTCCGTTGGATAAAGCATCTTCAATATAGACATACCTGATGTTAAG
Organism: Bacillus sp. BKU_1; assembly: GCA_051294195.1. Classification (GTDB taxonomy): domain Bacteria; phylum Bacillota; class Bacilli; order Bacillales; family Bacillaceae_B; genus Rossellomorea. The sequence continues at coordinate 2,367,492 of CP193985.1, read as the reverse complement.
CTCCTGGAGCCTGTAAATCATCCGTTCCGTGATTGCCACGTTCTGCTGGATCAGTGCATGACCCTTTACATTATATACAGTTGTCGCCATAACCATTCCAGGCTTCAAAGCCCTAGTTGATATCAGCCTCATAGAATTCTCCTATGTAATTCTTTCAATTTTCGACATTTTTTACTAGTACCTCCATTATAAAGGATAAAAAGTGGGTTGCAAGCTGAATTTATGCAAAAAACAGGAAATATTCATGAAAGAATATTGGAAGGGATGGTCTGGGAAGTGGAGTTTAATTGGTGGCGGCAGTACTTTGATTTGTGTGCTTTAGGCGGTAATCAGAGGATTTTCAAGCTGTGTCACGCTACGGGGTAGGTATTTAATGAGTCGAAATAATGGTTTTGATAATATATTTCTATTTTTGATACTATAACCCTAGTTTTGATAAAAAAACGGCTGGTTTTGATTATTTAATTTTCCAGTGTCCGATAATACCTCCCCTGCCGTAATTCCTCCAAAAAAAAGACTCCCGCCAGTCCCTAAAGAACAAAAAAGCTTCCATGCACCCGGCACAGAAGCTTTATCCAACTAAAATCACAGCATTTTCAACAGTGCATCGCGGCCGACGGTACCGGGCACGATCCCCCGGTTTTCTGCTTCGATTGTCACTGACTCAAGCGGTGCATCGAGAAGCTGATCAATCGTTTTCACACCCACGGCCCTGCCGGCAATGATTCCTCTGTCACTCAGCTTTTCATTGAGCAGCGCCACATCCAGCGCACCGCACATGATATACCCCTTATCACTCGTGACGACAAGCAGGTTGGTTTTCGGCAGTGCAACAGATATGGCTAAAAAGGTATGTCCTTCTATCGTAACTGGAGAAAGATTCATCATTCTGCATCACTCCTCTCAACTCATATGTATGAGAGGAACAGCAGAACGGTGAACATTCACCCGCCTAATTTCCAGGCAAGGACATCCCTCAGGAATTCAGGCATGAAGTACTTCTTATCCAGCCGCGCAAGGTCGGGGAAAAAATGACCGAATGTGAACATGTCGGGGATGGCAAGTTTATATGTTTCTTTTGGAAGGATTTCACTTCCATTTATATACATCTTTTGTTGTTCTTCTTCAAAAGCAATCCCGCTATAAACGAACTCACCCATGATTTTCCCACGGAAGCCGAGACCCTTCAGCTGGAGATGCGGCCATTCTTCATTAAAGGTCATTTTGATGAGTTCCTTCAATTCCGCTCCCGAAAGTTCAATCAGGCAGGGGTTGATCGGATGAGGGAGAATGTGATGAAGGTCCCTCCTGGTAACCGCCCCTTCCCTCAACCCTTCAATGAGAAGTCCCGCGTTCAGGAAGGAACAATCCGCCGAGCACCAATCCTTCAGGGCATCGCACAGTAGCCCGGGAAGCGGTGACGGTTTAAACCATTCAGCCTGTAAAGGTTCCGGTAAACGGGCAACTTCTGTCTCCAGTAAATGTTCTCCCTCTCTGTACCATTGCTCCCTTTCTTCCTCTTCATGAACTGACTTCGGAAGCTCTTCGTATGCGTAAAGACGCGCTTTCTTGGACAGGACCTTCTTGTTGCCGGGATCCACTTCAAGCATCATATGCCCGGCATAGTGGCCAAACTTCCCGGCCGCCCCCAGCATCACACCATTTATTTCTTTCCCTTCATGCAGGATATGATGGGTGTGGGCGCCTAACACCACATCGATTTCAGGGAAGGAGGACGCAATGAGTTCATCGTCCCTGATCCCGAGATGCGACAGCAGGACCAGAACATCGGCTTTATCTTTTAAGAGCTCCACCTGCTTTTTCAGCTCCTCAAGCGGAGGAGTGATATTCCAGCCAAGGGCCTTGTAAAAAGGAAGGAAATGAGCAGTCAGTCCGAGGACTGCAACCTTCAATCCCGACCCGGTTTCATAAATATGATGGGTTTTCACCCAATCGGGAACCTCATTGTCCCTGTTTAACAGATTCCCTACAATCACATCGAACTGAGCGTCTTTATAAAGACTATCAAGATCTTCATACTGAAGGGTGATCCCTTCGTTATTCCCGATGGTGACCGCATCATAGCCAGCTTCATTGAGAAGGCCGACATTTCCCTTCCCCAATGTAGCTTCCGTATAGGGATGCCAGCGGTCTGCATGATCTCCGATATCAAAGAGAAATACTTCTTCTCCTTCGGTGATATGCCATTCTTTTCTTTTTTTCAAAAAATCCCGTATCCTTGACCAATGTTCAAAATGACTGTGAAGGTCATTGGTATGATAGATATGAATGGTTTCTTTCATGTTACTCTCACTCTCCCGATGGAGGCTATCCCGTTATGCCTTGATATATCAATCGTAATCCTATAAGTATCAAGATGATCCGCAGCACTCTCACAAGGACCTTGGATTCCAGCCTGGTGTTCACAAATGAACCGAGCTTCGCCCCGAACCATGCCCCCGGAATCAGCGCAAGTGCATACAGCCACTTAACGTTCCCGAGGGCAACATGGGTGCCCGAACTGACGAGTGCCGACAAAAACACCATGAACATCGAAGTCGCCACGGCTACGTGAGGCGGGAACAGGAAGATCAAGATCATGGCAGGGACCATCAAGGATCCACCTCCGATCCCGAATAATCCTGATGTGAATCCCACCACAAGTGCAATCATTACGCCGATCACCGGCGGGTAGCCGTAATGAAAGGTGTTTCCGGATGGATCGGTGAATTCCCTTTGAAAAGAAGCATTCTTAAACGTTTCAATCGGTTTCAGTTTATCCCTGACCATCAAAATGACAGCCATCACAATCATGAATATACCAAAATAGAGATTAAAGTCTTCCATATTGAGATATTTATTGACCCAAGCTCCAATGATCGAACCCGGACCTGCTCCTGCAAAGAAAATCAATCCGCTTTTATAATCAACGGTTTTATGCTTGAGATAGGCAAGCGTTGAAGACAACCCCGTAAAGATCATGACCAAGAGCGAAGTGCCGACTGCAGTCTGCGGGGTGATCGTATCAAGCCAGCCAGTATATGTACCAAAATAAATCAATGCAGGGACAACGATGACTCCTCCCCCTAGGCCGACAAGGGCCCCGAGTGTCCCTGCAAATAACCCGATGCATATCAATACAATCCATTCCACTGCGATTCATCTCCAATTCTCATTACAAAAACGTTCCCCGGCTGCAGCCTACTCCTGGAATAAATCCAGCTGCTTCGGTGCAAGCCCTTTGTATTCGATCCCCAGCATATCGATCAGCTGCTTCGCATTGTCCGCCGCGTCTCCGCCGGAATTGTTATTAAAGAGGACATACACATCCTTCGACTCTTTATGGAGCTTATGGATATGGGGGATCCACTCTTTTAGTTCTGCTTGATTGTAACGATATAAATACCTGACTTCACGCCATTCATCCCCGCTGCCGGTCTTATTCCATCCATGGACATTGCGTCCGTGGAACCGGATGAGCGTGGCGCCTTCATGGGTAGCCTCCGTCACCCTCGGGATCGACCCTTCCCCTGCCTGCGGTTCGTCACAGACGCTGTGGATCCAGCCTTGATCCTTCATGAAGTCAAGCGTCTTGTCCCTGAACTGAGGGTAGTACCAGCTTTGATGTCGGAATTCAAGTGCAAGCGGCAGATCATCAAGCTGTTCTTTGCAGTATCTGATGTAGGCAACATTTTCCCTGCTGCAGTCAAACCAGGGAGGAAACTGCAGAAGGACCAACGCGAGTTTTCCAGCTTCCACATATGGAGTGAGGGAATCCCTGAATCCACGGAACATTTCCTCCTTCGTTTCAAAAGGGATATCCCCGCGCTCATGTCCGGTCATACCCTGATATGCCTTTACAATAAATCTAAACTCTTCGGGCGTCTCCCTCACCCACTTCTCTGCATTGCGTATCGGCTGGACGGCATAAAAGCTGGCATCCACTTCCACCACAGGAAAATGCGCACCATATTCTTTCAGCTTGTCCCGCGGGGAAACGTTATCATACAACGTATCATGATCGACCCATCCGGTCACTCCAATATATATCATCCGTATTCACCTTCTTTTACAGTGATGAACTTAGCTTGTTTTTCATTTTATCACAGGGATATATGGATTCGTAGTGATTGGTACTATTTTTGGAATTTCAATATACAATCACTTCCCCATAACAGTCCGATATAAACAGATGTCCCGTCTGCCCGCTTTTTCTGAAAAGGTCTTTCCACATATTTTGTTATGAAAGTTTCCCCTCTGCCGCTGTATCTGTCCCCGTGGCGGGTTCAGGCTTTCACCTCTTCCACAGTCACACTATTGTTTTGGATAAATTTGGTGTTTGGTGGAATTATTCACAAAATCGAAAGAATAATCAGCTGAGTTCGAAGAATAAAGGTAGAATTTAAAAGATTATCGGCTCATTTTCAAAGATTATCACCGGATATCGAAAGAATAACCAATTTATCCCCAATTACAGTGACATTCATCCTCATCATTATCCTATCCTTGACCATCTAACACACCCCTACTCCAAAATGTGACTGGATTCACCGCTAAAATGTATTAATCCGGCAATTAACTTGCTTTGGACACAAGAAAATACCGGCTTATGTGTATTTTTGGCTTGTCCGCTCGTTCATTGTTAGAACTTGAGTTCAATAAGAACACCTCTTCAAGCTATCTTCAGGCTGCAAAGCAACTTACAAGAAGCAACACCCCTTTAGAAAACAGCCTTCTGAAATAGAAAAACCCCCTTGCCGCAATTATTGCAGCAAGGGGGAAATCATATAAACTATCGTATTATCCGATTGAACCTTCCATCTCGAACTTGATCAAACGGTTCATTTCGACTGCGTATTCCATTGGAAGTTCTTTCGTGAATGGTTCGATGAAGCCCATTACGATCATTTCTGTTGCTTCTTCCTCTGAAATTCCGCGGCTCATCAGATAGAATAATTGTTCTTCTGACACCTTCGATACTTTCGCTTCGTGCTCAAGCGAAATGTTATCGTTCAGGATTTCGTTGTAAGGGATCGTATCTGAAGTGGACTGATTATCCATGATCAGCGTATCACACTCGATGTTCGAGCGTGCACCTTCCGCTTTTCGTCCAAAGTGCACGATTCCGCGGTATGTTACTTTACCGCCGTGCTTGGAGATCGACTTCGATACGATGGTTGAAGAAGTATTTGGTGCAAGGTGAATCATCTTGGCCCCTGCATCCTGGTGCTGACCTTTACCTGCGAGTGCGATGGAAAGTGTCATACCGCGGGCGCCTTCTCCTTTAAGGATGACAGCCGGATATTTCATCGTCAGTTTAGATCCGATGTTTCCGTCTACCCATTCCATAGTGGCGTTCGCTTCACACACAGCACGCTTCGTTACCAGGTTGAATACGTTGTTCGCCCAGTTTTGAATCGTCGTGTAACGGCAGTACGCATCTTTTTTGATGATGATTTCAACAACCGCAGAGTGAAGGGAGTTCGTTGTATAAACCGGAGCCGTACAACCCTCTACATAGTGTACGCTTGCGCCTTCATCAACGATGATCAACGTACGTTCGAACTGACCCATGTTCTCGGAGTTGATGCGGAAGTATGCTTGAAGCGGCGTATCCACCTTCACACCTTTAGGAACATAGATGAACGATCCGCCTGACCATACCGCTGAGTTCAGTGCAGCAAACTTGTTATCCGTAGGAGGGATGACCTTTGCCCAATGCTCGCGGAAAAGTTCTTCATTTTCTTTAAGGGCAGAATCTGTATCTTTGAATACGATTCCCATATTTTCAAGATCTTCCTGCATGTTGTGGTAAACAACCTCAGATTCGTACTGAGCGGATACCCCTGCGAGATACTTTTGCTCAGCTTCAGGAATACCCAATTTATCAAACGTCTGCTTGATTTCTTCAGGTACTTCATCCCAGCTGCGCTCTGACTTCTCAGACGGCTTTACGTAGTACGTAATGTCATCGAAGTTCAGTTCCTGTAAATTTCCGCCCCATTGCGGCATCGACATATTATAAAAATGGTCAAGTGACTTCAAACGGAAATCAAGCATCCATTGGGGCTCTTCCTTCATGCGGGAGATTTCTTCGACAATCTCACGCGTCAAACCACGTTTCGAACGGAAAATTGATACGTCTTTATCGCTGAATCCGTATTTATAATCCCCGATCTCAGGCATTTTCTTAGCCATGTTGATTCCTCCATTCTTTGATAGAGCCGGGAGAAGAGCTTATTCTTCCTGCTCTTCCCCTTGTACTCCTTTTTCCATCGCTTTCCACGCCAGTGTCGCACATTTAATGCGGGCAGGGAATTTAGCGACTCCCTGAAGTGCTTCAATATCTCCTAAATCCACATCTTCATCATATTCGTTTCCTTGCATCATATCAGAAAAAATCTTCGAAAGCTTAAGGGCCTCTTCGATTTCTTTACCTTTTACAATTTGTGTCATCATAGATGCCGAAGCCATTGAGATGGAGCATCCTTCGCCGTCGAATTTAGCATCCTGGACGATCCCATCCTCCACTTTCAGTGTCAAGTGGATGCGGTCTCCGCAGGTCGGATTATTCATATCGACCGTAAAGCTTCCATCTTCAAGCGCCCCTTTATTGCGGGGGTTTTTATAATGGTCCATGATGACCTGTCTGTACAGCTGATCTAAGTTATTAAAAGACATCGCTGAAAAACTCCTTTGTCTTCACTAGGCCTGCTACAAGTTTATCAATATCTTCTTCTGTGTTGTACAGGTAGAAGCTGGCACGGGCAGTCGCGGACACATTCAGCCATTTCATCAGCGGCTGTGCGCAATGGTGGCCTGCACGGACAGCGATTCCTTCTGCATCCAACACAGTCGCCAAATCATGCGGATGAACATCATCAATGTTGAATGTCACAAGTCCGGCACGCTGACCGGGATCTTTCGGACCGAAAATGGTCATTCCTTCAACATTATTCATCTTATCAAGGGCATATGCGGCAAGTTTATGCTCATATGCCTCGATATTGTCCAGCCCGATATCCTCAAGGAAATCAATCGCCGCACCAAGGCCGATTGCGCCTGCAATGATCGGCGTACCGCCTTCGAACTTCCACGGAAGCTCTTTCCACGTGGATTCCTGAAGGCCCACGAAATCGATCATTTCTCCGCCGAACTCGACCGGTTCCATCTTGTTCAGATGTTTCTTCTTCCCGTAAAGGACGCCGATGCCGGTGGGTCCGACCATTTTATGAGCGGAGAAGGCGAAGAAATCACAATCCAGATCCTGGACATCGATCTTCATATGAGGAGCAGCCTGTGCCCCGTCAACGACCATGACCGCACCGTTTTCATGTGCGATTTTCGTGATTTCCTTGATTGGATTCATCGTACCGAGTACGTTCGATACCATCATGATCGAAACGATCTTCGTTTGAGAAGTAACCGTCTCTTTCACATCTTCGAGGGTGATCGTCCCATCTTCTTGAAGAGGGACATATTTCAACACCGCTCCCGTTTCCTTGGCAAGCTGCTGCCATGGGATGATATTGCTGTGATGCTCCATGTGAGTGATGACGATTTCGTCGCCTTCACTCAGATTGGCACGTCCGTAGCTTGCTGCCACAGTATTGATCGACGTTGTCGTCCCGCGCGTGAATATCACTTCCTGGGTTGACGGAGCGTTGATGAACCCGCGAACCTTTTCACGTGCTCCTTCGTAGCCATCCGTCGCTCTTGTACCAAGTGTGTGTACACCGCGGTGAACGTTCGAATTATAGCCTCTATAATAATCATTGACTGCTTCAATGACAGAAATCGGTTTTTGTGAAGTCGCTGCGCTGTCCAAATAAACAAGCGGATGTCCGTTGACTTCCTGGTCGAGAATCGGAAAATGCTTACGAATCTCTTTTACATCCATTAGTTTACTTTCCTTTCAATTACCTCGACAAGCTGCTTCTTGACTCCTTCGATAGGCAATTGGTTTACCACAGGAGCAAGGAAACCATGAATAACAAGGCGTTCAGCCTCTTTTTGCGGAATACCGCGGCTCATCAGGTAGTAAAGCTGAAGCGGATCGACGCGGCCGACAGAAGCTGCATGTCCTGCTGTTACATCATCTTCATCGATCAGAAGAATCGGATTGGCATCTCCGCGCGCTTTTTCGCTCAGCATCAATACGCGTGATTCCTGCTCTGCATTCGACTTGGATGCACCGTGTTCGATTTTACCGATTCCGTTGAAGATTGATGAAGCTTCATCTTTCATGACACCGTGCTTAAGGATGTAACCTTCGGAGTTTTTACCGAAATGAACAACCTTCGTCGTGAAGTTTTGCTTCTGCTTGCCTCTTCCGACAACAACCGTTTTTGTGTCCGCATAAGAACCGTCGCCGATCAGGTTCGTTACGTTTTCAGAAACAGTGTCACCGTCATTCATTAGTCCGAGAGCCCATTCAATGCGGGCGTCCCTTGCTGCAACACCGCGGCGGTTCACATATGTCGTCAGGCCGCTTGCAAGATTATCCACTGCACCGTAAGCCACTTTGGCGTTGTTCTTAGCCACAACTTCCGTCACAATATTGTAGACACCGTCTTCAACGTCTGCAGTAGAAATATAGTTCTCTACATATGTCACTGAACTGTTGTCTTCCGCCACAACCAGTACGTGGTTGAACATCGCAACTTCAGCATCATCGTGAACATAAACCGCTTGAATCGGATCAGCCAGTTCCACATTCTTTGGAATGTAAAGGAACGCTCCTCCGTTCATCAATGCCGCATGAAGAGCAGTAAGCTTGTGTTCATCTGTTTTCACACCTTCTGTCATGAAATACTCTTGAACAAGGTCGCTGTGCTCTTTCACCGCAGTGAAGATATCGGTGAAGATGACACCTTTGTCTTTCAATTCATTCGATAATGAATGGAATGCGGGCGTATTATTTCTTTGAATATATAAACTTTGATCATTGTTTTCTAAGTCAACTAGTGCCTTTGCTTCTTCAGGCAGCTCATTCAATGATGAGAACGATTCACTGTCAACTGCATGCTTCTTGAATGAAGTGAAATTCCAGTTCGTGATTTTCGTCTTATCTGCAACCGGCAGGCTGAGATCTTTCATCTTATTGAACGCATCTGTACGAAGGTTCGTCAGCCATTCCGGCTCCCCAAGCTGCTTCGAGTAGGAGCTGACATAGTCCTGATCTACTGATAGTTTCGTTTCTACAGTCATTATTATCCCCCTAACACTTACGCTTCTTGGCCGACAGTTTCGTCTTTAATTCCGAGTTCTTCCTTGATCCAGTCATAACCTTCCGCTTCAAGGCGCTGAGCAAGTTCTGCACCGCCTGATTTCACGACGCGGCCCTGCATCATGACGTGGACGTGATCTGGTGTGATGTAGTTAAGAAGACGCTGATAGTGAGTGATGATCAAGCAGCCGAAATCTTCTCCACGCATTTTGTTGATCCCTTTAGATACAACTTTCAGAGCATCGATATCAAGTCCTGAATCGATTTCGTCAAGGATTGCCATCTTAGGCTGAAGCATCATCAACTGAAGGATTTCATTACGCTTCTTCTCACCGCCGGAGAAACCTTCGTTCAAGTAACGCTGTGCCATATCCGGATCCATTTCAAGGTATTCCATTTCAGAGTCCATTTTACGGATGAACTTCATCAGTGAAATCTCATCGCCTTCTTCGCGTCGGCTGTTGATTGCAGAACGAAGGAAGTCCGCGTTTGTAACACCGCTGATTTCACTTGGGTACTGCATTGCAAGGAACAGACCTACGCGTGCACGCTCGTCTACTTCCATTTCCAGGACATCTTCCCCGTCAAACGTGATGCTTCCTTTTGTTACTTCATACTTAGGGTGACCCATGATAGCAGAAGATAAAGTAGATTTACCTGTACCATTCGGTCCCATTACCGCGTGGATTTCTCCACCCTTAATTTCAAGGTTAACCCCTTTCAGGATTTCCTTTCCTTCAATCTCAACATGAAGATCTTTAATTGTTAAAGTAGAACCTGCCATGTGTAAATACCTCCGTGACTTTATAAAATGAATGTAAGAGTTTACTCCCTTACTCATTCTCAATTTATTATCATTACAATCTTATAACAAATAAAAGGTATAATCAACTTTTTCAGAGCCTGCCGACTCGGTTATCCGGCCCGTAAATCCTTCTCTATTGTGTGCTTAAGCAATCAGAAAAATGTAGACCCTGACGTGAAGGAGCCTGTCCGGGTTTCTTCTTATATAAATAGGAAGAAATTACATGATGAACCATCGACTTAAATTGAAATGCGCTTTTATCAACCGCAGTTGATTTCCGTGTAAGACTTCGCTTTCCGCGGGTAGCCCGTGAGCTTCCTCAGAGCTAAAGCTCCTGCGGGGTCTCACATGTCCAGCTGCAGAAGTCTTCGTCTTTCACTCCAATCAACTGCTGGAACAAGTTTGAATCATTAATCAGCAATTGCATAGCTGAATTTTTTTACTCCACATTAAAGATATGCATTGAGATATAAGCAATAATCATGAATTGTTCGCAGTGGTTTGTGCCACATTCATGAAAAAAACCAGTGTTGGGTTCAACACTGGTTTTTTCTTTTCCTATATTATATATTAGCATGCACTTTTCTATCAAGTGCGGCAATCATCCTTCGGCTTTCCCTGTAATCCTGCTCTCTTTGCTTCTCTACTTGCATCCTCACTGCATGCTTTCGTTTGTACACCTCGTATCCAATTCCATGGGCACTATGCATCGCCTTTTCCATTTCACTTGTGTACGACAAACCCTCAAGAGAGTCGATAATGAATCATTCCTTTCAAATTTTATATTCATAACTATACTACCCCCTCATTCTGAACACAAAACCCGAATTTCTTCATTTTTTCGTAAAAAACAGTTTCAGAAGATTTTTACAGGAGGGTATCATTAAGTTTTCACAAAATTCCGCCAGTATACTGGCAAAAGATAGGTAAGTTAGTAAATATCCAGATAAGTGCATAAAGATGAAGCGCTTACATTTATAAAGTGGTTAAAAAATGACAGGCATCCTGGATTTTCAGATGTGAGTCCATGCCTTTTTCACTTATGTTTCCGTTCCACTTTTTAAAAATACGAACCAAATATCTGTTTTTCAATCCGATTCCCGAAAAATACATGCCTCTTTTCCTGTTTACACTCAACTTGTCGGATTATCTTTATGCAGCGGGATCCAGCATCCTCCATGGCCCTGCATGCAAATCAACCTTTCCTGCCTTCATAAACTAAAGTCCTATATATAATAGAAGAAACTAAAAAAGCGGAAGAGCTCAGATCTGAGCCCTTCCGCTTTTTGGGTTACTGTTTAAGCTGGTTCAGTTCCTGCACGGATTGCTGTACCAGGGTGACCGCCTGGCTCATTGCTGCTCCTCCGCCGAATGCCGCGGTAACTCCGACAGCTTCAAGGATTTCCTGTTCAGAGCATCCTTCATCGAGGCATCCCTTTGTGTGGTAGATGATGCAGTATTCATCCTGGGAATAGAGGCTGATTCCAAGGGCGATCAGCTGCTTTTCTTTTTTAGAAAGGACACCTTCCCTGAAACAGTGTTCTGTGAACGTATTATAATGCTGTGCCAGCTCAGGCATTTTCTCCGTGAAGATCCCGAGTCCCATTTTATAATCATGAAGTGCCGCTTCGGTTGTGTTTCTTGGTTCCATTTGCATCCTGTTTCAACTCCATTTTCGATTTAGATTCATCGAAGATAGTATGAGCCAATCAGGAATGGTTTATGACTGGAATTTCTTCATAGAAAAAACCCGATGGAAGCATCGGGTTTCTTTAACTTATTCTTCTGAAACCGGGACAACCGCTCCGTCCCATTCTTTATTGATGAAGTCCTGGATTTTTTTCGAACGCAGGGCTTTGACCAATTCTTTCACTTCTTCTTTATCTTCGTCGCCTTTGTTGACAGTGATGACATTCACATATGGAGAATCAGTGTCTTCGATTGCGATTGAATCTTCAAGCGGTTTCAGTCCGGCATCGATGGCATAGTTGGAGTTGATGACCACCGCATCGCCTTCTTCATTTTCATACATTTGAGGAAGCATACCCGCTTCATACTCGTAATCGAATTTCAGGTTTCTTGGATTCTCCTCAATGTCTTCAATTTGAGCCTGTGTATTCTCGACTCCGTCCTTCAACGTGATGAGTCCTTTCTTTTCCAATAAGCTCAGGATGCGTCCGTGATCGGAAACAGAGTTACTCATCAAAATCGTTGCACCGTCCGGAAGGTCCTCCAGGGATTTATATTTCTTGGAGTAAACGCCGATCGGCTCGATATGGATGCCGCCTGCATTGACGAAATCATACCCCTCATTATCCTTCATTTGAAGCTCCATGTAAGGGATCGTCTGGAAATAGTTCGCATCGATGTCGCCATTATCAAGGTCTTTGTTTGGGAGGATATAATCCTGATACGTCTCGATTTGAAGGTCGATTCCCTTCTCTTCCAAGATTGGCTTTACCTGTTCAAGGATTTCAGCGTGCGGTACATTCGAAGCACCCACAACGAGTTCCTTTTCATCGCTTCCCGCTCCTGAATCATTTCCGCAAGCGGCCAATCCAAAAATACTTGCTGCTGCTACTGCTCCTGCTAACCATTTTTTCATGTTGTTCTCTCCTTTTAGCGTTTGTCTAATTTTTTTGTAAAGAAATCTCCAATGAATTGAATCCCGAACACGATTATGAGAATCATGATCGTCGATGCAAGCGTGACATCATCCCTGCTGCGCTGGAAACCGTCCAGATAGGCAAGGTTCCCAAGTCCGCCTGCCCCGATGACCCCCGCCATAGCGGTATATCCGACAAGGGCGATGGCCGTCACCGTAATACCGGAAATAAGTGCCGGCATCGATTCGGGTATCAGTACTTTCAGAATGATTGTACTTGTCTTTGCGCCCATTGCCTTTGCTGCTTCAATTACGCCTTTATTTACTTCCCTGAGGGCGATTTCAACCATCCTGGCGTAAAACGGGGCTGCCCCGATGATGAGCGCCGGCAGGGCTGCGTTCGCTCCCCGGATCGTATCAAGCAGAAACTTTGTGAACGGGATCAACAAGACGATCAAGATGATGAACGGGATCGACCTGAATACATTCACGACCGCGCTTGTAACCGTATAAGTCAGCTTGTTTTCCCACAGATTTTCTTTTGAAGTCAAAAATAGAAGGATCCCAAGGATGATGCCTAATACGAAGGTAATAAGTACCGACACCCCTGTCATATAAAGGGTTTCCAGTGTTGCTTCCCAGAGCTTTTCCCAATCGACATTCGGAAAGATCGTTTCGATCATCCTGCCATCACCTCCACTTTCACCAGCTGGCTTTCGGCAAACGTGAGGGCTTTTTTAAGCTGGGATTCCTCTCCGTCAAGATGGACGAATAGTGTGCCGTACGCACCTTTTTGTGTCTGAGATATCTGCCCCTGAAGGATATTCACTTCAAGGTCGAACTTTCTGATCAGCGAGGTGATCAGCGGCTGCCCGGTCGATTCACCCACGAAAGTGAATTTCAAAACCTTCCCAGTCGGATACTCTTTGATCAGCTGCTCGATCACTTCATCAGAGTCCTGATCCTGCGATACTTCCTTCACAAACCGTTTTGTCACCTGCTGCTGAGGATTACGGAATACTTCGAGCACATCCCCGAGTTCAGCAACCTTTCCATTTTCCATGACGGCTACACGATGACAAATCTTTTTGATGACGTGCATTTCATGCGTGATCAGGACAATGGTCAGTCCCAGGCGCTTGTTGATATCCACGAGCAGATCAAGAATGGAGTCTGTAGTCTGAGGATCAAGTGCCGAAGTCGCTTCGTCACAAAGAAGCACTCTTGGGTTGTTTGCAAGTGCCCTTGCAATACCGACACGCTGTTTCTGTCCGCCGCTCAATTGCGCAGGGTATGCATCCCCTCTTCCTTCAAGTCCGACAAGCGTCAGCAGTTCGTTTGCCCTTTTCATTCTTTCCTTTTTCGGGACCCCTGCTATCTCCAGGGGAAATTGAATATTATCAATGACAGTCCGTGACCACAGCAGATTGAAATGCTGAAATATCATCCCGATCGACTGCCTTGCTTCCCTGAGCTTTTTCCCTTTTATGGCAGATACTGCCTGGCCGTCTACATTGATGGTTCCTTCAGTCGGTACCTCAAGGCCATTCAACATACGGATCAGTGTACTTTTACCTGCACCGCTGTAGCCGATAACCCCGAATATTTCACCTTCCTTAACAGAAAGGTTCACTCCGTCCACTGCTGAAATCGGTCCTGCTTTTGATTGATATATTTTCTTCACGTCTGAGATGGTAATCATGATGTCGGCCACCTTCCTTCTATATGAGTAAAACAATCGTTCTAATAAGAATTTAACACTCCCATTAAGCGTGCAGCACCCGCGAAAGAGGGCAATAAAAAAACCTCTCCGCTGATAAGCAGAAAGGCATAATCAAATGACTATCCTTCCTCTTATCTGTCAAAGCATCCGCTTTGAGTGAATTGGCACCATTTCAATTTGCATTGACGGTTGCCGGGCTTCATAGGGCACGTCCCTCCACCACTCTTAATAAGAGTAAGTCAAATATATTTAGTTAAAGAGTTAAAAGTCTCAGAAAATTTATTACAAAAGTGATTCTATCATCACATTCAAGGGGGTGTCAAATATTTTTTTCAGAAGATTAATGTTTTCATTATATTTCCACAGTTTCTTTTACAGCCGGTCTTGTCAGCCATAATACAGATTCGACGAATAGCAGCGGCCGGTATCCTCCCTTTATATCCAGTTGATTATTTTCAACCATCCGTGATAATAGATCCTCTCCTTCCAGCAGGCATGCGATCATGTCTTCCTTTCCATGAATCTCAAACTGGGGATCATGTCCCATTGGGTGTTCCACGATCATACACTCTTTTTTAGAAAGGGAAATGGTGTAACGCTGATCTTCACACTGAAAATCGAGGATGAATGGATTTGATGGAAATAATAGCTGCAGATGGTACTTCGAACGGCATTGGTCAATTAGAGTTTCTAAGTGATTTATCATACATACCCTCCCGCAAATCTTCTTACTAACACATTCTACTTCTGGGTAATTTATCCTCTCGCAGTCGCTCGACATGATTCAGATGGAATGTCATATTCTTGTCGAAATACACAGTTTCGAATATTCAGAATATAAATTCCGAGCAATTTCTCTAAAAATTTCCCGAGAAATATGTCCTTGTTTGTAGAAAGGTTTTTTAGCGCGATTATGCTGAATTCTAATAAAAGCCAAAGAAAAAGACCTTTATCTTGTAAAGGTCTCGACTTTCTTCATCATTTCATATATATATGGGACTGATTGAAAGGCATAAATCCTTTCAACTTCTTTCGAATTCTTATATAGGAGCAGACAAGGAACACTTTCGATGGACTGCTCTTCTGCAAACTTCGGTAAGTAATTCAAATTGACTTTTTCGAAATGAAAGGAATGAGGCAGCTTTTCCGCGATGTCCAGCATCCTTCCGGCCACCTGGCATGTCCCGCACATCGGGGTGTAGAGATACACGGCTGCCAGTTCATATGTGTTAATTGCATCGTACAGCGCTTTATCATTACTTACCTCGTTCAACTTAACTCATCCTTTTTTCCAAATATTCCGTGTGTACATCGATATTTGCACCGACCAGTACCGAGGCAAGATGATACTCGGGTGCAGAGGCCACTTCTTTATACATCCTATCGATATATAAGTGTTCTGCCTCCGGGAATTCACGCTTGAATTGTTTCCTCAGCTTCTCTCCTGCATGATCGGCATCTACCAGTATATAAACATCTCTCTGTTCAAGCGTATCGATCAGTTCGTCCATTTTTGTGATACTGATTGTCCCGTTTGTACAGATTATTTCAACCGGTTCTTTTATGATTCCTTCAACTTTTCGTTTATCTGTAGTGCCTTCGACAATAATTACTTTTTCATCACCAATTTCAAACATTGTTATCACCTTATCTTTCAGAAAATAAGATTAGGATAGTATATTCAATTATTTAGAGATGATGTCCACTACTTACTCATATCTTCTCATCTTTTTCAGGAAATAGAAAGAAAAAAGGCTGAGTTTAAAATCCGCTGTTGATTTTCTTGCAAGACTTCGCTTCCGCAGGTAGCCCGGGATCCTCGTCGCTTCGCTCCTGTGGGGTCTCACCACCGCTGCTCTTCCCGCAGGATTCTTCGTCTTGCACTCCATTCAACCGCAGGAACCGACTTATTTCTTTTTTCATGAAAGGAAATACATCATTAATATATCTTATATACTCAATACCTTACATCAGCTTTAAAACAGGCAAAAAGGGTGCCAGATCTGTAAGGATATGTCTGGCACCCTTTGAAGTAAACCTTAACACCAGCCGCCTTCATCGCAGTCGGTATAACGTGTATCGGACCCTTCAGTGGCAGTGTAGCTTTGAAAAATTTTATTTTCTTTCGCTTCAAAATTAGGCTCCATGGAGATCTCGTCAAGCGGCACATTCATACTGCCGATCGACTGATTATCAAGGTACAATTCCAACTTTCCATTCTTTAACTTTCCGGTCACACGGTCGGTGACATCGAGTTTCTTAGGTTCCAGCGTCATTAGGGTCATCCTTTCCATATTGGTATCTAATCTTAGAATGCCCCAAATAAAAAACAAAACACCTTGAGAATTCACTCAAGGTGTCCGCAGATTAACCTTCGTTAATCATTTCATCATATTGTTCTGCAGTCATAAGCTTGTCCACTTCGCCGGCATCAGCAGGTTCAATGACGATCATCCAAGCTTTTTCGTAAGGGGACTCGTTCACGAATTCAGGGCTGTCAGCAAGTTCTTCGTTCACTTCCACGACTTTACCTGAAACCGGAGCATACAGTTCAGAAACAGTCTTAACAGACTCAACGCTTCCAAAAGGTTCAGAAGCGGTTACTTCATCGCCAACTTCCGGCAGTTCAACGAATACGATGTCGCCAAGTTCGGATTGTGCAAATGCTGTGATTCCGATTCGTACTTTTTCCCCTTCTGTTTTGACCCATTCATGTTCTTCTGAATATCGAAGATCTTTCGGTGTACTCATTTCAAATCCCTCCAAATCCTTGTTATACAACCTAATATTGACACACTTTTAAATGAAAAAGCAAGAAAACAAAAAGTTTACTTTAAAACTTTTTGTACACTGTTACAGAACTTTCCAACTCCGTCCTGACGGGGATCTATTTCCACGTTTCTTCAAACGTTTCTTCCTTGAACCCAACAGTCACTTTCGAACCGTCAGTCGTTATCGGACGCTTGATGAGCATCCCGTCTGAAGACAGGATCTCAAGCAGCTCTTCGTCGGAAGCAGTATTCACTTTATCCTTCAATCCAAGCTCACGATACTTTTTCCCGCTTGTATTAAAGAACTTTTTCAACGGCATGCCGCTTTTTTCGTAAAGGCTTTTCAGTTCTTCTTTGGACGGGGGATTTTCAACGATATGTATTTCATTAAAGTCAGCGTTATGGTCTTCAAGCCACTTCTTTGCTTTGCGGCATGTTCCGCATTTTGGATATGAATAAAATGACAATGACATATTACCACCACCTTTCGATTTTTTGCCCGGTTTTCCTCTGCTGAAACCATATAGATTGCCTTCCATCATTTTCAAGGCGGAATGCTGCATCTCTTCCACTAGACTACATTCGACAGACTTCGTTATTTTCCTTCTTTTACAGGAGGTTTATTCGCAATCATTTTCAATTGTCCCGACGAGCTCTTTAAGCAGCTCTGCCGCATGATCAAGTTCAAGCGAGTAGAAGCGCTGAGTCCCTTTCTGCACCAGGGATACAAGCTTCTGATCCCTCAGTATCTTTAGGTGATGCGAGACAGCCGGCCTTGAAAGGGTGAGATGCTCAGTGATTTCATTGACAGTCAGAGGTTCCTTTTCGGCGAGGAGGACGATGATATCCTGCCTGTAAGAGTCGCTTAATGCTTGAAATAAAGGTGTGCAAGCACGAAAAATCCCAATGGCCTTTTGCCCCATAATGTTCACCCTTCTCTTTCTTCCAGCTATTATTATATCCGTTCCTGGACTTTGCGCACAATCTTTGTGACCATCCTGCGCGGGAGGAAACGGATGGAACCTGCAAGCAATCTATTCTTTACTCCCGGTACGATGACAACCTTCTTTTGATTATTCATTTGCCTATATGCTTCGTCCACAACTTCTTCTACAGTCATGACGCCTGATTGGAAAAGTTTCGATTCCTGAAGGTCGGCTGCCTCTTTAAATCCTGTAGAGGTTGCACCGGGACATAGGGCCATAACTTCTATTCCATAAGGTTCCCATTCATTCGCAAGAGCCTCAGAGAATGAGAGGACGTAAGCCTTGGTTGCATAATAGACAGCCATTAGCGGTCCCGGCTGGAAAGCGGCAGTGGAAGCAACATTCAAAATCTGTCCTTGTTTCCGTCTCACCATTTCTTTGCCAAAATACTTACTGAGCTCAGTAAGTGCAGTTATATTTACTTGTATCATATCGACTTCTTTCCCGATTTCTGTCTGTTCAAATTCGCCGAATAAGCCAAAACCGGCATTGTTGATCAGCGTATCAACTTCAATACCTTTTGCGGTAACCTGTTCGTATATAGATTTGGAAGCACCTGGTTTGGCTAAGTCTCCATCAATTACATGTGCCTTGACACTGTATTTCCCCTCTAATTCCTCTGCAAGTGAATGAAGCTTATCCTTGCTGCGGGCGATAAGGACAACATCATGTCCGTCTTGTGCAAATTTATGACTGAAGCTAAGGCCGATTCCGCTTGATGCCCCAGTGATCAATACTGTTTTGTTATTCATTTTGGCAGCCACCTTTATTTTATGTTGTTATGTTTAAACGTTTAAACATATAATAATTATGATTAAGCGCTAAGTCAAGAAAATAGGTAAGTGGCCTGTAATCTTGGAGAATTACTCACTTCCATCCAAAACAAAAAACAGACCTCCGCCGCTCGGAGGTCCGTTTCACTTATCAAACTACATACTTCTCAGCGTCAACCAGCTTCTCAGATGCTTCACGCTTCACTGCGATCACGTTGATTGGTGTGTGGCGCGTGAATTTACGGAGCGCTGAGAGCATCATGCGCAGCGTGTCACCCTGTTCGGTTGCCACAAGGGTTTCTTTTGCATGTGCTTCGATTTCATTGAACGCTTCCTGACAGAAGATTTGCGTGTAAAGAAGTTTTTGCTTCGCTTTTTCAGCTCCGCCCTTCTCAAGCGCTTTTTCTGTACGAAGGACCACGGATTCCATTGCATATGCGTTTGATACGATATCCGCGATGTTCACAAGGATTTCCTGCTCTTTTTCGAGTGCCTTTCCGAACTTCTGAGCTGCTAATCCAGCAAGCATCAAGCCGATCTTCTTCGCATTCTTCACAAGGTACTTCTCTTGTGCCAGCGGCTCGTCGCCCACTTCTTCAGGCATAAGCATCATCAGTTCTTCCTGAAGAGCCTGTGCTTTCTGCAGGAGTGGCAGTTCGCCTTTCATTGCTTTTCGAAGGTAAGTCCCTGGTACAAGCAGGCGGTTGATTTCATTCGTTCCTTCAAAGATACGGTTGATACGGGAGTCGCGGTACATTCTTTCAATCTCATATTCCTGCATGAATCCGTATCCGCCGTGAAGCTGAACGCCTTCGTCGACTACATAATCCAGTACTTCCGTTGCGAAAAATTTATTCAGTGAACACTCGATGGCATATTCTGCAATCGATTTCGCCACTTCCGTTCCATTTTTGACTTCTTCATCCGTAAGCTTGCTCATGCGGTCTTCGAATAAGCCTACTGTACGGTATACGGAGCTTTCGGCTGCATATAATTTCGCTGCCATTGTCGCCAATTTTTCTTTTGTCAGGTTGAAAGAAGAAATAGGAGTCTTGAACTGCTGGCGTTGATTTGTGTATTGAACCGTCACTTCAAACGCACGTTTACTTGCACCGACTGCACCTACACCAAGCTTGTAACGTCCGATGTTCAAGATATTGAAGGCGATGATATGCCCTTTTCCAGCTTGGCCAAGCAGGTTTTCCACAGGGATTTCTGCATCTTCAAGGATCAATGTACGTGTGGAAGAACTCTTGATTCCCATTTTCTTTTCTTCCGGACCAGTCGAAACGCCTGGATAATCTTTTTCAACGATGAATGCAGAGAAATGTTCACCGTCGATTTTTGCATAAACAACGAATACGTCAGCGAAAGCAGAGTTTGTGATCCATTGCTTCTCACCATTTAAAATATAGTGCGTGCCCGCTTCGTTCAATTTCGCGGTCGTCTTCGCACCAAGTGCATCCGAACCTGACCCCGGCTCTGTCAATGCATACGCAGCAAGCTTTTCACCTGTTGCAAGTGCAGGAAGGTATTTTTGCTTTTGATCTTCGTTACCGAA
The DNA here is from genome assembly GCA_051294195.1 of Bacillus sp. BKU_1. Lineage (GTDB taxonomy): Bacteria > Bacillota > Bacilli > Bacillales > Bacillaceae_B > Rossellomorea. The sequence goes on along the minus strand of CP193985.1, from coordinate 2,347,039 downwards.
AAGGACGATCGGAAGTGAACCGATCCCGACATGGGCACCGTGGGAGATGGAGAAACCGCCTGCACGGGACATTTTTTCAGCGATCAACGCAGAACTTACTTTATCAAGACCTAGTCCGCCGTACTCTTCAGGTACATCCGCTCCAAGGAGACCAAGTTCTCCTGCTTCTTTCAATAAGCGTACGGAATGATCGAATTCGTGGTTTTCAAGATTGTCGATGACCGGTACCACTTCGTTCAAGACATAATCTTCAGTGGTTTTCGCGATCATTTTTTGTTCGTCGGAATATTCCTCAGGTGTGAATACTTGATCAAAGCTCACATCTTCGATTAAAAAACTTCCACCCTTAATCAATTTATCAGTTTGATTTGCCATAATTGACATCCCCTTAACTTGTTTTATAAATGGACATATCCTAATATTGGTGTTCCCTAGAAACGCAGACCGTTCCTTTCCGCTGCAGGCACAAGATTCCCCGGGGAGGAAGTCGAGCCTCCTCGTCGCTACGCTCCTGCGGGAGGAAATGTGCAGGCGGCTCGTTCAGACCCGACAAGCATAAGATGAATGGACCGGGAAGGCGTTCTTTGCCTTCATGGACCATTTAGCTTATGACCTCGAGGGGCTAGCCGCCGGAGCTGGACAAGTCTCGACCTTTCCTCTATCTCCCGTCGGAGTCAAGTGCCTTCCGCTCCAATCCACTCTCGTTTCTCAAAATGGTTTATACATTATGAAATGTTAGTTACTTAATAGACACCCCATCAAATGGGATTTCAGCATTAGAAGTGAGTTAACCGATCAGTTCAAACACCCCGGCTGCTCCCATTCCGCCGCCGATGCACATGGTGACGATGCCGAATTGCTGGTTGCGGCGTTTCATTTCGTGGACGAGTGACAAAGTCAGTTTTGCACCTGTGCATCCAAGCGGGTGACCGAGTGCGATCGCTCCGCCGTTTACGTTCACTTTTTCTTCATCAAGTCCGAGCTGGCGGATGACCTGGATCGACTGGGAAGCGAATGCTTCGTTCAGTTCGAATAGGCCGATATCGGACAGCTGGAGACCTGCCATCTTCAGTGCGCGGGGAATCGCTTCGACAGGACCGATCCCCATGATTTCAGGCGGCACCCCTGCTACGGCAAAGCTTCTGAACTTAGCCATCGGCTGCAATCCAAGTCCGTCCGCTTTTTCGCGGTCCATGACCATCACCGCTGCAGCCCCGTCACTTGTCTGTGATGAGTTCCCTGCAGTGACAGATCCTTTTACATTGAATGCAGGGCGCAGTTTGCCAAGTACCTGTGCACTTGTTTCAGCCCGGACCCCTTCGTCCTTCGCAAATTGGAACGTCTTTTCTACCAGTTTGTTCTCGGCATTCACAGAACGCTGGACCACATCAACCGGGACGATTTCATCATCGAACTTTCCTTCTGCTATCGCTTTTGCCGCTTTCTGATGGCTTCTCACTGCAAATGCATCCTGGTCTTCACGTGATACGCCGAATTTCTTCGCCACTTCTTCTGCCGTGTGACCCATGCTCATGTAGTACTGAGGAGCTGTTTCAGCAAGCTTTGCGTTCGGTCGTACAACATGCCCCATCATCGGTACAAGACTCATCGATTCCGCTCCGCCGGCAATCGCCGTGTCGGAATGGCCAAGCATGATCTTTTCAGCTGCATACGCAATGGACTGTAAGCCTGATGAGCAGTAACGGTTGATCGTGATGGCGGGAACCGAGCTTGAAAGCCCGGCAAGGCCTCCGATATTCCTCGCCATGTTGAGGCCCTGCTCGGCTTCCGGCATGGCACACCCAATGATCAGATCGTCGATATTCCCCTCGTAGCTCCCGGCACGCTTCAATGTTTCTTTTACGACAAGGGCACCAAGGTCATCCGGTCTCACTCCCGCCAATGACCCTTTTCTTGATTTTCCGACTGGTGTTCTGGCACCAGCGACTATGACTGCTTCACGCATGATGTTCCCCCGCTTTCTGGATTGATTTGTATGATTAGTTGCGTAATGGCTTTCCTTTGACAAGCATGTGCTGCATTCTTTGCTGTGATTTAGGCTGAGCGATCAGGCTCAGGAATGCTTCCCTTTCAAGATCTAATAAGTACTGCTCATCGACTTCGGTTCCGAACGGCACTTTTCCGCCAGCGATCACGTACGCCAGCTTCTTGGCGATCAAAAGATCGTGTTCTGAGATGAAGCCTGATTGATACATCGATTGTGCCCCGAGCAGCAGCGTGCCGTATCCTGTCTCACCTGTAACCGGGACTTTCTTGCGGATCGGTGCTTTATAGCCGCTCTCATAGAGGGCGATGGCAGCCTGTTTTGCATCATATAATAAGTGATCACCGTTCACACTCACGCCGTCAGCCTTGCTGAGGAAGTTATTTTCCCTTGCTTCATCCCCTGAGGTCGACACTTTTGCCATGGCGATCGTTTCGAATACTTTATTCGCTACTTTCTGAAGGTCGAATTCCACTCCATTCGGAAGGTTCGCCAGATGTTTCATATAAAGTTCCTTATTTCCGCCTCCGCCCGGGATCAGGCCGACTCCGACTTCCACAAGCCCCATATAGGTTTCCATGCTTGCCTGAATATGTGCAGCCGGCAGGCAGACTTCACTTCCTCCGCCGAGCGTCATGCCGAATGGCGCTGCAACGACAGGTTTGGATGAATATTTGACTTTCAGCATCGCCTGCTGGAAATGGCGGACGACCATATCGATTTCAAACACATTGTCATCCTGTGCCTCCATCAGGATCATCGCGAGGTTGGCACCTACACAGAAGTTCTTGGCCTGGTTTCCGATGACAAGACCCTTATAGTTCTTCTCAACTTCGTCAACCGCGAAATTAATCATCTGGATGATATCAAGGCCGATTGCGTTGTTCGGAGAGTGAAATTCGAGAAGGGCAACACCGTCCCCGATATCGATCAGGCTTGCACCTGAATTCTTCTTGATCAGCTTTCCTTGCTTTTTCAACAGCTTCAAGTCGATCACTTTCGGGTTGCGCTCTGCATGCTTGTATTCACCATTATGGTAGAAATACAGTTCTCCCTCTTCTTCTTTATAAAAATGGGTATGCCCCGCCTCGAGCATTTCTTCCACCCACTTAGGCACGGTCACGCCTTCTTCTTTCATGCGTGTGACGGATTTTTCAACTCCGATCGCATCCCATGTTTCGAACGGTCCGAGCTCCCAGCCGAACCCCCATTTCATGGCGCGGTCGATGGCCACGATATCATCGGCGATTTCACCGTGCAGCTCCGCTGAATAAGTAAGAACCGGGGACAGGATATTCCAAAGGAGGGAACCTGCTTTATCTTTCGCGTAGGCAAGGGACTTGATTTTATTCCGGAGTCCCTTTTCATTCTTGCTCATTTCAACTGAAGCCGTTTTCAGCTTTTTACGGGGCCCGTATTCCAATGTTTCGGGGTCCAGTTCAAGGATTTCCTTGCCCTGCTTCAGGAAAAACCCCTGTCCGCTCTTGCTTCCCAGCCACCCGTTTTCAAGCATCTTCTGCATGAATGCCGGCACTTCGAATACTTTCTTTTCTTCACCGTCCACTTGATCGTAGACATTTTTAGCCACGTGCGCGAACGTATCCAAACCAACGACATCAAGCGTTCTGAATGTGGCACTCTTCGGTCTTCCGATCAGCGGACCTGTAATTGAATCGACCTCTCCGACGCTGTAACCGCCTTTCAGCATTTCCTGTACTGTCACGAGCAAGCCGTATGTCCCGATTCGGTTTGCGATGAAGTTCGGTGTATCTTTTGCAAAAACGACGCCTTTCCCGAGTGCATCTTCACCGAATGTTTTCATAAAGTCCACGACGTCACGATCCGTCTTCTTAGTCGGGATGACTTCAAGAAGTTTCAGATAGCGCGGCGGATTGAAGAAGTGGGTGCCGAGGAAGTTCTTCTGAAAATCTTCAGAACGGCCTTCTGCCATTGCTTCGATTGAGATTCCCGATGTATTGGAGCTTATGATGCTTCCCGGTTTACGGTGTTTTTCAACCTGTTCAAAGACCTTTTTCTTTATATCCAGGTTTTCAACGACGACTTCGATGACCCAGTCGCACTCGCTGATTTTCTCCATATCGTCTTCAAAGTTACCTGCCGAGATCAACGACAAATTTTGCTTTGCAGTCAGCGGTGCCGGTTTTTGTTTAAGGAGCTTTTTTAAAGCGTTTTCACTCATGCGATTGCGAAATGCCTTGCTCTCCTTTGTCAAACCCTTCGTTTTATCTTCTTCTGTCAATTCACGCGGGACGATGTCTAATAATAGTGTTGGAATACCGATGTTCGCTAAATGTGCCGCAATCCCGGATCCCATTACTCCCGATCCCAATACTGCAGCTTTTTGAATTCTGCGCGTCAATGTGTTCTCCCCCTTTGTTTGCACTGTGTTTCATTGAATAACCGGCCTGATTGGTCAGGTCCGGACAACTTTGAATGAATACTCATTCATTTTTTCCTCAAAAAAAAGATCCGAATGAGTTTCTGTTATCTATAATATATCGGATATTCTAAAATATCGCAATATTTAAACGTTTAAAATTGTGAAATTTTTTCAGTTTTTCTTGCATGCCTTATCTTCCATGTCATAAACTCCCCGCCATCCGGACATTTTAAGAATGGAGGTGTTTTTCATGGCAAAACGCAAAAAAGATCCTTCAAGAGCAGGCGTCAGCGCTGCCAGTGTAAAAGGAAATGCCGGTCCGACAGTTGAAGCTGACGGCGGCGGAAAAGTAAACAGTCAAAACAATCAATTCAAGAAGCAATAATGGATGGTCACAGGCATCTTTTATGGTGCCTGTGGTTATTCAGCATGGATTTTCACTGTGGCTTGACCGGTGGAACGATTTTTATGTTTGTTGACGCTTGATGCGGACGTTTTCTGTTTTATGCTGATTTTTTGGGATTTATGCAGAATTATTTTATTATATGCTGATTTGTCAAATTACGGAATTAACGTTGTACCCCCATCCTCATCCATCCTCCTGATAAATTCATCTTACTGCCTCTGAATAGATTCAAATGCAAAAATTAACTTTGATTCCTTGTACGTTATGGAGTAAACTATTAGTATTGCACCAGGTTGTCAGACCTCTTACTTTTCTCTTGGCGGTAAGGCCTGGCAGCCTGCTTATTTTTGATAACGTTTACAGACAAGGAGAATGAAATATGATGCTGATGCGCAGATCATTATTTTTTACAATAGGATTATTCTTTTTGACGCTGGGGGTGTCGCTGATCATCAAATCGGGACTTGGGGCTTCTGCCTGGGATGCGCTGGCAGTCGGCCAATCCAGGATGTTCGGGATCACGGTCGGTACGGCGGTGTTCATTAATGGGATCGTGTTGATCGCACTCAATGCTGTCATCATGAAGAAGAGGCCGGATATCCTGGCAACTGCTACGATCTTTGTGATCGGACTATTGATTGATTTCTGGCTGTTGATCGTATTGGCTGAATTTGCTCCTTCCATGCTGATCAATCAATTCATTGCACTCGGGTCCGGGATCCTGACAGTGGGACTCGGTGTAGCCATCTACCTGCAGGCTAAATTTCCTGCAAGCCCGATGGACACGCTGATGGTGGCAATTCATACCCGATTCGGCCTGAATCTCAGAAACTCGCGGATCCTGTCTGAAGGATTTGCGTTGACACTTGCTTTCTTATTCAGGGGAGATATCGGTATCGGCACCATCCTCGTCACGGTCCTGTTAGGATTCGTCGTCCAATATCTATACCCGATTTTCGAACAGCTTTTTGAAAAGAACGCCGTTGCGAAAGTGGCTGTCCCAACCGAATAATCTGAAATCCCGATAACGACCCTTCTTCCCAGGAGCGGTCGTTTTACTTTTGCCATAAACAAATAGCGGGAAAGGACAAGCCGAAAAATGATATGATGATTCTATTATATGTATGGGAGCGTTACGATGCTGCAGAAATTAAATAAAAAACTGGAGAGGCTCATGCCTTTCATTACGCCTTCAGCCGTATTGATCGGCGTCTTGTTCTCTCCTTATTTATCCCCTTTGACGTTCATGGTCCCTTGGGTTTTCGCACTGATGACTTTTTCAGGCTCATTGAGCTCTAATTTTCATTCCGTGAAACGGGCCGTTACATTCCCGGTTCCGCTTCTGACATCCCTCTTCATTCTTCATATATTGATGCCTCTTTGGGCGTTCGGGATGGGAAGCATCGTATTTCCGGAAGACGGCCTTACCGTGACGGGCCTTCTTCTCGCAATGGTCATTCCGACCGGGATCACAAGCTTTGTCTGGGTCACCATTTATAAGGGGAATATCGGTCTCGCACTGTCGATCATCCTCGTGGATACGATCCTTTCCCCCTTCATCGTCCCTGCCAGCCTGTCCCTGATCGTCGGACAGAAAGTGGAGATGGACAGCTGGAGCATTATGACCGGCCTCCTTTGGATGGTTGTAATCCCGTCGCTGATCGGGATGCTGTTAAATCACCTCACGAAAGGTAGCATAAAGGACACCCTTGGAAAACCATTGTCCCCTTTTTCCAAAATAGGGATCGGGGTGGTTGTCGCGATCAACTCATCGGCTGTCGCCCCTTATTTAAGGCATGTCAGTTTGAAACTATTTCTGATTGCGCTAACGGTTTTATTCATCGCCTTTTCAGGATTCGCCCTTGCATGGCTTCTCGGCACGATGCTGAAGCAAACGAGGGATACGAAAGCAAGCCTGTTATTCACCGGAGGGATGAGGAACATCAGTGCAGGCGCGGTCATTGCCGTTCAGTACTTCCCCGCTGCAGTTGCCGTTCCGGTTGTAATCGGCATGCTCTTCCAGCAGGTGCTTGCCTCCCTGTTCGGATTTTTGTTCCACCGACATGAGTTGAAAATGAATGCTTAACAAAAAAAAGGACCCTGCTACTAACAGGTTCGGTTTTAAAGGTCAAAATTTGAATTAGCAGTGCTTTTCGCACAGTAATTTTCAGGAGAATCAGTAGACACTTCAGCAGTGAAATTAACTCGTGAAAAAGCTCGGAGCCATTATGCTTCGAGCCTGTTTTTATTAAAGATCAGCACCCTTATGTTGAATAAGGAGAGCCGTTTCCTTGGCGTTTGGAAATTAGCGGAAGAATTCCGTTTGAATCGGAAAATGCGGCTATTTCACCAATATTAGCCGGAGTTTTTCCGCTTATTAAAAAATATCCGTTAAATATTGTTCCATATTTAGCAGTTAAGCGGAACTTCTCCGCTTATATCAGCGTTTTAACTCTCCTCCAGCTGCCTTAGCCGGAATTTCTCCGCTTATAAATCTGCCCCCAAAATGGGATCATCTAAGCAGTATGCCTCATTGCTAGTTTACTTTAACAAACATCATATCCCCAATTTCTAAAAACGGCCTGATTAAAAAAACTGCTCCGTTAAATAAGTCTCCCTGCCAATATAACAAAAAGATCCGAAAATCTGTCTGCCATTTTTGTTATACCAATTCGCACAGCCATTTTACTAACATCCGCACGCTGACAATATCTTCTGTCTCCTTGCTAAAAAAAGTAAGAATTCGGGTGCTAAAGCCTTATAATCTCATTAAAAACCTTGATATATCAACAAAAAGAAGCAGTCCAATTCAGTTACGAATTGGACTGCTAATATACGGGCGAAGCCAGTTCTTGTACCCCAAAACAGAACCCGTTACCCTGCTACAGGTCCTTTTTTGTTTTACTGTTTTTAGATTTCGATCCGGATTCCAGCGTGGATTCATCTTTTTCATCAGACGCATTTTTCATATCGTTTTCTTCCCGCGCATCTGCTGACTCGCCTCCCCCGGTCATAACGGTCCCTTCTTTAGTTGGACGGCTTATTTCATCCTTGCGCATTTCTGCACGGCCGTCTTTTGGTTCAGTTTGATCCTGTTTTGCAGGATCATCCACCGTTTCTTCTGATTCTTTCTTCGCATTCAGCAGCTGATGGATATGCTTCCTCTGGCTTTTGCTTGCAAGCACGTACAGCGTATCGTCTGCTTTAATGATGGTATCCCCTGTAGGTGTGATGAGATCATTTTCCCTGATCACTGCTGAAATCAGTGTTTTCTTAGGGAGTTCGATCTCCTTGATGGCTTTCCCTGTAATAAATGCTTCATCATTGATGTGGACTTCGATCATTTCATTATTGGTCTTCCCGATACTCACAAGTTCGATCGTGTGGGCAAGCGGCGGCCGGTCCTTGCCGGCAAGCTTGAGATAATTCGCAAGCGGTGTGATCGTTGCGCCTTGCACCAAAGCGGATAAAAGGACGACGAAGAACACCACATTGAAGATAATCTCACTGTTTTCAATCCCCGCCACCATCGGGAAGGTGGCAAGTACAATCGGAACTGCACCCTTAAGGCCGGCCCATGATATGAAGAATTTTTCTTTTACATTGAAGCTTTTACCTAGCGCAAGGCTTATATAGACACCAAGCGGGCGGGCTACAAAAATAAGCAGAACAGATAATATGATGCCCTGAAGCGCGATTCCCGGCAAATGCTGCGGAAATACGAGCAAGCCAAGCAGGATAAACATGACAATTTGAAACATCCAGGCAAATCCTTCATTAAATCGGATGATGGACTGACGATAGGTCAGTTCCCCGTTCCCTACAAGGATCGCCATTATATAGACGGCAAGCAGGCCGCTGGCGCCGGCAATGGTGGTCAGTGAATAAGTGAGGATGGCCAATGATACAGAGAGTACCGGATATAAACCGGAAGAATCCAGATTGATGCGGTTGATGATCCAGACTGAACCAAGTCCGAAAAGAATTCCGAACACAGCTCCCATCCCCATCTGCCAGAAGAAATTCAGAATCAGATTTAATGGGTTTGAATCAGGGAATTGGAGCAGCTGCAGAAACGCGACGGTGAGGAAGATCGCCATTGGATCATTACTGCCGGATTCAGCTTCCAGTGTAGCTGAAATTTTCGGCTTGATGTTTTTATTGCCCAATACCGAGAATACGGCTGCAGCATCAGTGGACCCGACGATGGCACCGAAAAGCATCCCCTCAAGCCAGCTGAGGTCGAGGATATATTTTGCGGCTACACCGATGGACAGGGTGGTTACCAGAACCCCGATGGTTGCAAGTGATAACGCAGGCTTATAGACACTTTTAATATTGCTCCATTTTGTCTGGAGTCCGCCTTCAAATAAGATGATGATAAGTGCGATTGTACCGATGAATTGAGTGATATGAGCGTTATCAAAGAAAAAATATGAATTCAGGATCATACCGGCAGCAATGAAGAGAACAAGAGATGGAACGCCAAGACTTGAGGAAAACTTGGCAAAAAGGACTCCGATAAGAAGCAGGAGTGCAAGAAGGAATGAAACATTTTCGATAGAAAAATCCATTTAATCGCCCCGTAGAAAATATTTATGTTATGTTTTATTATACTTTATTGTGAATAATGTCACAATTAATACCCCTTCTGTTCAAACTATTTTCAAAAAATAAAAACCCCACAAGGATACCCGTGGAGTTTTCAATTTTTATTTGTTTTTCATAACACCTTTCAACACGAATGCAACGTTTGCCGGGCGCTCGGCCAGACGTCTCATGAAGTAGCCATACCAGTCAGTGCCATATGGGACATACACCCGCATTTTGTAGCCTTCCTCCACCAGTTCACGCTGGCGTTCAACGCAGATCCCAAAGAGCATCTGGAATTCGAACTGATCGCGCGGGATGTTATGTTCTTCAGCAAGCTTCTTTGTATAGTCGATGATTTTGTCATCGTGAGTCGCGATCGCCGTATAATTACCGTTCAGCATATGCATCTTGATGATTTTCTTGAAGTTCTCATCTACATCTTTTTTCTCAGGAAATGCAACTTTCGATGACTCTTTATATGCACCTTTCACAAGACGCAGATTCGGGGAATAGGCATTCAGCTCTTCCATATCCTTTTCTGTTCTGTAAAGGTATGCCTGAATGACCGTACCGATATTGTCATATTCCGATTTCAGTGTCTTGAAAATCTCGAGGGTCTTCTCACAGCGTGAGTAATCCTCCATATCGATTGTCACAAAGACATCGTGCTTCCTTGCTTCTTCAAGGATCATCCTCATGTTCTTCGTTACAACATCCTCTTGGAGGTCAAGGCCCATCGATGTCAATTTGAGCGATAATTGGGAACGTAATTTCTCCCTGCCAATCGCACGGACTGCTTCTACACATTCAAGGGCCATGTGATTGGCTTCTTCTACGTTATCGACAAACTCACCCAAATAATCGATTGTTACCACAAGATTCTGTTTATTCAATTCGCGAATGACCTCTACTGCTTGATCTATTGAAGAACCTGCAACAAATCTGGCCGCCCCGAAACGCAGGCCGTACTTTTTGGCCATTTTGGTGATCGGCTTATTTTTAGAAAGGAATAAAAAGAAATTTCGCATTGCTTGCTCCATGTTGCTACCTCCCTGAAAAGAACATATATGTCATACTATGAAAACGTTTTCTTTTTTGATAAAAAGAAAAGAATTCGTGTAGTAGTCTGTTTACCAACATTTTATCACCTATTAAACGTTTTGAATATACTTTTGTTACTTTCTTAGTAGAATATTATCGAAATTTGTTGAAGGTGTATAACGTGCATGAAAAAAGGCACAATAACGGTTGTTGGAGCTCAGCGAGGTTCCATTTCCATAACATACATTAGGTCAAAATACTTATACTTCAAGGAGGAATCATTTATGCAGCAGCAACCTCAACAGGGCGGACAGCAGCAGACATATACTCAGCCCCCTCAGATGTTAACGACGAAGGATTCACTGTATTTGAATGATATGCTTGCATGGAATCTGACAGCGATGAAAAAATGCCATTTTGCATCCACACAGTGCCAGGACCAGGAAATCAAGGCAGAGCTGGATAAGTGCGGACAGATGCATCAACGTCATTACGAGCAACTATTGGTGCACTTGAACACAACTACTACTAATCAGGGCATGATGTAGAAAGGAGACTGAACCGCATGAATCAGCAAAATCAAAATCAGCAGAAGATCCAAAATCTGCAGACGCAGGTACCGTCCACTCCGCAAATGAATGACCGTGATTTCATCACCGACGTACTGACTCACGAAAAATACATGACCGCTTCATACTGCACGGCCCTTAATGAGGCAAGCCACCAGGCCCTGTATCAAGATCTGCTCACAATCTTCAACGAAACGCAGAACGCCCAGCGGGAATTGTATAATGAAATGTTCCGCAAAGGGTGGTACAAGCTCGAAGCAGCAGACAGCCAGAAAATCCAGCAGTCCTATCAGCAGCACCAGCAGTACTCTTCCCAGTTCCCATACGGGTCTGGTGCAGGCGGACAGCTTCAATAGTTTGGTTTTGATGGGGCGGTTCCTTTTATGGGGCCGCTTTTTTTGTGTGGGTACGCGCAGGCTCGATTTAAGGGGGGCTGTTTTGGCGTTGACGAAAAAAACAGGCGGCCGGGTTTGTTTTCAGGGTGGTTTTGATGCATTGATAGAGAAGAAATAGACCTCTTCGTGTCAGATTTACTAGTGAATTTGGCAGGATTCCCGTGGATTTCAAGTGGAATTGAACATTTTTATTAAACCAGCCCGTCTCTCACCTCAGCATTCGGCATCTGTGTAAAATACGTGCCACTTGTCAGATTTACAAGCCACTTTTTAAAAATACAGTCCACTTTCTAAATTTACGTGCCGCTTTTCAGAAATACGATCCAGTTTCCAGATTTACGAGCCACCTCCCCCGTTTTTCAAGCAACTTGTCGAATTTTCTTTATGGGCGCCGTGCTTGCATACCCACACCCAGATTAACACTCCATCCACTGCCCCATCCTCATACACTCAACAAAAAAAGCACCCATCCCAGGGTACTCTCTCGATTCAAAACCGCCTATTCTTCTTTCTTCTTCCGGTTCATTTCTTCCCGGTGAGCCTCGTTCAGCTCTTTGATCTCACCGATGATTTTCTTCATTTCTTCTTTTCCGTCCGGATACAGTGAGTTCCAATGCTTCACCAGTGCAGGCATTTGTTTGGCGACGAATGAGTAGAGTGCATATTGGGTCACCATTTCTTTTTTCTCAGGGGACGTGTCGCCGATAAGAAGCTCTGTGTATTTATCCAGGAGTGCATCAAATTGTTTCGGAAATTCGCTCATGAGATCCAGCACCTCCAATTTAGTTTGATTTGCAGGCCGTCCGCTTCACCTTGCACGTCTGAGGACAACTCTTGCAGCGGAATTGTTCGCCGTTCTCCAATCGATAGGAATAACAGCATGTCTTCCTGACCCGGATTTCATCGTCCAGACCTTCAACTTTTACTTTTTCAGTATAATATCTCTTCAAGGGATTCTTCTTATAATCACCGAACCAATGGCTGTTTTCGTCGCTTAGTAATTGGGCAAAATCATACTGCTTCTGTTCCCTTTCTGAAGTAAATGCCTCATTTTCATAAATCCAGAAAAGATAGACTGCAACATTCTCCCACAGGATCAGACCAGGGAGCTTAACGGAGCGCTTCAACACGCCGACCATTTTATCAACATGTCCTGCGAACAGGGAACGGATGAACTCTTCTTTTTCAGCAGGGGAAGTAAATTCCCAGACACTTGGATCTTTCAGATGAAAGCGAGGGAGCCACAGCCCCTTGTCATTCACATGATCACTCAAAACGAGATTGTCAGGTGACAGATCCAATTTCCGGTTCCAGCAGGTTGCTGCAAGCATCCCGAGTGCCGCGATAAACGCATACCGCTTCATGAAAAGGGACCCGGCTGTCTTCAACCCGCTGGATCCCATCAGGGCAAACCTGTCTTCAAGATAGCGGACCAGCTCCCCTTCATCGAAAAGAAGCCGCGATGCTTCAGTGCCTTCCGAACCAGGAGGCACTCCCTTCAAAAAGCGGTACTGCTCCAGAAGTGCCCACTGATCATCAGTCAGTGAAGAAATCCTCATACAGGCTCACCAATAGAATTGAGGATGCATCTGCCTTTTCCAAATGGGATGCAGAGCGGCGTTCCGAATAACGGGTCGCTCGTCACCTGGCAGTCCATATCAAATACATTCTTGACCAACTGGCAGCTGATGATCGTTTCAGGTTTCCCCTGGGCATAAATCTTCTGATCTCGGATGGCCACGATATTATGCGCATAGCGGCAGGCAAGGTTCAAATCGTGAAGGACCATGACGATCGTACGCTCTTCCGTCTCGTTCAGCTCAAACAACAAATCGAGGATTTCGATCTGATGGGTCATATCCAAATAAGTAGTGGGCTCATCCAGCAGGATGATGTCCGTATCCTGGGCAAGTGTGAGGGCAATCCAGGCACGCTGGCGCTGGCCGCCCGACAGTTCATCGACTTTGCGGTGCTGCAGTTCTTCCATTTTCGTTGCCTTCAGTGCATTCTGGACGATTTCCTCATCTTTATGTGACCATTGTTTGAGCCATGTCTGATGCGGATATCTCCCCTGTTTCACCAATTGAAGCACTGTCAGTCCCTCAGGAGCCGTCGGTGATTGCGGCAGGATCGCCATCTTACGGGCAACTTCTTTGGTGGACAGCCTGGCAATGGCATCGCCTTCTAAAAGGACAGATCCCTGCTTCGGTTTCAATAAACGCGCGATGGAGCGGAGCAATGTCGACTTCCCGCACCCGTTCCCTCCGATGAATACGGTGATTTCCCCTTTGGGAATTTCAATATTCAGTTCATCGATAATAATTCTTTCACCATAAGCCAGGGTTAAGTCTTTCGTTTCAAGCATGCTCATTACGCAGCCAACTCCTTAAGAATTTCTTGTTTTAAATAGAAGATAGATAAAATACGGTGCACCGATTGCGGCGGTAAATACTCCTGCAGGAACCTCGAGGGGCAGGAACAGCGTCCGGCCGATCAAGTCAGCGAGCATTACCAGGATCCCGCCGATGAGAGCTGAGGCAGGAAGCAGTGCGCCGTAAGACGAGCCTACCATCCGCCTTGCCATATGAGGGGCCATCAAGCCGACAAATCCGATCCCCCCTGCAAAGGAAACCGCTCCGCCTACCAATACGGTCGCCATGATGAGAAGGAAGAAGCGCTGCCTTTGGACATGCCCCCCCACTCCCTTGGCCAGTTCTTCACCAAGTTCCTGGATATTCAATTGACGTGTGATGAAAAAGCTGATCAGGATGAACACGATGCTCCATGGAAGGAGGATCGACACATCCTGCCAGTCCGACCCGTTGACCGTACCGGTGATCCAGATATTTGCCTGGCTGGCCCTGTAGATGGGCCCCATGATCATCAACAGTGTTGTGACTGCCTGGGTCAAGGATGAAATCCCGATACCGATCAAAACGAGCCTTACCGGCGAGACGCCTTTTCTCCAGGCAAGAAAATAAACGAGGAATGCGACAACGGCTGCCCCTGTGAAAGCAGCGACCGGCATCCACTGGATGCTGACCGGAAGCGTGCCGTCCTCATTACTGAAAATCGTTAAAAATGCCACGACCGCCGCTCCCGCCCCGCCGGTGATCCCGATGATATCGGGAGAAGCCAGGGGGTTTCTGATCATTCCCTGCAAAATACCGCCGGCAACTGCCAGGGCCATTCCTGCAAGGAGGGCGATGATGATACGGGGCAGACGGAATGATTTCACGACGAGCTCCTCAAGGCCCGTTCCGCCTCCGAAAAAGACGCTGACGACATTCCACGGAGCAATCTTCATATCCCCTATCCCGGTGCTGATAATCAATACAAGGGCAGTCAGCACACCAAGTATCGTCACTTTTTTTAATGCGGACATGTCTACCAAAAAAGATATTCTATCTTTAAACCATCGTTTTCCTATGAATCTATTCATTTTAGAACCCCTTCCTGGCCACATACACAAAGAATGGGGCACCGATGACAGCGGTCATCACACCGACAGGCACTTCCTGGGGCATGATGATGTAGCGTGCAGCTATATCTGCAGTCAAAAGAAGGACCGCGCCCAGTAAACCTGCGTAAGGGATGAGCCACTTGTGATCGACTCCTATCAGCTTCCTGGCCAGATGAGGAATGACAATACCGATGAATCCGATCGGTCCGGCAATCGCGACGGAACCGCCTGCTAAGAGGACGACGATCAATAGCGCCAGGAACTTGATGAGGTTGGTTTTCAATCCAAGTCCCTTGGCTACGTCTTCACCCATTGCTAATATATTCATTTTGCCTGCGAGTATGAGCGCCCCGATCCACCCGGTCAGGATGTAAGGGAAAACCCCTGTCAAAATCTCCAGCTTCCTGCCCTGTACCGAACCGGCAAGCCAGAACAGAACCTGTTCAAGCGCCGATTCATCGAGTACCAGCAGGCCTTGTGTAAAGGACGAGAACATCGCTGTGATCGCAGCCCCGGCAAGGGTCAGTTTCATCGGTGTAAGACCGTTATTGCCCGCCGCACTGATCGCATATACGCCAAAAGCGGCAATCCCCGCACCGAAGAAGGAAAGCCATGTGAACGTCTGGAGGTCGGTGACGCCGAACATCGTCACGGCGACCACCACCATGAAACCACCCCCAGCGTTGATGCCGAATATGCCTGGTGATGCGAGCGGATTCTTCGTCAACGTCTGCATGAGCACCCCGGAAATGGCGAGTGAAGCCCCGACAACGGCAGCGATCAACGCCCGTGGCAGACGGATCGTCTGCAGAACCAGGTGTTCCGTTGACTGGTTTGGATTCACAAATGACTCAAGTGCCGTCTTCCAGGATGTATCTGTATAACCATAGACGATGCTCATCCCGATACAGAGAATAAGGAAAAGAAGCGTCCCTAGAAATAAAATGAATTGTTTTTGCGTTTTAATCATATGTTTACCTTTCAGGTCACAGTTTACGTAATGGGCAGAATAATCCTTCATACCCACTTCTTATTTTAGAGAAGATTGGGAGTGCCGTCAATGACTTTGAAAATCATTATCAATTAGTTGTTGACAATGAAAACCTTCTCAATTATGATAAGGCTTGTAAATGATAATCGTTATCAACCAAACTATTTTTTAGGAGGATTCATACATATGAAAGGAAGAAGTTTACTCTCATTACTGCTGATCGCTTCCCTTCTTTTCCTGGCTGCCTGCGGGAATAAAGAAGAAGAGAAAGATTCATCGGCAAGTAATGACAAAAAGGAAGAAACATACACAGTAGAGCACGCAATGGGTAAAACTGAAATAAAAGGTACTCCCAAAAAGGTCGTCATCCTGACAAATGAAGGCACAGAAGCACTTCTTGCAATGGGTGTGACTCCTGTTGGCGCCGTCCAATCTTGGACTGGTGATCCTTGGTATGATCACATCGCTGATGATATGAAAGACGTAGAAGTTGTGGGAACTGAAAGTGAATTGAACATCGAAGCGATCGCAAAGCTTCAGCCGGATCTGATCATCGGTACGAAACTCCGTCAGGAAGAGCAGTACAACCAATTGAAAGAAATCGCTCCGACTGTCATGTCTGAAACACTTAAAGGCAACTGGAAAGAAAACTTCGAACTGTATGCTAAAGCACTGAATAAAGAAGAAAAAGGAAAAGAGGTCCTGGCTGAATACGATCAGCGCATCGAAGACCTGAAAGGTAAACTCGGCGATAAACTGAACCAGGAAGTTTCAATGGTACGCTTCCTTGCAGGCGACGTCCGCATCTATCACAAGGATTCGTTCTCGGGTGTCATACTGGATCAACTGGGATTCGCACGACCTGCTGAGCAGGACAAAGATGACTTTGCCGAAAAAGGAGTAACGAAAGAACGTATCCCTGCAATGGACGGGGATGTCCTCTTCTACTTCACATATGAAACCGGGGACGGCGAAGCGGACAAACTGGCTGAAGAATGGATCAATGACCCGCTCTTCAAGAATCTTGAAGCAGCAAAAGCCGGGAATGTACACGAAGTAAGCGACGCCATCTGGAACACAGCAGGAGGCGTAATGGCGGCTAACGCAATGCTCGACGACATTGAAAAGTTTTTCCTGGAGCAATAAATACTAAAGAAGATCAGGGATGATTCCCTGGTCTTTTTTCTTTACCCGATTTTCTGCGGTTTCCTTCAATTGACCATCACTTAAAAATCTCTCTCCCAGCATCCCATCAACTTTTCATAATTCTCCCTTTTTCGGAAACACTACTGAATACACCAAGTTGAACATGAGGGATTCGTATGTTTTCTTTCTTTAAAAATAAAAATAATCAATCAAAGCAGAAGCCTTCTTTTGAAAGCACCAAATTATCTCTTGAAAAATCGGCTGATTATCAGCACTCATTTTACCTGAATCCTTTTACCGGCGTGAAATTCAGCATTCATTTTTTGACAACGCTGATTGACGGGAAAATACTGCAGGAAGACGTTCTTCCATATGTACTCTCAAAGGAATTTAACAGCCTTGACGACCTGAAGACGATTGTCCCCATTGTGGATATCCAGATTTCAGAAGACGAAGCGGTGATCGAGCAGAAACTGCTGAATGGATATACGATGCTGACAATGGATAAAACCAACCGGAAATTTGCTTTCATCGCGACTAAGAATGAAATGGGACGCAAGGTTTCACAGCCTGAGGTGGAGTTCAGTGTCGTTGGTCCGAAAGAGGCATTCGTTGAATCGCTCAGCGATAACCTGAATCTCCTCCGCAAACGGATCCCGATAAAAGAGCTGACGGTAGAAGAAATGAGTGTCGGCACGGTCACCCATACAAGAGTCGCCCTCATTTATCTCGATGGGTTGACTGATGAGGCCAATGTGAACACTGCCCGTCAGCGTTTGGATGAGATTGATTTTGATCAGATAATGGACAGTTCATTCATCGAGCAGCTTATTTCGGATAATACCCTGTCCCCTTTTCCGCTGCTGCTGGATTCGGAGCGGCCCGACCGTGTGGCGTCCGTTTTAGTGGAAGGAAAAATTGCCATCCTGGTAGACGGGTCCCCTCATGCATTGATTGGCCCCACCACCCTGGTTGAATTTTTCAACGCGTATGAAGATTATTTCCTTAATTTCATTGTCGCTTCCTTCTTTCGTCTCGTACGTGTATTTTCTGTTGCCTTCTCCATTCTGATCACGCCGATTTATGTGGCTGCCCTCACATATCATTATGAGCTGATTCCAAAGGACCTGATGGCGACCCTGGTCACATCCAGGCAGGAAATCCCCCTTCCGCCGATATTGGAAGCATTGTTTCTGGAACTCACCATTGAATTGCTCCGTGAGGCGGGGGCCCGCCTTCCGACCAAGGTCGGTCAGACGATCGGTATCGTTGGCGGTATTGTCATCGGGACTGCATCGGTTGAAGCCGGCCTTACGAGTAATGTATTACTCATCCTGGTGGCACTTGCCGCACTGGCTTCGTTTACGACCCCTGTTTACCGGATGAGTAATACGATCCGTATCCTCCGCTTTCCGTTTTTATTATTTGCGCAGCTCTGGGGACTGCTGGGAATCGTCTTTTGCTTCTGTTTCCTGATGGGGCATTTGTTGAAACTGACCTCCCTCGGACGGCCATTCCTCGAGCCTCTGTATCCGCCGCGCATAAAGGACTTACGGGATGCACTCATCCGTTTTCCTTTTTTTGAGCAGTCAAACCGCCCTGCCTTCCTGCGGCCAAATAAATCTAATCGATTTAGTCCCGCTGAAGGAAAGAAAAAGCTTGATATCGACGAATGATTGGAGGTACTCATGATGCAGCCGATTCCTGTAAGCAAAAAGATTTCACCTTTTCTTGTATTCTTTCTCATACACGCGATCCAGGTCGGAGTCGGGGTATTGGGTTTTCAGAGAGTCATTTCCCAGTTTGCAGGATATGATGGATGGATCTCTGTGATACTCGCAGGCATCACCACCCATATCATCATGCTGATCATGTATACCCTGCTGGACAAAGGCGGCGGTGATCTTGTAACGGCCCACGCCATCGTTTTCGGAAAGTGGATTGGTAAGGCGATGGATTTTGTGTTCGTTCTTTACTTCACGTTACTGGTCATCACGATATTAAGGACCTATATCGAGGTCGTCCAAGTGTGGATGTATCCAAGGCTCAGCACCTTTTATTTTGCCCTTGGGTTTATGATCCTTGCCTACTATATCGTCTCGGGAGGGGTACGGAATATTGCCGGGGTGGCTTTTTTTGGAACGGTCCTTCCGAGCTATCTGCTGCTGACGTTCGCATTCACCTTCCCGTTCAGTGATTTCCGGAATGTCCTTCCCGTCTTTGATCATTCACTGAAAGACATGCTGATAGCCACCAAAAAAATGTCACTGACGTTTCTCGGTTATGAGTCGATACTGTTACTCTATCCCTTTATCAAAGATGCGAAGAAATCACAGAAATATGCACATTGGGGCTTGTTTACCACGACAACGGTATATGTCTTCATCGCCCTCATCTCATTCGCATTCTTCAGTGAAAAACAGCTGGCAAAAACGGTTTGGGCAACGTTATCAATGTGGAAAATCGTCGAAATGCCGTTTGTGGAACGATTTGAATATATCGGGATAGCCAATTGGTGCCTGATCATCCTTCCAAATGTCTGTATCGCATTATGGTGCGGCAGCAGAATCATGAAGCGCACCATGCCGATAAATCAGCGTCATTCCCTATGGGTTCTATCGGCAATCGTCCTCGGTGTCCTGACTTTCTTAACCAACCGAAAACAGGTGAACTTTTTGAACACTTTTTCAGGGGAAGTCGGCTTCTATATCAACTACGGCTACATACCCCTTCTCCTCGTATTGGTGATCATTATGAAGAAGGTGAAAAAGAAATCATGAGAAGGCAACTGACGTTTTGTATCCTACTGCTCTTACTATTGTCCGGATGCGTAGAGAGGGAAATCCTTGATGACCTGAATATCGAAACGGCCAAGGGCTACGATCTTGTCGATGAGAATACTATCAGGGGGACGGCGTTGTTTCCCGTCTATATTAAAGGCGGCGAAATTGAAAACAGGACACTGTCAGCAGAAGCCCCCTCCACCCGGGAGGTATTGGAAACATTGTCCCGGAAGTCCCAGCAGCCTCTTGTCAGGGGAAGTCTTGATGTCGTCCTCCTGGGGGAAGAGATGGCCAAAAAAGGGGTCCTTGATGTCGCCGACTCCCTTCAGAGGGATGCAAGTATCGGGGCACGCGTGATGTTGACCATCACAGAAGGCAGCGCAGAAGACATCCTTAAGGGAAATTACGGGATAAGGGGGAACGGGATGTTCATATCCAATCTCCTCCACCAGAATATTGAAAGAAGGGAACTCCCCGAGACCAATTTGCATATGTTCCTCTTTGACTATTATCAAGACGGCCAGACCCCTTATCTTCCCATAATCAAAAAAGTATCAGACGATACCCTCGAAGTCACAGGCGTAGCCTTGATGGATAATGATAAGATGGTAGACAGAGTCTCTGCCGATGATCTGTTTTTTTTCAAGCTGCTCGTGGATAAGCTATCGGAGGGAAGCCACGTTGTGAAGATGGGAAATAAAGATGGAAGCACAGAACAAAGAGTCGAAGCAGCCGTGACCAGCATAAAATCAAAGCATAAAATCAAAGTGACCAATAAAAAAAATCCCGTGCAGGTTACCATTAAGATCACCATACGCGGGATCATCAAAGAGTACACAGGCAAAAGCTTAACTCAAAAAAAGATCAAAGAAATCGAAGATAAGATGTCAGCGGACATTGTCGATCATTCGCAGAAACTGCTTGCCAGGTTTCAAGAGCTTGGGATCGATCCCATCGGAATCGGCCAGCTTCAAAAGCATGGGATACGCGGTTTTGATATCAATAAATGGGAAAAATCATTCTATCCCAATGTACAGTTCGACATCAAACCTGATGTAGAGATCCTCGAATCAGGGACTGTGGAATAAAAGTGAAAGAGAGATGCTGAATGACGGCATCTCTCCTTTCAATGACTATTTTACAAATGGATGCACTTCCCCGAAGATGAACTTTCCTTGCAGGCTTCAATGATCCTGATGACTTCAAGGGCTTCCCCCGCGCTTACCGGCGGCCTTCCGCCGTTCCTTACCGCCTCATGGATTACTTTGTAATACTGGGTATAATCACCTTTTTCAGAAGCTAATTTTACGGCGTTCACTTTTTCACCGTCTGCAGCCGTTAACGTACCCCAGGCACCTTCTTCTTCCCGGCCCCATGTATCTGTATAAGGATTCAACCCATCTTTCAAGTCTGCTTCCTGCCGGTCCATCCCGTATTTCATATAACTCCCCTTGCGTCCGTGAATCTGATAGCGGGGGCCGGGGTCAAGCACCATTGAGCGGGAATTGAGGGACACCCTCATTCCTTCATACCCCATTATGATATGGAAGTAGTCCTCCGCCTTCTCTCTATCACGCTGTGAAAATACATCAGCAAATACCCATTGAGGCGTACCGAACAGGCCCAGTGCCTGGTCGATCAAATGTGAGCCGAGATCAAACAACACGCCGCCGCCTTCGATTTTATTCTCTTTCCAGCGATCCTTCACCTGCGGACGGTAACGGTCGAAATGGGCTTCGTATGTCGCAATTTCCCCAAGCCGCTTTTCTTCTAAAAGCTTTTTGATCGTCAAAAAGTCTGCATCCCAGCGGCGGTTATGGAAAACGGACAGCATAAGGCCCTTTTCTTCAGCCAGTGAAATCAGCTCTTCTCCTTCAGAACTTGAGGTGACGAACGGTTTTTCCACCACCACATGTTTCCCTGCATGCAGGGACTGCTTGATCATGTTGTAATGGAGATGATTCGGCGTCGTAATGACGACTAGCTCGATGTTTTCCTGAAGCAGTTCGTCCAATGTCTGAACGACCTTTGCATCTTCTATGTCTTTCCGTACTTTCTGTTCGTTTGAAGACAAGACTGTATGTATATGATAGTCTTTGGAGTGCTGCAGAAGAGGACGGTGAAAGCTTTGTCCTGAAAATCCGTAGCCGGCAAGTCCAACGTTGAGCGGTTTCATATTATCACCTGTATTTCTATAGAATGTATCCTTTATATTATCACGTTCCGTGCAGATCAGTGAAATGCTTTGCTGGTGACCGGATCCGATACCTTGCAGTTTACGTAAAGTTCCGCGTAGGGTTAAAATAAGAGGGAAAGGGGGGGTACATATGCAATCGATCAAAAACAAAGAAACGTTCGAAGAAATCATTTCTTCAGAACAGCCCGTCATCGTAAAGTTCCATGCAGACTGGTGTCCAGACTGCCGCCGCATGGACATGTTCATTGATGAAATCATGGAACAATACGATCAATATAAATGGTATGACATCAACAAGGATGAACTTCCAGAGATTGCGGAAAAGTATGACGTGATGGGGATTCCGAGCCTGCTCGTCTGGAAGAACGGCGAAAAGACCGCCCATCTTCACAGTGCAAATGCAAAAACGCCTGATCAGGTGACAGACTTCTTGGAATCCTTGTAATATCAAAAGCCCGTCCTTCGCTTTAATAAGCGGGGACGGGCTTTAAATGTTCTAGCAGGATGTTGCGTGAATCACTCATGAACGTCTCCATGTTCATCGACCGCAACAGTGCTGATGATCGTACGTTCAAACTGCTCCCCCTGTGCGGTGGTTCCTTTTATATCAATCGTGATGTTAAGTATGCCTTCTCCGTATCCTGCCAGGGTTTCCGGTTTAAGATCAGCCGGATGATCCTTTTTCCCGGATGGGTAGTGAGCAAGATGAATTTGTTTCTCCACATCCCCTATTCCTGTCATCTTCATTTTTTTGCTATCGGACTCAGCCTCTTTCGCGCTGATGAATTCTTCCATCCCCACATTCATTCCACCTGAAAACATGACGTTCAGCAAATAGGACTCCCGTGAAGCATTCTTTGCCTCCATCACCCAACTTCCCTTAGCCGGCGACGGGATGATGATCGAATGGTGAAGTGCATCCGGAAAGAAGCCGGTCTCATCACCCGCTGTGACAAAACGGACATGCCGCCTGCCATAAGGGTCCGTCAATACATAGGAGGCATCGGTTGATGAACTGATCCAATCAACCGTCAGCTCATCCACCCCATCTTCAACATAGAATCGTTCTGTTGCGACACCCGTATACACCCCTCCTTTGTGGAGGACTGTAACGGGCAATTCCTCTTCAATTGATTTCGCGGCAATAGAAACAGGAAGTTCTTCCACTTCCTCAAGAACCAATTTTTCTATATAAGGAAAGATTTCATTTCCCAGTTTAATTGTCTTGTGGGTCCAGTCACCGACCATCACTTCCTCCCCGTAAGGAAGCCGTGAGCTCTTCACCGTCACCGCACCGTCACTTGCACCGAACCGCCTCAAATACAAACCGCCCCAAAACAATTCTGATCCCATGCTGCCCCAGCCCGTACCGCTGAATGTGTAAAAAGATGAAGGCTTCCACTCCATATTGTCATCCGTCCGTTTCCGGTAGGCTTTCATATAGCCCGTTTGCAGGGAAAAAACCGCTTCACTCCTGCTGCCGAGCGTATCCGCAATCCAGTCTGCCCATTTACTGAAGGCAAGATCTGCAAGCTGGGATCCGTGATGAGGAGTCGATAAGGTGATCACCCGCTTCACAAACTGGGAGGCACCATGATAAACCATTGCCGTTTGGGCATCGATCCCTCCCTTGCTGTGAGCCACAATCACCACTTTTTTTTGAAAAAATCCAGAGATCTCCTTCAGTTTTTCAGCCAGCAGCAGTCCATTCGACCACATATCCGCCGTTCCTGAAAGAGTGATGAACGCTGTCCGGTATCCTTTTGCACGCGCTGTTTCACGGATATCATTCCCATCAACGCTCCATGTTGCAGATGTCGTGTTTATGCCATGAATGAAAAGGATCGGATAGCTGCCGGGCTTTACTTCGTCAGGCTCTTCCCCCGGATCCCAGCTCCCCTGAATGGTTTCACCCGCTGTGCCCGATGACATACGGAAATATAGAGACTCCATTATAAAACCGCTCCCTTCTATTAATAGTTCTTTTCTTTATCCCGCACCTGAAATCCTTTAATCGGCTTCCATCTTTTAAAATAGGGACTTCATCCCCATGCATATCCCTCACCCTTTTTTCCAAAACTAAAGTGACTGGACGAAGGAGGAATGACCAATGACGAAAAAAGATAATAAAGGAAGCAGCAACCAGAACTCCCCAAAGCGGGGGACAACTGAATTCGCTTCGGACCTGACAAGCGGGGATAACAGTAAAGGCAACAAACATAATAAGGATCAAAAGAATAAGACTGACTGAAGACTTGAGCCGGTTAAACATAAGGAGGATGCCGATTATGGAACTTAAACGTGCGAAACAAATTTTATCTTCGTCTGCGGATATAGAAGTGAAATATCAAGACGCTTCTGTCTGGATCGATGAAGTGATGGAAGATGGACAGACAGCAGTGGTACATCTGCGAGGTCCGCTTGAAGAGAGATCACAGGTAAGCATTGCGGATCTCCAGGAAGGCTGATAGCACAATTGGAAAAGCCACGCGGGAATAATCCGTGTGGCTTTTTTAGCATTACTTATTCTCTTTGATTTTTCCTTTATTCTTTAAAATTTCGAAAATCAACTGCGCCTGGTTCGTATTGTCGATCATCCCTGCGAACTTTTCTTTCTGAGGACCGTAAGCATAGACAGGTACGTCATCCCCTGTATGTCCATCCGTCGTCCACCCAGTACCGGAACGCGTATCGAAGATCTTTTCGATTGCATTGTCGATTTCCACTTTATCCTTCGCGGCCGCTGCATCTTTTACAGATGCAATTTCTTCGTCTGTCAATTGGAGTTCGACGTATTGAGAAAGAGTTTCTTCTACAGATGCGCCGTTCGCGATTTCTTCTGCCATGAAGTCAGGCGTGCGTTTTGCAGCATCAATTACACTTGGATCCCAGTTATAGTCGCCCTCCGAACCGATAGAGAATCCGCCAGTTGAGTGGTCAGCCGTCACGACGACAAGGGTTTCACCATTTTCTTTGGCGAAATCACGTACTTTTTCAAATGCTTTTTCAAAGTCCCTCATTTCACTCATAGAAGCGACAACATCATTATCATGTCCGCCCCAGTCAATCTGGCTTCCTTCAACCATCAAGAAGAATCCGTCTTTGTCAGATTTCAGGCGGTCAAGTGCAGATGTAGTCATATCAGCAAGACTTGGCTGTTTTTCATCGCGGTCGATCATCTTGTCCATACCTGACTCGGCAAAAAGACCAAGGACCTGTTCATTATCATCATTCTTCATTTCTTCAGTTGACTTCACATAACTATATCCGTCTTTCTTGAATTCTTCAGCGAGATTGCGGTCTTCACGTTCGAAGAAGTCCGTTCCTCCGCCAAGCATAACATCGATTTTATGTTCACCCTTGATCATTTCATCAAAATAATCATTGGCTATTTCATCTTCATTTTTACGGCTTTCATCATGCGCACCATAAGAAGCAGGTGTGGCATGCGTGATTTCAGAAGTTGATACAAGACCTGTAGACATACCGTTTTCCTTTGCCTGCTCAAGGACTGTTTTAACATCGGATTTATCATTATCAACAGCAATCGCGTTGTTATACGTCTTCACTCCGCCGCTCATCGCTGTTGCTGCCGCTGCTGAATCCGTTACATTTTCTTTTTCGTCTTCAGGATATGTGGACTGCAGTCCCACAAGATACGGATCAAATGCCGTTTTCTCGAATTCCGGTGTATCCGGATTATCATTCATATAGCGAAGGGCTGTTGTATAAGGGACACCCATGCCGTCACCAATCATGAAGATGACATTTTTGGCTTTCCCGTTTTTAGATTCTTTCGCTTCTGCCTCAGGGTTGTCCTGATTCATACCGATCACACTTCCGATTGCCAATGATGAGACAACTGCCAAAGGAAGGATCTTCTTCATGGATTTTTTCATGTCGCTACCTCCTGGATTATGAATACAGTTACTAGGATAATAGAGGATTATAAAGAATTATTTTCAAAGAGACGACAATCTTGTAAAAGATTTGTAAATGCAAAAAGGCCCGTCCCCTCATTCCTTTTACGGAATGCGGGGGCGGGCCTTCGATTATTCCCTTACAAGAGGCAGGGTGCAGCACCTGAAGGAGCCGCCTGATTTGATGATTTCCGAAAAGTCGGTTTCGATGACCTTGAAGCCCTTTTCTCTTATTCTTTCATTCAACTGTCCATTCTGCGGCAGGCTGACAATCGTCTTGTCACCGATTGCAAGCACATTCGGTCCCATGCGGAACTGCTCCTTCTCGCTTACTTCGATGATGTTGTAGTGCTCTTTGATCTTTTCCAGATCTTTTTTCGAAAAAGCAGGAGGATATACGAGGGCTGCTTCTTCCGAAATGATCGTGAATACACAATCAAGGTGAAGGATATCACTCCTCAATGGAAGGGCATGGACCGTATAGTCGGGCAGGAGTTTCTTAAGGGACTGGACCGCCAGATGGTTGGTACGTCCGCTTATTCCGACCCAGACATTTTTACCGTCTACCAGTACATCCCCTCCTTCGATTGAGTGGGCCGCCAGATGGGTATGCGGGATCTTTTGTTCCTCGAGCCACCCGAGAAGAACTTTCACTTCTCCCTTTCTCAGCTCTGTATTCATCGATGAAACGATGAGTTCATTCCCGATGCAGAATCCGATATCCCTGGTGAATACTTGCTCGTTCATTTCCTTTTGGGGTGCGAGGTGATGCACTTCAGCGCCGTTTTCCTCAAGTATTTTCACAAACTGACCATGCTGCTGCACGGCTTTATCTATATCGATGTTATCCTTCATAAAATGTTTTTGTGTTTCATTGATGATTTCTGTGATTCTCATATTTTGAGGCGAAACCACCAATACCTTTTTTAATTTTCCGTATTCAGAAGGACAATTCAGTTCATTGTCCTGGACTGATTCTCTAGACGGGTTCATAGGGTTTTGTACCTCCCAAAATTTTTCATTACGGAGGACTATTCCCGGTTTGGGAGGGGATGAAACCTTGGAAATAATATAGATTCCCCTACACATTTTCCCTTCTAATAAACCAAATGCAATTAAATCTATTCAAGAAATCCAAAGATAACAATACCTGTAGAAATCGGTTAACAATGCCGCTAATGATTTCCGTGCTAGACTTCGCTTTCCGCGGGTAGCCCGTGAGCCTCCTCGGCAAGCCTGCGGGAAGAAAAGCGGAGGGGCTTTGCCCAGAGGCGGTTGGCATAAGGCGAATCGTCCACGAAGGCGTTCTTTGCCTTCTTGGTCGGTTTGACTTATGACATGTGCCTCTAAGCCCCGCAGCTAGACAAGTCTCACATAAGCTACTCTTCCCGCAGGGGTCTTCGTCTTGCACTCCAA
Organism: Bacillus sp. BKU_1; assembly: GCA_051294195.1. Classification (GTDB taxonomy): domain Bacteria; phylum Bacillota; class Bacilli; order Bacillales; family Bacillaceae_B; genus Rossellomorea. Next base: position 2,319,713 of record CP193985.1, on the reverse strand, counting down.
TCAACCACTGGAACAAGTTAAAGCTGAACAATTCGGCATACTTAAAACATTTTTCAATATTAAATTAAATTAATTCAGGAAATGGGAACACTAAAATGAGGTGATGGTGATGCGAATTTTTGTCTATTTTTTAATAGGGCTCTTTCTTTTCTCAAATCCTGCTTTAGCAGGGAAAAAGATTAGAGGATATGATATTGTTAGTCAGGACAAAAAAGAGAATATAACCCTATACGGTAAGAAAACGAATGGATTATACAGGGGATTCAAGATTGATTTCAAAGGGGAAATTTATACAAAGCCTTTTTGGATTAGCGAAATAAGCCCTTCCTTCCCTCCACAAATATTCTACTCAGACATAAATACTGACGAAAAAGAAGAATTGGCCATTACCTTGACGAAGGGGCATGGAACAGGAGTCCTATTGGAAGATGTTCATGTTTTCCACACAATTGACAACGGATTATGCGAAGTGATTGTAGATAACCCTTTAGCAATCATTAATAAGAGTGTTAAAACAAAGCTTTCGAATCAAGAAGCAGAAATTCAAATAGAGAAAAGGAAGTATAAAGTTGATTTGCTTCCATTTGAAGTCAACCCTGAAAATTTGTTTGAGGATATAAGTTTTGGGAGCATTATTGATTATGAAGTAATGAACCATAATCTTATGGTTAAAGTAACCGGACAAATATCACCAGCTATGTTTATTGGGGATATTATCATCACTTATGAATATCTTGCTAAAATGTATCAAGCGAAATCTATCGAATTTATAACGGATATTGATAAAAATCCTTTTTATGGACCAGTGACACAGGAAGAGATATTTAACCCGGGAAAAAACAAAGAAAGGACCACACAAATTAGATTTCTCTAATTTGTGTGGTCCTATTTCCCTTACTTACTGAGTTTGCACAAGTTCCTTTTTATTTGTTAAGATAATATTAGTTGTTGTTATTTGAATTGTTGTTAGAATTATTGTTTGAACGGTTGGAGCCGCCTGAGTTTGAGTTATTGCTACTTGATTGATTTGAATTTCCTGAGTTGCTGGAATTTCTGCCGCCTTTTTCACCGATTTCCTGGTAGAATTCTTTATCATGATTACTCGAGGTGGCTTCTCCGCCTTTTTCTCCGATCTCCTGATAGAACTCTTTATCGTGATTGCGTGACGTTGCTTCTCCGCCTTTGCGCCCCGCTTCTTCATAACTCATTTTATTGTTGTTGTTACTATTATTATTGTTTGCCATGTTGTTTCCTCTCCTTTAAATGTAATTAGTCTCCATGACGTTTACCGGAAATGACGTTTCTATGGCTGTGGATTTTAAGTATTAACTGTTGTTTGAATTGCCGGATCCTGAATTAGAGCTGTTGGAACCGGAATTTGAGTTATTGGACCCGGAGTTTGAGTTATTGCTTCTTGATTGATTTGAATTTCCTGAGTTGCTGGAATTTCTGCCGCCTTTTTCACCGATTTCCTGGTAGAATTCTTTATCATGATTCTGTGAGGTCGCTTCTCCGCCTTTTTCACCGATTTCCTGATAGAATTCCTTATCGTGATTGCGAGAAGTTGCTTCTCCGCCTTTACGTCCTCTTTCCTCACGGCTCATGTTTCCGTTGCTGTTGTTATTGTTGCTGCTATTATTGTTGTTATTACTATTATTATTGTTTGCCATGTTGTTTCCTCTCCTTTAAGTGTGATTAGTCTCCATGACGTTTACCGGAAATGACGTTTCTATGACAAAAGATTTTTTAGAATGGTTAGGATTAGCTGTTGTTTGAGTTACTGGATCCTGAATTACTGTTGGAACCGGAGTTTGAGTTATTGCTTCCTGATTGATTTGAATTCCCTGAGTTGCTGGAATTTCTGCCGCCTTTTTCACCGATTTCCTGGTAGAATTCTTTATCATGATTCTGTGAGGTCGCTTCTCCGCCTTTTTCACCGATTTCCTGATAGAATTCCTTATCGTGATTGCGAGAAGTTGCTTCTCCGCCTTTACGTCCTCTTTCCTCACGGCTCATGTTTCCGTTGCTGTTGTTATTGTTGCTGCTATTATTGTTGTTATTACTATTATTATTGTTTGCCATGTTGTTTCCTCTCCTTTAAGTGTGATTAGTGTGATGACCAATGACTCTTAAGAAATGTTGTTTCCAATGACTTTCCCCAAAACCCAAGCAGAATTCTCATGTCATGTTCGGCTTCGCTATGGCTTGTCTTTTCTTTTAAAATGGAATGCCATTTTGTAAGAATCCTCCTTCGATATTTGATGTTACATTTGCTTGTTTACCATCTTATTGGAAATATAAACATGGGGATGTGGAATAATTTTTTCATTATTTCTCCGATTCCCGATAGGACGCGACTTACTCATTTTAAAAAAATTTTTCGAATATTTTTTTACATACACCCTCCCCTATTACGTCCCATAAAAAAGAGACGTGTGCGTTCACACGTCTCTTTTCCCTATTCAATGAACCATTCGGTCACGGTCTTTCCAGAATTCCTTCCTGATCACGACTTTTTGAATTTTTCCGGAGGCCGTTTTCGGAAGTTCCTCCGCAAACGTAATGCCTTTTGGCGCTTTGAAGTGTGCCAGCTTCTCCCGGCAGAAAGCGATGAGCTCTTCTTCGGCAATATTGTGTCCATCGCGGAGGACTACCACCGCGTGCGGGACTTCCCCCCATCTTTCATCCGGAACGGCAACCACCGCTGCTTCGAGAACCCCTGGATGTTCATAAAGCGCCCCCTCTACTTCGATAGAGGAAATATTTTCTCCGCCGCTGATGATGACATCTTTCATACGGTCGACAATTTCGATATAACCGTCTCCATCAACAACCGCCATATCCCCCGTATGCAGCCACCCATCCCGGATCGCTGCATTTGTCGCTTCCGGATTTTTATAATAACCCTCCATGACAGTATTCGTCCTGGTTACGATTTCTCCGATTGCTTTCCCGTCATGAGGGACCTCGTTCCCTAACTCATCTACGACCCTGACCTTGGCGCCGATCATGCTGTATCCAGCCTTGGCCTTTAGCCGGTACTTCTCTTCATCGGTTTTCTCCTGTTCCATGGAACGGATCGCAGAAGTCGTAATGAGCGGAGATATCTCCGTCATCCCGTACACTTGGATGAATTCCCACTTCAGGTCCTCTTCCACTTTCCTTACAAAAGCAGGAGGAGGCGCCGATCCTGCGATTACGACCCTCAGCGGCTGATCGATGGCCGGCTTTTCAGATTCATATTGTTCAAGGATCATATTGAGGACGGTCGGAGCCATATGCATGACCGATACGCCGTGTCTCTTCACTTTTTCCAAAATAAGCTTTGGGTCTACCTTCCTCAGCATCACTTGAGTGGAACCGTTCGCCGTGTAATAAAAAGGTGACCCCCATCCGTTCACGTGGAACATCGGCAGGACATGAAGGAGAGTGTCCTGATCCGATACCTTCAGGTGGTGCATGCTGGACAGTGCGTGAAGATAATTGGACCGGTGCGTGAGGAGGACTCCCTTCGGATCACCGGTCGTACCGCTTGTATACAGCAAGGAAGCGTTATCCGTTTCTTCGAGCGGCACCCGGTCGAATGGTTCGGAATTGTACTTCCGCCTCCACTCTTCATATCCAGGGTAATCATCCTGAGAATCGCCGTGGATAATCACATGTTTCAGGTTTGATACTTTCGACAAGATTGGTTGGACGAGCGGATATAATTCTTCATCCACAAACAATGCCTTACTTTCACTGTGGGTTAAAATGAATTGATAGTCCGCAGGCTTGAGGCGCGTATTCAGAGGGGTCATCACACCGCCGACTCCGTATACCCCGTAAAACCCTTCGAGCATCTCCGTCGTGTTCGGCGCGAGGTAGGCGACTTTGTCCCCTTTTTCAATGCCAAGTTCCTGCAGCCCCCGGGATAACTGGTTTACGCGGGCATCCAGCTGTTTATATGTAAGTCTTTTTTCATCATCGATGATTGCGGTCTTATCCCCGTATTGCTCCACCGCTCGATCAAGAAAGTCCGTTAACACTAAAGGTACATGCATGCCGTCATTCCATCCCCTTCCCAAATTAGTAAAGCGTTTACTTTATTTTATAGGGTTTGCGGGAGAGATATCAAGTTAGTTGTGTTAATTTTCTGATAAATAGTGAGTGAAGATGTGTATTTTAATCTTTTTCAGGGGGGATTTTTGTGTTTGGGGGAAATGGAGGAGTCTGATTAAGTTTTAATTGATGAATTGAAGCTATGTGGAGGGGGAGGTTTAGTCAAATTGATGGTTGGGGGCTTTTTTAAGGGCCATAATCGGGGTTTTGGCCCTTTGAATTGGAATTAAAATGGGAAATCTTTCGAATTCGGGGCTTAATCTTCGAATTTCAGCCGATAATCTTTTAATTTTCACCCTTATTCTTCGAATTCACCCAATTATTCTTTCGATTCTGCGATTAATTCCGTCACTTACCAATATTATCCACAAAACTGCAACAAAAAAGCATGGCTGCGCACCCCGCGAACCATGCTTTTTCCAATCATTAAGACCGGCCTCTTCTTCCGCCCGGCCCCTGGCTTGAGCTGCCGCTGCGCCCGCCGGGTCGGCCGCTGCTTCCACGGCCGCCGCCTCTGCCAGTGGATGACGGCCCTCTTTCTGATGAATTCCTTCCATCAGATCTGGCAGCACGTCCACTAGCTCCACTTCTGCCATCAGACCTGCCACCCGAACGCCCGCTTGTTCCATTCCTGCCAGCAGAACGGTCGCCCGGCCCGCGCCTGCCATCTGAACCAGCAGCTGAACGTCCGCTCGAACCTCGTCCGCTGCCCCTTTCGGAGGAGGCCCGTTCACCGTCCCGGCTGCTTACTCCGCCACGGCCTCCGCCGCGCCCCCCGGCCCCGCGGCCTCCTGATCCGCGGCCGCTTTTCGCACTGCGCTCCCGGCTCGCCTGGATTTTCCGCTCTCTTCGTTCACTGGCACTCTCGTTGTTCCCTTTAGAGCTGGATGGATTTGAGTCAGCTGCAGCCGCCACTTCCACCTCACGCCTCGGCAGTGAACGGTCGATTCCTTTTTCGATCATCTCGAGTGCCTGCTTATCCTTCAACGCGGCAAAGGTGATCGCCAGTCCGTCATTTCCGGCACGCCCCGTCCGGCCGATCCTGTGGATGTAGCTTTCCACGTCCTGCGGGATGTCGTAGTTGAAGACATGCGTGACACCTTCAACGTCAAGTCCACGGGCTGCGACATCCGTGGCAATCAATAGCTGGATCTTGGCATCGCGGAATTTTTTCATGACCGCTTCCCTTTTTGCCTGGGAAAGATCGCCATGAAGTTCATCGACAAGGAAGCCCCTTGCCTTCAGGTCCATATGCAGTTTGCTTACCCGCCTCTTCGTCCGGCAGAAAATGATGCCGAGAAACGGCTGGACGTCGCGGATCGTCTGACTGAGGGCGTCAAGCTTCCTTCGGTCGGTCGTCTCGACGACTTCCTGCTGGATTTCCTCGACGATCTTTTCCTTTTCACGGATCTGCACATTGTGCGGGCTTTTCATGTAACGCTTCCCTATTTTCCGGATATCCTTTGACATCGTCGCCGAGAACAGGGCGGTCTGCCTTGTATAAGGCGTCTCGCGGATGATTGCCTCGACCTCATCGAAAAAGCCGATATGGAGCATTTGATCGGCTTCATCCAAGACCAGGAATGACACTTCAGTGAAATCGACCGTCCCGCGGCGTACGTGATCAAGGATCCGCCCCGGGGTACCGATGACGATGTGGATCGCCCGGTTCTTCAAACGGTTGATCTGCTTTTCAACGTCCTGGCCGCCATAGACCGCCAGCACATTGATTTCTTCTTTTGATGCAGCCAGCAGCTGGTTGAGTTCAGCCGTCACCTGGATTGCCAGTTCCCTTGTCGGGGTTACGATCAGGGATTGGATGCTTTCTTTTTCTTTCTCGATCTTTGCAAGCATCGGCAGCAGGAAGGCCATTGTTTTTCCCGTGCCGGTCTGCGCCTGTCCAATAACATCTTCGCCATTTAATAAAACAGGTATCGTTTCAACCTGGATCGGTGTCGGTTCTGTAATGGATTGTTCTTTTAAAGCTTCTGTGTACTTGGGCTGAATCCCCAAAGATATGAAATCGTTCAATCTAGTCACCTCTTCCCCCCATTATACCCCTATCCTTTCTATAAAAATAGGGCACTGTGCTATAATGAAAAAATCGTTGTAATAGAAATGAGGAATGAGCATGCTTACCTTCCAGGAAAAACTGGATATCATTGAAACATTCGATGAACTGACCAAAAAAGAGGTGTCTCTCAACAGGGTGAATTTCCACTTTGAAGACAGCCTTTATGATAAAACGATCGTGGTTTACCACCTGCACCCGAACGGAAATGGATTTGTCTACACAGGGGACCTTCCCCAATATGAATCCAATGCGAAGGGTCTTGTGAATATCCGCGACTATACTGAGGAAGAGCTCCGAACCATCATCACAGCCTCGATCACCTATCTATCCCGGGAAGAAGAAATCGAGCCCGCTGTCAAACAAACATGGAAAGATTCAGAAGGACACACCCTTCTCCTCGTGGAAGAAGACGACCGCTGGAACATCTATGCAGGTGAAAATCTCGAGGACAGCTTCGGCGGATACGATGAAGCTGCGTTGTATTTGAGGGAAGAAGGATTTAAGATCCGGTAAATATTTTTTTGAAAAATAACCCTTTCATATCAATGAGGGACAACCTGAAGGGCATCCCGGCCGATTCCCTGTTTGCCCATGGGTGAATATACTGAGGATAACGGCCCAACTAAAAGAGAAGGAGAGTTACAGATGAAAGTATTAGCGCTGCTCGGAAGTACAAGAAAAGACGGGAATTCCGAATACCTTGCGAAAAAAATCGTCGAGGGGACCGACCATACCATTGTGTCGCTTGCAGATCTGGATATCAAACCAATTGTGGATATGAGACATACTGAAGAAGGATTCTCACCTGTCGAAGATGATTATGAGGAACTTGTTGAATTGATACAGGAACATGACATCCTCCTGTTTGCCACTCCGCTATACTGGTATGGTATGAGCGGGCCGATGAAAAACTTCTTCGACCGCTGGAGTCAATATTTGCGGGATGAACGGTTCAACTTGAAAGAAGAGCTGACAAAAAAGAAAGCCTATGTCGCCATCAGCGGCGGACCGAGCGCCCGCATCAAAGGACTTCCGCTTGTCCAGCAGTTCAATTACATCTTTGAATTCGTGAACATGGAATTCGCAGACTATATGATTGGTGCCGGCGTACGCCCCGGAGAAGTGGCCACCGACCTTGCCGCGCTTGAAAAGGCAGAGCGCTGGAATGCTTTGTTCAGATAAAGCCACCTCCCTGTTCAGCCCTGCCTTTTGATAAAGCTGAACACAATTTCAGTGAAGGATGATCCTTAGGGTCATCCTTTTATGTTTATTCAGCCTTCAATTGGAAACATTATGATTATAACCAAACATCGGAGGCACAACATGAATTTACCGACAATCCACACAAACATATGGGATGCCATCGTCGCGATCCCCACCATCATTCTCATTACCCAGGGCATTAAGCTTTCATTCAGACCCCCGCCATTCCTGGTCCCGAATATCGCTGTCATCCTTGGACTGCTCATTTCCATTTTCATCAGCCATAAGGGACATCTCGTGGTCGGGATCTTCATGGGTTTCTTTTACGGATATGCAGCGATCGGAAATTACGCTTCGTTAAAGACCACTGTCCTCGCCTACCGGAGACAGCGGGAAATCGTGGAATGAGAGCACATTGGCAGGTTTAACTCATACCTGAATAGTAAAAAGTAAGAGTGTACAAATTTTAAATAGGAGTGATCAGAATGGAACCACTATATACAGCGAAAGCTACCGCTAACGGCGGCCGGCAGGGAAAGGTAAAAAGCAGCGACGGGGTATTGGAATTTGACCTGGCCATGCCGAAATCCCTCGGGGGCAGCGGGGCTGAAGGAGCGACGAATCCCGAACAGCTCTTTGCTGCAGGATATTCAGCCTGTTTCGACAGCGCCTTGAACCTCGTCGCCGGACAAGAGAAAAAGAAAATCGATTCCGAGGTAACGGCTGAAGTCTCTATCGGAAAAGATACAGACGGAGGCTTCAAACTGGCAGTCGTCCTCTCGGTTTCGGTCGGCGGAGTAGAATTGGATGAAGCGAAACAGCTTGTTGAAAAAGCACATGGTGTCTGCCCTTATTCAAAAGCGACAAGGGATAACATCGAAGTCAGACTGAATACAACCACACATTAAGACCACCCGGGGAGGCCCTTTGACAGCCTCCCCTTATTTTGTATACACATAACGTTTAACGTTTCAACATCTCAATAAGAGGGAATGCAATAGTCACAAAGAAGCTGACAGTTAGGGGATATAGACAATGGAATTACATAATGGAAAATTATTTTGGCCGACCACTTATAATGATACAGAAAAAGAGTTCAATACTCATTACGATGTAGCGATCATTGGCGGGGGCATGTCCGGGGCGCTTTGTGCCTATGTGCTTTCCCGTGAAGGATTGAGAGTGGCCATCATTGAGAAAAGACAGCTTGCTTCCGGCAGTTCGTCAGCAAACACAGGGCTTCTGCAATTTTCGAATGACATCATGCTTCATGAATTGATTGACGAGATCGGGGAGGAGCAGGCGGTCCGTTTTTATAAGTTATGTCAGGAAGCAGTCGGCCACCTGGAAGAAGTGGCGATGGCCCTCCCCGTCTCACCCGAATTCACCCGCAGGAAGAGCATCTATTATGCCAGCTCTCCACTGCACCTGCCAAAGCTGAAGAAAGAATATAAAACTTTGAAGGAACACGGTTTCCCGGTGGAATACTGGTCGAAGAAGGATATGAAGGAACATCTGCCATTCTCCAAGTCCGGTGCACTGATCACCCACGGGGACGCTGAAGTGAATCCATTCCGGTTTGTGAATGGGATCTTTGAATACCTGAAGGAACATAACACGACAGCCTTCGAAGGAACAGAAGCGATCGAAGTAAAGGAAGACGGCGAAAAGGTCATCATCGAAACGAACAAGGGTACATTGACCGCCTCTCATGTCGTGCACTCGACCGGTTATGAAACCCCGCCGCTCAGCGAAAACATCGGGACCGAAATCAATCGTTCCTATGCCATCGCCACCAAGCCCATCGATGATTTATCTCATTGGCATGAGCGGGCACTTATTTGGGAAACGGACAGGCCTTATTTGTATCTGCGCACGACCGTGGATAACCGGATCATTGCCGGCGGCCTTGATGAAGATCCTGCCGAAGCTCCGTCAAACATGGGAAAAATCGAGAAACAGGGAAAAAGGATTGAAAAAGAAGTGCAGAAGATGTTCCCCGGCCTCAACGTTGAAATGGAATATGCCTGGGGGGCAAGCTTCGGTGAATCCCTCGACCACCTTCCGTATATCGGAAGGCATCCAGATAAAAACAGGATCTACTATTTGCTCGGCTACGGCGGGAACGGGACGGTATACAGCATGCTCGGAAGCAGGATTCTGAGGGATTTGATCCTCGGACGCCCAAACAGCGATGCAGAGTTAGTGAAGCTGGACAGATAATAAGAGAAGGCAGGAGACCATTCGCGTCTTCTGTCTTTTTAAATGGCCGGATAACCATACGGCCCCTTTTGAATATACTATAGGCAGCACTCAAAAGCAGGCGATGAATATGGGAAGTGAGATAAAAGCTCTTATTGGTTCCTGGACTACAGCGACCGGAACTGTCGTATCCGCGATTTCCAATACACCAACCGAAGCCGTACAGGATGGGATCAGAATTCCTATCGATATTGCTGGCAATGAACTTCAGGCGGCCGGAAACGCACTGGAAGCAGACTCGATTGATGAATGGAATCTTGAAAAAGCCGGGCTGCTGATCCAGTCTTCAGGAAACTTGACGATCGTGGCCGGTTTACTATTTGATATGAATAAAAGAAATGAACTGATCGCCATCGTCAAAGGAAATCTGCTTCAGGCACTCGGCGGCAGTGCAGCCCTTTCCGAAGCATTGGATGGGGAACGGACATTCCTTCAACTCATGGACATTTACGGCCAAGCCCTGCAGGTGATCGGTAATTCCCTGCAGGCGATTGCAGGTATTCTTGAATTAAATGGTGAGGACAACGATGACCTGAACCTTGCAGGAGCATGGATTCAGGCAACAGGTGCGGTCCTTGCCGCGCTCGCCTTGACTAAATCCTTTTATCTATCCGACATAGCCGCTGCCACCAGCTCGTAAGTCATTATCTTGTCTTCGAAATCCGATACATTCGTAATGATCATGAATTCATCGCTCCCATAGATTTCACTGAGCAAGAGCAGCTCCTCTTTCACTTTTTCCGGGGTCCCCACAATCGCACGCCTGCGGTTTTCCCTTACTTTCTCCATCTCCCTGGAGGTGAATATCCGGCTGTCCGCTTCTTCCTTCGACGGGATACGGGTATCGATTCCCCTTTCCACTTCCAATAACCAGATATCCTGACTTTTGGCGATCCGTTCCGCTTCCTCCTGGGTCGGTGCACAAACGACGAATATGCAGACATTGCTGAGCGGGGATTTAAAACCGACAGACGGCCGGAAATGATCTTGATAGTAGTCAAGTGCCTTCTTCCCGTTCGAAGGATTGATAAAATGACCGTAAGTAAAAGCCGTACCATTCTCGGCAGCCACCCTTGCGCCCCGATGGGTGATCCCGAGAATCCATATATCCGGCGGCGTTTCGACATAAGGATAAGCCTTGACTCCCGGCTCCCCCTGAAGGAATTGCTGAAGCCTTTCCACCTGTCCCGGAAACTCATTCATGCTTTTTTTCAAGCCATCCGTCAGCGCCAGGCGTGTCTCATAAGAACCGCCGGGTGAACGTCCGACCCCAAGATCGATCCTTCCCGGAAAGAGAGTCTGGAGCACCTTGAAATCCTCTGCGATTTTATAGGGGCTGTACTGAGGGAGGAGCACCCCGCCGGATCCGATTTTCATGCGGTTTGTCATAGAAGCAAGATGCGAAATCAGCACTTGCGGCGCAGATCCTGCCATACCGTTCGTATTATGATGCTCGGCCACCCAAAACCTGGTATAACCCAGTTCCTCAGTGAATCGGGCAAGCCTCAAAGTCTCTTCGAATGCCGCTCCCGCATCCTGTCCCTTCGTCATGACCGATTGATCCAGCACACTCAATTTCATGTTGTCCCCTCCAATAAGCTTTTCATATCAATAGTATCCCACCAACCGCGCTTCTTTTTAAAAAAATCTGCCTGAGCAGTATACTTTTCATGTTTCTCTTTACACTAAACAATAAATAGAAGACAGGAGGAATGACCATGAGAAAGAGAACACCGAACCTTTCAAAAGAAAACAATGTTGCTCCCACTTATGATGAAGAACAATCCTTCGGCGAGGACGCTACGGAAGAGGAAGTGAAGAACGGGGAAGCCACGATGGTGACCCGGCTGGTTTATGATGAAGTCGACCCGAGTGAAGGGTGAAGAATGTCAAAAGCCGCTCTCAGATGATGAGAGCGGCTTTTATCATTTTACCCATTAGATACAGTCTCGTTTTTTCAGTATAAGACCAATACATGCAACGTTTCAGCTTACACCGTTAGGTACAGCTTATTGCCTGAAGGGTCTTCTGCAGAGAGGCTGCCGTCCCGGCCGGTTTCCACTTGATATCCTAGGGTTTTCAAGCGGGATGCGGCTGCGTCCCTCTCATCCTGACCCGGAAAATGAACATTGAATGACTGCAGGCCAACGCTGTTTTCCGCAGGTTTCGGTGCACCGGTCCCGTTCCATGTATTCAAACCGATATGATGGTGGTAGCGTCCCGTGGAAAGGAACAGCGCCTGGTTCCCAAGAGCCGATACGATTTCAAAGCCGAGCCCTTTTGTATAAAAATCGGCAGTTTCATCAAGGTCGGCAGCATGCATATGAAGATGGCCCATCACCGTTTTCGAAGGCAGCCTTGTCCATGGCTCCCCTTCTCCTTCAGCCAAAATGGCCCTGGCATCAATCGGATCGACTGCCATTTCCACCTGTCCGTGCTTCCACGTCCAAGTGGAATGCGGCTTATCCCAATAGATCTCTATACCATTCCCGTCGGGGTCGTTAAGGTATAAAGCCTCGCTTACGAGGTGATCGGAAGAGCCTAAAGGAATATTCAATTGGGCAAAATGATTCAGGATCCTCCCGAGGTCCGCTCTCTCTGGTAATAAGATTGCAAAATGGTAAAGGCCTGTCGTTCTTGGCTGTTTTGGAATGACATTTTCCGGCTGTACAATCGTAAGCAGCGGGGTTTGACCGTCAGCAGTCAACTGTACTTTAGTTTGTGATTGCTCCAACACTTTGAAGCCAATGACCTCCTGATAAAAATCCAGTGAAAGCTTGAGGTCTTCTACTTTAATGGTTACTTCGCTTACATGCGTATGGGGATATTGATGAAAATTCATTTTATAAACTCCTCTCACCATTCGTTTGAAACAACTTGGAATCCAGTGAAAAAGACGACGCTTTATCAAGGATGAAGTATACCGATATTGCCAATAGGGCAAAGTCGAGCTCGTATCCTGCACCTTGACCATTTCCCAAGAAGCCTCCTGCAAGCTTCACTTTAGCGATTGCTCCTAACATTATGAGGGCAAACAGAACCGCCGTGACTCTTGTACCAAACCCGAGAATCATCGCGACTCCTCCGATCAACTCAATCAGCGCAACTACATATGCGGCAAATCCGGGAAGCCCCAATGTCTCAAAGAATCCCGCAGTATTTTCTATGCCTCCTTGAAACTTCACAAAACCGTGAATGAAAAACGTCAAACCTAATGCAATCCTTAACAGCAATGCCCCTATTTGTTGAGAGTTCATTTTTGCTTCTTCCTTTCCTTTTGGTTAAAATATAATAAAGTTATTTGGTTACTTTATGTAACTAATATTAATTTAGTAACTTACTTTTGTCAAGTAACTAATTTATAGTTTATTAGTAAGTATGGTATACTATAGATATCTATAAAGGAGTGGTAATGGTGAATACATCTGAAATCTGTCCACGGTTCGAAAAAGCGATCAACATCCTGAGCCAGCGATGGACCGCCCTCATCATCTATCAGCTGCTTTCCGGTCCGCAGCGCAACTGCACCATCAAGGACGGTATCGGCATAAGCGGCAGACTCTTATCCGAACGCCTCAAGGACCTTGAAGAAGAAGGCATCGTCGAAAGGAAAGTCTACCCGGAAACCCCGGTAAGAATCGAATACTCCCTTACTGAAAAAGGATATTCGCTCGAACCGCTGATGAAAAATATTGAGAAATGGTCGCAGGAATGGATTGAGAAGGACTGAAGAACTCGTCACTTGGTGGTGGCGGGTTTTTTGTTTGTGTTTGTCGGGGCGTTTTGTTGGGTGAGTTGGGTGAGGTCGTAGGTGGTGGATTTTTTGGTGCCGGTACTGCTTAAAGATAGAGATTTCAAAAGCCTTGTCACCACAAACCTTGACTCGATGTTTAAGTATTTCCTTGCTTCACTGTTTGTTATGGTTTTACTCTTAAAAATAAGCCGGTAATCCACTAGAGCTTGGATATGACCGATTGTGTCTTTACTTTTACATTTTGTACAAAACCAAAATCCATGTTTTCTGACAAGAGGGCCATGATTACATGATTGACAAAGTACTCCTCCTCTTATTTCAGTTGGGTGTATATTAAATCTCTCTACAATTGAATGCTCTGAACTGCGGTGCTTCTTCTTCAACATCCGTGCGAGTTTTTTAATTTCTTTATCATTATAGTTTTCATTGGAATTGTTTTTCTCAAACTGCGATATTCGAGTAGGTAGCAAATGGCGGTGGATAACTGTGGAATGGATCTTGTGGTTATTTGGTGAGGTTTTAATCAAGGTTTTATCATTGCTTATTACGACCAAAGAGTAAATAGGGATAGAAGAAAAACCATTTTGGCGCAGCCATTTTTCAAAATGCGTTTGTTGCCGGTGGAGCTGGATGTGAGGATCGGGATAAACAGTCTGCTGCTCATCTTTAATTTGAATCAACTGACTGAAGACGGGGTCAAAATATATTGTGCCGGCTAAGTTTTTCACTTCTATCAGCAGGATGAAGTACTTCGATATGACCAATGTGTCGATTTGGAAATAGTGATCGCCAATTTGCAGCCTGAGTCCATGGAAAATCAAATATTTCTGGGGATCAAGAAGGCTCAGCGGATAATCAAGGGCTTCTTCTCCTTTATGCCCGGCTGTCCTTCTGTTCAATTCGTCGACTAATACTTGAATATTGTTATACTGAAGGGGAAGACGTCGTAGTAAAGCTTGCAGTTCCAGTATAATCTCTGGTATTTCACGTGCTTTAATTATCATTTCATCACTCCAATCAAATTTTCTTCGTATATACTTCTCTTTTAGAGGTGAAAAACCCTTTTTTTAAGCTGACATTAGAAATCTTATCCTTTCCCAATCCTTTTATGTGCGCTATCTCTACGATGTGTTTTTCGTTGATAAACGCTGAAAATTGTTGGTATCCTTTCAGTTTTCGCCGGTAAATCCCAATTATTGTTGATAAATCTTATATTTATGCCCGCCGCTCCCTCAAAGAGATCCCCCATACCCAGCTAAGGCCACGCCACACCGCTACCCCCAACATCCAAGCCCCTACTTTACCCTCCCAAAACAAATTCAAACATAAAATGATCCAAATACCTCTTTTTTCCGTTAGCTATACAGAAGCGAGTTATTGTTAATTGAGTTCCAAGGGTTATTTTAGTATCCTTAATTTACTTATGTCATGTTTAAGGAGCGTATTATGCCACAAGAAATCAAGGATATTGATTTGTATCGGAAAGTGGTCGAGGATAAGGATTCGTCCGCTTTGCGGCAGCTGTACCGAAAATATGAAAAGTTGATCTATTCGTTCACGTATAAAATGACCGGTGAACGCGAGATAGCTGAAGAAGTCATTCAGGAAGTGTTCCTGAAGCTTTGGAAGGAGCATGCCTCTTACGACAGCTCGAAGGGAAAGTTTTCATCGTGGCTGTTGACGATGACACGCAATACCTGTCTTGACGCGCTGCGCAGGCGCAAAAAACATGAGTCGGTCGAGTATCTGGAACACGACTCCCTTCTCGCGCAGGTCCATCATGAGACACCGGCGGATATCCTCGAATGGAAGGAAAAAGGGAATGCGATACGGGACTGCATCCGGACGCTGAAAGAAGATCAGCAGCGGATCGTCCATTTGTTTTATTTCAAGGGATTGACCCAGCAGTCGATTTCGAAGAATACGGATACGCCGCTTGGTACAGTAAAAGGGAGAATAAGGCTGGCACTGAAACATCTGCACAGCTGTCTAAAAGGGAAAGGAGGGCAAATGGAATGACTCGCCACTGTGATCACTTACTCGATTATTACAATCAGCACTTAAACGAGTCCGATAAAATAGAGTTCGAGAAGCATCTGGAAAATTGTTCAGACTGCCGGGAAGCCATCCATGAGCTTCACCAGCTGAATGAGTTCCTCCCCTATGCATCCGAGCCAATCGACCCTCCGGAAGGTTTGGAAGAGCGTGTTTTTGCCAATATAGAAGATAACGTTACTCCTTTCAGAAAAGAAAAGCCGCAGAGACGCTGGCTCTTCCCTTCTGCAGCAGCTGTGCTTGCCCTGTCGTTACTTGGCAACGCCTATCTTTTCACGCAGATTCAAAAAGAGGAGGAACTCGGAGAACAGGCAGTTATCGATCAGGTCACCCAATATGTCGAACTCGCTGCCGTTACTGGAAACGCAAAAGGGACAGCCAGTATCATCAAGCAGGGTGAACAATCAAGCCTTGTCGTTCAGGCTTCTCAGCTGAAAGACTTAACAAAGGAAGAAGTGTACCAGGTATGGCTCATCAAAGATGAAAAACCTCAGCGCGCCGGTACATTTGTAACCGGAAAGGACGGAAAAGGATCAGTCATCTTTAAAATGAATGATGAATTTGCCAAGGAAGACTGGGATACCGTCGCCATCACCCTGGAACCTGATGCAAACAGTCAGCTTCCTGAAGGGGACATCGTACTTGCTTCTGAAATCTAAATCCCAATACAAAAACACAGGCAGCATACTTTGCCTGTGTTTTTTTGTGCAGAGGGTCATTCACCCATTGCATAGATTTGAATACAATGGCTGGAAAAAAATTTTAGAGGTGAAAACATGACTTCTGTCGATTATGCTTCTCCCTCCGCCCAGTTCAAAGGAAATGTGAATCAGTATAATTTGTTTACGAAGGACCGGTATAACCTGATCAATATCATCGGCCAAAAACAGATGAATACCCTTGAGAATACTTCCCTCCTTGATATTTTCATGAGCCGGGGCAATATTGTCGAACCTCATTATCATCAAAATGCAGCAGAACTAGTATACTGCATATCCGGTAAAGTCAGTGTCTCGATCTTGAATCCCAATTTGAGGGAGATTCAAACCTACACGGCAGCCCCCGGTGAAGTCGTCAATGTACCGCAGGGCTGGTGGCATTATGAGATTGCCGAAGAAGACAATACCCATCTGCTCGCTATTTTCGATGCACCGAACCCTGAAGTGATCCTGGGGTCGGATTTATTGACGTTCACTCCTTCAAATATCATGGCCAACACATACTGCATGAATGGTAACCAGTGGAACAGCGTCATTTCAAATGTGAAGCCGGCGACGTATATCGGCCCTCCGGCAGACTGCAGGCATTCAAGCAGCCTTTATGATTCTTATTACCGTCACTCCCCCTCCCCATATTACGCCCCTCAACCACTCCGTCCATTTTCAACCTTCTAAGTCCATCTGATAACGGTGCACACAGGTGCATCTTTTTTTCGTTAAAAAGACCGTACATAAATAATCGTCAAAATTCTTCAAAAAAAGTGATCCAACCCCAAACTTCTGTCGTTAGCTCTATGAAAATACAAAAACAAAAGGAGAGATTACCCTATGAAATTCAAAAAAAGTTATCTGGCTGTCCCACTGAGCATGTCATTGTTGATCCCGGCTGCAGGAACAGTATCCGCACACAATGGAGAAGACCACTCCCCGATGGCCGTCACCCCAGCATCAGATTTAAGAACGACTCTTCAGCATTACTTGAGTGAGCATGCGTACTTGGCAGTAGAAGCCATGCGAAGGGGCGCTGAAGGTTCCGAGGATTTCGAAGCGGCGGCTAATGCCTTGAATGCCAACACGGAAGACTTAACGGCTGCCATTGCTTCCGTATACGGTGAAGAAGCCGGAACTCAATTTAATGAAATGTGGTCCAACCACATCGGATTCTTCGTCGATTATGTAAAAGCGACCGGAGCAAACGACCAGGCTGCGAAAGATGAAGCCCTGAAGAAACTTGATAACTACCGCGCTGACTTCTCTAAATTCCTTGAAACAGCCACCGGCGAACGCTTGGAATCAGACGGTCTTGCAGAAGGCCTCCAGATGCACGTGAATCAGCTGATCGGAGCGTTTGACAGTTATGTGGCAGGCGATTACGAACAAGCTTACGAATACGAGCGCGAAGCCATCAATCATATGCATATGGTCGCAAAAGGGTTATCCAGTGCGATCACCGATCAATACTCTGATAAATTCGAGAACACGATGGCCGTCACGCCTGCTGCTGACTTAAGAGCAACACTTAACCACCTGTTGACAGAACACGCAGCACTTGCCACAATGGCGATGCAAAATGGAATTGATGGTTCCGAGGACTTCGAAGCTTCCGTCAATGCATTGAATGCCAATACCGAAGATTTATCCGCAGCGATTGCTTCTGTATACGGTGAAGAAGCGGGAAATCAGTTCAAGGAAATGTGGTCCAACCATATCGGATTCTTTGTTGATTATGTAAAAGCAACAGGGGCTGAAGATGAAGCAGCGAAAAAAGAAGCCCTTCAAAAGCTTGATAATTACCGCGCTGACTTCTCTAAATTCCTTGAAACAGCCACTGAAGGACGATTGAAGTCAGATGCATTGGCTGAAGGTCTGCAGATGCACGTGGATCAATTAATCGGGGCATTCGACAGCTACGCTGCAGGAGAGTATGAAAAATCTTTCGAGGACATCCGCATGGCTTATGAGCATATGCTGAATCCTGCGAAGGGACTTTCTTCCGCGATTGTCGATCAATATCCTGACAAATTCGCCCAGGACATGCCTTCCCAGATGCCGAATACCGGAATGGGCGGTACAGCCGATGCAGAAGAATTCCCGCTTGAATACCTGCTTGCTGCACTGATGGCGATCGCAGGCGGCTCTGTGCTTGCACTGAAAAAAT
This sequence comes from Bacillus sp. BKU_1, assembly GCA_051294195.1. Taxonomy (GTDB): domain Bacteria; phylum Bacillota; class Bacilli; order Bacillales; family Bacillaceae_B; genus Rossellomorea. The sequence continues at coordinate 2,301,387 of CP193985.1, read as the reverse complement.
TCGCTGCAAATAAATAATCCGGGCTGAATCCCCCGGCACAATAAAAAGCATGACAAAACAAGAGGGACAGCCCCTGCAAGGTCTGTCCCTCTTTTGTGAAGATGAAAGGAGTGGCTTCACATGTTATATACTATGAGGGCAGCCTTCCTTGTGCTTGTACTAATGACTATTTCTGCGTGCAGTTCAGAAATGGGCGTTAGCGTGGGACCAGCTGAAAAACCAGCCAAGCAGATGGAAAACACACAACAGACCATGGCCAGTACAACCACCACCTCTTCCCCCTACGCCGAATCAATCATCAAGGACGAAAGAACGGGGATCATCCCCTCCTCTCTTGAAATACCGGCTATCGGTCTGAAAGCCGATGTCGAATCCGTCGGTCTGAAGAAAAACGGGGAGATGGCTGTCACCGAAAGCTTCGATACGACCGGGTGGTTTAACAAAGGCTACAAACCGGGTGAACCCGGAAATGCCGTCATCGGCGGCCATGTCGACAGCCGGAACGGCCCCGCCGTTTTTTATGAATTGAATAAGCTTAAAGAAGGCGATGAGGTCAAAGTCACCAGCAAGTCAGGCGATACAAGGACCTTTGTCGTAACTGGTAAAAAAGAATACCCGTGGGATGACGCACCGCTGAAAACGATCTTCGGTTATACCCACAGGAGCTCATTGAACCTGATCACCTGCACAGGAGACTTCGACCGTTCAGCAAGGAACTACAGCAAACGGCTGGTCATCTATACAGAACTGAAAACGTGAAACCCGCCCCTCCTGGCCGGGTTTTTATTTTTGCCATCTTCTTTTTCCTGCAAAGCGAGTCGTTTTACTCTTTCAATGGATGTCCATATAATTAAATCGATAAAAAAATATTATAGTCCCTTTTTTGGGGTATAGGTAACTATCAACATATTTGTTTTATGGAGGCTATTGTTTATGACTACGTATGATGTGAATGTCAACGGATCGATATTTGACTGGAATCTGGAGAATGGGGATTTTCATTTTGAGAATGATGAAGTCGTTATGTTTTGGGTGAATACAGCTTTTAAAACGCTGTTTGATTCCATTGAAGAAATTGCGGGGGAAAAGGAATCAGAGCTCGTCCTTGAAACAGCCGGGTACAGAACTGGAAAGATTGTGAGTCAATTTTATATGGACACGATCGGAAATACGGATGAGATCTTGACAAAGCTTCCCAATACATATGTGACAGCAGGCTGGGGAATCACTGACGTGGTCTACTACTCTGTCGAAGAAATGAAAGCCGTGATCACCGTCAAAAATGGCTGGGAACACAAAGTCAAACTTGCACAGAAAAAGTCCGATGAGGGAAAATTCCTTCCAGGACACTGGGCAGGCGTATTTTCCGGCTTGTTCGATGCAAATGTATGGTATAAGGTTGAAAAAAGCCAGATAGGCGGAGACGAATACAGTCAGTATGAATTCTTCCCGTCGGACATCACACCGACCCTGAATGTACAAAGCTTATTTGATGAACAGACAAGGAAAGTACGCGCTGAATTGGAGCAGCTTACGGAACAGCGGACCCAGGTGCTGTCCGATATCATCAAAGAAATTTCTTCTCCGATCATCCCGGTGATGGACTCCATCCTGGTGGTCCCATTGGTCGGGCCCTATGATGAATTGAGAGGGGAGGAACTGTTGAACCGGACATTGCTGAATCTCCCTCGTTACCATGCACAGTATTTAGTGCTCGACCTGACAAGCCTGTCGGGGTTCGACGACTACACGCTTGACTTCATCCGTAAATTTGTTGAATCTGCCGGGCTGCTGGGAACCAAATGCCTTCTCGTTGGAATATCGGCAAAACTCAGCATGAAAATCGTACAGGCCGGACATACAGTGGCAAGTGTACCGTGCTTCACCATTTTGCAGCAGGGAATCAAGTACGCACTGGATCAGCAGGGACTGGAAATCACCCATAAAAAATCATAATTTTTAAAAGCCGGGCAGTCCATGTACCTGGTTCGGATTTTGAATCTGCAAAAACTTAAATTAAGGGAAGATATTCCCGTTATCCTGCATAATCGGGCTGGATTCTGGGGAGATAAGGGGAGTTTTTCCCGTTAAGGCAAGGTGAAATGGTTCACTTTCTTGCTTTTGGAGTACTTAGGGGGAATATTTCCCTCTATTTACTCAATATTTCGTGCTAATTGGGCAATAAGAGGAATTCCTACCCTTATTTTGGTAGTTTATTTTATGTTATATTGCGATGAAAAAAGCTTGGTGCATCTGTCTCCAAGCTTTTTTTCACTCTGATTTTCCGGATAATTTGCTTCTTGGTTTTGGTGCGTATCACGATACAGACAGAACCCCTTACAGTCCATGACCCCGTTTTTTTCTGTACATATTATTCCTCCGCTCAGCAGGCAGATTTCACGTCACCTTTTCACGTATACCACCATGTATCCACCGTTCTCCTGCTCCATCGAAATCCCCCGCCAGCCTGCATTAAGCAATGCCTCCTGCTTCGTTGTATCCCCCATCTGAACCTTCTCAATCCCGGAGATTTCTCCCTTCTCATCCCTGCCGTCCAATCGCTTGATAAAAATATAGCGCAGCTGGTCGACATATTTAATCTTTAGGGCAGCGATCTCCATTCCCTGGCTGAATTTATCTTTCAAACTGGGAATATTGAATGGAGCGACCGTGCAGGCAGCATAAGTAAAGCTCCTGTCCAAATTCCCCAGCTCCTCCATAATCAAGTGGGCAAGAGTCTGCTGCAGGCGGTTGCCCCTGCAGTCAGGGTGAACCGTTGAGATTTCCTGATATATCACATCAACCAGTTCTTCTTCGGGCAGTCCCGCATCCAGACCGAGATGTTCTTCATCGATCGGCGGAATCAAAAGGGCTCGGAATGCGATCAATCCATACTCTGCAAAAGCACCGATCATGAGGCCGTTCCCATCAAGAATATACTTCAGCTCTTCGTACGTGAGGGCCTGTAAATTCGATTTTTCCTTCAGGTCCAGCACTACCAGCTCCTGAAGTTCCTGAACCTGATCGATATCCTCTTTATTCAACAATCTGACAGTATAGGATTCTTTGTTTTTCTCAAGAAAGCCTTGAAATAGATAGTCCATGTATTCATGCTCCTTACTCTATGAAACTCTTAAACCCGGTCAATTCTTCTAGGATCCCTTTGTCCACTTCCACCCCGAGACCAGCCTTTTCCGTCAGACGGATATATGGGATATCATAATGCAGATCGCCGACATCCTTTGAGAATTTAATCGGTCCCGTCAATTCTACACTAGTGATGACCTTTTTGGAAAAGGCTACATGATAGCCTGCCGCCGACGCGATCGATGACTCGACCATCGAGCCGACCTGGCATTCGATCCCTGCCATTTCCGCCATATGGGCGAGCTTGACGGCCGGGTGTATGCCTCCGCTTTTCATCAGTTTGATATTCACTTTATCCGCTGCCTGTTTCGCAATGATTTCCCGCATTTCACGCACGCCTTTAAGGCCTTCATCGATCATGAGCGGAATATCCGTCATCGTTTTGATCCGGACCATCCCCTCCACATCGTCTGCAGAAACGGGCTGCTCCAGCCAGTCGATGTTCAATTCCTGAAGGTGGCGGATGGCCCTTAACGTTTGGCTGCTGTTCTTCCACCCCTGGTTCACATCAACCCTTATCGGCACATCCATCCCGATCCGCTCCCGGACTTTCTTGATTCGCTCGATGTCCATTGAGATATCTGTTCCGACTTTCATCTTAAATGACTGAAACCCTTCCCGAAGCATACTGGCCGCTTCTTCTGCCATCCGGGCCGGTTCGGTTATGCTCAGAACATGGGTCAGCGGGAATTCTTCATGATACCGTCCTCCGAGCAGCTGATAGACGGGCTGGTTCACTTTTTTTCCGACGGCATCATAACAGGCGATATCGACTGCTGCCTTAGCTGCCGGACATTGATAAACGGCCAGGTCCATCACCTCATGAATCTTTTCAATATTAAAAGGGCTCATACCGATCAGTTTAGGGGCCAGCGTATGCTTCAACAGATGGAATGTGCTTTCCCACGTTTCCCCCGTCACATGCTCGTCCGCTACCGCTTCCCCGTACCCGATGATGCCTTCATCCGTTTCCATCTCAAGAATGATGGAAGGCATATCATCATATGTATGATAACTGATGATGAACGGCTGTTTCAGCGGCAGCCGGATGGCGTACAGATTTATTTTTTTTATGATCATCATAAAACACTCCTTTTCATCTGACAAAATTCTAGTGAAATTGGTATAATGTCGTTATATAGTCGTTAATCCGGAAAGGAGATCCACATGAATACGAAAATCGCCTTGATCGGCTCCAAGGATTTCAACGCTTATGTTCAGGCTTCCATCGTCCCCCGCCTGAACGGCATTGATTTGATTCCATACATCTACTCTGATCCTGGAGAAGCAGAAAAGCTGATTCCAACCATCACACCATGCGATGCCGTTTTATTCTCAGGAGGGCTGCCTTACTCTTTTTCAAAAGAAGCATGCACAGCGTTAACGGTTCCTGTCCTCTATCTTGAACAGGATGAGACGGCCCTCATCACATCTCTGTTCCATATCCTTCACAATGAAGGTGTCAAACCCGAACATGTTTCCATCGATTTGATGGATACGGCCTTTGTCGATCATATCATGGCAGACCTGCACCTTCAGAATCCTCCCAAATACGTGATGGATTATAAAAACAGCCTGCCCCGCGAATTCAGCATCAGAGAATATACAACCTTCCACCAGCGTTTATTCCAAGATGGAAAAACCAGGTTTGCCTTGACGAGCATTCACAGTGTTTATGACAGACTCGTCCAACTGAATATTCCGTGCATGAGAATGATCGATCCTGTCAGGTCCCTGGTGCGGACCATCAACGAAGCCCGGTCTCAGGCTCTCCTTTCTAGAAGGAAAGCCGCCGCGGTTGCCGCAGTGCGTCTTCTTGCACCGGAAACGCTCCCGGGGAACAGCAGCCTTCAAACACTCGTTCATTTGATGGAAGGCACCCTTCAAAAAAAGGACGGTGATGCGGCCTATACTGTCTACAGCAACAGGGGCAGCATCGAAAATCTACTGGATACTGCCGAATTTCATTCCTTCTTCCATTCTGATCACCCCGTTCTGGCCGGTTTCGGATATGGACACACGGCCGCACAGGCTGAAGAAAACGCAGAGACAGCCCTTCTATTTGCAAGAAAATATGATGCAGGGAGCTGTGCTTTTATCGTGAATGAGGACAAAGAGCTGACAGGACCGTATCCTGATAAAAACAAGAAACAGCTGCTGAAATATAATCATCCCGACATGCTGTCCCTTGCCAAACAATTGAAATTGAGTCCTGCGAACCTTTCAAAAATCATTCAATTTTATAGATCGCGTTCCTCGCGGGAATTTACCGCAGCTGAGCTTTCCGATTATATGAAGATTACCAGGCGCTCTGCAGAACGGATCTTGAAGAAGCTCGTCGACAACGGGTCTGCCAGGATCACCGGTGAGGAAATGACCTATGCGCAAGGGAGGCCCCGTGCGGTTTATGAGCTGGCCTTTCCCATGTATTACTGAGTGGATCAGGAGGATAACGTGGTCTCCTCCTCTTCCGCTGCTGCTTTCATCTCGGTTTCACTCAGCTTTTCAATCGTAAAGCCGGTGAATGCGTAGATGATGGAAATGACCGGGACGATGAAGTTCAACACGGCATACGGGGCATAATCGAATGCATGGACCCCGAGTGTACCCAGTATGAACACCCCGCAAGTATTCCAGGGAATGAAGACTGACGTCAGCGTCCCTCCGTCTTCCAGCGCACGGGACAGATTCTTGGAATGCAGCCCCTTTTCCTTATACGCATTCGCATACATTCTCGAAGGCACCACCACCGAAATATACTGTTCCGAGCAGGAAGCATTCGTGGCAAAACAGGAAACGACTGTCGAAGCCACCAGTCCTTTTGCCGTCTTCGTCACTTTAAGGATCTGATTGACGATGGCACGCAGCATGCCGGTATGTTCCAGGATCCCTCCGAATGTCATCGCCACGATCGTCATTGATACCGTATACATCATCGAATCAAGTCCGCCGCGGGAAAACAAGTCATCCACCATGGTGTTACCCGTCTCGATTACATATCCGCTTTGCAGGGCGGATACAGCATCGGCAAACGAATCATGCTGAATGAAGACCTGGGCGCAGAATCCAAGAATGATACCCACAATCAACGCCGGAATGGCCGGAACCTTCTTGGCAACGAGTACGATGACGAGAAGCGGTATGATCAGCAGAAACGGTGACACGACGAAGCTGTCCTGCAGGACACCGATCGTTTTTTCAATATCGGCAGTGTCGACCCCGTTCTTCCCGAAGTTCCTACCAAGATATGCATAGACACCCAGGGCAATCACAAAGCCCGGTATCGTCGTGTAAAGCATATGTCTGATATGTACAAAAAGGTCTGTATTGGTGAGTCCCGAAGCCAGGTTGGTCGTATCGGACAGCGGTGACATTTTATCCCCGAAATAAGCACCCGAAATAATCGCGCCGGCAATCATCGGTGCCGGGATCCCCATGCTCATCCCGATTCCCATCCCGGCGACACCGATTGTCCCCATCGTAGACCAGGAACTCCCGATTGCAAGGGATACGACAGCACAAATCACTGCAATCGACAGGAGAAAAAGAGACGGAGTGATCATTTTCAGACCGTAGTAAATCATCGTGGCGACAATTCCCCCGCCGATCCATGCCCCTATGGTGAGTCCCACCAGCATGATGATGACGACGGCCGGAAGCGCCAGGCGGATCCCCTTATACATCGATTCCTCGATATCCTTCCATTTAAAGCCTGCAAACCAGGCTGCGATCGCAGCCGTCGTCGTCCCGATGATCAGCGGGATGTGCGGCCCCTGCTCCAGAACCACAATTGTGACGGCCATCACCGTGATCATCACAAGCAGCGGTATGACCGCGAGCCAGAATGGCATTTCCTTTTTCATAAAAATTCCCCCTTGAAACCCTTTGTTGTTTTTTGACTATTTTAAATTGTCGTTAAATAGTCGCTATATGAGTATGATAAGGGGACATTCTGAATCAGTCAATCAGAACATGGTACCGTTTACACGAAAATTTTATGCTTTCTTCAGCGCTTCGGCGACTATTTTTGCTGCCCGGTCAAGTGCAGAAGCGTTGAACGTCATATCCGGATGATGCAGCCCCGGTGCCAGATCTGCCCCAACCCCGATCATCGCTGCTTTCACTTCCGGGTGCCTGATCGTGTAGAAATGAAAATCATCGCTCCCGGAAGTGATGACCCCCGGGGCCAGTGCATCTTCTCCCGCAATCGCTGTGATCGCTTCCTTCGCGATTGCTTCTGCTTCCTCCGACACCTCGGCCCCCGGCGTATAATCCGTCCATTCATACTGGATGCGCACTCCATGAAGCTGTTCCAGGGCCTTCATCCCTTCCTCCATCCGCCGCTGTATTCCTTCAAGCACTTCGTTTTTGCCTGCACGGACATCGATGGCAAATTCTGCGCTACCCGGGATGATATTCAAATTCTCCCCTCCAGCTTCAATTTTTGTCAGTTTTGCTGAATAGGCTTCAAACGGAGACAGATAAATGGTTTTTAAAAAAGAATGAATCCCCGCCACGGCATCGATTGCGTTTTTCCCCTGGTGAGGTCTCGCCCCATGGGCATCCACACCTGTGACCTTCCCTTCCATGAAAATGCCGGCACCATGATGGATCGAAGGGCAGAAATACCCGTGACGCAATTCTTCCTGAGGCCGCAAATGAACACCGAACAAATAATCAACCTCTTCAAGGGCTCCCTTTTCGATCATGGTCAACGATCCGTTCCCCTTTTCCTCGGCCGGCTGAAAAATGAACCTGATCCGCTTATTTTCCGGAGGATGTTCGAGGATATAAAGAAGCGCACCGAGCACCATCGATATATTCGCATCATGGCCGCAGGAATGATTCGCCTGCATCTTACCGTTCACCTCCTGCCAAAGCGCATCGATATCCGCCCTTACAGCCGTCACCCTCTCTCCTTCGCCAATCTCCGCAATCAACCCCGTCACTTCTGAAAATCGTCTATATTTCACATCCAGCTTGTCGAGGATCTCTGCAATTTTATCCGTCGTCCGATATTCCTTCCAGCTCACTTCAGGGTGAGTATGAAAATGATCAAACCACTCCAGTATTTGTTTTTCAACATTCATTTACTCATTCTCCTTTTCTTCCTTTTTCACTATGTATTCTAAGAAACGATGCAAAAATCCTCCTTGTGCCCACAGCAAAAAAGCACACCCTTCAAGGCATGCTTTCGTCTATCAGATGATATTCGGGTATCAGGTCAGAAAGCGGGACAATTGACGCTTTCTTTTCATAAAGCGGTATGAATTCCTTCAGCATCACGGCAATCTTCATCCCGGTCACACCGACATGTCCGATCGCAATCGTACTTTCACCTTCATCCAGTTTTTGAGAAAGATGTTTCGCCTGCTTGCCGATATGCTGAAGTGTGTAGACATCATCGAAGAAGAGCTTATTTTCAAGAAAGGGCACTTCAAGTTCCCGGGCAAGCTTCGGGATGACGCTCTTTCCGGTCGTTTTACTGTCAAGATAGAACAGCCCCCTCTCCTTGCATACTTCGAGCACGATCCTCATGACACGCTCATCGGCTGTCGCCTTCGATCCCATATGCTGATTGATGCCTACCGCGTATGGTACATCTTCTATCGCTTTTTCCACTCTGTTCCTGATCTCCTCATTCGATAACGAGGTCAGGATCGCTCCCGGACCAAGCCAGCTTGCTTTTCCGGATACCGGCTCCATCGGGAGATGCACGATCACCTCATGACCCAGGTTGTGGGCATTCTCCGCATCCGCTTTCGTTGAGGGTAAAAACGGCATGACCGCAATCGTCAGCGTCACAGGCAGATGGAGGATTTCCTCTGTTCCTTTCATATCATTACCCAAGTCGTCGATCACAATGGCCAGTTCCTTTTGATGGGCCGGCAGCGGCAGGATGTTTCTCGCTCCGGCTGTTCCCTGGATCATCAGTATCGCTGTCAAAAAGACGAACAAGCTTCGCATCCTTCATCACTCCTTTCCCATTAAGTTGTCCAATAAGAATGAAGTTTAAGAAGACATTTTTTGAGAATACTGTCTCCCGGATTCGTTGATTGCCTCCCCGGCACGGATAAATCTTCAGAAACTGACCAATCATAGAAAAAAGGAGTGTTGAAATCATGACCGAACAGCAAATGGAAGATTTATTTCACTTTTACGGCCACGAGGATTTATATAAGCGTTTCAAGACGCCCCTTTATGTAACAGGTCTGCTTGATGAAAGTGAAGCCGGGCACCTGGAGGACTTCTTTGACCACTTCACACTCGACCGTTCCACCCTGTTTGATGAATTCCGATTTTGGTTCCGTTACTTTGAGGTGTCGAAGAAAGGGATGGATGGCGCCTCGCCTTATTGGGAGTAAGCCCCAGAAGGATCCCATCGGCTCTGGGAAACGCTTCGCACACGCTGCGTCATTGGCAGTGGCGGAAGCACCTGCGACAGCCTGCAGCTAAAAGCTTTTCCCGTATTCCGGCGCCGGCTCCAAGCCCATTCCGAAAAAAGAAAAAGCTGTCCCCCAAAGTTTCAAATTCGGGGGACAGCTTTTCATCAATACGGCTTGTCCTGGTAAAAATAGTTCGTGGATTTCCACGTATTGTCATACGCTTTATGAAAAATATGGGTGGCAGCAGGCGAGACCGGCGGGATCAGCCATGTCCAGTCCCCCGTGACTTCACGGCCGGACGTTTTCTCATTTTCTTCAAAAAGCCTGAACTGCTGGGCAGCGGTGTGATGATCGACAATGCTCACTCCATCTTCCTTGAAGGAATGAAGAACAGCGATATTCAGTTCGATCAGTGCTTTATCTTTCCACAATGTAATGGCCCTTGTTGTATCAAGGTTCATGCAGCTTGCCACTTTCGGAAGAAGATTGTACCTCTCCACGTCTGCCAGATTCCTTGCCCCGATCTCGGTTTCCATATACCAACCGTTGAATGGCGCGGCTTTATATGAAATCCCGCCTATCTTCAACTCCATATCCGATATGATGGGCACTCCGTACCATTTGAGGCCGAGGTCTTTGAACCATGCAAATTCCGGATGCCTCAGACCGACTTCAAGTACGAGGTCTTTTCTGATCGGTCTCCACTGAGGATCATCCTCCCCGACCTGTACCACGAAAGGAAGCAGGTCAAAGTCGCTCTTCTCCCCTTCCCAGCCAAGGGCTTCGCATTTTACCGTGAAATCGATTGAATGCGGATCGCCGATGAACGCACCGCCTTCTTTATACCCTGCATACCTCAGCAATTGATGGTTCCAAAGCCGGATATCCGGCTTTCCCTGCTGAGAAGGCCTGAAAACCGTAATGGCGGGCCGGATCCGTCCCTCATTGGATGCGAACGACAAGTGCCGTTCAAGTGCATCAAGCACTTCATCCCCGGTTGACGCATCGCGTTCATCAAACACATTCAGTGAATTCCAGAACAGGCGCCCGATACAGCGGTTACTGTTACGCCAAGCGAGCTTCGCTCCAAATTCAAGCTCTTCTTTTGTATGGGTATAGGTGCCGGTTTCAGCTATCTCCTCCTGGATCTGCTGCAATCTCACGCCGGCACCCGTTTTATTATTTTCAATATAAAATTGTTCTATGAAAGCTTTTGCCTCAGAGACTAATCCATTCAATCTTACCGCTTCCTCATAAAGATGTTGTAACTCAAGTATATCACGACCGAATCCCTTCAAAACCGATCCATTTGAACAAAATTTGAACAGCGGCACATCGAAAGAGGCTCGGTATACCACATTCAAGGACCATACTATAAGTTAGTTCAATGGCTTCTCATAACAACGGTATTCCTGATGCCCTTCAGGCTTCGATGAAAAATAGACAGATCCCCTGAACGTATAGCCCATTTTTTCATAAAGGGAATTGGCCCCTTCATTTCTGGCGTAAGCATCGAGGCGGATGCTTCGGTAACCTTGACCGGCTGCAAATCCCTCGCACTTTTCCAGGAAACGGCTGCCGAGTCCACGGCCCTGTTTGGCCGGATCAAGGAACAAAGCATGGACAACCATCTCCCCCTCATACTCCCAAGGGATCTCCTCCCATTCCGGGGACTGCCAGGTATTCAACGTCACGGCACCGGAAAGCACGCCATCCGAATACAGGCAATAAAGATCCCCGTATCCGATCTGCTCTTCAAAATACTCCCTCCCAGGATAGTTGTCATTCCACTGAAGCAGTCCGCTGTCATCCAGATCCTTCTTACTCCTGGAGTACACTTCGATGATCTCATCCAGTTGTTCAATGGATGCTTTCTTCAATTCTAACGTCATGTCCTTTATCATGTTCATTCCTCATATTCACTAAAATTTTCTTTCGTTTATTGTTTGATGAAAAGGGTGGAGTTATTCCGGAGCTCGGCAATCGTCAGGAACTGCTCCCGGTTTTCTGCTCAAGCAGCGGTTCGTACATCATCAGCGCATGGTTTTCCGTTATGAATTCATCATCGATCTGTGTGCCTGCCCGGTTAAATACTTTCCTGAAGATTTGATTATGCCTGAGGTAGCCGCCCCAATATTCATGGGAAATACGATGTTCCTTTTCATACACTTCATATCGGGTGAGCGCCGGTGAAGCCGCCCGCCATTCCCCCACCAGGGCCTCATCCGTGAGATAGACGTGAAGCTGGAATGTGCCGGTTGTCGTGTTCTTGATTTTCAAGTCCAAATAATTGTAAGCACATGTGGCCCCGCTCCCGAATGGAAGCCTTCGGTTGCTGTCGGGAAACACGTCATAGCTGTGGCGGTGCCGCTCCGTGACAGACAGCGGCGTATGAAGCGTCATCCAATAAATGAGGTTCGACAACTGACACAGCCCGCCGCCGATACCTGGCTTGAAAGAGCCGTAATAGAGAACCATCCCGTCCACATACCCTTTCCGCTTCGTCGTATTCCCGAGCAGCTTCCAGTATGAAAATGTCTCTCCCGGCTCTATGATGAGCTTGTCGAGCTCCCGGACGGCAATGCGCAAATTTTTCACTTTATTTTCCTGGTACCACATATCCACATCCTTCAGCTTCCTGTACAGCGGCGTGCGGTGTGAATGGATAACATGGTGCTTTAATTCCGCTTCTTTTGTTTTCGCGAACGTCTCATGAGTGGTCAGCCACTCCAAATATCTTTTTGTGCGGTAGAAACACGTCCCCAAAAACACCCGGAAAGCGGACCTTTTCTTAGGCTGAAACTCCAGTGACTTATACATTTGAACCATCCTTTTTATCCAATTATTACCTTCATTATATAATAGACATAAAATTCACACTATTCATTTTTATACTGAGGCTCTTTTCCGCCTGCTTTGTTACTTTGCACACAAGAAAATAGCGCGAATTTGGTTATTTTCGGTTTTGTACGTCTGGTTGTTTTTTCAGCTTGAGTTCGAAAAGAACACGCCCGCACGCTATAAGCAGGCTGAAAGCCTATTTACGAAACGCAGCAGCCTTTCAGAAAACAGCCTGCACCAGAAAAGGCAGCCCCCCCCTCTATGGGAGCAGCTGCCTAAATGCTACAAACATTCTTCCAGAATTTCATACTTTTCGTCTCTCTGCTTTTCCAGACTTTCTTTCTCTCTGTACAGCTCCTGCAGGGCATCCAGTTCCGTCAAAGACAGAAGCTTTTCTTCAATCACCCCGATTTTCCCTTCCAATTCTTCAAGGTCCTTCTCTACCTCTTCAATGGATATTGCGGGTTTTTGACTCACTTCCTTTTCGCGCACTGGTGCCGGCTTCTTTTTAGGAGCAGTCATTTCTTTACTGACAGGCGGAGCAAGTTCCGCGAGCTTTTCCTTCGCCCAGCTGTACGGCCCTTCAAAGGAGTGGAGTTTCCTGTCATGGATCCAATACGTCTTGTGGAACAACTTATTCAGAAAATAACGGTCATGCGAAACAGCAAGAATGGTGCCCTTGAAGTCTTCCAGTGCTTCTTCAAGCACTTCCCTGGAGTCAATGTCCAGATGGTTCGTCGGTTCATCCAGCACCAGGAAGTTGATATCCTGATGCATCAGCTGCGCAAGCCGGAGACGCATTTTTTCCCCTCCGCTGAGCTGCCCTGCCTTCCTGAATACATTCGGTCCATAAAATAAAAACTTCGCAAGGATATGGCGGGCATCCCCCTCGGTCACTGCCACTTCATCCCGGAATGCATCGATCAGGCGGGCATCCGGATCAGCGATCGTAAAATGCTGGGACAGGTAGCCGAGTTTCACGTTGCTGCCGACCTTTATTTCACCCGAGTCACATTTTTCACCGCCGAGGAGCATTTTGATGATCGTCGACTTACCGGTACCATTCTGACCGACGATCGCTGTCCGGTCTTTAAAGTGGACAAGCAGATCCGCTGCTGTGAACAATGCTCTTTCATCGAACGACTTCGAGACATCCTTCATGGAAAACACCACTTTACCGCTTCTGTCCGTCTCTTCAAACTCGAGGCCCATCTTCTTGCGCTCAAGGATCGGACGCTTGATCTTCTCCATCCGTTCGAGTGCCCTTTCCATGTTCCTGGCACGCTTATGAAGCGCCTCATTCGGCGGATTCGCCTGATTGGCCCATTCCTTCAGCCTTTTGATGGCTTCCCTCATTTTCTTAATCTTCTTCTGCTGCTCCTGATAAGCCTGGAACTCCAGTAAAAGCCGTTCTTCCTTCTCTTTTACAAATCCTGAGTAGTTACTGTGATAAATCGTCACTTCCCCGTCCTCAAGATCGAACACCCTGTTGATAACATGATCGAGGAAGTACCGGTCATGCGAAATACACAGCACGGTTCCTTCATACTCTTTCAAAAAGTCTTCAAGCCATTCGACCGCCCCGATATCGAGGTGGTTCGTCGGTTCATCAAGAAGGAGCAGATCCGGTTTCTGAAGCAGAATCAGCCCCAGACATAATTTCGTCTGCTCGCCTCCGCTGCATTGATTAAATTCTTTCTCCAGCAGTTCATTGATCTCCAGGCCATTCGAGATTTTCGCGATATTCGCATCGATCTCATAGCCGCCCGACAGGGTGAATTCATCCTGAAGCTTTCCGTACTCCTCCAACAAACGATTCAGTTTATCAGGGTCCACCTCACTCCCCATCCTGCTCTCGAGTTCTTTCAACCGTTCACCCGTCCTAAGCAGGCTTGAGAACGCCGACTTTAATACATCCAACCCCTTCGTGCCTTCCGCAAACTGGGGAATCTGTGCAAGATAGCCGACCTTCGCTCCTTTTTTCAAATGAACCATGCCTGTATCAGGTGTCTCAACACCCGAAAGCAATTTAAAGATCGTCGTCTTTCCCGTCCCGTTCCTGCCGACCAGTCCGATTCGGGCTCCTTCCGGGATTTCGAACGATACATTTTCGAATATCAAATTTCCGCCAAACATTTTACTTAATTCCTGTGCACTGCAAATGATCATTTTCCTCTTCCTTTCAATCCTATATGTTATCGGTAAGAGGCTCTTGCATTCATATCCCTATTAAGGTGAGTTTCAACTGAGTGATCAGCCGGATGTACAACTCCCCATTCGTGATTTAAAACAAAAAAGCCCCGAGTAAGAATTAGAATCTCTCGCGGCTTTTTAAAAATGGAAAAATGGCATGAAAAAAGAGAGCTGGACGCCCTCTGTTTCCAAATCCTTAATTAAAAATCGGCTGGAACCTGAGACCTCTTACCGTTCAGTGGTTTTCATATTCACTTGCTGAAAAAGGGCATACGTGTCCCTTTGAACGCAAATGCATGAAAAATTGCACGGCAGATATAAATAAAATCCAGGTACTTGCCACGCAAACCAACAGAACGATTCATCTCAGATTCCACCTCCTTTTTAAAATGACGATAGTTTATAATGTCATTATATAATTATTCAGAAAGCTTTTGCAACTTGTTTTACCTTTTTTTGTACAAAATCCGCGACAGCACAAGCCCGATGACTCCAATCGGTATGAGGATCATCGCACGGATCGTGAAATCAAGGAACACAAGGTCTGCAAAAAAGAACTTCACAAGCGCAATCGCGAGGAACCCGATCCCGCACCACCGGTAAAAGGCATCCTTCCTGCTTTCCCCGACAATCAGATAAATGATCGAAAGTACCGCAATCGCCACCGTAAACGCAGTGGTGCTCGGAGTATAATCCCAGCCTATGACAATAAAGTCCGTCGCTCTCATCACAAAGAAGAAGGCGATGAACGTGAGCATTGATTTTACCAGAATGAGCGGGATTCTTGTAAAAGCTCTACCCGTCTTCCGGAAATGATCCAGCAGGAACAAGTACCCGAACACAACGATGAAGATCGGCAGCTCCACCCTGATGAAATCATTTACCGGGCCGATCATGACACCGAGTAAAGAATACAGAATAAGGATGACCGACCCTGCCAGGCCGACATAGCTCTTCCTTTGCCCGGCGAGCCACAGCAGTGCAGCAGCCTCGAGGGCAACCAAGATAAATGTCCAATCATAATCGACCCATCCGAAGATGAACAGCATGAGATGAAGGAATCCAAGAACCAGCAGGACATCCTTCGTCTGCTTCTTCTCGGCGGGCTCCATGAAGGAAATTCCGATATACACAACCGTGAAGATTCCGTAATAATAAAGCGGGACACCTGTATAAGCATAGATACTATTCAGCAGCGCCAGCAGGATGAATGTACCCGAAACGACTGCCGGAATCATCTCCGCACTGACCCGTTCTTCCCGGTTCAGCACGATCAGCAGCAGAATATACGCATGCTGGACCGCAAATGGGATCAGGATCGTAAAGGTGATTTCCCCCACCCCGAATGCCGCAAAGAAAAACAATGTGAAATACAGCAGATAGTAATGGATATTCCAGGCAATCCGGTATCGCTTCCATGTACTGAAGGTGACCAGGACAAAGAACATCAGAAGCTGATATCCATAAAACAACCACTCATTCCTCGCATCACCGGCAAAAATGAAAGGGAATAAATAGGCCCCGACACCAATCAGACACAGCACCAGCTGTGAAGCATGCTTATGCGATACCCACAGACCTGTCAAAATGAGCAGCAGCAACAAAAGGTTCGTCACGATTGCCGGGATGAACCCGTATAATATATTTGCGGAGAATAACGTAATGATTGCAAGGACAATGCTTCCCGATAACAGGGTAATGCCCAGTCTGCGCTGATCTTTGATATAACGTTCCCCCAGGGTGAACATCACGATACTGACGACAGCACCTGTCAGGACCCTGAATCCGGGAGAAAGCCAGCCGTTTTGGGATGCCGCCATGAATCCCCACACGCTTCCGATTAAAAGTACAAATAAAAACACTTTCGGGAGCCAGCGTTCAACGGAGAAATCGAAGGCTGGTTTCGGTTTTTCAAGTTGTGATGGTGTACCTGCGGCGCCTTTTTGGGCTGCAGGCCCTTGTTGAAGCTGGGGGGGTTCATTTTGTTGATTGTTGTACAGCGGTTGTTGACTGGATTGCGTCGTTACCGGTGCTTGCGGTGTATCCACTGCATCCGGTGCTTGCGGCGTAACAGGCAATTCCGCCGCTGCGTGCTTTGCCTTCATGAGCTGAATCTTGACGAGATTCAGCTCCTTCTCAAGCGTATCGATCCGCTTTTCCAGACGTTTTAACTCTTCTCTTTCCATATTCCCACCTCCTTACTGTTATTTATACAGTACCGGCTGAGATATTTCCTTTCTTTTTTAGATATTTTTCGAGTTTGTTTGTGGTGTGGGGTGTCAATGGGGTGTCGGGTTTGGATGGAATGGGGATGGGGATGGAGATGCGCCAAGGGGGTGGGGCATTGAATGGAAATAGGTGTCGGGTTGTGCCGATTGGGTTTGTAGTATTGGATATAGCGATATGCAAGACAGGGGGTATACCCCGATGGGCCGGCGAGCAGGTTTATGGGCGATATTTTTGAGGTTAAGGGCGATATCAGTGAGATAAGGGCGGGATTTTTGTTTTATGGGCGGAATCCGGGATTTAAGGGCGAACTGGAGATTTTTCGACAGGGTCCGGGTGGGGTAAGTCGGAATATACCCCAACAGGTGTTCAATTTGTTTTATGAGTGAAATCTCTGGATTTATGTGCGAAATTCCCGGTATATGCGCGAAATTCCCGGTATATGTGCGAAATATGAAATATATGCGCGAACTGTCGATTATCCGACAAATTCCGACACCGCCAACCTCTCGAATACCCGCACCGCAGACACCAAACTCATACTGTTACAACTGCAATCCCTCATGATATCCCGTAACCACTAATCCTTACACACAAAAAAAACCCGCCCCATAAAACCCGGGGCGGAGTTCCACAACATATCCTATGCCAACCGCTTAAAATTCTGTCCCAATATTTCGTTCATCGTGTGCACCGTGATGAAGGCACGGTTGTCGATTTGGGTGATGAACCCTCTCAGCTTGGAAAAATCTTTGCGTCCGAGGATCGTGGTGATCACTTCTTTTTCATCAGAAGTGAAGGCTCCTTTTGCCGTATGGATCGTTGCGCCTTTACCAAGCTCATGGACGATGAATGATTTGATTTCATCACTGTATTTGCTGATAATCACAATTTCTTTGTTTGAATTGAACTGCTGCAGGGTATAGTCGATAACGAGTCCGTTCAGGATGACACCAAAGAACGCATACATACCAACCTGCGGCCCAAACAGTACGGCAGAGGAAAGTGCGATAAATAAGTCAGCCAGCAGGACTCCCCTGCCTACTTCTATATTGAAAAATTTATTAAAGATCAATGCCAGGATATCGGTCCCGCCTGTTGATGCCTGCTGGTGGAACACAATCGCCATGCCGGTTGCGGCGATGCATTGACCGATGATCAATTGGATCAGGATATCATCGCTTAACGGCTGACTCATCGGTGCAACGATTTCCAAGAGCCATACATAGAACGACAGCGCAAAGCTTGCATAAATTGTTTTTGCACCAAAGCTGAATCCAAGAAAAATGACTCCGACAATGAACAGCAGGATATTAATGATAATCATGAACAGCCCGAGTGACAGCCCCGGGAACAAGTCGTTCATGATGATCGACAATCCGCTGACTCCCCCTGTCGCTAAATTATTTGGCGATAAGAAAAAGTGAACATTGATGGATACAAGGAACGCACCAAGGTTCATCATGATGAAGGAAAATAATCTTTGTCGCATCACCGCAACCTCCTTTATTGTTTAGTATTTTAGGTTTTTCCGTAAATGATTGAACAACGGGATTATAAAGCCCGCAAACACCCTTTGTAAAGGGAATGCGGCCAAAAAAATAAGGTTTAATAATTGTGACAATTGCAAGGGTTTGCAAATGCCTCTCTGCCAGGGTGGAGGGGTTATTTTTTATGAGGAACGTTATACTGATATTCACAAAAAAGACCCTCCTCCAAAGAAGAGAGCCACTATCTAGCTATATTGTTTTCCCGAATGCATCGTCTTGAAATGAAGCTGCGGAATCGCGATTCCGATCAAGATGAGGATGATCCCCATCATCTGCAGCGCTGTGACCTGCTCATGAAGGATCAACATTGCCGACAAAATCGCTGCGGGCAATTCCGCTGCACCGAGAATTGTCGTGATGCTGGAATCGAGATGCGGTGAACCAATCGCCAGGAAAACGACCGGAAAGATTGTTCCAACGACCGCCACCACCAACCCGAACTCACCCATATCTATCAACCGCGCCGGCTCCCTTATAAAAGAAGGCTGAAGCCCCAAAATCACAACCAACATGCCTCCAAATGTGATCAACAGACTTTTTTGAATGGTAGGCACCCCTCTCGCCACCTTTCCGCTCAGGAAAAGGAATAGCGCAAACGTGAAAGCCGCAGCGACTCCATAAAGGATTCCAGGGATATTCTCAGTCCAGATAAAGCCTCCCGAAGAAGCAATGCCTCCTGCAAGTACCGTCCCCATCCACAGGAAAGCAGCCGAAACGAGCTTTTTATTCGCTGGCCATTTTTTCATATATAGCGCTTCGATCAGAAGTCCGATCCAGGTAAATTGAAATAACATGACAACGGCAATCGTCGCCGGCACCTTGCTTAAGCTGAGGCCGTAAAAAACGCCGGTCATCGAAAGCAGCGCTCCAATTCCAAACAAAGAGAGCACCTGCTGCAACGAAACCTTCACTTTTTTGGTAAAAAGAAAAGCCGCCAGCAGCATCATCAGACCGAATAGATATTGAACCCCCGTTATCTCCGTTACGGTGTAACCCTCAGCAAACCCGAGCTTCACCACAGAAGCATGGATGCCGTAGCTGCTTGCGCCGACAAGTACACATAATGATGCGTTGATTGGTTTCATCCTGCCCCCTCCTCCTCCATTACGTCTCAAGCAAGTATAATACCGCGGAGATTATTTCGGCAATAAAAATATCGTCCTAAAAAAAGACGCCCATCCCCACTGCTTTTAAGCAGCAAAGGACGGGCCTCAGCCATTAACGATTATCAATTTTCTCCGGATACAGATCATGGTTCATCAAGCGGTGGTCCGCCATCGTTTCATATTTTGTACCGGGTTTTCCATAGTTGCAGTACGGGTCGATGGAGATTCCTCCGCGCGGGGTGAATTTACCCCATACTTCGATGTAGCGCGGGTCCATCAGTTCGATGAGATCGTTCATGATGATGTTCATGCAGTCTTCATGGAAGTCCCCATGATTCCTGAAACTGAACAAATAAAGCTTCAATGATTTGCTCTCGACCATTTTCTGATCGGGGATGTAGCTGATATAAATGGTTGCGAAATCAGGCTGGCCGGTCTTCGGGCAGAGACTGGTGAACTCCGGACAGTTGAACTTTACGAAATAATCACGGTTCGGATGTTTGTTATCAAATGATTCCAGGATCTCCGGGGAATATTCGAATAAGTAGTTCGTTCCTTGATTTCCCAGCAAGGTAATATCTGTTAATTCTTCATCTTTTCTGCCTGACATATTAAAATCCTCCCTTTAATCGTACACAGAAATAAAGGAGGACATAGCATTAGCCTGTTTATAAACAGCAGCAATCCGCAATTTTGCAATTCCCTCTGCAGACTGTTACGCTTAGTAGATGATGATTTTCTAGATTTTAGAAAACCATCCGTTTCATAGAAACATAGTTTTTTATAGAGGGTTAATGCTATGAACCTCTCTCAAAATATGTGAGTGTCATATAGTAGTACAGAGGTTATCATAAATAAGATTGAAGAGAAAGTCAACATGCTTTGCCCGAGGCTGCGACCCGTATGCCTTTAAAAAGCAAGGCTGATGGACACTTACTATTCATAGCATAAATGGTTTTTCCAAGCCATTTTTTAGAGGAATTTCAAACTATATGTGGAATATAGTTACGTAGTTGTTTTTCCTCACCTTTAGAAGGGGGTTATTATGCATGAAACAGCTTGTCCCCACCTTTACCAAAGCAATACTGAAGGGTGATGTTCAGGCATTGTCTGAACTTTATGCTTCTTCGATACAGACGAGTGCTGATTCTCTAACTTTTTATGAATCTGTTGTAAAGCCTTCCATGTATCGCATTGGGGATCTTTGGGAGAAGAATCAAATCACTGTGGCAGAAGAACATTTAGCTACTGCCACTTTAAAATATTTACTTGCAAGCGTCTATACTCCATACGAAGTGTCAGAGCGCCGCCCGAAAGGCCTATTATTCTGCATAGAAGGCGAGCAGCACAGCCTGGGGCTTGAACTTGCAAATGAGATATTCAAAGAGCAGCACTGGAATACACGCTATCTGGGAGCGAATGTGCCGATTAAGGATGCAGTCACATTCGTCAAAGCCTGGAAGCCTCAGGCAGTTGCAATCTCAATTGGGATGACAACGTCAATACAGCAGTTGAAAGAGTGCCTTGAGGAGATAGAGAAAGCACAGCCGGATATAAAGATTCTGGTTGGCGGAAGGCTCATCTCCCACTACAAGCTTGATTTCTTGAAAAGGGATTCGATCAAAACCTTTTATGACCTAAGGGAATTGAATGGTTACTTAGAGGAACATGCCGATCAGTTCCTTGCTCTAATAGAAGAAAAAATATCAAACTGAAGGTTTCCCTCACAATTAACCGGCACTTTATCGCAAATTGCCGGAACAATAGTGTCCGTTAACCTTTCACAGGGAGGGATACTGTGGATAATCTTGATTTCTGTCCGATCCCCTATCTCATATTGGATAGGGGATTAAACGTGCTTGATGCCTCTGAATCAGGGTATGACCTTTTAAAGCGGGGAGAAAGTTTTCTCTCGATTCTCGAAGAAGAGAGTTCTCCTAAATTTGCCCGTATCATCCATAAAGATCTATCGGGGAAAATGGAAGTGAATCTGAGAAAAGATTCTTCCTTTGAACTTGTGGATCTATTCTATCGATTTTCAGACGTACAGCAGCGTTTTCATATGGCAGTCATTTCAAAAGACAACGAATATGAGAAAGTCTCCCAGCAGATGAACGGCCTGTTCAACCTACTGGGGGAATCAAATATCGTCAGAAAAGATACAAACCACAGAGAAGTTCTGGCAAGTGTTTCTTCACTCTACTTGAAATTGACCAATACAAGTGATTGGAATAGGGAAGAAGTGATGGATCGGGTAAAAGAAATTGAAATTCTTCTAATGAAAAATGTACAATAAAGATGTACATCATTTCAAAGTTGGGAGAATCGAATATGACTTTACTTGGAAATCTGCTTGAGTACAATCAGAAATTTGTAGAAGAAAAATCATATGAAGAGTATAGGACGACTAAGTTTCCAGACAAACGACTCGTTATTTTGACGTGTATGGATACGCGCCTTGTCGAGCTCCTTCCTAAATCAATGAATATGAAAAACGGCGATGTGAAAATCGTCAAGAATGCCGGAGCGGTTGTTGCCCATCCATACGGAAGTATCATGCGAAGCTTATTGGTGGCAGTGTATGAGCTTCAGGCAGACGAAGTCCTCGTCATCGGCCACCATGAATGCGGGATGAGCGCCCTCAACAGTGAACACATTATCGGTAAGATGAAAGAACGCGGTATCGACGAAGACACATTTAACACCCTGAACTACTCAGGTATCGACCTTCACGATTGGCTGAAAGGCTTCAATTCCGTGGAAGAAAGTGTTTCCCACAGCGTCGACATGATCAAGAACCATCCGCTGATGGATAAAAACATCCCTGTCCACGGACTTGTCATCTCTCCCGAAACCGGGAAGCTTGATTTGGTAGTGGAAGGATATTAAGTGTATGAAAGAAGGACAGCCCCTAAACGTTGCGGGGCTGTCCTTTTTTGATTTCATGCCGGCCTTTTTAATAATAGAAAAGCCTTTTTGATCATAAATCCCTTCTTTCACTATTACCGGTCAATTTTTAAAAATACAATTTTTGAATTCGATAATAAAATGCCGATTTCCGCTATTAAATCTTTGATTATCGATAATAAATTTATGAGCTGTTTCGTTCGGCATCAGAGTCCCGGGATAAATCCTGAGGATTGAAGAAAAAATCACATGATTGCCGGCTGCATGCATATGTTTTAACTGAAATAAGACTCTTTCTCAAAAAAAATCTCCTGATTCATTCTATTTATTAGAAAAATCCTTCAATTCCCTCAAGATCGGCATCTTCTCCATATCATCTTCACTGACGTGCTCCCACTCGATCCCTTCAGGCTTCTCGTACGGCGTATTGGTCTCCGTTCCGCCCTTCTCTGTAAAGATCCAATCCACCGCCAGATCAAATGAGTCCCTCGGAATATCATCGACGACCAGTTGTTCACTGTTGATGGTAGTGATGACCGGGACCGGTTTGTTGCCTATTTCACGGAGGATTGCATACTCGCGGTCTGCATAGCCTTCCCCTTTTCCAAGCCTTCTGCCGTCCTTATGGATTGCTACAGAACCTACGACAATCAAGTCGATTTCCGGAATGTCCGTAAGAGGCACCACCTTGCCGTAGGAATTCATATGCTTGATACTCGCCGCTTTCCTCTCTTCCCCCCCGGGCACCCACTCAGGCTTGATCATCACAAATCCATCCTTCAGCCTTGGGGTGGGAATTAGAAGAGTCTTACCATCTTTTAAAACAGAAGTCCTGAGAGACAGCTGCGGCGCATCGGGGTTCACTTTTACTACATTCGCATTTTTATAAAAATCCATTTCCTGCACATGTTTCGCGGCCGCTTCCGCCCCTTTGAAGTTAGGGATGCGATTGACCAGCGGAAAAGGAAAACGTCCCAGCTTTTTCTCGGTCAGGCTGCTCCACACTTTATGACGGATTTCATTTTTCGTCCCCATCCGATCTTCCTCCTTCAGCTTTTATTGTTCTTTTACTATCAACATATTAAAAGTAAAACCGCACAACATCTGCGCGGTTTTACTTCTCTTCAATATGCTTTTTCATTTTTTCCAGCAGAGCACGGGAATCATCAGCGGGAGTGAATTCCCCATCCACCAGGGCATAAGGTGATTTCTTGCATTCCTTGCACCTGCTCTGACATTCGTACTCCTTATATGTGACGTTCTTTCTGTTCAGGAACTCACTATACTCAGGCATCGTCTCTTCTGTTAAAAAACGATCCAGGTTCTTCTCGCAAAATTCGACTGTGACATTCTTCCTTTTCGAAAAAAGTTGATTGATAAACTTCACTGGTAAGTCATCCTTTATATAAAGTTCAAGTTTCTATTGAGCTGGAAATGAACGCTTGATATAACGATCCAGAACCAGGTTGCCAAAAGGGATGAACGCTGCTGCAAGAGCACCTGCCGCCCATTTGAAGTGCCACCTGATTTTAAGTGTCGTGTAACCGATGACGAGGACATACACCACAAAAAAGAACCCATGCAATGAGCCTGCAACCGTGACAGCTTCCGGCACACCAGCCATGTATTTAAGTGGCATGGCAATGAATAATAAGATCAATAATGAAGCGCCTTCGATGAAAGCGCTCAATCTGAAACGCCCTATCGCTGATTTAAGCATGATGAAAACCTCTTTCTGGTAATCTGTCTGGACACGCCTATTATACCATTGTTGGCGCGAGACATATATCGGTAAGCATTGGATTTTGCCTGCCAAGGGTTCCGGTCCCCGTTTCAAAGGAATGTTCAGCTCGTTTCTCCATAAACATAGGAAACGTAAATACTTTTTTAAAAAGGAGGCATCAGAACTTTGAAAATCCTTCAGGCGGGACTTCAGGACCTGGACCGGGTCGCTGTCCTGTTTAACCAATACCGCATGTTTTATAAAAAGCCTTCCGACCTGGAAGGAGCACGTCATTACCTCGAAGAACGTCTGGAAAATGATGAATCGATCATATTCATTGCTGTCGATGATGATGTATGCCTTGGTTTCACACAGCTCTATCCTTCTTTTTCTTCCGTTTATCTCAAACCGATCTGGAAGCTGAATGATTTATTTATTGCAGAACATGCGAGAAACAGGGGCATCGGCCAAGAGCTTCTTGCTGCTGCAAGGGACCACGCCGTACTGTCCGGATCAAAGGCGGTCATACTGGAAACCGATTATGATAATTTCCACGCGCAGCATTTGTATGAGAAAAATGGCTATGTAAGGGACGATGAGGTTTATTATTATACGTTGACTTTATGAGTGAATTCCCGTTATTTCGGAAGATAAAATGCCAGTTCAACCTTATTAAGGTGTATTGGCATTTTATTTCCCTATTAAATTTCGGCAAGTGCGTTTAAAACGGTCCGCCCGCACTAAATCCACCGCATCCCGCGATTGCAGCCCCTGCGCTCTTGTCCGCATTTTACACTGGTCTGGAATTTCATATAGTGATAAAAAAGGAGAGCATCCCTTCCTTCCCGGGAATCCATATTGATATGCGGTTTCAGCCTTGAAAGGAATTCCCTGTCGCAGTGACATGCTGATCCGTATTTTTCATAGCACAGATCGTGTTCCATGCAGACTGCGTCAACTTCATTGACTGGCTGTCCAGGTCCGCTGCACCCCGGTCCGCACCATTTATAACCTGGAATACAATAGCCTCTTCTTTCCCTTCTACCCATCCTGCACCTCCTTCCCCATACATGACGTTTCATTTCTTACACACAGGGAAAACACCCAATGTAAGAGAGATCAGTTAAGACTATATTGTATGCATGTCCACTCAGTAAGGTTTATCTTTACACTTAAGGAGGAATGAAATATGGCAAACTTTCAATTAAAAGATACGGTACCTGATTTCACACTCCCATCAGTCGCAGGTGAGAAATTCTCGTTCAAGGAGCATCAAAAGGAACATGACAGCTGGCATCTGATTGTTTTCTTCAGGGGAGCATGGTGCCCGGTCTGTCAGGAAGAGCTTCGTGAGTTCCAGGCGAATAAAGAGAAATTCGAGGAACAGGGTGTCCATATACTGGCGGTTGCGAACGATGATTTAGAAGACTTGCAGGAATATGCAAATAAAGAAAACATCACATTCCCGATCATGGCTGACAAGGAACTCGATGCCATCAAAGCGTTCGATGTCTACTACCATGGCGAGGACTCCCCTTATGAAGATCATGGTGAGCACGGCGAGCCTGCATATTTCCTTGTAAATGAAAAAGGCGAATTAATGTATCAGCAGCAGCAGACCGGCCCATTCGGACGGCCGCATCCCGATGAACTTCTAAGAACCGTGAAATATATTAAAAAGAATGTGAAATAACCTTACGGGGAAAACCGCTTTGATCTAAAAATCAAAGCGGTTTTTACATATTGAAAAAGCCGAATCTTTGTATCTGCCGTCTTGTTTGTGATAAGTTTCAATAAACACAACCTATCAAAGGAGGAACCAGTTTATGCTCCCTAAAACCCAGCAGCAGATCCAACTCGTATCCCGTCCAGAGGGAATGCCTGTTGAAAATGATTTTCTTTATAAGGAGATCGACGTCCCTCAACCGTCCCAGGGCGAGGTTCTCATCAAAACATTATACCTTTCAGTCGACCCCTACATGCGCGGCAGAATGTCCGATGCTAAATCCTATGTAGAGCCTTTCGCATTGAATGAGGCACTCTCCGGCGGTGTCGTGGGCGAAGTCGCGGAGTCAAAATCGGAGCAATTCAAGCAAGGCGATTTCGTCGTAGGGATGCTCCCATGGCAGGAATATTCACTTGCGGGCGAAAAAGAAGTGCGCGTCATCGATCCGGATGCTGCCCCGCTTTCCACTCACCTGAGTGTACTCGGATTAACAGGCCTGACTGCCTACTTCGGGCTCCTCGACATCGGCCAGCCTAAAGAAGGAGAAACAGTTGTCGTTTCAGGTGCAGCCGGAGCGGTCGGATCTGTTGTCGGACAGATTGCTAAAATCAAAGGCGCGCGCGTGGTGGGCATCGCAGGATCTGAGGAAAAAGTGAATTACTTGAAAGAAACACTCGGATTTGACGAAGCCGTCAACTATAAGGAAACCGATGATATCTACAGTACGTTGAAAGAAGCATGCCCGGATGGAGTTGACGTTTATTTTGAAAACGTCGGCGGTGAAATCGGCGATGCAGCCATCAGCCTGCTGAATAAGCACGGACGCGTACCAGTATGCGGAGCTATATCTTCCTACAATAAAACCGACAGGGACCTTGGCCCGCGGGTACAATCGAAACTGATCAAATCAAGCGCCCTCATGAAAGGATTCGTCGTCAACGACTACAGCGACCGATTCAAAGAAGGTGCGGCAGAGCTTGGCCAATGGTTATCTGAAGGCAAACTTCAGTATGAGGAGACGATCACCGAAGGCTTTGACAAAGTAACGGATGCTTTTCTCGGCTTGTTCCAAGGAAAAAACCTCGGCAAACAGCTTGTGAAAGTGGCAGACCCTGAAAAATAATACTCACAGAAGACAGTCCACCGGGGGCTGTCTTTTTTTACCGGCCCATCCGCATGTTTCTTCCTTATTCCCAAAGGGAATGAAATAAACAAGAAAGTTAGTACAACAAGGAGGAAGACCATGAAATCCTATCAATTATATATCAACGGGGAATTCACAGACGGTTCGAAAGGGGAAACCCTTGATGTACTCAACCCCGCCACGGAAGAAGTCATTTCGAAAATCCAGAATGGTTCGGAGGAAGATG
This sequence comes from Bacillus sp. BKU_1, assembly GCA_051294195.1. GTDB lineage: Bacteria > Bacillota > Bacilli > Bacillales > Bacillaceae_B > Rossellomorea. The sequence goes on along the minus strand of CP193985.1, from coordinate 2,274,212 downwards.
TGAACAGGGCAATCGAAGCGGCCCACTCCGCCTTTCTTACCTGGGAGAAGGTCCCTTCTAAGGAGAGGGCTTCCTATCTTCAAAAGATCGCGGATAAGCTCGAGGAGCGGCGGGATGAATTTGTTCAGTTGCTGACAATGGAAAACGGAAAGACGATCGATGCTTCCGAGGGAGAAATAGACCTGGCCATCGAATACTTCCGATACATGGCAGGCTGGGCACTCAGGTATGAAGGAGAAATCCTTGAAAGTGAACGTTCAAATGAAAACATCCTGGTTTACAAAAAGCCGATTGGTGTAGTTGCAGGGATCGTTCCATGGAATTTTCCCATGTTCATTTTGGCAAGAAAGCTTGCCCCTGCCATCGTAACAGGGTGCACGATCGTGTTGAAGCCGAGTCAATACACACCGAATACAGCATGCGAGTTCGCAAAAATCATTGATGAAGTCGAGCTTCCGAAAGGAGTCTTCAACCTGGTGACAGGAAAAGGTTCCGACATCGGTAATCCTTTGTCAGGTCATCCGAAAGTCCGCATGGTCTCCATGACAGGAAGCTACCCTGCCGGTTCGAAAGTGATGGAAGCTGCTTCAAAATCCATCACAAAGGTGAACCTTGAACTTGGAGGCAAAGCCCCTGCCATCGTGACCAAGCATGCGGATATAGACCTAGCCGTTGAAAAGATCAAAACGTCCAGGATCACAAATTCCGGACAGGCATGCACTAATGCTGAAAGGGTATATGTCCATGAAAGCGTCGCAGATGAATTCATCACGAAGATCACGGAGGCATTCAAACAAACGTCGGTCGGGGACCCGACCGACAGGGACAACGAGATCGGCCCGCTTGTGAACCGGGACCGTTTGGATACCGTTACTGAAATGGTCAAAAATGCTGTAGAAAACGGAGCCAGGATCCTTACAGGAGGAAAGCCGCTTGACTCTAAAGGATATTACTACGAACCTACCATCCTCACAGACGTCAAGCAGGACATGGAGATCATCCAGGAGGAAATCTTCGGGCCGGTACTGCCGATCATGACATACAAGGACTTTGATGAAGTGATTGAGCTTGCAAACGACACGGAGTACGGTCTCTCTTCATCCATCTTCAGTGAAAACCTGCATGAAATCATGAGGGCGGCAAATGAACTCCGCTACGGGGAAACCTTCGTCAACCGCGAAAACTTCGAAGCCATCAACGGTTTCCACGCCGGCCGTGCCCAATCTGGAATCGGCGGCGCAGACGGAAAGCACGGTCTGAACGAGTACTTGGAAACTCACGTCGTATACCTTGAATATGATGAAAACTACAAAGGATAACCGGAACGGAAAGTCCGTCCCCCACTGCAAAGAGGGACGGGCTTTTCACTTATTGCAGAGATTCAATTAAAAAAGCCCCGTCATCAGACGGGACTCATAAAGCCGTTCATAATTTATTAAGATACGATGAAGAAATTTGCCATAGCGATCAGAAGAAGAATGATGACGATACCGGAACTCATCCAAAGAATATCGCTGAAATCCATTTTCAAATCTGCCAGTTTATCTTTATTCAGCATGCCATTTCACTCCCTTGATGATTTTCAATAAACCCAATGACCCTGAAGTCCGAATGATCAAATTTAGCTGATGCCGAGCAGTGGGAACATTCAATTTTCTGTCCATTCATCGGAGTCCGGAACTCATTCTCACAGTGACTGCATTCCAAGATATGTAGATCTTGTTCGCTTCCTTTTCGATCAAATTGAATACGTTCTCTTCCTCGATTAATGTAGCTCACTTTATACTCTCTCCCGTCAGGTTTGATTTAGTAAATATATACCCGGTGAGATATTTGTAAAACATTTTTAATCTGTTTTTCTATAAAATCTCAGTCTTTAAGCACATTTTTTTAGGGAGTTCGTCTTATTTCAGGAAACTTTTTCATATAGTAGTAGTCAATATGTTACAATTTTTACAAATCAGAGAGAAGGGGGAACGTTCATGACGCAGCCAGCGGGGTTCGGGGTCAGATTCGTAGCCAACTTAGTGGATTGGCTGATCATCAATCTTCCACTCATCATCATCACAGGACTCGTTACAGGGGAATTTTCACAGGACAATACCTTTGTTTCAACGGTCATCTTTATATATGTCCTGATTACTCCCGTTTTTTGGAAAGGGTATGTGGTTGGGAAGCGCATTGCAGGGATCCGCATCGTTAAAAAAGATGGGAGCAATGTTCATATAGGAAACATGCTGATGCGGACAATCGTTTCCGGAATTGTTTACGGTCTTACCCTGGGAATCGGAATCATCGTCAGCGCCTTTATGGTCGGCATCCGTGAAGACAAACGGGCGATTCATGATTTTATCGCCGGGACCTATGTGACCCATGCCAAACCGTAAGAACGATGATTACATTAAAAAACAACCAGCTTCATTACGAGCTGGTTGTTTTTTTTGTTATAATCGTTTCTCCATGAAATGCTGGCGTCCTCCCTTTGGAAAATCCTCCAGCACCCCGAATTCTCTGTAACCGAGTTTTTTATAAAAACCCGGCGCCTGAAAACTGAAGGTATCAAGTACCGACAAGCTGCATCCAAGGTCCCTTGCATAGTCCTCTATTCTTTCAATGAGCTCTGCACCCAGCCCTTCCTTCCGGTGTTCTTCAGCCACCCATAGGAAATCGATGTGGAGATGATGCCAGAAGGTCTCACCCGTCACCCCTCCCACAATTTCATCCTCTTCATTTCTTACAACGAAACTCACCTTCTCAAGCGGAGTCTTCACCTCTTCATTGATGGACTTCATGTTATACTCAATCAACTTTTTTCTTATGTAGTCGCTGTCTTCCTGAATCCACTGCTTCGTAATCTTCAATGCCTTCTCACCCTTTCTTATTTTTCCAGTTTATCATTTTATCATTTTATCTGCTTTAAATGGGCAGGGGGAGGCATCTGGCAGTACTATTCGTGTTGTTATTATATATAGATTGCTATCCCTATATAGGTTTAAATAACAAAAATTAAAGGAATTACCATTAACACCTTTTTCTTTCAACTTATGTTCGGTCAGGAGGTCCGTGATGAAATTTGCAGGTATTGGTTTAGTGGTTTCAGCAGCTATATGCTGGGGCATCAGCGGCGGGATTGCCGATGTTTTAATGAATAAGGGATGGGATCCGATCGTGATTTCACTTTACCGGGGGGCTGTTGGCTTTTTTTGTTTTTTGGTGTGGTTTCTTTTTCGATTCAGACAAAGGGGTGGCTTCTCCCCCCGTTTATACATATGGGCAATGATTGCAGGTGTCGGTGTTGCCGGGAATTTCACTTTTTATTTTCTAAGTATCCAGGCTTCAAGCGTAGCTGTAGCCGCTACGTTAATGTACACTGCTCCCGTTTTCGTTCTATTGATTTCCTTTTTAATGAGGATAGAACGTTCCACTTTGTTTAAGTGGGGCTGCATTGCCGGTGTTCTCCTGGGGATACTCCTGCTTACAGGCGCCTACAACACTGAATCGATTTCAGTGAGTTTCATCGGGATGGCCGCGGGCCTTGGTGCCGGTCTATCTTATGCTTTGTTTATATTCGGATTTAAAAATGCATCTTCTTTCGGGAATCCGCCCCCAACGTTGACCATTGCCTTTTTTTCATTCTGTCTCATCCTCCTTCCCTTCACGGATAAGGGTGAAGCAGCAGGTGTATTGACATCAAATGATCTCGGATTGTTTATACTCCTGGGGATCCTCGGGGCCGGGCTGTCATTTACGTTGTATGTGATAGGAATAAAAAGGACCACTCCGTCCAATGCCTCTATGGTCGCTATGGTAGAGCCGGTAACAGCTTCATTGTTTGGCGTGATGGTTCTCGGGGATCATTTGACCGTCATTCAAATCCTTGGAATGGCAGTCATCCTGGTTACGATCACTGTTCTTAGTGTGAAGCAGTCCGATTAAAAAAGTGTAAGCCGGCATGGTCTCAGTAAAAAAATAAGTCACCAAAGAAAAATGGCAGCCACCCGGCGTTTTTTTCGCTCCTCTCATTCTTACAAGCACCACCCGCCTCTCTTTGCATACTTTGTAAACAGGAGGTGTGTGCCGTGCTTTCACGTATAAAATGGTTGTCCTTTTCGATTGAATTATTTCTCGCGGTCCCGGTCTTTGGAAATATTGCTGGTGACGCCATTCCGTTTCTCCTTTGTCTAGTGGCGGTCTGGCATGCTTGTGTGTTATTCGTTTCAAAATCAGAAGATCAGCCCATTCTCGGAAGTGCGCTTGGAATCATTGCCTCGTTCCTCAATTTCTTCCCGATCATCCGGTTGATTGCTCACGCGGTTACTGCAATTGTACTTATTTTTGAAATTCAGAAAGCGCCGGGCATGGAATGACCCTGCTGCCTTCATCTGAAGAAAGATGCTTCCGGATGGAGGCATCTTTTTCAGGTGATTTTCAATGTTCATTCCCCCGTTTAAAATTGCCGGTGATTTTTGCCATCACTAATTGTTTTTCTTTCTCGCTAACGGCCATTTTCACTCTCTTCATGAACTTGTCAGCTTCCTTCCCCTTGAGGATTTTCACCTGCCTTCCTTCATAATCTATAAACACCGCACCGTTTTTCATTTCCCTGTATGTAAAAGGGGATTCATCCAGGCGGTTTCGTTTATCGATATTACCCATCATTGCACTCCTTCCTTTGAACACGATTTATAGTTATATTCCAGAAAAAGAAAGCATTCACCTTTTCAGTCACAAAAAAAACGCAGTCCAACCCAGGCTTCACCCCCAAAGTCGAACTGCATATTGCTTACTGAACCACCCCGCCGGCATTTACATATCTGGCATTGAATTCCTGCAGGAACTGATTTGTTACTGCAGCATCATGGATGATCAGCATATTTTCATCATTTACATTGTTCCCGTTTTCACTCCAGTTCGTAGAACCGACGATGACGGTCGGATCACTTGTCGTGTCCGCATCAATGATCATCGTTTTTGCATGAAGCTTTCTGCTTTCATTGGCGGCATAGACCGGAGCCGGGTTCGCCCAACGGATATTCGGATTGTTTTCGCTCGTCTGGGATGCCGTCCTGCCGGTCATCTCAATACTTGCAGACCACCATTGATTCCAGAAACCTGCATCGAAAAGTCCTTTGACATCAAAGCCCGTCAGCGTCCCCTGATTATCCGCATAGCTGCCTTCCCATTTGTTCTTCAGTTCATCGACCAGAGCCTGATCGCTCCAGGCGAAAATCGTGAAATAAGCATTCTCATCCGCTTCCGTTTTCACAAGTTCAGACATGCGCCCGACTGCATCATCACCTGAAGAAAAGTAAACCTCGACTTCTTTCCCGCCGATCGTCACTGAGTGAGGGGTGTTATCGATTTTGCGCGTACTGAAGTTTGAAACTGTCTTATCAGGCGTTGTCGTCCCGCTTCCCCACATTTCCTCGAACTCGGTTTCATAGATGGCCGCAAGCTCAGGTGAATGGACCTCGACGACATGCTGCTGATTCCCGTCAAGAATTCCCTGATTCATATTTTCTTCCGAACCGTAAAGCCCTGTCACCGTAAAGTTCCAGCTGCCTGTGAACACCCATGTATCATCCACCACAGCAAACTTGTTATGCATCTGATTTCCCGGTGAGTAATAACTGTCCGCCGCCTTTTCTTCCCCTTCAACGAACAAATGACCCGTCATCTCAGTGCTTCCCACCATCACCGTCCGCTGCGGGAAATCGGTGAAGCCTGCAGGCAGATTGTGCGCTGAACGCTTCGCTGCGTCTTCTACTGCAAACATCGGGGAATCCGACAGAATATGAGCATCGTCCGCCGTTCCCACGATATTATCCTTTCCGCGGACAAGCTTCTCTAAATAAAGCCTCATCGTTTCATATCGTTCGGCATAATGAGGATCTGCCCCGTCTTTCGCATCGGCAAGGATACGCACATCGACCCCTTGAGCCGCTTTTTCCATGAGCGTATCAACTACACGCGGCAGATTGATTTCATATGTAGCAAAATCGATCGAGGTCGTCGCTTCGTTCAGCCTTTCAATCAATTGATCTTCCAGATTCACGTTGTAGTTTGCTTCATTCCCGGAAGAAGCATATTGAGTTGCCGCACTTTTGTTGAAGAAGACATTGATTGCACCAAGTTCCTCGCTGACATTGGTAAGGGATTCACTTCCGCTTCCTGAAGGAGGTGCAGGCTGGGAGTTAGGGGCTTTCGGAGTCCCATATCCGCCTTCGTAGGCAGCAGTCGACGTACCCCAGCTTGCTGCATCAGTACCTGCAGCCGCGCTGTCATTTCTCTCCATCGTCGCCTTGGTCGTATTGTCTCCTGCATACCAGCTGTCGACTTCATCAACGATTGTGCCGGAAGCATCCTTCAAATAGAGTGTTTCATTTGAATTACCAAGACCTCCTGTATAGATCTGGTCCGCAGTGACTCCAGAAATCGTACTGTCACTTGTTCTTTCTAAAAGAAAATAATCATCCGCCGCCACCGATCCGCTCAACTGGATGGACGGTGAACCGTCCTCGGCTTCAAGCACCCATCCATCAAGGGACAAGCCGGAGGAAGATGCGTTGTACAATTCAATCCACTCATCATTATAAGAAGCCGTCGTCCCCATCCAGGCGACTTCATTGATAACGGCTGTATTGGAGGCTGCCGCCGCTTCCTTAGTATCCGTGAACCCTTGTGGGACAAGGCTCCCCACAAGTAATAACGCTGTACTCATTACTGACAAAGAAATCTTTTTCATGCCCATACCCTTTCCCCTTTCAAAAATAAATGACAAATATAAAAAACAGATTACAGTACAAGTATATTTTGTCTTATTTTGCAGAGTAATAGGCTGATGGGTGTTATTATTTTTATTATTTTGTAAATACTGTTTTGATATTGTAAATCGACCATACTATACGCCCAGGATATTTCCTTATATTTCATAGAACTTAATCCTTATCCTTTTTACGACAGCCGATGTGGTTTCGTAGGATAAATTACTCAGTTTAAGGCCGTATATGTGCGGGATTTTCGATATAAGTGCGAAATATTTCGTATAAGTGCGGAAATTTGGATATATGTGCGAAACCTCGGCATTTATGTGCGAACCACAAGTTTTTCTACATAATACGACAAATCTCAATGAATCCAATCGAAAATAAAAAACCCAAAAGCCTCAGCTTCCGGGTCCCTATTTCGCCAAATCATGTTTAAATGCATAGATCACGGCCTGTGTGCGGTCCTGCACCCCAAGCTTTGATAGGATATTGCTTACGTGCGTCTTCACGGTTTTCAAGGCGATGAACAATTCATCGGCTATTTCCTGATTTGTCTTTCCTTGGGTCATCAGCAAGAGGATTTCGAGTTCCCGGTTCGTCAGCTCCTCGTGAGGTTCGGAAACCGTTCGCTGCCTCATCCTTGTCATCATCTTTCCTGTCACCTCAGGCTCGAGGATCGATTGTCCATGATAGGTTTTACGGACCGCGTCCGCGATTTCACTTGCCTTGGATGTTTTCAGCATATAGCTGACAGCACCCGCTTCGAGAGCAGGGTATACTTTATCGTCATCCAGGAAGCTTGTGACGATGATGATTTTCGCTTCGGGCCACTGACTGATGATTTCCTTCGTCGCCTGGATGCCGTCCATTTCCTTCATGACCAGGTCCATCAGGATGATATCCGGACGCAGCTCAAGCGCAAGTTTCACCCCTTCATTCCCGTCCGAGGCTTCACCGACGACTTCGATATCAGATTGTGCAGACAGATAGGAGGATACACCGATCCTCACCATTTCGTGGTCATCTACAAATACGACTTTAATCATTTTCTTCACCTACATTCTCTACAACCGGCACCTTCACCTCAAGGCGCGTGCCTTTGTTTGGGATACTGATGATCTTGCATGTTCCGCCGATTTCGATGGCTCTTTCCTTCATATTCTGAAGTCCGTATGAACTTGTGGCTTTCGATTCGTTGACATCAAAGCCCTGACCATCGTCCACGACACGCAGAATGATGATCGATTCCCTTTTGATCAACAGCACCTCAAGGGAGTCTGCCTTGGCATGTCTCAGTGTATTCGACACCGACTCCTGGAGGATCCTGAACAGGTGATCTTCGACTCCTTTATCCAGTTTCATCTCTTCGATTTTCCACTGAATATCGAGAGGCACCTTTTGTGATAATTCGACCAGCAGCTCCTTCATTCCTTCCTGGAGATTCTTCCCTTTCAGCGCAACGGGACGCAGGTGGAGAAGGAGCGCCCTCATTTCAAGCTGTGACTGATGGATCATCTGCTCGACCATCTTGAGCTGTTTTTCTTCCTGTGGCGTCCTTGTCGATGACGGCGTTTCTGTTATGGCCGACATGAGCATGGATGCCGCGAAGAGCTGCTGACTGACGGAATCGTGCAGCTCCCGGGCCAGCCGGTTGCGCTCCTGAGAGACGATTTCCTGGATCCGCTTCTCCTGCTCCTCCGCTTTTTCATTGGCAAGCTTCTGTGAATACCTTGCCTGGTCGGCAAGATGTTTCCTAAGAGAGTCGACCTTTTTCCAAATATGCTGAAGTTCTGCAGCCGATGACTCTGCCGGGGTGAAGGTCCTCCCCTGTTCTACGTGGAGAAGGGCATCTTCAATTTCATGCAGCTGTTTTTTATGAATCCATCCCGCGCGCAGACCGAATATGAGCCCGAGCAGGATGGTTACCAGTACAATGAAGGCTGCTGCCGGTATATCCATCACTTCGACTTCCCATAAGAGGGACCAGTCTTCCAGAGGGTATAAATAGAAGAATGAAAGGGACACGACGATCAATACACTAAGTGAAAAGAAGAAACCGGCTGCCAGTTGCTTTCCGACTGTACTCATATTCTCTTCACCTCTAGATCCCCAATCCACAGGGAGGTCACAATCTTCACCCGCTGGCCAGCCGTTTCGTAGCCAGGCGTTTGATAGTAAAGGGATTGGTTGATCGCCTTCGGTTCCACACTTTCGAAAATCTCAATCGAGCCCGCCAGCACAGAATGATGAATGCTTACTTCCACCTCATACGGGACGAGGATTTCCACATTCCCAAGGATATTTCGGACCGATACGACCGATGTCCCTTTTGGAAGGACGGTATTACCCATATCGATGACCGAATCACCGATGATTCCCTGGATGTTGATGTCATTCCATTCAAACACATCCTCAGGAGTGCGTTTCGTGCCGAACCATTCATTCTGCATGGCCGCTTTTTTCATGATCAACGGTTCCCGGGATTGCGTGAACGTTTCTTTGATGTCCGGAGCTATATATTTAGGATGTTTCTTTGAATCGGCAAAGCGCATGATGATAAAAATTAAAATGGCAAAAAGCAAAAATTTAAAGGCTACGGTATTGAATATATTAATTCCCAGGCTGATGACCCCGAACCAGAACAGGATCTTGCCTGATTTTTTATGAAGATTCTTGCGGCCGAAATAAATGGCAAATGCCGCTATGAAAAGAAAGACCAGAACCCCCCCGTCATAAAAAGAGACTTCCAACAGGATGAGTAACGTACCGATCAAAATGATCCAGCTGATGCCGTCTGAACGCAGTCTATTGAACAAAGGGGGTTCCTCCTTTCATGAGTGTATGTATAGTATTTATTTTTCCCCGGATAGTATGAAAGAGGGTGAACCCTGGACGGGCTCCCCCTTTTTACTGTTAATAGAATACCATGTTTTACGATGGAATGGCTTCAGTTTCCTCTTTTTTCATTTCTTTTTCCAATTTGGCGATTTTCGCATCGATTGTGTTGCGGTAATAAGAGGAGTTCACACCGTGTTCGAGCTGATCCAGGTAAGTCTCGATCTCATCGAATTTCGAGAACGATGCGTTATTGTAGCCTGAGGATGATTCCAGCACGCTGTTCATCTTATTATGGGCTCGTGCGATATTTTCCCTGCCCATAAGCTCCATCCGTTTGATGTACATATCTTTCAGCTTATGCTTCATTTCTTCGTATTTTCTTTCGAGCTCATTCAGCTCTCTGACGGCTTTGAGCTTGAGATCCGCAATGCGTACTGCACGCTCATCATAGTATTTTTGTTCCTGAAGGGCAAATTCATAAAGCTCTGTTTCATTTGCCTTTGAAGCCACTTCAGCCTGATGTTTTCTTTTATCCGATAGTTTCACTGCCTGCTGGTATTCTTTTGTGAATTCTTCTTTGAGAAGGTATTGGCGTTCGACCAGTTTCCTTACTTTTTCTACTTCGTTTTCGCATTGTCTGAGGTAGTGGTTCAGTACGGCGATCGGGTTTTTCTTCTCTTTTTTATCTAATGCTTCGTGCAGATCGGACATGACTGTATTTTTGATTCTTTGGAATAAGTTTGGCATGGGTTGTTTCTCTCCTTTTGATATGTTTTTAGTAATACTCTGTTATAAACGTGGGCCGTTCCTTTTTAGCTCCAGGCACTTGCTTTCCGCGGGGAGGAAGTCGAGCCTCCTCGGCATGCTGCCTGCGGGGTCTCGACTTTTCCTCTATTTCCCGTCGGAGTCAAGTGCCTTCCGCTACAATCCACTCTAGACATCCATCCAAGTGGGAGGTCTAATATTTAATAAATACTGGACGCATAACACTCACATTTTCCGCCTATATCAGCGAGTCTTCGTCTGGACTCCAATCAACACTAGATGGAACTTAAATCTTCGTTGTGAGAGATCAACACCTCCACCTTACAACCCCCTAGTTCTTCAACTGCGACCATTCTCTTTCGAAGTTGGTGAATGGGTCGTTGGATGTTTCTTCGATGATGATGTCGTCCTTCTTCCAGTTTTTATAGATGACGTAGAGGACGTAGAGTGCGACGAGTCCGATGATGGCAGGGAAGTTGGATACTGTGGCGCTGAATGCCGCAAGTCCGATCAGGGCCCAGAGGACCTTTTTGAGTGTTGAGTCTGTTTTAAGGAACGCCTTGACGCTGTAATACATGATTACCAGGGAAAGTGCGAGCCCCACGATCGGTCCTAAATTGGCAAGCAGCACGATTGCTGCGATCCCTCCCGCTAAGAGCAATCCGAATTTTTTCATTTGATGTTGCCTCCTTTCTTCTTCATGTCTTTATCCTACCTGGTTTTCGCAGTTCCCATAACGAGCTCTGGCTTTATTTTCAGCTAAGACTTGAGGCTTAGCCCGTGTAGGACTGCATATAAAAAAGCCCGTCCCTGTGCATCAAAGCGAAGAGGGACGGGCCTTCCATTTAGTTTGTCAGTTCAAGGAATTCATCGACGTCTGCAATGCACAGCTTTATGCCTTTTTCCCAGAATGCTTCCTGGGTGATGTCTTCCCCGAGGTGTTTCATGGCGAGTTCTTCGACGTTCATGATGGCTGTGTCACGAAGGAGCGCCATATATTTCTCTTCATAATTCTCACCTGATTCGAGCGCCTTGGCGTATATACTAAGCGAGAACAAATAGCCGAAGGTGTACGGGAAGTTATAGAACGGTACACCTGTGATATAGAAATGAAGCTTGGATGCCCAAAAGCGCGGATGCACTTCCCCCAGTGAACCTGCGAAAGCTTCTTTCTGCGCTTCCGCCATCAGCTCATTCAGTTTATCTGCAGAAACGATCCCTTTTTTACGCTCCTCATAAAAGCGGGTTTCAAACAGGTAGCGGGCATGGATGTTCATGAAGAACGCGACACTGCGCTGCAGTTTATCTTCCACCAAAGCAATTTTTTCTTCCTTCGTCTCTGCTTCCTTCACTGCTGCATCCGCAACGATCATTTCCGCGAAGGTCGAAGCCGTTTCAGCGACGTTCATCGCATAGTTGCGGTTGAGCGTGTGCATCGGACGCAGTGCGTAGGAGTGAAAAGCGTGTCCGAGTTCGTGGGCCAGCGTCGAAACGTTGGACATGCTTCCTGAATACGTCATGAAGATTCGTGACTGGTCACTCATCGGAAATGAGGTACAGAAGCCGCCAGGTCGTTTGCCGGAACGGTCTTCCGCTTCGATCCAGTTGTCCTCGAACGCTTTTTCAGCAAATCCGGCCATTTCCTCACCGAAACGGGCGAATTGCTTCAGGATGAAGCGGGCTCCTTCATCATAGCTCATCGTGCTCGTCGATTCGGCAGCCGGTGCATCCTGATCGAACCAGTCGAGCTTCTCTTTGCCCAATAACTTGGCTTTCCGGTTAAGATAGTCCACAAACGGAGCTTTATTTTTTGAAATCGCACCCCACATCGCATCAAGTGTTTCCTGCTTCATGCGGTTGTATTCAAGCGGCTCTTTCATGATACTTTCCCAGCCGCGCTTCTTATAGACAGTTAAACGGAAACCGCCCAGGTGATTAAGCGTCTTTGCAAATAATTCTTCATTCTGCTTCCACGCCTCTTCGAGTTTATTGAAAATCTTTTCCCTGATTTTCTTATCAGGGCTCGACAGCAGGTTATTCGCCTGTCCGACCGAGAGCTGCCTGCCTTCATGCGTTATCTCCATGGAGCCGACGATCGTGTCATACATCTGGCCCCAGCCGTGGTATCCGTCCACCGAAAGGGCACCGATCAGCGCTTCTTCCGTGCTGGACAGTTTGTCTTTCGCCTTTTGTCTCCATTCATTCAGGACAAAGGTGATTTCTTTTAACCTGTCATGCTGAAGGAGCTCCTCCCAAACTTCCTCGGAGCTGTCTGAGAGCTGCTGCTGGAATTTGGTGAAAACAGAAGAAAAATCCGCGCTTATGCTCGTGATCTCCCCCCTCAGCTCATCGGCTTTCCTGTCATGCATGTTCTGTGCTTCCAGGCAGCTGACGAAGGCACCTGCCTGCCGCAGATAAAGCATCACTTCTTTCGCTTCCTCGATCAAATTCCACACGAGACCTGCATCGCTTCCTGACTGCGGCGGATGAAAAGCGATTGCATTCTCCTCGAAGTTCGTCTTCATTTTTTTTAGCGTTTCAAGATGTTCCCTGAATTCTTTTGACCCGCTTCCGCCTTGAAAAAATACATCTAAATCCCAAACATCAGAATATGTAGTGTTCATAATTGCCCCCTATTTTTATCTAATACCTATCTTTGTATAATTCTCGATTCATGGACTGAATCCTTCAAAAACACCCAAGATATTTCGACTCTCTAAAAAAAGATTAGCGCAGACAGAACAGTGGAATAGTATTTAAAAGATTAAATGTGCATAGATTTAGTGTAGACAAAGATGGGAGGACTACTTTTGACAAAGTTGATATTGAACATCCTGGCCTTTGCACTTGTCATCATCATGAACACGCTTGCTGTCACACTGCCCCTGAATAATCAATCGACATCTGAAATCAGCAACCGATTGGATATCCTGTTGACACCGGCTGGATATGTATTCTCGATATGGAGCTTGGTTTATCTGCTCCTGGCGGTGTGGATACTGAAGATGATCCCGAAAAGCAGAAGAGAAATGCCCCTTTATCAAAATACGAGCGGTCTCTTCATCCTGAGCTGTCTCCTGAATTCAGGATGGATCCTTGTCTGGCATTATAACTATTTCCTTGTTTCTGTATTTGTGATGATCGGTTTGTTCCTGACCCTCGCAGCACTTTACAGGGCGGTGAAACGCACGGATCCTTCTCTTTTGGATATGGCCCCATTTTCAATTTATTTGGGGTGGATCTCGATTGCGATGATCGTTAACATCCTCTACTACTTTACCGACATTGGTCTGATCGAAGAGGGCGGTGCCGGCAGATTCTGGTCATACGCCGGCCTGCTGATTGCAACGGTGCTGGCGGCAGTGGTCAGGATTTCTCAGAAGGATTGGCTGTATCCGCTCGTCTTCGTTTGGGCGTTTGCCGGAATCGGCATGAAGAACTTAGATGAGCATGGCGCATTTGCATATACCGCATACACCCTGGCCATTGTCATTCTGCTCATCACCCTGTTCTACCGGAAGACCCGCGTTCCCCGGCGTTCTTAACGGCATCAGGGAATCCAGGTATAGAAACACCGCTTCTGACTGACATTAAGTTGGAGGGGGTGTTTTTGTATGGAAAATAATCACGGCAAGAAGCGTACAGTTTCCGGAACGGATATCGAAGAAGTAAAGAAGCTGAACAGCGAATCGGGGTTGACGTACAATCAGGTGAAACAGCTCCTTGGCGGGCAGTCTTCTCAGAAAAAATAAACGAAAGCGCCGGGCAGATGCCGGCGCTTTCGTCATTCCTATTTTTCTTTTCCGTTGTTCTCCCGCTGTTCTGCAAGCTTTTCATTGATTTTTTTCATTTCCTTGCAGCGCTGGGTAAGACTTACGACGGTATCTCCCTGTTCGATCTTCGGAGAAGCACCCTCCGTGAAGAATTCGATCCTTCCAGACGGCTTGAGGGCAAATAGCAGCAGCGTATTTTCATCACGCTCTTTACGATACTCCTCAAAGCTGTATTTTTCGGTAATGCTCGTCTTCCTGAACACATCTCCTCTTTCAATCCGCTTATTCAACTCTTCCCACGTCACATTTTCCTGGAAGAGGATCCTTCCGCCGATGGTGTGGACCATGTCTTCCAGATCCACTTCACCCTGATTGCGGAGGCTCAGCTGGAATAAATTGTTCCTTCCGATTTCAGGGACAAAGTTGGTGCAGACAAGCGCATTATAAGAGTCCAGTTCAGTTGCGGCAATCATATATTCATACGGGGTCAGATCCAGATAGTATTCCGTCTGCTCCGACAGGATTTCTCCTTTATAAAAAGGAACCCCCGCTTTCCTGACCGTTATCAGACGCTGCCAGGATGAATCCGAAATAAGGACCGGAATCTTCAATTCCTGAAGTGTCTTCGCGAGTTCAGTGCTGAAGCTGTTGCCCCCTACGATGACAACACCCGGCTGCTCGTCGATGGCCAGATCCAGTTTCTTGGCAAGCCACTTAATCGAGAACCCATGTGCCACAACAGTCGAGAACACCAGGGCAAACGTCAGCGACGTCAGGATCGATGCATCCTCGAATCCTTTTTCCAGCAGGACGGAAGCAAAGTAACTTGAAACCGTCAGTGCCACGATCCCCCTCGGGGCGATCCATCCGACAAGAAGCTTCTCTTTATTCGAAAGATCAGTCCCGATTGTAGACAGCCAGATTGATAAAGGTCTGACAATGAAAAGCATCAGCAGAACGAATGCAGCGATATTCCAATTAAAGATCCGCAGCAGCGTATCAACTGATAACGATGCTGTCAGCATGACGAAAATGGTCGATATCAGCAGCACCGAGATATTCTCCTTGAAATGACGCATATCATCTATCGAAGAGATATGCATATTTGCAAGAGTCATCCCCATCACGGTTACTGCCAGAAGTCCCGTTTCATGCATGATTTGGTCGGATATCGCAAAACTCGCAAGCACCAGTACGAATACGACCGGTGACTTCAAGAATTCAGGGACATGTCCTTTTTCAAAAATGAAGGCTGTGAATTTCCCCACGAGCCATCCGAACACCCCTGCAAAAATGGATGCTGCAAAGAAAAGGAGGAGTGAGGTTGCCGTGACATGTTCGCTGATCAGAAAGTTGATGATTTCAAATGCAAAGACAGCCAGTAGTGCCCCGAACGGGTCTACCACGATCCCTTCCCATTTCAAAATCGCGGCAGGCCGCGGCTTCAGCTTTGCCTGCCTGAGAAGAGGGAGAATCACTGTCGGACCTGTCACAATGAACAATCCTCCAATGACAAAAGCCACCGCCCATGACAACCCTGCTACATAGTGCGCTCCGAGAGAACCGAAAATCCATGCCAGCAGCGCACCGAATGTCACGATACGGAAAACGGGTTTCCCAAGTCCCCTTACTTCACGGAAGTCGAGATTCAAACTTCCTTCAAATAGTATGATGGCGACGGCCAGCGACACGATCGGTTTGAACATATCACCAAAATCAGCCTTTGGATCGATCAGCCCGAATATCGGCCCCACAAGAAGGCCGGCTATCGACATCACGACAATGGCAGGCATCCTGAACCGCCATGCGAGCCATTGTGAAGCAATGCCGAGAAAACCGATTAGCATTAAGTTAAATAATATAGAATCAATCATCGCGTACTCCTTTGATGTATGAATTAGCAATTCGCTGCTGTAATGATGGCATTATGCTTATGGAACATGATAATCGGTAAGTGCCGGTCGATGCAAAAGATAAGAATCCAGTTATGTGTTAGTTTACATTTTCACTAATGATTTTAACCAAATAGTCGTTTCCAATTCCCTGCATATCGTCACATAATGAAGCAGCGCACTCAGCACCGCACCTGCATTCATGCCGATGATGACCCCTGTCATGCCGAAATCGGGATGCGACCCGAGTATGTAGATCAGGCTGAAAGA
The DNA here is from genome assembly GCA_051294195.1 of Bacillus sp. BKU_1. Taxonomy (GTDB): domain Bacteria; phylum Bacillota; class Bacilli; order Bacillales; family Bacillaceae_B; genus Rossellomorea. Next base: position 2,257,907 of record CP193985.1, on the reverse strand, counting down.
AAAAATGCTTGCCCACACTGTGTGAATCAGCGCATCCTTTACCAGTCCGAGGCCGATGAGAAAGGCCTGGAGAGGCAATATGAGAAAATGAAAGAAGAAATACGGCCACAACAGCTTGAGGTAAAACGCAGAGGTGCTCGAGTGAAAAAACGTTCCTGTGATATAGTCACCCAGCAAATAATAAATCGCAACTGCCGGCACCCCGTACCCCAGCGTGATCCACATCACCTGCTTCAAATGCTGCAGGATTCCATCCGCATCATCCGCCGAGGCCTTCTCGGAAATCGTCGGTATCAGGACAATCAACAGCGAAAAAGCGATAAATGAAGGGAAGAAACCGATGGTGAGCGCAATCCCGGCCATCATGCCGAAATGTTCATTCGCTTCGACAACCCGCATCCCTGCATGGACAAGCGCCAGTTTTATAAGAAAAGGCTGGACTGCATGGGTGAAAGCATGAAAGATCCTCAGGACGGTGGTTGGGACAGAAACGGACAATATCGACCTCCTCATCTCTCCCTTCGCTAATCGGACATGCGGGATACCTTCCTTCCCTTTACCCCTCCGGTTAAGAATGTAAGCCTGTATCAAATAAATAAATACGACCGCTTCACTGGCGACCAGCGTACATAATGCAATAAAAATGGATGTATCGCTCGTGAAGGATAAAAATTGATAGATGGAAACAAGGAGGACCAGCTGAATTCCTTTACGCAGAAAATTGGCGACCGCAATCTTACGCATCTGCTGGACCCCCATAAAATAACCCCTTGTGATCGAGGTGAACGCCACAATCGGAATGACTGCCAGGATCAGCCAGCGGATACCCCTGTGAATCCCCTCGAACAGCGGTGTCCACATATAGACAAGAACCATCCCGAGCAAAAGCAAAATCGTCGTCAGCACCGCAAACCTGAACACATACTGAAGCATGCCGCGATGATACTTCTCATCTTTTTCCGCAATGAACTTCGACAAGCTGATCGGCAGCTCCATACTCGAAAGAATCACCACCAAAAAAACCGTCGGCAAAATCGACATATATGTACCAAGCCCCGCCTCCCCGAGCTCCCGGGCCAAAATCATATTGATCATGAACTCGACCAATTCACCAAAAAAAGCCGTTATCACAAGCACCAATGTGCCTTTTAAAAACAAACTCATAGATTCGGACCACCTTCGAATATGATAATTCATTGTATGAGGGTTGTCCGGTGATTATGTGTTGGAGCGGGTTTGGAGGGATAGAGGTGGTGGATTGTGAAGGTATTCGGGCGGGGCCTGGCTCGATTGGAGTGGAATGAGCCTGGCTCGGAATGGGGATTTTGAGCCAGGCTCGGAATGTGAAGTTTGAGCCTGGCTCGGATTCGATGGCTCCGCTTCGCGGGTACGGTTTTGCGGCAGCTGCGGGGACGGCCTGCTGGGAGCGGAATGAAATTTGTCGCTTTTTGTAGAATTGTTGGTATCACCACAAAATTTGTCGATAAACTGCATTTTCCGTCGATATCCACTCAAAAAACGTTGGTAACTCTTTAACCCAATTGGTGTAAGGCACAATTCGCCTCTTTTGGGCCTGGCACAACTCCCCCCAAAAAAACAGCCCCCGCACCAAGCGGGGGCTGTCCATCTTACCCTATACTTCTTCTGTCACGTTCTTTTCACGGGACAATTTCCGTTTCAATTTCATTAAGATCTCATACACAATCGGTACAACGATAAGGGTCAGGAGCGTCGAGCTTGTCAGTCCGCCGATAACCGTTACACCAAGTCCTTTCGAGATGAGTCCGCCGCCTTCTAGACCAAGTGCAAGCGGGAACAGTGCACCGATTGTTGCGATTGCCGTCATCAGGATCGGACGCAGACGGGTCGCACCTGCTTCAAGGAGGGCTTCGCGTGTTGACAACCCTTCTTTTTCCTTATGGATGACGCGGTCAATCAATACAATGGCATTCGTCACGACGATACCGATCAGCATCAGGGCTCCGATCATGGAAGAAATACTGATGGTTTCCCCGGAGATCAGCAGTGCGACAAGTGCCCCTGTGATTGCGAATGGCAGCGAGAACAGGATGGCAAATGGCGCAAGGCCGCCGCCGAATGTAATGACAAGGATCAGGTACACAATCGCGATCGCTGCAAGCATAGCAAGACCAAGTTGTGTGAATGATTCCTGGATATCCTCTGTCACCCCGCCCATATTCACATCGATGCCTGATGGCAGGTCGAGTTCCTCAATGTCTTTCTGGATGGCAGCGGATGCTTTGGAAACATCGCTGGAACTCAGTTCTCCGCTCACTTTCGCATACACCTTGCCGTCACGCCTTGAGACAGTATCGGAGGTTTCGCCTTCTTCGACCTTCACGACATCTTCGATCGGCACTTCCATGCCCAGCGGAGATTGAATCGTCTTGCCGGTCAGATCTTCAATGTTTTCATATTCTTCTTTTTCTACATCAAGGTAGACATTCACGTCTTCCCCGTCTTTCTCGATCGTTGTCAGGACAGGGCGTTCGCGGGTCTGGCCGAGTTCCATGGCAATCTGGCCCGCAGTCAAGCCATACTGGCTAAGTTTTTCCTTGTCCGCAATAAGCGAGTATTCATCGTAAGACTCGGAGATGCTTGAATCCACTTTTTTAACATCCTTGATGTCTTTCATCTTATCCTGGACATCATTTACAACAGGTTCGATTTCTTCGAGCGTGTCCCCGTACACAAATACGACGATTTCATTGCTCCCTGCACTCGCGGAGAAATCTTGCTGTGCCCACTCGCCTTTACCTGTTTGTTTCTGCAGGTCCAGGATGACTTTTTCTTTTTCATCCGCAAAATTTTCTGTGTCGTCATTGTATTCCACAAAGAAGATGGCATCGCTTGTACTGCCGGGATTCATAGGATTTTCCCCACCGACTGAATACTGGATCGTTTCTGCACCTTTACGGCCCTGCAGATATTCCTCCGCTTCACCTGCAATTTCCATTACATCTTCTTTTGTCTGACCAGGCTCAGGCTTATACGTAGCCATCATCATTTTTTCTTCATCCGAAGGAATGAAACTTACACCGATGTGCGGAACGAGGAATAAGCTTCCCGCAAGCATCGCCACTGCAAGGATTGAAGTGATGATTTTATGATTCAGCGTCCAATTCAGTACCCCTTTGTACCAGTTCGCCAGGCGGCTCGGCTTCTCTTTATGCTTCTTGCCTGCACCTTTTTTGAACATGGAATGCGCAAGCATCGGCACGATGGTCACGGCAACGAGAAGTGATGCCAGCAGGGCAAATACAATCGTCAATGCAAATGGAAGGAAAAGCTCCCCTACCATGCCGGAAACCAGTGCCAGCGGAAGGAATACCGCAATCGTGACAATTGTTGAAGACATGATCGGCACGAACATTTCTTTCGTTGCTTCGCGAATCAGTTCTTTCCCTTTCAGCATTTCACCCTTCAGGGACATTCTCCGGTAGATGTTCTCCACTACGACGATGGAGTCATCGATGACGCGCCCGATGGCTACCGTCATTGCACCAAGCGTCATGATATTCAGCGTGATGTCCATTTGATTCAACACTAGAATAGCAATTAAAAGCGATAATGGAATCGAGATGACCGAAATGATCGTCGATTTGATATCACGAAGGAACAGAAGGATGATGATCACTGCAAATACTGCCCCGAACAAAGCTTTATTCAGCATCGTGCTGACGGATTGTTCAATCGGTTCACCTTGATCAAAGGTAGAGATGATTTCGATATTGTCGATATCTCCCTCGAATTTCTTCACTTCATCTTTTACCGCATTCACAACATCGACGGTATTGGCATCGGCCGCTTTTACAATTTGAACGCCAATGGACTCTTTACCATTGGTTCTTGAAACCGATTCGGCTTTACCTGTCACCTCTATGTTTGCGATCTCACCCAGTTCAACCGTAGGGATTTTCACATTTGCAGGCATGTTCTGCTGAGGTGCCGCCTGCTGAGATGGTGCTTGTTGAGATGGTGCCTGTTGGCCCTGTGTACCCTGGGACGGGTCCATGCCCTCTCCTCCGGACGGAGTCACTGGAATTTTAATTCCTTTTAAATCTTCCAGAGAGGAAATATCCCCATCAACCAGGACTGATTTCTGGGTATCACCGAATGTGTATAGACCGAGGGGCGCAGTCACATCGGATCCCTTGATCATATTCTTGACCGTTTCTTCATCAAGGCCGTATTCAGCAATCTTCTCCTGGTCGAAAACAAGATTGGCTTCCTGTATTTCCTGACCGGAAACCTGGACAGAAGCGACCCCGTCAAGACCTTCGAGGCCCGGGATGATGGTCTCTTCGACAGTAGAAGTCAACTGGGCAAGTGACTGATCTTCATTTGCCACACTCAATGCGATGACCGGGAATGCGTTCATGCTGATTCTTGTCACATCAGGCTCTTGAACACCATCCGGGAATGAAACTTCAGATAAAGCTTCCTCCACTTCGGTTTTCGCTTCATCCATATCTTTTGAAAATTTGTATTCAATTTGGACGGAAGATGCATTTTGGAAAGATGAGGAACTCACCACATTCACACCGTCCAGGTTTTCCACACGTTTTTCAATCGGTTCAGAAACTTTATCTGCCACATCTTCAGGCGCTGCGCCTGGATAGACAGTTGTCACACTGACAACCGGAACATTGATATTCGGAAGTGTTTCAAGCTTCATATTAAAACCTGAATATAAGCCTGCCACGATGACGATGATGGTCATCAGCCAAACAGCAAACTTATTCTTAAGTACAAAATTGATTATACTGTTCACTCTGTATTCATCCCTTCTCTTTCTGACTGACTAGTCATAACATAGACTAATATAACTGACCGTACAGTCAATAGTCAATACTTGTTAGAAAATAAAGGTTTATTTTTACTGACCAATCGGTCATAATATAAATAAGGAGTTTACCGGGGAGAGAAAAGCATGAAGGAAAAAGAAAAGTTAATTATCGAAACATCCATAAAGCTATTCGCCAGCAAAGGCTTCAATGCCACCTCAGTCCAGGAAATCGTGAATGAGTGCGATATTTCCAAGGGGGCATTTTACTTATATTTCAAATCGAAGGAAGCCCTTCTGCTGGCAATCATGAAATATTATTTCGAAATGATCAGGGACCAGGTGGATCTTATCGAACACGAAGACCTGGTTCCATACGAAAAATTCCGCAAGCAGCTGGAGTTTCAGCTTGTGGAAGTCTGGAAACATAAAGAATTTATCATCATGCAGATCAGGGAAAACGCGATGCCGTTCAACGAAGACATCCATGCCCTGCTTCATCAAATGAAAGTGCACACGTATGAGTTTTATAAACGCCGGCTGACCGCCATCTACGGAAATGAAATCGAACCATACTTTTGGGACCTGTCACTGATCATCCAGGGCATTCTTAAATCTTATCTTGAAGTCGTCATGCTCGATAAAATCGAAATGGATTTCCGCTACTTGTCGGAATTCATTCTGAAACGTGTGGACGACCTGGTTCACGGCCTCCTCGGAAGTGGAGAACAACCTGTCCTGTCCTCCGAAAAACTGGCTCCCCTTCTGCAGTCGGCGGAAGCAGGGCCGATAAATGAAGGAGTGCTTATCAGGATGATCGACGAACACCTTCAGAGTGTCGAGGACGAAACCGGACTCGTCTCACTTGAAGTGATTAAAGAAGAGATTTTGAAAGAAGAAACGCGGCCGGTCGTCATCAAGGGAATGGTCATCAATATAGAAGGCTATCCTTCGCTGCGTGGATTGGTGGAGAAGATCAGGGAGTATTACGAGCTTTAAACGCGGGCCGGGTAGATACCCGGTTTTTTTGATTGTTTCGGGTCGCTGCTAAATGGCTGATCACTTTCCCTTCCATTGACAGGACGTGTCCGTTTGAGTCCTCACTCTTCATACATGCGGTCCGCCCCCTGTGCGGACAGGCCTGACAGGCATCATCGAATCCCTGCAGCACCTGCACCTGAAAGTCTGAATCCTCATCATGGATATCAGCAGTGATATCCGACATGACTTTAACAAAACTTTCGCTGTACCCCCTCCCCCTGAATCACCCCTCAGATTTCATCCGTGCAGCGCCTCCTTTTAATTTCCTATTTTAATAGAATCTTTATCCTCATACTAAAAGAAATCCCCATCATTTTCTAGACACTTCGAAAAAAGCAGTTATAATAGATTTAGTCTTGTTTGAAAAGGAGGTTTTGAAGGTGAAGAAGTTTGCTCTATTGTTTCTGTTAAGCACAATCGTGTTTTTCTTTCCCATGCAGGATGCAGACCGCTATGTATTGATCACGGACGATGAGCAGAGCATAACCGATAACTCCTATATTACAGGAGTCGATGTGATTCTTTCATCGGTGTCATCTTTGCCGCAGCTTCCTGACATTTTGCTGCCCCAGAAGCCTTCCATACCTTTCAAACAAGCCATCCTCCCTTCACTTTCCAATGTGAACTTCTTTGCGATGGTCATTTCGCCTGATTCCGGCGGATTCCTCCATATGGTCATGCACTGTTCGAATTATCTCTCGATTTAAATCTCATACTCAAATGAATAGATGATTTATTTTTAACTTCAGTCATTTCTGAGGTCTGTTTGCATTGCCTTAAAAATCAAATTCTGAGTATAGGAGAGAGTTTCATTGAGAGAAAACAATTATAGTAAAGAGACGATTATTTGCATCCTTACCTGCCTTGCAGGGCTGACTGCTTTCTTAGGCGCAATTTATTTATCTTCCATTTTAATGGGAGAAAGCCTTGATTCCATTTTTCCCGATATCCCTGCGTCGCAGTTGATGAACGGGGATAAGATTGCAAAGATATTCGGGCTCTGATCGCCGCGGGCTGTATGTTTTTTATAAACCACTTTGGTTTATGACAGGAGAAGACTTTTTACAGAATGGAGAACAACAATGGATCTATACACATTATTAAAAGCAATCATTTTAGGGCTGGTCGAAGGTCTGACGGAATTCGCTCCCATCTCATCGACAGGACATATGATCATTGTGGATGACCTTTGGCTGCAGTCAAAGGAATTTCTGGGTAAGTACCCGGCCAATACATTCAAGGTAGTCATCCAGCTCGGCTCGATATTGGCAGTGGTCGTCATCTTCCGGGAACGGTTCAAGGATATGATGGACTTCACGTCCCGGAGAACAGCGGTTGAATCTGCAGGCCCTAAATTAAAACTGTCCCATGTCATTGTCGGGCTGCTTCCGGCAGGTGTGCTGGGTGTCCTGCTCGAAGACATGATCGATGAATATTTATTTTCAATTGAGACGGTCCTGAACGGTTTATTCATCGGCGCGATATTCATGATCGCTGCCGATGTGTTCAGTTCGAAATACAGCACCGTAAAGGTTGAAACGGTCGACAGGATCACTCACAAACAGGCATTGATCGTAGGACTCTTCCAATGCCTCGCACTTTGGCCGGGATTTTCACGGTCAGGGTCGACGATATCGGGCGGGGTGCTCCTCGGCATGAATCACAGGACGGCAGCAGATTTCACCTTCATCATGGCCGTGCCGATCATGCTCGGGGCAAGCGTGCTTTCACTCGCAAAGAACTGGCAGTACTTTACAATTGATTCCCTTCCGTTCATGGCTGCCGGGTTCATCTCCGCGTTTATTTTCGCGCTTGTTTCGATTAAATTCTTTTTGAAACTGATCAACAAAGTTAAATTGATTCCGTTTGCGGTCTACCGCATTGTACTGGTATTGGTTATTTATGTACTATATTTCTAAAACAAAAAAAAGCCCGATACCTGAGTATCGGGCCTTCTTTCATACTGTTTAATCTCTTAAACGGGCTTTCACTGTATCGAATTCTTCCTGTACTTCTTTTGATGGGCCATTGCCTACAAAACTGAAGATCATGATTGCAATCGATGCAAAGATGAATCCCGGAAGTAATTCATAGACGTCGAACAGTCCACCGCTCAGCTGTTTCCAGATGATGACGGTTGCTGCACCAGTCAGCATACCTGCAAGCGCACCATTACGTGTCATGCGTTTCCAGAACAAGCTGAAGATGACAACCGGACCGAATGCGGCACCAAATCCTGCCCATGCATAACTTACAAGCTCCAATACTTTACTGTCACGATCATATCCAAGGAAAATGGCGATGATCGCAATGACAACCACTGAAATACGGCCGACAAGAACTTCTTCTTTCTGGCTGGCATCTTTTCGGAAGATCGCAGAATAGAAGTCCTGAGCCAGTGCACTTGAAGATACAAGCAGCTGTGAATCGACTGTGCTCATGATGGCAGAAAGGATTGCTGCCAGTAAGAATCCGGCTACCCATGGGTTGAACAGCACCTGGGAGAACATGATGAACACTGTTTCTGAATTCTCAAGCGGTGAATCAGCAAAGTATGCGATACCAGAGAATCCGACGAAGATTGCACCAAACAGGGAAACGATCATCCATACCATACCGATCAGGCGTGCTTTTGGAATTTCCCTTGTGGATTTGATACCCATAAAGCGCACGATGATATGAGGCTGTCCAAAGTATCCAAGTCCCCATGCCAACAGTGAAATGACACCTACAAAGGTAGCGCCTGTGTAGATATTAAGATAAGAAGTATCGATGGCTCCGACAGCACTTACTGTTTCATTCCAGCCGCCGAGCTCATTGATTGCAACAACCGGGATGATGATCAATGCAAGGAACATCAGGATCCCCTGGATGAAATCCGTCCAGCTCGCTGCCAGGAATCCGCCGAAGAATGTGTAGGACAGGATGACTGCAGCACCTACCCAAAGCGCCAAACGGTAGTCCATGTTAAATGATTGCTCTAATAAGATTGCTCCACCGACTAAACTGGATGATGTGTAAAAGGTGAAGAAAATGAGAATGATTATTGCAGAAAACACTCGAAGTATTTTGCTTTTATCGTGGAAACGATTTTCAAAGAAATCTGGAACGGTGATCGAATCGTTTGCTACTTCCGTATAAACCCTGAAAGGTTTCGCAACGAATTGCCAGTTCAGGTAAGCACCTACAGCCAGTCCGATTGCCAGCCAGATGGAACCCATTCCGCTTGCGTATACCGCACCCGGAAGACCCAGCATCAACCAGCCGCTCATGTCCGAGGATCCCGCACTCAGCGCTGCAACTCCCGCGCCCAGACGTCTTCCTCCCAATACATAGTCTGATAAGTTACTTGTTAATTTAGCAGCTAAGTAACCAATGATTAACATACCCACTAAATAAATAATAATCGACGTTAACGTTTCTACATTGATATCCATAGTCTGTTATCTACTCCTTTGTTTTTTCTGTAAAAAATGTAATGATCGATAAAAGAATCAATAGCGGCATCGGTATGGTCAGCCATAACCAGGTTGCCAAGGTCAATTGTTCTCCCACGCAGCAACAACCTCCTTATACATATTTTTGTATTTTTTATACACCATAAATCTCTTCTGCAATAACCTTCTCCGATGTAGACACAAGAATTATCATAACATAACACAGAAAAAATAAAAGTCCGGCAATAAAAAAACGAGGAGATCTATGAATAATTATACATTAATTATCCATATTAAACAAAAATATAAAGCATTACTCAATATTTATTCATTAAAAATTATTTAAATTTATTTCAAGCAGACCGTGACATTTTTCCTGTTTTTCAAAAAGAAAGACCGAGTTGATAGGCTTCTTCCATAGTTTTTTCATAATCGAATTTTTTTTCCTCGTCCAGCGTGTCAAAAAAGAATTTTGTTTCTGAACTCATTGTGCCCATTTTTTTAGAAATACCATGAATTAATTGGTGTTTTAGAGCGGTATCATGTCCGCCTGAAGTAAATTCCTGCTCGGTATCGCCGGCCAGTCCCAGCCAGAGTACTTTGTCAGCACGGAATTTAGAAGGAGAAGGGTAGAAGAAGACTCTATCTATATACCCTTTTAAAATGGCCGGTAAACCACCCCACCATATCGGAAATATAAATACATAGGCATCATAGCGTTTCAGCCTTTTCCTCTCGCTTTCGACCACATGAGTCGCCCGCGTCTTAACAGGATTCCCCCATCCGGGCTCATCTTTATCCTTGAGTACCGGATCGAATTCCTCCCGGTAGAGATCCAATACTGTTGCTTTGTGCCCCTGTTCCTGCAAACCTTCCTGAAAATGCTTGGCAATCGAGAACGTCAATGAATTTGTTCTGGGATGTGAAATAATGATCAATACTTTCAAAATATCACCTCTTAGTTATCAATTGTAACAATAAGGACGGCTTTTGAAAAAAATTGTCCGTTCGACCATCTGATTGCCCGGCACGGAAAAGTCCAATAAAAAAGACCTGATCCCGAAAAGACCAGGCCTGTCATCAGTAAACATCCTCATCGAAAAACCGTTTAATCTTCTCTATTTCTTCATTGCTTGTTTCTGATGAGATGTATGGATTGTCTTCGGTGACAGGGGTATCAAGATTCGTCTTGATTTCAAAAAAAGGGCCTTGTGAAGGCTCCGCAATCAGCCGGTCATCCAGCTCTTTGAAGTCAGGCAGTTCTTTTTTTCCTTTATCCACTTCCACTGCCTCCTTTCTAGTGAACTTCCTTCTCTTTTGTATAGGCAATCAGCACAATATCCTCATCGGTCCGGCTGCGCAATTCGCTTTCGATGTGCTGCAGTTTGTTCAGAGTTTCATCTGAAAGCTTAGCTACCGGATAATTTTCTGTATTCATCACCAATCCCCCCTTATCCATTTTCGTTTTGCTGGCCGATCTCTTTACCGGCAAAATAGATATTCCCTTCCTCAATCGCCCGAAGTTCATTGACTGATTCCCCGTGGAAGGCTTCCTTGAATTCTACCGAAGTATAACGCCCATCCTTCTCCGGCATAAAACTTTGATAATCCGGATTGATGGGTGTGTCAAAATTCAATTCGGCATTTTCTTTTTCTTTATCCATCTGTACCACCTCCATGGTTTAGTATGAGTTCTGCCGCTCTAATTCATGCAGGCTTGTTTCCTGGCGCGCCCGGTCCAAAAGAAAAAGCGTACTCCGTTAGGAATACGCTCCAAATTGTTACTCTCACAGATCGACATTATGATAGACCTGCTGTACATCTTCCAGGTCTTCAATGGCATCGATCATTTTTTCGAATTGTGCCTGAGCATCTTCAGGGAGCTCCACATCATTTTGTGCCAGCATCGTCAGTTCGGCAACCGTGAACTCGTCCACTCCTGCACCTTTGAATGCTTCCTGCACAGCATGGAATTGATCCGGCTCTGCATAAACGATGACGGCTTCATCTTCTTCGATGATGTCACGGGCATCAACGTCGGCCTCCATCAGAATTTCAAGGACCTCTTCTTCCGTTTTCCCTTCAACACCGATGACAGCTGTTGCATCGAACATATACGCAACCGAGCCGCTGACACCCATGTTACCGCCGTTTTTACCGAAAGCTGCACGCACTTCAGAAGCTGTACGGTTAACGTTATTTGTCAGTGCATCAACGATGACCATCGAGCCATTCGGTCCGAAGCCTTCGTAGCGCAGTTCATCATAATTCTCCTCGGAACCGCCCTTAGCCTTTTCAATGGCACGGTCAATGATATGTTTTGGAACATTATACGTTTTCGCACGCTCAAGCACGAATTTCAAATTCTGATTCAGGTCTGGATCCGGCTCGCCGGATTTTGCCGCTACATAGATTTCACGTCCGAACTTCGCATAAATGCGGCTGGTATTCGCATCTTTTGACGCTTTCTTTTCTTTAATATTATTCCACTTACGTCCCATTCTGTTTCACTCTCTTTCAGTCTATAAAATTAATCGCTAATGATTGTTTGTTTGTCCATTTCATTATACATGAATTGGGTGAAAGTTGGCTAATGTGTTGGAGTAGCCTTGAGGCTGGTCCTTTTTGGTCAAAAATGTCTCCAGTTAGTAAAGAAAAAGGATGATTTGGGCAAATAGGATTCTCACTCGACTTTATGAGTATGGTGAATGGCGGTAATTTGGCGGTTGGGGCGGGATTTTGATCCATTTTGGAGATTTATGATCCATTCCAGAAAAATACGATCCATTTTAGGAATTTATAATCCATTCTGAAAAAATACGTTCCATTCTGAGGATTTATGATCCATTTTAGAAAAATATGATCTTTTAAGAATTATTCTAAATAACGGGTCTACTAAAAAGTTTCCTGATAATATATTCTGTCAGCCGCAAGATTAAATTGATCATAAAAAATGAAAAAACCGGCTCTACAGCCGGCTTTTCTCCTGGTATGCACTGATTTCTTCGTATTCACTTTCCAAAAGACGCGGCAGGCGGATGAAGATGGGCATCAGTTTGCGGTAGGCTTCGGTTGCTTTTTCGTCTGGCTGATGGGAGTGGACGGAGCCGACCATCGATTTGACTTCTTCAAGCGAGTCAAGGGTCCCCTGCCCGTACATGCCGAGGACAACCGCTCCAAGACAAGAGCTTTCAAAGCTTTCCGGTACTTCGACTTCCTGATCGAAGATATCCGCAAGCATCTGGCGCCACAGCTCTGAGCGTGCGAATCCTCCCGTTGCCTGTACGCGGGTCGGGGAACCGATCAGTTCCTCGAGGGCAAGCAGCACGCTGTACAGATTCATGACGATCCCTTCAAGCACCGCACGGATCATATGCTCTTTTTTGTGGTGCATGCCGAGGCCGAAGAATGATCCGCGGGCTTTTGCATTCCACAGTGGTGCCCTTTCCCCTGCCATATACGGGTGAAAGAGCAGCCCTTCAGATCCCGGCTCGACTTTTTCTGCGATATCTGTGAGCACTTCATAAGGATCTTTCCCGATCCGCTTGGCGACTTCCACTTCTGCAGAGGCGAGTTCATCGCGTACCCATCTGAAGATCATGCCGCCGTTATTGACCGGTCCTCCGATGACCCAGTGCTTATCCGTCAACGCATAGCAGAAGATCCGTCCTTTCGGATCGGTCACAGGCCTGTCGGTGACGGCGCGGATGGCTCCGCTCGTACCGATCGTCACTGCCACGACACCCGGTTCGATGGCATTCACCCCGAGATTTGACAGGACGCCGTCGCTTGCGCCGACAACAAAAGGTGTGTCTGCCGGCAGTCCGAGCATTTCTGTATATTCCTCTTTCAAGCCTGTCAGACTTTCGGTTGTTGGAACGGGTTTTGATAACTGGTCGCCTGTGACGCCTGCTGTATTTAACGCTTCTTCATCCCAGGAGAGATTTTCCAGATTGAACATCCCCGTTGCAGACGCGATGGAATAATCGACCACATATTCACCGAAGAAACGGTGGAATACAAATTCTTTTATGGAAATATATTTAGCTGCTTTCGTAAATAATTCATTATGCTCCGCTTTGAGCCAGGCCAGTTTCACAAGGGGCGACATCGGGTGGATCGGTGTGCCCGTCCTGCGGTAGATGTCCATTCCATTGTGTTCCTTCTTGATTTTGACTGCCCATTCAGCACTGCGGTTATCTGCCCATGTGATCGATCCCGTGAGCGGCTGCCCGTTTTCATCGACCAGGATCAAGCTGTGCATCGCCGAACTGAATGATACAAACGAAACCTTTTCTTCCGCCTTTACCGCCACTTCCCTGATTGCTTTTATGACCGCGCGGAAGATTTCTTCAGGGTCCTGCTCAGCCGTTCCCGGTGCAGGTGTATGTAAAGGATATTCCACTCCATGCCGGCAGAGCGCTTCTCCTTTTTCATTAAAAAGTACCGCTTTCGTACTTGTTGTTCCGATATCTACACCAATCATCTGTGCCATGTTCATTCCTCCTGTAACCATTGCTGTGACAAGTATAAAACGGGGTCAGCTAAAAGTCACCCGTTATGATAGTAAACAGAGAAAAGGAAGAAGCCTGAAAGCCCTTCCTTTTCCTTCATTACCATTAGTATAAAACCTTTATGCGATAAAAATACCCAGTATGAACACCACCGCGAATCCGACGAAACCAATGAGTGTTTCCATCACGGTCCAGGATTTCAACGTATCTTTAACATCCAGTCCGAAGTAACGGTTGACCAGCCAGAACCCGCTGTCATTGACGTGTGAGAATACAGTTGCACCGGATGCAATGGCAATTACCATCAATCCCAGTACCGGGCCTTCCATGCCCAATGTAGAAATCAGCGGGCTCATCAGACCTGCCGCGGTAACCATCGACACTGTCGCAGAACCTTGGGCGACACGCACGACCATCGCGATCAGGAATGCCAGGGCGATCGGCGGAAGGCTTGACCCCGCCATCATTTCACCAAGGACTTCACCAACACCGGAATCGATCAAGACTTGTTTGAAAACTCCTCCGGCACCTGTTACAAGGATGATGATCCCCGCAGGCTCAAGCGCTTTCGTCGCGATTTCCTGCACTTCATCCCTTGTGTAGCCGCGCTTTGTTCCAAGAAGGATGAATGTAAGGATGGTAGCGATTGTCAGTGCCACGAACGGATGTCCAAGGAATGTCAAGATTGAACGCAGGGTGTTGCCTTCGTCCAACAGGACTCCTGACAGCGTATTCAAAAGAATCAATACGAGTGGTATGGAAATCAAAGAAGCAATCAAACCGAAGCTCGGAAGCTCCTTATCATATTTAATTTCTTCCATTTGCATATAATCAGGCACGACAGCATGAATTTTTTTCGAAATATATTTTGCGAAAAGTGGTCCTGCAATAATCATGGAAGGGATCCCGGCGATTACCCCGAAAAGGATAACCCAGCCTAGATCCGCACCGATCAGGTCTGCAACTGCAATCGGACCAGGTGTCGGCGGAATGAAACTGTGTGTGACGGCAAGACCCGCCAGCAGTGGAATACCATAGTACAATAATGATTTTCCGGTTTTCTTTGCAAGCCCGTAGACGATCGGCACAAGAATGATGAAACCGACATCGAAGAATACGGGGATCGCAACCAGGAATCCTGTAATCCCGAGTGACCACTGAGCTTTATCTTCACCGAATTTATTGATCAGTGTCTGGGCAAGACGTTCTGCCCCTCCTGAAACTTCAAGCATACGCCCGAACATCGCACCAAGCCCAACAACGACAGCGACGAACCCGAGCGTCCCCCCCATTCCGTTCTGAATCGAGGTGACTACCTCACCTAGAGGCATTCCCGCTGCAATCCCGACGATTAAACTTACAAGAAGCAGCGCAACAAAAGCATGAAGCTTTGTCTTAATAACTAAAAATAATAGAAGAAAAATTCCTGCCAACGCAACCAGTATCAGCATTTGATCTGACATATTGAACCCCTGCCCTTCTTTTTTTATGATACGTATCTTCTGATTTCAAGCGACACACTTAAGCGTTTACAAAACACGTTATGTATGCTGGCCTCTCAAACTGTTTATCTGAGAAAATATTTTCTCGACAAGCTTGAAATCAGAAAAATTATTTTTTCTTTGTATCTCTATTATAAAAAATATTTTTCTAATTGCAACCGTTTCCAAAAAATATTTTTCTTTTTCTTATATTTTAGTATAATAAAATCATGAAAACCCTTACAGGAGTGTTGCCCCATGATGAAAGAACACCAGCATTGTCTGGCAAGCATCCGTTCTCACTACCCGCATTTCAGTGATACGGAAAAAAAGATTGCCGATTATATATTGGAAAACCCCACCCATATCATTCATTCAACCATTAACAGCCTGGCCGAAGATCTGGGCGTGGCTGATTCTACAGTCTTCCGCTTCTGCAAACGTATCGGTTTCAAAGGCTATCAGGCTATGAAAATAGCACTTGCCTCCGAAATCGTAACAGGATTGAAAGATATCCATGAACGGGTGGATGAGGGAGACACTCCTCAAACGATCGCATCAAAAGTATTCAGGTCCAACATCAAAACAATTGAAGACACCTTGATGGTGATTGATGAAAGCCGGCTTCAGGAAGCAGTGGACACGTTAACCGGAGCTGAATCAATCGAGTTTTTCGGAAGCGGCGGATCGGGCGTCATTGCTCTGGATGCCTATCACAAGCTGATCCGGACAGGACTTCGCGTACGGGCAACTTCCGACAGTCACATCCAGCTGATGACTGCTTCGCAGATGACCAAAAAGGATTGTGCCGTCTTCATTTCCCACAGCGGGTCAACGAAGGATATCCTTCAAACATTGGAAGTTGCGAAGGAAACGGGGGCAAAGACCATCTGCATCACAAACTTCGCCAAATCCCCTTTAAGTCAGGGTGTCGACATCCCCCTCTACACCGTATCAGAGGAAACGGACTACCGTTCAGAGGCCCTTTCCTCACGGATCGCGCAGCTGACGCTGATTGATACGTTGTATGTGAACATCATGATGAGGCGTGAAGCGACCGGACAGGAAGCGTTGAAGAAGATGAGGAAGGCGATATCGTTAAAAAGGATATAAGCAGTGAGTGCGGCTGGGACAAAAAGGATGTAGTCTAAGTAAAACCCGAACTAGTTTGCATGAGTTGAGGCAAATTAGTTCGGGTTTCTTTGTACATTTTGGTTTTAGTCCATTTAGCGGTTGATTGGAGTGGAAGACGAAGACTCCTGCGGGAAGAGGTGCTTATGAGAAAAGCGGAAGGGCTTTGCTCAGAGGCGGGTGGCATAAGGCGAATCGTCCACGAAGGCGTTCTTTGCCTTCTTGGTCGGTTTGACTTATGACATGTGCCTCTAAGCCCTGCAGCTGGACAAGCGAGACCCAAGAGGCTTGCCGAGGAGGATCACGGGCTACCCGCGGAAAGCGAAGTCTTGCACGGAAATCATTAGCGTTGTTAAGAGTCCACACTGAAATGTTCGCCTTTAGACATGGGATTTTACGTTTTGTCCCATCCTCTATTGTTTTAAAGTCCGATTTTGAAATATTTTACTATTCAGACCATTTGGATTATCATTCTATATAAAGAAGAAATCTATAAAAGGCGGGATCAGGATGTCACAGAAGCTTACACTCGATTATGCAAAGGAACTTGATAAGAGCGACACTCTCGCTCGTTTCAAAGACGAATTTTACATAAAAGAAGGCCACTTATATATGGACGGCAACTCCCTCGGCCTGTTATCGAAGCGTGCGGAGAAAGCGCTTCACACATCCCTCCAGGATTGGAAGGATCACGGGATCGACGGCTGGATGAACGGGGAGGAGCCCTGGTACTATTATTCTGAAAGACTCGGTGCGAAAACGGCTCCCCTGGCCGGTGCCAAACCCGAAGAAGTCATCGTTACGGGATCGATTACGACAAATCTTCATCAGCTGATCGCGACTTTTTATGAGCCTGAGGGGAACCGGACTAAGATCCTTGGCGATGAATTGACTTTCCCTTCAGACATTTACGCGATCCAGAGTCAGCTGGAGTTAAAGGGGTACAGCCACGAGGAGCATCTCGTGCAGGTGAAAAGCCGGGATGGATATACGCTGGAGGAAAAGGATATCATCGCGGCCATGACAGACGACATCGCCCTGATCATCCTCCCTTCCGTTTTATACCGCAGCGGACAGCTCCTGGATATGAAACGGTTGACGGCGGAAGCCCATAAGCGCGGAATCATCATCGGATTCGACCTGGCCCATTCAATCGGCGCCCTTCCTCATCAGCTTCATGAAGACGGCGTGGATTTTGCGGTCTGGTGCAACTATAAATACCTGAACAGCGGGCCGGGCGGAGTCGGAGGATTATTTGTCCATGAGCGTCATTTTGGGAAGAAACCGGGTCTTGCGGGCTGGTTCGGTTCAAAAAAAGACAAGCAGTTCGATATGGAGCATGTCCTGACCCCCGCTGAATCCGCAGGGGCATTCCAAATCGGGACACCTCATATTTTGAGCAGTGCGCCTTTACTGGGATCGCTTGAACTTTTTAAGGAAGCGGGAATCGGGGAACTGCGAAAAAAATCCCTCACCCTGACAAGATTCATGATGGATCTTGTGAATCAGGAACTTAATGGATACGGGTTCACCATCTGCAATCCGCAGGAAGATGAAAGGCGCGGTGGCCATATAAGCCTTCATCACGATGAAGCAGCCAGGATCTGCAAGGCACTGAAAGCCAATAAAGTGACGCCCGACTTCCGTGCGCCCAATAATATCCGCCTCGCTCCGGTGGCTCTGTACTCGTCTTATGAAGACGTTTGGAACACCGTCCAGATTTTGAAGAAAATCATGGCGAACGAAGAATATAAACAATTTGAAAACGTCCGTGACGTTGTAGCATAAGGAGGTCATTATGAAAATCATCGATATTACACAGCCGATGCACAATGATATACCAGTATGGCCGGGCGACACCTCCTTTTCCTTTTCCCTCAATTGGGCAATGGAAGATACGGGGTCGGTCAATGTCGGACAGCTCACCATGAGCGCCCATACCGGAACCCACGTGGATGCCCCGTTTCATTTCAAGAATGACGGCAAGCGAATATTGGACCTGCCGCTGGACCGCTATATCGGGCCGGCCGTCGTCGTAACTGCTGAAAATGCCGGGAGCATTGGTCCCGAACACCTTTCAGGAATTGACTTAAGCGGTGTGAAAAAAGTACTTTTCAAAACAGGGGCATGGAAGGATCTCAATGCTTTCCCTGAATCCATCCCTCCGATCCAGCCGGAACTGGCACCTTTTTTAAACGAGAAAGGCATCCACCTCATAGGGGTCGATCTCCCTTCGGTGGATGAGCTGGACAGCAAGGAGATGGAAGCCCATCATGCACTGGCCGAGAATGATATATTGATCCTTGAAGGCATCGTGCTGAAAGATGTGGAGCCCGGGTATTATGAACTTTATGCCATGCCGCTCGCCCTCAGGGACGGGGACGGCTCCCCGGTCCGTGCGGTTTTGATTGACCGGGAAGCAAAATAACTCTGTTTGTTGGAAGCAGCTTTTTGGCTGCTTCTTTTTTGTGGGGGTTGGTATTGCATAGTGGATTGTGCCAGGAACAATCAGGCGGGGTGGTGCCTGGCTCAATTGGCGATCTCCTTGCCTGGCACAATTTGACCTTATTGTGCCAGGCACCGGTTGAGCGACGTTCCTCGGTGGTGGTGCCTGGCTCAAATCGGCGGTTTTGAGCCAGGCTCGTTTCCGTGGATTTGAGCCTGGCTCAATCCCCCTTGTACCTTCCCACTGTACCAGGTACAACCACCCTTCTTTGTACCTGGTACAACCGGTGGTTCTGTACCTGGTACCATCGGGCATCCCTGTACCAGGTACAATCAATCACAAATGCACCTGGTACACTCCACCCTCCAGCACCCCCGGCCCAATCCCTGAAAAAAACCTCACCTCACTTCCCCCCGACAGATATAAATTCCACACAATGTTCATAGACTGAACGTATAAAGGTTTAAAATCCTGGAAAATTTGTCATAACTGATAAGGCGGAAGGAGGAAGATGAATGGGTATATTGACGACAGTGGGATTCATAGTGTTCCTTGGCATGATTTTGGGCGTCCTCATCTATTTCTTAAGACAAGCCCTGGACTCGAATGATTCGAAGCGGATTGACGAGCATAAGGATCATGACCATTTTTCGCAATAAAAACGGCGTTTTCATTGGAAGAGGGTTTCTTCCGGTGGAAACGCCGTTTTTATTGCATCCTTGGAAGCCCCGGAGAGGTTATTTTCAACTTTGAACGCTTTATTTTCAGGCTGAAGGCGTTTATTTTTCAACTTTAATACTTTTATTTTCAAGTTGTAGAGGTTAATTTTCAACTTCTGCAAATTTATTTTCAACTTCTGCAAATTTATTTTCAACTTACAAAAAGCCCCTGCATCAAGGGCAGGGGGCTCATCTTTAACTGTATACTTCCTTCTCTCCAAGCTTCATCGGGCTTGAGCACATCGGGCACTTCTTTTCGTCCGCTTCCGTTTCACCGGCTTCACGTCTTTGCCAGGCGATGCAGGTTCCTTTCGTACAGAGCCAGGCTTTGACTCGGTGCAGCCTGCCGGTCCGTTTTTCACGGGATTTTTCGCTTTTCACTTCATCCTTATAAGGTTCTTTGCTGAAGATGTCACTGATGAAGCGTGAACTCTTCCGGGCCTCTCCCTGATAGTAGGCCGGGGATGAGATGAAGAGCTTCTCTTTGGCCCGGGTGATCGCCACATAGGCGAGCCTTCTTTCTTCTTCCAGCGCCCCTTTCTCTTTATGGGCAGATTCCTTGTAAATCTTGTCTTCAAGTTTCCCTGCATTCAAAGCGGAGCTGTGCGGAAGATTGCCTTCGATCGCGCCGATGAGGAAGACAACCGGGAATTCAAGACCTTTCGAACGATGAATCGTCATGAGGGACACGCTGTCTGTCTCGCGGTTTTTGTTCTGATACACGTCTTCGTACTTCGCTTTCATTTCATCGATGAAGGTGATGAAACTCGATATCGTTTCAAATCTCTTTGCCGATCCTTCGAGTTCCGTCAGCATTTCTTTGATCAGTTCCTTCTGCTCCGTTACGACATGCGATTCCTGGGCATCAAGGTACTGATGATAAAATTCTTTGCGGATTTTCTTGATGGCCGTCTCGGGTGAATCCTCCTGAAGGGATTTGATGAACTTCATCCGTGATTGTATATTTTTCACCTGAAAAGGCTTCAGTCCGTTCATGGTTGTCAGGTGGATGAGCGGATATTTTTTCCTTGCTTGGCTGTCTTCCTGTAAAATATGGGCCATCCCCTGTTCCCTTCTGATGAACATGGTCGGGAGGATGTTTCCGATCGCATCAAAATTGCGCGGCACGATGCATAATCTCAAGTAGTCGACGACAGGTTTGACCGTCCAATTTTCATAAAATAGAGAGTCTTTCTGATTGTATGGCTGAAACGGGATTTCCTTCATCAGAAGCTGCTCGAAGACCGCCCGTCCGCTGCTCATCGTCCTGTGCAGGATGGTAATGTCACGGTATGAATAGCCGCCACCTACCAGTCTTTCAATCTCTTCTGTGACCCAGAGCGCTTCTTCATCTGCAGTCGACGGCCTTGCGTAAAGGGGCTTCTCATTTACTTCTTTCGTGGCGATCAATCTCTTATTCCGCCTGTGGACATTGCGGTCGATGACCTCATTCCCCAGCCCGATAATGCAGGCGTCGGAACGGTAATTTTCTTTCAGCGTGACGATCCGCGCTTCGGGGAACTCATCGTCAAAGTCGAGGATGAACTCGTTCCGTGCCCCGTTGAAGGAATAGATCGTCTGGTCGTCATCACCGACCACAAACAGGTTTCCATGGGCCGCGATCATCTTGATTAATTCATATTGTATGAGATTCGTATCCTGGAACTCATCGACCATGACATACTGAAAGCGGTGCTGCAAGCTTTGCAGAAGATTCGGGTTCATGTCGAGCAGATCGTATGCTTCGGTCAGGATATCATCGAAGTCCATCTTGTGATTCCTGCGCTTCCATTCTTCGTAACGAATCAGGATGTCGCGGATTTCTTTGTCCGACTTTGAAGAGTGCGGCATTTCTTTTATGTTTATTTTATTTAATTTATAGTGCGAAAGCTTTGCAAGCAGTGTTTCGGCATCATATGGATTGTAGATGTTCATTTCACGCTGGAGCTGCTTCAGGATGATTTGCTTGTAGCGGTCATTCCCTATGATTTCCTGGGTGTAATGCCTCGACCGCAGCAAGTAGAGGAACAGAGCATGGAAGGTGCTGGCCTGGATACTGCGTCCCCTTCCTTCTATTCCCGGAAGAGAGTTGATGCGCTGCTTCATTTCCTCGGCCGCTTTTTTCGTGAACGTGACAAGCAGGATGTTCTGCGGCATGATGCCCTTCACATTCATTAAATATCCTGCGCGGCATACAAGGACCGTCGTCTTCCCTGTCCCGGCACCGGCAAGTGTCAGGCACGGACCGCTCCCATGACGCACCGCTGCTATCTGCGCTTCATTCAAAAGAATGCCCGCCTCTTCTATTTTCCTGAAAAAGAATGCATCCTCCTCATCTGAAGCAACCAATTCCCTTGACGTTTGTCCTTTATGTAATGAGGCTGAGGGGATGTCTGTCTTCTCGGCCTCAAATGGGTAGATCGAATAATTCGTCTGTACTTTATTCAACGCACATTCTCCTTGCTCTATAGCAAAAGTTCATTTCCGAAATAGGTAACCTTTCTATCATAACAAGCGCCCCCGGCATCCCGCAATCGATTCTCGTCAAAATCAATTTCTGTCAATTCTCTTAAACAACTATTTAAATCGTTCACGTGCCGTTATCATTCGGTTTCTGGAAGTTAATCAAACGTTTGTTTAACTTTTCCGGTCAAAACGTTGATTTCATGGAATTGGAGTTAAACAACTGTTTAAATCGTTTAAGCCCGCCGCTGCAAGGTTTGTGGATATTAAACAAACGTTTGTATAAATCGGGTTATATATACCGCTGCCCGATTTCCGTGGAAGACTTCGCTTTCCGCGGGTGACCCGTGAGCCTCCTCGGCTTCGCCTCCGGATGGAAAAGCGGAAGGGCTTTGGTCAGAGGCGGGTGGCATAAGGCGAATCGTCCGTGAAGGCAAAAAAACGCCTTCACAGCCCATTCATCTTATGCTTGTCGGGGCTGAACGAGCCGCCTCCGCTTTTCTGTCCCACAGGCGGAATGCCGAGGAGGCTCGACTTCCTCCCCGCGGAAAGCAAGTGCCTTAAGCGAAAAGGAACGGATTCAAAAAACGGGATCCTCAACTCTCCTTCCAAGGATTAAAACAAGTCAAATAAAGGTAAGTAACAAATAGGTGATGAACGTGAAAATAACAAAATGGGGTTTTACCCGGCGCAATTCGATAAAGGCAGAGTTTGATCTGTTCCCGCATTCTTTGGTGATACTCAGGAAAATCAGATCGTTTTATTTTGTCTACAAGGTGCATTGGTCCTCTCATGATCCGGTGGTTGAAACACATCACCTGGAAGAAATGGAGCTGCTCGTCAATCGGGAAATGGGGTTTGAACACTATTACCTCACGCGCAGGCAAGTGTAGTTTCAAAAAATGAGATAGAATGCGATAAAGAAAGATAAATGCCTATTATGATTTAAAATCCGCTCAAAATCGGAAAATATGGACTTTTCTGAACATTTAAATAATCAATAGGATTTGCTACTATGTATTTAACAAAAGATTTACACAATCTTTAAGGAAGGCGTGATTCCAATGACGCACTGAAAGCAAAGCATGTCAACATCACATCTTGCAACTGAAATCGGCCCGTGAAAACTGATTTCAAGATGTGTGGATATGCGGGGACGCGCACAAATCTTAATTCTGGGGTGATTCCAATGAAGAGTGTAAGCGAAGCATGCTGGGATCATGTTGCATATAGAAGATAGCCCGTGAAAACTATCTTCGCATCATGTGGGCATGTGGGGAGACAGCGAAAGAAAAAAATAAACTAAATAACATGCAACACCATTAATTTAAATTAATTGAATGTTTGGTATGTGTATTAGTAAGAAAGGATAGAACGTGTAATTGAAAAAGATTTACTTACATTAAGGCGCTGTTTATGTGAAAGATACATAGACAGCGTCTTAATTGTTTATACATACTCTTCTTTCAAGATCGAGCAGACTGCCGCATCACAGAATACCCCTTTTTCAAATGCTGATTTCCTTAAAATCCCTTCAAAGATGAAGCCCGCTTTAAAAAGACATTCCTTCGAAGCCCTATTTTCCGGATCATAAAAAGCCTCGATCCGGTTCAAGGACATCGTTTCGAATCCATATTGGATAATCGGCTTCAATACTTCCGACATGACTCCCTTTCTCCAGTAATCGGGGTGCACTTCGAAGCCGATTTCCGCCTTAAAATGTTCCTTCTCCCAGCAATGGTATCCGCAGCTTCCGATGATTCTCCCGGAATCTTCATCTGCGATTCCCCATCTGATCCCTTCACCCATTTGGAATTTCGTATTCCACCGGTCAATAATCTCAACTGCCTGGCTTATTTCCGTAAATGTTTCAAGATCATAATACTTCGTCACTTCATCTTTTGAAAAATAAGCAAACACGTCCGGGGCATCCCCTTCTTCCATCGGCCTCAACATAAATCTTGGGGTTGTCAGAACCGGGAATTTCTTTGTGTGATCCATCCTATCAACTCCTTTGTCTCTTGTCTGTTAACCTTATTCAATCCCCCGCCTTCAATCACCTCTTTTTTGAAAACATTGATGTTTTTCCTGGTTCAGCATTCTGTATAATGAAAAGAAACAATCATTGCAAAGGATGAGCAGAATGAAAGCACAAAAAATCATTAAAAGTGCGGCTGTTTTTACAGGTGCCTCCCTCTTCCCTGCCCCGGGGTTCGTTGCGCTTAAAGAAGACAGGATCATTGGTACGGGGACCGCTTCCGAACTGGAAAGCTATCTTGATGCTTCGACGAAAGTATACGACATGGGAAACCGGCTGGTCATGCCGGGATTCCATGACTTTCATGTTCACTTTTTTCTCGGGGCGATGTTTGAAAGCTTCTGTCAGCTGACATATGGCGGGACGGAAGATGAAACGGCGAGGATGGCAGCGGATTATGCCCTCGCCCACCCCGAAGATGAATGGGTTCTTGGCTTCGGGTGGCATCACGTCCGATGGCCGGGCCAGAAGCTGCCGACCCGCCATTCACTGGACCGCTTCCTCCCCGGCCGCCCCGTCATCCTTCTTAACGAAGAAGCACACAGTGCCTGGCTGAATACAGCCGCCCTCAAGAGGCTCGGAATCGGCCGGGACACACCGAAGCCTCCTTTCGGAAGGATCGAAAAGGATGAAAAAGGAGATCCGACCGGTTTTTTATATGAAACTGCGGTGAAGTATGTGACACGGGCCTTTCAGTTCAATGAGGAAGTGAAGGCAAAGTTAATGGAAAATATGCTGAAAAAAACCGCCTCTTTCGGGATCACTTCTGTTGGGGATATGCTCCCGCTTCCAGGGTATACGCTCGGTGACCCTGCTTTCTACCGGAAGTATGAAGAACGCGGAAGGCTGACGACGCGCATCCATTTTCTTGATGTGATGGACGGAAATCTTGCCAGAAGCAGCGCCTTGAAAGATCAGTATCAGTCGGACCGCCTCCATTTCTCCGGGTTGAAGCAATTCCTGGACGGCGTCCCCCTTACGTACACCGGCTATCTGCTTGAACCTTATGCTGACCGCCCGAGTAAAAGAGGCGGAACGATCTATGATGTCGAGCAGTACAAAAAATGGATCGAGGATGCAGACCGGGAAGGCTTCAGGGTCAGGCTGCACGCATGCGGAGACGGGGCTGTCCGCATGGGGCTCGATTTATTCGAACATGCAGAAAACGTGAATGGGAAACGCGATTCGCGCCATACGATCGAACATATAGAAGTATGCCATCCAAGCGACTTCCATCGATTCAAGAAGCTTGGTGTAATCGCATCGATTCAGCCTGAACATATGACCTCTGGGTCGATGGACACCCACGCTTACGTGGACCGCCTCGGTGCGGAGCGCTCCAAGTATACCTGGCCGATTGGTTCCCTGCAGCAGCATCATGCCCCGATTGCATTCGGGACGGATTTTCCGATCGTCGACCTTAACCCGATGCTCGGTGTATACAGGGCTGTCACGCGTAAGCACGAGGACGGAACACCGGAGGGCGGCTGGAACCCTGAGGAAAAAATAACCCTTGGTGAGGCACTCATCCATTATACGAAAAGCCCGGCATTTGGAAATTTCCGCGAGAACGAGCTGGGTACGATTCAAGCCGGCAAGAAAGCCGACCTTGTCGTGCTCGACCGCAATTTATTCGAGGTGGAACCGGATGAAATCCTTGAGGCTAAAACGATTATGACGATTATGGACGGAGAGGTTATATTCGAAGATTGAATAAAGTTCATAAACAATGCCCGTCCCCCCGTGCTTTAAAACATCGGGGGACGGGCCTTCAACTTATTTGCGGGGATCTTTCAACCCTCCGCCGTGAATGGTTTTTTCCTGGAATGGAAGGTCCAGTTCCCTGCTCAATTTCTCAACGAAGCTTTGCTCACGTTTGGAAACGAGTGAGATGACGGTTCCTTCGGCTCCCATACGGCCTGTCCTTCCAGAACGGTGGATGTACTGCTTAGTGTCCGTCGGAAAGTCAAAGTGAATGACGTGGGTTACGTCGGTGATGTCGAGGCCGCGTGCCGCTACATCAGTCGTAAGAAGAAGCGGCACCTTGCCTGCCCGGAAGCGGTCAAGGGATTGTTTCCGTTCCATTTTCTTTGATTCCCCTGCGAGAACTTCGAGTTCAACGCCTTTATACTTCAGCTTTTCTTCGGCTTCGGACAGTTTCTCCAGCTGATTGAAGAACACAAGCGCCTTGATGTCTTTGAAATAGGCAAGGCTCCTTAGTGATTCGATTTTGTCACGCATCTCATTATATACGTAGATATGGTCAACTTTCGGGTTGTCGAGATTGGCATCCATCTTGACGATTTCATGATCTTGGAGGAGTTCTGCCGCCACTTCCTCCGTCCGGTCGGAAAGAGTCGCCGAGAAGAATAATACCTGCCTCTCTTTTAGGGTCGATTTGATGATATCCTCCACTTCGCGCTTATGCTCATGCCCAACCATCAAATCAAACTCATCAACGACGATCGTTTTGACTTCATGCATTTTCAATTTTTTCAGTTTCATCAATTCCAGCAGACGGCCTGTCGTCCCTACAACGATATGAGGCTTCTTCTTTAATTTCTCCAATTGCTTCTTGATATTGGCGCCACCGATGAAAGCCGCACTTGTCACATCGCTTCCCTTGGCCCATTTTTGGATTTCCTGCTGGATCTGCATCACGAGTTCCCGGGAAGGGGCAAGGATGACGGCCTGCGCCTGTTTACGCGCTGGATCGACCGCTTGAATGATCGGCAGTAAATATGCCAGGGTCTTACCCGTCCCGGTCGGCGATTCGCATACCACGTCTTTGCCTTCAAGAATGAGCGGAAGCACTCGCTCCTGTACGGGGGTTAAAGCGGAGAAACCCGATTCCTCCCAATTGTTCTTTAAAAAAGGTGCTTGGATCATGTCAGATATTGTATTCATTTTACGATTTCCTTTCCCTCTCGGCCGTTTCACGCAAACTGTTTCCCTGGATCAATGGCAAACATATTTCCACGACCGTGCCTTTTTGTTTTTCACTGTGAAAGACAATTTTCCCTTTATGTTTTTCGATGATTTTCTTACAGATTGCGAGCCCCAGTCCGGTCCCTTTTTCTTTTGTAGAATAAAAGGGCACGCCGACCTTCTCGATCAGTTCGGGAGCCATTCCAGAACCGTTGTCCGAAACGATGATCATTGCATCGCCGTCTTTCCTGTTGAGTGAAATGGATACCTTCCCTTTTCGATCAGCGGGGATCGCTTCCACCGCATTTTTGATGATATTAATAAAGACTTGTTTCAATTGATTCACTTCAGCTTCAACGTATAACGAGTCTGCTGAATATGGTTTATAATCTATCGATACACTGTCGATATTCGCCTGTGCTTCCATCAATACAATCACTTGCTTAAGAATGGAGTCTACATTTTCAACTTGATAGTGCAGATCCTGCTGTTTCCCTAAAATCAGCATTTCACCTGATATCAAATCGATACGATCGACTTCTGATAGCATGATATCCAGATGATCATGATCGACGCTGCCTGTTGCCTGCATCAGCTGGATGAATCCTTTAAGGGATGTGAGCGGATTCCTGATTTCATGCGCCACCGCTGCAGCCAGCTGCCCGATGACGGACATCTTTTCAGAAACGATCATCATTTCCTCGTTTTCCCTGAATCGAGTGATGTCCCTGGCAATCACAAAAACGCCCGTCACTTCTCCGCTTACAATAATCGGAATGAAGGAACAGCGAAGGATCTTTGCTTTTTCTCCTGAAAGATGGATGTTCGTTTCAAACATCGACCCTTTTCCGGAAAGCGTATCGCTGAAATGACCTGTCACGACTTTTACGTCCTCTTCCATCAGGAATTTTCTCAGCTGACTATCTTCCAATTCTTCCTGGGAAGATTCCAGAAGTGCTTCAGCCTCAGGATTGACAGCTATGATTTTCCCCTTCAGATCCAGCTCCATTACACCATCCGGATTATGTTTGAACAGCGAATGATATTGTTCATTCTGAATATTTAATTCCCGTTCTTTCTTTCTCAGCTGTTCATTTGAATGGAGTACTTCCCTGGTCCTCCGGTATACCAGAATATACAGGATGACCCCTGTGACAAATATAAAAAACCAGCCCTTGAAGCGCTGAAAGTAGATGTACAGACTAAGCTTTTCGTGCGCAAGGATCACAGAAAAATAGTCTGACAGAATGACCCACAGTATGCCGAGCAGCACATAAGCGAGAGCAACTTTAAGGGCAATCTCTTTGGCTTTTCTCATATTGAGCGATTCACCTAAATTCACTATAGTCTTACCTCTATACTTTCACAAATGCAGGTATTTTATCAGTTTCTTGCTTAACTCCTTTTAGAAAAAAGCATTTTAGAAAATGGATAGATCGCCATGCTCTGAATAATAAGCGAAAACATGATAACGGCAAATGAAATGGATTGGATCGATTCTGCTCCTTTTCCTTCCATTCCTAGAAGCAGGGCAACTGACATCGTTCCCTTGATTCCTGACAAAGTCAGAATAAAGACTTCCTTCCACCCATAAGTCCTTCTCCACGTTTTTCTTATCTTTACAACTCCAATAATAATAACATAGCGGACCAATAAGGTAATGATAAATAAGAAGAAAAACCACCCCAGCAGTGAAAAAGAGATATACTCGACCGCTTTGATCCCTATCAATAAGAACAAGAAGGTGAGGATGGTGGGCTCAATGACTTCCCAGAATCCATCCAGCTGTTTTCTGAAATGCTTTTCTTTAATGGTCCGTTCATATTCAAAGGAAAGCATGATGCCGCCTGCCACGGTGGCAAGGACTCCCGAAACCCCGATTTCTTCACCGATATAGAAGCTTCCATAAGCCAGAATCACTGAAAGCATAATCTGATAGCGGGAATCTGAAGTGAAATGAATGGCTTTGCTCACCAGCCAGCCGAATACGATCCCGATCACCGCTCCCCCAATGGATACCCATAGAAATTCTATTGAAAAGGAAGAAATTGAAAAAGATTCATTTCCGAAATAAATTCCTGCTGCGAGAGTGAACAAAACGATGCTCGTTCCGTCATTAATCATCGACTCACCTTCGACCACGCTCGCAAGCGCCTGTTTATTGGATGATTGCTTTAAAATTGAAACAACCGAGACAGGGTCCGTAGGGGTCAAGATAGTGGATATCAATAAAGCTTCAATATAGGATATCGGCAAAATCGGCTGGAGAATGTAATAGATCAGTATACTCATCAGAAGTGCGGTGACTAATATCCCTACTGTACTTAAGAGGAAAATCTCCCCTCCGTGCTTTCTCAGTTCCCTGACCTGAAACTGGTAGGCAGATATGAATAATAAAGCTGGCAGAAACAAATAAAAAATGGTGTCCTTCGTCAGTTCAACCCCTTCAAATCCAGGAAGGAAACCGAGCAGCGCCCCGATAATCAGCAGCACGACCGGTACAGGGATATCCTTTTTCTTTTTATCAATCGTGTACACCAAATAACCAATCATAAGCAGGATCAACATGCTTAAGGGTTCAATGATGATCACCTCCTAACAATCTTCTTTTCCCTTCGGCATTCCTGACCTAAACGTCCATCCTCAGTCATATGTACCATTTTGCCGGAAATGGGTTTATCCATTCCATAATTAGGGTTAAACGAAATATATGGAAAAAGACTTACAGGTCAAAAAGGAAAGCAGGTGTTTCGATATTTTGAGCCAGGTTTACGAAAACAAAACCTTCAGCAACAGCGGTATGATCACATTACCCAAACAGTGGAGGCAGCGGTTCGGACTCATCCCGGGGAGAATGGCAGAGCTCATCTATCAAAACGATTCCATTTATATCAAGCCCGCACGAAAGCTTACAACCAATAACAAACGATATGTATCTGAAAAAGGAACCGTCCATATCCCTAAGGAACTCCGCGATGAAATGGGCATCACACCTCAAGACTCCTACACCTTACACATCAATGAAGAACAGCGCTGTATTATCCTTACACGGGAATAGAAAAGCGGAGGCGGCTCGTCCTGGGACGACAAGCATAAGGCGAGCCAGCCGGAAAGGCGTTTTTTGCCTTTTTGGCTGGATTGACTTATGACCTCGAGTCCCAAGCCGCCGGAGCCGGACAATAGAAAAGCGGAAGGGCTTTGCCCAGAGGCGTGTGGCATAAGACGAACCGGACGGGAAGGCGTTCTTTGCCTTCATGACCGGTTTGGCTTATGACATGTGCCTCTAAGCCCTGGAGCTGGACAAATAGAAAAGCGGAGGCGGCTCGTCCTGGGACGACAAGCATAAGGCGAGCCAGCCGGAAAGGCGTTTTTTGCCTTTTTGGCTGGATTGACTTATGACCTCGAGTCCCAAGCCGCCGGAGCCGGACAATAGAAAAGCGGAAGGGCTTTGCCCAGAGGCGTGTGGCATAAGACGAACCGGACGGGAAGGCGTTCTTTGCCTTCATGACCGGTTTGGCTTATGACATGTGCCTCTAAGCCCTGGAGCTAGACAAATAGAAAAGCGGAGGCGGCTCTTCAGAGGCGACAAGCATAAGATGAATGGGCCTTGAAGGCGTTCTTTGCCTTCATGGTCTAGCCGCCGGAGCCGGACATAGGAGAGGTATTCTTTGCCTTCTTAAATCTTCCCGTATACAGTTTGGATATTTATGGTAAGTGACGGAATAAAACCTAAAATTAAAAGATTATCCCCCTGAATTCGAAGATTATTGGCCGGAATCGAAAGAAAAAGTCCAGTTTTCGAAAGATTACCACCCAAAATTAAAAGATTCCTCCCGGTTCCACCGGTTCCGCAGGCTGAACTAAAGCGCTTATTGAGCCAAAACACTGATTTCACCTATTAGGGGGGTGCTGCCATTTCGTATATGGCGCCAAAAAAGCCTAAAACCCCAATATTCCTCCTAAAAAACCATTCATGACCTCGAGCCTCCAGCCGCCGGAGCCGGACAAACGAAATGCGGAGGAGCTTTGCCCCGTGAAGACGAACCAGACGGGAAGGCGGTCTTTCCCTTCATGACCGGTTTGGCTTATGACATGTCCCTCTAAGCCTTTCAGCTGGACATAAGAAAAAGCCCGGCTCCCCCACCTTATAGCGTGGAGGGACGGGCCTTCTGAGCCGCTTCCTTACATTCAACTATACTTCCTTTCGTATCGATGGAGAGTTTAAGGACGTCCATGGAAGGAAATGATTGGCGGAGCTGCTTCATCAGCCACTGACCTGATCCCTTCTCGGCAAAGCAGGCAATGGTTGGACCCGCTCCGCTGATGGCTGTACCGAATGCACCGGACTTCCGAGCCTTTTCCTCGACTGCTTCATAATGTGGAAGCAGTTTCCTGCGGTACGGCTGATGATAGCGGTCCTCTTTCATCATCTTCCCGGCGAGCTCCCAATCTCCGCTCAGGAATGCAGCCACAAGAACATTTGACACCGCTCCGCCTTGCACTGACTCCTGAAAGCTCATCTCTTCCGGAAGGATATTCCGCGAATCGGAGGTCTTCAATTCAGATTTGGGAATCACCGCCACCACTTCAACCGGCAGCTCCGATACACGCAGCAGCTGAACCCCTGCATCCGTCCGGCAGCTTACGACGAACCCGCCGTAAAGGGAAGCCCCGACATTATCCGGGTGACCTTCATAGTTGGCAGCGATTTCGAGCTTCTCCTGTGGGGAGAGGTTCAATCCGCCTGAAACATCCGCAAGTTCAATCCCTGCCACGACGGCTGCCGCACTGGAACCCAGCCCTCTTGTAAGCGGGATATCACTTGAAACATATAACTTGCAAGGCGTGAGACCCTTTCCACAGGCTTTTGCAGTTTCCTTGGCAACCTCGACAATAAAATGAGATTCATCTGAAGGGAATACCTCCAGTTCCGGGGACAGTGGCGTCACTTTCCATGTTTCGGACTCCACCGCTTCCACTGTCAAATACAGATCCAGCGCCAGGCCGAGAGAATCAAACCCTGCCCCCAAATTGGCGGTACTCGCGGGGACGGTTATTCTCCAGGAACGAGCCTCCCGCTTCTTCATACCCCGATTGTTCCTTTGATATAATCCTTTACTTTTTCCTTGTCATTCGGCAGTTTCACCGGCTGAACTGGACTATGTTCCATGGCAGTGACTGGATCCTTCAATCCGTTTCCTGTAAGCACCGCCACCACCTTGCTTCCTTTCTTCAGCAAGCCCTTATCCAGGCTTTTCTTTACTCCTGCTATCGATGCACAGGAAGCAGGTTCTGCAAAGATCCCTTCCTTTTTTGCAATCAGCCTGTATGCGTCGAGGATTTCTTCATCTGTCACTTCATCGATATGACCATTCGACTCTTTTAACGCATCCACTGCAAAATCCCAGCTTGCCGGGTTCCCGATCCGGATTGCCGTCGCGATTGTCTCAGGATCCGGGAATACCCTGTTGTGAACAAGTGCCGCAGCTCCCGACGCTTCAAACCCGAACATTCGCGGCAGGTTTGATTCTTCGCGCCGGCTGTATTCCTTGAACCCTTTCCAGTAAGCTGAAATATTCCCTGCATTGCCAACTGGGATGGCCAGTACGTCAGGCGCCTGGCCCAGACCTTCAATGACTTCAAACGCAGCAGTCTTCTGGCCTTCAAGACGGTATGGATTCACCGAGTTAACAAGAGTCATAGATTCCGTATGGCTCAATTCCCTCACGATTTCCAGTGCATCGTCGAAGTTCCCCTCAATCGAAACGATTTCTGCTCCGTACATGACGGCCTGTGCAAGCTTGCCCTGAGCAATCTTCCCTTCAGGAATCACGACGATGCATTTGATGCCTGCCCGCGCTGCATAGGCTGCAGCCGAGGCAGATGTATTCCCGGTGGACGCGCAGATCACCGTTGAGCTTCCGTCTTCAACTGCTTTGGCTACTGCAAGGACCATCCCGCGATCCTTGAAAGAACCGGTCGGATTTGCGCCTTCGATTTTTGCATAAAGCTCGATGCCCCATTCCTCGGACAACGTCTTCAATTCTATCAACGGCGTATTCCCTTCATTCAGGCTTAAAAGCGGAGTTTCATTTGTGAGGGGAAGATGCTCACCGTATTGTTCCAATAGACCTTTCCATCTCATCCCTTCTCTCCCCCTTCCACGCGGTAAGAGCTTTCGATTGAATGGATTGCATGATAGTCTTTCAGCTCCATCAGGATATCCTCATAATGATCGAGTGATGCTTTATGCGTAACGAGGACGATTTCGGAATAACCCGCTCCATTCAATGGATTTTGAAGGATCTTCTCGAAACTGACACCATGATTTGAAAAAATGGACGTGAGCTTTGCCAGCACCCCGATTTCATCCTGAACATGAAGACGCAAAAAGTATTGAGAGGAGATTTCTTCGCGCTCCTTCAATTTTTTCTCGAACTGTGGGTTCACGGCACTTTTTCCTGTGACACCCAGCCTCATGTTCTTCATCGTGCAGACCATATCGGAAACAACCGCTGTCGCCGTCGGCAGGCTTCCTGCCCCCGGTCCGTAAAACATCGTTTCACCTACAGCCTCTCCGTATACATATACCGCATTGTATTCATCATTTACCGATGACAGCGGGTGTTCATTCGGCAGTAATGCCGGCTCAACGCTCACTTCCACCTTATCCCCGTCGCGGTGTGCGTATCCGATAAGCTTCATCGTGTACCCGAACTGTCCGGCATATTCGATGTCTTCAGCCGTCACATCGGTGATACCCTTCACCTTTACGTCTGATAGATCGACATTCATCGAAAAGCCAAGAGTCGACATGATCGCCATCTTCCTCGCAGCATCAAGACCGCCGACATCAGCAGTCGGATCGGCTTCGGCAAACCCGAGGTCCTGTGCTTCCTTCAATACATCCTCAAATGTTCTGCCCTCCTTCGTCATCTTCGTCAGGATGAAATTCGTCGTACCATTGACGATCCCCATCATTTTCGTGATACGGTCGGATGCAAGCCCGTCTACCAGACTTCTTAAAATCGGGATACCGCCCGCCACGCTTGCTTCGTAAAACAAATCACATTCATTGGCGGAAGCCGCTTTCAGGAGCTCCGGACCATGTACAGCCATCAGATCCTTGTTGGCCGTCACGACATGTTTCTTATTTTTCAAAGCCTCAAGGAGGTGTTCCTTCGTAGCTTCGATTCCTCCCATTACTTCGACCACAATATCAATTTCAGGGTCGGCCAGGACGTCCTCGGGATTCAAGGTCAGTATCCCGTCCTCGATTTCCAGTCCCCTGTCCTTTTCCAAGTCTTGGACAAGGGCTTTTTTCACTTTCACAGGACAGCCGATTTGATGCGACAGTTTATCCTGATGATTCTCGATGATCTTTACAACTCCGGCTCCCACTGTTCCGAGTCCCAAAAGTCCGATTGAAATTGATTCCATAAGTCGAAAACCTCCAATTGTTTATTTCTGGTGTACATTTGTATTTGTATAGAGGACATTATAGTAGAAATAATTTCCTATTACAATACCTTTTTTCGTATTTTCTGAATGTAAGAGCTTTCTTTGTTAGTAGTTTAGGAAAAATCATTGAAGTATCCTGCTACAATGAAACCAAATCATTTTCCATATATTTCATAATTAAGCATATATGAAAATTTTCCAGCAGTATCCGTGAAAAATTCAGCATAAACCAAATTTTTTACGCGCAAATCCAAAAAAGTCAGCATAAACCCGTTTTAAGCCCTAAGCCGTCCGTTTTAACACGAATTCCCCATCAAAAGCAGAGGAAACCCTCCTGAAAGATGTCGTTTGTCCACAGATACCAGCAGAGATTCTTCAGTAAATCCCCATTTTATAAACAGAGGACCGCCCCTGACCTCGGTTCAGATCGGGAGCCGTCCTCCATTATCCGATATAGTGAAGCTGGCGGACCATTTTTGATAGTTCCCGGTAGACGGGGATTTTGCTGGGATCCGCGTTGCCCCCGGAGATGACACATCCAACCCTTTTTCCGTGCACGTTGACTTTATGACACATGGCAGCAGCAAGCGATGCGGCACCTGCCCCTTCGACAAGTGTTTTTTCCCGCTGCAGCATGAACATCATCGCATAGGCTATTTCTTCGTCGGTCACCGTGACCATGTCATCCACGTATTTGCGGATGATTGGGAACGTAAGCTCTCCCGGTTTCTTCACCAGGATGCCGTCGGCGATTGTATGCACGTGATTCAGGGATCCTTTGTTTTTCCCCGTGAAAAAATTATAGGTTGCCGGTGCGCCGAGTGCCTGGACCCCGATGATGTTCACTTTAGGATTGAAGGACTTCACGGCCAGCGCCATGCCGGCAAGCAGTCCCCCGCCCCCGACCGGGACAAGGATCGTGTCCAGATCGCTGAGCTGCTGAAGCATTTCAAGTGCGACGGTTCCCTGCCCCGCCATCACTTTTGGATCATCAAATGCATGAACGAATGTCGAGCCTTTTGCCTTCATTTCATCGACAGCCGCACGATAGGCTTCATGATAGGTCTCACCTTCCAACACGATGTCCGCCCCGTAATGCTTTGTCGCCTCCACTTTCGTACAAGGGGTCCGCTTCGGCATGAAAATCTTTGAATCCGCGTTACGCCGGGAAGCGGCAAGTGCGACTCCCTGCGCATGATTTCCTGCAGAAGCGCAGATGATTCCTCTCGCGGCTTCTTCCGCCGATAAGGACATCACTTTGTTCATAGCGCCCCTTACTTTAAAAGACCCGGTCCGCTGCAAGTTTTCCATTTTCAGATAAATGTTCCCGCCGGTGAAGGCATTCAATGTTGAAGACTGCTTCAACGGTGTTCGATGCACTTGACCGCAAATTCTTTCCATCGCTTCTACAACATCAGCACTTTTCATTAAATCCCCAAGACACTCACCTCATTTTGTTTTTCGTATTGCTCGATTTTCCCGCCGTAATGCAATGTAAGGTCAATTTCATCAAGGCCTTTCATCAGCATCGTCTTCCAGTAAGGATCGACCTCGAACGATGCAATCAGCCCTTCGGAGTCACACAGCATCTGTGATTCCAATGACACTTCAATTTTATAAAGATCGGCTTTCTTTTCATTCTTGAACAGCGCATCCACTGTATCCTCCGGGAGCCGTATCGGCAGGATCCCGTTTTTCAGGCAGTTATTATAGAAGATATCTGCGTAGCTCTTGGCGATGATCACTTTGAATCCGAAATCCTGAAGTGACCACGGGGCATGCTCCCTCGAGGATCCGCAGCCAAAATTTTTTCCGCCGAGTAGGATTTCAGAATCGCTGTACTTCCCGCTGTCAAGCTGAAAGTCTTGTTTCAGCGTCTTCCCGTCATCCTCGAAGCGCCAATGGTAAAACAGGAACTGTCCGAACCCTTTGCGCTCGATTCTTTTTAAAAACTGCTTCGGTATAATTTGATCGGTATCTACATTGTCGCGATTAAGAGGGAATACCTTCCCCTCCAAATGATTGAATGCCATCAGTCCGCCTCCTCAGGATACTGTCGCTGCTTTAAGTTTTCTTACATCTGTCAGCTTGCCGGTAACAGCTGCTGCAGCTGCCATTGCAGGACTGAGGAGATGCGTGCGGGACCCATTCCCCTGCCGTCCTTCAAAGTTCCGGTTGGACGTCGATGCACACCGTTTCCCCGGAGGGACGATATCATCATTCATCGCAAGGCACATGCTGCAGCCCGCTTCTCTCCATTCAAAACCTGCTTCTTTAAAAATGTCATGCAGACCTTCTGCTTCAGCCGCCTGCTTTACTTTGAATGAACCAGGAACGACAAGTGCGGTCACGTCCTCTTTGACCTTATGGCCTTTCACCACTTCCGCTGCCGCTCTCAAATCGCTCAATCTTGAGTTCGTACAGGAACCGATGAACACATAATCGATCTCGATGTCCTCGATCCTCATGCCGGCTTCAAGCCCCATATAATGCAGGGCCCTCTGTGTGCCTTCCTGTTCGGAGGGATCCCCGAAATCTTCAGGATGGGGGACATTGCTTGTGATCCCGGCACCCATGCCTGGGTTTGTTCCCCACGTCACATGCGGCTCGATGTCTTCCCCCTTGATTGTGATGTGATCGTCGTATTCGGCATCGCTGTCACTTTGAAGGGAACGCCACTCCGCTTTCAGTTCTTCATATGATTTGTTCTTCGGCAGATGCTCCCTGCCTTCAAGATACTCGAAAGTCACCTCATCCGGAGAGATCAGCCCTGCCTTCGCACCTGCTTCGATACTCATATTGCATACCGTCATGCGCTCTTCCATCGTAAGATTACGGATGACATCCCCTGTAAATTCAATGACATATCCCGTTCCGAATCCCACTCCGTATGCCGAGATGATGTGAAGGATCACATCTTTTGCCGACACCCCGAAGCCAAGTTCGCCGGTTACTTCCACTTCCAGCGTTTTCGGTTTGGACTGCCAGAGGGTCTGGGTCGCAAGTACGTGCTCCACTTCACTGGTCCCGATCCCGAATGCAAGGGCACCGAACGCTCCGTGAGTCGAAGTATGGCTGTCCCCGCAGACAATCGTTTTACCCGGCTGTGTGAGTCCGAGCTCGGGACCGATGACATGGACGATGCCCTGATCCGGATGATGGATATCTGAGAGTTCCACATTGAACTCCTCACAATTTTTCTTCAGCGTATCCATCTGCAGTCTGGCGATTTCATCCCGGACGATGTGGCGCTCACGCGTCGGGACATTATGGTCCATCGTCGCATAGGTCAATTCAGGCCGCCTCACCTTTCTGCCCTTGAGACGGAGCCCTTCAAAAGCCTGGGGAGATGTCACCTCATGAACAAGGTGCAGATCGATATACAGCAAATCCGGCTTCCCTTTCTCTTCGTGCACGATATGTTTTTTCCATATCTTTTCAATGATATTTTTCCCTGCCATGATCTCCCTCCTGGTTTGTTTATTTTGATTGGTTTGTGGCTGATTCAGGGTGTGGCCCTGATTGAATATATGGGTCGTATTTTTGTTTTTGGGCGGTTTTGGCTTGGTTATGGGCGTTATTTATGATTTATGGGCGGGAACGCCGGGTTTAATGGCGATATTTCGCTTTTATGGGCGAAATCGCTTGTGTTATGGGCGAATCCCTTCATTATGTCCCTCTAACTGCTCGGGTGTTGGGCTAAAATACTAATTTAATGCCCATATCACCAAACAACCGGCGCAAAACCCTGACTGAATAACCGGCCCAAACCCATATATGTGCGATAATACCGGTTTTAAGTGCGAAATTTTGAATATATGTGTGAAATATCCCGATATTTGTGCGCTATTCTGAATATAAGTGCGAACTGCCGATTACCCGACAATATTCACTCATTTTCGACACGACCCGGCGACCCGGCCAGCCATCCATCTTGCCCAACAAAAAACGAAACGAGTCAGCTCCCTTACAAGTAAGCCGCCAAGATCGAGCTCAACGCATGATCCGCTTCCAGGCGTTCCACGACGAGCTGGCTCATCGCCCCGGTACCGACGACTGTGCCGCGGCCCATCGTCCAAAGGTCGCCGGTGCGGTAACCGGCGTTCAATACTTCCTGAACGGCCAGCTCGATCATTTCCGCTTCTTCTTTCAGTCCGAATGAGTGGCGGAGCATCATTGCTACCGACAGGATCATCGCAAGCGGATTTGCTTTTCCTTTTCCTGCGATGTCCGGTGCGGATCCGTGTACCGGTTCATAGAGACCGAATGAGTCTTCCCTTAAGCTTGCTGAAGGCAGCATCCCAAGAGATCCCGTGATCATGGACGCCTCATCGCTGAGGATGTCACCGAACATATTCTCCGTTACCAGTACATCGAATTGCTTGGGCTGATACATCAGCTTCATGGCGGCCACGTCGACGAGCATGTGCTCCACTTCCACTTCAGGATATTCAGCCGCTATTTCATTCACGACTTCGCGCCACATTCGACTCGTTTCCAACACGTTTGCCTTATCGACGGATGTTAGCTTTTTCTTTCGTTTCTTGGCCAGTTCAAAGCCTTTGCGGACAATCCGTTCGATTTCACTTCGTTCGTAAACCAGCGTATCAACGGCCACTTCATCATTTTTCCCCTGGCGTCCGGATGGCTGGCCGAAATACAGACCGCCCGTCAATTCACGCACGATGACAAGATCGACGTCTTCGACCATTTCCTTTTTCAACGGAGACGCATTCAGCAGGCTTTCGAATGCTTTGACCGGCCTCAGATTCGCAAATAGATTGAACTCTTTACGGATGGCGAGAAGTCCTTTTTCGGGACGTTGTTCTTTAGGCAGGCTCTCCCACTTCGGACCGCCGACTGCCCCTAAGAGCACGGCGTCACTTTCCCTGCAAAGCTCTACTGTTTCAGGAGGTAACGGGGTACCGAAACGGTCGACCGCTGCTCCGCCGATATAGCCTTTTTCGACTTCGAATTCATGGCCGAACCAGTCACCCACCGCTTTCAGTACTTCTAATGCACCATCCATGATTTCTTGACCGATACCGTCTCCAGGTAACACTGCGATTTTTTTCTTCATTAGAATTACCTCCTGTTTTTAAAATAAGTTACAACACCGCTGTTGATTTCCGTGCAAGACTCCGCTTTCCGCGGGTGACCAGTGATCACATCGGCCGTTTCTCCCGCAAGAGTCTTCGTCTTGGGCACTCCAACCGGCAGCTGAATCTACTCTTTCTATTGCTTTGATTAAAGCACCTGCCTTAAGACAGGTATCATCAAAGACCCAATAAAATCTATACTCCGGCCTTCACTGCCACTTTCTCTTTCATCGCCGCCTTCTGCTGCAGTAATCGATTCACTGCGTTCAGGTAAGCGCGGGCAGACGCTTCAAGGACATCTTGTGCGGTTCCGCGGCCGCTTGTGTTATCTCCGTCGTATTCAAGGCGGACATATACTTCTGCCAGGGCATCCCTGCCTCCGCCTACTGAGTTGATCTTGTAGTCAAGGAGCCTGGATGGCGATGGAAGCATCGATTCGATCGTGTTGTAGATGGCTTCCACACTTCCCGATCCGGTTGAGGCGAGCTGCTTCAGGCCGCCGTTTTCATCACGCAGCTCGATGGTTGCGGTCGGGATATTATCCATTCCGTACTGTACCTGCATCCTTTCAAGCTTGAAGCCTGCCCCTTCGCCGATTTCGGTTTGTTTGTTCGTAAGGATGCTGAATAGATCATCATCGACGATTTCTTTCTTCTTATCCGCTAAATCTTTAAAGGTATCAAATGCTTCTTTCAACTTCTCTTCGGTTAGATCGAAGCCGAGTTCAAGTGCCTTATTTTTAAAAGCATGACGCCCTGAATGTTTGCCTAGTACAAGTCTTGTGGAGTTGACCCCGATCAGCTCAGGTGTAATGATTTCATACGTTGTTTTCTCTTTCAGCATGCCGTCCTGGTGGATCCCGGATTCATGGGCGAATGCGTTGTTGCCGACGACAGCCTTGTTGGCCGGCACCCTCATGCCGGTCAGCTTGCTGACGAGTGCGCTCGTTTTCTTGATTTCATCGAGCTTCAAACGGGTGGACGCCCCGTAAAAGTCTTCGCGGATCCGGAGGGCGACCGCCACTTCTTCAAGAGCTGCATTCCCTGCGCGTTCACCGATTCCGTTGATCGTTCCTTCAATCTGATCGGCTCCATTTTCAATGGCTGCGAGCGAGTTTGCCGTCGCCATTCCAAGATCGTCATGGCAGTGGGCCGATAATTTCACGCCATCGATATTCGGGACATTCTCTCGTACAAACTTGAACATTTCACCGTATTTCTGCGGTGTCATATATCCGACCGTATCAGGAAGATTGATGACCGATGCACCCGCACCGATCACCTTTTCCATGATTTTGACCAGGAAATTCAAGTCCGACCTGCCGGCATCTTCTGCAGACCACTGGACGACCGGGAAGAACTTCTTCGCGTATTTCACCGTTTCCACCGCTTTTTCAATGACTTGATCAGGCGTCATCTTCAGCTTGTGGGTCATGTGGATCGGGGAGGTCGCGATAAAGACGTGGAGCCTCGGCTCGGCAGTCGTTTTCAGCGATTCCCAAACGGCATCGATGTCACGTGTACTCGCTCTTGCCAATCCGGTCACGGAGCTGCTTTTGATTGTTTCACCGATTTTCTTCACGGCGTCGAAATCGCCTTTTGATGCTGCCGGGAACCCGGCTTCAATGACGTCGGCACCGAGGCGTTCGAGCTGCTTTGCCACTTCTATTTTTTCGACTGTGTTCAGGTTTACACCGGCAGATTGTTCTCCGTCTCTAAGCGTTGTGTCAAAAATATCAATGGTTCGCACTCGCTACCACTTCCTTCTCTTTTTTGGAGGATTTCGGCTGTACAAATGGCATCATTTTGCGAAGTTCCTTTCCTACCACTTCAAGCTCATGCTTGCTTTCACGCTGATTGATGGCGTTGAATTCCGGACGGTTCGCCTGGTTCTCGAGGATCCAGCCTTTTGCAAATTTTCCTGTTTGGATGTCTGAAAGGACTTCCTTCATGCGGGCTTTCGTCTCTTCGTTCACGACGCGCGGGCCGGAAACGAAATCTCCCCATTGGGCTGTATCCGAGATGGAGTAGCGCATGCCTTCGAGTCCTTGTTCGTACATTAAATCGACGATCAGTTTCAGTTCATGCAGACATTCGAAGTATGCAACTTCTTTTTGGTAACCGGCTTCCACGAGGGTTTCAAACCCTGCCTTCACGAGGGATGTCAGCCCTCCGCAAAGCACTGCCTGCTCTCCGAAAAGATCGGTTTCCGTTTCTTCCTGGAATGAAGTCTCGAGGATCCCCGCGCGGCCTGCCCCGACTCCTTTTGCGTATGCAAGTGCCACTTCACGCGCCTGACCTGATACGTCCTGGTGAACACCGAATAATGCAGGTACTCCCGCTCCTTCTTCAAATGTCCTGCGTACAAGATGTCCGGGACCCTTAGGGGCGACCAGGAATACATCGACGTCTTCAGGAGGAACAACCTGGCTAAAGTGGATGTTGAATCCGTGAGCGAACGCTAAAGCTTTTCCTGCTGTAAGGGCAGGTTTGATTTCTGCTTCATACACCTTAGGCTGATGTTCATCCGGGAGAAGGACCATGATCACATCTGCCTGTTCACATGCCTCGCGTACAGAATAGACGTCCATTCCATCTTCCGCCGCTTGATCCCATGACTTTCCTTTACGAAGCCCGACGACTACATCAAACCCGCTTTCCTTCAAATTCTGTGCATGGGCATGACCTTGGGAACCGTATCCTACGACCGCAACCTTCTTCCCTTTTAAAACCTCTTCATTTACATCTCCGTTATAATAAACCTTTACCATTTCGCTCATCCTCTCCAATTTTTTATAAAATTCACGCCGTTTAGCGGTGTTTCCGTCAGTTCACGATTGAATACTGCTTGAGTTCCGTCACCGGTTTTCCATTTCCCCTGGCAAAAGCCGTGATGCCGGTCCGGGCGATTTCTTTTATGCCATATGGCCTTAACAGATCGATGATGGCTTCGATCTTTGACGTTTCACCGGTTACCTGGACGGTGACACTGTCTCTGGCCACATCGATGATCGATGCCCTGAATGGTTCGACGATACCGTTGATCTCGGACCTTGTCTGGCCGGTGCTAAGTACTTTGATGAGTGCCAGTTCGCGGGCCACCACTCCCTGGTCGGTGATGTCCGTCACCTTCAATACGTCTATTTGTTTGTGGAGCTGTTTCATCAGCTGTTCGATTTTACGGTCGTCTTCCACGTTGACGACGAATGTCATCCGCGAAATGCCTTCCACTTCGGTGTAGCCGACCGAAATGCTTTCGATGTTGAATTGACGCTTCGTAAATAGTCCAGTCACTCGATTCAGTACACCGCTGCGGTTATGGACGAGCGCTGTTACAATCCGCTTCATGGTTTCACCCCTAACATTTCGTGTATTCCTTTACCGGGTGCTACCATCGGGTAGACGTTTTCCTTCGGATTCACCAGGCAGTCGATAAGGACTGGTTCATCACTTGTCAATGCCTCTTTTAAAACTGCCTCGGCCTCTTCCTGTGTTTTCACACGATAACCTTTGATCCCATATGACTCAGCCAGTTTTACAAAATCAGGCTGCAGGGAGAAGAGTGATT
Organism: Bacillus sp. BKU_1; assembly: GCA_051294195.1. Taxonomy (GTDB): domain Bacteria; phylum Bacillota; class Bacilli; order Bacillales; family Bacillaceae_B; genus Rossellomorea. The sequence continues at coordinate 2,214,775 of CP193985.1, read as the reverse complement.
GCGAGTATCTCTCTTCATAGAAGGTCTCCTGCCACTGTCTTACCATTCCAAGCGTACTGTTGTTCAGAAGGACGACTTTGACAGGAAGGTTGAGTTCTTTTAATAGGACAAGTTCCTGAAGTGTCATCTGGAAACCGCCGTCCCCGACGAACGCTACGACCTTGCTTGAAGGATTCGCAAGCTGGGCGCCGATCGCCGCCGGAAATCCGAAGCCCATTGTGCCGAGGCCTCCGGAAGTGACCCAGTTATTCGGCTTTTTGAATGAGTAGTACTGGGCTGCCCACATTTGATGCTGACCGACATCGGTCGTGACGATCGCTTCACCGTTCGTCATTTCATATACCTGCTCGATCAAAAGCTGAGGAGACAGGACATCGTTTGTTTTCGTATACCAGAAAGGATTTTCAAGTTTGTATGCCTGCAGATGACGGTGCCAATCTTCTGTATCGCCTCTTGCCGGCTGATGTTCGAGTATTTTTAAGAGCGCCTGCTTGGAATCGGCCACGATCGGGATATGCGTCGTCACGTTCTTGCCGATTTCAGCCGGATCGATATCGATATGGACCACTTTCGCTTTCGGTGCAAAGGTGGCAAGGTTCCCGGTCAGCCTGTCATCGAATCTGGCGCCGATATTGATTAAGAGGTCGCATTCATAAAGGGCCATATTACTTGTGTAGCATCCGTGCATCCCAGCCATCCCTAAAAATAATGGATGATCTGCCGGAAAGCCGCCCAGCCCGAGAAGGGTATGGATAACCGGAAGGTCGTAACTCTCCGCGAAGTTTTTTAATTCTTCTGACGCTTTACCGTGCAGGACGCCCGCCCCCGCGAGGATCACAGGTCTTTTCGATACTTTTATTGCATCCACAAGCTTCCTGATCTGCAGCGGATTCGGATAAAAATTCGGCTGATAACCGGGCAGATCCATTTCAACATCTTTCACCTGCGGGGCATCCTGCACGGTCAGATCCTTCGGGATATCCACGAGGACCGGACCCGGCCGCCCTGTCGAGGCAATATGGAAGGCCTCCTTCACGATTCTCGGTAAATCTTTGATGTTCCGGACCTGGTAATTATGTTTCGTGATCGGCATCGTAATCCCGACAACATCTGCTTCCTGAAAAGCATCGGTCCCGATCACCCCCGAAGCCACCTGGCCGGTGAAGATGACGAGCGGCAGCGAGTCCATCATGGCATCTGCGATCCCCGTTACGAGATTCGTTGCACCGGGACCGGATGTTGCGATGACGACCCCTGGTTTTCCCGATACCCTCGCGTATCCTTCTGCAGCATGGATCGCTCCCTGTTCATGCCTGGCAAGAACGTGTTTGATCGGGGCCTTGTATAGAGCATCATAGATTGGCAGGACCGCTCCACCCGGGTACCCAAACAGAATTTCCACTTGTTCCTCTTTTAACGCCTTCATGAGCATGTCAGCACCGTTGGCTTTTTCTGTCCGTGTCTCTGAAACCGGTTCTGCCTCTAGCTTAGCTCTCATTCTTTCATCTCCTCCTTTAAAATTGATTTCTATCAGCCGATAGCCTTGACTCTGTTGATTTTCCATATAAAAAAGCCTTTCCACCCACTACGTCAGAATTTGATCTTTCGCAGGGGTGAAAAGGCTTTGTTCCTTTCCACGGTACCACCCTAGTTCAGAGACGGCACGGTGCCGCCTCCCTCAGCAGGCTGATTTTCTTATGCATCAGCCTTTGTTTTTGTAACGAGTAACAGCTACTCGATCGTTCCTACTCCGATGTTTCAGAACGATACTCAGAGGGGATGTCGGTATCGGATGTATTACTGGTTTGCAGCACCACCAGCTCTCTGGGAATACAAGTCCCGATCCTTTAACCTCTTCAACGCTTTCCTTCTATTCGGTTTTCAAGATGCCGCCTGTGCTTGCGGATGTGACCAGCTTTGCGTATCTTGCGAGATAACCTTTTCTGATTTTCGGTGTCGGCTGAACCCATTCCTGCTGCCTGAACTTCAGTTCTTCTTCAGAGACCATGAGTGAAATGGTTCGGTTCGTTAAGTCGATCAAGATGGCATCCCCGTTTTCAATGACGCCGATCGGACCGCCTTCAGCCGCTTCCGGGGATACATGACCGATTGAAATGCCGCGCGATGCCCCTGAAAACCTTCCGTCTGTCATGAGCGCCACTTTTTTCTCGAGTCCCCTGCCGGCAATCGCTGCTGTCGGTGCCAGCATCTCCGGCATACCCGGACCTCCTTTTGGTCCTTCGTACCGGATGACGACGACGTGGCCTTCCTTCACTTCCCCGCTTTCGATTCCTGCGAGTGCTTCATCCTGGGATTCATATACGATCGCTTCTCCCATGAATGTCTTGATTGAAGGATCGACCGCTCCGACTTTGATGACTCCCCCATCCGGTGCGATGTTTCCGAAGAGGACGGATAATCCCCCGACCGGGCTGTGGGCATTTTCCCTGTTCCTGATTACATCGTCGTTTTGAATGTGGGCATCTTTTACATTTTCATAAAGAGATTTCCCGGTGACTGTGATCCTCTCTTTATGTACAGCACCCATTTCACATAGTTCCTTGATAATGGCGCTGACTCCGCCTGCATTGTGGACATCCTGCATGGAGTAGTCGGATGCCGGGCTTATTTTAGATAAATAAGGGACGCGTTCTGCCACCTTATTGATCCGGTTGATGTCGTAGTCGATTTCCGCTTCATTTGCGATCGCCAATGTATGAAGGACGGTATTGGTTGACCCCCCCATCGCCATGTCGAGCGCGAATGCATCGTCGATCGTTTCCTCCGTTATGATGTCACGCGGCTTGATGTCTTTCTTCACCATTTCCACCAGATGCTTGGCTGCATCCTTGATCAGGCGGTGCCGGTCTGCAGAAGTGGCGACGATTGTCCCGTTCCCCGGAGGCGCCATGCCGAGCATTTCCATCAGGGAGTTCATCGAATTCGCTGTGAACATCCCCGAACAGGAACCGCATGTAGGACAGGCATTCTGTTCGATATCGAGGAGCTGTTCGGCTGTCATCCTTCCTGACTGGTGGGCACCGACGCCTTCGAAGACCGATACAAGTGATAAAGGATCTCCTTCACTTGATACACCCGCTTCCATCGGGCCACCGGATACAAACACGGAAGGTACATTCGTTCTGACTGATGCCATCAGCATTCCCGGAGTGATCTTGTCACAGTTCGGGATGTAGAATACTCCGTCGAACCAGTGGGCGTTGATGACTGTTTCCGCTGAATCTGCGATGAGTTCCCGGCTTGGAAGTGAATACCTCATCCCGATATGTCCCATCGCGATTCCGTCGTCTACTCCGATGGTATTGAATTCGAATGGAATTCCGCCTGCTTCACGAATGGCTTCTTTCACCACCTGGGCAAAACCGTTCAGGTGCATATGTCCCGGAATGATATCGATGTAAGAGTTGCACACCCCGATGAATGGCTTTTCCATATCTTCTAGTTTGACCCCTGTTGCATACAGCAAACTGCGGTGAGGGGCACGGTCGATTCCTTTCTTGATCATGTCACTTCGCACGTCATCACCTCCAACTTATCCGACTTGGGCATTTTGTTTGTAAACTTTTCTTCCATCCTGCGTGACAGTATTCCTGAATTCCTGCAATAATTGATTTGTGTAAGAACCTGGTTTTCCATCTCCGATGACGCGGCCATCGACCTTCACGACGGCGATGACTTCCGCTGCAGTACCGGTCAGGAATACTTCATCCGCCGTATACACATCATGACGGGTAAATACATCTTCCTTGATATCGAAACCTGCTTTTTCAGCGAGTTCGATGATCGCGTTCCGTGTGATTCCTTCAAGTGCGCCAACGTACCCCGGCGGCGTAAGGATCTTTCCTTTTTTCACGATGAAGATGTTGTCGGCAGATCCCTCTGCTACGTACCCCTGGTCATTCATCATGAGCGCTTCGCTCACACCTGCAAGGTTTGCTTCGATCTTCACCAGGATATTATTTAAGTAGTTCAGTGATTTCACTTTCGGTGAAAGGACATCGGCACGATTCCGGCGGCTTGCGACGGACACGATTTCGATGCCTGTTTCATATAATTCTTTAGGGAAAAGGGCCAGCTGCTCTGCGATGACGATCAGCTGCGGCCGCTTGCAGGAAAATGGATCAAGACCAAGATTTCCTACTCCGCGTGAAATGACTACTCTGATGTATGCATTCTCCAGTTGGTTTTTCTTCAATGTATCTACGATGATGTCGCACATCTCTTCTTTCGAAACTTCGATGTCGAGCATGATGGCTTTTGCTGAGTCATAGAGGCGGTCAACATGTTCTTCAAGGCGGAATACGTTACCATCGTACATCCGAATCCCTTCGAACACTCCATCTCCATAAAGAAAACCATGGTCGTAAACTGATACGACTGCGTCTTCTTTTTTCACGTATTGACCGTCTAAGTAGATCCATTGTTCGTTCATGTTCATCATTCCTTTCGCGGGAGTATTTGTTTTTATAGGTTGATAGATTTGTTTATGTTTTGCAGCTTGTATTTCAGGCTGCTTATGAGCCATTTTCCAGTGGCCTCGGCTGCGTTCATGGAGCGGCCGATGACCGGTTTGCTGCGGCTCGAATTTTTATATTGAGGACAATATTACGCCCGTTTCCCGGGAAGGTCAACAGTATTTTCATAAATTTTTAGACTATTTAGATTTATCTGATTTATGGTAACCGCTTACATCTTTGTCCTAATCATGTTTGTTTGGTTTAAATTTTTTTGGAATTTTTTTAATGAGTGGTGATTCATTTGTTTGGCGCGGGTTTGAGGGGATTCGACAGGGTTTGATGGTCATTTTTTTGTAGAAGGAGGATGTGCCTATGAAGAAGGATTTAGGTAATTCTCATTTTAATTGGTTAATTGATAATGACCTTTGAATACCGCAGATGATTTCCGTGCAGGACTTCGCTTTCCGCGGGTGACCCGTGAGCCTCCTTTAAAATTACTGCGGGGAACTGTCCAGCTGCAGGGCTTAGAGGCACATGTCATAAGCCAAACCGACCTAGAAGGCAAAGAACGCCTTCGTGGCCGATTCGTCTTATGCCACCCGCCTCTGAGCAAAGCCCTTCCGCTTTTCTATTAGGAGTCTTCGTCCTGCACTCCAATCATCTGCTGGAACGGTCCACATCAAGAAACATCAAGATCTAATCAAAATAAAATTAATAATAATTATCTTCTCTCACTTAATCAGCATCCTAACATTCACACTCTTTGAAATTAAAATCCCTCTAAATAAAAAACCAATTTAAAGTGCGTAAGGCACACTTTAAATTGGTTTTTGGTTATGTCCAGGTGAACATATATTTTTCATCTTCGACATTTTTTGCCTGTTTGACGATTTTCAGTGGTTTGAAGGTATCGATCATGACGGCGAGTTCGAGTGTTTCTTTTTTGCCGATGCTTGCTTCGGTTGTTCCGGGATGCGGGCCGTGCGGGATTCCGCTCGGGTGAAGAGTGATCGATCCTTTCTTGATCCCTTTCCGGCTCATGAAGTTCCCTTCCACATAGTACAAGAGTTCATCGCTGTTTACGTTGCTGTGGTTGTAAGGGGCAGGGATCGCTTCCGGGTGATAGTCATATAATCTCGGCACAAAGGAGCACACGACGAAATTATGACCTTCGAACGTCTGGTGTACCGGCGGCGGCTGATGGACGCGCCCCGTGATCGGTTCGAAGTCCCCGATGTTGAAGACCCAGGGATATAAGTAACCGTCCCAGCCGACCACATCGAACGGATGGTGATCCAGAACGTGTGAATGAAGTGCACCCCGTGATTTAAGGATGACTTCGAATTCGCCTTTTTCATCAAAGGTTTCGAGCTTTTCCGGTCCGCGCATATCCCTTTCGCAGAACGGGCTGTGTTCGAGGAGCTGGCCGTATTCATTCCGGTAGCGCCGCGGCGTGGTGATTTGGCTGAAGGATTCAACAATCAGCATTTTTGTGTCTTCTTCAGGGACGACGCGGTAAATCGTGCCGATGGGGATCACGACGTAATCTCCTTCTCCGTACGTGATCGTCCCGAACATCGTTTCGACTTTCCCTGTTCCGAAATGAATATACAAAACCTCATCGCCGTCTCCATTACGGTAAAAGTTCTTCATTCCTTCAGTGACATACGCAGTCCCGATCAGGAGATCCGAATTCCCAAGCAGGTATTCCCTGCTTTTGAGCGCATCGCCTTTTTTCTCCACACCGTCCGTCATGAAGTGGCGGTGGCGCACTGCACCGTCTTCTTCAAACTCAGGGCTATAGCTGCCGAGATATTCCGTCTTTGTGACGGCAGTCGGCAGGTGATGATGATACAGGATCGACTGCGTGCCGGAGAATCCTTTTGTCCCCATGACCTGCTCCCTGAAAAGCGTGCCGTCGTCCTTTTTAAACATGGTGTGACGTTTGTGAGGGATTTTCCCCATTTTGCGGTAATACATCGTTTTCCTCCTCCCTCGTGCCTGCGACAGTGTTTCGCAGCACGCCGAGTCCTTCAATTTCCAATTCGACTTCATCCCCCGCTCTCAGCCAGCGGTGGGTTTCCGTCCCGAGTTCAAGGATGCAGCCGGTCCCGACCGTCCCCGACCCGATGACTTCACCTGGATAGAGGGTGACATCTTTGGACGCCCTCTCGATCATGTCGGCAAACGTGTAGTGAATATCTTTGAAATTCCCCTCGGAAAGCAGCTTCCCGTTTACTTTCGCCGTCATTTTCATATCAAACCGGTCCCCGGTCCTGCGATTTTCCAATTCATCCTTTGTCACGAGATAAGGACCAAAGGATGTGGCGAAATCCTTTCCTTTTGCCGGTCCGAGCCCGACTTTCATTTCATGCTTCTGGATGTCCCTGGCACTCCAGTCGTTCATGATGAAGTAGCCGAATATATGGTCTTCGGCATCTTCCTTTGCAATATTCCTGCCTTCCTTACCAATGACACAGGCAATCTCCAGTTCATAATCGAGCCATTCACACTCTGCCGGCCCTGCTACCGCATCGCGCGGCCCTTTCACTGCCAAATGATTGGTGAAGTAGAAGACAGGAACTTCATACCATTCAGGCACGACATCAAGACCCCTTTTCCTGCGGGCGGTTCTGACATGCTCCTCGAATGCATAAAAATCACGGATGCTTACCGGTCTCGGGAGGGGAGCTTTCAGAGTGGCATCCTCTAATAAAATAACCCCTTTGTCTCCTTTGGAAAATGGTCCGAGGTCAGCGATTGTTTTCAGAGCCTCTCCCCCGCGTCCGATCAAGGCAAGGATGTCCTTCGGCAGCTTCCCGACAGTTGCTTCGTACAAATCTATTACAAGGTCATGTTGAACAAGGCCGGTCCTGACTTCATTTTCCTTTTGAAAGCTTACTAGTTTCATTGAGGATCACCTTTTCCTGATCATTTCAAACGAATCTGCCAGCGGTTTCGTATACGATTGGCCGGCAAGCCTTCCGACAGGCTTTAGTTTCTGTGAATCGATCTTCCCGTCATAATAAAGGTCGTCGTCGATCCTCACGCATTCCACCTTGCCGATCACAAGGCTCCCAGCCCCGGGCTGATCCCCGAAGTGAAGGACCTGATGCAGAGAGCATTCAAGCTGCACTTTGCTCTCTGCAACCCCTGGAGGCTTGACGGTGACCGATTCCTTCTTTGTTAAGCCTGTTTGTTCAAACTCGTCGATTCCGCGGTCGAATTCGATCGCACAGTTATTCATTTCCTCGACGAATTCCTCACTTACGATATTGATGACAAATTCATTCGTCTCTTCGATATTCCAGAGCGTATCTTTTTTGCCCCCGTCTTTCCCCTTTCTCATCGGGGAAAAGCAGACGAGCATCGGCTCAGCTGAAATGGCCGTGAAGAAACTGAAAGGAGCAAGATTCGCCCTCCCGTCAGCGTCGAGGGTCGAGACGAAAGCAATCGGCCGCGGCAGAATACTGCCGATCATTAATTTATACGCGTCCTGCCAGGGAAGGGTGTGTGGTTTGAGATCCATTCACTCTCCTCCTTTCGCATTTAAAATTTGCTCTAGTGAAGAAACAAACAGTCTATTGTCTTCCTCGGTGCCGATCGTGACTCGCACGGTCGTCGGATATCCGAGCAAGGTACCAGAGCGGACAACGATCCCTCTTCTCACAAGTTCGGAGGAAACATGATCCCCGTTCAGTCCGGTGTCCACCATGATGAAGTTTGCCTGGGAAGGAAAATAGCTTACTCCCAAACGATGAAACTCACTTTCTAAGTATTCACGGCCAATTTGATTTTTATGGGTGCATTCACGTATGAAAGACTGATCCTCGAGCGCGATGACCGCAGATCTCTGGGCGATCATGTTCACGTTGAAGACATCCTTTACTTTTCTCAGCTGCTCTGCGATTTCCTCGTTCATCACGCCAAATCCTGCCCGCAGCCCGGCAAGACCGTAAATTTTTGAAAACGTCCTAAGGACAATCAAATTTTCAAACTGAGAGAGTAACGGCAGAGTTTCGAGATAATCATCAGTAGTTACATATTCCATATACGCTTCATCTACGACCACCAATACATGGGAAGGGATGCTTTCTATGAATTCCAAAAGCTCTTTCTTTCCGACGATGGTTCCCGTGGGATTGTTCGGATTGCAGACAAAGATGAGCTTTGTCTTTGGAGTGACCGCCCGGGTCATGGCTTTCAGGTCATGCGTGCCTTGAACCAAAGGGACGATGACAGGAGAGCCTCCTTCAAGGAATACATTTGTCTGATATCTCGGGAAGGTCACATCTGCCATGACGGCTTCGTCCCCGCAGGACATATATGCCCTTGTCAGCAGCCGGATGACTTCATCCGACCCATTCCCGAATACCAGCTTTTCTTTCTCCACACCAAGGAATGCTGCAACTTTGTTTGATAGTTCGATGGCTGCCCCGTCCGGGTAGAGAAAGAGATCCCCGTCCTGCTCCTTGAACCATTTCTTCACATTCGGCGAGCAGCCATAAATATTCTCATTTTCAGAGAGCTTCCTGATTTTGCTCAATCCATGCTCTTTCTGCAGATCTGCCAATGTCTTTCCCAGCACATAGGGAGCGATATGCGTTACCGCTTCCCTGGTTTTAAATTTAAGTGCCATGCATGTCCCCCGCTTTCCTCATGGATGAAGGGGGCTGACCCGTTTCGAGTAAAAGCTTTCCCCGCACTGAATACTGCCTTAAGCATCTATTCAGCCGGAATCGGCTTCCCTCTTCACGGGTTAACCCCCCTGACCGGTCCCTTTGACCCCAATATCCCTCTATCTGTCTTTTTTATCTGTATCTATTACTATGGTTTATAAATTTCCGCGGCGTTCCTGTTCGCGTTCGATGGATTCGAAGAGTGCCTTGAAGTTTCCTTCCCCGAAGCCCCTTGCCCCTTTACGCTGGATGACTTCGATGAACAGTGTCGGACGGTCGACGATCGGCTTGGTGAAGATTTGAAGGAGATACCCTTCATCATCGCGGTCAACCAGAATATTTAGTTCTTTGATCTTTGAAATTTCTTCGTCGATTTCGCCTACACGCTCTGAAAGCATTTCATAATAAGAATCCGGAGTATTGAGGAATTCGACTCCGTTTTCTTTTAATTTGCCGACTGTGTTCACGATATCTTCTGTCAGGATCGCGATATGCTGGACACCAGGTCCCCCGTAGAACTCAAGATATTCCTCGATCTGGGATTTCCGTTTCCCCTCTGCCGGTTCGTTGATCGGGAACTTGATTCTTCCGCCGTTATGCATGACCTTGGACATCAAGGCGGAATACTCGGTCGTGATATCTTCATTTGTAAAGTGACGCATTTCCTTGAAGCCCATCACCTTCTCATAGTACTCGACCCATTCTTCCATTCTTTCGACGTTGCCGACAACATGGTCGACCGCGATGATGCCGGTATCTTCATTGTTCAGCGCCGAATCATATTTTTCAAAGCCCGGCATGAAGATCCCTTTGTAATCCTTGCGCTCAATCAGCGTGTGAACCGTGTCACCATATGTACCAATCACGGCTTTTTTCAATGTTCCTTCATCATCTTCAAGCGTGGACGGCGGCATGATTTCGATGGCCCCGCGTTCCACAGCCCCAGTGTAAGCCTTTTCAACATCATCCACCATAAGAGCGATATCCTTGATCCCGTCCCCATGCTTATGGATGAACTGTGAGACACGGCTTCCTTCGTGCAGGCTGCCTGTGATCACCAGGCGCACCTTATTCTGCTGCAGTACATAGGAAACCGTATCGCGGTTGCCTGTTTCAAGGCCTGAGTAAGCCACTGTTTTAAATCCATATGCCGTACAGAAGAAGTGAGCGGTCTGCTTTGCATTTCCCGCATAATACTCCAGGTAGTCAACGTCCCTTACCGGAAATAGTTCTTCTGCTTTTTCTTTTTTCTTCGCCGCATTCTCTTGCATCCTGATCCCTCCAGATAACTTTTTATATTTTCTGAATATATCGTAAATAATTACAAGCATCTTCTCAAGAGCGGCCGGTAAAGCTTGAACGCTTTTCTGCATTGAAGCGCGCTATCTTCGAGCCGGCTCTTTTTTACGCGGAGGCAGATGGACCGCCGCTCCCTTTAATGATTCCACTGCTTCCAAAAGACTTTCGCCCAACCCCGGATGAGGATACAGGGGAAAACTGAAATCTTCATCCCTGGCAGCCATTTCAAGTCCGAGGACCCCGGTTTGAATCAACTCGACGACGCCTGCCCCTATCATATGAATCCCGAGTATGAGATCGGTTTCTTTATCAGAGACAATCTTCACCAGGCCGTCTGATGCACCGGTTACACCCGCATAGCCATTCGCCCTAACAGGGAATTCGCTCACGGAAACTGCATACCCCTCTTCTTCTGCCTGACTTTCGCTCAACCCCGCAAAAGCCACTGGCGGAGTAAGCTGGATGACTGTAGGGATATGGCGGAGATCGACTTCAGGGTTACCGCCTGCGATGGCCTCTGCTGCCGCCTTGCCCTGCTTGATCGCTTTTACTGCAAGGGAAGGGCCTTCCGTCACATCGCCGATTGCCCACAGGTTCTCGATCGAAGTCCTTCCCAGGTTGTCGGTTTTAATGAACCCGTCTCCGGTCAATTCGATTCCAAGGCGGTCAATGCCGAGATTTTCTACATTCGGCCTTACACTTCCGCTTACAGCAAAATGACTGCTTTCGATCGAGATGGTTTCGCCATTTTCTTTCTTCAGAATCGTGAGAACTCCAGATTTGTTCCTCGATACCTCTTCAAGTGCACAATTTTTCAGTACGGTTATCTTCTGCTTTTTAAAAAGCCTCAGGATTTCTTTCGTAATGCCGGCATCGAACGGCATTACGTCCGGCAGGACCAGCGTAACCCTGCTCCCGAGCACGGCAAAGGATGAAGCCATTTCAAGCGTAATATAATCCGTTCCGCAGACTACCAGTTCTTTTGGGATTTCTTCCAGCATAAAGATTTCGCGCTCTTTAAGAATCCTTTCCGAGTCAAGCAGAATGCCAGGGTCATAATGAAATTCTCCACCCGCCGCAATGATTGCCTGTTTAAAATTAAACAGTGAGAACTCATGCCCTCTTTCCACACCGATCCTCGAATCCGACAGAAAAGAAGCTGTCCCTTTCACGATTTCGATTTCATTCCCCTTACAGAGCGTTTCCACCCCTTTGCGGAGCTGGGTGACCTTTTTCTCACGATACTGTTGAAGGACGGTCATATTCAGCTCTGGCTGCATGAACTCCATTCCCATTTCCGAAAGATGGCCGAGCTTCTTATATTCCTGTGCAAAATGGGTGAAGATCTTGGACGGTATGCACCCTTTATTAAGGCATGTGCCACCCAGTTCTTCTTTTTCAATGAGGGTCACCCGCCGGCCGAGTCCTGCAGCCCTGATGGCGGCATGATATCCTCCCGGTCCGCCGCCGATGACGACAACATCTTTATCTTCCGTGATTTCTCCCACTACCATTTATATCAACTCCAGAAGCAAAGATTGGGGTTCCTCGATGAGATCACGCAAACGGTTGGTGAATCGTACCGCCGTACCGCCATCTGCTACCCGGTGATCGAAAGACATTGATACATTCATCATCGAACGGATGACGATTTCATCCTTTTCATTCACCATCGGCCGCTTCTTCGTTTTATGGAAGGCAAGCAGGCCGGTTTCAGGTTCATTGATGATCGGCGTGGCTCCGATCGATCCATTCAGCGGACCGACATTGCTGACCGTGAATGTCCCTCCTGTCATCTCTTTGACGGTCAATTTATTTTCCTGCGCCTTGCGCGTCAGTTCTTTCATTTCATGATGGATGATTTTCATTGATTTCGCTTCCACATTACGGATGACAGGAACGATGAGCCCTTCTTCTGTATCCGTCGCCAAACCGATATGATGCTCCCGTTTAAGGTGGACACACTCATTTTTTTCATCAAGTTCCGCATTGAATAGGGGGAACTCTTTTAAACAGACCGAGATAACCTTGATAAAATAAGCTCCCATCGAAATGGACTGTCCCTGATTCTTTAACGTTTCTTTCCATTTCAGCAGATTAGTGACGTCGATTTCTTCAAAGTGGGTGCAGTGAGCGATTGTGCGGAGTGAATGTGTCATCTTTGAAGCGATTTGTTTCCTTCTTCCCCTGAACGGAATCGTACTTGAATCCTCAACGGCAGCGGCAGGTTCGACTTCCTGCACTTCCGGTGCTGCTTCAGCCCGTATAGATTCTTCAGGCTGTGATCCGGCGTCTTTTTGGAGAAAGGTGTACACATCTTCATCAAGAATCCGTCCGCCTGCCCCGCTGCCGTTGACCTCATCCAGGTCCACACCGTTTTCCCTGGCGATCTTCCTTGTGTAAGGTGAAGCAAGCACTCTCCTTGCCCTGATCCCCTGGGGCTTTTTCGGCTGTGCGACTGCTTCCGGCATCCCTTCTTCCTTTTCCATCAGCAGCACAGTCGTACCGACGGGGATCGTTTCCCCTTCCCCGACTTTCAATTCTTTGACCCTGCCTGAGAAAGGCGCAGGTATTTCAGCGGTCATCTTGTCCGTCTGCACTTCCACCAGCGGCTGATCCGCTTTGACCGTATCCCCTGCCTTGACAAGGAAATGATTCACGTTCGCCTCCGTCATGCCTTCCCCGATATCGTGAAGCTTGACCTCCATACTCTCCCTCCTCTTATCAATCTAGTATTCTGCGACTTTCTTGACTGCCTCCAGCACGCGTTTCTTGTCAGGCAGATAAAAATCTTCAAAGCCGAAATACGGAACGGGTGTATCAAAGCCCGTCACACGTTCCACCGGTGCTTTTTGATATAGAAAAGAAGTATCATTGATGATGGCAAGTACGTCATTTCCCACTCCGCCTGTCGCATGTGCCTCATGCACCACGACCGTTCTTCCCGTCTTCTGGACAGATTCTGATATCAAGTCTTTATCCAGTGGATAAAGGGTGCGCAGATCCAGTACTTCACAGGAAATGCCATTCTTCGAGGCCTCCTCTGCGGCTTCTTCCGCCACCTTGACCATTGCCCCCCAGGCGATGACCGTGACGTCCTCCCCTTCTTTCACTATCTTGCCTTTCCCGATTTCAACCGTATATTTCTCTTCCGGCACTTCTTCGCGGGAGGAACGGTAACATCTCATCGGTTCGAGGAAAAGGACGGGATCGGGATCTTCTATGGCCGCAATCATGAGTCCCTTTGCATCATAAGGAGTCGAAGGGCAGACCACCTTGATGCCCGGCATATGGGTAAAGATCGCTTCAGTGCTGTCAGAATGGATTTCCGGCGCCCTGACCCCCGCCCCGTAAGGAGCCCTGATCACGAGCGGGCATGTAAAATGCCCAAGGGTCCTGGAGCGCAGACGGGAAGCATGGGTCATGATCTGCTCATAGGCAGGATAGATGAAGCCCATGAACTGGACCTCCGCCACCGGCCTGAAACCGTTCACGGCCATTCCGATTGCGGCTCCGATAAAACCAGCCTCGCTGAGCGGGGTATCCATGACCCTGTCTTCACCGAATTCAGCCTGCAGTCCGTCGGTTGCCCGGAATACGCCTCCGTTGGTCCCGATGTCTTCCCCCAACAGCAGCACGTCATCGTGTTCAGCCAGCATCACTCTCATTCCATCCGTGACCGCCCCGACCATCGTCAGCATCTTTGTCTTGGTTAATGTGCTCATCGGCTCACTCCTCCCATGCTTTTCAGGAGCTTTTCTTTTTGTTCCTGGATCGTCCATGTCGGTTTTTCAAAAACATAATCGAATATGACACTCGGATCTGCAGCTGGATAGGCTTCCAATTCAGCAACTGCGAGGTCCACTTCCTTCGTACATTCATTCCGGACTGATTCCATCCACTCCTCATCGACCCAGCCCTTTAACTCCATGAACTTCACGAGCCTGTCTACCGGGTCGTTCTCACTCCGTCTCGCATCGCTCTCCAGCTGGTTACGGTATTTTGTCGGGTCATCGGCCGTCGTATGCGCACCGTATCTCCAGGTAACCGATTCGATCAGGGTCGGGCCCTCTCCGTTCCGTGCTCGCTCCAGGGCCTTTTTCGTTTCAAAATACACAGCAAAAATATCATTGCCGTCTATCCTGATCCCCGGGATATCATAAGCCAGTGCTTTCTGGGCAATGGTTTTCGTTTTCATTTGTTTATGCATCGGGACTGATATCGCATAATGATTGTTCTGGTTGAAAAAGACAACCGGAGCCTCCCATACGCTTGCGATATTCAAGCCTTCATGGAAATCACCCTCAGACGTCGCACCGTCGCCAAAGTATGCAATCGCCGCATTCCCCGTCCCTTTCCTCTTCTCGGCATAAGCCGCACCGACTGCATGCGGGAGCTGTGTGGCAATCGGGATGCCCGGTGTGAAGATGTTCTTCCCTTCCGGAGGGACACATCCTTCATTCCTCCCTTTCCAGAACAGGAGGATATTCAACAGGGAATGACCGAACGTCATCGCTGCACCGTGATCGCGGTATGTCGGGAAGAGCCAGTCTTTCTCATCCAGGGCGAGGGCCGTCCCTACCTGCGAGGCTTCCTGGCCCTCAAAAGGAGCATATGTCCCGATCCTTCCCTGCCGCTGAAGGCTGACTGCTTTACGGTCAAAGGTGCGGATCCTGATCAAATGCCGGTAGAATTGCCTGGCCATGTCTTCTGAAATCTCGTTTTCATATTCGGCTTGAATAAGTTCTCCTTGATTGTCCATCACCTGGACGATTGGAAAATCCTCGATCATTTCATCACCTCGTGTGGTGCATATTTTTTATTGTCCAGTTGCAGGGCTTAGAGACACATGTCATAAGCTAATGCTCCAGGCAAAAGGCGCCTTCAAGGCACATTCACCTTATGCTTGTCGCCTCTGAACGAGCCGCCTGCGCTTTTCTTATTGTCCAGCTCCGGCGGCTAGAGGCTCGAGGTCATAAGCTAAATGCTCCATGAAGGCAAAAGGCGCCTTCAAGGCCCATTCATCTTATGCTTGTCGCCTCTGAACGGGCCGCCTGCGCTTTTCTTATTGTCCAGCTCCGGCGGCTAGAGGCTCGAGATCATAAGCTAAATGCTCCATGAAGGCAAAAGGCGCCTTCAAGGCCCATTCATCTTATGCTTGTCGCCTCTGAACGGGCCGCCTGCGCTTTTCTTATTGACGTACTGCCCATTTAGGCCGTTTCATGTGAGAGAAGAAGCTGTTTCTTCTTGAGCGGGAGTGGATGCGGTCTTCGCAGAAGCGGTCCGCTGCTTCCATTGTGGTCATCTGCTGGTTCTCTGCTTGAAGGTAGATATTCTGAAGGGTGTTATAGATGGCACTTGTCTTTTGCAAGACGCGCTCTTTATTCGGTTCGTATAGCTCATCCGCGACCTGGATCAATCCGCCGGCATTGACGATGTAATCCGGGGCGTAAAGGATTCCTTTTTCATGAAGCTTCAAGCCATGGGGCAGGCCGAGAAGCTGGTTGTTTGCCGACCCTGCGACTGCCTTCACTTTCATCTGGTCGATCGTATCGTCATTGATGATCCCGCCGATTGCACACGGCACGAAGACATCGGCATCGACTGAATAAATTTCATCGCCAGATACGACTTTGATGCCCGCTCCCATGCTTTTCGCCTTTGATACCAACTGATCGATCGAACCTTGATTGATATCGGTCACATACAAATCCGCCCCTTCATCCAGTAGGCGCTCGGCCACTTTATAACCGACTTTCCCCAGGCCCTGGATCGCATAGCTCTTCCCATGCAGATCCCTTGATCCCCAGACGGTCTGGTTCGTAGCCTGCAGTCCGTAAATGACCCCCATTGCGGTCGGAATCGACGAGTCTCCGCTTCCTCCGTATACTTCATCGACGCCCACTATGCAATTCGTCTCTTTCAGGGCATAGACAAAATCTTCAGGTTCTGTACCCATATCTGTCCCGGTATAGAAGCGGCCGTTCAGTGATTCCACAAACTGACCGAAGGCACGGAATAATTCTGGATGCTTATCCTTCGCAGGGTCACCGATGATGACTGCCTTCCCTCCGCCGAAATCGACGTCTGCTGCAGCGCATTTGTACGTCATTCCTTTTGAGAGGCGAAGAACATCGTTCAACGCTTCATCCACTGATCCGTATGGCCTCATGCGGCAGCCGCCGAGTGCCGGGCCGAGTGTCGTATTATGTATTGCGATTATGGCTTTAAGTCCTGTATCTTCATCATTACAAAAAACAACTTGTTCATGGTTCTTGATTTGTTCAAACATATCCATTCCAATTCCCCCAGACCGTTTTGTAAACGCTTACAGATTAGAGATCAAAAATTATATACGTTCGATTCTTTCTCTTATTTTTTCTTTGGGCAGAACAACCTGTTTGACCTCTCCCCGGCCGATGATCCTGTGATTCTTGAAATCTCTAACAACTACTTCCGTCACGATTATATTTTTCTCGTATTTAATGACCGCGGCTTTAATTTCAAGACTGGCACCGGTGCCTGCAGGAGCCATGTGTTCGACAGACACTTCCGCCCCCATGCCTTCTTCATCTTCCTCAAGAAAAGGAAGAATGATTTTCCTGGAGACCCATTCCATGTGGTAGACCATCGAAACGGTAGAATAAACCGGATGCACCACACTTCCTTCGAACTGGGCATGCATGGAAGGGGACACTTCCGTCATGATCGTCGCAGTATGTCCTTCAGCTAAACCGGACTTCATCGCTTTCCCCCTTTAAACCAACGCATCATACATTTTCATATAACGTTAATTTAACGATATAATAACATTCAGTATTATAAATAGTCAATATATTGTTAAAATTTAAACATCTTAACAACCGGGTTCAAAGCCCGTCACGTGGCGCTTTAACGCAAAAAAGCAACGGGAAGGAATCTGTCTCAGAATGTTTTAATAAGGGGATTTTTTTCCGTTAATCTTCAAAATCCGGCTATTTTGTGGAATATAAGGATATTTTTTCCTTTAAGGCAAGGTAAAATGGTCAATTTTTATGCTTTTGGAGTAAATAGGGGGAATGGTTCCCTCTATCTCACTCAATATTTCGTGCTAATTCCCTAATAAGAGAAATTCTCCACTTATTTATGTGAATTTGGAAATCTAACCGCGAATTAAAAATGCTTGGAGCATCTGTCTCCAAGCATTTTTTCATTCTGATTTTTTGCCAATT
Source organism: Bacillus sp. BKU_1 (assembly GCA_051294195.1). Classification (GTDB taxonomy): domain Bacteria; phylum Bacillota; class Bacilli; order Bacillales; family Bacillaceae_B; genus Rossellomorea. Next base: position 2,197,108 of record CP193985.1, on the reverse strand, counting down.
TACTTCTTGATTTGGGTGCGCATTACTTCAAAACAACCTCTTACGTGGAATCCCGTTGCTTTTTTAGGATAGCAGCGCGCGGTCGCTTGCGAGTTTGCTGCCGCGGATTCGCTGGAATTCGTTCAGAAGCCCTTCAACGGTGAGGTGTTTTTTCTCATCTTCATTGACTTCAAGGATGATCTGTCCTTTGTCCATCATGATCAGGCGGTTTCCGAGATCGAGTGCCTGCTGCATATTATGGGTGACCATAAGGGTTGTCAGATGATATTTCTCCACAATTTCTTTCGTCAGGTTCGTGATCAGATCGGCACGGGCCGGATCAAGTGCTGCGGTATGTTCATCAAGCAGCAGGATCGACGGCTCTGTGAAAGTCGCCATCAGCAGGGAAAGCGCCTGCCTCTCCCCGCCCGAGAGCATCCCCACTTTTGCGTTCAGCCTGTTTTCGAGACCGAGATGCAGGGTTTCGAGTACTTCTTTGAAAAATTCTTTCCTCTTCTTTGTCACACCGATCCGGAAGGTCCTTGTCCGGTTCCTGGAATAGGCCATCGCCAGGTTCTCCTCGATTGTCATGGAAGGGGCCGTCCCTGCCATCGGATCCTGGAAGACACGTCCGATCAGCTTTGAACGCTTGTACTCCGACACCCTGGAAACATCATGGTCATCGATGAGTACGTTACCAACATCCGGGAGCAGGACCCCTGACACGATGTTCATGAGAGTCGATTTCCCTGCGCCGTTACTTCCGATGACCGTGACGAAGTCCCCCGGTTTCATGGTCAGCTGGATATCGTCAAGGGCGATTTTCTCATCCGGTGTGCCTTCATTGAAGACCTTATGAATTCGATTTAATTGCAGCACCGTCATCACCCTTCCTTTCTGCAAGAGGAACCTTATTCATTCTTTCCGCCATACGCTGAGCTTTGCGTTTTTTATCCTTGTACCTGTCCATCACTTTCGGCATGATCAGCGCGAGGATGACAATGACCGCCGTGATCAGCTTCATGTCTCCTGTTTCAAGGAACTCCACCCGGAGCGCCATACTGACGACCAGACGGTAGATGATCGCACCGCCTATGACTGCAAGAGTCGTGCGGGCAATTGTCTTTGTCCCGAATAACGCTTCCCCGATGATGACCGAAGCAAGACCGATGATGATCATCCCGATCCCCATGCCGACATCGGCAAAACGGCTGTACTGGGCAATCAGCGCACCCGAAAGCGCCACCATGCCGTTTGAAATCCCAAGCCCCAAAATGATCATAAGATTTGTATTGGCGGAGAAGCTGCGGATCATCCGCTGATTGTCGCCTGTTGCACGGAGCGCCAGACCGACCTCGGTTTTCAGGAAAGCATCCGTCAGGAACTTGATGGCGAGTGTGATGATCACCATGATGAACAGGATGCTCCATGTCCCCGGAAGAGGTTCCCCGAGTCCCGCTGCCATCCAGAGCTTATTGAGGGCCGCATCGAAGCCGAGCGGTGCCCACACACTTTCAACACCGGTAAAAGCTGTATCCTGATTCAATAAAGGGACATTCGACCGTCCCATGATCCTGAGATTGATCGAGTAGAGGGCGATCATCATCAGGATCCCTGATAAAAGTGCATTGATTTTTCCAAATGTATGAAGCAGTCCCGTTATACATCCCGCTGCAAAACCAATCACGATCGCCGTAAGTGTTGCTGTAACGGGGTTGTAGCCGCTGACAATCATGGTGGCGGCGACGGCAGCCCCGGTCACGAAGCTGCCGTCCACCGTTAAATCAGGAAAATCCAATATCCGAAAAGACAGGTAGACTCCAAGGGCCATAATTGCGTATATGATTCCAGATTCAAAGGATGCGAATATTGCTGTTGGCACGAATCTTCATCCTCCCTTATTCTTCAAGAAATTTTCCTAGATCAGACCATGAATCCTTCACTTCCACACCTTGTTCTTCCGCTGCTTTTTTATTAAACATCAACTCGAAGTTCTGCGGAGCCTGTACAGGAAGTTCAGACGGTTTTTTCTCACCTTTCAAAATCTTGACGGCCATCATTCCCGTTTCATAACCAAGATCTTCATAATTAAAGCCGCTTGCTGCAATAGCGCCTTTTTTCAATGAATCAAGTTCACCCACAAATAGAGGGATATCCTTTTCGTTCGCAACTCCGATGACCGACTCAAGTGCTGATACCACTGTGTTGTCCTTAGGGATATAAATGGCATCCACACGCCCTGTCAAGGATTCAGCTGCCTGCTTGACGTCAGCTGATGTGGAAACGGAAGCTTCTACGACTTTGACTCCTTTGTCTTTGGCAAACTTATTGATTTCCTCTGCCTGAACGACAGCATTTTGTTCACCGGAGTTATAAATGATACCAATTGTTTCCGCTTTCATTTCATCTGTGACAAATGAAAGCGTCTTAGAAATTGCTTCAGGATGAGTATCCGTCGTGCCTGTGATATTTTTGCCAGGCTCATCAAATGATTTCACCAATTCAGCACCGACAGGGTCCGTCACCGAAGTGAAAACGATCGGAATTTCTTTTGTCGCATTGAGCGCATGCTGCGCGCTTGGGGTAGAGTTCGCGAAGATAAGGTCTACGCCGTCACCCACAAGGTTCTTGGCCGCCGTTTGTGAATTACTTTGATCACCCTGGGCTATCTGAACATTGTATTCAACATTTTCGCCTTCTTTAAAGCCGTTTTCTTCCAAAGCCTTTTTGAAGCCTTCAAATGCAGCATCCAGAGAAGGGTGTTCTACGATCTGGGTGACTCCGATGACGTATTTCTTTTCACCATCATCTGCCGAACTCTTTTCACTGCTGCCGCAGCCGGATAATACCGTCATACCCAGAAGCATTGTCATGACACCGAACAACAAACTCTTCTTCTTCATTGAAATCCCCCTTTTTCTTTAATAAAATTTTTATGATTAATAGTCTAAAAGACTATTAGATCCTCTTGTAATAAAAAATAATACCTTCGTGAATACAACGTTATATTATCATCACCGTCACAAAATAGTCAATAATATTCCGAAAATTTAAAAATTAATACTAGTATAGACGCTTTGGGTCTGAATATCTAGATGTATTTTGGTTTTTATGGGGAACCGAGATGGGGCGTGGCGGAACCAAGGAGCTTGGCGTGCGAAGTTTGTCGTATTATGAAGAACGGGAGATATAGTAAAAATTCGGATGATAAACTGATTATATGGCCGATAAAAAATTTTTCATGGTGATGTCTCTGGGAAACGGGCGATAAAATCTATAAATGGCCGATAACCGGAGTGAAGCCTTCTCCTGCAGACAATCTATCAATAAAAAAAGCACGCTCCATAACAGGAACATGCCCTCTTCACACTCATTTAATGTGATGTTCCGCCAACCGCGTAAAGATGCCCTGTGCATCGCTCACCATTTTCTCTATCAACTCTTTCACTGACGGGACATCTGATACCAGTCCGGATATCTGCCCCCCATTGATGAAGCCCCGGTCGAGCTTCCCTTCCAGTGCTCCGATTCTATGACAATCCTCTGAAGTAAGCCTCGCGAACTCATCGGCCGTGACGCCTTCTTTCTCCTTTTGGAGCAATTCCGCCGAGTAAGGCGCCTTCATGACCCTTCTTACCTTTCCGACTGTGCGTCCGACAATGACCGTACTCTCGTCCTTCGCATTTATAAGAGCCGTTTTATAATTTTCATGAAACGGAGCTTCCTTTGTCGCGATAAGGCGGGTCCCCATCTGAACCCCGCTTGCTCCGAGAGCGAGCATGGACGCAAGCCCTCTTCCATCCCCGATGCCTCCTGCAGCGGCAACGGGGATACTGACTGCATCAACGAGCTGAGGAATGAGCGCGAGGGTCGTCGTTTCCAGGTTGGAATTGATACCTGCCGCTTCATATCCTTCTCCCACGATAATATCTGCCCCGGCTTGTTCTGCTTTCACCGCCTGTTTCTTTGAAGCGACCACAGAGATGACCTTCACTCCATGTTCATGAAAATATGGAATGAGCGGCGTCGGATTACCTGCCGATAAGGATACAACCGGAACCCCGTGTTTAACCACCAGGCGGACCATCTCCTGTAAATGAGGAGTGATGGCGATTGGAATATTTAACGCAAATGGTTTTGTTGTGAGATTCTTTGTCTCTTTAATTATACTTTCTACTTCATCTGCGCCCATTGTACCAACGCCGATCGTACCCAGCGCACCTGCTTCTGAAACGGCTGCGGTCAGAGGAGCATTGCTGATGTTCCCCATTCCCCCCTGAAGAATGGGAACGTCAATATTGAGAATCTCCGTTAAGTTATTCATTAAAATCCCCCTTCGTTAAATTCATGTTATACGTTGGCTGAATTTTAGACAAGAGGTATTTATCGTTATGTCAGAAAAATGATTATGGTTCTTAATACTGCTAAGGATTTCCGTACAAGACTTCGCTTTCCGCGGGCTGTTGGTGAGCCTCCTCGTCTCTGCGCTCCTGCGGGTTTTAAATGCGAAAAGGCTTTGGTCAGAGGGGCGGCATAAGGCGAATCAGCCGCGAAGGTGTTCTTTGCCTTCTTGGTCGATTTGACTTAAGACATGTGCCTCTAAGCCTTGCAGCAGTATAGGTCTCACCTAACTCGCTTTTCCCGCAGAAGTCTTCATCTTGCACTCTAATCAACCGCTGTGAAGACACCAACTAACCAAAAATTTAAATTAAAACCCGAACTAATTTGGCAGTTCGGGTTTAACATATGCTTAAACACTTTTGTCCAAGCTATTATTTAATCAAGCAATAAAGGATGGGTCATGATATCGTAGCTGCGGTCTTTATTTTTCAGTTCGTTGCCGTCTTCGAATACACTTTCGAAGAATCGGGAGGCAGGTTCCGCGAGTTCTTTGTAGTACTCGGCGAATAAGGAAGCTGCATGGGACCCAAGCCATTTTCCCGGAAGAAGTTCCTCGGGCAGTCCTGGATCAACGAATAGGAATTTCCGGTACTCATGCACGAGCTTCGTGCGTTCCACAAAGCATTCTGCGTCGCTCATGTCGCCTTTTTTAATTTTATTTTTATCAATCATATACTGCTGGCTGTAGTGAGCAATGAAATCCTGATAACGTTCATTGATCTCTTTTAAGTCCCAGCTCTTTTCGACGAGCCGCTGATTCTCATTCGGACCTTGATATTCTGCTATAAAGAAATCGACGTATTCTTTAATATCATATTTTTTGATCAGCGACTGAACCTGTTTTTCCAAATTGTTCGGTGATATCCACGTTGAAGTCGAAAGCGTACCAAACCCGCTCCACACAAGTTCCTTTCGAAGTTCATCGCGTATACTGCGAATTTCTTCAGGAATGCTGTACATGAAGATTCTCCATTTCCCGTCCCAGTCCTGGGGCTTCAGCTTGAAGATCCTGTTTGCTGCTTCTTCCATGCGGTCGACGCCGGGGTCAGTCAAGGAATAATAGCTTTTATTCCCCTGTTTCTCCGCCTGTACCCAGCCTTGTTTATTCATCCTGGAGATCGCCGCCCGGACGGCCTGATCATTATGGCCGAATTCATTCAGCAGCCGGATGAGGCTGCCGATCCAAATTTTATTTCCATAGTGGCGTATGTAATCCCCGTATAGGGTAAAAATCATTGATCTGGTATTCATTGATGCCTCTCCTTTTGGACGATCACTTTTACGAAAAACATTTTGTGACGTTCATTTTACGTTTGATAAATATATTATCACAAACCTACTAGGAAATTAACTATTTTTGATATTTCGACCCAGGACAAAATGAAGGACATCACTGAAAGAGGTCCTCTATCAGCACCTCTTTCCACATTATTATTCTATTATTCCATCCGCTCCACCAGCGTCGCAATTCCCTGCCCCACACCGATGCACATCGTCGAGAGGCCGTAGCGGGTGCCGCGCTTTTTCATTTCATGCACGAGGGTAGTCAGGATCCTCGCACCGCTCGCCCCAAGCGGATGACCGAATGCAATCGCCCCGCCGTTGACGTTGACGATTTCCGGGTTAAGTCCCAGGTCCCTCATGCATGCGATCGACTGTGCCGCAAATGCTTCGTTCAACTCCACCAGCCCGATTTCATCAAGCGAAAGGCCTGCACGTTTAAGTGCCTTGCGCGTTGCGTAGATTGGCCCGAGTCCCATGACGGAAGGCTCCAGGCCTGCAGTCGCGGAAGTGAGGTACCGTGCCAGCGGTTTCAGGCCTAGTTCCTCCGCTTTCTCCCTGCTCATCAATAATAGCGCGGATGCTCCGTCATTCACTCCTGACGCATTCCCTGCCGTAACTGTTCCTTCATTAAATAGCGTGGAGAGCTTGCCGAGCTTTTCCATACTTGACTGGGGGCGGGGGTGCTCGTCGAGTGTCACAGTGGTGACATACCCTTTTCGGTCGGTGATTTCCACAGGAACGATTTCATCACTGAATCGTCCTTCTTCCATTGCATGCTTCGCCTTCATCTGGCTCTCAAGGGAAAAGCGGTCCTGTTCCTCCCGGGTGATTTCATATTGCTTTGCTACATTTTCAGCTGTTTCTGGCATGGAATCCGTCCCGTATCTCTGCTTCAGGCGCGAGTTGATGAATCGCCACCCGATAGTCGTGTCGAACATTTCCATATTGCCTCTTGGAAATTCTTTGGAAGGCTTCGCCATGACAAAGGGTGCCCTCGTCATGCTTTCTGTCCCGCCGGCAATGAAAATATCCCCTTCCCCGGCAAGGATCGCACGTGCGGCATAATTCACCGCATCCAGCCCGGAGCCGCACAGCCGGTTGATCGTCGTCGCCCCGACCTCTACAGGAAGACCTGCCAGCAGGGCCGACATTCGCGCTACGTTCCTGTTGTCTTCACCTGCCCCATTGGCATTGCCGAGCACAACCTCCTCAATCTCATCCACCGGCATCCTGTCATTTCGTTCCACCAGTGCTTTAATCACAATCGCACCAAGATCATCCGGACGGACATCTTTCAATGCTCCATTATACTTTCCAATCGGTGTGCGCACTGCATCTACAATGACTACTTCCTTCATGGCCGGCTCTCCTTTTCTTTCGTTTCGGAGTAATCATACACGCCCCTGCCGGATTTCCTGCCGAGTCTCCCCGCCTTGACGTACTTTTCCAAAAGCGGTGCAGGACGGTATTTCTCCCCTAGCTTTTCATGAAGATATTTCAGGTTGTTCAGACGCGTATCCAACCCCACAAGGTCTCCGAGTTCAAACGGACCCATCGGATAATTCAGCCCCAGCTTGATGGCCTTATCGATTTCTTCCGGCGAACCGAGACCCTCTTGCAGCATATAAAAGGCTTCATTTCCGACCAGGGCACTGATCCTGCTTGTGACAAAACCAGGAAACTCATTGATGACGACTGTTTCCTTGCCCATCAGACGCGCAACCTGTTCAATCACTTCGGCCGTTTCATCACTTGTCTCCAGTCCGCGTACGATCTCCACCAGCGGCATTTTATGTACAGGATTAAAGAAATGCATGGCAATGACTTTTTCCGGACGCTTTGTAAATGAGCCGATTTCTGTCGGGCTCATCGTTGAAGTATTTGTTGCAAGATAGCAGTAGTCAGGAGCATGTGCATCCAGTACTTCAAAAACCCCGCGCTTAATGTCCGCCTTCTCCGGCACTGCCTCTATGACAACATCCGCATCTCGGACGGTGATTGAGAGGTTCGTGGAATACGAAAGCTGCTCACGTGCCTCCACATACTCCTGACTGGTGATCTTCCCTCTTTCCAACCCTTTTTCAAAAATGCCCTGGATGTCCGATTTGGCATGATCCAGCTGTTCCTGCTTTATATCCACCAGGGTGGTCCTGAAGCCCCCGACTGCACTTACGTAGGCAATGCCTCTTCCCATAACCCCTGAACCTACAACCACGATATGCTGTGTCATTGTTACTCCTCCTTTAGTGCAATAAGGGGTTGACCCGGAAAGGACAACCCCTGTATCAAGCTGTTATTTTATACGCCGAACGGATTCAGCGGACGATTACCGAAGTAAGAGATGATGCTCTTCGTTTCTGTATATAGATCCAGCGTTTCAACACAAAGTTCGCGGCCGAATCCTGATTGCTTGTAACCTCCGAACGGTGTGCCCGGGAATGCGGAGAATGGGCAGTTCACCATGACAATACCTGCCTGGATTGCTTTCGATACTCGTGTCGCGCGGCCATGATTCTGTGTCCATACAGCTGAGCCAAGTCCGTATTCACTGTCGTTGGCCATCTTGATGGCTTCTTTTTCATCTTTGAATTTCATGACCACAACAACCGGTCCGAAGATTTCTTCCTTTACAGCCTTCATGTCATGAGTGACATCCGTGATGATTGTCGGCTCATACCAGTAACCTTTTTCGAAACCTTCCACAGTTGCCGGTTTCCCTCCGGTCACGATAGTTGCGCCGTCCTCTTTGGCAGATTCCACGTAGCTGTGGATGGTATCAACCTGACCCTGGTTGATGATCGCACCAATATGAGTCCCTTTATCATGCGGATCTCCAAGCGCAAGCTTTTTTGTCTTTTCGACGAATTTTTCCATGAATTCATCATAAATGTCTTCATGAACATAAAGCCTTGAGCGTGCTTCACAGGACTGTCCAGTATTATAGAAGATTCCGAACAGCGATCCGTCCACCGCTGCGTCTACATCTGCATCATCAAAGACGATGTTCGGAGATTTGCCTCCAAGCTCCAATGTCACACGCTTAAGGGTTTGAGAAGCCTTCTCCATGATATTTTTCCCGATCGGTGTTGAACCCGTGAAGGCCACTTTGTCTACTTTTTTATGCTCAACAAGGTAGTTTCCGACTGAGGATCCGGCCCCCGGTACAATATTTACGACTCCTTCAGGAACTCCTGCTTCGATACAGATTTCACCGAGGACAATTGCAGTTAATGGAGTAAGTGTCGCAGGCTTTACGACGACAGAGCATCCAGACGCAATCGCGGGTGCGATCTTCCAGGCCGCCATCATGAGCGGATAATTCCAAGGAATGATCTGCGCACAGACACCGACAGGCTCTTTTTCTGCTGTGTTTGTGAATTGACCGGGTACATTGTTCACTGTTCCGCGGTGCCCCACAATCGCTCCTGCGTAGAATTCGAAGTCTTCGATTGCCTGCATGACCTGGCCTTGAGCGGCAGATAGCGATTTTCCGCTGTCCATAATCTCAAGTGAAACCAGTTCATTGAAGCGGGAACGCATGATACCGGCAATCTTATTCAGTACGCGGGAACGTTTGTTGATCGGGAACTTCTTCCACTTACCGTGATCAAATGCATTCCTTGCAGCCTGGACGGCTTTTTCTGCATCTTCCACGGAAGCAAGTGATACCGTTGCGATTGGTTCGCCGGTTGCAGGATTATACGTCGTGAACGTTTCCCCTGATTCACTTTCCATACGCTGGCCGTTGATCACCAATGAATAGTGCTCTCTTTTCATTTCTAGTACTTCAAAGCTTTGTTCTTTTACTGTAGACATTGTCCCATCTCCTTTTTCGATTTATTGTGTTAAACGCCGCTGTTGATTTCCGTGCAAGACTTCGCTTTCCGCGGGCGGTTGGTGAGCCTCCTCGGCAAGCCTGCGGGGTCTCACCTAACTCGCTTTTCCCGCAGGAGTCTTCGTCTTGCACTCCAATCAAACGCTGGCTGCAGCCTTAAATCAAAAGCAATCTATTTACCGTGAAAAGCTGGTCTTCGTTTTTCAAGAAACGCAGTGACACCTTCGCGGTGGTCTTGAGTTTGACCGGCGATTCGCTGGGCAAAGGCTTCTTTTTCTAAGTATTCATTGAAAGATATATCATGGCTTCCTTTGAGGAGCCTTTTCATAAGTCCGATTGCCTTCGTTGGCATGGAGGCTATCCGTTCTGCAAAGGCCGTTGTTTCTTCCTGCCATCCTTCAACCGGGATAATCTTCGTCACCAATCCGAGCTTCTCAGCCTGGTCCGCGGTGATTTTTTCACCAAAAACAGCGAGTTCCAGTGCTTTTGCATAGCCTACCAGATTCGTTAAGTAGTAGAGGTTCCCTGTATCCGGGACCAGTCCGACATGGACAAACGCCTGAACGAAGCTGGCTTTCTCTGATACGATCCTGAAATCGCATGCCAGAGCCAGTGAAAAACCTGCCCCTGCCGCCACTCCGTTCACCGCGGCGATCACGGGTTTCTCGCAGGCTTCGATTTCCTTTACCATCGGTCCGTAGTTATTCCTCAGTACTTCCCCATGATCCATCTCTTCGTCCACTTCACTCAAATCCTGCCCGGAACAAAATGCACGCCCTTCCCCGGTGATGACGACGGCCCTCACACCCTTGTCACGGGATGATTCCTTGACTGCCTTCGCAACTTCAAGATTGAGCTGGCGAATGAACGCATTCAGTTTATCCGGCCGGTTAAGGGTGATCCAGGCTACATGATTTCTCACTTCATATTTAATGGTTTCGTACACGATGCAGCCTCCTTACTTTCCTTTGAAATGTGGTTTGCGTTTTTCAACGAACGCTTTCATGCCTTCTTTCTGATCCTCTGAGGCGAAAAGAAGATAGAAATTCTTCCGTTCATACTGCATTCCTTCATAAAGGGAATAATCAACCGCTTTATGCACGGATTCTTTTATCAACCGTATGGAAAGCGGCGGCTTGGAGGCCAATTTCTTCGCAAACTTCTCTGTTTCTTCCATTAATAGTTCCGGCGCGATTGCACGGTTGATGACGCCCCATTCGAGTGCCTGCAGAGCCGTGAACCGGTCTCCCGAGAGGAGCCATTCCATTGCCCTTGATTTCCCGATGAGTTTTGTCAGGCGCTGGGTCCCGCCTGCACCCGGCATCACACCGAGATTTACTTCAGGGAAACCGAAGCTTGCGTCTTCTGCTGCAAACAACATGTCACAGCAAAGCGCGAGTTCAAATCCTCCACCGAGAGCGAAGCCTTGTACAGCGCCGATGATCGGCTTTTTGATCCACGCAAGGCGGTCCCATTCCGTAAACTGGTTGAGAAGTTCAAGGTCGATGGCGCCGTCTTCAGACATTTCATCAATGTCGGCTCCTGCGGCGAAGGCCCTTCCCTTCCCGGACAGGATGATCACTTTTACATTGTCATTGCGGTCAAACTCCTCAAAAGCTTCTACGATTTCCGAAACCATGGGGCGATTGATGGCGTTCAGCACCTTGGGACGATCCAGCTCGATGAATCCGAGCCCGTCCCTTTCGCTGACTGCAATGTATTCGTGCTTACTCATCCACTTCTTCACCGATCATGAGCGTGACCAGTTCGGCAGCGAAGCCCATCAGGTCTTTTCCTGACGCTTTTCCTTCGTCGGATTTAAGGCCTGCTTTAAGTGCTTCATGGCTTTCATAGTACATCTCGCACATGAGGTAGTATTTTCCTTCCCCGCCCATTGGTGATCCTGTGATTCTCGTAACTTTCATTTCTTTAAGGCCAGGGATTTTTGATGTGATCGGGGCATGGGTGTTGTAGTAGTGCTCGTCGAATTGTTCCTTGTTTTCAGGGTGTTTGTATAATGCGATTAGTTTTACCATTTGGAATCTCTCCTTTGATTTTGGTTTTTTGGCTTTTAATACCGCAGTTGATTTCCGTGGGAGACTTCGCTTTCCGCGGGCGGCCGGTGAGCCTCCTCGGCTTCGCCTGCGGGGTCTCACATTGGCCACTTTTCCCGCAGGAGTCTTCGTCTCCCACTCCAATCAACTGCTGGATCCGGTTAAATATTATGGTTAACCATCCCTTTTACCTGGTGAAACTTAACAAGCTGCCTCCGCTTTTCTGATCACATCATGGTCGAAATAGGCTTCATGGCCTCGAACGGGTTTTTGCATTGTTTGCAGTAGAGGATGCTTCTGCAGGCGGTGGGCCCGAAGAGGTTTTCCATGGATGTGTAGGGAGAATCACAGTACGGGCAGTGAATCTGCCAGTCTTCCTCTCCCGTGAAGTCCTTCGGCGGCGGTGCAATCCCGAATTCCTTCAGGCTTTCGCGTCCTTTTTCGGTCAGCCGGCTCGAGGTCCAGGGCGGGGAATAGACGAATTTCACTTCGACTTCCCTTTGACCCAGTTGCTCCCTGCAGGCTTCCATTACATTCGATTTAATGATGTCGAGTGCAGGGCAGCCCATGAATGTAGGGAGAAGTTCGATGGTGACCGGGCCATCGCCTTCTATGATTCTATTCACCATTCCCAAATCCACGATACTTATTGAATCGATTTCCGGATCCTTCACCGTGTGAAGGACGTTCCAAATCGTTTCTGTCATTTCCCATCACCCTTTACCAGATTGCTGCCGGATCCGAGTTATACACTTCACTGAGAGTGGATAATGCCTGATCCAGGTCTGAAGTATGGTCTCCTTGGCGGCCGTCTCCTTTTTTCATGCCGGTTTTCGGCGGAAATGCGAGATTAGCAGATTGGAAGACGGGCTGAAGGGCGAGCTCCCAGCGCTTTTTGAGACTTTCTTCGCCTTCGATCAATCCCATGACAGACATTTCTTTGCCTTGTGGTCCAAGCGTCAGGACACCCTGAAACTCATCAAGCACCTTTTCCATAGCTTCCTTCATCCTCATCCCTGCTTCCCCGCCGGCGTTCACCAGCTGCAGGAACCACGTTTTCCAGTGAAGGAGATGGTAGTATAATTCGGTATTGATCTTGATGGCGAGGTCCGCAAGCGGCTTATATGAAGAGTTTTTCAACGAATCGATCCGGACCTTTTTAGCCGCACTATAAAAATAGTGCCTCACCACGGTAAATGCCCAGTCGTAGCGGGGTTCCGTCAAATAGTCCCCCGGTCCGTTCACTTCCTCTAAAAGAATGGCATTTTTCCTTTGATTTGACGGACGGGCATGAGCCAGTGAATCCTGGCTCCCTTCACCAAGCTCTTCAAGCAGCTGATAATACATCGCCGCGTGACCCATCGTATCCTGATTGATGGAAGAGAATGCGACATCCTCCTCGATATGGGGGGCGAGCCCCAGCCATTCAGATCCGCGGTACGCAAGGATGAAATCGTCATCCGCAAGCTGATAGAGCAGGCTCAGCAGCGCTTCTTTGTATTCTTTATTCGGGATTTCATCCGGATTTTTCACGATCATTTTTTCTTCACCAACTCTCCCCAGGACATGATCTCTTTCTCATCAAGCATCTCCTGTTCATATTGACGCCACTTCTTCTTAAGGTAGCCGTAACCTTTTGCATTCCGGTAATCCTTATTATCCAAACGCTTGACGCTTTCCCTTTCTTCAGGTGTCATGGTTCTAAGATCGGACCGTTTGACGACCCAAATATCCGCCACAGGTTCCCTTCTCATAAAATTCTCCTGCGCCATGACCATCGCCAGTTCATGATTGGGGGCAAGCAGACTGAATTGATGCTGCATCTGCGCCCCGTCTGTACGTTTGCTGAACACTTCAAACTCCTGATAAAAATTCTGCCCCTTGTCAGACATCTGCTTCATTCCTTTCTAACCGACTCTCCCGCTTGGACTCAGCGCTTCCCTGACCCAGGCGTTGTTGTCATAGGATAACTCCCGCAGGCGAAGGCGTTCCTTCGATTTCGGCCCATTATTGCGGATGATTTCTTTAAACCGGCTCCAGTCAGGCTGCTTATAAACCCACAGTTCCTGCTCCTCGTCGTAATACATCGTTTCGTCAGGCAGCGTTAGGCCCAATGACAGCATCCTCGGTACATATTTCGTAAAGAAATCCTGGCGGAGCTGTTCGTTTGTTTTCGTCCTGATCTTATATTTAATGGTGATATCCTGTTTGGACGATCCGGTCGTTTTTGCATCGGCCGGTCCGAAGAACATCAGCAGTGCCTCCCACCAGCGGTCGACCGCATCCTGTACAAGGGCTTTTTGTTCATCCGTCCCTTCTGCAAGCGCCATGATGATCGCTTCGCCATGCTGCGCGTGAAACACTTCTTCCGCGCAGATGCGCTTCAATGCACGGGCATAGGGACCGTAAGATGCGCCCAGCATATTGGTCTGCGAAATGATTGCGGCGCCGTCGACGAGCCATCCGATCAGTCCGGCATCGCCCCAAGTCGGTGCTTCCATATGGAATACATTATGAAACTTCAAATCTCCTGAAAATAAATCCCTCATGATGTGCTCCCTCGTTTTTCCGTAAGGCTTCATCAGATCCTCAGCCACACGGAGGAGAAGCTGGCCGTGTCCCATCTCATCCTGGACCTTGGCCATGATGCCGAGCTTCCGGCGGAGGGACGGTGCTTTCGGCACCCACTCCTTCTCCGGGAGGGCCCCCATGATTTCACTGATCCCGTGCATCGAAATCAGCTTGATCAACGCATTGCGGTATTCATCCGGCATCCAGTCATCCGCCTCGATTTTTTCGTCGTTTTCGATTTTTTTCATAAAGCGTGCCATATGTTCTTCTTCAGTCATCTGCAGATTCATTGCACTGCCTCCTTTATCACACAGTTTTCACGATTATCTTTAAGAATGTAATAGATTTATAGAGCAAAATTTTTTACGGAAGAATAGCTTCTTCCCGAAGATCCACGATCCGGATTGCCTTTCCTTCCGACCGTGGTATTTCCTTCGGCGCCCTCACCCTTATATCCATGGACACAAGGCATCCGTTCTTCATCACACGTTTTACTTTCGTAATCAGTTCCCCGACTTTTTCATGTCCGATATTTCCTGAAAGCCCCTCGAAATATTCCGGGCTGACTTCTACATGAAGCTCCACTGTATCGAGAGCACCCTTTTTCTTAAGGTGTAGCTGATAATGAGGTGCCAGTTCCTTCAACGCAAAAAGGTGATGCTCCAATTCAGATGGAAAGACATTCACGCCCCTGATGATGAGCATATCATCGACGCGTCCCTTCACCCTGGACATCTTGACGGTCGTCCTTCCGCATGCGCATGTCCCGCGCTGGATGGACGCGATGTCCCCTGTCCGGTAGCGGATGATCGGGAACGCTTCCTTCGTCAGGCTTGTGAATACGAGTTCCCCTGCTTCTCCGTCAGCAACAGGTTCTAGTGTATCCGGGTTGATGACTTCGACCAGAAAATGATCCTCTGCAATATGAAGGCCGTCCTGCGCTTCGGGACACTCCATGGCGACCCCGGGGCCGATGACCTCGCTCAGCCCGTAAATATCACAGGCTTTTATGTCAAGGATCCCTTCAAGTGTCTCCCTCATCTTATCGGACCAGGGTTCAGCCCCGAAGATCCCGACTTGGAGTGAAAGCAAGGCCGGATCTTTCCCCTGGGATTGGATTGTCTCCGCCAGGTTCAGCACATAAGACGGGGTGCCGCATATGACGGTCGGCTTGAAATCCTCGATCAATGTGATCTGCCTATCCATATTCCCGCCCGAAACCGGCACGGTGATCATCCCGAGTTTCTCACTGCCGTAATGAAGTCCAAGGCCCCCTGTGAACAGTCCATATCCATACGCATTGTGGAGCACGCTGCCTGGTCTGCCCCCGGCCATCGAGATCGCCCGTGCCACGATATCCCCCCACATGTCGATATCCTTCTGCGTATAACCGACCACCGTCGGCTTCCCGCTCGTCCCGGAGGAAGCATGCACCCTCACCAGCTCTTCCTGTCCCACTGCGAACATCCCAAAAGGATAGTGATCACGCAGATCCTTCTTCGTTGTAAGCGGTAACATTTTTAAGTCCACTAAAGACCGGATATCATCCGGGTGGATGTTCCTTGCTTCGAAGTGGTCCCTGTAAAAAGGTACGGAATGATAAACCAGGCTGGCAGTCTTGCGGAGACGCTCCAGCTGCAGGCTTTCCATCTGATCTCGACCGGCCGTTTCAATCTTATGCAGAATCAATATCCATGCCTCCCTTTATGTAAAACTATAATCATATAACGTTATTAATTCGTTTATTAAAATAAGTGTTATATTCAACTACTCAAAAGATAACGTCTTTACTGGAAAATGTCAATATATTTTCAGAAAATTAAAACACGGAAAAAGTGTTGGATTTACATAGGAAAGAGGATTTATTAGCAAGTTATAAGTATTTAGGTGCATTGGATATATGAAGATGGTCATTCATGTGGGGAACCCTGGGGATATAGGCAGGTTCATGATACAGTTCGTGCACAATAGGTGCGCGATTGGTCAGGTTTACTGATATATGTGCGGGAATTTTCATGTATGTGCGGAATTCTGGATATAAGTGCGAAATTCTGGTTATAAGTGCGAAATCATCGGATTTATGTGCGGGCTGTTGATTGTTCAGCAAAATTCGACAAGGGCCAGAATCCCGCTTACCGGTGCTACGCGTAATCGATGTCTCTGCTTTTATGCCGGACTATTTTTATGCTCGAACGCAGAACAGATATGCTCGGAATTATAATTTTCTGCTCGAATACGGAACAAATATGCTCGGAATCTTGTTTATATGCTCGAATTGTCGAATTTCCACTAAACTAAGCAGATGCGAGGTATATCAAAAAAAAAGCCCCCTTCCAAAAGGGAGCATTCTTCATCTCTTATTAAAACAATTTCGTCGTCCAGGATTCGCAATTCCATACTTCAGTCGCGACATCGTTATAAAATTCGGGTTCGTGGCTGATCAATAGTACGCTGCCTTTATATTCCTTCAACGCGCGCTTCAGCTCTTCTTTCGCTTCGACGTCAAGGTGGTTTGTCGGTTCGTCAAAAACAAGGACGTTGCTTTCTTTATTCATCAGTTTGCAGAGGCGCACCTTCGCTTTTTCCCCTCCGCTCAGCACTTCTACCTTGCTTTCGATATGCTTGGTTGTCAGGCCGCATTTTGCAAGGGCCGCACGTACTTCAGCCTGATTAAAGGACGGGAACTCATTCCACACTTCCTCAATGCAGGTGTTGTAGTTCTGGTTTTTGATTTCCTGCTCGAAGTAGCCGATATGCAGGTAGTCCCCCAGCTCGACTGTACCTGAGATCGGACGGATTTCCCCTAAAATGCTTCTTAAAAGCGTCGTTTTACCGATTCCGTTTGCACCGGACAGGGCAATCTTCTGGCCGCGCTCCATTTTCAAGTTGAGCGGCTTGGAAAGCGGAGTATCATACCCGATGACAAGATCCTTCGTTTCAAAGATGACACGGCCGGCCGTTCTCGCCATCTTGAAATTGAACTCAGGCTTCGGCTTTTCGGCCGCAAGTTCAATGACGTCCATCTTATCAAGCTTTTTCTGACGGGACATCGCCATGTTCCGTGTTGATACACGGGCTTTATTGCGTGCCACGAAATCCTTCAGATCCTTCATTTCCTGCTGCTGCTTTTTATAAGCGGATTCAAGCTGCTGCTTCTTCATCTCATGAACTTTTTTGAATTCATGATAATCACCGGCATAGCGGTTCAACTCCTGATTTTCCATGTGGTAGATCAGATTGATGACGCTGTTCAGGAACGGGATATCATGCGAGATCAGGATAAACGCATTTTCATATTCCTGGAGATATCTCCTCAGCCATTCGATATGCTGCTCATCAAGATAGTTGGTCGGCTCATCGAGAAGCAGGATGTCCGGTTTCTCAAGTAAGAGCTTGGCAAGTAGGACCTTTGTTCTCTGCCCGCCGCTCAGGTCGTGGACATCCTTGTCCAAACCGATATCATCGAGTCCTAGTCCGCGTCCGATTTCCTCCACCTTCGCGTCGATGATATAGAAATCATTATTCGTCAATGCGTCCTGAAGCGTTCCGGTCTCTTCAAGCAGTTCTTCCAATTCTTCAGGAGAAGCATCCCCCATCTTCCCAAACAGTTCATTCATTTCAGTTTCCATGTCAAACAGATACTGGAATGCTGTTTTCAATACATCGCGGATTGTCATCCCCTGTTTGAGCTGGGCATGCTGATCGAGATATCCGACGCGGATACGTTTTGCCCATTCGACTTTTCCTTCGTCCGGCTCCAGTTTGCCGGTGATGATGTTCATGAAGGTTGATTTCCCTTCGCCGTTTGCACCGATCAATCCAATGTGCTCCCCTTTTAACAGGCGGAACGATACGTCATTGAATATCGCCCGGTCACCGAAACCGTGGGTTAAATTCTTAACAGATAATAAACTCATATATGACTACACCTTTTCTATATAAACTAATATTTTTTTAAAATAGACACTTCCTCTATTATAAAGGTCCGGCCGTTTAGATGATAGAGGAAAATCGTGACTCAGGATGGAATGTTGGCACTATCCGATGGCACCCTCCACCGGATAATCGGCTGGATCGAGTTCCGTTTCCTCCCCCATGACGAGTTTGGCGAGCTCCGAACCGAGATATGGTCCGGAAGTCAGCCCGGAGGCTCCGAGTCCATTTGCAGTAAATACTCCTTCGAGGCCTGGTACAGCGCCGAATACCGGAAGGAATCCCGGAGTGAAAGGACGGAATCCGACCCTTGTTTCCACAACCGTACAATCAGCTATACGCGGGGCCGTTCCGATTGCTTTTTGAAGGACTTCATGCACTCCTCCTGCCGTCACTCTCAGGTCAAGACCCGCCTCATCTTCGTGGGTCGCACCCGCCACCACTTTTCCTTCGGGGAAACCAAGGAGATATTGGCTGCCCGGCGGCATGACGACCGGCCAAGAACCGCTTTCTTCTTCATCGGCTTTCAAATGGAGGATCTGTGCTTTTTGCGCGGAAACGAGGAAATCCAACCCCGCTTCTGCGAACAGCTGCTTTGCCCATACGCCAGCAGTCACGATGATTTTATCGGATTTTATCGTTTCTTCACCGATCTTCACACCGGCAGCCCGGCTTTGTTTTGTTAAAAGGGACGCATTTCCATTAAGAACGGTCACACCGCTTTTTTCTGCGGCACGAATCAGCGCATGACGAAGCGCCCTCCCGTCCACTCTGGCAGCACCGCTGACAAAAACAGACGAGAACTCTTCCGGCAGCAGCGGGAAGCGTTTTTGTGTTTCGGAAGGGTTCAGCTTGATAATATCGCCTATTTCAGGCGCGTCCTCCCTGCGTTTCAACGCGCGTTCAATCATCTTGTCCAGTTTTCCCCCGTCTGTGTGAAGACTGAGCGCCCCCACCCGTTTGTAACCTGTTTCCGTTTCACCCATTTCCTCAAGCTCCCTGATCAGCCCCGGATAGTATCCCGCCCCGGAACTTGCAAGGCGGTACCATATTTTATTCCGTCTCTGCGACAGCCACGGACAGACGATCCCAGCGGCTGCATCCGTGGCCTGTCCCTTTTCATTCCTGTCCACGAGCGTGACCCGTGCACCTTTTTTACCGAGATGATATGCAGTGGAAGCGCCTAAGATGCCTGCGCCGATGACAATGATTCTTTCCATATAAAACACCTTTTCCGATCATATTTTTCTTTAGGATTCTGTTAGCTATTTTACAAGAGAAAGAAGCCCGAGACAATCACACGCAGGCGAGGGATGTAATCCTTTCCATAAAGCACATACAAAACTTGTATTTTCGAAATTTATTGACAAGTTGTTTCGTTTCATGATAAAACTTGAATAACCTAATATTGAACAAGCTTTGAAGGAAACTAGTAGCGATCATTTCCCTGTGTAAAGAGAGCCGGTGGTTGGTGTGAACCGGTACAAAGATGGTTGGTGAATTTCGATTCTGGAGCTTCTTTTGACGAGATCAAAAGACGGCACAGCCGTTATTTTACTGAAGTGGTGAGAATATTTTCTCATAACTAGGGTGGTACCGCGATATTCAATCGTCCCTACGATACGTAGGGGCGATTTTTTTATGTCTTTATGCGGAACACTACTAAAAGCGGAAGCGCCTTGTTCAGCCCCGACAAGCGTTGGGGGCCGAACATTGAAGTCGTTCTTTGACTTCAGTGGGCGGATCGAAACGTCTCGAGGGGCCAGGCGCTGGAGCTGGCCAATTCTCAAATGTAAGGGTTAATTTAATCAAATCAGAACAGAAAGGAGATTGTATATGAGTCAACGTGAACAATGGTCATCAAAATTTGGATTCATCCTTGCCGCGGCAGGGTCGGCAATCGGCCTAGGGGCCATTTGGAAATTCCCTTATACCGCAGGTCAAAATGGAGGCGGAGCTTTTTTCCTGATATTTATACTTTTTACCTTACTTCTCGGCCTTCCACTACTGCTCGCAGAGTTCTCCATCGGACGGACTGCCCAGAGCAATGCGGTTGATTCGTACAAAAAAATAGCCCCGGGTACAAAGTGGCACTGGGTAGGGATTCTCGGGATGGTTACATCATTCATCCTTTTATCTTTCTACAGTGTCATCGGCGGATGGATCGTTGCCTATTTATTCAAAGCCGTTACTGGGGAAATGAACGGTCTTAGTTCGGAACAGTATGGCGAGCTTTTCGGCGCCACGATTTCGAATCCGGGCTTGAGCATATTGGTTCAATTTATCTTTATCATTATGACGATTTTAGTCGTTGCAAAAGGGGTTCAAGAGGGAATCGAACGAGCCAGCAAGATCATGATGCCGGCACTCTTCATCCTGTTCATCATCCTGGTTATCCGTGCCGTCACTCTTGATGGTGCGATGGAAGGGATTTCGTTCCTTCTCCAGCCCGACTTTTCTAAAGTGACGTCGCAGACGATCCTGGAAGCAATGGGGCAGTCATTCTTTACACTGAGTGTAGGGGTTTCGGTTATGGTCACCTACAGTTCTTACCTGCCGAAAGATCAAAGCCTTCCGCGTTCAGCGGGTTCGATTGTTGCGATGAACATCTTCATCGTCCTGCTTGCCGGTCTTGCCGTCTTCCCGGCTGTGTTCGCATTCGGGCTTGAACCGGGTGCAGGACCTGTCCTGTTATTCAACGTACTGCCGACCATCTTTAATCAGCTGCCGTTCGGAATGCTTTTCTTTATCGCTTTTCTGGTGCTCTTTTTATTTGCAGCCCTGACATCTGCCTTCTCGATGCTTGAAATCATCGTTTCGGCCATTTCCAAAGGGGAACCTGCATTGAGGAAAAAATGGTCATGGATCATCGGTTTGGCGATTTTCGTATGCGGTATTCCTTCTGCCTTATCATACGGTGTACTCGGGGATGTCATCATTTTCGGGAAGACGATTTTCGATCTGGCTGACTTCACAGTGAGCAACGTACTTCTGCCGATCGGTTCCCTGCTCATCGCCATCTTCATCCCCCTTAAGATGAAAAAGACGGCGCTGTATGAAGAACTGAAGCGAGGCAGCTCGTTGAAGAGAGGGTTGTTCGAGACGTGGTATTTCCTTATCCGTTTCGTCGCCCCGATCTTGATCATTGCCGTCATGCTTGATGTACTTGGAATTATATAAAATAAAGAAAAAGCGGACCTCATTGATGAAGGTCCGCTTTTTCACATTCCATATTTCATGATCACGCCGCACGCCAGCCTCTTCCCGGCATCTCCTGAGGGCTGTGACTGGTAATCATCCGGATTCTGGTGGATGATTACCCCTTTCCCGATGACATCTTCCACTCTGAACCTGTTGGTGAAGAAGGACATTTTACTGTACCCGCCGTGGGAGAAAATGACCGGAAAATCACCAGCGTGGTTTCCATGCGGCTGATTATCTGGATTCCAATGTCCTCCCGCAGATTGAAATGGATCTGCCTTGTCTCCGATTTCGCAGACACCTTTTTCATGCAGGTGAAATCCATGGGGGCCGATCGGTTTATTATTCCCGCTCCCTTTTTGATATGGAGGCAGCCCGTGCACCTCTATGAACACGTCCACTCCATTCGGTACTTCCCTGAAGAAGACATAACCGTTTATCTTCGGAGCAAGAGGGCCTCCCTGAATCATGGCGTAGGCCATCTCGGGAATATTCCTGTAAGGATAATATGAATAGGCAGGATAGCCGTATTGATAATCATTCATTGATACCGCCTCCTTCTCTGTGCTTCATAACCACTTTATGAAAAGATAAGGACGTTCATGACAAATTCATTCAAACGTTTGTTTAAACTTGAATATTCCTTATTCATCAACACTTCCGGGGATTAATCAAACGTTTGTTTAAATTCTGCTTTCTTATATAGTGCCTCTCTGAAATTCCAGTAAATGGCTTTATTTTCCTATTACCAATTACACTGGAAAACTCGTCCGGAAAATGGTATATTTTCAGAAACTTCAGATTCTTCAACCTAATGTTTACTACCATTTTCAGGAGGGATTGATATGCAAGGTGAAATCAGGTTAATTCCATATTTCATGGAAGAAAAATTGGCTGATGTGAATGAGATTCCCAAAGGCATTGATTTAATCCAAGCTCCAACTTTATGGAAAAATGGTTATAAAGGTAACGGCATCACGGTTGCGGTCCTTGATACGGGTTGTGACGTTGACCATCCCGACCTCAAAGGAAAAGTAAAAGGCGTCAGGAATTTCACCGATGATGATGACGGAGATGAGGACAATGTAACGGATTACAGCGGTCACGGCACCCATGTTTCCGGGACCATCGCAGCGAATGAAGATGGAAACGGGGTCATCGGGGTCGCGCCGCTTGCAGAACTGCTTGTCATAAAAGTACTGGCAGGAAGCCGCGGGAGCGGGGAGTATGATTGGATCGTAAATGGCATCCAATATGCAATCGATCAAGGTGCAGATATCATCTCCATGTCCCTCGGCGGTCCGTCAGATTATAAACCACTGCATGAAGTAATACAAAAAGCGGTTGCGGCCGGCATTTCAGTCGTTTGTGCAGCTGGAAATGAAGGGGATTCAAACAGTTCAACTGATGAATTTTCCTATCCTGCTTGCTATAATGAAGTCATTGCAGTCGGAGCGATCGATTTGCAGCGGAACTCTTCCTACTTCACCAATTCTAATAACGAAGTGGACCTGGTTGCCCCCGGCGAGAAAATATTATCAACAATACCGGGTGACAAATATGCCAAGCTGAGCGGAACTTCCATGTCTGCTCCACATGTTTCCGGTGCTCTTGCCCTTATTAAACAGTATGAACAGGCAGCCTTTGAGCGTACACTGACTGAATCAGAGCTTTATGCACAGCTCATTAAAAGGACAGTGCCGCTGAACTTCCCTAAAACACTCGAAGGAAACGGACTTCTGTATTTGACTGCACCCGACCTTTTAAAGGAACATATCCGGAATCAGCCTTTGGCTCAGATCGGATAATGTCTGCAAACATATAAAAACAGGACCGCACGCTGCGGTCCTGTTTTTTAGTATGAACTATTGAATTCTGCTTTCAACTTGCTGACAAACTTCATCAGCACTCATCCCGCTTGCTTCAATGACTGACCCTTGAGTGACTGTGTTCTGGATGCCCATGACGTTAGAATCCAATCCAGTCACAACACAGCAGTCACAGCCCTCTGCATCTGATTCCTGCTTAAGTTCAACAACGTCATGCCCTTTCGCTCGCAAAGCTTCCACAACATTTGTAAGAGATTCTTCAACACCAATTCTTCTTGCCATCTCAAACTACCTCCATTTTTTATCAAGCTGCGGCGGCACCCCGCCTCCGCTTTCATATTTCTAACATTAGGATTTTCCTTCCGCCAAAAAGATATTCATCAAACTTCCGAAGATTTTGCAGGTTACTATCACCGCTGTTGATCTCCGTACAAGACTTCGCTTTCGGCAGGAGTCTTCGTCTTGTACACCAATCAACAGATGGAGATGACTCGTAATTGATTCCCAAATCATTTTCCCAGAGAAGTAAACGGTCATCATAACTATATTTGTTTTGAAGGAAATTGAGTGGTGGTACCTTAACACTAACTTAAAACCCGGAGTGGATTGGAGCGGAAGGCATTTGACTCCTGCGGGAAGAGAGGAAAGGTCGAGACCCCGCAGGAGCGCAGCGACGAGGAGGCTTGACTTCCTCCCCGCGGAAAGCAAATGCCTGAAGCGAAAAGGAACGGTCCAGGATATTACACCAAAATGTTTAGAAACCCTGATTCAAGACAAAATAACAAAGAGTGTTCATATCCAATTGGATATGTTTACTTGCTCGCTCTCCCGGGTAAATACTCTATATAAACAATTAACAAAAGGGTGGTAACATAATGGATGCAAAGAAAAAAGAATTAATCGATGGATTAAACGAAGACTTGGCTAACGAATATGCAGCAGTCATTCTCTACACGAACTATGCTGCAGTCGTCAGCGGACTTTATCGTCAGATATTAAAGCCTTTCTTCGAAGAGGAAATTCCTGATGAACAGGGACACGCTTTATACTTAGCAGAAAAAATCAAAACATTAGGCGGAGATCCGACAACGACTCCCGCACCTGTCAAACAGACAGATGATGTGAAAGAAATGCTTGTGGAAGGCCGCAAAGCGGAAGCTGACACAATTGAACGCTACAAAATACGCAAGGAACAGGCTGAGGAGTTGGGCTTGACCGAGCTTGTCATCAAGCTTGATGATATGATTGCGGATGAAACGCATCACCTTGAAGAATTTGACCGTCTGCTGAAAGATCCTTCTTTCAGTTAAGTATATAAATAAGGAAAGGCCGCATCTGCGCGGTCTTTCCTTATTTTTTTATGATTTCGTATGGTATCCATTCGTCAGGCAGGAGGGCTTTATACTTAGGTGTCAGATAACGGTCATCAATCAGCCTCAGAACCCCCTGATCTTTTTCAGAGCGAATCAGCCTTCCCCCTGATTGGAACACTTTGTTTAATCCCGGATAAACGTACGTATAGTCAAATCCATTCTTTCCGTCTTCCTCGTAGAATTCTTTCATCATGTCCTGTTCCAGCCCCGGCTGCGGCAGCCCCGCACCCACGACGATTACACCATTCAGGCGATCACCCTTTAAGTCGATGCCTTCAGAAAAGATCCCTCCCAATACAGCAAGTCCAATCACTCTCTTCTCCCGGTCTGTCTGAAAACACTGCAGGAATTCTTCCCTCTCTCCTTCACTCATATTGGATTCCTGAACGTGAATTTCTGCATAAAGTGAAAGTTCCTTCAGCTCCTCATATACTTCCCTCATATAGGCATATGAAGAAAAGAAGACGAGGAAATTCCCTTTGTTATGCCGGATACAATCTGCGATTGATTGGACGATCCCCGGCAAAGTGCGCTCCCTGTCCCTGTACCGTGTCGATATCGGATCGATTTCCACCTTCCATTGGTCCTTTTCAAAAGGAGAAGGAATGAGGAAGCGGTAATCTTCTTCACTTCCCCCCAGCTGCTGGAAGTAATAAGAAAACGGATGCAGGGTGGCTGAAAAGAAGATGGAGGAGTGATACGGCTTTTTCACATCGGATATCAGTCTGGAAGGATCGATGCAGGAGAGCTTCACAATCATGTCCGTCCCTTGTGCATCAAGGACAAATCGGTGCTCTCCTCCAAACATCCTTGATATCCTCACATAGTGAAGGGAATCAAAGTATAACTGCAGAAAACTCTGGGACCACTCTTTGCCTGTCTCGCCCAAACACTTTTCTGCCGTTTCCACAAAAGCTTCCACTTCCTCCAGAAGCTCCTGGTCCATGTCTTTTTTCCATTCACCTTTTCCTTGCATTTCTTTTCTCAGTGAAAGAAACTGCTTGTTTACAGCCTGAATGCTTTTCTTTAGAGCCGCGTTCTCCTGGTGCAGGTTTTTTACTTCAAGGAATGAGGACTTGCTCAATGCAGCCGAAAACATCTCCCTTCCCCTGTTTACGAGATTGTGCGATTCATCAATCAAAAGCACGGTCTTCTTCCGGCTTTCATCACTTAATCTCTTCAATGAAACCTTAGGATCGAACACATAGTTATAATCACAGATCACCCCGGCGGCTAAATAAGATAGGTCAATTGAAAATTCGAACGGACATACCGTATGTTTCCGGGCATACTGCTCAATGATCCCGCGGGTCATGATTGTTTCTTGATCGAGGATATCAAGGAGTGCTCCATTGATTCGATCATAATAACCGTTCGCGAACTCACAATACTCTTTTTGACAATTGGTTTCTTCCTTGAAACAGATCTTATCTTTAGCCGTAATCGTGACGGAGGTTTGCCGGAGTCCTTTATCCTCAAGAAGGGACAGCGCCTCCTCTGCCACCGTCCGGGTGAGCGTTTTTGCCGTCAGATAGAACCACTTTTCCGGTCCCCCGCCGGCCATCCCTTTGATTGCGGGAAAAAGGGTGGATATCGTCTTTCCGGTTCCGGTCGGTGCATTTGCGTAAAGTGTTTTCTCCTCACCGATCGTTTTATAGACAGCCCCGGCGAGCTGCTTCTGCCCTTTTCTGAAAGAGGGGAATGGAAAGGAAACACTGGAGACGCTTTCGGTGTACCTTTTTCTGTTTTGCATCATCACTTTAGCGAATGGTGTAAAGGCAATGAGCGTATTTCGGACGACATCTTCAAGGTCGAGGAAGCTGTATGTCCTTTCGAGGATTTTCACTTGTTCTGTATCGACTTGAATATAGGTCAGCTGAACGTCGACGGATTCGAGGTTTCTATCCCTGGCCAGCAAATAGGCATAGCACTCTGCCTGCGCCCAATGGACACGGGAACCGCCGTCAATATCCGTAAGGTCTTTTGCGGTGGATTTTATTTCATCGATCTTCACTTTTTCTTCCCCGTATAATATCCCGTCACATCGGCCTTCCAGGATGAAAGTAAACTCATCTGCCATGATCTCGCCCTTCAGGAATACTTCCTTCTCATCGCCTTCTTTGTAGCCTTTTTGCAGAAGCTGATGAAGCCTCGTGCCGATCGTCATCGAAGAACGGGCCTGGAATTTTAAGTCGATGCTTCCTTCTCTATAAACAAACTCCACCAGTTCCCTGACGGACACCTTCACTTTTTCCACAACTTCTCACCACGGCCTTCGTTAATTTACACTTCTAACTTAATGGGACAACTCATATCGTTGATAATAGATACTTTTTCGATCGAACGGAGGATAAGAGAATGAAAGTAAGATTCACCTTTTACTGCATTGGACTCCTGTGCCTTTCCTTTGGGGTCTCACTCATCATAAAAGGAAACCTGGGAGCAGCTCCATGGGATGCACTGGCCGTTGGGGAGTCTTACTTGTTTCATCTCAGCATCGGGACATGCATCTTTCTGAATGGCTGCATACTCATTGTCATCAATGCGCTGTTATTAAGGGAAAGAATTGAATGGCCCGCTGCCCTGTCCATATTCCTTATAGGTATGATGGTGGACTTTTGGATTAAAACAGGTCTATCACAAGTTGAGCCTGCCGGCTTTACTCAGCAGCTGTCTTTCGTCCTCGCCGGCATATTGATCCTCGGCTTCGGCATTTCCATCTACCTGCAGGCAAAGCTTCCTTCCAGTCCGATGGATACGTTCATGATCGCGATCCACCGCCGCTTCGGCCTCAATCTCCGCAATGCCCGCCTGCTGAACGAAGCCATCGCCATCACCCTCGCCATGGTCTTTCACGGAGCAGTCGGACCCGGTACGGTCATCGTTGCCTGTACGCTCGGATTCATCATTCATTTCTTCTATCCTATCATGGAACATATGTACGGTAAATACACTGCCTAAAAAGGGACGATTCTTCTATAAAAGAACCGTCCCTTTTTTCAGCTTACTTTTCCTTTAAATTTCAATTCTGCCGGTTTGACATGATTGTATTCGCCTGAAAGGATTTTTTCTATATCTTTGATGCTGTCCTGAACGGTGACCCGCTCTCCCTTCACCTTCGTGAATTCTTCTGCGACATAAAACGGCTGACTGAGGTATGCTTCGAGTCTTTCCCCGATTGTGTACAGCTCAAGATCAGCTTCCGGCAGCTTTTCTTTGCCAAGGGAATTTAACAGGACCCGGATTTCCTTATAGCGTCTGAGCAGCTTTTTCGCTTTGCGATTCACTGTACTGTGACGGTCCTCCAATGATTCCTCTTCCACCAATAATGATGTGGACTGGACAGGATGGATAGCTGGATAGATGCCCCTGCTCGCCAGGTCGATATCGAAATAACACATCGTATCAAGCGGGCCGTATGGGTCCTCTTCATCCACTGCAGTTCCGCTTGGGTCGAATAGGATGGTCGTGATATCAGGATAGCCCTCCGCCTCAAACCGTTCCCTCAGCTCATAAAGCTCACCGGAAACCACAAATGAGCGGTCCACCTGCAAAACCACCTTCGATTTGTCATCCCTCAATGAAACCTCGGCAAATGCATCCTCGATGGAATGCACTTTTGTATCAATAAACCCTTCAAGATCGCTTAGACCCGTAAATTCCTTATCCGGTGCAAGCAAAATGGTTTCAAACCCTTTTTCTTTTAAGTTTTGGGTGATTTCAGCCAGTACAACGAGCTGTCCCACCTGTGCCCTTGCAACAAAACCGTTGATCCCGCCTTTTACGATTGGAGCAAATAAATCCACTGACTTGATACCCGTTTCAATCATACTTAGTTTCCCTCCTTGAATAATTAATTCATCCAGAGAACAACTGGCGAGGTTGGCCAGCGTCACCAGTGTTCTCACCTCTGCCCGGCCGACCGATATTTTGCCGGTGCAAAGATTTGATACGGTCGCGGGTCTAAGACCCACCGCTTTCGCAGCCGTAGTCAAATTGGGGACTCTGCGGCGAAGCAATGAAACGTTCAATGATAATTGATCTTGCATATGAAAGCGCCTCCTTACTTTTTAGAGTAATATATATTACGCTTAAAAACAATAAATATTTCATTACAAAGTAATTTTTTTACGTTCAAAAGAAATCGAGTTCAAAAAATTGCCACAAATAACCTCTTTTCTCCTTTCCACTGCCACTGTTTGCCCCCTCCCTCCTGATTCGGAATTCCCACTTTAAAATTAATAGAAAAACCATTCATGTCCACGGCCGTTCTTTAATAGATATTAAGGAAGAAGAATTCACACGAACTACTACAATAAAGGATGACTGTCTATGAATAATCTTAAACCGGGCCCTTCGAATCCCATACGGACCAAACCGTTCTTCTGGCTTTACCTTATCATTTTTACCGGGATTTTCTTCGGCATCGTTTATTTCCTGCCGGCCCATAAAGGACAAACCCTTCCCTTCTTTCAAAATGAACAGAGAAAGCCGCTTGTGATTGCCCATCAGGGAGGCAAGCTGCTTGCACCCGGAAATACAATAGAAGCATTCCGGAATGCGGAAAAGCTTGGCGTTGATGTGATTGAAATGGATATACATATTACCGGGGACGGGCATCTTGTGACTATCCATGATCCTACAGTCGATGCCACCACCGACGGCCGGGGCCCTGTTGCCGGCTATACCTTGGAGGAACTTCAGCGGCTGGATGCGGGATATACATTTAAAAATGCCGATAGGGAATATTCTTTTCGCGGTAAAGGCGTCTATATCCCCACCCTTGAAGAAGTATTCCAGCGTTTCCCCCATTCGAAGATGAATATCGAGATCAAAGATGACAATCCTCCAGAACGAGTGGATGAGATTATCCGGAAACTGCTGGGGCTGATTAAAGAATATGATATGGAAAATAACGTTCTGATCGCTTCATTCGATCAAAGCATCATCGACCGGATCACTCTTGCCTCCGAAGGCAGGGTCGCCGTACAGGCAGGCACCCAGGAAGTAAAAAAATTTGTTATTCTACACAAATTTTTCCTGAGAAATCTTTATAAGCCGAAGGTACAAGGGTTTCAGCTTCCGCTGCAAAAAGGGAAAGTAGATTTTACAGATCCGGTTCTCATCAGAGGAGCCCACCGGTTAAACCTGTCTGTCCATTATTGGACCGTAAATGACCGTCAGACGATGAGGCGCCTGATTGACGCCGGCGCTGATGGAATCATAACCGACAGGCCGGACCTCCTATTGAAACTGCTGGATAACTAGTTCATTTTAAATAGGGAAAAAAGATTCATTTTTTCTTCGACATTTCACAACATTTTTTGAGTGTCATGCTAAATTAATTATTATACTTGTACAATAACTTTAAAATCCATTAGCCCTTTATACCTATATAAGTATCACCCATAGTCTGTTAGGGTGAAGGTAAGTCAAATCAACGAAAGTAGAATAAAGATGACAGTAAATGTGTTTCTAGATGACTATCGACACTGTCCACAAGGTTACATTCTCGCAAAAGACATCGATGAATGTATAGACCTTCTCAAGAGGTTTCCCATCTCTCATCTTTCATTGGATCATGACTTGGAGAGCAAGACGAGAAATGGTCTCATGCTCGTGCACTACATGGTTAAGTATCAATTATTCGCTGAATCCATCACGATTCATTCGGCAAACTCTGTAGCCGGAAAACAAATGTTCTCGTATTTGAAAGAGGCTCAGAGTGAAAACCTGATGCCCCGGTCGATTCATGTGAGATTACGGCCGTTACCTCTTAGATAATTTCATATATAGGAACTGTTCATTTTGGGCAGTTCTTTTTTGTTTTAAGCTTTTTTTCATTTCGTCACTATTTTCTATATAATGGAGATAGGATTGTTTTTTCTGAAAGGGTAGTCATATATGAATTTTCTTAAACGCTTCAGGTTTGCAGGAGGAAGGATTGCGAAGACCGGTATAGCGGTTTTTTTGACGGCTTTCGCCTGCGAATTATTAAATTGGCCGGCAATGTTCGCTGTCATTACAGCCATTGTGACAATCGAGCCGACTGCAGCCGATTCCATTAAAAAAGCATTTGTCCGGTTTCCCGCATCCGCATTGGGTGCCTTATTTGCGGTGATCATTTCCCCGCTTCTCGGTGATCACGCAATCACGTATGCACTGGTTGCCATCCTGACGATCATAACATGTCATAAGCTTCGTCTTGATGCCGGGATACTTGTCGCCACTTTGACCGGGATCGCCATGATTCCCACGATCCATGATCATTATATTGCAACCTTCTTTATCAGGCTGGGTACAACCAGTTTGGGGCTCATCGTTTCCACCCTGGTCAATTTGTGGATCCTCCCGCCGAAGTATTCACCGATCATCAGCAGGAATATCCATGACTTATATGTAAAGACGGGTAACTTATTAGAAAAAAGAGTGAACGAAGTCCTTAAGGGGCACTCCCTGCATCTGGAAACGAAGATGATTTTCACTGACATCACGCGTGAGATCGATAAAACAAATCTTTTGTGTGAATATGAAAAAGAAGAAATGAAGCTCCACCGCTCCAGCCGGAAAGCGCTGCGAAACCATCATTATCATTTCAAAAAGCTCAATCTGTTAAGGCAGATTCATTTTCATATCGGGAACATCATCTATCTCCCTGTGCATGATAAGTCTTTCACCCCTCAGGAGCAGGATAAGATTCTCCAGGCTGTTCATTCACTGAAAAATATCCTGCATCATCCTTCTTATGACATGGAGGACGGACATTTCCTCTTAATGAAAGAATTGCTTCAGGAGTTCTGGGAAGACCATGAAGAGCTTCACAACCGGACCATGGAATCGATCAGGCATTATTTCTCCTGCGAGACAATCTTACTGTATGAACTATTGTCCATCCATGATTTATTGGAGGAGCTGAATGAACTGCATGTCTTGGAAAAACAGCATGAAAATGTCTTGGAAAAAACACTGCAAGTGTAAAAGGATCGCGTGGAACCATAGTTCCGGCGATCCTTTTCTAATGGCTGCTATTCTTTTAGTGCTTTGCCAGCAAGCATGGAAATGACCATGTCATCCATTGGCGGATTGTGGAGCCCCGCTCTTACGTCCCTGTAGTACCTTTGCATAGGGTTTGACCTGAACAGGCTTCTGGCGCCGACGATCCGCATGGCGGTGTCAACAATCCGGAAAGCGCTGTTTGTCACGATATGCTTTACAGAAGCCAGCTCCGCTGCCATCCCATGCCTCTTATCCGGTTCTTTATCCCACTTATCGGCGACTGAGTAAAGAATCTGCCTTGCTTTGAAGAGCTCCAGTTCAATTTCACCGATTTTCCTCTGGACCTCCGGGACGTCCTTGATCGGGCCAGGCAGGCTGTTGGGAGAGTATTCCTTTGCAAAAGCGATGGCTTCATTCCTGGCTGCAATCGCCACTCCTATATAACAGGCAGGGATGTGAAGGAGCCAGGCTTTCGGCAGCTCCGCCCGGGAATCATGTGCATCACTGTCCCGTTCTACCAGGGCACTCCCTGCAACAATGACATCCTGGAGGATTAGGTCATCACTGCCGGTACCTTTCATGGAGATGGTATCCCATGTTTCTTGAATCGATACCCCTTCCTGAGTATGATCGATGAGAAAGAATCCTTTCTCGCCGGATTCACCGATTCGGGCCGACACCAAAGAATAATCCAGCACCCTGGCCATCGAGGTGAATGTTTTTCGACCGTTCACTATCCATCCATCTCCGGTTTGGACCGCCTTTGTTTCAGGCAGCCCTCCCCTCGTCGGACTGCCGGTTGCAGGTTCCGTTGCGGCCCGGTTTATAAGCGCATTATCTTTGACGACTTTTGCACACAGGCTCTTGAACGTCTTTTCCTTCCAGGGGCGGTTTTCAGAGAGTTCCATCAAACCGCCAAGATGCCAGCCGATTGACAGCGATGTGGCAGCATCTCCTGTAGCCAGCCTTTCCTGGAGCATCACCAGCTCATACAAGCTGATCTCTCCCCCGCCATATTCCCTTGGGACGCTCAAGGATGCATAACCTGATTTCTTTATATCAGAGAAATTTTCAAATGGGAAAGCCTCTTCCCTGTCAAACCTTTCAGCACGGGCTGAAAATGCATTTGCGAGCTCCCCTGCCATTTCCAGCAGTTTTTGCTGACGATCATTTTGAAGATATGATTCATATAAATCCACTAAAAATCCTCCTCTGCCGACATTGACTTACTTCTATGATAATCAATCTATTTTCAGTAGACAAAGATTTTGTCCTATTAAACCAATCAGATTAATGAAGGATTCGTCGTTTTGCCGGGTACCGGCCAGACCAGGAGTACGCAAAAAAACCTGCTGCAATGGTATTGATGCAGCAGGTTCTTCTTTCACTGATTATGAAGCGTTCTCTTCCTTATCCACCTTGTATTCCTGTTCCCAAAACTCAGCGTTTTTGATACCAAGCTTTGCCGAATTAAAGACGGGATCAATTCCCTGCTTTTTCTGTGCTTCGTAATCCTTGAGGGTGCGAAGGGCAGGTTTTGCAAGGATCAGGATGGCGATCAGGTTCAGCCAAACCATGATTCCAAGCCCGATATCCCCAAGGGCCCAGGCAAGTGCCGCTTCTTTCACGGCTCCGTAGAAAGTGACACCAAGCAGGACGAGCTTAAGAATGAAAATGGCCGGCTTGGCATTTTTCCCTTTTAATAAATACGCTACATTCGTTTCAGCCATATAGTAGTATGCCATGATTGTGGTAAAGGCAAAGAAGAATAGTGCGATCGCTACAAATCCGGCACCGAAGCCCGGAATGACCGATTCAATCGCAGCCTGCGTATAAGCAGGACCCGCCTCCACGCCTTCCAGGTTCGTGACGATCGCAGTCCCGTCAGGCTTTTCTACATTATAGGCACCTGTGAAGAGAATCATGAATGCCGTGGCGGAACAGACAAGCAGCGTATCAATGTAAACAGAAGATGCCTGAACCAAACCTTGTTTGGCCGGGTGGGATACTTCAGCAGCAGCTGCATGGTGAGGTCCTGTACCCTGACCTGCTTCGTTGGAATATACTCCCCGTTTTACCCCCCAGGCAATTGCGCTTCCGATGATTCCTCCGAATGCTGCGTCTGCACCGAATGCACTTTTGAAAATAAGTGAAATGACACCCGGAATCTCTCCGATGTTCATTCCCACGATCACTAAAGCCAAAAGGATATAAGCAATTGCCATAAAAGGCACGACATAGGAAGCTACACCGGCAATCCGCTTGACTCCCCCGAAGATGATCACGGCAAGGAGGATGACTAACCCAATACCGGTAACGGACGTATTGACACCAAATGCATTATCAAGCCCCTGAGCGATGGAATTCGATTGAATCCCCGGCATCAGTACCCCGATTGCAAGAAGTGTCGCCAATGAGAATAGTACCGCATACCACTTCCAGCCGATGCCTTTTTCAATATAATAGGCCGGTCCTCCGCGATATTCCCCATCTTGCTTCACCTTATAAATCTGTGCCAGTGTCGACTCGATGAAGGCGCTGCTCGCCCCGATGAAGGCGATGGCCCACATCCAGAAGACCGCACCCGGTCCGCCGAATGCGATGGCGGTTGCCGTACCCGCGATATTTCCCGTTCCTACGCGCCCTGACAAGGAAAGTGCCAGAGACTGGAATGAGGATACCCCTGATTTCGAGCTGCTCCCTTTAAACATTTGAACCACCATGTCCTTAATGAGCCGCACCTGCAAAAATCTTGTTAAGATAGAAAATAAAAGTCCCACACCTAAACAAAAATAAATCATCACGGGCGACCAAAGAATACCCACCAATTTGCCTACAATTTCTTCCACAGTGTTTCCCCCTTTTCTCCCAAAAATTATCTAACTATTAAGAATTATATTTTATTTGACACAAATTAGACAATCTTTTTTTCTCCGTAAAAAAGCCGTTATACTCCAAAACCCTTACATAGCAGTACCCGGACAGTATAAAAAAATTTTTTGGGCAACCTATTGATAAAAGGAGGTTAAAAGATGTCGAAAAGAAGACTTTTAGTGCCTGAAGCCCGGGAGGCAATGGATCAGTTGAAAGCAAAAGTTGCGGGTGTAAGCGACCCGAAGGAAGCCAAATTCGAAGTGGCCAGGGAGCAGGGAATCCCCCTTGATAACCGCTATAACGGAAAATTGACGTCTGAGCAGGCCGGGAAGATCGGCGGCCGGATGGGCGGGAATATGGTCAAGGAATTAGTGAGGATGGCTCAGGAAAACTTAAATAAGAAGTGAGGAAAATTCTTGCGAATATGCTGGCACACCTATGCCTGCCCATATAAGTCAAACTATGAAAATGGACTGAATTCAAATTTCATGAATTCAGTCCATTTTTTCTTCCCCATATCCAATTACATGTTTAAGTGAATCGGGATCTTCTTCAGCAGTGTGTCCGATTACCGAAAAGCTCCCGTCACTTTCCAAAATGACCATTTTTACTTCTTTCAGGGATACATAACCTGATTTGCGTACAACCTGAAGGACTTCACTCTTTGTAACACGTTCCTTCCTGAGGACTCCTTCATGAAACTGATCGCTGTAGTAAAGAAGCGCCGGCGATGATTTAAGGAGGCTGCTGAACATTTCTGAACGGGAAGAAATCCAGGTACCGATGAACTGTAAAACGATTAACAGTACAATGGCAGCCACGCCTTCAATCAGGGGCACTTTCTTGTTCAGCAGAATTTGTGCCAGGATGGCCCCAATCGAAACAGTCACCACAAGGTCATACGCATTCAATTTAGACAGCGTCCTTTTCCCCGATAATCTTAACACCGCGACCAATGAGAAATATGCGAGGATTCCAACGATCAGGATCCGGTAAATACCGTACAAACTTCCAAAAAGCATCGTCTGCCTCCTTTATGATTTCTTGCTGTTCATAATTTTCTTGAGCTCATCCAGGTCTTCATATACTTTTTCCAGGAGGGACCGGTTATAAAAGATGGAGGCGGGATGAAAGGTCGGAAAGATCGAATATTCCTTTTCACTTAGCGTCCATTCATTTGACTCCATATCTTTCAGCCGGCGTACAGGCGCCTGGATCGGTCTCCCGTGCACTTCAGAGATTTTATAATTCTTACCAAGCAGCCGCTGCAGGCCTATGTTGCCGAGGGTCACAATCTGTTTCGGCTTGATATGACTGATTTCATAATCGACAATCGGCGCATGGGCAAGCTGTTCCTTCATATTCGGCGCACGGTTGTATTTCTTTTCGATGATTTCTCCATTCGGTCCCGTTTTGTGGACGATTTTAAAAGGCCTGCTCCTCACCGTAGAAGTGAAATAAATATCTTCCCTTGAAACACCGAGGTATTCAAAAAACTCATTCAGGACCTTTCCTGCCCTGCCGCTGAAAGGAATCCCATTATGGATTTCCGTCTCACCGGGTGCTTCCCCCACGATCATGATGTCAGGATTCCCAGGGCCGCGTCCATAAACAAACCCTTCACAATTATACGGCTCCATCCTTTTTTTGCATTGGTCAACCAATTCTTTCGGCAGCACTTCAAATCATCCTTTTCATTGGCCGCCCCTCCGCCAGCGGAATACCCGCGAACGCAAAGATGGCCTCTTCTCTGTTAGTTTCTTTATACCCAACACTCCTCCCGCTTTACACATCCATATGTTTATTTCTTCTTTCGTTAAGGAATAGTAAGGATATACCAGAACAAGGAGATGGCATTGATGAATCAAACGGAACTTAAACAGCAGATAATGAAAGTTCTTGAAGACAGCAAAGTAGGGACGCTGGCAACGGTAAAAGGCAGCAAACCCCATTCCCGCTATATGACTTTTTTTAATGATGATCTGACTCTTTATACGCCTACAAGCAAAGAGACCCATAAAACGGATGAAATTGAGGACAACCCGAATGTCCACATTCTCCTCGGGTATGAAGGTGAAGGATACGGGGACACATTTGTTGAAATCCAGGGAAAGGCATCGATTGAAGATTCACAGGAATATAAGGATAAACTGTGGAATGATCATATGGAAAAGTGGTTCGACGGCAAAGATGACCCGAATTATATCGTGTTGAAAATCACTCCCGATGCCATTCGGCTGATGAATGATGATGAAGGGTCGCCGCACACACTTGAATTGTAATGTTGACAAGTATTATTAGACATGATATATTTAGTTATTGTTAACTTGTGACATAATTAAAACGACTAGAGCAGATAATCTGTGATTCTATTCTGTTTTGATATGTACTTATTCACACTGGATCGGCTTCGGAGCCGTAAGGATGTAAGAGAGGTAGGGCTTACGTCGTTTAGGTTCATCAAACGACTCAAGGAATTGCCCGCGGCTGTTTATTATCTGAATACGTTTAAAGAAAATAAATATATTACTTGTGATGTTGCAAGTTACAGAACATGGTCTTTCCGATTAAGGCATGATGGAGGGAACACTGACAGGATGTTCAGACCCTCGCCAATTTTAAAAGCCCCCAGTAAGCGCCGATGCTTCCTGGGGGCTTTGTCCATTTTATAAGAATGCCCGCTCCACACTTTTATGATGGGGCGGGCATTTTCTTATTAACTCGACTCTTTCAGCTGACTGTGATAGAGCCCGTGGTAAAATCCTTTTTGTTTCAGGAGTTCTTCATGGGTGCCTTTTTCGATGATCCGGCCCTGGTCCAGGACGAGTATCTGATCGGCCTGGCGGATCGTGTTAAGCCTGTGGGCGACCACTACCGACGTGCGGTCCTTCATCAGGTTCTTCAGCGCATCCTGAATCTTCAGCTCCGTGATGGTATCGATGCTTGAGGTGGCTTCATCAAGTATCAGGATGGACGGATCAGACAGGATGGCACGTGCAATCGACAGCAGCTGCTTCTGGCCCTGACTGATGCCGCTTCCGTCGTTCCTGAGGACCGTGTTATATCCTTTCGGCATCTTCTCGATGAAGGAATGCGCATTTGCCAATTTCGCAGCCTCCACCACTTCATCATCAGAAGCATGAAGCCTTCCGTAACGGATGTTTTCCAAGATGGTTCCCTGGAAAAGAAAGCTGTCCTGAAGAACGAACCCAAGCTGCCCCCGCAGACTATTACGTGTAATCGTCTCAATTTCCCGTCCGTCGATCAGGATCCTTCCCTGATTATGATCATAAAAGCGGGATAACAAGTTCGTGATCGTTGTCTTCCCTGCACCGGTTGGTCCGACGAGCGCCACCGTTTCACCCGGGTTGATGAAAAACGTAACATCCTGAAGAGTCGAATCATCCTGTCCATAAGAAAAATGAACGTGCTGGAACTCAATTTTCCCGCGGAGCGAATGTATTTCTCCCGCATTCTCTTCGTCCCTTGCTTCTTCCTCTTCATCAATGATTTGAAAAACCCGCTCCGCCCCTGCAATAGCTGATAACAATGTATTGTATTGATTGGCGAGTTCATTGAGCGGACGGGTGAACTGCCTTGCATACTCAGCGAAAATGACAATCACACCGATCGTGACCATGTCATTCAGCGCAAAGATCCCCCCGACCCCTGCGATGATGGCAAAGCTCAAATTATTCAGCATATTCATCAATTTCGGGATGAAACCTGAATATGTATCTGCCCAATAAGCTGCCGCCCGGAGTTTTTTATTTCTCCCTTGGAATTCATCGATTGCGGTCTCTTCCCGCGAAAACGTCTTAATGATGCTGTGTCCGGAAATCGTTTCTTCGATATACCCATTCAGCTCACCTATATTGTGCTGATATTGCCTGAACAGCGGACCTGTCCGCTTGGTGATCCACTTCATCCCGAGCACCATGAGCGGGACGATCGTGAGCGTGATCAGTGTCAAGAGGGGACTCAGCCACATCATGACCACTGCGGTCCCTGCCAGTGTCAGCACACTGGAAATGATTTGGATGAAGGAACTATTCAATGTATTACTGACATTATCAATATCATTCGTGACCCTGCTCATGAGCTCCCCGTGCTTTCTTTTATCAAAAAAAGGGATCGACAGCAAATGCAGCCGGTGGAACAAATCCTTCCTCAACCGGTAGACGGTGTCCTGGGCCACACCGATCATCCAATAGTTCTGGAACCAGACAGATGCCGAGTGAAGGATGTACACGATCACCAGGCCTGCAAGAAGGACGATGATCCCCGAAGCATCTTTCGTGACGATGAAATCATCAATGGCCCTGCCTACCAAAAACGGGCCTAAAAGGGAGGCTGCAGAACTGACGACGACCATCAGGATGACCAGATAAAGCAGGCCTTTCATTTTTGACAGATAGGACCATAATCTTCTCAGCGTACCTTTCGTATCTCTCGCTTTGTCATCCTTGCCGAGCTTTTTCCTCATATGCCTGGACATGGTGCACCTCCCCGAACTGAGATTGATAAATCCGTTGATAAAGTCCCGATTCTTCCAGAAGGGTTTCATGGGATCCGTTCCCGATGACCACTCCGTCTTCGAGAAGAAGGATGGCATCCGACTCCATCGCCGTGCTGATTTTCTGTGTGATGATGATCGTGGTGCAATCATATTTCTTGATTGCTTCCAGCAGTTTCGCTTCCGTCTTCAGATCGAGTGCACTCGTACTGTCATCCAGCAGGAGGATTTTCGGTCTTCTGATCAGCGCCCTCGCAATCGACAGCCTCTGCTTCTGACCTCCCGAAAGGTTCACTCCCTTCTGCCCCAGTTCCGTGTCATACCCATCCTTCAGATTTTCTATCGTATCGTGGATCTGTGCATCCTTGGCAGCCTCGATCATTTCTTCATCAGAAGCATGCTCTTTTCCCCATAGGAGATTTTCCCTCACCGAACCTGAAAAGAGGACCGCTTCCTGAGGAACATACCCGATGCTTTTTCTCAGATTTTCCAGCGTAAACGATCGCAGCGGATGGCCGTCTACCTTAATTTTACCTTCCGTCGTGTCATACATTCTCGGGATCAGTTGAAACAGAGTCGACTTCCCTGAACCGGTCGCCCCCAGCACGGATACGGTCGCCCCTGCTTCGGCATGAAATGAGACATCCTGAAGGACAAGTCCACTCGTTTCAGGATATTGAAAGGAAACCCCATCGAACATAACATCCCCGCGGGTGACTTTATTTTCAATGCGCGCTTCTTGTCCGTCCCTTAAATCAACTTCTGTATTCAGCACCTCTTCCACCCTGTCCGCAGAAGCACGTGCCCGCGAGAAACTCGTGATGATAAATGAAAAGATGGAAAATACGGAAGAAATCCTCGTCGCATATGTAACGATCGCCACGACCTCGCCCACCTGCGAGGTACCGGTATTCACCGCAGTACCCCCGGACCAGAGGATGACCAGGATGGCGCCGTTCATCACCAGCATCAACAGGGGCATGATGATTTCCATGAACCTCAGGGCGCTCACGGTTCTGTCTTTTAAATCTTCATTGGCACCGTGGAATCGTTTTTCCTCATGCTCTCCCCTTGTATAGGCTTTGATGAGCCTGATGCCGGACAGATTTTCCTTCATCACTTCATTTACCCGGTCAAGACGCTTCTGCACCTTTTCAAATAAACTCCATCCTCTCTTGAGGACCCACAATAAGAACAGCCACAGGACAGGGATCACGATGATCAGAATGACGGCCAGCTTCACATTTACAATCAAAGCCATGATTGTTGAACCGATGACAAGCAGAGGAGCCCTGAGCATGATCCTTAAACTCATGAAAATCGTATTCTGGAGCTGCCTGACGTCATTTGTCAACCGCGTTATGAGCGATGATGCAGGCAGCCGGTTGAAACTGGCAAACGAAAATGATTGTATTTTTTTATATAGACTTTCACGCACGTCATACCCGAAGCCCTGGCTCGTATGAGCGGCAAAGAACGAATTTGTCACACCGGAAAGAAATGAAAGAAACGACATTCCGACCATGATCCCGCCCCATAACAGGACCACATCCATATCTTCTTTCAGGATTCCCTGATCAATGATCTTCGCCATGAATAATGGATTCAAAAGCTCGACTGCGAGCTCTACTAGCATTAATGTCCATGCAATCCCCATCGCCCACCGATAGGGCTTCAAAAAACCGATTATCCTCAATATTCACACCCCTTACGTCTCGCTCTTATCATATGTATATATGTACCATGATATCGCTTTTTCATGCCGGTGGGTAGTTTGGTGACTTCTATTATAAGGTCCCAAGTCCACTCTCTTCCCGCATGACAAGGTGAAAAGGTTCCACGTGAAACTTTCAGGACCGGCTGCATAAAAAAAAGCCTCCAAAACAGCAGGAGGCTCTAAAATGAATTATTGAATCAACAGCGAGCTTTCTTTTTTAAAATCATCCAGCGAATACGCTTCGATTTTTTGATTGGATAAAGTATAGACATGATCGTCGATATAGAGGAGACGCTGAACATCATTCTCCCAGCTTTCATAAATATCCTTCTGCCTTCCTTCTTCCGCTGTCAGCTCCGCTTTTCGTTCAATCCCGTTTTCGGGAGTGATTTCATAAAGCAGCGCACCCTGGTAATCAAATACCTGCTCGTATTCGCTTCCTTCTCTGTTATGATAGACAGAGACGGGGAATCCGTATAAATTCCTTGAAGGCTCGTGAAAGAGCGCTTTATGATCCTCCATAAGGGGCGAATGGGTCCCTGCCCCGCCGATGATCTCCGTATCTGCTTCCTTTGGATTGTTGAAATCTGTAATATCAAACAAAGAGATTTTCATTCCGTTCCGGGTGATCCGGGGCTCCTCATTAAATGATTTACCATCATCCATGATTTTGGTCTCGAATCCGAAGCCGATCAGATGATTTTCCCCGATCGGATGCAGATACGTACTGAACCCCGGGATCTTCAACTCCCCGAGGACCTTTGGCTGCTCCGGTTCGGATGTGTCGATGACAAACAGAGGATCAACCTGCTTGAATGTGACGATATATGCCTTATCCCCCATGAATCTTACAGAATAAATCCGTTCACCCTTGGCAAGATCCGTGACTTCACCCGCTTTCTTCATGTTTCCGTCCATAATATAGAGGGCATTCGAAGATGGCCGGTCCTCGTTCCATACCTCTCCATCCGTGGTCGCAATCCTGAAATACCCTTCATGTTCATCCATGGAGAACTGATTCAGGATCCTTCCTGGCACTTCTCCGGAGGCTTTAAATGTCACATGTGAATCCTTCACCGCGAATTTATATACTTCTGTACTTGAGACGTCCCATTTGCCCGGAACCCCAGCCTTTTCAACGGCAATATAAAGATTTTCTTTCGACATATACATCCCGTTTCCGCTTCCCAGGTATGTCTGTACGTTGAATTCCCCTGTCGGATCAGCAATGTCGACCACTGCAATCATTGTATAGTTCGGCTGCATCGATTGCGGGAAGTACTTGATCCGTCTGAGCGGGATGGGTGTAAGCTTTTCCCCGGACTCACTATCCATCACCCGAGGTCGCAAATCGATATCGGAATTCTGTTCGGCCATCCAATAATCCGGATACAAATTGGCTATGAAATAGACGGTATCCCCTATTTTCCTGGACGTCATATAATGCCCTTCCACCTCAACCTTCCTTACAAACTCCGGTTTATCTTTATCAGCGATGTCATAAATCATCGCAAAAGCGGAGCCTTGTACAGGGCGCCGGATCATGTCTTCCGCTGCTTTTGGGTCCACGTAATGAGTCCAGCTGTCACCGATCACCACCACCTTGTCCCTGTCCAGGAATAAATGGCGGGGATCGATATTTTCTTTGAAAGGAATCCTCGAGACAACTTCCATGCTGCCGGCAGGAACTGCCCTGGAAATGACAAGTTCCCCGTTTTTGACCTGATAGATATATGTCCCATCTGTTTTGACGATGTCACCTTCATCCACTCCCTGAACCTGACTATTCGTTTCGGAGTGGGGCGCACCGGAACTTTCACCGGATGCTGCCTTGTCTTCCGATGATTCGGTCCGGCTGTTGCGGAAAAGGCTGAACTCTGCTTTTTGCTGTGCTTTTTGTCTTTTTACGATGGTTTTAAAATAATTTGCCAAATCTTTTGTTGAATCGAACGCAGGGAGGGTTTCCGTAACGGCAAAGACCAAATTTGTGTCTCCCCCGTATGAACGGCCCATATCCGTCTTGAGGCCGGAGGTGACTGAAAGAGTGAAATGGGGTTGATTTGGATAACCGCCGGCAGGGGGCTGGATATATAGAGTTTTACGATCATCGTCGAGCCTGAACGAAACGTCTACTTTGCCGCCATCAGAATCCTTGACTGAAATGTTTTTGGAATTCACGGTACTTTTCCTGACCGGGGTTGAAAATTGAAGGGTCCACGCGTTTTCTTCCATCACCGTCAGCTTTCCGTCAATACTTCCCTCTGCCATGACAGAAGGCTTTTGCAAATAAAAATAAAGACCGGCAGCACACAATACAATACCTGAAAGAATGAAAAGATAGAGATAGGGCTTCTTCATTGGTTGACCCACCTTTATGTTCTATTTTCACATTAGACGGATGGGGTGGAAGAAAGTTACAATGGGTTCGGAAAAATCCGGCATAAAAAAAGACCCTGTCCCCAAGGTCTAATTGATCTGCTTTACCTCATTCTCCGTGCACTTGCATTGAACCTGGCATTGCGTATGATTTGATTGATGACTTCCGAAAAGATGAGCCCGACCGCTATCGAACCCGAGATCATGAACGCCTTTGCAGCAAGG
The DNA here is from genome assembly GCA_051294195.1 of Bacillus sp. BKU_1. Taxonomy (GTDB): domain Bacteria; phylum Bacillota; class Bacilli; order Bacillales; family Bacillaceae_B; genus Rossellomorea. The sequence goes on along the minus strand of CP193985.1, from coordinate 2,153,944 downwards.
GTGATTGCAGCATTGTAGTCATTTTCCACAAAGTTTCTCATGGCATCATATGCAAGGCCGCCCGGAACAAGAGGAATGATCCCCGCTACACTAAAAATGATGACAGGTGTTTTGTACATTTTTGCAAAAAACTGACTGATGACCGCTACCACAAACGATGCGAGCAGCGTGGCGAGGACCGCATCCGTTTCATTCAGGAACATCAGCATATAGATGACCCAGCCGAGCATTCCGACGATCCCGCACTTGAACAGGGATTTTTTTGGCGCATTAAAAATGATGCCGAATGCTGCAGCGGCGATGAAACTGGTGACCAGATGGTTGATGATGAACATCCCTATTCACTCCTTATAATCATATTCTGCATTTATATGATGGTGAAGACCACCGCGATGCCTGTCCCGATCGCAAACGCGGTCAAAAACGCTTCCGCCCCTTTAGATAATCCCGACACCAAATGGCCGGCCATCAGGTCGCGTACGGCATTCGTGATCAGCAGCCCGGGAACAAGCGGCATGACCGAACCGATGATGATCTTATCCAGCTCCTGCCCCGCCCCGAAGTGGACAAAGATAAAGGAAAGAATCCCGATGATGAATGACGCAAGGAACTCTGCAAAGAACTTGATCGGTACGAGGCGGTGCAAGTACACCACACTCATATAACCGGCCCCTCCCGTAATGAATGCCGGGATAAAATCACCCCAGCTTCCAAGGAACATGATCAGGAAACATCCGCTCGCAATCGATGCGGCTAGCACCTGAATCAAAAAGGAATACGAATGATCGGCTTTTTCGAGTTCTTCAAGCTCACTGTATGCCTGTTCTATGCTGTATACGCCCTCGCTGATCTTCCGTGAAATCCCGTTCACAAGGGTGACCTTTTCAAGGTCGGTCGACCGCTCATTGATGCGGATCAGCTTTGTCTTGGTCGGTTCATCGGTCTCGATGGAAAAGATGATCCCTGTCGGCGTTACATAGCTGTGAGATTCTTTGATCCCGTAGGAAGCCGCGATCCTCATCATCGTATCCTCCACCCGATACGTTTCCGCCCCGCTCTGCAGCATGATTTTCCCTGCCAGCAGGCAAACTTCCATTATGTCATATCTGCGTATCATTTTTGCTTCCATAAGAATCTCTCCATGCTCATTTTTTGAATAGGTCTAGTTTATAGGATAAGTGTGCCTCTAAGCAATGAAGAGTACAAAAAAACCGACCCCGGGCTGGGATCGGCTTGCCTTAAAGGAATTTATGAAGCTTTCCGCTGATCATTCGGCACCCTCACACCCTGGCTGATCAAGCGCGGAGCAGTCGCAATCAAGAGGACAAGCACGATTGAACACAGCAATGCGGAACCGAGCATCGTCACCCCGTTTGCGAATAGCGAGAAAAGGACCGGCGACATCCCTTCCGGAGCATACTCTTTAAAGAAAATGAAGCCGGCGATGAAATGCCAGAAATAACGGGCAGCACTTCCAACTACCGTGGCAACGACAATCCACGTGTACAGCCTTGACTTATTTTCCGATCTCAGCGACTGTTGGATATGTTTCAAAAACAGACCCGCAAACCCGACGAATGTAAAGGCAACAAAGTATTCAATGAACATTTGGACAGGAGTGACGATCCACGCATTGCCGAGCGCCACCTGCAGGACACCCCACACGAATCCGGCCAGCAGGCTCGCTTTCACTCCTCTCCGGAATGCCAGGATGAAGATCGGCACCATCGAGAATGAAATGGAAATACTCGGCGAAATATCAATCGATGGCAGCAGGTCCAAAATCAACGCGAATGCAGCCATCAAAGCAGCTTCGATCATAACGACCAAACGTAAAGATTTCATAAAAAAAACTCCCCTTTTTTTAAAACGAAACCATAAGGGAGAGTCAGTCAATTCAAATAGGCATAGTGATCCTATATCATCCACATTCCTACGCTAGTACTAACTAACAGGTTCAAAGGGTCAGAACAGGCAGTGCCGTTCACTCTCAGCAAATCGCTCCCCTTGTGGTCACGTTTATTAAATTATTAATTCAGTACGTATTATACACGAAAACAACAAATAGTAAAAGAAATTGCGGGCATGAAATTGAAGGAAACGATCAAGGACTTTCATTAAGCGGGTCATGCAGGATGATGACCGGCATGGACTTGGGGGCAACCATAAAACCATAGACTCTGCCTTCTTTATCTTTATAGGCAACAGAGTAATCCCCGAATTGCGGAGAAAACTCAACGTCCTCGTATTCCAGGTCGAGATGGTTATACTTCCATCCCACATAAAGCTTGGTGGCCGCTCGGGCAGTAAAGTGTTGAACAAATGTAATCTGGTTGGCAGCAATAAACAGAATAATGGCAGCAACTGAAATGGCAACTTTACTCGCTCTGGACAACCTCAGCATCCATTCACTCCTCCCTACGGAAATGATTCTGAATTTTCCGTTTACTATCTCTATTATATACCTATTCAGGAGGACATGACAAAAGAGCTACTTTTTGAACTGTTTTTAAAATAAGCACCATGCACTGTTATTGCCTTTTCTGACAGGGCCGCCATGAAGACAGGCTCCTGAAAAACTTAAACGGTCGTTTAATTCTCTCATCCCTTGCAGCGCAGGGCGCCGGCTCTTTTAATCAAACGTTTGTTTAATCTTCAAAAGCGGAAATCATCCTCGATAATCCGCTGTCCAGTTCATCGATCGGGACAAACCGGGCCTTTCTCATCATTTCTTTTCCTTCTATAAATACAATCAAAACAGGTACCGTAAAGATCGAGTATTCCCCTGCAATCCCGGGGATTTCTTCAGCATCCGCATGGATGGACGTTATGCCTGGGTACTTTTTCAACAACTCTTCCACCTGCGGCAGCAAAGCATGGCACACGGAGCAACTCGGCCGTGATACATATAAGAGCACCATTTTTTCTGAATGAACCGTATTCTTAATTTCTTCAAGGGTATGCTGTTTTTTCACCTTCCATCCCTTCCTTTCTGCCATTCTGCATGAACTTATATGGTTATCTATTCCCTATTCCGCCCCTCTGGAATCGCGAGACCCGGCATGTTTATCTTTTTACAGAACGGGAAAATAACGACTGTAACCGAAAAAGATAATGGAGGAGATCCACTTGAAACCAACTGTAAAGGAATTCTACAATGATAAGGAATTGATTTCTGAAGTTGAAAAATTATCTTCTCAAGGCATAAGCAAAAAGAATTTATATGTATTATCACATGACGATGACCGCACAGAGCGTGTGGCCGACAATGCGAACGCGAATGAAATCGGCGCAAGGGAAACAGGCATCGGTACAGCTGTCGGGAATATGATCTTAAGTAAAGGCGACGAACTGCGCAATCAGCTGCAGGAGATGGGCTTTTCAAAAGAGGAAGCCGATCAATACGAAGAAAAGCTGGATGAAGGCAAGATTTTGCTGCTGGTTCAGGACTGATTTTTATAAAAGCCCGGGTGGCTCTTGTTTCATCTTGTGAAGCCGATTCCTTGAAAGGCTATTTGAAAAGTAAATTCTTAGGCACTCGGTACCGTCTCATGGGGCCGTGTAATATAGTCACTAACGAACGAAAGGATGAGCCCGCGGGTTGGGTTCATCCTTTTTCATCTTCAAAAATGTAGACTACACCATTTTGCGGCCTTCTGAATGCCGGACCCGAAAACCCGCGCCTGATCAGTTCCTTCCTCATGAACATCATCACCCCGCCGTGTCCGACAATCAATACGTCCTGATTCTCCGAGATGACCCTGTCTATAATTTTATTTATCTTTTCCAGAACCTCTCTCTTGCTCACTGCCTGCGACGGATGGTTGAACCACCAAGCCATGCGGATGGCCAGCAAATGAATGAACAGCGGCAGCTTCATCTTCGGTGGAAAGAGCGGTGCTAACGGAATTTCCCTTAATTCATCAAGGAAGATGATGTCCCCGTCGTAGACGCTGCGAGCCGTGACTTCCGCTCTCTGCATGCTGCTCGAATAGCACGACTTCCATTCGATCCCGTTCAGATCCACTTCATTCTCTTCCACCTCGGAAGCTTCATATTCTTCCACCCACTTCATCAATTCAGCCGAGGACACGATTGAATTGGGATATCCTCTTTTTACTTTGAAGTGCCTGATTAGTCCTATTTTCATTGGGGGCTCCTTTTGGGTTTTTAGTGATGGTTATGTATGTATATCCCTTTGTTTATCTTTAAAAAGTGCGATCGTATAAATGTTTTCCAGCTAATCATGATCCAATCACATAGTGGAGGTCGCATGGCCATATGTTAATTAGAATCATTCTTAAAGGATCATATATTTCTAGAATGGATCATATTTTATGAGAAACGGATCATAAATTCTCAGAATGGCACGTATTTCTTCAGAATGGATCATAAATCCTGAAAATGGATCATATCCACAATGATATTCCATTTATTTCAATTTTAAAAGAGGGATTTTCCCTCTTCATGGCGAATAATCCTATATCAACGATTAAGGAGTGATGTTTTGATACTGAAAAAACGAACAATCCCGATAAAAATACTTGAAAACGAAGCTTTGTTAACGCGGCTCGTACCCTTTCACGAAGCCAAGCCCCTGATCGAGCTCGATTTAAAGAAAAGAAAGGCTGGCTTCAACGGTGAAAAAGCCGTCGATTATCACCTGAGCTTTCTGACCGGGAAAAGTTACTGGCTCTTCTTCGACATCCGCCTGCCGCTCGACCCTCACTACTTTCAAATCGATACCATCCTGCTGACTCCTTACTACATTCTAGCAATTGAAGTGAAAAATATTTCCGGAATTATCAGAATCGACCCTCATATTAAACAATGCACAAGGATCTATAAAGATACTCAAGAAGGATTTATCGATCCAATTTCCCAAGTCAGACGGCAAAAGCATTTCCTTCAGAAATGGTTATCGCTCCATAAGATACCTCCGCTTCCCATCGAATATCTTGTAGTCATCAGCAATCCATCCACTACCATCGAGTATACTTCCCGCCCGGAAGCCCTATCTCCATACCTTAATATCATTCATTCCCAAAATGTCATCGACCGGATCATACAATTAAACCAATTATATAAGGCGGATACTCTGAATGATAAAACACTTAAAAAAATCAAGAAGCTCATTCTTACCCATCATGTAGATGCCCCTTCGAATTGCCTCCAAACATATAATCTAAAAAAAGAGGAAATCCTCCCGGGGGTCCAGTGTGAACATTGCGGACACTTTCCCATCCTTAGAATCAATAAGTCCTGGCAATGCCCACAATGCTTAATGCAGTCCCCAGCCGGCCACCTGAAAGCCATTGAAGATTATTTCCTTTTGGTTAACAATAAAATGACAAACAATGAATTAAGAAGCTTCCTTTGCCTACCATCCCGTAAAGTGGCCTCACATATCCTTCAGAATTCAGCCTTGATCCCCCATGGTAAAGGAAAAGGAACTTTTTACACAAAACCATAAAAAACTTAAACTTGATAAAACCCCTGCACCAGGCACCGTCATGTTGTGATGGTTGAAGTCCGTTTTAGTAAATCCATTAGTTAACCTGATGAAGGATCTTTCTCAAACCATAAAAAAAGGCATGCAGCCAAAACCCGCATACCTCATAAAAACCTATAAAAAAAATCACCCCAGTGAAACATCCAAAATCATCATCACCACAAATCCTGCCATCAGACCGAGCGTTGCAAGGTCGGTGCTTCCGGAGGACTGTGATTCAGGGATAAGTTCTTCTACGACTACGAAGATCATGGCGCCTGCGGCGAATGCCAGTGCATATGGCAGGATGGGCTGGACAAGGATGACGGCTGCAGCACCGATGACGGCTGAAATCGGCTCCACGATGGCAGAAAGCTGGCCGTAATTGAATGCACGCGCACGTGACATCCCTTCTCCCCGCAACGGGACGGAGAGCGCAGCCCCCTCGGGCATATTCTGGATCCCGATTCCGATTGCAAGGCCGAGCGCCCCGATAACCGTTGCATCACCGATCCCAAGCGCCGCGGCCCCGAAGGCGACCCCGATGGCCAGGCCTTCAGGAATGTTGTGAAGGGTGATGGCCAGGAAGAGCAGCGTCGATTTCTTGAACTTCGTCTGCGGTCCTTCCGCCTTATCCTGGGCATTGCCCAGATGAAGATGGGGGACCACGAAGTCAAGAAGCCTGATAAACACCCCTCCGAGCAGGAATCCGATTGCCGGTGCCAGCCATGGAATCTGTCCGTTCTGTTCACTGAATTCTATGGATGGCGCCAATAGCGACCAGAAGGACGCCGCAATCATGACCCCTGCCGCAAACCCGAGCATCATGTTCATCGTGTGTTTTTCGATTTTCGTGAAGAAAAATACGGTGGCCGCTCCGAGCGCGGTAAGTCCCCACGTCATCGTTCCGCCCAGCAGCGCCTGCATGGTCGGATTCAATGCTGTAAACCAATCCATCATAGTACCCGTTCCTCCCATCTTTTTTCTGATACGTCTATTTTGCATCAAGGAAACTTTCTTCGTCAAAGGAAATGTTTAAGCGTGAACTCAAATGTCTGCATTCTATATATATGACATCCGTTCCAATTTGTGTCTATCCTCTCCCTATACTTCCCTCAAAATAAAAGAGCTAAGCACCCAAACATGAATGCTCAGCTCTATATTGGTATACTCCCTCACATCATCACGGACTCTCAATCCTTAAACGAAAATTTCCATACAAAGAAATTCACGGTCAAGAGGAGAATCAGATATACATAAATACCAAAATCAATCTTCACTGCCAGAAAATGAAGGCCGACTAATGCACCGATGATGAGATAGAACGGAAGCACTTTCCAGCCGTCGCTTTGTTTTACACCATCGAAACTGTCAGAAAACGGAAGGCCGCTGCTCAGCAGCTTGTAACAAACAACCGTGTAGATGAACGCACTGGCCAGGACGATGATGAGTTCGGGAAGCAGCTTCAATCCAAACAGATAAAGGAAACAGATCGCCATCACCACATATAAGGGGATGAAAAGTTTTGCAAGGAACGCTTTCAGGGTCCCTTTGTGGATCGGCGCATCCTTTTCGACAGGCGCCACCTTATAAATCCATGCCCCTTTGTATTTGCCTGAATATCCAAGCTGCATGACCACCGTCGGGATGACGGTCAGGCTTGTATAGATGGAGAGGTACACCATACTTGTAGAAAGTTCGTCAAATGAAGACGTCGTCAAAAAGTTGAAGATGAAAATAAACGGCAGGATGATCGCGAATCCAAGGCCGGGATAGACCTTCAATTTAAACTCCCGCTCATTCTTCATCATATAATGTGCAAATTGGTAAAATGCACGCTCTTCCTTGCTGCACATGAGGTACATCAGTTGTTTCCCGAACCAATTGGACTTCTTGGCCTTCTTTCCCCCATGCGAATTGAGTTTCTGGAGATTCCTCTCAAAGGAAGGGAGGATTTTGATATAGACAGCCAATGCAGCAAATGGGAACAGAATGGCCAGAACCGAGAACAGGATGATCAAAGGATTTCCGCTGCCGTTTAAAACCCACTCAAATAATGAGCCGAACCACATCGGCGGAAAAAAGATCTGCCACCATTCTGCGGTGAAGTTCACCTGCAGATCGACCAATTCGAAGGACCTGGCGACGACCTGATAACCGACAGCCATCCCGATCGACAGTCCAATTTGTACATAGTTGATGATATCCTTCAATTTCTCCCCGTCAAAATATTTCAGGATAAGATAATAAAGGAGCGCGGTGAACACGACAATCAGGATATCGGTCAGGATGATGCCGGCCAGGAACAGCAGGAAAAACCAAAAACCCTGATTGATCAACGCGACAATCAGCGGTATGACGGTCATAGCCCCTGTCAAAAAGAACAGATAAACACACACGTGTATGGACTTCGCCAGGCTGATCGTCTTTTTCTCCACCGGCTTTGTGAACAGAATATTATTGTCCCTGATGTCCAGGATGACAACCGAGAAATCAGAAATCATCGACATCATGATGATGAACATGATGACGGCAAAACTGATGCTCATTTGAAAAATATAATTTTCCCCCATCAATACAAACGGGATGAGGAACAATCCAAACAGGGCATAAATCCACAGCGACTTAATAAATCGGTTTTCGTCCCTGGATTCTTTACCCTTACTTGCCTGCTGCTGAAATATTGTCGGGACCCTCCGCTGGTCCATCGTGAACTTTACCTGCAGGATCCTGCGTAAAGCACGGTAGTCGAAGCCCATTTTTTCAAAAATCACCCGGAACCAATCCAGAAACAGAAGTGTACGAAATTCCTTCATCCCCTACACCCCTTGAACAACCGAGACAATCTTCTCTGCCGTTTCTTTATGTTCATCGAATCCGGTCAATTGGTTGAAGATCTCCTCAAGCGTCCCTTCACTGTTCGTATTCTTTAATTCTTCGAAACTGCCATCGGCCATAATCAAACCATTATGCAAAAGGATGATCCGGCTGCTGATCTTTTCAACGACATCCATGATGTGGGATGAATAGAAAATGGTTTTCCCCTTAGCCGCCAACTGGGCAAGCAGCTCCTTAAAGACCATGACCGAGTTGGCATCAAGCCCGTTGATCGGTTCATCAAAAAACAAAATATCAGGATCATGGAGAAGACTCGATATGATCAGTATCTTCTGCTTCATCCCTTTTGAATAAGAAGCAATCCGAGATTGATAGACTTCCTCCAGCCCGAATAAGGCGGTCAACTTCTCCGCCTTTTTCCCGGCCTGATCGGCTTCGAGCCCGTACAGCTCCCCGATGAACGTCAAATATTCCTCGGCTGTCAGGTTATCATACAGGTCGGCCATTTCCGGCACATATCCAATCCTCTTTTTATACGCTGCCGACTGTCCGGAAATATTCTCCCCAAACAGGCGCACCTCTCCGGAATACCCTTCCTCGAGACCAAGGATGATCTTGACCGTCGTACTCTTCCCTGCCCCGTTCGGTCCGATATAGCCAATGATCTGTCCCTTATGGATTTCCAGATCGACTCCTTTCAACACTTCCTTGCTCCCAAAATTCTTCCTAAGCCCTCTAATTAATAAAATCGGCTCATTTCTCTCTTCCATGATGTCCCCCCTCTTTCCTTATGCAGTATTCCTTCATGCTAACATAAATTCCCTTTTCTGGAATGATCACCTTCTACGATATTGGACGGATTCCAAAGTATATTGGGTGCAGATATATAAATTGTTTCCACCCTGCCTGCGAAAAGCGGTGCCTTCCAAGAAAATCCACAGCGTTTTTACAAATCCAAAAAAAATTTCCAAAAAACTCTTCTAAAATGGAAGAACATGTTATATACTTTAACTGTATTAAGACACATAGTACACTGTATACAGTTGGGAGGGTGGATATGTTTGAACTCGATTTAAGAAGCCGGAAGCCCATTTACGAACAGTTGGTGGAAAAGCTGAAAGAACTGATGATCAATGAGGTGCTGAAGCCGGATGAGCAGCTGCCTTCGGTGCGTACCTTGGCTCAGCAGCTGACGATAAATCCAAACACAATCCAGAAAGCATATAGAGAACTTGAATCTCAGGGATATATTTATTCAGTGAAAGGGAGAGGTAGCTTTGTCAATCCTTCAAGTCACATCCAAAATGCGGAGAAAATCATGAAAGTGAAAGAAGAACTTACAAGACTCTTATCGGAAGCCCTGTACTTTGGGATCACCGTTGAGGATTTAAAAGAAATGATCGCCGATATCGAGGCATCAGTCGGGGGGAATCAAGCTGATGATTGAGATTAAAGGTGTGAGTAAAGCATTTGACAGGACCGGAATCCTTCATGATATTTCATTCTCCATTGAAAAGGGATCCATCTACGGACTGCTTGGTTCCAATGGTGCCGGCAAGACCACTTTGCTTCGCACGATCGCCGGAATTTTAAAGGCAGATCAAGGGGATATCACGGTGGATGGCCAGCCGGTATTCGAAATGAACGGTATCAAGGAAAAAGTCGTCTTCCTTCCGGATCAGCCGTTCTTTTTTACCCACTATACACTGAAGCAGATGGCTCAATTTTATAAGAATACGTACAGCCGCTGGCATGAGGAATATTATCATAGGCTGACGGCACTGTTTGAAATCGACGTCCATAAGAAACTGCATAAATACTCTAAAGGGGTGCAGCGCCAGGCTTCCTTTATCCTCGCCTTGTCTGCCAAGCCTGATGTGCTGGTGCTGGACGAACCGATTGATGGACTTGACCCTGTAGTACGGAAAAAATTAAAGAATGTGCTGATCACCGAAGTTGCTGAAAGGGACATGACCATCCTGATTTCCTCCCACAACCTGAGAGAGGTCGAGGATATCTGCGATCACATCGCCATTCTCCATCAGGGCAGGTTCCTTCTCGAAAAGGAACTCGATGACCTCAAATCAGGCATCCATAAAATCCAGCTCGCCTTTAAAGGGGAGGTCCCCGACGGGCTCTTCAGCAAATTGGACGTCCTTCATAAAGAAACGAGGGGCAGTGTACTATTATGCATCGTGCGCGGTGATCATGAAGAAGTCGAGAGGCTGATCCGTTCCTATCATCCTGTCATATTCGACTTACTGCCGCTGACACTGGAAGAAATTTTTATATATGAAATGGGGGATGTTGGATATGCCATCCAGAACATCTTGGATTAATAAGGAACTGATCATGCAAAGCCTGCGCAGTGTAGGCTGGCTGGGAATCGTTTATTTTATCGGGCTGCTGTTTGCTCTTCCGATCGACATCCTGGGTAAACTGACGAATCCCAATCTCACTTATTACAATAATATCTATGAAAATCTTTTCAAAATGCAGTATCCGATTCAAATGGGGCTTTTATTCCTTTTCCCGGTATTGCTCGCAGTGTTTCTGTTCCGATACTTGCACGTAAAACAGCAGGCCGATTTCATTCACAGTCTGCCGATCAAACGGAATAGGATCTTCCATCACGCTTTGCTCACTGGACTGGGCATCCTGCTGATCCCGATTCTGCTGAATACACTGTTCCTTCTGGGACTCTATTGGATTACTGAATTTAATCTTTACATTGATGCAGCAGACATCTTCGTCTGGGCCGGAATCACGCTGCTGATGTCCTTCCTCTTCTTCTTGGCAGGAACGTTCATCGCCATGGTCACCGGACTTTCAGCCGTACAGGGAGTGCTGACCTACATCATCCTTTTATTGCCTGCAGGAATGTTTTTATTGATTACCTTCAGTCTGAAGCAGCTTTTGTTCGGATTTCCGACTGACTACTATTACAACATCAAGATTGAAGAGTATTCGCCGATCGTCAAAGCTGCCATGCTCGAAAACAAATTGATTTCAGGATGGGACGCCCTGATTTATGCAGTCTTGGCTATTATCTTCTATTTCCTTGCTCTTGTACTCTATAAAAAAAGGAAAATAGAAACCGCATCACAGCCGATCACATTCAAACTGCTTCAGCCGATTTTTAAATACAGCGTGACTTTCTGTGCCATGCTTGTCGGCGGTATGTACTTCACTGAAGTTCAGGGGCAGGGGTACTGGATGTGGTTTGGATACATCGTTGGTGCCCTGATCGGTTATTATGTTGCCGAAATGATTTTACAAAAGCACTGGAGAGTCTTTCACTACTGGAAAGGGTACGTGGTTTACCTGCTTGTGATCGTTGCCGCTTCATTCCTGTTCCAATTCGACCTTTTTCAATATGAAAAGAAAGTGCCGGACGCAGGCAGCATCAAGGAAGCGTATGTCGGCTACAGTTATTATGACTTATTTAACAATGACAGTGAGATCATGATGAGCAGCGAGAACGGGCTTGTTCCCGAAATCAAACGTGACCCGATGCTCAAGGAGGCCGATTCGATCAAAGCTGTACAGAATCTTCACAAAGCGATCATCGAAAAAGGAGAAAGGGCAATGGGTAATTATGACCGGATGCCTGCCTTCTTTTACTACGAATTAGAAGACGGCAGCACGCTGGTCAGAAGCTATGAGGTCGATCAAGATGATTTTGAAAAGTATTACGCGGCATTATATGAAGCCCGTGAGTATAAAGAAGCGACGAACGATATCTTCCAGATCAATGAAGAAAAAATCGATAAATTGACGCTTCATCAGGAGTACACCGTTGGAAAGACCGTCACGATAGTCGACCCTGAAGAAATCAAAGAAGCAGTCGATATCTTAAAGAAGGAAATTTACAATGAGAGCTTCGACGATCAGAACAGACTGAGTACATTCTCTATTGAAGTTCTATTGTCCAATAACCAGCGAACAAGTATCAGCGTCCCGAATACGTATGATGCTTTCGAACAATGGCTTCGCGACAAAGGATACCTGGAGAACATAAAAGTGACAGCGGATGACATCGAGTGGATCTATGTCATCGATAAAAAAGAACATACCCGTGAATTGATGAAAGCAGATTACCCCGGCGACATCTTCCCTTCATTGAAGGAACAAGGAACCGGACTTGAGATTAATGAAAAAGAAAAGCTGAATGAGGTGCTCGAGAAACTCAGTTATGACCGGCAGAAAGATCCGTATCTCGTCGGCATCAAATACAAAGGGCAGCCGCATGTAGAAGTGATGGGTCTGACCGAAGCAGACGCCCCTTCTTTTGTAAAACAAGCTTTTGAATAATGTAATGAGAAAGCTCTTTTCGTATACTTTGTTGCTATAGAGAACGAGAAAATACCGGAACTTGGGTATTTTCGGGTTACCGGTCCGTTTCTTGTTGAAGGCTTTAGTTCGATAAGAGCACGTCCACAGGCTGTATTCAGGTATAAGCCTAGATACGAAAAGCAACAATCTTTTAGAAAACAGCCAATGAGAAAGAATCGAGGTGATATCCAGTGAGTGCCAAACTCATACACATTGAATCCCCCACATTCGAGGATGTATATATTCAATTTCACCGATTGATTTATCACATCGCCTATAAATTGACCAAGGATGCCCACCTTTCAGAAGACATCGTACAGGAAACGTTCATGAAAGCATACCGGAAATGGGATACCCTGATTGACTTCAGGAAAATTCAGGGATGGCTTTCATCGATCGCCAACCGGACAGCCATCGACTTCATCCGCAAGGAATCAAAGCGCAGGGAGGAACTAGTCGACGATCAGGAAACCTATGATTCTCCTTTTATAGCAAGTTCAACCGGATTGGTAGAATCAGAAGTGGACTTTCACCTGCTTGAAGAAGAGATTGAAGAAGGAATCGGGATGCTTCCTGCAGCGCAGCAGGAAGTCCTCCGGTTAAAAGCAATCCATGGTCTCAGCGATAAGGAAATCGCCCGCAGGCTAGACCTTAACCCTGCCACGGTCAAGACCCGGTACCACCGGGCGAGGAAACAGTTGAATGTACTATTGAATAAATCTGCTTGATTTGATGAATTGTTGTTGGGTGGACCCCCGGAGCGAACGGCGCTTCGGGAGGTTTTTTATTTTTGGGGTGGGATTGTATGAGTGTATTTGGCGTGGCGGGCGCAATTGACGCAGTGTTTGTGATAGGGTTTTGGGGCGTAATCGGCATTTTATTAATGTTTGGACGTTTTATTGATGTCTGTTTGATGCTTAATTGAAGTTTTATCGTCGTTATCGCCTTTCTTGACGCATTGTACGTAATGATTGCGTTGGCCGCATATGGTTTTATCAACATTTTGGCTCGATGAGCGCTATAATTCAGCCCACGGAATGGGTGAGATCGGCGGAATCTTTTAATTTTGGCCTGGAATCTTTCGAAAACGGGACTTTTTCTCTTAATTCCAGGCAATAATCTTCGAATTCTCCCGGATAATCTTCGAATTTCCAGATTAATTCCGCCACTTACCAAAGATATCCAATTTAAACGCCACCTTCCCCCTCACAGCTGCCTCATTCCAAAAGACCCCGATACAACAAAAAAAGCCGATTCACCACCAGTGAATCGACTCTCCCCACAATTAATAAGACGGACGCGTACTTCCGGCCCCGGCCTTCATCCTATACTCGTCATGAAGCAATTTCACTTCAAACAAAGTGATCGGATCGAAATAGCGTTCCGGATGTTCTTTCATTTTTTTCAACGTTTCCTCTTCTGCCGCCACCTCTGCTTCTGTTTCTTTAATCGTAAGATCAAGCTGATTGAATGGCTCTGCAAAGAATGATTGAACGTCCTGGTTCAGTGATTTTTCAAACAAATCGAATTGGATGAAAAACTTGTTCGCGACCGATTGGGCCGTTTCGGAATAATCCTCATTTTCCAAGTAACGTTTGTACTGAGTGTGAAGCAGGTTCTTGTTCTGAGGGATCCCTCCGAACAATTTGCCGGCACTCTTCAGCAGGAACTGACCGGGCTTGAACTTGAGAAGGATATTCTCCTGATCGATCTGCGCTCTTGTTCCCATCCGGCTTACATCCCTTTTCCAGTCGTCAACGACCTGGAAATCGCACTGCAGGACAACACGGTCTTTACCGAATAACTCATTGAAAGTGGTGCTCATTTCGTGTAAATAATCCTGGCCGTCCTGCAATTCCTGCCTTGAGGACTGAAGCCAGTTTTCCAGTAAAATCATGTAGCGCGGCATGAGATCTTCCTGGATATACGTTTGGATCCTGGCGTTCATCGCTTCATTCAATTCGGTGTGGATCTGTCTGAAGTCACTGTCTTCCGTGATCAGGTCCGAACATCCGCTCAGAATCTCTGGGACTTTTCTCGAGATTTCTTTTTTCATCTCTTCTTTCTTTTTACGGAAAGAGTCTTTTATATCTTTTGTCTTGTCATTCTGCATATCTTCCAGATAAGTATGGAAGCCGTTCAGGCGGACAAGGATATCTTTGTTTTTCTCGATCGCATCCTGCAGCCCAAGTTCCTGATTCTTTCTCTGAGAGTACATGTCTTTCAACGTTTTTCTCACCAGATAGAAAAGCTTCACTCTCCGCTCACGCTTAAGCTCGCCTGGATTATGGACGTATTGATTTTTCAAGAAGGACTCCACGTCCCGCTGCTGAAGATGAACCGCTTCAAGTGATGAATACGGAAGCACTTCAGCCGACGGGAACCATTCCCTGGCTTTCGCACGGGCCGATTCGATGATTTCTTCAGAATGGCCGGCATGGTCGATTTTATCCATTTTGTTCAAAAGGAAATGGACATTTACGTGCTGGCCGATCTCTTTCAATGTCCTCAGTGTCTTGCGGTCTTCAGCATTGAACGGCGCGTCTGCATTCAGCACGTAGAGAAGGCCGTCCGCAGCGGGATAGAATGAGGTCAAGTCCTTCATTCCCCTGCTGTTTGCCTGTACGTCGATCAGCGCACTTCCATTCTTCTGAAGGAAATCAGAGGGCAGCCGGTACTCGACGAACGATTCCCGCTCCATCAACTCCTCGAAGTCGGCAATGCTTTCCACTTTCTCCGCCCCGCGCTCATGGACCTCGGTTACTTCGACCTGGTCGCGGTGATATCTGTATACGACAGTCGAATGCTCTGCCTCACCCACGCTTTCTCCCAGCACGGATTGGACAAAGGAAGATTTGCCGCTGTATTCGCTGCCTGCAACCACAAGGTATTGCTGGCTGGTGTCAAGGAGCTGCTCTGCGATCCACTTCGTTTTATAGGAGACAGGTGCCCCGTTCCCTTCTGACCAGGCGATGATCTTATTCAACAGGAGCAGGGTCTCTTCCATTTTGAAAGCGGGATATTCCCCTTGCAGCAGAAGTCTCTCAGCTTCTTCGACAACCTCTGGATCCATGGAATAAGCAAAGACGTCACTCCAGGCCATCACTGCGGCCGATGCAAAGAGCGGCTGGTCATGCTTGCTGATTTTCAGCCAGTTGGACAAGAGATTCGGCATGAAGCCTTCGATTTCTTTTACCAGATAGCCTTCTTCCAGGAAGTGAAGATAGGCATTCTGGAACTCGGCCGAGATCTCGCCCCAGCGTTCGCCTGTTTCCGGTTCAACATATTCAAAGATTGTGTTGACCGTGGACATCCATTCGATATGGGTCTCCGGAACTTCCCTGAAGGATGCCCATAAGCTCTGGACAAGATCCCTGAACAACGGACGGTCTTTTTCATAGACCGCGATCAGCACATCGTAATAATAGTTCGGTGTGTAAACTGACGTATACCCCAATTCTGCATACTCCAGCAGGGATCGGAACCAGATTTCACTGCCTGTCCGGATCGACTCGCCCACGGCAAGGCCGACTGCATTTTTCCAGTCCTGCTGTTCTTCATAAAACGTTTTTGCCAGCTGGGAAACATGCGGGTAGTCAGGGTCGATGCCGAGCGCTTTCTCAATGATGCGGTACGCCGACTTCAGCTTGCTTCTTTCGATGTACAGATGGAAGAGCTGAAGGGAAATCTCCATCGTCAGCACCGGATTCTCAGTCGAGATCCCCGTGTACACATCCTCCGCGGAAGAAAGCATGCCGAGTGCATAATACGAATCGGCGATGTTCTTCTTGGCCCACGGTTCGAGCTCGTTCAGAATGCTCTCCCATTTAAAGATGGCAGCCTCATAATCTTTGCTGTGAAAATAAACCTCACCCTGCGCATAGCGGATGTAAGTCAGGTCGTAGGGCTCATTCTGCTGCTCCTCCACAAATGCCGCCCCCAGCACCTCAATAGGATGAAGGGTTGATTCGTTGTCTATTAAAAAAGTTTCATAAAACGACTTCTCCATCAATAATTTTTCTTCAGTCATAATGTCCTCCGTTATATGTGAACCCTCTTGGAAAAAGGACTCACAGACTAGTCTATGGCTATCATTCTATCAGAATTTCACCCTTATAAAGTTTCATTTCCTTTTCATTTTCTAATTGATTCTTTATTCCGTGATTCATTCGACTCACTTTCATTACACAAGAAAGGACTACCCGTTACAAAAAGGCTACACCCTTTCGGAAACTGGATAGTCCTAAATATTTACCACCTTTTATGGAGGTGTAAACTCTGTTTTTTATGCCTGTCGGGCCTGACCCAGCCGCCTCCGCTTTTGTTTCATCCAGCTACGGCGGCTAGTCCCTCTAGGTCATAAGCTAAATCGGCCATGAAGGCAAAGTACGCCTTCCCGGCCGATTCTTCTTATGCCTGTCGGGCCTGACCCAGCCGCCTCCGCTTTTGTTTCATCCAGCTACGGCGGCTAGTCCCTCGAGGTCATAAGCTAAATCGGCCATGAAGGCAAAGTACGCCTTCCCGGCCGATTCTTCTTATGCCTGCCGGGCCTGAGCAAGCCGCCTCCGCTTTTGTTGCTTACGGCCCTGCATGACTGCCACGATGAATGCAAGTACGAGGAAGAGGCTTGAAATCTGGAACAGGACGCCGATTTCGACGAATTGGGCAAGGACGCCGAATACGAGTCCGCTGAGGCCGATACCTAAATCGATGGAAGAGAAGAACATTCCGTTCGCCACTCCCCTGCGGTTATCCGGGGTCATCGAGAGTGTCCATGATTGGAGTGTCGGGATCAGCGAGCCGAATCCCACTCCGAACAGGATACCCGATACGATGATCAGGGCGTCCGAATGGGCGAATGATAATGCCCACATGCCTGCAAATGTGATCGCTATGCAGAAAAGGACAAGTCCCTTCGGACCACGTTCGTCAAACCACTTCCCTGCAACCGGTCTTGAAAGGGAAGCCATGATGGCGTTGAACAGATAAAACAGGAAAATATGCTGTATGCCGCGCTCTTCCCCGAAAATCACGATGAAGGTGACGATGGAGCCGTAGCCGAAGGTGACCATGATCGTGATGAATGCAGGGAACCAGCTTGATTTTTCAATCAAGGAACCCATATATGAGAATTTCAAGTCTTCCTTCTTTGTTTCTTTTACGACTTCAGGAGTCTGATAACGGACCAGGGCCAGCAGGATGATGGCAATGACACCGAGGACGCTGGATGTGATGATCAGGTTCGTGAAGGTCGTCACTTGAAACAGATAGATTCCAAGACTCGGAGCAATGATCATCCCGATGGTGATCGACAACCCGTAATAGCCCATCCCTTCACCCAGGCGGGATTTCGGCACCACATCGACGGCAGCCGTTCCGTTCACGGTCGTCGACCAGCCCCAGGCAAGACCGTGTACAAACCGGAACATCAAAAAGATCACGACGATCGAAGACAGCGGATAGATCACCGTAATGAGCAGCAGGGAAACCACCCCTATGACGACCAGTGGCTTTCGATCCTTATATTCAAGCATGAAACCGATGAACGGCCTGCTCAACACCGCCCCGATTGAAAATAAAGTCGTCACCAGACCGATTTCCAGACCTGACGCGCCAAGCGACTTGATATATGGCGGCAAAGTCGGAATCAGCATTTGAAATGACATGAACACAAAAAGATTTCCTACCATCAACATAATAAAAGACCTTGTCCATAGAGGTTCTTTTGTTTTAGTCACAGGAAATCCCCCTTTCTATTATTCATTTATTCACGTGAATAACCATTATAATAATTTATTTCGAATTACTAAATAATAGCACATTCCAAATAAAAGAGATATGATTTCACCCCAAAGATTCCTGCTATTTTCTTACAATGATTTCCCTCATTGAAAAGTTATCGATTTATACTATAATAGACAACATGACCAAAAGTTCTGAAAAATTAATTTGACTACCTATTTTTGGATATTTATTTATATTTTTGTATAAATATAACTCTTTAAAAGGAGGAAACAGTTTGAACTATTCTTTACGGCCTTTAGGAGACAGCGCCCTCGTCATTCAATTGGGGTATGCGATTGAAGCCGGCACGCATGAAAAGGTAAAGCTAGTCACATCCCTATTAGAAAAATCTCCTCAAAAGTGGCTGGTAGATATCATCCCCGCTTTTACGTCGGTCACCATTTACTACGATCCGATGCTGGTTTTACAGGAAAGAAACGGACAACTTCCATATGAAGGAGTCTGTTCAATCCTGGCTGAGCTGCTTAAGGGAGAGCAAGCAGGCACTTCTGCCTCAGGCAGAGTCGTAGAAATCCCTGTTTGCTATGGCGGTGAATACGGGCCTGATCTGGAAGAAGTAGCAGCCCACCACGGTATAACGGCAGAAGAGGTCATAACAAAGCACGCGAACGGTGACTACCTTGTATACATGATTGGATTCGCACCGGGCTTCCCTTATGTCGGAGGTCTCGATCCCGAGCTTTCCACACCGAGAAAAAAATCACCCCGTATGAAGATCCCGGCAGGCTCCGTGGGGATCGCCGGTGACCAGACAGGTGTCTACCCGATTGAAACCCCGGGCGGGTGGCAGCTGATCGGCAGGACTCCCCTGTCATTGTTCCAGCCTGATGAAGAGACCCCAAGTCTCCTTCAGGCGGGAGACCGCATTAAATTCTTTTCGATTTCTGTAGATGAATTTAAAGAAATGGAGGGAAAAGCATGATTCATGTAGTAAAGCCCGGCCTCCTTTCCTCCGTGCAGGACCTCGGAAGATACGGGTATCAGAAATACGGCGTCATCGTCAGCGGAAGCATGGATCCGATCGCCCATCGAATTTCGAACTGGCTTGTGGGGAATGATGAGAACGAAGCCGTGATTGAAATGACCCTTACCGGTCCAGTACTTGAATTTCAGGAAACCTACCTCATATCCATCTGCGGAGGCGACTTGTCCCCTTCCATTGATGGACAGCCAGTCCCATTATGGAGGTCCGTCCTTGTCAAAAAAGGCTCGACCTTGAAATTCGGAAGATGCAAAAGCGGTGCACGGACATATCTCGCCATTGCCGGCGGCCTGGACGTGCCTTCTGTCATGAACAGCCGTTCCACCTACCTGCGGGCGGGGATCGGCGGTTATGACGGACGCAATCTGAAAGAAGGCGACCTTCTTCATTCCGGTGAAGTGCTTGAAGATTCTCAGGAAATGATCGAGTATCTGACCCCTTACTTGGAAGAAGGTAATTTTACGGAAATCGACTGGTCGATATCCTCCGAATTCATCTCCATCCACCGGTCACAAAAGGCAATCAGGGTGATGGAGGGTCCTGAATTTGGTCTTTTCACCGAAGACAGCAGGCAGGCTTTCTTTGAAAAACCATTCAAAGTGTCGCCGCAGTCCGACCGTATGGGCTACCGGCTGGAGGGCACAAAACTCGGCCTGGAACAAGATACGGATATGATTTCCGAAGCGGTTTCCTTCGGGACCATCCAGGTTCCTTCGGACGGTAATCCCATCATTTTGCTTGCAGACCGGCAAACGACGGGAGGCTACCCCCGTATCGGCCAGATCGCTTCTGTCGACCTCCCGCTTATCGCCCAGACGAAACCGGGCGAAGAGCTGTCCTTTTCACCCATCACCCATGAGGAATCTCAGAAGCTTCTCATAGACAGGGGAAAGCAGCTTCGCCACCTGAAACAGGGAATTGCACTGAAGCGTAAATGAACCATCATAGAATCAGCGGTAAAGGAGAGAACTGAATGAAAACTTCAAATATCAGCGTATTGCTCGGGGCTGCCTTCCTGATGGCCACGTCGGCCATCGGCCCGGGGTTCCTGACACAGACGACTGTGTTCACGGAGCAATTGGCAGCAAGCTTCGGCTTTGTCATCCTCATTTCCATCATCATTGACATCGGGGCTCAGTTGAATATCTGGCGGATCATCGCCATCTCAGAAAAAAGGGCCCAGGACATCGCCAACGATATCCTCCCCGGATTGGGCTATTTCCTGGCATTCTTGATCGTCGCCGGCGGCCTTGCCTTCAATATCGGGAACATTGCCGGGGCGGGGCTTGGAACGAATGTCTTATTCGGGATTTCACCCGAGATGGGAGCTTTATTCAGCGGCCTGATCGCCATCGGGATCTTCCTTTTCAAAGAAGCAGGCCGATTGATGGACAAGTTTGCACAGATTCTCGGATTTTTAATGATTCTTCTTACCCTTTATGTCATGTTCACATCGAGCCCTCCCGTCGGTGAAGCCGTCACAAAGACATTCATGCCGGATACGATCGACTTCATGGCCATCATTACGCTGGTAGGAGGTACGGTCGGCGGCTACATCACTTTCGCGGGCGGTCACCGTCTGCTCGAAGCAGGCATCACCGGCAGGGACGCTCTTCCTGAAATCACGAAAAGCTCTGTTTCTGCCATCGGGATCGCTTCCCTCATGCGCATCTTCTTATTCCTGGCTTCGCTCGGGATCGTTGCGCAGGGCCTGCAGATCGATCCATCCAACCCGCCGGCATCCGTCTTCAACCTTGCTGCCGGCAACGTCGGATATAAAATGTTCGGGATCGTCATGTGGTCAGCCGCCGTCACATCCGTGGTCGGGGCAGCCTATACGTCCGTATCATTCATCCGCACCTTCAGTCCTCTTTTGGAAAAATACCATAAATGGCTGATCATCGGCTTTATCGTCATCTCGACACTTGTGTTTGTATCGATTGGTAAACCTGTTGCCGTCATGATCCTCGTCGGTGCACTGAACGGATTGATCCTGCCGATTGCACTTGGGGTCATGCTGCTTGCCGCACATAAGAAAAAAATCGTCGGCGATTACAAACACCCGGTCTGGCTGACGGTATTCGGCCTCATCATTGTTGCCGCCATGTCTTATATGGGTGTTTATACAATGATCAATGAACTTCCGAAGTTGTTTTAGCCAGCCATCATTGAAGCCTCAAACCCTTTAGGGGGTTTGGGGCTTTTTTCGACAAAAAAGAAAGAAGGACAGCCCTTTCATGATTGAGGGCTGTCCTTCTTTCGGAGCTTTTTAAGAGAAAATGTTCTTTACTCTTCCGACCTGGCCGTCCTCAAGCCTGACCTTGATCCCGTGGGGATGGTTGGCCGAGTTCGTCAGAATGTCCTTTACGACTCCCTGAGTCAGCTTCCCGGTTCGCTGGTCTTTCTTCAGTACGATTTCAACTTGAAGTCCTGGTTTGATATTTGCTCGCTGCTGTCCGTTCATGGAATTCTCCTGTCTTTGTTTTATTTTGGGCGGGTTCTGATCTAAGTGTGGATTAAAGAAAATTCGACAAGTGGCGCAATAAATGAAAAAGAGGCGCAATTCCGTGGATTCCGGCGCAATTATTTCGATTGTGGCGCAATAATCCTAAAACCGGCGCAATTTCTTACATCGAACATGTTTTTCTGACCGCTGCCTCTAATGATTCCACTTAAAGCCCAATCAATCCTCATCCTTCACATCGGGATCCTCCGGAATCGGCTCGCTGAGGTATTCGGCAAGCTGTTTTTTCGCTTTTTCCATCTGTTCGAGGTGCTGGTTGAATTGTTCACGATAAATCAAATACTGCTCACCGTCATGGACCGCTCTTATTTTATTGTCATGCACCAAAGCTTCTATATACGATTCGGGCAGGGACAGATACTCTGCTGTTTCTGCGATTGTGAGATACATATGGATCGCCTCGACTATGCTTATTTTTATATCAGCTCGATCTTCGCCACTGCTTCACAGTGCATCGTCTGCGGGAACATGTCGACCGGCTGGATTTCCGTTGTTTTATACCCGCCGTCTTCCAAGATACGCAGATCGCGTGCCAATGTGGCAGGGTTACAGGAAACATATACGACCTTTTTCGGTTTCATGGCGAGGATGGTGTCGAGAAGTGCTTCATCGCATCCTTTTCTCGGCGGATCGACGACGAGGACATCCGCGCTGATCCCGTCATCATACCATTCAGGGATGACGACTTCTGCAGGGCCAGCCTTGAATTCAACGTTCGTCATATTATTCAGGACCGCATTCTGTTTTGCATCGGCTATCGCCTGCGGGACGATTTCCACTCCGTACACTTTCTTTGCTTTCTGGGCAAGGAAAAGCGAAATGGTACCGATTCCGCAGTATGCATCTATCACCGTTTCTTCACTTTTAAGATCTGCGTACTCAAGTGCCTTGTCATACAGCACCTTCGTCTGCTCAGGGTTGACCTGATAGAAGGACCGGGCCGAAATCGCAAACTTCACGTCACCGATCATATCGTGGATGACTTCTTCGCCCCAGAGGACACGTGTCGCATCACCCATGATCACGTTCGTCTTTTTCCCGTTCACATTGTGGACGATGGACTTCAATCCTTCAATATTCCGGACGAGCGCTTCTACAATTTCGTTCTTATGGGGAAGCTCATTCGTTCTCGTAACGAGGACGACCATGACCTCCCCGGTCGTGTATGCCGTGCGGGTCATGATGTGGCGGAGCGTCCCCTTATGTTTCTTTTCGTCATACGGACGGATGCCGAGCTTCTGGCAGATATCCTTAACGTGCTGGATCACTTCATCGTTTTTTTCATACTGGATGATGCATTTGTCCATATCAATGATCTCATGGCTCCGCTTCTGATAAAAGCCTGCCACAAAGCGCCCGTCTTTTTCACCGACCGGCACCTGTGCTTTATTCCGGTATCTCCACGGCTCTTCCATCCCGAGCACTTCATGGATCTTGACGTCATGAAGCCTCCCGATCCGCTGCATCACATCGCGCACATTCTTTTCTTTCGCCTTGAGCTGGCCTTCGTAAGTCATATGCTGGATTTGGCAGCCGCCGCACTCCCGGTAGATCGGACACGGGGGTTCCTGGCGGTAGGGACTTTCCTTCGTCCGCTCCATCAGGCGGCCAAAGCCGTAGCCCTTACTAGGTTTCACGACTTTTACATTTCCTTCTTCCCCGGGCAGCGCATTGGGAACGAATAAAGGGTAGCCGTCCACCTTCGTAACGCCGTTCCCGTCATGCGTCAAATCCTCGAAATAGGCGCCATCTATATAATCATTTTTTTGAACAGGTGCTTTTTTACTCATTATGATCTTCCTTTTCTGCTTCCTAATTAGACTCTACTGATTGTACCACATCGGATTAGTCAAATTGAAATACACTTCGAAGTGCCAGCCCCGATCTCGCTACTAGAAAAGCGGAGGCGGCTCGCCCAGAGGCGACAAGCATAAGGCGGGCAAGCCGGAAAGGCGCTTTGTGTAAAAAAATTAAATAGAAATGTTAAACAAATTAAAAACACGAACTAATTTGCCTTATCGTAGGTAAATTAGTTCGTGTTTTACCATGAGTAAACCACTTAGTATGTTTAATTTATGATCCCATTCCCAACGATTTCGGTTTCGATTTTTGGGATGATTATGACTTCCTGATAATCTTTTTCCCAATTCAGCTGCTCCCATGTTTTCGGGTGGAACGCTATTAATTCCCTGCCGATTCCGAATAGGTCTGAATTTGATGCTTGAATCGTCTCAATCAGTTTTTCGGATCTTTTTTGTAAATCTTTTTGTATTTTTTTATTTATTTTATTTACTTTTTTCTTATTGGTTAATTGATCCGCTGGATATTCAACGATTGTGATGCCTGTTTTCATCCTGATCTCAACCCGGATGTCGTGAGGGGAATCGGATACGATCTTCATTTCCGACTTTGGCTTGATCAGGCTGTATGAAATATAGTCATCAAGCGGCGAGCTGTTTTGAGTATCCATTTTTGAGACGAATCTTGCGAGTTTCGCCTTCTTGTCTGCCATGGCAAGGAATAAGGTGGACTCAGGGATACTTAGCTCACCCGTCATTGAATGTTTATGGAAAATTGCATTCCCTTGTAAAACAATTTCGTTGTTATTTAATGCAAGCAGCGGAAGCATGAAGTCTTTGCCTTCATCAAACATGTAAGTACAGATTGTTTGAAGATTTTGGATTTGAGTCTCTGTCGCTTTTTCAGCGCTTTGAATCTGTTCGGCAAGATATTCCGAAATCAGTGTGTTCTTCTGTCCCAGAGTGGAAAGCATATCCCCTGCGTGGCCTCTGGAAATCGCCACCTTGGCCGAAATCGAACTGGTGGGATCCCTGTAAAACACATCAAGGAACTGATACATGTCTTTTTTTGCTAAATCTTCCCCCAGTACAAAGACCCGGTTCTTGGATGGCTCAAAACTGCCGTTGATTTTACGGTCCATCTTCATCCTTGTTTCCCTGAGCGTATGACCAATTGCCTGAATTTCTACGTTTGTCGGGAATTGCCCCTGAAAATCCCTGATTATTGCTGTGGATTCGATTTTGTTGGTGGCAGCTAAATCAAATGCAGAAGAATAGACAAGCCTGGAATCTTTTAATAACCTTTGATCCCAGCACCCGGTCAGGCAAACTTGAAGCAGAACTAATAGAATGGCTGTTTTAAGTATCTTCATCAAGCGCTCTCACTCTCCTTCTTCTTGAAAATAAACGAAACAATCAACAGCACAAGGGGAATGCCAAGGACAAAAAAATACGATAAATTGAGAACCCATTTATTAAGAATGTCCATCTCCGACAATTTACCGGGAATCAGTGCGACGAAATATGCCGCCACCCCCCAGAACACTGTGCAATATCCCCTTCTCATTTTCTTTATCTTCTTAGATAGATGGTGGCAGCATTCCGTACAAACAAATAAGTAACTGGTCAGCGATGTAATGACGTTGACCACCCAAAAGGAGGCGAACAGCAAATCCACTCTCTCAACCACTTGCAAGTAGAGCGATTTCACATAATAGAGAACGGGCTGAGGAACTATTTTCAGTTCGTCAGGGCTGAATGTGACTATACTTACAACTGTCATAAATGTATAGATCAGGGTCACTGACAGGTTTGCAATGGTGACAGCTTTATAAATCGCAAAGTCTCCTGTATGTTTGAAATGGGGATACAGAATCAACAACAGTTCAAATCCAAGCATGGAAAAGTATGCTTCTTTAGCCCCTTTCAGGATGGTCAGCCCTCCCGATGCACCGATCGGGAACAGGTAGCGCCAGTCAACCGGATAGATGAACAGGACAATGATTGAGACGATTATCAGCAGTATGATCAGTACCGTCACTGCTACATACACATTGCTGATTTCCGTTACCTTTTCCTTTCCCAGATATATTCCGGGTAGGAGAATCATTAGCATCACAACCCAAGTCGGGGTAAGCATGAGCGACCATGACTTTATGATGGCGGTCGAATACATCAGAATGATGATCACGACGAGCACTCCATAGATAAGGTAACCAAATGTAATCAATGAACCTGTAAATTTACCGAGAAGAATCTTCGAATATTCAAAGAGTGATTTCGAAGGGAATCTGCGTCCCAACAGCCATAAGAGAGTAATGACTGCCTGCACAATTGCTCCTGCAACCAATACGGAGATCCATGCATCTCCTTTGGAAACAGCAAAGACATTAAAAGGAAGGCCCAGGATCCCCACACCGATCTGGGTTTGAATGATAAAAATGCATAATTGAAGAGACGTAAGATTAATCTGCTTTTTCATCTTGTTTCCACCCTCTTGAGGCTGATGAAGCCCTCCATTTATATTGAGACTTCAAATCGCTTGGTCTGGTTCTATTAAGCCAGACCGGGACCCTGATGAGCGTATCCTTCAATCTTTTAAAATCCAAGGGGGCAATCGGATACAAATAGTAATGTCCAAGTGATTTTAGTTTTGAAACATGAATAAAAATCAGCATGAGCCCGATCACGATTCCGTATATCCCGAAGAGAGCTGCCATCAGCATAAGGGGAAAGCCCAATATCCTTAGTGAGGTACTCAATTCATTTGAAGGAACGACAAATGATGAAATGGCTGTAATGGCTACTACAATGACCATCGTATTTGAAACCAAATGAGCTTCCACCACCGCAGTCCCAATAACGAGACCCCCAACTACACCGATTGTCTGGGCAATCGGATTTGGCAGCCTGATCGAAGCTTCACGCAGAAGCTCCAATGTAAGCTGCATGATCATCGCTTCAATAAGAGGAGGGAATGGAACATATTCAAGCGAGCTTTTAATAGAGAAAATGATTTCTACCGGAATGATTTCGTAATTAAAAGAAATGACAGCAATATAAAAAGCTGGAAGACACAGTGCAATAGCGAAACTGAATAATCGGACTATACGGAAGAATGAGCTGATGAATGCACGGTTATTATAATCCTCTGTTGTTTGCAGGAAACTGAAAAAAGTCACAGGGAATATGAGGACAGTAGGGCTCCCCTCCATGACCAGTGCCACCCTTCCCTCCATTAAGTTAGCGGCCACCCTGTCCGGCCTTTCTGTATTCAAAAATTGTGGGAAAGGTGAAAACGAATCATCTTCGAGAAACTCTTCAAAGTATCCGGGAGATTGGATGGAATCAACTTCTATATAACTTATCCGATTTTCAATTGTTTTTAATAATTCCGGGTCAGTCAGTCCGGAAATATATACTAATGCATATTTCGTATTGGTCGTTTTACCGACATTTGCGTATTTCACTGTCAAACGGGGATTGGATAACCTTTCCCTGATATAGTGTATATTCTTTGTGATACTTTCTCTGAATCCCTGGTGGGAACCCCGGATTACTTTTTCATTGATCGGTTCCTTCGTATCCTGGTCCACTTTTGGCATGCAGACCAGGTACATAACTTCAGAGTCTTCGGTCAATATCAAACAATGTCCATCCACCATTGCATTTAAGGCTTCTTCTATACCCGATGCTTCAATGATAGAATTGGCACTGATTACATTCCCAAGCTCACCTTCTCTTTTTTCATTGATCGGCTGAATGACATAGGTTTGTAAATTTTTATTATCAATGACGGAATCTACGAACAAAATATACATAGCCTTCTCATTTAAACAAAGCTCTCTTATCTTTAAATCTTCAGTATTATATAACCCTGCTCTGATTTTTTCTATCTTTTCAGAAAGGGGCAGGGCTTGTTCTTCTTCATTAGAAATAAGCTGTTTCACCCTTCGCTTGTTTTTCTTTTCAAAACCACTCATCTTAACACCTTCATCCCGGGCTTGTTTCTAAATATTGTCTCCATTAAGGAATCAGTTATGCATTTCAGCCAATTAGGTGTGAACGTTAATCAGTCAATCGCCCCCAGCTTGTACCCCAAATATCTTCGATAATTTCGAGAAACACTTCATTGTATTTCTCCATGTCTCCAGCATGATCAGCAAACATTGATATATTTTTTTCTGCTTCTTCGAGTTCTTGTTTCATCTGTTTAACTAAATTAGAGTAACGCTTATCGTCAATTTGTTCCTTCCCCTGTGATTTCAGGGACAGGAGTTGTTCAATATCTTTTCTTGTAGATTCTCTGAGGTCTAACTCTTTCATCATGGCAGCGATTTGATTTGGAGGAAACGTACGCAGTTTTAATAGCCATAAACTTGAAAGGAACGGTCTGATGATCTGGATGTAGTCTTTCATTTTTATATAAGGCTCCACAGGAAGGTTCAAATTCTTTTTTGCCATTCTCACATAATGATTAAGCACCTTATAAGCTGAGAAACTTTGTTTTGACAGTTCCCTGACTTTTTTCAGTGAATCATGTTCCAAATAGATGTTTTCTTCTGTTAACCATTCAAGAATGGAGGGGTTTGATTTATAGAGCAGCGACAGAGCTTTTTTCAAATCCCATCCCGCCAGTTCCACCTGGGGATTGACCTTCTTCTCAATAACATCCTTTTTTGTTTGAAGGGAGAGATATCCACGTACCGGCTGGACGTATATGAATCTTACATCGTAATCGCTGTGCCCGGATGCATATCCCCATGCTCTGCTCCCCGCCTCTACTGCATAAATGATTTTTATGCCGTATTGATCTTCCAAATCTAAAAGACTGCTCATTATTTGGTTCATAAGCACCTCACATCCTCTCACTTGTCATAGTAATTTATCCAACAGTTGGACGAAATATGGCGGCAAAAATAATTTTATGGAATAATTCTTTCACATTCGGACATCTTAAGATGGACGGAGGTGATACACATGACAAACAACAACCAAAAACCACAACAACAAAAAAATGAAGCTGAATTCGCTCAAGAGCAAAATGCTTCCCAACAAGCTCGCAAAGCTGCTCAACAGCAGCAACAACAGCAACAGCAGCAAAACCAAGACAACAATAAGTAATCAGACATAGTATTCAATAGCTGTATACTTAATAAAAGAGCAAGAGACCTGGTTAATCAGGTCTCTTGCTCTTTTATTGAGAAATTTTAGTTTTAATTGCCTGCATCTTTCGCTTTTTTATTAAAGGGTCTGTAGGCAGCCATAACCGCCACCCCGGCTGCTATCACATTGATCAGTGTACTTATCAATGGATGACCCGTGAAGCCGCCTTCTTCATAGAAATAGGTAAGGATCAATCCTGTGATGATGCTCAATACAATGCTCATGCCGACAAAAACTCCTGCAAAGATAAAAAACTTCTTAAAATAGTTCCGCACACTCGGTCCCCCTGTTAAAATGTATTAATGATAATTAATCACATTATGTAAACTTCTAAATATACTCATCAAAAAAACAGAGTACGTAAACGTACTCTGTTTGTAGTTTTACTATTTAATTACTTTTGAACGTTGGCTGCTTGTGGTCCACGAGCACCTTCAACGATTTCAAATGTAACGTCTTGTCCTTCTTCAAGTGATTTGTAACCTTCACCTTGAATAGCAGAGAAGTGAACAAATACATCGTCTTGACCTTCAACTTCGATGAAACCGAAACCTTTTTCTGCATTGAACCATTTAACTTTACCTTGTAGCATAAAACAAGTACCTCCCAGTGCATATGCACATAAAAATATTACTATTCTTGCTTCGATTAAGTTTCAAGACGAATGTTCTTCTGCCCGAACAGGATTAACCGAACAAAAATAATTACCTATATTATATCAGACTGTCCGTCGAAACTCAATGAACGGATAAATTTATTCTACAGTTTCCTTCTCTTTTGCAAAGATTTTTTTGATCATCCGTATTTGTCCGCGGTGATTGATTTCGTCCTCGAACACATGGAACCATTTGAAGAAATTATTCCCCTTCTTCCCATACCACCAATCACTTTCTTCATAAAGCCAATCTTCAGGCAGCTCCCTGAATTTGCGGTATGTCCTTTCCCGGGTCTCGCTTAATTGCCCGAGATAATCAGCGGCTTCCTTTCCTTTGATCACTTCAGCGGCTTTGCCAAGGCTGAGTGCTGGCTCAAGCGAATCAGCATACCTGTCGACCTCTTCATCACTTACATTTTCAAAAGTAAGCTTTTGATAAATTTTTTCCACTGCATCAAAATGAGCCAGGAGCATTGCGATTGAATTTGCTTCGTCGTGCAGCCTGTAATCCAGTTCTGCCGCAGAAAGACTTTCAACCTCCTGAATCGTCGTCAATCTCGCATAATCCATCATGGATGCGAGAAGTGCAAAGTCCTTTTTAAAATCCTTTTTTTCCTTGATCAAAAAGATTGAATCATCCATATCTATATCCCCTTTCTTATCCCACTACTAACTATTAGATAAAAAGTGTCCAATTCCTTCCTTTATTTAGAAACAAGTACTTCTTGCAGTTAAATCCTGCCTGTCCATTTAATGAAAAAAGAGCCGTAAATCCGGCTCTATTTCTCTTCCACTTTATGTATCACTTGATCATCCAACCGTCCGTTATCGTTAATCACTTCGATCGTGACCACTTTTTCATCTTTATCCTTTATCGCTTTTATCAACTCATTGATTTTGTCAGGCTGCTTCAATTCGATGGTCGTCTCCACCTCATACTCTTCAGATTTCTTTAAATCCGAATCGCTTTTCAATTCCTTGTCTGTATAAATCAGGTCTTTTCCCAGAGCATTCCTGATTGTGCTCCCTTGAAGGAAAAAGCGTGCCTGAAATGAAGTGTCTGCATCAAGGTTGCGATCGGTGACCACCCCTTTGAACGTGACGGTGCGTTCTTCTTCGTCGATGATGACTTTACCATCCGTAATCATCTCAGCTGCATTACGGTTACATCCTGATAAAATGATCAACAAGACTGTAAAGACTAGTATGTACTTTTTCAATGTTCACTTTCCTCCTGCATATTGTATATGGCTTCATACTTTCCCCGTAGGTACGGGGGTTGTTTCTTCTGAATTATTTTATCATAAGATTGTATGTGTCACTTCATTTATATTGCGGGATGTGAAAAAGGAGTGGTTGTTTTTGGGGAATCAATGAGGAAGAGAGAATTTCATCGGATGCAGATTCATATATGTTAAGTCAGTAAAATTCTCTCCGGCTGGTTTAGTCCGCAGTAGAATAAAATGTCATTTCACCGCGGCTTTCCGGGGCTGGTTGGCTTTATTGCAAACCGCCTTCAAAATAAACATTTTTTCCTGAACACTGAGCATTCTCCATGATTTAGCACGAATGATCATATCATTACCTCCAGTCATACATTTATTTGTTTACTATTTACCTCTTTTTAAACGGATGCAAACCAAACAAATGCCGACAAGAACACATGGAAAAATACTTTCTCAGACAAAACTCTTGCAAAACTTTTGGCTTAAGAAAGTATAAATGAGATAAGTATGTCCAATTTGGTAATAAAGTGTTGAAAATTATTTATTATTTACTATCTGATACAAGTTTTATAAAGTGATGGAGGATCCTTGCCGTCAGTCCCCAAATAACTTTGTCCTCATAATAATAAAAATGCTCCTTCATATTCCTTGCCTGAAAGTCATAATTTTCCCCTCCCGGAATGCTCTCATAGGGAAACCCCTTTTCAGGCTCCATCCGGAATTCAATATTATATAATTCAGGCTCCTTCTTTTTCAGTTCACTCAAAGGAGAGGTAAAGATTTCTTCCACCTCCGCCTTGTTCGGGTCCAGATCATCTACATCCACATTCAATATTCCGGCAAAAGGATAGATGATCGTACCAAAAGGGGAAACAAGATAGTCCAGCGGCTGAATGCCGGAAATCGATTGTTGATCAATACCCAATTCTTCAGTGGTCTCCCTTATAGCGGCACTCTCTGCATCCCGGTCGCCGCGGTCGACCCTGCCTCCCGGAAAGCAGATTTCCCCTGGCTGTCTGCGCATATTATATGACCTGACTTCAAACAAAATATGCGTTTCCCCATCCACTTCAATCAAGGGCACAAAGATGGCAAATTCACTGTACTCTTCACTGCCGAGTATTTTCGGAGTACGGCCCTTGATTGAATGCATGATTTGATTTGCGTCCATTACTCCACCCCCGATTCACTATTCTTTCATTATAATATGATTCGTGAGGTGAACCAAATGATATGAAACTGCAAACGATCTTTAATCCCATACTTTCAACTTGCCTCCCGGCGGTCGGAATTCATTCAGGCTCGCCGCTATCCCACTTCCTGATACCGTCGTCTTCAAGAATGCCAAGAGTTGCATCCGATATATCCGGATCGGAGGTCAGCTGATCCTGTATCGCGAATTTAATATCGTCCGCCTGCGATAACTGAAGTCCCCTTTCAAGCTCAAGGTATGCTTCAATATGATAATATCTGCCTTCCTGGATGATCCTCATCTTATATATATCCACTACCTGTTCATGAGCAAGGATCATTTGCCCCACTTTATCCTCCACGTCTTTTGGGGCTGCGACTCCGATCAAACCGACCATATTGTCGTACCCCACCCTGAATGCAACAAATACCATCAGGCAACCTATGATGATGGTGACGATTCCATCCAATAATAAAAAGGAGGTATAATAGGAAACAATGACCGCAGCGAGGGCAAATACAGCCCCGCTCACAGCCACCAAATCTTCATAAAAGACGAGCCGTGTAGGAGGAGACGCTTTTTTTACATTCTTGACCGCACCAGTCATGACTCCGAACCCTTTTCTGATATCCCTGGATTCTTCCCCGATTTCTTTCATGACTTTCACTAAAATCGCTCCATCGATGATGATATTCAGCAGTAAAATGGATACATTGAGCATTATCCCTTTTACTTTTGCCGGATGATTGATCAAATGAAACCCCTCTTTAATGGTTTCGTACGCCATGATTGATACCACAATGACCGCGATCATACAAAACAGGTTAATGACTCTTCCGAAACCTGTCGGGAATTTCTTTGTCGGTTCTTTTTCAGACAGGACACTGCCGATAAACACAAATCCCTGATTGACTGAATCAGCCAATGAATGCATGGAAGATGCAAACATCGCACCGCTTCCGCTGACAACATAAGCCCCGCCTTTCGCGATTGCGAGTACAGTATTTCCGATCATGGCATACAAAGAGGACTTATTGCCCTTCTTAACCAGCTCCCAGAACGATTGCTGCCGCATATCTTCACCTTCTTCCTTCCAAATAAATATCTGCTTCATTGTTAATAAGCCAGTTCCCCCTAGTATCCCTTAAATACTAAAATTCATTACTGAATTGACGAACGATATATGCTTACTTATACTGAAAAAACAGAGGAATTCTCCAAAGAGAAAAACATCCTCAAAAGGAAATGGAGTTCAAAAATGGAGTTCAAGATTCAATATTTATCTTTTTACTTAATTCAGGTCGATGGTAAAGGCGAAGAAGCAGAAAAACATGTTAAACACTTTCAAACCCTGTCAACAGAACAATACGAAGAAAGTGATCTGAAAACATTCCTGGACGGTGAGTTGACAAAAATCGTGAAAAGAAAGGTTGACCGTCACGCCAAGTCTGACTCAGCCCCTACGAAAATCGGCAGATTCATTGTTGAACCCGGACATGAATTAACCTCCAACCCAAATTACAATTTATTTCATAAAACAAGGTCCGCAGAAGACAAAGAGACATTCAGGGAAGCATGTGACCAGCTGGCTCAGATGTATATTGAAACCAGTGCGGTCAGGGGCGGGGCACTGGTCATCGCCACCGCCAAACTCACCAAATTTTTCGATGAACCGTTTGTGTTCATCATGAAATGCGATTTCGAACCAAAGGTTGCCAGGATCACCGATGCATCGACACTGATACACAACGTCGAAATGGCCATCACAACTAAAAATATGAAATCGGTCCAGTATCCTTTCATGCCTGAAGAAGGGATGATGGATGCCGCCGAACTAAAGATTCACCAGTCCTCCCATTCCCGGTATTTTGAAGATTTCCTGAAATGGGTGGAATTTGAGAAATCAATGCCTGAAATCGTCAAATCCCAGGTGTATGGCATGGTCAAGGAACATATTGAAGAAACATATAATGAAGAAAGTGACGAACGGGTCGAATTCGAGCAGGCAATGGAAGAATGGGCGATCAGTCCAAAACGGGAACTGCAGGAACGCTTTTCCACCGATCAAGTAGTGGAAGCTGCCTCCCAGATCGTCGAGCAGTCACCCGATGTAGAGCTGAAAGTGAAGCTTGACCATGTATCTGTGAAAGCCCTCCTCTCTGACTTCGGAGACAGCATTCATTTAGCAAAAGTCAACGGCCGATATATTTTGATGATCGAAAGCGAATCGGTGATGTTTGAAAAAGGATTCTCCCCTCTCGAATTCTTGAAACCGGATGACCTTCATGAAGTGATTAAGCGGATTCAGATGAAAGAGTGAATCAGTTGAGATTGTCATTAGATAGAACGTACCTAATTGGAAATTTCAATTTAGGTACGGTTTTTTCGTTATGGACCTTGAAATGTGATTAAACAAAGTTTGCAAAGCGTTTTTTATAGAACAGGATATTGCTGAGGGATTTCTAAATACCAGCACCGGTATAGAGTATTTGGGTGTGTCGAATATTGTTGGAAAATCGGTAGTTCGCACTTATATTGAGGATATCGCACATAAAATTGGAATTTCGCACTTATATCGAGAATATCGCTCTTATTTAAGAGAGTCCCGCTCATATAATGATTGAATACCCTGCCAGCCTTGAATTACTCCTTCGAATCAAGTGCTTGAAGGTTACAGTCTCAGTCATCGTACTCGGGATTCGAAAGTTCGATCATAAAAGGTGAGTTTTCGAGCACAAATCAACTGATTTCGATCACAAAACAGGCAGGCACTAGTAAAACCAACCGGTATTCGAGCATAAAATTGAAATCCGGCGCAATATACATAACTCCGATCAATCCGTACACTTAGCCAGACTACAACTCAATATTAGGCCACCCCTCAATCATTGGACGGCCAGCCCTTCACTTTATTGTTCGACATTTTATTCTTTCGTGAAAAACGCAATAAAAACTTGTGTAACCAAACAGAATCGCATAAAATTAGTAAGAAAATTCTATCTTTAAAACAGGAGAGTATTATGCTGAATCAAAATCAACTGAATGATATTAAGGCATTGCAGGATATTTGTGAAAAACATGATGGAATTAAACTTAAATTGAACTGGGATATGCTTGAACACCGACCAGGGGACGGTGATGACTATTTTCATTATTCCCGTGAAAACCTGATCGGATATCTGGCTCTTTACGGTTTCGGGGATCAGTATGAATTATGCGGGATGGTCCAACCCGGACATAGGGGAAAGAGGATTTTTAAAGATTTGTTTAATAAAGCACTGGTCTCATTAAAAGACCGCAACGCCCGCTCCCTGCTGATCAATGTACCGGGCACATCTGTTTCGGGAAAATCATTTGTTGAATCTCTTGATACTGACTATGACTTCACTGAATATGAAATGAAATGGGAGCCCGGCAGCACGCTGACGCTTTCAGACAATGTGATGACCAGAGGTATGACTGAAGATGATATCCCGCTTTGCATATCGCTGGATATCGACTGTTTCGGACAGTGCCGCTCGGATGCGGAAGCCATGCTTAAACAAACGCTCACGGAGCCGGGACAGAAAAGCTTGATGATAGAGGCTGACGGAGAGACAGTAGGAAAAATCCGCGTGCAGCACATCAAGGGGCAGAGCTTCATCTACGGGTTTGCCATCGATCCCACGTACCAACGGAGGGGGATCGGACGGAAAGCTCTTTCTTATGCCGTTTCTGAAGAATCAAAATGGACGGATGACATCTTCCTGGATGTTGCAGCTGAAAACAGCCATGCTTTGAAACTTTATGAAACAAGCGGTTTTCGGACGATCTACAGTCAGGATTATTATCAGTATAAGCTCTAATGGAAGCAGAAGGAGATGTGATGAAACTTCTCCGCCTGTTTCCGTCATGAATAAAACTTGTGCCGGATCGACCAGCTTCCCCCATGTTCGATTTCCATCAGCCCGTGTGAAAACATCGGCATCTTCCGCTTATCGGTGGGGGATCCGGGATTGAACAGGAGCACTCCGTCATGATATCGTAAATAAGGAATATGAGAGTGACCAAAGATGATGATATCGACTTCATTTTTATCGAAGGCTTCCCTTGCTCTCTTTTCCGTTGTCTTCCCCTTGCCGTCCCCATGTACGATTCCTATCTTCAACCCCTGGATCAAACATATCCGGCTATGCGGCAATAAGCCCTTTATTTCAGGGTCATCAACATTTCCGTATACCCCCACGAGCTCCCCGTATTCCGCTAACTCTTTGTACGTCTCTGCACTCTGAAAATCCCCGGCATGGATGATGTACTCACTTTCCTGTAAATCCTCAATGAGTATGTCTGGAAGCTTCCTTTTCCCCTTCGGCAGATGAGTATCAGAAAGCACTGTAATTTTCATCGTTCACCCTCCTTGCTTCATATAATAAAACTGTCAATTGAACATGTTTCAATATGTACATCTGGTGGAATGATTGTATTATCAACCTTAAAAGAGGAGATTCTATGACTTTTTCACTGCAGAAGCAATTCAAACAGCCAAAAGGCATCATGGGCTGGATAATAGGAAAGGTAATGGAAATAGACAATCGTAAAATCAATAAATGGTCCATCAAAAAGATGCCGATCCGGCGGGGTGATCATATTCTTGAAATAGGGTACGGGCCTGGATACTGCATCCATAAAATCATCCAGAAATACCCCGGCTGTACGGTAGATGGCGTCGATATCTCCTCCACCATGAAAGACGCCGCGGGTCAAAAGAATAAGGATGCAATAAAAAAAGGAAAGGTTCATCTCATCGTCGAGGATATTTCTGAATTCAACCTGGATGACGAACGATATGATCACATCTTCTCAGTGAACAACTATCCTCTGTGGTCTGACCCGGAGACAGCCCTATCCCATTTATATCATATGTTGAAGCCGGGGGGAACGCTGGTGATAACTGTCCAGCCGCGCGGGGATGAAGAAAGGGACAGCAGGGCGCGGAGCTACGGCGAGCAAATCTCCACTGAATTAGAACAGGCGGGTTTCACTAATGTTGCAATTTCATATAAGAAAGTGCGCCCCTCATTGACTGTTTCAGTAACATGCACAAAATGACGGCCTTTCGTTTTAACCTGACCCAGTGAGCCGGATTCATATTAAAAACAGCCAGCCCATTATTGGACTGGCTGCTGCTTTTTACTGTTCTTATCTTCTGCATTATCTTCCGTATTGGATTCTTCATCCATTTGTTCTTCGGTTCCATTATCTTCTTCATTGTCGCTGCTGCATCCCGCTGCAAATCCGATGACTGATAATGACATTAAAAACATGACCAACCATTTCTTCATTGAATTCATTTTTTAGCCTCCTGGTAAGATGCATTTGTACTGCACCTCTATCATATCGATATTCCCGGGCTAAAAAAGGAAATTTACCATTTATTAACTTATCTTTAGACTGTTTTAACACTATCCCTCACATATTTACAGAACAAAGACTATCTTTTTACCCCGCTCATTTTGGCCGCATCCATCAGACCCTTAATGTCAGTGAATTTGCCTTCCTGCATGAGTTCAATGATCCTGCTGCCGACAATCACACCATCACAGTCACGGGTCATCTCCCTTACATGTTCGGGGGTCGAGATGCCGAACCCGGCGAGTACGGGGACCTTACTGTATTTTTTCAGTAACTGGAGATGCTTCCCGATGCTCTCATTGACAGCACTTCTTGCGCCGGTCGTTCCATTGATCGTCACGGCATATAAAAATCCTTCCGACAATCCGGCAAGCTCGCGGATCCTTTCTTCGGGACTTGTAAGAGTGGCAAGCTGGATGACCGCGATGCCGTATTCCTCAGCCGGAGAGGAGATGAGGTCCCTGTGCTCCGCGGGGAGATCCGGGATGATCACCCCGTCCACCCCCGCTTCTTCACACCGCTTGAAAAAGCGCTGAATCCCGTATTTAAAAACAGGGTTGATGTACGTCATGAACACCAGGGGGATTCCGATTTCTTCTCTTCGTGCTGTCAATTCATCCAATACTTGTTTAAGGTTGACCCCTTTATCCAATGCCCTCTTGCCTGCCTGCTGTATGGTGGGCCCGTCAGCTACCGGATCTGAGAACGGGATCCCCAGTTCAATGGCTGATGCCCCTGCTTCTTCCAAGAGCTTCAGCGAATCGACCAGATTCTCAATACCGCCATCCCCGGCCATGATATAAGGGATGAATAGTTTATTGCCGCTGTTCAGTTCCTTTTGAAAAGCCTTTTCCAAGAATAATTTACCCATTGTGATGTCCTCCTAACAACTCTTTTACCTGCTCGACATCTTTATCTCCCCTTCCCGACAGGCAAATGACGATCGACTCATCGGGTTTCATCTGTTTTGCCAATTTCACCGCATAGGCAACGGCATGGGAGCTTTCAAGCGCGGGGATGATCCCCTCGGTCTGACAAATAAGCTGGAAAGCTTCAAGCGCTTCCTGATCGGTAATGGACGTATACTTCACACGTTCGATTTCCTTCAGGTAGCTGTGCTCTGGACCAATACCGGGATAATCGAGCCCGGCAGAAACGGAATGGGCCTCCTGGATCTGCCCGTCCTCATCCTGCAGGAGATACATCAGGCTGCCATGTAAGATTCCCGGACTTCCAAGAGTTAACGTGGCAGCGTGCTTATTGGTATCCAGCCCCGATCCTGCAGCTTCAACTCCGTACAACTTCACTTCACTGTCATCGATGAATGGATGGAACATCCCCATTGCGTTGCTCCCCCCGCCGATGCACGCTACGATGGCATCCGGAAGTGTCTGCTCCTTCATAAAGAATTGTTCCTTCGTCTCTTTCCCTATCACACTCTGAAAATCGCGGACCATTTTCGGGAACGGATGGGGGCCAAGCACCGACCCGATGATATAATGCGTATCTTCAACATTTGCGACCCAGTAACGCAAGGCTTCATTCACTGCATCCTTCAGGGTTGCGCTTCCCGCCGTGACACTGACCACCTTCGCCCCAAGCAGCTCCATGCGGAATACGTTCAATTTCTGCCGCCTGATGTCTTCTTCGCCCATGAAAATCACACACTCAAGGTTCAATAATGCACAGACGGTGGCAGTCGCTACACCGTGCTGCCCAGCGCCTGTTTCTGCGACGATTTTCCTTTTGCCCATCCGTTCTGCAAGCAGTGCCTGCCCGATCGTGTTATTGATTTTATGGGCCCCGGTATGATTGAGATCCTCCCTTTTCAGGTACAATTTTGCCCCGCCCAGCTTGCTTGTTAAGTTTTCTGCAAAATAGAGCGGATTTTCCCTGCCGACATAATCCTTCAGATAGTATTGTATTTTCCTTTGGAACGCTTCATCCCTTGATGCCTCCTCATAAGCCGTTTCCAATTCTTTTACCGCTGTCATCAATGTTTCAGGTACATATCTGCCGCCAAATTGTCCGAATGATCCTTTTTGATCCGGTTGTGCGTAAATCATGTTTATTCCCCGCTTTCTTCTTTTTGAATTGATCTTACTTCCTCGATGAAGGCTTTGATCATTTTGCGGTCTTTCCTGCCCTCCCGTTCAACACCGCTGGAAACGTCCACCATAAAGGGTTTAGTCTTCTTGACTGCTTCCCTGACATTTTCTTTCCTTAACCCCCCGGCAAGGATAAGACGATCTTTATGAGTTTCATAGTCCGATAGGTATTCCCAGTCGAAAGTGGTTCCGTTGCCTCCCCTGAATGGTCCCTTTCCGCTGTCCACCAAAAGGAGTCCGCTGCCGTATCTCTGGAGAGCTTGCAGATCGCTTTTTTCCCTGATTGAGATGGCTTTAATAAATGGAATGGTAAGCTCCCTGCAAAATTCCGGTGTTTCATCCCCGTGCAGCTGGACATAGTCAAGCTTTACCACATCCATCGCATGTTGAAGTTCGCTGGTCGATGCATTGACGAACACCCCGATCGTCAGAATGTCTTTCGAGAGTGAATCAGCGATGGCAGCAGCCTTCTTGAGCGATACCCTTCGTTTACTTTTGGCAAATACGAATCCTACGGCATCGGCGCCAGCATCTGCGGCCCATTTTGCTTCCTCCAGTTCCCGAATACCGCACACCTTGACTTTTGTCATGATCCCTCACCCTTTTTCACCTGCAAGGATGCGAGAGTTCTGCCTGTATCCTCACTTCTCATTAACGTTTCTCCTACCAGTACGCCATGGGCGCCGGCTTTTGCCGCCCGGAGGCAATCCTCCTCATGCCGGATCCCACTTTCGCTGATCAGGACAACCTCTTCATTATGAATCATTCCCGCCAGCCTTTCCGTCACATCAAGGCTGACTTCGAAAGTCTTAAGATTGCGGTTATTGATTCCTATGATTTTCGCACCGAGATCGAGTGCCGCCTTCATTTCGTCCTCATCATGGACTTCCACGAGAACTTCGAGCCCCTGACTTTCAGCGTATTGGAAAAGAGACCGAAGAAGCGGACGTTCAAGTGCCGCCACGATCAGCAGTATGACAGCGGCTCCCGCATCCTTTGCGCGGTCAATCTGGATGGGATCAAGAATGAAATCTTTGCAGAGGATCGGAATTGATACTTCCTCCCTGACCCTTGCCAGGTCTTCCATCTTTCCTTTAAAGAAGTGAGTATCGGTCAAGACCGAAATCGCAGCCGCTCCTGCTCTTTCATATTCCTTTGCCTGCAAGGGGGGATCCACTTCTGTCCTGATATCCCCCTTCGAAGGCGAAGCCCTCTTTATTTCTGCAATCACCCCAAGCTTTTCAGCCCCCAGCAATGTATCAAATAACTTGTTACCACCCCGGGAATCCGCGTTTTCATAGTGTTTGTATCCTGATTGTTTGAGGTTTTTGATTTCTTCCATTTTCTTTTCTATTATTCTTTGAAGTATGTCAGCCACCTAAATCACCTGCTTCCTTTTCGATTGACTGTACTCGACGAGTGACTGAAGAGCTTCTTTAGCTTTTCCTGAAATAATGCTGTCCCGTGCGGCCTTCACGCCTTCGGCTACACTCGACACACTGCCGTGGGCATAAAGCGCAATCCCTGCATTGAATAATACGGTATCCAGATGGGCCCCTTCCTTTCCTTCCAGCACATCGCGGAGGATGGACGCATTCTCGGAAGATCCCCCTCCCTTGATCATGCTGTTCGGGTAATGAGGAAGCCCAACCTCTTCAGCTGTCAGCGTAAAGGATTTAATCATGCCGTTTTCAAGAAGGACAAGATGATTCTCACCTGCAAGGGAAGCTTCATCCATGTAGTCCGCTCCGTTTAGTACGATTGCCCTCTTTCTGCCAAGTTCAAGGAGCACCCGTGCCATCGTCTCCAATCGATCTCTCCTGTACACCCCGATCAATTGAGTTTCCAGCTCCACAGGATTCGTCAACGGGCCAATCAAATTAAAGATCGTCGGTATTTTCAGTTCTTTTCTGACTTTCATGATTTTCTTAAGCCCGGAATGAATATGAGGGGCATAAAGAAATGCAATATTGCACCCGGAAAGCAGATCATTGATTTCATCCGCCCGAAAATCAAGGGATATCCCTAAATGCTCAAGTACGTCGGCACTTCCGGTTCTGCTTGAAATGCTCCTGTTTCCATGCTTTGCAACCTTAACCCCTGCCCCGGCCAGCACAAACGCACTCGTCGTGCTGATATTGAAGCTGTGGGAACCGTCCCCTCCCGTCCCGCAATTATCAAGGACGCCGCTCATGCTGCTTCTGACCGGAAGTGCTTTTTCTCTCAGCACTTCGACAAGTCCGGTAATCTCTTCAACCGATTCACCTTTCATTTTCAACAGTGTAAGGAAGCATGCGATCTGACTTTCAGTCGTTTCCTCATTGAATAGCTGGTATGCTGCTCTTCTCATCTCATCTTTTTCTAAAGAATGTCCGTTAGATAGCTTTTGCAGAAACTCTTTCACGGTTATTCCCCTTTCTCATCTCTTCTAAAAAGTTACTCAGTATTTTTTTTCCTGTATCGGTGCCGATTGATTCCGGATGAAATTGAACACCGTACAGCGGATATCGTCTATGCTTGATCGCCATGATCTGGTTGTCATCCATCGAGCTTGCGGTGACCTCGAACTGCTGTGGAAGGGATTCCTTATCGACCACCAGCGAGTGGTACCTCATCACGGTGAGCGGCTGGGACAGATATTGGAACACCCCGTCACCGTCATGTCTGATCAGTGATGTCTTTCCGTGCATAATCCTTTCTGCAATCACCACTTTTGCTCCGAACGCAGCTGCTATTGCCTGATGGCCGAGGCAGACCCCGAGAATCGGCGCACTAGCGTGAAGATTCTGGATAATTTCGATGCAGATACCCGCATCTTCAGGTGTTCCAGGGCCAGGGGATAAAATGATTCCCTCCGGATTTATCGTTTGTATTCCCTCTAAGGTGATTTCATCGTTTCTTTTTATCAGGACATCCTCTCCGAGCTCCAGTAAATACTGATACAAGTTATATGTGAAGGAATCGTAATTATCGATGAGCAGGATCATTTTCCCACCTCCAATAAAGATTTTGCTTTATTCATCGTTTCCTCATATTCACTTTTGGGGTCTGAGTCATATACAATACCTGCTCCTGCCTGGACATAAGCTGTGTGATCCTTCAAAACGAGCGTCCTGATGGCCAGTGCGAAGTCCAAGTTTCCGTTGACCCCGAGATAGCCGATCGCACCTGAATACACTCCTCTTTTCCTGCCTTCGAGCTCATTGATGATTTGCATTGCCCTTATTTTTGGTGCTCCGCTCACCGTCCCCGCGGGCAGACAGCTTACCAGTGCTTCCAGTGGTGTGATGCCATCTTTCAGTATCCCTTTGACTTCCGATACAAGGTGCATCACATACTTGTAACGCTCGACCAGCATATACTTCGTGAGCATGATGGATCCCGCCTCGCACACTTTCCCCAGGTCGTTCCTCCCCAGGTCGACCAGCATCCGGTGCTCCGCAATTTCTTTTTCATCCGCAGACAATTCATGCTCCAATCGCAGGTCTTCATCGTCGTTCGTCCCCCGCCTCCTTGTCCCTGCAATCGGGTTTGTCGTGATCTTCCTGCCCTGGACCTTGACCAGGCTTTCAGGCGAAGCCCCAAGGACGACATAATCCCCGAAATCTATATAAAACATATAGGGAGATGGATTGGACTGACGCAGCCGCCGGTAAAAAGTGAAGGAATCCCCTTTAAATGCGGCACGCATCCTCTGGGAAAGGACAACCTGGAAGATGTCTCCCTTCCTGATATGTTCCTTCGCTGCTTTCACTTGCCGGATATAATCCTCTTCTGAAATCTCGGATTGGAATGTCACCCCGTTAAGCTCGACACCATGGACATCAAGGTAAACATTCGTTATTTCCTTCTCTACTTGATTTAGTTTTTCTTCAAGTTTCTCTTCATCCTCATCCTGAACCACCACAAC
Organism: Bacillus sp. BKU_1; assembly: GCA_051294195.1. Classification (GTDB taxonomy): domain Bacteria; phylum Bacillota; class Bacilli; order Bacillales; family Bacillaceae_B; genus Rossellomorea. Next base: position 2,110,522 of record CP193985.1, on the reverse strand, counting down.
CATTTTCTGCTCTGCATGATCAAACACGATGACCTTTTCATAAAACATCAGGTGGATATCAGGCATATCCAGTTCATCCTGCGGAACGGGACCGATCTTTTCGTATTGGCGGATTACATCATATCCGAGATAACCGACCGCTCCTCCGGTGAAAGGCAGGTCAATGTCGAGTTGCTCAACATGCGGGACCAGATCCTGGATGATTTTAATGGGATCGCCTTCCCTCTCTTCCCTTTCTCCTGTATGGTGTTTTATGATTTCCACCCGGCTTCCGTCCGCTTTGCATTCAAGATAGGGACCGCAACCGACGAAGGAATATCTGCCTGACTGTTCATGCTTCAATGAGCTCTCAAGCAGAAATTTCTTAGATCCCTTCAATGATTGAAAAAGTGATATGGGTGTATAAAGATCTCCGTTCAGCTCTCTCACTGCATATTTGATTTCTCTGTGCTGTTTCATTTATAATTCCTCCATTCAAATTAGAAAAAGCGTAAGCACCTTGGTCAGCCGGGCCGAAACATCTCGAGGGGCCGGGCAATGAAGCTGGACAAATAAAAAAGTCCCCTATAAGCACAATAGTATTGTGCTTATAGAGGACGATGCTGACCGCGGTGCCACCTCAGGTTGGAGTAAGAAACTTACTCCCTCTTCTTTTCGAATACGGGGTCATGAAAACCCGATATTCTATCCTTATAACGGAGGAAACCCGTATGACCCTACTGCATTGTTCAAGTCATCTCTCATAAGTCCATTCAACTTAAGCTATCCTGCCAGGGTCTCACCTTTCCCGGGCTCTCTGTAAAGCATCACTTAAGCTTACTACTCTTATTCTGCGATTTACATTATTCGTTTTTGAAAATAAAAAAGGGCATCCCTATCCTTATAAAAAGGACGGGATACCCGTGGTGCCACCTTTGTTGACTGCTTCCCGCAGTCCACTCTTCCGCATCGAAGCCGTCCGGCTTGAATGCGTGTCTTTTGTAACGATAAGACATTCGCCAAATCCTACTCTCCCGGAGGATTTCAGTTTGGAGGCTCGGAAGTCCATTCCCTGACGCGTCCACACTGGTTCACACCACCCACCAGCTCTCTTTAGTGTCTGCAAAAGGTACTCCTCTTCGTCGAAGCCGTTCGCTCATTGAATTATTGTTTATTATACTAATTTGTTTTACACCGGATGTCAACAAAAAAGAAGAATTCTTTTTGTATTCTTATTTCCGCTTTTTGATTTCCGTGCAAGACTTCGCTTTCCGCGGGCGGTTGGTGAGCCTCCTCGGCTGCGCCTGCGGGGTCTCACTTGTCCAGCTGCAGGGCTTAGAGGCACATGTCATAAGCCAAACCGACCAAGAAGGCAAAGAACGCCTTCGTGGCCGATTCGTCTTATGCCACCCGCCTCTGAGCTAAGCCCTTCCGCTTTTCTGATAGGAGTCTGCGTCTTGCACTCCAATCAACCGCTGGATGTTTCCTGAATTAATTATAAAAACAAGACAAATATAGTACATAGTTTATTTAATATTCACCATCAATGAATCACAGACTGGAACGTATCCGATCTCCATGTAAATTTTGTTGGAAGTGGGATTCTCCAGATCTGTGTAGAGGGTGCAAAATTTATACTCTTCCAGCAGTTTGCTGCTTAAGCCTGCTACGACTGCGGAGGCATATCCTTTTTTCCTGTATGGCTTTGGTGTGTAGACATAGTTTACTGTGATTCCGTTGTCGGTCCATCTTCCGCCCCTTGCCATGGCAACAGGTTTTCCGTCAGCTTCCCAAAAATATAGATAGTTTTCATTTGCGATCATCTCTTCAGCACGTTCGATCGCCTCACTCCCGGTGAGGGGGCGGACTCCGGTTTCTACAGTGAAACGCTTGACCCAATCAGAAAGGAGTGTAAGATGCCCCTCTTCCGGCTGTATCAATTTACCTTCAGGAATTTCGATCTCATTGACCTGATCCAGTTTATAAATGCGCTGGTCCATGCCGATTTCATGTTTGCAGCCTTTCAGTTTGCACCAGGCATGCGTGAGTTTTTCTGCAGAATTTTTTTCAGAAACGAACCCGGGTACCTCGATCCCTTCTTCATTGAGCAGTGTATTCAGCTTTTCCGCAATGGTGCTGTATTCATCGTCATTTATTTGGAGTACAGACACCAGATGATGCGGCGGTGTCATAATGAAAACTCCTTTTATGCGGCCGTTATCATCCTCTGCGCTGACGAGAAGCGGGTCTTTGTATCTGCTCCCTGATTTTATACTGTTCAACAGTCCCAGCGGCAGATTATTTTCAGCCTCCTTTTTCATCAGGAACGGATAGACCGTTTTGTAAAATTCATTAATATTCTTATATTTTTTCAGTTTCAATTTCTTCACCCCTTCCTTAAATTTCTCCTTTGATACTTGAAATTCCTTTTATTCTCACAAACAACGATTTTTATATTTCTTTCAAGACCTAAAAAAATGGACAGCCTTTTGAAAGACTGTCCAGGAGTACTCATCGAATCAGTTTTTGTTTTGTCATCAGTGATACTGTAACGTAGACGATGAATGATATCAGGATCGGGATGACGACTGTGTTCATGTCCAGGTAGTTGGGCATGAAGCTGTGGAAAAGGATATAGGAAATCATCCCGGACAGCATGGAAGCAAGTGCTCCAAAGGCATTTCCTGTCTTCCAGTACAGTCCGAGGACGATCGGCCAGATGAACACTGCTTCCAGACCGCCGAATGAGAATAAATTCAGCCAGATGATCAATTCCGGCGGGCTCAATGCCATAAGGAATACGCCAATCCCGATTATTGACGTAACTGTCAAACTCATCATTTTGACCTTTTTTTCATCGGCATCCTTATTGATATAATTCATATACACATCTTTTACGACGGCTGAAGAAACAATCAGGAGCAGCGAGTCTACGGTGGACATGATCGCAGCCATCGGGGCAGCGAGGACAATGCCTGCAAGCCACGGTGGAAGGACTTCCAGCGCGAGCAGCGGCATGACCTTATCTGCCACTTCTACCCCGGGCATCACTGCACGTGCCAGCACCCCGATCAGGTGCATCCCGAGCATGATCGTACCGACGACGATCGTCCCGATTACGAGGGCACGATGCATGGAGCGGGAATTTTTATAACTCATCGCCCTGACAGCCACTTGCGGCAGACCGACAACCCCGACTCCGACCAGAATCCAAAATGACGATATATATCTTGCACTCAGCTCGCCATTCGCTCCATTGGGAGTCAACAGATTAGGATTTTCCGCTCTTAAATCCATCATGATGTTTTCCATTCCCCCGCCTGCAATGATCGTCGCGATCAACAGGATGATCGTTCCCGCGAGCATGACGACTCCCTGTATTGCATCTGTCACAGCCACAGCCCTGAAGCCGCCGACGATGACATAAATCAATACGGATACGGCAAAGAGGAACAAAGCACTTTTATATGACAGGCCTGTCAACGACTCTATCAACCTGGCCCCTCCGACCCATTGGGCAATCATCGCGGAGAACAGGAAAATGATGATGGCGAGAGCGGAAAGAATCGTTATGTAGTGACTTTGATAACGCCCCTGCAAGTAATCCACCAGGGTCACGGCATTATATTTGCGAGACATGATGGCAAATTTTTTCCCGAGGACGAGCAGGACGAAATATCCGGTGACCACTTGGGACATAGCCAGCAGGACCCAGGATAAACCATATGAGTAAGCAGCCCCGGGACCGCCAATGAAACTGCTTGCGCTTCCATATGTTGCAATCATGGTCATGGCCAGGATGAAACCGCCAAGCTGTCTGCTCCCGAGGAAATAATCCTGTACGAAGGAATCTGCCTTTCCTATGTTTCTTGAAGAATAAACTCCAACAATAAAAATAATGATTAAAAATAAGATCATGGGCAATAAAGCCATACTATTCATGATATTCCTCCTCTTGATCATCAAAAGGAATATCTGTGAACATATACTTGACAACGAAAATTACCAAAAGCACCATTAGCAGAAAACCGGCTACACAGCTGTAAAAAAACCATGCGGGCATCCCAAAAATCCATTCATATTCAGAAACGGGGACTCCCCCGAGTCCAAACGCAAAACCGTACCACCATAGAAAATTTATCAATGCCAGGACAATACCGATTATTGCTTCACGATGAGCGATATGAAATCTTTTGTCTCCTTTTTCATTCACTCTCTTTTCACTCCTTTATGATTCCGGCATAGCATTCTTTTACAATTTACGACAGGGCGCAGTGAATTGCAATAAAAAAAGACAACCCCGGATTCTGCACCCGGGATTGTCTTTTTGCGATATATTAAAGGGGGGTAATCATGAACCATTCTCCAATATAAAAGAAAGAGGGGGAAACTCTTGTTTTTCATTGAGAATGATTTTCAATATCATTGTAATTCTTATTGTCTGCTTTGTCAACACAAAATATTCATTTATTTTTCTTGGTTTCGTTCCCTTATCACAAGAGAAGAATTTCGTTCATTGCCTCTTCTCACCCCGAGTCTCTTGAATAATTGATAGTTGAGCAAAAAGACGATTACAGCTGCGATTTCCAGATTGATAATATATACCACCCCATCTCCGAACCATAACAGCGGGGTAGTTCCTTCAGGAGGGCCTGCAAGAAAGAAGTAGTTGGATCCGCTGACTTTGTTCAGGATGAAAAAGGGGACGGCCAGACAGTTGAGCAGCCCCAATCCATAAAAGATTGATGATTTTCTCACCTGATATCGTTCGTGATAAAACAAAAACAGGACCATTAGAGGAATGGCCATATGATGAAGGAAATAGATGATATATCGATAGTGCGGGAAGGAATATGGATTATCGGGAGTGATGAGTGCAAGAATGGGAGGGATAAAACCAATATTGAGAAAGAGGTAGAAGAATTTGCTGTTGCGCTTGAAGTAAAGGCAGATGCCGATAAACGTGCTGATACTGCAGAGATGTAGAGGCAGTGTTGACTGAATTGTCCAGTTCCCCGTTACGAGCGACCAGATCTGATAACTGATCTCTGAAGCACATAATATACAAACCAAGACTTTGCCGATCCATTTACTATTCCTGGTCTTTCCGTACCATTTTACCAAGCCCGCGGCTGACAGGAAAAACAGCAGCAGCGTCATTACATGTGTGAGTGAAAATTGTTGGAAGTCCATCATTTTATCCGGTGAAAACATTCGAGCCACTCCCTGCTTTCTGTAAAGTCATGAACCCTATTAAACACATCGGGTCTAAGCTTAAATCAACCTGCTGGAAGGAAATATTTGGTGTCATCAGAATGTAATTGTGGTAAAATTCTAAATTGAAATAAAAATATAGATAGAGAAAGTTTGAGGGGGATTTTGGTGAAAGAAAAACTAAAGTCATTCGGTGTACCTTTATTGATCATGCTTCTGCTGGTTGGTGCACTATTTATCCACCAATTAATGGAGGTCAAAAAACAGCCTCAGCCTGATTGGAGCCGTTCGGTGCCGCTCGGTTTCACTTCTGATGAACGCCCGCAGGCATTCTTCAACAATGATACCCTTTTCCTGACTGACAACGGAAAAGTTCATGGGCTGAAATTCGATGAACAATTGAATCTCCAGAAAGATTCTGCAGTGAATACGAAAATTACAAGGGGAAATCCTTTCTGGACTGACGGATCCGTCTTCATCCAAAAGAAATCAGACCGCCTGGTTGCTATGGAAAACAACAATGATACCGTCATCACGGAAAAAGTGGACGGCATCAGCACCGGAAAGGAACGAGTATATTATTGGAGTAAGAATGAGCTTTTTTCATTGAATCCGGCTGATCTATCCTACAACAAGATACACACCTTCCAAAAAGATATAATGGAAGTTTATCAAGGGGATAATGGCAGCGCGATTGTACAGGTCCATCAAAATGATGCGAATGCCGTTCTACATTATATGGATGAAAACGATCAAATAGTAGGGGATCCTTTTGCATCTGTCAAAATCTCGACTAATCAGCACATTGACGGTTTGACCTATGGGGTGAAGGATGACAAGCTGACCATCCTTTACAATGAACAGATGAGGGCTCAAGGTGCTCTAAGTTACAAGATATTGAAGCTGCAAGCCCCGCTCCAAGAAATTGGAACAAAGACACTCCAACCGGAAACCCTTTCTTTTTTAAATATTGATTCCGGAGAGAAGCTTCAAGCACCCCGATCTGCTAAATTGGTGAACATTGAAAACAAGCCTTCTGTGTTATTCACTTCAGAAGGTCATAAAGCCAGCGATCAAAACTCGGTCCGCGTTTACCTGGCTCCCTTGGAAGATGAATCACAACTTGATGCAAGAACAATCGGCACCACCAAACATTATTCTTACCTGCCTTTCCAGTTAAACCCGGACAGCATTGCATGGCTGGATTACGGCGGGGATACGTATGAATTATTCGGTGCTTCCAAAGACCCGAAAATGATTTCTGCCAGCGTCGAACTGAATAAAAGGAGCGTAAAGGAGGCTGTGAATAACACTGTAATGATGATCTTCAGCAGTATCATAACGATCCTGATTTCCTTCTATTGGGTGCTGCCATCTTTGTTCCTGTTGATCGTTTTATATATGCTCATGCCCAACATCTTTGAAAAAGACGGCATTAACTGGGTGGAATACGCTTCAATCCTGATCTTTTTAATCATGCCCATTACATTCATGGGCAAGGCATTGAACGGGTACTTTTATTTTGCAGCCCCGGAATATCTGACCTTTACCGGAAGCGGGTATGTTGGGGTCATGGTCATCAGTCTGTTGACCGCTCTTGTTTGGAAGTTTGGGAGAAATCCTGACTGGGGTACGTTCGGTGGAGTCTTTTATTTCATGGGGGTATACATCCTTATCTATGTCTCATCGTTCGGTCCGTATGTCTTCAATTTATTTTGATAAAACCGGCAATTAAAGAGAAGAGGCTGGGACAAAAGTGTTTTAGTCATAGTAAAACCCGAACTAATTTGCGTACGATATGGCAAATTAGTTCGGGTTTTTAATTTGTTTAATGAACATTTAAATTTAATTGTTTCTAGCGGTTGATTGGAGTGCAAGACGAAGACTCCTGCGGGAAAAGCGAGGCAGTGGAGACCCCGCAGGCAAAGCCGAGGAGGCTCCACGTTCGCCCGCGGAAAGCGAAGTCTTGCACGAAAATCGTAAGCGGTATAAAGAACCTTTACTGATATTGTTCGTCATTAAATGGTACATTTTAAGTCTTATTCCAACTTCTTTTCATTCGTCTATATACTTCCAATCACTGCGTTTATAGAAATAGATATAGACGGACATACAAAGTGTCAGCCAGGCTCCCCCTGCAGTAAATCCTGCGATGATATCACTGGGATAATGCACGCCGAGATAAACCCTGCTCAGTCCGATTGATAAAATCAATAGAGATAGGAAGACAACACTGAGCCATTTATACATGCGACTATCCAGGGCGCGGAACAGCATGAATGCAGCGGCACCGTAAAAAATGAACGATCCCATCGAATGCCCGCTTGGAAAGCTGTATCCCCCCTGCTCAATCAGCGCTTCTATATCAGGCCTCTCCCGTTTGAATATCCACTTTAACAGCCAATTGAAAGCCGCCCCCAGACCGACAGTCAGGGCCACAAATAAAGCGAGCGGGTATTTTTTCATGAATAACAAGACAATGACAATCCCGATTGTACAGATACCAAGCCATTTCACCCCGCCTAAAAACGTGATGGAAGTCATCAGTTCCGTCAGCTTTGGGGAAATGAAAGAATGGACGATATCGAAGACACCATTGTCGAAACCGGCAATTTCATTCTCCTTCCACTCTTCCAGGATTGAAACGAATCCCCAGGTAAACACACTTAAACAAATCAACGAGATGATAAAAAATACTGCTTTTTTCTTCTGCCTTTCCTCCACCTGATATCTCCTGCCCTCTTACTGATATTTATTGTGCTTTTTTCTTTGTAGTTGTTGCTTTCTTTTTTGCAGGTTTCTTTTTCTCTGTTTTCTTCTTTTCCTGTTTTTCCTGTTTATCCGGCTTTGTTGAATCGATTGATGCCTGCAGTGCTGCCATCAAATCCGTCACATTTTCTCTAGGAGCCTTTTCTTTGGCCGTTACAACCTTTTCCCCGGTCTGCTTCGATTCAATCAGCTGGCTAAGCCTCTCGCGGTATTCATCGTGGTAGTTTTCAGGCTGGAACTCAGCAGTCAATTGTTCGATCAGCATGGTTGCAGTCTCCAGTTCCTTTTCTGAAATGTCATCGTTCTCGGGTACATTCGGAACATCTTTTGACGGTCTTACTTCATCAGGATAATGAATCGTTTCCATCACAAGCGTATTATTATAGACTCTTACTACGGACAACTGCTCTTTCGATCTCATCGTAATTTTTGCAATCCCGACTTTCCCGGAAGCCACCAATGCTTTCCTGAGCAGTGAATAAGCCTTCTTCCCGCCGTCATTAGGGGAAACGAAATAACTTCTGTCATAGAAGATCGGATCAATCTCGTCAATTTTAATAAAATCCAATATCTCAACAGCCTTTTCATCATTTGCTTCTTTTATTGCATTCAGCTCGTCCTCTTCCAATACTACAAATTTCCCTTTTGTCACCTCGTACCCTTTTACAATGTCTTTATTATCGATTTCTTTATCACAGACCGGGCAGACTTTTTCGTATTTGATCGGTGTGTGGCATTCTTTATGAAGAGATCGAAGCTTAATGTCCCGGTCCTCGGTTGCGGAATGCAATTTGATCGGGATGTTCACTAACCCGAAACTGATGGAGCCTTTCCAAACTGTATGCATTACCATACCCTCCTTTATGAATAGTAAATCCTGTTAGCTTTATCTTTTAATTACTTCCTGTGCTTCATTCACAAAAACAACTGGAAATAATCAAGTGGTTTCCAGGAAACACTATACAAAAACAATCAAGGAGATGCCCAATGAGACCGATGCTGCCGACTCTCACAACTGAAGCTCCGCTTAAAGGAAAATGGAGCTATGAGGTAAAATATGATGGATTCAGAGGTATTTTAAAAATAGATGCATCAGGCGTCATTTCACTCACCAGCAGGAACAACAAAGAGTTGCTGCCTCATTTCCCCGAGATAAAAACATACATAACAGATTTGCATCAAGCAGCTTCCCTTCCCCTCCCCCTTGTACTTGATGGCGAGGTCGTCATTCTGCGTTCGGCATTCTGCAGTGAATTCTTTGAACTGCAGATCAGGGGAAGGCTGAAAAACAAACAGAAAATCAATGATGCAGCAGAAGCGAGACCAGTCAAGTTTCTAGCATTCGACCTTTTGCAAAGCGGGACGAAACGATGGCAGGATTCCCCTTATAAGGAACGGAAACAGGCGCTGAAAAAGTTCTTTTCCGATGAAGGCATCCCGACGTCACCAGATCCTGCAGATCCGGCAGCTCTCCAGATGATTCCCTCCTATAATGAGTGGGACAAAGTGTGGGGGCATGTCCTGCAAGAAGAAGGTGAAGGGGTTGTCGCCAAGCTCCCAGAAAGCACTTGGGAGGAGGGGAAACGGAGTCAGACGTGGCTGAAAATAAAAAACTGGAAAAAATGCGTATGCTTTATCACTTCGGTTGATGTGACAAATGATTATTTTCACATAGGAGTATTTACTGGAAACGAGATGAAGAAAATCGGATTGTTTCATTTTGGAATTTCACCTGATGAGAAAAGGACGCTGAAAGAAATCATCAAAACCAATCATTCCCGTAAAGAAGGCAGTCATTATTATATCAACCCGTCAATATGTGTAGAGGTTCTATATCTGAATTGGCATGAAGAACAATTAAGGGAACCGCATTTCAGCCGGTTCATGTTCTCTACCCGGCCTGAGGAGTGTACGATGGAAAGGTTTTTACTGAATGAAGCAAGTCTTCCACACCAAGCGGAAATTACACACCCCGACAAGCCCCTATGGGAAGAACCGCCTGTTGCCAAGCTCGATTTCATCCGTTACCTCCGCCGGGTATCAGCTGTCATGCTTCCTTTTCTGGATAACCGTCCCTTGACGTGCATTCGCTGGCCGCACGGGATGTACGGAGATTCTTTTTATCAAAAGAATGTCCCTGACTATGCGCCCGAATTTGTGAAGACATATAGACAGGATGGTATTGAATATATCATCTGCAATGACTTGGAGACTCTTATGTGGCTTGGGAACCAGCTGGCACTGGAATTTCACGTCCCTTTTCAGAAAGCGGGGCAAGGGGATGTCAACGAGATTGTCTTTGATTTGGATCCTCCAAGCAGGAATGAGTTTTCTCTTGCAGTGAAGGCGGCACTTGTCATGAAGGGTTTGTTTGAAGGCTTGAACTTAAGGAGCTTTGTTAAAACTTCAGGGAACAAAGGCCTTCAGGTCTATATTCCGCTGCCGGCGGGTTATACATGGAAAGACACCGGTATTTTCACGGAGTTCATTGCACATTACCTTGTATCCAATTACCCCGATGACTTCACCATCGAGAGGTTGAAAAAGAACAGGAATGGCCGGTTGTACGTGGATTACATTCAGCATGCTGAAGGAAAAACGATCATCGCCCCGTATTCATTGCGCGGCAACGACAAAGCCCTGGTTGCTGCACCGTTGTGGTGGCATGAAGTGAATGAAGAGTTGACTCCCGAGAAATTTACAATGAAGGAAGTGTTAAAGCGGTTAATAAAGCTCGGCTGCCCTTTCCGCGAGTTCGACCGAGTCAAGGAGCAGCAGCCCATTCATGAAGTGATTTCATTCCTGAAAGGTAACACCAGAAAATAAGCCTGGACGCAACTGTCCAGGCTCACTTCTTTATGCATTTGTAAATATCTTGCGATCGACGACTTTTTGGGCGTGATCTTGAAGAAGTCCATAGGCCTCTTCTTCGTTAAGCTCGGTTTGTGATACTATCTCGAAGTTTTCAGGCTGCGATAACGTTAATTGGAGTTCTGCTTCGAACAGATAGGTGGCATTCCCGATCAATTCCATGAAGTACTCACCGGTTTCTTTACGGTTCACCACCACCCGTACCTTTCCGCCGTTATTATAAACGTCGATTTCTTCGCCTGGTTCATTACGGCCGAGCAGGCATGTGACCAGACCTGAGGCGGACATTGCTGTACCGCATGCGTTCGTGAACCCAACACCTCTTTCAAATGTACGGACATAGATGGATCCTTTTTCAATCTCGTGAACAAAACTTACATTCACACCGTCCGGGAACAGATTGTTTGGACCGTTCACCGTTTCTGAAATCTGTTTCTGTTCATTTGAAATGATGCTGTCTGCCTCCACCACACTGATCAGATGCGGATTCGGTACGGCTAATGCCGTGAATTGAAGGCGATCGGAAATTTCAGGGACCTTTTGGTTGATCAGTTGCGAATGCTCCACATTCATCGGTACTTTATCCAACTCAAAGTAAACCGGTGAAATTTCCACATTATAAGTCGGGATTTCGTCAAAGATGCTCGGTGCAGCTGCAACTTTCAAATCAGCCTTCATCGTTTCGATGATGATTGAATCCCGGCCAGTTAATTCACACACATATCTTCCCACGCACCGCAGTCCATTTCCGCACATGGATGCCTCAGAACCGTCTGCGTTAAAGACCCTCATGCAAGCGTCGCACCGCTGGCTCTCAAGCACGAACAGGATCCCGTCTGCACCGATCCCTTTTTGCCGGTCGCATAGCGATAAAGCCAGATTCTGTCTTTCTTCTTCTGTAAAAGTGCAGGAATTGTTTTGTTCATCGATCAGTAAAAAGTCATTCCCGGAACCATGGCATTTTAGTACATTCAGTTTCATCACGAAGCCCCCCGTTACTTGCAATCTGCCAAACTATTCATTATCATTTGGATAAGTCTGATGTCCTTTGTAATCAACAGCCGGCAGCGATTTTTTTAATAATTTATACTTAGCTTGCCATAAACGAATTCATTTGGCAACGCACTGTTTTATTCTCTATCAGTTTACTAAGTTGAATGCTCAATTGTGAAGCAGAAAGATCATAAGTGAGGTGGAAAGGATATGGAGGAATTTCAATTCAAATTTCAAGTGAAGCAGGTCAGTGCTGCCGGGGATGAGTATGACTCCCTCGACGTTCTTACCTTCTGCAGGATCTTCAACGAAAATAAAGACCTTCTTCAAGAAGGCCTTTTCAGGGTCCGATTTAATTCAGTGGGTATATACCCGTTTCCTGCTGACATAGCGAACCAAGTCAGTTCAAGAAAAATCCAGCGTCTTCTGCTTATGGAGTTAAAGCGTTATATCAAACCGCAGAGGAAATTCCTGAAGCCTGGCGTTTATAAACCGGTATGGTAAGCGATCAATGGGTAAGTTCATGCGAAAGCAGCTTTTCTGCCCAATGACATGCCTGCTGATAGCATTCTGAAATATCCTGCTGTGTCAGGTTTAACTCAGACATTTTTTCATCAAGATCCATCCACTCAGCCTTCTCTACAGAAATGACCAATTCAAGCATATCCTTCAACTCATTTGGGTTGCCAATCAATGCGTCGCATATTTCATCGTTCAATGGCAAATCATCAAGGATCTTCATCATCGGGACCGACAGGATGGCATCCATCAGGGAGAACATCCCCGTCAGAAAATAGCTTGACGCATTGACCCTGCCCGTTAACTTCTTTGCAGTCAGCTCACACATCTTTGCCCTTATGAGGCATAGGGAAATCACTTCATTCTTCATCTTCTCCCGGGGCGTTGCCTGTTCCCTGACCGCCAGAACGTATATCCACCGCTTTATTTCCATCAAACCGAGCAGAACGATCGCCTGCCGTATAGAATGGATTTTATGTTTCGGCCTATAAGCGGGAGAATTAATCAATTTTAACAGTTTATAAGAAAGTGAGAGATCCTGCTCGATCAGGCCGCTGATGACATCGATACTTGGTTCTGCCATTTCAAGACTCTGAATGATGGAATAGTAGGAATGAAAATATTCGGGAACATCATGGGATGCGATGATCTTCGGTTTGCTGAAAAAGTACCCTTGAAAGTAGTGATATCCCCTCTCCCTTGCCTCCCGGTACTGCTTTTCGGTTTCCAATTTTTCCGCAATCATCTTATAACCCAGAATCGGAGACAATAATTCAATCCTTCTTCTCATTTCCCCGGTTGTTGCAAGGAAATCGACTTTAACATAGTCGGCTGCCTTCATAAGCGCTTTGCAAAAAGGATTCGATTCGTTAAAGATAAAATCATCCAATGCAACCTTGTATCCCAGCCTTTTAAGTTCCTGGCAGATGTCTATTATATTCCTGCTTGGTTCTACCGTTTCCAGAATTTCCACCACAATCTGACTTGGATTAAAATAAGTAGGTACCTTTAAATTCAATAGATTTTCAGTAAAATTGATAAAACATGGTTTCCCCGAAGAAAGTGAATCTATCCCTATGTTCAGGAAACTGTTAATGATGACATCCGCTGTTGCTGTGTCCCCATCTATATCAGGAAACATATTCATTTGACTTTGCCTATACAGAAGCTCGTAGGCTGCCTTTTCCTCATTCACATCAAAAATCGGCTGCCTCGCAACAAACACTTCCATTCTTTCCACCCCTGCCCTATATCCACACAGGACCACCATATGTATCGAAAATGGTAATTTCGGTCCATTTTTTCTTCATATTATCAAGAAAATTGTGGAAAGTCTACAAAATTTGTATATTTATGGATTTATGAAGGGTCCTTTGTCATGCCGTGCAATTAATAAAAAAGAGAGTGGGACAAAACTAAAAAGGTACCAATTAATGACGAACAATTTCAGTATAGGTTATTTATACCGCTAATGATTTCCGTGCAAGACTTCGCTTTCCGCGGGTAGCCCGTGAGCCTCCTCGTCGCGTGCGCTCCTGCGGGGTCTCTCTTGTCCAGCTCCGGCGGCTAGAGACTCGAGACATAAGCCATGCCATCCAAAAAGGCAAAACCCCGCCTTTCCGGATGCCCTGTCTTATGCTCGTCGTCTCTAAACGAGCCGCCTCTGCTTTTCTAGCTGTCCAGCTGCAGGGCTTAGAGGCACATGTCATAAGTCAAACCGGCCAAGAAGGCAAAGAACGCCTTTGTGGCCGATTCGTCTTATGCCACACGCCTCTAATCAAAGCCCTTTCGCTTTTCTTATAAGCTTCTTTTCCCGCAGGAGTCTTCGTTTTGCACTCCAAATCAACCGCTAGAAACAATTAAATATAAATGTTTAGTAAACAAATTAAAAACCCGAACTATTTTGCCTTATCGGAGGCAAATTAATTCGGGTTTTACTATGACTAAAACACTTTTGTCACAGCCTCTTTTTGGTAATCTATCAATGTATTGAATGAACAAAGAAGTTCATCAGGAATAATCCGGCAATGATGTAAAGCGGAATGGATACTTCCCGCGCTTTACCCACAGCCATTTTTAAGATCGGATACATGATGAATCCGATTGCTATGCCGTCTGCAATGCTATAAGTGAAAGGAATCATCGCAATGATGAAGATGGCTGGAAATGCTTCTGTCAGATCCCTGAGATCCATATGACGGATATTCTGTATCATCAATCCGCCGATGATAATGAGGATCGGAGCGATCGCATGATCCGGAATCCATTTCAAATAAGGAATGAATAATACGGATCCAAGGAATAAAACCCCTGTCGTCAGAGACGTCAAGCCTGTCCTTCCCCCGGCTGTCATCGCTGCTGCACTTTCAACAGTGGAAACGGTCGGACTCGTTCCGAAGAAGCCCGATGTGAATGCTGAAAAAGCATTTGCCTGAAAGGCTTTTGGATACTTATGAGGCTGTCCGATCATGTCTACATGACCGTGGATCAGACCGATATTCTCAAATACCAAAACCATTGTCACTGAGAATACTGCAATCCAAAACGGGATTTTCATGATTGAATCAAATGAAATTTGTCCAAATACCTGTCCGTATTCACTCCAGTGAAACGTGCTGCCGGATATGGACGGCTCGATTCCAAACAGGAAACCAAGCAATGTCCCAAAAGCGATACTCCATAAAAATTGTCCTTTTACGTTGCGGATAAAAAGGAAAATCGTAACCAAAAAGGTGAGCACGGTAGCGAGCACCTTTAGTTCCCCGAAGTCACCGATCGTGATAAGGGCTGAATCCCCTCTTTGGATCAGACCGCCTTTTTCAAGGCCGATGAACATTAAAAACATTCCGAGACCGACCGTGATTGCCTCTTTCAATGTTTTTGGGATGGCTTCCGATAATACTTTTGAAAGCTTCGTAAATGCAATGATCATGAAAAGTATCCCGGAAACAACGACGACAGCTAAAGCTTCCTGCCACGTCAAACCCGAAGATTTTACCAGCGTGAATGTAAACATCGCATTGATGCCCATTCCCGGAACCAGAAGAATTGGCGCATTCGCCCAGAAGGCCATCACCAAACACCCGACAAAGGAAGCCAGTATGGTTGCCATGACTGCCCCTTCGAATGGAATTCCAGCTTCAGAAAGAATGAGTGCATTCACCGCGATAATGTACACAATCGTAAAATAACCGATTGCCCCGGCCATTATCTCCTGCTTGAACGAGGTACCATGATCCTTTAACTGAAAAATACCTTTACGTTCCTTCATATAATCTTCCTATAAAACTGCCCTCTCCCTACCCGCTCAATCCCCAAAAGGGTGAGCCACAAGATATAATTGTAGCAAAAAGGCGGGGGTTTGCCAATAAGAATAATTGGAGGGAAGGCCATTATGGAGGAGGAAATTAGGATTTCAGTATGTCGTCTGCACCTCCATCCCCGCTTAGTCCTAACCCGCTTACGTAAAGATTTTTCGACAAGTTGTTGGATAAATGTAGAAAGTGGAACGTATTTTAAAAATGTTGCATGTAAATCTGGTAAGTGGAACGTAATGTTTAATAAAGTGGGTTTTGGCTAGCTGTGGACGGTATTTCCGCTACTTTTCATGGTGAATTTATCTGTACAGTGTAGTTTTTTGACTCTGTGGACCCGCTTTTTCTTATAAAAAGAGAAAAGTAGGGCGGGAACCGTCCCCACCCTACTCTATTGTTTGGGATAATCTTCATTGCTCAATCGCACGAACCAGATTCGCCATTTCAATCGCCGAAACGGCCGCTTCCCATCCTTTATTTCCTGCCTTTGTACCGGCACGCTCGATTGCCTGCTCGATTGTGTCAGTGGTCAGTACTCCGAAAATGACCGGGATATCTTCCTGCAATGCAAGGCCGGCCACTCCTTTGGCTACTTCTCCGCTTACGTATTCAAAGTGGGCAGTTGCTCCGCGGATGACCGTCCCAAGGGTGATGACGGCATCATATTTACCGGAACGCGCCAGTTTCTTGGCGATCATCGGGATTTCAAATGCACCCGGGACCCATGTGACAGAAATATCATTTTCTTCGATACCATGGCGCTTCAGTGCATCCTCAGCCCCGCCCAGCAGCTTGGATGTGATGAATTCATTGAATCTGGATACCACGATTGCCACTTTCAGACCTGTTCCGACTAAATTACCTTCGTAAATTGTTTTCATTTTTCATTCCTCCATAAAATATAGAATTAGAATTTTAATAAATGACCCAGTTTTACATGTTTTGTTTTCAGATACTTTTCATTTTCCAGCTTGGCCGGGATCTGGATCGGCACTCGATCGACGATATTCAATCCATACCCTTTAATGCCTGCGATTTTCCGGGGGTTATTCGTTAACAGCTTGATGCTTTTTATGTTCAAATCCCTGAGAATCTGGGCACCGATGCCATACTCCCTAAGATCTGCACCGAAACCGAGTTTATGGTTGGCTTCAACGGTGTCAAACCCTTCTTCCTGCAGCTTGTACGCCTTCAGTTTGTTGATCAGGCCGATGCCCCGTCCTTCCTGCCTCATATACAGCAGGACCCCTTGCCCTGCTTCTTCGATCTGGGCAAGCGCTGTGGCGAGCTGCGGACCGCAATCGCAGCGGTTCGAACCGAAGACGTCACCTGTAAGGCATTCTGAGTGAACCCTCACAAGGACCTCTTCATCTTCTTTCCACTCACCTTTGACGAGTGCGATATGCTCTTTTCCGGTCAGGTTCTCCGTATAGGCAACCGCTTTGAATTGACCAAACTCAGTCGGGAGTTGGATTTCGACTTCGCGTGTGACAAGTTTTTCTTTGCTGCGGCGGTAACGGATCAACTCTTCGATTGTAATTATCTTCAGATCCCATTTTTCAGCCATTTCCATTAATTCAGGCACCCTTGCCATTGTGCCGTCTTCATTCATGATCTCACAAATGACACCGGCCGGTTTGGATCCGGCAATCGATGCGAGATCAATGGCTGCTTCCGTATGACCTGCACGTTTCAACACTCCGCCTTTTTTCGCAACCAGCGGGAATACATGTCCCGGCCGCTTGAAATCCTCCGGCTGAGACATCGGGTTCAGAAGCTGCTGAATGGTTTCAGACCTTTCGAAAGCACTGATCCCTGTCGTCGAAGAGCGATGATCAATACTGATTGTAAACGCCGTTCCGTGTGGATCAGTATTCTCATCCGTCATCGGAGAGAGTTTCAGACGGGTTGAAAGTTCTTCTGAAATGGGGGCGCAGATAAGGCCCCTTCCTTCTTTTGCCATGAAATTGATGACTTCAGGCGTCGCTTTTTCAGCAAGGGCAATGAAGTCCCCTTCATTTTCACGATTTTCATCGTCAACTACGATGACGACTTTCCCGTTTCTCAGATCTTCTACTGCTTCTTCGATTGTATGAAACATCTGGAATTCCTCCTCTGTTAATCAGCAAATCCGTGATTACTCAAGAATTCATAACTGATTTTGCTATGTTCTTTTCGCTGAGCCTGTTCATAAAACCGGTGAAAATACTTGGCCATTACATCGCATTCCACGTTGACCTTTCCGCCTGTCTTCTTTTGACCCAGGACCGTATCCCCCCGAGTCTGCGGGATGAGAGATACCGTGATGGAATCATCGCTAAGGCCAAATACAGTCAGGGACGTGCCGTCGATCGCAACCGACCCCTTCATGATGAAATAAGGTGAAAGTTCCTTTGGTACAGAGATTTCAACATAAACGGCATTTTCAACTTGTTCGAGTCTTTTGATTGTTCCGATCCCGTCAACATGACCGTTGACAAAGTGTCCTCCGAAACGTCCGCCTGCTGCCATGGCTCTCTCGAGATTCACCCTGGAGCCGGCCGTCAATTCCCTAAGTGTCGTCGCCTCGAATGTTTCCGGCATCACGTCGACTTGAAACCTGCTGTCAGTAAAAGACGTTACGGTCAAACATACTCCGTTTATGCTTATGCTGTCTCCGATATGGACATCTTTCAAAATTTTGCGGGCGGATATGGAAAGCACCATCGATGCCGCAGATTTTTTAATTTGATCGATTTTCCCGATTTCCTCTATGATTCCGGTAAACACTTGATCAGCCCTCTTTCGTATTGGAGTGCTTTTTGGGGTGGGCCGTTAATTTTATATCAGGCCCGATTGTCTTCATGGAAACGATATTCATTTCAAGACCTTCCGTGATGGCAGATACTCCATTCCCGCCAAAACTGGTATATGCATCCCTGCCGCCGATGAGCTTGGGCGCCATGTAGATTACGAGTTCCTGAAAAGCTTTCTCTTCAAGAAAAGATCCATGGACCGACGATCCGCCTTCTACATATACGGACTGGATTGACTTCTTCCCTAATTCTTTTAACATGGATTGCAAATTGATCCGTTTTTCCGGAATAGTTATGACTTCACAACCTTCTTGCAGATAAGGGATTTTGTCGTCTTCCAAAACTGAATCGCTTGTGATGATGATTGTCTTACTTTTTTTGTCTCTTACAACATTGGAATCAAGCGGTGTTCTAAGAGTATGATCTAAAATAATTCGAATGGGGTTTTTTCCACCTTGGGGCAAACGGGTGGTAAGGTGCGGGTTATCGCGGATGATTGTATTGACTCCGACTAATATCGCGTCATGCCGGTGGCGATCATAGTGGACATCGAGCCTGGATTCTTCAGATGTGATCCATTTGCTGTCTCCTGTCGCAGCAGCAGTCTTGCCGTCAAGCGTTACGGCCGTTTTCAGCGTCACATAGGGGGTTTGATTGTTCATATAATGAAAGAAATGTTTATTGAGTTCCAGCGCTTCTTCCCTGCCTTCCCCTATATGCACCTCCACTCCAGCCTGCCGGAGCTGCTCTATTCCCTTGCCGGATACAAGCGGATTCGGATCTGTCGTGGCAATGAACACCCTTTTGATTCCGCTCTTAATGATAAGCTGTGAACAAGGCGGAGTCCTGCCATGATGAGAACAAGGTTCCAGGGTGACGTATATGTCTGCACCATCTGCCTTTTCACCTGCTGCAGTAATGGCATGGACTTCAGCATGTCCTTCCCCGGCTTTTAAATGTGCACCCATCCCGGCAATTTCACCATTTTTCACAACGACTGCACCCACTGACGGGTTTGGTGATGTCTGTCCCTTGGTGGCAGCGGCCATCGTAAGCGCAAGCTGCATATAATCCTTGTGTTCCATTAATATACCTCCTCTCTCTTTACAAAAATAAAACCCCAAGAATAATATTACCTTGGGGAGATTGGCATGATAAATAAACATATTTAAAGATACTATTCAGAAAAATCCAATGACTATGGTTCTCTGCTATCACATCAATAAATACTGCCTTTCCTTCTCCCATCCAGACTATCACTGTCGGCTTTGGAGTTTCACCAAATCCACCGTCTGACATTCGTCAGCCGGGTCACGGACTGAGAGCCCTTATGCTCATCACCGCCGGTAGGGAATTTCACCCTGCCCCGAAGGAAACCATATTCGATTAACATTATTCTATCATAGTTTTCTTCCAGAGTTCACTCCTGATACTCATCTCATTAAAAATTTGAATCATTTGGACCAAAAAATCAAAAAAGGAATGTCCCTTCATTATAGAAACATTCCTTCCGTTCAAATGAGCTTCCTGCATTCCCCGGCACAGTGGAAGCAAGCAGCGGCACAGTCCCTGCAATGCCTGTGGTCGTGTGAATCACACTCTTTTCCGCAGGCCTCGCAGATTTCAGCACAAAGGGAAAGTATGCCGGACACAAACTTGCTGCTTCTTTGGATTGCATGGATTGCATACGAACAGACATCTGCACATTCGCGATCAAATTCTATGCATTTCATCATACTCTGTTCTTCCTTTAATGAAGCATGATAGCAGACATTACATACCTCCATGCAGTTCTTCAAGGCAGCCAGGCATTCTTTATAACCTGCATCCATCTCCTCACCTCCAGTACTTGAATAGGATTCCCCATCCCTTTAAAACGATGACTAGGAAGTAAGAAAATAATCCGAATCGACAATCCATAGGAAAATCAGCAGCCAGTCATCACCTTCTGAATATGCTTCAAAAAAAGTAACATGGCTGTGGTGGCTGTCGAACAGTCTCTGGAAGCTTTGCGGCAGGAACCCTTTCTGCAGGGAGAGGCGATTTTTCCCTTTATAATTCAACACCCACCTCTTATTCCCTTTATATAAAAGGATTGTCTCTCCATCTTCTTCATTTACCCATTCAATTGCAGTCAAACTGTGATATTTAAGTCTGAATTCCATGTTTTTTTTCTCATTGGCAATAATGACCCGTCTGCTCCACTTATAAAGTGTGAGGGGTAATTTATCTTTTCGCTGAAAAACATAATGCTTTGGACTATTGATGAGGGAGGTCCTCTGAAGTGAATAACTGGACCAGCCATTTGATTTTAAGTAATAGAAGGCTTCTTTTGTTTTGACGCCGATGAGTGAGTGGCTCGAAACCGGGATGTCTTCATAAAACAGGCGGGTTGACTTCCGGATTTCATTCTTGATGCTGCGGCTTAAATAAAGGTTCGTCATGGCAGGGATAAACAGGAGCAGAGGAAAGTAAAAAAGCTGTTCCACCACCAGGAGCATACCGACGCCAATCAGCAGATACATGATGCCATGATAAAGCAATGTGTGCTGTTCATTCTTGTATATATGATAAAGGTTCATGAATGCTCGTCCTTTCCACGAATCATTACCATATGTATGTTTGGAGAATAAAAAAAAGACCCTCTAAAGTAATCGGTTCTGTTTAAAAGCGAAAACCTCTATTTAATAAGCATGGTTCTAAACGCCCCTATTGATTTCCGTGGAAGACTTCGCTTTCCATCAGAAATGCGGAAGGGCTTTGTCCAGAGGCGTGTGGCATAAGCCCTGAAACTGGACATCATCCCCAGTAAGGAAATGAGGAGTCTTCGTCTTCCACTGCAATCAACCGCTGGAAAGAGCTGACACCTATCTGTATATTTTAACAGGCTCCCAACCAAGCTGCTTCCTCATTTATTCCCCCAAAAAAATATTACTTTACTAAATTTGTTGGAGAACATGGTATTTAGATCAAGATTATTCAGTGACTTTCTACAAGAAACATCGTTTAATAAAAAAGAGCGGCAAAATCAATGTGATTTGGCACTCTTATTTATTGGCGTATTTGATTTTATATTCGTCAGCCTGACGTTCAAGCCTGAGATCAAAATTAAGAGCGGTTCGCTTCAACTGGAGCGATTCCGGCCCATTTAAGGATTTCACTATGCTTGTTCTTTGCATCCTCATATCCCTGCTTATACAATTCATCCAGCTTATTGGGGTCCTTTTCGATCCTGCTTACCTTTAAAGGCAGCCGGGGCTGGATGATGAGCGCCCTTCCTTCTTTCTCTCTTTCCTCGAGCTCTTTAACCGTCTGGTTGTACACCAGATACCGATTCATGAGGGTTTTATGAAGTTCCGGGTAATGAGGGTATTTTCGTTTGATAAAGAATGAGAAACGAGACGGCTTCTTGTAATAGCCCCTATTCCGGGTGAGAACAACAATATTCTTCTTGAAACCATCTTCTTCCGCTTTGTGAATAGGGATCGGATCGCTGATTCCCCCGTCAAGGAGGTGATACTCACCGAATTCCACAACTGGCGCAAAAAAAGGAAGAGAGCTTGATGCCCTTATGATTGTCAATATGTCCTCCCCGTAATCTTTTCGTGAAAAGTAACGCGGTTTCCCGCTGTGACAATCCGTTGTGCCAATGACAAATTCGGTTTCACTGGATTGAAACGCTTGATAATCATAAGGGACCAGTTTATTCGGGATTTCGTCAAATACATAATCCATCCCGAATAATTCCCCGGTCTTCCAATAATTTTTCCAGCTCAAGTACTTTGGATCACGGATGAAATCGATATTCACCTTCTTATTTCTCCCTGCCTGCCTGGAAATATAGGACGCTGCATTGCAGGCTCCTGCAGAAACGCCCGTAACATAAGGAAAATGCAGATCGTTTTCCAGAAAGTACTCAAGGACTCCTGCAGTGTATATGCCTCTCATTCCTCCGCCTTCAAGCACAAGACCTGTTTGGTCAATCATCATGAATAATACCTCCTGGTCACTGTTGTAACAGGTATAATTTTACTTCCTCCGGATAAAGTGACACATCCTTCAGCCGATGCAGATCAATCCAGCACGGAAGATACGTACCTTTACCGGACCGGTATTCTTCCCCTGTCCCGCGGCCCAATTCACCTATATATTTTCCTCCAAAAAAATACTTTTGAAAACCATTTTGCTCAAATTCCAGTGCGAGTGTAAGATCTTCCACTCCTATGCCCAGCTCTTCTTCTGCCTCACGAACCGCTGCCTCTTCGAATGATTCACCCTCTTCCACCCCGCCTCCAGGAATGACAAAATATTCATCTTTTCCGATAGTCCTTTTAATCACAGCGATTTTATTTTGCTGTATGATCAGTATTCCTGCCCGGTTCCTCGTCATATAAAATCCCCTTATTCATTGATTAGGTAAGTTCTTTCCGTTTAAATAAAATTGGAGTCACTATCAATAATAACAGACATAATCCCCCGGTAAACAGCAGGGAAATGGTCAGATCGCCGGTCCACCCCTGACCGCTCACTATGTCCGGAATATAGGAGGAAAGCAGTGAAGGTGACCATTTCATCTTTTCAGGAAGCGCTCCGGATAAAAAGCTGAGGATAATGGAAACTGCTATCGCAGAAAAAGCTGCTGCCCCTGGTGCTTTAACCAGTGAACTGAAGAACACGAGTATCGTCAACAAGAACGTCAGCCACATGCCGTATACGGCCAGCGACTGAAAGAAGGCTGCCGGGGATATGTTCTCAAATAACAAGTTGATATAATACCAGGTTGAAGCGAGTCCAAGTATATAGGAGGTCCATATAAGAAGGAGTGCGGCTGCCCATTTCGAGTATATATACGCTTGAAAGGACACCGGCTTAACAAGAATCATCGCTGCCGCACCGCTTTTCCTCTCGCCTGAGACACCCCCCATGAAAGCAAGGACGATTACAAGCACTCCCAGAGTATTCATCTGGCCGATGGTGGACATTAGGATTTCAGCCGAAGAAGGAGGAGGAATCTTTATCACTGCTCCCTCGGGCAAATCCCCCAAGGACTTTAGAATATCGGGCAGATAATAGGCCGTTAAGGGTTCAGTCACCCCAAACAGGATGAATACGATCGGCATCCAGAGCCACTTGAAATTACGGCCGGCTTCCATCATCTCTTTTTTAAATAAAACCCATGTAATCTTCATTTATCTCATCACCTTCATAAAAAGTTCCTCTAAACTTTGATCGCTGCTTTCAAGGCGCACCACCGGCCAGTTCCCATCGGCAATCATGCGGAATAACCGGCTTCTTCCTTCTTCCAAATCCTCTGCTTCAATAATCAGAGACTCTTTTTCTTCTTTTATCTGTTTGACCCACGGTAAGGCCTGAAGGATATTCTTAAAATGGTCTGCATTTCCTTTGAATACAAGCTTCATGGCTGAAGACCGATGCTTCTCCTTTATATGGGATAAGGAACCCTGCTCGATCAATGTGCCGTCATAGAGAAAAAGCACATCATCACATACCTGCTCTGCATCATTCAGGATATGGGTTGAGAACAGGATGGTCGTCTGTTTTTTTAATTCGTTCAGAAGATCAAGCACTTCCCTCCGGCCAAATGGATCAAGTGCAGAAACCGGTTCATCGAGAATCACCAGCTTCGGTTGATGAATAAGAGCCTGGGCAATCCCGAGTCTTTGCTTCATCCCCCCTGAATATTGGCTGATCTTTCTATTTTTCCCTTCATTCAAATTGACGAGCGTGAGTAATTCTTCACTTCTTTTACGGGAAACGCCCTTAGAGAGTCCGGTGATTTCACCTGAAAACATTAAATATTCCATTCCTGTCATCCACTCGAAGAAAGATGGATATTGAGGGAGATATCCAATGATTGACCGGATATCACCAGAATGCTCAGGGGTCGTGATCCTTCCGCTTGTCGGCTGGGTCAGTCCCGTCAGTATATTTAAAGTGGTCGTTTTGCCTGCGCCATTCGGTCCGATGAGAGCCGTGCAATGTCCTTTCTCAAGTTGAAAAGATATCCCTTTGACTGCATGCTTCTCTTTATACTTCTTTTCAAGTGCCGTCACTTCAAGTACATTCATCCATTTTGTCTCCTTCCAAAAATGAAGTAGATGATCGGACCGATCAGGTTTATAAACACTACAACGAGAAGCCAGGCCCATTTTGGTCCGTTTGTCTGCTTTATCCTGATCAAGTCGATGACTGCTGTGACCAAGAGGATAAGTTGCAATATGATGAGCGGGGCAATCAGCCCCCAGTTTATTGTTTCTAATGCTTGTTGAAGTTCCCGCATGATTGTTTCCTCCTTTTGTTTGTCTATAGATAAGACGCAGAAGAAGGAAAATCGTTCATTAAATTTTAAAGCTGCTTAATAAAGACGGCTGCTTTATACCGCCACTGATTTCCGTGCGAGACTTCGTTTTCCTGGCTGCAGGTAAGCTCCTCTCTCCTCCGGAAGGCTAAGTGGTTCTGTTTGAAAGTACTAAATATGATTGAAATTGCTTTTCCTATAGTAATAAGGACCAAAATGAAGTAGCAAGAAAACCAGAATAGGAAAAAATGCTTGGAGACAGAAGTTCCAAGCATTCATTATCCGAAGATAAGTACTGGTCAGCGGTTCCGGAAATATACAATGATTCACATAAAATGAACCCCCAAAATTAAGGGAAGAACTTCCCCTTATTGACTAACTTAGTACGAAAAAGAGGATAAATAGAGGAACATATTCCCCTTATTTCCTCCAGAAGCATAAAAATGGACCAGTTATCTAGCCTTAACGGAAAAAATTCCCCTTATATCACCGTACATAGCCGTATTCATCAGGATAACGGAAAAAACTCCCTTATTAAAGCAATGAGAGATTACTCACAAAGAATTCATTTATCTGCCTCTCAAAAACTAATTCCCACCTGCTGCTGGTTAAAAAATCACTTGTTCGTATAACAATCAGCACGCGCATAAACTTATGACCCTGATGAAAATGGGTTCGTAATTCAGCGGGGAGTTACCCTTATCCATCAACAAAAAAAGCAGTCTAATTCAGTTAAGAACAGGACTGCCAATTGGTATGTTCATTTAGATTTTGTATTTATAATCCGACCCCGTTAGCGGGATGGATGATTTCTCAGTTTTCGTATAGTTTGTTCATATTGGTTACTTCTTCTTTGACGGTTTGGAGCAGCGAGGCTGGGGAAATCACTTTTGCCTGGGAGCCGAAGTTCAGGATCCAATTGACGAGTCCGCCGCTGATCCTTGCTTTTGTTGATAGTATAAAGTGCTCATCATCGTATTTACGGATGTCTGCTTCCTTGCCGAATTTATCGATGATCACATTGATCAAGCCGTTATGGAATTTAACTTTGATCCACTCTTCATCGCCGGCAAACATATGAAAAGTCGATTGAACATATTTAGAAACATCAAACGATTCGTATGGAAATGATTCCTCCAGGATGGAGACATTCCGCAGACGATCTACCCGGTAATGGCGGATTTCGCCTGCTTCATAATAGTAGGCTATCAAGTAATAAAAATCATTTGCCCACGTAAGCGCATATGGCTTTACCTTGTAAAGACTGCCTTCGTGGCTCAGATTGAAATTCTTGTCAATGTCATACCGGCCGTATTGAAAGGTAATGACGCGGCGTTCTGAGATGGCCTGGTGAAGATCGTGAATCGCCAATCTGATATAGGGGCTTTCACTTTTTATTGAAGAATCCACTTGAATTTCATTCTGCAGCTTCTTTCCCTGGTGGTTGCTGGTCAATTTTCTGATTTTACCGATCAGCTGGCGTGTTTCTTGTTTTGTAATGAATTTGGCAGATACTACGGCGTCGACCAGCATGCGGAGTTCGTATAATTCAAAGAGACGGTATTGATGACTGTAGTATTTCGGAAGCCCGTCTTTTTCCTGGTTGATGGTGACATCGAATGAGTGATTGATAAGATGATTGATGTCATCTTTCAAGGAATTTTTATTCAGCTTTACGTCAGGGCCGTAAATTTGTTGGAAACGGTGGATGATTTCATCTAAGTTGAGTTCATGGTCTTCGTCTGTTTCCTGGCTGAATATGGTCATGAGTCTGAGCAGTCTTTCTTTGTTATCGATCCGAGTCATATTTTTCTTCCCTTCTTCCTTTACCCTTGGCGTCTATGAAAATATGTATTTGAGAAGTTATTTTTATTTAAACTATCAAGTTTCGGCTGCAATTGTCAATAGAATTCCAGATAAATGGGTAAGAGCTCACGGTTTGTTTGACCATGAGCTCTTAACGTATAAAAATTATATTGCTGAACTCAGACCGTTCCTTTCCGCTTCAGGCACTTGCTTTCCGCAGGGAGGAAGTCGAGCCTCCCCCCGGCGTTCCGCCTGCGGGGTCCCGACTTTTCCTCTATTTCCCGTCGGAGTCAAGTGCCTTACGCTCCAATCCACTCTGAATTTTCAACCAAGTGAAAGCTACTTAACTCAATATCACCATTTTCAAACATTACATCAAGAAAAGCCAAAGTCAAAACTGAATTTACCTACTTAATAAAATGTATGACTGTCGGGATTCGGTAGGTTTCTCCTTCGTAGGCTTTGATGGCGGCCACGATTGTGAAGATCAGGGCCAGTAAACCTACGATCGGGGCAAGGACGATTCCAATCAGTACGATCACGAGTAAGGAGCTGACGATTCCGTAGATTGTATAGGAAATGAGGAAGTTAAGGTATTCTTTCCCGTGGTAATCAATGAATTCGGAATCATCTCTTTTCCAGAGCCATAGGATGATCGGTCCCAGGAAAACTGTGAAAAAGCTTATTACATAAATGAGTGCTGCCAGCAATCTTTCGTCTTTTGAGGGCATCTTATTCCCTCCTTTTAAAATGATAATAAATGCCTCATCTATATTTACGTTTTCCCTTTATAAAAGTTTCATCTTATGGCGATCTTTTTCATGAAATGCTCAGCTTTGGAATATACGTTAAGTGAGGTGGTTTGTCCAACGTATTTCAAATGAAAGGTTCGATGCCAAATGGATAAATTTGAAGCTTTTGTACTCGGAATCATACAGGGACTGACCGAGTTCCTTCCGATTTCAAGCACCGGACATCTTTTTCTGGGAAGGTTCGCCTTTGGTCTTGAGGAAGCAGGGTTATTCCTTGATACGATGCTGCATATCGGGACTCTGGTGGCGGTCCTTGTCTTTTATCAGAAAGAACTTCTGCACATGATCAGGCACCCTTTCAGTAAACTGACTTGGATCCTCGTACTCGGAACAGTCCCTGCTGTAATCATCGGCTTGTCGTTTGAGGATTTTTTCGACTCTATATCGAAAAGCGGTTCTACAATCGGATGGGAATTCCTTGCTACGGGATTGATCATGTTCATGGCGGATGGGGTGAAGAACGGACATAAGAAGCTGGACGATATCAGCTATACGGATGCCCTTGTGATCGGAAGCTTTCAGGCCGCGGCCATTTTCCCTGCCTTATCACGGTCCGGGCTTACCATAGCAGCTGGGCTTTTCCGGAAGCTCGACAGGGAAACTGCGGCTTATTTCTCATTCCTTCTCTCAACACCTGCCATCCTGGGAGGAATTGTCTTTCAGGGCAAAGAAATGATAAGCGGCCATGTAGAGGCGATTTCGTTTTCAAGCCTTGCGGTTGGTACGGTTACCGCGGCTGTCTTCGGGTACCTCGCCATTGTTTCGATGGTGAATTTCTTAAAAAAGCATTCTTTAAAAATCTTTTCTTATTATGTATGGGCATTGGGGATCTTGATTCTCATTCTGCAATTCTCAGGAGTCATGTAGGAGGTATGGGATGAATCACGAGTGGTTGACTGATATTCTGACAATGTTAACGGATTGGGGCTATATAGGAGTCGCCCTTGCCCTCATGATCGAAGTGATTCCAAGCGAGCTTGTTTTGAGTTATGCGGGCTTTATGGTCAGTTCGGGTAAACTCTCTTTTATAGGGGCTTTTATGGCAGGGGTGATCGGCGGAACTGTTGCCCAGCTCTTTCTTTACTGGCTAGGGTATTACGGCGGCAGACCCTTTTTCAAGAAATATGGGAAGTATTTGTTCATATCTGAAAAGCATATCGAATCAGCGGAGTCATGGTTCGAGCGTTATGGCACCATCGTCATCTTCACTGCAAGGTTCATTCCGGTAGTGCGCCATGCGATCAGCATCCCGGCCGGAATAAGCCGTATGTCCCTGCCTGCTTTCTCTCTGTACACTTTTGCAGCCATGCTTCCATGGACACTATTATTCATGGTCATTGGAATGGAACTTGGAACCCACTGGGAACATATCGAAGTGATCGGGGTCAGATACATAAAGCCTCTCAGCTTCATTGCCATCGCAGCCACAAGTGTGTATCTGCTCTACTCATTTATTCAAAATAAAAAGAAGGCCTGACTTCTTTTTTTAGGGAAAATTGTTTAAAATAGGAGTAATCTACCACTCGGAACACGAAAGGATTAGCTATGAATTCCATACTATTGATAAACGCCGTCATCTATCCGGTCACTTCCCAGCCGATCGCAAATGGTTCCATTTACATTTCAGATGGGAAAATCAAGCAAATCTACAATCAAAAAATCGATGTGCCTCCTAATATCAAAGTGATTGACTGCCACGGGAAATACGTATTTCCAGGCTTTATCGATTCTCACACCCACCTGGGGTTATACGATGAAGGAACCGGGTGGGCAGGTAATGATGCGAATGAAACAATCGAACCCATGACTCCCCATATCCGGGCATTCGATGGCGTCTATCCGCTCGATCCAGGATTCACGGATGCACTGAAGTACGGGGTCACTGCCGTGAACGTAATGCCGGGGAGTGCCAATGTAATCGGCGGAACTACCTCTGTCATTAAGACCCATGGCACTTCTATTCGTAAAATGATGATCAAGGAAACGTCTGGATTGAAATTGGCTTTGGGGGAAAATCCGAAACGGATACACAGTAACGGGAATAATGATTCGATCACGCGGATGGGAATCATGGGCATGCTGAGGGAAGCATTCTTTTCAGCTAAATATTGTGACCAGCCTGAAGAGCTCAGAGTGGCCCCTCTCGTATCGGCATTGAAAAGAGAAATTCCTGTAAGGATTCATGCGCACAGGGCAGACGACATCCTCTCGGCCATCCGCTTTGCGGAAGAATTCAATCTCGACCTGCGGATCGAACATTGTACAGAGGGGCATCTTATCGCCGATGAATTAAAAGGAAAAAACCTGATGGTATCGGTCGGGCCGACTTTTACCCGCCGGTCTAAAGTAGAATTGAAAAACAAGAGCTGGATCACGTATCAAAAATTGACCGAAGCAGGTGTGGGGGTATCCATTACCACCGACCACCCTTATACCCCTATCCAGTACCTGAATATGTGTGCAGCAATCGCTGTTCGTGAAGGTCTGGATGAACAGAAAGCATTGGAAGGGATAACGATTTCGCCAGCAAGAAACCTCGGCGTCCATGATAGGATCGGCTCTCTTGAGACCTGCAAAGATGCAGATTTGGTCATTTGGAGCCACCATCCTTTCCACTTCATGGCAAAGCCTGTCATGACATTGGTCAATGGAGAAATCGTATATCAGAATTTGTAGAAATTTGTTAAAAATTTTTAGCGAAATTCATCATTTTCCCTATTCCCTTTTTGAAAAAATTCATATATGATACAGAAGGATATATTATTTCCGATTACATTGTTCTTAAGCGCGATCTATTTATAATAGAGCGATTGTAATGGAGGGAAGGCAAAAGGTGCGCCACCAGTTTCTTGACTGGTCTTAGTGGGTTCGATTCCCACCCCGAAATTTTTTAGTTAACTTTTAAAAATTTCGAGGGTGGATTCTTACGCATGAAGACTGCCCTCAAGGAGGGTCTACTATGATCAAGAAACGTGAATTACATGAGTGTCATACTCTTTATGACCTGATGGTGCACCCCGATGTCTTCCCTTTTGTGCGTCAAAAAGCGTATTCCTATGAAGAATTTCTATTCTTGTCAAAACAAACGATGGAAGCTGAAGAACGAGGCGAATTGATTTCAAGGACCATTTTGGATGAATGGGGCAATGCCATCGGCACGATTAACTTATTCGATATCCAGGAAAATGCAGGCTTCCTTGGAACATGGATTGGCAAGCCGTATCACGGCAAGGGGTATAATCAGCCTGCAAAGGATGCATTCTTTTCCGAGCTTTTCTTTGAACTGGGCATGGAAACCATTTTCATGAGGATCCGAAAGGTGAATACCCGTTCTCAGAAGGCTGCCGAAAAGCTCCCTTATGTCATCAAAGCCAATGAGTCGAGGAAATCTCTTTATGATCAATTAAATGCTCAGGAAGAGGTTTATGATTTATATGAAATCCCTAAAGATCTTTACACACTTTATTTATATCAGCTTCAGCAATCTGCCGGGGAAGAGCAGGCCCTTGAAGCGTAAGAAGAAGAAAAAGCTGCTGGACAAAACGCTACTTACACTGTCTTAAGACGAATATTATGGTTATTTTCTCTAAACACCGCTATTGATTTCCATGCAAGACTTCGCTTTCCGCGGGTAGCACGTGAGCCTCCTCGTCGCTTGCGCTCCTGCGGGGTCTCATATAAGCTACTTTTCCCGCATGAGTCTTCGTCTTGCACTCCAATCAACCGCTGGATAGATTCAACACTAAATATAAGACTAAAAAACCCGAACCAATTTGCCAACTTTAAGGTAAATTGGTTCGGGTTTTACTTACTTTACAATACTCTTGTCCCACCCGCTTTTATTATATGGTTGTCAAAACGAAGCGTGAATCATAAACAGTACGGTAAACGTTATGGCAAGTTTAAGATGCCAACTTTTATCTTTCCTTTTAAAGCGTTTAAAGCCCATTATCATCAGGAAGAAGAGAATGATGCTTGATAGGATTCCTGTCGTGTTTGTGAAATCCCATTGAAAATCTCTGGTTAATGCCAACCATCCGTGAAGCACAACACCTGCAGAAGCGAGCAGTGCAAGCGGGACATGCCATTTCCTCAGCAGCTTCCATGTAAATTGGATGATGCGTTTAAATTTAATACTCCCCCATTTGATCTCCTTCAGCCCCTTCCATTTCAACAATAAGAAAACAGGAAAGATACTGAGAACGGCAAAATATACAATTCTCGCAGCGGACCCGATTTGTTCGAGGAATTCTTCGTATGAGTCTTCATCCAGCCCCATAAGGACATCCCTGTAAGCTGATATGAGGAGGATACCTGCACCCGCCAAAAGAATGCCAGCGGCCAGATAAAGGAGTATCGACTTCCGTTCCTTTGGGTTTGGAATTGTATTCGCTAAAAAAGGGCGTGTGTTTTGTCTTGGTTTTATTGTCATATGCTTACCTCTGGTTTCATTAGTACAGTTACTATAATCCATCAACATGAAAATCAAATGAAAGAAGGTGAAAAAAGTTCTTCTTGATCTAAACAGGAAACTTTATGATAACCAACTGACAAAGTTCTATACGCTCAGGGAGGCGGTTCGTTCATAAAAAAAGAACTGAACACACGGCCAATCTGAAAATTCCAGATAAGCACCCCTGCGTTCAGTCCTTATATTCATTTCTATTACTTCTTTTTGCCGATTTTTTCAAAATACAAATTCCGGACAACAAACGTTTTATAGTTTTCCAATTTTCTCTTTTCGATTGGATGATGATTGATTCCCATTTTTTTAAGCTCTTGCAGATACCATCCTTTTGAAAACTGATAAGCCATTTTACTTCTCCCCTTCAACCATTTGTATACTATATGCTTGAAGGGCAGGCAAATGACTTCCTAACGGGCCATAGATGAAAGTTCCTCATACATGTCTTGAATGGTATATGCTTTTTCTCCTCTTTCCATGCTGCTTATCATTGTTTCACTGTTTGCTTCCATTTCCTTGACCTTTGATAGGAAGCTTTCTTCGTTCAACTCTTCTTCTTCCAATGCAAGGGCGTAGCCATGCTTTACAAAGCTGTTTGCATTCAGGATTTGGTCTCCCCTGCTCGCTTCCCTTGAAAGCGGGATGAGGAGCATAGGTTTTTTCAACGCCAGAAATTCGAAAATGGAGTTGGACCCTGCCCGTGAAATGACGAAGTCGGTCATGGCCAGATAATGCGGGAGGTCCGCTTTAATGAATTCATATTGCCTGTAGCCTTTTTGCTTATACTGCTCCTCTATATTCCCTTTCCCGCATATATGGATGATCTGGAACCTTGAAGAAAGTTCGTCGAGATTCGCTCTTACCGCTTCGTTTATTTTTCTGGCCCCGAGACTCCCCCCCATGATCATCAGGATAGGCTTATCATCGTAAAATCCTGAAAGTCTCTTTCCTTCCGACGCATCTCCTTTAAACAATTCCTCACGGATGATAGCCCCCGCACATAACGACTTTTCAGCAGGGAGAGTCTTCACTGTTTCAGGAAAAGTGGTGAAAATCTTAGTGGCGAAAGGAACGGCCAGTTTATTTGCCAGACCCGGCGTAACATCTGATTCGTGGATCGCGACCGGCACTTTTGCCATTTTCGCAGCCATTACCACTGGAACCGATACAAAGCCGCCTTTCGAAAAGATGATATCCGGTTTTGTTTTTCGGATTACGGACAAAGCTTCCATTACCCCCTTCATTACCCTGAAGGGGTCGGTGAAATTCTTCCACGAGAAATACCTGCGGAGTTTACCGCTCGATATACTTTTATAAGGGATGTGCGGGAACTGATCCGTGATGATTTCCTTCTCAATTCCTTCTTCTGAACCTATGTATGTAATTCTCCAACCTTCTTTTTCAAATTGAGGAATCAATGCTGTGTTCACTGTAACGTGGCCGGCAGAACCGCCGCCCGTAAATAAAATATGCTTGTTCATGTATATGTACTCCTATCTCATTATAATCGGTATCATTTTAGACTATCATTATACACTTTATCAAAAAATCGCACCGGATAGAACAATGAATCATCCATTTCCTCTAATACCCCGTATAAAGTTTTTTACGCAGGGGAATTTGGAGTTACTCGTGTTCCAGGAATTATGGTACAGTATGATAGTGTATTTACGGTTTATCAAGAAATACTGCTTCAGCTGTCGAAAAAGATTTAAATTGACTAAGGAGACACTACATGAAACAGACAAACACTATTAAAGGGAAACTGGGGCAGCTGTCCTTCATCCTAGTCCCTATCCTTATCACCCAACTCGGCATGTTCGCGATGAATTTTTTTGATACGATCATGTCAGGACAATATTCTCCCACGGACCTCGCAGGAGTTGCCATCGGTTCATCCCTTTGGGTCCCTGTATTCACCGGCCTGAGCGGCATTCTCCTGGCCGTGACCCCGATCGTTGCCCAACTGATTGGCGGAGGCAGGAAGAAGGAAGTGCCATATACCGTATTTCAGGGTGTGTATGCGGCCATATTCCTGTCCTTGATCGTCCTCATAATCGGGTCAGCCGTCATGGATCCGATCCTTTCAGGCATGGATCTTGAAGAGAATGTACACAGGGTGGCAAGGGAGTATTTGATCGCTTTATCATTCGGGATGATTCCCTTATTCGTCTACAATGTTTTAAGGTCCTTCATCGATGCACTCGGTCTGACAAGAGTGACGATGTTCATCACCTTATTATCACTCCCGATAAATGTTGTCTTGAATTATATTCTTATATTCGGGAAACTCGGGCTCCCGGAACTTGGCGGGATCGGGGCAGGCTATGCTTCAGCCATCACCTATTGGGTCATCACGATGGTTGCATTCTGGGTGATTCATACAAAAAGTCCTTTCCGGGAGTTCTTCATCTTTAGGACGATCCAAAAACCAAGATTCACAAAATGGAAAGAAATCTTCAAGATCGGGGTCCCCATCGGCTTGTCGATCTTTTTCGAAGTAAGTATCTTTTCGGCTGTCACGTTATTGATGAGTGAATATACAACCGCGGTCATCGCGGCTCACCAGGCAGCGCTGAATTTTGCATCCTTCCTTTATATGATCCCTTTAAGCATCTCCATGGCCCTGACCATAGTGGTGGGCTTTGAAGTTGGTGCCAAAAGACTTAAAGACGCAAATATTTACAGCTGGATGGGTGTGTCGATCGCTCTTATACTGGCTGTGATTTACGGATTGATTCTTTATGCTTTCCGTACCGAAATATCATATCTATATACAGGTGACTCCTATGTACTCGAACTCATTGGTCATTTCCTTTTATACGCCGTGTTCTTTCAGCTTTCCGATGCGGTCCAGGCACCGGTACAGGGGGCACTCAGAGGGTATAAGGATGTCAATATCACGTTTATCATGGCATTGGTTTCTTATTGGGTGATCGGATTGCCGCTCGGTTATCTGTTGGCCAATTACACGGATTTCGGCCCTTATGGATACTGGCTTGGCCTAACTTCCGGATTGACTGCAGGTGCATTGACCCTTTCAGGCAGATTGCTTCTTATTCAAAAACGGTTCAAAAAGGAATATGTGGAAGAAAAAGCTTGAAAAAGTGATTCTCCCGTTATGAATAAGCAGTTCAGTTTAGAGGTGCAAAATGGTAACATCCAATGTCTTTAAGCTTACGAATGAGAAACATTATTCGTATGCTGTTTTTTTATTACTATTATGGCTTATCTTTTGCTTTTACGTATGTTTTCGTATCTCATATCGAATGACGTTTCCGAATACGGAAATATATATGTATTCATTTGATTTACATGGCGAATTCACTTACGGATGGTATGAAAAACATAACGGATTTTAAAAGCGAAAACCAAGAAAAACCAGTACCATGAGCTTATACCATACATAAGGGAAGAAATTTCCCTTATGTAAGAAATTCGAAAGAAGCAGTTCAAATAGGGGAAGAATATTCTTCTATTCCATTAAAAAACATGAAAATCGGCTTACTAAGCATGCTTAAAGGAAAATCCTTCCCTTATTTACCTCTCCCCAGCTGAATTCTTCAGTTTAACGGGAATATTCACCCTTATTTTAAGTCCCCTACCTTTAGTGACTAACTCAATTAAAGAATTTTATTATGTGACTTTCATTAGGAATTTATAGTAAAAAAGCAGTCCTAAAGGGCCTGCTTTTCTTGTTTTACACTCCAAAATTGGTTTAATTATCGTTGGAGCGAATCTCTTTTATTTATGAAATATTTTTCCGAGCACATCTTTTCCCCCGGTGACCGGGATAACCGCTCCTGTAATGAAATCAGATTCTTCCCTGCAAAGGAATTCAACGACCCTTGCCAGATCTTCACCAGTCCCTGGACGGCCGACGGGAGTGGAAGGATCTTTTTCTCTTTGGGCATGTCCGATTTCGTCCTCTTTCCAATCACCGACAATATCACCTGGACAGACCATATTGGCCGTGATCCCATTTTGCGCTTCCTCGATTGAAATTGTTTTTGTGAAAGAAGCCAGTCCCGCCTTGGCTGCCGCAAAAGCTGACCTGTATATCCAGCCCGGGGAAGTTTCCACGCGGTCATAACCGAATGTAATGATCCTGCCCCATTTGTTTCTCCTCATGTGAGGGATCAACAGCCGGGTGAGGTAAAATACGCTGTTCAAATTCCCATTCACTATGTAATTCCATTCCTCCGGGGAATAATCATCAAATGTTTTTCGTTCCTTTACATACGGCCCGGCATTGTGGATCAAGATATCTATACCGCCTGTTTCCCGCTTGATGAACTCAGTCAGGTTCATACATTCAGCAGGATCTGAGACGTCACCCTTGACGGAAAAAACTTCGTTTCCGTATGTGTCCATTAATCTGCTTGCAAAATCATTTGCATGAACTTCATCCTGCCGATAATTTAAGAATACTTTATACCCGTTCTTCGAGAATTCTATTGCGGTCCGGCTGCCTAATCCTCTGGCGCCTCCCGTTATAAGAACTGATTTATCATTGTTCACCAAAATCCACTCCACAAAGTCTTTATATTACCATACTAAGAATCATTGGGATGAAATGCAAATATTAGCTGCAACTGTTATTCTGCACATTATTATTTATTCAATCAACCCGGTCAAATAGAAAAAAGCAGCCCCTTGATAAGGGGCTGCTCAGGATGCTGATCCTTATTTAGAAATGAATTGCTGTGTCCAGTAATGACCGTTTTCAACGTACCCTACACCAATGTGAGTGTAGTTAGAATTCATGATGTTTTTACGGTGTCCTTCACTGTTCATCCAAGCTTGTACAACTTCTTCAGGAGTTGGCTGACCCATTGCAATATTCTCTCCTGCAGATGAATATTCGATGCCGAATTGCTTCATCATATCAAATGGAGAACCATATGTCGGGCTGTTATGATCAAAGTAGTTGTTTGCCTGCATATCGCGGGACTTTTCTTTTGCTACTTTACTTAGTTCAGCATCGACTTTAAGCGCAGGAAGACCTTGTTTTGCACGCTCCTGGTTAGTCAGTTCGACCACTTTTTGTTCATATTCACTCAACTGGCCAGTTTCTGCCGTCGGTTCAGCTTGCTGCTTTTGTTCAGCTTGCGGCTGTGCCTGTTGTTCTTGAGGCGCCGGGGCTGGTGCTTCAGCTTTTGGTGCTTGCTGTTCCGGTGCAGGTGCTTCAGCTTTTGGTGCCTCTTCTGGGGCAGGTGCTTCAGCTTTTTGACCCTGCTGCTGTGGAATCTGGCCATTGACACAATCTTGCAGATTGATATTTTGACCTTGCAGATTGATATTCTGACCATCGACTCCATATTTTGATAGGATGTCTTGGATATATTTATTTAAATCTTCTTGATTACCGTTTAATTGAAGAGTCTGTACCTTCGATTTCACTTGCGCAGGACTTGCAGCGTCTGCACTTCCTGCTGCGAGCGGTGATGCTAATAATGTTAATGCTGTTGCTGCTGATAACATTTTCTTCTTGTTCATAGAGATGAATTCCTCCTTAGTGAATGTGGTTTTTTCTTGCTGCACATTCATCATAACACCCTTTTTTTGTTACATTTACGGGAGGAAATGGTAATTGCGTTAGAATTGTTCAGTTTTGAAAAACAATTTATCCTTCAAACTCAAAATCTATTATAAATAAAGGAATCACTAGATTAACTTACATTTCCGGCATATGAATATTTTGACTCACACCTCTAAAATTTACCGAAAAATCAATGTTGACACCTAAAAAAATTAGGTCCTTTTGTAACGGATATTACAAAACCGTTTCAAAAAACAGGGTAATTCAACCCATAGACAAGCTTTCCTTGCATGGCTGGTTTCTTACTGCAGAAATATATCCCACTACATTGAATCCCAGCCGTTTTAATTGTCTAACACTCACATTGCACTCAACTGAAGAACTGCCGATCACGACAAGCGGTCCTTGTGGAATCTCATGAGAATAACGCTTTAAGTATCCGCAAGGGATGGTAAGCGCCTGGTCGCAGTTTGATTTATAAGAATCCTGGTAATCCCGGACGTCAAGAATTATATGGGAGTCACACAGTTCCTTATCGCTCATTCCTTTGACACGTACGGGTGCATAACGATAGTACACCACATATATAAGAACGCTGAATATAGCAATAGCAATAAACAGAAGCATTCTGCATCATCCTTTTTTCAATAATCTATGTTGTATTATATACCTTCAAGGGTATGATGAAAAGAAAAAAGTCTCGAAACGAAATAATCTGAATTTAAAGGATCTGATGATTACTCTTTGAGTTGATCGATCATTTGTATGTGTAAATCAAGCAGTTCCACCTTAGACTCCGATGATAAGCCGGATTCGAGAATTCGTTTGGATGCAGATATGTATTTTTCTGATATCGGCTTCCTTACACGCGGGTGGCTGTTCTGGTCAAGAAGTTCGCGTTTGATGGCTTCTTTCAGGATTTGTTCCGGAGACTGATTTTCATCATCAAAATTCCTGTTTTTCCAAACGGAACTGTACTCTTTCAGTAAAACTTGATAGGCAACAGTATTCACGGTCATACTCCTTTACATAAATAGTATCCAATTGAACATACTAGAAAAAAACAAAGAAAGGTGATTGGTTATGACTACACCATATCGTTGTCCGAATTGCCGGACGAACCGCACAAGGTTTAATATCATCCAGCAAGTGCCGCAAAGCGTGAAACTGGATCCGCAGTCAGGACAAGTTGTCCAGCAATATGACGAGGGGCAGCTTGATCCTTTTCATCTTGCCTATAACGGACCTGAAGTAAAGGTACAATGTGCCGCATGCGGACTTGTCGAAGATGAAATGACGTTCAAAAAGTTCGGGGAAAGCAATCTTTAAGATGTAAGGGGCAGCCGCATAGCGGCCAGCCCCTTTCATTTTTCCTGAACGTGATCGATTGCTTGCAGTGACTGTGAAATTTCAGATTTAGATAATTCTTCACCGATTATGACAAAATTGGTTTTATACTTCATATCAGTCTGCATAAAAAGGGGCATCCCATAAGAATATTGAAACATCGACGGATATTTTTTTCCTCTGAGCGGGATATATCCTTTCATTCTGTAGATGGTATCGGGCTGCTTTCTTACCCAATCTTCAAACTCTTCGCCATCTACCTTCCCTTGAAACGTGTAAACCACCGCCTGAAGGGAAAGGTGCCTGCCTATTGATGCTTTGTCATAACCCTCGATTTCTATTTCGGCTGCAGCTGAAAAAA
This sequence comes from Bacillus sp. BKU_1, assembly GCA_051294195.1. Classification (GTDB taxonomy): domain Bacteria; phylum Bacillota; class Bacilli; order Bacillales; family Bacillaceae_B; genus Rossellomorea. Next base: position 2,071,416 of record CP193985.1, on the reverse strand, counting down.
TATCTTTCATTGAGACTTTTGCATAGTTGGTCATGTATGCTTTCGCCCGGTTATTAAGCTGTTGTAATTCATAAATGAACATTCCCTGCTCCATCTCAGTGAGGAGATCCATCTTATTCGCGATGATAAACTGTGCATGTCGGATCTGTTCTCTCATAAGGTGCAATACTGATGGACTGAATCGGGAACGTTCCTTCCATTGCTTTCCGTCCACTACCGTTATGATCCCTTTGAACTCAAACCTGTCAGCAAATAATGGGGACAGGATGGAATCCACTACTTCGACGGGGTGTGCGGCTCCTGTTGTTTCAATAATCAGCACATCAAATTGTTCGTTGACCAGGAGATCCTGTAACTGTGCTTCCAGTTTATCTGAAATGGTACAGCAGATACATCCGTCCAGAAGTTCCCTCATGGATGTATCTTCCTCCACGGCATCACTGTCAATCGACACGCTTCCCAGTTCATTCATCAAAACAGCTGGTTTTTTATTTTCATCCTTCAATGCTTGAAGTACTTGCTTCAATAATGTTGTTTTTCCACTTCCAAGAAACCCGGATAAGATATATACTTCTTTCTTCACCATTGTTCTCCCCTTTTCCACTGCAATCTACATCCCTCCATTTTATATAAAACAGAACGCAAATTCAATGACATTGAACTGATTGTTCTAACGGTACACTGGAAAGCTATATAATAGAAGAAAGCGAAATGTCCGGTCTGCATAAACTCCTATTCGAAGGGTGGGTATTTCTTTGTTCTATGAAAAAATTGTACCTCTGAAGCTGCGTGATTTTCTGAAGAACCCTTCACATGAAACACTTAAGGACCTGCTGCTCCTTAACACCGGCGAAACGGATTATGTGGATTTCAAATCCGACTGGATCGAAGTCTCCAAACTGGCAAAACATGTCCTGGCCATTTCCAATACAGGGGGCGGGTGCATCATCATAGGGGTCATGCAATATGATGATGGTTCAATTGATTTAAAGGGATTATCGGAAGAAGAATTTCTTGATAAGGCAGATGTTGATAATAAACTTCAGCACCTGCTTCCAAAGTATCTTCGTTATAGAACGGAAGACTTTATTTTCACAGGCGATATTCATCCTTTTTTAAATATGAAACGGTTTCAGGTGCTGATTATTGATTATGATCCAAGATACGTTCCTTACACTTCAATTGTAACGAGGGGAGAGCTGCGCTACGGGGCTATTTACGTGCGTCAGGGCACCAAAACAATTGAAGCCACAAACGATAAATTGGTAGATGTCATCTTAAGGAAAGTGCAATCCGGCGGCTCGGACAGTGAGGAACGCTCCCTCCAGGAACATTTGGAACACCTAAAAATACTTCAAAATGAGTATGATCAATCAGAAGATGAAAAATATAAGGACTATTTACATCAATTGATCGGACGGAAAATGAAACGCATTGAGAGCTTCCTTGGCTTAGACTCCACTGATCATTTCCCTCCCGATCTGCCTAGGCTTAGTAAATAAACTCTCTCAGTGCCTGGAGATTGGTGCTTTCATCTATTTCCAAAACCTCTCCATCCCCCGGTCTCGAGATGCTTTGGTAACTGCCTTCCACCGGGATCCTGATGGTTTCAACGGAGTCAATCGGATGAAACAGAAAAGATAGTCCTTGCTTCATAACCTGGTCAATCGAAAATGTCGTCTCTACGTTTTTAAAGCCTTCACGCATCAACTCGATCGCAGTGGGAATACCCTTTCCTGATTTCAACTGCTCCATTATATTTTTTTCAGCAAGAGCTATGATTTCCTGCTGTCTTTCCACCCTTCCAAAATCACTGGTTACATCCCCCCGGTAACGAACATATTGAAGGATTTCCCCACCCTTAAGCTTCTGCATTCCCGGTTGTTTATCCCACTTCCAGTGACTGATCATCCCCTCGGTGATGGGGACCTGAACACCTTCCGGGAAGATGACTCCCATCATATTTATAAAATCTTGAAAGTTAAGATTCACGGTGTGATTGATTTCGAGGTCGAAATTTTGTTTCAAAGACTTCTTAACAAGGTCATTGCCGCCCCACGCATATGCGTGATTTATTTTACTTTTACCGTAACCGGGAATATCCACATAGGTGTCCCTCATGATCGAGATGAGCTTTAATGTTGGTTGATTGGGGACATATTGCGCGATCATCAGCACGTCTGCCCTCTCTGCTTCATTTTTTCTTTGGTCAGACCCGACTACAAGCACATTGATGGGTTTCCCCGCCTCTACATTATTTAAGGGAAAGATAGTATTTGTTTTCTCCGTTTCTTTTACGCTTTTCACATCTGCTTTCTTTTGGACTTCTGTCATTTCGGAAGGCTGAGTGGACGTATTAGCCGCTGCATATATGATGAATGTTATCAGCAATACGATGGGGATGGCGGTCCATTTTCTAAACATTTCGATCACCTCATACTTTGTTATCATCATTGTTGGTCATTGGGAATTCTTCTATACAAGTAAGTGTGAGGGAATTGTATGTTTAAGGAAAAGACCCCTAGAAATTGTTTAACACGCGAGGGGATATACTCAATAATATAGGTATAATCTCAATAAAAATTTCGCAATGTGTTTCAATATAGAATTGATCTGAGTGCAAGACGAAGACTCCTAACTGAAAAGCGGAAGGGAGGTGTAATAGGCACTTCCAACTAATGAAAAAAGGGACAGATTCGCACTGTCCCTTCTCCAAATCCTATTTTTGCTACCCCCGGGAGACTGCTCCCTTGGCCGAAACAGCTGCAAATGTAATCGTTATGGAGCACACGATTGCGATGGCAATCACTCCCTGCATCAAATCCCAGAACACCCAGCCATCAATCAAAGCGGTCCGCATGCTTTCGAAGATATAGGTAGTCGGATTGATCACTGTGGCAATTTTCAGCCACTGAGCCTCTATCAGTTCATAAGGAACGAATGTCGTACTGAGGAAGATCAGCGGGAAAAAGATGAATGTGCCTGCCTGTGCAGCCTGGGCATTCTTAGTCCTAAGCGCGATCCCCACGGAATAACCCGCAAAGGCGAGACCCCAGCCGATGGCAATCAAAATGACAAAAAGAATGCCGGCAAATCCGGTTTTAACCTTCAATCCCAGCAGGAAAGCCATTCCGATAATCAGGAGTGTCTGAACCAAAAGCTGTAACATTCCCGCAATGATCGGGCCTAGTACAATCGCAAGCCTTGAAGCCGGAGTCAGCAGCAGCCTGGAGAAAAAGCCGGATTCAATGTCTTTGACAATGCTTTGTCCTGCTCCCCCTGCACCGCCAACGGCGGCCGAAACAATCGATACCGGCAAGATAAATGCAAGGTAGTCGGCGCCTTCAAACGTCGGTGCAATTCTGATATCCCGCTCAAGCCCCCTTCATAGACCAGCAGGAAAAAGGCCGAAATGACCAGGTTGGGTATGAATGAAAACGGGTTCCGCAGTGTAGTCTTGATATTCCTCACAGTCATCAACCAAATATCTTTCCATACATTATTCCCCAAGACTCTTCACCTCTTCCTTCGATTCACGGGTAAGCTTCAGGAAGATCTCATCAAGAGTGGGAGTTGAAAGCTGGATGTCTGATATTCTAATACTTTCCACATCAAACAACCGGACCACCTCAAGCAGCTGCTTCGTTCCTTCACCAACGTAAATCAGTATCTTCTCTTCCTGACGGATGACATCAACTCCTGCAAGCCGTTCTTTTGATAATGCCATCGCTTGATCTAGTTGGTTGTCATCCTTCAGTGTAATGGTGATTAGATCATCGCCGATCTCCGCTTTAAGTTGCTTTGGCGAACCCATGGCGACGATTTCCCCTTTATTGATGATACCAATCCGATCCGCCAGAGCATCGGCTTCTTCCAGGTATTGAGTCGTCAGAAAAATCGTTGTTCCTTTTTCTTTGTTCAATCTTCGAAGTTCCTTCCAGATGGCTGCCCTGCTTGAAGGATCCAGCCCAGTCGTGGGTTCATCCAGGAAAAGGATCTTTGGTTCATTGACAAGGGTCAGAGCGAGATCAAGCCTTCTTCTCATCCCTCCGGAATAACCGCCGATGCGGCGTGCTGCCGCATCGGTCAGGTCCACGAGTTCGAGCAGCTCTTGAGCCCGTCTTTTACCTTCCGGCTTAGTGAATCCAAATATATATGCCTGTAATTCCAGCATTTCTCTCCCGGTCAAATCTGAATCCACCCCAGTTTCCTGGAGTGCGACGCCAATCTGTCTGCGGACATCTTCGGGCTTATCCGTCACATCATACCCGGCAACCTCCACTCTTCCGGATGAAGGACTGATCAACGTCGTCAATATCTGTACTGTGGTGGATTTCCCCGCACCATTCGGCCCCAGAAATGCGAAGAATTCCCCTTCCCCGACTTCGAAGGACACACCCTTAACCGCCTCTACATTGCCTTTCTTAAATATCTTGGACAACTTCTCAACTACTATCTTCCCATTCACCTTCATTCCTCCATTCTCTCTTACTACTATTCGAGAGGGAGTACTTTTTATCCTTTCCGAGGTTTTTCTGAATGTGTTTCAATCATTTGGATTTATTGAATGGCAGTCAAGAAGATTTGCTGTCCCTTCATTTAATTCTTTAAACGGTGTATCCGGCAACTTTTCAAAACCTTTTTATTGCATTTTTGATTAGTGGAATCTAGATTTAGCAGACATAACGAATATGACACCATTAATAACAAAAAAATAATAACAAAAAAACGCACTGTTGATTTCAATGTGAAATACAGTGCGTTTTTCTTTAATAAGATTGTACCCATAAAGGGCCAAAAGGTTATAATGAATCTTTGTTTATTTCAGTACCTCAACCGCTTTTTTGAATTGAGGGTCGTTTTCTTTTAGTTTTTGGCGGAGCAGGTCCATCAGTTTGACGGTTGTTTCGCCTTTTAGTACGCCTGTTGATTCCAGTTCATTTTCTTCCTGGAACTGCTGTACGGCTGATTTCGTATCTTCATCGTAGTAGCCGTCAACATTTCCCGGGTTGAATTCGAGGGCATTCAACATTTGTTCTGCCGCCTTCACTGTTTCGGACATGTCACTTTCTTTCAGCTCTTTATCCGGATTGATATAAGGAAGCTGCGCATAATCCGGCATCTTCACTTCGTAATCAGGGTTGATTCCTTTTTCATGGATCCAATTCCCTTTTGGAGTCAGCCATTTTGCCGTTGTAAATTTCATGTTCGAACCATCTTCAAACTCTTCTGCGGTCTGGACAGTCCCTTTTCCGAACGTTTTGGTACCGACAAGCGGGATATTATTGGATTCACTTACAGCGGAAGCCAATATCTCAGAAGCACTTGCACTTCCTTCATCTACCAGGACCGCGGTTGGGACTTTCACCTTCTGTCCGTCTTCTGCCACATATTTTTCGACTTTGCCATTATTGTCCTCGACTTGGAAGAGTACTTCTCCCTCAGGTACAAATAGATTTGAGATCTTGATTGCCTGATCCAAGAGGCCGCCAGGATTCTGTCTCAGATCCAATACAAGCTTTTTCATCCCTTTATCCTGCATTTCATTCAATGCATTCACCAATTCTTTATAGGTATTTTCAGAGAAGCTTGTAATTTGGATTTCAGCGACTCCGTTATCCTTCATTTCTGCGTAAACCGTTTCGATCGGGATCTCATCCCGTGTGATTGTCACTTCCATCGATTCTTCCTGACCAGGACGCTGGATTGTCAACGTTACCTTCGTGCCTTTCTCGCCGCGGATTAAAAGTACCGCGTCGGTGACAGACATACCCTGTATACTTTTCCCATCGACCTTCAGAATCTTATCGTTGGGCTGCAGTCCCGCTTTTTCAGCAGGCGATCCCTTGATCGGGGATACGATTGAAACATACCCTTCCTTCTCTTGAATTTCTGCACCGATTCCTTCAAAAGAGGATGATATGCTTTCCTGGAACTTTTTGGCTTCTTCCTCGTTCATATAATCGGAATAAGGATCTCCCACGCTCTCCAGCATGCCGTTGATTGCTCCGTTGACGAGTGTTTCATCCTTAAGGTCCTTATAGTAATTTTCATTTAATTTATCATAAGCTTCATAAAGCTTTTTAAATTCGGATCTTTCTGTGACACCTACATTGACTGCCTTTTCATCCCCGAACGCCAGTGCGAATGTTGTGATTCCCGCTGTTGCGAATACAAGGAAAAAGAGAAGCATCACAAATTTGAACTTTTTTATTTTCAGATAACTTGTTTGATTTTCTTCTTGAGTGACTGATTGATCTGTTGATTTATCCTGTTCCAAGGTTTTCACCACTTTCATTGCTATGTATCCAAACCGAAAAAAATAATATGATCATCCAGGCTGGACAATCAGATAACTTCTTTATTCTATCAGCTTTTATCAGTTAGTGAAAGGAATATCCACCACTATCCTTATGATGTGTCAAAATTGTCGTAAAAAAACCTACTGTACTTATGGCGAACAGGGAATATAAAAAAGATTCCAGCCCGATGATCGACCATCCTATTAGAAGAACCACACTGTCGATGGCAAAAATCAGCTTTCCCACATTGAACCCTGAACTCTTGCCGATCAACTGCGCGAGTAAATCCGTACCTCCGGTTGCCGAATCAGCCCTGAGCATCAATCCGATCCCGATGCCGACAAACGCCCCTCCGATAAAAGCACTGAACAACGGCGGAAGAATGTGAAAGTCTTTCCATCTGTGAAAAAAATCTATCATGAATGAGGAAAGCCATAAGCCGTGTACACTGTTATAAAATAGTGGACGGTCCTTGATGAAAGCCAAACAATAGAGCGGGATGCTTAAAAGAATGATGGCAAGGCCGGGTTTAAAGCCGAACCAATAGTGAAAAATGAGCCCGATGCCGATCATTCCCCCGTCCAGGAAGTGATGCGGCACGAAATAAAGGTTAATCCCTATTCCGACGAGAACACTGCCTAACACCAGAATATAAAAACTCTTGAACATCCTTCTTCCCCCTATCATGTCCAGTTGGACAGACTCCCTTTATTATTGTTTATGAGAGAAGAGAGTGAAAAAGTCTTTCTATTTCAACAGAGTTAAAATGTCTCATCCGCTATACATGTAAACAGACCCTGCAGGGAATTCAAAAAGGCAGAGAGCATAAATCTCCCTGCCTTTCACTTATATTTCTTTTACATTCTTAAAGTATTCTTCAAGTGACCAGTCATTTTCATAAATGACTTTGGCAGCATCTTTTCCTACGTATCTGAAATGCCAAGGTTCATACTGGTATTGTGTAATATCGACTTTATCTTCAGGGTAGCGAAGGATAAACCCGTATTTATGGGCATTGGCTGCCAGCCATTTGCCCTCTTTCGTTTGGGCAAATTCAATATTCACTTGGAAATCATTGCTTTGGCTTGAAATGTCCATTGCGAGCCCGGACTGGTGTTCACTTTGTCCAGGAGGTGCAACGGCCATGACGGCCTTTTCTTTGCCGAACTGCTCGATTTCACGCTTCAAGAGCATCTCCTGATAATCGTAGGAACGATAACCTGAAATAGCTGTGAGATAAATTTGTTCGGATTTTGCAGCCGCAAACATTTGCTCCAGGGCTTTTGCAGCTTCCTCGCGGAGATTGGCCTTTTCCAGATCCTCGTTCCCGAAAACGAATGGAACTTCCGGACGCACCAGATCTTCGGGTTTATACTCACCGAGTGCAAATTCCTTATTCACAAGTACAAGCCTATTGGCAGGGTTCTGAATGACCTGCTTGCCATCCACTACCTTCACTTGATTGAAGAATTGTGATTCCAACTGAAGTTCTGGCGGGACGGTCTCTTCCTCAGCTGCTTCACCGCCGCCCTCATCTCCTGGGGTTACATCGGGAGATTCCTTGATTTCCGGGCTGCTGTTTTCTTCTGTGTCCTTTGTTTCTTCGGACTGTTTTTCACCGAATAAATTCTGGGTCCATTCTTGTGCTTGCTGACACCCGGACAAAATGACAAGGGAGCCTGCAATAACCAGGATGACCTTCTTCATACTTTCACCTAGTTTCTCTATATTGTTACAAACTACATATTAACATGGATTGACTGCCATGTAATAGGATAATCCTACTGTATTCAGGATTATTGCATAATAAAACTGCTTACCATGTGAGTAAGCAGTTAAAGAAAACGTTATATTTCTATGTTATTCCTTGATTGCTGCTTCGAGAGCCACTTCGATCATTTCATTGAAAGTCGTTTGCCGCTCTTCGGCTGTCGTTTCTTCACCTGTGAGGATATGGTCGCTGACTGTCAATACAGAAAGTGCGCTGCGGCCATATTTTGCAGCCAAAGTATAAAGTGCAGAGGTTTCCATTTCAATGGCAAGGATTCCATATTGGGCCCATTTTTCATGTTCCGCATTATCGTTATAGAACATGTCCGCCGTGAATACGTTCCCGACCTTCAGGCTAAGTCCTTTTTCGAGTCCGCTGTCATATGATCGTTTCAGCAGATCAAAGTCAGCAGTCGGGGCATAGTCGATGCCGTTAAAGGTCAACTTGTTCATTTGTGAATCTGTTGAAGATGTCATGGCAAGGATGACATCACGTACTTTGACATCCTTCTGGATTGCTCCGCACGTACCTACGCGGATCAAATTCTGCACATTGTAACTTTGCATCAATTCATTAATATATATGGAGATGGACGGGACACCCATTCCTGTGCCCTGGACACTGATTCTTTTCCCTTTATATGTTCCAGTGTACCCGAACATATTGCGAACTTCATTATAACAAACAGGATTCTCCAAGAATGTCTCTGCTATATATTTAGCCCTTAACGGATCTCCCGGCAGTAAGACCGTTTCTGCAATTTCATTTTCTTTGGCATTGATATGTATGCTCATCTTACAATTCCTCCTATTATAGAACTTACTGAAGTACCATTGTAATCCTTTTCTTAAGCTTATGCAACGCTTTCAAAGGTCCGCGGATAGGAAGCTCGGGACTGGTAAGACTATAGATGGAAGGAGGTATGGTCATGACGAAGGAAAAAATGAGCAAGAAACTCAAGCAGGCCGTCCAGCATGCGAATGAAACGAACCCTTCCACCCGTTCGGGGACTCAGCCTAACTCTTCAAGAACCGAAAGGCTAAAATCTTAAAAACACGGAGGGATCCTTTTGGGTAAAAAACACCGTAACAGAATTAATTCGCCAAAGAAAAATAATCATATTCCTAAAGAAGCAATCGAGGCCGAACACAATGCCCATGCGAAAGAACATTCAACGAAAAACAGGAAGAACGGGCCCGGCCACAACCTCTAATCAGATGAAAAAAGGAAAGACTCCATACCGGATGTCTTTCCTTTATTTTCAATCAGTGCAGAAGGATCCGGTTGATCCTTTTCCAGCCGTTTGGCTGCAATCGATAATAGAAATGACCCCTTCTTCCCTCATCTATAAAAATGATATCGCGGGTTGCCATATACCTGCCTTTGTAATCGGCTGGCATGAGGTCGGGTACATTAAAAATCCTGAATGTTTCATATAGGGCCTCTTCATGATTATTCGCTTCTATTGAAATCCGGTACACCTTCTGGTAGCCCTGGTCTTCTCCGTATTTCGGAGTTTGAAATACAGTGATGTCATAATTCGATCTCAGCATTCTGGGACGTTTGATTCTTTCAAGCAACAGCATGAGCACCCCTCCGGTTAAGTAGTATTACTAGTATTAAACAAAGAGGGTGTCGAATCCTTCATCAAAAAATGAGAACCTTTGTCGAAACGACTTAAATGAATCTGTCGATGGTTTCTTTCAGCTTTGAAGATAAATGAGGCAGGTCGCTTGAACGGACCGTCATCTTTACCATTGATTCGTCCATTTCGAGTGCTTCAGCCAGGAATCCCCCAAGCCCTCTTGCTCTGCGGTCCACTTCAATCAACACATCAGCCTGTTCCTCGGACTGATTAAGGAACATCAGCTCGATTTCATCCAATGAGCGCTGGTACCCTCCGCTTACAGGAACGAATTCAAACTCCTGGATGAACGGATATCTTCCCCTGAACCGGCGGGGAGCCTGTTCGCACTCGACTTTCCTTATTCTGAAACCAAGATCTTGTACAGATTGGAGAATGCCATTTATTAAGTTATGGGGAACGATTTCAATATAATCTTTATCTTTTGGGTCCACCGAATTTTTTATATCAAGACCCGTAGCCACCCACACCCTTGTATTGCCGTATGTGATAGGCGTTTCAAATGGAAGAGTGAACGAAAACGGGATTTCTCTCTTTTCATTTTCCCCGATGGTAAACGGTTCTGATATTTGAACCTTTTGAATCGGAGCATAATCGGTATATTTTTTATCATCCGACTCTCGGATATACGTTGTATAGAGAGTAAGATAGATCGAATCGATCGTCTGGGAAGCACTCCCCCCTTTTATTTCAACAACGCCTTTTGCGGTTTCACCTGCTTGATAGCTTGATTTTTCCAACTTCGTATCGACTGTTGCTGCACCGATCCCAATGGATGCAAACACTTTATTAAAAAACGACATGCCTATTCCTCCCTTATCATATTCATTAATTGTATCTTATTTTCATTAGTTCCTTATAAGCTTCTTCCGCATTTTCAAAAGAACCGTCACACCTGAGAAGTTTTTTGATCAGTCCCCTTGTTTCCGGACTGATGTCCAGTTCTTCCTCCCAACTCCTTTCTATCTGTTCAACCGGCTCGTAAGATGAATACAAGAGGAACAACAGGAAATGTCCCAGTGCATATAAATCACTTTTCGCAGTCTTTTCCCTCATGTATTCTTTATGATAAAGAGGGGATTTCGTGTCCTCCCCTTGAATCCTGCATGCCAGGCCGAAGTCGATGATGTTTATGACTCCGTTATCCCACAAGATATTCGGGATCCTCAAATCCCTGTGTAAATAGCCGCTCTTATGGATGACCATGATCAATTTCACCAATTGAATGCCTAAGTCTAAAGATTCTTCTTCCGAATAGGTTTTTCCTTCCTTGAAAATCAAATCTTCAAATGTCATGCCCCCCATCTTTTCCATGATGAAATAAGGTGTCTGTTTAAACACACCTTTCTCATATATCTCAGGAAACCGGGGATGATTCAGTTCCTCCAGGACAGCCGTCTCGTTATCAATGTATTTCATGGAATCGGAAAACCATTTTTTATAAGGGCGTATTCTTTTCAAGACAGCTTCACCCCCGGTATGGATATGCCTGACATCATAAGCGGTGCCGTAGCTCCCATTTCCCAAGCGGGCAATGACCTCAAATTGATTGATTCTGTCTCCGCTTTTCCATTTTATTTCAAAGCCGTCAATCATCCTTCGAAACAGGGATCCGATCATGATGTGCTAGCTGCTGAAAAAGCTGGAAAAGAAACTTTTGCTCTTATATTTTTTCTTATAATGATGATGACCATAATGTTTATGCTTTTTAACCTTCTTCCAATTATCACTTGAACTGTGGTAGTACGGCTTAGAATGTGATCCTAAAAAACTCTTCAGTATTTTCTTTAGCACCCGGGGTTCCCCCATTCAAATTTATTGTACTGTGACTATATATACGGTTGTATGATTCCTTTGGTTTCAAAAATAAAAAAGGTCCGCCCCCGGCACATGTGAATGCGCCGGAGGGACGGGCCTTTTCATTCGAATTTATACGTCCTCTTCCCATTCTTCGTCAATGATGCACTTGGCAATCAGATACTCGAAGGTTATGTCCGCCAGTTCCTCAAGCTCCTCTTCGGAAGGAACATAGCCTCTTTGCACAAGTTCTTTCATGAAGAAGTCGGCAATTTCTTCAGTGTCGATAAAGACTTCTATCTCCCGCATTTGATCGCCCCCTTTGATTCTCAATTTATGATGCTGACAGCTTAGTTATGCCAGCAGAAAAAAGTTTTCATATGAGGTTCAGGACAAGCATACACTTTACCATTAAGATTAGAGGAGCGATGATATATGTTCACATCGATCAGAAAAGGCCGATCCACACTAAAAGATTTCGAAAGCGGCGAAGGGAAAATTGCAGCCTGTATGCAATGGGTTCTTCGTGCCATACTGATATCCTTCTTATTGATAAGTGTTCCGCTATTTTTATATATTATGTGGATTATTCCTTCTCTTTGACTGCGGAGTGAGAATTTGCGTGATTTTTCAACTGCTCAAGGACATGCTCCATCTTCTTTTTATACGTGGGATCGCGAAAGAAAAGATAAAGAGCTTTGTAGTCATTATAGTGATCGAGCAGCTGGTCAACCCAGCTTGTTTTATATGAAGGGGACTTAAGGAGTTTGGCTTTGGCATCCTTTTTATGAGGAAACACAAAACCGTATTTTTTAATAAACGCTTCTGCCTGTTCTTCATCTGCTACAAGAGTGATTTCATCTTCGTCTGCTTCCAGCCATTCCCCGTCGGTAACCCTCATTAATTCGTATATGACGTCTTCCCAGGCATCGTCCTTATAGCGCCAGATTTCAGTCCTGAATCCGACCACTTTAAATAAATCTTCTTCGTACCCCTTTACGAGGACCAGATCTCCAAATAAAAATTTATACTCAATATCGATTTGTTCTTGTTCGAAAATATAACCGTCATAAGATTCCAGGAGCTCCAGTGCTTTTTCTTTGAATAGGCCTTCACTATCGTTTACTTCATAAAGGAATTCCCCATCCAATTTTTTTATATTCGTTATTTTCCCTACTGTTCCATAGATTGTCACGACCACTGTTTCCCCTACCCTGAATTTAGGCTCTTTTCGATTCTTCATTCTCCCCTCACCCTTAATCGCCTTTTTTATATGATATGCAGTTATCACTGTAACGGGATACAAGAATTCGGTTTTCCGCTTCCCCTTACGAATCTGTACTCATACCCACCGTTTCTGGTAAAAATAAAAGACTGACTTCAGTTCAAAAATTCACTTCAGTCAGTCTTTTTTCTTATCCTTTTTCTTCTATTAAATAGAGATCCCAGGCCCGGTCAAAGATGGTCATGCTGTCCAGGTATGAACCATTCATTTCAAGGTATGAACTGATTTCATCATAATCCCACGATTGTTTCGGGAAGCTGTGATCATCATATGCTTCGTTGGCAAACCTCGTTAGATCATCTTTCGCTGCCGGCTGCCTGTGTTTCATTAAATAATGATAAAATGATTTTCTCATCAAACCACCTGTCCTTATAAAACTGTCTTTTTTAAAAGGATAGCGGATGATGGGGCATCCGTAAAGCCGGATGCTAAAAGCGGAAATAATTTTTCTTCAGGAATCTTGGAATCTTCAAAAGTTCTTCGTAAGTAAGCCGGTCCGTGAGCTTTTTAGTGTCTATCAACATGAGTTGATCTTCAATTTCATTGATGACATGTTCTTCCTGATATTCCATGCCGCATTTTTTGCAATTGAGCACCGGTACCTGTTCTATTGTAATCGCCCTGGTGCCGTCCGGAAGTTCCCAGTAGACATTTCCTTTTTCCTTCGCGACTTCTGTCTCACCGCACCATTCGCACCTGATATTATTTACCATCGGCACTGTCTTCCTTTTTGACGGCGGTATTTTCCATTTTTGCAAGCATGGCTTTATACTTCTTTTCTTTCAGCTGATCCCGTTTATCCCTGAAATTCTTCAAAGAATGATGAGAAGGATCATCCTCGTACTGTTTTCTTCTCTCCAGCCTTTTCAATCCATTCGGGGTCAAGGAAGCATGTGTATCATTCATCAGGCCGGCTATTCCTATGGTCGTATCTTTAATTTCTTCATCGTGATAGATTGCCTTAAAATATTCATCCGCTCTTCCGGCAATATACCCCTGCGGTTCGGGATACGTTGAGATCACTCCCTCAAAGTTCCGGACCACTACTTTGGAGGCACTTTGTGAGATGAGATAGTTCGGCTGGAGGGATATTTTCCCTCCCCCTCCCGGAGCATCCAATACGAAAGTAGGGACTGCGTATCCAGAAGTATGTCCCCTCAAGCCTTCCATGATTTCCAGCCCCTTGGCCACAGGTGCCCTGAAATGGCCGATGCCTTCTGAAAGGTCGCATTGATAAATATAATATGGCCGCACGCGTATCTTGACCAGGTCATGCATCAGTTTCTTCATGATCGGGGTACTGTCATTGATACCCGCCAGGATGACCGCCTGGTTCCCTACAGGGACTCCGGCATCGGCAAGCATTTCGCAGGCTTTTTTCGATTCTTCCGTGATTTCGATTGACGTATTGAAATGAGTGTTCAGCCAAACAGGATGATATTTCTTTAATATGGTGCAAAGATTCTCAGTGATCCTCTGCGGGAATACCACCGGCGCCCTGGTGCCGATCCTGATGATTTCAACATGAGGGATTTCCCGGAGGTTCTTCAGGATATATTCCAGGATTTGATCATTGATCAATAATCCATCCCCTCCAGAAAGTAAAACATCACGGACTGCCGGGGTCTCACGGATATATTCGATTGCGGCATCCAGCTGTTTTTTTGGGACCCCCATGCCGATTTGCCCCGAAAAGCGCCTTCTCGTACAATAGCGGCAGTACATGGAGCATTGATTTGTCACAAGGAACAGAACCCTGTCCGGGTATCGATGTGTCAGTCCGGGAAAAGGTGAATCCTCATCTTCATGCAGGGGATCCTCCAAATCATATTTTGTTTTATTGATTTCTTTCCCGATAGGAACTGATTGCATTCTTATAGGGCATCTCGGATCATCCTCATTCATCAGCCAGGCATAGTAGGGAGTGATATTCAGGGGAATCGTCTTTGTTGAGATTCTTACCCCCTCTTCTTCCTCGGAAGTCAGATTCACTACTTTTTTTAAGTCATCAAGCGTTCTTATTGTATTAGTCAGCTGCCACAGCCAGTTATTCCATTGTTCCTCTGTAACATCCTTCCACAACTCAATATCTTTCCAGTCCCTCTTTGGTCTATATAGGTTCATCTTCAATTCATCCACCATCTTTCGTAAAGTTTCACCATAAGAACCATATGATGGCCGGCCCGCTCTATCTGCCTGGTCTTTTCACCTTGTTCCAGCCGGATTCAACGCCCTAAATCTTTTTCCCAAATATTCATATCTTCCAGCTTATCGTAAATATAACAATTATTTGCAAGCCTTCCCCCATATTGATAGCCTAATTGATGAAATGCAGCATTCATCCCGTAGGAAAGGGCTCTGGCAATGGTATAAACACAGAATATCCCCCGCGACAGCAGCTCTTCCTCAAGCTTCGTAATCAGACTCTTCATGAAGCCTCCCTTTCTGTACTGTGGAAGTGTTGCACAATCTGTCACCTCGGCATTATGATGCACTTCATCTATTTCTGCCGATGCTGCGCTGATGATCTGATTGTTTTCACGTATGCATACAAAAATAGTACCATTCCCCATCGCATCCCTGATGTAATCCGGATCTTGCAAGGGTACAGGATAAACCTGAAATACCTCTTTATACAGGCTGGCTAGCTCAGCTGCGTCCCCGCACCCCGCCAGCAGAATGGAATGATCATCATTCTTCACGAAGGGCCGGACCCCCAAGCTTTGGACGGAGGAAAGAATAGCATCTTCTTCACTCCAATGGTTACTTGACCGGCGTTCTTCCCTTACAAATTTCGAGAGGAAATGAGCACGGTCCCCGTTGAAATAATGATGAATCATCCCTTCGTGTACAAAACCCTTTTCCAACAGCGTCCTGAATTGATGTTCCTTTGCCTTAACTATAATTTTTTCACAAGGAAATGAGGCAGCCTTGTTTTCTACATATGTCAGAAGAGACGTGAGATCCCCCCTTGCATTATCGACCCGGATCCTTTTATTCATCTTATCGAGATATAACGCAGCTGAAAGTTTTGACTGCTCGATTTCTTCATATTTCTGCATAAGCAAACACCCTTTTTATCAACATATGACTCCCTCTGAAAGGATATGAAACAAACATCCCCTCAAAAATGAACAGCCTGTCATCCGTATCTTATGGTTATCCTTAGAGTCAAAAACAGGAACCGCAGCCGGTCATTCCTTCCCGTTACACCAATCAATAATGAACAGGGTTAATACCTCTGCAGCCTGAAAGACTTTCTCCAATTCAATGTATTCATTTGCATCATGTGCCAGTTCTGTTTTCCCCGGACCGAAAACGACAACGGGAATTCCACCGCCCTGATAAAGAATCCCCCCATCAGTGCCCCAGGGAGATGCCTCAATCACCGGTTCTGTACTCATGACTTCCTTAAACTTGGCTTTCAGCGAAGTCATGATGGGATGATCCGGTGACAAGTCACTTGGCTGCCACCTGCCGCCGAACCATTCGATTTCAACTGGATGATCCTTAAACCAGGGATCATCTTCACCCAGTGCACATAGACATTCTTCGACCTCCCTTTCCACGGCATCCATCGTCTCCCATGGTCCGACGCCAATCCTCCCCTCGATCACAGCAAGATCCGGCACTGAAGATGGCCACTTTCCGCTTTCGATTTTCCCTATATTGATTGGTAAGGGGATGGGGACCCTTTCATACAATGGATCATGTACCCTCCCATTTCTTTCGCGCTCAAGATTTTTCAGTGCTTTCATGACACTGAACCCCTTTTCGATTGCATTGACCCCTTCGTACCTGGTACCCCCGTGAGCAGCTTTTCCCTTGACCGCAAGCCTGAACCACATCGAGCCCTGCTGCTTGGGGAATATCCTTAGGTTTGTCGGTTCGGGTATCACGGCACCATCCGCTGTATACCCACGCAATAATGCTGCCAGGGTACCGGTTCCTCCGCTCTCTTCTTCTATTACACTTTGAAAGATGATGTCTCCTTTTAGTGGTTTTTCAAGATCTTGTATAATTTCTATCGCCAATAACAGGGAGGCCGTCCCCCCCTTCATGTCGGTTGAACCCCTGCCGTATAGTTTCCCTTCGATGACAGTGCCGCTGTAAGGATCAACCTTCCAATCCGTTCTGTCTCCCTCTGGGACTACATCGATATGACCATTCAGGATCAGGCTCCTGCCGCCCCCGGTCCCTTTCAGAACAGCTGACAGATTTGGATTTCCCTTAAAATCAGTTCGGTCACACCTGTAAAAAGAATGCCCTTTCAGCTCGTGGTCCTGTACTTCCCAAATATCGAGGTCCATTCCCAATTCCCTGCATTTTTCAATGACTACGGCCTGAGCTTTGTATTCGCTCCCCCTCGTACTTTCCTCCTGAACCATCTTTTGAAGAAGCTCCACGGTACTCTTCTTTTTTTCATCCAATATATTCTTTATCAGACGGTGTAAATCACTCACTTTCAGTCCCTCTCCTTCCCGCTTCTTAATCGATATAGAGTAAATCGGGGCTAGTCACAAAATCTGCTTCCGTGCAATCTTTGATTTCTTCCAACGTATAGGGACGGAACATTTCGAGCAATGTCAGCCGGCCATGATTTATCGAAAAAACTCCCCTGTCTGTAATGATCATGGACACACACTGTTTAGCCGTTAAGGGGAGCGTACATTCTTTAACAAGCTTGCTGGTTCTATGCTTATCGAGGTGTGTCATTAACACAATCACTCTTTTCGCTTTGGAAGCAAGTTCTGTTGCCCCTCCCATGCCAGGCACTTTTTTACCGGGAATGATCCAGTTTGCCAAATCCCCTTTTTCACTTACCTGTAGAGAACCCAGTATCGTCAAATCGATTTTGCCCCGCCTGATCATCGCAAAAGAAACAGCACTGTCTGTATAGCTCCCCCCGTTCACTAATGAGACCGGGAACCCGCCTGCGTTGCATAAATTTTCGTCTTCCTGCCCCTTTGGGGGAGCAGCTCCTATTCCCACGATGCCATTTTCCGACTGAAAGACGGCTCCATATCCTGAAGGGAGATGATTGGGTACAAGAGAAGGGATGCCGATTCCCAGATTGACTGTCATTCCTTCTTTCACTTCCCTGGCAGCCCGCTTTGCGAGTTTATTCTTTATTCCCATATCCATTTCCAGTCGACTCCTTTAGAAGGTACGATATGATCAACGAATACTCCCGAGGTCACGACCTCTTCGGGATCGAGTTCGCCAATCCCCACGATTTCCTCAGCTTCCACAATGGTGATATCTGCAGCCATCGCAACCAAAGGATTCGTGTTTCTTGCACTTTTGTCATAAATCAAGTTCCCAAATGGATCCGCTTTTTTGGCAAATACGATGCCGACCTGGGAGGTCAAAGCGGATTCGAACAAATAAGTGGCCCCGTCAAGATGTATCACGCGTTTTCCTTTGTTCAAATAGGGATCATCTACTCCGATATCGGTCAAGATCCCTTTCAGCCCAACTCCGCCTGCCCTTATTCTTTCAGCCAAAATTCCCTGCGGGGAAAATTCCACTTCAAGCTTGCCTTCACTCATCAACCTTCCTGCAATCGGGTTCGAACCGATATGAGAAGCAATCACTTTTTTCACCCTGTTATCAGCAATCAGCTGGCCGATTCCTATATGAGGGAAACCGGTATCGTTGCCGATGATCGTAAGGTCCTTCAACCCCCATTCAAGGATGCACTTTATGAGTGAAGGCGGCGACCCCACACCGCCAAACCCGCCGAACATTAAACACATTCCGTGAAAAAAAAGGTGTCTGATCTCATCACAGTTCCGTATTTTATTCAGTTTTTCTGACATTACGTACTTCCCCCCGGTTTTTTTCTATTGTCTGCAAGGTAGAACGTAACCGTTTGTATATTTCTTCGAGTTCCCGTTTAGAGCTGTTCAACGGAGGAGCAAGTATTATGGCAGAACCCTTCCTGCCGTCGATTCCTGCAGCAGCGGGGTACAGCAGGATTCCGTTTTCCACTCCCGCCGACACGACCGAAGAGGTAAAGGAACCACCGGCTTCTTCAGCTATTGGGTTAAACTCGATACCAAGCAATAGACCCTTGCCTCGTATTTCTCCTATAAACGAAAATTCATTCTTCAATTTAGACAGCAAATTTGTTAGATACGTACTTTTACTGTCCACACCATCAATGATCTTCTCAGAATCCATCAGTTTCAGGACAGCAAGAGCCGCTGCGGAAGACAGCGGATTCCCGCTGTAAGTATGCCCGCTCATCACAACCCTTGTCCCATATAAAATCGGATCCATCACACGGTCGGAGATGAGTGTTGCCGCAATCGGGGAATAACCTGCGCTCAATCCTTTTCCCACCGCTGCAATATCTGCCTCTACCCCCCATTGCTCTAGGGCCATGAAGGTCCCCGTCCTTCCGCATCCTGACATGACTTCATCGGAAATGAACAAAATGTTATTCCTATCGCAGATTTCTTTAATACGCAAGTAATAATCCTTAGGGGGAGTGATGGCGCCCCCTGCAGCCCCGATGATCGGTTCAGCCATGAAAGCGGCGATATTTTCTGCCCCAATTCTGGATATCATGATTTCAAGCTGCTCGGCGCAGGCAAGTCCGCATGCAGGATACGTCTTCCCGAACGGACAGTTTGAACAATATGGAGGCTCAATGGCCGGCCAATCCCCTATGACAGAATCGAAGCGCTCCCTCCGTACTGGATGACCGGAAGCAGATAAAGCCCCAAACGTGATTCCGTGGTAGCTCAGCCACCTTGAAAGGATCCTCCGCTTGGAAGGCATGCCTTTTTCCTGCCAATGCTGCAGGGCAATCTTAATGGCCGTTTCCACTGCTTCGGAACCACTGTTCACAAAAAAGCTCCACGGATATCCCGTCTTTTCATGAAGGAATGCTGCAAGGTCTTCAGCAGGCTGATTGCTGAACTGCGAACGATAGACAAATGCCACCTTGTTCCCCTGCTCCACTATCGATTGGATGATCTCTTCCATCCCATGCCCCAGATTAGCAGTGACTGCGCCTGAACATGCATCTACATATTCCCGCCCTGACTTGTCGTACAAATAAATCCCTTTCCCATAATCGATCATCGGATAATGATCACCAATCAAGGGTTTGATTAAATGTGAATGAGGCATATTCTCCCTCCCGAGACTAGAGTGTAAGCTCTCTTACATTCGGCAGTTCATTAGTTGAAAGTTCCCATACTCCATTCATATGTGTGGAATCCTGAATCTTTCTTTGCATTTCAAAAAATATGAAACTTCATGGACAATTCTGACCCTGTAAGAAAAATAATACTAAAGTCCCGGTTTTGCAGTTAAAATTCGACATAAAGTTACCTAAATAGACTAGATTAATCTGAATATTATGGGTAGAATAATGGTAAGTTCATCCTTTGATGCTACTTTTTTCACGTCCAGGAGGGGGATGCAGTGTTTAATAAAAATAGTAAAAAACCAACCAAATTGCCTAAAGCGAAGAAAAAGAAAGAGGCAGGGCAATCGAAAAAGAAAGATCGGGGATTCCTTACATATTTCCGCACAATCCGCGGGAAAGTGGTGCTTTCGTTTGGTCTATTGACCATCGTCTTATTGATTCTTGCTTCAACATCTTATTACAATATGATGAAACTGGAGAGTGAAATCAACACGCTGATACAGTACGACATGAAAGTGGATACGAAAGTGAAGGGCTTATCCAAAGTATTGAATGACATTGAAATTGGTGAACAGGGATTTGTCATCACGGGAGCAGGCGGATTTTTGGCCCCTTACGATAATGGGAAGAGAGAAGTGGAAAGCCATTTCGGCGATCTGACAAGCCTGTTGAAGGATGACAAGGAACAACTCGATAAGATGGAGAAAATCACCAAACAATATGAATACTGGATTCAATTTGTTGACAGGGTCATTGATACGAGGAAGGATGACGGCCTTGAAAAAGCGGCAGCATTGGTGGAATCAGGTACCGGCAAGAAATACCTCGACGGAATCCGGTCCTATGTCGATATGATTGTAGTCGATCAGGAAAAGGATCTTGCAAAGAGGATCGATTCATTGAACCAGCAGGTAACGATATCCAAGATTGCGACTATCAGTCTATCTGTATTCGCTGTACTGCTCGCAGTATTTTTCGGTTTTGTTCTCTCTAAGAATATCAAAACCAATGTTAACAAGATCAGCCGTTCCATTCTTGAAATCGCCAACGCCGGCGGTGACTTGACGAAACGGATCAAGGTCAAGTCCAAGGATGAACTGGCAGGCCTCGCATCTGATACGAACCAGCTCATCGAAGGGATTTCGGTCCTGGTCAGACAAGTATCTGAGATGGCTGAAAATGTTTCCGCAAGCTCTCAGCAATTGCTGGCATCAGCAGAAGAAACATCCAGGACCATCACATCGATTGCCGAGACGTCAAGTGAAATTGCCGCCGGGACAGATCAGACAACCTTGAAGATGTCGAACTCATTTGAAAAGATGAACAGCCTTGAAGAAGCTGCGCGCTTTCTCTTCGATCAGGCCGAATTGGTGAAACAGACGGCGAATGATATGAGAAGCGTAGCAGAAAAAGGAGGAAACTCCGTGCAGGCCTCTTCAACCAAAATGCAGAATATCGAAGAAACAATGGCAAATACAAGTCAAACAGTAGAAGCACTGGGCAAGCGGTCCTCCCAGATTACCACCATCATCGGCACGATCACCGAGATTGCAGAACAAACGAATCTCCTCGCACTGAATGCAGCAATAGAAGCTGCCCGTGCAGGTGAACACGGACGGGGATTTGCAGTTGTAGCCGACGAAGTCCGAAAGCTGGCCGAACAATCACAAAAGGCTGCAAAAGGCGTGACCGAAATCGTACACAGCATTCAAGAAGAAGTAGATGAAATCATTAAACAAAACTCAGAAGGTGTGAAAGAAGTCATCGCCGGGGTGGAGATCACAAACGAAACAAATGCTTCCCTTGAAGATATCCTGAATCAGACGAATAAAACGACTGTCGTGGTGAATGAAATGGTGGATCATATTCAAGCCACACTCAATCTGAGTCAGGAAGTTGCAAATTCATTTGCACAGGTAAATGAAATTGCTGCCGCTACCGCTTCCAACACTGAATCTACCGCAGCTGCATCCGAACAGGGGTCTGCTGCCATGCAGGAAGTCACTGCAAGTGCCTCTGAATTATCCCAGCAGGCTGATCAACTTAAAGAACTTGTATCAAGCTTTAAAATATAGTCATCCTGAATAAATAAAAGGTGCCGGAGCTGGCTGCTTCGGCACCTTTGTTTCATTCAATTTAATTACAGTAACATACAGCCCCGATGATAATGAGCAAAATAAACAATACGACAATCAAAGCAAAGCCATTTCCGCAGCCTACTCCGCCTACTGGATATCCATAACTTGGGTAGCATTGAGTATATGCAGGTTCTACAGCACCTTTATACATATCTATCTCTCCTCATTTTTTATTTACAATGACAATGTATGTCAAGTGCCCGGCCACTGTTTGTGTATTTGCCCATTTTGCCCAAAAAAGAAAACGCTCCGCCTAGGGTAATTTTTTTGTCAAGGTTAAAAAAGCGAACATTTTAGAGTGGACTTTAAACACCGCTAATGATTTCCGTGCAAGACTTCGCTTTCCGCGGGTAGCGCGTGAGCCTCCTGATATGAACGAAACTTTCAAGAAACATATTTTGGTTATGTTTTTAGGCAACCTTAATTAGAGAAGCTCTTTTTGACTTCTCAACTTATTTGATCCCATTAATCACCGCTATTGATTTCCGTGCAAAACTCCGCTTTCCGCGGGCGGTTGGTGAGCCTCCTCGGCTTCGCCTGCGGGTTAGAAAAGCGGAAGGGCTTTGGTCAGAGGCGGGTGGCATAAGACGAATCGACCACGAAGGCGTTCTTTGCCTTCTTGGGCGAGTTGACTTATGTCATGTGCCTCTAAGCCCTGGAGCTGGACAAGTCTCACCTAACACGCTTTTCCCGCAGGAGTCTACGTTTTGCACTCCAATCAATCGCTGGAAACGGCATTGAATATGGATAAGTTTACACATTTCCATCCTGAATAAATTGATGAAACTTATTGTAGTTCTTTTTGATCCTCCTTTTTATCTGATGGAATAGAAGGTAAGAACACGGCACGAAGGCAAAAATCTCTACTGCGGTTAGCACTCTGATATTCGTGGGTTTTCACATTTTATCTTTCCGTATAAAGGGCTAGTCCACTAACTCGGAACGTGAGTTAATCAATTTAGATATATCACACAGGAGGCACGTGGATTTTCCTTTCCGGTTTTACTCTTTGCCTTCGAGCCCTATCCTCAGGCTCCTATTTTATTTCATTTTTCATTCCCAAAATAAATTCGCAAACAACCACATTTATTAAGCATTTGAAGGACTTTCAACTTCCTGCATGATAGCCCAAATAAAACCGGCTAACTCTCTCGCTACCGCCGAAATGGCTTTTCCGGGATTTTTACCTCGCGCAATTAAACGATAATACTTTTGATGGAGACGATTTTGAGCTTTCCAGGATATTGTTTGAATCGTAGGTGATTGACCATGTATTCGTTTCTTAAGTTCTCCTTTTACGGCAGGTTGAAAACGATAGCTCCAAGCAGCTTCCGCCAACATATGCCGTACATGACGGTTACCTGTTTTGGTGATGTTTCCCTGCTTCCTGCTTTCTCCACTCGAATATTCACTTGGTATATCCAACATAAGCCATGAATGGTCGAGTGGTAGAGAAGCGTTTGAAAGAAACAATCTCCGTTACAACACTGGTCGCCGTGATTAGAGCAACCCATCGTAATGCTTGTCTTGTAAGGCCTGAATTTTTGAAGATTGTACAACTTCCTAATTACAATTCCATGTAGTATTTACTAAACTATTATTTTTAATATTAAGATGGATGCTTTTTAGAGATTATACCTAGACCAGAGTTTTTTACATAAAAAAAGGTGTGTCCACTGCCGCTCTGAAGCGATGTGCACACACCCTTTAAGGTATCTTACTCTGCGGTTATTTCCAATACTTCTTCTTTGCCTGCCGTTACAGAAACAGCGTCTTTCTTAACAAGTTCACCCATGTTGTCTCCATTAGTCAGGATGATGGGGGTAATCGTACTTTTCGCTTTTTCTTTTACCAAGTCCAGATCAAATGTAATAAGGGCATCCCCTTTATTCACTTTTGATCCTTCAGATACATGTGCTTCAAAGCCTTCACCATTCATGGAAACCGTTTCGAGTCCGATATGGATCAGCAGTTCAGCTCCATTTTTCGCTTTGATTCCAACAGCATGCTTAGTAGGGAAAAGCTGCATGATTTCCCCGTCAACCGGTGAAACGACCTTGCCTTCTGATGGATCGATTGCAATCCCGTCACCCATCATCTTCTGCGAGAATACCGGATCCGGAACCTCATCAAGTGACTTGACCGTTCCTGTAAGCGGTGCAGATGCTACAACAGTTTTAGGTGCTTCCTCTTTTTTACCAAATAGTTTTTTCAGCATAAGACTTTCACCTTCCTATATTAAGTATTTACACATATGTATAACTGTATAAACATGCAGATTAATTTTATCACATATGTGAAATTACTCACAACAATACAAGCTTCTTAAAATAACCTCTTATATTTGCCGTACCCCTCTTCTTCCAGCTTCTCATACGGGATGAACCGGAGTGCCGCAGAATTGATGCAATATCTAAGTTTCGTCGGTCCCGGGCCGTCATCAAACACATGACCCAAATGGGAATCGGCTGATTTGCTCCTCACTTCGGTTCGTACCATGAAATGGCTCCGATCCTCTTTTTCCTCAACTTCCGATTCATCGATCGGTTTTGTAAAACTTGGCCATCCGCAGCCTGCATCGTATTTATCCTTTGAGCTGAATAGCGCTTCTCCTGAAACGACATCAACATAAATCCCTTCTTTGAACTCATTCCAGTATTCATTTCTAAACGGCGGTTCCGTCCCATTGTTTTGTGTCACTTCATATTGGACTGGTGTTAACTTTTTCTTGAGTTCTTGTTTATCCTTCATCATTTCTCCCCCCAATGTTCTTTTATAAATGATTTTCTTCCTGAACCATGGCTGTACCTCTCATAATGCCCAGGGTTTTTCTTGTAGTAATCCTGATGATATTCCTCAGCAGGATAAAATTCCTTTGCAGGAAGGATGGCTGTTGCGATGGGCTTATCAAATTTACCTGACATCCCCAGGTTCTGTTTTGATTTCTCCGCTGCCTCCCTTTGTTCTTGATTATAATAAAAAATGGCTGTCTTATAGGAATGGCCTCTGTCAAAGAATTGCCCGCCTGGATCTGTTGGATCGATCTGCTGCCAATACACCTCAAGTAATTTTTCATATGGAAACACTTCGGGATCGAATAAGATTTGGACAGCTTCGTAATGTCCAGTCGTTTCGGAACATACTTCCTGATACGTCGGGTTCCGGGTGCTGCCCCCTGTATACCCCGAGGTGACACTCTCGATACCAGGCTGTTCATCGAAGGGCTTCACCATACACCAGAAACATCCCCCGGCAAATGCGGCCTTTTGTAACCTTTGCTCATCTGACATCTTCATCAACCTTTCATCGTGATAATTAGACTTTTCCCTTTTTAAGAAATTTTAACTCATATAGGGGGAAAATTAAAAAGATTGACTCTGTAAAGAATCAATCTTTTATATAACAGCCATGCGTTATTTAAGCTTGCGCTGTTTCCCGATGTTTTTCCATTTTTTCCGTTCGAGGGATTCGAGCCGCTTGTTCCCTCTCCTCTCCGTGTAGGCGATTTCCCTCTGAAGTTTGTGGTAATGATTCAATCGGTCATGATCAAGTTCGCCTGCAAAGATCGCTTCCTTGATCCTGCAGCCCGGTTCATCTTCATGGGAGCAGTCATTGAACCTGCATGACAGCGCCAGTTCTTCGATATCACCGAATTGAGCAGACAGTCCGTCCTGACCCTGCCATAATTGTATTTCTCTCATCCCTGGCGTATCGATAAGGGAGGCCCCATTTCCCAAGAGGAATAATTCCCTGTGGGTCGTTGTATGCCGTCCCTTATCATCCCCTTCCCTGACCTCTTTCGTTTTCTGCACATCTGCTTCAATGAGAAGGTTTGTCAAAGTCGATTTCCCTACACCTGAAGAACCGACTAACGCCACTGTTTTCCCCATTTCTAAATAGGGCGTCAACTGTTCGATTCCTTCTTTCGTGATCGAGCTGATGGTGATGACCTTCACGCCGTATAATTTGTTCTCCACCGCTTCTCTCTTTTCGGCAGCATCTGTGCACGCGTCAGCCTTCGTCAATACAACGACCGGATTCGCCCCGCTTTCCCAGCAGAGCAATAAATACCGTTCAATTCTTCCGATGTTCAACTCATCATTCAGGGAAGAAAGGATAAAAATTGTATCGATGTTGGCAGCGATGATCTGTTCCTCCGCTTCCAAACCTGCCTTTTTCCTTGAAAATTTGCTGCTTCTCGGAAATACCCTGTCTATGATATTACCTTCTTCATTAAGCAATACCCAGTCCCCGACTGCAGGAAGCCCCTCCCTGCTGACCGCTTCGAAGCGGAATTTCCCGGATATTTTACAAAGCAGGTCATCGGAAATCGTCATGACCCTGTAGGCGCCTTTTTGTTCGGTCACTACCCTTCCAAGCCTGGTCAGGCTAAAAGTTCCTTCCCCCAGCGATTCCAGTTTGTTCTCAAATAATTGTGTTCTGATCGTTTTCATCAATAGTCCTCCTAAAATAAAAAAATCCATTAGCGCTCTGCACGCCAACGGATTCATTCATCAGGGTATAAAAAGACCACTAATTTAAATCACCGGTTAAAGCGGTATGCTGACATGCAGAGACATATTTATGCTGATATGCTTTTTGATTGATCATTTGTCTGCTCATATCTCATCACCCGCTTTCTGTAAGTTAAGTATATTATCGCTCAAAAATTCAGATGATTCAAGGGAAATTTTCAATTTTTCTGAAGAATATGTAAAAATGGGTACTTTCACCAATTTCCTTCATATGCATATTCTAAGGTGTTGAGAAAGATTAAAGGGGAGAAAGCGATGAAAAATCAACAAGATTATCTAAATAAGGCTTCAGTGTATGATTTACTGTCGGGATACTATAAATACAGCAACCCCTCCTGGCATATCCATTACTATCAAAAGCATATAAAATATATGAATCTTGCCCTCCAAGCCCAGCAGAGAGAAATGAATCTTTCCAGCCAGCCGGCTTATGTGAGAGTGCTTCATGCCGTTCCTGATGCTCCAAGTGTAGATGTATATATCAATGCCAATCGTGTCTTAAGGGACGTGGCATTCAAGGATATCAGTGATTATCTTACGCTGCCTGCGGGCAAGTACCACATTGATATCTATCCAGCCGGTACCGGCGTCAACACGCTGATCAGCAAAAAAGTGAAAATTGATCCTGGTAAGGTGTATACACTTGCTGCTGTCGGCTCCTCGAATAAACTGCAGCTGCTTCCATATATAGATGATCCGTCCGTCCCGAACGGTGAAACCAAAATCAAATTCATTCACCTCTCACCTGATGCCCCTGCGGTCGATATAGGTGTAAAAGGAGGAGACACAGTATTCCCGGATATTTCATTCAAGCAGGCAACCGAATATTTGAACCTGACCCCGATGACCGTAAACCTTGAAGCAAGAATCGCAGGAACAAAAAATAAAGTCCTTGATATACCGGACGTGAGTTTAAAAGCCAACCAGGCTTATACCATTGTCGCCCTGGGATTCGCCGAGGGTGAACCCGGACTCGAAACAATATTGTTAAAAGGATAAAAAGGATGACCGTTTCGGTCATCCTTTTTTATTGGGCCTGATCGACAGGCACTAACAAACGGAACATGATGTTGTCTTTTTCCAGATTAAATTCTTTTGCACGCACTTTAATATCACTTTTGAGTTTCATATCCTGAAGCGACACATAAATCAATTCATCACTCGGCTGGATCTTAACCCATTCAGGAAAATTATATGAGTCCCTTATGACCTTCAAGACGTACGAAACAGGCAAGTTCAGGGCACCAACTGAAATTGATTTCTGTTTGAGAAGGATATCCCCATTCTCCAGTGCTTTGGGTTCAAAAGTAAGCTTAAAATCCAGATCTGATGTAAAAACAGGTACAGATCCATGTAATTCTACATCATCCTTTAATTTCACATCGTAGTCGACCGGACCTTTAAGGCCCTCTTCTTCAATATAGTGTTCGATGATGAGATTCAAATCGTGCTTATTGGATCTGACATCAAACCCCACTTCTTTGTCAGTATTATTTTTGTTTGCGGGCAGTTCATCGTTTTCGGCAGGAGCGAAAATCATGACTAATAATACGGCAAGGCCTGCAACCAATGCTCCTAATAAGGCAAAAAACCCTGCCTTCCATTTGTTCTTCATAACAGCTTCTCCTCTTCCGGCTATATATCGTTAATCGGTCAGTCTTGCAATTGTTTCCCCTTGTGAAAGAGTCTCAAACATGCGGTCCGCGATCAATTTATATCCTTCATCATTCGGATGGAAGTAATCTTCATAGAGCAGGGTATCCCCGCTGTCGATGAACAAATCATCAATCTTTATAAAGAGCGTTTTATCATAGCTGCTCAATACCTGTTCGCTTGCGCTGTTCCAATTGGAAATGATTTGATTCACTTCATCTATTTCTGAGAACCAGGTATTAAATGGATTGTACAGTCCGACGAGTACGATCCCTGCATCCGGATTATAGCTTTTGATCGTTTTCAAGATTTCAGAAAGCCTTTCTTGATACAAGCGTTTTTCTTCTTGAAAAACGTCCAGACTCAAATGAGATAGATTTTCCCTGAAAATCTTCATGACATCGTTTCCTCCAATGGTGATCATGACGACATCAGATTCTTCGATCGACTTTTTCACTTTGTCTTCTTTCAACCGTTTCAGCAGCTGATCTGTGCGGTTGCCCCTTACCCCATAATTATGGAACTGTGCATTATTTATACCATCCATTGATTCAAGGTGGTCCTCAAGATAAGGAACATACCCCCCGCTTTTCGTGCTGTCACCTACTCCCTGCGTGAGGGAATCCCCGATTGAGACGATTTTTAAATTTTTCGGTATGAAGTCTTCGTTTGGGGTCTCTTTATCCCATAAGGAAACTTCCCTTGTCACATGTTCCGCTGCGTCTTCCATGGAACATCCCGATAACAGAAGAACAAAAGCAAGCATGAAGAATACTATTCTTTTCATCCGCTTCACCTCGCTTACACTTTAATATTATTATATCACGACAGTATAACAGTAAAACCTTTGTTAAGAATACATAAACGAATTGTAAACTGCTTTCTGATCATGAAGTGTTCTATGTAGTAGTATATGTTGTTCATTGCATATTTGAATCCCAAAGGTATCAGGTTTTTTCCAATAATGTCAAAAACGGCGAAGGATCCTCCCCGCCGTTTTGCGCTTTAATCAGTATAGTACATAAATCCGATAGCCCCTATTCCCGTATGGGTGCTGATGACGGGAGTTGTTTCCCCTATCTCGAATTCTTCAAACCCGGTCTTTTCTATTATCTTATTTTTAATATTCTGTGCAAGCTTCATACCGTCCGCATGTACCAGGCCGACACCGCGGATCGTCTTCCCTTTGACGTCATCGACGAATTGGGAAGTTAAATATTTTACAACCTGTGAATGACTTCGCACCTTTGCCACCGGTGTATACTCACCGCCTGCGAGCGAAGCGATCGGTTTGATATTGAGCAAGGAGCCGATCATGGCCCGGCCTTTTCCGATTCTGCCGCCCTTCACAAGGTTTTCTAATGTGTCGACGACCACAAACAAATCTGTGTTATTTCGAATTTCTTCGATCGAGCTCAGGATTTCTTCAAGTGATTTTCCTGCTTTGGCAAGCTTGGCAGCTTCGATGACTTGAAAAGCAAGGCCCCTGGAAATGAATCTTGAATCTACAACCTTCACCTGTGATGAAGACATTTCTGCAGCAGATTCGGCGGACCTTACAGTTCCGCTCATATTGCCGGTCATATGAATGGAAAGTATGATCGATCCATCTTTTCCTAATTCATCGTATTTTTCCAGGAAAGCTCCGGCAGGGGGCTGCGAGCTTTTAGGGAGTTCCTTTGAATTCCTCATCTTTTCCAAAAAACTTGAAGGAGTCAGTTCAACCCTATCTAAATATGTTTCCCCATCGATGGTGATGGATAGAGGAACAACATGAATGTCCAAATCATTGATCTCTTTTTCTGTTAAATCACCTGTTGAATCTGTCACGATTTTAATTTTGCTCAACTTAGCCACATCCTTCTACCATATCCCTTGTATTATAACGTTTACGAGTCAGGAATTAAATAGATTTTATCAATTGATGGTGTTAACATTCCCGGAAAAGAAAAAGGCTGGATCCAGAGTGAAAACTCTCCAGGATTCAGCGCAGGCGGTCATGCATTATTTTTCAGCTCTGTATTGTGGTAAATCTGTTCATAATCGGACCATTTCATTGTTTTCTTCAGATATTCCCTGAAACTGAATGCCGTTCTGTTCGTTTCTTCTTTGGAGATGTTCATTATGAAGGCATTTAATTTCAGATTCACTCTGAAAGAGAGCGGGCTGTCTTCCTTTAATACAGGGACTTCTAAGATTTTGACTTTCCTACCATAGTTTGATTTGAACTCAATGGTTTTTGTAAGCAAAGTATCAATCCTCTTTTATACCCGTTTGTATTCCTATTATACCTCAGGATGAAGCGCATATGATGTCTAATTTTGCAAATCTGAAAAATTTTCTGTTCAAGCAGGGCGGATACATTCTTTACTCTCGTTTTTTGGCGAGTTTACGATCATGGAAACCTCATAGCTCTTCATTTCATTCCCTGGATATGGCCTTAATATGGTTGAAGCTTCTTCAAAGGAGTATTTATCCGTATCCAGCCATTTTTCAATATCATCATTATCTTTCAGTATGACGGGCATCCTGTCATGAACGGGGTTGACCACTTCATTTGCCTTTGTCGTAAGGATGGCAGATGTGACCTTCCCATCACCTGTCCTGTCCCAAAGTCCGGCAAAAACAAATGGTTCCTCACTTTTAAGAAGGAAGCGCACCGGTATTTTGCCATCTACCCCTTTTTTCCATTCGTAAAACCCATCCGAAAAAATGACCATTCTTCTTTTGTGCACCAATGAACGAAAACTTGGTTTATCCAATAATGTTTCACTCCGGGCGTTGATCAATGGTTTCCATTTATTCGTGTCCGCCCAGCCCGGAACAAGGCCCCACAACGTTTCCCCTGCCTTTCTTACACCTTTCTTTGAAATAAGTGAAAGTATCTTCTGGGACGGGGCCACATTATATCTCGGTGAAGTTTCTTCGATGAATTCATCAATCAAAAACTGGTTTACTAATTCTTCAAGCGGCGTCGCAAGAGAAAATCTTCCACACATAGATAAGTCACCTCTGTAATATTCGTTGCTCCTTATAGCTTATTTCAACCTGCCGTTTCTTAAAAAAGATAACCCAAACCATCCGTTAAAACAATATCATCCGCAAAATGGTTGCAGATTTTGGTAAAGAGGATTACGATTAATACACAATATTTACTGTTCGTCAGGAAGGGTGTGTTCTTTTGACATACGACTTTGATTATTCAAATTGGAAAGAGGAACTTGCCAATGCCATCACTCACGGCATCGGCTTTATACTAAGCATCCCCGCACTGGTCATGCTGATCATCATAGCCATAGACAGGGGTTCGCCGTGGCATATTGTCAGTTTTTCCATATTCGGGGCATCCATGATCCTTCTTTATTTATTTTCCACACTGCTCCACAGCTTTAAACCATCAAGAGCAAAGAACCTGTTCGCCGTCCTTGATCACTCGGCGATTTATATCTTGATAGCAGGGACGTATACACCATTTATGCTTGTCAGTGTCAGGGGTGCTCTCGGCTGGACCCTTTTTGGGATTGTGTGGGGCCTAGCCGTAGCGGGAGTGGTGTTCAAATGTTATTTCGTCGACCGGTATCAGGTGGTCTCCACCCTTTTCTATCTGGTTATGGGATGGCTTGTCATCATTGCCGTAAAGCCGCTTTATTTCAGTCTTTCCGGTGCCGGGTTCTCCCTTCTTTTAGCCGGAGGCATCCTGTATTCGGTAGGCGCCATCTTCTATGTATGGAATAAGCTTCCCTACAACCATGCAATCTGGCATTTATTTGTCCTTGCTGGAAGCGGATGTATGTATTTCTGTATTTTGCTTTATGTTTAAAACAAAAAGAGTATTGGACAAAAACAAAAAATCACTTCATTTAATTAATGGCTCTCAATACCGCTTATGATTTCCGTGCAAGACTTCGCTTTCCGCGGGCGGTTGGTGAGCCTCCTCTACTTAATCAAAGGAGAGGAAAAGTCCAGTTCCAGGGCTTAGAGGCACATGCCATAAGCCTCTGACCAAAGCCCTTCCGCTTTTCTTGTAGGAGTCTACGTCTTGCACTCCAATCAACCGCTGGAAAGAGCTGAAAAATAATAAAACGCAAAATAGAAGATAAAAAACCGAACGAATGCAACCTATGCAGATTCGTTCGGTTTTTATTTAAACTAACACACTTTCCCCAGCCTCTTTTTTGATTATGTTCTTCTTTTACTTCCGGTCGTATGTCATAAAATAATAATCATAAGGGTTTTTGTCATCTTTAGGGCCTTTTTCTTTGCTTTTCAGTTCCCATTCCTCTTTATTAACTGGAGGAAAGAAAGTGTCCCCTTCGAATTCTTCCTCTATTCTGGTGACGTAAAGACGGTCTGCATAAGGAAGCATTTCATTAAAAATCTCGGCTCCGCCAATTACAAAGATTTCTTCATCCTGATCTTCATCAAGTTCCGTTATCTTCTCTAAGTCATGTATAACATTACATCCCTCGGCCACATAATCTTCATCTCTTGTAATCACAATATTTTCTCTTCCGGGGAGGGGCCTGCCGATTGATTCAAAAGTTTTTCTCCCCATGATGATCGGTTTTCCCATCGTCGTTTTTTTAAAGAAAGCCAGATCAGCCGGCAGGTGCCAGGGAAGTTCATTGTTTTTCCCAATTGCTGATTTTGAGTCCATCGCTACGATAAATGAAATCATGTCGTATCCCCTTTCAATTCCAATTTAAGATTGGAGCTGCAATCATTAAACGGCAACCGGTGCTTTAATGGATGGGTGCGGATCATACCCTTCCAGTTCGATATCTTCCATTTCAAAATCGAACACCGATTTGACCTTGCTGTTCAATGAAAGCTTTGGAAATGCCCTCGGTTCACGGTCAAGCTGCGTGTTGATTTGGTCGATATGATTGGTATAAATGTGCGCATCCCCGATTGTATGGACAAAGTCCCCGACAGAAAGGCCGCATTCATGTGCGATCAAGTGGGTCAAAAGTGCATAGCTTGCTATATTAAATGGAATCCCGAGAAAGATATCCCCGCTGCGCTGGTAAAGCTGACAGCTCAATTTACCATCCGCGACATAAAACTGAAACAAGGTATGACATGGCGGCAGTCCCATCACCGGTACGAATTCAGGCGACCAGCTGGATAAGATCAAACGTCTTGAGTCAGGATTGTGCTTTATTTGTTCAATCAAGTCTTTCAACTGGTCGATTGCCCCGCCTGAAGTCGTTTCCCACGCCCTCCATTGCTTGCCGTAAACCGGTCCCAGGTCACCAAATTCCTTTGCAAACTCATCGTCATGAAGGATACGCTCTTTAAATTGTTCCATTTCCCTTAGATACAGGTTATTGAACTCTTCATCATTCTGACTCCTTAGTCCGAAATCCTTCATATCCGGACCGGAATACTCACTGCTCTCCACCCAGTTCTTAAACGCCCATTCATTCCAGATGTTGTTATTGTGCTGCAGCAAATAACGGATATTTGTATCCCCTTTTATGAACCACAGCAATTCACTTGCCACCAGCCGGAAAGGCACCCGTTTGGTAGTCAGAAGCGGAAATCCTTTGGATAAGTCAAACCTCATTTGATAGCCGAAGACTGACAGAGTTCCGGTCCCTGTCCGGTCCTCTTTTCTGAAGCCGTTGTCCAGTACATGACGGCACATATCCAGATATGCATATTCTCCGTGTTTCATCATCATCGCTCCTCTTCGCAGTGAAAATTTTTTATGTATCTCCTTATTTTATAGTAATCTTCGAGTAAAAGTAAAACGCAAAAAAATACAGCAGAAGGAGTCCCCTTCTGCTTATCTTAATTTTGCGGGCTTTCATTGACAATCAGCTCAATGACTTAAAGTATCGATACGTAGATGGAGCCTTTCTTTTCAATAGATTCCTTGAATCTTTGCTAAAAAAATATAAAGCAAATGTTTCAGCAAAATACTCTTCCTGATAATCAATGAAGTAAGATTGATCAGGAAATAAAAGCGGCGCCTCTTTCTTCCATATTTGTGTAAACGCCATATCATCGTATAGATCGTTGATAACATATCGATCAATGCTGTGGGCAAGTTCATGTAATTCCAGGTTCACCGAATCATGCCCTTTTCCTTTTTCGCTATGTCCGATCTTCACCAGGACGAGTTTGGACCCTCCTATCCCGGGAACGTCGTCCCAGGTCGTATCCTTATTGGTATACCCTCTTGGCGTCACGCCTTTTAAGTGACTGGTAGTAGAGAAATCAGTTAAATTACTTTCAAACAAACGAACCTTTATCTCTTGATTATCGACTGCACTGAGTAGGCGGCGGGGAATATGATCAAGCCTGCGGATGATGTCCCTCACTTCACTTTTATCAAAATCAGTTTCAGGCAGCAGTACGATGTTCTCCAGCTGTTCTTCTGAATTTAATTCAAGAGCGGTTTTAACGGAAGAATGCTTTAATAGAATACCGGTGTAATTAGCCTGTGTCTGCTTCCAGACGAGCACGGAAGCGACGACCAGAACGAGAATGATGGCTGCACGTTTCATGTAAGGGAACCTCCATTAACGACAGTTCTACTTACTATTCTACCATACTATTAAACGATCTTTTATGAAAGAATCTTTCCAATTTATCAGGTATCTCTGTTTTTAGCCATAATAAAAAAGAAGTCTGGGACAAAAAACCCACACAGATTTTGGTTACGTTTTTAGGGAACCTTAAGTAGAGAAGCTCTTTTTGACTTCTCAACTTATTTGATTCCATTTATCGCCGCTATTGATTTCCGTGCAAAACTCCGCTTTCCGCGGGCGGTTGGTGAGCCTCCTCGTCGCGATGCTCCTGCGGGGTCTCACCTAACACGCTTTTCCCGCAGGAGTCTACGTTTTGCACTCCAATCAATCGCTGGAAAACGGCATTGAATATGGATAAGTTTACATATTCCCATTATGAATAAATGGATTGAAACTTATTATAGTTCTTCTTGTTCCTACTTTTTGTATGATGGAATAGAAGGTAAGAACACGGCACGAAGGCAAAAATCTCTATTGCGGTTAGCACTCTGATATTCGTGGGTTTTTACATTTTATCTTTCCGTATAAAGGTCTGGTCCACTAACTAGGAACGTGGATTTACTTTTCCGGTTTTACTCTTTGCCTTCGAGCCCTTTTCTCAGGCTTCTATTAAATTTCGATTTTCATTTTCTATGATTTCAAAACAAATCATCAATCATTAGGCGTTTGGAGAACCTTCAGCTTACTGCATAACGACCCAAATAAAACTGGCTAACTCTCTAGCTGCCACCGTAATCGCTTTTCCGGAATTTTTGCCACGTGCAATAAGGTGGTAATGCTTTTGATGGAGACGATTTTGTGCTTTCCGTGATATAACTTGAATCACAGGTAACAAAAAGCCCGAACTAATCAGCCATTGAATAGGCAAACTAGTCCGGGTTTACTTAGGCAAAGATTCTTTTATACGAGCCTCTTTATGTACAATTTTCTTTATGAAATACTCATCCATTGCGGTGGAGTGTTTTTATCCCAATAGATGCTCCCCAGGTCATGGTGGGTCTGAAAATCATCATGTACCGTATGGTAGTGGAAATTGAAATAATAGCCGTCTTTGGGAGGATGATCTTTTCTTACGTGAAAACGGATGACATCTTCTCCCGATCTGTTATCGTAAATGTGAAAGATTTTCTCTGTTTTAGCATAATGAGGAACTTCTGAGATGACGAGGTATGATAAATCTTCTTCATACTGTGAAGCGGTCAGTTCGATTGCGCTTTCCATCTTTGGAAGGATAACGCTCCTGAATTCATCTTCAATCGATGGCTTAATCTTAGCTCCGAATTTCAAGTATGAATTTTCCTCTGCCTTCTCCATCATCTGGTCCATAAAATCTTCTCTTGTCAGAACCGTTTCTTCTTGATGGACTTCTTCTTCCGAGCTTTCAACCGAGGATGGTTTTCCACTGGTTTTGGCGAGTGCATGACCTTCCTCATTCAGGAATGCCTGCGAGGGTGAGACCAGTCCAAATGTAAGGATCGATATTAGAACAAAAAACGACTTTTTGAGCCAAGTTGACATAGATAACGTCCCTTCCTGCGTATTGCTTCTATTATTATACTATTTTTTACGTTTAAAAAGTGAAAAAGGTTTCATTTTTTTGTAGGATATAAAAATATTTCTGTGGTAGTATATTAATGAGGATATTTCGTAAGGAGGAGCACTAGAATGGATACTGGAATTATGATTAATATAGGTTATTTATTGTTATTGGGGTATTTTGTGGTTCTTAGTTTCACTGACTGATGTGAAAAGGCAGACAGGCAATGGTTGACCGCCTGTCTTTTTGTTTTTGTGCATTAAAATCTTTCGAAGTATTATAGCGTCCGTTCCTTTCCGCTGCAGGCATAAGATTCCCCGGGGAGGAAGTCGAGCCTCCTCGGCGTTCCGCCTGCGGGTTAGAAAAGCGGAGGCGGCTCGTTCAGAGGCGACAAGCATAAGGCGAATCGGTCACGAAAGCGTTCTTTGCCTTCTTGGCCGGTTTGACTTATGACAGGTGCCTCTAAGCCCTGGAGCTGGACAAGTCTCGACTTTTCCTCTATCCCCCGTCGGAGTCAAATGCCTTCCGCTCCAATCCACTCAGTATTTCCAACAATGTTCTTTCATTTTATTTAACTCACCTATCCAATAATACCTAGTAAAAAGCATATTACAGCTCAATGACTCCAAAGTGGAATTTGGCTGAGGGTCTTTTGAAGACTTGGAATCCGTGCTGCTCGAAAAGTGGTGACTGGTAGTGGTTCTTCATGACGATTCTTTTACGGGCAACACGCTTTGCCTCTTCAATCACTTCTGCCGTCAATGGTGTATAAGCTGCCCAGTTCCTGATCGGGTTGATGCCTGTTGAATCGGTGAGTGCTTCCTCGAACATAGGATCAAAATAGACCACATCCATCGATTTGTCCCTGCAGTCGATCAATTTTTCTTGGAATTTCCCATAACAGACTTCTACTCTTTTCATCGCTTCGTTCAGTTCCTCAAGGGGGGATACCCAGTTTTTCAATCCTTCAGAAATGATATAGGCGATATACTCATTTGCCTCCATCCCTTTCACCATTCCCTCAGGTCCGGTTATATGACTTGCGATGATACTGTCTGAAGCAAGCCCAAGTGTACAATCAAGGAAACTCATCCCTTCCTCAAGACGTGCCGCTTCCACAAGGGGATCCCTTTCACCCCTCATTAATCTCTTGATCCGGAACGATGCCGAGTTAGGATGAAAGAAGAAGGGTTCTCCACTCTTTTCCCTCTCATGAAGCTCCAGGCGCTCCTTCCCGGCAACCACACAGTTCCCGCCCAGTCTGCCCATATGATGGATCAGTGATTTTTTCCCGCGCTCAATGTATGGAATCTTCAAATCGGAGGCGATTTCAAGCGCCTTTCCGATGACTTTCTCATTTGCTCTCCCGCATGTTGTTACAAACAATTCGGTAATCTCCTTTATGATTCATTTTCAGTAAATGATAACACAGAAAGGGGGAACCCATGTGGAGTTCCCCGTGTATTCCTCAGCAGTATTTATCGAATGCATCGGTTAAGTTTGATATGATGTCTTCGATATCATGATCTTCTATTTCTTCTCTTGGAATGAAATGAACCACTTCTTTCCCCTTCAGCAATGCCATAGAGGGTGATGAAGGTTCATATCCCTCAAAATATTCCCGCATCTTCATCGTTGCTTCCTTATCCTGGCCGGCAAATACTGTCACAAGCTGATCGGGAGCTTTTTCATGATTCATGAGGGACTGTGTGGCCGCGGGTCTTGCAAGTCCCGCTGCACATCCGCAGACTGAATTCACAACTACCAGTGTGGTTCCTACTGCATTCTCCATAAACTGCTCAACAGCCTCTTCATCGCCGAGCTCCTTGAAACCTGCCTGTACAAGTTCCTGCCTCATAGGTTTCACCAGTTGTCTCATGTACTCTTCATAAGCCATTGACATGTATACATTCCCCCAATATATTTTTAATCCAGAACTTCTATCAATCCTGCATACGTGCTTCGGTCATTTGTTTCCAAACGGAACCTTTGGCTTCTTCTCCGCCTTCAATGCGTTCGATCGCCATTTTCGCTTGCAGCTTCACTTCGAATTCCGGGTCATCTTCTACTGCTTTTAAACCAGGAAGTGCTGATTCATCGCCTTCTTCGTAAAGAAACATAGCAGCACGCCATCTCACCAATTTACTCTTATCTTTCAAGGCATCCACCATCTGCGGCATTGCCTGCTTAAAGCCGAGGTCAGATAAACAGTCACCTGCAGTACGGCGGACCGAAACGGATTTATCCTCAAGGCCCCTGTATAAATAAGGCAATACCCGCTCGTCCTCGATCATCCCCAAATATACAACAGCCAAACGCCGGATCGACACTTTCTCATCCTCAAGTGCCTTTTCAAGGACAGGAAGATCTTCCAGCGAAGGATCATCCATCTCTTCAAGCCTTTGATACCTGGTTTGCCAATCCGGCGCACCCAGGTCCTCCAGTGTGATTTTGTGTTTATTCCGGCGGACGGGCTGTACTTCAGACCTTGATTCGACTGCCTGTTCTGCAAGGCTTTCCAGTCTTGAAACTGGATATGCAGCAGTCAATTCTTCCACAACATCGCTTCCGATATCATCAAGCTCGCCATACCTTACACCATGCTCCTTCCACTTCCGGAGCAACACAACATTGTCCCCGTCCTGCTGGGCATCTGCCAATGCTTTCATAAACTGCTCAGGAAGTGAAAATCGTTTCTCCGTTTCTCCATCTGTTACCTTCACCTGCATGGGGATGCCTTTAAACATCTGCACGGAGACATTCACTTCACCAAAATGCTCTTCCATCCGGGATTCGGCCGATTCCCCGTCAGCCTCTTCACCGAATGCTCTTCTCACCTTCGGGAGGAGCTCCTGCCAATCGAATTTCGCATTTCTCTCAACAGCAAGGAAGTCTGCCACATGATATACTCCCTTGATACCTTCTATAAAAAGGATGTCTTTGATAATCGAAGGTGCACCCTCGGCCTGATCTTTTTTGTAATTATTACTTTTCCCAGCTTCAAGTTCCCTATCCAGGAGAATCTTCAACGTATTCGGGCTGGGAGTGGGTTCAATCGATACGATTTTCACGATTAATCACCTTTCTGCCATCTCTATTTTATTTCATCATAACATAGTTGATATTCTGTAAAAAACAAAGCGCTTATTCAGCATAGTCAGAGAGATAACTCCATCTTTCAATCAAGTGCTCCAGCTCGTCGTTCAATTGCTGGCTTTCATTCATCAATTCCTGTGCCCGCTCAAAATTGCTGCCTGCATGTGCAAGTTCTTCCTGTACGCTTTCAAGTTTCTCTTCAATGGAAGCAATTTTCCCTTCAATTTCATCCCATTCACGTTTTTCCATATAGGACAGCCTTTTTTTATCCTTCTCCGGCTGCTGATCGGTCACCTTTGGTGCAGGGTCCTGTTTTTTCTCTTCTGATGCCGACTTCCTCACTTCTGCTTCGGCTTCCTCTAAGTACTCTGTATACTCCCCAAAGTAGGTGCCGATGTTCCCTTCCCCGTTAAAGATGAGCAATTGGCCGGCCGTTTTGTCCAGGAAATACCGATCATGAGATACAGTCACTACGACGCCGGAAAAATCATTTATATAGTCTTCAAGGACCGTCAGCGTTTCTGTATCCAGGTCGTTGGTAGGTTCATCGAGCAGGAGGACATTCGGCTTTTCCATCAGTAATTTCAGGAGAAACAGCCTCCGCTTCTCCCCCCCGGAAAGCTTGCGGATAAGTGTACCGTGTGTACTCATCGGGAAAAGAAAACGCTCAAGCATGGAGGTGACTGAGATCCTTTCCCCCTTATCTGTGGTGATGAATTCCCCGGCTTCCCGGATATATTCAATCATCCGCATGTTTTCATCCAATTCTTCATGCCCCTGGGTATAGTATGCTATTTTAACGGTTTGACCTGTTATCAATTCTCCTGTATCCAAGGCGTCATTACCCGAGAGAATGTTAAGAAAAGTGGACTTTCCGCTACCGTTCTTGCCGACGATCCCGATTCTGTCCCCGGGCTTGATTAAGTAATTGAAGTCTTTCAAAATCACCTTGTCATCAAAGGTTTTCGCTGCCTGCTTCAATTCGAATACCTGCTTGCCGAGGCGGTTCCCGCCGATTGCTATCTCCACTTGTGCATTGTCGGGGCCTGACGACATATTATCCTGCAGATTTTCGAAACGCTGGATTCTTGCT
This sequence comes from Bacillus sp. BKU_1, assembly GCA_051294195.1. GTDB lineage: Bacteria > Bacillota > Bacilli > Bacillales > Bacillaceae_B > Rossellomorea. The sequence goes on along the minus strand of CP193985.1, from coordinate 2,030,860 downwards.
TTCTGCTTTGTGGTCCTTGCTTTAGCACCCCTTCTCATCCATTGTAGTTCACGGTGGTACAGGTTTTGCTGCTTCTCGGAAATAAGCCGTTCGTTTTCCTGCCTTGTCGCTTTCGCTTCTATGAAGGAAGCATAATTCCCGGTATAAGAATAAAGTTTGCCTCCGTCCAATTCGAACGTCCTGTTTGTGACACGATCAAGGAAATACCGGTCATGCGTCACGAGCATTACTGAGCCTTTATATTTTGATAAGTAATCTTCCAGCCATTTAATGGATTGAAAGTCGAGATGATTTGTAGGTTCATCCAGTATGAGAAGATCGGGTGTCTCGATCAGCACACCTGCGAGTGCGACTCTTTTCTTTTGGCCTCCCGACAGTTCGCTCATTTTCTTTGAAAAATCATAAATGCCCAATTTGGTGAGTATTGCCTTTGCATTGGCATTTGCCTCCCATGCATGGAGCATATCCATCCTCTTTTGTGCTTCAAATAACCGCTCCTGCAAAGTATGGCTCTCAGGGTCATGTTCCATTTCCAGCAATGCGGTTTCATATTCCCGCATGGCTTTGATCATTTTTGCCTCTCCGCTGAAAACCTGGCCAATGACACTCAAATCCCCGTCTATATCTGGTTCCTGAGGCAAATAAGCAATATGATAATCTCCCGGTGATGTAATTTCACCTGAATCATATTCTTCAATCCCGGCTATCAACTTGAGAAGACTTGATTTACCTGTTCCGTTGACACCGATCAGGCCGACTCTTTCCTTTTCAATGATAGAAAACGAGATACTGTCAAATAACGTTTTCTCTCCGTAGGATTTTGACAGGTTCTCGGCTGTTAACATTCTCATTCTTGACCATTCCATTCTTTGTTGAATTGCTTCAGGAAGTGGAGCATAAAGTCATGGCGATCTTCAGCAAGGGCCTTCCCGGTTTCCGTGCACATCAAGTTTTTCAATTTTAATAATTTCTCGTAAAAATGATGGATGCCCGAACTTTTTCCCGTCCGGTATTCCTGAAGGGTCATCACGGACCTTTCTTCTATATCGGGATCATATAATATCTGGCCTTTTTTCCCGCCATATGCAAATGTCCTTGCGATGCCGATCGCCCCAATGGCGTCCAATCTGTCGGCGTCCCTTACAATCATCGACTTTATGGAAGTCAGCGGTTTTTCATTCCCGCCTTTGTAGGAGATCGAGAAAATGATATCGTACAGCTCTTCCTTCTCTTCTTCTTTTAAAGAGAGCATGGCTGCGTATCCATCAAGCTTTTTCTTCCCTTCTTCCTCTGAAGAATTAAGCTTATCATCAGGAACATCGTGAAGCAGGGCGGCCAATTCAATGATATATGTATCTGTTATTTTTTCCCGTTCTGCAATGAGCAGGGTATTTTTTCTCACACGTTCAAGATGATGCCAGTCATGTCCTGAAGATTCATCTTTGAATTCTCTCTTTAATGCTTGGATTAGCTTACCTATTTCGTCCCGGCCCACATCATCATCACCTTTCTTTCCTATTGTAACAAAAAACGGATCGTAACGATTAAAGAGATGACATATAAGCTTTGCACTCATGCATCATCTCCATTTTTATATTATCGGTTTTTTTCTTCCGACCAGCTGATCCCTATCGTGTTGGCTCCTGCATGAACATCGATGACCGCACCCAGCGGGTACGCCCCGAATTCAATCTGCGGGTGACTGGCTTTAAGTTCTTTCATCCATTCAAGTGCCTCATCGTGATTCAAGCCGTGCAGAATGGATACTTTCCTGATGTTCTTATGCTGTATGGCGTCTCCGAGCAGGCTCTTCATCCTATCCAGGCCTTTATTGATATTCCTGACTTTTTCTTTCACTTCCAGTTTCCCGTCTGAAATCGCAAGGATGGGTTTGATCTTTAACATACTTCCAAGGAAGAAGGATAAACCGTTCATCCTTCCGCTCTTATGGAGTTGTTCAAGACTTCCCACCATGACATACACTTCCCGGGTCTTAACTTTTTCTTCAATTGATTCCTTGATACCTTCTATGGAAGCCCCTTCCCTATGCAGTGCCTGCCCATATTCAATCAGCTCTGTCAATGGGTATGTCAGCGTCTTTGAATCGATGCATGTAATGAAAGGAACGGTGTCTTTCAGCAATTCAGCCGCCTGATGAGCAGAGGACATCGTACCGCTGAAGTGAGAGGAGACGTGGATGGAAAAAATATGATCATATCTGTCCGAAAGCTGCTCATATAATTCCTTGAACGTCCCTATGGAAGGCTGTGATGTTTTCACCTCAGCCCCTTCTTCATTTAATATCTCAAAAAGCTCTTGCGGAGATAACTCGATCCCGTCCTTATACTCTTTCCCGCCGATAAGTATATTCATCGGCACAACAAACACATCATGTTCCTCACATACGGATAGATCTTCTATATAAGCAGTACTATCGGTCACCCAAGCGATTTTCATCGATACAGCCCCCTTTGTTACAGTCCTTTTTTGTTTCACATCACTTTAGGATATCAAGCGTCTCAACCGAAAAAGAAACCATGTGGAGAACATCATCCACCATTTCTTCTGTTATGACTCTATTAAAACTGAGAATGCCCTGAACTTTCAATGGCCGGGCGGAAGAGTGGACATCAATCCATTCCCATTCTTTATCCGTCCCCCATGCAGACTCCAGTTCAGCTTTATGTTCATGCATTTCTTCATTTCCGGAATAAATGAGCCGTATATCCGCCCCCGCCTTGTTCTTTGAGCGGATGCCATTTCTCTCAGCTAAAAAATGCCCCATATCCGCCCTGAGTTCAAGAGTAATGAAACTTGTCATGTCAGGCAGGGAATATTGAATGACATACGTTCGTTCGTAATGAGCAAAATCGAATAAGTCCTTCCGGTCGCGGATGATAATCTCCCCAGACAGATCAAAGTCGTACACTTCCCCTTCCACTACCACCTTTAAGTTATCAAAAGCCGTGGGATCAAACATACTGCCGCCTCCTCCCCGCACATTCTATATAATCAGAAAAGCCCCGTGGCTTTTCCGTTCTCATCAACATCCATTTTCAGGGCAGCCGGCTGTTTTGGCAGACCGGGCATCGTCATGACTTCACCCGTCAATGCAACGATGAACCCTGCACCGATCTTCGGTTTCAACTCCCTGATCGTTATCGTGAAATCCTCAGGCCGCCCAAGCCTGCCCGGGTCGTCCGATAAGGAATATTGAGTCTTCGCCATACATACAGGCAGATTACCCCAGCCGTTTTTTTCAAATTCTTCAAGCTGCTTTTTAGCTTTCACAGAGAAATCCACTTCTCCGGCTCCGTATACTTTTCCGGCTATACACTCAATCTTGTTTTGAAGTGAGTCGGTCAATGAATAGAGGGGAGTGAATTCCTTATCATTATGTTCAATAACGGATAATACTTTTTCAGCCAGGTCAATTCCCCCGCTGCCCCCTTCTGCCCATACATCAGTCAGGGATACAGGCACTCCTTCTGTCTCACACCACACATTCAGTGCCGCGAGCTCCCTTTCCGTATCTGAAACAAACCGATTGATCGCTATCACATATGAAACATTGAACTCATCAAGGGTTTCCATATGTTTTTTCAAGTTGGAAAGCCCCCGGCTCAAGGCTTCGAGATTTTCAGACTTCAAATCTTCCTTATTTTGGCCGCCGTGCATTTTCAAGGCACGGATTGTAGCCACAAGCACCACTGCATCAGGGGAGATGCCTGCTGCACGCGTCTTGATATTAAGGAATTTCTCCGCACCGAGGTCTGCACCGAACCCTGATTCGGTCACTACATAATCCGCCAGTTTCAAAGCAGTCCTGGTGGCAATGACACTGTTGCATCCATGGGCGATATTTGCAAACGGCCCGCCGTGGATAAGTGCAGGCGTATGCTCGATTGTCTGCACCAGATTAGGTTTAAGTGCGTCCTTCAGTAATAATGTCAGTGCCCCCTCCACCTGCAGGTCTTTGACAGTGACCGGTATTTTGTTCAGATCATAGGCCACAACCATCTTGCCCAATCTCGTTTTCAATTCATCGAGATTTTTGGAAAGGCATAACACAGCCATGATTTCGGAAGCCACGGTGATATCGAACCCATCTTCTCTCGGTACACCCTGAACGGGTCCCCCGAGTCCAATTACAATATTCCTTAGAGCGCGGTCATTCATATCAAGGGCACGTTTCCACACGATTCTCCTCGGATCGATATTCAACTCATTCCCTTGGTGTATATGGTTATCGATTATTGCCGCAAGTGCATTATTGGCGGTTGTGATACTGTGGATATCACCCGTAAAATGCAGGTTGATCTCATCCATTGGAAGGACCTGTGCATACCCTCCGCCTGTCGCGCCTCCTTTCATACCCATGACCGGTCCCAAAGAAGGTTCCCTCATGGCGATCATCGCCTTTTTATCCAACTGATTGAGAGCATCCCCCAGCCCGACCGTAACTGTCGATTTCCCTTCACCGGCAGGGGTCGGGTTGATGGAAGTGACCAATATTAACTTCCCGTCCTTTAGTTTGTTCATATTATGTATGGCATCAAAAGTGACTTTACCTTTATACTTCCCGTACATCTCCAGATCTTCTTCCTCCAGACCCATTTTCCGGGCGACTTCAAGGATCGGCTGGAGATCGGAGTCCTGTGCAATTTCAATATCTGATTTCAATTTCTTCGTTGTCAAAGTCATCGTATCCACCTTTTATATAACATTTGTATTCATTCCGCTTACGATTACAATACCGGTATATCCGCTACCTTAGTATGCACTAAAAAAATCACCACATCATGAAGATGTACGTTTAAACATGAACAGCGTCATGAAAGTGAGTGCCTGCCTTAATTCATTTGAAAGGGATTCCGTCAAGCTTGCATCGACACCTTTTTTATATACCCATTCTTCATCGATCTTTTTCCAGCCTTTTTGTTCAGCAAGTCTTTCCAGTTCCCAGGGCATCATTGTGTTGCATATCGCTTCTTCGCCGCGGAGACGAGGAAAGGAATTTTCCCTTGGGTGTGCGGTAGGTCCCAGCAGTCCGATGCAAATGAACCCTTCCTTGTCTGTTACTCTTTCAAGTTCATCAAGCGCAAGAACAGGAGATGCCGTCCATTCAATTGAATTGATGGCCATGACTGCATCAAATTCATTTTCCTTGAAGGGAAGGGAGGCCAGGTCTCCCTGCACAAAATCCAGATCTTCACGTTCCAGCCTTCGTGCAATTCCCACCATATTTTCAGAAAAATCCATCCCTGTCACCTTGTATCCATTCTGGTTAAGCAGATGGGATCCGTATCCGTCCCCGCATCCAAGGTCACCGACTTTCCTCCCTCTCTCAACTGTTTTAAGAAAGAACGGGATTACACTTTTCCTGCTACCATTCGTCCAGTTATCCCTGCTCCTTGAGTGCCAATTATCAGCATTTTCATCCCAACGCGTTTTGGCATTTGCATGCCATTCAGATTTACCCATTTTCACACCTCAGTCTGTTTATTCTCTTACTCTATTTCTTATTATGAGGGTGAATATCCTTCTTTTTTCCCTATTTTATTAAATCAATTAAGAGCCTCTCCCTTATGAATTGGTTCAGATTTGACGATACTACTACTGAAAACGATGGAGGAAGGGGGACAGAAGATGGAGGAAATCACGAAAGTCCAGCGCAATTACCACGGGGACATCATAAGTTTTCAAACCTCGGATGGAAGGATCATTTCTTATCAAAAAGCCGTACTGGAAGCTGCAGAAGGACTTCTTCACGGTGTCGAACTTCATGAAAATGAATGGGGAGAGTACGAAATCTACTCATCGGACACAGCAAACAAAGGATTTGACGAATATCCGACAATCTTTTAGTAAACATGAATATGTAAAAGGGCTGCACCTGATTTATCATCAGACAGCCCTTTTTATCGTTCATCATTTACATTTCATTTTGAAAGCCTTTTGCCGCGGGTACTTTCTTATTCACTTCGGCTTTGTACGTCCCTCAAGTCTTGAAGCCTTTTCTCTTCTTCTTCGAAAAATTGGACCAAGTCACCGATCCTGTCTATTGAATCCCAGCTGAGATGATGTTCGATGCCTTCTACGTCTTCATATATATGTTCTTCCTTGACACCGATCACCCTAAGGAATTGCTCAAGCAGTTCATGCCTGTAAACCAAGCGTTTTCCTATTTTGTTTCCTTTTGGAGTCAGTACGAGCCCACGATATTTTTCATAAATCAGGTAGTCATCTTTATCTAATTTCTGCACCATTTTCGTCACCGATGAAGGGTGTACGGTCAAGGCTTCAGCAATGTCCGATACTCTCGCGTACCCTTTATTTTCGATTAACATATAAATTTGTTCCAAATAGTCTTCCATGCTTGGTGTAGGCATTCTGCACCCTCCAACTTCCCATAAATATCAATAAAAGTTTACTATAAGAACAGATTGAATACAACCCGGATACTCCATTCAGCAAGCAGTCCTGCAGCCCCCTGCGGGAAATTGGAATCAGATACTGCGGGAGTATGGGGCCATTTAAGATGGCAGTCCGAGCCCATCCAGTTACGTTTTTTAAAAATTTCTTCAAAATGCATTTGCGGGATGTTGACTCTAAAATCCTCATATTGTATAGTAAAGACATCATTGAAGTGGAACGATTTTCACTGCTTCAGCAGTGAAAATCAACATTTCATGATAAATATTTTCCATGAGCACCACAAGTGCTTGATTGATTTAGGAGGATTAGAAGAATATGCAAAATGGTAAAGTAAAATGGTTCAATAACGAAAAAGGTTTCGGCTTTATTGAAGTAGAAGGCGGAGACGATGTATTCGTACATTTCTCAGCAATCCAAGGCGAAGGTTTCAAATCTTTAGAAGAAGGTCAAGAAGTTTCTTTCGAAATTGTTGAAGGCAACCGCGGACCTCAAGCTGCTAACGTAGTCAAATTATAATCACTCATATATGCTAAAAAAGCGGACGGTTTTTAAATCGTCCGCTTTTCCTTTTCTATCGGTGATTTTTCACTGTAATTTTTCACCGTAGTGCCTGATCTCTTGCCCTACTGTACATTCCTTTATACAAAATCGATGTGCACGAGCTTTTCCGGATTCTTTGCGGAAATATGCTTTTAGCAGGCAGTCTCTGCAATAGGTGTCAATCAGTTCATCCACTTTATCAACTGCTTGTCTGCGGTCCATACCATCACTCCTAGACATTTACCATCTAACGTTTTGTTTTATTTATAGAATATATTTTAGTGATTGAAATTATTCTATCCTTTTATGACTGTGTACCTGCTTACCCAATAAAGCCTGATTGGCAAGTTTATCCGCCTCTTTGTTATCATTGCGGTTCAAGACATCTATTGTAACCTTCAAGTTCAGCTTTTCAATCTGGCCTTCTATCCGGTCGAGCCAACTGTTTAACGCGTCGTCAAAGCATGGCCAGTCCCCTTCAAGCTGCTTCAGTACAACCTGCGAATCCCCCTTTATTGTACAGGGTGCATTTCTTACCCCTATCTCTTCAAGAAGAAGAAGGGCATTATGGAGAGCAGCATATTCGGCTTCATTATTATTTTCCAATTCTTCAAGTTTCCCGTTTTTGCGAATCCTGAATCGTTCATCGCCTTTCTCATAATAAACGACCATGCCGATGCCCGAAAGTGTTTCATTTTTATCAAAGCCGCCATCAAAGTAGACCGTGATGTTTTGGGGCTCTTTGTCCAATTCCTGATTTAGTTTGATGAATTCTTTTCTTGTCCACGAATTTTCCATTTCATCGATGATTTCGAGGTCCGTTACCCTCCCCGTCTTCATTAAGTCATCCACATGGATCATGGTTTCCTTCCTCGGGAACCATGTGGATTCAAACCATATATCAGTGGCTGTTTTACTTGCATATTTGTACTTCAGCTTCATCTTCAACCTGATCACTCTCTTCTGTGTGAGTCTGATATTGTTCAATGTTTCTTTTATTTGTATAATGTAGAGTATTGTTTGTAAAGAGGAGGAGTCCCATGTTTAATATCTGGTTTGGTCTTTTATTTGTTATTATTACATTTTCCCTGCTATTGATTATGTATAGAATGTTCGGGCGTACCGGATTATTTGTCTGGATCGGCCTTTCAACCATACTTGCCAATCTTCAAGTCGTTAAAACGATCGAGATATTCGGTCTCACTGCCACGCTGGGTAATGCCATGTATGGTTCTGCTTTCCTTGTGACTGACATTTTAAATGAGCGCTATGGAAAGAAAGAAGCACAAAAAGCAGTTTGGCTCGGCTTCTTCACGTTGATCATTATGACTATTATTATGCAAATGGCCCTTATATTTCAACCCCACCCGGAAGATATTGCACAGGGAGCCCTGTCCACCATCTTCGGCCTGATACCGAGAATTGCAGCCGGGAGTCTTGCCGCATACCTGGTGAGCCAATTTACGGATGTATATATCTTCTCCTATTTAAAGAAAAAGTTTCCTGGCGACAGGCAATTTTGGATACGCAATAATGGAAGCACCATGATCAGTCAATTATTGGATACTCTCGTATTTACCAGTATTGCTTTCATTGGCACGTTCCCGTTCGATATCTGGCTGGAGATATTCATTACAACCTATTTATTGAAATGGTTGATTTCTATACTGGATACACCCTTTGGTTATATTGCCAAACGATTCCCGAAAGATATCAATTAATTTTTATTTCGAAGGAGTGACTCCCTGATGTTTGAAGTGAATATAGACGGAGCAAGTGCTGGTAATCCAGGCCCTAGCGGTGCCGGCATAGTCATTAAACAGAATGGACAGGTTCAGCATTTTTCATTACCACTCGGGGATATGGATAATCACCTGGCAGAATTCACTGCCTGCAAGAAAGCCCTGGAAATCTGTATTGAAAATAATGCGGAAACAGTATGGATCCGCAGTGATTCACAGGCGTTGGTACATGCCGTTGAAAAAGAATTTGTCAAAGGACCATTATACAAATCGATGCTGCTGGATATTCTGCGGCTGGCAGATCAGATGCCGTTGTTTTTCATCAAATGGATCCCGAGTAAAGAAAACAAAATGGCTGATGAACTTGCAAGGAAAGCCATTCACTTAAATGGATGATGATTCATCGAACGCAAAAAGGAGGCCTTATGGCTAACGGGTTCTGTTTTGGGGTACAAGAACTGGATTCGCCCGTATATTAGCAGTCCAATTCGTAACTGAATTGGACTGCTTCTTTTTGTTGATATATCAAGGTTTTTAATGAGATTATAAGGCTTTAGCACCCGAATTCTCACTTCTTTCAGCAAGGTGACAGAAGATATTGTCAGCGTGCGGATGTTAGTAAAATGGCTGTGCGAATTGGTATAACAAAAATGGCAGACAGATTTTTGGATCGTTTTGTTATATTGGCAGGGAGACTTATTTAACGGAGCAGTTTTTTTAATCAGGCCGTTTTTAGATATTGGGGATATGATGATTGTTAAAGTAAACTAGCAATGACGCATACTGCTTAGATGATCCTATTTTGGCGGAAGATTTATAAGCGGAGAAACTCCGGCTAAGGTAGCTGGAGGAGAGTTAAAACGCTGATATAAGCGGAGAATTTCCTCTTAACTGCTAAATATGGAACAATATTTAGCGGATATTTTTTAATAAGCGGAAAAACTCCGGCTAATATTGGTGAAATAGCCGCATTTTCCAATTTAAAGGGGATTCTTCCGCTAATTTCCAAACGCCAAGGAAACGGCTCTCCTTATTCAACATAAGGGTGCGGATCTTTAATAAAGAATTAATAAAAACAGGCTCGAAGCATAATGGCTCCGAGCTTTTTCACGTGTTAATTTCACTGCTGAAGTGTCTACTGATTCTCCTGAAAATCACTGTGCGAAAAGCACTGCTAATTCAAATTTTGCACTTTAAAACCGAACCTGTTACCTTATGGCACTCCTTTTTATTTTGTATTCTTGCTTAGTTCATGAGACACACCCGCGATATTTTGCTATGAAATGCCGTTGCGAATTTTTAATGCAAATACTTGCATATCTTTTAAGCAAGTCCCTGCTTAATTCTCAAGCAAGTCCTTGATGAACCATCCATTTCAGGGCTTCTTTCCTGGAAGTTATCTTTTGTGAATGCAGGCGTTCCAATATAGACATATAAAAGCTTGAATCAAACTTTTTTTGTGCCTTCAGCGTGATTTCAATTGCAATGTTGACCAGCTCATCCGGTGCATCTGTATATTTCTTGCCGAAATAAATAAAACCGATTGCATCTTCCTGGAATTTAAATCCCCTGTTTTCCAAATCAATGAGAAAATCTTCTGTTGTTTTTTTCACTTGTCCCCTCACCCTAATCACAGCGTTGTCTTCTTTCATCTTACAAAAAATCTTTTTCTCTGCCTATCTTTTTTTGACAGAAGAAAACCCAAAGCCCCCATCATTAAACCCAGGATGGCACCTCCGACAACTTCCTGAGGCTGATGGCCAAGCATTTCTTTCAGTCGCTTTGGCTTCTTTTCTTCAAACTCCACTGATTCTTTTTCGTGCGCTTTTCTGACCAGTTCATCCAGACTGTTCACTTTCAACGTCAATTCTCCGGTCTGCCGTCTAATACCCTGGGCATCGTACATGACAATCAGTCCAAAGATGAAGGAGAGAGCGAAATCTATCGTTTTCACTCCTTTTTTCAATGCAATGAAAGTGGTTAGTGAAGCGACCCCGGCACTGTGGGAGCTGGGCATACCCCCTGTTTGAAAAAACAATTCCGGTTTCCATTCTTTCCTTTTCATATAATGGAGGGGAATCTTGAATCCCTGTGCGAGCATAATGCTCAGTAAGGCTGTCAGTACACCTTTATTCATCGCTATACACACCTCCCTTTCCCTTAGTCTGTCCTAAATTTCATGTTTGCATGGGATAATTTAAGGAACAAAACGCAAAATAATCAAGTAATCAACATGATCTCAGGAGGAGAAAAAATGAGCAAAAACAACAATAAGAATAAAGGAAATACTGCATCCAGTGTAAATCCCCAGGGCTATGCTTCCGATACGGAATTCGCCGGGGAACCAAAAAGCAAATTAGAAAATGCAGCAAAAAAGCTGAACAGAAAATAAGATCAATGAAAAAAGTCAGGCTGCCTAAAACCTGACTTTTTGATTGTTTAGCTTGTTGCGATCAATGACTCCGCGCTCAATAAGAATCTTCTAAGCACTTTCAATTCAAGTTCTTCTATATAGGAGAGTGAAGTATGCGGGACGCGGCTCCAAACGGCATTTTCTATTGTCAGCGGCAGCGGGACCTCACAATGTATCTCGGCCAGCTTCCTTGATATATGGAGCATATCCAGATCACTTTCAATTTTCTTGCGCTGGGAAGGTGTCAGCTTATCCAGATTATTTAATATCCCTGAAATGTCATTGTGCTCCTGAATGAGTTTAATGGCTGTTTTTTCTCCTATGCCTTTCACACCCGGATATCCGTCACTGGAGTCTCCCATCAGCGCTTTAACATCTATGAATTGCTCTGGTGTTATCCCCCGCTCTTCTACGAACAGCTCCTTCGTGTAGGTTTGATAATTTCCAAACCCTTTTTTCAAGAGCATGATTTCGATTCCTTCATCAAGCAGTTGAAGCAGATCTTGATCACCGCTCAGCACAGTCACCCTGCGTTCCTTATGATGTGCCTTTGCAAGAGTACCGATGCAGTCGTCCGCTTCATAACCGGGAACCCCGACGTTTGCAAGGTTGAAGCCTTCCGCCACTTCCTTGGCCAGATCAAATTGAGGGATGAGCTCTACCGGAGGGGCATTACGATTGGCCTTGTAGTCAGTATATACCTCGTTTCGGAATGTTTTGCTTCCCATGTCCCAGCATACCAGGATGTGGGTCGGGTTCACATGATCTGCAGCCATCAGTAGATGTTTCATAAACCCCTGTACACCGTTGGTCGGAAGTCCTTTTGAATTCATCATGAACTGACCGGTCACCGCTGTTGCAAAAAACGAACGGAATAAAAGCGCCATGCCATCAATCAATAATAAGTGTTCATCTCTTTTCATCACATACACTCCTGACTCTATCTATTTTGTCCGCTGGTCTCACGGTTTCTTCAACTATACAATCCAATAAAAGTATAACATATTTCAACCCTCAGCCCATTGGAAAAAAGAAAAGCGAAGGGGGCTCGTCCAGAGACGACAAGCATAAGACAAGAACACCGGAAAGGCGTTTTTTGCCTTTTTGGGGTTCTTGGCTTATGACCTCGAGTCTCTAGCCGCCGTAGCTGGACAATAAGAAATGCGGAGGGGCTTTGCTCAGAGGCGTGTGGCATAAGACGAACCGGACGGGAAGGCGTTCTTTGCCTTCTTGGCTGGTTTGGCTTATGTCATGTGCCTCTAAGCCCCGCAGCTGGACAACAAGAAAACAAGCCTGCTTTCACAGGCTCGTCTTCTTTGTTTCCACTTTATGATGCTCATAGGAGACCCAATCGCTGTAGCTGCCGGCATACAACTTGACATCGTTGAATCCCGCTTCCAATAATGCGAGGACATTTGGGGTGGCAGTCACTCCCGACCCGCAATAAACAACGATGGGCTTATTTCTGTCCAGTTTTTCAAAGCGCCGGTCATTGGCTTCATCCAGGAAGTAACCTCTCTTCACTCCCTCTGTCCAGGGAATATTGACTGCTCCCGGAATATGACCCGGTATCCGGTCAATCGGCTCTTCTTTACCCAAATAACGCTCCACACTGCGGGAATCAAGTAAGGTACCTGGAATTTCCCCATCAGATATCCGTTCCACTTCTTCTAAGGATGCAAGCAATTCTTCATTGAAAGACGGAGTATAACTTTTCGTGTCATAGTCAGGAATGGACGTCTCTGTATCATTACCCTCTTCCTTCCATGCTTTAAAGCCTCCATTCAGCACGAAGATTTCTTTATGCCCAAGATACCTGAACATCCACCAGCACCTGCTTGCAAAAGCCCCTTCTTCCTGATCATAGGCTACGATGACCGTATCGTTATCGATGCCCGCACTTTCTATTTTCCTCAGGAAGTTTTTTATGTTTGGCAGCGGATGACGTCCTCCATGCTCTTTCACATGACCGGATAAGTCTTTTTCAAGATCAAAATAAACCGCACCTGGAATGTGCCCTTTCAAATAGGTGTTTTTTCCGGCTGATGAGTCCCCTAATGAAAAGCTGCAATCAATCACTCTGACCTTTCGATCGTGCAGATGTTCTTTCAGCCAATCCACACTCCTGACATTCCTCATCATGAAATCCCCCTCTTTTTCATCAGATCCTTTACAGCTTCCTTCGGTTCCCAGCAGGAAAATCGATAGTCGGTCCTGGTTTCATAACCAAGACGGGAGCAAAAATAGGAAGTCTTCCTCGATTTCAACTCTTTGCTGGCGGTGATGTGAATACAGGTGGCACAACAATGAAATGGATTAACATTCAAGCTGCTTCCCCCTCTTCTTGTTAAGTCTTTCACGGCTGTTCAATCAGCGATTTCCACTCACTTCGGAGTTTTTCAATATCCTGGGTGGTACTCAGCGCTTCGATATTTGAATCAATCTGTTCAAATGCCTGCGATTTTGCTTCCTCTTTCAATTTCCTGAACCTGTCATTTATGTCCTGCCGGCTCCAGGCTTTCAGCTTTTCTTTTTCATTTTTCAAATAGTCATCCGTCGGCCCGTGAAGCCTCTTTACGAGTTCTTCCTGTATTTCTTTCTTTCCCCCTTTTTCGAGGAATTGTTTCGCATTCCTGAAAGTGGAGAAAGCCCCTTTGAAATGATCGAGATCAATGTCTTTAAAAGCCTGTTGAAACTCGATGGCTTCCCCGTTCCTGAATACCGGTGAGGAAAGCAGAATTTCTTTTTCCAATTCACGAATCTTGGACTCTATTTGGTCCCACTGGAAGTCAAGCTGCTTTCCGAAGAATTTCTGGATCCTCAAGGTAGTGGCCCTCAATTCCTGTGACAAATCAAACCCGATACTTGAAATGAATTCCTTTAAACCGTTCTGCAGTGCATTCGCATCGTTCGCCTCTTCCATGAAGAGACCTGAATGGAATGCCTCCTTAAAGAAATCGGATACCCGGAAAAATACCCGCTGTTTCAGATAATAGATCAACTCATCCAATTCCTGCTCTGTTTCCTGTTGGATGGCGGCGGCTGTCTTTTTATCGAGAAGTTCATTTACTTCAACTTTCAAGCGCTGCAACTCTTTTATTTTTTGCTGTTTCAAAGACTGATCGCCCGAGGCCGCCTCGATATAATGCTTGAAACGCTTGATTCCTTTTTCCCATTCACTGATTGCTGACTCTACACTCATGCTGACAAGCTCATCCTGGATAAAGGAATTGAATGCCTCCTTGAAAGAGGACATGCCATTTAAAGGATTCTCTTTATCCTCTAGTGCCTGAAGGGATGAAACCCCGAAAATTCTCGGGAAGCGGATTCCATACTGGATGAGTTGCTCCCCGACATAGGAGATGACTTCTTCCTTTTCTTCTTCGTCCTTGGCGAGATCAATTGCGTTGACGATAAAGAACATTTTATCGAGCTCGAAAGTGTCTTTCACGCGCCCCAGCTGAATGAGGAATTCACGGTCTGCCCGTGCGAAAGCGTGGTTATAATAGGTGACAAATAGAATGGCATCCGCATTTTTGATATATTCAAATGCCACCCCGGTATGACGTGCATTGATCGAATCTGCCCCCGGTGTATCAACCAAAGAGATCCCTTTCCTCGTAATTTCGCAGTCATAGTACAAATCGATCGACTCAACAAAGCAGGATTTGTTTTCATCCGCTACGTATCCTTTGTAATCATCCATACCGACAGTGATTTCTTTTCCTAAGCGGTTCTTGAATTCTTCGTATCCTTTATAAAATGCCGACAGGAAAGAGAGGTGGATTTTTGCTTTCGCGTCACCTCCCGCTCCCCCAAGAAAGCCAGGGATGATTTCCGAGGCATCCTCCAACGTTTCAATTTGTTTGTCAAAGAAGGACAGTGAATGAGATATGTCCTGATAGAGTTGGGATTCGGATTTGATTTGCACTACTGCCGTCTCATGAAGATACTGATCCGTTACCGGCTTAATCCGGTTGATGGATGCAGTAGTCGGGTTCGGACTGACCGGTAATACTTTTTTACCGAGAAGCGCATTGGCAAAAGATGATTTCCCTGCGCTGAAAGCTCCGAATAAAGCAATCGTAAACGTCTGGTTGGCAAGCCTCTCCCGCTTGCCCTCCAATATTTCCGCAATCTTGCTGAAGCCGTGCAGGTTGCCGAACACACGGGTCATACGGTCCAGCCTGTCGATTGCATCTCCCACAGATACCTCTGGAGCCTTCACTTCCACGGAGTGCCCGTCATTCTGATGATCTTCGCTTATATGTTCGCTTGCAGACTCGGGAGGATTATCTTCCAATTCTTCTGCTTCAATGAACTCTTCTTCTTTTGCTTCCCAATCATTTACCCAGCCCTGAATCTTGTCATCTCTATTATCGGAATCCGAAATCCGTTCCAGCTTTTCTATCTGCTGGAACTTCTCCTCTTCCAAGAGGGCCCATTTATGCACATATACCGTTTTTTGACGGATTGCCTGCAGCTCCTCCTGCAGGCTTATTTGTTTGCTTTCTGAATCTACTTTCACATGTTCCAGGAAGCTCTCCAGCAAATCATTCGTTATTTTTCTCGCATCCCTCTTTAATTCTTCTGAGAGATTATCGCAATATTGAAGGACGTAATCCCCTGTCACCTTGGCACCCGGCTTTATCAAACCGATTAAATATGCTTCATCCACTTTGAGGAACAGCTTCTCCCAACCATTTAAAAGAGAAGATGAAACACCATTACTCTTCTTCAGAAAAGACTTTCCGAGTGTCTTCAGATGCCACTCCAGCTGGGTTTCAATCCTGCTGTTCACTTCTTCTTTGAAAATTTGCGCCCTGCGTTCTTTTTCATCTTCTGTTTTTTGTCTGCTGAACAGGAATCCGACTTTAAAATCCGGCTGCCTGCTTTCAAGGAATTCTTTCGCAAGGTCCCTTGTTTCAAAAGGCATGAGATAAGCATTATTCAAAATCGTGCTTCTCTCTTCCTCGAAAGTCTGCCTCCATTCGCTGACGTCGTTTTCTGATAGTTCGTCCAGAAGCCTTTCTTCTTTTTCCAGAAGGATATCTTTATCTGCCCACTCTTCCTGTGTGACATGATTTTCCCCTTCTTCTTCAACCTGCTTCTGCTGATCTTCATACCAGCCCGTATGTTCATGCACAAGCTGGGAAAGAGCTGACCGGGCAGAATCTTCGATCAGGGATTCCTTGTCCCCCACCTGTTTATTTATAAACTCCCTTAATTCTGTAATTTGATTATGCTCTTGGTCCGGTTCCTTAAGACTGGTATAGAAGATTCCGTCCGGATCGACACCCCAGCTTGCAAAGGATTCGCTGACTGCCTCTTTGAAACGCTTGAACGGAACTTCTTCTTCCTGATGTTTATCAATCTGATTGACCACCAGATATAATTTCACCCCATGACGCTTCAATTCTTTGGTGAATTGGAAGTTCACCTGCGACTGGACATGATTATAATCCATTACATAATATACCGCATCCGCTAAGTGGACGGCTGATTCGGTGGAAAGCCTGTGCGCGTCATCCGTACTGTCAACGCCCGGGGTATCCAGGACAGAGACCCCTTCAGGAAGGGTCGTTTTCTTTCTGCCTATTTCAACCGAGTATACATCTTCACCGTTTCTGCAGAATTCTTTGATTTTTGAGTATTCATAAGGCGCCTTAAATAAGACTGGTTTGCCTGTATGATAATGAATCTTTGCATAGTCTTCCACTGATTGGTGCACTTTCACCAGATTGGCACTGGTCGGGATCGGACTGGAAGGGAGTATTTCTTCACCCATCAGGTAATTGATCATAGTAGATTTCCCGGCAGAAAAGTGTCCGCAAAAAGCCAGTATGAATTCCTGCCTGTAGATTTTTTCCGCCAGTCTTTCCACTTTCAGGGAACGTTCCTCGTCCCCTTTGCTGCGGAATATTTCATCGTATCCAGCCAGTTTGTGGAGGATTGTATGTAAATGGGTTCTTTGCTGATCAGTGCGGCTCATGTGTAAGGTCCTTTCTGTTTCAAAAGATGATAACGCTTTTATTTTATCGCATTTACCCCAATTTCTCTATGGTTTGCTTTTCGTTTATTGAAGAGAATTGTAACTTAATAATATCCTATTCAGCTTTTCTTTGTTTGGAGAAAACAAAAAGCCTCCTTCAGTTGAAGGAGACTCATCTTGTTGATTGGGTCGGTATAAGATTTGGTGCTGCGAAGGATTGGCTTTTGGTTTGTACGGATGCAGGTTTTTGAACCGGCTGTCGATCCTTCATCACATTAGACAAAACAAATTTCATTATGAATCCATATGTAACCACTGTCATCATTATTAGAAACCATACCATTTCATTCGCCACCTTATTTTTAGTTTCGGGACATGCAACTGAGAATAATTTTCATCTTCAATTACATCCTATCAAAAACGATAATCATTTTCAATAAGAAATTTTATTTTTCTTTCTTTTCTGCGCCTATCCATCCAGGAGTTGAGAAATGGACATGTTCGTAATTCGTTTCCCGGTTCAACGCCTCTTCCTCCACCGGTATCCGCGTTAAGAGGATCAGCTGATTGAGGATTGCAAAAATGATCAGTGTCCAATATGCGTTGAATAAGAGTGGGATGATGGCTAACTCAACCGTTACAATAAGATAATTGGGATGCCTGAAAAACTTATAGGGTCCTGTGGCCACCACCTCTGTGCCGGGAAGGACGATTATTTTTGTATTCCAATATTTCCCCAGCGAGGAAATGACCCATATCCTCCCTGCCTGGGTAAGTAAAAACCCCGCAAGCAGGTATTTCCAAAGAGGATGAATCCCTGAATGAAAGAATCCTGCTTCTATTAGAAGGGACACAAAGAAAGCAGTATGGATCATCACCATGGCCCGATAATGATTTTGTCCGTACTCCTTTGCTCCCCTTTTTTTCATCCATTTTTCATTTTTGCGGGCAATGAATAATTCCACCACCCGCTGCAAGGCCAGAACAAGAAAGAAAAAGATAAAAAATATCATCATTCCCACCTCATCAGTACCAGTTCTGAGCTGAATCCGGGGCCTAACGCTGTTCCAAGTCCGATATCGCCTCTCCGGCAATCCTCCAGCAGAAATTCCTTCAGGACATAATAAATCGTCACAGAGGACATATTGCCGTACTTTCTGAGTGTTTTCAGCGCATGCCGGGTCATGTGATCATCGAACCCCAATGCTTCCTGATACGCCTCGATTACTTTCTTTCCCCCGGGGTGAGCCACAAAATGTGTGATTTCATCCATTTTGATCCCCTGTGCATGGATAAATTCTTCTACATTCGGCCTCAGCCAATTTGTGACCAGGGTCGGGATATCTTTTGAAAATACGACATAAAGACCGTCATTTTTTACATTCCAGCCCATGACATCGAGTGAATTCTTCAACGTAGTTGATTGTGTGGCAAAAATCGAAGGCAGCGGGCGTGCCATTTCATCGAGCGCAGAGCTCTCATCTCCGCAAACGAGGGCACATGCCACCCCATCCGCGAATAATGAAGTACCGACTAAATTGCTTTTGGAACGATCACCATGCTGAAAAGTCAATGAGCATAATTCAATGGAAAGAACAAGTACATTCGCCTTCGGAAAAGCAAGGCAGTATTCATAGGCCCGGGACAGGCCGGCCGCACCTCCCGCGCACCCCAACCCCCAGATCGGTATGCGTTTGACATGGGATGAAAATGGCAGGACGTTCATGATCCTTGCTTCTATACTCGGTGTCGCAAGGCCGGAGGTGCATATCGTGAATATGGCATCTATTTCTTCATAGTTGACCTCATTATTTTGCATGCATCTTTCAATTGCCCTGCTCCCCATTTCCACAGCATGACGGATAAACAAATCATTTTTTTCCTTAAAGGAATGAGGTTTGGAAAACCAATCAAGGTCACTGACAAAATATCTGCTATCTATTTCTCCGTTTTCGAAGATCGGCAGCAGCCGGTCTATATCCCTGAAGCTTTCAGAAAATAAATTCCGTGCAAATTCCGCTGCTTCGGATTGAGTTATTTTATAGGGCGGGATTTCTGTTTCTACACTCACTATTTTAGGCATTACTACCATTCTCCTTATCGCATTTCCATGTAAGGATAGCTTTACCAAAATGAAAAAGAACATGTATAAAAATGTTCTTTTTCATAGGGAGAAGTGGGGAATCTGATTACGGGGAATCTGGCGACCGCGATTGCACGGAGGGGACATAATGTGGATATTACATCCCCGGCGGTCATGACAGGAGAGGCAGGAATACGGGGAATAACCGGGTCATACAGCTCCCTTTGACTGTGAAGGATACAGGACGTTTCTCTTCACAGTATAAGAACCCCGATTTCCTTTATCGAATTATACCCATATAGAGTGAAATCCTTGTGAAATTCAAGATATTTCCCACAAAAAAAGCGGGGCGCGGTACCTGTCCCCGCGCCCCCCTATCGACCTCTTAAAATCCCTGAATGGTCATTCCCCCGTCAACGAACAAGGTTTGGCCTGTGATATAATCACCAGCAGCTGAGGACAAGAATACTGCCGGTCCTACCAATTCCTGCAGTTCCCCTACCCTCTTCAACGGTGTTACAGCTAAGATGTCATCGACGTATTCCTTATTTTTAAGGAGCTCCTCGGTCAAAGGCGTTTTAAAATACCAGGGACCTATGCTGTTGATATTGATATTATGTTTGCCCCACTCAAAAGCCAGCACTTTTGTCATCTGAATCATCGCCGCTTTGGTAGAGGCATACACCACCCCTGTCCGGAGGGCCACATGCCCTGCTACGGAAGAGATATTGATGATTTTCCCTTTTCCGTTATCCTTCATATGCGACCCGATTTCCTGACTCATCATAAATGCAGATTTCAAATTCGTATCCATGATCGTCTTCCATTCCTCATCCGTCACTTCAAATGCATTTGACCTGATGTTCATTCCTGCGTTATTGATTAAAATATCAATCTTCAACCCTTGATCTTCTATGTATTGCACGGCCTTTTTTATTTCCTCCCTGGATGTCACATCCGTAGGGATGACATGGGCTTTGCGTCCCTTATCCTGTATGATTGCTGCTGTCTCTTCCAAATCATTTTTCGTTCGCGATAAGAGGACCACGTCCGCTCCGGCTTCCGCGAGGCCGATGCTTAATGCCCTCCCTATACCGCGTCCGGCACCGGTGATGACCGCTGTTTTATTATCAAGCGAAAAAGATGGTAAGTACATACCCCACACTCCTGTCTATTTTAAATCTTCTTTATTTTAACACAATTCTTCAGCGATCCGCCGCTCCACCCTCTTTGCTCCCCTGGCAATGCACGTTAATATGAATCTTTGTTTCTGCCATCAAACCGCAGACAGAACACTTTTGTTTGCTCGTATACAATTGACAGCATCTGTCGCAATAGTACTTTTCCATTTTTCCTTCCTCCTAAAAAAAACCGTGGTAGTACAGTTTATGCGAAGAATTTTTCACTGGAACAGGAGAATATTCCCTTTTTAAAGGAAGGCTGTTTTCTAAAGATTGTTGCTCTTCGTAAATAGGCTTGTAACCTGAATGAAGCTTGTGGACGTGCTCTTTCCGGACTCAAGTTTAAACCAGAGAAGGACGGACAACCCGAAAATATCGTAGTTCCGGTATTTTTTTGTCTGTATAGCAACAAAGTATGCGAAAAGAGCCTAAAAGGATGATTAAAACGCCATGTGACGAACTTCACATTTAATTCACAATTATCCCTGTTTAGTGTGATATTTATCACAGATGGACGAACTACACAGGGATTATGATTAAGGTAATCCAGAATATCATCTTTAGGGATGAAAGGAGTGAACAAAATGCCAAATCCTGAATTGAATAGAAAAACAAAAACCAAAGTGGAAAATTCGTCAAGCCTTAAAGGGACTCTGACTTCCGTCCTGCTGCTCGGGGGGTTCCTTATCGTTTCATGGATCGGTGTATTCTTACTATTCATTAATCGTTTTTAAAGAAGAAGGAGTGATTGTACATGCATATGCATCGATATGAAAAATGGTGGTTGACCCTCGGAACCGGCTCTCTTATTATCTTTTTAATCATTTTAGGGATCAGCGCTTTTCATCAGGGACACCAGCCTCCAAGTGCGAAGGCTTATATCAACCCTGAGCAAGTGGATGTGATCGCACCCTTCGATGAACCCGGTTTAAAGAAAGTCGAAGGAAAAGAATGGGATTATGAACTGGTCCTTGTGGCTTCCACTTTCTTCTATAACCCCGGGGAAGTAGAAGTGCCAAAAGGGTCCAGGCTGAAAATCATTGCAACAACCAAAGATGTCATCCACGGGTTTGAAGTTGCAGGCACAAATATTAATATGATGCTTGAACCTGGATATATCAGTGAATATACAACTACATTGGATAAGGCCGGCGAATTTTTAGTCGTTTGCAACGAGTACTGCGGCGTCGGTCATCATACAATGAAATCCATGATCAAGGTGGTGGACTGAAATGTCAGATCAATTTATAAAAATTGACCAAAGAGATGGAAAACTCGCAATGGCACATATATATGTCGGTTTCATCGCGCTTGCACTCGGCGGACTGGCCGGACTTTTACAAGTACTGGTCCGTTCCGGAACCTTCACGCTGCCGGCAGGGATCGGCTATTATCAGGTCCTTACCGTCCATGGCGTACTGCTTGGCCTTGTATTGACCACGTTCTTTATCCTTGGTTTTCAGCATGCAGCCATTTCAAGGACATCCGGCACCTATTCAAGCATGTCCCGACTGTTCGGATGGCTCGGATTCTGGGTGATGCTGACCGGAACAGCGATGGCGGCAGTCATGATCCTATTAAACGAAGCAACAGTCCTTTACACGTTTTATGCGCCGCTGAAAGCTCATTGGATCTTCTATCTCGGATTGACATTTGTCGTCGTCGGCAGCTGGCTGGGCGGCACCGGGATGATCATGAAATATGTACAATGGAGAAAAGAGCATAAAGGCGAGCCTAGTCCGCTGCTTACTTTCATGGCGGTCATCAATATGGTCCTTTGGATTACAGCGACATTAGGGGTTGCGGGAACAGTATTATTCCAGCTGCTGCCTTGGTCACTCGGCCTCGTGGACAGAGTCGATGTATTGATCAGCAGGACATTGTTCTGGTATTTCGGACACCCTCTCGTTTATTTCTGGCTGCTTCCTGCCTATATGGCATGGTACGTCATCATTCCGAAAATCATCGGAGGAAAAATATTCTCAGACTCACTCGCCAGACTTTCTTTTGTGCTGTTTCTTTTATTCTCTATCCCTGTCGGATTTCACCACCAGCTTGTGGAGCCTGGTATTGATGCTTTCTGGAAATTCCTTCAGGTCGTTCTCACATTCATGGTTGTCATCCCTTCACTGATGACTGCTTTCTCACTTTTTGCAACGTTTGAGATGTATGGACGTTCCAGGGGCGGGACAGGGCTGTTCGGCTGGTTCAAGAAGCTTCCCTGGGGAGATGCACGATTTACTGTTCCTTTCATCGGCATGGTCGCCTTTATCCCTGCAGGCGCTGGGGGACTGATCAATGCTTCCAACCAGATGAACCAGGTTGTTCACAATACAATCTGGGTAACAGGCCATTTTCACTTGACACTCGCCACTTCAGTGGTGCTGACATTCTTCGGTATTTCATACTGGCTCGTTCCTCACTTGACCGGGCGGGTATTGACGAAAGCAATGAATAAAATGGCGATTGTCCAGGCCATAGTATGGGCAGCCGGGATGAGCATCATGTCCGGTGCCATGCATGCTGTAGGTTTATTGGGAGCACCGAGACGCTCTTCCTTCTCTACCTATGGGGATGCCCCGCAGGCACTTGACTGGATTCCCTATCAAGTTGCCCAGGCTGTCGGGGGAACGATCCTTTTCATCGGAATCATTCTTGTGTTATACATTTTCATCAACCTGTCATTCTTCGCCCCTAAAGGAGAAGAGGAATTCCCTGTCGGTGAAGTGGCCGAGGCTGCAGAAAAAACGCCGATGGTCCTCGAAAACTGGAAGATTTGGCTCACAGTGCTAGCAGCACTCATTCTGATCGCCTACACAGTACCTTTCATGGATATGTTCCAAAATGGCCCGCCGCCTTCAAAAGGGTTCAAGGTTTGGTAAAAACAAAAAGACCGCTTCATTAAAATCCTGAAGCGGTCTTTTTGTTAAAGTGAATATACTTTCGTATACTTATCTATCAGATACTCGGCAAGATATGAAGCATTCAATCCTTCGCCCGTCACCTCTTCAAGGATTTCAAGCGGCTTTCTCATTTTCCCCCATTGATGAACATGATCGGTCAGCCACTCTTTGATAAGTGACAGATCGCCTTTTTCGAGCATTTCATCAAAATCGGGAATATCTTTTTCCATCGCCTTCTTGAATTGGGCGGCGTACATATACCCTAGTGCATATGAAGGGAAGTATCCAAAGCTGCCGCCTGCCCAGTGAACATCCTGGAGCACGCCTTCTCCATTATGTGCAGGCTTGATTCCAAGGTATTCTTCGTACTTCTGGTTCCAAATTTCAGGCAGGTCTTTCACGTCAATTTCGTCGTTGAACAAGCCTTTTTCAATTTCGTAGCGGATGATGATATGCAGGGCATATGTCAGTTCGTCTGCTTCGATCCTGATCAATGAAGGCTTTGATTCATTGATCGCTTGATAAAACTGGTCAAGATCCACTGAGTCGAATTGTCCATCGGCATATTGTTTCAGCAAACCATAATTCTGTTTCCAGAACGAATAATTTCTTCCCACAAAATTTTCATAAAATAATGACTGTGATTCATGGATCCCCATCGAAGTACCGGAGCATAATGGCGTCCCGGTCAGGTCTTCTGATATATTCTGTTCGTAAAGGGCATGTCCCCCTTCGTGAATTGTACCAAATACAGCCGTACGCCAATCTTTTTCGTCGTATTTCGTTGTTACCCTTACGTCGCCTGGATTCAAACCGATCGCGAATGGATGAACGGTTTCATCAAGCCTTCCGGAATTGAAGTCATACCCCATTTGAGCCAGGATCTTCAAACTGAAATCCTTTTGTTTTCCCTTTGGAAAGTGTTCAAAAAGGAAATCCGTCTTCGGTTTGTTTTCTGATTCTGATATTCTATGTACCAGTGGAACGATCTTGTCCCTCAATTCCCCGAATACCCTGTCAAGGATTTCCACCGTGACCCCTGGTTCATACATATCAAGGAGGGTATCATATTTATTATTCTCATACCCCCAATAGGTGATGAATCTCTTCGTATAAGATACGAGTTTCTCTAAATATGGCTGGAACATGTCGAAGTCCGCTTTGGATTTAGCATCTTCCCAGACATTTTCTGCTTTAGATTGAAGAACGACATATTCTTTGTATTCCGATGCCGGGATTTTTTTATTCCGGTCATATTCTTTCTGGCACTCCTCAAGCAGTTTTTGTGTCATTTCATCAAGCTCATCCTTATTTGGAGACAGCTTGGCGAGATAAGCAGCCATATCATTCGACGTGGACATGGCAAATAATTCGGATGAAAGCATCCGGATTACTTCTGAACGCTGCTCCACACCGTTTTTGGGAGCACCTGTCCGTAAATCCCAGAATAAAAGTCCAAGTGCCTCGTTATAGGCGGTCATTTTTTTAACATAGTCGAGAAAGCTGTCTTTCATTTCTACTAATTCTTCTCTCATCTTAAAGCCCCCTTAATAAACATCCCCTCCATTTTATCATATTTTTCTGACAAATACTTCTAAAAAGAATTTAAATAAGAGGTTGGGACAAAACTAAAAAGGTACCATATAATGACGAACAATATCAGTATAGGTTCTTTATACCGCTAATGATTTCCGTACAAGACTTCGCTTTCCGCGGGTAGCCCGTGAGCCTCCTCGGCAAGCCTGCGGGAAGAAAAGCGGAAGGGCTTTGCTCAGAGGCCTGTGGCATAAGACGAACCGGATGGGAAGGCGGTCTTTGCCTTCATGTTCGGTTTGGCTTATGACATGTGCCTCTAAGCCCTGTAGCTGGACAAGTCTCACATAAGCTACTTTTCCCGCGTTTACTTATAGTAAAACCCGAACTAATTTACCTACGATAAGGCAAATTAGCTCGGGTTTTCAATTTGTTTATTGAACATTAATATTTTACACTTTTGTGCCAGCCTCCCCGCTGTTTACACTTCCATTTTAATTTCCTTAACGGGAAGGATAGATTGCAGCACGTTCTTGAATGCCGTTTCTTCCTCATTCAATAAGATGTGAACCTTTCCGCTGTCTTCATTTGTCCGGATGAGACGGCCGATCCCCTGTCTAGTGCGAAGGAGCATATACGGGGTGTCCACTTCCCCGGCAGGATCCCCGGCATGCTTTCGTTTAGCATCAAATACAGGGTCTTTAGGAGGGAAAGGCAGTGAAACGATCACTACCTGGGAAAGGGAGTCCCCCGGGACATCGAGTCCTTCCCAGAGATGATAGGAGCAAAGGACAGAAGAGAGGTCATGCTGGAATTCCTCTACTGTACGGCTGATTTCCTTGTCTCCCTCAAAAATGACTTTCCAAGGCTGGCCGGACTCTTTTTTGTAATAGGACCTGAAGGCGTCCATCTCTTCTTTTGAAGAAAATAACAGAAGTGACCTGCCTTCGTTCTCCCCGATCTGTTCGAGCGCATATTTAAATTTGGCATCATCCCCGGGGAGACGGTCAGCTATGAACATTTTCATCATATCATCGTATTCATATGGTGAATCGACAGAGAATTTTTCGAATTTCACGACCCCTAGCGAATTTGCAACATATGAGAAATCATTGTTGTACGATAATGTGGCTGATGAGAAGATGAACGGGATATTTTGCGAGAATACTTTCGTCCTGAGGATTTTTTCCACAAGTCTAGGCATAACGACAAACGTATGCTCGTCCTCGGACGCCTCGAGCCAGTATATCCCTTTTTCATCTTCAAGGAATAATTTAATCGAGTACTGAATCTGCTCCAGATACTCCTCAACAACCTTTAATAAGTAGTCATCCATCACATACATTTCAGATTCGAATACGAGTTCATTCAAAAGGCTCTCGATACTGTCCGTTAAATGTCTGCCCTGTTCCAGGACAGCAGCTGAACGGTTGATATATTGCCTGGACGACCCGCTTTCAGACCACGCTTCCTTCTCTAGCAGCGTGAACCATTCTTCATTGGCCATCATGATATCTTCAATCTGATAAAGTGTAGACTCCCTCATGTCTGAAGCCGATAATTTTTCAAGCAGGCTTTCCAATGTCTCCATCCTCATCCTGTAGGTCATCGCCTTCTGAGAGGCAAATTCCAAGAGGTGCCCTTCGTCAAAAACGACCGAGCTTGCCTCCGGGAGAAGCGGCAACTGTCCTTCCCGCTTACGGGAATCCTTCGTCCAGATATGTTCCATATAGAAATCATGGGAACATATGATCAGATCCGCCGACTTCCGGTAATGCTCCCTGTGAAGGGTCTGGCCGCAGCGATGGCGGTAAGCACATGACATGCAGTCCTGAAGGGAATCCCACCCGATTTCATTCCAATCTTCATCAGGCAGATGTGCATACTCCTTACGATCTCCATAATGCTTGAATTTGTTCATTGAGGTATTCTCATGGACGAATTCCGGAAGTCCCTCCCAGATGTCATGGAAGCTTTCATTCACTGAGAGTTTTTCCTCCAGTTTTTTTATACAGAGATACTGTTCCCTTGATTTGGCCAATCTGACATCTATGTTCAACTCAAGCGCCTTTTCCAGCTTCTCGATGTCACCGTCTTTTTTCACCAGCTGTTCAATCAGGGTTTCATCCGCGCAGGCAATGATGGCAGGCTTGCCGGTGTATCTTGCATACGACAATGCGTACAGCAAATAGACCAATGTCTTGCCGGTGCCGACTCCCGCTTCTGCAAACATGACTTGTTTTTCTTTATATGCCTTATTCAGTTGAAATGCCATGAAAACTTGTTCATCGCGAAGATCGAAGCCCTTTTCAGGCAGGATATCGTAGAATACATCCCCGATCCAATCTGAAAGTGCTTCGTAAAAGGATTGTTCTTTTGATAATTCGAAAGGTAGTTTTCTTTTCATAATGCCCTCCTGCATCCCCTTGTACTGTGAATCTATTAAAAAGTGATCAAGAAGTATAAAGCCAGTCACTTTCCTGCTCAACAAAAAAAGAACGTTCCATCCAAATGGGATATTGCCATTTGAATGGAGCGTCCCTGTGTTAATCGTATATTCTGTTTTGTCTCAGCAGTTCGTATTGAAATGCTTTGTTTAAATTCACCTTTGCGGCCATCAGGGTCTCTTGTATATTCTCTGTCCCCTCATGTTCATAAGCTATGGATGACAAAGAGCCCTCCAGTGCCTGATAAATTTTGTGATAATCCGTCAGAGAATGTTCCATCCTCTTTTCACTCCCCTAAAAATGATAGCACTAGTATACGCAGGAAACGCCGGATTTATTCATATTCATTTATTCAGGCTTATCTTTTCTTGGCGGACGCGGTCCCCAATACTGATAATAATCGGTGCGGATGAAGCCATTGAAGAGCTTGCGTTTCTTGGTGGCAGGCTTGCCGTAGAACCGTTCAAAGTCTTCGTGGGAAGTGAGCATGTAGACAGACCAGGTATCCAGTTTTTCAAATGCCTGTCCCATTTCTTTATACATACGCTCAACCTCAGGCCTTTCCCCCAGTCGTTCACCGTAAGGAGGATTACCGACTGCCACACCATACTCAAGTTCGGTTGTGAAGTCCCTGACTTGCATCTGTTTGAACTTCACCAAATCCCCGAGCCCTGCCTCGATTGCATTTTCTTTTGAAACGTTGACCATTCTGTGATCGATATCCGTACCGATTATCTCGAGCGGCTGGTCATAATTGGCCAGATCTTCCGCTTCCATGCGGACTTTATCCCAAACGTCAGAAGGAATGAAAGACCAATTCTCTGATAAAAATTCCCGATTGAACCCCGGAGCGATATTCTGACCGATAAGGGCGGCTTCAATGGGGATCGTCCCGGAACCGCAAAACGGATCAAGGAAAGGGCGGTCCGGGTTCCATGTTGTCAATTTAATCAGGGCAGCGGCAAGCGTTTCTTTAAGTGGGGCCTCGCCCTGCCCGATTCTGTAACCTCTTTTGTGAAGACCGCGCCCGCTGGTATCCATCGTAATGCTTGCTGTGTCTTTATGGATCGCCACTTCGATCTTATAAAGCGGGCCTGTTTCGTCCAGCCAGGATGTGCGTTTATAAGCAGTCCTTAATCTCTCGACGATGGCTTTCTTTACAATGGCCTGGCAGTCAGGGACACTGTAAAGCTTCGATTTGACAGATTTCCCCTGCACAGGGAACTCCGCGTCTTCAGGCAGGTAATTTTCCCAAGGCAGCTTTTTAGTATTCTCGAAAAGTTCATCAAATGAATACGCCTTGAACTCCCCCACCAGTATCTTGATCCGATCAGCGGTACGAAGCCACATATTGGCTCTCGCTATCGCAGTTTCGTCTCCTTTGAAAAGAACCTTTCCATTTTCGACCTGGCATTCATAACCCAAGTCCTTCACTTCACGTGCCACGATTGCCTCCAGTCCCATGGCTGCTGTTGCAATCAATGTATATGTACCCATTCAAAACACCTCGTCCGTCTTGATTCAATTACATAGTATGTTCGATTTCTTCTATTTGTAAACTGCTCTCCAGCCTGCTCCTTAATCAAAGGCTGAAAAACAAAAAGGACTGATGCCAAAGGTATTGTATACCTGAATGGATCAGTCACTTGGGTTTGTAGTCAAAAAGATTGTCTTCTCCTGAAACAGCGCTCTGTAAGCCATGTTTTGTTCCTTCGTACTGCAAGCGACTTGTCATCTCGTACTAAGGCGGTAATCATCTATCTACAAAGGGTTACCTTTGTCCCTTTCTTCGTTCGTTTCCTCCAAAAGGGTTCCCCTACCAAATTTGGGTTTCTCGCTCGTGGGGTTTACCTCGTTCCACTCCTGCCATTTCTAACAGGACTTCGTCACTGTGGCACTTTCAAGGTAGTCATACCATATCCGGAAAGGACGTAGGTATTTTCCCTGCCGTCAACTCAGGAATCCTGAGCTGCCCTAGCTTATGAATTGGCTAGGCACGAACACTACGGGCATCTCAGCACCGTGCGAGCATGGACTTTCCTCTACAGCGGTAAGCTGCAGCGATTACCCAAACGCTATTAAGGATCAGCAATGTTTATTATATAGTAATATCTTCTCTATTTCAACAGTCAATAAATGTCACTCGATCAATCGTAAAGCTTATTTCCAAAAACATGTTTCTCAAGGTTGGATAACCGCTTGAGAATATCGAAGTTTGTAGTGCCGGACGCTTGGGGCTGAGCCGCTGGACGTTTGTTAGCCCCTTCAACCTGTTTCTTCAAGCGCAGGTTCTCCTGTTGAAGTTCTTCTATTTCCTGATGAAAGGTTTCATAGTCTTTTATAATCAAATCAAGGAACTTATCTACGTCTTCGGGCTTGTAGCCACGCATACCGCTTTTAAATTCTTTTTCCAGAATATCTTTAGCCGTTAACTTCACTTTATCAGAAATCATCATATTCACCTCTGCATTAATCTTTTTCATTTTTTCAAATTACCATCACTTTGTCAATCATTTTAAAGAAAGCAGGAATCCTGCTGAATCATTAATAACAAATCATTCGTTTTTCCACTGTTCTTCTTCCACTACCCATTGCAGGTCCTGAAAGGAGATCGTCCTGATTTCAAAGGCAGGATTACTTTCTTTATATCTCAAGGCTTCCTCATAAAAATATTTGGGTGAGCCGTCTTTTTCCTCATCGAATAATATAATCAGAACCTGTGTCTTGTTCAGGAACAAAAGATTGCGGTTTCTGAATTGCTGAGGACTTTTGTAAGGTTCTTTGGATACAGAATCGACGAAATCAGCCTGACTGAGTATCATTTCATAATATTCCTTATTGCTTTCATTCCAATTTTCATCCTGATTGAGGAAGGGTGTCAGCACCGCCAGTTTCAATTCCGGGTATTCTTCCTGGAGGTCAAACACGACTTCGGCGCCCCACAATTCCACACCCATCTGCCCGCTGATCGTAACCCATTCAAGCCCATCGTCCAGCAGGGAAAGCAATTCTTTTCTTAATGCCTGTTTTATGTAATGAACCGCTTTATCGTCCTGCTTGAAAATCCCAAGCTCAAAGGATTTATATCCTGTCAGGCATGCAACTTTGCCCAAGATGCAAAACTCCTTTTAGCAGGCATACTATCGGTATATGAAATAGTCTGCCCCATTCTTTACTGTCTATTGTATCATATTATCCGAATGTGTTCCTTTTTTATCAAATCGTAAAAGTAAGAATGGCGACTCCAACAAATTCCCATTCTTGATAAGAATCATTGAAGTCACCAAATTCATCTGTTTACTTATTGCAATGGCATTGAATTAGTATGGTCCGAATGGCGGGCGCGGGCCATATCCCGGGCCAAATCCTGGTCCACCCGGTCCTGCTGGTCCTCCACCGCAATTGAATTGCTGGTTTGTCACGCTGTCCACGGCGGATTGAGTTTGAGGGAAGTAATGCTTGTGCTGATATTGGATATTGTTTACTGTAGTTGTATGCTGCGGATGGATATGCGGCACCTCATATGTGGTGAACGTTTGATTTACGCAGTTTTTTGTTGGGTGCACAACTGCGGGAAGCACATTGCAGGGTCTAGGTCTTGGTCTGCAAAACATAGTCATGTTCTCCTTTCATCATGTTTTCGATACATTAATAGCCTATGAAAGGGATGGAGAACATGTACTAATGAAAATACCTATTTTTACTGATTTGGGAGTTACGCTGAATTATGAAAGGATGTGATCTTTCTTCCTTTTACATAAAGCTGGAAACAGTCTCGGAGTAATTCGAAAAGAAAAATGCAGTTAATCCTATGACGACAAAGAATAAAACGAATATTGCACGGTACATTTTCATCATCCTATCTGAACATAAATAATTTCCACACAATTATTCATTTTACATCTACTTGTGAAAATTCTCAATATATAAATAAGGATAATGAACCATAAATTTTCGATATTTTACTAGTTTAAAGAAAGAACTGCAAATCAAGTTAAATTTTGCCTTTCCGCTTTCAAAGTGATGCGGTTTATCCTTGTATGAAGCTTCTTCAGCCTTTTTTCTTTTGACGATTCGTTAGTGCAGATTTCACTTAATACCATTTCAAGCTCCCGGCATTTCTTCAGGGCCGTCCCATAGTCCCTGTGTTTATGTTCATAGATTTTTGCCAATTCTTCAAGTATGACTGCTTTCATCCCGAGCGGACACTTCTCTGAGATACCCTCCCATAAAGATGCTGCTTTATCGAAATCCTTTTCTTTTTTATAGTGGAAGGCAAGATGATGAATGGCCGCATGATGCGTTTCCCCTCTATCGTTCACGATATGTTCAAAGCGTCTTTTCGCCATATCCTGATTCCCTGTATATTCAAGCCATCTGCCCGCCTCGAAGGTTTCCTGCTCTGTGGAATCCGCAGATATTTCGAGCAGCTGAAAGGACAAATGTGTGTATAAGCTGATCAATGAAAGAATGTCCAATTCATTATGTTCCATGACTTTTAAGATGCCTTCTGGATCATGCCTTTCGATGAAGTCAAAATAAATCATCGGTGCAAGGTACCCCGGTACATCATCCACCCGTTCAAAGCCAAGTACCTTTCTTTCCACATTGACCAGTTTCACCGACTCCATCTTATGCTTAAAAAGCCTTCTGGATCCGTGATATAAATCGAAGTGTCCAAATGAAGGGAGGTTCGGGACATGCTCTTTGATCAACGTATGCCTGGTCTTGACCTGCGGCCAATCAAATGCTTTTCCGTTGTATGTGACAAGGGCATTGTAATCCACTTGCTTCAGGAAACTGTGATAAAGGGGGATTTCGCTTCCGGGCCTATGAAGGAAGTGCTGTGTGACGACCACTTCATCCCCTTCGATCCTGCCGTGCCCGAGAAGGAAAATCGTATTGCCGACTCCCCCTCCCAAACCGGTCGTTTCCGTATCAAAGAAAAACAGATCCCCGGGTGAAAGCCCTTTGCAGGATAATGGATGGGTGCCGTTAAAATCCTGCCATGCTTCCACCGCTTTCAAAAGATCCCTGAACTTATAGTTGCCATGCTGATGGTTAAGATTGTACCTTTTTTCCCTTACAAGGCAAAAATCGTCATCCACAAAGTAAGTCGTCGTCCCATGTTCCTTCCAAACCTCTTTATAAGGAAGATCTGTATTTGCGATATCACGATTGACCGCTTTTCCCTTCACGTCTTCAGGCTCTTCCCTGACAATATGTTTTTTCATTCTGTTCAATTTATTCTTTAGAGACACCCAGGTCCGCCTCCCCGCTATTACCATAGAATAAAGAAAGCAGCTTCAATGTATCCGCTTTTGCCGTTTTCATGGAATGTTCCGTCCCGATGCATGACGGGCAGCCCGTCTGACACGGACAGTTTTCAATCAATCCTTTTGCTTCCGAAAGAATCTGCTCGATTTGCTCGTAAACTTTTTCACTTAAGCCGATTCCGCCCGGATATCTATCATAGATAAAGATCGTCGGTTTATCATTATGCGCGGCTTTCACCTGCGGCACCACAAATATATCGCTCGGATCGCACATAACGTAAAGCGGAATGATGGACTTCAAACTCTGTGCAGCACCGATCAATCCTTCTTCAAGGCGTTCCTGCGTAAAGGAGGAACTGTCATTCAGGGATACCCAGCTGGAATTGGTATGAAGTTCTTCCTCCGGCAGATGGATCGGCCCGGAACCGATATTTTCATGAGTATCGAACTTGATTTTCTTGAAAATGGTGGCCATCGCCTGAACGGTAACATCACCATATGCCGTTTCGAACAGTCCCGTATCCCGTTCTTTGTCTGTTTCAAGTACCCTGAGCTGAACGGCTAAGTTGGCATCGGTAAAGTAGTCGACGTCCACTTCCCGGACAAAAGCCTTCTTTTCTTCCCAATCCAGTTTCTCTACCTGGTACTGAATCCCCTGATGCAGATAGATGGCTTCATCATGGAGGAGGGTCATGGCTGAGAACCGGTCCATTTCCCCGATCACCTTGACCGCTGCAATATCGGTTTGATCAATGATGATCACATTCTCCTGGGAAGCGGAACGAAGACTGATATTATGGGCCGGGAAGACATCGTTCATCCAGTACCATTTATCCCCGTTCTTATGCAGAAGCCTCTCTTCTGCCAGGAATTCAAGAATATCCTCTACATCGTGTGAACCGAATTGTTCCCCCTCTTTGAACGGCAATTCATAGGCCGCGCATTTAAGATGGTCGATCAGGATGATCAAATTATCAGGATTGATCCTGGCTGTTTCAGGTGTTTGATCAAAGAAGTAATCGGGATGATCAATGATGAACTGATCCAGAGGGCTAGAGCTTGCCACCATGATCACCAGTGATTCGCCGTGCCTCCTGCCGGCTCTCCCCGCCTGCTGCCAGGCGCTTGCAATCGTCCCCGGGTAACCAGTCATGATACAAACCTGTAGCTGTCCGATGTCCACACCCAGCTCAAGAGCATTTGTACTGACAACACCATAAATATCGCCGGACCTCAAACCCTTTTCAATTTCCCTCCTCTGGGTGGGAAGATAACCCCCCCTGTATCCGCGAATCGATTTTGCACCTAATTGCCTCTTCACCAATTCCTGCAAATACGTGAGGATGATCTCCACGCGTACCCGGCTGCGGGCGAATACAATGGTCTGGATCTTATTCCTCAGCAGCTCTCCAGCAATCCTCCTCACCTCCAGGGTTGCACTTCTTCTGATATTCAATGGTTTATTGACAATCGGCGGATTATAAAAGACAAAATGCTTTTTGGCACTAGGTGCCCCGTTATTATCAATCAGTTCCATGTCAGATCCAGTCAGGTGTTCAGACAATTCCCTTGGATTCGCAATGGTTGCCGAAGTGCAGATGAATACTGGGGAAGCACCATAAAACCGGCAGATCCTTTTCAGTCTCCTGATGACATTGCTTACGTGGGAACCAAATACCCCCCTGTAGATATGAAGCTCATCTATAATTACATATTTAAGGTTTTCGAATAGTGATACCCATTTTGTATGATGTGGAAGTATGGCAGAGTGCAGCATGTCCGGATTCGTGATGACGATATGACCGGCTTTTCTTACTTTTTGCCTGATATTAGCCGATGTGTCACCGTCGTATGTATAACTATTGATGGAGGCACCGGCTTCAGAAATGATTTCATTCAGCTCGCTTTTCTGATCCTGGGCAAGGGCTTTCGTCGGAAAAATATAGAGTGCCCTGGCATTCGGGTCGTCCATGATCGTTTGCAGGACGGGCAGGTTATAGCAGAGTGTCTTACCCGAAGCAGTCGGCGTCACGGCTGTAAAACTCTTCCCTTCCATCGCTAGCCGGAATGCATCGCGCTGATGGCTGTACAGCTTTTCGATCCCTCTTCCTTTCAGGGCTGTCTTTATCTTTTCATCGACCATATCAGGGATTTCTGTGTACTTTGCAGGTTTTTCATCTATTGTATGCCAATGTATGATTTGTTTGTTGAATTGGTCGTCTTTTTTGAATTTCTCGATTAGTTCCTGAAGGTTGTTTTTCTTAAACATCTTCTTCACCTCTAAAGACCATTTTAGCGAATCTATGTTCGAATGTAAAAATAAAAAGAAGTTGGGACAAAAATAAAAATCCAATGTTTAAAGACGAACATTTTAGAGTGCCATTCTAAACCACGGTAATGATTTCCGTGCAAGACTTCGCTTTCCGCAGGCGGTTGGTGAGCTTCCTTATATGAACGAAACTTTCAAGAAACAGATTTTGGTTATGTTTTTAGGCAACCTTAATTAGAGAAGCTCTTTTTGACTTCTCAACTTATTGGATTCCATTCATCACCGCTATTGATTTCCGTGCAAAACTCCGCTTTCCGCGGGCGGTTGGTGAGCCTCCTCAGCTTCGCTTGCGGGGTCTCACCTAACACGCTTTTCCCGCAGGAGTCTACGTTTTGCCCTCCAATCAATAGCTGGAACCAGTTTTGAATATGGATAAGTCTACACATTTCCATCCTGATTAAGAAACTTATTATAGTTCTTCTTGAGTCCTCCTTTTTGTTTGATGGAGACGTTTTTGAGCTTTCCAGGATATTGCTTGAATCGTAGGTGATTGACCATGTTATTGGTTTCTTAAGTTCTCCTTTTAAAGCGGGTTGAAAACGATAGCTCCAAGCAGCTTCCCCAACATATGCCGGACAAGACGGTTACCTGTTTTGGTGATGTTTCCCTGCTTCCTGCTATCTCCACTCGAAAATTCACTTGGTATCAAACCAACATAAGCCATGAATTTTCGAGGGCTAGAGAAGCGGTTGAAAAAACCAATCTCCGCTACAACACTGGTCACCGGGAATTTAGTTTTCCTAAAAACATTTTCACTAAATTAACCTACGATTTTACGTTTAAGGAGCTAGTTTCGTTCATAATAACTCGGCAAGCCTGCGGGAAGAAAAGCAGAGGGGCTTTGAAGAGAGGCTGTTGGCATAAGGCAAATCTTCCACGAAGGCGTTTTGGTTTGAGTTGATTTATGACATTTGCCTTTAAGCCCCACAGCTGGACAAGTCTCAAATTCCCGCAGGAATCTTCGTTTTGCACTCCAATCAATCGCTGGAATGAGCTAAATCATTAAAGTATAATGATCAAATTCAAAACCCGAACAAATTTGCCACTTCTTATGCAAATTTGTTCGGGTTTTACTTTACGTAAATCACTCTTGTCCCTTTTCGTTCATTTTTCATTATTTATATATTCTTTTATTGTATACGCAAGTTTATCTGGTTCTTCGAAGAGGCCCATGTGGCCGGATTCGGGAAGAACTTCAGTATGAATATGCGCTGCTTCTTTGATGAATATTTTTTCTTTCGGGATGACCCTGTCATGCTCACCTGCGATGAGAAGAACAGGGGGACTGCTGCTTTTTATGACATCCGATCGATCTGTTCTGTTCCTCATGGCTTTAAGGGTTTGAATGGCTCCGATCGGGCTGGTTTCATACCCTATCTCTTTCACAGTCTGTATTTTTTCTTTTAGTTCCTCTTGTCTGGCGGGGTTGAAAAGGTTTGGGACCAGACCATCCACAAATGAATGCATCCCCTCTTTCTTGATCTTTTCAATGGAGGATAGCCTATTATTCTTTGCTTCCTTACTGTCGGCAAGAGCGGTTGAGTGGATGAGGCCGTATCCTTTTAATTTATCCTTATATAATTCTGCAAAGGCGAGCGTAATGTATCCGCCGAGCGAATGACCGAATAAATAGACATTTTCCAATTGCTTCTGATCCATGAAGTAATGTATGTCTTTCGCCATATCTTCAATAGTGAATGGAGAATCGCTGATTCCCGATTGGCCGTGTCCTCTGAGATCGATTGTTATTACCCTGCAGGAGTCAAGTAAAGGAACCACTTCCTGCCAATATGAAGAGCTTCCGCAGAATCCATGAAGCAGGATTACAGTCTCCTCCCCTTCACCCCGGTCTTGATAAGCCAGATCGAACCCTCCAATATGCTGCTTTTGCATACGATTTCCCCTTTTGTGGAATTTCTTATTACTTTTCCTCGGGTGACATGTTTTTAAACAAGGGAGAGATAGGCACAATTGCACAATCAGTTCATACATTATTATGAAAAGATCTGAACGAAAGGAGATACCTTCTATGCACAGCCATTTTTCAAATGACCCATCAAAGAAAAAAGGGTTTGGAGACCTGATGCAGTCAATGAATGAATTCTTTCATGAAAAACCCATGAGGGGCATGCTGCAGAGTATTGATGATTTTTTTACCTCTGCGTCGAACCCTTTTAATTCCTTTGCTGTCGATTTAGAAGAAAAGGAAGACTATTACCTGATTACTGCAGAATTGCCCGGTGTTAAAAAAGAACAAATAAATCTGGAGGTATTCCCTAACTTTGTCACCATCACTGTAATGAATATGGAACTATATTCCGAAGAGAATACAAAAAGCCAAGTAATAAAAAGAAAACAAACGATGAACAGAAGCAGCCGTACCATCCCGTTTCCATCAGTCGTAAATGAAAAAGATGTTAAAGCATCTTATAAAGACGGATTACTGCAAATAAAAGTGGAGAAGCAATCAGGAAAAAGAATCAGCATCGATTAAACTGTTGGAGGAAAAAATCTGACTGAAGAAATAATAAAAAGAGCAGCCCGGCTCAGCTGCTCTTTTTGTTATATTCTTATATCTTAAATATACCGCCAAGCCCTTTCACAAGTGAAGAGACCTGGTTTACTGCGCCCATCATTTGCCCTGCCGTATTCATTGCTTTGTTGAAATCGAATGAGCCGTCCTGGGACTTGAAGGAGTTCATGATGCTGCCCACTCCGGATTTCGAAGGTTTTGCCATAAAGGATGCCTTTGGATATGGATTTGCATAACCCTGCTGCTGCATCGCTTTCATCTGATAGGGATTATATTCTTCATGCTGAAGAGGATTTTCAAAATATGGATTCGTGTAACCAGTCTGGTACATTTGATCGTTCGGGCGCACAGATTCCGGTGAATACTGAACTGGCGAAGTATAGTACTGACCTTCTCCCTGCATAGGCAGGTTTGGCAAAGGAACCATATATTGATTAGCCGCCTGATGTGGATTTGGATAAGGGAAATACGGTGTCTGATAACGTGGTTGATATCGATATGAATTCATACTCAGCCCCCTCCCATTTTTCGGTTACTACACAATATGAAAGTCTGGGTGATACGGTGAAAGAACATCTCATTTTCTTTCGACAAAACCCACAAAAAATGTCGGAAGTTACATTATTCTAATAACTTAAAGAAAACGTTTTCTATGTTAGGATAATGAATGAAGAATGATAAAAACTTGTAAGTATCTGGAGGGATTTATATGAACTTTAGTGAATTGTTAAATCAGTTTGAGAGTCAAAAACAGCAGCAGTCAGCCGATGGCCTGGAGCTCCTCATGTTAACAAAAAAACTATACATTTCAAATGAAATTTCTCTTCAAAACTATAAAGAACTCATACGGGAAATCAATCTGAGCTACGGTCACGCCGTTCCCTCATAATAAGCTAAAAGATATTGATTCAGAGGCTGGGACAAAAGTGTTTTAGTCATAGCAAAACCCGAATTAATTTGCCTACGATAAGGCAAATTAGTTCGGGTTTTTAATTTGTCAAAAATATATTTAAATTTTACCCTTTTCTAGCGGTTGATTGGAGTGCAAGACGAAGACTCCTGCGGGAAGAGTAGCTTATGTGAGACCCCGCAGGCTTGCCGAGGAGGCTCACGGGCTACCCGCGGAAAGCGAAGTCTTGCACGGAAATCATTAGCGGAATAAAGAACCTATACTGATATTGTTCGTCATTATTTGGTACCTTTTTAGGTTTTTCCCAACCTCTTTTTTATTTATCGTCCAGGTTATCCAGAATGGTCTGCAGTACATAGCGGACAGATTGGTGATGACTGATAAACCTGTTATAACTCGATTCCGGAAAGAAACAATGCACAGACAGCATTTCAATATTGTCGTATGTATTCAAGACCTGCGGCGGGTGAAGATTCTTTGGCCGCTCCGTTTCGATCCATCCCAGGGAAAGTTCCTTCCACTTGTCATTTCTGTCTTTGACTTCATCTGCAAATGGTTTGACTTCCTTATAGAAGTCACCTTTCTCCCCTGTTTCCCGGCGTCTTTTGTATTCTTTCATCATCTTTTCGACTAAAGCAATCAAATCTTCAGTCACAGAAATCAACTCTTTCATATTAAACCTCCAAACAGGGTAAGACAAAAAATAATAAGTAGCAATAAAAATGCTACTTATAATAGTAAGTTTATGATGTCTTATATGATAATTCAAGCTTTCGGGCCGTGAATGTAAGTTCTCTTCTATTGTGGAAGGTTCCCGCCCTGCTCTCGGCTGCTGCCACCCTGCTTTCCAGGTCGTCGATTTTTTCAGCCAGTCTTGATTCTTCAACCCTTTCTTCCATTGAAATCCGATCATACACGCTTTGTTCGAGCTGGTTCAGGCTTTCCTCAATTTCAGCTAACTTCAACATAATATCTTGCTTTGGAAGCATATTTCTTCCCCCCGGCTTTTTTGGATTTAAGTAAAGAATTCTCCTTATAAAATGCATTCCCTTCCCTCATGACAAAACTAGAAGCGATTCGTCAAAGAAAGTGCATTTAGGACAACTGCCCCATTATTTTTCGACAGCCACTGAATAAAACTGAAGAGAGCTCAAATAATAACAGCGGAGGTGTTCTTATGAAAACACAAAATGACAAAAACACAAAACAGCCTGCTGAAACTAACCAGCAACAAACCAAAGCATCAAAAGGCAACCCTAAACTGGAAGGCGAAAACAGACCTTCTACCTAACAAAAGCGCAGGCGGTCCGTTCAGCTCGGACAATTAAAAGTTTCAGCCATTCATATGAAAAACTGCCGGTTCAATCATCACCGGCAGTTTTTTTCTTTTTCATTAACAAGGACTTCAGACGCGCCACCCTCTTCATTTGCCGTTGTTTCCGGAAGAACCATTTTGTCATGAGGGGTTCCTCAGGCAGTTCAGGCTGAATATACCATGAATCCTTCACCTCAGCGGAGCTTGACCAGTCTTCCGGGAGGCCCCAATGGTGATGGATTTTATCATATACATCCATGAGCGAAGGGGTATTTGTCCTTGCCAGGTCAGGTGCACAAAAAGCTTCATAATCCCTTCTTGATCCCGTTGGAGTTACATTGATGGCAAAATCATAAAATGCTGGATGATATTTTTCATGAAATAATATTCGAAAAAGGATGTTCCCCAATTTGATACGGTCATCCACATTCCTGAAATCATGTACGCTCGCCCCGAAGAGATCGCCGTTTCTGGTCGGGAATACGACGGAACAAAAGTGAAGATGATCTTCAATGAAGAACAGGCCTGACCGGAACACCTTCTCCTTGTATAAGGGATGCTCGATCACGGGCTTCTGTATAAGGTTCTGCTCATTAATAATTTGAGATCGCACAAGTTTCGCCCCATCCCTGTGCTCCCAAAATTGTACCCATTCTCTCTGGATAAATTCAGACACATGAAATTCCTTTAAAAGATGAAACATTTTCTCTTTATTCAACGTCGAATAATGATAGATAAGAAGTTGGGGGAATGCATCCTGAAATATTGCCCAATTGGCTCTTTCATACGTCATAAAGAGACTTTTCCTGGTTTCGGGATCCAGCAGCGCCTTAAACGTCCTGCCTTCTAAATCTGTCATATTCCAGCCGGCGTTCCTTGAGACCATCGATGCCAGAAATGCCCACTCGATTTCGGGGTGCTGAAGGAAAAAGCTTTGATACGCAACGGTTCTTGTAATATTATCTTGATTGTAATGATCCACCATTCCCTGAAGAAAATTAATCCAGTCCTGATCACGTTTAAATTCCGATATATAGGGTAAAAAGCGATAGGTATTAATGAATTCATCCATTTAACATTATTCTCCTTTAGTCATATCTTAAGGAATTTGTAATCAATTATTCACACAAAATGGAGTGGTTTCTGTTATGATATAGTTTAGTCTGCGAGGTGTATTCCCATGAAATTCCATTATCCCAATGGAAAAAGATATACTGAATCTAAATCAGCTGTTACTAAACCGAAAGTCAAACAGGTTTCCTACAGTAACCGCGGGATGACACTGGAAGAAGATATCAATGAAACCAACCAATACTATCTGGTTCACAGAACAGCCGTCATCCATAAAAAGCCCACTCCGGTACAAATAGTGGATGTCCACTATCCGGCAAGGAGTGCAGCTGTAATCAAGGAAGCATACTTCAAGCAGCCGTCAACCACCGATTATAACGGTGTTTATAAAGGCAGATACATTGATTTTGAAGCGAAGGAAACAAAAAACAAAACCTCCTTCCCCCTTCAAAATTTTCATGAACACCAAATCATCCATATGGACAGTGTTCATGAACAGGACGGCATAACCTTCGTATTGCTTCGGTTTTCACTGTCGGAAGAAGTATATTTACTCCCTTTCCACCCATTGAAAGTTTATTGGGACCGTATGAAGAACGGGGGCAGGAAATCGATCAGGAAAGTAGAAATCGAAGAAAACGGGTTCAGGATTCCATTGGGGCTGCATCCCCGGGTTGATTATTTAAAAATAGTCCATCAGTTATATTTTTAGATACTCCAAAATGAGATAATCTATAGTTTATCTCATTATAGGTAGTAGAAATAAATTCTTAGACAATACTAAAAAGACAGAAGATTGAAAGCGAGGAAACAAAATGGCTGGTCAATATAAGTCAAGAGAAGAGAAGCGTCTAGCCCAGCAGAAGTCTAAACCAAAGAAACCCAAAAAAGGCTCAATGGTGAAACGTGTAATCATTTCATTATTTATTATAGGTATCATCGGTATGCTGGCTGGTGCAGGATTATTTGCATATTACGCATCCAGTGCTCCAAAGCTGGATGAAAAATTGCTTAAAGACCCGGTTGCATCTGAAATTTATGATATGAACGGCGAGTTGATCACAACTGTCGGGAAAGAAAACAGGGAATATGCTAACTTTGATGAGATTCCACAAGTCATGCAGGACGCAGTCCTCGCGACTGAGGATAACCGATTTTATAAGCATAATGGAATCGACCTTATCCGCCTTGGGGGTGCTGTCATCGCGAATGTCACCGGTGGATTCGGTTCTGAAGGTGCCTCCACCATTACCCAGCAGGTAATCAAGGGTTCATTCCTGAGTCCCGATAAGACCCTGAAAAGAAAGGCACAGGAAGCATGGCTTGCCCATAAACTAGAGCAGGAATACACCAAGGAAGAGATCTTCGAGATGTATTTCAACAAGGTCTACATGTCCGGAGGAATACACGGCATGGCGACTGCAGCAGACTATTATTACGGCAAAGAGATCAAGGATATCAAGCTCCACGAAGCAGCTTTGATCGCTGGACTGCCTCAAAGTCCTAACAATTACAACCCGTTCAAACATCCTGAAAAGGCTGAAAAGAGAAGGAATATTGTGCTGTCACTCATGGCCCAGCACGGTAAGATAAGCGAAAAAGAAAAAGAGGAAGCCCAAAAGATCCCGATCACCGAAGGATTGGTTTCCGAAGAAGAATTGGCAGAGGAAAATGGAAATAAATATCCCGCCTATGTAGATGCAGTCATTGATGAAGTCGAAAAGATGGGAGATTTCAATTTATTCTCGGATGGTTTGAAAGTTTATACTACCCTGGATACGAATGCACAAAAGCGAGTTGAGCAGATCCTTGCGGGTGAAGCAATCGATTTCTCCTATCCTGACCAGGCAGATGCTCTCATGCAGGCCGGCATAACCCTCATGGATACACAAACCGGGGAGATCCGCGCAATCGGCGGCGGCAGAAATACTGAAGAGTCCGTTCAGCGCGGCTTCAATTATGCCATTGATACGAAGCGCCAGCCCGGCTCGACGATCAAGCCGCTGCTTGATTACGGCCCGGCAATCGAGAACCTGAAATGGTCGACGTACCACATCCTTAAGGATGAGCCTTATAAATACTCAAACGGTGCTGAAATCAATAACTATGACATGCAGCATAAAGGTGCCATCTCGATAAGGGAAGCCTTATGGGATTCACGAAACGTGACTGCCCTGAAAGCATTCCAGGAAGTAGGGCCTGAAAAAGCAGAGGAATTCGTAAACGGTCTCGGCCTTGATTTCGAGCACTACTATGAATCTGCATCAATCGGTGCCGTTTCACCTGGAATGAACTCTGTACAGATGGCAGGTGCGTACGCAGCTTTCGGAAATGAAGGTGTATACAACAAGCCGCATGCAGTGAAAAAAGTTGTCCTCCGGGATGGTGAAACAGAAATCAAGCATGACGATAAAGCGGAGCCTGCGATGAAAGAATATACGGCGTATATGATTTCAGATATGCTGAAGAGTGTTATCGATCATCCGCGAGGCACAGGTGCATATGCGAAAGTCCCTGGCCTTCCTATGGCAGGGAAATCCGGTACAACCAACTATGATCAAAAAACGCGTGAAGCTAACAACATTCCTAAATCACATGCACCTGATTCATGGTTTGTCGGTTATACAACCAATTATACGGCAGCCGTATGGACTGGGTTTGATCAACAGAATAAATATTCATTAAGTCCGCAAGACCGCCACATTGCACAGTATATCGTCAAAGACTTGATGGGCTATGTTCATGAAGGTGTCGACACGGCCGACTTCAAGAAACCTGACAGTGTTGTTGAAGTACAGGTGGAAGAAGGAAGCAATCCGGCCAGACTGCCTAGTGACTACACGCCTGATGATAAGATCATCACCGAGCTCTTTGTAAAAGGAACCGAGCCGACTAAGGTTTCAAAAGAATACGATAAACTTGATGCTCCGAAAGGCCTAAAAGGAAAATACAATAAAAAAGATAAGACAATCACCCTTGCATGGGATTATGATAAAAAGAAAAAAGACGGTGTAACGTTTGAAGTTTCAGTATTGATTAATGGTGCTGACAAACAAACGCTCACAACAACAGATAAAAACGGCCTGAACGTGG
Organism: Bacillus sp. BKU_1; assembly: GCA_051294195.1. Taxonomy (GTDB): domain Bacteria; phylum Bacillota; class Bacilli; order Bacillales; family Bacillaceae_B; genus Rossellomorea. The sequence goes on along the minus strand of CP193985.1, from coordinate 1,987,061 downwards.
AAAACATCACATCCTCCGGCACATTCACTTTCGAAGTGGTTGCCGTCAAAGGTGACGAGCGAAGCGACCCTGCAACCGTGGATGTAAACGTGAAGGGCGAAAAAGAAGACAAAAAAGAAGATGAAGACGGCCAGGGTAATGAAGATGGCCAAGGCAACGAAAATGACCAGGGCAACGGTCAAGATAACAATGGAAATGGAAACGGAAATGACCAAGGCGGTGACGGCAGCACCGGGGATGAAGGAGACAATCCTCCTTCAGAAGGTGACGGTACTGGTGCAGATGGTACCGGCGATGGCGGAACCGGTGAAGGAGACGGTACAGGTACCGGAGACGGAGGTACCGGGGACGGTGGAACCGGTGAAGGAGACGGAACCGGCGGCGGAACTGGAACCGATGGCGGAGCCACTACCGAATCCTCCCCTGGTTTATTCAATCAATAGAAATAAAATAAGGCAGCACGGGAATCTCCCGGCTGCCTTATTTTTTATTGTTGGTTGAACGGTATATCGCCCTGTCTTTCGCAAACTGTTTGTGCTGTTCCTGGAACAGTCCTGAAAGCTGCACATAGGAATGATGTAGGCGGGAATTGTCCCTGATGAATGATAGTCTCTCTTCAATATTAACCGGTTTAAGAGAGAGTTCCTCCACTTTCCTCTTCCATTCATTTAATACAACAGGCTGGGAGTTACTCCAGAACAGGATCATATAAAATAAAGCAATGCCTCTTTTCATTAAAAGCCGTTCAGAGCCATCCCGCAGCGCAATCCGTTCCTTGATGACATCTTGTACTTCGTTCCAGGCGGCCAATATCTCACTGACTGCGTGTTCCTCTTCTTCCCAGGGGAAATCGTTCCCTCCTCCCCCGTTGTAAAATAGCATTTCCTGTGAAAAGAAGTTCCCCTCTTCCATATATTGCTCAGGGCAGACAGACACTTCTTGTTTTTCAAAGAAAAAAGAATCACTCAACTGGACAGGGATGTTCAGGCGAACGACTATCATATCTTTTCCTTCTTCTTCATCCGCTTCTGGCCTTCACGGCATAAGTCAAGAAGCGGGCAGACATCACACTGAGGTGATTGTGCCTTGCAATGATATCTTCCAAAGAAAATTAAGCGATGATGTGTTTCAGACCATTCATCTCTTGGGATTTTTCTCATCAATGTTTTTTCAACTTCAAGGACACTGTCCTTCCATCTGCAGATACCAAGTCTTTTACTAACCCTCTCTACATGAGTATCGACTGCAAGGGCTGGTTCACCAAAGGCTACAGATACCACAACATTGGCCGTCTTCCTCCCCACTCCCGGAAGTTTTACCAGTTCAGAGTGCTCTTTTGGAACTTCACCGCCAAATTCCGCAAGAAGTATTTCACATAATTTCTGAATGTTCTTCGCTTTATTGCGATAAAGTCCAATGGAACGAATGTCCTGCTGCAGTTCTTCCAGTGTGACGCCCAGATAATCCTGTGGTGTCTTGTATTTTTCAAACAGCCCCTTCGTTACCTTATTCACTAACGCATCTGTACATTGAGCGGAAAGCAGTACTGCAATCACTAACTCGAACGGATTTTCATGCCGCAGTTCGCAATGCGCGTCGGGAAACATTTTTTTCATTTCATCCAGGCATATTTGTATCTGTTTTTTGTTCAGCACTATTATCTTCTCCTTACTCTGATACTGATTACTCTTCGATAGATATGTTCATTTAGTATACACTGATAAAGGGACTGTCCCAAATTTCGGGTGCAGTCCCTTTGTATCATCCCTTATTGTTCCAGCCAATTATAGAAAGGAACCGATTTCCTCTTTGGTGAGGAAGCGTCATTTTGAGCCTGCGGTTTCTGATGCATCCTGAACTTTTGACTTTGATTACGTGCATCTTCTATCGTTTTGACACCATTTTTCTTCCACTCGAACAGAATCCGGTCGATGTATCTGAAATTCAGCTTACCGGAAATCACCGCTTCCCGGAGTGCAGCCTTGATGATCGTAGAATTATGTTCGTCCTGGTCCAGCCACATGCTGAGCGATTCGCATTCAAGCGGTGACAGCGGTCGCCCGAATTCCTGCTCGAAAACCGAATAGATGTCAGCCTCTTCTTCCATCGATTTCTGCATCTGTTTCATCTTCGAAGTCTGGATGACAAAATCAGCGAGCTTCTCCCATAAAGGAACAAGCGAGTATCTCTCGAAAAGAATCCCGTCCGGTGAAGCACCTTGATCAATCGTCAGGAATTGCTGCTGTATCAGTTTTCTTAAGATGGAGGAACAGTATTCTGCAGAAATACTCATATGTTCAGAGAGTTCCTCCGGTGTTGGAAAGCTGTTCCCTTTTTCAATTTGTCCGTAGATATGAAGCAGCAGGACAAATTCAGATTCATTTAATCCTAGGGTATGATAATTAGATAGTAGTAATTGCGGGATATTCAGTGTCCCCTCTTCGATCCAGGACACCATTAGTTGTTTATAATCCATATTCGGTACACCTCACCTTTTAGTATATCATGCTTATTATCTATGTCGACATGGATGTGATCAGAAGAATTTTTTAACTCTTTTTTGTATCCATACTACGGAGATGGCGGCTTGTTGATTTACGTGAAAGACTTCGCTTTCCGATGGTGCCTAAGCCTCCTGATATGAATTTTAGGAGTGGAAGACAGCACTATCCCTCTTAAAAGTGATAAAGCCTAAAAAACTTATATCAGGACAAACTTACAAGCAATCAAAATGCAGAAGAATAGGATATAGAGAATATATATAGTTTCAGAAAGTGGTAGGGTCCTGGCTACCGGCATTTTGCATTGAATATATTCTTCGATCTTCATTAGGAATCTTTTAAATAAGTCCTGCCTAAGGCAGAAAACAATATAGTTACTATTAAGGAAAGGAGGAAATTTATATGGCTGGTTATTCGACTGGTCCAATAGCAAATAATCCGGTAAATGGAGTGCGCCCCACTCAAAATGTCTTAGTGAAACTATTGAACCCCACGCCTGATTTATCCACGACAGTATTGATTCAAGGTTATTATTTAAATGGTACAAGAACTCAATATGTATCGGAATTGTTTAATCTCGCTCCAAACCAGGTAATAACTCGCAGCTATTCTGCTAATTTTAATGGTTACCAATTTGTATTTACGGCAGAAGGGGATGCACAATATGATGTTGAAATCTCAGTTTGGGGCAGAAATTCTGCTGGTGGATTTGTACCTGCCCACCGTTTAGTGCCTTCTGAACTCTACTTTGAATACTTCTTCGGCGATGCCAATGAAATAGCAAACAATCCTCGCCGGCCTGCCACAGTATAAAGATGCCGTAAGAAGCAAGCCGAATAGCAAAAAGCAAAAGAAGTTACACGAAATAAAAGTCCGCATGGGAAGTTTACTTCTTCTCGTGCGGCTTTTTAAACTGACAGCCTTCTTTTTTGTGAAATTTCCTGTCAATGCGACCTCTCATGAAGCCAGGCAGCAAGTTTTTCAGTAATTGTCAATGTGCAATAGATTTGTTGTAATATTTCGCACGGAATTTCTTTTGTGTAAGAGAAAATTCCGTAATTAGTTCACGAATAATTCTAATCAATCAATTCTAAATCCTGCATATCTTAGACAAACGAAAGAGCTGACTATAATCTGCATTTCTGCAAATAAAGTCAGCTCTCATTTATACTTTATGGGTATAGACGGTTCAGGAGGCGCGGGAATGGGATGGTTTCTCTTACGTGTTCCACTCCGCTGATCCATGCGACTGTACGTTCAAGTCCAAGACCGAATCCTGAGTGCGGGACAGAACCGTATTCCCTCAGCTCCAGATACCACTTATATGCATCTGACGCCAATTCATGTTCTTCGATGCGCTTTTTCATTAGTTCTGCATCGTGTATCCGTTCAGAACCTCCGATGATTTCCCCATAGCCTTCAGGCGCGATAAGATCGGCACAAAGCACTACATCATCACGGTCCGGGTCAGGCTGCATGTAGAACGGCTTCAAGGATGTCGGGTAATGAGTGATGAATACAGGTTTATCATATGTTTCAGCGATCGCTGTCTCATGCGGTGCCCCGAAATCATCTCCCCATTCGATATCATCGAATCCTTTTTCGTGCAGTAACTCTACCGCGTCATCATAAGTGATTCTTGGGAATGGTGCTTTGATTTGTTCCAATTTGGACGTATCTCTTCCCAAACGATCCAACTCAAGCTTACAGTTTTCAAGGACAGATTGGACGATATAAGAAACATATTGTTCCTGAACCTCCAGATTGTCTTTAAAATCGTAGAAAGCCATTTCAGGTTCGATCATCCAGAACTCGATAAGATGACGGCGCGTTTTGGATTTTTCAGCCCTGAATGTCGGGCCGAAAGAAAATACTTTTCCAAGAGCCATGGCAGCTGCTTCCATATATAGTTGTCCACTTTGAGAAAGATAGGCATCTTCGTCAAAGTACTTGGTTGCAAACAATTCTGTTGTTCCTTCAGGAGCACTGCCTGTAAGGATCGGGGGATCGACTTTAACAAACCCCTCTTGATTGAAGAATTCATAAGTGGCCCGGATGATTTCATTACGGATTTTCATGACCGCATGCTGTTTCCGGGAACGCAGCCATAAATGACGGTGGTCCATAAGGAATTCAGTTCCGTGCTCTTTCGGTGTGATTGGATAATCCACCGCTTCATGGATGACCTCCACCGATTTCACCTGTAACTCATAACCGAAAGGTGAACGGGAATCTTCAGAGACAACTCCTGTCACATATAAAGACGTTTCTTGAGTCAGCGATTTTGCTTTTTGAAAAATTTCTTCTTCGACTTCGCTCTTGACTACAACTCCCTGAATGAATCCAGTTCCATCACGGAGCTGAAGGAATGCAATTTTACCACTTGAACGTTTGTTGGCAAGCCAGGCACCGATCGTAACCTCTTCACCAACAAACTTGCTTACTTGAGAAATTGTTGTTTTCACGATTTTTTCCCTCCAAAAAAACTAACACGCTATATGTATCGTACTATATTATACAGTTCGAGATACATTGTCGCAATAGATAGGCTGAATCAGACTTATACCAATGCAAAGGGCAGAACGTGAAATACGACCTGCCCCGATTGTGTTATTGACTTTTCTTCACAACGAATTCATGTATTCTTTCAATTGCCTGCTCCATGGATTCAAGGCTGGTTGCATAGGATAAGCGGATATTATCTTCAGAGCCAAACCCAGATCCCGGTATGACGGCAACTTTCGCTTCCTCTAACAGCGCTTGAACAAAAATATCAACACTTTCATAACCCGTGAGGCGTGCTGCTTCCTTTACGTTCGGGAACAGATAAAAAGCGCCTTGGGGCTTGATACAGTCAAAGCCCGGGATATTGTTCAGCTTTTCGAAGACAATATTCAATCGCTCCTCGAATGATTTCCTCATGTCCTCTACAGGCTGCTGATCCCCAGTATAGGCTGCCACAGCACCATATTGAGAAGTGGTCGTCGGGTTCGATGTAGAATGGCTGGCCAGATTCGTCATTGCCTTGATGACTGTTTCATTCCCTGCCGCATAACCGATTCTCCAGCCTGTCATCGAGTGCGATTTTGAAACACCGTTGATGATGATTGTCTGCTCCTTGAGTTCTTCGGAAATCTCTGCAATGGAAGTATGTGTATTTCCGTCATAAACGAGCTTTTCGTATATTTCATCGGAAACGATGAGGATATTTTTTTCTAAACAGATTTGACCGATCGCCTTCAACTCTTCAGCAGAATAGATCATGCCTGTTGGATTGCTTGGGGAATTGATGATGACCGCTTTTGTTCTTTCTGTAATGGAATTTGACAATTGCTCAGGCGTAATTTTATAGACGTTTTCCTGTTTTCCTTCAACAATGACAGGATTTCCACCTGCAAGCTTAACCTGTTCAGGGTAACTTACCCAATAAGGAGTTGGAATGATTACTTCATCCCCATCGTCCAGCAATACTTGAAATAAAGTGTAAAGTGCATGCTTCGCACCGCTTGTCACGATGATTTCTGACGGTTTGTAAGACAGATTCTGATCTTGCTTGAATTTGCCTATAACAGCTTCTTTCAACTGGGGGGTACCACCTGAAGGCGTATATTTCGTATGTCCTTCAACAAGTGAATCATATGCAGCCTGGATGATGTGCTTCGGTGTGTTAAAGTCAGGCTCACCAGCACCCAATCCGATTACATCGATACCCTGGGCTTTCATTTCCTTCGCTTTTGCTGTGATCGCCAAGGTAGTAGAAGGTGTTAATGCACTAACTCTTTTCGCTAAAGATACTTTCATCGATGGGTTCCTCCTAATAACTTATAGGTTTTCTATCTTTTTCCACCATTCCCCATTGGAGAATAGAAGATAAAAATAGTTTAAATTCTTCTGTTTATCCAAGTAGGTGATCTCCCACACCGGGCCTACGGATTCATGTCCTAATCGTACGGATAATATTTCTTCAGGCTGCTTTTCATCCTTTAGTTTATTAATTGCCTGTTCTTTCGAAATACCATCAGCCCATTTTCTGACGATTATTTCCCCTTTTTTTCCGGGAACAAATGCAACCGTTTTTTCACCATTTTTATCTTCTCCGGTGACTACGGTGTAAGATTTTGCCCCATGATAAATCGTTGTTTTCTCGATTTCTTTCATTGCTGTTTCATTCATTACCCGTTTGGCCGCTTCATCAAATTCTTTCTCTACCGGCCCTCTTGCACTGTGATAGAGAAGAATGGACGCAATACCGGTAAGAATGACCGCTGCAGTGATAATAATTGTCATCCACTTTTTCATTTGCAACCCTCTTTATGTACGATAAATGGTCAGTACAGCCTGACTTTGATCTTCGGGATCCAGGGCCAGACCAAACATATAATCATCTTTTTTCAATGTCCTGTTCAAGGCATCCACTACTTTATATAAATCGTCTGTGTACGAAATCTTGACCGTGGAAAGAATTTTGATTTTGCTCTCCAATACATTACCCTCCTTCTATACATCAGCCGCTTTCCAGGATGTTTTTGTGCACAGCTGTCGTGATATCTTTATTCCTTACTAAACACTACTGACATTATAACAACATTCCCGCCGGATATGGTAGACAGAAACGCAAAAAACTTTATCCCTATAGTATATTCATCTAAAGCTGCTGCATTAGATCAGCTTTCATCGGACTGTTCTTTGAAAGCTCCGTCTTCCTGTTCAAAGGTTAGTACCTCATAATTGTTTTTATTGAATTTTATCGTGATCAAGCCGTGCTGGCCGGTAAGGTAGAGGTCAATCCAAGCCTCATTGATTGCCTCAAGGAGGTCACCATTCAGCAATTTTTCTTTCGAACGATACAGAAGGGCAGTCTGGGGATCGATGTGCTTGATCAGCGGGTCTGATATGCATTCTGTCTTTGAGTGGAGCGGTATCTTGACAATGTTCACATTTTTTAAAGGTTTGGTCATGAATACGCCTTCTGCATGCTTGGACTGTGAACTCAGCCAGAGGAAGCGGTGATTGAAGAAAGTAAGCGAGAAATCAAGTCCTTCCTGTTTTTCATTGCCCTCATGTATCACTTCCATGTTCAGTTCCGGAGACAACCGGTACATGTCTCCTTCAGTCAAACACTTCACCCCTGTCGTTTCAGCCTTCAAAAGCGGTTCTGAAAAGGAGGAACCGGCCAAAATTTCGGCAATTGAATATTTCTTCCTGAGTTTTAAAAGTGTATCCTCAAATATTTCAGCTTCCTCTGTAATAATGACCGCTTTAATGTTTTTTATATTGAGTTGATCCAAATAGTAGTATAGTTCTCTCACTTGGCTGCGTGGACCGGTGTTAATCAAATAATTGTCACCTGCAGCTAAATGAAGGACGGCCACCTCTCCATTCCTTAAGGGAAGAAAGCTGATTGCGTATTCATTTTCAGTAAGGTTAAGGTCCAATTCCGGAACTTTTATTCCATGAGCGGGCGGTGATAGGAAAAGAAACAGCAGTAGTGCGGATATTACCCCTTTCATAGTCCATGCCTCCAGTTTTCATCTACCCTCTATTTTGTGTTAAAGGCTGGAATTTAACCAAAATGGAGGAACTGGAAGAAGAAAAACTAAATGAAAAAAGACGAACCGGCTCTTCCCTGAAAGGGGCCGGGTTCGTCTCAAGATGTTTTACAGCCAATCTTCTATCAGCTCAATCAAATCGAATAAATCACCTTCTTTTACACTCATGGAAGGGATCGATTCGATGAACGCATTGCCGTACCGGGTCGTTTTAATCCGGCGGTCATACACGATGATGACTCCTCTGTCACTGCTTCTTCTTATCAATCTCCCCACACCCTGCTTAAAGCGGATTATCGCTTCAGGCAGTGAATGAGTTGAAAAAGGGTTTTTTCCTTGTGCTTTAAGAAGTTCCGATTTAGCCTGGGTCACAGGTTCGTCCGGCGGTGAGAATGGAAGTCTCACCAGTGCCAGGCACGAAAGGTCTTCCCCGGGGATATCCACCCCTTCCCAGAATGAACTGGTACCGAAGAGGATCGCTTTATCGAACCGCTGGAAATTTTTAGTCAGCCTCGTCCTGCTCCCTGAAGTGATACCCTGGGCCATAAGGATATAATCTTCAAGCAAGCCGCTTTCCTTCATTAGTTCGTATGTCTTTCTAAGCATATCATAGGAAGTGAAAAGAATGAGCATTCTCCCTTTAGTAGCCTCGGCCACACCAATCAAATGAGAACTGATGGACTCAATATACTCTTCATTTGAAACTTGCTGAATCTCAGGTACATCATTCGGTATGAATAACGCGGCCGACCCGGCATAATCAAAGGGAGAAGAAAGTTTAAGCTGTTTAATTTCTTCCCTGTTCAGACCTACTTCATTCAGGAAGTAATGGAATGAATCACTGACAGTCAGTGTCGCAGAGGTCAGTACAATACTCTTCTTTTTTGTAAAAAGCTCTTCCTTTAAGTTCCTGGCCACTGCAACGGGCTGTGCCTGAATGATCAGGCTGTTCGGCAGCGAGCGGGTATCTCCGTCGATCCACAATACATAATCCGTCATTTCTTTCAGGAACACCGTCCGGAAATGTTGATGAAGATCATTCCACTCGACTAAAAAACTGTAAAACTCTTCAACAAGTGCTTTTTCACTATCTTTAAGTTTTATCTTTTTCTTTTTGATTGTATCAAGGATAGCCTGAAATGCCCTTTCAATCGTCTTCATCCCTGAAATGACTCTTTCCATCGCCATATGGACAGGCTGCCAGCCCCTGCTTTTTTTCATCTCATCTGATATTCTCAGCTGTATTTTCTGTGCACCTGTCCTTTTTTTGGCATGTTTAACAAAAACATTCGCAAGGACGGACATAGCTTCTTCAAGATCCTGATAAAATTGGTGAACCTGCGCGTCAATTTCAAATGAGTGAAGATTTCCTTCTATTTCGTATGCAGTCATAAGACTGGATAATCGTTTGAATAATTGATTCTGTTCAATGGTCCCCAGCTGTGAAGTCGTGAATTTAATGGAGAGATAATCCAACACGATTCCCAAATGCTGTCTGGCCGATTTTTCCAAATGATGTGCTTCGTCGATGACTAAATAATCGAAAGAGGGAATCAGATTCCCTTCATTGATGATATCCGATAACAGCATCGAGTGGTTTGTGATAATGATATCAGCCGTCTGGGCACGTTTTCTCGCAGACAGATAAAAGTCTTTCGACACCCAGGGATCTTTGCTGTATGGGAGGTGCCACCCGTCATGACGAAGCCTGTTCCAAAACAACTGCCCGCCGGAGGTAAGATTCAATTCATCTACATCGCCCGTTTCAGTCGCAGTCAGCCATACCAGGATCTGCATCTTTGTCAATACGACGTCATATTGGGGATCCGCTTCCCTCAGTGACTGTTCGAATTTGAATAAATTTATATAGTGATTTTTTCCTTTCAGCAATACTGTCTGAAAAGAGAATGGACTGATTGTTTCAAGCAGTTTGATTTCCTTTTGCAGCAATTGCTCCTGAAGCTGGGTGGTAAAGGTGCTGATCACAACCCTTTCTTTCGATTGCTTGGAGAAGTGGAGCGACGGCCATAAATATCCCAGTGATTTTCCGACTCCCGTCCCCGCTTCTATCACAAGATGCTTTCCTTCAGCGAATGATTGCCTCACTTCGTCCATCATCTGGATTTGGACATCTCTTTTTTCATAGGAGGATACATGCGATTCCATGCTTTTCGTAATATCAAAATCAATTTCATCCACTTTAACGGAACATTGGTCAGGTTCACGTTTTTTACGAAGGGCAATTCCCCTGTATACCTCCAGTCCAAGTTCGAGATCCTCGACATGCCTTTGCTTGTGAGAAACGATCTCATCAAACAGTAAAGACAAGTCACTTTTCAGATGAACCGAGAGCATTTGAAGCTTCTCCAGGGTAACAAGCGGGAGCCCATGGAGCTCTTGAATGAAATGAAGCAGAATCTCAGCCGTAACATAGGCATCGCTGTCAGCCTGATGCGGTCTTACATGGCTTAATGACAGTGTATTTGAAAGCTCTGTAAGTTTGAAGCTGTCAGCTGAAGGCATGGCAATCTTGGCCAGTTCAACTGTATCAAAAGCAGGACCTGCAAACGGGTTATAGCCCGCCTCTTCAAGTTCTGCCTGTAGAAAAGAAAGATCGAATGTTACATTGTGGGCGACAAACACACCGTTATCCAATATTTCCAGGATTTTTGGTGCAATCTCATCAAAAGACGGTGCACCGCTGACCATTTCATCATTTATTCCCGTAAGCTCCTCTATGAATGGAGGGATTGGCTTGCCCGGTGAAACGAAGGAGGTGAATTGATCCGCGATCTTCCCATTTTCGATGATGACTGCTGATATCTGTATAATTTTTTCTCCTTTGCGGGGGGAGTTCCCTGTTGTTTCCAGATCTACTACAACTAATTTAAATGGTAACATGTTATCTCACTGCCTTTATATTTCCATCTTCGTTCATACTCTATGATTTCTAGATAAGTGTACCACAATTCATTTCAGAAGGCTCATGATGTCATGAAGGGTAAATCATTTAACAAATGAGTCTTAGATAAAATTGATAAAGCTACTCCTCAAGTTAAACAATAAGGATGTAGAACTTATTACCGCTAATGATTTCCGTGCAGGACTTCGCTTTCCGCGGGTAGCCCGTGAGCCTCCTCGGCAAGCCTGCGGGGTCTCACATAAGCTACTCTTCCCGCCTTCGTCCTGCACTCCAATCAACCGCTGGAATCGGTTTTGAATATTAATAAACATAGACAACTTCATTCTGAAAAATGGCGGTTAGCACCATGATATTCGAACGTTTTCCAGTTTAACCTTCATTCGGTTTTACTTTTCGTCTTCGAGTCCTATTCTCAATTTTCTACTCAAAATTCATTTACATCAAACAGCCTTAAAAACGATAGAGTAAACTACTCTTCCATTAGAAACTGGCTCATTACCTTAACGTGTCTTTGAACACAAAAAAAGAACTAACTTGAAGTTTAACATTCAAGATAGTTCTTTTTATTGATGCTCACACACTTTTGTTCCGGCTTGTTCAAGTTTATGAATATACCGTCGCTTCGGGTTCGGTGCCGATCATTTCAACGATTTGGTTGTTTTCGTTCATGATGGCTACTTTCGGGACATGGTTTTTGACCTGTTCCTCAGCAATCATTTTATAGGAGATGATGATCACGACATCCCCTCTTTGGACGAGTCTGGCCGCTGCTCCGTTCAGGCATATGACACCGCTTCCCCTTTTCCCGGGTATGATGTAAGTCTCGAGCCTTGCCCCATTGTTGTTGTTGACGATCTGGACTTTTTCATTTGCCATCATATCCACTTTATCAAGGATATCCTGATCGATCGTGATGCTCCCTACATAATCCAGGTTTGCCTCTGTCACACGAGCTCTGTGAATTTTACCATTCATCATTGTTCTAAACATGCTGATTTCCCCTTTTCATCCTTTGAAATGATGATGTTATCAATTAACCTTGCTTTCTCGAATTGTACTGCCACTGCCAGGATCACTTCGCCTGTCCGTTCGTTAACAGGGACGAGCTGTGGAAAAGAATATGCTTCCGCATACTCCACTTTTCCGGAAGTCTCATTTTGAATGGTATCCCTGACCTTTGAAACGACAGCGTCCAAGTCCATTTTTTTGGATTCTATCATTTTCCCAGCTTCTTTGAGACTTTTAAAAAGCTCGGGGGCTTCTTTTCGTTCTCTTTCGGACAGATACACATTGCGCGAACTCTTTGCCAGTCCGTCTTCTTCCCGGACCGTAGGGACCCTAACTATCTGGACAGGGAAGAAGTAATCGTCAACCATACCTTCCACTACCGCAATCTGCTGGGCATCTTTCATGCCGAAATAGGCTCTTGTCGGCTGCACTAAATGAAACAGCTTTGCCAAAATGGTGACGACCCCATCAAAATGCCCCTCCCGTTTCTTTCCGCAAAGCACATCAATGCGCTTATGCACGGTCATCGTGACGGATAATTCGTCAGGATACATCTCTTTCGCGTCCGGAATGAATAGGATGTCGACGCCTGCATTTTCTGCGAGTTCCCGGTCACGGTCAATATCCCTCGGATACCGATCGTAATCTTCGTCCGGACCGAACTGCAATGGATTTACAAAAATGCTCATGACCACCATCTTATTTTGTTTTCGAGCCTCATCTGCGAGGGTGAGGTGGCCTTCGTGGAGGAATCCCATCGTTGGTACAAAACCGATGGAGCCGCCTGAGTCTTTATGGTTTTGAATTTCTTGGCGCAGTGTATGGATGCTTGTAATGACCTTCACTTTTTACTACCCCCGTAAAGCATTTGCAATTCCTCTTCCTTCATAGTGAAAGAATGCTGTTCTTCAGGGAAGGATCCTTCTTTTACATCTTCTATATAGTGAACGATGCTGGCATTGATCGTTTCATTGACGTTGCTGTATTGTTTGACAAATTTCGGTACCCGCCCGACCCCATACGTAATGAGATCATGAAAGACCAGGACCTGGCCGTCGGTTCCGCTGCCTGCCCCTATACCGATGACAGGGATGCCGACCGCTTCTGTTACCTCTTTTGCCAGCTGTCTGGGTATACATTCAAGGACAATGGAGAATGCTCCCGCCTCTTCGCACTTTCTCGCATCTTCAATAAGCATCTGGGCTGTCTGGGCTGTCTTTCCCTGCACTTTATATCCGCCCAGGACACCTACTGATTGAGGAGTCAATCCTAAATGGGCCATCACAGGGATTCCTGCCTCCGTCATCGCTTTGATCCGCTCGATCACGACCCCGGCACCTTCTACCTTGACAGCATTCGCACCGCTTTCCTGGACGATCCGAGCCGCAGTCCGCATTGTTTCCTCCCTGGAGAGGTGATAAGTCATAAAAGGCATATCCGTGACAATGAACGTGCCGGGCGCCCCTCTTCTCACAGCTTTCGTATGATGGATCATATCCTCGACGGTGACAGGAATTGTTGAATCATACCCTAAAACCACCATCCCGAGGGAGTCACCGACCAAAAGCAGATCGATGCCTGCTTCTTCAGCCAGCTTTGCGCTTGGATAATCATAAGCCGTCAGCATCGTGAGCTTCTCGTTTTCCCGTTTCATCTTTGAAAAATCAGTTGTCTGTTTCATTTTCTTCCTCCTTCTTTGCAGTCAGAGGTGACGAAACAAATATGAGAGCACTTACATAAGTGTCTAAGGCCGGTTTCAGCCTAATAAAAAAACCTTCTGAAAACGACAGAAGGATCCCAAGTGTCTGAATATTTGTTGTTTCGACCCTCTGTCCCAGTCCAATTTGGATCAAGGCAGATTTTATTGAATATTGAGTTCCTTGCTCTTGAAAGGGTGCAGTTCTTTCGATACTGCCCATTCAAAATTATATCATAAAAAAACGGGATGGTACGAAGATATTTCTTCATCCAACCCGTATGATGACCTTTAAATATTCACTTCGATATCCGCTGAATAGATTCTGTGAATGGTACCTTCGCCATCTTCTATTGTCAGTACGCCTTCTTCAGTGATGCCTAAAGCCGTACCTTCAATTGTACCATTTATCGTACGTGCCCTGATTCTTTTCCCAATCGAGACGGCATAGCTTTCCCACAGGAGTTTGATCGGTATAAAACCTTCGTTCATATAGAGGGAATACAATGATTCCATTTTTTCGAGGACGCCCTGTACAAGTTCAGCCCTGGAGAGCCTTGACCCTTTTTCGATTGCAAGCGACGTGGCAATCTGGCGGATATCATCAGGAAAATGATCAATCAAATGATTCACGTTCATCCCGATCCCGATGATGATGGAATTGATTTTGTCTGACTCAGCCTGGAGCTCAGTCAGGATACCGGTAACTTTCTTCCCGTCTATCAGGATATCATTCGGCCATTTGATCTGGGGCTGGAGCCCCGTCACATCCTCAATGGCCTGCACGACTGCCACGGCAGTGATCAAGGTGAATTGGGGTGCTTTTTGCGGCGGGAGATGAGGCTTCATGATCAGACTCATCCAAATGCCGTTTCCGGAGGAAGAGTGCCATTCACGCATGAGCCTTCCCCTCCCGGCAGTTTGCTCATCAGCAATGACAAGTGTACCTTCCGCCGCACCGCTTCCTGCTAAATCGTGTGCAATCTTTTGGGTGCTGGGAACGGACTCTTCATAATGGATGAATTGTCCCAAAGTTTTGGTGGCAAGCCCCAGGCGGATTTTGTTTTCAGTGACACTGTCCGGGGTATCAATGATCCGATATCCTTTTTTCCTGACAGCTTCCAATATAAATCCTTCTTTTCTCAATTCTTCGATGTGTTTCCATATTGCCGTTCGGGAACATCCTGCAATGTCAGCCAGCGCCTGGCCCGATAGAAATTCACCATTCGATTCAGAAAATGCCTGAATCAGTCTTTTTCTGATGGATTGCATGTTTCCAGCCACCTCCTTATCGTATCATGATCATTTGTTATTTCTTCATTCAGTATTGCCTTTTCGATGCCCTCGAGAGTTTCCCTGACCCAGGGACCCCCGGCTTTACCGGCCCAATTCATAAGGTCATTTCCTGTGACTTTGAGTTCCTTGCGATCTTTTATAGGAAGTGCTTCATATTTTTCCTGTAATGATTCAAGGGAAGATAGGGAAGAATGAATGCAGTTGTACACTTTTTCAACATTGACTGCCCTTTCCAAACCTGAATGGAAGAGCAGCTCCCTCGTCCAGCCTTCTTTCATTCTTCTGGATAAAATATCTTTTTCCTTTTTGCGTTCCTTGATCACCTTGGAAGGAAGCCTCCACATTTTCAAGAAAACAGCTGGATCTGCATCCATACCGGCTGTTAAAAGCAGCCACATCTGATCGGCATTTAATCTTTTCACCAAAGGAAGACCGGCTATTTTCCGGATGGCTTCAGATTCACCAGAAAGACCCGGCAGTTGTTTATATAGTGTCGATTGGATAAGAATCTCAAGCGCTTTATCCCTGTAATCCCCGCTGAGGGTCTTTTCGAATTCAATCGTCTTCCGCTCGATGGCGATATGGGAAAGCAGATTCGAGTATGCCGTCAATGCCTCACGGGTGCGTGTTTCAAGCTCAAAACCAAGCTGGCTTACAAACCGGACACCCCTCAGCATCCGTAAAGCGTCTTCGGAAAACCTTTCTTCAGGCTCCCCCACTGTCCTGATCAAATTCAGTTTGATGTCTCCACGGCCATCAAATGGGTCATATATGACACCCTCTGCATCCATTGCCAAACTGTTCATGGTGAAATCCCTTCGCTTGAGATCATCTTCAAGTGACCGGATGAATTCAACTTTATCTGGCCGCCTGAAATCATCATACCCGGATTCAGTCCTGAATGTGGTGATTTCGTATTCCTCTTCCTTCTCAATGACCAATACCGTCCCGTGCTCGATACCGATGTCGGCTGTACGGGGGAAGATTGATTTTATTTCCTCGGGAAAAGCCGATGTTGCAATGTCCACATCATTGATCGGCCTGCCGAGAAGGTAATCCCTTACGGACCCTCCTACGAAAAAAGCCTCATAGCCCGCCTGTTCAATTTTCTTTAAAAGGGGGATTGCATCCTGAAATATCTTCGGGAGCATGTTAACACCTTCTTTTCTGTAAAGCGTATCTATACTAAGTCCCTGTATATCTTCTCGTATTGGCCAAGGATTTTCTTTGAGTGAAATTTTGTCCTTGCTGTCTCAAGCGCATTATCAGAAAGTGAACGGTGCAGGTCGTCATTACTCAAGAGGGTGATCGCTTTCGATGAAACTTCTTCTACATCCCCCACCTTGCAGATATAACCGTTGAAACCTTCTTCAATCACTTCCGGTATCCCCCCGATATCCGTGCCGATTGCCGGAACACCGCATGCCATTGCTTCAAGAGCGACGAGACCGAAACTCTCTTTCTCGGATAGAAGCAGCTTCAGGTCGCTGATCGAATAAAGTTCTTCAAGATTATCCTGTTTCCCCAGGAACAACACCCGGTCATTCAGACCTAATTCTTTCACCTGCCTGCATACGACAGTCATTTCCGGGCCGTCGCCTACCAGCAGCAGTTTTGCCGGAATTTCTTTCTGTATAAGGTTAAAAGAGGCTACAACATCACTTACCCTTTTGACTCCCCTGAAATTAGATACGTGGATGATGACTTTATCACCTGGGGCTATACCGTATTCTTTACGCAATTCACTTGAATCGACGGGCCTGTACACCCGTTCATCGATGAAATTATAGACCGTTTTAATCTCCTTATCAGGATGGATCAAATCATGTGTCTGGTCGACGAGTGCGTTCGAGACAGCCGTAACGACATCCGATTTTTCAATTCCGAACCGGATGGCTCCTGTCAATGACGGATCGTAGCCGAGTACGGTAATATCCGTCCCATGGAGTGTCGTGACGATTTTAACGTCCCTGTCAGCCATCTGTTTTCCCAATATGGCACATACTGCATGGGGGATCGCATAATGTACGTGCAGGATATCCAGGTTTTCACGCTTAATGATTTCAGCCATCTTATTGGCAAGCGCGATATCATATGGAGGGTATTGAAAGACTGAATACTGATTGACCTCTACCTGGTGAAAATATATATTATGGTACATCTTGTTAATCCGGAAAGGGATGCTGGAGGTGATGAAATGAATTTCATGGCCTTTTTCCGCAAGAAGCTTACCGAGCTCCGTAGCCACTACACCAGATCCCCCAACGGTAGGATAACATGTGATTCCAATTCTTAACTTCATACCTATTCTCCTATCAAGTCATGATGCAGCAGAAGCGTATTATAGGAGAAGAACCCTTCAGCATATCGGACTCCGGCATCCTTCCCCATCATTCTCTCCCTTGCTTCCACCGCTTCTATATAATTGTCGGTCAGCGGGGTGGCAACTCCGCCTTTCCCCTCTATGAATTGACTCTCGTAAGCACGCAGGCTTTGCAGCTTCGCTTCTATATAATTCTCGATATCAATGACAAAATGAGGTCTATGAAAACCGTTGATCATATAAAAGTAAAGCTTGGCAGGTTTATGCACCGGAGCAGATGGATTGTATTTTCGTATACCAGAAGAAAAATAAGCTTCCCTTACAAGCCTGGAAGCATTTCCATGATCGGGGTGCCGGTCTTCCTCAAATGGTGCAAATACCGCTTTCGGTTTATATTTCCTGATGACCTCAACGACTTTTGATATATGTATATCGGTAAGGAGAATCCCCCTGTCCGGAATATCCAGTGTCACTCTTTCCATTACACCGAGATGGCCTGCGGCAGCCAGTGCTTCCTGTTTCCTTATGGATACTGATCCGTTTGATGAAAGCTCTGCTTCAGTAAGATCGCATATAACGATTCTTTTGCCGGCTTTCGCATATTTAGCCAGTGTACCGCCCATGCCGATTTCCACATCATCGGCATGGGCACCAAAGGCAAGGATATCTACTTGTTCGTCTATCAATCTAATCCTCCCTTTCCTTCTGGATGCCTCTCCACTCAATATCCCCTCTTTCCAGACCTTTTACCAATACTTCCGCTGTACCCATATTCGTCGCCAAAGGAACGGAATATACGTCGCATAGTCTTATAAGAGCTGAAACATCTGGTTCATGGGGCTGCGCTGTCAGGGGATCCCGGAAAAACAGGATGAGATCCATTTTGTCATTCGCTATATAAGCTCCGATCTCCTGATCTCCACCCAGAGGACCTGAGCGGAAACGATGGACTGATAATCCGGTTTCTTCCGATATTCTCTTACCTGTCGTACCGGTCGCAAAAAGCGAATGCTTCTCTATAATCGGTTTATACGCTAAAACAAAACGAATCAAGTCATCCTTTTTTTTATCATGAGCAATCAAAGCGATATTCATTTGCTTCACCCTTTACTCCAGAATATTTTCCAGCCCATACACAAGTGTATCCAGCTTCATGACAGTTTCAACGGATACTTTCACCCCCGACATGAAGCTTGCTCTGTTATATGAATCATGACGTATGGTGAGTGTCTGCCCCTCTGCTCCGAACATCACCTGCTGGTGGGCAATCAATCCCGGGAGTCTTACACTGTGGATATGCATTCCGTCGATATCCGCTCCCCTTGCACCTGCCAGGGTTTCCTTCTCGTCGGGATGTCCCTGCACTTTCGCTTCACGTGCGTCCTTTATCATCTCTGCCGTCTTCACGGCTGTACCTGACGGCGCGTCAAGTTTTTGATCATGATGAAGTTCGATGATTTCGATATCTTTGAAGTACTTTGCTGCCATCTGGGAAAACTTCATCATCAAGACTGCCCCGATGGCAAAATTCGGAGCTATGATGCATCCGAGTCCCTTTGATTCTGCCATCTGCGTCAATTCGAATAATTCATCCCGGGTGAAGCCTGTGGTTCCGACAACAGGCCTGACCCCATACTCGAGGGCGGTCTTCGTATGATGGTAGCCGACTTCAGGTGTCGTTAAATCGATTAGAACGTGCGGTATATACGATTCAAAACATTCTTCTAAGTCTTGATAAACAGGAACGTCAAGGCTTGCTACCCCTTTATGGTCTATGACACTCATCAGTGTGAAATGGGGAGTGCTTTGCACCAATTCAACTGCCTCTTTTCCCATTCTGCCCCTTGGACCTGCAATGACAACATTAATTTGTTCCATCTTCGCCACCGCCTTCTTTTCTTGTCCAGCGATCTTTATCGCGGGTGTTAAACTTATTCATGACCCGATCATGAGCTTCCTCCAAGGAAATATCCAAAGAATTAGCAAGACAGATGAGGACAAACAATACATCTCCGAGCTCTTCTTCAACCGTTTTTTCCTTTTCTGTATGTTTTTTGGGCTTTTCACCATAATAATGGTTAATTTCCCGCGCAAGTTCCCCCATCTCTTCTGTTAATCTGGCCATCATTGCCAGGGGGCTGAAATAACCTTCTTTGAACTGACTTATGTATTGATCAACTTCTTTTTGGAGCTGGATCATTGATTTTTCATTTGCCATATTAGAAGACACACTCCTTCATCATCTTTTATCATGTTAGCTAAATCTTATCACATTTACAAATTATTCGTTTAAAGGATTGCCACAATAACCCCCATCCTATATAATGTCTCTGTTATGAGACACTGCCCATCAAAGGAGGGACAACAAGGATGCTTGGTTTACGCTTTAAAAATGTATTTTTCATACTTTTAGGTGCTGCGATCTTCGCGTTCGGACTGGTTCATTTCAATATGCAGAATGAACTTGCTGAAGGCGGATTCACCGGTATTACGCTGATTCTTTATTTCTTATTTCATATCGATCCTTCTTATTCTAACCTTGCACTGAATATTCCCCTGTTCTTTTTAGGCTGGAAGCTGCTCGGAAGAAAAGCCTTTTATTATACAGTTCTGGGAACGGTAAGTTTATCCGTGTTCTTATGGATTTTCCAGCGGTATCAGATGAAAATACACCTCGAGGATGACTTATTTCTCGTCGCTCTGTTTGCCGGTGTCTTCATCGGAATCGGACTCGGGATCATATTCAGATATGGCGGCACCACAGGCGGAGTTGATATAATCGCCAGACTCGTTCATAAATATGTTGGATGGAGCATGGGGAAAACGATGTTCATGTTTGATGCAGTGGTCATCATTGCCTCCCTTATCACGTATCTGGATTACAGGCAGGCAATGTATACACTTGTTGCAGTATTCGTCTCTGCCAAGGTGATCGATTTCATGCAGGAAGGCGCATACTCTGCACGAGGGGCGATGATCATCTCCGACCACCATGAGGAAATCGCTGCTGTGATCAATGAAAAGATGGACCGCGGCGTCACTGTATTAAGAGGTCACGGTTCTTTCACAAAACAAGAACGGGAAGTCCTATACTGTGTTGTGGGGAAAAATGAAATCGTCCGATTAAAAAATATCATTACGGCCGTGGATCCTCATGCTTTTGTATCCGTTACGGTTGTTCATGACGTACTCGGTGAAGGATTTACGCTGGATGCTGATAAGAATCCCCTGCACGACTGATAAGACATCAAAAAAAGCCAGGCACCAGCCTGGCTTTTTTTATAGACATGATTAATCTTCACCTTGCATCCCAGTGAAAATCAATACGAGCCTTAACAATTCGATTACCGCTACAGCGGCTGCCGCCACATATGTCATTGCAGCTGCATTCAATACTTTCTTGGCATGCCGTTCTTCTTCATTGCGGATCAGCCCGAGTGAAACGATCTGATTCATCGCCCGGGAAGATGCGTTGAACTCGACAGGCAGGGTGATTAATTGAAAGACCACACCTGCAGCCATCAAGATGATACCGAGAAGGAACATCCCCGTCATTTGAGTGAACATACCAATCAGCAGGAAAATCCATGACATGTTCGAACCGATATTGGCAACCGGCACAAGTGCATGACGGAAACGAAGGAAAGCATAGCTTTCAGCGTCCTGGATGGCATGCCCCACTTCATGGGCTGCAACAGCAGCGCCAGCAACCGAATGACCATGATAATTATCAGGTGATAATGCCACCGTTTTGGTCACAGGATTATAGTGGTCGCTGAGGAATCCTCTGCCTTCCACTACTTTCACGTTGAACAGACCATTTTCATCCAGTATCTTCCTGGCCATTTCCCTTCCTGTCATCCCCGATGTCGTAGCGACTCTCGAGTACTTTTTAAATGTACTTTTCACACGCATCTGCGCCCATATAGGAATGAGGGCAATGAGTAAGAAGTATACAAGAAAACCCATTACGAAAACCTCCAGATGTTCATATACCTAGATTTTATAATTCGATATCAGCGATGTCAATTTTTTTGACGTTCTGATTCACGTGAGTCCCTTTGACCTTTATATTTTCTCCAACCTACATAAGATAATGTAGAAACAATGATGCTTCCTGTAGAAATAATCACCCACCACAGGGAAGGGTCGGCTTCATCTTCTTTTTTATTTTCAAACAGGTGTTCAAGATCCGTCTGCAGGTTCGTCAATTCTGCAGTCGCTTGCGTGCTTTCCAGGATTTTCTGCCGGTAATGGTCAAGGTACGTTATCCTCGCATCCAGTGCCTGGGCTTGTTCGACAGGGATATCAAGCTTAATGCTTGGTTGGATGATATTATATTTGGCAAGGAACATATTCAGTTCCGAATGATATTGTTCGCTGTTTCCATTCTTAGCAGCTGTCTTCACGCCCTTGAATGCTTCCATGATCGGATCTTCCATTTCCACCCATAACGGCTGATAGTGGCTGGATAACGCATCCATGACAAGTCTGAACTTTGTTACAGCATTTACTTTTTGTTCAATCCCGGCATCCGCCTGGTTGATCGCCTCTAATGCCAGATTATGTGAAATCGTCAATATCCTTAACTCATCCATTGAAAATGATTGATGCATGCTCCCTGCGGCAAACTCTTCTGAGAAATGATTCAGAAGATGCTTTGCTTCTTCATATTTTCCTGCCTTGGTCAATTGAAGTGCCTGGTCGGCTATGTCATCGAGTTCATTCACCGGAGACGGAGCGTGATCTGCCAGAGATGGGTGCGGTAGTGAAAAAAATAAAAATATGATAAATAGTGCTTTCATGTATTTCATACTTGTCCCCCCTAAAACTACTAATAAAGTGTATGAACGGGTGGACAAGAGTAGACCAAAAAACAATCAGATCTCAGGGGTTGATACTTAGACGGGGTGTCTTTTGAGTGAAATACCAGGCAAGCAGGATGGAAACGATACTTAACCAGAAAGTGAAGTAACCAATATTCTGAATATAAAGGAATAATTTCGAATAGACAGGGAATTGCATGTATACATAATCAATGATGTCATTATGTAAAGTCCAAAGAGCACCGACCGCCAAATGCCACATTTTCACCCTGTAAAATGATGAGTACAGGATTCCCTGGACCGCCATGGCGCCGTGTGAGGCTATAAGCATGTACCCTTCCCAAGGCAGTTCCCCGCTCACCCACAATGTAAGTAGATTCATTACGACCGCCCATACCCCGTACTTGAATAATGTGATGATGGCAAGCACTTCAAAGATCGGCCAATTTTTTTTCAGTATAAAAGCTGCAAGTACAAAACAGAAAAAGAGACTTGCAGTAGGACTGTCGGGTACAAAGATCACGAACTGTTCAGGAGTATTCCTTAATTGTGGCATGTACCATATGTATCCGTAGATTGTTCCAAGCAAATTGATGATTAAAAGCATCCATAAAAATGTTTTGTCCCGCAATATGGGATAAAGCCAGGAAATCATATTGCCGCTCCTTTCTCAGTACATTTCTCCGTAGAAAAAAAGAGCCAACGACTGCTGGCTCTTTTTTAATACTATTCTGCTTTCAGGCCGGAAATGAATTCAGCCAGTTTATCCAGCTCTTCATCCGTTCCTTTAAATAAACCAGCCGGCATGCCAGGCGGTTTACCATTTTTGGCGATATCTTTGATTTCATCAGGTGATAACCCGGTTCCAACCAAAGAAGGTGCCGCTGCCCCTCCCGTCATGTTTTCACCATGACAAGTGATACAGCTGTTTTTCTCATCAGAGAAGATTTTGTACCCTTCGGATTCTTTATCGATCTCAGCTTCTGCCACAATCTTACCTTGTTCTTTTGCTGCTTCCCAGTCATGGGTAGCGACAGATTCCCAGGTAAGGAAATACGTAGCAGCAAGAGCCAACAGCATAAACCCGGTAGCAAATGGACGTTTCACAGGACGGCGTTCAGGTCCTCTGTCAATGAATGGCGCAAGAAGAAGTGCACCAAAAGCAATACCGGGAATGACGAATGCTCCGATAACGTTATAAGGTCCGGATGCATACGTGTACTTAAGTAATTGGTATAAGAATAAGAAATACCAGTCAGGTAATGGAATATACCCAGTATCAGTCGGATCGGCAATACGTTCCAGCGGCGACGGATGCGCGATCGTCAAGCATAGGTAACCGATCAGGAAAACTGCCCCTACAAGCCATTCTTTTAATAAGAAGTTTGGCCAGAAAGCTTCTGTTTTCCCAGGGAACTCCGAATAATCTTTAGGAATATTCGGTTTCTTGTTTACAGGCACACGAGAATCACCTACAAACTTCATCCCTTTTCCTCGATGCATAGTGTCCCCCTCCTTTTAAATAGGTTTTACAGGTTTTTATTCAATCGAATTTTATAGCGGTCCAGAAATACCTTGCTTACGGATCATCAGGAAGTGGGCTCCCATCAATCCAAGTAAAGCTGCAGGCAGGAAGAAAACGTGAATGGCGAAGAAGCGAGTCAGTGTCTGTGCACCGACAATGTGGGCATCTCCGGCAAGCAGCATCTTCACCTGATCTCCGATAAATGGTGTTGCACCGGCGATCTCAAGACCTACCTTTGTCGCAAATAGCGCTTTCATATCCCACGGCAATAAATAACCTGTGAAGCCAAGGCCTAACATTACGAAGAAGATAAGCACTCCGACAACCCAGTTCAATTCACGAGGTTTCTTGTACGCACCTTGGAAGAATACTCGCAGTGTATGTAAGAACATCATTACGATAACCAAGCTTGCTCCCCAGTGGTGCATCCCGCGGACGATCTGTCCGAAGGCTACTTCATTTTGAAGATAATAAACCGATTCCCAAGCGTTTTTGATATCAGGTACATAGTACATTGTCAGGAACATACCTGAAAGGATCTGAATCACGGTAACGAAGAATGTGAGTCCGCCAAAACAGTAAACAAACGCCGAAAAATGGTGCGCAGGGTTTACGTGTTCAGGAACTTCGTGATCCGCGATATCCCGCCACAAAGGCGTAATGTCCAAACGCTCGTCAACCCAATCATAGATTTTGTTCAGCACAGATTACGCCCCCTTACTTAACATATTTATTTGGTTCAGGTTGTCCAAGGTATAAAATACCGTCTTTTTCTTTTGTCGGATATGTATCCAACGGTGCCGTCGGCGGTGTACCGGGAATATTCTTACCATTCTTTTCATACATCCCGCCATGACAAGGGCAATAGAACTTCTCTGGATTATTCTTGTCTCCACCCCAGTTGACTGTACAGCCAAGATGCTTACATACCGGTGAAAGAGCAACGATTTTTCCTTCCTTGTTCTTATAGACCCAAGCAGTCTGAGTTACTTCTGATGTGTACCACGCATCTTTCTGTTCATAAGAATAATCGACACGAACAGGCTCATTTGTTAATTCTGACACTTTTTGTTTCGTCGCTATGAAGTCTCCGGCTGCTTCTGTCTTCAAGACTGGATCGACAGCGAATCGAACCATCGGCATTAGCATTCCGGCAGCCATGAAACCGCCTACACCCGTAAGTGTATAGTTAAGGAATTGACGTCTAGATACACGTTGCTTGCTCATCCTTTTCCCCCCTCTATCGCGTAAGGTAAGTCCATCGGACATATTTCGCACAAATATAAAACTAGGACATAACTATGATATATTAAAGTTATTACAAGGTCAATAACTCAATAAACTAAAAGATGGATACAATGTGAAGTTTTTATGAATTTTTCTGCCATTTTTGTACAATAACATTCAGCAGTTGTTTCACTTGATCTTCCATGATCGAGTGTTTATACTGTTCGTCCAGATGCTCGAGCGGGATAGACGGAACCCATATCAATTGGTCCTGGAACTGCTGTTCGGATTTTTTCCAATTGCTGTCTGAGGTAAGGAAGAAAACATGTTTTACCCCGCTGTCTTTCAGACGGCTCCCCCACTCCTCGAGCTCACGTGCCTTTTCTTCAGAGCTGCCCAGCAGGTAAGTGAATGCCGGCGTCATGATCATTCGCCCCTTGAATTGTCTTTCCAGATGAAACGTCAATAAGGAAATAAATTCAGACTGTGCAGCAGAAGTTTTGATTTCCCCGGAAAAATCAATCGGGACAATGGGAATCACAGCGGTATCTATGTATTCTTTCTCAGTTTCAAAGACTTCAATATCTTTAACATTCCAATTCATTTAATTCCCTCACTTTTCTTTTCTTTCATACCTCCCATCATATCATTTTGTGTACCTTCAATAAAAGGAAAATTCACTTATTCTGTAGTATGTACAAAATTATGTCAGGTATGACCCCAAAGAAAAAAGAATGAAGGAAACCCTCATTCTTTTTTCACAAGATTATTCAATTCTTCCGTCAATGCATTGAACTTTTTCTTATCCCCGGTGTCCAACGCGGAATCGATCGCTTGAAGCAGGCGGTTTTTTTGAAATGAATGGAGACTGTCCTCCAGAAATTGTTCTGCCAGCAGCCGGTCTTTTTCATTGATCAGCAGATACTTCGGCATGAACGGATTTTCTTCAAGTACCGCTGCAAATTGATAACTTGAATTCGCCTTACTGAAATTCAATTGAATGTAAATATCTTCATCTTTATTCAAACGGATATCATGAAATGATTTTTCAGCATCTGTCGTCATGATGTTTTCCTTGTAGAACCGGAAAGGTACATCCTCCACGCAATGGGTCGACATGACCAGGCCTCGGGGACAGTATTGCGACTCTTCTACAAAATGGACTTTCTTCATTAGTTGATCGTGGCTCATCAAATAATTCAATATCCAGACGCATTCTCTTCTTTTCAATTGATAACGATTTAAAAACCAGCGGATAAATTCTTTCTTCTCGTTGACAGAAACAGGGGTGGTCATTGGTTTCCCTCCTCTGCGAAATCCAGATTAAATTAAGGTCCGTGTACCGGGTAAAATCAGAATTCTGAATGAATGCACTTCACTTCGATGATGATCATTCCTGCAGTCTTTCGATGAGATCCTGCCATTCATCATTGGAAGGATCCATATCCAGGAGCCTATTATATATTTCGACTGCTTCCTTCCTGAGTCCTTCCTCCATAAGGAATTGCCCGTATTCAATCAGGAAGTCTTCATGATTCTTAAAATAAGTATATGCAGCCCTGTATTGTTTTAATGCATCATTATATTGTTCAAGCCCTTCGAATGCCTTCGCAAGATCCCAAGCCAGCTGTGGTTCTTCCTCACCCTCAGCGGCCAGCATAGCAGCAATTTCAAGCACATCATCGAAGCGGTCCTGGGTGAAGAATAACTTATTTATAAGCAGCGCAGCTTCCAGATAACCCGGGTCGAGCGCCAATGCATTCCTCAGGTATGCTTCTGCTTGTTCATCCAAGCCAAGCTTAAGGGATATTTTTCCACCGAATAAACTCAATTCTTTATTGAATTCGTCCTGTTTGATCCCTTCCCTTATTGTCTCCAGGCTTTTTTCGAGCTCTTCTTCATGCTCATAAGCCTTTGCAAGCAGCAAATATACAGAGTGATAATCAGGATCCAGCTCCTTGACAGATATAAGCTTTTCAATGGCCGTTTCATAGTATCCGGCTTGATACGCAGTAAATCCAAAACCGAAAAGCGTATTGATTTCCAAATGCTCTTCTATGGCTTTTTCATAATGGCCCAGGGCTTCTTCAAAGGAGCCCCCCACACTGTAGGCCTCTGCAAGCCGCTGGTGTATATACGTACCGCCAATCTCGGTGATGCCTTTATCGACAAGCTGGGCGTAGTATCTGATCGCTTCCAGGAACCTGCCTGTTTCTGCATATAATTCACCTAACCCGAATAGTATGACTGGTTCATCGGGCAGCAGTCCTTTGGCTTGAAGAAGCTTTTGTTCACTTACTTCGAATAAACCCTGCATCTGATACAAATCAGCCATCAGTAACAGTGCACGGGGATACGAACCGTCATCTTCTTCTATATGAGACAGAAGCTCGATCGCATCTTCCTCTTTATCCATTTCAACCAGGACTTCAGCCAATTCGATGACCAGTTCGCCCTCCCCCGGATAATACAAGAGTAAATTTTCATAAAGCTCCTTTGCTTCATTCAAAAATCCCAGGTGATGAAGCTCTTCAGCCAAGCTGAATTTCTCTTCGTGACTTCCAAACTTCAGGGTTTCATTAAAGTGACTTTTTGCTTCTTCTAAATTTCCTTCTTCCAAAGAAGTCAACATTTTTTCGCTATGAGACATATTTATTTCCTTTCTATCATGCTAAGTTAGTACAGTCAGATCGTTACATAAGCCTGTCAGGTAAAGAAACCCGGTGTCTGGATTTTGAGTTCTTTCCCGGCACCGGGATGGAAGCAGCTTTGTCCATTTAAATAGTGATACTTCCCTCTATTCATTGTACATTTTAAAACGTGACTTTCATAATGAAACAAACTATCGTCATGAGACTGTTCATTTTCTTTTTTCATATAGAGGTTATAACTTATTTCTCCACCAGGGAGAAAATTCCCTCTATGTGGATACATGCCAATTTTTTTCAATTGTGATAAAGGAAGCGGGACTTTCTGCGTCATTTCTTCAGAAATATGGGGGATATTCTCGGAAATCATCGTATTTTGCCATATTCTAAGATGCTTCATCTTTTGCTTTTTGTCCAGATTTGTCGTAAAAAAAGGGACAAAAGTAATGCGATAATCATAGAGCAATCCTTTTATCCACCCCCATTTGACAGAACTGAATGCATCCAAGTCATCCATTAGCATCCATATGACAGGTACTTTATTACGCTTGCAAAGACGGATCACATCAGGGGTGATCAAATGGGCGGGAGCAAGAAGACCGATGGTGTAATCAATGGGGCTGCTGAGCAGGGTTGTTTTTCTCTCCTCCAGCTTTTTCGAAAATTCAAATTCGTAGGTAATGGCAAAGGAGGTAAGGATCGTTGTACAGCCTTTTGAAATAAAATGATTTAAAAAATACGTTTTAAATGAGGAAAAATCCAAATCTGCAGGAAGACAGGTGTCACATATCACATGAGACGGCGTCATAATGAAAGGTGAGATATTCATTCTTATGTGATTATAATAGGAAAAGCTGGTGCGGATTGCTGCTATCCGGTTATCTTCTACCAGCAAAGAAATCCTGCGGTTCGTTTCATCAGTGGCATATCGGGCATCTTCAATGATATATTTACTCATCTCTTCACCTTCCTTTATAGACAAGCTATGTATAAAGGTGAGCGGAAATGACTCACTGGCAAAAGTTTAAGGAAGAAGAACAAGTCTTCTTCCTTAACTGTCACTAATGGGTTAACTTATCCAGATGATCAAAGAATGCTGGATAAGATATATTGATTGCTTCAGTATTCTCCAAAAATACTGGTGATTCGGTTATTAATGAGGCAACCGCCAACGTCATTCCGATGCGGTGGTCACCCCATGAATCAACTTCTGCGCCATGGAGAGATGTCTTTCCATTGATGATCATCCCGTCGTCCGTTGCTTCGATATCCGCGCCGAGTTTCTTCAGTTCCTGTACGACAGCATCGATTCTGTTCGTTTCTTTCACTTTGAGCTCTTCTGCGTCTTTAATGACAGTCGTACCCTCTGCCTGAGTTGCCAGGAGTGCAATGACAGGTATTTCATCGATCAAAGAAGGAATGAGTTCACCGCCGATTTCTGTACCTTGGAGTTCTGAGTATTCGACTATGATATCCCCGATCCTTTCGCCCGGGCCCGGCTCCTCAGTTATTTCAATTTTGGCACCCATCTTTCGCATGACCTCGATGATGCCTGTCCGGGTCTCATTCAATCCCGTATTCTTTAATACCACCCTGCTGCCGCGTACAATAGCAGCTGCAGACATAAAGAAGGCAGCACTGGAAATATCACCGGGCACATAAACATCTGCCGCTTTCAGCCGCTGTCCTCCGCGTACTTTGATGGTATCTCCTTCTCTGTCTATTTCTCCCCCAAATTCGATGATCATCTTTTCAGTATGATCCCTTGTTCTCTGGGGTTCGATGACTTCTGTCACTCCCTCTGCCTGAAGCCCTGCCAGCAGGATGGCGGACTTCACCTGCGCACTTGCCACGGGAAGTGTGTATCTGATTGCTTTCAAGCTGCCTCCCCGGATCGATAAAGGAGTGAAATTACCTTCTTCCCTCCCGTCGATCTTCGTTCCGAACAGCTTCAGGGGATCGGTCACCCTTCTCATCGGACGCTTAGCGATCGATTCATCGCCGAGCATGACGGAATGGAACGGTCTTCCTGCGAGAAGACCCATCATCAGGCGGGTCGTGGTCCCCGAATTACCGGTATCGAGTACGTCAGAAGGCTCAGATAAAGAGTCCCAGCCGTTCCCTTGAACGAGTACTTCGTCTTCCTCTATATCAATCCTTACTCCCAATCTGCGGAAACAGGAAATGGTGCTTAAGCAATCTTCCCCCATTAAAAAATTATGGATCCTTGTTTCCCCTTCTGCGACAGCACCGAACATGACTGCCCGGTGGGAAATGGATTTATCCCCGGGTACTTGAAGTTCGCCTTTGAGGGGGTTTGAAGGTTTAGTTAACTTACGTTTGATCATAATGTGCCTCCTTAATCGATAAACAAATCGTATCCAGTTTTTTCTTTTAGGCAAACCACAGCACGTTCACGGTCTTCTATGGTTTGAAAGCTGATGACCAAAACCCCGTAGATGTCTTCCCTTGTTTCAAGGATCCGGATGTTGGTCAAACTGATTTTTTCCTCGGCTAAATATGCAGTCACTTCAGAAATGATCCCCGGGTAATCCGGGACGTCTATATACAGATCATAGAAGGCAGGAATCGCACCTTTGGAGAGGACCGGAAGCTCATCCCTGAATACCTTTGCCTCATTAAAATAGTGAAATAACTCTTCCGCATCCTTATCTTCAATCATTTGGATGACTTCTTCCATCTCTACTTTCCACTTTTCCAAAATGCCCAGCAAGACCTGACTATTCTGCATCGTGATGTCTTTCCACATCACAGGGTTCGAAGAGGCGATTCTGGTGATATCCCGGAAGCCGCCTGCAGCAAGCCTTCTTAAATAAGGATGTTCATCTGAAGAATCCTTAGCCTGATGCACAAGTGATGCAGCAATGATATGCGGAAAGTGACTGATCATCCCTGTCAGTTCATCATGCTCTTTCGGAGGGACGATAAGGAATTTTGCACGTGTACCGCCCAGCCAACTCTCTAGTATTTTTATCTCACGCTCCCCCGCACTCCCGGAAGGGGTGAACATATAAAAAGCATTCTCAAACAGGATCTTCTTGGATGCACTCACTCCGCTCTTATGGGACCCCGCCATCGGGTGACCCCCAATGAAGGTGATCCCCTTTTCACTCAGCGGGCGTGCTGATTTCATGATTTGTCCCTTTGTACTTCCCGTGTCGGTAATGATGACCCCCTGTTTAAGGTCCGTATTATGTAAGATTTTCATAATCTTTTCCGTTTGGGTCACCGGAGTCGAGAGGATGATAAGATCCGCTTTCTCAGCACCCTGCTCAAGGGTCAGCGCCATTTCATCAATGACACCGAGTGTTTTTGCAAGCCGCAGTTCATTATGATTCACATCGTATCCCAAAATCGATGCTTCGGGATGTTCTTCTTTTATACAAAGGGCAAGCGACCCGCCGATAAGCCCCATCCCCACAATTAACACATTGCCTTCCATTACCATTCTCTCCCTTTACCCTGACTCAAACTGTGGAAAAAAAGCCGGACAGGTCACGTGCTGACCCTCCGGCTGGAGTCCATTCAATTCTCAGGATTGTTTACTAACCGCAAGAAACTCTTTCATCAGTGAGATTAATTCTTCGTTTTGTTCACGGGAACCGACAGTTATCCGGACGCATTCCGGATATCCCAAAGCCCCGCCTGAACGGACAATGTATCCCTTGCTCATCAAGTATTGAAAAACGTCATCACCGCTCACTCCGAAATCAATCAGGATAAAGTTCGCCTGGGATTTCATATATTCCAGCCCGGTGCTTTCACAAAATTCATAAAATTGCCGGAGTCCTTCGCGGTTCTTATCTCTGCATTGCTCAATGAACGCCTGGTCATCCATGGCAGCTGCTGCTGCCCCCTGCCCGAGGGAGTTATTATTGAAGGGCTCTCTGACAGGTTCCAGTTTCCTGATCACGTCTTTGTTTCCAACCCCGTAGCCGACCCTGAATCCTGCCAGCCCGTACGCCTTTGAAAAAGTCCTAGTCACAACTAATTGAGGATAAGAGTCTATGAGACTGACCGAATCATGGTAATCCGCTGCAGTGACATATTCATAGTACGCTTCATCAAGAACGACCAGCACGTCCGAGGGAACCCTTTCAAGGAAATGGAGAAGCTCTTCTTTACGGATGTATTCTCCCGTTGGATTATTCGGTGAACATAACCATACGACTGCAGTGGTCCCATCAATGCTGTCGAGCATTTTGGATAGTTGATGTCTTCCATCCCCGTCAAGAGGGACTTCCCTTACCTCGGCCCCTTCCACGATCGCATTATGTTTATATTGCGGGAACGTCGGCGCTGCCATCACCGTACTCTTCGAAGGATCCAAAAGAGCCCTTGAGATAATCTGAATCACTTCATCAGAACCATTCCCAAAGATGAGCTGTCCGGGATCCACTGATAAATGGCCGGCAACTTTCATGCGTAATTGCTTGGCATATCCATCAGGGTAGATGGCATGGGATGAAACTTGCCCTGAGATGAACTCCTTTATTTGAGGAGAGCAGCCGTAAGGATTTTCATTGGACGCGAGCTTCACCACTTTTTCAAGATTGAACTGCTCCTTTACATCTTCCATTGTTTTACCGGGCTGATATGCTTTTAGATTGTGTAACTGTGGTTTCCATTGCATATACAAAACTTCCTTTCAATCCATGAGTCAACTGTCTGTCAGGTAATCTTACTCCTTCTTCAACAAGTCTGGCCTTAAAGAGACTGCCTTTTTTAAATAAATATGCTTGATATCTTTTTGAGAACATGAAGTATTATAGTGGATCATGACTCTGATGCAGTATTCCAGACCTCCTGGAACATCCAATTCCTGCATGCACATCACCGGTACGTACTTCCAGTCTTCGAATTCCCTCAATGCCCTCGCAGGAAATGCCCCGGTAATATCAGCTGTTGTCGATATGAAGACGGATGCCACCATACCAGGGTCGATTCTATTGTTAGCGATCATTTCATTTAGCAGTTCGTGAGTCGAAAGGAGAATTTCTTTTTCGCTATTCTCTTCAACGGTTGTTGCTCCCCTGATTCCCCTCATCATCATTCTCACTCTCCCTTTTATCCTTTTCCCGCGCCCATTTTTTTACGCCGCGAATAAATGTATCTGCAGCCTCAAGCCCTTCTTCAGGCACAGTCACCAATACCGGCTCACCTATTTCTTTTAACAGTACAAAAACCGGCATTCCGTCTTTTGATTTCTTATCGTTTTTCATCTTATTCAAAAGCTGGGTGAATGTCATATGATCAGGGATCGTCAAATCATAGCCGATCGAGATGACCCAATTGACGAATTCCTTCAGATCGAAGGACAGGCTGCAATATTTTCCACTCAGGTATAGAGCATAAATCATCCCGATCATGACCGATTCCCCATGAGTCCGGTTTCCATATCCGCTGGCACTTTCGACAGCGTGTCCATACGTATGTCCGAAGTTCAGGAATGCCCTTATTCCCTGTTCTCTTTCGTCCTCGGAAACAATATCCGCCTTGACTTTAATCCCATTGAGAAGACATTGCAGTATATACTCTTCCCGCAGTGCACTCACCGATGTAAAATTTGAATATAATTCCCTGAGGAAATCTGCATCTGACAAAAAGGCGTGTTTGATCACTTCCGCGTAACCCGACCGCACTTCTTCGGCAGGCAGGCTCTTGAAGTAATCCAAATCAAAAAATACACCGTCGGGCTGGTAAAACTGACCGACCATATTCTTTCCCAATGGATGATTGATTGCCACTTTCCCGCCAACCGAACTATCGTGGGCCAGTATCGTAGTAGGTACAGAGATAAACGGGATCCCCCTCATGAAAGTGGATGCTGTGAATCCTGCAAAATCACCGATCGCACCGCCGCCCAATGCAACGACAAGGGCATTCCTGTCCACATGATTCCGGAGGCCGTGTGAAATGGCTTCTTCGTATACTTTGAAGCTTTTAGCCTGTTCCCCGGATGGTGCCTCATAGACAGTCACCGGAAATACCCGCTCCAGCTCACTGGCAAATTGTTTTCCATAAAGAGAATAGACGTCAGCGTCCGCAATAATCCAAATGGTCGAAACTCCCGTGTAGTTGGCCGAAATAAAATCGATGATCGTCTGTGTCATCGCCTTTCCAAGAAGAACATCATAAGACTTGGAAGGAGTGTTCACTGTGAGCCTTTCCATTTTAAAATTCCTTCGATTCTTTTCTAAGATTCTCAACATCCCTTTGAAGCTTTTCAAATTGATCACTGTTGAACTGGTCTGCAATGGCTTCTGCAAGTTCCCATGCCACTACCGCTTCTGCCACGACACTGGCTGCCGGGACGGCACAGCTGTCAGAGCGTTCGATACTTGCTTTAAACGGCTCTTTCGTATCGATATCCACGCTTTGCAGCGGTTTGTATAGCGTCGGGATGGGTTTCATAACCCCTTTGACATGGATCGGCATCCCGGTTGTCATCCCGCCTTCAAAACCGCCCAGGCGGTTCGTCCTTCTATAGTAGCCTTTTTCCTCGCTCCACAGGATTTCATCATGAACTTCACTTCCGGGTTTTCTCGCCATTTCAAATCCGAGCCCGAATTCAACACCTTTGAATGCATTGATGCTCATAATGGCACGTGCCAGCTTTGCATCCAGCTTTCGATCGTAATGAACATAACTTCCTACCCCTTGCGGCATGCCTTCTACGATCACTTCGACCACTCCCCCGATGGAGTCCCCGTTTTTCTTTGCTTCATCTATTAAATTCATCATTTTATCAGCCGCTTCACTGTCAAGGCAGCGGACAGGGGATTCTTCAGATCTTTCTTTTAAGTCATTTATGGAATCGTATTTAACGTTTTCTGCTTTTATACCGCCTATTTCCAGAACATGCCCAACTACTTCGATACCAAGGAGATTCAACAATTTTTTCGCCACGGAACCTGCAGCTACCCGCACAGTCGTTTCCCTGGCTGAAGATCTTTCCAGAACATTCCTTAGGTCACGGTGTCCATATTTCATCCCGCCAACCAGGTCCGCATGGCCGGGTCTCGGACGGGATATTTTTCTTTTTACTTCCTCTTCTTCACCCGGGGAAAGCGGTTCAATCCCCATCACCTTCGTCCAATGAGTCCAGTCCTTATTTTCGACTACCAGTCCCAAAGGGGATCCAAGTGTATACCCGTGTCTTACACCACCGACGATTGAAGCGCGGTCCTTCTCTATCTGCATTCTCCGTCCGCGCCCATATCCTTTCTGCCTTCTTGCCAGATCTTCGTTGATGTCTTCCGCTTCCAGCGGCATCCCGGCAGGCAAGCCTTCGATGATTGTTGTCAATTGCGGTCCATGAGATTCTCCTGATGTTAAATATCTCATAACACTTTCCCCCTTCAACTCGTTAAAGAATTATGTACCAATATAACATAAGTTCAATATTTATTCCTAGTACTATGTTTAAAAAATTTGAACATTTCACCCCTTGCCCCGACTCTGAAATCCCCTCTCGCTTACGAATCAACTGAGAGTCACACAAAAAAGAACGATGAAATAAGAAGCTGTCTGCATTGCTGCAGCAGACCTTTATATCATCGTTCTTTAATCAGACTTTTTTATAAAAAAATGTATCTTCCGATTGAAAGCCGTATTGTCCGGGATTGAAAATCTGCTCGGTACTCCCTACGAAAAATACTCCTTCTTTATTCAGGGAAGCATTGAACTTTTTATAGAGAATGTCTTTCGCTTCTTCAGTGAAATAAATCATTACATTCCGGCACACAATCAAATCAAATTCTGTATCAAATAGATCTGCCAGCAGGTTTTGCTTTTTGAAGGTGACGGCCTGCTTAATCCGTTCATCCACTTTGTAAAGAGAGCCTTCGGCAGAAAAATATTTTCGTTTGATTTCAGGAGGCACTTCAGCCAGCGAGCGCTCGGGATAAATGGCGTGCCTGGCCCGCTGGAGGGCATTCCCGTCAAGATCCGTCGCCAGGATGTCAAGGCTTGCCAGGGGCAGGTATTTAGACAGAAGCATTGCGAGTGTATAGGGTTCTTCCCCGGTGGAACAAGCTGCACTCCATACCTTCAATGTCCGTTTACCTTTAATGAGCCTGGGCAGGATATTTGTTTCGAGAACTTCCCACCTTTTATAATTCCGATAGAATTCCGATACGTTGATCGTCATTCTGTCGAGGAATTCCGCCATCTGCTTTTCATCCGAACTGATTACCTTATAATAATCGTGAAAGCTGGAGTAACCCTTTTTTTCATAGAGAGCCGTCAGTCTTCTTTTCATCTGGGCTTCTTTATAAAGAGACAGATCTATTGCGGTCTTTCTTTTTATTGCCTGAACAAAATCTCCATAATCGTTTACCATATTCCCATTCACTCTTTCTGCAGCTAAACTTCATTTATATAAGATATATCGAACGAAGACGGAGAATTTTAATATGTTTCCAAAATAAAAAAGACAAGCCATCACTGACCTGTCTCTCCCGCGGATCTATGGAACGAGGATCAGTAGATCCATTCGTTCATTAGTTTGCTGTATTCTACAAGCTCTTCTTCTTTGAAGAATAAGCCGATTTCTCTGACTGCGCTTTCAGGAGAATCGGAACCGTGGATGATGTTCTTACCTACTGTAAGGCCGAAGTCGCCGCGGATAGTTCCTGTAGCTGCATCCTTAGGGTTTGTAGCACCCATCATCCCGCGTGCTGTTGAAATGACATTTTCACCCTGCCAAACCATTGCAAATACCGGACCTGAAGTGATGAAGTCCACAAGTTCTCCAAAGAAAGGACGTTCTTTATGCTCACCGTAATGCTGCTCTGCAAGCTCGGATGTCACACTCATCAGCTTCGCACCGACTAATTGAAAGCCCTTTTTTTCAAAACGTGATACGATATCACCGATTAATCCTCTTTGTACGCCGTCAGGCTTTACCATTAAAAACGTTTTTTCCATCTTCCCCACTCCTAATTATGTATGTATAGTCTGTCCGAGGACGTCCCACGAAAAATATTAACACTGATCAGGGGTTTTGGCAACGTTTCCATTTTAAATTTTCTCAATATTTTCTTTTTCCGATAAAGTTTGCGACATTCTTAAGTGTCTTCTTGACCCGGTTCTGCGGCAGCTGGTCTAAATCTTCCAGCGCCTTATCAAGGTACATTCTGCTGACACGGTGGGAGCGTTCAATTGCATCTGAAGCAAGAATGCCAGCGATCACTTCCTTCATTATTTCAGAAGGAGTTTCTTCTGAGACACGTTCAATTTGCTTCTTGAGAGCAGGATCTTCCATGGCGAAAAGAACCGGGAGCGTGATATTCCCCTGCCATAGGTCACTGCCGGCAGGTTTTCCGAGTTCTTCCTCACTCGCGGTCAAATCCAGGATGTCATCAGTAATTTGATAGCTCATCCCGACATTATATCCAAATCGGAATAATCTTCTATGTACATCTTCAGGGGCACCGGCTGCAATTGCACCCAATTGACAGCTGACTGCAATCAATAAGGCAGTCTTCCGTTTTATCCTCAGTAAATAATCCCTGAGATTCTGATCGCAGCGGTATTTATCTTTTATCTGTGCGATTTCACCTTTACAGAGTTCCACAATGGTATGAGAAAGGATTTGATGGGCTTCAGGATTTTTTATATTTGTCATATATTCCAGGCCGCGTGCAAAAATATAATCCCCTGTGTACATGGCTATCCTGTTATCCCACTGTGACTTTATCGTCGGCTTTCCTCTCCGGAGCTCTGCATCATCGATTACATCATCATGAACAAGTGAAGCCATGTGAATCAACTCCAGTGCAACGGCTGCATTTTTCACTGAGTCGATATCGTACTCGCCGAACTTTGCTGAAAGCAGTACAAAAACGGGCCGGATCCGTTTACCACCCGCCTGTAAAAGATGAAGGGATGCTTGATTCAAGAGTCGGGAATCCGATTCTATAGCTGTTTCAAGCTCCTTTTCAATCTGATCTATGTCTGTTTTTAGAAAGGAATATATCCTGTTTAGCTTCATAGTTAATCCACCCAGTTTACTGATTTGCGTTTATCTAGTTCTTATATCCGACGTGCATGGCAGCCACTCCGCCGCTGTACGGTTTGAAATATATATCTTTAAAGCCGGCTTCTTTAAACAATTCTGCAAGTTCTTTCATTCCTGGGAAGTCCCTTGCAGATTCCTGAAGCCAGGAATACTCGGAAAAGCTCTTTGCGAATACTCTGCCAAATACAGGCATGACATACCTGAAGTACATATAATAGAGCTGCCTGAACCCAAACATGGTAGGCTGTGATGTTTCAAGGCAGACAGCCATTCCCCCAGGCTTCAACACACGGTTCATCTCTTTTAAGACTTGCAGGTAGTCCGGGACATTCCTCAATCCAAATCCGATCGTGACGTAATCGAATGTATTGTCTTCAAATGGCAGTTCCATGGCATTTCCGTGAATCAGCTCAATGTTATCCATATGCGATGCCTTTACTTTTTCCTTTCCGATCGACAGCATATTCTGACTGAAATCCAATCCGAAGACTTTTCCGGTCCTGCCTGCCTGCTCACCGAGTGCAAGGGTCCAGTCTGCCGTCCCGCAGCATACATCCAAAGCCTGGGCTCCTTCTTTCACGCCCATGTGCTTCATGGTCTCTTTACGCCATTTTTTATGCTGTTGGAAACTGATTACCGAGTTCATCTTGTCATAGTTCGAGGAGATTTTCTCGAAGACACCGTGAACCTTTTGTTCTTTTGACTGTTGCATAACATTTACCCTTCTTCCGCATATAATTTCGTAGTGGCAATAGACTCATTGAAAGGCAGAGATTCTATAAACATCTCCCTGGCAGCTGGGGTGCCCGGCTTTTTGTGGTGCAGTTGAACTTCTATGTCTTTTTGAATCTTGTCCATTGTATGGTCGATGGCAGACAATAAGAGGTTCTTATCCACCGGCTCTTCCGATTCTCCAAGGATCGAAGCGAGCGCACCAATAAAGATCGTATTTTGTGAATTGAGCAATGCCAGGCGTTCTTGTGATAGACGGTTATATAAAAATGTGTCTGAAAGGAGGGGAATCCAGTCTTCCTGATTAAAAAACTCATAGAAATGAGCAGCGATCGAAGTTTCGATTATTCTTATGTACTCGATCAATTCCTCAATCGAAGAACATTCCTCATTGTACATCGATATTTTGGATTCATTTATTTTCTTGATTGCACTTGATAATACCTCAATCAAACCCAAATCCCCTGTATCAGCAAGGGTCCTGTAATAAAGGCTGCTGAAGTACACTCCGGCAAGTACCGTCAATTGTCTCTCTTTCAGGGAATCCCGTTCGGAAATGGTTACCTTCTCATGTGTCTCCAGGGCAATATGCAAAAACATAGCAGTAGAAATCCACTTCATTTCCTGTTGTGTGACCATCCTCTGCCCATTCATAAATGGAAGGAGCAGATAGTTGATGCGTTTACGATCAATATGCGGCTGATCGATATACTCCTTTAGATATGAATGGTGAAGCTGGTCTTCTATGTATTGATGAATGATATTCGCTTGATGATTGAAATCAGTGAATTTCATACCCTATTTCCCCATTTCTACTATGTTTCACATGATAATTTTCAGCAATAAATATTATACCATAAAACTTTCACAAATAGTGAACGACCGAGTATCCCTTATATGTTCTATGTATTTCTGCATCACCCGAAAATCTTTTAAAGCCTGACTCTCATATAACAAAGGGGACGACTAAGAATAATGGTTCTTTGTCCGTCCCTCATATCAGATGCTATTTTTTATTTTCACTTTCCATTTCCCCATAACTGGTAAGGATCGTCGCTTTCCCTCTTACCTTGATGGCGGATGTATGATCAGTGAATTGAGCAATCATCACTTCGCCTTTATCAAGCTTTTCTGAATGGTGGAAGCGTGTATCTGTTCCCCTGGTAAGGCCGATTACATTTACGCCGTCTTCTGCAGCCTTGATGACAACATAATCATTAGAATTCATTAATCCCACTCCTGTACGTTTACTTCTTGATAAATGAAAGCACTTCGTTCCGCGCTTGTGAATCCTCTTTAAACGTTCCGCGCACTGCTGTCGTCACTGTGCTGGAGCCCGGTTTCTTTACCCCTCTCATTGTCATGCACATATGTTCAGCTTCCACAACAACCATGACACCATATGGTTCAAGCGTTTCCATGATGGAATCAGCTACCGAGGAGGTGATTCTTTCCTGCAGCTGGGGTCTTCTTGCGACAGATTCAACTGCCCTTGCAAGCTTGCTCAGACCCGTGACTCTTCCATTTCGCGGAATATAGGCAACATGTGCACGTCCGTAGAAAGGCACTAAATGATGTTCACACATTGAATAGAACGGTATATCTTTAACAAGTACCAATTCTTCGTGGTCCTCACTGAAAATAGTTTCGAAATATTCCTTAGGATCGTGATCTATACCCGAAAAAACCTCTGCATACATCTTGGCGACGCGTTTAGGTGTATCCAAAAGTCCTTCCCTATTAGGATTTTCTCCTATTGCTTCAAGTATTAAACGCACTGCTTCTTCTATCTGGCTATGATTGACTTCTGCCATTATGCTGTCCTCCTACTATCACATAAAGAAATAAACTAACATTGTTAATATTAGCATAAGCCAATAATCTCATCAAAGCTTAGTGCTTTAGAAGTTAATAAAACAGCATATTACCAATGATTAAGCATTTTTTCATAGCAGCGTTGAATTCGATCATGCTAGAAAGAGCGCTTGAGCCCCTATAAATAAAAGAAAAAAGGCCGCATTGAATGCGGCCTTTTCGTAACGCTCAAAGTATGTAATTATTTTACAGCTTCTTTAAGCGCTTTACCTGGTTTGAAAGCAGGTACTTTGCTTGCTGAGATTTCGATCTCTTCACCTGTTTGTGGGTTGCGACCTTTACGGGCTGCACGCTCACGTACTTCGAAGTTACCGAATCCGATTAATTGTACTTTATCACCGTTTGCAAGTGATTCTTGAATTGTATCGAAAACAGCGTCAACCGCTTTAGTAGCGTCCTTCTTAGAAAGCTCAGCAGCTTCTGCAACAGCATTGATTAATTCTGTCTTGTTCATGCCATTCACCTCCTCCCAAGGAAATGTCTCAGTCATGATTCATTTACTTTAATATCATTAGTAAACAACTTTAGCGGATTCTATACATAAAGTACAGAAAAAACGCTTGAAAACGTTGCTGAATCAATATTCAACAACAATTCTGTTAAAAGATTATCACAATAGATAGTGCTTAGCAAGAATAATTCAAGAATTAATGGGAATCTTTTCTTATTTGATACATAAATGTAATAGAATCCCCTCTTTTTGCCTTTAAATTGCTATTTCTTGAAGATTCTTAAGTGCTTCCCCTATCCATTGCTCTTAAACAGTTCCCATTCTTTTGAGTGGTTAAACATGACTGGTAAAAAAGATTATCATAATTAAGTGTTTCCCTTCAGTCACCGCTAATGATTTCTGTGCAAGACTTCGCTTTCCGCGGGTAGCCCGTGAGCCTCCTCGTCACTTCGTTCCTGCGGGGTCTCACATAAGCTTCTCTTCCCGCAGGAGTCTTCGTCTTGCACTCCAATCAACCGCTGGAAAGAGCTAATATTTCCGGGTTTCTATCTTTGAAAAAATTGCTGCACAAGCAACTTAAGGACCCGCCTTTCTTAGAAACATACATCCATCACTGCTGCATTTTCAGTTTCCCATCAGATAGTTTTAATAAAAAAAAGACCCCCAAAAGAGAGTCTAAAAGAGTTTATAGGATGATGGCTATGAGGCCGCCGGAGCCTTCGTTGATGATTCTTTCGAGTGTGTCTTTGAGTTTGTAGCGGGCATTTTCAGGCATTAGTGAGAGTTTGGCCGAGATGCCTTCTCTTACGATGGAGCTCAGGCTTCTTCCGAAGATATCGGAGTTCCAGATCGACAGCGGATCGTCTTCAAAATCCTGCATCAGGTAGCGGACAAGTTCTTCACTTTGTTTTTCGGTGCCGATGATCGGCTCGAATTTAGATTGAACGTCCACCTTGATCATGTGGATGGAAGGTGCAACGGCTTTCAGGCTTACACCGAACCTTGCACCCTGACGGATGATTTCCGGCTCATCCAGACTCATGTCATTCAGAGACGGTGCAGCGATTCCATAACCTGTCTGTTTCACCATTCTAAGCGCATCTGAAATCTGGTCATACTCTGCTTTGGCATGTGCGAAATCCTGCATCAGTTCAAGCAGGTGATCCTTACCCCGGATTTCCACACCTACAATTTCCTTCAGGACTTCGTCATACAGCTCATCCGGTGCATAAAGATCGATTTCGGCAACTCCCTGGCCCATATCGATTCCTGCAAGGCCTGCCCGTTCAATATGGTCAAATTCGCTGAAGTAATGCACCACACG
Source organism: Bacillus sp. BKU_1 (assembly GCA_051294195.1). GTDB lineage: Bacteria > Bacillota > Bacilli > Bacillales > Bacillaceae_B > Rossellomorea. The sequence goes on along the minus strand of CP193985.1, from coordinate 1,945,112 downwards.
GTCCACATCGCGAAGACGCTTGATATCCTTGACCGTTTCTTTCACAGCTTCCTGGTAATTCTGCCTCAGCCAGTGTTCTTCTTTCAGCACCATGACCCAGCTCGGTAAATTCACATTCACTTCAAGCACCGGGAATTCGAACAATGCCTCACGAAGTACATTCAGTACGTCTGCATCCCTCATACTTTCCACGCTCATGGCAAGGACCGGGATATCATATTTTTCCTGAAGCTTCACTCTCAACTCTTCTGTTTCGGTTGCATGCGGCCTTGCGGAGTTGATGACCATGATAAACGGCTTGCCGACTTCCTTCAGTTCGTCGATGACTCTTTCTTCTGCCTCGATATAGTCGCCTCTTCCGATTTCCCCGATCGAGCCGTCAGTGGTGACCACCACCCCGATCGTGGAATGCTCCTGAATCACTTTTCTTGTTCCGATTTCGGCTGCTTCATGAAAAGGGATAGGTTCTTCGTACCAAGGTGTATTGATCATCCTGGGACCATTTTCATCCTCGTAACCCTTCGCCCCGGGTACTGTGTAACCTACACAATCTACCAATCTCACATTCACTTCCAGCCCCTCGTCCACATGCACCGATACTGCCTGGTTAGGGACGAATTTAGGCTCTGTCGTCATAATTGTCTTACCCGCAGCACTTTGCGGCAGTTCGTCCTGTGCTCTGGCACGTTCTGATTCACTTGCAATATTAGGAAGGACAACAAGCTCCATAAACTTCTTGATGAAGGTTGATTTACCTGTTCTTACTGCTCCCACCACACCTAAATAAATATCTCCGCCTGTTCTTTCTGCAATGTCTTTGAATAGATCGACTCTTTCCAAGAGATTCCCTCCCATCTTATATTCCAGGGATGTTTCATCCGTGTATTCTGCCTCACACTTTATATTTATGATGTTGTCCTAATGACTTATGACTATTAATATGTTTTTTTTACCTCCTTATGACTAAGAATTAAATTTATTATGTCGCAGCAATTATGTTCAGTTGAAGTTGATGAAAACTCCCTACAAAGGATGACATAAAATAATAACCCTTCTCCTACAATATATTTTGCAGGAAAAGGGTTATGCCTATTTTGTCATAAAGACAGGTTCATTCTTTTCATCGATGGTATAAGGAAGGGAATATGCCGGAACAAACAAGGAATCATCTGTCAGCAGAGTACGGATATCGCTGCCTTTTTCGATTTTTTTGTCTTTCGATTGGAGCTTTTCATATAAATCCATTGAATAATCCACAAAAATCTCCCCGCTCCCATTTATCACAAGGGGAAGCTTCTTATTTGAATAGGGGCTGTCGACATAAACTTCTTTATCCATTCCTATTTCTTCATAATTTAATTTATATACATTATGGGCTACCTGTTCTTTAAAAGGAGGATAACCCTGGGCGTTGATCCTGATTTTGATTTCCCTTATTTTTTCCGCCATGCGGAGATCGAATATCTTCACGGTTGGATTATCTTCTACATCCAGCAGGACGTATTGAAAAATCCCTCCGTTCTCGAATGCATTTCCGGGGATCTCTGATAGATACTGAGGCGCTAACTTCCTGAAATCGATCGGATATTTTTGATAAATCGGCGTATCCTGGTCCCTTGTTTTGATCGGGAGAAGGCCGTCATTGTCGTCCTGGTATTGCTCCACGGCTTGTTGAACCGCTTTCACTTGGGTATCATAAGGAATCTGATTCTGGCTGAGCTCTTGTTCAGGATAAAGACACCCTGACAGAATGGTCATAGTGAGCACAAGAAGCATTCCGGTTAAAACAAAACGTTTCAATCTGCAAAACTTCCTTTCATAAGCTAGTAAGTGGGGCCGCTGAATACAATATAAATCATCATGAGTCCGCCTGCTATCATCAGTATGTATGCCGCAAAAGCAGTTATAAAACGAAAGAATTTCGGTTTGATTTTATACCGGCTGAAGTAAATCATGATGATCGCAAGGAACATAGATCCCATTGAAGCGAACGAGATCCACATTTTCATCATAGAAGTCATGGTACATCCCTCCTGTTATCGAATGTATTATATCACAAGTCAAATCCAAAACGGCATTTGTTCAACAAAATGTACGAAAGATGAACGCACATAAAAGAAGAGCGACCCAAGAGCCCGGAATCGGCCCAAAAGGCCGAGCCGGGATCATGAGTTGCCCTTAAGACAAAAAGAGACCTACCCATCCATAGGCAAAGCTGTATATATTCAACACAGTGTATGCACGTTTGGAACCTTTCGCATCCTCTAATGCCTATTATTATAAGATTTTTATCGGTCTATGAGCGTTCGCCCAGAATATTCACCAAATCTTCCATTTCATTTGTCTTTCCGCGTGACATTAAATGATCGACTGCTTCTTTCGCTTCCACCTCATTGAACAAAACGTCGTAAAGCGCATTCGTGATCGGCATTTTCACTTCAAATTTCCGGGCAAGCTGATACCCTGCTTTCGTTGTCCGGACGCCTTCCACCACCATGCCCATGTTATCGAGCACTTCTTGGAGATTATGCCCCTTACCGAGCATATTGCCGGCCCTCCAGTTCCTTGAATGTACACTGGTGCATGTGACGATAAGGTCGCCGATACCGGTCAAGCCGGAAAAGGTGAGCGGGTTGGCCCCCATCTTGGTCCCGAGACGGGCGATTTCAGCCAGCCCCCTGGTGATGAGTGCTGCCTTGGCATTATCTCCATATCCCAATCCGTCGGTGATGCCCGCTGCGAGGGCGATGATATTTTTCAAAGCGCCGCCGATTTCAACACCCAGTAAATCGGGGTTTGTGTAAACTCTAAAATTCTGGTTCATAAAAAGATCCTGGACCTCTTCAGCGTACTTCATATCTTTTGATGAGACCGTCACGGTCGTCGGGTGCCTCAGGCTTACTTCTTCAGCATGGCTCGGTCCGGAAAGGACGACGACAGAGCGAAGATTATCAGGGGACATTTCATCCTCGATTATTTCTGAAATCCTCAGAAGGCTGTCCGGCTCGATTCCCTTGCTCACATGCACGACCGTCAACGGTGTGCTCTGCACCTCCTGGATCTGGCCCAGCACCTGCCTGATCGCTTTGGTGGGTACCGCTAAAATAATGGTTTGGACGCCATCAAGTGATTCTTTCATATCGGAGTATCCGATGATGCTTTCAGGAAGCTTTACATTTTTTAAATACTTTTCATTTGTATGATGCTCGTTAATTTCCTGAATTTGATCTGCTTTATGTCCCCAAAGCCTGACTTCAAGCCCGTTGTCTGCCAATACCATGGCAAGGGCCGTGCCCCAGCTTCCTGCACCGATGACCGTTACTTTTTGAGAGTTTTTCATTTGATACACCTACCTTATTATTTTCTGGCACGGGCGATAATACGAATAGGAGTTCCTTCAAATCCGAATGCATCACGGATTCTATTTTCCAGGAATCGCTCATATGAAAAATGCATCAATTCCGGATCATTTACAAATACAACAAATGTCGGCGGCTTCACAGCTACCTGCGTAGCATAATAAATACGGAGCCTTTTTCCATTGTCTGTTGGAGTCGGATTCATCGCAACAGCATCCATTACGACTTCATTCAATACACTCGATTGCACGCGCAATGCATGATTTTCGCTTGCCATATTGATAACTGGAAGAAGCGTATGGATTCTCTTCTTCGTTTTTGCGGACAAGAAGATGATCGGTGCATAGTCAAGGAACTGGAAGTGGTCACGGATGTTTTGTTCCCATTTGTTCATCGTCTTTTCATCTTTTTCTACAGCATCCCACTTATTGACGACGATTACCACTGCACGTCCTGCATCATGAGCATATCCGGCAATCTTTTTATCCTGCTCGATGATCCCTTCTTCACCGTCAATCACGACCAATACAACGTCAGAACGTTCAATCGCTCTCAAAGCCCTAAGCACACTGTATTTTTCAGTCGTTTCATATACTTTTCCTTTTTTCCGCATTCCGGCAGTATCGATAATGACATACTCTTGTCCATCAAATGTGTAAGATGAATCAATCGCATCCCTTGTTGTACCTGCCACATTACTGACGATGACCCGTTCTTCACCGAGTAATGCATTGACGAGGGAAGACTTACCGACATTCGGACGGCCGATCAAGGAGAATTTAATGACTTCTTCTCCGTATTCGTCCCCGTCATCCTTTTTGAAATGCTTTGCAGCTTCATCCAGCAGATCTCCGAGCCCAAGTCCGTGTGAACCTGATATCGGAAAAGGTTCACCGAATCCAAGGGAGTAGAAATCATATACCATTTCGCGCATTTCCGGGTTATCGATTTTATTGACCCCAAGCACGACAGGCTTATTGGAACGATAGAGAATCTTGGCTACAATCTCATCGGCAGCGGTTACTCCTTCACGGCCATTCGCAAGGAATATAATGACGTCTGCTTCGTCGATCGCAATCTCGGCCTGCTGTCTTATTTGATCAAGAAACGGCTCATTCCCCAATTCGATTCCGCCGGTATCAATAATATTGAATTCGTGAGTCAGCCACTCAGCAGAACTGTATATACGATCCCTTGTAACACCGGGCACATCTTCTACGATTGAAATTCTTTCGCCGACAATCCTATTAAAAATCGTGGACTTACCAACATTCGGACGCCCTACGATTGCAACAACTGGTTTGGACACTTTTTTCACCCTTTCTTGAATAAGCTTATGGTTCATTCATTATCCTTTAAGCCTTTTCATTTCCACTGTTTCAAATGGTTCGATTATCAATAATAAAGACTGGCCCATAAGCTGTATTCCCCCTTATGGGTCAGTCCCCTAACTTTAACATTTTATCAGTAAAAGAATGAACTGGCAATCAATGTTTCACAATGATGAACAGGCCGGTATCCAATTCGTGCGCAATCCCGTCCAAAATGGCTTCTAGGTTGGCGCAGATCTTTTGCAGCTCATCGTCCGTTTTGCAATGGAATACTGCAGTGCCGCTGGGGACTCTGTCAGGTGAAGTTGTAACAGCCGCCAAGATGAATTTTTGGATGGTGGTACTCAATCAGCTTCCCTCCCCTTTCGAATGGCTTTTGATTCGGACGGCATCCTGATCGCATTCTCTAATGTGGGAACCTGACCGAGGATCGCAATGGCTTTCTCTACGTCCTTATGCTGCGGGAGCACGAAAACAGCCACCCTTCCATCATCCAGGTCTCTTTTAGCCAAGGGCGTGAGTGCAGGGGTCCCCGAATCTTTAAAGATACCCAGGGAAGTGGAAACATCATGAAGGATGGCCTGCCTTTGCCCCAGGTTTGCAATTGTCGACCTTGCATCGAACGATTTGGGATTCAGCACAAATCCCATTCCATAACGCATGATTTCTTCCTGCCTCACTTTCAGACCGATGTTCATGATATAAACATTATCCACATAAAGACCTGCACCATCAAAATGCGGCGGAACATATTCAATATGGACGATATCTTTCAGCTTGCCCCCTGCCATCAACTTATGGGAAATCATCATACAGACAACACTGACTGCCAAAGCAGCATAAAAGTTAAAAACGATATAGGCCAAGGTGGCAATCAAGGAAGTAAAGATCACAAGATAATTCCTGCTTTCAAATGCTACTGCAATCCCTTCAATATAGGTAGCACCCCTTGGTACAAGCTCATAGGCATCCAGCTCGGTCAATGTGTTTCTTTCCATATTCCTGACGTCACGAAACTGTGATGCAGCCACAGTCAAAAACGTGATGGCGGTGAAATTCTCTTCCAATAATGCAGGAACCGCAATGGTACCAAGCCCTGCGGCGATGAAGCCCAGTGCAATATGTATGATCTTCCCGTGCAAATACGTCGGGTATTGCCTATAGTCGGTCCGGAGCATATAGATTCTGGTTAAGGTGCCGATGACTACCCCGAAAATGACGGGGTTAACGTAATCATTCATATATTTCTGATTTCCCCTTTATTAGATGATAGTTTACTGCTCATCAGCTCATTCAATGAATGAACTGCTTTCCAAGCGATCGTTATCAACGTCATATAGGCTGCCGCATCCAAATAAAGGTAATCGCCTATCGCATCTCTGAAACCAATGGTATGAAGCGATACCGATAAGAAAATTTCGCCTGCCATCGTCCCTGAAATAACTGCCAGGAATAGAATTCTTATCTTTATTATGGAACTATAAAAAATAAATCCAAGACTCGTGGATAAAAAAGCAGCTATTACGTATGGATCGACGATCATAAGGACGGGGTCATAAATGGCGATAAGCCCCACACCTGCATAAGACATGGCTATGGTCAAAATACAGATCAGCATATAAAGCTTTTGCCTCAGCCCCAAGTGACGCAAATGTACGAACGCAAGTAACGCTAAAAATAAATAGGCTGTGTGCACTTCATATGTAAATACGGTGAATCCATAGGGAAACAAACAAATCAAACACAACAAATAAAAAGAAAACAAAAACCGTCCTTCTTTCTTTTCCATGATGAATGTCGTATAAATCCATAACCCCCAGGCCACCCATAGAAAAATAATTCCCTCCATGTTCCCACTCCCTCCTATTATCTACATTATGGAAAATCTTTATGTAATTCATTCATGCATGTTTCATTTTAATCTTGAAAAAATAAGAAAAGGAGGTGTTTGATATGGGAAAAGATCGCCAGGAAAAGAAATTAAAGAATAGCGGACGTGTAGAATCCGACCGGGATCAGGAGCTTCAGAATAAGGGAGCAACAGGAATTGAAAGCCCTGAGGAATCAAGGAAGAGACAGAGGTAAAATAAGACAAACATTTAGAGGGCTCAAAACAACGCTAATGACTTCCGTTCAAGACTCGCTTTCCGCGGGTAGCCCGTGAGCTTCCTGGCATCCCGCGGCAGATCGTGTCCAGCGGCGGCGGCTAGCCCCTCGAGGTCATAAGCTGAATGGACCAAAAAGGAAAAGAACGCCATTCCGCTCCATTCATCTTATGCTTGTCGGGGCTGGGCAAGCCGCCTCCGCTTTTCTATTGTCCAGTGGCAGGGCTTAGAGGCGAGTTGCATTAGCCTTTGGGCAAAGCACTTCCGCATTTCTGACAGGAGGCTGCGTCTTGTACTCCAATCAACCGCCGGGATGAGCTAAACCCTAAATGGACATATTAAAAACCCGGACTAATTTGCGTCATCCCATGCAAATTAGTCCGGGTTTTATTTAGACTATATCACTTTTTCCCCAGCCTATTTTATTCATTAAATTATCGTTTACTATACTTATCGGGGTTCAAGCCCCTTACCGCCAGCCAATGATGCAATTCTCCTGTTACGATCAGCGGCACCTTAGCCAAGTCTTCAGTCCTCGTGCAGCCTAATGCACACATAAGGTATCGTATATCCTTATGGATATCATTCACTTCTTCTATGGTGGCATCAACACCCTTTTCCACGATGCTTCTTAAAATTGCACCCGCCATGCCGACAGCGCAGGCACCCAGACTCAGGGATTTGACAATTTCCAAGCTGTTTCGGATACCTCCTGATGCAAGGATCGGAAGGTCAGAAACTGAATGGACCTCAGCTATGGAAGCAGCCGTAGGGATTCCCCAGTCATCAAAATAATTCAGCATCCTTTGCCTGCGCTGATTCTCGATCCGAGAAAAATTCGTCCCTCCGAAACCGCCGACGTCTATAGCTGAAATCGAGGTTTCCGACAAGGCAAGCGCGGCTTCCTTACTGATTCCGAAACCAGTTTCTTTCACGATCACAGGAATCTTTAACTGACCGGCAATCCGGTCGATCCGTTCTAGAGCACCTTTAAAATCACGGTCACCTTCAGGCATTGTCAATTCCTGAATCACATTAAGGTGGATCTGAAGGGCATCCGCCTCGATCATTTCCACTGCATCGATTGCCTGCTGAACAGTTGCTTCACTGCCGAGATTTGCAAAGATGATGCCGTTTGGATTGTTCTTCCTTACAATTTCATACGTTTTCCGTTCATCCGGGTCCTTCAATGCAGACATTTGAGAACCAACAGCCAAACCAATCCCTGTCTCCCTGGCAAGCCGGGATAAATCAGCATTGATTTTTGAAGTATAATCTCCGCCTCCGCCCGTCATAGCATTAACAAAAATTGGCGAACTTAAAGAAAGTTCGCCAATTCGGGACTGCAGATCAGTATCATCAAGCGCTGTATCCGGAAGGCTTTGATGGACAAATTTTACGTCTTCAAAGCCCGTCTTTTCCTGTTGCCCTGTTGACAGGGCATAATTAATATGATCCCTTTTTCGTTGAGCTCTCGTCACAGTCCATCACCATTTTTATTTAAGATCTTTTAATTTATCTCCAATCATTTCGCCTAATTGGAAACCTGTGTTTTCTTCAGGCATTTCATAATCTGTCACTTCTTCTTCCTTCTCTTCCAAAGCTTTGATGCTGAGGGAAAGGCGCTGTTCAGATTCGTTTACATCCAATACTTTTACTTTAACCGATTGGTCTTCTTTTAATACTTCATGAGGTGTTCCGATATGTTTATGGGAGATTTGTGAAATATGCACCAAACCTTCCACACCCGGGAACACTTCAACGAAAGCGCCGTAGGATACCAACCTTTTGACGACCCCGTCCAGCACGCTTCCTTTAGGTGCTTTTTCCGAAATATCGCTCCATGGTCCAGGCAGGGTTTCTTTGATTGATAAAGAGATTCTTTCATTATCACGGTCCACGCTCAGTACCTTGACCTGGACTTTCTGTCCTTCAGTCACCACGTCTGACGGCTTCTCAACGTGCTCATGGGACAGCTGCGAAATATGAACAAGTCCGTCAACACCGCCGATATCAACGAACGCACCGAAATCTGTGATTCGTTGAACTGTACCTTCCAAGACCGCCCCGGATTCGATGTCTGTGAGAAGCTGCTTCTTTTGTTCCTGCTTTTCGGCTTCTACCACTGCACGGTGGGACAGGATAAGGCGGTTCTTCTCTTGATCCAATTCGACAATCTTGAATGTAAGGACCTTATCCTTGTAGTCTGAGAAATCTTCCACATAGTGATCTTCAACCAATGAAGCAGGTACAAATCCCCGTACTCCCAGGTCCACTACAAGACCGCCTTTTACGACGTCCTTTACTTCGGCTTCGAAAATCTCTCCTTTTTCGAAACGGCTTTTCATTTCTTCCCATGCTTTTTCAGCATCGACTTTACGCTTTGAAAGGACGAGGAGTTCCTCTTCCACTTTTGTCACGATTAACTCCAGTACATCCCCTTCACTCACCACATCAGATGCTTTTTCGATATGAAGGCTTGAGAGTTCACTAATTGGAATGATGCCATCCACCTTACTATCTTGAACATCAACAAGGACTTGTTTTTCTTCGACCTTAGTGACGGTTCCATTGACTTTTTCACCAATCTCGAGATTTTTCACTTCAATTCCATTCATGTCTTCCATTATGTACTCCTCCTTAATCCATGACTGCAAAGATTTTATTTTTGTGAATTTTTACACAATTTAAATAAATTATTCTTTCTATTAACTTCTAATAAATAGAACTATTTGTCAAGCAAGAAAGTCCGGTCGATCAATCCATCAGTCTGGCAATATGCTCCATGATGATATCCGTGGTTTTCTCTGCATTGAGTTTCTGTTCTTTGATTTCTTCCATCGGGACAGGCGGTCCATATACCACTTTTAATTTCCTGAAGGGCTTATAGGGACCAATGATTGCACAGGGCACCACCTTCGCGTCGGATCGCAATGCAAAAAAACCTGCGCCGGCAAGGCCCTTGCCGATCTGTCCCGTTTTACTTCTAGTACCCTCCGGGAACAAACCTAAAACATTTCCCTCTTTCAATATTTTCAATCCTCTTCGGAGGGCTTCACGGTCACTCATCCCCCGCTTTACAGGGAAAGCATGGACACCCGGCAGGATTTTCCCCAGGACAGGGACCCTGAAAAGTTCCTCCTTCGCCATGAATGAAACAGGTCTCGGGGCCGTGATTCCGACGACGGGGGGATCGAGGTTGTCAATATGGTTGGCGCAGAGCAGCACCCCGCCCTCTTTAGGGAAATGTTCAAGACCGGTTACCTCGATGCGGTAAAGAGGCGAAAGAATGGACTTAACTAAACCTTTGGCAAAAGTATAAAGATTCACGTCTATCCTTTCCTTTCCACAAGAGACATGATGCGGTCGACGACTTCCGGGATTCCCAGTGATGTCGTGTCAATTTCAATTGCATCTTCTGCTTTTTTCAACGGGGCGACTTCCCGCTCGGAATCAATTTTATCTCTGAGTGCGATTTCTTCTTTCAATTTCTCCAAATCTGAAGGATACCCTTTCGAGACATTTTCTTCATGGCGTCTCTGAGCCCTTTCATCTACACTTGCGAGCAGGAATATTTTTACTTCTGCGTCAGGGATGACATGAGTACCGATATCCCTTCCGTCCATTACCACTCCGCCTTCACGCGCTAGCTCCTGCTGTCTTTTCACCATTTCTTCCCTGACCATCGGATGAACCGCTATGTGAGAAACTGCATTTGTGACTTCAGCCTGCCGGATTTCATCCGTTACATTCTCACCGTCCAGAAATACAAGCTGACCTCTTTCAGACGGTTCCAATTCAATTTTGGTCGTTTCCAGCAGTTTTGTCAGTTTTGTCTGATCATGGAAATCTATATCCGACTTTATTGCTTTATATGTGAGGGAACGGTACATGGCCCCCGTATCAATATAAAGATAAGATAATTTTCCTGCTACAATTTTAGCGACGGTACTCTTCCCCGCGGCTGCAGGACCGTCTATGGCAATTCTTAATTTCATCAAAACATCCACCTACTTAAATTCCTTATAATTTCTTTCCTATTCTATCATAAAATCATGCTAACTTAATATGAACTTTATCTTTTAAATGCTTTCCCAGATCAAAAATAAAAAAACAGCAGGCAATGTTCACCTGCTTCTATTACTTGAAATGGTTTCAATTATTTCACTGTATTCCATTTTTTCCACTCCTTCATAAAATACGATCCTATGAAGTTCCGGCACTATATTGAACTCGTGGAAAACAAATTGTACTGCCAGGAGTAAGATAAAGTGGAAAATTGCCAGTTTAATCAATATTCTTTCTACTGCCTTCATCCTTTACACCCTTTTCATCAGGCACTTTTATACTCTGCAGCAATGGGAAAATGCCTTTCAAGCTGATTTTAACCTTTAAGAAAAAGTATGTGTAAATGTCAGGATTTTATTCAAGGAGCCCTTTTTTTCGCAGTTCAAGCTGTTTTTCAAAACAATATCTCATGATGACCTGCCGCTGTGTTTCCGTTAGGTTCAGAAACTGGATGCTTGCAATCTTATTCTTGTTCCGCTCCCATACCCTTACAAGACTTCCTTCTATCTCCAGGTACTGGCACTCCCCGGTCTGCATGACCAAAACGATCATCATGGAGATGCGTGCACCCCGTTTGATTTCAATTCCGTTCATTTTGACGGCACAGCCGCCGGCACTGATATCTTCAGTGACCGCAGGATGGTACTCGTCATTGTAATAAAGGGAAATATCGGCATTGGTTTCGACGCGGACAAATTGCCTCCTTTGTACTTTGACTAATTCCTGCTCTCCAGGATAGTGAATATGGATCATGGGGATTTTTGAAATTTTCCTTCCCAGGACTTCCGACTCGAACATAAGAACGGTTTGTTCGTTATATACGAAGCTTGCTTTAAGCTGGGTGCCGTTCATCATGAAAACGGTCTTTCCGGTTTTAGTATGTATGGGGTAATCAATGAAGATCCCGTCTTCTTCCGACTCTACCACCCTGCATCGGTACTTTTCGGGTATATCGCTATGAATAGGTTCAATCTGCAGTATTGTTCCGGCTTTGATCATTGCACATTACTCTCACTTTCGCGCGTCTGATATGATATACCTATATTATGTCACGTAAAATACTTCCTTTCCATACTTTTTTTGTAATCTCATACAGAGCTTTTTTCCCATTAATGATTTCCGTATAAAACTTCCTGGGGCAGGACAAATAAAAAAGCACAGGAGGCCCGACCAGAGGCGGGGCTCTAGATGTCTCACCTGACACACTCTCCACCCGGAGTCTCGTTTTGCGCTCCAATAAACCGCCGGAACTATCTAAATTCATAAGTGTATACCATACAAAAAAACAAAAACCCGAACTGATATGAATTCGAAAATTCAGGATAACAGTCCGGGTATTACTTAGACTAAAGCCTTTTGTCTAAGCTTCTTATTCATTACTATACGACTTCTTCATAGATCGGTTCTGCATTTTTGAGCTTTTCCACTTTTTCTTCTTCGCCTGTATCGGCATTGATGAAGATTCTGTAAGTGTCATTTCCGAGCATTCCTAAAAATTCGTAGCACAGTACTTCTTCGTTCAGGTCATTGATGATGACAGCCTGTCTTTCTTCCATGACTTTCAGGTTCGGGTTCGTCTTCGTTTTTGCTTCTTCCATGGTGATGCCGGGTTCGGGTATTTCACGGCTGTGATTATTCCTAAGGTATTCTTCTGCGGCAAACCCGACTATTTGTCCATTATCAAGTGCTACTTTCACTTTGATTGCATCAGGGTAAATCCTCACACCATCAAGGAGAGTCACATAGGTGAATACACCCAGTTTGTCGTATTGCACACTTTCGAACAGCTCTAACTTTTCGAACTTATTTTCATTGAGGAATTTAGTTGCCTGCTCAGAAGCTTTATTCAGACTGATCTTTGCCTCTTTTACTTCGCGGTTATTGATATACCAGATCGGATACCCGCCTTTTTGTGTTATATCCATACTCGCGTCTGTCTTTCCGTTGCCAATGGAGACACTATAGAATTTGAACTCCGATCCCTTTCCGCTGCTTGCAACTTTAGCTTCCTTTGATTGATCGATTCCCGAATACTTCCTTAGAATCGCCACCGCTTCTTCCTTAGAAATCTCTTCGCCTTTTAATTTTCTGAAATTCTCATCTCTTTTTTGACTGTTTACAAATGTAGTGGAACCAAAGCTTGCTTCATCATATCCGGATACATTCTTCTCCACCGTCTTGAAGCCGTCAATGATCGTGTTATCGGCTTTTTCCTTGCCCGAAGCAAGTGCCATCTCAACATCCATCCACCTCAGATTATTCTTTATGACAAGATGCTGCACCCTCCTTAATTCCTTTTGAATGTCGGCACTTTGTTTGTAAAGGTTTTCTAAAGAAGCGTATTCTTTATCTGTCAACGGCTTATCGTCGAGATCCCTTACCGCCACCCGGTAACTGAAATCTCCTATTTTGCTCAAGAATTCTTCGGTTTTATTGAAAGGGAGTAAGGTTAATGGTAATTGACCAACATCACTGTGCGCCTGTGAGGTAAGACGCCAGACATCTGCAAGTGCAGGTGACAGCGATTTTCTGGAATTCATTGCAAGAGTTGTTCCTATCTTATCGTGCAGCAGGTCAACCTGATAAGTCAGTTCATGAAATGCACGCTGATAGTTGTTTTCTGAGTTGATCAGGATCGCATTTTTCTCCTGATGCTCCTGATACCCCCAAAACGCCGTTCCAGCGACGCCGATGACGAGTATAGCTATTATAATAGTGCGTATCAATATCCTTCACCTCGTTATTTACAGAATATATGTTTCCCTATCTGCTTGATTTGCGGTCTCGACCAAATCCAATCACTCGTTGCGGTGACAGGGTTAAAGTAATACAGTGCATTTGAGGATGGATCCCATCCATTAATGGCATCAAGGACTGCTTCCTTCGCTTTTTCATTCGGTGTCAGGTAAATCTGGCCGTCAGCAACGGCTGTGAAAGCCCCCGGCTCAAAAATGACCCCTGCTGCTGTATTGGGGAATGATGCACTGTCGATGCGATTTAGAATGACTGCCGCAACAGCGACCTGTCCTTCATATGGCTCCCCGCGTGCTTCGCCGTAGACGGCATTCGCCATGATTTGGATGTCATTCTGCGAATATCCATTCGGCGTGTTGGCAGCTGTCGGTTTGGAAGGGGTCTGCTTCTGAGGCGGTGCAGCCTTTCCTCCTCCACCCCCTGCACCTTTCTGCTTGCTTAAATCAGTGCCGCCATAGTGGCTGAACTTATTTCCCTTTTTTATCTGCTCTTTTACGAATTGCTTGTTATATTTTGATGCGTTCACTAATTTGGCTTTCGTTTCCGCTCCGGCCAATCCATCAATCGGAAGGCCGAATTCGTATTGAAAGTTCCTTAATGCCCAATAGGTGCCCCAGCCAAAAACACCATCGATTTTACCATTGTAGTAGCCAATATACTGCAGCCTCGACTGAAGTTCTATCACATCATCACCCGTGGCTCCATGCTGAATGACTTGATTTGTAAAAGCGTCTGCTTTTTCCCCTTCAGATGAAATCATTAAAAGAGAACAAACAAGCACCATGACAACAGTTGTACATAACCATTTTAAGCGGCTATTCATCATCGATTAACCTCCATATCTTCAATTAACATTAACCCTAGTTTTTGTAGTGCCATCCATTTTATACAAACTGAAAAATAAAAATCCATTCATTGATAACACAATGTAATGTTTCAGAAAAAGGGATGTAACCAGTCTGCGATATAATAAAGAAAGGTTCTTGCGAGTCTTTAACAAAGGGGGAGGCAATTATGGAAGATTATTTAGCCAAATCACTGGATGAATGGAAAGAAGATATTTCAGAAGTATTGGACCAAATCAATACTGACTATGATGAGGTAAAAAAAGAACTAAAGGTTTATTCCTATAAATACGGGATCACCAAGCAGGTTATCCAGTCCACCGTAAATGAAGAAATCATAGAGAATATCCGTGGAATGTATCATAAACCCTTCGAGGAAAAATACAATGAACTTAAGGAATACATAAGAGAGCTGGATGAAAAAAGAAAAGTATTTCAGATGTTCGTCAACAAAATTGATGAAGTGAAACGCAAAGAAGCACCGAAGACAGACCTTGCAGCGACTTATAAATAAGAGTAAATGAAGCTGGGTCTAAAGATTTCAGTCAAAATAAACCCCGAACTAATTAGCTTTCACCAAGCAAACTAGTCCGGGGTTTTTATAGTTTTGAACAAATATTAGTTAAGATATAGCTTTTTCCAGCGGTTGATTGGAGTGAAAGACGAAGACTCCTGCGGGAAAAGCGGTACTGGTGAGACCCCGCAGGCGAAGCCGAGGAGGCTCACCGCCCGCCCGCGGAAAGCGAAGTCTGGAACGGAAATCAATAGCGGTGTTTAGAGTTGACACTAGAAAATAGTCTTTAGATTTTTTGACACCCACTTTTTGCTTTAAAGAATTTCTTTCTTCAATTCTGAATGAGAATATTTTTTTGCCGTCAGGCGGTGAGCATGTTTGACTTTCTTCAACCCAATCCACCAAAGAAACAGCATGAATGGAATCATATAATAAAACCAATTCTTCTCAGACAAGAAAATATAATTATATGTGCCATGCAATGCAAGCGGGACCATCACCGAAATGAAAAGCCATTTTTGACGATGATCCTTCAAAGAAAATTTGGCTTTGCCCAGATAATAACCCATCAACACCCCGAAAAGAGCGTGACTGGAGACTGGCATGAGCGCTCGGCCGAACGCGTATTCAACTCCATTTGCCAATAGGAATAATATATTTTCAACCGTTGCAAATCCAAGAGAAACGCTTGCTCCATATATGATACCGTCATACGGATCGTTAAAATGAACATGCTGAAAAATGGCAACCATGAGGATGAACCATTTAAAAAATTCTTCCAGCAGGCCAGAAGAAATATAGGCATTCAGCCAGTTGGAATCGACAAACCCTTCCACTTTCAATACATACTGAAGAAACATGATTGGAAAAGTAATCAAGACACCGTATATGAAGGTTTTAAAGACTAGCGCAACCGGTTCAGCTTCATACTCATCGCGCAAATAAAAATAACTCAGAAGAGCAAGGCCCGGTGCTATTCCCGCTGATAAAACCACCAGCATAGTAAAAGTCCTCTTTTCTTTCAGTTTTCTTAATCGTATCATGTTAAAGTAGGAAAGAAAATAAGAAAAATCCAAGGAGGTATGATGCATGAAAAAAAATGTACTGGTCATACATACAGGAGGAACCATCTCCATGATGGAAGACAAAGACACGGGATCCGTCATCCCCGGCAGGGAAAACCCTTTGTCCGTACAAACATCAATGGTTGCAAATTTAGCTGACGTCAGGGTAGTTGAGGCCTTTCATCTTCCTTCTCCGCATATCACCACGGAACATATGCATGAGATTAAGCGTTTGATAGAAGCAGAATATGAGAATCAGGAATTCGACGGGGTTGTGATCACACATGGAACGGATACACTCGAGGAAACTGCTTATTTCCTGGATCTGACCGTTTCACTTCCAGTCTCGATTGTGGTGACCGGAGCCATGAGATCAAGTAATGAAATCGGGGCGGACGGGCTGTATAATCTTATTTCTTCCGTGCGCGTGGCAGCAGATCCCCTCTCAAAGAACAAAGGTGTGCTCGTTGTACTGAATGATGAAATCCATTCTGCAAAAAACGTGACGAAAACACACACAAGCAACGTTTCGACCTTTCAAAGCCCTCAATATGGCCCGATTGGCATCGTGACAAAGAGAGGAATCTTATTTCACCATCAGCCGACTTCTTACGAATGCTATAAAGTATGTGACATCACAAAAAAAGTTACCCTTATCAAGGCTTACGCAGGTATGGATTCAAGCCTTCTTGGTGCAATAAAGGACCTCAAGTTCGACGGAGTGGTCATCGAGGCACTCGGACAGGGCAACCTCCCGCCGGAAGCTGTCCCCGGTATCATCGAGCTTTTGAACAGCCGTATCCCTGTGGTCCTCGTTTCAAGGTGTTTCAACGGCATTGCCCAGGATGTGTATGGTTATGAGGGCGGCGGAAAGCAACTGAAAGAAAAGGGAGTCATATTCTCTAACGGCCTGAACGGTCAAAAGGCCCGGATAAAGCTGATGGTTGCTTTGTCTCAAACAAATGATTTTCAAGAAATGGAGCGCATTTTCAGGAATTAAATCAAAAGCGGAGGCGGCTCGCTCAGAGACGACAAGCATAAGACGAGAACCCCGAAAAGGCGGCATTTTGCCTTTTTGGGGTTCTTGGCTTATGACCTCGAGTCTCTAGCCGCCGGAGCTGGACATTTGAAAAGCGGGGGCGGCTCGTTCAGGAGCGACAAGCATAAGATGAACTTACCGGAAAGGCGCTCTTTGCCTTTTTGGTAAGTTTAGCTTATGACCTCGAGCTCCTAGCCGCCGCAGCTGGACATTCGAAAAGCGGAGGCGGCTCGCTCAGAGACGACAAGCATAAGACAGGAACCCCGAAAAGGCGGCATTTTGCCTTTTTGGGGTTCTTGGCTTATGACCTCGAGTCTCTAGCCGCCGGAGCTGGACCAATCAAAAGAGCCCGCATCCGCAGCGGGCTCTTATTACTTGCGTTTCCCTATAATGGATTGTGCAATCAGACCGCCGTGGTGCCGGCCGTTTTCTATGAATATTTCGTTCGCATTATTTCCTGCCGCAATCACTCCTGCTACATAAACACCTTCTACATTTGTTTCCATTGTATCAGGGTCGAATGCCGGACGGCCGCTCTCCCTGTCGATGAAAATCCCCATCTTTGTAAGAAAGCTGTGATCCGGGTGATATCCGGTCATTGCAAAGACGAAATCATTTTTGACCTCTTTCTTTTCCCCATTAACCGTATAGCGGACTGCATCATCGGTGATTTCTTCGAGATGTGCATTGAATTCCATTTTGACTTCCCCGTTCCTTACAAGTGCATCAAAATTGGGAAGAATCCATGGTTTCACGCTCTTAGAATATTCACTTCCCCTGTAAAGCACCGTTACTCTCGACCCTGCTTTGTTCAATTCCAATGCAGCATCCACCGCTGAATTTTTTCCGCCAATCACTACTGTATCTGTATCAAAAAATGGATGAGCTTCTTTGAAATAATGAAAGACTTTCTCCTTATCTTCACCAGGAATCCCCATATAATTCGGGTTGTCATAATAACCTGTGGCGATGATGACGTATTTTGCCCGGTACGTTTCCTTGGAGGTGCTGATGATGAAGCCGTCTTTGTCCTTCTCGACTTTATTGACTAATTCAAAACGATTGATTCTTACATCTTTCCTTTTTGCCACTTCGCGATAATAAACGAGGGCTTGATTGCGCCGGGGTTTATGTTCTTCGATAACGAAAGGGACATCGCCGATCTCCAGCTTTTCACTTGAAGAGAAGAAGGTCTGATGCGTAGGATAGTTATAGATTGCATTTACGATGTTTCCTTTTTCAATGATAAGGGGGTCGATTCCTTGTTTTTTGAGGTGAATCGCCGTTGATAAACCGCATGGTCCCCCGCCGACGATGATACATTCTTCGTTTCTCAACTTCAGGCACTCCTTGCTATATATCTTAGTCTGTTCATTACCGCTGTTGATTTCTTTGGAAGACTGCGCTTTTCGCGGGCAGCCCGGGAGCCTCCCGCCTTGAATAGGGATAACTTATAATTGTCCAGCTGCAGGGCTTTGATACCCGTTTGATAAGTTAAACCGGCCAGGAAGGCAAAGAACGCATTCGCGGCCGTTTCTTTTTATGCCACCCGCCACTGACCAGCCTTTCCGCTTTCTCATCGGAGTCTTGCGTCTTCCACTTCAATCACCAGCTGGAACTGTCCAGCATAATCATTCATTTATAAACTATAGTGTTGGTTCCAATATATAAAAAAATATTCTCCATGAACATTATGGATTAATTTCAGTAATTGGTCAAAGCAACTGATTGGTTACCAAAAATAGAGTATTAAAATCGAAAAAAAGGATGGGAAGCCCCATCCTCTATTTGAAAGATTATAAAAATCAAATCCACCCTCTGAAGCGGGAGGCTTCGGCCATTTTTCTTACGCCGACCATGTAGGCGGCAAGTCTCATGTCGACCCGTCTTGTCTGGGAGGTCTCACAGACATTATTGAATGAATGGACCAGTATCTTTTCCAGTTTTTCTTCCACTTCTTCTTCGGTCCAGTAATATCCCTGGTTGTTTTGAACCCACTCGAAGTAGGATACTGTGACCCCTCCCGATGAAGCTAGGACGTCAGGTACAAGCAATATCCCTCTTTCAGTCAGGATTTTTGTTGCATCCAAAGTTGTCGGCCCGTTGGCTGCCTCAACGACGATGCTTGCACGGATGTTATGTGCATTATGTTCTGTGATCTGATTCTCGATAGCAGCCGGTACAAGAATATCACAGTCAAGTTCAAGTAATTCCTGATTTGAGATCGTGTTATTGAATAATTTGGTGACTGTACCGAAGCTGTCTCTCCGATCGAGTAGATAATCGATATCCAATCCATCCTCATCATGCAGACCGCCGTATGCATCTGAGATTCCGATGACCCTTGCGCCTGCATCATGCATGAATTTCGCAAGGAAGCTGCCTGCATTTCCGAATCCCTGCACCACCACACGTGCTCCTTCAAGTTTAATCCCTTTTTTCTTGGCCGCTTCCCGGATGCAGATTGTCACACCTTTCGCAGTAGCCGTTTCCCTGCCATGCGACCCTCCAAGCACAAGAGGTTTCCCTGTAATGAACCCGGGTGAATTGTATTCATCGATCCGGCTGTATTCATCCATCATCCAGGCCATGATCTGAGAATTTGTAAACACGTCTGGTGCAGGAATGTCTTTGGAAGGACCCACAATCTGGCTGATTGCCCTCACGTACCCTCTGCTCAGCCTCTCGAGCTCCCTGAAAGACATGTCCCGGGGATCACAAATGATGCCGCCTTTCCCGCCTCCATAAGGCAGATCGACAATTCCGCATTTCAGGCTCATCCAGATCGAAAGGGCTTTCACTTCCTTTTCAGTGACATTCGGATGGAAGCGGATACCGCCTTTGGTCGGCCCTACAGCATCGTTGTGCTGTGCCCGGAATCCGGTAAACACCTTTACCTTGCCGTCGTCCATCCGTACAGGTATTTTAACTGTCAGCATTCGTAAAGGTTCTTTTAATAATTCATATACTTCTTCTGGATACCCCAATTTATCTAGCGCGAGATGAATAACCGTTTGTGTGGATTTCAACACATCGTTCTTTTCGGATGCTTGGTTATTTTCTTTCTCCTTCTCGGATACCATGTATGTAAACCTCCCAGTTTGATTCACTGTATAGCAGACCCCAGTCCGCTTTCATGACATAGTATACACGTTTGGTTTCTACTTGCAAAGATACAAAAAACAAAAATAACAGGTTTTTTGAAAACGCTGTCATTTTTTGCATTATCTTATATCTTTTCCCGCTGATCAGAATTCTGTAAAATAAAAACACCTTTAGGAAAACCTAAAAGTGGGGAAGGAACGTCTATGTGAAATACTTAGTCACTTTTTCCATCGCCTGTTTCAGTACGATCGGATGACCATATTCCTTTATTATATATGCAGTTTGATTCGAAGATGCTCCGTATTCCAGGACAATCGTCTTTAACAGCAGATACATGCTCCGGGGGATGTTTTCAAAAAGCAGATAGTATTTACTTTCATAGGTATATAAGCTGATTTCCAGAGGGCGGTCCTCAAACTTCGATGAATGTCTGAGCCGATTCAACACATCGATGATTTCTTCAAAGTCAATGAAGTGAAACAACAAATCATTTTCGATGATGGGCTGCACCTGTTCCATGCTGCCTTCAAAATCGGAATAATCTTCGTCATCCAGTTCCAAAGTGAGAATCATGCAAATCTCTTCTTCATCGAATGATTCTATTTCCACAGTGATTTCCATCTGGGCCTCAATACCAAACTTACCCTGCACTTCATCCAGCATGTCTTCAAACAAATCATGCCACATTACTGAATCTTTCCATTGCTCCTGCTCAAACAAACCTTTTTGCTCAAGCTCCTCTACACTTATGGAAAATTTAATTTTATTATCGGAAATTCGCTCAAGTCTCATATGCGTGCCCCCCAAGAGTGTGACGACTTACCACATACTATGTAGGGGGCACAAATCAGTGCATAAACACCGGTTTATAATTTACTTTTCAACCAGTCTTCCCATTCGGATTTGGACTGGCCGACAATGTGGGATTTATATTTTTCTTTCAAATCCCTCGGCAAATGATCGACTGCAAACCCGCCCATTCCAATTTCCAACCCTTTGTATCTTTCATGCAGAGAAGAAACGAGTGATAATAAGCTGCTTACATTATCCATCATCGTACATGATAAGAACAGGAACTTAGGATCCACTTCCTTCAGGACGACTTCGATATCATCATCTTTGATGCTTGAACCAAGGTAAATGACTTCAAATCCTTTTCTCCTTACATAGAGCGTAAATATCAGCAGCCCCAATTCATGCCATTCCCCCGGTCCGCAAACTGCCACGACTTTAGGAAGGATCCCATTGTGCGGGAAGGAATGCATGATGCTTCCTATGCGGGAACGGAGGATCGAGCTTGCGAAATGTTCGTGTGCAGTCGTGATCTCATCCCTCTCCCAAAGGTCGCCGATTTGAACAAGCAAACTTCCAAGAATGTCAATGACCACTTTATCGATTGTATAAATGGAAAATGATTTATTTATAAGTTCATGCGCTTTCGATTCATCAAAGCTCAGCAGGGCCTTCAGAAGTTCATCGGATATATTCTGACTTCTATCCTGGTTCACGTTCTCGACTACATCATTTTCTTCAAGTTCCTGCTTATCCAATAAAGCGACTGCCTGGCTGATCGTAAACCCCTGTTTGACTTTTGAAACAAGCCATTTCAGAATATTCAGGTGCTGCTCTGTATAAAGTCTGTGTCCTGATTCATTTCTTACCGGGGCAATGATATTATATCTTCTCTCCCACGCCCTCAAGGTACCCGGCTGAATTCCAAGTATGGTGGATACTGCTTTAATATTATATTTACCCGTCGTTTTTTGATCGTTCATACAAATCCCCCACGGTCTTTTACATATGTTCCTTTAGATTATAGTAGAGATTCCCTGCAGTGTAAAATTTGTATAGGCAATGAATAGGTTTTGTTCATTATGACTTTCTTTTAATTGTGATCAGATGAGCTTCTGCAGGTGCGCCTAATCTCAGCGGAAGTGCTGTAGTACCATACCCGTTGCTCACTAACAAGGTAGTTTGGGGAAGTTCTTCAATCCTGCCTTTTTTATAAAGGCCCCAGCCCAGGATCCGGATTTGGCCCCCATGGGTATGCCCGCTTAGCATGAGATTGATTGCGTCCTCTTTCTTCACCTGTTTCACCAGACGCGGATCATGGCTCAGCAGGATATTGAACCCGGATGGATCGGTCTTTACAAGCGCTTCGGGCAGCAATGCCCTCTGAGTACTTGCATCATCCACACCGATCAGATTGACGACTCCCCCTCCAGTAGTGAATGTCAGGGAATCGTTCACGATTTCTTTGACACCCTTCTTCTTGAACAGCTTCCTGAGTTCATCGAAATTCACTTCATAATCATTATTACCCCAGATAAAATAAACAGACCCGATCGAAGCCAATTTATCCAAGTTTTCCTCCACTCTTGAAAAAGGGACCGCCTTTTCCGTCAGGTCCCCGCCAATAACAGCAATATCCGCTTTACCCCGGACCTGATCGATCAAGTCCGGATCCAGCGTACGCTTATGTATGTCCGAAATAAAGAATATGGTCATTTCCGTATCCCCGGGAAAATCGCGAAAAGTAAACAGATGCGTCTTTACCTCATTGCGATGGGCTTCATAATACATAAAAAGGAGAAGAATTACTCCCCCAATTAATAAAATACTTACTATTTCAAGCATGATGGCCTCCTTGCCTTCGCAAATCTAAAGAAATAATACCATAAAAAACCGCTAAGAAGGAAAAAAACAGCGTTTCCCAAATACCAAACATCGAGAGACCATAGATCATGCATGCATGAACAGGCACAATCAACAGTTCCTTATGTACATTCCCTTTGGACAACCGGATTATAAATAAGCATTCAGCCTTTACAAGGCTCCCCTGCACAATAAAGCCAAAAATGAACATGATGGATGATGCAAAGAATTCAACCGGATGCAGGACAAGTTCTGTGATCACTCCCGAAGCCTCAGCTGATTCAATTTCCGGGAACCATTTAATGAATAAATACCCTAAAATAAATGAACCTGTCAGCCTGAAAAAATAATGCATAATAAAATCCCTCCCATAAATCTTATGAGAAGGATTTTATTTCATACAGTGTATGTTTTAATTTTATTATCCATCATTCTTCTTCCTTAATATGAAGGATCCTGAAACCTGATTTCTCCAGTTTATTGATGAATTTATCGATATTATCTTTCTTTTCAATTTTCAGGACGATGCGTCGCAGCAGCTTATCAGTGGCATCGAACGTAACAAGCGAAATGACCGATTCTGAATATTGCTGGATGATATCCCCCAGACGTGCGATCCTTCCTTCTGTTTCAACGGATGTGAAAGCGATCCTCACTCCCTTTCTTTCCATCCCGAATGCACTTTTGAATTGATCCAGTACGTCGTAACGGGTTATCAGCCCAAGGAAAGTCCTGTTTTCATCGATAACCGATAAGATGGGAAAGTCCTGCAATTCCACTAATGTATCTTCAAACACGTTGCTTTCTACCAGAAATTTATCCTGATGGATGGCGATATCAGCCGTCTTTGTTTCTTTCAAGAACTTATCTCTATCCAGTCCGGACAGGAAGAAATTCTGATAAATATTGTAGCGGGTCACAACCCCTGCATACTTATCATTCGACAGTACCGGCAGCCCGTCTATCTTGTGATGCTCCATTACTTCTAGCGTTTTTCCGATTGAATCATTTTCATTTACCACATAGCATTTATGCTTTGGAATCATGGCACTTTTTACGAACATTTGACCACCTCATCATTTATTTCCTACGCTTAAATTATTCAACATTTTGAATCGAAATCCCTTCTTTACGGGTATTATTAATTTTTTTCTAACATGTTCCAACATACTCATTCATATGTTGTTACGAAGGAATTTCTTTACAGGAGGGATACTTGTGCATGATTTTTATAGAAGCTGGCACCCCTATGTCAGCCCTTTTGACCCTTGTAAACCGATTACAACTAAAGTTTACTCAACCCCCCCGAATCTCTTCCTTGGGTTTCAGCCTCCTAACCTAGAGCAGTATGCGCCGAAGGAGGCATTGAGGAAAGGGACGTTATGGAAAGTGTTTTATGACCCGTACTACAGCCCCTATGAAAAGATGAAGGGAGATTAAAGCCATGAAGCAGCTTCCTGCACATTATTATGAAATCATGGAGGAGTTACAAGCCGTCGACTTCGTGATAGTTGAATTGACACTGTACCTTGATACACACCCGGATTGTCATGACGCGATTTCACAATACAATATGTACGTAAAAACAAGAAAACAAATAAAAAAGAAGTTTGAAAAGGAGTTCGGTCCGCTGACAAGTTTTGGATACAGTTATTCAAATTATCCATGGGACTGGAAAGAGGCCCCCTGGCCTTGGCAGGTATAATTTTACGTAAGGGAGGAATCCATTCGTATGTGGACATATGAAAAGAAGCTGCAATACCCCGTCAGGGTAAGTACATGCAACCCGACTCTTGCAAAATATCTGGTTGAGCAATATGGCGGTGCGGACGGAGAGCTGGCCGCTGCCCTGCGCTATCTGAATCAGCGGTATACCATTCCTGATAAAGTAATCGGGCTGCTTACTGATATCGGAACGGAAGAATTCGCACATCTCGAAATGATTGCAACCATGATTTATAAATTGACCAAGGATGCAACCCCTGAGATGATGAAGGCAGCCGGACTTGATGCCCATTATGCCAATCATGACAGTGCACTCTTTTATCATAACGCCGCCGGAGTGCCATGGACCGCATCTTATATTGCAGCAAAAGGGGATCCGATTGCGGATATCTACGAAGATATCGCTGCAGAGGAAAAAGCCAGGGCAACCTATCAATGGATCATCAATTTGAGTGACGACCCCGATTTGAATGACGGGCTCAGGTATCTTCGAGAACGTGAAATCATTCATTCGCAGAGATTCAGGGAAGCTGCAGAAATACTTAAAGACGAACAAGGTAAGAAGAGATTCTTCTAATAGAAAATCAAAGCGTTTGGTGAATATCTTCCAAACGCTTTTTCGTGTCCTGAGGCCCATTTTATTATTACTTACTTCCATGATAAAGGTTGATGTCGAATTGACTTTTCATTTTATCGAAGACCCTATGCCTCATTTTCCACGCTTCTTCTTTCCAGAGGTCCTTGCTCCGGTCTATGATTTCTTTGCGCAGGTCCTGATATTCTTTTTCTTTTTTCTCTTTCAGCTGGTGAAGGACTTTGACCCCTCCAAACAATCCCCCGATAAAAACCGTCAGATACAAATGGAATGGATGGGATACATAGACAGAAAACATTGCCCCAAAAGAATATGAGTAAGGCTCAAGAACAGCCTCCGATAAATAATACAAGAAACAAAATGCTGTAAATACAGCAAGCCACAGCGTATAAGCATGCATTTTTTTTGCACGGTCAAACTTTTGCTTTCTTTCGACCAGGTTATTCAGCATTTGCTTCGTAGCTTGATCTGTCCAATCTTCGAACTCCCGGATTGAATTATGCATATCCCGCCCCTCCCTACTATATTCTATGAACTTGTCCATTTGGATAGAATCACCCCATTATAAAAAGAACGAAAAAAATCCCGCCGTAAATTGGCGGGATTTTCTTACCGGGACAGAGGGATCTTCAATACTTGTCCGGATTGTATTTCATTGGTCGGGAGGTTGTTGGCACTTTTTATTATCTCTATCCCATTTTGGGAATGGTAATATTTCATGGCGATACGAAAAATGGTTTCACTTGGCTGTACTGTATGATAGACGATTTCTGAATCTGCCTCCTGTGCCGGTGTACCCTGGCCTGGTTCAGTTGCTGGCTCTGGTGTTTCAGCTTTTTCGGGCTCCTCCACTTCTGCCGCTTTTGCAGCAGGAAGTTTTTTTTCACGCTTTGTATCCTTTTCCTTATCTTCTTTTACAGGCTCTTCGGACACAGCTGCCTCTTCTTGTTCAGCCTGTTTACTCTCTGTGGTCTCTTCTGATACGGCTGAACTCTCTCCATCGTCATTATTACCTTCATATTGGACTTCCTGTACTTCATTTTTTTCTTCGGAAAAGACCGTTAAAGGCTCATTTCGGTTATCAAAATAGGAATATATGCTGAACACTGTCAAAGGCATTAAAATAAAAAATAAAAGCAATAAGCTGATTAATGGGTATTTCAGTTTAACTTTATTCTTTTTCCTCTTTTCACGGTGCAATTCACTTCTCGGTGGCAGGGGTTCCCTTTTTTTAGGAGCAGGTTCTTCTTGAACCCTTTCAATTTTCTGTTTTGATTTATCTGCTTTATCACGAAATGGGTCTTTGCTCATGAGACATCCCTTCTTTTCTTGCTTTAATTGACTTAAAACGCATATAAATACCTAATAAAAAGTCAATGATAAAGTGCATCATAATGGTGACCAATAAATTTCCGGTCACTTCATAAATCATGCCGATCCAGAAACTTAAAATGACAACATTCATGATCAGGAACCAATGGGCCCAGTACCGGAAGTGAATGACTGCGAAAATGATACTGGAAAGGATGATTCCCAAATGGAATTGTATGATCCCCCGGAATAGGATTTCCTCACTGACTGCAATGACGAAGGCCAAAAGGGCAATCTCTCCTATATTCCGTTCTGAAAATATCCGTTCATTCACCCCTCCATCATCGTAAAACTCAGGAGGGAGGTACTTCATCATGACAAGATCCAATAGGACAACGATCAATCCGAAAGTCAATCCGACAGTCCATATGGACGTTGTAAAACGGAACTGACTTCCAAAAGTGGACCAATCTTCAAATAAAAATATACCTAAAAAGAAGGCAATCGTTAATAGTACAATTTGAGTAAAAAACAGATGAAACGTTAATTGTTTTTTGGTAAGTTCCTTGATCAGATCGCCTTGTTTCTTCATCCACATCACTTATCCCATTAATATTTTTTCCAGTCTCTTCTCCCAATCCAACTCCGGGATTACCTCTGCAGCGGTTTCATATGTACGAAGATTCTTCACTTCAAAACCGCAGATATCACAGCAATCTGCAGGTCTATCCCCCATTTGTTCGTCAAAATAACGAAGGACCCCTTCCCTCCTGCAGGAATCAGCATGCAGCCACTTTACCATTGAGACGAGTTTTTCTTTCTTATATCTCAGCCGTTCATCCCGCAATTGCTTTATTTTCTGACTCTGCCGTGCCGGATCAGTCCGGGAATAATCGTGAACATAGTGATCCAAAAATCTGAATTGACTTTCAGAAAGCTGTAAAGTGGAGTATAATTCATCCGCGGATTTTGATTTATGCAAATTAACAAACCCGTCGATTTGATGATCGAAGGGGAGCTCCCCTTCGATCAAGTGCAGCGGGAGAGAAAGATCTTGTTCTGTAAATAGGACGATTGCTGCACTTTCATTTCCATCCCTTCCTGCTCTTCCGATTTCCTGCAAGTATGCTTCAAGGCTGGAAGAGAAATGAAAATGGATGACAAAACGGATATTTTCTTTATTGACCCCCATTCCAAATGCAGATGTTGCACATATGATGCGCAGATTATTTGTCAAAAACTGCTGCTGGATCAAGATCCGCTCTTCCTGTTCCATGCCCCCGTGGTAATGGGTGACATGTTCAATTCCCTTTTCTCTAAGGAGGGAAGCCATTTCTTCGGAGAGTCTCCTGCTGGAAAAATAGATGATCCCGGGACCTGTTAAGGAAGCTGCATAGTCGATAAGCTTATTTATTTTCCCCTGATGGGAATCGACCTTTTCAACAGTCAATGCAATGTTTCTGCGGTCTACAGAATAAATGATTTCCTTATGATCCTTGAAATGAAGGACTTTTTTAATATCAGCTCTCACTTCTTTGGTCGCAGTGGCAGTCAGGGCAAGGGCAGTCGGATTTCCCAACCCCTTCCTTATTTCTCCCAGCAATAGATATTGCGGACGGAAATCCGGTCCCCATTGGGAAATGCAGTGCGCCTCATCGATGACAAACAGTGATACGTTCAAGTTCTCTACAGCTTCCCTGATATCGGGGTTACTGAGCATTTCCGGCGAGATAAAAATAAACTTAAATGTATGGAGCTTATCAAGAGCCCGCTTCTTTTCAGGAAAAGATAAAAAGGAATTGATGGCAATGACTTTCTTTTCCCCTTTAACCTTCATTTGTTCCACTTGATCCTGCATCAATGAAAGGAGAGGGGACACAATGATTACCTGCCCCTCCAAAAGATACCCGGGAAGCTGGAAACATAGGGATTTACCCGTACCCGTGGGAAGCATCGCCAATGTATCAGAACCGCTGAGCACAGATTCTATCACTTCTTGCTGGCCCCGTCTGAATGACTGATATCCAAACTTCCCCTTAAGCTCTTTGAGGAGATCCATTCTTTTCACCCGCCTTTGCAATAGCGATCCTTATTTGAAAATAAGTCAAATGAGGCAGTCTTTCCTTTATCGGCTTAAGTCTCCTCGTACCGAGCTCCT
This sequence comes from Bacillus sp. BKU_1, assembly GCA_051294195.1. Lineage (GTDB taxonomy): Bacteria > Bacillota > Bacilli > Bacillales > Bacillaceae_B > Rossellomorea. The sequence continues at coordinate 1,916,484 of CP193985.1, read as the reverse complement.
TCATGACAGAAGCTGCCTTCATAAGTTCATCATGCGGAATAAAGTAATCCGTATCAAAACCATCATGTGTTAAGATGATCTCGATAAAGTGGTCTTCTACCGTATTCACTTTCAGTTTTCTGATTCTTGAAATATCTTCAATTTTATATCCTTGTTTATACAAATCGTAAGTCTTGGAAGTAGAAAGCGTCAAGTTCCTCTGCTGAGTGCTTACGGTGCTCAGAGAATATAAGATGGGGTACTTACGCTTTTGATGATCTATTTTTGATAATAATCCATGGATTAGGTTAAGAAATCTAAATCGGTATTCTTCTGTCGAAAGATTCATTTTATCCGCTGTCTGTACTTCGGTCAATCCATAATCCTGACAGCCGGTCAAACGGTATACGAGGATGGAAGGATCCTCAACTTCATCATGAGCACTTAAAAGATCATGGATTTCCACGAACAAATCAGCCCCGAGCCTTTCCCTGTCAGGCACCCCTTTTAGAAATCCCTTGATCCACTCCTGGACATTCCTGCTCCGTTGAACAGGATAATAGGACATCTCTTTTTGATTCATATTTGATATGACCTGAACCAATAAATTCAACCTTTTCCAAAATATGATACTCCGGTCACCGTAAACCAACCCATTCATTTTACTGGGAAAAAAAACTGCCTGCCTCTGTAATGCTTCTTCCCCTTTTACAGTCATCTTTGCTTTTGAATCCTCATTTAGTTCAATGAATTGACGCTCTGCCAATGCTTTCACTTTATTATCGAAATAATCCCTTGAAAGTTTCGGGAGGGAAAGAAAGAAAGGCTGTAATTGAAATAAATGTGAATCCTGTATGGACTGGGAGGATTTTTTACCATTCAAAATATGAAAGGCGGAGTATATGGATCGTTCACCATTTAACTGCCTGAAACAATATAATAGTATAAAGTGTAAATATGTCATTGGATTTCCCCTCTGAAATTGCAGGTTATTGTCAAATATTGTACCATGAAATTCATGTCTTCCGATGTTTTGTTTTGTGGAGTTAGGATAAATATAATAAATAACGGACCTAACTATTGAAATGTACTGCATTCCTCTATAAAATATAAATTAGGTTATTTTTCTAACTCATTTTATGTATAATGAATGATTGAATATATAGAATTTTTTTCAGGAGGTTTTATCGTTGGCAAAATATACGATCGTCGACAAAGATACATGTATTGCATGTGGAGCTTGTGGAGCCGCTGCTCCGGATATCTATGACTATGATGACGAAGGGATTGCATTTGTGACCCTTGATGATAACCAGGGTACTGTTGAAGTGCCGGACGTGCTTGAAGATGACATGATCGATGCATTCGAAGGATGCCCTACAGACTCGATCAAAGTTGCAGACGAACCATTTGATGGAGATGCACTTAAATTTGAATAGTTGAACACTTCAAAAGCGGTCTTTTAAGATCGCTTTTTTTGTTTTATCTTTGTTCTATGCAGCAAAGCCCTGTCAGCATGTGCCGACAGGGCTTTTTTCTATAAGATTAAGCTGCTCTGTTTAATGGTGTTTGTTTCGAGAGCCAGCCTTGAAGTCGAATGAATAACAATAAGAATACTGCCGTAACCAAAGCACCCTTGAGGATGTTGAAAGGCACGATTCCAGTAATGATGATTCCTGCCGGAAGTTCAAAATTCATGAAATATTTATAAGCAGGAAGCAGGACGAAATAATTCAGTATCCCTAATGCGATGCTCATTACTACCGTTCCGGTTACCAATCCTGCCAATAGACCTTTCTTGGATTGAAAACGTGAATAAACAAAGTAAGTCGGCAAGATCAGGAATACTCCTGCTGCAAAATTCGCAAAATGCCCGATTGGTACACCCGTATCGCTCCCCGTCATAACATAGTCGATGATATTCTTAAATAATTCAACGAGTATGCCGGCAATCGGACCCAAAGTTATGGTGGCGATCAAAGCTGGTACATCGCTGAAATCAACCATCAGAAATTTAGGGAACGGTGGAATCGGGAAGTTAAAAAGCATTAATACATACGAAATGGCACTTAACATACCGATCGTTACAAACGTACGCGTAGTCATTTTTTTCATTGTACTTCTCTCCTTTTGGAGATTCATCTCACTTCGAAGATCGTTCAGCCCGAGCAGCACTAAAAAACTCCCAGATCAACTAACACCCCGGAGTTTGAAAAGGCGTACCCAAATAAACGTTCAGCTTCCCATTTTCTAAACGTTTTGGCTAAAACCTTCATCTTCTCCCATCCAGACTTTACTGTCGGCTTTGGAATTTCACCAAATCCTGCCCCTAAAGGCTCGCGGGCTTAGAAACAACGAATGTTTCATCACCGCCGGTAGGGAATTTCACCCTGCCCCGAAGACGAATCATATTTTTTTATACATGTTCATTATACATAAGAGTCATCGAATTGGGAAGAAGTATGTTCCGAATTCGAAGCAATCAGCTTCCCAACTCTATTCTAAGTTCTTGCTGCGGGAGGATGACATCATTGTTCGCATCGATTCCATTCCATCCTTTAACTTGATCCACCGTTAATCCATAAAGCTGCGATATCCCCCATAAAGTTTCGTTTTCTTTAACAATATGTATCGTGTTCCTCTTTTCGGCCACTTTTTGAGCGGGTGCATGATCAAGTTTTACAGAAGCTTCAAATGTTTGATAGGGGTCTTGGACTTTAGCAAAGACCAGTTGTCCGATTTCCCCGTTTCCAAACACTTCAAACGGGTCTATTGCATTCTCTTTATCCAACGTCCATACGCCTTCATGGACTTCAAAATGCAAATGGGCACCGGTTGACCTTCCCGTATTCCCCAGACTGCCGATCTTATCACCTTGAGTCACCTTTTCATTTTCAGAAACACTTCTTTCATTGAGATGAGCGTAGACTGTTTCATATCCATTATCATGAGAGATAAACACTACATTTCCATAGCTTTCTGAATAATACGATTTGCTCACGATTCCTCCTCGTACAGCATATACAGCAGAGCCTGCCTCCCCGCCTATATCCATCCCTTTATGCGTGCCGGACCGGGTTCCGTATAAATCAGTGATCACCCCATCTACAGGAAAGATCCACTTATCTTCTGAATCCTGACCCATTGCTTTCGCTTCCCTGCCGGTAAGGAACATCACACTTACACATAATGCCAACAATAAAACAATCAATAATCTTCTTGCATAATCTACTAGCATACTTGTCCTCCTTCAAGTGCTCCCTATCTTACAGGAGCCGGATATCCAATACATATTACTGTATGTACATCATTCCATCATTATGAAATGAGAAATTTTCCCTTTTGCTAGTGTGTCTTGTAAAGATGTTTTTATGCAAAAGAAAAACGGCTGAAATGATTTCGATTTCAGCCGCTTAAATTTATTTTATTGATCCAGGCTTTTTTTGTTAGGTGCCACAGGGGTTTGCAGAGGCTTTGAGAATGTGAATCCATTCCAGCTTTCCTGCCGTATGTGTTGAAATTGGACTTTTTGATAGCCCGAACTTTTTGCGGTAAGGAGAATCCCCTCTATCAACTCCTTCGCAGCTTGTTCGGTCATTGAATTTAAATCGACTTCTTCATTGAATGTAACAATGACCCTGTCATCAGTTTCTGTTACATTCATCGAAAGCTCGCGGGGTATCACACTCTGATAAAGATCAGATGGGGTTTCTTTCATGGCTGCGATTGATTCTTTTACATTATTTTCATTCAGTGAGCCAGGTATCAGATATCTTCCCTTTCCGTCAGGTGAGTAACTGTAAAATGGACGGTGCAGAGTCTCGTTAAGCGGGATGGATGATAAAGTCCCGTAGTGACTGAATTCCGGCACCTTTCCATCTTTTGTTTGAAGGGTGATTCCCTTCACGCCCCTGTCTTCAAATGAATATACGAGAGATTGATAAAAGCTGGATTCAATTGCCGAACTCCCATTATATGGATGATTTCCTTCCAGTGTCAGAATAACATTTTCCTTGTTTTCACTGAGTGAGAACTCTCCCTTGATCGGTAAATAATCCTGGAAACCCCAGTCATTTTCCGGTATCTTTTTGGAGGTATCCTCATATCGCTCCACCCAGTCTGCCTCATTTCCCTCCGCTTCACCCGCAGTCAGCACCGACACGGGCACAGTCATGGCGTCGGATGAAACAAGGCCGAAAGTATAGTAATCCCTGCCATCTATATCCTCTTTGAATAAAGAGAGCCGTTCGTGCTTCCCTTCTTCCGTCAAGGTCCGGGTCTCCTTGTTATCTTTATCACTTTTTTCTGCCATTTGCAGTTGATTTTCTTCCTTGGTTTCGGAGTCCCTGGCTCCTTCCTGCTTTGAATCACCAGCGGAAGGGGGATCTTCAGCAACTTTGGCATCCCCTGCGGAAGAATCAGTTGAATAAGCCCCTTCCATCGCGCTGTCTTCACCTGACATTTGCGTGATGAGCGCCGGAGCCAGAAGGACGACGATAAACAGGGCCGCGACCGCCGCAAGGGCCGGTAAATATCTCTTAAATCCGCCCAGCGGCTTTCTTTCTTTCTCCACTCTGAAATAAATAAGGGAGCGGCTTCGATTATCATTAAGCTTCGGAAGCTTTTTAAGCAAGTCTTCCACTTCATGGTCGTTCCAATCTGATTTCTTCAATGGGTTCATCCCCCTTCCTCAACCGCTGCTTCATTTCTTGTTTCAGCCATTTTAAAGCTCTATGCTGGGTCGTCTTCACTTTGCTTTCAGACCAATCCAGTATTTCAGAAGTTTCCTTGATGGACAATTCCTGCAGATATCGCATGATGATGACCAGGCGATAATCTGTCGGACACTGTTTCAAGCATTGATACAGCTCCTGGATTTCTTCGTTTGCCATAGTGATTTCTTCGGGAAGAGCTTCTTCGGAAGCCAGTTCATTCCTGCCCCAGTCGAATTTTTCAAGTATGCGGTTTTTCCAATTTTTTTGTTTTCTGAAATGGTCGATCGCCACATTTTTCGCAATGGAAAACAACCATGTCTTCTCAGAGCTTTTCCCTTCGAAATTCTGGTAAGACTTGAGTACACGGATATACACTTCCTGCACCAGGTCTTCCGCCTGCTGACGGTTTTGCACCATATAGATCAAAAAGTTAAATACATCCTGATGATATTTAGAATATAATTCGTCAAAAACGGAGTTCATATTAACCCTCCCCGTCAACTGATTAGTCGATTATTTGGAAAAAAAGTTACACGTTTTTTAAAAGATTAAATAAGATAATTCCGCATTCATCCAAAAAAGTCAACAGCATTACACGCTTTTCACGGTGTCTACTGTTGACTTTTCTTCAGGAAAATTGTTTCCCATGTAACAAGATTTATCGTCACAATTCTTTCAATTCCCTGCTATGTTGAGTTTATTCATCGATTCCTGACTGAAAAGGAAGAAAGAAAGTGAATGTTGTCCCCTGATCCAGTTTGCTGTGGACTTGAATATGACCTTTGTGTGCTTCAACTATATTTCTCGCGATGGCAAGCCCCAATCCTGTTCCGGATTTCCCCCGGGTCCTTGCCTTATCAGCCTTATAAAAACGTTCAAACACAAATGGAATATCCTCTTCTGGAATCCCTGAACCGGTATCCTTTACGTGGAACAGAAAGCCTCCTTTTTCCCCGGTTAATGAAACGGTGACCGTACCATCTTCAGGGGTGTGCCTTACTGCGTTATCAATGAGGTTTGTCAGAACCTGTTCGACACGGTCCGGATCCATGAACATTTCCCTGTCTATGTCCACATTGCTCTTGAAGTATATCGACACCGAGTTATCCCTTGCAAGCCCAAGGAATTTATTGGTCACTCTTTCCGTGAACGGCATGATCGGGATAGAATCCTTGTTCAACCGGATATGTCCTGCTTCCATTCTGGCAAGGTCAAGAAGGTCATTCACGAGCCTGCCCATCCTGAGGGATTCATCATAAATGATGCGGGCGATTTCTTTCTTTTCTTCTTCGGACCCGGCGATATCATCCACGATGGCCTCACTGTATCCCTGAAGCATGGAAATTGGAGTCCGCAGTTCATGCGACACATTCGCAATGAAATCCTTGCGCAGTTTATCCAGTCTTCTTTCTTCTGTCATATCACGTACAACCATAACGGCGCCCCTGATTGTATTATTATTGTACAGGGGGCTGACGATGACGACGTATGATCTTCCCTGCAGGGAAATTTCACCTGTTTGTTCGGTTTCGGTTACAACGACATTTTGAAGGAGCTCCCTTACTGAAGTCGGAATCGGCTCATCGCCCATGTCGCTCTGTTCGTAATACCACTGCTGCAGAAAACGATCTGCAGGAGGATTGGTGATCAGGATCGTTCCGTCCCGGTTAAACGTGATGACGCCGTCTGCCATACTGCTAAGGATGCTCGAAAGCTGTTCTTTCTCCTGACTGAGGGCGTTGATATGGAATTTAAGCTGTCTGCCCATTTGATTGAACCCCGTTGCCAATTCCCCGATTTCATCCTTTGTGAGGATCGGCACCTTTGTATCAAATTTCCCTTTTGCCACTTCGAACGCCGCTTCCCGCATTTTCCTTAACGGGGCTGTGATACGGGTTGACAGGAAAAAGGCAAATATCGTCGTCAAAATGATCGCGATACCCGCTGCGAGGAGGATCAGCCTGGTCGTTTGCCGAGTCGTGTCCTTGATCACGCCGAGAGACTGATATAAATAGACTGATCCGTCGCGATCATCCAAATGGAGCGGGGTTCCGACCACTATGATATTCTCATACCGATTATCCGAAGAATCCGGGGATAACTCATATTCCTTTTTCACGGTTTTTTCATCTGACACCTGCTGTAACTCTTTGTCTTTCATGATCAGGTTTTGAATATCGCGGTGAACACCCTCCGAATCATCGGAATAAACTGACTTATCATTATCAAGGACGATGAGGATATTGACCGGTTCATCGATGATTTCTTTCCCTAGTTCCATCCCGAGATCAAGATCCCTGTGGTTTTCAACCACCCTGGCGACTTTTTCCGCTGTATTCGTCAGTTCTTTCTTTACTTCATCAACATGGTAGTTTTGGAAGAATTCCAAAAGCAAGATCGTTAAGATAAAAAGGACGAATGACACGAGGAGCAGAATGGTGACCCAAAGTTTACCTACTACACTGCGCCAAAGCCTCATTCATTTGTAACCTCGAATTTATATCCTACTCCCCAGACGGTGACAATCATCTTGGCCGCACTTTCAGATACCTTATTCAGCTTTTCCCTCAGCCTCTTCACGTGTGTATCCACTGTCCTTAAGTCCCCGAAAAACTCATAATGCCACACTTCCTTAAGCAGGTGTTCACGATCGAAGACCTTATCGGGGCTTTTAGACAAGAAATAGAGAAGTTCATATTCTTTAGGGGTCAAGTTCACATCCATACCGTCTGCAGTCACGCGGTGTGCATCATTGTCGATTGTCAAATGAGGGTATACGATAAGATCTTTCGCCTTCGTTTCGGTTTGTATGTAATTGGTTTTAGAAGAACGCCTTAATAACGCTTTCACTCTTAGTACGACTTCCCTTGGCGAAAATGGTTTTACGATATAATCATCGGTCCCCACTTCGAACCCCTGCACCCGGTTTACTTCTTCACCTTTCGCTGTCAGCATGATCACAGGTGTGGATTTTGTTTCACGGAGATGCTTGCACACTTCCACTCCGTCCATACCGGGCATCATGATATCGAGCAAAATGCAATCATAGTCATTTTCAAGGGCCTTATGCAATGCTTCTTCACCATTCTCAGCCTCATCAATGAAATAATTTTCACGTTCTAAGTACATCTTCAGTAATCGTCTGATTCGATCTTCATCATCAACTATCAAAATCCGAATGCTTTCTTCCAAGAGTATATCCCCCTTTTTAAAATTGCTTCATCATTATCCTTATTGTAATTCAAAAAAGAAGCTGACTCAAAGAGAATTTGATTCCCGTTTCGTCAGCCTCCCGTTTACATCCTGTTATTATGCGTATGAATGCAGTCCGGCGATGATGAGGTTTACTGCCACCAGGTTAAACATGATGATGGCAAAACCAACTACAGCAAGCCAGGCTGACTTTTCTCCGTGCCAGCCTTTAGAAAGGCGGAGATGCATGAACGCGGCATAAAATAAGAAGGTGATAAGCGCCCATACCTCTTTGGGATCCCAGCCCCAGAATCTTGTCCAGGCGATTTGGGCCCAGATCATGGCAAAGATCAAGCCGCCCAAGGTAAACACCGGGAACCCGATAAGGACGGAACGATAACCGATTTCGTCCATCAGGTCCAGGTTAATATTCCTGACAGCCGGCTGGAGCTTGGCTGCGATCTTCTTCCTGAAAATCATGCGCAGCAGCAGATAAATGATGGTACCGGCAATGAATGACCAAATGACCGTGTTCAGCTTTTTGGCATTGATCACCCCAGGCATTTCCGCCAATGGTTCCATCACACCTTTTGTGACCAGCTCGCCCTCATGCGGACCTACAATTGCAGGAAGGGTGTATTTCGAAACAGCTTCCTGATCCTGCTGGTTCACATAATTGAAGGTCGCTTCATAGTTCGATAATGTGAAGCCAGTCGATGCCGCGATAAAACCAAAGACTACTATGATTCCGTACATGACTGCTTCAAGCCAGAATGACTGCCTGTTCTTTTTTGTATGATCGACTGATTTCAGCAAGTAAATCAAACCTGCTACGAAACTGATTGAAAGAATGGCTTCCCCTGCTGCGACGGTCGTAACATGGATCTTCAGCCAGTCACTTTGAAGTGCCGGAATCAGCGGACTGATATCTTTAGGGAACATGCTTGCATATGCAATGATCAACAATGCAATCGGCAGAGCCACTACACCAAGAATCGTTTTCTTATAGATGAAATAAATGATGATGAATGCCCCTACCAGAGTCATTCCAAAAAAGGTCGTGTATTCAAACAGGTTACTTACAGGCGCGTGTCCGGCCACCGCCCATCTCAGGAAGAAAAAGCCGAGCTGGGCAGCAAAACCGATGATGGTAATGACGATCCCGATAAGCCCCCATTTGCTCTGGTTTGTTTCTTCTGTATTCTTTTGACGGATGCTGCCGCCAAGAAATAATGTTGCCACTAAATACATAATAAAAGCGATATAGAGCAGATTACTGCTCCATTCGGCCATTGAGGTCGCTGTCATCCTAGTTCCTCCTTACTCTTCCTTGTCCTTTTCTTTCTTTTCCTGCTGATCTTCAGGCATCTCGACGTCCGTTCCTTCAAGGATTGCTTTCAATTCATTCTTCAATCCGAACCAGCCTTTATTCGTATGGCCCGCGACTATTAAACTACCATCCACGCTTCTCCTGAACCAGAATCTGCGATGATGCCAGTAAGCGCCTTGAATGACACCTATCATAAATATAGCCCCTCCGAGCGCAAGAATCCATAATGTCAGGTCCTTATGTACAGTCAGTGCCGAGACATCACGGGTTTCCACTCCGGCAAATGAGACTTTGAATGCATTCTCACCGAGAGGTTCAAGGTTTTTTCTGATTCCCACGAAGCTGATTTCACCTTCGGGTTTGTCAGGCGAAAACATTTTAAACAAGAAAGCTGGATTGTCAGGGACAGGTTTGTCGGAAACTGGTTCCCCGTTTTCATTAAATCCGGTAAAATTCGGGTAGTAGCCCATCAGCTCGATGTAGTATCCGTCCCCGAACTCGTATTTGTCCTTAGGGTCAAAGAGATCGACCGTGAATTCGCCAAATGTCTTTCCGCTCTCTTTATTATCAAAAGTAAAAGACATAGACTTGAATTCATCCAGTTTGTAGCTGGTCTGATAAACTGCAAAATTCTCGAATTTCAAAGGGTGATTCACTTTGATCGAGTCTTGTTTTTCTTTTTTCAACTCAGCCTCTTCACCGGGAAGGGCATCTCCGGATTCTTTGTACAGAACAACATCAGATTGATAATTTTTCGCGATCGTTCCCGTATTTTGAATCGTTTGCTGAAATACTTCCTTGTCTTTTTCATCATAGTTTTCAAGGGTGAATTCTTTATTTTCAAGATAATACTCGTCGTGTGTGCCCGGGACCGCTTTCTTTTCACCTTCGCGTATCCATACGGTTTCATCTATATACATCCCGGGGACAAACCGGAGCATTCCGCCGATCAGGAAAAGGATCAGGCCGATGTGATTGACATAAGGACCCCATCTTGAAAAACGATTCTTCTCTGCCAGGATGTTTCCATCCTCTTCACGGATGTTGTATTTCTTTTCCCCAAGTTTTTTCTTTATTTTTCCCAGGTTATCATCCAGATTTGCCGGTTTTGACAATCCATATACACGCTGACGTTTCAAAAAGCTTTCATGGCGTGATACCCGCTGATTTTTGAGCGCCCTGTGCAGGGGGATGACACGGTCAAGACTGCAGATGACGAGTGATACTCCGATTGATGCAATCAGCAGGAGATACCACCAGGAGCTGTACAGATCGTGGAAACCGAGAGTGTAATAAAGTTTCCCTGCAAACCCATACACTTCTTCATAAAATTGATCCGGCGGGAGTACCGACGGGATGTATTGCTTCTGCGGGAAGATCGTCCCTACCGCTGAAGCAATCAATGTTAAGATGATCAGCCAGACACCGACCTTCACGGAAGAAAAGAAATTCCACACTTTATCGATAATCGATTTATTGTATGTCTGGGACCTTCTAGCACTGCCTTCATAACGCATGTCATGAAGCTTCTCATTTTTGGCTTCTGATGTAAGCGCACGCCCGCAAGATTCGCAGAGGATAGTGCCTACAGGATTGACATGTCCGCATTCACATTTTATTTCTTTCATAAAATAAAACTCCTTACATTAAGTTCGAACTCTGTCGACACTATGGTTGGATGCTTTCCATATACTTCTTGATGTCTTCTTCAGTCATGGTGCCTGTAAGAACTTTCTCCACTTTCCCTTCGGGGTTAATGAGGAATGTTGTAGGGAGCGGATCCACTCCATAAGCATTGAGCACATCACCATTTTTGTCGATGACTACCGGGAACTCCAGTCCGTGTTTCGAAATGAAGCGGTTGACCAGGAATTCCGATTCGCTTACATTCACTGCAAGTACCTGCACGCCATTGTCTTTGAATTCTTTATATTGATTGTTCATATACGGCATTTCCTTTTCACACGGTTTACACCATGTTCCCCAGAAATTCAGGAATACACCCTGTCCTTTATAATCGGACAACTTGTGCTTTTCGCCATCCATATCCGTCAGTACAAAATCAGGTGCATGATCCCCTGCCTGGATCTGCCCTCTTTCGTCCTTCGTAAAATTAGCGTACAGCGTATAGGCGACTGCAGCGGCGAGCAGTATGAGAATGATGGTGCGTATGAGCAGTCTGCGTTTTTTTTTATTCACTTTGTGATCCCTCCACCAATGTAATCGTTCTCACATTTGGATATGATACCTTAACAACAGGAAAGGGCCTGATTATTAGATCAGTCCCTACAAATTGGTCCGTTATCATCATGGCTATGTAGGGAATCCACCTTGAACAACAAGGGAAATTCCCTTCCAATTATAACATTTATCATTCTATTGCCATCTGCAATATTTGAATGATATGTGACACTTTCACGTCTTTTATCGGATGCTTCCGGTTTCTGCCAGCGCTCTCAGCTGCTTGACTTCATGAGGCGTCAATTCTCTTCCTTCTCCTGCATTCAGACCGTGAAGGGTAAGAAAAGCAAACCTTTCCCTTTTCAGCTTTTGGACCGGGAATCCAATTGCTTCGAACATTCTGCGCACTTGCCGGTTCCTTCCTTCATGGATGGTGATTTCGGCGATTGACTTACCCTGTTTTTTATCGATACTGAGCACTTTTACCTTTGCCGGTGCGGTCATGCCGTCTTCGAGTTTGATCCCTTTTTCCAGTTCCCTGATTTTGAACTTTGGAGGGACGCCTTTCAATCGGGCTACATAGGTCTTTTCTATCTGATTGCTGGGGTGCATGAGCAGATTGGCGAACTCCCCATCATTCGTAAGCAGCAGCAGTCCTGAAGTATCGTAATCAAGACGGCCGACTGGATAAATCCTTTCCTCTATTTCCGGGAAGAAGTCCGTCACGACTTGACGGCCTTTATCATCGGTCACTGCAGAAATGACGCTTCGCGGCTTATACAGCATATAATATACTTTGTTTTCCCTTTCGATCTGGACGCCGCCCACTTCGACTTTATCGGACCCGGACACTTTCGTCCCAAGTTCCTTGACGACTGCGCCATTCACTTTCACTTTGCCTTCTATGATTAATTGTTCAGCTTTGCGTCGTGAAGCAACGCCGCTGTGTGCAATCACTTTTTGTAAACGTTCCACGGTATTTCACCTCATCATGTTTTTCAAATACGTTTGTCTTCATGAATTATTACATAATCGGGGCAAAATAGAAAGGCTAAATGAATTTCGGGAAAATTAAAAACTACTTCCAAATGACGGATAACCTAGTGCGGGCTCTAAACACCGCTTTTGATTTCCGTGCGAAACTTCGCTTTCAGAAGTCATGGACTAATATTCAAATGTCCGTTAAACAAACTAAAAGCCCGAACCAATTTGCCATTCACAATGCAAATTGGTTCGGGTTTCATATTACATAAAATCATTGTTTTCTTGTAACATACCCATTATTACCCATTAAATTAACCCTCTGTTGCAAGATGATCCACTATTTAATCAAGCGAACATGATGGTGACGATGAAGATGGCTGCGGCTATACCGACGAGGTCTGCCAGGAGCCCGACTTTGAGGGCATCGCCCATTTTCCTGATGCCGACGGCCCCGAAGTATACGGTCAGCACATAGAGCGTCGTGTCAGTGCTTCCCTGCAGTGTGGATGCAAGCCTTCCGATGAAGGAGTCGGGCCCGTAGGCTGCGACGATATCACTCATCATCCCCAGTGCCGCGGTTCCAGAGATTGGCCTGATGATGGCAAGAGGGACAATTTCAGGGGGGATTCCAAGGGCAAGCAGTGCCGGCCGGATGAGCCCCACAAAGAATTCGAGTGCTCCCGATTCCCTGAATACCGTGATGGCAACAAGCATCCCAATTAAAAAAGGAATGATGGAGATGGCGATTTTAACTCCTTCTTTGCCGCCCTCTACAAAGACTTCGTAGGTGGCTACCTTCTTCAGAGTTCCATAGATTAGTATGAATCCAATCATGACTGGTATGAGCCACAGCGAAATTGTCGATATCCATTGCATCTATTTCACCTCTCGACGAGTACGTCTGTAATGAAAATATCGGTCTATCAATATTGCCCCTATCGTTGAAATCATGGTGGCAATCAATGTCGGCCCCACAATTTCAGTAGGTGAAGCCGAGTCATACTTCATCCTTATGGCGATGACTGTCGTCGGGATGATTGTCAAACTGGATGTATTGATCGCCAGGAAGGTGATCATCGACCTGCTTGCAGAATCCCTTCCGCCGTTCAGCTTTTTCAGCTGCTCCATGGCCTTTATACCTAGCGGGGTAGCGGCGTTGCCGAGACCGAACATATTTGCGATCATATTCGAGAGGATATATCCCATTGCAGGATGATTATCGGGAATCTCAGGGAAAAGGCGTTTGACAAAGGGTCTGAACAGCCTCGCCAATTTATCAAGCAGCCCGGCTTCCTGGGCGATTCTCATGATTCCGAGCCAGAAAACCAGTACGCTGATTAATCCGATGCAAAGGGTCACCGCTTCATTGGCAGAATTGAAAATCGCTTCATTGATCTCTTCCATTCTTCCATTGATGATTGCAAACACCAGTCCGATTATGGTCATTCCAACCCAGATCAGATTAACCATTTTGATTTACTCCCAGGAAGGTTTCAATCGAGTATGCCCAAAATTTCCACCAGCGCTTCTCTTTCTCCGGTTCCCTTTCCCCCTTGAAGTAAACAGGCAGATTATCCGCTTCTTCATCCCCCAGATAAATGACCGCTTCCCCTACTACTTCAGGTACATGTCTGTTTTCCTTCCACTCTTTTTTGGGCTTCAGCATTTTGTATTCGATTCTGACCGACTCTTCTTCCCCGCTTTGCAATGACAGGATTGAATCACGTTTTACATACACTTTGTCTTTATAGAATTCATCATCGAATTTTGTGATGTTCCCTTTTTCAAGGACAATTTTGTAGTCGAACTGGTCAAAACCGTATTCAAACATTCCGATATGATCGTTCCAGTCATCAGGCGCATTGAGCGTAACTGCGATTAAATTTTCACCATCTTTGGAAGCAGTCGAGACAAGGGTCCTTTTTGCCCGTTTTGTATATCCTGTTTTCCCCCCTGTACTGTATTTATAAAGTTCTGTCACAAGCCGATTTTTATTTTTCCATTTCCGGTCCCATTTTTCTTCAGGATTAGGCGCGGTATGAACTTTCGTCCCGGCAATTTTTTTATAAAGATCATTTTCCATTGCATACTTTGTCAACAGAGCCATGTCATACGCAGTCGAGTAGTGATCTTCGTGGTCATCCAGTCCGTGCGGATTTGAAAAGTGTGAATCCTTCATGCCGATTTCAGCAGCCTTTTGATTCATCAAGTGCACAAACCCTTCAAGACTCCCGCCAACGTACTCAGCTATGGCGACGGCAGAGTCATTGCCTGACCTGAGCATCAATCCGTATACCAGATCTTCAAGTTTAATCTTTTCCCCTGTTTTCAGAAAGAGCGAAGAACCTTCTGTCCCTGAAGCATTTTCCGAAACAGTCACATCTTCATCCATCCTGCCGGACTCCACCGCTAATACCGCGGTCATGATTTTTGTGATGCTCGCAATCCTGCTCTTACTGCGGGCATCTTTCTCATACAGCACCCTCCCCGTTTCACCGTCCATCAGGACAGCCCTTTGGGCACTGACAGATGGTGCAGCCTGGACTTCCTTTGAAACCATGACAAACACTAAAGCAAATACAAGAATATAATATATGTAAAATTTCTTATTCTTCCTGTGCACACTCATCTACCCCTTTAACCTGAAGTGTTTGTACAAGTTTATGCAGGACAAGGTGCATTATGAGTGAAACCTGCACTTTCATATGAGTTTGGTGCATAAAAAAACACGGTGTCCTGTAAACACCGTGTTAAATCTCCTGCTATTTCAATCATTGGTATCCATTGTTTCCTGGAACTTTTCGAAAAACAGATCTGCCTCATCCTCTGCAAAATCATCTTCAATGTTCTCCGGCAGCGGGGGAAGTTCATCGAGATTATTCAAACCGAAATAATCAAGGAACTCCTTCGTTGTTCCAAACAGATACGCGCGCCCAGTCCCTTCTGCTCTACCTACTTCCTTTACGAGACCTTTAGAGGTCAGGGTGTGGATCGGCCGTTCTGTTTTGACTCCTCTTATCTGTTCAATTTCGACTCTTGTAATCGGCTGCTTATAAGCAATGATGGCCAGTGTCTCAAGTGCAGCCTGTGATAATGAGCTGACATTCGGGGATTCCACCAGTCTCTTGAGATAATCGGCATTGCTCTTCTTGGTCACAAGCTGGAATGTCCCTGCAAGCTCTGTCATATAAATACCCCGGTCTTCATTCTCATCATAGTCTTTCTTTAGTTCCTGGAGGGTTTCATATACTTCCTCTTCGTTCAGTTCAAGGACCGAACAGACTTGTTTCAGGGAAAGCCCTTCATCACCCGCTGCAAAAAGGAGACTCTCCAGTATTCCTTTCCATCTAATGTTGTCCAACAAGTCCAGCCTCCTCACATGACTCCACAAATATTTCTTTGAAATTCGTTTCCTGGTCCACTACGATCTGCTTTCTTTTCATCAATTCCAATACAGCCAGGAAAGTCACAACTAAATGTTCTTTGTCATCAGAGGGAAAAAGTGCAGTAAACGGCGTTCTCTTCTTAATCTTCGTTAAACTGCTCATGATTTCATCCATCCGCTTTTCGATTGAGATTTCCTGTCTCGTAATTCTTGTCTGAACGGGTCTTTGAATTTTCTTGCGTCTCAGCAATTTATGAAAAGCCCCAAGCATATCATATAATGACACTTGAATTTCCGTCTCTTTCGATTCAGCTTCCTCTGCATATTCCGTCAGGTCGCTCGGAGGTTTGGTGAAAACCTGGCCTCTTTCTTCTTCACGGGTTTTAAGATCATTGGCAGCTTCTTTGAATTTCCTGTATTCAATCAATCTTTCCACTAATTCATCACGGGGATCTTCCTCTTCGAATTCAATATCCTCGTCTTCGAGGCCATCCTCATGCTTCGGCAGCAGCATCTTGCTCTTAATGGCAAGAAGGGTTGCCGCCATGACCAGATATTCACTGGCCACATCCAGCTGAAGGTTTTTCATCGTATGTACATATAATAAATACTGCTCTGTGATTTGAGCCATTGGTATATCATATATATCGACTTCTAAAGAATTGATAAGATGCAAAAGAAGATCGAGTGGACCTTCGAACGCATCGATCTTGACATTGTATTCCACTATATCACCAGTTTCTATTCATTCCTGTTAAGGCTGCTTCTATAAGTATAGTAGATTAGGCTCTAATCTCCAATAGTAATTTTTTGAATCATCAAGCCCGGATAACGTAGAGTTTTTTTAGAGTATCATTGATGTGATAAACTAGTTAAAAAGGAGGGGTGTCATGACATATCCTCAAGCATATCTTCAGTATCTTGTTTATTTCCACGGAAACCGGGATTATTTTGAGTGTCATGAGGTTTTGGAAGAGTATTGGAAGGAAGTTGACGCCGGGAATCGTTCTTCTCATTGGGTGGGGCTGATCCAGATTGCTGTCGGGCTCTACCATTACAGAAGGAACAATGTCCAGGGTGCCGAAAGGATGCTTTCAAAGGCTTTGAGAAATTTGAGTGCTAAAAAGGAAGAGCTCGAACAGCTTGGATTGGAGTCCACCGCGTTGCTGCAAATCCTTGAAGACACGCTGCATAATATACAAGGAAGTGTGCCATATAAGAGCATCGACCTTCCAATAAAAGATCCGGATCTTCTGAAACAAGCCGCAGTGATTTGCAGGAAGGAAGGATTTACATGGTGCATGCCGAGTGATTTGACAAACAAGGAACTGATCCACAGGCATTCCAGGAGGGACCGTACCCCTGTCATTACTGAAAGGCTGAATGCACTAAAGAAAAAGAGACTAACTTAGAAGCAGGCAAGTTAGTCTCTTTTCTATGATTAAACGATATTCTCCTCGTCACATCTTTCTAAAAAGGAGGCCGTTTCCGAACTTGGTTTCACGGTCAACTCCGAATACATTTCTCTCAACTGCTTTACCATTGCTTTCCCGATCCCTTCATGACGGTGTGAAGGGTTCACGGATATATGCTGGATTTCCATCGTGCTGTCTGTTTTATACACTCCGATCAACCCGACAATATCTTCTTCTTTCCATAAGAAAAGCTGCCAATTATCTTCAGTTTCATATTGTTTCATTGTTTGTTGAAGCTTCTTTAAATCTTTTTCATTTGGCATGAAAGATAAAAGACCCATCGCAATCTTTTCAAATGCCTTTTTATACCGAATTAACATAATTACCCCTCGTTACGTTTTGTCCATAATGGATTTACTATCCATTATGGACAAAAACAATAAATTTTAAATCAATGAAGATTGATTTCCGTTCAAGAATAGAATCACGTCAATAAGATGAATGTATATATCTTACTAAAATTAATTTGGTAATTCAACCTACTTTTAGCTCGTTTCAGTTCAATACGAACCAGTAGAGCAGCCCGCCCGATAGACCAAGGAGCAATAAGATCAGGAACAGCAGTCCGTTATTAAGTTTCATGGTATTCTTCACCTTCACTATAAATAAGCTTGTTTATCTCATTAAACCATATTTTAAGAATAAAAGCAGTTTGAAAGTCAGGGATGACTTTCAAACTGCTTTTTACTTTTATTTCAGGTATTCATCCAGCGCAGCCAGATCCTGATAGGTTTCACGGCGTATGACCAGTTTTGCTTTTCCGTTTTCTGCAAATACGACCGGAGGACGCGGGAGGCGGTTATAGTTATTTGCCATCGAGTAGCCGTAGGCCCCTGTGCAGAAGACGGCCAACAAATCCCCAGGTTCAGCAGCCGGGAGAGGAAGATCCCAAATGAGCATATCTCCGGATTCACAGCATTTACCTGCAACGGAAACTGTTTCTGCAGGTTCTGCATTCGCCTTATTCGCTATGATTGCCTCGTATTTGGCCCTGTATAGAGCAGGACGTATATTGTCGCTCATCCCCCCGTCAACCGCCAGGTATTTCCGTATACCAGGCACCTCTTTGCTTGATCCGATTGTATATATGCTTGTGCCTGCATCCCCCACCAGCGATCGTCCGGGTTCTATCCATATTTCCGGCATCTTCATTCCACCTTTGGAGACTTCTTCTTTTACTGCAAGGATCATTTCTTTCACATATTGAGACGGAGGGATCGGGTCATCTTCCTGTGTATACCGGATGCCAAAGCCCCCTCCAAGATTGATGACATCAGCAGTGAAGCCATAAGCATCTTTCCATTCGGCAGCTTTTTCAATCATTTTTCTTGCTGCAAGGATGAATCCCGTCGTCTCGAATATCTGTGAACCGATATGACAATGAAGGCCCATCAGTTCTATGTATTCTGATTCAAGTGAGAGCTTCACAGCTTTTTCTGCCTGTCCGTTCTGCAGGTCGAAGCCGAATTTCGAGTCTTCCTGACCAGTCAGAATATAATCATGGGTATGTGCTTCAATACCGGGAGTCACCCTTATTAACACTTTCACTTTCCGCTTCTTTTCAGATGTGATATCAGTCAGGAGCACGAGTTCATGAAAGTTATCCACTACAATACAGCCGACCTTATTTTCAACTGCGGTCACCAACTCGTCGCGGGATTTATTATTTCCATTAAAATGAATCCGTTCTGGAGGGAACTCTGCTTTTAACGCCGTATACAGCTCTCCACCCGATACCACATCAAGTGACAACCCTTCTTCTTTCATCACCTGGAAGATGGCCATGCATGAAAAAGCCTTACTCGCGTATGCCACTTCAGCTTTTACGCCAAGTTCCTTGAACGTCTCTTTAAATCCTTTCGCTCTTTCCCTGATCAGGGCTGTATCATAGATATACAAGGGGGTTCCATACTGTTTTGCCAGCTCGACTGTACTTAGCCCCCCTATCATTAACTCACCGTTTAGATTTATTTCTGCTGATCCATGAAGATGCATGAAACGACTCATTCCCCTCTTTGATCCATATTTGATTAAAAGTAATTTAACACAGATCAAGAGGTGTTGCAATATTCTTACTATTTTGCAGGCTGCTTATATTTATTACGGGGCTGGACGATGCTCGGGCGGATCTTCGCTCCCGGCACCGATCTCCTTATAAGGATCTGCATGAACGCTTTGGGATGGAAAGGAAGCAGCGGCCACAAATAAGGAGTGTTGAGCGACTTAATATTTGCCACAAACAGAACGTAAAGGGTGCAGCCGACGACGAGGCCCGGGATATGGAAAAATGCCACCGCTACCAGGAGGAACAATCTTGACATCTTATTGGCAACGCTCAGTTCATAACTTGGTGTCGCAAAAGTCCCGATTGAAGCCACGGCTACATAAAGGATGACTTCAGGCTGAAACAAGCCTACATCGATGGCAATCTGCCCGATGAGCACCGCAGCGATCAAACCCATCGCGGTAGATAAAGGGGTCGGAGTGTGTATGGCCGCTATCCTGAACATTTCCACCCCGAGATCCGCAATGAATAATTGAGCGATGATCGGGATGTTCGTCTGCTCATTAGGACCGACATATTCCAGTCCGTTCGGAAGCAGGGACGGGTCAAGCACAAATAAATACCAAAGAGGCAGAAGGAATAATGAAGCAAACAGCCCCAAAAATCGTGTCCATCTGACAAAAGTACCGACCGCAGGGGATTGTCTGTATTCCTCCGCGTGCTGAAGATGATGGAAGTAGGTCGTCGGGGTGATGATGACACTCGGGGAAGTGTCCACAAATATCAGGACATGTCCTTCCAATAAGTGAGTGGCCGCAACGTCCGCCCTTTCCGTATAGCGTACAAGCGGGTAAGGGTTATATCCCTGTTTCACGAGGAATTCTTCTATCGTTTTATCGGCCATCGTCAGTCCATCGATCTTGATGTTTTTCAATTCCGTTTTGATTATATCGATCAAACTTGGATTGGCCACGTCATCAATATAAGCAATCGATATATCCGTCTTCGACCTTTCCCCTATCCTTAAGATTTCAAATCTTAATCTGGGATCTCTTATCCTTCTTCTTGTCAAAGCTGTATTTATGATGATGTTTTCCACATAACCGTCACGGGAACCGCGTACTACCTTTTCGGTATCAGGTTCCATGGGCTGTCGTCCAGGATAACTCCTCACATCTACAATCAACGCTTCAGAATATCCTTCCACCACTACCGCGATAAGTCCTGATAAGACTTCATCGACTGCTTCCTCGATCGTTTTCACCGGTTCTACCGACTGATGGACAAGCCGGTTATGTACAATCTCAAATAACCGGGTTGTTTGACGTTCATGATCATTGATACCGACAAGCTCTTCCACAATCTCGATGATATAGCCTGCGTCGGTCAATCCGTTGATATAGTATATCTGAACATCCTTCTTCAGTATCTTTAACTTTCTGACGCCAAGGTCGAAGCTTTTATTCAACCCGACATGCTTCTGCATGTACTCTTCCAAAACAGCCAAGTCTTTTGGAATTGGCGTTTTTCTGATTTCACCCATGATAACCGCTCCTTTCAAAGATGATTTCCACTGCTTTTTTCGTTATGGGAGCTCCTTGTGAGTAATCGTCTCTTTTCGCCATTTTCCCTATATCGCCGATTCCGACAATGACGGGTACGTCTAATTCATCAAGGCAATAAACCGTATCGCCGTTCATCCTCCCCATTTCAAGCTCGGGAACACCGAATTTATCGACTCCATATGGGGTCAGTTCACCAAATTTATCAATGCATACGTCCACCCTTGTCCATTCAGCCTGCCGTGTTTTGCTCGCAACGGCTATTATTCCCAGCACTTCTATATCAGAGTGATTGGCCACGTACTTCAACGCTGTCTCACCGGCTCCTTCACCGATGAATCCGCTGTCATCGAACATGACAAAGACAGGGTCATTCTTCGCTTTTTTTATGAGCTTTACAATTTCAGGGCCGGGCAGGACGGTAGGATTCCCCTTCGAGCTTGAAATACAGCGCCCGCCATAATCCTTTGCCACCCTTTCGATTGCTCTTTTTGCATATTCATCCCCATCTGTTATGAGGATCACTTTTCTTCTTTCACTCATAAAAAAACCCCTGTCTGCACTCTCGTTTATTAAAGCTGATCTGATCGATTGGTCATTGATAAACCAAATAGAGCCAATGGAAAAGGGAACCGAATATTTTTCCAAATACAATTGCCATGATCAATACAACAAGCTGCCCTTCTATCCCGATCCTCTTGGCAAGAATGGGAAATACGTTCAGGACTTCTGTCAAGGCAGCTGCCAGAAGGCCGATAAATACCCCGCTTGCAAGTCCGATCGGGATCAGTATCAAGGAATTCAGATGCATCGTGTAATTATTAAGGCTGATGAATCCTCCTGCCAGGGCCCCTGTTATGACGGCAATCTCGTAATAGTGGATCATTTTCATTGTTTTTGTCAATTGCGTCAGTCTCGGTATGATCCCCAGTACTGTCAAGAAGGCCACAAAGCCGGAACCTACTGCCAAACCGCCGGCAAAGCCAATAAACAATGTCAGGATTACACTAATCGTCATCTATTCTTTTCACACTTTCTTTGTTCTCATGCATAATCACGTATTGATCAAGGTCCTGCTGGTAATTGAACATTTCTATTTCAAGCGGGCTCGGTTCTTCGTTAAGCCTTTTACGGAAGATATGATTAAAAAAAAGAATCATCCCGAGACCCAGCCCAAATGAGTATGGGATCTGGAACATGAGCGGATGAGGGTCCACCTCACCGGTAATGAAATGGTACAGTGTCTGATGGACCTCTCTCATACTGACATCTTCATGAAAGTTCATGATGGCCATTGCTGCACCTATGAATAATAGAAGCCACACACCTATGAAAAGCGGGAGGGACACCTTCTTTTTTTCATAGATGACTTCAATGATGCTTTGTGCCGGTCCCACTGTCTGGAGTTCCAATCCGGGATGGTGCACAGAGACCTTGCCGATCACTGTCATGACATCAATGACGACGATGTTTTGATCTGAAGGATCCACCTGGTGGATATTGATGCCTTTCAAGTCTTGCAGAAGATCTTCACGGGCAATGATCTGCGCCAATTGACCGAGATTGACTAAGCTGCCTGATTTCACCTGAACACGATGTCTCAGCCGAATGTACACAATTCCTTCCATGCTGTTCACTTCCTGAAAACATGATTTTCCCCTCGTACCAATAGTATGGTTAAACGGAAATAATTTATGTAAGCCGGAGGTACACAGGTAAATAAGCGGAATTTACCCTAATTCATAAGAAAAACAGCCTTATCCTTTTTATCCAGAATACCTGGAATAAAAAGAATAAGGCTGTGATTTTATTCTGTGTACATATGTTCCTTCATGGTCTGGAGGATTTTCTTTTCAAGCCTGGATACCTGTACCTGCGATATACCAAGCCGATCGGCAACCTCAGACTGGGTCTGGTCTTTGTAGTATCTCAGATATACGATCAACCTCTCCCTGTCATCCAATTCCCTGATGGCTTCTTTAAGCGCGATCTTATCAAACCATTTATGATCTGCATTGTCCGCAATCTGGTCCAAAAGGGTAATGGGGTCCCCGTCATTTTCGTAAACCGTTTCATGAATCGATGAAGGTGCCCGGCTTGCTTCCTGGGCCATGATCACTTCCTCGACTGAATATTCCAGGTGCTCTGCAAGTTCACTAACGGTCGGCACCCTGCCGAATTTCTTGGAGAGTTCATCCTTTGCTTTACGGATCTTATTTCCCATTTCCTTCAAGGAACGGCTTACTTTCACGGTACCGTCATCCCTGATGAAGCGCTGGATCTCGCCGATGATCATCGGAACGGCATACGTCGAAAATTTCACATCATAGCTTAAGTCAAACTTATCCACTGATTTCAGCAGCCCGATACAGCCGATTTGGAACAGATCATCCGGTTCATATCCCCGGTTCAGGAAACGCTGCACCACTGACCATACGAGTCTCATGTTTTTCTGCACAATGGTATCCCGTGCAGTCTGATCACCCGCCTGGCTCTGCTTGATGAGTTCCTTTACTTCATGATCCTTCAAAAAAGGCTGGGATTTTTCATTTTTCACTTCGACATCCATAGGCACGACTCCTTAATTGCATAGCGCTTTACTATTGGTCAAGTGCTTTTTCAATCTTACAGTGGTGCCTGTACCCGGTTGCGATGACACTTCTACCTCGTCCATGAAATTCTCCATAATGGTAAAGCCCATACCCGATCGTTCAAGTTCAGGTTTGGACGTATATAAAGGCTGCCTTGCCTCTTCCACGTCTCCAATGCCGACTCCTTCATCCCTGATCGTCATATCGATAAATCCATCCTCTTCCATAACGACCGATATATACACAGTTCCGCTTGGATTGTTTTCATATCCATGGATGATGGCATTCGTGACAGCCTCAGAAACCACTGTCTTGATTTCAGTCAATTCATCCATCGTCGGATCCAGCTGCGCGATAAATGATGCGACAGTCACCCGGGCAAACGATTCATTCTGACTCAGGGAACTAAATTGGATATTCATTTCATTTCTCATATTCAGGCGACCCCCAATCTTTGTAATGCATTTTCTTCAGAAGGTTCAAGACGGATGATCTTAAACAATCCGGACATTTCAAATAATCGGTTGACTGCAGGGGAAATTGCGCAAACCACCATTTCTCCATGCTTTTGTTTGATTTGTTTGTATCGCCCTAATATGACTCCCAGCCCCGAGCTGTCCATAAAGCCGAGTTCTTCCAAATTCAAAATGATATGCTTGATATTTTCACTCTCGATAATCCTTGAAGATTGTTCCCTTAATTCCTCTGCCGTATGATGATCCAATTCTCCACTTAGACGGATACATAAAACATCTTTCTTCACTTCCAGGTTAATAGCAAGACTCACTATCAGAAAGCCTCCTTCTCTGTCGTATAGTGAGTCATTTCGCTATTACGCCTCTGAACTCCTTCCCGGGTGACAAAACTAGAAGAAATTCGCCAGAAAATGCGCTTTTTTTATCAGTTGCCGACTTTCGTAAACATCCCGAAGGAACGCTTGAACAACTGCCACCAGCTTGCTTCATTTACATCCTGTTTGGCCACAAGCTCACTTTCAAGGACTTTCTTTCCTTTATTCTTGATGACCAGCGTCCCCACTTTATCGCCTTTTTTAACAGGTGCTTTTACGTTTTTGGACAATGTTACCTTTTGTTCAACTTTATCAAGCTTTTCGCCTTTTTTGGCAAGGATGGAGATCGGTTCGTCAGTCACTGCCTGCACTTTGCTCTCCTGGCCCTTGGAAACTTTCACCTGGGAAAGCGGATCACCTTTCTTGAACATCGGTTTGGTCTGGTATTGATTGAAAGCATAATCAAGCATCTTGGTCACTTCACTGTTTCTTTCTTTCGGTGTGGATGCACCGAATACAACTGCAATGACCCTCATATTTCCTTTTTTCGCCGTCGCCGTCAGGCAGTATTTCGCTTCATTCGTAAATCCGGTTTTCAACCCGTCCACTCCATCATAAAAACGGACCAGTTTATTTGTATTGACGAGCCAGAACTTATTTTCTGTGTTTTCTCTAAGATAGGACTCGTAAGTGCCTGTAAACTTTGTGATTTCATTGTATTTGAGCAATTCTTTAGCCATCATGCTCATATCATGTGCAGAACTGTAATGATCCTTTGCAGGAAGGCCGGTCGGATTTTGGAATTGTGTATCCTTCAACCCGATCTCTTTTACCTTTTTATTCATCTTCTCCACGAATGCCTCTTCACTTCCCGCAATATGTTCGGCCATCGCCACAGATGCATCATTCGCTGATCCTATCGCAATACCGGTCAGCATCTCTTTGACACTCATTGATTCACCGGGCTCGAGGAAAATCTGCGACCCGCCCATAGAAGCGGCGTATTCGCTTGTTCGGACTTTGTCATCCCATTTGATCTGGCCTTTTTCAAGTGCTTCCATAATCAAAAGCATGGTCATGATTTTCGTCATAGAAGCAGGTGCCAACCTTTCATGACTATTCTTGTCATATAGAACAGCCCCTGTGTCCCGTTCAATCAAAACAGCAGACTTCGCAGCCTGTGCCAGTTCCGATTTATTCTCCTGTGCAAAACCAAGTGAAGGGAATAGTGACGCTATGAGAATGAATGCTGCCATTATACAACTAACACGTTTCATTTAACTGTCCTCCAATCTAAATCTCTCAATTAATTCAATACTTATAGAACCATTTTTTCCATAGCAACCAATTTTATACAAATAAAATGAAATTATAAGGGGCAGGACGTAAACTCTTTTGGGGATGAATAAATCAGGATCCGGTAAGAGTGTGTTTTAATCGAATAATTTGTTCTTTATGAAGGGATTGGGGTTAAATTTTGCCTGTCAGGTCTGATCAAGGCTTAAATGGTGCGGGAACTATCGGTGATTGGGGGGCCTGAGTGCTATTTTAGGTGACGTTTTAATGGCCGTATGAAGGAATCTTTCGATTTGGCAGGGTAAACTTCGAATTCAGGCCGCTAATCTTTTAATTTCAATCATTAATCTTTTAAATTTACTCATTAATCTTTTAATTCTGGGGATAATTCCGTCACTTGTAATAATGTGGAAATTCCCCGACCTCAAGTCTGTCTTGAGCCCGCCATCACCCTGTTTTTTCTGAACACAACAAAAAAGCCCCTGCAAAAGGAATGATCCTTTCACAAAGGCTTACTTTCTAATGATTAATCTGTGATCTCCGTATGAATCAATGTCGGTGCGTCCACTTTTTCAGAAGAGACCTTGATGCTTTCATATAGTTTATTCTTTACGTCCTCAATATCTTCCTGATTACTGTAAATGGTGACGAGTGATTCACCGGCTTTTACTTCATCGCCGATTTTCTTGCGCAGCTCAAGCCCCACTGCCAGGTCGATCACTGAATCCTTGGTCGCCCTTCCGGCACCGAGCCACATTGCTGCCGTCCCCACTGAA
Organism: Bacillus sp. BKU_1; assembly: GCA_051294195.1. Classification (GTDB taxonomy): domain Bacteria; phylum Bacillota; class Bacilli; order Bacillales; family Bacillaceae_B; genus Rossellomorea. The sequence continues at coordinate 1,890,223 of CP193985.1, read as the reverse complement.
TCTGCAACGATTTCTGAGACATAGCCGTCTTCCTTCGCTTGAAGTTCAACCTTGTATTGAGCTTGAGGGAGCTTGGATGGATCATCGACAACCGATGCATCCCCTCCTTGTGATTCCAGGAAAACCTTAAAGCTTTCAAGGGCTGAACCGTCCTCGATTGCCTTTTTCAATAATTCCCTTGCTTCTTTTAAGGAGGAAGCTTTTTCTGCAAGGAAAACCATGTGACTTCCGAGCGTCAAACATAATTCGGTCAAGTCATCCGGACCTTCACCTTTAAGGGTGTCGATCGCTTCTTTTACTTCCAATGCATTCCCGATTGCAAATCCAAGCGGCTGGCTCATATCAGAGATGACTGCCATTGTCTTTCTTCCGACGTTATTTCCGATGTTCACCATCGCTTTCGCAAGGTTTTCGGAGTCCTGAAGTGTTTTCATGAAAGCTCCTGCACCTGTTTTTACATCAAGCACAATCGCGTCTGCACCCGCGGCAATCTTCTTGCTCATGATGGAGCTCGCGATCAGCGGGATGGAGTTGACAGTTGCTGTCACATCACGCAATGAGTAAAGCTTTTTATCTGCAGGAGTCAGATTTCCACTTTGCCCGATAACCGCTAATTTATTTTTGTTGACCAGACGGATGAATTCATCGTTTTCTATTTCCACGTGAAAACCTTCTACGGCTTCAAGTTTGTCAATCGTTCCGCCGGTATGTCCAAGTCCACGGCCGCTCATCTTAGCGACAGGCACACCTGCTGATGCCACCAATGGTCCAAGCACAAGAGTGGTCGTATCACCAACCCCGCCAGTTGAATGCTTGTCTACTTTAATCCCTTCAATGGCCGACAGATCAATCTGATCCCCGGACTCGACCATCGCCATTGTTAAGTCGGCGCGTTCCCTTTCACTCATATCCTTGAAAAAGATCGCCATCGTCAGGGCACTCACCTGATAGTCAGGGATGGTCCCGTCTGTATATCCATTTATGATGAATTTGATTTCTTCCGTTGTCAGTTCTTTACCTTCACGCTTCTTTTCAATAAGATCTACCATTCTCATTTCCGTTCACCAACTTCTATTGATTTTAGTTTTCCCCTCTATTTAGATAGAGGAATCGATACGTTAGATGGACTTCACAATTTCCTTCACATATGACAGGAAGTTAGCGCGCACCATTTCGGTGGTTTCGATTACTTCATCATGCGAAAGCGGCTGGTCCAGTATTCCTGCAGCCATATTTGAAATGCAGGAGATCCCCAGGACCCTGATCCCGGCATGGCGGGCAACGATCACTTCAGGTACCGTTGACATCCCCACAGCGTCTCCGCCCAATGTACGTACAAGCTTGACTTCAGCAGGCGTCTCATACACAGGACCGGTATTCCCTACATAAACACCTTCTTGAATCTTCAGGGAAAGTCCGTCCGCGATTTCACGCGCCTTTTGACGAAGTTCTTTATCATACGCCTGGGACATATCCGGGAACCTGTCGCCAAGGCGGGAATCGTTCGGTCCGATCAGAGGGTTCCCTCCCATATTATTGATATGATCTGAAATCAACATTAAATCTCCGGCTTCGAATTTTTCGTTGACCCCGCCTGCAGCGTTGGTCACGATAAGGATTTCCACGCCAAGTTCTTTCATGACGCGGACAGGGAATGTGACTTTATCAAATCCATACCCTTCGTAGAAATGAAAACGCCCCTGCATTGCAACGACTTCCTGGCCGGACAGTTGTCCGAACACCAATTGCCCTGCATGACCGGCCACTGTTGAAACCGGAAAATCCGGTATCTCTTTATAAGGGATTTTCACGGAATTCTGGATTTCATCCGCGAGGACCCCGAGTCCTGAACCCAGGATTAGTCCAATCCTTGGTGATCCTGTATATTGATTTTTCAAATGGTTGGCAGCATTTTGTATCGTTTCATAATTCATCTTTACCGACTCCTTTTTCGGGACTGAACAGAAAAGGAGATGAGATGGCAGAATCCTGTCCACCATTCATCTCTATCACTGTTCAACCTGGTTTCATTCTTTTATTTCAATTGGTTTAAAAAGCTTTTACCGAATTTAGGCATGTTCACATTGAAGTTATCTGCTACAGTGGCTCCGATATCCGCGAATGTTTCCCTCAGCGGGAGTTCATCACCCTGGGTGAAGCGTTTCGAGTAAGCAAGAAGAGGAACATATTCTCTCGTATGATCGGTCCCCGGTGCCGTCGGATCATTTCCATGATCGGCCGTGATCAGAAGAAGATCATCTTCCGTCATTTTCTCAAATACTTCCGGAAGGCGCGCGTCGAATTCTTCCAGTGCCTTCCCGTAACCTTCCGGATCCCGGCGGTGACCATATAATGCATCGAAATCGACCAGATTCAGGAAGCTGAGACCGGTAAATGATTCATCGAATGTATCGATGAAAACATCCATCCCGTCCATATTGTGTTTCGTACGGACTGCCTTCGTGACGCCTTCACCATTATAGATGTCTGAGATCTTACCGAGCGCAATGACATCGAACCCTGAATCCTTCAGCTCATTCATGACAGTACGGTTAAATGGTTTTAACGCATAATCATGGCGGTTGGATGTCCGTTTAAAGCTTCCCGGCTCTCCGACAAACGGACGGGCGATGACACGACCGACCAGGAATTCTTCGTCCATCGTAATTTTACGCGCAATTTCACAAATTTCATACTGTTCTTCGATAGGGATGATGTCTTCATGTGCTGCGATTTGCAGAACAGGATCTGCAGAGGTGTAAACAATCAGCGCGCCAGTTTCCATATGTTCTTTCCCCAGCTCTTCGATGATCGCAGTACCGCTTGCAGGTTTGTTTCCGATCACGGTCCTGCCTGTCTCAGCCTCAAGTTTTTGGATCAGCTTTTCAGGAAAGCCCTCAGGATATGTTTTGAACGGCGTATCGATGTGAAGGCCCATGATTTCCCAGTGGCCTGTCATTGTGTCCTTCCCTACGGACGCCTCCTGCATTTTCGTATAATAAGCAAGCGGAGAATCTGTTTTCTCCACTCCTTTGACTTCTTTTATATTCGAAAGGCCCAGTTTTGCCATGTTTGGCATATTCAGCCCATTCATATGTTCAGCGATATGACCCAGCGTGTCTGTTCCCTGATCATTGAACAGTTCGGCATCAGGCGCTTCGCCGATCCCGACTGAATCCATCACAATCAAGTGAACCCTTTTATATGTATAGCTGCTCATGTTTAATCCTCCTATTTATAGCTGCTTATTTGCGCATTTTTATATAACACATCAAAAAAGCGGTTACATTTTGCATTCTTGTGGATATCATTCCCTTAACGCTGACGCATCAATCGTGCGAAGACCACGTCAGAAGTCTGACATCTATATTCTACTTTTAGGATATAAAAAAAACAAGAGAGAACCCCTTAAAGTTTTGATAAATCTTTAAGAAGTCTCTCTAGCTTAGGCCCTGGGATGAAATTTCGAATAAACATCTTTTAAGCGGGTTTTGGTTACATGTGTATATATCTGCGTCGTCGAGATGTCAGCATGCCCGAGCATTTCCTGCACGGCCCTCAAATCGGCGCCGTTTTCCAATAAATGAGTGGCGAAAGAGTGCCTAAGCGTGTGGGGGGTCAAATCTTTTTCAATGTTCGCTTTTTTGGCAAGTGTCTTCAGGTTTTTCCAGAATCCCTGCCTTGTCAACCCTTTTCCATGATGATTGAGAAAAAGATGTTCATCTTTATGCTTTTTAGACCTTAATTTCAGCCTTGCACTTTCAAGATATTTCTCAAGGACCGTCATGGCCGTCTTACCGATCGGGATGATCCTTTCCTTATTCCCCTTCCCTATGCAGCGGACAAATCCCATTGTGAGGTGGACATCTTCCATTTTAAGAGAAATGAGCTCACTTACACGGATTCCGGTTGCGTAGAGAAGTTCAAGCATCGCTTTGTCGCGCATTCCCAGCGGTGTCGATTCTTCAGGTGCTTCAAGCAGCGCTTCCACTTCTTCTATACTCAGTATCCTCGGGAGATTCCTCTCGGTTTTTGGAGTTTCAATGTGCACTGTGGGATCTTGGTCGGTGCTTTTTTCCCTCAGGAGGAACTGATGGAAGGATCGAATCGAAGCCACATGCCTCGCTACGGTTTTAGAGGATTTCCCCTGATCCTTCAGATGCCCCAGGAACTGGACGATATTGACCCTCGTTACCTCATTGAAAGTTGAAATCTCTTCTACATTGGCCAAGTACAATGAATAGTTCTTCAGGTCGCGCTGATACGATTCAATTGTATTCTTCGCGAGCCCTTTCTCAACGATCAAAAAGTGCATATAGTCTTTAATCTGATCTTCCAAATTGCATTACTCCCCGTTCATGTAAAAAAATAATAATCGATCATACCAGTGCCTTTCTTTATCCGCGACGGAAGAAAACACTTTCACCGCGGCTCCTTCCGGCTCATCGTATTTGTGATACCCTTCGTACTCTTCACTTATCCACATGATCCCATAATAGAATAAGATTGTGGATCCGGTAAATAAAATAAATACTTTAATGGTCTGCCAGACCACTCCAAGACCCTTTTTCATAAGTCTGTCCTCCATTTGATATAATTTCTACAGTCCATCCGTCGCTATAATACAAGCTATGACGATTTTGGGCTGTTTTATACCAAGGGGGACATAATTTATCTTCATTTATATCGTTCTGACCGGTTTCGGCCTCCGGCATTATGCCGGAAGCAAATTCCGTAAGAATAAAAAAAGCCCTTAAGATATGTATAGAATCGTTTCAGCTGAAACAATAACCGGCTTCTTCAGGGCTTTTCCATTTACTATTCAGACTCTTCCTCTTTATCCTGGCATCTTGAGCAGATTCCGTGAAAGGTCAATCGGTGGTCTTTAATTTTGAATTTCCAATCTCTCTCAACAATCTTTTCGACATCTTCAAGCAGATCTTCCTGTATTTCATCCACGGCACCGCATTCGATGCAGACTAAATGATGGTGGAAATGGGCGGCTCCTTCTTGACGAAGGTCGTACCGTGAAACTCCATCACCAAAATTGATCTTATCCACGATTTTCAGTTCAGACAGCAGCTCGAGTGTGCGATACACCGTTGCAAGTCCAATTTCCGGAGATTTTTCCTTAACGAGGAGGTAAACATCTTCGGCACTCAGGTGATCTTCTTCATGCTCCAACAGCACGCGTACAGTAGCTTCACGCTGCGGTGTCAATTTATAGCTGGCGGAATGAAGCAGCTTTTTGATTCGTTCAATGCGACTTTCCATAGTCCTTCCCTCCCTCGTCAACGTCTATATTATTATATCAAAAAGGGAGGAATAAGCAAAATAAAATTATTATAATCAAGAAACCAAAATGATTCTCATTTAAGAATGATTATTTCAATTTCGAAATGACAGCTTCCATCAAATTAGGAGAAAGATAAGCTTCGATACTTGCGGCAGCGGTCACAATTCCTACGGCAATCACAAAGAAAATGACATACCTTGATAAAAAGGGAACGATCTGAAATTGCAGCGACGAACTGTGCCTGACAAAAATCTTCCGGATCAGTGTCAGGGAAAAGCTCGCACTGACAACTCCTATAAAGATGAAAGCAGGGATGATGATGATGTTTTGGGGCAGCACGCTCACAAAAGAAAGCAGAAATCCGCTCCAGCCCATTTGATTCACCAGAAAGCCAACTGAAAACCCGACCACGACACCCTTCATGAATATCAACACAAAGATCAGAGGCAGACCGATGATGGAGATTCCCAATATCCAGATCAGACCAAGATATTTCACATTGTGAAGGAAGCTTTGCCTGAACAGTTCTTCCGCCGAGGTGAATCTTCCGCCCTCAATTTCACTGAAAAATTTACTTAAATAAAAATATAAATCTTCTTTTTGAGCAAAGGACAGCGAGTTCACCACAATTGCCCCGAAGATGATTCCCATTAAAAACAATGTAATGACAAATAAGTAGATTGAGGAATGTGCTTGTACATGTTGGACGAGTGGATTTGAATTTGATATTTTTTTGCGCATCACGACGCTCCTCCCAGATACCGATTAGTAGTATATATGCAGGAAGGGACAGGTTTATGCCGCGGCTATTTTTCAAATTCACCAGACAGACGCCCCTCTTCCGTCATGTAAAAGGGGCGTCTTCCTTCTGTTTATATATAGGTTGGTTTCAAAAAACTACTACCGTTCAACATGTAAAAACCTAAAACGAACAAGTACACGTACTCTTTTCGAAATTTGATCCTATCTACAACTTGATTTAAATCTCTGAAAATACCCGTGTTCCGGTATTTTCGAATGTGCGAAAAGAACCTATTTATAAAACTCCTGAAGTTGGAGATACTGTACGGCATAAGCTGTTTTGGCATCATAGATTTTTTTCTCTTTTATGAGATCCAGCGCCTCCTCAACCGTCACCTCTATCAGGTCCACAAACTCGTCTTCATCAGGTCCCCTTGCATCCTCTATCCGTGTAATGTTTTCAGCGATATAAAGATGCACAAGTTCATCTGCGAAGCCCGGGGAAGTATAGAAGGAAATAAGGTGCCGGAGGTTTTCACATCCGTATCCTGTTTCTTCTTCCAGTTCCCTTGCAGCGGTTGTGGCAGGTTCTTCACCTGGTTCGAGCTTACCTGCCGGAATTTCGACGATCGACTTTTCCAGGGCTTTCCGGTATTGCTCCACCATCACAATCCTGCCCTCGGGTGTCAAAGCGATGACTGCCACGGCCCCCGGATGTTTGATCAGTTCCCTTTTTGACGTCTTTCCATTCGGAAGCTCGACTTCATCGATTTGCAGATCAATGATCTTGCCTTGATAAATGGTTTCACTCGTAATCGTCTTTTCTTCGAATTTTTTCATTAAGCAACTCTCCTTGTTCTCACAATCACATTATCTTCATACATTTTACCATACTTCACAGAAAGGATGAGGTGACCGCTCATGCAGGTAATCGTTGAGAAAGACCGGATCATTATGGCCGGTAAGGCTTGGGAAGTCAGGGCAAAGCTGAAGGAATACAGCAGAAAATATGAAACGGTTAAAGAATGGACTGCTGCACTTATCAAGGAATGAGAGCCTCCTGCCGAGTAAAAAAGTCATATCCTTTGTTTAACCGTCCCTTCTTTCGTTAAAATAATAGATAGTGAAAGTATGGATGGAAAGGACGGTTATGATGGAAAAAAGACAAATTGGCACATCTGATTTATCTGTTTCAAAAATGGGACTCGGCTGCATGTCGCTCGGCACGGACGAGACGCATGCAAAAGAAATCGTTCAGACGGCACTTGAGAATGGCATCAACTATTTTGATACTGCTGATTTATATGATTTCGGCAGGAACGAGGAAATCGTCGGCAGCGCCCTTAAAGATGTGAGGGATGATGTGATCATCGCCTCCAAGGTCGGAAACCGATGGAATGATGTCGAAGACGGGTGGAGATGGGATCCGTCAAAGGAGTATATCAAGTCGGCAGTAAAAGACAGCCTTTCAAGGCTGAAGGTGGATTATATCGATTTATACCAGCTTCACGGCGGGACGATCGAGGACGATTTTGAAGAGAGTATAGAGGCATTTGAAGAATTGAAAGAAGAAGGCTATATCCGTGAATACGGTATTTCTTCGATACGTCCGAATGTCATCAAACGTTTCTTAGGCCATTCTTCCGCTCAAAGCGTGATGATGCAGTACAGCCTGCTCGACCGCCGTCCCGAGGAATGGATGGACCTGCTTGAGGAACATCAAGTAAGCATCATTGCACGGGGTCCACTTGCAAAAGGACTCCTTTCCGACAAGATGCTTTCCAAAGCTTCAGATAAAATAAGACAGGACGGATACCTGGATTATTCCTATGCCGAGCTTGATGAAGCCCTGGCTGCCATCCGTTCAAAAGCTTCGGACACAAGAAGCATGAATGAACTGGCCCTGCAGTATGACCTTGCCCGCAGCGGCGTCGCATCGGTCATCCCGGGAGCCAGTTCGACCCGCCAGCTGAAAGAAAACATTGAAGCCGTCAACCGGCCGCCGCTTTCCCCTGAAGAATTGAAGCTGTTGGAGCAATTGACGAAAAGTTCACGTTATGAACAGCACCGGGATTAGAATGGCGCAAAGCAGCCCCGCCGGATATGCCGGCGGGGCTGCTTTTTGGAATAACATTCGGGATTGAATAATGAAGGACGTGTTTGAGAGGGGCTGAAGCGATCTTTGTCAAAAAATCGGCATGCCGCCTTTATTTAAAGGATTCCGCCCATAAATGATAGCTGTTTGTTAATTAAGGCATTTCATCGAAAAAGCTGCAGGTTCCCCTTTCAGCTTTTTCTCCTTATAGGAAGTATTTTTTACTTCTTATAATTCTGCCAGTTCATATCGCTTTCATTCAATAGTTCCTCGAAGGATTTGTTTTTCTCTCGTTGTTTTCTTTCTTCTGCTTTACGCTTTCGTTCTTCATCTTTTTTTACTTCTTCCACTTTTTCAAGCTCTTTCTTTTTATTTTTGAGCTGTTGGAACAGGTCGGCATTGATTGAGTTTTTTAATGTCAATTCGGCTTCCTGTTTCTTTTTTTTGGACATCGGAAATCCCCCTGTCTATGTCTTTTATGCTTCGATCACCGCTTTTGATTTCCGTGCAGGACTTCGCTTTCCGCGGGCGGTTGGCGAGCCTCCTCTTCGCTGCGCTCCTGCGGGGTCTCACCTAACTCGCTTCTCCCGCCGGAGTCTTCGCCCTGCACTCCAATCAACAGCTAAGTAGTTTAACATCCACGATAATAATTCCAATAAGTATCTAAAAACATTTCTACTATTAGAAATATAGCATGTTGAAATAAAAAAAACATCCGGGAAGTATTCCTTTCCCGGATGGTTGGTTCGGTGATCAGTATGCTTCGAGTTTGACGTCTTCTGCCACTTTCAGTTCGGCGGCGGTTGACGACTGGATGTCTTCGACGGTGAACCCGTTCGCAACTTCACGTAATAGCAGACCGTCTTCTGTTACATCCATAACGGCACGGTCGGTGATGATGCGGTCGACTACTCCCTGCCCTGTAAGAGGGAGGGTGCACTCTTTAAGGATCTTGCTTTCACCGTTTTTGTTCACATGCTCCATGATGACGATGATACGCTGGGCGCCATGTACGAGGTCCATCGCTCCGCCCATCCCCTTGATCATCTTTCCAGGGATCATCCAGTTGGCAAGGTCGCCATTTTCCGCAACTTCCATACCGCCAAGGATGGCAATATTGATATGTCCCCCCCTGATCATCCCAAAGGATTCCGCACTGTTAAAGTAAGCGGAGCCGGGGATGGCAGTGACCGTTTCTTTCCCGGCATTGATCAGATCAGCATCCAGCTCTTCTTCCGCCGGGTATGGCCCGATTCCGAGCAGCCCGTTCTCCGACTGCAGCACAACCTGCTTATTTTCTGTTATATAGTTGGCTACCAGGGTCGGCATTCCGATTCCTAAATTCACATAGAATCCATCTTGAATTTCCTTTTCCGCTCTCCTGGCGATCTTTTCACGCATTTTTGCACGATCCATCCTATTCCACTCTCCCCTCTAGGCTTTGACTGTTCTTCTTTCAATGCGTTTTTCCTGCTCTGCCTGAACCAATCGTTGAACATAGATGCTTGGAGTGTGCACTTCATTCGGATTGATGTCCCCAATCTCTACGATTTCTTCCGCTTCGGCAATGGTCACTTTTCCAGCAGCAGCGATCATCGGATTGAAATTCTGCGCTGTCTTGTTGTAAACAAGATTGCCCATTTTATCTGCTTTCCAGGCCCGGACGAGTGAAAAATCAGCTGTATATGCTTCTTCCAGCAGATACTCTTTACCATTGAAGGTGCGCGTTTCTTTTCCTTCGGCTACCGGTGTCCCCACTCCTGCAGGTGTGTAAAAGGCAGGGATACCCGCGCCGCCTGCACGGATCTTTTCCGCCAATGTCCCCTGCGGCACCAATTCCACTTCGAGTTCCCCCGACAAAACCTGTCTTTCAAACTCTTTATTCTCACCCACATAAGAACCGATCATTTTATCGATCTGCTTATTTTGCAGAAGCAAACCTAAACCCCAGTCATCCACTCCGCAGTTGTTGGAGATGACAGTCAGGTTCTTTACACCTTTATCCACCAGTGCAAGGATCAATTTCTCGGGGATTCCGCAAAGTCCGAATCCACCCACCATCAGTGTGGCTCCGTCCTGGATATCCGCCACCGCTTCACTGTACGAAGTATAAACCTGTTTCATTGTTTTCCCTCCTTGGTTGTCATTCAGACTGCTCTTTATTGATGAAGTTCAACGACTGTCGCTACACCCTGGCCGCCGCCGATGCATAAAGTAGCCAAGCCATTCTGTACCTGTCTTTTCTTCATTTCATGGATAAGGGTAACAAGGATCCTTGTCCCGCTCGCTCCAATCGGATGTCCCAAAGCAATCGCTCCGCCGTTTACATTGAGGGCGTCGCGCTTGAATCCAAGTTCTTTATCCACCGCTAATGATTGTGCGGCAAACGCTTCATTGGCTTCGATCAGCTGCATGTCTTCCATGCTCATCTTTGTTTTTTCCAGCACCTTCTTCACTGCCGCAACCGGCCCGATCCCCATCACGCTTGGATCGACACCTGCATTTGCATTTCCCTTAATCGTGACAAGCGGCGTGATGCCGAGCTCATCTGCTTTTTTCTTCGACATGACCACGACAGCTGCCGCACCGTCATTGATTCCTGACGCATTACCGGCTGTCACGCTTCCATCCTTTTTGAATGCAGCACGGAGCCCTGACAATTTCTCTGCAGTGGAGCCCTTGCGCGGAAACTCATCCTGGCTGAACTCAACCGGATCCCCTTTGCGCTGCGGAATATGTACCGGGACAATTTCATCCTTGAATCTGCCCGACTCGATGGCAGCACTTGCTTTCTCCTGGCTCCACGCTGCAAATTCATCCTGTTCTTCACGGGATAAGGAATAGCGGTCACACAGATTTTCAGCGGTGACTCCCATATGATAATCATTGAACGCACACCACAGGCCGTCGGAAATCATGCTGTCCACGACTTTTTGATCTCCCATTTTGTATCCATTCCTTGCCCCTTTTAATAAATACGGGGCCTGACTCATATTCTCCATCCCGCCGGCAACAATGATATCGGCATCCCCGGCAAGGATTGCCTGAGTGGCCAGATGGACGGTTTTCAAACCGGATCCGCATACTTTATTTATCGTCATGGCAGGTACACTTTCGGGTAAACCTGCTTTAATGGAAGCCTGCCTTGCAGGATTTTGGCCTAATCCGGCCTGCAGGACATTCCCCATAATCACTTCATCGACATCTTCTTTTTTCACGCCTGCCTTTTCAAGGGCATCTTTGATTACGATCGCTCCAAGCTCAGGAGCCGAAATATCCTTCAATGAGCCGTTAAAGCTCCCGATCGCTGTACGGACAGCGCTTACGATTACCACTTCGTTCGACATTTCTCTTCCTCCCATTCTGACTGATTCTCATGAATTCCATCCATTAGAGAATAGGCAAACATATCTCCACTTAAACCTTTTCTATGTAAACGCTTCAATTTCCTTTTTCTTTCTTAAAAAATTTAGTTGATTTTGTTGTCGAAATTTTCCTACAATAAAAACAAGGGGGATGGATATGTTGAATTTACCTGAAAATATTACAATGATCGAAGTTGGGCCGCGGGACGGCCTGCAGAATGAAAAAAACTTTGTTCCGACTGAAACGAAGAAAGAATTTATATTGCGGTTGAAGGAGTCCGGCATCAGGGAGATGGAGCTGACGTCTTTCGTCTCTCCCAAGTGGGTTCCCCAGATGCAGGATGCAGGAGATATCGTGGAATCGTGCCTTACCAGTGACTCGCGCGATTTCGTCCTTGCACCGAATGAAAGGGGCCTTCAGCGCGTTTATGAAACGGGCTGCAGGGCAGTAGCTGTATTTGTCGGGGTAAGCAATACGTTCAATCAAAAGAATATTAATAAGACAACTGAAGATGCGCTTAATGACCTTGAACCTCTCATCAACGAGTTAAAAGAACGCGGATATTTTGTGAGGGCGTGCATTTCGACCGCCTTCTACTGTCCATACGAAGGAAAGATCCTCCCTGAGGATACACTTGCCTTATGTAAAAGATTCGCGGATATGGGCGTCGATGAATTGAGCGTAGCGGATACCGTGGGCAGGGCGAATCCGCTTGAAGCCCATGCACTGTTCACTTTACTGAAAAGTGAACTGCCCGGTCTTCTCCTGACCGCTCATTTCCATGACACGAGGAAAATGGCCCTGGCAAACATCCTCGCTGCCATGCAGGCCGGGGTGGACCGCTTTGACAGTTCCGCCGGCGGGCTCGGGGGATGCCCTTTCGCTCCGGGAGCCACCGGGAACGTGGCCACCGAAGACGTCGTATTCATGGCGGAAGAGATGGGTGTGAAAACCGGCATCGACCTCGAAAAGCTCTCGCAGGCGATCGATGTCGTGAAGCCGTTTATCTCACGTCCTGTTGAAAGCGGATATTACCGCCTTTACGAGCTGAATAAATAAGAGTTTGAATACCGCTCCTGCTCCACGAGCATTCTAAGATTGAATGAATGCGAAGGAGATGAAAACATGAGTCAAAAACGCGAAAAGGGAAACAGTCAAAAAGGAAAGACGAACAGCGATATTGTGAGAAACACCCTGTCCGCAGAAGAACTTGATAAAGCGATTCACCCGGCCAAAGGGCAAAATGCAAAATCTTGATTCTTCTTTAGAAGCGCTCCCAAACTTTTGGGTGCGCTTCTTTTTTATTCCCTCCCCTGTGAATTCCACTTCTTTCCTCCTGATGTTAAAATGAAAGAACAGCTGAAAGTCTATGAGGTGAAAACATGAAGAAAAAATCTTATTTGATAGGCGGCCTCCTATCCGCCCTCGGGATCGGCGGGCTGGGCTATTTCATTACGAATACCTTCCTGTACCTTCCCAAAAAGGATGAAAAATCGGTTCGTTCAAGGGAAATCGATGCACTCCGGCTCATCCAGGAAGAGTATGATGCACTCCCTAAAGAAGAAGTGAACATCCCTTCGCCTTACGGTTATGATCTCAATGCTGTTTTCGTCACCCCCCACCCGGATAAGAAGTACATGATCTTTGCACATGGTGTTACTGAAAACAAGCTTAATTCCATTAAATATATGAATCTGTTCATAAAAAAAGGATTCAATGCCATCATCTATGATCACCGGCGCCACGGGAAATCCGGGGGTAAGTCGACCAGCTACGGATATTACGAAAAATTCGATTTAAAAGCCGTCGTCGATGAATTGATCCGCCGGGAAGGTGAAGATGTCTTTTTCGGCATACATGGTGAGTCCATGGGGGCGGCCACCATCCTTCTCTACGGGGGCAGTGTCGAGGACCGGGCAGACTTTTATATTGCAGATTGCCCGTATTCCGATTTCGGTGAACAGCTTGCCTACAGGATGAGTGTCGAATTGAAAATGCCGGCGGGATTCCTGCTGCCTCTTGTGAGCCGTACCTTAAAATTCCGCGAGGGCTATTCGTTAAAGGAACTATCCCCCATTTCGGTCATCAGGAATATCCGCAAGCCTGTCCTGTTCATCCACAGCATGGAGGATGATTATATCCTGCCGAAAATGACGGAAGATTTATTTCACAAGAAGCCGGGACCGAAAATGATGCATCTTGACTTCCGCGGAACCCATGCACAATCCTACAATGAAGATCCCGAAAAATATGACGGCGTGGTGCAGCAATTCCTTGATGAAGTTGTTGACTATGGAAGGGAGGCAGAGTAAATGATTCCTGAATACTTTCAAGCAAAAATGGAAGCGATGTATGGAGACAAGGGTTCGGCCTGGGTCGAACAGGCAGAGCAAACCATTCTTTCCCTGCAGGAAAAACTCAGCCTGTCATTCGGCGAGCCTTTTTCCCTGAGCTATAACTTTGTTGTTCCCGCCGTTATACCGGACGGTACTTCTGTGGTATTAAAAATGGGGTATCCCAATAAAGATTTTACCAACGAGTTCCATGCACTCCGCGAGTTCGCCGGTGATGCCATGGTGAACGTCATCGATTCCGATCAGGAAGCAGGCTGGATGATCCTGGCCCATATGCAGCCCGGCCATGCCCTCCATTCTCTGCAGAATGAAAAAGAGCAGTTAAAGATTTTCGCTTCTATTGCGGAAAAATTGTGGCACAAGCCCTCAACTTCCCATCCGTTCCCCGATGTCGAAACCTGGTCGGAAGGCATCAGACGTTATCAATCCCGCTTTAAGGACGGGAACGGCCCCCTGCCGGAGAAGATGATTTCAAAGGCAGAGTCACTTTTCCGCAGGCTCCTCGATTCTTCGAAGGAACGATACCTGCTTCACGGTGACCTGCACCATGAGAACATCCTCTATTCCGGATCTGCGGGCTGGACGGCCATCGATCCTAAAGGGCTGATCGGTGAGCGGGAATACGACTGCATCCAGTACACCCTGAATCACTGGAAGGACCATGAAGACCCTTATGAACTTTTGAAATTCAGGACGGAGACATTGTCTTCCCTGCTTTCCCTTTCCTATGAAAGACTGATCTCCTACGGATTCTGCCACTCGGTTTTGTCTGCCTGCTGGTGTACCGAAGAGGGGGGCGACTGCTGGAAAAACGGGGCAGCCATTTCGGAAATGTATGAAAGGCTCTTGAACGAAAATAAAGCCGGCTCCCTTTGAGGACCGGCTTTTTCTCTATTCTCCAGGGTAGAGGACGAAGTTCATCCTTCCGTTGAGGATCTGGCCCGGACTTTTCAGTTGAAACGTATTACTGGCTGTTGAAAAATCGATTTTCAGCTCTTCATCAAGGAAAACCATTTTCGACTTTTCCACCAAAATCGGAAAATGATCGGTCTCGACTGTCACATCATCGATTTCATCCGGTTCTGATACGTACCATAAGGTCGGGACGCCTGACACTACACATCCGCACCCGTCTATGTCATATTTCAATTTCAAACGGCCTCTTTGGCCTGCTGTTTTCTCATGTATCTTTTCTGCTGCTGCATCTGTAAGTTGAATATTCATATGACTCCCTCCTCCCCTCCATCCTATCATATTTTTTCTCCTTCCTTTATTATATTGCATTTTTCCCTTTTTCACTTTACTATCAGTATGGGGAAACTTTTGTATTTTATAGAAAGGGTGGTTTTTCATGGCAAAAGCTCAAATCAAAATCAATGATAACGGTTCTCTTCGTGTAAGCGGGGATGTGGAGCTGATCGATGCTGACGGAAATGTATTTCCTACGAAGCAGGTCTTCTCTCTGTGCCGCTGCGGCCTGTCTGCTAAAATGCCGTTCTGCGACGCGTCCCACAAGGGAAAATTCGAATCCTGTGTACGTGCTGAGAAAGTGCTGGACGAGGAATGATCCTTTAAACCGGAGAGGCCTTCAGCCTCTCTTTTTTCTTCAGCCTTCTTCAAAAAAGCGGATGTCCGAGATGCCTGTCAAGGGGATATACCGGACTTTCCCGTCGCTGTCCACCACGTGCAGCTTCCCTTCCAGAGAATCGGCATGATGGATGAGGCCGACGAGCAGTTCATGACGATGATTCCTATAGTGGGTGATCGCCACTGCTTTCCCAAACTCCATTGCTTCCGCCACCGTTTCGTTCAATACTTCCAATTCTTGTTCATCGAGCTCTTTTTTCTTTTCGTACGTATCTTCCTTCGCCCAGTCCCGTAATAATTTCACATGCTCCGGGAGCATCATGGACGTCCATTTGATTCTTCCGCGGTCACGTATCACTTGCTCACCTCCTGGATTTCATCATGATTTATGACCCCCGACCAGACGCGCACGATGTCTTGCCGTCCCCGCCTCCGTATAGGATACTGCCCTGAGCAGGGAAGCCGATCCATATTTGCGGCGGATCCTGTCCACCACATATCCCAATTCCCGCTTCTCCCACCGTTTCGGCTCGAATAAGGAAATCTGCATCGTTTCATCTTCCACAATATTCGAAAGGGCAATGGATATTTTCCGGACAGTCTTTCCGTTATAATTCTCTTCGAAAAGCTCGAGGCAGACCCTGTACAGGTCCATCGTGATATTGGTCGGCTCATCGACTGTCCGCGACCGGTGAAACCCGCCCCCGAATTCCTCCCGGCTGTATCCGATCCCGAAACTGACGGTCCGTCCGGCTTTCCGGTGCGTCCTCGCCCTCCTGGCCACCTCCTCGCACATTTCAAGGATGACGGACTTGATTTCCTTCCTTTCCTTGTAGTCCCTCAAAAGGATCTGGCTTTTGCCGAAGCTGATCTGCCCTTCCATGATCGGCGCTCCGATCTCGGACAAGTCCACACCCCAGGCATGATAATACAGCTGGTTGCCCATCACCCCGAACTTCCCTTCCAGTTTCCCGAGGTCATACTGCGCGAGCTGCCCGACCGAGAAGATCCCCATCCGGTTGAGTGTCTTTTCAAGACGGCGGCCGATTCCCCACATCTCGCTGAGAGGGGACAGGGGCCAAAGCTTTTCCGGCACGTCTTCATATTTCCACTCTGCAATTCCCTCCTTCTTTGCTTCAAGGTCGAGGCAGAGTTTGGATAGAAGCAGATTCGGCCCGATGCCGATCGCACACGGCAGCTGAAACTCCCTTTCCATATCATCTTTGATTTTACGGGCGATGGTCACAGCGTCCCCCCAAAGATGGGTGGCCCCGTCGATTTTGATAAAGCTTTCATCGACGCTGTACGTATGAATGGCGTCTTTCGGGACATAGCGGTGGAACAAGCGGGTGATTTCAGTGGAAATGCGGACGTAGGTGGCCATTTTCGGCTCCACGAGCCTGATGCGGGGATCCTGTGGGATTTCGAACATCCTCGATCCGGTCTTGATGCCAAAGTCCTTCTTTAACCTGGGAGATGCAGCCAGCACAATGCTCCCCTGTCTGTCCGGGTCCCCGACAACCGCCAAGTGGCATTCGAGCGGATCCAGGCCGAGCATGACAGCCGAACAGCTGGCGTAAAAGCTCTTCATATCGATGCATAAAATCTTGTGATGCGGCAGCCCGCTGTAGTCGACAGTCATCCTTCTCACCCCTTCCTTATTACTACGAACATTCGTTCTATTTTTATTATATGTATGATTTTATACGAATATACGTTCGCTTTCAACTTAAATTATTGGGAATGGAGTAAAAATATTGGGAGACAGAAAAGCGGAGGCGGCTCGCTCAGAGACGACAAGCATATGACGAGAACCCCGGAAAGGCGCTCTTTGCCTTTTTGGGGTTCTTGGCTTATGACCTCGAGTCTCTAGCCGCCGCAGCTGGACAATCGAAAAGCGGAAGGGCTTTGATTAGAGGCGGGTGGCATAAGGCGGACCGGCTGCGAAGGCGCTCTTTGCCTTCTTGGCTGGGTGTTTCCCCTCAGCTGACTGACACGGAAATGACCTCGAGTCTCTAGCCGCCGGAGCTGGATTATACGATACCGGTATTCTTGACATCAATCCTTTATCTAGTTTTGAGAGAACAAATTTCTCTGGGAAAGTACAAAAAAAGTCTTGAAAAAACCTTGAAAGACGATATAATAGTACTTGTCCTTAAAAAAGACATCATAAAATTGTCTGGTGACTATGGCGAAGAGGTCACACCCGTTCCCATGCCGAACACGGAAGTTAAGCTCTTCAGCGCCGATGGTAGTTGGGGGATCTCCCCCTGTGAGAGTAGGACGTCGCCAGGCACATCATTCCGCAGTAGCTCAGTGGTAGAGCTATCGGCTGTTAACCGATCGGTCGCAAGTTCGAATCTTGCCTGCGGAGCCATATGGAGAGCTGTCCGAGTGGCCGAAGGAGCACGATTGGAAATCGTGTAGACGGTTAAACGCTGTCTCAAGGGTTCAAATCCCTTGCTCTCCGCCATAACATATTTCACCTGGCCCGTTGGTCAAGCGGTTAAGACACCGCCCTTTCACGGCGGTAACACGGGTTCGAATCCCGTACGGGTCACCAAAGTTTCTTCGCGCAAGCGAAAAGAATTTACCATACATAACGGAGGATTAGCTCAGCTGGGAGAGCATCTGCCTTACAAGCAGAGGGTCGGCGGTTCGATCCCGTCATCCTCCACCAAGATTTTTTACGAAGTGTTAGCATAGTAAAAGAATCTTCCATAAGTAATTAATATCGTCGCGGGGTGGAGCAGTTCGGTAGCTCGTCGGGCTCATAACCCGAAGGTCGCAGGTTCAAATCCTGTCCCCGCAATACCATTTTTGCAAAAGTAAATAAACATCTAATGGGTGACTGATGGATGAATATTTTGCTGACGCAAGGTAATGTAAGTTCTTTTGCTAACGCAAATTAATGAAGATATTTTGCGTTAGCAAAAATCTCTGGTCTGGTAGTTCAGTTGGTTAGAATGCCTGCCTGTCACGCAGGAGGTCGCGGGTTCGAGTCCCGTCCAGACCGCCATTTTCATTGAATGGCTGATATGAAATTATTAGATGGCTCAGTAGCTCAGTTGGTAGAGCAATGGACTGAAAATCCATGTGTCGGCGGTTCGATTCCGTCCTGAGCCACCATGTTTCTTACGAAGCATAGTAGTGTGAAAAATGTGCCGGTGTAGCTCAACTGGTAGAGCAACTGACTTGTAATCAGTAGGTTGGGGGTTCAAGTCCTCTTGCCGGCACCATTTTCTCTCAATGTGGAGGGGTAGCGAAGTGGCTAAACGCGGCGGACTGTAAATCCGCTCCTTCGGGTTCGGCAGTTCGAATCTGCCCCCCTCCACCATCACAGGGGCATAGTTTAACGGTAGAACGAAGGTCTCCAAAACCTTTGGTGTGGGTTCGATTCCTACTGCCCCTGCCAAACAACACGGCGATTGTGGCGAAGTGGTTAACGCACCGGATTGTGGTTCCGGCATTCGTGGGTTCGATTCCCATCAGTCGCCCCAACTTTTCACATTTTTATGAATGTGACATATACTATTATTGGGCTATAGCCAAGCGGTAAGGCATCGCACTTTGACTGCGACATGCGTTGGTTCGAATCCAGCTAGCCCAGTTTTGCGGAAGTAGTTCAGTGGTAGAACACCACCTTGCCAAGGTGGGGGTCGCGGGTTCGAATCCCGTCTTCCGCTCCAAAGATAAGGCGCCATAGCCAAGTGGTAAGGCAGAGGTCTGCAAAACCTTTATCACCGGTTCAAATCCGGTTGGCGCCTCCATATATGTATGCCGGTGTGGCGGAATAGGCAGACGCGCACGACTCAAAATCGTGTTCCTCACGGAGTGCCGGTTCGACCCCGGCCACCGGTACCATAAGCGGGTGTAGTTTAATGGTAAAACCTCAGCCTTCCAAGCTGATGTCGTGGGTTCGATTCCCATCACCCGCTCCAAGCATACATATACAAGACTTTCTCAATCTGAGGGAGTCTTTTTTATATTATTTTGAAAAGGTACTCACGGGGATCTCAAAGAGAAATTGAATTCAGGGAGCAGGCAATTTGCAGGGCTCCACTCCTTTTTTAAATCATTCAAAGCAGCGCAATAAATAGTATTTCTGCGCAATTACCTAAAAAAGTGGCGCAATAAATGAGATTCCTGCGCAATAATTAGGCAAGTGGCCCAAATATCTGTGTACCAAGATAAATCCTGTCTGATAGCAGGGGGGATTTTCACTTTGATCCATCGAAACTGAAGAAATTATTCCTCTATTGCTGCGATTCAGCGCATTTTACAACTTTTTAACAAAACAGCGTGAATCAACGCCCGGCAAACATAAATCATCCACCGACTAATACGAAAACAACCAGCTTAAACTTGTCACAACCTCTATTCATCCAAATCCAATCCATAAACCAGTCCACTTCCACCCCGGAAATCCAGATGACCAAAATCCTAATATGTCTAATCCTCACAGTCATCCAAAAATCGATATAGTCAAAATATTGCACCTTCTTCGTCAATTTTGTTGACCTGCTCCACTGCATACTCCATTTATACTGTAAGAAAGCGATTACATAACAAAGGGGTGGTGATGCGAGTGGAACCAACAATCAAAACAGGACCTGTCCAAACCCAGGCGCAGATCAAGGCGGTGTCCAGGAAAAGGTTCAAATACAAAAGCCTGCTGACATACGCTGCCTTTGTAGGACCTGCACTTCTCTTTTTCCTCGTGATTCAGATACTTCCTTTCTTAATGGGTGTCTATTATTCTTTCACTTCCTGGAATGGAGTCAGTTCTGTAGTAGAGTGGGTCGGATTTGATAATTATAAGCAGATTTTCACTGATGACCAGACGTTTTTCAATTCATTTGTGTTTACGACGAAATTTATGTTCGCCGCCGTTATCATCAGTAACTTAATCGGGTTTGGATTTGCATTGCTTTTAAATGCGGCGCTGAAGACGCGCAATATCCTGCGGACAGTGTTTTTTATTCCAAATGTCATCGGCGGTTTATTACTGGGATTCATTTGGCAGTTCATCTTCGTGAAAGGATTTGCTTCCGTCGGGAACATGACGGATATCGCCTTTTTCAAGATGCCGTGGCTTGGTGACGAGAAAACGGCCTTCTGGGGGATTGTCATCGTATTTGCCTGGCAGATCAGCGGATATATGATGGTCATCTATGTTGCAGCTTTGCAAGGGGTTGACACCTCGCTGTTGGAAGCAGCCAGGATGGATGGTGCATCGAACTGGACACTGTTGACGAAGATTATTGTTCCATTGATTCTTCCGGCATTCACCATCTGCTTTTTCCTGACGATCTCAATGGCCTTCAAGATCTTTGATCTGAATATCTCGTTAACGGGCGGAGGTCCATTTAATTCGACTCAGTCTGTAGCGATCAATATCTATCAGGAAGCGTTCCAGAATAACCGGTATGGCCTTGGAACGGCGAAGTCCATTTTATTCTTTGTGGTGGTAGCTATCTTTACGACATTTCAAGTGATGATGACCAAGAAGAAGGAGGTTGAGGCTTAATGGGCAATCGCTATACAAAGAAGACGTTTGTACTTGAGATTATCGGGATCGTCCTTGGCCTCATCTTCTTGATTCCCTTTTACTTTGTTTTCATCAATTCCGTTAAGCCGTTCGCTGCCATTCTTATCGATGCAGCGGCTTGGCCGGAAGAGTTCATGTTCTCGAATTATGCGAAGGTGTGGGAAGTCATCAACTTTCCAAGGGCGTTCTGGAATTCACTTATCATTACCGTTGCGAGCAACATCGGCTTAGTGGTGATCAGTTCGATGGCTGCCTGGAAGATGGTCCGGACACCGGGCAAGTTCAGTAAGATTCTATTTGTGATTTTTGTATCAGCCATGGTCATCCCTTTCCAGACAGTGATGATTCCACTCATGAAGCTTGGAGGGGCATTGAATCTGACGAACAGCATTCCGGGATTGATCATTATGTACTTTGGTTTTGGAGTGCCATTATCTTTATTCCTATTCCATGGCTTTGTGAAGACCGTCCCTGTTGAAATCGAGGAGTCGGCGATGATTGACGGATGCAGCCAGTTTGGCGTATTTTGGAGAATTGTCTTTCCGCTCCTGAAGCCGATCACCGTAACAGTCATCATTCTGAACACTCTTTGGATTTGGAACGACTATTTGCTGCCGCTCCTCGTTTTACAGGATGCAGAGCTGCGTACGATCCCGCTGGCTGCAAGTTCATTCTTTGCGCAGTATACGAAGCAGTGGGATATGGGTCTGGCGGCATTGGTGCTCGGGATTGCGCCGGTCATTGTATTCTTCCTGTTCTTACAGAAGCATATCATCAAGGGGATTGCATCAGGATCGATCAAGTAGATATAAAGGTTCTGTCATTCATTCATTCAGGACTTTATATAAAATAACATTATATCAAGGGGGTAAAAGCCAGTTATGAAACGCATTCTGTTGTTATTCACTTCATTAATTCTAGTTTTCGGCATCATCGCGGGTTGTTCATCCAAAGAATCTTCATCGGGCGGCAGTGACTCTAAGTCAGGGGATGATGTAGTCACTCTGAACCTTTTCCAATTTAAAGTGGAAATCGCGGACCAGCTTCAGGAAATGATCAAGGAATTCGAAGCTGAACATCCAAACATCAAAGTGAAGCTTGAAACAGTCGGCGGCGGTGCCGATTACGGTGCTGCACTTAAAGCGAAGTTTGCTTCCGGGGAAGAGCCGGATATCTTCAATAACGGCGGCTTTAAAGAGTTGGAGCTTTGGAAGGAGAAGTTAGCGGATCTGTCAGGTGAGCCATGGGTGGAGCATGTCCTTCCAATCGGAAAGGTTCCTATGACTGCTGAAGACGGTAAACTGTATGGTATGCCTGTAAACCTTGAAGGCTACGGATTCGTGTACAATAAAGATCTGTTTGAGAAAGCGGGCATCAAGGAAGCTCCAAAGACCATTGATGAATTGAAAGGTGCCTCAAAGAAGCTTGAAAAAGCAGGGATCACTCCATTCTCAGCAGGATACGGAGAGTGGTGGGTCATCGGGCAGCATTTATTGAATATTCCATTTGCGCAGCAGGAAGATCCTGAGGCCTTCATCGCAGGATTATACGATGGTTCTGAGAAAATCACAGGAAATGAAAAGTTCAAGCAATTCAAGGAAGTGCTTGATACTGAGCTGAAATATGCCAATGATAATCCCTTGACTACAGACTACAACACGCAGGTGACGCTTTTCGCTTCTGGTGAAACAGCGATGCTTCAGCAGGGGAACTGGACGGAAAATATGATCACTGAAATCAACCCTGAAATCAACATGGGCTTCCTTCCGATCCCGATAAGCAATGATGAAAGTGCAAACAGCCTTCCTGTCGGTGTACCGAATAACTGGGTGTTGAATAAAAACTCTAAGCACCTTGAAGAAGCTAAAACGTTCTTGAATTGGATGGTTTCTTCTGAAACAGGAAAACGTTATATCACGGAAGAGTTTGCGTTCATCCCGGCATTCGATAATATCGAGCCTGCAGGACTCGGCGATCTGGGAACATCTATCCTTGAATACTCAAAAGATGAGAAGACAATTCCTTGGACTTGGTTCAAATGGCCGGATGGAGCGAACAAAGAATTCGCTGCTGCCATCCAGGAATATGCAGCAGGAAAGATCGACTACGATACTTTACTGGAGAGATTCCAAAAATCCTGGGATAATCTGAAGTAAAGCAAAATAAATGGAAGCATGTCTTTAAGAGGCATGCTTTCTGTTTATTCTATCGTTTGAAAAATTTCACAACTAAAACCAGTTCCTATTTAGAAAAGTTTCATTATTTCGAAAAAACTCTTCATGTATGTACAAGCAGGTATTATACTAGTGGTAAGCAAAATGCGGAGGTTCTTCCCCATGATTAAGACCAGTATCAGGAATAAACTGATTGTTCTCCTTTTGATTACCACCATTGTCCCGTTTGGGAGCTCGATTGTGATTACATATCTCTATACGAAGAATTCAATTGAAGAGCAGGTGGTGGCGGAGAGCAGAAACCTGCTGTATCAGGGGAAGGTTAATCTTGAGAGTTATATCAATGAATTAGATGATCTGACTCTATCTCTCTATAATAACCCCGATTTCATTAATTTTATGAGAAATCCTGCTCAAGGGGATGACTACATGACAATCGGGATCGTAAAGAATGTAGTGCAGACGATTTTATACACGGGGGATACCATCAATGGAGTGAGGATTTCCTTCAAGGATGAAGACCGGATCATCAAGGCGACGAAGCGTTCCACCGTCATTTTTTCAAGTAAGAACAACGAAGAAGATAATGAAGCGTTCTTAAGGGCTGAACGGAGTCCGTACAATATGTACATCGAACCGGACTTTCCACAAAGGGAGAATGAAATCAAGCGGTCCAGAAATATAGTGACGATCCACAGGGCCATCAGGAATATTCCTGATGATGAAGTGCTTGCTTATATATCACTCGAAATCTCTCCCGATAAAATCATTGATTTAAGCAGAAATCTCTATACAGACGAAAAGGAAGAATTCTACCTTCTCACACCCGGGGGAGAAATGATATACAGCTCAGACCTTGATGTATCCGATGACCAGAACAATCAGGAATGGATTAAAAGGATTGTCGGGGAAGAGGAAAGTGAAGGGACGATGGAATGGAAGAAAGACGGATTTAACGGTGTCATCATGTATGATCAGCTGCCCGGATCGGCGGGGGGCTGGATCCTTGTGAAACGGGTCAGTTATGCGAATCTTTACGAAAGCGCATTCAGTGTTGCAAAGATCAACATTCTATTTGGAATTCTTGGATTGACCCTGGTGGTACTTGCGACCTTGTTCGTTTCATTTAAGATCACATCGCCGATCCGTGTCCTGCTCCGGAATATACAGCAAGTTGAAAAAGGGAATATGGATGTACGGCTGCCGGCATTCGGGTCTGATGAAATCGGTTTGCTGGGGTTCAGATTTCAACAGATGATCGAGCGGATCAACACATTGATCAACCGGGAGTACAAACTCGAACTTGAGAATAAGAACAATCAATTAAAGGTGCTGCAGTCCCAGATCAATCCCCATTTTTTATATAATGCCATGCAATCAATCGGCACGGTGGCATTAAAGAATAAAGTCCCGCAAGTATACACGCTCATCACTTATCTCTCGAAAATCATGAGATACGGGATGAACATGGAGGAGGATATGGTCCCGCTCGATAAGGAAATCAATTACACCAAAGCATTCCTTCTCCTGCAAAAAGAACGGTTCGGGGATCATCTTGACTACAGGATAACTGTGGATGAAGGGGTGAGGGAGGTTCAAGTACCTAAGATGATCGTTCAGCCCGTCATTGAGAATTACTTCAAGCATGGCTTTGATATCCGGGATGGTGCAGGCCGGATCAAGCTCGACTGCACAAGAGTGGATAATCGGCTCATCATCACGGTAAGGGACAACGGCATAGGCGTGACACCCCAACGGCTGGAGGAAGTGTATGCTCATTTTAAAGCGGCGGCCTTGAATAAAATAGGGGAGTCCACAAACATCGGCTTAAAGAACGTATATGTACGCTTGAAACTCTATTACGATGATCAGGCGGCATTACACCTTGAAAACTCTGATGAGGGCGGCTTTAAGGTGACCATGGAGCTGCCCATTAAGAGGGAGGATGAATGAGTGTGAAAGCAATCATCATTGACGACGAAAAGCATGTCCGTGAAGGATTACTCTTATTGGCACAGTGGAAGGATCATGGAATTCATACCATCCTTGAGGCAGAGGATGGGGAAGAGGCGAAGAAGTTGATCATGGAACACAAACCTGCCATCATTTTCACCGACATGAGGATGCCGAAGCTTGATGGGATCAGTCTTTTGAAGTGGCTTCATTCTTCCAATATCAACTGCAAGACGATCGTTGTAAGCGGATACGATGACTTTGAGTATATGAGAAATGCAATCTACTATAAAAGCTTTGATTATTTACTCAAACCCATTGAGCCTGATGTGTTGAATGACACACTGGAAAAAGCGGTCACTGAATGGAAAGAGCAGGCGCGTATCCGAAAATATGTGGTGGAAGAAAACAAGGTCATGAATGAGGTGAAGCCCCTTTATTGGGACCGTCTGTTCTCAAATCTTTGCCGGGATGAAGGGGACGCGGGAGCAGCCTTGGATAAGATAGAAGCGGAGTTCGGCATCCGATTAGGGCAATTGGAAAAAAGGATCGCCCTCATTCCGATCAGGCCGATTGTCCTGAAATCCTTCCTGGGAGACAAAGATCTCGCATTTTTTACACTGACGAATATTTGCAATGAACTGCTCGGCAGACAGAATGACGGGGTATGCTTCAGGAACATCCACAAAGACGAAGAACTGGCCGTACTGGTTTGGAATGATCAAAATCTGCCCTTTTTACTCGAAGAACTTTATACACTGATTTATCAGTTCAGTAAAATCTGCATAACGATCTCACTTGGTGAAAAATCATTAAGCATGCAGGAAGCCTATGAGTCATCACTGAAAGTGTGTATGCAGGGTGATTTAAGGAAGCGGGATAAAATCATCACAGCGTGCAATACACCAAAGCCACTTCTGCATCTGCTGGATTATTCAAGTGATTTGAAGTGGGCAATCCGAACAGGGAGTCCCGACGGAATAAATAACTTGCTGCAGCATATTTTTCAAACCCTGGAAAGCAAGCACACGGTTTCTATGGAGCAGATTCAGCTTTGGGAAGATCAATTTGAGCTGCTGCGTACAAATTGGCTGAAAGAATACGAGATTGAGAGGCGTTCTTCTTTTTACCGGGGAGTGGACTACTGGAGTGAAGATGGGGCTTTTTCCTTTCCGAAATTCAAAAATGAAAAAATAAAAGAATTCATGAAGTTGATCGAAACCCTGAAATCGAAGAAATATCAGAAAGAGAAAAACAATATGCAGAGAATTGAAGAGTATCTGCAGCAGCACTACCAGGAAGATGTCACCCTTCAGGAAATAGCAGATACCTTTTACCTGAGCAGGGAATACATCTCAAGGAAATTCAAACAGGAATACAATCTGACCATTACGGATTACTTAATGAATATCCGTTTGGAAAAAGCGAAGAAGCTGCTTGAAAATCCCTATCTCAAAATCTATGAAGTCGCCTATGGGGTGGGCTATGGAAATGAAAAGTACTTCAGCAAGGTATTCAAAAAGCAGGTCGGGACGACGCCCAATGAATTCAGGAGGTCCCTTTTAAACTATAACTGATGGAGGTCTAACTATGATAAACGTTACAGTATGGAATGAAAATCGCCACGAACAGAAAAGCGAAAAGGTGCGGGAGGTTTATCCGGAAGGAATCCACGGCGCCATTGCTTCATTCCTGGGGGAAGAATCCTTCAACGTCCAAGCCGCTGTGCTTGATGATGAACAGCACGGCCTGACAGAAGAGGTTCTCGATTCTACCGATGTGCTTCTATGGTGGGGGCATATCGCACATGATGAAGTATCGGATGACGTGGTGGGAAAGGTGAAGCAGCGCGTCCTTGACGGGATGGGGCTGATCGTCCTTCACTCCGGCCATTTCTCGAAGATCTTTAAGGAGCTGATGGGAACATCATGCGATCTGAAATGGAGAGAAGCCGATGAAAAAGAACGTATCTGGATCGTCGACCCCAGTCACCCGATCACGGCAGGGCTTGGTGAATACATCGAGCTGGAAAAAGAAGAAATGTACGGGGAGCATTTTGACATCCCGGCACCCGATCAACTGGTGATGGTGAGCTGGTTCGAAGGCGGGGAAGTATTCAGGAGCGGATGTACGTATCAGCGCGGGAACGGGAAAATCTTTTACTTCAGGCCGGGACATGAAACATACCCGACATACTACAATAAAGAAGTTCAGCAAGTGATCATCAATGCCGTTCGATGGGCGAATCCGGTGGAACGAAGCAGACCTCAGTATGGGAATGCAAAGCCGCTTGAAGAAATCAAAGGAACTAATTAAAAGGAGGATAAAAAATGAGTACATTAAAAGTTGGTGTCATCGGATGCGGAAGCATCGCGCAGCATCGTCATCTGCCTGAATATGCGGGGAACAGGGACGTGGAAATAGTGGCGGTATGCGACATTGTAGAGGAACGTGCTAAGAAGACAGCGGAGAAATACGGGGCGGAGGCTTACACGAGTTATAAAGAACTCCTCTCCAATCATGAAGTGGAAGCGGTCAGTATATGCACACCGAATTATTTACATGCACCGATATCGATTGCCGCGCTGAATGCAGGCAAGCATGTATTATGTGAAAAACCGATGGCAACTTCATCCGAAGAAGCCGAGAGTATGATTGCGGCTGCCGAAAAAAACGGTAAAAAGCTGATGATCGCGCATAATCAGCGGTTCGTTCCTTCGCATCAAAAAGCAAAAGAACTGATTGAAAAAGGGGAGGCCGGCAAGATTTACAGCTTCCGTTCCGCATTTGGCCACGGAGGTCCCGAAGGCTGGAGTGCAGATGGCAAAGACAGCTGGTTCTTTAGAAAAGATGAGGCATTCATCGGGGCGATGGGGGATCTCGGTGTCCATAAGACCGACCTGCTTCGTTACATACTCGGTGAAGAGTTCGTGGAAGTGGGCGCATTCGTTGAGACCAGTGCCAAGGAAAATGCCGATGTCGATGATACCGCTGTCTGCGTGCTGAAAACGGAAAGCGGAACGATCGGCACCCTGGCTGCCAGCTGGTCCTATGTGTCCAAAGAAGATAACTCCACGATCATCTATGGGGAGAAGGCAATCCTGCGTTTAGAAGATGACCCGGTGCATTCATTGGTTGTTCAATACGCGACCGGCGAAGTGGTCAGATATGAACTTGGCGGGATCCAGACGAATGAAGACGGCGGCCAGTCGACCTCGAATGTCATCGATCAGTTCGTTGCATCTGTATTGGAGGATAAAGAGCCTCCGGTCAACGGCAGTGAAGGGATGAAGTCCCTGCAAGTTGTACTTGGTGCACTGAAATCGAATGAATCCAAAACAATCGTAAAATTATAGGGCTTGGGGTGAATGACAGCATGGCAAAACTTCGAATGGGAATCATCGGGGTTGGCGGGATCGCGCAGAGCCGCCATATCCCGGCATATAAAAAACTGGCAGACTCAGTCTCGGTCGAAGGGGTCTGTGATATAAACAAATCGACTGCAGAAGCGGCTGCTGGAAAATTCAATATTCAGGGAGTGTACAACGATTACCGCGACATGTTCCCCCATGTGGATGCCGTTACCATTTGCACCCCCAACAAGTTCCACGCTGAAATTTCAATTGCCGCACTTAAAGCGGGGCTGCATGTTTTTTGCGAAAAACCAATGGCGATGACCCCGGATGAATGCAGGGCAATGATCGAGGCAGCGGAGGAATCGGGGAAAGTGCTGGCGATTGCGTATCACTACCGGTTCATGAAGGATTCGCGTGCCGCAAAGCGCCTGATCACTGCGAATGAAATCGGTGAGCCGATCGTTGCAAGGGCGAGGGCGATCCGCCGCCGCAAAGTACCGGGCTGGGGTGTATTCACGAACAAGGAGCTGCAAGGAGGCGGGAGCCTCATCGATTACGGGTGCCACTTCCTCGACCTTTCGCTGTGGCTGCTAGGAAATCCAAAACCCGTCGAGGTGACCGGGACTGCCTATAACAAACTCAGCAGGATTCCCGGTGAAGTCAATCAATGGGGGGACTTCGACCGCGAGAACTTTGATGTGGATGATCATGTGACGGCTTATATCAAGTTTGATAACGGTGCATCGATGCTCTTTGAGACTTCCTGGTCCGCCAATGTGAAGAGCGATGAAGAAAGCTTGAGCATATCAGGGGAAACAGGCGGAGTCGATCTGTTTCCGCTCCACATCAATCAAATGAAACACGGAATGCTCCTGAACAGCAGCGCAGATTGGATTCCCGGTGAAGTCGATCCGAGTCTCCCTCAAGCCGAGAACTTCGTCAACAGCTGTCTCGGACTGGAAGAGTTGATCGTCAAACCGGAAGAGGCGATGGCCGTTTCCGAGATCATCGATGCGATTTATAAAAGCAGTGAAACCCGGCAAAGCATCACATTGAAATAGGAGGAAGCACAGATGAAACTAGGTGTATTTTCGGTATTATTCTCACAGAAGAATCTTGATGAAATGCTTGATTATGTAAAAGATGCAGGCTTGCATGCGGTCGAAATCGGAACCGGCGGCTACCCGGGAAATGCCCATTGCGACCTTGATGCCCTTTTGGAAAGCGAAGAAAAGCGCAGTGAATATTTGGAGAAAATCACTTCCCGCGGCCTTGAAATCAGTGCGTTCAGCTGTCACGGCAACCCGATCTCGCCGGATTCTGCCTTTGCAGAAGAATCACAT
Source organism: Bacillus sp. BKU_1 (assembly GCA_051294195.1). GTDB lineage: Bacteria > Bacillota > Bacilli > Bacillales > Bacillaceae_B > Rossellomorea. The sequence continues at coordinate 1,860,407 of CP193985.1, read as the reverse complement.
GCGGCTCTTGAGAAAACAATCAAACTTGCCGGGGTGATGAATGTCCCTGTCGTAAACTGCTTTTCAGGAACAGCCGGTGATCATGAGGGTGCCAAACATCCGAATTGGCCGGTCTCCCCGTGGCCGAATGAATACGGCGACATCCTGAAATGGCAGTGGGAAGAAAAGTTGATTCCATATTGGAAGAAGATGGGGCAGCTTGCAGAGGAGAATGGTGTGAAGATCGGCCTGGAGCTGCACGGCGGATTCCTGGTCCACACACCTTATACATTGTTGAAGCTCCGTGAGGAAACATGCGACGCGATCGGTGCAAACCTGGACCCGAGTCACCTCTGGTGGCAGGGGATCGATCCGGTGGCGGCAATCAAAATCCTTGGAAAAGAAAATGCGATCCATCACTTCCATGCAAAAGATACGTATATCGATCAGGACAACGTGAACATGTACGGCCTAACGGATATGCAGCCGTATGGAAGCGTCCAGACCCGTGCGTGGTCGTTCCGTTCGGTTGGCTGCGGCCACAGCCTGCAGGAATGGTCCGATATGATGAGCGCTCTCCGTACATTCGGGTATGATTACGTAGTGAGCATCGAACATGAAGATCCGATCATGTCGATTGAAGAAGGATTCGGACGCGCGGTCAAAAATCTGAAATCGATCTTGATTGAAGAGCAGCCTGCGGATATGTGGTGGGTGTAGGAGTATATATTGGAGAGGGGGCCCCGGCTTTGTTTGGTTGGGTGCCTTTTTTTTGTGCAGTGAGTGGCGCTGGAAGGAAGAAGGGGGATAGATTTTTGTTGGTTTTACCATCATTTGGAAAGCGACGGAATTAATTCGATTATTCGAAGATTATTGGGGCTTTTCGAAGATTAAGGCCCAAAATCGAAAGAATAACTGTCTTTTTTCGAAGATTAATGGGTCAGATTCAAAGATTCAAGATTTAATCAGCTCCGAACACTCAAATACATGTGGATTTGACCATTTTAAAAGCCTCTTAATAGTCAAATTAAAAGAATTCACGGTTTGATTAGCGCCGTATCCCAATTTTATGTAATTTTGACCATCATAAACGCCTCTAACCTCTACAAATTAAAAGATTCCCAATTCAATCACAACAATCCTCAATTTCAAATGATACAACCCTTTATAAAAGCCCCAACCCTACAACCTATAACCAAACAATACATCAGCAGCAAATTTCAACCCATCCCATAAAAAATAACCCGAAACCACCAAACGGGTCCCGGGTAATCATGATTCTCTTTCCTCAAAAATCAGGTCTATCCTCCAATCACTTCGTACACACCTTCACCGCCGTGAATCCCGACAAACATATCCATCAGTGATTTCGTGAGTTTTCCGCCTTCTTCAACAGGGATGGAAGGCTTCAAGAAAATGATCTGCACTGCATTTTTTGTCCCGTTCCCAACAGGTGCACGATTCGAGTCGACGAACGGACTGCCGAATGGACCGTCATCATCTCCTGCAATGATCAGATTTTCCAATGAGTTCTCCCGTCCGTTCAGTCCAGTATAGGTTTCTCCGGACTGCCCGACCCTCAGCTCAATCGAATCCCCTTTAAGCTTGTCCAGATCATAGATACCAATCGGTACTTCATACTGCAGTGAAAAAAAGTTATTCAGATCGATGGCCGAGTTGATGGTCGTAAGATAGTTCTGCTTTTTCACCCGCCGGTAAAGGGCTTCAGCAGAATGGCGGTAGCGGTTCGGGTCTTTCCCTGTAAGCTTGAATACATCGCGCCACTCAGCCACACCGACAATGTCAGTAACATTCTTTTCCTGAAGGTCAAAAAAAATATTCTCCTGGAATAATTGCAGCCTGCCCTTCAGCATTTGAGGAGAATCCCCAACTTCGATATGATGGTAGTGAATGACCCCGGCTTTGAAACCGGGTACAGCTGAAGTGAGTGATGAATGTATTGTCATTTCCATTATTTTTCCTCCACATTTCGTTTGAAATAGTTTATCATAATACTCGGCTGTAATCATTTATAAGGATCAAAACTACTTATACATAAAAGGAAAGGAGGCAATCGCAATGGATTTTGATCAACTGAAGCAGGATATCATAGAATACAGCAAGGAAATCGGCATAGATAAAATAGGATTCACTACTGCCGATACCTTTTCCGAAATGAAAAACAGGCTGATCAGGCAGGAGATGCTCGGCTATCAATCAGGCTTTGAAGAAAAGGATATCGGGAAAAGGGTCGATCCGTCCCTCATATTTGACGGTCCAAAATCGATCATCGCCATTGCCCTTGCCTATCCTTCCAGGATGAAGGATGCCCCGCAAAGCAAACGCGGAGAACGGCGGGGAATCTTCTGCAGGGCTTCATGGGGGACGGATTACCATCATGTGCTGCGGGACCGGCTTGCTAAATTGGAAGAGTATATTGTTTCACGCATGCCCCAGGCACGCTTTAAGTCAATGGTCGATACAGGGGAACTTGTGGACCGGGCCGTTGCCGAACGTGCGGGGATCGGCTGGAGCGGAAAGAATTGTTCCATCATCACCCCTGAATTCGGTTCCTATGTATATCTTGGTGAAATGGTGACCAATCTTCCTTTTGAACCCGATGAGCCGATGGAAGATCAGTGCGGGACATGCAACAAATGCGTGGACGTCTGTCCGACAGGGGCTTTGATCCAAGGCGGACAGCTGGATGCACAGAAATGCATCGCATTTTTGACACAGACAAAAGGGTTCCTTGCCGATGAGTACCGGGTGAAGCTTGGAAACCGGCTGTACGGCTGTGACACCTGCCAGACCGTCTGTCCCGAAAATAAAGGGAAGGACTTTCATTTCCATGAAGAAATGGAGCCGGACCCGGAAATTGCGAAGCCTTTGTTAAAACCGCTGCTCACGATCAGCAACCGTGAATTCAAGGAAAAGTACGGGCACGTTTCCGGTTCATGGAGAGGCAAGAAGCCGATTCAGCGGAATGCCATCATTGCGCTCGCTCATTACAAAGACGAGACTGCTGTTGAAGATTTGATAAATGTGATGAAAAACGATGTTCGGCCGGTCATGCGGGGCACCGCTGCGTGGGCTCTGGGTAAAATCGGCGGCGCCGAAGCTGAAAAAGCATTAGTGGCACAGCAGTCGGTTGAAACAGATGACGAGGTCTTGGTTGAAATTGAAAAGGGCAGGCGGATGCTTGCACCAGATGCGGGATAAGGATAAATCCAAAGGGAAATTGGATTTATCCTTTTTTGTTGTGAAAAAGATCTATCCCTCATAGAAATGAAAAGAGGAGGGAAGACGATGATCAGAAAACTGCTGATGGATACGATCAATGATGTGATCGGTGAATATACGACGAGGGGACTGTCCCATTTTCAACATGAAAAAGTAAAGCGGAAGAAAGAATCATGCGAAAACAGGCATGCGGAAATCGTCAAAGTGGAAGCAGCAGGTAAAGTGAAAGCGATTTCCACACAACCCGATGAGACCCAGACAGTCCTGTATGATGTTCATTATAAATATTTGGTGAAACAAGGATCGTTCATTTATCTGGAAGAAGAAGTGGAAAATCGACGGGCGGTGTATTACGACGGCCGCATATACAGTGATGAAGAAGTGCCTGCAGCGGTTGATCAGACAGTAAGGACCGAAGATATTTCCCTCGCGGACGGTGAAAGGGTCACCTACCAGTACAATCGTCTGAAGGCTGTTCAATATGCGGAAAAATGGTGGAATACGTATAATCCGGCTTACCGGAAGTTCGAGAATGACTGCACGAATTATATCTCACAATGCCTGCATGCCGGGGATGCACCCATGCGGGGATATCCCTCACAGGGAAAAGGATGGTGGATGAGGAATAACAGCTGGAGCTACAGCTGGACGGTGGCAAATTCCATGAGGCTGCATCTTCCCCATTCGACAATCGGACTGCGGGCAAGGGAGGTGGAGGGTCCCCATAAACTGAAGCTCGGGGATGTCATCTGCTATGACTTTGAAGGAGACGGACGCTTCGATCATACGACGATCGTGACCGGCCGGGATGCTGACGGCATGCCCCTTGTGAATGCCCATACCTTCAACAGCAGGATGAGATATTGGAAATATGAAGACTCCACGGCATATACACCAAACATAAAATATAAGTTTTACACGGTTGTGGATGACCGTTAAGTATTGTCCTCCCGCAGATAAATGGTATAATGTCACATAGAGTTTTATGAATGAGGTGACATACATGGGAGTACATGTTGTTTTATATCAACCAGAGATCCCGGCAAATACGGGAAATATCGCAAGAACGTGCGCAGCCACCGATACGACGCTTCACCTGATCCGTCCGCTGGGATTTTCAACGGATGATAAAATGCTGAAGAGAGCGGGCCTTGATTACTGGCAATATGTAAATATCGTTTACTATGATTCGCTTGATGAATTTTTTGAGAAGAACGAAGGCGGAGAGTTTTTCTACCTGACCAAATATGGAAAGATCCCACACTCCGATTTTGATTACAGTGTCGAAGATAAGGACTATTATTTCATCTTCGGAAAGGAGACAACGGGACTGCCGGATGACGTGATCCAGAATAACCTGGATCGTGCACTGAGGATTCCAATGAATGAAAATGTCCGATCACTGAACCTCTCCAATACGGCTGCCATCCTGATTTATGAAGCCTTAAGGCAGCGTGATTATCCGGGTCTTCATAGAGAATTGCCGAAATAATAAGGAAGGAGTGAGAATCAAATGATTTTCATTCCTTTTTTTAATTGGCTTATACTATAGGAAATGAAGCTGGGAGGAGTACATAATGAACCAGACTATTGAGACAATCTTAAATCATCGTTCGATCCGTCATTTTAAAAATGAGGCGCTGACCGGCGCGCAGATTAGGACCATCGTCCAAAGCGCACAGGCAGCAAGTACGTCGAGCTATATTCAGGCTTATACGATCATCGGAGTGAAGGATCCCGTTAAAAAGAAAAAACTTGCGGAGCTTGCAGGCAATCAGAGCTACGTAGAGGAAAATGGGCACTTCTTTGTGTTCTGTGCCGACTTGTACAGGCATGAAAATATCGGAAAGTGGGAGAATGCTGATGTCATTCCTTCCCTGGAAAGTACGGAGAAATTCATGGTGGCGGTGATCGATGCATCACTTGCCGCACAGAATGCTGCGATTGCAGCCGAATCAATGGGGATGGGCATCTGCTATATAGGCGGCATCCGCAATGATTTGGAAGCAGTGAGTGAAGTGCTGAAGCTTCCTAATCGTGTGATTCCTCTATTCGGCCTGGCAGTAGGGTATCCGGCAGGGGATTCAAGCGTCAAACCACGTCTCCCAATGGACGCCGTCTACCATGAGGATGGGTATCATGCTGATGAAGCCGGAATGAAAGCGGAACTCGACCGTTATGATGAAACGATTTCTTCCTATTATCATGAGCGCACCGGCGGAAAGCGCAGCGACCGCTGGACTGGCCAGATGGCGAACATGCTGTCAGGGAAGAAGAGGATGTATATGAAGGAATTTGTTCAGGGGCGCGGGTTTGATAAGCGTTAATCTGTTCCCTGATTTCTGGGAGGGATTTCTAGAGTTGAAAACAAATAACACGAAGTTGAAAATAAATACTCTATTTTTAAAAATAAACGTCTTTATCAACTGATCCTTACATGAATATTCCTATTAAAAACCCCGGAAGAGAGAATTCTTCCGGGGTTTTTTTTGCAGTTACTTAGTTTGAACCTGGCTTGTCGTTATATCCAGCAGTGAAGATTGCTGCAAGGAATGCCGCAGTGACACCTAAAATAATGATTGTACCCATAATTGGTAAACCTCCAGTTTCATATTCCACAGTCTGTCTTTAGTATAGCCTATTTTTTCAAAGTTGTGAATGAAAGTGGAATATTTTTGTTGCAAATTCATTAACTTGAAAGGTGGATTAATCAGAACTTCTTAACATGTTAGAGTGAACAAGCGCATACAGTATATTAATCGTCTCTCATTAAGCGACAGGGGGAGGTCCATATGGATATTTTAAAAAAAGTGGAACATTACCGCGAAGAAGAAGTGAAACTGAAATGGGAAGGGACGTTTGCTCAGTACCTGGAATTGTTGAAGGAAAAGCCTTGGATTGGTCAATCAGCTCACTCTAGAGTCTATAATATGATCAAGGATGCCGGGGTCGAGGAAGTAGATGGGAAACGACGATATAAATTCTTCAGCAATCAGTTATTTGGCTTAGAAGAGGCGCTTGAAAGACTTGTGGAAGAGTATTTCCATCCTGCTGCAAAACGGCTGGATGTCAGAAAGAGGATTTTGTTGTTAATGGGGCCGGTAAGTGGAGGTAAATCGACGCTTGTATCCATGCTGAAGCGCGGATTGGAACAGTATTCACGCACAGACAGAGGGGCTGTTTTTGCCATAAAGGGATGTCCGATGCATGAAGATCCGCTTCATTTGATCCCTCAGCATTTACGGGAGGATTTCCATCAGGAATACGGGATCCGTATAGAAGGGAATCTTTCACCGCTGAATACAATGAGACTGGAACAGGAATATCATGGGAGGATCGAGGATGTCCAGGTGGAGAGGGTGTTCTTCTCGGAAGACAAACGTGTCGGGATCGGTACGTTCAGCCCATCTGATCCGAAGTCCCAGGATATTGCCGATCTGACGGGAAGCATCGATTTCTCGACGATCGCTGAATACGGTTCCGAATCAGATCCGCGTGCCTACCGTTTTGACGGTGAGTTGAATAAAGCAAACCGCGGTTTGATGGAGTTCCAGGAAATGCTGAAGTGTGATGAGAAATTTTTATGGCACTTATTGTCCCTCACTCAGGAAGGGAATTTCAAAGCCGGGCGATTTGCGCTGATTTCGGCGGATGAACTGATCGTGGCGCATACGAATGAAACAGAGTACCGGTCCTTCATTTCGAATAAGAAAAACGAGGCATTGCACTCACGTATCATCGTAATGCCGGTTCCATATAATCTGAAAGTGACCCAGGAAGAGAAGATTTATGAAAAGATGATCGGGGAAAGTGATGTATCGAACGTGCATGTTGCCCCTCATACAATGCGTGTAGCGGCGATGTTCACCATTCTGACCCGGTTGAAAGAACCGAAGCGAGGCGACATTGACCTGATCAAGAAAATGCGTCTCTATGACGGGGAAAGCGTGGAAGGCTTCAACTCCGCGGATGTCGACGAAATGAAGAAAGAATATCAGGATGAGGGAATGAGCGGAATCGACCCGCGTTATGTGATCAATCGGATTTCATCTACGATCATTCGTAAAGAGATACCGACCATTAACGCGCTTGATGTCCTGAGGGCCCTTAAAGAAGGGTTGGATCAGCATCCATCCATCACGAATGAGCTTAGGGAAAGATATCTGAATTTCATTTCGCTAGCCAGAAAAGAATATGATGACATTGCGAAAAAAGAAGTCCAGAAAGCATTTGTGTATTCATATGAAGAATCAGCTAAAACGCTTATGGATAATTATCTGGATAATGTCGAGGCTTATTGCAACAAAGCGAAGCTCCACGATCCATTGACCGGTGAAGAAATCAATCCGGATGAAAAATTGATGCGCTCGATCGAGGAGCAGATCGGCATTTCTGAAAACGCGAAAAAAGCGTTCCGTGAAGAGATCCTGATCCGCATCTCTGCCTATGCGCGCAAAGGGAAGCGGTTCGACTACAATTCACACGACCGCCTCCGTGAAGCTATCCAGAAAAAGCTGTTTGCAGACCTGAAGGATGTCGTCAAGATCACCACATCCACCAAGACGCCGGATGAACAGCAGCTCAAAAAGGTCAACGAAGTCGTCGCACGCCTTATCGACGAGCACGGCTACAACTCCACCTCAGCCAACGAACTGCTCCGCTATGTCGGAAGCCTGCTGAACCGATAACAAAAAGGTATCAAGAACGGGTTCGGATCTCGAATGCAAAAACTAAATTAACACACCGATCAGCAGTCCAATTCGTAACTGAATTAGACTGCTTCTTTTTTGTTGATATACAGGAAAAAAGATAAATCCGTGCTGGAATTCAAAGCCTTTATAGATAGGCTCATACGTTTTGTCAGCAAGTAAATCCGCATTAACAATTGGTGTACTAAACATGATTTTTAACTGGCAGGAGGAGGGTGCTGATTTTTGAGATGCAAATAAATGAAGCAGGCATATTTTCATCCTTCATTAGATTGTTTTAATAAGGGAAGTTTTTGCCATTATCCTGCAGGATGAGACTGGGTTCGGGAGATATAAGGGGAATTTTTTCCGTTAAGGCAAAGTGAAATGGTCCATTTTCATGCTTTTGGTGTAAATAGGGGAAATGTTTCCCGCTATTTATTCCATATTTCATGCTGAGTGCTAAATAAGAGTAGTTTCTCCCCTTATTGTGGCGGTTTATTTTCATGTGAATTATGTATAGGAACGAACCGCTGACCAGTGATGAAAAATACTTGGACCCCGTCTCTAGGCATTTTTCATACTGATTTTCTTGCCAGACTGCTTCATGATGTGATGCGGATTACTATACGGAAAGCAATAATTTGTACTCAAAACAGAACCCTTTATGATTCCACATCCCTTTCTTTTTTCGTTTACTAACAAAAAGAAAGGGGAAATGTAAAAGATAAGAGGTGATACACGATGACCAAAAAACAAGAAGTGGACAAAAAACAGGAACTCGGTAAAAACTATGAGCCGGACAACGGATCCATGGCACACGACATGGAAGAGATGGAGCAGCTAGGAAAGCAGATGGACAGGCTGCGTACGAACGAGGAATTGAAAGAGGACGACAAACAACCCGATCCCGTTCAGTACAAGGAAAAAGACAAACAGAAGAAATATTGACAGAATAATCAGAATAAAATACAAGATAGATAGATAGAGCCGGAACCATCTCTCATAGGAAAGCAGGTGAAGGGAATGCCTTCAAAACCTCAGCCTCATGAAGAACCGGTACCATTTAACGGAAGCATGGCCTCCAATATGGAGGAACTGATCAAGTTGGGAAAGCAAATGGAGAAATTGCGTTCCAGCGGAGAATTGAAGATTAATAACCGAATACAAGATCCGGCTCAATACGAAGAGGATTAAAATGAAACTGACCAGGGGGAGACACCTGGTTATTTTTTATGTATCCGCATAGCAGCATGCTCTGCCGAATATAATAGGAGACTTACGAATAAATTGCTGATTCAATCTATCTTCAGCTTACATATTGAGGGATGATTGGAAAAAAGAATCAACCTCTTATTTTCCATAAATAAACGGGCTCGTCTATTTTTAAAAAGAACCTTTAATTGTCGAAATTATTTGTAAATTTATCGATACTTCTGCATAGGATAGAGTAATCCCCGATTCATCTCTATAAAGGGGAAATTGTCAGCAGATTAGGCAGTCAACATAGTGTATGCAGCGTGAAGAAAAAGTGTGAAAAAAATTTTTAAGGAGGGAAAAAGATTGAGTCAAATCGATAATCATCAGTTTGTCATTTCCAAGGAAGATTGGGCCCTCCACCGCAAAGGTCACGATGATCAGCAAAGACATCAAGAGAAAGTACAGGATGCAATTAGAAATAATTTACCTGATCTGATCACTGAAGAAAACATCATTATGTCCAATGGCCGAGATGTCGTCAAAATTCCGATTCGTTCGTTAGATGAGTATAAAATACGCTACAACTACGATAAAAATAAACATGCAGGACAGGGAGACGGCGACAGTCAAGTTGGAGATGTAATTGCCAGAGATGGTTCCCAGCAGCAAAAAGGTCCCGGGAAAGGTCAAGGAGCAGGAGATAAAGCAGGAGAAGACTATTATGAAGCAGAAGTGTCCCTTATGGAGATTGAGGATGCGCTATTCAGTCAGTTGGAACTTCCGAATCTGAAAAGGAAAGAGCAGGATGTCCAGACCGTGGAGCATATTGAATTCAATGATATTCGTAAAACGGGCCTGATGGGTAATATAGATAAAAAGAAGACAATGATGTCTGCATTTAAGAGGAATGCCATGAAAGGAGCCCCGAGTTTCCATCCGATCATCACGGAGGATTTGAAATTCAGAACGTGGAATGAAGTGTTGAAGCCCGAATCGAAAGCCGTTGTGTTGGCGATGATGGATACAAGCGGAAGTATGGGAGTTTGGGAAAAGTATATGGCCAGAAGTTTCTTCTTTTGGATGACGCGGTTTTTAAGGACGAAATACGAGACCGTGGAAATTGAGTTCATCGCCCACCATACTGAAGCGAAGGTCGTTTCGGAAGAACATTTCTTTTCAAAAGGAGAAAGCGGAGGGACGATTTGTTCATCTGCCTATAGGAAAGCGCTCGAGCTTGTTGATGAGAAATACAACCCGTCCCGCTACAATATTTATCCTTTTCATTTCTCTGACGGTGACAATTTAACTTCTGATAACGTACGCTGCGTCAAGCTTGTTGAAGAATTAATGAAGGTATCCAGCATGTTCGGATACGGTGAAGTCAATCAGTATAATCGTCACTCAACCCTCATGTCCGCATACAAGAATATCAAGAATGAAGACTTCCGTTATTTTATCCTCAAGCAAAAAGCCGATGTATTCCATGCCATGAGAAGCTTCTTCAAGAAAGAAGAAGAAAAAGCATATGCCTGATAAAAACCAGCCTGCGAGGCTGGTTTTTATCTTTATATAATGGCTGCTCCGGTTCCATTAAAAAACAGTATTCTTTTGCCGAGGTTTGATGCTAGAATAGGGATATGAGTATTTTTTCTTATTATGGTATATTTTATATATGGCCTAAAATAAATTGATATGGTGAGGTTTAGAATGATAAACGAATCAACGCAAATCCATGAGCTAAAAGATGAAATCGCAAGACTGAAAGAACGATTGGAAGAATCCGAGGAATTAATCAAGGATATCTCAGCTCCCATCATACCTTCCATCGTTCCTGAAACCATTCTTGTCCCGATTACCGGCCGCCTTTTACCAGAGCGTTTCGAGATGATCATCACACGGATCCTGAATGTCTCTTACCAGGAAGATATCAATACGATTATCATAGACTTCTCTGCCATCACAGAAAAAGAGATCTGTGAATTGGATGTATTCGGCACATATATCGAAAATATGGCAAGAGCCATTTCCCTGATGGGGATAGAAGTCATTTTTGTCGGGTTCAACCCGTCCCTTACACAGATCATGGTGAATTCCGGCGTGCAGCAGATCCTGGAAGTGAAAAGCTTCCTTTCTTTCAAGACAGCTCTTCAATATTTAATGAAACAAAAAGGAATTGTGTTTCAAAATATCAATGATTAATAGACCAGCCCGCGGGGTTGGTTTTTTATTTGGAAAGGTTTCTGTATTCCTTAATAAAAGGTAATTCGAAAAGAAATGTCGAATAGTAAGATGTAAGCAGTTAATTGAAAAAGAGGGGTATCATGGAATTTATTTATGTATTAAAACTGATTCCACACTTATTTAAAGAAGAAAATTGGACTGCTGAAGATGAAAATATCATCACGGACCATTTTGAAAGACTGAAGACATTCAGGGACCGGGGCACCGTCATCTTGGCAGGCAGAACATTGAATGAGGAAGAACATGCTTTTGGTATTGTTGTGTTTAAAGCGGAAGATGAAGATGAGGCCGAAGAATTTATGAGGGAAGATCCTGCATTGAAAAATGGAATCATGACAGGTGAGTTATACCCTTATCGGGTGGCATTGCTGAAGGAATAATCAAGTGTAAGGAGAAAAAAGATGGAAAAATGGATAGAAGATTTATTCAGTGTGGAACTCTTGGAAAATGCGGCCGGGAAATTTGGCTGTGATGCTTCGAGGGCAAAGAAGCTGGGGGAATTTGAAAACTATGTGTATGAGGTGAATAAAGGAGAGACGCCTTACATATTGAGATTGACTCACAGTTCACACCGATCAGGTTTGGATGTAGAAGCGGAACTGAGATGGGTGAATTATCTGCATGAAAACGGAGTGAATGTCTCACTTGCCAATCGTTCATGTGAAGGAAGATTAGTAGAAAAGCTGGAAGCGGGGAATACCTGCTTTTATGTGTGTTTATTTGATAAAGCACCCGGAAAACTTGTGAAAGTCAATGATCCGCTGTTTGATGAACCCCTTTTTAGAGAATGGGGAAGGATCACCGGGAAAATGCACCGGCTCACGAAAGAATATGAAGCTGGGGAATACCAGAGGGAACGCTGGGACGAGGATGACATCCTCAACTATTCAAAGTACCTTCCCAAAGAAGACGCTATTATTATTGAGAAAGCAGAAAAGAACAAAATGGAACTGCAAAAACTGGATGAGACCCCGGAAAACTTCGGTATCATCCACTCAGATATCCACGCAGGCAACTTTTTTTATCATGATGGAGAGATGCATGTGTTTGACTTTGATGACAGCATGCGGTTCTTTTTCTTGAGTGATATTGCGATTCCCCTCTATTATTCTGTGTGGTGGAAACACGGAAAAGGAAACCTGGCGGAGAGGTCCGAATTTGGAGCGGCGTTTTTAAAAGCTTTTCTAAATGGATACCTCGAAGAGAATTCGGTTGAAGAAGATTGGATTGCCCGCCTTCCTTCATTTTTATACTTGAGGGATTTTACCCTTTACTCTGTTTTTCATAAAAAATGGGATCTGACCAATTTATCAGAAGCCGAGCAGACACTGCTGAGAGGATTGAAAGAAAGGCTGTTGAGCGATGAACCGATTGTGAGCCTTGATTACAAGGCGATTCTCACAATGGCGAAAGGATAAAGGAATGATTTGGGCTCTGCTGGTGACGGGGGGGCGTAATCGGTCTCCTCGTCCGGCTGACAAGGAAAACCTTTAAAAGCGGATATGGTTTATCACAGGATCTCTTCGAACAGCCGAAATACCTCAAGACCTGTGCACACTGCCATAAAAAACTCCCGAAAGAGTATTTGAAATCGCTGTGTCCCCATTGCGGGAAGTTGACGGAATAGGAAGATCGCTTCAGACCCCGCGGAAATTCGCTTAGCAGGGTCTTTTTTTACGGGGGTGAAAAAGTCTGGTATGATTCTAAAGACAGCTAAAGACAGAGGTGAATCAGTTTGGAGAAAACGATAGGATTTATTGGCTGCGGAAATATGGCCCAGGCCATATTAGGCGGGATCCTGAAGGCTGACATAGTCGATAGAAGTGCCGTCATGACCAGTGCAAGGTCTGATGCAACCCGAAAGAGAGTCGCGGAAGGTTTTCAAGTTGAATGTACAATGGATAATCTGGCTGTAGCAGGTTTTTCTGATATTTTGTTCCTTTCCATCAAACCGGATCAGTATGAAAAGGTTATTGCAGAAATAAAAGATGCAGTAAAAGAAGATGTCATCATCGTGACAATCGCTGCCGGGATCACCCTGGACTGGATGGAAGCCCGGTTCGGCAAAGGGGTTAAGGTCGTTCGTACGATGCCCAATACCCCTTCCCTTGTTGGGGAAGGAATGACGGCATATTGTGTGAATGACCGGCTGACCCAAGACGAATTGAAAGAGGTTTCAACCATTTTAGGCAGCTTCGGCAAAGCCGAGCCGGTTGAAGAGAGTCTGATGGATGCAATTCCAGCAGTCAGCGGATCTTCCCCTGCCTATGTATTCATGTTCATTGAAGCACTCGCTGATGGCGCGGTCCTACAAGGAGTTCCAAGAAAACAAGCATATGAAATGGCAGCTCAGGCTGTTCTCGGTGCTGCCAAGATGGTGCTGGAGACCGGCAAGCATCCAGGGGAATTGAAAGACGCTGTCTGCTCTCCCGGAGGGGCTACGATTGAAGCCGTTGCTGCCCTTGAGAAAAATGGATTCAAAGGCTCCATTTTGGCCGCCATGGAAGCATGCGGAAAAAAATCGACATCGTTAGACGGATAAAAAATAATGCCCGTTTCTCCATTGCTTAAGCAGGGAGGGACGGGCCTTGTTTAATTCGTACGGAATTCTGCTGTAAGGGAAGCGGTGACCCCGATCTGACCGGGCTGGAGGCTGGTGCTTTCTTCAGCAGCTTTAACGAAGGCAGCTGGGGCAAACACCGTTTCGGCAGAAACCCCATGCTCCGTAATGGATTTAGGATAAGGGTTCAATTGCTGATGTGATTGACCCGCCAGTGTCCCCGCTTTCTCATATGCTTTCTGATAAGCAGAAGCGAGCGCCTGCCTGTAGGCAGCGGCAGGGTCAGAATTAACGAATTGAATATTTTCAACACGATTAGCACCGCTCTTTATGGCATCATCGACGATTTTTCCGAGAGTGTCTACATTGTTCACAGTAACCCTGAAAACATGCCGCACCTCATATCCTGTAAAGACCTGCTTTCCGTCTTCGTAATTATATTGTGGGAAAATCTGATAGCCCGACGTCTGGATGTCCTTTTCAGGAATCCCATTCCCCCTCAGTGATTGCACAACCCGGCTGGAAATCTGCCGGTTTTGGGCCTGGGCCTCTTCAAGGTCCCCGCTCTTTGTAACGACACCAATCGAAATAATTGCCTGATCAGGGTCTACATAGATTGTATGCTCCCCGGTGACCTTGATTGTTCCTGACCTGCTTTCTGCACCTGTTCGAAAATAAGAAGGGTACGTGTACATAGTCATCGCCTACACACATGTGAAGGACTGGATGTTATCCAAGTCAATTCCGAAATACACCCATCTCCATCCGATCCATCTCCATCCCGCAATGGATCGGCGCCCGATAAATATCGGATAGAACCAGAATTGATCTCTTCGAAGCCAGATATACGTGTAGCGGAACAGGCAGCGCCTGATTGCACCGGGATCAACAGCCAAGACGCTCGGCCCTCCCTGCGCAGCAGTCATCTGCGGTGTGAAGTTCGGCGGAGGTCCCGGCGGAGGCTGCTGACTCCCTTGACCCCCTGCCGGCGGAGGGGCACTTGGCGGTCCCCCGGGGAAGCCGGTGCCCGGAACTCCTCCAGGCGGCGGAGCGCTTGGAGGTCCGCCAGGGAAACCGCTGCCGGGGCTTCCTCCTGGAAAACCGGGGAATCCAGGGAATTGTTGTCTATTGTCGTACATGGAAAAACCTCCTCATAAACGGATTCACTATAGTCTATGAGAAGGATATTCGTGCGTGCGTGTCTATTCAGTTACCAGGCAGGGATCTCTTTTCAGCTGAAAGCTGTCTCCATAACCTTTTTTAATGTCCCGGATGAGTGTTCGAATTGCTGCCATTCTTTTTCATTCAGTGGAAGCTCTACCACTTTGCGGACCCCTTCACGGTTGATGATCGCCGGGACACCTATATACACCCCGTCCTGTCCGTATTCCCCCTGGAGCAGGGAAGAAACGGTGAGGATGCTGTTCTCATTGTTGAAAATCGCCTTTGTGATGCGGGCAAGCCCCATCGCGATTCCATAATAAGTTGCACCTTTCCGTTGAATGATGTGATAAGCTGCATCCCTTACATTGATGAAAATTTCATCCAATTTCTTTTGGATATCCGCATTCCCCATATCAATCAATTCGCTTAAATGGCTTGCACCGATTGTAGTATGGCTCCATACCGGAAATTCTGTATCACCGTGTTCACCCATAATATATGCGTGAATATTCCGGGTGTCGATGTCAAAGTGTTCCCCGACCAGGTAGCGGAGCCTGGCCGTATCCAGAATTGTCCCGGAGCCGATGACCCTTTCTTTCGGAAGTCCGGAGAATTTCCAGGTTGCATAGGTAAGAATATCGACAGGGTTTGTGGCAACAAGGAAAATCCCGTTAAACCCGCTCGCCATTACCTCATCCACGATCTCTTTAAAAATCTGTATGTTTTTCTCCACTAAATCAAGGCGGGTTTCACCAGGCTTTTGATTCGCTCCGGCCGTGATCACCACAAGGTCCGAGTCCTGACAATCACTGTAATCCCCTGCGTAGATCTTCATCGGTGATGCAAATGCAAGACCGTGATTAAGATCGCGGGCGTCCCCGTCAGCTTTATCCTTATTCATATCGATTAACACGAGTTCATGGGCAATCCCCTGATTCAATAGGGCAAACGCATAGCTTGAGCCGACAAATCCGGTGCCGATAAGGGCCACCTTGTTCGTACATTTGATTGTCATTCTTCATCACACACCTAACGTTTAGGAAGTTTTAAATAAGCTGGTTGGCTAATTGTGAAATATTTCACAAAATAATGATAACATGAAAGTTTACCATATTCTACTTCTAACCACTCGAGAAAATACTTAAACAGATGAAAACAATGAACTTTTCACACAATTGTCAAAAATGAATTTTGAAGGATTTTCACCTCTGTTCAGTGAATATATACTAGTGGAAAGAGGTGTCAGTAATGGAACTAACCCATGGCCGCATAAAGATCCGCTCTATTAAAGAAGAAGATAAATACATCATAAAAAAATGGCTGTCCGACCCTGAGGTGCTTAAATATTATGAGGGAAGGGACCGTCCTTTTACTCTTGAAATGGTTGAAGAGAAATTTCTGATAGGGAGCCCAGAAGTTGTCAGATGCATCGTGACTTTTGAAGACCTGGAGATAGGCTACCTTCAATATTATCCCATAGATGAGGAAGAACGGAATAAATACGGGTACAGTCATTCCCGGGAGGTCATTTACGGAACCGATCAGTTCATTGGTGAATCCGGCCTCTGGAATCAGGGTATCGGAACGTTGATGATCAATGAGGTGAAAAAATACCTGACTGAAACTACAGGTGCCGACCGCCTCGTCATGGACCCAATGGTTTGGAATGAACGTGCCATAAAATGCTACGAAAAATGCGGCTACAAAAAAATGAAGATCCTGCCGCAAAATGAACTTCATGAAGGAGTCTGGCATGATGCCTGGCTCGTCGAGTATAGGCCGGGGCAGAAGAAGATATGGGCTCGGTCATTCGAAGAGAGGATAGAACAAGGTGTCAAACTGAGGGATGGAGGGGATATCCAGGCTTCAATCCAGCATTTTAAAATGTTGATAGAGGAAGAGCCGCATAATGCCAGCATTCATTATCAATGTGCCTGGAGCCATGATGCCCTCGGAAGGGAAAGGGAGGCTGTCCCTTATTACGAAAAAGCAATAACGCTCGGTTTAAATGAACCTGAACTCCAGGGGGCATACCTGGGGCTTGGCAGCACCTACCGCACATTGGGCGAATATGAACATGCAAAACAGGTTCTATTGAATGGGATGGAAAGGTTCCCGGATCACAATGCCCTCAAACTCTTTTACAGCATGACATTACACAATACCAAGGAGCATGATGAGGCCATGGAAATCCTATTGAACTTACTGGCTGAAACCTCTGAGGACAAAACCATCCAGTCCTATCGGAAGGCGATTGAATTTTATGCCGGGCAGCTAGATAAGATTTGGAAGTGAAAAGATGAAACCTTCCATCTTTGTTTTCGTATTAATTGCTATCGATGAAAAGAGGGGGATTTTCTGGGGCTCGCTCTAATGCCAGTTATCATCGGCACCATGCTCAGCTTTACGGTTTATCTGATTAATATAAATCTTATCTAAGATGGCTTCACGGCAATAAGGGGCTGGATCTTCATAGCAAAGAAGCAGAATGCCCCAACTGCCGCTGCCTGACGAATCGGCAGAAGTCAGCTCAGGAGAGCATATATGGTTATACAAGTTTCTAAGAAAAGAAGTGAAAACATGCCAACCACCATCTATTTTGTCCGTCACGCCCATTCTGTCTATAGCCCTGAAGAACTTGGGAGACCGCTCTCTGAAAAAGGAAGGCGCGATGCAGCCCGTGTGACGGGGATCTTGAAAGACAAGAATATCCAAACGGTCTGTTCAAGTCCGTATAAAAGAGCCGTTGAAACGGTAGAGGGAACAGCCGCCTTTTTCAATAAAGAAATTGACATCTATGAAGATATGAAAGAAAGGCAGCTTTCTGGTGAACCGGTGGAAAACTTTCCGGAGGCAATCATGAAAGTATGGAAGGAACCTGATTTTTCTTTTCCCGGGGGTGAATCCAACAGAGAAGCCCAGAAAAGGGGAATCAAGAGTTTTCTGGGAATCCTGGAAAGATACGAAGGGAAAAACGTAGCAATCGGCACCCACGGCAACATCATGGTCCTCATCATGAACCGCTTCGATCCACAATATGGCATTGATTTCTGGGAGGAGCTTGATATGCCTGATATCTATAAACTTACCTTTGAAGGTAAGGTGCTGCTCGGAGTGGAAAGGGTGCTTGATTAATTGGAAAGTAAAATCCATAAAATGGCCGGGACAAAAAATAAAAATGTAAAACCCGAACTCATTTTCCTTTTAACAGGGAAATAAGTTCGGGTTTTTGTTACGATGTAGAGTTCAATATTGGCTCTCTCCAGCGGTTGATTGGAGTGCAGGACGAAGACTCCTATCAGAAAAGCGGAAGGGCTTTGCCCAGAGGCTTATGACATGTGCCTCTAAGCCCTGCAGCTGGACAGTTTCCCTCTTTGACAAGGAGGCTCACGGGTCACCCGCGGAAAGCGAAGTCCTGCACAGAAATCAAGAGCGGCGTTGAGAGCCGGTTCTAGAATATTCAACTTTAGAGATTGGCTTGTTCCCGCATATTTAATGCGGCAGGAACGCCAATTGATAGAAAAATAATACCGCAAAGATATAGACAAGCGGATGTACCTGCCTCCATTGTCCTTTAACCACTTTCAACAGCGGATAGGAAATGAATCCAAGCGCGATCCCTGTGGCGATGCTTGATGTCAGGGGCATGCTCAAAATGATCAGGAATGCAGGGAACGCTTCATCAAGTTCGTCCCATTTAATGTGGGAAATGCTTCCCATCATCAAACTTCCGACAATGATAAGAGCAGGGGCCGTTATGGCCGAGATGCCGGAAACCGCGCTTACGAGCGGGCCGAAGAAGGCGGAAACGATGAATAGAATCGATACCGTCAGCGTCGTCAAACCTGTCCTTCCTCCTGCGGAAACACCGGCAGAAGACTCGATATAAGCGGAAGTCGGGCTTGTACCGAACATGGCACCGATCGTCGTTGCCACAGAGTCTGCAAGCAGTGCTTCACGCGCCCTTGGCAACTGATTGCCCTTCATGAGTCCAGCCTGCTGGGCAACTCCGATCATCGTGCCGGTCGTATCAAAAATGGTCACGAGCAGGAAGGAGAATACGACTGCATACAAACCGTATTGAACCACATCTGCAAAAGCGGTGACCGGATTGCTGATGATCAATCCTTCCGGGAGATGAGGGATGGCAAAGAGTCCTTTGTCAAATGAAAGGTCACCTGTGAAATAGGCAATGAAAGCTGTCACAATCATACCGATGAATAGTGCTCCGTGTACGTTCAGCACCATGAGCACAAGTGTCACAGCCAGTCCTGCAAGGGCAAGGAGCGCTGAATGTGAATGCAGATCCCCGAGCTTTACCAGGTTGGTAGGATGAGCTTCGATCAGCCCTGACAGTCTTAGGCCGATGAATGCAATGAACAGACCGATACCGGCTGTGATCCCGTGTTTCAGATTCTGGGGGATCGCTTCGATTAATTTAGCGCGGAAAGGGGTCAATGAAAGGATGACAAAAATGATACCTGCAACAAATACTGCAGAAAATGCCACCACATAAGAAATATCGTCATTGGCTCCGACAACCGAATAAGTAAAATAAGCATTCAATCCCATACCGGGAGCAATCGCAATCGGGTAGTTTGCAAATAACGCCATCCACAGCGTACCTGCGACGGCTGAAATAATTGTAGCCAGGAATACCTGATCAAACGGTACACCGGCATCAGCCAGAATGATCGGATTGACGATCACGATATATACCATGGTCAAGAACGTCGTCAAACCCGCCAGTATTTCAGTTTTAGGGGTAGTGCCGTTCTCTTGTAGTTTAAACATGTTAATACCTCCATAAAAAACGAACATTAAAAACACACAAATAATATAATATTCGGTATTAGGGTGAAATTCAATAGTTTACTTCAAAAAGAGTAAAAAAATTATTTTGAAACCCCTTCCAAACAAATGGCTTTTTCGATAAGATGGTCCCAATTACAGAGATTAAATTGAAGGGAAAGGAGCGGTGTTAACGTGTATATGAAATTACAAAACAAATCGATCTCCGAACAGATCGAACTCATCACACGATCACTAGTCGCTCTTGAAAGTTACAATGGAACATCCGGAGAAAGCAGGAAAGCTCAATATATATATGATCTCGTCCGGTCATTTCCTTATTTCCAGAAGCACCATGACAAAGTCTGGATGCAAAAGGTCCCAAATGACGGGATCGGCAGGCAGAATGTCTTTGCACTCCTCGAAGGGGAATCGGCAAAGACTTTATTATTCCATGCCCATTATGACACAGTCGGCACGGATGATTACGGGGCATTGCAGGAAATGGCCCATGATCCCGACTTCCTCCAGAAATTTTTTATGGATTATGAAGGGGAAGACAAAGTAAGGGAAGATGCACTCTCAGGCGATTGGCTGTTCGGAAGGGGTTCGCTTGATATGCAAAGCGGGATCGCCGTCCACCTCGCCAACCTGCTGTATTTTACTGAACAAAAGAAGAGGCCTCAAGGGAACTTATTGTTCCTTTTCAATGGAGATGAGGAAAGTGAGCATGCCGGACTGATTGCTGCCCTCTCCGAACTCGACAGGCTGAAGGGAGAAGGCTTTGACTATCTGGCGGCCGTCAATACCGATTTCATTTCACCTATATATGATGGGGATTGCAAGAGATATATATACACCGGGGCAGCGGGTAAATTTCTGCCCGGCTTCTACATTTATGGAAGGGAAGCGCATGTCGGTGACGTATTGACATCGATCGACCCTACTGCAATCGCTTCTAAGATCAACTTGGAAATCAATCAGAATCTTGATTTTGTCGAGAAAATCCCGGGTGAATTCACCCTCCCGCCGTCCTGTCTTTATTTTAAAGACGATAAGACTTCATATAATGTGCAGACACCTCTAAGTACGTCGATTTATTTCAACTACTTTGTTTATGAAAAAACGGCCAGGGACGTTTTATACGTTATGAAAAAAGCAGCCATAAAAGCGGTGGGGCAGCTTGAAATGAAGAGCAGGGAACAGTACGAGAACTACCGCAGCTACCACGGCTTTCCTGAACGGGAACTGTCCTGGCATGTGGACGTGCTGACGCTCCGGCAATATATTTTCTGGCTGAAAGAGCGGGGGCTTGACCCGGATCCGGTCATGGAGGAAGTTTATCGCAGGCATGAAGGGTGTGACCGGCGGACGATCGCTTACAAAATGGTTGAAGCGCTTCAGCTTCTCGATCCGGACCGGACCCCGAGAGTCATCATTTTCTTCGCTCCGCCATTTCTGCCGCATAACTATTTAAATGAAGAAAATGAGTATGGTAAGAAAGTGAAGGATATCCTGGAGGGCTGTCTGAATCAAATTTCACGTGAGACAGGGGAAGAATTCGTGGTAAAACGCTTTTTCCCTTATCTTGCAGACGGAAGTTTTCTGTCCCTGCATGAGGATGATGAAGATATCGAGGTCATCACGAAGAATCTGCCGATGATTGACGATCTCTATCCTGTCCCGATCGAAACAATCCGGAAACTGAACATCCCTTCCATCAATATCGGCGTCTATGGAAAAGACGGTCATCAGTGCACGGAACGTGTCTATAAACCCTATACTTTCTCCGTGCTGCCGGAAATCATCCAGAGGGTAACGAAGGATTTATTGAATATATAAAAAAGAGCCGCATCGCTGCCATTGCGATGCGGCTTTGCCGTTTATTCCGCCCAGTCGATCAGATTGCGTATATCCAGCCGGTCTGTTTTTCGTGCTTCCTTCAGAGGTTTGCCGATGGTGATCAGCATGATCGGCAAATATCGATCGGAAACATTGAATTCAGATACGAGAGCAGATGGGTTGAAGCCCCCGATCGGACAAGTATCCCACCCTTTTGCCTTGGCTGCAAGCATCAACTGCATGGCTGCAAGAGAGGCATTGCTGAACGCAGCGTCCCTTGGATAAAGGTCCCGGCTGTATGCTCCTTTGATCTGCTTGGAGAGGATATCCTTCAATTCTGGTGTCATTTCTCCATTTTCTATCGAAGGATCAAGGACCGGATCGATCTTTTTATCTGCCTCAAGATCGCCTAGGACTGCGACAACCGCAGAAGCATCAACGACTTGCTGCTGATTGTACGCAATCGGAAGCAGGCGTTCCTGGACTTCTTTACGATCGAATACAAGAAATTGCCAATGCTGAAGATTCCAGGCTGAAGGTGCTTTTCCTGCAACCTGAAGAATCTCTACCAATTCTTCACGCGGAATTTCCACCTCAGGGTTATACACTTTTGTAGAGCGGCGTTCTTCCGCCACTTGAAAGAAATCTGTCATGTTCATGCCTCCTTGATGTAAGAAAAACTGTAATTCAGGGATGCTGCTTACTTTTTGTAAGTGTCTGATAACATGACAACTATAACGGACGCACTTTTTGGCGTCAAGCGATGAGAATCACCCTCCACATTTCCACAATGTATTTTTTTAAGACTATTATTTGATAGAAACTGCAATTTTAATGAAACAATGAATCAAAAGGGTCATCTGCATCCGTGCTTGTAAAGAAATCAATGGGCTCAAGTGCCAGCCAGCTGCCTCCAATAATGATGAGACAAAGAATGGGAAGATAAAAAATACCCAGCATAGCGGATCCTCCTTGCAGTTCATTTTGTGAATGGGTTAACCTTATCTTGACTATAATCTGTGAAACGCGTTTCAGAGCAAGCGCTTAGAAGAGAAAAATTTTATCCTTACTAAAGGAGAATGGGTTATGACTAATATCCGTGAAATTGCCCGTCTCGCCGGTGTCTCGGTTTCAACCGTCTCGAGGGTCTTGAACGAACATCCTTACGTCCGCGAAGAAAAACGACGCAGGGTTTTGGCAGCTGTAGAAGAATTGAACTACATAAAGAATGCGAATGCCGTCCACTTATCAAAAGGGAAAACATATTGCATAGGGGTGGTGATTCCTTTTTTGAATCTGCCGTATTTTGGTGAAGTACTGCAGGGGATTGCCGGAGAAGCATTGAAACACAGCTACCACCTCAAGATTTTTCAGACAGATTATGAAAAAGAGGCCGAACTTGATGCATTTCACCGATTGAAGATGAAGGAGGTGGATGGCCTGATCCTTGCATCGAGGGCGAATTCCCTTGATGCGCTGCATCCATTCATCGAAGGGACCAATGTCGTTTTCTGTGAAAATCTTTCTAGTGTGGACAAAAAAGTGTTCATCAACCATTATGAAGCGGTCCGAACCGCAATGGATCACCTCCATTCAAAAGGCCATAAGGACATTGGGCTCTGTATTCACCGTACGTTCGGGACAAATAGCGAGGAGAGGATACGGGGATTTTATGATGGTGCAGAAGCGGCAGGGGACAAGATACGTGACGGATGGATTTTTAATGACTGCATCAGCCTTCAGGACGGAAGGGAAGTGTTGGGACAGTGGGAGTCCCTGGATGAGAAGCCGTCAGCCCTCATCGTCACAAGCGATCAAGTTTCGGCAGGTATCGTATCTCAAGCAGGGAGGAGAGGCATCTCCATACCCGGGGATCTGGCAATCTTAAGCTTTGACAATCATCCCATATCAGAAGTGTTCGATATCACTTCCTTTGAGGTGCCGGTCAGACAGCTGGGTGAGGAAGCATTCAAATTGTTTGTAAAAGAAGGTCCTTCTTCCCCGGTCATCCTTGAAACCACATTGTTTGGACGAAAATCAGTGTAAAAAGTGTTGCCGGCTGAATCAAAGTGAAAACTATATTACACTTGGTAAAAGGTATTATGCAGGGAGGCGATTCGCAATGCTTGGTAATAAAGAAGAAAAGATCCTGGTCATCGTCATGTTCGTTGTTGCCTTGTTCCTTCTTTTTGCGATTGTAAGAAAGTATATTATGTAGAGTATTGATGAACGGAGCCGGTCCTTTTTGGGATCGGCCTTTTTATTGGTAATCGATGAAAAATTTGAATGTCCTCATACCTTCCTGATTTCTGCCATATGATTTAATAATGAAACGGCAAGTGAAGGGATGATGTGGAGAGAATTTATGCAGTTCATTTCCGGGGGGAAGGTTTTTGACCTTGCGATAGCGGTTATTACTGGTGCGGCATTTGGTAAGATTGCAGAATCCCTGGTGGAAGATATCGTAATGCCGATTGTCGGTATCTTATTTGGCGGCGTGGATTTTGAAACTAAACTTGAGAGAGAAAGCCGAGGTGATCGAAATAGGAAAGTTCATTCAAACCACAGTCGATTTTCTCCTCGTTGCTGCCAGTATTTTCTTCATGATCAAAGTTTTCAACCGCCTGAAGGGTGGCGATGAGCAATACACGGTAAAGCAGACGACCAACCTGGAAGTGCTTCAGGAAATAAGGGATCTGCTAAAATTTGACCGGATCGATGAGCCCCTGCTGTTGAAGGACCCGCTGCAGCCGCCCATCACGAAAAGCGGTATGAAGATTCTCTTCAAAAATAAGAGAAATGACAAATGAACAAAGATTTTGACAGTAATCCTACTTTCATAGTAGGATTACTTTGTATTTAAGTCGGAATCATAAAGAGAGGGAATCATTTTGAAAAAAATTCATGTGATTCATGAAAACAGTGAATGGACCATGCATTTGACCGGCCGTTTAGATGAACTGAATCTGCCCTATGAAGAGTGGTTCCTTGATCAGGGGACTGTTGACCTGACGGAAGCCCCTCCGGAAGGAATCTTCTATAACAGGATCAGCGCTTCCTCCCATACACGTAATCACCGCTATGCCCCCGAGCTGACGGAAAGTGTCCTGTCCTGGCTTGAGCGGCATGACCGAAAAGTTCTGAATGGTACGCGCGCACTCCGTCTTGAAGTCAGTAAAGTGAATCAATATATGGCTTTGAATGCGTCTGGAATCAAGACGCCTAAAACGATCGCTGCAGTAGGGAAGGACCAAATCATCCAGGCAGCCGAAAAACTGGACAAACCATCTTTCATCACAAAACATAACCGTGCAGGAAAAGGTCTGGGAGTGCAGTTATTCCATTCCGTTAATGCGTTGAAGGAATATGTCTACAGTGACTCTTTTGAAGAACCGTTGGACGGTACAACCCTGATTCAGGAATACATCCAATCACCTGATGCTTCAATCACCAGATGCGAATTCATCGGAGGGAAGTTTCTATACGCTGTAAGGGTGGACACCTCCGAAGGCTTTGAACTATGCCCGGCGGATGCCTGCCAGATCGATGACCTGTTCTGCCCTGCCGGGGAGCAGGAAGAGGCACCGAAGTTCCAGGTGATCGACGGATTCGATGAAGCTATCATTGAAGAATATCAAGCCTTTCTCCAAGAAAACAGGATTGACGTTGCAGGGATCGAATTCATAAAAGACGCCGCGGGTGTGATTTACACATATGATGTAAACACGAACACGAATTATAACAAAGATGCCGAAGCAGCTGCCGGTAAGTACGGGATGCTGGAGCTTGCAAAGTATCTTGGACGTGAGTTGGATAAGATTTGATATGATATGATGGTGCCCCTCTTGGTGGAGGGGCTTTTTATGTGGTTTTGGGAGGACGTGCAGGTGGCGCTTAATCCATTTTTGGGGAGGGGCGGGTACGGCAGAGGGGTGGTTTTGGTATTTTGTACCAAGTGACGGAATTAATTTTAAAATTAAAAGATTATAGGGCAGAATTCGAAGATTAAAGGTTGAAATTAAAAGATTACTTGTCAAAATTAAAAGATTCCGGTCCTAAATTCGAAGATTCCTGAATTTCGCCCCGCCTAAATCCAGTTTCAGCTGCCTCTGGCGCCATCCGGCGCGCTGAATCCTGGTATCTTCCACCTTTTCCCCCTCTTAACGAGCCCCTCAGCAATTGGTAACGTCCAGATCCTACAACTAGAATGGCCAAAACGGCAAAAAACGCATTACCGGCATGTCCGCCTTATGCTTGTCGCCTCTAAACGAGCCGCCTCCGCATTTCGTATTGTCCAGCTGCAGGGCTTAGAGGCACATGTCATAAGCCAAACCGGTCAGGAAGGCAAAGAACGCCTTCATGTCCGGTCCGTCTTATGCCACCCGCCTCTGACCAAAGCCCCTCCGCATTTCGTATTGTCCAGCTCCGGCGGCTAGAGGCTCAAGGTCATAAACTAAATGGTCCAAGAAGGCAAAGAACGCCTTCCCGGCCCATTCATCTTATGCTTGTCGCCTCTAAACGAGCCGCCTCCGCATTTCTTATTGTCCAGCTGCAGGGCTTAGAGGCACATGTCATAAGCCAAACCGGTCAGGAAGGCAAAGAACGCCTTCATGTCCGGTTCGTCTTATGCCACCCGCCTCTGACCAAAGCCCTTCCGCATTTCGTATTGAAACTTTCCCATTTATCTGATAATATATATTTCTGCTCCCAAACGCCTACATAATTTATACAGATTTCGATGTGTCTCATTGAACGTGTCAAACCGCTCGGGAGTCGTTACCCCGGGGGTTTGAGTAAGACGTTTTTTCTCCATTGCGCAAAACCATTTTTGAAAGGAGAAAGCTATGACGAAGGAATCAGCACTGCACCCGGATTTCCCCAACGAATCAGAACGACTTGAATTCACTAAAAGGTATATTGACGTGGTGATTGAAACATCGCAGTCAAGCAAAGAGAAGTATAAAGAGAATATGGAGAAAGCCTTCGGGGATGTTGACTGGGGAGAATCCAGTGCGGCCTATATCGACATTCTCACCAACTCGAGCTTTTTTGAAATGTCCAAAGAAGAATTGGAATCCCTCCTTAAAGCGAAGAACAAGCCATACTTCGCCCGGATCGATTTTAAGACCGGCGGGTCGGACAGGACAGAAAAGCATTATATTGGAAAGACTTCCCTGTATCAGCGTGAAAACCAGGAACAAATCATTGTTGACTGGCGCTCCCCGATTGCAAATCTTTACTATGAAGGCAGGATCGGCGATGTGTCCTATGATGCGGAGGGAGAAACCTACGAAGGCGACCTTTCCTTAAAACGCCAGTATATGATAGAAGACGGCCAGCTTGAAGAAATAAGGGACATAGACCTGACTACAACTGACGAACTTCTGCAGGATTCATTGGCTAAGAGTTCAAGCAACCGGCTGACTGAAATCATTTCCACCATCCAGGAAGAACAGAACCGGATCATCCGGGCCGATCTGAACAGGCCGATCATCGTTCAGGGCGCGGCAGGAAGCGGGAAAACGACGATTGCCCTCCACCGGATTTCCTACTTTATTTATAATTACAAACAGCATTTCGACCCCAGACAGCTGATGATCCTTGCGCCGAGTAATCTGTTCATCGATTACATATCGGAAGCCCTGCCGGAGCTTGGGGTGGAAAAAGTGAGGCAGACGACCTTTTCCGATTATGTGATGACCTGCCTTGAAAAGAAATTGAAGCTCGTCGAAGATGACAAGCTGATCAGGCTGATTGAGAGGAATCATGAAGCTGAGGTCAAAAAAGCTTCTTGGATCTCAGGATTCAAGGGTTCAAAGTCATTCAGAAAGATCCTGGATCACTATATTGAAGAAATTGAGAAAAGATTTTATCCATCCCGGGATTTTTATGTAGATAAATATAAACTTTACACCGCCAAGAAATTCACCCACCTTTTCAAAGAAGAGTACACATATATGCCGGTTTACCGCCGGATTGAGAAGCTGAAATCCCTGCTGCAGGGCTATGTGCGATCAAATAAGAAACAAATGATTGAGAAGGTGGAGACTTTTTTCGACGAGAAGATCGAGAAAGCACTCTATCAGCGTGCTCATGCCGGAAACCGCAGGGAATATATATCGAAGGCACTGGATAAAAAAGCTGAGCGGCTTGAAGAAGTGAAGAAGGCTGTTAGAACGAGCGTTACACAATATATGAAACAATTTGAAAAGAAAACGCTTGAGCAGTATTATTCCGAACTGTTTTCAGATCCTGAACAGCTGGTTGAATATTCCCGGGGAGAGCTGGATCTGCAACAGGCGGAGGATTTGTGCTTCTATACGATGGGCCTTTTAATGAAGAAAAAATACGAAGTGGAGGATCTGGCTCCCCTTCTGTACTTGCAGACCCACTTGTTCGGGATCGATAAGTTCTATAAGGCCAAGAACATTGTGATAGATGAAGCTCAGGACTACAGCTATATGCAGCTTTATGCGCTGAAAAGGGCTCTGGAGACCGATATGTTCACCCTTGTTGGGGATCTTGCACAGGGGATTCACTCCTACAGGGGGCTGCAGGCATGGGATCCGGTCTACAGGGATGTGTTTCCGAGAGCTACATATACTGAGCTTCAAAAAAGCTACCGGACCACTATCGAAATAATGGAAGAAGCGAATACGCTATTGAGTCTGCTTCCAAATGAATTTCCAAAGGTGAATCCGGTTGTCAGGCATGGGGAGGCCCCCCGCTCATTCATTTATGAAGAGGAGGATGAACTGGCTGGAATCATCGGCGGCATTGTGGCCAAGGGTAAGGAAGAAGGATTCCAGACGTTTGCGGTCATCGGGAAGAGCATGAAAGACTGCAGGCAGAT
Organism: Bacillus sp. BKU_1; assembly: GCA_051294195.1. Lineage (GTDB taxonomy): Bacteria > Bacillota > Bacilli > Bacillales > Bacillaceae_B > Rossellomorea. Next base: position 1,831,846 of record CP193985.1, on the reverse strand, counting down.
CTACAAAAAACTCGATGAGAAAATGCCTGGGAAAATGAAGCTGTTGGAAGAGCAGGAATCGATTCCAAAGGACAGGATCGTCGTTGTACCTTCTTATTTATCAAAGGGACTGGAATTCGATGTGGTGATGATCACCGTCATCGATGAGGTGTTCAGCAGTGGGAATGAACTGGATATCAAGCTTCAGTACGTCGCCATGACCCGGCCGCTTCACCGACTTTCCTTCATCGGGAAAACCATGGACCAATTCATCAACCGATAAGAAATGAATGCCTTTCTCCGGGATGCACTGGGGAAGGGCTTTTTGTATGGGGAAAATTACTTGAAAATGGAAAGTGAAATCATAATATTCGCGTTCTCCCCAATGGGTTTTGTAAAATATAGAAAGGAGGGATGCACTATGTTGAAAAATCTTCAAAGCAAGAAGACGTTACATAATGGAATCGAAATTCCGTACGTCGGACTTGGTGTTTACCAAATGAAAGATCCCCGTGAAACGGTTGAGGCGGTAAAGTCTGCAATTGAAACAGGCTATCTTTCTATTGATACGGCAGCTGTTTATGAGAATGAAGAAAGTGTCGGTCATGGAGTAAAGGAAAGCGGCGCCAACCGCAAAGATTTATTCATCACCTCTAAGGTCTGGAACACTGATCAGGGGTACGATTCGACTTTGAAAGCATTCGAAACGAGCCTGAAGAAACTGGATATGGACTATATGGATCTGTACTTGATCCACTGGCCGGTTGAAGGGAAATACAAGGATACGTGGAAAGCACTTGAAAGACTTCACAGTGAAGGCCTTGTGAAATCAATCGGAGTGAGCAACTTCCATCAGCATCATCTGGAGGATTTGATGAACAGCAGCAATGAAAAACCTGTGATCAACCAGATAGAATGCCATCCGCGTTTGAGTCAGGAACAACTCAAGGCTTTCTGTCAGGAAGAGAATATCGCAGTGGAGGCATGGTCTCCGATTGCGCGGGGGAAAGTGCTGGATGAACCGGCTTTAAAGCAAATTGCTGAAAACCACGGAAAATCTTCCGCACAGGTCATCCTGCGATGGCATCTTCAAAACGATGTCGTGATCATCCCTAAATCGGTACATTCAAGCCGCATTAAAGAAAACGCTGATTTATTCAATTTTGAACTTTCAGCAGACGAAATGAATAAAATCAATGACTTGAACCAAAATGAACGTTTCGGTCCGGATCCGGACAATTTCGATTTTTAAAATGAAGGCCCGTCCTTGTTTATAGGGGGATGGGCCATTTTTCTGACTATTTATATTTTTTATGTTGACAGGGGTGATCAAAGTGATATACAATTATCTCGAAATCAAAATAAATACAACTGAGATATTGAGTGATATATTTTTTATTCAATGTCTCAAATTAAAGATTTATTAACTTGAAGTAATTTAAAACGTTTTATTTGTGATTTCATTGGGAAGACAGTAAATAGGAAATTTTTAGTATGACCTGAACAAATATCTTTGTTTAAAGGAGAGATTTCGAGTATGTCAAATGTAAAATTAGCAATCATGTACTACAGTTCAACAGGGACGAACTATCAAATGGCCAAATGGGCTGAAGAAGCTGCAAAGGAAGCGGGAGCGGAAGTGAAATTGCTTCGCTTTCAGGAGACTGCACCTGAGGCGGCGATCGCTTCGAATCCAGCCTGGGAAAAACACTACAACGAAACAAAAGACACGGTTCCGACAGTGACTCTTGATGATCTGGAATGGGCAGATGCATTTCTTTTCAATGTCCCGACCCGATTCGGCAATGTCCCGTCCCAGGTGAAATCTTTCCTGGATACAACCGGAGGACTTTGGTTCCAAGGGAAACTGGCAAACAAAGTCGTCAGTGCGACCTCTTCAGCAAGCAACTCACACGGCGGCCAGGAGCAGACGGTTTTGGCCCTTTATACGACAATGATGCACTGGGGTGCGATTATTGCAGCACCTGGATATACAGATGAGTCATCGTTTGCTACAGGAGGCAACCCTTACGGAACAAGTGTAACGGTTGATCAGGAAGGCAATATGGTCGAAAGCGTCGAACCTGCCGTAAAACACCAGACACGCCGTACCATCCAAGTAGCTGAAGCGATTAAGAACGGATTGAAGTAAGTAAAATGAAAAGCACCCGGCTGGCAGTGCCGCGGTGCTTTTTTGTCGTCTGTATTATATTGAGTCGAAGTTGTCGATTTTGCTGAAGAATTCGAAAAATCATAGGTGAAGGAACTTTTTGTTGATAATTCTTAAAAACGTTGGTAACTGAATATTCTCGTTGATAACTCTCGAAAATCGTTGATAAATGATTTTTTCACAATGATTATTCGATATATCCCCTGATGAACCCCGCCATTTTAAGACCATTCCTCTATCCTCTATAAAAAACCGCTGCAGAACGCAGCGGCCCATTCAACCCATTCATCTATTCAATCCGATATCATCCAAACATTCCGCCTCACACTCTATCCACTCGCCCGTCAATGGGTGGGGGAATGTGATCCTTGCGGCGTGCAGTGCCTGACGCTGAAACACAAGTGTGCCACCGTACAGGGTATCACCGGCCAAAGGGTGCCCGATGTGACTCATATGAACCCGGATCTGGTGGGTCCGTCCTGTATCGAGTACCACTTCCACAAGAGTCATATTTTCGTGGAATTCTAATACTTTATAATGAGTGACGGCTTTCTGGCCGGAAGAGGAGACCCTTCTTCTTGTATTATGATGACGGTCGCGCCCGATTGGTTCAGATATGGTGCCTTTCTTTTGTTTAAGCCTGCCGTGTACCAGTGCAAGGTAGGTTCTTTTCACTTTGCGCTCAATCAGAAGCCTGTCCAGTATCGCTTTGGCAAGGGGATGCTTGGCAAAAATGACGGCTCCTGATGTATCGCGGTCGAGCCGGTGTATATGCATGACTCGGCAGCTTTCCCCTTTCGACTGAAAATGGAAAGCGATGAGATTTGTAAGTGTATCAGTATCCTGCGGTCCGTTTGGGTGGGTATCCATTCCGGCTGGTTTATTGACGACAATGAGATGATCGTCTTCGTATAAGACCTGGAGATCACCATAAACACCCGGGACATCGTAATCCGTTTTCTTGAACAGGTCCAACTCCAAAGTGTCGCCAGGGGTCAATGGTTTATTCCATGGAAATTCTATTCCGTTTATTTTTATATCTTTATTCATCCTCATGGAATGTATAAGCTTTTTGGGTGCCTGCCACTCCTCCTTAAGGATGTGCTCTATCGTTACATTTTTCCAATTGGGTGGGATCACAAGTTGGAAGAGTGAACCTTTTCTCATTGTTTTCATCAAAAAGCTCCTTTAACTGACAAAAATCTTATACGCTTGTGGGTATTTAATCCCAATTCATCACCTGTTTTACCAAATTCATGGGTATAATTACCACACTTGAGGGTAGTTATCTATGTTATCCTAGATGTATCCATTACAGAGAGATTACAAGCATTACAAAGGTGGGTTATGATGGTGAAGGTTTTACTGGCATCAACACATGAACAGGATACGAAAATCCAGGAATTAATCAATCATATGTATTGTACTATTTTCCCTGATTATTTCACAGACGAAGAAATTGAGCAATTTGAAGACATGGAAATCTTACATACGGCGAATAGAAACTTTGAATACTGCGGGACATTGAAGGAAGCGTTTCAGGTGATTTCCTGTCTCCAGACGCTGATATCGATTGTTGAATGCGGTGTGAGGAATGAGGTTTACGAGGAAATGTTCTATCATAATGTGCAGATCCTCCAGGGGTTCGGCCTCTTTTTTCCGTTGTCGTTCGATCAATTCACTGAAGAATCTGAATGCAGACATTCATTAAGCGTTTATTCAAAGGCCGCCAACCAGCTGTTAATTTAGTGATGGTTCAGAAAATTGGATAAATACGTTTTATATACGTTCAGGCGGGGAATATATCAAGTAATTAATTTTATTTGAGGATACAGCGTATCTTCTCTTGAAATTCCTCCTCATTGATGGGATTGACGGCGGCGTCGGTCCCTATTTTTTTGAAAAACAGCCCGTCCCTCATCGCTTTAAAGTAGTGAGGGACGGGCTTTATTATAATGTTTATTCTTTTACATTTTTCTCAAAGAAACTCTTGTAGACCTCTTCAGGCTGGCTTCCGACTAGGCGCTCCACTTCTTTACCGTTTTCGTAATGGACGAGGGTAGGGGTGGCTTCGATTTGATAATCCGTCCAGCCCTGTTCGAATTCAAGTACATTGTATTGCACCATGTCGACTCCCATATCTTTTGCAAGCGGGGCGAGCATCGGGGTCGTCTTCTTACAGTGAGGACAGGTGGAGCTGTAAAAATACACCGTTACATCTTCTTTATCCCCGAGCTTCTTTTCAAGCTCTTCAGGAAGGATGACATTCTGATAGTTTGGGTCATCCAGAAGATCTACTGTTGCAGGGTCGAGGTCATCTTTCTTAAACTTATTTCCTTCTGCTTTTTGACTGTTCTGAACGTTGGTCACGATGGCGATTGCCGCAAAAAGACCGACGACAATGGCCAAGAATATGATGATTTTCTTCAATTTACTGGTCCTCCTTGATTGCTTTAAGCGTTAACAGGCTTGAGATGAAAATGATGATAAACCCTGTCAGTGCGAGGAATGGAATCGTGATGAACCCCATCCAGTTTATGTATTCTCCTGTACATGGTACACGGCCGCATGACGGGGCGGTTTCTGATAGGAACGATAGTTTTTGCAGCGAATAATGATAAAGGGAGACTGCAAGTCCGATCCCTGAAAGTATCAAAGAATATAATGCCGCCTTGAAGTCTTTGCGCACATATGCCACCCCTAAGAGAATGACCATGGGGTACATAAGGATCCGCTGATACCAGCATAACTCACATGGTTCATACTTCATCACTTCAGAAAAAAACAAGCTGCCCAGAGTTGCGACGAGTGATGCTGCCCATCCTGTGAAAAGGAGGGAATCTGCTTTCTTGTTCATAAGGATTTCCTTTCTTAACATATTTTCTACTATTATAACGGTAAATGCTCCATATCTGTTGAAAAAGTTTCCGTTCCGCGTATATATTCGATTAGTGTGTATACCCCCATTTTATATAGTAAGTGGAATGATCTATTTGGGCAAATCTTTTGCGCTTACATGATTCAAAATCCTTCTATATTGATTCAGCCTTTTGGTAAAATGAAAGGTGTGAATGAACTTTGTTTGCAAGGACTTGCAAACTTTGTGAGCAAGGACTTATGAACTTCGTTTCCCGCGCACATGATAAAGGTATACCAACAGCGTACTGAAGGAGTGATTAATATGGCAGAAAAACTGGATTTATCCCAATTTGAGAAGAAAATGATCATACGTCCTATGGAGCATAAGGACATTCAACATATAATCAAGATGCAGGAGGTCTGTTTTCCCGGCATGGAGCCGTGGAAGGCGGGACACCTTGAGAGTCATTTGGACGTATTTCCCGACGGGCAGCTTGTGGCGGAACTCGATGGTGATATCATCGGCTCCTGCTCAAGTTTGATCATCAATTTCGATGAGTATGATGACCGTCATACATGGGATGATGTAACGGACAACGGTTACATAACCAACCATAATCCCGACGGCTACAACCTCTACGGAATAGAAGTGATGGTCCACCCTGATTACAGAAGGATGAAAGTCGGACACCGCCTCTATGAAGCGCGGAAGGACCTTGCCCGTCAATGGAATTTAAAGAGCATCATCATCGGGGGGAGGATCCCGAATTACTACAAGCACTCGGACGAAATGTCACCGAGGGAATATGTGGATGCTGTAGGACGCCACAAAATTTACGACCCTGTCCTTTCTTTCCAGCTGCTTAATGGATTTACGCTGATGAGGATCAATCCGAACTACCTTCCTGATGACAAGAGATCGCAAAAATATGCAACGTTGATGGAATGGAACAACGTCGATTACCGGCCATCAAGCAAGCGCCATTTTAAAACAAGCTATCCTGTGCGGATCTGCGTCGTGCAGTATATGATGCGCAAGATCAACTCTTTTGAAGAATTTGCGAATCAGGTGGAGTATTTTACCGATGTAGCATCGGATGCGAAATCAGATTTCGTAGTCTTCCCTGAGATTTTCACCACCCAGCTCATGTCTTTCTTAAACATTAAATCACCAAGCCTTGCGGTGAGGAAGCTGACTGATTTCACGGAAGAGTACATCGAACTCTTTACAGACTTGGCGGTCCGCTACAATGTCAATATCATCGGCGGATCCCATTTTGTGAAAGAAGAGGATGACGAAATCTATAATATCGCCTATCTGTTCCGCCGTGACGGGACGATCGAGAAACAGTATAAGATCCATATCACTCCGAATGAGCGAAAATGGTGGGGGATCAGCCCCGGAGATTCAGTGAGGGTGTTCGATACAGACTGCGGGAAGATTGCCATTCAGATCTGTTATGACATCGAATTCCCCGAGCTTGCCCGCATTGCAACGGACAAAGGGGCCAAGATCATCTTCACGCCGTTCTGTACGGAAGACCGCCAAGGCTATCTGCGAGTACGGTACTGTGCACAGGCACGCGCAGTTGAAAACCAGATCTACACGGTCATATCCGGTACGGTCGGAAATCTGCCGCAGACGGAGAATATGGATATCCAATATGCCCAATCAGGAATCTTTGCACCGTCCGACTTTGAGTTTGCCCGTGACGGAATCGTCGGGGAGACGAACCCGAACATCGAGATGGTCATGATCGGGGATGTCGATCTGGAAGTGCTCCGCCGCCAGCGCCAATCCGGTACAGTGCGCCAGCTCAAAGACCGCCGCCACGACGTTTACGGTGTAAACTATAAGAAATAAGAAATAAGAAATAAGATAGAACAAGAGGCTGGGCCCAATCTGTTTTAGCCTAACGTGAACCCGAACTAATTCGCCTGCCGGCAATTTAGTTCGGGTTTTTTGTTTTTATGGCTGTTGCTTTTCATCAGTTGGCCTGTAGACTGAGAATAGCTTTTGGCAGTGCTATTACAACTCAAGTTCAACAGTTGCACAAGAAGACCGAAAGTCCAGTATTTTCTTTGTGCCATAAAAAGTATGCGTAAAGTTCCTATATTACGGATGTTTCAAGCGATTGATTGGAGTGCAAGGCGAAGACTCCTGCGGGAAGTGCAGCTAAAGGCTCGAGGTCATAAGTCGAATCTCCAAGAAGGCCAAGAGCGCCCACGTGCCCGATTCGGCTTATGCCACCCGCATCTGGGCAAAGACCCTCCGCTTTTCCTGCCCGCAGCAACGAGTGTGACGAGGAGGCCCTGAGCTACCCGCCGAAAGCGTAGTCTTCCACGGGTATCATTAGCAGAGTAAAGGACAGAAACTTAAAATCGTTTTAAGATTGTACAAGACTCTACTTTTTTCTGCATGCACAAAAGCGATATTATGCTAAAATAAGAACGGTTACATCCTGTCGGAATGTGACGGAAGGTTTTAAAAGGAATCCGGGTATCTCACATAGAATTATTTATTATACAGCTTTAGGAGGGGATCGCAATGAATTGGCAATCAGCTTGGAAAAAGTGGAGTGACTATGTACATATCGATCAAGAAATCAACGAACAATTAGTTTCATTGAAGGATGATGAAAAGGCATTGGAAGATGCTTTCTATAAAAACCTTGAATTCGGTACGGGCGGAATGAGAGGGGAAATCGGCCCAGGGACCAATCGCATGAATATCTATACGGTGCGCAAAGCCTCGGAAGGTCTGGCACGCTTTATTGAACAGGAAGGGGATGCTGCGAAAAGAAGAGGTGTGGCAATCGCCTATGATTCGCGTCATAAATCACCCGAGTTTGCAATGGAGGCAGCGAAGACTCTTGCGACCCGCGGTATTCAAACCTATGTGTTCGATGAACTTGCTCCTACACCGGAGCTGTCCTTTGCTCTCAGGTATTTAAACGCATTCTCCGGTATCGTGGTGACAGCGAGCCACAACCCGCCGGAATATAATGGTTATAAGGTATACGGTGAAGATGGGGCTCAGCTTCCCCCTCATATCGCAGACGCCGTGATCGGAAAAGTGAATGAAGTGGAAAATGAACTTGAAATCGAAGTGAAATCAGAAGAAGAGCTGAAGTCACAGGGATTGATCAAGATGATCGGGGAAGAAATCCATCAATCGTACCTCGAACACCTCATTTCCATTTCCGAAACACCTCAGATCAGTAAGGAAGTCGATTTAAAGATTGTATTCTCCCCATTACACGGGACAGCCCTGAAGGTGGCAGAAAGAGGCCTGAGGGCACTTGGGTATGAACACATCCAAATCGTCAAAGAACAGGCTATGCCCGATCCGGAGTTTTCAACGGTTAAATCTCCGAACCCGGAGGATAAAGAAGCATTCGAACTGGCCATCCGTGACGGTAAGGAAATCGATGCCGATATCCTGATTGCAACGGACCCCGACGCCGACCGTTTGGGGGTTGCCGTCAAAGGAAGCGACGGGGATTACGTGCTGCTGACCGGTAACCAGACCGGGGCTGTCCTCATGGATTACATTCTTTCCCGTAAACAGGAAAAAGGCATGATCCCTGATAACGGGCGTGTGTTCAAAACGATTGTTACCTCCGAGCTTGGGAGGGAAGTGGCAGAACATTACGGGGCTTCCGTAGAAGATGTCCTCACTGGATTCAAATTTATCGGTGAGAAAATCAATCAGTATGAACAAAGCGGGGAATATACATTCCTGTTTGGATATGAAGAAAGCTACGGCTACCTGATCGGTGATTTCGCCCGTGATAAGGACGCGGTCCAGGCCGTTTTGATGGCTGCAGAAGCAGCTGCCTATTATAAGAACCAAGGAAAGTCGTTATACGATGTCCTAAATGATTTATATGAGCGGCACGGTTATTATCGGGAAGGGCTGAAGAGCCTGACTCTGAAAGGAAAAGAAGGTGCAGAGCAAATCCAGGCAATCCTGAAAAAGTTCAGGGATGAGCCGCTTGCAGAAGTGGCGGGTCTTAAAGTGGTATCGGCAGAAGATTATCAAACGCAGCAAAAAGTGGAATTGGCCACTGGAGCAAAAACCGCCATTACCCTGCCGGCATCGAATGTCCTGAAATATTTCCTTGAAGACGGCTCCTGGGTCTGCCTCCGACCATCCGGTACAGAACCGAAAATCAAGTTCTACTTCAGTGTGATCGGCAAATCACAGGAGGAAAGCGATAAGAAATTAGCTTCCCTGACAGAAGATTTTACGAATAAGGTAGAAAGCCTCATTCAATCATAACTTTGCCCGCTCCTTCCTGCACAAAAGCAGTGAGGGGCGGACCTGTTTAAGGGCAGCTGCTGCTGGAAGGAATCTGTGCATATAGACCGCTGACAACTTAGATGAAAAGGAGAATGCAGGATGTTAAAGGATCAAGTAGCAATCATAACAGGAGCTTCAAGAGGGATAGGGCGTGAAATCGCGCATCAGTTTTCAAAAGAAAATACGAAGCTCGCGCTTGTTGGGAGTTCCAAAGACATACATACAACAGCCGGGGAGCTTAAGGAAAACGGATTTGAACATGTAATATCCATTCAAGCGGATGTGTCAAATGAAGGCGATGTAAAAAAAATCGTCGATGAAACCATTTCTGCATACGGAAAAATCGATATTTTAGTCAATAACGCCGGAGTCGGGTTCTTTAAACCGACTGAAGAAGTAACTGCAGACGAATGGAAGAACATTTTTGATGTGAACGTACAGGGTGTTTTCCTTTGTTCAAAATCTGTACTGCCATATATGAAGGAACAAAAATTCGGAACGATCATTACAATCTCTTCCGATGTTGCCCGTTATACGATCCCGAATGGTTCTGCTTATGTGGCCACCAAATATGCAGTCCAGGGCTTCTGCGGTTCGCTTGCCCAGGAAGTGAGGGAACACGGAATCAGGGTCGGAACGATCAATCCGGGGATGGTCGATACGTACTTTGCAGACTCGAAACAGGGACTGCCGGAGAAAGAAGACTGGCTGAAAGTGGAGGACATCGCTAAATCAGTCATCTATATGGCTTCGGCACCGAAGCATATGTTGATCGATGAAATCAAGATCCATCCGTTTGCGCAGGACTATCCAATAGCATAACGATGAAAAGAGGGGGGCGGATGCTCCCCCTTTTTTCATGCAGCTGAGATTGAATGGTTTTTCCATAGGTGTCGATGAAAGCAGTGTTTGGATTGGCAGATAAAAGCACTTTTCTCAATCCAAAAAAAGGCGGGGGACAGGTACCTTTCGCGGTGCTGTGCCTTTTCAGATTAGAATAATTATCAAAGGATCATATAATTGGAAAATGGATTATATTTTTCTGGAATGGATCATAAATTCCGGAAATGGATCATAAATGGTTCCTGGCATCACGTTCAATTAATAAAAGCCTGTCAGCGACCATTAAAATACAGACTCTAAGATAAAAAACGGACAAATTTTGTCAGTAAACGAGATAAATGCATCAGAAAAGGGCAGATACCGGTGATCGGGGGACCTGCTCAATTTCATTTTGCCCTTAACCTAATTCGAAATGGGTCAGTGCAGCTGTCGCGATGGGTCTCTCCCCATCATCCACGTCTGGGTCAGAGTACATGTCCCCATGGGTTTCAACTCATCACCCATGTCTCGGTCACGGGACCTGTCCCCGTGGCACAAACCGCACATCCCTAAACTTAAAAAACAGTCAAATCAACAACGAACGGATGTTTTCAGTCAAAAGTCCGAGGAAAATTCCTTCTTTCTGAGAATATCGGATTCCGGCCAAAACTGTATAATGATAATAAGAGACAAGAGAGGACGATGCAGGGATGAATGAGGAGGCACTTTCAAACATCGAGCTTTTGAAAGAAATTGCCGAGTTCTTGAATAATGAAACGGAGCAGTGTGATATGCTCCACGGGGCATTGAAAAAATTGATTAAAGGCACCAGCTTTACGACGGGGTGGATCTTTTTTATAGAGGAAGGCGGGAAGCATCAGCTTGCTTCTTATGAAAATCTTCCGGAATCGCTTGAGCATAATGGGTGCGAACTGATGCATAATGGCGGATGCTGGTGTGTCAATCGATTCCGCAAAGGAAAGCTTACAAAAGCTTCGAATATCATTGAATGTCAAAGGATCGAAAAAGCCATCGACGAAAAAAGGGGAGAAACTGACGGTATCACCTATCACGCAACAGTCCCGCTTCAGTCTGGCGATGAGTCTTTCGGATTGCTGAATGTTGCGGCACCGGATAAAACGCATTTTTCAAAGGACGAACTGGCTTTGCTGGAATCCGTCGCTTTTCAAATAGGATCGGCCATCAAGCGGATCGCCCTGACTAAAAAGGAACAGGAAATCGCGCTTCTTGCCGAGCGGAACAGGCTGGCGAGGGATCTTCATGATTCCGTCAATCAGTTATTATTCTCCCTTACACTTACGGCAAGGGGAGGGGCGGAAATGACTTCGGAGGAACAAGTGAAGGAAACATTTCAAACCGTCCAGACCCTTGCGCAGGAAGCATTATCGGAGATGAGGGCCCTGATCTGGCAGCTCCGGCCCCACGGCCTGGAAAACGGGCTGGTGGAAGCCGTTAAAGGATATTCCGATATGCTTGGCTTGACTCTTGAAGCAAAAGTGGAAGGCGTCATTTCGTTAAGCTCCAAAGTGGAAGAGGTCCTCTGGAGGGTCAGTCAGGAAGCACTGAATAACTGTAAGAAGCATGCTGGCGTAAAAAGTATCCGCTATCTTCTTAGGGATGATGGCAACAAAGTTTCCCTTTTGATCCAGGATAAGGGGGACGGTTTTCAGTACGACGAGGCGCAGCCGCTCCCTTCCATCGGGATCGAAAGCATGAAAGAGCGTGTGAAAAGCCTGGGCGGGACGTTTCAAATGGAAAGCGCCCTCAGAAAAGGAACTAAATTGACGGTGGAAATTCCGTACTAGGAGGACCGGGTATGACGATTCGGATTTTGATTGCAGATGATCATCATGTAGTGAGAAGGGGACTTGTCTTCTTTTTAAAAACACAAAAGGATATAGAAATCGCAGGGGAAGCAAAAAATGGCGCTGAAGCCGTTCAATTGGCAGAAAGCTTGAAACCTGACCTTATTCTGATGGATCTAATGATGCCTGTCATGGATGGGATCGAGGCAACGAAGGAAATCAAAAAAAAGCATGGAAATGACATCCAGATCCTGATGCTCACCAGTTTTTCCGATCAGAATCATGTGATCCCTGCAATCGAAGCAGGTGCTGCAGGATATCAATTAAAGGATATTGAACCTGATGAGCTCGTCGCAAGTATCCGGAAGCTGTTGTCGGGGGAAAATTCCCTGCATCCGAAAGCAACCAATCACTTGCTGACAAGGATTTCGAAACAGGATCCTCCTCATAAAATCCATGCTCTTACAAAAAGGGAAAAAGATGTTTTGGCCGAGTTGACTAAGGGGAAAAGTAATAAGGAAATTGCTTCAAGCCTGTTCATCACGGAAAAAACGGTAAAGACCCACATTTCCAATATATTCTCGAAGCTTGAAGTATCCGATCGAACTCAAGCGGCTCTTTACGCCGTGAAACATAATCTTGCTTGAATAGAAAGGACGAATTTATGATGAACATTGTGATTATCAACGGCAGTCCCAGAAAAAAGGGGCGCACCGGAATAGCATCCCGCTATATTGGGAGGACATACGGTGCGGAGGTGATTGATCTCAGTGACGGTATGCTGCCTCTTTATACCGGGGAACCGGACCAGGCTGAACTTCAATCCGTACAGGACTTGAAGAAGAAAGTGAAGAACGCTGATGCAGTCATTTTAGCTTCCCCGGAATATCACAGCGGCATAAGTGGAGCATTAAAAAACGCCCTGGATTTCCTCAGCAGCGAACAATTTGCCCATAAGCCGGTGGCCCTTCTCTCATGTGCAGGAGGAGGGAAAGGCGGAATCAACTGTCTGAACAACTTAAGAATCGTTTCCAGGGGCGTTTATGCAAATGTCATCCCTAAACAGCTGGTTCTGGATCCTCATTGTTTTGATTATGACAATGACGGCCTGCTGGATGATCCGGCAAAACTGGTGGATGATATGGTAAGGGAATTGAAAATTTATGTGAAGGCTGCGGAGATTGTAAAGTCTGAAACTGCAGCCGATAGATAGAGGTGAAGGAAACCGGCAGCGCCGGTTTCTTTTTTATGGCATAATTCCGCTTCATCAACCAAATACTAAAAGCTGATTCAGCAATGCTGAATCAGCGCGGTTAGGTGGAATTCTCGTTTACATCTCTGCAAATGTTTCCTGGAGTGGTTGCTCGACACTGAAGGTGTAATTTGCATGTTCAATATATCGCAATAATGTGTAAAGGCTCCGTTCAACAACGGTATAATCCTTAGAAAAGTGATAGGCATGGAGGAATTGTTCGATCCTCTTCGAAAGAAGGTCATCTTTCGTCCTTACCATCAGGATGAGAAGGTTGTCCCATTCTGAGCGGTGTGTGTAGTACAGAGCCCGGTCGTAATCGACTTTATTCACTTTGATATCCCTCCTTCTGAAGGGGGTAATCTTATTGTGTGACGAAACCATAATTAATTCCGCTGAAAAACTTGGCACTCCCTGCTTCATTGACTTTCCTTCTATTGGGTGAATGAGTTTCGATTTTTTTCATCATCCTAAGAAATGGAGGCTGTTTTCGAAAAGATTGTTGCTTTTCGTAAATAGGCTTGTAACTTGATTGCAGCTTGCGGACGTGCTCTTTTCGAACTCAATCTTCAACAAGAGACGGACGGATTACTCGAAAATACCCAAGTTCAGGTATTTTCTTGGTTGTGAAACAACAAAGTATACGAAAAGAGTCTAAATGAAAGAAATCTTTAGAGGTGATGATATGAGAAAGTTATTGATGATGATGGTTCCTGTTCTCTTTCTTTTATTTCCAAGCAATGCCGGGGCACAGCCGCCGCAGCCTTCCGATTATGCGAAGTTCGGCCGTATAGCCGCGGCAGTCATGAAGGAAGATTATCCGGGACAGCCATTGAAGGACTACCGATACCAAGGGCGTCAAAAACTTGATGAAAAAAGACTTGCTGATTACTTTGAATTCACTGTACAGGAAAACAATCAGGAAAAAACAGTCGTCGTCAAGGTAATTCACGACCTGACTAATGAAAAGACGTTGAATATTGCTGTAGAAGAGAAAAAATGAATGAACAGATGACTGACTCTATCGCGGCCCCCGAGTCAGTTTTTTTCTGTTTATCGGCATTTTTTCTGCCGTGAGTAAATATTATCGGCTGATTCAGGTGTCCGCCTTCAGAATTATTTGATAAAATGAATGTAATTATTAAAAGAAGGGAGCCATCATCCAATGTGATTTGTCTTTTACCTTTACCCTAATTGAATAGAAGGAGGAAAAGACATGGCTTCTAAATCTTTTCGGCATCTTTGGGTCGGCCAGGCACTTGCGAATATGGGTGATATCTTATACATCGTGGCATTGATCTCCCTTATTCATAAGATTACCGGGTCACCTTTATTTATGACTGCGGTGCCGCTTGTCATTACGTTTTCCAGATTCATCAGCAGTGTCATAGCTCCGCTTTTAATGAACCGGACACAAATGAAATCCTTGATTGCGTATTCGCAGCTGGCGAAGACGGTGCTGCTTATTCTTTTTTTGCTGTGCATTTTATTTTCGATCGGCAATGTATGGGTATATCTGGGGGTTGCAAGCATGATATCCTTTTTGGACGGCTGGGCACTCCCTGCTAGGAACGCCTATGTCCCATTCATTGTAAAACGCGAGGAATTGATGGGGGCCAATGGTTTTTTATCGACTGTTGATCAATCGATTCAGTTTTCGAGCTGGGCCGTCGGCGGACTGCTGCTAGCCCTCTTGAATGAAAGCCTTTTGTTCGTGCTGGTCAGCCTGCTGTTTTTGGTCAGTACACTTTATATGCTGAAGCTGCCCGTCATCCCGGGTACCACACTCCAGCAAAAGAAACAGTGGTGGAAACAAATCGGGGAAGGCTGGTCTGAGGTAAAGAGTAATGGCCGGCTGAGGAAAATCTTTTATATTTACGGTTTGGAATCAGCGGCCGGAACGGTGTGGATAGCTGCAGTGCTTTATTTATATGTAGACATAGTCCTGAATCGTAATGAATCTTGGTGGGGATTCATCAACAGCAGCTTTTTCGCAGGCCTTGTGATTGCATCTTATCTCGTTTTCAAACTGCACGGCTTGTTTTCACGAAGGAGGTCTGTCTGGCTGCCTTTATGCATAGTCATGACCTCGCTGGTGACGTTCATTTTTGCCTGGAATGAGTCTGCCTTACTGGCACTGATCCTGTCGGTGATCTTCGGTGCATTCGACCAAGTGAAAACCATCATCCTGCAAACCTGCTTGCAGGAAACCGCGTCACATGAGGATATAGGAAAAGTTTATGCTGCACAAGGTGCATTGACGACACTGATATTCGGTCTCTCATCCATGGGAGTCGGATTGCTTCTTGAGATTACGACCGTCCAAGTCATTTTTACCATCTCGGCACTCCTGCTGATGATGACCCTGATACCGATAATATCCCTGAAAAAAGCATAATGGGGAATATGGCTGCATTCGTTCCTTGAAAACGGATGCAGTCTTTTTTTGTATTGTGATTTTAAAGGTGATTGATGTACAAGGTGAAGACTCCTATCAGAAATGCTGAAGGGCTTTAAAGAGAGGTGTGCTGCATAAGTCGGATTTGTCTGGAAGGCGTTCTTTCCCTTCTTGGTCGGTATAGCTAATGACATGTGCTCTAAGCCCTGCAGCTGGAAAGCTCCTCCGTCATTAAAGAAGCCCGCGTGTCACCCGCGGAAAGCGAAGTCTTCCACGGAAATCAATTGCGGTATTATGAGGACTCAAAATAAAATGACCTCTATCTTAATGAGAACAGACTCATGAATCTCCATCCCCTCTCATACATTGTGATAAGAGTAAAAAGAGGGGGATGACAATGAACCTGGAGGAACAAAAGCAATTGCAGAACGCAATTGGAGAAATAACTGAAATAGCTGCCGGATTCGGACTCGACTTTTATCCGATGCGATATGAAATCTGTCCCGCTGACATCATTTATACATTTGGTGCGTACGGAATGCCTACGCGCTTCTCTCATTGGAGTTTCGGAAAGCAATTTCATAAAATGAAGCTTCAATACGATCTCGGACTGAGTAAAATTTATGAACTTGTCATCAATTCAGATCCATGTTACGCATTCCTGCTCGATTCAAACTCATTGATTCAGAATAAATTGATCGTTGCCCACGTGCTCGCACATTGCGATTTCTTTAAAAACAATGTGAGATTTCAGAATACAAAGCGCGATATGGTCGAAAGTATGTCTGCGACAGCCGAACGGGTAAGAAAATATGAAATCGAACATGGTAAACAGGAAGTTGAAAACTTCCTTGATGCCGTCCTTGCCATTGATGAACATATCGATCCCTCTCTTATGAGACCCAAGCTTTCTTGGACGATGGAAGATGTGGAATGGGTGGAAGAAGAAGTAAATCCTGTCACACCATATGATGACCTGTGGTCGCTGGATGAGAAACCGAAAAAGCGCCAGACCAAAAAAGTGAAAAAGAAGTTTCCGCCCCAGCCGGAGAAGGATATTCTACTTTTCATTGAACAATACAGCCGGGAACTATCGGATTGGCAAAGGGATATCCTGACGATGATGAGAGAGGAGATGCTCTATTTCTGGCCGCAGCTGGAAACGAAAATTATGAACGAAGGCTGGGCTTCATATTGGCATCAGCGCATCATCCGTGAAATGGACCTGACAAGCGGAGAGGCGATTGAATTTGCCAAGCTGAATGCAGGGGTCGTACAGCCATCGAGGACGGGAATAAATCCATACTATCTGGGATTGAAGATTTTTGAAGATATCGAAGAGCGTTATGATAATCCGACCGAAGAAATGATAGAACGGGGTGTGAAACCAGGATCCGGACGGGATAAAATGTACGAAGTGAGGGAAATCGAATCGGATATCTCTTTTTTACGAAATTATTTAACGAAAGATCTTGTGATGAGGGAAGATATGTATTTATTCCAGAAGCAGGGTAAGGATTATAAGATTGTCGATAAAGAGTGGACCGCGGTGAGGGATCAGCTTGTAAGCATGCGGGTAAACGGTGGTTTTCCGTATATTACCGTGACCGACGGCGATTACATGAAGAGCGGGGAACTTTATCTTAAACACTGGTTTGAAGATGTTGAGCTTGATATCAAATATTTGGAGAAAGTGCTTCCCTATATCCACCGCCTATGGGGCAGACCCGTTCATATCGAAACTCATGTGGAGAACCGGGATATGCTGTTCACTTATGACGGAAGGAGCGTTCAGAGAAAATATCTCTGAGCCTGATGAAACCGATTCCTCTCCAAGGGATCGGTTTTTTCGGTTCTAAATCAAGTGGACAGCCCTATATATAGTAGTAAACCAATTCTGGGTAAGGGGGAATCGATATGGCAGACGTGGAAGTATTCATTGGGGATCTTTCTGACGGGACGTTCCATTATGAGGGCGGGGACTGGAATCATAATTACCCAAAGCGGATAAGTAAATTCTTTCCGAAAGGGTATGAGTTGTTCTTTTCCGTGCTTGATGATATTTACTATAACCGGGTCGAAGGCAGGCAGACTGACTGGGGGAGTCACACGTGCCCCATGTACCCGAATGAAATCCTTGGCCTTCTCGAGGATTATTATAAAAGGGATATGGATGATCCCAGGGTGCAGGAGCTGTTCGAGTTCGTCAAACAGTTAGATCCTTACCGGCAATATGGTTTGGTGGCATGTGAAATGACATAGTATCAAAAGAGACTGGGACAAAAATGACTTAGTAAATATTAAACCCGAACTAATTTGCATGCGATGAGGCAAATCAGTTCGGGTTTTTAATTTGTTCATTGTACAGGTAGGATTTAGTTCTTTCCAGCGGTTGATTGGAGTGCAAGACGAAGACTCCTGCGGGAAGAGTAGCTTATGTGAGACCCCGCAGGCTTGCCGAGGAGGCTCACGGGCTACCCGCGGAAAGCGAAGTCTTGCACGGAAATCAATAGCGTGGTTTAAAAGCCACTTTAAATGTTCGCCTTTAGACCTTGGCTTTAAGGTTTTGTCTCAACCTCTTTTTTCATCACCCAGCCTTTCTGCGGGTTGGTTCATGAAACCTTTTGTCCAGAGCGGATGTGAAGGAGAGAAATGTTTTCTGGAAAATGGGACTCTGGATGAATGTATAAATAAATGTAAATACAAAGACAGGGCCGCCAAGCAGCAGTCCGATAATCAAGACCGAGCATTCGCATAGGATCCTCACTGTACTGATCGAGAAACCGGTCCTGTCTGAAATGGTCAGCATGAACCCATCTCTCGGTCCCGTCCCGAGCTGCGCTGCTGAATATAAACCTCCGCCGATCCCCATCAAAACGATTGCCGAAAGAAGCATGAACACATCCGCGGCTGCATTTGTCTGCGGAGGGAGCAGATTGAAATGCAGAAAGAAATCCACAAGCACGCCCACCATGACTCCATTGATGATCGTTCCCAGCCGGACGTACTGCCCTTTTAAGAGAAGGGTGCCGAGTATCATGGCAGCACCGATGATGATATTCCATGTCCCGATTGTAAGTCCGATTTTTTCAAACAGGGCGATATTCAATACATCCCACGGGTGGATCCCTAAGTATTGAACTTTGATGGACATACTGATGCCGTAGCTGAAAATGAGTAACCCAATGATGAAATAACCCAATTGCCAAAAGATTTTCATAGCTTCTCCTTTTCATTAAATCAATCTCACTATACAATATTTTACACATGAATCAATTATGTAGAAACAGTTAGTTTTCACTGTTTTATCCGTATGGAGAGCATTTAGTCCAGATTCTGATTACCGCTATTGATTTCCCTGGAAGACTTCGCTTTCCGCGGGTAGCCTGCGAGCCTCCAGGCAATAACTAAAAACCCGGACTATTTTGCCTTTCGCACTGCAAAATAGTTCGGGTTTCTATTTTGACTGAAATTCTTTTTTCCCAGCTGCGAAATCCGGCATTTTTCTGACTGCTGGCTTATTGAGCCGTATACCCGCCATCAAGTACGACTGCCTGGCCGGTGACTCCTTTTGCTTTGTCGCTGGCGAGGAACATCGTGTAATCGGCAATTTCTTCAACAGAGAGCAGGCGCTTCTGAGGGACAAGAGGATAGATGACTTCTTCGAGCACTTTCTCAAGCGGCACTCCCCTTGTAGAGGAAATGTCCTGAAGCTGGTTCCGCACCAGCGGGGTGTCCACATAACCCGGGCACATTGCATTCACGGTAATGCCGTATTCAGCCCCTTCAAGTGCAGAAACCTTTGTAAGACCGATGACACCATGCTTCGCACTGTTGTAAGCGGCTTTCCCGGCAAACCCGATGAGACCATTGATGGATGCCATATTGATGATCCGGCCGAACTTTTGCTTTTTCATATGCGGGAAAGCAAATTTAGTCGCAATGAATGGTGCAGTCAGCATGATTTTGATGAGAAGTTCAAACTTTTCGATGGGGAACTCTTCGATAGGGGCCACATGCTGAATTCCTGCATTGTTGATCAATACATCGATTCGTCCGTAATGATCCACTGTTTTATCGATTCCAGCTTTGACTTCTGCTTCGCTTGTCACATCACATTTGATGCCGGTCGCGTCGAATCCTCTGTCTATGAGTTCATCGACTGCTTCGTCAAGTTCTTCCTGATTGATATCCGACAATATCACCTTTGCACCGTTCATGGCAAAATGCTCGCCGATTTTAAATCCGATCCCTCGTGCGGCACCTGTAATGAATACTACTTTTTCATTTACCATAATGACTTTCCCTCCATTTATATTTGTGATATTGCTGCTGTATTAATAAATACCCATATTCGCTAAAATGATAGACACAATTTCTGCTATAGTCGGGATTAATAATCCGTCCGCTGCTACAGCCGGATAATAGTCTTTGCGTGTCAGTCCTATAACGGCGATAGCGCCGAAAAGGAAGACCGGAAACCACTCTTTAGTGAAATCCACAAATCCCGTCATGTACGTCTCCGTGTATGCAGGAAGCAGGTCGAGGCCGCTCATGAGCGCAACCAGTCCGGCGGCCAGCGGTGCGATCCATATGATGGACCAGCCTAAAGCCAATAGCAAAAGAAGGATCAAGCCAATAATAAGCTGGTCATAAGTCACCTCGGGGAAATTCTTTGTTATATATTCTCCTGTTCGTGACGGGGTTATGTGGCCGCGGGGAAAGAAAGAAAAAATGATACACCGTGTTTTTACTTGAAATACATCGTCAATGGGTTTATCCTTTAAAAAGGATCATTCTGTACATAAGGATCCGCGGCAAGTCGGAAAGGAGAAAGAATATGGCTGACGTATTTAATCAGGAGTTTGTTGTAGCGATCATCATAGCCTTTTCTGCTTATATCATCTTGAGAGGCATTGCAATCTTCTTTGGGAAAGCAGGGAAAGGGTATCTGGAGAATATAGAATCACCAAGAAAAGTATTTTTGCAATTAATCGGGGTTTATTATGTCGTTTCAGGCGGATTGGGTTTGATGATCCCGAGACTTGAGTGGAAGACGGAGGACATTTATTTCGCCATCGCTTATTTCGCAATCATATCAGTCGTTTTCTGGGCAGGGCTTGATTTCTTCATCAAACGTGATAAGAAAAAGCAGCTTCAGCGCAGCGAGGGAGAAAATGCTCAGGTTTAATGGACCGGGGCATTTTTTGTTGCTAATTGTAAATGATGGAAATTTATAGTTTACTGGTTTAACATGGTCGCTTACCTGGGTATATCTCCGAGTGGAGGGATGAATATGTTACACCAGGAAAGTAAAACGAATCATTTGAGTTCACCTGAAATGAAAAAAGATTTTTATATTCAACAGCTGTTAAGGATTGGCGTTTATAAATATTTTGGCAAACAACTCTATGAATTATCAATGAGTGAGCTTCAGGAGGTATACATCGAGTATTATGTAAGCAACCATGATCTCATCAGTTAAAAAGACGACCCTTTCGAGAAGGATCGTCTTTTATTATGCTTTCATTTATGGAACATCATGGCCCAGCGAGCTTTGCAGGATGTCAAACCATTGATCATGATTCAGTTCAAGCCTCATCGAATCGATTGCTCTTTGAATGCGTTCCTTTTTACCTGAACCTACAATCGGCATGATGCGGGCCGGGTGGTTCAACAGCCATGCGTAGAGGATGGAATCGATTCCTTCAGCACCTGTCTCACCCTGGATTTTTGTCAGAGTGTCACGCAGGCGTACTGCTTTCTCATCCCTGCCGGTGAATATGTTCCCTCCTGCAAGAGGGGACCAGGCCATAGGCGCAATCCGTTTTTCCTGACAAAGGTTCAGGGTGCCGTCTTCGAAGTTCTCCAGATGATAGGCCGAAAGCTCGATCTGGTTGGTCACCAACGGGAATGGCAGGTAAGACTGCAGCATATCCCATTGATGGTCTTTGAAATTTGACACTCCGAAATGACGCACTTTCCCTTGATTCTTCAATTGAGTAAAGGCTTCAGCCACTTCCTCTCCATCCATAAACGGATCAGGACGGTGAATCAGCAGTACATCGATGTAATCGGTATGAAGATTTTTAAGAGACTGCTCCACTGAAGATAAAATATGTTTTTTACTTGTATTGTAGTGATGTGTTTTGTGCTCAGGGCGATTTTTTGAAGGAAGGACGATCCCGCACTTGGTTACAATCTCCATTTGTTCCCTGATGGACGGTTTCAGGGACAGTGCTTCCCCGAATTTTTCTTCACATGTGTAAGAACCGTATATATCCGCATGGTCAAATGTGGTAATTCCTTGTTCCAGGTTGAATTGAATCAAGGATAATGTTTCCTCTTTTGTTTGATTCCAATCTGAAAGTCTCCATAACCCATGGATGATCCTCGAAAACGATAAGTCCTCATTCAATGTGATTCTTTCCAAGTGTATAACCCCTTTTCAAGTTGGTATGCAGTTGCTGACGTTTTACTATACTAAATTGTATCTTACTATGACGGGGAATGAATTGAAAATGAAAGGTCTTTTAACTCATTGGAACAAAGGAAAGGTCAAGTTGTTGAATGAACGAATGAATTTAATGAAATTCACTTCTGAAGGCAGAACGTTCTATTTGAAAGAAAGAAAGGGGACCTCGTCCTGGGAACGCACAGAAGAGTACCGGATCACACAGTTTTTGATCGTGAATGGGGTTAATGTAGAAACACCAATCTTGAATAACCGGGGGGAACCGTACGTAAAAGAGGGTGGAAGTTATTATTCTTTATATGCATCCCTGGAGGGGGAGCCGCTTCAGGTAAGTATAGAGGGGTGCTGCGGGCAATTCATCAGGCTCGGGGAATATCTTGCAGGATTTCATCTTGCATTGGGTAAATGCCCATTTGAACAAAGCACTCAAGTATGGGATCTATTTAACTATTTTAAAAGCTGGATTTCAGAATCAAATTCTGAATTGACCGAATGGGCAGGGAAAGTGTACGAAGAGATCTCATCATATGAAGTCACTTATAAACGGCTGCCCCTGCAGCTTGTCCACAGTGATGCCCATTTAAGGAATGTTTTATGGAAGGGGGATGAAATCCTCGGTCTCGTGGATTTTGAAAGGATCCGGCAATCCCCCCGTATTGGCGATCTTGCCTATATTATCGCGAGTTTGCTGAGGTACAGCGGATCTATAATCGATTTGCATCACTTCTTCAGGAACATTCGGGAGTTGATGAGGGGTTATACATTAAATCTGGGAATCAGTGAGGAAGAAGCATCACTCCTTCCCCATCTGGTCATCCTTATTCTTCTGCAGTACACAATGTACTATTCGCAGCAAGGATACGTAAAGGCAGCCGTTTTTCATAAAGAGAGCATCGACTATCTGATGGGCGATAAGGATTATGTTGAAGCACTTACCGGACATTAAACTTCTGACTGGCCTGAAACATCATTTACCATCATATTTTTTCCGGTTATGAGAGAAAATGAAAGCATTGGTCCTGCAAGAAAAAATGAATCAATCCAAGGCTTGCATGCATTCAGCCGTGGGGTAAAAACCCAAAAAAGATATGGAAGGTGAAGAACATGGAGTTAAATAGTCAAACTACCCACTATAATGCGGGAGATGTGGTATATGTCATTTATCGTAATCCTCATACCCAGACTGTTGCAAATGTCCAGGAAGCTGCTGTGGTGAAAGATCCAGAAAACCCTGAGGAATTGGCTTTGTTTTTATATGAAACATACTATCCCTTAACAGATGATCTGGCTGTGTACTCTTCCGAAGCGGAAGCAGAACAGGTATACAACCAATCATTTGGAGAGCTTTAGGTGATCCGGCATGGTTAAGCCTTTCATTCCGCAGCTCGTATACTTTGAACCCGGGGCTCTTGATTATCCTCTTGGGAAAGAGCTGAAAGAAAAATTCGAAAAAATGGATATCGAAATCCGCTATACCACTTCTCATAATCAAGTGAGGAATCTCCCCGGGGACAATCATTTCCAGAAGTACAGGATAGCAAAGTCGACCCTGGTTGTGGGGGTCAGGAAGACATTGAAATTCGATACGTCCAAACCATCCGCGGAATATGCCATTCCATTCGCAACCGGGTGCATGGGTCATTGTCATTATTGCTATCTTCAGACGACCATGGGCAGCAAACCGTATGTCCGTACGTATGTGAACGTGGACGAAATCCTGGAAGCTGCGGATCAATATATTGCTGAGAGAACACCCGAGATGACAAGATTCGAAGCAGCCTGTACGTCAGATATCGTAGGGGTGGATCATCTTACCCACACTCTTAAACGAGCAATCGAACATTTTGGTGAATCTGAGCATGGGAAGTTGAGATTCGTGACGAAGTTCCATCATGTCGATCATTTACTTGATGCCAAGCATAACGGCAGGACGAGGTTCAGGTTCAGCATCAATGCCGACTTTGTCATCAAGAATTTTGAGCCGGGCACATCCCCTTTGGATAAACGTCTGGAAGCTGCCGGGAAAGTTGCGAGGGCAGGTTATCCGCTCGGTTTCATTGTGGCGCCTATCTACATCCATGAAGGATGGGAAGAAGGCTACAGGAAGATGTTTGAACATCTGAATCAGCATCTTCCCCCGGAGGCAAAGGAAGATTTGACATTTGAATTCATTCAGCACCGCTTCACCAAACCGGCAAAACGGGTAATCGAAAAAAATTATCCAATGACAAAGCTTGAACTTAATGAAGAAGAACGCCGGTATAAATGGGGTAAGTATGGAATAGGGAAGTATATCTATCAAAAGGATGAAGAACAGGAACTGAAGGACCGCCTGTACTCATATATGGAGGAATTTTTCCCTGAAGCGAAACTTGAATATTTTACTTGAACAAAAAAAGGGACTGATGTCATTTGAAATCATGATCATCAGTCCGTTCAATTGAACCCTGGCAGTATCGAGCTGAGACTTTTTACTTTCATGGCTATTTCATCACATATTTCCTGGTATCTTGCCCACTCTTCCAACTTATCACTTGAACGTTTCCGCGGATTCGGGAGATCCCAGCAGATCACTTTATCCTCAAGATCGGAAGGCAGGATGATGTCATCATCTAATTCTGTATCTTGGATCTTTATGATGACAGATGCCTGCTGTAAGCGGGGAATTTCAAATTGGGTGCGCGGTAATGAACTTATATCAATACATAGCTCCTTCATTGCAAGAACCGAGAGTTCCCGATCTGCGGTTTCCAGCCACCCGGCACTTTGGAATGACCAGTCTGGAATAGAAAGTTTCCTTGCCCAGCCCAATGCTATCAGACTCCGCTGATGGCTGCTTGAAAGAAAGTATACCGTTTTATTCATGGCGATGTTCCTTTCTGTATTCATGCTGTACCTACTATTTACCCAATAAACCGTAATATAATCAAAACGATTATTGAAAGTTTATGGAAATTGACGACTGGGAAAATCAGATTAGCAAATCCCTTATTTTATGTTATGAACCCTTCATTATCTAGTAGAAAAGATTGAAATTATCAAAGAACTAATTTAATTTTTAAATAAATCAGTATAATGGTAAAGGGAAAATTTTTTGCGGATGTTCAGATTGGAATCTGTTAACCTGATGTTTAGGATTTTTAATAAAGGGTAAACATCTGTAAATTATTTTGTGTAATTTTCGTTATTAAGAATTCTTTATTATAAGGAGGTTCATCTATGAAATTCAACTTAACAACAAAGATTATCCTTGCCTTGATATTGGGGGCTCTTGTGGGACTGGCCCTGAATATATTCGCTAAAGATGTGTTCGATATATTGGACCCTTACCTGTTCACTCCATTAGGGAAGATCTTCTTGAATCTGATCAGCATGCTGGTCGTACCGATCGTATTCTTATCCATCGTCCTTGGGTCAGCAGGACTCGGGGATCCGAAGAAACTTGGAAGGATAGGCTTGAAGACGATTGTTTACTTCCTGGTAACGACATGCATAGCCATCGTCATCGGGCTGGCACTTGCGAACATCATAGATCCTGGAATGGTTGAAGGAATCGACCGTACGCAGGCAGAGGAATTTAAATCGGAGAAGGCTCCGCCGGTCGGCGAGACGATTATGAATATCATTCCTAAAAATCCTATGACGGCAATGACAGAAGGTAATATGCTGCAGATTATTGCATTTGCCCTTTTCATCGGCCTTGGACTCACTGCCCTTGGAGATAAAACTAAAGGTATATTGAAGTTAGTCGAACAAGGTAATGACTTAATGATGTATCTCGTGACATTGGTAATGAAATTTGCCCCGTATGGAACTTTCGGGCTTATTGCTTCGGCCATCGGAAGTCAGGGAATGAGTGCACTGAAAGCGATGTGGCTGTATTTCGTTGTTGTCTTGGCTGCGTTGATCATCCATGCAATCATCACCTACGGAAGCACTGTTCTGCTGCTTGCCAAGAAAAACCCCTTATGGTTCTTCAAAAATTTCAGTCCGGCAATGAGTGTTGCGTTCAGTACTTCCAGCAGTAATGCAACGCTGCCGCTTTCTATGGAAGTGGCACAGGAGAGATTGAATGTCTCCAAACCTGTAAGTTCTTTCGTCCAGCCTTTGGGGGCTACCATTAATATGGATGGTACCGCCATCATGCAGGGTGTCGCGACCATTTTCATTGCACAGGTATACGGCATCGATCTGAGTCTTGAACAATTGATCACAGTCGTATTGACGGCTGTACTTGCAAGTATCGGAACTGCAGGAGTTCCCGGAGTCGGTTTGATTCTGCTTGCGATGGTATTGAGTTCTGTGGGTCTTCCTGTAGAAGGAATCGGACTGATCCTTGGAATAGACCGATTGCTTGATATGGCCAGAACGGCGATTAATATCTCAGGGGATGCGGCATGTGCCCTGTTTGTTTCAGAAAGTGAGAAAAAACGTACCATCAAGGAACAAAGAGGGAACGTTTAATAAAAGAAGATCAGGATGGACAGAAGTGCTCCAGACTGATTGAACCCGAACTGATTTTCCTTTAAGCCGGAAACTCAGTTCGGGTTTTTATTTTAAAATTTCATGGAGGTGTTCAGTTTGGCGTCAGATTAAAGTGGGAGATCATAACCTTGTTTGCGTAAAATTGCAGGGTGGTGTAAAATTACACTCAATGAAGAAAAGCAGGTGTTTTTAATGAAGAGGGAAGAAGTCATCACCATCATATCCGATAAATTGAGGCTGATCAGAACAGAAGCAGGCTATACACAAGACAAAATGGCGAATGTGATTGGGCTATCAAAAAAAACCCTGGTCCAGATAGAAAAAAGGAGGGTCGATGCAAACTGGACAACGGCAATTGCCGTATGTGCCTTATTCAGGGACAGTGAAACGCTTGTTACAAGTATGGGGGGAGAGCCGCTTGAAGTCGTGGAGACCCTCGCTCGTGAAGGGATGGACTTCAGGAAAGAGAAAACGCTCGGCGGGAAAGTATGGTGGAAGGAAATCAAGGAAAGTGATGGGTACGTACTCCAGCAAAACCTATTCAGCAAACATTTTAGAATTCTTGATAGAAATCACTACCGGATCTACAGCAGTTTTAACAAGGAAGAAACCGAGGGCCGTTTTGATGAAATAAAAGGGGAGGAAACTTGAGATTCAAGTTCCCTCCCCTTATTCTTTCGTCTATTTGACAACAAGCACGCTTGTTTCACAGTCATGAGCAATCTTTTCACTGACACTTCCCAGCACCCATTTTTTCAGATTTGACTTTCCGGAATTACCGACCAGGACCAAATCAGCATTATGATCCTTTGCATATTCACAGATCCGCTTTGCTTCAGAACCGGAAAGATGGACATAGTCGATGTCGAGCTGGTAAGGAGTTAATTTTTCTTTTACATTGTTTAACACGGAATGAGTAGACGAGGGTGCAGAGATACCCTGCTCATTTTCCACCATCCTGTGTGAGTTTAGTTTTTCATCCCGGGAGGCTGATAGATTCCCCATATATTGATTATCAAATCCAGGCGCTGTATCAGCGAGTGCGTGGGTAGGCGTATAGTTATCGCGGGTTGCATCCGGTCCCGTTCCTTTATCGTCAGAAACATGAAGCACCGTAAGTTTTGTATCTGGTGATAATTTTGTTAATTTCAGTGCTTCATCAAGCGCTTTTTTGCTTCCATCCGTTTCATCATAAGCAACAAGTAAGTGCTTATACATATGATCACCTCATTTGTAGTATACACGGTATTTACCCCGTATTTTGAATTCTTAATCATTTATTGTTCACAGGATTCATTACACTAAAGATAATTGAAAAAAGAGCAGGATAGGGGGAAGGCTATCCTGCTCTTTTTTGTGTGCATTTTTATGAACTTATAATTGCTGATTAATTATGATCTTATAGCATGCTGATGATCCAGCCAATTACCACAATTGCACCAATGACCATTAAGATTGTACGTAACATGAGATTCACCTCGACTTATCGTTCTATTAATGTAATTTAAAATTTCATTTTCAACCGGTTAGTGTATTGTTACCCGGTTACTTTTCACTCGAAACATCCAAGTTATTACAGGGTATCCGCCGGTATTCAGGATTCCTTGTGATTAACTTCAGCCGTTTCATGTATTTGGGAAATGCGTTACTTGTAATTAGTGTGAACGTTTTTAGAAAAATTATGTTTACTTCTCCTGCTTATTTATATAGTTGAAAGATAATTCCACATGGTAAAATGGATGATATTGGTTAGAGGAGAGATGAAGATGAGTGGAAGGGTCATATTTGTCGAAGGAATTCCCGGCGCTGGAAAGACATCCACTGTGCGGAAGGTTTCACTTTGCTTAAAGGGGAAGGGTATCAACGTAATAGAGGTTGTGGAAGGAATCCTGGATCAGCCTGCAGATTACGAAGGAGTCGCTTTTTTGACTGAAGATCAGTTGAAATCAATGGTAGAAGAGTACGGTATTGCTGCTGGGAGTATCAGCCCTTATTGTGAAATGATGGGCCGCGGGATACTGATCCATTATGCAAGAATGTCTGAAAGTGGAGCATTTTCAGAAACATTGGTAAAAGAACTTGAGCAGTTTGATATTTATAATACTGATCCAGATACATACATACTGGCGATAAAGCATAAATGGAAGTTGTTTAAAGACTTACTTGCAGACACGGATGAGGTATATGTCCTGGATTGCAGTCTGCTGCAGAATCCATTGACGTTTCTGAGTGCAAAGAATGACTTGCCGGCAGAATTTATTAAAACCTTTGTGAAGGACCTCCTCATGCTGGTGAAGGAATATCGTCCGCTGGTCATTTACCTTAAGCCGAAAGAAATCAAAAAAGCCTTGGAACATGTGATGGCAGAGCGTTCCGAAAATTGGTTTGCATTTGTGAGAGACTACTATACGAAACAAAAGTACGGGATCAATCATAATCTTACGAATGATTTGGATGGGGTTGTGCATTTTTTGGAAAATCGCATAACAGTGGAAAAGTCTATATTGAAAGATGCAGGTGTTGATTGGCTGCTTATTGAAAGGGATCAAGCCTCATGGAGGGAAGTCATAACCAAAATCGAAGATGAGCTTACATTGCGCTTTGTGGAAGGATGAAGCTTCATCAGACTCCAGACGGAGGAAAAAACCACCAATAGTCGCTCGGAAGTTCTCACGGACTTGGAGTATGATTTACATATACTAGAAAATGGTGGGGATGGGTTACAATGAAAAAAATGATGGAAATATTCAAGAATCCGATTTTTGTAAAGCTGTTCATGGCGAATTTGACTTCTCATATGGGAAGCGTGGTCGGACTCACGGCATTTATGTTTTACCTTTTGGACCGTTTTTCAGACCAGCCGGTGTATGCTTCGATCACGGAAATGATGTATTCACTTCCAACTCTGGTTGTGTTCTTCCTGGTCGGTGTATTGGCAGACCGGATGGACCGGCAGAAAATCGCTTATCACTGTGATACGATCAGTGCAGTTTTAACCGTAATCCTGGTAGGGGCCATTTACACCGGCTGGCTTCCTTTAATCTTTGCAGTCCTTTTCATAAGAAGCGGAGTACAGAAATTTTTCTTTCCAGCGGAACAGGCAATCCTCCAGGGTGTCCTTTCTGAGGATGACTACTCAACGGCAGCCGGTTTAAATCAGATGGTCATGAGTTTATTCATGCTGCTCGGCAACGCCATCGCAATTTTTGTTTATTGGAATGCAGGGATTTATGGGGCACTCCTGGTGGATTTCGTCACGTTTGCATTAAGTGCCGTATTAATCAAGAAGTGTGTCATTCCTGAAGATGTACGGCAGCCGAATGGGAAACATACCTGGAAAGACCTCAATGTGTCTTTCGTAATGAAAGACTTCAAGTCCGGGCTTGTCTATATCCTGCACCATAAACTGCTGCTTTCATTGATTGGAGGATTTGTCGTCTTTGGAATCGTAAACGGAGGATTCTCGGTCATTCCCATATTCATCCTGAAGTACAAACTGGCACCGGAAACATATGAAGAATATTCAATCATACTTGGGATTGCTTTCGGTTCCGGGGTATTGATTGGAAGTGTGGTATCTTCAACGCTTACCCAGAAATTTAAATTCCATCAATTGATCGTTGCCGGTCTGCTCATTTCCGGAACATTTATCATAGCAGCTTCATTTGCTCCAAGCACATGGATATTTATGGTGATTGTATTCATCGCTGCATTGGGCCTCCCGCTTGTAAACATTGCAATCGGGGGCTGGATGCCAAGTATCATAGATCCGAAAATGATGGGGCGCGTACAGGGATGGATCAATCCCCTGATGATGCTGTCACAGTCTATCACACTCGGAGCCATCGCCCTCACATTCCCTTCGGTGGTTACGGTCGAAATGCTATACTGGCTGGTCGGAGGCTGCCTCATCATCGTAGCGGCATTCTATACCATCATCCTGCCTAAATTCACAAACCAGGAAGACATCCAACCGGCAGCGGTGAACGGCTAATGCAAATACTCTCTATGAACAGGCATAGAGAGTATTTTTTGTGGAAAATATTTTTTGAACGAACAAAATAATTTTGAACGTTTTTACATATCATTCGTATTATCATAGAACGCAAAGGCGATGGAAGGGATACATGCGATGGAAGAGAGAGAATTAATCAAACGTGCAAAAAAAGGGGACCATGAAGCCTTCGCTTCCTTATTCAGACAAAACTATCCTTTTTTAGTGAAATATTTAATAAAAGTGACAATGAATAAAGATCAGGCAGAAGAGCTGGCTCAGGATACGATGGCAAAGATCGTTGAAAAAATCCACCAGTATAATGGTAAATCAAAATTTTCTTCCTGGCTGATCACGATTGCGACCAACCGTTTCATCGATATCCAGCGCAAAAAGGGAAAGGAGAAGGACTGGCAGAAAGAAGAAGCCAATTACCGCAGTCTAAAATGGGGCCTGGAATCAAGAAATGAAGAGTGGAATGATGTACTGAAGGCCTTATCGGTTTTAGAGAATGGAGTCAGGATACCCGTCATTCTTAAACATTATTATGGATATTCGTACGAGGAAATCTCAGACATGACAGGACTGCCCGCAGGAACAGTAAAATCACGGGTGCATCACGGCATTCTCAGATTACGAAAGGAGCTGAAACTGGATGAACAACAAACAACACCCAATTGAAGAAAACCAACTGGAAAAAATCCTCAAAGCCGGTATGGAACCGCTGGATAAAGAAGCAGAAGATAATATTCCTTCAGAGGAATGGTTCCGGCAGTTCGTCCTTCAACAGCAAAAAGATGTAAA
Organism: Bacillus sp. BKU_1; assembly: GCA_051294195.1. Classification (GTDB taxonomy): domain Bacteria; phylum Bacillota; class Bacilli; order Bacillales; family Bacillaceae_B; genus Rossellomorea. The sequence continues at coordinate 1,800,476 of CP193985.1, read as the reverse complement.
AGCAAGACTGAAACGGGACCTCATTCTATTTCTGCTGATAGCAGGCTGTCTGCTGCTTCTCCTTTCACTCACACTGGTCAAAATGCCGGTGCTGTTCCTCATGATGCAGGGGGCAGTGTTTATTGGAGGGGCGACTTTTGCCGGCCTTGCGTTTTTTAAGCAGGTGAAGAAGATATGACGAAGGATGAAATGTATCTGCTGCTGCTAATCATACCCGTTCTTCTTGCACAGAGTATCTACTTATTTCTGGACGCCAGAAAGAATGGACATCTATATTGGTTCTGGGGATTATGGGGGTTGATCCAGACCCCTATGCCGCTGATATTTTACATGCTTTTCGCCAAGAAAATATGGAAGAAGTCAAGGAAAAGGGAGAGAGTGGAATGATCATTGTAACGACAGACTTTGTACCGGGAAAAGAAGTAAAAGAACTAAGAGGATTCGTAAGAGGCAGTACTGTACAGGCCAAGCATATAGGAAAAGATATTGTCGCCGGTTTAAAGACTATTTTAGGAGGCGAAATCAGCGAGTACAGCGAATTGATGGAGGAAGCAAGGCACCAGGCAATTGAAAGGATGAAAGAGGACGCTGTGCAAAAAGGGGCAAACGCAGTGATTGCAATGAGATTGGAGACATCCGCCGTGATGCAGAATGCTTCTGAAATCATCGCCTACGGTACGGCAGTGACGGTGGAATAATAAGCAACAGTCGCTCATATAGTGAATTGGGTGCACAAGGATAGAGACACGGTCATAGTGTATAGAAAATTAGTAATAAAAATAAAATTGACACAATTCACTACCTATAGTATGGTTGATAATGGAATAAAAACGATTGAAGAAATGGAGGGTTTGTGATGATCAAGTTATATACAGTACAAGGCGGGGGAAGAGCAGTCTCCTCTAATTTCATATCATCACATAACCAGTAACTTCTTATTCATAACCATTTGGATAACAGGCACAGGTTATGTACAATGACCTGTGCTTTTTTATGTCCATCTATGGGCGTTAATTAGGCACAAGCAGGGCTGCAGATGTAAATCAGCTCTGCTTTTACAGTCTGATTAGCGCCCTTTTCATTTGGGTGAATATGTAAATGGGTATGGCTGAATCTGGCCGTTTCCAGCGGTTGATGGGAACTGGAAAGTTTAATCTCCCGTGTATAAGGAGATAAGGCTCACCAACCGCACGAGAAAAGCGAAATAGCGGCATTAAAGCCTGTGATCTCAGGTAAAGCACCTGTTCACATAAATAATAAAACTCCAGGAGGAAAAAAAGATGCTGAAAGTACAAAAGAAAATGATGATGACAATCGTGGAGACAGAAGGCGGATAGTAAACGAATGAAAGAATGAGGGGGTAAAAACGATGTTTAGTATTTTTACGAAATTATCATGGTTTTTTAAAGAAAATTGGAAGAGGTACACGGTTGCCATCATCCTGTTGACGATTGTGGGGATCCTTGATGTGATCCCCCCCAAACTCGTCGGGAACGCAATTGATGATATCCATCTCGGATCGATGTCCTGGGAAGTCTTAAGTAAATACATTTGGCTTTTAGCCGGCATCACAATCATTTCATACTCATTGACTTATGTATGGATGTATCAATTATTCGGAGGGGCGTTCCTTGTTGAACGTAAGCTCCGGTCAAACTTTATGGGTCATTTATTGAAGATGACACCGACTTTCTTTGAAAAGAACCGCACCGGTGATTTGATGGCAAGGGCCACGAATGATTTAAAGGCAATCTCTGTCACTGCGGGATTTGGTGTGTTGACGCTGATCGACTCGAGTATTTTCATGCTTACGATCTTATTTACAATGGGGTTCCTTATCAGTTGGAAATTAACCTTCGCAGCCATTCTTCCATTACCGGTCATGGCTTTATTGATGAAAGTCTATGGTGCAAGGATCCATAAACGATTCACAGATGCGCAGGACTCATTCGGGGACCTGAATGACAAGGTTCTGGAATCGGTTGCGGGTGTCAGGGTCATCAGGGCTTATGTACAGGAGAGAGCCGATGAGGGCCGATTCTCTGACATGACAGAAGATGTGTATAAAAAGAATATCGAAGTAGCGAAAATCGACTCGCTTTTCGATCCAACCATTAAAGTGCTGGTCGGTTTAAGTTATCTGATCGGACTTGGATACGGCGCCTATCTGGTATTTCACCGTTCTATCACGCTGGGGGAGCTGGTGTCATTCAATGTGTATCTGGGAATGCTGATCTGGCCGATGTTTGCGATCGGAGAACTGATCAATATCATGCAGCGGGGAAATGCATCCCTTGACCGTGTGCAGGAAACACTGGACTATGTGCAGGATGTGAGAGATCCGGAGAAACCCCGAACGGCCGGCATCCCTGAAAATGTAGCATTCGATGATGTGCATTTCAAATACCCTTCTTCTCAGGTGGAAAATTTGATCGATCTAAACCTGAAATTAAGCAGGGGGGATACCCTCGGTGTAGTAGGAAAAACCGGAAGCGGGAAGACGACCTTTATCAAACAGCTTCTGAGGGAATACCCGGCAGGAACAGGTTCATTGTCGATTTCCGGGATTGGGATCAATGACCTCACACTCGAACAGGTCAGAAACTGGATCGGATACGTCCCGCAGGATCATGTGTTGTTTTCAAGAAGTGTAAAAGAAAACATCCTGTTCGGACGCCGGGAGGCAGACCAGAGGGACCTGGAAAAAGCGATCGAGCTTGCCGATTTCAAAAAAGATCTGGAAATGCTTCCGGATGGTCTATCGACGCTTGTCGGAGAAAAAGGGGTCGCACTTTCAGGAGGTCAGAAACAGCGGATTTCCATTGCCAGGGCGCTCATCAAGAATCCTGAAATCCTCATCCTGGATGACTCGCTGTCTGCAGTCGATGCCAAAACCGAAGCAAAAATCATTGAAAATATTCGAAATGAACGTGAAGGAAAAACAACGATCATCACGACCCATCGTTTGTCCGCTGTCCAGCATGCGGACTGGATCATCGTAATGGAAGACGGGAAAGTGGTGGAAGAAGGGGTCCACGGGACACTTCTTGACAATGACGGCTGGTATAAGGAGCAATTCGACCGTCAGCAGGTTGAAGATTCCTCACATGAGGAGGTGGGCGTATGAAAGTCGGAAGAAGACTTGTAGACTATGCGCTCTTGTATAAAAAAATCATCATAGCTGCGCTGCTGATGCTGACTGTTTCAGTGGCGGCAGAGCTTGCCGGCCCTTTCATTGCCAAAAAAATGATCGATGACCACATCCTTGGGATCGAAGCCGCATGGTACGAAACGGATAAAGGCAAGGATGCCGTTTCCTATAAAGGAGTATGGTATGAAAGAGAGCAGTATCTTACCAGTGGTGAAGAAAAAGGGAAAGAGGTAAGGATCCTTCAAATCGGAAGGGAGTTTTACTTTATTCCTGCTGCCATCTCATTCGATGGCGAGCGTGACGTCCAGGATGGAACAGTGATCATTACAAAAGGGCAAGACTCTGAATCCTATCCGGCTCAGAAATTGAGCGGTGAAGAACTGTTGAATTTTTATAATCCTGAAATTCCAAAGATCATCAAACTGATTGCCTTTTATTTCGGGCTTCTGGTAGTTGCGTCCTTCTTCCAGTATGGACAGCGTTTTTATTTGCAGAAAGCTGCTAACAGGGTGATCCAAAGAATGCGGAATGATATTTTTCAGCATATCCAGAAGCTTCCGATCCGCTATTTTGATAATCTGCCGGCAGGTAAGGTCGTGGCCCGGATTACAAACGATACGGAAGCGATACGGGACTTGTATGTGACCGTATTATCCACTTTCTTTACAAGTGCGATTTATATAATAGGTATTTACATTGCCCTGTTCATTCTGGATGTGAAGCTGGCAGCAATCTGCCTGATCTTGATTCCGATTCTTGTCATCTGGACATATTTATACAGGATTTATGCATCCAAATATAATCATATCATCCGTTCGAAGGTTAGTGACATAAACGCGATGATCAATGAATCGATCCAGGGGATGAACATCATCCAGGCTTTCAGCCGGGAAAAAGAAACCAGCAGCGAATTCGAGGAATTGAACGGCACCCATTATAAATATCAAAATAAGCTATTGAGCTTGAACTCGATGACCTCCCATAATCTTGTAGGGGTATTGAGGAATATCACGTTTGTGGCATTCATCTGGTACTTCGGCGGAGGTTCGATCGGGGTCGGGTCTGTTGTGACGCTTGGTGTGCTCTATGCGTTTGTGGATTATATAAACCGGTTGTTCCAGCCGGTGACGGGCATCGTCAATCAGCTTGCGAATCTGGAGCAGGCACTCGTCGCAGGTGAAAGGGTGTTCAGCCTCCTGGATGAAGGCGGAACAAACGTAGCGGATGAAAAGATGCCGCGCTATAAAGGGAATGTCAGCTTTGAGAAAGTATTCTTCGGCTACAAGGAGAATGAGTACGTGCTGAAGGACATTACGTTTGAAACAAATCAAGGCGAAACCGTAGCCCTTGTCGGACACACGGGATCAGGGAAAAGTTCAATCATGAATCTGTTATTCCGCTTCTATGATGCAGACGAAGGAAAAATCTTGATTGACGGCCAGGACATCAGGGAGATTCCATATCAGACCATCCGTGAACATATGGGCATCGTCCTGCAGGACCCGTATTTGTTTACCGGGACGATCGCATCGAATGTCAGTCTTGAAGATCCGAGGATCACAAGGGAGACAGTGGAGGAAGCCCTCAAGTCGGTCGGGGCTGAAAAAGTATTCAAAAACCTTGAAAAAGGCTATGACGAACCAGTAATTGAAAAGGGAAGCACCCTTTCATCCGGTCAGCGTCAGCTGATTTCCTTTGCGCGTGCGCTTGCCTTCAATCCGGCAATCTTGATTTTGGATGAAGCAACTTCGAGCATCGATACAGAAACCGAAGCTGTGATCCAGGAGGCGATGGAAGTATTGAAGAAGGGGAGAACGACCTTCATCATCGCCCATCGACTCTCCACGATTAAGAATGCGGATCAAATACTCGTGCTCGATCGGGGAGAAATCGTTGAAAAGGGAAATCATGACGAACTCATGAAAGCAGGGGGACGTTATTATCAAATGTATCAGCTTCAGCAGGGATCATCAGGAGATCTTGCAGGCTGATCAGAGGAAATGCAGCCTGCCTAAGCGTCATGTTTTAAAAAGGAAGAGAGCCAAAGACATTTTTTGGCTCTCTTTTTTTGGTGTGTGGATGAAATTCAGTGCCTGGAGAGGCGGGAACGGGCCGGATGGATTGTTCAGGGTGCAGGGATGCGAGTTGTGCCGGGAACAATAGAGGCAGATTGTGCCCGCTGTAACGAGGTTAATGGTTTACCAACGTTTTATGAATTCTATCAACAAAAATTTGGAGTATCAACGAAAAGTCATTTTTATCAACAAAAATGAAAGAATACCAACCATTTTTCCGCACTTACCGACAATTCGACAACGATAGACAAATTACGCAAAACTCATCCCTGTCCCAGACCAAATTACCCCGATTCAGCTTTAATAACAAATCCCCACCCTCATCCGGATAAATTGCGGGTTCAACAACTCTTGATAAATAAAATCACCAGTATCATAAATGGAGATACTCCTGCCATCTTCGGGAAGGGTGTCCCTTTCTATACGGTATTCGCCAATTCGTTCCCCGTCGGGAAGATATGTAGGACAGACGACCGTCCATTGGAGTCCTGAAGCCTGAAGCATGAGGAAGGCCCTGAGATGATCTTCCGTAGCGGTGGAGCTCCTTCTCTTTGATTCATTTGATTGGAAACGGTATAAATGAGGTTCCTTCCTTGAATTCAATATCCCGGCCGTACCGCATGTGAGGATGCGGGTGATGCCGTTTTGCCTCATCGCTTTTAAGATGATGGGCATGCTCCTCGACAACACATCTTCCTTGTCTGTATTCAGACAGCTGATGACTGCATCGCAGCCGGAAATAGTATTGAATACATCTTTCTCATTGAGCACATCGCCTGTCACTGCAATTTCCTGAAGACTTTTTTCCTGAAGATTCTTTCTCGTCAAACGGTGAATCGTATGATCATTCCTTGCATTTTCATATACAACAGCCCCGACCCTGCCGGTACTGCCAAAGAGAGCAACTTTCATGAATATCCCTCCTGAAAAAAATCCTTTATCGTCATCCGAATTTCTATTCATTCAATAGGTTAGATTAAAAGTATACCAAAGAAAAAAGAAGCTGCGAAAAATTAATCTCGAAATTAAGATTTTCTCATTGACTTTTTGCAGTTATCGTTTTATGATGACATTCGTAGTTATAATTCCGATAAGAATAGTGGGGGTTTGATGATGAAAAAATGGAAATTTACAGCTGTTCTGCTGCTGGTCCTTTCAATGGTGCTTTCAGCATGCGGACAATCAAAAGATAATGAGGGATCAAGCGGGGATTCAGAACAGTCCCTTTACGATAAAGTGAAAGAAGAAGGGAAGCTGTTAGTGGGTACAGAAGGGACATATCCTCCTTTCACTTTTCATGATGAATCCGGCAAGCTTACCGGATTCGATGTGGAAATCGCACGTGAAGTGGCTAAACGCCTCGGTGTTGAAGCCGAGTTCAAGGAAACACAATGGGATGCGATGTTCGAAGGCTTGAATTCCAATCGCTTCGATATGATCGCCAATCAAGTGGGGATCCGTGAAGACAGACAGAAGAAGTATGACTTTTCAAAGCCGTATATCGAATCCAGTGCAGTGGTTGTCGTTTCAAAAGATAACAACGATGTGAAATCATTTGAAGACATCAAAGGACTTACTTCTGCTCAATCACTGACAAGCAATTACAGGGATATTGCAGAAGAGAATGGGGCTGTCATCCAGGGAGTCGACGGGCTCGCCCAATCGATCCAGCTCCTTGAACAGGGCCGTGTGGATGTGACAGTCAATGATAAGATTTCAATTCTTGATTATATGAATAAACAGAAGAATGCCAATATCAAAATCGCTGCAGAAGCTGAAGATGCAGGTCAAAGTGGACTGATGTTCAGAAAAGACAGCGACAAGCTTGTGAAAGAAGTCAATAAAGCGTTAGAGGAAATGATGGAAGACGGAACATACGAAGAGATCTCCAACAAGTGGTTTGGTGAGAATGTATCTCCTAAGTAGTATTTTTCAAAATCCTGAAGAAATGTTCGATATTTTACAAAGCTCCCTGCTTCCTATGATCAAGGGAGCTTTGTATTATTCTATCCCTCTAACGCTCATATCGTTTACTTTAGGATTAATCATTGCTGTTTTCACTGCTCTGGCCAGACTATCGAGGTTTTCCGTTTTGCGGGGGATTGCGAGAGTCTATGTGTCAGCGATCAGGGGAACACCGCTGCTGGTGCAGCTGTTCATCATTTTCTTTGGACTCGGTTCACTCGGGATTGAATTCCTTAAGCTGGAACCTTTTCCCGCGGCTGTCATTGCATTCTCATTGAACATGGGGGCATACTCTTCAGAAATTGTGAGGGCTGCCATCCAGTCCATTCCCAAGGGTCAGTGGGAAGCAGGTTACTCCATCGGCATGAGCTATTCGCAGGCGCTGAAGAGGATCATCCTGCCGCAGGCGACAAGGGTGTCCATCCCTCCTTTGTCGAATTCTTTTATCAGTCTGGTAAAAGATACGTCGCTTGCTTCACTGATTTTCGTGACAGAAATGTTCAGGAAAGCCCAGGAAATTGCGGCAACCAACTATGAATTTCTTCTAATGTATATGGAAGCGGCATTATTATATTGGATCATTTGTTTTATTCTATCGATCATACAAGGAAGAGTGGAAGCAAGGCTAGATCGATATATCGCTAAATAAAGGAGGGTAAAGATGATTTCGATAAAAGGACTGAAGAAGCGCTTTGATGACCTGGAAGTGTTGAAAGGCATGGATGTGGATGTCAAAAAAGGGGAAGTGATCGTATTGATCGGGCCCTCTGGATCCGGCAAAACGACGTTTCTCAGATGCTTGAATGCACTCGAAACACCGAATGAAGGCAGTGTATCAATCGGCGGAATGACGGTTGAATTTTCCAAAAAGGTATCCACTGCAGAGCTATTGAAATTCAGAAGAAGGACCGGCATGGTCTTTCAGACGTATAACCTCTTTCCGCATATGACGGCTCTAGAGAATGTCATGGAAGGACCAGTCGTCGTACAGGGCAAGAAAAAAGCCGATGTCCGGGCGAATGCCATCCGCCTCCTTGAAAAAGTCGGCCTCGGCGACAAAATTGATTACTATCCTTTCCAGCTTTCCGGAGGACAGCAGCAGAGGGTAGGCATTGCCAGGGCCCTTGCGATCGAACCGCAGGTGATGCTGTTTGACGAACCGACCTCCGCACTCGACCCCGAGTTGGTTGGAGAAGTACTCAGGGTCATGAAGGACCTTGCTGAAGAAGGCATGACAATGGTCGTCGTCACCCACGAAATGAGATTCGCAAAGGAAGCCGCGGATAAAGTGATCTTCATGGACGGCGGTTATATCCTTGAAGAAGGAACCCCGCAGGAAGTGTTCGAGAATCCGAAGCACGACCGAACCCGCCAATTTTTAAACTTAATACGATGACAGAAAAAGATGAATGGCCTTGACCATTCATCTTTTTTTTATAAAACAATTGAAAAAGCAGGGATTCTTCCGTTATGGAAAGAAAAGGTAATATAGCAGAAAAGGGGGATACTATGAAGATAATTAGAAGATTACTGCTTGTTTTTACAGGATTGGTTTTTATCAGTGCGCTGCCAAATCTGTTCTTTGATGCAGATTTCCAATATGTCTATGTTACTGCGGAAAGCGGTTCATTCGGATTTTATCCGTACGCATATGTCCGTGCGATTTACGATGTGTTTCTTTATTTGGCAACGCCGGATCAATGGTCCATTGTCGTGATGGGAAAGGAATATGCTCTTTTTGACGTGCTCTTTGAAAGAGTTGCGTATTCGATGAAAGTTTTCTTCATCTCTCTTTCGCTTGCCGTTATTGCAGCTGTTCTGGCAAGCATGCTTATATCTTTGGCCGGGGGAGCGATTAAACGTCTTCTTCTTTCTATCGTAAATATAATGGAGTCACTGCCGGATATCTTTATCATCATCGGCGTGCAGCTGCTTGTTGTGATGTATTTCAGGGAGACGGGGGTGCTGATCGGGGACATCGCCATGACTGGAGAAGAGATTTATTTACTGCCTGTCACCTGCTTGACCGTGGTGCCTGCCGTTTTTTTAATCAAGACGATCGTATTGCTTTTGAAAGAAGAGGAAAAGAAGGCTTATATTGAACTTGCCCGGGGGAAAGGGTTGAGTTCTGTTCATATCTTGGTGATCCACAGTTTCCGGAATGTACTGTACAGTTTGTTTTATCAAATGAAACTGATCTTTTCCTTTATGCTTTCAAACCTTTTTATCCTTGAACAATTATTTAATATGCGCGGTGTGATGGGGCTTTTGATGTGGTCGACGGGATACACATTCGTCATTATCAGTACACTGATCTTTTTGCCATTTTTTCTCCTCTTTACTTTAATCGAGCAGCGTATGAAAAAGAGCATCGGTATGAAGGAGGACGGGACGTATGCTTAAGCAGATGTTGAAAAAGCCAAAGTTTCTGACTGGATTCATCTTTCTCCTTGTACTGTTACTAGTCAGTTTCCTGTATGAACCATTTTTTGAAGAGGGTGTTGAAAGCATCAGCTTCCTGCACCTGAACGGAGGGATTGTCGGTCCCCCGTTCACTCCTGCCGAGCTGCCCCCTCTTGGGTCGGACAGGCTGGGAATACCGCTTTGGACTTATATTATTCAAGGGGCAAAATTCACTATCCTGCTCGGGCTGCTCATCAGTTTTCTCCAGTTGGTCCTTTCATTGTTTTTTTCCATTGCCTTTACGGGATTGTCTAAAAGGTTCGTGACAGTTTTTGAGGAAGCCGTGGAATCCATGATTTATGTTCCTATGGCTGTCATTGCTTTTATGCTTCTCTTTCCGCTCCGGTTTGTGGTGGATGCCGAAGTGGAACCGCTCAAATTCCTCAGCATTCAAATCTTCCTGCTGACACTGATAGGGGTGCCGCAGATTGTAGTGGTGCTTTCCAAAGAAATTCAAAAGACGCTGCAGGAAGAATATATATTGAGTGCCAGGACACTTGGGGCACGAGGGTGGTACCTATACCGTCGTCATGTCCTTAAGAATCTGCTGCCGCGCCTTTTTCTATTATTCTTCCAGCGTAATGTAAGTGTGCTGATTTTGTTTGCACATCTGGGCATTTTAGGGGTAATGCTCGGAGGACAGGTGGAAAAGGAAATAATGGTGGGGGAGCCCCGGCTCTTTTCCCTGTCCAATGAGTGGGCAGGAAATATAGGTAATTCAAGGATTGAAATCATGACGGCCCCATGGATCATTTTTTCCCCGCTTGCTGCACTGTCGCTTACTGTCCTGGCTTTTAATATGATGGCCTCTTCCCTGCAAGCGTTAATAATGGGAGAAATGCAAGCGATAAGAAGAAAGGACGAAAAAAGTGAGAAGGAAAATCTTCTTTCAAAGGGGGAAACCCCTGAGGAGGCGAAGTTCACGCTTGAAAAGCACCGAACCTACTCCGGCTGACTTTTTGAACGAAAGCTGGCCGAAAGTGGTTAGTTCAGGTCAAATAGTGGAAATATGGTAATGTGACTATTATTTGAGGGAGGAAGAGAAATGGATTACCGAATCGAACGGGATACAATTGGTGAAATGAAAGTGCCCAAAGAGAAATATTGGGGCGCACAGACACAGAGAAGCAAGGAGAACTTCCAAATCGGAACGGAAAGAATGCCGCTCGAGGTTACATATTCCTTCGCGCAGCTGAAAAAGGCGGCGGCAATGGCGAATCAGACGCTTGGCAAACTTTCGGAAGAAAAGATGAAAGCGATCTGCGGGGCATGCGATGAGATCATGGAAGGTCAATGGGATGAACATTTTCCATTGGTTGTCTGGCAGACCGGAAGCGGCACGCAATCGAATATGAATGTAAATGAGGTTGTTGCATACCGTGCCAATGAACTGTTAAAGGGGGCAGGAAGTGAAGAGAAGGTTCATCCGAACGACGATGTGAATATGTCGCAAAGCTCGAATGATACTTTTCCGACTGCCATGCATATCGCTGCATATAAAGAAATTTCCGGAAAACTTCTGCCGGTCATTGATGGGTTCATTGAGACCCTTCGGGAAAAAGAAGGGAAGTTTCATGACATCATCAAAATCGGACGTACACACCTGCAGGACGCTACACCTTTGACACTGGGTCAGGAAGTGAGCGGCTGGAGGGCGATGATGGAAAAATCCCGTCAAATGATCAATGAAAGCATGGGACAGCTTGTCCACCTTGCAATAGGAGGTACAGCAGTGGGAACCGGGATCAATGCCCATCCGACATTTGGGGGGAAAGTTGCTGAGGAACTTGAAAAACAGACCGGCATCCCGTTTGTTTCTTCCGATAATAAATTTCATGCGCTCACTTCCCATGATGAAATAGTTTATGTGCATGGTGCGTTAAAGGCATTGGCCGCAGATTTGATGAAAGTTGCAAATGATGTGCGCTGGCTCTCAAGCGGCCCGCGGAGCGGAATCGGGGAAATCACGATCCCCGCAAACGAACCCGGCAGTTCGATCATGCCTGGGAAGGTCAACCCTACACAAAGCGAGGCTGTCACCATGGTCGCCACCCAGGTGTTCGGTAATGATGGAAGCATCGGGTTTGCAGCGAGCCAGGGTAATTTCGAACTGAATGTCTTCAAGCCGGTGATCATCTATAACATGCTTCAATCTGTACGCTTGCTCACAGACGGGATACGATCCTTCAACGATAAATGTGTGAAAGGGCTGGAAGCCAATGAGGAAGTCATCGCAGAATTTGTTCAACGCTCCCTCATGCTCGTCACAGCATTGAATCCGCACATCGGATACGAAAAAGCAGCCGAAATCGCGAAGAACGCCCATAAGAGCGGATCGACTCTGAAAGAGGCGGCCATACAATCAGGTTATCTGACTGAGGCGCAGTACGAGGAATGGATCAACCCGGCGAATATGGTTAATAACGAATGAATCAGGTGTCGATAACTGGTCGGATTTTTGGATAATCCTATTTATAAGTCAGATAAGCTGCTATCAATAAAAAACCCCCGGCATCTGCCGGGGGTTTATCCATACATATTCATTTTTGCTGCGGATTAGTATTTTCCGCCGCCGATTTGTTGTTCAGCCATTTGAACAAGACGCTTAGTGATTTCTCCACCAACAGAACCGTTAGCGCGAGCTGTTGCATCTGGCCCTAATTGTACGCCAAACTCAGAAGCGATTTCGTACTTCATTTGGTCGATAGCTTGTTGAGCTCCTGGAGCTACCAATTGGTTAGATGAATTGTTGCGAGATTGTTGTTGTTGCATAATCTTTCATCTCCTTAAAATAGGTTGTTTTTTGGTTGGGTCAACCGGAGTTGCACCGGCACGCATTCCATTAGCGACCATCTGTAATGGTATGACCCAAGGTTATGAGTTGCTTGATGAGTTGTTACTAAGTATTATGGTTCGTTCGCGAAATTATATGCGGGGTAAGAACAAGGGAAATTATTCCTGTTTCTTTCCCTGTATTTTCTCTACATAAAACAGCGTCAATCTTAAAAGGATATGTTTATACACATAAGTTAGGAAAGAATGGTGACACCATGAAAGCATGTGCATTATGCAACGGGATCGTTGAATATAAGGGTCTGTGCCCGAAATGCGGCGATTCAACGCTTGACCAGGGAAGATATTATGATTACTACGATGAATACAGTGCCTATATGGATATAAAACATGTGCAGCTGGCAGACGGGATACCGAATAGCAGCTGTACGGATACATGCCTGCATCTATTCACTTGTATAAGGTGCGGGGAAGAAGAAGGGAAAAGCATCAACTTAACGGAATTTTGAACAAAACAAAAACCACACTCTGACAGAGTGTGGTTTTACCACTTTTGTTAACGGATTCTTGATTCGGATTCAGAATCGAAGAAATGAGCTTTGTTCATATCAAATGCCAGTTCGATTGTCTGGCCGGCGCTGATATCTGTGCGTGAATCTACCCGGGCAACGAAATCCTGGCCTTCGATTTGAGAGTAAAGCATGGTCTCGGCACCTGTTAACTCAGATACTTCAATTTTCGCTTGGATTTTGGCGCCCTGTGCTGTGTCGATGAAGATAGGTTCGTCATGGATATCTTCAGGTCTTACTCCAAGGATGATGTCTTTTCCGACATACCCCTGGTCACGAAGTACTTTCATCTTTCCTTCCGGCACAGCAACCTTTGAAGATCCGATTACAAATGAACCTTCTTCGATTTTTCCGTGGAAGAAGTTCATCGCCGGGGAACCTATGAAGCCGCCGACAAATACGTTTTCAGGCTTATCATATACTTCTTTTGGTGAGCCGACCTGCTGGATGACACCGTCTTTCATGACAACGATGCGGGTAGCCATCGTCATCGCTTCAGTCTGATCATGCGTTACATAGATCGTTGTTGTTTGAAGGCGCTGGTGGAGCTTGGCGATTTCTGCGCGCATCTGTACACGCAGCTTTGCATCAAGGTTGGACAAAGGCTCATCCATCAGGAACACCTTTGCATCACGTACGATCGCACGTCCCAATGCGACACGCTGACGCTGTCCCCCTGATAAGGCTTTCGGCTTACGATCCAGCAGTGCTTCAAGACCAAGGATCTTGGCAGCTTCCTGGACCCGGCGGTCGATTTCTTTTTTATCAAATTTACGAAGCTTCAAACCAAATGCCATATTGTCATACACACTCATGTGGGGATAAAGAGCGTAGTTCTGGAATACCATTGCGATATCGCGGTCTTTTGGAGCCACGTCGTTCACGCGTTTACCGTCGATGGAGAAGTCGCCCTTGGAGATTTCTTCCAATCCTGCGATCATGCGGAGTGTCGTAGACTTACCGCAGCCGGAGGGACCGACAAATACGATGAACTCTTTATCGTTGATGTGAAGGTTGAAATCATTTACTGCCGTTACTTTATTGTCGTAGATTTTATAAATATTATCTAATATTAATTCAGCCATTTCCGTTTCTCCTCCTGTAATGAAAACGTTTTATTCTATGCATTCATTTTAAAGAAAGCGGATTCAGAACGGTATAGTAAACTTGCACAAAATTCTGCATCATTTTTTAGGCAGGTTGTCAGATTCGTATACGAGAACCGCGAGATATGCAAGAAGTGAGCCTTCAAATGTCTTGATATCAATCATGGTTTTTTCAATGAATTTCTCGATGCGGTACTGCACACTGTTGCGGTGCATATATAACTTTTTAGCGGTTTGACTGATATTGGATTGATTCTCAAGGAATGCCTTGACGGTCTGAATCAGTTCCTTGTCTTCTGAAAATACTTGTGATGTTTTACTGAAGATATAATCTTTCCATTCACCCGGCAGGTGTTTCAGTATAAAAGATGGCATGGATGTTACAACAGACTGGATAGAGTTTGTGCGAGTGGATATTTCGGGATATTTATACATCTCGCGCTCGTAGTGGAATGATGTATTAAAACCGGGATCAACCGGGCCGAACTGACCGATGAAAAAGGATATACTTGCAAAGAAATCCGATTCAATGACATGAGAAATCGAGCGAAGCTGTTCTTCATCTAATTGAACCCCGTTCCATTCTTCAATGATCAAGCCCTCATACTCATTCATCATGACTAATAGTGTATGATGGGGCAGCAAGTGATTGAACGCCTCTTTCAATAAATGCATATCCGTATCCTCATGAATGGTAAACTGAATCACCCTGTATTCACTGGGGCGAAGGGAAGGGATCGGGCCATTCTCAAAAAGGAATTCAACCCATTCATTCGCAAGCGGGGATTCATTCAACCGTTTGCTGCCGTTTGGCAGTTCTTTGAAAAGACACTTCAGCAATTCCATTTCCTCTCTTGATAAATCGCTGGCATCAATTCCGATGAATTCATTTTCATCTTCATCGGTAAACCAGATTTTATTGGAGTTGCGTACTGTTGGATAGTGTTTCTGAATGGCTGCATTTGGGTATTTTAAAAGTAGAGAAGTTAACATTTCATCCCCCGGCAATCAATTATTTTATGTATACTTTCCATTGTACTGAAAAAAATGAATGAATCAAAGGGTCACGGATTGCAAATTCTTCCTGATTCTACTACTATGGGATAAGGAATAAATCATTAGAGGTGTCCAATATGGAATACAATAAAGAAGTAACTAACCGCATGAAACGCTTAGAGGGACAAGTCCGCGGCGTCCTTAAGATGATGGAGGAAGAAAAACATTGCAAGGACGTCGTTACCCAGCTGTCAGCGGTACGGACTGCAGTGGACCGTACAATCGGTTTGATCGTTGCGAAAAATTTGGAAGCATGCATCCGTGAATCGGAAGATGAAGGCGGCAGTGCAGAAGATGCAATCAAGGAAGCCGTGAACATGCTGGTGAAAAGCCGATAAATTCTGGAAAGCTGCCGTTTGGCAGCTTTTTCTCTTTGCAGGTGATCATTCCAATGAAAAGGAGGCCTGCATGTGAGGCCTCCCGCTTGAAGACATTAAGAATGTGCCGGGGGTTCCTCATAATCAGTGATGAGAGTCGTTTCACCGATGTTTGTGGAATCACCCCTCATATGAACGGAGCCCCCTGATAATCCCTCGTTGATAATCCTGTCAACATCAAGGAAAAGACTGCCTTTTCCCTCGTAATTGGTATCCGGAAGAAATTGATAGTCTTTTTTATCTTTTTCCATTCTCATCAGCCTCCTGAGTTTAGTTTTTGATAAGAGGCTGTGGTTCATTCAGCTTTTTTCTGGGTAATGGAAAGTGTGCACGAATTTATTCATACACATGAAAAAGCATCAGTTCATGCAATTGTTTTTTCAGATTCTCTTCGTTGTCTCCAGGAGGATGGTGGCTTGTCCATTCGATGCTCCCGTTCTTATGATAATTTCCTTCATATTTCATTCCGCTGAAGTAGAACGAAAAAGTCCATCCCGGCAGCTGTTTATTTTCATACATGCTTTTGTATTGGAAATGCTGTATCAATTCAATCACCTCATCTATATTGTAAACGTTTCACCGCCTGCTGTGTAGGAGTTCATGCTATCCCTTGACATTTCACTCGCATAAAACATGCAGGTATGCGAAAAGAGCCTTATCCAATCATAATTTTCTTTTTTGATAAATAGAATTTATGGAAGAGATTTTAGGAGGGACAAAGCATGAATTCCTTTATTCGCGATTTGGAGAAAGCAATAAGTGATGAATGGACAGCCTATTATTTTTATAAAGATCTGAAGGACAGGACAAATAATCCTTTATATGTTGAATTCATCGAACACGCTAAAAAAGATGAGAAGGAACATTATGAAATGTTTCAATATCTTCATTATCTCTATACAGGGGAGTACTATGAACATAAGAAAGAGAAGATTGAATATACGACATTCAAAGAAGGGATCCTGCGAGCGTTGAAAAATGAGCTGGAGGCTGCAGAGTTTTATCGGAATCTGTTACTTGAAATGCCAAATAAACAGGCGTACAACCCTTTGTTCATCGCAATGACGGACGAGATGGAACATGCTACCCGCTTTTCTACGATTTATCATTCACTCCGTTAATAGCAAGGTTGACCACTCCGCACAATCGGTCAACCTTCTTTATGTCCTGAAAGAACGAGGAATGTGCGGACAAGCTGCTGCCGTCTTTTCAATTCAATGTCTTCTTCGTCAAAGGTCATGGGCTTTGAATTGATTTCAAAGAGGACATATCCCCCATCTTCACGCGGTGCAAGGTCGAGGGAAAATTCGCCGACGTAACCGAAAGCGTCCATCAGTTCCCTGCCGCAAACCTTCACAATTTTCAAGACTTCTTTGTTTGTCTGCGGACCCGCGACTTCTTTTGATGAAAGGATTTTTCCGCCGGCAGGAACATGGGTGGTCACTTCCTGCCTCTGGGAAATCCGCACACCAATCCCCATCAGTTTGTATTCTTCCCCGGTATGGACGGCCAGGATCCGATAGTCGTACCGGTGATCTTTAAATGTCTTGCAGGGAATCGCTTGCTGCATGATCAGGTTCTGCCCGGTTTGAAACCATTCCCCGTATGAGCGAAGGAAGCGGGAGAGGGAGGTGTACTTTTCAATCTTCTTGATACTTTTACATATGATGGTGCCGCCTGGTTCTTTCTCGATCAGCCTGATCCCCCTTCCTTGGGATGCAAAAGACGGTTTTACATAAATCCTTTTATATCTTTCTAAAAAGTCAGTAAAGCCCGATTCACTTTCCACCTGCTCAGTGGGGGGAAGGTGCCCTTTTAATTCGCTGCACCCGGAAAGGATTTGATGTACTTCCCATTTATTGAAGAAATGAGGATTGAAGTAGGGAATATCGAATGTCCGGATAAACGTTTGAAGTGCTTTATATTCCTGATGCCGTTCAGCTTCCCTTGAGGGGATCCTGTTATAAATGACATTGGGGACCGGGAAGATGCACTTCACCCATTTATTCATTTTACTATTGAAGGTGATCCCATTTATCGACTTTCCGCCGGCATCTTCAGGGGAGAATACGAAGCAAAAGGCTCCCTGTTCTTCCAGCCCCTGCTGTATGGCCCTGAACAATTCGAAATTTCCTTTATACGTGTTTTCATCTTTACTTGCCACGATCCCTACAAGGGGAACGGAGCGGATTGTTTTATCGGATTGAAGGATGAAATGATAGGCTTCTTCGGGTTCCCTGGAAGACAGGAGGAAGGAGTCCTTTGCAAACGGGACCGCCGTAAGGGCTTCCTCCTTATGAAAAAAAACCTTCCGTGATAAATCATAAAAGATGTTCATGGCATCATTTCCTCAGGATGAAGGAGGGCCTGCTGTGATAAGAAGACCCCGAATGATAAAGCAAGCTTCCTCGTCAAAATATCAAAATTCCTCAAATGCGGATGAGAAAAGATGGCTCTTCCGGGTTTTGAATTTGCTTCGAACATCCAGACACGGCCGTCTTCATCGATACCGAGATCGAATCCGATTTCACCGATATAACCTTCCATATTGCGCTCGATCGCATGTGAAAGCTTAAGGGCTGCTTCTTTCAATGAATGTTCAGTCTCAGCTTTCCTGGAGGCATCCGGAAACAATTCTGCAAGACTTTTTACAACCCCGCCATTGTTTGCATGGGAGGTGACGCTGCCGAGCCCTGATACTTTCCCTGCAATGGCACTTACATGCCAGTTTCCTTCTTCATCTTTATTTGTGTGGACCCGGAAGTCGATCGGGCGGCTGTCTTCGGACAGAAGGGAAATGCCCTGCTGGACGAGAAAGGAATCAAGGCTGCGGTTTTTAAATATCGAATTCATCAGCCGTTCGAGGGAGGAGAATCTGATGAGCCTGTTTTTTCCTTCCTTATCCCGAAACCTGCAATAGTAATCCTGTGCCTGCCGGTCGAATGTAAGTTTGTGTATCCCGTTCCCGAGGCTCCCGTTCTTTGGTTTGATATAGACTGACGAATAGAGAGAGAGCATCCGCTCAATCTCTTCAAATGATTGGAACGCATGAGTCTCGGGGAGATATTGAATGACGGAATCAACGGATTCCAGCCGTTCGAAAAGATCAAGTTTATTGAAAAATCCCGGATTGTACCAGGGAATCCCGTATTCCCTTTGTAGCCTCTCTTTGATCTCTTTGTATGTTTTTCTTTTCTCACTGCGACGGTTTGGGAGCCGGTCGTAAATCACATTTGGAAAAGGGACCGTTTCCACTTCCCAGCTCTCCCCAAAATGAAAATAGCCTGTCACAAGACCGTTTTCCCAATCAATATGCTTTTCTCCGAATACAAACGGGATCACACCCAGGGAAGACTGGACGGACAATAGTTTCCTGAAGAAAGAAGAACGTTCTCCCACAGGGCTCAATTTAAAATTTGTAAAGCCTGCAGTGAAGACCCCGATCAGCACCCCCAGGTATATACTGTCTTCTTTCATGAAAAGTGACAGTGCAGTTACTCTTTCAGGCAGATGAAGGCTCCTTGCAAGAGCCGTACTGATCCCGATCACATTTCTGGCATTCGGGTGTCTCTTGCAGAGGACAGGCTGCCTGTGCGTTCCGAGAACAGCCGTCTTCGGGTAAACATTTTTTTCAGGCTTCCATCCCGAAGGAAGGTAGAGGATGTGTTTTGTATCTTGAATTTGTTCTAATTTATACGTTTTGAGCATTTAAAATTCACCTCGCCTTAATGATGGGAGAGATTGAGTATGCAAGTAATGAAAATAATCAATGGGAGCCCGGTAAAAAAGGTGCTTTCTGTCAGCCGCAAGCGTGTCAACGATCTTATGGCCGGGTTTTGAATTGATATCAAGGATCCAAAGCGAGTTGTCACGTGCGAGAAGGATATCGATCCCCAGTTCGAAAAGGGGAGAAAAATAATCCTCCAGAAGATGGGGGAGTTCCCCCAGGCATTCATCCATCTCGGCTTTGATGAAATTCCAGTCGGCTTCTGGATGCCTTGATTCCCACTCTTCTTGTTTGAAGTAGGATCCGCCCCTGCTTATATTCGTTAGTATCGCACCTTGGGGCCCTTCCCTGACTGCCCGCTGGAATTCCCTCCATTCCCCGTATTCATCTTTATTCATCAGGATCCTGAAGTCATATGGTGTATCTTGCTCCGTTTTGTTGTCGATCCTTTTCTGGGCAATGAACGTATATTGATCAAGAAGTCTGCCTGCCCATTTCAGGAAAGTCGATTCCGATTGGAAAGATTGTTCGGCGATCTGCCGGTTTTTGGTTGTACGGACAGTCACTCTGTTTTGTGATAACAATAAATGATAAACAGCAAACCCATGTGCCCCGTCAACAGGTTTGATTATGATATCTTTATGTTTGATCAGTAAGTTAAATAAGTGAAAGTGGTCTTTTATCATGAATGTTTCAGGGATATAGGAAGCGAGAGGGGAGTCTTTCAGCACTTCGTAAATTTTCCATTTGTTTGGAAGTCCGTAGCCTAGAAAGCGTATATGAGGCAGATTCTTCAGCCACTGTACGACCGCCTTTGCCTGTCTGGACGGCAGGCTTGCATCATAATAGGTCCGGTCATAAATATATGCGGGAATCTCAAAGGTATTCTCTTCCCACACACTGCCTTCCTTATTGAAAACAAACCCTTTCACTGTCTCATCGACAGGGGAGATATCAGCAGGTGAGAATAGGTAAAGGTCCATTGAACAGGGGGAAGATTTGATTGCGATTTCCCTGAAATACGAATGGTCAGGGTCCGGTTTAAGGGTCATGATGCCGAGTGTGTGATTCATGTTATTCCTCCTTTTCCTTTCCAAATGTTGTAGCTGTATTCGTATAAGGCTTTCACAGAAGGCCTGATACGTTCATTGTCAATGAACGTTTTCTTGGAAGGTTTGGAGTTCACTTCAATGATCCATGGCTTCCCTGCTGCATCCACTCCGATGTCGATGCCGAATTCAGCAAAGTTCCCTTCCAGTTGTTCTGATAAATAAGATGAAGCGGACAGTGACAGGTCCTTCATATTTGAATGAATTTCTCTGTGCCCGCGTGGAAATAGGTCCCTCAATATCTCAAGGGGTGATTCTATGCGCCCGCCCTGATCGATGTTTGCAACAAATTGATTTTTTGAAGCAATACGGGCTGAAGTAGAAATGACGGACCAGCTTCCCCGGTGGTTCCTGTGACATAGAAAGCGAAAGTCAAGCGTCTGTCCATTAACAGTTAAGAAAGGGATGGTCTCTTGGACGATATACCGCGAATTTCGGCACCATGACTGAAGCTGACTGTAAAGAGATGAATAAGTCTGGAATATATGAGTAGGTTTAGAAGAAAAGGAGTTTTGTGAGACAAGATAATCCTTTGCCCTTTTCTGGATGCGGATAATGTATCTCCCTTTACTACCGTTGACCCCTTTTACAAAAACATCGTGATAAAAAGACAGCATTTCTTCCAGGCGTTCGAGTCCTAAAGCAGTTTGAGGCAGATGGGGCTGAATCACGGAGTGTGTTTTAAGGAGTGAATACACTGCATCCTTGGATAAGAAGGAAGAGTTGAACAAGTGTATGGATCGTTCGCTGGCCATGTTCAAAGCAGATTCGAATTGTTTATGGTTTTCAAGTTTGCGTGAATGACTCCGGTTATAAATCACATCCGGGTAAGGGAGGGTCCTTTTCTGCCAATCACCTTGATCGTATAGATAACCCCCGGCTTCATCATTGACGAAAGCAGAAACCGGCATGAGGAAAAAAAGCCCGCCTTGTTGTTGAAACCATCGCTGACACTCTGTAAAATATTCCTTTAAAGAGTGTTTGTTTAATGTATCTTCCTGAAACGTATCAATTAACATCGCTGTGATCGGTCCGATAGAAATGATTTTACGTTCCGGGTCTATTTTTATCAGGGCATGTTCCATCAGGGAAGAAGAGGAAAATAATGGGTCGCTGCTTTTCAGTGTGATCCTTGGATCACTCGTACCAGAAGGAGAGCAAACGATATGAATAAAGGAAGTCCCTGCTTTTAAGACCCATTTTCCTCCAAAGTCAAATTTATGAAAGATGGAATCAGGTACGATTAATTCATTTTCTCCTCTATGATTCTCTAAATTTAGAAAGGAACTTTTAAACATCATCATACATTCCTCATTTGCATACGGAAATGGAAAAACTCTATAATTATTTATTGGGCTAACGCACATATTGCATTGTATGTGAAGATAGGCAAAATGTTCAAAGCAGAAAAGGAAGGTGCCATTATGCTGGATGCGTTCATCCTCATTGTATTCATGGTAGTGATTGGAGCACTTATCGGAGGAGTCACCAATTCACTTGCCATCAAAATGCTCTTCAGGCCATACAAGGCTTACTATATTGGAAGATTCAAAGTTCCGTTCACGCCGGGCCTCATCCCGAAACGGAGGGGGGAACTGGCTGAACAGCTCGGGAATATGGTGGTCGATCATTTAATCACACCTGAAAGTCTTCAGAAGAAAATCATGAATGATGATTTCCAAAGAGACGTCACCGAGTGGTTGAAGGAGGAAGCCGACCCTGTATTCCGCTCGGATAAAACGGTCAATGAATGGCTTGAAATCCTTCACATCCCGGTGTCATCCGACATATTGAACCGGAGGCTGAAAGAATGGGTGGAAGATAAGGTCACCCGATCGAAACTGGAGTATGGTTCAAAACGCGTGGAAGAAGCGCTGCCGGAAAAATGGCAGGAGAAAATCGAAGATGCGATCCCGAAACTGGTCGACATGATTGCGGGACGCGCTGAAAGCTACTTTACAAGTCCAGAAGGAAAAGCGAAAGTGAAGGTCATGATTGATGATTTCCTGAAAGAGCGGGGCAGGCTTGGAAACATGCTTGGGATGTTCCTGGGAAATACATCAATAGCAGATAAGGTCCAGCCTGAAATCGTCAAATTCATCAAACATGAAGGAACGCAGGAAATCCTTCATAATCTTCTGCGGAAGGAATGGGGAAAACTGAAACTCATGCAAATAGATGAAGTGTTCGATAAGCTTCCGGAAGAGGACATCATGTCCCAGCTGCATACTTCCCTGATCAGGATTGCCGATATTGATGGTCATCTTTCAAAACCATTGTCATACTGGCTTGCACCCCACCAGGGTACGTTTACCGCTGCACTTCTTCCCAAATGGGTCGAAAAAGGCACTGCCCTCTTATCGGCAAAGATTCCAAACCTGATGACAAAGCTCCATCTTCAGAAAATCGTCCAGGAACAGGTGGAGTCCTTCTCGGTTGCAAGACTCGAAGATTTAGTGCTTGGCATTTCCCGGCGGGAATTCAAGATGATTACCTATCTCGGTGCCCTGCTCGGAGGGGTCATCGGGTTGATCCAAAGTATATTTGTGATGATATTTTCTTAGTTTCCTGAATGCAGGAACGTTTATGCTTGCATCTCAAAAAGGGAACTTCCTAGAATTCTCCTTCATAGTTTGTTATAGTGGTGGAGGAAACAAAGAGTGAAAATATTAGGAGGTACGTATTTTGGCAATTAATTTATACGATCAGGCAAATGAACTGGAAAGAGCGCTTAGACAGAGCGACGAATTCTTGGAACTTAAAAAAATGTACGACGAAGTAAACAGCGACGAATCAGCAAGCAAGATGTTTGAAAACTTCAGAAACATTCAAATGACTCTTCAGCAAAAGCAGATGAACGGTGAAGAAATCACTCAAGAAGAAGTGGAACAGGCTCAAAAAACAGCGCAGCTTGTGCAGCAGCACGAAAAAATCGGCAAGCTGATGGAAGCTGAACAACGTATGAGCATGGTCATCCAGGATTTGAACAAAGTCATCATGAAGCCTCTTGAAGAGCTTTATGGTTCTATGCAGTAATAATCATTATCACAGAAAGTACCCGGATCTGATCCGGGTACTTTTTTATTGTTAAAGAAAATGATAAAATGCTGTATTTGCGGTTAAGTGTTCGTATCGCTTTATGGATAGAAGCTAAGGGGGAGTCAAACATCGGGATTATCAAACGCATTCTTGAAGGCTTTAGATGGTTTTTGAAGATGAATGCTTCTCTTTTTTGCAAGCTTAATTAATGTAACCGTCCTGAAACCAATTAGGTGCAGTACCAAGGATGTGGGATATTCCTGATATGAATTCCCCTGGGTGCGAGGTAGAACCCGCTCCTTTATTTGTTTGTTTGTTTTACTATTGAAAAATCAGATGAACAACAGGGTGGGTATCCGCTCGCGAAACTTGTTGAGAAGTGTCGAATTGTCGGTAAGCGCCTTATTTTTGTTGATAAATCCCGAAACGTTGAAATAGTCATCATATTTGTTGGTGAATCCAAAAACGTTGGTAAACTCCAATTTTTGTTGATACCCCCGCTTTTCACGAGAACGCCAGATTGCTGCCTCCTTGAAACCGAACAACCTTTAATTTGACCGCCTTATACAGGAGGGATTTTGTGGGAATCCATGTGCTCCATTGAAGGGGAGTCTTATTCTTATTCACTAAAACCACCCTCTTGTCATATTTGTCTATTCCCCTTCATAAAACTTAAGAAAGGAAGTAGACAACATTTAGGGGGGACACCAATGATTTATAGAATGATGGCACTTAATATTGACGGCTCTGTTGTTAATGAAAACGGAAAAATCGCAAAAGAAACAAAAGAAGCGATTGAGTACGTCCAAAATAAAGGAGTGCAGGTCACTCTTGTTACAAGCAGAAATTTTGCTTCTGCCAGAAAGGTTGCAAAAGCCTTGAAGATAGACGGTCCGATCATCACCCACGGCGGGGCTTATATAGCTGCCGAGCGGGACCGGCCCCTGTATGTGAGGAAGATTTCCGAAGCACTCACTTATGAGATCACACAATTCCTCGAAGGCTTCCCGGGACAGGTTCAGCTGTCTCATGAAAAACAAAGCATTGTCGGGAAAGCGAATAACCAGTCTAAACTGATTTCCACTATGTCCTGGGACAGGGATTCACGATTTTTATACAGCAAGCAATACGTGAATGTGGTGAGCGAACACCTGCTTGAAAACCCTCTTGCTGTTCCGAAAATCTCAGTGCTGCTCCAGCATAAAGAAGATGTATGGGATATTGCTGCTTCACTGAAAGGGATGTACGAGGAAGTGGACGCGGTCCCTACATCGGATCATACCCTCGATATTCTCCCTAAAGGGGTCTCGAAACTCAGGGGGCTGTTGTACCTGTCTGAAAGACTCGGCATCAGGAAAGAGCAGATTGTCATGGTAGGGGCGGGTATAGATGATGTCGATGCCATAAGATGCTGCGGACTCGGTGTGGCGATGGGTGAGGCGCCGCGTGAGGTAAAGGCACATGCGGACTGGGTTACCAGGAGTCAGGACCTGAAAGGGCTCCCTTACTTCATTACGGAACTCTTCAGGAAACAGCACCCGATTCCATTTCTCAAGAAAATGAACATCATCAAGTCATGAACTTGAAACGGGCCGATAAGGAGGATGCTGCCTTATCGGCCCGTTTACTTTTACAGCAGGTGTACTGTCCATCATAGAGGCCGGTTACGGGTTCATTGACCATTTACATCCCTTTCTGTACACTAGAAAAAGCTAGTCTTATTGAAAGGTGATTATGAAGGTGAATATTTTAATAACAGGAGTGGAGGATGAACGTTTTGAACGTCCTCTGCGATTGATAGCCAATTTGTTTTTTGAAGAGACAAGCATTTATTTTACTGAATGCGATTCCGTCGATTTAAAAGTCCATATAGACATAAATACTGAAGACAGAATAGAAGCAAATGCGGCTTTAGAGGATCCGGAAACCGGAAAGGAAATCCGCTCTGAGTATTCAAAGGAATGGAAGCCATATGAAACGGAGAAAGAAGGATTCCGCCAGGTGAAGACTGCGCTTTCCCATGTATACTTGAATGTACTCCAGGATCTCACCGGAATCAGGCAAAAGTGGGGGATCCTAACCGGTATCCGCCCAACCAAGCTTATCCATAAACAGAACCAGATCGGCACGCCAAGGGAAGAAGTCCATGCGAAGCTGAAGGAAGAATATCTGATTACAGATGAAAAAATAGAGCTTATGCAGAACATCGTCGACCGCCAGCTCTCAGTCGTACCGGATCTCTATGATGTCCAGAATGAAGTGAGCATTTATATCGGGATTCCATTCTGCCCGACAAAATGTGCGTACTGTACATTTCCTGCGTATGCGATTCTCGGCAAACAGGGCCGCGTCGACTCGTTCCTTGCCGGCCTGCATTATGAAATTCAGGAAATGGGACGGTGGCTGAAGGATAAAGGGATCAAAATCACAACCATTTATTACGGCGGCGGGACACCTACGTCGATTACAGCCGAAGAGATGGATGCCTTATACGAAGAAATGTACCGCTCCTTCCCGGATGTGGACAAGGTAAGGGAAGTGACGGTTGAAGCGGGCCGTCCGGATACGATTTCAGTGGAGAAACTGGAAGTGTTGAATAAATGGAATATCGACCGGATATCCATCAACCCGCAGTCTTATACACAGGAAACCCTGAAGGCGATCGGGCGTCATCATACAGTGGAAGAAACAATCGACAAGTTCCATCTTGCCCGTGGAATGGGAATGAACAATATCAATATGGACTTGATCATCGGGCTTCCAAATGAAGAGACTCCCGAACTGCAACATTCATTGGATGAAACGGAAAAGCTCATGCCGGAATCATTGACGGTCCACACGCTGTCATTTAAGCGTGCTTCGGAAATGACTAAAAATAAAGAAAAGTATAAGGTCGCCGGCAGGCTTGAAATTGAACGGATGATGAACCTTGCAGAGGAATGGACGAGCGCACACGGATACGAACCATACTATCTCTACCGCCAGAAAAACATCCTCGGTAACCTCGAAAACGTCGGGTATGCACTTCCCGGACAGGACAGCATCTATAACATCATGATCATGGAAGAGGTTCAGACCATAATCGGAATCGGCTGCGGCGCAGCAAGCAAATTCATCGATCCGAAGACAGGGAAAATCACCCACTTCGCAAATCCAAAAGAACCGAACGCATATAACCTTGGATTCAAAGAATACACCGAGAAGAAAATAAAGATATTGGATGAACTCTTCTCCTGACAAAAAGCCTGAGACAAAAGTGTCTCAGGTAAATTCAAACCCGGACTAAATTGCCTTCTAGAAGTCGATTTAGTCCGGGTTTTTAGATTGAATATACATTTTAGGTGGTGGGGTTTTCCAGCGGTTAGGATTGCATTGCAAAACGAAGACTCCACATTTTCTTCCTGGGATAATTGTCCAGATTCAGGGATTGGAGGCACATTTCATAAGCCAAACCGGCGAAGAAGGCAAATAACGCCTTCGTGGCCGATTCGTTTTAGGCCACACGCTTCTGAACACTTCCGTCTTTTTGAGGGAAAGCGAAGTCTTGCCCGGAAAGTAAGAGCGGTGATTAAGCATGATACTAAATGTACTGAACAATTCATTTACTTAAAGGAGAATTTAGCCGTTGAGGAGAATAGTACTATTAGACATAAAATGAAAGCGCTTTACTATTTGAGGGGAGAGATCGAATATGATGCAAACACCTCTGCTTTTGACACAAATGATAGAACGAGCCGAAAAATATTTTCCAAAGAAAGAAATCGTGTCCCGCACAGAATCGGGGATCCAGCGCTTCACTTACCAACAGTGGGGCGAACGCACAAGGCGCCTTGCAAGTGCACTGAATAAATTAGGGGTGAGAGAAGGGGATAAGGTAGGTACACTCGCCTGGAATCATCACCGCCACCTTGAAGCCTATTTTGCGATTCCATGCAGCGGAGCGGTCCTGCATACCATCAACATCCGCCTGTCCCCGCAGCACATCAGCTATATCATCAATCATGCCGGGGACAAAGTACTGCTTATCGATTCTGATGTCCTGCCGCTGATCGACAAGATCAAAGACAGCATCCAGGATGTGGAAGCCTTCATCGTCATGACGGATGGAGAAGTCCCGGAAACGTCACTCAAGAACGTCTACCATTATGAAGAATTACTGAGCGAAGGCGATCCGTCATTCTCATTCCGGACGGATCTTGATGAAAATGCTCCGGCAGGGATGTGTTACACCTCCGCGACGACCGGAAATCCTAAAGGTGTCATTTATTCCCACCGCGGAATCGTGCTTCACGCCATGGCGCTCGGTCTTGCTGATACCACGGGAGTTTGTGAAAAGGATACTGCCCTTCCGGTTGTACCGATGTTCCACGTGAACGCATGGGGGCTTCCTTTTGCATCAGTATGGTTTGGTACGAAGCAGGTCCTTCCCGGCCCTTATTTTACACCGGGCATCCTTGCAAATCTCATGCAGGATGAGAAGGTGACCATCACGGCCGGAGTCCCTACAATCTGGCTCGGCCTCCTGAAAGAAATCGAACAGAATGCGTACGATTTATCCAGTCTGCGATCGATTTTATGCGGGGGATCTGCTGCACCGAGGGGAATGATCAAAGCGTTTGAAGAAAAATTCGGCATCCCTTTCATGCACGCATACGGCATGACGGAGACAAGCCCGCTTGCCGTCATCGCCTCTTCGAAAAGCTATCAAGCTGATTTGTCAGCCGATGAAAAGCTGGACTTGAAAGCGAAGCAGGGGATCCTTGTTCCCGGGCTTGAAATGAAAATCATCGGAAAAGACGGGGAAGTAGCATGGGACGGAAAGGAAATGGGGGAGCTTGCCCTGAGAGGTCCATGGATCGCTTCCGAATATTATCAGGACGAACGGAGCCAGGATGCTTTCCGCGACGGATGGCTCTATACCGGTGACGTCGTGACAATCGATGAAGAGGGGTATATAAAGATTGTCGATCGTACGAAGGACCTGATTAAATCCGGTGGTGAATGGATTTCTTCAGTCGATTTGGAAAATGCACTCATGGCCCATGAAGATATCTTCGAGGCAGCCGTGGTGGCAGTCCCGCATGAACAATGGCAGGAGCGTCCGGTCGCTTGTGTCGTCTTAAAGGAATCCTCCAGTGGGAAGGTGACAAAAGAGGATATACTCGACTTCCTCAAGCCCCAATTCGCAAAATGGTGGATCCCTGACGATGTCCTGTTCATGAATGAAATCCCAAAAACATCCGTCGGCAAATTCCTGAAACGAACACTCAGGGACCAAGTGCAGGATGAAATGAAACAGGTTTGAATTAAAAGGGGGCAGCGGCACGATAGTAAGCAGTTCAGTGTAGAAGTGCAAAATGATATCATCCAATGTCTTTCAGCATACGAATTCGTGACATTATTCGTATGCTGTTTCTTATTGCTATTACGGTATATCTTTTGCTTTTACGTGTGTTTTCGTATCTAAAATCGCATGGCGTTTCCAAACATTGAAATATATATTGTAGTCATTTGATTTACAAGGTGAATTCACGTAAAAACATTACGGATTTTAAATCCGATGACCAAGAAAAAACCAGCACCATGAGCTTAAACCATAAGGGAAGAAATTTCCCTTATGTAAGAAATGTCGAAAAAAGTAGTTCAAATAAGGGAAGAAGATTCTTCTATTCACTTGAAAAACATGAAAATTGGCTTACTAAGCATGCTTAACGGAAAATCCTTCCCTTATTTACCTCTCCCCAGCTGAATGCTTCAGTTTAACGGAAAAATTTTCCTTTATTTAAAGTCCCCTTCCTTTGGTGACTAACTCAATTAAAGAATTTTATTATGTGACTTGTATTACGAATTCATAGTAAAAGAGGTTGGGAAAAAACTTAAAATTCCATCTCTAAAGACGAACATTATAGAATAGACTCTAAACAACGCTCATGATTTCCGTGCAAGACTTCGCTTTCCGCGGGTAGCCCCTGAGCCTCCTCGGCAAGCCTGCGGGAAGAAAACCTCGAGCCTCTAGCCGCCGGAGCTGGACAGGTCTCACTTGTCCAGCTGCAGGGCTTAGAGGCACATGTCATAAGTCAAACCGACCAAGAAGGCAAAGAACGCCTTCGTGGCCGATTCGCCTTATGCCACACGCCTCTGAGCAAAGCCCTTCCGCTTTTCTTATAAGCTACTCTTCCCGCAGGAGTCTTCGTCTTGCACTCCAATCAACCGCTGAATGAGCTAACCCCTAAATGAACAATTTAGAAATTAAAAACCCGAACTAATTTACCTTATAATAGGTAAATTAGTTCGGGTTTTACTATGACTAAAACACTTTTGTCCCAGCCTCTAGTTTTGCACTCTAAAACTGAACTACTCAGGCACGATAGGCTGATCTCTTTTTAGTTGAGGAACTGAACAATACTTAAGATATTAAGCAGCGGAAGTAAAGGCTTTTTCGGCCGAATAGTAAAACTATTCAAAAAATGATTCACTATTCATTTTTGATGAGGTATCCTAGAATGAAGGGGAGGGATTACATTGACAGTGTCAAACCATTATGAAACGGTCAAGCTACATAAAGAAGGAAGGGTGGCAAGGCTTCAGTTGAACCGTCCGAAATCTCTGAATGCTCTGGATGCAGGACTTATGAAAGATCTTCTCGGGGCATTAAAGGAAATCAAAGCGGACCCTGCAGTTTCCATCCTGGTCCTGACAGGGGAGGGGAAAGGGTTCTCTTCAGGAGGGGATATCAAATCAATGCTCATGCTGAGCGGAGAAGAACAGTTCTCAGGGATCATGGATACAATCAATGAATTGGTCATGACTCTGTATTCGATGCCGAAAGTGGTGGTAACCGGCATTCACGGGGCTGCTGCCGGTCTTGGATTCAGCCTGGCGCTTGCATCCGATTATATTTTATGTGAAGAAGACAGCAAGCTTGCGATGAACTTCATCGGAATCGGTTTAATCCCTGATGGGGGCAGCCACTTCCTTTTACAAGAAAGACTTGGAACCCATAAAGCAAAAAGGCTGATTTGGAATGGAAAAGTGTTTGAAGGGCAGGAGGCTATGATGAAAGGTCTCGTCGATGAGGCACTTCCATCCGGAAAGCTTGAAGATGGAATTGAACGATACATCAAACAATGCCTGGCCGCACCGACCAAAGCAATGCTCAAGACAAAAGAAGTGTATGTATCACTGAATAAGGAAAGATTGCAGCATGCACTCGATCTGGAAAAAGAAGGGCAATGGCTAATGCGTCAGACAGGTGATCACCAAGAAGGCATCCGGGCATTCGTCGAAAAAAGAAGACCGGAATTCAAAGGGAACTAAAACGAATAGATTATCATACTATTAAACATACAAAAGTGTTTTAGTCATAGTAAAACCCGAACTAATTTGCCTGCGATAAGGCAAATTAGTTCGGGTTTTTAATTTGTTTAATGAACATATATATTTTTTAATTGTTTCTAGCGGTTGATTGGAGTGCAAGACGAAGACTCCTGCGGGAAAAGCGAAGCAGTGGAGACCCCGCAGGCAAAGCCGAGGAGGCTCCACGCTCGCCCGCGGAAAGCGAAGTCTTGCACGGAAATCATTAGCGGTATAAAGAACCTATACTGATATTGTTCGTCATTAAATGGTACCTTTTTAGGTTTGTCCCAACCTATTTTTCTTGTTTTTAACAGTTAGAAATCAAGAGCCAAGTGGTAAAGGAATGATTCATCAGTCCTGCTATAAATAGAGAATTTACTAGAATCAAGAGGGATTTGTCCTGTCAAACTATGTTCTTTTTGCATAGACTATTAATATCCTATAAAGGGGGAAGACTATGAAGACGATCATAATAGATCCCGGACACGGAGGAAGTGATCCCGGTGCAGTATACAAAGGGAATGAAGAAAAAACGTTCAACCTGCTGACTGCCCTGAAAGTCAGGGAAATTTTGATGGACGAGTATGAAGTACGGATACTCATGACAAGAAGTGAGAATAAAACCATGTCACTGACGGAACGAAGCAATTATGCCAACAGCACAAACGCCGATTTCTATTTATCCATTCACCACAATGCAGGCGGCGGCACAGGATTTGAGAGTTATACGTTCAACGGCAGCGTCCCTGCCGCAACCCTAACATACCAAACTGTCATTCATAATGGAATCATCAATGAAATTAAAAAGAAATATCCTGTCATTGACCGGGGGAAGAAAAAAGCGAATTTCCACATTTTGAGAGAAACAAAAATGCCTTCACTGCTGGTAGAAATCTTATTCATCGATAATGATAAAGACTTATCGCTCCTAAACAGTACAGGATTCAGGAACGACACCGCTAAGTTCTTAGCCGAGGGAGTCGCCAAAGCGTTATCACTTCCTGAGAAAAAGGAATCTCCAGGGGGACAGCTATACAAAGTAATAGCCGGCTCATTCACTGACAGGAAAAATGCCGAAGACCGTGCCGTCCTCTTGAAGCAAAAATCCTATGATGCGTTCCTCACGACGGAAGTGATCTCAGGTAAGACTTATTACAGAGTACAGGCAGGTGCGTTTACCGATAAGGCCAATGCCGAGAAATTGGTGGCTGATCTTAACAAGGATAAGATAGAGGCATTTATTTTATCGGAAGGGACTGGGAACGGATCTCCGCCTTCTTCGCCTCCTCCTGCACCTCCGGAAAAAGACGTGACCATCCTGGGAGAATCTTTATTGAAGCCGCATCAACTGAATGAGTTCGTCAAAACCATCAATCCGGGAGCACCGCTGCTCGGAGACTATTATATTAAGTATGGAAAGGAATACGGAATCCGCGGGGATATAGCATTTGGACAAGCGATCCATGAAACCAATTATTTCAGGTTCACCGGTCAGGTCAAGCCGGCACAGAACAATTTCGCGGGGCTCGGGACCACAGGACCCGGCGTGGATGGTGCTTCCTTCAAATCTCCCGAAGAAGGCGTCCTTGCCCATATTCAGCACCTGTATGCCTATGCCTCCAAGGAAAAGCTGCCTTCGTCACGTCCGCTTGTGGACCCGAGGTTCTCACTCGTCAACAGGGGGAGTGCGGATTACTGGACTAAATTGAACGGAAAATGGGCAGTCCCCGGAACCACATACGGGCAAAGTATATTGAGGGTTTACAGCAGAAATCTGAATCATGCACTTGCAGAAATGGAAATTCAAAAGAAAAATATTCAAGAAAGGCTGGACCTGTTGAAATAAAAAAAGCCGGTATCCCTGAGTACCAAGTTCAGGGATACCGGCCATTTTTCAGGCATGAAATAAAACGAGCTTGCCAAGCGGGGAAGTGCATCGGTGAGTGTGGTCAAGGTATCCCTTTTCCTCCAATAATGATTCCCCTGCTTTCTTTGCCTCACTGTCAGTCGATGCTTCAAATGTTTCATCAAGAATCTTTTTACCGTCTTTTTCAAAGACTGTAAGCTTATACGTTTTCATGATTGATACCCCTTTGTCTAGAAATCTTTCACTCTTATTATTTTTCCATACTATTGAAAAAATGAAAAGTATTTAGTGATAATAAATAAAAGCCTGGAAAATGAAACCTTTTTCTTGCAGAAACGTAGAGTAGTGTGAGAAGGAAAAGATGAGAGGGGAACTTCAAATGGGTTTATCTATTGGGCATGTCACCAAGAAATTTGGCAGTTTCACGGCAGTGGACAACTTGTCCCTTACTATTGATAAAGGCGAAATGTTCGGATTCCTTGGTGCGAATGGAGCCGGCAAGACGACCACGTTCAGGATGACACTCGGTCTCCTGGATCCGACTGCAGGGGAAATAACATGGGACGGAAGAAAGATTGATTATGCTGCGAGCGGGGAAATTGGTTATCTTCCTGAAGAAAGAGGCCTTTATCCCAAGATGAAAGTGAAGGATCAAATCGTGTATCTGGCGAGGCTCCGCGGGATGGACAAAAAGGATATTGTAAAAGAATTAACTTACTGGCTGGAGCGATTCAATATACCGCAATATACAGATAAAAAAGTAGAAGAGCTTTCGAAAGGGAACCAGCAAAAAATTCAATTCATCTCTTCAGTCATACATAAGCCTAAGCTGTTGATCCTTGACGAACCGTTCAGCGGACTTGATCCCGTGAATGTTGAACTGCTGAAAGAGGCGGTCAGGGATATGAAAAAGGAAGGAACCACCATCGTGTTCTCAAGCCACCGTATGGAACATGTGGAAGAACTGTGTGAGAGCTTATGCATCATGCACCATGGCCGTCCGGTCGTACACGGGGGGCTGAAGGATATCAAGCGTTCCTTTGGTAAAAAGAATGTGGTCATCAATGCAGATATGGATTTAGCTGAGCTGAAACGGTTCAATGGTGTGACAAAATTCAGGGAAACGACAGAAGGGATCCTGCTGCAGGTGGAATCGGAGAAAGCTGCGGAAGAAATCTTCCATCATGCAGCCCGAAAAGGTTTCCTGCGTAAGTTTGAATTGGAAGACCCGTCTTTGAATGATATCTTCATAGAAAAGGTGGGGACTTCTTATGAATAAATTTTTTATTATGCTTGCACATTCCTACTTTTCAAAGCTTAAAGCCAAATCGTTTATCATCTCAACCATCATCATCGCAGGAGCCCTCGTATTATTGACGAATTTTGATCAAATCCTGTCGAGTTTCGGCGGGGATGATGAAGAGAAAATCGTGGTACAGGATGAAACAGGTTATCTTTATTCTATGCTTAAAGCACAGGTCACCGTTTTAAATAAAGATATTAAGTTATTGCCTTCTGATGATATAAATGAAGAAATAGAAAAGAAAATTGAAGAGGAAGAAATCAAGGGCCAGCTTATATTGACAGAGGGGAAAGACGGTCTGCCGAGCGCTCTTTACAAATCAGCTTCCTTATCTGATTCAACGGTGTCATCTGATCTGCAGCTGGCACTTCAAAACATAAAATCTTCCCTCGCTGCAAATAAGCTTGCGCTCTCGAGTGAAGAATTGGCAGGATTGAGCGGACCTGTCACGTTTGAAAAAGAAGCATTGTCTGAAGGTGCGAAATCGGAGGAAGAATTAAGTCAGGCAAGGGGAATTGTCTATGTGCTGCTGTTCTTCATTTATTTTTCCGTCATCGCTTATGCCAATATGACGGCAATGGAAGTGGCCACGGAGAAGAGTTCAAGAGTGATGGAAATCCTGATTTCCAGTGTGTCACCTGTGAAGCAGATGTTTGCAAAGATCATCGGGATCGGGCTTGTCGGCTTGACTCAGCTGGCAGTCATTCTTGCAGTGGGGTATGTTACTCTGCTTAACAGAAAAGATGATTTTGCAGGAGGATTCTTCGAGTCATTCGGATTTGAATCCCTGTCAGTAAGTGTCATCTTGTTTGCAGTCGTCTACTTTTTACTTGGTTATTTTCTTTATGCTACGCTTGCGGCCCTGCTGGGTTCGCTTGTCAGCAGGATCGAAGATGTTCAGCAGATGATCATGCCGATGACGTTCCTCATCATGATCGGTTTCTTTATCTCCATGTTCGGTCTTGGCAATCCCGAATCAAGTTTTATCACGATCACATCCTATATACCATTCTTTACCCCGATGGTCATGTTCCTGCGGGCCGGAATGCTGGATCTGCCTGTATATGAACCAATCATAGGCATACTGGTCCTGGTAGCAACGATTATTCTGCTGGGAGTCTTCGGCGCACGTGTGTATCGCGGTGGTGTGCTGCTTTACGGGAAATCAAATTCTTACAAAGACATCAAGAAAGCGATTGATCTTACAAATAATAAATAATTTGTGGACTGTCTCCTGAACGGGGGCAGTTTTTTTATTTTTTCTTATACTTTTCCTGATACAGGCTGAAATAACGGCGTCTTTTAGGATATAATGAAAATACAGAACGTACATTCGTAAACGAGGAGGGACCGCATGGAGAAAATACGATTTATTCATTGTGCCGATCTTCATCTGGACAGCCCGTTCAGAGGTCTGAAGCATTTACCCGAAGAGTTATATGCGCACATTCAGAACAGCACATTTGCCGCATTTGAAAAGCTGGTACAAAGAGCGATACATGAGCAGGTTGACTTCATCGTCATAAGCGGCGACCTGTTTGATGAGGAAGATCGAAGTATCCGGGCGCAGGCAAGATTGCTGAATCAATTTAACTTGTTACATAAGAATGAAATCCCCGTCTATATCATACACGGAAATCATGACTATCTTGGGGGATTCCGGCTTCGGCTTGATATGCCTGACAATATCCATATTTTCGGTGAGGAGACGGAAGTGAAAGAGCTGATCACCAAAAAAGGTGCTATGGTTAAGATAACAGGTTTCAGCTATGATACGAGGCATATCCGTGACCGGAGAATTTCAGAATATCCAAAGCAGCTTGAGGCCGATTATGTCATTGGCCTGCTGCATGGAAGTGAGGGGAGTGTCCACTCCGAACACGAAAATTATGCCCCTTTTTCAATCAGTGAACTAAAAGAAAAGAACTATCATTACTGGGCACTGGGTCATATCCATCAGCGGCAGATCCTGAACTCTGAACCCCCTATTGTCTACCCGGGCAATATTCAAGGGAGACACCGCAAAGAGACTGGTGAAAAGGGATGTTACCTTGTCGAATTGGAAAAACATGATGCGGCGCTTACATTCATCCCGACGCAGAAAATTATTTGGGGTGAAGTGGAAGTGTCACTGGACGGGTTTGAGCGGTTCGGTGAAATTTTTCAGCATATCAAAAGAGCAGTAGAGGAGTATGAAACACAAGGTGATTGTTTGATGCAGATACACATCAAAGACGTGAGCGGCTTATCCCCTGATATACTGGCAGCAATCGAAAACGGTGATCTGCTTCAAGCCCTGCAGACAGATTCAACGTCGGGGGAACCGCTCAAGTGGATTCACTCCATAAAATCAGCCCCTTCTGAAACAGACATCGATAGTAAAGATCCATTCATCAAGGATGTCCTGCAAACTCTTAAGAATATGGATGCCGATGAGGGAAGGAAGGCATTAGCTGAACTAATTGAGCATCCCGGCGTGTATCGGTTCCTGGATCCATTGGAAGAAGAAGAAATGTCAGATTTGGTTCAGGAAGCAGTAGAATTAATCCTTCACCCCCCGAGGGTGCAGTAGGAAAAGAGGTGCCGTGATGAAAATCACCGAGTTACATATTTACGGATATGGAAAGCTGGTAAACAAGGTTTATGCGATAGAGGATCTTCAATTATTTTATGGTGAAAATGAGGCGGGAAAATCGACCATCATGTCTTTTATCCACAGTATCCTGTTCGGGTTCCCAACCAGGCAGCAATCCGAGCTTCGTTATGAACCGAAGGAATCAACGGAATATGGCGGAAAAATCCTGTGTGCCTCGGAGAAACATGGGAAAGTCAGCATTGAACGGATCAAAGGGAAAGCAGCGGGTGATGTTACCGTTCAATTTGAGGACGGAACCTCAGGCGGGGAAGAGGCACTGCAGGACTTGCTGGGAAGTGTGGACAAAACGACTTATCGGAATATCTTTTCCTTTAATCTTGATGGTCTTCAGGATATACATAAATTGAAGAAAGAAGAACTGAATCGTTATTTATTCAGTGCAGGCTCTACCGGTACCGACCTGCTGCTGCAAATGGAACAGCATTGGCAAAAAGAACGGGAACAACTATTTAAAAGATCGGGAAGAAAGCCTGTAATCAATACTAAACTGGGCGAATTGAAAGCGTTGGAAAAGAATGTCGGGGAAGCCAGGGAAAAAAATAAACAATATGGCCCGCTCCAGGAGGAAAAGCAATCATTGGAGTCTGCCATTTCCTTATTGGAAGAAGAAAAAGAAGCGCTTCTAAGAGAAAAAGAGAGTTTACAAGTAATTGAAGAACAATGGGAACCTCTTACTGAATTTGTTTCCACATCCACTAAATTGGATGCAGCCGAAGATGTTTATTTCCCTCCTCAAGGAGCAGAAAGGCTGAATGCTTTAAGAGCAGAATGGAGGCAGGTTTCCTCCCATCTGGAAACCCTCGATTCGAAACAAAGGAAGCTCTCTGAAAAGCTGGAAGGTACACAGCTGTCCTCCCGATTCATTTCGGAAAAACAGCAAGTCGAATCCTTGCTGGCACAGCAGCCTGTCTTTATGAAGTGGAGAGATGACTTGAGTGGGCTGCACCGGGAAATCAGGGCATTGCAAAGCAGAATAAGGGAAGCGATGAGAGAACTAGATTTGAATGCTGCAGAAAAGGATATTTCTTCCATTAACACCGGCATGCTGATGGGGGATCGGATCGAAAAAGTACTGCGGGAAAAAACAAAAGGTCAAGATGAACTGGAAAACCTCTTAAACCAGCTTCAAGAAGAAAAAGAAGCCTTGTACACCATCGAACGGAAATGCGATGAACTTGAAGGGCTTCTTATGGCAGAAGAAGAGTACCAGGCTTTACAGAGAAAAGTGAAGCAGCAGTCTTACAGCCGGGTTTCCCAGCAGCAGAAAATGTGGGTTGAAAATCAACTTGAAGAAGGAGAGAAAGAAGTTAAGGAAAAACGCAAAGCTTTTTCCAATCAGATCTTGTACAGTTCCATCATCACTCTCCTGCTGGCTGGTTTCAGTGCCTGGGCAATCTTGAATGCTTCTTCCATGTGGACCTTCAGTATTATGATCATTGCCCTTCTGGCCATAAATCTATGGAAAACCAGACAGTATGTAAATGAAAAGCTGAACCATCTTGCGAATTTGAGGCGGAAAGTGCATGAATTCGGCGGAAGCACCGAAATAATGGGTGTAGACGATACTTTTGAAACTTCAGAAAAAGTCATAAGGGAACAAATGGAGATTCGAAGTGAATGGAAGCAGCGAATCCTTCAGATGGAAGAACAAGGTGCGAAAATAGAAAAATTAAAGAAGCAGTCAGAATCAATCCAGTCCAGATTGAACGCAGAACATCAATCAATTGAAAAAGTGAAAGCAGAGTTGTATCTACCGGCTGAATTTCCTGCTGAGTGGTTAAGAGACGCATTCGGGAAACTGAAAGAACTGGTGAATTCGCATGAAAAATCACAGCGGTTAATGGAGGAAGAAAAGATTCTTCAAGAGAAGATCGAGGATTTCTCCACCAGAGGTGAAGAATGGTTCATCAGGCATTCGATCACATTTACAACGGTAGAAGAAGCATTCACAAAAATGAAAAGCCTCATTCAGGATATTGAAAGAAATAAATTGATTCGCGAACAAATTCAGGGTGATTTAGAATCGCTGCGCCTTGAAAGAGAGCAATCTTTATCACAGGTGAAAAAAATCGATGATGAGATCCATTCGTTGTTGGAAGAGGCAGGATGCAGGGACGAAGAGGAATTCCGCGCACTTTCACTGCAGGCTGAGGAGAGGAAAGTGCTGCTTGCAAGCTATGAAGGAATGAAGACAAGAGTCAATCAGCAAACGCTGGACATCTTTACTGGATTCGAATTCAAAGAAGACGTAACCAAAAGGCTTAATGGATTGGGACAAAGGATAAATGAACTGATAAAAGAAGTGTCATTATGCAGGAAGAAGCAGGCATCGGTCGAGCATCAAATCAATCTGCTTGAGGAGGGGACGGGCTATTCGAGACTTCTCCAGGAGCTTCAAGATAAAAAGGCTGATTTGCGTGAATATGTGATGAAATGGTCCAAGTTTACTCTTGCCCGGGAAAGCCTAAAAAAAACCATAGATCATTATCAGCAAACAAAGATGCCGAATGTCATCGCCCTGGCAGAAAAGAATTTCTCTGTATTGACCGATGGATTTTACCACACCATTCACGTTAGCGATGAAACAATAGAAGTAGAGCGAAAGGATGGCATGCGTTTCCAGGCCGTCGAGCTGAGTCAGGGAACGAAGGAGCAGCTTTACATTTCCATCAGATTTGCACTGGTCCGTTCATTCAGGGACATTTATAAACTTCCGCTGCTGATTGATGATGGAGCGGTGAATTTCGACCGTGATAGAACATGTGCATTTGCGAAACTGTTAAGAACAATGGAAAAAGAACATCAAATCATCCTATTTACGTGCCATCCTCATATCAGAAATCACTTTAAAGAAAATGAAGTGATTCTATTAGAAAAAGCTGTACTGGTTTAAGCAAGGAAAACAATGAATCTATCATATATGTTATACTGAGACTGATTACAAAGAGGACGGAGGATTACGATGACAGGAATCATGACATTCAATGCAGGGGAAACGGTCGACCTGCATCTGCTCATAAAACAGATGACAAAAGGCACAACAAATGCCGGAAAGCCTTTTTTAACGCTCATTCTCCAGGATAAAAGCGGGGAAATGGAAGCCAAGCTTTGGGATGCCTCGGACCAGGATGAAAAAGCATTCCAGCCGGAAACCATTGTAAAAGTGGTTGGCGATGTCCATAACTACCGGGGGAAAAATCAACTGAAAATAAAGCAGATCCGTCCTGCATCACCGGCAGATGGCCATAAAATTTCAGATTTTCTCCAAACCGCCCCGTTGTCGATCGATGAGATGACGAGCAAAATCACACAATATATTTTTGAAATGAGAAATCCAAATATACAGCGCATCACCAGGCACCTGCTTAAGAAATATCAAAAGCCGTTCCTTGAGTATCCGGCTGCCACAAAAAATCACCATGAATTCGTCTCGGGACTTGCTTATCATGTCGTGTCGATGCTGGACTTATCAAAGGCAATTGCAAGCCTTTATCCGTCACTGGATACCGACCTGTTGTATGCAGGGGTGATCCTGCACGATTTAGGGAAGGTCATGGAACTCTCAGGAGCCACTTCCACTACTTACACGATAGAAGGGAATCTTCTCGGTCATATTTCCATAATGGTCAATGAGATCGGGAAGACAGCAGAGGAGTTAGGAATCGAAGGGGAAGAAGTGATGATCCTTCAGCATATGGTGTTGAGCCATCATGGAAAAGCGGAGTGGGGAAGCCCGAAACCGCCGATGATCCGTGAAGCGGAAATCCTTCATTACATCGATAACGTCGATGCAAAGATGAATATGCTGGACCGTGCACTTGAACGAGTCAAACCGGGGGAATATACCGAAAGAATCTTCCCGCTTGATAATCGTTCTTTCTACAAACCTGCATTTCATAAATAATATAGTCGTGTAAAAAAAGCAGTCCGGCTGGGACTGCTTTTTTTGATGGAGTTATTCGTTTGTAAATGTCGATTTATCTCTTTACGGACTCGACTAGTATCCCGTCATCATACTTGATATGTGTTTTACGGGATATATACCCCTGGTTTCTATATTAATCTTCAATAATAGGTTATGTTTCAGAAACGCATCTCATATAGTGTCATTAAGAGGACAAACTATAAGGAGATGAAATATATGACTCTACCAATTTGGATGTACTTCGTTGTGGCAGGAATCTTCGCAAGTGCCTTTATGACAATCAAATCAGCAAAAGAAGAAAAGCAGATGGAAGATGAGTGGATTGAAAAAGAAGGGGAAGTGTACATCTCCCGGATGCAGGATGAGAAAGAACGGAGACGTCAATTTTCTTGAAATACAAAAAGAAGCCTGAAGGAGTTACTATCCCCTTCAGGCTTCTTTCATTTATCTTTATTATTCGGCAGCCGGCTTCTCTTCACTCCCCGGAGCAGGTGTTTCTCCGTTTTCCGGTGCAGCAGGCGGGTTCAATACTTGTTCAAATGATTTTTTCAAATCTTTGTCTTTAATATTCAGGTCAGCTTTTTCAATCTCGCGCTTCATCGCTTCCTGGATTTTTTGAGGATCGACTTTTGAAAGTTTTAGTTCTTTCTCAAGTTCTTTCTTCATTTCATCGAATGATTTCTTTTCCTTTTTATCAGTAACTTCGATGATATGGTAGCCGTATTCAGTTTTGATCGGCTCGCTGACTTTCCCTTTTTCCAATGTATCAAGGGCTTTTGAGAATTCAGGCACAAACTTTTGACGTCCTGCATAATCTACCCATCCAAGGCTTCCGCCATTTTCGGCAGAACCGGGATCTTTGGAATATTCTTTTGCAAGTTCTTCGAATTTACCGCCGTCAGCCAATTTTTGTTCTACTTCCTTCGCGGTTTTTTCGTCATCTACAAGGATGTGGCGTACTTCAATTTCAGGTTTCCACTTCTCATAATATTCTTTGAGTTCTTTTTCGGAAACTTTTACATCTGAGGTAGCCGCTTTTTCCTGAAGCAGCTGAAGCTTCAAGTATTCCTTGAATGATTTTTCATCAAGATTGTACTGTTGCAGGAACATATCGAATTGAGGTCCGAGCTGGTCTTTCGCTTCATTTAATTTCTCATCAACTTCTTTGTCGCTGACTTTGTATTTATCAGACAGAACCTTTGTATAAACAAGTTCCTGAAGTGCCTGCTCCATTTGAGGGGTGAATTTTTGTTTCATTGATTTGTATAATTCATCCTTGGTCACATCTCCGGCTTTAGTCGTTGCAACTACGTCATTGTTGTCTGCACCGTCTCCGCTGCAGCCTGCAAGCCCGATCATCCCGGTAGCAAGGGTTACTGAAATAATCCATTTTTTCATGCTGAACATCTCCTAGTATTTATAGATTGTTACGACTTGTCAAAATTCTACAATCCATACTATATCACACTTTTTCCATGAAAAAAAATCTTTTCCAAATTTAACTTTAGAAAAATGGGCATTTTACACACCCAATTCCCAGGTTCCTTCATATGATAAAAGCGAATAGAGAAAAGGAGGTAATATATATGAGCTGTGGATACAATTCCGGATTCGCGTTAATCGTAGTGCTGTTCATCTTATTAATCATCGTTGGTGCCGCATACATTTACTAAAAAATAAAAAAAATGACAAATGCCTAAACAAAAGGCAACTAACTTGAATAAGATACATTAGCGCTTCAAAGGAGGTGGAAAGTTATGGGTCACGCATACGGCGGAGGTTTCGCGTTAATCGTAGTACTATTCATCTTACTAGTCATTGTAGGTGCAGCTTGGCTATAATCTAGCCTCGGGATAGTGCAGTGTTTCACCGGAAAAGAACAAATAAGAGGGGCGGTACATTAAGGAAGGCAGCCCCTTTTACTAATTCACTAACCCGGTGCTTTCCATAAATGAAAGGAGGAGCACATTATGTCTGGTGCTTACGGCGGAGGATTTGCGTTACTTGTTGTGTTATTTATCTTGTTGATTATCATCGGCGCAGCGTACGTTTGCTAATCAATCTAAAATGAAAAAACCAGTCCGGTTTCGAATCGGGCTGGTTTTTTAGCGTGTGCGCAGGCTGGGCGAGCCGCCTCTGCATTTCTGATAGTCCAGCTGCAGGACTTAGAGGCACATGTCATAAGCCAAACCGGCCAAGAAGACCAAGGACGCCTTCCCGTCCGGTTCGTCTTATGCCACCCGCCTCTGGGCAAAGCCCTTCCGCATTTCTTATTGTCCAGCTGCAGGGCTTAGAGGCTCGAGACATAAGCTAAGCCAGCCAATAAGGCAAAAAACGCCTTTTTGGCTGGCTCATCTTATGCTTATCGCCTCTGAACGAAGCCCTTCCGCATTTCTTATTGTCCAGCTTCAGGGCTTAGAGGCTCGAGACATAAGCTAAGCCAGCCAATAAGGCAAAAAACGCCTTTTTGACTGGCTCATCTTATGCTTGTTGCCTCTGGGCAAAGCCCTTTCACATTTCGAATTGTCCAGCTCCGGCGGCTAGCCCCTCGAGGTCATAACTGAAAAATCCCCGAAGGCAAAAAGCGCCTTAGGGGATTTCCCAGTTATGCTTGTCGGGGCTGAGCGAGCCGCCTCCGCATTTCAGATAGTCCAGCTGCAGGGCTTAGAGGCACATGCCATAAGCCAAACCGGCCAAGAAGGCCAAGAACGCCTTCCCGTCCGGTTCGTCTTATGCCACCCGCCTCTGACCAAAGCCCTTCCGCATTTCTTATTATGTAAAAAGTATTTCTACGTATGAAGATACCAATAGTATGGTGATTAGAATGTTGATGGTTCTAAATACCTTTGGCTGGCGATCTTCAGGTATTTCTTTCTGCAGGCATAATGCGTTTGTCATCTTGTTTATGTAAAACAAGATAAACACCGCAAAGACTAAAAACATGGAGATCATTCTAACCCCTCCCCGTTATCTCCTATAAATTATACGATACCAAAAGATGAAACAGAATGGTAGAGCGAGTATTGCCGAAATATTGGTAATGAATGAAGATGCAAAGTGTTTTTTTCAGTTCTCGGCAGATAGGTCCATCATGTTTAATCAGTAAAGGAGAAGGATGATTATAATCCCTTGCCATTCAGGCAAGGGACTTTTATCATCCTTACTGATAAATGAGAATTTCATATCCGTCTTCATTCTCTTCAATCAAAGCATTCCGTGGTGAAGACAGCAATTGTTTTGCATAAATGAAATCAATGGCACAAATGCCAGAGTGAAATGCCAATAAAATTGCAAAGTAATGAGA
The DNA here is from genome assembly GCA_051294195.1 of Bacillus sp. BKU_1. Taxonomy (GTDB): domain Bacteria; phylum Bacillota; class Bacilli; order Bacillales; family Bacillaceae_B; genus Rossellomorea. The sequence goes on along the minus strand of CP193985.1, from coordinate 1,756,635 downwards.
GTAATGCGGGAAATGGATACACCCGTATAGAAGGAGGCCGTTAATGACCAGGAATGGTGCAAACAGGGCTGCCATATACAAGTATTTTGAAATCGGCCGATTGACTCTCAGGGTGACGATCGGAAGAAAAACCAGCTTACGGTCCCATCTCCACCTCATCATTTTTACATATGGGAATATTGGCACCAGATGAATGAGTTTATGCAAAGGATATATGCTTATCAGTCCCAATAGAAAACCAGGCAAATGATTATCATAGAACGAACTAGAATACATTAATGTAATAGGTACGTATATAAATGAGAATACCATCATCATGATTAGTGATGAAAGTAAAAAGACTCGGTAAAAGCCAAATTGTCTCTCTAGATTGATTGATTTCCAACAATGCATAAAAAAATCGCCTCCATAGACGATGGTTTAGTGTTTATTTGAACGCTTTACATACTTTATTACGATTATGGTAAAAAATCAACACATAATTTGAGATTTTTTAAAGGAAATAAAAAGGAGAGTTGGGAAGTATCTATGTGAGGTGTTGAACAAAGCCGGAGAAAAGCAAAAAAAGCGGATAGGTTTTAAAATGTACTCCGCTTTTTGCTGAATGTTCAGACTGATTAATCTTATTTTGCAGGGGCTCTGGAAGTTGGATAGCTGCATGGCCCTGGGAATCAATCAATTACTGATATGCACCTAATACCTTACTGACAACAGGAAAAAATTAAGCAAGTTCTTCGTTGCTTTCAAATAATTCATTTAGCTTTGAATTATCCTCACCGAATTCACTGTCGATGTTATGGAATGATTTTTCAAAGATCTCCATAAAATCATTACCGTAAATATTTCGGACAACCGACATCATTTCAATCATTTCAGGAAATTTACCATACAGTTCTTTCAATGGGGCAACTCCCTGAAAAATCGAATGTGTCTCCGGTTTATAGTTTTTCATAAGTTCGAGAAGGATTTTTTCCCCTTTATCCGTAAGCTGGATATACGTGTTCCTTTTGTCATTATCCCGCTTGGAGAATTGGAGCAGTTCCCGTTCCTCAAGTTTTTTTGAAAAGTTGAATGCTGTTGATACATGCATGACCCCGAATTTTGCCACATCTGAAATCGATGCACCCTTAAGATGATAAGCAATCCAAAGGATATGGTGTTCGTTGATATTTAAATCATAGGGCTTGATCCATTGCTGCCAGTCTTTTTCAATAGCTTTCCACAGAGCTTTGCTCAGCTGTGCCATGCGTTGACTGAAGATGATCGCCTCTTTCAATGAATATTCTCTTTCTTCCATCCCTTACACCCACTTTGTTAGAAAATCTTTTTCTTTGTTTGCGCATGCCCCTTATTCTTACTTTAACAGCTACCGATTATAAGAAAGCGCTTTAATATTATTATGCCAATAAAATAAAAATTAATAAAGGATAAATTGACAAAATTTTTTGAAGTATGTGTTTTTCTTTGTTATTGTCCCTTGAATACCGCTATTGATTTCCGTGCAGGACTACGCTTTCCGCGGGTAGCCCGTGAGCCTCCTCGGCTTCGCCTGCGGGGTCTTACATAAGCTACTTTTCCCGCATTATTATTTGTGTCTACCTCCTGTAAGGAGTATTTCTTTTAATCTTAATATTTTGTTAGGAAATGAGAAAGAAGACCCTGGCTGCTTTGGTTTATCGTGCAGCGTTGAAGGTCTTCTTTCTTTGGGTTATATTGCGGTTTAGTTTTTGTTGGTGGTGTTTAGTGAGTTTTCCAGTTCTTCGATTTTAGTTTGGATGAGCTGGATTTCATGTTGGAGTTTTTGGTTGTTTGGTTCGGTTGATGCCTGCCATTGCTTGATGGATGCCTGCAGATCTTTTGAAATCTGCTGCACGGTTTCTTTGCCTTCCTGGGAAAGGCTGCTTATGGAATCTTTAAGTTCCCCCAGATGTACCTTCATTTCTTCAAAAACCTGGCTCCAGTCTTCTTTCTTGCTTTTGATCTGACTTCTCAGCTCCTGCCCGGAAGATGGGGTGGAAAGGAGGGAAGCGACACCCCCGACTACACCGCCGATAATTAATCCATAAGTAAGAGATTTTACTTTCATTAGAATCACCTCGTTATTCTATAATACTACCTTCTACAAAAAACATGTATAATCCTTTTCCCTAATGAAAAGGAAAGGAAACAAGTAATTTCATATCCCCAATCTATGCCGCATAAAATGAATGTTAAGAGGCGGAGAAGAGGAGGGGTGAGGGAATGGACGGGATCATTTTCGGTTTTTTCGCACTTAGCGTTGTTCTGTTTTTAAGTATGGTTTATAATTTCATCGGAATTCAGAGGCCCGGTATATATCCCCCTAAGAATATGTTGAAAAGGCGAGCGGCAATGCTTGGTTCAGGCGGGGTGATTTCTTTCTTGATCGGCATCTTATTTTGGTTTGCTTCGTGAAGGAAAAGCGGAGGCGGCTCGCTCAGAGGCGACAAGCATAAGACAGGGCATCCATAAAGGCGTTTTTTGCCTTTTTGGATGGCTTGACTTATGTCTCGAGCCTCTAGCCGCCGGAGCTGGACAATAGAAAAGCGGAGGCGGCTCGCTCAGAGGCGACAAGCATAAGACAGGGCATCCATAAAGGCGTTTTTTGCCTTTTTGGATGGCTTGACTTATGTCTCGAGCCTCTAGCCGGTGGAGCTGAACAAAAGAAAAGCGGAGGCGGCTCGATCAGCCCCGGCGAGCATAAGATTCGAAGGTATAATACAAAAAAATGCCTGTATTGCAGATGCAACACAGGCATTTTATTTCATGAAAGTTGTTCAGAAGTTCTTACTTCTTTCAGGTTTGATCGTTTCAAAATGGAATGAATGATTGGATAAACGACAAACATGGCCCCGGCATTCACAAGTGTTGCAGGCAGTACGACTGCTGCAAACAATGCAAAGAATGCTCCTGGAAGTCCTACGATTACATATGCCGAAAGAAGGAATATACTTCCGGATACAAGGGTACCGGCCGCAGTCAGTACGGAAGCACCTATGACTGAACGAGTGACCTTTTGGGCAGCCAGGAATAATCCGTAGAACACAAAGGCTGTGATTGGTTTATCAATCAGGTTTGGCAGGAATCCGCCTGGAAATTGGGTCGTCAACCCTGAGATTACTCCTGTCAGCACTCCAAGCAGTAATACATTCTTTTTGGCTGGGAACAGGATGATCCCCAAGAACATCATGGTAAGCATCATATCAGGTTTCATTCCAAGGAAGAATCCCGGGATGACCGTATGCAGGACGGCTCCGATCCCCACTAATAATGATAGGGATACTAATGTTTTTGTATTCATTTCTCATCTCTCCTCAACTAATCTAACTTTTGTCCCCTCCTGATGTGCACTCATTGCCATCAGCGAAAAGATAGGTACATTATAACACAGCGAAAAATGCTGTCAAAGATTTAATTTTCTAAAAATAAATATCCGGCCCATATGATGGACCGGATGAGTAATCGGGTTATGAAATATGTTTTGAAATGGACTCTGCAATTCCTTTTAAATCATCTGTGCTGTAGTCATCGTTGTGTGTCTTCCAGATGGCTCCGAAGCCGTCTCCCTGGCCGTAGCGGGGGATGAAATGCATGTGGAAATGGAAGACGGATTGGCCGGCCTGCTCTCCGGTGTTATTCAATAAATTGAATCCGACCGGTTCAAATTCCGCTTTAAGGGCATTTGCGATCTTCGGTGCAACAGAGAACAGATGACTTGCTGTTTCAGCTGACAGTTCGTAAATATTTTCTTTATGTACTTTTGGGATCAGCAGGGTATGTCCCTTTGTAACCTGGCTGATATCCAAAAATGCCAGGACATGATCATCTTCATATACTTTCATTGAAGGGATATCGCCATTGATGATTTTGCAAAAAATACAATCGCTCACAATATTTCCACCTTTCAATCATGTGATTTGTTGAAGTTATTTTATCACGAATGGAAAAAGAAAGAAAAGAAAAGAAGAGACAGGAACGGTTTTCCTGCCTCTCTTTGAAGGGGTACTTCTAAAGGTTTATACGTCGAGTTTCCTTTCTTTGATAAACACCTCATTTGCTTGTCAGCGTAATCAGAGAATCCATCCGTTTAAAGAATGAACTTTTTGCAATGCGACCATCCCCTATTCTTTCAGCTTGTAGGCTTAAGACAATAGAAACTGTATGTGGTCTGCGACAAACACCTCATTTAGCTTTAAGCATGATTTGTGCAATCTGGAAAATGAATGACTTTGTTCAAAGTGACCATCCCCTTATCTTTTCTAGCTGAAAAGCTGTACAAGATAATTGATTTTAGTCAAAATGTTCTTTAACAAACACCTCATTTATCAAGTTTGTGATGAAATGAATCGGTGAGTGTGTCATTCACTATGGAAGACGACTATCCTTTAAGCCGCAAACAATAGTGAAATCGGTAAACTGGTCTTTAACAACCACCCCGTTTTACTTATTGCTGGCCCCTTCAAAGATTAGAATGTGCAGAAGCGGCCATATGTATGAATACTAATTATTGGAATAGCACACCAAATCACGATGCCTTTAGGACGGAATTTTGCTAAAATAGAGTCAAACCATGTAGAAGAGAAAGGACGTTGCTGCCCATGGCGTTATTAGAAATAGATCATCTTGTTGGAGGGTACACCCGAAAGCCGGTTCTGAAGGATATCAGTTTTTCAATCAATTCCAATGAGATTGTCGGTCTTATCGGCTTGAATGGTGCCGGTAAAAGTACGACGATCAAGCACATCATCGGGTTGATGGAGCCGAAGCAGGGGAAGGTTGCCATTAACGGCCATACCTTGGAGAGTGATGCAGATCAATATCGCAAACAATTTTCATACATACCAGAAACACCAATTTTATATGATGAGTTGACTCTCGAGGAACATCTTAAGCTGACGGCGATGGCATATGGCCTCGCCGAAGATGAATACAATCTAAGGATAGGAAGGCTGCTGAAAACTTTCCGGATGGAGAAGAAGCTGGGCTGGTTCCCTGCCCATTTCTCCAAAGGAATGAAGCAGAAAGTGATGATCATGTGTGCCTTTCTGATCGAACCGAGCCTGTATATCATCGACGAACCGTTTGTAGGACTGGATCCGCTCGCCATCCAGTCGTTATTGGATTGGATGGAAGAAATGAAAAAGAGCGGCGCCGGCATTTTAATGTCTACACACATCCTTGCGACAGCTGAGAGGTACTGTGATTCATTCATCATCCTTCATGAAGGCAGGATCAGGGCCAGGGGGACATTAAAAGAATTACAGACAGAATTCTCCATGAGAGGCGCCACCCTTGATGATATATACATCCAGTTGACAAAGGAAGAAACCGATGATGAATAACGTGGAGAGTATTTGGAAGAAGCGTGTTTTAGAATACAATCAGGAACTTCAGAAATATCTCAAGTATATGTTCAATGATCATCTGCTCTTCGTTTTGATTTTTGCGTTGGGCGGTGCTGCCTTCACCTATAACCAGTGGGTAAAGACTCTCGACCCTTCGTTCCCGGCCGCTTATATTATGGCAGTCATTTTAGGGCTGGTCCTGGCCTGGAGCCCGGTGTATACCTTTTTGAAGGAAGCGGATGCGGTATTCCTTCTCCCGCTTGAAAACAGGCTGGGCTCCTATTTCAGGAAGTGCATCTGGATCAGCTTCATGTTTCAGTCATATATCCAGCTTCTCATACTTGCGGCCATGATGCCCATGTATGTGGCCGTGACAGGAAATGGATTTAAGAGCTTTTTTCCGCTCCTTGCACTCGTACTCGCCATAAAGGTTTGGAATCTTTATGTAAGGTGGTTCCTCCTCAGGTTTCAGGAAAAAGAAGCTCACTGGATTGACAGCATCATCCGATTCCTGCTGTCCGGTTCCTTGCTGCTGCTTGTGTTATCCGGATCCTCCATTGTCTTGATCCTGGCAGCGGCCGTGATCATGGCAGGTTATGTATTTTATTTTTTTAACGCTGCAAAAAAGAAAAATTTGAAATGGGATCTGCTGATTCATCTTGAGCAGCAGAGGATGCTGATGTTCTACCGGATCGCCAATATGTTCACCGATGTACCGAAATTAAAAGGGAAGGTGCACAGAAGGAAGTGGCTGGATTTCTTAGTCAAAACGGACTTTTCCAAATCATCGACCTTCAGGAATCTTTATCTCCGCTCTTTGGTCAGGACGAGTGAATTCTCGGGTTTATATATCCGGCTGACATTGATCGGTGCCATCTTGATCTATACAAATCAGTCTTTTATAGTCAATATCCTGACTGCCCTGTTATTCCTGTATCTGACAGGATTTCAGCTGGTCCCGCTCTATAATCGGTTTGACTACAAAATATGGGTGCTGATCTATCCTCTGCCGCCCCGGTTGAAAACGTCGTCGTTCAAAAAAGTATTAAATCAATCGATGATAATCCAGTCAGTCATCTTTCTCCTTCCGCTCCTTATGAAGGGGATGTGGATGGAAGGAATCATCATTATGCTTGCTGGATTCATTTTTTCTCTATTATTCAGTCAATATTATGTTGTTCAAAGGCTCAAAAAAATGGACGGCAGTTTATATCTTTGAAACCTCGAGGGAACTTCTTGCGTATAGAAAGTTAAGGAAACCTAAAGGCGGGATGGAGAATGAATAAGGAAAGAGAAGAACTGGAATCGTGGAAACGTAAAATAGTTAAACGCTCTTCGGTGTTTCAACGGGTTTCAAAGCAGGCTCAAAAGAAAATGAATGAATTCATTCCTGAAAAAGCCCATAGAATCATTACGGAAAGCATAAAGAAAATGGTGGAAGTCACCTTAAAGGGCAGTGAGCGGGCGAATACGTTCAAGCGCGAGGTTCATCCTTCTCTGGGAGAAAGAGAATCACAGATGGAAGAAAGGTTGGAAGCCCACCGTAAAGCTGCTGTCATCGAAGGGGCCGGGACGGGGGCCGGAGGCATTTTTCTCGGGCTCGCGGACTTCCCGTTACTGCTTTCCATCAAGATGAATTTCCTGAGCGAATGCTCCGCCATCCACGGCCTGGATGTAAAGAAATATGATGAAAGACTGTTTCTCCTATATGTGTTTCAATTGGCATTTTCCAGCGATGAGCACAAAAAAGAAACGTTAATGGTCATTGAAAACTGGAATGAGAAGAAGGAAGAACTGAAGGAAGTGGATTGGCGTATTTTTCAACAGGAGTACCGTGATTATATCGATTTCGTTAAGATGTTCCAGCTCATTCCCGGCGTAGGGGCGGTCGTGGGTGCTTACGCAAATTATCAGCTTTTGGACCAGCTGGGAGATACGGCGAAATATGCGTATCGGATCAGGTATTTTAATGAAGGTGGGAAATGAAAAAGATCGGCCTCGGCCGATCTTTTTGTATTACTTCCTGGCACTGATTCCGGGCTCGGCATGTTTTTTCTGATAGTGCAGGGTGGCGGAGGCCAGAGTCTTGGCAGCAATCAGCATCGCTTTTTCATTGATGTCAAACCTTGGATGGTGATGGGGGTACAGGATATCGGCATTTTCAGGCGCCGCACCCGTGAAGAAGAAGGTCCCTTTCACCCTCTCGAGATAATAGGCGAAATCTTCTCCTCCCATTTGAAGTTCAATCTCTTCAACGTTGTGTACTTCATCAATCTCTGCGGCAGATTCAATGAGAAGCTGAGTTTCCTCCGAATGATTTACAACCGCCGGGTAGCCCCTTTCAAAACGGTACTCGTATTCACAGCCGAAGGAGAGGGCAACCCCTTTGATGATCTGCTCGATCTCCGTTTCGATGAAATCCCTTACCCCCGGATTGAACGTACGGACGGTACCGATCAGTTTAGCGCTGTCTGCAATTACATTGAATGCATTATCAGCGACAAATGAACCCACTGTGACTACAGCCGGATCAATCGGGTTTACCCGTCTGCTTACGATCTGCTGCAAATCGGTTATCAGCTGGGCGCCCGCGACAATTGCGTCTTTTGTATTATGAGGCTGTGCACCATGACCGCCGGAGCCTTTGATCACGACTTCGAATCGATCGGCTGCGGCCATGATCGGACCTGTCCTGAACAGGACCTTCCCGAGCTTTTCCGTTGCCCACAAATGAGTGCCGAAGATGACATCGACACCTTCGAGACAGCCGTCCTCTATCATCGGCTTGGCACCGCCCGGAGCATATTCCTCGGCATGCTGATGAATGAGTTTGACAGTTCCCTGAAGTTGATTACGGTATTCATTCAATGTCTTCCCCAGAACCAGGAGAGTAGCGGTGTGGCCATCGTGGCCGCATGCGTGCATCACTCCCGGTACGGTCGACCTGTATTCCACATCCTTTTCATCTTGGATCGGAAGCGCATCAAAATCGGCACGCAAACCGACCGTTCTTCCCGGGAGGCGGCCTTTGATCGTTGCCACTACACCATTACCGCCTACTCTTTCCCGGACATCGATCCCAAGTTGACGGTAGTATTCAGCAATATATTTGGCCGTGTTTTTTTCCTGGAAAGAAAGTTCAGGATGTTTATGGAGATGCCTTCTTATTTCTACCATTTCCCCCCATCGCTGTTCCAATTTCTGATATAATTCACTCACCAAGTTAAAACCCCCTTATAATGTTGAAGATTTAGAATATTATAACATTAAATGGGAGTGAAAAATAACTTAATCATAGACAATCCTAATGAAAGGAGGGATTAGATGAAAAAGGGATTTTACATAGCCGGAATCATTACATTCATTCTATTTATGACGATTGCGCATTTTGTTTATCATGAGTTGTCCATCCCTTGGGATCCCTATTTGCTGGAGAACATGAATCATCTGCGATTCATAAAGATCTTTTCGGTAATGGGGACTGAGCTTGCCATCGGGGGAGGTGCCATCTTGCTTATCTTGTACTTATGGTGGGCAAAAAAAGATTTTCCCGGTGTTTTGACCGTAGTGGTCGCCGTTGCAGGCAGCAATGTCCTGAATAAAAGTATAAAGAACTTGATGGAAAGAGACAGGCCGCCATTTCCGCATGGGGAAGAGAGTTTCAGTTTCCCGAGCGGGCATGCCATGGTCGGGATTGTGTTCTTGCTGACAGCTTCTTACTTTATCAGCAGGGAGTTTTCCTCAATCAAAGTGAAATGGGGCATTTACATCCTTGCAGCGGCAACAGCTTTACTGGCTGGGATGAGCAGGGTGGCGGATCAGGCACATTACCCGTCGGACGTACTTGCGGGCTTGCTCATCGGCTATTCCATCTTTACATTGACCACTTTCCTGTACGAAAAAAATCCATATAAAAAAGTCCGTCCTTCTGGTGCTTAAACGCACAAAGGATGGACCTTTTCTTTTTACAGGATGAAAATGGCCACTATCGTCGTGGCGGTAAGTCCGATGACGACCGGCACCATATTCCTCCTGGCAAGCTCGAACGGATCTACATTACAGATGGCAGCTACCGGAATGAGGGCCCACGGTACAAGGGTCCCGCCCCCTACCCATATACCTGCAATCTGTCCGAGTGCCGTCAGAGTCGCAATACCCGTGCCTATACTTTGGGCAAATAAGTTTGCCACCGAACCGGCAAGTGAAATCCCTGAGAATCCTGAACCGTCAAGTCCGGTTATGGCACCCACAACCGTCAGCGTAACCGCCCCGACTGCCTTCGAGAGCGGAACGACTGCAGCAAGGGATGCGCCAAGGTCATTGACGATCCCGTGGGACGTTTCCGGGAGGAAATCCCCGATGATGGTCCCGAAGCCGGCATCCCCCAGGTAGAAGAAGGCTGCAATCGGAATGACGGGACCGAAAACCTTGAATCCGAATTGAAATCCGTCTATAAGAAAACTGGTGGAACGCTCCAATCCTTTTCCTTTATAAGCAACAAGGGAAATGATCAACAATATAAAGATGGATGTTCCTCCGATTAATGCTGTTGCATCACCGCCCTGAAGGTCAAATGAAACCATTGCAGCAATATTAAGGGCGAATAAAACGGGAATCAAAAGGGCAATCACATTTCTCCATCCCGCAGACAGCAAGTTTTGCTCTGATGGCGAGGCCTCATCCTCAAGGTAAGTTGATTGCTCCACCTTTAAGATTCCTTTTTTTATATCCCGTTTAATAAAGATAAAAGCAGTGATTGTCGTGACAAGCCCCATGACGATTACCAGCGGCACACTCGCTGCGATAACATCCCCCACTGGAATCCCCGCAGCATCCGCTGTAAGTTTTGGAGCTGCCTGGATGACATAATCGCCTGATAAGGCAATCCCGTGCCCAAAAAGGTTCATTGCCATCGCGATACCAAGTGCGGGAAGCCCGACCCTCAGTGCCACAGGGACCAGGACTGCCCCCAGCAGTGCCACTGCAGGCGATGGCCAGAAAAACCATGATATAAGCATCATGACAATCCCGATCGTCCAATATGCAAGGGCGGGAGTTTTTATGAATTTTGTGAACGGCCGGATCATGACATCATTGACACCGGTTGCAGTCAGTCCCTTGCTCATTGCCACAATGATCGAAATGACCAGGATTGTTGCCAGTAATTCAGTGATGGCAAATATGAAACTGTTAAACACAGAGCTTATCGATCCGCTCAATGAACCAGTCGCAGTCAGAGAAATACTGAAGATCCCGATTATGCATACAATCGTAGTATCCTTCCTGAAAACCATGAATAATATAATCAATCCAATAAACACCAAGTAGATCCAATGAAGAGCCGTCAAGTCGATCCCCAAAAGATTACCCCCTTCGCATATCCTTTCTCAAATTGGGTGAAAGCCCCGAATCTGTACTATAGATTATGAAAAATGAATAAAGGTGTGAAACTGCATTTTTCAGTCTCTAGACGGAGAAGGAATCGGGCGGATGCGGCTCATCTTCACCATCAATTAGGATTATTATGTAGTCAGGAACAGGATTTTTTATCCTTTTATAGAAACTATATAGAGGTGAAGGTGGTGGGGAAGTGAGCGGCAGAGGAAGAAAGCGGTGGTTTTTCTCGCTATTGTTATTAATATCCGGCGTTTTGCTGTTACTGTTGAATCTTGGTGTCATTTCCTTGGAAATAACGATGGATTTTGTCATGATAATCCCAATATTGCTGATTTTAATCGGGTTGAAGTGGCTGATTGACAGCATTTTAAATAATAGTTTCGGTAAATTGCTCTTCGGTCTGTTTAGTCTTGTCTACGGATCGCTTATCTTTCTTGATAAATGGAATAAGTTGAACTTTGACTATGGGAGCTGGTGGAAACTTTGGCCGTTATTCATCATTGCAATTGCCATTCGAACGGTAATGAAAAAGTCTGTGAATCTGACTGTTACGGTTGACCGCTCTTCAGATAAGGATGAAGGTCAAGCTTTTAGGGAGCCCGGGGAAGTCAGTTTAAAAACCGGCAAGAAAAACCATAGGAAAAACTTCATTATAGGTGAAATCAAATATTCCGAACCCAATTGGCCGTTGGAACCTATGAATTTTCAAAACGTGGTAGGCGACTATTATTTCGATTTCAGTAAAGCATTTATCCCGGAAGGGGAAACCCCCATCGTCATTAAAGGATGGGTTGGAGATGTGAAAGTCATCATTCCCGAGGATATTCCGGTCGACATCGAGATTGATGTGAAAGTCGGGGAAGTGAAACTGTTTGATCAAAAGTCTGCTGAAATCAGATCTGATTTCTACTACCGGTCTCCGGGATATGAAGCATCGAGTAAGAAAATCAAACTGATAATTAACATTAAAGTAGCTTCGATCCGGGTGAGTGAAGTATGAGAAGTCGCAATTAGAAGGGGGCGGGAAGATTGGACCATACTTCTGCTGTCAGAAATATGATTATTAAAAGTTTTTTTGCGATGGCTGTCATGGCCAGCCTGATTTCATTTGTCTCCCTTCAAGTCTATTTGTTTTTGTCACATAACGACGGGGTTTCATTAAGTCTTTCCATTTACCTGACTCTTGCATTATTGCTCATCCTCGTGATGCTGAGTGTGTATTTTGGATTTCGGACAAGCTATGCATTCAATGGGCGGATTGATGATCTTTCTACGTTTGTCAGGCTGCTCAGAAGCGGCAAGCTCTCGGCAAGGGTGGAGTCAGGTGAGCGAGATGAACTTGGGGTGCTTGCAGATGAGATGAATCATCTTGCCACTTATATTCAGGAACAGGTGAAGTCTTTACAGCGTCTGGCAGATGAAAAATCCGAGCTTGCCGAAAAAGCCCACGGTGCAGCCGTCATGGAAGAACGCCAGCGACTCGCCAGGGATTTACATGATTCGGTCAGTCAGCAGCTGTTTGCACTCAATATGCTTTCCTCAGCAGCCCTTAAAAGCATTATGCACGATTCAGTCAAAGCGGAAGGAATCATGATGCAGGTGGCAGAAATCGCTTCAAAGGCACAAGGGGAAATGAGGGCGCTGCTTCTTCATTTAAGACCGATTGACTTAAAGGGTGAGGATATTCAGGACGCTTTGACAACTCTCATCATGGAACTGAAAGAAAAGACGCAGCTGGAAATCGAAGCAATATTCGACGGGATGGACGATCTCTCAAAAGGGACAGAAACACATCTGTTCAGAATCATCCAGGAAAGCCTTTCAAATATCCTGAGACATTCGAAAGCATCGAGAGTTAAAATCATGACAGAGAAAAAAGAAGGCTTCCTGACACTTTATATAAGTGATAACGGTATAGGGTTCAATCCTGTAGAAAGTAAAATGACTTCTTATGGCCTTCAAACGATGAAAGAAAGGGCTGAAGAAATAGGGGGTCACTTTCAAATCAGGTCAAAGGAAAACGAAGGTACATATATCAATTTGAGAATCCCGGTCTGATGAAGGGGGAGAGCATGATGGAAAAAATTAAAGTAATGATTGTCGATGACCACGAAATGGTCAGGTTAGGGATGAAAACCTATCTGCTTACAGAAGAACGAATCGATTTCCTTGGGGAAGCCAAGAGCGGGAATGAAGCGGTCCAGCTTGCTAAAATCTATCAGCCTGATGTGATATTAATGGACCTTCTTATGGAAGACGGAAACGGGATCGAAGCAACAGAAAAAATTCTATCCTATCTAAACGGCTGCAAAATCATCATTCTCACAAGCTATTATGATGATGAGAAAGTATTTCCGGCAATAGAGGCCGGCGCGCACAGTTATCTGCTCAAGACGGCAAGTGCAGAGGAAGTCACCTCTGCTATTTATAAGGCTGCGAAAGGGGAATCCGTCATCGCATCCAAGGTCGCTGATAAAATGATGACACGATTCAGGCCGCAGGAGAGAAAGCCGCATGAGGAATTGACCTCACGTGAATTTGAAGTATTGGAATGCCTCGGGGAAGGGATGACCAACCAGGAGATATCGGATACATTATTCATAGGGATTAAAACAGTGAAGACCCATGTCAGTAATATCCTGAGCAAATTGGGAGTGGCTGACCGGACGCAGGCAGCGATTTATGCTAACCGGAACGGGATTGTGTATAAGAAAGGGTAGCTTACAAAAAGGCTGACAGGAGAACCTGTCAGCCTTTTTTGTAAGTTTCATGCGCATTCCAAACCCGGATACAGGGACTTATTCTTCGCTCACGATATATTCTGTCACGTAGGATGCGCGGGGGAAGATGTCTTTCTTTGAATCGATTCCTTCTTCTGTTCCCCGTTTTTCATGGGCTTTTTGATATTGTTTGGATTCCTGCCAGCCCAAAAAGCTTTGGCGGTCTTCCCACAGTGTCATGATGACATATGTATCACTGTTGAGCGGACGGAGCACCCGGATGGCGATGAAGCCCGGTACTTCTTCGATCAGGCCGGCACGATTCTTGAAACGGTATTCGAACAGGGGACGGCCTTCATCCGAGACGGGGATATTATTGAAAACCGCGTATCCCCTTTTTTCAAGGGAACCGGATTGATCGACGACCTCGTAGCTCCTCGGTGATTCGAACACCGTTTCACCTTCCGTCTCATGTACGAGAAGGGCATCTCCCTCATGCATTAACACCATTTTTTCATCCTGGTGCTTCTTTAAAATCGTCTTTAAAAATTCAAGGGTGCCTGTTGTCATATACATGTTCATCTTCAATCACCTCGTAAAAGTAGTATACGTTTATTTTCCCTAATCCTGTTAAACTGTAACCTGATTTTCAATGAATATTTTATCAGGAATGAAAAATCGGCAAATTTATGACATTTACTGATGAAAACTATACATTTTATCCATAAAAGTCTATAGTTTATAGGGGTTACAGTTTGTACGGTTAAACAATTTTAGAATTTTATTCTTTTATAATACAATAGAACCAATGGATGAGTGAAAGGTGGCCGTTTGATATGAAACAATTGAATGATACATTTTTGAAAGCTGCGAGAGGTGAACAGACTGATTATACCCCGGTATGGTTTATGAGACAGGCCGGCCGTTCACAGCCTGAATATAGAAAGATCAAGGAAAAGTACTCCCTGTTCGAAATTACGCATCAGCCTGAACTCTGTGCGTATGTAACAAGACTCCCTGTCGAACAATATGACGTGGATGCTGCAATCCTTTATAAAGATATCATGTCACCGCTTCCGTCAATCGGAGTGGATGTGGAGATCAAGTCCGGCATCGGTCCTGTCATCGATAACCCGATCCGTTCTGCGGCAGATGTTGAAAAGCTCGGGGAAATCGATCCTGAACATGACGTTCCATATGTATTGGATACAATTAAGCTTTTGACTCAGGAACAGCTTTCAGTGCCGCTGATAGGCTTTGCGGGAGCTCCGTTCACGATGGCAAGCTATATGATCGAGGGAGGGCCGTCGAAGAATTATAATAAAACAAAATCGTTCATGTACTCAGATCCGAAAGCATGGTTCGCGCTTATGGATAAGCTTGCGGACATGACCATCTCATACGGGAAAGCACAGATCAAAGCCGGTGCTTCGGCTTTCCAGATCTTTGACTCCTGGGTTGGTGCCTTGAATGTACAGGATTACAGAACGTTCATTAAACCGGTGATGGAAAAAATCTTCACCGAACTCAAGGAAGAGAATGTACCTTTGATCATGTTTGGAGTCGGGGCGAGCCATCTGGCAAAAGAATGGCATGAACTCCCGATTGATGTAGTGGGTCTCGACTGGCGCCTGCCGATTAAAGAAGGACGTGGAATGGGAATCTCAAAAACGGTTATGGGGAATCTTGATCCCGCTATCCTTCTGGCACCTTGGGAAGTGATCGAGGAAAGAGCGAAAGCCATATTGGATCAGGGCATGGAACTGCCCGGCTATATCTTTAATCTGGGCCATGGCGTCTTCCCGTCAGTCAATCCGGATACCCTCAAGCGCTTGACTGCTTTTGTTCATGAATACAGTGCGAAGTAAATGAATAAACAGAGTAATCTGACCGACCACTAATAGAGGTGATGATAATGACTAAAAAGAAGATGGGTCTGTTGGTCATGGCCTACGGGACCCCATATAAAGAAGAAGATATCGAACGGTACTATACCCATATCCGTCATGGCAGAACACCTTCTGGGGATATGCTTGAAGACCTCCGGGGAAGGTATGAAGCGATCGGCGGCATCTCTCCGCTTGCCAAGATTACGATGGATCAGGCAAAGAGCCTTGAAGAACATCTGAATTCCATTCAGGATGAAATAGAATTCCATATGTACCTGGGCTTGAAGCATATTGAGCCATTCGTTGAAGATGCAGTGGAACAGATGAATAAAGACGGTATAGAGGAAGCTGTTTCCATCGTCCTCGCCCCGCATTTCTCGACGTTCAGTGTTAAATCATACAATGGAAGGGCAAAAGAAACTGCCGGGAAATTGGGCGGTCCTGAGATCACTTCAGTCGAAAGCTGGTATGATGAACCAAAATTCATCAATTACTGGGTCGAAAAAGTGAAAGACACGTTTGCCGGCATGAGTGAAGGAGAACGCCAAAACGCTGTCCTCATTGTTTCTGCACACAGTCTTCCTGAACGGATCCTCCAGAATGGAGATCCATATCCTCAGCAGCTTGAGGAGACTGCAAAGATGATCGCGGAAGGTGCAGGCGTAGAGCATTATGCAGTGGGCTGGCAAAGTGAAGGGAATACCCCGGATCCATGGCTTGGTCCCGACGTACAGGACCTGACCCGGGATCTCCATGAGAAGAAAGGATATACAACATTTGTTTACACCCCTGTAGGTTTTGTTGCCGATCATTTAGAGGTATTATATGATAATGACTATGAATGTAAAGTAGTCACAGACGACATTGGTGCAAACTATTATCGTCCTGAAATGCCGAATGCCAAGCCGGAATTCATTGACGCAATGGCGGATGTCATCTTAAAGCATTTGAATAAATAAATCATCCCGGCTGTCGTTTTGCGGGGATGTGAAGGACTGCGGCTGATGAGGATTACTCAGGGGCTCAGTCCTTCTATTTATTGAAGCGGGATGATATAGTGCAAGAACAGTTTTCTGAATAATAAGCAAACGGCGGGGAAAAGAAGAGGATACTATTTATACAAAGAAGGCGATGTTTATGAGGGGACAGCAAGTCAAAAAGGTTGTGGTCATCGGCGGGGGGATCACGGGTCTCACTGCTGCTTACTACTTGCAAAAAGAGATCAAAGAAAAGGACCTTCCCATTCAATTGACATTAGCAGAGGGTTCCCACCGAATGGGCGGCAAAATCCAAACGCTCATAAAGGACGGGTATGTCATTGAAAGAGGCCCTGATTCTTTTGTACCGCGTAAGGCAGGCCCTCTCAATCTGGCAAAAGAAATCGGTATTGATGATAAGCTTGTCAGCAGTACTTGGGGGAAATCATATGTCATTGCCGGCGGAGAGTTATATCCGATGCCGGGAGGCTCCATAATCGGTATCCCGACTCAGATTGCTCCTTTCATTACCACGAACTTATTTTCAATCACCGGTAAAATGAGGGCGGCCGCCGACTTCATCCTTCCTCGTTCAGCTGCCGCCGATGATCAGTCACTCGGCAGATTCTTCAGAAGAAGGATGGGGGATGAAGTGGTAGACAACCTCATCGAACCATTACTGACAGGGATTTATGCAGGTGACATCGATCAAATGAGCCTCATGTCAACATTCCCTGAAATGCATCAAATTGAACAGAAGCACCGCAGCCTGATCGCCGGCATTAAAAAAGCCGCTGCCCAGACCGCGGGAGATCAAAAGAATGGAAGATTCATGACGTTTACCAATGGCCTTCAAACGCTCGTTGACGGATTGGAAGAAGCCCTCGAACCCGGAACGGTTCAAAAAGGGATGAAGGTTTCACGTATTAACAAAGAAGAGGACCGGGGTTATACGATTCAGTTTACAAACGGAAACATACTGGATGCAGACAGTATCGTCATCACTGCACCTCACCATTCCCTTCAATCCATGCTCCCTTCCTGTTCCTTCCTGGATTATTTAAAGGAGATGCCTGCAACTTCTGTTGCGACTGTCGCCATGGGCTTTGATCAGTCAGCAATAAAGAAAAATATCGACGGCAACGAATTCATCGTGTCGAGAAACAGCGATTATTCCATAACTGCTTGTACATGGACCCATAAAAAGTGGCCCCACAGTGCCCCTGACGGCAAGATGCTGATCCGTGTTTACCTTGGGAAATCAGGTGATGAAACAATCGTGGATTTATCGGATGATCAAATTGAACAGATTGTGTTTGAAGACCTTGAAAAAATCGTCGATCTTGACGGCCGGCCTGAATTCACAGTCGTCACCCGCTACAAGGATTCCATGCCCCAATATACAGTAGGACATAAGAAGCGTACAGAAGATCTTTATCGTAAGTTGGATGAATGGCTTCCCGGGGTGTTTATCGCCGGCAGTTCATATGAAGGCCTGGGCATACCCGAATGTATTGAACAGGGAGAAAAAGTGGTCAAAAAAACACTGCAATATATAAAAGATGAAAAAGGGACCTCCTGAAAAAATCAGGGGTCCTTCTGTTATTTCCCGACTCGGTATCGGGCATGCTGCAAGACCCAATTTTGGGGGAAGGCGCTCCCGAGCGCCCAATAACTCATCCCTCTAAGTTTATATTCATCCAGTACAGTCTGTTTGGCCAGTATGCTTCTCGCATCTTCAAACCAGACTTCATGCTGCTGACCGGATTCATCCCAATAGTTGAAAAAGGGGGCCTGATATTCATTGTTATACTGGATACGGACTCCGTATTTTCCTGCCAGGTCAACTGCAGCAACGGGTGAAACCGTCTTTGCGAAAGTCCCTTCCTTCCATGGTATTTTCCAGTCGCGGCCGTAAAGCGGTACACCCATCATGATTTTGCTGCGAGGTATAACTGTAACGGCATAATCGAGTACCTTTTTTACTTGATTGACGGGGGCGATCGCCAACGGTCTTCCCCCTGCCCAACCCCATTCATAGGTCATGATGACCACAAAATCGACTATCTCACCGTGTGCTTTATAATCATGAGCCTCGTACAACAATCCCTTTTGGTCGCCCTTGATTTTAGGTGCAAGTGCAGTGGAGACCGAATAACCCTTTGGCTTTAATTCCGATGTTACTTTCCGGAGAAACCGATTATAATTTTCCCGGTCTTCGGGATAGACATATTCGAAGTCGAAATTCACACCCTTGTAACCTTTCGTTTTCATCGTATTTGTCAGGTTTGAAATAAGCTTATTTTGCAGTGTTTCATTCCGCAGAATTCCAGCTGCGAGATCAGAATCAAACATGGAGCCTGAATAGTTCGTCAAGACCAGCAGAGGATCCACATTTGTATCATAGGCAGCAGCTATCAGACCTTCGTCATCCAGGGATGTGAGGGTTCCTTCTTTAGTAATGGAATAAGTAAAAGGAGACAAATAAGTGAAGTAATCGCCAAGGCCTCTTACTTCCCCGATTCCTTCGCTACCGGTTTGTGTGATATAGGCATTCATTTCAACGGTCTTTCTTTTGTTCGGGATGATGACCTTCTGGCCTGGGTAAATGAGAGAAGGGTTGGGTATTTGGTTTGCAATTAAAATGTCCTGTAATGCTACTTTATAGTTATAGGAAATGGTGAATAAAGTATCTCCTGCTTTTACTGTATGAATGAAGGACGGCAGGACGATCAATTGTCCGATGTAAAGCTGGGAAGGGTTTGATATCTGGTTGAAGTCAATCAGTTCGCGCAGACTGATATGGACCTTCGTGCTGATTGTATTGAGTGTATCACCCGGCTGTACGATATATTCCTTAATTGGCTCAGGAATGAGGAGACTCTGTCCGATGATGAGTATGTCATTATTTTTCAACTGATTTGCATAAGAAATCTGGGGCATGTCAACAGAGAATTGCTTTGATATCGACCATAGCGTATCACCGCTTTTGACTACATAGATATTCATGAGGCACCTCCTTGTCAGGGTGTTCTATATAGCTTATTCTTAAAGGCTTATCTAATATGTAGGCTCTTTTCGCATCTTTTATTTGCTTTGTACACAGGAATATACCGGAACTTGAGTATTTTCGGGTTGTCTGTCCTTTTGTTGTTTGAACTGGACTTCGAAAAGAGACGTCCACAAGCTTTATTCAGATTGCAAGCCGCTTTACCATAAGCACCAATCTTTTTTTAAAAAAATAAGGATGTAAAAAGAAAAGAGTTGTTTATTTTAAATGGATATGATAAATTAATAAATGTGATTTTGACTAAAATTCATTTTCGGTCATTCAGTCAAGAGAGGAGTGAGGCAATGGCGGTTAATCGGAAACAACAAATTGTGGAGGCAGCCTCCAAGTCATTTTCTTTGTTTGGGTATAAAGCCACCACCATGGACCAGGTCGCAAAGCTTGCAAACGTAGGGAAAGGGACGATCTATACGTTCTTTAAAAACAAAGAAGAACTATTTGATGAAATTGTCACATCCTTGCTAAATGAAATGAAAAAGGAAGCTGAGGAAGTGATTGATCCCCGGGAATCTTTTTCAACAAATGTTCATCGGGCATTGTTCCGCCTTCTTGAATTCCGGAAAGAGCATCAGCTTACAATCAAGCTCTATCAAGAGGCAAGGGAAATGGGAACGCCTGCTGTTTCGGAAGTAATCGACCGTATGGAAAAAGTGGTAGTCGAGTTTTTAAGCCAGC
Source organism: Bacillus sp. BKU_1 (assembly GCA_051294195.1). Classification (GTDB taxonomy): domain Bacteria; phylum Bacillota; class Bacilli; order Bacillales; family Bacillaceae_B; genus Rossellomorea. Next base: position 1,736,544 of record CP193985.1, on the reverse strand, counting down.
GCATTGAAAAAGCGATTGCTTCTAACGCGATCAAGCCATGCAACCCCGAAATGACTGCTTTTATCATGCTGAAGCTTTATGTCTCATTGATTTTTGATTGGGAACGTCTTCACGGTCCATTGGAAAAAGATGAGATTGCCAATCTGTTTGAGCTCTATCTTATTAAAGGGTTATCTGCCGGATAGTCCTTCATTTTTGGCTGAGAATGACCAATAGAACAAAATGGTCATTTATTTTTTGGAAGATATTGACCATTTGAGACATTTGGTCAATTATTCTATACCGAGTAATCCAACTAGGAGGATAATATGAAGAAATCATTTACTGGTTCAGAATTCAAAGCGATTTTCCGCAATAAAAAACTACTTATTCCGATCCTTGCTGTTCTTTTCATCCCTGTATTATACAGCGGAATGTTTCTTTGGGCGTTCTGGGATCCCTATGAACAGCTTTCCGATTTACCAGTAGCTGTTGTAAACAGTGACCATGGAGCAGAGTTTGACGGAGAAAATCTACACATCGGCGACGAGCTCGTTGAGAAGCTGAAAGAAAGCGAACAATTCGACTTTCATTTTGTAGACAAGGAAGAAGGGTATGAGAATCTTGAGAAGCAGGACTATTATATGCTTGTCGAGATTCCTGAGGATTTCTCGGAAAACGGCACTACCCTACTTGAGGAACACCCGAAAAAGCTTGCACTGAAATATGTACCGAATGAAAGTTTCAACTTCCTGTCGGCACAGATCGGTGATACTGCCATGAAAGAAATCAAGGCAAGCCTTTCAAAGTCTGTCTCAGAAACTTATGCCGAAACGATGTTCGACAAAATCCAGGAGATGGGTGACGGCTATGAGACAGCAAGTGAAAAAGCCGGAGAAATCAACAATGGAGCCCTTGACCTATCCAAAGGGGCAAAGACACTTAAGGATAATTTAACGGTTCTCGCTGAGAAAAATGTTGAAATGACCGACGGCGTTGCGAAAACGAAAGCCGGTGCAGCGGAACTGGCATCCGGTTCTAAGGAACTCTCTGACGGTGTAGGAGTCATGACCGATAAAACAAACCAAATGTATAAAGGCACACAGGATGTTCAATCAGGTATGGACGCCCTTGCCGGCGGAATCGACAAGAGCAGATCTGGTCTTGAACAAGTCGATGCCGGCCTTGACAGTGCTGTAGACAATACTGCTAAATTGTACGCCGGTTCTCAAACACTTGCAGAGAAAATCGGCGAGCTTCAGGCTGGTGCAGATCGTACCCAGGCCGGAGCCAAAGCGATTGGAAGCGGAGCCGCTGAACTCGAAGAACAACTGGCTCCGTTCATGGGCAGTCTTCCTGAAGAAAAGCAGGCACAGCTGCAGGCTGCCATCAATCAGATCAAGCAAGGTGCATCCGGCCTTGAGACAGGCACAGGCTCGCTGAGCGCAGGTGCGGGAGAACTGCAGAAAGGCGCCGGCACACTGGCCGGAGGTATCGGCCAATTGAATGAGGGCCAGAAAAAACTGCAGGGCGGCGTCGACCAGCTCGTTGCCGGCTCAGTCCAGCTTGACGAAGGATCCAATAAGCTCCAGGCAGGCCAGGCTGAAATTGTCAAAAACTTCGGCCTGTTAACTGAAAAGATGGGGGAAGTCCACCAAGGAACCGTCCGCCTTGCATCAGGGGCCGGTGAATTAAATTCAGGTCTCAACAAAGTGTATGACGGATCGGCTCAACTGACGGATGGATCCAAGAAGCTTGCAGACGGTTCAGTCCAATTAGCAGACGGCTCCACAAAGCTGGCTGATGGAACAACCGAATATGAACAGAAATTAAAAGATGCAGCAAAAGAAGCAAACAGTGTGGATCCTAATGATGAAACATATGATATGATGGCCGGTCCGGTCGACGTAAAGAATGAGAAAATCAACCATGTGCCGAACTACGGAACCGGGTTTGCCCCGTACTTCCTGTCCCTCGGATTGTTCGTGGGGGCACTGTTGATCTCCATCGTCTATCCATTAAAAGAACCTGCAGACCGCCCGTCAAGCGGAATGAGCTGGTTCATGGGTAAATTCGCCGTCCTGACAACTGTGGGCATCATACAATCATTGATCGCAGCAGCAATCCTGCTGTTCGGATTGGGACTGGAGGTTGAAAGCGTACCGCTGTTCCTGCTTTCAACCATCATCACCAGTCTCACGTTCCTTGCATTGATTCAAATGCTCGTCACGATCCTTGGGGATCCGGGACGTTTCGTTGCAATCATCATCTTGATTCTGCAACTGACAACAAGTGCGGGTACATTCCCGCTTGAATTGATTCCGAACGTTCTTCAGCCAATAAGCGCCCTGCTGCCGATGACTTACTCAGTATCAGCTTTCAAAGCGGTCATCTCAAGCGGAGACTTCGGTTTCATGTGGCAGAATCTATTCATCCTGCTGGGATATTTCCTTGTATTCATCGTCCTTACATCCATTTTCTTTGTGGGACTGTTCAAGAAACAATATTCAAAAACAGCAGAAGCAGCTTGATAGAAGAAATGCTATAACATTAGGATTTTTGTTTGAATTAACCCGAACTAATTTGCGTTATTAAATGCAAATTAGTTCGGGTATTTTATTTTATGGTACTGATGATAAGGTTTTAGCTTTTTCCAGCGGTTGATTGGAGTGCAAGACGAAGACTCCTGCTGGAAGAGTAGCTTATAAGAAAAGCGGAAGGGCTTCGAATAGAGGCGTGTGGCATAAGACGAATCGACCACGAAGGCGTTCTTTGCCTTCTTGGCCGGTTTGACTTATGACATGTGCCTCTAAGCCCTGCAGCTGGACAGCTAGAAAAGCAGAGGCGGCTCGTTTAGAGACGACAAGCATAAGGCAGGGCATCCGGAAAGGCGGGGTTTTGCCTTTTTGGATGGCATGGCTTATGTCTCGAGTCTCTAGCCGCCGGAGCTGGACATGTGAGACCCCGCAGGAGCGCTGCTTCGAGGAGGCTCACGGGCTACCCGCGGAAAGCGAAGTCTTGCACGGAAATCAATAGCGGTGATTTGACTCTACACCAAGTTGTTCGTCATGAGGGAATAGTTTTTAAGTTTTGTCCCGAGATCGTTTTCATTCATAAAATGGACAAACCATTATAGGGTGAGAGGGTGTATACTATGTGGTGAGAAGTCCATAATGGTTAGTAATCAGGAGATTGAAGGAGAATGGTAATGAAAAAGACTCTGTTAACTTTAACATTGGGTATACTTGCCCTGTTTATTTCGGCTTGCGGGAATTCAAGCGGAGAGGAGCCGGCTGAAAAAGATAACAACATGGAACCGATCGAGGCAAAGCTTGATGTACCAGAAAAGATCTCTAAAGGAGAATCCGCTGCGCTTTCTACAAAAGTCACTCAAGGTGATGAAAACGTTGATGATGCAGACGAAGTGAAATATGAAATATGGAAAAACGGCCATAAGGACGAAAGTGAAATGATCGAGGTAGAAAAAAAGAAGGACGGCGTGTATACAGCAGAAAAAACATTTGACGAAGACGGGATTTACACCGTCCAGGTCCATGTGACTGCCCGTGATATGCATACCATGCCTAAAGCAGAGCTTGCAGTCGGCAGTATAGAGTCAGAGGACCTCGGGGAAGAAGGCGGAGATGACCACCATGGCCATCATGAAAGTACCGTCACTATGCATCTGAAAAAGCCTGACACTGTAAAAGCGGAAGAAAAAGCCGAATGGAAGGTTCACGTGGAAAATGAAGGCGAACCACTTGAAGGAGCCGAGCTGCGGCTGGAAATCTACAAAGAAGGCCAGGAAAAGCATGAATGGGTGGATATGAAGGCTGGAGAGCCCGGGGAATATAGTGTTACATACGCTTTCCCTGAGAAAGGTTCTTATAATGTCCAGGTGCACGTCACCAAAGGGGAAGAAATCCACGAACACACCATGCAGACAGTGGAAGTCCAATAATAATAAAAAAGGATGCTCTCATTTAAAGCGAGAGCATCCTTTTTATTACCCCTTAATGAAACGATTAATATTCATGATCAGTTGTACATTTTTCGCAATAAATTCCGTAGCATTCATGCTGTTCTTCAATGACTTCCCCACACTGTGCACAAGACTTAGGCGGCAAATTTCGAAAGAATTCCATAATATTTTTTACCATGTTCATCACCCTCCGTAATTTTAATTTCACCCGTCATTCGTTCGTGTTATATAACTGGTGTGTTAATTTATTTCATTGTATTATAACAGTATGGAGTTCGTCAACGATTTATTCAAAATTAGGCTCAAAAAATGAAAAAATAGGCAAAATGAAGTATAGTAAGGTTGTAATTAATTTCGCCTCGGAGGTGCAGCATGAAACTGACCATCATTGGTCATTGGGGCGGATATCCGAAAGCAGGCGAAGCCAGCACAGGGTATTTGCTTGAACACAATGGCTTTACATTATTGTTGGATTGCGGGAGCGGGGTCCTCTCACAATTACAAAAATATACCGATCCCACTGACTTGGATGCGTTGCTAATTTCCCATTATCATCCGGATCACATTGCAGATGTCGGTGTGCTGCAGCACGCTTTATTAATACAGTATTTCTTAGGAAACTCAAAAGGCACGCTGCCGGTTTATGCCCATAACGAAGATACACTTGGTTTCAAATCGCTTACATACAGGGACTTAATGAAAGCTCATGCTTACAACGAGCAGTCCAAATTAACAATCGGTCCATTCACGGTTACATTTGTGAAGACAAAGCATCCGGTGCCGTGTTACGGAATGAGGATTGAAGCCGAAGGGAAATCCATTTTCTACACAGCGGATTCCGCCTACAAAGAATCTTTTGTGCCATTTGGGAAGGATGCAGACCTGCTGCTTTGTGAATGCAATTTCTATGGTGACATGGATGCTTCGGGAGCCGGGCACATGACAAGCCTTGATGCCGGGAAGCTAGCGGAAGGAACCGGGGCAAAGAAACTGATACTCACCCATCTTCCTCACTTTGGAAATCTTGACCAACTGGTCTCCGAAGCCGGCACTTTCTTTAAAGGAGACACGGCGCTTGCAAGACAGGGAATGGAAATCATCATTTAGGAGGAACAAGATGTTATTTATTGATAATAAAGGAATCACGGACCCAAGAATCAACCTGGCAATCGAAGAGTATGCATTGAAGAATCTTGACATCAACGAAAGTTACTTACTGTTCTATATCAATGAGCCGTCCATCATTATCGGAAAGAATCAAAATACAATAGAAGAAATCAATACAGAATATGTGGAAAAAGAAGGGCTGCACGTAGTGAGGCGTCTTTCAGGCGGCGGGGCCGTATACCACGACCTCGGAAACCTGAACTTCAGCTTCATCACAAAGGATGACGGGGAAAGCTTTCATAACTTCAAGAAATTCACGGAACCGGTCGTCAAAGCCCTAAACAAGCTTGGTGTCAATGCCGAACTGAGCGGACGGAATGATTTGATGGCTGAAGGAAGAAAAATCTCGGGGAATGCCCAGTTCTCTACAAAAGGCCGTATGTTCAGCCATGGAACACTATTGTTCGATTCGGAAATGGAAAATGTCGTTTCTGCACTTAAAGTGAAAAAGGACAAGATTGAATCCAAGGGAATCAAGTCCATCCGCAGCCGTGTCGCAAACATTTCGGAATTCCTTCCTGAGAAAATGCCGATCGAAGAATTCCGGTCCACGCTCCTGGACTATATTTTCGATGGAAGCGATGTCGAAGAATATGTCCTGACTGAAGAGGATTGGAAAAACATTAACGAGCTTTCCAAAGAGCGATATCAGAACTGGGACTGGAATTACGGGAAATCCCCGAAATTCAATCTCCAGCACTCCCACAGATTCCCGGTCGGCGGGATCGATGTCCGATTGGAAGTGAATAAAGGCGTCATAGAAAACTGCAAGATATACGGAGATTTCTTTGGTGTCGGCAATGTAGAGGACGTAGAGGAGAAGCTCACCGGCACCCGCTATGAAAGAAAAGAAATTGCACAGGCATTGGAAGGTATCGAAATTCAGCACTATTTTGGAAAAATAACAAAAGAAGAATTTGTCGATTTGGTGTATTGATGCATATAAAGGAGCACTCCCGTATTCTGGGAGTGTTTTTTTATGTGTAGGGTTTTCGGACGACGAGTCATCCCGCTCAGATATAGTATATGGTAGTATTCTACCAGTATGAATTTAGAACTAAATATTTATGTACCGCATTGAATTATTATTCTATCATTATAGTATTACATAATTTGGAGGTACATACATGAAAAACAAGTTACTTGCAGGAATCGCCAGCTTTACCCTGCTGGCTTCCACCCCCTTCAACGTATTGGCCGATTCTCCCCAAACGGTCATTCAAAACTCTCAATTAGAGGAAAAGGAGAAAAGCTTATTCAATAGTGAGCACTACGATTTTGTGAAATACTCGCAAATAGAAGGAAAGCTGGATGCTCTTGCCAAAGAAAGCAGCCGCATTTCCGTCGAAAAGAGTAAAACGAAGTCTGCTCTCGGACAGGACATGTATGTCGTCACAGTGTCCGACCCCTCTGCAAAAGGAAAATTCGGATATTATAAGGGTCTCCGCAAAAAGATGATCAAATCTCCTGAGAAAGCCCAGGATTTCATCGAAAAGCACCCTGATTTGAAAGTGCCGGTCATGATAAACGGTTCCATCCACGGTACCGAGTTTGCGGGCACAGATGCAGTTCTTCAATTGATTGAACGATTTGCAGCAGATAATGACGAGGAGACAAAATCGATCTTAGAAGACCATATCCTCATTTTCAATGTTACAGCAAACCCGGACGGGCGCATTGGTGCAACCCGCTTCAACGGGAATGGGATTGATCTTAACCGCGATTTCATCACTCAATCACAACCTGAAACAGAGCATATGGTAGATTTGATCACTGAATGGAATCCAATGGTATTCCTCGATCTTCATGGATATGTTAAGGGATATGGCGGTCCTTCGAAACCGGGACTTATTGAACCATGCACCCCGCCGCATAACCCTAATTATGAATATGATTTGTATTCCGAATGGGCTATGAGTCAAGCTGAAGCCATGGAAGCAAGAATTGTGGGCAATAAGGCTAATTATGAAAATACGAATACGGAAACGTCCAAAGTGGATTATCAGAATATGGAGGGGGCTTATATCCCTCAGCGTGATGATTCGGCAGGGTGGGACGATTATCCGCCAATCTTCACACCGATGTATGCAATGTATCATGGTGCATACGGTTATACGCTTGAAGCACCTACAAATGATTGGGATGGTGTCAGATGGATGTATGATGCTGTGATGGGTGCCTTAACGTTTGCCAGTGAGAACAAGGCAGAAATGGTAAAGGATCAGATTGAAGTGTTCAAACGCGGCGTTCAATTCGATCATCCATTCCATAAAGAAGGTCATTTCCCGTCAGCGTATATTTTACCTCATGACGAACAAGATCAAACAGCCACTCAAAAAGCTGTCGCACACCTTCAAGAAAATGACATAACCGTAGAAGAAGCTAAAAAAGAGTTTACGTATGAGGGTGTGACGTATCCGAAAGGCACTTATATCGTTCCAATGGATCAGGCAAAAGCGGGACTAGCCAATACGATGCTTTGGGATGGGGAAGACATAACGGAAGACACGCCGGGCATGTATGACATTTCCGCATGGAATCTGCCGGAACTATGGGGATTCCAGGCAGTTGAGGTAAGCAGCGAGGACCAGCTGAATGTAAAGTCCAATGAAGTACGCGTACTTGATTCGAAAGGGGAAGTGATTGGAGAGGGACCTTATGCCATCCCGAATTCATCAGTGGAATCCATCTCTATGGCAAATCAGTTATTAAATAAAGGATACACGTTATACAGGGGCAGCGATGGCACATTATATGCCGGCAGTTCAGCTAAGTCCGAGCTTCAGACCCTTATAAAAGATTCAGCAGTGACCATTACTACTGCAGGCATACCTGAGGAGGCAAAAGAAATATCCTCCCAAAAAGTGACAATCCTCAAAGATGGCGGAATCAATAAAGCACAATCTCATTCCGGAACAAAATTGGCTTTGGGGCGCCTTGGTTTCCAAGTTGTTGAGAAAACTCCTGTACAGGTAGCCGAAGAAGGATTGGGAGAAAGTGATGTATTCATCTATAATGGAAGATCAAACTTGGTTTCTTATGAAAACAGTACGGCAAATCAGGAGTTCGGACTGCAGGACGCCGCTCAATATGAAGCGTTTAAAGCAAACGTGAAAAGCTTTATTGAAGAAGGCGGAAATTATCTGGCTATCGGGGCTGGCGCTTCCCAAGCATCGGTTAAACTCGGCTTGAGTGATGTAGGCGTGAAAACGGGCGGTTCAAACAGCAACGGCATCGTCCGGCTGGCACACGGTGATTCACCTTATACAGCCGGTTATGACGCTTCGGATATCGGATTTGTCTATCAGCCGGCCTGGTACTCCAACACCGAAAACAAGGAAGTGTTATCAAGCTATGAAAATAGTGAAGATTTCTTTATGGCCGGTCACTGGAAAGATAGAGGGCAGGCCCAGGGCAAACCGGTCATGGTGAAGGACGGGAATCTCCTATTCATCGGATTGGAACCAACCTTCCGGGATCATACGGATTATCTGTTCCGACTGGTTTCCAACGCCATTTTTGCCGGATCAAATTAATCACCATACAAAGAAAGGACTGTCCTGGATCAGGGCAGTCTTTCTCTTATTCTATCGAGTTATTTATGAAGCGGGGGACTTGTATTAATACTATTCTTTATATAAAATATATTTTGAATACTTTTAATAGTTAGATGAATGACCATTCATTCATTTTACAAAGGGGAGGGATTTCAATGAACATTTCAAAGCGGCTGGAGCAAATTGCTTCTGAAAAAGCAGACAAGACAGCCTATCATTTCCTGGACCAATCAAGTACATATGGAGAGTTGAATGGTGCCGTCTCTAAATTTGCCAGCGGGTTGGAACAGCTGGGGTTGAAAAAAGGGGATCATATCGCACTCGTTCTGGGAAATTCACCGCATTTCGTCATTGGGTTATATGGGGCACTGCGCCTTGGATTGAAGGTCATCCCGGTCAATCCGATTTATACACCGGACGAAATCGGGTACATCCTGCGGAACGGGGATGTAAAGGCTATCGTTACACTGGATCTGCTTCTTCCGTTGATTGAAAAGATGCACCGCTTACTGCCTGATGTAGGGCATTTCATTCTTTGTGAATCAGGTGATGAGCGTGCGAAAGGGGTAGATGTAGAAAAACTCGCTGAGGCAAACCCAAAATTGAAATCGTTTACAGAGGTTTTGACGAAAGGGGACGTGAGCTTCAGCGGACCGGAAATCGATGAAGAAGAAGTCGCCATCATCCTTTACACATCAGGGACGACAGGAAAACCGAAAGGAGCGATGCTGACCCATAAGAATATTTATTCGAATGCACATGATGTCGGCAGCTACCTGAAGATGAACGAAGGGGACAGGGTCATCACCGCGCTTCCGATGTTCCATGTTTTCTGCCTGACCGTCGTACTGAATGCGCCATTGATGACAGGTGCGACGCTCTTGATTGTCCCGCGCTTCAGTCCGAAGGAGGTCTTTGCGCTGTCAAAAGAATTCCAGCCTACGGTATTCGCCGGCGTGCCGACGATGTACAATTTTCTCTATCAGTATCCAGAAGGAAATCCGGAAGATTTATCTTCACTGCGCCTTTGTATCTCAGGGGGTGCTTCCTTACCGGTTGCCCTCCTGAAGAACTTCGAAAAGAAATTCAACGTCATGATTTCCGAAGGATACGGTTTATCGGAAGCATCACCGGTCACATGTTTCAACCCGCTTGACCGTCCGAGAAAACCCGGTTCGATCGGAACTTCCATCATGAATATCGAGAATAAAGTCGTCGATGAGCTTGGAGATGAGGTTCCTGTCGGACAGGTAGGGGAACTCATCGTAAAGGGACCGAATGTCATGAAGGGCTATTACAAAATGGAAGAGGAAACAGCGGCAGCCATCCGTGACGGCTGGCTGTTTACAGGAGACCTTGCCCGAATGGATGAAGAAGGCTACTTCTTTATAGTAGACCGCAAAAAAGAATTAATCATCGTCGGCGGCTACAATGTCTATCCGCGTGAAGTGGAAGAGGTGCTCTATAACCACCCTCAAATTGTCGAAGCGGCAGTCATCGGCGTGCCTGATCCCGAAATGGGCGAAGCGGTGAGCTGTTATGTGGTCAAAAATGATCCATCACTCACGGAGTATTCGGTAAAAGAGTATTGCAAAAAACATCTTGCTAAATATAAGCTCCCTTCACATATCGAATTCCTGGAGGAGCTGCCAAAGAATACAACAGGGAAAATACTGAGACGCGCATTGAAAGAGCAAGTCCTGCAGTCTTGATTTTCCGGGTGTCCAGTGGGGGTCGCTGGGCATCTTTTTTATTTATTGGAAGGGTTTTCACGGTATTTGTCGAATGATACTTATTGAGAAACTATACGCATAAAGGGGAGAACCATCTTGGAATCGATTCTTTTAGAACAAAAAGGACACACTGCCCTGGTCACGATCAACCGGCCCGAGGCAATGAACGCCTTTAATTTTGATACCCTGAACGAATTGCAGCAGGTAGTGGATTCACTCCGCCTGAACCCCGACATCCGTGTCGTGATATTCACAGGGAGCGGAGGGAAAGCCTTCAGCGTCGGGGCTGACTTGAAGGAGCGCAAAACATTGACTGAAGCCCAGGTGCTCCGCAATGTGTATAAAATCGGCGAAGTCTTTCAATCAGTTGCCACACTTCCGCAGCCGACGATTGCTGCAATGAACGGCTACGCATTCGGCGGCGGGATGGAACTTGCCCTCGCATGCGATTTCAGACTGGCAGCAGCAGGCACCTCAATGGGCCTCACTGAAACAAGCCTGGCCATCATTCCGGGTGCAGGGGGGACACAGCGCCTGCCGCGTCTGATCGGGGAATCTAAGGCCCTCGAACTGATCCTTACAGCCAAACGGCTGACTTCGGAGGAAGCCCATGAAATCGGCCTGGTGACAAAGGTCGTGAGTAAAGACAACTTCCTTGAAGAAGTCCATGCCTACGTGGAGCCTATGCTTTCGAACGGACCGGTCGCCCTCCAACAGGCAAAATTCGCCGTGAAGAACGGCATGAACGTCGATCTCCAGACCGGCCTGCAAATCGAACGGAAAGCATACGAAATCACCATCCCGACCGAGGACCGCGTGGAAGCACTGCTTGCATTCAGTGAGAAGCGGAAGCCGGAGTTTAAGGGGAAATAGGTTTTATTTTGTTTTGTTGAGGAGGACCCGCTTGGGATGGCGGGTTCTTTTTTTGTGGGGAGGTTTTTGAAAATGGTATCGGCAAATAGTAGGGTGGTCAGTGAAACAAGAAAATTCGACAAGTGGCGCAATTATTTAGATTTTTGCGCAATTATTAAAAAAGTGGCGCAAATATTCGAAAAGATGCGCAATAATTCTAAAACTGGCGCAATAATAATTGATGAGGTTCAATGAATATTAATATATTAATATTCAGGGATGAAAGCAGGATTTCTCATGTATTTAACCGAAACAGTTATTACCAAATTAAAAGGAGTGATCATTTGTTAGCAAAAGAAAGAGGCAAACCAATAAAAATTGATCAGTTAGAAGCACTTTTGAGGGGATTGAACAAAACTCATTCAAAGATTCCTCTCATCGAGCCAGATCTTAAGAAAAGAAAAGCCGGATATAATGGAGAAAAAGCAGTAGATTATCAATTGAGTTTTTTAAAAGATAAGAAATATATGGTATTCAATGATTTAAAACTCCCCTTAGCCCCTGACTACTTCCAAATAGATTCCTTGCTTTTCACCCCTTACTACACACTAATTCTTGAAATAAAAAACATACTAGGCATACTGACAATCGATTCCGATTTTAATCAGCTGATTAGGAGTTATAACGGGATTGAAAGCGGATTTCAAGACCCTGTTATGCAAGTGGAGCGTCTAAAACTTTTCCTTCAGCAATTCTTTCTTGACCACAAACTCACTATTCCTCCGATTGAATACCTTGTGGTGATAAGTAATCCGGGTACAATTCTTAGAATGGCCAACGGTCAGGATCGAAAGCCCCCTTACGATAAGATTATTCACTCCCAAAATCTACTTAGCGAAGTAAGCAAATTGAACAGAATATACAAAGAAGAGAAAGTAAGTAAAAATGAGTTGAGAAAAATTAAGAGAGTGCTGCTCAATAAGCACTCAAATATATTTAAGAGTATTTTAACCAATTATAAAATCAGTGGTGATGAGATATTAAAAGGTATTTACTGTGAGATCTGTTCAGGGAAAATGGAGCGGGTGTTCGGCAGTTGGTATTGTAATTGCTGTAAGTTTTACTCTAAGACGGCACATGAGCAAAAAATTGAAGATTACTTTTTATTAATAAAACCCTTTATAACCAATAAAGAATTGAGGGATTTTCTTGATTTAGAATCTCGTAAAACTGCGGAAAAAATATTGACCGCACTCAACCTAAAAACCACCGGCTCCACCAAAGGCACCATCTACCACAAAGAATTCCACTGACCAACGTTCAGCCCCTAACCCTCCGCCCGGCCCATCCTCGTCCCGAACCCAACCGCACCCATCCCAATCCAACGACCCAGCCTCCTGCCCAAAAGCCGTCCCCATCCCTACAAAAAACACAACCCACACTGCTAAACCATTCCTTTGACATCCCCATCCAAATCCATTACTATATTAAAATGAATTCCAACTAAATCAATCAGATTAAGGAGGGTTTGGCATGGGAAGCTATGTTCAACCTATAGATGAAACAAAAGGTCCCAAGAAGGGCAGTACTGAATTGAACCCGCCTCAGACTTCATTGGTGGCCGGGGGATTGGTGGTTGCTGCGATTCTCGGTATCTATTTATTCGTTACACAGGAAATTTCGCAAACGGTACTTCTGGTGCTTGGTTTGCTTTTGGGGTATACATTATTTCACGCACGTTTCGGTTTCACCTCTGCTTTCCGCAGGGTGATGTCGGTCGGGAACGGCCAGGCGCTGAGGGCGCATATGCTGATGCTGGCAGTGGCTGTGACGCTGTTTGCACCGATTTTGGCTACAGGCTATACATTTTTTGGCGGTGAGGCAGCAGGTTATGTGTCACCGGTCGGTGTAAGTTTGATTGTTGGTGCCTTTATGTTCGGAGTGGGTATGCAGCTTGGAGGCGGATGTGCTTCCGGTACATTGTACGCAATCGGCGGCGGACGCTCAGTTATGTTCATCACCTTGTTGTTCTTCATCGTTGGAGCGACAATCGGGGCTGCTCATTTGCCATTCTGGACAGAGGAACTGCCGTCATTTGAACCGATTTCACTTGCAACTTCTACCGGGCTGGGCTATTTCGGAGCCTGGGTAGTTTCCATTGCATTTTTCGGCTTCATTGCCTGGATCACACTAAGAATTGAGAAAAAGAAAAACCCGCCAAGAATGGCGCCGCTTCCGTCCACAAAAGGGTGGAAGAGAATTCTTCGCGGTTCGTGGCCGATGCTGGCAGCTGCGGTAGTCCTTGCAGTCCTGAATGCACTGACTCTGATGACCAGGGGAAATCCTTGGGGAATCACATCTGCTTTTGCGCTGTGGGGTTCAAAAACCGCGGCAGTCTTCGGAGTGGATGTGGCAAGCTGGGGATACTGGTCAGGAGCGAATGCTGAAGCTCTGCAGGCTTCCATCTTTGCAGATTCCACAACGGTCCTGAACTTTGGTGTCATACTTGGGGCGTTCCTTGCTTCAGCAGCGGGTGGACTGTTCCGCTTTAACAAGATCACTGGCAAAAATGCAGCCGCATCTGTCATCGGCGGTCTGCTGATGGGGTATGGTGCGCGCCTGGCATTCGGATGCAATATCGGTGCTTACTTCGGAGGCATCGCATCATTCAGCCTTCATGGCTACATCTGGGGGATTCTTGCATTGGCGGGAACATTCCTGGCGCTTTTCTTCAGACCGATGTTCGGATTGTCCGTACCAAAGCCGAAGGATACATTCTGTTAAGTCACAAAAAAACTCCTGCCTTCAATACGGCAGGAGTTTTTTTATTCGTTTCCATAGTAAATCACCATATGGCAGACGGCCTGAACGGCAGACGAATTTACGTATTGGTGCCCCGAATCCGCCGCAAAGCGGATGGAACTCCCTTCTTCTAATTCATAAGTTTCGTCTGCTATCTTCAAGGCGATCTTTCCGGAAATTACAGAGATATATTCCTCCACACCCGGGGGGTGACCGTCATTTTTATAGGAGCAGCCCGGCTTCATCTCGACACGGTAGCTTTCCCATTTTTTAAAAGGGTCGAAAGGGAAAATCGGATAGACAATGTAATTCCCTTCATCCTCGAGAACAGGCTGTACATCCTTGTAATGAGTGATGGATACCTGATGCCGGGGCTTTTCTATCAGTGAAGAAAATGAAACTTTCAATCCATTCGCGATTTTCCACAGGATGGCTACGGTCGGATTTGAATCACCGCGCTCGATCTGGCCGATCATGGCTTTGCTCACCCCGGTCGCCTCTGCCATCTGCTCCAGGCTAAATCCGCGTTCCCTGCGGATTTTTCGTATATTCTCACCAATTTGAATCGGGAAATTATCCATAATCAAAAACCTCTCTTGTATACTATAACGTCTGTATGTATAATATAATAAATTATCAAATTATTAAAATAGTTTATTATCTTTATTATAAAGGAAGTGAGGAGATGGAGGCACTGCTTTCTACAAAAAAAGCGAGTGATTTTCGTCAGGGACTTCAGGGCGGGGTCAGCATTGCCATTGGATACATGCCCGTTGCACTGACATTTGGTTTACTGGCAAGGACTACCGGCCTGACTGTCACCGAGACCATTTTGATGAGTATGCTTGTATTTGCAGGTGCTGCTCAATACATATCACTGAGCTTGATTGCGGTGGGAACGGGAATCCTGGAAATCATCCTCACCACGTTCATCGTGAATATCCGGCACTTCCTGATGTCTGCATCACTGAGTGAGAAGCTTGATGATGATGTGCTGTATAAAAAACTTTCCTACGCATTCGGGATCACGGATGAGACCTTCACAGTCATCAGTGTGAAAGAGGGAAGAGTGAAGACGGGTTTCGCCTTCGGTGTCATTTTGATTTCGTATGGCAGCTGGGTGGTCAACTCAGGGATCGGATACTTTATAGGCGAAATCCTTCCCGGGTTCCTGCAGGCAAGTATGACCATCGCCCTTTATGCCATGTTCGTCGGACTCCTTGTCCCGTCAATGAAAAAAAGCGTCAAGGTGACCTTTCTGGCAGTGACCGCGGGGGCTTTGAACAGCGTACTCCTATTTACCACGAATTTATCGAACGGCTGGTCCATTGTACTGGCAACGCTTGTTTCAGCCATCCTTGTGGAGTCGGTTGCCGTATTGAAGCGGAAAGGAGGAGGAGTCAGGGATGAATGATGCTGTAATCTGGATGATCATCGGGATGGCATTGGTCACCTATATACCGAGGATGCTTCCTTTTATCGTTTTTAAAGGAAAAGAGCTACCTCCATTTCTGCAGGGTGTCCTGAAAAATGTGCCGTTTGCCGTATTGGGTGCATTGATATTCCCCAGCATTTTATTGATTCAGGAGGGGAACCTTTTATTTGGCCTTGTCGGGACAGTTGCTGCATTCCTCCTTGCCTTCCTCGGAGCCAACGTGATTGTGGTCGTCATCGGTGCAATTTCCATTTTATCTCTTTATTCGGTATTCTTAATGTAAGGAAAAAAGTCACGTGTTTCCGTGGCTTTTTTGTTTGGACATTACGGGGAGGGCTGGAACATATGCTTGTCGCCTCTAAACGAGCCGCCTCCGCTTTTTATTGTCCAGCTGCAGGGCTTAGAGGCACATATCATAAGCCAAATCGTTCAGGAAGGCAAAGAACGCCTTCATGAACGATTCGTCTTATGCCCCCTGCCTCTGACCAAAGCCCTTTCGCTTTTATGGTGTCCAGTTCCGGCGGCTAGAGGCTCGAGACATAAGTCATGCCATCCAAAAAGGCAAAGAGCGCCTTTATGGCTGCCCTGCCTTATGCTTGTCGCCTCTAAACGAGCCGCCTCCACTTTTATGGTTCTATTTAAAAGGACAAGATATTACATATAGTAAGAGAGGAAGGAAGGGAGGAAGGTAATTTGGTAAGAAAGTGGGCTTTCCGGGCGGTGCTTGGTTATTTGCTGCTGGGATTATTTTTATATGTGTATTTGTTTATTTTAGCGGATTCTTCGCTGCCTGACAGCTTTAAAGGGAGCAGTGCAGACCCTGCCACATTCATGAATGCCAGGGAGATCATGCTGAGTGAGGAATTTTCGAAGATCAAGAATCTGCTGTTTTTCTTGTCGACGCCTTATGAGTGGTTGTTTTATTTCCTGATCCTGATTTTGGGTGTATCGAGAGGGTTTGAAAAATGGGCGAGGGGCACGGCGAAAAACCGCTTCATCCAGACGGCGGTATACTTATTTTGGTTGTCGCTTGCTTCATTCATTGCCATTTTCCCTCTGCAGTTCATCTCTTATAAAATTTCAAGGACCTATCATATTTCCACACAGAATTTTTCGATGTGGATGAAGGATGAATTGACGGATTTCTGGGTGAACTATTTGATCATGTTCATCATTGTCTCTGTCCTTTATGGCCTTATGAAGAAATTTAAGAACCGATGGTGGCTGGCGGCATGGGCATTGTCCGTTCCGTTTACGATTTTCATGATGTTCATCCAGCCGGTTGTGATCGATCCTTTGTATAATGATTTCTATCCCCTGAAGGATAAAGCCCTTGAACAAAAGATCCTGACGCTGGCGGATAAAGCGGAGATCCCTGCTGATCATGTGTTCGAGGTGGATATGTCCGAAAAGACCAATTCGCTCAATGCCTATGTGAATGGGGTGGGGGCGAATTCCCGGATCGTTCTTTGGGATACGACACTCAAGCAGCTCACAGATAAAGAAATTCTGTTTGTCATGGCTCATGAAATGGCTCACTATGTAGAAAAGCATATCTATATCGGGATTGCGATTTATTTAGTGCTTTCATTCTTCGGCTTGTTCCTGGCATCGAAGCTGATGAGGGGGATCGTAGCGAATTATAAGGACGATATCAAGGTTGCGAATGTATCGAGTCTCAGTTCACTGCCTTTATTCCTCCTGATCACAAGCATGCTCATGTTTGCGGTCAGTCCGTTTTCGAACTGGATTTCCCGATATCAGGAAACACGTGCGGACCGGTATGCAATCGAGATGACAGAGGATAAACAGGCAGCCATCACTTCATTTCAGAAGCTTTCAAAGGTCGGCCTCTCGCAGGTGAACCCGCCGATCCTGGTGAAAATTTTCAGATACGGGCACCCGACGATGATGGAGCGTTTAATCATGCTTGAGCAATATGAACAAGAAGAGAAGGAATAAAGAAAAAGCCTGGTCGATTGACTAGGCTTTTTCCCTTTTACTGATGACGAGATTTTTCTTCTTCTCTGTCATATACGCATAGATGACGTCTTTGGGGTGCAGACCTTCCTCTGTTAATTGAGCCATCAGCCAATCCCGGTTTTTCCCGAGGAGGTGCAGGTTGCGTTTTTGGATTTTTCCATCGACGATGACGGAGATGGGGAGTCCTTCGTCATCAATCTTTAAATTCAGGTGCTGGACCGTGACAGGTGTATTTTCTACCTTGGGGATGACGCTGACCTCCCCGATCGGTTCCAGCATGGCATAATCCACGTCTGAGATTTTTGGATAGCCGTTTGCCCTCAGGATGGAAGCAAGCTGGATAAGGGAGATCTTTGATTTTTCCAGATTGTCTTCAAGGATTTCGCCGTTTTTAATCAGGAGCGTCGGCTCACCCAGAAAGAATTTGTTTCCCCATTGCCATAACGTAAGATGGGAAAAAAGGACATGAAGGGCCACCAATATGACAAGTGCGGTGATGGTAGGCCAGAACTCTGTACTGATCAACGGCTCTGAAGCGATTGTTCCTACAATGATGATGGCAACGAGATCATAGGGCGTCATCTGGACGATGGTCGATTTCCCCATGAGCCTCATAGCGGCTATGGTGACTAAATACAGAATAAGAATCTTGATGAGAATCATGGCGGTCTCTCCATTTAACGGTTTTGCGTTTAGCTTTCACCTATATTCACAAAGTCATTCCCCAGAGACAAAAAGGAAGGCCGGCTCGTTTATGAGAGCCGGCCTTTCCTTATGAGCCGTATCGGACATTGATTTCCTTTAATTCTTCGGTGAGTTTTAAAAATAACGATTCGTCTCTATGATCCAGGGCTGCATCGATGTCTTCTAATAGCTTCGTCCTTTGGGACGTGAGGATGATCTCGTTCAGGACCATATCAATGTAGATTTCCATGACATTCTTCTCGCCATTTCGTTTCCGGGTCATCGCAGAAGCTTTCATCATTTCTGTATAGGATTTTTTATTTTCCAATACGACCACCTCTGAATTCTTTTTATTAGTATATGGAAGGAGAGACAAAAATTCAACCAAAATATTAAATATTCTGATAATTTTTATCAGGAGGACCATGCTCAATGAAATAATATCAGAATTTTTTAAAAATAATGGAGACACTTGTCGGTATTTGTGGTATTATTTTGGAGAAATATGTAAAAGGAGGAGAAAATATGAAAGGTAAATCGCGAATTCTGGAAGAATATGAAGTGAATCCTCATACATTGATGTTAAAGCCTGTAGAGTATGGTGCCAAGACATTTACTGAAATCATTGAAATGGAGGATGTCATACTTTCTCCGTTTAAACCGATGGACATTTTGAAGAAAAGCTGTGAGTTCTTCGGTTCTTCGTACCAAGGAAGGAAGGACGGGACGAAAGAGCTGATTGGTATTTCATATAAGGCCCCAATCATGTTAAACCCTCATATGTCGATGTTTTTATTCCCGACTGTTTCTCCTGTGAAAAGTGAATGTATGTGGATATCCCATTCCCATGTAACGAGTTATGCTGCTGCCGAGAACGGTCAAACCTCCGTGACCTTTCAAAATCGGGAATCCCACCTGGTACCCATTTCATACAGCTCATTTGAAAATCAAATGCTTCGCACTTCCAGCCTTCGAATAGCCTATTCCCAGCGGGTTTCAGAGATGGAAAGCAAATACACGATGAAATCATTCTACCTGAAAAATAAAACAAATGCGTGAGAAGCCTTTAATCACGCTTTTTTTATTTGTTTGGAAGTCATGCCTGGCGGGGGCTTTCCGGATTTTCCGACGGGGCTTTCATTTCTAGAAACCGGCGGAATAAATAGTGACGCATTAAATCTTCCACTCTGTTTCGGAGCCTGGGATTAAAGTAGTTGTGATGCTCCTCGTATCCTTTATATAAAAACATATACATCGTGAATGCATCGTCCGATTGGAGCCTTTCCACCTTCATCTTATTGACCCTCATATACTTTTTTACATATGCAAGCTCGCCCTGGATGACTTTCATGGTTTCTTCGATCAGTTCCAGATAAGGACGTTTGAGTTTCAAAGGGCTTTTATCTACGATTTGTAAATCTCGATTCAATATTGTCAGTACCATTGGCAGGTAAATGGCCTGTTCTAAGATGTTGCGGTCATTCTCCGGGATCCGTGTCATATGAAAAGACCTCTTTTCATTCAGTAATCGAACTTATGTTCGTATTTCTATTTTAAATTGAAATGAATTTACTTTCAATAGCGAAAAATGGAGAATAGGGCATTTGTTGTTAGTATGATGGAGAAGGGCTTTTCCTATCCGTCTAAAGCCGCTGCCGGATTTCAATGGGAGAAAGGAAATGACCTTTCGCTGTCGAACTAAATACATCAGTACATAATGAAAAGGAGTAAGTAAATATGAATCTCAATCCAATCAACATAAAAGATCTGTACCAGATAAAAGCTCTTTCGGATCCGCGCTTTTCGCCGGATGGTGAAGCGGTGGTTTATGTGCAGACGATCATGGATGAAGAGAAGGATGATTATCTTTCTTATTTATTCTGTCTTGAGCCTGACACGGGCAAAACGTCTCAATGGACGTTTGGGGAGGAAAAAGTATCATCGCCAAGATGGTCCCCGGATGGGGGACGCATTGCGTTTATATCTAACCGGACAGGCAGTTCCCAGCTCTATGTGATGAACAGGGACGGCGGGGAAGCGGAGCAGGTGACGAATACAGCAAGGGGAATGTCAAATCCTGTCTGGTCCCCGTGCGGAACGAAAATCGTATGTGTGAACCGTTTGGAAAAAGGCGAATCGCTTCATGATAACAATGAAGAAAAAGAAGAAAAAATCAAGCCTTTTGTTGCTTCCACCATGAAATATAAATCCGATGACCGGGGATTGCATGATGGTCGTTATGCCCAGCTTGTGTTGATCGATCTGGAACAAAAAGAGATGAAAAGGCTGACCGATGATGAACATGATTATGCACTGCATGCCTGGCATGGAAGCCATATCGCCTATTCTGCAGACTTTGACGAAAATAAGGATTTTTCTTTCACCTCTGCCCTCTGCTTATTCGATTTGGAAAAGATGGAATCCAAAAGAGTGTCGGACGAACAGGGGTACTATGGAGATGCAAGCTTTTCATATGATGGCAGCTATTTGGCTTATATAGGGCATAACCGGGAATTTGAAAATGCCACCCAGAATAAGATTCATCTGTACAACATGAAATCGGGCTTATCCATGCCGCTTATCGAAGGGATGGACCTCCCGGCCGGGGACTATCTCAACAGTGACAGCATACAAGGGGCCGCGCAGCCGGGGATCGTCTGGTCGAAGGATAATGAAAGCCTTTATTTCACCGCCTCCGACCGCGGTAATACCATCCTCTATTATGCTCACATAGAGGGGGCGGTTTATCCCGCCCTGTTTGAAGAAGAGCAGCATATTTATGGTTTCGACTTTCACTCGGAAGGTCAAAAGGCGGTACTTGCGATGAGTAAACCTGAAGAACCGGGTGAGCTATACACGCTCCATGTGCCCACGGGGAAGATTGAGAAAATGACCGATGTAAACGGCGGATGGCTGAATGACAGAAAGGTTTCATCCCCGGAGATGTTCATGATTGACGGCAGGGATGGTGTGCCTCTTCAAGGGTGGGTCATGAAGCCTGTAAATTTCATTGAGGGACAGAAATATCCTTTGATCGTAGAAATTCATGGCGGTCCCCATACGATGTATGGCAATACATTCTTTCATGAAATGCAGCTTCTTGCGGGTGAAGGTTATGGCGTTCTCTACATGAATCCGCGGGGGAGCCATGGATATGGACAGGCCTTTGTGGATGCAGTACGGGGGGACTATGGAGGAGGAGACTACCGGGATATCATGGATGCAGTGAACTATGTGCTCTCCGCATATAAGTGGATTGACGAGTCAAGGCTCGGAGTCACCGGGGGGAGTTATGGCGGGTTTATGACCAATTGGATCATTTCCCATTCAGACAGGTTTAAAGCTGCCGTTACCCAGAGGTCGATCAGTAACTGGATCAGTTTTTATGGCGTGAGCGATATCGGATATTATTTCTCGGAATGGCAGATGAAATGTGAGATGGATGATATCGAGACGTTATGGAAGCATTCACCGCTTGCATATGTGAAGAACATCCAGACGCCGCTCTTGATCCTCCACAGCGAAAAAGATTACCGCTGCCCGATTGAACAGGCCGAACAATTGTACATAGCCTTAAAGAGGGACGGGAAACAGTCTAGGTTTGTACGGTTCCCCGAATCGAATCACAATCTATCCCGGACCGGGAAACCTTCTTTGAGGGAAGCAAGGCTTCAGGAAATCCTCGATTGGTTTGAGGAATATCTATAAGGATGGACCGCCTAAATGGCGGTTTTTCAACTTTGAAATGACGGGTTCCGGGAGACCGGGGAACATGATACAGCTGCCTGCGCAATAATTTAAACCTTATTACGGGGCTGGCTGTTTAAATTTCCTTTCTTTAGGCAAGGTTTAAATACAAGAGTATGGAATTCTAAAAGTGGTATGATATGATAAAGTGAGCAAGCTAATGTGAATGACGAATGAGAATCGTTCATCGTTGTATAAGGGGAAACATATACTATGGATATTAATGCAATAAAAGAGTGGTTTACCCTCGAAAATATAATGGAAATGGTTCAGCAATATAAAGCCCTGGGGCCTTTTGCAGGCATCATGCTGCCGATGCTTGAGGCATTCCTTCCTTTCCTGCCGCTGGTTGTGTTTGTGATGGCGAATGCCAATGCTTTCGGTTTATGGTTTGGGTTCCTTTTTTCCTGGATCGGAGCGTCTGCCGGTGCATTGATGGTATTTTTATTGGTGAAAAGATATGGAGAAACAAAGGTATTCAGGTTTCTGCGGAATAACCGTCAAGTGAAGAGGCTGACCCGCTGGGTGGACAAACATGGTTTTGGACCATTGTTCCTGCTCCTGTGTTTCCCGTTTACTCCTTCAGCGCTCGTTAACGTTGTTGCCGGATTATCAAGCATCAGCATCGCTCAATATATGCTTGCTGTCCTGACGGGGAAAATGGTGATGATTTTCACCATAAGTTTCATCGGATATGATATCATATCATTAGTGAAACAGCCTGTACGCACAGTGATAGTAGGTGTCATCATCTTCGTATTGTGGCTGGTTGGAAAACAAATTGAAATTCGTTTAAATAAAAAGCTCGATATCGATCAAAGGATTGAACGGAAAAAGCAGGAGGAATCAAATTGAGAGAAGAGGTAAAAAGAGAAGGTCTTGAATGGATCAAAGCCCTGGGAATAGGATTAATTATTTTTATTGTCATTCGAACTTTTCTTTTCTCGAATTATGTGGTGGAAGGCGAGTCGATGATGCCCACATTGGAAGATGGGAATAAGCTTGTCGTCAACAAAATCGGCTACCAGCTTGGTGATTTGAAGCGGTTCGATGTTGTTGTCTTCCATGCAAATAAAAAAGAAGATTACGTAAAGAGAATCATCGGCCTGCCTGGTGATAAAGTGGAATATAAAAACGATAAGTTATATGTCAACGGAGAATATTATCCGGAGCCTTACCTTGATAAATTCAAGGAGGAATACGCGGGAAATAAATTGACCGGGGACTTTACGATTGAAGAAATCACCGGTGAAAAGAAGGTGCCTGAGGGAAAAGTGTTTGTTCTCGGTGACAACCGCAGGGGCAGCATGGACAGCAGATACTTCGGATTTGTCGACCAGGAGCAGGTTGTCGGAAAAGTCGACCTCAGATACTGGCCGCTCGATGAATGGGATATGCAATTCAAGAACTGATAAACAGGAAGAATTTTGTTCGGGAGATGAACAGAATTCTTTTTTTTGCTCTTAAATGGAATTAAGTTGTATCCATCCGTTCAAATTGTATGAAATATGGTAAAATAGTAAGAAAATTCGTTCGTTTTGAGGGTGATTTTGTGGGAACGGATATTCCTATTATTGAAACGAAATTTGTTCCGCCTGTCGTTAAAGAAACGTATATACGGCGGCCTGAACTGATGAAAAAAATGAGAACGATCACAAATTATAAACTATTGATTGTCCATTCCGGGGCGGGGTATGGAAAAAGTACGGCAGTCAGTCAATTCTTACAAGATGAAAGTCTGGAGTATTGCTGGTATTCCATCACCGCCAATGACGACGGGCTGGTGCCTTTTGTTACGAATATTTTATACAGCATAAAAAAACAGGTGCCTGACTTTGGCGGTGAATTGAAGGATACATTGGAATCAATCGGTCAGTATATCAAAGAAGAAGAGTTATATAAATTAAGTGCTGTCTTTATCAATGAATGTATGAAAATCCCTCATTCTTTGACCATCATCCTGGATGACTACCATCTGATCGATCATTCTTTTCTCATCAATCAGTGGATGGAAAAGGTATTGGAATATCTCCCGAATCATATGCACTTCCTGCTCTCCACCCGGACAAAACCTTCTTGGAGCTCTTTCATTCAACTGAAAATTTCACGTCAGCTTCTTGAAATTACAGAATCCGATTTATGTCTGCGTGATGAAGAAGTAGAGATGATCCTTACCGACTTCTACGATAAAGCGATTCCTGATGAGGAAATCCGGGCGATATGCAAGTTGACTGAAGGATGGGTGATCGCGGTCTGCATGATTCACTCGCAGCTTCAGGAAAACCCGGGCATATTGATGGTGGATAAGCAGTATTCTTCTTTGCCGGAACTATTTCAATATTTGGCACATGAAGTCTTTTCAAAGCAATCTCCCATCGTCCAGCAATTCTTAAAGCAAATTTCCATCCTGGAGGAAATCAATGGCGACACTTGCGAAGCAGTTTTTGAAGTGCCGGGATCGCATCAAATGCTGAAGCAGCTTTCAGAGAAAAATGCTCTTCTGCAGGAAATGAAAGGGGCATCCCATTATCGCCTTCATGCTTTGTTCAAAACATATCTTGAAAAGAAAATGGCAGAGGATGATCCTCAGCTGTATAATGAGCTGCAGTTGAAATGCGCTTACTATTTTGAACGAAGGGGGCAGTGGGGAAAAGCTGTCCATCATTACTTCAACATGGGAAACATGGATGCGGTTGCATCCATATTGACAAGGGAAGCAGAAGGCATGATCAAGAGCGGGCACCTCGAGACACTTGGGGACTATCTCCGTCAGCTTCCTGAAGATATTAAGGACCGCTATTATTCCCTGTGGGTATATCAGGGAGAATTTTTCCGGTACAGGTCATTTTATGAAAAGGCCGAGAAAGCATATACAAGCGGGATTCGGCAAGCCCTTGATAAACAGGATGCATTGATACTAAGCAGGGCATATGGAGGGGTTGGAAGTATATACCTTGATACGATACAGCCCGGAAAGGCACAGAGGTATTTATTAAAAGCGATTGAGTCATTGGAAAATGAAGAGTATCCCTTCAGGAACGAGAAGAATCAGCTCTATTATATGATATCGGAGAATTTGGTCAATTCCGGCAATGCGGTCCAGGCGAAAATTTGGTATGAGAAAGGAAAAGAAAATGGAATCCTGATGGAGGAGGGGAATCTTTTAGCAAGAATGCTTCTGCGAACCGGGAAGCTTCATGAAGCAAAAGGTCTTCTAATGGAAAAAGAAGACCATGAACAGCTTCCTCAGTCTCACCGGGAAAAAGAACTGCTCCTCTCATTGATTGAGTCCTTCATGGGAAATGGCAGCGAAGCCAAGGTCCTTGCACAGCAGGGGATAAGCCAGGGGATTAAAACAAAATCGCCATTCGTGGAAGCGTGCGGATGGATCCGCATGGGGCACGCCGTTCAATTGATCAATGAATATGAAAGTGATCTGGCAAAAAACTGTTATGAAACTTCTTTGGAATTGATGAGTCAAATGAATATTTCCAGGGGAAAAGCAGAGCCGTATATGGGGTTATCGATTTTATACAGCAGGATGGGCGATCATCAAAAGGCAAAAGAATATGCCGAGGAAGCCCTGCATGAAACAGAGAAGGTGGAAGATTCGTGGCTGTCCTCATTGATCCTCCTGAGTGCCGGGATAAATGATTATTACCGCGGGGGAATAGACGAAGCATTCAATCAAATCAACAAGGCAGGCAGATTATTTGATGCCTGTGGCGACGGATATGGGAAAATGCTTACAAATCTATGGAAGAGTGCAGTCGCCTACAAGCGGGAAGACAATATTGAATTCCAGGAGTATATGACAGCTTTTCTCAATGAAGTGCAAATAGGGAGTTATGAATTCATCTTTTTCAGGCAGACCACTTTTGGCCCTAAAGATCTGCAGAGCATCATCCCTTTATTGGTGAAAGCCCACCAGGACGGTATCCATGCTGCTTTTTGCCTGGAACTGCTAACTAAAATGGGATATGAATCCCTTGCCTCCCACCCCGGCTATACCTTGAAAGTCAAAACGCTTGGAAGTTTCGGGATATGGCTTGGAGATGACAGAGTTACCGAGAAACATTGGCAAAGAGAGAAAGCCAAGGAACTTTTTCAATATCTTCTCATCCACCGGAACCACATAAAGCGCAAGGAAGAAGTCATCGAAGAGCTGTGGCCTGAAGGCGGAGGGGCTGACAGGGACTTCAAAGTGGCACTCAACACATTGAATAATGTACTCGAACCTAACCGGCCTGCGAGGGGGAAGGCATTCTTCATCAGCAGGGTGCAGGATGGATACAAACTGAACGGGCTGGCAGGTATCGAGTATGACAGCGACCAATTTACCAATTGGGTATCACAGGGCTTAAAGGAACCGGATGCCGATAAATCACTTCAATACCTGAAAAGGGGAATGAACTTTTATAAAGGCTCCTTCCTCCCTGACCGAAAAGGAACCTGGTGGACAGAAAAAGAAAGGGAAAGGCTGCAGCACCTGTACCTGCGGGGAATGGAAAAAATGGCGCAGCTTGCTGTGAGAAAGGAAACCTATGAAGATGCCATCGATTCCTGCCTTGTCATAATCGAACACGATCCATTATGGGAAGAAGCTTACCGGATCCTAATGTATTGTTACTATCAAAAGAATAACCGTCCCCAGGCAGTGAAATGGTTCCAAAGGTGCAAGAAACTTTTGGACAGCGAACTGGGGGTAGCCCCGATGGAGGCCACACAAAAAATGTATGAAATGGTGATAGGGGCAGGGAAATAGAGAAATAGGAAAAATAGAGAATGGCTAAATAGGGGAAACAGGTCCGGGGTGTCGGGGGCCTGTTTTTTTTATGCGGACATGGGCAGCTTTTGATAGAAAAAGGTTGGAAAACGACTGGATTAAGATGAAAAATCGTACTTTCATGATTGAATGCTTGGGGAATTCATCATTGTCATGGGTAAAACGGTGTGTGGTTCGATTTAAAGAACGAAAAACGAATGGTGACAGACGTTTCAAGCCACTTTCCAAGGTTTACGTGCCACTTTTGAAAAATACAAGACAGATCTCAGAATTACGTGCCACATTTTGAAAATACGATCCACTTTTCAGAATTTACGAGCAACTTGTCGAAAAATCTTTAAGCAGCTCATGCTGTTATAACGTCCCGCACCCGTCGGACTGCCAGGCCCCCTGATGTTCCAGCCTTATACCCCTGCCTCTGAACGAGCCGCCTCCGCATTTCGGTTTGTCCAGCTCCAGTGCTTAGAGGCACATGTCATAAGTCAAACCGGACAAGAAGGCAAAGAACGCCTTCGTGGCCGTTTCGCCTTATGCCACACGCCTCTGAGCAAAGCCCTTCCGCTTTCCGGTTTTGTCCAGCTCCGGCGGCTAGAGGCTCGAGGTCATAAGTCAAACAAGCCAAAAAGGCAAAGAACGCCTTTCCGGCTTGTTCGCCTTATGCTTGTCGCCTCTGAACGAGCCGCCTCCGCATTTCGGTTTGTCCAGCTCCAGTGCTTAGAGGCACATGTCATAAGTCAAACTGGACAAGAAGGCAAAGAACGCCTTCGTGGCCGGTTCGCATCATGCCACACGTCTCTCACCGAAGCCCTTCCTTCCGCGTTTCTGTTTGTAACTCATTTGTAACTCCAATTCCCTACGATGGTGTCAAAGCTATTTTGCTTTAGTTTTTAAATAAGGGGGAGTAAAGATGAAGAAATCGATGAAGTGGCCGGCTTTGGTGATGATGCTGTCAGGTATGCTGGTTATGTCAACGGCCTGTAACTCGGAGTCCAGCAGCGGATCCGGGGGCGGGTCTTCAGAAAAAGATACGGTGAAGGTCGGGGTGCTTGCTTCGTTGACCGGTGCTTTGGAATCGTACGGCAAGCAGACGCAAAGGGGTTTTGAGCTGGGATTGGAATACGCGACGGACGGTACGATGGAAGTGGACGGGAAGAAAATTGAAGTCGTATTCGAAGATACAGAAACAAAACCGGAAGTGGCCGTTCAAAAGGCAACAAAATTATTGGAGGAAGAGGAAGTCGATTTCCTTGTGGGATCATCAAGCTCAGGGGATACCCTGGCGGTGCTGCCGCTTGCGGAAGAATATGAAAAGATCATGGTAGTCGAACCTGCGGTCGCTGACAGTATTACAGGTTCAGAGTTTAATCCGTATATTTTCAGGACCGCACGGAATTCTTCGCAGGACGCTGTGGCAGGAGCGGCCGCCATTGCTAAAGACGGGGTGAAGATTGCGACACTCGCGCCTGACTACTCGTTTGGACGCGATGGGGTGGCTGCTTTTAGGGGAGCTGCAGAAAAGCTTGGCGCGGAAATTGTCCACGAAGAGTATGCAGACCCTGCGGCAACGGACTTTACATCCAATATCCAAAAGGTGATCGAAGCGAAGCCCGATTATTTATTTGTCATCTGGGCGGGTGCAAATTCACCATGGAATCAGATTGCTGATATGAAGCTTCAGGATAAAGGGATAAAGATCTCTACAGGTGCACCGGATATCGCTGCCCTGTCTTCCATGGAACCGCTTGTCGGGATGGAAGGCTTCTCGGTTTATTATCATGAGCTGCCTGATAATGAAATCAATGACTGGTTAGTGGAAGAGCATAAGAAGAAATATGACGGAGAGGTACCTGATCTGTTTACTCCGGGAGGCATGAGTGCTGCGATCTCGATTGTTGAAGCCATCAAAAAGACGGAAGGGGATCTTGACCCTGATACATTGATCAAAACGATGGAAGGCATGAGTTTCGAGACACCGAAAGGGAAAATGACGTTCCGGGAAGAGGATCATCAGGCATTGCAGACTCTTTATGCAATCAGGCTTGAGAAGAAAGAAGGGGTAGATTATCCCGTTCCTGTGTTGATCAGAGAGCTTTCCCCTGAAGAAACTGCTCCTCCAATCATGAACTGAGGCAAGGGCTGACCGGCTTTCCATTTCTCTCCTCCCAATGAAGGAGGCAAGAAGGCGGTCAGCCTTTTCCTGAATATCAATCAAAAAAGAATGGGTGATGGATGTGGCGATTTTAGAAACGAAGGATTTAACGATAAAATTCGGCGGCCATACAGCGGTCGATCATGTTTCCTTTACCGTTCCGGAAAAGGAATTCAAATCGATCATCGGTCCGAATGGTGCGGGGAAGACGACTCTGTTTAACTTATTGAGCGGCCAGTTGAAACCCACCGGAGGGGATGTGTATTTGAAAGGCAGGGATGTGACGAAGTTGTCCCCGGCGAGAAGGGCAAGGCTCGGTATCGGCAGGTCTTTTCAGATCACGAATGTTTTCCCCAATCTGACAGTTTTAGAGAATGTAAGGCTGGCTGTACAGTCCAACAGGGGGATCCGTTATATCATGCACCGCAATAAAAACAGCTACAGGGAAATCATGGATGAAGCCCGCCGTTTGATCGGGCTGGTGATGCTTACGAAGAAAACAGATTTCCTTGCGGCTAATCTTGCTCACGGAGAAAAGAGGAAACTTGAGATTGCCATGCTTCTCGCACTGGATACAGAGATACTGCTGCTTGATGAACCGACGGCAGGCATGTCTTTGGAAGAGGTACCCGCAATTTTGGATGTGATCCGTAAGATCAAAGAGCAGGAGAGCAAAACGATTATACTGATTGAACACAAAATGGACATGATCATGGATCTTTCCGATTCTATCATGGTGTTATTCAACGGGCGGCTTTTGGCCGATGATCATCCGAAGGAAATCATGAAGAATGAACAAGTGCAATCGGCTTACCTGGGAGGGCTTTACGATGAGCACACTGCTTAAAGTAGAGAATATCGAAACGTATATAGGTCAATATCATATCCTTCAGGGAGTCTCGTTTGAAGTGAAGAAGGGGGAGGTCACCGTCCTGCTCGGAAGGAATGGGGCGGGAAAGACAACGAGTCTCCGAAGCATCATGGGGCTGACCCCTCCCTCATCAGGGAAAGTCATTTATAAAGGAGAAGAAATCCAGGGACTTCCGACGTTTAAGACGGCTGACAAAGGGATCGGATATGTCCCTGAAGATCAGGGGATTTTCGGGGACCTGACCGTAGAGGAAAATATGAAAGTGGCGATGCGGAAGCTGGACGGGGAAACAAAGGACAGGATGAATTGGATCATCGATCTATTCCCGGACCTAAAGAAATTCTGGAAGAAAGCCGGGGGGAATCTGAGCGGGGGACAAAAGCAAATGCTGTCGATCGCGAGAGCTTATCTGAATGACAACGATTTGATTCTAATTGATGAACCGAGTAAGGGGCTTGCTCCGATCGTTGTGGAAAAAGTGATGGAATCAATCGTTGAAATGAAAGAAAGGACAACGATTCTGCTGGTGGAGCAAAACTTCATCATGGCGAGCAAAATAGGGGACCGGTACTACATCATCGATGATGGGAAGACGGTTCATGACGGTAAGATGGAAATGCTGGTGAAAGATGACGACATGAAGAAGAAATATCTGGGGATTGCATAAGGGAGGCGGTCATATGGACCTCATCATCAATTTAGCTTTGAACGGACTGGCAACAGGGATGCTGATCTTTCTGCTGGCAGCCGGTCTGACTTTGATCTTTGGGTTGATGGATGTATTGAATTTTGCCCATGGTGGATTATTTGCCTGGGGGGCCTATAGCGGTGTGTGGCTCTATGCGTTGACGGACAGCTTTGTCCTTGGGATTATCGGGGCCATTGTAACAGGGCTGATCCTAGGAATGGTGACGGAAAAGTTCATCATTCAGCCCGTATATGGAAATCACGTGCAGCAGATTCTGATCACGTTAGGGTTTATGCTCGTCCTTTCGGAACTGTTGAAAGTGGTATGGGGACCTAATCAATTATCGACCACAGCCCCTGACTATCTTTCGGGCAGCTGGGTGATCGGCGATGTGATCATCATTAAGTACAGGCTCTTTATTATTGCGGTTGGATTCTTGATCTTTGGCATTGTCCAGCTCATATTGAAGAAAACAAAAGTCGGATTGGTCGTTCGTGCAGGCGTCATGAACAAAGAGATGGTAGAAGCTTTTGGAATCAATATCAAAAAAGTATTCATGTATGTATTTATGGTCGGATCGGCACTTGCGGCACTTGGCGGGATTTTACTTGCTCCTTATTCAGGTGTGATCTATGCCGAAATGGGGATGGAATTTGCGATCCTTGCCTTCATCGTCGTGGTGATAGGGGGGATGGGAAGCTTCCCTGGATCCCTGTTTGCTGCCGTTCTGGTCGGAATGACAGGATCGTTCATGACATACTATGTACCCGAGTTGTCACTCGCGGTCAATATGATACTGATGGCACTCGTACTCATTTTCAGGCCGCAGGGATTATTTACAGTAAAGGGGTGAGGAAATGAAAATCCTTCAGAGCCGTTCGAATATATTTATGGGAATCGTACTTCTTATATTGGTGCTGGTTCCGTTGTTTAATGATTCAAGGAGCATGATGATCCTGCTGACGCAAATATTCATCTTCGGGATCTTTGCGATGAGCTATGACCTCCTGCTCGGGTATACAGGTATCGTTTCATTCGGTCATGCCATGTTTTTCGGTATTGGAGCGTATTCAACAGGGATCTTTTTGGATCGGATGGATCCTACCATGATGTGGTTCATCGTTTCCCTGCTGGCCGGTTTCTTGATTGCAGGAGTTGTCAGTTATATCGTGGGCCTCCTGACCCTCCGACTCAAAAGCCACTTTTACGCGATGCTGACGCTGGCCTTTGCAGGGTTGTTCCTGGTCTTGGCGGAGAAATGGAGGACCCTTACATTTGGGAATGATGGGTTTACATTCCGGGCACCGGATTTCATGAAAGACCGGATGACCTTTTATTTTATCTGCCTCGCTTTGATGGCTGCGGTTTATTTTATCCTCAGAAGGTTCACCCAATCCCCCGCAGGATCGGTACTGCTGGCCATCCGGGAAAACGAGCAAAGAACGGAATCGCTTGGATTCAACGTCCTTCATTACAAAATTATCGCAAGTGTCATCGCAGGGGTGCTGGCAAGTCTCGCAGGCTCGCTTTATGCCATCTCGTTGCGTTTCGTGAACACCAGCGTCTTCACAATGGATATCACCCTTGATGCTTTGCTTATGACTATCATCGGCGGGGTCGGTACACTGGTAGGTGCCATCATCGGTGCGGGGCTGATTGAATTTGCCCACCACTGGCTGACTGAACTGGCTGGCACGTACCCGATTTTCGAAAGATGGATCATCTTCTTCGGGATCCTTTATATTCTTGCTGTCATGTTCTTCCCTGCAGGAATTGTAGGATCACTCAGGAAAATAGGAAGTAAAAAGAAGGTCGTGAAGAAACAGCAGACAGAAGAAAAGAAAATAGCAGGATGAGGAGGGGAGCGCCATGACAGTCGGCATACTTAGCACAGGAATCTATTTGCCTGAAAGAGTCATGACCGGACATGAAATCGCCGAAGAAGCAGGACTTCCGGCAGAAGTTGTCGAAAATAAAATGGGTATAAGAAAGAAAACGGTTCCAGGAACCGGGGACCATACATGTGCCATGGGAATCAAAGCTGCGAAATCAGCGCTTGAAAAAGCGGGGCTGGATCCGAAGGAGATAGATGTCGTCATCTATGTAGGGGAGGAACATAAGGAATACCCCCTCTGGACGGCAGCCATCAAGCTGCAGGAAGAAATCGGCGCCTACCGCGCATGGGCATTCGATGCTTCCCTGAGGTGCGGGACAACGATCATGGCAATGAAGCTTGCCAAAAGCCTTATGGAATCCGACCCTGATATCAAAACGGTGCTTCTGGCAGGCGGTTATCGAAACAGTGATTTCATCAACTATAAAAATGACAGTACGCGTTTCATGTTTAATCTTGCAGCCGGCGGGGGTGCGATGATCCTTCAAAAAGGATTGAAGAAAAACCTGCTGTTGGAGACATCCATCGTGACAGACGGCTCTTTTTCAGAGGATGTCATCGTCCCGGTGGGAGGTACGGTCGAACCCCTGACTGCCGCCACTCTTGAGGACCGCTATTTCCTGGATGTACCGGATCCCGATGGAATGAAGAAAAGACTGGAACAAAAATCGATGGATAATTTTTTGAAAGTGATCCGGGAATCCCTTTATAAAAGCGGTTATGAAGAAGGGGATATTTCGTATGCAGCGATTCTTCATATGAAGAAATCGGCGCACCATTATGTGCTGAAGGAATTGGGATTGAGTGAAGAGCAATCGATCTATCTTGAAGACTATGGCCATATCGGACAATTTGATCAGATTCTTTCACTTGAGCTTGCAATACAAAGGGGCATGTTGAAAGAAGGCGATGTCGTTATGTTTGTGAGTGCGGGGATCGGTTACGCATGGGGTGCGGCGACAATCATATGGGGTGAATCCAAAAGGGGGGATGGAAATGGGAGAAATTGAATTGAAAAAAGTGATGCTTGCAAATGGAGAGACAATGGCTTACCGGGAAAGAGCCGGGGGTCAGCTGCCTGTGGTATTGGTTCACGGGAATATGACTTCCTCCAAACACTGGGATCTCCTCATGGAGCGGATGGACGAACAATACAAACTATATGCAATCGATATGAGGGGATTCGGGGGATCCAGTTACTTACAATCAATCGCAAGTATTAAAGATTTATCCCTCGACTTAAGAGACTGGGCTGATCAAATGGGACTTAAGGATTTTTGCCTTGTCGGCTGGTCGACAGGAGGGGCGGTTGCCATGCAATTTGCAGCGGATCATCCGGGGTATAGCGAAAAGCTGATATTACTAGCTTCGGCTTCAACAAGGGGGTATCCTTTTTTCGGTACCAAAGAAGATGGCTCCCCGGATCTCGGCAAACGGTTGAAAACGCTGGATGAAGTGAAGGGGGATAAAGGAAAGACCCTACCGGTACAGATGGCATATGACACAAATGACAGGGAATTCCTGCGCACATTGTGGAATGCGCTGATTTATACGGATTCAGAGCCGGATCCGGGACTTTATGAAGAATACATCGATGACATGAGGACTCAGCGCAACCTGGCAGAAATCTATCATTCTTTGAATACGTTCAATATCAGTGAGCGCCATAACGGGCTTGTGGAAGGAACAGGCCAGGCCGGATCGATAAAGATCCCCGTCCTCGTATTAAGGGGGGACCGGGATTATGTGATAACAAATGAGATGGCACGGGAGATTGTGGAGGATATCGGAGAGAATGCCACATTCCAAGAATTAAAGAATAGCGGTCATTCTCCTTTGGTGGATGACCTCGATCAACTGCTTGAGGCAGTTACATCGTTTTTACGGCAAAAGGAGGAAATATCATGAGGCTGGAAGGTAAAGTGGCCCTCATCACGGGGGCAGCGAATGGAATCGGATATGCAGCAGCAGAAGTCTTCGTAAAAGAAGGCTGTCATGTTGCTCTTGTTGACTTCGATGAAGGGACGGGAAAAGACAAAGAAAGATCTTTGAATGAACTGGACGGAGGAAAAGCAGCATTCTTTCAAGGGGATGTTTCGGACCGCCGTTCTGTGGACAGTTTCGTCTCATCAGCCAAAGAACATTTCGGGAAAATTGATATTCTCATCAATAATGCAGGTATTACCAGGGACGGTATGCTGCATAAGCTGTCCGAGGAAAACTTCCAAAAAGTCATCGATGTCAATTTGACCGGTGTTTTTAATTGTACACAGGCCGTCCTGCCCCACCTGGTGGAAAACGGAAAGGGAAAAATCATCAATACTTCTTCGGTAAGCGGAGTATACGGGAATGTTGGCCAGACAAACTATGCAGCTGCAAAAGCGGCAGTAGTGGGAATGACAAAAACATGGGCGAAGGAACTTGGCCGCAAAGGAATCAACGTCAATGCGGTGGCGCCGGGGTTCACTGAAACCGGCATGGTGGCAAGCGTCCCGGAGAAAGTGATCGAGGGCATGAAATCGATGGTTCCGCTCGGGAGGCTCGGCAAGCCGGAAGATATCGCAAAAGCGTATTTATATTTGGCATCCGATGACAGTGATTATGTGAATGGGACCGTCCTTCATGTAGACGGCGGAATCATGATGTAGAAATTCTTGCAACAATGAAAGGAGAAGAGCAATTATGAGAAACGTAGTCATCACATCGGCCCTTCGTACACCGGTTGGGGCATTCGGGGGAGCATTCAAAGATTTACTGCCGACAGAGTTGATTGTACCTGTCATGAAGGAAGCGGCGAAACAGAGCAAACTGGATTCGAATGAAATCGATGAAGTGATCCTCGGTCATTGTATCCAGCGTACCGATCAGCCGAATACGGCGCGTACCGCTGCGCTGCTTGCAGGCTTTGCCGATACGACAACAGGATTCACGGTTCAGAGGCAGTGTGCAAGCGGGATGCAGGCCATCATCTCGGCCGCCATGCAGATCCAGACGGGCTTGTCTGAAATCGTATTGGCCGGAGGGGTGGAAGCCATGAGCTCCAGTCCGTATATCTTAAAACAGCACCGTTTCGGACAGAGGATGCAGCATGGTGAAATCCGGGATTCGGTGTGGGAAGTGCTTGAGGATCCGATTCACGGAATCATGATGGGTGAGACGGCGGAAAATCTCGCGGAAGCACACGACATCTCACGGGAAGAACAGGATCAATTCTCCATGCTGAGTCATCAAAGGGCAGTGAATGCCATCGAAAAAGGATACTTTGACTCACAGATTGTCCCGATTACAGTAAAGGAACGGAAAGGGGAAAAGGTAATTGAAAAGGATGAAGGGCCGCGTGCGGGTCTGTCTGCTGACAAGCTTGCGAAATTAAAGCCTGCATTCCGTGAAGGCGGGACTGTGACAGCAGGCAACTCCTCCAGCCTGAATGACGGCGGAGCAGCCTTGATCCTGATGAGTGAGGAGGAAGCTGAGAAAAGGGGGCTTCAGCCGCTTGCCCGGATTACGGGATACTCTGTCGCAGGTGTCGATCCGAAAGTCATGGGCATCGGACCTGTACCGGCTGTTCAAAAAGGGTTACATAAAGGGAACTGGACATTGGATGAAATTGACTTGTTCGAAATAAATGAGGCCTTTGCCGCACAGTATCTCGCTGTTGAGAAGGAGCTAGGCCTTGACCGTAATAAGGTGAACGTGAATGGAAGCGGCATCAGCATAGGGCATCCGGTCGGATGCACCGGTGCACGCATCGCCGTCTCGCTCGTACATGAACTGAAGAGGCAGGAGCTCAAGAAAGGCATTGCTTCATTGTGTGTAGGAGGAGGCATGGGGGCTTCAATATTGATCGAAAGCCTGTAAGTTTTATGGAAAGCGCTGCCCGGGGAACCGGAACGGCGCTTTTTTGTGTGTGAAAACACCATTTTCCTTCCATAACGAGTGCTTTTATCCTAAACAGGCATGGTCGGTTTTACTTATTTTTGAAAATTTACATTCAATTTACCCTTTTTCAAAAATTTATATTGTACGCTAAAGGTATACCAGCATTAAGGAGGCGTTATATTTGAAAAAGGTTTCAGGCAAGCTGATGAGCATCATAACTTTAGCCGTCCTGGTTTTATTGAGCTGCAGCGGCGTACAGGTGGACAAGACAGACGCAGCAGGTAGCGGTACGTGGGATTCACCTTATTCTGTCAGCCAGGCAATCGGCAATCAGACAGGGTCAGTCCATTCAGTCGAGGGCTACGTTGTCGGGCAGCCAACCTCCGAGTCATCTGTCGTGACAGAGAGCTTCCCGAATGATTATGCACTGGCACTGGCCGATGCGCCATCGGAAACGAATGTCAATGAAATGATTTATGTCCAGATTCCTTCTTCATTCCGCTCGAACTACGGTCTCAGCAGCAATCCTTCCCTTATGGGGAAAAAGCTGAAAGTTACCGGAAGCCTGACAGATTACTTCTCTCATCCCGGCGTGAAGTCTACTTCTGCTTTTGAAGAAGCAGCGGGGGATACAGATCCGGAAGATCCGGCCGACCCTGCTGATCCGCCAGCCTATGAAGAATACTATTCGGCTGCGGAAGGAAAAACAGGCTCCGCCCTTAAAACAGCATTGCACGATATCATCGATGATCATACCGCTTTATCCTACAGTGAAGTATGGGGAGCGCTTCGGAACACAGATGAAGATCCGGCCAATTCAAATAATGTCCTTCTCCTATACTCCGGCCGCTCACAATCAAAGACCACGAACGGCGGCGGTGTGGACGACTGGAACCGGGAACACGTCTGGGCGAAGTCACACGGTGATTTCGGCACTGCCCAAGGGCCGGGCACAGACCTTCATCATCTTCGCCCGACTGACGTTACGGTCAATTCCACCAGGGGGAATCTCGACTTTGACAATGGGGGGACCGAACATAGTGAAGCTGCAGGAAATTACTATGACGGAGATTCCTGGGAGCCCCGGGACGAAGTAAAGGGTGACGTTGCCCGAATGATTTTCTATATGGCAGTACGCTACGAAGGTGACAGCGGTGAAGTGGATCTTGAGTTGAATGAAAATGTGAATAACGGAAGTGCACCCTATCACGGGAAAATGTCCGTTCTGCTCGATTGGAACGAAGGAGATCCAGTGGATTCAAGGGAAATCCGCCGCAATAATATTATTTTTGAAGACTATCAAGGAAACCGGAACCCGTTCATCGATCATCCGGAATGGGCGGAGATGATTTGGTAATTGTTCTGGTTGAAGTTTGACAGCCGGGGGATGGAGATGTCCCCCGGTTTATTTTGGTTAAAAATTTGTGGTTTTTGAGTGGTGGGTGTGCCTATTCTTAACAATCATTTAAGGGGATGCACCAGCTCAGATTATTAATGGTGATAGCCCCGTCCTTTCCTTGATTGTTCAGATTATCGGTGCCTGTTGTCGAAAAATCCCCTTCCCATTTTCCCTTCCATTTCCTGAATCCCTTCCATTACTGTGTACATGTATAGCCTGTAACTCATTTGTAACTCCCCTTCCTTAAAATAAAACCAATCCAAACCAAGGAGGAGATGAGATGGAAATGGTGACGGATTGGCTGCAAAAGCGATCAATCATCTCTCCTGACAGAGTGGCGCTGGTTAATGGAGCCACCGATGAGATGATTACGTACCGCTCACTTGATGCAAGGGCAGCTAAGTGGGCTTACTATATGAAAGAAAAAGGAATGCAAAAGGGTGACAGGGTCGTCTTTATTTCTAAAAATCACCCTGTTTGTTTCGAATTGCTGTTTGCCTGCAGCAAAATAGGGGCGATTTTTGTGCCTCTGAATTGGAGGCTGTCTTCTGCTGAAATTGCATCGCTGATGGGGGATTGTTCCCCGCAGCTGGTTTTCCTTCAAGCCGATTTTGAGCCGGGTCTGGAAGCAGCACTGCAAGGGTATCAGACAGGAAGAATAGAAGAAATACGAGAAACAGTATATAGCGGCAAGGAATTGACGTCTGAAATCAAAAGGGGAAAAGATGATCCCTGGGTCATGATTTATACCGGAGGGACGACCGGAAAGTCAAAAGGGGTCATCCTTTCCTACAGATCCATCAACGCGAATGCCCTGAATACGATCATCAGCTGGAACCTGAATGAAGAAGATTCGACGATAACATATCTGCCGACATTTCACACAGGAGGGCTTAATGCCCTTTCACTGCCGATTCTGATGACCGGTGGGAAAGTGGTGACCGCTGAACGTTTTGAGCCCCGGCATGCGCTCTATATGCTGAACCATCATGGCTGTACGATTGTACTTTTAGTGCCTACTATGTATCACGGTCTCCTGGAAGAAGAAGACTTCAAACATGCTTCTTTTCCGAAAATGAAGGTGTTTTTATCAGGAGGCGCCCCTTGTCCGGGTAAGGTGTATGATGCTTTCAAGGCCAAAGGAATTCAGTTTAAAGAAGGATACGGGCTGACCGAAGCGGGACCGAATAATTTCTATATCGACCCCGGGAAAATGAAAAAGGGGTCGATTGGGAAATCGATGATGCTCAATGAAGTGAAGGTTGTGGACCAGGAGGGGAAATGTGTGAAATATGGGGAAGTGGGCGAACTCCTTCTCGGCGGAGATCATCTCTTCAAAGAATAC
Source organism: Bacillus sp. BKU_1 (assembly GCA_051294195.1). Classification (GTDB taxonomy): domain Bacteria; phylum Bacillota; class Bacilli; order Bacillales; family Bacillaceae_B; genus Rossellomorea. Next base: position 1,697,612 of record CP193985.1, on the reverse strand, counting down.
TGGAATATGCCGGAAGAAACAGCTGCCGCACTTAAAGACGGCTGGCTTCACACAGGGGATTTGGCAAGAATCGATCATGAGGGTGATTATTATATCGTCGGCCGCAAAAAAGATATGATCATTTCAGGAGGAGAAAATATTTACCCGCAGGAAATCGAACACTGGTTATGTGAGCATCCGTCCATTTCAGAGTGTGCAGTCGTAGGGATGCCGCATGAAAAATGGGGAGAGGTGGTCACTGCCTTCATGAAAGTCCGTAGAGGCAAAATGATCACAAGCAATGAAGCAAAGTCATATTGTCTTGAAAAATTCGGTGCATTCAAGATACCCAAGCAGTATCACTTCATAGAGGAAATACCTAAAACGGATGTAGGCAAAGTGAATAAAAAGGGTTTGGTGGAAGGCTTTTTGCGCACCCGGTAAAGGGGAATCCGCCTTCTCCCTCGAATACTGTATTCGAGGTGAAAAACAATGAAGCCATTACTTACAGGCAAACAAGTACAGTTGACAAGTTTAAGTGAAGACGATACCGGTCTTCTGGTGAAATGGAGCAGAAACGAAAAACTTCAAAGGCTCTTGGACGCTGTTCCTTACAAACCGAAGTCTGAGGATGAGGTGAAGGAATGGATAGGGGGAGAGGATCATAATACCCGCCGTTTCGCTGTCCGAATAAAGGACAGCGGGCGCCTGATCGGTTATGCCGAGCTTGACGGGATCCTATGGGCGCACCGTGTCGGCGGGCTGTCGATCTTGATCGGCGAAGAAGAATATCATGGCCGGGGGCTGGGCAGGGAAGCGTTGGAATGCCTGCTGGATTTTGCGTTCCATGAACTTAATTTGCATCGGATCCAGCTGACTGTGTTTTCTTATAATACAAATGCAATCAGATTGTATGAAAATCTTGGATTCACGAAAGAAGGTAGTTTCCGAGAGTTTTTACAGAGGGACGGAAAACGTCATGATATGCATCTGTATGGAATGCTGATGAATGAATGGCGTACACAGAGAAAAGAAGGATGAACTCCTTCTTTTTTTATTTTTCCCCCTTCAATCCATCTTTCAAATTGCTCATGCTGCTGAAAGACAGCAGGCATCCCAACAGGATGTTGGCTGTGAAACACACGACCAGCAGTATCAGGGACTGAGCATAGCCAAGCTTCATCGCAGCGAGAGGGGCAAGGCTGGTCCCGCCCAATAAGATGAACGAGTAGAGGCTGAGTGCCTGGCTCCTTTCCCCTTTGCTTATATCCCCGATCAGGGTGATGACGGTAGGGATCAATAGGGAAATCGAAGAGACAAATAGAATGGAAGAAGTCATCAGAATCAACGTATGAACGGTATAAACACAGATAAACGATGTGACAAAGGACAGTATGGCAAGTGAGAATCCAATGAATAATGTTTTATAGGCACCAAGTTTTTCGAGCAGCCTTCCGGTAAAGAGAGAGAGTGAAACACCGATCAAGCCGGTAAGTCGAATTTGTAAAAGGAGGTCATCTTCCCCTGAAAGGAATCTGGTCAAACTGTCATAATAAACGACGAAAGAAGAGAGAAGGGTAAATACAATGCCATAAAGCATAAGGAGCTTCTTGTTTTGCAGCAGCCTGAAGAGGATGACCGCCGGCTGACTGCCGGATTTGTCTGAAGAAACCGGAGTCCCCGGCAAAATCTTCTTCCCCGTGAGGAAAAGGAAGAGATACATAATGGAAAAGAATATGAATACAACTGTCCAATGGCTCATTCTCGTGATCCCTTCGCTTACTAACTGACCAAGGATGCCCGCGAATAGAAACCCCGAATTAATCAAGGCGAGTAGAAGTGTACGTCTTTTCCCTTCAAACAGGTCATACGTATAGGAAAATGCAACCGGTGCAAAGCTCCCTAAACAAAACCCCTGGATCCCCCGCGTAATGGATAAACTCCAGGCATCGAAAGAAAACATGACCAGTGCCGTTGAGAGGGCGGAAACCAGCATGCCAAGAATTAATATTTCTTTCTTTCCGAACCGGTCTGCTATATTGGCGAATATCAATAAACCGCAAGCATAAAAAAATGTAAACGAACTGCCGGCAACAACGACTGATTCTGATGGGATTCTTAAAGAGGCGGCTATCTCGCCGTAAATGGGTATGAATGTATAGATATTGCATGCAACCATGATGCCCATGGTGACCAGTAAAATTGAAATCAATTTAAAAGAAATCTGCATAATTACGTTCACCTGCCTTCTTTACTCTATGCGGAAGCTCTCAAATATTTTCATGATAGAATGGAGCAGGATGGATTTGTTCAGAGAGAGAATGGTTTATAATGGACCTATACAAAAATTCAAGCAGCCTGTTGGTTATTATAGAAATACATAATTAAAGGAGTGAGAGCATGGCTGTCAGATTTATACTGGGACGGGCAGGGACCGGCAAGAGCTATGGAATGCTGTCAGAGATAAAAGAAAAGCTGCGCAGACAGCCGAACGGAAAGCCGATCATTTATCTGGTGCCCGACCAGATGTCGTTTATATCAGAATATGAATTAGTCAATACTCCCGGATTGAACGGGATGATACGTGCCCAGGTTTTCAGTTTTACAAGGCTGGCATGGAAAATACTCCAGGAAACAGGGGGGATGAGCCGCTATCATCTCTCAAGCGTCGGTTTGAATATGCTGATCCGGAAAATCATCGAAGAGAACAAGGATAATCTCCGCATCTTTTCGAAGGCATCCGAGAAAACGGGTTTCATTGATCATGTGGAGACGATGCTTACAGAATTCAAGCGGTATTGCGTGAAGCCCCGGGAGCTTGAGGATTTCAAGCAGGAAGAAGGTCAATCCAAGGCTTTGAAGGATAAACTTCATGATCTTGAACTGATCTATGAGAAGTTCGAAGAGAAGCTGATGGGCAAATACATAGATTCAGAGGATTATTTCCAGCTCCTTGCGGATAATGTGAAAAACTCCGGGCTTCTTAAAGATGCCGAAATCTATATTGACGGCTTTCACAGCTTCACCCCGCAGGAATATCTCATCATTGAACAGCTGATCACACACAGCAGGGACGTCACAATCGCCCTGACCGCCGATTCCAGTCAGCAGTTCGGCCCGATGAATGAACTGAGCCTGTTCAGGATGACGAATGAGACGTATGATACCCTTCTGGAAATATGCAAAAGTGCCCGCCAGCCGTTCGAAGAGGAAGAGTATGTCAAGCCTATACGGTTCAGGAGCGGTTCTATGCTGCACCTTGAAAGACATTTTGAGGACCGTCCGGCTGTTGTTTATACCGGGGGGGATGCACATGATTCCATTCAGTTTCTGGAGGCGGCCAACCGCCGTGCGGAAATCGAAGGGATTGCGAGGGAGATCAGGAAGCTTGCACGGACTGAAGGGTACAGGTACAAGGATATAGCTGTACTCGTCAGGAACAGCGCTGATTACCGGGATAAGATCGAAACAATCTTCCAAGATTTCGAGATTCCATTTTTCCTTGATCAGAAGAGGACGATGCTTAATCATCCGTTGATTGAACTGATACGTTCCACAATTGAAATCATGAATTCCAACTGGAGATATGAACCAGTATTCAGGGCTGTTAAAACGGATCTGTTATTTCCTTATCAGAAGGACCCTTCCGAGCTGCGGGAGCAGATGGACCGTCTCGAGAATTATGTTCTTGCCTACGGGATACAGGGTGACCGCTGGACAGGTAAAGATCGTTGGAAATACCGCCGGTTCAGGGGCCTGGAGCATGTCGATGCCCCCCAGACAGACAGGGAGAGGAAGCTTGAACATGAAATCAATGAGCTCAGACTATTCATCTCGGCACCGATTGTCCGGCTGGGCAAAAGGCTGAAGAAGCAGCGGACCGGAAGAGAATTCTGTGAGACGCTTTATCTTTATCTGGAGGAACTCGATGTTCCCGCAAAGCTCGAACGCTTGAGGATAGAGGCTGAAGAGCGCGGGGATCTCGTGGCTGCCAGGGAACATGATCAGGCTTGGAGTGCGGTCATTGAATTACTGGATCAGTACGTGGAGATGCTCGGGGATGAGGAAACCACCGTTAAGAAATTCGCATCCATATTGGACGCGGGTATGGAATCCATGAAGTTCTCGCTTGTGCCGCCGGCGATCGATCAGGTCATCATAGCCGATCTGGAAAAGTCCAGGCTGGCTGATATCAAGGCTGCGTTCATGATCGGCATCAATGACGGGGTCCTTCCCGCAAAGATGGGAGAAGAAGGCGTATTATCGGACGAAGACAGGGAGGCGATGCTTCAAACGGGCTTCAAGATTGCGCCGACGAACCGGACAAAGCTCCTGGATGAGGAATTCGTCGCGTATAAAGCCTTCACAGCCCCGAGTGAAAGGCTGTATGTGAGCTATCCGATAGCGAATGAAGAAGGAAAGGCGCTTCTTCCTTCATCACATATCAAGAGACTCAAAGAGATGTACCCGGATGCGGCTGAGAAAATGCTGGTCAATGAACCTTCAGAACTCCCTGAAGAAGAACAGCTGCACTATGTGTCCCATCCAGATGTCACGATCTCTCACCTGACTTCCCAGCTTCAGCTGAAGAAACGGGAGTATCCGATTTTTGATTTCTGGTGGGATGTATATAACTTTTATGCCACATCCAGTGAGTGGAAGTGGCAGGCGCAGCATATCCTGACCAGCTTGTTCTATGAAAATAAAGCGCGGAGGCTGACGGAGGAAACGAGCAGGGATCTTTACGGCGAGCAGATCCTTGCGAGTGTATCCAGGATGGAGCTTTTCAACAGCTGTCCTTTCTCCCACTTCGCCAGTCACGGACTGAAGCTCAGGGAAAGGGAACTCTTCAAACTTGAGGCGCCTGATATCGGGGAGATGTTCCATTCCGCCCTTAAATGGATATCAGATGAAGTGGAGAAACACGGACTGACCTGGGCAGGGCTCACAAAAGCCCAATGCCTGCAGCTGGCCAGGGACGCAGTGAGGATGCTTGCCCCCAAGCTGCAACACCAAATCCTGCTTAGTTCCAACCGCCTGCATTATATAGCAAAGAAGCTGGAAAACATCATCGGCCGTGCAAGTCTGATCCTGAGTGAGCACGCGAAGGCAAGCGGTTTTGTTCCAGTAGGGGTGGAACTCGGATTTGGCCAAAATGCAGAACTGCCGCCGTTTCAATTTCAATTGAAAAACGGCACGAAGATGGAATTGCAGGGGCGAATCGACCGTGTGGACAAGGCAGAAGATGAAAGCGGAGTGTACCTCCGCATCGTCGACTATAAATCGAGTGCAAGGGACCTTGATGTAACCGAGGTTTATTATGGGCTTGCCCTTCAAATGCTGACGTATCTCGATATCGTATTATCACATTCGAAGCAATTCGTCGGGAAGGAAGCCAAGCCTGCAGGTGTTTTATATTTCCATGTCCATAATCCGATGATCAATAGCAAAAAGATATTATCACTGGATCAGATAGAGAATGAGATCTTCAAGAGCTTCAAGATGAAGGGGCTCGTACTCGGTGACTCCGATATCATCCGTTTGATGGACAGGACCCTTGAAACCGGTAATTCCGATATCATTTCTGCAGGTATTAAGAAGGACGGCACTCTTTCATCAAGGTCCAAAGCCGCTGCGAACGAGGATTTCCATTATATGCGTAAGCATGTACGTAAAGTTTATGAGGATGCAGGCAATCAGATCGTCACCGGTGCAGTCGGTATAACACCTTATAAATTGAAAGACAGGACACCTTGCCAGTTTTGTTCATACCGTCCTGTCTGTCAATTCGATCAGGCCCTCGAGGAGAATGAATACAGGGTCCTCCGGGCGGCTAAAGCAGATGATCTGCTTGAAAAATTAAGAGAGGAGGGAAAGGATGAAAACGACCAATAACATCATTCCGGTTAAACCCGGGGATGCCACCTGGACGGATGATCAGTGGAAAGCGATCTGGGCGAAAGGACAGGATATTCTCGTCGCCGCAGCTGCCGGATCGGGAAAAACGGCGGTTCTTGTAGAGCGCATCATCCAGCGCATCCTTTCTGAAGAAGACAGGGTGGATGTCGATGAACTCCTTGTTGTTACGTTCACAAATGCATCGGCTGCTGAAATGAGGCATCGTATCGGACAGGCAATCGAAAAGGCAATTGATGAAGATCCGCATTCCACCCATCTCAGAAAGCAGCTGAGCCTGCTGAATCGTGCTTCGATTTCGACATTGCACTCTTTTTGTCTTGAAGTGATCCGGAAATATTATTATCTGATCGATGTCGATCCCGGGTTCAGGATTGCTGACGAAACAGAGGGTGATCTGCTCCGTGACGAAGTGGTTGATGAATTATTTGAAGATGAATACGGAAAAGAAGACAATACAGCTTTTTTCAGGCTTGTGGACAGCTATACAAATGACCGCAGTGATGGTGCCCTTCAGGAGATGATAGGAAAACTGTATGACTTTTCACGATCCCATCCGAACCCTGAAAGATGGCTCAGGGATCTGAGGGAGATGTATGACATCAGTGAGGAAACAGACATCGATTCACTTTCTATCTCAGATCCGCTGAAAGTCGATATCGGTTTACAGCTGCAAGCTGCGCGCACTCTATTTCAGAGGGCGCTTGATTTAACGAGGGTACCGGGAGGTCCATCACCAAGGGCTGTGAATTTCGAGGATGACCTTGAGGTTGTGAACGGTCTTATACTGGCTGCAGGGGATTCGTGGAGTGCCCTCTATGAGAAAATGCAGGCCCTTCATTTTACAAAACTCAAACCATGCAGGGGGGATGAATTCGATAAAGAACTTGCAGATGAAGCAAAGAAATTCCGTGATCAGGGGAAGAAAATGCTCGAGAAGCTGCAAGAAGAATATTTCATGAGAAACCCGCAGTCATTTTTGGCGGACATGAGGAAAATGAAAGAATCCATCCAGACCCTCTCCGAACTCGTCATTGAATTCGGACGCCGCTTCAAGGCTGTAAAAGAAGAGCGTGGCCTTGTTGACTTTGCAGACCTGGAGCATTTCTGCCTGGATATACTGAGGGATCCGGCTGAAAGCGGGATGCTTAAGCCGTCGGAAGCAGCCCTGCAGTACAAACAAAAATTCAAAGAGGTCCTCGTGGATGAGTATCAGGATACCAATATGGTTCAGGAATCCATTCTCCTTCTTATAACAGGTGAAGAGGAACAGTCGGGAAACAGATTTATGGTGGGGGATGTCAAGCAGTCGATCTACCGTTTCCGTCTTGCAGAACCGAATTTGTTCCTTGCCAAGTATAACCGGTTCCTTCCCGAGCCGGGTGAAGCAGGATTGAGGATTGATCTGTCACAAAACTTCAGGAGCCGCAAAGAGGTTCTCGATGGCACGAACTTTTTATTCAAACAAATCATGGGCATTTCAGTCGGTGAAATGGAGTATAACAAAGAAGCGGAACTTGTGAAGGGTGCACCATACCCGGAAGATAGGGAATATCCTGTCGAGGTGGCCCTGATCGATCAGGAAACCCCTGAAAGAACCCCTTCGCAGGCTGAAGATGGGTCTTTATCTGTTTTCGATGAAGAAGATATTGAAAAGTCTGTCCTTGAAGCAAGATATATGGCTGGAAAAGTGAAAGAGATGATTGAAGGAAGCAGCCCCGTATTCGATCCGAAAACAAAAACAGAGCGTCCGATACAATACAAGGACATCGTGATCCTGCTTCGATCGATGCCGTGGGCGGCTGAAATCATGGAAGAGTTCAAACGCCAGGGCATCCCGATTTATGCGAACCTTTCCACGGGATATTTCGACGCAACGGAAATTTCCATCATGCTCTCGCTTCTTAAAGTGATCGACAACCCATACCAGGACATCCCGCTTGCATCGGTCCTCCGTTCCCCGATCGCAGGTCTGGATGAAGAGGGACTTGCAACTATTCGTATTCACTCGAAGGCAGGCAGCTATTATGAAGCGTTGAAGAAATTTGCCGAACAGAAGCCTTCACGGCCCAGCGGGGAAGAAACCTTCGAGAAAGTAAAGCTCTTCCTTTATCAGCTGGACGGCTGGAGAACAAGAGCGAGACAGGGGTCGGTAACAGAACTGATCTGGCAGCTGTACCGTGATACCAGGTTTTACGACTATGTCGGCGGGATGGCAGGCGGTAAGCAGCGCCAGGCCAATCTCAGGGCACTTTATGACCGGGCGCGCCAGTATGAATCGACCAGTTTCCGCGGTTTGTTCCGTTTCCTTAGGTTCATTGACCGCATGAGGGAACGGGGGGATGACCTCGGGGTGGCAAGGGCGCTGAGCGAGCAGGAAGATGTAGTCCGATTGATGACCATCCATTCCAGTAAAGGGCTGGAATTTCCGGTTGTTTTTGTGGCAGGCACTTCAAAGCAATTCAATTTGATGGATTTGAATGCTTCGTATTTACTGGATAAGGACCTTGGTCTGGCAAGCAAGTATACAGATCCTGATAAGAGGATAAGCTATCCTTCCCTTCCGCAGCTTGCTTTCAAGCGAAAGAAGAGGATGGAAGCCATATCTGAAGAGATGAGGGTATTATATGTGGCACTAACACGTGCCAAAGAGAAGCTGTTCCTGATCGGCACGGTAAAGAGCTTCGAGAAATCCGTAAAGAAATGGAAAAGTACCATGAAAGAGAGCGGTTGGCTTCTCCCTGATTATGAACGGGCCGGTGCTTCATCGTATCTTGATTGGATAGGCCCTGCTCTGGTCCGTCATCCTCACTGCGTGGAAATCCATGAAGGGGAATTGGGAGGGAGCGGGCAAAACGAAGATATACAACACCATCCTTCCTGCTGGAGGGTGTCAAAGATTCACAAATCCGACTTGGATATGGAACAGGAAACCGCTGAGGAAGTTGAAGATGACTGGAGAAAAGCGCTCAGGGACGGCAAACAGGTTGCAACGGAATCTCCTTATAAGGGGGAGGTATTTGAACGCCTGTTATGGAAATATCCCAATATGCGGGCGGCGACCCTGCGTTCGAAACAGTCGGTGTCGGAATTGAAGCGAATGTATGAAATAAGGGATGAATCCGCAAGTGTCGAGCTGCTCAGACGCCAGCAGAAGCCTGTTTATAACCGCCCTGCATTCATGCAGGCAAAGGAGCTGTCACCTGCAGAGAAAGGGACGGCCATGCATACCGTCATGCAGCATCTTTCATTTGAAGATGGCAAGCCGTCTGAAGCGACGATAGCATCCTTATTGGAGGAGCTCGTTCAAAAAGAGATCATGACAGAGGAACAGCAAACGTCCATTTCCGTCAGGAATATCCTTCGGTTCTTCGACAGTGAACTGGGTGAAAGAATGGTGAAAGCAGATGAGATCCAGAGGGAAATCCCATTCAGTATGAGTGTTCCGCTGAGGGAAATTTCCGATACGGGTGATGAGGCTGTGGAGGAAACCATCCTTGTGCAGGGTGTGATCGACTGTGTATTCAGGGATGAAAAAGGCCTTGTTCTCTTGGACTATAAAACTGACGGTATTCATGACAGGTATAAAAACGGTTTTGAAGAAGCCAAAGAAATTTTGGAAAACCGCTATAAAGTGCAAATTGAACTCTATACAAGAGCACTTGAATCAATATGGAAAGAATCAGTATCCGAAAAATACCTCTACTTCTTTGACGGAGGTCATTTACTGGAGTTGTAGCAGAAAAGCCGCCACGGGATGGAATCTTCCTGTGAGCGGCTTGTTTGATCTTAAACAGGGAACGATAGGAATAAATACTGCACAGGGAATTGATATGATATGAAGAATAAATCGACCGGAACATGTGAACTTTGTGCACGGCAGCAGGTCGCCGTAACCGTGCACCACTTGACGCCGAAAGAAGTCGGCGGTGCGTTCATGCCGACTGCGGAATTATGCATGGCATGCCATAAACAGATCCACTCACTCTACACGAATGAAGAACTAGGAGCCAGATTGAATACCATCGAAGCATTAAGACAGGATGAGAAAATTGGAAAATTCATCAAGTGGATCCGCAAGCAGCCTTCTTCAAAATTAGTCAGTACGAAAAAAAGCAATGAGCGAAGGTTTAGGAAGAGGTAGTTGATAAATAGGGGGGCTGACGGATTATACAAAAAGCAAAAAGCCATGACTCAGACTTTTTGCTCCTTAGTTATTTCCTGTTATCGGCTGGTCTACGACATTGCAATCAAATGTGTTTGTGATACTGAAGACATTATAGCTCAATTGGAATGGACCTGTGTTGAAACCGCCTGAACCGCCAAACGTTTTTGAGGCCGACTTCGGTGAAATGATGGCAGTATCCCCAAATTGAACATTTCCGCCGCCGACGCTTAGAATGGAAACCGGACCAATTATCGCAGGCATAATAAAACATCCTTCTTTAGTAGTCTACACTTTTAATCTATGTGATAAATTCGGGAGCGTTCATTCCTGTTCATCTCCCATTAGTCGTATTCAATGAATTCGACCGGTTCTCCTTCTTGCGCTGCTTGAGCTTTTTCCTCCTCGATCACCGCTAACTCCTCTTCACTGTATTCCGCCTCACCTTCAAGCTGGCGCACGTGCTTTACCCTTGAGTCCATATAGATATTGCATGTGTTTCCAATGTGTACGACCGAAGAGAAAGCTGTTGCCAGTATGTGCATACAGTTTACTTTAATGGGAGAGAGATTCAATCTGCTGACAGAGATCCTTGGATTTATCGGCGGAAGCTCGATAGGCTGGTTAAATACTTCTGCGTCAAACCGTCCTTCACTGCCGAGGAAAAACTCTCTTTCACGCTGAACGGCGAATGCTTTGGTCGTAGAAAAAATGGATTGGGAATCGCCGAGCTGATAGACGGAAGAGAAGGATAGTGTTTCCCCTCTCAGTTCATTCACCATTGAATATCTTTTGAACATAGACCCATCACCCTTTCGGAGTAAGTGGAACGAATGGGCCAATCAATAATGACTCAGGGGGAGTATCGAAAGCTGATGCAAGCTGGATGATATCGGCATCCCCGATCAGTACGAGGGAGGCACTGGCAACCCCTTGAATATCGATGTTCCCGACTGATAATTCCCGGTTAATCACTTGTAGGTTCATGATTGTTCATTCCTTCCATATTATCCGGCATTTGTGACATGAATGAAAAGAGGGCGGATTGAATATCCTGCTTGATCTTGGAGATGATCTTCCCGGTCCACTCTTCATCGGTGTGCTTCCCTTCGACAAAAGGGATATTATTTACATAGAAATCGATGCGCTGCGGCATTTGATTCATGAGATCCTGCTGAATCATGTTGAGGTAAGAGGGATCGATCGACCGCTGCAGCTGTACTTCATTATCGGAAATAAGGGTGGGAAGATCATTCTTGATATACTGAGAGACTTCATCCGTTATCTTCTCCTTATAAGGGGTTATATCTTTTATCGCCTTTTTCTTCCCGTTCGGCGCTACTGCGAAATCCTCTATTTCTTCACTCATTCCCCCTGGGTTCAATCCAATATTCAGAGTTCCGTCCAATGATTCGACTTTTAATTGATCGAATTTGTATTCTATTCTTTCCACGTTTATTTTTGGAGTGTCTTTGACAGCGGTCAGTTCTTCTGTGAGTTTATTTACTTTTTGCTCCAGCGCGACAACTTTCATATTCAATTTTTCAATGTATTGATAGAGCTGTTCAGGCGTCATGTAATATTGTTTCATGCTTCCACCTCTTTCCTTGGCCGCTGGTTAAGCTGTACCGGGCGCCTGCAATGGAACGAGCGGAGAGGCGGAAGGCCCCCCGCCTCCTGCTGTTCCCGATTCTCCACTTTTTTTTGCTGCAGGGGCGGGCTCGGTGAACCCGCCTGTATTATAAAGGTAGCTTCTTGAATTAATCTGGCCGCAAGCACCGATCTGAAGCACCGAGGAATTCGTCATTCCCCCTATTCTAATGAATCGGATCTGGATGGTTTGCTGAAGGTAGTAATTCATTGAAATCACCCTTATAGGTTAAAGTTAATGCCTTGGTCCATGACTTCATCATCCACTGTATAGGTCAATGAACTTTCGTTATACACCGAAATCCCTCTGCCTGTAATGAAGGAACCCGCTCCGGCAAAGGTTTTTGCAGTTGAAATCGGATTGATCGTAAACACATCCCCAATATGGAAAACACCGCTTGATCCGACGCTGACAACTTGAGCTATTCCGACGATTGCGGGCATTGGCACTCACACCTTTAAGACTAGGATAATTATTGTTATTCTATGTGGAAAGATGAAAATGAGTGATAATCGCCTAAATCGCCGTTCTCATGTACAATGGAAGAGTACTAATTGCTGGAGGAAAAATGAATGAACATACTATCGCCGATTGAACGATCAGAACGTATTGTTAGCCTGGATGTCATAAGGGGAATTTCACTTTTGGGCATATTCATCATCAACATGATCTCATTTCATTCCCCGTTTCTTTACATGGATCCATACACCTGGTGGAAGACACCGGATGATGCAGCACTGTACCCATGGATCGATGTGTTGGTGCAGGCAAGCTTCTATCCTTTATTTGCCATGCTGTTCGGCTACGGCCTTTCCATTCAACAGGAGCGGGCCAATCAAAAAGGAATGCCTTTTTATTCATTTGGGGTAAGAAGACTTCTGGTTTTACTGCTCATTGGTTCCGTCCACGCTTTCTTGATTTGGTCGGGGGACATTCTGATCAACTATGCCGTCTTCGGGCTGCTTCTATTATTATTTATGAGAATGACAGGGAAGAACCTTTTGCTGCTCGGAAGCTTACTGCTTTTGATACCTCAATTATTTTTTAGCATACTTCTAGTCTTGATGACCTATTCGGATCCTGCCGGGGTAGCTCACTATACGAATATCACCGCAGTCCAGGATTCAGTCGCAGCCTATGCTTCAGGCAGTTTCACTGATATCATGAAACAGCGGTTCAGTGATTGGTATGCAGTGAATTCACCAGGAAACCTCCTTTTCCTGATGCTTTCCATTCTGCCTGTCATGATGATCGGTGCAGGTGCCGGTAAATTGAAGCTGCTTGAGAAAGCTGCTGAATACAAAAGGAGCTGGCTGCTGCTCGGTTCCGGCCTGCTTGCCGCCAGTATCGGAATAAAGCTGCTTCCTATATTAATAGAAGCGAATACTGCGTATTCTTACATACAGGATTATTTGGGAGGTCCTTTCTTATCAGTATCTTATGCAATAATCCTGGCTTTATTATTAGAGAATGAAAATGTGAAAAAATGGACCAGGCCCCTTGCATCTGCCGGAAGAATGTCCCTGTCCAATTATCTTTTACAATCAATCATTGGGACATTGATTTTCTATTCATACGGTCTGGGTCTATACGGGGAAGTAACATTGACGACCGGAACCCTTTTGGCCATTGGTATCTTTGTGATCCAGATGCTTCTCTCGGAAATCTGGCTGTCCAGGTTCAGGTTTGGCCCAGCAGAAAAACTGTGGAGGGTCCTTAGCTATGGAAAAGGTTCTGTGAAAAAGCCGGTAGGTTAGGTTCATATTTTAATAATGAAGAAAAGGGGATGGGAAACGGATGAAGATTACCAGTTTTGAAGTGAACGGAAGATCCACGTACGGTGTTGTGGAAGGGGAAGTCGTTATCGATCTCATAGGTCTGGCAGATGACCTGGATAAGAAATTCCCTTCAAGCGTACAGAAGCTCATCGAAGCCGGCGAAGGGGCCCTTCACAAAGTGGAAGAGCTTTTAGACCGCTGCCGAGGGGGAGATGGTTTCGGGGAACACCAGTACTCCATGGATGAAATCAACTGGCTGGCCCCGATACCAGATGTGAAAAGGAATATCATGTGCGTGGGCAAGAACTACCGGGAGCACGCCATTGAAATGGGGAGTGAAGAAGACATCCCGAAACATATCATGGTATTCACCAAAGCGACAAACACCGTGACCGGTCACAAACAAAGCATACCTCTGCATGAAGATGTCACAGAAGAGCTTGATTATGAAGGGGAGCTTGCAGTCGTGATCGGGAAAAGGGGAAAGGCGATCTCACCTGATGGAGCGATGGATCATATTTTTGGCTACACAATCGTCAACGATCTTACGGCAAGGGATCTCCAGAAAAAACACGGCCAGTTCTTCATAGGCAAAAGCCTGGATTCCAGCTGTCCGATCGGTCCGTATATCGTGACAAAAGAAGAAATCGCTGACCCGCATCAGTTGGAGCTCCGGACAAGTGTCAATGGTGATGTGCGTCAGTCTTCAAGCACGGAACTCATGATTTTCTCCATCCCTGAAATCATCTCCATCCTGTCAGAAGGGATGACGCTCGAACCGGGTGATATCATTGCAACCGGGACTCCTGCCGGGGTTGGGAAAGGCTTTAAACCGCCCCGTTTTTTGAAAGCGGGGGACACGGTCGAAATCGAAGTCGGCGGAATCGGAATTTTGACAAATCGGTTACAGTGAGTGGTAACATTTTCTGTTGCCGCAGTGCTTATGGTAATATATGATGAGCATTAATATTTTTTCATTGGGAGGTTCACTATGTTTGATAACACACATGCACATATTACGACGTGGGTGATTGCAATCGTCCTTTTCTTTGTAGCGGTCGGGCTCCATAATGCCGGCAAAGCGAAAGGCATGAAAGTGGTACACATGATCCTGCGTCTGTTCTATCTTCTCATCATCCTGACAGGTGCTTTGCTGTTCTGGAAGCATCAGGGCATCAATCCTGCCTTATACGGGATCAAGGCGCTGGTCGGTGTCTGGGTGATCGGTATGTTTGAAATGATCCTTGTACGGATGAACAAAGGGAAAAGTACGAACATGTTCTGGATCCTGCTCGTCATTTCCCTCATCATCGTCTTCATCCTCGGATACAGCCTGCCGCTTTAATAGGTCCATGAGAAAAAGTCTGCTCACGCAGGCTTTTTTTATTACAAAAGGAAGATAATTTGAATGCCAATCAGTTATTTCATTCAATAAATATATACTCCAGGGTTTTAGAAGAATAGGTAATAATGGAACAATAAAAATCCTGCTGATTAAAACGGTTCTAGCGTTGATCAGTTGAAGACGAAGACTCCTGCAGCTGGACAGCTAGAAAAGCGGAGGCGGCTCGTTTAGAGACGACAAGCATAAGATAGGGCATCCGGAAAGGCGGGGTTTTGCCTTTTTGGATGGCATGGCTTATGTCTCGATTCTCTAACCGCCGGAGCTGGACATGTGAGACCTGTCCAGCTCCAGGGCTTAGAGGCACATGTCATAAGTCAAACCGACCAAGAAGGCAAAGTACGCCTTCGTGGTCGATTCGTCTTATGCCACACGCCTCTCTTCAAAGCCCTTCCGCTTTTCTTCCCGCAGGCTTGCCGAGGAGGCTCCCGGGCTACCCGCGGAAAGCGTAGTCTTCAACGGGAATCAAAAGCGTATCCATAGATGTGAAAAAATGAATATCCAAAACTGTCGAATTGTGGTATTTTTGTAGTATCATGTCTTTTCAGAGTGGGTGTGGAATATGATTACTTCCTTTCAATGTATATATCAAGACAAAAACTCATTAAAGAAATTCATTAAAGAAAATGATTTGGATTTGTTCCCTTCTCTCCTCGTTCAAGCCTTCACAGGTCATTCCTCCATTGACTTCATCACTTCTCTTCAAAAGGAAGTGGCTTCTTCATTACCCCGGGCAACGTTGATCGGCTGCAGTTCGAATGGTCAGATATTCGAAGGACGGATGCTGCCCGGCGTTGTACTTACATTCACTGCATTTGAGAAAACGGAATTGAATTCTTTTCTTGTGGACGAAGGAAATCAAGGTTCGAGGGAAGGTGGAAGTTTGTATGAGGAACTGATCCGTTTTGATACGAAAGCGGTCATCCTTCTGGTCAGTCATCTCAAAAAGGATATATCAGGTATCCTGCAGGGAATCTCTCCGAAGAATGATGAATTCAGAATCGTCGGGGGAGTCTCTGCCGATGATCCCTCACATATGCCGTCTTTCGTATTCACCGGCGATCAAATATCACAGCACGGTGTGGCAGCCGTTTCGTTGAATCATTCCGGCCTGCATGTTCATACGTATGCCCTGGAACATTGGCAGGAAGTAGGTCCTTCCTTTGAAATAACGAAATCGGAAGGAAATGTCATATATAAAATAAATGATAAAAAACCTCTTCATGTACTCGAAAGGTATTTGGGGAAAGAGTTCGTCAAGGAACTTCCGGATTCTTCGATTGAATTTCCTTTTTTGTTCCGGCAGGGAAATGAAAAAACAGCTGTATATGTCATAAATACTTTGCCTCACGGCGCCATCGAGGTCACCAGGGAGTTGAATGAAGGAGACGCGCTCAGTTTCGGATTTGTGAATGTCCAGGATTTGCTGGAGTCCACAGCCAGGCAGTTGAACAAGCTGAAGCGGAGACCTGTGGAGGCCCATTATGTGTACAACTGCACGGCCCGTAAAAGATATATCAGGGATTTCACTCAGCAGGAAATGTCCAAGTTGAATGAAATTGCAGAGGTCAACGGCTTTTTTTCTTATGGTGAGTTCGGATATGATGCAAACGGTAAACCTAAATTGATCGCGCACTCGATGACCTATTTTGGTATCTCCGAGGAAGTAAGGGAACCGCTTAGGAATTTCCGGCCGGAGTTCCGTCTGGCTCCAGAGGCCAATGCGATGATGACGTTGACGAACTTGATCAATACCGCATCAAGCGACATCAGGGAGCTCACGCAAAATATAGAGATATCTGAAGAATATTATCGTTCTCTTTTCGATAATAATACAGATTTCGTTTACAGCACCGATTTGAAAGGGCGGTTCACCTCACTTAACCCGTCATTCATCAAAACGTTCGGTTACAGTGAAAGTGAGCTGATCGGCAAGAATGCGTTAAATTATATCATGCATGAGGATCGTCAGAGGGTAAGAAGACATTTCTATCGTGCCATGGACGGCAGGGAACAGTATTATGATCTCCCCGTATCCACGAAGGATGGCAAAATCAATCATTTCCAAATAAAAAATATCCCCATTACCGTACAAGGGCAATGCGTCGGGATATTCGGAATAGGGAAAGACGTCACACAGCAAAGGCAGTCGGAAAAGAAGATCACCCAGCTGGCATATTACGACGGGGATACTGATCTTCCGAACAAACAGAAGTTCCGTGAAATCATCGATGAACACATCCAGCGGGCTAAAAAGAAAAAAAGGGAGCTGGCCGTGCTGTTCATGGATATCGATAGATTTAAGATCATCAATGATACATTGGGGCACAGGGCAGGGGATCTTGTCATCAAAGAGCTCTCCGTGCGGCTTGGCGATACCCTGCCGAAGGGGGCATACCTCGGAAGGTTCAGCGGGGATAAATTCACTGTGCTTTTATCGAAAAATGTGAATGAGGAAAGCATTTCTTCTTTGACGGATGCAATTTTAAAATCAATCAAAGAACCATTTTCGTATAACGGGAAGGATTTCTACATGACGGTCAGCATCGGTGTCGGTATATATCCGAGGGACGGGGAAAAGTCATCAGAAATACTGCGGAATGCGGATGCAGCGCTGAATCATGCAAAATCTCGCGGCGGGAATAACACGGTATACTTTTCAAGGGATATGAATGAAGAAACAATGAGGAAAGTGGAGATGGAAGCCTGGCTCAGAAAGGCCATCGCAAAAAATGATTTGTATATCGCTTATCAGCCGATCATCGACGTTCCGAATGAAAACCTGATTGGGTGTGAAGCGCTTCTCAGGTGGGAGCATGAAGATGTGGGGCATATCTCTCCAGCCGAATTCATCCCGCTTGCGGAAGAGGCTGGGCTGATACAGGAACTGGGTAAGCGGGTATTGACGGGTGCTTGTGAACAGCTGAAAACATGGTTGGACAAAAGGCTTGGTGAATTTTACGTATCCGTGAATGTGTCGGCCGTTCAATTCCAGCATCCTGCTTTCCTGGGTGATGTAAAGGAAGCATTGAAAGTCTCCGGCCTGCCTCCGGAGTACCTGTGCCTTGAACTTACAGAAACCATCATGCTTCATGATGCGTCTTATTCAGTTGAGGTCATGAAGGAACTTTCAAAGTTGGGGATTAAACTTGCAATCGACGATTTCGGCACCGGCTATTCATCGCTGAGCTATCTAAAACACTTACCGATCGATATGCTGAAAATTGACAGGTCTTTCGTGCGCAATATGAGTGATCACTCACCAGATGTGGCAATCGTCCAGTCCGTTTCGATGATGGGGAGGGGACTGAATTTGAAAGTGGTTGCAGAAGGGGTGGAAACAGCACGGCAGCTTAAACTGCTCAAGCAATTGGGATGCGATTATGCTCAAGGTTTCCTGATCGAAAAACCGATGCCGGCATGCAAGATGGATGAATTCCTATTGAAGCGGGATCAGATTGCTGTGCAGGGTGAGCTGGCTTGGACAAAATAAAAAAATCGTGTTTGCCGGCGTTTGCCGGTGAACACGATTTTTTTACCTTTGCATCATAAATTGAAGTTTTCGATTACGATCCGTTTTCCGGTGCTGAGTGTGAATTCGAAGCGGTCCCTCTTCTTTTTGAAATAGGTAAAATGATGCTGGACTGCACATACTTCATCACCATTGTCAAAGTTAATGAAGTTCACGCCCTGCTTCATTTTTTGGCCGCCCAGGAACACAAGGTGATTGTGACAGAATATACAATCATAAAGTGAATAATTCAGATTATTCAAGGTAGTGATGAATTGAAGAAAAGCATCGTCAGAAATATCCCCAACCAGATTTTCCAAAGAAAAGAGAATGTTCTTCTTTATCTGTATCCTGTCTCCGTCAAGCATCCTTATGCGCTCATATGGAGTGGCGATGATTCCGTTTTCTAAAAGTACGCCTGTAATCCAGGTATCCTCCCTTAAAATCCTTATTTCATGATTAATATAAAATTCAAGCTCCGATTCTTCTTCTGCATCTATTTCAAAGAAAAGCCAAGTATCTTCATCAACCAGGACAGTCCCTTCTGAAAATGCTCTCTTTTGGGATTTTAGAATGTTTGAACGATATATATTACTCAAATGAATATCCCTCCTTAACTACATTTCTTATCATAATTATCATATTTCATTCATGTGAAGATTGAGTGAGGCAATTAACCATTTATCCCGAAATGCATAAGATAATCTATGTGTCAGAGAGCCCAGTTTGTTTGACCAGAAAGTGAGGATGATCATCATGTGCGGTATTACAGGTTGGATTCATTATAAACGAAATCTTGCAAACCAGGAAAACATAGTCGCGAAAATGGCGGAAAAGCTGTCGAAGAGGGGCCCGGATGAAACAAATACCTGGGTCAGTCCGCATGCAGCATTTGGACATAAACGCCTGATCGTGGTGGATCCCGAAGGCGGAAGGCAGCCGATGAGCATTACCCATCAGGGCCATGTGTATACGATCTGCTATAATGGCGAGTTATATAATACTGAAGATCTCCGTACGGTGTTAAAGGGAAAAGGCTATGCCTTCAACGGCCATTCAGATACAGAAGTCTTATTGACTTCCTATATTGAATGGCGTGAAGAATGTGTCAATCATTTAAATGGGATTTTTGCCTTTTCCATCTGGGACAGTCAAAAGGAACAAGTCTTCATCGGCAGGGACCGTATGGGTGTAAAACCTTTATTCTATTTTGAAAAAGACGGCGGATTCTTATTCGGTTCGGAAATCAAAGCATTGCTGGCCCACCCGGATGTCAAACCGGAAGTTACACACGGCGGCCTATCGGAAGTGCTTGGTCTCGGACCATCCCGAACTCCCGGTGAAGGCGTCTTTAAAGGGGTCAAGGAACTCCGGCCGGCACATGCCATGACTTTCTCGAAAAGCGGACTGAAAATCTGGAGATACTGGAATGTAAAGAGTGAGAAGCACGGGGACTCGTTTGAAGATACGGTTTCCAATGTGCGGTTCTTGCTGTCGGATGCAATAAAACGCCAGCTTGTATCTGACGTCCCGCTTTGTTCATTCCTGTCAGGTGGAGTGGACTCGAGTGCCATTACTGCAATAGCTGCCAATACCTACCGCGACGAAGGGAAGGGGAGGCTCCATACCTATTCAATCGATTACGAAGAAAATGATCAGTATTTTACAAAGAGCGACTTTCAGCCGAATTCGGATGCGCCGTGGATTGAAAGAATGTCTTCAGAATTCGATACGATCCACCACCGATGCGTGATTGGCCAGCAGGAATTGAAGGATTATCTGATCGAAGCCGTGCATGTCAGGGATCTTCCGGGTATGGCGGATGTGGATTCTTCACTGTTATGGTTCTGCAAAGAGATAAAAAATGAGTTTACGGTCGGGCTCTCTGGTGAGTGTGCGGATGAAATATTCGGGGGGTATCCATGGTTCCACCGTGAAGACGATTTTAACAGAAGGGGATTCCCGTGGATGCGCTCGGTAACCGAGAGGCAGGGATTGTTGAAGGAAGACTGGAAGAAGAAATTGAACCTTCAGGAATATGTCCTTGCACAATATGATAAAACGATCGCGGAAACACCTTTACTTGACGGGGAAAATGAAATTGAATCGAAAAGAAGACAATTATTCTACTTGAATCTGATCTGGTTCATGACGACTCTGCTTGATCGAAAAGACCGGATGAGCATGGGGGCGAGCCTGGAAGTCAGGGTGCCATTCGCAGATCATAGATTGGTAGAGTACGTATGGAATATCCCGTGGGAAATGAAGATGCATGAGAACAGGGAAAAAGGCATCCTGAGGAAGGCGCTTGAGGGGATTTTGCCGGATGAAGTACTTTATCGGAAGAAAAGCCCTTATCCCAAAACGCATCATCCGGCCTATACAAAATTGGTGAGTGACTGGGTGGAAGAAATCCTGGCAGACAGAGAGAGTGTCCTGTATGAACTTTTCAACGAGCAAAAGCTTAAAGAGATCGTGAAAACTGGCGGTTCTGCTTTCAAGATCCCCTGGTACGGCCAGTTGATGACCGGTCCGCAGTTACTGGCACATCTTGGACAGATCCATGTGTGGTTTAAGGATTATAATATACAGATAGTGGAGTAGAAGTGAGAGCTGCATCAGAAGAAAATCCCCGTCCGTTTTTACGGACGGGGATTTTCTATGGAATGATCAAACAGTATTGCGCTGATCCACTTTACTAATAGTTCCGGATCCGATCGAATTCAGGCGGTCGACAAGGTCGCTTCCGAACGGGGAAGGATTTGCGTTCGATTCAAGCACGGTATCTTTGAGTTCATAAGCATTCGATCCGTGCTCTGTGAAGTCAAGGCCAGATAACTCTTCTTCCCTGGAGACGCGGATGCTGGAAACTCTTGTGACGAGGAACAGGAAGCCTCCGACAGTGATGGAAGTCCACAGGATGACGGCCCCCGCTCCAATCAATTGTACCGCTAGCAGGGAGGCGCCGCCGCCGTAGAATAAACCATTCTGGATATCGAATAGTCCGACTGCTGCTGTTCCCCAAATTCCGCAGATCCCATGGACAGCGATCGCTCCCACCGGGTCATCGATTTTGAACTTAGAATCAAGAATGGTGACAGCTTCTACAAGAATGATCCCGGCAATAAGACCGATGATAAGTGATCCTGTCAATGAAACGTTCGCGCACCCCGCGGTGATCCCGACTAAACCGCCCAAGGCTCCGTTCAGAGTCAGCGAGGGATCCACTCTTTTAAACCTGGCCAGCGTATAAAGCGCCGATGAAAGGATGGCTGCTGAAGCAGAGAATAAAGTTGTGGTGATGACGTGGGGGACTAGTTCCGGGTCCGCTGCCAGGCTGCTGCCGCCATTAAAGCCGAACCAGCCGAACCATAGGATGAAAACGCCCAGTGCTCCAAGCGGGATATTGTGGCCCGGGATGGCATTCGCTTTTCCTTTTGAATATTTGCCTAAGCGGGCTCCCAGGAATAATACCGTGATAAGGGCTCCGACAGCTCCCGTTAAATGAACGACAGTGGATCCGGCAAAGTCTACAAATCCCAACTCTGAAATCCATCCTCCGCCCCAGACCCAGTGTCCGACGACAGGATAGATCAACCCGGTCATGACGATGGTCAGTATAATGTAGCTCTTCAATTTCATGCGTTCTGCAACTGCCCCAGAAATGATTGTGGCGCAAGTCGCGGCAAATACGGATTGAAACAAGAAGAAACCGATATCTTCACGCCCCGAGAGGAAAAAACCATCCATTCCGGCAAATCCGCCTGCACTTGACCCGAACATCAAACCAAACCCAATGAGGAAATATAGAATGGCGGCAATCGAAACCGTCAGGAAATTCTTCATTAAAATATTGAGTGCATTTTTGGCACGGGTAAACCCGGTTTCAACCATTGCGAATCCCGCATGCATGAAGAAAACAAGAAACGCTGCAATCATGACCCACATGGAATCCAAAGATGCTTGAACGGTTTCGGCTGTAGGGGAAGCGGCTAAGGCGGAAGTACTTATTCCCAGTGACAGAAGAAGCAATACAGTAATTTTTTTAATCAATTTTATCCCTCCGATTAGTAATGAATGATTAAATAGAGCAAAGCAATTGAATACAAATTATAAAACGGCTTGTTTCCCGCGTTCTCCAGTACGGATCCTTACCACCTCTTCTACTGGGTAAATAAAGATCTTGCCGTCACCCACGGTTTCGGTACTGCACTGTTCCACGATCAGATCGATGATTCCTTCGATCTGGCCATCGTCGACGACCATTTCAACCTTCACACGCGGAACCAGGTTAATTTCAAACTTGTTACCGCGGAATATCCCCTGTTTCCCTTTTTGCTTGCCGCATCCTGCTGCTTCTGAAACGGTCAGTCCGCTGAACCCCCGCAAACTCAATGCATCACGTAATGAAATGAATGATTCTGCCCTGATGATCGCTTCCACTTTCTTCATGGAATTTCCTCCCTTGTTAAAATTGATGTTAGATTTTATAACATTAATTAGTTATGTTATCTATCATATTCAGAAAATAACAAAATATCAAGTGTTAATTTTATGTGAAAACGCTTTTATGTTAAAAAACCTAACATTAATTAATGTTAGGTGAATATTTTATAAAACGATACTGACGAAACGATAAAACGAACATTTTAGAAACGGTTCTAATACCGCTAATGATTTCTAGGATAAATAGATGTTTGAGCTATCCAGCGATTGATTGGAGAGCAAGCCGCAGACTTCTCATAGAAAAGCGGAAAGGCTTTTAGCTGGACAGATCATTTAAAATTAAAAACCCGGACTGATTTGCCTTCAAAATGGCAAACCAATTCGGGTTTTACTTAAGATCAAAAACTTTTGTCCCCCATCCTGTCACGATTCATGTGCAATTTTGTTTTCGTTGATTTCTTGCTTTCCGGTTACAAACCCTTTCTTTATCCAGACTTTAGAACGCCACCGTTTTAGCATAATCAAGCCACGCAGCCATTCATCTGCTATGAATGAAATCCAAATGCCGATAAGCCCGAGGCCGAACGAGATTCCAAGAACATAAGATAAAGTGACACTGACGCCCCACATGGACAGAATCCCCATATATACTGGGAACCGGACATCCCCGGCTGCCCTTAGAGAGTTGATGACGACCAGATTGAAGCTCCTTCCTGGTTCGAGGATGATGGTTAAATAGATTAGTATTTTCCCGAGTGAAATGATTTGTTCGTTATCGGTGAAAATCCTTAGCAGCGGATCTGCGAAGATCGAAAAGAGCCCTGCCATTGCAAGTGAAATGATAATGGCGATCTTTAAGCTTTTCAGGCATCTTTCGTATGCATTATCGTATTCGCCCGCCCCCATCAGGTGGCCGATCAGGATTTGGGTCCCCTGGCTGATCGCCACACTGAATAAAAAGATAAACATCATAAGGTTCTGTGCGTAAACTTTTGTTGTCAGGGCATGAGTGCCTATACTGGCAATGAAGTAGGTAATGACCATTTGTGAACCGTTATAGGATAAATGCTCGCCGGCAGAAGGGATCCCGATCCGAAGAAGGTTCTTCACATGCGCAATCGGAAGCATGAAAAGCTTTTTGACTTGCAGAGCGCCAGGAATCCTCTTCATGATCACGGCAATACAAACGATAAGTCCGATCATCCTGGAAGTGATGGTCGAAATGGCCACACCCTCAACCCCCAATACAGGAATTCCGAAAGGACCGAAAATGAACAGGTAATTACCGATAACGTTGATAATATTCATCCCAATCGTGATATACATGGCATCCTTCGTGAACCCGTAACTCCTCATGACGGCTCCTGCAGTCATGATCAATGCCTGTATGAAAGCGAAGCCTCCAACGATCTTCAAATAAGAGGAAGCCTCGTCCATCAAGGATCCCGGCAGATCCATGGAAGCGAGAATGGGCTCTGTGAAGAAAACAAGAGTGATGCTTAATATCAGGCCGAAAATCAGATTCACAGCGAGGGATACAATGGAAATTTCCCCTGCTGATGCTTCATCTTTTGCACCTAAGTGCTGTGCCACGAGAATCGCAGTACCCGTGGCGACAAAACCGAACATCACGATGATGAGGGATAGAATTTGGTTGGATACCCCTACTGCTGCCACTGAATCATCCGAGTATTGGCTGAGCATCAAAGTATCGGCATTACCCATGAGCATGTGAAGGAAGATTTCAATGAAGATCGGCCAAGTGAGGGCGAACAAGGTCATCTTTTTTTGTGTGTTATTCATGAATATTACTCCTTGTTATGAAAGTTCGGTGAAGAGAGAAGGGGACTGACTCAAGTCACATGAGTCAGTCCCGCTGTATGCTGGGAATCATTATGATAGCTGAAGGATGGCGAATCCATATTCTTCAAGTTCAACTTCAATCGTTTCTGCTTCTGCAGCAAATTCTTCTCCAGTCCACAGATTCGATATCTTTTTTCCTTTCAAATCAAAAGGAAGGGAGTATGATGTCGGTTCAGCCATGCAATTCAAAAGGATGAAGAGTGTATCTTTTCCATTGGATTTGGTGAAAGCGATACAGCCATCATTCAGTTCGGTAGGCAGGAAGGAGAGATTTCCTTCGTTTGCAAGTAAAGGATGGCCGCGTCTGAGTTCGATATGCTTCTTAACATGATGAAATAGTTCTTCGTTATGAGCGCCAATATCCCAAGGGAAGCATTTCCTGCAGCCGGGGTCCTGCTCTCCCGTCATGCCGATTTCATCACCATAGTATATACATGGTGTCCCGGGGAAAGAAAGCATAAAGGTGAAGATCTGTTTCAGCTTGCGGAGATCTTCACCGCATTCTGTCAGGATCCTTGGCGTGTCATGACTCCCTACAAGGTTGAAATTCACTTCAGTGACAGTCTTGGGGTACATGTGGATGACCGCGGTCAGATTCTCAATGAATCTGGCCGGCGTTATCGAATGCTTTGCGAACAGGTTGATCATATTGGTTGTGAACGGATAATTCATGACGGCGTCAAACTGATCCCCGCGGAGCCAAGGCATGGAATCATGCCATATTTCCCCAAGAATATATAAATCGGGATTTATTGCCTTTACTTCTTTCCTGAAGTCCCTCCAGAACTGGTGGTCTACTTCGTTTGCGACATCAAGGCGCCAGCCGTCGATATTAAATTCCTTCACCCAGTAGCGTCCGACTTCCAATAAATATGCCCGTACGTCTTCATTTTCTGTATTCAACTTGGGCATGGAAGCTTCAAATGCAAATGTATCATAATTCGGGGGGGTGCTTTCTGTATCCAATGGGAATTCCTTGGTATGAAACCAATCACTGTACGGAGAATCCCCGCCATTTTCAAGGACGTCCTGGAATTGAGGGAAGTAAAATCCACTGTGATTGAACACTGCATCCAGCATGACCTTTATTCCATTTTCGTGACATTTGGAAATCAGTTCTTTCAAGGTCTCCTTCGTCCCGAATTGCGGATCGATTTCGAAATAGTCAATCGTATCATATTTATGATTTGAAAATGCTTTGAAAATCGGTGTGAAGTATATTCCGGATATACCCAGTTCCTTAAGATAAGGGATATTTTCCATGACACCTTCAAGATCGCCGCCGAAGAAATTTGTCCTGGACGGCTCTGTGCTCCCCCATTCAAGGGTTCCTTCCGGATCATTATCCCTGTTCCCGTTTGCGAAGCGTTCCGGGAATATTTGATACCATACCGTATCTTTCACCCATTCCGGGGCTTTGAATACATCGATTGGATTTAAAAAAGGGAAGCAGAAGTAATCCCCGATATCCGTTGAGGGATCTTGGGAAAACCCTTTTTCCCCATAAAAGATTTCTTCATTTCCGTCATTCAATATAAAGCCGTAACGGAGCCGTCTGAAGGGAGGGGTCAAGGTAGCTGACCAGTAATCGAATAATTGGTCGCTCCCTGTGAGTGTCATTTCTTTCTTATCAAAAATCCATTCTCCGTCTTCCCATTGATACGGGTCCCCATGCAGAAGAACGGCGTGTTTTGCATCTTTTTTCTTAGTGCGGATTCTGACATGGATTTCTTCTCCAGTGCAAGCGTATGCATAATTATCTTTCGGCCGATGATAAATCGCTTCGAGAATCATATATATCCCCCTTCGGTCATTTTTATTTAAAGAGTAGTCTACAATGGGGGAGTTGTCAATAAAACGGACCACAACTATGAAAGCGTCTTTTAATAACTCTATTAAACTCAAAAAAAAAGAAAAAACTATTGCTAAATGATATTTAATTTGTATAATAGGAAATAGGTTGTGCAATCGCTTTCACAAATGCGTGTGAGAGGTATCTGCTATCACTTTTCATACGTATGTGTGCAAACGGTTGTCCAATCGTGGGATTTTCATTATTTACCTATACTTAGGAGGGGTCAAGTTGAAGAAAGCATTATCATTATTGATGGTAGTTATGCTTGTACTGGGGGCGTTGGCTGCTTGTGGTCCTAACCGTGAGGAACAATCTTCAGGTAATAAAGACAGCGAGAAAAAAGCCGATGATGCAAACAAGCCTGAAAAGCTTGTCATCTGGGAAGATGAAAAGAAATCCGGATGGCTGGATGAAGTTGGTGCCAAGTTCACAGAAGAAACAGGCATCGAGCTTGAAGTGAAAGAAGTAGAAATGGCTGCTAAGATGAAAGAACAATTACGCCTTGATGGTCCTGCAGGTACAGGTCCTGACGTATTGACTCTGCCGCATGACCAGATCGGTGAGCTTGCCCTTGCAGGTCACATTGCACCTTTAGAGGTCGACGGTGAAATCAAGGACCGTTTTACTGAATCTTCAATAACAGCACAAAGCTATGATGGAAAACTATATGGTCTGCCGAAGTCTTCTGAAACACCGGTATTCATTTACAACAAAGAGTTTATGAAAGAAGCACCGAAAACAATGGATGAAGTATATTCATTCTCTAAAGATTTCACTAAAGACGGAAACTTCGGTTTCTTGGCACTTTGGGATAACTACTACTTCGCCCATGCGCCTATCGGCGGATTCGGCGGATATGTGTTCGCTGAAAAAGATGGAGCATTAGATCCGAAAGATCTTGGATTGAATAATGAAGGTGCCGTCAAGGGTGCTGAATACATCCAAAAATGGTACTCTGAAGGACTATTCCCTAAAGGGATCGTCGGTGAAAACGGCGGTTCTGCCATGGACGGTCTTTTCAATGAAGGAAAAGTGGCATCAGTCATGAACGGACCTTGGTCTTTCCAAGGGTATAAAGATGCCGGAATCGATATCGGTGTATCTGCTATGCCTAAACTTCCAAACGGAGAGCCGATGAAAACATTCATGGGTGTAAAAGGATGGCATGTATCAGGCTACTCTGAAAACAAAGAATGGGCTCAAAAGTTCATCGAGTTCATCACTCAGGATGAGTACGCGAAGCTCCGTTTCGAACAAACTCAAGAAGTACCAACGAACCAAGGACTGATCGATGATCCTGCAATTGCAGAAAATGAAGGCGCGAAAGCAGTTGCCGAGCAGTCACAATATGCTGTTCCAATGCCAAATATCCCTGAAATGGGAGAAGTTTGGGGACCAATGGCTGATTCACTTCAAACACTTGTAACCGGCAAGCAGGGGCCGAAAGAAGCTCTTGATGCGGCAGTCAAGCAAATCGAACAAAATATCGAAGCGAATCATTCAAATTAATGAATTCATAGCGGTACCTTCTCAAAAGAGGGTACTGCTATCCTTTTAAAACGGCCCATTCAAGGGCTTTAAGAGGAAGAAAATCGTTTCTGCTTCCTAAAGCTCTTGAAGCTTAGTAGAGATCTTGAAGATAGAAGGGGGACTATAGGATGGAGCAACAATCCTATCAATCTAAACATAGAAAAACAGCGCTGGCCCTGTCCATCATCCCGGGACTCGGTCAGTTGTATCATAAGCAATATGCAAAAGGCGGATTTTTCCTGATCATGACAGCCGCTTTCATCCTGGTGTTCAGGGATTTGATCGGTTACGGCCTGTGGGGGATCACTACCCTGGGCACAGACGTATCCTACGGAGATCACTCTATCTTCTTAATGGTTTACGGTATTCTCGCTATCATTGTATTAATGTTCGGCATCGGGTTCTATCTATTTAATCTGCGCGATGCATATGTAAACGGAGAGAAGCGTGACAGGGGCGAACAGCTCAGCACGATCAGGGAACAATATAAAAACCTGATAGATAATGGTTTTCCTTATCTGATCATGTCCCCTGGATTCCTGCTTCTTGTCTTCGTGGTCATCTTCCCGATCATATTCGTGGTGCTGCTGGCGTTCACCAACTATGATCTTTATCATTCACCGCCTGCGAAGCTTGTAGACTGGGTGGGGATCCAGAACTTTGTGGATATCTTCAAGATTGATATATGGAGAGAAACATTCATCACCGTCCTGGCCTGGACGCTTGTCTGGACATTCGGTGCAACGACATTGCAGGTCGCGCTCGGTATTTTCCTTGCGATCCTTGTGAACCAGAAGGATTTAAAAGGAAAAGCGATTATACGCACGGTTTTCATATTACCTTGGGCGATTCCGGCATTCGTTTCCATCCTTGTTTTCGCAGGAATGTTCAATGAATCGTTCGGTACCATCAACAGGGACATCCTCGCGTTCCTGGGGATCGGGGACCTGCCCTGGATGACAGAGCCGATGTATACAAGACTAGCACTGATATTCATTCAGACATGGCTTGGTTTCCCATTCATCTTTGCGATGACGACCGGGGTGCTTCAATCGATTCCGGATGAATTATATGAAGCGGCGACGGTGGACGGGGCTTCCGCCATGCAGAAATTTAAAAATATCACGCTGCCTCTTGTATTATTTGCAACGGCACCGATCATCATCACCCAATATACATTCAACTTTAATAACTTTAACGTCATCTACTTATTCAACGGTGGTGGACCGGCGTTGACAGGGCAGAATGCCGGAGGGACGGATATCCTTATTTCCTGGATATACAGCCTGACGATGACATCGGCTCAATATTCGAAGGCAGCCGCCATCACTTTACTGCTTTCCGTGATCGTCATCACTGTTGCGATCTGGCAGTTTAAACGTACGAAGTCATTCCAAGAAGAGGATATGATGTAAAGATGAATATGAAAAAACAGAAGCTCATACGTTTGACACTTTCTTATCTAGCCATCGGTATTATGTTCGCAATCATCCTTTACCCTGTGGCCTGGATCATCGGTTCATCCTTTAATCCGGGGCAGAGCCTTTCAGGGTCGTCGATCATTCCAAAGAATGCGACGCTTGCGCATTACAAGGAATTATTCGATCTGGGACAGAGCAATTACCTGATCTGGTACTGGAATTCTCTGAAAGTAAGCTTATCGACAATGGCTCTCACGGTTCTGCTTGTTAGTCTGACTGCCTATTCTTTCTCCCGTTATCGTTTTGCCGGACGGAAAAATGGGCTGATGACATTCCTGATCCTGCAAATGATTCCTAACTTTGCAGCATTGATCGCCATTTTCGTCCTTGCATTATTAACGGATCTCCTTGATACGCACATCGGATTGATCCTGGTGTATGTCGGCGGTCAGATCCCGATGAATACTTGGCTGATGAAAGGCTATCTGGACACCATACCGAAAGAACTCGATGAGTCGGCAAAAATGGATGGTGCGGGGCACTTCAGGATTTTCTTCCAGATTGTCATGCCGCTGGCAAAGCCGATCATCGCGGTCGTCGCACTGTTTTCCTTCATTGCACCATTTGCAGACTTTATCATCGCGAGCATCCTGCTCCGGTCAGAGGAAATGTACACGCTCCCTGTTGCTTTATATGACATGGTCGCGAAGCAATTCGGTGCTGAATTTACCACGTTTGCGGCAGGTTCCGTATTGATTGCAGTCCCGATCGCATTATTATTCCTTTTCTTCCAGAAATACTTCGTTTCAGGATTGACGGCAGGGGGTACAAAGGGATAATCTTAAAGGCGTTACTAACTACCCGAGGAGGAAGCGGAGATGAAAAGAAGAGTACTTGCTCTCATTTTAGTCCCGTTTCTTCTTTTTTACGCCGTACCCGCAGGTGCAGTTGAAAAAGAAGAACGAAAGTGGCAGGATGAAACAATGTATTTTCTGATGGTGGATCGTTTCAATAATGGAGACACGACGAATGATAAAGAAGTGGACACTAAAGATCCAAAAGCCTATCAGGGAGGCGATTTCCAGGGGATCATCGATCGATTGGATTATATCAAGGATATGGGGTTCACGTCCATTTGGCTCACGCCTGTTTTTGATAACCAGCCAAAAGGATATCACGGATACTGGATCACGGACTTTTATAAAACGGACGAGCATTTCGGTTCGATGGAAACGTTTAAAAAGCTTGTGGATGAAGCTCACAAGCGAGATATGAAAGTGGTTTTGGATTTTGTGGTGAATCATGTGGGGCCTGAACATCCGTGGGTGAATGACCCTGAAAAAAAGGAATGGTTCCATGAAAAGCAGCCGATGAATTTTTCCGATAAGGATAGTCTGCAGAATGCCTGGTTATATGACTTGCCGGATTTGAATACGGAAAATCCCGAAGTGAGGGAATACCTTTTTGATGCTGCAAAATGGTGGATAAAGGAGACCGATGTCGACGGCTACCGGTTGGATACGGTTCGTCATGTTCCGCAGGATTTTTGGAGTGAATTCAGTAACGAAGTGAAGTCTGTAAAAGACGATTTCTATCTTCTTGGTGAGGTCTTTGACCGCAATCCCCAGAAGATTGCTGAATACAACGATGCCGGCATTGATGGATTTGTCAATGTCCCGCAAGCCGAAGAAATGCGTTCTGTTTTTAAAAAGCCTGATACTTCGATGGACAGACTCTTTAATTTCTGGAAATACAATGAAACGTATTATGAAAATCCTTATGTAATGGGCACATTTATCGATAACCATGATATGGCACGTTTTACAAGGCTTTTGGTACAGGAAAATGTTTTCCCCGGAACGCGCTGGAAGCTTGCCTTGGCGTATATGTACACCACCCCGGGGATACCGATTGTTTATTATGGTTCTGAGATTGCCATAGACGGGGGAGAAGATCCCGATAACCGGCGACTGATGAATTTCCGAGCGGATAAGGAGCTTATTGATTACATCTCAACACTCGGAAAGGTTCGTCAGGACTACCCGGCTTTAACAAGGGGAACAGTAGAACCATTGTACGAAAAAGACGGAATGGGCATTTACAAACGCACCTACAAAGACCAGACAGTGGTAGTGGCCATCAATAATTCCAGCAAGACCCAGACCGTGGAACTAAGTCCCGGAGACCTGGCAGAAGATCAGGAGCTGAAAGGCCTGCTCACGAGCGACCTGGTCCGCAGTGATGACGATGGGAAATATAAAGTGGCACTTGACCGGGAAGAAGCTGAAATCTATCTGCTGAAAGCCAAAAGCGGATTGAACATTCCTTATTTGTCAGCACTTGGAGCAGTCTATGTATTATTTTTATTATTTATTTACCTGGTATGGAAACGCGGAAGAAAAAACAGAAAAGGTTAACCTGAGGGCTCTTTAAAGGGCCTTGAAGGACAGGGCTGGAAGCGCTTTTATATTCATTTTGCAGCAGAAGGGGGGAATGACGATGGCTGTTACGATAAAAGATGTGGCGAAACTGGCAAATGTCGCACCATCAACTGTTTCACGCGTGATCGCAAATAACCCGAGAATCAGTGAAAAGACAAAACAAAAAGTAAGGGAAGCGATGGATCAACTGGGGTATCATCCGAATTTCATCGCCAGAAGTCTGGCGAATCAATCCACAAGGGTATTGGGGCTTGTACTTCCCGGTTCGGCCAGTACGTTTTCTCAAAATCCATTTTTCCCGACAGTCTTGAGGGGGTTGAGTGAAGGGGCCCATGAAAAGCAATATGCACTTCAAATGACGACAGGCCAGACAGAAGAAGAAATCTTTGAAGGTGTCGTCCAAATGGTCCAAGGCGGGAGAGTGGATGGGATCATCCTTCTTTATTCAAAAGTCGAAGACAAAGTGATGAACTATTTGAAAGCACGCAGCTTTCCATTTGTGGTAGTCGGGAAGCCTTATAAATATTCCGAAGAAATTACACACGTGGACAATGATAATTTCAGGGCAGCGAAAGAGGTAACCAATTATCTTCTCGGACTGGGTCATGAATGCATCGGTTTCATCGGCGGAAATTTGAACCTGGTCGTTACGGTCGAACGTTTATTGGGATACGAAAAGGCGCTCAGAGATGCAGGCCGCGATTTGAAAGATGAATATATCATCCATGAAGAATTCCTTCGCGAAGGCGGCAGGGAAGCGATCAATGAATTGATGCAGCTGGCACATCCCCCTACTGCACTGGTTGTAGCCGATGATTTAATGGCACTTGGAGTGTTGAATACGCTTGATGAAATGGATATCTCCGTTCCTGAAGATATATCCATCATCAGCTTTAATAACGTTCTTCTCGCAGAAATGTCCCGCCCCCCGCTGACATCGGTTGATATCAATATTTTCAACCTCGGCAATGAAGCGGCAAAAAGTCTGATCCAAAAGCTCGAAAACCCAAAAGACCCCATCAAACGAATCATCATCCCCCATGAAATCGTAAAGCGTGCATCATGCAGCAAGAGGGAAGTTGATCATATCGAAGAGACCGAGGCATAGCTGCCCCGGTTTTTTTCGTGTTGAAAATTTTCTTGGTCATGTGTGGGAAAGAATAGGTCTTTATTTATAAAATATACGCGAGAAATGATGTGGAAGCAGGTTTGAGGTTGATTACGAAAGTAAGGGTTATACCTTGGTGGGTGTTATCGGGGGGGATGCTCCTGATTTTTAAAAATACGATCCTAATTCCAAATTTACGATTCTGATTTTGAAAATACGATCCTGATCTGAGATTTACGATCCTGTTTTTAAAAAT
Organism: Bacillus sp. BKU_1; assembly: GCA_051294195.1. Classification (GTDB taxonomy): domain Bacteria; phylum Bacillota; class Bacilli; order Bacillales; family Bacillaceae_B; genus Rossellomorea. The sequence goes on along the minus strand of CP193985.1, from coordinate 1,664,290 downwards.
GCGTTCCTAATTCAAAATATATGATCTCTTAACAATCATTCTAATCTGGCACACGATACGACACCGCCCCGCACCACGCCACACCACACCCCTCAATTAAACCCGCCGCTCCCTCTCATAAATCACATAAAAAACCGGGTATACAAACCCGGTTTCTAACTATTCCTTATAATATCTCTGTCTCACATGTCACTTCTTCTAAAGTTAAATTATCCGTTCACGACCGTCCCACCGTTAATGTGGATCATCTGCCCGGACACATAGGAGGAATCATCGCTTGCCAGATAGACATAGGCCGGGGCCAGCTCAAAGGGCTGACCTGCCCTTCCCATTGGTGTATTTGCACCGAACTGAGATACCTTGTCCGAACTGAAAGTGGAAGGGATGAGCGGCGTCCAGATCGGTCCGGGTGCCACGCCGTTGACCCTGATACCTTTTGAAGCGATATTCTCGGCAAGGGAACGGGTGAAGCTTACGATTGCCCCTTTGGTAGAAGAGTAATCGATTAGATCTTTATTGCCTTTATAGGCAGTGATCGAAGCTGTGTTGATAATGGATGCTCCCTTTTTAAGATGCGGCAGGGCAGCTTTGGTCAAATGGAACATCGAAAATACATTGGTCCTGAATGTTCTTTCAAGCTGTTCACTGCTTATGTTTTCAAGGCCGTCCTGGGGATGCTGTTCTGCAGCATTGTTAACGAGAACGTCCAGTCTGCCAAACTGCGAAATCACTTTGTTAATCAGGTCTTTGCAGAATGTCTCACTGCCGATATCTCCTGAGATCAGCATGCATCGAACGCCTTCTGCTTCCACCAGTTCTTTCGTCTTGTTTGCATCCTCATGTTCATCTAAGTATGAAATGGCGACATGTGCACCTTCACGAGCGAAGTACCATGCGACAGAACGCCCAATCCCGCTGTCTCCTCCTGTGATGAGAGCGACCTTTCCATCAAGTTTACCGCTTCCTTTATAATTCTGGTCGGTATGGATCGGCTGCGGATTCATTTCGTCGACGGTGCCCGGCTGATGCTCCTGATGCTGGGGCGGGAAGGTTTGATTTTCGTTTTGCTGTTGTGACAAACTGAAACACTCCTTTAAATGTAAAGTTAAATGATTATCCTTAGGTTAGTGTTTACCCGGTAAGTCTAATTATTAACATCATTTGCCGGCATTTTTGGGAGCTGTCCTTAAAAAAAGAACAACCCGCACTGGATCTGTTCCGTTAATCAGGAATCCATCATCTTCTCTGCCTTGTATCCGATCATATTCAGCAGGCCCTTTGGAGAGGAGAATGGAGGGGCATAGCAGGTTTCGATTTCCTGCAGCTGCAAGACTGTGAGGCCGCCGGTGATGGCAGTGGAAAGGACGTCGATTTGTTTATCCACACCTTCGCCGCCGACTACATTGCCGCCATAGATTTTACCGGTATCGGGACAGAAATGGACCCTCACATACACATCCCGGCTGTCCGGATAGTAGCCGGCATGTGATTTCCCTTCATGTACAGCTGTCTTATATTTCGTTTTCCGTTCTGTCAGCTCTTTTTCGCCCAATCCGGTTGTGGCAATGCTTAAATCAAATACTTTTGCAATTGCGCTTCCAAGCATTCCGCCGAAAGAGACCGGACTTGCTGTAAGGTGTTTGGCGATAATATAGGATTGGCGGTGAGCCGGCCAGGCAAGCGGGACTTGTTTCGGGCTGCCATCGATCCTGTCGAAGGATTCGACCACATCACCGACTGCATAAATGCATGGATCATCGGTCTGCATATACTCGTTAACTTTGATGCCCCCAGAATCTCCGATCGTAAGGCCGGCCTCCTTTGCGAGTGCATTGTTAGGCTTTATACCCACTGATAAAAGGATAAAATCGGTTTTAATTCTTTCTCCATTATCAAGCAGGATTTCCGATGCAGAATTGACTTTGTGAAGCCCGTTTTCAACGTATAATGAAACACCTTTTTCTTTTATGTGCTCCTGGATTTTCAAAGCCGTTTCTTCATCAATGATGTTGAGGACATGATTTGAACGTTCAACAATACAAGTATTGATTCCAAGATGAGTGAGGTTCTCGGACATTTCCACTCCGATGAAACCTCCGCCGATGATGGCTCCGGCAGATGGCTTTTCCGTTACCAAGTAGTTTTTTAGTTTATCCATATCTTCAACTGTTCGCAGAGTGAAGGCAGGGATGGTATCAAGTCCGTCAATTTCAGGGACGAATGGGGATGCACCAGTTGCTATGATCAGTGCATCATAGGTTTCTTGATATTCTTGATTCTTAAGAATGTCTACAATGTGAAGGGTTTGCTTTTCACGGTCAATCTTTACGGCTTCATTCTGCATCCTTACATCGATCTTTTTCTTGGATTGCAGCTTTTCGGGAGTATAGGCAAATAAATCTTCACGGTCCTCGATTACTTCTCCGAGATAATACGGCATCCCGCAGGCTCCGTATGAAAGATAAGAAGTCTTCTCGAGTAAAATGATGTCTGATTTTTCGTCCAGCTTCCTCAGCTGTGAAGCGGTTGTCGCGCCTCCGCCGACAGCACCTATAACGATAATTTTCTTATTCATAGTTCTCCTCCGTATACGTCTCTAGTATTATTCATGTTTAGTGCCGAATATAAAAAAAGTCCAATGAGTATAGTTTACCCATCAGACTATGTAAGATAACAGATCAGCGGAAATTTACAAATTGGACATCAATGGATAAGTCCGCTTCCCTTACAGCTGAAATGATCTTTTGCAGGTCATCCTTGCTCTTTCCAGTGACACGGACCTGGTCATCCTGGACCTGGCTCTTTACCTTCACACCGGAGTTCTTGATGATTGTATTGATTTTTTTCGCATTTTCTTTATCGATTCCCTGAACGAGTTTGGCACGCTGACGCACTGTGCCCCCGGAGGCTCCTTCCAGCTTGCTGTAATCAAGATTTTTAACCGGGACGCTGCGTTTGATCAATTTGCTTAATAAGACATCTTTCAGCTGATTCATTTTGAATTCGTCATCAGACACTAATACAATTTCTTCCCCGTCCAGTTTGATATCACTTTTGCTTCCTTTAAAATCATACCTGGTTTGGATTTCTTTCAAAGCAATTTGGATGCTGTTGCTTACTTCGGACATTTCGACTTTTGACACAATATCGAAAGAGCTTTCTTTTGCCATATGTAGTTCCCTCCATTACTATATTCTTCTAACATTATATCGGAGTCCCTTTATATTGCACAACCGGGAAGAAGGATGATTGAAATGAAAAGACCACCTGTTGTCAGGTGGCCGGTTGATTCTAATTGATTTCATATTAAATGTGGTCCGTCTTTTTGGAGTATTGATTCTTTCCGGCTTGACGGTTCAGCTCTTTTATTTTGTTTTTCTCTTCATGCAGGGCCTGGTTGTCTTTCGCCTTTTTGTCGTTATCTGATGTGTGCGGCATCGTATGCACTCCCTTCAAGTAGAAACGTCTTCCCGATTAGTATGACAAAGAGCAGGGGGCTTTATGAGTCTCAGCGGAGAAAAAATACTGCCAATGTTCCGGTTCCTGTATGAGAACCGATGGCACATCCAATAATATTGATATATACATCTTTAGGAGAGAATTTTTCTTCAATCAACTTTTTCATCTCCAGGGCAAGTTCCTCATCGTCTCCATGACTGATGGCGATTGTCTGCTCTGAGAGGTTGGAACCGCGTTCTTCCATTAGTTCAAGAATTCGTTTCAGCAGTTTTTTCTTGCCGCGGAGCTTTTCGATCGGCACGAGCTTACCGTCTTCGACGTGAAGAAGGGGTTTGATATTAAGCAGTCCGCCCAAAAATGCAGATGCTCTGGAAACACGGCCGCCTTTGGCTAGATAATCAAGATCCTCGACGGTAAAAAGATGTTCCATATGCTCTGCGTGATAGTTGATTGTCTCAATGATGTCCTGTTGGTGTACGCCTTCATTGAGGGCATTTAAGGCACTTTTGACGACAAGTCCGTAGCCGAGGGAAGCACACTTGGAGTCGATGATGGTTAGGTCAAGCGCGGGATGTTCTTCTTTTACTTGATCACGGATCATCACGGCTGTTTGATACGTTCCAGAAAGTTGGGAAGAGAAGGCGACATAGATTCCTTTTTCGCCGTTTTCTGCAATTTCCGTGAACTTCTTCAAGAAGGTTTCAGGTGATACTTGAGACGTTTTAGGCATATGGCCATCACGGATTTTGTCAAAAACCTTTTTGGGATCGATGCTGATGAGGTCTTCGTAATCCTGTCCTTCGATATGTACTTTCAGTGGGAAGAATTCTATGTTGTCCTGATTGAAAAATTCTTTTGGCAGGTCGCTTGCACTGTCGGCAAATAATTTTACTGTCATCATTTCTCATCCTTTTATCTTTACTTATAGCTTTAGTCTAGCTATTTTTTGGTGAAATGACAATCTAATCCTGTCTAATTTCCTATAATAACATTGATTTCATTTATGATTTTCGTGCATGACTTCGCTTTCCGCCGGTAGACCGTGAGCCTCATGGCATTCTGGCGGCAGATTCCCTCCCCGGATCCGGGGTCTATCTCTCGGGTGCCTGATTTGTTTTTTTGAATGTTTTATGGAGGTTAGAAGCGTTCATGACTCAATATACGAAAAATATTATCTGTAAATCAGCGATTTGGCTTGATGAGTGTTATGGTGCAGCCAGAGGGACGGGTTGAATCGAAGGAATCTTTTAATTTTGGCTATTATCTTTCGAAAACCAGCCTTTTTCTTTCAATTCCAGACAATAATCTTCGAATTCTGAGGAATAATCTTTGAATTTTCGGATTAATTCCATCACTTAGAAAAAATATCCAAATCATAAGAAGAATGAACCGAAACAAACAAAGAACACCTTTCATGATATTCATGTTATGCTTATCGATTCTGATCTAAGCTCTTCCGCTTTTCAAATGAGCAACTCTTCCAGCAGGAGTCTTCGTCTTGCAATCCAATCAACGCTGGATAGTCATCGCTGCAAGACAGAAGTGAAACTTTATCCGGAATATTTGCAAAAAAAACCGTTGAGCAGGTGAATTTGAGGAAGAGTTTAGTTATGATATTTTGTGGAACATATTTAGTAGCAGATGCTACACAACAGGGGAGGTCTGTGCATGAATAGGGATAATGTGCATTTGGAAGTGAAAAAGTTTGTAGTGGTGCTGATCGGTGCTGTATTGGGCGCGATCGCCATGAATTTCTTCTTGATACCGGCAAATGTTTACGCGAGCGGATTTACCGGTATGGCACAATTGTTATCAAGCATCATCAAAGAGTTTACACAGTTTAACGTATCAACCGGTATTTTATTATTCTTATTGAATATTCCTGTTACCATTATCGGATGGTTCAAGGTAGGTAAATCATTTACTGTCTACAGCTTTATCTCTGTATTTCTGACCTCATTCTTCCTTGAGGTCATCCCGGTCATTCATTTGTCACCCGATATTTTGCTGAATGCCGTTTTCGGGGGTGTGATTGCGGCGGTCGGAGTCGGCTTGACATTGAAATGGGGGGCATCAACAGGCGGAATGGATATCATCGCGATGATCCTGTCCCGTATGAAAGATAAGCCGGTCGGCTCTTATTTCTTTATCATGAATGCTGTCATCATTATTTCTGCCGGCTTTTTATACGGCTGGGAAAAAGCGTTGTATACACTCGTGACGCTGTATGCTTCCACACGTGTCATCGATGCCATCCATACACGTCATGAGAAATTGACGGCGATGATCATCACAAAGAAATCCCAGGAGCTTCGCGAAGCCATCCACTCGAAACTGATGAGGGGAATTACTACTCTTCCGGCAAAAGGTGCCTTTTCCGGTGAGCAGAAAGAAATGATGATCATTGTCATTTCACGTTATGAGCTGTATGAGCTGGAGCATACGATAAAAGAAGTCGACCCGAACGCCTTCACCAATATCGTTCAGACGACAGGCATCTTTGGGTTCTTCAGGAGAGATTAGTTCAGCAAAAGAATAAAAGGTTGACCATCCCGTCTTGGGAGGTCAACCTTTTTTACTTTATTGAAGAGAATTGAGCTCATCCTGAAGGGCCCGTAATTGGTGTTGTTCTGCTGTATTACTGTTCGCGTAGGCAGAAGATAAGGCATTTTTTGCTTTGGTGACGGATGCCTCCGTATTACCGCCTTGAGATGCTGCCTGCTTTGCAGAGTTGACTGCCTGGCGTGCCTGCCGGTATAATGGGTTGCTCATTTATATTCCCCCCAAAGAGGAATCATCCACTTTGGAAGACAGCTTGTTCGCCTCTGCTTCAGCATACGTCAAGTGGTAGGGAATCCGTTCATCATGCTTTGCTACAGCTACTTTACCTTGTTGTACAAATCGTTTCGATTTATTTCTACCCACTGCAACCACCCCTTTACAAGCTTGAACACAAATGGTGTTCTCTTGTAGTATGGCTTAAATCGGGGGTGTTTACAGTAAAAAAAATTCCCACTCCTGCCATCAAAGATTAAAGCGCTTTTGCAGGTATACTCCGATTCCGTCTTCTTCGTTTGTCAATGTGACATCATTGGCGATTTCCTTCACTTTGTCGATGGCATTACCCATTGCAATGCCGGTTCCAGCGTATTCAAGCATTTCAAAATCGTTGTCTTCATCACCGAATGCAATGATACGTTCCTGAGGTATATTTAAAGAAGCAGAGACTTTTTCAATCCCGACAGCTTTATTTAATCCCGATTTCACAATTTCAATGACATGCCAGGGGGCAGCCCATCTGCGGTGATCGATCACTTCAGCATGAACTTCATCAAGATGTGCGCGGATGTCCTTCACATCTTTTTCTTCAGCATGGATCAGCATGGAAGTGGGGTTCTCTGTGAGAAACTCACGAATATCGCCTGTTGAAATAGACGGATTGCCCATCATGAAGACATCAATAAGCTTTTCGTCATGATAATGAAGATATACATCATCCTTCACCTCAGCGATGATATTACGGAACGGAAAGTCGTGGCACGCCTCGATGATCTGCTTGGATACATTTAGATCCATCGGGGTATGATAAGTACCCCAATTTTCATCGGTTGGATGATGGGTGAAAGCTCCATTGAAATTGACAATGGGAGTGCCTAAGTTCAACTGCTTATAATATATTTCACTGGCACGGTAAGGACGGCCGGTTGCGATCATCACTTCATGACCTTGTTTCCTCGCTTCTGTCAATGTATGAAGAGTCTTCGATGAAATCTTTTTCTCATCGGTCAGAAGTGTACCGTCCAAATCTAATACGATTAAATGTTTTTCATATAAAGTCATAACGTATTATCCCCAATTCTTTGTAGTGTCGTGAATCATTTTGATTGAAAATACAGGAGCTGATTAATATACAACCTGTAAAATCTAGGATATCATAATAGTGTTATAAGCGTACAGGAGGGAGCAGCTGATCATGATCGTTGTTGAGAAATCGTATTTGAAAAATATCCCATATCTGCATTTAGTAAAGGAAGAGGAGAGATACCAGCCTCTGCCATTGTGCTTTTTTATACATGGATTCACAAGTGCGAAAGAGCATAATCTCCATTATGCCTATTACCTCGCTGAAAAAGGCTTCAGAGTCATCCTGCCGGATTGCCTGGAGCATGGAGAAAGGGCGACAGGTAAAACAGAAGAAGAATTAGGCGGGGTGTTCTGGAAAATAGTATTGAACAGCATACATGAACTTTCCCTGCTAAAGGCTCATTTTGAGGAAAAAGGCTTGCTGATCGATAACGGAATCGGCGTTTCCGGAACATCGATGGGCGGCATCGTCACTCTGGGCGCGCTGACTCAGTATGATTGGATTTCTTCAGCCGTTTCGCTGATGGGGAACCCATCTTATGTTAAATTTGCAAAGGCTCAGCTTGCTCACCTGAAGTCAGCCGGATATCAGCTGCCGTTCAGTGAGGAAGAAGTGAAGGCCATCCTTGATGAACTGTCAAAATATGATTTGAGCCTTCAGCCGGAAAAGTTGAATGGCCGTCCGCTCATGTTCTGGCATGGAAGAAAAGACAAGGTTGTCCCTTTCCATCTGACAGAGGAGTTTTACAAGGCTATCCTTCCTGCCTACGAAGGAAATGAAGAAAATATTCTCTTCATTGCTGATGATAAAGCAGATCATAAGGTTTCCAGGGAAGGTGTCATGAAGCTGGTGGAATGGTTTGAAAAGCATCTTTCGGCTTAACCTTTTGTTTTCATGCCGTTTCTTTGTTAAAATGAATGCTAGATAAAGATGAGTGAAGGAGTGTGTTACGATGGACCAGGATCTTAAAGATAATTTAATGGGTGCTCTTGAACAAGTTGTCGACCCTGAACTGGGAATAGATATCGTCAATTTGGGATTGGTATATGATGTCGATCTGGATGAGGAAGGCAAAGCGACCGTTACTATGACACTTACATCGATGGGATGCCCGCTGGCTGGAACGATTGTCGATCAAGTCAAGGCTGCGTTAAGGGATATCCCTGAAGTGAAAGAAACAGAAGTCGATATCGTCTGGAATCCCCCATGGAGCAAAGACAACATGTCACGCTATGCGAAAATCGCACTTGGCATCACATGATCATAAAAAATCCCCTTTTCAATATCGATTGAAAAGGGGATTTTTTAAATTTTAAATAAAAATAACAACGAGCAGCCCTACAATCAGGCAGTAAAAAGCGAAATATTTCAGGTTTCCTCTGACCATAATATTCATGAACCATTTCAAAGAGAAATATGAAGCAATCAATGATCCCAGGAATGCCAATACGTAAGGGACGGTCATTGATGCTGCAGGCGGCGCTTCAATGAGATCCTTGATGCCGAGCAGCATAACTCCGAAGCTGACGGGGATGTATAAAAGGAAGGAATAGCGGAGAGCTGTCTCTGCTTTCATCCCGCGTGCCATCGCGGCAACAATCGTTGCACCTGACCGGCTGATTCCAGGGATCAGTGCCACGGCCTGTGCAAGACCGATGATCAAGGCATCCTTCACGTTCAGGTCACCGTCATTCTTACTCCCTCGAAGGTTACGGATGAGCCACAGCGCAGTCCCGGTAATAATGAGAGTGATCCCGATCGTCACGACTTTTGATAGATGCTCTTCAATCACATCGCCGAAAACGATTCCGATCACACCTGCTGGAATCGTACCGATGATCAAGTACACGATAAAATGAAAATCGCGTTTGTTCTCTGGTGTTTTTTCTTTAAAGTATCCTAAGCCATTTACAATCAAACGCCAAATATCTTCGCGATATACTAAAAGAACTGCGAAGAGAGATGCAGTATTCACCAATATTTCAAAAGTCAATCCCGGTTCTTCAATGCCCAGGAAGTGCTGGGCGAGGACGAGATGCCCGCTTGATGAAATTGGGATCGGCTCAGTAAAGCCCTGGAATATCCCCAAAAATAAGTATTTCACTATCGTATAAAAATCCATTACATATCCTCCAAGCGTTATTTCTCCACATTTTTTTATTTAACACCAAAGGGGTACGAACTGTAAAGACTTTTTCCGAATGTTAACCAAACCGTAATCTAATGGTTACCTCCAAATGGTATGCATGAACCACCTCCCTAAGAGGAAAATAAGAAAGAAGCCATGCTTCAAAATGAGGAGGAATCATGAATGGGACAACCAAGACATTTCAGGGGCGGGGAAAAAGCGCCGAACAATGGAATTTACATCGAAATTGGTGAAACCGGCAGCAATGTAAACAATCCTCAAAAGCTAAAAATGAAAGCGGGAGACCGGTTTCCTGAAAACTCCAACCACAACCGCCACTGGACAAATATGAGAAAACCTTAACGACAGTCTGTGAGCAGGGATTACCGTTTGGACATAAAGGGAATGAACATACTACATTCCTCATTCAACCGGTCATCCTTGTTCTTTTTATTTTTTGGGCTAGGATATATAATAGGTAAAAAGGTCAATAAAGGTCAAAAGGGTGATTAATGATGAAATATGAGTCCATGACACACAGCATTCAAGAAGGTCTTGCATTTGCAGGGCAGCTCGCAAAAGAGTATAAACATACCGACATCCGAGTCATTCACTTATGGAAAGCACTGAGCCGGACGGGGGATGGTCTGCTTTCCTCCATATACGAAAAGGCAGGGGTAAAGACAGCTGATTTAAATGAATTCCTCGATAAACAGCTGAAGGGTATTCCTGCAGTTGAGGGCAGCGGGGTACAATATGGAAATTATATATCGAGTGAATTGAACCGACTTTTACAAGAGAGTGAAAAAATCCAAAAATCATGGGAAGATGATTATTTATCCATTGAACACTTAATCCTTGCACTATTTCAACTAAGTCATCATGCCATCACTATATATATGAAAGAAATGGGTATAAGCAAAGAAAAGCTTACAGAAATCATTACTTCCGTTAGAGGGGGAAATAAAGTGAATACACAAAATCCTGAAGTTACATATGAAGCACTGAAAAAATATGGAAGGGATCTTGTGGCGGAAGTCAGATCCGGCAAGCTTGATCCCGTCATAGGCCGGGACAGTGAGATCCGGCACGTCATCCGGATCCTCTCGAGAAAAACAAAAAACAATCCTGTATTGATCGGTGAACCGGGTGTAGGAAAAACAGCCATCGTCGAGGGACTTGCCCAGCGGATTGTCAGAAAAGACGTTCCCGAGGGGCTGAAGGATAAAACCATTTTTGAACTTGATATGAGTTCACTTGTCGCCGGTGCCAAGTTCCGCGGAGAATTCGAAGAAAGATTGAAAGCGGTACTGACGGAAGTGAAGAAAAGCGAAGGAAGGATCCTTTTGTTCATTGATGAACTGCATACGATTGTAGGTGCCGGAAAAACCGAAGGTGCCATGGATGCCGGAAATATATTGAAACCGATGCTTGCCAGGGGTGAACTTCACTGTATCGGTGCCACTACGCTGAATGAATACCGAAAATACATTGAGAAAGACCCGGCGCTTGAACGCCGTTTTCAACAAGTGATGGTGCAGGAACCGAATGTGGAGGATACTGTCTCCATCCTGAGGGGCTTAAAAGAGCGATTTGAAATTCATCACGGAGTCAATATCCACGACCGGGCAATTGTTGCAGCAGCAAGACTGTCGGACAGGTACATTTCTGATCGATTCCTGCCGGATAAAGCGATTGATCTGGTCGATGAGGCATGTGCGATGATCCGGACAGAAATAGACTCGATGCCTTCGGAACTGGATGAAGTGACCAGAAAGGTGATGCAGCTTGAAATAGAAGAAGCCGCACTGACAAAGGAAAAAGATGAACAAAGCAAGGAACGCCTTGCCCGAATCAGGGAAGAGCTTAGTAATTTGAAGGAAAAAGCCGATGCGATGAAGCTTAAGTGGTTAAAAGAAAAAGAAAGTATCGGGATTGTACAGGAGAAGAGGGAAGAGCTGGAGAAGCTGAGACGGCAGCTTGAGGAAGCGGAAAGCGACTATGACTTAAACAGGGCAGCAGAACTGCGCCATGGGAAGATACCCGCCATGGAAAAGGAACTTCAAACCGTTGAGCAGGAAATGGTGAAGGAGCAGGAAGGCAGGCTCCTGAGAGAAGAAGTGACGGAAGAAGAAGTCGCAAATATCGTAGCCAGGTGGACCGGGATCCCTGTCACAAAACTTGTGGAGGGGGAAAGGGAAAAACTCCTTAAACTCGAAACGATCCTGCACGAACGCGTCATCGGCCAGGATGAGGCTGTCGAACTTGTCAGTGATGCGGTAATCCGTGCCAGGGCAGGAATCAAGGATCCGAACCGTCCGATCGGCTCGTTCATATTCCTCGGACCTACCGGAGTCGGAAAGACTGAGCTTGCCAAGACCCTTGCCCATACCCTGTTTGACAGTGAAGAACAGATGGTACGCATTGATATGTCTGAATATATGGAGAAGCATGCAGTATCCAGGCTTGTCGGTGCCCCTCCGGGCTATGTCGGCTATGAAGAAGGAGGTCAATTGACTGAAGCTGTAAGGAGGAAGCCTTACTCGGTCATCCTGCTGGACGAAATTGAAAAGGCCCATCCTGAAGTGTTCAACATTTTACTGCAGATGCTTGACGACGGGCGATTAACCGATTCACAAGGCAGAACCGTCGACTGCAAGAACACTGTCATCATCATGACTTCCAATATCGGTTCATCATACTTGCTGGAAAGAAATCAGGGGCACGAAGAAATTGATGAAGATACGAAAGATTTGGTAATGAAGCAGCTGCGAAGCTCTTTCAGGCCGGAATTCCTGAACCGCGTGGATGATATCATACTATTCAAGCCGCTCAGCATCGAAAATATAAAAGGCATCATTGAAAAGCTTCTTGAAGAATTACAGTCCAGGGTGGAGGAACAGCAAATAACCATTAAACTGACCGAAAAAGCAAAAGAATTCATCGCAGAATCCGCTTACGACCCAGTCTACGGAGCGCGCCCGTTAAAACGCTATCTCCAAAGGGAAGTTGAAACCAAACTCGCAAGGGAAATGATAGCAGGCGGCATCGGGGCAAACAAAGAAGTCCTCATTGATGCAGATGCACAGGGCCTGACCCTTTTGGTTCGTTAGTAAGGAAAAATGTATGGGGGTTTCAAATTCATAGAAAGATGTTGGTTTAGCTGTTGATTGGAGTGCAAGACGAAGACTCCTATCAGAATAGCGGAAGGGCTTTGCTCATAGGGTTGTGGCATAAGAAGAATCGGCCTCGAAGGAACTTTTTGCCTTCCTGGTCGGTTTAGCTTTATGATATGTGCCTCAAGCCATGCAGCTGGACAATTTCTCCCTGCATATATAGAAAGGCTCACACGCACGCAGAAAGTGAAGTTTTCCACTGAAATCATTAGCGTTGTTTAGAATTCCTTCTAATATGTTCGTATTTAGGCACTGAACTTTTAATTTTGTCCCAACTCATAAATAAAAAGCAGCCCCTTAAAGGCTGCTTTTTAATGATGATCTTCAACTGGATCGTTCGGGATGATCAAAGTCATAACAAATAGTAAAACTGTGATTACAACCGATAGAACCAAACCTGTCATAAAATGAAACGATAATCCATTCATTGAACTTACAACGTAATTTAACATCTGAGTCAACAGGAACGCCCAGAAAAATGTCCAGAAAAATTTCACGCCAGTCACCTCATTCCTCTATAACATCCATATGTATATGGGTTGCCACCATTTTCAATCTTTTTTATCATACCACACCTATCTAGAATAATAAATGGCGAAAATGTGAAAATGTAACCCCTGTCATCCGCTCCATTGCAGCTGTAACTAGGTCATCTTTTTTCCTCATATATAGGCGGATTTCCTTTCATATTCCTCCTCTTTACATAACATGTAATGACTCACTATGTAAAAGGAGAATTCCGATGAATCAGCGATTGTTTCAACTGGACCAAGAGTGGTGCATGATTCATTATCCTGAGAGGCCAAACGGATTTGCAGTAATGATTCTCGGTGATCATCATCACTATGTCGATCATAAAACGAGCTTTTGGGATCAGCACGAAGCCAGAAAAAAATGGATAAGGGACTTAACGGCAAAAGGGTACATCGTATTTTACAGCAATCTTTATGGAGCGAACTGGGGAAGCGAACGGGCAGTGGAATTAGCGGGCAGGCTGTACGAATATGTCAAAAGGCGTGAAATCATCAACAGTAAAATTCATATTCTTGCAGAAGGGATGGGCGCCCTCGTTTTCAAGGGACTTTATCACAGACTGGAAAACGAAATAAGAGGAGTGGTCATGTTTACACCGTGTCTCTCTATTTACGAACTGATCAGGCACGAAAGGGAACAAAAATTTTTCTATAAAAAGCTGCTCAATGAATTAACCGGTTCGCGGGGGTTGAAAGAAGATGATTATGAACAGCTGCTCACACAATCCAGGTATGATTATGAAGTTTTTAAGGACAGCCCCACCCCGCTTTATATCATTCAGTCCTATAATGTTAATCGTTATAAAAATCAATTTCCGTTCATAAAAGATATATATAAACATCGTTTAGAGAAAGGGTTGTCAACTGATCTCTTTTATGTGGTACCGGAAAAGAGAGATTCACTTGGAGTGAAATTCGCCTCTTACTTCTCTTTACATGAGAAAGTATTATAGTCTTTATTAGGAGTGAGTGATTTGAATCATGCAGTTGTATTTGCTGCGCAGCAATATTTAGGATTTGAACTCTGCCGTGCACTGTTGGAAAGAGGATGGACTGTAACGGCTGTCGATGATGAAGCGGAAACAACGGATAAATGGCTGGAAATCGGGAGAAACGCTAACATTCAATATGTCCCTGCAACAGAGTGGGATCGGGAGCTGCCGGTTGAATGCAGATTGTTTCTCCCTTATTATGACCAAATTGGAGGCAGGAGTTTGCAATGCCTTTCACCATCTGTAATCGGCAGCATCAAGAGTGGTAAAGACGGACTTCCTGAAATCGTGCGGATTTTCCCGGCTCAAACAGAAAGGAGTAACGTCGGCCGATCCAGCGATGAAGCTTCTGCCACTTTTTATCTGCCAACACTGTATGGGGGGCATCAGCCAATACATTTCTTATTTGCACAGATCCTGGAGGGGAAGAGAGAAAAAGAAAGCAGGTACGAGGATGATCCAAGCGGTGCAATCTATGTGAAAGATGCAGCGGTTTCCATCCTGAAACATTCAGGGAGGCAAGGGACTTTTTCTTTGAAATCCCTTTCCGAAAACAGCTGGAAAGAAGCTCTTTCCTATATAACTGAAGATTCCTTTGCCCCATTTGAGAAAGAACGTGCCATGATTGGGGAACCCATCATTGTCCATCCCACCAAATCACATGAATCCATATTGAAAGAACAGAAACTGGTGATGAACCCTTTCTGAAAGAAGGATTGAGAAAAATTTCTCTTTTATATGGATACGGATGGAGGTAAAATGGACATATTGGTGTAATATTTTTTAATGATGGTTTTTAATCGGCGCTGCATGGGCTTTAAAGGAGTTGCTGCACATGAGGAAGAAACGAACCTTATTTATTCTGGCTATATTAGTACTTGGCCTGAGCGGATGCATGAACGAGAATGTATCCGATGAGTTGGAAAATGTAGGTCTCTTAGTCCCGGAAACCGTGAACGACGGTGTCTGGGGAACAAAAGGCTACAAAGGATTATTAAAAATACAATCAAAACACGATGTAGACGTATTTTATAAAGAGAGCATGAACAATGATACCTCAATACAACAGGCGATCAAGCAATTCGATCAAGACGGCGTCAATCTAGTTTTTGGACATGGAAGTGAGTACGCAGATGTCTTTAACCGGGAAGCCGGTGAATATCCCCATATTCATTTCGTAAGTTTTAATGGAGAGGCATCTAAAAAGAATACGACCAGTTTAACGTTCAAAGGATATTCGATGGGTTTCTTCGGGGGAATGACAGCAGCATACCATTCCAAAACGAATAAAATCGGGGTGATCGCCGCTTTTGACTGGCAGCCTGAAGTACAAGGGTTTGTTGATGGCGCAAAGTACCAGAATAAAGACATTGAAGTGATAGTTGAATACACGAACCATTGGGATGATAAAAAAAAGGCACTTGAGCGGCTGGATTCGCTCGTGAAAAAGGATGCCGATGTTGTATATCCTGCCGGGGACGGCTATAATGTAGCTGTTATCGAAGAACTGAAAGAGGAAGGACTATTCGCAATCGGGTATGTATCCGATCAATCCGACCTTGGTGAATCAACGGTTCTCACAAGCACCGTGCAGCATGCGGATAAGCTGTATGAACTGGTGGCCGATAAGTATGCCGGGGGGGACTTATCTTCAGGGGTCCTCGAATTTGACTTTAAAGACGGTGCCGTTTCATTAGGGAAATTCAGTCCCCTGATATCGAAGGAATTTCAAAAGACCATCAATCAGCATGTCAAAAACTATATCGAAACAGGAAAATTACCAAACGGGAAGGAAGCAAACCAATGAACCACGACAAATCAATGGAATTTATGCAGATCGCAATGAAATACTTACCGGAAGCAAAACAGACACTCGATGAGGCAGGGATCGAATTATCCCCGGAAATGATCCAGCCCTTCATGACCCTGTTCACCCAGGTGATGGGAGAAGCATACGAACTAGGGAAAAGAGATGCATTACATAAAGATTAACGTTGAAAAGATGGTAGTATAAGGAAATTTACTTTAAAAAACCCGAATTAATTTGAACCATGATTCAGATTAATTCGGGTTTTTTAGTTTTTGCTGGATCCAGCGGTTGATTGGAGTGCAAGACGAAGACTCCTGCGGGAAGAGTAGCAAATGTGAGACCTGTCCAGCTCCAGGGCTTAGAGGCACACGTCATAAGTCAAACAGGCCAAGAAGGCAAAGAACGCCTTCACGGCCGATTCGTCTTATGCCACACGCCTCTGAGCAAAGCCCTTCCGCTTTTCTTCCCGCAGGCTTGCCGAAGAGGCTCACGGGCTACCCGCGGATAGCGAAGTCTTGCACGGAAATCATTAGCGTTGTTTTGAATCTGTACTAAATACGAAAGTGAGTAGAAAAACAAAATATATTGCACAAATAATCAATTTTCGTTAAAATTAGTACCAAGTCATAATAATTGATAATAAACTTATAGTATATGGAGTAAGAAAATAAAAGAAAGCAGGGGATGCCAGTATGAACACAGGGATAATCGGAATTGGGCGTTACCTTCCTGAGAAAGTTTTAACTAATGCAGACTTGGAAAAAATGGTTGATACATCAGATGAATGGATCCGCACCAGGACCGGTATTGAAGAACGGCGTGTAGCGGGTAAGGATACAAATACTTCGGATATGGCATACGAAGCAGCAATGAAGGCGATAGAGGACGCTGAGATCTCACCCGAGGAGCTTGATTTAATCCTCGTTGCCACTGTAACTCCGGATCAGCCGTTTCCGTCAGTTGCCTGCTTGCTGCAGGAACGATTGGGAGCGAAGAAAGCCGCGGCGATGGACATCAGTGCGGCATGTGCAGGTTTCATGTATGGTATGATCACGGCAAAGCAGTTCATTGATAATGGTGCTTACCAGAATGTCCTGGTAGTCGGAGTGGAAAAACTCTCGAAGATCACGGATTGGGACGACAGAAATACAGCTGTACTGTTCGGGGATGCAGCAGGAGCTGCAGTACTGGGCCAGGTTCCGGACGGAAAAGGGATTCTTGCCTTTGAACTCGGTGCCGATGGTTCAGGTGCAAAACATTTGTACCAGGAAGAAAACATTGTGATGAACGGCAGGGAAGTATTCAAATTCGCTGTTCGCCAAATGGGTGAATCCAGTGTGAACGTCATTGAAAAAGCAGGATTGAAAAAAGAGGATGTAGACTTCCTGATCCCGCATCAGGCCAACATCCGGATCATGGAAGCAGCCAGGCAGCGCTTGGACCTTCCAATTGAAAAAATGTCTAAAACGGTCAATAAGTATGGCAATACATCCGCAGCCTCCATTCCTGTATCTTTAGTAGAAGATCTGCAGGATGGAAGAGTGAAGGAAGATGATGTAGTGGTCATGGTTGGATTCGGCGGCGGCCTCACTTGGGGTGCGATCGTCATGCGCTGGGGTAAATAAATTTTAATTCGTCTATAAATTGTTTTGAAGGAGATGGGTCTTATGAGCAAAAAACGTGTTGTCATTACTGGTTTAGGTGCGGTTACACCTTTAGGGAATGATGTAGAATCGACTTGGAGCGGTATTCTTGAAGGAAAGACGGGTATCGGGCCGTTAACCAGACTTAATGCTGATGATTACCCTGCAAAAGTCGCGGCGGAATTAAAGGATTTTGATATCGAACAGTATGTCGAGCGCAAAGAAGCGCGCAAAATGGACCGCTTCACACACTATGCGGTTGCCGCTTCCATGATGGCAGTCAAAGATGCTGATCTTGAAATAAACGATGAAAATGCTAACCGGGTAGGGGTTTGGATCGGATCGGGTATCGGCGGCATGGAAACATTTGAAAACCAGTATGAAACGTTCCAAAAGCGCGGGTACCGCAGGGTAAGTCCGTTCTTCGTACCAATGATCATCCCTGATATGGCAACCGGCCAAGTGTCTATCATGCTTGGCGCAAAAGGCGTCAACTCATGTACGGTTACCGCTTGTGCAACGGGCACGAATTCCATCGGTGATGCATTCAAGGTCATTCAGCGCGGAGATGCAGACGTCATGATCTCCGGCGGCGCGGAAGCACCGATCACCAAAATGTCTGTTGCAGGATTCTGTGCCAATACAGCACTATCCACAAATACCGATCCCGAAAAGGCTTCACGTCCTTTCGATGCGAACCGTGACGGATTCGTGATGGGAGAAGGCGCTGGGATTGTCGTATTGGAGGAGCTGGAACATGCCTTGAAACGCGGCGCCACAATTTATGCTGAAGTGACGGGCTATGGAAGCACTGGAGATGCACATCACATCACTGCCCCTGCACCGGCAGGGGAAGGCGGAGCGAGAGCAATGAAAATGGCTCTTGAGGATGGAGGAGTCCGTCCGGAAGAACTAGATTATATCAATGCTCACGGAACGAGTACCCCTTATAACGATAAATATGAAACAATGGCAGTCAAAGAAGTGTTTGGTGAACATGCGTATAAGCTTGCCATGAGCTCCACCAAATCAATGACAGGGCACTTATTGGGTGCAGCCGGCGGAGTTGAAGCCATCTTTACCGTATTGGCAATGAAAGACAGCATGCTCCCTCCGACAATTAACCTGGACACGCCTGACCCGGATTGCGATCTTGATTATGTAGCAAATGAAGCCAGAAAACGTGAAGTGAATGTGGCGATGAGCAACTCGCTTGGATTCGGCGGACACAATGCCACACTCGTTTTCAAGAAATATACAAAATAATTGATGATGCCGAAGCGTACGGATAAACCCGTACGCTTTTTTAAATGGCAGACGTTCAGCTTCGGATTGTTTCTAAAATCTCTTTTTCTACATATATATTTTAAAAAAGAGAAAGAGGGATGAATGTGACAATCGCCCCCACAGATGAATGGCTTGAGGATTCACTCGATCATCCGTTGAATTTCCTGAAAAAGACGAAACAGGGTAACTCTGAAGACAATGAATCGTTGTACCGATATCTCATGAAGCACGGAATGTACCGGCCGTCAGCAGGAGCGAAAATGATTTATGAAGCGATGAAGAAAAATAACCTTTGGGATTTGTTCGGGAAGATGGAAAGGAACTACAGAATACAATGGGATGGTCCCGATGTTCCCGTGTATCTCTTGCCTGTCCAGGAAAAAAGAGGACTATTTCAATCATCCATGAAGAAGTCAGGAGTCTGTTTCAAGGACGAAATATATTTATTTGTGACTGAACAGAAAGACCTCAAAGAATATGAAGCCCTGTTTGTCCATGAGTATCATCATTGTGCAAGGATGGACAGAATGAAGAAGAAAGATGAAGCGTATACCCTGTTGGATTCCGTCATATTTGAAGGACTTGCTGAGCATGCGGTGCGTGAGTATTGCGGATATGAATATGTCGCTTCCTGGACGAAAGCTTATGATGATAAAGAACTCTCTTATTATTATGAAAAGTGGATAGAGCCGAATCTTGACGTTACCCGTGCAAACCCACTGCACGATCAATTGCTGCTGGGACAGAAAGGTTATCCGAAAATGCTGGGATATGCCGCAGGTTATTATCTGGTGAAAAAAGCATGTAAAAACAATAAATCTGTGACAAAGCTCTTCCTGGGAAAACCGTCTTCCTACTTCCTGAGGGATAAAAAGGATTGACGCCCTGATACAGGCAGACAACCGTTTTCGTCATATCTTACCCTGAAGGACATAAACTATAGTATAAAAGGACAAGCAAAAAAGAGGGTAGAGGCGGAAGGTATGGTGTTTCGTATGTTCATATTGTTCATTGGTTTTGGACTTGCCGTTTCCGGCGGGATCAGCCTGATTATTTATCTGAACCTGCTTACGACAGGTATGACCATAACCGATTATTTGTTGTTTATCAGCACGCGGGTAGAATGTTATCTGTTTCTTGTCGGCATTCTCATCATTACCGTAACGATCTACCTGCCTCGCAGGAAAAATAACGACTATCTATAAAAGGTGCCGAATCAGGAATATTTTTACTCTTTTCTGCCTATACTGATTGACAAATAAGATTGTAGCAAAGCGAGGGGTCAATCATGTTATATCTTCATGATGTATGGGTAAATTGGTTCGAAGGTGAAGAAAATGGCTACAATGTGTGTCATTTTCACGAATGGAGAAAAGAAGATGTCATTGAGTTGTTAGATCAGGTCCCTTTAATGAAAGTGGATACTGCACTTTTTCACTACATCGAGAATGATTTATCAGAATTACCTCAACAACTGCTGAATGATGTGTACCAAAAAGCATATTTAAGAAAGAACCATGAGCGGATTCAGCTGGACTACTGCTTTCTCGTGACAGATGGGACAGGCATACTGGCAGTCGATACGATCGGCTATACCGTACCGATCCGCAAGAGCAGGCTTATACCAAGGCAGGAGCAGCTGGTTTATGAAATGGTGGAAGGACATGATTCCGTTTCATACTCATTGGGACAGGAACCTAAACAGGAGAACCACTATCATATCCTTTCCCCGAGTCCGTTAATGATGAACGGGCTGACAAGGAAGGAAAGACAGCTGAAGCAGCTTTTGTTCATGGCGCTTGATCAGCTCCACAGTTCGAATAATACGGCTGAAATAAGATATTGGTACACGGAATGGGCCCCGGAACAGTACCGGGTCATTCAGCATATGGAGTTTGAAGACGTATGGAATATGTTATTTGAGGAAACAAAATACGGCTGGTCGGACAAGCATCTGACACTATGTGAAAATATGATAAAAGGTCAGCCGTTTTTCGAAAAGCTATGGGAAGTTGAGAACAGGCCAAAAGTGAATTGAATAGAAATGTATAAGAAAAAAACCTACGTAGTAAAAAAGTGGGTCTTTTTCTTTTTTATGTATAATAAAACTGGTCATTAAGTTGCAATTTTTGTATAAAAATTGAAAAAAATATAAAGATTTGATAATCTGTGAATCGTTGGCGCCGACAAAATCAAATGGATTGAGGACTGAGAATATGATTAACAAAAAAAAGCTTACAGCTGTCATTTCTGCTTTAGGACTAAGCACAGCTATTTTTGGAAGTGCTGCCTCTGCTACAACTTACACGGACACAGCCGAATGCACATGGGGTTATAATCATTATCAATATTGCAATAACAACACATATGCAGATGATTTTGATCACAAAACACAATATTATGTAGATAAAGTGGATTCAAACTCATACTATGTAAATTGGTATAAAGTAGATCCCGGATGGATTGGCTCTACTGCAGATCCCTATTGGGGAACTACTTACGTTTTAGATGCGAACGAAATTATTTATGATGATAGCATTTCTGGATTCTTTAGAAATAACACCTCCGGAATAGTGGAACAGGTAGATGTAACTCTGGAAAGTGATGGTGGAGTAAGTTATCCATATGGCTATGTGGAGATTTTACATGGTGTTTCTGGCGGAGGAGTATCTAACGATAAAACCAGGGTCTATACGTATTTCGACCCCGATTGGTAAAATATATAAGCCAGGAGTACTCTAAGCTCCTGGTTTGTTTTTGTAAGGAGATGAAAAAATGAAAAAATTTTCACTTGTATTATTAGCAATTACGCTCATGCTAATTTCCGCTGTTATTATTATCAAAGTTAATGACATTACATTTTCAGAAAATGAGGAAAACTCTGCCTCTGCTTCAAAAAAACAAGTTGAGTATAAGTCTGAGACCATCACTGATGAAGCTATTCCGGTAAGTGAGGGTCTGGCAAAATTGCCAGAGAAATTTCAACATAATATAAAGTTGCCAGAAAGCATTCCATATAAAGTAAGGGAGAAATACTCTTATGTAGAAGAAGTGTTTCCAAAAAACTCTACCTATCAATTTTCTGAATACATTGAGACTGATAAAGGCTTTTTTCAAATCCGGGCAGTCAGCCCTCCTCCGAAAGTGAAAAAACCAGGTGAGGGGGAGGTTAAGGAATTTAAAGAAGTCATCATCAATGATGGAGTAAAAGGATTTTATCAGGATAATGGGCAAGTGCAAATGATAAAATGGCTTGATAAGAAAGCAAATATTTACTATTGGATCGTGGGTAATAAAGATATTGAGGATTCTAAAAGTAGGCTTTCCTTAAACGAACTAAAAGTTATCGTAAACAATATGAATAGAAGAGAACCATAAAAAATGGGTCTCTTCTTTTCATTATCGTTTCTTTCTTCCAAGTCCCATGGCCCGTTCCATTTTCTTCAGCATCTTGCGCGCTGCACGGTTTGCTTTTTCAGTACCGCGGTCAAGGATGTCATCCAATTCTTCAGAGTCGATCAATTCATTATAACGGTCCTGGATCGGTTTGATGGTGTTAACGACAACTTTGGCCAAGTCGCTTTTGAACTCACCGTATCCTTTTCCGTCATATTTGTGCTCAAGTTCTTCTATAGAAGTTCCTTCCAGGATGGAATAAATGGACAGCAGGTTTGAAACACCCGGCTTATTCTCTTTGTCATACTTCACGATACCATCTGAATCCGTCACTGCACTTTTGATTTTTTTCTCGATTTGCTTAGGATCATCAAGCAGCGTGATGAAAGATTTTAGATTTGGATCGGATTTACTCATTTTCTTTAGCGGGTCCTGAAGCGACATGACGCGTGCGCCGACTTTCGGGATCCGCACCTCAGGGATGGTGAAAATGTCATTGTATTTGTTATTGAAGCGCTCTGCCAGATTACGGGTCAGTTCAAGATGTTGTTTTTGATCTTCCCCGACCGGCACCAGGTCCGTACCGTACAGCAAGATATCTGCCGCCATCAAAGGCGGGTAGGTCAAGAGGCCTGCAGAAACGGCTTCCTTGCCGTGAGATTTATCTTTGAACTGTGTCATTCGTTCAAGTTCACCAATATAGGTCACACACTGAAGAATCCATCCGGCCTGTGCGTGAGCGGGTACTTCTGATTGAATGAATAATGTGGATTTCTCCGGATCGATTCCGCATGCGATATAAAGGGCAGCAAGGCTTTTGATGTTTTTGCGAAGTTCCGCTTTGTCCTGCTGTACTGTAATGGCGTGCTGATCGACGACACAGAAGTAGCAGTTATATTCATTCTGCAATTCGGTGAACTGCTTCATCGCCCCGATATAATTTCCAAGCGTGATCGTCCCGCTCGGCTGTATTCCGCTGAAGATTGTCTGCATTTCTTTTTCCTCCTATTAATAAACAAAATAAAAACCCACCCGTCCTATTAATATAGGGACGAATGGGATCAAATCCGCGGTGCCACCCTAAGTACTCATCATCATGAGTCAGCTTAGTCCACGCAGCCTGCATGGAACCCCTGTAACGTGGGGAAGTCCGTTACTCGCTAATCTGCAAATGCATTTCACAAATAAAGCTCAAAAGTCCATTCACTAAAAAATGATTACTTGTTCACACCGGCCACAAGCTCTCTTGAAATCATTAGTCAGGTACTCTTCTTCATCAACGCCTGTATGTATTGATATCACTATTATAATGAATTCATTCCTTCAATTCAAGTATACAGGAGATAAGATAACGCCAGGGAGACGATAAGAAGAATACCCCCGATAACCAAAAGGGATCGGGTAACGCGGTAGGACCTGATCATTGAAAGTTCTTCATGTGCTTCCCTGGTATCATCAAGATCATCAAATTGAGAGACGTACTTGCCCTGGGCTGTGCTTCTCCGGAATCTTTTCAGTGAATACACAATCCCGTTGAAAAAACCTTTCTGGAATATATATAAGAAAGCTCCGAATATAGAATGAATCATTCCCGTAATAAACATACTGTTTATCAAGGAGAGCAGGTATGTGTCACCTTTAGCGAGTGAAATAACAAAGGAAGCGGTCAAAATGATACCTGCAATTAAATAAATACTAACAATACGTTTCATAATACTCCTTTATTCTTTTTTTATAGAAAGTATACATGAAGCCCGTATATGATTTCAATTGGATTCATATACATTCATACAGATAATGTATTCTATTAATAAACAATCATCTTTGCACTGTGGACACTGAAATGATTCTTAAAATGAATTGAAATATTACTAGTAAACATTCAAATTACACTTATGTAATAAAGAAACAGTATGACTAATAAATATAATAGATAAAACTTTTAATCTATTCAGGTCATGCTTTTCGAGAGGTGAAAAGAATAAAGACGAAAACGGTATATTGTAACAATTGTAATAGGACAAAGACCCTAAAAATAACGGATAAAACCTCTATATATCAATGTTTTACGATCATACGACCTACTAAACTGATAATATTGCAAAAAAACTGTTAAATTAATATTGCAAAAATTTCTCTATCATGTATAATAAGTAACAAATCTTCTGAAAATTAGAAGATAAATAAATATGAGATTTACGAGGAGGTCAATTTCAAGATGAAGAAAAAGTTTTCATTCTTGCTGGTTCTTCTTCTGGCTCTTAGCACGTTCCTTGCTGCTTGCGGCGGCAACGATGATGCTAAAGGAGGAGATTCAGGTGAAAAAGGCGGCGACAAGCCTGCTGAAGGTAAGGAGCAAGTACTTAACTTGCTTGAGAGTTCTGAGATCCCATCAATGGACTCTACACTGGCAACTGACTCTGTTTCATTCAACGTAATGAACAACGTATTCGAAGGTCTTTACCGTTTAGGTGAGAACGACGAAGCGAAGCCTGGTATGGCTGATAACATGGAGAAGAGTGAAGATGGTTTGACTTACACTTTCAAACTCCGTGATGCTAACTGGTCAAACGGAGAGCCTGTTACGGCTAACGACTTCGTTTACGCTTGGCAAAAAGCTTTGAACCCTGACACTGGTGCAGAGTATGCGTACATCATGTATGATATCAAAAACGCTGCAAAAGTGAACGCTGGTGAAGTACCGGTTGAAGAACTAGGCGTTAAAGCTGTTGATGACAAAACGTTGGAAGTACAGCTTGAAGGTCCAGTACCTTACTTCGAAGCATTACTTTCTTTCGCAACTTTCTACCCTCAAAACCAAAAATTCGTTGAAGAACAAGGCGATCAATATGGTCTTGAAGCGGATAAAGCATTATACAATGGTCCTTTCACGCTTTCTGAGTGGAAGCACGAACAGAGCTTCAAATTATCCAAGAATGATAACTACTGGGATAAAGATACTGTGAAATTGAAAGAAGTTAACTTCAATATCGTTAAAGATACAGCAACTGGAGTAAACCTATATGAAACTGAAAAAGCTGATGTAGCTGGGCTTTCAGCTGAATTCGTTGATAAGTACAAAGATGACAAAAACTTCAAAACACGTGCAGATACAGCTGTATACTTCCTTCGCCTTAACCAGAAGAACGAAGTATTGGGTAACGTAAACGCACGTAAAGCAATCGATGCAGCTTATGACAAGAAAGGTATGGTCGATGTTCTTATGAATAACGGTTCTATGCCTGCGTACTACCTTGTACCAAAAGATTTCGTTTCTGGTCCTGACGGTGCTGAATACCGTGAAACTGTCGGTGATTTCGGCGGTTACGATCCAGAAAAAGCAAAAGAATACTGGGCTAAAGCGAAAGATGAGCTTGGTAAAGATTCTGTTGAGCTGGAACTATTAAACTATGATTCTGAAAGCTCTAAGAAAATCGGTGAATTCATTAAAGAACAACTTGAAACAAACCTTGAAGGTCTGTCTGTTTCAATCAAAGCACAGCCGTTCAAGCAAAAGCTTGATCTAGAATCAAAAGGTAACTATGACTTCTCCTTCGCTGGATGGGGTCCTGACTATCCAGATCCGATGACATTCATCGATATGTTCGTCACTGATGGAGCTCATAACCAAATGGCATATTCTAACCCAGAGTATGACAAATTGGTTGAGCAAGCCAAGGGTGAACTTGCAAGTGACGTTGAAGCTCGCTGGCAGGCTATGATTGACGCAGAGAAAATCCTCTTCGAAGATCAAGCAATCAGCCCAATGTACCAAAACGGTACTTCTTACCTAGAACGTCCATATGTTAAAGGTATCCTTCGCCATTCATTTGGTGCTGATAATTCTTACAAGTGGGCTTCAGTTGAGTAATCAATAGCTCAATGACAAACCTTAAAAGGGAGAGTGTATGCATGGGCATACGCTCTCCTTTTCCACTGATTGTCGAAAAAAATCTAAAAAGTAAAAATACATTGAAAATTTGTCGAATAACTATATAATAAATTATGTGTTGAAAAAAAAGACAAAAAGGGGGGCTAAAGAATGGTCAAATATACAATTCAACGACTCGTTTATATGATCATCACTTTGCTTATCATTGCAACCGCTACTTTCTTTCTGATGAAGCTCCTGCCTGGATCTCCACTACAAAATCAAGAAAGGCTGTCTCCGGAACAACAACAAATCATTTTGGATAAATACGGTCTGAATGACCCGCTGCCTGTCCAGTACGTAAACTACATGACTGGACTTGCTCAAGGTGATTTAGGATTATCATTCCAATACGACAACCGCCCGGTTACGCAGATTATTGGAGACCGTATTGGACCTTCCGCACTTCTAGGATTCCAAGCTATGGTATTGGGAACATTTTTAGGTATTTTAGTAGGAATCATCGCAGCAATCAAGCATAATACATGGCTTGACTACGGTTCTACGATTTTAGCTGTGTTGGGTATTTCAATCCCTTCTTTCGTATTTGCTGCATTATTGCAATACTACGTGGGGGTAAAGCTGGAATGGCTTCCAGTTGCACTATGGGGGGAATATAAGCATACTATTCTTCCTACATTGGCACTGACTGTAGGGGTTGTGGCTACGATTGCACGCTTTATGCGAACTGAGATGCTTGAGATATTAAACTCTGATTACATCTTATTAGCAAAAGCAAAAGGAATTTCAAAGGTCGGAACGGTAGTCAAGCATGCTGTCCGAAATGCGATGATCCCGATCGTTACGATCTTAGGACCAATGACAGTTGCTGTCATGACAGGTTCTCTGGTTGTAGAACGTATTTTTGCTGTCCCTGGATTGGGTGAACAGTTTGTACTATCAATTAATACAAACGATTACACGGTCATCATGGGTATTACCTTATTCTTTAGTATATTATTCATTGCGGTAATTTTTCTGGTCGATATCCTGTATGGAATCATTGACCCGCGTATTCGCTTGGCTGGAGGGAAGAAATAATGGAAACAAACAAAAGAGAATTAGAACAACTGAGTCCAGATCTCTTCCAGCAGCAACAAGCTAACGAAAGCGAAGCTGAAAGAATCGAAAGACCGAGTTTGAATTTTTGGCAGGATGCATGGATTAGATTACGCAAGAGCAAAGGTGCAATTGTGGGTATCATCATCACGGCAATTATTGCATTTTTTGCCATCTTCGGCCCAATGATGAATGACCACTCATTTAAGCAACAGGAAATAAGGCATGCAAAGTTACCTCCAAAAATTGAAGCGCTTTCAGGAATCAGTTGGCTTCCGTTTGACGGTAAGGATAAAGACGGCTTTGATGTTTACGAATCCAGAGGTGTCACGGAGAACTACTGGTTTGGTACTGATGATCTGGGACGGGATTTATGGACCAGAACCTGGACAGGTACAAGAGTATCGCTTTACATCGGTATCCTTGCAGCGATTATCGATTTCCTAATTGGTATTTCGTATGGTGGAATTTCTGCATATTATGGCGGCAGAGTGGACGACGTGATGCAGCGTATCATTGAAATCCTTGTCGGGATTCCAAACTTGATTGTCGTCATTCTTTTCATCCTAATCTTTGAACCGGGTATTTTCTCGATCACGATGGCAATGGTAATAACCGGTTGGACGGGTATGGCAAGGATTGTCCGTGGTCAAGTACTTCAGTTGAAGAATCAAGAGTTTGTACTTGCTTCCCGTACTTTGGGTGCAAGCAGTAACCGTCTAATCTTTAAACATTTACTGCCTAATGTAATGGGGCCTGTTATCATCACTACGATGTTTACAGTACCTGCAGCGATTTATACAGAAGCATTCTTAAGCTTTATCGGATTGGGTATTTCCCCTCCTAAAGCATCATTGGGATCATTGGTTAATGATGGGTACAGATCGATTCAGTCATATCCGCATATGATGCTAGTCCCTTCTGCAGTCATTTCCTTGGTCATTCTAAGCTTCAACTTGATGGCAGATGGGCTTCGTGATGCATTAGATCCGAAAATGCGTAAGTAATGAAGGGAGATAGATTATTATGTCAAATAGAATATTGGAAGTGAACGATTTACATGTCTCCTTCAATACGCATGGAGGAGAAGTCAAAGCGGTCCGCGGTGTGGATTTTCATTTGGATAAAGGTGAAACACTTGCAATAGTGGGGGAATCAGGTTCTGGTAAATCCGTAACAACGAAGGCACTCATGAGATTGATTCCAAACCCACCTGGATTTATCAAAGGTGGAAGCATCATGTTTGAAGGGAAGGATCTCGCAAAGCTTCCTGAAAAGCAAATGGAAAAGATCCGCGGTAAGGATATTTCGATGATTTTCCAAGATCCGATGACGTCACTCAATCCCACGATGACAATCGGGAAGCAAATTATGGAGCCGCTTGTGAAGCACCAGAATATGAGTAAAAATGACGCGAAAAAACGTGCAGTTGAATTGTTGAAGCTGGTAGGGCTTCCTAGTCCGGAAACCCGTATCAAACAATATCCGCATCAATTTTCGGGAGGGCAGCGTCAGCGTGTCGTAATCGCCATTGCACTTGCCTGTAACCCTAAGATCTTGATCGCTGATGAACCGACTACTGCGCTGGATGTTACGATCCAGGCGCAAATCCTTGAGCTGATGAAAGATTTACAGACAAAAATCGAGACGTCAATCATTTTCATCACTCATGACCTTGGCGTTGTTGCAAATGTCGCTGACCGTGTTGCCGTCATGTATGGTGGACAAATCGTAGAATCCGGTACAGTAGATGAAATTTTCTATGATCCGCGTCATCCGTACACTTGGGGACTGATTGGCTCCATGCCTACAACTGACACAGAAGGAGAACAGGAGTTGGTGGCTATACCAGGTACCCCTCCTGATCTGTTGAATCCTCCAAAAGGTGATGCGTTCGCTTTGAGAAGTGAATACGCAATGAAAATCGATTTCGAACAGGAACCGCCATATTACAAAGTGTCCGATACACACATCGTTAAATCATGGTTAATGCATCCAAGTGCTCCGAACATTGAGCCTCCTGAAGTCGTAAAACAAAGACATCGAAAAATGCCGTCTAACTACGCTAAGCCGGTACTAGTTGAGGAGGTTCGTGTATAATGGCAGAAAAATTACTTGAAATCAAAAACCTTAAACAATATTTCAACCCTGGTAAGCCGAATATGGTAAAAGCGGTTGATGATATTTCTTTCGATATTTATAAAGGTGAAACCCTTGGCCTCGTGGGGGAATCCGGATGTGGTAAATCGACAACCGGGCGTACGATTATCCGGCTTTACGATGCAACTGACGGACAGGTCTTGTTTGAAGGCGACGATGTACATGGCAAGAAGAATCGTTCACAATTAAAAAAATTCAACCGTAAAATGCAAATGATCTTCCAGGACCCTTATGCATCATTAAATCCTCGTATGAAGGTTGCCGACATCATCGCAGAAGGAATCGATATTCACGGACTTGCTTCCTCCAAAGAAGAACGTCTTAGAAAAGTCCATGAACTCCTTGAGACAGTCGG
Organism: Bacillus sp. BKU_1; assembly: GCA_051294195.1. Taxonomy (GTDB): domain Bacteria; phylum Bacillota; class Bacilli; order Bacillales; family Bacillaceae_B; genus Rossellomorea. The sequence continues at coordinate 1,634,496 of CP193985.1, read as the reverse complement.
TTTGAATAAGGAGCACGCAGGACGTTATCCGCATGAGTTCTCAGGCGGACAAAGACAGCGTATCGGTATTGCACGGGCCCTTGCAGTGGACCCTGATTTCATCATCGCCGATGAGCCGATTTCTGCTCTTGACGTATCGATCCAGGCACAGGTTGTAAACTTGATGCAGCAGCTTCAAAAAGAAAAAGGGCTGACGTATCTATTCATCGCCCATGACCTGTCCATGGTAAAATACATCAGTGACCGTATCGGGGTAATGTATTTTGGTAAATTAGTAGAGCTGGCACCAAGTGATGCCTTGTATAAGAACCCGCTTCATCCTTATACCCAATCATTACTTTCCGCTATTCCTCTTCCTGATCCGGAATATGAGCGCACACGCAGAAGAAAAGAATACAATCCTGCGGTTCATAATTATACGGAAGAAGATCAGCTTGAAATGCGCGAGGTTGCGCCGGGGCACTTTGTTTACTGCTCTGAAAAAGAGTTTGCTCAATATCAGGCTCAGTATAAAGCGTGACATCTTTGAAGCTCCCTTGACAAGGGAGCTTTTTTCTTTTATTCCACATACTCAGAAGGATAAACTTCTTCTTTTTATATGGAAATTACATATTAATCATTTAAATTGGAATTTTTTCTGAGAAGTCCTTATCGGGCGGATGTATTGCCACTGAAATCCGACATACTGATTTCCTCGGAAATTCGTACGTTTTAGGTGTATATTCCCGTTTCCTTGAAGTTATTTCCTTGTTAAAATAGTAACAGGTGTTACAATTTTTAGTAGATAGTTATTTTCAAAGAGGAGAGGTTAGTATTGAAATGGGGTAAGCTGGCTGCATCTTTTTGTTTATTCACAATGTGTGTATTGCCAATTCAAACAGTAAGTGCCGAATCTAAAGATAGTCAGGGTGAAAGCAGTCATGAACAGAGGACAATGACACTGAGCAAAAAGGAAATTCCTGCTGCAGCTCCAAGGTTTGTGTATGATTCCGGGTATTCCTTTAAATATCCTGATGCCATCAGGGGAGTATATGTCACCGGACATTCCGCCGGAGGGGAGCGGTTGAATAAATTGACAAAGCTGGTCGATACTACGGATTTAAATGCGATGGTAATCGATATCAAGGATGATAATGGAAATCTGACATATGAACCAGAAGCGTCTTCCGCATATGCTGAAATTGGCCAGCCATATATCAAGGATCCTAAATCGCTGCTTGATATTATGGAAGAAAAACAAATTTATCCGATTGCCCGTGTCGTAGTATTTAAAGATACAGTTCTTGCCAATAAAAAACCGGAATTGTCATATAAAGACGGGGGCACTGTCTGGAAGAACGGGCGCGGGGAATCGTTCGTCAATCCTTTCCTCAAAGAAGTATGGGATTATAACGTAGGTATCGCAATCGAAGCCGCGAAAATGGGGTTCCAGGAAATCCAGTTCGACTATGTTCGTTTCCCGGAAGGATTTGAGAAGAGGGATAAGGAACTCCAGTATAGTACCGGAGAGTATACAGATGAAGAAAAGGACAATGTTCAGAAACGTGTGCAGGCAGTTACGGATTTTGTGGCATATGCCAAAGAAAAGTTAAAACCGTATGGCGTAAAAGTATCCGTCGATATCTTTGGATATACAGCCACTCTCCCGGAGGCACCGGGTATCGGACAGAACTTTTCGAAAATCTCGGAAAATGTAGATGTTATTTCATCCATGATCTATCCGAGTCACTGGACGCCGTACTTTGGAATTGCAAAGCCGGATCTCCAGCCTTATGAACTTATTACTGAGTATGCGAAACTGGAAAATAAGAAACTGGATGAACTTCAAAATGCTCCGATTTCCAGGCCGTGGCTTCAAGATTTCACTGCCTCATGGTTAGGCAGCGGGAATTATAAACCATACGGAAAAGCTGAAATCGAAGCTCAAATCAAAGCTCTCAACGATCAGGGAATCAAAGAATTCCTCCTGTGGGATGCAGGAAACTCCTATACAGAAGGTGTAGACTACACTCCTTAAGGAAAAGGCTTACTCACTAAAGGTGTGAGTAAGCTTTTTTTGAACAGTGATATTAAAGTGATATCCCTTAATGATCAAAGGCTTTCATTTGACAATCCTGCTGAGATTGATATGATTAAAATGGTAACATTAACCGCTTTACACCACATTTCCCCCATGGCAGGAATCACACCCTGCAAAACCGTAATAAAATTAAATCCACAGAAATGGCTAACAACTGACATAATCCTTTCAATTATGAGAAAAATAGTTTTATCCCGTTAGTCGGAAAAATTCATTTAAAGGAGTAGGTCCATGCACTGGTATGAAAAGCTAAATCAATATTTCCCTGTCGAGGAAATGAAATCTAAAGAACATCTTGAAACACTGCTGAAGGAACGAAGTGATATCTACCATAAAGATGAGGGTCAGCATCACGTGTTGATGTATGCTGAACTTGAAGAATTCATCTTTATCGATTATTTGTTTGTTTCTAAGGATGCCCGCGGTCAGGGGCTTGGCCATAAGCTTCTTGAAAAGCTGAAAAAAAAGAATAAACCCATTATCCTTGAAGTAGAGCCTGTAGACTACGAAGACACAGATACAGAAAAACGGTTGAAATTTTACAAGCGTGAGGGCTTTGAGCATGCAGTCAGCATCGGATATGCCAGGAAATCACTCGCTACAAACGAAGTCAACCCAATGGAAATTTTGTATTGGGCACCCAATGAAGAATCAGAGGAATTAATTTTTGATTCCATGAAGAAAACGTACGAACTGATCCATACGTATAAGGATGAAAAATTTTACGGTGCTTCCTATGAGCCGGTGGATGAAGTCCTCAAGCGCGATGAAGACCGAGAAGAAGATTTACTGAAAGATTTATAAAAAGAAACTTCTGCGGTGATGGCGGAAACGAGATAACATTCAAAAAAACCTTATTGCGATTCGCAATAAGGTTTTCTAAATGAAAATAGTAAGTTGTAAAAATGATGTTTATACCTATAAATAAACGGGTAAATAATAATCAGAAACAGAATATATAGCTTATGTTAAACGAATGTGTAAGAAGTTTGACAAATTCGTTAAAAGTATGTTCAACCACCCGCAATTCATGTATAATACATAATAGAGATTTCTTATTTAAACTAATTTTAAATAACGATGTTGTTTAAATAAAATACTCTATATCATACACTACTATAAACTATTTAAGGGAGTGTGAATGACGTGGTTACATTATTCACTTCACCTAGTTGTACATCTTGTCGCAAGGCAAAAGCTTGGTTAGAAGAGCACGAGATACCATATACAGAGCGCAATGTTTTCTCTGAGCCTCTAAGCATTGACGAAATCAAGGAAATCCTTCGTATGACCGAGGATGGTACAGATGAAATCATTTCTACACGTTCCAAGACATTTCAGAAGCTTAACGTTGATTTAGAAACATTACCGCTGCAGGAATTGTTTGAGCTTATCCAAAAGAATCCTGGATTACTTAGACGTCCGATCATCCTGGATGAAAAGCGTTTGCAGGTTGGATACAATGAAGATGAAATCAGACGCTTCCTTCCGAGAAAGGTACGCACATTTCAACTTCTTGAAGCTCAAAGAATGGTTAACTAATCAATCATTCACATTCCCGCATCTTTTCCAGACTGCGGGAATATACAATTAAAAGGGGCTGACCCTTAAAGGACGTTTTGTTTCCTTGCGGGTTAGTCTCTTTGTTTTTCCATATTTTTTGCACGGAAATGCTTGGCGGTGACATACGTTAGTAATAAGTATTATCACTTGAATTTTCTGCAAATATTAGCTAAAATGTCAAAAACACATGATTTAATTCAATCTGTCAATGAAAAAATGGGTGCTATTTTAATTCCATTTTACGTACAGATAACATAAAATAGAAGTACAAGGTACAAACTAACTTAAATGTATCTTCTGTCTTCACCAACAGTCTGGCATTCCAGTCAGACAGTCGGGCTGCAGCAGCCCATGGGGTGTAGTCCCTTCACTAATTTTATGCAAGAAGGGAGAGGTGTCAATATGGAAATCGAACGCATTAATGAAAATACAGTTAAATTCTATATTTCATATGGGGATATAGAGGATAGAGGCTTTGATCGCGAAGAAATCTGGTATAACCGCGAAAGAAGTGAAGAGTTATTCTGGGAAATGATGGATGAAGTCCATCAAGAAGAAGATTTCGGTATCGAGGGTCCACTATGGATTCAAGTCCAGGCACTGGACAAAGGACTTGAAGTCCTCGTAACCAGGGCACAGGTTTCCAAGGATGGCCAGCGGTTTGAATTGCCGATCCCTGAAGATAAACTAAAGGAGCTTCCTGTCGATGAACGAATCGAGGAACTGCTTGATCAGCATTTCCAAATCAAACAGGACCAGGACGAGGATACTGAAGTTGCTCTGGATTTCACCCTGAAATTCAGCGATTTTGAGGATGCCATTTCACTATCCCAGAGATTAAAGGAAATGCCGGTAGAACATCTGGATACAAAATTGCTGGCTTTTGAGAATAACTACTATCTTTATGTGAAGTTTTCAGAGGAGCACTTCTCAGAAGAAGAGATCGATGATATGTTGAGCATCTTGCTTGAGTACGCAGATGAGTCAAGGATGACCGTTCACCGGCTTGAGGAATATGGGAAAATCGTCGTCGACCAAAATGTATTCGAAACATTAAGTGCATACTTTTCATAAGCTCAAATACCGGTTTCATCCTGAAATCGGTATTTTTTTATTACGAGTCAGGGAACGCATCAAGATTATTGGGTACATATTAAAAACAAGAGAACATTGATAAACTGCACAGGCTTTAATTGTTTATTTCGAGTTCACGGGAAGGTGTAACGGATGAAGAATACGGTGAAGGTGCTCATATTTATCGCAGCAGTCATTCTCAGTTATTTTTACTTTTTAGATCAGTACTTTGAAGGTATGATTAAATACGTAAGTTTGGTGTTTACATTTTCAGTCATCATCATTGGCTTTCTGATATTTATTGAAAATCGTCACCCAACCCAGACACTTACTTGGCTTGTAGTCCTTGGTGCTTTTCCTTTTCTGGGTTTTATCTTTTATCTATTATTCGGAAGAAATTACAGGAAAGAGAAAATGTACAAGAAAAAGCATATATTAGATAAGGAAACCTACAACAGGTACGAGCCGGGTCCTAAGGATATGAATCCGGAGATGTTCGGGTTCTATCAGGAAAAGCATGTTCAGCTCGCTCAGCGGATCGGCAACAGTGCCATCTCCTTTTCAAGTGAAACGAAAGTATTGACGAATGGGCAGGAAACCTTTGGTGAAATAATGCGCTGGCTTAAAACAGCCAAGCATCATATTCATATGGAGTATTACATCGTCCGCCATGATGACATTGGAAACCAGATAAAAGATGTGTTGATCGAACGTGCCCTGGACGGGGTGAAAGTCAGGTTTCTTTACGATGCTGTCGGTGCATGGCAATTATCAAATCAGTATATCAGGGAATTAAAAAATGCGGGGATTGAAGTCGTACCGTTCGGGCCGGTGAAGATTCCATTTCTTAATAATAAATTTAATTTCAGGAATCATCGTAAGATCATTGTTATTGATGGAAGCATCGGATTTGTCGGGGGTCTGAATATAGGAGATGAATACCTGGGTAAAAACCCAAGCTTTGGATTCTGGAGGGATACTCACCTTTTTGTCAGGGGTGAGGCAGTCCGCACCCTTCAGCTTATATTCCTTCAGGATTGGTATTATATGACGAATGATGACTTCCTTACACCTGGTTATCTCAGTCCCGACCCTGTCAGTGAAATCAATGATGGCGGGGTGCAGATGATAGCTGGAGGCCCGGACAATGAACTGAGTGTACTGAAAAACATCTTTTTTTCAATGATCACTTCCGCTCAGGAAAGCGTGTGGGTCGCATCCCCTTATTTCATCCCTGATGAAGATATCTTCTCAGCTTTAAAAATTGCCGCGTTGAGCGGGGTGGATGTCAGGCTGCTTGTCCCGCATAAGCCCGATAAGCGGATTGTATTTCATGCATCCAGGTCATATTTCCCTGAACTATTGGAAGCAGGCGTGAGGATATATGAATATCAAAAGGGATTCATGCACAGCAAAATCGTCATTGTCGACAAAGAGCTGGCTTCTATCGGCACTTCAAATATGGATATGAGAAGTTTTCATTTGAATTTCGAGGTAAATGCCTTCCTTTATAAAACGAAGAGTACCCAGTCGCTTGTGGACGAATACTTGAATGATCTTGAGCATTCCTTCGAGCTTGCACACGAGGAATTTCAGAAAAGGCATATGGGGTATCGTATCCTCGAATCCACATCCCGTTTGATGTCACCATTATTATAATGATAGGCCCAAGGGAATGATATCCTTGGGCTTTTTTTGCAGGAATTTCCGGGATCGTGTCGAATGAAATAAGAGGAGGTGTTTTATGTTAACAGCTTTAATGGATAACCGTCATTTTACGACTATACTTCATACGAAACAAGAACTGCTTGCTTTAAAGAAAGGTTCAAAAGGCTTTATCTGTCCCCACTGCTCATCCCCCTTGATCCTCAAGGTCGGCAATATCAAAATCCCGCATTTTGCCCACACGGCCAAACTTTCATGCTTAATCGCAGCAAAGAAGGAAACCCCTGACCATATATGGAGCAAAGCCCTATTATACGACAGGTTGTCAGAAGTATTTCAGGATGTAAAGCTTGAATATTATATAAAAGAGCTGCAGCAGATTCCGGATCTGCTCATTACAGTGCAGGGAAAGCAGGTCGCAATCGAGATTCAATGCAGTACGATCCCGCTTTCGGAAATAAAGGAAAGGACAGAAGGTTATAGAAGAGAGAATATCCACCCCTTATGGATTTTGACCCAGCCCCTTCCTTCAGGCATTCCCCTTAGATTAACAAGTTTCCAGCAGGGATTTATCCGTTTTTCAGAAGAATTCCATTTTTTCCTGCTCCACTTTAATCCTTCAAAGAAATCTTTCACGCTCTTTCCACATCTCACCCCTGTAAGTACAAATTCATTTTACTTCTCGAAAGAAATCACGATTCCCCTTGAAAAATTTACTATACCCCTATCTATTTTGCCCCCTGATCCGGCGGAGTCGCCCATTCTAAAGAACTGGAATCATTTCAGGGGGAAATGGATAAATAACAAGATACACTTCACTTCCGCCCGGCGAGACCCATTTCTGTCAGAAGTGTATGGAGAAGGAGACGTGTTTCTTTATTTACCCCTGTATATCGGCTTGCCTGTCCTTCCTCAAATGACCCTGATTAAATCTAACACAATTCAGTGGCAATACTTCATCTGGAATGATGTAATTAAAAAATCCCCCTATTTCACTAAGAAGATGATCTATACGGCCTTTAAGCGCCGACTGGAAAAAGGGAGTATTGTAACCAGGAATTTGCCGCTGCATCCGGCAGACGGCAGCTTAAAAAAATTAATCGATGATTATCTGAGCTTATTAGAAAAATTGGATATCGTTCAAAAAGTAAAGGGGAAAGGCTATATTTTGAACACTAAATGGGCCTGTCCAAAAACCTTCCACGAATTTCAACAGCACAGCCGGGATTTTTTTCCTAAACTAAAGCATATATTAAAAAAGGACTAAACGAGCTTGTTTCCTTGCAGGAATATCGTGCTTGAGAGAGAATGTTACTATAAGGAATAGTCTGTAGATTCAGAATGGAGGATGTATATATGTCAAATGACACAGTAACAAAAAGTCTGCCAGCCAGAGATCAAGTGGAGGAATCCTTGACATGGAGGCTTGAGGATATCTTTGAAAGTGATGAATCCTGGGAGAAAGAATATAAAGAAATCAAAGGAATGATGGGTAAAGCCGAGGAGTTTAAAGGAACGTTGAGCGAAAGTGCTGAACAACTTTATAATGCTTTGAACTTCCAGGATGAAATCATGGAAAGAATGGGAAGGGTCTATACATATTCTCACATGCGCTATGATCAGGATACCACAAATTCACATTATCAGGGGCTTGATGACCGTGCCAAAAGCTTATATACCCAATTGGGAAGCAAGTTTGCATATCTTGTGCCTGAAATCCTTTCAATTGATGAAAAAAAGCTTAAAGGTTTCCTTGATGAAAAGGAAGAACTTAAAAAATATAAGCACGCACTGGAAGAGATCAACCTTCAGCGTCCGCATGTATTATCAGCTGAGGAGGAAGCCCTGATGGCCCAAGCCTCGGAGGTCTTCAGTGCAGCAAGCAACACGTTCGGGATGCTGAATAATGCAGATTTGGAATTTCCGAGCATAAAGGATGAAGATGGGGAAGAAGTGGATATCACCCACGGACGCTTTATTCGATTCCTGGAAAGCAGTGACAGACGGGTGCGTGAAGAGGCATTCAAAAAGGTGTATGAAACGTACGGTAAATTTGAAAATACGTTTGCTTCGACACTCAGCGGTACTGTGAAGAAGGATAACTTTGTTGCAAGCGTCAGAAACTATGACTCTGCACGGCACGCGGCGCTGTCGAACAACAATATCCCGGAGAAGGTGTACGACAACCTGGTAGATACAGTGAATAAAAACCTTCATCTGCTGCAGCGATATGTGAAACTGCGCAAGAAAGTGCTTGGACTCGATGACGTTCATATGTATGATCTTTACACTCCGCTGGTAAAAGAAGTGAAAATGGAAATCGGTTATGAAGAAGCGAAAGATATGATTCTTAAAGGACTCGAGCCGCTGGGTGAAGATTATGCTGCCGTCCTGAAAGACGGATTTGATAACCGCTGGGTGGATGTTGTGGAAAACAAAGGGAAGAGAAGCGGTGCATACTCCTCGGGAGCATACGGGACCAACCCTTATATCCTAATGAACTGGCAGGACAATGTAAACAATTTATTCACACTGGCACACGAATTCGGACACAGCGCGCATAGCTACTACACAAGATCTTCTCAGCCATATACGTATGGACATTATTCAATCTTCGTGGCTGAAGTCGCATCAACATGCAATGAAGCATTACTGAATGACTATCTATTAAACACGATAGATGATGAAAAGAAACGCCTATATTTACTAAATCATTATTTAGAAGGATTCAGGGGTACTGTGTTCCGTCAAACGATGTTTGCAGAATTCGAGCACTTGATCCATAAGAAAGCCCAGGAAGGGGAAGCTTTGACTTCTGATTTCCTAACAAAAGAATATTACGCACTCAATAAGAAATACTTTGGGGAAGACATCTCAATCGATGAGGAAATCGGTCTTGAGTGGGCGCGCATTCCTCATTTCTATTACAACTATTATGTATATCAATATGCAACCGGATTCTCTGCAGCCACGGCATTAAGCAAGCAGATCCTTGAAGAGGGGGACACAGCCGTTGAAAGATATATCGAATTCCTTAAAGCAGGAAGCTCAGATTATCCGATTGAAGTATTGAAAAAGGCAGGAGTCGATATGACGACCTCCAAGCCGGTCGAGGAAGCATGTAAAGTATTTGAAGAAAAACTGAATGAAATGGAAGAATTACTGGAGAAGCTTCAATAGCGGCCCGTTCAGCCGCGGCAGCGCTCTTGATTCGACGGGGCAAGAGAACCGGAACGTCCCCGAGGGGCAGGGCTCTGAATATGAGTATTTCTATTATTAAAGCTATACATTTAATAGCAGTAAGAAAGGGGAGGATGCCTGTTTGGCACCTCCCTTTTTATGACTTGAATCCCCTGAATCGCTTCCTGTTCCCAATGGAATAAAAAAATATCAACAGTGACAGGAAAAGTATGGGGGCTGTTATGAGAAGCGGGATCAGGTTCATCAATCCGAGAATATGAATGATGAAGCTGAAAATGATCAATACGATTAAAATTACAAATTTCAGGCTGGGTGTCATGACAGTGCCTCCTCCGGGGGTTTATACCACTATATGACAAGCCGAAGAAGTTCATTCTTGGATTTTGACAATATTGTGAAATACCATACAAACAACTTGCCAATACAAGTTCATACATGATATATTATCAGTGTGAAGTTGATCACAAGCAAACATATACCCCTTTGTTTGACCGTGAAAAATTTCTCCCATCCCCTTTGTTCGTATAGAAAAACCGATGTTGGAAACAACATCGGTTTTTCCTGTTTTGCTATACTAAAATAATTAATCAGCAATGTATCTCCAAAAAGTCCCGTACTTGGCGGGGATCCTTTTCACTTTCTGCTGCAAGATCCACTTCTTCATTTGTTTTTCCACTTCTTCAATGGACAAATCGTATACTACAGCAATTTCTTTGGATGCTACAAAACGGTAGTGTTTCATGAAATCATCAAGAGTAGGCAAGGGTTTTTTCTCCGGTTTGATTGTCAGCATCTCTTCAATGATATGAACGTAAACATCATACGAATATAATCCTGTAACCTTTAATCCTTCATCCTCAATATTTTCATTAAAAAAGACAAGGGTAGGGATTTCATCCACTTCCATTTCAGTCGTTATCTTCACGTCGCATTGAAATGCTTTAGAGGCGGAGTAAGAGTGGATATCATTCATGAATTCATTGAGATCAAGCTTTGCTTCCTCAGCACATTCCTTTAGTACATCGAAATTCGAAATATCCTGCTTCTGGAGAAACACCCGTTCCTGCAGAAAACGTAAAAAACGTATACCAGAATGTTTTCCCTGCAATTCAGCCGCCTTGATAGCGAAAGAAGCGATATAAGGTGAATCGATCGGATTGTCGAGCCATAAACTTCCATCGCATGACATCCCTGAACGGCTGGCCGTTTTCTCCCATTGCTGGGCAAGGTCTTCCTGCTTCCGTTTTGTCGCGATATTTAACGATGAAAGCTGACCGCTTAATATATAGCGGATACGAAAGTATTGGCCGTATTCAATCCTCAGCTTTTTTAAAATGGGCTCTAATGCCCAGCATTCCGGACACAAAGGATCAACAAACATATATATTTCCAGTGGTTTCTTTTCTGCTCCGCAAGAATTGAGAGGGCTTGAATGATATAAACTAGTCAATGCTGGTTCTCTCCGGTTTTTCCGTATTGACCATATGATGTGCTGTCAGGACAAGTCTGTGAAAAAAGTCCTCACGCACCGGGCCCTCAAGTTCCACTTCATCCATTGCGTCATGCATACAGCCAAGCCATGCTTTTGCTCTCTCTTCCGTAATCGGAAAAGGGAGATGCCTTGCACGCAGCATTGGATGTCCATGTTCTTCAGTATATAGAGGGGGGCCGCCTAAATATTGGGTCAGGAATTGCTTTTGCTTACGGGCCGTCTCTGTTAAATCTTCCGGGAAAATAGGTGCAAGCAAATCATGCCTGGACACTCTACTATAAAATGCATCAACGAGCATGGAGAGTTTCTTTTCGCCGATTAAGTTATAAGGCATTTTCGGTTTCTCGACCATAAGAAGGACTCCTTTTTACTTAGAATGTAAGTTTATTCTAGCAAGCATTCTTGTATATCTCAAACAAATCGGCTTGATGGCAGTAGAATCGGTAAAGTTAGTGTTGCCAGAATGTTTCAGGCTATCCCGGCATGGAAGTAAGGATGAAAGAATAACAGGAAAATAAAAAAGCCTGCTGTCTCAGCAGGTCTTCCATCTAAGTTATTCATGCATAAAAAGCAGTGGTCACGTTCTTGACGTAAGCGTTCGTTTCCTTGAAAGGGGGGATACCATTGTATTTATCGACATTCCCCGGGCCGGCATTATATGCTGCAAGCGCCAAATTGATGTCTCCGTTATATTTATCAAGCATCTGCCTTAAATATTTTGTACCTGCAAAAACATTCTCCCCTGGATCAAAAATATTTGTCACACCAAGGCCGCGGGCGGTAGAAGGCATCAGCTGCATCAAACCTGAAGCCCCGGCAGGACTCACGGCATCCGGATTGAAACCAGACTCCTGCTGAATGACTGCCTGAATCAGCTTTTTCGGAAGCTGAAACTTATCGGCGGCTTTCGTGATAATATCATCTATTGCAGTGGGGGTCTTGTCATCCTTTTTATTAAGTCCGGTAAGCGACACGGGCGGTTTGGAAACCATAAATGCAGAATGTGTTTCAAACAGGCTCTTTACAGTACCGAGTGCATCTGGTGACGTCTGCATATTTCCCTGGTTGTTTAAAGCTTGGTTGAATAGCTGTTGAAATAATTGATTACTCTGCCCGGCAGTGCCTAACGAGGAAACCGACCCCAATTTATTCATTGCCTGCAGTTCCATCATTGTTTTGATTTGTTGAACATTCATTCCTAACTGCTCCTGTCTCTTTTAGAGGTGTTTTCTATAATATCGGAAGAAAAGTGAGTTGTTTTAAGATTCCCGCCTAACTTTTTCTCTGTAAAAACGTTTGATTTTATTTTCAGTTTCCCTTATTGGTATCCCTATTTCCTTTAAGAAATTAAAGAAGATTTTTTCTCCCTCTTTAAAGTCCTTTACTTCATACTCGAGTTCGTAGTCGACCTTGTCAAAATAAGAGCTTTCATCAAAGACGAGCAGCCCGCCCCGATAAGCCAGTTCAGCCCTTTTTGTCCTTAATGAACCAAAGCAGCAGAGCGAAGATACAGATGCCCCGAGATTCAAGAGAAAATCTTTCACTTCTCCGTCAGGAAAGATGCCGTGATCTAAAAGCTCTTCAGCTTGTACGGCAGAAAGTCTTTGGTTCGTTTCCAGCAAACCATCGGTGACCGGAGTCTTCAGCGTCAGGGTATAGGTTCCCTCCTTTTGACGGACCCTCAAGGCAGACTGCCTTTCTTTCAACTGAAAGCCGGGTGTATCAAAGTAGTGATTTTCCTGCACCATGAAATCTGTGTCTTTTACTGAAAACTGCTGTATCATCTTCATGTATTCTTCTTTTGTCAGGAGGTTCTTAAATTCGATTTCAATCTCTTGTGCCAAATGGAGCATCCTTTCATTACTTAGTAATTTTATTATCCCTTTTCACGAAAGGAACTTCAATGTTTAGATGAAAATCCACTCTTATGATAAAATATAACTGATTGTTTTAAGGAAGGATGAAATAGCCATGAGAAAAATCATTGAATTTAATGAATCAAAATTTGAAGATGGTGTTTTACACTTACATACCGAACAGAAGGATTTGATCAAAGGAATCAAACCGGCCGGTCAGATCATTGCTGATTCTGACAGATTCGCTTTCGTTTATCTGGCAGAAAATGAAGAAGAATTTGTTTATTTATACCTGGATGAGTCATTATGGGGACAATTGAAAAAAGCATTGAAAGAAAAGTCGCGCGTCATTGTAATAAGCAAGGAAGAATCGTTTGAACTGGAAGGTTTTCACGAAGAGCTCGACTATTTGATCAGTAATATAGAAGGAAACGGGAATTACGGTGACGAAATGGTTAAGAAGGTTGAAACTGCATTCATCGATTGATTCCGTTCAGAAAAATCATGGGATGTTTCAGGTGAGGTGAGGCAATGAATCATTGGGAAGAATTTTTAGCACCCTACAAGCAGGCAGTGGAAGAACTTAAAGTGAAACTTAAGGGGATGCGGGGCGAATATGAATTCCAGCAGACTCACTCCCCGATTGAATTTGTAACAGGAAGGGTCAAGCCGATCGCCAGTATATTGGATAAGGCCAATCAAAAAGGGATTGCATTATCCGATATCGGGACAGAGATGCAGGATATCGCCGGTCTCCGGATGATGTGTCAGTTTGTTGAAGACATTCATACAGTGGTGGAGCGCCTCCGCGCACGCAGGGATTTCAAAGTGATTGAAGAAAGGGATTATGTGACGAATAAAAAGCCCAGCGGCTACAGGTCTTATCATGTCGTCGTGGATTATCCGGTGCAGACGATCCGGGGAGAAAAAAACATCCTTGTCGAAATTCAAATCCGGACACTTTCCATGAATTTTTGGGCGACGATTGAGCATTCTTTGAATTATAAGTACAGCGGCCAATTTCCCGAAAGAATCCAGATGCGCCTTCAGCGTGCGGCAGAAGCAGCTTTTCGGCTTGACGAAGAAATGAGCTTGATCCGGGAAGAAATCCAGGAGGCACAGGCCATTTTCACCAACAAGATGGAAAAAGATAAAAGGGGAAGCGGTCCGATTGATAAACGAATTCATAAACAATGAGACGAAGGGGGGCAATCAACATGAAGTTTGCCATTACATCAAAGGGAGATTCAAAGTCCAATACGCTGATGCATAAAATGAGAACGTATTTACAGGATTTCAATTTGATATATGACGAAGATCAGCCGGATATCGTCATTTCGGTAGGCGGGGACGGGACATTGCTTTACGCCTTTCACCGCTATCGTTCAAGGCTTGATAAGACTGCCTTCGTAGGGGTACATACGGGACACCTTGGATTTTATGCAGATTGGGTTCCCGAAGAAATCGAAAAGCTGGTCATAGCCATTGCTAAAACACCTTATCAAGTGATCGAATATCCCCTGCTGGAGACAATCATCCGTTATCAGCACGGGGGGAAAGAGACGCGTTATTTGGCTTTGAATGAATCTACAGTAAAAAGTGTGGAAGGCACCCTCGTCATGGATGTTGAAATCAGGGGGCAGCATTTTGAACGTTTCAGAGGGGATGGATTATGTTTATCCACTCCGTCAGGAAGCACTGCTTACAATAAAGCATTGGGGGGCGCCATCATCCATCCTTCACTGCCCGCAATCCAGTTTGCAGAAATGGCATCGATCAATAATAGGGTTTTCCGTACGATCGGTTCGCCGCTTATCCTGCCGGCCCATCATACGTGTATGCTGAAGCCAGTCAACGGCCCTGACTTTCTGGTGACGATCGACCATCTGTCGCTTCTCCACAAAGATGTTAAATCGATCCAATACCGTGTTGCAGATGAGAAAATCCGATTTGCCCGCTTCCGTCCCTTCCCGTTCTGGAAGAGGGTGCATGATTCATTCGTGGCAGATGAGTAAAGGGTACTCGATCGAGTGGAGCGTCCCTTCTCTTTATGAAGGGAAACTCCTGCGCGAATTCCTTGTGGATCAAAACATTTCCAAACGGACCCTCACATCGGTCAAATTCGAAGGCGGTTCGATTTTAGTGAATGAAAGGGAAGTAAATGTCCGTCATCCTTTAATTCAGGGCGACAAGGTCAAGCTGGACTTCCCTCCTGAAACAGGGAGCCGGAAATTAATCCCCCAGTCCATACCGCTCGAAATCATCTATGAAGACCGTGATATCCTCGTGGTTGATAAACCATCGGGGATGTACTCAATCCCTGCAAAAGAACATCCGACGGAAAGTCTTGCAAACGGGATTGCCGGTTATTACAAAGAACTCGACCTGGCATCTGCCGTTCATATCGTAACCCGGCTGGACCGTGATACATCCGGCCTGGTACTTGTGGCGAAACATCGGCATGTACATCATCTGTTCTCCCTGCAACATCAGGAAAGGAAAGTGAAGAGGACCTATGAAGCGCTTGCTGAAGGGGTGATGACCACTACACAAGGAGTCATCGACAAGCCGATCGGACGGAAAGAAACAAGTATCATCGAAAGGGAAGTCCGGCCTGATGGTCAATATGCGAAGACCGGATTTCAGGTTATCAGACAATATCCTGGAGCTGTCCATCTGTCCGTAAAGCCCTTCACTGGAAGGACTCACCAGATCAGGGTGCATATGGCATCGGCCGGACACCCCCTCCTCGGGGACGATTTATATGGAGGGGATGTAAAACACATAAAGCGCCAGGCGCTTCATTGTAAAACCCTTTCGTTTTTCCATCCAATGAAAGAGCAAGAGATGGGATTTGTCAGCCCGCTTGCAAATGATATCAGAGAAGCTTTGTCAGTTTTGGTCTCTGAAGAAATGAACGATCCCCTGTGTTGACCGGCACAGGGGATGTTTACCTTTACCCGGGAAAAGTCCTGAATTTTTCTTTTACAAATGGCATCGTTGACTGCACGCTCACTACTACCATTTCAGGGTATCTGAATGCCGTCAATTCCCCTCCGAATACAGCCCCTGTATCGATGTTCACCGTATTATTTATCTTCCTTGGTTTCATGACAGGGGTATGTCCATAGATGATCCATGCCCTGCCTTTGTATTCCATTGCCCAATCCCTTCTTACCGGAGTGCCGTCCTCGTTCACTTCGCCTGTTATGTCGCCGTATAGGACGAATGTTTTTACACGTTTGTCATTCCTTCCTATATATTCTTCCTTAATCCCGGCATGAGCGATGATCAATTTTCCTTCATCAAGGACCTCATACAAGGGGGAAGATTCGTATAACTCTATGAATGAGTTCCTGAACTTCATTCTTTCTTTTTCTGTAAGAGCGCTTAATTCTGCCGTTGTCGTTTCAAGACCGTGGAGGAGTTTCACATTGTTCCCCAGAAAATATCTGTAAAGTTTATTGCAGTGATTCCCCGGGACATAGTAAGCTCCTTTTTCACGATGCAGGGAAGCGGCGATCGTGATCATTTTTAGAGAGTGGGGGCCGCGGTCGGTCAAATCCCCGGCAAAAGCAAGTTTTCGTCCTTCCGGGTGGCGGGGGAGACCGGATTCCCAATCATAGCCGAGTTTTTCAGTAAGCCTGTGGAATTCGTCAAAACACCCGTGTACATCCCCGATTACATCAATTTTCATATTGTCACTTCCTTCTGTTAATGGGAAACTTTTTTCTTTTCATTTCATTCGTTTTATGACATATTAATGGTTCAGTGTTTGAAAAACCGGGTGTATTTATTCAATAAGAGGACATTTGGCAATTTTACCAAAGCCGATCCTCCGGTTCATGCAAGACAATTTCAAGAAGTTTTGCTAGTATTATTACGACTATATGAGATTAACATAAAGAGGAGGGTGAGCCTTAATGGAAGAAGCGGTCAAAGAACATAATAATGAAAAAGAAAAGCAAGACAAAGAAATGTATGATGAAGAGCTTCTCATTAGAGCCCTCAGGCAGGAAGATTTAGATTTGTTCAGGTCTGAATTCACACAGTTACACTCCTATGATCAGGCAAAATTCTTTTCCAAAGTGGAAGACGAACTGAGAATCAGGCTTTACCATTATCTCTCTCCGGAAGAAATGGCTGAGCTATTCGAAAGCCTGGATATAGATGAAGAAGATTATCAGGAGTTACTTGCAGAAATGAACCCGTCATATGCAGCAGAAATGTTAGCTAACATGTATGCTGATGACGCAGTCGACGTATTGAATGAACTTGATAAAGAACAGGTTGTAAGCTATCTTACCATCATGGATGACGAATCGGCCAAAGAAATCAAAGAACTCCTTCATTATGAAGAATACACTGCAGGAAGTATCATGACGACCGAGTTTGTGGCCATTTCACAAAATCAGACGGTCAGATCTGCCATGTATATCCTTAAGAACGAAGCCCCGAATGCAGAAACCATTTATTATATTTATGTGGTTGACGATGATAAGAAGCTCGTCGGGGTCATTTCACTGAGGGATCTTATCATCAGTCATGATGACGTCATGATCTCTGAAATCATGAGTGAAAGGGTCATGGCAGTAGGGGTGAGCGAGGACCAGGAGGCCGTTGCAAGACAAATGAAGGACTATGACTTCCTTGCCTTGCCGGTTGTAGACTTCCAGCATCATCTTCTCGGGATCATAACAGTCGATGATATCATGGATGTCATGGAAGAAGAGGCATCTGATGACTATTCAAAACTTGCCGGTATCGCCGACTTGGATTCCATTGACAGAAACCCTTTCAACGCGGCTAAGAAACGTCTGCCGTGGCTGATCGCATTATTATTTCTCGGCATGATCACGGCAAACCTCATCGGCCGATTCGAAGCAACGCTCGATAAAGTTGCCATTCTGGCCGTTTTCATCCCGCTTATAGCAGGGATGGCAGGAAACACAGGGACACAGGCACTGGCTGTTGCAGTACGCGGGATTGCAACTGGGGACTTGGAGAAAGAAAGCAAACTTTCCCTTGTCATTCGCGAAGCAGGAACAGGTCTCATAACCGGGACGACTTGCGGAATCGTTGTAAGTCTCATTGTTTATGTGTGGAAAGGTACTTTATTCCTCGGTATGCTTGTCGGGGTTTCAGTCTTTATTTCTTTATTTGTTGCTACATTGGCAGGCACCCTTGTTCCTCTATTCATGCATAAGCTGAAAGTCGACCCCGCCGTAGCCTCGGGCCCATTCATCACGACAATCAACGATATCATCAGCACCCTGATCTATTTGGGGCTTGCTACGTTATTTTTAAATTACCTTATATAGAAAGAAAAGGGGGAGAGTATGATGGAACAGCATGCTTCTGTAACGTCACTGGTGATTGTGATCATCGTCGCTTTTTTGACGCCGATACTGCTGCATCGTTTTAAACTGAATTTTATCCCTGTGGTCATTGCCGAAATCATCATGGGACTAGTGATCGGGAAAAGTGGATTCGACCTGGTGCATCAGGATATGTGGCTTGAAACCTTATCCACGTTCGGATTCATCTTTTTGATGTTTTTAAGCGGATTGGAAATTGATTTCAAGGCATTTTCGAATAGTAAGGCCAAGAAAGAAATCCTTCCGAGCGGAAAGGAAGAGCCGAACCGGCTGTTGGTGGCAACCATCATATTCATAGGCATATTCTTTGTGTCTCTTGGATTGTCCTATTTATTCGTCCTTTTTGGACTGATAGAGAATGCTTTCCTTATGACCTTGATCATATCGACCATTTCATTGGGGGTGGTCGTCCCCACTCTCAAGGAAGCACAGATTTCAAAGACGGCCATCGGACAGATCATCTTACTGATCGCCGTCATAGCAGACCTTGTCACCATGATCCTGCTTGCTGTATTTGTTTCCCTATATGGTGAAGGACATGGCAGCATGTGGCTGCTGCTTGTACTGTTTGGTGTAGGGGTCGTTCTATACCTGTTGGGCAAGCGCATGAAAAACAACAATTTCATCAAAAGCCTGTCAACGGGTACGGTTCAGATCGGGACGAGGGCAGTTTTTACACTGATCATTCTGCTCGTAGCGGTGTCTGAAACCGTCGGAGCGGAAAATATCCTTGGAGCGTTCCTTGCCGGGGTATTGGTATCACTACTGGCTCCTAATCAGGAAATGGTCCAGAAACTGGATTCCTTCGGTTATGGTTTTCTCATCCCGATCTTTTTCGTTATGGTTGGAGTGGAACTCGATCTGCAATCGATGCTCAGCGATAAAAAAATGCTGATGCTGATCCCGCTTCTCCTGGTGGCTTTCTTAATTTCAAAGCTTCTTCCTGTGTACCTCCTGAAAAGGTGGTACGATACCAAGACGACTCTTGCATCTGCCTTTCTGCTGACGTCCACCCTTTCACTGGTGATTGCCGCAGCTAAGATTGCTGAGAGGATGGAAATCATTACGCCTCAAATGAGCGGGACATTGATCCTTGTGGCCGTCATTGCCTGTATCATTACACCAATTGTCTTTAAGAAGCTCTTCCCGCGGGAAAGTGCAGCTGAAAAAAAATTGAGCGTCGTGTTCCTTGGAGCGAATCAAATGACATTGCCTGCTTCAAGGGAGCTTCAATCGTCCCTTTACGATTCGACGCTTTACCACACCGTTCAGGATAAATCGGATAAAAATATAGCAGATTCATTATTCACCATCAATGAAATAGAAGATTATGAACTTGATACCCTGGATGATCTCGGCATATTTGAAGCCGATATTCTAGTGATCTCAACAGGAGATGAAGGAGCAAATGCCACTCTTTCAGTCGAAGCAAAAGAAAGAGGAGTGGAGCGGGTCATCGTTCGTGTCGAAAGCCCCGATCTTCATGAATCACTCAAGGAACAAGGAATTGAAGTTTACTCGGTATTCCTTTCAACAAAGGCGTTGTTAAGAGCAATGATCGAATCTCCATCCGTGATGAATATCCTTACGAACCAGGAAATGTCGCTTTATGAAATCAAGATGCTAAACAGCCAGTTTGAAGGGATGACATTAAGAAAATTCCCGTTTACAGGGGATGTCATTTTCGTCCGGATTTTCAGGGGCAAAGATTCCATTGTCCCTCACGGTGATACAGAACTTCTTATGAATGACCGGTTGATCGTTACCGGCTCTAAGGAATATGTAGATGAACTAAAACGCGAACTAGAATTCTGTGAGTATTGTTAGTCTATAAAAAAGGCTCTCCGGAGACACCGGAGGGCCTTTACTTTTTCTTGAAAAAAGGATTTTCGATAGTGAATACCTAATAAGTTACATATACAGAATGATAAGGAGATGGTCTGAAATGTGGGAAACGAGAGTAAAAGACATTAGAGAGAAGCTTGTAGGAAGTTTCGAAGGTCTGACATTCGAAGAGCTGAACGAAAAACCGGCAGCGGATGAGTGGAGCGTGGCGCAAATCATCCTTCATTTGGCGGGTGCAGAGACACGCTTTATGAAACTCGCGCTCGAAGCTGCAGAAGGCGGGAAGGGAACTGGAGGGGAAGAGGTCGATTTAAGTGTATTTGATGATAAAAATAAAAAACTCAAGGCACCCATCGATCCGCCGGAAGAACCTCAAACAAGGGAGCAGTTAATGACAGCCCTGCAAACATCAAGAAGGTTGACTGACCAATTACTGGAGGGGCATACAGAAGACACGCTTACAGGGAAGACAATGGATCATCATCGATTTGGAATCATGCCGGTATGGCAGGTCCTCGAGCTTCTCGGGAGGCACGAAGACCGTCATATCCATCAAATACAAGAGACTAAAAGAAAGATATCATTGAAATGATCCTTTTCTTTTTTTGTTGTTTCATGTAGAATTAGTATCAGGTACTAATAACTTGTAATAATAGGAGGATAACTATGACTCTTTCATTAGCAGGCAAAACATATGTTGTTATGGGGGTTGCCAATAAAAGAAGTATCGCCTGGGGGATTGCGCGTTCACTTCACCAATCAGGTGCACGGGTGGTATTTACATATGCTGGGGAACGTTTTGAAAAAGGTGTGAAAGATCTTGCAGGAACATTGGAAGGCGGAGAAGAGTCTCTTTTCTTCCCATGTGATGTAACGAGTGATGAAGACATCGACAAATGCTTTTCTTCAATAAAAGAAGAAGTGGGCGTGATTCACGGCCTTGCACACTGCATCGCATTTGCAAATAAAGAAGAGCTTGCCGGGGACTATATGAATACGACGAGAGACGGTTTCCTTCTCGCGCATAATATCAGTTCTTATTCACTCACTGCAGTGGCAAAGGCAGCGAAGGATTTAATGACTGAAGGTGGAAGCATTGTGTCCATGACGTATCTGGGCGGCGAACGCGTCATGCAGAACTATAATGTCATGGGTGTAGCAAAGGCGTCGCTTGAAGCAAGCGTTAAATACCTTGCCAGTGACCTTGGGAAGCACGGCATCCGTGTCAATGCGATTTCTGCCGGCCCGATCCGCACCCTTTCCGCTAAAGGAGTGGGGGATTTCAACTCCATCCTTAAAGAAATCGAAGAGCGTGCACCTCTGCGACGCAATACAACACAGGAAGAAGTAGGAGATACAGCCGTATTCCTATTCAGCGACCTTTCAAGGGGAATCACCGGGGAAAACCTCCACGTCGATTCCGGCTACCATATCCTTGGGTAAGATTTATTCAACAATTAATCCCGCCGGCATTAGTGCCGGCGGGATTTTTTACTTATTTCCAAGGTTTTGTAATATGGATGAATGCGGGCAGGGGATTTCTATATTTTTTACATTTGACTGAATTATTTGCAGAACCGAAAGATTAAAGCGGAAAATGAAAAGATTAATGGTGAAAATTCATAGAATACAGGCAGGAATTCGAAGATTAATGACCAAAAACGAAAGATTCCCTCCATCCGATGTAAAATGCCGCTTTAGCAAGCTGAATAAAACCGGATCGATGAAGGATAATCCAGTATAAAACCATCAAATTATCAAATCCATCACCCTCATCACTGCATATAACCCCCCATCCCCAAAACCCAGCCATCTAACTCAAATTTCCGGGTTCCCGGCGGTTTTTTACCCAGAAAATGAAACTGACATGCACCATTTGCATACATATAAAAGTGGAGAAGAATTGGAGGTGTACTTCATGAAAAAAGATAAGTCATCGAATAAGGAACCGCTGTTATACATTCAGCAGCCAAAGCTGCAGGAAGTAAAAGGGAATATGCAGGTGGTCTATCGTTCGTCAAAACGGAAAGAGAAAAAAGAAGTGAAACCGGCAAGACCGATCGAAAACAAAACTGACAGTCAAAAATTTGACTCTGGTGTATCAACTTCACCACCGGTATCCGGGGTATCTGAAATTGCTAAAGAAACCACGCCGGCCCCTGAGGCTGCCCGGGAGGATTCCCGGCCCCCAACGCAAGCTTTCAGGAGGCTTCCGCCTTTCAAGGAATTGAGCCTGGAGGAAAAACTTGAATACATTAATGCGAGCATCAACGGCAAAGTACCATTCCCGTGTGAATTCAGTACCGATCATGATACCTATAAAGGCATACTCACCACGATGTCCGAAACAGCAATAAAAATAAAAACCTTCCGCGGTGAGGAAGTAGAGGTTGCTAAGGACTCATTGAAATCAATCAAAATGATCGGCTTGCATTAAAAGAAGCCAGACGGGGGTTCCCGGCTGGCTTTTACATGCTTAACGCTGACTTATCAGTCTTCACATAAGTCAACATAAACGTCTTTGATGCATTGAATGGCACAGAAGCAATCCAGGTCAACAGTGATACAGTCACCTGTCACTTCCCACTCGGTTCTCATGCCCTCTTCATCAAGATCGCCTTCGCTGTCACAAAGGTGTTCTGGTTTCAATACTTGTAATGTGGCACAGCAGTTATCGAAGATATCTTTAACCCGGAAAAAAGGTGATTTCCAAGGTTTGCCTTTGATGTGTGCTTTGAAGGTGTCGCCGTTTTTTAGATAGAGCTTGAACACTCGGGTATTTACGCGATTTGTCGGGCTGACCATCGCACCCAGCGGCTCAAGGAAGCAGTCATGGCGGCAATCGTTGCATTCGTCACCAGCATCTTGAATGTCCTTGATAGCGCGAACAGCCTGACACACACAGCCGAGATCTTTTTTTCCAAAATCTTTATCTCTTCCGCAACCCATATAAAGTTCCTCCTTAAAATAAATTTCATTTACATTACTAACATATTGTCGCGTAGGCAATTAGGTAACGGACATCTGCCCTCTTTTAAAAATTTGGGCTTGTATATATTTACAATCATAGAAAGGGCGGTCTTAAATGGATTTAACGTTGGTACAGCTTCTGGCCCTTGGTTTTGCCATCTTTCGGATGACGCATCTGATTGTCTTCGATAAAATAACAGAACGGATGAGGGCTCCCTTTTTTGATGAAGTGAAAGAAATGGAGGATGGGGAGGAAGCAATCTATCTCATACCGAAAACGGCTGGATTGAAAGGTTTTGTTGGTCAGCTGCTGTCCTGTTATTGGTGCACAGGAATCTGGGTGAGCTTGTTCTTATACGGCGGTTATCTGCTGTTTCCATTCATATTCGGTCCACTCATCACTTTTCTTGCTGTTGCCGGTGTGGCAGCGATCATCGAAGCTGCCGTACAGTACTGGAATAGAGAATCAGTGTAGGTAATTAGTGGAAACAAGCACGCTTTCTTTTACATATAATGAAACATCCATATGCAAAAGGAGGCAATATAATTGAAAAAAATCTCTATAGATAACGTGATTAAATCAACAAATCCCCAATCAAATAAAAAGAAAAAAGGCGGCTGCGGCTGCGGGTCGAAATCAAAGAAAAAATAGATTGCTCTTTAAGAGCAGTCTTTTTTTTTGACATAAAATCTGACTTTAAGAAAAAAATAAAGAATGATGATAAACAAAAAAGAGGGATCGTGTATGAAAAAATATTTACTGGCAGGAATCATCAGCCTCTTAATGATTGCAGGCTGCTCCAACAAAGAAGATGGAGATGAGAGTAAAATCGCTCTCTTGAAGACAACAGACCCGGAGCCTGTTGAACTGGTGGATCATCCAGAAACGGACAGCTTTGGCCATGCGATTAAAAAAGAATTGGCTGAGAAGAAGGAACTTTATGATGTAGCCGTAATTCAAAGTAAGGAACAAACACTGGTCGTTTACAAAGTAAAGCATCTGCAGCGTTTTAAGATGAAAAAAATAGAAAAGGATATGGAAAAATTACTTGAAGATAAGCATCCCGGTGAAGACTTCATCTTATCAAGCGATTACAAAATCTTTCTGGAAACGGTCCGCTTAAAAGAAAAAATCCAGCAGAAAACGATATCAAAGAAAGAAGCTGAAAAAGAGTTCAAGGACATCATAAAGCTTCAGAAGGAAAAGACGTAGGAGGGATTCATTGTGGGAAAGACACCCAAAACCCCCGAACAGAAGAAATATGAAAAAATTGAAAAACGATATGAAACAAAAAGGCCGCTGTTAAAAAATGTGATAAAGGCATTCTTTGTAGGCGGAGCCATTTGCCTGGTCGGGCAGGCAGTAAGTTATTTCTATATTTATTTTTTTAATTTCACCGAGCAGACTGCCGGTAATCCGACAGTTGCTACTATGGTCTTTTTCGCCATGCTTCTGACTGGATTCGGCCTCTACGATCATCTCGGACAATTCGGGGGTGCAGGGAGCGCAGTGCCGGTAACGGGATTTGGCAATGCAGTCATATCAGCGGCGATTGAACATAAAACAGAAGGCTATGTACTTGGTGTCGGCGGGAATATATTTAAACTGGCAGGCTCTGTCATTGTCTTCGGTGTTTTTGCAGCTTTCGTTGTGGCGCTGATCAAGACATTATTAATCCAGTGGGGGTTGATTTAATGCTTAAAGGAGGAAGATCATGGATTTTCGACAAGCAGCCTGCGATTTTATCAACTGGCGTTGTGGGAGGCCCATTCGAAGAACAGGGTAAACTGTCTGGTGACTTTGACCGTTTTTTTGATGATTTATGGATGGGGCAAGACTCATATGAAAAAGCAAATCGAACTCTTATCGAGGATGCAGTGCAGATTGCACTGGACAAACAAAACCTGCAAAAAGAAGAGATTCAATTTTTTCTGACCGGAGACCTGATCAACCAGATAACTCCTTCAAGCTTTGCTGCACGCACCTTTGCATTTCCATATTTCGGATTGTTCGGAGCGTGTTCAACTTCAATGGAAGGGCTGGCCCTTGCCGCTTTTCTGGTCAATCATCAAGGGGCGGAGAAAGTGGTCACCGGCGCCTCAAGCCATAATTCTGCAACTGAAAAACAATTCCGCTATCCGACTGAGTACGGCGGGCAAAAGCCCCCGACTGCACAATGGACGGTAACAGGAGCAGGATATGCAGTAGTCGGAAATGGTGCTGCTGTCACAACTCCAGCGCCCCGGGTGACATCCGCTACAATCGGGAAAGTCATCGACCTGGGATTATCAGACCCCTTTAATATGGGGGGCGCTATGGCTCCTGCAGCAGCAGACACGATGACCGGCCATTTTCGGGATCTGGGAAGAGACCCTTCATATTACGATTTAATCGTAACCGGTGATCTTGCATCCATTGGAAGACAGACGGCAATGGAGCTGATGAAAGAAAACGGATACACCTTGACTGAACAGAAGTATAAGGATTGCGGACTCCTCATTTATGGAGAAGAACAGCCTGTTCAATCGGGGGCAAGCGGACCTGGGTGTTCAGCCACTGTCCTTTACGGGCATCTGTTGAACGAAATGAAAAAAGGTACGTATAAGAAAATTCTGGTAGTCGCAACAGGCGCCCTGCTCTCGCCACTGACCTTCCAGCAGGGAGAAACGATCCCTTGTATTGCACATGCCGTTTCCATTGAATTTTTATAGGATAGGGAGGTAGTAATCATGATAGCCATGTTCTTTTGGTCGTTTGTTATCGGAGGAATCATATGTGTCATCGGACAGCTGATGTTTGATGTGGCAAAATTGACCCCGGCCCATACATTGAGCCTGCTCGTAGTAGCCGGGGCTATTCTTTCGGGTTTTGGATTATACGAGCCGCTGATCGATTTTGCAGGGGCAGGGGCAACAATCCCGATAACCAGCTTCGGAAATGCCCTTGTTAACGGCGCCATGCAGGAATCACAGGAGCATGGACTTGTGGGCGTATTGACAGGGATGTTTGAAGTAACAAGCTCAGGCATTTCAGCAGCAATTGTTTTTGGTTTCATCGGGGCTCTCCTTTTTAAACCGAAGGGATAGCAGGGGGTGTATAAGATGCCGGAATATTTAGAAGTTGCAGCCAGAAGTTCATTTATCCTTCTTTCGCTGTTCTTTATTACAAAGCTTCTTGGGAAAAAACAACTGTCCAAATTATCATTTTTCGAGTATATAACAGGTATCACCGTCGGAAGCATTGCGGGTACCCTTTCCATGGATCTTGGCCTCCCGCTCAGTGAAGGCCTTATGAGTATCCTTTTATGGTTTTCATTCCCGTTTTTGTTCTCTTTCATCTCTCTAAAAAGCAGCAGATTCAGGAGATTTGCAGAAGGTAAGCCTTCTGTTTTTATTAAAGATGGACAAATCGATGAAAAAGCATTGCGCAAAGAAAAATATTCCGTAGATGAACTGCTTGAACAATTGCGGAAAAAAGATGTCTTCAGGGCGGCGGATGTCGAATTTGCCACGCTGGATACAAATGGTGACCTGAGTGTGATGCTTAAAAAAGAGAAACAGCCGCTTGTAAAGGAAGATGTTCTGTCTGTTTTTCAAAGGTCCACACCACCGCAGGCAGTCATTATTGATGGGAAAATTGATGAAGCAGCACTGAAGGCCGTTGGATTTGATAAGCCATGGCTGTTAAAGGAGCTGTTGAAAAGGAAGCTTGATTTCGAATCAGTATTCCTGGCCCAGGCAGACAGTGAAGGGAATTTGACCCTGGATCTGTTCAATTGGACAAACACACAACAAAATTGAAAAAAGCCCATACGGAAGAACCCTCACTTACATATGTTAGTAATGACTAAAGGTAAAGTGAGGTGAAGTTGAATGCCTTACGGATATGGATATGGCGGTTATGGCGGCTGCGGATACGGCGGCTATGGCGGCGGCTATGGTTCTACTTTTGTATTGATCGTCGTCTTATTTATCTTGTTGATCATCGTCGGAGCTAGCTTCTGCTAATCATGAAGCTGAATAAAGGCAGAATCCTCATTGAGAGTGATCCTGTCTTTTTTTCTTGGATTACTCACGCTCTCCATTTTTATACATATGATATTTATAGTTAAAAAGGAGGCGGTTTACTCATGAACAACAATTTCTTTAAAAATCTCGAGCAGAAGACTGGCGTGAATATGAACGAAGTGCTGGAGCTTGCAAACTCACTGCAAAATGCAAATTTCAAGGATGAAGCGACAGTCAGGAAAGTAATCAAAAGGGTTTCGAAAATTGCCAACAAACCTGTTAATAAAGAAATGGAAGATAAGATTGTAAATTCAATTGTAAATGACGGAAAGCAGCTGGATTTCGGGACCATATCCAATATGCTCAACAAAGGGAAGAAATAATTTTTTTGAAAGAGAATGGACATAAAAAAGCGTGAAGACACGTACTTTATGTTAATTCTCTTTTTATTTTTACCCGGGTTAAAAAAATCACAATGCGGGTAAACCCATTATAAGGAGGTCATGAAGATGGGCTATATCGCTCCAATTCCACACTATCAATATAAACAGTATCAGGAAAGGGAAATGAAGGTGAACAAGCATCCTTTTCGATTCTTTCCCGTCCAGCCTTCAAGGGCATTAAAAAATAATCGTGAAGAAACCGTCAGTGATAAAATGTCCACACAAACGGACAGTGAGCAGAAGACAGGTATGTTATCCCCTAAAAGAAAACTCCAAAAGAACATCATCCCACATGAAATATTGGCAAAAGTAACAGGAAAAGGCACCTACTTTAACGAATACGTATAAAGTAAAGGACCGCTGCAGTCACGAACGGTACGAGCCATGCAGCATTGTACTGAAAGGGATGAAGGTATTGAAGCTTCAACAGTTTAACCAGTATTGCTACGCATTTACAGGAGCAGTGAACATTGGATATTGTCAGAAGGAGGGGCAAGGTCTGCTTATAGACGCCGGACTTGATGAGTCGGCGATCAAGAAAGTACTGAAAACGCTCAAACAGCATGAACTTCCTCTGGATTACTGCGTCGTTACCCATGCCCATTCTGATCATTTCGGCGGTGCGGCATACTTGAAGAAACAGACAGGCATACCGCTTTACAGCCCTCGGATGGAATCAGCCATCATCGAAAATCCGCTTCTTGAACCGATCTATCTATTCAATGGTGCCAATCCGATCAAGGAATTAAGGAATAAATTTCTTGAGGGTCCTTCAGTCAAAGTGGATTTTCACATTGAATCCGAAGAGAATAAGATCGGTCCTTTTGTCGTCAGGGCTTTAGACCTTCCCGGACACTCCTATGCACAGACAGGCATGTTAGTAGAGGAAATCCTTTATGCAGCTGATAGTTACTTTGGAAAGGAAACTCTCGAAAAACATGTGATTCCATTTATAATCGATGCTGACGAGACCTTGGCAACATTGGAAAAACTCCTTCACATTGAATGCAAAGGAGCGATACCCGGGCACGGTCCATATGAGGAAAACTTCAAAGATACCGTTAGAATGAATAAAAGAGTCCATGAAGAAAGAATCCAGGCACTTTATCGATTGATTGAAAGCAAAAGAGAAGGGGAGTGCCTGGAGAACCTTGTAACACAATTCCTGACGTTACATAAACTTGATGTAAAAAATTTGGGTCAGTGGCTGCTGTTCCGCACTTCCGTGACTGCTTATTTAGCCTGCCTGGAACGCCAGGGGCGGATTGTGTTTTACGTGAAGGATAATGAACCCAGGGTTTCAATTGCATGAACGGTGTTTAATACCCCTGTACCAATAGACTTTCTCCTTCTTTCCATTCCGCAAACATCACTTCTTTATGAGATTGAAAACCATGTTTATTAATTTCGTGTATCAGCCATTCTTCCTGCTGATGCACGATTTTTAAATTATCATAAACAATTTCACCGTCCACAATCAATGAGAGCGGAAGGCTCACTTGAGTTGGCTGGATATTCAAGTCTGCCCGCTGTACATTTTCGAACAAAGGTTTCTTCAGAACGCTGAGCGTTCCATTGGACTCAAGCAGGGCATATTCACACTCGCGGACAGAAAAAACATCTTTAGCCCGCAGTAAATGCTGCAGCTGATTTAAATCAAGATTATTTTTCTTCAGCTGTTGATAATCGATCTTCCCTTTATTGATTACAATGGCAGGCGTGCCTTCCAGTACATGCCGGAGCCTTCTTGATTTCTGCGTGATAAACTCTGTAGAAAAGATTAAAAAACCCCAGATGGAAATAGCCGCAAGGATCTGCCAGACACTTACTTCGTCGTCATAAAGAGAATTTCCTACCAATTCCCCCAATATCAGAGCAGAGATAAAATCAAAGGCAGATATCTGGGTTATCTGTGTTTTTCCTAATATCTTCGTTAAAAACAAAAGGGCAAAATAGCCGACTATAAGTTCTACTGCTATAGACCAGATTTCCATATTTATCCCTCCCCATATACTCTTACATTATCGTCCAGTCTTAATATGTTTATACTAATTCATCCGCGGATTTCTATAAAATCCGGGTCATGCTGGTCCTTTGTCTAGAACAAGCTCTATTTTCCCGCATATACTATCTTGAAAAATCTATTTAGGAGTGAAAAAAATGGGTTATCAAAATTCAAGGAAAAATTGTTCTGATAATGAAGAAACCATTGTGAATCCTACCAGACGCATTGTGAAGACAAGGACAAATGAAAGAGTCGTAAATAATGTACATCCTACTGAAATCGTCGAAGTAAATCGTACGATCGTTAAGAACCGCAACTATTATCCTGTCACGCGATCACAGGTCAATGAAACGGTTGTAGAGAATTATGAGTGCAGCGGAGAAGTAGGTTCTGGAAACTGCCGCCGTGTCGGAGGAGCTTCTGATAATGGAAATGGCAGTGTCAGGGGAGCTTCTTATAACAACAATGGCCGCGTCAGAGGAGAGTATGATGACGGATACGGCCGCGGCTGCGGCTGCCGTCGAAGATGCAGATGGTTTTAAGTAATTACCACAGCATTTGAAATAAAAAGATCAATCTTCCGGAAGGGAGATTGATCTTTTTATTTGAATCAATTCAATTTTTTAACCATTGTCCTGTGGGGAATGCCGGCATCCATAAATTCCTCGGAGACTACCTCATAACCCAATCCCTCATAAAAAAGGATCGCGTAGGTCTGCGCATTGAGTTTGAGTTTGGGAATGGACTGCCGGGAAGCATAATGTTCAATGGCCTTCATGATCTCCCTGCCTGCCCCTTTTCCGCGGAGACTTTTCAATACACAGATACGTTCTATTTTTCCAATCCCGTCCAGCAGACGGAATCTTCCTGCCCCTGCAGGACTCCCCCCGTCATATAAAATGAAGTGGGTCGATTGATTTTCATATTCATCGATTTCTTCTTCCACAGGGACATTTTGTTCCTGCACGAACACGGTCTTCCTTACACTGAAGACTTCTTCAAGCTGAGATTCCGATTGAGCGATTTCTACGTTCAACTGCATTAGTCCTTTCCAAGTCGGAATGTTTCATATACTGTCCACGAACCATTCTCCAGCTGATAAAGGAGATGGAAACGGTCCACCGTTTCTTCGTGTTCCACACCAAGCATGCTCAGTGAACCAAAAATATCGGAATGTTCATCGTTCGAAAGTTTCTGTGCGATCGTGATGTGCGGGACAAAGGCAAATTCAGGTTCATCGTCCAATACATCCTGTTTATGCATGTCATGGTGCAGCCCTTCTAATTCAGGGGCGGTGTCGACTTTGAAATAAATGACATTGTTCACAGGCTGGAAAGAGCTGACCTTATAAACCTTTAAGTTAAAAGGGTCA
The DNA here is from genome assembly GCA_051294195.1 of Bacillus sp. BKU_1. Classification (GTDB taxonomy): domain Bacteria; phylum Bacillota; class Bacilli; order Bacillales; family Bacillaceae_B; genus Rossellomorea. The sequence goes on along the minus strand of CP193985.1, from coordinate 1,603,544 downwards.
TATTTCTTTGCCACGGCCCTTAATTTATCGGCGATATCTTTTATTTGATCATCATCAGCAGAGAACACATTTTTAAGGGTCAAATGCGGCGGGATCAAAGCATAATGGGGATCGTAGCGTTTACGGTACGAATTTGCTAAATCCTGAAGCTTTTTTGATGGGAAAATGACAACACCATAGTTCATTGTCTTCAGACCTCCTCTATATACTGTTACTTATAAAAAATAATTAATATAGTATAGTATAGCAAATTTTTCAAAAATTTAATATAGGACGAACGAAAGGGAACTCTTCCCATAATTCCGCAGTTGATTTCCGTGCAAGACTAAGCTTTCCGCGGGTGACCTCGTGCCTCTAACCGCCGGAGCTGGACATGTCTCTCATCGATTGCTTCTTCCGCTGGAGTCTCCGTCTTGCACTCCAATCAACAGCAAGAACCATCTCATTCATTTAAGATAAAAAAATTCATAGCAGTGTATCTACACTATTTTTTGTTTTTTCTATAAGATTAAACTATCCAAACATCATTGGAAGCGCCCTTTTCAGGTCCGGCTGCCAGTGTTTCCATGTGTGGTCACCTTCGAATTCCTCATAGAAACTGGTGAATTTTTTTTCGTTGAACAGTTCATGGAGCTGGCGGTTTGGTGTGAGGAAGTCTTTTACTTTTCCATCGGTTGTTTTTACTTCCGTTTCTTTGGTTCCTATTACATGGTAGATATTTAAAAGGTGGGGGTGGGCAAAGGTTTCGACTTCATCCAGCACTTTTTCATTTACGAGCGGTGATTGAAGAATCACCTTTCCAAAGGTATTGGGATATTTCAAGGCTGTCATCAGTGAGACGGTTGCCCCTAATGAATCCCCGATAAGCGCACGTCCCATTCCCATATGATAAGTAGGATAATGCTCATCGAGATAAGGGACAAGTTCATGGGCCAGGAAACGGATATAAGCATCGTTTTCTTCTCCGTGAGGGTGATACTTTCTTCTTCTGTCTTCTACATCTTTATATGGTACGCCTACGATGATCATGTTTTCAATCTCTTTGTTATTCAGAAATTCATCTGCCAGACGGGGGATCCTGCCGAGCTGGAAGTAGTCCCTGCCGTCCTGCGCGATCAATATGGAATATTTATAAAGAGGAGAAAAAGTCGCAGGAAGATACACAAGCATCTTCATCTCCTCATTCAGCTCTTTACTGAAGAGGTTCAATTCGTTCACGGTACCTCTGTTAACAGTCATACATAACCCTCCTGATTCTCTTCGATAACGTTTACAAAAAGATTGTATCACAATCTTACATGTAAATCCTTCAAGCAGATCAGGATGAGAAAATTCTAAAAAATGTTATAATTCAACTGTGTAAGACTAGTCAGAAAGGGGCACACAAAATGCAAAAGCCGATTCATTCAAAAGAAGTCACGCAGGCAGCACTCCAGAAACTCCAGGACAGGGGAGTCATGATAGAAGATATTGCTGAAATCGTATTTGAAATGCAGTTCCCGTACCATTCTGAATTGGAAATGGAAGATTGTATAGACAGCGTAAAAAAAGTACTTCTAAAAAGGGAGATTCAGCATGCCATCTTGGTCGGCGTGGAATTGGATCAGCTCGCAGAAAAGAAAATGCTCTCTGAGCCTCTTCAATCAATTGTCGAAACCGACGAAGGGCTGTTCGGGGTGGATGAGACGATCGCACTTGGCGCAGCATTGGGTTATGGCAGTATCGCAGTGACGACATTCGGCCATTTAGATAAAAACAAGATCGGGATCATTCGCAAGCTGGATACGAAAAATGGAAATGGGGTACATACCTTCCTTGATGATATCATTGCGAGTATCGCAGCAAACGCTTCCTCAAGGATTGCGCACCGTCTGAGGGACAAGGAAGAGAATATTTCCACTGAAGATAAAAAGCAATTTGAGGATGAAGAATTAATCGGATAAGAAAAAAACTGATGTATAACAGTTTGACTGGAGGGCTGCTTTTTTCCCTTCAGTCTTTTTTATGAGGACAATCATCTGTTTCTGGTGAATATCCGGCAAAGATATTGGAAGCGTTTTATACATTTCCCATGCATTTTACAAATCTGCTCCAGGTTGTAATATTGCGGTATAACTGGATTTGCAGCGGGTTGGCGGGCGAGGGACGTTTTTTTTTATGAAAAAAATTATAAGTTTATGTATCCTGTTTGACAAGAATGTTACAGTTTGTGATACAATTGATTACGGGAAAGTAGAAAATTTAATAGGGGGAACAGATTATGAAAAAACGCAGTTTATTCTTAAGCACTGCCTTGCTTCTTATTCTGTCTGCCGTACTTGCGGCATGCGGAGGCGGAGCTGGGGGCGGAAGTTCCGATGGTGATGAAAAAGTAGATTTCATCGGAATCGCTACAGGCGGAACTGGAGGTACATACTATCCGCTTGGAGGTACCTTCGCAAAAATCATTGAAGATGAAACCGGAATCAAAGCTTCGGCATCCACTTCTGGTGCATCAGCCGAGAACATGGCTTCCATCAAAGATGGTAAAACTGAAATCGCTTTTACACAGACAGATATAGCTTCATATGCTTCAGAAGGTACGCAGATGTTTTCTGACAATAAAGTAGAGAATGCACGCGGTATTGCCACTTTATATCCTGAAACAATCCAGATTGTCACTACCAAGAAATCCGGCATCAAATCAGTGGAAGACCTTAAAGGGAAAGTCGTTTCAGTAGGTGAAGCCGGTTCAGGTACACTTTTGAACGCAGAACAGATCCTTGAAATCCACGGTATGAAACTTGAAGACCTTGAAGCCCGCAACCTGTCTTTCGATGATTCTACAACGGGTATCCAGGATGGAACAATCGACGCGGCATTCATCACGTCAGGTACACCGACCGGAGCCGTCGAAGGACTTGCTGCGACTGAAGATATCTCCATCGTTCCTGTCGAGTCAGCCAAGATTGCAGAACTTATCGAGAAATATCCTTACTATGCAGAGGATGAAATCCCTGCCGGTACGTATAGTAAAGTGGATGAAGCAATCACGACCGTGGCTGTACGCGCAATGCTTGTAACAAATGCGGATATCTCTGAAGATGTCATTTATGATGTAACAAAAGCAATCTTTGAAAATACAGACCAGATCACCCATGCAAAAGGTAAGCTGATCAAAGCTGAGAATGGATTAAAGGGTATGGGTATCGAATTGCATCCGGGAGCAAAGAAATATTTTGATGAAAAAGGCATTTCAGCAGAATAATTGTTTCACCCCGGGATGAACAAAGGATAGGCCGCTTATCACGGTCTATTCTTTTGTTTTGAAGAAATGGAAAGGGGGAGAAGCGATGAAAAAGAAATACCTGTCCATGGCAGCTCTCCTTTTTCTTGTTCTCACATCATTCATTTTTCTTCCTTTACAAACATTCCTGGTGATAGAACCGAGGGAGTACGAAGACAAACCCGCTTATTTCTCGATCGATAAAGATAAACCATTTTCTATCCTCTATACCCATTCCATCCACCTGTCAGAGGTAGAGGAAATCTATCGCAGAACACCTGCAAATAAAATACGTCAAACAAAACTATTATATGAAGACACAGCGATTGGAATGCCTTCTGACGCTGAAGGGCGGGAAGTATTCTCCAGAACGGAAGATGGCAGGTATGCCATTTCGAATATGGACAGGGAATTCCCGTTCATCGACATACAGATCGGCCAAGTGGTCGCGAATCACCGGCTTGTCTATGATGGTGAAGTATATCCTTTGAAAGAGTATTTCAAAGCGGGGTCCATCGTTAGGATGCATTTTAAAAAAATATCGCTGTTCAGCCAATGGAAAGGAGTGATTGTTGTTGGAAAAAGATAAAAAATTCGAGTCTCTTACTGCAGAACAACAACAAGAATTATTAGAAAAATACGATCCTGAATCTTCTACAAGGAAATTGGAATCCGGCCTGTTTAAATGGATCATATTTTTTGGTCTCTTAGCATTCTCATTATTTCAATTAACGGCATCCATATTCCAATTCATCCCAAGACAGTTATTGCTGTCGATTCATTTAGGTTTTGCCTTATCTCTCGTTTTCCTTCTTTTCCCTGCAAGGAAAAAGAACTTGAAATTAAATAAGCTGGCATGGTATGACGTTGTATTGGCTGCCATTTCCATTTGTATCGGGGCTTATTGGCCGATCATGCAGGATGAAATCGTAAGCCGTGTAGGGCTTATGACCTCTCTGGATTTTTACGTCGGACTTGCTGCCATCCTTTTGGTGCTGGAAGCCACAAGACGGGCAGTGGGGCTGCCGATCACGATTATCTCTTCCATCTTCCTCCTGTATATGTATTATGGAAGACAGATGCCGGGCTTCCTTGCTCATCGGGGCTATGATTGGGATGACATCGTAAAAACGATGTTCTTCACTTCAGAAGGGATCCTCGGTACGCCGTTATACGTTTCGGCTACATTCATCTTCCTGTTCCTGTTATTCGGGGCTTTTCTCGTGAAGACAGGAGTAGGACAATATTTCAATGATCTGGCTGTTGCCATCGCAGGTAAGCGTACGGGTGGTCCTGCAAAGGTTGCCATCTTCTCGAGTGCCCTGCAAGGTACGATCAGCGGAAGTTCTGTAGCGAACGTTGTCACTTCAGGTTCTTTTACAATTCCAATGATGAAAAAACTTGGATACCGAAAAGAGTTTGCCGGAGGAGTGGAAGCAGCCGCTTCAACAGGCGGGCAGCTCATGCCGCCTATCATGGGTGCCGCTGCCTTTCTGATGGTCGAATTCATCGGAGGGATCTCCTATTGGGATATAGCCAAAGCGGCTGCCATTCCAGCTGTATTATATTTTACCGGTATTTGGATCATGACGCACTTTGAAGCCAAACGACTTGGCTTGCGCGGGCTGTCAGATGAGGAAATGCCGAATAAAAAAGAAGTATTGAAGAAGATTTATCTGCTTCTTCCTATATTGACAGTCATCATCCTTCTTGTAAGCGGGATGAGCGTCATGAGGGCGGCACTCTGGTCGATTGTGGCGACTGTCGCAATCAGTGCGATCCGTAAAGAAACAAGAATCGGATTCATGGATGCAGTCGATGCACTGGTAGATGGTGCACGCACAGCCCTTTCTGTTGCAGTGGCTACAGCAGCTGCGGGTATCATCGTCGGAGTGGTAACAAAGACAGGACTCGGATTGACACTTGCCAACGGGCTGGTTGACCTTGCTGCTGACTTAACGAGCTCAGCCCAGGGAAAACTCCTGTTGACCCTGTTCTTTACGATGATTGCTTCGATCGTACTGGGAATGGGATCACCAACCACTGCCAACTATGTCATTACGTCCACCATTGCCGCACCCGCCATTATCTTACTGGGTGCACCTGAGCTTTCGGCTCACTTATTTGTATTCTATTTCGGTATCATTGCCGATATCACTCCTCCGGTTGCGCTCGCTGCATTCGCGGCAGCCGGGGTTTCAGGCGGCGAACCGATACGGACGGGTGTCAATTCCGCAAAACTGGCCATAGCGGCATTCATCATACCTTATATGTTCGTGCTCTCACCTGAACTGCTTATGATCGATACGACCATACCTCAGTTACTATGGGTTGTATTCACTGCGGTGACAGGGATGATTGCAATCGGTGCGGGGATGATCGGTTATTGGTACCGCAGGTTGTATGTGATTGAACGCTTCCTCCTGGTGGCATCGGGTCTTATGCTGATTTACCCGGAAGGAATGTCGGATATCATCGGATTGGTTTCATTCGGTGTACTGCTGGCTGTACAATTCTTCATTAAAAGGGAAGACAAACGTCCTAAACAAGCAACTGCATAAACGTAAAAAGAGGGTGACCACATCGGTCATCCTCTTTTTGCAGAATAAAAACAATTGCTGCGTGCTATGAGTGGATAAGCAGCAAGGATGCAATCAACCCGGAAAGTGCGAAGCTGTTTTCGAAGGAAGCAATAAGCAGTCACAGAATCCACATTCACTTTTTTAATGATGACCTTTCTTTTTGTGGTCTTATCAGGGTCTGCCATATAGATGATTTCAACCGGTGACTGTTCTGTTAGGGAACGGTTAAGCAGTTTGTTCATACTGACCTTCCTTTCAGATGATGTATGGACAGTATATGCGAACATTCGTTCTTGTATACATATAGTCTATAAATTTTTCGACAAAATATCCATAAGAATATATTGACATTCCTTTGTTTCACGCTATAATAATAAATGTAGTTCAAATCGATCTGTTAGCTCAGCTGGGAGAGCATCACCTTGACAGGGTGGGGGTCGGGGGTTCAAGTCCCTCACAGGTCATTATAGTAAAAACCGCCGTTCATTTATCTGGACGGCGGTTTTTTGTGCTCAGTACATATTTTGCGCATATAAAAAAGCTGCAGTATAAATGGATCTGCAGCTTCACACAGTTATTCTCCCCTGGTCAATTCCTCTTCGAAGAAGAAGGTGCCTGGATGTTCTTTGACAATATACGAATAGCGTTTCATATTTTTAACATATTGTGATTTCAAGATGGTGACCGTTTCCCCGGTTTCTTTAATCGTAGCCAGAGATCCATTAGGAAACAAACTTTTAGTGGATTTCATATGACACTTCCTTTCAACTCTCTTTATTATATCATATAAAATTTCAAGTATTGCTGAAAGCAGGAATGATTATTTAAACATTGAAAGTTCAAAACAATCAGGGTATTCTCCAATAGTAAGTCGTCTGACTTTATAAACTGGGCTCATGTTTACTTGCTTATTTCTTCGAATCCTGTTATTCTATAGAAGAATTATTTTTGTCCGGTATACGAGGGAAGAACAAGATTTGATTTTTCACCTGATATCGCAAGAATAGTAATACATTGTGTGCTAAGCACATTAGGAGGCATTTTTCATGGAAAATGGTAAAGTAAAATGGTTTAACGCAGAAAAAGGTTTTGGATTCATCGAAGTAGAAGGTGGAGACGATGTATTCGTACACTTCTCAGCGATCCAAGGTGAAGGTTTCAAATCACTTGACGAAGGTCAAGAAGTTTCTTTCGACATCGAACAAGGTGCTCGTGGACCACAAGCAGCTAACGTTGTTAAGAAATAATTGATTTTAAACTTCCAAAGCAGGCTCATCTTTTGATGGGTCTGTTTTTTTATTGTTAATAATAAACTGAATCTTCTTAAAATTATTTCTTTTTATTTCATTCAAAGATAAAATAGAGATGGAAAACAAAAAACGGGGGATGGTTTTATGAAGATAAAAGATTGCTTAGCGGTGATATCAGGGGGTGCTTCCGGGTTAGGGGAAGCGACTGTCAGGAGAATCGTTGAAAACGGGGGTAAAGCTTTTATTCTTGACCTCGATGAAGGGAAGGGAATGAAACTGCAGGAAGAATTGGCCGGAAGTGTGGTATTTCAGAAAACGGATGTGACCAGTGAAGAAGAAGCAGCCTCGGCCATTCAACATGCAGTCGATTCTTATGGAAGCATCAATTTTCTTGTAAACTGTGCGGGAATCGCACCGCCTTCGAAAGTGGTTGGAAGAAAGGGCGTTCATTCTCTTGGGCAATTCTCTAAAGTGATTGAAATCAATTTAATCGGCACATTCAATGTCCTGCGTTTGACCGCTCAAAAAATGATGGAAAATCAAAGGAATGAGTGGGGTGAGAGGGGAGTCATTATAAATACTGCCTCGGTTGCGGCATTTGATGGACAAATCGGCCAGGCAGCTTACAGTGCATCCAAGGCAGGTGTAGCGGGAATGACGCTTCCGGTTGCAAGAGAACTGGCAAGTGATGGGATAAGGGTGATGACGATCGCCCCGGGACTTTTCCAAACACCGATGTTCGACTCCCTGCCTGAAGAGGCACGTTATACATTGGGAGAATCGGTCCCGTTTCCTGCAAGGCTCGGATACCCTTCAGAATACGCACAGCTTGTGGAATCGATCGTAGAGAATCCGATGCTGAATGGGGAGACGATCAGACTGGACGGAGCGATTCGCATGCAGCCGAAATAACTATCATTCCATATATGAATGGCTAGTCATTCATAGTGTATATTCGAACGCAGCTGAAAGGGGAGATAGATGTGACTCATCCATATTTGACAGAAGACCACGAGATATTCAGAGCATCCTTCCGTAAATTTTTGCAAAAAGAAGCTTATCCTTATTACGCGCAATGGGAAAAGGACGGATTAGTACCGAAATCCTTTTGGAAGAAGATGGGAAATCATGGGTTTCTATGTCCGGATGCAGAAGAAGAGTACGGAGGAAGCGGTGTGGATTGGGGCTTCTCTGTCATCATCAATGAAGAATTAGAGCGGGTCGGCTCAGGTTTGATCGGGATCGGCCTGCACAATGATATCGTCGTCCCGTATATAAGCGAGTATGGAACTTCTGCACAAAAGAAACGCTGGCTTCCCCGTTGTACAAATGGTGATTTGATAACTGCCATCGCGATGACCGAACCTGGGACGGGATCTGATTTGGCGGGAATCAAGACGGCAGCCCGCCTGAAAGGTGATCATTATATTTTAAACGGTCAAAAAACATTTATTACAAACGGGATTCAATCAGACGTGGTGATTGTTGCATGTAAAACAGATACCGGGGCTGTCCCGCCCCATAAAGGAATCAGCCTTCTGGCAGTTGAGAGCGGGACAGAAGGGTTCACAAGGGGACGGCAGCTTGAGAAAGTCGGGCTTCACTGTCAGGATACTGCTGAATTAATCTTTGAAGACTGCCGGGTTCCAAAGCACAATCTTATAGGTGAAGAAGGGAAAGGGTTCAGTTATCTTATGAAAAAGCTGCAGCAAGAGCGTCTTGTGGTGGCCATTGCCGCTCAGGTTTCGTCTGAGCATATGTTTGCCCTTACCATGGACTATATAAAAAGCAGGCAGGCATTCGGCAAGGCTATCAGTCAATTCCAGCATATCCAATTCAAAATGGCGGATATGGCTGCCGATATCGAAATGGGGAGAGCTTTTCTGGACATTCTGATTGCAGAGCATATGAGAGGGAATAACGTCGATAAGAAGGTTTCCATGGCTAAATTGAAACTTACCGAAATGTCCAGGAGGGTTGCATCAGAATGCATGCAGCTTCACGGGGGATACGGATATATGGAAGAATATGAAATTGCCAGAAGGTACAGGGATGTTCCGGTTGCAAGTATTTATGCAGGAACGAATGAAATCATGAAGGTGATCATTGCAAAGAATTTAGGCCTTTAAAGGAGGATACCTATGAAGGAAGCAGTTATCGTTGAGGGGATCAGGTCGGCTGTCGGAAGGAGAAACGGTGCATTTAAGAATATGAGGCCGGATGATCTTGCCGGTGAAATCCTAAAAGGGTTAATGAATAAATCCGGCATTGATCCAAAATATGTGGATGATATCATTTTCGGTTGTGTCACACAATCAGGTGAGCAGGCTGGTGACATCGCAAGAGTTGCCGCCTTGATAGCCGGGTTTCCCATCGAGGTGCCGGGGACAACCATCGACCGTCAATGCGGTTCGGGACAGCAGGCTGTACATTTTGCTGCACAGGCCATCCTCTCCGGTGATATGGATATCGTCATTGCAGGCGGGGTGGAAAATATGTCCAGGGTGCCCATCGCATCCAACTATGGAAAAGCGGGGTTCAGCGAAAAATTAAAATTACAGCATGAAATCATCCACCAGGGATTATCCGCAGAACGGATTGCAGAAAAATATGGATTCAGCCGTCAGGATCTGGACCGGTTTGCATTTGAAAGTCATCAAAAAGCGATAAAAGCCCAGATGGAAAATCGTTTTAATGATGAAATCATGCCGGTTGAAGTGCAGAGCGACGAAGGAGACATGTTCTATTTCAATAAAGATGAAGGGCCGAGACTGGGGACTACGGTTGATATCCTCTCAACATTGAAACCTGCATTTAAAGAAGACGGGATCATCCATGCAGGCAACTCGAGTCAGATAAGCGACGGAGCGGCAGCACTCCTGATTATGAACAAAGAAAAAGCAGATGAACTTGGATTGAAAGCCAGATTCAAAATCCACACCCGTGTGGTCACGGGCTCTGATCCCACTTTAATGCTGACCGGACCCATACCGGCTACAAAGAAAGCATTGGAGAAATCAGGATTATCTCTGAGCGATATTGATATTTTTGAAGTGAATGAAGCATTCGCACCCGTCGCCCTTGCATGGTTGAAAGAGTTAAACGCCGATCCATCGAAGCTGAACCCGAACGGCGGTGCAATCGCCCTGGGTCATCCTCTTGGTGCAAGCGGCGCGCGCATCATGGTCACTCTGATGCATGAGCTCGAAAGGACAGGCGGACGCTTTGGCTTGCAGACAATGTGCGAAGGGCATGGAATGGCCAATGCCACCATTATTGAACGACTTGCCTAGTTCAGGTTGGATCCATTTGTATTAAAAGCGGACCGGTCCCGAGGCTCGCTTTTTTTATTGGCAGCTGCAGTGGCTGGAGACTCTAGGTCTTAAGCCGAGACCCCTAAAAAGGCAAAGAACGCCTTTCCGGGGGTCTAGTCATATGCTTGTCGTCTCTGAGCAAGGCGGCTTCACTTTTCTTGCTTTGCGGGGCGCTGCCTTCTCATCTGAATGGGAAATTATTCTCATGGAAAGAATGAGATTAAAGAAAAAAATCAGCTTTATGAAAAGTTTTTTCCTTAAATTTTAGCATGAAAATTTATTTCGTATTATAATGGTTACGGTGAAAAAAGTTTTTTTAGCAAGGAAAGGAAGGATAGTATGGCTAAACAACAAATCGGTGTTGTTGGTGTCGGAGTTATGGGGAAAAGCCTTGCTCTGAATTTTGAAAGCAGAGGGTACTCAGTCGCCATTTATGATGTTACTGAGGAAAAAGTGAATGAAATCCTTGAGGAGCACAAAGATAAACAATTGACAGGTACCAGCAGTGTGGATGCTTTTACAGAAATGCTTGAAAAGCCGAGGAAAATCGTCATGATGGTTCCGGCAGGGGAGATCACCGACAAAGCAATCGATTCCCTTCTGCCATATTTAGATAAAGGGGATATCCTGATGGATGGCGGGAATGCGTACTTTGAAGATACAATCCGCCGCAATAAGGCCCTAGAGGAAAAAGGGATCAATTTTATCGGTGCGGGTGTATCCGGCGGAGAGGAAGGCGCGCTTTATGGCCCTGCTATCATGCCAAGCGGCCAAAAAGAAGCATATGACCTCTTTGAACCGTTCCTTACGGCCATTTCTGCAAAAGTGAATGGTGAGGCATGCAGTACATATATCGGGCCGGATGGATCCGGACATTATGTGAAAATGGTCCACAATGGAATAGAATACAGTGATATGCAGCTTATATGTGAAGCATATTACTTAATGAAAAATGTACTCGGGCTGGATGCAAATGAGCTCCATGAGATTTTTAAAGAATGGAATGAGGGCGAACTTGACAGCTACTTGATCGAGATTACGGCAGATATCTTCACCAAAATCGATGAAGAAACAGGCAAACCTTTGGTAGAGGTCATTCTTGACACGGCCGGCCAAAAAGGAACAGGTAAATGGACCAGTATTTCCGCCCTGGACCTAGGGGTGCCTTTATCAATCATTACGGAATCCGTATTCGCCCGTTTTATTTCGGCGATGAAGGAAGAACGAGTGAAGGCAAGCCAGATCCTCAAAGGGCCAAAAAACAGCAAATTCGAGGGCAGCAAGGAAGACTTCATCGAGAAAATCCGAAAAGCTTTGTATCTAAGTAAGATCTGTTCTTATGCCCAAGGTTTTGCGCAATTACAGTCAGCATCCGAGGAGTATAATTGGGACCTTAAGCCAGGAGAGATTGCCATGATCTTCAGGGGAGGATGCATCATCCGCGCCGGTTTCCTCCAGGAAATCAAGAAGGCTTATGACCGTGAACCTCAATTGACAAACCTGCTGCTGGATCCTTATTTCAAGGAGATTGTGGAGAATTATCAGGAAGATGCCCGTGAAGTAGCTGCAACGGCCATTAAATTGGGGATTCCCGTCCCGGGCCTCGCCAGTGCGATTGCTTATTTTGACAGCTACCGTGCCGCATCGCTTCCAGCTAATCTGCTGCAGGCTCAGCGGGATTATTTCGGGGCTCATACCTATCAGCGCGTTGATAAGGAAGGAACATTCCATACGGATTGGTTAAGTAAATAGTCCCATGAACATAAAGCCGCGGTACAATCATGGTTGTACCGCGGCTTCTTTATGTTTATAGAAAAATCCCTGAAATTGTGAAATTGGATATTTCCGTCCGTCTACTCTTCACTTGAAGAATCATCTTTTGTATGGTGTTTCTTTTTTTCTTCCCGCTGTTCTTTCTTTAAGTCTTCGAGCGGGATCGGGTCTACATTTTGTTCACTTTCATGCTGGTCGAGAATGCCTTCTTCGTCTTTGTCCACTTGTTCGGGATGATCATTTGATCGCTTGTTCATGGTACCATCTCCTTAGTTGTAGGTTTGATGCCGCTGTTGATTCCGTTGGATACACTTTACCCATCTGTATGAAGAAAAAACGTGATAAATAAGTGTTTTGGCTTATGACATGTGCCTCTAAGCCCTGCAGCTGGACACTGGAAAAGCGGAAGGGCTTTGATTAGAGGTGATATGAAAGAGGTTTCACCCTTTTTTGAAAGGATATCAACAGTATTGGATATTCATTCACTACTCAGGGCCGCAGTGGGCCGCCCATATTACTCCCGGGGCCCTTGTAATGAGCCAAATTACCCAGCTTATCTGAAGGATTCTCGCCGGATTTTCATTTATTGCGCCACTTTAAGGATAATTGCGCACCTTTTCAATTAATTGCGCCACTTTCCCGATCATTGCGCTGCTTAGAATGATTCTTATTGAATCGACTTCCGCGGCTCACTAAGAATCGGGGGATCCTTGGCGGCGGGCCTGCCTGGAAACAAAGAAGAGTCTGCTCCAGCAAGAGCAGACTCCATCCCGTTACCCTTTCCCGGCCTGAAATCCCGGGTACTTCGTCATGCCGCCGTCTGCGATCAGTGTCGTCCCTGTCACGTAGCCTGCCTGTTCCGAGGCCAGAAATGCGGCACAGGAAGCAATTTGTCCAGGTTCGCCGATGTAGCCGAGCGGTATCAGTTTTTCAACACCTTTTTTCTTCTCCGGGTCGGAGAATTTTTCGGCGTTGATAGGCGTATCGATGGCGCCGGGGGCTATGTTGTTGACGCGGATGCCGTCAGGGGCGAATTCCAGCGCCAGGCTTTCCATCAACAGCTTCACTCCTCCTTTACTGGCAGCATAATGAACGAAATGCGGCCACGGAATGATTTCATGAACGGAAGAAATATTGATGATGGACCCCTTGATGTCATTCTTCAGCATATACTCCGCCGCTTCCCGGCAGCCAAGGAATGTTCCGGTCAGATTGGTATTCAGCACCTTGTTCCAATCTTCAAGGGACAGCCTTTCCGTCGGCACTTCATTTTCAATTCCTGCATTATTCACATAGATATCAAGGCTGCCGTATGTATCATGGGCGAATTTGACAAAGGCTTCGACATCCTCCTCTTTGGTGACATCCCCCTGGATGATGGATGCGGTGCCCCCGCCCTGTTCGATTTCCTTCAGCAGTGCTTCCGGATTCTCTTCTTTACTGAAATAATTGATGACCACCTTGCACTTTTCCTCTGCAAACCGTTTGGCAATCGACTTTCCAATTCCGGTCGCAGCCCCGGTGATGATAACAACTTTTCCTTGTAAATCAGCGTACATATGAACTTCCTCCTTTATTTTTCAATGAATCCACGCTGCACAGCCTACTTTTTCGTGAAGCCAAGCAATACACCGCCGATGATGATCAGGATACATCCTGCAATCACCAGCAGGATTTGTTTCTTCGATTTCTTTTCACCCAAGAAGAACAAGCCTCCGATTGTTGAGATCACGATTCCCGTCTGGGACAATGAGAAACTTGTAGCCACACCGATTCTCGGCAGCGAGAGCAAGAGCCCCAGATTCCCGGCTGCCCACATGAGACCGGTCAAGATGTTCCTGGCTGTATACTTATTGAATGGCTTATGCCTGATGGTGATGGCGACCGCCCCGATGAACATTCCGATGGCCTGCGGTAAAACGGCTTCCCATCCGTCGATTTCGAACCAGCGGACGACAACTACATATGCAATATATCCAAGGCTTGAAATAAACAGTGTCAGAAGCCCTTTTTTCAATTGCTGATTGTCTTTGTCTTCGGATTTTTGGGTGTAGGAAGTCAGGATGACACCGATGATAAGCGCAATGACAGCCCCGCTGCCAAGGATGATGGTTTCGGTGGTCGTCCATTCTTTGAATACCAATACCCCAAAAAGAGTCGTTCCGATCAATTGCATCCCTGTAGAAATAGGGACGGTCTTTGCAACCCCGATAAACTTGACACTCGCCAGCTGATTCACCTGTCCGACTGCCCAAAATACACCCGATATAAAGCCGACACTCCAGACAAGCATCGATAATTCAGGTGACTTTAAAAGGAAAATACCGGCGGCGAACAGCAGGGAGCCAATCGTGATCCCGACCGTCTGACTGTAAGCATTCCCCCCGAGCTTGACACTTACAAACACAAGACTCCCCCATGCGACCGCGGGGATGAGGGCTAACAATATTCCCGTCATACATTCACATCCTTCTTTCACTTAGATGTCCCTAGTTTCCCACGGAAAAGAAAAAATAGGCATCAAATTTACTGGACAAGGAAAATTCTCCTGTCCAATGTTGCTTACCCTCATTTTCTTCTTAATAATCCAGCGGGGCAGATCCCCGGAGACTTAGGGGAAGATAGAAAGCCTAAAGCCTCTGGTTGCTGCTGCAGCCAATCGGTAGTTCATTGCACGAAAAAAAGAGCGGTTTGATATACCGCTCTTTCATTCACTGGCAGATGTGTTGATGGGTACGATTACCCGTTTGTCTTCAATGCTGATGAGCACGTGGACATCGCGGTTGAGGGCCAAGTCTTTAAAGCGCAGGGAATACATGCCTGTCGGATTTTTCTCCATCGACTGCACGACAACCTGGGAAAAACGGGGATCATTCACCACAAGCTCAACGGCATCCCCTTCTTTTTCGCTTTGTTCATCGGTCAGCAGGATGAATTGCCGCGCCGCTGCACTGCCGGGGAAAGATTCTCCCTTCACCCCGTCATACTTCTCCTTTACTTTCTGACCGATTTTCAAATCATCTCTATGTAACGATTTCTTTTTATCTGAGTGAAACTTTGTCTGTTTATCGAAAGAAAACCATATGTCATTGATCAGTACTTTATTATTCGAAATGTCTATATCAGTCGCAAAGCCTATGAAATCTTCATCTTGCTGAGGCTTGCCGACCCCGGAGGCATTGCATCCGGATAAAAGAAAAAAGACACACAGCATGAATAGTACAGGTTGTTTTTTCATAGACTCCCTCCTTATTAGATTAGACGTACTAAAGTACTATTTGGTTTCACTATTTTTTGAAAAAAAGTTTATTTCCCACTTTTTCGACAAATGATGGAATCAATTGATAGACGACACTCCCTGCGTTCATCCAGCGGGGCAGATTGATTTCACGGCGATTTGTGAAGAGGGCGTCCACCACTTTTTCTGCTACAAAATCAGGCTTCAGCATCCATTTTTCAATATTTTTCACATAGGTGCCGGATTCATCCGCAATCGAAAAAAAGTCTGTGGCAATCGGCCCGGGATTGACGGCAGTGACCTTCACACCGTATCTGGCTGCTTCCATCCGAAGACTGTTAGTGTAACCGAGAACTGCATGTTTCGATGCAGAATAGGCGCTCGATTTAGGAGTGGCAAACTTTCCGGCCTGCGAAGCAATGTTGATGATATGGCCGGATCCCTTTTCACGCATATGGGACAGGACTTCGCCCGTGCATGCCATCAGACCCAGGACGTTCACTTCAAACATGCCCTTCACTTCTGCAAAAGGAACCTCATGTGCTTCTTTAAAAATACCGAATCCTGCATTATTGATGAGACCGTGCACATCTCCGAAATCGTTCAGGATCTTTTGAAAAACCCCGGGAATTTCTTCGTATTCGGAAACATCAAGCGGGTAGATTTCCACTTTTGATTGGAAGCGGGCCTCGATCGTTTGCTTCAGCTCCTCCAGCCGGGGAAGACGGCGTGCGATCAAGGCCAGGTTCCCTCCGTTCTCAGCCACTTTCAAGGCCATTCTTTCTCCGATCCCCCCCGATGCGCCTGTGATGATGATATTCTTTCCTTTGATTCTTGTATTCATTTTCCTCACCTCGATTATCCATGATAGTAAAAAGTATCCCCTTGTTTTTCTTTCCTGATCGATCCGAGGGACTCCAGATAATCCAATTGACCGATTGTTTCTGATAAAGTAAGGCCGAGTTCTTTTTTATAAACCGAAGGAAACAGGCGCCTGCAAACATCGAAAACAGTCTGCTGCTTCCCGCGGATCATCCCGAGGACCCCCTCTGCCCTTTCCGCCTGTTTCGCAAGTCTTTTCGGGATCAGGGCATGTACATGATAGACTTCCTCCCCGTGTCCTGTATAGGCATATGAAATGGGGATATCCATTAGCTTCCTTAAAGAATCGTTGTACTGAAGGAGAGGCTTTGTCCGCTTGTCCCCTCCCTCAAACGGCGGTTCGATGATCGGGTTGGGAGAGATATGGGCGAGGATGTGATCGCCGGCGATCATCACCCCGTCACTTTCCCTATAAAAGGAAAGGTGGCTCTGGGCATGACCCAGTGTTTCGATCGTCCGCCACCCGGGCAGACCCGGTAAGGCATCCCCTTCTTTTATCACATTGTCCAGCGCCCTGTTCCCCATATACTTCAGCGGGCTTTTGAATTTTGGGACTGCATCCAAGTAAACATCCGGAAGACCCGATTCCTTCCCCAATTGATAAAAAAAACGGTCATAGAATCTGTGGAAATATTCATCTCTGTCGATCCAGTACCGGTTGTATGAATGGCCGATTATTTTCACGGAATCAGGGAATCTTTCGAGCAAACCTGCATGGTCGGGATGATGGTGGGTAAGGATGATCTGTTCGATATCCTCAATTGAATAGCCCAAAGAACCAAGCGCGGATTTCAGCTGTTCCCATGCAGTATCCGTCATCGGACCGGCATCCACCAGGGTAAGCACATCCCCTTTTATCAAATAGACATTGACGTCCCCGACAGCATACGGAGTCGACAATGTAATCTTGGCAATATTATTCACAAAAGCTGTTGTCATTGTGTCACCACATTCCAGTGTATTCGATCATGAAAAAATGAATGATCCTTCATTTCATAGTGTACATTTTATTCCTTTCTTTGTCATTTTTCTTATCTTGTGAATATACTGAAATAAGTACTTGACAGACAAGCTGCTTTTTTAAGATAATCACCTATAACATATCGGTAAAGCGATGATAAAGAATAGTAACAGATGAATGACGCAAGAGAACGGTGCCCGTCAGGCTGGAAGGCACTGTCGTCCACTTTGTCTGTGAACCTGCCTTTAGAGCGTCTTTAAAATAGAACGTCTCCAGCGTTACATGGAAATCAAGTGTATCCCCCGGCTTTTCCGGTGGATAAAACAAGGTGGTACCACGGAAGCATGACCCTTTCGTCCTTTATGGATGAAGGGGTCTTTTGTTTTTTAATAGCAGGGCTTTGCTGCAGCATTATTCAAAAGGAGGGAATAGTAAAATGAAGACATTGTTTGTCGGAGCCGGGTCAATGGCATATGCCTTATTGAACGGGGCCCTTGAAGCAAAGGTTTTGGAGAAAGAAAACGTATTTGTCACTAACCGCTCCAACCGTCAGCGGCTGACAGAGGTAACAAACCATTTTGGCGTAAACGGGGTGCATGACCGTTTCCCTTCACATGAAACATTCGACGTGGTCATCCTGGCCATGAAGCCTAAGGATTTCCATTGTGCAGCTCCTTCCATCAAGCATTTTTTGACCCGTGATACACTTGTCATTTCTGTTCTTGCGGGCATTAACATCCAGCAGATCCTGGAAGCACTGGCATTCAACGGGGCGGTTGCCAGGGCGATGCCGAATACGAGTGCTTCGGTTGGACGATCCGCGACGGCCGTCACCTGTAATGGATCCCTCTCAGAGAAGCAGAGGGAATGGACAATGAAATTTTTCTCTTCGGTTGGTTTAGCGGTGGAAGTCCCGGAAGAACAGATGGATTTGATCACAGCCGTATCAGGAAGCGGACCGGCCTATATTTATTATGTCGCAGAGATACTCGAAAAAGCGGCAGTGGACCTGGGGATGGACAGTGAACTGGCAAAAGCCTTGATTACGGAAACCATTTCAGGTGCATCCGTGATGCTTGAAAAATCCGGCCTCGAAGCTGAGATCCTTCGAAAAAATGTAACCAGTCCGGGCGGAACGACGGAAGCAGGCATTTCTGTCCTTGAACAATATGAGGTAAGAGAAGCCTTTTCATATTGTGTGGATGCAGCAAAGAACCGCTCTCAGGAAATGGGAAAAGAATTGAACCGGGTAAAGTAAAAGGCAAATTTCTTTCTTCACTAAAATACTGCTGATATAATGAAAACGCATTATTATTTAGGCACTCGAAATATAGGTGAAAGGGGATTTTTTTGCATTGAAATCAAAACTGTTCGAACCGTATACATTGAAGAATATAGAACTGAAAAACCGTATCGTGATGGCACCGATGTGCATGTACTCTTCCCATAATGAAGATGGGAAAGTGGAAAACTGGCACCGCACCCATTATGTGAGCAGGGCTGTCGGCGGTACAGGCTTGATCATACAGGAAGCGACCGCGGTCACACCGCAGGGCAGGATCTCCCCGCAGGACCTTGGCATCTGGAGCGACGACCACATCGAAGGGTTGAAAGAACTTGTGAGCCTCATCAAAGAGCAAGGGGCGAAGACAGGGATCCAGCTGGCGCACGCCGGCAGAAAAGCCGTGTTGGAAGGTGACATCATCGCTCCTTCTTCAATCCCTTTCAATGAGAATATGAAAACCCCATTGGAAATGACAGCTGATGATGTCAAAGAAACCATCACCGCATTCGTGAAAGGCGCGGAAAGGGCCAAGAAGGCTGGATTCGATGTCATCGAAATCCACGGTGCACACGGCTACCTCATCAACGAATTCCTGTCACCGCTCTCGAATAAACGCAGCGATGAATATGGAGGCTCTGCTGAAAACCGCTACCGCTTCCTCCGTGAAGTGATTGACGGCATAAACGCAGTATGGGACGGCCCGCTCCTTGTGCGTGTATCGGCAAAAGATTACCATGAAGACGGACTGGACGCTGAAGATTATGTGGTATTTGCACAATGGATGAAAGAGCAGGGCGTCGACCTGATCGACGTAAGCTCCGGCGCTGTCGTTCCGGCACGTATTCCGGTTTACCCGGGATATCAGGTGAAGCTTGCCGAAACCATCAAAGAAGGGGCCGGCATCCCTGCAGGAGCAGTCGGACTCATCACCTCCGGCCTCCAGGCTGAAGAAATCCTGCAGAATGACAGAGCAGATTTGATCTTCCTCGGAAGGGAACTGCTCCGGAACCCATACTGGCCGCGCACCGCAGCTGGCGAACTGAACGAAGAGATCGAAGCACCGAAGCAGTATGAACGGGGCTGGTGATTAGAAAAGCGGAAGGGCTTTGGTCAGAGGCGGGGGGCATAAGACGAAGCGGCCGGGAAGGCGCTCTTTGCCTTCTTGGACGATTTGGCTTATGACCGGTGCCTCTAAGCCCTGGAGCTGGACATTAGAAAAGCGGAGGCGGCCCGTTCAGCCCCGACAAGCGTTGGAAGTCCGGCAAGTGAAGTCGTTCTTTGACTTCAGTGGACGGACTGAAACGTCTCGAGGGGCTGGCCGCCGGAGCTGAACAATAGAAAAGCGGAAGGGCTTTGGTCAGAGGCGGGGGGCATAAGACGAAGCGGCCGGGAAGGCGCTCTTTGCCTTCTTGGACGATTTGGCTTATGACCGGTGCCTCTAAGCCCTGGAGCTGGACAATAGAAAAGCGGAGGCGGCTCATTCTGGGACGACAAGCATAAGGCGAGCCAGCCGGAAAGGCGTTTTTTGCCTTTTTGGCTGGCTTGACTTATGACCTCGAGTCCCAAGCCGCCGGAGCTGGACAATAGAAAAGCGGAGGCGGCCCGTTCCATGACGACAAGCTAAGAACGGCTTCTCCGTGAGAAAACCGGGCAGGTTCTGCTCGGTTTTCTTTTATGATGTCCCCTCCGATTTCGGGTCAAGTTATTTAGAATTATTATTAAAAGATCATAAAATCGGAAAATGGATTGTATATTTTTGGAATGGATCACAAATTTCGAAAATGGATCATATATTCGTAGAATGGAACATAAATCCGGCAAATGGATCATAAACACCTGACCGGGATCTGCCCCCTCCTCCGCCCCGACCGAAAACAACAAAAACGGGAAGTTTCCACCCAAAATAGTCAAAAAATCTTTGTTCTTATTAAAAATCAATCCTCTGATCACAAAAAGGATGCTTGAACGAGCAGTTTCACATCTGCTCTGGACCAAGCATCCTTTTAAAAGTTCCCAAACCGGCCGCCTGCGAAAGACGGTCCGCCTGAAATCACGCCTCCCAAATCCGCCTGACCAGTCCTTCGCCTGCTTTCACAAGATACACATCCGGGTTGCTCAATGCGAACAGTTCATCGTATCCATACTTTTCGTCGAAGTAGCGAAGAAGCAAAGTCGAAAGGTTTCCATGACTCACTACCACAATGTGGTCTTCCTTCTTTTTCAGAACATCGTCAATAAAAGAAGAAGCGCGTGCCATTGCCTGTTCATTGGATTCTCCGCCTGGAAAGGCAAGTGAAAAATCCTCGAAGCTTTCCCTCAGTCTGTCCTTCCAGTCCGGAAGATCTTTTTCGCTGAGGATCCGCTCACCCAGGCGCTCATCTTCCTGAACGGAGATGCCGCTGTAATCTGAGAACGGCTGGATGGTTTGCAGCGTTCGCTTGAAAGGGCTGGAATAAATCGCTTCGATCGGATATTCCTTCAGGAAGGAAGAGAGGAGGTGAGCCTGATCCTCCCCTTCCGCTGTCAAGGATGCATGAAACGCCTGGCCAAAAGCCTTGGCATGACGGACAATATAGATGATTTTCACGACAGGATCTCCTCTCTCCTATTTTTTCACGGGTATCGTATATTCCAAAAAGTCTTTTGCTATGTAGCTTTCAGAGAAGGTTTCCCTTGCCTCTCTTTGCAGCTCCGGCCAGGATTCTTTCGCGAACCGTGAAGAGATGTGGGTCAGGAACAGGACGTTTACCCCGGCTTCTGCAGCTGTCTGTGCGGCCTGTTCGGTTGTTGAATGAAAATACTCATACGCCATTTCTTCCTGCTCTTTATTGAATGTCGCTTCATGAACCAGGACATCAGCCGACCTTGCAAGCTCGTATGCAGGCCTGCAGGTTCGTGTATCCCCGAGTATGGTGACCACGCGTCCCGGGATGGAAGGGCCTATATACTCTTTTCCGTCGACGATGCTCCCATCATCAAGAACCACTGCTTCGCCCGCTTTCAGCCTCTTATAGATCGGGCCGGGCTTCACCCCCCTCTCCTTCAAACGGTCCACCTGAAGCTCACCTGGCTTATCCTTTTCCTCCACTCGATAGCCGAACGACTGAAGACCGTGCTGGAGTTCTTTCGCCTCAACTTTGAAACTTTCATCTTCAAAAACAATGCCTTCTTCTACTTCCACTATTTCAAGTGGGTATTTCAGGTGGGTCTGACTGATTGATAACGAGACTTCTATAAATTCTCTGATCCCTTTTGGTCCATAGACGACGAGCTCGGAGTCCCCTCCCTGAAACGACCTGCTTCCAAGAAGGCCTGGGAGTCCGTATATGTGATCCCCATGAAGATGGGTGATAAAGATTTTTTCAATTCTTCTGGGCTTGAGACTTGTATGTAAAATCTGGTGCTGAGTGGCTTCACCGCAATCAAACAGCCACACGCCCCCTCTTTCTTCCAATAATTTCAAAGCAATGCTTGTTACATTGCGGAGTTTTGCCGGCACCCCGGCTCCCGTGCCTAAAAATAACAATTCCACATTCTTCACTCCCGCCTGCTTACGATTGGTATCCTTATCATAGCATAGTTTCCGGATTGAATCCCTTTGCTGCGATGCAATCAGATGACGCTTCCCCCTTCAGCAGATAACTTGTGATAAGTTTTGAAAATAAAGCCACCATAAAGATGATGATGATTTTGCAAGAGCGGTCTCTGCTCCCCGAAAACCGGCAAAAAAAATCCCAAATCATTCCCAATCACAAACTCATCAGCAAATGATTTGCTAAATGCCTGTTTAATCTTTAAAATTAAGTAATTGTAATAGATAATAAATAAGAAGAAACCATTCAATTAAGACAGATAAGCAACTAGATAAAGTGAGGTCATGACTGTGAAAAATACTAATACACCCTCTTCTCTGATCACTATTTTTGGAGCTACAGGGGACTTAGCAAAAAGAAAACTATATCCATCCCTTTATCATTTATTCCGTAAAGGAAAAATCTCGGAACAGTTTGCCGTCATCGGTGTCGGACGCCGTGACTGGTCGAAGGAGGAATTCCAAGAGCATGTAAGAACGTCCGTACATAATGCACTGGGCAGCCAGGAAAACATCGAGGGATTCGTTTCTCATTTTTACTATCAGCAAAATGATCTGTCTAACAGTGATTCTTATCAGGCTCAGAAACAATTGTCCGAGGAATTGGATGAGCATTATCAGCTGGAAGGAAATCGTATCTTCTACCTGGCAATGGCTCCGGAATTCTTCGGTACGATCACGGAAGATTTGAAGACACAAGGGTTGACGGATACGAAAGGGTTCCAGCGCCTGGTCATTGAAAAGCCGTTCGGGCATGACTTGCCGTCTGCTGAACAGCTTAACAGTCATATTCGCGAATCCTTTTCTGAAGATCAAATTTATCGTATCGATCACTACCTCGGTAAAGAAATGGTGCAAAACATAGAGGTCATCCGTTTTGCAAATGCCATGTTCGAGCCGTTATGGAATAATCGTTATATCTCGAACATCCAGGTCACTTCTTCTGAAGAATTGGGTGTGGAAGAACGCGGCAGATATTATGAAAAAAGCGGTGCCCTCCGGGACATGGTGCAAAACCATATGCTTCAAATGGTCGCACTCCTCGCAATGGAGCCGCCGATCAAACTGACGACTGAAGAAATCAGAAGCGAGAAGGTCCGGGTGTTAAGGGCCCTCCGACCATTTCAACAGGATGAAGTGAAGGACTATTTTGTTCGTGGACAGTACGGTCCGGGCACTTCAAAAGGACAGACGGTGGAAGGATATCGCGAAGCTGAAAATGTGGACGACTATTCCAATACCGAGACGTTTGTAGCCGGAAAATTGATGATTGATAATTTCCGCTGGGCAGGCGTGCCGTTCTATATCCGCACAGGTAAGCGGATGGCTGCGAAGTCCACGAAGATCGTGATCCAGTTCAAGGATATCCCGATGAATCTTTACTATAATACCGACAAGCCGCTGGCTCCGAACCTGCTGGTCATCCACATTCAGCCGGAAGAAGGGATTACCCTGCATCTGAATGTGAAGAAATCAGGACAGAATATTGAAACGACACCTGTTAAATTGAACTTCGCCAATAACAGTGTCGACGGGATGAACACCCCGGAAGCATATGAAAAACTCCTGCATGACTGCATGCGCGGAGACGCGACGAATTTCACTCACTGGGATGAGGTGAAGCTTTCCTGGGCGTTCGTCGACAAGATTTCCGAATTATGGGAAAAGACACGGGATGAACAGTTCCCTAACTACGAGTCCGGATCAATGGGACCAAAAGCTGCCGATAACCTGCTGGCAAAAGACGGTTACTACTGGTGGCCGATTGCGAATTTGGATGTAGACCAATGTTAATATAAAGAATCACCAAAAAGGCCCCGCTGATTTTCAGCGGGGCCTTTACTATTATGCTTATTTCATCCACTCAGTATGGAAAGTACCTTCTTTATCAACGCGCTGATAGGTGTGTGCACCAAAGTAGTCACGCTGGGCCTGGATCAGGTTTGCAGGGAGCGTCTCTGTGCGGTAGCTGTCATAATAAGCAAGGGCAGCAGAGAATCCAGGTACCGGAACACCATTTTGAACGGCAACCGAGATGACCTCGCGCAGTGCATATTGATAGCTTTCCACGATCTCTTTAAAATAAGGATCAAGAAGCAGATTGGCAAGGCCGGATTCACGGTCATATGCTTCTTTGATCTTTTGCAGGAATTGAGCACGGATGATGCAGCCCCCGCGGAAGATCATGGCGATGTCACCGTATTGAAGGTTCCAATCATATTCATCGCTCGCCGAACGCATCTGGGCGAATCCTTGTGCATATGAACAGATCTTACTCATATAAAGTGCCTTGCGAATGGATTCGATGAGCGCTTCCTTGTCGCCTTTGAACGCGGAAGTATCAGGACCGTTCAGGATCTTGCTCGCTTTCACGCGTTCGTCTTTGATCGCTGATATGAAGCGTGCAAAGACGGATTCCGTGATGATCGGAAGGGATACACCGAGGTCAAGTGCACTTTGGCTTGTCCATTTTCCGGTACCCTTTTGACCCGCTTTATCAAGGATCACGTCGACCATCGGCTTCCCTGTTTCCTCATCTTTTTTCGTGAAGATATCTGCCGTGATTTCGATCAGGTAGCTGTCGAGTTCGCCTTTATTCCAGTCGGCAAACACTTCGTGCAGTTCTTCAGCACTTAATCCGAGAACGTTTTTCATAAGGAAGTAGGATTCTGCGATCAGCTGCATATCCCCGTATTCAATGCCGTTGTGGACCATTTTCACATAGTGGCCGGCCCCGTCCGGACCGATATACGTCGTACAAGCTTCACCGTTCACTTTAGCGGCTATGTCTTCAAGGATTGGAGCAACGAGGTCATACGCTTCCTTTTGACCGCCAGGCATGATCGAAGGGCCTGTCAATGCCCCTTCTTCCCCTCCTGATACACCCGTACCGATGAAGTGGATGCCGGATTCGCTCAGTTCTTGGTTTCGTCTTCTCGTATCTTCAAAGAATGTATTACCGCCGTCGATCAGGATGTCCCCTTTTTCAAGGAAAGGCTTCAATTGATCGATTGTGGCATCCGTTGCTTTCCCTGCTTTCACCATGAGGAGGATTTTCCTTGGTTTTTCCAGCGAATGAACGAATTCTTCGATTGTGTATGTAGGAACAACTTTCTTTCCTGTTGATTCATTCACCATTTCATCGGTCTTTTCACGGGAACGATTGTAAACAGACACAGAATATCCTCTGCTTTCAATATTCCATGCAAGGTTTTTACCCATTACTGCTAATCCAATAACGCCGATTTCTTGCTTAGACATTTCGGTCAACGTCCTTTCTGTGTGAGTTTTACTGGTTATAGAAATCATTTCTTAAAGTACGCAGTCAATCCCCTTTCAATCTATCAAGAATACGGACCTGATGCAAATCATCCGTTCCCAGCGGGCGCATCAATCATTTAGAATGCCCATTAATCCCGTAAAAAGTCCTTGTTAAAGCTTGTGTCCTGTTTGGTATCATACGAAGGTTTCTTGTCTTTTCCCCGGACGCCTTTTGAAATGGCGTCTTTTCCGAACTTTTCCTGCAATTGAGAGAGTACATTGTACAATGGCTCTTCCTTTGCTGCACGTTCATATGAAAAAAGATCCAGCTGCTCTGTCGCTTCATTTTTCTCCATCAAGTCCTGTGCAGTCACTCCAAGCAGGCGGACCGGGTCTCCGTTCCAATGCTTTAAAAACAGCTGCCTGGCATGGTTAAAGAGATCCTCTTTCGTACTGACAGGATTGTCGGTCTTCCTGCTTCTCGTAATCGTCTTCCTGCGTTTATCCCTGATCATGATCTGGACTGTCGTGCCCACGACGTCCTTTTGATGCAGCCGCTGGGAGACTTTTGCACAAAGCCTTTCAATGGTGGAAAGAAGCTCACTCTGGTTCGCAGTATCCTTCGGGAGCGTGGTGGAATTTCCAACGCTCTTATAATCGTAAATCGAATCAGGGTCCACGACTCTCCGGTCTATCCCGTTTGCCCGTTCTTTTAAGCGCAGCCCGTTGATTCCCAGTACGGATTTGAGCTGTATTTCGTTGGCCAATGCAAGGTCTTTGCATGTAACGATACCGATTGTTTCCAGCTTTTCGGCGGTTTTAGAACCGACCCCGTGCATTTCGATTACGGGGAGCGGCCATAACTTCGCCGGGATGTCCCGTTTCCTCAATACGGTGATCCCCATCGGCTTTTTCATATCAGAAGCAGTTTTTGCAAGGAATTTATTGGGCGCGATCCCGATCGAGCACGGAAGGTCCAACTGACCCTTGATTTGGTGTTGAATGGAGGAGGCTATTTCGAGCGGGCTTCCTTTTTCATATGAATCGGTAATATCGATGTACCCTTCATCGATGGACACCGGCTCCACCAATTCGGAGTATTGCCTTAAGATATCGAACATGCCTCGTGAAGCAGCACGGTACCGATCGAAGTTGGGTGTTTTGATAATCAGATCCGGGCATAATTTCCTTGCTTCCCAAAGAGGCATCGTCGTTTTCACGCCGAAGCTTCTGGCTTCGTAGCTGCATGTCACGATGATGCCTTTTCTCTCTTTCGGGTTTCCCGCGATTGCCAGCGGCTTTCCTTTAAGTCCGGGATCAAATGCCATTTCAACCGATGCATAAAAGCTGTTCATATCGACATGAAGAATGACTCTTCCATTCTTTGGATAAAGTGAATTCATACTATCGCGTCTTTCGTTTTATTAGTTTTGGGAGATTTTCTGCTCGTAAACATAGTCCCTGATTTCTTTCATACCTTCAAGGCTTCCGATTAAAACCTCAGGATCGATCTTCGTGATCATACGATCCTCGAGATTGATGACACCATCGAAATACCTGGTCCTGGAGTACGCAAGGAGACCGGCATCTGTCACTGCCCCTTCGGGAACTTCCAAGATTTCTTTTGCTTCTTTTACCACAAGGCCTGCCTGGAGTGTTTCAGTATGTATGACCAGGAGAAACAGCCCTTTTTCTTCATGAAAGCGTTGATTATAGAGTATGGAAGAAAGATCCAGTACCGGAATGAGTTCATTTCTTACTTTCACCAGGCCGAGAACGTAATCCGGCAGGTGCGGAACCGGGTTAATGCCCCCCAGTTTTTCAATTGATACGACCTGTTCGATCGGGAGTGCATATTCTTCCCTGCCTGCATGGAATACAACTACTTTTGTCATGATTAGTGATGTCCCCTCTCAACTCTGTTTATGTTACTTCTAATGTACCATAAATAAACATATTTGAAGAGTTTAGGAGGATGTTTTTAGTAACAATACAAAAATGTCCATTAACAAACGCTGTTGTTAATGGACATTGGTCCAGCTCCGGCGGGTTGGGACACGAGGTCATAAGTCAAGCCAGCCTAAAAGGAAAAAAACGCCTTTCCGGCTGACTCGTCTTATGCTTGTCGTCCCAAAACGACCCGCCTATGCTTTTCTTATTCAGCCACTTCCTGAATGACCGCTACGACCATTTCTGCAAGTTTGTTCAGTTCTTCCACTGGCATTCTTTCATTTTTTGTGTGGATTTCTTCATATCCCACAGCCAGGTTCACTGTCGGTACGCCGAAGCCTGAGATGACGTTGGCATCACTTCCGCCTCCGCTTGTCAGCAGTTCACTCGGGCGGCCGATTTTCTTGGCAGCACGTTTGGCAACTTCAACGACTTCGTCCCCGTCGCTGAACTTGAAGCCTGGATACATGACATGGACTTCCACTTCAGCCTTTCCACCCATTTCTTTCGCTGTCGTTTCAAATGCATGCTTCATTTTTTCTACTTGTGCTTCCATTTTTTCTGGAACCAATGAGCGTGCCTCCGCTAAAATATCTGCTTGTTCGCATACGATATTTGTTGCTTTACCGCCTTCGAAACGTCCGATGTTCGCAGTTGTTTCTTCATCGATGCGGCCAAGCGGCATTTTAGCGATCGCTTTGGCTGCAATCGTGATGGCTGATACACCCTTCTCAGGAGCGACACCTGCGTGAGCCGTTTTACCATAGATTGTTGCGAGGATTTTCGCCTGCGTCGGAGCCGCAACGATGATATTGCCGACTTTCCCGTCAGAATCCAGTGCAAAACCGTACTTCGCTTTGACAAGAGAGGAATCAAGAGCTTTTGCACCAACGAGACCAGACTCTTCCCCTGCGGTAATGATGAATTGAATATCTCCGTGGGAGATATTTTGTTCCTTCAGCACCTTGATCGCTTCAAGCATCGTGGCAAGGCCTGCTTTATCATCTGCTCCAAGGATCGTCGTTCCGTCGG
The DNA here is from genome assembly GCA_051294195.1 of Bacillus sp. BKU_1. GTDB lineage: Bacteria > Bacillota > Bacilli > Bacillales > Bacillaceae_B > Rossellomorea. The sequence goes on along the minus strand of CP193985.1, from coordinate 1,575,159 downwards.
AGTAAACATAACCGTCTTCCTTTACTGTCGGTTTGACACCTTTGGCAGGAACCACTGTATCCATATGGGAAGTGAAATAAATCGTATCCACTCCATCTTTGCTGCCCTTCAGGTTACAGATGAGGTTGCCGGCACCGTGGCCGGTCACACCCATGGTATCGTCCTCGTACACTTCAACACCAAGGTCCGTGAACTTCTTTGTCAATACTTTTGCGATCTCAGCTTCATCTTTCGTTTCAGAATCGATTTGCACCAATTCAAGGAATTCATTCAATAAACGTTCTTGATTTATCATTTAATAGACCTCCACAATATGTAATCACTGTTCTAGTATATCGTGAATGCGGGGACCGGACAAATAAACTCCCTTACAGAGGGATGTTGCCGTGTTTCTTCGCCGGTCTCTCTTCTTTTTTATTCCTCATCATTTCGAGGCCCTGGATCAGCTTTATGCGGGTTTCACGCGGATCAATGACATCATCGACCATCCCCCGGGATGCTGCCACGTATGGATTGGCGAATTTCTCTCGATATTCTTCGATTTTACGGGCGCGAAGTTCTTCCGGGTTATCGCTTGCGGCGATCTCCCTTGCGAAGATGATATTTGCCGCACCCTGCGGCCCCATGACGGCGATTTCAGCATTCGGCCATGCGAATACAAGATCCGCACCGATCGACTTGCTGTTAAGTGCTACGTAAGCTCCTCCGTAAGCCTTGCGCAGGATAACGGTCATCTTGGGCACCGTAGCTTCTGAGTAAGCATATAAGATTTTGGCTCCGTGACGGATGATCCCCCCGTGCTCCTGTTTGATCCCCGGGAAGAAACCTGTGACATCTTCAAATGTAATAAGGGGGATATTGAAAGAATCACAGAAACGGATGAACCTGGATGCCTTATCGGATGAATCGATATCCAGTCCCCCCGCCATGAACTTCGGCTGATTGCAGACGAGTCCGACGACCTCACCTTTGATGCGGGCAAGGCCGATCACGATATTCTTTGCGAACTCCTTTTGCACCTCCATGAAGCTGCCTGAGTCCACGATTTCATTGATGACTGTCCGCACGTCATACGGACGGAGCGCATCAAATGGGATGAGGTCGGTCAGGTCGGCACGGTAATCATCTTCCTCCGACGCTTCAAGGCGCAGCGGTTTTTCCTCATTGTTCTGCGGCAGATAGCTTAATAATCTGCGCACCTCGAGAAGGACCTCTTCCTCGGTCTTCCCCCTGAAATGGGCATTACCGCTGATCGAATTGTGGACTTTCGCTCCGCCGAGATCTTCTGAACTGATTTTTTCCCCCGTCACGGTCTCTATCACCTTGGGACCGGTGATGAACATCTGGCTTGTTTCATCCACCATGAAAACAAAGTCCGTAATCGCAGGGGAATAGACTGCTCCTCCCGCACACGGGCCCATGATGACGGAGATTTGCGGAATCACTCCCGAGTAGATGGAATTGCGATAAAAGATGTGTCCGTATCCGTCGAGGGAAACAACACCCTCCTGGATCCGCGCTCCCCCCGAATCATTCAATCCGATGAAAGGTGCCCCGTTTTTGACGGCCAGATCCATGACATGTGAAATTTTCTTCGCATGCATTTCCCCCAGTGCCCCGCCGAAAACAGTGAAGTCCTGTGAAAAGAGATAAATCGGCTTACCGTCCACTTTTCCGTATCCGGTGACGACTCCGTCCCCTGGTCCGTCCACTCCGTTCAACCCGAAATCAGAACATCTGTGTTCGATGAATGGGTTCAATTCAACGAAGCTTCCCGGATCGACCAGGATATCGATCCTTTCCCTTGCCGTCAGTTTCCCTTTTTCATGCTGTTTATCAATTTTTGCGTCACCGCCGCCAAGTTCCACTTCCCGTCTTCGGTCATAAAGTTCATTAATTTTTTCATAGATATCCATTATGCAAGATCCTCCTTGGTGTTTGATTTATCACAAAGCTCGTACAGGACGCCGTGGGATGATTTTGGATGCATGAAGGCGACCATGGCTCCCCCTGCACCCTGTTTCGGGGATTCATTGATCATTTTCACGCCTTTTTCCTTCAATTCGGCGAGGCGGTCTTCAATCCCCTGCACCCCGAAGGCGACATGATGTATCCCTTCTCCCCTTTTCTCGATGAATTTTGCAACAGGACTTTCATTATGTAGTGGTTCAAGTAATTCCAGTTTGATATTTCCTCCATCAATAAAAGCCACTTTCACTCCCTGGGATGCCACTTCTTCCATTTTCAACAGCTTCAATCCCAGCGTTTGTTCATAAAATGGAAGAACATGTTCAATTGATGATACGGCTATCCCGATGTGATCCACTCTGTTCATTCTGCCCATCCCCTAACTAAATTCTGCTTGCCTACTTTTAATTCATTCGATTCCAGGTGTCGAAAATCCTCCTATTTTCACGAATAATAAAAGCGTTTTCTTTAAGTGGACAGGTTGTATTCTCAATCTATACGCGATAAAATATGCTTATAAAATTATTTAGGGTTTTACTGAATGAATGGAGAGATTCAATTGGGTAATAAAAAGATGAGAAAGATAGTCGTTTATTTAATGTTATTTGCAATGATTGCCTCCACGATTATGGCTGGCCTGACATTTTTATTATAAGTTCGTATAAAAAAAGATTTGCCCTCCGTTTTATCGGGGGCAAATCTTTTTTATTTTGTCATGCTTAAACACCGCATTTAATTTCCGTGCAAGACTCCGCTTCCGCAGGGGTCTTGCACTCCAATCAAATGCTGGATCAGAGAACAAACACAGCAATCAACTGCTATTAAAGCATTTTTACTTCAATGCTCCATATTCCTTACCAAGCTGTTTAAAAGTTTTTGGTGATTTGACGACGAGGATCTTTGTGCCTTCGGGGACCCTGTCATAGAGGAATTCTACGTTTTTGTTGAGCATCCGTATGCAGCCGTTTGAAATGTATCTCCCGATGCTTGACGGCTTATTGGTGCCGTGGACGCCGTAGATCCTTCCATCCGTCCCTTTTGCATCGAATCCGTCCACCTGGATCCCAGCGGGTTCCTCGGGTCGCCGCCCGGGATATTCTTTTTGCGATAATAGGGGTTTTTTGCTTTTACCGTCACGGTGAAAAGCCTTTCAGGTGTCAAATCGGTTGTTTTGCCGGTAGCCACTCCATACGTGCCGGCGATCTTTCCTTCGCTGATGAAGGCAAGCTGATTATTTTCTTTATTTACAATAAGAAACGGATCTCCCGGCAGCGGGTTCCTTCCCAGCGGCCAGATCGGAGACGCCATCAGCAAAATGGCAAGAAGTATACGCATTGCTTTCACCCTTTACATTCGATCTTAGGTGTAGTGTACTTCTCTTTTGCCTTTCTCATTCTTTTGAATCCCCTTGAAGGAACTTTTGATCAGCAAATACTGTTCCATCTCGCGGACAAACTGATAAAGTGCCGCCCGCACTTCAAATTCCTCGCGTGTCTTTGGAAGCTCCATCTGTTCGAACTCGACTTTCATATCATATAATTTTTTCAGATAAAAAAGGGCTGTGTTGCCCGGATGGATATGCTGACTGAGTTCTTCCAGGAAATGGGCTATTTTTTTACCCGGTTCCACTTTTATGGAAATGGAGGCGGCTATCGGCAGTATGCGCTGCAAGATCTCAAACTGCTTCTCCCTCATCTTGAAGTAAAGATAGTATAAATCCTCATGGCGAAGGAAGTGGTTTTCCACTTCTTTGAAAGCAAGGGATTTTGCCTCTTTCAGCAATTCTTCGGTTTCCGTTATTTCCTTGCCGTCCCAGTCACTCTGATTGGTCTTGAGATGGTTGATCAGTTCACAGAAAATTTTATAGAAGTTTGCTTCGATCTGCTCCTGGTATTCTGCGAGTTTATTTTCCACACTCGGCATATAAAGATTCATGATCAGGGCAATGCCGATGCCGATCACAATGATCCCCAGCTCATTTTCAAAGAGTCCAAGCGTTACATTTCCCGCGGAATAGATGTGAAGGATGATGACCGAACTGGTGACGATCCCTTCTTTTATCCTCAATGAAACGGTGACAGGGATGAAAACGAGAAGCAAGAGACCGATGACGGCCGGGTGGTACGCAATAAATTCAAAGAATGCCGCCGAAAATAACATGGCGATGACACATGCCGCAAATCTGCTTGAGGACGCCTGAACCGATTTTTTCTTTGTGTTTTGGATGCAGAGGATGGTCAGGATCCCCGCCGATACGAAATTATCAAGCTGAAACAATTGGGCGAGACTGATCGCCAGGGCAGTCCCGATCCCGGTCTTGAGTGTACGATATCCTATTCGGAACATGCTTTTTCTCCTAACAGTTAAAATGATTCTTTAAGAATACCATAGAAATGGCTGAACGAAAAAGAAGGATTGACGAATTGCCAACCCCTCTTTTTTTGTAAGTTGTATATCATTGCCTGCATCACCTTCACCGGTAAAAGACAAGACTATAGAACTTTTTCAAGAAATTCTTTTGCCCTCGGAGATTTCGGCTGCAGGAAGAATTCATCCGGAATCCCTTCCTCGACGATCAGGCCGTCATCCATGAAAATGACCCTGTCTGCCACTTCTTTTGCAAACCCCATTTCATGGGTGACAATAATCATGGTCATCCCGGATTTGGCCAGGTCCTTCATGACGGACAATACTTCCTTTACCATTTCCGGGTCAAGGGCGGATGTCGGTTCATCGAATAACATGACTTTCGGTTCCATTGCCAGAGCCCTGGCGATTGCCACACGCTGTTTCTGCCCGCCGGAAAGCCGGTTCGGAAACTCACCGCTCTTCTCCTTCAACCCCACCTTTTTCAGTAATTCGATCCCCATGAGCTCTGCTTTTCCGCGCTTTATTTTCTTCACCTTTATCGGCGAATAGATTACATTTTCAAGCACTGTCATATGAGGGAAGAGGTGAAAATGCTGAAAGACCATCCCGACTTCCTGTCTGATCTGACCTATATTCTTATTATCAACAGACAGATCCTCAAATTGAATGGTGCCGCCGCTTGGCTCCTCCAGGTAATTCAGGCATCTCAGCAGTGTGGACTTCCCGGATCCCGAAGGACCGATCACCGCGAGCACTTCCCCTTTTTGAACCGTGATGTCAATTCCTTTCAATACATCAAGCTTTCCGAATGATTTTGTAATCGCTGTTCCTTTAATCATTTCCTTTCAGCCTCCTTTCGAGCAGCTTGCCGAGCAGTGTCAATACCATGACCATAATATAATAGATGAACCCTGCAAGCAGGAGCGGTTCGAAGAACGAATAAAGATCGCTTCCGACCATATAGGACCGCCTCATGACATCCATCGCCCCGATTACCGTGACAATGGCTGATTCCTTAGTCAGCGTGATGAATTCATTCATCAAAGCAGGCAGGATGTTTTTAATCGCCTGGGGCAGAATGATATCCTTCATCGTTTGGCTGTAAGGGATACCGAGGGCCATCGCCGCTTCCTTCTGTCCCTTATCAACAGCATTGATTCCCGCACGAATGATTTCCGAGATGTACGCAGCCGAGTTTAATGAGAAAGATAGTATCGCTGCAGTATACGGTTCGATCTGCGTCCCGAACAGCTGTGGCGACCCGTAGAAGATGATCATCAGCTGCAGCACAAGCGGTGTTCCCCTGAAAATTGATGTATAGGCGTCAGCAAACCACACCAGCGGTTTAACTGAACTGATTTTGAATAATGATAAAATGATGCCGAATAAAAACCCAAGAATACCTGCTGCTCCGACGATCATCAGTGTGACCTTCAATCCTTCCAGAATAAAAGGAATGGATGGAAGCAGTTGTGCAAAATCCAGATTCATATTTCATCCTCCGTCACTGTCTAAATTGAAGAAAGGCCAACCTTTGTGGATGGTCAGCCTTTCGTTTGCGTGTACCAAAACCTTTATCCGTTGAACCATTTTTCCGCAAGTTTATCGAGTTCCCCGTTTTCTTGTAGTTTCTTTAAAGCATCATTGAATTCTTCTGTAAGTTCGCTGTCCTTAGGAAACGCAATGGCAGAGCCTGCTTCTTCCTCGCTGACATCCATCGTTGATCCCTGAAGGTCATTGTTCTTGTCAAGATAACCGGCTGCGACTGTATTTTCAATGATGATGGCATCAAACCGGCCATTTTGAAGATCCTGGATCAGTTCAGGGATACGGTCCCTCGTCTCAACCTTTAAATCGATGGATGACTGCATGCCCTCTGCTTCATCCTGCTGGATCGAACCTAACTGTACCCCGACCGTCTTCCCGTCCAGATCTTTTTCCGAGGAAATCCCGCTGTCTGTCTTTGTGATGATCATGTTCTTCGCGGTGTAATAGACATCACTGAAATCCACATTCTTCTTTCGCTCCGGGGTAGGTGTCATTGCCGAAAGCACGAAGTCCACCTGACCAGTCTTCAACGCGGTGATTAGCCCGCTGAATTCCATATCCTTTATTTCAACCTCATAGCCCAGTTCATCCGCCAGCATATTCGCAAGGTCGATATCGTAGCCGATGAATTGGTCGCTATTTGCAGTATCCACATACTCAAAAGGTTTATAGTCTGCGGATGTACCCATGATCAATTTCTTTGAATCACCGGATGCAGTGCCGCTTTCCTTCGAGCCGCATGCAGCAAGACCTGCGGATAATAGTAATGCTAAAGATAAAAGTATAAGCTTTTTCATTTGAATATTGCCCTCCTGTAGTGAATAAATATAAATTTAAATGTATATTAATTAGTATATTTGTAGTTTATCAGGTTTTTATATTTATGCAATACTTTTTATATTTATAAATTAATGTTTATATTTTCAGAAAATAGATATCAAATCAAACTAATAATTATCCATGGGGATTGAATGCTGGAGTTTAATTCAGGGCAAGCCTCCGCTTTTTGAGGGGTGGTTGGTGAGCTTCGTTATTTTAAGCAGGAACCGTCCTGCTCCATAAAACAGGGTTAGGAGATCAAAAGAATTTACTTATTTATCCAATTGACTGAATTATCCTTTAAATTAAAAGATTAATTGTCAAAATTAGAAGAATACTGGTCCATATTCAAAGATTAACGGACCGAATTCGAAGATTATCACCCAACACTCGAAAATTTGTAAAATTAAGGGATTTCATATTAGTAAAAACTCACTCACAAATACAGCTACATTCATAAACCCGGTCTCCCTGCAGCTTTTCTGAAAAGATTTTTCGTCCTGAACTCCGGTGGTGAGGAGTAAAAGCCCATTTTGAATAATATTCGTCATAAAAACCTGCCGTAAACTGCCCGGCAGGCCGAAAAATAGTATATTAAATTACGGAATATTGTTATAACCCCTGGTGCGGCTGTCGTAAAGGCTTTGTCTATATAAGGGTGGAATCTTTCGAATTGACTCAGTAATCTTCGAATATGGCCCGAAAACCTTTTAATCTTGACCGTTATTCTTTTGATTTGCCCAGTAATCTTTCAAATTCGGCGATAATTCCGTCACTTGGGAAAATAAGGATATACAAAGTCTGTCTCCCCACAAAATCAATTCACACAAAAAAACCCGGACCAATTCATATTGGTCCGGGTTTAACTCGAGGCTCAAACAACGTCCGAGCCGATTCCCAAAGATGCTTATACTTCTTCGCAATATTCATCAAAATAGGATTGAAGCTTGTTTACAACCGACATCGGATCGTGTCCTTCGATTTCATGTCTTTCTACCATTGTCAAGAGCTCTCCATCTTTTAGCAGAGCGAAAGATGGTGAGGAAGGCGGATATCCGGTAAAGTAACTGCGTGCTTTAGCGGTTGCTTCTTTATCCTGGCCGGCGAATACCGTTACAAGCTGATCCGGCCGTTTATCATAATGGATGGCATGTGCCGCTGCCGGACGGGCGATTCCGCCAGCACATCCACATACTGAGTTGATCATGACGAGTGTTGTACCCCGCTTAGTGAAAGCCTGGTCCACTTCTTCTTCTGATGTTAATTGTGAATATCCTGATGCCTCCATTTCCTGACGGGCCTGGCGGACGATATCATTCATAAATAAATTGAAATCCATATCCATTTTATAACGCTCCTTTTCAGTGCTCTGTGTCTTTATCATTCTTCACTGTGGACGAAGTTTGATGTACCCCCATCATACCAAGTTTGTCCCTTTATTTTCAATTAAAAATGATTGTTTTCAAAACAATTGAATGTTAGGGCTGTCAATAACGCTGTTGATTTCCGTGCAAGACTTCGCTTTCCGCGGGTGACCCGTGAGCCTCCTCGGTCGTACCTCCCAGTGGGGTCTCACTTCGGTCTCGTCTCCGCAGGAGTCTTCGTCTTGCACTCCAATCATCAGCTGGAACCGGTAAAAACTTAATAATTGGTGTTGATACCACTCTATTAAGATTGCCTGTACAATCGTAGCAGTTCTTCGATTGCCTTAGAAGTGGTAAGACTGCCTGTCTTAACCTTTTCTTCTATATGCGGAATGGCAGGTTTTATTTTCTCATCCAGGAAGAAATCAGACAGGATTCTGTCTTTTAACATGGTATAGAACCATTCTTTCTTTTGAAGAGCTCTCCTGCTTTGAAAACTGCCGATCTCTTTTGTTTTCTTTTCAAATTCATTTATGACATCCCACAGTTCCCTCAGACCTTTGTTCTCAAGGGCCGAGCATGTATATGCCCTTGAGTTCCAGCCTTTTGTAGCCGGCACGAGAAAATGAAGGATCTGGTTCAGTTCACGTCTCGTCTTTTCAGCGAGCTGCTTATTTTTCCCGTCGGCTTTATTGACGACCATGGCATCTGCAAGTTCCATGATGCCCTTTTTCATCCCCTGTAGTTCATCCCCCGCACCGGTGATGGTGAGTAAGAGGAAGAAGTCGACCATCTGCCTGACCATTACTTCACTCTGCCCCACTCCGACGGTCTCGATGATCATGATGTCATATCCTGCGGCTTCACACAAAAGCAGGGTTTCATTCGTTTTCCGGTGAACCCCGCCGAGCGTGCCAGCTGTCGGCGACGGCCTGACGAACGCCTTTGGATTCTTTGAAAGCTGCTCCATCCTTGTTTTATCCCCGAGGATACTTCCCCCGGATAAGGAGGAACTGGGGTCGATGGCAAGAACCGCGACAGAGTGCCCCTGATTGCACAGCATTTCTCCAAACGCTTCGATGAAGGTGCTTTTCCCTGCCCCCGGGACTCCTGTAATCCCGATTCTGAGGCTGTTCCCGGTATGGGGCATCAATTCCCCGAGAAGTTCCTGTCCCCATTCATAGTGATGGGGGGCGTTGCTCTCTATGAGTGTGATGGCCTTTGCCAGGGAACTTCGGTTTCCATTCAGGACTCCTTCTTTCAATGCAGGAATTGAAATGGAATCTTGTTTTCTCTTAACAAATCTCCTCTTATTCTCCGGCTGCCGGGCATCCATTATTCGGTCACTTCCTCATATCCGAGGACTTCATAGATTTCCTTTATCACCTTCTGGGCCGCAACCGGTATGATCGTACCAGGTCCGAACACGGCAGATGCCCCGTTATTCATCAGGAACTCATAGTCCTTGGCCGGAATGACGCCGCCTACGACAATCAGTATGTCTTCGCGGTCGAGTTTCCGAAGCTCTGCTGCAAGCTGCGGCAGGAGGGTTTTATGCCCGGCAGCAAGGGAGCTGAATCCTATGACATGCACATCGTTTTCGACTGCCTGCAGTGCCGTTTCCTCAGGCGTTTGAAACAGCGGGCCGATATCGACGTCAAATCCAAGATCGGCGAATGCCGTACTGATCACCTTCGCACCCCGGTCGTGCCCGTCCTGGCCCATCTTCGCAATCAAGATACGCGGTCTCCTTCCTTCGTTCTCAAGGAATTCCTCTGTCATTTCCTGCACGACTGCAATTTCATTTTCATTTGAGAAATTTGAACTGTACACGCCACTGATGCTCCTTATCGTCGCTTTATGCCTGCCTGATGCTTTTTCGACTGCATCGGATATTTCACCGAGGGTTGCTCTTACCCGTGCTGCGTCAACTGCCTTTTCAAGGAGATTCCCTTCCCCTGTCTGCGCTGCGTTCGTCAAGGCATCCAGTGCTTTCAGAACTTCATCTTCATTTCTCTCTTCTTTGAGCTTTTGAATTCTCTCGATCTGTTTTTGTCTGACGGCAGTATTATCAATATCGAGTGTTTCGATTTCATCTTCTTTATCCAGACGGTACTTATTGACGCCGATGATCGATTCTTTACCTGAGTCGATCATTGCCTGCCTTCTGGCAGCGGCTTCTTCGATCCTCATCTTCGGTAGACCTGTTTCAATTGCCTTCGTCATCCCGCCGAGCTCTTCGATTTCTTCGATATGCTCCCATGCCTTCTCCATAAGCTGCTGGGTAAGGGATTCGACATAGTGGGAACCGGCCCAGGGGTCGATGACTTTAGTGATCAAGGTTTCTTCCTGCAGATAAAGCTGGGTGTTCCTTGCAATCCGCGCTGAAAAATCAGTCGGCAGGGCGATGGCCTCATCGAGTGCGTTCGTGTGAAGCGACTGGGTATGGCCCATCGCCGCTGCATGCGCCTCGATCAGGGTCCTGGTCACATTGTTGAAAGGATCCTGTTCTGTCAGGCTCCATCCCGACGTTTGGGAGTGGGTCCTGAGCGCCATTGATTTTACATTCTCAGGGTCAAAAGATTTCATCATCTTGGCCCAGATCCTTCTCGCGGCACGCATTTTTGCCACTTCCATGAAATAATTCATCCCGATCGCCCAAAAGAATGACAGCCTCGGTGCGAAAGAATCAATGTCGATCCCTGCCTTCAAACCGGTCCTGACGTATTCAAGCCCGTCTGCGAGGGTATAGGCAAGCTCGATATCGGCAGGCGCCCCCGCTTCCTGCATATGATACCCAGAGATGCTGATGCTGTTGAATTTAGGCATGTTCCTGGAAGTATATTCAAAGATATCCGCTATGATTTTCATGGAAGTCTCCGGCGGGTATATATACGTATTCCTCACCATGTATTCTTTCAGGATATCGTTCTGAATGGTGCCTGAGAGCTTCTCCTGCGGGACGCCCTGTTCTTCTGCCGTGACGATATAAAAAGCAAGGATCGGCAGCACGGCGCCGTTCATCGTCATCGATACCGACATTTGATCAAGCGGGATCCCATCGAAAAGTATTTTCATGTCGAGGATGGAGTCGATTGCCACCCCTGCTTTTCCGACATCCCCCACCACTCTTGGGTGATCGGAATCATAGCCCCTGTGTGTCGCAAGGTCGAAGGCCACCGAAAGGCCCTTCTGCCCCATGCTCAGGTTTCTCCGGTAAAACGCATTACTTTCTTCTGCAGTTGAAAAACCTGCATATTGACGCACGGTCCACGGCCTGTTCACATACATCGTCGGATACGGCCCGCGGGTGAAGGGGGCAATACCAGGCAGATCTTCACGATGGGACATCTCCTTGGTATCTTTCTCTGTATAGAGCGACTTGACCGTGATATTTTCATTTGTTTCATAGGTGCTGCCTGGAGCAGGAAAATCTCCCGCAGCAGCATTTTGGTAATACGGGTCCACTCCCTGCCAGTCGGGCTTTATCATTTCTTTTCCTCCTCCCAGATGGTCAGTAGATCATTCAGTTTCAAAAGCATATCCTGGTTCCGGTGGATACAGCCGTTTAATCCAAGCTGCGTCCAGGCATTCATCTTCTCTTCGTTCAATTTACCTGCAGCATCGACTTTTATTTTGGAATGATAATTGCCTGCTGTCTCAACGATCAATGGGAGCCATGAATCATATTCTTCATCCCTGCCGCAAACAACATAATATGGATAATTGGTTTCTTCCATGAAGGCTAGGACATCCTCTTTCGTAAAACAAGGACGGCTCAGGTGGGAATGAATGCCCCCTGTGGACAAGAAACCACTGACAAAATCTGCGCGCGGCTTGTGACTCTTCAGTTCAGCCAGTCCAATGATTCCTGCGGCTGGTTTTTCCCCTGCCTTACCGATTTCTTCAGCCCTTTTCCTGAGCTTCTCAAATGGAAGGGAAAGCCTGTTATCATCTGACGCTTTTACGCCGGTAAGCGAATCTTCCGGATTTGCATAAATATTGGTGCCGATCATGGATTGTGAACGCGTGGATAAATCAGCAAACCTCTTTTCCAGCACCTTGTTCACGCTCTCCTGGATATCACCTTTCTTCAGTAAAGCGGCCATTCCGCCTTCAGAATCGATCCGCAGGAATTCCGACCAGGCTTTTCTTCCGACCTCTTCGGTCAGCCATTCCACGTAATAGGAACCCCCGGCAGGATCGATCACTTTATTTAAATGTGCTTCTTCCCCAAGGATCAGCTGTAGGTTGCGCGCAGCCCTTTCAGAAAGCGGTGTCGTCTCTCCCGATACGCTGTCAAAAGGATGTACAACCAGGTAATCGACGCCTGAAAGAACGGCAGAAAATGCCTCTCCTCCCGTACGAAGCAGGTTCACATGGCGATCAAGAGCCGATTTATTGAACTGTGATGTCTCAGCGCTGATACTGATGAAGCGTTCACACAATTCTTTATTAATGCCATAAGAAGCTAGAATGTCCTTCCACACCTTTTTGAACGCTCTTAACTTGGAAAGTTCCATGAAGAAGTGACTTCCCACCGAGAAATGAACATGCATTTTTTCAGCGATCTCTTCAGGGGACCATCCCTTTTCTTGGAATATATCAAAATAGTGGACTCCCGTACTAAATGCGTAAGCAAGCTCCTGTACGGCATTTGCTCCCTGATTGTGATAGGGGGTCGTATTGATGACGATTGTTTTGATGTGCGGAAAGCTGGATGACGCATCGGCAGTCTTTTCTGCCCATTCATCAAGCTGGCAATCACCCTGCCTGAATCCAATTTCAGATATTGGATCAAATCCGATGACCCCGTGGGAACCTTTCAGCGATTCATCGCTGTCCGCTAAAGAAGACAATCTCTCCATCAGATCTAGGTTATCTTTTTCAATGTTGAATAAAGGCAGGTTCTCGACCGCTGCCCCGCGGATAAAGTTGTCAAACCCTTCATCCATTTGCATATCTTCCATTGAAAAAGACAAGCAGTTTTGTCCTCTTTTAACTGCGGCTTGCAGGGCATGTGATAACTCATCCCATGTTCCCCTTTTTATTATTTGTGCGATTTTCCACTCTTGCATGCGGGAAATCTTATTATTCACAGCCGGTATATAGGATTCCACCCGGTCGATCATTGGAAGATCTTCTTTGGTAAACAGCGGCTTGAGTTTTATCCCTTCATACGTTTCAGTATGTAATGATTCAATGCTTCTCCCTTTTAAGGCTTTTTCAGCCGCTTCCTGCCATGTTTGCAAATTGGGAGGATTGAATGATTGATTTTTCATCTCACTAAGCTTCATAGTACCCCTCTTTCATTTCGTGTTTTTGAAATCGTTTTCAAAACAAGATTCAGCTTCCCCTTTGTGTTTATTCGCTCCCGGTTTTGATAAAATTCAAAATTTTTATTCAATACTATTTCAGTATATAAAAAAAATCCCTTTTCTTCAATTCTTCATTGATATCAGAAAAAAGAAGAGCCGGCGAAACCGGCTCTTCCCTTTCTTGAATCATTATTTTTTCGCGTTGATATACAGCTTTCCTTCTGCGCGTTTTGTGGTCACATTTCCGAAGTCATCAGAGATTTTGACTTCAACGACAGCACCTGGTGCTTTCACATTTGAAGTTGCCGTGTAGTAGCCGACGTAATGACCTTCAGACGTTTCCATCATCGGAAGTTCAGTTGCGTTCGTCAATTGTGCTCCTGCATTCGTCAGCGGCATGTGGATGGCGAATGTTGCATCCAATCCAGGTTCGCTGTCAAATTCGATTTTAACCGATTCACCTTTTTTCAATTCTTTATCTTCAGAAGGAAGAAGATTGTCGATTTCAATATCGCCGAACTTGGCAAAGACCGTTACCGATTTCTTCTTTTTGTTGCCGGCTTTGTCTTTTGCAACGACCTGAATGACATTTTCTCCTTGGTCCAGAAGAAGTCTGTGGCTGAATTCGCCGTCTTTCACAGTGGCTTTTTCACCATTCACTTTCACCCACGCAAGGTGATCTTCGATGATGGTTCCTTTCACTGTGATGGCTTCACGATTTGTTTTCAGTCCTTCTTCAGGAGAAGTGATGGAAAGTTCCGGCTTCACCTGATCGAGCGTGATTGTGACAGGTTCTGACGCCCCCGTCATACCCTGCTCTGTTGCCGCTTTTGCCGTAATGACATTCTCCCCGTCGTTCAAGGCAACCTCTGCAGAGAATGTACCGTCTTCAGCCGTTTCGGCTTGAGCCACTTCTTCGTCCCCATTGTATAGATGTACGGTAGTCGTAGGAGCTGAAGTACCTTCAACGGTGACCGTTTCATCTTTCGTATATGATCCGTCTTTAGGTGATGTGATGACTGGTGCAGTCACTTCGTAATTCACCGTTGCACGGATCATGTAGTTTCCTTCATCTTCTGGAGAAGGCGACCATGCACCGCCGACATACTGCCAGCTGCGTGCAGCGTATTCGCCGTCTTCATCTGTACCCAATCCAGGTGCGTTAGGGTTAGGGGCGGATTGGATATAGACCATATAGAAGTCACCATCGACCATGATTCCGTGTTCACTAAGGTCGACGTGCGTCCATTCTCCGTTTCTTAAAGCAGTGGCATCAAATGGACCTGCCAGCTTTTTACCTGGTGCCCCGTCAGTTCCGGAAGCATCATAGACTGCCACTTGGAAATCAGTTCCGCCCGGCACCGGCCATTCTGTATCCCAGAATCGGAATAGACCTCCGGTGACCATTGCTGAATCATTTCCTTCTTCAAGGGACATCTTAACGGCCCATCCATTTCCTGCATCATAGAAGGCACGTGCATTTTCAGCTGTTCCATCATCATAACCGATTTCGCCAGGGTAGCCGATGAATGGCTCAAGCGAAACGTCCGCTACAGCAGCTTCCCCGCCTTCGATCGTCACACTCAGCTCTTGGCTGTAGTAGTAAGGTGCCACGATTTTAAGCGTATACTCACCTTCATAGGCCTCAAGTTCATATTCACCCTCTGCATTGGTCACAGCAGGTGTCACGACTGCATCTTCCATCAAGAAGACCGTTGCCCCTTCGACAGGTTCTCCTGTCATTTGGTTGGTCACAACACCGGAAACAGTTCCGCGCGGGATTTCTTCCAGCGTAAAGTTCGCTGTTGATGTTTCATCCGCTTCCACTGTTACACTTTGTGTTTGTGATCTGTACCCGTAAGTTGAAGCCTGAAGGGTGAATTCTCCTGCAGCATGGGTCATTTGATAAGATCCATCTGCCGGATTCGTGTAAGCAGACCGTCCTGTTTCCAGCACAGTAACCTCTGCTTGCAGCGGTAATAATACCGGAGCAGGCGAGTTACCTTCCACTGGTGCTTCTTTCTTGGCTGGTTCAGCCATTTCAATCTTATTAGGATTCACACTAGGTTTCTTTGAAGCCGAAGCCGTGCTGTCACTCTTAGACTTCAATCCCAACTGAGCTTTTCCTGCAGGCATAATGGATTCTGCACTCAATTTCACATCATCCAGATACCATCCTTGTTTCACGACGCTTCCATCCGTCGTCACATTGAATGCCACGTAAACACGCTGTCCGGCATATTCACTTAAGTCAACTTCGCCGTCGATCCAGCCGTCCGTCACATTATTCACACGCAGAGCCTGGGTCCAGTTCTCTCCGTCTGTAGAAACAAATACGTGACCGTAATCGTAGTTTCTTTCAAGTTCATGCCACTGCTTGAACTGTAGGAAGCTGTTCCCTTCCGGCAGATCGATCGGAGGCATCTGCAGCGACATATTCGCGCGATTATCATAATTTCCATCAAGATTCGTTGCATATACTTTTTCACCGGATACTGCGCTGCCAGGCCCCGTAGTCGGAACACCCCACTCCCAGCTGTTTGCATCTCCATATGAAGTCCAGCCGGCAGGAGTTGTTTCAAAGTCCTGTTCATATCCAACTGTGATACCCGGTAATAAAGCCACTGAGTACGTGTCACTGTCAACTTCATTTCCGCCGAAATCGTTGGCAGTCCACTTATAATTGACTTCGTCACCGGTAAGATCTGCACCCGGTATGACTGCTTCGTAAGTTCCGGAAGTATAGTCGCCGGATGTTCTTGAAGCATCAACTGTAACCCACTCACCATCAGCTTTTTGATAGCTGAGGGATACATTTGTGACACTGATATTATCATTTACCTCCGCTTGAAGTGGCAGATCCATCCCTTTGAATGCTTCCGCCGGAGCATCGTGGGAGATCTCAGGAGCTTCTGAATCATCTCCTTCTTTCGATACATTCCCTTCAATCTTACCAATTCCGCTCATGACTGATGAGACTGCATCAAATGCGTTTACAAGTCCATGGCCATAACCGTTATTAGGAGATTCAGGGAATGTGCCATCAGTCAACGGCACTGCCGTGGACGTCAGGATTTCTTCGATATCATCGACTGTCAAATCTGAGTTAACCTGCTTTAACAATGCTGCAACCGCCGAAACGTGCGGCCCTGCCATTGATGTACCGTTCCAGCCTCCTTCATAACCGCTGCCAGGGACAGATGAACGGATGTTCACGCCCGGTGCTGAAATTTCAGGCTTCACTTCATCATAAGGCGAAGGACCCTGTAAAGAGAAGCTTGCAAGGCGATTGCTGCTGTCAGTCGCCCCTGTAGCAAACGACTCGGGATAGTTTGCCGGTGTTGCTACCGAACCTGGTCCGCCTGGGTTGAATATAGTCGTGTTTCCTGCAGAGAATTCAGGGAAAATTTCCGCCGCTCTCCATGCAGCAACCATTTCGCGGTACCATTCATCTAAGCCAGGTCCGCCTCCCCAAGAGTTATTGACAACATCCGGTGCCATTTCAGGATGTGGATTCCCTTCTGCATCAGTAGGAGCAAGAATCCATTCTCCTGCCTCCAATAAGTCAACATCTGTTCCTCCATTTGCAGTAAATGCCTTAACCGCAATCCACTTCGCTCCAGGAGCTACACCGATCTGGTTATTTCCATCTGGTTCAGAGCCTACCATTGTCCCGGTAGTGTGGGTACCATGCCCCTGATCATCATATGGAGTGCCCTGGCCTGCTGTTGCATCGAACCAGTTGAATTCATTATCCGGAGTATCCGGATTTTGAGGATCAAACCCTCTGTATTTTTCCTTCAAAGCCGGGTGATTCCATTGAACACCTGTATCGATGGAAGCGACTACCGTACCAGCACCGTCGATTCCCATATCCCATACGGCCGGTGCACCGATCTGCTCGAGGTTCCACTCGATCGAAGCCGGCTTATTATCCGCTTTTTCAACCTTTTTTTCATCCATGGTGGCTGCAGAGCCATCTGCTTTTACCGGCTGGATGAGCTGGCGGGTTTCATTCGGAAGTATTTTCGCTACTTCAGGATATTGAGCGATTTTTTCCATGACTTCTTTTGTACTTGTTACTGCCATACCGTTCACTACGTAGAAATCCTTCACGTTTTTGACGGTACCGCTCTTTTTCTCTTTGTTTAAGTATTTTTTCACTTCTGCCTGAGTTTCAAGTGCAGTGGAACGCAGCTCTGAAACAACCATATTACGCTTCAGCAGCTTTTTATTGTTCGCTGTAAGCTTTTGCTTGTCGGCTTTTTCAGATGCTTTTTTCGCTACGCCCTTAGTGTCTACCTGCTCCTTGAACTTCACTAAGTATGTGACGTGCTTATCTTTCTTGAATTGATCTTGGAGCTTTGATGTAATTTTCGCCTGCGGACTTACTTTTGCTGTTTCATTCACCGAAGTAGAGACCTTTCCTTTTGCTACAGTCGGCATAGAGGTGCTTGCTGCGTTAGAATTGAATGGAAACATTAGTGGAATGAACATTACTAGGGTCAATACGATTGAGAACCACTTTCTCTTACTTCTTCCCCTCATTAAATTCCCTCCCGGATTAAATTGATGTTTCCTTCAAGATCCACCTCCTCATATGGAATCACCTGGTAAAATGTAGGTGTTACACCAAAGATAACCAAGGTTATTTGTAAAATGTTGTAATTTTTTGTCGTTATTAATCTGAATTTTCGGAAAATGAACGAATGGTCTGATTCCTCTTTTTTCCTGTAAGGATGAAAGTCTCATCTATTCCATAACTCCAGGCATATTCTCTTATTTCAGGTAGAAAAACAGGGGTCATTGGGCGGGGTTTCGATAAAATGAAAATTTCGATTCTAAAAAATAAGAAATAGGGGGCATTGCGGTTTTATGCTCCGCTTCCCCATCCTGATAAAGCACTACAAAAAAATGCAATCACTTTAAAGGATTATTCTTCCAGTAATATTCCGGGTGATTGTCCCGGGTATTCATTTTATCAAGTACCATAAATAGTAAAATAAGCTGATTAAATCCAATAGAAAAAGGACTAACCGCTCAGGTCAGCCCTTTTCCATGCCGGTCCCCCCTGCAAAAAAGGCAGGATCCGATTATTAATATACAGACGTATTTTCTTTAGAAGTATTCTCCAGAATCTCTTTGATCCGCTGCAGGAATCTTCCGCAAACAAGGCCGTCAAGCACCCGGTGATCGAGTGACATACACAGATTCACCATATCCCGGACCGCAATCATGCCATTGTTCATGACGACAGGACGTTTGACGATCGACTCAACCTGCAGGATGGCAGCCTGAGGATAGTTGATAATACCCATTGATTGGACAGAGCCGAAAGACCCGGTATTATTCACTGTAAAGGTTCCGCCCTGCATATCTTCCGATTTCAGCTTGCCGCTCCGTACTTTACCGGCAAGGTCGGTGATTTCACGCGCAATCCCTTTGATCGTTTTTTCATCTGCATTTTTGATTACAGGAACGAATAATGCATCGTCCGTTGCTACAGCGATCGAGATATTGACGTCTTTCTTCTGGATGATTTTATCCCCTGCCCACATTGAATTGATTTGCGGGAATTCTTTAAGGGCCTGTGATACAGCTTTTACGAAGAAAGCAAAGAATGTTAAGTTAAAGCCTTCTCGCTGTTTGAATTCAGTCTTGAGTGAATTCCTGTATTCCACAAGGTTTGTGACGTCCACTTCCATCATCGTCCAGGCGTGTGGAGCTTCATGCTTGCTTCGTACCATATTGGACGCGATGGCTTTACGGACACCTGTAACAGGGATTTCAATATCGCCCGGCATGACCGGTACATTTGGTGCAGGTGGAGCCTCCTTCTGAGAAGCGGCCGGTTGTGCTTGATCCTTAGCAGGCGCCTGCTGTGGTGCTGGTGCTGTTTCAGGTTGCTGTGCTGAAGGCGCGTCCCCGGCTTTAGGGATATTCCCCGATTCGATGACTTTCTTGATATCTTTTCTGGTGATGCGGCCGCCGCTGCCGGTGCCTTCTACCTGATTCAAATCGATATCATGTTCCTGGGAGAGCTTCAATACGGCCGGAGAATATCTCGCCTTATTCCCGGCTTCTTTCTTCGGCGCGTTGGATGCTGAAGGAGCTTTCTCACCTGCAGCTTCCTTCTTCTCCTCTTTTGGAGCTTCTTCAGAAGGTTCAGAGCCCGCTCCTTCTACTTCGATCGAGCAGATGATCTCACCGACTTCCAGCGTATCCCCTTCTTCGGCAATCAATTCTTTTATCGTACCTGTAAAGGATGATGGAACTTCGGCATTTACTTTATCCGTCTGCACTTCTGCAATCGGATCATATTTATTGACAGTATCGCCGGGAGATACGAGCCATTTACTGATTGTACCTTCTGTAACACTTTCCCCCAGCTGAGGCATCTTCATTTTTTCTATACCCACGAGGAACCCTCCTAACGTTTTGCTTTCAGTATGTTTATTGAATTAAAATTCTGCGAGTTCTCGCATCGCTTTTTCCACTTTGTCCGGGTTGATCATAAAGTATTTTTCCATTGTAGGTGCATATGGCATTGCAGGGATATCAGGTCCGGCAAGGCGCTTGATCGGTGCGTCGAGTTCGAACAGACAATTCTCTGCAATGATGGCTGATACTTCGCCCATGATGCTTCCTTCTTTGTTATCTTCGGTCACAAGCAGTACTTTACCGGTTTTAGAAGCAGCTTCTATGATGGATTCCTTATCCAATGGATAGATCGTTCTTAAATCCAGGATATGAGCTTCGATGCCATCCTGGGCAAGCTTTTCTGCAGCCTGGAGTGCGAAATGGACGGATAGTCCGTAGGTGATGACAGTGAGATCTTCACCTTCCCGTTTAACATCCGCCTTCCCGATTGGAAGCGTGTAGTCGTCTTCAGGTACCTCGCCTTTGATTAAGCGGTAGGCACGTTTATGTTCAAAGAAAAGAACCGGATCCTCGTCACGGATAGCCGCTTTCAATAATCCTTTAACATCATATGGTGTCGACGGCATCACGATCTTCAATCCGGGCTGATTCGCAAATACTGCTTCAACGGATTGGGAGTGATATAAAGCTCCATGTACGCCGCCCCCGTAAGGTGCACGGATGACCATTGGACAACTCCAGTCATTATTCGAGCGGTAACGGATGCGGGCCGCTTCGGAGATGATCTGGTTTACGGCCGGCATGATGAAGTCTGCAAACTGCATTTCAGCAATCGGTCTCATACCGTACATCGCAGCACCGATCCCGACTCCCGCAATGGCGGATTCTGCAAGTGGAGTATCAATTACGCGCTCTTCGCCGAATTGGTCATAAAGCCCGTGAGTCGCTTTGAATACACCGCCTTTTTTCCCAACATCCTCTCCAAGAACGAATACTTTTTCGTCACGTTCCATTTCTTCTCTTATCGCCATAGTTACGGCATCAATGTATGAAATTACTGGCATAGTCTATTCCCCCTTACTTCTCTTCTGCGTACACAAACTTCATAGCCGATTCAGGGTCGGCATATGGAGCGTTTTCTGCATAATCTGTTGCTTCGTTCACTTGCTTCATCACGCGTTCATTGATTTCTTTTTCAAGAGCATCATCCATTACGCCTGTCTCTTTCAAGTAAGCACCGAATGTTATGATTGGGTCGTTCGTTTTCGCTTTTGCCACTTCATCCGGAGAACGATAGCTTCGATCATCATCGTCTGAAGAGTGAGGAGTCAAACGGTAAGAAACCGTTTCGATCAGAGTAGGGCCTTCTCCGCGGCGGCCGCGGTCTGCTGCTTCTTTAACAGCCTTGTATACTTCCAGAGGATCATTTCCATCAACCGTGTATCCAGGCATTCCGTATCCGATTGCACGGTCTGATACATTTTCACATGCCAATTGCTTTTCAATTGGAACAGAAATTGCGTATTTATTGTTTTCACACATAAAGATAACCGGAAGCTTATGTACCCCTGCGAAGTTAGCACCTTCATGGAAGTCACCCTGGTTTGAAGAACCTTCACCGAACGTTACGAAAGTGACAAGGTCTTTCTTTTCCATTTTCCCTGCAAGTGCAATTCCTACTGCGTGCGGGACCTGAGTCGTAACAGGTGAAGACCCGGTTACGATGTTATTTTTCTTCTGACCGAAGTGTCCAGGCATCTGGCGTCCGCCTGAGTTTGGATCTTCAGCTTTGGCAAATCCAGAAAGCATCAATTCTTGAGCCGTCATGCCGAATGTCAGTACAACACCCATATCTCTGTAGTATGGAAGGACATAATCCTTTTGTTTATCCAGTGCAAAGGCTGCCCCGATTTGTGCAGCTTCCTGTCCCTGACATGAGATGACAAATGGAATTTTCCCGGAACGGTTCAATAACCACATGCGCTCATCAATTTTTCTAGCAAGTAGCATCGTTTCATACATTTCTAATACTTTTTCATTAGAGAGACCTAATTCTTCATGACGATTCTCTGCCATATCATTTTACCTCCTGTGGGTTTAAGTCGTTTTGAGAGGGAGACATCATTCCCCCTCCCGGTTAACGGATATTAAGAATGGATCGCTTTTCCGTCCACTGCCAGTGCGGCTTCCCCGATCGCTTCTGAAAGAGAAGGGTGTGGGT
Organism: Bacillus sp. BKU_1; assembly: GCA_051294195.1. Classification (GTDB taxonomy): domain Bacteria; phylum Bacillota; class Bacilli; order Bacillales; family Bacillaceae_B; genus Rossellomorea. The sequence goes on along the minus strand of CP193985.1, from coordinate 1,553,170 downwards.
GGATGGTATGCCCGATTTCCCATGGAGTTGCATCAAGAACCCTTGCAAGTCCAGCTTCGGATATCATATCGGTGACATGAGGACCGATCATATGAACACCAAGGATATCATCCGTATCCTTATCGGCAATGATTTTCACAAAACCATCAGATTCACCATAAACAAGAGCCTTCCCGATTGCCCTGAAGCTGAATTTCCCAATCTTCAGCTCGAAGCCTTTTTCTTTCGCCTCTTGTTCAGTCATGCCGACGCTTGCGATTTCAGGATTGCTGTAAATGCATTTTGAAATAAGCGAGTAATCGATCGGCTGCGGATTTTCATTGGCTATGTGTTCGACTGCGGTGATTCCCTCATGAGAAGCAACATGGGCCAATTGGAGGCCGCCGATGACATCTCCGATCGCGTATATATGGGATTCCTTCGTTTGAAAGAAACCATTTACTTCTACAAAGCCTTTCTCCACTTGTATGTCGGTATTTTCAAGACCGATCCCTTCTACATTTGCCTGCCTGCCAACAGAGACAAGGATTTTTTCAGCCGTGAATGATTTCTCTTCACCTTTATGTTCAGCATTGATCGTTACGGTGCCGTCTCCTTTTTGCAGTGATTCAGGGAGCACTTTTGCACCCGTAACAATTTTCACGCCTTTTTTCTTCATTAGACGCTGCATTTCTTTTGAAATTTCATGGTCTTCCGTCGGTACGATTTTGTCAGCGTACTCTACCACCGTCACTTCAACATCAAAGTCGGATAACATGGAAGCCCACTCGATTCCGATTACACCGCCGCCGACAATGATGATTGATTTCGGCAGCTGTTCAAGTGACAGCGCTTCATCTGAAGATAATACATATTCCCCGTCGATATCCAGACCCGGCAGAGAACGAGGCCTTGAACCCGTGGCCACAATCACGTTTTTCGGGATCAGCATCTCATTTTCTTCACCATTGTTCATCTCAACTGAAATCGTACCCGGCATCGGAGAAAAGATAGAAGGACCAAGAATGCGCCCGAGTCCTTCAAAGACATCGATCTTTCCTTGTTTCATCAGGTGCTGCACACCTTTATGAAGCTGCTCGACGATACCATCCTTACGGGATTGGACTTTCTCGAAATCAAGTTCCACACCGTTGATTTTCACGCCGAAGTTGTCACTGTGTTTAGCAGTCGAATAAACTTCCGCGCTGCGTAAAAGTGCTTTACTCGGAATACATCCCCTATGGAGACAAGTCCCGCCAAGTTTCCCTTTTTCAACGATAGCTGTCTTCAACCCTAATTGTGATGCGCGGATAGCGGCGACATAACCGCCCGTACCCCCGCCCAGAATGACTAAATCATATTCTTGTGCCAAAGCTGCATCCTCCTCAAACTTATACTGTTGCTTCTTCTTTTACTGTTCCGGGATATTCTTTATGGTCTTCTTCATTTTTAAGGACTCTGAGAGCACCTTCAGCCAGTGCCTGAAGCTCATTCTCCCCGGGCTGGATGATGACATCCGCTATCCAATTGATGCGCTCACTGATTGCCTTGACGAACTCCTTGCCATACGCAAGTCCCCCCGTTAAGACGATCGCATCGACCTTTCCGTTCAGAACTGCACTCGCAGAACCGATTTCCTTCGCGATCTGATATGCCATTGCATCATATATTCCCCTGGCTTTTTCATCGCCTTTATCAATCATCTTCTCTACTTTGACGGCATCATTTGTTCCAAGATATCCTACAAGTCCGCCTTGACCGACGAGCTTTTTCATGATTTCGTCCCGGTAATAATCGCCCGAGAAGCAAAGGTCGACCAAATCTCCGGCAGGCACTGTGCCTGCCCTTTCGGGACTGAATGGACCGTCCCCGTGAAGCCCGTTGTTCACATCGATCACTTTTCCGCCTTTATGTGCACCGACGGTAATACCGCCTCCCATATGGGTAATGATCAAATTCAGTTCTTCGTACTTTTTCCCTAATTGTTTAGCCACTCTCCTGGCTACGGCCTTTTGATTCAAGGCATGGAAGATGCTTTTTCTTTCAATCAAGGAAAAACCGGAGACCCTTGCCAATGGCTGAAGCTCGTCCACTACGACCGGATCGACGATATAGGACGGAATATTAAGTCCTGACGCTATCTCAAAAGCCAATATGCCGCCAAGATTAGAAGCGTGTTGTCCGGAGTAACCCTCCCTGAGATCGTTAAGCATTTCATCGTTTACTAGATACGTCCCGCCTTCAATCGGTCTTAACAAGCCGCCCCGGCCGCAGACAGCACTTAATTTGCTGATGTTGATGCCTTCTTCATCAAGAGTCTGCAGAATGGTGTTTTTACGAAATTCATATTGATCGATGATATTCGGGAATTCATTTATTTTTTCCGTTTCATGACGGATCGTCTTTTCAAAAATGGATCGGTCATCATCGAACACACCAATCTTCGTTGAGGTCGATCCGGGATTTATGACTAAAATTCGATGTTTTGGTTCCTGCACTGCTGTTACCTCCATTTGGGTAGCTGTTTTATTGTCTTGTATTGAAATATCCCCCTATGACAGATAACCCCTTGTTCCCATCAGTCTCGTATATCAGGTAAGAAACGCTTCACTTCTGGAGAAGTCAAGCGTCCTTGTTTGTTTATCAGCGTCTGCTCAGAATATGCTGTCCGTTTTGTAAGAATTGACTTCTTGAACGGCGCATTTTTTTGATTCGTTCTTCCGCCATGCGGTCAGCGGCTACATATGTTGGAACATTGTCGCGTTTTGCAATTTCAATCACGCGTTCAACATTGTTATAGACCTGCTCCACTTTTTTCATTGCTCTTTCGCTGTTATAACCGTAAAGCTCATCTGCTACATTGATTACACCGCCGGCATTGATGACATAATCAGGAGCATAAACGATACCCATTTCATGAATGGCATCACCGTGACGTGTTTCTTTCAGCTGGTTATTTGCAGCCCCTGCAATGACCTTGGCCTTGATCTGTGCAATGGTTTCATCATTGATGATGGCACCGAGTGCACATGGCGCAAAGATGTCACAGTCCACACTGTAGATTTCAGAAGGGTCTACCGCTTTGGCACCGAAGTCGTTTACTGCACGATCAACGGATTCTTTATGAATATCCGTCACAATCAGGTTCGCTCCTTCTTCGTGCAGATGTTTACACATGTTGTAAGCAACATTCCCTACACCTTGGACAGCGATTGTCTTACCTTCCAGCGAGTCCGTGCCGAAAGCTTCTTTCGCAGCAGCCTTCATTCCGCGGTACACGCCATATGCCGTTACCGGTGAAGGATTGCCCGAAGAACCGAATGCAGGTGAAATACCCGTTACATAATCTGTTTCTTCATGGATCAGATCCATATCAGCCACTGTGGTGCCTACATCCTCTGCTGTGATATAGCGCCCGTTTAGTCCTTGGATGTAGCGTCCGAATGCACGGAACATTTCTTCATTTTTGTCTTTGCGCGGATCACCGATTATCACCGTTTTCCCTCCGCCGAGGTTAAGTCCGGCTGCAGCATTCTTGTATGTCATCCCCCTTGCCAGGCGCAGCGCATCTTCGATTGCCGCTTCTTCCGATTCGTACGTCCACATGCGGGTTCCGCCCAGAGCAGGCCCGAGTGTCGTATCGTGAATCGCGATGATGGCTTTCAGGCCGGATACTTCATCTTGACAGAATACTAATTGTTCGTAATCATATTTTTCCATATAGCTGAATATTTTCATTTGAAATTCCTCCCCAGGATCATTACTAAATAGATTTTGATAATTGGTTTATTTGGAAGCAGAGCATATCGCCAGTGCGAGTGAGTATAATTTACTTTCTGCACTGTCCGCTCTGGAGGTAAGCACAATAGGTGCTTTTGCACCGGCTATTACAGCACCCACTTTGGCTTTTGCAAAGTAAATCAGTGATTTGTAAAGTGCATTGCCGGTTTCAATATTCGGTACGAGCAGGATATCTGCTTGTCCGGCTACTTCACTCTGAATCCCTTTGTGTTCAGCAGCCTTGTGCGAGATGGCATTATCAAGAGCCAGCGGCCCATCCACCATGCACCCTTTGATCTGCCCCCGGTTATTCATTGCGGTGAGCGCTGCTGCATCCAGTGTGGCCTGCATGGCGGGATTCACCGTTTCCACTGCAGCAATCGGTGCAACTTTAGGGTTCGTGACACCGATTGAAGAAGCTGTCTTGACTGCATTTTCTATGATTTGAGTCTTCTGATTCAAATCAGGGGTGATATTCATCGCCGCATCTGTCACGAACACAAGCCGATCAAAATCCGGCACTTCAAAGGCAGCAACATGCGATAGAACATTTCCTGTCCGAAGGCCCCACTCTTTGTTCAGCACAGCTTTCAAAATGACTGCTGTCGGTACATTCCCTTTCATCAGGGCTCGCGCTTCGTTTTCCCTTACCGCTTTAACAGCGAGTTCTGCTGCCTTTTGCGGCGAGGCTGCATGCTTGATTTTTATCGCACTATGCGATTTTATCCCCGGCACGCTCTCTTCTATTATGGCTTCGATCTGTTCTTTGTCCCCAAACAAAATGAATTCTGCCATTTCTTTTTCGACTGCCATACCGACAGCCCCAAGTACTTCTTTATCTTCTGCAGCCGCCACTGCAACTACAGAATGTTCTTTTTGGGTTGCTTTTTCCACTAAAGACTGAAGATTCATGAATGTAAATTTCAACCCTTTCATAAAAATTTGTTCCCACCCTACTCACTTGCAAGAACCGTGCCAACTTTTAAATGTTGAAAACGCTTTATTTTCAGAAACAGCAACCACGCAATTTATTTCATACCATGCAATTTATTTCATGCTATTTGTTTCAATATTATATTTTTCAAGCTTGTAATACAAATTACGGACGGAAACATTCAATATTTTTGCAGCGGCTGTTTTATTACCATTATTCTGCTCTAAAACCTCTTGAATTATCTTTTTTTCATATTCATCAAGCCGGGCATTTAAATTTCCTGCAGACGGCGTTACCCCTGCTGTTTTCTTTCCCGTATCTTTTAACCCGCTTTCCAGCGGGGGAAGGTGATGCAATTCTATGGCCGTTTCATTATATTTCATGAAGATCATCGCACGGCCGAGGACATTTTCAAGTTCCCTTACATTGCCGGGCCAGTGATATTCCATCAGTTTCTTTTTCGCATTTTCTGCAATGCCTTCCACATTTCTTCCGTAATCCTGATTCAGCTTTGTAATCAGACCTTCTGAAATGAGAGGTATGTCGCTTTTTCTGTTTCTGAGCGGCGGTATCTGGATGGGCATCCGGTTCAGACGGTAATATAGGTCCTCCCTGAAGGATCCATCAGCGATCCCTTTCTCAAGATTGACATTGGTCGCAGCAATCACCCTCACATTGATGCTGATACTCTTGGTCCCTCCTACACGTACGATTTCATTTTCCTGGAGGACCCTCAATAACTTTGCCTGAGTATTGGCACTGAGCTCACCAATCTCATCCAAAAAGATGCTGCCTTTGTCCGCCTCCTCAAATAACCCTCTTTTGCCTCCCCGCTTCGCACCCGAAAATGCACCTTCTTCATAGCCGAATAATTCACTTTCAAGGAGGTTCTCTGACAGGGCCGCACAGTTAACGCGGAGGAACTTATTGAATTTACGGTCACTTGCATTATGTATCGCATGGGCAAATAATTCTTTCCCGGTACCCGACTCCCCTCGTAAAAGTACGGTAGCGGGAGTCTTCGCTCCGAGCTTCGCCTGCTCTATCGCTATTTGCATCTCGTCAGACTCGCCGATGATATCTTCAAACATATATTTGGCTTCAAGCGTGCGGATGATCTTCCTCGCCCTGTCAAGTTCCTGTGTAAGGGACTGGATTTCCGACATGTCATGTATGACGCCGACACTCCCTTTCAATTTCCCATTCACGATGATAGGGGCGACATTCACAATGACCTCTTTACGTTTCGGACCCACCCTCATTTTCGTTCCACGGATGGCCCTCCGGGTCTGGAGCACCTTCAAATGGATACTTTCTCCTTCAGAAATATCCGCGGTGGCAGGCTGGCCGATCACCTCATCCCTGCTCAGTCCTGTAATCCTTGTATAGGCCGGGTTGATCATGATTCCCTTTCCTTCTTCGTCAACCACCGAAATGGCATCATCACTTGAATGGATAATGGCTTCAAGCATCGTTTGTATTTCTTTCAGGTTCGTGATTTCTTCAGCCAGGTTCACGACCTCCGTAATATCCTTGAAGACCGTGAAAGCACCAATTATTTCATCGTTTTCCGTTATCATCGGGATGCGGTTCGAAATGATCTTCAAACCGTTTTTCAGGACAACTTCCTTATTGATCTCGGTTCTCCGCGTTTCAAGTGTCGTTGTGAGCTTACTTTCAGGGATCACCTCATTGATATGTTTCCCGATGACCGCTTCTCCGCCGATCCCTATCATCCGTTCGGCACTTTTATTGAACAGCATGACGATCCCCTTGGAATCGATACCGACCATCCCGTCATCAGTCGAATTAAAAATAAGATCCCGCTTAAATGACTCACTCGTCAACTGACCGATAAGGTCTTCTTTTTCTTCCAGAAGCTTGGATATGAGAAATGCCACACTTCCGGGTATGAGCACGGTATTCCTCCCCCGCTCTTCACGGACATCTTCGAACACTCGCCGGTCCCCGGTTACTTCTATCACGATATCAACTGAATCATCCAAAAACTCTTTCCAGTCCATCCCGACTGGGATGCCCCATTCTTCCGCGAGACGGAGGCCGGCAGCATTTTCATTCACATCCGTAATTCCGATCACTTTCATTAATGAGACTTCATGGAGAATTTTCAAAATGGCTGTGCCGCCTTTTCCTCCTCCGATGATCAAAACCTTCTGCAATTTTTTTCACCCCATAAATGGATATATGCAATTCATTTCATGTCTGTTATATATTTTACATCACTCAGAACAGCTTGACAATTTTCCAGATGAAGTTAGAATTTCAAGTAGTGAGATAAAAAGGAGTTATGTCCATCATGGTACGGTTAATTGCACTTATCATCATGCTGGTGCCGGGTGCTTTGGCGGCACTCGGAATCAAGTTGATGAGAGATATGCTTTTCGGCATTCTGCAGCCCCCTATCCCGTTTTTGTGGCTGCAATTTATTATAGGATTGATACTCTTCCTGTCCGGCCTTGGGTTCATTGCAGGATTTGTGCTGCATCGGGACAAGAAGAGAAACAAAGTACAGGATCGTTTCAATAATAAAAGCCAGCGTTGATCCGCTGGCTTTTTATCATGATGAATCTAAATGACAGTCAGTACTCAGCTCTTATTTTGATTGCCTTTTCAGGATAATCCGTGATAATGGCAGAGCAGCCGATAGTGAACAGCCTCCTCATCTGGTGGGCTTTATTAACCGTATAGGGTCTTACGGAAACCCCATTCCGCATAGATTCTAATATGATTTCGTCACTCGCCACTTTCTGATTCGGATGTATGGCATCAGCCCCCAGAGACTTCGCGTACACCCAGGGCATATAGAGACCCGTGGAGTATAAAGGGGCAATTTCTATCGATTGGTCCAGCCGTTTACAGGCCACGATCGAGTAATGATTGAAAGAAGATATGATGATGCGGCCTGCATAACCATAACGATTGATTAAATTAATGACCTTCTCTTCCATGCCATCATAATCCATGATGCTGTTTTTCAGTTCGATATTACATATAAGACCGTTGCCCTTCATCCAATCGAATACTTCATTCAAAGTGGGGATTTTCTGCTTATTGAAAAACTTTTTTTTGAAAGTATAATGTGCATGTAATTTTCTCAGGTCTTTTAAAGAGTAGTCTTTGATAAATCCTTTCCCGTTTGTCGTTCGGTCGACCGTCTCATCATGGATGACGACGATTTCACCATCCCTCGTCAAGTGGACATCCAGTTCTATGCCGTCCGCACCGACCCTTTCCGCTTCCAGAAAAGCATCCATTGTATTTTCGGGATGGGTCCCTGCCGATCCCCTGTGTGCAAATATCAATGTCACTCCGCGTCACTTCCCATGTAGTTTTTGTACAGTTGATTTACCCCATTCAATTATATTATATGTATGAATCCCTGCCCAAAGAAATAAAAAACCCAATAAATCATGGATTCATCGGGTTCATCTGCTATTAGAATATAAAATGATTACTTACCTTTTCAAGAAGCCTTATGCTCCAGTCTCAGCTTATCAGCCACCATGGCAATGAATTCACTGTTCGTCGGCTTCGCTTTGGTCATGCTGACCGTGTAACCGAATAAGGAAGATATGGAGTCGATATTCCCGCGGCTCCAGGCAACTTCAATGGCATGACGGATGGCACGTTCCACACGGGACGCAGTAGTGTTGTATTTCTTTGCAATATCGGGGTAAAGGACCTTAGTAATGGAACCAAGCAGCTCGATATCATTATAAACCATGGAAATGGCTTCTCTGAGGTAGAGATACCCTTTGATATGGGCAGGTACGCCGATTTCGTGAATGATGCTTGTGATGCTCGCATCCAAGTTTCTAGGTTTAGATTCTGAAGTCATTCTGGATGAGGAATGTTTTTTGATAATCGGGTTTGATTTACCGCTGACCTGTCTGATATGACTGACCAGATTCTCCATATCGAAAGGCTTGAGGATGAAATAGGATGCCCCTAAATCAACAGCCTTCTTCGTAACATCTTCCTGACCGAATGCCGTCAGCATGATGACGTTCGGGATCGTCTTCTTTTCACGCAGACGCTCGAGTACCGCAAGGCCGTCAAGGTGCGGCATGATAATATCCAGTACCAGTACATCCGGATCGACTTCTTCCAATAAGTCCAGACATTCCTGGCCATTATGGGCAATCCCGACCACTTCCATATCATCCTGTGATGCAATGTAATCTTCAAGCAAAGAAGTTAACTCCCGGTTATCATCCACGACACATACTTTAATTGATTTCACTACAGGTTTCCTCCTCGAATCCGTTTTAATTCGTGTGTATTTTCATGTCTATAATTTTATTCTAAAGTACTTTTTCGACAATGCAACCAAAAATCCTTCTATTTTTTAAAAAATACCAAAAAATATATTATTTTCTCTCATTTACTTAGTTTTCCTTTATTTTTCGACCTCTTTCGCTATTCGAATAAGTGTTTGTCGAATAATCTTTATTTTATCAAGATAACGTTGCGCTTACAAATGGCACTCAAATAAAAAGAACCCATCTGAAGCGCCGTTGGTTCCGGCACTATAGAAGGGTTTGACAAGTCAGCTTGCTCTTTCATGATTTTGTTTGTAGATATCGATCCCTGCTTCGCTCAGCATCCATTCGATATGGACACCGTATCCGCTTGTCGGGTCATTGACGAAAACATGGGTCACTGCCCCGATCAATTTTCCGTCCTGGATGATCGGACTCCCGCTCATCCCCTGTACGATACCGCCGGTCTTCTCCAATAACTCAGGATCCGTTACCTTTATGACCATACCTTTGGTAGCAGGGAATTTTTGAGGAATCGTACTGACGATTTCCACGTCGTATTTTTCCACCTTGCTCCCATCCACCACCGTAAGAATTTGCGCCGGTCCTTCTTTCACTTGATGTGAAAGCGCGATACGCATTGGTTTATCGAGGATATTATTTTCCACCGATTGATTTAGCGCCCCAAAGATGCCAAAAGGACTGTTGCGGGTGATATTCCCTATAACATTTCGGTCTGCAGAGAAGCGGGCAAGTTTTTCTCCCGGTTTTCCTCCGCTTCCTTTTTCAATGGAAGTGACTTCCGAGTTAACGATTTCTCCATCTTCGACCACGATCGGTTTTTTCGTATCCATGTCTGAAATCACATGACCGAGAGCCCCGTATTTTTTGGACTTTGGATCAAAGAATGTCATTGTGCCTATTCCCGCTGCTGAATCACGGATGTATAAGCCTAGTTTATATCCATCCTCGCCTTTTTCCTTCAAGGGCATCAATGATGTTTTTACGATTTCGTCTTCACGCTTGACGACAACATCCATGCTTTTTGATTCTTCTCCCGCTTTTTGAACAAAAGGGGCGACATCAGCAAGTTGTTCAATTTTCTCCCCATTGATTTCAGTGATCATATCACCAACCTGGATGCCGGCTTTTTCACCCGGGGATACTTTCCCTTTTGCTGTGTCTACCAGATGGTGTCCGACCACAAGAACACCTACTGTATTCAGTTTCACCCCGATTGATTGACCTCCGGGTATGACTCTGAAATCTTTAAGGACCTCCACATTGACTTTCTTGACAGGCAGACCTGCAAGTTCCAGGACTACCTCGTCTTTTCCTACTGCTTTTCCCTGAATGGACAAAAGTCCTTTTTCTTCATGTAATGCCACATTCTTATCGTTTAACGAACTCAGGGCTGTAACGGATGCTGCCTTGGGGAGAGCAACTTGATCCCCTTCCATCACTTTCACAGAATTCGGTATATTGACTAATTGTTGAACAGGTTCATAAAACCCAAAAAAACAAAGCGAAACAAGGAGAATTCCACCTATACATTTCCTTAACCAGTCTAAACTCACTATTTTCACTCTCCTCGCTTCAAATGCACAATCACTTACTTGGCTACAGTTTTAATTTTGCCTTTAAAAGCTGGATTTATAACTGGTAATAAAGAAAAAAAGCTACCCTGTATGGATAGCTTTTCATGATTCCTTTATCGTATTTGCCAGCTGGAGAAGCTCTTTCGCATGTTCCTGTGTCAGATCGGTTATTTCCACACCGGATATCATCCGGGAGATTTCCCTCACCTTTTCGGTTTCCTCCAGCCGTTTGACCGATGTGCTTGTCCTGCCTTTGATGAGTCTTTTGGATATGAATAAATGACTGTCAGCCATTGCAGCAACCTGAGGAAGATGGGAAATGCACATGACCTGGGAGTGGGTTGCAACCTGATAGATCTTTTCCGCTATGGCTTGTGCCACTCTTCCGCTTACCCCAGTGTCCACTTCATCAAATATAATGGACGTGATGCCCTGATGTTTCGAGAAAATCGTCTTAAGTGCCAGCATGATCCTTGAAAGTTCTCCACCTGAGGCAACTTTCGACAGCGGTTTCAACGGTTCCCCGGGATTGGTGGAAATATAGAACTCCACCTGGTCCCATCCATCCTTTTTAAACAGGGAGAACGAAAAGCTTTCATCCTTGACCGGGCTGAAACGCACTTCGAATTTCGTTTTATCCATATAAAGCTGTTTTAACTGCTCATGTATGCTCCCAGTCAATTTCTTCGCCCACTTTTTCCTTGATTGAGTCAGGTTTTTCGCTTCGACGACCAGATCTTTTTCAAGGGAATGAAGTTTCTTTTGAAGCTCGTCGATATGTGAATCCTTGTTCACGATTGTCTCGATTTCTTCTTCAATCTTGGAACCGTAGGCAAGGATTTCATCGACCGATGATCCGTATTTTCTTTTTAAGCCGTTTATTTCATTCAGCCTGGTTTCGATCAAATCCAGACGGTCAGGCTCAAATTCGAGCTGATCCAACTCCCCCCTGATTTGATGCACGGCATCTTCAAGGACGTAAAAAGCATTCGAAACGGACTCCAGGGTTTTTTGATACTGCTCATCAAGGTCCGCAGCCGTTTCAAGATGGCTCATCGCAAGCCCGGTCCAGTCGAGACCTTTCCCTTCACCCTGTATACTGTTATAGGAGGTTTGAAGCGATTCAAATAATTTCTCGAAATTCATCAGTTTCCTTTTTTCTTCCAATAGCTCATCATCTTCATTCAGCTTCAAATCGGCATCCTGAATTTCCTTCAGCTGAAATGTAATAAGATCCAGCCGATGGGCCATTTCCTGCTCGTTTTCATTCAATCTTGTCAACTGCTTGTGTATAGTGTTGTATTCTTTATAGATTTCCCGGTACGATGCTAAATTTGCCTGGATTTCTTTTCCTCCAAATTGATCCAAAAGGGATAAGTGAAGATGCTCATTCATTAATTCCTGATGTTCATGCTGCCCGTGAATATCAATCAATGCACCGCCGATTTCCCTCATGATGGCAATTGTCACCAGCTTTCCATTCACCCTGCAAACGCTTTTCCCGCTGCTCGCTATCTCTCTCCTGAGAACAATCATTCCTTCTTCAATTTCAATCCCGAATTCGGAGGCTTTTTCAAAACAGGGATGCGCATCATCGTCAAGAATGAACAGACCTTCAATTTCTGCTTTTTTCTCCCCGTGACGGACGTACTCTGCAGAACCCCTTCCTCCGACCAATAAGTGGATGGCATCAATGATAATCGATTTACCTGCACCAGTCTCCCCTGACAAAACAGTCAGCCCTTCTTCAAAAGATAAAGCCAGCGCATCGATGATGGCAAAATTTTTAATGGATAATTCTTGTAACAAGAAACATTCACCTCAGTTGATAAGGTACTTATTTAGTATTGTCTATGTATGAGTATATAACCAAATCTCCGCTTAAAGAAACGTTTAAGTTGAAAAGCGGGTGAAACACTTTCCACCCGCTGCTTGTATTATTCAAAAGCTTTTATAACATATCCAGAAAACGTTCGGTGATGACTTTAGTTTCATCCTCTGTTCTGCAAATGATCAGGCATGTGTCATCCCCGCAGATGGTCCCAAGGATTTCTTCCCAATCAAGGTTATCGATCAAAGCACCGATTGCATTGGCATTTCCGGGAAGCGTCTTCATGACCAGCATATGCCCAGCCGTGTCAATCTTAACAAATGCATCCGTCAGCGTCCTTTTCAGTTTCTGGAGAGGATTGAACCGCTGATCTGCCGGAAGGCTGTATTTATATCTTCCGTCCATCAAGGGCACCTTAACCAGATGCAGTTCTTTAATATCCCGTGAAACAGTGGCCTGCGTGACATTGAAACCTGCATTTTTCAAGCTGTCCACCAGCTCATCCTGTGTTTCCACATCTCTATTTGTAATGATCTCTCTAATTTTGATATGACGTTGTCCTTTGTTCATCATCGAACTAAACACCTCTAACCTAGCCTGTATATTTATACCTCTACGCTTATAGTAGCCTATTTTATGGATTAGTACAACAGAAAAGCGGAGGGGCTTTGCATAGAGGCGTGTGGCATAAGACGAAGCGGCCGTGAAGGCGCTTTGGTTTAAGTTATGCGACTCTAAAAACTCCAGTCAACTGCCGGGTGGTCCTTGTGTTCATTAAAAGTGGCATTGTTTTAATAAGGGGAGTTTTTTCCGTTATCTTGCAGAATAGGACTAGGTTCAGGGGATATAAGGAAAGTTTTTTCCGTTAAGGTATGGTATGATGGTCCATTTTCATGCATTTGGAGTAAATAGGGGAAATTTCTCCCTCTATTCACTCTAATTTTCGTGCTTATTCCTCGTTAAGAGAAATTTATTCCCTTATTCAGATGGTATGTAAATTATTGTATACTCGGAATCCCTAACCACTACTTATTTGTAATAAAAAAATGCTTGGAGAATCTGTCTCCAAGCATTTTTTTATCTGATTCTTCGCCAAACTGCTTCTTAATTTTGATGAGAATTACGTTACGAAAAGCAATGTTCATTCATGTTTTGTACTTCAAAAACAGAATACCTTTGTTGAAGGCATTCTATTTTCATGTTAGTTATTTGCTTTGAACTGGCTGTGCGCTTCGTCGATGACTTGCAGGGGAGTGATATCCAGATGTGACTTTCCTTCACTCTCAGAGCCCGTCCAGCGGATATGGATAAGGAATTCGATATTTCCGTCTCCTCCGGTGATCGGCGAGAAGGACAACCCGTGGATGTCATACCCTTCGCTCAGTGCCAAATTCATTATTTTCTCGATGACGGAGTGATGGACTTTAGGGTCGCGGACGATCCCTTTTTTGCCAACCTGTTCCTTTCCCGCTTCGAATTGAGGTTTAATCAGGGCGATGCAGTCGCCGCCGGGGATTAAAAGCGTCCGCAATACCGGCAGGATCAGCGAAAGTGAAATGAAAGAAACATCAATGGAAGCAAAAGAAGGCATTTCACCACCGAGATCAGCGGGTGTGACGTAACGAAAGTTCGTCCTTTCCATCACGGTCACCCTGTCATCCTGCCTTAACTTCCATGCAAGCTGATTGTATCCGACATCGATAGCATAAGACATCTTCGCGCCATTTTGGAGGGCGCAATCTGTGAATCCCCCGGTAGAGGATCCGATATCGATCATGACCTTATCTTTTACATCAATATCAAATACCTTCAATGCCTTTTCAAGTTTCAGTCCGCCCCTGCTTACATAAGGCATCATCTTTCCTTTGATGGTAAGCTGGACATCCTCGCTCACTTTTTCACCGGGCTTATCCAGCCTCTCTTCATTGCTGTAGACAAGTCCCGCCATGATTGCCCTTTTTGCTTTTTCCCTTGTTTCTATTAGTCCTCTATCAACTAAGAGCACGTCTAATCGTTGTTTTTTTGCTTTCATATATTAAGCCCTTTTTTGTTTTTTTGGAGTGATTGTCAAAATCCTGTCCATTACATTTTCTTTCGTCATTCCGATTTCATTCAGTAGTTCTTTTACGCTGCCATGCTCGATGAAATAATCAGGAATGCCGATCCGCTCAACGACCGCATTCCTGAAGCCGTTTTCCTGTACATATTCAAGTACAGCGCTCCCGAATCCGCCCTGCAGTACAGCTTCTTCAATCGTAAGGACAGGGATATTCTCTTCAAAAATGGATTTCAGCATATCTTCATCCATTGGTTTGATGAATCTGGCATTTATGACACGAACGGAAATTCCCTGTTCCTCAAGTTCATTCGCTGCCTCGAGTGCCATCGGGATTGTTGTGCCAAACGTAAGCACTGCGACATCTGTTCCGTCTTTCAATACTTCCCACTTTCCGATCGGAATGGCTTTTAATTCCGTATCCATCGGAACGCCGTACCCGTTGCCCCTTGGATATCTCAGTGCAATCGGTCCTCCATCATAATCCAGTGCCGTTTTGACCAGATGCTGTCCTTCATTTTCATCTTTCGGCATCATGATGACCATATTCGGGAGGTGTCTCAAAAATGCAATATCAAATACACCTTGATGCGTCTCTCCATCTGCCCCGACAAGCCCGGCCCGGTCGATTCCGATAAAGACATTCAGGTTTTGTCTGCAAATATCATGCACCACCTGGTCGTACGCTCTTTGAAGGAAGGTAGAGTAAATGGCAAGGAATGGTTTCATGTTTTGTGTCGCAAGTCCGGCGGACACGGTTGCAGCATGCTGTTCTGCAATCCCTACGTCGAACATCCGGTCAGGAAACTCTTCAGCGAACCCGAGGAGTTTCGAACCGACGGGCATTGCAGGGGTGATCGCCACGATTCGTTCGTCCTCCCTTGCAATCTTCCTCACCGTCTCACTGACAAGACCGCTCCAGGAAGGGGGTGCATTGACCGGTTTAATGATATCCCCGGTATCGATTTTATAAGGGCCTGTCCCGTGCCAGTCCCCTTTTTTGTCTGACTCCGCAGGACTGAATCCTTTCCCTTTTTTCGTGATGACGTGAAGGAGTACCGGTCCTTTAGTCTTCTTCGCATACTGGATATTTTCGTCGAGTTCATTAAAGTCATGACCGTCGATCGGACCAAGATAGGTGAATCCCAGTTCCTCAAAGAACATTCCGGAAACAAAGAGATACTTCAGGCTGTCCTTCACTCTTTCTGCCGTACTGGCAAGTCTCCCCCCGACAGCAGGGATTCGTTTGAGAATGTATTCAAGTTCATCTTTCACCCAGTTGTATTTACCGGCGGTGCGCAATCTTCCCAGTACACTGTGCAGGGCTCCTACGTTAGGGGCAATCGACATTTCATTATCATTCAGGACCACAATCATATCTTTCTTTTCATGTCCGATGTGGTTCAATGCTTCAAGGGCCATTCCGCCAGTCAATGCGCCGTCACCGATGACAGGGATGATGAACGACTTTTCTTTTTTCACATCACGGGCAATGGCCATCCCCATGGCTGCAGAAAGGGACGTGGAACTGTGTCCGGTCTCCCATACATCATGATCGCTTTCATTCCTTTTCGGAAAACCGCACAGGCCTTTGTACTGTCTCAGTGTATCGAACTGACAGGCGCGGCCTGTCAGGATCTTATGTACATATGATTGATGCCCCACATCCCAAAGGATTTTATCGACCGGGCTGTTAAAATGTTTATGAAGGGAAATGGTCAGTTCCACGACACCCAAGTTTGGACCAATATGACCCCCAGTCTTAGAAAGATTACTGATTAAAAATCGGCGTATCTCTTGACTGAGTTCTTCTAACTGCTCATTACTCATCGACTTTAGAAAAGAAGGCTCCTTTA
This sequence comes from Bacillus sp. BKU_1, assembly GCA_051294195.1. GTDB lineage: Bacteria > Bacillota > Bacilli > Bacillales > Bacillaceae_B > Rossellomorea. Next base: position 1,536,853 of record CP193985.1, on the reverse strand, counting down.
TTGATAGTAAATCCATCGGGTCCACTCACTTTCATGACTATATAGTTTATTTCTCTGATTTGCGTTTTTTCTTTTTTTGGTCTTTTTTATCTTTTATAAGAACAATATGGAATCGATCTTCAATGAATTGAAGAACAGTCCCGACTCTAAATATTATATCCTTTGAATACGTAATCGCAAACGTTTTCCCAAGCGCTTTACCGCCTACTGTCAAGGAGGCAATGATGCTGGTGAGCGTTACACTGACGATATATTCCTTGATCGAACCGCCTTCGAGCTGGAAGGAAACCGCTAATTGTATGATGACGATGGCAGAGGCTGTACCGCTGATGATCCCGGAAATATCTCCGATTACATCATTACAGAAACTTGCAAAGCGGTCGGCATTCCTGACGATCCGGATTGAATACTTTGCCCCGTACACTTTCTTTGCCGCCATCGCATGGAAAGGAGTTTCATCCGCCGCAGTGGAGGCAATGCCCAGCATATCAAAAAAGATCCCTATACAAACGATGATGAGGACCACGAATAATCCCGTGCCCCACGCTACACCGTTAAGAACCATGTTGGATGTAACTGAAAAAATAGCCGCTAACACGAATGTGATAACGGCAATACTAATACTCCATTTTATTGAGTTTTTTAATGTATCATTCATTATCGTCTACACACACCGTTTCTACTGTGTCTATTTACGCATAAGTCCTATGTAGTTGGATGGTCATATATGAAGTAAAAATTGCAGCTTAGGTCCAGTAGGTTTTCCCAATCAGGTACCGGATGTTGCCATACCGGCGGTTTCCCTTTAAACCCGACTTAGCCGCGTCACCGCAGGCCAGACTGGATTACCACTTAGTCCGCACTATAATCCTTCATATATGTCAAAACGAACAGTCTAGGAGTTTTCCTCAACAACCCTTGACACAATCCTTAGCCTCTTTTGCAAAAAGGATTTCATATGGACGAAAAAGCACATATCAATGGCCAACTGATGTGTACTTTGTAACCATAATCCCCTCTCTCTTCACTCAAGGCAGGCTACGCTGCTAGTGATGGATCCCATCACAGTCGCAGGTTCATACTCTGCTCTCATTGCACATGCATGATGCCGGCATAAGAAACAGAGCCTCCGCGGCTTGCGGGTCAACGCCCACATGCCATTGTGGATCGCCCTCAAGCCTTACTCCCAGATATGACCCAAAGCTGGGCGCCTCAAGCCAAGTCCAGGAACTTCATCGATGTGCCCTTTAGTGGATTTTTAGGCCCACCTTCAGGATTGGTAGGTTGACTAGAATACTGCACCACCCAAATGTTTATATCTGTATTATATCATATTTCAGGATTTCCTCAAACATTAACCTCAATGATTGCGGTTTACAATGAGATAGGCAATCTGCTTAAGGAGTTCCGAATCCATATCGATCCCACTCAGTGAACCCAGCGCTTCATCGAGGTGGAACTGAAGTTTTTTCTTGGCGCCGTCGATGGTCAACAGACCGGGATACGTACTTTTTTGTTTGGATTCGTCACTCCCGATCCGCTTGCCGATCAATTCTTCCGTACCTTCGATATCCAGGATATCATCCTGAATCTGAAATGCCAGACCGATATGATATGCAAAGGTTTCAAGCATGGTTTGTTCTTCTTCAGTCGTCCCGGCAATTACAGCTCCGGCGAGCACACTGAAAATCAACAGCTTTCCTGTTTTATGGACATGAATTGCCTCCAATTCTTCAACAGTCAGCTTTTTATTTTCTCCTTCTATATCGGAAACCTGTCCGCCCACCATGCCTTCTGGACCCGCACAGTGCGCCAGGAGACCGATCAACTTGACTTTTTGATCACTTGTAAGGAGCGGATCTTCGGCAATGAGGCCGAAACTGTGTGTAAGGAGTCCGTCCCCTGCCAGGATGGCCATTGCTTCCCCAAAAACCTTGTGGTTCGTCGGCTTCCCCCTTCTCAGATCATCATCGTCCATAGAAGGAAGATCGTCGTGAATCAGAGAATATGTATGAATCATTTCAAGAGCAGCCGCTGTCTTCATTCCAAGCTCGGGTTCTTTTTTAAAACCTTCTATGACAGCCAGTAAAAGGACCGGCCTTATTCTTTTCCCGCCGGCTTCAAGAGAATATACCATGGCTTCTTTTATCGTCGAAGGCATTTCTTTGGCCTGTACATAGCCGATCATCGTTTCTTCTAATTTTTCTTTGTAAGTTTGCTGGAATATGTCCAAATCAATATGAAGGCTCACTCACTAGTCCTCCTCTTTGATATCAAAGGATTTTTCACCTTCATCCGTGATCATTTTAGTCAATTGTTTTTCTGCGCTGTTCAGGGTGTCGTGGCAGTATTTGGAAAGCTCCATTCCTTTTTGATAAAACTGCAGTGCTTTTTCCAGAGGAACCTCTCCCTCCTCCAATTGCTCAACGATGCCTTCCAATTGCTCCATTGCCTCTTCAAATGACAATTCGTCCTTAGTCTTTGCCATCATTATCCCGCTCCTTTACCGAGTCTACTTCGCATTTTATCGTTCCGTCTTGTACATCTATTTCGAGTTTATCACCTTTTGCCACCTGCCGGAAAGATTTAATCAGTTCCTTTTCCTGTCCGTAGACGAGACTGTAGCCTCTGTCCATTATCTTCAGGGGACTGAGCGCATGCAGGGTGGTGATGCCCGAGCCCAGCCGCTGTCCTTTTTCTTTCAGTACCGCTCTGTATCCTTTTTCCACTTGTTCAGTCAGAAACTTTACCCGTTCCTCTTGTATTTTCAGGATCTGGGAAGGGTGAACCCTCTGCAGCCGCGCATGCAGGCCGTCAATTGATTGCCTCTGCTGCCTGACTTGAAGGGTTACCGTTTTTTGGAGCTGCTCCGTCAATCTGTCAATATGTTCTACCTTTTGCTGGTAGAGGGTGCGGGGGTTTCTTAAGGCGTAGGATTTCGTCAGGCTGTCCAGCCGGTTACGCTCACTCTGTATCTTGGTCTTGAACGATTTGATCATTCTCAGCTTACGATTCATGATCCTTTCAAGCAGGTCATCGATGTGCGGAACGGCAAGCTCCCCTGCACCAGTCGGGGTGGGTGCCCGCAGATCTGCAACAAAATCGGCTATCGTAAAATCGGTTTCATGGCCAACAGCTGAAATGACTGGAATTTTCGAATTCACAATCGCTTCAGCCACCACTTCCTCATTGAAAGCCCACAGCTCTTCAATGGATCCGCCGCCGCGTCCTGCAATCACCACATCGATCCCCGCGTAATCATTTGCCTTCCTGATGGCTTCTGCAATCGAGCCGGCAGCGCGGTCACCTTGTACAAGTGCAGGAAATATAAGGATTTCGCCAATAGGGTACCTTCTTTTTATCGTGGTGATAATATCCCTTATTGCGGCTCCTGTCGGGGAGGTGATGACAGCTATTTTCCCGGGAAACTTCGGAATCATCCTTTTTCTGGCGGGATCGAAGTAACCTGCTTTTTCAAGTTTTTCCTTTAATTGTTCGTAAGCAAGATAAAGTTCACCGATTCCATCGGGCTGCATTTCTTTTACATAGATCTGATATTGCCCGCCTGCCTCATAAACGGAAATGTCCCCGCGGATCAAGACATTCATTCCGCTTTCGGGACGGAATTTCAGTGCTTGATTATTGCTTGAAAACATGACCGAAAGGATTCTTGCCCGATCATCCTTCAAAGTGAAATACATATGGCCGCTCGAATGCTGCTTGAAGTTCGAGATTTCTCCCCTTACAAATAAATTGGATAAATGAGGATCCCGGTCGAATTTCCGCTTTATGTATTTTGTGAGAGCCTGTACCGTCAAATAACGTGATTGGTCCTGTTCCATGCTGCCCCCGCCCCCTTCTGACGTGCATTTTTCAAGTAAACAAAATATGTATCAATTTTCTGCAGGAATGCATAAAGGGACAAGCTGGTATGCCGTCCCTCATGAGTTGTCGTATATAGTGTACTATTTTTCATTTCTTTTGGCGATTTTCCAGCTGCCATTGTGCAGATTTCACTGTGTTGTAGAGAAGCATCGTGATGGTCATCGGCCCGACTCCCCCGGGAACCGGCGTGATCTTGCCTGCCGCTTCGCGGGCACTTTCGAAATCGACGTCGCCGCATAAACGGCCTGCTTCATCACGGTTCATCCCGACATCGATGACCACGGCCCCTTTTTTGATATCACCGGCACCGATCAGCTTAGCCTTCCCGACTGCAGAGACGAGAATATCGGCTGTTTTTGTGTAGTCGGTAACATTCTTTGTTTTAGAATGGCAATATGTGACCGTTGCATCTCGATTAAGAAACAATTGCCCTGCCGGCTTCCCGACAATGTTGCTTCTTCCTAAAATGACCACATGTTTCCCTTTGATATCGATTTTTTCATACTCAAGCATTTTAATGATGCCAAGGGGGGTACATGAATAGAACGTGTCCTGATTTGTAACCATCTTACCGATCGAAACAGGATGAAATCCATCCACGTCCTTAGACGGAGAAATGGTTTCAATGATGGTGATCGGATTGATGTGCTGTGGCAGCGGAAGCTGGACAAGGATGCCGTGAATATGGTCCATCCCATTCAATTCCTCTATTTTTCCCACCAGTTCTTCCTGTGTCAGCGACTCTTCAAACTGATACAGTTCTGAGTGGATACCCAGCTTGCTGCAGGCTTTCCTCTTCATTTTTACATAAGTGTGAGAGGCATGATTGTCCCCGACCAGAATCACGGCGAGTCCAGGGGTCACATCGTTCGCTTTTAATTCAGAGATCGTTTCCTGCAGCCGCTCCCGATAATAATCAGCAATGAGCCTGCCATCAATAAGTTCAGCTGACATATCATCAGCCCCCTCTCACTGTTAAGATTGACTTATCTTGGAAAGTACGCCGTTTACGAATTTACTCGATTGATCATCACCGAAGGTCTTGGCAATTTCTACGGCTTCGTTTATAACGACTTTGTTCGGTACATCTTCAACAAATAATAATTCATACGTTCCGATGCGTAAAATATTTCGATCCACTTTGGCTAGCCGGTCAAATGACCATTTCTCTAAGTTATTCCGGATCTTGCCGTCGACAGTTTCCTTATTCTTTACAAAACCAAGTACAAGATCCTTCAAGAAAGCGTCCACTTCCTGTTCTTCAACTACATTTCCCAAGGCTTCTTCTGGTTCCACATCACTCATATCTATTTGAAACAAAGCTTGTAGAGCTTTCTCACGGGCAACTCTTCTTTTCATATTTTCTAATTACTCCTTTAATCGTTTGTCAATTTTCATACCTTTGATAATAGCATAAATCGATACCTGTACGCACGTTTTTCTCATAACAAAAAAGAACGGCCTGCAAAAAGGCCGTTCTCCCCTTGAGAACAAATTACATTTCTTCTTCAATTTCAGCTTCAAGTGTCTGGTTTTCAAACTGGACTCCGACTATATGAACATTCACTTCATCTGCATCCAGCGCAGTCATGTTCAACAGGGCTTGCCGGATATTATCCTGTATTTTTTGGGCGACAGTCGGAATGGAGACGCCGAACTTCATGATGCAATAAACATCGATGATGATCCCTTCTTCAGCAAGCTCCACCTTTACGCCTTTACCATGGTTCTTCTTACCAAGACGCTCGACTACACCTGTTGCGAAGCTTCCGCGCATCTGAGATACGCCTTCCACCTCAGAAGCCGCAATTCCGGCAATGACTTCGATTACTTCAGGTGCGATTTCTATCTTCCCAAGTCCGTCTTTACCTTGAGACATTTGTAAAAGGTTTTGATTTTCCGCCATGTCAGGCACCTCCTGAATTCACACTAGGATTTCATTACTTCATATTTTTCCAAGAACTTTGTATTGAATTCCCCACCTACAAAAGTTTCATGTTCTAATAACTTCAAATGGAACGGGATGGTCGTATGCACCCCTTCTACAACAAATTCACTAAGAGCACGTCTCATACGGGAAATTGCTTCTTCCCGTGTCGCTCCATAAGTGATGACCTTCGCAATCATACTATCATAGTAAGGAGGGATCATATAACCAGGATATGCAGCAGAATCCACTCTTACGCCAAGTCCGCCGGGAGGAAGATACATTTCTATCCTTCCTGCTGAAGGCATGAAATTCTTTTCTGGATTTTCTGCATTGATCCGGCACTCCATAGCCCATCCGTTGAATGTGACTTCCTCCTGTGTAAGGGAAAGCCTCTCACCCGAAGCAACTTTGATCTGTTCCTTGATCAGATCCACCCCGGTAACCTGTTCAGTGACAGGATGCTCTACCTGGATGCGGGTATTCATCTCCATGAAATAGAATGACTGATTGTTGTAGTCATATATAAATTCTACCGTGCCTGCCCCAGTATAATCAACCGCTTTGGCCGCTTTTACTGCTGCATCCCCCATTTGGGCGCGAACTTCTTCATTCAAGGCAGGTGAAGGTGTTTCTTCGATCAATTTTTGAAGACGGCGCTGAATCGTACAGTCACGTTCTCCAAGGTGGATCACGTTACCGAAGTTATCGGCAAGCACCTGGATTTCCACGTGCCTGAAGTCTTCAATGAATTTTTCAATATAGACACCCGGATTTCCAAATGCCGTCATGGCTTCCTGCTGGGTGATATTCACACCCTTAACAAGATCTTCCTCAGTCTTCGCTACGCGGATCCCTTTACCGCCGCCTCCTGCAGTCGCTTTGATGATAACAGGGTATCCCATTGAACCAGCCAGTTTCACGGCTTCATCCGCATCTTTTACAATCCCTTTTGAACCAGGTACAATCGGAACTCCCGCTTCCCGCATCGTTTCGCGCGCGACGTCTTTTGTCCCCATTTTCGAAATGGCTTCAGGCGAAGGACCGATGAATGTAATATTGCATTCGCGGCACAGCTCTGCAAAGTCTGAGTTTTCTGCAAGGAAGCCGTATCCCGGATGGATCCCGTCACAGCCCGTCAGTTTTGCCACTGAAATGATATTCGTAAAATTCAGGTAGCTGTCCTTTGAAGCCGTCGGTCCGATGCAGTAGGCTTCATCGGCAAGCTGGACGTGCAGGGCTTCCTTATCCGCTTCGGAATAAACAGCCACACTCTCTATATTCATTTCACGGCAGGCACGTATGATCCTGACCGCTATTTCTCCTCTATTGGCAACCAATACCTTGTTTATCATAACGTTTATCGCTCCTTATTCAGGTTTGACTAAGAATAACGGCTGTCCATATTCAACTAGTTGACCGTCTTTCACCAAGATTTCCACAATTTCACCTTTTACTTCGGCTTCAATCTCATTGAACAGCTTCATGGCTTCAACAATGCAGACAACAGAGCTGTCATCCACTTTTGAACCGACTTTCACATAGGCATCGGCTTCAGGTGATGAAGATGCATAGAATGTCCCTACCATCGGAGACGTGATTTTATGTAAGTTTGCATCATCCGCATTTGCTGCTTCGGACTTCTTCTCGTCTGCAGGTGCAGGCGCCGCTTCTGTATGAACAGGTGCAGGTGCTTGCTGTACCGCCTGCTGCGCAGGCTGGCTCACTTCTGCCTGGACGATCCCGGCTCCTTGTACAGAACCGGTGTTTTTCTTCAGTTCGATTTTTGAACCTTCATGCTCATATAAAAACTCGTCCACGCTGGAATTATCGACAAGCTTTATGATTTCACGGATTTCTTGAATTTTTAACACTTTGGACACCCCTCTTATAGTTTAAAAGATTATGACTAGCTACTAATATCATACGATAATACCACGTATAAATTCAATATGTGTTTCGAGCTATTCTATAAAGCGCATACATGCTCCCCTATTATTTTATCTCTTTTTTTTAAAAAAATAAAATAATAGGGGCAGTATTTTGTCAAAAGGTGCACGGCGGCAGAAAAAAAAGGACGATCCATTCATCAGGATCGTCCTCTTCGGTTATTAATTTGTAGGCTGGAATTCCACTGCCACCGGTTTTACGTTCCCTACTTCGCTCATGACGAGGCGGATGATTTCGTTGGCGTTTGCCTTTGTATGTTCTTTATCTGTCTTTACGGTGATGCGGATGCTGTCTCCATTCGCTCTGACAAGCGCGTCATCGTAGCCGATTGTCTTGATGGTTGTTTCCAGGACTGATTCAGTCATGGCCAGTTCACGGAGATTTTCCATTTGTTCATAGGCTGCGCTCTTTTCTTCAGCTGATAATTCAGGATCGCCGACTTTTGCTTCAAGCTCTTCACGGAGCTGCGCACGCTGATCTTCCACTTCCATTCTCATCGCTTCAAACATTTCATTGCCGGCAGAGTCTGTAATGACTTCCACATCGCCATTTGCAGCCGTTTCCTTATTAGCCCCGTCTGCGGCTTTCTTGCCGCCTTCATTCTGCTCCGCGGCCATATCCGTCACCTGCTGGGTAGGTGAAGTGATGTAATAAACGGATAGGACGATCACAAGACTCAACATCGTTAAAAGCCACACAGTTTGTTTTTTTAATAACATCTATTATTTCCCCCTTAATCTTTAGGTTGGACCGATACCCTGTGAACCGGGACATCCAGAACACGGGTAACAGCTTCCAATATCATTTTTTTGATTTGTATGTTATCGGCTCCTTTTGCTACCACAAGGACGCCGCTGACTTTAGGTTTTCTCGTTTCACTGATGACCGGGACTTCTTTATCCCCGTCCTGGATCACGACCATCTGTTCTTCGCTTGATTTTTCTTCTATCGATCGTTTCCCGCCCTCTTTGTCTTCCTCATTCGTATGCTGTGACTGCTTATTTTCATTTTTTTCGTACACTTTCTGTTCGGAGGATTCAACATTGACTACGACAAGGGCTTCGCTGACCCCGGTGATTTGATCGAGCGCTTCTTTCAGCTGGTTTTCATATTGGTCTTCATAGCTGCGCATCGAAGAATCATCCTTGTGATTCTTGCCGAATGCAGGTACGTTTTCTTCCCCTTCTTCCTGGAGGGTCTTGTCTACGGCAATGCTTGAATCTTTCTTCCATAGATCACTGATCAGCATGAAGGCCACCCCGAGCAGCAGGACAATCAGAAAGTACTGAAATTTTTTCCCTTTTTTGTTTTCCGGAGGTGTTTGTGCATTTTCTTTTGAAAGCCATTCTTTAATCAGGTTTATGGGTCCTTTGCTAAAGTTCATTGCTGCTTTCAGTCCCCCCTTCGGCTATGATTATTTTTTCGGGTGAAAGGTTCCACTTTTCTGCTAGTAAGGAGGTCACCTGGGACATATCTTCAACTGTCTTCTCCGCTTTCGTCTTATCTCCCGTATCGATCTCCACATTCCGGACGGCTTCAATGGCATGTTCATCTTCTTTTTCTGAGAGATAGACCGTCACTTCCGTTATGCTGTCTGGGATGTTTTCCAAATCAGATGCAGCTATATTCACATTCTCAATGACTTTTCCGCTCTTCTCCATCAACTCCTTTTCTGCTTCTTGTTTCATTTGGACAGCCATCTGTTCTAAAATATATGCACGTTGTGAGGCTTGTATTTCTTTTTTCTTCATTTCTATTACATTTTCTACGGAATTATTCCCGGAAGCACCGCTAATCCGAAAAGAATCTATAACTGTATCTACATCCGAGGTCAGCAGCTTCAGTAATGGCGTGAGGATGATCGTGATCAATAATAGTCCGGTTACGATCTTGACGTATTTCTGCATACTGGAGCTCGGAAGAAGCATATCGATGATGGTTGCCAACAACACGAATACGATTATATTGGTGATCCATTCAGTCAGGAATGACATCTGTGCTCCTCCTTCATCGAACCATCATGGTTATATTTCCGGCGGCAATGATGACGGTAATGCTCAAGAAGAACATGAATGAGACTATGGCCAGTGCAGCAAATACATAGATGACACTTTTGGCGATCGTATCGAGACACTCAATGACCGGACCGCCTCCGAGCGGCTGGAGAAGGGCAGCTGCCAGTTTATAAATGAAGGCGATCATCAGGATTTTTATGGCAGGGAACGCAGCGATGATCAGGACGATGGCCACTCCTGCGATACCCACTGTATTTTTCAAGAGAACAGATGCGCTTATGACGGTATCGGCGGCATCCGTGAACATCCTTCCGATGACCGGGACAAAGTTGCCGGTAATGAATTTTGCGGTGCGGATCGTGATACCGTCGGTGACGGCAGCGGTCGCACCCTTCACAGAAATGACTCCGAGGAACACTGTCATGAAGACTCCAAGCAGCCCGATGCTCCAAGTACGCAGTAAGTGGGCAAGCTGTGTCACTTTATAATGAGGGGACAATGTGCTGACGATGCTCAACAATGCGGACAAGAATAAGAGCGGCAGTACGACATTTTGGATCAGCAGGCCGCTTGTGTTCATCAGAAAAAGGATGACCGGATGGAAGAATGCGGCTGAGACGACCCCTCCTGAAGCGGCAATTAATGCAAGGAGCAAGGGGATTAGGGCGATGATGAAATTAATCATCGTCGAAATCGCTTCCTGCGTATAATCAATCGCCACGTGAAAGCTGTTCAGGGCGATGATGATCAGCACCATGAAGATGATTCCGTATGCGACCTTGCTTACATTCCCGCCTTCAAAGGCGTTTTGGAGCGATTGGAGGAACATGCTCAGGATCGTGAGAAGAATCAAGGTCCCCAACAGCTTCCCATTCATCACCAGCTCCTGGAAAGCGAACTTCAGAACCCCCGAGAACCAGGCTTTTAATGAAAATTCCTTCTCCCCCTTAATAAAGTCCATCAGGCTCCCTTTTTGACTCTCAGGGAGATATCCGCCATATTGATCCACGATGCTTGTCCAAAAGCTCTTCAGTTCGTCTATGCCCAGATCATCCAGCTGCTGGGTCACGACCCCTTCCTGAAAACCGGGATTCTCTTCTTCACTGCTGCCCTCAGCCTTTACTGCGTAAGGACCCATGATGAGTAAAACCAATGCGATGACGAGTATTCGATAGTATTGCTGCAATTTTTCCCACCTCTTTCACCTTCAATCATCCAGTCGGAATCATGTTGATGATTGTTTCTATGATTACTGTCAGAATCGGTACTGCCATGGCCAGTATCAAGATCTTGCCTGCGAGCTCGACCTTGGCAGCGATTGCGCCCTGGCCAGCATCTTTTGTAATATGGGAAGCAAATTCGGCTATGTAAGCGATGCCGATGATTTTCAGGATCGTTTCCACATAGACAAGGTTCACGTTGGCATTTGCCGCAAGCTTCTCAAGCATATGGATGATGGTATAAATCTGGTCGATCAGGAAAAGGAATATAGAACAGCCGACGAATACGATGAGCAAAAATGCAAAGTTAGGCTTTTGTTCCTTTACGATCAGTGCGAGAAAGGTGGATACAAGTGCGATACCGACGATTTGAATGATCTCAATCGGAGACTCCCCCTTTATCCTTGAAATAGAAAGACAGATTTTATTTTCTGGAATAAGTCATCCACGATGGAAGCGACCATAAACAGAATATAGATAAACCCAAAAAGCGTGACCCATTGCGCGTATTCTTTTTTCCCTACCTGGTCTAAGATCGTGTGCAGGAAGGCGACGACAATTCCAACCCCTGCTATTTTAAATATGATATCTACATCAATCCCCATAATTTCCCCTCCTGGTTTTCTTTTTCGCACATTGTGGGCTGGATCCCGGTCTGCCGCCTGCGATCATAATTAAAGCAGAAGGATGATCAGAAGAAGACCGGATAAAAATCCCAGGCTTTTTGTCATTTTTTCATATTTCCTCTGTCTATCCACCGCTTCGGTCTCTTCTCTTTCCAAATGTTTCAATGCCAGATGGATATGTTTCTGCTGAGTGACCAAATCATGTTTACCGAGGTTTTCCCCGAACTGCTTCATGATTTCATATTCACCCGTTTTGAAAGCCGTCAATTTCCATACTTCATCGAGGCTGTCCTCCCATGCTTTTTTCACCGATATTTCCTGAGCGGTCAGTTTTTTTGAGAAACCTTCGAAAAACCATGAAACAGGCTTTTGAAGCTGTTTGGATATTTTCCTGGCCGCTTCATGGAGAGGGGTATGGCTGTAGGTGATTTCGGCTTCAAGAGATTGCAGGGCAACCTTAAGAAGTCTAAGCTGCCTTGGTCTTTCAGTCAGATATTTGGATACTTCAAAACCGGCCCACGAAGTAGAGAGAAGAATAAAGACTGCTCCAATAATTTTTATCATCTATGTCACACTCACTTTATTCAAAAGAGATTCTCCATGCTCATTCATCACTTTGGATACTTGTCCAGGCTCTGTTCCTCTATTAAGCTCGATGAATCTTTCAATACTCTGCATTTTGATAATTTCTTTGACCACCGGTCTTTTTTTGACTTCCTCTAAAGAAGCTCCATGGATGGTCATCATTAATGTGATGCCTGCATTCACCGCTTCCTTTATGGCCTGACCGTCTTCCGCTCGGCCTATTTCATCGACGATCAGCACATCCGGACTCATCGAACGGATGAGCATCATCATACCTTCTGCTTTCGGGCATGCATCAAGGACATCCACCCTTGGACCGAATAAAAGCTGAGGCACACCGTTCACGCAGCCTGCTATTTCGGAACGTTCATCCACGATCCCCACTTTATATGGAGGGATGTTTTTATCAGGTGCACCTGTTGAAATGATGCGCGCAAGATCCCTCAACATCGTGGTTTTTCCTGTTTGCGGGGAACCGATGATCATCGTTTGCTTCCAGCCGGCTTTATAGACGAATGGAAGCAGCTGATCTGCAATCCCGATTTTCTGTCTGGCAATCCGGATATTAAAGGAAGACAGATGACGGATCCCTTTTACGGCTCCGCCTTCTAAAATGACTTTTCCGGCAAGCCCCACACGATGTCCTCCATCTATTGTGATGTAACCTCTCTTGAGTTCTTCCTCGAGAGTATAAAACGAATGCTGTGAAAGTTTATTGATCAGCTGTTCAGAGTCTTCGGGTGTTACGTTGTAAGGAAGAAAGCAGGGTTTCCCCCTTGCCGTTACTTCCAATATCCTGTTTGTGCGGACTCTTATTTCTTCGGCTGTATCCAGAACGTCTTGTGGAAGGGACAGGATTTTTTCGGATATTGTACTGGGTAGCAGGGCTAGAACTTCTTGCATGAATGGACCTCCTCATCTTTTTCCACAGGGCTTTTCCGCTGAATTCTTCCATACCGGCGTACAAGCCCCCAGATAATACAATGTATTCTTCGAAAGTAAGAATATGACTGATGATGGATGGAATAGCGATTCGGAAGTGTATTGAAGAGTCAGAGTTAGTTATAATTGTTGGTTTGAAGCTATTTACAGGGTAGACTAGTTAAATTTTGGGGATTGGGGCTCATTTAAAGGCCCGTATAGAGGAAAATTGGGGATTGGCGGGAAGTTGAATTGGAACTGAAATGGAAAATCTTTTAAATGGGTGGCCAAATCTTCGAATTTCAATCGGTAATCTTTTATTTTTTGGGCCTAATCTTCGAATTTTCCCAATTATTCTTTCGATTCTGCAGTTAATTCCACCACTTACCAATATTAACCACTAAATCACAGTGAAAAAGCATGACTGCATATCACCACACAGCCATCCTTTTCTAAAATTAATTAAAAGGTACGGCCCCCGCTGCATTACAGCAGTAAAGAATAATGATTAAAAAACAGCAAAAAGCCTGAACAGAGTTTGATCTGTTCAGGCTTTTTGGTCTGGTATCACATCTAATATCAGCCGCGGGATACGTATGAGCCGTCAGTTGTATTGATGACGAGTGTATCCCCTTCATTTACGAAGAACGGTACGTTTACGACTAATCCTGTTTCGACTGTAGCAGGTTTAGATCCGCCGGAAGCTGTGTCTCCTTTTATTCCAGGTTCTGTTTCCGTTACAGTCAGTTCAACTGTATTCGGAAGCTCGACCCCGAGGGTCTCTCCTTCATACATCATGATTTGAACTTCCATGTTTTCTTTCAGGAATTTCAATTCATACTCTATGGAAGCTGCCGGTAATTCGATTTGCTCGTAGCTTTCATTATCCATGAACACGTGCATATCGCCATTGGCATACAAATATTGCATCCTGCGGTTGTCGATTTGTGCTTTTGCCACTTTTTCACCTGCACGGAAAGTCTTTTCCTGCACGGCACCTGTACGCAGGTTACGAAGTTTTGAGCGTACGAAGGCCGCTCCTTTTCCCGGTTTAACATGTTGGAAATCCATTACTCTCCAAATTCCGTTATCCACTTCGATTGTCAACCCTGTACGAAAATCATTTACTGAAATCATGTTTGTTCCTCCTATTGTCATTCAGGCCTTTTAAGTAAGGACTAAAATGGTAGAATGATTAGATCTTTCGTTGAATGTGTCAATGTTTCGTTGGAATCCTCAGTGATCAGTGTATCATCCTCGATGCGGACACCGCCGACCCCGGGAACATAAACTCCCGGTTCCACAGTTACAATCATCCCGGGCTCGAGTACGGTCTCTGAACGTGAAGACAGTCCTGGCCCCTCATGAACCTCAAGACCGATTCCATGTCCAAGGGAATGCCCGAAGCACTCACCGTATCCTTTTTCCGTTATGTAATCACGTGCAATCGCATCTGCTTGTTTCCCTGTCATCCCCGGCTTGATTTTTTCCATGGCCAAAAGCTGGGATTGAAGGACGACATCATAAATCTCCTTCAGCTTTTCACTCGGTTCACCTACTGCCAGTGTCCGCGTCATGTCAGAACAATATCCTTTATAGTATGCACCATAATCCAATGTAACAAAATCACCTTTTTCAATGACTTTATCACTTGCCACCCCATGAGGCAGTGCGGAGCGGTTCCCTGATGCCACTATGATATCAAAAGATGAAGAAGCGGCACCCGCTTTCCTCATGAAAAATTCCAATTCATTAGACACTTCCAGTTCTGTAACGCCCGGTTTGATAAAATCCAATATGTGCTTGAATGCCGCATCCGCTATGTCAGCCGCATCCTTAATTATCTTAAGCTCTTCAGGTGTCTTAATCAAGCGTAACTTTTCAATCGCACCGCCTACAGGGACAAGTTCTGCTTCGAGTACCTTCTGATAACCCTGAAACGCACTGTATGTCATATAATCTTTTTCAAAACCGAGTTTTTTAATACCCAGTTTCCCTGCTTGTTTTGCCACTTCTTCCTGAATGGGGCCGGTGTGCTGGACAACCTCATAATCAGCTGCCTGCTCCGACGCCTGCTCGGTATATCGGAAATCCGTGATGAACAGAGCCTTATCCCGGGATAATAATACCACGCCTGAAGACCCCGTGAAGTTTGTCATATAACGGCGGTTGTATGGACTCGTAATCAGCATCCCGTCTATACCGCTTTCAGAAAATGTATTGCGTAATCGATCAATTTTCATCCCCTTGCACTCTCCCTTTTATGTAATGAATAATTGCCTCCAGGGCCAGTTCATACCCATGCAGTCCCAGTCCGACGATCTGCCCTATTGTTTCAGCTGCAATGACGGAATGATGCCTGAAACTTTCACGCTGATGGATATTTGAAATGTGGACTTCAATGACAGGTATCGACACAGAAGCCACGCCATCTCTCAAAGCATATGAATAATGCGTAAAGGCACCAGGATTCAAAATGATACCGGCAATCCCTTCATCCTCAGCTTCATGGATATAATCAATCATTTCCCCTTCATGGTTCGATTGAGCGGAAAGTAACTGCCAGCCTTTTTCCTCTGCTTTTTCCTTCAGCTTCGTTTCCAGTTGCTGAAGTGTGGTGTGACCATAGATTTCGGGTTCCCTCTTCCCTAACCGGTTCAGGTTAGGTCCGTTTAGTAATAAGATTTTTTTCATAGATAACCCCTAAAAAAAAGAATGTTCAACATGAACATTCTAACATAAACCTATTCCATCTACCTACTAAATTATCTGATAATAAGACGTTAACGAGCCATTTCCCCTGACTTTTCCTTTTGTTCCTCATGTCTCAGCTCATTCTCCTCATATGAAATCGAATATCCGATAAAGACCCCATACAGAATATAGATACAAAGAGACGTAATCAACGTATGATAATCCATTGCCGTAAACGACTTGATGCTTGGGAATAGAGGTTTCAAGAGCAGGAATACGGTCAAAAAGAGTACAATTCCGTAACAAGCTCCCACCCACATCGACTTAAACTTCCTGAGGACACCATAATAGACGAGCGCGATACCTATGGAAATGATCCCGTAGGCCACTATGGACAATATGATCCCTATCCATCTTTCCCTCCAGTCACCAGCTGCCCAGGGTTCAAAGATAATATTAGGTTCGAGCTTGGTAAAGGAAAAATAATAACAGAGATATGCCATTGAACTCCATAATAAACCGCCGATAAACCCGGTCAACATGACCATTCCTAAGAACGACATCGGCTTTTCACTTTGATTTTGTTCCAATGCGGGATCCGTTTGATCACCTTTCACTTTTGCAGCATCGTTTTTTTGTTCGGACATCCAGAACACCTCCGCTCATAGTATGTCCCATTCCTTCAAACTTTTGCATATAATTCCTTTCAATCTGATTTCATCTTTTTCGATCTCACAGTCTGGCTCTTTTTGAGAATTTTTAGTAAAATAAATGAATAAGGATCACTAACGATCTCACAGAAAAAGGTCGAACTTTCCAAGGTTTAGTGAGCGTTGATTACGTGAATATGTATACTATTACGCTAATAAACCCTCACATGAAAATCTACCCAAATGGACGATTAAAACGAATAAATATTGTCTAAAATACTAATATAAAGGATTAAGAACGATTGAATCATAAGGAGGTGGCTTTGTTGAACGCTCGGAATATCCTGGTTTTCACCTTATTATTTTTAGCGATTTTAGGACTTGGATCCTGGCTGATTGAAAATCCCGTTGGACTTCTGCGGAACATCCTTGTCATTGCAGCCGTCATCGGAATCATTTTCTTTATTTACCGAAAGTGGTTCAGTAAAAGAAGCAGCGCAGGCAGCACTGAACAAAGAGCGTTTCTTAAAGCAGCCAAACAATCAAAAAAGCGATTAAAGAAGAAAACGACTACTGCTAAGTCCCATAGACCAACTGTATCTCAGCTGTCTAAAAAGCGTTCCCATCGAAAAAAATCAAGTGCGAATTTAACGGTCATTGAAGGAAAAAAGAATAAAAAAAACAATCGGGCATCTTTTTAAATCGATGCCCGATTGTTTTTTTAGAAGGTCCATTGCTTCAGAAAAAGCTCCGCTTGATATTTACCCGCTTCAAATAATTCAGTTTTTCCTACATTTGATAATTCAAATTCCGTCGTCTGCACACCATCTGTCGGGATGAATATGATATTCTTTTCATGCTTCCTTGAAATATACCGTGAATCATGTGCATCTTTCATCGTCTGGAAAAGGGCACCGTACAGTTCGATGGCATTATTGATCTTTTTCTTTGGACCCTGCAGGTAGTTATGACTCAGTTTCACGCCTATGACAGGGCGGGGCTTTTTTATATTCTCCCTGTCAAACAGCCACATTGGAAAATTACTGAGAACACCCCCGTCCACGAGTAAACTTGTGCCTTCCAGAGACCGGAGCTTTACAGGTTCAAAAAAGTACGGCAGACTCGCGCTCATCCTGACTGCTCTCGCAACCGGGAAAGTCTGCGGGGCAATCCCGTATTTCTCAAGGTCATCAGGCAATACCAACAGCCGGCCATTGGATAAATCAGAAGCGATGACCCTGAGTGATTTTTCCGGCAGGTCTGCGAAAGTATACACCCCCCTTGCCTTAAGTTTCTGCTCAATCCAGTCTTCAAGAGCCGCTCCCTTATATAATCCGAGCCGGTAATAGATTCTGAACCACTTGATGAAAGGCAGGGAAATGAGTGCATTCGAATCCAATAATTTCTTAATATCCATCTCTTCCATTATATTTTTCATCTCTGTGCTCTTATATCCTGCTGCTATCAAAGCGGCAATGATCGCACCTGCGCTGGTACCGGCCACTCTCTTTAGCTGCAGCCCTCTCTCTTCGATTGCCTGGCAGGCACCTATCAAGGCGAGCCCTTTAACCCCTCCGCCGGAAAAAACCCCATCTATTTCCATAGGCGCCCCTCCTTCAAAGCTGTATATAATATATCTTTAAGTAAGCAAGACGCCATTTAGAACCTTTTAATGCTGAGGAGCATTCAGCCTTAAGCGCATGAAAAAAGGAGAGGGAAAATCCCCTCTCCTTTCGCAATTTTTTCTTACAGGCCGCATTTCAACTGTGCACCGCAATTGGTACAGGTGTTGCAGCCGCCCATGTCCTTGACGGTACCTTTCCTGCATACCGGACATGTATTTCCGACTTCAGAACCGATCGTCACGTCTGTCGAACGCACATCCTGGATGGTATCCAGCAGCACAATCGGCTTGTTCTCCGTTTTCACTTCTTCCTGGACTTCTTCTTCGTCAAAGCTGTTTTCTTCTGCTTTCAACGTCAGGACCTGCGAATCGCGGCTTCCGTCAACGTATACGGTACCGCCTTTCGCACCGCCTTTGTACAGCCTTTCATACACTTTCTGCACTTCTTCAACTGTATATCCTCTTGGCGCATTTACCGTTTTGGAAATGGAGCTGTCAATCCAGTTCTGGATGACGCACTGAACATCGGCATGCGCTTCAGGGGCAAGGTTCATTGAAGAAATGAACCAATCCGGGAGGTCATTTGCATCCGCTCCGGGGTTGCGTTTCAAATAATCTTCCACGATATCCGCTTTCACTTCTATGAATTTACCAAGGCGTCCGCTTCTGTAATACGTGAAGGAGAAGTACGGTTCAAGCCCGGTCGATACCCCAACCATCGTTCCAGTCGATCCCGTAGGGGCAACCGTCAATAAATGGGAGTTGCGGATTCCGTGCGCCATGATATCTTCCCGTACATCCTGAGGCATTTTTTTCATGAAGCCTGTATTGATGAATGCGTTTCTCAGCCTTTCGGTCTCTTCTTCATTCTCACCTGACAGGAACGGGAAGCTTCCTTTCTCTTTAGAAAGTTCAACCGACGCTCTGTAAGCAGTCGTCGCGATGACCTCGAACACTTCATCCACAAGTTTGTTTCCTTCTTCTGATCCATATTCTTTTTCACAATAAATGAGAAGGTCGGCAAGACCCATGACACCAAGGCCGACACGGCGCTCACCGAGTGCCTGCTTCTTATTTTCTTCAAGGAAGTAAGGAGTTGCATCGATGACGTTATCCTGCATGCGAACACCGACTTCCACGGTTTGCTTCAATTTTTCAAAATCCACTCTCTTTGTATCCTTGTCTGCAAATCTGGCCAAATTGACGGCTGCCAGGTTGCAGACTGAAAATGGTGCGAGGGGCTGTTCACCACATGGGTTTGTTGCGACAACCTTCTGGCCGTATGCTTTCGCGTTGGTCATATCGTTTGCATTATCGATAAAGAAGATTCCCGGTTCAGCAGAGTATGTTGCGCATACATTGATCAGGTTCCAAAGTTCTTTCGCCTTGATTTTCTTGTACGTCCTAAGCTTGTAACCGAGCTTTTCCCATTCGCGGACATCCCCGATTTCATGCCAATTCTCGTTATAATACTTCATTTGATCGGCATCGTAGCTCTCTACATCAGGGAATCGGAGTTCGTATTCTTCGTCTTTATCGACCGCATCCATGAAATCACTTGTCAGGCAGACAGAGATGTTGGCGCCTGTCAGGAATTCCGGGTTGTGTACACTGTATGTACCGCCTGTCCGGAGCTTTTCTTCGGCATTCTTGATGATCTTCTCATTGAAACCTCCGTAGCCCGGAATCTGTTTGTAGTTGATGATTCCCTGGTACATTGCCTCTTCCTGCTCTGTAAGGGGAGTGAATTTCAATTTGTCTTCTGCAGCCTTCTTGATATTCTCATCTTCTGTATTTTCAAGCAGATAGCGCAGGATTCGCGGATTCTGCATCTTGGAAATGATGAATTCGACGATGTCAGGGTGCCAATCTGATAACATGATCATTTGTGCCCCGCGTCTTGATCCGCCCTGCTCGACCAAGTGAGTCAGTTTCGCAATATCATCCAGCCAGGATACAGACCCTGAGGATTTACCATTGACTCCTTTTGCCAGCGTGTTGCGCGGCCTAAGAGTCGATCCGTTCGTTCCGACACCGCCTCCGCGGCTCATGATTTCCATGACCTGCTTGCGGTGCTCTGAGATCCCTTCGCGTGAATCCTGCACGAACGGCATCACATAACAGTTGAAATAGGTTACGTCTGTCCCTGCACCAGCCCCGTACAGGACACGTCCAGCCGGTACGAAATGCAGATTCACAAGTTCATGATAGAACTTTTCAAACCACTCCTGTTTCTTTTCAGGAGTTTTTTCTACTTCTGCCAAACCTGTTGCGTTACGCTTTGCAATTTGTTCATAGTAGACTTCGAGAGGTTTTTCGATGACATCGAGAGTGCGTGTCACTACGCCTGTTTCGATTTCATGCTGTTTATCGATTGCGCTTCTGTATTCCTCTTCGATCCAGACATCCGCTTTTTTGTTTTCCCAGTCAATGGCTGTAATGTAGCCAAGGCCCCTTGCCGGGAATTTCGGGTCTTCTTTGATTGTCAGTACGACAAAATCACCTTCCGAGAGAGTGATCTTTTCAGTATCTTTGAAAGAATAGCGGTCAATCATTACCAAGCGGGATACACCTTTGTGTGTGGTTTTCATATCCGGGGTGACAGGATGCACTTGAGGAAACAATCCGATATCCTGATTCAGTCTTTCTTTGTTCAATTTCATCGTTTTTTTCGACGCAACAGTCACTATAGACAGCTCCTTCTACCATAAATGTTTCTTTTATTTGTTTTAGCTTGTTTTTTATTTGCACTTAATACGTTATCACATGCTTATTTTAAAATCAATAAATAAACACAATATATGGTGTATAATATATTTTTCGACACACCATATATTGTGTTGCGGGCAGAAAATTATTTTTTTGTCAAACTTCTAAAAAGCAGGAAATAATAGAAAAACGCAGAATCCCATAGATATTATTCCTTATTCACGCGGTAATCTATTAATTTGAGAGTTGCTAAACTTTCACCTTCAGAAATAGTTGGTAAAATAGGAAAAAAGCGACACATATCGCTTTTTTCTATCAAAAAACTTTTTTACCGTTTGAAATTCCACCCATCGGATTCATATCGGGTTTTTGCCAGATTCTCAACATATTGTGTTTCTTCTTCAGAAAGCACATATGACTCAAGATTGATCTCCAGTCCCTCTTCAAAGCCTTTTTTGAAAGCTTCTTTTGCCATATCCATGGTGATTCTTTCAGATGAAATTTCGTTCATGGCCACGGCTTTATTTTTAAAAGCCCTCTGCATACGCTCTTTTACCCGTTCGGAAGGGTACTTAAACAGACTGAACAGTTTGTCTTCATCAAGATCAAGAAGGATGGATCCGTGCTGCAGGATGACCCCTTTCTGACGGGTCTGTGCGCTGCCTGCCACCTTCCTGCCTTCCACCACAAGCTCATACCAGCTTGGCGCATCGAAGCAGACTGCAGAACGTGGATTTTTCAACCCCTCCCTTTCTTCAGCTGTCTTCGGAACGGCAAAGTAGGCTTCAAGTCCAAGTGCCTGGAACCCTTTTAGTATACCTTCTGAAATGACCCTGTATGCTTCAGTTACAGTCTTCGGCATTTCAGGGTGCTCTTCGGACACGATGACACTGTAAGTGAGCTCTTTATCATGCAGGACTCCCCGGCCCCCGGTCGGCCGCCTTACAAAACCCAATCCATGTTCCTTCACGGCATCCATGTTGATTTCCTTTTCGACCTTCTGGAAATACCCCACAGAAAGGGTCGCAGGATCCCATCCATAAAAACGGATCGTCGGAGGAATCTTCCCTTCACTATGCCAGTCAAGGAGCGCCTCATCGAGCGCCATGTTGAAGGAAGGCGAACAATTGCCTGAATCGATGAATCTCCATGTTTCTTTTGACATTCGACATACCTCTTTTACTTTTGCTTGATTCTTTCACTTCTGACCGGTAAATGGGTCATTATTGGATAACAAAACGAATTGTTCTTTCCCATTGTATTCAATCCGTTACTAGTCTACCAAATCCTATTCCAAAAACAAAGGAAAACAGATTGGTAAGTCTTTGCTTTCAATAGTAAATTTCTTTTGATTCTCCGGCCGATGATGAATATAATAGAAGATAGTGCATTTGAAGAAAGGAGCATGAAAGCAAGATGGATGGTTTATTTATACTATTAGTCGTACTCGGAGCGATCATCGCGTATTCGCTGTTTACGTACTTCAATCAAAAAAGAGTGGTCAACACATTATCAGAGGAAGAGTTCAAAGCCGGTTACAGAAAGGCTCAACTGATCGATGTGCGCGAAAACAACGAATATAACAACGGTCATATTCTTGGTGCCCGCAATATCCCGCTTTCTCAAATGAAGATGAGACAAAAAGAAATCCGCAATGATCAGCCTGTTTATCTATACTGCCAGAGCGGTATGAGAAGTGCGCGTGCAGCACAGATGCTTCGCCGCAAAGGCTACCGCGATCTTCACCACCTGCAGGGCGGCTTTAAAAAATGGACAGGTAAAGTCAAGCATAAGAAATAATAAAAGCGGTGGCGGCTCGTTCAGGAGAGACAAGCTTAAGATGAACGTACCGGAAAGGCGCCTTTTGCCTTTTTGGTACGTTTAGCTTATGACCTCGAGCTCCTAGCCGCCGGAGCTCGACAATAATAAAAGCGGTGGCGGCTCGTTCAGAGACGACAAGCATATTACGAGACCCCAGGAAAGGCGTTCTTTGCCTTTTTCGGGGTCTCGTCTTATGACCCCGAGTCTCTAGCCGCAGGAGCTCGGCAATCGAAAAGCGCAGGCTGCCCGCCCAGGAGCGACAAGCATAAGATGAATGTGCCGGAGAGGCGCCTTTTGCCTTTTTGGTACGTTTAGCTTATAACCCCGAGGTCCTGGCCGCCGGAGCTCGACAACAAATAAAAGGATTGCCGGTTTCGGCAATCCTTTTATTTGTTATAAATGCCTCTCCGTAATCCTGTTTTACGCTTCAGGAGTATAACGAAGGATCGGCTTTCTTGCTGCAAGGGTTTCGTCCATTCTTTTGACTACTGTGGTATGCGGTGCTTCCTGGACGATTTCAGGTGTTTCCTCAGCTTCTTTTGCAATCTGGATCATGGCATCGATGAATGAATCCAGTGTTTCTTTAGACTCTGTTTCTGTCGGTTCGATCATCATGCATTCCTCTACATTCAGCGGGAAGTAGATTGTCGGCGGATGATAACCGAAGTCGAGCAGTCTTTTCGCGATATCCAGCGTCCTCACACCGAGTTTTTTCTGACGCTTACCGCTGATGACGAACTCATGCTTGCAATGACGGTCATATGGAAGATCAAAATGAGGAGCCAATCTTCTCATCATATAGTTTGCATTTAAGACCGCATTCTCGGTTACCGCCTTCAACCCGTCAGGCCCCATCGTGCGGATATACGTATAGGCACGTACGTTGATGCCGAAGTTTCCGTAATAAGGTTTCACGCGGCCGATTGAATCCGGACGGTTGTAGTCGAATTCGAACACATCGCCGTTCTTCACAAGGACCGGTTTAGGCAAGTAGCGGATCAAGTCTTCTTTCACACCGACCGGGCCGCTTCCCGGACCTCCGCCTCCGTGTGGACCCGTAAAGGTTTTATGGAGATTCAAGTGAACGACATCGAATCCCATATCCCCCGGTCTCGCCTTGGACAGGACGGCGTTCAGGTTGGCACCGTCATAATACAGCTTGCCCCCGGCTTCGTGGATGATTGCTGCCATCTCCAGGATGTTTTCTTCGAATAATCCCAGCGTATTCGGATTTGTGAGCATAAGAGCCGCAGTGTCTTCCCCGACGACCCTCTTCAGATCTTCAAGATCTACAAGGCCATTTTCATCCGATTTCACAGTCACCGTTTCAAATCCGGCCACTGTAGCACTTGCAGGGTTTGTTCCATGAGCGGAATCAGGTACGATTACTTTTGTACGCTTCGTATCACCATTCGCTTCATGATAAGCACGGATCATCATAAGACCCGTCCACTCACCGTGAGCTCCTGCTGCAGGCTGAAGAGTCACTTCGTCCATGCCCGTGATTTCTTTGAGATGTTCCTGAAGATCATACATCAATTCAAGGGCGCCCTGGACACTTTCCGGTTCCTGAAGCGGGTTGATATGTGCAAAGCCATTCAAGCGCGCAACATTTTCATTCACCTTCGGATTGTATTTCATCGTACACGACCCGAGGGGATAGAATCCTGAATCAACGCCATGGTTCCGTTTTGACAGCGCAGTATAGTGGCGCATGATATCCAGTTCAGATACTTCCGGTAAATGCGGCTCCTCTGTCCGGATATAATCGGAAGGAATCAATTCAGAAACATTCACTTCCGGTACATCCAGTTCGGGCAGGCTGTAGCCGACACGGCCTTCTTTCGATAATTCAAAGATAAGAGGCTGATCCTGTTTGTTATTCATGACAATCCCCCAATTCCTGTGCGAATGCATCAATTTCTTCTTTGCTGCGAAGTTCGGTCACGGCAACAAGCATATGATTCTTGAACTCTTCACCGACCAGCCCGAGATCATATCCGCCGATGATTTCTTTCTCCAGGAGCTTTTTGTTGATCTCTTTGACTGGAGCATTCACTTTCACGACAAATTCATTAAATGAAGGACCTTCGAATGCAATCTCAAAACCTTTTTTCTTGAGTGCTTCTTTCGCATAATGAGCTTTTTGGATATTCTGAAGGGCCATCTCTTTTACACCCTGTTTGCCCAGTGCCGTCATTGCCACGGAAGCTGCTAGCGCATTCAATGCCTGGTTTGAACAGATATTAGAAGTCGCTTTATCGCGGCGGATGTGCTGTTCACGGGCCTGCAGGGTCAATACAAAGCCTCTCCGGCCTTCTTCATCGACCGTTTGCCCCACAAGACGGCCGGGAACTTTACGCATCAATTTTTTACTTACTGCGAAATATCCGCAGTGCGGACCGCCGAACGCACTTGGAATCCCAAACGGCTGGGCATCACCGACAACAATGTCAGCCCCGAGTTTCCCAGGTGGTGTCAGTGCTCCAAGGGAGAGCGGGTTGGAGGAAACGACAAACATCGCTTTCTCGCTGTGGGCTGCCTCTTCAATCACCTTCAGGTCTTCCACCCTTCCGAAGAAGTTAGGATATTGAACGATGACAGCTGCTATATCACTGCTCATCAGCTTTTTCAATTCCTCAGTATCCGTGACGCCATTATGATGAGGAATCTCCACAACGTCGATATATTGGCCATTTGCATATGTTCTTAATACATCCCTGGACTCAGGATGAACGGTACTTGAAACAAGTACTTTTTTGCGGCGGGTCTGCCCTGCACTTAACATGGCCGCCTCGGCAAGGGCCGTCCCCCCGTCGTACATGGAAGAATTCGCCACATCCATTCCTGTCAGTTCACAGATCATTGTTTGAAATTCAAAAATCGCCTGCAGTTCACCTTGTGAGATTTCAGGCTGATACGGTGTATAAGCCGTGTAGAACTCAGAACGTGATAATACATGATCGACGATGATCGGTGCATAGTGGTCATAAACACCCGCTCCAAGGAAGGAGGCGTGACTTTTCAAATCGGCATTTTTCGCCGCCATTTTAGTCAATTCTTTCACAAGGCCGGTTTCCGACTTGGCAGGCTTGATGTTGTACTCACCTTTAAAGCGGACCTTCTCAGGAATATCCTCAAATAAATCGTCGATGCTGTTAACTCCAATGCTGTCTAACATTTCCCGTTGATCTTGCTCTGTCATCGGTAAATAACGATGCTTCATGACCGTCATTCCTCCCTATTATTTAGTTCTCTTATAAAATGGTGTCGGAACCACTTTTGCGTTAACTTTCTTTCCTCTGATTTCAACCTGGATTTCAGTATCGGTCGAAGTGAACTCTTTTTTCAGCAGCGCAAGGCCGACATTTTTCTTTAACGTGGGAGACTGTGTGCCTGTTGTCACTTCGCCGATTTCTTCCCCGCCTGAAAATACTTTGTAGCCGTGACGCGGGATGCCTCGTTCGATCATTTCAATGCCGACAATCTTTCTTGAGGCCCCTTCATCTTTCTGTTTTTTCAGAGCATCCTGGCCGTTGAAAGGAATCTCCTTGTTCACTTTTACAGCAAAGCCGATCCCCGCTTCGATAGGGGAGATGTCTTTTGAAAGCTCTTGTCCATAAAGGGCAAGATTCGCTTCAAAACGCAGGGTATCGCGTGCCCCGAGTCCGCATGGAAGCACCCCGTCCTTCTCGCCCTCTTTTAAAATATCTTTCCAGATTGCCTCTGCATCCTCTGAATCACAGTAGATTTCAAACCCGTCTTCCCCTGTGTAACCTGTGCGGGAGACAAGGGCGTGGCGGCCATTGATGCTCACATCGGACTGGAATTTAAAGAAACCGATGCCGCTCAAAGAATGCTCATTTGCCAATCTTTGAAGCACACCTTCAGCAAGCGGCCCCTGCAAAGCGAGCTGAGCCATATGCTCGGAGATATTATTGATTTCTACTCCGTCTGTTTCATGCTGTTTCAGCCACTCAAAATCCTTATCGATGTTTGCGGCGTTTACCACCAATAAATAGTCATTATCTTTAATTTTATAAATCAGGAGGTCATCAACGGTGCCGCCGTCTTCATAGCACATGGCAGTATATTGAGCACCGCTGTCTTTGAGCTTGGATACATCATTGGTCATCATTTTCTGTAAGTATTCGAGAGCCCCTTCGCCCTTCACTTCAATTTCTCCCATATGTGACACATCAAAGAGACCTGCACGGGTCCTGACCGCTTCGTGCTCTGCTTTGATACTTGAGAATTGAACCGGTAATGCCCAGCCTCCAAAGTCGATCGTCTTGCCCCCATACTCTTTATACACTTCATATAGAGGTGTTTTCTTCAAATCTGCCATTAGACTTCCCCCTTAATTTCATCATGTTTTCCTTCTGTCCGCTTCCTGCTGCCAATATTCGTGCATGAAAAAAGGACAGAAAAACCCCTTTTTCAAAAGAGTTTCTCTGTCCTTTCACCTGAAAGTTTACCGGTAAAAACGGCTTTCCCCTTTGGTGGCTTCCCAATGGAAACACTCTCCAGAGCTGCGTCCAGCAAGAGTCTTTTTGCCTGAGAGATTCACACATTGATGTTTGCTCCTTCGGCGCTGTATGGTACAGTCTCTCCCCTTGCTATCATTCGCCAATATTCTTTGCAACATTTGGTCATACTAGAAGAATATACAGTAGAAATGTGTTTGATATGAATGTTCGGATTATTATAGTTTTCAAAACATTAGGTAATCTACTTTTATCCTACCATTAAACGTTAGTTCCGGGCAATCATTTTTCTATTAAATAAGGAGATGTTTTTCACATGAATGTTGATGTAGTGTTCAATGAGAAGTGGGGCGATGGCCTCGATCCATTAATAAAAAATGACGGTCCCTGGGGGAGCTGGGAACTTTACAAGCTTGCAATAGAATGTGAGCAGCATCTGGCAATTCCGAACTTTGAGGGGCTTCAGGCACCAAAACATTTGGCTAATGTGACTCCTCTGCCCCATCAGCTGGAAGCTGCCAGACAGGTAGTGGAAACAATGAACGGAAAAGCCATTCTCGCCGATGAGGTCGGCCTTGGAAAAACGATTGAAGCAGGTCTCATATTGAAAGAATATATGATTCGGGGACTTGTAAAAAAGGTGCTTATACTCGTCCCCGCTTCACTCGTTTCGCAATGGGCTTATGAACTGAACAGCAAGTTCTTCATCCCGGCCGTCGCACAGCGAAAGAGCTATGTATGGGATCAGTGCGATATCGTTGTTTCTTCAATGGACACTGCCAAACGGAGTCCTCATCGCGAGAAAGTATATGAACAGGACTACGATCTCGTTATCATTGATGAAGCTCATAAACTGAAAAATCATAAAACCAAAAACTATGAATTTGTCCAGAATCTCAAGAAAAAGTTTTGCTTACTTCTTACAGCAACACCGATACAAAATAAAGTAGAAGAAATCTTCCATCTTGTCTCCCTGTTAAAACCCGGTCACCTGGGGAATGAATCAGGATTCACCGACCGTTACAAAAAAGGAGACCGGACTGTCCACGATGATGACTCCTTGAATCAGCTCATCAATAAAGTCATGATTCGGAACAGGAGGAGTGATACCGGAATTGAATGGACGAAGCGCCATGTCAAAACGATACTCATTGATTTCAATCAGCCGGAACGGGACCTGTACAACAGCATCAACTTATTGAAGGGCCAGGAAGACTGGACCGCGGCCAGTTCATTTTCACTCCTTACACTGCAAAGGGAAGCGTGCAGCAGCAGGGAATCCGTTTTTTACACGCTGAAAAACATGATAGAGAAAAGAGAAAACCCGACTGCAGCATTCGAGAATACGATTGGTACACTCATGAAAAAAGTGGAAAACGTGACCGTAAATTCAAAGGCGCAGAAAGCACTGGAACTGATTCAGCAGATAAATGACAAGGTCATTATCTTCACGGAATACAGGGCGACCCAGCTGTATCTTCAATGGTTCCTGAAGCAGCATGGGATCTCTTCCGTACCGTTCAGGGGTGGTTTTAAAGGAGGAAAAAAGGACTGGATGCGCCAGCTGTTCCAGAACCACGCCCAGGTTCTGATTGCCACAGAAGCGGGCGGGGAGGGAATCAACCTCCAGTTCTGCCACCATGTCATCAATTTCGACCTGCCCTGGAATCCGATGCGGCTCGAACAGCGGATTGGACGTGTACATCGTCTCGGCCAGACCGAGGATGTGCATATATACAATTTTGCCACCAGGGATACGGTGGAAGAACATATCCTCAAACTGCTATATGAAAAAATCAACCTGTTCGAGAGAGTGATCGGCCAGCTTGATGAGATTCTAACCAGACTTGATTTTTCAGATTTTGAAGAGCATGTCACAGACATCCTCTCTTCCTCAAGAACCGAAGGGGAGCTCAAGATCAAAATGGAAAACCTGACCAGCATGATTCAATTCGCAGAAGAATTAAAGGAGGAAAAAGCCAATGCAGCAGCGCGAAATACATCAATTTCTTGAACGCTATTTTACAGCAAACGGCTGCGAGCTGGTTGCAAACGGTGAAGGCTATATGACCGTCCAATTGACGATTGATCTTGATAAAGAATTGATGAACCGGCCATTTTACTGGCATTATTTAGAGAAGACAGGCGGCATCCCCAACCCGATGACCCTGTCGCTGGTGACAGATGGAGAAAAAGCACCTGAAGATTTCCAAGGGGAGCTCATTCACTTCGGCTCCCCGCGCTTACACCAGATATTCCGGTCCACAAGGAATCTTGCAGGGTACATCCGCCTCTATGAAGAAAGGACGAATTTCAACGGACAGCAGCTTCCGCTCCATCCCTGGCTCGGATTGAATATCAAGATTTCTCATGTAACAAACCTGAAAAAGGACAGGATTGAAAGCATCGGGCTGAATTTAATCAACGGACATATTAAGGAAGACTTTCACAATCACTTGCTATCCAGAAGACTGACGCCAAAAATTCCCGACTTCTCCTTTACGCTGACACCGATCGTTAAACCGCAGAGCGGAATAAACCGCATTCAAAGTTATCTGCTGAACGGGATTGAAAAGGAGTCCTTTTCATGGGCGGACGAAGCAAGGAAAAGATGGGAAGAGGATCTGGATCTCCTGAGTCATTTTTACGGTGATCACGAAGAGAAGCCGGAATCGTATCATCTCGAAAAGCAGGCATTAAAAGAACAATATGAACCAAAAATTTCAATTGACATCATCAATGGAGGGATATTTTATTTACATAGTTCTCCTTGAGCATAGAAAAAACCGCCCTGTTAGAAACAGAGGCGGTTCCTATTTTTTATTCTTCTTAAACATCACCATGAAGGCATATGGCAATACCCCGAACCATCTGAATAAAAAGGGGGGACGCTCATTTTTCCTTTGGTGTTTCAGCGATTTCCGTTCATGTGGAGACTTTTCGTAATGCTGAACAAATGTCTGGGTTATGAACTTTACGTAATCATTTATTGACATAAACGCACCACCTTCCGCTTCTATCAGTATATCCTCACCATCATAATTTAATCATGATTCGATGATGCGCTTCAATTCGTTCAGTGTCTCTTCAATCGATTTACCGGTGGTATCGATTTCTGAATTACTGGCATTTCTATAAAGGGGCAGCCGGCGGTCGTAAAGATTCCGCAATTGGTCCCTGGAATTTTTCTGGACGAGCGGCCGTTCGCTGTCTCCCTCCAACCGTTCCCATAATTCTTCAAATGAACAGTAAAGGTGGAATACCTTCCCGCTTTCACTGAGTATGTCCCTGTTCTCTTTTCGTTCAATGATCCCTCCGCCTGTGGTGATCACCGCTTCCTTCTTTTTCAGTTCTTTCAAGGCTTGTGTTTCAATAGTACGGAAAAAGCCTTCGCCATCTTCCCGGAAGATATCCTTTATCGAACGGCCTTCCTTCCCTTCTATAAAGTGATCCATATCAATTACGGGGACCCCCTTGAGCAATCCTATTTCCTTGCCGACAGTCGTCTTCCCCACTCCCATGAAACCTATTAAAAAAATCGGCATCCACATTACTTCCAATCTATGATTTGTTTTGTGTCCCTATTATACACAACATACACAGGCTTAAAAACCTTCTCATCTGTTTGATAGATTATTTCCATCAGCACCTCGTGTTCATTCAGGAGTGAATTCACTACTCCTGTTTCACCGAACTCCCCTTCATGTCTGACCGAGGAGGGCACAGGATCATTCATACCCAGAAGCGCACCATGGGCAATGCTTACCTTTCTTTCATACACTTCTCCCATATTGACCAGATAGCGGTATTTACTGAGAAAGAGGCTAGTCGACGATACAGCCGCCGTTATGACGATCATGAACAGCAGCATTGAATAGGGAAGCAGGAAACCTCCCTCGTTAAAGTACTTCCGGTTGAATTTCCTTGTAATGATAATATTCACTTTCTACATTCTCTCCCTCTTTAAACACTACAGAGATCTTTATTCCTTGCGGGACCTTTGTAATAACAAACGAATCAATTCCTTGAAGCACAACCTCATGCCCAAGTCCGCCGACCCTTCTCCGTACTGAATCTTGGTATCTCTCATACGTAATCGTTTTCCCGCTGCTTTCAAATGTGATGTCTTCGGGGGAATACATGAGATTACTCCCTCTCCACATTTCCATTCTCAGACTCTCGCTGAACAGATTCCATTCGTAATACCTGGGAGGGATGCTTTCTTTTTGGATGACCTGAAGTCCTTTAATGACAAGTGGAAAGCTGAGCGATATGACTGAAAAGATCATAAAGGACAGCAGGGCATCGAGCAGAGAGAACCCCTTATCATTCTGAAGCACATATTTCATCGGTGCCACCCCCCTTTTTGACAGCTACACAAGGACTGGTAAGGTCGTCCCCTTTCCAACTCATGGTGTAAAGCACTCCCTTGTATATCCTTGTACTGTTTCGATAGTCCCCTGTCACCACTGCATGCTCGATCCCTTCCTGAAGAAATTTCATTGCTTCAACCCTTTGCTGCTTTTCTTCCAGCGTGGTAATCATCCTGAGGCAGAGGGGGAGGAAAAATGCAAGCATCACCATGAAGCAGCTAAAAGCGACCAGGCTTTCTGGAAGTGAAAAACCCTTAGAATTCCTGTACATAAAATCTCCCTTGTCCGATTTGAAATGAAAGTTTTATCGTGGTACTCCCGGAGTTGAAATAAACCGGACCGAACCGGTTTGTATTGCCTGAGGCGGTGAAAATGATTTCATTCAGATTATTGCTCTTGGATATATTGATGCCAAGGGGTAACGTGCGTGTAAACAGCGTGTTTCCATGATAATCTTTCGCAGCATATTTATTTGCAGTAGGATAGAACAGCAGGGTGGTAGAGGATTGTGAAAAAAAGCTTTGACTTTGGATGAGGTACAAGTCCGATTGCAGCTGGGAAATAAAAAAGCTTTTTTCAGCATGCTCTTTCAATGGATCATTCGAGAAAGCAGCAAACGATATGAGGATTGTTAGAATCAATAGGACCAGGAACATCTCGATGAATGTATAACCGCCTTGATGCCAACCCTCTTTACTCTGCCGCAGCTGTTTCAACATTCCCCTCCGTATCTATGGTCAAAGATTGTCCGTTTGGACACGTTTGATGCTCTTCTTTGATATATTTCTTATCCACCAGCAGTGTCATCGTGACCGGTTCCGCATTGCCGTTATCCATCTTATAAGCCTCCACCTGTCCTTCGACCATATTGATGAACGCTTCACACCCTTTCGAATTGATCTTATTGCTCTGACTTGTAACGTTCGGGATGGTAACAAATAACAGGACTGATATGACCAACAATACGATCATCATTTCTATCATCGTAAAACCCTTTTCATTTTTTAACATAGTGAACCTCCTTCTAGATTCAATTAAATGCCCTGCATCATTTGAAACAGCGGCATCATGATGGAAAAGTAAATGGCCATGATGAATAACCCGACAAATGTGAAGATCGCCGGCTGGATATACTTCATAAGCCTGTTCCCCTTCTCTTCCAATTCCGAAAAACAAATTTCACTGTACAGCTTCAACTCGTCAGCAAGCCTCCCATTTTTTTGGCCGTGGGAAACAACATAAGATAACTCCTCTTGAAAGAAGGGGATCTTAGAGATGCAATCATACAGAGGCCGGCCTTCTTTAAGTCCTTTCAGCAGGTCCTTTGAAATATACTGCAGGGTCGGGCGATACGTCTGCCTCTCAATGATGTTCAGTGATTCAGTGATCGATACGCCGTTTTTCAGCAGAAAACTGAGTTCCCTCGCAAAAAAATGTGTCTGCCCATGCTTGATGAAAAAGGACAGCAGCGGAAACTTTATCAGAAACGTGATGCGGCTTACCAGGAATATCTTATTTTTGAAAATATAGATGAAGGGGATGCTCATTGCTGCAATAAGGATGAACCCCAGAAAATACGAGGGGAAACTTTCGATGAACCAAAAGAGGTAATTGAAATCGTCAGATTGATCATAACCTAATGAGTGATATAACGATTGAAAACGGGGAAACAGAATCCTGCGGAGGAGTACCATGAGCATGATGGAGATCAATACCAAAAAGAGAGGATACTGAAGGACCTTCAGTAATTTTTGTCTCCCTTCACTCATTTTCTGCAGATAATCACCCGCTTCCTTGAGGGTGGCACCCATCTCGCCATGATGTTCTGCAAAATAAATCTGTGCTGATACCTGCTTCGGCATGTTAAACTGACGGTCAAATATCGAGGAGATCGGCTCCCCTTTTTGGAGAGAGTTGTTGATCCTCTTTTTTAATTTCCCTGAACCGTTCCGGCCTGGCACAAGCAGAAAATCTATTGCTTCTGAAAATGTGTATCCTTTTTCAAGGAGATCACCCGTCCGCTTCAGGAATTTCCCTTGATCATCCATTTTCTTCATGTATCCATTTTCGGAACTCAGAATCCGGAACAAACCCCAATGCCACCCCCTTGTTGATCAGTGTTCGAAGAGTGGGATATCGATAATAGGCATCTTCTCCCCTTGCTTCTTTAATCACTTCTTTAAGGGCACTGCCCGTTACAATTTCATAGACCGATGCCCTTTTCGCCGTGCCTTTGCCTTTACAATCCGCTCTGCATTCAGAACCGCAAATCGCACATTTGAGTTTTAACAGCCTCTGAGCCGTCACCCCGATCAATGTCTGCTGTATATCATGCCAGTGGACACCCAGTTCCATCAGCCTGTACACAGCACTTTTAGCATCTTTGGTGTGTAAGGTTGTTAAAACCAGATGACCTGTAAGCGCTGCCCTGATCGCTGTCTCAGCCGTTTCCCTGTCCCGGATCTCGCCGACCATGATAATGTCGGGGTCATGCCTTAATATCGCCTTCAATCCTGCGGAATAAGTGATCCCCGCTTTTTCATTCACTTGGATCTGAACCATATCTTCATGATTCTTTTCAATGGGGTCTTCCAACGTGATGACATTCCGGTTGAGTGCGGAGGAGCAATGGTGGACAAGCGAGTATAAGGTCGTGGTTTTCCCGCTTCCTGTTGGGCCAGTGAAAATGATAAGTCCATGGGAATACATGAGAAGGGCAAGGAGTTTTTTTGCAGAAGAAGGATAAAGGGACATTTTTTCGAGCGGGACCTGGTACTCCTGTGGAAGGATCCGGATGACAAGGCTCTCTTTGAGGTGATTGGTCGGCAAAGTGGAGATTCTGAGGGACACGGGGGAGTCTCTGATTGTCGTATTGAAGGAGCCGCTTTGAGGTTTCCGTTTTTCCCCGATATCCATCTGCGCCATGAATTTCAGATGGGCGATAAGTCTTTCACCTTGATCATGGGGAATCGATTGAAATGGGGAGAGCACCCCCGTTTTGCGGAACTGGATGTGGTAATCATTGAGTCTGGGGATAAGGTGAATATCGGATGCATCATTCGTAATTGCATCTTTGAGCATGATTTCTGAAAGAGCTTCTACCGATTGATAGATCGTTGTGGCACCACCTTTCTTTTTCCATAACTTATATATACGACAAAAGATTACAAAGTCCTTTATTTTTCTGAAGAAAAATGGAAATTTTTTCATGAGTTCATTTTTAAAATTTGGTTTCCCTCAATGATCTTCCTGATTTTAATGAAAATCAGGTGGAAACTTAACAAGAAATAGGTGATTTCCAAAGGAACCGTACCCGTTTTAATGAATATTTATGTTTTTTATTGGAATTGACCTGTGGATGCAGTTAAAATTTCTGCCTTAGAAGGATTTATGATCCATATTCGAAATTTATGATCCATTCGACAAAAAATACGCGCCAATTTATGAATATATGATCCTAAATCGAAAAATATGATCCTAATTTTAATTTTATGATCTTACAAGAATCATTCTAATCTAGAATCAGCATTTAAGATGATCCTAGTGCACCCTCCCCTTACTAAATAATCTATCTAAAAAAACTTTAATCACACTGTATATTTTCTCTAATATATTCTCATACTATTTCTTGTAGTAACCCATTGGGCTATAGCCAAGCGGTAAGGCATCGCACTTTGACTGCGACATGCGTTGGTTCGAATCCAGCTAGCCCAGTACTAAAAGCAGAAGGGCTTGACTCAGAGACGACTAGCATAAAACAAGAACCCCGGAAAGGCGCTCCTTGCCTTTTTGGGGTTCTTGGCGTATGACCTCGAGCTCACAGCCGCCTGAGCTGGACAATCAAAAAGCAGATCTTAAGCAACAATGCCCAAAACCCACACATCCCCCATTAAACCCAAAAGTCAGCCATCCCCCAAAAAGATGGCTGCCACTTCTATTTCTCTCTAACTGCTCTTCTTCAAACAGCTCTTTTTCCCTGAAAAGCTCTTGAGGCCGTCCGGATTGTATCCGACGACTAATTTTTTCCCGTCGGTCAGAAGCGGTCGGCGCAGCAGTTTGGGTTCCTGAATGATCAGGTCGATTACTTTGGATAGCGGAAGGTCATTCACATCGGTCCCCAGCTGTTTGAATGTCTGGCTTCGGGTAGCCAGGATTTCATCAAGGCCTTCTGTAGTGAGTGAAAGTAAGTGGACTAATTCTTCATGGGTCGGTGTATCCCTGAAAAGATGACGCTCGTCGAAAGCGATTGAATTTGCATTGAGCCATTTTTTTGCTTTTCTACAAGAGGTGCAGCTTGGATAAGTAAAGAACGTTAAGTTTTCCATTTGATTTCCTCCTCTAATTGTATAAATAAGCAAGTTACCTTATTAGTTAAATACATTGTATACTTTTTGTATAACCTTTGTACAGTATTTA
Organism: Bacillus sp. BKU_1; assembly: GCA_051294195.1. GTDB lineage: Bacteria > Bacillota > Bacilli > Bacillales > Bacillaceae_B > Rossellomorea. The sequence goes on along the minus strand of CP193985.1, from coordinate 1,500,950 downwards.
CACTCGGTAATTCATGAATTTTTTTCAAACGCTTCAAAACCTTGCTATTCTCCGGCTGAAGGCGGTTTCGGAATCCGTTTTCATGTTCCGCGAGTAGAAATCACGTAATCGTCACAAACTATCATCAAACAGATATTTACTTTTGCAGTAATATTCATTTATAATATTGAATGATGGACTTAGGGTGCAAAGGAGGGTTACATATGGATCGTATGTACAGAGTTCTTGGATTCTGGACTGGAATTTTTGCTGTAATGTTTTATCTTGGCGATATGACAACGACATCATTAATCTTTTTAGGCCAAACAGGATTCTTCATTATGTTAAGCTATTTAAAACTTTCCGAACGTATGTATATTTATATTTTCGGTGCCTATCTGACTGTGTTCTTCGCTGGGTTTACTTACTGGACGACCTTTATGATGACTCCGGGTGCAGGAGGACACTAAAAAAATTCCCTTTAGCATAAATGCTAAAGGGAATTTTTTTCTCTTAAAATCTATTCAGGAAAGGATTGCCGTCCATCTCATTCCCCACAGAGGTCGCCGGTCCGTGTCCGGGAAGGACTTCTGTTTCTTCCGGGAGAGTGAGCAGATGATCATGGATGCTTGACAGGAGCTCTTGATGACTGCCCCCTGGCAGATCACTCCGGCCGATGCTTCCCATAAAAAGTGTATCTCCTGCAAATACTATTCCTTCACTTTGTACATAATAGGAAAGACTTCCCGGAGAGTGTCCGGGTGTCTTAAAGACGCGGAGGGTAAAATCATCAATGTTGAGAGTGCTTTCAGAAGTGATGATTCTCTCGGGGGGACCCGCCTGAATCTGGCCCATTCCGAATAATCCTGAGCCATTCAAACCTGGATCGGTGAGCCAATCCGACTCTTTTTCATCGATGTAAACCGGTATATCATATGTATCTCTGATTGTATCGACTGCCCCAATATGATCAAAATGGGCATGTGTCAATAAGATCGCAAGGGGCTTAAGGTTATTTTCATTCAGCCAGCTTACCAGTTTCTCACCTTCCGCACCTGGATCGACTATTAAACATTTGTTCTCATCGTTCCAAAGGACGTAACAGTTTGTCTGCAGCGGCCCTAAAGGGATTTGTTTCCATTTCATTTTATTACCTCCTTTTCCCTTTCGGGGATACCAATATTGTAGCAGATGTTGTGTCTGGAAAGAAACTTCCCGGTGCCATAGAAGTGTCAAACTTTTAGACCTCGACAAACAGAGGAAAAAAATATAAAATGTTAATGAGTGCATTTATGTACATACAATTATCTGTATTTTGTAAGCGGTGTTAAGAAACTTATTTTCAATGAAAGGGGTCATATAAATGGGTCTTGTAATTATTACAGCATTGGTCACACTATTAGCTTTATTCGCAGTAGTAAGCACATTCAAAAACAAAAATGGTCTTGGAATCGTGTTTTCATTGGCAACTTTAGGTGTTTTTGGCTGGTTTACAATTATGACTGTCCTTCACTCCGGATACCCGGGTGGCCACTAAAATCAAAAGTAAAAAAACCCTCCGTGACGGAGGGTTTTTTTACACTTGCTCTAAATGGCACGGAATCCTTATTCCATATGTTTCTTCACGGAAGCAAGCTTTCCTTCCATGGTCCCCTTTTTATCTCTTCTGTCATCGATCCTGATATTGGTGGCCACACGCTTGATTCCTTTCTGGAACGGTGCTTCATGAATTTCCTGTATCACTCCGAGCAGGGTGGACAGTTCCCCTTCTATGATAGTATTCATCGGAGTAAGCTGATACCGGATATTTCCTTCGTCTTCGTGTTTCTTAAGGATTTTCTGAAGATCAGCCACATACGAACTCACACTTGGAGTTTCTGTCCCTATCGGGATAACCGTTACGTCTACGATTGCCATGCTATCTACCCTTCCTCTTTTACTAATTCGATGATGGATGCATCATCGATATCAATGATTTTTTCAAGCTGATTACCATACAAACAAAGAGACCCATTAGGTGAGCATTGGATTGGTTCAGCAGCAAGATCCGGCATCAGAGTCTCTTCGCTTCCGCCCATCACATCCCATTTTCCCAAAGAGAATGTACCGCTGTATGTATCGAAGGAACCTGCCTCATTTGCTTTAAACGTAATCAGCTCATCCTTGTCATCTATCATATCATAGAAAGGAATGAACCAATCAGAATAACGGCTCAGCAAAGCCGACTGGAACTCAGATAAGACCTCACCGTTTTCATTGATGAATTGATAAATGAACTCATCATCCTTTTCCTCCTTGGCATGAACAGAAAGCAGGAAGCGGGGAAAACGTTCAAAATGGACGCTTTTTGTATCAATCGTTTCTTTTTTGCCATCCAGAATATTTTGGCTGACCAGAGGAGCAGAAATACTTATTTCGTCATTGTTCCAGTCCTGATAAAGGACCGATACTTCCGAATTCCATTTTAAAAAGGGCTGTTCTACATCCAGTAATCTTAGTTCAGGGGAATTCAAATCCAGTTCGAATACATCAAAGCTCCAGTCCTCTGCAAAGCTTGTTATCAGAAGTTTATCTGTATTGAACGCATTCCATACGTATGATAATTCAGATGAAGGGATTTCACCCTTATAAATCTCTTTTCCGCTGAGGTCAATGATCGTGATCATCGCTGAGTAGGTAGCAGATGCTGAATGGATGAGGATCCTGCTTCTATCGGGAGAAACCATGGATTGGACATAGGAAGAAGGTATTTCATAAAGCTTTTCACTGCCTCCCTTAAAGATGTCCGTGATATATAAGGAAGCTGCTCCATTTTCATTGCTGACCGTCAATATTTCACGATTTGATAACCAATCGATGTTTTCTATAAATCTCTCGGATGGAATAATGTTTCCATTCACTTTCAATAGTTCATGTTTTTGAGGATTCTGTTCATCTGGTTGGGGAGTATCAGTTATTTTGGATTGACAGCCCGCCAGCAAAAACAGACTAATCAAAAGCAGTCTAAAAACCAATTTTTTCATCTCAGACACTCCCCCTTTACCCATTCTTCGAAATCAGCCTATATGGATTAGTACGTTTCACAAAAGAAAATGTTTCAATTTTATGATAAAAATATTACAATAAATCCAAAAAATGATGACCAATTGGTTCTGCTCCATCAAGCATCGACAAAGGTCATCATCAGTTTATTCTTTTCATGTTGATCTTTATATACATTCGGTTTCACTATAATAAACCTGATGATTCATTTTACTCCTCTTTCACTTAAAAATCTACTATGATTTTTTATAAGCCGACAGGAAAAAATGACTATTTTTCCCACCAACTCACATTAGGTTAGTACCACCTATATATTGCTACAAGAAAGATCCCCAGTGTATCTCTGTAAATCTCGTCAAATTGCGAAAGGGGGAGGGGATTGATTCCTTTCCCCAGTTCCAGAGTAAATGCAGATTTTCTAAATTCTTTTATATACCAGTCTTTATATCCCGCATAACTGTCAATGTATCTTACAGACCTGTACCCGCTGACCCGTTCAAAATCTCCGGCAAGCCTTTCAGCTTCTGGAGGTTCCAGTCCTTCATATCCCCAATAAAACTCTTTGCCCTGTGTGTGTAAAGCAAGCATCCGGTCGAATATTTCTTCCTGCGCAAGCTCAGCCATCGCGATCGTCTCTGGCTCGGAAAGGGGCTTATCACCTGGGAAATCCCGGGGACCCGGAGACTTAACTTCTATCCGTTCTTTTTCAAACTCCCATCTTGCGGGAAATTGTTTATTGAGATCAATTCCACGAATATTCGCTTTCCACCCTGTGAAATCAGTGCTTCCCTTATTTAACTTCAATAACTGATCCTTCAACGGTGCAGGCGGTCCCTTCAAGACAAGGTCCACTCCGTCAGGATTCACCATTGGGACGAATGAAAGCGTGACCCCTTTGTAGACAGGCATGGCTTGAATCCCCCTTATCGGGTTCATATTGGTAAGGGAAAGCAGAAAATCATTGAGGAACGTCATTAAAACCGACGTTGTGATCCATTCATTAGCATGAAAAGAGGCGTTCATGTGCACCTTTTTCGGACCGTCTCCTATTTTTATTTCGTAAAGTGATTTCCCCAACACACTCTCGCCGATCGAACTTAATTTGATGAATGGATATATTTCTTTCAATCTGGTTAAATCCCTTTGTAAAATTTCAGAACTGTACCCCCGCCTTCCATTGACAACCGGTGCCGTCACTCTTGAAGGCAAAAAGATCGTCGAACCAATTTTCAATGCACCGGGATTCATTTTCCCATTCAAGAGCAATAGACCATCAACATGTATATTTCGCTGTTCAGCAAGTTTCCAGAATGTATCTCCCTGTTTAACTGTATGATTCTCTTTAATGAATCCCGGGATTTCCACTTCTGATCCGATTTTCAAGGCGCTCGGATCCAGAGATGGATTTGAATCAATGATCAGTCCTGCCGGTATATAAAACAGCTGACTGTAGTACCAGAATGTATCCCCGCTCCTAACACTGATTTTCATCGTGAGTCCTCCCTGCTTTACACCCTTATTTACTCATATGATTCACTCATTATTTCATGACAAAAAAAGAGCTTGCGAATCTTATTCGCAAGCTCTTAAATCCATTATTGTTCTTCATCCCGATACTCTGTTTCTTCATAAAAACGGAGCAGGTCTCCATAAATGACCTTATCGGAATAGTCCAGTTCTTCTGTGACACGATCTTGATACGGTTTACAGAATTTCATGTCGGTTTTTTCTTCTGTCGCCTTATCCCAGCATTTCTCTCCTGCATAGACATAATCCTTGGTGATGAATCGCCCGTCCCTCAGGATGGTGAAATCTTCATGCTGGTCAGAGAAAATGTCCCCTCCGAATTGGATATCTTTTTTCGTATCGATGCCCAACAGGTTCAAGATTGTCGGTTTCAGGTCGATTTGTCCTGAGACTTTGGAAATCGTCTTCCCTTCTTGACCCGGTATATGGATAATGAGCGGGACCTTTTGCAGCTGGGTACTCTCAAAAGAAGTAATTTCCTTGCCCAGGTATTGGCTCATTGCCGTATTATGATTTTCAGATATTCCGTAGTGGTCCCCGTACATGACGATGACGGAATTCTCGTAAAGCCCTGATTCTTTCAGATCATTGATGAAGTTCTTCAGTGCCTCATCCATGTAACGGACTGTCTGGAAATAACGGTTTACAGTACCGTCTTTAGAGGTATACGGGTCGATTAACTTATCCTCTTCATCCAGTGTGAAAGGGTAGTGATTCGTCAGTGTGATCATTTTAGTACTGAAAGGCTTTGGCATCTCTTTCATATGTTCCACTGATTGTTCAAAGAACGGGATATCCTTCATTCCCCAGTTAACGGAATTATCTTCGGTCACTTCATAATCAGGTAAAGAATAGAAGCGCTCGTAACCAAGGGAATCATACATGATATCCCGATTCCAGAAACTCTTATTATTGGCGTGCATCGCCGTTGTATAATATCCATTTGCATCGAGCTTTTCTGTCATGGAGTCGAACTCATTGCCTGAATGGGTGAAGAATACTGCACCCCGGTTAAGCGGGTACAGGGAATTATCCAGGATGAACTCGGAATCCGACGTCTTGCCTTGCTGCGTCTGATGATAGAAATTATCGAAGTAGTAGCTTTCCCCAATGAAATCATTTAAGAAAGGAGTGATTTCTTCGCCGTTCACTTTGCTGTTGATGACAAAATTCTGGAGTGATTCCATAGACACGATGATCAGATTTTTGTCTTTTGCAATGCCGGTCATCTCTTTATCCGGCTCAATGTAATTTGCTCTTACGTAATTATCAATATCCGCGAGCTCGCTGCCGTCCGCCAATGCTCTTTGGGCGGATGACTTCGATTGCAGGAAAATATCATAAATATGGTAGTTGTAGGTCCCGATATTCTTTACCAGCATTTCACGGTCGAACGTCCTTGTGAGAAGCTGCGGCCTTTCTGATTCAGCCAGTCCAAGATTGAAGAATACTAGTGCCGTCGCAACGAGGAAATAAGCTCTTCTGCTTGCCCTGCTGTAATTTTTAAGTGAAAACCATGAAGGTAAAAACTTGATTAACGCAATCAGGACAAAGACATCCAGGAAATAAAACACATCTTTCCAACTCATGATGGCACTGGCGCTCCCCCCTAAATCGGAGAAGTTGCTTGTTTGGAATAAAACAGGGAGCGTCAGGAAGTCATCGAAGAATCGATAGAAGACTACATTCCCATAGAGTATGAAAGACAATAGGAAACTTGTGATGATCATAAAGCGGGTGCGGGATTTATCTTTTTTCATTAAGAGTCCGATTCCGAATATGAACAGCAAGAACCCTAACGGATTCATGAAGAGAATGATCTCCTGAATCGTGTTCTCTATTTTTATATCAAAACTAGTTTTATAGACAATATATGTTTTTATCCAAAGGAGCAGCGCTGCAACGATGACTAAAGGGGCCTTTGGAATCTTTTTTATCTTCATTAGTAACCTCCTTGCTACTTACGTGTTCGTTCGTATGTAACATAAAATGTAATAATTTTACTGGAAAAATAAGTAATTTTTAAATTAGAACCATGTGTAATCTTAATACTTTTTTAACAAAACGTCAAACCCAATATCATAAAAGCAATGTAAAATAGTATTTTACACCTTATTCTCCTACCCTTACTATTAGACGTTTGAAACAACTAAAAGTTTCATATTGTAAAAGTTTCTTGAAAATGAACCGATGGTCCCGGAAAACACGCCGAATCCATAGGTGATTCACAGGTCATGAGTCCTCTGCCGAAAGACATATCAGTAGCTTTTCCCCATAAAAAAATGAGCCCCCAAAAGGGAGCCCCGATCAACAGCATTAACTAAATCTTATTTTTCACCAGCCATGCCGCCCCTATCACACCTGCGTCATTGCCCAATGTTGCGATGCTTAAGCCGGTCGATGTCCTGACCGTTGGAAATGAAAACTTTCCAAAGAAGCTTGCTACCGGTTCCAATAATATATCTCCTGCCTGGGAAACTCCTCCTCCGATTACGATCTTCTCGGGGTTCAACACGTTCCCTAGATTCGCGAGTGCGAGACCAAGATAGTACGCAAGCTGTCCGACAACGCTTACAGCCAATTCATCATTACTTCTGGCTGCATCAAATATCTCTTTGGCACTGACCTCGCCTTTTTCATTGCGGATCTCCCTCAATACAGAGTCAATTGAAGTTGAATCCAGCTTTTCATTTGCCAGACGGACCACTCCTGTGGCGGAGGCAACCGTCTCAAGACACCCTGTCTTTCCGCAATTGCACTGAAATCCGCCTTCGGGGACGACTGTGATATGTCCGATCTCGCCGCCGGCACCCTTCACTCCATGTACAATATCTCCATTGGTGATGACGCCTCCGCCTACACCTGTCCCGAGGGTTACACAGACTAGATCCTTTGCACCGTCCCCGGCACCTTTCCACATTTCTCCGAGTGCGGCACAATTCGCATCGTTATCAATGACAGCGTGGAGACCTGTTTCCACTTCCAGCAGATCTTTCAGCGGGGTATTTGTATCCCATCCAAGGTTGACTGCTTCATAGATGATGCCTTTTGCCATATCGACCGGCCCGGGTGCACCCATTCCGATCCCGACCAGTTTTGCCTTACTCTGTCCGAGTTGTTCAAGTTTCCGGTCGATTGCCTTAGCTATGTTGACGATGATGTTTTTTCCATTTTCGGATTTATCCGTCGGGATTTCCCATTTGTGTAACAACTCGCCGTATTTACTTAGAAACGCTATTTTTGTCGTCGTGCCGCCCAAGTCTACTCCGACCAGCCACTGTTCTGTCATCTAATCACCCTTTTCTTTTTCCATTGCAATTTCCTGCCTCAATATCAATAGAGCTGTCTGGAACTCCCTCATTTCAATCAGCTGTGATTTGTTAAGCTCCTTCAGTTCGTCTTCCATGAGCTGCAGGTCTGAAAGACGATGTCCGGTATAGATGATGGTTCCATAGCTTTTCAAAAACTGCTGGATGTCATAGATCGTTCTCATTCTTACACCTGCTTTCTTTCGTCCCACTAAAGTATATGACAAATCCCGGGTGTTCTCAATCTTTCTTCACCCCAGCAGACAAAAAAAGACTACCTATCAAAGCATAAGCCCAAAGGTAGTCTTCACACTATATTTCCCTAGCGGTCCGGATCTTTTGGATGCAGGAATCGCGGCCTTCTGTTTTTGAGGGGCATCGGCGAACGAAGGAATACGTCCCTGAAAGCCCTGAAGTTGAATGGGATGAACGGCCACATATAAGGGATGTCGAATGATTTCATTCTTGATAATGCTATGATCCAGGCCATGATGCCGATGACAAAGCCGTAAACGCCGAATAATGCAGTGGCGGCGAGCAGAAAGATCCGCACGAGCCGGTTTGCCAGGCTGAGTTCATAACTCGGTGTTGAAAATGTCCCGATTGCAGCGATTGCAAGGTACAGAATCACTTCGTTCACAAATAGCCCGACTTCTACTGCCACCTGGCCGATCATCAGCGCAGCCACAAGACCCAGTGCAGTGGCGAGAGAAGATGGTGTATGGATTGCTGCCATCCTCAAAATATCGATCCCTATCTCGATCAGCAGAAACTGAAGGAATAAGGGGACCTCTCCGGTTTCATTCGGTCCGACATAGGTGAATTGTGCCGGCAGCAGATCGGGCTGTACGGCGAATAAATAGTAGAGAGGCAGCAGAAAGATGGAACTCCACACAGCTATAAATCTTACAAAACGCAGATAAGCCCCCACCGAAGGCTTGTTCCGGTATTCTTCTGCATGCTGTAAATGATGCCAAAATGTAGTAGGGGTGATCAGCACACTCGGAGACCCGTCCACCATGATGATGACATGTCCCTCATAAAGATGAGCAGCGGCGGTATCCGGCCTCTCCGTATACCTTACCATCGGATACGGGTTCCAGTGCCTGCCGGATATATACTCTTCCAGCGTTTTTTCCCCCATAGGCAGCCCATCGGTGTCTATTTTCGAAATGGAATCCTTGATTTTTTTCACCAAATCGGGATCGGCGATATCCTCGAGGTATGACACGACAATATCCGTTTTCGATCTTCTGCCTACCTGCATATATTCCATGCGGAGGGATGGATCCCGGACCCTCCTTCTTGTAAGGGCGGTATTAAACACGATCGTCTCAACATATCCGTCCCTTGAGCCCCGCACAACTCTTTCGATATCGGGTTCCTGCGGCCCCCTGACCGGATAGGTCCTGGCATCGATGATGATGACTTTATCGACACCGTCCACAACGAGCGCCGTAGGTCCTGCCAGCACCAGATCCACGACTTTATTCAGATCGTCCACCTGTTCAATCTCGATATACGGTATATAGGTTTTCAATAATTTTTCCAAAGCATTTTCTTCAAGCTGCTCTGGATCCAAACCTGCAAGCAGCTTCATTAAATAATGCATGATATCATCTTTTACGAATCCGTCAACCATGAACATCGCCATTTTGCGTTCCGCATATTCCAAGTCAAGCTGTATGACATCAAAACTCTTATCAACAGCAAGAACTTCTTTTAGAAAGCTCGTATTTTCCTCTATTTCTGCAGAGACAGGCTTTTTCTCCATAGACATTCCAGCCTTCACCCCTCATTAGTTAACATGTTTTACCATCTTTACCATACTAGACAACCTGCACATAAATCATACCTTGAAACATATTAAAACACCTCATTACATAGTAATTAACAACCGGACAAACCATTGGGGTGAACGATATGAAACAAAAGTTCCTTCATGCCTTCCCATTTATGATCCTTATGGTCATTCTTGCAGTCGGCATCGAGTTCATTTATGAGCCAGGGACAGAGGAGAGCATCATTTTCTTCCCTATCAATGAGAATGTTGCCTATGAATATGCTTCGACTCTTCTCACGCTCGTTCCTGAAAAAAAAGATAATGTGTATGAAGTGAAATGGAAGATTTCCTCCAAGCTGGATACACCTGCTTACCTGCGACAGGATGTTGGTTTTCTATTTATCAATGGGAGACTGAAGGGGAAGCTGAATGAGTGGGAGCAGGATACAGATGGGATTGTTCAAGAAAAAACAATAGAATGGAAAGAAAGCAGCCTGTTGGAGGCGGTATCTTTTCATTATTCTGAGATTCATGAAAATGATGACACGGCCTATACAAGTTCACAAAAGATGACAGACGACCGGCTCTACGTCATCGACTCTAATTTCAGTCCGCTTAATTCTTTCAGACAGCCTGGAACCGACGCGGAAAAAGAATGGAAGATGATCCTCGACAGGGTGACATCTCAGCAGCTGGACTATACATGGGAAAAGGCAATCCAAACACTCGGTATTCCCATTGACGAATATACCGCTGTACCGCTTACGGAACTAACCCGGCTTGAGGAAGAACCCCCGAAAGGTTTTGAAAATCGAGAGTGGCAAAGGCTCATTGGTAACCTTTGGGAAGGACTGTATAAAAACTATTACTTAGGAATAAAAAAGGAAGACGGTACGATCGTCGATTCAATCGACAGTACCATCCCCCTTATTCTGATCAAGAAAGATAAAAAAGAAGTTCTTGTACTCCTGGTGGATAAAGACGAAAATCCTTCATTATTGAGGCAGAGGGTGACTCCTTCCTAGGAGCCTCCCTCTAATTCATCGACCAACCTTTTATATTTATCGTCTTTTTTATTCAGGCGGTACGCCTTTTCAGCATGTGTAAGTGCCTCTTCACGATCACCGGTGTCTATCAGGATCAGTGCCAGATTATAATGGGCTTCATGGAAATCATCCCTTTTTTCAATGGCTTTCATCAAATTCTCTTTGGCAGCTTCGGTTTTACCAAGCTTGATTTCAGCATAAGAAAGATAAAAATAAGTCTCTGCATTAGGCGTGCCTGTTTCAGTCACTTCATTTAATAATTCTTCAGCTTCCGTCCATTCTTCGTCTGCAATTTTCTCCTGGGCCACGCCGTTCACAGTATTAATGTCCCAGTCAGAAGGGTTTGACTGCCGGTCGCCGGCATAAAACACACCGATGAGGACAACGGTTGAAGCCAGTATGAGTAACTGTCTGAAAATCCGGCGTTTTCCGGGGACACTGACAATTCCTGCAGCAAGGAAGCCGCCTGCCAGACCTCCAAGGTGACCTGCGTTGTCAATTCCGGGGAATGTGAAACCGAAAGCGAGATTCAAAAGAATGACCGCAATGATATTGAAGCCCATTGTCCTAAAGAAGATTTTCGGATACAGAACCCCGAAATAAAGCAGCGCACCGAAACATCCAAAGATTGCCCCGCTTGCTCCCGCCGAAAGATTAGAAGTAAAAAGGTAGCTTGCGAAAGAGCCTGTGATTCCCGACAGCATATAGATGAATACAAAGCGGAACCGGCCATATATTCTTTCTACGGCACTGCCCAGATAGTAGAGTGCCAGGGTATTCATGAGCAGATGCAGCAGCCCGATATGCAAGAAAATCGGCGTGATGAGTCTCCACCACTCCCCTTCGATGATCAACGGATTATATTTTGCCCCATATTTAATCAGCGTTTGCGGGTCCTGGCTTCCCCCGTTCATCTCGAGTATGGCAAACATGATGAGCTGTAAAGCGATGAACAGATAAGTGAAGAATGGTTTTCCCCTGTCGAAGAGCTCCCTTTCTTTTTTAACCTGATTTGTCGACGCGCTGACCGCCCTGCTTCTCATCCACTCTACGTTGGCTTCAAGCACTTCGGGAGGAAGCTCCCAGTCTCCATCCGCGAACATCGGCTCATTATTCAGCGTTTCTTTTCCGGAAGCCTCATCAATGAGAATGGAATCCACGACAGCATGCTCATTTCCTCCATTATGAGTGAAAGTCCCTGCTCCCCCGTCAACAGGCGGGTATGTGGTTATGTATAGATTCTTCATCTTTAACGTTCGTTTATGCCGCTTTCTTCTAATCATCTCTGCATTCCTGATCGTATGATCAATATCCCGTTCCAGCCAGGAGCCCCAGTCGAGGTCTTTCAGACGAAGCCTTATGACATCAGGCTCTTTTAAGACTGTGGATTCGAACCAGATTTCATCCTGTTCCTGTGACAGATTCAGGATCCGGTAGTGCTTTTGTTCGATCAAGTAAAGCGCCATCTTCCAAAAGAGGTAATGATATCGTAAATTCACTACATCCACTACTTTCTGTGTATTTACAGGAACCCCGGAGGTTTCCCTGATTTACTGCTACTATACCCTTACCTTTTTTAGAATGTAAAGTTATAAGGGTCAAAGTCACTTATCAATGTTCAATGTATAGGTTCTTAAAAACGCTAATGATTTCCGTGCAAGACTCCGCTTTCCGCGGACGGTTGGTGAGCCTCCTCGGCTTCGCCTGCGGGGTCTCACCTAACACGCTTTCCCGCAGGAGTCTACGTCTTGCACTCCAATCAACCGCTGAAAATACCAAATTTTTATAAATGCATTGAACAAATTCAAAACCCGAACCCATTTGCTTCCTTAAATGCAAAATGGGTTCGGGTTTTACTTAGATAATACATAGCTAAATCTCTACCTGAATGTACTTTGAATGAATTTCGAGCGAATTGCGGGTATGCTCATTGCCCCTTGAACAGCAAAGCGGCGGATAAGCAAATTCCCGAGGAGCAGGTTGAGTATACGATAGCGATTTGGCAGCAAAAGCAGAATGAAGCTGCCGATTATGAGCCATTTGATCCATCCGTTCATCTTGATCCCTCCTGGGAATAGTTTGGATCATAAAGCTGCAGATTATCCATTTATTATCACCAGCATGCAAAAAAGCATCACTCCCGCAAAAAGACTGGACATGAAATTGACAGCTTCATTGTTCAGCCAAGCGTACCCTTTGCTTTGGACAGTTGCAGCGCCGCAATGAACGGCGGATTCAGTGGTGGAATGACACACCACACATGAGAATTCAGCCTGCCAAAATGCACCTGCCACGGTGTCAAGCACATTTCCTAGGAAACCTGCAGCTGTAATCATGATGAACAACGGCCAGTTAAATGAACCCATGAAAACGAAAAACAACAGAGATATAAAAAGAGCCCCTGCTATTGAAGCTATTGTGCCGATCGGGGATACGGCCCCTGAAGTTCCTTTTTCCACTCTCCTGAAAGACCGTATTGAAAGCGGTGATTTTTTGCTCAGAGGACCGATTTCAGAAGCCCAAGTGTCAGAGTTTGCCGCAGCGACAGCAGCTGCAAAGGAGTAGAGCCACCAGTCATTGCCGGTAAAATGGAACAATAAGATGAAGAGAACCGACGGCCCGCCATTCGCAGCAACTTGCTGCCAGTCACGTACAGAGGTCTTTGCGAGCCGTCCTTCTATTTCTGTTTTTGAAGAGGAAAACAGCTTTGACCACAAGCTGGAACTCAGGAAAAATGCCCCGATCAACAACAGGCCTCTCCAATGATAGAAATGGGTGATGATCAAGCCCATAAAAAAAGCGGATAGGGCTCCGGAAGGGCTGAGATTCCTTGTTTTATATCCCCCGATGGATACAAGCAGGATGATCAGATAAACGAAGATATTCTCATTCACAGTGGATCCATCCATTTTCAGTTATGATTTCAGCTACCGGAATATCGAAAGATTCAACGGGCAGTTTCTTAACAAGCTGTTCACTGAATGCCAAAGATAAGGTATGCCCAGTGAATCTTGAAAGGAAGCGGTCGTAATATCCCCCGCCGAATCCGAGCCGGTACCCTTTTTCCGTATAGGCAAGTCCCGGTACGATCACTGACTGTATGCTGTCTTTATGTACTGGTTTGGTAATGGAAGGTATGGGTTCAAATAGTCCGTAAAAGACTGATTCAAGCTCTTGAAACGAATGGATTTCATGAAATATCAGTTCTTTTGTTTTGGGCTTGCATTTCGGTACACAAATGGTCTTAGCTTCCTCCCAGCCCCTTTTGATGATGTTCCATGTATTTACTTCCGGGATTTTTGAAATAGTGACTGCTACCACTCCACTGTTCTTCCAGAAATCAGAGCGAAATAATCGTTGTTCAATTTCAAAACATTTTTGTTCATATTCCAACGGAGAAATCGCTTTTAACAATTCCAGCTGACTTCTTCTTAATTCTTTTTTGTCCATATCATCCCTCCTTTTCAATGATTATTATATCAGCACTCCAGCCGCATGCTAAAAAGAAGTATAAAAAAAAGCAGCGGATAAAATCCGGCTGCTTATTTCGTTTCGCGGTGAAGAGTCACACGCTTTAATTTCGGGCAATATTTTTTTAGCTCAAGACGATCTGGGTTATTACGCTTGTTTTTTGTAGTAATATAGTTACGCTCACCAGTTTCTGTGCAAGCTAAAGTAATGTTTACACGCATTATTATTTCCCTCCAAACTTCACTATCTTCATCTATTCATACGACTTTTCTATAATATCACTTTTCCTGCTGAAATGCTAGTCCGTTTTTCATTCTATCTTTTAAAATGTATCCGTTGCCTTCTACAGCCCCTTCGACGGCAAACAGCTTACCTTGCTTAACTTCAAAAGGCTTAAATGTATATTCCAGCATATAGGCCATCATATGAAGGCCGTTGGTGATGGGATAGTAATGCAGGCTTCCGGATTTCAACGATTTTTTCCACATTTGCAATCCTTTCAGATTCAAAGGATATACAGACTTCTTTATACTGTCTGCACTTGATACAACGTTGGACATCGCCATATCCCTTTTACTGTAATTGTAGAATGCATTTTTTGAGAGGGAAAGGACCCCAATTGTTTCTTCACAACAGGAAAGCCATTCGACCAGGAAGAAGATTTTCAGCTTTTTCGTTTCCTTCGTGACGTTTTCCAATTCGAACGATAACGATTCCCCCCATTTTTCATTTTCTTCTGACAGATTGACTGTAATGCCGTCGTATCCATCCGTCATTTTTTCAAGAGGTATATATGAACCGGCTTGCTTCCAGGCAATACCTTGAATATGAAATTTTTTATTCGGTTTATTCATCAGCCTCTACACCTTTTGCCAAGTTTTTATTTTTTTCCCATAGTACCTGGCAAGTTCCCTCGCCAGATTCCTTCGATCCGCCTTTGAATAAATGACAAAACCCCTGTCAGGATCACTGACTATTCTGGTCCAGCCGCCATCACGGTGTTCAATCTTGAATTCTTTTTCATCCTTAAAGGGGACTGACTCAGTTTCAAGCAATTTAGCAACCACGAATGGCTTTTTCACTTTTGGGCAGGATTCCTGGACCCTGGTAATGAACGGATCAAGGACTGCCATCCCGGTCTTTCCGGGGGCAGGTACAGTTTCAGGTGCGAACTGTCCTCTCATCAAATCCTCACGTGCTCTCTTGTATTCCTCCGGGTTTCCAATATCCCTCCAATAGGCGTTCGTTTTGAAGACATACACCTCTTCATCATTGTGGAGAAGTGACGGAATAAGATCATGACTGAAATCCAGTGCACCTTTTCTGAAATACTTCCGCAGCAGGAAGGGCTCTATGACATACACTCCGGTGTTCACCTCATTCCCCTTCCATGATGAAGGTTTTTCTGTAAAACCGGTAAGCTTCCTGCTTTTATTTGTATAGCAGATGCCATATTCCCTTGGATCGGGGACTTCTTTGGACACCAGCGTCATGGCAGCCTTTTTGCTCTGATGAAAATGGATGACCTGGTCGATCGGGATATTGGTGAAGGCATCCCCGCTCAATACGAGAAAAGGTTCCTCCAGAAGGTGTTTTGCCAAAAAGATCCCCCCTGCGGTCCCGAGCGGCTTCCTTTCTTCCAAGTACCTGATATTTACGTTGAACCGGCTTCCGTCCCCGAAATATTCTTTTATGGTATTGCTTTTGTAACATGTTGTAATGAGGATATCTCTGATCCCATAGGAACGGAGCAGGTTGATGCTGTACTCGAGTATTGGTTTATTTAGGATCGGCACCATTGGCTTGGCGACTGAAATTGTATAAGGCCTCAGCCGCTTCCCTTCTCCTCCTGCTATGATGACCGCTTTCATCATCGGAGTCCTTCTACTTTTGTATGGAGGAGTACATCATCATACACATTCATGGTCTGATCAGCGATCCGGTCCCAGCTGAACATGGATTTCGCCAATTTCAGCCCAAATTCCCCCAACCGTTCCGATTTAGATGGCTCACGGAGCAGTGAAAGAAGAATTTCAACTAAACCCGAGTCATTGTCAGGCTGGAATAATAAGCCGGTCTTCTCATGCTTTACAATGCTTTTCAGCCCGCCTGTCTCTGAGGCGACCACTGCTTTCCTGAAGGCCATTGCCTCAAGCGCAACAATGCCGAACGGCTCATAAAGACTCGGGAAGATGACTGCCAGACAGTTTTTCAAATAACCATTTCTCTTTTCATCGGAAATGAATCCGGGGAAGAACACCATATCATCCAGATTTTCATTCTTAACAAGCTGGCGGTAATGCTCTAGCATGGGTCCTTTTCCGGCGATGATGAATGAAACCGCGTGACCGTCCCTTTTTAACAGAGCAGCGGCCCTGATAAGCGTTTCAAAGCCTTTCTCATGCACCATCCTTCCGATGGAAAAGAAATACGGCCTGCTCTCATGAATCGATTGATCAAAGGTCATTTGTCCGAGTCTTTCCAATTCTACTCCGTTGGGTATCACTTCGACGGGTGCGTCAAATGTAAATAATGACCGGACTTCTTCCTTCATATGCTCACTGCACACGATCAGATGGTCGGACGCCGAAACGAGCAATTGTTCTTCACGGTGTATCTTCTCCTGAAGTTCTGTATAGATTCCCTGATTTCTGCCGTGTTCGGTTGCATGTATGGTCGTGATCAATGGAAGGGAGTAAAATTCCTTCAGCTTGATCGCTGACGTTGATACGATCCAGTCATGGGCGTGAATATGTGTGATCTTCTCCTGTATAATCAGTTCATGTGCATATTGAACAAAGGATTGGTTCAGATCAAACACCCATTTAAAGAAATTTTCTTCATAGGGATGCAGCGGATGTATACGGTGAATCGTCACACCTTCGACAATTTCGTAAGGAAGCGTATCACTGGCTCTTGCAGTAAGGACGTGTACCTCTTTCCCCTTCTTGACCAGGTTATTCGCTAAATCATAAACATGACGCGAAAGACCGCCTATAATATTCGGGGGATATTCCCAGCTCAATATCAGGACGGCATCCTGTTTATCCTCAGTCGAAGAAGGAGCTTTCGCATTCAGGAGATTTATTAATTCGTCTGACGGAAAAGGATTCACTTTCTTGCGGTGGTAAAAAAAGTGGTCATCCGTATTCCCGCCCTTCATCATGGCGGCGGTCCGGTTAAATGCTGAATCGTCAATGCCGGTCTCAGGCATCCTTTGAATCGCTGAGATGAATTCTCTCGCTAACTGCTTGAAGCCGGGAACATTGGTTTTCTTATCGGCCTTCAATCTCTCCATTTTTTCTTCCATTCCATGAATTTTCCGTAAACCCCTCATCTCTTCATCCTTCATAATCGGAGATTGTTCTTCCATCCCTATATAGCCGAATCCGATTCTTGCAAGTGTTGACGGGGCAGTGAGCCAGTCTTTTAAAGGCAGGTCCGAATGTACCGGGAGTTTCTGTCCGCACCCTTTACTCAAATCTTCCTTTTTAAGATTCTGGGCAGTTACCGGAATCAATTTCAACCCTCTTGGACTGTGAAGAATATCAGCCTCTTCATTCTCTTTCTCGCTGAACTTGAAAGAAAAGGAGGAAATGAAGGAGGCTTTTATCCCTTCTCTTAGAAGATAAAGATCGATTCCCGGCAGATACGCTGCTTGAGGCAGCCAGAAGAATTCAGGATTGCATCCAAGATGCTGCTTGTAAATCTCTATGCTGACCTTTATCTGTACCTCTATACCGGTTGTGGTCAGGTAATGTGTCAACGGTATGGAGTTCAGGGCAGTCGGGATGATTATCGTCTTTCCTTCATCAATAAGATTTTTATAGGCTTCTGACAAGTTTTTGTCCCAATTCAGCCACTGTGAGTAGATCCTGACCCATTTCTCTTTTTCGTCCTTGTCACCCATCAGCATTCCCTGAAGGAATTCATCGGCTGCTCCAATGAATTCCTCTGATGAAAAGATGCACAGCGCCATTGGATTCAAGATCACCGGAATAGGGGCGCTGTCATTTTCTTTAAGCATGTGAATCAGATTCAAATGTTCCTTGAATAACTCTGAACATCTTTCTTTACATTCTTTATTATCTTCCATTTCAATAACAGGTTCATTCAACCCGGTTAAAATCATCATGTTCTGCCTGCTGCTCATGCTTTTTCCTCCTGCTCCATCACATAATAAGAGTAGGTGCTTACATGCTCCACCCATTTAGGTTCTTGCATCCTGCCTTGCTCAAATTCTTTTAATTCTCTTAAACTATGAAATTCCGCCTCGAGCGCAGTCCGGGGTGTATGAAGAACATTCGACCGCTTTATTGCAATGAATTCCCCTGAATGGGCCCGCAAACCTAAATCCATGCAATAACTCCGATTTTCCTTTAGGCCATTTATGAACCAATCACTTTCTGATGTAGGCACAAGTGAATCCGCATACGAGTGATGATTATGGCCATTAAATATAATCGAAGTGATATCATATAACCTTAGAATGAAAGGCGAATCACCGTCGATATTGAAACGGTCTTTCATATGATCCATCCATTCTGCAGAAATTGTCCAATAGCAGTAAATCCTGGACCCTGTTGAGTATGTAATCGTCAGGTCCTCCACGACTGGTTTCCGGCTTTGTTTAGCCGATGTTAATGCAGCTTTCTTCTTTACTCTCCCAACGCGGATATCCGTGTTCTTTTTCTCAGTTATGGTTTCCGCCGCCGCAACTTCTACGCTCCCGGATTCGTGCACCTTTTGGTATTTTACCCATTGATATTGAACCTTTCCCACGGTCGTTCCCAGCTCTTTGGCAATTTTCCTGAACGAGATGCCCTTTTCTCTCATTTCTATGATTTCTTCCAGCACTAAAAGACCCTCCCAGCATTAAACAAATAGTATATGAATTCATCTAAATATTATGACAATTATCCTTAAATCAATCGTAACACCGTATTCAAAAACCTACAATAAACGCATTTTGTCGTATCTTGCAAAAGCGGATGAAAACTCTGTATGTATAATGAAAAACATAAAAATAAATTCTCGAATTTCCCTGAATTCTATATTTAAAACGGTTTCATGTATGTTACGACATATTTTTCACTCTATAAACCGAAAACGCTTTGACAAATAATCTAGATTTTTTACAAATTATTCTTTCCTTCTCTAGAGAACGCTCTGCCACTATGCTATAAATAAGGAAGAATAAATTAGCAAGAGGTGATTTTATTGGAAACAATGCTTATTGGATTATTGGGATTCTCAATCCTGTTATTCTTTCTATCTTTCTTTCAAAAAGACAGATATGCTTCAATCGAGAAAGAAGTGGAAGAGTTATCGATGAACGTACTGCAGGAAAATTATCAAATGAAGAAACGCCTGAAAGTATTGGAGGAAGAACTGATGATGGACGGGGAAGTAGTTCAGGGACGCAAACCCTCGCCTAAGAAACCGATTCATGAAGTGGTGAAGAATCAGGTCATCGCGCTCCATCAGCAGGGGACACCCCTCGAACAAATCGCAAAACAATCAGCCCTTACAAAATCGGAAGTTGCGCACATTATTTCCAAGCTTTAGAAAGGAGCCCATATGAACAAGCAGACAACCAGAGCCTTTTCAGCTGGCATCATGTTCACCGCAGTAATCATATTCTTCTACGGTCTTTACGTTAATGAGCCGCCTTCGCAGAATGGAGCCGGGGTCCCATCTGGCAGCATCATTGTAAAAAAGTCAGAAATCAAGGCAAAAGAGAATCAAATCTCCGACTTAAAGAAACAGCTTGACCGATATAAGACTGGAACAGCAAAAGAGGATGCTGCCCCCGGAACAGACAAATATCAATTGACACTGTCAATCAAAGCCGGGATGACACCCCAGGATATCGAGGAGAAATTGAAAGAAGCGAACATTATCGGGGAGGATGAGAATTTCGTCCAGTATATAGTTGATAACGGGTATGCCGATAAAATACAGATCGGTGAGTTTCTTGTTAACTCGGAGATGACAATAGAGGAAATTGCAAAACAAATCACAAACTGAACTAAACAACAACCACAAAAACGTGCGGACATCTGTTTTGTCCACACGTTTTTTATGATTATTCCATTTTGAATTTCTTCACCAGACCTGATAATTCATTTGCTTCATTCAAGAGAAAATCAGAATTGGAAAACATCGATTCCACCATTACATGCTGTTCCTGGACAGAAGAACTGATCATCATTGCTCCTTCATTGAGTTCTTCCCCCATATCTGATACCGCTTGAAATGCACCGCTCATTTGTTTTTTTCCTTCGTTCAGCATCTCTATACTTGTTGAAATTTCTTTGATAAAGCCTGTTATGCCTTCAATTCGTGATTTTATATTACTGAAGTGCTCACCAGACAGATTAATCAACTCTCTCCCTGCACTTAACTCTGTATACCCTTTTTTCAAAGAGGAGGTGATAGAACTTGTGGATTCCTGCACATTTTGAACGACAGAGTTGATTTCAGCCAGGGACCCTTGTACATCTCCTGCCAATTTGCGTACTTCATCGGCCACCACCGAAAACCCTTTCCCTGCTTCTCCTGCTCTGGCGGCCTCAATCGATGCATTCAACGAAAGAAGATTCGTCTGGACAGCTATCTTTTTTATTGTATCGGTAAGCTTGATAATTTGCCTTACGCTTTCTTCCATATGACCGATCATTGTATATGTATGCTTTATCGTATCGTATAGTTGATTGATCCCATTCATCGTATCATTCATCGATTTGTAACCTGAAACAGTGACTGATTTCACCTCGCCGGATACATCTTTAAGCTGTCTGCTTTTCATATCCACATTGGAAAGCTGATGATCAAATGTTTCATTGCTATGCGAAAGCTGAAGCGTGGATGCAGCCTGATGCTCAGAACTATATGTCAATTGATTGATATAGCGTGTGACTGTTATGGAAGACTCTTTAACAGAGTGTGCAGCATTCCTTAACCCTTTGCTTTGTTCATTGACAATAAGTGCCCCTTTGTTTATCCCGGTTACCAATTCCCTTAATTTTAATACCATACTCCCGATGGAATTGCTTAGTTTTCCCAATTCATCTTCATAGTGATCAACGGGGAAGAGGGAATGATTAAGTTCGCCCCGGGAAACCGCTTCAGTAATATTCAGGATTGAATGGATCCTTTTCTTTATATACTCAGAAACAAAGTAAACGAGCAGGAAGCTGATGATGAGTGCTGCAGAAGCCGTTATGATCACCCATACAAGTGAGATGAATACATTATTCTGCATATCATTCATCATCCGGTTTTGGTCTTCTAATGTACCTGACCTGAATTCAGTCAGGATTTTATTATTTTGATCCCTTAACCGGCTGATTTCCTTTCTTGATTCCGTATATATTTCTTCATCAAGGCGGATGACTGCAGGTGCTGCCTCCTTAATGAATAAATCATCAATCGTTTTGTTGTTTTTCACTACACTTTGAAGCAGCTCTTCATTTTCTCTGTTTGAATAGCTCATCAAATGGTTCAATTCTTTATTTAATTCATTTCTTAAAGTTCGATATTCCCTTAAATCCTCCTCGTTTAGAAATGTAATATAATCTGCAATCCGAATATCTTTTGCATTGATAAGCCTTCCAATCTCAGTAACGGTCATTGACTTATCACCTGATTGTTTAACTGAATGCATATTACTTAACATTCCATTCGTAGAAAAAGCAGCAATAACACTGGCCGCCAAAAACAGACAAGAACTTAATAAAAAGGTATAGGCCAGCTTCTTTTTTATTGATGCGGACAGAAAAAAACGAGTGAAGAATTTAGACATGGGCGACAAGAAGCCTGATAGTTTGTTTTTCATATGATACCCCCGGGTTAGGATGACTTTTTACCTATATAAACTATGTACCAGCTGAAGTATTTTTTCTATATGTCCGGCTGATTGTTAACAAGAAATTTACAATCCGTTTACATATGGCTGAACACAAAAAAACCACTAGTCCATCGACCTGGAATAGTGGTTTTCTGCTATTAGTCATTCAAATCAAAGCGCTCTCCGGTCACAAGATAAATGACGTTCTCACAAATATTAGTGACATGGTCGGCGACGCGCTCAATATATCTGCATGTAAACGCAAGCTGAGTGATCTGGCTGATCTCGTCCGGATATTTAGGGATGTAAGTCATCAGTTCCTGAACAAGCTTTCCGTACAGTTCATCGACTTCATCATCACGGTCGGCAATCTTTCTTGCAGCTCCAGCATCTTCATCATAAAATGCTTTCAGGGCATCTTCTAGCATTTCCTCGGCAATCGACAGCATCCTTGGAATCTCTTCAATCGGTTTGATCAATTTTTGATCGCCGATGTGGAGAGTGGCTTTACTGATGTTTGTCGCCATATCGCCGATCCGTTCAATCTCGGAACAAATTCTTAATGCAGAGATGATTTTGCGCAAATCAGTTGCTACTGGTGACTCTTTCGCAATCAGCACGATTGCCATATTGTTGATTTCGTTATCAAATTTGTTAATTAAACGGTCCTTGCTGATGATTTCCCTGGCTTTTTCTATGTCTTGACTTTTAAGTGTCTCGATCGAATCCCTGAGAGATACTTTTGCCAAATCAGCCATGTCGAATAACTTTTCTTTCAGCTCTTTCAATTTCTTGTCAAAATGCGTTCTGTTCACCATGAATTCATTCCCCTTTATCGTCTTTTATGACCTTATATCAGCCAAATCTTCCGCTGATGTAGTCTTCTGTCCGTTTGTCAGCAGGATTTGAGAAGATTTTATCTGTTTCGTCCAATTCAATTAAGTCCCCAAGAAGGAAAAATGCCGTTTTATCCGACACCCTTGCAGCCTGCTGCATATTATGGGTGACGATGACGATTGTATACTGTTTTTTCAGCTCTGCAATCAACTCTTCGATTTTAACCGTAGAAATCGGGTCAAGCGCGGACGTAGGTTCATCCATCAAAAGGACGTCCGGCTTGGTGGCAAGTGCCCGGGCAATGCACAGGCGCTGCTGCTGTCCACCGGAAAGTCCGAGCGCTGGAGCATCCAAACGGTCCTTAACTTCATCCCACAGCGCAACATTTTTTAAGCTGGTTTCTACGATTTCATCCAGTTCAGCCTTCTTTTTTGTCCCATGGATCTTAGGTCCGAATGTGACATTGTCATAAATGTTCTGAGGGAAGGGATTCCCTTTCTGAAAAACCATTCCGACATTTTTCCTCAGCTCAACCAGGTCGATGCGGTCAGAGAGAATGTTTTTGCCTTTATAGTTGATCTCACCTGACATTTTGATTCCGGGCACGGAACGATTCATCAGATTCAACGTTTTGACAAACGTTGATTTCCCACAGCCGGAAGGACCGATGATTGCGGTCACTTCCTTCTCCAGGATCGGAAATGTAATATTCTTCAGTGCATAGTTATTTCCATACCATAAATTTAAATCATCTACATTGAATATCGTGTTCTTTTCTACAGCTATTGTCATTTTAAAAACCCCTCCATCCTCTTAAATCAACTGAAACGCCCTGAGATATAGTCTTCCGTACGTTTCTCTGATGGGTTTGTGAATATCTTCTCCGTCTCGTCAAACTCAACCAGGTCCCCGTTATAAAAGAAAGCCGTTTTGTCGGAAACCCGGGAAGCCTGCCCCATATTGTGTGTAACTATGACGATTGTATAGTCTTTCTTCAGTTCGGAGATCAATTCCTCTATTTTCGCATTGGAAATTGGATCTAGTGCAGATGCCGGTTCATCAAGCAGCATGACGGTTGGTTTCATTGCAATCGTCCTCGCAATGCAAAGCCGCTGCTGCTGCCCGCCTGAGAGAGAGAGGGCAGAAGTGTGAAGACGATCCTTTACTTCATCCCATAAGGCAGCCTTCTTTAAACTTTCTTCTACAATGTCCATAAGAGTACTCTTCTTTTTGATACCGGAAAACTTAAGGGCATGAGTGATGTTCTCATAGATTGATTTATTGAATGGGTTCGGCTTCTGGAAAACCATGCCGATCTCTTTTCTCAGTTCCACGACGTCAATGTTCTTCGCCAGGAGGTTGACATCCTCGTACATGATTTTCCCTTCAGCACGTGCAATCGGCACCAGGTCGTTCATTCGATTGATTGTCCTTAGGAAAGTGGATTTTCCGCATCCTGATGGACCGATCAATGCGGTAACGGCATTCTTCTCTATTTTCATATTGATATTCTTTACTGCATGATTATCGCCGTAATAAAAGTTGAGGTCCTGCACATCCAAAATGATTTCCCTGGATGGTTTCTTGCCTGCCGATCTAATTGGTTTTGTTTCTGTTAATTGTACTGACATCATTTATCACACCTTCTATTATTTTGTTGCTGTGATTTTCTTGTGGATATAGCTTCCAAGGAATCTGGCACCAAGATTAAAGATCAGTACTGAGATGATAAGAACTGCAGATGCGCCTGCCGCTTTCTCATCCACATCCGGGATCAACCCCTGGGTGTTTACTGACCAAATGTGTACCGCCAGCGTTTCAGCAGGTCTGAAAAGGTTTAGCGGTGACGTCGGTGAAAACGGATTCCAATCCATATAATTCAGTCTCGGTGTAGATAGACCGGCTGTGAATAATAATGCCGCCGCTTCTCCAAAAACCCTTCCCGATGCCAGGATGGCACCCGTGAGGATAGATGGGAATGCACCAGGGATCAAGACGGTTTTAACCGTATGCCAATTGGTGATACCGAGAGCGAGACTTGCTTCTTTCAGTTCCTTCGGTACACTCCTGATCGCGTCTTCGCTGACACGTACCATGACAGGCAGGTTGAACACTGTCAGAGCAAGTGCACCGCCGATGATTGTATAACCCCAGCCGGTGATGTTAACAAATACTAATAACCCGAACATCCCAATCACAATTGAAGGAAGGGATGCGAGCACTTCAATACAGGAACGGATCGTATCCGTCACTTTTCCCGGCTTTGCGTACTCAGCCATGTAAATTCCACCGCCGACACCAAGGGGTACTGTAATGATCATCGTGATCACCAGGATGTAGAAAGAGTTGAATAACTGATCCCTGATCCCGCTTCCTGCACGAACGGCACTTGAAGGGGTGGTAAGGAAATCCCAAGTAATGTAAGGAACGCCTTTGACCAGGATATATGAAAATAATGCTACCAATAATGAAATAATGATGGCCGCGATTCCGATAAAAATACCGGTCGCAAGCTTATCGGCTCTTTTACTGTTCATTAGATTTTCCTCCTAGCAGAGAGATAACGGATAATCAGGATAAATATGAATGACATTACCAATAAGATTAGTCCCATCGACCAGAGTGTATTATTTTCAACACTTCCATAGGTTGTATGTCCCATATTCAGCGTGATGATCGTCGTCAGGGTTGCAGAAGCATCCAATAAACTTCCAGGAAGGTCCCTGGTGTTCCCGATGACCATCTGAACCGCCAGCGCTTCACCAAAAGCCCTTGCCATACCAAGTACAACTGCAGTCAGCAAGGTAGGAAGTGCTGCCGGGATCAGGACCTTGCGGATGGTCTGCCAGCGTGTGGCACCCAATGCATAAGACCCGTCCCTTAAACTTTTCGGCAATGAACTCATTGCATCGGTTGCGATGGTCGTAACTGTCGGCAGGATCATGACAGAAAGCACAATCGTCCCTGCGAGCAGTGAAAATCCCATGCCCGAAAAGTTCTCTCGTATAAAAGGAACCAATACTGTAAGCCCTATAAATCCATAAACAACTGACGGAATCCCTACAAGCAGTTCAACGATCGGCTGCATGATTTTCCTTCCCCATGAAGGTGCGATTTCAGTCATGAAGATCGCTCCGCCGATACCAAGGGGGGCGGCGATCAATGCAGAAAGAATCGTAACGGCAAAGGATCCGAAGATGAACGGCAGTGCTCCATACACAGGGTTCTCTCCTGTAGGGCTCCAATCCGGGCTGGTTAAGAACTCAATGAGGCTTACACCATTTTTTATGAATGATTGCAATCCTTTCGTGCTTAGGAAAATCGTGATAGATATTGTAGCCACAATCATGATGACTGCAGATAGCGTCACTAAGAACTTCCCTTTAAATTCCCCGTTCATCCAAGATCTATTATTCTTCACTAGCCTCTTTGAGGCAGGTATATGTTTTTCCATACTCGTCAAACACCCCTAATACGATATAATAGGGCAAATGCGCAGCCGCATTTACCCTATTGATTTATTGGAATACTGGATACTACTTCTTCGTTTGATTACCTTCTGCGTCACGTTCCACTTCCATTTTTGTAGAAGCGATGTAACCCTGGTCTTTTAATAGTCCAGTCTGAACGTCTTCACTCATCATGTAATCAAGGAATTCTTTTGCAAGTCCGTCTGGTTCACCCTTTGTATAAGAGTGCTGATAAGCCCAGATCGGGAATTCACCTTTTTGTACATTTTCATCTGTTGCTTCAACACCATCTACTGATAGTGGAGTTACACTGTCATCTGTGAAGTAAGAGAAAGCAAGATAACCGATTGCCCCATCCGTTTCGCTGATGATTTTCTTAACAGTGTTTGAAGAATCTTCAGTGATTCCTTCAGCTGGAGTTTCTCCATCAAGACCGAATTTAACGAAAGTTGCGCGAGTACCAGAGGAGTCAGGACGGTTTACAAGAGTGATTTTTTGGTCTTTACCACCAAGCTCTTTCCAGTTCTTGATTTCACCAGTGAATACTTTTTTAAGATCTTCTTTTGAAATGTCTTTTACACCAACATTCGGATTCACTGCAGCTGTCATACCAACGACTGCCACTTTATGGTCAACCAGCTCATCCGCCGGAATTCCTTCCTTTTCTTCAGCAAACACGTCAGAGTTACCGATTTGAACCGATCCCTCAGAAACCTGGGATAATCCTGTACCAGAACCGCCAGCATTTACCTGGATATCTGCTTCTGGGTTTTCTGCCATGAATTCTTCAGCTGCCGCTGCAACCAATGGCTGCATCGCAGAAGAACCTGAAACTACGATTGAACCTGAGGCTCCTTCTCCGCCTCCGCCTTCTTCGTTGTTACTTGCATTTCCATTTCCGCAGGCAGCGGCGAAAGCAACAAGCATTCCTACGATTAAAAGCAGTCCGTATTTCTTTAAGTTCTTCATTACGTAATTCCCCCTAAGAATATTGGTTGTTTTGTCCTACGAGTACTAGATTAATAGACGAGTGTTAATTGTGTATTGATGGTTTGTAAAGGTTTTGTAAATTCGACAAACTTCTTAATTCGCGCGGGTGTTTTGACGATTTATGGAACCTCTGTAACCTGTATTATGCTGATTATCCTTCCATTTTATTCAGTAGAATCTGTTACTTTTTTCCTGCAAAAAAAAAAAAAAGCAGCTCCCATTCGGGACCTGCTTTTTACACGTTCATCAGTTATTTTCTTGTCTGTCTTCTTCTTGTCTTTTTTCGGCCTCATCGGCATTTTCAATCTTTTTGTTGACAGAAGTCGGGTCACCCATTTCCTCTGCACGTTCTTTTTTCAATTCAAAATATTTATCCATAACACGCTCAGAAATATATTTATTGACATAAGGGTCTGCTACTCCGCTTGCCTGTATATGCGAAGCCGGTACCAGTGTGGCATATGCCACTTCGGGCTGATCGAATGGAGCGTAGCCGATCAAGGTCGTATTATAACTCAGCTTCCCGTCAATATATGTCTCGGCGGTACCAGATTTACCTGCAGCGTTATAAGGAGCATCGTTGAATTGTGCATAAGCTGTTCCTTCAGGGTTGTGATACACACGGTAAAATCCTTTTTGAACATGTTCAATCTGTGACTGAGTCGCTTCTATGCGATTCAATACATTTGTTTCTTTTTCATAAAGGATCGGACCGAGTCTGTCTTTCTCATCCGTCGGTTCCCGGATTTCTTTCATGATATGCGGCTGCACACGGTATCCGTCATTCGCGATCGTTGAAACATATTGTGCGAGCTGCATTGTAGAATACGTGTCAAATTGTCCGATGGCGAAATCCAGGAGCAATCCGGGATTTGTCAGATTTCCTTCGATCCCGCTCGCTTCACCCGGCAGATCGATCCCGGTTGAAACACCCAGCCCGAATTGTGAGAAATGGTTGCGGAACGTCTTGATTGCCTGCGGATTGACCGGCATATTTGCATGCGGTACATATTCCTGACCATTAATTCTCATGGCCACTTTGAACATATAGGAGTTTGAAGACTTCTCAAGTGCGTACAGGTCAGACATAGGTATCCTTCCATATCGGTTGAACCAGGATGTCTTCGGGGTACCCTGTTTACCGATGATGATCGGTTCATCAATCTGCACTTCCCCGGGAGTCAATTTCCCCGTCATATATCCAGTAAGTACGGTTGCACCCTTTACCACAGAGCCAACTTCATAAGTTGTTGTAAAGGTGCCGAGTGCTGCATCGCGCATTTCATATTTCCCTGTTTCGGGATCCTTGACGTATTGTTTTCCCGCCATTGCAAGGATCTCGCCTGTGTTCGGATCCATCATGACAACATAGGCACGGTCAAGATCCGGCGATTCACTGCGGTTGACCACTTGCTTCATCAGTTCTTCTTCGATGATTTTTTCCACTTCGCGCTGCAGCTCCATATCGATTGTCAGTACGACATCTTTGCCTCGCTGTCCTTCCTGAATCAGAAGTGATTCCAGTACACTTCCGCCTTTTGTGACGTTTTTAATCTGTTCTTTCTGGCCTTGCAAAACGTCTTCATATTCCAATTCAACATAGCTTTTTCCAACCCGGTCATTACGGTTGTAGTCTCTAGCTAAATAGGTATCTACCAAATCCTTCGGAAGACCTTCACGTGCCGATGAAACATTTCCAAGGATGGTCCGGAGAGTATCATCGAACATATAGGAACGTTTCCAGTCAGTTGTTGTATTGACGCCCGGGAGCTCGCTCAGGTGTTCACTGACGACCGCAAATTCCTCGGGTGTGACTCCTTCGTTTTTAACAATTTGAGGATTCAGTGCGTAACCGGTTGTAAACTCGCGATAGATCGCAATCACTTCCAGGTCTTTATCAGTGAGTGATGAGAGCTCCTTCTCGGTGATCCGGTCAAGCCTCATTTTATAGACTTTTGCGTTCACCTCTTCTTCTGATAAATCTTCATTGTTCTGAAGCTTGTTAATTTCTTCTTTTGATACCTTTGCCTCTGCTTCTTCCTTGTTGTTAATGATCCAGTAATCTTTTTTGTCCCGCTCGGTCACTTCTTTGGTATCTTTCTCGATAAAATCCGACAGCTTCGATGCAACATCGAGCATTTCTTCAATGGAAGTGTTATTCGTCCGAGTATAGGTAATCGCATTCAACGGGATGTTATCGACAATCACATTGCCGTAGCGGTCAAAGATTTTACCGCGGGGCACACTTGTTTTCACCACTACATCTTCTGTTCGATCGACTTCTTTTTTGTAGCTTTCCCCATTCACGATTTGAACGAGCCCAAGTCTCAGAACCAAAAGAGAAAACAACAAGAACACCGCAAAAAACAGCAAATTCATTCTTACGGGGACATGTGTCTTTTTCTTTCTCTTACTTTTATTCAATCGTTCCAGTCCTTCCTCTATGTAAAAGTGCACATCTTTCTGTCCATCCCTTATTTTATAGAAAATAAACCAGTTTTTCTACTATCATGAAGCGGAAATCACACAACAAAGAGAGGAAATGATTCCCTCTCTTTGTACGTATTTACATATTCAGGGTGCAGGGAACTCCACTTTTCTTATAAAGAAATAAATCAATGTGTGTCCGGCTCCCAGTATTAACAGCAGAATCGGTATACTCTGATCCTGATTGAAGTAGGTCACCGCAATAATGAATGCTGCAACCGATACGATCCTCCCCAGGTTCAGAAATATTTCCCTCACGACGATATATTCAATCCTCATTTCCGCAGCCTGCCATCCGGTACCTATCACATCATAGGTCATGGAAATATAAGGTACCAGCAGGATGGGATAAGCAATGGCAATCACCGCTGCATACATGAGCAGCTTTGTGTAGGTAACATCAAACACGATCAGGAATATGGCCAGATAGAGAAGCATTCCGCCAAGAAGGATGGCATGTTTCCGGAACTGTTTCTTAATTACCCTGGAGGCGACATAATAACCGACAAAGGCAATTCCGGAATTGATCAGGCCGAAAGTACCGATGGCAAACTCACTTCCTGTGCTGATGAACACAAAGACGGAAATGATGAATACAAAGGTTCCTTCCCGCAGGCCCTGAAAAAAGTGGGCATTGGTGATCAGCCTCCAGTTATTGTTATGTTTTCTTTCCTCGAATATCCTTACAAACAGATAGCGTCCCGAAGCAGGACGTCTTTTCAAGAAAAAGCTTAACAGAACAGCAACGGTGAATAGTGCAAGTGAGATGCCAAACACGATTGTGTATCCCTTGAACGAAGCGAATCTTGAAATGATATAACCGGCAAGAATAGGGCCAAGCATCCCTCCTGCAGAAGTCAGGGTCCCCAGGAATCCATTAAAAAAATCCCTTGTCTCCGGTTCGGTTATTTCGAATGTCAGCACATTGAATGCCAGCCAGTAAAAACCATATCCTATCCCCAAAAGGGCACCCAGTACAATCAGGAAATCTTCTGCCGATTTCCCGAATGACAAAACGGATATGTAAAAAACAGCTAAAAAGATAACACCGAACCTCAAAACGATCACCCGGTCTACTTTCTTTGCCAGCCTTCCGGCCAGAATGAATGTCAACGGCTGAAAAATCACGACGGTCAAGTTGTAAATGCCGAGATCGATAAACTCACCGGACTGTTTCCATAAATAGATATTAACGAACGTATTCGATAACGCGATACTAAGTGAATATAAGCCACCAATAAGCAATAACAACGTAAGGTCTCTTGTTAAATCAATGTCGCCTAAGATCTTTTTAAAGCTGCTCATCATTAAAACTCCCCTTTTGCGTACCCCTATCTTTTGAAAAAGGGCGGGAAGTTATGCAGAAAAAAGAGAGGTTCTAAAAAGAACCTCTCTGCTCTCGGATCTATAAATTTATTTTGCAGCTGAATAGCGATTAGCCACTTCATCCCAGTTAACTACATTCCAGAATGCACTGATGTAGTCAGGACGGCGGTTTTGATAATTCAAGTAGTAAGCGTGCTCCCAAACGTCAAGTCCAAGGACAGGTGTCTTGCCTTCCATCAATGGGCTGTCCTGGTTAAGAGTGCTTGTTACTTCCAGCTCACCGTTGTTCACGACTAGCCAAGCCCAGCCTGAACCGAAGCGGGTTGCAGCAGCGTTAGCAAATTCTTCTTTGAATTTGTCAAAGCTTCCGAATTTTGAAGTGATCGCGTCAGCCAGTTCACCGCTTGGAGCTCCTCCGCCGTTTGGAGAAAGGATCGTCCAGAATAGTGAATGGTTAGCGTGTCCTCCGCCGTTGTTGCGGACTGCTGTGCGTGCTCCTTCTGGAACTGCATCCAGGTTGGATACCAAGTCTTCGATTGATTTACTTAGAAGGTCGTCATGTCCTTGAAGGGCATCGTTTACTTTTGTTACATAAGCGTTATGGTGTTTTGTGTGGTGGATGTTCATTGTTTCCTTGTCGATATGAGGCTCAAGCGCGTCATAAGCGTAAGGAAGTTCAGGTAATTTGTAAGCCATAATAAAATTCCTCCCTATGTAAGTTTCCTGAAAATATCTTCAGGTCGTTTCAGTATAAGATTACCAAATCTCCAATTTGTGTTCAAATATTTTGATTGGTTATTCTTACAAGGGTTAAAATGCCCTTTTTCATGGGGATTTAACCATTAAATTCCGGTTTTAAAAACCGCAGTTGATTTCCGTGCAAGACTTCGCTTTCCGCGGGTGACCCGTGAGCCTCCTCGGCTTCGCCAGCGGGCAGAAAATCGGAAGGGCTTTGATCAGAGGCGGGTGGCATATGGCGAATCGGCCATGAAGGCGTTCTTTGCCTTCTTGGCCGAGTTGACTTATGACATGTGCCTCTAAGCCCTATAGCTGGACAGGTCTCACATTAGCCACTTTTCCCGCAGGAGTCTTCGTCCTGCACTCCAACCAACTGCTGGAACAACCTAAAAACAAAACATTTAAACCAGGAAGATTAAACAACCACGAAAAAGTAAATCACCATAACCAGTTGAATCAATCCTTTTGTGAAGACACTCGAGATGAATCCTACTACTGAGCCGATTCCGACTTTAAGGGTTTTTTTGAATGAGGATCGGTGTACAATCCATTCTCCGATTACTGCCCCGAGAAACGGTCCTAAAATAATACCGAAGACAGGTATGACGAATGGGCCGATGAGGAGCCCGATTGTGCTGCCCCATATCCCCGCTTTTGTCCCGCCAAAACGTTTGACACCGAATAAATTCGCTAAGTAGTCTGCACCGAATAACAGCAGTACAAATAGGACCTGGATAGTCCAGAACAGCCAGTTGAATGGTGAGAAGTCAAAGAAGACACCATAGAGCAAAAAGCTTGCCAACAGAAATAAAACACTTGGTATGATCGGATAAATAAGTCCGACGAACGCTAAAACCATAAGAACGATGATGATCGTCCAATATAACACATCCATTATTACTGTCTCCCTTCAAAAAAAGACTGACTCAAGCTTGAGTCAGTCTTTACTCTGCTATCTTCTATTATTCTACACCTAGTACTGCTTCTGCAATATTTACGGCGTGGTCACCTATACGTTCAAGGTTGGAGATAATGTCGACAAATACGATTCCAGCCTGCCCTGAGCATTTCCCTTCATTCAGGCGAAGGATGTGCTGCTTGCGGAGCTTTCTTTCCATTTTATCGATTTGATCTTCTTTTTCTGCCACTTCACGTGCAATGTCTGTGTCATTCAGATCGAGTGAAGCAAGCGATCTTTCAACAGTATCGATTGTCAAACTGAACATTGTTTCAAGATCCTGCATCGCATCATCCGTGATTTTCACTTTGTTGGACTGCTGATATTCAATCAGTTCAACAATGTTTTCAAAATGATCGCCGATGCGTTCAATGTCACGGACGGTGTCCATAAGAATGGAGTGACGCTCTGATTCACCTTCCGATAGTGAAGAAGATGAAAGGTCGACCAGATAATTGGTGATTTTCTTATCAAGATTGTTGATGGCCCCTTCAATTTGATAGGCAGCCTCTGAATTCTTTGAGCTTTTCGTCTTCAGGAATTCATTTGTTTCCTCGAGACCCTTCACTGCAAATTGACCCATCCTCAGGACTTCTTCCTTTGCTTGTCCCAATGCAATTGATGGAGACTGTTCAATGAATACCGGATCCAAATGTTTTGCGTTTGAATCGACGAACGTGTCCTGACCAGGGATCAGTTTCGTTACGATCAAAGCAAGGATCGCAATGAACGGGAACTGAATGATTGTATTGGTCACATTGAATGTCCCGTGTGCAAATGCAATGGTCATTGGATCATTCAGATTCAGCTGTGATTGAAGGAACACAATAAATTTTTCAAAGAACGGTAAAATGATCAGGAAGATCGTTGAACCGATCAGGTTGAACATGACGTGAACTGCCGCTGCCCTTCTGGCTGCAACAGAAGCACCAAGAGCAGCAAGAACGGCTGTGATTGTCGTTCCGATATTGTCTCCGAATAAGACCGGCAGAGCTGCCTGTAGATCAATCAGGTCAGAACCATAAAGTTCTTGAAGAATACCGATTGTCGCAGATGAACTCTGTACGATAACCGTGAATAAAGTACCTATGACCACTCCAAGGATAGGACTTGAACTCATGCTGACGGTCAGGTCATGGAATGATTCCAATGAACGGAGCGGCTTCATTCCGTCGCCCATCAATTCGAGACCATAGAAGAGCGCCCCGAAACCGAAAATCAGCTGACCGATGTTCTGAAGCTTTTTATTTTTAAAGAAGAACAATAAGATGGTTCCAACAGCGATGATTGGCAGTGCGTATGCACCAATATCAAAGCCGATGATGAACGCAGTGACGGTTGTACCGATGTTCGCACCCATGATGACCCCGATTGCCTGTCTGAGCGTCATGAAGCCCGCACTGACGAGACCGACAACGATAACCGTGGTTCCACTGCTTGATTGAATCAGGACAGTTACAAAAATACCTGCAAGCACACCCATGAACGGGTTGGTCGTGAACTTATCAAGAATATCCTTCAGGCGTTCACCTGCAGACTTTTGAAGTCCGTCCCCCATGTATTTGATTCCAAAGAGGAAGATCCCCAGTCCACCAAAGAACTGAAACAGCATCTCTTGCCAATTTAATTCCATTTTTTCAACCCCTACTTAAATTTTCGACATTAACTAACAAAAACCCCATACCATTTTTAAACTATTTTTGAGTTTACGTAAATAGATTTCCGAGCAAATTTACAATAGGTTAATAAAAGGGGATTTTTATTACATATTTGTTACAAATTATAATAATTTTAATTTAATAAGACCATCGATATTTATCCCTGTCTATCCCTTGACGAGATTATTTATTATTACTTTTCCCCGATGCTGCGCAAGCATGTACAGAAGAATATTTACGACAGAGAACAGAAAGGTAATGATGTACATACCGGTTTCACGATCCATCCATGAAGAATAGGCAATCGGCCCCAGAGCGACACCAAGAAACCTCGCCGCTCCGTACATACTGACAACAAACCCCCTCTCTCCTTCATCCACACTTCCTGTAATGAATGTATTGAGCACAGGAAGGATAAAACCGAGCCCCCCGAAGCATACCGTTATGCAGAAGAGCAGGAAGCTCAATGAGTGAAAAATAATCAATAACCCTAAAGGGACCGTCATCAGCCCCAATCCCCATTTTATGTAGTACCATCCCCGTTCTTCATCCGTCTTAATCCTCTTTCCGCTCCAAATGGAAGAAATCGTCATGGCGCCCAGCGGGAACATAAACGAAAACCCTTTATAAAAGCCATCGATATGAAAAGTATTTTCAATATGGTAGGAAAGGAAGAACAGGATGCCGAATAATAGGAATAAGCCTATTCCGCCTATCGTATATAAAGGAATAAGCAGCAGCCGTTTCGATTTCATGACAGAAGCAAGCTCCCTGGCATACTTCCTTACCCCCTGGGTGTTTTTCTTTTCATGAGCAGGCTTCAAAGTCCTTTTCAGACCTAAGAGAATCACAAGGCAAAGCAGGGGGAAAACCCAAAAGGCGTTATTCCAGCTGAGGAATATTGTCAGGCCCGCACCTATGATCGGGGCAAACACCTTACCCATTCCGTTAAATACTTCCAGTGCCCCCAATACTTTTGAGCGCTCTTCTCCGCTGAACAGGTCACCTGCCAACGCGATGGCCAGCGGCGCAGTCCCGGCAGCCCCCACACCCTGCAGCCCCCTTCCACTCATGAATAGGAAGGCGGGGTTCTTCATCAAGACACTTACTGCACATAAACTGCTTCCAGCAAGGATGATCCATAAGGAATATTTAATGAGGCGACTACGTCCGAACCGGTCAGATAAGAAACCTATGAACGGGATACAGACTGCTGCCGGAATAGTAAATGAACTTAAAATCCAGCCCGACCACCTTTCATCGATATGAAGCCCCTTCTCAATACTTGGCAGAATGGGTATCAGCATGGAGTTGCCGAGTACCATGAGAACCGGGAGCAGTCCAATCATGGTCACCAGTTTTTTGTTGGTCATTGCCCTTATCTCCTTTATCCCCAACTTCATTTACAGGAGGTTCATTATGAAACGGATGTTTATATTCTTCGGTATTATCATTCTTCTTTACAGCGTCTATTATGATTTAAATAAGGGAACTTTAAATTTATTAACTGAAAAAGAGTCCACTTCGGCAACCTCCCGCCCCCGGGAAATGAAGAAAGAAAATGTGGAATCGGCTGCCCTGACTGCAGAAACGGATGTTTCCCAAACTTATATCGAGAAGGAAATTAAACCGGGGGACACCGTATTGAGCCTGGTGGAAGAGTCAATGCAGGGCAGCCTTTCTGTCTCCATCGAACAGGTCGTCACAGACTTTGAAGAACTGAATAACACGACACCAGGCAAGATCCAGATAGGGAGGACGTATAAAATACCTCTATATGCCGACTGACAACTTCATTGCAGTACACCTAATTCTTGTCAATTGATGCAAAACACTGTTACAATGGCTTCGTATTCTTTATAATCTATAGTTGAAGAACCTTTCTAAAGGAGCGAATTACACTTGAGTGAAATTATACATCGTTCAAAAACACGTCCAGTAAAAGTCGGGGACTTAACAATCGGCGGAAACAATGAATTGGTTATACAAAGCATGACGACCACGAAGACCCATGACGTAGAAGCGACAGTCAAGGAAATCCACCGTCTTGAGGAAGCCGGCTGCCAGGTTGTCCGGGTTGCCTGTCCGGATGAGCGGGCTGCAAATGCGATCGCTGACATCAAGAAACAGATCAATATCCCGCTCGTCGTGGATATCCACTTTGATTATAAGCTTGCATTGAAAGCGATCGAAGGCGGAGCGGATAAGATCCGGATCAATCCGGGGAATATCGGACGCCGCGAAAAAGTGGAAGCTGTCGTAAAGGCTGCGAAGGAAAAAGGCATACCGATCAGGATCGGTGTGAATGCCGGAAGCCTGGAAAGAAAAATCCTTGAGAAGTATGGCTATCCAACAGCCGACGGTATGGTTGAAAGTGCCCTTCATCATATCAAGATCCTTGAGGACCTTGATTTTCACGATATCATCGTTTCAATGAAGGCATCAGACGTCAACTTAGCCATCGAAGCATACACAAAAGCTGCGAAGGCATTTGATTACCCCCTTCACCTCGGGATTACGGAGTCCGGAACCTTATTTGCCGGAACTGTTAAAAGTGCAGCAGGACTCGGAGCCATCCTCAGCCTTGGAATCGGAAACACTTTGAGGATTTCCCTGAGTGCCGATCCTGTGGAAGAGGTTAAGGTTGCACGCGAGCTGTTGAAATCTTTCGGCCTTGCTTCAAATGCTGCAACATTGATTTCATGCCCTACATGCGGCAGGATCGAAATCGACTTGATTTCCATCGCCAATGAAGTGGAAGAATATATCCAGACCATTAAAGCACCGATCAAGGTAGCAGTACTTGGCTGCGCGGTCAACGGACCGGGTGAAGCCCGAGAAGCGGATATCGGGATTGCAGGTGCCCGGGGAGAAGGACTCTTGTTCCGCAAAGGAAAAACCGTACGTAAAGTCCCAGAGGAAACGATGGTCGAAGAATTGAAAAAAGAAATCGACAAGATCGCTCAGGAATACTATGATAAGCAGGAAGCTGAAAAGAAAGAAAAAGAGTCACAAGTATAAAGTAATCCGCAATGCCTTGCTCAGTCCTATGGAAGTATTGGAGGTATACGTTGAAGCCGCCCTTGACTTCACTGAACATATCTCCCTGTGGCACAGGTGCTGGTTGCAAGGCCATAATAAATCCTAAAGCAAAGAGGACTGATCGCTCAGTCCTCTTTTTACTTTTTTAAAACGCTCCCCATTTTAAAAAAGTGATTTATTGGTTAAAAGAAGGGGAGTACAAATAATCCAACGATAATGGATACTGCACCGATCCCTATTGCCCATGCCCCAAGCGTTTCTGCTCCGCGTCTTCTGGCAACGAATCCGAGGACGATCCCGGCCGCCCCCATGATGACTGGGAGAATGAATAGGGAAAGAATCGATAGTGCAAGTGCCGAGTAACCGAGCACCCGCCCTGAAGTTGTGCTTTCCTCTGCTGCGTCTTCCTCAAAATCGCGGCTTACGTTTACCGGTGCAGCGATTTCTGCAGCTGTTTCTTCATTGAAATCATCGTCTTTTCCCACGAAATCATCGTCTTTTTCCACGAAATCATCGTCTTTTTCCACAATATCCGGATTGTCGTAATACAGGTCGATCTCATCACGATCTCGAAGTCGTTCATCAGCCATACAGCAATCCCTCACTTTCGATATTTGGGAGCCTTCTTATTGTTTGTCACGAACTGTATTTTACTATGCTAATGTTTGTCATTTATGTAATGATGTACTGTATCCGCATTGATCAAACTTTGCCTTATGGGTTAAGCTGTAATGTGGTACACTTGAGTAAGTTTGGATAAGAGGAGCATGATAACGCATGAAACGGTTTGGAATTGATATAGACGGCACAGTGACGTCCCCGGAGTCTTTACTGCCGCATATAAATGATCACTTCAATTTGAATCTGACACTGAATGATATTACTCAATATGAATTGACAGAAGTACTCGATGTTGAACCGGAGCTCTTCGGAACCTGGTTCAAAAAAGCTGAACCGCTTATTTACAGGCAGTCGCCGCTCGCTTCAGGAGCCAAAAAAATTCTTGATGAATGGAAAGAACATCATGAACTGTTCTTCATAAGCGCCCGTCCTTCAGAGCTTCTTGAATTAACAAAAGAATGGTTTGATGCAAAGGACTTGATGTATCATCATATTGAATTGATCGGGTCTCATAATAAAATTGCGACCGCACAGAAACACGGCGTCGACATCTTTTTTGAAGATAAACATGACAATGCAGTCATGATCAATGAAGAGTTGAACATCCCTGTCATCCTCTTCAATACCCCTTACAATCAAAAACCGATTCCTGAAGGGGTCATCCGCGTAAATGACTGGCCGGAAGCCAATCAATGGGTTCAAAATTGGCTCCGTAATTAAAGAAAACGCCTTGGACTTTCACTGAAGTCCAAGGCGTTTTCACGTATATAATTCACTGGCACTGGGGGCATTTTCCATAAATTTCAAATTTATGGCCTGAAATATCATACCCCGTCTTCTCGATACTCTCTTTCAGGGCATCCATCGGACATGTGTGAATTTCCTTTGTCTTGCCGCAGTCCATGCAGATGAAATGATGGTGGTGATGGCTGCTTTCACAGGTGAAACGGAAATGCCTCTCCCCTGAAAGTTCTGTTTCTTCAAAAATCCCGAGCTCTACAAATAAGCTTAAATTTCTATAGATCGTGTCAAAACTTAAAGATGGATAGTCACTTTTCATGTGTTCAAGGACATCCTTCGCCGTCAGATATTTATTGGAGTCAGAAAACAGTTGAAGCAGCTCCTGTCTTTTGCCCGTATGTTTGTATCCTTCAGATTTCAAAAGATCCATTGCTTGAGTAACATTCATTCTTTACACCTCTGCTTTTTCAGAATGCCTGGATGATAAGACTTTCTTTCCGGCAATCGTGATCAATAAAATGAAAATCGCCGTTACGACAATCGTTCCGCCAGGGGCAAGGTCTAAATAAAATGCGCTGATCAATCCAACAACAACTGATATTTCCCCGAATAGGACAGAAAAGATGATTGTCTGCTTGAAGCCCCTCGCGATCCGGATGCTCGCCGCTACCGGAAGTGTCATTAATGATGATACCAGCAGGATCCCGACGATCCTCATGGAGGCAGCTATGACCAATGCGACCATCACCATAAAAATAAAATGGATCGCTTTAGCCGGTATACCGGATGCCTTTGCATGATCTTCATCGAAAGAGAGCAGGAATAATTCTTTATAAAGCAGAAAAATCACCATGATGACCACAATGCTGATCACAGTAATCAGATATAGATCCCCCCTGCTCACGGCACTGACACTGCCGAATAAGTAACTGAATAAATCAGTCGTAAACCCGTCAGCGAGAGATATGAAAATGACCCCGATCCCGATCCCTCCGGAAAGGATGATCGGGATGGCAAGTTCCTGGTAATGTTTATACAAAGTCCGCAGACGCTCAATGAAGAGAGAACCCGTAACGGAAAAGATCATTCCGAAATAGAGCGGGTTGAGTCCCTGCATGGATGGAACCGTCTTGCTGAAGTAAAGACTTGCAGCAATGCCGGATAACGTTACGTGACTGAGAGCATCCGCTATCAGTGAAAGTCTCCTCACCACAATGAACGCCCCTAACAGCGGAGCGATGATTCCAATCAGGATTCCTGTAAGGAAAGCATTTTGTAAAAATTCATATTGAAAAATTGCCTGAAGCACCCGCTTTTCCTCCTATCAATGGTGTTCGTGCTGCAGAAAGTGGACATCATGCCCATAAAACGAAGACATCTCACCTTCTCTAAGCTGTTCAAATTCTTCCGTCGGCCCGTGAAAATGGAGATGTTTATTCAAGCACGCCACATGTGTCACTTTATTCGAAATGGAGCCGATATCATGTGTCACCAATAGCAGTGTAATCCCCAAATCTTTATTTAAATGGTCGAGCATATCATAAAAATGCTGGACATTTTTGCTGTCCACACCGACTGTGGGCTCATCAAGGATCAATACATCCGGCTTGCTGACAAGAGCCCGCGCAATGAATACCCTCTGCTGCTGGCCGCCGGATAATTCCCCGATGTTTCTCTTTGTAAAAGGTGTCATGCCCACTGATTCGATTGCTTCCGCGATATCTTTCCGGTAGTTCGAAGACACCCTTCTGAACAATCCGGCTTTTTTTGATAAGCCGCTGGCCACGACTTCCTGTACTGTTGCAGGAAAGCCGGTATTGAAACTGTTTGCTTTTTGAGAGACAAATCCGATGCGGTCCCACTGCCTGAATTTTTGCTGCGGGGTACCGAATAATGCGATATTCCCCTGCTTCACTTTCAATAAACCGAGCATGAGTTTCAATAAAGTCGATTTACCGGAACCATTCGGACCGACAATGCCGAGGAACGCCCCCTGCGGGATGGAAAGATTTATATCTTCCAGAACCCGTTCACGATCGTATTTATAACTCAGGTTTTCTATTTTTATTATAGGAGTTTGATTTTGTCCCATTATTTTCAACTCTCTTTTTAAGAATCATTACGATTTAAAGCACTTAGGAAAGTATACAATACGGGAAAATGATTGTAAACAGTACCGTTTCACGTTTTCTCTTTTTCTCCTATAAAAAAATGTCACTTTCTTCACTGAAGTCACATATGTATTTTTTGAGGAGTGATATGGATGAAATTATT
The DNA here is from genome assembly GCA_051294195.1 of Bacillus sp. BKU_1. Classification (GTDB taxonomy): domain Bacteria; phylum Bacillota; class Bacilli; order Bacillales; family Bacillaceae_B; genus Rossellomorea. Next base: position 1,459,800 of record CP193985.1, on the reverse strand, counting down.
ACAAAATGTGATCAATCATAAGATCAATACGATCAACCGTGCAGAATTGCTGAAGTATGCCAATCAATACAATGTTTCTTTGACCACTAAGCAGGCAGATGCAATTGTTGATAAAGTCAAAGGGAAGAACATCAATATCTTTGATGAAGCCGGCAGGAGTAAACTGGTGAAGGATCTCGCTAAAGTGATCGGTCCTTCCAAAGCAAGAGAAATCAATCAGCTTTTCCTGCAGCTGATCAGATAAATACTTAAAAAGGAGGCTGCTTCAATAAAAGAAGAGCCTCCTTAACATTATTGATTTTCGATTTTAGTCAATACGTCTTCATCAAATTGCTGATTGCGGAGCATATCAATCTCAAATTTGTACGGTGCCTTCTTATTTTTCTTATCTTCCCCTACATAAGGCGTCTCGAGAATCTTCGGCACCTCTGACAACTGTGGATGGTGGACGATATAGTTCAATGCCTTGAAACCGATATGTCCGAAACCGATATTTTCATGACGGTCTTTCCTCGCACCTGTCGGATTCTTGCTGTCATTGATGTGAAGGACCTTAAGTCTGTCAATTCCGATGATCTTATCGAATTCTTCCAATACACCATCGAAATCTTCCACTATGTTATACCCTGCATCATGGGTGTGGCATGTATCGAAACAGATCGACAGCCTGTCATTGAGTTCCACTCCCTCAATGATCTGAGCGAGTTCTTCGAAGGACCTTCCGCATTCAGATCCTTTGCCAGCCATGGTTTCAAGGGCAATTTGAACAGTATGATCTTTCGTCAATACTTCATTCAGCCCTTCAATGATTCTGGCGATCCCTTTATCTGCTCCGGCACCAACATGGGCACCGGGATGAAGAACGATTTGACCAGCACCGAGCGCTTCGGTACGGTCGATTTCAGACCTGAGAAAATTAACACCCAATTCATAGGTCGCCGGATTGGTTGTATTCCCGATATTGATTATATAAGGGGCATGTACAACAATATCTTGAATATTGTTTTCCTTCATGTGCTGAAGGCCTGCTTCAATATTCAAATCCTCGATTTTCTTCCTTCTTGTATTCTGAGGTGCACCGGTATAAATCATAAACGTATTGGCACCATAGGATACAGCTTCCTCACTCGAGGCAAGCAGCATCTTCTTCCCGCTCATCGAAACGTGCGATCCAATCTTAACCATTCTCCTCAACTCCTAAGAAAATCTCTTCGTCCATTTTATCGAATGAGTGAAAATGAATCACGTCATATGACTTATTTGCTTCTGTTTTTCTTTCTTCTTTCTTTCTTTTTGATTTGTTCCATCTTGTATTTCATTTTCTTTTTGTAACCAGGCTTTACATTCTTTGGTTTTCGTACAAGGGATTTTGCTTTTACATCAACTTCATCCGCCCCTGTCTTCTGGCGGCTTTTTCTCTTATTCAATGCCGGGAGCTCTATCCATTCACCCTTTTTCAGTTCCATGTTTTTGAAAGAGATCCCCATTTTTTCGAGACGGTTCAATGCATCTTCATCAGACGGCTCATAAATCGTGTATGCAATTCCTGAATTACCCGCTCTTGCTGTACGGCCGGATCTATGCACATAAAAATCCAGATCCTGTGGAAGTTCAAAATTGATGATGTGACTGACACCTTCAATATCGATCCCTCTGGCAGCAAGATCAGTCGCAACGATATATTGGTAATCAAGGTTGCGCACCTGCTTCATCATCTTCTTCCGCTCGCGGGGGGAGAGATCGCCATGTATCCTGCCGACTTTCAGCCCTTTTGTGATCAAGGCATTGGCCACTTCATCCGCTTTCGACTTTGTATTAGTGAAAACGATCCCTAAATATGGGTTGATTTCCACTAAAAGATCGTAAAGGACATTCACTTTATCACGGCTTTTCTTCGGAATGATGATGTGCTCGATGTTCTTAGCCGAAATCCGTTCCGGTTCCACGTGGGCATACTGTGGATTTTCCATGTACTTTTTCAAGAAAGGCTTCAGTTTTTCAGGGATGGTTGCAGAGAAAACCAGCATTTGCAGCTTTTCAGGCATTTTGGCGGCGATCTGATCGCCATCTTCAATAAAGCCCATATCAAGCATAAGGTCTGCTTCATCAATCACGAGCATGGAAGCAGTGTGCACAAACAGCGCCTGCTCCTTCACAAGGTCATTGATGCGCCCGGGAGTACCGACCACGATGTGCGGCTGGGTCTTCAGTTTTTCAATCATCCTTTGTTTATCCGTCCCGCCGATAAAGCAGCGGGAAGTGATTTCGCTGTTTTTCGTGAGTTTCAGGACTTCTGTATAAATCTGCTGAGCAAGCTCCCTTGTCGGTGCCGTGATGACAGCCTGTACCTGTTCGGCGGATGCATCTGTCTTTTCAATGATAGGCAGCAGATAGGAGTGTGTCTTTCCTGTTCCTGTCTGTGATTGTCCGATCGCACTCTGCCCCTTCAGGATCAAGGGAATCATTTTCTTCTGGATCTCAGTCGGTTCATAGAAACCCAATTCTTCTATCGCCCCTATAATAAAGGGTTTAAAATCATATTCCAGAAATAAATTCTTTTTCATCAGTTTCATCTCCTTATTAATAATATTCTTTTATTTAAACGTAAGTAGTCGTCGTTATATTTTAAAGAACATCTAATCATTATAATAAACTTTTCCCAAAACATCTAGTTACACTTTCAGAGATTCACCCACTTTGACTCAATCCCCTTTTTCCGCAACTTGCATACTCTATAATGACATAAGATATTTTCAGCGAAAGGAGGCAGGCAGCATGCCGCCTAGATTACGAATGAGAATGCAGAACCAGCAGCAGGGCAGCCCTTTCGGAGTGATGCCCCGGGGTGTGGGAAGAAGACCGTTCGGCCAGCAGCGTGAAATGAGAAATCAACATCCTTACGGGATGGGGAACGCCCAGCCATCTCCCTTTCAGATGGGACCGCCTATGAATGGATTCATGGGCCAGCAGGGACGGCCGCCCATGAATATGCAAGGTATGGGCGGGGGCCAGAGAAGAGGACGCGGAGGAGGACTCCTGGCGAAAATACTAAAAAAAGGTGACCGGAACACTGGCCAAGGCCAGGGAAACATCCTTCAGCAATTCAGCAGGGGGGATTCGGCAGGTGCAGCATCAGGATTCGAACGGGGACCGGCTGCAGGGGCAGCGGGAGCTTCAACAATCGGCAGCCTGCTTAATCCCGGGAATATTACTTCTTTCCTCTCAAATACTCAGCAGGTCCTGAATGCAGCCCAGCAATTCGGCCCGATGATTTCACAGTACGGCCCCATGGTGAAGAATATACCGGCACTGTGGAAGCTTTACCGGGGAATCAAGGACTTTTCGTCAGAGGACGCTTCTTCAGGAGACGGCCAAAAAGAACAAGCTGATGAGAAAGACAGCTTGGAGCCAACAGATGAAAAACCATTAAAGAAGAAAAAGAAAAAAGCAAAGAAAAAAACGGAATCAGCAGAAGGATCGGCTGAGAACCCAAAGGAAAAACATTCAAAAGGAAGCTCAAAGCCCAAATTATATATATAAGGTCCAATCCCTCAGGCACGCCTGTTTGCAGGGATTTTTCTTTTTACACTAGAAACTGCATGCCCCTTCTCTTTGTCAGATAACCCATTCTCCTATATAATAGAATCACAACCTTTTCTCAAGTAGGAGGATTTTCATAGATGGATATTATTAAGATAACTCCGAGGGGCTACTGCTACGGTGTGGTGGATGCAATGGTCATTGCAAGAAACGCCGCGCTTGATAAATCGCTGCCTCGTCCTATTTATATACTGGGAATGATCGTTCACAACAAGCACGTCACCGATGCATTTGAAGAAGAAGGCATCATAACGCTCGACGGGAAAAACCGAAAAGAAATCATCGAGCAGGTGAATGAAGGGACCGTCATCTTCACTGCCCACGGCGTCTCGCCCGAAGTGAAGGAAATCGCAAGGAAAAAAGGCCTTGTCACCCTCGATGCCACCTGTCCCGATGTCAGGAAGACACATGACCTCATCCGTGCCAAACAAGCCGAAGGATATGATGTCATCTACATCGGCAAGAAGGGGCATCCGGAGCCGGAAGGCGCAGTGGGTGTCGCTCCCGATATCGTCCATTTGGTCGAAACGGCTGAAGATGTAGAAAAATTGTCCATTGTTAATGACAAGATCATCGTGACCAATCAGACGACCATGAGCCAGTGGGATGTCCTTGACACAATGGATAAAGTGAAAGAGATGTTCCCGCATGTTGAACTGCATAAGGAAATCTGCCTCGCTACCCAGGTTCGTCAGGAAGCGGTCGCGGAACAGGCAGGAGATGCAGATGTGCTGATCGTCGTCGGCGATCCCAAGAGCAATAACTCAAACCGGCTCGCACAGGTATCCAAAGAAATTGCAGGAACACCCGCCTACAGGATTTCAGATATCAGTGAACTCGATATCGAATGGCTCAAATCGGCAAAAGTCGCAGCGGTCACGGCCGGGGCTTCGACTCCTACGCCAATCGTGAAAGAAGTCATCAAATTCCTCCAGGCGTTCGACCCGGAAGATGAAACGACCTGGACAAGGGAAAATAGTGTCCCGTTGAATAAAATCCTTCCAAAGGTAAAGAAATCCAAGCTAAGCTAAGACATCAGAAATCCCCCCGGCAAGTATGCCGGGGGGATTTCTATTAGAATTACATGAATGTAAATGGGTTCGTATTTGCCTTTGAGGCGAATATATTTACGATATATCCCTTTTCTGCAGATTTTTTTGCCAAATACTCCGCAACCCCATCCTTCATGACCTTCTCAATGTGATGGCCGGCATCCACGATATTAAGCCCCATCATCATGGCATCATGGGCAGTGTGATAGTAGATATCACCGGAAACAAATGCATCTGCTCCCTGCCGTTTGGCTGCAGAAATGAATTTGTTCCCATCTCCGCCGAGAACGGCGACTTTACTCACTTTCGCTTCCATATCACCGATGACCCTGATTCCGTCCATGCCGAAGGTTTCCTTAACGGCCGCTGCAAATTGTTTCAGTGGAACTGCCTCCTGGAGCTTTCCTATCCTTCCAAGCCCGAGGACTTCTCCTTTATTTTCAAGGGAATAAATATCATAAGCGACTTCTTCGTAAGGATGTTGAGTGAACATCGCTTTCAGTATCCTTTTTTCAAGTGATCGGGGGTAGATCGTTTCGATCTTTTCTTCACCGACCTCTTCAAGTTTCCCCTTCTGACCGATATGGGGAACTGTTCCTTCACCTGGCAAAAATCTGCCCGTTCCTTCTGTCGAAAAGCTGCAGTGAGAGTAATTCCCGATGTGACCGGCACCCGCTTTGCCAAGTGCATTCCTCAGCTCTTCACTGTTCTCCTTCGGAACATATACAACGAGCTTTCTCAGTTGTTCAGAATGTGTTGGAAGCAATATAGAGGTTTCTTGAAGGTTCAGGGCATCTGCAAGAAGATCGTTAACCCCTCCTGCAGCCACATCCAGGTTTGTATGGGCTGCATAAACAGCAATATCATGCTTGATCAACTTCTCGATCATTCTCCCTTGATAGGTGTCGGTGTGGAGGGACTTGAGCGGCCTGAACAATGGAGGATGATGGGCAATGATCAGCTTCACATTGTTTTTAATGGCTTCATCCACGACATTCTCAAGTACATCCAATGTAATCATGACATTTTCCACTTTCTCATTCAGTTTTCCTATCTGCAGACCGATCGGGTCTCCCTCTTCTGCCAGATGTTTCGGGGAAAACTCTTCGAAGAGTTGAATGATTTCGTGTCCGTTGACCGTTTTCATTTGGAAAGAGCCTCCTCAACCATTTGAATTTTGTGAATTAATTCCGCTTTTCTTTCATTCAGTGCATCTGTTTGCTCTGCTTTTTCCATGTTGGAAAGAATGTTTTTCCACTGGGCACTCTCCTGAGTCCATTTCTTACTGAACGAATCATTTCGTTCCTGCATTAAGAAAGGACCGAGCAGAAGTTCTTTTTGGCGTTCGCCGCTTGAGTATGGGCGTTCAGGTTCGCCCCTGTCGGCAGTCAGAATTTCATACACCTTGCCGTCTTCCTCGAGTATTTCTTCGGCAGTCAGCTCCCAGCCGTTTTCAAGGAGCCATTCCCGAATCGATCTGGCACTGACATTCGGCTGCAGGATCAGCCTTTTCACAGACGCAAGCTTATCTTTTCCATCTTCCAATATAGAAGCGATAAGAGCTCCGCCCATCCCTGCTATCGTAATACAGTCCACTTCTCCAGGTGCAATGACCTCGAGCCCATTGCCGAGCCTGACCTCGATTTTATCCTGCAGACAGGCATCTTTCACCTGCTTCTCTGCGGACAAATACGGTCCTTTCACGACTTCGCCTGCTATGGCAGTTTCGGCTATTCCTCTTCTCACTGCAAAACAGGGAAGATAAGCGTGATCTGATCCGATATCAGCAATTCTGGATCCTTCCGGTATATATGAAACGACCGTTTCTAAACGTTTGGATAATTGTTCGATATTCATGACTTCACCTTTTTGTCTTTGATTTACTACTTAGTATGTATGTTTTACATTCTATCTGACTTTCTTCCATAAAAAAAGCCCTTTGCCCCAAGAGACAAAGAACCTTTTAAGCGTATACATTATTTAAGTGATTTGACCCACTCAGCCATTGCATCGATGTTTTCGTCTGCAATCAGGCCTGCCGGCATCGGAGACTTACCGTTCTTGATGATCTCTTTGATCTCATCAACAGATTTGTCCGTTCCTTTTAGGGCAGGACCCATGCCGCCTTCATAGTTTCCGCCGTGACAAGACAGACAGTTGTCCTTGTATGCTTGTTCCGGGTCGAATTCGCCGCTTGAAGCCTTTTCGCCTTCTCCGCCTGCTTTTTCGCCGTGTTCCGCTTCTTTCGCTTTTTCATCAGCATTGTTCAGGCCTTCAAGAGACATGAAGAATACAAGGCCGATCCCCATAGCCATGATCAGAATGAATGGAATGATTGGATTACGATTCATGATTTAACCTCCTTTATGTACAACATCCAAAATAGTGCTAGTAAACACCTTATATTTTACTTTAAAAAGGGACAAAGGAAAAGTCCTATAGATTAACTTTTCCATCTTTCTCACAAATTAGACACATTTGTTTGTTTTTATTGTCCTCACTATCTTAGAGTGTACTTTCAATAACCGCTGTTGGTTTCCGTGAAGGGCTTCGCTTTCCGCGGGTGACCCGTGAGCCTCCCCACTCCAACCAATAGCTGGAATCGCTGAATAACAAAACTGCAGCATCCATCTAGCTGCAAAATGTTCTTCTTAATAGAATAAATAGAAACATTGCACTTTATAAAGAACTAATAAAACAAAAGAGCTGCAAGTTGCTGTTAGGCAGCCTGAAGCTCTATTGATGGTGGTGATTAGTTATTGACCCCGATGAGGCGGGAGATGACCATCCGCTGGACTTCGGATGTCCCTTCACCTATTTCGAGCAGCTTGGCATCACGCAAGTATCTTTCGACGTGATATTCTTTCATGTAACCGTACCCACCATGGATCTGGATTGCTTCATCGGCCACTTCCATGCTGATTTCAGATGCATACAGCTTGCACATGGACGCTTCTTTAGAGAAAGGTCTTCCTTGATCCTTCAGCCATGCAGCTTTGTGGACCATATTGCGGGCAAGTTCGATTTTCATTGCCATATCTGCCAGTTTAAACTGGGTGACCTGGAACTCGGAAAGGGTCTTTCCGAACTGTTTCCTTTCCTTGGAATATTGCAATGCTTTCTCGAATGCAGCCTGGGCGACACCCACAGCCATTGCACCGATACCGATGCGGCCGCCGTCAAGTGTGACAAGGAACTGTTTAAATCCTTCCCCGCGTTTACCCAGGAGGTTCTCTTTTGGAACTTCGACATCTTCAAGTACCAATTCAGTTGTATTGGAAGAATGCAGTCCCATTTTTTCGTAGTTGTCAATCACAGTGAAGCCCTTTGCCTTGGTTGGCGCTATAATTGCACTTATCTCTTTCCTGCCGTTTTCCCTGCCTGTGATTGCAGTCAGCGCTAGGTGGTCAGCATAGCTTGCATTGGTAATATAACATTTGTTACCGTTGATCACCCAACTATCCCCTTTATCCTCCGCAGTGGTTTGTGTCCCCCCTGCATCGGACCCTGCATTGGGTTCCGTCAACCCGAAGGCTCCGAAGGATTCCCCTGTACAAATCGGAGTAAGATACTTTTCCTTTTGCTCATGAGTACCGAACAAATTGATTGGTGCGCCGCCTAATGAAATATGTGCGGAATAAGTGATTCCGGTAGAAGCACATGCCCTGCTCAACTCTTCCGTCACAATCGCAAAGCTGACTGTATCCGCCCCTGCACCTCCGTATTCCTCCGGAAATGGAAGGCCCATCATTCCCAAATCAGCCAGCTTTTTAAAGATTTCTTTTGGAAACTCCTTGGTGCGGTCCCTGTCCAATGCGCCGGGAGCAACTTCCTCCTCGGCAAATTCACGGATTGTTTTTTTAATCATTGCCTGTTCTTGCGTTAAGTCAAAATTCATCCTTATCCCCCTTGTATTAACTTGATGAATGAAAGCCTGATTTGACCCAGACTGTTAATCGCGCAAGCCTGTCAACATTTCTATGAATGCGCTCTCATTCCTATTATAAGAGGGAATGGTGAATTTTCTCAACTTTAAAAAACTTTTTAAAATTCAGAAGTTATTGTAATATAGAAAACAGGATGATTAGAATACCCAGTGCTCCAGATAATGTGAAATAAATCAGCTTTCGCTTCAATCCAAGTATCATCCAAGATATACAGTTTAAAAACAACACAGCATAGGTCACTGACCGGGCACCTTCAAACAAAGAGTCCGAAATATTCAAGGAAAGAATCAGAATGAGAAAAGCTGCAGCAATACGAATAAATGGAGTCGAGAATTTTTTCTTAGTATAATAAATTCGCATTCCAATTAATAATACGACAAAACCTGTCAAAATCGCTGTTTGCAAAACGACTGACAATTCAGTAAAATAAATGACAAATAATGAAAATGAAATGATGAAAGCTGAAAGCAGGATGACGGTGAGGCGGTGATTTCTGTTCCCTTTATCCGAAGCGGTATCCTGAACAGGTTGATTGCCATTTGTATACAGTGCCAGCAAGTAGTCGCAATATTGATCAGGAAGCATATTATTCTGCTTCCAAAATTTGATCTCATTGACAATCACAGCTTCTCTATCATGTTTAGATTTAGACATAGTGAACTCACTTTCTGAGAATTGACCTTTCTGTTCTATTCGTCAAAACTCAGGATAATTCCTTTAAAATCCAACAAAAAACCTCTGCCATTTGCATGGCAGAGGTTGGGGATTCTATTCCAGGAAATCCTTCAGTCGTTTACTGCGGCTCGGGTGGCGCAATTTACGAAGTGCTTTCGCTTCTATCTGACGAATACGTTCCCGTGTTACTCCGAATACCTTTCCAACTTCCTCGAGAGTACGGGTTCTTCCATCATCAAGCCCAAAGCGTAAACGAAGGACGTTTTCCTCACGGTCGGTTAGAGTATCAAGAACATCTTCCAATTGTTCTTTCAGCAATTCATAAGCAGCATGCTCGGAAGGAGACTGAGCTTCTGCATCCTCAATGAAATCTCCGAGATGAGAGTCATCTTCTTCTCCGATCGGGGTTTCAAGGGACACAGGCTCCTGTGCAATCTTTAGGATTTCCCTTACTTTTTCAGGAGTCAGATCCATTTCCTCGGCAATCTCCTCTGGTGACGGTTCACGTCCGAGGTCCTGAAGCAATTGTCTTTGGACACGGATCAATTTATTAATCGTTTCGACCATATGAACAGGGATACGGATTGTTCTTGCCTGGTCTGCAATGGCGCGGGTGATCGCCTGGCGGATCCACCATGTTGCATAGGTACTGAATTTATAACCTTTACGGTAATCAAATTTTTCCACTGCTTTAATCAGGCCCATATTCCCTTCTTGAATCAGGTCAAGGAATAGCATTCCACGGCCTACATATCTCTTGGCGATGCTGACTACAAGACGAAGGTTTGCTTCTGCCAGGCGGCGCTTGGCTTCTTCATCTCCATCTTCGATTCTTTTCGCAAGATTGATTTCTTCTTCTGCGGACAGTAGATCGACTCTTCCGATTTCCTTCAGGTACATTCTGACGGGGTCATTTATCTTAACTCCCGGAGGGACACTTAAATCATTTAAGTTGAATTCTTCCTCTTCTTCTTTCTCCAGTTCATTGGCACCCGGATCGTCATCTTCTTCATTCTCATTAATGATTTCTACACCCTGCTCACCTAAGTGATCGTAGAATTCATCCATTTGATCTGAGTCCAATTCAAAACCGGACAGCTTATCAGCGATATCCTCGTAAGTAAGGACGCCTCTTTTCTTTCCTTGATTCACTAAGAATTCTTTCACCTGATCAACAGATAATTCAGACGCTATTTGTTTGGAACGCGCGGACTTTTCAGCCATTTGTTCCCCTCCTTCCAACTTCCTTGAACAACGTTATAAAGACTTACGCAACTGCAAGATTTCCATTGCTATTTGTGCTTCTTTGCGGTAATCATTTTGCCTCTGTGCTTCTTTTCTTTCGGTTTCTTTTTCTTTTATCCTCAACATCTTTTGATGTTTTAAGACGGATTGCACATAATCCAGCAGCTCTTGATCCGTGCATTCTTCGCTGATGGACATCATTTCAATTTCTGTGACAATCCTCCTCAGCCGTTCATCTGGCAGGAACCCTATGAAAGAACTGGTCCCCGGGGGCAACCCTTCCTCATAATAACCGAATAAATAAGTTATAATGGCTTGATGCTCATCAATATTAAGGTGGGTGCCGTCAAGCCAGTCCTGAACCTTAAAAGCTATATTGGGATCTTTAAGCATATATGCAATGAGACGTCTTTCCGCAGTCTGATATGCAGGCAGAAGTTTTGTCTGCACGTTGGGACGATAGGGCTTCGGTGCCGGAGCCTTCTTGGCAGGTTTTGAATTCCCCTTCAGGGCGCCTATCTCAGCAAGCTGCTGCTGGAGGGCTTCTAAAGAAACACCGAACTCTTCTGCCAGATATCTAAGGTAATAGTCCTTTTCGACTGCGTTCGTAAGATGGATGATTTCCTTAAGTATGTCTTCTATATACTGAAGGCGGTCTCCTTCATCATTCAGATTTTTATTCAGCTTATAGTACCTAAGCTTAAATGCCATAAACGTCAAGCTGGCCCCTATTACATCCTGTTGAAACTTCTCTTTGCCATACTTTGAAATGTAGTCATCAGGGTCCAGACGTTCCGGTATCATCGCCACCCGTATGGATAACTGGTGATTGAGGAGCAGATTACCCGCCCTGAACGCAGCTTCCACACCGGCGGAATCACCATCGTAACATATCACAACGGAGTCGGTCAGACGCTTGATCAATCCAATCTGTCCTTCTGTCAATGATGTTCCCATTGTGGCTACACCATTTTCAACAGAAGCACCGCTTGCGGATATCACGTCTGCAAAGCCTTCGAAAAGGATGATTTGCTGCTTCCTTCTAATGATCGTCCTTGACTCATGAAAATTATAAAGAATGCGGCTTTTGTTGAAAATCTTGGTTTCAGGGCTATTCAGGTATTTAGGCTCATCATCGGAATGAAGGCTCCTGCCGGAAAACCCTACTACTTTCCCTTTAGGATTGGTAATGGGGAACATGATCCTTCCCCTGAAACGGTCGAGGAATGATTGATCTTTTTCCCTTCTGACCAATAATCCGGCTGCTTCCATCAAATCGAGCGAGTACCCTCTCTTTTGCAGGAACTTGACTGTGAAATCCCAGCTTGGCAAGGACCAGCCAATCTGGAACTTGCTGATACTCTCTGTCGTGAAACCCCTTGAAAGTAAATATTCAAGAGCTTCCTGACCCTCCTTTGTATTTAAGAGGAGATGATGGTAAAATTTACTTAACAGCTCATGGGCCTGAAGCATCTGCTTTTCATCTTCCCGGGGCGGCGCTTCCTGTTCACCGGAAGCAGAAGGGACAGAAATTTCTTCCCCGATCTTGCTTCCGAGCTTCCGTGCCGCTTCAACGAATGACAGGCCGTCTACGTCCATCAGGAATGTAAAGGCATTTCCCCCAGCTCCGCAGCCAAAACAATGAAAAATTTGTTTGTCCGGCGATACAGAGAAGGATGGTGTGTTTTCCCCGTGAAAAGGACACAGGCCGAAATAATTACGGCCCTGCTTCTTAAGCTGCACATAATCACTGACAACATCTACGATATCCGTAGAGGATAGGATTTTATTTATTGTTTCTTCAGGGATTCTATCAGACACTGTATATCACCTGGTTCTCTTTTCCCTCTTAATGCATTCGATATGAATGATCATTCTCCTGCAATCTTCGACAAAATTTTCTCGAACTGCGCAGAAAATCCTTTCCGGTCATCATCCGTAAAAGGCTTTGGCCCTTTACCATAATTCCCTTTCCGTCTTTCCTTCGCTGCCACGTAACGATAATCGAGCGCTGTCACGATGCTCTCTTCTCTGTAAACCTTTCCCCTGGGGGATAAGACATAAACTTTTTTCGGCAGCACCAAGCTTGCGAGTCCAATATCCTGTGTCACCAGAATATCGTTTGTCCGGACGTGGTTCATGATATAAAGATCTGCTGCTTCTTTCTCACTGTCCACATAAACCCATCTCCCTTGGTCAGGGTTATTCTTCCTATGGGCATGGGAAGCAACAAAAACCACTTCAAAACCAAAACCACCGGAAATCCGGATGATTTCCTGTTTGACCGGGCAAGCATCGGCATCTACAAAAACTGTAGATTTTAATTTGCTATTACTAACTATTCTACATCACTCCGCATTATCCTTCTCTCCTCAGGAACTTTTCCCGGGAATTCAGGTAGAATATCGAAAAAAATTTGAGACGAGGCTTGACATATCACAATAATTAGTTTATTCCTTAAGACTTTAGTCTAAACCTATTTTAAATATTTTTATCACAATTTTTTATTATAGTACAATCGGACAAGTTTGACCACTAATTTACCCAAAAGATTTTTTTGGCTCTTTTAAACAAAAGCAAAGAACGATCCTAACCATAAATGGGACAGGATCGTTCTTGATTAGGAGTTATTTGTACGCTGATAGATATTTGTGATGATATTCGCTGTTTCTTCCACAGCTTTGTTGGTCACATCGATCACGTGACATCCCATCCGCTCGGAAATCTTTTCGAAGTAAGTCAGCTCTTCTTCTATGCGCCTGATATTGGCATAACTCGCCTCATCATTCAGACCCAGTGATTTCAGCCGTTCTCTCCTGATTGTATTCAGCTTCTGAGGAGAGATCTTCAATCCAAAACACTTCTTAGGTGAAACCTTGAAAAGTTCTTCAGGAGGATCCACTTCGGGGACCAGCGGGACATTCGCCACCTTGAACCGCTTATGCGCAAGATACTGGGAAAGAGGGGTCTTGCTTGTTCTTGATACCCCGACAAGGACGATATCCGCTTTAAGGATGCCTCTTGGATCCCTGCCATCATCATATTTCACAGCAAACTCGATCGCTTCCACTTTTTTGAAATAATCATCATCAAGCTTTCTTACTGTACCAGGTTCGAATAAGGGTTCTTTTTCATAAATGGTCTGGTACGTATCCATCAAGGGACCGATGATATCAAAAGCGTAAAGCTCTTCTTTTTCAGCCTGCTCTTTAATATAGGCCCTCATGTCCGGCTTTACAAGCGTGTAGACAATCAGTCCCTGATTCAGTTTCGCAAGGGAAATGACTTCATCGATATTTTCAAAGTCCTCAATATACGGAAAGCGTTTGATGACCGTATTGGAACCATTAAATTGACTAATGGCCGCTTTAGTTACTAATTCAGCAGTCTCACCCACCGAGTCGGAAACAACATAAATAATCGGTTCTTTCACGATCGTTCACCACCTTCTACTCTTCTTCTGCAAGTGCAACAAATGCTTTTGTAATGTTGGTCTTCGTGACCCTTCCGGTGACTTCCATGTCCCCGTTTTCTGTTTTCTTCACTACCGGTACTGAATCAATCTGTTTATGAATGAGATCCTTTGCCACCGAAATCAACAAATCGTCTTTTTCACAAGTCGTGATATTGGGCATCCTCGTCATTATGATATTCACCGGCAGCGTGCTGAGTTCTTGCTTCCCAATACTTGCACGCAGGAGATCCTTCCTGGATAATACACCAACAAGATATGTATTAGCATCCACCACAAATAAAGTCCCTACGTCCTCCAGGAACATTGTAACAATGGCATCATAAACCGACACATTCTCATTCACTACGACGGGAATGGATTGATAGTCTTTAACATAAATTTTATTCAGGTTTTCTGTCAAGAGCTGAGTACCCGTTTTACCTGTGTAAAAATAGCCGACACGCGGCCTGGCATCCAAATAACCCGCCATAGTCAGAATAGCGAGGTCGGGTCTGAGCGTTGCCCTTGTAAGGTTTAACTGGTCGGCGATCTGTTCCCCGGTAATCGGTCCATTGTCTTTAACGATCTGCAAAATATGTTCTTGCCTTTTATTTAGTTCGATTGTTACTCACCACCTAACGAACAAACGATTAATGTCATACTTTATAATAAATATTATATACTATTTACAGAAAATGAAAAGAGTATATTGTCTTCTCTTCGTGACAACACTATGCATATTATCAAAGAGTAGCTTTTTTTAATAAAAACATCAAATGTTTTATCTTTGCAGCGGTTGGAGTTGTTATTTCAACGCCTTCATGATAAAATATCTTCATCTTACAACCATATAGAGGCTTAGAAGGATACATAAGTACTTGCAGACTAAAGCGACCGGGGATGGTGAAAGCCCGGAAAGCAGGGAAACGGCAGTCCTGAGCTGATCTAATCTAAAGTGGGTATACGACGGACTAAAAGCGTATATCAACTAGGGTGGAACCGCGAGTTACAAGCTCGTCCCTAGGCTTAGCCTAGCGACGAGCTTTTTTTATTTTCTCAACTCAAGGGCCCGGTAGTGAATTTTAGTGATCACACCGGATCCAGCTGTTGAATTGGAGTGCTAGGCGAAGACTCCTGCGGGAGAACAGGCGAAGCCATGGAGGCTCGAGGTCACCCGCTGTAAGCGAAGTCTTGCACGGAAATCAACAGCGATTATAAAAGAGTGAACTATCAAAAAGGAGTGACTTATATGTCAATGGAACAAGTAGTAAATTTAGCAAAACACCGCGGATTTGTATTCCCTGGCTCCGAAATCTACGGGGGCCTCGCCAACACTTGGGATTACGGTCCACTTGGCGTAGAACTTAAAAACAACATCAAAAAAGCATGGTGGAAGAAATTCGTCCAGGAATCACCTTATAATGTAGGACTTGACGCCAGCATCCTGATGAACCCGCAAACATGGGTCGCTTCAGGACACGTTGGAAACTTCAATGACCCGATGATCGACTGTAAAGAATGCAAGACACGTCACCGCGCAGATAAAATCATTGAAAATGCGCTTGAAGAGAAAGGCATTGAAATGATCGTCGACGGCCTTCCATTCGATAAAATGGAAGAGATCATCAAAGAACACGATATCAAGTGCCCGGATTGCGGAAGTGACAATTTCACGGAAATCCGTCAATTCGATTTAATGTTCAAGACACACCAGGGAGTAACAGAATCGTCTACAAATGAAATTTACCTGCGTCCTGAAACAGCTCAGGGTATCTTTGTAAACTTCAAAAATGTCCAGCGCTCCATGCGTAAAAAGATGCCATTCGGTATTGCACAAGTAGGAAAAAGCTTCAGGAATGAAATCACCCCAGGTAACTTCACTTTCAGAACACGTGAATTCGAACAAATGGAACTTGAATTCTTCTGCAAGCCCGGCGAAGATTTGGAATGGTTTTCTTACTGGCGTGAATTCTGTAAAAACTGGCTTCTCAACCTGGGAATGAATGAAGAGAACATGCGCCTGCGCGATCATGATAAAGAAGAGCTTTCCCACTACAGCAATGCGACGACGGATATCGAATACAAATTCCCGTTCGGATGGGGAGAACTTTGGGGAGTTGCCGACAGAACCGACTTCGACCTTAAACGCCATATGGAACATTCCAATGAAGATTTTCATTATATGGATCCGCAGACGAACGAAAAATATGTCCCATACTGCATCGAACCGTCCCTTGGTGCTGACCGCGTGACACTCGCATTCCTATGTGATGCATATGAAGAAGAGGAATTGGAAAACGATTCAAGAACAGTCCTGCGGTTCCACCCTGCACTCGCCCCGTTCAAAGCGGCGGTACTGCCTTTATCGAAGAAGCTTTCCGACGAAGCATTCAAAGTGTATGAAGAGTTGTCAAAAGACCTTATGATCGATTTCGACGAAACGGCATCCATCGGTAAACGCTACCGCCGCCAGGATGAAATCGGTACACCATTCTGCATCACCTTCGATTTTGACTCAGTGGAAGATGGTCAGGTCACAGTGCGTGACCGCGACACGATGGATCAGGTCAGAATGCCGGTCAGTGAAGTGAAATCCTTCTTGATGGAGAAAATCAAGTTCTGATTTTTGTGTGAAGCGTTCAAAAGGGTATCCTTTTGGGCGCTTTTTTTACATTTATGAGAAGGCGACGGTAAATACAGAATCTCTTTACCATACTGCAATGGGTATGCACGGCGATTTATGAGCGGAATTTTCATTTTATGAGCGGAATTCCAGATATATGGGCGGAATTTTCAGTTTATGGGCGAAATCCAGAATTTATGAGCGAACTACCAGTTTTTCGACAAACCCCATCACAAAATACCCCTCTAACCACCGCATCAATCAAAAACCAAAAAAATGCCCCAATAAAAAAACCGGCCCTCAACAGAGAGCCGGAAAAAAATCACAATATGCTTTAAAAACTAGAATAAGTCCTTAAGGTTATCCATTTGATCAAGGAATCTCCTGGATTTCAATATCAGCCCTGAATTCTCATCGTAATAAGTCCTGATTACCCGTTTAAGCTGAGCCTTGGTTTCATCTTTAACGGAGATATTCCCAAGCCGGGTTATATCGAAATAATAAAACAGCCTCAGCAATTTCACGGTGCTCTGCGATAATGGCAGATGATATGGGTCCTTCTCGACACACCGATGGCAGATAAATCCGTTTTCCTTGAATGAGAAACCGAATGTACCCTCGGTCTCCCCACAGACTGAACAACCGTCCAAGTGAGGATGCAATCCAAGTACAGGCAGCATCTTCATTTCAAAAATATACATCAATATTTCCGGGTCGTACTCTTCGTTCAGGTACTGAAGCACCTTATATAACAATTCAAACAGAAATGGATTGGGCTTTCTGTCTTCTGTACTTTTATCGAGGAGGTCCACGATATAAGTGGCATATGCCGTCTTGAATAAATCCTCTCTCACATGTCTCAGTGATTCCGCAATTTCACCTTGTTGAAGGGTCCCTAAACCACTGCCTTTAATGAATAAGAAATATCCATATGTAAACAATTGGGAAACGGCGGAAAGACGGCTGTTGGACTTTTTTGCCCCTCGTGCCATCAATCCGATCTTTCCGAATTCCCTGGTGTATATCGTAACGATCTTGTTAGACTCACCATAATGGTTCGTTCTGATTACAATTCCTTCACACTTCTGCAGAATGTTGGCCACCTCCCTTAATTCCTTGGGTGACAGCAGCCTATTACGTCAGGGGAAAGTCGACCTCCGATACCTCTTCTTCCAATTGATATGGCTGGTCCACTCTTTCTTTTTCAAGCTCCTTAAAAAGTAAATATGTGTCTATACTTCCTGTTTGCGAAAACACTTTCCAAGTTAAGTCTAACATCAAAAACCCACCTTTCTGGATTTAAACTAGCAAGACTTCAAAGCTTTCTTGTGATTAGATTTTGCATCTTTTTAGCAAAGCATGTGAACTAAATATTGTTAATTATGTTCGCTTGACATTTTTAGATTGATCAATATTCATCATCATTGAAACCATAGTCACGAAGATTAGACGACCGGTTTCTCCAATCCTTCTGTACTTTCACCCATAATTCGAGATACACCTTGGAACCAAGCAGATTTTCGATATCCATGCGGGCACGCTTCCCTACTTCCTTCAGCATGGATCCCTGCTTTCCAATGATGATCCCTTTCTGTGAATCCCTTTCCACTATGATCGTAGCGAGGACATCAATGAGATTCCTGTCGTCTTTTCTTTCCATCTTATCAATGACTACCGCTATACTGTGCGGGATTTCTTCCCTGGTTAAATGAAGTACTTTCTCCCGGATCAGTTCAGATACGATAAAGCGTTCTGGGTGATCGGTAATTTGATCTGCCGGGTAAAATTGCGGCCCTTCCGGGAGGTTTTCCTGAATCAATTCAAGGAGATGCTCCACATTATTGCCTTCAAGCGCCGAAATCGGGACAGTCGCTGCAAAAGGAAACAGCTCATTGTACTTCTGGATGATGGGCAGCAGTTCATCGGGATGGATCTGATCGATTTTATTGAGAATCAGGAATACCGGGGTCTTGACCCCTTTCAGCTTCTCGATGATGAATTGATCTCCTTTACCCAGCCCTTCTTCCACATTTACCATAAATAGTATGATATCTACTTCTTTCAAGGTGTTCTGAGCGATTTTCATCATAAAATCGCCGAGTTTATGCTTGGGCTTGTGAATACCCGGTGTATCGATGAATATCATTTGGGATTGATCAGTAGTCAGTACACCTTGGACCTTATTCCGTGTAGTCTGCGGTTTGTCACTCATGATGGCGATCTTCTGACCGATAACCCGATTCAAAAATGTGGATTTACCTACATTGGGACGTCCTATGATTGAAATGAATCCCGATTTATATGCTGCGTTATTTTCTTTATTATTCATGTAAATCCTCCGGCGAAAACGCTCCCGGCAACAGTTCTGCAACGGTTAATTCTTCAACATCGCCCTTTAGATTCGTCAATACCACTTTCATATCCTTCGCACAAAGCTCGGAAATCACTTGGCGGCATGCTCCGCACGGCGGTACCGGCCTTGCCGTATCCGCAACCACAGCGATCATTGAAAATTCTTTGTCGCCTTCTGAGTAAGCTTTGAAGAGCGCGGTTCTTTCTGCACAATTACACATACTGTATGCTGCATTTTCAATGTTGCAGCCATGGTATACTTTTCCATCTTTCGTAAGAAGAGCTGCACCGACCTGGAATTTGCTATAAGGTACATATGCTTTTTCACGTGCGGCTTTTGCTTCTTGGATTAATTGCTCTTTATTCATTCGATTAACTCTCCTTTTGACCCTTACATATTCATTTTACTATATTTTTCATAAAAGAAAATGGGCTGTTATCATTTTGTAATAAAATAGTTGGATAATTCAAACTATTTGAGGGCATCTTGTTTATGCGCGCTTAATTTATTCTATACAACAATAAGAGCGTTTTCAAATTAAATAGAGGCCTGCGCGAAGAAATCTTCTCCGTGCAGCCTCTTTTCTTTTGATAAACATGATTATTATAAAATTTTCGGTATGAAAATGATGCACCCGATGATGAAGGCGCCGATGGCGTATAAGAGGACAGCGCCAGCTGCTGCGTCTTTGGAAATTTTGGCAAGTGGATGGTACTCGGGTGTGACGAGATCGACCGCTTTTTCAATGGCGGTGTTCATCGCTTCAAGCGCCATCATTCCTGATATGAGTAACACGAGGATGATCCATTCGAATAGTGAGATGGAAAGCATCACCCCAAGGGCAATTGCAACGGCTGCGGCACCAGTATGAATTCTGAAGTTCTGTTCTGATGACCATACAAATGTGATTCCCTGCCATGCATGTCCAAATGATTTCCGGAGACGTTTAAGCCCGGATTTACTCCCTTTTAAGCCCGTAGTCATTGAGGATGTCCTTTTGTCTTTGGAACATTACTTTTTCATCATCTTCTTCCATATGATCATAACCCAACAAATGCAGGAAACCATGCAGGGCCAAAAACCCCAGCTCACGAGAAAAAGAATGATTGTATTCTTCCGCCTGCTCTTTGGCACGTTCTACAGAAATGATGATATCACCAAGGACCCTCGGCATATCCGCTCCGACTATTTCAATTTCATCTTCACCCATTTCCTCAAGGGCAAATGAAATGACATCGGTGGGCTGATCTTTATCACGGTATTCACGATTGATTTCGCGGATCCGTTCATTCGATACGAAGGTCACTGAAACCTCACTGCCTTCCTCCACTCCCTCTTTCCCGGCTGCAAAATTTAGTATCCCTTTGATCATTTCGTTCTCTTTGTCGGATAATTGTCCCGTCTCATCTACAAAGTCAATGGATAATGTCATTCTTATTCTTCTCCTTTATCTTTAAGTTCAGGGTATTCAATCCTCGGATGGTAAATACCATTCAACGTCTCGCAAAGAGATTTCTTTACTTTTTCAAGCTCTTTTAATGAAATATCACATTCATTGAATTGGCCGTCATTCAAGCGGTCTTTTACGATCGCTGCCACAAGGTTCCTGATTTCCTCCTGGGTCGGGGAAGTCTTGGAACGTACTGCAGCCTCCACACTGTCGGCAATATTGATGATTGCAGTCTCTTTTGTCTGAGGCTTAGGACCAGGGTATCTGTATTCTTCTTCCCTTACATCTTTCCCCTGTTCTTTCGCCTTATAATAAAAATATTTCAGAAGGGTGGTTCCGTGATGCTGTTCTGCTATATCGATGATTTCTTTCGGAAGCTTGTATTTCCGCAGCATCTCCGCACCGTCTGTGGCATGATCGATGATGATTGTCCTGCTTGTTTCGGGAGTCATCCTATCATGCGGGTTCTCTATATTCATCTGATTTTCGATAAAGAAGTGAGGACGCTTGGATTTTCCAACGTCATGATAATAACAGCCGACCCTTGCGAGAAGGCCATTTGCACCAATGGCTTCACAGGCTGATTCAGCCAGATTGGCGACCATTACACTATGATGATAGGTTCCAGGTGCTTCTGTCAACAGTTTCTTTAATAAAGGCTGGTTCGGACTTGAAAGCTCCACCAGCCGCATGGAAGACAGGATTCCGAATCCTGTTTCAAAAAACGGAAGAAATCCAATGGTCAGAATGGAGGAACCGATCCCCGATACCAATGCAAATACAAGATAATAAATGTATTCCGTGCTCGTATAAGACACATCGCTCAAAAGGACCAGGAATGCAATGATCAACATATTCACAAATGCAACATAAATGCCGGCGCGCAGGACATTTGTGCGCTGATTGCGGCTGATGAGGGTCATAATTCCTGCAACACCGCTGAACAGGGTATAAATCGCAACCTGGATATCTATGGATCCTGAGAATTCCTCATTGAAAACAATACTTGCACACGCCGCAATGATAAATACCATCATCATGGCAATGCGCTCATTGAGAAGGATGCGGAGAATCATACCTGTGAACGCAGCCGGGAACAAGAATGCAATATCATTGATTTCAAGCTGCTTCAACAATCCGGTGATCTTCATGATTAGCAGTGATATGACAAATACGATACTTGTTAATATTAAGTAGTTCTGTTTCTGCTCTTCCTTTACTTCGAGTGTGTAAAAGAAATAATATAACGAACTGATGATCACGACAATGAACAGAATGAGACCGATGATCGGCTTCAAAGAGAAATCCTCTTCTACCATGCCGAAATCATTCAATGTATCATAAATGGCCGGGGTCACCAAGACACCCTCTTCCACGATGACTTCACCATCGATGACTTTCACTGGCTGGACTTCCTTTACCGCCTGTTTTTTCAGCTGCTCCGTTTTTTCTTCATCGTAATATTCGGTCGGTTCGATTGCAACATTCCCGAGAGCAACAGCAGCATCGGATAATTTGCCGGAAAACGTAAAATTCTTTATCCGCTGCTCTAAATTGACTCTTGCCTCTTTTAATTCCTCTTCCTTCACCTTATCCTGCATGATGACCTGCAGCTGTGTCGTAACGATGGATTCAACTCTTTCCAACTCAGTATCAGACGCAGACAACAGGGCCTCCAATACCTCATCGGTCAATGTTTTTGTCACAAGATTATCATTGCGGTCCGGAAGACGTTTTTTCAGTTCTTCAATCTGTTTGTCGATTTGAGAGTTTTTTGGGTTGGCCGCTTCCTCCTCCGGGGAGATCTCTTTGAACTTTTCTTTTACAACAATCACACTGTCGATCAATGAACTGACAAGAGTGACTGCATTATCCACTGCACCCTCTTTGGTGCTGTATACTTTTTCGATCTGTGCAGCAGCGTCCTCTTTTTTCTTTTCTGTGGCTTCTTTATCCTCCAGTGTCTTAGGCGCCCTAATGGTGGACGGAGCTTCCTCGTAAAGGCTGATATCAAGCGGCTTGGGCTTTACATTGCCGTATAGGATGCCAAACACGATGAGACCGAGCAGAATGAACATTAAATTAGTGAATAAGCGGTAACTCAGAAACTTTCTTATTTTATGTAATAATGGGTGCGTCTGCATAATGTACCCCCTGTAATCTAACGGATCACGTTTGATCGTGCGATGTATAGCATTCTTCCAATATGTAAAATCATAACAGTTTTTAACTTATATATCTATTCTAATCACGGAAAACCTGGCTGCGGGTGATAAAAAAAGATTGACCGCCCTTTATCCGGGCTTTGGCCAATCTTTAGGGTAACTCTTATTCATTTTTTTCGAAGGCACCGATGATTTTGGCGACCAGCGGATGCCTCACAACATCTGCCTGTTCGAGGTAGATGAAGGAGATTCCCTTTACATCTTTTAGGATTCTTTCAGAAGACACAAGACCGGATTGTACGCCCCTCGGCAGATCCACCTGGGAGCGGTCTCCGGTAATGATCATTTTCGAATCGAATCCAAGCCTGGTCAGGAACATCTTCATTTGTGCCTGCGTCGTGTTCTGGGCTTCATCGAGGATGACAAATGCATCATCAAGGGTCCGCCCCCTCATATACGCAAGAGGTGCTATTTCGATCGTCCCTCTTTCGATGAGTCGCGCCGTATGCTCTGCCCCCATTACGTCATGCAAAGCATCATACAGCGGCCGAAGATACGGGTCTACCTTTTCCTTCAAGTCCCCGGGAAGGAAGCCGAGGCTTTCCCCTGCTTCAACCGCTGGCCTTGTGAGGATTATTTTCTTTACCTGTCCGGTTTTTAATGCATGGACAGCCATCACGACGGCCAGGTACGTTTTCCCGGTACCTGCCGGCCCGATGCCGAAGACCATATCATGTTTCCGGATGGCATGTATATATTGTCTTTGCCCAAGGGTTTTTACGCGAATCGATTTCCCTTTGGCATTCTTCGTTATTTCTTCATTATACAAGTCAATGAAATATTCCAAAGTGCCGTTCTTGCCCATTTGTACGGCATGGAGTACATCCCGCTGGCTGATATTAATGCCTTTCTTGATGACACTCACTAAAACGTCACAAATCTCAAGGGCCAGTCCCGCTTGATCTTCTTTCCCTGAAACTAGCAACTCTTCGCCTCTTGTTACAATTGAAACCCCTAACTCTTGTTCGATTATTTTAAGGTGAGAATCTGAAACGCCAAATAAAGCGACTGCTTCGTTTGGGTTTTCCAGCTGTAATTTCATTAAGATATCATCTGACATTCATTAGTCTCCTTGGATAATTGGTTGTCCTTCAGCAATATTTTCTACTACTTTAAAGTGAAGATTTACCTTAACTTTACCATTCTCCACCTTTTCTTGCAAAATTTTTTCACCGATTATTTCTGCTTCATCAGGCAGATTCGATTCCAGGTTGTTTCTCGCAAGCTCTTTCGCTTCCAGGACGGCCTGTTCCTTTGTATAGGATCTTTCGACTTGTTCCTTTTCTTTCATACTCTGACCGATGTAGGAAATCGGCAGCTCCCATTTCAGGAATTTAACCGGCTTCTCCATCTCTTCTGTCACTGATTCTTTATATTCAGGGTTCCCAAAACCCCATATAGGAATTCTTATTGAACCGATTTCAATGTAATGCTTTCTTTTCTCGTTCCCGCTGAACACAACGAAATCTGTTTTCATGGGAAGCTCCACCGATGTTTTATACCAGGTTTCCCCCATTATCTTTGCTTTTGCAGGGACCCCTTTTTGCTTTTTTTCATTTCCGATCACCCCTGAAACGAGAAGTTGTCCTCTTTGAACATAATCATTCACTTTGACCTGGGGATCCCCTTCTTCCACGAACATATCGACGATAATCGCTTTCTTCTTTGCGACTATATGCTGAATTCCGGTGGATTCAACCTGTTCCGGAGCATTCTTTTCAACGACCTGGAAATGAAAGGTTGTCCCCCTTAATTCGACACCGACCCAGGTTATATTATCCAACCTTGAAGACAGTTCCCGCTGAATATTCTCAACATCAGGGATCGAGAATTGCAGTTTTCCAGTCTTGACTCCCATAGCTGTCAGTTCTTTTCGGATATTATGCTCGGTTTCAGGTGCTGCCCCCTTGATTTGAATACCCCAAACCATGTTTGATAAAAGCATGACAATGATAAGGAATGATAAGCCGCCAAGGATGAAACCTGAATTTTTGAACGCCCGTTTAAGGAGGAACGGCCCTCCCTGCCCCCTGAGGAATGTCACTTTGCATCCTGATGACCTTACCGCTCTCCTGAAGTTATGTACATCCTCTAAGGATAGATAAAATGTAATGGTGTCCGTTCCTGCCCTCTTCACATTCCAAACCGATATATCCGAACGCAGCAGCTGGTTGATCACACTCTCGATCAGCCTGCCCTCCATTTTCACGAGTACATTCCCCTTTAATGAGGTAACCCAATGGTTCTTCAAATTCGTCCCTCCTAGTTATCCAAATAAGTGACTTCGACGATTTTTCCCTGGAGCAGTATTTCTTCCGGCAGGATCATCTTGATGACAAATTGTTCCCCTCTGATCAATAATTGTCCCTGCTTAAGGAGAAGCCTCACTTCACGGTCGGTGAACGTCAGCAGTCCCCGGTGGTTTTCTATATAGATATGGATTTGTCCAATCATTGTGACGCGCGGAAGGTCCATCATGACATCTTCAGGCAGGTCCATGGTCTGCGTCATCCATTTTCGCATTTGCTGCACCCAATTTTTCGCCATAAAAAAAGAACCCCCTTTCATCTCATATTTATGAAATGAAAAGGGGATTCATCACTGTTATTTTCGATGTTGCGGTTTTTTTGCACGCGGCGGGCCGAAGACTTCAGAGAAGATGAATCCTTTTACGATATCATCCTGGTTCCCGAAGTCAATGGAGTATTGAGAATCATTCCTGTCATTGTTGGCATCCGCCTTGCTGCGCTGCATCTTTATCTGTTCTTTGTAACCACTTTCCTGCTTCTTCAACTGGGCGTACTGGCTCTCGATATCTTTCTTTTTCTCTTCGAATTGTGACTGAAGAGTATAAACAGGCTCTTCACGCACGGGCTCCCGTTTCTTCCGGGGTTCCTCCCTGTACGTCTGTGCAGGACTTCCTGTTGATATCGGTTTAGGCTTTGGCCTGTTTTCCTGAGAAGACGCTTCTTTCTTCCGGTTGAAAAGTGTTGTCACCAGACCGATGATGATGGCGACGATTAGTCCTTCCATGGAGAAGTCTCCTTTCTCACCCGGGGATATTATTTACCTTTCGGATTTTTCCCATCCTTTTTATCACCCGTCAGTTTTCCGATGGAGTCCCTCATATCAGTGTCGGCATCGATATTCTTGATGTTCATGTAATCCATCACACCGATATTGCCAGAACGGAGTGCTTCAGCCATAGCAAGCGGCACTTCTGCCTCCGCTTCCACAACCTTGGCTCTCATTTCTTCTACCCTGGCTTTCATTTCCTGTTCGTTCGCCACGGCCATCGCTCTTCTTTCTTCTGCTTTCGCCTGCGCGATGTTCTTATCCGCTT
Organism: Bacillus sp. BKU_1; assembly: GCA_051294195.1. Taxonomy (GTDB): domain Bacteria; phylum Bacillota; class Bacilli; order Bacillales; family Bacillaceae_B; genus Rossellomorea. The sequence goes on along the minus strand of CP193985.1, from coordinate 1,433,833 downwards.
CTGCCTGTTCTGTTTGAAGTTCGGCACCAATATTCTTGCCGATATCGACATCTGCGATATCAATCGAAAGGATTTCAAATGCAGTACCGGCATCAAGTCCTTTGGAAAGAACGGTCTGCGAAATCATATCCGGATTTTCCAGAACCTTTTTATGATTATCGGATGAACCAATCGTCGAAACGATCCCTTCACCTACACGGGCAACGATTGTTTCTTCCCCGGCTCCCCCGACAAGACGGTCAATGTTTGCGCGGACAGTGATACGCGCTTTCGCTTTCACTTCAATCCCGTCCATTGCCACACCGGCGATGAATGGTGTTTCGATCACTTTCGGATTTACGCTCATTTGAACCGCTTCTAGGACGTCACGTCCAGCGAGGTCAATCGCTGCACAGCGTTCAAAAGTCAATTCAATATTTGCACGGTGTGCGGCGATCAGCGCATTCACGACGCGATCGACGTTACCTCCTGCAAGATAATGACTTTCAAGCTGATTGATGGTGACATTGATCCCGGCTTTATGAGCTTTAATGAGCGGATTGATGACCCTGCTCGGTATAACCCGGCGGAGCCTCATCCCGATCAAGGTGAAGATGCTGATCCTCACTCCTGCCGCAATGGCTGAAATCCACAGCATTACTGGTACGAATGTAAATAATACAGCCAGTAGAATAAAACCTACTACGATGGCCACAATCAATAAAATGGTGCTTGGTCCGATTACCATGTAATCATCCTCCTGAAAAATATTATTATGATTTCCTCTTCAGTTCATCGTTATTGAACTAAAGGGTTTAAATCTGGATCCACTTTTTCTTGACCCATGGGTAAAAGTTTTTATGAAAGGTCTCTCACCACAATCCGGGAACCTTCGACTTTCACGACTTTCACTTGCTGGTTAACGGCGATATAACCACCCTCCGTGACAGCATCGATTCTTTCATCTTCTATGATGATCGTCCCCGAGGGACGCAGCGGAGTTTTGGTCACCCCCGTCTTCCCAATGAGTTCCAGTCTGTTCGTATTCGAGACATAACCGCTTTCGGTATTGGTTGAATCCTTCAAAATAATCTTATTGAATAGTTTCATCTTCTTACCAAACACCTTTACAAATATAATCATGGCAATCACAGCAATCAATAACGCGATCAGAATGGAAATTCCCATTTGCATGATGTTCCCTCCCGCAAGCATTATACTGCCGATTACCGCAGCGGCCCCGAGGCCTCCCGCTATTCCGCCGGGAAGGAAAAACTCTGCGATGATCAGTATGATCCCGATTACAAAAAGAAGGATCGTTTCATAACCGGCAAGACCTGCGACCAGATGGCCGTAGAAAAATAATAGCAGCGATACAAGACCGATGGAGCCGGCTACACCGAACCCGGGTGAATATAACTCGACCACAAGCCCTAAACTCGCCAATGACAACAGAATGGGAACTACGACCGGATTCGTGATGAAGCGTGCGAGCTTCTCGGCAAAGGATTCCTCCACAACCTGGACCGAAGCCTTATCAATGCCAAGTTTCCCATACAGCTCATCAAGGTTTTTGACCGTACCTTCTGAATAGCCGATTTTTTCGGCTTCCTTCGAGCCAAGAGTCAAAAGTTCACCTTTTTTAACGCCAAGCTCAGGGATTTCGACATTTTCGTCTGCCATGGCAAGCGCATAAAGCGGATCTCTCCCGCTTGATTCAGCTGCACTCTTCATGGCCGACAGCCAATAGCTTTGAGCTTTTTTATCGGCTGCGTTCCCTGCTTGGTCGATGACTGCAGCGGAACCGATATGTCCATTCGGAACCATATAGATTTTATCCGCGTGAAGAGCAATGAAGGCCCCTGCCGATAATGCATTATTATTGACGAAGGCAACCGTATCAGCTTCCACTCCATCCAGCAGCTGACCGATATCCCCGGCCGCATCGACCAGACCTCCAGGTGTATCGATATCAAAGATGATCGTTTCAGCCCCATTTTCCTCGGCATCCTCCAATGCTCGTTGAAGAAATGCGTGAAGACCTTTTTCGACTTCTTTTTGGATGGGTATCACGTATACATTTTTATCGCCATCTGCAGACCCGGACAAGGGAAGCAAAAAACTGAACCCAAGGATCATCATATAAAAGATCAGTATACTCCTTCTCAATTTAACCCCCTCGTTTCAAACATATTCCTTGCTAGTTTATGTACGAATGAACCATCTTAATAGTTTCATTTTTTTAAAAAAACTTCGCTCTATTAAACACCTCTGTGTATTCCGTGCAAGTCTTCGCTTTCCGCGGGCGCCCGCGAGCCTTCTCGTCGCTGCGCTCAGGCGGAAAGGTTTTGGCCAGACACGGGCGGCATTAGACGATCGGCCACGAAGGCGTTCTTTGCCTTCTTGGTCGGTTTGACTAATGACATATGCATCTAAGCCCTGGAGCTGAGCTGGACAGGTCTCACCTGTCTCTCTATATCCGCAGGAGAGTCTTCATCTTGCACTCCGATCAACAGCTGGAACCGGTTAAAAATGACATTAAGCTTTAACACAGTCAAAAAGAGAAATTTTTAAAAAATCTACTATGAAGACTATTTTTCAATGGTCATGAAAGGCTTTTCATTTGAAGTCATAAAAAAACCGGGAAACCTTGTACAATTTTCACACCTGAGCTTGCTCCAAGACGGGTCGCGCCTGCGTCGATCATCGCCTGTGCATCTTCGGCAGAGCGAACTCCGCCTGAAGCCTTGACGCCGAGATCAGGTCCTACTGTCTTTCTCATCAGAGCGATATCTTCTACAGTCGCCCCTCCTGTCGAGAATCCAGTAGAAGTCTTCACATAATCCGCACCTGCTTCAACTGATAATTCACAAGCTTTCACTTTTTCATCATCAGTCAACAGGCACGTTTCAATGATGACTTTTGATAATGCTTTTCCTTTTGAAGCAGCGACAACGGCTTCAATGTCACGCTTCACAAGATCATAGTCGCCGCTCTTCAAAGCGCCGATATTGATGACCATGTCCACTTCAGTTGCACCATTTTCAATGGCATCTTTTGTCTCAAACGCTTTTGTTTCAGGAGTGGAAGCTCCTAATGGGAAACCGATTACAGTGCAGACCTTGACTTCTGTACCTTTTAAAAGTTCGCTTGAATAGTTCACCCAAGCAGGGTTCACGCATACAGATGCAAACTTGAATTCTTTCGCTTCCTGGCAAAGAACTTCTACTTGATCTTTCGTTGATTCCGGTTTAAGTAAAGTATGATCGATCATACTGGCAATATTCATAGTCATATCTCTCCTTTAACAGTTGTCCGTACCTCTTATATGATACCAAAACAGACAATAAAAAACGAGTTTTTATTTTAGGATGTCACGTTTTTTTGCTGGGAATGTAACTTTTTTGTAAGTGGTTACATTGCTTTACAGCACATGAGCCTTTGACAAACTAAAATCCTCAGTCTAAAGCCTAACACTTTAGTTTAGCCACCTTCGCCGCTAAATATTTCCGTGCAAGACTTCGCTTTCCGCGGGTAGCCCGTGAGCCTCCTCGGCAAGCCTGCGGGAAGAAAAGCGGAGGCGGCTCGCCCAGAGGCGACAAGCATAAGGCGAGCAAGCCGGAAAGGCGTTTTTTGCCTTTTTGGCTTGCTTGACTTATGATCTCGAGCCTCTAGCCGCCGGAGCTGGACAGGTCTCACTTGTCCAGCTGCAGGACTTAGAGGCACATGTCATAAGTCAAACCGACCAAGAAGGCAAAGAACGCCTTCGTGGCCGATTCGTCTTATGCCACACGCCTCTCTTCAAAGCCCTTCCGCTTTTCTTATAAGCTACTCTTCCCGCAGGAGTCTTCGTCTTGCACTCCAATCAACCGCTGGAACAAGATAAACCTAATAAACATTTCTACAACAAAAAAAATACCCGACCTAAATTGCCTCTCGGAATGCAAACAAGGTCAGGTAGTACAAAAAACTTTTCAAAGTCTTATTTCAAATTATAAATAAGCATCATTTTACTCGATAGACTCTCGCTTCGTATGGCTTTAAGTTCAATTCGCCTGCAGGAGTATGAGCTTCGACTGCGTGATTTGCCAGCAGCAGGTTTTTGGATGATACTTTGAAGTCAAGTTCACAAACGGCTTCAGCAGTTGAAAGGTTGGTCACCACAAGCATTTTATCCTTTTCACCGGTGCGGGTGTATGCGTAAACCTGTTTGTCTTCAGGGAGGAGCAGTTCATAAATCCCATATGTGAATACGTTTTCTTCTTTTTTGAGTGAAATCATTTTTTTATAGAAAGAAAGAATCGAGTTCTCATCTTTCTCCTGAGCTTTTACATTGATTGTTTTATAATTCGGATTCACCTTCATCCATGGCGTGCCCGTTGTAAAACCGCTGTTTTCTTCACCGGACCATTGCATCGGTGTGCGGCTGTTGTCCCTGGATGATGCCCAGATGATTTCCATGATATCCTCATGCTTCACGCCTTCTTCGCGTTTTAACCTGTACAGATTCTTCACCGCGACATCATCGTAATCTTCGATAGAAGAAAATTGTACATTCGTCATTCCAATTTCCTGACCTTGATAGATGAACGGGGTCCCCTGCATCAGGAAATACATCGCTGCCATTGCCGTGGCGCTCTCTTTCCAGTATTCCTGATCGTTCCCCCATGTTGACACGACGCGGGCCTTATCATGATTCTCGATGAAAAGGGCATTCCAGCCATTCCCTTCAAGACCTTTTTGCCAACGGGTCAGGACTTTCTTCAGTTCCACGATATCCAGATCCGGGTTTGTTTCAGCATCCCATAACCCCAAATGCTCAAACTGAAAAATCATATCCATTTTCCCATTTTCTTTTCCGACCCACAGCTCCGCTTCATCGGCCTTTACCCCATTCGCTTCGCCGACCGTCAGGACATCATAGTTCGAATATGTACGGTCTTTGAATTCTTGAAGAAACGTATGGATGCCATTTTGATTCATATGCATATCAAATGAGGACACATACTTTTTCTTATTAGGGTTCGGCATATCTGGAAGACCCGGACGTTTTTTAATATGGCTGATTGCATCGATCCGGAATCCGTCAATCCCTTTGTCAAGCCACCAGTTTACTGTGTCGTACAAAGCATCGCGGACTTCTTCGTTTTCCCAGTTCAGATCGGGCTGTTTGGTTGAAAATACGTGAAGGAAGTACTGACCGGTCTTGTCATCATACTTCCAGGCAGAGCCACCGAAAATACTTTCCCAGTTATTCGGTTCATTTCCTCCTTTGCCGTCGCGCCAAATATACCAGTCCCGCTTCGGATTACCCTTCGAGCTTGCTGATTCAATGAACCATGGATGCTCGTCACTTGTATGATTGAGTACAAGATCGATGATCAGTTTCATATCACGATTGTGCACTTCTTCCAGCAGTTGATCAAAATCTTCCATCGTCCCGAAGTCTGCCATGATATCCTGATAATCGGAAATATCATATCCGTTGTCGTCATTGGGCGACTTATACATCGGACAGATCCAAATAACATCTACACCCAGTTCTTTAATATAATCCAGCCGCTGAATCACTCCCTGCAGATCTCCAATCCCGTCCCCATTTGAATCCTGAAAACTCCGTGGATAAATCTGATAGCCGACAGCTTCTCTTCGCCATGCCTTTTCCATCGTAACACCTCATCAAATTATAATAAGTACAAACGCTTACATTTTGTTTTTGCCAATACTATCTTTCCGATGAACTTCTTACTGGTGCAATTGGCTTGATATAACCGTTGTGGTTATATCAAATACGACAAATGCGCAATCGTTTGCACTAAATAGCTAAAAAAAATAAAATACCTCTTTGATATGAACATTACTAGTTTACAACCTAAATCCTTTCTTAGCAATAGATAATTTTAAGATATTGGTATAAGGAAGGACGGGGCTCTGATTAAATTAGAATCGTTCACTTTGGGGCATATTTTCTTAGTTAGGAGCGTAAATCATTAATTTGAAGCAAATATCTCCAGATTGAACACAAACCGTAAATGACTGCCGCCTCCATCTGCACCGAAAAATACAGCCCTGAACCATATAAAAATGCAGAATGCCATCGGAAGCTCCCACTTCTGAAGGCATTCTGCATAAATATTATTTAAATCGCAGCTTTTTCACTGCTGTTTTCATTTTGGTCTTCGAGCGCCCGTACGAATTGACCTTCATTCAGAGGATAACCCGCTTTTGTTATCTTCACTTTAACAAGCTGACCGACCATCTCTTCCGCAGCTGGGAAGACGACTTTCAGGTAATTGTCCGTATAGCCTACATAGCGGCCGTCATCATATACTTCTTCAGGGATGACTTCAAGCACCTCATCTTCAAAATTTGAAGCATATTCTTTTGCCAGTTGATTCGATAGTTCAATCAGGCGGTGAACCCGTTCATTTTTTACTTCTTCATCAATCTGATCATCCATGCGCGCTGCAGGTGTGCCGGTACGCTTGGAATATGGGAACACATGAAGCTCTGAAAATTTATGTTCTTTAATGAAATTGTAAGTTTCCATGAATTCTTCTTCCGTCTCGCCAGGGAATCCGACGATGACATCAGATGTTACAGCGAGACCAGGAAGTGCTTTTTTAAGCATTTCAAGTCTCTCCGCAAAGAATTCCATTGTATACTTTCTGCGCATCCTTTTAAGGACCGTATTGGATCCAGACTGAAGGGGCACGTGCAGATGGCGTACAACGATATTCGATTGATCGATCACTTCGATGACTTCATCTGTCAATTGACTGGCTTCGATGGAAGAAATACGGATCCGCTTCAATCCTTTTACATTTTGCTCCAAATCACGAAGAAGCATGGCAAGATTATAGTCTTTCATATCCTCGCCGTATCCGCCTGTGTGGATACCTGTGAGTACGATTTCCTTGTATCCTGCATCCACAAGCTGCTGAGCCTGTTTCACCACTTCTTCAGGATCACGGGATCTCATTAAACCGCGTGCCCATGGGATGATGCAGAAAGTGCAAAAATTATTACAGCCTTCCTGTATCTTAAGGGAAGCTCGTGTACGGTCCGTGAACGCAGGTACGTCGAGCTCTTCATATACACGGTTCTTCATGATATTGGTAACGCCATTGATCGGCTGGCGTTCTTGTTTGTATTCTTCGATATACTCCAGCATCTTGCGGCGGTCCTGGGTCCCGACGACAACATCGACTCCGGGGATGGCCATGATTTCACCTGGTGATGTCTGGGCATAGCAGCCTGTTACACAGATGACGCCGTCAGGATTCTTCCTGATTGCACGGCGGATTACCTGCCTGCTTTTCTTGTCTCCGGTATTCGTTACCGTACATGTATTGATGACATAAACATCGGCTATTGAATCATAATCGACACGTTCATAACCTTCTTCTTTGAATAATTGCCAAATGGCTTCCGTCTCATAGTGGTTCACTTTACACCCTAATGTGTGAAACGCTACTGATGGCATTACAATCACCTCATTAATTCTAATTGATAGCTCATGGCGGAAAGGACATACAAAGGAGCCGTCTCTGTCCGTAAGATCCTCGGACCAAGACCGCATATTAAAAAACCTTCCTGCCTGCATCGTCCGACTTCATTCTCGGTCAGTCCGCCTTCCGGTCCGAACACAACCAGGATGCTTTCGCCGTCTTTGACAGAACCCAGGGTTCTAGAAAGATTGCTCTTCTCCCCGGTTCTTGCTTTTTCTTCGTAAGCCACAAGTGTATGGTCAAAATGTTTACTCAGAGTCAGTAATTCTTTGAATGAAACAGGGGAAGAAACGGAAGGGACGACATTTCTGTGAGACTGCTCTGCAGCTTCCTTCACGATCTTTTCCCAGCGGTCGAGCTTTTTCTTCGCCTTCTTTTCATCCCATTTCACGATGGAGCGATCCGCGGTAAAAGGGATAAATTGATCTGCCCCAAGCTCCGTACCTTTTTGGAAGATTAGCTCCAATTTATCCCCTTTCGGCAGCCCGCTCGCAATTGCCACCTTCACAGGCAGTTCTTTCGTCTCTGTTTCCCATTCTACTACCACGGTTTCGACCGAGTCACTGGAAATCGTTTCAATACGGGCGACAGCAGAGGATTGATCGGGGAACACCACATAAATATGGTCATCTTCTTTCATCCTCATAACACGTACAATATGATGATAATCTTCTCCGGTAAGGATGACCGGAGAAGATTCACTGTATCGATTATCAATGAAATATCGCTGCATACTGCCTCACTCCACCGTAGGTTTCTGTGCAATGATGGCTACCCAGTCTTCCATCACCATTACTTCTTCTATCAGGAAGCCTGCATGTTCAAGTGCTTCCTTTACCTCTTGTTTCTTCGGCTGGATGATTCCTGATGTGATGAAATATCCGCCCGGCTTAACAAGCTCGAATGCATCCTCTGTAAAGCGAAGGATGATTTCGGCCAGTATATTGGCCACAATGACATCTGCCTGACCGGCAATACCGTTCAGGAGATTGTTTTGATCAACCGAAACCCTGTCCTGTACTTTATTCAGCTTAACATTTAATCGCGCTGATTTCACGGCCACCTCATCAAGGTCATAGGCTTTCACTTCCGAAGCATCGAGCATCGCACCAGCGATGGACAGCACACCAGAGCCCGTCCCAACATCAATCACGGAGTCCCCGGGCTTAACGATTCTTTCAAGAGCCTGGATGCACATCACAGTGGTCGGATGTGTGCCGGTTCCAAATGCCATACCCGGATCGAGTTCGATAATCAGTTCATCACTGTGCACCGGGGTATAATCCTCCCAAGTAGGCACAATTGTAAATTTATCTGAAATCTTTACAGGGTGGTAGTATTTCTTCCATGCAGTGGCCCATTCCTCTTCATTCACTTCAGATATCTCTACTTTGTTCTCACCGATGTCGATATCGTAGGTAACAAGATTCGTGATTCCCTGCTTTATTTCTTCCACCGTTTCCCCAAGGAAACTGTTGACGGGAAGATAAGCCTTCACCAAAACGCCTTCACTTGGATAATCATCAGGATTGAGTTGGTAGATCTCCCCAAACATATCCTCTCTTTCTTTAATCAAGTCAAACGGGTCTTCGATAACGACTCCGCTTGCTCCTGATTCATGCAGGATATGTGAGACCGGTTCAATTGCTTCGTTTGTTGTAAGGATGCTAATTTCTGACCATTTCATTGATCTACCAACTCCGTTCTGAGTTATTCGCCTTTAAAGGCTTTTTTCACTTTATCAAAAAAGCTTTCGTGCTGTTCGTCCGGCACCTGCCCGCTGATATCAGCAAATTCCCTTAAAAGCTGTTTTTGTTTATCCGTCAATTTAGTAGGTGTGACGACCTTTACTTGGACATGCTGATCTCCTGTGCCATAACCACGGACATTCGGCACCCCTTTGCCTTTCAATCTGAACCTGGTTCCTGTCTGTGTTCCGGCAGGCACCTTCAGTTTGACCTTGCCGTGCAATGTAGGGACTTCGATTTCATCCCCCAGAGCCGCTTGTGCGAAAGTGACAGGCATTTCACAATAGATGTCGTCACCGTTACGCTCAAAGAAGTCGTGCGAACGCACATGGAAAACGACATAAAGATCTCCAGGAGGACCTCCGTTGACGCCCGGCTCACCTTGGCCTGTCACACGAAGCTGTTGTCCGTCGTCGATGCCTGCAGGGATCTTCACATTGATTTTTCGGCGTTTCTGAACTTTTCCTGCACCGCCGCATGTGGAACATTTTTCTTTGATCTCTTTTCCGGTACCGTTACAGTAATGACAGACACGTCTGTTTACGATACGACCGAACGGAGTGTTCTGCTCAACATTCAATTGCCCGGATCCATTACAATGTGAACATGTATGGACTTTCGTACCTGGCTTTGCCCCTGTGCCGTGGCATGTATCGCATTCTTCTTCCTTCGGTATTTCAATTTCAGTATCTTTTCCAAACACAGCTTCTTCGAATTTCAGGGACATCGTATATTGAAGATCCGCACCCTGTCTCGGTGCGTTGGGATCTCTCCTGCGTCCTCCGCCCCCGCCGAAGAAGGTATTGAAGATATCTTCAAAGCCGCCGAAACCGCCGCCGCCAAAGTCGGCTCCTCCGCCGAATCCCTGGTTTGGATCAGTGTGGCCGAAACGGTCATATTGAGCACGTTTTTGATCATCGCTCAACACTTCATAGGCTTCTGATATTTCTTTGAACTTTTGGTCTGCATCCGCCTCTTTATTAATATCAGGATGATATTTTTTGGAGAGTTTGCGGTATGCTTTTTTTATTTCATCTTTAGAGGCGCCTTTTCCGACACCCAGAACTTCATAATAGTCCCGTTTACTCATAAAAACACCACTCCCGAATCGTTTGCATAAAGGTTATTTTAACATTGAGTTCCAATGATTATCAATAAAAACAATAGAAACGTTAAGAAATATACATCCTCATAGAAAAAGCCAAAGCCAAGAACCGTCCTGACTTTGACTTTTTCATTCATTGCTCTTATTTCTTATCGTCGTTTACTTCTTCATATTCAGCATCCACGACATCATCGTCCTGCTTTGCTTGACCTTCTTCTCCTTGAGCTGCCTGTGCATCTGCCTGAGCTTGCTCATAAAGCTTCATAGTCAATGCCTGAACGATTTCCTGAAGTGCATCTTTCTTTTCACGGATAAGATCAAGATCGTCTTTTTCGATCGCTTCTTTCAGTTCTGCTTTCGCATCTTCCGCTTTTTTCACTTCTGCTTCGTCCACTTTGCCTTCAAGATCTTTAAGCGTTTTTTCCGTTTGGAATACCAGTTGATCCGCTTCATTGCGAAGTTCAACTTCTTCCTTGCGCTTTTTATCCGCGTCGGCGTTTTCTTCCGCTTCTTTTACCATGCGTTCTACTTCATCTTCAGAAAGACCTGTAGAAGATTTGATCGTGATGTTTTGCTCTTTGCCTGTTCCAAGGTCTTTCGCGCTGACATTCACGATACCGTTTTTATCAATATCGAATTTAACTTCGATTTGCGGTACTCCGCGCGGTGCCGGCGGGATATCGGATAATTGGAAACGGCCGAGCGTTTTGTTGTCTGCTGCCATCGGACGCTCACCTTGAAGTACATGGATGTCAACAGCAGTCTGGTTGTCAGCTGCAGTTGAGAATACTTGGGACTTGGAAGTCGGGATCGTCGTATTGCGTTCGATCAGTTTCGTTGATACTCCGCCCATTGTTTCGATACCAAGAGATAGTGGTGTCACGTCAAGAAGTACAACATCTTTAACGTCTCCAGTAAGGACTCCTCCTTGGATCGCTGCACCCATTGCTACTACTTCATCAGGGTTAACACCTTTAGAAGGCTCTTTGCCAGTTTCTTTTCTGATCGCTTCCTGAACTGCAGGGATGCGGGTCGAACCACCCACAAGGATGATTTTATCGATTTCGCTTGCAGAAAGACCTGCATCTTTCATCGCCTGGCGAGTTGGTCCCATTGTGCGTTCTACAAGATCAGAAGAAAGTTCTTCGAATTTCGCTCTTGTAAGATTCACTTCCAAGTGAAGAGGGCCAGCTTCACCAGCTGTGATGAATGGAAGAGAGATTTGTGTAGATGTAACACCTGAAAGATCTTTCTTCGCTTTCTCGGCAGCATCTTTAAGGCGTTGCAGAGCCATTTTATCTTTAGAAAGGTCAATGCCGTTTTCTTTCTTGAATTCAGCTACAAGGTAGTCGATGATGACTTGGTCGAAATCATCTCCTCCAAGACGGTTGTCACCGGCAGTTGAGCGTACTTCGAATACACCGTCGCCAAGTTCAAGGATGGATACGTCAAATGTACCGCCGCCAAGGTCATAAACGAGGATTGTTTGGTCTTCATCCATTTTATCCAAACCGTATGCAAGTGCTGCTGCAGTTGGTTCGTTGATGATACGTTCAACTTCAAGGCCTGCGATTTTACCGGCGTCTTTTGTCGCTTGACGTTCAGCATCATTGAAATAAGCCGGTACTGTGATGACCGCTTTTTCAACTTTTTCACCAAGATAGTCTTCTGCATATGACTTCAAGTGCTGAAGGATCATTGCCGAGATTTCCTGCGGAGTATATTCTTTGCCTTCCGCCTCAACTTTGTGATCAGTTCCCATGTGGCGCTTCACTGAGATGATTGTGTTCGGGTTCGTAATTGCTTGACGTTTTGCAACTTCCCCTACTTGTTTTTCACCATTTTTAAATGCAACGACTGAAGGTGTTGTACGGTTGCCTTCCGCGTTTGCAATTACTTTTGGTTCTCCGCCTTCAAGCACGGATACACAAGAGTTTGTTGTACCTAAGTCAATACCGATAATTTTACTCATCGTCATTTTACCTCCCTGTATGATATGTAGTGTCTATTATTGATTTACTTTTACCATTGATGGACGGATTACCCTGTCCTTAAGCTTGTAACCTTTTTGGAACTCTTCCACGACGATATTGCTGCCGTAGTTTTCATCTTCTGTCTGCATGACAGCCTGATGAAGATGCGGATCGAACTCCTGGCCGACCGCTTCGATCGGTTCTACACCTTCCTTCTTCAGGGCTTCAATCAGGCTGCGGTGAACCATTTCCATCCCTTGAAGGAGTGTTTTCGTTTGATCATTATCAACTTCTATATTCAAGGCACGTTCAAAATTATCCAGTGCCGGTAAAAGTTCAGAGATAAGAGATTGAGCACGATATTTTTCCTTCGCTTCATTTTCTGCATTTATGCGGCGGCGGAAATTATCAAAGTCTGCTCTTAATCGAAGATAACGATTTTCAGATTCATCAAGCTTTTCCTGCAGTTGAGAAAGCTCATCCGATTCTTCCCCAGACTCTTGAAGCTCTTCAGCGAATACTTCTTCGACAATCTCTTCGTTGTCAGCATTCGCTTGCTCTTGTTCTTCCTGCTGTTTCTTTGTTTCTTCAGACATCACGTTCACCTCCTTATAAAAATGTTCGGTGTTTCCCGTACCAAAGCCGCGGAATCCAGTGATTCCCGGCCCGTAATCCTTTATACAATATGTCCACTAATCTTTGCTTTGATACAGCTTAGTCAATACCTGCGACATATCGTTCGAAAAGAAATTAAGTAAGCTTACAACCCTCGAATATTCCATTCGTGTCGGCCCGATGATTGCAATGGAACCTAATTGCTCTTTGCCAATTGAATACGTTGCCGTTATAAGGCTGCAATTCTCCATGGCAAGATGGTCATTCTCTTTCCCGATTTTAATATTCAATCCGGTAGCAGACGGCCGGATGAGGTTGTAGACACTCTCTTCCTGCTCAATCATCTCAAGCAGCATCCGGACTTTGTGAATATCATTGAATTCAGGTTGATTAAGAATATTTGTCTTGCCCCCAAAGAACAACTTGTCGGTAACGGTAGAGTTAATGGAGTCCGTAATCGAATGGAGGATAAAATCATAGTTCTGGATGTGTTCTTTTAACAGAATCGCCACCTCTTTGAAGATTTTATCGTTCAATTCGTTCAAGGGCACCCCTGTCAAACGGTCATTCAGTATATGGACCAATTTTTCAAGCTCTGCAGCATCCATTGCCGGCGGGATATGGAACAATTTATTTTCCACATGTCCGTTGTCCGTCACGATGATGGCAATCGCGGTATCCTGATTGAGCGGAACGAGCTGGATTTTCTTCAGCTTGTTTTCTTTCAACTCAGGCCCCAATACGATTGTCGTATAGTTCGTCAGCTCGGAAAGGATCTTTGCCGACTTTTGCACGACTTTCTCGAGTTCATATATCCTTTCTGAAAAAATCGATCGCAGCGCATGTACCTCCTGCTTCTGCAGTTTCTGCGGAGCAAGCAGGTGATCCACGTAATAGCGGTATCCTTTTTCAGATGGAACCCTGCCTGAAGAGGTATGGGTCTTTTCAATGAAGCCCAGTTCCTCGAGATCAGCCATCTCATTGCGGATGGTGGCAGAGCTGAATGAAATCTCATCCTTTTTGGATAAACTCCTTGAGCCGACCGGCTGGGCCGAAAGGATGAAATCGTCAATGATAACTTGAAGAATTAGAAGTTGTCGATCTGTTAACAACATTCATCACCTCTGTTAGCACTCTGTTGAGATGAGTGCTAAATCTAATTAATAAATTATCAAATCAGATTGTGGATGTCAATATATTAGATTTCGTTTAATTAGTCTCTTCAATACAGTGTGCCATTCCACCTCGGGCAGATTAATTGCCGCAGTTGATTTCCGTGCAAGACTCCGCTTTCCGCGGGTAGCCCGTGAGCCTCCTCGGCAAGCCTGCGGGAAGAAAAGCGGAAGGGCTTTGAAGAGAGGCGTGTGGCATAAGGCGAATCGACCACGAAGGCGCTCTTTGCCTTCTTGGACGAGTTGACTTATGACATGTGCCTCTAAGCCCTGAAGCTGGACAGGTCTCACATTGGTCACTTCTCCTGCAGGAGTCTTCGTCTGGCACTCCAATCAAAAGCTGGAGCCGGTAAAAACAAAAAAGCTTCAACAAAACTCAGGTTGCAGATACATCAATTAGATTACTCCTAAGAAAGCTTGAAAGACTTCGTTCCCAAGGAAACGACCATGTTTAGTCAAGGAGACACGTTCATCATCAACGTGCAGCAGTTTGCGCTTCTGCATTTCTTCTAGTGATGACTGGAAGACGGATTCGATTGTGCAGCCGAATTTTTCCAGGAAAACGGATTTGCTCACGCCTTCTGTTTTACGGAGTCCGAGGAACATTTCCTCTTCCATCATTTCTCCCCGGGTTACGTTGTGTTCCTGAATTGTCGGTACTTTGCCGGCTGCTATGGGTTCCATATATTTTTTCAACGGTCCGAAGTTTGAATAACGTACTCCGTTTATATATCCGTGTGCACCCGCGCCTAAACCATAATATTCATTGTTGTCCCAATAAACCAGATTGTGTTTGCTTTCATAGCCTTTTTTCGCGAAGTTGCTGATTTCATATTGATTGATCCCGTATTTCTCCATCCTTTCAATCAAAACCTCATACATAGCCGCTTCCTGTTCCTGTGATGGGAGCGATAGTTTGCCCTTGCGCATCAGATTATAGAAGACGGTCTTCGGCTCTACGATCAGCGAGTATGCCGAATAATGAGGGAGTTCGAGTTCAAGGGCCTTTGTAAGTGTGTCCCTGAAATCTTCCTCTGTCTGCTTCGGCAGGCTGTAGATCAAATCAATGCTGATGTTTGTAAAACCGACTTTCTGGGCCGATTCCACTGAGGAATACACGTCCTTACTTTTGTGGCTTCTGCCGATTCCCTTCAGTAGTTCATCATTGAATGACTGGACACCGAAGCTTAACCGGTTAACCCCATGTTCTTTCAAAACCCTGAGTTTGTCTTCCGTTAAATCTCCGGGGTTCGCCTCAAAAGTGAACTCCCCTTGGGTAAACGGAAGATTTTCATTGATTTCCCTGCACAACTTATCCAATTGTTTGGCACTCAGTGCAGTAGGGGTACCGCCGCCAACGAATATCGTGTCTAGTTCATTATTCTTATTTACCCGCTGCCTCATTTCCCGTCCCAGCATTTCGAGATATTCATCAACCGGCTGTCCCTGCATGAATACTTTATTGAAATCGCAATAGTGGCAAATATGTTCGCAGAACGGTATATGGATGTAAGCTGATTTCGCCAACTTCAATCCCTCCTTTTCCAACACTCATAGAGAAAAGGGGGTAAGCAGAACTTGTAAACCAAGCCTCTTCCCCCCTTTATCCATAAAAAATCTATTTCTTTTCAGAATCGTCCATCTTCAGGACGGCCATGAATGCTTCCTGTGGAACTTCAACGGATCCGACTGATTTCATCCGTTTTTTACCTTCTTTTTGTTTCTCAAGAAGTTTACGTTTTCGTGAAATGTCACCGCCGTAACACTTAGCGAGTACATTCTTACGCATGGCTTTAATTGTAGATCTTGCTACGATCTTTTGACCGATTGCTGCTTGAATAGGCACTTCAAAGTGTTGTCTCGGAATAAGATCCTTCAGTTTTTCAACAATTAGTTTTCCGCGTTCGTAAGCAAAATCCCTGTGGACAATAAAGCTCAATGCATCTACATTTTCAGCGTTCAGCAATATGTCCATCTTCACAAGCTTCGATTCCTTATAGCCGATCAATTCATAATCAAAAGAGGCGTACCCTTTTGTACTTGACTTCAGTTGATCGAAGAAATCGTACACAATCTCCGCGAGCGGAAGTTCATACACAATATTGACACGGGTATCATCCATGTATTGCATGTCAATGAAGTTGCCCCGTTTACCCTGGCAAAGCTCCATTACGGCTCCCACATAGTCGTTCGGGACCATCACCGTCGCTTTAACGTAAGGTTCTTCAACAAAATCCACTTTTTGCGGATCAGGCATCATAGATGGATTATCAACCTTCACTTCTTCCCCGTCTGTAAGCTGAACATGATAGATTACGCTTGGTGCAGTCGTGATCAGGTCGATTTTGAATTCACGTTCGATACGCTCCTGGATGATTTCCATATGAAGGAGCCCCAGGAATCCGCAGCGGAATCCAAACCCAAGCGCCTGGGAAGTTTCCGGCTCATATTGAAGGGCAGAGTCGTTCAATTCAAGTTTTTCCAATGCTTCCCTAAGGTCGTTATAACGATTTGAGTCGATTGGATACAGACCGCAATATACCATTGGATTTAAGCGGCGGTATCCTGGAAGCGCTTCCTGTGCAGGATTTTTAGCAAGGGTGATTGTATCCCCCACCCGCGTATCTCCGACATTCTTAATTGCTGCAGTCAAGTACCCTACGTCACCGACAGTCAGCTCTTGAAGTCCTGTGGCTTTTGGTGTAAACACACCCACTTCCGTTACTTCAAACTCTTTTCCTGTCGCCATCATACGGACCTTGTCTCCGACTTTGACGCTTCCTTCCATCACACGAATATATGCAACAACCCCTCTATATGCATCATATAGAGAATCAAAGATCAATGCTTTTAACGGGGCATCTGGATCTCCCTGTGGTGCTGGCACCTTTTCAACGATCTGTTCAAGGATTTCTTCGATCCCAATCCCTGCCTTGGCTGAAGCAAGAACTGCTTCCGATGCATCCAGTCCGATTACGTCTTCCACTTCCTGGCGCACCCGCTCAGGATCTGCTGCAGGAAGGTCGATTTTATTGATGACCGGCAGTATTTCGAGATCATTATCCAGTGCCAGATATACGTTGGCAAGCGTCTGGGCTTCTATGCCCTGGGCAGCATCCACTACGAGCACCGCACCTTCACAAGCGGCAAGGCTCCGGGATACTTCGTATGTAAAATCGACATGTCCCGGTGTATCAATAAGATGGAAGATATATTCTTCGCCATCTTTTGCTTGATATTTTAATTGTACGGAATTCAATTTGATGGTGATTCCGCGCTCTCTTTCCAAATCCATTGAATCCAGTAATTGCTCTTTCATCTCACGCGCCGTCAACGCTTTTGTTTTCTCCAAAATACGGTCGGCAAGCGTTGATTTACCATGATCTATATGGGCAATGATAGAGAAGTTTCTAATTCTCGATTGTCTTTTCAGTTTTTCTTCACGGTTCATTATTCGTTCAACTCCTGTAATATCCACACATTTACACTATGTTGAATTATAGCAGTACGGTATATATTATTCAATCTAAACCGGAAGGCGGGGTCCGTTAAATTAAACGATTTTTGACTAATGATGCTGGGACAAAACTAAAAAGGTACCATATAATGACGCACAATATCAGTATAGGTTCTTTATACCGCTAATGATTTCCGTGCAAGACTTCGCTTTCCGCGGGAGTCTTCGTCTTGCACTCCAATCAACCGCTAGAAACAAATAAATATAAATGTTCATTAAACAAATTAAAAACCCGAACTGATTTGCCCAGTCTTTTGCAAATCAGTTCGGGTTTTACTTATACTAAAACACTTTTGTCACAGGTAAATATATGAGCAAATAATCAACTGTATCCAGACTTATTTCAACTCTGCATCTCATATCAATGAGGCAATGAATTCTACAATTTTTGTAGTTATGCCTTCAATGAAGCCGGCGAGGGCTTTCCCGATTGATGAAAAGGCGTTGAAGGCTTTCATTTCTTCGAGTTTTTCTTTTTTTTCAGTCAGGGTCTGGCTTTCAACCTCTTTTCCCAGGAACGTAGCTTTGACGTTACCTTCGTCATCCTGGGTGACCCCTGCCGGAGAAGAAAAGGATTCTTTTTCATGGCCTTTCATTTCGACAATCCCTTTGTTGGCATGCTGCATGCCGATCAGTACCCCTACAAATAAACAACATATCAGAACGATGCACTTCATGATAAATTTACTCATTTCAGTTTCACCCTTTGTTTACTGCTTTACCGGTTCAGGGGAAAGATGGTGATCCACCTTTTCAGCCTGCCAATAATAGTCAGAGAATATTTCAGCAAATGCTCCGGCTGTCCGCTGCAGCTCTTCAAATGTATTATCGACACCGCCAAATTCTAGGAGCAGTGCATTTCCGGAAAGATCCTGATTGAACTTCCCGTTGGTACCACTTCCCTTTTTTGCGATGACTCCCCTTGAAAGACCCTTGAATTTCGAATTCATGAGTTCGTGAAGCTCCTTTGCCACTTTCAGATTCTGCTCGTAATTCGGATGCTCTTCACCGACCACAAAGGCAAGTTTCGCGAATTTTTTCCCGTCTATCTCGGCAGTGGTCACTTTTTTCCTTTGAGAATCCCTGTGGATATCAATCAAGTATAATAAATCATTGTTATTCGCCATCGCCGTCTCCACCAACGGCCGCGATTCCTGGTAGGCATTATAGTAGGCAAGGCCTTTGTCATTCAGCTTCTGGATGACATCCGTCTTATCTATACTGGTCCCGATCCCCGTTTGTTCAAGCTCCGCCTTCAGCATTTCACCGACTTTTGTTACATTGATCTTCGAATGCATCGCAGAATCAGGATCCGATACCCCGTCCAGATATGGCAGGTACGATTCACGTGTATGGGTAAAGTAAAGCAATACGGTTTTCTTATCCTTTGCGATCACTGCCGATTTCCCGGCATCCCGGTCGTCCTCTTTATGGATATCATCGATATTTTTCAGTTCTGCTTCTTTTTCAAGATCAAGTGCATCCCGGGGCGGGACTGATTCAATGGGCATATTCGTAAAATCAGTGCCTTCCCCGGCCACCAGAATATTCCCATCAAAGATTGAAAATCCCGGAAGTTCCCGTCCCAGCAGACTCCGGGGATCGTTGAAGCGGATATTGGTCGCAGCCTTGAATAGTAGAGATGATAGATTCGGAACACCTTCTTCTTCCCTGTCCAGAATCGAGTTGAAAGACCTGTTCTCCAGCGCAAGCAATTTATAGAGTAATTCCCCATTCAAACCGGAAGCAGCTTCACTGATCGAATCTGATGTGATCCTTGCCCCCGGTTTCATTGAAGTCAGAATGCCGGTTAAGGAAAAGATTGAAAGCAGCACGATGAACATCAGGATCAACCACTTTAAGATATCCTTCATATTGACAGCTGCTGCAAAAGGAGTGGCTCTGTATGATTTCATAAACTCACCCTTCCTGGAAAAAACTATCTTAGTACAAGCTATGCATTTAATAGATATGCTAGAACTGCTTTTACTAGTCATTATGAGGATTTTTCCCGAGGGTTAAACTGCTGATCCGAAAATTTTCTTTAAGTTAAGGACGATTCGATTTCTGTTCTTTTTCCTTTATGAAAAAAAAAGCTGCGGAATCCACTTCTCCGCAGCTTTCATTGGTCCATCCTTATCTTGTCTTAAACCCGGTATTTTCCTGATCCACTGCATCATGCAATGCTGCATTCAAGCCATTCGCCACTAAGTTTGCCATATCTTCAATAAAGACGTCCACCTCTTTAGGCGTCACCATGAGATTGTGTCCGATCGGTGCCAGCACCTCATGTATAAGCTTTCTCTTTTCCTGATCTTCAAGCGTCCCGACAATCCCCATGAAGGTCTGCCGGTGTTTTTCCCCGGGCATATCCTCCTCGGTCAGCTTTTTCTTCTCACCGAACGTCAGGCCTGCAGGGGCAAGCGAGCGGGATGGCCTGCTTCCCTCTTTGATTTCTTTCCCGAAATGCTTCAATAGAAAATCGACAGTATCACTGACGATCGTTACGGCGTCAAGCACGGTAGGAACTCCGATGGCAATGACCGGAACTCCAAGTGTCTCCTGGTCGAGTCCTTTCCTCTTGTTCCCGACCCCTGAACCGGGATGAATCCCCGTATCAGATATCTGGATGGTAGAATTGACGCGTTCAATGGATCGGGAGGCAAGGGCATCGATGGCGATGATGAAGTCAGGTTTTGACTTTTCGACCACCCCGTATATGATGTCACTGGTTTCAATGCCGGTCAGCCCCATTACACCCGGTACAAGGGCACTGACCGGACGGTACCCTTCTTCTACCGATTCCGGCTGAAGTTCGAACAGATGCCTTGTCACAAGAACATTTTCACAAACCTGGGGACCGAGGGCATCAGGTGTAACATTCCAGTTTCCAAGACCCACGATTAAACAGCTTGCATTTTTCCCGATCTTGTTGTTCTCAAGGAACTGGCTGAATTCCCGGGCAAATACCGACTCTACCCGCTGCTGCAGTTCAGTATTTTGCTCCCTTATCCCGTGGGCTTCGATCGTAAGATAGTTTCCCGCTTTTTTCCCTATGTTTTCTTCACCCTCGGGAGTAATGGAAACAAGGGAAATCTTCACCCCGTCCTCCACTCTTTCTTTTATTACCACTCCTTTGATTTCAGAATTAACATCCGTCTTATCAACGGAATCTGTTCGATCTTTTTCAGATATCACCATCTCTCTTGCTTCAACGGCAAGATCTGTACGTACTGAATAAACACTCAAATCTATTTCTTCTTTCACTTTCTTTTTTTCACTCATTTTTCCGTCACCCTCCAAACAAAGAATCTCTTGATTATTTTTTATGTTTACCTTTTGACCGCGGCTTCATTCACTTGTTTATTTTCACTCCTTAGTATTGCATTCTAGCCGTTCGTTTGATAAAATATCATTTGTTCTAATAGATTAGGAATTAAAATCGAGTCACATAGAATCTCGATCCTTTTTTAGGAGGTGACAGGAATGCCAAACATTAAATCTGCTATCAAGCGTGTTAAAACGAACGACCAACGCAACGCTCAAAATGCTACTGTAAAATCTTCAATGCGTACTGCTGTGAAGAAAGCAGAAGCTGCAGCTGCGAACGGTGCTGAAAACGTTACAGAATTAACAAACGACGCTATTCGTCAATTAGACAAAGCAGCTCAAAAAGGTCTTATCCACAAAAACGCTGCAAGTCGTCAAAAATCACGTCTAATGAAAAAAGCAAACTAATTCGAAAAGCTCAGGGCACCTTGTTCAGCCCCGAAAAGCGTTGGAGGCCCGACGGGTGAGGTCGCTCTTTGACTTCATTCGTCGGGCTGAAACGTCTCGAGGAGCTAGGTGCTGGAGCTAGACAAACAAAAAAACCACTGGAGTCCCATCCAGTGGTTTTTTTGTTTGTTAGCTTCCGTGAAGAACTTTCGATATCAAGAGTGCAATTATTGTTTTGAAGGGTACAATGATTCCAAAGGCGCAATTATGAAAATGAAAGGAGGAATTCATTTTCATAAATAGAGTTAGCATAAAGGTACAATTCGTTAAAATAAAGGCACAATCCTTATATTCCACTTCTAAATAGGTTCCCGGCTCCTAAAAATGACCCGAAAAAACCACGTTTATCCTGCAAATCCCTTATAAATCATTCAATTTCAATAAGAACATCTCAATCATCAGTTCTTTTTTGATTCTGCCGGTTTTGATTTCGTAATCCCCTTCCGAGAGCATTTCAATGATTGCAGCCAATTGACTGTCGTTGAAATGCTTCGCCTGACCTGATGCAAGCTTGACCCTGAAAGGATGCACTTTCAGATAAGAAGCAATCTTTTGCTGTCCGTACCCTTTTCTAGATAACTCTTTCGCGCCGTAGATCAGCCTGAATTGTCCAGCCAGTATGGAGAGTATTTTCAACGGCTCCTCATTCTGCTTGAGAAGGTCATAATATATGCGCAGCGCCTCATCGATCCTCCGCTGCACCACTTTATCTACAAGCGCAAAGATATTCTGTTCCAGTGAACGGGCGGTCAATTTTTCCACCGCCGCTGAATCGATGTGATTGGTATCGCCTGCATAAAGCGCAAGCTTGTCCAGCTCCTGGGTGAGCATCATCAGGTTGGTACCCGCCAATGTCAACAGCAGCTCGATTGCATCCTCATCGATTTGAACCGCATTGGCAGCTGCCCTTTCCCTTACCCAGACCTTCAACTCATGTTCGTTGAGTTTCTTCGCCTCGACCACTTCAGCTTCTTTCTTGAGGGCTTTCGTGATTTTTTTCCTTTCATCCAGTTTTTCATACCGCGCAGTCAGTACAAGGATCGTGTAGGGAGCAGGGGATTGTATGTATTGTTCAAGCCTTTTGATATTATGCTCTACCTTCTCCCTGGTCTTCTCGGCCGTCAGAAAAACAGGGTTGTCCAGAATGACGACCCGTCTTTCACCCATGAAAGGGAACGTTTCCGCATCCTCTATGGCTACTTCTACAGGCGTCTCTTCCAAATCATACTGTGAAAAATTAAAATCCATTTCTTCTTCCGTTAAAGCAGCAGAAATAATTCGCTGCTTTGTCTCATTGATTAAAAAGGATTCATTTCCATATACTAAATATATCCCAGCAAACTGAGACCTCTCAATTTTCTTCCAAGAATCTATAACCAAGTCAGCACTCTCCAATATCTCTTTTATCTACTCTATGTTAAAAAAGCTTTGGGGATTTGACAAGTGGGAAGGGGACGCCCAGGCTGAGAGGGACACCCCCTATATCTATATTAACGTCATGCATGAAAGACCTAGGACACTTTCATGCCGACGGTATTCCCTTGTATTGATTAGTGTCACCCCGGGGAGGGCAACTTATAGGTGACAACTCTTGTCAGTAAAGGAAAATGTACAGTGAAGTATAGATTTTTTAATATCGATGTTCTATACTAGAATAGAAATAGGAGGGGTAGTTGTGAACCAATTCGAAAAAAATGTTCAATCAAAGAGAAATGATGCTGTAGATTCAGGCGTCGGCTTTATTGTTTCTTTTGGATTCTTTGCAACAATGTTCATTATTGGGACTGTCATTCAGCTGATTGGATCTTAATGAAAAGAAAGAAGATAAGGGGAAGACCCAAAAAGAACCGGTTTCTTCAATTTCCATATATGGTACTGAACATTAGTATCATAAATTGGGTTGAAGGCCCGACACTTTCTGAGGTCTGCCCCTTTTTCTTTAGCGCTTAATGTGTGTTGGTACTACATACTATGGGTGCTGGGCAGAAAATGTTCCTCGTTTTCCCCAAAAACGATAAGTCAGTGCCCCGTGATCTGCTGTTGTATGAATCATGATCCCCTTTTCCTGCAGCCGTTTGACCACTTCAGGATGAGGATGGCCAAATCGATTATCCCTGCCTGCAGAAATCACTCCCAAGCTGGGCTTCACCTCTTCAAGAAAGATCCCGCTCGTCGATGTGGCGCTTCCATGATGGCCTATTTTCAACACATCTGCCCGGAGCTCGTATGTTGCAGCAAACTCTTTTTCTCCCTCCTCTTCCAAATCCCCCGTGAACAGCCATTTCAGGCCTCCCATTTCAGAATACAAAACGAGCGAGTCATTATTCCCCTCATATTCTTTATCAAGCGGCATGAGGATATGGAATATGACATCCTTGGCCTTCCAGGCATACGGGGCGTGGACTTCTTTGACGGCAACGTTCTTTTTTCCTGCAAGGGCGATTATTTCCTTCATCTCTTTTTTGTCACCGCTCCCGGGGGTGATGAAAATCTCCTTTATTTTCATATTATCCACAAGGCCTGCCGCTCCCCCGACATGATCCAAATCACCATGCGTAAGAAGCAGTTTATCAATCGTTGTGATCCCTTTACTTTTCAGGAACGGAAGGAGCACATCTTCATCAATGGAGAATGGTTTTCTTTTTCTTTCCCAGTCTTCCATTGGAAACTCAACCGAGCCCCCGGTATCGATTAAATACGTCCCCAGATTAAAGGGAAGATCGATCAGAGTCGCATCACCCTGTCCTACATCAATGAAAGTCACTTCGCCAAAAGGATTGAATTGAACCCAGGCAGCATGCAGCAAGACGAAGGAGCACAAAATAATTGACCGAAGCCTCCATGCTCCCTTTTCCATCCCTTTAAAAATAGCCAGCACCAAAAAAATGTAGCAAATAACAATGAAGTTATGCGGTTTCCCAAGAACCAATGCAGTAAGGGGAAATGCAGCGAGTAATGAAGTTAGCGCCTCGATCCCGCTGACTATCAGGCCATAGACCCCGTTTATCCATTCCATGCCTGTTGGGACAATAAGCTCCTTAAGAAAAGTGATCAATGCCACCGGGAGAACAATCAGAGAAAAAACAGGGACAAATATTAAGTTGGTTAAGAATCCAATGATTGAAAACTCATAAAAGTGTATGATCATGATCGGCAGCGAGGATAATTGTGCCACGGCAGTGACGTTGAATAATTGAGTCATATAAGAGGAAGCATGGGATAAAATGGCGGAAGAGGACAGTACAAGGCAATAGCTGACAGTGAACGAGAGCTGAAATCCAATATCAAATATTGAATAGGGGTTCCAAAAGAGAAGGCTCATGAAAACGATCGACAGACTGTCCAATGTACTGATAGTAAAAGGCGATTTCCTGAAGATAATCAGGATGATCAGCATGGAAGATGCCCGCACTACCGGAGGAGCACCGCCTGTCATCACCATATAAAAAATCAAGAACATGATCAATATCCACAGGGATGCTTCCCGCGTGACTCCAGTCCTTAAAAGGATGACGTAAACCATACCGGTTATCAGTCCGACGTGCAGGCCTGAAATGGCCAACAGATGGACGATGCCCAGAGAACGGTAGGCATTCATCATTTCCTCCGATATCCTGCCCGTCTCCCCAAAAACAAGTGCCTGAGTCATACCGACGGTCTCAGGAGGAAACTCTGCTTCAATATAGTTTAACCCGGCTGCTCTCCAACGGATCAGTGTATATTTCCATTCATCCCTGGATTCCCTGCATCCTTCAAAAGCATCCACCTTCAAAATCCAGTGAATGTCACGCTCATACAGGTATCTTTTGTAATTGAACATATTTGGATTAGAGTTTCGAGCGGGTTCAGTCAGTTCACCTTTAACACGGCATATATGTCCCGGCATGAGGGCTTTTGCCGGCTCAAGCTCATCCAAGGAAGGAATCCGGTACCTGTATACGACCCGCTCACCATCCAACTTGCCAAAACCGCGCAGGGAGCTGCCATCTATCTCGGGGATGGAGTCGATGGTAAGCATCGGGATTAACTTTTTTGATGATAAAATGGAGTGCCCCTTACTTTCATGGAGGTCAGATATTAATAGTGCAGAAAGGAAGACGAGGAAGCTGACAAGCCAAACATAGAGAGAAGATTTCCTGAGAAAAAGCATGGAAAGAAGGAAGAAGGAAAAGAAGGCACCCCAATAATAGGATTGAAGTGCCAGGAGGGTGCCGGTTAATGTCCCTGCTGCCATAAAAAACAACAGGTAAGGAGGCAGGGATTTATTCATTAAAAAGCTCTATGTACCGCTTTTCATGTTTCGCGATGGCTTCAGGATCTCCATCCTTATGACGAAGTTCTTCGATAAGCTGCAATACAAAGCCGGACTTTTCTTTATTTTTGGGATCAAGGCTTTTTTCATGAAAAGGTACTTTTTCCACCCGCACCTCTGCCTGCTGAAACAACTCGGCAGCATATGGATGGTTTTTATAATCCTCTGCATAGTAGACTGTATTGATTCCTGCCTGAACGATAGCTTTACAGCATTGCAGACAAGGAAAATGGGTCACATAAATTTCCGCGCCGTCAGTCCCTACTCCGAATTTCGCACATTGAAGAAGTGCATTCATTTCCGCGTGGATGGTCCTTACGCAATGATTATCAATGACATAGCAGCCTTCATCGATACAGTGGTCACCGCCTGCGATCGAACCGTTATATCCGCCTGCGATGATCCGTTTATCACGTACAATGGTCGCACCGACAGTCAGACGGGTGCAAGTGCTTCTAAGGGCGAGCAGATGGCTTTGCGCCATGAAATATTGATGCCAGGCAATTCTTTTCATTCTCTTTCTCCCTTCTTGATGTTTAAATCTTTCTATTAGTGTATAGATTGTCCGGATGATTCGTCAATTCATTGTACAAAAATTAATTCTTTTAATTTTTCAAACGTTTTATCTCCAATCCCTGATATGTTTTTGATGTCTTCGACCCTGGTGAAAGGCCCATTTTCATCGCGGTACTGTACGAAAGCGGCAGCTTTTGCCGGACCGATTCCCGGCAATGTCTCGAAATCTTCTTGAGTAGCTCCATTCAGATCGATTTTGCCATCTGCCACTGGGGATGCCGCATTCTCTTGAATGAGCGGAACTTGTGCAGCAGTTTCCCCTTCCCCGGGCACATAAATCAGCATTTCATCCGTGACCTTGATGGCAAGATTGATGAGCTTGCTGTCTGCCTTCGCGGTGAACCCGCCTGCCCTGTCGATGACGGATTTCAACCGTTCCCCCTTTTTCACTTCGTACAGCCCAGGTTTTTTCACCTCTCCCTTCACATCAACATATACATTTTCATCTACTGGTTCTGAAGCTTTTTCAGAGGGTGTTTCCCCGCCCTCTCCTTCAGGAACCTTTGCCTCTTCTATAGCCAAAGAATTAAGTCCGTTTTCTTCGGGCTGCCCGTCAGAAGAATTTAGAAAATAAATCACTGCTATCGCCGTACCGAGTGCGGCTACCATTAAAATTCCCTTGTGTTTTTCAATTAGGGGATGCATGGCTCAAAATCACCTCGTTTGGAATATTCACTTGGGGCTATTCATAACTTGTAGGAGAACCGAATCCTATCTTAGATTGTGTAAAGCTTCAGGAAAAAGCATCAGAGAGAAAAATGCGGAAGAAGGAGGGCTGCACATGAACGTAGGCATTATCGGAACGGGGAACATGGGGAAAGTACTTATTGAAGCTTTTATCGAGTCGAAGGCAGTTTCCCCTGCCAGACTCTACATGACCAACAGGACATTGAAGAAAGCGAAGCTCATTCAAGAAACTGCCGGCGGCCATGTTTTGAATTCCAGTGAAGAAGTCATCAAATCTTCTGATATAGTGTTCATTTGTGTCAAACCTCATGATGTTTATCGGGTGATAGAGGAAAATAAAGACTGCTTCACCGAGGACAAATGTGCAGTGTCCATTACCAGTCCCGTCAGTGTAGATCAGCTGCAATCGATCCTCCCCTGCTCATGCGCACGTTTCATACCGAGTATCACGAACAGGGCGCTCAGCGGGGTTTCCCTGCTGACATTCGGAAGTGATTGTACTGAACAATGGAAAGGGAGACTGACTGCACTCGCTGAACATATATCGACTCCGGTATTGATAGGGGAAGATGTAACAAGAGTTGCGTCTGACATTGTCAGCTGCGGGCCGGCTTTCTTCAGTTATCTGACACAGCGTTTTATCAACGCGGCTGTCGATGTCACTGAAATCGATCCTGAAACGGCTACGATACTGGCTTCTGAGATGCTTGTCGGCCTGGGGGATCTGTTGAAGAAAGAAATCTACACATTACCGGCACTGCAGGAGAAAGTCTGTGTGAAAGGCGGCGTGACAGGCAAAGGTATCGATGTAATGGAAAGAGAACTGGGAGAGGTGTTCGAGAAGTTATTTCAAGCGACCCAGGAGAAATTTGCAGATGATATCGCGGAGACACAATCTCAATTCGGAGTCTGAATGGACTCCTTATTTTTATTCGACACAAATCGTGGAATTCCTGCTTCAATTTAAAAAAACCGGGGAGCATCCGTTCTGCTCTCCCGGTTTTTATTTCTTCCTGCATGTAAAGAATATCCGCTCACTGTCGCCCGCAGGCGGCTGTTCTGTGAAGTCCGCGGAAATATCAAGGACCTCAAATCCCTCCTGGGTGAGCCATTCCGTAAGCTGTAAAACAGGATATGTCCGTTGTCTGTGAAGTTCCTCCACCCTTTCATACAGCCCGGTCTCTTCGTCGATAACAAAGAAAGTAAGTTCATGTTCCACACTGTTCGGGACTTCTCCCGGGAAACAATCCCATATATAGGATACAGCATCATCTGTATGGGTGAATGTCTGATTCATGAAAATTTGCGACATTTTATAAAGGGAATGGACATCAAACATAAAAAGTCCATTCTGCTTTAAATGGTTATAGACTCCTCTGAATGTGCGGATTACATCTTCCTCTTTTTCAAGGTAGTTGAGTGAATCGCAAAATATCGTGATCAGCCCATACTCCCGCTGCAGTTCCAACCGGGACATATCCTGTTGGAAAAGTGAAAGCATCATATTCCGTTCCTGAGCCTTCTGCTGAGCCATGACCAGCATATCTTCAGACAAGTCGATACCGGTGACAGAATACCCGTTCCCTGCAAGGCGCAGGGATAATTCCCCGGTGCCGCAGGCAATATCCAGGATGTCTTTCCCTGCTGCAGCATATGTTTCCGACTGCCAGTTTACAAAATCAAGCCAGCCGTCATAATTCACATCCTGCATGAGATGATCATAGATATAGGCAAATCGTTCATAACTCATTAAAGACTTTCGCTGACCTCGACATGTGAGGCATCTCCCCATAGACGTTCCAGGTTGTAATACCCTCTCTCATCTTTATGGAACACATGTGCCACGACATCCCCGAGGTCCACCAGGATCCATCGTGCCTGGTCGAATCCTTCAAGGCGTTTCACGGAATACCCTTTCTCTTCGGCCTTGTCCTTCAATTCACGGGCGATTGCCTGAACCTGCTTATCTGAGTTTCCGTGGCAGATAAGGAAGTAATCCGCAATCATAGAAATGCCCTTCATATCAAGGACAACGATATCCTCTGCACGCTTGTCATCTGCTGCTTTATATGCTAATTCCACTAAAGGTTGTTCCATCATTTCATCTCCTCTGTTCAAATACCAGATTATTATAAAAACGGAATGTATCCGGATAGACCGCCTGGTTTTTCTTCATCAAAAACATGATTGTATTCTGCAAGGCTCTGATCAATGCTTTATCCAGGGATTCACCGGCCAACTCCCTGACCTCTACGACACCGGGGAACTGTCGGCCTGGTTCTATATAATCCGCTAAATAGATCACTTTATCCAATGTCGTCATATGGTCGCAGCCAGAAGTGTGCCAGCGTATCGCACTCAGCACTTCTTCATCCGTAATGCCAGCCTCTCTTTTTACGAGTATGGCGCCTGCCGGGGCATGCCAAAGTTCGCTGTTATAATCCAATAGATCGGCAGGCAGCCCTTCCGACTCTATCAGCTGCCTCATTTCATTTTTATCGCGGAATTTTGCATAATCATGAAAGATGGCGGCTGTTTCAGCTTTTTTTACATCAGCCCCGTATTGGCGGGCAAGTGTGATCGCCGTTTCCATCACACCGCATGTATGGATATAGCGGTGCTCCGTCAATTGCCCCTTCACTATATCCAACCCTTTCTGTCTATCCATACAGGTTCTCCTCCTCTATGATTCGATACACATCATCGGTCACAAGATACCGGATCGATTGTTTTTTTCTTACGGAATCCCGGATGAAGGAGGATGAAACGGCCATGTCCGGCACTTCGACATAGTGCAGTTTATAAGATGTATCATGACGATAAGAAGGTCTGTTCACGCCGATGAATTCCACCATTTCCATCAGTTCATCCACCATGTGCCACTTAGGGAGATATTCAATCATATCCCCGCCGATGATGAAAGAATAATCAATTTCGGGATCTCTCGCGGTCAGAGCTTTGACTGTATCATATGTGTAGGATGCGCCTTCCCTTTCAAGTTCGATCTGCTCCACACCGAACTTCGGGTTTCCTTTAATCGCACACTCGATCATCCGCAGCCTCTGATCAACCGATACCGTTTCATCCTTCTCTTTATGCGGAGGGACACGGTTCGGGAGGAAACGGATTTCATCCAGCCCGGCTTTTTCAAGGACCTGCTCAGCAATGATGAGATGGCCAATATGGGGAGGATTGAATGTACCTCCCAAGAGCCCTATTTTTTTCTTCATAGTCCTTCCACCTTTATCTTGGAAGAGTGATTTGCTTATTTTCCTTCGATTCTTTGTAAAGAACGATGGTGTTTCCAATGACCTGGACAAGTTCCGCACCTGTGCCTTCGACCAGCGCATCGGCCACTTCAGTTTTATCCCAGTCACAGTTTTGCAGAATGCTGATTTTCATCAACTCCCGTTTTTCCAGTGCTTCTTCAATCTGTTTAATCATATTCTCATTGACGCCGCCTTTTCCCACTTGGAAAATCGGCGATAAATGATGTGCTTCCGAACGTAAATATCTCTTTTGTTTCCCTTTTAACATTGTGTACCTCCCAGTTGTTTTAACACTTCTTTTTTCATAAGATCCGTATCCGGGGTGATCCCCGTCCATTTATTGAATGCGAGCGCACCCTGATGGACAAACATGTCGATGCCGTTTTGTATGATGGCTCCTTTTTCTTCAGCCTGCTTCAAAAAAGTTGTCTTGAGGGGGTTATAAATAATATCGCTGAACACCGCTCCGGGCTTTACCCTCTCAATGCTGACGGGGGATGCACCGACTCGGGGGTACATCCCGATTGAAGTTGTCTGAATGACGATATCATAGAGATGCAATACCGATTCGGCTTCATCCAGCCTGTGGTAGTGTGATTCCACCCCCGCCGGGCGGGTGCCGATCATGGCAGCGGCTTTTTCTTCCGAGCGGTTGGCCAGGTCAATCTTCTTTACCCCCAAAGCAGCCAGGGTATGATAGATCGCCTTTGCAGCGCCGCCCGCTCCGATGATCAATACTGCCTTATTTGATAAACCCCCGCTGATTTCCTTCTTCAGACCTTCCACAAACCCCAGACCATCGGTATTGAAGCCGATCAGCTTTCCTTCACGGTTCACGATGGTATTGACAGCCCCGATGGATCGAGCCAGGGGATCCACCTCATCCAATAATGGTATGACGGCTGTCTTATGGGGTACCGTTACATTGATCCCGCGCAGTCCAAGAGCCCGGATTCCATTAATGGCTTGAGGCAATGCCTCCGGTGTCACATGAAATTTGCCGTATGAGGCATCTATTACAGCCTTCTTAAACGCTGCATTATGCATGACAGGGGACATGGAGTGGGCAATCGGATCTCCAATCACACCGTATAATTCATCCACTTTACCCCTCCTATATCAGAGATTTTCTCAGGAACACACTGACACCCTTAGGTACGTGCGCAGCGATTGAGGCGCCCGGCTCATTGACCGTGATCCAGCCCAATCCTGAGAAAACGATATCCGTCTTTGCTTCTTTTACTTTGAATTCATGTTTTACGAGTTCAGGGAATGTGTCCATATCATCTTTACGGGGCGGCTGCAGCAGTTCCCCGGCATGATTTTTATAGAGTTCGCCGGCTTTCTCCAATTTCGTCCGGTGGATCGTCAATTCATTTGAGAAATAAGCAGTGAACGGCTGACGTTCCCCCCTCAAGAAGTCAAACCGGGACAATCCCCCGAAGAATAGAGTCTGCTCAGGGTTCAGCTGGAACGTCCTCGGCTTGATCTCTTTTTTCGGCGTGATGATCTTAAGATCCTGTTTATCCACGTAGTGGGCCATTTGATGGTGATTGATGATCCCAGGTGTGTCGATGAGGGATTCACCTTCATCAAGGGGAATCTGGATCATGTCCAAAGTGGTTCCCGGGAAATGGGAAGTGGTGATCACATCCTGTTCACCTGAAACATGCTTGATGATGCGATTGATGAATGTGGACTTCCCTACATTCGTACAACCGACTACATACACATCTTTCCCTTCCCTGTACTTTTCAATAGCTGTGATCGCTTCTTCGACACCGATCCCTTTGGCAGCACTCACCAACTGAACATCGACCGGTTTCAATCCCAATTGGCTCGCTTCATGCTTCATCCAGTGAATCATCTTGGAAGGCTTCACTGATTTAGGGAGCAAATCAACTTTATTACCGATCAGCAGTATCGGATTTGAACCGACAAAGCGGTGAAGACCGGGAAGCCAGCTTCCATTAAAGTCAAAAATGTCGACAATTTTAACGATCAGCCCTTCTGAATTTCCGATTTCATTCAGAATCTTTAAGAAATCGTCATCGGTCAAAGGCACGTCCTGTACTTCATTATAGTGCTTCAATCTGAAACATCTCTGGCAGATGATTTCCTCTTTCTGCAACGCGGAAGGGGGGGCGTACCCAATGCCTTCTTTATCTTCTGTCTGAATCGCCACTCCACAACCTACACAAACTACTTCACTCACTTCTTTTCCTCCCACTCAAGCAATCCTTTCCGCTTGAAAAACTTCATGATCCTTCTTTCCACTCTTCTGTTGAATTTCGTGAAAAAACCGTCAGACTGAGCGACAGGAACTACAAGAATGGTATGAAAACCGTTCCTGTTCCCGCCAAGAACGTCTGTCAAAAGCTGGTCACCGATTACAACCGTTTCTTCCTTCTTGACTCCCATTTGCTTAATGGCGCGCCTGAAAGCACGTCCCATCGGTTTTCTTGCCTGGAATATAAACGGCACCCCAAGGGGGTCCGAGAATGCGCCAACGCGTTTTTCATTATTATTCGAAACGATTGTCACAAGGATTCCATTTTCCTGCATTTCTTTAAACCATTGAATCAACTTTGGCGTTGCATTGGGCCTGTCCCACTCCACAAGAGTATTATCCAAATCCGTAATAATGGCTTTGATACCTTTTTCCTTTAAATAGCCGGGACGTATACTGAATATGTCCTGAACCTGTTCATCAGGTAGAAAATGCTTTAACACCGTTTATACACCTCATATTTCTATGTCATTTAATACGTACTTTATCCTTAATTGTATTAATGATAACCAATTTTACTTGCAGATTCAAAATAAACCATATTATATGGGCATGGTCAATGGTTATGACAACTATTCATAAATATTTTTCGACAAATTTCAAGGCACCTCGATGCTGTGGATAACCTTATTCACATTATTCACTCAATCCGGGCAGGCACATTTTCCAGTTGTATACAGTTTAACCACAACTTATCCACCGAAAACTGTGGATAACGGAACGCTTGTTCTGAAAAATGTTATTTGGTAAAGTTTAATTACTACTTCAAAACATACAAAAATATGAAACCGATTTAAAATATATGATATTCCCGGAGGTGAAATTAATGAGGAAATTATCGGACGAACTCCTGCTGGACTCTTATTACAAAGCACGCCAATTAAAACTGAGCTCTGAATTTATCCGCCTCATCGAAATGGAAATTCACCGTCGATCATTATCACACCGCATAAAAGCAACTTCATAATAAAGGGCTTACTGAGCCGCGACAAGAAAAACGGGACGGATTATCATATCCGTCCTTTTTCTTATTCGTTGAATTTCCCAATCGTTTCCCCCATCTTCACTTCACGCGGGACGGTTTTGCCGCTTGAAAATTGAAACTTGTCTTTTTCAAATAATAGAATAACCGTGGATCCGAAGGTGAAATAAGCAACCTCTTCCCCTTGGCTCCATTTGTCACTTTCGTTCACATACTCAATACTGTTTACAAACATAGCCCCTACCTTGACGACGGCTACTTTGCCCTTCCTGTGCTGCAGTTCGGTGACTTCACGGTAATTTTTCGCGAGAACCGCTTGGCCGTATAAAAGCCCCGAATCATTGACCGGATAGGAATGTCTCCCCAGTGACCATCTATTCAGCACAGACCCGTCGACCGGACTGTGAATGCGGTGATAATTGGCGGGGCTTAGATAAAAGACACCGAACCTGCCTCCTATATATGAGGAAGCTTTATCGGCCGTACCTAGCATCTCAAGAACAGAATAGGCCTTGCCCTTTACCATGATCTCAAGCTTATCAGATATCGGACCGGTTTCTGCCAAGAGACCATCAACCGGGCTTACAGCATCATCATTTCCATATTGGATGCTCCTTGCATCCCCTTTAAGCTTTCGGATAAAGAAATCATGAAGTGTCGGATACTCCCCGGTTTCCCTCTGGAGTTCGTCAACATTGATTTTGTATGTGCGGATGAACCCGGGAATGAAAGGCTTGCTCAGGCGGGACTGCACGAACTTTCTCAAAATAAATGACGACCATTTCTTATTCGTCAATTCAATACATAATCGATAGATTGATTGTTTCACGTTGACTCCTTTCTGTTCACAAAACGATACGTACAGCAATTTACTAAGTATATAATAAATCATCATTATATACTATATAGTGGGGAATTTTCTTTAATGGATATCATTTTCTCACAAGCAGATGCATATGGATTTTTAATAACAAAATAAAAGAGGTGACTGCCTGTTGCTGCTCTCCGATGTCGTTGACCAGACCGTAAGAAAACTCAAATCCCAAACCGCCAATCTATTAACATTAACCAACTTGTCCCTCGGAGGATTCAGTTTAATCGCTACTTTTCACCACCAACTGAATTTAAGTCTGCTTCTCATTTTCATCGCTGCGCTGACCGACCGGCTGGACGGGATGGCCGCAAGAAAACTGAATATCGAATCCGAGCTTGGAAAGCAGCTTGATTCGATGAGTGATATCATTTCGTTTGGCGTTGCACCTGCATTGCTGATCTATACCGCAGTATTGAATGAATTTTCGTTTCCAGGCATGTTTTTCACGATTATCTATATCGGATGCGGCGCTTTCCGTCTGGCCCGTTTCAATATCACTGAAAATACCGGATATTTCACAGGACTGCCCATCACTGCTGCAGGCTGCCTGTTAACACTCAGTTATTTAGCCATACCAGTAATACCTGATGTATTGGTCTTATTCATAACGATTATTCTATCTTTGCTGATGATTAGTTCGTTTACGCTTAAAAAAGTTTAAACTTTTATCACCGCTAATGATTTCCGTGCAAGACTTCGCTTTCCGCGGGTAGCCCGTGAGCCTCCTCGTCAAAGAAAGGAACTGTCCAGTTGCAGGGCTTAGAGGCACATGTCATAAGCCTCTCTGCAAAGCCATTCCGTATTTCGGTTAGGAGTCTACGTTCCGCACTACAATCAACCGCTGGAACATACTTAAACTGAACAACTCGTGTACAAAAAATTATAAAACCCAAACTAGTTTGCATTTTTAATGGCAATTAGTTTGGGTTTTACTTAGTTTAGAATGCTTTTGAACCAGCCAATTTTCTTGTACATGGTCCAACTCCGGCGGATATTCCTTCGAGGTAATAAGCTAAATGGACCAAGAAGAAAAGAGCGCCTTCCAAGCCAGTTCAACTTATGCTTGTCGGACCTGATGAATCCGCCTCCGCTTTTCTAGCACTGGGTGCAGTACCACCAGCCGCCAAAGAGGAAGAGCAGGACGAGCAGGATGACTGCGAGTGCCAGGAAGAACCCTCCACCGCCGTAATACGGAGGGCAATAATAAGGATAACCGGGATAACCATATGGCATGAGATTACCTCCTTACATACTTACTATGATTATTATATGAGTGCCGGATCACTCCGGTATGGGCAAACACCCTCATTATTTGTACGACAGCCTGTATACTTTCTGAGGACGTGCAAGGTGGCGCCTTCTGTTTCATATGCTTCTATATAAGTCCTTCATGGAGGTGTAAATATGTCTGGCGTTCTAACAGCACTGGGGTATTTTTTCAAGGAACTGATATTTCTCGTTTCTTATGTAAAAAACAATGCATTTCCTCAGCCCTTATCTTCAGCGGATGAAAAAAAGTATTTGCGCAAGATGGCTGAAGGAGATGACCACGCACGAAATCTGCTCATCGAACATAATTTACGTCTGGTCGCACATATCGTAAAAAAATTCGAAAATACAGGCGAAGACCCAGAAGATTTAATTTCCATCGGGACCATAGGTTTGATTAAGGCAATCGAGAGTTACTCGGAAGGAAAAGGTACAAAGCTCGCAACCTATGCAGCAAGATGCATCGAAAATGAAATCCTCATGCATCTTCGGGCGCTTAAGAAAACAAAAAAAGACGTTTCCCTGCATGATCCGATCGGGCAGGACAAAGAAGGAAATGAAATCAGCCTGATCGATATTTTGAAATCGGAAACAGATGACGTGATAGATACAATCCAGTTGAGTATGGAACTTGAGAAAGTCCGTAAATATATCTGCGTGCTGGATGAAAGGGAGAAGGAAGTCATCGTCGGCCGCTTCGGTTTGGATTTGAAAGAAGAAAAGACCCAAAGGGAGATCGCAAAGGAATTGGGTATTTCAAGGAGCTATGTTTCAAGGATTGAAAAACGTGCATTAATGAAGATGTTTCACGAATTTTACAGGGAAGAGAAAGAAAAAAGGGGAAAATGAAATATCGCACGGAGGGATCCGTGCGATGTTTCTATTCAGAATTTCCGACTGATCTACTTATGGACCAACCGGCAATCCATTTAATTTGTTAATGCTTAATGGTTTCTAGCAGCATAAATGATTTTCAGTGGGACAGCAGTTTTCTTCGTCGTGGTCAGTTTCCACTTCTTTGATTTCTATGCTGCAGCAGTCTTTGGATTCTTTACCTTTCTCCCCTAAAAAGATTTTCACAAAATTCATTTTCACCCAACTCCTTCTCAAGTATTAAATCAATTTATTTTGATTTATAATCACAGTATATTAGCAACATTTTCTAATTACAACCATTAAATCAAAAAATATTGATTTAACATTATTGACACATGAAAAATATGGATATAAGATGGTTATATCAAGATAAATTGATTAGAAAGAAGGATTACGAAATGAAAAAAGAAATACCTCTTCAAGACATCTCCAAACAAAAAGTCTTTGAAACATACGAAGCAAAATTTAAAGCGATAGCTGATAAAAAAAGACTTCAAATCATGAACATCTTGACCGAAAAAGGAGAAATGTGCGTTTGTGACCTGGCTCCGCTTATGGATATGGCCCAGTCGAAACTTTCCTATCATCTTAAAATTTTACTCGATGCCAATATCCTCACCAAAGAAACCAGAGGTACATGGAGTTACTACTCCTTGAACCAAAGCGAAATTAATCATCTCTTATCTGCTGAGCTATGTTGTCTTTTCAGGCCGACATGCTAATTTTTCTGATTTACATCAATTTATTTTGATTAATACATCAATTTATTTTGATTAATTTAATTTGGAAGGGGAATATGAAGATGTGGGGAGAAACACTAATAAACTTTTTTGAGATTGCTTTTGAATTAACGGTTTTGTTTGTGATCATGTCATTTGCTATCAGTACATTACAAGGATTCATCCCTTATAAAAAAATCGAGAAATTGATATCGGGCAGGAATAAAGCATGGGGTGCAGCTGCTGCCATCGGCTTTGCTTTCATTACTCCATTTTGCTCCTGTTCCACCATTCCTGTGGTGGTGAACATGCTGAAAAAGAAAATGCCTTTCGGGATTGTCATGATCTTTTTATTCGCTTCACCCATTTTGGATCCAACCATTCTCACCATTATGGGAGTGGTTCTCGGCTGGAAAGTAACACTGATCTACACACTGGTCACTACCTTCTTCTCTATCGCTGTTGGATTTATTTTAGAAGCATTAGGATTTGAGAAATACATCAAAAATGTCATGATGGCCGGCTACAGTGAGGAGGAAAAGAAATTTTCCTTGAAGGGAGCAATGAAAGAAACCCTTCAATTAATGAGAAGTGTATTTCCATATCTCATCATCGGGGCTGCAGTTGGTGCAGTCATCCATGGCCTCGTCCCGACAGAATGGATATCCGGTTTCTTTGGAAGAGATCATTGGTGGTTGATCCCGATTGCAGCCATTATCGGAGTTCCATTGTATATTCGGCTATCCAGCATGATTCCCATCTCACAGATTTTGATTTTGAAAGGGATGGCTCTCGGGCCAGTTATGGCAATGATGATCAGTTCAGCGGGAGCAAGCCTTCCTGAAGTGGTGCTGCTCAAATCTATCTTTAAAAAAGAACTTGTCCTCACCTTTGTCCTTTCGGTGATTTCGATGTCTACCGTCTCTGGTTTTATCTTTTACTTAGTCAAGTAAATTACAAGGCAGCTGCACAATGAAGCAGCTGCCTTGTAATTTACTTTAGTGCTTCACGGTTTTGATAACGCAGGGCATTTATTCTCCCGTTTCAGCAAAACGGCTGATTCTCTCACCGATTTCATCACGGACACGCTGGAAGAATGCCCATTTCTCTTCTTCGGTTCCTTCTGCTTTTGCAGGGTCATCAAATCCCCAGTGTTCCCTTTTAACATGCGGCGGTGTCATTGGACACTTGTCTGCTGCGTCCCCGCAAAGAGTAACAACTAAGTCTGCATGATTCAAAATTTCCGGGTCAATGATATCGGATGTTTGATCTGTGATATCGATATCCGCCTCTTTCATTGCCTTCACGGCGTTTGGATTCAAGCCATGCGCCTCGATGCCGGCACTGTATACGTTCCACTTGTCACCTAAGTGCTTTTTTGCCCAGCCTTCAGCCATTTGGCTCCTGCATGAATTGCCTGTACATAGGAAGTAGATGGTTTTCTTTGACATGTTGAATCTCTCCTTCGATATTTAGTAGATGATTAATAACCATATATAAAGCCCGGCCAATGTAATGAACAGGGTTGGGATGGTCAGGATGATACCTGTCTTGAAATATGTCCCCCAGGAGATCTTCACTCCTTTTAACGATAGGACATGGAGCCACAATAATGTCGCAAGTGACCCGATTGGTGTAATCTTCGGTCCGAGATCAGACCCGATGACATTGGCATAGATGAGCGCTTCGCGTACAACCCCGGTAGTATCAGTATCCGCAATTGCAAGGGCATCAATCATGACGGTGGGCATATTGTTCATAATCGACGAAAGAATCGCCGCGATGAATCCCATTCCGACAGTTGCTGCAAATAAACCTTGGTCAGCCGTCATCTGGATGACATCTGCCAGCACATTTGTAAGTCCTGCATTACGAAGACCATACACGACGACATACATTCCAATCGAGAAAAACACGATAGCCCAAGGAGCGCCTTTGATGACGGTCTTCGTGTTGACAGCTGGACTCCTTCTCGCCATTGCTAAGAAGAAAATAGCTACAATCCCTGCAATGATGGACACCGGAAGACCGATGAACTCACTTGCAAAGTAGCCGATCAACAGGATGGAAAGTACCAGCCAGGAAAGACGGAACATTTTCTCGTCACGAATGGCTTCTACCGGTTTTTTCAACTGGGATACATCATAGTTTTTCGGAATGCTTTTACGAAAAAATAGATATAGAACCAGGATACTTGCCCCTAAGGAGAAGAAGTTCGGAACAATCATCCGGGAAGCAAATTCTACAAAACCGATGCCGAAAAAGTCAGCGGACACGATGTTCACCAGGTTGCTGACAACCAGCGGAAGCGATGTAGTATCAGCAATAAAACCGCTGGCAATGATAAATGGAAAAACGAGTTTTTCACTGAAGTTCAGGTTACGCACCATCGCTAATACGATGGGTGTCAGGATAAGGGCTGCTCCATCGTTTGCAAAGAGAGCTGCCACAACCGCTCCCAACAGAGAAACGTAGACGAACATCTTCACGCCGTTCCCTTTTGCTGCCTTTGCCATATGTAAGGCCGCCCATTCAAAAAATCCAATTTCATCAAGTATAAGTGAAATGATGATGATCGCGATAAATGCCAGTGTCGCATTCCAAACGATTGAAGTGACGTCCACCACATCGTGGAAATCGACGACCCCTGCAATCAATGCCAACACTGCTCCGCCGCAAGCGGACCAACCGATGGAAAGCCCTTTTGGCTGCCAGATGACAAGGACGAGGGTGATGAGAAAAATCACTGATGCTAAAATAATCATAATTGCACTTTACCTCCTATTATTCACAAGAAATGCGTAAGCCCTGCTCTTCCAATTCCTTCAATTTGAAGTCCTGGTTTGGAAGGTGATCGAGAAGGCTTTGGATCATAGGGAAAAATTCACTGTCCCGATTCAGGGAATAAATAATCCACTGACCCCTGCGTTTTTCTTTTACAATCCCCACGTCCTTTAGTTTGCGTACGTGCTGACTGATGGCGGGTTGACTTGCCTTAAATATCTCCACAAATTCACATACGCAGCAGTCATTGGTGTCGAGTATCTTCACCATCGTCAAACGGGTTTTATCTCCTAATAATTTTAGTATTCCTGCCGTTTTATCGATTTCAACAGAGGATTCTGTCATCAGCACACCTCCAGACTTCCTTAAGCATTAGTATATTATTCTATGCTTATATAATATTTCACTTATATATCGATTACAAGGATTTTTTAGTTGAATTTTTATTCTAACTATTAGTAAAATTTATGAATACTTCTAATAGAAAGTGTGGATATCCAATGAAAAGATTATTCATTGAGGAAATGAAATCTGAAGACTGGGCAGGGGTAAGAGAGATTTATTTAGAAGGGATAGCTACAGGGAATGCAACATTTCAAAAAGATGCCCCCTCCTGGGAAGAATGGGACAAGGGTCATGCTAAGGAGGGCAGGATTGTGGCACGTACTGCCGATTGTTTACAGGGCTGGGCTGCACTAAGCCCGGTTTCTTCCAGATGTGTATATGCCGGGGTAGCTGAAGTAAGTGTCTATGTTTCGCCCCAACATCAGGGTAAAGGAGCTGGCAGCCTCCTTCTGGATGCTCTGATAGAAGTCAGTGAATCTCATGGGTATTGGACCCTGCAAGCGGGAATATTCCCTGAAAATGTATCAAGTATCAGATTGCATGAAAAGCATGGATTCCGCATCGTGGGCCGCCGGGAAAGAATTGGTATGATGGACGGGATTTGGCGGGATACTCTTCTGATGGAGAAAAGAAGCAAATTGGTAGGACAGTAGTAAAAAAGCGATCTATGTAAGGATCGCTTTTTTAACTAACTATTCAATGCTGTCACCTAATCCACGCTTACCTCAGCAGCAATGATCATTCCGATCACAGACGTCAAGACAAGACCCATTATCATGGAAAACATCACAATCACTCCTTTTTTGAGTCAGGAATCAACGTTCCTTCTTACTATTAATGTATCACTTTGAACAACCGATTCCCCGGTCAAACGTGAACAACTTTTTACTAATGCATGACAGAATTGTGACCATAGCTGCTGTGAACGAACGGCGCTTCCATGCAAAAAGGGATGACCGCTTGTTAGCGGCATCCCTTTTAATCATCTGTCGTTTCTTTTCTTTTTCTTATGAAAGACAGCTGTCCAGACTAAAATATTGAGAAACAATTCTTCCACCCTCTTTCGTATATCTAGGCAGAATCCTTCTCTACCCATAACGCATTTCTTCTCTTCTCCTGTATGTTCATCATTGTTTCATTCTCCTCTCCTTATTTGCATTTAATACCAGACATTAATAGATGTGTGTTGTGAACTGCTGCTTTGTTTTCGTTTGTTCATAATGCTTCATCACATTGCAGTTATGTTCTGCTTCCTCGAACGATTCTTGTTTCTTTTTAAACGTAACCGTCATGAATAAAAGATTCAGTGTCATACTTATCACCCCTTTCAAAGCCTTTTGCAGGCAGTAAAAAACCGCACAGAGTTCCCTTCCCCGCACGGCACAAAAAAGCCGCAGGAAAGTACATTCTCCCCGCGGCTTCATTTAAATTATTATCTGAATTAAATGAAATTCATCCCACAAGCGGTCGAATGGTTAAAACGATATTCTGTTGTTTTAAATTTCTTTGCAGCAATGATCATTTTCTTCGACCTCCTTTAGTGTGATTTTTTTCTTACATTGGTTAGTATATCCAATTCCCGATGAATTGTAAACATTTTCTTTTCAACAAATTTCGATTAATGCAGCATGCTCTATCATAGTATTCCCCCTCTATGTATGCGAGACGGCTAATGTTCTGTTTTTGTGAAGAATGGGTAAATAGGACATAATCACCGCAACTGATTTCGATGCAGGACTTTGCGTTCCACTGACAGCCCTTAAGCCTTCATACATATCTTCCAGCGTTAACTGTCTAGCTGAAATCAACCGCTGGAAAAATTAAAGCTATGAAAAAGATACACATAAAAAACCCGGATTAATTTGCATTCTAGGAGGCAAATTAATTCGGGTTTTATTTAGACTAAAACATTAATGTCCTAGTCTCTATTAGTCATCTACAGATTGCAGATCTTTTTTATATTTTATCGCTTTGGTAAAGAAGATGAGTGAAAATCCAAGTAAAACGACCGTCCCTGACATAAGGGTCAAAGTCTTGACCGGGGTCACGGTTTCAGAAGGGATCACAACTCCCAGGTACATGAACACACTAAGTGCTAAAAGTGTGAAACCAAACCGCTTGAAGTCATTAATCTTATGCTGTAAATTCTTTTTATTTTGTGTATGCTTCATTTCGCAATCACCTACTTTTGAACTAGTAACCTCTCGTTCTATGGTAACATACGCAGGCAGGCAGCCTGCCATGTAATTGATACCAGTTCTTCCAGCAGGGGATCTAGCGTGATAATGCTCTTTCCAGATCTTCAATCAGGTCTTCTGCATCCTCAAGGCCGACCGAGATCCTGACAAGCCCGTCGGTTATCCCCAGCTCACTGCGGCGCTCCTTTGGGATGGAGGCATGAGTCATGCGGGCTGGAACGGAAATCAGGCTTTCCACCGCTCCCAGGCTTTCGGCCAAGGTGAAATATTTAGTATTGGTCAACAGGCGATCGGCATTCTCTTCACTTCCCACATCGAAAGATACCATGCCGCCGAAGCCTGAAGCCTGCTTCTTCGCGATATCATGATGCGGATGGGTTTCAAGACCTGGATAATAGACCTTTGAAACCTTCGGGTGGCCGATAAGGTACTCAACAATTTTCTTGGTATTCTCTTCATGTTCCTCCATTCGGAGGCCGAGCGTTTTGATTCCCCTGATCAGAAGCCATGAATCCTGCGGTCCCAATACGCCGCCTGTGGAG
The DNA here is from genome assembly GCA_051294195.1 of Bacillus sp. BKU_1. Classification (GTDB taxonomy): domain Bacteria; phylum Bacillota; class Bacilli; order Bacillales; family Bacillaceae_B; genus Rossellomorea. Next base: position 1,390,713 of record CP193985.1, on the reverse strand, counting down.
TTCTGGACAAAGAACAGGTCTTCTGCGAGTTCTTCAGAATTGACGACGACAAGCCCTGCGACTACATCACTGTGACCCCCGATGTATTTGGTCGCACTGTGGAGTACTATATCAGCACCGAGACTTAACGGATTCTGCCAATATGGTGTACTGAACGTATTGTCGACAATCGTCAATAGGTTGTGTTCCTTCGCAAGGTTGGCAGCCGCTTCAATGTCGGTTATTTTCAAAAGAGGATTCGTCGGTGTTTCAATATAAACCGCCTTTGTATTCTGCTGAATGGCCTTCTCGATGTTTTCGAGGTCACTAGAATCGACAAATGTTGATTCAATACCAAGACGGTTGAGTACTTTCGTCATGACTCTGTAAGTGCCGCCGTACACATCATCTGTCAGTACGACATGGTCTCCGCTGTCAAACATCATCATCACGGCCGTTATGGCTGCCATACCTGAGCCGAAGGCAAATCCTCTTTTCCCGCCTTCGAGATCCTTGATGAGTTCTTCCAGAGCATGCCTTGTCGGGTTGCCGGAACGGGAGTATTCAAAACCTTTATGTTTACCCACTTCATCCTGTTTGTAGGTGCTTACTTGATAAATCGGTGTGGAAACGGCCCCTGTCTGCGGATCGAGTCCGACTCCTCCATGGATCAGCTGTGTTTTCTTTTTCATGATCAGATTCCTCCTTCGTATATTTTCTTGCTTAAGTAGCGTTCACTTGAGTCAGGGAAGATGGTTAAGATATTGCTTCCCGGCTTTGCACTTTCTGCTTCAATCAGGGCAGCGTGAAGTGCCGCACCGGATGAACTCCCTGCCAGCAGGCCTTCCCGTTCTGCCAATTCCTTCACCCTTCTGAACGCGTCTTCATCTGTGACGGTATGGATCCCGTCAAAGTATGAAGCATCCATATAAGCCGGAAGGAATTCCATTCCGATTCCTTCGGTTTTATGCGGCCCTGACAATCCCCCATTCAGAATGGAGCCTTCGGGTTCCACGATAATTGTCCTAATTTCCGGGTTCATTTCTTTCAGGTACCGGGAAGTACCCATGAAAGTACCGCCTGTTCCAGCCCCTGCGACAAAATGATTGATCCTGCCGTCCATCTGCTTCCAGACTTCCGGACCCAATGTTTTATAATATGTGGCAGGGTTGGCTTCATTTTCAAATTGACCTGGATAGTAGGAGTTCTCGATTTCTTTCGTGAGTTCCTTCGCTTTATGAATAGCACCTTTCATACCCAGTTCAGTTGGTGTATGGATGATTTTCGCCCCCAGTGCTTTCATCAGCTCCTGCTTTTCAATACTGAACTTTTCAGGGATGCAGAAAATTACTTTGTAACCCGAATTCACAGCGGCAAGTGCCAGGCCGATTCCTGTGTTCCCTGCCGTAGGCTCGATGAAGGTCCCGCCAGGTTTGATTTTCCCGGATCGCTCCGCTTCCCTTAGTAATTCCAGCCCCAGACGGTCCTTGATACTGCCGCCCGGATTGAAGAATTCCAATTTGGCAAATAGACGGACACCGTCCTTTAAAGAAAAATGTGTAAGTTCCATAATAGGGGTATTTCCTATCAGCTCGTGAACACCAGTGTACACATCCATACCTATCCCCCCTTTATTCGAAATGAAAAAAGCCGACCTGTGCAGCCGCTGCTTCCAATTCTTCCATAACACACAGCAGTATTACGGCTGCTGTCTGAAGAAGAAAGAGAAAGTGGGGTGCCCGGGTCAGCTTTTTTCTCTATGTTTATATGGATTCCACTATGTTCATTACCATCCTGGCAGAGTGCAGGGCTGCTTTCTCCAGGTACTGCTCGAAGGAGACGTCTGATTCCTTCCCTGCAATGTCTGATAAAGACCTGATGATCACGAACGGGACCCCGAATTGATGGGCTACCTGTGCGATCGCAGCTGCTTCCATTTCAACGGCCTGAAGGCCTGTGAATTTATCACGGATCGCTTCAACGCGTGCAGGATCATTCATGAATGAGTCACCTGTTGCGATCAAGCCCGATACGACCTGGGCATCGCCCAGTTCACGCACACTTTCCACTGCGGCTTTCTTCAGCTTTTCATCAGCAGTGAATGCAGCCGGCAGCTGTGGAACCTGCCCGTATTCGTATCCGAACGCAGTAACATCTACATCGTGATGGCGAACTTCTGTGGAAATGACGACATCACCTACATTCAGTGAAGGATCGAATCCTCCAGCTGACCCGGTATTGATGATGGCGTCCGGCTTAAAGTGCTGCAGCAATACAGCCGTTGACATTGCGGCGTTTACCTTTCCGATTCCTGAACGGAGAAGGATTACTTCTTTCCCTTTCATGGTTCCGCTTGTATATTCACACCCGGCAATCGTTTCGGTTTGCGGATTTGTAATGTTTTCTCTAAGTAAAGCTACTTCTTCTTCCATTGCTCCAATGATGGCGATTCTCACATTAAAACCTCTTTCTATTGTTTAGTCGCCTCCATGATCCAGACAAAGTTGTTAATCTGCCGGAAATGAACGGAAAACCCCTTTGAAGTCAATAAACTTTCCAGGACATCGAGCGTTGTATAATATTCCCGTTTCAAATCTTCTGCAAGATTCAGAAAGCCTTTATCCAAAGCTTGATCTATGGCGGCATGATAGTGCTGCTTCGTTTCAAACATCGTATCAGCAAATACTATTTTACCACCTTGTGCAAGCAAGTTTCCATAAATGCTAAAGGCTTTTCCTTTTTCTTCGTCGGTCAAATGATGAAAAGCATATGTGCTGACAATCGTGTCCGCCCCTTCATCCAGTTTGAATTCCAGGAAATCCCCGTCTAAAAACGGGACTCTCTCCCCGAGCTTCTGCTGCCCGATCAGTCTCATCTCCGGGGAAGGTTCAAACGGAATCACGTTCAAGCCCGCTTCAGCCAGCTTTTCTGTCAGATTCCCTGTACCCGGCCCGAACTCGACTACTGTCCCTTGTGAAAGAGATACAACTTGATCAAGGATTTCCTCATACCTTTCAAAAACTGCCTTGTACTCGGCATCTTTCCCTGCGACCGTATCATCGTAAGAATCCGCCCAGTCTCCGAACAGATCCAAGAACTCTCTTCCCATCCTAAGCACCCCAGTTTTAAATAAAGTTTATAATTCCTATCAATATACTATGAATTATTTTTAAAACTGTTATTAAATTATCATATACCTATGACAAATTCAACAATTATAAATTGTAAAAATAGCGATTGCACTCTAAAATGGGAGTGGAACAGTTTGAAAATGACGTGATACAGGAGGAATAACCATGAATATTTCATTCGATTTAATTCAAGATAAAGTGGAGTTCTTCGAAGCCGATCGATTACAGATCCTCGAGAAAAAAATAGAAGAGCAAATCGAACACAACAAAGCGATCATGCTCGGCGTACATTCCGTTCAGCATCAAGTCGCGATTGATGAAAATGGAAGAAGATACTACACAGCCGCCGTCCATTTCAAGGTGAATAAATAAGAAAAGCGAAGGCGGCTCACTCAGAGACGACAAGCATAAGACGAGGACCCCCGGAAAGGCGCCTTTTGCCTTTTTGGGGGTCTTGGCTTATGACCTCGAGCTCCCAGCCGCCGCAGCCGGACAATAAGAAAAGCGGAGGGGCTTTGCTCAGAGGCGGGTGGCATAAGACGAACAGGACGGGAAGGCGTTCTTTGCCTTCTTGGCCGGTTTGCCTTATGACATGTGCCTCTAAGCCCCGCAGCTGGACAACCGAAAAGCGGAGGCGGCTTGCTCAGGAGCGACAAGCATAAGATGAACTTACCGGAAAGGCGCACTTTGCCTTTTTGGTAAGTTTAGCTTATGACCTCGAGCTCCTAGCCGCCGCAGCTGGACAATAAAATAGCTCCGGGCATACTCCCCGGAGCTTTCTTCTAGTTAATCTTTATCGTTTTCTTTCAGTTCTTCAACTTTTGTCGGCTGCCATCCTTGCCCATCCACCCACTGAAGATAAACGCGATAGGCAGTGGAACCGCCTTTTTCAGTCACTGTACCGATGGACTTTTGCGGCCCGCCGTTTCCTTCGATGAACCATACTGTCATGTTGTTTTCGGGGATGCCGGTTGCATAGGATAGAGCTTTCACTTTTTCCTGCCAGTCCGGACTGCCCGTATCATATGAAGAGACATGCTCCCCTGACTGCTCTGTTCCGACAGGCTGCCAATCAGGATGGACAATCGTCTTCTCCACATTGGGTTCGGTGCCTTCTTCTACCTGGGCACTACTGTCGTCAAGGGCAACGGATTTCTTCTCTTCTGGAGTATCTTCATTCTCTTCTTCTTCTTTATTTTTATCTTTCTCTTTTTCTTTTTTGTCTTCCGTTTCGTTTGATTCCTCATTCATGGAAACTGAGTCGTCATCCTTTTTTTCTTGCGTTTTGCTGTCTTTATCCGCACTGTTTTCAGTGGTGGTTTTGTCACTGTTTTCAACGCTTGTCGTTGCCTTATCTTTATCTGAACCGTTTCCGGTCAAAATCGTCGCGCCTACCACGACGATCAAGAGGACAACAACAGCGATCGCTATGTTTAAGACTGTATTTGTTTTATTTTTAGAGCGTCGGTCTAACCGAGAATTATATTTCGCCATAAGATTCCCTCCTATTATCCTAAACATTTTAACATGATAGAGTCAGAAGAATAAAGCGAAACATGTACCATTTTAAGTACCATTTTTTAAGTTACAGCGAGAAAGAACTTAAAGGGACGGGAAATTCCCCTCATTCACGGAGTTTATGGACAGCATCCACACTGTCCTTGAAGATCGGGTAGATCCCTCCTTCATCAATGTGGACATCCATATTGACCGCCACCAGCGCATACTTGGGATTTTTATATGGAAAATAGCCGGCAAACCATTTGTTATACAATTCCCTGTCTTCACTTTTTTTCCCTGTCTGGGCCGTTCCCGTCTTACCTGCGACCGGGTAAAGGGCGGTGTCCAAATAAGGTGCGGTACCTTCTGGAGAATTGACGACACCGCGCAAATACTGCTGGAGCTTCATGGCAGTGAAAGGAGTTATCTTCTCTCCCTCCATCTTCTTTCGCGGAAAAGAAAACATGCTAGTCCCGTTTTGATAGTCGATGGACGTCGCTGCACTGACCATATATTTTTCGCCCCCCCTCGCAATCGTTGCCATCATATTGGCGAGACCGAGCGGAGTCACCCTCACTTCCCTCTGCCCGATTCCGGTTTGAGCGATGTAGTTGAGGTCTTGACGCTCATCATCGGAAACAAAGACCCTGCCCTTGCTCACTTGCAGCTGCGAAAAGTCCTCATAATGGAACACATCCCCTTTCCATGCGATGTCCCCCAACAAACCGAGCTTTTCTGCATATTCCTCCAGAGAGTACGGGTCTTTTTCCACCAGTTCTTTGGCAAGGTCGGCGAATGTCTTGTTGCAGCTTACCGCAATGCTCGATTTAATATTGATCATGCCGTGCGGCTTTTCTGCAGGTGCCCCGTATATATTTTCATCGCAGTCGAACATCCGGGATTCATCGACAATCCCTTCATCCATGGCCGCCGCAGCCACGACGGTTTTAAACACGGAACCCGGCGCGAGTGCCTTGAGCATGAAATTGTCCGCTCCCCCGCTGAACGGGTCACTGTTTTTCATTGCAGGACGTGAAACATCCGCAAGTATCTGGCTATTCTCTATATCCAGCAGGAGCAGGCCGCCTTTTTCAATTTTGTACTGATTTGCAACCTCTTCCAAAGCCTGCTGTATGTCCTTGTCGATCGTCGTTTTGACATTGAGGGGATAAAACGGATTGGCAGGAGCGAGATACTTCACATCTGCCCCGAATAAAGGTCCCCCGTTTGCATCCACATGATAAATCAGCTTTGACTGTTCTTCTGATATCAGCCATTCATCAAAGATTTCCTGCATTCCCGTCACACCTATCTTCTGGTGTATGCCCTTCACTTTATCAGGATAGCGTTCATGGAATTCTTTTGTATTTTCACCGGTTATGCCAATCAGCTGTGATGCAGGGATATGACCGCTTTTAAATTTCCTGGTAACGGCAAATACTCCCTGGACCTTAAGCCCGTTGATTTCCTTCATCTGATCTTCAGAAAGCTGAAACGCCTCTTTCCCGCCGAATACAATCGGCCCTTTAGCTTGTTCGATCTTGGTTTCAATGATATCAGGAGTGACATGGAGAATTCGTGCCACTTCCTCCACCGGCCAATCCATTCGTTTCAAAAAGGGAAATAAGACCAGGACGTTTTTCTCTTGAAACGTAAGCCGCTTCCCGTTGCGGTCGAGGAACTGCCCCCTGCCTTCATCAATGACGAGCTGCTGCGTACGCTGGGCCACACTCTCTTCAATCAGATTAATTTTATGTTTGGAAAACGACTCTGTCTGGAATAACTGGAGCTGCATCAATCGGGCAGACAGCAGTATAATGCCCAGAAGCAGCAAGATGCTGAGCCATCTCATCCGTTTTCGTATCATCCGTCTTCACCTCGTCTACATTGTTGACGAGATTTTAACGTTCTAACCGTTGCGGGTAAGTATACGGCCTATTAGAATCCGGCAGTCCGACAGGAAGGATTCGAGGTGGGACGGCGACCTAACTTAGAATCATTCTTATAAGATCATAAATCAGGATTTTGGATCGTATTTTCTGATTTAGGATTGTATTTTTTGATTCAGGAATGTATTTCGTGAATTAGGATTGTATTCTCCGGATTAGGATCATATTTGCTCTTTTTAACAAATTTTCCACTGACGAAAGGCTTACAAACCGTGAAAATATGCACTAACTTGTTTGGTTTCCTTTAATACCGCTTCTCTTTTCAGCATTTTTTGATGATGCAGCTGATTTATCCAATAAAAGTGTCATTACAACAAACATTGAATAATGCTTTCCAGATGACTTTGCAAAAAAAAAGAAAGAAACCCTTTAAGAGTTTCTTCCTTCTCAAAATCCATCAGCTTACTTCTACAATCTTGACGCTCATTTCCCCGCCTGGAGTCTGAACGGACACTTTTTCGCCTACTTTGTGGCCAAGAAGGCTTTTGGCGATAGGGGAATCATTGGAGATTTTCCCTTCGAATGGATCTGCTTCCGCACTTCCGACGATTGTGTATGTTTCTTCGTCACCGTCAGGTAATTCCACGAACGTGACTTTCTTACCCAACTGGACTGTATCTGAATTCATGTCATCTTCCTGGATGATCTTGGCATTTCTGATCATATTTTCGAGCGTTGAGATACGGCCTTCCACGAATGCCTGCTCGTCTTTCGCTGCATCATACTCTGAGTTCTCGGAAAGGTCACCGAAACTTCTCGCAATCTTGATGCGTTCCACTACTTCCTTACGTTTTACTGTTTTAAGATTTTCTAATTCTTTCTCTAATTTTTCCTTACCCTCTAATGTCATCGGGTATACTTTTTCTGTACTCATGACCCTCTTCACTCCTTAACTGTCTTAAAGCTTCCCAGGCTTTAGTATGTAGTGCTTCATGATGTCTTGAAAATGTAAAGGCAGGGAATGAAGGGACTGGTTCTTCTCCTTCATTCCCCGGCACCTTTACATTTTGGGAATTTAACCTATATATGTTTATCTATGTTATCGTATTACAAAAATGACTTTTGTTCAAGAATTGTTTGAATTTTTGTTACCATTAAATCGATTGCCACGTGATTATGGCCGCCTTCAGGAATGATGACATCTGCATAACGTTTCGTCGGTTCTATGAATTGGTTATGCATCGGACGCACCACCGTGATGTATTGATCGATCACTGAATCGATTGAACGGCCTCTTTCTTTAATGTCGCGGAGCATCCTTCTGATGATGCGGAGATCGGCATCCGTATCGACATAAAGCTTGATATCCATTAAGTTGCGCAATCTTTCATCTTCTAATACTAAGATTCCCTCTAAAATAATAACATCCTTCGGTTCTACCGAAATAGTATCATCTGAACGCGTATGCATTTTATAATCATAAACAGGCTTCTCCACCTGCTGGTGATTCAAAAGTTCTTTCAAATGCTCAATGAGAAGATCATTATCGAAGGCCAGCGGATGATCATAATTGGTCTTCAGCCTCTCTTCAAAAGGAAGATGAGATTGATCTTTATAATAATAATCCTGCTGCAGCATTAAAATCGAGTGGCCCTGGAATTGCTCATAAATGGCTTTTGTCACACTGGTCTTTCCAGATCCCGAACCTCCTGCTACACCAATAACAACGGGTTTATGCTTCATAACGTTTACTTGTTCTCCTTTCGCATCATGTTGTCAGGGTAGACTTTCTGATCAACTTTGAACTTTACAATCTGCAGCGGGTGGCGTGCCACGTCCATCTCATTTCCTTTTTCATCCCACATCTTTCCGATCACTTGAGTGAAATTGGAAATTTCCGGCCCGAAGAATTCCACTTCCTGTCCCTTCTTAAAATGGTTTCGCTGCTGCAGCGTTACAACCCCTGTATCTTCATCGTAATCCAGCACAAGCCCGACGAATTCAAAATTCGTATTCTTTTTATCATGTACACCGAACATCTGCTGTTTGAAGCCCGGTACACCCTCGAAGAAAGCAGGAGCTGCTTCACGATTGGCGCATTTTTCCAGTTCTTCAAGCCATTCTTTCCTAATTTTGAAGTTGTCCGGATCTTTACAGTATTCATCGATAACCTTGCGATAGACACTTACCACTGTTGCAACATAATGGATCGATTTCATGCGCCCCTCGATTTTTAGACTGTCGATTCCGAGTTCGATCATTCTTGGAATCGATTCAACGAGCTTCAAATCTTTTGGGCTCATGGCGAAAGGAGCATCGTTTTCATTGAACAAAGCCTGTTCATCGGTGCCTTCAAGCTGATAAAGATCGTAATCCCAGCGGCAGGATTGACAGCATCCACCCCTGTTTGAATCGCGCGCTGTCATATGATTGCTCAATGTACAGCGGCCTGAATAGGCAATGCACATGGCACCATGGATGAACGTCTCGATTTCGATATCCACTTTTTCCTTCATCTCACGGATTTCTTCCCCGCTTGTTTCACGCGCCAATACAACGCGGTCAAGTCCTTCTTCTTTCCAGAACTGCACTGCTTTCCAGTTCGACAAACTTTGCTGGGTACTTAAATGGACTTCCACTCTCGGCGCAACACGCCTGCAGGTCTCGATGATAAGGGGATCTGCGACAATGATTCCGGCAACCCCCGCCTCCTGCAGACCCATCAAGTATTCTTCAAGGCCGTCCATGTTTTCATTATGGGCATAGATATTGGTCGTTACATAAATTTTTGCACCATACTTCCGAGCGAACTCCACGCCTTCTTTCATTTCTTCCAATGTGAAATTGCCCGCATTCGAGCGGAGGCCGAATTCCTGACCGCCGATATACACTGCATCCGCACCATAATGCACGGCTATTTTCAATTTTTCAAGGTTACCTGCAGGTGCCAATAACTCCGGTTTCTTCACGATAACACGTTTACCGTCAACTACGTTAGAGATTGGTTCTTTTACAACCATGGTCAACGCAACTCCTCCGTTCTTTCCATCTTTCAACTATCCGATCTAATAGACCGTTTCTTTAAAGAAAAATCCTGTATCCAGAGGGCGGTTTTCAGGCTGATGCCGTTTTGCTTCCTCTAACAGCCCGTCCTTCTGCTCCTCGTACAGATCTTCAGCCTGTAAGAACAGATCAATCGCTTTTCTGTACAGTTTGGTGATTTCCACAAGATATTGAGAGGATTTCAAAACACCGTCAATCTTGAAAGAATCGACACCTGCTTCAATCATCTCACCGAGTTCGTCTATAATGCACATGTCATTCGGGCTCATGATATGCGTGCCGTTTTCATCTTCGAAAATAGGATATTTATTATGACGCTCCTGGTCATGAAGGAACATATTCTTCTGCTGCCTGCGGTTTTCTACTTCCATCACTTTACCCTGATATTCAAAGTAGTTGCCTAGAAGGGACCGTTTCGACTGGAACATGCATGTCATGCCATGGACCTGGACCTCGATTTCCACTTCCGCGTTTTCCTTGATCTCCACAATGGAATCCATGCTGAGTTCACGGGCAAGCACGGCACGCGCTGCACCTTTTCTTCCCCAGTAATTGCATGTATACCAATTCGTTGCTGTTGTTTCCGTGTTCCAATGAAGCTTCATCTCGGGTGCAGCAGTTCGTGCAGCCATCAAAACGGCAGGATCCCCGAAAAGGACTGCATCTGCCCCTGCATCTTCCAAGAATGAAATGTACTCTTCAAGGTCAGCGACCTTATCATTATGAAAAATCGCATTCATCGCAACATATATCTTTTTGCCAAGGCCGTGGGCGGTATCTATGGCCGCCTTTACTTCTTCTTTTGAAAATTCCCCCGCAAGGCGGAGCCCGTATTTTTGTTCTCCGATGACGAATGCATCAGCCCCTGCATGAGCTAAAGGTTCGATATCTGAAAGGGATGTCGGTGTAACCAACAACTCCGGCTTCTTCACTTCCGTTCACCTCTTTTTTTACTGATGGCAATTCCATCCCCCACCGGCAGGATGGATGTTTCATACTCTTCGTGACTCATCAGCCACGCATTATATTTCTGAAGTTTCTTCACCATATTCCTTATTCTTTTCTGTTCGACTTCTTCTTCCGCAACAAGTCCCTTGAATAAGACATTATCGGAATAAACGACCCCGTTTTCTGAAAGCATCGCTGCATAAAGGTCGAAGAATTTCTGATACTGGCCCTTTGCCGCATCAATGAAAATGGCGTCAAATGGACCGTTTTTCTCTACCTCTGCCTGAAGTTCAAGAGCATCGCCCAAAAGGGTGTGAATGCGGTCTTTATGGCTGGAACGCGCCAGGAATCCCTGTGCAGTCTTGTACCTTTCTTCGTCCCGTTCAATTGTCGTGATTTCCGTTTCCGGAATGGCTTCGGCCATCCTTAATGCCGAGTATCCGATGGCGGTGCCGATTTCCAGGATCCGGGTCGGCTGCTGAATAGCCAGTATACCAAGGAGCGCTTCAATACCAACGAGCTCCATGATGGGTACATGATGTTCTTCAGCATATTGTTCCATCTCCTCCAGGAGGGGAGAACGTTTGGGGGTAATTGATTCTATATAATTAATAACCTTTTCATCCATCATTTGATTTCACGATCCTCGCCTATTAAACTGCTCTATCTATTCTAGACAACATGAAAAGAAGAAAGCTTCCCTGAGCTTTCTACTTCAACCATTATCCACAAAAGATAACGCATCTTTATGAAAAATAACTTGTACTATTTTAACACAGGAAGAAGATGAAAGCGAATGTTTCTTTCCTCTTCTCCCTAAGCCGAAGGCTGTTCACACCATGCATGGCAGGGTGTGTCATTCGGATTTATTCGTGATGTATTTTGCTTTTTTTTCATTGTGTTCTTCAAGTGTTTCTGAATAATATACAGATCCGTTTGAAGATGCGAGGAAATAATAATAATTGGTATCCTCAGGCTGCAGGGCAGCTTCAATCGATGAAAGGCCGGCGTTCGCAATCGGCCCCGGCGGAAGTCCTTTCACTTTATAAGTGTTATAAGGAGAATCCACTTCCAAGTCCTTATATACTGTCTTGGACTTGTGTTCCCCAAGTGCATAAAGGACGGTTGGATCGGTTTGCAGCGGCATTTCTTCTTCGATTCGGTTATAGAAGACACTTGATATTTTCCCTCTGTCTGCTTTCTCGGTCGCCTCTTCTTCAATCAGGGAGGCCATCGTTAACAGCTGATGTGATGTATATTCCCTGTCAGTCATGGAATCACGATACTGCGCCAGCACTTCATCTGTTTGGTCAAGCATTTCCTTTAGTATGTCTTCCAGAGGAGGCTTCTTTTCATAGAAGGAATACGTAGCAGGATATAGATACCCTTCGAGCGGCCTCTTGATCTCTTTATTGTTTATTTCGTCTGTTACCAAGTTCGGATATTCCTTTTTTAGTTGCTCGAGCCATTTCTTATCATTCAATTTTTCCTCGACTTCTTCTTTTTTATACGGAGAATGATCTGCTATGATTTCTGCGATTTGATCCAGTTGAAGTCCTTCAGGTATGGTTATTTTAAATTCAGCTTTCCTTATGACCTTGCCGGTCTTTAAGCTGTTGACGATTTCCTTAAGTGTCATTGAAGGTGTCAAATCATAGGAACCTGCCTGAAAACCAGACTCATTGTTGAATTTCACATAATATTTAAAGACTGTCGAATTTTTAACAATGCCGTTTTCTTCAAGGATCTTTCCTATCGAAGTGACTCCGGATCCGATCGGGATCTCCACTTTAACTGGTTTTGTATTATCCGGATCAACAGGCTTCAGGGCAGAATTCACGTAAAGGTATCCGCCGACAGCCGTGCCGCCGATTATGATGATCAGCGAAATAAAGATGAGTCCGACGATTTTCCGGATGACTTTAGCCTCTTCCTGTCTTTCCAATAGTTTCTTTGTAAGCGTGTCTTTTATTTTATTTTTATCTTCCATTTTTCCATTCCCCCTTTCGAGCAAAAAAGCGGGATATCCGTCATAGTGATTTCGACATCATCCTCCCTATTATACAATATTTTGCACAAAGTGAAACAGGGACCGGCAAAAAGGATAAAATTTATCCTTTCACCGGTCCCTGTCCTTTTAACCTGTCAAAAGATAGGGGCTATTCGCCTTCTTCTTCATCCAGGAAGGTATTAAGCATCTCTTCGATCATATCCCACTCTTCTTCAGTTTCAATAGGCTTCAATTCGCCTTCTTCACCTTCATCCCCGGGAACGAAAGCTGAAGCGTGGATTTCGATCTCTTCTTCGTCATTCTCGTCTGCTCCAAGCGGGTAATACAGAACATATGACTTGTTGAATTTGTCTGACTCAAATGTGAATAGGACTTCACAAAGCTGTTCGTTCCCTTGTTCGTCCACTACTGTAATTTGTTTTTCTCCGTGTTCCATCGAACATTCACCTCATTATTTTTGACTGTCAAGATATCCTTGCAGGATCATCATTGCAGCCATTTTATCGATTACCTTTTTGCGCTTCTTCCTGCTGACGTCAGCTTCAAGGAGGACTCTTTCAGCCGCCATCGTACTTAAGCGTTCATCCCAGTATTTAACCGGGATGGAAAGTTCGCTTTGTACAAGTTCACCGTAAGCCTTGGATGCCTCGCCGCGCGGTCCGATCGTATTGTTCATGTTTTTAGGCATGCCGACAATGATCGTATCCACTTCGTATTCTTCGGCTAATTCCTTGATCCGGTCAATTCGAAAGATGCCTTCTTCTTCGTTGATCTTCACTGTTTCGATTCCCTGCGCAGTCCAGCCGAGGGCGTCGCTGATCGCAACGCCGACAGTTCTCGAACCAACGTCCAGTCCCATTACACGCATGTATTATCCCTCTTTATGCTGTTTCAAATACGATTTGACTAATTCTTCGATGATTTCATCACGCTCAAGGCGGCGGATGATATTTCTGGCGTCTTGATGTCTCGGGATATAAGCAGGATCCCCGGATAATAAGTACCCAACAATTTGATTGATCGGGTTATACCCTTTTTCCTGAAGCGCATCATGAACTTGAAGCAGCACTTCCCTGACATCATGTTCAAATGGCTCGTCGGAAAAATCAAATCGCATCGTTTTGTCAAAAGAACTCATTCTTTGCACCTCTCTTCAGGCTTGTCTTTCAAACAAACGAATTGTTAATCGTTACCTTCATTGTACACCACTTTAACGCAGAGTTAAACGGATTTAACCCATTCTTCTACAAATTGCAATGCTTCATCCAACTTTTCAGGGTTTTTTCCGCCGGCCTGTGCCATATCAGGCCGGCCGCCGCCCCCGCCGCCGCATCGGGAAGCCACTTCTTTGACCAGCTTGCCTGCGTGATAGCCTTTGTCGACCAGGTCTTTCGTCACTCCAGCAATGACATTTACTTTTCCATCGCCTGAAGTACCGAGGACAATGACAGCTGATCCAAGCTTCTGCTTAAGGTCATCCATCATCGTACGCAATCCATTGCTGTCCGCGGATCCTACTTTGGCAGATAGTACATTGATGCCATCGATTACTTTCACTTTGTCGGTTAAACTTCCTGCTTCTATGTTAGACAACTTCGCTGCCAATGATTCATTCTCTCTTTGAAGATCTTTCATCTCGGCCATCATGCTGTCCACTCGGCTGACGATATCTTTAGGGTTCGCCTTCAATTTATTGGCAGCTTCTTTCAGGAGAGTTACCTGTTCATTCAACTGCTTGTATGCATTTTCACCCGTAACGGCTTCGACCCGGCGTGTCCCGGCGCCGATCCCGCTTTCAGATACGATTTTGAATAATCCGATTTCAGATGTGTTTGAAACGTGGCATCCGCCGCAAAGTTCAAGGCTGAAGTCCCCGATGGAAACCATGCGTACAACTTCCCCGTATTTTTCACCGAATAAAGCCATGGCACCCATTTCTTTCGCCTCTGCCAGCGATTTAAGATCGGTATTCACGCTCAGGGCTTTCCACACCTGCTCATTCACGATGCTCTCGATTTTTTCCATTTCTTCACCGGTTACGGATCCAAAGTGAGAGAAATCAAAGCGAAGACGGTCAGGTTCGACAAGTGAGCCCGCCTGGTTGACGTGTTCTCCAAGCACATCCTTCAATGCCTGGTGCAGGAGATGTGTGGCGGTATGATTCTTCTCCACGTTCTTTCTGGAACTCCGCGAAACTTTTGCTGTCACCTTTTGATCCTTTTCCAGTGTTCCTTCTTCCACGACAGCAGAGTGAAGGTTCTGTCCATTGGGGGCTTTCTTAACGTCGGTTACGAATACCCGCACTCCATCGCCTTCAAGATATCCTTTATCCCCGATCTGTCCGCCGCTTTCAGCGTAAAAAGGAGTCCGGTCGAGGATGAATTGGAATTGCTGTCCCTTATCCACTTTCGGCTGGCGTTCTTTATCAACCAGTACCTCAAGGACCGTCGCTGTTGTTTCAAGGCTGTCATAACCGACAAATTGACTTTCTTTCTTGATATCACTCAGGATCCCTCCCTGCACCTGCATGCTGCCGACATCCTGGCGTGCTGCACGCGCTCTTTCACGCTGGCCTTCCATTTCCCGTTCAAATCCTGCATGATCGACTGAAAGCCCTTCTTCTTCAGCATACTCTTCTGTCAATTCCACCGGGAACCCGTAAGTATCATAAAGTCTGAATACGTCTTCCCCAGGTACCGTATTGCTTCCTGCTTTCTTTTCCCTTTCCACAATGGAGGAAAGAATGGCAAGACCCTCATTCAGTGTTTCATGGAATCGTTCTTCTTCGTTTTTCACCACTTTTTGGATGAATTCCGCTTTTTCCTTTACTTCGGGATAGAAATCGACCATGATTTCGGATACCACCGGTACCAATTCGTACATGAACGGACGATTGATTTCGATTTGTTTGGCAAATCGCACTGCACGGCGCAGTAATCGTCTTAATACATAGCCCCTGCCTTCATTTGAAGGAAGAGCCCCGTCCCCGATCGCAAATGAAACGGTACGGATATGATCGGCAATCACCTTGAAAGCGACATCGATTTCTTCTTTTTGACCGTAAGTGCTTCCCGAAATTTTTTCGACTGCCTTCATGATCGGCATGAATAAATCTGTGTCGAAATTAGTCGGGACTTCCTGCACGACGCAGGCCATACGCTCGAGTCCCATTCCTGTATCGATGTTTTTCTTAGGTAGCGGTGTATACGTCCCGTCTGGATTATGGTTGAACTGGGAGAACACGAGATTCCATACTTCAAGATAACGGTCGTTTTCCCCGCCTGGATATAATTCAGGATCGTTGGGGTCATCGCCGTATTCAGGACCGCGGTCGTAGAATATTTCCGTATTCGGTCCGCTTGGGCCTTCTCCGATGTCCCAGTAGTTCCCTTCGATGCGGATGATGCGTTCGGCAGGTACACCGACTTTCTTGTTCCAGATATCAAATGCTTCTTCATCCTCGGGGTGGATGGTGACCGATAATTTTTCAGGATCAAACCCGATCCATTTTTTATCCGTCAGGAACTCCCATGCCCATTCAATCGATTCCACTTTGAAATAGTCGCCGATCGAGAAGTTTCCGAGCATTTCAAAGAATGTGTGGTGACGCGCTGTTTTACCGACATTTTCGATATCGTTTGTACGTATGGACTTTTGTGCGTTGACGATTCTTGGATTCTGTGGAATGACACGCCCGTCAAAGTATTTCTTTAATGTCGCTACACCGCTGTTGATCCAGAGAAGAGATGGATCTTCGTGCGGGACGAGAGGAGCACTTGGTTCTACACCATGGCCTTTTTCTTTAAAGAAATCTAAAAACATTTGGCGGATTTGTGCGCCGGTTAACTTGTTCATTTTAATTCCTCCTTTTAGTTTTGCAGGTAAAAAAGAATACAAAAAAGCCCCCATCCCAAAAACAGGGACGAGAGCTGGCTCGCGGTACCACCCTGGTTGTGAATATAAAAAAACTATATTCACCCCTCAAACACCTTAACGCGGTTCAACGGCAGGGTTTGCCTGCACTCCGGATTAGCGTTCGGTCATCCTTCATCTGGAACTTCTTTCAGCCGGGGAAGTTCCTCTCTTATATGCCTTTAGCATTCAGACGGGCTTATGACCTACTGGATCCATCAACATTTTCTGCTTGTAAACTTTATTGTATATGTTGGATTATAGAAATATTGAAACCGTTTGTCAATGACTCACGCTAGTTTTTTGCATGAAGGAAGTGTGTCCTTCCATGTATGAAGGCAACCTTCAGAACAGCAAGGACCGGCACAGCCACGATCATTCCCAGGATCCCACCCACTTCGCCGCCGATGATCAGGGCACCCATGATGAACAGCGGATGCATATGGAGGCTTTTGCCGACAATCAAAGGTGACAGTATATTCCCTTCAAGGAATTGCAGGACGAGTACCAGTATGACCACATAAAGGATCATTTTCAGTGAAATCGTGCTTGCAACGAGTATGGCCGGCACCGCTCCGATGATCGGACCGAAATAAGGGATGACATTGGTGATACCCATGATGACCCCAAGTATCAAAGGATACTTCATCCCCATGAACCAGAGCACCGCCGCTGACATGCCGCCGATGACCAGACAGACAAACAGCTGGCCCCGTATATATCCTCCCAATGACTCATCAACATCCCTTGAAAACCTGAGGGCACTCTCCCTCCACCTGACAGGCGTAAGCTCCCAAAAGAATTTCTTTACTTTTGTTATATCCTTTAAGAGATAAAATGATACAAACGGTACGATTGCTACGATGAGCAGGCTGTTCATCAGTTTCAGAAGAATCGCGACCGCAGCGGCCACCAGCCCGGTAAGCCACGCTTCCATCCCTTCGATCCTGTCATCGAGTTGAGACTGGATCCCGTCCGGCCATGTCGATGTTTTACTTTGGATATAGTTCAGCCACTTCTGGTATTGGGAAGTAAACATCGGGGCATTCTCCGACAGATCCTTTAATTGATGGATGATGACGGGGGTCCCTTTATAAAGGGCGTACCCAAGTCCTCCGAAAAAAAAGATATAAATAAGCATAATGGCAATGCCGCGGTGGATGCCTGCTTCATGCAGCTTTTCCACAAGGGGGTGAAGCAGGTAGGCGATGAAGCCGCCGACCGCAAATGGGAGAAGGGATAGGATCACTACTTCGAGGACCGGATGCCACACGGGTCTCAGTAAAAAAAGGATATAGAGGAACACTGCACATACGAGTGCAATGGACAGTCTGTACAGCCATTTTGCATATATTCTTGTTTCCACTGCCACCCCTCCTTCTTTCCCTTATTGTTAGAATCACGGGGAGGTTTTTATACAACAAAATAAAAAATGACCCTCCCATGCAGGAGAGTCAGTCAATGAAACGAATTTGCCTTAAAACATTTTCTTCATTTGTTTGCGAAGCCTTTTCACTTGCTTTTTGTTCATCATATTTGACCGCTGGGAATATATTGATGCAGCGATTCCCGCTCCAAAACCAACAATTGATGCGAATCTACGGTTCAAGAAAGACACCTCTTCCTAGATGAATTGGCGGTCTTCCTCATCGAACAAGTCGTCTAAAGAGCTTAATGATCCATCTTCTTCCACCTGATGAGTGTGGATGACTCCTTTCGACAAGGAAAGTTCTATGAAGCATCCCCAACAGTAATATTGGTTGATCCCGATCTTCCCTATATCTTTGCTCTGACAGTTTGGACATTTCATCGTAAGGTCACCTCTATTTGCACCAGCAAAACTGGAGATTATTCCCTACCATCGTGTCCAGGAAAAGCGAAAGATATACATGTTCCCGGGAAAACGCGCCCAAACGGCACACTTTCGTACACCGTTCTTATATAGTGTGAGGCATTTCCTCCAATTCATGAGAACAATCTTTTACCATTGCAGCCAGCTAATTTTGACTCCCACATTCATTTTAAAATATGTAGTACGCTACACTGCGCTGCAGGTACAAGATTCCCCGGGGAGGAAGTTGAGCCTCCTCGGCGTTCCGCCTGCGGGCTAGAAATGCGGAGGAGGCTCGTTCAGAGGCGACAAGCATAAGACAGGGCATCCGGAAAGGCGGGGTTTTGCCTTTTTGGATGCCCTGTCTTATGTCTCGAGTCTCTAGCCGCCGGAGCTGGACAAGTGAGACCTGTCCAGCTCCAGGGCTTAGAGGCACATGTCATAAGTCAAACCGACCAAGAAGGCAAAGAACGCCTTCTTGGTCGATTCGTCTTATGCCACACACCTCTCTTCAAAGCCCTTCCGCTTTTCTTCCCGCAGGCTTGCCGAGGAGGCTCACGGGCTACCCGCGGAAAGCGAAGTCTTGCACGGAAATCATGAGCGGTGATCAAAGCCTTTACTAATGTGTTAGTCTTTTTTCAATTATGTCCAACCCTCATTTAGGCATATGCTAAACGAGTTCTTCTGCAGTGATTTCGTTGGTATAGTCGATTTCAAAGCCCAGGTCTTTGAGCATTTGATGATCGGCCGTTTCCTGCTGGCCGGCCGTTGTCAGATAGTCTCCTACGAAGATGGAGTTTGCAGCATACAGTCCAAGAGGCTGAAGACTGCGGAGATTCACTTCTCGTCCGCCGGAGATCCTGATTTCCTTTGTCGGATTGATGAATCTCATCAGGCATAATACCTTCAAGCAATATCTTGGATCTAATTCATCCGTCCCCTCAAGCGGCGTTCCGTCGATGGCATGCAGGAAATTGACGGGAATCGAATCCGCGTCAAGGACTTTGAGGCTGCGTGCCATATCCACCACATCCTGAAGACTCTCCTTCATGCCGACAATGACTCCGGAGCATGGGGAAATCCCCTGCTTTTTCGCAATTTCCACCGTATTCACACGGTCTTCATATGTATGGGAGGTCGTGATCTGTTCATGATGTTTTTGGGACGTATTGATATTGTGATTATAACGATCCACTCCGGCTTCCTTCAGTCTCTCTGCCTGCTCCTCTTTCAACAGGCCGAGGCAGGCACATATCTTTATGTCATAGTTTTCTTTGATTTCTTTTACTGCCGAAACCACTTTATCTACGTCACGATTGGTCGGGCCGCGTCCGCTTGCCACGATGCAGTAGGTGCCAACGTTTAATTTATGTGCCTTCTCTGCGCCTTTTAAGATGGTATCTTTGTCTACCATTGCGTATTTCTCAATCGGTGCCTTTGAAACGATCGATTGAGAACAGTATCCGCAGTTTTCCGGGCAAAGACCGGACTTGGTGTTGATGATCATATTCAATTTCACTTTATTGCCGTAATAATGCTTCCTGACTTGATAAGCACCGTTCAGGAGCTCAAGCAGCTCCCCGTCGGGGCATTGTAATATCGACAAAGCTTCTTCGTCGCTGATTTCTTTTCCCTGTAATACTTCAAGAGCAAGGGCATTCCATGAATGATCCATAACATATCCCCCCGAATGTTATTATGCTGCGCGATTCACGTTCCTGAATGCACTTTTTGACAACACTGTCTTTTCCAGGCGGTGAGCCATGATCCCTGCAGAGACAGCCAAAATGATATCCTTTGGAAGCGGGACGAGCATCCACGACCAAACCAGTCCGTAAGATAAGCCATCCGGAGCTTGAGCCCAAAGCTTGTATGCTGCATACATCCAATTAGTGCCGGCAACATAGTTGAAGGCCATTCCTGCCAGCCCTGCGACCACATAGGCTTTGATCCCTTTGTGTTTTTGAATGATCTTTCCTGTTATATAGGCCGTTAAGATATAGGACAGGATAAAACCGAATGTCGGGCTGAAAATCGAGGAAAATCCTGCACCAAACCGCGCGAATACCGGTACGCCCACCAATCCGACCAAAGCATAAACAGTCATGGAAATCGCCCCGATCCGGCTACCTAATATGGCGCCGGCCAAGATGGCAAAGAAGGTCTGGAGCGTGATGGGAACTCCTCCGATGACGAGGAATGGCACGAAGGATGTGATGTTGGCACCGACAGCCATAAGCGCCACAAACATACCAGCCAATGTTAAGTCAATGGTTCTAAGTTTTCTGTTCATTTCTCTCTTCCCCCACATTAAAAGTTAATTACTATTTAAGAATATCGTTATCCGTAAGTTAATGTCAACCTAATTTATAATCAGGTTTACTTAAAAACCAAAAAAGGTTAACAATCGAAGATGGCGCCATCCTCGATTGTTAACCTCAATATTTATTCAGCTTCCATGAAATCATAAGGGGTGATCCCTTCCATTCCGATCAGCGGATCTTCATTCATTAAGATCTCGGCCGCAGTCAGACCTTTGCCTTCATCATCTTTTTCCTCTCCTCCATTGATGAGGGAAAGTTTTTCAGTCAGTGTCGTCTTGCGCATAAAATCGTCTTCCCTCTCCACTCCGAGCTTAAAAGCATCAAACTCACCGCACAGGATCAAAAATTGCTTGCTCCTTGTGATCGCGGTATACAGAAGATTTCTGCGAAGCATGCGGAAATAACTTTTTACGACCGGCAAAATGACGATTGGGAACTCGCTTCCCTGTGATTTATGGATCGAACAGCAGTATGCATGGGTGATCTGGGTCAGGTCCTGTCTCGTATACGTAACTTCATTCCCCTCATAGGAAACGATGATCATGTCCTGTTTTTCGGTGTTTTCTTTTGCATAGAAAATCGAGACGATTTCCCCGATATCCCCGTTGAACACATTGTTCTCAGGCTGATTCACCAGCTGCAGGACCTTATCTCCGATCCGGTAGTGGACTTCCCCGAAGGTTATTTCCTTCCTGGTCCCATCATTGGGATTAAAAATTTCCTGAAGCAGTTTGTTCAGGCTGTCAATACCCGCAGATCCCCTGTACATTGGGGCCAGCACTTGGATGTCCTTGGGCGTATACCCCTTTTTCTTGGCATTTTCGACTACCTTCCGGACAACTTCGGGAATCTGATTTGTCCGGCAAGGGAAGAAGGACCGGTCCTTCTGCTGTTTTGTCAGATCGGCAGGGACCTGCCCTTTTTTCATACTATGGGCAAGCTCAATGATCGATGACCCTTCCTCCTGACGATAGATGTCGGTCAATCTGACAGTGGGAATCACACCGGATCCAAGCATATCTTTCAAGACCTGACCGGGGCCAACCGAAGGAAGCTGATCTTCGTCGCCTACAAAAATGACCTGTATATCATCCGGCAGTGCTTTCAGCAGCTGGTGGGCAAGCCAGGTGTCCACCATAGACACTTCATCGACAATCAGCAGTTTTCCTTCTATGGCACGTTCCTCGTCGCTTTGAAAGCCTTCCTGCCCATTCCATCCGAGCAGCCTGTGGATGGTCATCGCCGGGAGACCGGTCGATTCGGTCATACGCTTGGCCGCCCTCCCTGTTGGGGCTGTCAACAATACAGGAAAAGGTTCATCTTTATAATCCTTTGGGTCCAGGGAACATCCGTGAAGATCGGCGAAAAGTTCCACGATTCCGTTGATGACCGTGGTCTTCCCTGTACCCGGCCCCCCTGTCAAAAGGAGCATCGGAGACATCAATGCCGTCTCAATCGCTTCCCTTTGGGAAGGGGCATACTGGACCCCAAGCCGGTCCTCAAGTGCCCCCAGAGCCAGCAGGAACTCCGATTGCGGGAATTGATCCTCATATTGCTTTTGGGATAAGATTTTCTCGATGCTCGTGACGATCCCTTTCTCGGAGAAGTACAAAGAAGGGACATATACCTTTGAACCTTCACCGGCCACTTTGCTCTCTTCTTCAAGCGATACGAGTTGAGTGGATATCTCGGTATAATCGATTTTTTCAGGCTGACTCTTTTCAAGCAATTCCTTTACCGTTACGATAAGTTCTTCCGCTTCAAGGAAAACATGCCCCTGCTTCACACAGACTTGTTCGAGGGTATAAAGGCAGCCTGCCTTTATCCTGTCAGGATGGCTACCGGTGATCCCGATTTTCGCACCCAGTTCGTCAGCCCTCGTGAAACCGATCCCTTCAATGTCTTCCACCAATCTATATGGATTTTTCTGGATGATTTCCAGTGTCTGTTCTTTATAAGCCTGATAGATCTTCATGGAAATCTGCGGTCCGAATCCAAGATCATTCAAGGCAATCATCACACGTTCCAATCCCTGATGCTCCGTCAGTGTGTCATAAATGTTTTTTGCTTTATCAGGGGGAAGCTTGGGAACTTCATCGAGAACCCCGGGGTTTTCAAGTATTTTTGAAATGGCATTTTCACCGATATGTTCTACAATTTTCTCCGCTGTTTTTTTGCCGATGCCTTTAAACAGATCGCTGGATAGATAATGGACGACACCCTGTATTGTCTGGGGGATCTCTTTTTTGAAATGATTCGCATGAAATTGCATGCCGAATTTCGGATGCTCCTGGAAGCGTCCGTAAAACACATATGTTTCTTCCTCATGAATGCGCGGGAAGTGTCCTGTGATGACTGCTTCCTTTTCTTCATATGAATGGTTCGTCTCATCCACCCGGACCCTTACAACGGTATACAGATTTTCCTCATTATGAAAAATCGTTACAAGATGCCTGCCCTTGATAAACGTTTCTTCATCTCCGAATAGCTTCATTGAATCCTGCTGGCTCAAGGCTTGGAAACCCCCTAACTATTCATTCTTCATTTTCTCGATCATCTTGATGCCGTATCCTGCAAGCATATGATCGGGTTGAATCTGGACCGCCTTATTAAAATACTCCAATGCCTTGTCTGCATCATCTTTATACCCTGCATATGCCACTCCAAGATTATAAAAAGCATCTGCATGGCCGGGATCTTTTTCAATCACCTTTGAAAGCTGGCCGATTGACTCTTCATACGCTTCAGACTGCGCAAGGCATAAGCCAAGCTGGAAGCGTGCTTCGATGTCATCTTCATTGAGCTCCACACTTCTTTGCAGGTAGGGTATGGCAAATTTAGGCTGCTCCAGATTAACAAGGCTTAAACCAAGCATGAAGTAGACGTCTGCATTTTCCATCCCTTTATGGACAGCTTTCTCGAATTGATCCTTAGCAGAATCATAATCCTCTTCATTAAAGTATAGATTACCAAGTGAGTAATACGCAGCTGCTGCATCTTCATCCACCGAAACAGCCCTTTCGAAGAATGACTTTGCCTTTTCATTGTCACCGACGGTCAACAGGACATTTCCGAAGTTGATGTATCCCACTGGATCTTTCGGGTTTTCTTCGATTGCTTCTGTAAAGAGTTTCACCGCTTCCTCGAGTTTTCCTTCTTGCAATAACTCGACTCCTCTTAAGTTCTTATCCATTTTCAGCACCTCTATCATATCGTTATGTATTTTAACCAGTTGGTTTTCAGGTTTGAATTGCTCTCAGTATACCATATTTGCACAGGTGAAATGAGCGTAAAGAAAGGACTGGAACGAAGGAGTATTATACTGCCTTCTTCACAGTCCTTATCATTCTTGCCCTTCCGGCATCATCAGCCGACATAGGTCAGTTGTTTTTCATCTTTATAGATTGTATCGATCGTTCCGCCGCCTAGACATTCATCTCCATTGTAGAATACAACGGCCTGCCCCGGTGTGACAGCACGGATCGGTTCGTCGAAGATCACTTTAGCCTGTCCATTCTCAAGAGGGACCACCGTTACAGGATTGTCAGCCTGACGGTAGCGGAATTTTGCCGTACATTTGAATTCTGACAATTTTTCTTTATCAGACGTCCAGTGCACATCCGCTGCAAGGATGGAGTCGGAATACAATGCAGGATGTTCAAATCCCTGTCCAACATACAGTACATTCCGTTCCAGGTCTTTTCCGATTGCGAACCATGGGTCTCCGGCACCGCCGATCCCAAGGCCGTGACGCTGTCCGATCGTATAATACATCAATCCGTCATGTTTGCCCATCACTTTACCGTCCATGGTTTCCATATTGCCCGGCTGCGCAGGAAGGTAATTGCTCAAGAACTCCTTGAAATTCCTTTCACCGATAAAGCAAATTCCCGTGCTGTCTTTTTTCGCAGCGGTGGCAAGACCTGCTTCTTTCGCAATTTCCCGTACCTTTTTCTTATCGATCCCGCCAAGCGGGAACATGACTTTCTCAAGCTGATCCTGCCCAAGTTGGTTGAGGAAGTAAGTTTGATCTTTATTGTTATCGACTCCGCGAAGCATCTTATATTCCCCATCGCGGTATTCGACCTGGGCATAGTGCCCGGTTGCAAGATAATCGGCACCGAGTTTCATCGCATGCTCAAGAAAAGCTTTGAATTTGATTTCTTTGTTGCACATCACATCCGGGTTCGGCGTCCGGCCCGCTTTGTATTCATCAAGGAAATAGGTGAATACCTTATCCCAATATTGTTTTTCAAAATTGACAGCGTAGTAAGGGATTCCGATTTGGTTGCATACGCGAATGACATCATTATAATCCTCGGTCGCTGTGCATACTCCATTTTCATCCGTGTCATCCCAGTTCTTCATGAAAATCCCGATGACTTCGTATCCCTGCTCTTTCAAAAGAAGAGCAGCAACTGAGGAGTCCACACCGCCGGACATTCCGACGACCACTCTTGTATCCTTAGGGTCCTTATTCATTTTACGCCACCTCCTTATTCCTATTGCTTTCTATATTTTCAAGGGGCTCAGGACACCAGTCGTCCAACCACCTTGGCAACTTCGTTTGCAGCCTGCACGATCTGTGCTTCTGTATTCCCGAGGCCAAAACTGAAACGGATTGAATCCCTCGTTCTTCCGGATTCTTTTCCAAACATGGCAACCAATACGTGGGAAGGTTCAATCGAACCTGCTGTACACGCTGAACCGCTCGATACGGCAATGCCGGCCATATCCAGATTCATCAGCATCGATTCAACATCCGTTCCGGGAAAGCTTAAGTTTAGCACATGGGGTAATCCATGCTCAAGAGAACTGTTCTCATCGAATTCAACATTTTTTCCCACCAATGTCTTACGGAATAATTCCTTGAATCCTTCATACATAGCACTCTTCTCATCCAAGCTCTGCTGGGCGAGTTCAACGGCTTTCCCTAGACCTGCTATCGCCGGTACGTTTTCTGTTCCTGCCCGCCTCTTACGTTCCTGCTCGCCCCCGAATGTACCCGGGAGAAGGTTCACGTTTTGACCGCAGTAAAGGAAACCGACCCCTTTAGGTCCGTTTATTTTGTGACCTGAAACCGACAGCATATCGATGCCAAGTTCGTTCACATCGATATCCGTCAAGCCAAATGCCTGCACTGCATCGGTGTGGAAGTAAGCATCGTGACCTTTAAGGATCTGTCCGATTTCACGAATGGGCTGAATGGTCCCGACCTCATTATTTCCATACATGATGGTCACCAGGATCGTGTCTGGCCGGAGGGCATGTTCGAGCTCCTCCACTGAAATCATGCCGAATTCATCCACAGGGAGATAAGTGACTTCGAACCCATGTGCTTCTAAATGTCTGCATGCATGCAGAACGGCATGATGTTCGATTTCGGTAGTGATGATATGCTTCCCCCGAGATTCGTTGGCTTGGGCCGTGCCTATGATGGCTAAATTATCAGCCTCGGTTCCGCCGCTTGTAAAAATGATTTCATTAAAATCCGCCTTCAGGCTCCTGGCAATCTTCGTCCGTGCCTGATCCACAAGATGACGGGCCGAACGGCCAAAAGAATGAATGCTTGAAGGGTTACCAAACGTCTCTTTCATGACAGCCGTCATTTCCTCTATGACTTCTGTATGCATCGGGGACGTAGCGGCATGATCCATGTATATTCTTTCCATCTTCAGGCACCTCCTAAATATAAAACATGTATGCGTCGGATTCGCCGTCATCTGAATGACTTGCTAAATCTTCAATTGTCGTATTATCCAATACGTCTTTCACCGCATCACGAATACGGATCCATAATTCGCGTTTAGCAGGCTCTTCGTCTTCTATTCCTTCAACCGGGCTGATCGGCCCTTCGAGTATACGGATGATATCCCCCGCCGTTATTTCGGATGGTTCATGGCCGAGTACATATCCGCCGTAAGCGCCGCGTATGCTTCTCACCAGCCCGCTGTTCCTTAGAGGAGCGACAAGCTGCTCAAGATAATGTTCAGAAAGGTCATGCTGCTGTGCAATTGTTTTCAGGGAAGTCGGCCCCTCCCCGTGACGCTTCGCCAACTCAATCATAATCGTCAAGCCATACCGGCCCTTAGTAGATATCTTCATTATTCCTGCACCTCTTAAATTCTTATAATCACTAGTCTAAATTCTATTAGATATATCTTATTATTTTTATCCGTAACCTTTGTTATTATAGCATATCCGTTCATTCACTGTGAAAAGTATCAATCTTATGTGCTTCCGGGCGGTATCATTTCCTAATGGGAGTGTGCTGTGATAAAGTGATGGAAAGAACACTAGTTTGGAGAGATTTGTTATGGCTATTAAACCACTTGCCTTCAGGATGAGGCCGCGGACAATCGAAGAGATCATCGGGCAGCAGCACCTGGTGGGAGAAGGAAAGATCATCGACCGGATGGTAAAAGCAAAGCAGCTTTCCTCCATGATTTTATACGGACCGCCCGGAATCGGTAAGACTTCGATTGCAAGCGCCATTGCCGGAAGCACCAAATATAGATTCAAAACATTGAACGCAGTCACGAACAATAAAAAAGATATACAGATCGTCGCGGAAGAAGCCAAAATGTCGGGGAAAGTCATTTTGCTTCTTGATGAGGTACACCGTCTGGATAAAGGAAAACAGGACTTCCTGCTTCCATACCTGGAGAACGGGATGATTACATTGATCGGGGCCACAACAAGCAATCCATACCATGCGATTAACCCCGCAATCAGAAGCAGATGCCAGATTTTCGAATTGAAGCCGCTGTCGGCAGATGAAATGAAAACAGCCATATACAGGGCTGTTGAAGATAAGGAGCGGGGCCTTGGGGATTACTCCCTGGAAATAACGGATGAAGCCGTCCGTCATTTTGCGAACAGCAGCAACGGGGACGTAAGGAGTTCGCTGAACGCACTGGAACTTTCGGTACTATCCACTTCTCCTGACACGGACGGTGTGATTCACATTGACGTCGGCATCGCAGAGGAATGCCTCCAGAAGAAAAGCTTTTCCCATGACAAAGACGGCGATGCGCATTATGACGTTTTGAGCGCTTTTCAAAAATCGATAAGGGGCAGCGATGTGAATGCCGCTCTCCATTATTTAGGAAGACTCGTCGAAGCCGGCGATCTGCCGAGCATTGCACGCCGGCTGCTCGTCATTGCGTATGAAGATATCGGCCTTGCCAACCCATCAGCCGGGACCAGGACGCTTGCGGCTGTCGAAACGGCTGAAAAAATCGGGTTTCCGGAAGCCAGGATCCCGCTTGCCAATGCCATCATCGAACTCTGCCTTTCGCCGAAATCGAATTCCGCCATACTTGCTATCGACGGGGCTCTTTCCGATATCCGGAAAGGGAAAAGCGGGGAAGTCCCGGATCATTTGAAAGACGCCCACTATAAAGGGGCAAGTGAACTGGGAAGAGGGATCGAATATAAATATCCGCATGACTATGATTCAGGATGGGTCCCGCAGACCTACCTGCCGGACCGGTTGAAAAACGCACGCTACTACACCCCTAAATCGACCGGTAAATTCGAGCAGGCCATCGCAGGTGTATACGAGAAAATCAATAAACAAATGAAATAGTCAATGCCGGCCAGACCCTTTTATGGGGTCTGGCTCTTTTGACACCATCGGGCTGCTGTCACATACACTGATAAAAAGTCCGCGGAGGTCATGCCGATGATCATTCTGAAAGACGGCTCTTCCACAACCAGTCTGAAAGGGCTGCCCCCTTCTGCACCCCTGATCCTGAATGCGCTTGAAAAAAGCAAAATACGTTATGAATACAATGATCTTAAAGAACTCTCTTTCGAAGTGAAAATGAGGGATCGAATCATAGAAAACAGCAGATGGCTGAACAACAGTGCTGCAACGTTTTCCGCCTTTGCATCATCATCCTTCAATCCTTATTACTGGATCAAAACGATGAGCGGGTACCGCCTGCGTCCGGGCAGACGGCCGTCAGCTGCGATCAGGGATGTATTCGAAAATCCTTATTTGTACAGTTTCGAATGCGTGACAACCGTTGTGCTGCTTTACTATAAATCCATCCTTGATACGATACGGCCTGAATATTTCGACCGTCTTTATTCCCCCATGCTCATTTGGGGCCATAATTACAATGATGCCATGCACATGGAGACGTATGAAGGAGTAGACAACATACCTGGAGATGTACATTACTTTTATAATCCGGATTACGGAGATCCGATCTGGATGGGTGAAAACGCCGTTTACCTGGGACCTGACCAATATTTCGGGCACGGAATCGGAATCGTCACACATGATAAGATGATTGAAGCCCTCAATACTCTGAGGAAGATAAACGCAGTTCAATCTGCCTATCGGCTAAATCAGACAACGAGACTGAATTTTTCTCAACTTTATAAGTATTCATAATAAAAGACGGTCCGCATGGAGACCGTCTTTTTGCTATAAGCTTGTTGTTGAGAAGACACCAACCAGGCTTACTTCGGGAGGTATTCCTCTATTAGGCATTAGGCTGCCACATCCCGCTTCCTGAAAACAAAGAATGCAAGAAGATGGAAGATGGCAAAATAGATCAGAAGCATCGTGATCGAGAAGCCCATCGTCATACCCTTTACCATCGGCTGACTGAAACCTGTGTACTGAGTCAAATCCGTATTGGCGAACAGACTGTATTTAGCCCAGTCAAATTTCATTGCCAATAAACCAGTAGCATTAGATCCCATGAATAAGAGGAACAAAGAGATTCCTATAGCAAGGGAGGAACTTCTGAACACCGTTGAAATCATGAAAGCCATCGTGGCCATCATCGTCACATCAATCGATTTTAAAAGATACGTCTTAATCAGGTACCCCACAATATTCTGTTCAACGACTTCACCATCAATATAAGCCAGGTGAACAGATTGTCCCGTGCCCCCGAACAGGATCAGACCAATCAGGAAGGAAACGGCGAAAAGAATCGCAAGCATTGTCACTCCATACAGAATGACCGTAATATATTTCGAGAGTAATATCTTGGTCCGAGAGATAGGGCGGATCAATAGCAGTTTGATCGTCCCCCAGGAGAACTCACTTGCCACAATACCCGCGGCAACGATGATCGCAAACAACCCGACGAGCGTCACTGCGAATCCATTCGTTTCAACAAATGTCCATACAGTTTCTTTCGTATTGGGTTCGATATCGTTTTTGATTCTGTATTCATTGATGGCAATATTCTTTTCGAACATACCTTTGCTGTATTTATCCATCCCGTTTTCGGATAGCATCTGCTTATCACTTTCCACCTGCGCGGTGAGCTCCTGCTTCCAGTTATCCGTTTCTTTCACTTTAGAATCTTCGTATTTCGTGAATGCACCGACCACCCCGATGATCAGGATCAATATACCGAGCATGACCCAGGTGCCGACCCGCTTGAAAATTTTCATCCATTCGTTCTTAATTAAATTAAGCATGCAAGACTTCTCCCTTCTCATTCGTGATTTCAAGGAATCTGTCCTCTAATGACTTCGCTACCTGCATGACGCTGTAGATTTCAACGCCGTTTTCCACGAAGGCCTTGACCAGCTGAGGCACCTGTTCCTTTGTGATCCCAGTTTGCAGCTTCTTGTTTTTCATTTCGAATACAAGGGAGGGATTAAAGGCCTTCATGACCGAGCGGGCCTTTGCTTCATCATTCACCTCAAACTGATAGACGAGTTCCTTCCCGTCCACGAAATCCCGTACAGTCTGCACATCAACAAGCTTTCCTTTTTGAATGATCCCGATGCGGTCGCACATCATCTCCATTTCGGAGAGGAGATGGCTGGATACGATGACAGCCATGCCTTCTTCTTGTGCAAGCTTCCGGATATAGGCACGGATTTCACGGATACCGGCAGGGTCTAATCCATTTGTCGGTTCATCCAATATCAGGATTTTCGGTCTGTGAAGCAGGCACTGCGCGAGGCCGAGCCGCTGTCTCATCCCAAGGGAATATGTCTTGACCTTGTCATTGATCCGATCTGTCAAGCCGACCAGTTCAACCACTTCCTTGATTCTTGCTTCTGTTATCCCTTTCTGCATCCGCGCGAAATGCTGCAGATTTTTATATCCTGACATGAACTTATAAAGTTCCGGATTCTCGACGATGGCCCCTACGGATTCAATCGCCCCTTCGAAGTCCTTCTTGATGCTTTTACCGGAGATCAGAACATCCCCCTGGGATATGCTCATGAGTCCGACGATCATTCTGATTGTAGTTGTTTTCCCGGCTCCATTCGGTCCAAGGAATCCAAATACTTCCCCCTCATACACATCAAAAGAAAGGTCATCTATGATCTTTTTTCCTTTAATGACTTTTGATACGTTCTGTAACTTCACTATCGTATTCATTCTTCACTACTCCCTCCAGCCGTCGTTTTTTTCAACCATTGCAGCACTGATAACCCTTCTTCTTCCCTCAGCTTTTCCACTTCGCAATGCCCTTCGATCCTGCCATTGTGAATGATATAGGCTTCATCGAGGATCGCTTCGATTTCATCAATTTCATGCGTGGCGATGATGACCGTCTGATTGCCAAAGTCGATGTATGAAATGAGACTCTTCACGATCGAATCCCTGACCATCGGATCAAGCCCCGAAAACGGCTCATCCAGAAGAAGCACCTCTGTATTACGTGACAGAGTCAGGATAAGTTTCAATCTTCCACGATTTCCCTTAGATAAATGTTTGATTTTGTTATTTTTATCCAAATCCATGAATTCTGACAGTTCATATGCTTTCTTCCTATCAAAATCTTTGAACTGAGATGCATAGAAGGATATCATCCCATCAACTGTGAACGCCTCGTAAAACATATCCAGCTCCGTCAAATAAGCAACTTTACCTGCAATCTTCCTGTTTACTGCCTCTTCTTTCACGGTCACCGTCCCGGTGGTTGGAATCACAAGACCCGCTATCATCTTCAGGGTGGTTGATTTACCGCTTCCGTTAGGACCCAGCAATCCGTATATTTTTCCTTTCTCAAACTGAATCGTGGTGTTATCAAGGGCCGTCCCATGACCATATTTTTTTGTCACCTGTTGAAACCGGATCAATTCCATTCCCCCTTCCCATACTTTTCAAGGCTTTCGATCATTTGCTGCTTCGACAGGCCGAGTTCTTCCATGTTGCGGATGAATTGTTCCACCACTTCTTTTTGGACTTTCTCATTCAACACTGATAGAATCTCTTTATTTTCCGTCACAAATGTTCCCTGTCCTCTCCTTGTCTCCACAATATCCATCCTTTCTAATTCACTGTACGTTCTTTGAATGGTATTCGGATTCACCCCGGATTGGATCGCCATCTCCCTTACAGAGGGCAGCTTATCTCCCGGCTTCAATTCTTTCCGGACGATCCCCCGGATGATTCGGTCTGCTATTTGTACGTATATCGGCTTTGATGCTGTGTATTCTTCTGTCATTCCTTACACCTCGACTTTACGGTCTAATAACCAGCAGGAAATGATGAACAGAGAGATCATGACAAGCCCTTCAAAGGCGAAGGGGAGGATGGGGAACGGGATGATTTCACTGGAAAACCCGGCATCTGCCTTTTTCTGCCCGACGGTAAAAGCAAATCCTGCGGGTACGTCGATCGTCCACGCTTCAAAAAGCTTCTGCACCCACCCAAAGCTCATCAACATCGCTGTTATGCTTTGATAGACAATGATAAATCCCAGGATGAACAGCCATCTGATGTTTTTGATGGCCGGGAATTTACCGAGTGCGTAATAAAGCGTCCAAAAGAAGAAAATCCAGATGGAAAAATTAATAGCTGCAGCTGTAATCCCAAGATTGAATAAGATCCCTTCCTTAAACGGCCAATACGAAAAGAAGTTCACAGTATCAGGCAGGCCGGCAAGGCTGATGACCCCCAGAATATCAATCAGCAAAAAAGATGCGGTGGAATAAATGAAGGCAATGATCAATTTGGGAACAATCAGTTTAAAACCGCTTTGCGGACTGTGCAGCCAAAGCTGAGTCTTTCCTTCCACCCTGAGCATCGAGAATAAAATGACAGGCATGACGGCAAGGTGGAAAATCCCGAGCATAATCACAAACACAACCACCACAGTCGGTTCGCCTGTCACCCTGCCGAGTATCAACCCCAATGCATAAATGAATAAGATAATGGCGATCCAGCCGTAAAACCAAATTTTCGATGTTTTAAAATCCTTCCACAGAAGTCCTTTAAATGCGCTCATATGCGACTCTCCCTAAAGTGTTTTAGTGTTCTAGTTAGATAGTACACTATGACACATGTAGAAGTCAATCCTTTTTACATAAAATGGATTCATTAATTTTATGGGTTGTGTAAAGCTATAAAAAAAAGCATATAAGCAGGGTGGAATATCATGAATTCTCCAAGGAGAGGCTGGACAGATTCCGAGGAAAAACTGTTAATTGAAACAGTGAATTCTTTTTTGGGAAAGGGACTTGCAAAGAAAGCGGCGTTCCAGGAAGTCGCTGCAAAAATAAACCGCACCACGGCGACTTGTTCGCATCATTATTATTCAATCAGGAAAAAGAAAGCACCGGCAACAGACGATTCTCCCCTTACCCTGCAGGACTGTATCCAATGCCTGAAAAACATACAGCAGCCTGATTCCCTAGCCGGGGAAAATGATAGGCTGCAGAAAGAAAAGAAGGAGCTCCTTTATGCTCAGAAAGAGTTGAAGGTCAGATATGAGAGTCTCCTCAAAAAACAAAAGAAGCTGCAGCAGCTGCTCTCGATTCTCAAAGAAGCAGAGCATTACAGGGAACCTTCATCCCAACCCGTCATACATTGATACTCATAAAAAAGAAAGGCCCGTCTTTATCACACAATCCAGACAGGCCTTTCCTTTTATTTATCTTTCACTCGTTTGATTTCGATATCTTTCAACAGCTGATTCACAACATAACTCGCCTGAATCAATCCTGCAACGGATGGAACAAAAGCATTGGAAGAAGGCGGCATCTGTGCCTTCCTGATCTTTGCATCGTCTTTCCCGACTTCCTTCCGTATATCTTCACGGATGACAATCGGACTTTCATCTGAAAATACGACAGGAACACCTTTTTTGATTCCTTCTTTCTTCAAACGTGTACGGATGACTTTCGCAATCGGATCTGTATGTGTTTTACTGATATCCGCAATCTGGAAGCGGGTCGGATCTGTTTTATTTGCCGCACCCATACTTGAGATCAAAGGTATTCCCCTATTCAGGCATTCTTTCATGAGGTGGATCTTGTAAGCAATCGTATCGGAAGAGTCAATGACAAAGTCCAAGCCGTGACTGAAGAACTCTTCATATGTTTCTTCCGTATAGAACATCTTCAGGGAGATGACTTCACATTCAGGGTTAATATCTTTGATGCGGTCGCGCATCAGATCGGCTTTGGGCTTTCCAACAGTGGAAAGGAGCGCATGGATCTGGCGGTTTACATTTGTTATATCGACATCGTCTTTATCCACAAGCACCAGGCGGCCGACACCGGAACGAGCCAATGCTTCTGCTGCAAATGAGCCCACTCCGCCGATTCCGAGAACGGCAACGGTGCTGTTCTTAAGGATATCGAGTCCTTCCTTTCCGATCGCTAGTTCATTTCTGGAAAACTGGTGTAGCATTCGATCAACTCCATTATAAGTATTCGACTAGGTTTATACTGAATTAGAATAAAGGATAGCAGGGGGAAAATCAACTTGAAATCTTTTTTGACCTTCAAATGCCGCTATTGATTTCCGTGCAAGACTTCGCTTTTCGCGGGTGACCCGTGAGCCTCCTCGTCGCATACGCTCCTGCGGGGTCTCACATCAGTCACTTCTCCCGCAGAAGTCTTCGTCTTGCACTCCAATCAACCGCTGGAGTCAATTTATAATGTTGAATTCATATCTGTTTATTTCCTTCTATCCTTACTTCACCGCCGTAAAACTCATAATTACCATTCTTTCAATTTTACACACAAAAAACCAGGCAAATTTCAGCCTGGTTTCATTTCAAATATGATTCATTTCAATTGGAGTAAACGAGTCCCAATTGTGCCGTCGCTGCGATTCCTTCGTTTTGAACCCGCTCTCGGCAGGTGGGTGCTTTGCTCTGTTAGTTGTAAGTCCACTGAAAGAGGCATGAACGCGTAACAGAAACGACAAGCTCCCAAAGTTTTAATTGTTCGGTCAAAACTATCAGGGTTAACGTCGTACACATCAGGACTCGTTTGATTGTTTAAATCATATCATAAGAAGTTTGAATTTTCAATGAATGGCCCTTAGGAACTTTTACTCATTCTTCAAATCAAGTGATAAAGACAGTTCCTTCAATTGAGCTTCACTGACCCCGCCCGGCGCTTCAGTCAGCATGCAGCTTGCGCTTGCCGTCTTAGGGAATGCGATTGTATCCCGTAAGTTGGTACGGCCTGCAAGAAGCATGACCAGACGGTCGAGGCCAAGGGCAATCCCGCCGTGAGGAGGTGTCCCGTATTCAAATGCTTCCAATAAGAATCCGAACTGCTCTTCCGCTTCTTCTTTTGAGAATCCAAGTACTTTGAACATCTTCTCCTGGATGTCGCGTTCGTAGATACGGAGAGATCCTCCTCCGAGTTCATACCCATTCAACACAAGGTCATAGGCTTCTGCACGTACCTCGGCAGGATTTGAATCGAATTTTTCAAGATCTTCACGCACAGGCATCGTAAACGGGTGATGCGCTGCGTAATAACGATTCTCTTCTTCATCGAACTCAAGAAGCGGCCAGTCCGTCACCCATAGGAAATTGAATTTACTCTCATCGATCAATCCAAGCTCTTTTCCTAATTTCAAACGAAGGGCTCCTAGTGCATCTGCCACAACTGATTTTTTATCTGCCACGAATAGAAGCAGGTCACCCGCTTCAGCCTCCGCAGCTGCAGAGATCCGGGGCGCATCATCCTCTGAAACGAATTTTGAAATAGGACCTTTCAAGCCTTCCTCCTCGACTTTCAGCCAGGCAAGACCCTTCGCTCCATAACGTGCAACGAATTCAGTCAAACCGTCAATGTCTTTACGGGAATATTTCGCAGCTGCACCTTTGACATTGATCAGTTTCACCTGTCCGCCTGAACCGACTGCTCCAGAGAAGACTTTGAATCCTGAATCCTTCACGATTTCAGACACGTCGACAAGCTCCATCGCGAAGCGGGTATCAGGTTTATCCGAACCATAACGATTCATGGCATCATCGTAAGTCATGCGCGGGAACGGTGTTTCGACCGTCAAGCCCTTAGCATCATTCATGAGCTTTTTCATCATATCTTCGACAAGGGCCATGATTTCCTCTTTATCCATGAAGCTCATTTCCATGTCGATCTGGGTGAATTCCGGCTGGCGGTCTGCGCGAAGATCCTCATCACGGAAACAGCGTGCAATTTGATAATAACGGTCAAAACCGGAAACCATCAGCAACTGCTTGAAAATCTGCGGGGATTGCGGCAGCGCATAAAATTCACCGGGATGCACGCGGCTCGGCACCAAATAATCACGCGCCCCTTCCGGAGTACTCTTTGTCAGGATCGGCGTTTCAACATCCAGGAATCCATTGTCATTCAAAAATGTCCTGAAAGAAGTCGTGACGTTGTGACGCATTTTAAACGTATCAGCCATGACAGAACGCCTCAGGTCGATATAACGGTATTTCAGACGGACATCTTCGGACACTTCCATTTGGTCATCAATCATGAAGGGAGGCGT
This sequence comes from Bacillus sp. BKU_1, assembly GCA_051294195.1. GTDB lineage: Bacteria > Bacillota > Bacilli > Bacillales > Bacillaceae_B > Rossellomorea. The sequence continues at coordinate 1,354,398 of CP193985.1, read as the reverse complement.
TTTTGCTTCATTAATTATGTCTACTTGATCAACCTGGATTTCTACTTTACCAGTTTTTAAATTAGGGTTGACCGTACCTTCCGCTCTTTCAACGACTGTACCGGTAATGCTCAATACATATTCGTTGCGGATTTTTTCAGCAAGGTTGAGCGCTTTTTCCGAAAGATCGGGATTGAATACAGCCTGTACGATCCCTTCCCTGTCCCGAAGGTCGATGAAGATCAATCCGCCGAGGTCCCTTCTCTTCTGGACCCATCCCTTGATTGTCACTTTTTTGCCGATGAATTCTTCTGTTATTTCACCGCAGTATGCTGTTCTTTTTGACATTTTGTTCTCCTCCTTGATGAATTCCTTCACTTATTTAGGATAATTTTCCTTTAACTGCTTCAACAAACTGTTCAAGGCCGATTTCTTCCTGGTCCCCAGTTGTCATATCTTTGAGATTGATCTTATTTTCTTTCAGTTCATCGTCGCCGATCACGGCAACGTATTTGGCCTGGCTTCTGTCTGCTGCTTTGAACTGGGCTTTCAGCTTGCGGTCAAGATAATCCTTCTCAGAAGAAATCCCCTCTTTTCTTACAGTGTGAAGAAGTTTTACAGCATAATCCTTGGCTTCTTCCCCAAGCGCAACGATGAACAGATCGATTCCCTCATTGATCGGCAGGTCGACTCCTTCAGCTTCAAGTGCAGCAAGCAGCCTTTCGATACTGAATGCAAACCCGATTCCTGGCGTTTCAGGGCCGCCGATTTCTTCGACAAGACCGTTATAGCGTCCGCCTCCGCAAAGCGTCGTGATCGCGCCGAAGCCTTCCGCATTGCTCATGATTTCGAATGCTGTGTGATTATAGTAATCGAGTCCCCTTACGAGCGTTGGATCCACTTCGAATTCTACATCCATATCTTTAAGGTAACGCTGGACTTTTTCAAAGTAGGTCTTTGATTCATCATTCAAGTAATCAAGAATGGACGGTGCTGTTGCCATCAATTCATGTTCGCGGTCTTTTTTGCAATCCAGTATCCTTAATGGATTTTTCTCCAGACGGTTTTGGCAGTCGCCGCAGAATTCATCGATCCTTGGCTTAAAGTGATTGATGAGCGCTTCCCTGTGTGCATTTCTGCTTCCTGAATCCCCAAGGCTGTTGATGACCAGCTTCAACTGTTTCAAGCCCAATTCCTTATAGATGCTCATTGCCAGCGAAAGCACTTCCGCATCGATTGCCGGATCTTCACTTCCGAGTGCTTCGACTCCGAACTGCACGAACTGGCGGTAACGGCCTGCCTGCGGACGCTCATACCGGAACATCGGGCCTGAATAGTACAGTTTCACAGGCTGACTCGGATTCCCGTACATCTTATTGCCCACAAACGACCTGACGACTGATGCCGTTCCTTCAGGACGGAGTGCCAGGCTTCTTCCTCCCCTGTCTTCAAACATATACATTTCCTTTTGGACGATGTCCGTTGTATCACCGACACCCCTTGTAAATAATTCGCTTGATTCGAAAATAGGTGTGCGAATTTCTTTATATTGATAGGCATGGCATAATTTTTTTGCCGTTTCCTCTACGTACTGCCACTTTTCAACATCCCCGGGCAATATATCCTGGGTACCTCTTGGTATTTGAATGGACACGTTGAATTCCTCCTTAAATCAAACTAAATTATGTAAATATAAAAAAGCCCTCGTCCCTTGTCATAAATAACAAGGGACGAGAGCTTTTATCCCGTGGTGCCACCCTAATTGAGGCCTGAATAGACCTCCACTTGAGCCAGTTAACGCCTGGTACGTTCATCTCCTACTAGTATTCGTTCAGAGCGAAACCTTCCCGAGTGTTCATTCACCAAGTCACTTTGCAGAATGCTTTCAGCCGCGGCATTTCCTCTCTTATCCAAGTGTTTCTCCCGGTTACTATTCTCGATCATCGGTTTTATAAAATGTTATTTTATTTCTATAATAATACGTATGGCATAAGTTCATGTCAAGGGGGTGGCCGAAAATATTTATCAGGATCTTTCCATTTTCTTTTTCAATAGCTTGACTTCCCTCAACGAAAGTCCGAATTCAGATGCAAGTTCAACATTGACCGCATCTTTCTCCCGTTCGACAAAATGATGAAAATCCAAACCGAACAATTGGTTCTCACCGTTTGAACTCATAAAATGTTTATCACTGGACCTCATGCAGACCATCCTTTCACCTGTTCATAACTACTATCATTTCCAAATACCCAATTTTCTTTCGCATGGAAGGAATTTTAATTTTTTTATCGTATTAAACGGTAATGGGAATTTTTATCTTCATTCAATAAAAGTTCCTTTAAAGACTCCGATAAAAAGTGAGTAAGGAAAATCAACAGAAGGCGGTGAACGTAATTAAAAGAATCACAGCAATCATCCTTGTATTATTATTGACCATACCATTTCTGCCTGCGGCTGACGTCCAAGCCGATGAGGGCACGGTATCAATCGGCACTGCAACGCTCAATGTCCGTACCGGCCCCGGCCTCAGTTATCCTGTCTTGACTCAAGTACATAGAAACAAACAGTTCAGCATTGTCGAGACGAAAGGCGAGTGGTACAAGATCACCACCGGAAGCGGGGATGGATGGGTTGCAGATTGGCTTGTCATCCGTGAAACGGGAGAATCAGTGGATGAATCCGGGCAGCAGGGGACCGTAAATACGGATGGTCTTCGACTGAGGAAGGGTCCCAGTACGTCCGACTCTGTCGTCACAGTCCTGAATAAAGGGGACAAAGTGACGGTATCCCACGCAACCGGCAGCTGGATTGCCGTCCAGGCCGGAAACGCAGAGGGCTGGGTCCATGAGGATTTCGTCACCCTTTCAGGGGGTGCAGAAGAATCGGGAGAATCCGTTCCCCAGTCTTCTGATCACGCCTCTGCAACAATCAGCGCTAATTCCCTGAATGTAAGAAGTGAACCTTCCTTGAACGGGGATATCGTCGGTAAGGTAAATGAAGGTGAGCAGTATGCCATCCTGAATGAAAAGAATAATTGGTTCGAGATCAGGCTCTCTGACGGCAGCTCAGGCTGGATAGCCAGCTGGTTCGCAGAAGGAAAAAGCGAAAAAAAGCAATCTGTCTCCCAGAATCAAGGAAACGGTGAAGAGGTGACCATCCTCCATGATGGTACAAATATCAGGAGCAGTGCCGATGTTCATTCCCCTGTAGTCAAACGGGCCGATGGCGGGGAAACATTCGCTGTTACGGGCAAGTCAGGTGACTGGTATGAAATACGATTAGACGACGGCAGTTCTGCTTATGTAGCAGGATGGATCGTTTCATTGCGGACAGGCAGCGGCGGAGAGAACCCCCCTTCCCGTAAACCAAGCGGAGGGATCAGCGGTAAACTCATCGTCATCGATCCAGGTCACGGCGGCCGTGACAGCGGGACGATCGGTACCAGGGGGACACTTGAGAAGCTGATTACGATGAAAACGAGCAAGCTTCTTGCGTCCAAGCTGGAACAAGCAGGTGCAGAAGTCGTCATCACAAGAAAGGGCGATGAATATGTGTCCCTGCCTTCCCGTGTATCACTGTCCCATTATTATGAAGCGGATGCCTTCATCTCCATCCATTTTGACAGCATCAATGACGGCAGCATTGCCGGCCATACAACCTATTATAATAAAGGCTTTCAAGAAGAGCTTGCCTATGATGTGCATGAAAGCCTGGCCAGCCGGCTGCCCTCCAGGGACCGCGGCGTCCGGATCGGCGATTACCATGTCATTCGCGAAAACAAACAGGCCGCTGTTTTATTGGAGTTAGGGTTCTTAAGCAACCCGGCCGAAGAAGCCAATATGACATCCGGATCTTTTCAGGACCTGGCTACGACAGCGATCTACCATGGCTTGAATGACTATTTTTCTGATTGATTATACAGCAGAAAAGCTGCATCCCCATTAATGGGAAGCAGCTTTTTTGATTTATTTACTTTCCAGGATCAGCGTGACGGGACCGTCGTTCGTCAGTTTTACATCCATCATTTCACCGAATACACCGGTTTCGACCGCAATACCCTTTTCTTTCAGCACTTTGTTGAAATATGCGTAAAGAGGCCCGGCATCATCGGGTTTCGCTGCCTCCATGAAGTTCGGTCTCCTGCCTTTACGGCAGTCTCCATATAAAGTGAATTGAGAAACGGAAAGGATCTCACCCTTTACATCGAGCAGGGAGTGGTTCATCTTTCCGGCTTCATCTTCAAACACCCTCAGATTGACTACTTTATCTGCTATATATCGGGCATCGTCTTTAGTATCCCCGTGGGTGATCCCCACCAGCAGCACAAATCCCGACTGTATTCTGCCGGTCACCTCTCCGCCGACAGTCACAGAGGCTTCTTTACTTCTCTGCAGGACGACTTTCATGCTCGAAACCTCCTAGTTCATGATTCTGCGTACAGCATAAACATCCGATATTTGTTTGATCCTCTCCACTACCCTGTGAAGATGGGAAATATTCTGTATCGAAATGGACATATTGATGGTTGCCATCTTATTTCTGTCAGATCTGCCGCTGACGGCAGTGATATTCGTCTTCGTTTCATTGACCACTTGAAGTACTTCATTCAGGAGACCCCTTCTGTCATAACCTGAAATCTCGATATCGACATTGTACTCCTTACGGTCTTGGCCGTCGCCTTCCCATGATACCGGAATGAGGCGCTGTTCGACTTCCTCGGTCTGGACATTTGTACAATCTGCCCGGTGTACAGAAACCCCCCGGCCTTTTGTAATGAAGCCGACAATCTCATCACCCGGCACCGGGCTGCAGCATCGGGATAATCTGATGAGCAGGTTATCGATTCCCTTGACCTGGACCCCTGCATCCTTTTTCTTTTTAGGAGGCTGGGCGCTCAATTCCTTCATCGTTTCTTCAAGCTTATCTTCCTGTTCCCGTTTCCTCCGGTCCCTCTCTGTCAGGCGATTGGCAATCTGGGCGGCAGTGATGCCGTTGTAGCCTACAGCTGCGTACATATCATCTTCATTTGAGAAATTAAACTTCTCGAAAACACGCTTGATATTTTCAGAAGTCAATATTTCTTTTACATCAAAATCCTGATTTTTGATTTCTTTTTCTACAAGGTCCCGGCCTTTTTCAATGTTTTCTTCTCTTCGCTGCTTCTTGAAGAATTGTTTGATCTTATTCTTAGCCTGGGAAGTCTGTGCCAGCTTCAGCCAGTCCTGACTCGGGCCATAGGAATGTTTGGAAGTAAGGATTTCAACGATGTCACCCGTTTTAAGCTTATAGTCAAGCGTCACCATCTTCCCGTTCACCTTTGCACCGATCGTTTTGTTTCCGATTTCCGAATGAATCCTGTAAGAAAAATCGATCGGTACCGATCCGGATGGTAATTCAAGTACGTCCCCTTTTGGAGTGAACACAAATACCATATCTGAAAAAAGGTCGATTTTAAGAGACTCCATGAATTCCTCGGCATTGGCTGATTCATTCTGGAATTCAAGGATTTCCCTGAACCATGAAAGTTTCTTCTCGAAGGAAACTTTATCATCCACATTTTTACCTTCTTTATACGCCCAGTGGGCAGCTACCCCGTATTCTGCGATCTGATGCATTTCAAGCGTCCTGATCTGTACTTCAAGCGGGTCGCCCTTTGGACCGATGACCGTCGTATGAAGGGATTGATACATATTCGGCTTCGGCATGGCGATATAATCCTTGAACCTGCCAGGCATCGGTTTCCAGCATGTGTGTATGATCCCGAGGACCGCGTAACAATCCTTGATGCTGTCGACTACGATCCTGACGGCAAGCAGATCATAGATTTCATTGAATTGCTTATTCTGAAGGGCCATCTTCCGGTAAATGCTGTATATATGCTTGGGGCGTCCGGAAATTTCCGCTTCGATCTGCACATCCCCCATGCGGTCCTTGACTTCATTCACCACGTCATCCAAGTATTCTTCGCGCTCGGCTCGCTTCTTCTTCATCAGATTGACGATCCTGTAATATTGCTGAGGATTAAGATACCGCAGCGACGTATCCTCGAGCTCCCATTTGATTTTCGAGATCCCGAGACGGTGGGCAAGGGGTGCGAAAATTTCCAGGGTCTCATTCGCGATCCTTCTCTGCTTTTCCTGAGGCAGATGCTTGAGTGTCCTCATATTATGCAGGCGGTCAGCAAGCTTGATCAGGATGACCCGGATATCCTGGGCCATCGCCACAAACATTTTCCGGTGATTTTCAGCCTGCTGCTCTTCTTTAGACTTGTATTTGATCTTACCCAGCTTGGTAACCCCGTCCACGAGCATGGCGACTTCTCCATTGAATGTTTCTTCGATTTCTTCCAGGGAGATGTCGGTATCTTCCACCACATCATGAAGAAACCCGGCTGCTACAGTCGATGGGTCCATCTCAAGGTCTGCAAGGATGCCTGCAACCTGGATGGGGTGGATGATATAGGGTTCGCCGGATTTACGGTATTGTTCCTTATGTGCTTCTTTGGCAAATTCGTACGCTTTCTGAACCATCAGCACGTGCTCATCATTGAGATATTCTTTTGTTCTATCAATAACCTGTTCAGGGGTTAGTACTTGATCTTTGGACATGATCAAAATCACCTTTGTATTTAAAGATTTTCAGTGCGGTTTCAATTTTAATGATTGTTACTATTATCAAAAAAAATCAGGGTTCTGTAAAGGGTTTCGGGTTAAATTCTCAGAATCCCTCTAAGTTTGTCGGATTATGTCGAATGTTAATTAACAATATATTTGTATAAAGGTCTTCTAATGCCGCTTTTGATTTCCGTGGAAGACTACGCTTTCCGCGGGTAGCCCGTGAGCCTCCTCGGCTGCGCCTGCGGGGTCTCACTTGTCTAGCTTCTGGGCTTAGAGGCACATGTCATAAGCAAACCGACCAAGAAGGCAAAGACCGCCTTCGTGGCCGATTCGTCTTATGCCACAGCCTCTAAACAAAGCCCTTCCGCTTTTCTTATTGGCCACTTCTCCCGCAGGAGTCTTCGTCTTCCACTCCAATCGAAAGCTGGAATGAATTTATACACAATATATTTATTTCTATGATCCCTCCATAATGGTTGAATCAAGAACCTTGATTTTTTTTGAAGTGGAAATAGTACTAACTATCAATTATATTTTCAAACTGACTTTTTTATATAAAAAAGAACTGACATGTGTGATGCCAGTTCTTTTCGTTTATGTGTATAGTATTGACGGTGACGGTAGTTTTTAGATGATTAGTATTGCATTAATGTAAGGACTTCGTATCCTTCGAGTTTATCACGGCCGTCAAGGTATGTGAGTTCGATGAGGAATGCACAGCCTGCCACGATGCCGCCAAGTTCTTCCACAAGCTTGATGGTGGCTTCGATTGTGCCGCCGGTTGCAAGCAGGTCATCGGTGATGAGAACGCGCTGACCGGGTTTGATTGCATCTTTATGGATTGTGAGTGCATCTTTTCCGTATTCCAACCCGTACTCTTTTTTGATCGTTTCACGAGGCAATTTCCCAGGTTTACGCACCGGCGCAAAACCTACACCGAGTGCGTAAGCTACCGGACAGCCAATGATGAAGCCCCTTGCTTCCGGTCCGACGATCAGGTCGATTCCTTTTTCTTTTGCATATTCTACAATTTGGTCTGTAGCATATCTATAAGCATCACCATTGTCCATAAGGGTGGTGATGTCCTTGAATTTGATGCCTTCTTTCGGCCAGTTTTCAACAATCGTAACATATTGTTTTAAGTCCATGCTTCTACTTCCTCCTCAATTGTAACGGACTCTTTCATCCTTTCATCAAACCAAGCCTTCAGCTCACTGTAAGAAGAATATAACAGCTCATTTTCCAGCTCATACTGATGCTGTTTCTTCTGATAAGCCGGGGACTCTGATAAATCTTTCTTGGTTTTTACAGGATTAAGAGAAATAAATCCATTGTCTATTGTAACAAACTTCAATTCAAAAAACACCTGGGACATGAAATCTATTGTTTCTTTTGACCATCCTTTGTATTTGGCAAGATCATCTCCATGTTTTTTCAGGTCGAAGGAGCCGCGCTTGGATAGAAATGCATAAAACCATTTGAAGTGATCGCGTGTCGGCATCGTACTGAAGAAATGGTCTTCATCCTGAAAGAAATGGGCATAAATGCGGTGCGGCCGGCCTTTACCGACAATTTCCCTGACGTATTCCCGGGATGATGGCATATCGAGAAACACGATGCTCGCGCCGTTTGTGGAGACATCCTTGAGTGCCTGCTCATCTTCTACCAGATGGACATCCTCCCGATTTTTCATATTGAGCTTTTCAAGAGTGGAAGAATGGAAACAGAATATTTTTTTGTTTTCTTCCGGAACCTGTTTTTCCCATTTCTCAACCTGTCTGATCCCCCGAACATCAAAAAGCTGCCACTCTTCGATTTTTATATCATGCAGGAAAATTTGCGGTTTTTTCCGGTTATTCCACTCGTTGATGGACAGTTCGCCGACAATGGAGGCTTCAGAAAACGGGGTGATATGATCAGCCAGTTCTCCCAAACCGAAGCCGACTCCATCCAATTTAGCAGAATCATTTCCGAGCAATACTTTTAGATGATTTTGATTTGAACCGATTTTCTTATAATGTTCAATCGAAACGTTTTCGATGATCCATTTAGGTTTTGGATTCTGCATTCCAAAAGGAGCCAGCAGACCGAGCTTCTCGATCGATTCAATTGAAATTTCATCCATTTTCACAGCAGCATCCATGACGGTGACAGGAATGAAGTCCTCTTCAGTCAGTTCATTTCGGGCAATTTCATTCAGTCTGCTGCGAAGTTCGTTTACATCGTCAAGTTTAAGCGTCATACCTGCAGCCATCGGATGTCCGCCGAAATGAGGAAGGATGTCACGGCAATTCGATAAACTGTTAAATAAATCAAATCCGACAATGCTCCGAGCCGATCCCTTTGCCTGTCCTTTCTCTGAATCATAGCTCAATACGATGACCGGGCGATAGAATTTATCCACCAATCTAGACGCCACGATCCCCACTACTCCGGGATTCCATCCTTCCTTGCCGATCACAAGTACTGCATTGTCATCGAGAGGAAAATCGGTTTCAACCATTTCGATCGCTTCCTGAGTCATTGTATTGACAATGGATTGTCTTTCCTTGTTCAGCGCATCGATCTCTTCCGCCAGTGCTTTCGCTTCTTCCCCATCTTCCGTCAGCATAAGGTCCACTGCCGGATCGGCATCGCCCAGACGGCCGACCGCATTGATGCGGGGAGCGATCGTGAAACCGATCGATTCTTCCGTCATTTCATGCTGATGCACATTCGCCACTTTGCACAATGCTTTGATCCCTTTACGCTCCGTTATGCGAAGTTTTGAGATCCCCCGCTTTGCAAGGATCCTGTTTTCCCCCCGCAGCGGTACTAAATCAGCGATTGTGCCGATCGCTGCAAGGTCCAGCAGATGGTGGGGCAGTTCCCCATAGAGTGCATGGGCCAGCTTGAAGGCGACCCCCACCCCAGCGAGTTCATGAAAAGGGTATTCCGTACCTTCAATCTTGGGATGGATGATGGCAAATGCATCCGGCAGGACAGGGCCTGGTTCATGGTGGTCGGTGATGATCAAATCAATTCCGATTTCTTTAGCTATTTGCGCTTCGTGTACCGCTGAAATCCCTGTATCGACCGTGATGATCAAAGTAAATCCTTCATCGCCGGCCCAGCGGAAAGCAGCTTCATTCGGTCCGTAACCTTCGCTGAAGCGGTTCGGGATATAGAATTCCACCTCAGCCCCGATATCACGAAGGACCGTCATCATGACAGAGGTGCTGCTTACACCATCGGCATCATAATCACCGTACACAAGGACCCTTTCCCCATCTCTTACTGCCTGATGGATCCGGTCGACCGTTTTGTTCATATCATTGAATAAAAACGGGTCATGGAATGCATCCCCTGATTCAAATAAAAAATCCCGAGCTTCTTCCACTGTCGATAAGTCCCGGTTCAATAATAATTTCGCTACTAGCGATGGTATTTTCAGTTCTCTTTGAAATTCTTCTATTTTCTCCTGGTCCGATTCTGCAATCATCCAGCGTGTTTTAGAATTTAACATACGTTCACTCCTCAGCCTATTAATTATACAAAAATGAGAGAGGTGTTTCAATCTCTCTACCTTTATTAAAGAAGTCTATAGAGTCTCTTAACATAGAGGCAAACAATTTCAGCGCAGGATCTACATACCGCTATTGATTTCCGTGCAAGACTTCGCTTACCGCGGGTAGCCAGTGATCCTCCTCTTCGCATTCGCTCCTGCGGGGTCTCACATGTCTAGCTACAGGGCTTAGAGGCACATGTCATAAGCCAAAACGACCAAGAAGGCAAAGAACGCCTTCGTGGCCGATTCGTCTTATGCCAGACGCCTCTGAGCAAAGCCCTTCCGCTTTTCTAATAAGCTACTCTTCCCGCTGGAGTCTTCGTCTTGCACTCCAATCAACCGCTGGAAGTAACTTTAGTACAAAACTAAAAAACCGGAATGAATTTGCATTTTAGGATGCAAACCCATTCCGGTATTTACTTAGACTAACAAATTTATCCCAGCCTATTTGCTATTCACCGGTTTCACCTATTGAATCCGGCGCCTGTTTTTTTAAGGAAGTCTCTTTCATTTTACCCTCATGCTTCTTTTCTGACTGCTCCCTTAAAAGAAGGTTCTCTTTTTCCAATGCTTTGACTTTACGCTGAACGACATACAACCGGAAAAGCCCCACAGAGCCGACGATGATGCCTCCCATCAGCACAGAGCCCAGAATGACCAGAATAAGAGGCCATTCAGCCTGGCCGAATAAATAATTGACCGTCACCGGATCGACATTGATGACTGCAAATACTGCGACGATCAGGGCAAAAATAATTCCCAAAAGCAATGTCCATTGAAACTTCATCCCGATTCCTCCCCCTACTTTAAATCAACCAATCCCCGGAGTCCCCTTCTGCAGGATTATATGGGTTGATGTGGACAAAAACGTCATTTACATTTGATTCTTCCATCAGTTTTTTCTTCACTGCTTTTCCTACACGATGCCCTTCTTCGACTGTCATTGAAGGTTCCACGCTGATTTTCAGATCGATGATCACATAGTGGCCGTGCTCCCTTGCATGCAGTTCGTTTATTCCCTTCACTTCAGGCACGCTCTCGACAATCTTTCTAAAGGGTACAATATCTTCTTCATGCAGGACATGATCCAGTGTGTTATGTATGGACTCCTTCCCAAGATGCCACGCCATTTTAAGCACAAGGAGTGCGACAAACAGCCCTGCCACCGGATCTGCGTATACAAGCCATGGAATATCGAATTTGCCTCCAAGAATGGAAGCCGCGATTCCTATAAGTGCAGCAATGGATGAGAATACATCTGAACGGTGTTCATGGGCATTCACGATTAGAGCATCACTCTTTAACCTTTTACCCAATCGATATTTATATTGAAACATTGCTTCTTTCACAATGATGGAAAAGATGACAGCATAAATCGCAATCATCCCCGGAGGTGATAACGGGTGGAAAAAAGATTCAATCGATGATTTTCCGATCTCGATGCCGACCAGAAATAATAAAACCGCAACGATGATGGCTGCGACCGATTCAGCTTTCCCATGGCCATAAGGGTGATCCCGGTCCGGCGGCTGTTTGGCTGCACGAAGACCAATGTAAACAGCCAGCGAGCCCGCTACATCAGAAGCTGAATGGACGGCATCCGCGATCAGCGCCCGGCTGTTCCCTGCGACTCCCGCCCACCATTTGATGATGGCAAGGAGTATATTCCCCACAATACCGACCATGGCTGCGAATTCGGCTTTTTTAAAACGATCTTCAGGATTCATCAAGTTCCCTCCTTCCTCTTTCGTTTCTATTGTAACCCAACACCATAGAAAAAACGCGGCGGTTAACCCTAGCCCCAAAAGAAAAAGATCCGAAGGTACTCCCCGGATCTTTTTTCTTGGATTTTATACTTGCGGTTCATCCGACCACTTTTTCTTTTCTTTCACGGTCTTGATCGTGCCTTTTTTCTTCAATTCCTTTTTCTTCATGACCAGCCACAGCTGAGCGGCGATGAATACAGAAGAATAAGTACCTGCGATCAATCCCACAAGCAATGCGATCGAGAAGTTCAGGATCGATTCGCTTCCGAAGATAAGAAGGGCTATGACTGCGATGACCACTGTCAGGACGGTGTTAACAGAACGGCCCATCGTTTGACGGAGACTCTGATTCACGACGTCTTCAATGTCTTTATCCGTTTTAAGTCGGCGTTTTTTATGAAGATTTTCCCTTATTCGGTCAAAGGTTACGATTGTATCATTGATGGAATAACCGACAATCGTCAGTACTGCCGCAATGAAGGTGATATCCACTTCCAGCCTTGTCAGACTGAAGAAAGCGATGATAAAGAATGCATCATGCACCAATGCAAGTACGGATGCCACACCCATTTTCCACTCGAAGCGGAACGTGACGTAGATGATGATTCCGATTGCCGCTATCGCAACAGCCTTCATCGCATTCTTTGCAAGCTCTTTTCCTATTACAGGTGATACGGTGCTGATGCTTGGTTCAGCTCCATACAGTTTATTGAAGTGATCTTTCAATTTCGCAATCTGATTTTTGTTCAAGTCGTCTGTATAACGGACGACTGCCACGTTCTGTTCGTCACCGGAAATGACGATATTATCAGAAGGGAGATCCACTTCTTCCAGCTCTTTTTTCACTTGTTCTGTTTTCAGGCTTTTATCGGCTAGGATCTGCATCCTTGATCCACTTTCAAAATCGATTCCCAGATTCAAGCGGAATATTGCCAGCACGATGATACCCGCTGCCAGTAAAATACCGGATAAAGCAAAGAACTTCTTCCGGTTCTTCGCGAAATCAAACTTATCAAATTTAGTCGGCAGATCGAGCGTATCATAATTTTCGGCAAGATCCTTGATTTCACTTTGCTTGACCCCGAACCAGCCCGGCTTCTTATTGAAGATCCTGCTGTTGACCCACAGGCTGAGCAGAAGGCGTGAGCCCCATACCGCCGTGATGAAGCTCGTCAGGATACTGACGATCAACATGGTGGCAAAGCCTTTTACTGAGCTTGTGCCGTACACGAACAGGACGGTTGCTGCGAGGATGGTCGTCACATTGGCATCCAGAATCGTCAGGAATGATGATTTGTTACCAGCCTGGAATGCAGTGCGAATCGGTTTCCCGACTCTCATTTCTTCCTTGATCCGTTCGTAGGTGATGATATTGGCATCCACCGCCATACCGACCCCGAGGATGATCGCTGCGATGCCCGGAAGCGTCAATACCCCGTTCATCAGATCAAAGATCAACAATACGAGATAAAGATAAACGGACAATGTGATTGTGGCGATCAATCCAGGGAAGCGGTAGTACGCAATCATGAATAAGAAAATGATCGCGATGCCTACGATCCCGGCAAGGACCGTCTTATCAAGGGCCTGCTGTCCGAATTGCGCACCTACGGAAGTTGAATACACTTCATCCAGTTTCACCGGAAGGGCACCTGCGTTCAATAATGATGCGAGGTTCTGTGCTTCTTCCACCGTGAAGCTTCCCTCGATGATGACTTCATCAGAATTGATCGGTTTGCTTACTGCAGGGGCTGAAAGGAATTTTGGATCCTGTTTGCCCGCCTCTTCTTTATAAGAATCTTTCCCCTCTTCGTAATCCAGCCAGATGACCAGCTGATTTTGAGGAGCCATAGATAAAATGTCCTTCGTCAATTGATAGAATTTTTCTCGATCTTTCAATTTCAATGAAACGATCGGGTTATTCTGCTCATCGAAAGTTTGTTTAGCCTCACCCGATACAAGGTCCGATCCGTCGAGGCGAAGCTTGTCATTTACGTCCCGGAAAGAAAGGTTTGCCTCTGTCGAAAGAATTTCCCTTGCCTGATTCTGATCCTCGACACCTGCTAATTGAACACGGATCCGGTTTCCGTCCTCAATCTGGATATTCGGTTCACTGACACCAAGGACATTGATACGCTTGTCCAGGGCATCCGCGGTATTGGATACTGTCTCTTTCGTGATTTCCTGTCCATCTTTCAGGGGTTTGACTTCATAAAGTACTTCAAAACCGCCTTGAAGGTCCAACCCTAATTTAATATTGTCCAGGATGTTCTTTGCTGTTCCTCCCATTGTACCTGCAAGTAAAAACACAAGTAAAAAGAAGGCGATTATTCGGCCGCGCTTTACCATTATGTATGAATCCTCCTTGCCGTTTTTCACCCAAAATTATTTCTGTTTAAATGCTGAATAAATCCAACCTTATTATCTATTACAATGATTAGCGTGTCAATTAAATTTCAGACAATTTACCTTTTCCTTCCTGGACGGAGCAGTTCATTTAATTCTTCCTCGTTGACCTCCTCGAACCAGTTCGGGGAACGGTATGCCTCCACCGTTTCAAAGCTCATGTATTCACCCGGCTTGACGGTCAGGACATCGCTGACCAATTGGTACGTTTTCACGTGCACTTCAGGCTTTTTCCACTTCTTTTTAGTCAAATAAGCCCAAAGCCTTTCAATATCGGCCCTGCCGTATCCCAATAGTTCAAATTCTTCCACTTTACTTGAAAGTGCTGGTACCAATGAATCATAAAAACGATCGTAAGGATGCTGATTCGCCTTCATTCTTCGTCACCGCCTAGGGCTGAATGTTCACAATCAGCCAGAATTAAGTACAACTTGTCATGCTTTGTCCACATGTCAGCATATACATTATTGTATCTGATTATACCATTTTTGAGAAGGCAGGGAATATTATGTCAAAGTTTCTTAAAGGCACAATCATCTTGATGGCTGCCGCCTTTATTACGAGGATATTGGGGTTTGTCAATCGGATCGTCGTCGCCAGATTCATCGGCGAAGAAGGCGTGGGGCTGTTCATGATGGCATTTCCGACCCTGATCCTTGTCATCACCATGACCCAGATCGGGCTTCCCGTAGCCATTTCAAAGAACGTGGCAGAGGCAGAAGCAAAAGGGGATATACGGAAGGTCAAAAGAATATTGGTCGTTTCCCTTTCCACTACTTTACTCCTGTCCGTCATCTTCACCCCTGCCCTTATTTTGCTTGCACCATATTTGACCGAAACGCTGTTTACGGATGACCGGATTTATTATCCGCTTGTCGCGATAGCGCCAATCATTCCGATCGTTGCCATTTCCTCGGTGATCAGGGGGTATTTCCAGGGAAGGCAGAACATGAAACCGTCGGCTATTTCACAAGTCATCGAGCAGGTCGTGAGAATTACATTCATTGCCGTGTTGACGAAGACATTCCTGCCGTACGGTATCGAATATGCAGCCGCGGCCGCGATGGCAGCCTCGGTACTTGGGGAACTGGCATCACTTCTTTATTTGTTTGCAAGTTTCAAGATCAGGAAAAAATTCAAAATAAGAAAGAATTTTTTCAAATCCATCAAGGACGGCCGGCATACATTCAGCGAATTGATGAGTGTCGCACTGCCTGCTACGGGAAGCCGGATGATCGGATCGATCGCCTGGTTTTTTGAACCGATCGTGGTTGCTCACAGCCTTGCAATAGCCGGGGTTGCAGCATCTGCTGCCACTAAACAGTACGGTTCGCTTACCGGATACGCCCTTCCGCTCTTGTTTCTGCCGTCGTTCGTTACTTTGTCCCTGTCTCAATCACTGGTCCCTGCAATCAGTGAAGCGAATTCCAATAAGAACTTTTCACTGATTGAACACCGCCTTCAGCAGGCCTTGCGATTTTGTCTCATTACCGGGGGCATCTCAGTCGTCATTCTGTATGTTTACGCAAAACCTCTTATGCAGATCATGTATGGCAGTGAAAGCGGTGCAGCATTCCTTATGATCATGGCCCCGTTCTTCCTGTTTTATTATTAT
The DNA here is from genome assembly GCA_051294195.1 of Bacillus sp. BKU_1. Classification (GTDB taxonomy): domain Bacteria; phylum Bacillota; class Bacilli; order Bacillales; family Bacillaceae_B; genus Rossellomorea. The sequence continues at coordinate 1,338,468 of CP193985.1, read as the reverse complement.
CAAGGGCCGCTGCAGGCTGTGCTGCAGGCTTTGAATCTCGCCCGCGCTGCCATGATCAACAGCCTTGTCGGCGCTGTGGTGAAAACAGCGGTCATTTTCATTCTTGCATCACAGCCGGCGTTCGGCATCCACGGTGCAGCCCTCGGGATCGTGACAGGTTTCATGCTTGTCACCCTGCTTCACTTCATGACAATCCTAAAATATATCCCGATGACGATCTATCTCAGGGATTATGCAAAAATCATCCTGGTGCTTGCAGCTTCTGGTCTTTGGGGGCATTATTCATTCCTGGCTCTCTTTGCTGACGAAGGACTCATTTGGAGGCTTTTGTTCGGGGTCATTTCCACAACAGTCATTTACACCGGATTATCCATCGGCTTGAAGCTCATCGTGAAGGAAGATTTGGCAAGGATCCCTTTTATCCGTAAATTCATCGTGTAACGAACAAATCCCCATTCTGACTCTGTTGTTCAGAAAGGGGATTTGTCAGTTATCGATCAAATCAATGTAAAACTGCCCGTTATGGAAGCTGCAAAAGGATATTTTCGTGAGGTCCCTGTATCCTCTTTCCCGTAGCTCCTTCCGCAGCCAGAATGCTGTTTTGCCCATCATGTCCAGATGTGTCGACTGTACCTGCCCATCGAGGATGAGCGGGAGTGTCAGCGAGCCTGAAGATTTTTTTTCTTTTTTTAATACCGACAGGCTGCCGGAGGGTTCAAGAACCGCAAACTCTACGTCTGCCAGGTTGAATACGTCCTTCTCCCGCAATTGGAGTAATAAGTCGTCAAAATTATACCGTTGTTTTTTCATGGCTTTTTCATCTATCTTCCCATTATGGATGAGTACGGTCGGCTTTCCATCCACCATTTCCCTGAATGATTTGGACCGCAGGGAAAACCATGCAGATATAAATTGGACCAGTACCATCACGCCCATGGGAAGGATGGTATGGATGATCGGATCCGCGGGTTCTTCAATGGCGAGAACAGCCATCTCCGCGATCATGATAAAGACAACGAGGTCCAGGATGCTCAATTCCCCGATTTCCCGTTTCCCCATCATCCGGAAGATGAATGTAATCAATAAATAAAGAAAAAGCGTGCGTATGATGATGACTCCATATTCCTCCACAACTTTTCCCCCTTAAAAAACATTTCACTTACTAGTATGGGCTTTTGGAAAAAAATAATAGGAGGAATTTTTATCCTCCCATGAATGGCCTCAAATATTTAAAATATACGTAAACAGAAGAAACAGCGAGTGATATCAACGTAATGGGGACCCCGATCAGAAGATATTGATAAAATTTAATATGCACATTATCTTTGGCTGCAAGTCCCGCGATGACCAGGTTTGATGAAGACCCCAGCAGGGTTCCGTTCCCGCCGAGACACGCCCCTAACGCAAGCGACCACCAGACCGGATCCATATTCACCATTCCGAATTCACCGAATTCCTGAATGACCGGGATCATGGCTGCGACAAAGGGAATATTATCAACCACCGCAGAAAGGATACCGGTCCCCCACAGAATCGCAAATGAGGTTTTCTGCATGTCCCCGTCAGTCGCCCTGATGATCTCCCGGGCAGCTTCATCGATGAAACCGGCTTCTTCAATCCCTCCGACGAGCAAAAATAAACCAATGAAAAAGAATAACGTCCCCCACTCCACTTCTTTCAGGATACTTTCTGGAGGATAGATCTTTTCAAGCAGAAGCATTAAAAGCACTGCACCTGCAATCGCCACCGTTGTCACATCGAGATGAAGCAAGGGGTACAGTGAAAAACCGGCAAGGACCATCAGAAGAACGGAAATCGACTGAAACAATCCATTATTCTTTCTCAGGAAATCTTTTGCATGCACGCCTTTCAGGAGAAGCTTTCGGTCCTCCTTGACGTGGATGACATCGCGGTAAACCGCCCCCATGATCAATAACGTGACGACATAAACAATCGACACCACCGGCAGAAGGTTTTCCAAAAAGGCATTAAACGTAAAATGCTTCACTGCCTGACCGATCATCATATTAGGCGGATCCCCGATAAGCGTGGCCGTCCCCCCTATGTTGCAGGCAAGAATGGTCATGATTAAATAAGGGATTGGCGGCAGATCCAGTAATTTAGTCAGTTTAAATAAAATTGGGACAAGCAGCATCGCAATCGTTACGTTTGCCAGAAAGGCAGAACCTGCTGCAGCAAGAAGTGAGAAGAAAACGAGCAGAGCAAGGCCGTTCCCGTTTACAAGCTGTGCCATCCGAATCGCAAGATACTCAAAAAAGCCTGTTTTACTTGTCATCGTGACGATGATCATCATGGCAAACAACAGGGCGATTGTTTTCCAGTCTATATAGGTGAACAGTGCTTTTTCGATAGGGAAAGCACCGATTAAGAGCATGACTGCTCCGCCGGCCATCGCAGCGAGGACCCGGTTCCATTTTTCCGTTATCAATAGAAAATAGACAAGTATGAAGACGATAAGAATGAAAGTTGGGGACATAATCAAGCTCCTTCTGCCGAAGCGGGAGTTATTCATAAGTCTATGAGGCTTGACCACGAAAAATTTCTAGTCTTTTTTCGTTTTCCTGAGAATATGCTTGTACTAGTAGAAAAATTAAATAAGTGAGGCAGAAAGGGGAGGAAAGATCATCGAAGCGAAAAAAATCGGAGGTGCCGTACTTTACGGGACTTTGACCATTTTTTTAATAGCAGTTGTGGCAAGTGTAGTATTTTCGTTGATGCTTCGATTTACCGAGCTTACCGAAAGTTCGATATCATTATTTGTCACGATCATTTCATTTTTGGCTTTATTCATCGGCGGATTCATGTCCGGGGGTAAAGGGAAGATGAAAGGGTGGATGCTTGGCGGTTCCACCGGGCTGATCTATACGATCATCGTATTCTTGTTTCAATACCTTGGATACGACAGCCTTTTTTCAATGGAACAGATGGTCTATCATGGCTGCTATATCCTGACAGCAATGATGGGCGGCATCCTCGGAGTCAATTTAAGCGGCGGCCCTTCAAGTAAAGCTTAAAATATGAAAAAAAGGCAGGTCCTCTGTGCGCACACATTCGGACCTGCCTTTTCATTTACCATTATACATTGACCACTTCTCTGATCGCATTGCGATCATATGTAAGTCTGCTGCCGTCGCCGCATAGGATGACAACCTTGCCTTCTTCAATTGCATCGATTGTTCCATGCAATCCTCCGATTGTGACGATTCTGTCACCTTTGGCCAGTTCACTCTGCATTTTCGTCACTGCTTTTTGACGCTTTTGCTGCGGACGAATAAGCAGGAAATAGAAAAGCACGAACATCAGGATCAACGGTAAAATCGTTCCTAAACTACCTCCCATTTAATTCCCCTCCTTTCAAAGTAAGATTAAGATTCCTGTTAGCTTAGAAGTTTTTCGCATCCGGGCGGTTAAAGCCATACTGCTCGAAAAATTCTTCTCTGAAGTCCCCCAGTCGATCTTCACGAATCGCTTGTCTGACCTGCTCCATTAAGTTTAACAGAAAATGAAGATTATGATAAGTCGTAAGGCGAATCCCGAAGGTTTCATCGCATTTGATGAGGTGGCGGATATAAGCCCTGCTGTAATTTTTGCACGTATAGCAATCACAGTTTTCATCAATCGGCCTGAAATCCCTTGCGTATTTGGCATTCTTGACGACCAGGCGTCCTTCACTTGTCATAAGGGTTCCGTTGCGGGCGATCCGGGTAGGCAGCACGCAGTCAAACATATCTATTCCCCTTATTGAACCGTCGATCAGCGAATCAGGCGATCCTACCCCCATTAAATAACGCGGTTTATCATCCGGCAGGTGGGGAGTCGTGAACTCGAGCACACGGTTCATGACATCTTTCGGTTCACCGACTGAAAGACCGCCTACAGCGTAGCCCGGGAAGTCAAGGGAAACAAGGTCACGGGCACTCTGCTTACGGAGTTCTTCGTACTCCCCGCCCTGAACGATTCCGAACAGTCCCTGGTCCTGAGGTCTTTGATGAGCCTGCAGGCAGCGCTCAGCCCACCTTGAAGTCCGTTCAACCGAACTCTTCATATACTCATATTCCGCAGGATAAGGAGGGCATTCATCAAACGCCATCATGATATCGGAACCAAGTGCATTTTGGATTTCCATCGCTTTTTCCGGGCTGAGGAATAATTTATCCCCATTCAAATGATGGCGGAAGTGGACCCCTTCTTCCTCAATCTTACGGAGCTTGCTCAAACTGAATACCTGGAAGCCGCCTGAGTCGGTAAGGATCGCCCTGTCCCAGTTCATGAATTTATGAAGGCCGCCAGCCTCCCTGATGATGTCATGTCCGGGGCGCAGCCATAAATGATACGTGTTGCTGAGTATGATTCCTGCATCCATTGACTTAAGATCTTCAGGTGACATTGTTTTAACAGTGGCAAGCGTTCCGACCGGCATAAAGACAGGTGTTTCAAATGATCCATGCGGGGTATGAACGCGGCCCAGCCTCGCACCGGTTTGTTTACAGGTTTTGATATGTTCATATTTTATTGCAGTCAAAGTGGTGATTCTCCTTCCAAATTGGGTAAAGCTTGTGATTATTTAATAAACATGGCATCGCCGAAACTAAAGAACCTGTACTTCTCTTTCACGGCTGTTTCATAAGCGTTGAGGACATTTTCCCTGCCGGCTAACGCACTTACCAGCATGATCAGTGTCGATTTCGGAAGATGGAAATTCGTGATCAGTCCGTCAATCCCCTTGAATTCATAACCGGGGTAGATGAAGATGTTGGTCCATCCGTTTTCCTCCACGAATTCCCCATGCTTTGAAGCAATGGTTTCAAGCGTCCTTGTCGACGTCGTTCCAACGGTGATGATTTTCCCGCCGCGCTCTTTCACATCATTCAATAAGCGCGCGGTGCCCTCAGATATCTGATAAAACTCGGCATGCATGTCATGTTCTTCAATATTCTCCACTGAAACGGGCCTGAATGTCCCAAGTCCGACATGAAGGGTGATGAAGGCGATATGTATCCCTTTCGCTTTCAGTTCCTCCAGGAGTTCTTCCGTGAAATGAAGGCCCGCAGTCGGTGCGGCAGCAGATCCACGTTCCCTCGCAAACACCGTCTGATAACGGTCCTGTTCATCCAGGCGTTCACGGATGTATGGCGGCAGCGGCATTTCTCCGAGCTCATCGAGGACTTCATAGAAAATCCCTTCATAATGGAATTCCAGTATCCTTCCCCCATGGTCCTTCACACCGACACATACCGCTTTCAGCTTTCCATCGCCGAACACGATTTCAGTGCCGACCCTTACCCGCTTTGCAGGCTTAACGAGGGTTTCCCATTGATCTCCGTCTTCCTGTTTCAACAGAAGGACTTCGATATTTGCTCCGGTATCCCCCTTTTGCCCGAAAAGCCGTGCGGGAAGCACTTTTGTATCATTCAATACCAGGCAGTCCCCTTCTTCGAGGAAATCGACGATATTTTTAAAACGATAATGCTCTATCGACCCATTCTCTTTATCCAAAACCATCAATCTGCTTTCTGAACGATGCTCGAGCGGTGTCTGAGCAATCAGTTCCTCAGGCAGATGAAAATCAAAATCTTCTACATTCATTTTATGTCACCCAGCTTTTTAATCTCACTTATGAGGTCTATTTGAATCGTCCTATGATATAAAAGACAAGAGAAAGTATAACACTTAACAAAATAGATGTCATAAGCGGAAAATAAAATGTTGTATTTTCTTTCTTGATCACGATGTCACCAGGGAGTTTCCCTATTTTGATAAATTGCATCAGGAAGCCGATGATCAGGATGATCCCGCCTATGATCATCAAAAACTTCGGAAGACCCGTCACTTGGCCGGCACCTCCAGTTTAAAATGTTCATATACAAGATGCGTTACGATTCTTCCCCTCGGCGTTCTCTGCAGGAAACCGATCTGCAAAAGATAAGGTTCATATACATCCTCGATTGTATGGGATTCTTCCCCTATGCTCGCAGCGATCGTATCAAGCCCGACCGGCCCTCCCCTGAAGCGTTCGATGATGCCGCGGAGGAGCTTATGATCGATATGATCAAGGCCCAGTCTGTCGACTTGGAGCAGTTCAAGTGCTTCCCTCGAAAGCTCTGTGGTTATATCGCCGTTCCCTTTGACCTGTGCAAAGTCCCTTACCCTGCGAAGCAGCCTGTTCGCGATCCGGGGGGTGCCCCTTGAGCGTCTTGCCAGTTCTTCAGAAGCTGGCGCTTCTATCTTAGTATTCAGGATCGCCGCCGTTCTCTGGACGATTTCATTTAACTGTTCTTCATTATAGTATTCCAAACGGCACAGGACTCCAAACCTGTCCCTGAGCGGTGCTGAAAGAGCCCCCGCCCTCGTCGTGGCTCCGACAAGCGTGAAAGGCGGAAGATCCAAGCGGACGGACCGGGCACTAGGGCCGCTTCCGATGACGATATCGAGGCAGAAATCTTCCATGGCGGGATATAATACCTCTTCGATTGCCCGGGGAAGCCGGTGGATCTCATCGATGAATAATACATCGCCAGGCTCAAGGGCCGTCAGTACTGCAGCCAGGTCACCAGGCCTTTCGATGGCCGGGCCCGAAGTCGTACGGAGGTTCACACCCATCTCGTTGGCTATGACTGCGGCAAGGGTCGTTTTCCCGAGCCCGGGCGGTCCATAGAGAAGAACATGATCCAATGTTTCCTGACGCATTTTCGCCGCTTCAATGAACACTTCCAGATTATGTTTCACTTTGTCCTGGCCGATGTATTGTTTTATCGTCTGCGGCCGAAGTGAATATTCAAATGAGTCCTCATTCAATTCAGATTCACCTGATACAATTCTCTCTTCCATTCAGTCTTCCTCCTTTCGCGTTTTCCTTTACTTCAGCAGTAACTGCAGGGCTTTCCGGATGATTTCATCGGCTGACAGACCCTGGTCCTTCAATTTAGGCGTCACTTTCTTTATCTCCCTGTCAGAATAGCCGAGGGCTTTGAGGGCAAGAAGCCCCTCTTCAAAGGCTTCATCTTTCCCTGCTGACGAAGACGCTGCCCCTTCATGATTATCAAATAGATTCGGGAAGTAATCAGGTACGACATCCTGCAGCTTTCCTTTCAGGTCGAGGATCATCTGGCGGGCCGTTTTCTTTCCCACTCCCGGGAACTTTGTCAGGAAGCTTTCATTTTCTTCCTCGATCGCAGTGATGACCTGCTGGGGCGCACCCGACGCCAATATGGCCAAAGCACCTTTGGGTCCGATTCCTGAAACATTCAATAATTTCATGAACAATAATTTTTCTTCAAGCGCAAGAAATCCATATAAAGCGATGAGATCTTCCCGCACATGCTGATATGTAAAAATCTGCAGTTGCTGATTCTGATACTTTGAATAAACGAACGGATTCGCCGTATACAGCTGATAACCAATCCCGTTATTCTCCACCACTACATACTCGGGACCCACCTGTGCAACAGTCCCTTTTATATATTCATACATTATGTTCTCTCCCTATCTTAAAAGCGGAGGCTTTGAAGAGAGGCGTTTGCCATAAGACGAACCGGCCTGAAAGGCGCTCTATGCCTCCATGGACGATTTGGCTTATGACATAGACCTCTAAGCCCCGCAGCTGGACTTAAATATTCATTGTATCATATTTTTCAGCATAAGGACGTGCCCCGCAAAGAAACATCTGTTCTTATTTTATCAAAAAATGCGGGTTTGTGAACTGAAATTCCGGGAGAGAAATTTGCATTGGTTAAATGAACTGTGACGTTCCTCTAAAATGCAGCTTGTATAAACAAAAAGCAGCCAGAATCCCGTATCATTCTGACTGCTGCATCCAACGTATGAAGTTAATGGGTTTCATTCCGGGACGGAATACTGTTTAAAGCTTTCAAGTACTTCTTCGAATTTCTGTTTGGACTTTACGGGTATCCCTTTTATTAATGTTTCATGACTGTTGCTTTCAAGTTTTTGTACATCAATCTGGAAGAAGGACTGTATGATCTCCGCCTGGCCGGGTTTACCATTAAAGATCGACAGCACGCCATTCTCCGAAATTCCGAAGTATCCGTTCGTTTTCAGCAGCGGGGAGATATCATCCACCTGCTTTTGAAAGATCACTTCCTCATCCGTCATATCGATGAGCTGCCAGTCAGCATATGCAGCCCAGAAATCCTCCATGCTCCAGATGGTCTCCTGAACGATTTCTTCACTGATTTCCCCGTCAAGGTACACTCGTTCAAGCTTCACCGTCACCGTATGGGCCGAAGCCACGTCAGCCTTGTCTTCAATGATATCTCCCCGGTCGGCAGCCTGCTTTTCTTCTGTATAAAAGAACGTAAAATAGAATGCACCCAGCATAAGCATTACCATAAACACGATCCGAATCTTCATCGTCATCGTGATCACCTCGTACTCGTTTTATGTCTTTTCTTCAATGATTAGTTTGGCCAAAACCTGTTAAGAATATCCAAACCCCTTAAAATTATTATCCATGCATCAACACAAAAAAGATCACCAAAAGAGACCTGCTCTTTCAGTGACCTATATTTTCACCGGTTGTTCTTAAGTGATTTTATCATATTGTGGATATCCATGTTGATGGCTTCGAACGGTCCTCCGTCACGGAGGTCATTATCGATGTTCCTCACGCGGCTGAATGTCCCTTCATCAACCACCACAGAAACAGATCTGCCGTTCAGATACGGCTTCACGGCTTTTTTAATATTCGACTTGGTTGCTTCTTCTGCCTTTTTACTGTGATCTTGAAGTTCTACAGCAATCAGCACATCCGAACCATATGCAACTGCACGCACATCACTTACATTATCAACCTTCCCTGTAACGTCCCCGATTTTTTCGGCAAGGTCGCCTTCATAAGCTGTATAGTACGATCTGTTGGCTTTCCTGGTGTTATCATCCAAATGTCCATGATAATTCGCGTCACCGTGACTGGCGCGTGCATCCTGTTCAAGGAAGCTCTTATCATAATCAGCCAGTGGTGCAGAAGGATTTCTCGGATTGCCGTTCTCATCCTTGACTTGAAGGTATTCCCGTTTCTTCTGACGAATATCCTTCCCTTCCCTGCCGACTGCGGAATGATCATACATTTCCGTCAAAGGACCATCACGGTCATCCTTTTCATCCCCGCCGTGGCCTTCATTAGAATAGAACCCCAGTGGTTCATAGGAATCCGTATATTTGTTCTGAGCTTCTTCTTCGCCTGTATTACAAGCTGTCAGCCCCAACGTCATGACGGCTGTCAATGGTACCATGAATAATTTTTTATTCAATGGTGCTTCCCCCTTCAACCCGCTGATTGAGCATATTACATGCTCATCATTAGGTTGTGAAAGAGCGGCATTGTTCATTCCTTCTAACAGTTGGTGAGTTCTCCTACATTATGGGTGCATAAGGCGGTTGATTTCTTGATTCACTTCTTGGGAAAACTGCATCCTTTGAGGAAACTGCCCGATTGTCAGGTTGACAAGATAATCCCAGGCCCTCTGTTTATAAGCATCATCTTCCCTGAGGAACCGATTCCACTCCCTGAAGATGTCTGTCGGATATAATAATCCAAGATAAAAGAGGGGGTGTTCCAGATAAAGATGACAGGCTCCCGTTTCTTTTATTTCATTCAGGGACCAGTCGATATAGGGAAGGATCCGATTGTAAAATTGCAGATCATCCATCAAAGGGGTGGACAGGGCCATCAAATCAAAATCGATCATATAGATCCTTCCATCTGTTCCCCTTAAAAAATTATGATGTGCCACATCTCCGTGAGTAATGCAGGACGGCTTCTCTTTTGCTTTCAATGCTTCGATATGTGTGATGGCATGTTTTCCCCAGTCCAGATAAGTATAAAGATAATATGGCTGGATGAAGGTTTGAAGAAAGGGGATATTCCGTTCAAATTGATTCAGGCGCTTCTTCCACTTTTTTAACCATTTGTATCTAGGGAGGTCTTCCAGCCACTTACCATGCAAATTTGCAGTGTAAGCGTGAAATTTCTTTAGTACATATAATACATCCCTCCTGTCCTGTGCATTTTCGTAACTGATCACGCCACTTGTTTCAAGCCACATTGCCAAACCGATGGTCTCACCTTCGAAATTAAGCATTTCCTTTTGATGAATGGGGTGAAAAGGCAGTACATGGGGGAAGTTCTGCTGCGCCAGCCTTCTGACCAGTGTTTCCTGCATGATGAATCTGCTCTGATTCGGGTATTTTTTCACAAACCACTTTCCGCTGGTACTGCGCAGCACCCACTTACCTTCTTTTAATTTTTTCAGGGATGCGGAATAGTCATTTAATTTATATCTTAAAAAAGAAAGGAGACGATAAGTATAATCGTCTCCTCTCGGATGGATATCAGCTGTCAAGATCATCATCTTGTAAGTTTGGCATGGAGAAGGCTCTCGGTCCAAACATACCTTGACCCATCGGCATACCCTGCCCCGGCATTCCAGGACCATAACCGTACGGGGCCTGCATTCCTTGAGGCGGCATTCCATATACTCCCTTAGGAGCTCCGCATCCGCAGTCCCCTTTATCTGCCGCTCCCATCACGCCGGACGGCTGACCCATCGGAGATTGTGCTCCCATCACGCCGGATGGCTGGCCCATCGGCCATTGTGCTCCCATCACACCGGACGGCTGGCCCATTGGAGACTGCGCTCCCATCACTCCGGACGGCTGGCCCATTGGGGACTGCGCTCCCATCACTCCGGATGGCTGGCCCATCGGCCATTGTGCTCCCATCACGCCGGACGGCTGACCCATCGGAGATTGTGCTCCCATCACTCCGGATGGCTGGCCCATCGGCCATTGTCCTGAAGAAGGTGACTCCTCCATAGCTCCCTGTACCTGTCCCGGCCACATCGGCTGGCCATGCATCCCTCCAGGGAAACCTGATCCAGGCATCACAGGAGATACCGGGTAACAATTGTCATAAGGCATCCCTTGCCACGGCGCCTGTTGAGGCATTTGAACGGATGGATACCCGCCTCCATCATCATAGGCTCCCATCACACCGGACGGCTGACCCATCGGGGATTGCGCCCCCATGACTCCTGAAGGCTGACCCATCGGAGATTGTGCTCCCATGACTCCGGATGGATGACCCATCGGGGATTGTGCTCCCATGACTCCGGATGGATGACTCATCGGGGATTGTGCTCCCATGACTCCGGATGGATGACCCATCGGGGATTGTGCTCCCATGACTCCGGATGGATGACTCATAGGAGATTGCGCTCCCATCACACCTGATGGCTGACCCATCGGGCTTTGATATGGCATGTAAGGCATCATGGAAGATTCATCCTCATCATAACTCATCCCTTGTACCATAGGCATTTGATGCATTCCAGGCATCATCGCACCCTGGACCTGGCCACCCGGCCCCATCGGCATCCCGTATCCCGGCTGCATTCCATATCCCGGATGCATCCCTCCGTGAGGACTTCCGAAACCGGATCCAGGCATGACAGGTGAAACTGGTACGCAATTACTCGGATTGAAATACATAGGCTGATTGTACCCTCCTTGTGGTTGTGCAGATTGTGCCGGTTGAGCCGGCATTTGCAGACTTTCCTCTTCCTCATGGATCCCTTTTACTTGATTTTGCTTTGGCATTTCTTTTTTTGGAGATTTTTCTTCTTTGACTTGTGGAAGAATATTGGAAGGTTTAGGCGGCATTTTCGGCTGGGCTTTAGGCTGCGGTTTGGGTTTTGCCTGTTGTATCGGTTTTTGCATCGGCTGCTGCATCGGCTGCTGCATCGGCTGCTGACCCTGTACATTCGCCATATTCATCATGTAATAGTTATTAATATCTATTTCCGGGATGACTGGCTTAGGCATTTTCGGCGTAAACGGCTTCTGCGCTTTCTTCGGCTCTTCCGCAGCCGGCTTGGTGATCGGCTTCTGCTCTTTAAAAGGATGCTCGGCTTTAGGCATCTCTTTCATCGGCATTTCCTTTTTTGGTGCTTCCTTGGACCCGAACTTTATCTGCGTTTCTTTTTTCACGGATCCACCTGACGCCGGAACTTTGATTTTCATGCCCGGCATAATCATATCAGGGTTCGAAAGCTGGGCATTCATCTGCTTTAACTCTTCGAAATTCACACCGTACTTCTTGGCGATTTTCCAAAGAGTGTCCCCTTTTTGTACAATATGGATTTTCACTCTTATTTCCCTCCTCAGGCATAAGTCTATATATCCTATGAAAAGATAGGCAAATTGCTAATCATCTACATAAAAACTTATGAACGGGCAAAAAAAAATATACCTGCATGGAAGGATAAACGTTTATATCTAAAGGATTCCACATAAAAAAGCAGTACAAATTTTTTAACGGGTTCATTTTTCGAGTATAAAAACTTGATTCGCCTTTAAATCAGCAGTCCAATTCGCAACTAAATTGGACTGCTGATTTTTGTTGATATATCAAGGTTTTCAATATGTGAGGCTTGGCACCAGAATTCGCACCCCTTTTAGCAAGGTGACAGAAGTTTTGGTCGCGTGCGGATTCAAGTGCTTATTGCTATGCGAATGGGTGTGTTAAAAATGGCAAACAGGCTTTTGGATATTTATTTAATAGGGAGGCTTATTCGACTAACGGAGCAGGAATGCTTAAGAAGAAATGTAAATCAGCAATGAAGCATACTGCTTGGATGACCCTATTTTGGCGGCAGGTTTATAAGCGGAGAAATTCCGTCTAAGGCAGCTGCAGGAGGGTTAAGTCGCTGAAATAAGAGGAGAAGTTCCGCTTAACTGCTCAATATGGAACAATATGCAACGGATATTTTACTATAAGCGGAAAAACTCCGTCTTTAATCCGCGAAATAGCGGCATTTTTCGATTTAAACGGTATCCTTCCGCTGATTTTCGAACGCCAGGGAACCGGCTCTCCTTGTTCAATATAAAGGTGCTGATCTTTAATAAAGTATGATGATAAAAAAGGCTCGAAGCATATGGCTCCGAGCTTTATCGCATGCTAATTTCACTAACTGCTGAAGTGTCTTCTATTTCAACTGCAACTTACCGTGCAAAAAGCACTGCTCATTCAAATTTTGCACTTCGAAATCGAATCCTTTAAAATTTTTTGCTCTGCTTTTTTCATTCTAAACAATGAGTGAAGATATATCCGCTCTAAACGCGTGCCAGCATTCGATCTAAAGCCAGTATGGCACTGCCTGAGACATCTTTATCTACCTTGATTATATTTTGAGGTGTTTTCTCCATGATTTTCTCCAATGACCAGAGTAAGTGGGGCAAATCGATTCTGTTCATCGTCAGGCAGGGGCACATATAGGGATTGAGAGAAATGATGTGCTTGTCGGGATGCTGCTTTATCAGCCTCTTAACAAGGTTCATCTCTGTTCCGATTGCCCAGGAAGATCCCTCCGGTGCATTCTTGATCGTGTCAATGATGAATTTCGTGCTTCCGTTCATATCCGATTTTTCAACCACTTCACGCCGGCATTCCGGATGAACGATGATTTTCATGCCTGGATGCGTGTTCCGCACCTGTTCAATGTTTTTTTCGGTGAAATTCTCATGAACGGAGCAGTGCCCCTTCCAAAGGATCACTTTAATTCCGTCCATATCACCATCATGGATCAGATTGTTCCGTGCCGGGTCCCAGATCGCCATTTCACATTCTTGCACACCGAGATCTGCTGCAGTGTTCCTTCCCAGGTGCTGATCGGGGAGGAACAGGATGCGTTCCTTCTCGCCAAGAGCCCACTTCACCATTTTATGCGCATTGGATGATGTGACTGTCGCTCCCCCGTTCCTGCCGACGAAGCTTTTGATGGCTGCGGTTGAATTGACATAAGTAAGCGGGATGATCGTGTCCCCGAAATAACCCTGAAGCTTTGCCCATGCTCTTTCTGTCTGATGGATGTCGGCCATATCGGCCATGGAACACCCCGCCCTCATATCGGGGAGGATGACCTGCTGATGATCCCCCGTCAATATATCGGCTGTCTCCGCCATAAAATGAACGCCGCAGAATACGATAAAGTCCGCTTCAGAGTTCTCTGATGAGATTTGAGCCAGCTGCAGGGAATCCCCCACTGCATCGGCAAATTGAATGACCTCGTCCTTTTGATAATGGTGACCGGGTATGAACAGTCTTTTTCCAAGCGTCCTCTTGATTTCACGCACCCTCATTTCCATTTCCTTCTGCGTAAGTGCGGTAATGGATTCAGGAAGTGTACCTGTTTCTGCCGTCAGTGCTTCAAGTAATCCCATCAACATCCAACCTCCTGCCTTAAAACTCTTGCACTTATATCCAAAGACCTTACTGAATGAGTCAGATATCCGAGGGATATGTATCCGACCCCGGTGGAGGCATAATCGCTCAGGTTTTCTTCCGTGATCCCGCCTGAAGCCTCCGTGATCACACCGGCCGGCACGCGCGGCAGCCACTCCCTGATTTGATGCGGGCTGCAGTTATCAAACATGATGATGTCAGCACCGCTTTCGACAGCCTCGATCAACCCATCTTCACTTTCGATCTCTACTTCAATTTTCACTGTATGCCCGCAGTGCTGTTTAGCTTTTTCCACTGCGGCAGCGATCGAGCCTGCGAATGATAAGTGGTTATCCTTCAACATGACGGCATCATACAGACCCATCCTGTGATTAAACCCTCCTCCGGCCCGGACTGCATACTTCTCAAGCATCCTGAGTCCCGGTGTCGTTTTCCTTGTATCACAGATCCTGACTCCGCTTCCTTCCACTTTCCGGACCGCTCTTTTCACAGAAGTCGCTATACCGCTCATTCGCTGGATGAGATTCAACACGACCCGCTCTCCCTGCAGAAGCGTCCTCATACTTCCGCTTACCTTGGCAATCAGCTGCCCTTCCGTCACCTCATCGCCATCTTCGACATGAACCTCTGCAGACGCTGCAGGACTCAATAACGTAAAGACCGTTTCAATCACCGCTCTTCCGCAAAAGACACCTTCTTCTTTTACCATTAAGTAAAAACTGCCCTGATCGCTCTCCGTAAAAACACTTTCGGATGACAGGTCTCCGTCACCCAGGTCTTCTTTTAAAAATTCTTCAAGCATAGATTTTAATTTGATGTTGTTCATCCTGTACCACCTTCAACTGATGATTTTCATTTCGTAAATAGAGGGACCGTTTAAGCCAGTCTTCATTATTTTCAAGGGGATAATCAGAACGGATATGCCCTCCCCTGCTTTCCGTCCTCAACAGGGCGGATTGCGTGATCAGCGTGCTGACCACCCACATGAGGTAAAGCTGGATTCCTTCCCTGGTCATGTGGTCGAGCTCTTCCCCGAAAGTGAGTGACTGACACCCCAGCCATTTCAAATGACGTGAAAGACCTTTCTGATTCCTTATGATCCCTGCATCCCTCGTCATCCGCTCTTTAAGCTCATGCCGGGTAAAAGTGATTTGGGGAAGATGATGTCTCTCATCTGGAGCTTTAAAAACCGTTGTCCATGTACCTGGGTTTCGTGGAGCAGAGACCAGGTGCCGTGCCAGCCTCTCTCCAAAGACAAGCCCTTCAAGCAGCGAATTTGACGCCAGCCGGTTTGCCCCATGCAGGCCGGTGCAGGCAGCTTCCCCGATTGCATAGAGACCTTCAACTGTCGTTTTTCCACATTCGTCCGTCACAATCCCTCCCATTGTAAAATGGCATCCGGGGGTGACGGGAATTTTACCTTGTGACAATGAGATTCCATGGTGTTTACACATCTTCGTAATCGAAGGAAACTTCGATTCGAAATCTTTTATGGGAGTGATATCAAGAAGCACCTTTCTCCCTTCCAATATCTCTTTGTTCATCCTTTCAGCGACGATATGCCGCGGGGCAAGCTCCAGCTGCGGGTGGACCCCTTCCATGATCCGCTCGCCGGCATCATTGATAAGAAATGCCCCTTCACCCCTCACTGCTTCTGAAATGAGTCCGCCTGTTTTTCCGCCAAGCGACAGCAATGTCGGATGAAACTGGATGAATTCCATGTCAGTCAGTACCGCCCCTGCCAGAAAAGCAAGCGCCATCCCGTCCCCGGTAACCTCAGGTGCATTGCTGCTCACCGAATAAAGTGAGCCGGCTCCGCCGGTGGCCAGTACGACATGATCGGCCGCGTAAATTGCTGTGGATCCATCCTTTCTCTTTGTTTTGACACCGCAGCAGCGGCCCTTGTCATTCCTGATCAGTCCGTAAACCATTTCACCCTGTACCAGCCTGACTTTTTCCGTCAGTGCAGCCAAGAAATATTCAATTAAATATTTACCCGTCTGATCTCCTCCGCTGTGAAGGATCCTGGGCTGACTGTGCGCCCCTTCCATTCCGAGGGCAGGATCTCCTTCACTCCTCCTGTCAAACGGTGCACCCTCATTAATCAAGCATTCTATTATTCTCTTCCCATCACTGATGACGTTATCCACAGTCTCCGAAGACTGATGAAAGCAGCCTGCAGTCATTGTGTCCTTTACATGAAGATCAACCGTATCCATTTTCCCCACCGGTGCCGCTACCCCGCCCTGAGCAAGATAGGAATTGCTGTCTGTCACGAGATTCTTTGTGATAATCATCACATTCAAATGGTCTTGAAGCCGGCGGGCAAGCTGCAGCGCCGCAATTCCGCTTCCCGCTATGATTACATCGTATTTGATCATATGAAAATCCCCCTGTTTATTTACAGGTGTCTTGACACATATATTTACACATTATTAAACTATTTACAAGAGTTTTTTATTCATGAGGAAAAGATCGCTGACTCTGGTTCATTAAAGGAGAATGAAAAATGCCATATTTCGATTATGCTTCAACGACTCCGGTCGATCCGGAAAGTTTACAGATATATATGAAGGCAAGCGAAGACTATTGGGGGAACCCGAGCAGCCTACATGACGCCGGCGGAAAAGCCAAGCTGCTCCTGGAAAACTGCCGGAAGAGTCTGGGTGACCTTCTCGGTGTCCCGCCGGAAGGAATTTCTTTCACATCAGGCGGTACTGAGGGAAATCACCTCGCCCTCCTATCACTCGCCTTCAGTTATCGAAAAAAAGGGAACCATATCATCATCAGCGGGGCGGAACATTCGTCCATCCACAGTGCCGCTTCCTTTTTGGAAAATGAGGGATTCAGGATAACAACACTCCCTTTCACCCCCGATGGAATTATTGACCTCGAGGCACTGGAGGAAGCAATCACAGAGGAGACAACCGTCGTTTCCGTCTGTCATGTAAATGGGGAAATAGGAACCATTCAGCCGCTCCTGGAAATAAAGAAAATGCTGATCGGCAAAGATATATTATTTCACAGCGATATGGTGCAGTCTTTCGGGAAACTCGACTTGAAGGAAGCCGCTTCGATGGTGGACAGCCTGACAATCTCTTCACACAAAATCTATGGACCCAAGGGCACCGGGGCCGTTTATTTCCATCCTGCCTGTGATATCCGACCCTATGTGCCTCACCAGACTCATGAACACGGATACAGGGGAGGCACTGTCAATCTTCCCGGAATTGCCGGATTTGTATCAGCAGCATTAAAGGCCGCCCCCATTGAGGATTTCCACCGCTATTCTGAGCTCCGGAGTTTTCTTCTTCACAGCCTGGACAGTTCTATGCACGGTGATTACACCCTCTACGGCGGGCAGGCCGGAAATCAGCTTCCGCATGTAATCGGATTGGGCATCAACGGATTGGAAGGGCAATGGATCATGCTTGAGTGCAACCGGAAAGGCATCCATATTTCAACGGGCAGTGCATGTCAGACAGGAAAGCAGGGGATTCCCAAGACACTTGCCGCCATGGGGATCGGGGAAAGGGCTGGTAAAGAGTTTATCCGGATTTCCTTTGGCCGCGGCACTACTCAAGAACATATAGAGGAACTTGCTGCTGTCCTCTCAGAGATTCGGCGTGAAGCTTACATTTCATAAAGGAGATATGATATGATTTCCTATATAAAATTAGTACGGAGGAGATAGCAGTGGCAGGTAAAAAGATACTTGGAGATGAGAGACGTCAAGTCATCCTCGACCACCTCATAACAAAACAGGCCCCGATTACAGGGGGAGAACTGGCTAAGACCGCCAATGTAAGCCGGCAGGTAATCGTCAGTGATATCACCCTGCTCAAAGCAAAGGGTGAACCGATCATTGCAACGAGTCAAGGCTATCTCTACATGCCGAGCTCAAGCCGCGATACGATGATCGAGCGGATCGTTGCTTGTCAGCATCCCCCAGATAGGGCCGAAGAGGAATTATTCCTGCTCGTCGACCACGGTGTCACGGTGAAGGATGTAAAGATCGAACACGGTGTATACGGTGACCTGACAGCTTCCATCATGGTGTCCAACCGGAAGGAAGTGGAGCTGTTTTTAGCGAAGATCCGCGAGACGCAAGCCGCATACCTTTCTGAATTGACGGACGGTGTGCACCTGCACACCCTTATGGCCCATGACGAAAAAACATTGAAAAAAGCTGAACATGCATTGGAGGAAGCCGGATTTTTGGTTAAATCTTATAGTTGATGTGAGCACCCTTCCTAAATTTGGCAGGGTGCTTTTTTGGTGTCTTGCAAAGGGTATAGGGTATGACGACAGTCTGGTCTGTATTCGAGCATTTATCTGGAATTTCGAGCATAATCGGACCGCTCTACGAGCATATATTCAGTTTTCCGAGCATAAATAAAGGAATTTCTGGCATAAAACTTGCTGGCCACCCTGCGCGCGTTCAAAATACCCTGCATACACCAGATAACAGAAAATCCAGTCCTTGAATGAAACACATTCATGAAAAAAGACAGCCTCCTTTTCAGTAAAGGGGCTGTCTTTTCGTTATTCATCCAGCAAATAGGATGAATACGTCCCGATCATCTTGACTTCACATCCAAGTGCCTCCATCTCGCTGATCGCACCCGGAAGGAGTACCTCGTCCAAGCCATGGGCTACGTCGATGAGGAAGAAATAATCCCCAAGTCCGGTTTTCAGCGGCCTCGACTCAATCTTGCTCAAATTGAGCTGCCTCCATGCAAAGGTGGATAACACCTGATGAAGCGCACCCGACCGGTCTTTCGGAAGGGTCACCATCAGAGTCGTCTTGTCTGCCGATTTGTTTTGCTCGATCGCAAGCGGCTGACTTTTTTTATGGAGCACAATGAAGCGGGTGTGGTTATACGCAAAGTCATGGATATTCTCATGGATGATTGAAAGTCCATACTCTTTAGCGGCCAGTTCGTTCCCGATGGCCGCAATCTTTTCCTCCGGGTTTTCACTGACATATTTGGCTGCCGCCGCAGTTGAAGTTGACTGTTCAAGGGGAGATCCCCGGTACTCCTTGTGCAGGAATTTATGGCACTGAGCCAGCGCATGGGAATGAGACATGATCTTATTGATCCCCCGTTCATCCCCGCTGTTCTCAGGGTGCACCATCAGATGCTGCTGGATCGGTGAAGTCAGCTCTGCGACGATGGATAAATCCGCTTCATGGAATAAATAATCGACCGTAATATGTACAGATCCCTCCAGGGCGTTCTCCAGCGGCACCACCGCATAATCCGCTTCATCCTCAATGACTGCCTCGATGCAGTCCGGTATCGTCATACATGGTACTTGATGTTCATCAGGAAATGCCTTCCTCACGGCCAGATCCGTGAATGAAGCCTGAGGTCCTAGGTAAGCAATTTTCAATGGGTCTCTTCCTCTCGAGAAATTTATTGAACATTCTAACATGCGGATGATGGTTTTGTATATACATCTTTTTAAAAAGGGAGTGCGCGCCGGCGCCCGCCCAAAAAAAGAAGTGTCAGGCCCCTGAGCCCAACACTTCTACTTTTTCGACAAATTCCAGTCGTCTTAACCCTGCCAATAGTTCTTCCAAACCGACGGTGAGGTCCGTTACGTTCAGGGAGAGCGTCACGTTTGCTCTTCCCTGCAGCGGAATCGTCTGGTGTATGGTCAATATATTGCATCCGTGCTTCGCCGTTTCACTGAGAAGATGCGACAGTGTACCGGACCGGTCCTCGAGATGGAAAAAAAGGGTGATGATCCTCTCTTTTACCACCGTATGGAAAGGGAAGACGGTGTCGCGGTATTTATAAAATGCACTCCTGCTCAGGTCGACCCGGTTGACGGCTTCCCAAACCGATTCAGCCTTCCCTCGTTCAATCAGTTCTTTTGCATCGAGCGTTTTCTTCATCGCTTCCGGAAGGACATCTTCACGGACCAGATAAAATTTACCGTCCTGAAATTTTTTTCCCAATGATTACTCCCCCAATATGACCAGGCTTAATCAACGAATTCAAATTCATATTTCAATAATCGGATCGTGTCGCCGTTTTCGGCACCGCGTTCACGGAGGGCATCATCCACACCGTAAGAACGGAGCTGTCTTGCGAAACGTCTCACAGAATCCTCGCGGGAGAAGTCCGTCATCTTGAATAGACGCTCGATCTTCGCTCCGCTGACAACAAACGTACCGTCAGGATCACGCGTGATCACAAAGTCACGCTGATCTTCCTCGTGCCTGTAGACAACACGGTGGATACCTGTATCCTCGACTTCTTCTGTAATCGGGAACTCTTCTGTTGTCTCCAATTTATCAGCAACCGCAAATAGAAGCTCCTTCAAGCCCTGCTGGGTAAATGCCGATATCGGGAATACCGGATACTCATCTTGAAGCTTTTCTTTGAACACTTCCAGGTTTTCTTCCGCTTCCGGCATATCCATCTTGTTCGCCACGATGATCTGCGGGCGTTCTGTAAGGCGGAGATTATACTGCTTCAACTCTTCGTTGATCGTCAGATAATCTTCGTAAGGGTCGCGCCCCTCCATTCCGCTCATATCGATCACATGGACGATGACGCGGGTTCTTTCGATGTGGCGGAGGAATTGATGGCCGAGCCCCACTCCTTCATGCGCCCCTTCAATCAGCCCGGGAAGGTCCGCCATGACAAAGCTTCTTCCGTCTGCCGTTTCGACCATTCCGAGGTTCGGGACGATCGTCGTGAAGTGATAAGAAGCAATCTTCGGCTTCGCTGCAGATACGACGGATAACAATGTGGATTTCCCGACACTTGGAAAACCGACAAGACCGACATCGGCGAGCAGTTTCAATTCCATGACGATATAGCGTTCCTGACCCGGTTCTCCTTTTTCGGAAAGCTCAGGTGCAGGGTTTGCAGGAGTCGCAAAACGAGAGTTCCCTCGGCCTCCGCGTCCTCCTTTTGTAATGACCGCACGCTGTCCGTGCTGTATTAAATCAGCAATCGTTTCGCCGGTATCATCATCTTTCACGACCGTACCCGGCGGCACCTTGACGACCATATCCTCGGCATTCCTTCCATGCTGGTTCTTGCTCATGCCGTGTTCCCCGCGCGGCGCCTTGAAATGGCGCTGATAACGGAAATCCATCAGTGTTCTGAGACCTTCGTCCACTTCAAAAACGACATCTGCACCATGACCGCCGTCCCCGCCTGCAGGACCGCCTTTCGGTACATATTTTTCGCGTCGGAAGGCAACCATTCCGTTACCGCCGTCTCCGCCTTTAGTATAGATCTTGACCTGATCGACAAACATACTTTCACTCCTAACTTATCCATCCTTCAGCTGAAAACATGATGACATGCTATTCAACAGGAAAATGAATCACAAACGCTTCTTTTTGAAGCAGTTCTGTTTCTATATTTTTTCCGCTTGCCTTGAATTTCTCAATCCATTCTTCCAAAACAACCGTTTCTTCTAGTATACCTGTGAAATCGAATATAAAACGGGGATGTTCCTCTGAAAGATTGATGATCAAAGAAAGCTGGTTTTCAGCACTGGGCTTCACGCCGGATTCAAGAAGTTCCATCAATTCTTTGCAAATGAGAACGAGCTTTTGGTCATCCAGCGTGCCGTGATACCCGGCTGCCCCCACTTCAAACTCCAGTTTCACCAGATGTGTGGACCAGTTATATGTTAAAATCCATTCAGCCAATAATGGAAGTTTCAGATTCGATAGTTTCGATTCGTTCTGCGCTGTAATCACCATGGTGTCTATGACTTGCCTCGCACGCTCAATCCTGTTCAATTCAAGATTCCCTTTGATCAATTGCAAATCGTTCATCCAATCATGACGAGCATGTCTAAGTGCGTCCAGAATACCCCAATTTTCGCTCATATAATAACTCCTATACTTTAAGTGCTACTAGTTAGTATATCAAACATGAGCCTTGTGCGTATATTGTTTATGAAAAAAGTGTCGAAAGGACGGGATTATCATGTGGATAGGATGAATGACCGGATGGGCGGTTGGGTGCGAGCCGGAGTCGATTGAAAATATCCGGGGTGTAGTTGAAATTAATCGATTGGAGTTGAAGATAAATTTGTTAAAGTTGAAAATAAACCAATCGGTGTTGAAAATAAATCGAAAAAGTTGAAAATAAATGGTTCAAATTTCAGAAAAAAGTGGTGATATTAGCAGTAAAACTGGTAACATCGCAAAAAAAACAGCTCAAACCGGTATCCATGAACCCCGTTTTGCCGGAATCCTCCGTGCCGGGACCGTTATATTATCAAAAACGGGACATTTATTATCAAAAAATCGATTATATTATCAAAAACAAAGGTTTTATTATCAAAAATACAAACATATTATCAAATCCGCTTTTCGGCCGCAGGATCCGGCATGACCGTTTAACCGGGGATTGTACCCCTGCAGAACGGCTCAGCCGATCACCCCATCTCCGTGCCCCTTACCCATTAACATCCCAAACCCCGCATCAAAAAATAAAACTCTAACCGAAAGTCGGTTAGAGTTTTCGTTAAAGATATGCGATTAAGCTTCATTCGCAACAGGGTATACGCTCACTTTTTTCTTGTCACGTCCCATGCGTTCGAAACGAACAACACCGTCTGTTTTAGCAAAAAGTGTATCGTCACCACCACGGCCAACGTTCAATCCTGGATAGATCTTTGTACCGCGTTGACGGTAAAGGATCGATCCGCCTGTAACCATTTGACCGTCTGCACGCTTAGCGCCAAGACGCTTAGCAATGGAGTCACGTCCGTTTTTAGTCGAACCTACTCCTTTTTTAGACGCGAAAAACTGAAGGTCTAATCTTAACATCTGTTCCACCTCCTACTTTTTGAAGGTTATTTTAATGAAATCACGATAGTCTCTTTCAATTGTCTGCAGGCTGATCACCATACCATTCAGCAGGAGCTGGACCTTCGAATCCGTTTCTTCAGGCAAGCCGTCTGGAAAGACGCAGCTGAAATATCCCCCATCGGCTGATTGCTCGATTTCAGGTTCTATTCCGGTCAATGACATGATGGCATTGACGCTTCCGAATGAAACAGCAGAGGCACCGGCACATACGATATCCTGCCCATGTTCGGCAAAATCTGCATGACCGTCCATTGAGAAAGAACGAATCCTTCCGCCGGACTTCTCAACGTAAACGTTAATCATTCAATCACGCCTTACGCGTTGATTTCGTCAATTACAACTTTTGTGTAAGGTTGACGGTGACCTTGCTTACGACGGTAGTTCTTCTTCGCTTTGTATTTGAATACTACAAGCTTTTTCGCGCGGCCTTGTTTTTCAACTTTCGCTGTTACAGTAGCTCCATCCACTAATGGACTTCCTACTTTCACATCGTCGCCTCCAACGAAAAGAACCTTGTCGAATGTAACCGTATCACCTTCACCTGCGTTTAGCTTCTCGATGTAGATTGCTTGACCAGCTTCTACACGGATTTGCTTACCACCTGTTTCGATAATTGCGTACATAATCGCACCTCCTTAATAAACTCAGACTCGCCAATCACAGGTGTTGGATCACTCCACACTTTAAGACCTGTTCTGAGCGGTTGTAGCACGGGTGCTACAATCAATAACATTAGAATCCTATCACAATTCGGCAGGGGGTGTCAATAAAAATCCCGAAATTCATATGATCTTCGCAATATGATAATGCGGATGTGAGTGGATGACCGTGTGAAGATTGAGTTTCAGCTTCAATGTTTTTTCCAGCCTTTTCAAATGTCGCTGATCACTCCCCGCAAAAACACTCAGCACATCTTCTGTCCCTTCAATTGAAATTTCCGATGCATCCGTCCCCTGATATTCCCACAGGTCCCTCTCGAGCTGAAAGGCTTTGCTTTCGGGACTTACGATCCGACCGGTCCCGCTGCAGACAGGACATGGAACCGTCAAATACTCATTCAGGGACGGACGGGTCCTCTTCCTTGTCAATTCCAGGACACCGAGTTCGGTGAAGCCCAATACGGCGGTACGCTGGGAATCCACTGCAAGGGCTTCCTTGAATGCGGATATGACTTCCTCCTGGTGACCCTTCTTTTTCATATCGATGAAATCGATGAGGATGATGCCGCTGATATTGCGCAGGACAAGCTGCTTCGCCATCTCGGAAGCAGCGAGTGTGTTTGTTTTCAGCACGGTTTGTTCAAGGTCGTCCTTGCCTGTGAATTTGCCTGAATTGACATCGACAACGGTAAGGGCTTCGGTCGATTCAATCAGCAGGAACGCCCCGTTATCAAGCCAGACCACTTTTTTCAGGGCGTTCTTCCAGACGGAGGCTACACCGTAATGATGGAATATATCCCCACTCTGCTGATAGTGTCCGACCGACCATTTCCCGCTAAAATGGGCCTCCGTCCAGTTTCTGATCTGTTCAAAGCAGTCAAAATCATCCACATACACGTGCCCGCCTTCACCTTTATCCAGTTGGTTGAAGAGATCTTTATAGAAGGCATCTTCCTTCAAAAGCAGGGAAGGGGCCTTCCCCCTCCGGCTCAACCGCTCAAAAGCTTCGAACTGAAGGCGCAGTGCATCGAGCTCTTCCACCAGTTCTTCCCTATCTGCACCGCCTGCCTTTGTACGGAATACGACTCCTTCATTTTCCTTCTTCCACGCATTGCCGATCTGTTTCAATTCCCGTCTGTCCCTGTCTTCCAACTTTTTTGAAACGGCGATATAATGGCCCTCCGGCATATAGACAAGATGCTCTCCCTTAAGCTCGATGACGGCAGAAAGCTTCGGTCCTTTGGTGCCGGATGCATCCTTCGTTACCTGCACGATGATTTTCTGGCCTTCATGCACACATTTCGAGATCGGAACAGCCGCCGTCCCGCTGTTATATGCCGCCACGTTTTGCGGGAGGTCCTTCTCATGGAGATATCCGTTCTTATTCTGCCCGATATCCACGAATGCAGCACCGAGTCCCTTTTGCACCTTGACGACTTTTCCGTAATAGATATTCCCGGCCAGTGTTTCTTCCTGAGGCTGATACGTATACAGTCCCCCGACCTTTTGATCCCTACGCAGAACCCAGCGTTTTTCCCTGCCTTTTCCATGCACAATGATTTCTTCCAACAGAGACTCCCTCTTTTCTATGTAAAAAAAGTCATTTTAAAAAAAGAAAAGGATTGACTTGGCGTCAAACCTTTGTGTAATATCCACTATTCACTTTAAACAGTCTGCGTGCATTCGTCAATAAAGGTAGAGAAGATCCTTCGTTTTGGCATGGGTCATTTTTTCGGCAAAAAATGCATGAAGCAGTTCATATTCATCAAGCTTTCCTACTTCCGTCCCCTTATCCAGCACGACTAGCGGATGCTTCACCCCGCGCTGAAATCGTTCCACCACCGTTAAAAGAGTGTCTTCCCCTTCGATCGGCAGCGGGCGCAGATCAGCAAACTGATGGCTGTTCCCGTAATATCGTTCGAGCAGGAATTTCATGAAGTTATACCTTCTCTGTTTCCAGTCCATCCAGAGTGAAAAGTACAGGAATGACAGCACAATCCACAGATTCAAATGAAGTGGCGCAATCACGAGGATGGATAAATGAAACAGGATCAGGAGGGAAAAAGAACTGATCAGCGTCATTTCGTATGCTTTCAAATAATTGAATTTCAGGGAAAGCAATAGTGATATCAGCTTCCCGCCGTCCAGCGGCCAGATGGGCAGCAAATTAAAAAGCAGGACCATGAGATTCAATTGAAAGAACAGCATGAAAAGGTCCCCGCTTATGATACTCCCCTTCATCAGCAACCAGCCTGCCCCCACAAGCCACACGTGCTGAAGCGGCCCTGAAGCAATCACCCAGAACTCCTCGCGAAGGGAGCGGTTGCCATGCTCATCCATCTCAGCCACCCCGCCGAATGGGAGGAGCGCAATTCGCTTCACCCTCCAGGAATAATGGAGAGCCGTCACTCCGTGGCCCAGCTCATGAACCGTGATGATCAGAAGGAGCATGATCAGCTCAAGAAAATGAGCCGTCGCAATGCCGATCGCCATCACAAGCCAGAGCAGCGGGTGAATATAGAGTTTTTTTACTGCCGATGTAATATTATTCAAATGATATCACCTGTATCGGGTCGATGAATTCATCACCCATTTTGATGGCAAAATAAAATTCCCCGGAGACATCGCTTTCGCCGCTGGTTGAGACTTTCCCGACTGCAGCGCCTTTATCCACATATTCATATTGATTGACATCGATCGATTCAAGATGGCCGTACCATGATTCCGACTTGTCTTTATGCTGGATGACGACGGTATTGCCCAGTTCATCCTTCTTTCCGGCAAAAATGATCAAGCCCCCCTTCATCGCGGCAACATCCTCTCCAAACTCTGTTTCCAGCATGATCCCCTGACCGTTACTCTTGAAGTTCTCAACGACTTTCCCTGACACGGGACGTGCATACTCCTCTTTGCTCACTTCTTCAGAAGACGCGTCCTTTTCCTCCGTGCCGCCGGGCAGCAATGCCAGCGGTTTACCGAATTGCTCTTCATACCATGAGGAAATGGCGGCGAACTGGAACTCGGTCTCCAGCGTGCGATTGACCGCTGTCTTCGCTTCATCGAAAACAGGCGAAGGGCTCTTGAACATGATCGCCGTGATCAGCACCATGATGCCGGCGCCGAGAATTTTCATCATGAATGTCTCTTTTTTGAATAATGGATGAAACCCTTCCGGCGGCGGCCCCCCTTCAAAGCTTGAATACCGCTCTGCCCCGTAACGTTCTTCATCACTGGGCAGATAATATGAGCTGTTTGAATAACCGCGCTGAGTCGTTGTTTTATTCGTCGTCCTCTTTCGTTTTGCAATCCGCTTTCTGATTTCATCCGCTCGATTCCCCATGAACACCATTCCTTTTTATAAGGTATTAACCGGCCCCGCGCAAAACGAGCCTGTACTATTCTCATGCTACAATGTATGACTTGTCCGAAGGGAATATTCGTGAAATATTACAGGAGTGATGCGGGCGGGGCACCGGCGGGGGTGCTTGGCTTGGATGGGCTGGTTTGAGCCAGGCTCGGATGGGCTGGTTTGTGCCTGGCTCGGAAATGTGAAATTGAGCCTGGCTCAAATCAGGGCGTTTGTGCCTGGCTCAATCCCTCCCTTTTGTGCCAAACACCCCAGCACCCCCGCTGCACTCAAAATAAAAAACCCGGCAGTATCTGAACACTGCCGGGTTATAGAAGTCTATTTATCTATTAAGCTTTGACACCGAATAGTCTCTTGATTTTAGAGAACATTCCCGGTTTGCTGTCTTCAAGCGATTGAAGAGGGACGGATTCACCGAGGATGCGCCTCGCGATATTGCGGTAGGCAATCGACGCTTTGCTGGTGGAATCGAGTGCGATCGGTTCACCCTTATTGGATGATTTGATGACATTATCGTCATCCGCTACGATCCCCAGAAGGTCGATTGATAGATGGGCGGTGATCTCATCAACGTCCAGTGCCTCACCGTTTTTCATCATATGGCTGCGAATCCTGTTGATGATCAATTTGGGAGGTTCGATTTCCTCTTTTTCCAGCAGCCCGATGATCCGGTCGGCATCACGGACAGCCGAAATCTCAGGGGTTGTGACCACGATGGCACGATCTGCACCAGCCACCGCATTTTTGTAGCCCTGTTCGATCCCTGCAGGGCAGTCGATGATGATATAGTCATAATCCTGTTTCAGATCCGTCACCAGTTTTTTCATCTGATCGGGATTCACCGCCGATTTATCGCTTGTCTGCGCTGCAGGGAGAAGGAATAGTTTATCCTCGAACCGTTTATCCTTTACAAGCGCCTGGTGGATTTTGCAGCGGCCTTCCACTACATCGACCAGATCGTAGATGATCCTGTTTTCAAGTCCCATGACAACATCGAGGTTCCTGAGACCGATATCCGTATCGATCAGGCAGACTTTTTTGCCTTGTAGAGCTAATGCTGTACCAACATTGGCAGAAGTGGTGGTCTTGCCCACTCCACCTTTACCTGAAGTAACAACTATGGCTTCACCCACATTAGCTTCCTCCTTTAAAACTCGTAATATTTGGTCTAAGATGCTTCAGTACCTGCAGGCGGTCGACGATGATCTGACCCTGCTCATCGATATAGGCACATTCCATATCATGCCGGTCTTCGTCAAGCGGCCGGTCAGGCGCACGGTTGAGGCTTTCAGCGATGCGGAGCTGTGAGGGAAGCATTTTCGAAGCGACGATGACCGCTTCCTTATTTCCGTTGCAGCCTGCATGGGCAACGCCTTTTAAAGCACCCAATATGTAGATATTCCCTCCTGCAAGGATCCTTCCTCCCGGGTTGACATCGCCGACGATCAGCATGTCCCCGGGTGTTTCGATCACCTGCCCGGAGCGGATGACACCCGTTATGGTTTCTATGTTTCGTTCGTTCATTAATTTTTCTGCTTCATTTTTTGTGACGACGTTACTCCATACTTCATTTACTACCAGATTTCGTTTCTGTCTGACGATTTCCTTCAGCTCTTCCACTTGATCTTCTGTCAGATAACGGTTCCCCGTTTGGATATTCACCGTGAGCAAAGGGGCTCCTTCAGTTTCACGATAATGGGCCGACAGCTTTTCGTCCAACTCTTTCTTCAGTTCATCGAACGAGCATTGATCATTGAGATGAAGGGTCAGTCCTTCTTTGGTACCTTTGATCATTACATTTGGTTTCTTTTTCATGGCGCGATTTTTCACCTCAGTCGTCTATGAATTCGACATTAGCTTATTTATTTCCTTTTTTCATAGGACAATTTTCGCGATTTTCACGCAAAAAGTTAACATTGAATTTCCATCATCAATCTTCAAGCAGCTGCTTCTGCTTCCGCTGCATGAACACTTTGAATGGATAGGAAAAGATAATATAGAAGACGGCATTCAGGGCCAATGTCGGCCACAGGCGCAAGTCGGCAAATTGAATGAGCGACATATCCGTGTGCTTGATGATGACATTGATCTGATAGACCAGGAATTCAAGGACAGAGAGGTTTACCAGCACAATCACCGCGAAGACAAACAGATTATTGTGCAGCACCTTCATCATGGCATGCGTCAGGAAAACGACGAACGGA
The DNA here is from genome assembly GCA_051294195.1 of Bacillus sp. BKU_1. GTDB lineage: Bacteria > Bacillota > Bacilli > Bacillales > Bacillaceae_B > Rossellomorea. Next base: position 1,309,100 of record CP193985.1, on the reverse strand, counting down.
AAGAACACCAGGTATATCCCATTGATTTCCGTATAGAAGATATCAAACAGGAATCCAAAGATGAATCCGTATAAGAGGGCCGTTTTATATTGAAAGAAACCGCATATAAAAAGAATAAAGATGATCAGGAAATGTGGAACCAGGATACGCTGATCGAATAATTCCGCGCTTGGGAAAAGAAGGACAAACAGACTCTCACTGTAGAAAATCAGCAGGGTCACCAAAGGAAGGATGAGCCGGTTGATCATTGCTCTTCCTCCCCGGTTTCCTCTTCAGCCTGTGAATCAGGTGCTCCCTTCATCTCGCGGTCGATCACCATCACGTGTTCCAGGTGATAAAAATCGGCTGCCGGTTTGACATAAGCAGTCTGCGTCAGACCGTATTGATCCGGCTTGACCTCTTTTACTTCACCTACAACCAGTCCTTTAGGGAATACTCCTCCAAGCCCTGAGGTGATGACTTTGGATCCTTTTTCCACTTTCATGTCGTTTGGTATTCTCTTGACCAATATCTCTTTCTTCTCGGTGTCGTACCCTTCAATCCAGCCGTTGATATCCTGTTTCCCCTGAATGACGGTCGAAATCCGGTTCTTCGTATTGTTTGTAGAGATGAGCTCCACGGTCGAAGAAAATTCGTTCACGCTTTTGACCTTGCCGATCAAGCCTGCTGAAGAAATGACAGCCATGTCGGATTTGATCCCATTGACTTCACCCTTGTCGATCGTGATCAGTTCCTGCCAATGATCAGGGTTTCTTGCAATGACCGTGGCCTGGATCGTGTCATAACTTCGAAGGTCTTCTTTTTTCTTAAGAACGTCTCTCAGTTCTTCATTATCCTGTTTAAGGTCCCTTACCTGTGTTTCGAGCTTCACAAGCTCATCAAGGCGGGATTTCAGTTTTTCGTTTTCCGTGTATGTATTTTGAATATCTTTCACATTGTCAATGATGTCGCCAGTGAAATTGACGGGCTTTGAAACTATTGATTGTCCGAATCCTACCATATCTTTCACAAACTGCTCCGGCCAGCTGATGCTGTCTCTTTCCCGCAGTGAAAATCCGATCAAGGCTACGAGAACGATAATGCTGACGAGCAGAATGATCAATCGTTTATTCAGGAAGAATTGTGGCATGCTGTACACCTCAACCTTTATTCATTCTTGGCCTGTTAAAAACCGCTGTTGATTTCCGTGCAAGACTCCGCTTACCGCGGGCGGCCGGTGAGCCTCCTCGTCGCTAAAGTTCCTGCGGGTTAGAAAAGCGGAGGGGCTTTGTTCAGAGGCTTGTGGCATAAGGTAAATCGGCCACGAAGGCGCTTTCTGCCTTCTTGGTCGGTTTACCTTATGCCGTGTGCCTCTAAGCCCCGCAGCTGGACAAGTCTCACCTGTCTCGCTTTTCCCGCAGGAGTCTGCGTCTTGCACTCCAATCAACAGCTAGATACAGTTTAAAAACTGTATGCTTTAACATAGCTAATTCTATTAAATACTATATCAAAATCTTTCCGATATTGATATCATTCCAAATTATTTACTTTTTCGACATTCAGAAAGCGAAAAAAGATGGGGACGCCCTAATGTACTAGGTAATGTACTTTAAGGAACTGTCCCCACTTCATTAAAATGAATTATTTACCGCGGTTTTTGAATAAGTGAATGTGATCGAGTGCTTTACCGGTACCGATGGCCACGCAGTCGAGCGGTTCTTCGGCGATGAGGACGGGCATCCTGGTTTCATCACTGATCACCTTGTCCATATTGCGGAGCAGCGCCCCTCCCCCGGTAAGGACGATACCGCGGTCCATGATATCTGCAGCCAGTTCAGGTGGTGTCTTCTCCAGGGTGGTCTTGACGGCATCGACAATCGCATAAACCGTATCGTGAAGGGCAGAGGCAATTTCCCCAGCCGTCACTTCAATCGTTTTCGGTAGACCTGTCAAAAGGTCGCGTCCGCGGATTTCCATTGGTTCAATGCCCTCGGAATCCCCGGCTGAACCAACTTCCATCTTGATCGTTTCCGCCGTGCGGTCACCGATCATCAAGTTATACGTTTTACGGATATAGTTGATGATGCTGTCGTCCATTTCATCCCCGGCTACACGGATGGACTGGCTTGTCACAATCCCGCCGAGCGAGATGATCGCCACCTCCGTCGTTCCGCCCCCGATATCGACGACCATGCTCCCGGTAGGTTCCCAGACTGGAAGATTAGCTCCGATCGCAGCAGCGAACGGCTCTTCGATGGTATAGGCATCCCTTGCACCGGCCTGTCTGGTTGCATCCATGACGGCGCGCTCTTCCACACTTGTGATTCCTGAAGGGACACATACCATAACATAAGGCTTTCTCGAAAAAGCGCTTTTATTCGCTGTCGCCTGCTTTATGTAATATTTCATCATGGTGGCTGTCGTTTCGTAATCAGCAATGACTCCGTCTTTCATCGGGCGCAGCGCCACGACATTCCCCGGTGTCCTTCCGATCATATTTTTTGCGTCGTTTCCTACCGCGACGATCTGTTTATTATCCGTTTGAAGGGCAACAACGGAAGGTTCGCGTACGACGATCCCTTTTCCTTTTACGTACACTAGAGTATTGGCAGTGCCTAAATCGATTCCTAAATCTTTCGTTCCAAACATTACTGGTATCTCCCTTTCTGATACAAATTGACTGGTCTCTATTTAACTAAGGAGAGCTGTCCAAACTCTTCCTCCCCGAATTTTTTTACAATAGTTGATACTTCATGACATAACGAAAAGACTCGTCCTTTCAGGTGACGACTCTTTTTTAATGAGCTACGCTTAGAATCAGCATATTGTCAGTAAAAATCATAAAGATAATTATATCGTAACCATTAAAAAAATCCTAGTGTCATAAATACCCTTTTTCTTTTAAACTGATAAATTTTTTCTCGCCGATGATCAGGTGATCGAGTATATCGATTCCGATGATGCGCCCGCATTCTACCAACCTCTTTGTCACTTCGATATCTTCCCTGCTCGGGGTGGGGTCGCCTGATGGATGGTTATGCACACAAATGATCGATGCAGCCGAGCGGCGGAACGCTTCCTTGAAGACCTCCCGCGGGTGGACGATCGAAGCATTCAGGCTTCCGATGAATATGGTCTGTTTGTGGAGGACTTGATTTTTGGTGTTGAGGTAAAGGCAGACGAAGTGTTCCTGGGCCAAGAACCGCATATCATTCATGACGTAATTGGCTCCATCTTCCGGGGACCGTATGCTGTATCGGTCATCAAAAGCAAGGTTGCCGATCCTTCTGCCGAGCTCGACTGCCGCCATGATCTGAACAGCTTTGGCAAGTCCGATGCCTTTTGTCTTGGTTATTTCTTCGAGGGACGCATCTTTCAGAAGATTCAGACCGTCGAAACTTGTCAGCAGCCTGTTTGAAAGCTGCAGGACGGATTCGGATTTCGTACCCGTACGGAGAAGGATTGCAAGCAATTCCTGATTTGACAGGCTGGCGGCCCCGCTTTGAATAAGGCGCTCCCTTGGTCTTTCATCCTGGGGGAAATCGCGGATCATCAAATTGTTCGGTTTTTCCAATGTTTTTTCCATAGATCCTCCTTTGCAGGTCAGAGGAGCCTTTCTTATTGAAGATATCCCATTTCGCGGAGAGCCCTGTATACTTTGGAAATCGGCAGGCCGACAACGGCATAATAGTCCCCTTTTATTTCCTTGACGAGCTTTGCCCCAAGACCCTGGATCCCGTAGGCTCCCGCTTTGTCGAATGGTTCTTCGGATGCGATGTATTCGTCGATCTCTCGGGGTGCAAGCTCCCAAAACACAACATCTGTTTTTTCATAAAATAGAGACTGTTTTTCACCTTTCAAAATCGCTACACCCGTATAGACCGAGTGTGTTTTGCCGGACAGCATGTTAAGCATGCTTCTGGCTTCTTCGTCCGTTTGCGGTTTGCCAAGGATGGCGTCATCCAGTGCAACTACAGTGTCCGATCCCAATACATAGGAATCCCTGTGGTTAATCGATATTTCAGTTGCTTTTCTGAGCGCGAGTTCCGTGACTGCTTCATGGGGTTTCAAATGTGGTTCAACCGTTTCATCAACGTTGCTGCTGATGGTGGTGAAGGAAAGTTGAAGCTGCTGAAGAAGATCTTTTCGGCGGGGAGATTGTGAAGCAAGTATGAGGTTGGACATTTCCTGTCAATCCTTTCGGTGAATAGAATGGGAGATACAAAATAATAGTACCAAATCCTGCCTCCTTAAACAAGCAGAAGACGACAAGCATACGGGATGCTTGTCGCCTCAGGGATTATTTCCCGGAAAATAGTCGTAATACGGAGGTTATTGCAGACTTCCGTAAGTTTCAAGGTAACCCAGCAGGTCAGCCTGGACCTTTTCAGCATCCGCTGAAGACTTAATTGAAAGGCTCTGCTTCGCTGCATTCACGATCGAATCTTTCATTTTTACAATCGGCTCCTGCTTCACGTCGATTGCTTCGATTTCTTTCAGCACGGGTTCAATGGAACCAGCCGCAGACTCATTTCCCTTCCCGCTCAATACACCGTTGCTGCTTTCTTCAGCAAGGATGGCATAAAGGCCGTTCGCTTTCTCCAGAAATGCTTTTTCGTTATTGCTTGCCTTGATTTCCTTTGCACCAAGCTGAAAGTCCTTGGCGTATACGTCTACTCCGTCCCCTTTCATGTCTTCACCAAGAAGCTTCGCGGTCACGACATCGGCCGAAACGCCCAAAAGGAGGAACCACTGCCCGTCTTTTTCAACGGACGCACTTGCAATCCCCTTGGTTGTCAAGGCGGCCTGCATCGCAGCAAGGGATTCTTTCGTCGAAAAGACCCCTCCCTGAAGGATCGCCGTCGACAGTTCCTTAAGTTTAACGGCACCGGCCGATTCGTTTCCTTCCGTCATGCCTGCGGAGGTTTCGTCCTGCAAGGTGGCAGCGGGAGCCGCTTCCCCTTCAGTATTCGTGATGACCTTCAACGTACCGAATCCCAGAACGGCACCGACAACGACCGCACCGATAATCGACATGATCAGATTGATCGAATCATGGAAAGGATTTTTGAATGATTTCTTATTCTTCTTTTTCTTGCCGCTGACATAATTGATCTTTTTGTATTCCTTCGGCGGCTGAGCAGTTTCATCCGCCAGGTTCCAATCAAAGCCCGTGTCCTCAAGTTTTTCTTCGCCTGCAGCCGTTTCGGCTTTTCCCAGCTTCCAGTCGTGGACGCGGATGTTCTCTTCATACTCTGTTTTTTCGCCATTTATTTTGATGGAGATTTTTTTCTTGCCGTCAGGTTTGTCCACCATCGCCACCCTCCCCTTATCTATTTTTTTCCATGCTATCACATCACATAAAAAAAAGAACAAGACTTTTGTCGTCTTGCCCTAAGAGGTTTTCGTCAAATTTTTTAATAGATTGGTATTTTACCGCCGCTTTTGATTTCCGTGCAAGACTACGCTTTCCGCGGGTGTCCCGTGAGCCTCCTCGGCTTCGCCTTCCGGGGTCTCACATTGGCCAGTGTAGAAAAGCGGAGGGGCTTTGAAGAGAGGCGAAAAGCTTAAAACATGGCAGCCACAAGGCGCTCTATGCCCTTGTGGCTGGCATAATTGCATAAAAAAAGAACGGGGATGTCCCCGTTCAAACTTTCTTTCAATATTCAATTAATCACCTGTAACTTCCAATATGATCATATCCGTGCCTATTGTCCTGATCTGATGCCATGGAACCCGGATTTCGCCTGATTGTTTCCTTGACCATTTACCTGTTGGTATGACAAGGGCATGGATTTGGCCCGATTTATCGTCAAACTCTAAATCCGTGTGACCGAGCACTCCCAGTCTTTCAGCTTTCCGGTAATCCACGATTTCTTTTCCGCTTAGCTCACTCAACCTCACTGAAATCAGTCCTCCCATTTTGCTCTGTAGTACAATGTATACATTGTCCAGAAAATTTAGAAGGAGTTTCTGTCAATGAATAAAAAAAGCAGGCTTTCACCTGCTCCTTATGATGGTTTTATATTATATTCTTAGGAAGGTTCCCATCCGGACTGATCAGCGAAACAGCATAATCATCCGTAAAAATGTCTTTCGCAATCCTATTGACCTTTTCCATTGTTACTCCATCGATTTCTTCCACAATTTCATCCAGGGTACGATGTCGTTTCAATAATAATTCATTTTTCCCGTTCCTGCTCATACGGCTGTTTGTGCTTTCCAGACTCAGCATCAAATTGCCTTTCAGCTGTTCCTTACTGTTGGTGAGCTCTTTGGAAGTGATGCCTTCAGCCTTTAAGTCTTCCAGGGTATTGTGGATGGTATCGAATAACTGGTTTAATTGATTTGCACCGGTCCCTCCATAGATTGTTACCATACCGCTGTCCTGGTAAGCAGAGTGATAGGAGAATACGGAATATGCCAATCCACGCTGTTCCCTTACCTCTTGGAATAGTCGGGAAGACATGCTTCCTCCGACAATATTGTTCAATACAATCAGATTATAAATATCACTGTGGCCGATTTGGAGGCCATCGAAGCCGAGGCAAAGATGTGCTTGTTCAGTATCTTTCTTTCGGGCGAGCTTATTGTAATGGAAAGATGGCTGGACCCTTTGTTCAGGACCCTTGCCGCCTTTATAAGAACCAAAAAGTTTTTCGACTTCTTTGATGAAGCTTTCGTTCACATTTCCTGCTACGGATACGACGACTTGCTCCGGTGTATACATTTCATGCATATATTGTTTTAATTTTTCTTTATTAAACGTGCTCAGTGTGTCTTCCGTACCCAGAATCGGATAACCAAGGGGATGCTGCTCATAAATGGCTTTACTCAAAAGATCATGGACAATATCATCCGGAGTATCTTCATACATCTTAATTTCTTCATAAACGACGTTTTTCTCTTTGCCCATTTCTTCTTCATCGAAAGAAGAATTGAAAAACATGTCTGACAGAGTATGTAGGGCATATTCTGCATGGTTGTCAAGAACCTTGGCATAATAGCAGGTATATTCCTTAGAAGTAAATGCGTTTACCTGTCCCCCGATGCTGTCGAATGTTTCTGCGATTTCTCTGGCGGACTTGTTTTTAGTTCCTTTAAAGAACATATGCTCAAGAAAATGGGAGATCCCATTATTATCCGGTACTTCATTACGTGAACCTGCAGCGATCCAAACACCGATCGCTACAGATCGGACTGTAGGAATTTCTTCTAATACGATTCTTAGTCCATTTTGGCAAGTATGCTTCTTTATCAAAAATGTTCCTCCTATTCATGATGCAGAGAATGATGGGTTCGCCTGATTATCGGAATCTTCAGTGATCCTTTCCTCTTTGAATAAACTCGAGATCGTCCCAAGCCTCAGCTCTCTGTCCTTGATTTGGACAATTAAGCTGTTAAGCGAGTTTGCGGTTGAAGCAGTCGGGTGCATAAGGATGATCGCCCCTTTATGCAATTTGGACATGACACGGTTGATAAGGACATCGGGCTGAGGTTTTTGCCAATCGATTGTATCCACACTCCACATAATTGTACGCATATCCATATTGTGAGCGATTTTCACCACTTCATCCCTGTAACTTCCACTCGGCGGTGCAAACCATTTCACTTTCTTCCCGGTTGTCACTTCAATAATCTCATTTGTTTTTTTCAATTCAGCCATCACCTTGGATGTCTCAAGAGTCTCCATATTAGGATGGGAATAAGAATGATTTCCTATCTCATGGCCTGCATCCACAATCATTTTCGCTAATTCCGGATTGTTTTTTACCCATCTGCCTTCTAGAAAAAAGGTAGCATAAACATGATGCTTTTTCAAAGTAGCAAGCATATCGGGAATGTATTCATTCCCCCATGCCACGTTTATGATAAAAGATATCATAGGTTTATCTGGATTTCCCCTGTAGACTGGGGACGGGGGTAAATCAGACAAATGGGTTGCCGGCGATATTTGTTTGTATACAAGCTTTTCTTCTGAAAATCCTCGTTCCTTTTTCATGTTTTGCAATGATTTCTCAACATCTATCTTTACCCCGTTATAACCGGGAGTAGCCTTCCAGACAGTGTCAATTTTCGCATCTTGAGCTGGAACGTTCTTTGATTTTTCAGCTTCCTTTATTTTCTTCTTTAATTCTTCTGGACTGCTCCCGCTTACCACTATAGGATCCTGTTTCAAGCCCAGTACATATTGATCCGTTAGTGGATTATCTACTGCCAGTAATGTCAGAATAGCAATTACACAAATTCCAATCAAGTATTTTTTTCCCACCGTCATCCACCTTCCTTCATTTTAACATATGAAAAATAAGGACAAGGTAGAACGGAGTTTAAGCTGCATAGAAAAAGGCTGCCTGTCGAGAGATTTTTCTCCAACAGGACAGCCTGTCTATCTTCACAAAATTTAAGCTTGATTTTGTTCTTCTTTTTCCCGTTGTTCCTTCAGGACCGCTTTTCTGGATAAATTGACGCGCCCTTGATTGTCTACATCGAGAACCTTTACCAGGATTTCATCTCCGATGGCTAATACATCTTCGACTTTTCTTATACGCTCTTCAGCAATTTCAGAAATATGGACCAGTCCGTCTTTACCGGCAAAGATTTCTACGAAAGCTCCGAATTTTTCAATCCGCTTTACTTTACCAAGATACATTTGGCCAGCTTCGACTTCTCTTACGATATCTTCGATCGTCTTCTTAGCAACCTTATTCATTTCTTCATCAGTAGAAGAGATGAAGATAGTACCATCTTGTTCAATATCGATCTTAACACCTGTATCATCAATGATTTTATTGATTTGCTTACCGCTTGGCCCAATAACATCACGGATTTTATCTGGGTTGATATGCATTGTAAGGATTTTAGGAGCATATTGAGAAAGCGACGATCTTGATTCGCCCAACGTTGCCAGCATACTGTCAAGGATCTGCATCCTCCCGGCTTTTGCCTGCTGCAGTGCTTCTTCAAGTATCTCCCTTGAAAGTCCTTCGATCTTAATATCCATTTGGAGTGCTGTAACCCCTTTAGAGGTACCGGCAACTTTGAAGTCCATATCCCCCAGGAAATCTTCCATACCCTGAATGTCGGTCAGAATGGAATAATGTTCACCTGACTTTACAAGCCCCATAGCGATACCTGCTACAGGTGCTTTAATCGGCACACCCGCATCCATCATGGCAAGCGTACTTGCACAGATACTTGCCTGAGAGGTTGAACCGTTGGATTCCAATACTTCAGAAACGAGTCTGATCGTATATGGGAAATCCTTTTCATTTGGGATGATAGGCTCAAGGGCGCGTTCTCCAAGGGCTCCGTGACCGATTTCACGGCGGCCTGGCCCTCTTATCGGACCGGTTTCCCCTACACTGAATTGAGGGAAGTTATAGTGGTGCATGAAACGCTTGGATTCTTCAATCCCCAAGCCATCCAGGATTTGGACGTCACCCAGTGCGCCTAATGTACAAATGCTGAGAGCCTGGGTTTGACCGCGTGTAAACAGGCCGGAACCATGAGTTCTTGGCAGAAGGCCTACCTCAGAAGAAAGTGGACGAATTTCATCAACCTTACGGCCATCAGGACGGACTTTTTCTTCAGTGATCAGACGGCGGACTTCATTCTTAACAAGCTTGTCCAGGATCTTTTTCACTTGCTTCAGAGTATTGTCATCGGCTTCTTTTTCTTCAAAAGAAGACATGACTTTGTTTTTAACTGAAGAAATAGCTTCTTCGCGTGCATGTTTCTCCTGAACCTGGATTGCCGGGATTAATTCCTCTTCACATAGTGAACGCACTTCTTTTTCGATTTCCTGATCAAGTTCGAATAGCGCGATTTCCGTTTTTTCCTTGCCGACTTTAGCGACAATCTCTTCCTGGAATGCAACTAATCGTTTGATTTCTTCGTGCCCGAACATGATTGCTTCCAGCATCGTTTCTTCAGGAACTTCATCTGCTCCTGCTTCGACCATGTTGATTGCATCTTTTGTTCCGGCAACCGAAAGATGGATTTCACTCTTTTCGAGCTGCTCCACTGATGGATTGATGATGAATTCTCCATCGATCAGTCCGACGATCACACCTGCAATCGGTCCCTCAAATGGGATATCAGATACAGATAGTGCAAGTGAGGACCCGAACATAGCAGCCATTTCAGAAGAACAATTCTGATCCACACTCATGACCATACTTATGACTTGTACTTCATTACGGAAGCCATCGGCAAAAAGCGGACGGATCGGACGGTCGATTAAGCGGCTGGCCAGGATGGCTTTTTCGCTTGGACGTCCTTCACGTTTGATAAATCCACCAGGAATTTTACCAACCGCATATAATCTTTCTTCATAGTTGACTGTCAACGGAAAGAAATCAAGCGGTTTCGGCTCCTTGGATGCAGTCGCACTGCTCAGTACAGCAGTATCTCCATAGCGCACCATTACAGCTCCGTTGGCCTGTTTTGCCAATTGGCCGGCTTCCACCGTTAATTTTCTTCCAGCCCAGTCGATGGAAAACGTTTGTTTAGTTTGTTCCATAAAGTGTACCCCTCTCTTTATACATCACTTAAAGGGTGTCGGTTATACCTTACCCGCAATAAATAAATACAGTAATCTATATCATGCACCAAAGTGCTGTTATATTCAATTCTCATTAATATGTATTGTAGACAAATTGACGTTATATGAATACTTCTGAATGCAAATCTTTATTGGCCTTACTTAAAAAGTAATGGAGAATCATACAAAGATTTCCACTTATTAAAACTAAAGAAAAAGCGGGAAATATTCCCGCTTCCTTGTCTCTGATTATCGACGTAAACCTAGTTTGTTGATTAACTCACGGTAGCGTTGTACATCTTTCTTACGCAGGTAAGATAAAAGATTACGACGGTGACCTACCATTTTAAGTAGACCGCGACGAGAGTGGTGGTCTTTCTTGTGAACGCGTAAGTGATCGTTCAGATTGTTAATTTCTTCTGTTAGGACAGCAATTTGAACTTCTGGAGATCCAGTATCGTTCTCATGTGTTTTGTATTCACTGATAAGTTCGTTTTTACGCTCTTTAGTGATAGCCATCCTTTTCACCTCCTAATGATTTCTTTCAAATCCCCTGTTACCCAGCATACGTTGGTGAATCGTGATGCCAAGCAAAGGTTCATTTCATACGCTATTTAGAATACTACTTTTTTCTACAAAAATCAAGGGTTAACATCAAATTCCCGAAAAGTACGTGATAGCCGAATCCTTATCCCTTTGAATCTGAGAAATCAACTCTTCTATTCCCGAGAATTTTTGTTCATCACGTAAACGTTTATACCACTCGATATAAATCTCTTCACCATAAATGGATGAATGGAAGTCAAACAAATGCACTTCAATGGATAGGGAATATTCATCAGGATTTTTGAACGTCGGCTTAAATCCCACGTTGCACACCCCGTCGCACCATTTATTGCTAATTTTCATACGGACGGCATAAACTCCGTTTTTCGGTATTAAATATGGATGTGCCAATTCGATATTGGCTGTAGGAAAGCCAATTTTACGTCCGCGCTTTTCACCATGGATGACAGTGCCTTTCATTCTATATGGTCTGTTCAATAGCTTGGTTACCTTTGACACATCGCCATCTTTCAAATACTTCCTGATCAGAGTGGAACTGATTTTGTCCTCTTCTTCAGTGAGCTTCGGCACCGTGATGGAAGTAAATCTCTCCCTGGAGTGAAAAGGCAATGTCTCCATCGTTCCCTTTCCCATCCGTCCATAAGAATAATCAAAACCAGCCACAACTTGGCGGACATTTAAATTGATGATATATTGATCGACAAACTCCTGGGGTAAAAGGCCTGCAAACTCTGAAGTGAAACGTACAACAAACAGATAGTCCACCCCCAGGCTGCTGATGATCTCCTTTTTGTCTTCAAGAGGAGTAATGAAATGGATATGCTTATGCTTATGCCCCAGAACGACAGAAGGATGGGGATCGAATGTCATCACAGCACTATGTAAATGTTGATCTTCGGCAGATTGAACGGCCGTTTTGATCACCCTTTGATGGCCTTTATGGATCCCGTCAAAATAACCGAGTGCAAGGACCATCGGGGGGAAATCATCTTTTTTAAACGAATGAGGATGATGTACGGTTATTATCTTCACAGTATTTCACCTTTTTCACTAATCGTTAAATAATACTTTTACCGGTTTAATGATCCCGGGTTTTTCAGGATGGCGCTGATATATGGCTATTGGGCGGTCACGATGATCCATCACTACCTCGATACCCCCCGGCCAATTCACAGGTTCTTCTAAGCGGGCGCCGTGCTTCACTTTCTCTGCTAATGTATCACTAATTTCCATTTTCGGCAAATGGGAAAGTCCCGATCCCAAGGGACGAAGAAGCTCTCCAGCTCGATCTTCTCGGATATATTCCTCCACTTGCTCAAAAGTAAAGCAGTCGCCTTGTGAGAAACCGGCAGATTCTGTACGGGTGAGTGAAGACATATGGGCCGGGTAGCCGAGCTGTTTGCCTATTTCTACAGCCAATGTCCTCACATAGGTGCCCTTGCTGCATGAAACTTTAAAAGAGAAACGCGGATGCTTCCCATCCAGCTCTGTCCAATCATCCAAAAGCATCAATTCTTGAATATGAACCTTCCTTGATGGGCGCTCCACCTCAATCCCTTGACGAGCATACTCATAAAGTCTCTTGCCGTTCACCTTAACGGCTGAAAACATCGGAGGGGTTTGAGTGATTTCACCCGTCAGGCTGTTTAATATCTTCTGCACATGTCGTCTATCTATCGTCTTCACTACAGGTTTTGTTTCAATCACTTCCCCCCAGGCGTCTTCTGTAGTAGTGGAAGTGCCCAGTGTTACTTCTCCTTCGTACGTTTTCCCCGCTCCTGTAATGTATTCAGCTATTTTAGTCGCCCTGCCTATACATATCGGGAGCACGCCTGAAACTTCAGGATCCAATGTCCCGGTATGCCCCACTTTCTTCGTCCTAAGTAATTTCCTTAACTTAAACACACAGTCATGTGAAGTCATTCCCCTTGGTTTCCATAATGGCAAAATTCCGTTCAACTTGATATCCTCCGATCTTAATAAAATTCAAAGGCTGCTTTCTAAAAAGTTGTTGCTTTTCGTTAATTGCCTTGCAGCCTGAAGATAGCTTGTGTACGTGCTCTTTTCGATCACAAGTTCAAACAACAGACGGACAAGCCGAAAATACCCAAGATCGGTATTTTCTTGTGTGCAGTGCAACAAAGTATGCGAAAAGAGCCAATTCAAAAAAGACTGATCCACACGAAATCATTCCCGCGTGAATCAGCCCTATCTCTTTACTCGTCTTTATTCTGTGAATCTTCATCCGGTTCATCCTGCACTTTACGAAGCAGTGTTTCAATATGATTACCGTATTCGATCGATTCATCAAACTCAAAGATAATCTCAGGTGTTTTACGGAGTCGGACCCGCTGTCCCACTTCAGAACGAATGAATCCTTTCGCCTTCGCGAGACCCTTCAGTGTATTTTCCCTTTGGTCTTCTCCACCAAGTACAGTAATGTATACTTTCGCCTGTTGAAGATCCCCTGATACCTGAACATCTGTAACAGTCACAAATCCTATACGCGGGTCTTTTATTTTTCTTCCGATAATATCGCTGAGCTCTTTCTTCATTTGCTCGCCAACTCGATTCGCACGATGGCTCATCAATATCACCCCATATTTCTGTCATTAATGTGTGTTGAATCGCAGGCATGATTCTTACATAAATTCCCAAGTCGTATCGGTTCTTTCCCATTCGGGAAAAGAATCAATGAACTTTAATGCATTCTCTATCTCTTTTTCACTCGATGCTTTCGAGGAAGCTACAGTGACAATGGCTATTCTTGTCCTTTGCCAAACATCCTGATGATCGATTTCGGAAACAGATACATTGTATTTCTGCTTTAAGCGAGTGAGGACCCTTTTTAAAACAGCTCTCTTCTCTTTAAGAGAGTGAGAATCATGAATCATGCACTCGCATTCAACATATGTGATCATTTACGAGTGATTTCCTCCATTACATAGGCTTCGATTACATCGCCTTCTTTAACGTCGTTGAAATTCTTGATCGTAATACCACATTCATAGCCTTTCGCAACTTCTTTCGCATCATCCTTGAAACGTTTTAAAGCATCAAGCTCGCCTTCAAAGATCACTACGCCGTCACGGATCAGACGGACACCGGAGTCACGGGAGATTTTACCCTCTGTTACATAGCTTCCCGCAATTGTCCCTACTTTAGACACTTTGAACGTTTGGCGGACCTCTGCCTGTCCGATGATTTTTTCTTCATATTCGGGATCAAGCATACCTTTCATTGCTGCTTCGATTTCTTCCATTACTTTATAGATGATGCGGTGCAGCCTGATTTCAACACCCTCTGCGTCAGCGGCACGTTTCGCATTGACATCCGGACGAACATTAAATCCGATCACAATTGCATTGGAAGCAGAAGCAAGAGTGATGTCTGACTCGTTGATAGCCCCGGCACCAGTGTGGATGATATTAATCTTAACACCCTCAACTTCAATCTTTAACAATGATGCAGCCAAGGCTTCCACTGAACCTTGAACGTCTGCTTTAAGGACCAGGTTAAGATCCTTCATTTCACCTTGTTTCATTTGTTCGAATAAATTTTCAAGACTTACTTTAGACTTTTCACCGCGCTGTGCCTGAAGAGCCTGAGAGGCACGTGATTCCCCTACAGAACGGGCTGTTTTTTCATCTTCAAACACGACAAAGCGGTCGCCGGCTTGAGGTACATCGTTAAGGCCCGTGATTTCAACAGGAGTGGATGGACCGACTTTCTTCACGCGGCGGCCGAGATCATTGACCATTGCACGGACGCGCCCGAAAGTATTCCCTACTACAATCGGATCACCGATTTTAAGTGTACCGTTTTGAACTAATAAGGTAGCTACAGAACCGCGGCCCTTATCAAGCTGAGCTTCAATTACTGTACCGTTTGCAAGTCGGTCGGGATTCGCTTTCAGCTCCTCCACTTCACTGACGAGGACGATCATCTCAAGAAGGTTATCAATCCCTTCCCCGGAGAGTGCAGACAGTGGAACGAATATGGTGTCTCCGCCCCATGCTTCTGGTACGAGCTCATATTCAGTGAGTTCCTGCATCACCCGGTCAGGGTTTGCTGCTTCCTTGTCCATCTTATTCACGGCAATGATAATTGGTACTTCAGCAGCCTTTGCATGGTTGATTGCTTCAACCGTCTGCGGCATTACGCCATCATCGGCAGCAACGACAATGATCGCGATATCCGTTACTTGAGCACCGCGTGCACGCATTGTAGTGAAGGCAGCATGTCCCGGAGTATCGAGGAAGGTAATTTTCTTGCCTTCAACTTCTACCTGGTATGCACCGATATGCTGGGTGATCCCGCCGGCTTCACCCGCTGTCACTTTAGTATTACGGATTGAATCAAGGAGAGTCGTTTTACCGTGATCGACGTGGCCCATGATGGTAACGACTGAAGGGCGCTCCTGCAGCTCCGCTTCCTCGTCTTCAGTGAAATATACGCTGAGGTCGGTCGTATCGATTCTGATTTCCTCTTCTACCTCTACTCCATATTCACCTGCAATCAATTCGATTGAATCCTTATCAAGTTCCTGGTTGATCGTTGCCATGACACCAAGCATGAAAAGCTTCTTGATGATTTCTGAAGGCTCTTTATGAAGTTTTTTGGCAAGCTCTGCAACCGTCAAGGAGTCAGAGAACGTGATTTTGGAAGGAAGCTCTTTCTTCTTGGCAGGCTGCTGTTGCTGAGGTGCCTGCTTAAAGTTTTTGTTCGGTTTATTATTTCTATTATTTTTATTTCTCTTATTGTTGTTATTGTTATTATTATTGAAAGCTTTTTTCTCCTTCGACTGAGACTGCTGGCCATTCTTCTTCCCATCGCGGTTATTCGGTGCGGAATTCACCTTTCCTTTGGAAGAGGACTTATTTTCTCCGGCAGCATTCTGTTTTTGATTTGAATTGTTCTGAGCCGGTCTGTTCCCCTGCTCTTTAGAATTACTTGAAAACATTGAATCTAACTTTTTCACAGTGTCGTCTTCTATAGTTGCCATATGGTTTGATACCTCAATATTCAATTGCTTTAATTTTGAAATAACATCTTTGCTTGAAACATTATATTTTTTTGCATATTCATAAACACGCATCTTGCTCATATGTTCACCCCCATTGAGATTCAATCGAGCATATCAGATAATTTACCGGCAAAACCTGCATCGGATAATGCCACAACCACCCTGGCTTCTTTGCCAATTGAATGACCGAGGATATATCTGTCCTCCACAAACTTAACAGGCACATGATAAGACTTGCATTTATCCATGACCTTCTTCTGAGTGTTTGCTGAAGCATCTTTTGAGAGCAGTACAAGCTTCGCCCGGCCGCTCCTTACTTCCTTGATCACCAATTCTTCACCGGAAATTATCTTCCGTGCACGATTTGCCAACCCTAAAAGTGACATCCAACGATCTTGTTTCATACGCTAAACGTTACTCCTTATCTACAAGACTTATCAATTCATCATAAACGGAATCGTCTATCTTAGCTTGTAATTGATTGGCTAAAGTATTTTTCTTCTTTGCCTGTAAAATAACTTCTTTGTCCTTGGAGAGGTAAGCACCGCGCCCCGATTTCTTACCTGTGGGATCGACCGATATCTCTCCTTCTTTCGACCGGACAATTCTAATCATATCTTTTTTAGGTTTCATTTCTCCTGTTGCAACACACTTGCGCAATGGTATCTTTTTGCTGCCCATGCTTTTCACCTCTTACTCTTGATCATCGAAATCAATATTCAAAGGTTCGTTATCGTACTCTTCTTCTTCCTCCTGTGGAAGAAAAGCTTCCTCACGGGGATAGAGTCCGAGTTCGCGTGCATCGGTCTCACTTTTGATATCAATCTTCCAGTTTGTCAATTTTGCAGCCAGACGCGCGTTTTGTCCGCGTTTACCGATGGCAAGTGATAACTGATAATCGGGTACGACCACCCTGGTTGCTTTTTCTTCTTCATTCACCTGGACATCCAGCACTTTGGAAGGACTCAATGCATTTGCGACAAACGCAACCGGATCTTCCGACCAGTGTACGATATCAATTTTTTCACCCTTCAATTCATTCACAATAGCCTGCACGCGGGCACCCTTCGTTCCCACACATGCACCGACAGGGTCAATCTCCGAATTTTCAGCATGAACGGAAATCTTGGATCTGTCCCCTGCTTCACGGGCCACAGATTTGATCTCGACAGTCCCGTCAAAGATTTCAGGCACTTCAATCTCGAACAGTCGTTTCAATAATCCCGGATGAGTACGGGAAACAAAGATTTGAGGACCTTTGGTCGTCTTTTCGACTTTCGTGATATATACTTTGATCCGGTCATGTGGTTTATAAGTTTCATTGGGCATCTGTTCACTTACTGGAAGCAGGGCTTCTATCTTGCCAAGTGCCACATAAATGAATCTGTTGTCCTGCCGCTGTACGATACCGGTCATGATATCTTCTTCACGATCCACGAATTCCGAGTAAATGATTCCGCGTTCGGCTTCCCTTACGCGCTGTGTGACAACCTGCTTGGCTGTCTGAGCAGCAATGCGTCCGAAATCCTTAGGTGTAACCTCAAGTTCGACTACATCACCGACTTCATAGCTTGGGTTGATTTCGGCAGCGTCTTCTACTGAAATTTCCAGACGTGAATCAAAAACCTCCTCAACCACTTCTTTTCGGGCGAATACCCTCATTGTTCCCGTTTCGAGGTTCAAATCTACACGGACATTCTGTGCTTGATTAAAGTTCCGCTTGTATGCCGAAACCAATGCGGCTTCGATGGCTTCGATGATCACATCTCTTGCGATGCCTTTTTCTTTCTCTAAAACAGTTAGAGCATCTAATAACTGAGTGCTCATGTTGGTGTAATCCCCCTTTATAATACGGTTGTATCCTGATTAGAATGTTACAGCCAATCTTGCAATCGCAATCTTGTCTGATGGAATCTCAACCTTCTTTTTACGAGTTTTGATGGTGACTTCCAATGATAATTGTTCAGAAGAATAGGATAGTAAAGTCCCTTCGAACGCTTTCTCTCCATTTATCGGTTCATACGTTTTAACATAAACGTTCTTGCCGACAGCTTTCTGAAAGTCTTTTTCATTCTTCAATGGACGCTCCGCTCCTGGAGAAGATACTTCCAAGAAGTAATTGTGTGGAATCGGATCAATTTCATCCAGCTTCTCACTTAGCCGTTCGCTGACTAACCCGCATTCTTCGATGTCCACGCCGGAATCCTTGTCGATGAAAACACGAAGGAACCAATTGGAACCTTCCTTTACGTACTCCATGTCGATGAGTTCAAGGGACATGTCATCAAGGATCGGTGTGACGAGTTCTTCTACTAGTGTAATAATTTTGCTCATACTTACCTCCTGGTCTATATGAAAATCTTGCACCAAGACTAGAAATAAATCTTAAAAACCCCATGTAATAACGAAAGAGTGGGGTGCGACCCCACTCTTCTGCTTAGAGCTATCTTTAGTATTTCCACTAAAAATATACCATAATCCACATTTTTATGCAAACAATTCCCATGGGACGGGGCTAGAAGAGGGACAATTGGTTCTTATCGGGCAGACTTTCAAGACAGCCGTGATTGTCCAGATACTCAATGATGGTCTTCGATACGCGTCCTCTTTGCTGAAGATCTTCTTTCGAGAGGAATTCTCCGTCTTCACGCGCTTTCACAATATTGATCGCCGCGTTTGTACCGAGACCGGGTATTGAATTAAATGGAGGGATCAATGAATCGCCATCAATGATGAATTCTGAAGCATGTGAGCGGTAAAGATCCACCTTTTGAAATTTGTAGCCCCTCTCACACATTTCAAGTGCAAGCTCCAGCACAGTCAATGTATTCTTTTCTTTAGGTGAAGCATCGAGCCCTTTGCTGTTGATATCTTCTATCTTAGCACGAACAGCCTGGGAACCTCTCACCATTGCTCCGATATCAAAATCCTCTGCCCTTACCGTAAAGTAAGCGGCGTAATAGAGTAAGGCATGATGTACCTTGAAGTACGCGATCCTCACAGCCATAAGCACATACGCTGCAGCATGGGCTTTCGGGAACATATATTTGATTTTGAGGCAGGAATCGATATACCAGTCAGGCACCCCGTTATTCTTCATTTCCTCCACCCACTCATCCTGCAGACCTTTTCCTTTACGCACGAATTCCATGATCTTGAACGCAAGGGAAGGCTCAAGCCCCTGATAGATGAGGTATACCATGATATCATCACGGCAGCCAATTACTTCACTCAGGTTGCATATATTGTTATGGATCAGTTCTTGAGCATTTCCAAGCCATACATCCGTTCCGTGTGATAATCCTGAAATCTGGACAAGCTCTGAAAATGTAGTAGGTTTGGTATCTTCAAGCATCTGCCTTACAAATCGGGTACCAAATTCAGGAATACCGAGTGTTCCGGTTTTACACATGATTTGGTCTTCGGTGACTCCCAGTGATTCAGTTCCGCTGAAAATTTTCATCACTTCCGGATCATCGGTTGGAATCGTTTTTGGATCGATTCCTGATAAATCCTGCAGCATTCTGATTACAGTGGGGTCATCGTGTCCCAGGATGTCCAGTTTCAGCAAGTTATCATGGATGGAATGGAAGTCAAAGTGAGTCGTTCTCCACTCTGAATTCTTATCATCGGCCGGGAATTGGATTGGGGAGAAATCAAATATGTCCATGTAATCCGGCACTACGATGATACCGCCTGGATGCTGACCTGTCGTACGTTTGACACCTGTACATCCGCTTACCAGCCTGTCTATCTCCGCTCCCCTGATTTGCAGCGCGTTGTCATTCGCGTAGCCCTTTACGTATCCATAGGCGGTTTTTTCTGCAACGGTTCCGATTGTCCCTGCACGGTAGACATTATCTTCCCCGAACAGCACTTTCGTGTAGTTATGTGCCTGCGGCTGATACTCACCCGAGAAGTTCAAGTCGATATCAGGGACTTTATCCCCCTTGAAACCCAGGAAGGTTTCAAACGGGATGTCATGTCCATCTTTTTTATATGCGTGTCCGCAGTCAGGACAGTCTTTATTCGGGAGGTCAAAACCTGAACCGACAGAACCGTCATCGAAGAACTCTGATTTCTTGCATGCCGGGCACACATAATGCGGGGGAAGCGGGTTTACTTCCGTGATTTCTGTCATTGTCGCTACAAAGGATGAACCGACAGAACCCCGAGAACCGACAAGATACCCGTCATCCAGCGACTTTTTAACCAGTTTATGCGAAATCAAATAAATGACTGCGAATCCATGGCCGATGATACTCTTGAGTTCCTTTTCCAGCCTTGCTTCAACAATTTCAGGCAGGTCTTCACCATAAATGCTTTTAGCCATTGCATAACTCATCCGGCGCATTTCTTCATCTGCACCTTCGATTTTTGGCGTATACAAGTCATCCTTGATAGGTTTGATCACGTCGACCATGTCTGCAATCTTATTGGAGTTTTCAACGACAATTTCTTTCGCTTTCTCTTTGCCCAGGAATGAGAAACAGTCAAGCATCTCATTGGTTGTACGGAAATGCACATCCGGGAGGGTATGACGGTTTAACGGATTGGCTCCCCCCTGAGATCCCACAAGGATCTGACGATAAATCTTATCTGTTTCATTCAAATAATGAACATTCCCTGTCGCTACAACCGGCTTATTGATCTTTTCACCCAGCTCAACGATATTTTTGATGATGTCTTCAAGGTTTTTCTGGCTTTGCACGAGATCGAGTTCAATCAAGTGCTGGTAGACTTCTTTAGGATGCACCTCTAAGTAATCATAAAACTGAGCCGTCTCCTCTACTTCTGCTTTCCCTTTTTGCATCATGCCTTCAAAGACTTCCCCTTTATCGCAGCCGGATCCCACCAAGATGCCGGAACGGTACTTTTGCAGCTGCGATCGGGGAATTCTCGGGACTCTGTAGAAGTAATGCATATGGGAAATGGACACCAATTTATATAGATTCTTCAGCCCTTCCCCATTTTGTGCAATCAACGTACAATGATATGGCCGCGAACGTTTATACGCATCGCCTTTGCCCATATAATCGTTTAATTGATTATGATTGACAATGCCTTTTTCATAAGCATCTTTCAGCATCTTTAATAAAAGATATCCGGTCGCTTCTGCATCGTAAATGGCGCGGTGATGCTGGGTCAATTCTACATCAAATTTCTTGGCGAGCGTGTTCAATCGATGATTCTTGAACTGGGGATATAATAATCTGGCAAGCTCCAGTGTATCGATTACAGGGTTTGCCGCCTTCGGGAGACCTGCTTTTTGATATCCTGCATTCAAAAACCCCATATCGAAGGAAGCGTTGTGGGCAACCAGAATATCATCACCCGCCCATTCATGATAATCATGCAGGACATCGTTTATTTCAGGTGCATTCTGGACCATGTCATCAGTGATGCCGGTTAAATCAATCGTCGTCGCAGACAGCGGATGATGAGGATTTGCAAAAGATTCAAAACGATCAATGATTTCGCCATCTTTGATTTTTACGGCTGCAAGCTCAATGATTGTATCGTAAACTGCCGAAAGACCTGTTGTCTCGACGTCAAATACGATATAAACAGCATCTTCCAGAGGACGGTCGGTTTCGTTGTACCCGATTGGCACACCGTCATCCACCAGGTTTGCTTCAAGTCCATATAATACCTTGATGTCATTCTTCCTGCTAGCACTATAAGCCTCAGGGAAAGACTGTGCAACAGCATGGTCCGTGATAGCGATCGCTTTATGCCCCCATTTCTTGGCCTGTGCAACAACGCTTGAAACAGAGCTGACTGCATCCATTTGGCTCATCGGGGAATGCATATGCAGCTCTACTCTTTTCTCCTCTGAGGGAGCGGTATCAAGACGAAGTACAGGTTTGATCTCATTCACATCGTTAGCGATCATGACAAGATCCCTCACGAAAGTATCGTTTTGAATACTTCCGCGGCACCGTACCCACATACCTTTTTTCATATTATTCATGACAGCCGCATCCTCTTTATCACGGGAGAACATCTTGACGAGGATTGAACTTGAATAATCTGTCACTTTAAAGGTCAGCAGAGTCCTTCCGCTCCTGAGTTCCCTCGTTTCACAATCGAAGACGTAGCCTTCGATTGCAATTCGTCTCTCTTCATCATAAATATCTTCAATTTTCCTGAAATCGGCATCGTCTTTAATTGAGAGACCAAGCATGAAAGGTCCGCTTGGAGCATCTGAAGCTTCTTCTTTCTCGGCTTTTTCCATTTCGATCAGAGCCTGTTTCGCTCTCTCCTGGTCTTCTTTCATTTTTTCCTCGAGGAATTTTTCATAATCATTATTTTGTTCGTCCACTTTGGCTACCTCAGCATCAAGCACCAGTCTAGGAAATCCGAAATTTTCGAAAGCAGAACAAATGATTTCCCCGTATTTTCTTTTCAACTGTGTCGCTTCGGTATCATTAGATGCCTTGACAATGATTTTGTTTCCAATTATTTCAGGCTTTTGAGTATTGAGCAGTTTCAAGAGGGGAGGGGATATTCCCTGGATCTCTTTTATACATTCACTCCAATAATCAAGTATGGCTTGTTCGGTCATTTCCATATTCAACACTTTCAAGCTGAAGCTTACGTTTGCGATATGCTTGAATGAGGTTTGCAGAGCCAAGGAAAAACGACTCCAGACATTGCAGGGAATCATTTCTTCGAGCGTAAAATAAAAGTGCCACTTTCGTTCGCTTCGGTAAACTGAAAGTTTTTCTATTTCTGCATTGTTAAAGTATTTAACAAATGCATCCTCTGTGAGGCCGAGCTGCTGTAACAGCAGGTGAAATCTCTCTTTTTTGCCGAGGGACTTTTCATCCATTTCCCTTTCCCCCATTTCTATATAGTATTGTTCAGTGATAACTGAAGAAAAGGGCTGACGATAAGGATCATAGCTTCCCTAATGATTCAGCCCTTTAATATTAAGATAGTGTTTTGAATAGCTCGGTCAGTGTTAAAAGAAGGTCATCTTTATGAACCTCGTGCATGTCACCTGTTTTTATTACTTTTAATTCGACGATTCCCTCAGATGCTTTTTTACCGACAGTGATTCTGATCGGCAGCCCGATCAGGTCTGAATCGGCAAATTTAACCCCTGGACGTTCGGCGCGATCATCCATCAATACATCATAGCGGTTCCTTTTCAGCTCTTCATAAAGTTCGTTTGCTAAATCGGATTGATCTTCATCCTTCATGTTGATCGGTATCAGATGAAGGTCATATGGCGATAAATCGGACGGCCATACGAGACCTCTATCATCATTGTATTGTTCTGCCACTGCCGCAAGAGTACGTGAAACCCCGATGCCGTAGCAGCCCATGATGATGGACTGCGCACGCCCGTTTTCATCAAGATACGTACTATTCATGGCATCTGAATATCTTGTCCCCAATTTAAAGACATGTCCTACTTCAATCCCTTTCGCAAAGACGATGGTCCCTTTTCCATCCGGAGAAGGGTCCCCTTCACGAATGAAACGCAAGTCCCCGTAATCGGCAGCATTAAAGTCACGATCAGGATTAACATTGACAAGGTGGTATCCTTCCTCATTCGCACCAGCTATGCCGTTGCGGATATATTTTACAGCCTGGTCTGCAACAATCTTTATGTTGTCCCCTGCAGAACAAGGGCCGATCGAACCGACACTGCATCCCAGGACTTCCTTCGTTTCTTCAGGAGAAGCAAGTTCCACTGTTTCGGCATTCATGAAGTTCTTTACTTTAATATCGTTTATTTGATGATCCCCGCGCGAAAGAATCAGTACATATTCATCGTCTACTTTAAATAGTAATGACTTGATGCAGTTCTGCTCAGTAGACTGAAGGAAATCAGCCACTTCTTCAATCGACTTGACATCCGGGGTTGATACTTTTTCTATGTCTTTCATATCTTCATTTGATTGTGAATACGAATCCGAAACTTCTGCCATTTCAATATTCGCAGCATACGTGGACTGATCAGAATAGGCAATCGTATCCTCTCCTACTTCTGAAAGAACCATGAATTCGTGAGTGTCTTTCCCGCCCATTGCACCAGAATCGGCGATTACAGCCCTGAAATTCAAACCGCATCGGGTGAAAATATTTGTATATGCCTGGAATATTTGCTCATACGTTTCATCAAGGCTCTCTGATGAAGAGTGGAATGAGTATGCATCCTTCATAACAAATTCCCTTCCCCGCAGCAATCCAAAGCGTGGCCGTTTTTCATCGCGATACTTCGTTTGGATTTGGTAGAGTGTAAGAGGCAGGCGCTTGTAGGATTTAATTTCATCCCTCACGATACTCGTTATCATTTCTTCATGAGTGGCGCCAAGTGCGAACTCCCGATCATGACGGTCATTCATCCGCATCAGCTCAGGACCGTATGTCCCCCATCTCCCAGACTCTTTCCATAATTCAGATGGCTGGAGGGCAGGCATTAAGAGTTCTGCCGCACCGACCGCATCCATCTCTTCACGGACGATTTCCTCTACTTTTTTCAGGACCTTTTTCCCTAAAGGAAGAAAACTGTAAATCCCGCTTGCATTTTGTCTGATATATCCTGCACGCAGCAAAAGCTGGTGGCTTTTAATTTCCGCATCTGCAGGTGTTTCTTTCAGGGTCGGGATCAATGTATTACGTTGCTTCATTTAGCAGCACCTCAGTTACCAGATAATATATTTTAAATAATAATATGTAATTCATAAGAAAAGAACGGAGAAACGCTCTCCATTCTCTTCTCTATTTTATCTTAAATGAACAGGCAGTTCTACCCTCTTTTTCAGTAGAGAGAGGTAGAAACTGCCTGAGAATCTTCCGATATCCTTAAAATGAATGGTCTGTCTTATAAAAAGAACCGTTGAATATCATTCCAAGTGACAACCAGCATCAGCACCATTAAGAGGGCGAACCCTACAAAATGCACCATTCCTTCCATTTGACGGTCGACCGGTTTCCCCCGGACCGCCTCTATCGCAAAGAAAAGAAGGCGTCCGCCGTCAAGAGCAGGAATCGGCAGTAAATTCATAATACCAAGATTGATACTCAAGATAGCTGCCCACCTCATCAAATAGAAGATTCCGGATTTAGCGACAACATCTGTAGACTGATAAATCCCGACAGGACCTGACAACGCATCGATTGAGAATTCACCGGATACAAGTTTCCCCAGAAGGACAAATATCATTTTCGTCCATTCATATGTCTGCTCTGCACTGTTGGTAACCACTTTCAAAGGAGACTTTTCAACCGGGCTGTGCACCCCTATTATCCCAATTTCTTTCCCTTCTACCTCCTGGGGTTTTGGAGTGACGGAAAGTTCTTGTGTCGTTCCGCCGCGGTCAACGATGAAGTTAAGTTCATCCCCGGGATGTTGTTGGATGACAGTCACAATGTCTTCCCATGTGGAAATCTCTTTCCCATCAATACTTTGAACGACATCATTCTTTTGCAGTCCAGCTTCCCTGGCTGCTCCGTCTTCAGTGAGGTTCCCCAGTACAGGGTCATTAGTCGGCACTCCTTGAAGAAGTCCGACAAGCAGAAAGATGAAAAATGCCAGAATGAAATTAAACAGCGGACCGGCAAAAATAGCCATTGCCCGTTTCGGGAGAGATTTGGATGCAAACTGCCGATCCCACGGTGCAATCTGTGTTTCTACACCGTCTTCAATGAAGACGGCCTCACGTGAAATGTCAAATTTCTTTAAAACCTCATCTTCATCTTCTTCGTATCCCCGTATATAAAGTCCATGCTCTAAATCTGCATCCTCAACTTCTATTACGCGGATATTCGGATATCGGTCTTTATTATTCAGGACGATTTTTTTAATCTTTTCATCCCCGTCCATCACAAGGCCGATTCGATGCCCAGCCTTCAGTTCAACCATTTCAGGATCTTCCCCGGCCATGCGGACGAATCCGCCGAGCGGAAGCAGTCTGATCGTGTATATCGTTTCGTCTTTTTTGAACGAAAACACTTTAGGACCGAAGCCTATCGCAAATTCACGGCATAGTATACCGGCACGCTTAGCGAAGATCAAGTGGCCAAGTTCATGAAAGAAAACTAAAGCACCAAAAATAACGATAAAGGCAATTACTGTTTGCAAATAAAAAACCACCTTTTAATAACCTGGTCTCTTCAGGCCTGATAAGTACAAATCTTCAATGAAAAAAATGTCTCATATAATACTACGTGACTGTACAAGCAATCATGCACAAGCCTGTTATTTAAATCCACCGCGCAACGGTCAATCTTGTTTGTCTATCGATTTCGCGAATGGTCTCGAGGTCTGGATTCTGAATCACTTCATGCTCATCTAAAGCTCTTTCTATCAGATCTTCAATACCCAGGAAAGATATTTTCTCTTCCAGGAATAGTGAAACCGCCGATTCATTGGCTGCATTCAAGACCGTTGTCATGCTTCCGCCTGTGCGGCCTGCTTCATAAGCAAACCGAAGGCATCGAAAGCGATCCAGATCCATCTGTTCGAAATGAAGTTTTCCGATCTCCGCCAAGTCAAGCCGCTTTGCTGCAGTTCGTTCCAGGCGGTCAGGATATGTCAATGCATATTGGATGGGTGTACGCATATCCGGTGTGCCCAGCTGGGCCATAACGGATGTATCATGGAATTGTATCATTGAATGTATGATACTCTCCCTGTGCTGCAATACATCTATTTTATCGTAAGGGATATCGAACAGCCAATGTGCCTCTATCACTTCCAGCCCCTTATTCATCATAGATGCCGAATCAATGGTGATTTTCGCACCCATCGACCAGTTCGGATGTTTGAGTGCCTCTTTAACCGTCACGCCAGCAAGATCTTCCCTTGTACGGTCCCTGAAGCTGCCTCCTGAAGCGGTGATGATCAATTTTTCAATGTTCTTTTCTTTTTCCCCCTGGAGTGCCTGGAAAATCGCAGAGTGTTCACTGTCCACCGGCAATAACGCCACACCCTTCTCTCTTGCTGCTTCCATAACAATATGGCCGGCGGTTACCAACGTTTCTTTATTGGCGATCGCGATTGTTTTTCCTGCTTCAATAGCCTGAAGCGTCGGATAGAGCCCTACACTGCCCAGCACCGCATTTACCAGGATATCTGAGTCCTGATGGCACGCCACCTGAACCAGTCCTTCTTCCCCCGATAAAATCTTCACACCCGGGGGAACCTCTTTCCTAAGCGAGTCCGCGTCATCTTTTAACTGAACCGATACCAATAAAGGGTTGAATTCAGCTATCATTTTTCTTGCACCATCTATATTCTTCCCTACTGAAAAAGCAGTCAGCCTGAATTTTTCAGGGTGTTCTCTTATTACATCGAGTGTCTGGGTTCCGATCGAACCCGTTGCACCCATCAAACTAATTTTCTTCAATACTTATTCTCCTCCCGCTTTCACCCTTCCCTTTTTTATAAAAGGAAATAAAGAAGGGGTAAAACAAATAATAGACTGTCGAACCTGTCCAGCATTCCGCCATGTCCCGGCAGTAAGCGACCTGAATCCTTCACTTTATAATGACGTTTCAACGCTGATTCCACCAAGTCTCCCATCTGTCCGAATATCGACAGTATGGCTGTAACGACAATCAGTTTCGGTATCGACATGTTCAGGTCACTGAAGAAGGTCATGATGACACCGACGATTATTGCGCAGACCACTCCCCCAAAAAATCCCTCAATCGTCTTATTGGGACTGATATGGGGCCACAGTTTTTTCTTTCCGATTGCTTTACCGATGAAGTAAGCGCCTGAGTCAGTCGCCCAGATAATGAACAGGGCATAGAAAATTAAGTTAGCTCCGTTTTCCAGGAAACGAATTTCCATAAAATAAAAATACCCGATCCCGACGTACAAAACGCTCAATAACGCATAAGCCACATCATCGAACGTAAAACGATTCTTCGTGATAACCGTAAAAGTCAGAAAGATCAAAATGGCAAAAAACGCCAGCTCAATCTTCGAATAACCGATATTGCTGATGACCCCTATGTATATATCGGGTATCAAGAACACCCATAATATTCCCAGTGATATTAATCCCGGTATGGAATAAATCTTAAACCCTCTCATCTTAAGTGCTTCATAAAGACTGATTGAAGCAATCAGGTACATCAAAATGATAAATGGCGATTTACCATAAAGGATGATAGGTAAAAATACTGCTGCTGCAATGATTGCAGTGATAATTCTTTGTTTCATTATGATTCCTCACTTTTTATACCGCCGAACCTTCTTGAACGACCTTGATATGCTTCAATTGCTTCAGTGAGTTGTTCTTTACCGAAATCCGGCCATAGACACTCTGTAAACCAAAATTCCGTATAAGCCAACTGCCAAAGCATAAAATTACTCAATCGAATCTCACCGCTGGTCCGGATCAGCAGATCAGGATCTTTCAACTCCTTGGTCATTAAATAAGTTGAAAATATTTCCTCATTCAATTGTTTTTCATCTAGTATACCATTTTGCACGTCATTTAAGACATGTCTTATCGAATCAAGTATTTCTGCACGGCTCCCATAATTCAAGGCGAAGTTCAATATAAGCCCGTCATTTTCTTTCGTAGCTTCAATAGCCTTGCTTACTGCCTTTAACGTATGAGGCGGGATTTCTTCTTTATTTCCCATCATTTTAACCTGAACATTTTCTTCAACCAGTTCAGGCAGGAACGTACCAAGGAATTCTTCCGGAAGTTTCATAAGGAACTCTACTTCCATCTTGGGACGTTTCCAATTCTCTGTCGAAAATGCATATAAAGTCAAAGCCTCAATCCCCAACTCATTTGCGAGTTTCGTGATTCTGCGGACGCATTTCATCCCTTCATGGTGTCCCGCAACTCTGGGAAGAGCTCTTTTCTGAGCCCAGCGGCCGTTGCCGTCCATGATTATGGCGACATGACCGGGGATTGGATGCTTCATCAGTTCTTGGAATCGTTCATCAACATCTTCATTATTTTGTTGTCGTTTCCATTGTTTAAGCTTGTTTAGCATAAGATTTCCTCCACCAACAATCCAAAAAATATTTACCTATACTATCATATCAAAAAACAAAGAAGATATCTTTAAGAAAATCCTTTATGCTTCTTACTTCAATAGTTATTTAATGTAAAGCTTTATATGATATCACTTTTAATCTACGCTTTTGATTTCCGTGCAAGACTTCCGGGTGACCCGTAAACCTCATGATATGAACAAATTCGTTTAGATACTCACCCTAACTGATTTTGGATATGTTTTTAGGCAACCTTAATTAGAGAAGCTCTTTTTTGACTTCTCATCTTATTTGATTCCATCCATCAACGCTATTGATTTCCGTGCAAAACTCCGCTTTCCGCGGGCGGTTGGTGAGCCTCCTCGTCGCGATGTTCCTTCGGGTTAGAAAAGCGGAAGGGCAACAGGTTTTGAATATGGACAAATTTGCTCAATTACATTCTAAAGAAGGTAACTAATTTTAGTTCGTCTTGATCCTGGCAACTAATCGATAATCCTTTTGATTGAGAGGATTTTGTGCTTTCCAGGATATTGCTTGAATCGTAGGTGATTGACCATATATTGATTTTATAAATAGGTTAGATACCATGATTTGCATTATAAACTTATCAAATTTTCCCCTTCAGCTTATCCTACATCAAATTTTATTAAAACTATGTACTAAAAAGGGCTGGCCGATAAGGAATTTGAGTTCGCTTATTGGACAGCCCATTCATATAGAAGAGTCAGATCAGACTTCTAAGATTTCTTTTTCTTTATCTTTTGCGACACCATCAATTTTTGCGATGCTTTCATCTGTAGCTTTTTGAACATCGTCAGAGTATCCACGGAGATCGTCTTCAGTGATATCTCCATTTTTCTCTTTCTTCTTCAAATCGTCATTTGCATCACGGCGAATGTTACGGATTGCAACTTTTGCATCTTCTGCTTCTTTTTTCACAAGTTTGACAAGCTCTTTACGGCGCTCTTCCGTCAATGCCGGAACCACGATGCGCAGGATATTACCGTCACTTGTCGGTGTGATTCCCAGGTCTGACTTCAGTATTGCCTTCTCGATATCGCCTAATGAAGATTTATCATAAGGTTGAATGACAAGCATTCTTGCTTCCGGAATCGAGATACCCGCCAATTGATTTACAGGCGTAGGCGCACCGTAATAGTCAACAGTGATTTTATCAAGTAATGAAGCATTGGCTCTTCCCGCGCGGATGCTCGCCAATTCACGGGAAAATGTTTGAATGGCTTTTGTCATTCTTTCTTTGGCATTTGCGATGATTGTATTTGGCATTATGCTTTCCCCCTAACAATTGTACCGATATTTTCACCAGTAATGGCTCTTTTGATGTTTCCGTCTTCCATAATGGAAAATACAATGAGTGGAATGTCATTGTCCATACATAGGGATGAGGCAGTGGAATCCATAACAGCAAGACCCTCTTTCAGCACATCCAGGTAAGAAAGTTCTTCATATTTGACTGCCGATTCATCCTTTTTAGGATCTGCGGAATAGACACCGTCCACATTGTTTTTCGCCATAAGGATCACTTCAGCTTCAATCTCAGCGGCACGCAGAGCTGCAGTCGTATCAGTTGAGAAGTACGGGTTCCCCGTACCTGCAGCGAAGATGACTACCCGTTTTTTCTCTAAATGGCGGATGGCTCTCCTTCTGATATATGGTTCTGCAACTTGACGCATATCAATTGAAGTCTGGACTCTTGTTTCGATCCCGATTTGTTCAAGGCTGTCCTGAAGTGCCAGGGAATTCATGACGGTTGCCAGCATCCCCATATAGTCTGCTGATGCACGATCCATTCCCATTTCACTACCTATTTTACCACGCCAGATGTTTCCTCCGCCAACAACAACTGCTACTTCCACACCCAGCTCGGCAATTTCTTTCACTTCTTCTGCTACGTTTTTAATCACTGATGGATTGATGCCGAAGCCGTCATTTCCAGCCAAAGCCTCTCCACTCAGTTTTAGAACGACACGTTTGTATTTAGGAACGCTCATGGGAACCTCCATATGTAATAGAATTTTTCTTGAAAAATAGGGAACACGCCAGGTGTTCCCTACTTAGAGATGTATAACTTCCTTAATCCGATTATTTCTTAACTTGGCTCATTACTTCTTCAGCGAAGTTGTCTTGACGCTTCTCAAGACCTTCTCCAACTTCGTAGCGGATGAAGTCTGTCAAAGCAGCTTTGTTGGACTCAAGATATTGACGTACCTTTTGATCAGGATTCTTAACGAAAGCCTGGTCAAGGATACAGATATCTTCAAAGTATTTCCCAAGACGTCCTTCCACCATTTTCTCAACGATGTTTTCAGGCTTGCCTTCGTTGAGTGCCTGCTGCTTAAGAACTTCACGCTCACGCTCAACTTCTTCAGCAGATACTTGGTCACGGGAAACATATTTAGGGTTTAAAGCAGCTGCGTGCATTGCAACATCTTTCGCTACATTAGCATCAGTTGTGCCTTCAACAACAGAAAGAACACCAATGCGGCCGCCCATGTGCAGATACTCACCGAAAGCTGCGTCATCACCTTTTGTACGGATTTCAAAACGGCGCAAAGTGATTTTTTCACCGATTTTAGCGATAGCCGTGTTAATGAATTCAGTAACTGTAGAACCGTTTTTCATCTTTTGATCCATCGCTTCTTCAACAGAAGCTGGTTTTTCAGCAAGCAGATGCTCTGCAAGTTCACTGACCAGGTTTTGGAAGTTTTCATTCTTCGCAACGAAGTCAGTTTCAGCGTTTACTTCAAGGATGATGGCAGTGTTGCCTTCACTTGTGATGAAAGTAGTTCCTTCAGCAGCGATGCGGTCAGCTTTTTTAGCTGCTTTCGCAATCCCTTTTTCACGAAGGAAATCAATTGCTTTGTCCATATCTCCGTCAGTTTCAGTTAACGCCTTTTTACAATCCATCATACCAGCGCCGGTTTTTTCACGAAGTTCTTTAACCATTTGTGCAGTAATTGCCATAGTGGGTTTCCTCCTTAGTTTAACTATGTAGACTTGAATCATCTCTGCTAGTCAGTATGAACGATTATCAGGTTGTTCATTCCACAGCATGAAGCTGATCAGTCATCGACCGATATCCATTGAATAGAGGACATCGAATGGGCATACTCTTTAAAAAAAGGTGATAAGGGTAAGTCCCTCTTATCACCTTCTCTTTAAATTACTCAGCTGCTACAGCTGCTTCTTCACCTTGCTTAGCTTCTAAAATAGCATCTGCCATTTTACCTGTAAGAAGCTTAACCGCACGGATCGCGTCGTCATTCGCAGGGATGACAACATCGATTTCATCCGGATCACAGTTTGTATCAACGATACCCACGATCGGGATGTTTAATTTGCGGGCTTCCGCTACAGCAATACGCTCTTTACGAGGGTCGATGATGAATAATGCATCAGGCAGTGTATTCATATCTTTAATTCCGCCTAGGAATTTAACTAAGCGTTCATGTTCTTTCTTAAGTTGAACTACTTCTTTCTTTGGAAGGACTTCAAATGTTCCGTCTTCTTCCATCTTTTCGATTTGTTTAAGACGTGAAATACGCTTTTGGATTGTTTCGAAGTTAGTAAGTGTTCCACCTAACCAGCGTTGGTTGATGTAATACATACCAGCACGTTCTGCTTCATCTTTAACAGACTCTTGTGCTTGCTTCTTAGTACCAACGAAAAGAACTTTACCGCCGTTACCAGCTAATTCTTTCACGAAGTTATAAGCTTCTTCTACCTTCTTAACAGTTTTTTGAAGGTCGATGATGTAGATGCCGTTACGCTCAGTGAAGATATATCTCTTCATTTTTGGGTTCCAACGGCGAGTCTGATGTCCGAAATGTACACCAGCTTCAAGTAATTGTTTCATAGAAATTACTGACATGTGTGTTTCCTCCTAGTGGTTTTTAATTTTTCTCCTCCGTTTCCGTCATCTTGCAGCAGAAACTATCCTGTTGAATAGCACCATCCACTCAATCGGGAAACGTGTGTAATCACACCATAAATACTATAGCATACCTCTTTTGCCCAGGCAAGGATTTAATATGGCATTTGATTAAATTTAATGAGAAGTTCAATCTCGGTTTTTCCTTTTCCGAGTTTTTTTGCTATATCTTCAATGGAAAGGCCTTTCTCATGTAAATGTAAGACCTGTGAAATAAGTGTTTCTTCCTCTGTGAATTCAGGAAGAATCGGCGTCCATCCTTGATCCGGGTCCACAGCTCCGGCCGAAGAATTGTTCTTATACGCCTTTGCAGCATTCAGACGTTTGTTGGCCGGGGAAGCGGGTCCCGCATCAGCAGTACCAGCCCCGGACTTGTCCCCTGAAGCACCACTGTCCCTTCGCTTTTGCAAACGGTCAATAAATGCTTCATTCTCTTCTTTCATTTCTATGAGGTATGCTGATATTGTCTCTTCCATCTCTTCGATCATTTTCCCCTGGCGCCTTTCCTGATCAACATACCTGTTCTGCCTTGTATAGAGGATGACGATGGCAAGGAGACAAATGATGTTGAGGAGAAAAGATACAAATATTAAAAAAGTGGACATGATATCACCTGCTCTCTGTTCTGTCATAAAAAAGACTGTCCTTTTTCACAAAAAGAAAGGAACAGCCTTAAACTTACAAATCTTCTCTGTTATTACTCCTTTTAGACGGTCAGGAGTCAAGAAGGTTTCTCAATTTATAAATCGCCTTTGAATGTATTTGGGAGATCCTGGACGTTGAAAGCTTCATGATTTCACCGATTTCTGTCAGCGTCAATTCCTCTTTATAAAATAAACTTAACACAAGTTGTTCCTTTTCAGATAGTTTGCTTATCGTCAGCTCCAACTCTGTCAAACTCTCTCCTTTTAAAACTTCTTCTTCAGGAGACAGTGTCTTATGATCCTTCAATGAATAGCTCTGAGTTTCATGATCTTCATCTGTGAGCTGGTCATCCATGGATAATACATTGGCAAAAAAGTGTTCATTGGTGGTCTGATAGACATCCTCTGCAGACATTTCCAATTCGCTTGCTACTTCTTCTGCACTTACATGCCTGAGATGCCTTTGTTCGAGCTCAAGTATTTTCGATTCGATTCTTTTAGCTTTATCCCGTGTCGACCGGGGGAGCCAATCTTCTTTCCTTAATCCGTCAAGGATCGCTCCTCTTACCCGGAAAGAAGCATAGGTATCAAATTTCAAATCCCTGGATGGGTCGAATTTCTGAAGGGCGTCGAGCAATCCCATCAACCCGAGACTTTTAATATCTTCTCTCGAGACGTTTTTCGGCAGACCGACTGAAATCCGCGCGACATGGTAGGACACTAGCGGCATATATTTCTTCACCAACAAATCACCCGCCTCTGTATCGCGGTTTGATATCCATTTATCCCAATAGTGATGTTCCTCGTTTCGAGCGGGCTGCTGAGACATAAGACTCCTCCTCCATAAATTTTTGACCTACAATTTTTTGATTCCTTCATGCACGGTCCGGATTTGCAGGGTAAAATCAGATACAAAGAATTCAATTGTCCTCCCTTTGCTTCCCCCTACATCCTCCCCGATGACAGGTATGTTGTTTTTCTTAAGTACTTCTCTCACTGCTTCTACATTCCGGGGACCGATTCTCATCAAGTCGCTCTTTGATGAGAGCTGGAACATTTGGGCCCCGCCTGCCATTTTACATTTCAGCCGGTGAAGGGCCGCCCCCATCCCCTTCAGTCTGAGTATCAATTCCTCCACGCCTGAATCTGCATATTTAGCAGAGTTAAGCGGTTCTTCTTTGGCAATCGAGGAACTTGGAAGCATGACATGAACCATGCCGGCAATTCGGGAGGTATCGTCATATAAAACGACCCCTACGCAAGAACCCAATCCGGAAGTCCTTATCGAACCGCTTCCCCTTACAGTATTCATATCAGCGATGCCTACTTTTACGACAGTTTCTAACAGTGTCATCCTTTTACTCCAAGCGATTGAAATATGATATGAAGTGAATCGGGATCGGGGAGCAGGAAGAAATGACCGTTCACACTTTCTGAACCCTCTGCCACTTCTTTTATGGCAGTATCAATAACAATTGCATAATCACTCACCTGAGAGATTTCAATCAAGCCGAAACCTATGACTGCCCCTGCCATATCCACCGTCAAAGATGGTACTGAGGGCTGCAGGCTCAGCTGTGTAAAATCCGCCAGTGAAGACAGATAAGATCCGGATAGAATATTTCCCAATTCCTGCATGGCCGACAGACCCAGTTCAGAAGGGTTTTTGTCTTCAAAAGAAAAATGATCATCTTGGAGCATGGATTGGATGAAGGCTTCTGCCTGTCCTAGGGACAGAATAAAAAACATGCTGCCAGGAGCGTCGCCTTCTATCCTTAGAAAGATACTTACCACCACATTCCCGGCACCCCCCGCCATTTCCATCATTTCATCAAAGGAAACGATTTTTACGCTGGGGACTTTCATATCGATCTGTTTATCCAATAACACCGATAGTGCAGTAGCAGCATGGCCGGCTCCGATATTGCCTATTTCTTTTAATATATCGAGATGAATTGAGTTTACAGTACGTTCATATCCCATGGCATTCCCCTACAATGCTTCAAGGATTTTATCGAGATGAAGTAATATGAGCAGTCTTCTGTCTTTTTTCACTACTCCGCCGATATATTCCGCTTCCACCACTCCCACTACTTCGGGAGGCGGTTCAACCGCTTCCTTTGAAACATCCAGTACATCATTGGCTGCATCAACAATCAATCCTACTTCTTTGTCATCAGAACCTGCGATAATGACCCGGGTGCTGTCGGTCGCAATCGAAGCGCTCAGCCCAAACTTGGATCGCAGGTCGATGATCGGAGTGACAACCCCCCGTAAATTTATGACACCTTTTACATATACGGGAGTCTTTGGAACCCTCGTAATATGTTCAAGCTTTTCGATTGACCGCACTTGATTGACAGGAATGGCATATTCCTTATCGACTAATTGAAAAACGATAAGTTTCAGATCTTCTGTTTTTGTTGTCGTCTCATTCATTAATGGCTGCCCCCTATTCCCTATTTAATTAATGCATTGCAATCAACAATCAGTGCGACCTGTCCGTCACCGAGAATGGTCGCCCCGGAAATGGCAAATACATCGGTCAGATAATTGCCCAGTGATTTCAGCACAATCTCCTGCTGTCCGATAAAGGAATCGACTACAAGTCCAGCCATCTTTTCCCCTTTACGAACGATTACAGTGGAATAGTAGTCTTCCTCTTCCACTTTTTCTTTTGGTACTTCAAATACATCCTCAAGGAAGATCAGCGGTACTACTTTACCGCGGAAGTCGATCACTTTTTGATTGTGTGCATTCATGATTTCCTCTTTTTTCACGATTGCTGTTTCAATAATGGAGGATAATGGAACAGCATATTTCTCCTTCTCGATTTCAACCAGCATAACCGAAATGATAGAGAGGGTAAGCGGCAGTTGAATGGAAAATAAGGAACCATTTCCTTCAGTAGAATCTATGGTGATCGATCCGCCAAGGGATTCTATCGTCGCTTTGACTACATCCAGGCCGACGCCCCTTCCCGATATATCGGAAATTTGTTCTGCAGTGGAAAATCCGGAAGCTAAAATCAATTCATAGATTTGACGGTCAGTGAGTGTATGTGCGGTTTCTTCACTGACAATTCCTTTTTGAACCGCTTTCTCAAGGACCCGGTGTTTATTGATCCCGGCACCGTCATCTTCCAATTCGATGAATACATGATTTCCGCTGTGGTAGGCTTTGAGCTTTACTGTACCCTCTTCCTGTTTTCCGTTTTTCACGCGGATTTCCGGTGTCTCGATTCCATGATCGATCGCATTACGGATCAGGTGTACCAGCGGGTCACCTATCTCATCAATGACGGTACGATCCAGTTCAGTTTCAGCTCCGATGATTTCAATATTGATTTTTTTGTTCAGATCCCTTGCAAGCTGGCGTACCATTCTAGGGAATCGATTAAATACTGTTTCAACCGGAACCATCCTCATATTCAAGATGATCGTTTGTAAATCCCCGGAAATACGAGTCATCCTTTCAACCGTTTCATTCAATTCAGAATTTCCGAGGTCTTGGGAAATCTGCTCCAGTCTTCCGCGGTCAATGACAAGTTCTTCAAATAAATTCATCAAGATATCCAAACGCTCGATATTGACTCTTATCGTTTTATTTGCCGGACCGGATTTTTGGACAGCAGCGGAAGGATTCACTTCTTTGGGGGTCTTATCTTTTTTAAATGAATCCCCCTCTTCTATTCTCGTTGTCTTTGTTTCCTCTGTATGTACAGCATGACTGCCCCTAAAAGCAGCCGGGGTCACTTCTGACACCGCCGCTTTCTCTACTTCCGATACTTTCATAACCTTTTTCTCCAGGCTTTCAGCATCTTCGTTCGTAATTAGGGTAACGGTAAATGATTGATCAAACCGCTCTTCTTCCAGCTTATCCACTGAGGGTTCTGATTTAATGATTTCCCCGCTTTTCTCCAGCACTTCAAAGACCATATAGACTCTTGCTGCTTTAAGGAGGCAGTCTTCCCTTAATGAAACAGAAAGTTCAAAACACTTCATTCCCTGTTCATAAGACTGTTCGATCACGGTCTGTTCGTAAGCTTCATATTTAATCGGAGCTTTTTCTTGAGCCACTGCTGAAGCTGTCTCTGAGTGGGCATCCGCTTGGACCGCCGGGATTCCTTCGCCTTTTTCAATAGCCTGAAGCAAAGCGACCACTTCCGTTACATCCCGTTTCCCATCTCCTCCATTTGCGATGGAAATGACCATCGCTTCAAGGTCATCCACCGATTTAAACACCACATCCAACACCTCAGGAGAAACATATATTTTCCCGTTTCTGATCCCGTCGAGTACATTCTCCATTTTATGAGTGAGGTTCGCCAGATCTTCATATCCCATCGTTGCAGACATACCTTTCAAGGTGTGGGCTGCCCGGAAAATTTCATTTACGATTGATAGATTTTCAGGATTCTTTTCCAATTCAAGCAATTGTTCATTGCATGTCTGCAGATTTTCTTTACTTTCCTCAATAAAGACTTCTAAATATTGGCTCATTTCCATATGTTCTACACCTCTCTATCCCATGTATTTCATTATCGACTGACCAATTCCTTCTACATTGACGACTTCGTCTGCAAGCTTTGCAGCTATTACAGATTTAGGCATTCCGTAAACGATGCACGTTTCATGTGATTCTGCAATAGCTGTAACGTGTCCGGTCTCTTTCAGCTTCATCAGGCCTTCTGTACCGTCAGATCCCATTCCGGTCATCACCACCGCAACTTTATTGAAGCTGCCGAGAGTGCTTGCTGATTCAAATAAGACATCAACTGATGGACGGTGCCCGTTTCTCGGAGGTTCTTCCTTGGATAAATGGACAATCAACGTTGTTTCATCTTTCATGATCCTCATATGGAATCCACCCGGTGCGATATAGGCAGTAGCCTTCTCGAGCTGCTCCCCATGTTCTGCCTCTTTTACCTTTATATCGGCCAGCGAGTTCAAGCGGTCCGCCAAGGATTTCGTAAACCCGGGAGGCATGTGCTGTACGATGACCACAGGTGCATCCAGGCTGGCTGGCAGATTGGTCAGCACATGCTGTAATGCCCTTGGACCGCCTGTCGATGTTCCGATCATGATAAGTCCAGGTTTCTGAATTTCATGAAATGGGCGGGCTGGTTTACTTTCCAGTGCGGATCTTTCAATTTCTTTATGATAGACTTTTCTGTTTGGAGAAATCGCAGTTGAAAACGTCTGCCCAAGCAGCTTATTGATCGGCACTTGACTTGCAGAATACACCTTGCGTACGATTTCCTCCTGAATCTTATGCAGGTCCAGTGAGATCGTACCTGAAGGTTTTGCGATAAAATCAACCGCGCCATACTGGACCGCTTTAATCGTTTCCTCGGCCCCTTCTTTGGTAGTGGAAGAAAGCATGACAACCGGAACGGGACATTCGGACATTATTTTCTTTAATGCCTCTATGCCGTTCATCTTCGGCATTTCAACGTCAAGGGTGACGACATCCGGTGAAAGTTTTTTTATCTTTACCAGCGCGTCTTCCCCGTTGCGGGCAATCCCCGCCACTTCCATTTCTTCTGAAGCAGATATGAAGTCACTGATCAGCTTTCTCATAAATGCTGAATCATCGACTACCAGCACTTTTTTCTTCATCTCTTTACCTCCTGAAAAATAAACTCTTAATATTTTTCAAGAACGAAGGTTTCTCGTTTTGAAATTCAAATTTGTCAGATTCATCGAGAAAACGATTTGCAAGAGAATCCAAGCCCAATGATATTTGCGAACGCGGAAAACTTTTAATCAAGGGAACCTGCATGCTTACCGCTTTTCTCACAGCGGAATCTTCAGGCAAAACCCCCAATGGGATAATTTCCTTTTCCAAAAACTTCCTGGCTGTTTCCTGCAGCCTTGAAAGGGTGAGCAAGCCTTCCTGCTTACTCTCTGCACGGTTACACACAAGGTAGAATTCTTTCTTTTCATCCCTCAAATGGATATATTTCATCATGGAATATGCATCGGTTATCGAAGTCGGCTCAGGAGTGGTGACGACCATAATCTGTTCCATCGTCAACAGGAAATCCAGTGTTCCTCTGGTTGCTCCCGCCCCCATATCAAACACGATATAGTCATACTTTAGAATCAGTTGATCCATCGCCTCAAAAAAGCGGTCTTGCTGCTCTTCCTTCCAATCTACTACAGTATCAAGGCCGTTTCCTCCGCTAATATAGGAAATCCCATAAACATTTTCACATATGACATCATTTATATTCAGGTCTTTATTCCTGATATAATCCATGATTGATAAATGGTTATGACTGCCCAGGAGGATATGGATGTTCCCCATCCCGATATCCATATCAAATAATAGGATCTTCTTATGGGCATTCCCTAATAATATCGACAGATTGGTTGATATATTTGATTTACCGACGCCCCCTTTACCGCTGACAATGCCAATCGTCCTTGCATGGGGCTGTGAATTCAGAAGCATCTTTTGCCTAAGATGATATGCTTGATCTTTCATAACTGAATCCTTTCAGAAGAAGTCTTCCGATTTCATCGGCATTCACTTCAGTGATATCTTCAGGAACGTCCTGGCCTGTTGTTATATAGGCGATTCCCCTCTGTGTTTCCTTGATGATATTCAACATCGATCCGTAACTTGATGTTTCGTCCAGTTTCGTAAAAATGTAACGGCATATATCAATGGAAGAAAATTGGACGATGATATCTTTCATGTCCGTTTCCTTGCTTGTCAGGGATAGCACCAGGAATGTTTCCATGTCCCGCTCGAAGTCTATTATCTTACGCATGTCTTCTACATATTTCTTTTCCCTGAAATTCCTTCCTGCCGTATCTATGAATACATGATCGAAATCCTTGAATTTATCGATGGCTTTTTTATAATCTTCAAGTTTATAAACTATTTCCACCGGCACATTCAAGAGACCTGCATAAGTCTTTAATTGCTCAATGGCTGCGATCCTGTATGTATCTGTCGTAATGAATCCTATCTTCATTCTTTTATCAATAACTGCCTCTGCAGCCATTTTCGCAAGAGTGGTCGTCTTCCCCACACCAGTCGGTCCGATAACATTGATGTATTTTTTCTCATAACTTATTCCTGACATTGGAATATCACTGATTTCATTTTTTATAAACTGTTTTGCCCATACAAGCAAATCGGCTTCGACATTGTTTGTTTTGTCTTCAGCAAGCTTCAATTTGGCATCAAGATGGCTGGCTGCCTGAACGAGAATCGCCTCTTTAACACCCTGCTCTTGCAAATGAGTCAAAATTCCCCGGATTCTTTCATCATACTGCTCGAATTGTTTGGCAGCCGTAAAAGCAGCAATCATATTTTTTA
Organism: Bacillus sp. BKU_1; assembly: GCA_051294195.1. Taxonomy (GTDB): domain Bacteria; phylum Bacillota; class Bacilli; order Bacillales; family Bacillaceae_B; genus Rossellomorea. Next base: position 1,268,069 of record CP193985.1, on the reverse strand, counting down.
ATTCTTTCAACTCTTGCTGAACCGGGTCTTCAGGAATAGACGTTTTTTCTTTAACTGTTTTTTCAGGAGTTGATTTCAGTGATGTATGCTGGTGGCGGAGTTTTTTCATTTCTGCTTTTTCAGTTTCGATCATAGGATCGATTGCAGCAACGACCTCGACCATCTTTTTCTTGAACAATCCCAATATTCCTCCTGTATGCGTCACCTTGGAATTTAGGATGACCGCATCTTCCCCCAGGCCGCTCCTGACCTTTTTCATGGCTTCATTCATACTGGGTGCTACATATTTCACTACTTTCAATCTACATTCACCACCCCAACACTTTGTACTTCTACATTCGCTTCCAATTCGTTATATGAGAGAATCGGCACTTGCGGGAAATAACGTTCTGTCAATTGCCGTACATACATTCTGACAGCAGGTGAACACAGGATGATCGGTGATTCTTCCATCAGTGATAATTGTTCAATCTGGCTGGCGATGGTTTCGAGCAGACGCTGAGAATCGCCTGGATCCATCGATAAATAATTCCCATGTTCTGTCTGCTGAATGGAATCTGCAATCAGCTTTTCCGCCTTCCCGGACATTGTGACCACTTTGAGGTTCCCATTCTCCTGTACATAATGATTCGTGATTTGACGTGCAAGTGCCTGTCTTACATATTCAGCAAGCAGATCCGTATCCGAGCTCATTTTAGAAAAATCAGCAAGTGTCTCGAAGATGACTGGAAGATTACGGACTGACACATTCTCTTTCAACAGTTTGGCCAGCACTTTTTGCACCTCTCCGACAGATAACGGGTTCGGGGTGACCTCCTCAACCAGAATAGGATAGGATTCCTGAAGATGATCGATTAATTGTTTCGTTTCTTGTCTGCCCAGCAGTTCATGGGCATTCGTCTTGATCACTTCCGTAATATGGGTGGAAACCACGGACGGAGGATCCACCACGGTGTAACCGAATATTTCCGCCTGTTCCTTCATATCCTCTGAAATCCATTTGGCTGGAAGGCCGAATGAAGGTTCGACCGTGTCGATCCCTTCAATTGAATCATCCTCCACACCGGGACTCATGGCTAAGTAATGATCAAGAAGGAGTTCTCCCCTTGCCATTTCACTGCCTTTGATTTTCAAACGGTATTCATTGGGCTGAAGCTGGATATTATCCCTGATCCTTACAACCGGAATCACTAGCCCAAGCTCAATTGCAAGCTGTCTTCTGATCATGACGATGCGATCAAGCAGGTCGCCTCCCTGGTTTGTATCGGCTAGAGGGATCAACCCGTAGCCGAATTCGAACTCTATCGGATCTACATTCAGGAGATTGACTACACTTTCGGGACTCTTCATTTCTTCTGTCTCTATTTCTTCCTCCATTGCAGCCGTTTCAGATTCACTTTCGACAGGGGTACGCGAAAGCATAAATCCTCCAATCGCCATCGCTGCCGCAATGGGAATGGTCAATAGATCATTTATCGGCGTTGCCACACCAAGCATAAAAATGGTGAACGCTGCTACATAGAGCATATACGGGTAGGCCAAAAGCTGTTTCATGATGTCCTGGCCGAGATTCCCTTCCGATGCGGCCCGTGTTACCACAATACCTGTAGCAGTTGAAATCAATAACGCAGGAATCTGACTGACGATCCCATCCCCTACAGTTAGGAGTGAATAGCGGGTGGCCGCTTCCCCGATTGGCAGTCCCTGCTGGGTCATACCGATAATGATCCCGAAAATCAAGTTGATCATGACAATCACTATTCCTGCGATCGCATCACCTTTTACAAACTTTGATGCACCATCCATCGCACCGTAAAAATCTGCTTCCCTGCTGATCTTATCCCTCCGGTGCCTGGCATCATGTTCGGAAATCATTCCGGCATTCAGGTCGGCATCGATGCTCATTTGTTTCCCTGGCATGGCATCAAGCGTAAACCTTGCAGCTACCTCAGATACACGTTCCGATCCTTTGGTTATGACAATGAATTGTATGACGATCAAAATCACGAATACGACGAGACCGACTAAGACATTTCCTCCAACGACAAATGTTCCAAATGTTTCCACAACGCCCCCTGCTTCTCCCTTGCTGAGAATCGACCTCGTTGTGGAAACATTTAGACCTAAGCGAAATAGCGTAAGCAGAAGCAATAACGAAGGAAATATGGAAAATTGGAGCGGTTCGTTCATATTCATAGAGGTTAGGAGCACTAAAAGAGCAAGTGAAATATTTACAATGATAAGCACACTCAACATCCAGGAAGGAAATGGGATGATAAGCATGGCTACGATCAATATGACACTGGCTAATACGGATAAATCTCTTGCTGACATACTATTACTCTCCTAACATTCTTACAGTTTGTTTTGGATCCGGTACACATATGCGAGAATTTCAGCTACCGCTTTAAAGAACTCTTCCGGTACGGTATCCCCCACTTCGGCTGCATCATACAGTGATCTCGCCAGCGGGCGGTTTTCCACCATCACCACATCATTTTCTTTGGCAATATATTTTATTTTTTGTGCCAGATAATCCACTCCCTTTGCAACAACATAGGGAGCATCTCTTTTCGATTCATCATACTTCAGGGCAATGGCAAAGTGGGTGGGATTCGTGATCACCACATCGGCCTCCGGTACTTCCTGCATCATCCGGCGCATGGCCATTTCCCGCTGTCTTTGTTTTATTTTGGATTTAATCAATGGGTCGCCCTCGATATTTTTGTGTTCATCCTTCAAATCTTGTTTTGACATCCTGATGTTTTTTTCAAAATCGAATTTTTGATAAAGATAATCAAATACCGACAAAAACAACAGAGCCAGCGAGGCAGCTATCCCCATCTGCACGGCCAATTTTGACATGACGACCAGGGAATCCCCAACGGATTTAAATGATAAACTCAGCACTTCTTCTATATTCGTCCAGAGTACTACAAACGTAATGGCACCGATGAATGAGATTTTCAGAATCGACTTCAGCAGTTCCACGATGGCCCTGAGTGAAAAAATACGCTTGAATCCTTTTATCGGGTCTATCTTTTCCAATTTCGGTTCCAGGGGCTTGGTGGTGAACATGACACCAACCTGAATATAGTTGGCCGCAATCCCTGCTATCATCGCAACCAGCATAATCGGTCCCAGAAGAAGCGCTAACTCCTTCATCAGATCCATCGTGATGACCTGGACAGTATTTTCTGTCACCTCCATCAGCATATATTCCTGAAAGGATTGACGGAATAGATCAAATACTATATTGCCGATATAGGAGGCCCCGAAGGTGAAGAATAAAAATACTGCCAAAAGGATGATCGCTGTGTTGACATCCTGACTTTTAGCAGTCTGTCCTTTCTTTTTGGCGTCCTCCCTTTTCTTAGGTGTGGCCTTCTCTGTTTTCTCACCGCTGAAAAACTGTAAATCTAATGATAACCACTGCACCTTACGCGCCCCCAATTAATTTCATTAAATCCCGCATCGTTATGAACATCATTTCAAATAGCTGCTGCATGACAGCAAACATGACGCCCATCACAATAAAAAGAACAATAAATGAGACCGCTATTTTAATGGGAAAACCTACAACGAATACATTCAGCTGAGGAACGGTCCTTGCGACGATCCCCAAAGCGACATCGACAAGGAAGAGAGTCGCTACTACCGGAATCGACATTTGAAAAGCGATGATGAACATGGAATTAAAGGTCTTGATGATATAGTCAATTAAATTCTCATCGCCAAAAGGAATCCACGCGTTGTCGATCGGTATGAGCTGATAGCTGTAAAAGATACCATCAAGAATTAAATGGTGGCCATTCAATGCCAGTAGCAAAAGTAATGAAAAAGTGTACAGATACTGTCCCATCAAAGGACTTTGTGCACCAGTCTGGGGATCGATGACATTCGCAATGGCAAAACCCATTTGAAAATCAATGAAACCCCCTGCTATTTGAATCGCTGAAACAATCATATACGCAACAAACCCTATCAAAAGACCCACCATTGCTTCTTTCATCACCAAGAGAATATATTGGCCGTTGATCTCAAATGCTTTTGATTCAACCGTATAATACATCACCCACGAAAGCACAAGCGAAAAGGCCAGGCGATGCTGTGCGGGGATATTGCGGTATGAAAACAAAGGCATTGTGACAAAAAAAGCTGAAACCCTAACAAAAACGAGTAAGAATACCGATAATACTGGTACAAGCTCAGACATCCTATTATCCTACAAACCTTGTTAAGTCAGAAAAGATCTGTGATGAATAGGTGACTATTTTCGTCAGCATCCATGGGCCGAAAAACACGATCCCGATCAGCACCGCGACGATCTTCGGAATAAACGCAAGCGTCTGCTCCTGAATTTGTGTGGTTGCCTGAAAGATACTTACTATCAATCCCACTACAAGTGCAAGCAGCAGCAACGGGCCGGATACGATCAGAGTTATATAAACTCCGCGTTCGGCTAACGCAACAACAGATTCGGCATTCATAAAATCACCCACTTAAAAACTTTCTAAAAGAGATTTAACGACCAAGTACCAGCCATCCACCAGTACAAATAGTAAAATTTTGAACGGAAGCGAGATCATTACAGGCGGAAGCATCATCATCCCCATTGACATTAAGACACTGGCCACCACCATGTCTATGACAAGAAACGGGATGAAAATCATGAAGCCAATTTGAAAGGCTGTCTTGATTTCGCTCAACGCGAATGCAGGTACTAGAGAGGTCATCGGTATATCTGCGATTGATTCGGGTCTTTCGGCACCGGAGTAGCTCAAGAAGAGCTCCAGATCCTTCTGTCTTGTATGTTTACTCATGAATTCCTTAAAAGGGACAGCAGCATTCTCATACGCTTCCTCCAGATTGATTTCTTCATTAAAAAGAGGAGTCAATGCATTATCATTAACCTCCTGGAACGTCGGTGCCATGATAAAGAAAGTCAGGAATAAGGAGAGTCCGACCAACACCTGATTCGGCGGCATTTGCTGGGTTGCCAGTGAAGTCCTTACAAAGGAAAGGACGATCATGATGCGCGTAAAAGATGTCATCAGAATAAGGATGCTCGGTGCCAGTGACAGGACCGTAAATAACAGCAGGAGCTTTACACTGGTGGAAACAGAGTCCGCAGGGCTTCCATTGAAAAATTCCATAAATTCATTCATCTGAGCGGTTCTCCTTGTCTTTCAGATCCTGAAGCATCTTTTTTCTCCCTTTACTCATTTCGTCCAGCTGCTTTTTGAAATGTGACTGAAAGGAGCCTTGTTCTGAACTTCCCGTACCGCCTGTTACCTTAGTCAGCAGATTCGAAACGACGGTCTTTGCATCGCGCATCTGCTCGGTCCCATTATGATAATAAGCCAGAATCTCTTCTTTTTCTTTTTCATCATGAACCTCTTTTAACAGCTGGATATCTTCTCCAACCCCTAACACCAGCACTTGGTTTCCTACTTTGACAATCTGTACGGAGCGGTTTCCCCCGAGGGGGGCCCCTCCTAAATGGTTGATCATCTTTGTCTGTTGAAACGATCTTCCCTTTTGGTTAATGAATTTTAATAGGAAATAAATAAGTGCTACTACAAATATCAAAGCAAAGATCATTTTCACATAATCAAAAAAAGTGACGCCTGCTGTTTGAGTTTCCTCAATGTTTTCCTTCTCTGAAGGTTTCACATCTTTGTTTCTGTTTTCGCCGCTTTCAGGGCTTTCATACCAATCATCCACTGACTTCATATTGGCAAGTGCCGGTGTGTCACCGGCACTTGCCAGGATGAAAATAAATAGAACACTCATAACTAGTTGAAGCTTCTTCAATACATACACCTTCTTAAAACAGTTAACTTAAAGCTTTCTGAATCGCCTCGATTACACGGTCGGCCTGAAACGGTTTGACAATGAAGTCCTTTGCGCCTGCCTGGATGGCATCGATGACCATTGCCTGCTGGCCCATTGCTGAACACATAATGATTTTCGCCCCGGGATCCATCGCTTTGATATCCTTCAGTGCTGCGATGCCATCTTTCTCAGGCATGGTGATATCCATTGTAACCAAGTCAGGCTGCACTTCTTTATACTTCTCTACTGCCTGGGCTCCATCAGCCGCTTCACCTACTACCTCAAATCCATTTTTCGTTAGAATATCTTTAATCATCATCCGCATAAAAGCTGCATCATCTACTATCAAAATCTTATTTGCCATCGCCGTCATCCTCCACCTATTGATATTAATTTTAACTTCGTGTTATCTGCGGTACTTCCTTTAATTTAAATTCACCTGAGTTTGTTCAACCTGTCACTCGGGCTTACGATATCCGTGATGCGGACCCCGAAATTCTCATCGATGACAACCACTTCACCTTTCGCGATAAGTCTGCTGTTCACCAGGATATCAACCGGCTCCCCGGCTAATTTATCGAGTTCAATGATCGAACCCTTAGACAATTCCAATATGTCCTTTACGGAACGATTCGTCCTCCCGAGTTCCACCGTAACCTGTAACGGGATGTCGAGAAGCATGTCCAGATTTTTCGATTCCTGCTGGCCAGACCCGCCAGGCTGAAATTCAGAAAAAGTGGCAGGATGTACATTCACCTGTTGTCCTGAATATCCATAGCCTCCATAGTGCTGGGGCGGTGCTTGCTGTTCCATTGGCTTTGCATGCAGGTCAGCAGCTGCTCCAGGTACTTCATTTCTTGGTGATTGCCCCTCCATATGACTGACAGGCAGTTCTTGTCGAACCTCCTGCTCTGCAGGGATATCTGTGTTCACAACTGTTTCTTCCCCGCTTCCATTCATTAGCTCTTCAACAAGACTCCTTGCAAAGCTTAACGGAAGAAGCTGCATGATACTTGAATCAATGAGATTTCCTATTTTCAGTGAAAAAGAAACCTTCACCAGCAGATCCTGGTCCGGGATGTTTTCCTGTCCTTCCCCCTGAGGTATATACATTAAATCAATGGAAGGAGGTGAGATATCGACCTTCTTACTGAATACCGTCGACATGGATGTAGCTGCGGAACCCATCATTTGATTCATTGCTTCCTGAACCGCGCTGAGCTGAATTTCGCCAAGTTCCCCGGATGGATTCAGTCCGTCTCCGCCAAGCATCAAATCAGCGATGATTGAAGCATCTGACTGTTTAATCACCAGCAGATTGGCCCCGGAAAACCCTTCTGTGTACTGAACTTCTATTGCAACGTATGGATGAGGGAATTCTTCCTCCAGTGAATTTTTATTCACAATGGACACTTTTGGGGTTGTGATTTCAACCTTTTGATTAAGCAATGTAGATAATGCCGTTGCAGAACTGCCAAAAGAGATGTTCCCAACTTCCCCTAACGCATCTTGTTCCATGGAACTGATATAATCATTTATGTTGATTTCGACCGGATCCTGTTCTTCAGGTTCTGCAGAACCCCTAAGGAGCGCATCGATTTCATCTTGTGACAACATATCATCACTCATCATCGTCGTCTCCCCCTTTCAATGTTTCTAAAATTTGGATTGCAAGTTTATTGTTAGCTCTGCCAGGCTGACCTGTAAATTTCGGGATCTCCCCGATCTTAATGGTAAGCGGGTCATCAATGCTGGCATTTAGTTGAATGACATCCCCGCTGTCAAGCATCAGGAAATCCTCAATTGAAATTTCCGAATTTCCCAGTTCTGCCACGACCGGAACGTGCGCCTTTTTAATCCTTCTCTCCAGGTTCGCCGTTTCTTCCGGCTTGATGTCCTTCTTCTTGGTTTCCATCCAGTAGCTCCCCGAGAGTTTGGGAAGGATGGGTTCAAGTACCACATGAGGGATGCAGATATTGATCATCCCGCTTGTTTCTCCAATCGTAGTATTCAAAGAAATGACCACGACAGTTTCATTTGGTGACACCATCTGGAGGAATTGGGGATTGACTTCAAACTCCGCAAATACCGGATCTACGTCTGCCACTGAACTCCATGCTTCACTTAAATTTTCGAAAGCCCGTTCAAACAGCTGTGACATGATCGTTGTCTCTATTTCCGTCAAGTTCTCCACTTTATTGACACTGACCCCTTTACCGCCCATCACCCGGTCCATCATCGAATAAGCGATATTCGGATTGATTTCCATCAGGATCCGACCGTCCAAAGGGGGAAGTTCATATACATTCAAGATGGTCATTTTCGGTACCGAACGAATGAATTCTTCATATGGAATCTGATCTGCAGAAGCGACGTTAATTTGCACGTATGTACGCAGCTGTGCGGAAAAATAAGTGGTCAAAATCCTCGCAAAGTTCTCATGAATGCGGGTCAAACTTCTGATTTGATCTTTGGAGAAGCGCAAAGCCCGTTTAAAATCATAAACTTTTACTTTTCTTTCTTCTTCTTCTTTCTTAAAATCGTCTGCACTCATTTCACCTGTGTTCAAAGCCGATAACAAGGCATCAATTTCACTTTGTGATAATACATCTGCCATTTCTTCACCCCCAGCCCATGAAATTTTCCATTATCATTGAATCATCATAGAGGTGATGTACACTTTTTCGACCATTCCTTCTTGCATAAGGGCATTCACCTTTTCCTTGACTTTGTCCTCAATTATTTCTTTGCCCTTCTTCCCTTGAAGTTCATCTGCTTTCATTTCAGAAAGTTCTTCTATAATGATGTTATTGACTTGAAAATCTCTTTTCTCCAACTCTTGCTTTGCTTTTTTGCTGTCAGTTTGAACTTTGAAAGATATACGTATAAAATCATTGCTTAATAGATTGGTTGTTATTTCAGGGATATCAACTGATGCCTCAATAACTTCTTCAATTGATGGTTCCTTTGTTTCTTCATCATCTGAAAATTTCAAAATGACAACCAGGGCAATCACACCTGCCAAAGTGATTGTCACCAGAAGGATCAACATGATGGACAAGAATTTATTTTTCATCTGTGCCGCCTCCTTTGAATCCGGGATCAAGAAGGTTGACACTGCGGAAAAAAGCAAGAGTGTATCCGGCAACCACTTCAACCGATTCTTTCACCACATATTTCCGGCCGTTGGTCAATTGGATCGTAGTATCCGGGAATGCCTCAACGGTCTCAATATAAAAGGCGTTAAGGGTAAAGGGTTTACCATTCAATCTAGTTAACGTAATCATATTATGTAGAACTGACTCTCACTGAATATAGTAAGAGCCAGCCCCCTACCTCCCTTACTGACTAATTATCGCTTTAAGTTAACCAGTTCCTGCAAGATTTCATCCGAGGTGGTGATGATTCTGGTATTCGCCTGGAATCCCCGTTGTGCCGTGATCATTTCAGTGAATTCTTCCGATAAGTCGACATTCGACATTTCGAGGGAGCCTGATTGCAGGGATCCCCTGCCTTCTCCTGCCGTTCCCATATTGGGAAGTCCTGAGTTGTTTGATTCCTGGAACAAATTATTCCCTGCTTTTGTCAAACCGCCTGGATTTGAAAATGTTGCCAACGCCAGCTGACTGAGCACTCTTACTTCACCATTTGAAAATACGCCGTTCACTTCCCCGGAAGATCCGATATTGAAACTCTCAAGGTATCCTTCCGAGTTACCATCCACGGTATCAGTGTTTGCCGAAGAGGAACTGTCGAATTGAGTGATGTTGGAGAAATCCAACTCGATATCCAAGTCGTTCGCTCCGTTAGAATTAGTGAGGGAAAGATTATGCGGCATGGCAGTCGTCAATTTACCATTTGCATCAAAACCGAACGCCAGATTCCCGCCTCCGGCAACTGTTACTCCATTGGTCAGGCTTGAGATATTTGCTGTCCAAGCGTTGTTACCGGCACCCTTTGTCAAAGTAATGTTCAAACTGATATCGTTCCCCTGTGAATCTTTTACCTTCGTTTCGATTTCCACTTCGGTCCCTGCAGCAGCAGTCGCTTTTAAGTTCCCATTGTACGAAGCTTTGGTTGTAGCCTGCGGCGCCATCGTTGTGTCGGTATCAATTTTAATATCCGCTACACCTGACCGGTTGACCGCTCCGCCGGCATCAACCGGATATCCTTGAACCAGGGCGCCCCCGCCTGTCACAAGACTTCCGTTCGAATCCAAGTAGAAGTTTCCGGCTCTTGTATAAAGTGCGTTATTCCCTTGTCTTACCATGAAGAAGCCGTCCCCGGATACCGCTACATCAAGAGATCTTCCTGTGTTTTGCAGACTTCCTTGAGTCTGGATACTGTCGATCGAGGCCAGCGTGGAACCTAAACCGACTTGCATCGCATTTTGTCCGCCTCTGTTGGCAGTTGCCCTGCTTGCCCCGGATACCGTCTGGTTCATAAGGTCTTGGAACGTGACGCGTCCCTTCTTGTAACCATAAGTGTTCACATTCGCGATATTGTTCCCTATCACATCTAATTTTGTTTGGAAGTTCTTCATCCCGCTTATACCTGAATACATTGAACGTAGCATTAATTTTTCCCCTTTCTTAATGAGCTGCTTCGATCATTCCACAGCTGTCAGGCTTCCTATTAAAGGTCCAGCCTATGAATCCATTAATATAGTTCCGTTAATATTAGTGAAGATCTGCGAATTTGCTTCTTGCCTGTCCAATGCTGTTATGACTGTTTCATTTTTCGCACTGACGATCAACGCAGCATCTTTTAAAAGCACCAGGGACTCATGGACTCCCTTGGATTTAGCCTCATTCACTTTTTCCGCAATTTTTTCCCATTGGGGCGGTGTGATGGAAATGCCTCTTTGTTCCATTCTGCTCTTAGCATGTTTACTGATCTGAAGTCCGGAGGAACGGGTCAGCACTTTGTTCAGTTCGGCTGAAAAAGCAGTATCCCCTCTGACACCGGTTTGGGCAGTTCTAGGCTTTATCGTTGTTGTTAAAGGCTTAGGTGGAATGCGGTGCAAGAACGTTTTATCCATACGCCCCTCCTTGTTAAGATTCGATTTTTGTCAGGCTTCCGCTCTTGATTTTTTCGCCGGCATCCGTATGGATCCAAATATGAGAGTCTTTGGAGGATACAGATTGAACGATGCCTGTCTTCTCCCCTTCTTCATCTTCCCAAGTAACTTTTTTTCCAATCAACATTGAAGCATTTACCAAAGATACATCGGAAGCAGCCACATCATTCACTTGTGAGATATTCCCCGGCGTAAGAACCGTACCGTCTTCCATGACAAATTCAACATTATCTTCTTTAAAGCGGATCCCTTTCACGATTCCCTCGCCTTCTGTGATTTCAGGTGCGTCATCTGTTCCAGAATTGCTTATCTTATGCCATGTAACCTGCTTCCCTACAAATTGATTATAAGAAATCAATTGGGATTGATTTTGGTTCTCTACGAATTTTTCCATCGTTTTTGTAAGATTCGTCATTTGTTCCAAGGACGAAAAGGTTGCCATTTGAGCAATGAAATCCTTATCCTGCATCGGGTTCATCGGGTCCTGGTTCTGAAGCTGTGTCATCAGGATCTTCAGGAAATCATCTTTTCCTAAAATATCATTCCCGCCTTCACGTTTCTTCGTCTGCAAGGTTGAATAAAGTAAATTCGGATCTATTTTTGTCATAATTATCACCTATACTTCGCTGTTCACGAGATATTCTTTAAAGCCGGCTGATTCCTGTTCCTCATTATCCTTATGAGTATCTTCCGGTGCTTGCTTTGACTGCCCGTTCTGCTGATGAGACTGTCCTTTTGACTGACGTTCGGGATCGGAGAGAGCCTGTGAAACTTCAATTTTATCAACCTGCAGATTCTGGGAAGTAAAAGCATGCTTCAAACCTTGCAGCTGCGAATCAAGCATTTCCTTTGCGGCCGATGTTGTAGCAAGAATCCTGGCTGTCATGATTCCATTCGTCTGAAGAAGTTCAATTCGCAGGGAGCCCAGTTGTTCAGGATATAATTTGATTAACAGCTTATTCATATTAGGGAGTGTCTGCAAATTTGATCTGCTCAATATCGTTTGAAGTTCCTTGACAAATTGTTCATATTGCAGGGTACTCTTTGTCGGCCCCAAATTCATGGTGAATGTATCAGACTTGGGAACAAGGATATGAGGGGTATTCCCCTGCCCGGAATGAATAATTTTGTTCTGTTCGGTTTTAACCGCTTCGGTCATATCCATTGACGAATGCCGGCTGTAAGCAGCCTTTATGATTTCTTCCTTACCCCCCTGCTTCAAGGCAGCGCTGACTTGAAGCACCGTCTCTGTCTTCTGCTGAAGCAGTTTCAATATTCCCTTCATCTCGGACACTGTTTGGGCTTCCCCCATTCGAAGGTCTTTATGAGCTGCCGTGAAGACAAGTACTTTAGCCATCTTCGCGAGCTGACTGGCTGCTTGGGGATTGATCGAATCCCCCCTGCTTTTACCGATGAAGTGTTGTACAAAATGTAATAAGTCCACTATTGATTCCAGGGACATTTCCACTTCGGTCTCTTCTTTCATTAAGCCGGCGGGCAAGGCTGCCTGCACGCTGTTGATGATTTCTTCTAAGTCCATATCCAGGAGGCCGGCAATTTCTTCAATATCCAGTTCAACGATATTGCCCAAGGATTCAATTTGTTCATCAGAGAGTCCCAAGTCCCCCAATCCTTCCGCATTAAGGAAACGATTTAACAGCTCAAGAGCCGGGGACATGTCATTGCCATTTATGGATTTTTGCTGAAATGAACTATTCAAGCTTCCAAGCAGGTGCTGTGAAAATGAAGCACTGCCCCGCTTTGATGAACTCATTCCGTTGACAGATACCCCTTTTACCTGAATGACTTGTGTTGGTGCGACTTCCATTTTTACACCCCCTTTCCCGTGTACCTATGATCCTAACTCTCATCCGCTGCCAATAAACCTGTGTATTTTGCGGCATCTTCAGGAGGCATTTTTTCAAGTATGTCGGCTAAATCATCCGGTTTAATGCTGGAAAGTATTTTAAGTGCTTCTTGATCTTCCATTTTCATCAAGACCGGGGCTGCACTTTTCGCTGACATGGACTCGAATGTACTTACTACTTCTTTAAATGCCCGTTTATTTTCTTCCCCTATCTGTCTCAGCTCTTCAAGCTCAAGCTTTTGCTGCTCTATTGTTGCCTGAAGTTTTTCATTGTCCTTTTCCCTGCCGTCAATTTCACTTCGCAGCTGGGAGATTTGCGCTTCTTTATCCTCAATGGAAGTTTGTAACGAATCGATCCGGCTCTCCAGCTGCTCCTTTGCCTCCTCACTCGCTGATGGGAGCACTTTTGAAATGAAAGGAACGGACTGTGCTTTCTCAAACACATTGATCCCTGCAACCGTCATGACGATCAAGGCGATGGTAATCGCAAATAATAGAGGAATGAAGATTACAAATACAATCCATTGAAAACGGCTGGTTTCTTTGGTCTCTTTCTCTTCTGCAATCATTTTTGGCATTCTATCACCTAATTCCCCGATTCATGTATTGGACAACGGACACTTCATCCAACTGTTTGTTTTCATCTTCTTTCAATTTTTGAAGGAAAACATTTACGTCCTTTTCTTTTATTTTTTCGTACTTTTTCACTTCCATGTTCATATCGACAAGTTTTTCTTCATACCAGTTCATTCGATTACGGGCTTGGATCACAAGTTCCTGATAGTAGGAAATCGTCTTTTCAAGATTTGTAATGAATTGTTGATGGTGGCGTATATCCTGTACCGAGAGGCCGTTTTGAAGCCGGTCGGCTTGATGACCTTCTAAATCTTCCTTTTTCTTCAAAAATCCATAAAGCATTTCTGCCACCTTCTCAAACTTTGAGATGGCTCCTTTATATTGCTGATTCAATTCATCTTTCTCTTTTTCCTTGAGGGTCAAGATCCGTTCAAATCGATATTGATAACTCATGACCGCACGTCACCTTTTTCTGCAAGCTGTATAAGTTGGTTGATACTTTCAGCCTGCGTTATTTTTTCATAAACACCTTGTTTAAGAAATGAAACAATCTTGGGATAATAGTTGATGGCTTCGTCTATTTCTTTTGAAGACCCCTTCTTATATGCACCGATTTGAATGAGATCTTCAGAATCTATATAGGTGCTGTAGAGCTCCCTTAACCTCACCGAAGCGTCCAGGTGCTGCTCCGATGCCAGATGATTCATGAGGCGGCTGACGCTTTTTAAAATATTGATCGCTGGAAATTGACCCCTGTTGGCTATCTTTCGATCTAAAACAATATGTCCATCCAAAATTCCCCGTACTGTATCGGAAATGGGTTCATTAAGGTCATCGCCGTCCACGAGCACAGTATAGAACGCCGTAATGCTTCCTTTCAAATTGGTTCCTGTCCTTTCAAGCAGCTTCGGGAGTATCGCAAACACTGAAGGAGTATACCCCTTTGTCGTAGGAGGTTCACCGACAGCCAGGCCGATTTCCCGCTGCGCCATTGCCACGCGGGTTGCAGAATCCATCATCAGCATTACATTCATTCCTTTATCTCGAAAATATTCTGCAATGGCCGTGGCTGTAAAGGCACCCTTGATCCTCATGAGAGCGGGCTGATCAGAAGTGGCGGCAACGACTATCGTCCTTTTCAGCCCTTCTTCGCCAAGATCCCTTTCAATGAATTCCCTTACTTCCCTGCCGCGTTCCCCGATCAAGGCAATGACATTCAAATCTGCTTTCGTATTCCTTGCTATCATTCCGAGCAGGGTGCTCTTTCCAACCCCGCTCCCTGCAAAGATTCCAACACGCTGACCTTTCCCTACCGTCAGCATACTATCGATTGCTTTCACCCCGACCTCCATCGGTTCATCTATAGGCGGCCTGGAAAGGGGATTAGGGGGTTCCTGATCGGTGTGAGCAGCTGACAAGCCGGCGGGCAGCATACTTCCATCCAGCGGCTTACCCAGCGAATCCACAACTTTCCCGATCAATGCAGGGCCTATTTTAACTTCCAGGGGCTTTGAAGTAGCCTCCACCAGACTTCCCGGGGCTATATCCTGCATGTTGGAATAGGGCATCAGGATGACAAGCTGACCATTGAACCCCACCACTTCTGCAAGAATTATTTTAGGCACCCCACGGCTGATGATGTGGATATGGCAGACCTCACCGACAGAGCTCTCGGGTCCCTGAGATTCAATCATAAGTCCGACGGCGCGTTTTACTTTCCCGTATTTCTTGAACGTATTGACCTGAGGGATAAGCGGAAGTAAGTCTATTGCTTTCATGTCACATCCCCCTGCAGCATTTCAAACAGTTTCTGTTTCAATTCCGCAAGCTGTGCATCTATACTTACGATGATTCTCCCTTGATTTGTCTCAATGTAACATTCTTCCTCTCTCAAATCGTCATTTGCATAGATAAAGCATTGTACATTTGCCGGAAATGCCGCTTCGATTTCCTCTTTGTTTTCCATCAGGTTAAAATATCGGGATGGATGGCAGTGGATTTGAACCTCAGGCAGCTGCCTGACTTCCTTCAAGGCCCTTTTAACAATTGAAGTAAATGTTTCCGGCTCATCCATAATCTTTTTGCCGATGATTTTTTCAGCACTGGCGATTGCAAGGGAAACAATGACTTCCTGCGCTTTTTCCAAATATGAGTAATATTCTTGCTTGTTCCATTCTAGAATTCTTTCTGCTTCACTCAGCCTCTGGGCATATTCCTGATATCCCTTTTTCATTCCCTCTTCTTCACCTTTTTGAAATCCGGCTTCATAGGCTTCTTGAAATTGTTTCTCACGTTCAGTCATCCAGTTGTCTTTTTCCTGTTGCAGATGGGATAGAATACTTTCCCTCTCTTCCAAAGCACCGGATACAATCATATCGGCTTTATTCCTTGCTTCCGTGATTAAATCTTCTATTTCTGTATACATCAGCTGCTGTTGGCCGGAAAGGTCCTCTTCTGAAAGTTCCGTTATTGAAGGACGTATGTGCTTAAGGGTTATGACCTTTTCATTATCTCCGCGAGTAAGAGCTGCGGAAGACTTAATGATCCTAGACAATGATATCGTCTCCTCCACCCCGGGCAATGATGATTTCCCCGGCTTCTTCCAATCGTCTGATGATCGCTACGATTCTTGATTGAGCCTCTTCAACATCGCGCAGTCTGACCGGCCCCATGAATTCCATTTCTTCTTTGAGGGTCTCCACCATACGATTGGACATGTTTTTAAACACAATCTCCTTGACATCATCGCTCGATACCTTGAGTGATAGAAGGAGATCTTCATTATCACAATCTCTGATGACTCGTTGGATGGAACGGCCATCCAGCGTCACGATATCTTCAAACACAAACATTCTCTTCTTGATTTCTTCCGCCAGCTCCGGATCCTGGATTTCAAGTGCATCCAAGATCGTTTTTTCCGTAGATCGGTCTACCCCATTCAATACTTCGACTACAGCCTCCACCCCGCCGGTTTGAGTGTAATCCTGTGTGACAGTCGCAGACAGCTTCCTTTCAAGAATGGCCTCGACTTCACTGATTACTTCCGGCGATGTACCGTCCATGATCGCGATCCTTCTCGCTATATCAGCTTGAACATCTTGAGGCAGTTCAGATAGGATCTGTCCTGACTGTTGTGGATCCAAATAAGATAAAATCAAGGCAATTGTCTGCGGATGTTCATTTTGAATAAAATTCAAAATTTGTGCCGGGTCCGCTTTTCGGGCAAAATCAAAGGGTTTCACCTGCAATGATGAAGTCAGACGATTGATGATCGCTGCAGCCTGGTCCGCACCAAGCGCCTTCTCCAGGACTGTTTTCGCGTAACCGATCCCCCCTTGGGAAATATAGTCCTGAGCAATTGCAATATTGTGGAATTCTTCCAGGATGTCTTCTTTTGCCTCAGTCTCTACTTTCCTCACTCCAGATATCTCTAAGGTCAGCTTTTCTATCTCTTCTTCAGATAAATGTTTATAGACTGATGCCGACACATCGGGACCGAGTGAAATCAGGAGGATAGCCGCTTTTTGTTTACCTGTTAAATCTTTCTCTCTTCTAGCCATTTCCTCACCCTTCTACTCATCAGCTAACCAAGTTCGAAGTAATTTGGCGAACTCTTCCGGTTTTTCTCTTGCCATTCTCTCAAGCTGCTTACGTCTGATCGAACCATCCGTTTCTTCTTTAGGTTCAATTTCAGGTATTTCAGCAGGAATGCGTTCTTCTTCAAAGTACAATTCTTCTTCTTTCTTCCTGCGTGATTTCAGCAGGAAGAAAATCAGCAATATAATGATGACCAGCAGGATGCCGCCGATGGCATATACCCACCAAGGAATCCCTTGTTTCGTATCATCATCAAATTCCAGCTTCCCGTTAAACTCCTGAACTGAAACGACAACCTTATCTTCAATATCTTCATCTGTCAGTTCCGGGGAAGCTTGTTTATCAATGGAGGTCCTCACGATGGTTGATAGAACCTTTTGTATATCATCAATCCGGTCCTGTGGAAGTGAATTCTCGTCCTCAGGATTAGGGGGTTCCACCATCACCTGTATCCCCAAGTCCCGGATTTTGTATGGACTTTCTACAATTTCGGACCTGATCCGGTTGACTTCATTATTGATCGTTTCTTCCATTCTTTCATAATCGCCGTTCGATCCGGTACCTTCTTGATACGAGTCAAGAGTATCATCTGTGTCTTCTCCGGATGGAACACCGCCCGGTCCTGCCCCTTCTCCCGAAAAGGTTTCCGTGATTCTTTGTGCGCTTACGGAAATTCCTTCCATATTTTCTTCATCAACAGGCGTTACCATGTTTTTTTCATGATTTGCCTGGGTAAAGTCAATATCAGTAGATACCGAAACGACTACTTTATTGAAACCGATCAGTGTACCGAGCATATTCTGAACCTGGCGCTGGATATCCCGCTCGATTTCCTTTTTGACATCCATTTGCTGAGCGATGTTTCCACTCATCGTATTATTTTGAGATTCCAAATCGAAATACTCAAAAAACTGGTTCATGATGACGATATTCTCTGTAGGCAGATTCGGAACACTTTTTGATACTAAATGATAAAGGGACTTAATCTGCCGCTGGTCCATGTTAAAACCAGGATTGGTATTCAAAACGATCGATGCTGACGCATTCTGTGCATCTTCATTGAGGAACACCTGCTCTTCCGGAAGATTAATCATGACCTTGGCATCTTTTACGCCTTCAATCCCTTTAATAAGGTCCACCAGCTCTGTCTGCATCGCATCAAGCTTCATGACGTCAAATTCATTATCCGTCATTCCAAATCCGGCATTCTTACTGAAGAATGAATAATCAATGCTCCCTGAATTTGGAATTCCTTCTGCGGCAAGTTCAACTTTTAACGTATCTACTTGCTCGGAAGGAACGAGGATGGCTGTTCCTCCCTCTGTGATTTGCGAAGGAACACCCCTGCCGTCAAGGTTTTCCTTAATAGTGCCAGTCTCTGATGGAGACAGATTTTTATACAGTGGCGCCATCGGTGTTTTTGTCATAAAAAAAACGGCAGCGCTTATGATGAAGATGCTGCATAACAATACAGCTCCCATGCCGGCTTTTTGCTTTTTCGTTCTGCTTGCCCAATATGTCTTTATTTGATTTGTATAGTTCTTAAACGATTCATTCATTACAATCCTCCGGTACTCGACTGCAAGTTTCTATTACATTGGCATTCTCATTATTTCCTGATACGCCTCAACGACTTTATTGCGTACTTCCATTGTTGTCTGAAGGGTGATACTTGCTTTCTGCGAAGCGATCATAACTTGATGAAGATCGACATTTTCACCACGCACCAGTTTTTCTGTCATTCTATCTGATTGAATCTGTGTCTGATTGACCTCTTCAATTGTTTTTTTCAGCAATTGTCCGAAATTACTTGTGGCATCTGAGGGTGAAACTTGTTTTTTATTTAACGACGGACTTAAAAGATTCGGATTGACCGAACTTATACTATGTATGGCCATGAGTGCTGCCTCCTTACTTACCTATTTCAAGGGATTTCATTAGAATCGATTTATTTGCATTGAACACAGTGACGTTTGCTTCATAAGAGCGTGTTGCTGAGATCAGATCCACCATTTCCCTGAGAGGGTCGACATTTGGAAGCTCTACATACCCTTCTGCATCCGCATCCGGGTGTTCCGGGTCAAAAACCATTTTAAAGGGTGTTGTTTTATCCTCTTGTATCCTGGATACTTTGACCCCCTGTCCAACTGAGTGATCCCCTTTGTTCACGGCTGCATTAAGAAAGGATGAAAATCCCGCTTCCTTAGGCTCCATTACAACTGATTTCCTTCTATACGGCTCCCACTCACCATCTGCATTTACCTTCGCCCTTGTGGAATCCGCGTTTGCCATATTGGATGATATAACATCCATTCTTAATCTCTGAGCAGTCAAGGCGGAAGATGTAGTGTTTAAGCTAGTAAAAATGGACAATGCTACTTACCTCCCCTGATAACTGTCTGTAAAGAGTTGAATTTACCATTGATTCGATCTGACAGCGCATTGAAATAAATTTGGTTTTCTGCCATTTCAGACATTTCCTTGTCAAGGTCAACCCCGTTTCCATTATGGTTAAATTGAAAGCCATTTCTTGACTTCACAGCTGGATGTGCATCTGCAGACTTAAATGCGATATGCCTTGAATCTGTTCTTTTCGCATCCAATTGCATGGATTGATTCAGGATGGTTTTAAAATCCACTTCTTTTGCTTTGTAGTTCGGAGTATCGACATTTGCTATGTTTTGAGAGATTACTTTCTGATTTAATGAGGCATAGTCCAGGCCCCTTTCTAAACTTGTAATCGTATTGGAAAATAATTTCACCTGAAGCACCTCTATCCAATTAATTAGTAAGATCCGGATACTTTTACAAATATAACTTCTTTCCGTCCTTATTGTAATGTTTAGGTCGAATAGTGTCTATGAATATTCAGTATTTTTTAACGAAAACCGTCGAAAAATGAAGAATAAATGACTTTAAACCTATAAAATGACCTATTATTGGAAACTCATCTTACCGTTCATTACTCTACTGTTTCATTTCGATTACATAACATTACAAAGTTTTACATGGCTAATTTTATCAGCGTGTCCAACTTTATACTATCAGAATATTTTTCCAATAAATCGACAATCAAGACACATTTTCTGCCTTATTATAACTTTAGAAAGTTTAAATTTCAGGAAGTCTATATCGTTGTAATAGTGTCGAAAAAAGTCGTAATAGAAATGTAACATCTTAATTTTACTACCCATATTATAGAAGACAAGACCTGCCTCTTCTCCTTTCATAGTCCTTTCGGCTTATTTACTGCCTAATAATTGTCTATTTTTATAACCTTTTCTTCAGATAGCTGAATTTTCACTTGATTTCTCCTGATAATTTCTGAAACAGAAAATCATAGATCAGCTGGTTAGTATTGCTCCCCAAATAAAAAATCCGTTATTCCAAAAGAAGGAATAACGGAATCTTATCTTCAATTATTAATTAGTACGGAGCTTTTCAAGTTCGAGCAGGAATTTATTGTTAAGGACTTTGATGTATGTCCCTTTCATACCCAATGAACGGGATTCGATTACTCCCGCACTTTCAAGTTTACGAAGGGCGTTTACGATGACCGAACGGGTGATTCCGACTCTGTCTGCGATTTTGGATGCTACCAATAAACCTTCATTTCCATTGAGTTCTTCAAAGATATGTTCAATCGCTTCGAGTTCGCTATATGACAGGGAACTGATCGCCATTTGAACGACAGCCTTGCTTCTTGCTTCCACTTCGATTTCTTCAGCTTTTTCACGGAGTATTTCCATACCTACCACTGTCGCCCCATATTCAGCAAGAATCAGATCATCATCCTCAAAGCTTTCCTGCAGTCTTGCAAGGATCAGCGTACCAAGACGCTCCCCTCCGCCGATAATCGGTACGATTGTCGTTAAACCGTCTTTGAATAACTCTCTATTTTCAACCGGGAATGCAGTATATTCGCTTTCAACATCAAGGTTTGGAGATGTTTCCTGGATATTGAAAAGATTTTGAGTATATTGTTCAGGGAATTGACGGTCTTCAAGCATCTGCTTCATTCTTTCGTTTTCAATCTGTTGATTGATTGCAAATCCAAGAAGTTTACCGCGGCGGCTGACCACAAATACATTTGCTTCGATTACGCCGCTGAGCGTCTCTGACATTTCCTTGAAGTTTACCGGTTTACCGGCAGCCTTTTGAAGCATGGCATTAATTGTTCTTGTTTTTCCTAATAAGTTCATTTTCATTTCCTCCTAGTACAACTAAATTGTATCTATTGTTATATTTATAAGTTACTTCATCCGCTAATCATTTTTTCTATACCCATATCTTCGATAATAAAAACTTAAAGGATGAACTGACTTAAATCCTTATCTTTTGAAATGGCCCCCAATTTATCATCCACATACTGAGGAGTGATCTTAATCGTCTCCAGTGTAATTTCAGGTGCTTCAAAGGATAAATCTTCAAGCAGCTTCTCCATAATGGTATGAAGTCGGCGTGCACCGATATTATCTGTATTCTGGTTCACTTCGAATGCTATTTCTGCAAGCCTACGAATAGCATCGTCAGAAAATTCAATTTGTATACCTTCTGTTGCCATTAAAGCAATATATTGCTTAATGATGGCATTATCAGGTTCAATCAATATGCGTACAAAATCTTCAGTGGAGAGTTTCTTAAGTTCCACACGGATGGGAAAACGGCCTTGAAGTTCCGGTATCAAGTCGGAAGGCTTTGACATATGGAAGGCCCCTGCCCCGATGAAAAGCATGTAATCAGTTTTCACCGACCCGTATTTAGTCACGACCGTCGAACCCTCAACAATTGGAAGGATGTCACGCTGAACACCTTCCCTTGATACATCTGCAGATGACTGTCCGGATCCTTTGCCCGCAATCTTGTCAATTTCATCAATGAAAATGATTCCGGACTGTTCAGCCCTGATCAGGGCGTCCTGTGTTACTTCATCCATGTCAATCAGCTTCTGTGCCTCTTCGTTAATGAGCACACTCCTGGCTTCCTTCACCTTGAGCTTTCTCTTCTTCTTTTTCTTGGGCATGAAGCTGCTCAATGCATCCTGCATGTTCATCCCCATATGTTCCATTCCTGACCCTTGAAGCATATCAAACATGGAAGCTTGCTGTTCTTCCACTTCAATGGTGATGAACTCTTCCTCCAGCTCGCCATCTTTCAATTTTTGTTCTGCCCTTTTTCTCTGCTCCCTTAAAGAAAGCTCTTCCTGCTTTTCCTGATCTTCGTCGGAAGGCTGGCCGTTTCCGTTGCCTCCAAAAATCATTTCAAAAGGATTTTTGTACGAAGACGATTTCTTCTTGGAAGGTACCAGCAGTTCGACAAGGCGGATTTCTGCGTTTTCTGCAGCACGTTCACGCACCCCGGCCATTTTTTCCTCTTTAACAAGCCTTACAGCCGTTTCCACAAGATCCCTGACCATCGATTCAACATCGCGCCCTACATAGCCGACCTCAGTGAATTTAGTTGCTTCAACCTTCACAAATGGAGCACGCACCAATTTAGCAATCCTTCGTGCGATTTCCGTTTTCCCCACCCCTGTGGGTCCGAGCATAAGGATATTTTTCGGGATTACTTCATCTTTAATGGCTTCCGCCAGCAGGCTTCTGCGGTAGCGATTTCGTAAAGCGACAGCCACCGCTCTTTTCGCATCCTTTTGCCCTACAATATATTGATCTAATTTTTCAACGATCTGTCTTGGGGTCAATTGCTCAGCATTCTTTTTCAAATGACACACTCCTAACTTTTCTATCGTGTGAAAAAATATTATATTGAGCTATTCCAATTCTTCTACAATGATTTGTTCATTGGTATAGACGCAAATATCAGCTGCAATCTGCAGGGATGCTTTTGCAATTTCCCTTGCAGACAAATGCTCTCCCGAATATTGCTTCAATGCCCGGCCAGCCGACAATGCATAATTCCCTCCTGAACCAATCGCTAAAATCCCATCATCAGGTTCAATGACTTCCCCTGTTCCGGATACAAGAAGCAAATGTTTTTCATCCATGACGATGAGCATCGCTTCAAGCTTCCTTAATACTTTGTCACTGCGCCATTCTTTCGCAAGCTCCACCGCAGCACGCTGAAGGTTGCCGTTGAATTCATGCAGCTTTCCTTCAAACTTCTCAGACAATGTAAAAGCATCCGCAACCGAACCGGCAAAACCTGCCAGTACCTTGCCATTGAACAGTTTGCGTACTTTTTTTGCAGTGTGTTTCATCACGACTGCATTCCCGAATGTCACCTGGCCGTCTCCGGACATGGCGCACTCTCCTTTATGCTGTACAGCAAAAATAGTGGTTGCATGGAATTGTTCCATTGTATGACCTCCAATATTAAGCACGCGGATGATGTGCCAGATAGGTTTTTCTTAACTGATCTTTCGTCACATGCGTGTAAACCTGGGTTGCAGATAAATTTGCATGCCCCAAAAGCTCCTGTACGGACCTGAGATCTGCACCATTATTCAAAAGATGAGTAGCAAAGGTATGTCTTAATTTATGCGGGGTGATCTTGCCTTTCAAGGATGCATTATCAATGAGCTTATTCAGGATGAGCCTGATCCCCCTTGCCGTAAGGGCTCCGCCCCGATGATTGACAAATACGGCTGAATGACTTTGGTCTTTAATAAGTGAAGGCCGTGATTGATTTATGTATAAAGTCAATGCATCTTGAGCAAAACTGCCGAATGGGACATATCTTTCTTTATTCCCTTTCCCTTTCACAAGAATCGTGGATACTGCCAAATCCACATCCTTCAACTGCAGATTCGCACATTCACTCACCCGGATTCCGGTTCCGTAGAGAAGTTCAAAGATGGCTTTATTGCGGATATCCAGCAAAGATTCTCCATTACAGGCTTCCAGCAGGACCTGAATTTCTTCTTCATAAAAAAACTTTGGCAGCCGCTTCTCTTTCTTTGGAAGATTTACAAAAGAAAAAGGATTTATATCCAGATGCTCCTCACGATTAAGGAAACGGTAAAAACTTCTCAAGCTTGATATTTTTTTTGAAATAGAGGCTCTCATCAGCTTTCTTTCGTGCAGGACGGTTAAGAAGAGCCGTACATCGGAATATTCCACTTCTTTCAGGGAATGAAGTCCCTGTTCTTTCATAAATACGTAGAACTCCTCGATATCATGACGATATTGTTCAAATGTATGGGTGGAATACTGCTTTTCTATTTGTAAATATTCTATAAACGATTGTAATTGGTCTGATAAAGTATTTGACATATAGTGTACACCTCACAAGGGCTACTAAATAGTAACACAACCTTGCGGCCCATGCAATTAATTTTACGTTTTTTTCACAAAGTTCTGAATTGTTTCCAATGCCCTTGCTGCATGCTTTTCATTCCGTTCTTTTTTGCCTCTTATCTTTTCTGTGAGGTCAGGGAAAAGTCCAAAATTCGCATTCATCGGCTGGAAATTCTTCTGACTTGCAGTCGTGATGTACCTTGACATACTTCCGATCGCAGTTTCGTGCGGGAAGGTGAGCGGTTCGGTTCCTGCAGCTGCCCTTGCTGCATTGATTCCTGCAATCAACCCGCTTGCTGCAGATTCAACATAGCCTTCAACGCCTGTCATTTGTCCGGCGAAGAATATCCGTTCATTATCCTTAAGTTGATACGTATCCTTTAATACTCTTGGTGAGTTGATGAACGTATTTCTGTGCATGACTCCATACCTTACGATTTCAGCATTTTCAAGTCCCGGGATCATCCGCAGCACTTCCTTCTGCGGCCCCCATTTCAGATGTGTCTGAAAACCTACAATATTATAAAGAGTACCGGCTGCATCGTCCTGTCTCAATTGCACGACCGCGTATGGTCTTTTACCTGTCTTCGGGTCCTCTAACCCAACCGGTTTCATGGGCCCGAACAACATTGTTTTCTTTCCTCTTGCTGCCATAACTTCTATCGGCATGCAGCCCTCAAAAAAGATTTCTTTTTCAAACTCTTTCAACGGTACGGTTTCAGCAGATATAAGGGCTTCATAAAATGCATTGAATTCTTTCTCATCCATCGGACAGTTCAAGTATGCTGCTTCCCCCTTATCATAACGGGACTTCAGATAGACTTTATCCATATCGATTGACTCTTTTTCAATAATCGGTGCTGCTGCATCATAAAAATATAAATGTTCTTCCCCGGTTACCTTCTTTATCTTCTCTGAGAGGCTTTCACTCGTTAACGGACCTGTAGCAATAATGGTGATGCCCTCGGGAATATCCGTGACTTCCTCGTTAAACACAGTCACATTCGCATGGTTTTTCACTTTGTTCGTAACATAGTCCGCAAATTCATGACGATCGACTGCCAGCGCGCCGCCTGCAGGTACTGAACTTGAATCAGCTGCAGAAAGGATGATGGAATTCAGCTTCCTCATTTCCTCTTTCAAGACACCTACGGCATTGGTCAGGGTATTGGATCTTAGCGAGTTACTGCAAACCAGTTCAGCAAATTTTTCTGTGTGGTGGGCAGGTGTTTGCCGGACCGGCCTCATTTCATATAGATTTACCTTTATACCCCTTTCGGCAATCTGCCAGGCAGCCTCACTTCCCGCTAAACCGGCTCCTATAACATTTACAACTGTCATTTATTTAAGTCCTCCTGCATATTCCCATAATCTTAATCATATCCAATTTGAATTGTTTAACAACACATATGGTTTAAAAACTTTAAAGCATTCTGTCATTTCACAAGAAATCACCCGTATGGATATATGAATGACGCATGCGATTCTGTATGTTTTTGTATAATTTCTACAAAAATGAAAGTTTATTTACAGCACGTTCAAAACAGAAAAGAACTGACCCGGCAGGCAATAGAATGATCGCCTTCTGGGACAGTCCCTCGTTACATTGTATAAGTACCGCAGTAAAGAAGCAATTGTTTTTTGATGACTCCCTCTTTACTCTTGCGGTTCTTCTTTGTAATCACAGTTTGTACACTGTATCTGATTGCCTTTTTTAAGCTTTTTCTCTACAAGAAGTTCAGAGCATTTCGGACATTTTCTTTCGATCGGTTTATCCCATGATAAGAAATCACATTCAGGATATTGATCACATCCGTAAAAGATCCTTTTCTTTTTACTTTTTCTTTCTATTATATTCCCTTTCTCGCACTTCGGGCACTTCACTCCGATTTCTTTCACGATCGGCTTTGTGTTCCGGCACTCAGGGAAATTGCTGCAAGCCATGAATTTTCCATACCGGCCCATCTTGAAAACCATCGGATGTCCGCACTGCTCGCAGTCTTCGCCTGCAGGCTCATCACGGATTTCGATTTTTTCCATTTCATTCTCGGCCTTGACCAAGTGCTTTTCGAAATCACGGTAGAATTCATCTATGATTCTTTCCCATTTCACTTTTCCATCTTCAATGTCATCCAAACTTCTTTCCATGTTGGCTGTGAATTCCACATCGATGATTTCCGGGAAGAATTCTCTTACAAGTTCCAAGACGATTTCTCCAAGTTCGGTCGGAACAAACCTTTTATTATCCAGAGAGACATAACCCCTTCTTTGGATTGTATCAAGGGTAGGAGCGTAAGTTGACGGGCGGCCTATTCCCAGTTCTTCAAGCGTCTTGACAAGCCTTGCCTCCGTATACCTTGGAGGCGGCTGTGTAAAGTGCTGTTTAGGGTCGATTAATTCACTTATTACATTATCGTTTTCTTTCAGCTCGGGCAGAAGATTATCTTTTTCTTCCTGTTGATCGTCTGATCCTTCTACATATACCTTCATAAATCCAGGGAATTTTACTTTTGAGCCGTTAGCCCTGAAATAGACAGGTCCATTCACGAGGTCCACACTCATTGTATCCATGATGGCCGGTGCCATCTGGCTGGCCACGAAACGTTCCCATATCAGTTTGTATAAACGGTATTGGTCTCTGGAAAGAAATTCTTTTACCGAGCCGGGGTCCCGCAATGTGCTAGTGGGACGGATCGCTTCATGCGCATCCTGGGCTTTTTGCTGTTTCTTTTCTTTTCTTTCCGACTGTCTTACAAAGTCTTCACCATATTTCGAGGTGATAAATTCGTTCGCTTCTTTTTGAGCAACTTCTGAAGTCCGGGTAGAATCGGTTCTCATATAAGTGATCAAACCGGCTGTACCTTCTTTGCCCAAGGCAATACCTTCATATAATTGCTGTGCAAGCATCATCGTTTTCTTAGCACGGAAGTTTAATTTTCTGGCAGCTTCCTGCTGCAGTGAAGAAGTTGTAAAAGGAGGAGCGGGATTACGCTTTCTTTCCTTTTTGGTCACTTTATTCACTTCAAAGGATTCCCCTTTTACTTTTGCAAGCACTGACTTGACTTCTTCTTCCGTCTTCAAGTCCACTTTTTTTCCATCAATCCCATAGAAGGATGCCTGGAATATTTCTTTATCCTTCTTAAATTCTGCTTCAATGGACCAATATTCTTCCGGCTCGAAATTTTTAATTTCGTTTTCGCGGTCAATGATCAGTCTAACCGCTACAGATTGCACCCTGCCGGCACTGAGACCCTTCTTGACTTTTTTCCACAGCAGAGGGCTTATGTTATAACCGACCAGCCTGTCAAGTATTCTTCGAGCCTGCTGAGCATCAACAAGATCCATATTAATCGCGCGGGGATGCTTGAAAGACTCTTTTATCGCATCTTTTGTGATTTCATTGAATACTACCCTGCATTGCGATTCTGTGTCCATGTCCAGACTATGGGCTAGATGCCAGGCAATGGCTTCCCCTTCTCTGTCGGGGTCGGCCGCAAGAAAGATTTTTTTTGCTTTTTTGGCAGCTGTTTTCAGCTCTTTCAACACAGGACCTTTACCGCGTATTGTTATATATTTAGGCTCGAATTCTTTCTCAACATCGACACCCATTTGACTTTTAGGTAAATCTCTCACGTGCCCCATGGAGGCGCGTACTTTATATTTTTTCCCTAAATAACGTTCAATCGTTTTCGCCTTAGCCGGCGATTCCACTATTACTAAATAATCTGCCATCCAATATGCCTCCTTGAAGAGGAAAATAATCACTGTCTATTTCATTAACTGTATTCAAGCTGCGTGGTAAACGGTTACACAGCTTTCCAACCAGTATATATTCAGCGGGGAGTCCCTGCTCCGGTTAACTTGTTAAGTTCTCTTCTGTTGTTTTCGATACCTGTTGCAAAATGTATAACAGTTTGCAAAGAATTGCAACCTTTTTGTATAAATTAATGCGTTATTTTCTCTATTTGATGGAAAAAAAGCTACTTTATTACATGATTGTATATTTATTTCCGAAACTTTATACATCGAGCTCGAAAAAAATGTCTTCTATTGATAATACCATCTTAGCCCCTTCTTTTATCAAGGTATTTGTACCTTCCGATAACTTTTGGTTGACTGAACCGGGGATGCACAGGATATCCCTTCCTTCATTTAAAGCATAATCTGCTGTAATAAACGTACCGCTCTTTTTCTGTGCCTCGGTCACCAGAATTGCCTGCGATAAGCCGCTTATGATCCTGTTTCTAAAAGGGAAATGCCATTTTTGGGGTTTGGTATCAGGGGGGTATTCCGAGAGGAGAAGCTGCTCCTTCATCATGTACTCTGCAAGCTGAATGTTTTCCCGCGGATATATGTGGTGAAATCCGCCTGCTATGACGCCGATGGTAGGGGCACCGGCACGGATGGCAGATTTATGCGCCATCGTATCGGCACCCCTGGCCAATCCGCTTATAATGACAATTTTTTTCTCAGCGAGACCCGGCATCAAAATCCTGAGGATATCGCCGGTATAACTGGTGGCCTGCCTTGATCCCACAACTGCAAGTTTTGTTTGAAATTCCAGGAACTCGCTTCTTCCTTTCATAAAAAGGATAAAAGGGGGATCATATACATTTTTTAATAGATCAGGATAATTTTCGTCATAGATTGATATCCAGTGTATATCGTTCTGCTGATAATAGTCTTGATAATAATCAATATTGAAAGTGTGAAAATCGCTGTAGAATAATTCAGCGTGAGGGGCGGTGGAGCCTGATAGGCGCTTGATGGAGGAAAGGGATAAATTGTAGATCTTAAGCGGATCGGACAATTGCGAAAGCAAGCGTTTTGTCCCCTTGCTTCCAAGACCTCTGCAGTGCTGCATATGAAATAGTAAACGGGTAATTTCCTTCATTAAAACCTCCTGCTTATGAGTAGTTGATAGGGAAATAAAAATAAGAGGCTGAAAGCAGCAGGCCCAGCCTCTTATTTGTTCATTAATGAGTTTTACACTTATCGAAAATTCCTTCTTCTTTAAGTACCTTGATTAATGTTTCTCCCATGTCTGAAGGAGTAGGAGCCACTTGGATGCCGCACTCATTCATGACGCGGATTTTCTCATCAGCCGTCCCTTTTCCTCCTGAAATGATGGCACCGGCATGCCCCATACGTTTTCCTGGAGGTGCGGTGCGTCCGCCGATGAAGCCTACTACAGGCTTCGTCATGTTGGCTTTGATCCATTCAGCTGCTTCTTCCTCAGCAGTTCCGCCAATTTCACCGATCATGATGACGGCATACGTGTCTTCGTCGTCATTGAAAGCTTTTAACACATCAATGAAGTCCGTTCCGTTAACAGGGTCTCCACCGATACCTACAGCAGTCGATTGCCCGATACCAGCTTGAGAAAGCTGATGAACCGCTTCGTATGTCAATGTCCCGGAACGGGAAACAACCCCTACGTGACCTTTGGTATGAATGTAACCAGGCATAATTCCGATCTTACACTCTTCAGGAGTGATGACTCCAGGACAGTTCGGTCCTACTAGACGCGTTTTCTTTCCTTCCATATAACGCTTCACTTTAACCATGTCGAGTACCGGGATATGCTCCGTGATACAAATAGCTAAATCAAGCTCAGCATCAACCGCTTCCATGATTGCATCTGCTGCAAATGGAGCAGGTACATAGATTACTGAAGCGTTGACTCCTGTTGCTTTTTTCGCTTCTTCAACCGTATTGAAGACAGGTACTCCTTCAACCTCAGTTCCGCCTTTACCAGGTGTGACACCTGCCACGATTTGTGTGCCGTATTCAAGCATTTGCTTAGTATGGAAAAGAGCTGTTGATCCAGTGATCCCCTGCACAACAACCTTTGTATCCTTGTTAATAAATACGCTCATTTTGCCCCCGCCTTTCTTAGCCTACCTGCTCAACGATTTTTTGTGCGCCGTCTGCCATTGATTCAGCTGCAATAATATTCAATCCGGACTTATTCAGGATCTCTTTACCCAAATCTACATTCGTACCTTCAAGGCGAACTACCAACGGTACTTCGAGACCGATTTGCTTAGCTGCTTCCACAACACCCGTTGCGATGACATCACATTTCATGATTCCGCCAAAGATATTGACAAAGATACCTTTCACATTTTCATCAGAAAGGATGATCTTGAATGCTTCCGTTACTTTCTCTGCAGTTGCACCGCCCCCTACATCAAGGAAGTTAGCCGGATCTCCGCCATAATGCTTGACGATATCCATCGTTGCCATTGCAAGACCTGCGCCATTTACCATGCAGCCGATGTTGCCATCCAGAGAAATAT
The DNA here is from genome assembly GCA_051294195.1 of Bacillus sp. BKU_1. GTDB lineage: Bacteria > Bacillota > Bacilli > Bacillales > Bacillaceae_B > Rossellomorea. The sequence goes on along the minus strand of CP193985.1, from coordinate 1,237,553 downwards.
AACTTAAATCGTATTTAGAAGCTTCAATTTCTTTTGCATCTTCTTCTTCAAGGTCACGTAATTCCATGACATTTTTTTGACGGTATAACGCATTTGAATCAAAGTTGAATTTCGCATCAAGAGCCATCACATCTCCACTGCCTGTAACGACCAGTGGGTTGATCTCAACGATCGAAGCATCTTTTTGGATATAAACATTGTAAAGTCCAAGCATGAATTTAGCCGCTTTGTTGACAAGTTCTTTCGGGATATTGATGTTGAAAGCGATACGGCGCGCCTGGAAGCCGGTAAGCCCTGCCACCGGATCGATGTACTCCTTGAAGATTTTTTCAGGAGTAGCTTCAGCCACCTCTTCAATTTCGGTTCCGCCTTCTTCCGAAGCCATCAGGACAACCTGTGAAGTCGCACGGTCCAATACTAGTCCAACATAATATTCTTTCTTGATATCACAGCCCTCTTCGATAAGTAAGCGCTTTACTTCCTTACCTTCCGGCCCAGTCTGATGAGTCACCAATGTCTTCCCAAGTAACTCTTCTGCATATGTACGCACTTCGTCAAGGCTCTTGGCAATCTTGACACCGCCCGCTTTACCGCGGCCGCCTGCGTGGATTTGAGCTTTTACTACATAAACGCTGGAACTAAGCGTTTTCGCCGCTTCAACCGCTTCTTCAGCCGTGAAAGCCACTTTACCATTCGGTACGGATACCCCGTTATTTCTGAGGATTTCTTTACCTTGATATTCATGGATATTCATTTTCCATCCTCCTATCAAACTCTTCAAAAAATAGACTGCGCTTTCATTGTATAAAATGACAGATTATCTGTCTACCATTATGCTAAAAATATTATATTAATTTAAAAATTCTGAACAAAAGTTGTGTATTTTCACAATATTTACCGGGCTGATCGGTCATTGCCAATTGTATTTTATTATACTCGTAAAATTATTTTCGTCCCTATTTTCACTATTTCCAATTATCGGGTTTTTCTCTTCCCCATTTCTTTATCCACTCTGTATACAAAAGCAAACACTTCGGCTACGGCTCCGTATAGCTCTTCAGGAATCGATTCTCCTACATCGATCTTTCCCAGTAAGGCTAGCAGACTCTTATCTTCCTGAACAGCAACGCCGTTTTCAGCTGCCTTCGAAATAATGTTTTCAGCAATGATTCCTTTTCCTTTTGCCAATACTCTGGGCGCTGACTCCGATGATTGATCATAGCCGAGTGCCACTGCTTCTTTTCTTGGAAATGATGTCATATTTTCATATCAACTCCCGAATAGGTGATTGAATGCATCTCGAGGGGCCTCTTTTTTGATATGTCGTCCCCGTCATTCACTTTCTTGAATTTCACTGAAGTAAGTTGATAGTTCATATTTTGAAGGGATTCTTTAAGAACCTGAAAATATGAATGGGAAATATCACTTATTTCTTCGATTTCATTCCAGATTGACAATGAAATGATTCTATTTTGTACGTTCATATCCACAATGGTTTCATTTAAATTTCCCAGATTAAGATAAAATAGAACCCGGCAGTGATCACTGTCTATTCTGCCTTTTTCTTTTTCCCTTCCCATCCACTGTACAGTAACATCTGTCTGTCGTCCGAATAAACTGAGGGGGAATTGCTGGACGATATTCAAAATCGATGACTGATCCGATGACATCAATACCGGATGGTTCATTTTATGAACAAGCTTTTCTGCAAGTTCCCGTATTTCTAGTCCGGGATTCTGCGAGATCAGACTGATCAGTTTCTCTTTAAGAGTAGGTAAATCAGAAGCATGAGCACTATTCTGGCTTTGGAGCTGTGACTCAAGATTCAAACCGAGAGTGCGGATCATCCCTTTCAAGGCGTGACCCAATTCCTCACCCTTCAGGCTCGTCATCAATTCTGCATCTATACCCGCACTTAACATATTAAAAACCTTTCCTTCATTGGAAAGGGGAATATTCTTATTCCACTTGGAATAGAGAGCAGAATAATTCTTATCCAGGATCTGCAGATCGGAATCTCTCATCAAGTCTACTAAGCTGCCCAGGCTCCTTCCAAGTGTCCCTCCACTCAAGCCTGGGGATGCCTGCTTGAAGATGTTGTTCAATACGAGGTCAATCATGGCCTTATTTGCCTTGCCTCCGCTGCCGGTTTCCTCACTTAATTTAGATATCACAAATTCAATATCCTGCTGGTTGCGTGACTCCGGGAGGGAATTAAGATCCTTCATACTGACCATTAAGTCAAGAAGCTGCTTAAGTGTAGTCCCGTTTTTAAGAAGTGAACCGGAAAGTGCATCCTTCAACCCTGCATTCATATGTTGAAAGGAGGTACTCTTTGGCAGGATGCCCAGGGATCTTATCAATTCAAAGTTCGCATGCCTTTTCACAAAAGGTGCAGACTGATCCAGGGCGTTCCCCATCGCTTTAACCGTCATTTGCTTGGCCAAATGAAGCCCCAGCGGGTTTTGGATCTTCCTTATCAGATCAAGGGTATCTTGAGCAGAGCCCAGGGCTGTCAGGCGCTCTTTAAGACTGCTCAGGAGCCCGCTGAATGTTTCCTGCCCCTTTCCCGCCTCCAGTGATAACAGCACGCTTTCTGACAAGGGGAGGTTTGATTTCAGCATTTGTATCAATACCGGAAGCCGCATTTGCTGATTTCCGCCATTGATCTTCTCTGCAGTGAACTTAAGCAATTCGCCTGTGATCGGAATATCATTATCAATCAAACTGCTGATAGAATGTAGAAGTATCTTATCAGCCGTCTGATAATGAAATTGGCGGATCAACGCCTGAGCCGCTTCCATGCTGTCTTTCTTTCCGGAAATTTTCTGAATGACACTCAGGCTCAACACATCCCCGGTATGTTGTACCCTCATCCAATACTCCTTTCCTGCCTCTAAAGGTGCATCCAGCTTCGCAATGAATTTCCGGCCGGCAGCCGACACCTCCGACATTCCTTCACCAATGAACTTTTGTACAGTAACATGAAGGATTCTTCCATTTTGCATAGAAAAAGGTCCACTCGTCATCTTGGGTGAAGCTTGAGAATTGTATGCACCATGAATATCATTCATTATTATTACTCCCTTATCCTTTTAAATAATCCTTTACAGGAGCAAAGCTTCTTCTGTGTATAGGGGTAATCCCTCTCAAATCCAGGCCTTTAAAATGCTCCCTTGTACCGTAACCGGCGTTTTGTTCAAATCCATAACCCGGATATTGCACGGCATATTCTTTCATAAGATTGTCACGGGTAACTTTGGCAATGACTGAAGCTGCAGCAATCGAAATGCTCTTAGAATCACCCTTGATGATTGATTCCTGCGGGTATGGAGTCTGAAGTTTCATCGCATCGATCAAAAGAAAATCAGGGTTGCAATCAAGGTTTGAAATGGCCAGGAGCATCGCTTTCTTTGTCGCTTCATAAATATTAATTGTATCGATCTCCCCGGCCTCGATCATCCCGATTCCAATTGCACGGGCTTTTTCCTGAATTACCTTGAAGTATTCGTCCCGTTTTGCTTCAGACAGCTTTTTACTGTCATTCAACCCTGCAAGATAAAAGTCTGGGGGCAATATAACAGCCGCGGCAACTACCGGTCCTGCCAACGGCCCCCTGCCGACTTCGTCTATACCGGTCACAAGCGAAAATCCTTCCTTGTAAAGCTTTTTTTCAAAAAATGTCAGCTTTGCAAAGTCTTCCTTTTCTTTTTTCAGTCTTTGCAGTTTCCGATTGTGGCTTTCTATTATTTTTTGTACACCTTTTCTATTGTCATTATGTAATTGTTTGATAAGCGGATCATTTTCTGATATTTCTTCCATCAGCGCCTTGATTTCATTTATGGTCATGCTGTTAATATCCAATTGGCCGTTCTCCTTTACTTAATATCGGATCATCATCAAAAAAATAAAGAGGCTTCCAAAAAGAGCAATCATCTCTTTAAAGAGCCTCTGTCTATTATATATCGTCACTTTCCAATTCTTCAATCATGTCAAACGTCATCGGGCCAAGCTGAACATTCCTAATATCCCGGATGATGACTTCCGACGTCTTGTCATAGTCCACTTCTCCTCCGGCCATCAGGCATCCGCGCTTCCTGCCGACTGCATCGAATTTCGCGAGAACCTCTTCCGGTATCTCATCAAGGCTGTAGCGCTCCTTCAGCCGCTCGGGATAATGGACCTCCAGAAACTTCAATCCGAATAAAGCGATATCCTGCAAATTCAGAATCGTATCTTTTATAGCACCGGTAAGAGCAAGTTTATACCCTACTCTTTCATCTTCGAATTTAGGCCACAATATTCCGGGAGTATCCAGGAGTTCGAGTTCCTTCCCCACCTTAATCCACTGCTGGGCTTTCGTCACCCCAGGGGTATTACCGGTCTTGGCAATATTCTTTTTCGCAAGACGATTGATTAAAGTTGATTTGCCGACATTGGGAATGCCGACAATCATTGCCCTTATGGCCCGCGGTCTCATCCCACGGGACTTCATGCGGTCAAACTTTTCTTTCAGTATATCTTTCGCTGACTGGACGATAGAATGAAGTCCCTTCCCGCCCTGTGCGTTGACAGCGAGTGCTTTGATACCCTGTTCCTCAAAGTATGTAATCCACTGATCTGTTTTTACGGCATCCGCCATATCCGCTTTGTTAAGCAGGACCAGACGCGGCTTCTGACCTATGATTTCTTCAATCATGGGGTTCCTCGATGATAAAGGGATACGTGCATCCACAAGCTCAATGACGATGTCGACCAGCTTTAATTTTTCTGTTACCTGCCTGCGGGCTTTAGCCATATGTCCAGGAAACCACTGAATCGTCATATGACCACCTCCAAACTTACTTTTTTACTATTATTCCACTATTCCTATATCTCTAACAGGCCAATAGATGAACTTTGTGTCACCGATAACTTCTTCGAAAGGAACGGTGCCGATATGACGGCTGTCCTTGCTGAATCTCCGGTTGTCACCCATTACAAAAATCTCGCCTTTCGGTACAGTTTCCCTGTCGATGATGTCCTTCAGGGAGAAATCTTCCGTTAAAGGCCCTTCGCTGACCTGATCTTTATATTCCTGCAAATATGGTTCCTCATATGCTTTGCCGTTCACATATAACGTATCATTCTTATACTCTATTTTATCGCCTGGCAGCCCAATCACCCGTTTAATATAATCCTTATGCTCCGGGGCATGAAATACGACGATATCGAATCGGTCAGGATTTCCAAGCTTGTTGACGATCATCCTGTCGCCATTTTCCAGAGTAGGTGTCATAGATAAACCGTCCACCACGATTGGTGCAAACAAAAAGTATCTGATAATAGCCGCCAGTCCAACCGCAATCAAGAGGGCTTTCATCCACTCCCACCACTCGTTTTTCTCTTTAGCCAACACATCCACCACCCAATGTAATTTCCTATCTTTTTCTATTCTACTAGAAAATCCTTTTTTTCACATTATAAAAGGAGGAATTACTCCATTAGCCCCAATCCTGCCGCTGATGGGTTGCAGCCGGGTTCAGTCCGCCCCGGGGCATTACTTAAAGCCCCTCAAGCATCATCCCTTTAGATAAGAATGTTTAAACAAGAAGAAAAGGAGCTTGTCTCCAAGCTCCTTCCCACACATTCTTGATTATCGAATTTCTTTAATACGAGCCGCTTTACCGCGAAGGTTACGCAAGTAGTAAAGTTTCGCACGACGTACTTTACCGCGGCGGATAACTTCCAACTTAGCGATCTTAGGTGTGTGTACAGGGAAAGTACGTTCAACACCTACACCGTAAGAAATTTTACGAACAGTGAATGTTTCGCTGATACCGCCTCCGCGGCGTTTGATTACTACACCTTCGTATACCTGAATACGTTCACGAGTACCCTCAACGATGTTAACGTGTACACGTACTGTATCACCAGGACGGAAAGATGGTAGATCAGAGCGAAGCTGTTCTTTAGTAATGTCTTCGATTAATTTGTGCATCTTATTCAACTCCTTCCAACAGATGCTCTTACAAAAGCGATGGATTGCAGCGGAACATCGGGATCAGTGATTTGAGGAAAAGCCCTCAAGCCACAAAGAATATATTAACATACTGGATATCAGGATGCAATAGATTATCTCGAGTTTTCCCATTCCTCTATCCATTGTTTTTGTTTGTCGGATAAAGTGAGGTTTTCCAATAGGTCCGGTCTTCTTTCAAATGTCCTCCTGAAGCTTTCTTTCTCTCTCCACTCTTCTATCAGGCGGTGGTTGCCGGAGATCAGCTCAGAAGGAACTTTCATTCCGCGGAAATCAGCAGGGCGCGTGTAGTGGGGGTGCTCCAGTAGTCCGGATGAAAAAGAATCCTGCACAGGTGAATCTTCGTTACCGAGGACCCCCGGGAGAAGCCTGACGACACTGTCGATGACGACCATTGCTCCGAGCTCCCCGCCTGTCAGCACATAGTCTCCGATTGAGATTTCATCGGTGACCACATGTTCCCGGATTCTTTCATCATATCCCTCATAATGCCCGCAGATGAATATCAGATGCTCTTCCTTCGCTAACTCCTCTGCTTTTGACTGGGTGTACCGCTCTCCCTGGGGACACATCAGTATGACACGCGGTTTCGTATCCTTTTCACCCTTCAGGTTCTCCACCGCATCAAAAATCGGCTGGGGCTTGAGCACCATGCCCGCTCCGCCGCCATATGGATAGTCATCCACCTGACCATGCTTATTGTCGGCAAATTCCCGGAAATTGACGACATTGTACGCAACAGCCTGCTTCTCATTTGCTTTTTTCAAAATCGACTCTCCAAAAATGCCAGTGAACATCGGAGGGAAAAGCGACAATACATCAATTTTCATCATGAAAGAAGCCCTTCCATAGGTTCAATCACAATTAAACCTCTCTCGATATCGACTTCCTTTACCACATCGTCAATAAAAGGAATCAAATGCTCTTTTCCCTTCTCACCCTTTACAACCCATACGTCGTTCGCCCCGGGACTGAGAATTTCTTTGACCACTCCCACTTCTTCCCCCTGGGCGGTCGTTACTTTACACCCGATGATTTCATGGTAATAATATTCGCCTTCTTGCAGTGCCTGCAATTGATCTTCCGGAATTCTAAGAATGCCTTCTTTGAACGGTTCTACCTGATTGATATCGTTGTACCCCTCAAATGTTAAAAGGTCAAAATTCTTATGAGTCCTGTGATTTTCAACTGTCAAAGAAAGCGGTTCTTTCTTTTTTGGAAGAAAAAGGTGAAGGGTGTTCCCTTTTTGATAACGTTCTTCAGGAAAGTCAGTGCTTGAGACCACTTTCACTTCTCCTTTTACACCGTGTGTATTCACTATTTTACCTACATTGAACCAATTTTCCATACTACCACCTCTAGTTGTTACCGAATTTCTTTAATTATTCCATCTTCAATGATGATTGTTTTGGACAGAGCAGCTTCATCCCAATTGTCACCAACTTGAATATCAATCATACCTTGAACTTCTTTCTCTTTCAATTCACTGCCGATCGGCAGGATTGACAGCTGCTCAAGCTGAAAATCCAAAAGCTTGATCTTTTCAAGCTTTTCTTCCATTTCCTTTTGAAAATGCTGGCTGAGTTTTTGAGAAGGGTATTTCTTCGCGCGTTCAATTTTTTTCCATTCAAATTGAAGCTGTTCATGTTCCCGCTTCAATTGGAACTTTTGATCTTCATACCGTCTTTGCAAGGCTTCTTTCGTACTTACGGTCAGCACTTGCTTCACGGTGATCGTATGTAAAATATTCAACTATCGTCCCTCCTTATTTCACCCCCAGAGATGTCTTGGTGAAAAGGGCGCATTCTTAGGGAGTCCCGTTTTGGATATGAAAAAAGGGACTGACTTGATAAGGCTTTATGAACCTTTTTGGGTCAGTCCCCTGCTCTCCAAGGTATAGTTGAAACGCATCAGCGGTTATTCAACTATCTCCAGGAAGATTTTCTTCTGTTGTGAAGATCCTGCTGCAGCGTATACCACAGTTCGAATCGATTTAGCTACTCTCCCCTGCTTCCCGATTACCTTTCCCATGTCCTCAGGATGCACGGACAACTTATAGGTTATTCCGTTTGAACCTTCTTCCATTTCGATACGGACATCTTCAGGACGGTCGACCAAGGGCTGCACAATCGTTAGAATAAGATCTTTCATCGATTTGATCGATTACTTGCTGTTCTTAGCATTGTGGAATTTTTCCATAATGCCTTGTTTTGAGAATAAGTTACGAACTGTGTCAGATGGTTTCGCACCATTTGAAAGCCATTTAAGAGCAAGCTCTTCATCGATTTTCACTTCAGCTGGCTTAGCAACCGGGTTGTAAGTTCCAACTGTTTCGATTTGACGTCCATCACGTGGTGAACGAGAATCTGCTACTACGATACGATAGAAAGGAGATTTTTTTGCTCCCATACGTTTTAATCTGATTTTTACTGCCATTATTAAAGCACCTCCGAATAGTTTCACACAAGTTAGTATGATATCAAATGTGTATTTTGTTTGTAAAGTGTTTTTTCTTAACAGTTCAATTTTTTTTGCGAAAATCGAACGGAACAGCCTACATAAATGGGAATTTCATCCCTTTTTTCTTTCCTTTTCCCTGCATGCCGCTCATTTGTTTCATCATTTTTTTCATGTCTTCAAACTGCTTCAGAAGACGGTTCACTTCCTGAATGGATGTACCGCTTCCTTTTGCAATCCGTTTGCGGCGGCTTGCATTGATCGTTTCAGGATGAATCTTTTCATTCTTAGTCATTGATTGAATGATCGCTTCAACATGACTGATCTGCTTTTCATCGACCTGCAGCTTGTCCAGGCCTTTCATCTTGTTCGCTCCCGGCATCATTTTCAATAATTCATCGAGAGGCCCCATCTGCCTTACCTGGCCCAGCTGGTCAAGGAAATCATCAAATGTGAAAGACATGGTACGCATCTTTTGTTCCAGTTCTTTGGCTTTTTCTTCATCGACATTCGCCTGTGCCTTTTCGATAAGGGAAAGGACATCACCCATGCCGAGGATCCTGGAAGCCATCCGTTCAGGATGGAAAGGTTCGAGTGCATCCATCTTCTCACCCATACCGACGAACTTGATCGGTTTTTGCGTGACTGAGCGGATCGATAAAGCCGCCCCGCCCCGGGTGTCACCGTCAAGTTTGGTCAACACGACCCCGCTGATGCCAAGGGCATCGTCAAAACTTTGCGCCACATTGACAGCATCCTGCCCTGTCATCGCATCGACAACGAGGAAAATCTCATCCGGAGTTGAAAGTTCTTTGATCTCCTTCAATTCTCCCATCAGGTTTTCATCAATATGCAGCCGTCCCGCGGTATCGATGAGTACATAATCATGATGCTCTTCTTTTGCTTTCTCGATCGCCTGCTTCGCAATTTCAACCGGACTAACTTGATCCCCCAAGGAGAAGACAGGCAGGCTTAACTGCTTTCCGACTGTCTCCAGCTGTTTGATGGCAGCCGGTCTGTAGATATCTGCCGCTACTAGAAGCGGTTTGCGATTATGTTTCTTCCGGAGCAGGTTTGCAAGTTTCCCAGTGGTGGTCGTTTTACCGGCACCCTGCAGACCAACCATCATGATGACGGTAGGAGGCCTCTTGGCAACGGCAATCTGACTCTGTTCCCCGCCCATTAATTCAGTAAGCTCTTCCTGCACCACTTTGATGACCTGCTGGCCGGGCGTAAGACTTTTCATGACTTCCTGCCCTACAGCACGTTCGCTTACTTTCTTAACAAATTGCTTAACCACTTTAAAATTAACGTCCGCTTCGAGAAGCGCAAGACGAACTTCACGCATCATTTCTTTAACGTCCGCTTCAGAAATCTTTCCTTTTCCGCGGATTTTTTGAATTGTACCTTGCAGTCGGTCGGCTAAACCTTCAAATGCCATTCATGCCGCCTCCTAATCCAATATTTCAAGTTCATCAATGAGTTTCAGACAGACAGAAGAATCATTTGATGAGTCTTCTATACTTTTTCTTAATTGATCAAGAATCTCGTTGCGTTCTTGAAACTTATTAAATAATAAAAGCTTTTCTTCATATTCCTCCAGCATCGCTTCCGTACGTTTGATGTTATCATAGACAGCTTGTCTTGAAACTTCGTATTCTTCAGCGATTTCACCCAGTGAGAAGTCGTCCAGGTAATAGAGGGACATGTAGCTTCTTTGCTTTGGGGTTAACAAAGATTGATAAAAGTCGTAGAGATAGTTCATTCTCGTTGTTTTCTCTAACACGATATCCCTCCTTGTTAAGTGAAAAACCTTTACATATGAAGAATACAGATTCTGCGCGTTTTTGTCAAGGTTTCGTCCTGTTTTTTTGAATTGTTTTATATAAATCAGTCTTCTAAACACCGCTATTGATTATGTGCAATACTTCGCTTTCCCCGGGCAGCCTGTCAGACTCCTGATTTGAACGGAAACATCAAGATATTGAACCACATAGATTATTGTATGTTTTCAGGAAACCTTAATTAGAGAAGTTATCTAGACTTTGAAATTTAATTGGTTCTACACATCACCGCTTTTGATTTCCACGCAAAACGTCGCTTTACGCGGACGGATTGGCTAGTCATGGGCCTCCATGCCCCCCGCAGCTAAACAAGTCTCACATAAACTATACCTCCGAAGTCTTCGTCTAGAACTTCAATCAACGCTAAGAGAAATAAAAATACATGAAGACCACTAATATAATATTGACATAAAGAAAAGCAGCCATATTAACTGCTGCTTTTCTATCGATCTTATTCTTCTTCGTTATCCACCATATATGAAAATAGTCCGTAGACGTATTTTTCTGCGTCGAAAGGCTGGAGGTCATCCATTTTTTCTCCGAGACCTACGAATTTGACCGGTACATTCAGTTCGTTTCGAATGGCCAGGACGATTCCGCCCTTGGCTGTTCCATCGAGCTTTGTGAGGACGATCCCGGAGACGTCTGTGGCCTCCTTGAATGTCTTTGCCTGGATCAAGGCATTCTGTCCGGTGGTCGCATCGAGGACAAGCAGGACCTCATGAGGTGCTCCCGGGACTTCCCTTTCAATGACCCGTTTCACTTTTTCAAGTTCCTTCATCAAGTTGACCTTGTTCTGCAGGCGCCCTGCCGTATCACAGATGAGCACATCCGCTTTTTTGGCCTTGGCCGATTGAACGGCATCGAACATGACCGCTGCGGGATCGCTTCCGGCAGCCTGCTTAATGACGGACACCCCGACCCTTTCTCCCCAGACTTCCAGTTGTTCGATTGCACCGGCACGGAAGGTATCGCCGGCAGCCAGTACAACGTTTTTTCCTTCTTCCTTGAGCATATGTGCCATTTTTCCGATCGTTGTGGTTTTACCCACACCGTTCACTCCGACAAACAAAATGACAGTCAGTGCATTTTCCTGGATATTAAGGGCACTGTCATCTTCATTATCCCCCTGATAGATTTCAACCAGCTTCTCCGAAATCACCGGTTGGATCTCTTCAGTATCCTGGATGTTACGCCGTTTCACTTCCATTTTCAATTCATCGACAAGTTCCATCACAGTGTCAAATCCGACATCGGCACCGATCAAAATTTCTTCGAGTTCTTCAAAGAAATCCTCATCCACTTTCCGGTATCGAGCAACGAGGTCATTCACTTTTGAAGTGAAGTTGTTGCGGGTCTTACTTAAGCCGTCTTTGAATTTTTCAGTTACATTATCACTTGATTGCGTAAATTTATCCTTTAGTTTTTTGAAAAAGCTCATCTGTAACACCTCGCCTATTAAGTTTCTAGTAATTCATGAGTCTCCTGCAGCCTTACCGATACAAGCTTGGATACACCGGATTCCTGCATTGTCACCCCATATAATACATGTGCCTCTTCCATTGTTCCCTTTCGGTGGGTAATGACGATAAATTGGGTATCGTCACTGAATTTCTTCAGATACTGGCTGAACCGCTGGACATTCGCTTCATCAAGCGCTGCTTCGACTTCATCCAGAATACAGAAAGGCACAGGACGGATTTTCAGAATCGAGAACAACAGGGCAATCGCTGTCAGCGCTCTTTCCCCTCCGGACATAAGACCCAGGTTTTGAAGTTTCTTGCCCGGAGGCTGGGCGACTATATCAACACCCGTATGAAGAAGGTCCGATGGATCCGTGAGTTTCAGTTCTGCCCGTCCGCCTCCGAAGAGCTCCCTGAAGACACCCTCGAACTCTACCTGTATTGCAGAGAACGTTTGATCGAAACGCCTGATCATTTCTGTATCCATTTCATTTATGACCTGATACAGCGTGTCTTTCGCTTCTGTCAAATCTTCCTTCTGCTCCAAAAGGAAATCGTACCGCTCTTTCACCCGGTCATATTCGTCTATTGCACCGATATTCACCGTACCAAGCTCTTCAAGAGCCAATTTGACAAGCTTTACTTTCTTGCGCGCTTCTTCCACATCAATCGTAAGCGGATAATCATTCTTCGCAGCCTCAAATGAGAGCATATACTCATCTCTTAAATGATCCAGGCGATTTTCAAGCTCTACATCCAGACGGTTGATTTTAACTTCTTCATCTTTAAGCGCAGTCACAAGACCTTTGTGCTGACGCTTCAATTCTTTCAATTCGAGCTCCTCAGTTTCGACAGCCTGCTGCAGTTTCGACCTTTCTTCACGGCGTATCGAAATAAGCTCTGACGTCTCAGCTTTTTGAACTGCACATTTTTCCGCCGCTTCGACAAGCTGTTTTTCTCCTGAAAAATTATCCTTCATTTCTGTCTGAAGCCATTGAAGGTCATCTTTTAATGCATGGACCCTTTTTTCTGTGAGGTCAGCATTTTCTTTCACGCGTTCCAGGTGATTCCTGGTATTGACAAGCTGTTCATTCCTTGCTGCCAGCACTGCTTTCAAATCGCTTAATTCAGACGATATGGCATCTTTGGAGGTTCGTTCTGAATTCTTTTGAAGCGTCAGGTCCTCAATTTTTTCATCCAGTTCTTTTATTTCAGGTTGAAGTTCATTTAGGAAATCCCTTAATTCCTTTGTTCTGGAGTCATGCTTTTCTTTGACAGATGTATAGTCTTTTTTCTCGAGATCGTAAAGGGACAGCCGTTCATCCATATTTTTCCTGGACAGTTCATTTTCCCTTAATTGAGATAAAAGTTCCTGCTCTTTTAAACGCTGACGTTCGCCTGCCACTCTCATTTCTTCTAATTTCTTTTCTCTGAAAGCACTCTCCTCTTTTAGGGCTCTCACTTGGGATTGCAGCTCCCCCGTCTGGGATTCCATTACTGAAAGCTTTTCTTTCATTTCTTCCAGTTCTCCCTTTCTCGAAAGAAGGGAATTCTTCTTTTGCTTAACGGCGCCCCCGCTCATCGAGCCTCCCGGATTCACTACATCTCCTTCCAGCGTGACAAGCCTGTAGCGGTATTGAACCAGTTTGGCAATTTCACTTGCACCCTTAAGATCCTTGGTGATCAGTACATTACCAAGCAAATTGGACATAATGGTCCCGTACCTCGGATTATAACGGATAAGTCCGGACCCTACCCCGACAAACGAAGGATGCCCTTTTAACATAGCAAGCTGACTTTCAGGGACTGATTTTCCCTTGATAACATTCATAGGCAGGAATGTTGCACGGCCATATTGGTTTTTCTTTAAATAACCGATGGCTCTCCTGCCGTCTTCTTCAGTAGCCGTTACGATATGCTGCATAGAGGCGGCCAGGGCGGTTTCCATTGCAGTTTCGTATTGCTTCGGCGCCTGGATCAATTCTGCCACGGCCCCTTCAATACCTGTCAGGACTCCATCACGCGCTTTCAAAACCTCTTTTACTCCCTGGAAAAAGCCGGAGTAATCATCTTCCATCTCTTCAAGCATTTCTTTCCGTGATTTTGCCTGCTGAAGATATTGGTATGCCTGATAGAGTGTTTTCTCCTGTTTTTCGTACTTCGCTTTTACGGACTCCAGCTTCTTTTTTTCTTCTCTGAATAAATGGATATGTTCTTCTATCTTTTCTTTTTGAATCTGCAATTCCTTCGACAATTCTTTATGAGTTTCCTGCAGCTCGTCTCTCTGCTGAACATACTTTTCATTTTCTGCGTCCAAGCGCCCGCTTCTGCTTGACTGCTGCTCAAGCTGCTGCTGCAAATAGTTAATTTCATTTTTTGCAGACGCTTGCTGATTCAATTTTTCAATATACTCACTTTTAAAGGATTCTATGATTTCTTCGATGTTTTCACTGTAGTGTTTTAGCTGACTTTGCTTCAAATTCAACTGTTGTTTCAGGGTGCCGACTTCACTTTCAACCCTGTCAAAGCTTTCCGTCAATTCTTTTCTTTCAAGTATCAGACCCTTCAGTTGTTCTTCCGTCTCGACAATCGATTGTTTTAATTGAGTTTCATTGGAAGACGAATTTTTCTTTCGTTCGATCAGGACCTGTTTTCTTCCTTCCAGCTTTTCCAGTTCTTCACTTGAAGACAGCAGTATCTCCTGAAGGGCAGTGATCGATTCATCCAGCGCTGCGATTTTATCTCGTGTACGGGATAAAATTGCTTCCTTTTTCTGTACTCGGGAAGAAAGTGCTGCCTCATCGTGTCCATGCTTTTCGAAATCAATACTCAAGCTTTCCCATTGTTTATGTAAATCCTCGATATCATGAACGGTAAGGGCTACTTCGAATTTCTCGAGTTCCTCTTTTTTCTCCAGATAATCCTTAGCCATCGATGCCTGGATTTTCAAGGGTTCCACTTGCCCTTCCAATTCATGGAGGATGTCATTCACACGATTCAGGTTTTCCTGGGTTTCAAACAGTTTCGATTCAGCTTTCTTCTTTCTTGATTTATATTTCAACACACCGGCAGCTTCTTCGAAAATGGTCCTTCTTTCTTCCGGTTTACTGTTTAAAATTTCCTCTACTTTTCCCTGACTGATGATGGAAAAGGCTTCTTTTCCAAGACCGGAATCCATAAACAACTCAATGATATCCTTGAGTCTGCATGGCTGTTTGTTCAGAAGATATTCGCTGTCACCTGAACGGAAAACGCGTCTTGTGACGCTTACTTCGCTGTAATCGATCGGCAGTGCCCCGTCCTCATTGTCTAGCACGAGTGTGACTTCCGCTATATTAAGCGCTTTTC
This sequence comes from Bacillus sp. BKU_1, assembly GCA_051294195.1. Classification (GTDB taxonomy): domain Bacteria; phylum Bacillota; class Bacilli; order Bacillales; family Bacillaceae_B; genus Rossellomorea. The sequence continues at coordinate 1,222,422 of CP193985.1, read as the reverse complement.
TTGAATCGCTCCCGGCAAAGATGACATCTTCCATTTTTGAACCGCGAAGGCTTTTGGCAGACTGTTCTCCCAAAACCCACCGGATCGCATCGATGATGTTACTCTTCCCGCTTCCGTTCGGTCCGACCACCGCCGTGACACCAGGCACGAATTCTACCGATATTCTTTCTGCAAAAGACTTAAACCCCATTACTTCCAGTTGTTTGAGGAACATCTTCTTTCCCCCTATTTTACGTCTAACTTCTGTTTTAGCTTTTCAAGCGCTTTTTGCGCAGCCTGCTGCTCCGCTTCTTTTTTTGAGCGCCCTTTTCCTATCCCAAGTTCCTGGTCATTGAGACAGACCCGGGATATGAATTGACGATTATGAGCTGGACCGCTTTCTTCAAGGATCCCATATTCAATCATGCCTGCATTCCCTCTTTGTACGAATTCCTGCAATTGGCTTTTATAATCCATCACATGAGAAAAAGCACCGATATTAATTTTAGGATAGACAACTTTTTCAAGAACGCCGACCACTTCCTCTAGACCCTGATCAAGGTATACAGCCCCGATGAATGCTTCAAAGACATCAGCCAAAAGAGCCGGCCTTTCCCTTCCGCCGGTCATTTCTTCACCCTTGCCTAACAGGATCAGTTCCCCGAAGTTCATCTCTGTTGAAAATTTCACCAATGAGGGTTCGCAAACAATGGCGGCTCTCAGTTTGGTTAATTCACCTTCTGACATCATCGGGTATTTTTTAAAGAGGAATTGGGATACGGTCAATTCCAGCACCGCATCGCCAAGGAATTCTAGGCGTTCGTTGTCTTCATAAGGTTTTCTGCGATGCTCATTCACATAGGATGAATGAGTAAATGCTTGCTTCAGAAGTTTTTCATCCTGAAATCTGATTCCGATTTCTTCCTGGAACTTTTTGAATTTCAGCTCGTTTTTTTGTTTATTCATTCCTTTGTTTCTACTATGCTTTCGCATAAAGCACTCCACCTTGCTCTATAGGTTCTCAAATATACACTTATCAAGTTTATGATAAATAAAACAAATAATCAAAAGTTAATTTAATTCTGACCATGAAGTCAATGCCTATACGCCGCTGTTGTGTTCCGTGCAAGACTTCGCTTTCCGCGGGACCCGAAGTAAGCTCCTGGCATCCCATGGCATCCCATGGCCTCTCCTGTCCTGCTCCAGCGGCTAGCCCCACGATGAGTCTTCGTCTTGCACCCCAATCAACAGCCTGAACCACTTCACTCTTCCAATTAATTTCATAATGCAACTTAAATAGATTTAAATAAAAAGACAAAAAACTTGGCAGAGGAATTCTGCCAAGTTTGAAATGGTTGAATGACCTGCATTCAACAAAACGATTATGCGTTTGCTTTTATGTAGTTCACAGCGTCACCCACTGTGCCAATTTTCTCAGCATCATCGTCAGAAATTTCCATGTCGAATTCATCTTCAAGTTCCATAACAAGCTCAACTACATCAAGGGAGTCAGCTCCTAAGTCTTCTTTGAAAGAAGCTTCAAGAGTTACTTGAGATTCATCTACACCAAGACGATCAACAATGATTTTTGTTACTCGATCTAATACTTCTGCCATTTTTGTCACCTCCCCTCAAGGTATTATAGAGTATTTCCACCCAGAATGAAAAGCATATCTGAGGAATTTTATCATTTTCCTGATTTCCTCCGGTACGAGATGGATTACATCACCATTCCGCCGTCGACATGTAGGGTCTGCCCTGTCATGTAAGAAGAGGCATCCGAAGCAATGAAGCTTACCACTCCGGCTATATCCTTGGGATCACCCATACGGTTCAATGGGATCTGTTTCAACATTTCACTGCGTACATCTTCAGGCAGCTCATCGGTCATGTCAGTTGAAATAAAACCGGGTGCAACTGCATTTACCGTGATCCCGCGCGGCGCCAGTTCCTTGGCAGCAGTTTTCGTCAAACCGATGACACCTGACTTGGCAGCCACATAGTTCGCCTGTCCGGGATTTCCGCTCACCCCTACAATGGATGAGATGTTGATGATACGTCCGCTTCTTTGTTTCATCATCTGGCGGGTTGCCGCCTTTGTACAGAGGAACACACCTTTAAGATTGATATTGATGACATCATCCCATTCACTTTCTTTCATGCGCATTAATAAGTTATCTTTCGTAATTCCTGCGTTATTCACCAGGATGTCCAGCGACCCGAACTGGCTGATGGTTTCTTTCACCATGGATTGAACAGATTCACCGTCAGCTACATTGCACTGAACGGCGAAAGCTTCTCTGCCCAACCTTTTTATTTCATCTACCACTTCATTTGCCTTTGCTTCACTTCCTGAATAGTTGACGGCAACCATGGCACCTTCACGGGCAAGCTCAAGAGCGATTTCTCTTCCGATCCCTCTGGATGCACCTGTAACAAGTGCCGCTTTTCCTTCCAACTTCATTTACGCTTCCTCCTTTAACTTTGCAATCGTTTCAGTCAAGGAAGCCTCATCCTGGACCGCGTAAGTTTTAACCCTGCGATTCACTTTTTTGATGAGACCTGATAATACTTTACCCGAACCAATTTCTATAAAAGTATCTACACCAAGTTCCAATAACTTTTCTACCGTATCTTCCCATAGTACCGGGGAGTACAGCTGTTCAATCAACAAACGCTTGATTTCCTCTGCATCTGATACAGGAGATGCAGTAACGTTCGCGATAACCGGTACCTCTGCATTGCCGATTTCAATCGAATCTAAGATTGAAACGAATTTCTCAGCTGCAGGCTTCATTAATTCTGAGTGGAAAGGTCCGCTCACTTGAAGGGGGATGACTCTTTTGGCACCTTCTTCTTTTGCACGTCCAGAAGCATTTTCGACCCCTTGAACAGTTCCTGAAATCACAATCTGTCCTGGGCAATTGAGATTAGCGAGTCCCACCGGATTACCTTCTTCTGTGACCGAATGCGTAATTTCCTTTAGTGATTCCCTGTCCATCCCAAGCACTGCAGCCATCGTGCCTTGACCGCTCGGAACGGCTTCTTCCATGAATTCCCCTCTTTTTCTGACTGAATAAACAGCGTCTTCGAAAGAGAGGGCACCAGCAGCAACCAGCGCAGAATATTCACCAAGACTGTGGCCTGCTGTATAATCGGCTTCGATCCCTTCTGATTTCAGCCTGTCCAGAATCGCAACACTCGTGGTCAGTAAAGCAGGCTGCGCATTCGTGGTTTGAGTCAATTCTTCCTGCGGACCTTCAAAAATAATAGAAGAAAGGTCAACACCCAGCTTTTCGTCCGCTCTCTTGAAATACTCTCCAACCTCTTCATACTTGCCGGCCAGTTCCTTTCCCATCCCGACTGTCTGAGAGCCCTGACCCGGGAAAACAAATGCAATTTTACTCATGTGCATCTCCTCCTTTTACAGCTTCTTTGATCGTATTTGAAACGTTGTTCTTTACCATATCCCTTGCCTGTCTCATCGCATTGAACAAAGCAACTTCATTCGAGGAACCGTGGGCTTTGATGACTGGGGCTTTCAAACCGAATAACCCCGCTCCCCCATACTCTGTGTAATCGAGCATGCCTTTCAGTTCCTTCAAATCACTTTTCACAAGGCCGGCCGCGATTTTATTCTTCATGGAAGAAGTAAGCGTCTTTTTAAGAAGCGAAAAGATTGAGAGGGCGGTGCCTTCAATTGTCTTTAACACCATATTCCCCGTGAACCCGTCTGTGACCACAACATCCGCAGCACCGTTCAGGAGGTCTCTTGATTCGACATTTCCGATGAAGTTCACAGGGGCATCCTTCATCAGGTTGAACGTTTTCTTTGTCAGTTCGTTCCCCTTCTTATCTTCAGTCCCGATATTTAGTAAGCCGACGCGCGGCTCTTTTATACCCCTTACTTTTTCAGCATAAATACTGCCCATAATGGAGTACTGAACCAAGTGTTCCGGCTTTGCGTCCACATTTGCTCCTAAATCGAGCATCAGGAAGCCTTTCCCATCCAGGGTCGGCAGGGTCGGGGCAAGGGCGGGACGTTCAATTCCATCGATCCTTCCCACAATAAATAGACCTGCTGTCATTAGTGCACCAGTATTCCCTGCGGAAATGCATGCATCAGCCTCTCCGTTTTTCACGGCCTCTGCCATCAGGACCATCGATGAATTCTTCTTTCTTTTCACTGCCCGTACCGGTTCATCCGTGCCTTCGATCATTTCATCTGTATGGACGATCGTCAATCGCTTATGCGAAGGCAGCCACTCTTTAATTTTAATTTCATCACCGTAAAGGAGAACTTCAATATCCTGAAATTCTTCCAGGGCCTTCTTTACACCGAGGACGATTTCCTTAGGAGCATGATCTCCGCCCATTGCATCAACGGCTAACTTCATCTATGCTTCATCCTTTTCTGGTTTTTTGGAACGGTACATCTCGAAGTCGCCCCTGAATACAAGTTCTCCTCCGACATAACTCTGCACCTCTACCATTGTTCGATCCTTTTCATCTTTGATATGTAAGACCTTTGCTTTCGCCACCACTCTTTCCCCTTCTTTAACAGGGCGGGTAAACCGGATAGTGGACTTGGCCGTCAAAGCAAGTTCATCATTTATGACTGCAACTGCAAGGGAATTTGCCTGCGCGAACAGGTGATGCCCCCTTGCAATTCTATTCCGTATAAAGACATGTTCAGCCTTCACATCAAAAATAGATATTGCACTTTCATCTAGTTCTATGTCAATAATCTCCCCTATGACCTCTTCAATAGGCAGGGATTTCACTTCATCTTCAAAAGATTTTTCCGCAACGTTCTTGATGCGTTCCCGAAGTTCTGGTATCGAGAGCTCCATTCTGTCAAGACGGATGGTTTGCACACTGACACCGAAACTTTCCGCCAATTCTTCATCAGTAATAAACGGATTCTCTTTAATCGTTTCTAATAGATTCGCTTGTCTTTCCTTTTTCGAAAGTCTCATCATTCAACACCGTCCACTATTAGTACTAGGTACTAATAGTAGTATATAATCTAAAAAAACAGATTGCAAGAATTAATCTTGCAATCTGCCTTATCAGTCCAGCTTTTCACCTTTCATAACACCTGATTCAGACAGGAACAAACGAAGCTGTCCCCACTGCGGATCTTCCCAGAAATCCTTGGAGTTGATCAATGCTGAAGCATCGTCCCTCGCTACCTCCAACGCACGATAATCATGCACCATATCAGCTACCTTGAATTCAGGCAGCCCGCTTTGTTTCTTACCGAAGAAATCCCCCGGCCCCCGCAGTTCCAGGTCCTTTTCGCTCAGGACAAAGCCGTCGTTAGTCTCTGTCATGATCTTCATCCGCTCTTTACCGACCTCCGTCTTCGGTTCAGCCAATAAAATGCAATAGGATTGGTTTTCACCGCGTCCCACCCGGCCGCGCAGCTGATGAAGCTGAGACAGGCCGAATCTCTCAGCATCATAGATAAGCATGAACGTGGCATTCGGAACATTCACCCCGACCTCAACAACTGTAGTGGACACCAGGACTTGAATGTCATTTGAACTGAATCGTCTCATAACATCCTCTTTTTCATCCGGATGGAGCCTCCCGTGCATGAGCCCGGTTTTATAACGCCCCTCAAAATAAACAAGGAGCTGATTATAGACATCGATCGCATTTTGGACGTCAAGTTTATCCGATTCCTCTATCAACGGGCAGATAACATATGCCTGCCTCCCCTGATCGAGCTCTTTATCCATGAAACCAAGGACACGGGGAAGAGTATCTGCCTTGGTCCAATAGGTTTCAATTTCTTTCCTTCCCGCCGGCATTTCATCAATGATGCTGACATCCATTTCACCGAAGACCGTAATGGCAAGGGTTCTCGGGATAGGGGTGGCCGTCATGAATAAGACATCCGGGCTTTCTCCTTTTTCCCTTAACACCCTCCTCTGATTGACACCAAAGCGGTGCTGTTCATCGGTAACAACCAAACCCAATGATTTAAACTCGACATCATCTTGTATCAGGGCGTGGGTACCGATTAAGATATCGATTTCTCCCTCTTTCAATTTTTCCAGAAGTAGCCTTCTTCTTTTTCCCTTGACGGAACTGGTCAGCAGCGCGACCGATAATCCTGCAGGGGATAAAAGTTCACTCATCGAATCTGCATGCTGTTCCGCCAGTATCTCGGTGGGAACCATGAGAGCCCCTTGATAACCGGCTGTCACGGAGGAAAACAAGGCGATAGCAGCCACAACAGTCTTACCAGACCCGACATCCCCTTGAAGAAGCCTGTTCATCCGGAAAGGTGACTTCATATCAGCGGAAATTTCATTCACAACCCTTTTTTGTGCACCTGTTAAAGGAAATGGGAGTGAATCCGTGAATGCTTTGATCTTATTTACATCGTAATGCTGGGCGGTCCCGTTGGAATGTTCCCTCTCAAATTTTCTGAGTGCCTGCATTTTAAGCTGGAACAGCAAAAATTCCTCATATACAAATCTTCTCCTCGCCTGTTTCAAATCAGCGGGAGAAGCCGGGAAATGCATTTGGTAAAGGGCATCCGACCTGCTCATCAACTTATATTTGTCGAGGAGGACGCCAGGCAGATTCTCGGAAATGATCTCATGGTAGTCATCGAATGCTTTTTTTATGAATTTTCTAAGGGTTTGATTTTTAATATTCCCTTTCAATGAATAGACAGGTTCGAAATCCCCCTCTTTGTTGTGGGGACCCCCCGTGAAATGCTGAACGGTTATGACCTGTCTGTTTTTATCCCATTTACCCGTCACCGTGACGGTATCATGCAGATTTATTTTTTTCTTCAGATACGGCTGATTGAAGAATACCGCCTGAATTAAATATCTTCCCGCCAGCAGCCTCACTGTAAGTCTGGATTTCTTCCTTCCAAAATACATGAGCGAAGGTTCGGAATGAACTTTCCCCTCTACCGTGACTCTCTCGTCATGTGCAACTTCCTCTAAATCTCTCAGTCTGTAATCCTCAAACCGATACGGCAGGTATTCCAACAAATCCAGAACCGTGTGTATCCCCATCTGGTTCATCTGCAAAGCAGTTTCCTCACCAATCCCCTTTACGTTCTGGATTGTCAGTCCTTCTTTAGGAATCTTCACGTTTATTCAGAGAAACTCCGAAAATTTTCGCTTCAAGTTCCCTGCCGGTAGGTGTTGCGGCTAATCCCCCTTGTGCCGTTTCCCTCAACGCGACAGGCATTGTTTGACCGATTTTATACATAGCATCAATCACTTCATCGCAAGGGATCCGGCTGGTGATGCCTGCAAGTGCCATATCCGCTGCAACCATTGCGTTGGCGGCCCCCATGGCGTTCCGTTTTACACAAGGGACTTCCACTAATCCTGCTACCGGATCGCACACCAGCCCAAGCATATTCTTCAAGGTAATGGCCATCGCTTCTGCAGATTGACTAGGCGTACCGCCTGCCATTTCAACGATCGCCGCTGCAGCCATTCCGCTTGCCGATCCCACTTCAGCCTGACAGCCTCCCGCAGCACCTGATATTGATGCATTATTTGCAACAACGAAGCCAAATGCCCCCGAAGTAAATAGAAATCTCACCATTTCATCCTTGGAAGGATTTAATTTATTTTTCACTGCGAACAACGTGCCCGGAACAACCCCTGCAGAGCCGGCAGTGGGAGTCGCGCAAATTGTCCCCATCGCTGCATTCACTTCGTTTGTGGCAACTGCTTTACTGACTGCATCCAGAATCGTGTCTCCGCATAACGACTTCCCTTTTTCAATATATTTCTGAAGGAGGACAGCATCTCCGCCTGTAAGTCCTGAATGTGATTTCACACCTTCCAATCCGCGTGCAACGGCCTGTTCCATGACCTCCAGGTTCTTTTCCATTTGCGCATAGATCACATCAAATGATTTACCCGTGAATTCCTTTTCTTGTTCAATCATGATATCCGATATTTTTTTATTTTGACTTTCTGCCAGTTCGATTAACTCGGCAACATTTCTAAACATATAGAAACCCCCTTACAAAGCTGATGTAAACGTTCTCATAAAAATAGTGGTTTAATCTGAGATCCTTGTTACTTGTGTGATATTGGAGAGTGATGTAATCTCTTCGATTACATCTTCATCTATTGGTTGATCCACTTCGATGGTCATCAGTGCCATCTTGCCTTTCTCTTTTCTGGAAACATCCATGTGGCCTATGTTCAGTTGATGTTTAGCAAGAATATTGGACACGGACGCAATTGCCCCGAAACGATCATCATGAACGACCAGAATGGCTGGATGATGACCGGACAGCTTCAGTTCAAACCCATTCAATTCGATGATTTCCACCTTTCCGCCGCCAATGGAGATACCGACAAGTTCCAATTCACCCTGTTCATCGCCCATTTGGATACGGGCCGTATTCGGATGATCTGTTACGGCATCCTCTTCCTGAAATTTCACTCTGATTCCTTTTTCCCTTGCCTGATCGATTGAATGGATGATCCGTTCATCGAATGTATCGTAATCCAGTATTCCCCCGATGATCGCTACGTCAGTTCCATGCCCTTTGTATGTTTTCGCAAAAGAACCGTAAAATGAAATCCTCACCCACTTTGGTTCCCGTCGGAAGAGGTTGCGTGCAATCCTTCCGATCCGTGCAGCCCCTGCGGTGTGGGAGCTTGATGGTCCGATCATAACAGGACCGATAATATCGAATACACTTTTGTACTTCATCCTAGATTTCCCCCTGTCTAAACAAGCAAACTACTTCTATTTTAACATAATATAAGGGGACAGGCGCATGTTTGGCTCTGTCCCCTTTATCCTTTTATTCAACTGAAAAAATATAGGAGTAAAGTGGCTGTTTTCCGTTATGAACTTCCACTTCCACATCTTCATAGTGTTCTTCCACATATTCCTGTATTGAATTTACAACCTCTTCGGACACATCTTCACCGTAGAGAATCGTAAGAATTTCAGAATCTTCATCAAGCATCTCATCCAATAGACTTTTTGCAGTCTGTTGACGATCCTTCTCGGCGATCACGATTTTGCCTTCAGCGATCCCCATGAAGTCATCCTTTGAGATTGCCATGCCGTCAATATTCGTATCTCTTACCGCATAAGTGATCTGGCCTGTCTTCACATGCTGTGAAGCTTCACTCATCGCCTTTTTATTATCTTCTACAGAAGCAGTTGGGTTGAAAGCGAGCAATGCAGCCATTCCTTGCGGGACAGTCTTCGTCGGTACGACAGCAACTTCTGATCCCATCACTTCCGCTGCCTGTTCCGCTGCCATGATAATATTCTTATTATTAGGCATGATGATGACTTTCTTGGCATTCACTTCTTCCACGGCCCTTACGATATCTTCTGTGCTCGGATTCATCGTCTGTCCGCCTTCGATTACCGCAGTGGCACCGATACTCTTGAAAAGCTCAGAAATTCCTTCACCCATTGCAACTGTCACAATGGCAAAGTCCACTTCCTTTTTAACAGGCGCAGCCTCAGGCTTTGCCTTGTGGGAATCGCCAACGATGCTGCTGTGCTGCTGCCTCATATTTTCAATCTTTATATTGATGAGACTGCCGTATTCGTGGCCATAGCTTAATACATTCCCGGGCTGTTCCGAGTGGATATGCACTTTTGCCAGCTCATCGTCGCTGATTACAAGCAGTGAATCACCGAATTCGCTAAGGTCATTACGGAAGTTTTCTTCATTGAAAGCCTTCTTATCTTCCTCGAATCTAACCATGAACTCTGTACAATAACCAAATTCAATATCCTCGGTGCTCATGAAATCCTGGGCGGCCTTATGGTGTTCTGCACTCACAAGATCGTTCATGGACGGCAAAGAGACCTGATCGGATACTTTTTCACCCTTCAATTCAGCCAGGAACCCCTCATAGACGAACAATAATCCTTGTCCGCCGCTGTCGACAACCCCTACTTCCTTGAGCACAGGTAGCAGGTCGGGAGTACGATCGAGAGAAGCCTTTGCTTCATTGACAATAGCCTGCATGACCTTGATAAAGTCGCTTTCTTTTTGTGCTGAATCCACACCTTTTTTGGCTGCATCTTTTGCAACAGTCAAAATTGTTCCTTCGACCGGTTTCATGACCGCTTTGTAGGCCGTTTCCACTCCTGACTGCAGAGCATCCGCGAATTCCTTGCTTGTCAAAGAACTTTTGCCTTCAATGGCCTTGCCAAATCCTCTAAATAACTGGGAAAGGATAACACCGGAGTTACCCCTGGCCCCCATCAATAACCCTTTAGATAGTGCAGAAGCAACATTACCTATATGTTCCTGAGTGTTTTGTTTAACTTCTTTTGCACCTGAAGTCATTGATAAATTCATATTTGTTCCAGTATCACCATCAGGAACAGGAAATACGTTCAGCGCATCAACCAGCTGCGCATTGGCAGAAAGCTTTGCAGCCCCCTGGATGACCATTTCGGCAAAACGCTTTCCTTCCAAAGATGTAATCGACACAAATCTTCCTCCTCACTACGGGTTCGTCACTCGAACCCCCTGTACAAAAATATTTACTGAATCTACCGCCAAGCCGACGGTCTTATCAAGGGTATATTTAACCTTGGATTGTACGTTATGAGCAATCTCAGAAATTTTTGTACCATAGCTCACAATAATATACATATCAATATGTACTTCCTCTTGATCTTGACGAACAATCACTCCGCGAGTGAAATTTTCTTTACGTAGGATATCTGTAAAACCGTCTTTTATTTGATTCTTTGAAGCCATTCCAACAATTCCGTAGCAATCCACCGCTGCACCTCCAGCAATCATTGCAATGACATCATTCGTAATATCAATTTGTCCGTACTGCGTTTTCAATTCGATGGACATGGAATGTTCTCCCCCTTTAAATACATGCTTGGCTAAAAACATTTTACTATAACTATGCACTTTTTAAAAGCTAAAGTATACGCCAGGCACTATTTCCGGACTCAGTATCTTTCATTTTTTCCATTTTCCGGCGCATTACTCTTATAAATAGAAAAAAGACGCCCTTCTGGAAAGACGTCTCCTCATTTGTTTAAGTATTATACACGCTCAACTTTACCTGATTTCAACGCTCTTGCAGAAACCCATACTTTCTTAGGTTTACCGTCTACAAGAATACGAACTTTTTGCAGGTTAGCACCCCATGTACGCTTGTTCGCATTCATAGCGTGAGAGCGAGCGTTACCAGCGCTGGCTTTACGGCCTGTTACTACGCATTGTTTTGCCATAATCTATTCCCTCCTCACTAACAAGAAGCTGAAGTTACATTTCAGTTCTACATTTCACTTTTATCATAAAGATACTTTAATAATTTATCACACACGCTCCCATAATGCAACAGTTCAATTAAAAGCTTTCAAGAAAAAATACTTTACAGCTAGAAAAGCGGAAGTGGGCGTTTTGCTCCCTTTGAAAAATGTTCTTTGGCTTTAGAGGCGTTCTTTGCTTCAAAAGCCAAAGGTTAATTTTCAAACGGGAGCAGACCACTGGAGCTGGACAGCTAGAAAAGCGGAGGCGGTTCGTTCAGAGACGACAAGCATAAGACAGGGCAGCCGGAAAGGCGGGGTTTTGCCTTTTTGGATGGCATGGCTTATGTCTCGAGTCTCTAGCCGCCGGAGCTGGACAACGAGAAAAGCGGAAGTGGGCGTTTTGCTCCCTTTGAAAAATGTTCTTTGGCTTTAGAGGCGCTTTTCGCCTCAAAAGCCGAAGGTTAATTTCCAAACGGGAGCAGACCACTGGAGCTGGACAGCTAGAAAAGCGGAGGCGGCTCGTTCAGAGACGACAAGCTTGGCTTATGTCTCGAGTCTCTAGCCGCCGTAGCTATGCAGGTTGAATAGCTACGGCGGCTTGTGTTTCAAAGGATAGGTGATGATTTCGCCTGCCGGGTGGTCCTAGGCAGTTATATGATATTGGGAAGAGGTAATTTAATACCATATTTTCCCTATTGATGAAATAATTGGTGAAATCGAAAGATTATGGGGGAAACTTCAAAGATTAATGTTGTAAATTAGAAGATTAACGGCACGAATTCAAAGATTACAGGGCAAAATTAAAAGATTCCGCTCCTGCCCCCATGAAAACGGGATATCAGTCAAAATGATATAGGCACCCAAACCACCAAACCAGCCATAATGGCGGCTTACCGCTATTAAAGCCCTGGGCAGCGTAAAGATTTTTCGACAAGTTGCTCGTATTTTTGAAAAGTGGATCGTATTTTTGAAAAGTGGATCGTATTTTCGAAATCTGGCTTGTAAATTCGAAAAATGGCATGTATTTTTGAAAAGTGGATCGTAAATCCTGAAACTTGGATCACAAACACCTGACAGGGTATATAACCAACGATCCATTTATCCTTAAAAAATCCCTTTTACGCCCTAATGAGATTACTTTCTCATTTTTCTAACCCAATACCTCTGCCTTCATCCCAAATAAGCTCTTTTTAAAACGTAAAAAAGGAAAGATAACAGAATCACCAAAGCACCGCAAACTTTCCATCAACTCAAAAAAAAGAAGACAGCCCCGTGCTGCCTTCAATCCCATCATTATTCCTTTTTGAAAGTTCCTAACATCGCCCGAACAAGCCCGCCCAAGAACTTAGGTAATTTGATTGTATAAAATCGCATTTTAGTCCCTCCCCGCAATCTAAAGAACATAATGTTTTGCTTGACATCGTTATAGTCTATTCAAGCCGTTGCATGTAAGTACGTCTTCTTTTTGAATTGGATCAAGAAGCATGGTCGCTGCTTCTTACCACCATTAATATGCCATTTGTAAAAGAAAAAGTACCAGATGATTGTATAAGTTCATTACTAATACATAGTGTTGATCCGCGGAAAATATTCCGGTTTTTTAACGGGTATTTGAAGCCGGTGAGGGTCAGATTTTCTACGGTTCCAGTCATGGGGACAAACGAAATATACTGATGGGAAGGGAGTTCAACGACTTCGTGTTTTCCTGCCTTTGTGATCCAAAGATGGTTTTGCACATCGATCAATTCGCTCTTTATTCCTGACTCCAAAAGGGCCGGCAGCATCAATAATTGTACATTCCCCATGAAATGATCGAGACGTCCTCCTGTTGCCCCGAATATTTTGATGGAGTCAGGTTTTTGGCAGAGCACCCAATTCAAGGCAAGCTCTAAATCGGTTTCATCTTTTTCCGGTTTATAGGTGTTTACTTTTTTGACCCGTTCAGTGATCATTGACCATTCATCTGTACTCACTGAATCAAAATCACCAAACGCACCCTCTGCTTCCAGGCCGTTTTCCAGAAGGGTGAATACTCCCCGGTCCACCCCCACCCATTTCACATTTTCATTATGGTATTTTTTCAAATCGGGCAAATATCTTTCCGGCCCCCCGGCTACTATACAAAAATCCATTTACGTTCACCTCTCCTATATAAAATAGACTGATCCAGATATTACTGGATCAGTCCGTTACATTAGTTGGACAGCGATTTTCTTAATTCTTGGATCGCAGCCCCTCTGTCACTTTTATTATAAATGGCTGAGCCGGCAACAAATACATCAGCTCCCGCTTCCGCACACATGGCTGCTGTTTCCGAATTGATACCGCCGTCCACTTCGATCTCAAGATTCGGATTGACTTCCTCTGCCCAGCTGCGGATCTGCTTTATTTTAGGTACGACAGATGGGATGAATGACTGTCCGCCAAAGCCGGGGTTAACCGTCATTAACAGGACCATGTCGATATCCTGCAGGACCGGTTTCACCCATTCGGCAGGGGTGGCCGGGTTTAAGACGACACCGGCTTTTACACCTTTGCTTTTGATCAGCTGAATCGTTCTATGAAGGTGGGCGGCCGCCTCGACGTGAACGGTGATATAGTCCGCTCCGGCATCGGCAAACGCCTCGATATATTGGTCCGGATCCTCAATCATCAGGTGTACATCCAGCGGCAGGTCAGTGAGCGGGCGTACCGCTTTGACAACCATCGGACCCATTGTGATGTTGGGAACGAAATGGCCGTCCATCACATCGATATGGATGTAATCGGCTCCCCCATTTTCGACATCCTTGATTTCTTTCCCCAGCTCTGCAAAATTTGCAGAAAGTATTGATGGTGCTATCTTCATTTCTTAATACCTCGGCTTTCTGTCTTTTATTTCCTGATGGAATGTCAGGTAGTGATCATACCGGTAGCCTGGTATGTCCCCTGTCTCTACTGCTTTTTTCACTGCGCATTTCGGCTCGTTGATGTGAAGGCATCCCCTGAATTTACACTGCCCGGATGCTTCCACCATTTCCGGAAAACAGAGCGGCAGGTCTTCAATTTCGATGTCCGTAAACTCCAGGGAACTGAAGCCTGGTGTGTCAGCCACCAAGCCATCCCCGATATGAATCAGTTCCACGTGGCGGGTCGTATGCTTTCCCCTCCCCAAATGGGATGAGATCATGGCTGTTTTCAATTCGAGTTCAGGTTTGATCACGTTCAATAAGCTTGATTTCCCTACTCCCGACTGCCCTGCAAATACAGAGGTCTTATCTTTTATGTAAGGGGCAAGCTCTTCTATTCCCTGTTCAGTCTTAGATGAGGTGACCACCACTTCGTATCCGAAAGAACGATATTGCTCTGCATACTTTTCTACTTCATGTATTTCATCTGGTTTCAGCAAGTCCATTTTCGTGATGCAGATAAGCGGGTCGATTTCCTTACTTTCGACCAAAACAAGGAAACGGTCCAGTAAACCTGTGCTGAAATCCGGTTCCCTGGCGGAAAAAACCAAAATGGCCTGATCCACGTTCGCGATCGGAGGGCGCACCAGCTCATTTTTACGTTCAAACACCTTCAATATATAGCCCTCGGTTTCGTTATCTGCCTGGAATTCCACATAATCCCCTACAAGCGGGGTCACCTTATTCTTCCGAAAAACCCCCCTGCCGCGGCATTGAGTAATTTGTCCTTCCGAAAGAACATAGTAAAACCCGCTTAACGCTTTGATAATTTTCCCTTCTGCCATTCGGGACCTCCTTTAGATCTTTAAACATTCACGTATGTATACCTTCATTTTATATCATAATTTCATTATAAAGGAAAACAAGAGGACTGTCCCCTTAGGTCAACATTAACCCGGGGTACAGTCCCGCTCGCTTATTATTCGTCTTTAGGATACTCCACGGTTCCAGTTTTATACTCTTGATCGTCTACAAGTATTCTATATTTTCCCTGCATGCCATCTTCCAGTAAGAAGTTCAATGTGAATTTGGTATCTTCCGTTATTCCAGTTTTTTCTTCACTGTCTTCATACGTACTGTCCTTGTCTTCGATGAAGATTTCCACAATCTGAGGTTTTGTTCCGTCCCCTTCATATGGGACTTCGATTTCAAGTGGTACTTCTTTATCTTTAGCTGGCTCTGGTCCCTTGGATACCACTACAAAGACTTCGTCTCCCGGGAATGTAGGAGTACCGGGTTTTGTACTTTGAGAAATAACATGTCCTTCAGCTATCTCATCCGAGTACTGTTCCTCAGAAGTTACAATAGAAATGCCTCGGGAATTTGCATAATCATCCAGTACTTTTTGACTCATGTCTCTCAAGTCAAGCAATTCAAATGAAGAAGGCCCTGTACTTACTGTAAGCGTAATTGTTGTTTCATTTGCAACAACTTCAGCTCCAGGGGAAGGATCCTGATCTAAAATTACTCCCTCATCTTCCTCATTTGATGGTTCTTCTTCTTTCTTTACAGTAAAGCCCTGTTCTTCAAGATCGGATACAACCTCATCATAGTTTTTTCCTTTTAAGTCCTGTACCTCAACTTTTTCTTTGCCAGTGCTTACGTAAATATCTATTGAAGAACCCTCATTTGCCATACGGCCTTCCTTAGGATTTGTTCTGATCACTAGCCCTTCTTCTATCTCTTCATTGGATACCTTTTTAGTATCTCCGACCACGAATCCTGCTGATACAATGATTGAAACAGCTTCAGTTGGCTCTTTTCCTTCAACTTTCGGAACCTCTATCTCCTTAGGTCCCAGCAGTTTCGGAACAAATGTCACCGCAGCAACACCCAGTAAAATAAGCAAAAAGAACAAGCTGATGATCAGCACCGGCCACTTTCTCTTCTTTTTATCTTTGGGCTTTTTCTTCTTTTTCCCTTTAGCTGGTTTGGCGCCCTTGTCAGCTTTGACAGGTTCTGCCGGCTTGGTATCGGGACTTGACTGAGTATGAATGATCGTATCGTCAAGATTTGTAGAACCTTGATCATCTGTAATGACGGGGATTGCCTTGGTGGCTTCATCATCCATCGGAACAGAGAATTTGGGTTCGTTCATTCGGTCAGGGTCAAGGGCCGTTAACAGATCTTCGTCCATCTCTTCCAGGCTTTCATATCTCCTGAATGGATCCTTCGCAGTAGCTTTGAGAACTATATTTTCCACACTTTGCGGGATGTCCGGGTTCCATCTCCGCAGGGACGGGGTTTCCGACTGCAAGTGCTTCAATGCGATTGAAACGGCTGACTCGCCTGAAAATGGGAGACGTCCGGTCAAAAGTTCGAACATGACGATTCCAAGCGAATAAATGTCCGACTTTTTCGTTGCCATTCCGCCTCTCGCCTGCTCAGGCGACAGATAATGTACAGAGCCGAGCACTGAATTTGTCTGGGTGATGGACGTGGCGCTGAGAGCCATCGCAATACCGAAATCAGTGATCTTTACCGTTCCTTCATCATCGATCAATATGTTATGTGGCTTGATATCCCGGTGGACGATATGATTCTGATGGGCATGTGAAATAGCCAGGGTCAGCTGTTTCATTATGTCCAGAGCCTTATCGATATCTACAGGTGAATGCTGCTGTATGTACTGTTTCAAGGTCATGCCTTGTACATATTCCATTACTATATAATAAAGATCATCTTCTTCCCCGACATCATAGATGCTTACGATATTCGGGTGAACAAGGCTCGTTGCAGATTGGGCCTCACGCTGGAACCGTTTGATAAATTCCTCTTCATTGGCAAAATCCATTCGAAGCATCTTGATGGCCACTTCACGATCGAGGATCATGTCATGTGCAAGATATACGTTGGCCATCCCTCCGCCGCCGATCAGTTTAATGATCCTGTATCGGCCGCTGATGCGCTTTCCATTCATCATTTACTATCACCCGCTTTCCGTTTCAGCGGCATACTCGACAATCAGGACGGTGATATTATCTTCCCCGCCGTAATCGTTAGCCAAATGAACGAGCTTCTCGCCTTTTTTCTCGAGAGAGTCATCATTTGATAAGATCTCTTTCATTTCTTGTTCTGAAACTTTATTCGATAAACCATCTGAGCATAAAAGCAAAACATCATCATCTTCAAACATGATCGTCTTGATATCCATCGTGATTGAGGTTTCAGTCCCGATTGCTCTCAAGATTACATTTTTCCTTGGATGGTGCTCGGCATCTTCCTTGGATATTTCACCGCTTCTGACCAGTTCATTCACTAAAGTATGGTCCTCCGTCAGTTGATGAAATCCGTTTTCATTTAAAATATAACCTCTGCTGTCACCTATGTTGACAATGGTTGCAAACAGGGAAGTGCAGATTGCACCCACCAGCGTCGTCCCCATCCCTTCACATTCTCTATGGGATTGAGAATAACTATAAACTTCTTTATTCACTTCGTTAATAGTCGTTTTTAACCAATTTTCAGCCTGGTCTGCAGTCTCGAATTTTTCTGTATTTTTCCACATGTCCTTTAAGCTGGTAATAGCCAATTGACTTGCCACATCACCTGCACGATGTCCGCCCATACCATCAGCTACAACTGCGAGATAGTCTCCATGTGAATTTTTGAATATATCGACACTGTCTTCGTTATGCTGACGAACTTTCCCTTTATCCGTATAAAAAACAGTTTTCACTAGGTCACCTCTTCTCTTCTTTCCGCTCCCCTATGCAGAAGCTCCATCATCTTTTCCAGCCTTCCTGTTCATTACAAGGACCAAAAGACACTCGGATGGGGAAAAAGAAAATGGAACATAACATTATTACAATTTTCCCATAAAGTTATGCCGTACTTCTAGTAAATGTACGACTTATATCTGGCGTTTTCCTGCTTGCAAAGTATAAATTCTTTCAAAATAAGATGGTTTTCGTTTAAGACCCCTTTTTGATGAAGCTGGAAATGTAAAAACCGTCGCCACCAAAATCCTGTGGGAATATTTGAAGTTCATTGCCTTCTTTAAAGGCTTGTACTGCCTCAGGAAGATTAAGAGGATATGCTTCAAATTCAGGATGGTCACTCAAGAATGAGCGTACTGTCCCTTCATTTTCATTCTTGTCAACTGTGCATGTACTGTATACCAAAACCCCGCCATCTTTGAGCAGGGGGGCTACCGCTGATAATATGTCGAGCTGAATTTTTTGAAGAGAATGCAGATCTTCTTCCTTCTTTGCATATTTGATATCAGGTTTTCTTCGAAGCACCCCGAGACCGGAACAAGGGGCATCCACCAAGACCCGGTCAAAGCTTCCCTTTTTGAATTTCTCACCGGCTTTTCTGCTGTCCATTGTCTCTGTGAAAACATTTGCAAGTCCGAGCCGTGATGCATTCTCATCAATCAGCTTTACTTTATGCTTGTGCAAATCAAGGGCCTGAACTTCTCCAGTCCCTCCAAGAAGTTCAGCAATGTGAGTCGTTTTACCGCCAGGTGCAGCGCATGCATCCAAGACCTTCATGTCCTTTTTTAAATCCAGGGCATGCGCAACCAGCATGGAGCTCTCATCCTGGATGGTCAGCTCTCCGTTCCGGTAGGCTTCCGTCTTCACCAGATTGCCGCGCAGTGTTTGAACAGCTTCTTTCGCGACCGGACTCGGCTTCACTTCTACGCCTTCTCCGCTTAAGTTATGTATCAATTCCTCCCTGGACAATTTTGTTACATTTACACGTGCTGTCTGTTTTGGAGCCACCAGGTTCATTTCGCACATTTCCCTAGTCTTTTCCAATCCGAACTGATCCGCCCAGCGTTTCACCAGCCAGAAGGGATGACTTGTTTCTATAGAAACCCTTTCGATCGGATCTTTAATCTCTTCCGGGGAACGAACCCCTTTTCTCTGAATCGAGCGCAGGACACCGTTCACAAAACCCGAAATCCCCTTATGACCCCTTTTCTTAGCAATCTCGACTGCTTCATGCAGCACCGCCCTGTCAGGGATCCGGTCAAGATACACAATCTGGTAGAGGGATAATCGTAACAATTGCCTGACCCAGTCATCAAGCTTCCCCTTTATGAAGGGGGCAAGAAAATAATCCAATGTCAGCTTTCTCTGTATCGTTCCGTATGTCAGTTCCGTCAAAAGGCCGATATCTTTTTGGGGAAGCTCATTTTTTTCAATTACCGAGTTCAATAGCAGATTGCTGTATGATTGATTCTTCTCGACCGCCCCAATGACATCCAGTGCAGCTTCCCTGACAGTTTTCTTTTTTTTACTCATCTTATTCTCCTAACTTCATTCCTTCTTCTAAATGAGCTCCTGCACCACGGAGGTAATCGACAGCACTCATCCTTTTCTTTCCTGAAGGCTGCAGGTCTGTTATTTTTATTGCTGTTTCGTTTCCGGTCGATACGATGAAGCCGTCCTTTTCCACCCCGGTGATTTCACCAGGACTCGAGGAACGGCTGCTGACTTTTTCACCCCACCATATCTTCATGACCGAGCCGTCCAGTGTGGTGTAGGCAACCGGCCAAGGGTGCATCCCCCTGATATGGTTATAGATTTCTTCTCCTGATTTCGACCAGTCGATCTTTTCTTGTTCTCTCTTGATATTGCGGGCAAATGTCGCTTTTGAATCATCCTGTTTCACCGGGGACATCTTTCCTGCCAGTAAGTCAGGCAGGGTCTCGATCAAAAGCTTGGAACCCGCAGCACTCAGTTTGTCATGGAGTGTTCCGACATGATCCTTTTCTTCGATTTCAACTTCAACCTGACTGATCATATCACCCGCATCCAGCTTTTCAACCATATACATGATCGTGACTCCTGTTTTTTCCTTGCCCTGAATAATGGAGTAGTGGATCGGCGCACCGCCTCTCAGCTCCGGGAGCAGTGAGGCATGGACATTGATACATCCGTATTCAGGGGCTTCCAGCAGTTCCTTGGGAAGGATCTGGCCGAATGCAGCGGTTACGATCAGTTCTGGTCCCAATGCAAGAATTTCATCCAAATCTTCTTGGTTCCTGATTTTCTCCGGCTGGTAAACCGGGATCCCGTGCTTCACTGCCTCTGCTTTAACAGGCGGGGGAGTCAACACACGCTTCCTTCCGACAGGCCTGTCCGGCTGGGTGACCACTGCTGTCACTTCATAATCTTCCTCCAGCAATGCCTGCAAGACCGGCACTGAAAAATCCGGTGTTCCCATAAAAACAATCTTTGTCATTACGCTTCATACCCTTCCAGTTCTTCTTCAGTAATATATTTTTCAATTTTCGTTGTGAAAAGGACCCCATGCAGATGATCGATTTCGTGCTGTATGGCGCGTGCCAGGAAATCTTTTGCATGGAATTCGATTAGCTTTCCTTTTCTGTTAAACGTTCGTATTTTGATCGAAGACGGACGTGTAACTTCTCCATACAGACCGGGAAAACTCAGGCATCCTTCCAGATCGGTCTGTGTCCCATCACCTTCTACGATTTCAGGATTGATCAACTCGATCGTGCCGCTGTCATCGCCGATATCGACAATGGCAACCTGAAGATCTACACCTACCTGCGGTGCTGCGAGTCCGACGCCGTCTGCTTCGATCATTGTGTCGTACATATTATTGAGCAGTTTTTTTAATTTCTTATCAAATGCAGTTACCTTCTCACATTCTTTTTCTAAAATGGGATCAGGATGCATTACAATCGGTAGTATGGCCATGTGTATCCTCGACTTTCTATAGTACTTTACATCATCATATAAGGGTTTACATCAATGGAGATTGTTAACCCTCCAGATGCATACTGCTGCTGAAATTGATCCAGCACTGTTTTTAGTGTGGGAGTGAGATTCGGTTCCCGCTTGTATTTTATCAAACATTGGTAACGATATCTATTTTTTATCCGGGGGATCGGAGAAGCTGCCGGACCAAGGATGATCGTGGAATCGGACAGACGCGACCGGACAAAAGCAGATAATTTTTCAGCGATTCCAACGACTTTCATTAAATCTTCATGACTCAATGTAATCATGGTGATGTAATAGAAAGGTGGATATGCCCCCATTTTCCTCATCGACATCTCCTGCAGATAAAACCGGTCATAATCATGCTCTGCCGCCAGTTCGATTGAATAATGCTCGGGGGTATAGGTTTGGACCACCACTTCCCCCGGCAGAGTGTGCCGGCCGGCTCGTCCGCTTACCTGGGTAAGGAGCTGAAAGGTCTTTTCCGCTGCACGGAAATCAGGTAAATGAAGCATCGTATCGGCACTCAGGACACCGACCAAAGTGATATTCGGAAAATCAAGACCTTTGGCGATCATTTGAGTGCCAAGCAGGATATCTGCCTTTCCTTCCCCGAACGCAGTAAGCAGTTTTTCATGCGATCCCTTCCTGCTCGTAGTGTCCACATCCATCCGGATGATTCGTGCTCCCGGAAGAAGTTTGGTCAGCTCCTCTTCTACCTTCTGGGTACCGGTTCCAAAGTAGCGGATATGCTCACTTGTGCATTCCGGGCAAGTATTCGGTACACTTTCTTCATACCCGCAATAATGGCACTTCATCCCATTTGAAAAGCGGTGGTATGTCAGTGAAATATCACAATTCGGGCACTGGACGACAAAACCGCAGTCCCTGCACATGATAAATGATGAATGACCTCTCCTGTTTAAGAAAAGTACAGTCTGCTCCCCTTTTTCAAGCCGGGTCTGAAGCTTATCAAACAGTTCCTGCGAGAACATTGAACGATTTCCGTTCCTTAATTCCTCCCTCATATCCACGACCGATACTTTAGGCAGGTCCCCGTCATTCATCCGCTTATTTAATGTCAACAATTGATAAACCCCTTTTGATGCACGGGCAAAGGACTCCAAAGAAGGCGTCGCGCTCCCCAGAATGACGGGGCAATTATGTGTACCCGCCCTTTCTACCGCCACATCCCTGGCATGATAGCGGGGGTTTTCTTCCTGCTTGTAGCTTGTCTCGTGTTCTTCATCGATGATGATGATCCCGAGATTTTCAAAAGGTGCAAATATAGCGGATCGTGCGCCCACCACCACTTTCACTTCTTTTCTCTGGATCTTTCTCCATTCATCATATTTTTCTCCTACCGATAAGCCGCTGTGAAGGACGGCAACATCGTCACCGAATCTTCCTTTGAAGCGATGGACCATTTGCGGGGTAAGTGAAATCTCGGGTACGAGTACAATCGCTTCTTTTCCTTCTTCCAATACCCGCTGGATGGATTGAAGATAAATTTCTGTCTTACCGCTTCCTGTCACCCCATAAAGAAGAAACGTCCGGTGAAGGTTTTGATCGATCACGTCGAGGACCGGTTTGATTGCTTGCGACTGCTGCTCCGTCAGAGGCAGCGGAGAGGTCTGTTCAAATAACCGGTCTTCAAATGGATCACGGTATACTTCTTCCTCTCTTTCAGCCAGCAGGCCTTTTTTCACAAGCGCTTTGATGGTGGACGCTGTCGTCCCTGCACCCTCAATGATTTGATTGAAGAGTAATGGGGTGCCCTCGTTTGCAGCTACATAATTTAAGACTTCTTTTTGTTTGCTGGCTTGCGGCGGCAGACTTTCAAGGATCCGATCAAGCTCCTCCATCGTGAAATCAGGCAGGACTTTTCTTACCGTTTTTTTCTTTCCTTTGGCTTTGACTTTATAAATGACATCAATCTTTCCCCGTTTCACCTGTTTTTGAATAAGCGGAAGGATTTCGGTCTCTTGAGCAGACTTCCATGACACTTCACTGTTTATTTTAAAAAGACCGGTCAAGGGGTCGGGGAGTTCTTCCAATGTTGTCATCTCTTCCAACCTGAAAAATTTCTCATATTTTGCTTTCATGGCCGCTGGGAGCATCGCTTGAAACGCAGATATTTTAAAGCATAAGGTTTTGTCAGTGAGCCAGTTTCCCAATAATAAAAGCTCTTCATTCAGAACTGGAACAAGATCCATTGGTTCAGAGATTGCTTTGAGCTTGGAAACCTCACTTTTTTCTTTAAGTTCCATCACGAATCCCTGAATTTTTCTCGGACCAAATGGGACGACGACTCTCATTCCCGGTAAAATGCTTCCCATCCATTCTTCAGGTACAAGATAATCGTAGGTGCGGTCTGTCTGCATGGCTGGAACATCGACTATGACACTAGCTACGTTCTTCATGCTGCCCCCTCATTTGCTGAACGGCTGCCTTGAAGATTTCCTTTGCAGCTTCCTGTTTTGAAAGCAGCGGCAAGTGACGGACGGAATCCGGCGTGATGATGGATACCTTATTCGTTTCTGTTCCAAACCCTGACCCTGCTTCTTTCACGTTATTAGCGACAATCATATCCGCATTCTTTTTATGCAGCTTCGCTTTAGCGTATTCCTCAACATTGGTTGTTTCCGCTGCGAACCCGATTAAAAATTGTCCGTCTTTACGTTCGCCAAGACTTTTAAGAATATCCCTGGTCCGTTCAAATTCCAGCACCAGACTGCCTTCCTTCTTCTTTAATTTTTGATCGAGGATTTCTTTTGGCCTGTAATCCGCTACCGCAGCACTCTTGACCACGATATCCGCTTGATTGAATACGGCATGGACGGCCTCATACATTTCCTCCGCAGAATTCACTTGTATAAAATCGGCTCCTCTTGGCGGGGATAAATCAGCGGGACCTGAAATCAATGTAACTTCCCCTCCAAGCTGCAAAGCGGCATCTGCCAATGCATAGCCCATCTTTCCCGTTGACCGGTTGGTGAAGAAGCGGACAGGATCCACCATTTCCCTTGTAGGGCCGGCAGTAATCACAACGCGTTTCCCTTCAAGCAGCTTTTGTTCCGTCACCTTTTCAGTGAAGTGGTCATGGATGAGTTCCACGATCCTTTCGGGTTCCTCGAGTCTTCCTTTCCCGACATACCCGCAGGCTAAATAACCTTCGCCCGGTTCTATAAAACGGCATCCGTCGTCATACAGCCTCTGGATATTCCGCTGTACTGCAGGATGGTCATACATATGTACGTTCATTGCCGGGGCAACCCACACAGGTGCAGTCGCAGCGAGCAGAGTGGTCGAAATCATATCATCCGCAATGCCATTCGACAGCTTCCCGATTATATTCGCAGTCGCCGGGGCAACCAGGACAAGGTCAGGCCAGTCGGCCAAATCGATATGTGCTATTTTAGAAGAATCCTTTTCATCAAACGTATCCCAGTAGACATCCTGTCTTGAAAGGGCCTGAAACGTAAGAGGTGTGACAAATTTCTGAGCGGATTCCGTCATCATGACTTTAACCTCCGCACCGCTTTGTACGAGCTTACTTGTCAGAGCCGCGGCTTTATAAACGGCAATCCCACCGGTTACACATAATAGAATCTTTTTCCCCTGATTCATCGAACGTTCCCCCAGTTCTTAATTCTTTCTTATATTATGAAGGATTTTGAGTAAAAAAGAAAATAGGGCTGTCCCGGAAAGATTTATAAAATCTTCCGGGTCAACCCTCGGATTTTTCATAAAGGTGAATGATCTTTTTTACTCATCAGAGTAAACAGCTTTTTCATCTCTTTCTTTCATGGATAGTTGACCTGCATGTATCTCTTCAAGCGCTTTGCCAACGAATTTTTGTGAAGAATACTTATCGAGGCGGAAATCCCCGGTATCCTGCAGATTTCTTGCCCGCTTGGCAGCTACACTTACTAAAGAATATTTGGAATCGATTTTTTTCATCAATGAGTCAATGGATGGATATAACATCTATTCAACCTCCAGCATTTTAATGTATCGTTGTTGAACTCTTTCCCGCTTGCAGTGCTCCGCCTGCACGATCGAGTTTATTTTTTCAACGGCGTTTTCGATCTTGTCATTTTCTACAATATAATCATATAGATTCATCATTTCAATTTCTTTCCTGGCAGTATTCAATCTTCCCTGGATAACTTCATTTGTTTCAGTCCCTCTTGTCACAAGGCGGTTCTGAAGTTCGGAAAGGCTGGGCGGGGCGAGGAAAATGAACAGGCCTTCCGGAAATTTGTCCCGTACCTGCTGTGCTCCCTGCACTTCGATTTCAAGGAATACATCCCTGCCGTTATTGATCGTTTCACGTACATAGTCGACAGGAGTGCCGTAATAATTCCCTACAAATTCTGCGTATTCAAGAAGCTTGCCCTGTTCGATCAGCGCCTCAAACTCTTCCCTGGATTTAAAGAAATAATCAATCCCGTCAACTTCACCTTCCCGCGGCTTGCGGGTCGTCATTGAAATGGAATATTCAAATTTCGTATCTTCCTGGGAAAAAATCGCTTTACGCACTGTCCCTTTGCCGACTCCGGATGGACCGGATAGCACGATCAGCAATCCTTTTTCATTCATTTATTTACCCTGCCCTTCTTCTTGCAAATCATCTTTATCTGTTAAGCGGTGAGCAACGGTTTCCGGTTGGACAGCCGAGAGAATCACGTGATCACTGTCTGTGATGATGACCGCCCTCGTTCTCCTTCCGTATGTAGCATCCACTAAAGTACCGCGGTCCCTTGCATCTTGAATCAGACGCTTGATCGGTGCAGATTCAGGACTTACAATCGAGATGATCCGGTTAGCTGATACAATATTTCCAAATCCTATATTGATGAGCTTAATAGACATGACGCTCCTCCTAATCAATAGCTTAGTTTCTCCGTATGGAGGGTAAACTAAACTTCTTATTCAACATTTTGTACTTGTTCCCGAAGCTTTTCAAGCGTTGACTTTAATTCCACCACCAGTGCAGTGATGCTGGAATCATTCGACTTGGAACCAATGGTGTTCACTTCCCTGTTCATCTCCTGGATCAAGAAATCCAGTTTTCGGCCAACGGGTTCACCGAGAACCAAAGTGGAACGGAAATAAAGGATATGACTTTTCAAGCGGGTCAATTCTTCCGTGATATCCGACTTGTCCGCCATGATGGCCACTTCATTCATCAAACGGGCTTCATCAATCGCACCTTCACTGTATTCTGTCATTTTCTTTTTGAGTCTCTCCCTGTATTCAAGAATGACACGCGGGGAAATACCGCTGAGTTCGGAGACTTTTTGTTCGAAATGATCCAAGTGAAGATGGAAATCCTCTTCAAGTGCCTCCCCTTCTTTCAGCCTCATTTCCTTTAATTCCCTTGCAGCCATCAGCACCGCATTCAAAACCATTTGTTCAAGTTCTTCGTTTTCTTCTTCCATCTCTTCGATCGTGATGAACTCTTCCCGTGATAATAACTGATCAAGTTCCACTTCACCCTTCAAGGAGAAGCGGTCTTTGACTTCATGTACTAACTGATAATAATCTTGAATGAGTTTCCAGTCAATATGAAGATTCCTATGTACAAGACCCTCACCGGAAATGGTGATGAAAATATCCACCTTCCCTCTCTTGATAAATCCTGAAATCTGTTTCTTGATTTTTTCTTCAAGCTTCATCAGCTGCCGGGGCAGCCTGATCGTACACTCATGAAACCTGTGATTCACCGATTTCATTTCGACTGTTACAGTATGTAGTCCTGAATCCAGATTGCTTCTTCCAAAGCCTGTCATGCTGACAACCATTACGCTCACTTCCAATCCCTGTGTTTATTAGTGTATGTAATGTTGTTCGATATGTATTTAAAAACTCCCGGATTACTTTCCTCTCGGGAATCAAAATGAACAGTCGGATTATATGAAAAAAGGTAATAGAGGACAAAACTCTATTACCTTTTGGATTATACCACATTCCACTATTTTTTTCTTGCAAAAAATGACCCCGCAAGCAAAAACGTCGGTACCGAGCTTAATCCGATGATCAGCATCCAGTCCTTCAGCTGGATCGGGACGGTATGGAAAATCGGCTGCAGGGACGGGATGTAAATGACCAGCAGCATCAATACAAGCGATGAAAGGACGGCCCAGACAAGATACATATTGCCGAATGGATTCCTTGAAAATACCGATACTTCACTGCGGCAGTCGAATACATGAATCAATTGAGCCATTACCAACGTTGCAAAAGCCACCGTTTGGGCATAGGCAAGATGATCCGGATGAGCCTTGTAAGCGAGTATGAATGCGAAGAGGGTGACAAGACCGATCAGGAACCCCCTGGAAACCACCTTCCACCCAAGCCCTCTTGCAAATACTCCTTCATTCATGTTCCGCGGTCTTCTCTTCATTACATCGTCTTCCGGTTTATCAAGACCAAGGGCCATTGCAGGAAGTCCGTCGGTGACAAGATTGACCCATAATATCTGAATAGGTACAAGCGGAAGCGGAAGTGCCAGCAGCATGGCAAAAAGCATGACCAGGATTTCCCCTACATTGGAGGCGAGGAGGTACCTGATGAACTTCCTGATATTTTCATATATGTTGCGCCCTTCCTGAATGGCAGATTTTATCGTTGCAAAATTATCATCAAGCAGGACAAGGGATGATGATTCCTTGGCCACGTCCGTTCCGGTAATCCCCATAGCCACACCGATATCAGCTGATTTTATCGCCGGGGCATCATTCACGCCGTCCCCTGTCATGGCAACCACATGCCCGCGGTTTTGTAAAGCCTTGACAATTTTCAATTTATGCTCGGGGGATACACGGGCAAATACAGAGACATCTTCTACCACTTCCTGCAGTTCTTCCACGTCCATTTCATTCAATGCTTTACCATCGAGCACTTTATCATTCTTTTTCAAAATTCCTAACTGGGCGGCGATGGCTTTTGCGGTCAAGACATGGTCTCCCGTTATCATTACCGTTTTGATCCCTGCAGCCTTACATTCCCTGACTGCCTGCTTCACTTCCGGTCTTGGCGGATCGATCATGCCTTGAAGCCCGATGAAAGTAAATCCTTCTTCGACGTCTTTTTCATTTAATGTTTCAGCCTTGATACCATTTAGCGGTTTATAAGCAATCGCGATATTTCTAAGGGCATTTGATGACATTTCACCGATTGCCGACTCTACCTCTTTAAACATTTCACCCGTTTTCATTTGAAGCCTGTCATCCCAGAGGATGGACCCGCTTTTGGCAGCAAGCACATCAGGAGCTCCTTTAGTTACCGAAAATTGTTTTCCATTTTGATCGATTACGATGACGGTCATCATCTTCCTCGTAGAATCAAATGGAAACTCTTTAATAATTTTAAATTTTTGCAGCAGGAGTTCCCTGTTTAATCCAGCTTTTAATCCGGCGACCAGGAGGGCCCCTTCAGTTGGATCACCATCCACTGCAAAGCTATTATCCCTGGTGACTATTTCAGCGTGGTTACAGAGCATCCCGAATGTCAGTAACTGATTGAGAGCTTTCTGGTTATTCGGCGAGACCCTTTCCTCCCCGCTGTAGAACTGCCCATCCGGTTCGTAGCCTGTACCGGTTACAGACCAGGTCCTGCCTCCGCTCCACAGATGAGTGACGGTCATTTTATTCTGAGTAAGGGTCCCTGTCTTATCTGAACATATGACTGAAGCACAGCCCAGGGTTTCCACTGCCGGAAGCTTTCTGACGATCGCTTTCTTTTTGATCATTCTCTGAACCCCCAGTGACAGGGCTACCGTCACGATCGCAGGAAGGCCTTCCGGTATGGCTGCCACAGCCAGCGACACACCCGCCAGGAACATTGTATAAATATCATGCCCCTGGATCACCCCGACTCCTACAACGAGGGCAGTAAGGATCAAAGCAACGGTAATGAGGATCTTTCCTAACTCTTCCAGTCTCCGCTGCAAAGGCGTGACCATCGATTCCGCTTTTTGAAGCATATCCGCAATCTGGCCCATCGCCGTTTTCATTCCGATTGCTGTTACGACACCTGCACCGTTCCCCCTGGTAACCATAGTTCCCATGAAAGCCATATTCTCCAAATCCCCAAGGCTGACATGATCACCTGTGACTGGGTTAGTGGACTTCGCAACAGGAACAGATTCACCCGTTAAAGCAGATTCTTCAATTTCAAGGTTATTGGCATTGATGAGGCGGACATCCGCCCCTATACGGTCCCCGCTCCCAAAGCGGATGATGTCCCCTACGATCACTTCCCTGGAAAGGATTTTCACCCAGCTTCCATCACGCAGGACGTTCACCTGGGGGGCCGACAGCTCTTTAAGTGCCTGCAGAGATTTTTCAGCTTTGCGTTCCTGAAAGAACCCGAGGAATCCGTTGATAAGTACTATGGCAATGATGGCTACTGCATCGATATATTCTCCCAGCAGGCCCGAAATGAGAGTGGCCGCCAGTAAAACAAGCACCATGAAATCTTTAAATTGGCTGAAGAACAATAATAAATTCGATTGTCTTTCCGCTTCTTCAAGTTGGTTATAGCCGAATTGTTTCCTTCTTTGGGATACATCTTCTTCTGACAATCCATTGGTATAATTGGTGTTCAATGACGTTTCTATATCTTCCTGTCTCATCTCATGATATTTCATTCAACCAATTCACTCTCCTCCTACGATAACGAAAAGTTGTTCTTCTCTTAGCATTCTTATTCAGACTCGTCCTAAAAAATGATATGATTTAATTATGAATTTCAGGCTAATCCTGATTAATCACTTATTATTAAGCAAGTGCCTGAATACCGCTGTTGGTTTCCGTGAAAGACTTCGCTTTCCGCGGGCGGGCGGTGAGCCTCCTCGTCGCTGCGCTCCTGCGGGGTCTCACCTGTCCCGCTTTTCCCGCAGGAGTCTGCGTCTTTCACTCCAACCAACAGCTGGTGACGTCCGTAAATCATTAATTAGGATTAATAGGCAATCTAAGTAGACCCATAAGCAGTACATGTTTTATCGAATCAGATAATTACAGAAGTCCACATCGAGAATTTGTTATTATTTATTCATTGAAAAATACAGAGTGAATTGGAGTGGAAGGCACTTGACTCCGACGCGAATTAGAGGAAAGCAAGTGCCTGCAGCGGAAAGAAACGGTAAATGATAATTTTCCATTTCCATTAAAAAAGATAAATCTATAAGAAAATTATTAAGGGAATATATAAAAATACGTTATTTTAAAGAGGATGTTGGTTATGTCATTTGATGGATTGTTTACGAGAGCTATGACGAAGGAATTGAAGGATGAGGTGATGAACGGGAGGATCAATAAGGTTCATCAGCCCTATAAGAATGAAATCATTATGATCGTGCGGGCGAACGGTAAGAATCATAAGCTTCTCTTATCCGCCCATCCGAGTTATTCAAGGGTTCAGATTACGAAAGAAGATTACGAGAACCCTTCAGTCCCTCCTATGTTCTGCATGCTTCTCCGCAAGCATTTGGAAGGGTACATCATTGAAGATATCAAACAATCGGGACTCGACCGAATGATTGTTTTTGAAGTAAAAGGAAGAAATGAAATAGGAGATGTGTCTTATAAACAGCTGATTATTGAAATAATGGGAAGGCACAGTAATATCATATTAGTCGATAAAGGAAGAAATATGATCCTGGACAGCATCAAGCATATTTCTCCCAGCATGAATACGCACCGCACCGTATTACCTGGACATGAGTACGTGATGCCGCCGCAGCAGGACAAAAGAAACCCACTGGAAGCAACAAGTGAAGACGTACTGAGGGCCCTCGACTTCAACGCAGGGAAGCTGGATAAACAAATCGTTCAATCTTTCGCTGG
Organism: Bacillus sp. BKU_1; assembly: GCA_051294195.1. Lineage (GTDB taxonomy): Bacteria > Bacillota > Bacilli > Bacillales > Bacillaceae_B > Rossellomorea. Next base: position 1,191,675 of record CP193985.1, on the reverse strand, counting down.
TATCTCTCCGCTGTTTGCCAAAGAAGTGACCCACCATGCCGGGCTTGGTAAACAGTCTGAAATCTCCAGGTCCTTCCTTGATTTAGTAAGGAAGTCCAAAGAAAACCAAGTGTCCCCCACTCTTATTATGGGCGAAAAAGAAGTTTTCTACTGGACAGCCCTTGATCATGTAGCAGGAGAAAAGCTTGCTTTTTCATCATTAAGTGAATTACTGGATCGTTTCTTCTATCAAAAAGCGGCAAGGGACCGCGTGAAACAGCAAGGAAACGACCTGGAGCGTTTTATCCGGAATGAACGGGATAAAAACGTAAATAAGATTGAAAAGCTGAAGCAAACGTTGAAAGATGCCGAGCAGGCAGACCGCTTTCAGTTGTTAGGTGAACTTCTTACTTCAAATCTGTATGCAGTGGAAAGAGGGATGAGTGAAGTCAGTGTCGTAAACTATTATGACGAGGACGGGGGGAGCATCACCATACCGCTCAATGCCCAAAAATCCCCTTCTGAAAATGCTCAGCTTTATTTCTCCCGCTATCAAAAGGCCAAAAATGCGGTTGATATTGTGAATGAGCAGATTGAAAAAGCAGACGTAGAGATCATTTATCTGGAGAGGCTGCTTCAGCAGCTTGAATCAGCATCCACAAAAGACGTGGAGGAAATACGGGAAGAGTTGGAGGAAGAAGGCTACCTGAGGGCGCGTAAGCAGACGAAAAAGAAGAAATCGAATGGTAAGCCTGTACTTGAAAGCTATACTTCAAGTGACGGAACTCAAATCTTGGTAGGAAAAAACAATAAGCAGAATGATTATTTGACAAATAAAGCCGCAGCCAGGGATGAAATCTGGCTGCATACTAAAGATATACCGGGATCTCATGTGGTGATCAAAAGTAACGACCCGTCCGAACAAACGATTAAAGAAGCAGCAAATATCGCAGCATATTTCAGCAAAGCAAGGGAATCAAGTTCGGTTCCCGTGGACTTCACCACTGTCAGACAGGTCAAGAAGCCAAAGGGAGCAAAGCCCGGGTTTGTCATTTATGAAGGACAGCAGACGGTTTATGTTACTCCTGATATGGACCTTGTACGGTCATTAAAGGATTGATATAGGGTAGAGAAGAAAAGCACTTTTACCAGTTAAAAGGTAAAAGTGCTTTTTGTATTTACTTCCCCCATGCTTCGGGATTTTCTTTCCAATCATTCAATTTTTCCAATTCTTCTTCCCTGATGATTGAACGCTGAACGGCCACTTTAAGTAAGCTGGAATAATCAGATAATGCGTGAGCATTGATGTTATGTTCTTCAAGCATTGCTCTGCCTTTTTCAAGTTCATAAGTGAAGATCGCGGCAACCCCCAGCACTTCACACCCAGCATTCCTTAATGCTTCAACTGCAGTGATGCAGCTGCCGCCTGTTGATATCAGATCCTCTACCACCACTACTTTTTGGCCAGCATTGACTTTACCTTCGATTTGATTTCCTTTTCCATGTGCCTTCGCTTTGGATCGGACATAACACATCGGAAGGTTCAGTTTTTCACTTACCCAGGCTGCATGCGGAATCCCTGCTGTTGCAGTCCCGGCTATCACTTCAACTTCCGGAAAGTGTTTTTTTATCAGCTCTGAAAGGCCGCTTGAAATATCATTCCTTACCGATGGATAGGACATTGTCAATCTATTATCACAATAGATCGGCGACTTTATCCCCGATGACCAAGTAAAAGGCTCTGCGGGATTTAAAAAGACAGCTTCGATGTCTAATAGTTTATTGGCCATTTCTTTTTTCATTTCAAGCTCTCCCATTCTTTTACAACTTGTTCATAAGCGAGTTGTGGATTTTCTGATTTGGTGATGCTTCTTCCGACTACGATTAACGAAGACCCTATTCCCCTGGCTTTTTCAGGGGTTGTAATTCTTTGCTGATCTCCCTTATCATCGTCAGATAGCCTGATGCCCGGGGTGACCCTCAAAAAATCCTCACCGCAATGCTCCCTGATCATCATTGCTTCATGAGGCGAACATACCACTCCATCGAGCCCAGACTGTTTTGCAAGACTCGCATAATGCAAGACTGAATCATTGATTGATCGGGCAATCAGCTGTTCATCCCTCATCTGCTTTTCCGAGGTCGACGTTAATTGGGTCACTGCAATCAGCTTTGCAGTATTCTGATTTGACGGTTTCCCGGCTTGAAGACCTTCCATAGCCTTCTCCATCATGGCAGTACCCCCTGCAGCATGGACATTGAGCAGTTCCAGATCATACTGGGCAAGACCCTTCATCGCCCCATACACGGTGTTGGGGATATCATGGAGTTTCAAATCAAGGAATATACGGTGGTTTTTCTTCAATATGTTTTCGATAATATCAGGACCGTTCTGAAGATATAGTTCCATTCCAACTTTCACATTCAAACTCTCGTCGAAAAGTTCCAGAAATGAAGAAGTATCTTCCCACGTCGGAAAATCAAGAGCTATAAATGGTTTTTGATTCATTCTTTCCCCAGCTCCTTCCGGTAAGATCGGAAATATGCTCCACTCCCAGTTCATCAAGTAATGCAGGAAGTTCGTTAATGATCCGCTGACACACAAAAGGATCAACGAAGTTAGCTGTCCCGACTGCCACTGCACTTGCACCTGCATAAAAATGTTCAATGACGTCTTCGGCTGTCTGAATGCCGCCCATCCCTATAATCGGAAGGTCGACCGCCTGGCTTACTTCATAGATCATCCTGATGGCAACCGGCTTGATCGCAGGTCCGGATAATCCGCCTGTTTTATTGGCCAGTACCGGCTTTGCCGTTTTGATATCCAGCCTCATTCCGAGGAGAGTATTGATCATTGTCAAACCGTCCGCTCCGCCTGCCTCGACCGCCTTGGCCATCTCAACAATGTTGGAGACATTCGGTGAAAGCTTTACATAAAGCGGGACATCCGACACCTCTTTGACTCGTTTCGTAAGTTCCTTTGCCACTTCCGGTATGGTCCCGAATGCGATTCCGCCCGTTTTGACATTCGGGCATGAAATATTCAGTTCCAATGCTCTTACATTGGAAGCTGTTGAAATTTCTTTAGCCACCTCAACATAATCTTCCATTTTTGAACCTGCCACATTGGCAATGATCGGGACGTCAAATTGGGAGAGCCATGGAAGTTCATTGTCCATGACCCCTTTAAGCCCCGGGTTTTGAAGCCCGATGGCATTTAACATCCCACCATTGGTTTCCGCTACACGAGGAGTCGGGTTCCCGAATCGCGGTTCTTCCGTGGTTGCCTTTATCATGATTGCGCCAAGTTCACTTAAGTCATAGAATTGACTGTACTCGCGTCCAAACCCGAAACAGCCTGAAGCCGGCATGACTGGGTTTTTCATCGATAATCCTGGTAATTCAACTTCCAACCTTCTCATAATTGCACCACCCCTGCCGGAAATACCGGTCCATCACTGCATACTTTTACATAACTGTAACCTTCAGGATCGTCCTGTTTGTGACATACGCATGCAAAACATGCGCCGATTCCGCAGCCCATTCTCTCCTCCAGGGAAATAAAGCCGCACTTCAACTCTAATTTGGATTGCAACGCTTTTAGCATCGGTGTCGGCCCGCATGAAAAATATTCATCAAAAACGGGCGATTCCTTCTGAATGACATCGGTCACAAACCCTTTTATCCCGAGCGATCCATCCACTGTGGCAACAAACGTTTCACCCAGTTCCTCAAATCGTTCTTTATAAAAGCTGACAGACCGGTCTTGAAAACCCAGGATATGTTTTACTTCCCAGCCTTTAGCGATTAAACTTTTGGAAAGACCGTATAGGGGAGGAACACCGATTCCCCCGCCTACCAGTAATGCGGTCCTGCTTTCCCCCTCTTCCACAGTGAACCCATTTCCAAGCGGTCCCAAAACGTCGACTGTTTCCCCGATAGCAACGTGTGAAAGTAGCTTTGTCCCCTTGCCTTCAGCACGATAAATCAACGACATGACTTGTTCTTCTTGATTATGAGCTGCAATGGAAATCGGCCTCCTTAACAGAGGGTCGATCCCGGTCCCGACTTTTACATGGACAAATTGTCCAGGTGCTTTTATTTGATTCACCAATTCCCCTTTCAGGACCAATTCAAAGATGTTCTTTGCAATCTTTTCATGGGAAACCACCTTCATCTGGTCGTTTACGATCATTGATGAACCGCCTTTCTTTTATCCGGCGACGCCTGCAGTGCCTCTGCCGAGAAGGTCATGGATTCGATGACCCGCAGGATCGCTTCTGCCGTATCTAGTGAAGTAAGACACGGCACTCCATTTTCCACTGATTCTCTTCGGATCCTGAAGCCGTCCCTGGCCGGCTGCTTTCCTTTAGTAAGGGTGTTGATAACCAGCTGAGTCTCTCCGCTTTGAATGATATCAAGCAGTGTGGGACCCTCAGAACCGATCTTATCTACTTCCTTAACACCGATTCCTGCTTTCATCAAGTGTTGAGCGGTCCCCTTCGTTGCAAGAATCTGATAACCGATATTCACGAAGCGTTCCGCTAATAATACCGCTTCTTCCTTGTCTTTATCCGCAACAGTCATCAGGACGGATCCGTGCTCCTTCATTTCCATCCCTGCTGCGACCATTCCCTTGTACAGGGCTTTCTCCAGAGTGGCGTCTTTACCCATGACTTCCCCTGTGGATTTCATTTCAGGACCCAATGTGATATCCACCCTTCTCAGTTTCGCAAATGAGAAGACCGGGACTTTCACATATACTCCCTGCTTTTCAGGGATTAAACCGGACTCATACCCCTGCTCTTTAAGGGGGATGCCAAGGATCGCTTTTGTTGCCATATTCGCCATCGGCACATTTGTGATCTTACTGATGAACGGCACGGTCCTGCTTGAACGCGGGTTCACTTCTAGAACAAAAACCTCACCTTTTGAGATGACGTATTGGATGTTGAGCAGACCGACGATATTCAATCCTTTTGCGAGACGCGCCGTGTAGTCCACCAATGTTTCTTTCTGTTCCTGTGTCAGCTGCTGAGGAGGATACACGGCTATTGAATCCCCTGAATGGACGCCCGCTCGTTCGATATGCTCCATGATCCCGGGAACCACTACATCGACTCCGTCCGAAATCGCATCCACTTCGATTTCTTTACCGATAAGGTACCTGTCGATCAGTACCGGATGCTGAGGATTGACCTTGACTGCGTTTTCCATGTAGTGTAGAAGTTCTTCTTTTCTGTATACAATCTCCATTGCTCTTCCGCCTAGTACATATGATGGCCTTACCAGTACCGGATACCCGATTGATTCAGCTATCTCAAGCGCTCCCTCTACAGATACCGCCGTTTTCCCCTCCGGCTGCGGGATCCCCAGCTCATTTAGGGTGTGCTCGAATTTGTCACGGTTTTCTGCACGATCCAGATCTTCAAGTGAAGTACCGAGAATCGTTACTCCCCTTTTTACCAGTTCCTCCGCCAGGTTGATCGCAGTTTGTCCACCGAATTGGACCACTACCCCTTTTGGCTTCTCCAATTCTATGATGTGCATGACATCCTCCACTGTCAGAGGTTCGAAATACAACTTATCCGAGATACTGAAGTCCGTGGACACAGTTTCCGGATTGTTGTTTACGATGATCGCCTCATACCCCGCTTCTTTGATCGCCCATACGGAATGGACTGTCGCGTAGTCGAATTCCACTCCCTGCCCGATGCGGATGGGACCTGATCCCAGTACAATGACACTTTCTCTTTCAGTGACCCTGGATTCATTCTCTTCCTCGAATGTCCCGTAAAAATACGGTGTCTCCGATTCAAATTCCGCTGCACATGTATCGACCATTTTATATACCGGGAGAAGACTGTTTTCCTTCCTCCACTGATAGGTTTCATTTTCTGTGCTGTTCCACAGTTTCGCGAGCGTAATATCAGAGAAGCCCATACGCTTTGCTTTTTGGGCGATTTCAGGATGAAATGGAGACTCCATCAATACTTTTTCAAATTCTACAATCCTATTCATTTTATGGAGGAAGAACAGATCGATTTTACTCCACTCATGGATAGTCTCGATCCCGACTCCTCTTCTCAAAGCTTCCCCTACATAAAAGAGCCGTTCATCCCCCGCTTTGCGGATCCTCTTCTCAATCCATTGATCCGTCATCTTATCAGCGTCGCTTAACTCAAGATGATAAGTATTGCTTTCAAGCGATCGGACCGCTTTCAGCAGTGATTCCTCAAATGTCCGGCCGATCGCCATCACTTCACCGGTTGCTTTCATCTGAGTGCCCAGGTTACGTTTGGCTGCTTCAAATTTATCGAAAGGCCAGCGCGGTATTTTTGTCACAACATAATCAAGCGCAGGTTCAAAGGCGGCATACGTTTTACCGGTAACCGGGTTCATCATTTCATCCAGTGTGAGCCCGACTGCGATTTTTGCAGCAAGCTTGGCGATCGGATATCCGGTCGCTTTTGATGCAAGGGCGGATGAACGGCTCACCCTCGGATTTACCTCGATGATGTAGTACTGAAAACTATCTGGATCAAGTGCCAGCTGAACATTGCAGCCTCCTTCAATCCCAAGCGCACGGATGATTTTCAGGGACGTGTTCCGCAGCATTTGATATTCCCTGTCGCTCAATGTCTGACTCGGCGCCACTACAATCGAGTCACCTGTATGGATACCGACAGGATCGATGTTCTCCATGTTACATACGACGATCGCGTTATCGGCAGCATCTCTCATCACTTCGTACTCTATTTCTTTAAATCCGGCTATGCTCTTCTCAAGAAGACATTGAGTCACAGGGCTGTATTTCAACCCGGAGCTGACGATTTCGATCAATTCTTCTTCATTGTGGCAGATTCCGCCGCCAGTACCCCCCAGAGTGTAAGCCGGTCTGACGATGACCGGGAATCCCACTCCATCGACAAAATGAAAGGCTTCTTCCACACTGCGGATGATTTCACTTTGCGGTACCGGCTCATGGAGTTCGTTCATCAGATTCCTGAACAAATCACGATCTTCCGCTTTCTCGATGGCAGATAGTTTCGTCCCGAGTATTTCAACTCCGCATTCTTCCAGGACTCCTGATTTTGAAAGCTCAACAGCCAGATTCAAGCCGGTCTGTCCACCGAGCGTCGGCAGTATTGCATCCGGGCGTTCTTTACGGATGATCCTGCTGACGAATTCGAGTGTCAAAGGCTCAATATAGACTTTGTCAGCCATTTCAGCGTCGGTCATGATCGTTGCCGGATTGGAGTTGACCAATATGACCCGGTATCCTTCTTCTCTAAGGGCGATACACGCCTGGGTCCCCGCATAGTCGAATTCCGCTGCCTGTCCTATGATGATCGGTCCGCTTCCAATTACTAAAATGCTTTTAATGTCTGTACGTTTAGGCATGTTGAAGCTCCTTTCTTTTTTCCTCTTCCATTAATTTCATGAAGTCATCGAATAGATAGTTTGAATCTTCCGGCCCCGGGGAGGCTTCCGGATGATATTGTACAGTGAATGCTGGATAGTCAAGGTGTTTCAATCCTTCAACCGTGTCGTCATTAATTGCGGTATGAGTAACTTCGAGCCTTGTTCCTGCAAGGGACTTTTCTTCCACTGCATATCCGTGGTTTTGTGAAGTCAGTGCCACTTTCCCTGTTTTCAAGTCTTTCACCGGATGATTGCCTCCGCGGTGTCCGAACTTCATCTTGAACGAATCCCCTCCGCAGGCAAGCGCGAATAACTGATGCCCGAGGCAGATTCCAAAGAGAGGAATCTCCCCAATCAGCGACTTGATTGTCTCTATAGCCTGAGGGACGTCTTTCGGATCCCCAGGTCCATTCGACAGCATGATGCCGTCCGGCTGCAGCCTGCGGATTTCTTCTGCCGAAGTGTCGTAAGGAACGACAATGACGTCGCAATCCCGTTTGTTCAGCTCTCTCAGGATTCCGTGCTTCATTCCAAAGTCCATCAGGACTACCCTGAATCCTCTTCCCGGGCTGGCATAAGCTGTTTTCGTCGAAACCCGCTCTACCTGGTCCCTTCTTAAAGAAGTACTATGAAGTTTCTTCAGCATTTCGTCTGTGTCCATTTCTGCCGAACACAGCATCCCTTTCATTGCACCGTGCTGTCTGATGATGCGTGTCAGCTTCCTGGTATCGATTCCCGCAAGCCCCGGAATCCCTTTCACTTTCAGCAGTTCATCGAGCGTTGATTCGTTTCTCCAGTTCGAAGCGAAATCAGCCTCTTCCCTCACGATGAATGCTTTTATGGCGGGAGTGATCGATTCAAAGTCGTCCCTGTTGATGCCGTAGTTCCCCACCAGTGGATACGTCATTGTTACAAGCTGTCCGCAATAGGATGGGTCCGAAAGAATCTCCTGATAGCCAGTCATACTTGTGTTGAATACGACTTCACCGATCGTTTCTTCATTCGCTCCGAAACCTTCCCCGATGAATACTGTCCCGTCGTCCAATATGAGTTGTCTTTTCATTCTTCATTTCCTCCTTTTCCCCATACAAGGGATCCTTGATAAAATGTTGCCGCTGGCCAGCCTTTGCACTCCCAGCCTTTAAATGGTGTATTTTTCCCCTTGGATACGAATTGACCGGGATCCACCGTTTTTTTCTCTGACAAGTTAACGAGGGTGAAATCAGCTTCCCCTCCGACTTCCAGGCGTCCGAAGGGAAGATTGAAAGCCTTACTTGGTTTGATCGTCATCCAATCGACTAATTGCTTCAGTGTGAAAAGCCCTTTATCAACGAAGTTTGTATAAAGAAGCGGAAATGCTGTTTCAAGTCCTGTGATCCCGAATGGCGCCAGCTGCATCCCCTCTGATTTTTCAGCTTCAGTGTGGGGGGCGTGATCTGTTGCGATGAAATCAATCGTGCCATCCAATAACCCTTCTATCAAAGCTTCCTGATCTTCTTTGCTTCGAAGCGGGGGATTCATCTTGAAATTCGGATCCAGACCCGGTATATCATCTTCACAAAGAAGGAGGTGATGAGGTGTTACTTCTGCCGTGACATTTATGCCTGCCCGTTTTGCATCCCTTACCACCCTTACCGATTCTTTCGTTGAGATATGGCACACATGGTAGTGAACACCTGCTGCTTCTGCCAGCAGCACATCCCTCGCGATATGTACGGCTTCACACACAGATGGGATCCCGGGGATTTCATGTTTTCTTGAAAATTCACCTTCGTGAACCGCCCCTTTGTTGATGAGGGTGTTCTCTTCACAGTGAGCGACAATGGATGCGCCGATGCTTGCTGCTCTTTTCATCGCTTCCAGCATCATCCCTGCTGACTGTACACCCACACCGTCATCCGTAAAGGCAAACCCTCCATTTTCCTTCAACGCTTGAAAATCATTCAGCTTCTTCCCCGCCTGCCTCTCAGTGATCGCAGCGTATGGAAGGACTCGTATGCCGGCTGTTTCAGCAATCTTTTCGTTCAGTGCTTTAAGCGGTTCTTCCGAGTCAGGTACAGGTCTTGTATTCGGCATGGCTGCAATGGTTGTGAAGCCTCCTTTTGCAGCGGCTGCCGTTCCTGTCTCGATTGTTTCTTTATGTTCTCCGCCTGGCTCCCTCAAGTGAACGTGGAGGTCGACAAATCCGGGGGAAATCAGTAACCCTTCTGCGTGGTATTCCTGATGACCTCCGCTTGTGAGATCAGGCCCCATCGCGGTGATTTTATTTCCTTGGACCTTGATATCAATTTTTTCTGTTTCTCCGTCTTCATTTAATATACTTGCGTTCCGAATGATCCAGTTCATTTGATATTCCCCCTATTAGTTGTTTTCCAGCGCTCTTTTTAAGACTGCCATCCTTATAAAAACTCCATTTTCCATTTGCTTGAAGATTCTTGACTTATCACATTCCACCAGTGAATCTGCTATCTCTACCCCTCGATTGACAGGTGCCGGATGCAAAATGATCCCTTTTTCTTTCATTCTTTCTTTTCTGCTGACCGTCAGCCCGAAGCTTTCATGATATTCTTCTCTTGTAAGAAGGGAAGTGCTGTTGTGGCGCTCATGCTGAATCCTGAGAAGCATCACTGCATCTGACGAAGCGATACTTTCATCAACTGTCATATAACGGTCTTGATATTGGGGCGGGAACCATTCTCGAGGGCCGGAAAAAACGACGTGTGCTCCCAATTTCGTCAGTGCCTCTGCATTCGAGCGCGCTACCCTGCTATGTGCAATATCACCAATGATCGCCACTTGCAGATTTTCGAATTCACCGAATTCCTGACGTATCGTCAGAAGATCCAACAGGCACTGGGTAGGATGATTCCCGCATCCGTCGCCGCCATTGATCACCCTGGTTTTCAAACCTGCAAGTCCATCAAAGTAGCGCTCCAGGTTGTGCCTGATGACGACTGCTTCCACCCCGATTGCTTCAAGGGTCCGAACAGTGTCATATAGGGATTCACCTTTTTGGACACTTGATGTTTGAGCCTCGAAGGGAATGACTTCAAGCCCCAGCTTTCTTTCTGCCATTTCAAAACTGCATTTGGTTCTTGTACTTGCCTCGAAGAAAAGGTTCGCCACATATTTAGCAGTCCCTTGTTTCCAGGACTCTCCATCTTTGAATCGCTCGGCCTGATCAAGGATGTCCATGATTTCTTCTGCTGTCAATTCATTCATTGTCAATAAATTCTTCACGATGGACCCTCCTAAAAAAACCACCCTGTCAGCGTTGGACAGGGTGGTTTTGAACATTATTACATGGGGGCACCGGGGTACACTTGTCCCCCGCTCCCGTTCAATATCACCCTTGTAGACTCTCTGGACTAACTTAAAAGGTGTTTCTATGCAACTTCATTTTTTGAAGAATGGTCTTCTTCAAATAGATTGTTATCTCCTTCACTTTCTTCTCTTCCGGGCAAGACCAGGTTAAGTACGACTCCGACAATCGCTGCCAGCGCCATTCCGGATAATGAGACTTCATCGCTCACTTTTACGAATGCCCCTCCGACACCGATGACAAGGATGACTGAAGAGATCACCAGGTTGCGCTTGTTTCCAAGGTCGACTTTATTATCGATCAGCATGCGAAGGCCGCTGGATGCGATGATTCCGAACAAGAGAATCGAGACACCCCCCATTACTGCTGATGGAATCGAACCGATGAGTGCAGTGATTTTTCCGATGAACCCGAATGCGATTGCAAGTACAGCTGCGCCGGCTATGACAAATACGCTGAATACCCGTGTGATGGCGAGGACTCCTATGTTTTCCCCGTAAGTCGTATTAGGCGGTCCCCCGAGCATGGATGCAATCACGGTTGCAACCCCGTCTCCCAGAATCGAGCGGTGCAGTCCAGGCTTTTCGATGAAATTCCTGCCTACCACTTTGCTCAACACCATCTGGTCACCCGTATGCTCTGCGAGTGTGACGAGCGCTACCGGCACCATGATTGAGACGATTTCCCAGGAGAAGCTTGGCGTATAGTCTGCAAATGGGATGAAGAAGTCCGGCATCTGAAAGATTGGTGCGTCGATGACTTTCTGGAAGTCAACAAGGCCTGCGAAAACCGCAATGATGTATCCCCCCACAATCCCCGCAAGGATCGGGACCATTCCCAGGAAGCCTTTGAAATAGATCGAGCAGATGATCGTGATGGCGAGTGTTGCCAGTGCGACCATGAAATGCGTATTGCTATAGATAAGATTCTCTGAACCCGGGTTTTCATACATCGCCATGTCGACTGCAGTACCTGCAAGCCCGAGTCCGATGACCATGATGACAGGGCCAACCACAACCGGCGGCAGAATCCGGGTCAGCCATTTCAACCCCAGTTTTGATATAAGCAGGGCAACGATTCCGTATACAAGCCCGGCCAGGAAGCTTCCCATCATGGCCGCCTGGGGTCCGCCAAGACTTTTTGCTGCAAGAATCGGCGCGATGAAGGCAAAGGATGATCCAAGGTAAGCCGGAATCCTCCCTTTTGTGATGAGCAGATATGCCAATGTTCCCAATCCGCTTGATATTAGGGCGACGCCCGGGCTTAACCCTACCAGGAAAGGAACCAGCACCGTTGCTCCGAACATGGCAAATAGATGCTGTATACTAAGCGTAAGCCATTTCCCCGGATTCGGTCTTTCTTCTACATCAAGAACTATTTTTTGATTTTCATTCATTGCTTGTTCCTCCCTTGAATCTCTTTTTTCCATTAAAAAACCCTCCTTGTCCTGAGGGCACAAAGAGGGTATAAGAAGGCCTTTTCAGCACATCATTCCCATCCTTTGCCAGCCTCTCTGGACCGTATTTAAAAGGATTATCCTTTATTCTTTTTCATGTATGGTAACCTGTTCTTCCCCATCTACTTCCGAAAGTGAAACCATGATTTTTTCAGAGCCTGAAGTCGGGATGTTCTTTCCGACAAAGTCCGCCCTGATCGGAAGCTCCCGGTGACCCCTGTCTACCAGGACAGCGAGCTGGATCTGGCTTGGCCTTCCGATGTCCATCAGAGCATCAAGGCCTGCACGAACCGTTCTGCCTGTGAAAAGTACGTCATCAATCAGGATGACTTTTTTATTAGTGATGTTCACCGGGAGATCTGATCCTTTCACTTCCGGCTCATTATCTTCCGTCTTTTTACTGAGATCATCCCTGTACAATGTAATGTCGATTTCACCGACAGGGATTTCTTCTCCCTCTATATCATGAATGCGTTCCGCAAGGCGTTTTGCAATGTAGATTCCCCTGGTCTTTATACCGACAAGGACACAGTTCTCGATTCCTTTATTCCGTTCGATGATTTCATGGGCGATCCGTGTCAATGCCCTCCTGATTGCGGGCTGATCCAATACCGTAGCTTTTTTAGTCATGACTGCACCTCTTTTCATCTGATTCTTATATCCATAAAAAATCCCTCTCACCGATTGGATGAGAGGGCAGACTTATCGTTTTAAAATCATTGCACGCCAATAAATGTCGTACATTGCTCCTTCTCAGCCTCACGGGACCGTATTAAAGGTGTTATTCAATTAACTAAATGGTACAGGCTGCCGCGGCTTTTGTCAATGGTTATTTTTCAGCTGAGTCAACAACTGCACGAATTCCTCCGGCAGCTCTGCCTGGAATTCCATATATTCATCCGTCCTTGGGTGGTTAAAGCCGAGAACGCCGGCATGAAGTGCCTGTCCGTCTATATTCAGCGTTTTCCGCGGTCCGTATTTAGGGTCTCCTGCCAGCGGATAACCGATATACTTCATGTGGACACGTATTTGATGGGTCCTGCCCGTTTCGAGTTCACACTGCACCAATGTAAAGTCCTTGAATCGTTCCAATACTTTAAAGTGAGTGACGGCATTCTTCCCGTTATCCACGACTGTCATACTCTGACGGTCTTTGGGATCACGGCCGATCGGAGCATCTATCGTCCCGTATTCATGGGGGATCGTTCCATGGACGATTGCTGTGTATTTCCTTGTTACCGTCTTAGCCACGAGCTGATTGACAAGGTGCTCATGTGCAAGGTCATTTTTTGCAACCATCAATAAACCGGATGTATCTTTATCGATTCGATGCACGATTCCTGGTCTTAATACACCATTGATTCCAGAAAGATCTTTACAATGATGCATCAGTCCATTCACCATCGTGCAGGAATAATGGCCGGGTGCAGGATGGACGACCATTCCCTTCGGCTTGTTGACTACAATAACATCCGAATCTTCATAGGTGATGTCCAGATGAAGATTTTCCGGTTCGACATCCAGTGCTTCGGGTTCGGGAATCGTGACCGTGATTGTTGATTCAGCCGGACATTTGAAGTTTGCCTTGACCTTTTCTTCATCCACTTTGATATGGCCGTCTTTGATCCACTGCTGGACCTGTGATCGGGACCATTCTTTATTCAATCCGCTGACAATCTTATCGATCCGCTCACCCTGTTCATTCTGTTGTATGATATGTTGAATTACTTCCATTCTGTTTCTCCTTCTTTGCTTTTCGTTCGTCCAGATACATGTATATGATTAATAGTGCCACTCCAATTGTCAGTGCTGCGTCGGCAATATTGAATATCGGGAAATCATAGGAAAAGATATATGTATTCAAAAAATCGACTACTTCTTTTCGGAAGATACGGTCTATAAAGTTTCCGATCGCCCCTCCCAGCATAAATGCGAGGCTTATACTGAATAATGCCCGCCCTTTTGCATGTACCTGCATATAGTACACGATGCCTGCAATAACTATTAACGTAATAATGTAAAAAAACCACATTTGCCCCTGGAGTATTCCCCATGCTGCACCTTGATTCCGATGAGAGGTCAGGTAGAAAACGTTTTGGATGATTTCGATACTTTCCCCTTCTGTCATCTTTTTCACAACCAACCATTTCGTCAGTTGATCCAATCCTATTACAACCAAAGCCACTAAATAATAAAACACAAAGGCAACCTCCACATCGTAAGAAATGATTACCTTTGCATTTTAGCATAAACAATTAAATAAAGACACTTAATACTAATGAAAAGATTGTTTTATGATTGCCTTCCCAGATGTATTTTCCCGTATTGCCTCCATTCACGAGCATCTCTCAATGATGTGACTGTCGGGTTCATCTTGATCAGGTCAAAGGGAATTTCTTCGCCGCTCATCTCACAGAGACCGAAACGATCCTGAGATGCCAGATGAAGCGCATGCTTGACATCTGAAATTTCCTCATCGATGAAATGTCGGATCAGCGGGTGTTGAGATTGACTTGCCTCCAGCTCTTTTAATGACGCTGTCAATTCCTTAATGATGGATGTGTATCGGTCATATGTCATCTTGATCCCTCCATTTATAGTATGGAGGAAAGCAATACAAAGTTGTCTTGCAAGATATAGTAATTATGGAAGTGTGCCGTTCAATGACTTAACCGCGCCATTTTGAGAAATTTGTCAATGATTTCATTCTTTAATAAGCTAAAACATAATTGGTTCTGTTGCAATTCCGCTCATGATTTCCGTGCAAGACTTCGCTTTCCGCGTGTAGCCCGTAGGCCTCCTCTGAGCTGGGCTAACATTTACCTGTACATTTAAACAAAAAAACCCTAACTATTTTGCTTACCTGAGGCAAATTAGTTAGGGTTTTGCTAAGACCAAGACACTTTGTGTCCAAATCACTAACATATATTTTATGCTAAGTGAGAATAATGTTCTTTCACTACGGAAGCACACCGCGTGCATAGTTCCGGGTGATCTTTGTCTTCTCCTACCGTCGGGGTGACTACCCAGCAGCGGGCACATGTTTCACCTTCCGCTTTTTCAACGACAATGCTGTTTTGACCTACTGATAAAGCGTGTTCCGGCGCATCACTTACTCCGCCGCCGATTTCAATAGCAGAAACGATGAACAATTGCTTCAGGTCTTCTGAAATTGAATTCAGTAAGGATTGTGTTTCATCATTAACGTAAAGTGTCACTTTTGCCGTTAATGATTTACCGATCACTTTTTGATTACGTGCTTCTTCGAGAGCTTTCAATACATCGTCACGAAGTTCCAGGAACGCATTCCATTTTTTCTTAAGCTCTTCGGCATTTGGAATTTCCTTCGAATCCGGCATATCCGTTAATTGTACACTTTCTCCCTCTGTTCCAGGGACATGTGCCCAAACTTCGTCTGCCGTATGAGAAAGGATAGGTGACATCAATTTCGCAAGAACGACCAAAGCTTCATACAATACCGTCTGCATCGCCCGGCGCTCATAATTATCCTCGGCTTCGATATATAATACATCTTTTGCGAAATCAAGATAGAATGAGCTCAAGTCTAATGTACAGAAGTTATTGACCGCATGGTAGATGCTTGCAAATTCGTAGTTGTCATACGATTTTTTAACATTCTTAACGAGGTCATTCAGTTTGACCATCATGAACTGATCCACTTCGCGAAGATCCTCATATGATACCGAATCGGCTTTTGGATCAAAGTCAGCCAGGTTCCCAAGAAGGAATCGATACGTGTTACGGATCTTCCTGTATACTTCAGCCACTTGTTTCAAGATCGGATCTGATACGCGGACATCTGATTGATAATCCACTGAAGCCACCCAAAGCCGAAGGATATCTGCTCCGAGCTGCTTCATCACTTTTTCCGGCACGACCACATTTCCAAGTGATTTACTCATCTTTCTGCCTTCTCCATCAAGTGCAAATCCATGGCTCAGCACCCCTTTATAAGGCGCTTTTCCTGTTACTGCCACACCTGTCGTAAGGGATGAATTGAACCAGCCGCGATACTGATCGGAACCTTCAAGGTAGAGGTCTGCAGGACGCTGCAGGTCATCACGTGCTTCAAGCACAGCCTGATGGGAAGACCCGGAGTCAAACCAGACATCCATGATGTCCTGTTCTTTAGTGAAAAGTCCGTTCGGGCTTCCTTCATGGGTGAATCCTTCTGGAAGCAGGTCTTTCGCTTCTTTTTCAAACCAGATATTCGACCCATGCCTGCTGAATAATGCAGATACATGTTCAATCGTTTCATCTGTGATGATTTCTTCGCCATTTTCAGCGTAGAAGACCGGAATCGGAACACCCCAGGCGCGCTGTCTTGAAATACACCAGTCTCCGCGGTCCCTTACCATATTGAAGAGGCGTGTCTCCCCCCAATTCGGCACCCATTTCGTATCCTTTACAGCCTGCAGGAGCTCATCACGGAACTTATCGATGGAAGCGAACCATTGAGCTGTAGCCCTGAAAATAACCGGCTTCTTCGTACGCCAGTCATGGGGATAGGAGTGTGTGATGAAGTTCAACTTCAACAATGCCCCCGCTTCCTCCAGCTTTTCTGTAATAGGTTTATTAGCTTTGTCATAGAATAGACCTTCGAATCCCGGCGCTTCAGAAGTCATTACACCCTTATCATCAACCGGGCACAATACGTCCAATCCGTACTTTTTACCGACAAGGAAGTCATCTTCCCCGTGCCCGGGAGCCGTGTGTACACACCCTGTACCTGAGTCAGTAGTAACGTGATCACCAAGGATCACAAGTGATTCACGGTCATAAATCGGATGTTTCGCTTTCATGCGCTCAAGCTCTGCACCTTTGACTTTTTTCGTAACTTTGTAATCTGCCCATTCAAGGTTTTCAGCCACATCTTCAAGCAGATCCTCCGCAACGACATAGGTGTTTTCATTGACGGATACAGCAGCGTATGTGAGGTCGTGGTGAACCGCGATCCCGAGATTCGCCGGAATCGTCCACGGAGTTGTGGTCCAGATGATGAATTGAGTACCGGTTTCCAGGATGCCTTTTCCATCCGTCACGCTGAACCCGACATAAATCGATGGTGAACGCTTATCCTGATATTCGATTTCTGCTTCAGCAAGAGCGGATTCACTTGAAGGGGACCAATAGACAGGTTTTTTCCCTTTATAGATATACCCTTTCTTCGCCATATCACCGAACACTTTGATTTGTTGTGCTTCGTATTCAGGTTTTAACGTGATATATGGGTTTTCCCAGTCTCCGCGCACGCCGAGCTGTTTAAATTGGGTGCGCTGGATATCAACTTGCTCATAGGCGTATTCTTCACATAACTTACGGAATTCTGCCACGGTCATTTCTTTTCTTTTTACACCTTTGTTTGTAAGTGCCTGCTCGATTGGAAGACCGTGCGTATCCCAGCCCGGCACATATGGTGCGTGGAAACCGTTCATCGATTTGTATCGTACGATGAAGTCCTTCAAGATCTTATTAAGGGCATGCCCCATATGAAGGTTCCCATTTGCATAGGGAGGTCCGTCATGAAGGACAAATAAAGGGCGGCCCTGGGTCCGTTCCTGCACCTTTTTGTAAATATCCATCTCTTCCCACTTATGTTGTGTTTCAGGTTCTCTTTTCGGCAGGTTCCCTCTCATTGGAAACTCTGTCTTCGGCATCAATAAAGTATCTTTGTACTCCATAGCTAAATCCTCCTTCAGCATGATCATTATTGCCATCATTTCTTTCTGTTTGTGTTCAAAAACATCGCAGTTGATCCCGCGCAAGACTTTACAGCAAATAAAAAAAGCTTTCTCATCCCTGTAAAAGGGACGAGAAAGCTTTCCCGCGGTACCACCCTCATAAAAATATCCAGCAGGATATCTTCACTCGTTTCATTCGTAACGTGAATAAACGCCAAACACTAGTCATCCCAATTGTAATGGGGATTTCATGCATGGAGCTCAAGGGTGATCTTCCGCAACTATCTCCTTACCGGGCTTCCACCTTCCCCGGCTCGCTTTATAGGAATGAAAGTAGAAACGTACTGTCCCTATCATAGCTTTTATAATGGCAAATATGATTGTTTTTCAATTATATGAAAAGAACGCTGCTTTCGTCAAGACAGTGTCTCTTCTTCTTTCAATGTTTTTAATTCAGTGGCATCCAAATCAAATTCCATCAGCTTATCCCAATCATCTGTGCCCAGAAGATCCAGCTGAGCTTCGATCAGCATCTTGAAGCGTGTACGGAAGACTTTGGACTGTTTTTTAAGTTCTTCAATTTCAATAGCAATCTTTCTGGCTTTTGACAATGATTCATTGACAATCCTGTCAGCATTTTTTTCTGCTTCTTTGATGATCAATTTCGCTTCCTTGGTAGCATTCCGTTTTACTTCTTCTCCTGCTTCCTGAGCGATGACGATGGATTTATTGAGGGTTTCCTCAATGGTTGTAAAGTGACCTAAACGTTCATTCAACGCATTCAGCCGTTCCTCGGTTTCTTTCTTTTCACGGATAAGGATCTCATAATCTTTAATGATCTGGTCTAAAAATTCATTGACCTCATCCTCATCGTAGCCGCGAAAACCACGGCTGAATTCTTTGTTATGTATATCTAACGGCGTTAAAGGCATGGGAGCCACCTCCAGTACTTGGTGTATTTATTATAACTAAAATTTCGACAGCTTGCGGGAAAATCCCTTTATTTTTCTTTAAATTATTTCAAAATCCCCAAAGAAATGCGCCATTTTTCTCGTTTTGTTTTTCCTTCAATGGAAATCAGCTTACTCCTGCCGAAACCTCTTACGGATAGAACATCGCCTGCTCCGACTTCGACGGAGGCATTTTCGGTGATCTTCCAATTCAATTTCACAAGGCTGCTTTTGATAAAGGTCTGAGCTTTTTGCCGTGAGATATTATAAATTGCTGACATAACTGCATCGAGTCTCAGGGAACTCACGGTCGTCACCTTCTCCTGCCAATCTTCCTTGGTATCCATCACATTATTCATAGAGACTTCCTGTAATGCCACCTTTGTTTTTCCAATCTGGGTCAATTCCATCCTGACATACTCTGATATTTCTTCAGCCAGCAAGAGCTGAACCTTATCGTCGCCGGCAAGTATATCCCCGAATTTCTCACGTTTCAGCCCCAGTGACATAATACTTCCCAACACATGCTTGTGTTCTATTGTAACAAACTTGCCCGGGTACTCAATCTCATATAAGCGTATACCATAATCTTCTTCCACAGGGTGAAAATAGGAGGGATACAAAAGCGCCCTTTTTCTTTCTGTTCTTTCAGGATAAAATGAGAGCTTCACCTCGTCGTTCTGGCCGATGACCGATTGCAGGATATGCTGCTGCCTCGGGTCAAGAAAATCCGTCCGCTTTGGTGCGTATTGGTTTTCCACCTGTTCTCTCCATTCAAGGACCCCATCGACAAATTCTTTTTCTTCCTGCCTGAAATGTTGATGAATGGACATCTTTTCACCTCCATGTATCTGTATGAATGCACTGACGGCAAAATGAAAGAGCTGAAACCCATCTGTATGTTTCAGCTCTTTCATTTTTACAACTCAAAGATCTAGATGAACCATAAGAATAGCTGTCGAAGGCCCATCTGAGCCAAATTCAACACAATGAATGCAACGATTGGAGAAATATCGATCATTCCAAGCGGAGGCACAAACCTTCTGAATGGTTCGAGATAAGGTTCACAGATCCTCGCAAGAAATTGACCAATGGATGATTCCCTGGCGTTCGGAAACCATGACATTAATATATAGATAATTAATGCCCATGAATAAAGCTGAATGAGTGTAGATAAAACGTCAAAAACAAATGCCATAATTTACATTACCACCTTGAATCAGATATGTCTTCTTCTTGCAGGAACTCGGAAATGTTCCCGCTCACTTCCACATTATCAGGTGTACACAGGAAAATATCCATGCCTACACGCTGGATGTCCCCGCCTATTGCATAAACGGTACCGCTAAGGAAATCCACGATGCGTTTTGCCTGATCGTGCTGGATCCTTTGGAGGTTCACAAGGACGGACCTTCTATTTTTCAGATGATCGGCAATCTCTTGCGCCTCTGCATAAACCCTTGGTTCCACAAGTATCACCTTCGAGGATTTTTGGACGCTCTGAAGACTGACTACATTCTGTTTTGTTTGCGCGGAAGGTTGGTTTTTCATTTTCTTCTTCTCCTCGAATTCCTCTTCGTATCTCTCATCTTCTTCATAATCATATTCTTCCTCATCCAGTAAAAAGAACGTTTTCAATTTGGATTTTATGCCCATTTGCGTACATCCCCTCTCAGTCATTTCCAACTAACGCTGATCCAATACGGATAAAAGTGGCTCCTTCTTCTATTGCAATCTTATAATCATTACTCATCCCCATTGATAGCTCTGTACATGGTGCATATGGTAAATCCAAGGAATGGATGTTTTCCTGAAGTTCCTTTAACGAGCGAAAGCATTTTCGCAGGAAATGCTCATCATCGGTATGAGGCGCCATCGTCATCAAGCCGGCCACCTTAATATTGGGATAATCCTTGAGGTTCCTGATGAATTCTTCTACTTCCTGCGGTTCCATGCCGTGTTTCGAATCCTCGCCGGATACATTCACCTGAACGAAACAAGATATGGGCTTGTCTGCCCTTTTATGGATTTCCTTGGCAAGGGAAAGCCTGTCCAAAGAATGTATGTATGAAACTTTATCAATAATATTCTTGACCTTCCTCGATTGCAGTGTTCCAATGAAATGCCACCGCGGCCGGCCTTTTAATGATTCCCATTTTTCTAAAAGTCCCGAGTCCCTGTTTTCACCCAAATGGATCAAGCCTGCTTGAACGGCCTCCTCGGCTCTTTCAGTTGAAACATATTTCGTTACAGCAACAATATTGATTTCATCAGGGTTCCTTCCAATTTCTGAACAAGTTTCTTTTATCTGATCTTTTATCAGTTCCAGTTTTTCTGCTACTTTCATTTCATTACCCCTTCCAGCCGATAAAACTCATCATTCTTCCTGTTTTCCCTTTATCTCTCCGAAAGGAATAAAAATCGTCGCTGCAGGAAGAACAATAACCAGAAGTATGGATCTGTGTTTCATCCAGACCGCTTTGAAGAAGCAAAAGCCTGTTCACTTCCTTCAAATCCAGATGATACTGTCCCTCTTCCTTTAAATTATAGGGTAAGTCGTTCCCATCTTCTAGTACTTTTTTTATCCCATCCATCACTCTGTCATCGACAACATAGCAATTTCGGCAAATGGAGGGTCCGATTACGGCTTGAATATCACTTACCCTTGATCCTGTTTCTATGAAACGCGTGATCACGGCCGGCCCGATTTCCCCTGCTGTACCCTTCCAGCCGGCATGGGCAGCACCAATTTTACCGGTATGTTTATCAAGGAAATAGAGAGGCACACAATCTGCATAACACATCGTCAATAGAATACCTTTATGACATGAAACAAAACCATCCGTATCCTGTATACTAGTGGAATAATCCGTACTTCCCCTTCCACGCTCCGATGGAACGACTGTATGGACATTGTTTCCATGGGTCTGTTCGGAAGCTGTCCATTTGTCCAATGGGAATTGAAGGGTTTGAGCGATCTTTGCCCTGTTCTTTACAACATCCGAGCTTTCGTCACCGACATGAAGTCCCATATTCAATGAAGCATAGCAGCCTTTGCTTTCCCCTCCATATTTGGTGGTTATGCCCGCTTTCAGCCCCGGGAAATCATCGGTCCAGGCCTTTATGGTATAGATGGATTCCGTCTCTTTATAAAAAGGATCTTTATACACAAGTTGATCTCCTTCTTTTTTTATAAGTGTACCACAGATACTGAATATTCGTCATTTTTCAAGGGGATTCTTTAGGTTCCTCAAGCTGTCCTTGTATATAGTGACTCTCTTTATGTCGAACAAGGATGACATCTTCACCAATCTTCACGATGCTTTTCCAAGGGATGACAACATCTTCCTCCTTTCCAAAGAACCCCAACAATTTGCCGCCGGTTCCGATAACGATTGCTTCAATCCTTCCTGTATCCAGATTGATTTCAATATCTCCTATATTCCCCAGTTTCTTTCCATCCGATATATTGACAACATCTTTGATTTGAAATTCAGAAATACGTACCAAGCGATTCCCCTCCTGCATGCTTTTGAATGTCCCCCGGTGCAAACCTCATTCACCATATTATAGTGTATGCAGGAAAAAGAAAGGCAGACCCCGGAATTAAGGATCTGCCTTTTCTCGACTTGTCCAAAAGAGCTCCATATATCTCAAGGATTTCTCTCTTATTGGATATTCTTATTCATTTGTTTGATGGCTGCTTTCTCTAAACGGGATACTTGAGCTTGAGAAATCCCGATTTCGTCAGCAACTTCCATTTGGGTTTTCCCTTGGAAAAAGCGTTTACTGATGATCAGCTTTTCCCTGTCATTCAATCTACGCATACCTTCCTGTAATGCGATTTCCTCAATCCAATGAAAGTCACGATTCCTTTCATCGCTAAGCTGGTCCATTACAAAGATGGGATCTCCCCCATCATTATAGATGGGCTCGAATAATGAAACAGGGTCCTGGATGGCGTCCAGGGCAAAGACAATTTCTTCATGCGGCACATCAAGAACCTTGGCAATTTCTTCGGCTGTCGGTTCTTTGGATGTTTCACCCATAAGCTTTTCCCTGACTTGCAGGGCCTTGTAAGCTATGTCGCGCAGAGAACGCGAGACACGTATGGGATTATTGTCGCGCAGATAGCGGCGAATCTCCCCAATGATCATTGGTACTGCATAGGTGGAGAATCGTACGTTTTGACCTAAATCAAAGTTATCGATCGATTTCATCAAACCGATACATCCGACTTGAAACAAGTCATCAACATACTCACCACGGTTGTTAAAGCGTTGAATTACACTTAAGACGAGACGTAAATTACCATTAACAAGCTTCTCTCTTGCTGATATGTCTCCAGCTTGCATTTGTTTGAACAGCACTCTCATTTCTTCATTCTTCAATACTGGTAATTTTGAAGTATCTACACCGCAAATCTCAACTTTATTTCGTGTCATTCTTTCCCCTCCTTGCAGGAGCTGTTGTACAAAATTCAGTATCTCCTTGAAGAGGAAAAATATGCATTTCATTCAGCGGATGGAATGGTCAATTCCTCCAAACCCCTTACAAATACTAGAAAAAAATATACAAAAAAATTTTGTTGGACGAATAAAAAGGCTGATCTTTTAAAGATCAGCCTTGAATTTTCAAACCATTTTATTAAATTCTTTCTTAAGCCTTTTGATGATCCTTTTTTCCAGCCTGGATATATATGATTGGGATATACCCAGCATATCGGCGACATCTTTCTGAGTCTTCTCTTCTTCCCCCATGAGGCCGAATCTAAGTTCCATTATTTGTTTTTCACGATCCGACAGTTGATGCAGAGCGTTTAACAACAGCTTTTTATCCACAGTCGCTTCCAGGTCTTTCGTAATAATATCTTCGTCCGTCCCAAGAACGTCTGACAGCAGTAATTCATTGCCGTCCCAATCTATATTCAGGGGCTCATCAAAGGAAACTTCCGATCGGATCTTATTGTTTCGTCTAAGATACATAAGGATTTCATTTTCAATGCACCTGGAGGCATAAGTAGCAAGCTTGATCTTTTTTTCGGGGTTGAAGGTATTGACGGCTTTGATAAGGCCTATTGTCCCTATGCTGATCAAGTCTTCAATGTTGATGCCTGTATTTTCAAATTTCCTGGCAATGTAAACGACTAATCTAAGGTTCCGTTCAATAAGGAGCGATCGTGCCGCTTTATCGCCATTGGGTAATTTATTTAGAAGAACTTCTTCTTCCTCTTTGCTAAGGGGGGGAGGCAGGGCCTCACTGCCTCCTATGTAGTAAATTTCGTCCGTCTTTATTCCAAGCTTGATTAATAATTTGTACCAAACATATAAAAACTTGATTTTTAATTTTTTCATCGTTGCTCCCCCTTCTATTTCTTTAGAATGTGAGTATAGTAATAGTATTCGAACTACGAAACATTCTGTACCGGCTTACCGGCAGCCATTTTTGGATGAACGATCGCCCCAAAACTCTCATCAGCAGAAAGCGGTTCCTTCCTGAAAACGATCAACCCGTTTGCGGGCCAGGACGACTCATGATCTTTAACTGTTATGGAGTCGGGCTTTATCGCTGCCAGCAGCTGGCTTTTTCTTCCGACTGACTGGGCAGGGACGATTCTTAATCGGTCCGACCAATTTACATCAAGACTGCTTTGACCTGAGAAAATTTCTTCAGCTTCTTCACATAACTCATTGATTTCTTCCGGAATTGTTCCCTTCAAGGAGGATACCGACACAATCATGACCGGTGTTTTTGAAATGGGGTCCTGCAGCTGGTTGCCGCTGTCCACTAACCCTTTCACGGTAACTTCGTATGCTTCGATTTTCAAAGTGACATCCACCAGCTGATCATATTGGATTTTTACGTACTCCACACTGTCCATCCTGCTCTTGGAAAAATACCATGCTGCCGGTAGAGACAGCATGACGAAAACCCAGCTGATCGGATCGCCGAACCCCTTGATCCCGGCCAAAAGAACAGTCGTGCTGGAACCTGGGTCAAAGGTAAGGAAATAATGCGCCCCTATAAGAATCCCGCCTGTTAAAAACGTGATGAAATAAAACATGAGAAGATTCGTCAGGAAGAAACGCAGCCTCTTAAACCCGAATGAAGAATAGACCATGACAAGAGAAAATAACAGTTTCACCAGAGGATTTCCCACCAGAAACGCGTAGGGAGAAAATGAAAGAATGATAATGACGGAACCTATTAGACTCCCTAATGCAATTCTCCACAGAGCATAGTGTCTTCTGAGGATCAAGCCTGTCAGCCAGAGCAATATAAAATCCACACATACATTCAGCAGCCAGATGACATCTAAATATAAGGTCAATCGCTACCCTCCTTAAACTTCATCTAGTTCTGTGCCTCAGTTAAAACTGATTGACTTATAGGAAGTATATCGTACATCCCCTCTAAAAGTTTGTCATTTTATGTAAGGCAGGCAGGAAAACTTTTAAGAGAAAGAAGCGAAATATGTCATCTCTTATTGGAGCAGGGCACAGGGAAGGTGTGAGGAGAGTATAAAATACAAAAGAAGACCCCTTTTCAAGGGGTCTTCTTTTGTGAAAGTTATTTTTCTGTACGCAGTCAGGCTGCAATTATCGTCTGCGGTTCCTGTTGCGAAGGAATGTTGGAATATCTAGTGTCTCTTCGGCACCTTGATTATTGGAGGAAGAGCGCACAGGTTCCTGATGCTGAGTTTCCTCACGCTTTGGCTGTTCACGCTTCATCTGCTGCCCTGAAGGGGCTGGATTAGGTTTAACGCCGCCAAATGTAGGCCGTGTCTGTTTCGGTGCCTGTAAAACTTCTTCATTGAATCCGGTAGCGATGACAGTTACTATAATGTCATCTTTTAAGTCTTCGTTTATGACTGAACCGAAAATCATGTTGACATCCTGGTCTGATGCAGAAGCAACGATATCTGCCGCTTCCTGCACTTCATACAGGCTCAGGCTTGTACCGCCTGTGATGTTCATCAATACACCCTGTGCACCATCGATTGATGTTTCGAGCAATGGACTTGAAACAGCTTTTTTAGCCGCTTCAGCTGCACGGTTCTCTCCTGATGCAGCTCCGATCCCCATTAATGCTGAACCTTTGTTGGACATGATTGTCTTAACATCCGCAAAGTCCAGATTGATCAAGCCGGGAGTCGCGATCAAGTCGGAAATACCCTGTACACCTTGGCGCAGCACGTTATCCGCTTCCCTGAATGCTTCAAGCATCGGGGTGCTCTTGTCAACGATTTCAAGAAGTCTGTCGTTAGGGATGACGATTAACGTATCCACGCCTTCCTTCATTGCAGCGATCCCGCCGCTTGCCTGATTTGAACGCTTGCGGCCCTCGAATGTAAATGGACGGGTCACAACACCGACCGTCAACGCACCGATTTCCCGCGCGATCTGAGCAATGACAGGTGCAGCACCAGTACCGGTACCGCCTCCCATACCTGCAGTTACGAATACCATGTCCGCCCCTCTTAATGCTTCTTCGATCTGCTCTTTACTTTCTTCTGCCGCTTTTTTACCAACTTCAGGATTGGCCCCTGCGCCTAGCCCCCTGGTCAGCTTACCGCCAATTTGCATTTTAATCTCTGCTTTTGATAGATTAAGAGCCTGCGCGTCTGTATTTACGGCAATAAATTCAACACCCTGGACGCCATGCTCAATCATACGATTGACTGCATTGTTTCCGCCGCCACCTACACCGATAACTTTTATGGTTGCTAATGAATCTAAATTTGTATCAAACTCCAACATGACAAATCCTCCTAACTCGTCGAATCAATGGATTCCTTATTATTCAAAGAAGTATCCAAAGAACTTTTTCACTTTTGACATCGCCTTATCATCTTCATGTGTTTCTTCTGTTACTTTAGCTGGCTTCGGCTTCTTATTTGATTGTTTCTGCTGCTGCCTTTTTTCAGATGCTTCAACAGGCACAGGCTCTGCACTTACGGTCTTTCCTTGTAATCTGGCATTCTTCTGTGCATATTTTATCAATCCGACAGCTGTCGTATACTGCGGCTCCCTGACCCCGATATAATCCGGGATCGCTACACGTACTCTGTTTTGGAAAACAATTTGTGCTAATTCTAACACACCTGGAAGATTTACTACACCGCCAGTCAATACATATCCGCCTGGCAGATCCCTGATACCCATTCTCTTCAGTTCATGGCTGATAAGGTCAAGGATTTCTTCCAGCCTTGCTTCTATGATATCAGAAATCTCTAATTGATTAAATTGTTGATGCTGGTCACTGCCGATAATCGGGACACTGAATACTTCATCTTCTGATGCATGATCATAATAAGCATGTCCATATTTAGTCTTTATTTTTTCAGCATCTTCAGTTGAAGTCCGGAGACCAATTGATAAATCCTTTGTAATATGTTCGCCTCCTACAGGCAATACGGTAGTCGCTTTCAGGTGACCCTGCTCGAAAACAGCTATCGTTGTGGAACCACCGCCGATATCGATCAGTGCAGCCCCCAGACTCTTTTCATCTTTAGAAAGAGCGACTGAGCCCGCTGCCAATGGCTGGAGTACAATATCCACAATTTCAAGTCCTGCTTTTTCAACACAGCGGAGTGTATTATGTAATATTGTCTTAGATCCCGTGATGATGGTGCCTTCCATTTCCAGCCGCACGCCAATCATGCCTCTGGGATCTGTAATCTCATCCAATCCGTCCACGATGAATTGTCTTGGGATGACGTTGATGATTTCCCTTTCAGGGGGGATCGACACTACTTGCGCTGCATCCATTACCCTGAGGACATCCTCATCCCCTATTTCACGGTTCTCACTGGAAACGGCCACCACTCCGTGACAATTCTGGAGTGATACGTGATTACCTGTGATGCCGACGATGACCTGGTTTATAGATAATCCGATCATTCTCTCCGCTTGTTCTACTGCCTTCTTGATTGTATGAACAGTTTCGTCTATATCTACGATGGAACCCTTTCTGATTCCTTCCGATTCTACATTTCCTACACCGATAATGTTCAAGGAATCATTTGACATTTCACCAATGATCACTTTCACTGTGGATGTACCGATGTCTAGGCTAACGTAAATTTCATTGCTGTTCACTCTATGGCACCTCCTTAAAAAATGTTTATGGGAACAACAACCCCTGGATAGTCTCAATTCTAAGTATATCTTAAATAAGATATTCGTCGTAACAAAAACGATTCCCTTTTAAAATTCTGAATTTTTTTCTCTTTTTTCTTGATTATTCGTCCAATTGCTGATTAGTATCCGTCTGATGACTGCTATGTTCTGGAACAATCTGACTCCAAAAGCAAAAACAGCTGCCAGATATAAGTCTACACCAAGATGGACCCCTAGAAAAGCTAAACTTGCTGCCAGTAAAATATTAAAAAAGAATCCGGAAACAAAGACCTTATCATCATAAATATTTTGGAGGTGTGCACGTATTCCGCCGAATAGTGTATCCAGTGCAGCCAGGACTGCTATCGATAAATAATTCGAGTATTCATCTGGGATTCTAATATCCGTAAGAAGGCCGAGTATGACCCCTACCAGCAGCCCCAATACAGGAAGCCACATATCATCCGCTACCTCCTCTTTCACTGATCGGTTCCATATAACGGACCCTTATTGTATCCTCATATGCCGGTAATTCCACTTCTTCCAAAGGTTTGGATATGGATACCCGAAGATTATCGATGAAGAAATCCTCTACAGACTGTGACACCTGCATGCGATTGTACAATTTCTGTGCGGTCTCAAGATCCTTTGTCAAAACTCTGACTTCAAACGGTATTTTCGTGATCGAGAAACCGTCGATATTTGTTTCTCCGTTAATATCACGGATTACCGAAGTGTTGATGAGCCGGTGACCGTCAATCGAAATATCCATCGCGTCAAATTGATTCAACTCATTCACCAGCCTCTCGAGGAGCTGAGGGGAGACAGTCTGTACTTTTTCACCCAGTAATATTTCTTCCATGGCAGGTTCAATGGTAAGAATCAGACCTGTACCTTTTTTTTCGTTCAAACCCGCTTCTGTTTTCAATTCCTCTAATGTTTGTTTCAATGCCTGCTCGGGACTTGCTTCTCTCTCAGTTTCGTACGTTACAAGCTTCTCTTCGACAGCGCGCATTTCCTGCAGGAGGCTGGAATTCAGTTCTTTCTCTTTTAAGAGAGCATCCCTTAATTCCCATATATCTCTTGTATCACGGACAACAGGTTCCTTGACTGTCTGAAATTGAATGGCAATCATGAAACCGATGATAATGGTGATAACCGTAAAACTCGCTTTTAGCTTGTTGTCCAATCCCTTCACCTTGCTTCCAGATCACTTTCTATAAAATATAAAAACCGGAGTGAGACTTATGATTCGCCGATCAACGGTTCCAGAACAATCTCCGTTTTCTTCTCCAAAGAAAATTCAATATTCTCATTGACCAGTTGATCCTTCACCCCTCCCGTAATATTCATTGCGGAAGAGAGAACCTCCGAATCTCCTATTGCCGTTATTTCGAATGGAGCCGGATATTCTATTCCGTCGATTTGGATGACAGGTCCATGGCACAGTACATAGGAATCATGCTTCAGCCTTTGACCGTTTATGGCGACCGCCGATGCACCTGCTATATACAATTCGTTTATCACCTTGAATATATGGTGTTCATGGACAATATAATTATTTGCATTATCTTCTTTCGGTTTATAGTCAGCATCAGAAAGCGTCACTTTCACTCCCGGACCTTTGACTTTGGTCTTCCCTAAGAACATGCGGTACTTTTCAGCTTCTTCTGCAAGATTGAAATAGATTTGCTTTTCTTTAGAGAATTCCTTTTCCATATTGACTACTTTTTCCTGTTTTTCGTAAAGCTTTTCCTGAAGATTATTATTCTTCTGCTGCTGGGTAAGAATTTGATCCCGCAGTTCTTCTTCCTGCTTCCATTGGCCGTTGCTGCGTTTTCCATGACCGTTTTCTTCCGAGTTGGCAATACTGTAGGAAAAAGCAAGTATGAAACCCAGAACAAGGCTTACGAGGGAGAGGATAACATGTTTACCCTTCACTTTCATCCCCGACAACTCCTTCACCTTCTTCTGAGGCATCCGTTCCCGGCTCAGCCTCACTATCCGCTTCTTCAGACTGATACGAACGGAAATAAGAACCCACCTCTAAATCAATGACACCTTTTTGTGAAGGGTCCAATTGACTGACGATCGAAGGGTAGTGCTCCATTTTCTCTGAAAAAGTCCTTATGGTGGCACTCACTTCATAACCATCGTTCATAAATAACGTTAAATGGTATTGATCCGTCTTCTTCGGTGTCAGGTTGATTTCTGAAATCAGGTGCTGTACCTCCTTGGGAAGCTCCCCTAATTCTGAAATCATTTTTTTCAATGCCTTATCCTCTTTGAATCCTCTCAGAAGAGGAGCATCGACCGGAATGGAATCGGTCCCCTTATTCAGCACCTTGCCGTTTTCTAAAATGATCTGGAACTTATTATCTTTAAGAAGATATGCTTTTTTCCCCAGTTCATCCACTTCGATTACAAATGAATTGGGAAAGGACATCTTCACTTGAGCATTCTTTATCTCAGGAAGTTTATTCAGCCGTTCAGCGGTTTCTTTCTTATTGACACTCCAGACATTCATTCCTTGCTTTATTTTACTCTCGGAAATAATGGTCCCGCCCGGGACAAGCTCATTCCCTTTCACTTCAATGTCCTTCACATGACTGAGAGGGGATTGAAAGTAAATCACAGAGAGTATCATGAGCAGGAAAAGTGCGAGCAGGAATATCAGCCTTCTGTTTGCTTTCTTTTTTCTGTGCTGTTTCAGTTTGGGAATTCTTTCTTCAATGGAAACAACATTTTCTTTTCTCATTACGTTTTCCTCAATTTCATTTCGTATTTATGGGGCATGCTTAACCATGCCTGAAAAAATGAAAGTACTCTTTCCAAAACGGGTTACCTTCTATGTGAAGATAGAGCAATGGATGTGAAAGAGATTAGGACGGTTATCATTTTGAAGTCAATTTACATTCCCTTACCTGCATCAAACATAATGAAAATTTCAAATGATCGTTATGTATATTCCATGGAATCATAAAGAGGATAACCTTAAATTAATTACACTCTTTCCCTCTATTCTAAACACCAATTCCATGTTATGAAAGGATGTCATTGAATTGTAAAAGTTTTGGTTAATAAAAGTAATATAACCTCCTATAATATTGAAAACCCCAGACACTTTCACACGTTCATTTATGTAATTAATTGTAACATCTAACCTTCGAATATCCTATTACTATTTTAATAAAATTTACTGAATCGTTCTTTTCCACCAAAAAAAAGATTGGCTCCCGAATCATTCTGTCAGTTGTTTCTGACGGTGAATGACCGGAAGTCAATCTTATTAGTTTCTTGAATAGCGGCTGATGTTCAGGAGGACACCCACTGCCATGAGCATAAGAGTCAGGGAGGATCCCCCGTAACTCAGGAAGGGCAGGGTGATGCCTGTTACAGGCATCAGGCCTGTTACTACCCCGACGTTGATCATGACCTGGATGGCAATCATGGATACGATCCCTACAGCAAGGAAACTTCCAAATAAATCAGGGGCGCCAAGCGCGATCCTTATGCCCCGCCAAAGGATCAGAACGAAAAGAAGAAGGACAAACGTACCTCCTATGAACCCCAATTCCTCTGCCAATATCGCAAATATGAAATCATTCTGCGGTTCCGGCAGATAGAAGAACTTCTGCCTGCTTTCACCCAGCCCTAAACCAAAAAGACCCCCGGGACCGATTGCATACAGCGATTGAATGATCTGAAATCCGCTGTTAAGCGGGTCTTCCCATGGATCCAGAAACGAAGTGATCCGTTTGATCCTGTATGGAGCCGATACGACAAGGGCAGCGAATCCTGCCAAACCGGCCAGTCCCATCCAGGCAAAATGCATCACTCTTGCTCCCGATATAAAAATCATCACTACACATGTTCCGACCATGACTGTACCTGTCCCTAAATCAGGCTGAAGCATGATCATGCCGAACGCTGTAAACACCAATAACAACGAAGGCAGAATCCCTTTTCTGAAAGAAGTGATATATTTTTGGTTTTCAGACAAATATTTTGCCAAAAAGGCTATCATTGCCAGCTTCATGAATTCTGAAGGCTGGATGGAAAAGGCTCCTACCCCGATCCAGCTCCGGGATCCATTCCTCAATACTCCGATTCCAGGTATCAATACAAGTACAAGCAGTACAAAGCAGATTATGATAAGTACTTTCGCCCAATTCCTCCATGTCCAATACTCCACATTCATGATAAAAAACATGGCAAACACCCCGACGGCCGCAAATAGCAGCTGTCTTTTGGCAAAAAAGAATGAATCATCGAATTTATAATCCGCCCATACCGCGCTGGCACTGTACACCATGATCAATCCGACAGCTAAAAGTGTAAGCGTCACGATGATAAGGATGAAATCCGGAGTAGATTTTTTTAAAGGCATCTTAACACCTCGAATAGACGTATTTGAGCCGCTTCAAGCAATACATACCGTTCAGTTTCTAAGAATGCCTTTCTGGTTGCTTAAGTAATCTTGCTTATTAATGACAAGCCCTTATTAAAGGTTATGCACCGCTTTAATAAACATGTCACCTCGTTCCTCAAAAGTTCGATATTGATCCCAGCTTGCGCATGCGGGGGACAACAGGATCACATCTCCTTCTTCCGAGTTTTCATAAGCGGAAGGCACTGCCTTCTCCACATTATCGACACGGAGAATCGTTTGTATCCCTGCCTTTTGTCCCGTTTGCTGCATTTTTTCAGCCGTCTCTCCGAATGTAATGAGTGTCTTTACATTTTTCAGATGAGGGATAAGGTCATCGAACCCGTTCCCCCTGTCCAATCCGCCGGCAAGTAATATGGTCGGACCGTTAAATGCATTGAGTGCACTTTTCGTTGCCAGTGTGTTTGTTGCTTTGGAATCATTGTAAAACTTCCGTCCATTCACTTCTTTTACAAATTGAGTACGATGCTTTACTCCTGTGAATGTTCCCAGCACACTCATGATGCTTTCGTTCGGTACCCCATATAATTTAGCAGCGGCCACAGCACAAAGTATATTTTCAAGATTATGTGCACCCGGCAGTACTACAGAGGACAATTCCCCGACACGTTCCTTTTTGAAATAGATCCCGCCTGCCTTTATATAGGCACCCTCTTCCACTTCCTGAGTAGTTGAGAATGGGATAATGGACGCTTTAGTAAATTCGACTGTCTTCACAAGATGGTCCTGGTCCTGATTGATGATCAAATAATCATCTTCAGTCTGATTCTTTGTAATATTTGCTTTCGCGTGCCAATATTCCCCGATATCACCGTGATAATCAAGATGTGCTTCATAGAGATTTGTTATGATGGCGATATGAGGGGAGAATTCCTGGATCCCCATTAGTTGGAACGAGGAGAGCTCGACAACCATTTTTTCATCTTTATCCGCTGTCTGAGCGACTTCTGATGCCACCGTTCCTATATTCCCTGCAATCAGTGGTCGCTGCCCGCCTTCATTCAGGATTTCATAGAGCAGTGTCGTTGTGGTCGTTTTTCCGTTTGTACCGGTAATCCCGATCATTTCAGCCTCAGATACCAAATAAGCAAGTTCCACTTCTGTAAGAACCGGTATCCCCTTTTCAACCGCCCTTTTTATAAGCGGATTATGATAAGGGATGCCGGGATTTTTAACGACATATTCAAAGCCTTCATCCAATAATTCGATAGGATGGCTCCCGCATATCACTTTGATCCCTTCTTGAAGGAGACCCTGGGCCTCGGGATTTTCCGCCAAAGGTTTCTGATCATTGACTGTTACAAAAGCTTCAAGCTTATGTAGTAATGAAGCGGCGCTCACTCCGCTCTTTGCCAGACCCAATACAAGAACTTTTTTATGTTTGAACTTCGTCATTTTTTTCAATTATAACCACACCTCGATATAGATTCCTAGTACAGCAAAAAGCAAACCAACCGTCCAAAATGTCACGACCACTCTCCATTCAGACCAGCCGACAAGCTCGTAATGATGGTGCAGAGGACTCATTTTGAAGATTCGTTTTCCAGTTGTTTTAAAAGAGGCAACCTGCAAAATGACTGACAATGTTTCAATTACAAAGACTCCTCCGATCAAAATCAAAATGATCTCCAGTTTCGTCAGGATGGCAATCGTAGCAATTGCCCCCCCGAGTGCAAGCGAGCCTGTATCTCCCATAAATACCTTTGCAGGGTGGGCATTGAACACAAGGAAACCAAGGACGGCTCCTACCACTGCTACTCCGAATATCGCTACATCATATTGACCTTGATTCCAGGCAAGCACTGCCAAAGCACCAAAAGCAATAGCCGATGTACCTGAAACCAATCCATCCAGGCCGTCTGTAATATTCACAGCATTTGAAAAACCGACCAGCCAGAATATAATGAACACTACATAGAACCATCCGAGATCAAATGACATATCTGTCATTGGAATGGATACAGTGGTTGGAAAGTCATTCTGCTTAAAGATGAAATAAAATAGTACAGAGATTACAATCTGGCCCAGAAGCTTCTGCTTGGAGGTCAAGCCCAGGTTACGCTTCATAACTACTTTAATAAAATCATCCAGAAAACCCAGAAGGCCGAATCCTACTGTCACAAGAAGCAAAAGATACGTTTCAGCCCCCGGCTCTGAGTATTTCCCTGTCATAACAAAGGTCGTGATGACAATCGATAGAAGGAATACAATCCCTCCCATCGTAGGAGTGCCCGTTTTCTTTTGATGCGACTGAGGCCCTTCATCCCTGATGCTCTGACCAAACTTCAACCTCCGCAGGAAGGGAATAAAAACCGGGGAAAGCAGCACGGTGATGAGAAATGCCATAATGATTGTGAAAAATATAACTTGCTCAAGCACTCTATTCCCCTCCTTTCTTACCTTGGTCCATGTCTTCAAAGATTTCTTCGTTCATTGCTGTTTTTAAATCAGATTCACTATTACAAATAAACTTCGTCATAATTTCCCACTTTTCTTCATTGGTTTTTTTGCTGTAAAAATGTTTAAGGTCCCGATAAGCTGCCTGGATATCATCGACCATGAACAACGGAAAATGATTCGGGACAAATAGAGGAACCGTTTGTCTTCTATCCCATAATGAAGCGACTGCACCATTGGTGATGCTGTCAAACAGCTTTATATGGGAATTCAATGGAATATATAGCCCCTTCTCCAGTTTAACGCCGGGAAGCGGGGAGACCGTTTGAAATGCTGTACCCGCCAGTTCGACACCCCGTGTATTTGGAAACAGCTTCTTGACATCTTCATAAAAGAGCATGATTACAACTCCCTGATGATTTGCCTTGCAACTTCACGATCATCGAAGTCATATACATCATTTCCGATAATCTGGTATGTTTCATGGCCTTTTCCCGCAATAAGGACAATGTCTCCTTCTTTTGCTTGAAGGATGGCTTCTTTTATTGCATCTTTCCGATCCGCAATCAACTTATATTCTTTACCGACGACCCCTGCTTCCATATCTTTTAAGATATCGATAGGATTTTCCGTTCTTGGATTATCTGAAGTGAAAATAGCAAAATCACCGTACTCACAAGCAATTTCTGCCATGATGGGCCGTTTGATTTTGTCCCTGTCGCCGCCGCACCCCACGACGACGATGATGTCACCGGCCGCTATGGATTGGATGGTTTCCAGGACATTTTTCAACCCATCAGGTGTGTGGGCATAATCAATGATCACAGAAAAAGGCTGGCCCTCTGAGACCGTTTCAAACCGCCCTCTTACACCCTTTGCGTATTCAAGTGACTTGACACTTTGTTCGACAGGTATGCCGGCAGCTGCAGCTGCCGCAATCGCAGCGAGTGCATTATATACATTGAATTTCCCTGCAAGAGAGAGAACCATATCCTTCTCCCCGAACGGACTGACCAGAGTAAAGGAAGATTCTGAAGGTTTCAATTGGAGATCCCTGGCTCGGAAATCTGCTTCCTCGGATAAGCCGTACGTGAATACATGGGCTGCCGTGGATTTGATATAATATTCTGCTGCATCGTCATCTTTGTTGATGATGGCATATTTAGGAGTTTTTTTATAATAAGTATTTCCTAATTGTGAAAACAATAAGCCTTTCGCATTCCGATACTCATCCATGGAACGGTGGTAATCCAAATGATCCTGCGATAAATTAGTGAATACGGCAATATCGTAGTCACATCCATGAACCCTCCCTTGATCGAGTGCATGGGAGGAAACCTCCATGATTGCAGCAGTGACCCCTTTTCTGCAAAAGCGGCGGAACGTCTGCTGCAGAGTCAAGCTGTCCGGCGTCGTATTATGACTCACCTCAAGCTCGTCGCCTGCTTTGATATGCATCGTCCCTATAAGTCCTGTCTTCACTCCATTGCCGGTGAATAGCTGATCAATCAGATGCGTCGTTGTTGTTTTGCCATTCGTGCCTGTCACACCAACCAGCAACAATTGATGTGAGGGCTGTTCATAAAAATGATCCGAAAGAACAGCCATTGCTTTTTTCGTGTCCGGTACAATGATTACCGGTATCGCAACATCTACTTTCCTTTCTGCAAGGATAGCAGCTGCACCGTTTTTCTCTGCTACATGGGCGAGTGAATGACTGTCAATCTCCAAACCTTTGATGCAGATAAATAAATCCCCATTCTTTACTTTCTTATGGTGGTTTGCGATGTTTGAAATAGCCGGATTTCCTTCACCCTGTACTTTGTAAAACGGCAGTACTTCCAGCAAAGTGCGCAATCTCATCATTTCAACTCCTCACAGGTAGAAAGCAACCTTTTTATATTTTACATAAAAATAGTCTTGAAAGCTATCAACCTTTTAACTTAGTTCGCAACTTTCCTTTGACTCCATTTATTCAGACAGGTAAATCCGGACTGTGGAACCCTGTTTGATTTTCACACCCGCATCAGGTGACTGGTTAACTACTTTATCCCCGCTTCCACTTATATCAAGGTTTAGATTGACCAGTTGTTCCTGCAGCTCTTTTTTGGTCAAACCGATTAAGTGAGGAGTTTCAATCAGCGGGATATCATCCCATTTCATTTTCTTATCAATTTGATCCTTTCTCTTTGGTACGCCCATTGCCACAAGACTATCCCCGATGATGCTCCCTGCAATAGGGGCAGCTACGACTCCCCCAAATTGAATGGTTCCTTTTGGATTGTCGACGGCAACATATACGACGATCTCAGGATCATCAGCTGGAGCGACACCCATGAAGGAAACAATATGATTATTTTCCAAATACTTTCCATCCTTGGCTTTTTGGGCGGTCCCGGTTTTTCCTCCCACCCTGTATCCATCCACGAAAGCATTGCCGCCTGTACCTTGTGCCACTACACTTTCGAGCGCTTCACGAATTTGTTTGGATGTTTCTTCCGAAATTACTTTCCTCTTTACTTGAGGAGACTTTCTCATGACGACTTCATTTGTTTCCGGATCAATCAGCTCTTTTGCGATGTACGGCTGGTACAGGGTCCCCCCGTTTACAGCGGCAGAAACGGCTGCCACCTGCTGGATCGGAGTCACGGCGACTCCCTGACCAAAAGCAGTGGTTGCCTGCTCAACAGGTCCGACACGGTCTAAATTAAACAGGATCCCTTTTCCTTCACCTTGAAGATCGATTCCCGTCTTTTGTCCGAATCCAAAGTCTTTAATATATTTAAATAATGTTTCTTTCCCAAGGCGTTCCCCCAGTTCCACAAACCCCGGGTTGCACGAATTCTGGACAACCTCAAGGAAGGTTTGAGTACCGTGCCCCCCTCTTTTCCAGCAGTGAAGGGTAGAACCTGCCACCTCGACATGACCGGAATCATGAAACCTCTCTTTGTATAAATCTACCTTTTTTTCTTCCAGAGCAGCTGCCAGAGTAATAATTTTGAAGGTTGAACCAGGTTCATACGTACTCCAAATCGGAAGGTTCCGGTTATATATTTCCTGCGATACATTCCGGAAATTCGCAGGGTCAAACGTGGGGCGGCTGGCCATTGCTAAAATTTCACCGTTCTTCGGATTCATCGCGATAGCAATCATGCCGTCAGGATTATAAGTGGCCTGGGCAATATCAAGTTCCCTCTCTACGATCGTTTGAACCTTCGTATCGATTGTAAGTTTCAGGTCAAGTCCGTTCTCCGGATCTTCGAAATCATCCGCCATATCCCCCATCCTTTTGCCTTTTGCATCAGAGAAGAACTTCACATACCCTTTATCCCCCGTCAACTCTTCGTCATAAGATAACTCGAGTCCCATCAGACCCTGATTATCAATTCCCGCAAACCCGAGCACATGGGACAGATAGCTTCCGTAAGGGTAATATCTCTTGGAGTCCTCCCCAAGGTAAACTCCTTTAAGGTTCAGTTCAGTGACTTCTTTTGCTTTATCATAGGATATTTTCCTCGCTTCTTTGATTAAAACCATACTGGCCTTCTGTGTTACATATTTATATGCAGTTTCTACTGAAATATTAAGAACAGGCGCCAGCTTCTCAGCGGTTTCCTGCGGATCGGTTATTTGTCTTGGAACGACAAATATCGTCGGGGCACTTTGATTTCCCGCCAGTTCAACCCCGTTCCGGTCCACTATTTTTCCCCGTTCAGGCTGAAAAGGGATATTCCGGCTCCAAGAATCTTTTGCACGGCTTGTCAACATATCCCCCATAAAAAACTGCACATACCCAAGCCTTAAGTCAATGATGGAAAATATCAACACTCCCACAATCAGAGCAATCGCCAATCTCTTCCTTACTGTCACGTTCGATACTCTTTTCACAAATGGACCTCCCCTTCTATGGCTCGTTCCATTATATGCTTGGACACAAAGGGGTATGTATTTCTTTATTGGAGAGACTATTTTCCGATCCGGGGCAGTGGTCTGCGGTCAATCCTATCTGGGTACGGCCAAAAAGAAAAGGACGATGCTTGCGAAGCGCCCTCCAGCTCCTTGACAAAACCGTCCAGTGAGCATGAAAGGAAACATCGAATCGTCCTTCTTTGCACTTATTATTATCCTACGGCCTTCCTTCTTCCGAGTCATCGCCTTCCCCCTGCTTTTGCAGTTGTTCTTCTGGAGTTTCAAAGTTAACTACAAGGGGCTCATTCTCTTTAACAGGGGAATCCGGCTGTATATTTTGGCTTATGGCAAATCCATTGCCAACCATATTGATTCTCAGACCGGAAATATTCGCAACTTTGAATACATCCCTTATCGACCATCCCTTCATATTCGGTATGGTGACATCTCCGTCCGTTCTCAGAATGACCTTTCCTCCTTCAAGTATCTCGTTTCCTGCTTGGGGAAGCTGTTTGATGACTTCTGATCCGTTCCCTACAATCACAGCTTCTGCACCAGCTTTTTCTATTTCAGCTTTTGCTTTTTCAACACTGAGGCCTGACAGGTCCGGGATTTGTTCCTGTTTCAAATTCACTTTTTCCTGCGGCTTGATATTCAAATATTTCAGGCTGTTCTGCATGACAGGTTTGAAAACTTGTGAGACCGGATCCGACCCTATTTCCGTTGGCTCCAATTCCGGCTGCTGTATCCCAACATAAACAATCAACTGAGGGTCATCCGCAGGGGCCATCCCCATAAAGGAAAACAGATAGTTTTCCTTTCCGTATTGATATCCCCCTGTCTCGGGGTCCGGAATCTGGGCAGTTCCGGATTTACCGGCTACACTGTAGCCTTCAATCGCAAACCGGGTGCCTGTTCCGTGTTCTGACGTCACAGTCGTCTCTAAGTATTCTCTCGTTTTTTCTGCAGTTTCCTTCGTAATGGGATTACCCGCCACTTGAGGCTTTGTTTCTTTCACTGTTTCCTTTGTATTCGGATCGACCACTTTTGAGATGATATAAGGTTTCATCATCTTTCCATCATTCGCAATCGCTGATTCCGCCTGAATCATCTGCAGAGGGGTAACGGTCGTACCCTGACCGAATATGGTGGTATATTTCTCGATCGGGTAATGGTAAAGGATAGAACCTGAAGCCTCATGGGGAAGGCCGACATTCGTAGGTTCCCCGAATCCGAAATCGTGAAGGTAGCCTTCAAACTCTTTAAAACCAATTTTATCCAACAGATAGGCAAATGCAACATTGGATGATCTCTGGACACCCTCAAGGAAAGAAATAGACCCCCATCCTTCGCCTCCGTTGTGATCCCGGATTGGATTCGGTACATTCTCAACTTTATACGTACCGGATTGATAGGCTTCATCCGGATTGAATTTCCCTTCATTCACTGCTGCAGCAAGCGAAAAGGACTTCATCGTGGAGCCTGGTTCGATGGTTTCTTCCACAATGGTATTCGTCCAGTTATCCGTCAGACCCGCCCTTGTATCAGGGTGGAATGTAGGACGCTGGGACATCGCAAGAATTTTCCCCGTTTTGGGATCCGATACTATTGCGTACATATTCTTAGGCTTATACTGTTTTTGCACTTGGTTCATGGCTTCTTCCAGGAACGTCTGGACTTTTTTGTCAATCGTCAAATAAATATCATTTCCATCCTTTGGAGGGGTAACATGCTCTTCAGAATTGGGCAGGAGATATCCCCACACATCACTTTTGTATTCAACTGAACCATTTTCACCGCCAAGGACGTCATTAAAGCTTTTTTCAATTCCCATCTTGCCTGTAGTTACAGACTTGCCGTCCTCATCAGTTGACTTTTGCGCAAACCCGATCAAATGGGATGCGAACGTCCCATTCGGATAAAACCTTTTCGCTTCTTTTCTGAAGGTAACTCCAGGAAGCTCTTCTTCTCTAATATCCAGCATCATCTGATGGGTAAGAGCCCTTCCTGCTGCACCGAATTCAACCTGATAAGCACCCTCGGTTGTCAGTTTTTCATAGATTTCACTCTCATTCATTTCAATGTAGTCAGAAAGTACACTTGCCGTCTTTTTTGGATCGGTTACATGCTTTGGATTTTCCGGGTCACTTGTCACTGTCGGACTGAGGATGGCAACCAGCGTATAGGCTGATGTATCCTCGGCTATGACTTCCCCTTTTTGATCATAAATGGTCCCTCTGTGGGCTTCCAGGATACGGTTTTTGATATATTTTTCAGCTGCTTGTGAAGCGAGCACTTTCCCCTCTGCCTCACCAGTGACCTGGATTGTGATAAAACGAACCATTAATACAAAAAAGAGCAAGCCGAAAATCCCGAAAAGGATGGCTGCCCCTATGTTCATGCTTGGTCTCTTTTTCATTATTGTTCAACAACCTTCACGTTCTTTTCTTTTAAGTTAAGTCCAAGTTCCTTTGCTTTTTCCAAAATACGTTCATATGTACTTAACTCGCTGATTTGAAGCTTAAGGTCATTATTTGCCTTTTCCTGCTTTTCAACGGCTGTTTCCATTACCTGCACTTCTTTATTCACGTCGTATATGGCTGCCTGAGTCTGTACGATTTGGACAGCCAAGAAGCAAAATACCACCGCAAAGAGTGCTACGAGAATCTTTTCTCCCGGGGTAATGACAGACCGCCGCTCTCTTCTCAGCGGCTGGGGATTCACCCCGACAGTTTGTATAGACTGATCAACTTGCTCCCTTTCAACCTTTTTGGCTAAGTTACTCATTGTTTCTCCCTCCCGTTTCCTTTTTTATTATCTATTTTTTTCTGCTATTCTTAACTTTGCTGATCTCGCTCTGTTATTTTCCGCCAGTTCCTCTTCACTTGGTAATATCGGTTTTCTCGTGACGAGTTTTAACACCGGCTCGTATTCTTTTGGAATGATAGGGAGCCCCGGGGGCAGTTCCGGGCCGGATGCTTTCTCTTTAAACATCGTTTTGCACATGCGATCCTCTAATGAGTGGAATGTGATAACACTGACCCTTCCGCCTTTTCCAAGCACATCGATCGCCTGTTCCAGTGAATCTTCGAAAGCTCCGAGTTCATCATTGACTGCAATCCTGATTGCCTGGAATACCCTTTTAGCAGGATGGCCTCCTTTTCTCCTTGCAGGTGCAGGAATGCCTTCCTTTATCAACTCAACGAGCTCTCCGGTAGTTTCTATCGGTTTCAACTCACGTGCGGCTTCAATCTTCCTGGCGATTTGCTTTGAAAATTTTTCTTCACCATACCGGTAAAAGATGCGGACAAGGTCTTGGAACGCCCAGTGATTCACTACATCGAATGCAGTCAGATCACCTTCGAGATCCATCCTCATATCCAGCGGGGCGTCGTGGTGATAGCTGAAGCCCCTTTCCGGTGTATCAAGCTGCGGTGAAGACACACCCAGATCATATAGGATTCCATCTACATTATGTACTCCGAGGTGCTCAAGCTCATGTTTCAAATTCCGAAAATTCGATTGTACAAATGTCACTTTTCCTTTATAGCGTGAAAGTTTTTCCCGGGCATGACTGATTGCCGTTTCATCTTGATCAAAGCAGTACAGATGCCCCTCATCGGATAATTGGCTCAGCAGGTATTCACTATGCCCTGCACCGCCAAGCGTACAATCCACATAAACTCCATCTTCTTTAATATTCAATCCATCTACTGTTTCCTTCAATAAAACCGTTGTATGTTTAAACATGTTGACGTCACCTTTCCAATCGAACATTTTTGAGCATCAAATATCAAATCCTATCATATTCTCAGCTAATTCTGCAAAAGAATCTTCAGACTCTGTGAAGTAGTCTTCCCATAAAGCCTTACTCCAAATCTCAATCCGATTGGAAACTCCAAGGATGATGCATTCTTTATCAAGTTTTGCGTAATTGACAAGAGTGGAAGGGATGTTGATCCTGCCGGTCTTGTCCAATTCACTTTCAGTTGCTCCTGAAAAGAAGAAGCGTGTAAAGGCCCGGGCGTCTTTCTTTGTAAGCGGCAGTGCTTTCAGCTTTTCTTCGAGTGCCTGCCATTCATCCATGGGGTAGCCAAATAAGCACTGGTCCAATCCACGGGTAATCACGAAAGACTCGCCGAGTAGATCGCGGAACTTCGCAGGCACTATTAAACGGCCTTTATTATCAATGTTATGTTGATATTCGCCCATGAACATATGCACTGCCCCCACTTTCTATCACAAATGTACCACATCCCCCCACTTTTCTCCACTGTTTTCTAAATTCTCTTTTTATAAAATTTTTCCTTTATTTTTTCTTTTCCTTTTTCCCCCTTTTCCTGACAGGGAAAGGATGAAAAACTTGTCTTTTAACCACACAAAAAGGACTTCTTTCGTCTTTTCTTACGAAAGAAGTCCTTTTTTATTCTTTACTTTCAATCAAATGTAAACGACTTTGTGGGTTCCGTCAAAGTCCATCGGGAGGGATGCCAGCTCCCTGATGAAGTTCTCTCCATATTTATTAAGGAAGTAAAGTGCATTCCAAGTCCTTTCCTGGGGACCGCCGTTTGGGCGGAGACAGTTTTCCACTCTTGCGAAGTCTGAGAATGTCTTCTCATGTTTATCCCTCAGTGCCTTATCCGTTCTTGCCCTTAAGAAATTTAATTGGTGAAGATGGATGGATAGATTCTTTTCAGCTATTTGATCCAATCCGTGTCCGATCTGTTCTGTCTTATTACGAATATCTTCATACTTTTTTTGAAGCATTTGTTCGAGATCGGATATTTCCATTTCCAGGCTGGGCAGCTTAATGGAGTCCCAGTATCTCTCACGCTCTTCATTCACACCATCCATTAACACTTGGGATAGTGAAAGGCCGAGCAAATCCATTTTCTTATGAACGTCCCTTTCAAGCAGGGTGATATTCAGCCTGGGAACGACGGGCGGGATTTTTAATCCCGCGTATTCGAAGGCCTTCTTCAATTCGCCCCAATAGGCAATCTCACCCGGGCCTCCGATAAAGGCAAGGGTCGGAAACAGCCACTCTTGCATCATCGGCCTTGTAACCACATTATTGCTGAATTTTTCAGGGTTTTTTTCAAGGAGCGACAGCAATTCACCGGCGGTAATCACACTACCGGTATTCTTTTCTGTAAAGCTGAAATCCTCCCTTTCCAATAACGCCCGTTCATTGTTTATGTTGATGAATATATTTGCGGCATCAGGGGAGATATCCAGCTGGGTATTGAACCCATTTCTTTTTATTTCATCCTGCTGCTCCAGAACTGCATTCGTAATCTGCTGACTTCCCTCAATCAGATGATGAAAATGATGCTTTTCCAGGGACCGTAATCGCGGGTATGCGGAATCGATCACAAGCAATCCAAAGTCTTTGAACAGATGCATGACGAAATGGGCGAAGAATCTTACAATATCGACCTGCTCTTCTATCATTTCTGTCAATTCGTCTGCCAGCTTTTTTGTATGCGGGGTTTCACCGAGGGTCTTTAGAATTTCTGCCACCCAGCTCTTCATCACGTTTTTATCATATGAAATGTCTGAAGTCATTTTCTTTCCGGATACTCTTTCCGGATAACCTATTTTCTCGATTTTGTTCCCGGCGTCGAGAAAAATGTGATTCACTTCCTGATAATCATGATCTTCCCCGGCAATCCAAAACACAGGCACCACAGGATGATTCAACTCATTTTCCTGCTGTTTTGCCAATTTAATGACAGAGATGATTTTATGTATCGTATATAACGGACCTGTTAACAAACCAGCCTGCTGACCAGCCACGACGGTGACCGCATCCTTCTTCAATTTCTCAAGGGAATCACTTACTTCCCGCGATGCCGGCAGGCCTTTCAT
The DNA here is from genome assembly GCA_051294195.1 of Bacillus sp. BKU_1. GTDB lineage: Bacteria > Bacillota > Bacilli > Bacillales > Bacillaceae_B > Rossellomorea. The sequence continues at coordinate 1,147,092 of CP193985.1, read as the reverse complement.
ATAAGAAGCGATACAATCCGTCAGCTTTTCACGAGGAAATTCACGGGGCTTCAAATCATTCAACCTCCGAGAATAGACATCGTTTTGATTTATATTATAGTGAAAAAAAGAAGTCACTGGTTCTTTTTGCTCTATATATAATGAAGCAAACTGATTGATCGCCGGAATGTTAAGATTCTCCAATTCCATATGAACTACTACTCCTTTTCTGGCTCTTTATTTCCTAACGATGAGTATAACATTTCACTGACCGAAAAGAAAAAAAACTGCCTGCAAAAAAGACTAATTCAGTTCGATTATTCTAATGATCAGGCCCGTGATCATCAGTGTTATATAGGCCGCGAAAAACAGAAGGAAATTGACCCTCCAAACTCCCCTGATGAGCTTCGGATAATGGATTTCCCCTTTTGCCTTCCAATATAATATGGCAAATATCAATCCTATACAGCAAACACTAAGAAAGATAAGCCATAAATAAGAAGTGTTCCAGATGGCCAGCACAATGAAGTGGACAGAAACCATCAGTAAGAAGGTGGTTATATCAATCGCCAAATGAACCGCTTTACGGTGATTTTTCATTACTTCCTTTGCAATGATAAAGCTGATGAAATACCCCAAAAATGGGATAATGACAAAAATGGCAATGATTGTAGAAAAAATGGAAGCCACTTTACCCCCCCTGACCTTCTCTTTCGATTCCTTTTACTAATTCGTAAAGTGTATTCATGATGGGTAAAAAATGATTTTCTTCTTCTGCCTTTATCAATAAGGCTCCCAAAATGGTTTCAACTTCTGTATTTCTTTTCTCTTCTATATCCTTAAGCATGGATGAACGATTAGATGAAGTGCTTCTGGCTATATCCACCACTTCCTGGAAACGGATATGGTCTTTCATATGTGGAAAAAGTATGTGCAATTCATCGAATAACGTACGCTGTATATGAAGGAAGTGCGGGTTTTCCGCCAGCCTGCCATTCTTTATGCGGGCAATTGAGGTTAGGGGATTAATCAGAACATTAATAAATAATTTCTTCAACACCATTCTTTCATAATCGTCTTGAAGTGAAAAAGGAAAATATTTTATTTCCTGTATTAATAATTCTTCTATTCCCTTCGATTCTCCTCTTATAAAAGCTATATTTGTTCTGCCTTTACCGGTGTGTACGACCAAGTGATCATTTTCTTTGAGTGCTCCATGTTCCACTGAGCCTGCCAGAAGTGTTTCATGAGGGAGATTTTTCACACGCTCCATGTGCCCTATACCATTTTGCAAGAATAGTAGTGGAACTTTGGCCTCACTATTAGACAGTGCTTTAAAAATGGGTTCAAGGTCATATTCCTTTACAGCAATGATAATTGTGTCGAATCGCAAACTGCTTTCCCGCAGCATCTCTGCGTCGATGAAAGAATGTTCATAATCATCTTCCCTCTTAAGCGTTACACCATGGCTCTTTATATCCTGTACTTGCTCAGCCCGTCTTACCAGAAGGGTGACATTAAACTTCTTGCTTAAATAATGGGAGAAAAGAAGGCCGACTGCGCCTCCTCCGATAATTCCGATCTTCATGATATCTCCTTTTTTAAACGGATTATGTACTACTCATATTTTAGCAAATTTTTCCCTTGAGGAAAACTCAGGTAAAATATCCATAAAAAAGCTTGTTCCTGAATTCCCCAGGAACAAGCTGCTGTTAAAACCTTATACCGGATATACCGGATGCTTTCTTTCACTGAACTGCACTTCTTTTGTCTCGTATAGTTTAAACCGTTCAATCAACACGGAACGCAGCTCATTCGGAGCCGTGATTTCATCTACAATCAATTCTGAAGCCAATTTATAAATATCAATGTGTTCTTTATATTCCTGTTGTTTCTCTTGAACGTACTTTATTCTTTCCTTCGGGTCTTCTATTGCCTGGATTTTATTCGAGTATACGGCGTTTACTGCCGCTTCCGGCCCCATAACTGCGATTTGTGCAGATGGAAGGGCAATGCAAACATCCGGATCAAATGCAGGACCCGCCATTGCGTACAATCCTGCACCATATGCTTTTCTTACAATAACAGAAATCTTCGGTACAGTCGCCGAGCTCATGGCTGCGATCAGTTTGGCACCGTGTCTGATAATCCCCGCTCTTTCAACTTTCGTTCCGATCATAAATCCCGGGACATCTGCAAGGAATAACAAAGGGATATGAAATGCATCACACAACTGGATGAACTTGGCCCCTTTATCCGCTGAATCATGGAACAAGACACCGCCTTTTACCTTCGGCTGGTTGGCAATGATCCCGACCACTTTTCCATCCATGCGGGCAAATCCTGTGATCAGTTCCGGCGCGAATAGTTTCTTCATTTCGAAGAAACTGCCATCATCAATCAGAGTATTTATGCCTTCGTACATATCAAATGGTGCATTTTGATGCTGGGGTATGAGATCTTCAAGCAGTCTTTCAGCTTTTGGAGCCAGCCCTTCTTTAACCGACGGTTTCTCCTTATAGTTAGCAGGGAAATAACCCAAATATCTTTTTGCCTCTTCAATCGCTTCTTCCTCAGATGAAGCCAGCAAGTCACCGCAGCCGCTGACGGAACAGTGCATTCTGGCACCGCCCATTTCTTCAAGCGTAACTTTTTCTCCTATAACCTTCTCCGCCATACGCGGTGACCCCAGGTACATTGATGCATTCCCATCAACCATGATGACAATATCACAGAAAGCCGGGATATAGGCCCCGCCTGCCGCGGATGGTCCAAAAAGGATACAGACCTGAGGGACCATCCCGGACATTTTCACTTGGTTGTGAAAAATCTTGCCTGCCCCTCTGCGATTTGGGAACATATCAAGCTGGTCGGTGATACGTGCTCCTGCTGAATCGACTAAATAAAAGATAGGGATCTGGAGTCGCAGGGCCGTTTCCTGGATGCGGATGATTTTTTCTACAGTCCTAGCACCCCACGACCCAGCTTTAACCGTAGAATCATTGGCCATTACACAGACAGTTTGTCCGCCTACTTTGCCTAGTGCTGTTATCACACCGTCTGCTGGAAGGTCTTCCGCTTTGTTGTTTGCAAACATGCCGTCTTCCTGATAATCCCCATTATCGAATAACAGCTGAAGACGGTCACGGACGAACATTTTGTTTTGTTCTTTTAATTTTTCGTGGTACTTCGGCTGACCGCCGGCGCTTATTCTTTCTTTTGTTTCATTGAGTGTATCTATGAATGTTTTAGATGCAGTCATATGGATCCCCCTTTGTTCGTTATGTAGCAAGTTGTTCCCCTTTAAATGCATTATTTTCATTTATCCGAGGTCAATTATTAAAGTGATGGCTATTTAACCCCGCTGTTGGTGTCCGTGCAAGACTCCGCTTTCCGCGGGCGAGCGTGGAGCCTCCTCGGCATTCGCCTGCGGGGTCTCCACTGCTTCGCTTTTCCCGCAGGAGTCTGCGTCTTGCACTCCAACCAACAGCTGGAACCAACAAATATTTAAAGTTGCATTTGACTGTCTTTTACATAGAAGTTACCTTCCATCAAGTCCTTTCTAATGACGTATCAAATCAAAATACAAATCACACAAGGATTATCCTCTATTACCCTTCAAGGACTAATAATACGTCGCCTTCGTTGACGAAGTCGCCGATGTTTACTTTTATTTCTGAGACTTTTCCTTCGGCTTCGGCCTCGACGGGGATTTCCATTTTCATTGATTCAAGCATGAGTACTGTGTCACCTGCAGCGACACTCCCTCCATTTTCCACCAATACATTTAATACTGTTCCTGCCATAGCTGCTGTAATTTCTTTCATTTTCTTTTTCCTCCAATTATGTGGTTTATCATCTTATGTTCTGTTTGCAGTTAAATAATCCTGTAGCCATTTCGTTGTGTACGTACCATCAAGGAATTCTTTTTCCCCTATTATTTCTTTGAAGAGATCCACGTTTGTCTTGAGACCTTCAATTTGCACATCAGAGAAAAATGTCTTTGCTTTTTCAATTGCTTCTGTTCGGTTTTTACCTGTTATGATGCATTTGGAAATCATCGGATCGTAGAAAGGAGTGACTTTATTTCCTTCTTCGTATCCGGAATCTATTCTTACATCTTCATTACTGCCCCAATCAAGCACCTTGATCACACCAGGTGAAGGATAGAACGTTTTAGGATCTTCTGCATAAATCCTGAATTCAATCGAGTGCCCTTTTGAAGTGATTTCTTCCTGGCTCATTAACGGCAGCCTCTCTCCCGCAGCCACCAATAGCTGCCATTTAACAAGATCAAGACCGGTGACGGATTCCGTTACGGGGTGCTCCACTTGAAGCCTGGTGTTCATTTCAAGGAAATAGAAGTTTTCTTCAGCATCCACTATGAATTCAACCGTCCCCGCATTGATATAGTCAACTGCCTCCCCCGCTTTGACGGCAGCTTCATACATCGCTTGTCTTGTTTTTTCTGACAAAACAGGTGAAGGGGATTCCTCTATTACTTTCTGGTTGCGTCTTTGAACTGAGCAGTTCCTCTCAAATAAGTGGACGATGTTCCCATGGCTGTCACCGAATATCTGAACTTCAATATGACGTGCATTCTCCACACATTTTTCAAGGAAGACTTCATCTTTACCGAAATAAGCTTTTGCACGGTTTTTTGTAGAATCGAAGCATTGAACGAGCGCTTGCTCATTTTCACAGCGGATCATACCGATCCCGCCTCCGCCGCCACTGGCCTTAAGCATGACAGGATACCCGATTCCTCCGGCAAGTTCCCTGGCAGTTTCGATATTGTCAACCCCGCCTTCACTTCCCGGGACAACCGGGACCCCGGCCTGCTGCATGACCTTCCTGGCTTCTACTTTATCCCCCATTTTCCGGATGGTATGGTGGGATGGTCCGATGAAGGTGAAGCCCTCTTCAATTACTCTTTTGGCAAACTCGCCATTCTCAGATAACAGACCATATCCAGGATGGATTCCGTCTACCTTTTCGTTCCTGGCCACTTCAAGAATATGATCTATAACTAAATAGGATTTGTTAACGGGCGGTTCACCGATTCGATGAGCGATATCCGCCTCCTTGACAAAAGGCAGATCCTCATCTGCATCAGAGTAGACAGCAACCGTCTCAATGTTCAAATGTTTACACGTTTTAATGATTCTTGAAGCAATTTCTCCCCTGTTTGCAATTAAAACTTTTTGCACACTATCTCCCCTTTCCACACAAAAAAACTGCAATACATATAAAGATTTCTACAAAACTCGCCGAAATCCTCTTCTTAATTGTAAACGTTTTCTTATTTGAGTGCAGAATTTTTTGTTTATTTGTTATATAATAATAGTAAATAATTAATTTATCTTTAAAAATTCCGCAAACGGATTCAGCAAGAATCCGTTTAAGCAGCCGCAAAAGGTAGTAATAGTAGGAGGTAAAAGAGATGGCAGTAAAAGTTGAAAAATTAAAAGTGAATTACAAAACTCTCGAAGAGTTTAAGAAGTTTAAAGAATATGGTGTGCAGGAGCTATCCATGCTTGAGGACCTTCAGGCAAATATTATCGAAAACGACAGCGAGTCCCCTTTTTACGGTATTTATTTCGGGGATACATTGATTGCAAGGATGAGTCTGTATCAAAGGGAATCCCGGTTCGATCAATATTTTGATCCTCCGCAAAGGTATCTGGAATTGTGGAAGCTAGAAGTCCTGCCTAAATATCAAGGCAAAGGATACGGCAAGCTTCTTGTTGAATTCTCAAAAGGATTCGGCCTGCCGATAAAGACGAATTCCCGCATTAAATCCCAAGGTTTCTGGGAAAAGATGGGGTTTGAGCCAGTCACATATGATGTGGAAAGAGATCTTGGTGAAAACCCGATGGTCTGGTATCCCGAAGGTGTAAAAGAACAAAAAATCAGCTGAACATTTTAAAGGCTGGCTAATCTTTAGCCAGCCTTTTATGTTCCCTTTTATTTGTTGACCCTTTGAAGATTCCCGTTTTTATCCATCTGGAATTTCACTTTTTCTTCATTCCCTTGCAGGAGGGCCATCTTTCTCGCTTTTTCGAAAATCGTCAACAGGGATTTATGATCTTCTTCAAGTAAGGAGAATTTAGCTTTGTAGTCTTTTAATTCTGATTCAACCTGTTCAAACTTATGTGTTAATTGAGAGATTTGCTCCTGCAGCTGTTCATTTTCAAGCTTTACCTTGGCTTCATTACTGACCGCTTCTTCCGCTTTCTGTAAATACTGGATCATGCTGCTCATCGAGAAATGCTCATGTGAGATTTCCCCGATATCTGTTTGAAACGCTGTTGTTTCCTGTGGAAGTTTTTTCACCGGCGGCGTATGTTTTTTTACTTGTTTCCTTTGTTTCTTTGCTAACTCTATTCCGGATTTGTATTGCTTTCTTACAAATGAATTCCACCGGAAACCGCATGCGGCGGATGTCCTCGACAGCTTCCTTCCGACTTCTTCAAATGCCTTTAGCTGAGTGCCGCCTTCGCGGATATGGCGCAGCACAACTTCGGCTAGTATTACATCCTCATCCTGATTCCAAGCATCCTGTCTATTTGAAGACATTTCCATCCCTCCTGTTAAGATCCATTTATTCATGCATATGCACTTACTAGAGAAGATAGAATCAACAGAATGCTTGAATTCAAAATAATCAACGGGGTATTTCTATCTGGCTAAGAAACGGTCAACCGCCATGTGATGTTCCTCCTTCGCCCATAACCTTGAGCACTCACGGATTTCGCTTTCGATATTATCCTCCATCACAGCCTGGTCCCAACTGTTCAGCTGCTGTTTTTTGTATGCTTGCAGCACTCCTGCTGCCTTAGTCGATACAGCTTTTAATAACGGCATTTCCCGTATATCATCCTTCTCCCCCAAAAGTTCCGTTATGAATCCGATTTTGTACAACTCTTCAGCTTCATGCAGGCTTGCTGCCATGAGAAGGGATAATGCTCTTGGTGAGGAAATCCTTTTGTGCAGCAAAGTTCCTCCTCCCCAGCCGGTGGTAATGGCAAGGTTCCCTTGTACAAACCCCATCTTCACACCTCTCCTGGCAATCCTTACATCGCATGCAGCCGCAATCTCACACCCTCCGCCGATTGCCGTCCCATTGATAAAAGCGAATGCCGGCTTTGGAAGGAATGCTATCCTTGTTAAGATGCTCCCCATCCTCCTGAGCATTTCATAGCTTTCCTCTTCGGTTTTCAGGCGGTGGAATTCGGATAAGTCGCCTCCTGAACAAAAGGCTTCTTCACCGCTCCCTGTGATGACAAATGCTTTGACGGAAGGATTCACCTTACACTCATTTAACGCTTTATCCAAACCGTCCATGATTTCATAATTGATCGCGTTTCTTTTTTCCGGACGGTTGATTATGAATTGAAGTATGCCTTTTTCATCTTTATGTATGATGTAGTCACCCATGTTTTAAGCCCACCTTTTTCCTCTAGTGTAAACGGATTCATTGAAATTGAACAGAGGCGCAAATAAAAAAGCGTGAAGAGCCATGGTCTCTTCACGCTTTTTTGATTGTAAACAAAATTATTTGCTTACAACTTCTTTTCCTTTATACGTTCCGCACTCTTTACAAACACGGTGTGCTAGTTTCATTTCACCACAGTTTGGGCATTCTACCATACCAGGTACACGTAGTTTGAAGTGTGTACGACGTTGTCTTTTTGCTGTTTTAGATGTTCTTCTAAAAGGTACTGCCATTCTTCCCACCTCCTTAAAGAGATAAAAATATTATGAAGCCAGAACGAACTGGTACTTCGCTTTTAAGAGTTCTTGTTTTGATCAAGAAGCTTTGCTAAATCAGCGAGACGAGGATCAACTTTTTTCTCTTTTTCCTCTTCGACTTCATAAGCTTGTTCCTCCGTTAATACTTCCCAGTTTTTCCCGGAAGGAAGCTTATCCTGTTCTCTCGCTTCATCACTGATTACCTGCAGTGGAATCTCAAGTAACAGCAATTCTCTGATTACTGGTTTTAAATCAATTACTTCCCCTTCGATGCGGTGGACTTCTTCCTCTTCATATTGATCATATTCTGTCTCAGAAAGAAGGAAGGTTTCAATTGTGTTAAGATCGATCGGCAAATCCACGTCTACAAGGGTTCTTGAACAAGGTAAGACCATATGCCCGGTTATGTTAAGGTGGAATGTGACGCGATTTGTTCCGATGTCCGCTCTTCCACTTACATGAATCGGGGAAACTTCCCTGACTTGCGGATCGACCTCTTTGGGGTCGTCGAAAGTCACTGTTTCATCAAGGGTAAGTCCTTTATCCCTGTACTTTTGCAATTGTATTATTGACCATTTCATTGTTATCACCTCAAGGCAACAAAGGTAATTATAGACTTGATATTACCGTTTGTCAATATTTTTTCTTTACACTTATTACTGTGTCAGTGTTGCAATTATAACGCTTTATGATATTCGGTTTCAAATATTTTTGAATATCAGATATGATACTTATAGATATTTACAATTTAAATATCCATTTTTGCAGAAGGAGTGACATTAATTATGAGAGCAACAGGTGTAGTAGTTGAATATAATCCGTTTCATAATGGACACCTGCATCATCTGACTGAGACAAAAAAAACGTCGGGGGCTGATCTTGTCATCGCCTGTATGAGCGGGCATTTCCTTCAGCGAGGTGAACCCGCCCTCGTCTCAAAGTGGGCACGCACAAAGATGGCTTTGGCTGCAGGGGTGGATATCGTTATTGAACTGCCTTATGCATTTGCGACACAGCATGCAGAAACGTTTGCGAAAGGATCCATTTCACTCCTGAGTGAAATAGGATGTGAAAGCTTCTGCTTTGGAAGTGAAGACGGGGGGTTATCGGCATTTGAAGAAACGGTCGATTTAATACTGAACAACCGGAGTACATATAATGCATCGGTTAAAAACTATATGAAGGAGGGATCCAGTTATCCTTCCGCTTTATCCAATGCTTTCAAGGATCTGCAAGGCAGCGAAAAACTGATAGATTTAAGCAAGCCGAATAATATTCTGGGGTTCCATTACATTGAAGCAAGAAATACCGCTGCCCCGGATTTAAAAGCTTTTACGATTACGCGCGAATCGGCCGGCTATCATGATGAACACTTTGCGTCTCCTTCCATCGCAAGTGCCACCAGCATCCGTAAGAATCTTTTTGACCCCGAACAAGATGAAAGCATAATCAACCGATACATCCCACCCGCCACACACGAAATTCTGGAACATTACAAGAAGGAATTCGGAGGGTATCATAGATGGGAAAATTATTGGCCATTGCTTCAATATAAGATTATGTCTTCTTCACCTTCCCAGCTGCGTGAGATCTATGAAATTGAAGAAGGCATTGAAAACAGGATGATCGAAAGCTCAAAATCAGCGCTTTCGTTTGAAGATTTCATGAACAGGGTGAAATCCAAAAGGTATACGTGGACGCGTCTGCAGAGAATGGCGCTGCATATATTGACCAATACAACAAAAAGTGAAATGTATGAAAGGCATGATGCCCCTTCCTACATCAGATTACTGGGAATGAATAAGACAGGGCAGCAATACTTGAATACAATGAAAAAATCATTGGAACTTCCGCTCGTCAGCAAACTTTCCAGTGCGGACAAGAACGATATACTTTTAGACATGAAAGCTGCCGACATCTATTCACTCGGCCTTTCCTCTAATGAAGCAAAGAAAAAGCTCCTTCATCAGGAGTGGTCTCAGCCTCCGATAATGATGAGATAAAATGAAAGCAAAAAAGAGACTGCCGGCGCAGTCTCTTTCATTGTTTATTTCTCGGGAAGTGATTGTAAGAATTTTATTGCTTCATCAAATGTCTTGATCGGAATGACTTTCATGTCTGTCCCGATGTCTTCTGCCGTCTTTTTGGCTGCTGTATAATTGGATTCAAGTTCCGGGTTCTTTTTCTTTATTTCTTCTTCAATAGTATCGTCAGGCGCCAGGAAATATTCTGCACCTGCTTTATCAGCTGCGATGATTTTCTGCTCGATCCCCCCGATTCTGCCAACTTGCCCATCTTCAGAAATGGTTCCGGTACCTGCGATGGGATATCCTTTAGTCAAATCCGGTTTTGTCAATTGATTATAAATTTCAAGGCTGAACATCAAGCCGGCCGACGGACCGCCGATTTCTTCTGTATCAAGGGAAACCTCAGGGTCGGTGACAATATCCTTGTCATCACTTAAGGAAATCCCTAGTCCCACTTTATCCGGCATTTCCGGAAATTCCTGTAATGGAACTGTCTCCATTTTCTCTTCATCATTTCTTATGAATTTTATCTCCACTTTATCGCCTTTTTCTTTCTTCCCGACATACTGGATGAACTCTTCAGAGGATTCAAATTCCTTTCCATCAATGGCTGTCACCCTGTCGCCCGGTTTCAGGATCTCAGAAGCGGGCATTTCTGGATACACATTCAAAACATAAATCCCTTTATAATTATAATGATAGGGTTTATTTGCTGCTTTGAAAGCAACTTCAATTGCGTGGTTTTGTGAATTTTCCATGAGCTGAAGTTGTCTCAGATTATATTCTTCATCACTTTCATGAGGATTCCGGATTTCTTCAACGGGATAAATGTACTCATATTTTCTTAAGCTGGCGATAAGATAGGCATATATATTGGCTTTCCCCATCCTTACTGTAGTCAGCATGAATTCACCCTCATCATCAAAGCCGTCTTCCACTTTCACGATGGGATCCAGCTCATGGGCGCTGCCCGGCTTCGTTACATAATAAGGAAGATAATAAAAAGATGTTGCTACGATAAATACCGTCATCACAACCATAATTCTGATCAGCGTTCTGTTCTTCATAGATTTTACCCCTTCCATCCCTCAAGCGCTTTTTTAATAGAAGGAATAACCTTCCTTGCCTCCTCTTCCCCCATATCGATTATTTCTTCGATATTCTTGAAAGCCCGTGTACTGTACATTTCCACATGCGGGCGGATCATGAAATCAGAGGCGATTTCCCTATGTGCAACGATTTCGAGCTGAAGGATATCGATGCTCTGCATAATAACGTCATAAATAGTGGTGATTTCAGCATTCCGCTTGACGTGGGATACATCAACACCGATAACCAGATCAGCTCCCATTTCTTTCACGACTGAAACAGGGACCCTGTCGATGACCCCCCCGTCCACCAGAAGGCGGCCATTTATCTTTTCCGGGACGAATATGCCTGGAATAGCGATGCTTGCCCTTACTGCACTTGCGACTGGACCTGAAGTGAAGACAACTTTTTCTCCATTAGTGATATCAGTTGCAACCACACTTACAGGTATATTCAGATCTTCGATGTTCTTATTGTGAGAAAACAATTGAATGAATTCTTTTATGCGCTTTCCTGCGATGAAACCCATCTTTGGGACTGTAAAATCCAAATAATATTTCCTTCTGAAGGTAGTCGATAATTTGTAGAGGTCTTCCATTTTATGCCCGACCCCGTACAAACAGCCCACCAGTGCACCCATACTGCTCCCTGCAATCATATCGACGGGGATTCCTTCATCTTTAAGAGCCTTCAAGACACCTAAATGTGCAAAACCTCTAGCTCCACCTGAACCAAGGGCCAAACCGATCTTTGGTCTTTTCATATGAGTACCCCCTTCACCCTTAGTTAGCGGTTCCATTCATCATATGGTCTATTTCTAATATGTATGAGTATATTGATTAATATGAGGACAAGTTGAGGTTACTCTCATTTTATCATTCTTTCTGTGTTTCACAAGAATTTGACATAGCTCTCGGAGGAGGAGTCCGGTTGTTGAAGTCGAAATTGAAAACGTTGGTCTTATCGGCAAGTGTAACAGTTTTTGCCGCGGCATTGATCCTTATGCCTGATGAATCTTTGGAGGCTTCGATCAGAGGACTGGATATGTGGTGGGAAATTGTCTTCCCTTCACTGCTGCCTTTTTTTATCGTTTCCGAAATGCTGATCGGCTTCGGTGTTGTAAGATTTATAGGGGTGGTCCTTGAACCGATGATGCGTCCCTTATTCCGAGTGCCGGGGGCAGGCGGGTTTGTATGGGCAATGGGAATGGCATCAGGCTTTCCTGCAGGAGCCAAATTAACTGCACGCCTTCGTCAGGAAAAACAGCTTACTAAGATCGAGGCAGAGAGATTGGTTTCTTTCACCAACTCTTCCAACCCCCTTTTTATATTCGGGGCTGTATCAGTTGGATTTTTTCAGAATGCAGCCCTGGGTGTCGTGCTTGCTGCTGCTCACTATATAGGGAATTTTTGTGTAGGTCTTGCGATGGGATTCTATGGACGGAAAGACGAAGAATTCCTGGAAAGCAGAACCGCTGAGAAGAAACGATCCTTTATTAGTGAAGCATTCTCTGCCCTTCATCAAACAAGATTAAAAGATAATCGCCCGATTGGTAAACTGCTGGGAGATGCCGTAACTTCCTCTATCCAGACTTTATTGATGATTGGCGGGTTTATCATTCTTTTCTCTGTCATAAACAAAATGCTGTATCATCTTCATATCACCACGTTTGCAGCTGCAGGTTTTTCTGCTTTGTTCCAGCTGGCCCATTTGACCGAACAACTGAGCATCCCTTTTATTTCCGGCTTATTTGAAATAACCCTGGGATCAAAATTGACAAGCGGTACGACTGAAGCAACACTGCTGCATCAGGCGATCATTACAAGTTTCATCCTCGGTTTTTCCGGATTTAGTGTACATGCCCAGGTTGCCAGTATCCTTGCCCAGACCGATATCCGGTTTAAGCCTTTTTTCTACGCCCGATTTCTGCACGGTGCAGCAGCTTCCATTGTGACCCTCGTGATCTGGAAACCGGTCTATGGGAGGTTATCGGATGAACAGCTTTCAAATGCCGTACCGGTTTTTTCATTTGGGAGTGAATCTATGTGGAATGAGATCCTTTACTGGTTGAAATCCGCAGGACCTCTCATTACCATCATCAGTTTAACAATCTACATTCTCTTATACAGCAGAAGGATGCTGAAAAAGGTTCATTAATCAAAAAAAGCGGTTCAAGTGCTTGAATTCAGCATGAACCGCTTTTCTTTATTCGCTTGCAGTATACTTTTCTTTCAACGCGTTTTTGACCGGAGCAGGAACCAATTCGGAAATATTGCCTCCGTATTTTGCCACTTCCTTCACAATGCTCGAGCTCAGGAAAGAATACTGATTGTTTGTCATGATGAAAAATGTTTCAATATCCTCTTCGAGTACCCTGTTCATGGACGTGATCTGCATCTCATATTCAAAATCCGATACGGCTCTCAATCCCCTGATGATTGCGCTTGCTTTCACGCTTTTGGCATAGTCGACTAGAAGTCCCTGAAATGAGTCGACCACGACATTCGGAATGTCTTTGGTGGATTCACGGATCAACTCGATTCTCTCGTCCACTGAAAATAAAGGTTTTTTTGATGAATTATTAAGGACTACAACGTAAATCTGATCAAACACTTTTGCCCCTCTTGTGATGATATCAAGGTGTCCATATGTAATGGGATCAAAACTTCCTGGACAAACTGCGATACTTGTCATATTCATTTACCCCCAAATGTCTGCTATTAGCAATTATTGATATGTATAAATTGAGATACCGATGATCCCGTAGGTTTCTTCTCTTACTTTATGCAATTTCCCGATTCTGTCTGACAGCCTGCTGTCTGAACTATACTCACACATGACGTAACCGTTTTCATTTAAAAGGTTGTGCTCATCAATGTATTGAACCAGCTCTTCCAATCTTTTCTGCTTATATGGGGGATCCAGGAAGATGTAATCAAATGAAACCTCCCGTTTAACTAACGCTTTAAGCGCTCTTCCGGCATCATTCCGGTACACTTCACTCTGATCCATCAACTTACAATCGTTAAGATTATTCTTAATGGTTTGCAATGCTTTCGAATCTTTGTCCACGAAAATTACTTTGTCCAATCCCCGGCTGAGAGCTTCTATTCCCAGCCCTCCGCTCCCCGCAAATAAATCCAGGCCGGTACCGCCTTCAAAAAAAGGGCCAAGCATATTAAAGATCGACTCTTTTACTTTATCTGTAGTCGGCCGTGTGCCGCTTCCCGGTACTGCTTTTAACGGCCGTCCTTTTAGTGTTCCTGAAATCACTCTCATAATCATCCACCATATATGTATTTTTTCCTCACTATCCTAACACAAATCTACATGATTCGCCACATAGGAAAATTGCCTCCTTCATGTATAAAATCAAATGGTTAGGTGATAATGGAAGTAACAACATCCTAATTGATGTTGTTGCCAACCGCGGAGAAGACTTACGTTTCCCCATAAGTTCTTCCTCCGGTTTCTCCTCTCCCTTTGCCTTCTTTCCAGGAATGGATATAGAAGGACCCTGCAGGTTTTTCTGCAGGGCTTTTTATGTTTTATTGTATTGGCACTCATTCCCGTCCCCTTTCTCTGTCTTTTATTTTCTTTACATCTCAAAGCTTGTTTGAAATAATTAATAACTGATTAACTATGAATAAAAAGGAGTCAAAATATGATTCAAAGATTTATCGAATTGGGAGAAGGATTATCCGATATTTATGAATTATTGGAAATGGCAAGATACAACAAAGAAAGGGTACAGCATCTGATGGCCTTTCATACCATCGTGAAAAACAGACCGGTAACTTCGCTTGGAGTCGTCATGAAGCCGACAGCCGAAGGGAAATTCCAGGCAATCTATTTCTGCCGTGAAGGAGTGCCCAATCCGAATATATTGGAAAATAAAAGGTTTTCACTTTTCCAACAGGCTGCAGATGAACTTGATAAGCCAATCATTCAGCTCGACGTGAAGCCATCATCCTTCTTCCCGGAAAAAGATCTTTATTATCAGCATCTGATTGCCATTTTGAGATTGAATCACTATATCTCACCCCTGCAGTAACTCACACAAACAAAAAAGCTGCCAAACAATTTTTGTTGGCAGCAATTTTTCAAAACCCCATCTTGTAATCATATTCCTTCGCCTTATCAGGTCTTGAGTTTTCAAATACTGATTTAATGAACGGCTTGAAGGAAGGGTCCACTCTTTTCACATAAGAATAGGATTTGATTTTCTCCATGACGGATTCAATGTCTTCCTGATTACAGTACAATACAACATATTTCATTTTTTTAGAAACATAGTGAACATTCCCGAATCGTCTCAAAGACTTTGCGTGTTTCAAACTATGTAACCAAACAACTAAACCTTGTCTTTGCGTCAACATACCGTTTCCCCTCTAGGAATCACTTTTTTATCAGTCTAGCATAAAACCAGAAAAAGAGGAAGTGCTCAGGGCTTAAAGGAATTCCCGTGTACGCTGGAACATTTTTATCTAAATTAGGGTATAGTACATACATAAACCAGAACCGAATGTCTTGATGGAGGGGTAAAATGGATTTAACATACATTTGGGAAGACTTTATCGATTCCCTTCGTGATGAAGCTGGCATTTCCAGCTGTTACGCCAAATGGATTGCAGGCATCCCGTTTCTATATGTAGAATCCGATATGGGCAGGGAGGACGTTGAATATCTGATCCGAAAACGGTCAGCACGTGCCATGAGAGGAAAAAGACTGCATTCAGATACGATATTCTTCAGATCCCAGCCTTCTTTATACGTATACCGTCATCGCTTTTACGTACCTCAGGAAAAAATGTTCTGCTGCGGCAACTTATGCGTCGATTGTGTGAGACTCAAGCAATAAAAAAGAGCTGACGAAAGTCGCCAGCTCTTTTTTATCTGTCAGGCTGAACAGCCGCAGCTGCCTCCAGATCCGCAGCCCCCTCCGCAGGAACTTCCACTGAAGAAAGGATTGCCGGATGGAACCTTCACATTTTTTGAAACAGAATGGCCGATGATCAAACTCACTTTATCCAGCAGATCCTGTAGTTCGTTTTCAGCCCGTCTGAATTCGGCTACGTTGTCATCCATGTCCATTTCCCTTTTACGTTCACGTATTTCCTTCATGACCGTTTTGTAATCCGGATGATAACGTCCAAACCTTTGCACCTCTTCGTAACGTTCCTTCATACGCGTAAACTGTTGTATTTTTGTCTGCGTAACGTTATTATTACGAAGCTTATATAGAGACTTCCGATAATTTTCTGCCACATCGGAATTTAATATCCAGTTGGATAGTTCATCTGCACTATCCAGAATTTCCATTCTTTCAATAGTAGCAAGCATAGCGCTCACCTCCATAACGATATTTTAACACGTTTAAGAGCTGGAAGCGAATACGCTTTGTAAAAAAATCCCGCTAAAAGATAAATCCTCTAAGGAATCGTTATATATAATTGTTTTTTTATTCCCATCGGTTTATTCTTGGGGCTTACTACTTCAACCGTTAATATATGATTGCCCTTGGGCATATTTTTCACGACGAATGCGGCAGTGTGATATTCCTTGTACAGTCCATTTGTATTTGAAGTCACAACGATTTTTCCCTTTTTCGCCCCTTTTCTTGAGGATGAAAACGTTACATCGGGAACAATGCATTCAATAAATACCTGGTTACCCTGGACAATGTGCTTAACAGAAAGTGCTTCTTGGGCCTGCGCCTTTTTCACAAAGCTGAAACTCTGGGGTTCAGGGGGGGCATTGTCTTTACATCCGCTTAATACCACAAGCAGTGCAGCAGCAAGAATGATAAATTTTTTCATAGTCGAATCCACTCCTTTATCTTAGCCATCCCCAACTTTACCGTTGTTTACTCACGTTTATTCAACAAGGAACATCCTATTTGATGTGCAGGAAAATAAAAAAAGAAAAGCTGCCGCTTTCCCTTTTTTACACTATTGGGATGATTCGTTCATGCTCTGGAACATGCTGATCATCATCGATGCCATCTGGACTCCATTGGAGAATTTTTGGACCCTGTGTGGTATCGTTTTTTGAAAGTGATTGATCGACGCGATTTCAAACTTTTCAAGCTCATTCGGATTTCTGGAAAGTTTTCTGTACCATTCAGGTTTTTCCCTCAAAAACATTTTCAATTCTTCATTTGAATGAATGTATTCAATGATATCCCCTCTCATATATAAACCTCCTAGTCTTTACGGAATGAAAAGGGATGAGAAGGCTTGGCACGCGTCTCATTTGTCACTGAGGTCCCTTTTGGATTGGATTGAAACTGACTGATGACTCCCTGGACGGTTCCTAGTACTTCATTGATATTATTGATATGGCTTTGCAGTTGATTGGCATCCATTTTCTTCACTAATTCACCTACATGGTCAAACCAGCCGGTTTTACTTTTATCGTCTTTATCTGCTTCATTGTCACTCCGGTTTTCAGCATCCTTATATGCGTTCCACCGGGTATCCTCTTCCCCAAGCAAATACCAGTCTTCAAACAAATCCTGCCAATTTGCATTTCCGTTTCGCACATCTTTTACAATTCTGGGATGCTTTCTGACAAATTCTTTGAATTCCTTTACCTTGGGATGTAATGATTTCCCCATTCCCAGCACCTCCTGCTCAGGACATTTACCTACATTATTTTATGATGGGATGAAAAAATGGTGATACATTCCTTTTTGTAGTAAAATTCTCTTGTAGAAACCAGCCGGATAAACTAAGCAGTCGTGTTCAAATTATTTTTACGCTGTGTAAAAGAAAAGGATGTTTGATTATGCAAGAGGAATTACACAAATTGCTGGATGAAGTGCTCAAAACAGCAGATGAAGAAGAAATAATAAGCATCCGTCAGCTGCTGAATGGAGTTAAACGGAAGCAGAATAATCTGAATGAATCCATGATCGGCGGAATTTTCGCCATGGATAAATCTACAGTGGACGGAAATTTCACAATAAGTATCCCAATTACTGAAGTCACACATAATTCACTGAATATCGTGCATGGCGGCGTAACTGCCACCCTGGTGGATACAGCAATGGGGACACTCGCCAATATGATGCTGCCTGAAGGATATGGAGCTGTGACAACAAATTTAAATGTTCATTACGTTTCACCTGGCGTCGGTGATGAATTGTTCGCGAGTGCGGCAATTATTCATAAGGGAACAAAGACCATGGTGACAGAAGGCAAGGTTACAAATTCCTCAGGCAAATTGGTAGCTCATTCTACCGGATCATTCTTTATTTTTGAAAAAAGATAAAAAAGGCTGGCCGTTTCAAGGACTGATTGTACGTGTTCTTGAATGGCCAACCTTTTTTTATTCGTCTATCATAAATTTCTCGATGAAATTCTGAGTATAATATCTTTTATGGACTCCCACTCCGAGATCGGTAAAATCTTTTTCGAGAAGGATTTTTCTGTGGCCTTCAGAATTCAGCCATCCATGTACTGCTTCAGGAGCATCCGTATATTGTGAGGCAATGTTTTCTCCCGCAGACTTGAACGTGATCCCATGGGATTCCAATCGATCAGTAAGACTTCCAAATACAGGTGAATCATGGGAAAAATAATCTTTTTCGTACATTTCCTCACTATGTCCCCTGGCTACTTCTGCCGTTTCTTCATTCCATTTTACCTCATCCGCGTCAAATTGGGCACGTATAACATTGGTAATATCAAATATTTGCTGTTCACTTGCGGTATCTATATTAGTCCACTCTTCATCAGTCGGTTGTGGTTCTTCTGCAAGCTCGCCCCGGTACATCATTTCATAGGGATGCATTTTAATAAGGGTGGCGCTGTCCAAAAATCGGATACTCATTAATTCTCCAGTGAATTTATCAAGGTAAAGCTGAGCATAGATATCCCCTAGTGAAACCAGCAGTCGGGTGTTGAGATCTTCTTCATTCAGTTCAAATTGATAGGACCCGGATTCATCATTGACCACCATTTCTGATTCAATAATGGTAAAACGATAGATGTCTTCAAGCTTTTGTCCAAGCTTATATGGACTGACATCGACTTCATTGCCGATTGCATAAAGAGTGACTACTTTATTATCTTCCACCCCCATCTGGAGGTATTGCTTCTGGGAAATCGGATAAATCCACCAATCATATCCGTACAGTCCGGGCTCGATTCGTTCAGGTTCTCCAAAAGCCTCGATTACTTTATCTGAACCTTTCCCTATCCAGGTAGAGAGGCCTGACACCGGCCGTTCACCGGCATTTTCCAATGGCTTTTTCAGCTGATTATCGTGATCTTTCTTAAGAGTCTGTGTATCTGGTCCCTTTAAAGGTTCGTTTTCGTCCTCGAGACTTTGATAAATACTTATTAATAGAATAAATACAAGAATAATAGCGATGCGAAAAACCGTCTTCAGAGATTTCCCTCCTCTCTGCCTTTTCTAGCAGGATATGCTTAAAATACTAGCATTATTATACCATTTAAAATGTTTCTGATTATTATGTATTGAATAAAGCATAGCATATTTTATTTTTCACTAAAACTGATCGATATGTAAAGATCATTTAAATTTACTATCCAATAAAAAAAGGCGATGGTCGGATCGCCTTTTCCTGTTAACATGGCTTGTTGCTGAAGTGGGATTCTGAAATCTCTTCGAGCGCTATAGACGCTTGTGTCTCCAACGATTCCCTTATGGCAAAATCCCCAAGGGAAACGACACCGACGAGCCGGCCGCCTTCTACTACCGGAAGCCTTCTTATCTGTTTATCTGCCATCAGCTGTGCCGCCTGGGCCGCAGTGGAGTCCGGCGTAATCGTGATAAGCTCCTTACTCATGATATCCTCAACTTTTGATGAAGCAGGATGTTTTTCTGCTACACACCGAGTGACAATATCCCTGTCTGTGATGACTCCCACAATTTTTTCGCCGTCTACGATTGGGATCGAGCCCACATTATATTCCTTCATTTTCACTGCCACTTCATATACATTATCGAGAAGCGTGCATGTTTCCACATCTGCTGTCATGATTTCTTTCAACGTCGGCATCCTTGTCCTCCTCCAATCTATAATCGTCCTTATTCTTCTCTTACAGCCATAACTTATAGACCTTAAAGAATCATAAATCGCTTTCATCCAAACATTGCAAGAAAAAGAATTTTACACTATTATAAAGAATGAGAAATACCGCATTTAGTATCATTTTACATACTGCCGATATAAATGCTGTCAACAAGAACATCAAAAAGGCAATGGGAACATGACATGATACCCTTGATCCTTTCGCCAGACACTATAGGAGGGAAATATTATGCGTTTTGAAGAAACAGGAATTGAGAGTGTAAAAGTGGATTTGAACCGTCTTGATGACATAATGGAATCACATGGACTTGTCCGTGCAGGTCAGTGGGATTACGAAAGAGTAACATACGACCGAAAGTTTGAAATCAGGGAAGGCACTTTCTATCTTCGTATTCAAGGACTTGCAGTGGAAGGCGATATCGGCAAGCACGACGCCGTTGTTCAACTGATGACACCACTATTGGGCAAACATTACTACCCGCACGGTGTAGAGTACGGTGAGGGCGAAGATTTCCCAAAACACCTTCTGACATCATGTGAAAAACTCATCGCAGACGTAAAAAAAGAAGTAACAGAATTCGCTTGGTAATACCTAAAGCGGAGGCGGCTTGATCAGAGGCGACAAGCATAAGATGAGCCGGCCAAAAAGGCGCTTTTTGCCTTATTGGCCGGCTTAGCTTATGTCTCGAGCCTCTAGCCGCAGGAGCTGGATGCCAGAAAAGCGGAAGGGCTTTGCTCAGAGGCGGGTGGCATAAGACGAAACGGGCTGGAAGGCGTTCTTTGCCTTCTTGTCCGGTTTGGCTTATGACATGTGCCTCTTAGCCCTGCAGCTGGACAATACCAAAAGCGGAGGCGGCTTGATCAGAGGCGACAAGCATAAGATGAGCCACCCAAAAAGGCGCTTTTTGCCTTATTGGGTGGCTTAGCTTATGTCTCGAGCCTCTAGTCGCCGGAGCTGGATGAACCTAAAGCGGAGGCGGCTTAAGACACCTAAAATGCCCCAAGGCAGCAGTTGTCTTTGGGCATTTTTTTTGAAGTCTATCTACCTCAAAAATATCAAAATTAAATTTCTTCCCTACTGTTCATTCTATCTTTACTTTAATATAATAAATAGTAAGAGGAAATGTTAGAAAGGGGTTCTCAATTGTCCAAGTTTTTCACCAGAAAAGTTTTTATCATTTTATTAAGCATCATCATCCTGGCAATCCTTTCATTTTTTATATTGCCGATATCCGTCCCCTTGATTACAGCTCTCATCACTGCATTATTCCTTGAGCCTGCAGTTAAGTTCATTCAAAAACGATTTTCCACCAACAGAAAGATAGCGGTATTATCCGTATTTATCCTTTTCTTGTTGTTAATAGGTTTATCCGGTGTCTTTGTAACGACAAAAGTTGTAGGAGAAGGCATCCAGCTGATTGAAGACACGCCTAAATACATCAATCAACTAAGTGAAATATGGCTGGATTACGAGGAAAAGCTCCTGGATGCCGCAGAAGACTTCCCTGATGAAGTGGTAACGGGGTTCAGTGAAGAGGTGCAAAACTTCCTGACATCCGTTAAGACAAAGATACTTAACTCGTTAAATATAGAAAAGATCAGCGCTTTTTTATCATATATACCAAGCTACCTGGTTAGTTTTCTAGTATATTTAATCGCACTGTTTTTGTTCATGCTGGATCTGCCTGTGATAAAGATGGCTATATTCAGACATCTGACTGAACGGACTGCCGAAAAAGTAAATTTCATGACATCCCGGCTGTCTTACGTTATTTTCGGCTTTTTCAAAGCACAGTTCCTGGTTAGTATCATCATTTTTCTTGTCTCACTCATTGGGTTGCTTTTCATCTCCCCTGAAGTGGCGATTGTAATGTCTCTTGTAATCTGGATCATTGATTTCATCCCTCTGATAGGTTCCATTGTCGTACTGGGACCATGGGCAGTATTCCATCTGATCACAGGAAACATTGCGCTGGGTACTCAGCTGGCCGTATTGGCCGCGATCCTATTAATCATCAGGAGAACCGTGGAACCAAAAGTCATGGGGACTCATATTGGATTGTCTCCTTTAGCTACTTTAATTGCCATGTATCTTGGCCTGAAACTTTTCGGAGTGCTAGGTTTCATCATAGGTCCGATGTTATTGATTGTATTCAATTCAGCAAAGGAAGCCGGCATTATCAAAACAAATTTCAAAATTTAATCAAAAAGGACCAGCCATTTCATTTTGGCCGGTCCTTTTAACAACCATTTTAAAAAAAATCATAGAAAAATGGACTTTTACCATTAATCAGATTTTGCATTTTAGTTGTTTCTTCAAAAGTACCTTCTATCTTTCCCATTTCCATCAGTGCTTTGGGCGTATAGACTCCAAAGAGGGCTGCTGAAAGCGTGTTGATATCCATTTCCAACGTATTTTCAACAGATTGGCTTTTTCTTATACCATGCCTTTCGATTATATAAGTACCATTATTCCATTCAGCTTGTTCATCCCTGATTGTTATCATTAAACGGTCATCAAACTCAATATTTTTTATATATGCTTTCAAAAATTTTTCCACATTCACAATCCTGCACATAAAATATGGATAACGCTCCACCTTCACACGAGAATTCCCGAGTAAAAATGACAATGGATCATTTGGATTCAGCACCATTTCTGCCTCGTTGACCATCGAGTCATGCTGACAGATGAAGTTCCATAATCCATGTCTCGCCTCGGCGCTCAAAGGAATGAATTCCTCTACCTTCATCTTTTCATTTTTAACTTCATAGCATAAATATCCTTGCGGGTCCTGGTTTTCATCATAAAATATCGCAATCCATAAATCACCGATACTTCTTTCTTTCCACCATTCCTTTGTACGGACGAGCATCCCATTATGCTGGCTTGCATATTGATTATAGACTAGATTAAGTTCTGAAGGGTACGTTTCCCTAGTGAATCTTTTAATACTGCCTTTTGTTTTTTTAATTGGGATCAGATCTTTTTTTGTTAAGTATAGCTTATTAAAATAGGAGAAAACCTCCCACCCGAATTTCCTGTAGAATTGAATATCAAAAGGATGCAGCATCGAGATCGTCTGCCTTTTATCATTCATTACTTCAAGGGCATGAGACAGTAATCTCCTTACAAATCCATTTCGCCTGTATTCCGGGTAAGTTGCAACACCAGCGATCCCACCCATCGGATACTTCCCATTCCCCATCCACACTTCCATTGATAGCAGGTGAAGCTTGGCTGCAAGGGCATCCTTTTGAAAGATACCGTACACATCCTGTTCATTTAAAAGTTGAAGTCGTTTTTCTCTTTTCTCTGATGGAACTTTATATTGAAAAGCATATTCTGATAACCGCAAAGATTCTTCAAAATGGTTTTTATCAAGTTTTTCTATATTGTACGCCATTTCATGTTTTCTCCTTTCTCCTTTGTAAATTAGGCATAGACAAAGCGTATCCTTTTCTGCACAAAAAATCCGTATAAGAGAACTCTTATACGGACCAGGAAACTCAGCTCCCTATTATTGCTTTTATGACAGATGTCGTTTCCCCGCCTTCATAGAAGACGTAGAGCAGCATGTATACAGCCACGCCGGTGATGGCGGTGAAGAACCAAATAATACTGGTGACAGGTCCAAGCTTTCTGTGTATTGCCAGTTTTTCTTTATATCCTGTCCATAAACTCATTATACCGAAAACAGCCCCTATCGTCGCAAGGGTGATATGGAAAATCAAGAAGATTGTATAATAAATCTTGATGTTATCCGGACCCCCAAATGACGTATTGCCGATAAAGATGGTCCTGCTTGCGTAAATAATAAAGAAAATCAGTGCGAAAATTCCTGCAAGGGTCATCGTCCCCTGATGCTTCTCGATTTTCCTTTGTTTTATTTGCCACCAGCCTATGGCAACAGTGATCGCACTTAGTACGATGAAGCTGGTACTGATTGTTGGTAAAATTGGTACTCCCATTTTTACTAGTCCTCACTTTTCTTTATTTATTCTATGTACGGCAGGAATGGCGGCAAGCTATCCCTGCATGCATGATCATTCTGTCCTTGTTTGATCGACAACTGGATCATACGAAAGTTTCTCCTGCTTTGCCATATCTTTTCGATACCATTGAAAGAAGAGATTAAATAGCATGACACCGAAAACGATTTCCTGAATGATTTTCATAATGACTCCGCCAAGCTGCTGATCATTCAGCGTAGACATAGAGGTGAATAACTCCGGACCGGTCAGTGTCATGCCTTGTAAAGTGTTAACCGGTACACAGAGGGCTAAGGATTGCATAAACGCCTCCGGATCATAATATGGCGCATACAGGGGATTTTCCGCGAAGATGATCAACCCGCATGCCGGCGTCAATAAAACGGCACTGCCCAAAATATAGCCAATTCTCTTTAACCCTTCCAAGTCAATGTCCTCATCCGCAGGATTTAAAAGCGGCCACCACATGACTACGGACAGTAGAAACAAGATGACTGTTGCCAATCCGTGCGCCGTTACATCTGTTCTTACATGGTCAAATACCAGAGGAATATGATAAACCGAAAACACAATATTAAATGAGAGCAGAGCTATCAAAGGCTTTGTCATAAATTTAAATATTGGTTGTACAACTGGCAGGTTTATGATTGCCTTCCAGACCCAATTTGGAACTCCCATAATAATGAGCGGTGTGACAACCAAGTACAGAAGGGCCATCTGGGTCATGTGAGCAGAAAATAATATCGTGCTCATTACTTCTACAGGCGAACCTTTGATGGCATATAAAAGGAGGATCGCCAATATAAAATAAGCTGCTTCTTTTCCAGTCAGCGGAGTGCTTTCCTTAAAGCTCGTTCTCCACTTTACTGTGACCAAAAAATAAACAACTGTGATAAATACCAATGCCAAGATAAAAAACGGGCTCCATAAAGCCATAAAACCAAATATACCCAACGGCATATCCTCACCCCATTTCACTAATAACCGCTACCCCCATTATACTGTCAACTGCCCCCCACTTCAATCCAAGCTAATGACAAGTTCATGAACAATCAAGAAAAGCGGAAGGGCTTTGGTCAGAGGCGTGTGGCATAAGACGAACCGCACTGGAAGGCGCCATTTGCCTTCTTGGGCGGGTTGGCTTATGCCATGTGCCTCTAAGCCCTGGAGCCGGACAATAGAAAAGCGGAGGCGGCTCGTCCGGAGCGACAAGCATAAGATGAATGGGCCGGGAAGGCGTTCTTTGCCTTCTTGGACCATCCCACGCATATATTGGGAATTATTAGAAAGTGACGGAATAAATCCTATAATTAAAAGATTACACCGTAGAATTCGAAGATTATTACCCGAAATCGAAAGAAAAAGTCCAGTTTTCGAAAGATTACCGGCCAAAATTAAAAGATTACAGTGATTCCACCCGATCCACGGGGTGCATTAAAGCACTCATCGAGCCAAAACGCGGAGTATACCTATTAGGGCGTGTGCAACCATTTCGTATTCAGGCTCAAAAACGCCTATAACGCCGGTATCCCCTTTAAAAAACCTTTCATGACCTCCTGGCGCCAGCCGCCGGAAATCGCCAATAGAAAAAAGCCAGCCAATATAATTGGCTGACTCATTTCGCTTAGATCCATACGATCGTCAAGAATGTTAACACTGTGATAAACGCTACAAGTGCCCCGGAATACAAAAACAATGAAGGAGCTTCATGTCCTTTGTGACTCATGTGCATGAAATAGTACAATTGGAAAATCAATTGTACTACTGCAAGCAGCAGGATGAATGGTACTACGAAGTACTTATCAAAATCACCTGCAACAGCGATGAATGCAACTAGTGTTAAGAAAATCATGAACATGAATGAAGTTACCTGCATCCTCATGTCTTCCGCGTTTTTCTTACGTCTGTATTCGTAATCTACACTTGGGTTACCTGAATTTGATTGTTGATTCGCCATCAGTTTATCCCACCATTCCCATTAAGTATACTACTGTAAAGATAAATACCCATACAACGTCGATGAAGTGCCAGTAAAGAGATGCTAAATAGAACTTCGGAGCGTTATATAGATTAAGTCCGCGTTTTGCATTGCGAAGCATCAGACTGGTGATCCAAAGGAGCCCGAATGCTACGTGCCCCCCGTGGAAGCCGACAAGTGCATAAAATGCTGAGCCAAACGCGCTGCTAGTAAAAGTATGCCCGTACTCATGAACATAATGATTGAACTCGTAAATTTCCAATCCAAGGAACCCTGCGCCTAATAATACTGTGATCAGTAACCAGGCCTGCATGCGCTGAAAATTGTAATTTTTCATGTGGTACATCGCATAAACACTTGTCAGTGAGCTGGTTAAAAGCAGCATTGTCGCTACAAATGACAAAGGCAGATCAAAGATATCAGTAGTTAATGCATGGCTTTCACTTGGCACCTTATTCTTAAGTGCTAAGTAAGTAGCAAATAGTGAACCGAAGAGAACTGTTTCTCCACCAAGGAAGAACCAGAATCCCATAAATTTATTTTTCCCCTCAAGGGTAGCCTTTTCAGGGGAGGCCGGCCAGGTCTTAGGCGTGAATTTTTCTTCAGCGTGCATTATGCCTTACCCCCTTTATCATCATCCATTAAATCTTCTTTGTGCACATGATAGCCATGATCGTCGATCACAGATCTCAGGAACATCGAACCTAATGTGATCAGCATACCGATAATTAAAACCGGCAGTGCCCATGCTTCTCCATCCGGACGGTACATGGCACCGAATGCTGCCACAAACAGACCGAAAGAGATGAATACAGGCAGAATTGAGTTATTCGGCATATGGATATCACCGATCGGTTCTGCTGGAGTAAGATCTTTCTTGCCTTCCATTTTCTCCAACCAGAAAGCATCCAATCCACGGATAAGCGGAGTCTGCTTGAAGTTATAGAATGGCGGAGGTGATGGGATTGCCCATTCGATGGTACGTCCATCTCCCCATGGATCATTACCGACTTTTACACCTTTAACTTGCGTCATAATGATGTTGAAGACGAGGATGATGACAGCTACTCCCATAAATCCTGCTCCGATGGAACTTACCAGGTTTCCAGTTTCGAACCCTTGACCAGGCAAGAACTTCCAAATACGACGCGGCATTCCCATAAGTCCAAGGAAATGTTGGATAAAGAATGTTAAGTGGAATCCAATAAAGAATAACCAGAAAGAGATTTTTCCAAGGAAATCATTTAACATCGTACCGAACATCTTCGGCCAGTAATAATGCGTTCCAGCCAATAGTGCGAATACTACACCACCAACGATTACATAGTGGAAGTGAGCCACAACGAAATACGTGTCGTGGAATTGATAGTCTGCCGCAGCTGATGCCAGCATGATACCTGTGACTCCCCCTGCAACGAACGAAGGAATGAAAGCAACCGCATACAACATAGGTGTAGTGAATCGCAAGCTTCCTCCCCACATTGTGAGAAGCCAGTTAAAGATTTTAATACCGGTCGGCACCGCAATAGCCATCGTTGCCACTGCAAAGATTGCGTTTGCAATCGGACCAAGACCGACTGTGAACATATGGTGGGCCCATACCATGAATCCAAGGAATCCGATTAATACAGTCGCAAATACCATGGATGAGTAACCAAATAAGCGTTTTCTTGAGAAATGTGGAATGATCTCAGAGAAAATTCCGAACGCCGGTAACACAAGGATGTATACTTCCGGGTGTCCGAAGATCCAGAAGAAATGCTCCCAGATAATCGTATTACCGCCATTGGCAACATCGAAGAAATTAGATCCGAACATACGGTCAAACATCATTAAGAATAGTCCGACTGTCAATGCTGGAAATGCAAATAAGATTAGTGCCGATGTAACAAACGCTGTCCAAGTGAACAATGGCATGCGCATGTATGTCATCCCCGGGGCACGCATATTAATGATGGTAACAAGGAAGTTGATACCGCCAATCAATGTACCTGCACCGGCAATCTGTAAACCTAGGACGTAAAAGTCAATTCCATGTCCTTCTGATGCAATTGATAAAGATGCATAGGACGTCCAGCCTGCATCAGGTGCTCCCCCCATGAACCATGAAAGATTCAGGAATACTCCCCCAAAGAAGAATAACCAGAACCCCAGTGAGTTCACAAATGGAAATGCAACGTCGCGTGCACCGATCTGTAAAGGTACAACCGCATTCATAAATGCGAATATTAGCGGCATCGCTGCCAAGAATATCATCGTTGTACCATGCATCGTCAATACTTCATTGTATAAGCCTGCACTAATGAAATCACTATTAGGCACTGCAAGCTGTATACGGATAATAAGAGCTTCCAAACCTCCGAGAAGGAAGAAGAATCCTCCTGACATGAGGTAAAGGATGGCGATCTTTTTATGGTCTACTGTTGTCAAGTAATCCCATATTGTCGCACCGAAGCCTTTTTTCTGTGCTAAGCTACTCACGATTTAACCTCCCTTTTAACATATCCCCTATTAATCTTGAACTTTCAGACCCATCAGGTATTCTGCAAGAGCATCCTTTTCTTCTTCAGTTAACTCTCCATATGTACCTGTCATTTTGTTTCCTGGCTTATACTGTTCCGGATCCGTCAACCAGTTTTTGAGTTCTTCTTCATTATGTTCGAGAATCCCAGCAATACGGTTACGCTCGCCGAAAGTTGCTAAGTTCGGAGCAAGGCGTGCAGACTCGGGACGGCCATCTTCCGGGGAAACCGCATGACAGCTCAAGCATTTTTGATTGAAGATATCTTGTCCTTGTTGCGCTAAGTCAGAAGCAGGTTTTGGATCTCCTGCATTTTGCATATCGTCAACCCATGCAGTGAATTCGTCTTTTGGTAACGCTTTAACTTTGAAGTCCATAAGTGCATGGGAAGGACCGCACAGTTCGGCACATTTACCGTAGAATACCCCGCCGGCTTCCTCAGACTTTTTACCATCAAACTCAAGGAAGAATGTGTTCACACCATCCACGTTAGTATCAATCTTTCCTCCTGCTGCTGGAATCCAGAATGAGTGTTTGACATCAGAAGCAGTTACATTGAAGTAAACCTTCTGATCGGTTGGAACAACCAAATCTTGAGAAGTGATGATTTTTTGGTCTGGGTATTCGAATTCCCACCAATAAAGGTTGGCACGGACATTTACGACCAGCGCTTCACGATTACCGTCAGCGTCTTTTTTGTCCATTGCTTTTGTATCAGCAAGCTGGAACGTTGCAGTGACTGTAGGAACTGCAAGGATAAGAAGAAGGATGATTGGAATGACTGTCCATAAGATTTCCAAAGTGTGGCTTCCTTCTACTTGTTTTGGAATTGCAGTGTCTCCCTTTTTCCTGCGGAAACGGATGATCGCCACTGCGTAGATGATTACTACTACAATAATAACTAATACCATTATTGATGTAGCAAGAATCATTAGATCATATTGTGTTTGTGCTACTTCCCCTGCCGGCTGCAGTGTAGATAGAAACGGCTCACCGCAACCGGAAAGAATAAGTGCCATCATGGCTACAATGGAGAATAAGCGCCACTTAGTTAGCCTTGCTTTCATAGCTTAATCAAACCCCTCTTTCGTGTAATGTACTTCTTGAAATAAAACAAGGACTCAAAAAATATCTATTTGGATTTCTTATCAGAAAGAATTCCCACTAATCTTATATAACGGTAACGATAACCATCGCTACAAACAAGATAGTCAAATAATTAAGTGAATATACAAACATCAGTTTAGACCACTTAATATCATCCTTCATCTTATAGCCTGCAAGGCCCAGTGCCAACCAGCCGATATTGAAGGCTGTGGCAAGAATGAAGAAAAACATTCCCAAATCCATCAAGAAGAAAGGAATCGGAAGTAAAGCAGCGACCCAGACAACGATATGATGCTTAGTCACGGCAAAGCCTTTTACGACAGGGAGCATCGGAACACCTGCTGCCCTGTATTCCTCAACACGTTTCATGGCAAGCGCATAAAAATGCGGCGGCTGCCAAATGAACATCATCAAGAACAGCATCCACGCTACGATATCAAGGTTAGCGTCTACAGCCGCCCACCCAATCAGGGGAGGAACTGCACCAGATATGCTTCCTACAATCGTGTTGCTTACATATTTCCTTTTGGACCACATTGTATATAATACAACGTAACTGAATACACCTATCAGCCCTATAACACCTGCAGTCACAGTCGTCATGAACAACATGATGATTCCGAACGCAATCATCAGAAGCCCCAATAATGAAGCTTTTGTTCCATTGATCTTCCCGGTGACTGTCGGGCGTTCCTTTGTACGTTCCATCAAATGATCGATGTCGCGGTCATAGACATTATTGATCACGCATGATCCGGCAATGATCAGAGATGAACCGACTAGAGTAAGGAACATGATATCAAGAGAATTCAGAAAGTGTGTATTAGTAAAATAAAATGCTAACCACATCCCGGTAAAAGTAGTGATTAGATTTGAATTAACAATTCCGACCTTAATAAGTGCCAAGAAATCTTTCCACACAGTGGATGTGGGGATCTCAGCTTTTTCAATATTTGTCATAATTCGACTGTTTGACATTTTACCCCTCCTCACATTAAAACCAAACAGAGGCAGATGACACCTCTTACTACTATAAAGTAAATGACCTGCCATTTCTATATCAAATTCAAAATTTTAGCAAAGATAAGAAATAGTAATCATGCTATCAATATTATATTAAACCATATATTATTTCTTTTTTGGGGTGGAAAAAAATAATATTGTGAAGAAATTGTGAAGAAGGCAGTCCTCAATGCTTTCGACACTGTCCAAGGCATCGTCTTAATCATATCATACTTTCAACATAAGCGCTTACACAATTACAGTAAAGTAAAATTCAGGTATTTCAGCTGTTTGCATATAGTCTTCCCGTCTTGCTGAAGAGTAATGCTCAATATTCTGTAACATTTTATACATTGAGTTTTAGCCTCTATTTCGTTATTATCGAAAGGCGACAAACTATTTTTCTACTATATTTTTATTTACAACACTAATTATGACTTAAACTAAGAAGGTGAATAGATTGCATAAAGGATTAAAGTGGCTTGCCGTCATCACGACTCTGGGTATGCTTTTTGTACTATTAGGCGGTGCCCTGGTGACCAAAACAGAGTCAGGCATGGGCTGCGGCCGCTCCTGGCCATTGTGCAACGGACAGCTGATCCCTACGGATATCACAGTGGAACTTGTCATTGAACTTGCTCACAGAGTGGTTTCCGGAGGAGTAGGTCTGCTGGTACTTGCACTCTCGGTATGGTCATGGAAAGCCATCGGATATAAGCGCGAAACCAAATTTCTTTCAGTTCTATCATTCTTTTTCCTGCTGTTGCAAGGATTGATAGGGGCTGCTGCAGTTATCTGGGGTCAATCTGACTTTGTACTTGCACTGCACTTTGGAATTTCTCTCATTTCATTCGCAGCCATTTTGCTGCTGACTTTACTCATTTTTGAAGTCGATCAAAAATTCGAGGCCAGCTCACTCGTTATCGACCGGCGCATGAGATTTCATATGATCGCTGTAACGGTATACAGTTACATGGTCGTTTATACCGGGGCTCTTGTCCGCCATACAAATTCAAGTCTGGTATGTAAAGACTGGCCGCTTTGCGTGAATTCGAGCCCGGGTCTGCCTGCAAATATGTATGAATGGATACAAATGGGGCATCGGTTTGCAGCCGGTCTCATTTTCATCTGGATAGGTTACATCACGTATATCGCGATTAAAGAACATAAGCATCAGAAGGTGATATATTGGGGATGGATCATAGCATTCACCCTTGTCTCTTTACAGGTTACGTCAGGAGCTTTGGTTGTCTTCACAAGGTTGAACCTTGGAATCGCTTTGCTTCATGCTTTGATCATCTCCTGCTTGTTTGGATTGTTATGTTACTTCATCCTTCTCGCTTCAAGGAGCAAAATGAAAAACGATTAAAAAAGGATGCCGGTTTTGCCGGCATCCTTTTTATGTTGTCCTATTTTTGCATTTCTATCAATAAGTCCCCAGGGCTGATTGCATCCCCGCTTCCCACATAAATATCTTTTACGGTTCCTGAGAATGGGGCCTGGACAGTCGTTTCCATTTTCATTGCCTCTGTGATCATCAGGTGATCTCCTTTTTCTACTTTTTCACCTTTTTCGACAATCACCCTGATGACTGTACCAGGCATTGAGGCGCCGATATGTGTTTCGTCTTTTGGATCCACTTTTCGCTTCGCGGCTACCGTGGATTTTATGTTTTCATCTTTGATTACAACCTCACGCGGCTGCCCGTTCAACTCGAAATAGACGACCCTTGTACCATCAGCCTGAGCCTGACCGATTGATACGAGTTTAACAATCAGTGTCTTTCCAGTCTCGATTTCCACTTCGATTTCTTCGCCAAGTCTCATTCCGAACAGGAATGTAGGCGTATCAAGTACGGAAATATCACCGAATTGTTCGAGTGTTTGGGCATAATCGGAAAATACCTTTGGATATAAGGCATATCCAAGTGCATCAAAGCTCGTGACCGGACGATTGAGTTGTTCATAGAGCTTTTCTTTCAACTTGGTAAAGTCTACATCATCCAGTAATTCGCCAGGACGGACTGTTAAAGGATTCCTCCCTTTTAGAATGACTTTCTGCAGGTCTTCAGGGAACCCTCCGTGCGGCTGCCCGAGGTATCCTTCAAACAGTTCCACAACTGAATCAGGAAAGTCTATCTTTTCACCCTTTTCAATGACATCCTCTTCTGACAGGTCATTCTGCACCATGAATAGAGCCATGTCCCCTACCACTTTGGAAGAAGGTGTAACCTTGACGATATCACCAAATAAATGATTGACCCTTGCATACATCTCTTTTACTTCTTCCCAGCGCTCACCAAGGCCGACGGCTTTTGCCTGCTGCTGAAGATTACTGTACTGGCCTCCAGGCATCTCATGTTTGTAAACTTCAGAATGCGGAGACATCATACCGCTTTCAAAATCGGTATAGTATTTACGCACATCTTCCCAATAGTGGGAAAGTGTTTCAAGGGATTCAATATTCACATTCGGTTCTCTTTCAGTACCTTTTAATGCATAATAGAGAGAATTTGCACTCGGCTGAGAAGTCAGTCCTGACATTGTACTTAGAGCAGTGTCAACGATATCCACACCTGCATCGATCGCTCTTGCATACGTATAAATACCATTTCCGCTGGTATCATGAGTATGAAGGTGAATCGGAAGGCTGACAGATTCTTTCAATTCTGAAATAAGCCTGTATGCAGACTGGGGTTTTAAAAGACCTGCCATATCCTTGATTGCCAGGATATGAGCACCGCTCGCTTCAAGTTCCTTTGCAAGGTTTTTATAATAGTCAATATCATATTTGGTACGGGTCGGATCATCGATATCCCCGGTGTAACAAATGGCTGCCTCGGCAATCTTTCCACTCTGTCTTACAGAATCAATTGCAACCTCCATTCCTTTTACCCAATTCAGGCTGTCAAAAATCCTGAATACATCAATGCCGGCAAATGCTGATTTCTCCACAAACTCCCTGATCACATTATCCGGGTAATTTTTGTACCCAACCGCATTTGAAGCTCTTAAAAGCATTTGGAATAATACATTAGGGATGCGTTCCCTCAATGTCAGCAGGCGGTTCCACGGATCTTCTTTCAAGAAACGGTAGGCAACATCAAATGTAGCCCCTCCCCACATTTCAAAGGAGAACATATCGGGCAGAAGATGGGATGTCGGTTCTGCAATCTGCTTCAGATCATTCGTTCTGACACGGGTTGCGAGAAGCGACTGATGCGCATCACGGAATGTAGTATCTGTCAATAGAACTGATTTTTGGTCTTTCACCCAATTCACCAGGCCATCCGCACCATGCTGATCCAGGATTTGCTTGGTACCGGTTTTTGCGGCACCTGTGACATCGAAGTCAGGCAGCCGGGGTTTTGAGAATACAGGTTTTTTTTTCTTTTCCACTCCAGGAAATCCATTGACGGTCACATTCCCGATATAAGTGAGCATTTTTGTTCCGCGGTCTTTCCGTTTAGGAAAAATGAATAATTCAGGAGTAGTATCAATGAATGATGTATCATATTCCCCAGTGATGAATTTTTCATGTTTCACGACGTTCTCGAGGAAAGGAATATTTGTTTTGATGCCCCGAATTCTAAATTCTTGAAGATTTCTGACCATTTTGGATGCGGCCTGCTCAAAAGTCAGCGCCCACGTCGAAAGCTTTACAAGCAATGAATCATAATATGGTGTGACGATTGCACCCTGATATCCATTCCCGGCGTCAAGACGGACACCGAATCCCCCGCCTGACCTGTATGCCATGATTTTTCCTGTGTCAGGCATGAAGTTATTTAGCGGATCTTCAGTCGTCACCCTTGATTGAATGGCATATCCATTCAGCTTAACATCTTCCTGAAGCGGTATCCCCACTTCGCGGCTGTGCAGGGCATGTCCTTCAGCAATGAGCAGCTGGGATTGAACGATATCCACCCCTGTCACCATTTCTGTGATGGTGTGCTCGACCTGGACTCTCGGGTTCACTTCTATGAAATAAAATTGGTTGTTTGCAACCAGGAATTCGACCGTACCGGCATTCACATATTTCACATTATCCATAAGGCGTACTGCTGCTTCACAAATATCTTCTCTTAATTGGTCATCAAGGGATACGGAAGGTGCAATTTCCACTACCTTCTGATGCCGCCTTTGAATGGAGCAGTCACGTTCGAAAAGATGAACAATATTTCCATCGGCATCCCCCAGGATCTGAACCTCGATATGCTTTGGATTTTCAACAAATTTCTCTACATAGATCTCATCATTTCCAAATGCGGCTTTTGCCTCAGACTTTGCACGTTCGTATGCTTCCTTCAGAGTCTCAAGGTTTCGGACGATCCGCATGCCGCGTCCCCCGCCGCCCAGTGATGCTTTGATGATGATCGGAAATCCTGCTTCTTTACCGAAGCTGATTACTTCTTCGAGTGTTGTAACCGGTCCGTCACTGCCGGGTATGACAGGGATATCTGCAAGCTGTGCCTGTTTACGAGCCTTGACCTTATCCCCGAACATATCAAGGTGAGTTGAATGAGGTCCTACGAAAGTGATGCCCTCTTCTTCACATCTTCTGGCAAAATGGATGTTTTCAGAAAGGAAGCCGTAACCTGGATGGATGGCATCCACATCTGATTTTTTTGCTATTTTAATAATGCCTTCGATATCAAGATAGGCATCAATCGGTTTCTTGTCTTCACCGACTAAATAAGCTTCATCTGCTTTATATCGATGATAAGAGCCTGAATCTTCTTTACTGTAGACAGCTACAGTCCTGATGTTAAGTTCCGTACAGGCACGGAATACGCGGATGGCAATCTCCCCGCGGTTTGCGACTAATACCTTTTGAATTTTCTTCAATACAATCTCTCCTTTAAGTTAGTTCATGATTGAAAATCTTTCACTACTAGTCTATTAAAAAAGGGCTGACCCGAAAGATGGATACTAGCGTATCTTAGGGGGCAGACCCTAGACATAGAGATATTAATTCCCTATTAGAGACCTACATTTTCACACCATATATTCTCTTGTTAGTAGACATATTCTCCAAAGGTTCGGCATTTTCCTTCTTTGTTTTATATTTTTCTTCATATTTCACAAACATGGAGACATTTACAAGGACTCCGAGCGATAATGATAGGACGAGCAGCGACGAGCCCCCGTAACTGATGAAAGGCAGCGGAACCCCCGTAATCGGGATAAGTCCGGAAACCCCTCCAAGATTGATAAAGGCCTGTATTCCAATCATACTGGAGATACCTATGGCAAGCATCGTACCAAATGGATCCTGGCATTTCACTCCGATATAAATGCCTCTTAAAACGATATAGGTGAGGCCGAGTATGACAAAACTAACACCGAAGACACCCAGTTCTTCAGCAATGATCGCCATGATGAAATCAGTCTGCGGCTCCGGTATATAACCGAGCTTCTGAATACTTTGTCCCAGGCCAAGCCCCTGGATTCCGCCGGAACCGATGGCCAGATAGGAGTTTACAAGCTGGTACCCTTCCCCCTGTGCGTCCTTGAATGGTGAAAGATAAGCCTCGATCCTGCTCATCCTTTCGGTTGTAAAGATGAATCCCCTGCCCAGATAGATGAATGGTGAAACGATGATCAGCAAAGCGGCACCGATTCCCATAAGCTTTGATATAGTACGAAAATTGATGCCTGAACACATGATGACGATGGCCCCGATCACAAAAATGATCGAAGCTGTCCCGAAGTCGGGTTCAAGGAAAACAATGAAGCAAATGAACCCGAGAAAAATTAACGGCGGAGCAAGTCCCCGGTTTAAATCATTTATGTACGCCTGCTTCTTTGAGTACACAGATCCCAAATAAATGACAACCGCAAGCTTGGCAAACTCAGAAGGCTGTATCCTCATGAATCCCAGATTGATCCAGCTCCTGGCATTATTGACTTCACTTCCAAAAATATGTACTGAAACGAGCATGATGATGATGACGGTCATAAGCCCTTTGATGATTTTCCCTACCTGGAAGGCT
This sequence comes from Bacillus sp. BKU_1, assembly GCA_051294195.1. GTDB lineage: Bacteria > Bacillota > Bacilli > Bacillales > Bacillaceae_B > Rossellomorea. The sequence goes on along the minus strand of CP193985.1, from coordinate 1,110,582 downwards.
TTATAAGGGAACCATGCAGCCGCGGTAAAAGCAGTAAACCCTATGAGAACGTTGACCAGCTGTTTCTTATAGAAATGATCACTTTCCCATCCGAATCGTTCAACAGCCATAACCATGCTGGCACTGTAAACCATCACTAATCCGAAGAAGCAAAGGAATATATATACAGCGATCAAAGAATAGTCATAGGACTTCAATATTTTTTTAATCATGACAATTCAACCCTTTTTCTTAATTCATTTTCTTTCCGGCAATATATGTACCTCTACAAAAAAACTCAAACAACAGAGTTCAGTATTGTTTGAGTTGTCATGACTATTTTACTTTTTTGTGGACGCTTCATGAAGGGCAGAAAGTTCCCTTTCCAAAGAATCTATCAATTCCTTTCCATCTTCGTCATCCACCAGTCCCAACCGGACAGCAAATTCTATTTCACGGGATAATCCGAACATTTGGGTATCCAATACTTCCTCATAAAGAGGACATTGGGGCATCGTTAAATTATCCATTTGCACTTTAATTAACTGTAAAATCTTTTCTGCATCAGCCTTTAATAACTCATAGGCTTTTTCCCGATGATTAACTGTCATTTCTGACGCCACAGTGATCCCCCCATTCCGTACAAATAGCATTCCTGTCTTAAAATTTTATCGTTAAACTGCATAAATTGCAAGAATAATTACCGTTTTTATAAGGAACGAATTTGTATAATGGGAAGCGATCCATCATAACCCGGCGCTAGAAAATACTCCAGGAATATTTGGCACTGAGCCCTTCAAGGAGCTTGGTTCCCGCAATACTGTTCCCGACCTCATCGAGTGACGGGCCGAAGATGCCGATTCCGCATTTGCCGGGGACACTCCCCATGATGCCTCCGGAAACCCCGCTTTTTGCGGGGATCCCGACCTTGATGGCAAACTCCCCCGAGCTGTTATACATCCCGCATGTTACCATAAAGGTTTTACATATTCTCGCAACATCCTTTGTAATGAGCTGCCTCCCGCTCTCGGGATCCAGTCCGTCGTTGGCGAACACTGCTCCCATTTTGGCCAGGTCCACACAATTCATTTCCACTGCACACTGTTTCGTATATAAAACCAATAAATCCTCTACATTCCCGGTTATCACCCCATGCTGCTTCATAAAATAGCAAAGCGAACGATTCAGATTGGCTGTCTGCAGTTCTGAATAAGCCACATCTTCATTATATGTAACCTGCTGTCCTGTCAAATGACAGATAAATTCAATCAGCCTGTCCCATTTTTCGATGACGGTATCTCCCTTTATCATATGAGTCACAGCCAAGGCACCGGCATTGATCATCGGGTTGAGGGGCTTCGAAGGTATGTTCGTTTCTAATTTGGCTATTGAATTGAATGGATCGCCCGTGGGCTCCATCCCTACTTTGGAAAACACCTCATCTTCCCCGTTGTCCATTAATACAAGTGCAAGGGTGATCACTTTCGATATACTCTGCAGGGTGAATTTTTTAAGGTGATCTCCTGCATAGTAAGATTCATTTTCGATAGAATAGATACATATGGCTAAATCATCCGGATTTTGACTGCTTAACGCAGGGATATAATCAGCGACCTTGCCGTAAGGGGCAAATGCCCTCGCGATATCGACCAATTCTCCCAAAAGTTTTTGATCTGACATTTTCCTCACTCTCCTTCATTCTCTAGTAAGGTTCCCTAAATCGGTAAATTGAAAACAGTGAAAATGCTTACACAAAAATGTGACAAAAAGAATCTTAACCGATATACTAGAACTATTGTAAAGGAGGAATCTGTTGTGGAAAGCATCGTACCGATCAAAGGTAAAGTTAAGTTTGTCATCACGTTGGATTCCGGAGTTTGGATATTTGATGACAGAAAGATTGATTTAAACACTTTCTTTGAAGAAGGAAGCATAATGAAGGATGAACTGGAAGAATATACAAAAGCTGTGTCGAAGCACTGGTCGCGCGAGATCCAGGAGGGGGCCACATACCCTCCCACATTGAAGACTGAAAAGAAATATGAAAAGGAAAAAGTTCTTACCGGTACTTTTGCCATGCCATTTGCACCTTTCTTAAAAAATGCAGAGCCGCTTGAAGCTGCTTCGAGCATTGTAATCGAGACAGCGTCCGGGGAGTTTAATTTCCCTGTTGAAAAAGCAGAAGAATTTCTGATGGCATTTTCAAAAGACGGGAAACCATTAAAGGAAGACGGCCCGGTTCATATCCTTTTTAAAGACGGCACCAATAAGGAAAAACCAATTAAGAATGTAAAAGCTTTTCGACTGGAATAAACCCCAAATGGTTTCTACATAAATGACTGAACCCGGTGCAGGAACGTCTGCACCGGGTTTTTCATAAGGTATAAATGGGATTGATCCCCATATTATCATAAAAGATCGGCTGCAAGCTGGGCAAGACCAGAACGTTCGCCTTTCATCAATTTAACGTGGCCGGCTATCGACTGCTCTTTGAATTTTTCCACCACGTAGGTCAGACCGTTATTATATTCATCAAGATAGGGATGGTCGATCTGTGCAGGGTCACCCATGAGGACGATCTTACTCCTTTCCCCCACCCTTGTTAATATCGTCTTCACTTCATGCTTTGTGAGGTTTTGAGCTTCGTCAATGATGATAAATTGATCAGGAATACTCCTGCCCCTTATATAAGTCAGCGCTTCTACTTCAATCGAGGCCATTCCGGCTAAAATATCATCAAGTTCCCCGGGTTTCTTAACATTGAACAGGTATTCAAGGTTATCATAGATCGGCTGCATCCACGGTCTCAGCTTTTCTTGTTTTTCACCTGGTAAATACCCTATATCTTTACCCACGGGGACAATAGGACGCGCTACCAGGAGCTTGTTGAACTTATGAAAATCCTCTGTTTGCAGCAGTCCCGCGGCCAGAGCAAGGAGGGTCTTTCCTGTACCTGCTTTTCCGATCATCGTCACCAGAGTGATATCATCCCTCAGTAAAAGTTCGGTTGCCATCGTCTGCTGGACATTCCTCGCTTTAATCCCCCACATATGGTCATGATCATATACTAATTTTTTCAGTCTCGTCCCGGACCCATCCACCATCCCGACAGCAGAAGCAGAACTGCCCAATGCGTCTTTCAGAATGATGAACTCATGTGAATAAAACCTTTGCTTCGTTATCTCTTTAAGGATCAATTCGCCATTTTCATAAAATTTGTCGACTGCACCCTTTTCAACAAATAACTCATTGAATCCGGTATATATATCATTGACTTCCACAACCCGGTCGCTCAGAAAATCCTCAGCCTGCAACCCCAGTGCATCAGCCTTAACTCTTACCAACGTGTCTTTACTTACCAATATCACCGATTTACCGTTTTCTTTCGCTTCTTCCTCAAGAGAGAGGTTTTTTGCGACAGCCAATATCCGGTTATCGTTTGTTTTTTCTACGAATATCTCCTGCAGTTCCTGGAAGGAACGATGGTTCAACTCTATCCTGAGTGACCCGCCTGTGTATAACGGAATCTTTTCATGGAGCTTGCCTTCTTGCCTTAAATTATCGATCAATTTCGATACATGTCTTGCGTTTCGTCCAATTTCATCCATATAACGCTTCTTCGAATCCACTTCTTCTAATACGACCGCTGGTATAACCACCTCATTGTCCTGAAACGAAAAGATGGCTTGTGGATCTTGTAATAAGACATTGGTATCTAATACATAAATTTTATTCAAATCGATGCCTCCTGCTCCTCATTTCTTATTACTATTGTATGTAGCCAAAGTTGATCCGGTTATTCCCAGCTACTCAAATAGGACGGCCCGTTTCTTAAAATATATGAATAAACGTATAAAGATAGAAGAAAATTACACAATAAGAAAAGATATTGAAATTTACCCGGGAGGTACTGACATGAATAAATTCATCTCTCTGCTTGGGATTGTCTTCTTTCTATCGGCTTGCGCCAATAATAATGAGGTCGGTTATAATAAAAATCCACAATCTGACCAAAACAAGCCGATCACCGTACAAGACAGTAATATCCAGCATGTTGAAAGAAAATCCGGACAGCAAATATCCAAACACCTGGTTGATCTGACAACCAGAGTACCTGATGTAAGGGATGCCACAGCAGTCGTAATCGGAAAATATGCATTTGTGGGAATCGATATCGACTCCGATGTCGAACGTTCAGAAGTAGGATCAATTAAGTACTCTGTAGCAGAAGCCTTAAAAGATGACCCATATGGTGCCCAGGCAATCGTCGTCGCTGACCCTGATGTCACCGCCCGTTTGAAAGAGATCAGTAAGGATATCCAGCGGGGGGAACCTGTCCAGGGAATCATGAACGAACTCTCTGATATTTCCGGAAGACTTATGCCTGAAATTCCACGCTCCCTTAAGCAGACTGACCCCGAAAACGCACCAAAGGAACCCAAGAAAAAAATGAACCAGAAAAAAGAAAATCAATTAAACAGAGAACAGGAAGACCAGAGCCAGAATCATATCGAATAGACTCTGAAATATAAAAAGCCATGAAAAAGCTGACTCAGGCTTTTTTCATGGCTTCAATTACTTGTCGGTCCAATCGTTCCGCAGCAGCTTTATCATACGTCTTCTCATAAGCAGGCTCTGCCGAAATCCTGGAGCCGTAAAACATGACATCCCTCACCTCATCGATCTCCATCTTGATCAAAGTGAGTTTCAACGGCACGTCTTCAAGCTGTACCTGACTGATTTCAGTCTTACCTGCAATCGAATAAGTTGACTCATTCGCTATCAAATTAATGACAGCAAGCGGATTCTTTCTGATATTCTCAACGATTTTGGATTTCTGATTTACAGCGAAAAGTACTGTTTCTTCATCCTTAGCCAAAATCCATGAAACTGCATTGACATTCGGCCCCCCCGTTTCATGATCTACGGTGGACAAGGTTACAAATCGTTCAGATTGAAGTTCCTCGAACAGTACCGGGATTAAGCCCGGTTCCACTTGGTTAGCCAAAACAATCACTCCTCCCTGGTCCTTCACTAGAAAAATTCGTCATGGAATTTAATTGTCCTTCTTTTTATTTTGATATCATTATACATCATGCATCACATTCTAACAGTTTTAAAAAACGGTCTGTACGTAAAATGAAGCGTTCTCTCATACTACATGATATACTGAAAAGAGAAATCTTATGAGAGAAAAAGCAATGAGGTGTTAAGTATGCGTGTAAAGTGTGCTCTTTGTGAAGTAATAGAAAATATTGAAGATTATTCGCTGCAGGCAAAAAGATTAAGAAACAGACCCATTCACACTTATTTGTGTGACTCCTGCCACAAGCGGATCACTAAAAAAACAGAAGAGCGTGCCGCTACCGGTAATTTCAATCTGTACCGTTCTCCAAAAGTTGAAGATGAATTCTAGTCATGCCATTAAGGGAGCCGGCATCGGAATTATGTCCGGCATCCTGCTCGGATTGCTCCTGAAACTGCTGCAGGCAGTTACCGGTATAAAAGTATATATCCTTCTCCTGAATGTCGATTTCCTACCTTATATAGGTTCCATCCACTGGCCGGAATGGATTGAATTCATTTTCCATTTGATTGTTTCCTGTCTGATCGGAATTATTTTTGTGTTTATAATCCATCGATTCAAACTAGCGGGCATGTCCCTATGGATAACATCATTTGTGTTGACCCTGCCCGCATTCTTGTTATACTTTCCGCTTTCTTCACTTGCCATTAAGGATGTCCCGTCTCCCCATGATGCAACAGCCATCCTTCTTTGGCTGTTCGGCCATCTGGTATATGGAGCATCCATCCCGCTTTTATATCCGGCTATAGAGAGCCATAAGAGGAAAACCAATTAATAGAAAAAAGCTGCAGTCTATGCCTGCAGCTTTTTTTTATACATTTCCTTTTTTCTTTTCATTGTTCAAGCGGATCTTATAAATGATCAATATGAGAGCCGCTACGACCAGACCCTCTGCAACCGGTAAAAAGATACCTAAAAACGTCAGAAACGTACATCCGACAATCAAAAATAAATAAATCACGATCGATTTACCAAGCGGCAGCTTTTTAGCAAAACCAAGCTTATATACTAATATAGAGAGTCCCACAATGGTTAAGTAAAGAAGCCACATCCCCAATTCCGCATTTTGATCAACACGGTAAAGGGATGCGAAAAAGGATAAACGCTCAGTTACATCCATTTCCTGCTCCCCCTTCACTCAGTTTATTGAGATACCTTGCTCTTTTTCTCCGCTCTTTCACGTTCATTCTTATCAAGAATTTTTTTACGGAGACGGATTGATTCAGGTGTTACTTCACAGTATTCATCATCATTCAGATATTCAAGGGATTCCTCAAGCGTCATGATCCTCGCTTTCTTAATCGTGACCGTTTGATCCTTGTTTGCTGAACGGACGTTTGTCGCTTGCTTCACCTTGGTGATATTAACGGTGATATCATTTTCCCTTGTATGTTCACCAACGATCATACCGCCATAGATTTCTGTACCTGCTTCAACGAAGATCGTTCCGCGGTCTTCCACTTGCATGATGCCATATTGTGATGCTTTACCTGTTTCCATAGAAACAAGTACACCTTGGCGGCGTCCGCCGACGCGGCCTTTTTGCAGCGGCTGATAGCTGTCAAATGTGTGGTTGATGATTCCATAGCCGCGTGTAAGAGTCATAAACTCAGTTGAATAACCAATCAACCCGCGTGCAGGAACCATGAAGATCAATCGGACTTGACCGTTACCATTATTTACCATATCAAGCATTTCGCCTTTACGCTGTCCAAGTGATTCGATGACTCCTCCCATATATTCCTCTGGGATATCGATTTGAACCCGCTCAACAGGCTCACTCTTGACGCCGTCAACTTCTTTGATGATAACTTGTGGTTTTGATACCTGCAGTTCGTATCCTTCACGGCGCATGTTTTCGATCAGGATGGAAAGATGAAGCTCTCCACGGCCTGAAACCGTCCATGCATCAGGTGAATCGGTCGGGTCTACACGCAGACTTACATCCGTTTGAAGCTGTGCCAATAAGCGCTCTTCGATTTTCCTTGAAGTCACGTATTTACCTTCTCTGCCTGCAAACGGGCTGTTATTCACAAGGAATGTCATTTGCAGGGTAGGTTCGTCTATACGAAGGACCGGAAGCTGGTCCTGATGTTCAACCGGGCAGACCGTTTCCCCTACGTTGATATCTTCCATTCCTGAAACAGCGATCAAATCGCCGGCTTTTGCTTCCTGGATTTCCTCACGCTTCAGTCCGAAGAAACCGAAAATCTTTGTAACACGGAACTGTTTAACAGAGCCGTCAAGCTTCATAAGTGCAACCTGCTGACCAACTTTCATCGTCCCTCTGAATACACGTCCGATTCCGATACGGCCGACGTAATCATTGTAATCAAGCAATGCCACCTGGAATTGAAGAGGGTCCTCAGAATTATCAACTGGTGCAGGGATATGCTCAATGATTGACTCATACAAACACTGCATGTTCTCATCTTGTTTGGCAGGATCTGGATCCGTGCTGGCAGTACCATTGATCGCAGACGCATAGACTACAGGGAATTCAAGCTGTTCATCATTCGCATCCAATTCAATGAATAATTCCAATACCTCATCGATGACTTCTTCAGGGCGAGCTGAAGGCTTGTCAATCTTATTAACTACTACAATTGGTGTAAGATTTTGTTCGAGTGCTTTCTTTAGGACGAAACGAGTCTGAGGCATACAGCCTTCATACGCATCGACAACAAGCAGAACACCATCAACCATTTTCATGATACGTTCCACTTCGCCGCCAAAGTCAGCATGCCCAGGCGTATCAAGGATATTGATGCGTGAATCTTTATATTGAATCGCCGTATTTTTCGCCAAGATTGTAATACCGCGTTCTCTTTCCAAGTCATTGGAATCCATCGCGCGCTCTGAAACTTGTTCATTTTCGCGGAAGATTCCAGATTGCTTTAACAGCTCATCAACCAATGTCGTTTTACCATGGTCAACGTGAGCGATGATAGCAATATTTCTAAGGTCATTTCTTAAGTTCATATTTCCACTCCTGAATATATTGGATTTCTTTCCTGGAAGGCTAAAGATAATGGGAATTCTGTTCAACTAGACCATTATAGCACAGCACAGCTGAAATCCCTAATAAATATTGAATGAAACGATAACAGCACAATATAACTCGTTGCTCATGTTCTTTTATATTTGCCATTGCACATTCTTTAGGCTCTAGGTAGAATTTAAGTAAGCAGTTTCATTTTCTATTCGTTTTTGCGTTCGCACTACAATCATTGAATTACATATTAGCGGAGGTGTTTATATGGGTAATATCAAATGGATCTTCGTACTTTATTCTGTTTTGGCTGCCGTATCTCTGATGGGCATCGCCATATCAATAAGTCTGGCTAGCCCACTTTTAGCAGCGGGCAGCTTCATTGCTCTAACGATTATCATGGGTTTCGGTTTCACAACGAAAAAGAGATACCGGGAAGAAGGCAGACTTTAATAATAATGAAAAAAAGCTGAATGAAGTAATCATTCAGCTTTTTTCAAGATAGAATCAGTTCTTAAGGTAATCGTTAAGGATCTTTCCGTGCAGGCCGGGTTTCCCCGCAAATAAAGAACTTTTATTCAGAGGATTCAATTCATTTCCTTCCAGATCGGTAACAACCCCGCCTACTTCTTCAATGAGGATCTTTCCGGCAGCGAAATCCCAGGGAGCCAGTCGCATGCTGATATACGCGTCGAGTCTTCCAGAGGCTATATACGCCATTTCGATAGCGGCAGATCCGTAAGATCGTGTCCCTCTTACTTTTTGAACCAGAGGTGCCAAAATTTCAGGGTCTATGCGCTTATTAACGGTCATCCATTGCGCATTCAATGCAATGATTGAATCCTCTACCGGTACTTCGTTTAGAGCGGGCAGCTTCACATCATCCATATAAGCTCCCCTTCCCTTTTCTGCATGATACAACTCATCATGGACCACATCATAAATGTAGCCCAGTACACCCTGACTGTCATCATAAATCCCGATAGATATAGCAAAATTCCTTTGTTGATGAACAAAATTCATTGTACCGTCAATAGGGTCGATAATCCACGTCACTCCGGATAATTCGCTCAGTTCATCCCCGAACCCTTCTTCACCCATTATATTATGATCTTTATATGTACTCCTTATTTTCTCAATAAAAAAACGTTCAGTCGCTTCATCCATATTCGTCACCAGATCATTACGGTTGGACTTTGTTTTAATATTAAGTTCATCTTGAAAAGAGTCGCGGATCTTCTTCCCCGCCTCCATGATCCAATCCCTGACATTCTGGTCTACTTCTTTCCAATTTGTCACGTTCATGACCTCCAATACTAGTCTTCATCTTAACACGAAGTGTTCCTTTAGCTCCTTAGCTTAATGGAAAAAATGGGTGGATTCAAGTTTTTCATCTTTTCCCATCTATGTGCAGGGGACGTACAAAAAAAAGAACTCTACGTATGTAAACGGAAGAGTTCGCCAGAATCGTTCATTTCGAATCCTTTCATCGTATACCCTTTCTGTGGTCACATCATTATAGAGCCTTCATTTTAATTAATTCTTCACGAATATTCATCAGCTTCTCTTTTGACTTTGTTTGATTTTCCTTGTTTTTTGTCTGGATTGCTTCGAACAACACAGCCAGTTCATAATCCATTTCAAGCCTCAATACATTTAGACGCTGCTGCTGGACATCCCGTTTTTTAGACGTATTCATCACTTGTTTCATTGTCTTGCACCCCTTCCGCGTTTTTCAATTTATCTGATTGTTCTGATAATATTTAATACATATTATGAAATTTTATCTCATCATGCAACTAAAATGTGCAGACACCCATGGTGGGAACGGATCATTACATTTAATCTCTTTCCATGTGTTAAAATAACACCATTAGGTAAGGAGGCTGCACTATGAAATTCAACGGATTTACTGACAAAGACTTTGATGTGTTTACAATTGATGGATTGGAAAATAGAATGGAAGCCATTCAACAGCATATACGCCCTAAGCTTGAATACCTTGGACAATATTTTACACCTGCGCTCAGCACGTTGACCGGCGACGAAATGTTCTACCATGTAGCCAAACACGCACGCCGCTCTGTAAACCCTCCAGATGATACGTGGGTGGCATTCGCCAATAACAAGCGTGGTTACAAAAAGCATCCCCACTTTCAAATTGGTCTATGGAATACCCATTTATTCATCTGGTTCGCAATGATTTATGAAGCTCCCCATAAGGAGGAATTCGGTAAAAAATCTGAAGAAAATGCGGATAAGATCAGGGATATTATCCCCTCTGACTACGTATGGTCGGGTGATCATACAAAGCCTGATGCCATTTCGTTTTCTTCAATGTCCCGGGACGAATTCCTATCGCTTTGTCAAAGAGTACAAAAAGTTAAGAAAGCGGAACTTCTGTGCGGACTGCACCTGGATCGGGAAACAGTGACTGAACTTAATGGTGATGAGCTGATCCAAAAGATTGATAATGCCTTTGAAACACTTTTACCCCTTTATAAAATGAACTAAACCATCAGAGTAATGAAAAACGACAGCCCGTGGGCTGTCGTTTTTCACTTCATTGCAATCAGTTCTGAATCACCGGATTCTTTCATCTTTTTTACTACATGATAGGTGGAGTAGCCGCTCGATTCTTCAAATTCACTGCAGATCTTTTTTTCTTCCGATTTACTCGGTATGATCTCTTTGAATTTACGGTAACGGGTCATTAATTCTTCTTTTCTAATGCCTCTTTCATATGCTTTTTCAACACCTTCAAAGAAAGAAATGACCTCAATCACTTCTTCAGTTGTCCAGTCTATCGAGAAAGGATATTGATATTCCATGTTAAGTAACAACTCCTTGATTAATTCCAATTCGAACGGATACGTTCTGCATCACCGATCATTCTATTAACAAGCTGATCAACGGACGGGATATCGTTGATCAGCCCCATGACCTGACCTGCCCATCCGAACCCATCTTCTTTTATACCGTCATAAATATACCTTTTATTAGCTTCTCCGCTTATATACCCTTTTAATCCCTCATATCCTGCACCAGTCCGTTCCGCCTGCAGAATTCTATCGGTCCAGGTATTTGAAATCGCCCGTGCAGGTGCACCGAGAGAACGTTTAATTACCACTGTATCATTCTCGCTGCCTTCCAACAAGGCTTTTTTATACTCTTCTGAAGCGTGGATACATTCTTTGGTGGCTATAAATCTCGTTCCCATTTCAACACCTTCTGCACCGAAACTTAAAGCTGCCATAAGTCCTCTTCCGTCACCAATGCCGCCCGACGCTACCACCGGAATCGTGACCGCATCAACCACTCCAGGGATTAACACGAAAGTACCGATATCGTCTTTCCCTAAATGGCCTCCCCCTTCATGACCAACCGCCATGACAGCATCCGCACCAAGCTGCTCGGCCTTTATTGCCTGTCTTTTTGAAGCGACAAGAACCATTTTAATCGTATTTGTGCCTTCCAATTTTTTAATTAATGGGGCCGGATTGCCTCCGGTAATCGTAACAACCGGGACTTCTTCAACGACTGCTGCCTCTACAAATTTTTCGTAAGGCCTTCCGTGCTGACCGATTGCAAAATTGACACCAAAAGGCTTATCTGTCAGTTTCCTTACTTTTCTTATCTCTTCCCTCAAATCATCAGGGTGCTCCAGGGACATGGCAGTGATCTGCCCAAGTCCGCCGGCATTTGAGACTGCCGCGGCAAGTTCTGCATATGCCAGGTGAGCAAGTCCCCCTTGAATGATGGGATATTTAATGTTCAATAATTCTGTTATTCTGGTCTTCCACTTCAATTTAACCCCTCCTGTCATACACGTATTCTTTATTGGATAAATAATTTCCTTCAAGATGATTAAAATGATTAAAGTATGGGCAAATACCACTATGCAAAGGAATACCTAGATGCTATAATTCTTTTGTTTGAAAAAAGACCATGATTTTAAATGTACGTTATAAATATGTACTACCATATTAAAGAGGTGTTGATTGAATTGTCCCAGTATGAAACGCCGTTATTTACCGGCTTAGTTGAACATAGTAAAAAAAATCCTGTCCAGTTTCACATACCAGGCCATAAAAAAGGGGCCGGCATGGATCCCGATTTTAAAGAATTCATCGGTGAAAATGCCCTTAGTATTGATTTAATCAACATCTGCCCCCTCGATGACCTCCATCAGCCGAAAGGGATGATCAAGGAAGCCCAGGACCTTGCTGCAAAAGCATTTGGAGCAGACCATACATTCTTCTCTGTTCAGGGGACGAGCGGTGCGATCATGACCATGGTGATGAGCGTATGCGGACCTGGGGATAAAATCATCGTTCCCAGAAACGTTCATAAGTCTGTCATGTCCGCGATCGTTTTCTCAGGCGCAACGCCTATCTTCATACACCCTGATATAGATGAAGATTTGGGTATATCTCATGGAATCACTACAGATGCGGTTGCAAAAGCATTGGAACAGCATCCCGATGCCAAAGGGGTCCTGGTGATCAATCCTACTTATTTTGGAATCTCAGCAGATCTAAAGAAAATAGTGGAAATCACTCATTCATATAATGTACCCGTCCTTGTAGATGAGGCACATGGGGTTCATATTCACTTTCATGATGACCTCCCCCTATCCGCAATGCAGGCGGGAGCGGATCTTGCAGCCACAAGTGTCCACAAACTCGGAGGCTCGATGACCCAAAGCTCGGTACTGAATATGAAGGAAGGATTGGTTTCACCCAAACGTGTTCAAACAATCCTGAGCATGCTTACCACCACTTCCACTTCTTACCTGCTGCTCGCGTCATTGGATGTCGCAAGGAAGCGCCTTGCTACGGAAGGTAACGATTTGATCAGTAAGACAATACGATTAGCGGAAAAAATAAGAGCCGAAATCAATGAAATCGACGGTCTGTATTGTGTGGGCAAGGAGATACTCGGCACCAAGGCTACACATGATTATGATCCAACCAAGTTAATTGTATCGGTCAAAGAATTGGGAATCAGCGGTTTCGATGCCGAGAAATGGCTGCGGGAAGCTTATAATATCGAGGTTGAGATGTCCGACCTGTATAATATCCTCTGCATCATTACACCTGGCGATACCGAGACTGAAGGCAATCAACTGGTCACCGGATTAAGAGAACTTGCAAACCAGTTGAAAAAACATGGAGACATCACTCCAGTAACCGTGATGCTTCCCGATATCCCCGTGCTGTCCATGACACCCCGTGATGCATTTTATGCAGATACCGAAGTCATTCCGATCGATCAATCAGTCGGCCGCACCATTGCTGAGTTCATCATGGTGTATCCGCCTGGAATCCCCATTTTTATACCAGGGGAGATCATTACACAGGAAAACATTGAATATATTAAAACCAACATCGAAGCCGGGCTTCCTGTACAGGGACCGGAAGATTATGATTTGCGGCACCTGCGTGTCATAAAAGAACATCATGCAATCAGATAAATCAAAATGCAAGGCCCCATCATCGCATGGGGTCTTTTCTTTTATAAATAAAAACAAAAAAGGTGAAGAAGGACACACGAGCCTTCTTCACCCCCTACTCTATAATTACCCCTTTAAGTCAAACCGTTTCTGATTTCCCCTTGGAATTAATCGTCTATTTCTACATCATCATGACATTCGCAGCAGTTAGAGAATAAAACAGAAACCTTCTCATCTTCGTAATGTTCAATAGTGTTCAGGCATGATTGACAAACAATTGTTCCCATCTTTTTTCATCTCCTTCAATGATGTTTTGTAAGCGTTTTATCTTAGCTGACTCTATAATAATATAACACATTTAAAAAATCAACCTTAAATTGTATAACATATTTAAGTTTTTATTCTTTTAATTAATCATATTAATTATCTTTATGCGGTATATGAGTATATAAGACCTTATAGACTTGTCAATACCGCGGGTGACCCGTGACGAAAATAATTAGCCCCGCTGATTTTAGTTTTTAGATAACCTTAAATAGGGAAGCCCCTTTGACTTCTCAACTTATTTGATTCCATTCATCAACGCTATTGATTTCCGTGCAAAACTTCGGTTTCCGCGGGCGGTTGGAGAGCCTCCTCGGCATCTCCCGCAGGAGGCTGCGTTTTACACTCCAATCAATCGCTGGAACCGGTTTTGAATCGGAGAAATTTTTTACAATTTCATCATGAATATTTTAATTATATGGAACAGAACAGTAAGAATACTGAAACGAAGTCAAAAACCTCGATTATCTCTTATCCACTAACTAAAAGCTTGAGTAATTAATTTCACACAGGAGGCTCATAGGTTTTACTCTTTGCATTCGAGCCCTATACTCAGACTTTTATATAATTTTTATATACTTATCAAGACCTTCCAACCAAAAGAAACATGAATTTTCGACTTTCATATGCAATAAAATCGTTAATTAATGAAAGGTGAAAAAATAAAAAAACCTGAATGGCCGCATTCAGGTTTTTGATGTGATTATGGGGTTTTGATTTTTGCGGGGTCCAGGGTTTCGTAGCCTTTTTCCCTGAGACCTTTTACGATGTCGCGCAGTGCTTCACTTGTCCAGGTACGATCGTGCATGAGAAGGTTTGCCCCATTATTCAAGTATGGATTGTTCAACATAATTTCAGTGATTGCTTCTTTTGTTTGATACGCCTTTTCCCAGTCGTAGCCGTACGTCCAGTTCATAAGGGCCATTTTCTCTTCTGCTGCAATCTGCCGGCTGTAATCCGTATTCTGTCCAAAAGGAGCTCTAAAGAATTTAGGGCGTTCACCGGTGATCGATTCAACAAGCTCATTCACCGAAACGATTTCTTCTTTTTGTTTCTGCGGAGAAAGATCAGGAAGTGAACTGTGGCTGTATGTATGATTGCCAATCATAAATCCCATGTCATGGATTTTCTTTAATACCGCTTTTTCCTCCGGGGTATCCAGAAAATGTCCATTTACAAAGAAGATTGCAGGAGCATCCATCGCCTTAAGATCTTCAGCCATTTTCAATGCATGTTTATCCGGGGCGTCATCGATCGTCAGAAGCACGACTTTTGCGTTTTGACCTGCTATCGGTTCAATACTCCAATTGTTTTCGTTAATCTTGTACTGAGGCTCCTGAACCGTTTCCACTATATCTTCCGGTTCAGTTTTATCTCCGTGATTTTCTTGCTCTTGATTACCAGATGATTCCTTGCTGTCAGCCTTTTTATCAGAATGCTCAGCCGGGTCGGTTTTTTCCGTGACATTTGCTGGTTCTCCGGTACATGCCGTTAATAACATCAACGTTACTCCTGTTGCAATTAGCTTTTTCATCCTACTCACCTTTCATGATTCACTTTGAATATTTTAACATATTCTGCGTGAATCTGGATAAGTTTTAAAAGAATTCCATAAGATTTTCAAATAATATTTTAAATCCAAAGAAACAGGATAAACTGAATGACGTCACAAACAAAGTGAGCCTTCTCGACTGAACAATCTTCCTTGCAGCTATAAAAGCCACATAAAAAAACAGGACAAACATGATCCATTTATATTCAATATGATCTTTAACAGACAACCATTCTGCAATATAGAAAACGCTCCACAGAATCATCTGAATAATGAAAGCAACATAAAACTTCATTAAAAACACCCTTTATTTTTGAGTATTTTCATATAGTACATGTACTAACTAAGTATATTCCTCTAATGTTACTTTCATTATTGATGTCTTTTCATTTCTGTAACATTTCAGTGACTTGCCTCATTTCAGCAAATCCATATGATAAAATGTGACCAACGAATAGGTCTTTATACGTATTGATAACTTACGTTCATGGTGCATCACTAAGAAAAGAGGATGATGTATGAAACATTTACTTGCGTTATTTATGCTGGCATCGACAGCTTTGCTTCTCACTTCATGCAATGATCTGGCTGCAGATAAAGTAGTGTTGGCAGAGGATCGATTCATCGAAAGGCAAATCATATTTTTTTCCGATGAACGCAATATTTCAAAAGAAGTCGCATACTATGATGCCATCATTGAACTTAAGAATGAATACCCCGAAGACTTAAAGCACCTGGAAGTCGTAAATTTCAGTTCTGAAAAATCGAATCCCAAAGTCCAATCCACTGCTTATCCTGCCATTGTCGTTGTAGATAACAATCAGGTTGTCACAAAAATCACAGGGGAAGCACATAAAAATCAGATCGTTAAATCCGTTTCCAACGCTATCAGTAAATGGTGAGTTTATTTGCACCCCCGTAAGCAGCCAGCGAACTTATTTCTATATATCAAAAATGACCCTCCATTTTGGAGGGTCATTTTTATTGGTCATTATTTTACAATGTGGATTGGGCTTCCCATCGCAACTTCTGCTGCTTCCATTGAAATCTCACCAAGGGTAGGGTGAGCATGGATCGTCATTGCAACGTCTTCAGCCGTCATACCGGATTCAATCGCAAGACCAAGTTCAGCGATCATGTCAGATGCACCGGCTCCTACGATTTGTGCTCCAATGATTAGACCGTCTTCTTTGCGAGTCACAAGCTTCATGAAGCCTTCTGAAGAATTAAGAGCCAAAGCACGGCCATTTGCAGCAAATGGGAATTTAGCTGCAACCACTTCAATTCCTTCTTCTTTTGCTTCAGTTTCAGAATAGCCTACTGTTGCAAGTTCCGGGTCCGTGAAGCAAACCGCAGGAATTCCAAGGTAATCAATTTCAGCCGGCTCACCAGAAATTACCTCAGCGGCGATTTTACCTTCATAAGATGCTTTATGAGCAAGTGGTGGTCCATCAACGATATCACCAATCGCAAAGATGTTAGGAATGTTTGTACGGCATTGTTTATCAATTTTGATAACGCCGCGGTCTGACATTTCAATTCCCACTTCTTCAAGACCGATTTCATCAGTATTTGGACGGCGTCCCACTGTTACAAGCACATAATCTGCTTCTACTGATTTCTCTTCACCGTTCACTTCGTATTTAACCACTACGCCGCTGTCACTTTCGTCAACGCCTTTAGCCATTGCTTTCGTGACAACTTCAACGCCTTTTTTCTTAAGTCCTTTTTTGACAACTGATGTCAATTGCTTTTCGAATCCGCCAAGGATATCGTCTGCACCCTCAAGGATTGTCACTTCAGAACCCAGGTTGGCATATGCAGTTCCAAGCTCTGTACCGATGTACCCTCCGCCGATGACAACGAGCTTGCCTGGTACTTCCTCAAGTGCCAAAGCGCCAGTTGAATCAAGAACGCGTTTAGAGAACTTGAAGCTTGGAATTTCAATCGGGCGTGATCCGGTCGCAAGGATCAAGTTGTTGAATTTATATGTTTGCGCAGAGTTATCATCCATCACACGAAGAGTGTTTTGGTCTACAAGATAAGCTTCCCCGCGAACGATTTCCGCTTTGTTCCCTTTTAGAAGTCCTTCAACACCACCGGTAAGCTTCTTAACTACACCAGCTTTCCATTCTTGGACCTTGTCAAAGTTAACTTTTACGTTCTCTGCAACGATCCCCATATCATCTGAATGCTGGGCTTGATGAAAACGGTGTCCTGCAGTGATAAGTGCTTTTGACGGGATACAGCCTACGTTCAAGCAAACGCCGCCCATGTTTTCTTTTTCAATGATCGTTACCTTTTGTCCAAGCTGTGCTGCACGGATCGCCGCAACGTATCCTCCAGGACCTGAACCGACTACAATAGTATCTGTTTCAATTGGGAAATCTCCTACTACCATCTCATTACGCCTCCATTAATAATAATTCTGGATCGTTCAACAAACGCTTAATGTGGTTAAGTGCATGTTGAGCAGTAGCTCCATCAATCATACGGTGATCGAAGCTCAATGATAATGCTAACACAGGTGCTGCTACAATTTCACCATTTTTAACTACAGGCTTCTCAGCGATACGGCCTACTCCAAGGATTGCAACCTCTGGGTGGTTGATAACCGGAGTGAACCATTGACCGCCGGCAGAACCGATGTTGGTGATCGTGCATGAGGCACCTTTCATTTCGTCACCTGAAAGTTTACCGTCACGTGCTTTACCGGCAAGCTCATTGATTTCATTTGAAATCGAGAACATTGATTTACGGTCCGCATTTTTCACGACAGGTACTAAAAGACCTTTGTCTGTGTCAGCTGCAATACCGATATTGTAATAATGTTTTTGTACGATTTCGCTGGTAGAATCATCAATGGAAGTATTCAATGCCGGGAACTCACGCAATGCGCTTGTCAAAGCTTTTACGATATATGGCAAGAAAGTCAGTTTTACACCTTTTTCCGCTGCAACTTCCTTGAATTTTTTACGATGTGCCCAAAGCTTTGTTACGTCCACTTCATCCATGAGAGTAACGTGAGGTGCAGTGTGCTTGGAATTAACCATCGCTTTTGCAATTGCTTTACGCATTCCGCTCATCTTCTCGCGAGTTTCAGGGAATTCTCCTTCAGGCGCTTTAGGAGCAGCCGCTTTTCCTTCTTCTTTGGCAGTTGTTTGTTCTGCTTTTTCTTCTGCAGCAGGGGCTTCAGCTTTAGCTGTGCCGCCGCTCAAGAATGAATCGATGTCTTCTTTGAGGACACGGCCGTTTTTACCTGAACCTGAAACCTGGCGGATTTCCACTCCATTTTCTCTTGCATATTTACGGACAGAAGGCATTGCGATCACACGTTTGTTAGGATCAACGTCTGCGTCTGCTGCTTTTTCTTGTTCTGCTTCAGGAGAAGCGTCTTTGTCAACATTTTGACCTTGTTCCGCCGTACCTTGGACCTGGCCTTCTGTTTTTTCTTCTGCTTTGGCATCTTCTTTCTTGCCGCTTTCGCTGTCGCTTCCTTTAAACTGGAGATCCTCATAGCCAGGTGCATCGAACTTGATCAAAATATCACCGACTACCGCTACAGTCCCTTCATCAACCAGAAGCTCTTCTACCGTTCCTGCAACTGGAGATGGAATTTCAACTACTGCTTTATCATTCTGGACTTCACATAGTACATCGTCTTCTTCTACTTTATCGCCGGGTTTAACAAACCACTTTACGATTTCACCTTCATGGATACCTTCACCAATGTCCGGTAATTTGAATTCGAAAGACATGGATTCTACCTCCTGTATTGAATAATGATATAGATGAATGTTTGTTTTCTGTCTAGTATCTCTATTTAAAAGGGAAAAGAGAAGGGAAGATCCCTTCTAATTCCTTTGATCAATCAATTAAAATTCAAGTACTTTCTTTGCAGTCTCGAGAACATCCTTATGGTTTGGAAGCCATACAGGTTCTGCTTGAGAGAAAGAATATACAGTATCTGGTGCCGTTACGCGAAGCACAGGTGCTTCAAGGCTAAGGATCGCACGGTCGTTGATTTCAGCGACTACATTCGCAGCAATACCTGCCTGCTTTTGAGCTTCTTGTACGACAATGGCACGGTTTGTCTTTTCGACAGATGCCATGATTGTTTCAATGTCAAGAGGACTTACAGTACGAAGATCGACAACCTCAACTGAATATCCTTCTTTTTCAAGTTCTTCAGCAGCTTTGATAGATTCATGTACCATAGCTCCGTAAGTGATGATGGATAGATCTTCACCTTCACGCTTCACTTCTGCTTTACCGAGTTCAATTGTGTATTCCTCTTCAGGAACTTCCTGACGGAATGAACGGTATAACTTCATGTGCTCAAGGAAAATAACCGGATCATTATCACGGATAGATGAGATCAGTAATCCTTTTGCATCATAAGGTGTGGATGGGATAACCACTTTAAGACCCGGCTGTTGAGCCATTAACCCTTCCAAGCTGTCAGCATGCAGCTCAGGTGTATGTACCCCGCCGCCGAATGGTGAACGAACAGTGATCGGTGCAGTGTAAGTACCGCCTGAACGGTAGCGCATACGTGCCATTTGGCCAGAGATGGAATCCATCACTTCGTAAACGAAACCAAAGAATTGAATTTCTGGAACTGGACGGAAACCTTCCAAGGCAAGTCCGATTGACAAACCGCCGATTCCGGATTCTGCCAGTGGTGTATCGAATACCCGGTCTTCACCGAATTCTTTTTGAAGTCCTTCCGTTGCACGGAAAACACCGCCGTTAAGACCTACGTCTTCACCAAAAACTAATACGTCTTCGTTGTTACGCAGTTCTGTGCGCAGTGCATCAGTGATCGCTTGAATCATTGTCATTTGCGCCATGGCTTATTTCGACTCCTTCTCTGTGTAAATTTCCAATTGCTCTTTTAAGTTATATGGAAGCTCTTCAAACATGTTATTGATGAAATCAGTCACTTTTTGTTTTGGCTCTCCATCAGCTTTCTTGATTGCCTGTTTGATATCTTCTTTTGCTTCTTCGATTACTTCATTTTCTTTCTCTTCGCTCCATAAGCCTTTCGCTTCAAGGAACTTGCGGAAACGAACCAATGGATCTTTCTTCTCCCAGTCAGTATCCATTTCCGAAGTACGATAGCGTGTAGGGTCGTCCCCTGCCATTGTATGCGGGCCATAACGGTAACACATTGTTTCAATAAGTGAAGGCCCTTCACCGTTCACCGCACGCTCTCTTGCTTCACGGGTAGCAGTGTAAACAGCCAATGGATCCATTCCATCTACCAGGATACCAGGGATCCCTGCAGCCACTGCTTTTTGAGCGATTGTTTTACCTGCAGTCTGCTTGTCACGCGGTGTAGAAATCGCGAACTGGTTGTTTTGGACAACGAAAATTGCCGGAGCGGCATAAGAACCTGCAAAGTTGATTCCTTCATAGAAGTCCCCTTGTGAAGATCCACCGTCTCCTGTGTAAGTGATGGCAACTGCTTTCTTGCCGCGCTTCTTAAGGCCAAGTGCCACACCTGCAGTCTGGATGTATTGCGCACCGATGATGATCTGTGGAGACAATACATTTACACCTTCAGGAGGCTGGTTGCCTTTGAAGTGCCCGCGTGAGAATAAGAAGGCCTGGTATAACGGAAGTCCGTGCCATACGATTTGAGGTACATCACGGTAACCCGGAAGGATCCAGTCCTCTTTCTCAAGTGCAAAATGAGAAGCAATCTGTGATGCTTCCTGTCCTGCTGTTGGTGCATAGAAACCTAAACGTCCTTGACGATTCAGGGAAATTGATCTTTGATCGAGAATACGAGTGTAAACCATGCGGCGCATTAATTCCTGAAGATCCTCATCGGAAATTTCAGGCATTGCGTCTTCGTTCACTACTTCGCCTTCTTCGTTTAAAATTTGAAACATTTCAAACTTGTCTTCAATCTGCTCGAGCGTTTTAACCGCATCGAATTGTGCCTTCTTTGATTTAGAAGCCATCGAAGTCACCTATCCTTTCTGTTTACATTTATTTTGGTTTTTTTACATACAAAGTTTAGATTACCCAAATTCAGTATGACCTACCATAATACTTGCGAATCACATTATAGATAGTTTTCCACAAATAATAAGAAAGAAAACCCAAATTTGCATATTAGGTTATCTGTATTAGTCTGTTTCTCAATTCCACTAATACAACTTTTGCTACCTCTCATAGTTTACAATATTAAAAAACCTCTCGTCAACGACAAAGTATTATAAATTCAATATACTTCCTATTAATCATAAGGATAAAGAATCTTTTTAGAAAAAACTGTATTAGTTAATCCCCGGCTTCTGTTATATATAAACGATTGGTTTTCTTCGTCTGTTATAGAGTAAACATTACAAAGCTCTATATAAACAAAAAAAAGGCCGGCGGACTGCAGTCCGCTGCCTTTCTTCCCGGTTTCATCGTTTTATTATTCTACTTCAATTTCGGCAGTTGAATAAAAACCTTGTTTTAATTTGTTGTATTTTTCAGTTGAAGTATTAAATTCTTTATTCAACTCTATTGTTTTATCATACGCTTCATTAATGGAAGTGATTTGTTTTTCCAGCTCTTCCATCGTCAATTCTTTATTCTTGAATAATTCATATAGTGCTTTATCCTTCGATAATGCATCCAAGTATGAATCTGTAAGCTCTGTATGGAGTTTATAGCGGTCTTTCATTGTAGCTTCCAATATACCGGCTTCATCTCTCAGCTTCTTATCATCTAATTCAGTGATCAATCCATTCAGGTCAGAAAATGTTTCTTTCGCTTCCTTCATTGCTTTACGTTCTTTCTCAATATAATCTTTACGTTCTGAAATGTTTTTAAGAGCGCCGTCAGAAAGTTTGACTATTTTATCGAACTCTTTCATTCCCAGATTCATGATCTCGCTATAGATTTCTTTCTCTTTCTTTTCCAGTCCCTGGATCGGTTTCTGTACTTCAACGTATTGTTTTTCCTTGGCTACGGTTTCTTCCAGGACATTATAGATATTCTCCTCGGGAGAAGCTCCCCCAATGCATCCCATCAAAATAAACATGGCTGCCCCTAAAACGAAAGCAAAACGAAATTTCGACACAACTAGATCCCCCTTAACTATATAACATCTTCTACTATATATGCGTCTACAACATTTGACAATAGGGATTTACAACTGTGGGAAATTTTGTCGATTAGACTATTCTCCCATACACATAAATATGTACTGGCCCTTCAAAGTATTCCGCCATTTCTCAGTACTGTCTTGTTAACTTTTCACGGAGAAAATGCTAGACTTATTTTATGCATATTGGTATATCTTATTAGGTGTAAATACATATATTCTTACTAAGCATAAAAAAATCACGGTTTATACAGCGCCGCTGTTTGTTGTAAGGAGGAAGATTAATGATAACGATGAAGGATATCATCCGTGAAGGGCACCCCACTCTCCGCAAAGTGGCGGAGGAAGTAACGCTGCCCCCGTCGCAGGAAGATAAAGAGATACTGGCAAGTCTGCTGGAATATGTGGTCAACAGTCAGGACCCGGAGGTTTCAAGCAAATATGGTCTAAGGCCGGGAATCGGCCTGGCCGCACCCCAGATTAACGTTCCCAAGAGAATGCTCGCTGTAAATGTCATCGATGAAAAAGGGACACTGTACAGCCATGCTTTATTCAACCCCAGGATTATCAGTCATTCCGTAGAAAAAGCATATCTTACTTCCGGAGAAGGCTGTTTATCAGTCGATCGCCAGGTTCCGGGAATTGTCCCTCGATACGCACGGGTAACCGTAAAGGGATGGAACATCGGCGGAGAAGAAGTGAAGTTGAGACTGAAAGGACTTCCAGCCATCGTATTCCAACATGAGATCGACCACTTGAATGGGATCATGTTTTACGATCATATCAATCAGGACAATCCGTTCGAACCAATTCCGGGGGCGCTGGCAATAGAAAGGTAATTCATAAAGCTGCAATCACGGTATTTATGCTGCAGGGCAAATGCAAGAGGCTGGGACAAAAGTGTTTTAGTCATAGTAAAACCCGAACTAATCTACCTATTATAAGGCAAATTGGTTCGGGTTTTTAATTTCTTCATTGTTCATTTATGGGTTAGCTCATTCAGCGGTTGATTGGAGCGCACGACGAAGACTCCTGCGGGAAAAGCAGCTGATGTGAGACCTGTCCAGCTCCGGCGGCTAGAGGCTCGAGGTCATAAGTCAAGCAAACCAAAAAGGCAAAAAGCGCCTTTCCGTCTTGCTCGCCTTATACTTGTCGCCTCTGGGCGAGCCGCCTCCGCTTTTCTATTTGTCCAGCTCCGGCGGCTAGAGGCTCGAGGTCATAAGTCAAGCAAGCCAAAAAGGCAAAAAAGCGCCTTTCCGGCTTGCTCGCCTTATGCTTGTCGCCTCTGGGCGAGCCGCCTCCGCTTTTCTATTTGTCCAGCTCCGGCGGCTAGAGGCTCGAAGTCATAAGTCAAGCCGGCCAAGAAGGCAAAGAACGCCTTCGTGGTCGATTCGGCTTATGCCACAAGCCTCTATGCAAAACCCCTCCGCTTTTCTACCCGCAGGCTTGCCGAGGAGGCTCACGGACTACCCGCGGAAAGCGTAGTCTTGCACGGAAATCATTAGCGTTGTTTAGAGTCTATTCTATAATGTTCGTCTTTAGAGATGGGATTTTAAGTTTTGTCCCAACCTTTTTTAAATTTATAATAGTTGAAGTTCTTTAAGACCGAAGAAGATTCCATCTTCATCGACAGGTTTTGTTACCAGATCTGCATGCTTCTGCACTTCGCTGACAGCGTTCCCCATCGCAACCCCGGTTCCTACAGATTGAAGCATCTCGATATCATTAAGTCCGTCTCCAAATGCATATACATCTTCCATCCTGAAGCCGAGGCGGTCGATCATTTTCTTGATTCCTTCAGCTTTCGAACCGCCGGCAGGGAGAATATCCATTGAATACTGATGCCAGCGGATGAAGGTGAACTCCTTATACTTTTCCCTGTAAAAATCCTCTTCTTCCTGGGTACAGAATAGCAGCGACTGGTAAATATCGCGTCCTTTGTAGAAATCGGGTGAATATCCCGGATGAGGAAATTTCAGGCTGCCCAGGCTTTTTTCAATAAAAGGATGATGCTCATGGTTCGCTTTCATCGTTTCATGGTTCAAATGAACAACCGGATGTTCACTCCTTTTGCTGTCTTCGAGCAGTTCCTCCAGTTTTCCTACATTAAGGGGGTTTGTATAGATTACTTGATTTTCGAAGACGACATATTGCCCGTTGAACGATACAAATGATTCAATTCCGAGCTCTTCTCTTAATCCCTCATACATGAAAGGAGCCCTTCCTGTCGCAATGGCCACATACGTTCCGTTATCTTGAAGGGTCTTTAGTGCCTCTTTAGTTGCATCAGGCAGTTTTTTATCATGATCGAGTAATGTTCCATCTATGTCGAAGAAAACTATTTTTTTCATGTCCGCTCTCCTTTTGCTTCTTTTAAAATATTCGTTAAATAACGTAAACCTTTCAAAATCAATTGTCAAACCATAGAAGCCCCGTCATTACCATACTTATCCATGTAAGAGAATCTAAAAATTCCGTACAATATAAGTAAGACAATAGAGACGTTAGCTTGATTGCACCTTTACTTCACTGCGCATTCTCGGTAAACTAATAATAAGGAGTGAGCCATATGTTAAAGAAGCTGAGGAAAAAGCTCTTAAAACAGTGGAAAGATATTCTCAAAAGAAAAACGATTGCTTAGACTGACTCCCTTTCACACTAGTTTCTTGCAGATAAAAAAATGTGATGCGTTTAGGGACTGATGCCAATTGCGAGCACTTTATTCGTCTCCTTTGGTTTCGGTCCCTCTCTTATTTGCATATACTTATCACCAGAGGGTTCTCTGTAAAACTTTATTTACTTAAAAGAATCCTTTATAATCAAATAATACATAATCAATACTATCATTGTAGATTACATTTTATTATTGTTTATTTATAGAAGACTTAAGAGAAGGATCACCCTTGAATACGAGGCAGGCTTGTGTCTTCCCTGCAGATTTAGTTGATAACTTTTTTATCATAGATGAAAGTTAGATTTTTTGAAAACGGATAAGGAGAGAGAAAAAACATGATTTTCAAAGTATTTTATCAAGACAGTAAAGCTGAAGTGCCTGTTCGCGAATGCACAAATTCACTTTACATGGAAGCAGAATCAGAAAGAGAAGTACGCCTAAAACTTAAAGACAAACCATACAACATCGAATTCGTACAGAAGCTAGAGGGCGCTTTTTTAGAGTACGAACAAGAACATCAATCTTTCGAGCTGGAGAAATAATCAGATGAAATTTGTGAAGAATGACCAAACCGCAGTATTTGCCCTTGGCGGTTTAGGTGAAATCGGTAAAAACACTTATGGCGTACAATTTCAAGATGAAATCATTTTAATCGATGCAGGGATCAAGTTCCCTGAAGATGAGCTGCTCGGTATTGACTATGTAATTCCTGATTACACATACCTTGTAAAAAATGCGGATAAGATCAAAGGACTTTTCGTCACCCATGGTCACGAAGACCATATCGGCGGAATCCCTTACCTGCTCAGGGAATTGAATATCCCGATTTACGGAGGCAAACTTGCTCTCGGCCTTATTAAAAATAAACTTGAAGAGCACGGTTTATTAAGAAATGCAAAGCTGAATGTCATCAAAGAAGATGATGTGATCAAGTTCCGTAAAACATCCGTCACTTTCTTCAGAACAACTCACAGTATCCCGGATTCTTATGGAATCGTCGTTAAGACACCACCCGGGAACGTCGTTCACACTGGAGACTTCAAATTCGACTTCACACCGGTCGGCGAGCCCGCGAACCTCGCCAAAATGGCTGAAATCGGAAAAGAAGGCGTGCTGTGCCTGTTGTCTGACAGTACGAACGCTGAAGTTCCAAACTTTACAATGTCTGAACGCAAAGTCGGAGAAAGCATCAATGATATCTTCCGTAAAGTTGATGGACGTGTTATCTTTGCTACATTTGCTTCAAACATTCACCGCCTTCAACAGGTGGTGGAAGCGGCTGTTTATCACAACCGTAAAGTTGCCGTATTCGGCCGGAGTATGGAAGCTGCCATTACAATCGGTCAGGAATTAGGTTATATCAGAGCACCTAAGGATACATTTATTGAACACAATCAGATCAACCGTCTGCCTGCCAATGAAGTGGCGATACTTTGTACAGGTTCTCAAGGTGAGCCGATGGCTGCCTTATCAAGGATTGCAAATGGTACTCACCGTCAGATTCAAATCCAGCCCGGTGATACTGTCGTATTCTCATCTTCCCCGATCCCAGGGAACACGATCAGTGTAAACCGCACGATCAATATGCTGTTCCGTGCCGGGGCAGAGGTTATTCATGGACCTCTAAGTGACATTCATACATCCGGCCACGGCGGACAGGAAGAAATGAAATTGATGCTACGCCTGATGAACCCTACTTTCTTCATGCCGATCCACGGTGAGTTCAGGATGCAGAAAATGCATGCCCAGCTCGGTGTCGATTGCGGAGTGCGTGAAGAAAACTGCTTCATCATGGATAATGGTGAGGTGCTTGCATTGAGTAATGACTCTGCACAGGTAGCCGGTAAAATCCCTTCTGGTAATGTCTACATTGATGGAAGCGGAATCGGGGACATCGGTAACATCGTATTGCGTGACCGCCGCATCCTTTCTGAGGAAGGCCTTGTCATCGTAGTCGTAAGCATTGATATGAAAGAATTCAAGATTGCTTCAGGCCCTGACCTGATTTCCAGAGGATTCGTCTATATGCGTGAATCCGGCGATCTCATCAACGAAGCACAGAATTTGATTGCCAAGCATTTAAACAAAGTACTGGAAAGAAGAACATCTCAATGGTCTGAAATCAAGAATGAAATTACTGATACATTAGCTCCATTCTTATATGAAAAAACAAAACGTCGTCCAATGATCCTGCCGATCATCATGGAAGTATAATTGTAAAAAGGCACAGAGTGACTTCACTCTGTGCCTTTTCCTTTTCTCCAAGGGATACTCCTTGGCCTTAAACAGAAAATACCTTCTTTTCGAACCGGTTGATATCTGAATCCGCCCCAATCACAATCAAAATATCCCCGACTCTGATTTCTTCGTCGGCCTGCGGTGAAACAATGATGTCACGGTCACGTTTAACTGCCACAATATTAATACCGTATCTCGCGCGTATATCAAGGCTGCTCAACGTATTTCCCGCCAGATGATCATTGGCGACAATTTCGACAATCGAGTGTTCATCTGACAGTTCAAGATAATCCAGCACATTATTCGATACGATATTGTGAGCAATCCTCCGCCCCATATCCCTTTCAGGATGAACGACCTGGTTTGCCCCTATTTTCCTCAGCACTTTTTCATGGTAATCATTTTGCGCCTTTACGGTTATCTTTTTTACACCTATTTCTTTTAGCATAAGCGTTGTCAGGATACTGGACTGAATGTCATCCCCGATCGCTACGATTACATGGTCAAAATTTTTGATCCCAAGACTTTTCAAAACCGATTCATCCGTTGAATCAGCCATCACGGCGTGAGAAGCAATGGATGAAAATTCGTTGACCTTGTCTTCGTCCTGGTCGATGGCCATCACTTCCATCCCCTGTTCGGTAAGGGACCGCACGATGCTTCCGCCGAACCGCCCCAACCCGATTACCACAAATTCTTTTTTCATCTTCATTCCCCCAGATTTTCCAGTAACATGCTTTTATTTTACCACGAAGTATATCGGGAATTCGAATATTGGATTGAAAAAAAAGAGGAGAATCCTACAGTTCGTAGGGGGTTCTCCTCTTTGGCCTGCCTGCCTATTTTTTACCTTTCACATAATCCGCATCAAATAAAAACAATCTCATCAACAAAAACAGTGATGGAATGAGCAGAAGAAGTCCTGCCACAAATGCAATAACGAGCGCCATTCCCATCGCCGGATTGGTCACACTTGATTCAATTGTAATATAAGGCTTCAAGATATAAGGTAAGTGAGATGCTCCGTAACCGAAGAATGCAAAAAAGAACTGAAGCATCACCAGCACAAAGGCAGTCCCGAATTTCTTTCGTTTGTAAATCAAGAACGACGCCGTAAGGAAGCAGAGAAGAGACAGTCCGAACATCCACCAGATATCAAGAGCATTGGTGAAGTGTTCCTGATTATGTTCCCTCAGTCCGGCAAACACTAAAAAGCTTGCAAGGATAGTAGGAGGACTCCAGAATAACGAAAATTTCCTCAATACCTCCCTTGAATCCATATCCCCCGCCCGATCTGCATAGTAAGTCAAGAAAGCCGCACTTATAAACAATACTGAAACAATCGACAATACGACTACGCTCCAGGAATAAGGACTTGTAAACAGTTTTCCTGCCAGGAATTCAACATTCCCGTCAGTGACATTGAGGAATCCTCCTTCTGAAATCGTCAAAGCTGTTGAAAGCGACGCGGGGATCAACAATCCAGTGGCACCATAGAGGAAAAGATAGATGATATTTTCCTTGGCACCATAATTATTGAAGGCGTAAAAACTCCCCCGTATCGCAAGCAGGATGATCGCAATACTCCCCGGGATCAGAAGCGCTGTCCCATAATAATAGGCTGCATCCGGAAAGAACCCGACAAGCCCGACAAAAAAGAATACAAAGAAAACATTCGTCACCTCCCAAACTGGTGACAGGTAGCGGCTGATCAGTATATTCAATGTGTGCTCCTTACTTTTAAGCCTTCCGTAAAAAGCGAAGAAACCGGCGCCAAAATCGATGGATGCCACAATCAGATAACCATAAAGGAAAATCCACAGAACCGTGA
The DNA here is from genome assembly GCA_051294195.1 of Bacillus sp. BKU_1. Classification (GTDB taxonomy): domain Bacteria; phylum Bacillota; class Bacilli; order Bacillales; family Bacillaceae_B; genus Rossellomorea. Next base: position 1,081,343 of record CP193985.1, on the reverse strand, counting down.
TTCCCACTATTTCCAAACTCATAGCCATTCCTCCCTCTTACACCCTTGCATGGTGCCCCTTCGTATTGCTGAAGGGGCTTGTCAGGGTTAATTTGTCCTTTCAGGAAACCGTTGTTCCAACTCCGCTTCCGCCGGTTTATTCTTGAACATCTTGATTAACACTACAACACATAGAATACCGAGCAGAATGTATAATCCTACAAATAGTGCGAACGTCAAGCCAACCCCGTCTGCCTTTGTCGCTGCGTCCGCAACCTTCATATAACCTCGTAAAATCCACGGCTGGCGGCCTACCTCCGCATAAATCCATCCGAACTCAATTGCCAGCATGGCGAGCGGACCGCTGGCAACGATCCCCCATAAAAGCGGCTTGTTCCATTCATTACGCTTTTTCCATTTCCAGAAGAGAATGAACAAACCGGAAATGAAAATACTGAAAAATCCTATGGAGACCATGCCATCAAATAAATAATGAATCCACAACGGCGGTCTTTCATCCTCAGGCGTTTCATTCAAACCCATCACTTCATGATCGAACGAACTTCCTGCCAGGAAGCTGAGGAATCCGGGCAGCCTGATCTCGTTATGAACCTCATTGTTTTCATCCAGCGTACCGAATACAATCAAGTCGGCATTTTTTTCGGTTTCGAAATGCCATTCTGCTGCAGCCAGTTTTTCAGGCTGATACTCAGCCAGGAATTTTGCAGAAAGATCTCCTGCCAACGCTGTAGCAAAGGCAAAAACAAGGGCAGATACCATCGTCAAGCGCAGAGCCTTCCTATGATATTCACTCCCCTTTTTCTTTAAGATCGTAAAGGCCGTGATACCTGCCAAAATCAATGCTGACGTCAGATAAGCCGTTGTCAGCACATGGAAAACCTTCGTCGGTGTGGCCGGATTCAACATGGCAGCAATCGGATCAATATTGATCGCTTTCCCATCACTCAGTTCAAACCCCTGAGGCGTATTCATGAACGCATTCACGGTCGTGATGAATAAAGCAGAAGCAGAGGACCCGATCATGACCGGAATCGTCAGCAGCCAGTGAATCCATTTGTTCTTGAAGCGGTCCCACGTATATAAATAGATTCCGAGGAAGATGGCCTCAAAGAAAAACGCAAATGTTTCCATAAACAGCGGAAGTGCAATGACCTGTCCCGCAACCTGCATGAAAGCAGGCCAAAGCATCGACAGCTGAAGACCTATCGCCGTACCTGTGACTACCCCTACAGCAACCGTGATCGTAAATCCGCGCGCCCATCTCCTTGCCAATAAGGTATAATGAGGATCATTCCGCTTGATCCCCATGAACTCGGCAATCGAAATCATTATCGGCACACCTACCCCGATCGTTGCAAAAATAATATGAAACGCAAGGGTGGTGGATGTCAGCATCCTGCTTAATATCACACTATCTAATTCCATTCATTTATCCCCCTGACAATTAATAGCGAATACTTACTATTTATCACTTAATGGTTATTATAAAACCTATCCGCTAGTTTGTGAAGTATTGAACATGTATATTTTGTGACTTTTTTCACAAACTTTTGTTTGGCTTTGGTTTATGTTGGGGGTTGGGCAAGTGAATTGTTTTGGGGATGGTCCCTTGCCGTGCCACCCTTTTATTCGATTGGAAAACATAAATTGACACAGTATGCGATTATTCTGTTGTAAAGTCAGAAGTTGGATTGAGAATATGTGGCTCCTCTCCCTGAGCCGCTTTGGACGAAAGACATAGATTTTAGTAGATATTGAGCGAGGCGGGGCGATGAGATATGGAGGAAGTCCCTGGCTTCTTGATTCGAAATTTCAGGATCCATCAGCAGGAAATAATCATTGAAGGCTTGCACATGAGCACTTTTATCATATGATCCGCATCTTGGACAAAGCCAGGAAGCCCTATTTCTGATCATTGAAAACCCTTTACAGCTCATACACTGTATACCCTTTACATAATTGGTTTGGTATTTATTGATTGGATATGGCCGGTGCTCTTTTAAGAGTAATTTTGAAGTACGTCTCAATTGCTTATCTTCGAGAAAGGGAGTATTGAAGGTATTCATCAGGTGCTGAATTCTAGGGAGCAGGTTTTCTATCCTCAACACTTTATGAACTACTTCAGTATCATGGGGTGAAGCTGAGAGTACTGACGAGGAATTTGTAAAAACAACTAAAAATTCTATGGGAAGGCTGGGCAGCTTCATTTTCTTTAACCAGTTCTGTAAGTGAAGCTTGTATTTTTTACACTGGGCGATCGGACTGGGAAAGGCCGTTATCTCTCCATTCAGCGTTCTTTCTATTTGACCGAATTCTCGGGAAAAGCCAATACGGCCTGAAATGTTTTTTATTTCAAGAATGAGAAGTCAAATATTTCGTGAGTATCAATGTATCAATCTGAATATAGGTACTGCCTGTTTGCAGACAAAGATCATGAATGATGTAAAAATCCTTATTATCTATGATGCTCAATAGTCGGTCGACCTTACATTCACCTGTATAGCCTGCCCAGGCTTTTAATAGGGATTCTTCAATTTTGTGGCGAAGATCGGAAAGGGGCGGGAGTCTTTTTAGTGCAGCTTCGTTATATAGGATGGTTTCGGGGACTGGTCGTTCTCTCAGTATCACTATTTCACTCCCTAGAGTTCTATTTTTTCCTTACTTGTTTTCTTTTCTCCAAACTGAAGCCAAAACCCTTTATTTTTGGAGAAATGATACTGGTTTATTTTAGAAATCCGCCTGATCAAGGCGGCCATATTAAAGGTCCTCCAACGATATTGTTGGAATCAGTGAATTTGTCGTATACAAAAAACAGGGACTTGGCGTTATCAACAAAAATTGAGATTTTCCAACGTTTTTGGGGATTTATCAACAAAAATGAAGCTAGTATCAACGTTTCTCTGGATTTACCAACAAAAAAAGACACTTACCGACAATTCGACATAATTCGTCAAATCCCGCAACGACCCTGTTCCACTTAAAATAAAAACCCCGCACAAAAGCGCAGGGTCCCCCAATAAAAAATCCCAATCGAATCTACATAGCATCCAACATCCTAAACTGCGATTTCACCAATTCGTAATAATCGCCTTCTTGATCCATGAGTTCATCATGATTGCCGGATTCTTTGATTTTGCCGTGTTCCAGCACGAAGATGTTGTCGGATTCGCGGATGGTCGATAGACGGTGGGCAATGATGATTGCCGTCCGTCCTGCCAGCAGTTGTTTCAATGCGTTTTGAATCTTGACTTCAGTTTCTGTGTCGATGGAAGCTGTGGCTTCATCCAGGATGATGATGCGAGGATTGGCCAGCAGCGCGCGGGCGAACGACAGCAGCTGTCTTTCTCCTACGGATAAGACGTTTCCTCGTTCTTCAACTTCCGTTTCGTATCCGTCTGAGAGTTTCTCGATGAACTCGTTCGCTCCGATGGCTTCTGCTGCGGTACGCACTTCTTCATCCGTGGCATCGGGTCTGCCGAAGCGGATGTTATCCTTGATGGTCCCGGAGAATATAAATGTATCCTGAAGCACGATGCTGATTTGGCTGCGCAGGCTCGAGACTGTCACATCCCGCAGATTGACACCGTCAACCTTTACTTCTCCCCTGGTAGGATCATAGAAGCGGCTGATCAGATTCGCAATGGTGGTTTTACCCGATCCCGTGTGACCGACCAGCGCGACGGTCTGTCCTGCCTTCATTTCCAGATTGATGTTCTGAAGGGCTTTCCTCTTTTCATCATAGGAGAACTCTACATCTTCAAATTGAATTCTTCCCTTGATATCATTCAACTCGACAGCGTTTTGTTTTTCATTGACAATCGGCTGCTCATCGAGGAATTCAAAGATCCGTTCGGATGATGCCATTCCGATCAGGAGCTGATTGTATACTTGGCCGAGCCTTGAGATCGGTTCCCAGAACATCCCGAGATAGAAGGCAAAGGATACAAATTCCCCTAGTTCAAGGGATCCTCCCTGGATCAGATGCGCACCATACCAGATCAGTACTGCGGTACCGACTGCATTTGTCAATTCTACCATCGGCCGGAACATGGCATTTTTCTTAGTTGCTGTTTTCCAGCTGTCATAAGTTTCTGTATTGACTCCATCGAAGAAAGCCATATTTTCTTTTTCCTGCGTGAATGATTGGGTGACGCGGATCCCTTGAATGCTTTCATTCAGGTGGGAATTAAGTTTTGCCTGCTTGATCCTCACATCCTGCCAGGACCTGCGGATCTTTTTTCGCAGGCTTGTGGAAATGAAAAACATGATCGGCAGAATGACCATGACCGCCAATGTAAGCTCAGGGCTCAGTGTGAATAAAATGACAATGATTCCGGCAAGCAGGATGATGTCCATCAGCAAGTTGATGACTCCGTTTGTGAACAATTCCTGAAGGGAATTGATGTCATTCATGATCCTTACGAGGATCGAACCTGCCGAACGCTGGTCGAAGAATCGGTGTGAGAGCCACTGAACGTGACTGAACAAATGTTTCCGCAGGTCATATATGACCCCCTGCCCCAGCTCGTTCATCCACCTGATCCTCAGGACATTCGCAATATAATTGATGACATAGAGTCCGGCGATGACTCCGACCAGTGTAAAGAGAAGTGTGCTGTCTTTCTGTCTGATTGCTTTATCAAGCGTGTATACACCGATCAGGATCGGTATGATCAACCGGATCGCGGTCGTAATCAAGACGGTGACGATTGACAGGGGAAGCAGTTTTTTTGAATATGGCTTTAAATAGGTCAGCAAACGCCAAAGCTGTTCCCAGTTGAAAGGCTTGTCGATTACCTGATCGGTCGAATAATGAAACCGGCTTAATACATTCTTATCCACTTTCGTTTTCTTACTCATTCCCCTCACCTACCTTCCTTGTGCCTGGAGTATTTTTTTTTGGTCTTTGTATTGAATATCATAAATTCGCTGATAAGGTCCATTGTTCTTAAGAAGGAAGTCATGGACGCCCCTCTCGACAATTTTTCCGTTTTCCAGTACAAGAATTTCATCGGCATGCTTCAGTGAGGAAATTCGATGTGCAATGATGAAGGTCGTTCGGTCGGACATGACATTTTTAAGTGCCTTTTGGATCCTGAATTCTGTTTCCATATCCACCGCACTCGTTGCATCATCAAGTATCAGGATAGACGGATCTGTGCAAAGTGCGCGGGCGATGGCAATACGCTGCTTCTGCCCGCCGGACAGGCCGAGTCCCCTCTCCCCTAGTCGTGTGTCATAACCGTCGGGAAGCTCGGTGATGAACTCATGGGCCTGAGCCATCTTGGCAGCTTCAATGATTTCCTCCATCGAAGCTTCAGGACGGCCATAAGAAATATTCGCCTTGATCGTTGACGAAAACAGGAATGACTCTTGAAGTACAACCCCGATATTCTTTCGCAGGGATTTCAATGAGTAATCATCCAGCGCCTTTCCGTCAATGAGTATTTCTCCATCAGTAGGTTCGTAGAATCGGGTCATTAACTGGGTGATACTCGTTTTCCCTGATCCGGTTCCCCCGATCAGCCCGATGACTTTCCCGCTTGCGGCTTTAAAGGAGATATCCTCCAGGGCTGCTTCATCATGTTCTGTGTAATGCAAGGATACGTGATTGAATTCCACGTCACCTTTCATCCGGTCCACATGGATGACATCGTCATGATCTTTGATTTTTTCATCGACCTCAAGGATTTCCAACAATCGTTCCCCGGAGGCTTTTGATTGTGAAAATAGATTGATGGTGAATCCGAGATTCATGATCGGCCATATGATATACCAGACCAGGCTGTAGAACGCCACAAGTTCTCCAGGCTGCAGACCGCCGTTCATAACGAGGTATCCGCCGTATGCCAAAAGCGTGACGACACTGACATTTCCCAAGAATTCCATTAAAGGAAAGTATTTAGCCCAGATGCCGGATGTAAATAGATATTTATCTTTGTAATCTCCATTGGAAGAATTGAACTTATTGATCTGAAAGTCTTCTCGTGAAAGAGACTTGACTGTATTGATCCCGCTGATATTCTCCTGTACATTCGTATTCAACTTCCCGAATGATTTTCGGATCCCCCTGAAGGCAGGATGGACGGCTTTATCAAACTTGTAAACGGCAATTGCCAGGAATGGCAGTGAAACCAGCGTCACAAACGTCAGTGAAGGAGAATAGTAAAACATGACCCCAAAACTGACAGTGATTAATAGGAAGAAACGTAAAAGTTCGGTAAAACCGAATGACAGGAAAAAGCGGAATGATTCAACATCAGCTGTCAGGCGTGACATCAGATCCCCTGTCTTTGCATTGTCGTAATAACTGAATGGCAGGAATTGCAGTTTTTCATATAATTCATTCCTGAGTCTGTACACGGAAGTGATTCCGAACAAGTCCCCGCAATACTGCTGAACAAATGTGGTGATGCCCTTCACTATCATGATGCCGACGAATCCAAATGCAAGATACGGGATCCATTTATAGTTTCCTTTTAAAATGACATCATCAATGGTTTTTTGAAGGATGATTGGATATACTACCGTGATTCCGGTAACAAATAATAAGAAGAACATTGAAATGAAAAAGTACTTCTTATAGGGCCAATAATAGGCTTTTAATTTTTTGAATGTTTCCATAATTCCTCTCCCTTCCCCTGGGTGCGTAAAAACGACGTATTATTAAATATATCGGCTTTCGAAATATTTATCTACCCTTTTTTTAGAATTTTTTACTTTTTTGTGAATTGTTTTTATTCAATATTATTTAACCTGATAAATAGACAATCTTCCCTATACCGCAGCAAGACTTCGCATTCCGCAGAAGACTTCGTATTGCCCCCCTAAACTGCCTGAACAATTAATAGAAGGATTTGGAGTACAAACCTATTTTATAAATAAACTTCCCTTAAAAAATCGGGCGTTTGACTGATACATTCTAATCATTCTGTTGGATATTCTGTTCTGTGGCTGGAGTTTATTCTTATACGGCCGGGGAATAAATCAATAGACTTCTTACAGGTTTCTCCTTTGACATAACCCATCTGTCAATGTGTATACTAGAATGGTTCATCATTATATTGGAAAGGATGGTTGGATTGGAATACATACTTGGACTAAATTTATTAGGTGATAAGATTGCCAATTTCAATTGGGGCGGGCTGCTTGTCACCATCGGGATCGGCGCTCTGCAGATACTGGCGATCTGGATTGCATTCCTGGCAGTAAAGGCTGCAGCAAACAAAGTGATTGAAAGAATATTTGATAAGTACAGTAAGAGAAATGACGTATCGGCAGGCAGGGCTCAGACGCTCCAAAGCCTCAGTAAAAACATTGTAGGATACGTCCTGATTTTCATCTTTTTTGTCACGATCCTTCAGATCTTCGGCATTCAGGTTACGGCGATCCTTGCTGGAGCCGGAATCGTAGGTCTTGCAGTAGGATTCGGTGCTCAGGGACTTGTCAGTGATGTGGTTACAGGCTTCTTCATTCTTTTAGAAAAACAAGTCGATGTCGGCGACTATGTCAGCACTGGCAATTTCTCTGGAATTGTTGAAGAGGTTGGTCTCCGAACTACCCATATCAGGGGGTTCGATGGAACACTTCATTACGTTCCTAACCGGGAGATCACGAGTGTCAGCAACCATTCCAGAGGAAATATGCGTGCCCTTGTAGATATCGGGATATCGTATGATGATGACATCGATAAGGCCATGATTGTCATGCAGGAGGTATGCGACAGGATTGCCAGGGAAGATGACACTATCGTTGAAGGTCCAAATGTTGTCGGGGTTCAGACTCTCGGGTCATCTGATGTCGTGCTCCGCATCATCGGGAAGACGAAGAATATGGAACAGTGGGGTGTGGAAAGAAAGCTTCGTAAGGCACTGAAAGAAGCTCTCGATCAAAACGGCATTGAAATTCCATTTCCTCATCAAGTCTATATTGAAAAAAAAGAACAATAATAAAAAGGTCCGGCGCCGATACCAACGGCTCCGGACCTTTTTATTTAATTTCTTCCATTAAGTGATTCGAAATAGTCCGTCAATAAAGAGATGGCAAAATCAATCGCGTCTTCATCCGGAATGAGTTTAGAATGATGCAGGCCGTATGGAGAATTCACACCCAGCCAAAACATAAACCCGGGTATCTTCTCAAGCATATAGCCAAAATCTTCACCGGTCATGGCTTCTTTGCAGATTACTAGTTTCCGGTTTTCTGTTTTCTCTATAAACGAAATGAAATCCTTCGTCCATTCTGGATCGTTGTACACCTGCTGGTACATGCTTCCGTAATCCACTTCGATATCACAGTCATAACTTATTTTCATTCCTTCGACCAATGCTTCCAATCTCGTCTTCACACTTTTCATCGACTGGGGTGAGAGCGTACGGATCGTGCCTTCGAGCGTGGCGGTTTCGGCAATGATATTTTGGACGGTGCCGCTTTCCATCTTTCCAACCGTAATGACCGCACTGTCAAGCGGATCCACATTCCTTGATACGATCGACTGAAGCTGTGTTACAAAATAAGAAGCAGCTACAATCATATCTTTGGTTTGGTGAGGATATGCCGCATGCCCCCCCTTTCCCTTGAATGTGATGAATAATTCCGATGTATTGGCAAACAGGAGGCCTTCTTTGATCGCAACCGTACCCACTTCATATTCCGGAGCTATATGCAAAGCAAAAACAGCATCGGGCATCCAATCCTTCAGCTCTTTACTTTCTAGCATGGGCTGGGCTCCTCCGGGTCCTTCTTCTGCCGGCTGAAAAATGAAAAGCAAATCATCTTCTATAGGGCACTGAACAAAATGTGTCAGAACGCCAAGTGCAATGGACATATGGAGGTCGTGGCCGCATGCATGCATCCTTCCTTCGTGAATGGAATCGAACTCCAGACCGGTTTCTTCCTTGATTGGCAGTCCGTCTATATCGGAACGGTAACCGATGACTCTTGAAGGGTTTGTCCCAAGCACTTTCACAAGCAGGCCGGTCTTCCATTTCTTCAATTCATATCGATGTGAAGGCAGCCCGGTAATGTAATCAATCAAATACTTCTGTGTCTTGAATTCCTGAAATCCCAGTTCCGGGATTTTGTGAAGGTCTCTTCTGATGGTCCTGAAATCGCTCGCAATCATACTTCTGCACCCTGCCTTTCTGTCGCGCCTCTATACAAAAAGAACAGACGAAAGATTTTCTTTCCGCCCGTTCTTTCATGGAACGTTTTTTATTATACGAATCCCGGCTTCGGCTGAAGTCGTTTACAGCTGACGAAGCTCCTGCTTGATTTCTGTTTTTGATTTTGTTTTGTCATCAATGTCTTTAAGCTTCTTGGCAGGTGTACCTGCTACAACCGTATATGGTGCTACATCATCAACGACTACCGCACCCGCTGCGACAACAGCGCCTTTTCCGACCGTCACACCTTCCAATACAACTGCATTCGCCCCGATCACTACATCGTCTTCAATGATCACCGGTTTTGCCGATGGCGGCTCGATGACTCCTGCAAGGACAGCTCCTGCACCGATATGGCAGTTCTTACCTACCGTAGCGCGTCCACCGAGGACCACATTCATATCGATCATCGTTCCTGCACCGACCACCGATCCGATATTGATGACAGATCCCATCATGATGACACAGTTCTCGCCGATTTCTACCTGATCACGGATGATCGCACCAGGTTCGATACGGGCTTTTACGCCTTTAAGATCCAACAAAGGGATGGCAGAGTTCCTGCGGTCATTTTCAAGTACATAATCCTCAATTTTGTCACTGTTCTCTTCAAGGACCTTGGAAAGCTCATTCCATTCTCCGAAGACAACCCCTGTTTTTCCATCAATGAATGTTTGAGAGGAAGAACCAAAATCGATCCCTTCCAATTCCCCTTTCACGTAAACCTTTACAGGTGTTGATTTCGTACTATTCTGTATAAACGAAATAATTTCGTTTGCATCCATCATTTTCATGCATGTCCCCTCCAGAGTTATGTATAAATTCAGATTCTTTCTTGAATTACTTTAACAAATTAAAGGGTGGAAGACAACCCAAAACTCCTGTTTATCGAGAATTTCCCTCAAGGAATTCTTTTACAACTTCAACAAATGCACTTACCTGCCTGAGTTCAAAAGCATACTCGTAACCGAGCAGCCAGGTATCCCTGTGAATGAGGGCATCATGATCATCCACGAGAGGAATTTTATATATATTTTCTTCCATCCCATCAAGCGTGATCGCCGGCAGTATGGCATAACCGATTCCATTCAGGGTCATCTGTTTGCAGGTTTCAATCTGATCCACCACGATTGTGCGTTTCGGGGTCGTCTGGAACTGGCGGTGCCACCATTCCTGAATTTCCTGATAATAATTCGAATCACTCTTAAATTGTATGAACGGCCTGTCCGTTTTCATCACTTCGTCAATTGATTGAATTTCCCGGTCGACCAAGTACAAAGTATCCTGAAATAAATGGTGTTTCGGACCTTTCCAATCAGGTGTACCCCTAATGATTCCGATATGGACCTCATCCTCATAGATTGCCTTCAGGATTTCGCTGCTCCATCCTGTCATCAAGGATATTTTGGCATGGGGATACGTCTCGACAAAACGCTTCAGGACTTTCGGCAGCCAATTCTGGCCGACAATTGACGCACAGGCAATCTTTAATGTACCGTGGACCTCATTTTCAAGTGCCTGGATCTGTTCTTTCACAAGTTCCTGCTTCCCGAGCATTTCATCTGCCAATTTGACGACAAGCTCACCGGCCGGTGTCAGCGACAATCCTTTCTGTGAACGGAGAAAAAGTTTGGTCCCCCATTCTTTTTCGATATTTTGCAGCCGCTGAGATAATGCAGGCTGAGAGACAAAAAGCCTTTCAGCTGCTTTTCTCATATTCATTTCTTGAGCCAATACTTGTAATAATTGATATTCCGTAAATGCCATGATCATAACCTCATAAGTTTTTCTTATATTATATCTTAAAATAAATAATATTTCATTATCATTTCGATTGGAATACACTATAAGTATAAAGAAACAGCGAGGTGTAAAAAATGGAAGTTCTATTATTTGTGACGGGGTTTACAGTCGCTTTTGTCGGTACACTTGCAGGAAGCGGGGGATTGATCGGAATGCCGGTGATGCTTCTTCTCGGCATTCCTGTCCACACCAGTATAGCGACTGCTAAATTTTCAAATATCATCAGTTCATTATCAAGTTTTGTTTATTTGCTTAAGGATCGTAAAATCACCATGAAAGAATGCCTCCCCATCGTCCCGCTTGCAGTTGCAGGCGGACTCGGAGGAGCTTTCCTCTCTGACAAGATAGATCCGGAAGTACTCGAATGGATGGCTTTTTTCTTCTTATTGGGTGCATTGCTCTTAAGCATATTAAAGAGAAACAAAACTGAAAAGGCAGCGGAAGATCATAAGCTTCCGTTTGGCAGACTTTTTTTGATCAGCAGCTATGACGGATTATTCGGACCCGGCCAGGCCACCCTCCTCATGTACACATATTTAAGAAACGGTTTCTCTTATTTAAAGACCGTTGCATTGACGAGATTTCAGACCTTTATCAGCTGCCTTGGGGCATTCATCATGTATTTGCTCAATGGCCATGTCGACTGGATGACTGCGGTTCCTTTTGCTTCAGGTGCCTTGATCGGAGCACAGCTTTCTGTCAGATTGGCATCTAACATCTCCATTAAACAAGCAGGAATCTTATTGAATATCATTACGCTGATCCTTATCATACAAGTTGGATTCCGTCTATTTCTGTAACCCTTTGTCTTTTGGAAGAAATAAAATCCCTATAAAGCTCAAGACTGCAAAAAGAAACACGACAAGATAGACAGTGTGAAGCGAGGATGTTAAACCATCCTGAAGGGTTTGAATCATCCCGGGGCTCATGTCCGCTCTTTCCGGCTCGCTTAATAAAGCATTCACCCCATCGATTGAAAGATCACTGTCTGCTCCAGACCTCTGAAGATAATCCTGCAGCCTGCTGTTCAGGATTCCTCCGAGCAGCGCAGCACCGATTGTCGTGCCAAGGTTTCTCATGAACATATTCGTGGCTGTCGCGATCCCCCTTACCTTCCATTCAACGGTGGATTGGATGGAGACAATAAAGGCCGTGGACGAAAGGCCCATCCCGACCCCGATAAAAAAGGAACCGGCTGCTGCCCATAACGGACCGTAAGACGGCTGCATAAATACAAAGACAGCAGCCCCCGCCACCAGTGAAATTCCGCCGATCAAGGAAGTGACGAAATAACCTGCGCGCAATAATAAGCGTCCGGCAATCGTTGAGGAGATCGGCCACCCTATTGACATGGCCGTAAGTGTGAACCCGGCAACAGTAGCACTTTTTTCCATGACCCCTTGTACAAAGGCAGGGAGAAAGCTCGAAATCCCGATAAGCATGATTCCAGTAGTAAGTGAAACCACATTCGCTGCGAGAATCGATCTGATCTTCCACAAATCAAATGGCATCATGGGCTGCGGAGTCCTCATTTCATGATAAACAAACACAGCAAGACCAATCACCGAGATGCTGATCAGGAAGATCATCTGCCAGGAATCCCACGGCAGGCGGACGCCCCCTTCCACCAGTACGATCATTAAAGCTGATACAGTCATTACCAGCAAAACAGCACCGGTGTAATCAATCACAGGTTTTTTCTTTTCAATATTCTCATGAAGGAATAACCAGAGGCCGGCAATAGCAAGGATCCCTAAAGGTATATTGATCCAAAAGACAAACCTCCAGCTTACATATTCAACCAGGATACCTCCGATGAGAGGGCCGCTGATTGCTGAAATCCCCCATACACTGGACAGATAGCCTTGAATTTTAGCACGTTCCTCTTTTGAATAAATATCCCCGACGATCGTTGTGGCCATAGGGAGCACTGCACCCGCGCCGAATCCTTGAATAAACCTGAACACAATGAGCTGTGTCATCGATTCGGAAAGCCCGCAAAGAATAGAACCTATCAGGAATATGATGATTCCAACTGTGATGATCGGTTTCCTGCCGAATAAATCAGATAGCTTCCCATATATCAATACCGTTACCGCATTCATCAATAAATACGCAGAAAAAACCCAGCTGTACAGGGAGAATCCGCCGAGGTCACCGACTATTGCAGGCATGGCCGTAGAAACGATTGTCGCTTCAATCGCACCCATAAACATCGCCAGCATTACTGCTGCCAGTACATAAGGTTTTTTTGTCTGCTTTTTGCTTTTCATCAAACCGTCCATATTGTTCTCCTTACTTCAGTATTCAATGAAAGAGGATGACATGTCATGCCATCCTCCCCGCTCCTGAAAGCAGGTTACCCCTGCTTTCCATATTCAATTCCTATCAGTGTCAGGAATTATAGATATTGCGTTTAAGCTGCTTCAACATCACTCTTCTTGTCATGATCCCTTCAAAATAGTCATCGTCTGATATCACGCATAAAAAAGGATGATCGATCAGCAATTCAAGTGCCTTCTTAAAATCAGAATCGAGCGGAATGGAAGGGAACTCCCCCGTCATCACTTCTTCAACTTTCATCTTTTCAAGTCTTTCGAACTCAAAGCGTTCCAGTCCCAGAACTGCATCTGTTATTAACGAGGAACTGATTAGCCCCTGCAAACGGAAGGCCGGGTCCAATATGGGAATTGACGAATATCCGCTCTTAGTGAGAAGCAGCAAAGCATGCTCAAGGGAATTACCCATCTGGACATGAGCCACTTTCTCTGATGGAATAATAAAATCTTTAATATTCGTTTCTAAAAATTCCTTACTGTTTAATGAAATCATGCATAACCCCTCATTTTTGAAGAATGTTTCATTTAATTCTTGTTCTTTTTAATCTTTTTTTGGCTCTTTTCACATACTCTGTTGCTGTGCACACAAGAAACTATTGGACCTCAGGTATTTGGCTTGTCCATCCGTCTATTGTTTAAAAGCCCTGGTTTAGAAAGAGCACAACCACAAGCTATATCCAGGCTGAACCCTATTTTACAAAAGCAACAAAGCATATACCAACCTAATTTTAACACATGAGCAGAAAAATGTTGTAATATTCAATCCTAAATAACCAAAAATGGATGAATTACCAAAAAAATAACCAAATAAGAGTGGGATCTCATCTGGTTATCTTTGCACTATTCCTGATTTGCTTCCTGCAGCAATTCATATATTTCAATTGCCGTGATGTCGATGTTATCAAAAGGAAAGCTGCTTCCTTTTTCATTCATTACTTCAATTTCGAACGTATCTTGTTTTGGTAAATACTTTACCTCACAAATCTTCTTTCCATTGTATTCAAAAAATCGTTGTTGAGTTTCCCCTTGTTCACCTTGTTCTTGCAATGTCTTTAATCTTTGTATGATTCCAAGAAGCTGAGACATAAGCAGTCTCTCCTTTCCTGTTCTATTTCTTTTTTCATAGCTTTTGCATTGTACCAAATTCTATCCTGTGAAATCTAATGTTTTGCCCTGCATATGCGAAAAATCCTATATAATGAAAAGAAAATGCTGAGAAAGGATTTGTTATGATGTGTGTTGAGCGTTTGGATTCCAGGATATCATTAGTCGACCTGATGGATTTGTCATTAAAAGGACGGACCGGGAGCTATATCATTCACGAAGAATCGATTGCGATTGTTGAAACATCTGCCAGCCCTTCAATTCCTCATCTAAAAAAAGGTCTCTCTAAGTTAAACATTAAATTAGAAGATATTCAATACATAATTCTGACCCACATCCATTTAGATCATGCCGGGGGAGCAGGTCTGTTCCTTGAAGAGTGCCCTTCAGCGACAATAGTCGTCCACCCAAAGGGGTACAGGCACCTGAACGACCCATCCAGGCTGATCGCAGGGGCAAAAGCGGTTTACAGAGATGATTTCGAACGGTTATTTTCTCCGGTCAAACCCATACCGAAAGAACGGATGACGGTTAAGGGGCACGGGGACACTTTGAGACTCAGTGAGACATGTACGCTCACCTTCTATGATACTCCGGGTCATGCAAATCATCATTTCAGCATTTACGATCCCGTGTCAGAGGGGATGTTTACCGGTGACACCTGCGGCATCCAGTATCGGACCGAAGGAAAATCATTTTACCTTCCTTCCACTTCGCCAAACCAATTCAGCCCGGATGCGATGAAAGGATCGATTCAATTTTTCAAGGATAAAAAATTGAGACGAATCTATTTCGGCCATTACGGCATGTCGGAAGTACCCGCTCATGCTTTAACAGAAGTTGACGCATGGCTGGATCGGTTCCTAGCGGTGGCGGAATCAGTATTTTCTCCCGAAGCTTCATTCAATGATAATTCAGAAAACCTGTCCACTGAGCTATTCAATCTAGTTAAAACATCATTCGTTCATGACGGCTTTGAGCCGGATCATCCACTGTTTAACGCATTGGAACTTGATATGAAGGTTTCAGCGATGGGGATAGTAGATTATTTAACCAGGAAAGGAGAATATAATTCTTGAAAAAAGTAATAGTATACTCACAGCCAGAATGCCCTCCATGCGAGGTAGTCAAGCTTTTCATGAAAGAATATGGAATTGAATATGCGGAAAAAAATATTAAGGAAGATACCGAAGCAAGAGAATATTTAATAAACCAGTTACAATCCTATTCGACACCTACCATTACCGTAGGAGATACTGTCATCTCCGGGTTCAATTTGGAGGCCCTCAAAGCAGCATTGGAAATATGATTATGGACAAAGAAAAAGATACCTTCTTCGCAGAGAGGTATCTTTTTCACATTGTTATCTAAGCTGATCAGGAATTTCATTTGTTATGGAAGATACCTTCCAGTCACCTTTTTCCTTCATTAACACCACCGCTTCCACTCCCGACGCAGTGCTTACAGGACCTTCTTCTTCACCTGAACGTTCTTCCCATATGTACCACTTTCCGTTCACGTAATGAACATTGGTGTATTTGTCGTACGAAAAGAAAGGAATATAATGCGGTGCAAAGTCAGAACCAAACGTCATATAGCCTCCTTCTGCCTGTACAACATTATCTTCTAAGAATGAGTTTGTCAGTTCCTCTGTAAATGATGCATGAAGCTGCTTTTCAATATCCTCCATCGGCTGAGGCTTTTCACTTAAAGAGACCTGGGTCTTGAACGCTTCCTTCACCACAGCCATTGCCTGCTTGTCCGTGAACATGGACGCCTGTGTCTGTTTGACTTGTCCGCAAGCTGCTGAAACGAGTCCGATGATTAAAACAAGAATAAATAATTTTCCTTTTGCCATTTTATTCCCCTCCTTAAAAAAATAGGTGAATCTATTGTAGCAATTGAACTTTGTCGATTGGCTGAGTTTTGTTCGAAAAATAACAACACTGATTGACATCTTTTTCACTTATTTGCCATTTTCCCGGATATTATGGTATTAAACACAAGGATAACTGGTATATTCAACCATTGGAAGTTTGGGACTTACCCCCACGCTAATGATTTCCGGGTAAGACTTTGCTTTCTGCCGAGGACGGACGCTGCGTGTCCTGGATTTCCGGCAGCAGATCATGTCCAGCTCCGGCAGCCACCTTCCACGTGATGATCGGTTTTATACGGTGGTTAAAGGCGTGCTTGGCGCAGTATACGAATGGTTGTACCCGCCATATAAGGTGTAATTAGGTTTGGCTCGATGAGCGCAATAACTGCGGCCTTCCTGAACGGGGTGAAATCCGTTAATCTTTTAATTTTGGTCCGTAATCTTTCGAAAACTGGACTTTTTCTTTCAATTCAAAGCAATAATCTTCGAATTCTGTGGGATAATATTTGAATTTCAGGATTTATTCCGTCACTTACCAAAAAAATCCAAATAAAAAGACATATATATGAAACAAGAAGGCAAAGATTCCCGGCCCATTCATCATAGACTTGCCTCCTCTAAACAATTCCCTCCCGCTTTTCTTTTGACCAGCTCGGGCGCCTGGAGGCTCCTTCGGTCATTAGCCAAAGGCTTTCTGAAAAAATGAAAAACCCGAACTCATTTGCCTGATCACATGCAAATGAGTTCGGGTTTGATTTAGACTAAATTACTTCACCGCTCAATAGGCAAATTTAAATGAGAGATAAAGGATCATGACTACCACGAAAACAGTAAAAACCAATATCGCAAGGAAGACCGGATTCCGAATAAAAGGATGCTCCTTAACAGCTTCCGGTATGTCTGTGTCAAACTCACCTTTTAACCTTTTTTCCTGGGCCGCAACTCTAAATGTATAATAAACTGAATATCCCGCCACTCCCACAGCAATCAAAGTGAGCAGTATAATATAAATACTCATCCAAGCCCCTCCTTCAATGTATCTTTAATGATAATTTCCCCTAATGGAAACACTCTATTCAAGGAAAAATGGAAAGGCTCGTGCAGCTGCATATGGAGGTCAAAAATACGATTAATAAAGAAGGCTTTCTTCTTCGAATAAAAATTCGTAAGATAGATCGATGAACAGGTACAAGCCGTCACCGAATGGGTATGAATAAGTCCGAATCGGTTCACCCGAATCAATATCACTGTAGATATCAGACAATAATCCTTTTTTATTTATCCTCATCCTCATGATATTTTCCAAAAAATACGGCCGCCAACTCCAGTTTTTACCTTTAAATCGTTCGTGGACTTCCCAGTTCCCATGTACTTTCAAAATATTGCTGGTGACCTGGAATCCGTTTTCATCGCACATATAAAGGCGGAAGCACTTATCCCTGAAAGCGTCAGCAAGTCCGGAGAGCAGTTGATCATAGCCTTGTGTCTGTTTTCTCAACAGGATCAGGAGACCGTTGATTTCCTTATGTAAATCTTCAGCGAATCTATGTCCTGCTTCTAAACGCTTTTTTTCGTAACGAATGAAATCCTCGCATTTTTCTTTCAGCTTGGCTTTAAGTGCATCGGATTCCAGAAAACCCTCCGAAGGCTGCTTCAAGTAGTAACCCTGATAGTATCTTCCGCCGTTCAACCATGCAAACTGCAGCTGATAATTGATTTCGATATGTTCAAACAGCAGGGATGCACCGATTTTTCTTGCAAGCATGGATAGACTGAATAATATGTCCTTATACATTTTATTGCCTGCGTCATTCCTGAGCTGCGAAAGATCAACTTTCAGGATATCCGGAGAGAATAGAGACAGTCTGTCAAGCTCTCCAATATTCCCTCTTACATTGTCGATGGCCACTTTTATTCCATATGTTTTATAGTACAGCAGAACATGTACCAGCTGTTCAAAATCGCCTTGAAAGGTCTTCTCGGATAATTCGAGGACAATCCGGCTTAAATTAAGCCCTTGCGCTTTAAAGCCCTGTAAGAGCTCCATGAACGATTCGCCATGGTCAAGCATGAGGAGCCTCGCATCCCTGTTTATAAATATGAGCCCCTCCTGATCGGTCTGGATGAATTGAAGGAGGGCCTTTTCAGTCACTTGCTCGTCGACTTCGATTTTATATTCGTCAGGAATATCATTCCCCGTAAAAAAAGGACCAAGGCTCACTGCCACGCCGCTGTCCCCGATCATTCTTCCAAGCACTTCATATCCGATGATTTTATGTTCATCTGCACTGAAAACCGGTTGATAATAAGGAATGACTTTCTCAATATTGCTAATTACGTCCAAGGGATCCATTTTCCACTCCTCCAACCTGAAACATTTTTTGCATAATTATAACACATGTTCACAAACTCAAATAGCCATTCGTTTGGATGAATAAATACAAAAAAAGAATGCCCCGCATCGTGAGCATTACAACCAAAGAGTTTATTAAAACGGAAATGGGTTCAGCCATTGCCCTCCATCCAGAGTGATGCATTCCCCATTCATATATGCAGCTTGATCTGAAGAAATGAAATAAGCAAGACCGGCTATTTCTTCCGGGGTCCCCAATCTTTTTAATGGGACACTTTCAATCGTACGTTTGGCGGCTTCCTCTGAGATCCATAACTTCTCGGCCCCTCCTGTACGTTCAATCGGTCCCGGCGCAATCGCATTGGTGCGAATTCCATACTTATGCCCCCATTCCACCGCAAGGGTCCTGGTCAAGGACAGGACACCCGCTTTAGCTGCTGCAGAGTGAGCCACCCCGGCTCCGGCGTTCCAGGCATATGTAGCCACCATATTGATGATCGAGCCTTTATGGTTTTCTTTAATCCAATGGTTACCCACCGCATGAGAACAAAAGAAGGTACCATTCAACACGATATCTATAACAGACTTCCAACCGTTTGGAGAAAGCTTCTCAACAGGGCAGATAAAATTTCCGGCTGCATTGTTGATCAAGACATCAATTTTCCCGAACTTCTCTGCAGTGAACGAGGCCATTGCCCCGGCATGTTCCGGTTCCCTCACATCCATTTGAAACACTTCCATGTTCCCTTTAAGTGAAGCGAACTCTTCTTTCACAGCTTGAAGCCTCTCTTCATTCCGTCCAGTGATGACGACGTTGGAGCCTTTTTCCAGAAAATACTTTGCCATGTATTTCCCCATTCCGTTGGATCCCCCGGTAATGATGACCGTTTGTTTTTCTCCCATATTTTTCTCCCCCTTCGAAATGAATGAATATTCACTCATTATTTTACCACATCTGTTTCCCGATCAGCCAGCTTTCTTATAAAAAAATCCGGCACATGATTTATGTGCCGGAATGTTTGTTTAACTGTCCTGATTATTGACAATTGCCTCATGGAGCTGAGCCAATGCTTTAATGATTGTCTTATTCCGTCTGTATCCTTTTGCTTCAACAGAAACATTATTAAATGTAACAGAGACCTGACCCAGAGTTCGGGGTGTATGAAAACCGTACACATACACTTTGACCGTCCCTCTATCAGCAGGGAGAAAAAGGATTTCCATTTGCTTCTTCTTCATCTTAATCCCTCTCCTTTATTAACTTGACTCTTACCTTACTAAAATGACGACCTCACTTAAACATAAGTGATATTACCCGTCACTGTCAAATTAATGGATCGAATGATATTAAGCATAAACATAGTGCTCCAATTCTTCGGGCACTTTCGGTTTACTGAAATAAAACCCCTGCGCTTTTTGGCAGTTTGCCTCTTTCAAGAAATGGACCTGGCCTTCTTTTTCAACACCTTCTGCTATCACTTCCATTCCAAGACTGTGGGCGAGATGGATAATGGTAGTGGTGATTGCAGAATCCTTTTGACTGGATCCGATTTCCCTCACGAAGGATTGGTCTATTTTAAGAATATCAATCGGGAACCGTTTCAAATAATTCAAAGAGGAATAACCTGTGCCGAAATCATCCACAGATATAAACACACCCAATTCTTTAAGTTTCTTCAGTAAAGTCAAAGTCTGCTGGGTATCCTGCATGGCTCCTTCCGTAATTTCAATTTCAAGGCATTCAGCAGGGATTCCGTATTTATAAAGGTACTCCCTGATCATATCCGCCAGCTGCTCCTGTTGAAATTGTTTAGGGGAAATATTGATGGCGATCCTTACGCCCTTATTTCCTTTCCTCCTCCAATCTCTTAACTGGAGGCACACATTCTCAAGCACCCATTCACCGATTCCGTGGATGAGGCCGGTTTCCTCTGCAAGCGGGATGAACTGACCGGGAGACACAAATCCGAATTTCCTGTTATTCCATCGAATAAGCGCTTCGAAACTGTCAACACTGCCGGTTGAAAGATTAATCTGAGGTTGATAATGTATGGACAGTTCATCTTTCTCAATCGCTTTCCTTAAATGGGATTCCATGATCATATAATTCGGAAAGCTTGACTCCATATGCGTTTGATAAAACCTGTAATGAGCCCTGCCTTTCTCCTTTACTTGGAATAAAGCCTGTGCTGCTTTTTGGATGAGCGTATTTCCATCATAACCATCTGCAGGATACCTGCTTATTCCCATGGAAGGACTTATGTAAAACTCCTGCCCTTCCATCATGAATGACTCTTGAAATAAGGTAAGGACTTCCATCGCTTTTTTCTTTGTTTCCTCAAGACTGCTGTTTTTCAACAGATAAATAAATTCATCCCCCCCCTGTCTGTAGAGGAGGCAGTTTTCATCCGTCAAAGTCGCAAGACGCTGTGTGATATTTTTAAGTACCCGGTCACCGCCTGTTAATCCCAGCGTATCGTTCACAAACTTGAATCGATCAAGATCCAGGTACAATACCGACAGCTCCCGTTCAGATTCCTCCATCGCTTGAACGAACAAGGGTAAATGCTCATCTAACGCTTTACGGTTCCACAGTCCGGTTAATTGGTCATGAAGGGCCATGTAATGAATCATTTCATTTTGCTCGAACGATACGGTGTTATCTTTGATGATGATATAACAACCATCAAATTTTTCTTCCACCACAATAGGAACAGCTTTTACGCTGGTGATTTTGTCTTTGCCGTCCATGGTATTCAACATACAATGATCCAATGTAGAGGGTATACCCCTCAAAGCTTTTGATAACGCCGCCTCTAATTCATCCTTGATCGATGAATGAAACAGCCCGTATATCAGTGAATTTACCATTTGATTTTTTGGATATCCAGTCAATTGAGAGCCTGCGATATTAGATTCCTTGATGACACCGTTTGAATCCAATATAAAAATGGCATCTAAGTTATGTTCGATGATCGACTTATACCTGTTTCTTGCATTTGAAAGCCTCTTCTTTTCCTTCATGACCGGAGTGACATCCCTCGTAATAGAAACAACATATTCAATTTTTTCCGATTCATTCTTGATTGGCGTCAAAATTGATTCATTTATCACCTGTTCCCCGCCAGAAAGTTCGATTGTATCCCTGAAAATGATCGTCTCCCCGTTCTCGACAAGCTGAACATACTTCTCCCTTAAACGATCGCCAAGATCACCTGAGAGCACTTCATCCAGCATTCGTCCCATATCCTCAGTTTTTATATCCGTGCTTTTTCTGGCTGATTCATTTATATATACATAACGAAAAGAAGGTCCTTCTTCGACTTTCATAATAAAAATCATGTCATTTATGTATTCCAGTACAACATCTTTTAAAACCCTATCCAATCTATCATTATCCTGTTTCCTGTTCAGTGCCTGCATGAATTTCATCCTCATCCGCGTATACTTGGTTGATTCTTTTTTCCTAAATACATTGTACTAGTAAATGGAGTCATTTCCTATAAATATGTAAGAAAATTCAATATTTATTGCATTTTGTGATCATGAACGTGAAGATCTCCCCTGTTGGCTTTTTCATTTAATACAGGCTCACAGCAAACAACATGACCATACAATAATAAGAATAGAGAGGAGGTTATTTATGTATCGTCAGTCGTTTATTCCTTATAACACCTATAATTACCCTGCCATGAGAGGATACGATCAGCGTTTCTTTCCTTTTTTCGGCCTTCCATTTTTAGCAGGTGGTTTAGCCGGTTTGGCCATTGGCCCGCTGTTATTTAACAGACCATGCTGCCCGCCATATTTTCCGCCTTATGGAGGGGTACCTTATGGAGGCGTACCTTATGGAGGAGTCCCCTATGGAGGGGTACCTTATGGAGGGGCACCTTACGGAAACACTTTTGCGCCTTCCCCGAATTATGTGACGGAAAATATCAATATTTATCCGCAAAGGTAAGCTGCTTGATAAATTAAATCAACTTTTTAAAGAACTGGTCATTTATTGATTCAGTTCTTTTTTCTTTCCTTGCACTTCAAGAAAAATCCCAGTTTACTAACAATAAATACATCCTTTGCCTTTCCATCATCAGATAAAGAAGGTATAATAGTAAGGAATATAATAGAAAGGAGCCAAAAACTTGAGAAATACCAGTAATGAAACCCCTTCCTCCACATCAGTAAATATCCTCTCTCAAGCCATTTTCACTGTAAATCGTCATGCAAAGACCGCCGGTAATCCCAAATACTTGTATGCATTGAAGAAGCGTGCATTGATGAAGATGATTCGTGAAGGCAAAGCCAAAAAAATAGGACTCCATTTTTCAAACAATCCTAAATTCAGCCAGCAGCAATCTGATGTGCTGATTGACTGCGGTGAATACACATTTCACATTCCGCCCTCCAAAGAGGATTTCAAGCAGCTTCCGCACTTGGGGACACTCAACCATGCTATAAGGAACCCGAGAAGTAAAATGGGACTTCACCAGGCAAAAGGCATTTTGGAAAACTATACAGGAATGTCCGATACTGAAGATAAAAACAATAAGCAAAGAAAAAACAATTACCAGAAACCTGTTTTTAAAAAGCTGGGGGACAGCTTCTTTTAATACCTTGGAATTTTAGCGCTTTAAAGCACCCCTCTTTTTTGCAGAAGGCTGTATGAATCTATATCATACAGCCTTTTTGTATTTTCACAGTACGAACTGATCGATTTTAGATATCAATTCTGCTATTTCAGGTTTACTCACTTGATCTTCTGCACCTACCATTTCACCCTTGTGCCGCAGATCATTTGTGATGAGCGATGAGAAGATGATGACCGGCAGCTTTTTTAAAACAG
This sequence comes from Bacillus sp. BKU_1, assembly GCA_051294195.1. Lineage (GTDB taxonomy): Bacteria > Bacillota > Bacilli > Bacillales > Bacillaceae_B > Rossellomorea. Next base: position 1,057,858 of record CP193985.1, on the reverse strand, counting down.
GATGACTCTTGATCCGCTTTGTCAGATGGTGGCCGTCCATCTGCGGCATTTCAACATCCGTTATGACCAGACCGACCAGGTCTTCAATCGGTCCAGGACTCTCCGCAAGTGATTCGAGATAAGAGAGTGCATCTGCCCCGTTTTCGAAAAATTCGATTGTATCGTAACCCGCTTCAGTCAAGGTTTCATTGAGCAGCTTCCTGAGGAGGGGAGAATCTTCGGCAGCTACGATTTTTTTAAACCTTCTTTCTCTTTTCCCCAGCTTTTTCACCTGATCGATATGGATCCCCGACTCGGGGTTGATTTCCACCATGATACTTTCAAAGTCAAGCATTAAAACCATTGAGTCCCCGCGCTTGACGACTCCGATGATTCCCGACTTTATCCCGGAATACATTTCAGAAGGTTTGTCAATTTGATTCCAGGAAATACGGTGGATCTGAGTGACATTATGTACATGGAAAACCACTTTTTGTTTATTGAATTCACATACAATGAATTTTGACTGGTGAGAGTCTTTTTCTTGAAGTCCCAGCACCCTGGCCATATCCACAACCGGAAGAACTTCACCCCTTAGTTGTATCAATCCCTTTACATGGGGATGGGAGTGAGGAATGGGGATGACCGCTGATGGTTGAATGATTTCCTTTACTTTTATTACATTTATTCCAAATTTATTTCCTTGAACTTCAAATTCAACCATTTCAAGTTCATTTGTGCCGCTTTCAAGCAAGATCCCTTTTAAATCATTCATTTTGATACGTCCTTCCGTTCTTGTATAAGCACAAAAAATACCTTACCTAGTTTATATCGAACAAAATCTGTATTTTTTTACACATCAAAACATTTTATAGGTGATTAAAATTTTTACATACAAGCTTTCTTATTCAGCAAACTAAAGTTAGGAGGTGTATATATGCCTGAGAGAAGAGATATGGAAAATCGAAGGATTCTTGATTTTGATGAAATAACCGGTCACATTTTACCCGCACAGTATTCAAATCCCTTAGTTGCAATAAGCAAGAATAAAGAGGGACTGGACGATTTTGATGAGGTGTTTTATGTAGAGGGAAAAAAGAGCATCGACCATTATCAAGATGATAATGCAAAAAAGTGAATCCCATCACAATACAAAAAGCGATTGAAATATTCAATCGCTTTTTGTGATTACCTAGACCCCCCGCTTATTTCCCCAGACAAGGGTATGCAGCTGCGGAAGCACCCTTACATTATTTAATTCATCATCATCAGACACTTTATCGATCAATTTTTCAAAACCATCCAGCAGATCCGAGACCAATTTAGGTGTGTTTTCTTCAGCTGTTTGCGGATTTCCTGTTTGGATGTAAAAAGGAACTGATGGATAACGCTTATGCACCTTCTTGGCATATTGCATATCCTCATCATTGAAAACCACCACTTTTAGGCTGAACCTGGATTCATTGTCTATTAACTTCTGAATGATATCGTCCAATTTCTTGAAATCCGTTACCATATCAGAGCTTGGCGGTTTTGGTGAAATCGTCAAATCGTCAATATCGTAAAACCATTCCTGCCATCTGCTGCCTTGGGTCTCCAGGGCGGACTCTATGCCTTTTTCTTTAAAGATGTCGAGCAGTTCTCCTAAATTGGATAGCAGCGCAGGATTGCCCCCTGAAATCGTGACATGGGAGAACCGCTTCCCTCCTGTCTCACTCAGCTCATTCCATATCTCTTCTGCAGTCAAAAGCCTTATATCATCTTTTGCCGATCCGTCCCAGGTGAAAGCCGAATCACACCATGAACAACTGTAATCGCATCCTGCAGTCCTCACAAACATCGTTTTTTGGCCGACAACCATCCCTTCCCCTTGGATAGTCGGACCGAAAATTTCTAAAACAGGGAATTTCTTCATGACACTCTCCCCTTTTTCGGTCTGTATATGACATAGGATGTAGGAGTTTCCCTCAAGAACACCTGAAGGCATACAGGACGGTGTTCCAGCGTATCCAAATGCTCCTGTATGATTTCACATACTGTTTTTGCCACCACTTCAGTAGTGGGGAATTTCATGGGATCCTCATCTGAAAAGAGGCTGTCCTTATTTAACAAGGTATGGTCAAAACGATTATGGATCAATTTCTTGATATGTTTGAAATTTATGAGGAAACCTGAGCCATCCAGTTCATTTCCACCTATCGTGATATTTGCATAGTACGTATGACCATGCACCTTTTGACAGTCACCTGCATCTTCATGCGGGATATAATGAGATGCCGCAAAATGCATATCCTTATTCAGTTCAAATTCATACTCATGGGAAGGAGACGGATACATTTGCTGAATCATTTTTCCTCTCCTCCTTGTTGCTTTAGTAAATATTGTTTCAGCCCTCTTTGCCGCAATTCACATGCTGGACATTCACCGCACCCGTCACCTTTGACTCCGTTGTAGCAGGTCAAGGTGTTTTGACGTATATAATTCAGTGCGCCCAGATTATCTGCCATTTCCCACGTCTGTGCCTTATCGATCCACATCAGCGGGGTATGAATCACAAATTGCGCATCCATTGAGAGATTGAGTGAAACATTCAATGATTTCACAAAAATATCCCGGCAATCAGGATATCCGCTGAAGTCGGTTTCGCAGACACCCGTTATGATATTCCTTGCCCCGATCTGCTTTGCCAGTACTCCGGCAAATGAAAGGAATAATAAGTTTCTACCGGGCACAAAAGTAGAAGGCAATTCACCTTCCGCATGTGTAATGGCTTCATCCTTCCTTGTCAGTGCACTCGGGGCCAGCTGGTTTAAAAGACTCATATCAAGCGTATGATGGGGAACATTCAGATCTTCCGCTATTTCTTTTGCACAGTCCAATTCCGCTGCATGACGCTGGCCGTAATTGAACGTTACCGCTTCCACTTCACTGAATTCTTTTTTTGCCCAGAACAAGCATGTAGTACTGTCCTGGCCACCGCTGAATACGACTAAAGCTTTTTCTTGTTTCATTTCGATTCTCCTCTCTTTTTGCAGTCATCAACCGCACCCGAAAAGAAGAAAAAAAGATTCTTTTAATACTCTATAATCATGCTCTTCCCTCTGAATATGTCACGTAACAGAGCGAGAACTGTAAATGACAGCTTAAGAAAATCCGCTTAAACAAAAACAAACGACACCAAAGGATGCCGTTTCCCTTAGTTTTTTATAGAGGGTTGTGCTAGAACCTCTCGGGAATATAAACATCCCAATTCTTCTTTTGTCCTCAATCAATATACCGCGTTTTCAACTAAAAATCCACCGTTTCACCATATTTTTTTGTTCCCGCAGCTGTCTGGTCGGTGAAGATTCAGTTATTTAAGCTTTAACAGTCTCCTTCTTCTCCTTCTTTTTCTGCTGCCAAATCTCAACCAGCCGATTTTCACGAAGAATCCGAACATGACTGCCGCAATTCCAGCCATTACAGCCAGCACTACGAAGTAGCCGTTATGCTCATTGAGTTCCGGCATATATACAAAATTCATCCCGTACAGGCCGGCTATGAACGTAAGAGGCATGAAGATCGTGGTGATGACGGTCAGCGTCATCATGATGTTGTTCATTTTATCAGAATTGATGGACAGATAATTGTCACGGATATCTGCCGAGAATTCACGGTAGGATTCGAGCATTTCAACTTGCTTGATCAAGTGGTCATACACATCATTAAAATACAATTGTTCTTCCTTCAATGAATTCAACCTGCTTGAATTACTGATCCTGTATAGTAAATCCCTCATTGGCACGAGTGTCCTTCTCAATTTGGACATTTCATGGCGGATATCGAATAACTCGTCCATCAAATTTGAATCTGATTCTTCATTTGTATTTTCTTCTATCGTATTCAAACGGTCTTCAATGCTGTAGATCAGGGGGAAATACTCATCGACCAGCCTGTCGACAATTCCGTGCATGATGGTGAATGGAGTCAGCTGTGTGCCTTCTTCTTTTACCATCTTCCACAAATTATCGATTTCATTCACCGGTTCCTTATGGAAAGTAACGATGAATCTGCCATTCACAAAAAGATTCACTTCGTATGAATCCAGTGAATGACGATTAATCGCGTGCATCAGCACAAATATATATCCATCATAAAAATCCAATTTAGGTCTTTCACTAAAGTCATCCAGACAGTCTTCCACCGCCAGTGGATGGAACTGAAAGAAATGCTTCATCATGCGGATATCCTTGTCGCTCGGTTCGTGAAAATCGACCCAGTACCATTTGACATCGTTTTCCTTCACCTTCGATAAGGATATATCCTGGAGGATGTCCCCATTATTCATAATCACCGTCGTCCTGATCATTGCTGCTCACCTTCAATGTTATTTTCTTTCCTACCCTTTCCCCGATTCATAACATTTCAAACAAATGCATTCCTTTACTGCAGTAAATGATGATAAAATATGTAACAAATGAAAAAAAGCAGGTGTGCACCTTGGAACAATACTTGAATCCTAACGTGAAAAATATCAAAATATCAGGCATACGAAAATTCTTTAATTTGGTCGCTGATATAGAAGGAATGATTTCTCTTACGATTGGCCAGCCCGACTTCCCGACACCTCTCCATATAAAAGAAGCAGCCAAAAATGCAATCGATGATAACTTCACTTCATACACGCATAATGCAGGGTTTCTTCAGCTGAGAGAAGCGGCTGCATCCTTTATGAGCAAAAGATATCATGTACATTATAAACCCGAATCCGAGGTGATCGTCACAACAGGGGCTTCACAGGGAATAGACGTGGTGCTGAGGACGATACTGGAGCCCGGGGATGAGTGTCTGCTTCCCGGTCCTGTATATCCCGGATATGAACCAATCATTCACCTATGCGGTGGAAAGCCTGTACATATCGATACCACAAGCAGCCATTTCAAGCTTACAGCCGAATCAATCGAGAAGCACATTACAGAATCCACAAAATGCATCATCCTTCCTTATCCGTCCAATCCGACTGGAGTCAGTCTTGATGCAGAAGAATTGCAAGAAATCGCAGAAGTTCTGAATGGCAGGAATATCTTTGTACTGGCAGATGAGATTTACAGTGAATTGACATTTGAAGGCAATCACCGATCCATAGCTGAATTCCTTAAAGATCAAACCATATTGATCAATGGACTATCCAAATCACACAGTATGACGGGCTGGAGAATCGGGTTTATTTTCGCTCCTGAATCCATCAGCAAACATCTTTTGAAGGTTCATCAGTATAATGTGTCGTGCGCCTCTTCTGTCTCCCAGAAAGCAGCGTATGAAGCTTTGACAAAGGGAATGAACGATGCAGTGGAGATGAAGAATGAGTACAGGGTCAGAAGGGATTATGTCTTTGAACGCCTGAAGGAAATAGGATTTGAACATGTGGTAAAGCCGGATGGAGCATTCTATTTCTTTGTAAAAATCCCCGGACAGATTGACATGTCATCATTTGAATTTGCGCTGGCCCTTGCAAAGGAACAAAAGGTCGCTGTCGTTCCCGGTGATGCATTCTCAAGCTTTGGCGAAGGCTACGTAAGGATTTCCTATGCATGCTCAATGGAGCAATTAAAGGCAGGGCTGTCAAGGATTCAGTCCTTCATTGACAAAACCGTTTAAAAGGACAGACCTTGGATCCGGATCCAAGGTCTGTCCTTTTGATTACTTAGTATATTCACCATTGTTTTTAGGTGCTTTTTCCTTCTTTGCTTTATCTTTGTGAATCTTGTTTGTTGCTGCACTGCCCATTTCATGAGCGAATTCTTCATTCAATCGGGAAGAATCAAACCCCTTTTTATTTTTCTGCTGAGGATCATTCTTTTTTGTTCGTTTAGCCATTTTAACAGCTCCCCTTTTCTCTTCTTATGCTTCTTCACAGAAACACTACAATTAGTATTGAACACCCGCTAAATAAGTATTCAATCAAATCTTCCCATAAAAAAAGACTGCCGGGAATATAACCGGTCAGTCAAAAAAAAGGAAAAGGGGGTGTTAGTGAGAAATTAATCTCCAATTTCATGCTTACTAATAGATTACCCCCCTTTAAAAATAACTAAACCTTAAAATAAAACTTTTTTTAAATTTTTTTTGTAGTTAATTTAAACTGGCCAGCTGTTGGTTGGAGTGCCGGATAAAGTTGATAGAAAAGCGGAGGCGTCTTGCTCATCCCCAGACATATGAACAGGTCAGAGAGGCATCCTTTTCCTTTTTGATCCAATCAGCTTTTAGTTTGGATGTTTTTTCCAAGTGACGGAATAAATCCTGAAATTCGAAGATTAACCCGTAGAATTCAAAGATTAATTCCCGTAATCGAAAGAAAACGTCTAATTTTTGAAAGATTGCGGCATAAAATTAAAAGATTCCCGGTTTTCACCTCGTTCGGCAACCTGAATTTATGCATCCCATGGGCGAAAAACGCCGGTTTACACCTAATTGGCCTGGTGCAACCATTTCGTATACTGCACCACGAGCGCCAAAAACCTCCGCAAACACCGATGAAAACCGTTCATGAACTGAAGGGGCTAAACGGCGGTGCTGGACAGGATCTGCTGCGAGCAAGAATAAAAAAAGGCACATCGGCTGTCCACGTAAAGCGTATTCTTGCCAGGAAATCAACAGTGGCAGAGAAAAGAAAACGTTTAAGCAAGATGAATTTTTCAATAAAATTATTTTTGTAAAATATCTTTAAAAAAGCGCTTTCATCAAGTATAATGAACAAGTAAATTTCTGATGAATGGGGTTCGATCATGTATCGAAAACAACAATTTGTCTTCAGAAACAATCAAATACACAAGGCCATTATCCGGAACTATACCACTTCGGACTTCAACGGACTCATTGAAATCCAAAAGCGGGCTTTTCCTCCGCCATTCCCACCGGAATTATGGTGGAATAAGGAACAACTGGCGAGTCATATTAACAAATTCCCATTAGGTGCACTCTGTGTTGAGATCGATGGCAAGATTGCAGGGAGCATGACCGGTCTGATAGTGGATTTCAATCCAGCTCACCCTCATCATACGTGGGACGAAATAACGGATGAAGGTTACATCCGCAGTCACAGTGAGCACGGCAATACCCTGTATGTTGTCGACTTGTGTATCGACCCTGAATTCCGGGGATTCAAACTTGGTAAAGTATTGATGAATGCCATGTATGAAATTGTGGTGCATCTCGAGCTCGACCGCCTTCTGGGAGGAGGAAGAATACCAACCTATCACAAGTATTCCGACCATTTAACCATTGAGGAATATGTACATAAATTAACGTCCGGGGAGTATAAAGATCCCGTGATCACGTTCCTGCTTCAATGTGGAAGAACGCCATTGCAAGCGGTGAAAGGATACCTTGATGATAAGGAATCGTGTAACTATGGTTTATTGATGGAATGGAAGAATCCATTCATCAATCCATAAAAAAAAAGGATTGAAAGCTGTACACTTTCAATCCTTTAGAAAAGGGGGAAATGAGAATGAAAAGGCCGTTTGGGTGCCTCAACTTCTTATTCTTTATTACATTACCCCCGCTTCAGACAAATAAACATTTTTCAGTCATTTGAAACAGCTTTTTCGACAGCCTTGATGACTTCATCATTTGTGTCGAGCTGAAGTACCTCTTCAGCAAGCTTTTTCATATCACTCTGGTTCAGACGATGGATCTGAGAACGCGCTCTCAAAATGGAAGTAGCACTCATCGAGAATTCATCCAGCCCCAAACCTAGTAAGATTGGAACGGCAATTTCATCTCCTGCCATCTCTCCGCACATACCTGCCCATTTGCCTTCTTTGTGAGCGGCATCAATGACCATTTTCACAAGGCGCAGAATAGCAGGATTGTATGGCTGATACAAATAAGACACGCGTTCATTCATACGATCGGCTGCCATTGTATATTGGATCAAGTCATTTGTTCCGATTGAGAAGAAATCGACTTCCTTGGCGAAAACATCAGCCATGACAGCGGTTGATGGAATTTCAACCATAATTCCCACTTCAATTCTGTCAGCAACCTTTGTACCATTCTCTTGAAGTGCTTTTTTCTCTTCTTCAAGAATCGCTTTTGCTTCACGGAATTCCTGGAGATTTGAAATCATAGGGAACATGATTTTCAAATTCCCGTACGGGCTTGCTTTCAGAAGGGCCCTTAACTGCGTACGGAAGATGTCCTGTTCATCGAGGCAAAGCCGGATTGCACGGTAACCAAGGAACGGGTTCATTTCCTTCGGAAGATTTAAATAAGGAAGTTCTTTGTCTCCTCCGATATCCAGCGTACGCACGACAACCGGTTTTCCTTCCATGCCTTCCAATACTGCTTTGTATGCTTCGTATTGCTCATCTTCGGTCGGAAGCTCGTCGCGTCCCATGTACAGGAATTCTGTACGATAAAGGCCGACTCCCTCACCGCCGTTGTTCCTTACACCTTCTAGATCTTTAGGTGTTCCGATATTAGCTGCAAGTTCAACATGCTGGCCATCTTTAGAAACCGTCGGCTCATTGACAAGCTTGGCCCATTCCGCTTTCTGCTCCTCATAGCGGGCATGTTCCCTCTTGTACTCTTCAATGACCTCAGGAGTAGGGTTGATATGTACTTCCCCATTTAAGCCGTCAACGATGACCAAGTCTCCATTTTCAACGGAGGAAGTAATCGACTTTGTACCCACAACTGCAGGGATTTCCATAGAACGTGCCATAATAGCGGAGTGGGAAGTCCTGCCTCCGATATCGGTTGTGAATCCTTTAACGAACTGACGGTTTAATTGTGCAGTGTCAGATGGAGTCAGGTCCTCTGCAATGACAATCACTTCTTCAGTCACCATACTTGGGTTGGCGATCTGCACACCGAGTAAATGTGACAGAACCCGTTTTGTTACGTCCCTTATATCTGCCGCACGTTCTTTCATATATTCGTTATCCATTGACTCAAACATATTTACAAACATATTAGCAGTTTCTTTTAGTGCAAATTCGGCATTCACACTTTCAGTTTTCACTTTATCTTCAATAGGTGTCAGTAATTCTGGATCGCTTAATACTAAAAGGTGTGCTTCAAAGATCTGGGCTTTGTCTTCCCCAAGATCTTCCCTGGCCTTATCCCGGATCGCTTCCAGCTCTGATTTCGAAGTTGAAATTGCATTCTGAAAACGAGCAACTTCTTCTTCTGCATTTTCAACAGACTTCTTTTCGAAGTTTAAATCAGGTTCTACCAAACGGTAGGCTTTTGCGATGGCAATCCCGTTAGATGCCGCAATGCCTTTTAAAATGCTTGACATTACTCAGCTAAACCTTCTTTATTTAATGTTTCTTCCAGGCTTCTAAGTGCTTCTTCTTCGTCGCTGCCTTCAGTAATGATAGTGATTTGTGCATCTTTGCCGACACCCAGTGACATAACACCCATGATTGATTTTAGGTTTACTTTCTTTTCTTTGTATTCAAGATGTACATCGCTGTCGAATTTGCTTGCCGTTTGAACTAATAGAGTTGCCGGGCGTGCGTGAATTCCTGTTTCAGCTGTAACTGTAAATGTTTTTTGTGCCATTATGAATCGACTCCTTATTCTACATTGTTTTTGGTTGCTTCATAAAAGTAATGGATTATGAAGAAAACGTCAACTATTTCTAGTGATTAATCCATTCTTCCTATGAGCCTGCTCAATAAAAAAGAATAGCATGCAATGGCGATATACACAATTGTAAAGCTTTATTTTTTTAGTATTTCATATATTTGCCATTATTATGTTTGTCATTTTACGTTTCTCCAAAATATGAGCAGTTTTTATGCGGCTGTTAATTTAGGTGCAGGACTTCGCCTTTAAGGGATGGCATAAGGCGAATCGGCCACTAGGCGTTCATTGCCATCTTGGTCGGTTTGACTTATGCCCCCGGCCCTCTTCTACCCGCCGCAGCTGGGCAAGTCTTTCACATTGGCCGATTCCCACGCAGGAGTCTTCGTCCTGCACGCCAATCAACAGCTGGAAAAGGACTTATACAGTTAAATTAACTTTAACAGAAGGAACAATCCATCATTAAATAAAATATGAGACCTTTTATAAGGATTCGAAGTTAGAATCAATTTCTTTCTTTCCTATACTTATTATTCCTTCATATCAATAGAGCTGTTTTTAAGCAGCGTATTATACCCGATCCTGGCTTTGATGACTGTTCCGCTTAGGGTTGATTGGTGGTCTTCTGAGAGATTGGTGTATACGTTTACCAGGTCGCAGATGCATCGGGCGAATAACTCAGATACTTGCTTCAAGTCTCTCGCTTCATAGTATTGGTCTTCTTTCATCAACTCTTCTATCACATCCATCGCCAGACTTTTCACACGAAGTGCCTGCTCCGTTTCATACTTCATAAAAAAATCCCCCCTACTCTTCTTTCTCTATCATATGCAGACATACAGGGTGAAAAGAACGGGAGGATTCTTCTTTCTATCTTTTTGCTAAAATAGATGATTAACCTAAATATTCAGTTGAGAATGCTTAGTGAAAAGGAACTTATAGCCTAAGTTAATGAAAAGGATCACCGTCAACGCCACACTCCCTACGATTCCGAGCAAGATGGCGATCTGATATTCAATGGCCACCAGCGGGCTGACGCCTGAAAGAATCTGACCAGTCATCATCCCCGGAAGGAAGATGATCCCCATGCCAATCATATTATTGAGGGTGGGAAGGATGGCCGAGTCGAATGCACTATCAACGTATTTCTTGGATGCTGCTTTGGGTGTTGCCCCAAGCATCAATGCACCCTCCACTACTTCCCTTTGGTCTTTCAGCCCCCCAAGCAGCGTATTGAGCCCCAGTGTGATGCCTGTCATGGAATTCCCCACAATCATCCCTGCAATCGGAATGAAATAACGCGGTTCGTACCAGGGGGTAAAGTGAATGACGATGATATTGAAATAAAACAGGCAGCCAAGTGTCCCGACCGTCATTGCAATACTGACCGTGGCTTTAAGCTGTTTGCTCAACCGGTGTTTCACCTGTTTAAATACATTGCGTATTGCGAATACTTCCATGACTAATATGATCAAAAGAGTCAGCCATGGACTTGGGTGATCAAATATGAACGTAAGGATGTATCCTGCAATGACCAATTGGATTGTCATTCGCAGGGATGCTATGATGATTTGCTTTTCCCGTGAAATCCCTCTAAGCTTTACGATGATCAACAAGAGCAGAATGAATGCATATGCTGCAATGAATCTCCATAGCTCGATATTGATAATTCCATTTTCCACCTGATCATCGCCTCCTATCTTTTAGTGATCTTAATTATCTCGTCACCATACGCTTCAGCTACATTCTTTGAATGTGTGACCATGATCACTTCCCCTCCATGCTCCCCCGCTGCTTCAATAAAGCTTTTCATCACTTCTATTTCTGTCTCTTCGTCCAATGCGGAGGTCGGCTCATCCAGCAGATATACTTCCGGTTTCATCAGAAGGACCCTCCCAAGCGACAAGCGCTGCCTTTCGCCTCCGGATAACTCTTTGGCATCTGTATCCAGATCCTTGTCCAGTTTCACTATATTCAGCACCCTGTACATATCGTCACGGTTTGCGGTTTGCTTTTCGGAAAAAAGCAAGCCTTTTTGAAGATTTTCTTCTATTGTGTCCCCGAAGAGTAGAGGAGTCTGCGAAATCATCACTATTTTCCTTCGCAGATCCACCGGATCCATATCCTTGATTGGATTGCCCATATAATGAATATTGCCTTTATCAGGTATGTACATTTTATTGAGCATTTTGAGAAGGGTGGACTTACCCGCACCGCTTTCTCCTATGATGCAAGTATTTTTGTTTTCGGGTATAACTATCTCTCTAATATCCAATATATCCTTGTAGACCAGATCCCTGATGGTAAATAACATGACGTGCACCTCCCTTTTCGTTATACACTGCTATTTTACCCTATGATGAACCGAATTAAAAAAGCTGATGCGGGGCAGCCCGCATCAGTTTATTTTTCCATATCCCTCTCTTTCAAAATAGAGATATGGTGTTTTATACATTGTGCAAAAAAGGAAGCTTCTTTTTCATCCGGAATTTTCGTTCCATATCTGACGTTTTCATATAGATCAAAAAAACGTTCATCCTCGTCTATTCCGATTCTTTCAAACCAGCTTCGGATGTTTTCATTGGATTTTCTGCCTATTTGCTCTGCAGCTGCTTCCTTTTCCAATACCTTCACCGCTTGCCGGATTGCATTACCGGCTTCTGAATAAGGGATTGCGCCTGAATGATCTTTTAGTTGCAGTTTTCCTTTCTTCACCTTGGTCATCAGAGGGGCAGTCTGTCCATCTGATTCTATTTCGTACGTTATTTTTCTCTTTTTAACGAAATAGATGATGACGGCCAGGATAAAGATGCCGATCAATATCTCGTTCAGCCAAGGATATGATATTCCATCATAGAAAGCAGCTTGCTGCGTCTCATCAATATTTTCTTCCGATAACTTTAACCCAAAACCAGAAAGCGTATCCTTCGAAATCTTACTCAAGATCCAATCCCTCACCTTTACCAACAAAGCAAACACAGGATTGACGAGGAAAGAGAATAGCCAGAATACCTTATTCAAAATCCAGTAAAAGCCGCTTCTTGCATAAGAACTGAAAACAGATAACACACCGCCTGCAGCCAGCACAATAAGCAAGACAGCAAATGGTTTCATCAGGTTCCTTTTATTTCCGCTTCCTTCACCTGTATCCCCTGACAGCATGCGCTGAAAACTGGTCACGGTTGAAACAAGGGAAAATAAAAGCAGGATAAGGACCAAAATAAGCATCCCATTCCCCAAATCCCTTGTATTCCCTAAAATAAGCGAAAAGGCAGATAGACATAAAAAACCCAATATAAGAGGGCTCGACACCTCGATTTGATCGTCTTCACCCTGAAAATATGAGCCTATTCTCCAATGAAGGAATAATAGGATTAGCGCCGTCATCCACAGGGAAATGTTAAATAGAAAGAACCCTGCTGCCCCTGAAATCAGAAGGACGGAGTACAGTATCAATGAATGAATGCCTTTCTTCTTAACCCAAATGATCATCGCCGGGTACAAAAAGAGAAACACAAGTGCCATAAACGGGACGTATCGGGTCAGGATGCCTTCCTTTTCGACCAGCAAAGTTGCAGTGAGCAGCACGAATAGAAGATCCACGCCAAATAATAGTGCTATTTTAAGCAGAAGATGCTGCTCCCTGCCGGTCAAGAAGGAATTTTCGATCTTTGTTTCCATAACGTGACGACTCCTTGCTTATCTTCAATATGCATTGAATATATTTCCCTGTGACCCGTTTTGATTTTCTTCAGCCTATTCTCGCTTTCCATTGAAAGTATACCTGCCGTGATCAATACAGAGGGCACAAGCTGCCTGATGGAAAGATGCTGCAATACAATATGAAACGGTATAGTCGCATCATCAGTAGATAATGCAGAAAGTATTTCCAGGGCTTTTTGCTGATGTTTCCTGCCTGTACCCGAAGGGAGGTAATAAAACGGGGTGATACCCTGACTCCCGATATTCACCACAAGCGAGAATGAAATTTGCTGCCCGACAGCAAGATGCATTAAATAGGCAGTATGTTGTATGATCTTTTCAAGGTCCCTCGTAATCGAATATTTCTCTGAAAGGTTTACGGCAATCATCCATTCTTTCTTAACAGAGGGTGCAAAGACCTTCGTCTGCAGCGTTTGTGTCCTTGCGCTTGCCGTCCAATGGATGTCCTGAAATCTGTCACCAGGTACATATTCCCTTGTGCCTATCGGCTGAAAAACATCGTAAAATAATGAATGCAGGGCAGGTACTTCGCCGATGTCATGGGAGTCATGACTATTTTCAAGCAGGACAGGGGCTGGGAATGGAAATACCATGACAGTGGATTTAACCGGATCCATTAAATCCATAAGCAATTTACCGCTTCCGAATAAATGTGGAATGATGACCTGTACTTTTGTTAAACGGCAGAGCCCCCTTCTTTTACCGACAATCGGCAGGGAAACGTTACCGCTTTCCCCTTTCCCCATGGAGAGAGGGATCGAGACTTCTATGTTCCCTCCGTGATAAGTTTCAAAGGAGTGGTCTGCAGGCTCGACGATGTCTTTAAAAGTGAGTTTCAGGGAAGCCCCCCACAATGGCATCCCTTCGTTATCAAATTGGATCTCCCAGTTTCCAATTTCTCCAGGGTGCAGGCGTACACGCTTCAGAGGCTGCTTTATTTTCAAATTCTTCCCGATATTTTCGAGATACCATTTATGGGTTCTAAAATAGGCGATACACAGCAGAAATATTCCCGCACCTGAATAAAATTGAAAAAATAAGCTTGCTGCTGTCAGAATGATTAGCAGAATTTCACTTAATGAGTTATATGGTCCCTCCTCGATCACTTCACGCTTCCAGTTCACGCGGGTTACCTCGTTTCAACAGGGAGAATAATTGTATTGATCAGTCCAGCTATGACTTCTTCCTCGGACTTGGTCAGCGAAGCTTCTGCAGTTAATTGAATTCTGTGCTGCAGGACATAAGGGGCTACATGCAGAACATCTTCCGGCCTCACAAAATCTCTCCCTTCAATGAAAGCCTGGCCCTGTGCTGCCTTAAGCAGTGCCAGGCTTGCACGTGGACTTGCTCCAACTTCAATCAAATCATGTTCCCTCGTACCCCTTGTCATTTGCAGGATATATGACTCTATGTCAACTGAAACGTGTACTTCCTTAACCTCTCTGGACAAAGCCTCTACTTCCTCTAAACTCATGACGGCTCTCACTTCATCCAAAGGCTGGGCCGATTTAAAACGGCTCAGAATCATTCTTTCTTCCTCGAATTCAGGGTATGTAAAAGGAATCTTCAGTAAAAAGCGATCCAGCTGGGCTGCAGGAAGCGGAAACGTCCCCTGCTGTGATTCAATCGGATTTTGAGTGGCAACTACGATGAAAGGCGGATTTAATGGCACCGTTTCGCCGTCAATAGTAATTTGTTTCTCTTCCATTACTTCAAGTAAACTTGCCTGCGTTCTCGGAGTTGCACGGTTGATTTCGTCAGCGAGCAGGACATTTGCAATGACCGGACCGGTCCGGAGTTCGAATTCCTGGGTCTTGGGATTGAAGAACTGGATGCCGGTCACATCGCTTGGCAGGACGTCCGGGGTAAATTGGATCCTCCTGAACATACCTTCTATACATTGTGAGAATGTTTTCGCCAGTAATGTCTTGCCTGTCCCCGGAACGCTCTCCAGCAAAACATGACCTCCTTGCAGTAAAGCAATCAGAAGCAGGTCAATTTCTTTGTCCTTACCGACCAGCACCTTGTTCATTTCTTTTTTTATCTCTGTTAATTGAGTCATTCTAATCCCCCTTTTTCTGACCTAATTATAATGAAATAGTAAAAATATAGCAAATATTCATTATATTTAACAGTTCAAGAAGGGGGAAGATCAGTGGTTAGTGCTCATAAATCATTTTTCTCGTCATGCCTCCGTCTATAACCAGATTTTCGCCGGTAATGAAGTCGTTTTCCGGGTCCGCCAGAAAACGGCATGCCCTTGCAATATCTTCCGGTTTTCCTACACGCCCTGACGGATGCTGACTATGATCGATTTCACGCAGGGCGGAATAATCACCTGTTTCAATCCACCCGGGGCTGATGGAATTTACGCGGATCCCGTATTCCCCCAAGGTGATGGCAAGCGAGTGTGTCAGACTTGCGATTCCCCCTTTGGATGCTGAATAAGCTTCCGTATGAGGTTCAGACATACTCGCTCTGGAGGAAGCAATATTGATGATTATGCCGCCTTTATCTTTCATTAATCCGGCAGCTTCCCTTGAGCAGTGGAAGACACTGCTGAGGTTGGCGGAAATAATGGTATTCCAATCCTCTGGCGTCATCTCCCAGAATGATTTGAATTTTGATATCCCCGCATTATTGATTAGTACATCGAGGGAATCGTGGTTTCTCCGAATCGCTTGAAATCCGTTTTTGATTTCTTCATGTGAAGCGACGTCAGTGTGATGGAAAGCTGCAGCGTGTCCCATTTCCAGCTGCTCCCGCTCAAGCCTTTCCCCGCCTTCAAGGTCTTTATCAAAGAAATGGACAACATCACCGAGTCTGCAAAAATGCTCTACAAGCGATTTCCCGATCCCATTGGCTCCTCCCGTAATACAGACAACACGTTTCTTCATTCATTACCTCTCCTTCCTTATTATCGGTAGATTACCCTTTTTGCACTTGCGAAAAAACGGATTCCATAAAAAAAAGATTAACCTGCCATCCTATTGAAATGGCAGGTCAATCGCTTTTAAGTCGGATTAATGCAAAAAGTCACTTACGTTATTTTGCAAATACGTGTTTACCGATAGTCAATATTGTATCGGTTGAAGTGATCCAGCTGCTCGTTGAGGTATCAGGGTTATAGAAAAACAGGGAACCCTGCCCTTGACCTCTGAAGGCAAGCGCTTCTTCTACAGCTTTTCTGGAATCATTGGACGGAGTATTATTGATTTCTCCATTTTGAACGGGTGAAAAGGCATAATGGCCGTTGGAAACTTCGTATATGACTTCTTTTACTGAATCAGGAAACTCATCCGAATCCACCCTGTTCAGCACTACGGTGGCAACTGCAACCTTACCTGCATAGGGCTCACCTTTTGCTTCCGCTTGAACCAGTTTTGCCAGCAGCTCTTTATCTTCCCCGCTTACATCCGTCTCCGGAAGGCTTAAGGTTTGTCCCGGTTGGATTTCATGAGATTCCAAACCGTTTTCTTCCATCAAACCCAGTACAGAAACAGAATTTTCTTTACCGATATCCCATAGCGATTCACCTTTCTTCACAGTGTGAACGCCTTCTGCCGCGGCGGCGGAACTAGTAAAAGCAAGCATGCTTATGGCTGCAATACCTGAGAGTAAATGTTTTCTCATGCTATATTCCCCCTTAACGATATTCACCCTATACATTATCAAGGTTGGTTAAGGATTTCATCCGGAAATGGTTACCTGCTTTAATCAAACCTGCCTATATAACATAATGCTTACAGCACTTTCCTGAAATTTCAGCTTCTTGGAGCATCCATATACTGATATCGTACATGTCCGCCGTGTCCTGCAATCCCCCTGAACTGTTTGAAGTCAGGTTGTTTGACCAGGACTGCCCTGAAAGTAAGAAAATCTTCCTTTTCTACAGAGATTTCTTCTACCTCTTTATTCCTTAATGCATCCAGCATTTTTACGATTTCACTTTCCATGACGTAATGAGCCTCCTCCCAAGAATGTCTAATACTATTTTAATTCACTGCGGGTATACTGCAAACAATAGTTTTTTTAATTAAATTGTTAGAAAACTCTTTACCTTTTAATATATTTAAGTCAAAATATTAGTAATTGTTTGTAGAATTTTGGTAAAAAGGAGATGCCTCACTTGAAAAAAGCAGAAATTGGAAATGTCATTGAATTTAAAGAAGGGTTAAAAGGAGTTGTAGAAAAAGTAAACGAGAATTCTGTCATTGTCGATCTGACATACATGAAAAATTACAGGGAACTCGAACTTGAAGAAAAGACGGTCGTGAACCATAAAAACTATAAAATTATTGAGCAATAATCATTCCTATTATTACAGCGGTCGCCGGCTCCAAAAACATGTCTTTTCTGCACAGACAAGTGAAATGGATACCGGCTTCCGCTGCTGCAGCTATCTCGGGTGCATGGATGAATAGTTTCCTTTCTTTCGTTCAGGATATTCTTATAGCATATTAAATAAAAGGTGGTCCAACAAAGATGCATTTGAATATCCATATCCTGAAAAAAGCCCAAAAAAGCTTTTGGTTCGTACCGTTTGTTTTCTCATTGATTTCACTCGTTCTTGCACTCGTCTCCTTTTCTTTTGATTGGTGGCTTAGTCAGCACGACTACCCCCTTCTCCCAAAAGTTTTATTTGCAAACTTCGATTTAAGCATGACCATCATAAGTACCATAGCCTCTTCCATCATGACCATGACTACGATTACCTTTTCCACCATCATGGTTGTACTTACAACCTTCTTGTCCCAATATTCACCCAGGACGCTTCAAAATTTCATCAATGACCGCCCCACACAGCGTGTTCTTGCCATTTTTGTTTCCGGGGTCGTATACTGCATCACACTTCTTATACTCCTGAAAGATGAATCCGGACAGGAGCTTTTCATTTCCGCTGCGTTTGCTGCAATCGTTGCCATCATCTGCCTTTTTGTATTTGTGTATTTCGTCCATCACGTTTCCAACTGGGTGAAAGTCAGCAACCTGATTCATAATATTACGATTAAAACGAACAACAAAATTGAAAATAGCCCGCTGTATAGAAAAAAAGAAAAACTGGAATCGACTCATACGGGAATCGCCCCTTTATCTTTCGAGGAAACTGAACCGTGTTATGTATACAGTAAGGAATCAGGTTATCTGCAGCACATTGAGATTGAAAGACTTCTCCGTAGAACGGTTGCCAATGACTGCATTGTCCGCATGATCAAGACACCTGGCGAGTATCTCCTGGAGGGAACCGCTGCTATGACGATCTGGTCGGAGCATGATGATTTCAATCCTGAAGAATATTTGAATTGCATCATTCTTGGGCCGGATAAGGAACCGATCGAAGACATTTATCTTGGAATAAGAAAATTGGTTGAAATCGCCCTCAGAGCCATTTCTCCAGCGATAAATGACCCTAACACTGCGAAAAATTGCATCGAGGAGATAGGGATCATCTTATCAAAATTAGCGAGACACCGGCTTCCGGGTTCTCACATAACAGACGAAGAAGGCAATATCCGCATCATCCTTGAGCAGCCGGATTTTGAGGATTATCTGTACCAGAGTTTTTATCAGCTTCGGCATTATGGAAAGCAGGATATATCCGTGATCACTGAAATGTTGAGATCTCTACGGATGATCTCCGAAAATAATAAGAAAGACATTAAGACCATAATCTGGACTTTCAAGGATTATATCCTGGAAGGAATCGATTATGACAGCCTCCAACATCTCGATATGAAATACTTGATGAAACACCTTGAAGAACTGGCTTCAAGCTGCGGCCTCCATGGTTGGGACCGGGACGCAGTCAGAAATTCTTTTTTTCCTGAAAGATATAAAACCGGAGACGCTAAGAAACCTGAACTCAGCTAGCACCCCCGGGCAATAACCAGGTAAGGGGGATGGCACAGGCCATTCCCCCTTTTACTTAATTCCCTTTATCAGACTGTGATATTTCTTTGAATGAAGGTACCTTGCCATGCGGTTTCTGGTCCTCTTTCCTGACGTTCCATTGTCTTTCTTTTTCATGTTTTGATTTAGTCATCATTTTTCCTCCTTTGAAAGCTGTATTTTTATATTGAGCAAAAAACAAAGAAATAACCGCTTGTTTTCATCATCATTTCTCACGATCCTGCTTCATCCATAACAGAATCAAAAACAGTAAACTCAAATATCCGAACAGCGGGTATAAATAAGATAACAATTTACTGTATTCAAAGAAGCTCAGTGAATAGATAACTAAAAAAATTGCGGAGAACGTAACGAAGGAAGGTCCTTTCCAATAACCCGCAAGCTGTTTCTCCAAACCGAAAACCCCGCCGATGACTGAAGTGAAAATTTCTCCATAAATGATTAAAATGTAGACAAAGTAAAGCCCTGCAGCAAATGATTTCATTACTACTGCCATAGGTATTTCATACAGCGTCACCTCAGGGATCAAAACAAGGGTCATATGACTCGAGATCAATATCAGCGTCAGGAAGAAACCGCCCAAATAACCTCCGTATTTAATCACTTGCCGGTCATCCACCTCACTTGCTACAGGCACCAGGACTGCCTGTGCCATCGCTAGATTGAAAGCAACATACGAAAAAGGGGCCACCACCGATTTCCAACCGTCGTCAACCGGAGGGATGGTCAGGAAAGCCTCTAAAAATCCTGTATTTGTAACCGAGTGACCCATCAGGAATAAGTTGAACATGATCATGAGCGGAACAACGAATGTGTTTACCGCGAAGAGCCCCTTCATACCGACCATCATGGTGATGAAACCAAGCACGATTGTCAGTATCACCCCGACCTGTTTCGGCATCAGAAGCTGTTCCCGGAAGACGGCACCGGCACCGGACAGCATCACCGCGGATACACCGATCAGCATGATCATCATCATGATATTCATGAACTTAGAGAACCATTTTCCAAACAGGTATTCGTTAAATTGCTCGAATGACTTCGCCTTTATATCATGTGACTTGAGCATGATCCTTGTACCCATTGTAATGAATAAGTATCCACTGAATAAGATGGCGAGGAAACCGATGAATCCAAAACGGGTAAAGAATTCCACTATCTCCCTTCCCGTCGCGAACCCTGCACCGATAACCGTTCCTACATATACAGCAGCAATTTGAAATGCCCCTGACATTCTTTTCATTTACTCACCTCATACCTCTTCTACTTCACTCTATGTACAAGCTGAGGAAATCAGAAGCAAAAGACAATAAATTACCTGATTCAACTGAATGAGGGTTGAAAGGATCGTTTTGGTAGAACTTTATACACCGTTATTGAGGTTGGTACAAGACTTCGCTTTCCGCGGACACGTGAGTCCCTTCGCATTCCCGCGGCAGACCCTGCCCAGCTCAGACGCCCAGCCCCTGGAGATAATGAATGGTTTTTGTGTAACTTTTCGAAGGTTATAGTCGTTGTTGAGGCTGTATACGAAATGGCTCCACCCCTGTAGGAAGTATAATCAGCGTTTTGGCTCGATTAGGGCTTCAATGCAGCCTGCGGAATGGGGGGAGTCGGGGGAATCTTTTAATTTTGGCCGGTAATCTTTCGAAAACTGCACGTTTTCTTTCGATTCCGGGCAATAATCTTCGAATTCTGCGGGATAATCTTTTAATTTTATGATTTATTTCGTCATTTACCAAAAATAACCATACTCTATTGACTTCACCGGTATTATTATCTTCAATCACATAAAAAGGAGTGCAAAATCATATCAATTGATTAGGCACTCCTTTTTATGTGTCATTTTCGTTTATCCATTAACCAAACCGTTCCGGAAAACGCCTGTTTTTTATAGACTCTTATCATCTATTTGGTCCAGCCATTTTGCGATCGGCTCGATCACTTCTTCGACTGCACCTTCCTTGAATGGAGAATCCAGCTTGGCTGAAGCTGCAAGCTCAGTGAACGAAAGGCTTCCCCCCAGTTTACACAGAGCTGCGTAATCATTCCATGCTTCTTCACGATTCTCATTCATTTTCACCCAGAATTGGAATGCACAGATTTGAGCAAGTGTGTAGTCAATATAGTAGAAAGGCGAGTTATAAATATGCGACTGACGCTGCCAGAATCCGCCACTTTCCAGATAGTCAATGCCGTCATAATCCCTGCCCGGCAGATATTCTTTTTCAATCTTCCTCCAGGCCGCGTTCCGCTCTGAGGGACCTGCATCAGGATTTTCGTAAACGAAGTGCTGAAATTCGTCTACAGCGACTCCATATGGCAGGAATTGAAGGGCATCGCTTAAATGGGAAAATTTATATTTGTCCGTGTCTTCCTTAAAGAACAGTTCCATCCATGGCCACGTAAAAAACTCCATACTCATCGAATGGATCTCACAGGCTTCATATGTCGGCCATTGATATTCCGGAACATCG
Source organism: Bacillus sp. BKU_1 (assembly GCA_051294195.1). Classification (GTDB taxonomy): domain Bacteria; phylum Bacillota; class Bacilli; order Bacillales; family Bacillaceae_B; genus Rossellomorea. The sequence continues at coordinate 1,036,193 of CP193985.1, read as the reverse complement.
AATCCCCTGCTACTGTATACTTGAAATGCATGGCCCGCCTCGTGAGTAAGCACATCAATATCACCGGACGTCCCGTTGAAATTAGAAAAGATGAAAGGTGATTCATAATTAGCGATGTACGTGCAGTATCCTCCGCCAGCCTTCCCTTTCTTCGCTTCCAGGTCCATCAGATTCCGCTCAATCATAAAGTGAAAGAATTCTTTTGTTTCCTGGGACAATTCTTCATACATTTTTTTACCGTTATCAATGATGAATTGGGGATCCCCTTTAGGGGCCGCATTCCCGGAAGTGAATTTAAACCCTTCATCATAGAATTTCATGGAAGTGATTCCGATTCTGTCAGCTTGTCTCTCTTTTAATTTATTCACCAGCGGAACCACATGATTTTTTACACCCTCACGGAACACTTTCACCATTTCCGGTGTATAATCTGTTCGTGTCATGCGGTAATAGCCGAGTTCGACAAAGTTTTCATAACCGAGAGTGACAGCTATTTTGTGGCGGACCTTGACGAGATCATCAAAGATGCTGTCCAGTTCTTCCTGATTTTCTTCAAAGAAGCGTACAGATGCCAGCGTTGCGTCCTTGCGAGTATCTCTGTTTACTGATTGGGTGAAAGGTCCCATCTGTGCAAGTGTTCTTTCTTCCCCTTGAAATGGGATTTTTGCAGAAGCCATTAATTTTGTATATTTTGAAGAGAGTCTATTCTCTTCCTGAAGAAGTGTCACCACTTCTGGTGAATAGGTTTTGATTTCACTCTCCGCGAGTGAGAATAACTGTTTTCCAAAGCGCTTCTCCAGTTCCGGCCGGAAAGAAGAATTCAGGAGCTCTTTATAGTAATCTGTGACAAGCCCTTGGAAATCAGGCATGATCTCATCGAAATAATCCTGTTCCGCTTTATAGAATTCATCATTGGTGTCGATCGAATGGCGGATGTAGCAAATATTTTGCATCGTATCGAAATGAAGGCGCAGCTCATTGATTTCATTCATCGCATTAACTTGCTCATCCGCTGCAGCGGCTTGCTTAAAAGCCTTCAATGTCTGGTTTATTCCATCTTTGATTTCCGGCAGGTTGGGCCGTTCATATGTAAATTGTTCAAAATTCATTATAGGTCCCCCTTTTTAAAGTCCATCTATTATATTCGACCTGAACTGCTGTTTTTCCTACAAAAAAAAGAGTCTTCTGAGGAAAAGACTCTTTACATCCGTCAATATGATAGATTCTTGATTGAAAGACCCAGCTTCTTGAGCAGTTCGATTACCTCACTCTTTTCTTCGGGAGTGAGGGCTGACATCAACTCATGGATTCTCATTTCATGGTTTGGGAAGATCGTATCGATCAGACTCCGGCCGTCATCGGTGATCTGTGCATAAGTCACACGCCGGTCTTTCGGACACGCCACACGTTTAAGCAGTCCTTTTTTCTCTAGTTTATCCACCACATATGTGATGCTTCCCGACGCCAGCAGGATTTTACCGCCTATTTGCTGCAGCGGCTGGTCCCCTTTATGATAGAGGAGTTCCAAAACAGCAAATTCAGTGGGATTCAAACCATTTTCTTGTATATTCTTATTAATCTCTTCATTTAATGCTTTAAAAGCACGGGAGAGGACGATAAAAAGTTTTAATGATTGTTTTGTATCTTGGTTTTCATTCATGATTTTCATTCCTTTTAACTAATATCTCAGTTTCAAAATATTATACTAGAAATTACTAGATAAGTCAATCTCTTAAAGAAAGCAGAAACCCACCGTATCAGTAACAAGTCGATACGGCGGGTTTCAGATAAAATGATTTGATTTCAATTATAAGATGATTTATTCATAGGCAGCGGTCATTCTGAGAGGTTATGATCATAAAAGGTTTAAAAAAGGGGGGATATTAAGATGCTGTTTTTCTGAGTAATGTTTTGATTGCCTGACTGAATTCATATGGTACTTCTTGAAAGTTATAAGTGCGTTTAGTACATTTTTGATATTGATTCAATAGATCATCCAATTGCTGGCTGCACTCTATCGTTTCCTGTGCCCCCAACCCCATGTTTTCTCCGAGTGAAATCATTTCAGCACGCTTTTGATTAATTTTTACAAGTAACCACTTCTTTTTAAGATATTGACCCATTTCGTACTAACTCCTTTTAGTTTTGTGACTGACAGGCAAAAAAATACAACCGACCTACAACGGTACCCAGTCGATAGCCCGGCAGTTGATTGTTCAATTCCCTGTAACTCTACTAGCGACTTTATGAATAAAAACGTTACTCAGTTAGTATCGCAACTATTTGCAGAAAAGTAAATAGATTCGCAAAACAAGACAAAATGACTAGTAATCTTTGTTTTTTCGACAAATTTCACAATATCGGGTGGCGGGTCCTTTCTACATTTCCTTACCCATAATAATATATTCATACAGCGTATTCGGAAAGAAACCAGCGCTTATCTCTTCCCACTTCAACTTTTCATAAAAAAAGATGGCTCCTGAATTATCTTTTCGGACAGTCAGCAGGGCCCTGGATTCTTTTCTATCATGAAGTAATTGTTCAGTTAATGCCTTAGCGATCCCTGCCCGCCTGTATTGCGGATGCACCCCTAATTCGGCAAGTTCCATGCAGTCTTTCAGCCATATCTTCTCTCTCTTAAGGTGCATTGCAAGCAGGTCATGATAATACTGGCCGGCACGTGAGCTGTAGCCGTAAATGAATCCCGCCAGTTTGCTGCCTTCGACTGCGAAATATCCTTCGAAGCCCGGGTACCCAAGATGTCTTCTGAGTTGTTTCTGCATCTCCATTGGATCCGTACCGTGGAGAATCCGGTATAAGTTGAGCATGTCAATGAAATAACTGCTGTTTAACGTCATAGGAACCAGTTTCATCCCTGCACTCCTCCCGCAGTAAATTACATTAACTTATGCGCTTTGTTTATACATCATACTTATTTATTTCAAGCTGACGTTACAAAAACATACTAAGATTAGTGGGTAAAGTCATCGACGGATGACTTTACCCACTAATCTTAGTATGTTTTTCGTTTAATAAATCGGTACCCATCCTTCTTGTGTGACAAAAATACGGATGGCCACCACTTGTTTATCTTCACTTAATGTAAAATAGTGCCGGATGTTTTCGGGTACGGAAATCAAGTCACCCGGATTGAGATGAACTTCGAAGAACTTTCCGTCTTTACCTTGAATGATGAAAACACCATGCCCGCTTACGATGAAACGGACTTCATCGTCCGTATGATGATGTTCCTGTTGAAAATTTTTAAGGAGCTGCTCAAGGTTTGGTGTAGCAGGCGACAAGGTAATAACGTCCCATGCCTGGTAACCCCTTCTGGAAGAGATATCTTCTATTTCTTCCCTGAACGCATCGATGATGCTCTCCTTTTCTGAATCTGACAGCTCGAATTTTTCGTGGAGGCTGATATCAAGCTTTGATAGAGACCAGCTCTCATAGATTACCCCCTGGTTTTGAAGAAATGAAACGACCTCTTCCTGATTTTCTATGGTTTCTCCCGATTCCTGTATCTTGATTGTCGTCATAGTACCTTTCCTCCTAAATAGTCTGATTAATATTTTTCAAGGACAATAATGATAGGTGATATTGAAACAAAAATTCGCATGCTTCAAGGAGCTTTTTAGCTTCAAAAGCATTCCGGCCCCACACCGTGATTCCATGATTACGGATCAGCACGGCCCCTTTTTCTTCCGTTGCATAAACGGAGAATTCTTCTGCCAATCGGGGGATATGTGCGTGATTATGAATGATTGGGATGGTCAGTGAGGCATCCTCTTCCCATTTATCAAATGCCTTAATCAATTCCTGGTCCCTGAAAGTAATTTCCCCTCTGTCACCATACAGCTCACTCACTACATTATTGGGGACTGTATGGACATGAAGGCTGCAGCCTGCCTGACTATTCCGGAATACCCTGCTGTGAAGGAGTGTTTCGGCAGAAGGCCGCAAATTGGTTTCTTCAATTGCTTCACCATTTTCGTCTACAAGCAAAAAGTCTTCATCTGTCTGCTTCCTCTTATCTTTTCCGCTTGCTGTAACCAGGAAAGAGACCGGCGAAGAACTTACCCTGATGGCAAGGTTCCCGCTCGTCCCCATGAACCAATCCCGGTCGGCAAGCTCCTTTTTCACTAGTGCCAACTCTTCCCACTGGGTTTTATAATCATTTTTTTCCACTGACTGCAGCCTCCCCTCCCCATAACTTGAGGGCTTCATCCAGCTCTCTTTGACCAGCCGCTGCTTCAGCAAGCGGCGTTTCATTCAATACAGCTTCAATTGCCTGCAGGAAGGCCTTCCCTCCTCCTTCAGCACCATCCGGGTGGCCATGCACCCCTCCGCCGGCATTTATGACACACTCATGACCGAAGTCAGCAATCAACTGAGGCACCAGCCCTGGATGAATCCCTGCAGAAGGAACCGGGAATGGTTTATTGAATACATCAGGTTTTATCAACTCGTCCCTGATCTTCAATACTTGTTCCTTGTCCAGTGCCACACTTCCATATGGGGAAGGGAATAAAGATAAATCTGCCCCGGTCATCCTCAGAAATTTACCAAGCCACAAAGAATAACTCACTCCGTAATGGGGGGAAGCAGCTGAAGCACCGGCAAATGAAGGATGGGCCATGATAGGGAGCCCGATTTCTTCATCTTCCCTTAGCTCCTGCAGCACATCCAGACCATATGTAAACACATTGAATAGTAAAGCGTCCGCTCCCAGTTCCCTTGCCCTTTTTGCTTTTTCCTTTAACCCAGCTGTCCTTCCGGATAAATTGACGGCGTAAAGAGTGCGTTTCCCAGTCTCTTCGAAGACCTCTCGCAGAACATTGGCTCCAGTCCTGATTCTCTCTTCAAAAGGTGTCAATTCATTATCGAACAGGATTTCATCATCCTTAACCAGATCCACTCCCCCGAGCGCCTGTGCCCTGAGCTGTGACTGCAGGTAAGTCAGATCCCTTCCGATCACCCCTTTGAAAATGCTCATTAAAAGCGGTCTGTCAAAGACATTCACTTTCCCCCTGATTCCTTCCATCCCGAATCTCGGCCCGGGATATTGCTGCTTTAAATCATTTGAAAACTCTATGTCTGTCAGTTTCACACGGCCGTCAAGAGAGAGTTTGCCAAAGGCGGTCGTAAGGATGGCAGGTATATCATTCGAATAGTTGCCGGAAGGATACGCAATCCTCACTTCCGCTGTATCACTTCCCGCTTCTTTGACCTCCACAACCCTGCCTTTATACTTTCTTAATTGTTCCTGTTCCAGCAGGGGAAGATCTGTCCATGAACCTACTGTCAGCCCAAGCGCGATACCTTCCGCTTTCTTCTCGAATGTACCGCTCTTCCCGCTCAAAATATAAGTTGCAATCACTTCGCTCATTCACGCTGCCTCCGATCATGTATGTTCTTTTAAAGCTCCTTTTCAACAAAAAAACCTCTTCGATAAGAAGAGGTTTTTAACCATTACTCTGTCTTATCTCTCAGCAAAAATACTGCTGCAAGAATTAGCACCGTGCTTGTTAAAGTCGGTTGCCGGGCTTCATAGGGCTCATCCCTCCGCCTGCTCTTGATAAGAAAAATCATTTGCTATTAAATTTAATTTCAGTTGGATTATGGCATCATTTTTCATTTCTGTCAATCTTTTTATCGAATAATTTTAAATTTTCAATTCTCTTCACAGCTTCTACCAGGCGTTCTTCACTGGTCAATAAACCTGCACGCACATAGCCTTCTCCATATTCACCAAACCCCACTCCGGGTGCAACTGCCACATTGGCTTCTTCAAGAAGATAATCGGAGAATTCCTCAGAGGTGAAACCTTCCGGCACCTTCAGCCAGGCAAAGAAAGAACCAGCCGGTGCCTTTACATCCCACCCGATTCCCCTCAGTCCGTTTATGAATGTCTTCCTTCTTGATTCATAGGCAGCCACCAGTTCTTCCACACATCTCTGAGAACCGAGCAAAGCCTCCACGGCCGCCTCCTGTACTGCCCCGAAGAGACTTACATACATATGATCCTGGAGGATATTGATACTGTCGATCACACTCTTGTTCCCGACAGCAAAGCCCACTCTCCAGCCTGCCATATTATACGTTTTTGAGAGTGTGTATATTTCGATGCCCGTGTCTTTTGCTCCGTCCGCTTCCAGGAAGCTGATCGGCTTTTTCCCATCGAATCCGATGGCACCATATGCAAAATCATGAACCACACATATCCCGTGTTTCTTCGCCAGAGCTGTCGTTTCTTCAAAGAATGGTTTGTCGGCCACAGCTCCGGTCGGATTATTGGGATAGTTCAAAAACATGAGCTTGGCTTTTTCCCTTTCCTCCATTGGAATCTTGCCATACTCCGGAAGGAAATGATTTTCTTCTTTGAGGGGCATCTTCACCATCCTTGCTTCTGCAAGAGATACACCGGATAGATAATCGGGATAACCCGGGTCTGGTACCAACACCGTATCGCCGGGATTCAAAAGGCATTGAGGCAGTTCAACCAATCCTGCCTTCCCCCCGAATAAAACGGCCACTTCTTCGTGAGGATCGATATCCACACCATACTCCCGCTTATAAAATACCGATATGGCTTCCTTAAATGAATCTAACCCCCGGAAAGGTGAATATTTGTGATTGCCTGGCGAGTTAACCGCCTTAATCATTGCATCCACGATATGCCCGGGTGTCGGCTGATCCGGATTTCCCTGACCCAAATTGATCACATCGTGCCCCTGTTTCAACACTTCCTGGACTTTTCCAGTAAGTGATGCGAAAAACTGCTGCGGCAGTGAGTTGATTCTTTCTGCTTTTTTAAAGGTTGTCATCTTTTCACCTTCTGCACTTTTTAGAAAATTATTTACTTTCAAATTCTAGTCACAAATGATATAACGTAAAGTAATGATTGTAAAGTGAAAATTTTAAAAATGAGGTGTTACTTTGGGTATGAAGATTGGACTTGCACAAATGGATATTTCATTTGGCCGCCCTGATGAAAATAAAAAACAGGTTCAGAAGTGGGTAGAGAAAGCGGATGAGGCAGGCTGCGATATTGTGGTCTTCCCTGAATTGTGGACGACCGGTTATGACTTAACAAGAATCAGTGAAATCGCGGATGAAGATGCTAAAGATATTTCCGGCTTCCTTTCAGACCTTTCTTCTAAGTATTCGATTCATATCATCGGAGGCTCTATCGCCAAGAAAACCGAAGATGGTGTTTCAAACACTCTCCTTGTTGCCGAAAGCAGCGGAACCATCATTAAAGAGTACGATAAACTCCATTTGTTCAAGCTGATGGATGAGCACCATTATCTTCTTCCGGGCAAGGAAGATGGCCTGTTTACACTTATGGATACGGTGATGGCCGGCATGATCTGCTATGATATCCGATTCCCCGAATGGTTCAGGAGACATGTAGTCGAAGGGGCAAAGGCCGTCTTCGTGGTGGCTCAGTGGCCTGCCGAAAGAATTTCGCACTGGAAGACCCTTTTAACGGCACGTGCCATTGAAAATCAATGCTTCGTCATCGCATGCAACCGCGCAGGAAGCGATCCAAAGAACGAATTCGGAGGTCATTCGCTGATCATCAATCCCTGGGGGGACATCATAGCTGAAGGAACCCTCGAAGAGGAATTAATCACAGCAGACATCGACTTGAATGAAGCGGCTGAAGTAAGGAAGAAGATCCCGATCTTCCAAGACCGGCGGCCTGAATTTTATTAAAATAAAATTTTACCAAAAAGCTATTGACTCAGTATTTCAAATAATGATACTATTCAAACCACAAGCTTTTCAACCTGAGAAGCAACCGCGAGTGCAACTGAATAACTCTTATCAAGAGCTGGCTGAGGGATTTGGCCCTGTGAAGCCCAGCAACCGACCGTAATACCGTTGTGAGACGGGGCGCTGTATGCGCCGGAAGATTCCCTAAGGCACGGTGCTAATTCCAACAGAAAGGATACCTTTCTGAGAGATAAGAGGCGAATAAGATTCGTTCTTTAAGCCTCTTTCCCAAAATGAAAGAGGCTTTTTTCAATGCAGAAAATAAGCCTCCTGAATCACAGAAAAGATCAAGGAGGAATCATCATGTCATTAAGTCCGGTTTCAAGCTATCAACCCCTGAACGAACAAACTGCCAAAGAATTGGCATTCAAATTGAATTTTTTTGAAGAGGATGCAGATCTGTCCTGCAAGGAAATAGGTGACGGAAACTTGAACCTTGTATTTCAAATCAGCGAGAAGGGGAAAAACGCGATTATTATCAAACAGGCCCTCCCATATGCGAAAGTGGTGGGTGAAAGCTGGCCGTTGACGGTGGACCGTGCAAGAATCGAGGCGGATGCATTGAGGCTCCAGCAAATCCATGCCCCTGATTTAGTACCACAGGTATACCATAGTGATGAACTGCTTGCTGTCACCGTGATGGAAGATTTAAGTTCCTTGAATATATTGCGTACAGGACTGATCAACAGGAATTCTTTCCCGTATTTAGCAGAACATGTAGGTACTTTCATGGCCAATACGCTGTACTTCACGTCCGACTATGCACTGCATCCTTTTAAGAAAAAAGAATATGTCAAGAACTTCTCCAATCCCGAACTGTGCAAGATCACCGAAGACCTGGTGTTCACAGACCCTTTCTTCAACAGTGAAACAAACGATTTTGAAGAGGAACTGCTGCCCCTTCTAAAAGATTTATGGGATGATTTCACCCTGAAACTCGAAGTGGCAAAACTGAAAAAAAGTTTCATTACCGAGAGCGAAGCACTTTTGCACGGCGACCTGCACACCGGCAGTATATTCGCTGATGAACATCAAACAAAAGTCATCGACCCGGAGTTTGCCTTTTACGGCCCAATCGGCTTTGACATCGGCCAGTTCTTTGCAAACCTTACATTCCAGGCAATCACCAGGGAAGACACGGAAGGAAAAGAAGAGATTCTGTCGATTCTCTCTGACACTTGGAACGTATTTTCTAAAACATTTTCACAACATTGGCAGGAAAGCGGGGACGCGTATACTAAGGTAAATGGGTACTTGGAATATGTCTTGAACAAGGCCTTTCAAGACAGTGCAGGTTTCAGCGGCTGTGAGCTGATCAGAAGAACGGCCGGGCTTGCGCATGTGGCAGACCTTGACTGCATTCCAGAAAAGGATAAAAGGTTAAACGCCAAAAGAAAATCACTTTCCCTCGGGAGAGAACTGATTCTAAACCGACACACGCTCTCATCAATTGGAGAACTGACTCAATTAATAAGAAACCATTCATCGTAAGGAGCCAATCATGACTAATACGACCGCCATCCCGACATCACTGAATTTTCGTGATGATTGTTTAGAGATATTAAATCAGCAAAAGCTTCCACATGAAATTGAATACCTGAAGCTTTCTGCATTGAATGAATTCTATGACGCAATCGTGACCTTGAAGGTAAGGGGGGCCCCTGCCATCGGTATTACCGCCGCATATGGACTCGCGATAACCCTTAATCACTATCAGACTGAAAACCTTGATGAATTCTTTCTGAAGTTCAGGGAGGATAAAGAAAAATTATATTCCTCCCGCCCCACTGCCGTGAATCTCGGCTGGGCATTGGATTCACTGGAGAAAGCGATCGAGAAGGTCCAATCCGTCAATGAAGCAAAAACCACCCTTCTTCACACTGCGATTCAACTTCATGCTGAAGACGAAGTCATATGCAGACAAATCGGAGAGCATGGCCTTGAGCTTCTTAAAGATAAGTCCACCATCATGACAATATGCAACGCAGGTTCAATAGCCACCAGCAAGTACGGAACAGCATTGGCACCTTTTCACTTAGGAAGCGAAAAAGGAAAGAACTTTCATGTTTATGCTTGCGAGACCCGCCCTGTCCTTCAAGGCTCAAGATTAACAGCCTGGGAATTGCAGCAATCCGGAGTGAATGTGACTCTTATCGCGGACAGCATGGCTGCCCATACTATAAAAGAGAAGAAGGTCGAAGCTGTCATCACGGGAGCTGACAGGATCACTGCAAATGGGGATACAGCAAACAAGATCGGCACCTCTATGCTTGCCATCCTTTGCAAGCATTATCAAATCCCATTTTATGTGGCAGCCCCTTCTTCCACCTTTGATCTCACCCTGCCGGCGGGTACCTCCATCCCTATCGAGGAACGCCCCCCTGAAGAACTGACTGAAATCAACGGACACAGGGTTGCCCCGCAGGGCACACAAGTATACAACCCTGCATTCGACGTGACTTCACATGAATTGATAACGGGCATCATTACTGAAAATGGCGTCATTTATCCTTCCTACGAAGAAAATATCGAAAGCATGATTTCCGGAAGGTGATGAAGTAAATGACAGATTTGAGCACCAGAGTCTTCCCGGCGGGCTGCCGGGGAGCGGACTGGTGCTTTTTTTGCGGGCGGGACATGAGTTTAAAGCGTGAGATGGGCAAGCAGCACTTGGCCCGATCCGGCTCCACCCCACAGCCCCTCCGCCGGCACATCTCCCTGGATCACTCCCCCTTATATAAAGCAGTCGATCCCCACATTTCCCGTGGATTGACTTCATAGATCCCATTTTCCCTGAACATAAACTGGTGGATGATGAATTCCCTTCTAAGGGTGGCAAAGTCTTCGTGAAAGTCCATGATGTATTCATTGATCTCTTTTTCAGTATATTTAATGCCGACTTTCAACCCTTCCACCAAATGTTCAAGCAGGAACAGCTTCTTTTTTTGCTGAGCAGGTATGGACTTCAATCTCCCGCTCTTTTCCATGAAATTATTCATTACCTTTTGCTTGTCTTTCAGCATTTTATCGTTCATTTCCGTCGTTCCTCCCCCTGGTTCAGTGAATCGCTCAAGTACTGCTGCGTGATGGGCAAGCACTTTGCCATTCAAAAAATAATATATTGTATTCTTGTCCCGTCTGGAGTAGACAAGATTGCAGTCTTTCAGTTTGCTGAGATGGTGTGAAATGGTGGGGGCAGTCAACCCCAGTTTTCCTGCAATCGCATTGACATGCAGTGAACCGGCCCCCAGCAGATGCACAATTTTAATCCGTGTGGGATCTCCCATCGTTTTATGAAAAGCCACCTGTTTATCCAGCTGCAATGAAACCCACCTCCTAATTTAGACGTTTATCTAATTAGATGATAATCTAATTAGATGTATATTTCAATAAAAAAAGCATTTTTCCGAAGAAAAATGCTTCAAATCCTAATTGACGTGTTCAAGTGTCAGCAGGATTTCTTTTTTATCCACCTGCTTCCCGGCATAGCCGGTCAATGTTTTATCCTTGCCTATCACCCTGTGACAAGGAATGATAACCGGAAATTTATTCGCTTTGTTCGCCTGGCCGATGGCTCTGACGGCTTTTGGTCTCTTGATTCGTTCAGCTAAATCTCCGTAAGAACAGGTTGCTCCGTATGGGATATCGTTTAATGCCCTCCATACTTCCTGCTGAAATTCTGTTCCTTCTATTTTAAGAGGCAGGGTAAATTCCTTCCTTTCTCCCCTGAAATACTGTAGCAGCTGGCGCTTTGCTTCCATGAGGATCCGGTGATCAGTATCTGCAGGAGTCCCTTCTTCCCCTCCGAACTCCAATGCCACCAGTGCCTTTTCATCCGCCCGGAGTTCCAGCTGTCCAATCGGACTTTCCATCACAAGCTTCGATATAGACATTGTCCTCACCTCCTTACACCTTTGGCAGATAAATATGAAAGACCGTTCCTTCACCTATTTGACTATCGACTTCCACTCTGCCATTATGCTCTTTGATTATATTGAAGCTTACCATTAGCCCGAGTCCTGTTCCGCGTTCTTTCGTCGTATAGAATGGTTCTCCGAGCTTTTTGATTTTATCCCTTGAGATGCCGCTCCCCTGGTCCCTTATCTCGATATGAACACAATCATCATCTGTTTCATGGATGCCAATCGTGATGACTCCGCCCTGGGTCATCACTTCAATCGCATTTTTAATGATATTGATGAATACCTGTTTTAACTGATTGGGTTCAGCAAAGATCGGCGGCAGCCCTTCCTGATATTGTTCATCGTATTGAACGTTATGCATGGTCGCCTGTGCATTTAACAGCTCAACCGTATCTTTCATGATTTTAATGAGGTTAGTTTCCTGGTACTGTACAGCCTGAGGTTTAGCCAGCACCAAAAATTCCGTTATGATCGATTCGATTCTCTGAAGCTCGGAAGTTATGACATTAAAGTACATTTCATGATCTTCACCCACGTTGTTTTCAAGAAGCTGGATAAATCCTTTCAACGCCGTCATCGGATTCCGGATCTCATGTGCAATCCCGGCTGCCAGCTCCCCTACCACACTCAATGTATCCGACTTCCTTAATTGTTCCTGCATTTCTATTTGTTCTGTGATGTCACGGATGATTGTCAAATTGAGATTGGAAAGCAGATTATATTTTGACGATAATTCGATATAATGAAGCCGTTCATCATGAGAGCGGAACGTTTTTAAGAAACTGGACTGGCCCTCTTCTTTCAATTGTACCAAATAGTCGTGGTACGTCTCGTCGTCTGCTTTAATGTTTAGTATTTCCCGGACATCTTTACCGATCAATTGTTCCTTGTCAAGATGCAGAATCTTGCTCGCTTCCGGATTGGCATCGACCGCCACATAATTATGGTTTGTAAGGAAAAGTCCGTCCAGTGATCCTTCGAATATCTTACGGAATCTCTCCTCACTTTCCCTCAGTTCCTTTTCCATCTGATACCGCTCACTTACATTCCTGAAGATCGTCATATTATAACCATCCACTGAATGGAGCTTGGAGGTGAACTCAAGGTGTTTCAGCTGGTTATTGGGCATTAAAAAGAGAACCTCGTCCCTTACTGCGCCGCTTTTATACAGCTGCTCCATCACCAGGTCGAATTTTTGGCTTTCTAACGGATAAACGAAGTCTTTTATTTTTTTTGACAATAATTCTGATAAAGAACATTCAAAGATCCTCAGGGCAGACGCATTCGCTTTCAACACTCTCCCGTCCTGATCCCATAGGACAATCGCGTCAATCGCTTCCTCAAACAATCCTTTGAATAATTCTTCATTTCGTTTGACCTGTATTTCCATTTGCCTTCTTTCCGTGACATCCCTGAGGATGGCCATGTGAAGCTTATGGTGGATAAAGGGACTTGTTGTGAATTCCACGATTGAAATTCCGTTGTCCCTTTTTATCGGTATTTCTCCCCTGGCTTTTCTGTTCTTTGAGAGCAGTTCCTTGATTTTATCTATTTTATAATGGGAATTCTCAGGGATGAATGACCGGATATTCCGTTTGATGATTTCTCTCTTATAAAGACCGACTTGCTTGGTGAAAGCCGTATTGACATCATTGATGTTCCCTTCAAGGTCAAATAGGACGATTCCTTCCGAGGCATTCTGGAAGATATTCGACAGCAGGTGAACGTTGAGATGATCCTTCCGTTCACTCTCCTTGGATTTCGTTACATCTTTAAAATACAAATAGGCATTAGTAGAAACGGAGGATTTTTTCAATATCAATTCAACATGGATGATTTTATCGCCTTTGATATTCATTAATGTTTCGTCCTCAAGTGACTTTCCCGATCGCATCACTTCCTGGTAGTGTGCTACGATCGGGGATGGCACTGATGAGAAAAAGCTGTTGAAGAGCCTGCCGGTCAGTGTGGAGAGGTCCATCTTCATTACCTTGCAGGCTTGATCATTGGCATAACTGATTTTCAATTCATCATTTATGACGACCATTGCCATCGGAGAGGCTAAGCAAATTTCCCTATCGACAGGATGACAATCTTCCTTAACTAATTGATTTTCCAACTTGCTGCTTTTAGTCATTTCTACATCCTCCTATATTTTCAAAAGAAGACTTTCGGCTTAACTTGCCGCAGTGTTTGAATAGTACCGTTACCTAATGGTGATAATTAACAGTGAAATTCAGGTTTTACACGTTGTATCCTAGGGTAGAAATTTTATTAGCGAAAATATTAGTAAAAAGTCGGTGATGTTTTAATGAAACAACGTGATTCTTATTTTGATAATGCGAAGTTCATTTTGATATTTTTTGTGGTGTTCGGACACCTCATCCGTTCATACATCGAGAGTGATCCATTTGTGCTCTCCCTGTACAAAACCATCTACACGTTCCATATGCCTGCCTTCATCTTAGTTGCAGGTCTGTTTGCAAAAGGTTTTTACAAGGAGGGGTATATCGGCAAGCTTGCTAAAAAGCTGATACTTCCGTATATCCTTTTCCAGCTTATCTATACCATCTATTATTATTTCCTGTATGACAAATCATCATTTGAACTTGACCCTTTGAATCCGCATTGGTCATTGTGGTTCCTGATCAGCCTGTTCTGCTGGAACGTCCTGCTTTACGTATTCATTAAATGGTTTAAATTCAAACCGGCAATCGGAATGTCAGCAGCCATTGTACTCGGTCTTCTGGTCGGCTTTGTTGATGAAGTCTCTACCTATCTGAGTCTATCCAGAACATTTGTGTTCTTTCCGTTTTTCCTGCTCGGCTACTATATGAAAAAAGAGCACTTTGAATCTTTCAAAACAAGTAAAGCGCGCATCTCTGCAGGGATCATCATTCTGCTCGTATTCTTGGGAATGTACTTTGTACCGGAGTTTTCTGACAAATGGCTGCTTGGATCAAAGCCTTATGGAGATTTCGAATGGAATGACGTCATCAGCATGGGAGTAAGGGCCTTTGTGTACGCCCTCAATTTTGTAATGATATTCAGTTTCTATGCATTTGTCCCAAGCAAAGAACAATTCTTTACGAATTGGGGAAGAAATACACTTTACGTATACCTGCTTCACGGCTTTATCATCCGCCTGTTCAGGGTAAGCGATATTAAGGACTCAATCAATCCAACAGCAAGTCTGTTATTGTTCCTGGCTGTTTCTCTCATCTTGACGATCATCTTTTCCACGAAGCTTTTAACTTCGATCACACAGCCGATCATTGAGTTGAAATCGACCAAACTGCAAAAGCTGCTCTCAAAAAGAGAGATGAAAACAAGATAATATCTCTACACCGATAAAAGGCTGACCTCATGAATATGGGTCAGTCCTTTTCCTTTTGATAGATAATGTGCAGTTTTTGTCTTGTTTTTTGATTATACTCTATATAATTCGAAACTATTCTCTGAAATCCTTCTTATTCATACAATAATTCCGAAATACTTTTAGACAAATATTGAGCTTTTTCGCTCCCTCGGATAAAATGGGTAGAGCAGTCCACTGTATCTTCGCGGAACTGAGTAATCATGAATGAGTCATAAAACGTGGTTATAAGAAGTAAAGAAGGAGTTATTCTCAATGAAGAAAGTCGTATTAAGTACGTTAAACGCAAAATATATCCATACCAATCTCGCCATCCGCTGCCTGAAAGCATATATACAACCCGACTACGATGCTGAACTGGCTGAGTATACGATCAAGGATCCGGTATTGAATATTGCTACCGATCTTTTCTCAAAAAAACCAGATGTCATCGGGTTCAGCTGTTATATCTGGAATATCGAAGAGACAATCAAAGTCATCCAGGTTCTTAAGAAGGTTCTTCCGGATGTGAAGATTGTCTTAGGGGGACCTGAAGTCACATATGATGTCCCATACTGGCTCGACCGGCTTGAAGGGGAAGTCGACTTCATCGTCCTTGGTGAAGGGGAAGAAACCTTGAAACAGCTCCTTGATGAAATCCATGGTGATGAAAACTGGTCCAGCGTCCATGGTATTGCTTACTTAGAGAATAGTAAGCAAGTGATCAAACCCCAGCAGAATAAAATTGATTTGAGGAATGTCCCTTCACCATTCAGATTTGAAGAAGATCTTCCTCAGCTCTCCAAAAGGGTCACATACATCGAAACGAGCAGGGGCTGCCCCTTCCGCTGCCAGTTCTGTCTTTCTTCAATTGAAGTCGGTGTCAGATATTTCGATCGTGAAAAAGTAAAAGAAGATATCCGCTTTTTAATGGAACATGGTGCAAAGACCATCAAGTTTGTAGACCGTACTTTCAATATCAGCAGAAGTTATGCTATGGAAATGTTCCAATTCCTGATTGATGAACATTTACCCGGTACAGTCTTTCAATTTGAAATCACTGCAGACATCATGAGGCCGGAAGTCATTGAATTCCTAAATCAAGAAGCACCGCCGGGATTATTCAGATTCGAAATCGGGGTTCAGTCTACAAATGATGAAACAAATGATCTCGTCATGAGGAAACAAAATTATAAGAAGCTTACTCGGACGGTCTCCATGGTTAAGGACGGAGGGAAAATAGATCAGCATCTCGATTTGATAGCCGGCCTGCCGGAGGAAGATTATCATTCATTCCGTAAAACCTTCAATGATGTATTTGAACTGCGTCCTGAAGAGCTTCAGCTGGGCTTCTTGAAAATGCTGAGGGGCACTGGTCTTCGTATTCGGGCAAACGACCATCAATACATCTACATGGATCACTCCCCATACGAGATACTTGGAAATAATGTGCTGTCATTTGATGATATCCTGAGGATCAAACAAGTGGAAGATGTTTTGGAAAAGTATTGGAATGACCATAGAATGGATCAAACAATTGAGCATCTGGTTACGAAGTGTTTTGAAACCCCGTTTGATTTCTTCCAGCAATTCGGCTCCTATTGGGAAAGCCGCGGCTGGTCAAGAATCGGTCACCAGCTTGAAGACCTGTACAAAAGATTATACGAATTCCTTTCATCTCAAGGAAAGCATGAAATGAGAGTTATAGAAGGGCTTATGAAACTTGATTATTTAAGTAATCAAAAATATAAACCGCGCAAGCCTTGGTGGGAACTTGAAATGACAAAGGAAGATCGTTCAGCTGTTTATCAGGAACTTTTACATTCGCCTCAAATTGCTGGTGAAGAATTCATGAGATTGAATCTTACAGAAAAAGAAATTTACAAACACACGCTGATTGAAACCATCGTATCTCCTGATGGAGGAAAACAATTTGTTTTGGCTTATTATGAGCCTGCCGATGGACGATCTTCACTCTATTTATTTGATAGGGAAGCTATACCGCATTAAAAAAAGTGCTAAGCGAAATCGCTTAGCACTTTTTCTTACCTTCTTTTTGCTGCTTGTTATCTTTAAGCGACACTTCAATGAGCTTCGCTGCATTGATATCTCCAAACTCCTGTCCGAACTCCTCACGAACGGTTTCTTTTTTATCTTTCATCAGCTTCTGCCCTCTTTGCCTTTTGCAGAGTTTCTATTTTTCCCTTTAATGCCATCCTCGCCATGTGTATACTCGGCAGCAAATTCAGTTTCCTGTTTATTCTTCAATGGTGTCTTATTATTTTTCTCGGCAGCATCGTGCTGTGCTTTACGTTTAGCCATGGTTGATCATCTCCTTTATGTTTTACTTTTCCCACTTATTTATTTGCTCATCCAGGAAACTGTTTTAGAAACAATAACCATGGGATGAATAAATGAAGACGATTACCAAAGACTAAAAAAAAATAGAATGAGGAAATGAAATGATCTTACTATTTTTATTTGTATATGCATTGGCAGGATGGAAATTTGGCAATTGGAAGGAGTTTCATTCTTTTTACCCGACTTTATTGTTTTTTATCATTGGGGATTTACTTTCGCAGTTCCTCCTTTTCGATTTTTCGATGTGGGAATTTCAGCCTGCCGACCCTCTGGCACACTCCTTCAAACTGAATCATACCTTTATCGCCCTGCTGAAGATGATCATCCAATATACAGCCACGGTTGCCATCTATATCGGAAGACTTCCGGAAACACTATCCAGGACGGTTCTTTGGGTGCTGTTTTGGACATTGATTTACGGGATAACCGAGGGCTTGACTCATTATGTAGGCATAATGACTTACCACAATGGCTGGCATTTTGGATGGGATATCGCATTCAACCTTATGATGTTTACGATGCTTATCGTCCATCATAAACGTCCATTGCTCGCCTGGGCGGTTTCTTTTCCAATCGTCATTGGTTTATGGATCATCTTTGACGTTCCTTATACTGTTTTAAAATAGCTGGGGACCCGACTACATAATAAAAAAGATGCCGGATAAAGGGTTCTGTTTTGAAGTACAACATATGAATGAACATTGCTTTTCATATTGTAATCCGCATCAAAAATGAGAAGCAATTTTTCATCCCAAAATAAGCAATGCTTTGCGATTTTCTATTCCCATATAATAAACTGCCTAAATAAGCGGAAAAATTTCCCTAATTGAAGAATTCGCACGATATATGGAGTAAATAAAGGAAAATATCCCCTCTATTTACTCCAAAAGCATGGTAAATGTACCCTTCCACCTTGCTTTAACGGAAAAGAATTCCCTTATATCCGCCGAACCCAGCAAGATTCTTCAGGATAACGGAAAAAAATCCCCTTATTAATACAATCAGAGGATCCTTACAATCGTAAAAATGCATGCTGCAATTCTTCCTCTGATAAATCAACACACACCTCCTGCTAGTTAAAAATCATTTACAGAACACCCAAATAGAATGCGGATTTTCATTCTGACAAAAACATATGTCCCAATGTTAAAAAGTTCGAAATTAAGGACGGGTTTACCGTTTATTTGAATAAACCTATATATAGACAAAAAGAAGCAGTCTCATTCAGTTACGAATAGGACTGCTAATTGGTGGGTTAAATACGAAATCTGGACCCATTAGGATATACGGTTTCTTTATCCGATGATTACCCTCTCTTTAGGGTAATGATAGTTTGCCTTTTTCTCCTTACCTCCTATCATGAAGAGAAAGGAGAGGATCCCGACTCGGCCGATGAACATCAGGATCATGATGACGCATTTTCCAATTGTGCTCAATTCCGAAGTAATTCCCAGTGATAATCCACAAGTACCAAACGCAGAAGCAACTTCGAAGATAATCTCGATTAGTGAGTGGCTTTCCGTCATGGTCATTATGACAATGGACAGAAAACAAATAAAGGTGGCCAGAATCGTGACGACAAGTGATTTAATGATGTCCTGTTCATGAATTTCCCGTCTGAATATCTTAATGGTTTGATTTCCCCTTGAGAAATGGAACAGGAATAAAAGGTTGAGAGCAAATGTAGTCGTCCTTATACCGCCTCCCACTGAACTTGGGGAAGCCCCAATGAACATCAACCCGCTTAATACGAGTAGTGTCGGGGAAGAGAACTCGGAAACATTCATCGTCGCCAGCCCCCCGCTTCGTGTAGAAGCCGATTGAAAAAATGCATAAAAAAATGATTCATGCCAGACCATTCCCCTGAAGAAATGATTATATTCAAGTATGAGGATCATTAATGTTCCAAACACTAACAAACACGCGAACGTCAAGGTCGTTACTTTTGTAAAAAGGGAAAAATGGTGCTTGCTTCTTTTACTATTCATCAAGTAGTCCTTTGTCTCGATCAAGACTGGAAAACCGATGGCACCCATCGTAATGAGGATGATTGTAATAAACTGTACGAAATAGTCATGTTTAAATGGAATGAGAGACTGGCCGGTGATATCGAAGCCTGCATTCGTCGTGGCACTCACCGAAGCAAATAATCCTTGTATGAAGGCTTCCTGCCATGTCGGATAATAACTCATAAAATATACACCAAGGGTGAGACCCCCGATAATTTCAATGATGATGATCAAGAGCAGTATCTGCTTCAAAAGATTTACCAGGCCGGATAGGTTTGTTTGGTTTTGATCTGTCATGATCAATTGTCGTTCTTTTAGGCCGATTTTCTTTCCAACAAGCAGCCAAAAGAACGTTCCGACTGCCATGACACCGATTCCCCCGAACTGAAGGACGAATATCAAGAGGAAGATTCCCGTGGTACTGAACGTATCGGCTGTACTTACGACACTCAGTCCTGTGACACTGACTGCACTCACGGAAGTAAATAAGGCATCTATGAACTTCCACTCCACTCCTGGCTTATGTGCGACGGGCATACTAAGCAATAAGGTCGCCACAGTCACGGCAAGCAGATAATAGCTTACAATTACTTGAGCCGGTGTCAACTTATTCAGTTTTGAACGTAATGATAACCACATAATGGACTTCCCTTTCAACGCAATAATATGTACTTTATCTATCTTAAATAAAATGGACAAGGAAAGAAAGGAAAAAAGGAGATTTCTTCTTTTTTATTCTTTCATACATCAAGGCATCATAAACCGAAACGTCCCCGCTGCTAACCAATACGAATAAAAATTACCACTCATCACATACTCATCATTTACGAATACTACTTGTACGGAAGCATTTAAGCTTCACGTTTTTCAAAAGGAGGTAACTCACTATGGCTAGAAGCAGCAACAAATTACTAGTGCCTGGTGTCGAACAGTATCTTGATCAAGTGAAATATGAAATTGCTCAGGAATTTGGCGTGACACTTGGATCTGACACTGTTTCCCGTTCTAACGGTTCAGTTGGAGGAGAAATCACAAAGCGTCTTGTAAAGCAGGCTCAATCCCAGCTTTCAGGCGGTCAAACTAAATAATATGGCTTAAACCGGCCGGCATTACCGGCCGGATTTACATATATGCGGGATAGAAGAAAGGAAGGCTCATCTTAAAGCTAATGAGCCTTCCTTTATAGTGTTAACATTTATCGTTCGTTTTTATGTTTATCCTGCTTTTCACCGTTGTGAGTTGACTGATCCCGCTGACTGTTCCCCTGACCTTTCCCTTTTTCCCGATTGGACTGATCATTATCGTGACTTTTATTTTCCCGGCGATTTTCAGATCTTTCCCCATTTTCTTTTTTCCCATTGTTAGAATTATTCCCGGAACGGTTTTTCTGGGAAGGATGATCAGGTTCGAAGTGTTTATCCCGCTCATTGCTTTTATTTTCATTGCCTTTTTCTTTATCCTTACTGTGTTGTTTGGAATCTGTCTTGACTTCCTTTTTTGGTTGAGGACCGCCTTCATCCTTGTCTGTTTCAGAAGCCTGCGGTTCTTTTTCAACTGGAGGGGAGTTCGTGTCTTCCCTTTCCTCCCCTTCACTATGATCTGTTGTCACACCTGCCGGTTTAACAGGTTTAGGCTGTTCTGATTTAACCGATTCTTTTAGGAAGGCGCCTGCCGTGACGCCTTGCTTTAATGCTTTTTCTCTAAGATCCTTGGTCGTTTCATTAACGATGATTTCAGTACTGTGCATGTTGTTGTACTGTTTAACAAATGAGTTCAAGTCATCAAGCAATGCTGAATGCTTACCGCTATCCGCAGAATCTGTCATGGTAGATGTTATCCACACATTTTGATCATTCTTCAAATATCCGAGCTTTTCGCTTAGACGAAGTATTTCCCCAGTAACATCACTGACATCTTCTTTCTTCCAATTCTCTAAATTCTCAATTAATATCCTGGCATCTTCATTGTAAGGGGTTATGTCAATCACTTGGTTTTCCTTATTTAGTGAAAGCTCAAGGCTTGGGTTGATATCTACCGAGACATAGGCATATGCTTTATTGCTTTGAATGAAGGATGCAGAGAAGAGCGTAATGATAAGAATGGCTGCTGTCAGGAGCGCTGAAGCAGACTTCCATTTATAACCCGGATTAAATCTTCTATGTTCTTTTACTGGAAGAAAAGTTATCTCTTCACCTATTGCGTAATGGCCATCAGGCACTTTCTTTCCATTCACGAATTGTCCATCAGGCGTCATCATAATGAGTACATCACGTCTAATTTCCATAATGATCCCTTTTTTCATCTATCTAACCGCCCTTTTAAGTAATCCTTCAAATACATATAATCGCTGCTCATGATGATCGAAATAGCAATTATGTATTTTCTATTTCTTTCTATTGTCTTTCTGCTGACATTCACCTTTTTTTCTAATTTCTTAATTGGCAAACGTTTCTTTTCTTTAAGGTAAGACATTAATTCATTCGACGTGACGACTGTTTTGGCTATTTCAATCGCATTTAGCCTCGCATCTTCATGCTTTGGTGACTGATCCACCAGATCGTTAAATGAAAGACTAAATTCGGAGAGGTGATGCTTGAAATCAACTATTTCCTCTCTTCGCTTTTCAATTTCCATTTGTTTTTCAAACTCATCCATTGAAACCACCTGTTCAACGGTTAAGCCCGGTGAATCTGCCTCGTCTTCCATGAGGCTGCGATCCATACTGATATCCTGATATTTCCCGTTTTTTCTTATATAATCGATTACTTTACGCTTAATGATCACTTCTGCAAAACCAAGGATAGATGAACCGCGATCATGGTTATACTTTAAAATCGCATCATTAAACGCAATCAGGCCGATGCTAAATTCATCATCGCTTTCATATATATATCGTTTACAAACGGAAGAAACGGTTTTTTTCACGAATGGCTTATAATCATTGATGACTGTATTAAGAAGCTGTTCGTTACCGCCTTGTATGTCCAGAGCCAATTCTTCCAATGACGGCTTCTTCATTCTTTTCGTTAGTAAAAATAGTAA
This sequence comes from Bacillus sp. BKU_1, assembly GCA_051294195.1. GTDB lineage: Bacteria > Bacillota > Bacilli > Bacillales > Bacillaceae_B > Rossellomorea. Next base: position 1,013,718 of record CP193985.1, on the reverse strand, counting down.
TAAATTCAGCATCAGTCTCACCCCATCATGCACACTATTATACTAATAAGCTGCCATTTTTAAAATTAAAAAATGAGAGGAAGGGGCACTCCGGGCCTTTTTCACCAGTTAATGTTTCGATTAGCACGCAATCTGGTGAATATTGCCGAAGCAGCCCCTTCAGACTGATGGATTAAAACTTTTCACACTTCAAGATGTTTCATCCTTTTTTTACAGCCGCAAAATTAGTTATGTCCGTTCCCTTTTTGACCCTGCCCTTTATTATGGTCGTTCTTTTCATGTCCTTGACCATTATGTTTATGTTTTTCACTCTGACCTCTTTCTTCTTTACGGTCTTCATTCGCTTGTTTTCTTTCTTCTTTCAGCGTTTCGCGCTGCTCTTTTGCATTCTGTTTTCTTTCTTCACGCTGTTCTTTCGCTTCTTGCCTTGCTGCTTCACGCTGTTTTTTCGCTTCTTGATTTGCAGCTTTTCGATCTTCTTTCACTTCATTCTTATCTGACTTTACGGGAGCGGGTGCAGGCTCAGCTTTTTCCTCAGCCGGTTGTTCTTCCGCAGGGGTTTCAACCGTCGTTTCTTCTGCGGCAGATTCAGTTGTACCAGTGGATTCTTCTGGAGTTACCTCCGTTTCTGCTTCGGCCGTTTCCTCTCCCTCTTCTTCTTTTGCCCATTTATCTTCAAATTTGGCAAGCTTTTCAGCTAATTTTGCATAGCTCTTTTCAATATTCTTCTGTAAAGCAGCCTTTGCTTTAGGGTTTTTCACTTTTTCCATTGCAGCACTTAAAGCTGCAATATTTTGTGACATGAGTTCTTTCATTTCTTCTGAATCTTTGTCTTCAGTTGTGTTTTCGTCTGTTTTACTGCTTTCATCTGTTGTATTTTCTCCTGAATCAACAGTTTCGTCTGTATCTTGAGTGTCATCTGCATCTTCGGATGGTTGGTCAGTGTCTTCTGAAGGCAGTTCTTCATCAGTCGAAGCCTCATCTTCCGCAGTGTCATCATTGCCTTCTGAAACTTTATCATCTCCGGAAGCATCTTCATCTGACCATTTGTCTTCAAAATAATTCATCATTTCGATTGCTTTGTTGATTGCGTCCACAGCTTCTTCTTCCTGCCCATTTTGGAATAAGGCTTCTGCTTCTGCCAAACGCTCAGCTGCATATTCTGCCAGTAATTTCGCTTCTTTACTGTCATCCATTGTGAAAGCAAGCTTTACTTTTTCTAATGCAAGCTTTGCAAAGTAAAAGAAATCACCCGGTAATAAAGAAGGAGACTCATCCGCTTCTTCTAATTTCTCGATTTCTTCTTTAACTGAGTCGATTACCGCCTCATCGTTCACTTGTACATCTGTACTTGAATCTGTTTCTTTTTGATCGACTCTCACCGTTTCAAAGTCTTCACTGTCAGAATTTGCAAATGCTGAAGTCCCCGAGAAAGTTACCGACCCCGCAAGCAATACTGCAAGCGTGGATTTCATGATTTTAAGTTGTTTCTGTTTTGTCATATGTAGCACCTCTTAGTTTTATTAGATGCGATCGCTCTATTACATGAATTACGTGCCTGGGATTTTTTTTGAGGGGGTATAACGAAAAAAATAAAAATCCCTTTTTCAAGAGAAAGGATGGAGTCACAATCTTTACCACTCAAAAATATCCAATAAAAAGCCTAGGCTGCTTCTTCTTTGCAGCCTAGGCTTAGTAATAATTTATTCAGTTCCCTCTAAGTCTGTTCCCTTTGCTTTTCTTTTAGAAAGTAAATATCCCCCTGCAGCGAGCAGGATGAGAACACTCCAAAAGACTGCTTTCCACCCTTTTGATTCGGGGAAGTGACGGTCCAGCACTGCAACTTCAGGGTGTGCAAGGGTAAACACCGCAAGTTTCACACCTACCCACCCGACGATCAGAAATGCAGTGGACTCGAGTGTAGGATATTTTTCAAGAAGTTTAACAAACCATGTTGCCGCAAATCTCATGATGACCAGACCAATTATACCGCCAAGGAACATGACGGCAAACTGTCCTCCATCGATTCCCCCGATCTTGAACCACCCCGTTGGCTGAAGGGTCACGGCGAGAGCGACCGCAGCAAGCATGGAGTCGACGGCAAATGCAATATCGGCAAGTTCCACCTTCAAAACCGTTGTCCAGAATCCGGAACCCTTGGCGTTTGACGGTTCTCCTTCGACAGCACCCGTCTCTTTTTTCTTTTTTATGAAATGATGAATGGCCACATAGAAAAGGTATATTGCACCGATTGCCTGTACCTGCCAAACATCGACAAGGAATGAAATCATGAAAAGCGCAAGGAACCTGAATACGAATGCGCCAAACAATCCGTAAAACAATGCCTTTTTCTGTTGATCCGAAGGCAAATGCTTAACCATTACAGCCATGACCACAGCGTTATCCGCAGCCAGAATCCCTTCAAGACCCACCAGGATAAGCAATACCCATCCATATTCCAAAAGTATAGATGCATCCATGTTCGTAAAATCCCTCCTGTTAATGTGATTGTTTTCATGTTAGGCAAGGAATTTCAGAAAATAAAAAAGACCCTTGCCCAATAAAGGCAAAGGTCTTGCTTAGCATTGTTCAAAATGCCAACAAAGCCGATGGAAATCTCCATGAAATGACGACTTTGTTTAGGCCGAAGCCTATAGCTACTCCCCTTTGACAGGTAGAAAACGTATAGATCAATATATACATTCTATCTCACCTTTAGAACACCGTAAAGGATTATGCTCACCTCAATCTGAGCAGGATGGAGCGCAGTGCAAGACCGATGAAAACACCGGGTATGACACACATCATAGGAAAAAAAACAGGACCGATGAACCGCCCGAATATATATACTTCAGGCGAAAGCATAAGACCTACCGTGACAAAGTAAGCCGACAGGACAAATGGCAGATACGCATACTCCTCTTCTCTTGCCAGGGCGATCTTATACGCATCCCACATAGCAAACATATAAAGACACGGATAAAACATCAGCCACTGATAATCAATCACATTTGCCGCCCTGTGTGTTTCCCCTAAAAAACTAAACATGATTGCCTGATTGAAATTGCTCTGTACATTGATTATGATTTCAAGAAGCACAAATAATGTCCCCTTAAACCACAGGCCGACCAATAGTTGAGGAAACCCCGGCAGGGCAATGCTCCAGAGAATCCCCTCTGATTTCGTGATGGTTTTCTTCATGAATATCCCCTGTTTTCGAGAGGAGTCTCTGCTTCCATCGTCATCAAGTATCGTTTCATTATTTCTTGCGGCCGGCAATTATGTAATAAAAGGGAAAGTAACATCTTGAGAAGCCTCCTAGAGATGTATCTCCGCTTATTTTTACCATTCTTCTCCCAATTATTACGCAGATTCTTACCCGGGGTTTAGTTTATGTCTTTTTCGAGTAAAAACACAAAAAAAGTTCACCCTGGTCCCGGACTTTCCCTGCCCGGAACCAGGATGAACCTATATTAGAATTTAAAGGTCGTCCTCTTTCTTTTCATCCGCCTGGTTTCTTTATCAAAGAAGCTGTAAACGACAGGGATGACATAGATGGTCAACAATGTACTGCTGACGAGCCCCCCTATCACCGCAATACCCATAGGCTGATTAATTTCCGTTCCCTCCCCTATTCCAAGCGCCAAAGGAAGCAGGCCCAGGATCGTCGTAAGGGCAGTCATCAAAATAGGACGTGTACGATCCTGCACAGCTTCAACGATTGCTTCAAAACTGTTGGGGGCGGTTTCTTTTCGCTGATTGATGTAATCTACTATGACAATCGCATTGTTAACAACAATACCGGCCAGGACAATCACTCCGATGATAGCAGAAATGCTGATCGGTGTTTTGGTCATGGTAAGCGCAAGGGATACACCAATCACCATCAATGGTACCGTGAACATAATGACAAAAGGATATTTAAAAGACTCAAACTGCGCTGCCATCACCAGATATACGAGCACAATCGCGAGACCCAGTGCCAGTGCCATATCGTCGATCGAATCCTCGAGCAGTTCCCTGTCACCGCTGAACGAGACTTGGGTGCCGTCCGGGAGATCCAATTTCTCTATCTTTTCATCCACTGCCTTTGAAATGGCTCCAAGGTTGGTGGAAGATGAATATTTCAGATCAAATTGGACAGCATGCTGCTGATCGATTCGCTGGATGCTGACAGGTCCGTCTTCTATGCTGAAATCAACGACTGAATCGAGGGCGATATATTCCCCTCTCCCATTCGGGATCAGCAATTTTTTTAATGAATCAAGGTTCTCGGTTATATTGCGGTCATACTGTACAAATACACTGAGTACATCCGAATTCTTAGTCACGATTTGGGTGGCCATCACCCCTCTTGTGATATCCTGGACTGCCGAGCCGATTTGCGCAGGGGTGAGTCCTTGTTTTAAAGCCTTGTCTTCATTGACATTCATTTGAATTTCTTTTACCGTCTCCATCTTATCCGTACTGAGTGCGGTTACGTTTTTCATGGACTTCAGGGAATCGAATAAGCGTTCTGCTGATTTGTCGAGCCTGTTTGGATCGGTGTCGCGGACATTAAAGGTCAATGTCTGCGGACTGGTGCCCGAAGTGGACTGCAAATTGAATGAAATTTCAGCTGATTCATTAATATCTCTGGCTGCTTTTTCTACCTCAGGTTTAATATCATCAGCAAATTCAAAAACAGACCTTACCCTTTCATCAAGGGGCTTCATCTTCACATAAATCTCTGCAATATTTCCTTTCTCGGAACCCCTGAATGATTCTTCCTGGGTCGTTCCGACAAGGCTTACAAATACATCCACATCTTTTTGCTTTTCCAGATTCGCTTCAATCGCCTTGACTGTTTTGTTTGTTTCATTTATGGAGGAGCCGTTTTCCAGCTCGACTTTCATATTGAAAAATCCTTCGTCGGTCGGAGGCAGAAACTGAGTACCGACAGTAGTCAGTCCATAACCGCCGGCTGCAAGGGTGATGACAGTAATGAACAAAACTATGAATCTGTGGCGCAATGACCATTTTATGCTTTGAACAAACCGCTTACGGGTCTTGGACCGCCTGCGTCTCGCTTCAAGGTTTCCTTTCGGTTTCTTTAAAAGCCTGCTTGCAAGCATCGGGATCACGGTCAGGGCCACCACAAGGGAAGCAATCAAACTGAAAGAAATCGTAAGGGCAAATTCAGTGAATAACTCCCCGAGCAGTCCGGAGATGAACACGACCGGCAGGAAAACAGCAACAGTTGTTAAAGTGGAGGCTGTAATGGCTGCGCCGACTTCTTTTGCCCCTTCACTCGCCGCTGTCCTGGAATCCTTCCCTAAAGAAAGGTGTCTATATATATTTTCAATCACAACAATTGCATTATCGACAAGCATCCCGATTCCGAGGGCAAGGGCGCCGAGTGTCATGATATTTAACGTAAAGTCCGCGAAGAACATGAGGACAAATGTCACTATGACTGAATAGGGTATTGCAACCCCTATGATCAATGGACTTTTGATATTTCTGAGGAAAACAAATAGTACGAGCATCGCAAAAGCTCCGCCAATCAATAATGAGCTGGTGATATTGCCGATGGCGTCAGAGATATAATCCCCTTGATCAAAAAGAATATTGGATTTAATTGATTTATATTGATCCTGATCGAGAAGCCTGTCCAATTCAGTCTGAAACGCTTTTGAAACAGAAGCCGTATTGGCATCAGATTGCTGGAGTACGCTGAAAAGTACGGCAGGCTCCTGATTTGCGCGGGTGGATGTATTTGTGCTCTGTTCCTTACGCTCCACATCTGCTACATCCTGTAATGTGATGTTTTTACCTGTTTGAGGATTGACTCCAATGACAAGATTCTTAAAGTCATCCACATTCTTCATTTGGCTGATGACTCGGGTTGTCAAAGTCTGTCCGTCTGTTTCGATTGTATCTCCCGGAGAGGTGATGTTGTTGGCCCGGATACTGTTGACGATATCAGACTGATTCAACCGGTACTTTTTTAAGGACTGCTGGTCTAATTCAATGACTACTTCATCATTGAATGAACCAGAAACATTTACATTGGCAACCCCTTCGACCCTTGTGAGTTCCAACTTTAATTTTTCTGAAAGTGCTTTTAAATTGCTGCCGTCCCCCTCTTCTCTAAGCGATACCTGGATGATGGGGAACTGGGCAGGATCAAATTTTAAGAACCTTGGTTCCTGCGCCCCGTCCGGGAGAGGAGATTGATCGATGCGCTGGAGAACGTCATTTTCAATTTCATCAATGGAGGTCGTCCAGGAAAATTCGAGGAGAATGAAGTTTGAGCCTTCCCTTGAAGTAGATTGGATATTTTTCATTCCAGGAAGTGTGGATAGGTTTTCTTCCAATGGTTTTGTAACTTTCTCCACGACCTCCTCGGGGCTGGCACCCGGATAATTGGTCACTACTACCCCTACAGGGGGATTCAGATCAGGAATGAGCTTTAACGGAATTCTGGAGAGGGATACTCCCCCTAAAATCAATATTAATAACATCGTCACGACCGTAAACACTGGACGGCGTATTGAAAAATCACTGATCTTCAATGATGCTTCTCCCCTTTCTAGGACTTCTGTTATAATGATCACCTTTTATCTATGTATACTTACTTCATACCAGGCAGCGATCGATCATATGTAATAAAATGCAGTTAGTTTTATCATAAGTGCTTCCTCCGCAACCTTCAATAATAAACACGCCGGTCGTTCAAATGTTCACACATTGGTCACCAAATAAATATTTTGAGTCGCTTTTGCGAAATATAAGTGTATCCTTGGACGAAGGAGTAAAATAATGCCAAATTGGGTTCCATTTGCGGTCTTAACCATTTTTAGTCTCTTCCTTTTAATTTATACAATTTCAAAACATCGTGATAAATCTCACTTGATACTGTTATTTTGGCTATTTATCTGCGGCCTTGCTTTTTTATTTGAATTCATCATTTTTATCCTGTTTAAAAGCTATGAGTATGACCCGGGGATTCTGGCCAATGAATATAATGACAGTGTACTGGGATCGGTCGTTTCACAGGCCTTCGCCGTTCCGGTTGCCATCACCTTCATCGCCGTCACTCAATTAAGAATAAGATGGATGCTCTTTATTATTGGTCTGTTTTTCATGATTGAAACGCTTTTCTTATATCTGGATGTGTATGTCCATTTTTGGTGGAGATCGATTTACACTTCGCTGTTCCTGATATTGACCGTAATACTCTCAAAGTTCTGGTGGAACCGACTTGATGAGGGCAGGTCGCACGGCTTCAAATTCACGACCCTGTTCTTCGCAGTGCTTGCCCTTGCTCAAACCGGAGGCTGGATTTTGTCCTCCTTGCTGGGTCTGTATGAACTGCCTATACCGGTATTTACTGAAGAGATGAGAAATAATATTACCGGGAATTTTGTTTATCTATTTTTCTCATCCTATCTGTACTCACTTATCATTTATTATCGCAACAGGGAATTTCCATTTGCCATTATGACGGTCGTGTTCCTGACTACTATAGAGATTACAATGGCGGACCGGGGGATCCTGTCCGTAAAGGAGCCGGTTTACATTTTGGTACTCCCTTCACTCCACTTCTTATTGATTCAGACCGGCAGGCATGTTTACCGCCGCTTCTTTAAACTCCGGCCCGATACCTCACAAAAAAGACTGCCCCGTCACGAATAGCCAGGAACTGGCCTATCGGATTGGAGCAGTCTTTTTTTAAATCTTCTCACTGATTAACTGCAGGATTTATGTTTGTATTTTCCCGTTTGATTGTCCACCCCGTAAACCCGTATAGAATGGTAATCAGAGGAGATGCGATGCAGAAAACGGCGAACGGGAGGTATTCGACGGTTGATACACCCAGGACGTCTGTCAGGAAGATTCCGCAAACACTCCAGGGAACTAAAGGATTCACCACTGTTCCTGCATCTTCCAGGGTCCTGGATAAGTTCTTGGGATGAAGGCCGAGCTTCTTGAACTGCAATTGAAATGCTTCACCAGTCAACAAAATCGACAGATACTGTTCACCGACAACCACATTGACGCCGATCGCAGAAAGAGCGGCAGCAAAGATAGTACGTCTTGCAGAACCGATCACCCCGGACAATTTCGATAGAATGACAGGAATCACTCCCAGCTTGAACAGCAGCCCTCCAAGACTCAAGGAAAGGATGACTAAAGAAATCGTGAACATCATGCTTTCCACCCCGCCGCGGGTCAATAACGAATCCACAGCTTCCACCCCGGTTTTAGACGTAAATCCGGAGAAGAGCACTGAAAATATCTCTTTGACCCCCATAGAGGAATGAAAGAATGAAATGCCCACTGAAACCGCAACGTTGATTGCAAGCGCAAGCAAGGCAGGGACCTTAAACACTATAAGGAGCAATAACAGGACGACAGGGATGAAGCTGTACCAATGAATGAGTCCTGATTGACTCAACCCATCCTGGATCGCCTGCAGTCCAGCAAGGTCAACCTGCTGCTTCCCCGGTGATAAGAGGAGAAACACAACCAGAGTGATGATGAATGCGGGAATTGTCGTCCATGCCATATTGCGTATATGGGTGAACAGATCCACTTTCACAATGGATGACGCAAGATTCGTCGTATCAGACAGCGGAGACATCTTGTCCCCGAAAAATGCACCTGATACGATGGCCCCTGCAGTAACTGCCAAGGATAACCCCATCGCTTCACCGATTCCGATCATGGCCACCCCGATGGTCGCCGCTGTTGTCAGTGAGCTGCCGATCATCACTCCGCTCAATGAAGTCAGAAGAAAGGCTACTGCATAAAAGATATGAGGTGAAACCAGATCGAATCCGTGGAACATCAATGTCGGAATCGTTCCGCTTATCAGCCAGCTGCTGATGAGGAGACCGATGAAAATGAATAACAACACGGCTCCAAGTCCCCCTTGCGCCCCGTGGATCATCCCTTCTTCAATATCTTTAAATTTCATTCCGCGAATGAAACCATAAATCATGAGAATGAATAAAGAAATGAGGATCGGTATATGAGGTACAGCTTCCAAACGGATGATGCTGAAGCTGATTGTAGCAAGTATGATTAGTAAGATGGCAATTGCTTCAATTAATTTTGGCTGTTTGACTGGTTTGATATTTAACACTTGTTGTCACTTCCCTTTGTATGTGTGTCGTTATTATTAGCTTTAGCATGTGCAGAAAACAGAAAAAACCCCTCTTCCCTGGAATAGGGACGAAGAGTTTCTCCGCGGTACCACCCTAGTTGAAGATACAATCTCAAGACATAGACTGTATACTTCCGCTTCATAAAACAGTCTCTTTTATAAAAGCCAACGATGAAGAAACTTTTATGAACAATGTAATTCAGATCATCTTTGACCTAAGCTTTCACCTTCCGCTTAGTCTCTGGCTGCTGTCAAATGAGGTCCTACTGCGTTGTTCGAGACATTGTTATTTATTTTCACACTTGAACGCTTTTAAGCTTTTATGCACTAAAGTAATTGTTTACAATAATTATTTTACCATGATGTGAAGGGAAGTCAATAAGTTTTATTTAAAAACTCCATGACGCATGTTAAGGGGTTCTGTTTTGAAGTACAAAAGATGAATTAACATTGATTTCGTTTAGTAATCCGCTTTAAGCAATCTGACGGGAAGATCAGACTAGAAAAAAGCCTGGAGACATATGCTCCAAACTTTTTTCATATCAAGATAAGCAGAGGTCAGCTTTCCGGCCATACAATAATTCACATAAAATAAGGGAATAAATTCCTCTTATTTAAAGATTAGTACAAAATACGGAGTAAATAGAGGAAAAAATTCCTCCTATTTACTCCAATGCATGATTATTGACCGTGATCCGTTGACTTAACGGGAAAAACTCCCCTTATATCCCCCGAACCCGGCAAGATACCGCAGGATAACGGGAAATATTCCCGTTATTAAACAATCAGAGGATACTCACACTCGAAAAAATGTCTGCTTTATTCATCTGCCTGAACCCCCCACCTCCTGTTAGGTAAAAAATCATTTGAAGCACACCTATTGTATTTCTGTCAAAAAATTATGCCCTCCTGTAAAAAGGGTGAGAAATTCAGGGCGGAAACACCGTTTATCTTATTTACCCCTATATATTTCAACAAAAAGAAGCAATCTCATTCAGTTTTGAATAGGACTGCTGATTGGTGTGTTTATTCTTTTTTGTATTCGAAATCCGTTAAACTTAATGGAGTTTTACCTAGATTTGATTATTACAGCGCAGAGATCAACGGCTTTTCCGGGACCAGGGCTGGCTTGCCGATCAGGTATCCCTGACCATAGTTGACTCCGATATCTTTACAGAATGCCAGCTCTTCTTTTCGTTCAATACCTTCAGCTAATACGGATATGCCCAATTCCCCCGCAGTATGGATCACTGTTTTCAGAAATTGCTGTTTGTCTGAATTAACATCGCACCCTGAAATATACGACCGGTCAATCTTGACAATATCAGGCTGCAGGAGAGAAAGCATTTCAATTGTCGCAAACCCGGATCCGACATCATCCAGGGCCACTTTCATTCCCTCACGTTTATAGACTTCGAGTACGGACTTAAGATGGGATACATCCTCTATCTTCTCTGTTTCAACAACTTCAAACACCAGATCCTCAGGATTCACCCCGTACTTATCTACAATATGAAAAGTGTGTTTCAGGCAGTACTCAGGATTATAAATCGTTGATGGAAGAAAATTAATAAAGCTTTTCACACCTCTTTCAATATTTCCTACACGGCTCTCAATCGCCGTTTTCCTTGCACGCTGATCAAGCATGGAATGAAATCCCGTCATTTCAGCAGCTTTGAACAATTCTCCGGGATTTATGCTCCTTGAAGGGTCTGCACTGCGGAGAAGACTTTCGTACGCAAACAATTCATATTTCCCAAGCTCCATGATCGGCTGGAGGTAACTCACGAATTCACCTTCTTGAATCAGCTCTATCATATCCCTGTATTTCATCTTATTAAGGAAATCCCCTGCAGAATGATACTCACCCGGTTCATCAGAATTCGAAATACTGCAGGTCCACCCTTGCTCAATCAGTGTATGCTCTGCGGCCTCCAGCATCCCGTAAAGCGAGTCAATCTCATGATAGGCGTATACATATGTGCTATCATCTCTTTGAACTGCTTCTTTAAAAGGTTTGTCACTGCTTTGTGCATGAGATAAAAAAAGATTACCGGTTTCATAGAAATTCATCGTAGTACTGCAGTTTGCACATCCAATATTCATCATAACGCCCCATTTCCAAATATTAACCCTTCTTCCATCATAGACCTTTTTACCTATTCATTACTAATGATAACTCCTGAAAAAGCAAAAAAACCTTCAAAGAGTTTCTCTTTGAAGGTTTTTTATTACATCAGGCTGTACAGCTTTATGTCAGGATGCTTATCTGAGAACCATCTCATGGCAAAGTCGTTTTCAAATAAGAAGACAAGATTTTCGTGCCTGTCTTTAACCAGCATACTTCTTGAACTGGACATCGTTTCTTTTACGTCTTCTTCATTTTCGATCCATCTGGCGATTTTTGAACCGATCGGCTCCATTCGGACATCAACATTGTATTCATTTTTCATCCTGTGTTCGAAAACTTCGAATTGGAGCTGGCCGACTGCGCCGAGGATGACATCTTCAGTTCTTGTCTTATAGTATTGAATGGCACCTTCCTGTACGAGCTGCAAGATCCCTTTTTGAAAGTGCTTCTGCTTCATTACGTTTTTAGCAGTTACCCTTACAAATAGTTCAGGGGTAAACTGCGGCAGTTTTTCATACTGGAATGGTTTCTTTCCTGCAGTAAGGGTATCGCCGATTTGATACGTACCAGTATCGTAAATTCCGATAATGTCCCCGCTTACAGCTTCATTCACTGTACTGCGGTCGTCAGCAAGAAACTGCGTCGATTGAGCCAGTTTTATATTTTTCCCGGTCCTTGGGAGGTTTACCGACATCCCTCTATCAAACTGTCCGGAACAGATGCGCAGGAAGGCAATCCGGTCACGGTGGGCGGGATTCATATTGGCTTGGATCTTAAAGATGAACCCTGAGAATTCTTCATTGACGGGATCCACCTCGCCTATGTCCGAATTTCTCGGCTGAGGTGACGGTGCAAACTGTAAATACGTCTCAAGAAAAGTCTGGACACCAAAGTTTGTCAGTGCGCTTCCAAAGAACACAGGCGAAAGCTCACCGCTCGCAATCCGCTCACGGGAAAAATCGTTTCCTGCTTCGTTAAGGAGAAGAACATCCTCCAGTGTTTGATTATAAAGATTATTATCCTTCAGGGAGTGTTCCCCGGCGATTTCCCCTTCATCATTAAGAGGTATGAAGCGGTCCTCGTCTTCAACACGGAATTGTTCAATCCGATTGTGGAAACGATCGTAAATCCCAAGAAACTCTTTACCCATTCCGATTGGCCAGTTCATGGGATACGATTGGATTCCAAGTACTTCTTCAAGTTCTTCCAATAATTCAAGCGGTTCACGTCCCTGACGGTCGAGCTTGTTAATGAAGGTGAAGATCGGAATCCCTCTCATACGGCAGACTTTGAACAGTTTCAGGGTCTGGGCTTCAATCCCTTTCGCAGAGTCAATGATCATCACGGCACTGTCAACTGCCATCAAGGTCCGATACGTATCTTCAGAGAAATCCTGGTGACCCGGAGTGTCCAGGATGTTAACCCGGTAATCATCATAATCAAATGCCATTACAGATGATGTAACCGAGATTCCTCTCTGCTTTTCAATTTCCATCCAGTCAGATGTTGCGAACTTGCCTGATTTCTTCCCTTTGACGGTCCCGGCGGCACGGATCGCTCCTCCGAACAGCAAAAGCTGTTCCGTCAACGTTGTTTTCCCTGCATCAGGGTGGGATATGATTGCAAAGGTCCGTCTTGACTGGACCTCTTCTTTAAAGTCTTTTTTCATTCATAAAATCCTTTCTCGACATTCTTCCCTTCCCATCATATTCTTTGTTAATACAGAAATCAATACTTTAAGCGGAGTACACATTTGCAAGAGGCGTGGGGCTTAAGACGAATCAGACGGGAAGGCGGTCTTTGCCTTCGTTGCAGATTTGGCTTAAGTAATATGTCTCTAGCTGCCGGAGCTGGATCAATCTAAAAGCGGAATCGGCTGGGCCAGAGACTTGAAGCTATTCATTGATCATGTAAGGGATCGTGCAGACTGGAAATGGCAGTTTCATCTAATTCATAGAGATTTTTCGACAAGTGGCGCAATTATGGTGATTTGTGGCGCAATTAATCTGGTAAGGTGTTCCGGCACAATTAACCGGTATGAGGGAGCAGCTGAGCATCAGGGAACCATGAATATGTTATCCTTTGGGTAGAGTAAGAGAGTTTTTTTATAAAAAAGACAAATTAACGGTTTTGTAGAAGGGTTTGACATGTTTATTGTGTAGTTCCCATTCATGGAAAAAGAAAAGAAATAAAGGAGGACTCAGCATGAAAACAGCAATCGGATTCAGCGGCGGGAAGGATTCAACGCTTGCGCTTTATAAAATACAGCAGGATCCTGCATACGAAGTGGACTCCCTGTTCGTCATCCTGACAGAAGGATTCGACCGCGTGTCGATCCACGGCGTCCGGCACGAACTGCTGAAACAGCAGGCGGATTCGCTCGGGATTCCGCTCAGGGAAGTGTGGATCCCGGAAGGATGCACGAATGAGGTGTATCAGGAACGGATGCAGCAGGCGGTCTCCAATATGCAGGCCGACGGGATCACACATATCGTATTCGGCGATATCCATCTGGCGGATGTACGCGAGTACCGGGAAAAAATGATGGAAGGGACGGGCATCACGCCAGTCTTCCCGCTATGGGGACGACCTGTAGGGGAGATTTCCCTCGATTTCATCGATCTCGGCTTTCAAACCGTCATCACATGCGTCGACATGGATCAGATCGACCGCTCCTTCGCCGGAAGGGTCTATGATGAGTCCTTCATAACAGATTATCCGGTCGCGAGCAGAGATATCTGCGGCGAAAACGGCGAATTCCACTCCTTTGTATTTAACGGACCGAACTTCAAGTCTCCAATAAAGTACGAGCTGGGTGAAGAGAGGGTCACCCCGGACCCAGGAACGGAACGCGGCCGCTTCCTCTTCGTGGACATCATTCCAAAGTAGGCGGGACGGGGGGACAGGTACCGTGACCCGGCTGCCATTTAAAAGGGAATCATAAAAAACGTGTCACCTGGGAAAATCAGGCGGTCACATTTTTATACTGCCTGATTTTTTTGTTATAGTAAGGAAAGAGTGAATGCGTCAATTTTTTAAAAGCACACAAGGAGTGTTCATACAATGACAAAAATGATTGGATACGTTGGTACATATACGAAACAGGAAAGTAAAGGCGTGTATCAGTTCACGCTGGATACAGATAAGAAAGAAATAACGGATGTGAAGCTTGCCGCTGAAGTGGACAATCCCACTTATGTGACGGTGAGCGGTGACAGGAAGAATCTTTATGCTGTCTCAAAAGAGGGTGAAAACGGAGGTGTCACGGCGTTTTCGGTCAACTCCGGAACAGGGGAGCTGACGAAATTGAACAGCGACAGCACACCTGGAGCGAATCCTTGCCATGTCAGCGTTGATCATGGGAGCCGTACCGTTGTGGCTGCGAACTATCATACGAAGATGATTGAATCCTGGCTGACGAATGAAGACGGTGCACTGAAAGAGCTTGTTTCAAGCATCGAACACGTGGGATCCGGCCCGCATGAAAGACAGGAGAAGCCCCATATGCATTATGCAGGCTTCACCCCTGACAGGAAGTACGTCATCGCGATCGACCTTGGGAGCGACCGCATTTACACGTATGCCGTCAATCAAGGGGAGTTAAGCGAGGCTGCCGTATTCGAAACGAAGCCGGGAAGCGGCCCGAGGCATATTGCGTTCCATCCAAACGGGAAATTTGCTTATGTGATGACGGAGCTAAGCTCTGAGGTGCTTGTGCTGCACTATGATGAACGTGACGGCAGCTTTTCTGAGCAACAGTATATCCCGACGATTCCTGAGGATTTCAATGAAACGAATGACGGAAGTGCGATTCATGTATCCCCTGACGGCAGCTATGTGTATGCCGGCAACCGCGGTCATAACACAGTTGCGGTCTTTAAGGCCGAACAGGATTCCGGCCAACTGACATTTGTGGACTGGACATCGACGGAAGGAAACTGGCCCCGTGATTTTGTAATGGACCCGACAGGCGGATTCCTCGTCGCGACCAATCAGAAATCGAACACGATGGCCTTGTTCGCAAGGAATGAAGAAACCGGCAGGCTCGAGCTTCTGCAATCAGGTGTCAAAGTACCAGAGCCTGTATGCGTGAAGTTTTTGGATTGGGAAAATAAGTAAGTCGACTGAGCCCGGCTCCGGTCATTGAACCGGGCCCGGCTTATGTTTTAAAAATGAAGCGCCTTAAAGTGAAGCGCAACTTCATTAAAAAAGGACGGCTGTCACACGGTGACTGCCGTCCTTTTACATTTTAGTATGCCCCTTCAGAATACGTCAGCTCATAACTGTGGGTGTAAATCTCGAAAATATTACCAAATGGATCTTCGACGTAGACCATTTTATACGGCTTGTCGTCAGGATAGTATTCGCGGATCGGCATTCGCTGCTTGCCGCCGTTTTGGACAATTTTCTCGACGAGCCCTTCGATGTCCGGGTCCTGGACGCAGAAGTGGAAGATACCCGTTTTCCAGTATTCGAAATTGTTTTCCGGCTGTTCGTTTTGCGGGAATTCGAAGAGTTCGACTCCGATTTTATCGCCTGTTGAAAGGTGGGCGATGCGGAAAGTCTCCCAGTCGTCACCGAAAACATCCCGGCACATCTGTCCGATGGCTGAATCGTCGTTATGGACATCCGAAGGTTCCATGATTGTGTACCAGCCTAATACTTCAGTGTAGAATTTGACGGCTTTGTCGAGATTCGGGACAGACAGGCCGATATGTGAAAAGTTCCTTGGGTAACCTATCATTTTTAGAATTCCTCCTTCATTTGTTTGACAATCAATAGTATAGAGGGTTATTCTTCTTCTCAAAAGTATGCACTTTTTGGAGAGATACTACCCAAAAGGTAAGGAAGGAGTGGGGACAGGGATGAGCGGTTCGATCACTGTGGATGAAAACGGAAAGCTGAAATGCTCGATTGAATATACACTGGGGAAAATCGGGGGCAAGTGGAAGCCGGTGATTCTCTGGCATCTGGCCTATGACGGAACACGGCGCTACAACGAAATGCGGAGGCTCCTGCCCGGAATCACCCATAAAATGCTGAGCCAGCAGCTGAAGGAGCTCGAGGGGGATGGGCTGATTGACCGGAAGCAGTACAATGAAGTCCCGCCGAGGGTGGAGTATTCGATATCGGAGAAGGGATTGACGCTGAGACCTTTATTGGAGGAGATGCATCGTTGGGGAACGGCGCAGTGGGGTGCAGGTCATGGTGAGTCATAAATTCGGCTGGATTTTTGATAATAAGAGGGCACATTCGTTCTTAATGACGTTTAATCGCTTATAAACCTTATGATTTGATAATAGCTTAAAGCGGATCCGGCTTTTCGATAATAGGATTGCGATTTTCGCTAATAAATCCAAAGATATCGATAATAATAAATGTCGGGAAATCGATAATAAATTCTATTTTGTAGATGAGATGTTGTTCAATTTTCTACTATTTGATGAAAGAATCCTTTTTTTTTGACGGGAATGTACTGAAAGAATGTCTTGACCGATGGAGGAGGCACCATTTTTAATTTCTTGGATCGGCAGCTATTTTACCAATTTTAAAAAGGGTCCGGCCCCGGCAGGAGAAATCACCTGTACCGGTCCCGGACCCTTCTATCTTATTTATACTTCACATCAAACCGGTCTGCATCCATCACTTTCACCCAGGCTGCAACGAAGTCACGGACGAACTTCTCTTTGTTGTCGTCCTGTGCGTAGACTTCGGCGAGCGCCCGGAGTTCAGAGTTCGAACCGAAGACGAGGTCGAAGCGGGTAGCCGTGCGGACGGCTTCACCTGTTTTGCGGTCGCGGCCTTCGTACTGGTTGAATCCGGCCGGTTTCCATTCGATGCCCATGTCAAGGAGGTTCACGAAGAAGTCGTTGGTCAAAGTGCCGACTCTGTCTGTGAAGACACCGTGTGCTGTACCTCCGTGGTTGGCACCGAGTGCGCGCATGCCGCCTGTTAATACGGTCATTTCAGGTGCTGACAGGCCAAGGAGCTGTGCTTTGTCGACGAGCATTTCTTCAGGACTGACCGAGTATTCTTTCTTCTGGTAGTTGCGGAATCCGTCTGAAACAGGCTCCAGCACCTTGAAGCTGTCGACATCGGTCTGCTCGTGTGCGGCGTCGCCTCTCCCCGGTGTGAATGGGACAGTGACATTGAAGCCGGCATCTTTGGCGGCTTTTTCAACAGCTGCACATCCGCCGAGGACGATGAGGTCGGCAAGGCTGACTTTCTTGTCCAGACCGCTTTGGAGCTCTTCGAAGACACCGAGCACTTTTTCAAGCTGCTGCGGTTCGTTCGCTTCCCAGTCTTTCTGCGGGGCGAGGCGGATACGGGCGCCGTTCGCGCCCCCGCGCATGTCGGAGCCGCGGAATGTGCTTGCGGATGCCCAGGCTGTTTTCACGAGTTCGCTCACGGATAATCCGGAATCGAGGATTGTTTCCTTTAATTGAGCAATTTCTGCGTCGGACAGGTCATAATCGACCGCCGGCACCGGATCCTGCCAGATCAGTTCTTCATCTGGAACCTCAGGGCCGATGTAGCGCGCTTTCGGCCCCATGTCGCGGTGAAGGAGCTTGAACCATGCGCGGGAGAAGGCGTCGGCGAATTCATCCGGATTCTGGTGGAACCGGCGGGCTATCTTTTCATAATCGGGATCCATGCGCAGGGCCATATCGGCCGTCGTCATCATTGTCTTCACGCGGATAGACGGGTCTTCTGCGTCAGGCGCCATATGTTCTTCCGTCATATCGACCGGTGCCCATTGCGACGCGCCGGCAGGACTCTTCGTCAGCTCCCACTCATATCCGAACAGAAGGTCGAAGTAGCCGTTATCCCATGTGGTCGGATTCGTTGTCCATGCACCCTCTACACCGCTTGAAATCGTGTCGCGGCCTTTTCCGCTCTTATAACTGCTTTGCCAGCCAAGTCCCTGTGCTTCCATCGTCGCTGCTTCTGGATCGTCACTGACGTGGGACGCGTCACCGGCGCCGTGGGCCTTTCCAAATGTGTGTCCGCCAGCGATAAGGGCCACCGTTTCTTCATCATTCATCGCCATCCGACCGAAAGTATCGCGGATGTCGCGCGCGCTGCCGAGTGGATCCGGCTCTCCGTTCGGTCCTTCCGGATTGACATAGATGAGCCCCATTTGAACGGCGGCAAGCGGATCTTCAAGGTCGCGGTCCCCGGAATAGCGGTTGTCCGCCAGCCATTCCTTCTCGGTGCCCCAATAGACATCTTCTTCCGCATGCCAGATATCCTCGCGTCCTGCACCGAAGCCGAATGTCTTCAAGCCCATCGACTCAAGCGCGACATTCCCGGTGAGTACAAGCAGGTCGGCCCAGGAAATCTTGTTGCCGTACTTTTGTTTGATCGGCCATAAAAGGCGCCGTGCCTTATCCAGGTTGACGTTATCAGGCCAGCTGTTCAGCGGTGCGAATCGCTGCGAACCCGATGAACTTCCTCCGCGTCCGTCGCCTTCGCGGTATGTACCTGCTGCATGCCAGGACATTCGGATGAAGAATGGACCGTAATGACCGTAGTCGGCCGGCCACCAATCCTGGCTGTCCGTCATCAGGGAGTGAAGGTCTTTTTTCAGGGCATCGTAATCCAGCTTTGAGAACTCTTCCCGGTAGTTGAAATCTTCTCCCATCGGATTCGATTTCCGGTCATGCTGGCGGAGGATGCCGAGGTTCAGCATATTCGGCCACCAATCTTTATTCGTGGTCCCGCGCGGATCCGTCGTTGTCGTGATCGCCGTGTCCTTGTGGTGGGTGACAGGGCACTCCCCCGAAGCTGCCGAGTGTTCTTTCTGATCTGGCCTGTGATTGTTTTCCATTCCCATTCCCCTTTCTTTTTTGAAAAAGTGATACTTCACATAAGGAGTAGAATAATTATGAAAATTCTTACTTTCTATTATATTGGACAGCACTCTGGATGAAAAGCGTGAAGCTTTTGTACGTCCACATTATTATATACACGGCCTTTTTAAGGAATTCGTATTTTCTGGTAGGAGAGTCTTTGATCGTTATCGAAATGAATAGTAAAGAGATTTTTAAGTAATCAAACTTGAAAGAGAGCTGGGGAAAGTGAACAATACGACGAAAATGAACATCCGGAAACCGGCAGGAAAAATCTTTGAGGCTTTTGTCGATCCTGAAAAAATCGGGCGTTTCTGGTTTTCTTCGAGTTCGGAAAGATGGGAAGTAGGAAAGACGATTACCCTGAGATATGAAGAATACAATGCGGAGGGCAAGATACAGATCAAAGAAATCATGGAAAATGAAAAAATTGTGTTCGGATGGGCAGAAGGTCATATTGTCACCATTAACCTATTTCCGTCAGAACAAGACAGTACGATCGTGGAAGTCCATGAAGAGGGATTTGATGACCGGGATGAAAACTTCATCGGGCAGCTGGTGGACAACAAAGAAGGATGGGTCTATATGTTGAGCTGTTTGAAGGCGTATATGGAGTTTGGTGTCAATCTGAGGGCTGGCTTGGTAAAGTAATCCTGAGGTATGGCATTCTATAGTTATGTTGAAGGGGAGAAGCTTGTGAACTTTGAATTAAATGAGGCAATCGAGATTCTGGAAAGGACGCCGAAGACATTGGGTGGATTACTTTCAGGTTTATCTGAAGGCTGGCTTGAATGTAATGAAGGGGAGGACACCTGGAATGCGGTCGGGGTTGTGGAACACTTGATTGAAGGAGAGAAGAACAATTGGATCCCGAGGGTTAAGATGATCCTGCAAGAAGGTGAGGGCAGGGTGTTTCCGGTATTTGACCGTTTTTCACATGTGGACGGGGTACCGGGAAAGGGACTTGAGGAGAAGCTCGGTGAGTTTGCGTCGCTCAGAACAGCAAATGTGTCCGAACTGAAAAAGTTATTCGTGGAAGAGGGCCATTCCCTTAATTCGACTGGGCTCCATCCTGCTTTCGGGAAGGTGAGTGCCCGCGAACTGATTTCGACCTGGGTGGTACATGATTTAACCCATATCTACCAGGTTGTAAGGGTTTTTTCAAACCGCTACCGGAAGGATGTTGGCCCTTGGGTGGAGTATTTGGGGATATTAAAGTAACGTTATAAAACCGGGATGGAAAAGTTGGAGGAATGAACATGGGAACAATCAAGTTGACACAGTATAAAGAGAAACATAAAAAGCAGCTGGCGGATTTTCATCTGCCGGAGGAGCAATTGGAATTCACCAGTATGCCCCTGGAGAAAATACATAATCCTCATATTTCGCCACACACCGCACACGTCCTGATTTTGGAGGACGGGGAGCCGGTCGGTTATTTTGCATTGGAAGACGGGGAGAAACTGCATAAGTACAGTGAGAATGAGTGTGCCAGGCTGTTGACTTCGTTCTCGATCGATTCGGGGCGGCAGGGAAAGGGCCTTGCTAAAAAAGGACTGAGATTGCTGCCGGCATTCGTCAGGGATCATCTTCCCGAGGTCGATGAAGTGGTGCTTGGTGTGAATAAACGGAATACTGCCGCGATCAATTTGTATTTGAAGACCGGATTTGTGGATGAAGGGGAAGAATATGTGGGGCCAAAAGGGCCGCAGCATGTGCTGCATTTAAAAGTATAAATAGTGTTGGGGGCCGTATGGTCCTCTTTTTTATGAAAATATCAATTGGATTATTATGGAATTACGTGTAAGATGGATGGAAGAAATAACGCAAAGGGGGAGATCACTTGAGTGCGAAAAAAACGGCTCAAAGTGTAAATTGGACGGTGTTTGGGCTAATGGTTTTATGCGGAATGGTGTTAGCGGGCGAGACATTCGGGAGCCTGCGGAACGCGGCTTCTGAAGAGCTTGACGAGATGCAGTCATCGATAGTGAATCGCTGGGACCAAGATTTATCGGTGTTTGCTGTAATATTGGGTTTCTTTACTCTTTTGCTGATTGTTTTATGGAAGAGGTTATTTCCGTATAATGTCCCGCTTGCCATCATCCTCGGAGGATTCGGGTTCGAACTCCTTTTTCAGGCGACGGTCAGGGGATGGGCCGGTCTCGCAGGATTGGTCGGGCTCGCTGTCGCGCTGGTTGTCGGCATGCTGATGATCCTGGTGTACGCAATCGGTGAGAAATGGTGGAGAGTGCGGGGGAGCTGAGCGGGTCGGGGGGACAGGTACCCTGCCCTGTTTTTTCCGTGAGCTGGGGCTGACGGATTTTTTTATGGATTTTTTTAATCGGAAATTTAAGCCAAATCAATCAACCAGCTGTCTAATGTATATAAAAGCTAATTGAAAAGAGGGTGACCCGCCATCGACAAGTTAGTCAGAAAAGCTCAGAAGGGTGATGACAAAGCGTTCATCAAACTTTTTCAATTGTATGAGGAAGACCTGTACCGGATGGCTTTTGTGTATGTGAAAAATGAAATGGATGCGCTGGATGTAGTACAGGAGACGGCGTACCGGGCCTTCAAGAATATAGAGACAATCAAGAAACCCCAATATGTGAAGACGTGGCTGATCAGGATTACCATCACGTGTTCTTTGGATCTGCTCAAAAAGAATAAAAATGTTGTGCCGTTGATCCCCGATTACGAACAGTTTATGGGAGCAGAAGCAGATCCGCTTGCGGCGATTTCGCTTAAGGAAATGATTGAAAAACTGAACGCAGAAGAGAAGAGTACGGTTTTATTGCGTTTCTATGAAGGCTATTCATTCAGGGAGATCGCAGAAACGCTTTCCATCCCGCTTGGGACAGCGAAATCCATCCTGTACCGCGCTATGGGGAAAATGCGGAAAGAATATGAGGAGGGTGAGAAGGATGAATCCTATCAAGCAGGAGATCAATAAGATTGCGATCCCGTCGCGATTGCATGAACGTTCCGTCAGGGGAGTGGAAAGGGCGAAGCGGGAAAGAAAGGGCAGCACAGGCTGGGTGAAAAAACAGGTACTTACAGCAGTCCTGGCAGCCTCTCTCATCGTCCCAACAACCGCATTTGCCTGTCAGACGCTGCTGGCTGACGAACTCTACGGAACATTTCAGAACGTGAAAAAGCATTTTTTCGGTGCGACGATGGAAGGGTATCTATTATTCAATGCAAAACTGTCCCAGGCTCAGGGAGAACTCGGGAAGGAAGACTATAAGGAGTTCAAGGAATTGCTGGATGTCGTGATCAGTGCCAAAGTGGATTATGGGGACCGTAATGGGAACATCGACTATTCACTGGTGCCCCAGCAGCGATTGAAAGAGCTGAGGGAAGTCCTGTTCGAAATCCAGCCTTATTTTGACAAACTGAACGGACAGCGCTCGAGTAAGGAGGCACTTTCTCAGGAGGAATATGAAGGATATATTGACGCTTTGATGATGTATGAACAGATCATGGTGCAATCAGGAATTAAGGATCCTGCCCAAGTGGAGAAAATTCCTGATCATCTTCAGGAAGAGTTCATAAAAGCGAGAAACCTTTTATGGGAAGTAGATGAAAAACTAATGAAATGAGCTTAAAGGCCGTCCCTCGCGCCGAATGGTGAGGGACGGCCTTTGTTATGTAATCAGGGAAAAAATCTTGCCATATCCGAAAGGCAGTATAGAAGCAATGATCAGGCCGGTTATGACGGAAGAAGCAGTATAGAGGATGAATTTTCTTAGCGTCAGTTCGTTTCGTTTATAAGCGATCCTCAGTGCCTTTATGATGTAAAAGACAGTCATGGCGATGATGAAGGCAGAAAATGCGCTGATGAGGATTACTTCCATGGAAACATCCCTTTCTATGATTTGTTATCTAAATTTTACCATATTAGCAGATAAGTTTCTCTGATAAATGAAAAGGGTTTGGGGTTAATTTGCAGAATATTCTAATAGTGTGTATGGTAAATGTAAACAGCACGAAGCAGCGGCAGGTGTGGATCGTTCAAACTTATCCCAGGGAGGAATGTAAATGAGTACGACGATTGGCAGGATTTTTGACCTGACGGTAATGAAGTCCCCGGACAAGGAAGCGCTCTATGATGTGCGGAAAGGTCTCCGTTTTACATACAGGGAATGGAGTGACGAGGTGAACCGGCTGGCGAATGCGCTGATGGCGGAGGGTGTGAAGAAGGGGGACAGGGTGTCGACGTTCATGTTCAATACCGAGGAGCTCGGGACCGCGTTCTTCGCATGCGCAAAAATCGGGGCGGTGTTCAACCCGATCAATTTCCGGCTGCAAACCGAAGAGGTGGCGTTCATCCTGACCGATGCCGCCCCGAAAGTCGTACTGTTTGAGAAGGCGGTCGAACCTGTCATTGCTTCGATTGAAAACAGGTTCCCGCAAATGGCTTTCTGGTACATTGACGCGGAAACGCCTGATTATGCCGCGAGTTATCATGAAAAAGTGAAGGCGTCGAAACCGACAGATGCGAAGGCGGAAGTCGATGAGAACGACCTCTATGCAATCATGTATACAAGCGGGACGACAGGCCGGCCGAAGGGTGTCATGCATAAACACCGGAGCATGGTGGAGCAGAGCCTCTCCGTCATCGGGGCCACGAAACTGGAGGCTGGAGATGTAGGGCTCGTGACAGCGCCGATGTTCCATTGTGCAGAGCTGCACTGTGCTTTCCTTCCGAGGATCCATGCAGGAGGGCGCAATGTCATCCTTCACCAGTTCCATCCGAAGAAAGTACTCGAGCTGATCGATTCCGAGAAAATCAGCAAGTTCTTCGCCGCGCCGACAATGTGGAATATGATCCTGCAGGAAAATCTGGCAGACTACAATATTGAAAGTCTGAAACTCGGACTCTACGGGGCAGCACCGATGGCGCCGTCGCTTGTCCATGCGTGCCACGACAGGCTTGGAATCAAGCTTGTACAGGCATACGGAATGACGGAGATGGGGCCGGCAATCACATTTTTATCTGAAGATGACCAGCTCCGGAAAGCAGGGGCAGCCGGGCAGGCATGTATCAACCATGAAATCAGGGTCGTGAAGCCGAACGAAAACGGCCCGAGTGATCCGGATGATATCGCAGGACCAGGTGAAAGCGGTGAGATCATCGTTCAAGGGCCTTGCATGATGATGGGTTATTTCAACCGCAAGGAAGCATCGGAAAAAGCGATGCATGGAGGATGGTACCATTCAGGTGATATCGGGTATCTCGATGGAGACGGATACCTGTGGATCAAGGACCGGGTCGATGACATGATCATTTCCGGAGGGGAGAACATTTATCCGCGCGAGGTGGAGGATGTGCTGCATGCTCATGATGGCGTGCTCGATGTCGCGATTGTCGGGATGCCGGACGACCGCTGGGGTGAGAGTGTGACGGCTTTCGTGGTGAAGAAAGATCTGGGCGTAACGGAAGAAGAGCTTGATGAATGGTGTAAGAATAGTGATAGTCTTGCAAACTATAAGCGTCCGAGAAAGTATGAGTTTGTGGAGGAGCTGCCGCGGAATGCGAGCGGGAAGATCCAGAAGTTTGTGCTGCGGAAGCGGATGGAGGATGTGTTGACGGAGGGGCAGGTTTAGTAAGGGAGTATAAGGGGGCTGAGGCCCGGGTGAAGAAATGCCCGGGGCCAGGCTTCTTTTTTTTTCGGGGGATCTTCAAAAAAAAGTTCAATTGAGAAGGCGATATCAGGAAAGTAAATGTCATTAATATAAATTGGTCCTTATGGGAAGAACGAAAACGGTCAGCGCCATCAGCAGCTGACCGTTTTTTTATGCATTCTACTATCTGCATCGGTTTCTTCATTGCAGCTATCCAATAGATTCCTTTAGAGGGCTGCATGTTGGTGTCTTGTAAAAGAATCCGGACTGCGGAAGATTTGTAAGGAAGATTAAGTTTATAGATTTAATTTTTATAATCAATAATAAAAAATTTATTAATAAGTGATCCAAATCAAAAACGTCTGCGTTAGCTTATCAGAACGAATTAAAACAAAAAGGAGAGTATAAAAATGAAAAAAGCAAAATTACTTAAAAAAATCGCAGCACCAATGTTAGGATTATCTCTATTAGCTCCAACGGTTAGCTTTGCGGCAGAAACGCCGACTGCGGTGACGCCGGCTTCCGATCTTCGCTCCACTTTGGACCAGTTACTCTCGGAACACTATGTACTGGCAGTCAACGCCATGGTGAAGGATTATAAAGATGCACCGGATGAGAAACAGGCATATGAGGCACTGAATCAAAATGCACTGGATATGACACCGGCCATTGAATCGATCTATGGTAAAGAAGGGGCTCAAAAATTTGAAGAAATCTTTGCGGGACATAATGATTACTCGCCGGATTTCGTTGAAGCGGCAAAATCCGACGATGCTGAGATGAGAAAAGCGGCTGAAGCCGAAGTGAAAGAATTCGTCAATGAATTCTCCTCATTCCTGGCAACGGCAACCGAAGGGAATCTTCCAGAAAATGCAGCGAAAGAAGTTTTGACAGCGCATGAAATGGATGTCATCGAGGCCTTTGACAGCTATGTAGAGGAAGATTACAAAGGATATCAAACGAACTTCAAAGAAGGGTACGACAGAATGTTCGATATCTCTAAAGCATTATCCGGAGCGATCGTGACGCAAATGCCTGATAAATTCAATAACACGAAAGTAGATGCACCGGCAGCGGAATTGCGCTCTACATTAAATAACCTTGCTGCGGAACACTTTGCACTTGCAGCGATGAGCATGCAAAAAGGTGTCAACGAAGCGCCTGATTATGATACTGCGACTTGGGCAGAAGATATGAACACAGAAGCCTGGACGAAAGCGATCGGATCCATTTATGGTGAAGAAGGTGCTGCACAATTCAAGAAGTTATGGACAAGTGAGCACATCAATGCACAGGCAGACCTTGTGAGCGCGACATTAGCCGGTGACGAAGAAGGCGTGAAGGCAGCGAAAGACAGCCTGGGTATGTTCACAGAAGAATTCGGGACATTCCTTGCAACGGCAACAGAAGGAAACCTTCCGAAAGACGCGGCCATCTCTTCACTTAAAACACATGAAGATCAAGTTGTGAAAGCGTTCGACTCATATGTAGCAGAAGACTATAAAGCAAGCACTGATACATTCCGTGAAGGATATGCGTTCATGTTCGGTGTAGGGAAAGCACTTGGAGATGCGATTGTGAAGCAGAATCCTGAGAAGTTTGCATCAAGTGACATGCCGGAACAAATGCCGAACACAGGAATGGGTGGAGCAGCAGAAGAAGGAATGCCGATGGCTGCCTGGATCACATTTACAGCAGTTGCAATGATGGCAGGCGGAATCATCATCAAGAGAAAGTTTGCTGATCAAAAATAATCATAGAGCCATGAGAAGAGCAGGGTCCTGCTCTTCTCTCTTCTCTTAAACGGAGGGAAAACAATGAAGAAACGAATGCTTATCATACTGATCACAGTCTTGATGATCGGCGCTGTCAGCTTTCAGGCAATCGCCAAGAACGGACCTGTGAAAGAAGACCGGACCGCTCAATCAGACGAGAAACCAGCACCAACAGCTAAAAAAGAAAAAGCTAAAAGCGGGGTGGGTACGGCCCATACGGAAGAAGAATTTGTTCTTCTTGACTCTTTAAAGAAGAAAAAGACAGAGCTTGAAGAGCAGGTAAAGGTTCAAGAAGAAGGAATTACGCCTTCCCTTGTCGAGATTCCAAGTATGGACATCGATACGAATGTCATTCCCGTCGGACTTCTTGAAAATGGGGAGATGGAAGTTCCTGAAGAAACCGATGTCGTCGGCTGGTATGACCGCGGTGTAAAAGTAGGCGCAAAGGGAAATGCCGTCCTTGCAGGGCATGTTGACAGCAAGAAAGGACCGGCAATCTTCTTCTATTTGAAGAACATTGAAATAGGGGAAAAGGTCATCGTCACGGATGAAAAAGGAATGAAGCGGACCTATGAAGTAAAATCGAAGGAAAGCTACCCAAGTGACGAAGCGCCAATCGAGAAAATATTCGGACCAACCGATAAACGGAACCTGAATATTATTACATGTACAGGCACGTTCAATCATGACGAACATCTCTACCCGGACCGGCTGGTCGTGTATACGGAGCTTGTTTCTGAAACCAGTTCGAATGAACCGGCAGCACCTCAGCCCCCGGTGGAAGTGAAATTCGATACCGGTTCCATTTCATGGCATTCGGTAAAGGATAATACCGTTATGGGGTACAGAGTATATAAAAAATCTGCCGGTAAAAAAGATTACGAACATATAGCCAGCGTTTCAGCACACGAACGGAAGAGTGTTTTTGATGAATCGGCGAAAAAGGGAGATTCTTACTTTGTCACCACAGTCAATATTCAAAATAAAGAATCATCACACTCTGAAAAGGTAGAGATTGAGTGATGAGCTGCTGCCCGCATAGACAGATTGCTGGATTTGCAATGAAGCAGCTGCATATGAGTCAGGAGCGCAAGGCGGATAGTTTGAATGCATAAAAGGTTAGAAGTGATATAAAAGAAATTCTTCTTGTTTTCCAAAATTATCAAGTCTATAATAATAGTAACTTTTAATCGGAAGGGGTGAGGCAGATGTCTTTTAATTCAATAAGTTCGTCCGCCTTGCCCGTTATGTATGAATTATTGTGATTCAAATTGGATGGGGCGGACGCAGGGCTTCCATCACAAGAACCTTTTACCATCATCTTGAAAATTGTCAGGAGAGCCGGAGATCTTTCATTTGGCTCTCCTTTTTTTGCAGAAAAAGCCCCGTGCTTATTGAGTATTGTTCAATAATCATATGAGGGGAAGTCGGTAACATGATGAAATTAAGTACAATGAAAAAAGTGATGAGCAGGCTGTACAGTAAAGAGGGAGATACATTCATTGAGAAGATCCTTGAACCATGGGGGTTTGACGAAGACTCTGTGGCAATTGTAAGGGCGAGTGCGAACTTTGTTTTAACATTCACACGAGACGGAAATCGGTATTTTCTAAGATTCAATGATTCTTCGGAAAGGGACTATCCGTCAATCGAAGCTGAACTTGCCATTGTAAAGTATCTCGGGGACACGTCACTGAATGTGGTTAAACCGGTAACATCATCAAGGGGTAATGTTATCGAAGTGGCGGAAAGGGATATAGGGACGTTTTATGCTGTCGTTTTCGAAGCGATGGAAGGTAACCACCACGATTTGGAAGAGATGACAGACCCGCAGCTATATTTATGGGGGAAGGCACTTGGAAATCTTCATGAACATTTTAAGCAGCTTCCAGAGAGCTTTAAGATTAATCGACCAAGTTGGAAAGAACGTTTGGTTGAAGCAAAAAGCGTACTCCGGGATCGGGAGCCTGCTGCGTACAGAGAATGTAACAGGCTCCTGAAATGGATAGAAGAGTTGACCATTTCAAACGAGAACTACGGTATCATTCATTATGATTTTGAACTCGATAATGTGATGTTTGAAAACAAAACTCTCGGTATACTTGATTTCGATGACTCAACGGTTCATTGGTATGCAGCGGATATTGTATATGCATTGAGGGATGCTGGGGATTTTGATGTGAAGAATCCGGTGACCAGAACGTTTATCGAAGGATATGAGAGTGAGACAGATCTGGATTCGGATATACTTAAGTCAGCGTCTTGTTTTGAGAGGATGCATTATTTGATTTCTTTGGCCAGGTTGATCAGGGCTGTTGATATTGAGGAGGACGGCGATCATCCTGGATGGCTTGAGGATTTGCGGGTGAAGCTGGTTGGGGTGATGGGGAAGTACCGCGCGGAAATTGAGAAGTTAAGTTAGGTCAATAGGAAAAGACTTGGAAGAAAAGCTGGGCTTGATCACCGGACCTCCGGTATCATGACCCAGCTTTTTTATATCCTACCCCCGCATCACATGCAAACAAAACTCCAAATCCGCCTGGATATGCTCCTTCATCAAACATTCTGCTTCATCCCCATTATGAGCAACAATCGCATCATAAATCTCCTGATGTTCATCAATCAAGAAGGGACGATTGTGGTAGACTACCGTTTTTCTGAATAAATAGATGATCGACTGCATGCGTTCGATGGTGTCGACCATGACGGGGTTCTTGGTGGCATTGACGATGATGTCATGGAATTGTTTGTTGGCTTCCATGATTTCTTCGTTTGTGCCGTTCCTGCCGATGTCGATGCATTCTTTCAGCTGGTTAAGGTCCTGTTCGTTCATATAGGCAGCAGCCGACCGGGCTGCGAATCCTTCGAGGAGGATGCGGACCTGGAAGTAGTGGCGGAGGTCCATGTCGGTCGGATTGACGACGCGCTTTTGTTTCACGAGCCCTTCCTGTTCGAGTTTCCGGATGGATTCACGGATCGGTGTCCGGCTCACTCCAAGTTGTTCCGCGAGTTTTTCTTCGATCAACTTTGTGCCACGTTCCAGTTCTCCATTCAAGATTTGGTCACGTATATATTCATAAGATTGCAGATAGGCGTGCTGCTGTGTTTTCTTCTTCAACTAAATCGACTCCAATGAAAGACTTTCTGTTTGTCTTTTTTACGTATTCGGCTGTTAAAAATAATGCCCTTCCTAAAAGTATAGAACGAGTTGGTACTATTTGAAAGTTCTAACGGAAAATAATTTTGTATACATTTTTAATATTTTTGTATACAAAATATAAATTATTGTGTACAATTGGTGACAACAAATGAAAACGCTTTATTTCATCAGGAGGGAATAATTATGAGACTTGGATTTATTGGTCTAGGCATCATGGGAAAACCGATGTCACTGAATCTGGTTAAAAGTGGCCGCGATGTTACCGTGTTTGATATTAATGAGTCAGCAGTGGAAGAGTTAGTGGGCTTTGGTGCAAGGAGAGCCCGTTCGGCAAAAGAAGTCGGGGAGATGAGTGACATCATCTTTACGATGCTTCCTAAGGGTGAGCATGTGGAAAGTGTTGTCCTTGGTGAAAGCGGTGTCATATCCGGGGCGAATGATGGGGCGATCGTTGTCGATATGAGCTCGATCTCTCCCGTGCAATCGAAGGGAATTGCCGAAGCACTTGCAGCCAGGGGAATGGAAATGCTCGATGCCCCGGTAAGCGGCGGGGAACCGAAGGCGATCGATGGAACGCTTGCCATCATGGTCGGTGGGAAAGAAGACGTTTATGAAAAGGTGAAACCTTACTTAGATGTGATGGGTCAGGATATCACACTCGTTGGGGATCATGGATGCGGTACCACGGCGAAGCTTGCCAATCAGATCCTGGTGAATGTCCACATCGCCGCGATGTCGGAGGCACTGACGCTTGCTTCGAAAGCAGGGATCGATATCAAGAAGATGTACGAAGCCATCCGCGGAGGACTGGCAGGAAGTGCGGTGCTTGATGCAAAGGTTCCATTGATCCTTGAAAGAAACTTTGTTGCGGGCGGGCGAATTGACATCAACGCGAAGGACTTGACGAATGTAATGGATACAGCCCACTCAATCGGAGTGCCGCTGCCGCTTTCAAGCCAGGTGCTGGAGATGTATCACTCCTTGATGGCAGACGGGAAAGCAGCTGATGATCACGGCGGACTCATCCAACACTACGAGAAGCTTGCGAATTTCGAAGTAAAGGGTGTCAGCCAATGATGAACACAAGGAATGTCGATGAAATCCTATCATCCTATAAGTCTGTCGATGAAGGAACAGTAAATGAGCTTTGGGAAAAGGTCAGACCTGGATTCAACCATAAAATCATCGTCCTTGATGACGATCCGACCGGTGTCCAGACTGTCCACGGCGTTTCGGTGTACACGGATTGGGAGGAAGACACCATTGAGCTTGGTTTTCTGGAAAAGGGTCAGATGTTCTTCATCCTGACAAATTCCAGAGCCTTCACGGCAAATGAAACTGAGCATGTTCACCGGGATATTGCGGAAAGAACGGAGCATATATCAAAGAAACTGGATATTCCTTATCTGATTATCAGCCGCGGGGATTCGACGCTGAGAGGGCATTATCCGCTTGAGACGGATGTTCTGAGACGGACGATGGAAGCTGAAAGCGGCGGGCAAGTGGACGGAGAGGTGATTCTTCCGTTTTTTAAAGAAGGCGGCCGTCTGACGGTTGAGAACACTCACTTCGTTCAGCAGGAAACCGAACTTGTACCTGCCGGGGAAACCGAATTCGCGAAGGACCGGACATTCGGCTACAAGTCGAGTCACTTAGGGGAATGGGTTGAAGAAAAGACAAGAGGCATTTTTCCGAAAGAAGGCGTCACATACATTTCTCTGGATTCGATCCGAAGCCTGGACATTGAGGGGATCAAAGCACAATTACTCGGGGTGAAGGACTTCGGCAAGGTTGTCGTCAATGCTGTTGAAGAATCGGATGTCAGGGTATTTGCCACGGCCCTGATCCTCGCCATCGAAGAAGGGAAACGCTTCATCTTCCGGACGGCTGCTGCTTTTACCAAGGTGATCGGGGATGTTTCTTCACGGCCGTTGTTAACAAGGGATGAACTGATCAGTGAGGAAAGGGAGAACGGGGGTCTGGTCATTGTCGGGTCTCATGTCAAAAAGACGACCGATCAATTGAACTCGCTGAAGGAATTGTCCACTATGCACTTCATTGAGTTCGACGCTCATCTCGTACTGGATAAAGAAGCATTTGTTCAGGAAATCGAGCGGGTGAGGCAAGAAGCGGAAACGAAGGTGGCCGGCGGAATCAGTACGGTCATCTATACGAAGAGAAAGCGCCTTGATCTCGGGGACGGAATGGAAGAGCAGGAGCTTCAGCTGTCCGTCGAGATTTCAAATGCTGTGACAAGCATCGTCCGTGACTTCTCAGTAAGGCCTAACTACCTGATCGCAAAAGGAGGAATCACCTCCAGCGATGTCGGAACAAAAGGGTTATGTGTGAAACGAGCGACCGTCGCGGGTCAAATCGCACCGGGGATCCCGGTCTGGCAGACAGGCGAAGAAAGCACTTTCCCATTCATCCCGTACGTCATTTTTCCAGGGAATGTCGGTGCTGTCACCACGTTAAGAGATGTCGTTTCGACACTTGAAAGCAAGTAACTGCTTTAGGGTTCGATGCCGGGCCGCCTTTTTCTGAGGGGAATCCAGACGGTCCGGCTTACCATAAATGAAGCTTCATAAAAACAAAGGGGGTAATCAGATATGGTTACAGGAAATATGTTGATTGTGATTTTCTTACTGTCGTTAGCTGCACTTTTTTTCTTGATTTTAAAATTGAAGGTTGAACCATTCTTATCACTGATCGGTGTTGCGTTTGCCACGGCTGTCGTGATCGGCATGCCGCTGAATGAAGTGGCAGCCACCGTGACCCAGGGGTTCGGGAATACATTGACCGGCGTCGGGATCCTGATCGGACTCGGTGTTATCTTTGGACAGTTCCTCGGCGCATCCGGTGCGATTGAAAAAATCGCTGCGGCAGTATTAAAAGCATTCGGTGTGAAAAAGTCGCCGGCCGGTCTTGCCTTGACGGGTACAGCTGTTTCAATACCGGTATTCTTCGATGCTGCATTCGTCATTTTAAGCGGATTGATTAAAAGTTTATCAAAGAAAACAGGAATTTCAGTGATTTCTTTTGTTACAGCACTGGGTGTGGGATTGATCGTCTCACACAACATGATCGCGCCCACGCCAGGCCCGCTTGTCGTGGCAGAGAATACAGGATCTGACCTTGGTTTGTTCATTCTATACGGAATCCTTGTAGCCATACCGGCAACACTTGCCGGCGGATATTTCTACGGATTATTCATCGGGAAGCGCATGAACCATTCGGGCGCGGTTGAGGAAGTTGCTGTGAGTCTTGAAGATGCACCGAAAAAAGAAATCAGCACTGGCCTGAGTTTCTTCATGCTGGCACTGCCAATTGCACTCATCCTGCTCAACACTATATCGCAGCTGTTATTTCCCGACACAGGACTTTCAGGTGTATTAGGTTTCATCGGTGATAAGAACATTGCCCTGTTCATAAGTGTCATCGCCGCGATCATCATGCTCAGACCCTATATCTCTGTTCCAAACAGCAGATTGTATTCTGAAGCGATCAACTCAGCGGGAATCATCATCCTCGTCACTGGTGCGGGCGGAGCATTCGGGGCCGTCATCAATAAAAGCGGAATCGGTGATTACCTCATCGCGACGATGCAAAGCTGGAGCATCCCGGTTCTATTGCTTGCCTTTATTTTCTCGCAAATCCTGCGTGCGTCACTCGGTTCGGCAACCGTTGCCCTTGTGACGACATCCAGCATCATGGGGCCGATGGCAGTGGATCTTAGTGTCTCACCAATCTTACTCGGGCTTGCCATCTGTGCCGGCGGAATCGGTCTTTCCCTTCCGAATGACTCAGGCTTCTGGGTTGTAAACAGGTTCGGTAAACTGACTGTCCCGCAAACGCTTAAAGCCTGGACACTCGGGGGATTCATTGCCGGCTTGACGGCGATTACAACGGTTTTGATTTTGAGTTTGTTCTCGGGGATCCTTCCGGGGCTGTAAGATATTTTATGAAAATCCCTTTCTCAGGCATAGTCCTGGAGAGGGATTTTTATTTCCCTTAAAAACCGTTATTTGGTTTTACATAATTCTTGGTTGGAAGAAGGGGTAAAAACCAATTTTATCAAATTCTGATATAATCCTGGATAGATAGTTTGATGATAAAATGATTTGGGAGGGGTAAATATGAATGATGCATCAAAAATATATTGGGACGAATTTTGGGAGTCGCAAGGTGAAGAAAAACCAACAAGTGTCAGTGCGTGGCAATTCGGGGCCGACCCGGACCATTTAGCTCAGTTAGTCATAGACGGGGTGAAGTCAGCCACCTGTTCGGGACTGGTTTTTTATGAAATGGAAAATGAGCCGCTGCCAGCTGTTGACGAGTACAGCATCATCTTAAATAGTAAAGACGAACCATTGGCGATCATTAAAACAGTGGATGTGCAAATCATGCCGATGAATGAGGTTCCGGAGGATTTTGCCATTGCAGAGGGTGAAGGGGACAGAACCTATCAATATTGGAAAGAAGCCCATGAAAGATTCTTCACTAAAGAATTGAGTGATTTCGGGATGGGATTTTCCGAAGATATGATGTTGGTCTGTGAGCGTTTCGAGTTAGTGAATGTGAGTAAGTAAGAACAGGGTATACGAGTGAAATTCTTACTGTTGCACAATGGCTTAGAGGTCAGCCTTCAAAGCTTTTTTGGCCGCTTGTACGGATGGAAAAAGGGTTTTCGACACCAATGTCGAATAGAAAGAGTAAACCAAATTTTCCAAGGGGGATGAAAATGGCTGCAACGACAGGTATTTTGGAGTGGACGCTGTTATCGGAATGTCCGGTGCCGGATGATGTGACGGCTCTTCTTGTCAATGGGGAAGAAGCGGTTGCTGCGTATAAGACGTTCAGGGACAGTGCCATTTTTACAAATAAGAGATTGATTGTGAGGGATTCACAGGGACTTACCGGCAAGAAGGTTGAGGTGTATTCCCTGCCGTATTCTTCTATTCTGATGTGGTCGACGGAGAATGCCGGGAGCTTCCTTGATGTGAATGCAGAGGTCGAACTGTGGACAAAGGCCGGGCATATCAAGGTGAAGCTCAAGAAGGGGATTGATGTCAGGAAGTTTGATAAGTTGATAGCAGAGGCGCTCTTGTAGGGGACATCTTTTTTTATGAAAAAGAAAAGATGACAGGAGTGTTCTTATGTTAAAACGTTTTTTTCTCGGCATAAAAATCATATTGATAGCCGCTGGTTTTTTTCTTGCTGCGACCGAGCATCTTAGTGAGTCGTGGCTGATCATCGGACTTTTCTGGTTGATCACCGGTGTTGAAACGGCGATTCGATCTTATCGGGAAAAAGGCAGGATCCCGGTTGGCTTCGGGGTGGTGTTTGCGGTCGCCGCCGTGGTTCTGGTGACGCTTGGAGTCATTCGTTTTTGGTCGTGAATGTTTGGAAGCCCGTCCCTTGTTACGGTTGGGAGTTACCGTAACAAGGGACGGGCTTTTGAAAAGGGGAAATTACATAAACAATATAATAGGAAACAGGTGCTGACTCTATGAATAAAGTCCTGCTCAGTTTTTTCGTTTTCGTGTTGCTGGGGGCCATTTGGATAGTAAGGAGCATGGGATGGATCATTTATATAGGGTATCTCCTTGGTGTAGGAATCGTCCATACCGGCATCTCGATAAAAAGAGGGTGGCTCATTCTTCTGGGTCTTTTGGTGATGATTCTGTCACTGTTCATCCCCTTCTATTATTACCTGTTATTAGTTTAATAGAGAAGGGTGGCTTTCTTCTGGATTTATCGGCAGATATATTTTTCCGGGATGGAATATAAAAGTTTGGCAGCAGGCAAATGCCGGGTATTCCGGGTGAGGACAAGCGGAGTTGTCATCATTTTTATCGTCTTGTACGCATCTTATCGAATTACCTGGGACCCTCAATGACTGGACGGGACTTCCGGGACTGGTGCTGACATTCAAGCTTCTATCCAGCTTCATTTCATTGAAACGGTCTTTTGCGGAAAATCAAACGGAGGGATGGGGAAGTAAGATGAAGATCATTCCTTATTTACACGAGTATGGAGAACAGACAGTCAGGATGTGGCGTGACAGCAAGTACGATGCAATCGGGCAAAAGGAGCTTCATCATTTTGATAACCATGTGTATTATTTAAATCATATTCTGCCTGAAAAATATAAGGTGGAACTGGTGATTGCGGATGGATTGGTAGCTGGAATGATGGCTTACAATGAGTCGGAAATAAACCAGCTCTACATCCATACCGGTTATCAAGGAGCCGGGATTGGAAAAGCACTGCTTGATCGGGCCAAAGAGAAATCCTCAGGGAGATTGACTTTATACACCTTTGAGATAAATAAAAAAGCACAGCGGTTTTATGAAAGGAATGGATTCAGGGTCATAGGCAGAGGCTGTGAAAATGAAGAGAATCTGCCGGATTTGCTATATGAGTGGAAGGCTGAATGAACCCTTGATGTACTGTTTCGAATGAAGGGCGGGCACCAGTTCACCCGCATAATTGAGAGTGGATAGCTTGATCAAAGGCTTTGAACCGAATAGGTTCTAAGCCTTTTTTTGTGCGGGGGCAGAATTTGATGCACCTAAAACAGCCAGTCCGATATATATGTTAATAGTTCTGAATGAAGAGAGGGGAAAAAAATGAGAAAGCTGTTGATATTTGCGCTTGTGGGGTTCTTCGCCCAGCTGGTGGACGGGTCGCTTGGAATGGCGTTCGGTTTGACGTCCTCGTCCCTGCTGCTTGCATATGGAGTTGCGCCTGCCGTGGCATCTGCTTCCATCCATATGTCGGAGATTGCGACGACCGCTGCATCCGGGCTGTCCCATTTCAAGTTCGGCAATGTGAATAAACGGATGGCGCTGTTACTGGCCATTCCCGGTGCAATCAGTGCGTTCCTGGGCGCTGCCTTTCTGAGTCATGTTCCTGGCGGATTGATCAAACCTTATATATACACCTTCCTTTTGCTGCTGGGAGTATACATCTTCGTGAGATTCCTCCTCGGCCAGCGTAAAGGCGTGAAGAAAGAGGACGGACCGGGGACCCGGCTCAGGAAGCGATTCCTTTTCCCGCTCGGTGCAATAGCCGGATTTTTTGATGCGGTAGGCGGAGGGGGATGGGGACCGATCAATACCCCCGTTCTATTGGCAAATAAACACACATCCCCGCGTGAAGTGGTCGGGACGGTTGATACCAGTGAATTTATAGTGACTGTGGCAGCGACTGCCGGATTCGTCATATTCCTTGGCTGGGAGCAGTTCAACTGGTTCTGGGTATTGGCCTTTGTCATCGGCGGGGTAGCGGCGGCCCCGATCGCTGCGTGGCTGGTCCGGATCCTCCCTGCGCACCTTCTGGGGGTGTTGGTCGGCGGCTTTATTGTCCTGACCAATCTGAATACGATTTTGAAGGCAATCGGAGTCGCGGGAGGGCTGGCTGTGATGTCGTATCTGACGGTTGCCGTCATCTGGGCAGCCGGAGTGATTTACAGCTTGGCACTCGCCCGGAAGGTTAGAGAAAGTGATGGTTCGGAAAATTAATCAGGTAAGCAGAAAGCGGAACAGTGGGATTGTTCCGCTTTCATTAATTCCGGAAGTTGGTGGAATTTGGGCCATCCCCATCACCCGGCTGCTGATCCTGTACCCATGACTTGAATGAAGTCTGTGAGGAATGCTTCATAGTCGAGTTCGAGGTAGATATTGATGTTCTTTTTGGCGGGCTTGGAGTTGATTCTGAAGTCGGCGATGCTGGTTCCCTGTCCGCTGCCTGAGGTCAGTACGTCGACATCCCTTCGGATGGTTCGGCCCATGGACGGGTTTGCCAGGAGGGAGAGGGTGACTACATCGTGAAGCGGTGCGCCGTTTATGCCGGGTGCGAGCTTTTTGTAGGCATCAATATAGTATTCCATGACCTCCTCGAGGATCTGGACGAGGGGATGATCTGTCATGTCCAAGATGAGCCGTATGTGTTCCATTGTGACGATTGCCTTGTTCGTGACATTCAGCGGGGCGAGATAGATGTTATCTAATTCTGCCATGACAAGGTTGGAGGAGGTTGGGTCGCCGTAAAAGTTGGCTTCGGCGGAAGGGGTAACGTTTCCCGGGACGAAGAAGGCCCCGCCCATGATGTAGAACTCCTTTACATCCCTGGTCAAGTCTTCACCGAGAAGAAATAAGGCGGCCAAGGATGTGTTTCTGCCGACATCGACAATCGTCAGACCCGGGTTTTTCCGTATGACCGTGTACAGTTCGGAGAAATTGGTGAGCTCTCCGGCCAGCCCCTGCGGAGGACGGATTGGGCCGAGCCCTTCCTCACCGTGGATTTCCGGATAGTACCTCGGTGTCTTGCCGGATGAAGGGGCGTTGGTGCCGCCGATGATCGGGATGTCGGTCAAGCCGGCAAGCTTCAGCAGGTAGGCAATATTGTCCGTGGCCTGTTTCTTATCGACATTGCCATAGCTCGATACAATCGCCAGGACTTCTATTTCTGGATTAAGCAATGCATACATAATGGCAACTGAATCATCGATGCCGGGATCGGCAAACAGAATGATCTTTTTCATGGTCCATTCTCCTCACGGTGGATTTAGAGGTGTTTTTATAAGGTATCGGGCGGTGGAGGGGAATATGCCTTTATCAGTTCCTCAGGAAGATGAAATTTTAAAAGCCCGGCCCCTCACCGAGACTGAAACTCGAGGGTGCCGGGCGGGTTTATTTATTTCCATTTAAATACTCATCATTCTTCCAATCCGTCACAAACATATGACCGGGGGCGTGCGTGATCATATAAGGGATGCCTGCCTGAAGCGCGGCAGCCTGGGGTGTTACGCCGCAAGCCCAGAACATCGGGGTCTCGCCTTCCTTGATTCTGACAAAATCACCGAAGTCTGGTTTGGTGACATCTCCAATACCGATTTCAGCAGGATTGCCGATATGAAGCGGGGCACCGTGCATTTCAGGGAATAGGGATGTGATGTCAGCTGCTTTTTGAACAAGGGAGTCAGGCACCGGCCGCATTGAGACGACGGTCGGCCCTTCAAATACGCCCGCTCTTTCCGACGGGATGGACGTCTTGTACATCGCCACATTTTTATTTTCTTCAATATGCCGCAGGGGGATGCCCCCTTTGATCAGCTGGCTTTCAAATGTGAAGCTGCAGCCGATAAGGAAGCTGACGAAGTCCCCTTTCCAGCAGTCATCGACTCTCTGTTTCTTCTCTGTTAATCTGCCATTCTCATAGAGGTGGTAGAGGGGGATGTCGGTGCGGATATCGGAACCCTCAGCATAGTTGGATTCATATCGGCCGTCCTCGAGCACATCAATGACCGGGCACGACTTGGGGTTCCTCATGGTGAACAGGAGGAAGTCGAAGGCGTATTCTTTTGGAAGGACGACCAGGTTTGCCTGGACATAATCCTGCGAGACGCCTGAGGTGTGGGTGGTGTGGATACCGTTTCTTATTCTGGTCCTTAATTCTTTCGGTTGCATGGGTGATGCCTCCTTCCTTTTGTATGAAAACTCTGATTTTTACCATTGTAACATGTTTGACCGGCGCGCTTTTATGTCGAGGTTATGATTGGAATAATATGTTAAAGTGGAGGGAGTCATAGAATGAAAGGTTGGGAGATTCATGGAAAAAGGGAGACTCGTCACGAAGAATCAGCTGAAGAGCGATTTGAAAACATTGGGTGTAAAAAAAGGAATGACAGTCATTGTACATTCTTCATTAAAGGCGGTTGGGAGGGTGATCGGAGGTCCGGTTTCAGTCATCATCGCCCTTGAAGAAACCGTCGGCAAGGAAGGGAATATCGTGATGCCCACCCAGACCGAGCAGCTTTGCGATCCTTCTGTT
The DNA here is from genome assembly GCA_051294195.1 of Bacillus sp. BKU_1. GTDB lineage: Bacteria > Bacillota > Bacilli > Bacillales > Bacillaceae_B > Rossellomorea. The sequence goes on along the minus strand of CP193985.1, from coordinate 974,180 downwards.
TACGGGAGCGCCCTCAGCGAGGAAGAGCAGCAGACATACGGGACCATCTGCCGACATATCATCCGGATTTAACGCCGACGTGCTATATGGGCTTCATCCCGGAAACGTTCAGGAAGCAGGACGGGGTTTTGAGGAGTGCCCATCCCCATACTTCATTTGCGGCATGGGGGAAGAATGCAGCATACATAACGGAAAACCATGGGATGGATTTCGCGCTGAATGAAAGGTCACCGCTCGGGAAAATGTATGAGCTGGACGGCAGGATATTACTGCTCGGTGCGCCGGCGGATTCGAATACATCGCTGCATCTTGCCGAATACAGGCAGGAGAACGGTTTTGTGAAGGAAAAGATATGGGATGTAAAAGTGAAGCAGGCTGAGGAAGAAGTGTGGACCACTTATCGGGACATCAATAATGAATCGGATGATTTTGAAAAGATATTTAATGATTACAGGCGGGATACGAATGGTGTAATGGATGGGGAAATTGGAGAGGCAACGAGTTATTTGATATCGATGAGAGAGATGGTGGAATATGCAGTTAGGTGGATGAATGAGAATAGGGGGTGAACAGCCTGAAAAGGACATGGGGATCTTTATTTAATGGAGGAAAAAAAGAATGGGAAGAGAATACTAATACTAAACGGGAATCTGTCAGGGGGAATGGATATGAACAAGGAAATCGCCAAGGAAAGTGATCTGCCGAAAATAGGAAAGCCGGCAGAACGGGGACTTCATAACGCCGGGTTTTACCAGCTTGAGCAGCTCAGCGACGTGACGGAGGACGACATCCTGAAGCTTCACGGGGTCGGGCCGAAAGCGGTCGGGATCTTGAGGGAGGCTCTTCGGGAGAAGGGGCTCTCTTTTGCCGGAAATAAAAACGGTGAGAAAGTGGAGAAGGACGTCGAGGAAGCTGGGAATCTGGATGCAGGGACCGTGTTGAGGGAGCTTGAAGCACTCGGCAAGGAACGGATGAAGAAGATGTACATATCGAACGGGGCGAAGGAGCCGGTGTTCGGCACGGCGACGGGTGCGATGAAGCCGATGGCCAAGAAAATCAAGATGAATCAGGCACTCGCGGAGGAGTTATACGCGACGGGGAACTATGATGCGATGTACTTTGCAGGCATCATCGCCGATCCGAAGGCGATGACCGAGGCCGACTTTGATCGCTGGATGGACGGGGCATATTTTTACATGCTGTCCGATTATGTGGTGGCCGTGACTCTTGCTGAATCGGGTATCGCGCAGGAGGTTGCCGATAAATGGATTGCTAGCGGGGAAGAACTGAGGATGTCGGCAGGTTGGAGCTGCTACTGCTGGCTGCTCGGGAACCGGAAGGACGAGGCATTTTCAACAGAAAAGCTTGAGGGAATGCTTGAAACGGTGAAAGAGACCATCCATGATGCGCCGGAACGGGCGAAATCAGCCATGAATAATTTTGTGTATACGGTCGCGGTTTCGTATGTGCCGCTGCATGAGAAGGCGGTTGAGAGTGCGGAAGAGATTGGGCCGGTTGAGATGAAGCGGGATGGGAAGAAGCCGAGTAACCTGAATGCATCTGAGGAGATTCAGAAGCAGATTGACCGGGGGAGGATCGGGTTTAAGAGGAAGTATGTGAGGTGTTAGGGAAGCGGATAGTTGGTGATTAATTGGGAACCTTTCCCTGGTCTTATTCGTATAGAAAGTAAGATATCAAAATCGGTACCTGTTCGGAAGCAATGGAAGTGCTTGCGACCAGGTCCAGGGGAGGTCTTACAATGAACCAATCTGCAAGAGCGAGTGAATGTCCGAAATGTGGGAGCACGGAATTGGGCACAGGACAACGCAGCGGGTATGCGGTGATGGCACCGGTAAATAAAATCAGTCTGGGCTCGAGTGTGGAATACGTTATCTGCACAGAATGCGGATTTATTATTGAAGGATATGTGAAAAAGCCGGAGAAGTTTAAGGGGACTGTCTTTTAGAGTTCACCGCCATGCTGAAACTGGAGGATTGATCATGACGCATCCTGCTCTCGAAATGTACCGTTATCATGTCTGGGCGAATCAAACATTATTTAATCGATTAATAGAGCTTGAGGTTTCCGAAGATGTGTATCATCGGGAAATTCAGAGCGTATTTCCGTCTATAGCGGAAGTGGTTTCACATATGTACATCGTCGATCAGCTTTGGTTCTATATTGTCTCGGGTGAAAATATGCCCGAAGCCCTGGAAAAAGAAAAGGAAACAGGGGAAGGAAAAGGGATTGAAGAAATGGCCCGATTATTTTGCAGCTTATCTGAGAGGTGCATAGAATTTTTAGAGCAGCAGGAGGATTATGATGAAATCAGGGTTCTTGATATTCCATGGGAAGGAAAGCGTGAGACGAGTCTGGCTGAAATGATTCTGCATATTGTCACCCATGCAACCTACCACCGGGGGAATATTACGGCCATGCTAAGGCAGATGGGGTATGCATCTGTCACTACCGATCTCACAAGATACTGGTATCATGACGAAGATGGTGGACTTCAATAAGGCAGAAAATAAGTAGAATTCCGGGGGTGAATGGATGATATGAAATTTTGGAGTATGTTCACGGTTACCTTTATTGTATGCGTGTCCTTCCTCTCTCTGATCGGATTCCTGTTTGATATCGTTTGGGTGAAAACGATGTTTGTCTTGAATGACGAGGAGGGTTTCACAGGGATTCAGGGTTCTATTGCAGCAGTGGTTGTTTCCCTGGCCGCGGGGTATGTGCTGGCGCGGCGGGCTGTTTTAAAAGAAGGGAATTGATTGAGCCGGGGGAGTGTCCCCGGCTCTTTTTTTATGAATTGATTATGTTACCCGCATTTAAAATAGACAAATTAATCTTTCGGGAATGTGATGGAATAGTTCTAATATCGCAAGGAGGACGATTGCAATCAGGCCATCGATTAAATACAAGGCACTTTTCCGATTTGCGCTCCACTTCTTGAAAATACTAACCGCATTCCAGATTACGAGCCATATTCCAAACATACGAGCCGCATTCCGATTTCATGAGCCACTTAGAATGATTTTAAGTAGACGCAGGCTGAATTCCACGGCCAATCAAATCCTGCTGCAATCAAGACTGGGACAAGGTACCTGTCCCCCCGTCCCTGTCCCGTGGTAAGATATGGGTAACTTTTATTCGAGGCTGGGGTGTGTTTGGTGTGAGGATTTTGCTTGTGGAGGATGATCGGACGATTGCGGCGGGGCTTGAGTATTCGCTGCGGCAGGAGGGTTTTGAGACGGTTCTTTGTTATGATGCCGGGACGGCGAAGGCGGAGATTCGGGACCGCCTTGACGGGATTGATCTGTGTTTATTTGATTTGTCACTTCCGGATGGGAGCGGGTATGAGTTGTGTGAGCTGGTGAAGAAGCAGGGGGATAAGCCGGTGATTTTTTTGACGGCGCTGGATGATGAAGTGAATGTGGTGATGGGGCTTGATATGGGGGCGGACGATTATATTACGAAGCCGTTCCGTATCCGTGAGCTCTTGTCGAGGATCCGTTCGGTGCTCAGGCGTTATCAGAAGCAGCCGGCCCAGACGAATGTGTGGTTGGAAATCGGAGACATCCGCATACATACGCTTGAGGGGAAGGTCTATAAGCATGGAGAGGAAGTCGTGCTGACCGCCCTTGAATACAGGCTGCTGCTGATCTTTGCCAACCATGTGGGACAGGTGCTGACGAGGGCGCAGCTTTTGGACCGGATATGGGATGTCGCCGGTGATTTTGTGAATGACAACACGCTGACCGTGTATATCAAGCGGCTGCGTGAGAAGCTTGAAGACGATCCTCAGCGGCCGGAGATCATCAAGACGATTCGCGGCATGGGCTATAAGGCGGGTGATTGAGATGTGGAGGAACCGGGAGATCAAGCTGTTTTTCATCGTCATCGGGATTGTCACCATGGCCGGAACCGCGGCTGCAGGATTTCTGCTGTCCATCCAGTCGGCAGGCATGGTGTTCATGACGTCCCTGCTGCTCGCTCTCTGCAGTGTGTTTTTCACAAGGTGGCGTTACCGGGAGATTGAGAAGCTGTCGGGATACCTCAGAAAGATCAGCAGCGGGGATGTCAGTCTCGATCTTCGCGACAATCATGAAGGCGAGCTGAGCATTTTGAAAAATGACATCTACAAGGTGACGCTGATGTTATCCGAGAGCCGTTCTCAGCTGGAGCGTGACAAGCTGACATTGACGGATGCCCTGTCGGATATCTCGCACCAGCTGAAGACACCGCTGACGTCAATGACGGTGATGGCGGACCTCCTGAGCGACAGTTCGCTTGAGGAATCGAAGCGCGCGGAGTTCACCGGGAATATCCGCGTGCAGCTTGAACGGATCGAGTGGCTCGTCTCGTCGCTCCTGAAATTATCGAAAATAGATGCGGGGACCATCGCGTTTAAACAAGACCGGGTTCCTTTGCGTGACGTAATCGACAGGGCCGTGCAGCCGGTGCTCGTCCCGATGGATATCAAGGAACAGACGCTCATCGTGAACGGTGCGGAAGATGCAGCGTTTACCGGTGACCTGCGCTGGACAGCTGAAGCACTGATCAATATCCTGAAAAATTGTGTGGAACATACAGGAGACGGCGGGACGATCACCATGTCTTATAAGGAGAATCCTCTTTTTACCGAAATAAAGATTGCCGACGATGGCCCGGGGATTCCAAAAGAAGATCTGCCTTACATATTCAGAAGGTTTTATAAAGGAAAGAATGCGGGGGATGACAGTGTCGGGATCGGTCTTGCGATGGCGCACAGCATCATCACCGGCCAGCAGGGTGATCTTGAGGCCAGGAGTGAAAAAGGGAGAGGCACAGAGTTCTCCATCAAATTTTATAAAAAGAAAGAATGGGCAAAGTGACTAGATTGTCACTTCCCGAGTCACTTTATAGTCATATTAGGCAGATATACTGAGGGCATCACCTGAAATGTTGGAGGAGAATTATGAGTATTGTACAAATTGAAAATCTGTCTAAAATCTACGGGAAAGGGGAAACGGCGGTCAAGGCATTGGATGACGTGTCGTTTTCTGTGAATAAGGGCGAGTTTGTAGCCATCATCGGGCCATCCGGTTCTGGTAAATCGACCCTGCTTCATTTGCTTGGGGGAGTCGACAGGCCGACGAGCGGGAAAGTCATGATCGACAACACCGATATCTATCAGCTGGATGAAACGCAGCTGGCGATCTTCAGGAGGAGGCAGATCGGGCTGATCTATCAGTTCTATAATCTGATCCCGATCTTGACGGTAGAGGAAAACATCACGCTTCCGATGCTGCTCGATCAGCATAAGGTGGACAGCGGTCAGCTCCAATCGATCGTGTCGACACTGGGGCTTGATCAACGTCTTAATCACCTGCCGAACCAGCTTTCAGGCGGACAGCAGCAGCGCGTCTCGATCGGAAGGGCGCTGATCAGCAATCCTGCCATCATATTGGCGGATGAGCCGACCGGCAACCTTGACAGCAAGAACAGTAAGGAAATCATCGAGCTGTTGAAAATGTTCAACAAGACATATAACCAGACACTGATTGTTATTACGCACGACGAGCGGATCGCCCTGCAGGCGGACCGGGTGATCGAAATCGCAGATGGAAGGGTCGCAAAGGATGAGGTGATCCGTCCATGAACATCATCAACAAGTTGACCCTGCGTTCCCTTAAGGAAAATAAAAAAAGGACGCTCGTGACTATCATCGGGGTGATCATCTCGGTCTCGATGATCATGGCGGTTTCAACGCTCGGAGTGTCATTCCTCGATATCATGAAGCGGCAGTCCATTGCCGACAACGGCGAGTGGCACGTTCAGTACAGTAACGTCAATACCGGCCAGATTGATGCGATTGCCGGTGACGGTTCAACAGAGAAACTGATGCTGTCCAGCAACGGAGGCTATGCAAAACTTGACGGGGCAAAGGTTGATGAAAGGCCCTATCTTTTTTTGAAGAAATATAATAAAGAGGGTTTGAAGGAGTTCCCGATTGAATTGATCGACGGGAAGCTTCCTTCTTCGGAAAACGAAGTGGCTATCTCAGATCAGGTCGCGAAAGACGCTGGTGTGCAGTTTGAGATTGGAGATGAAATCACCCTGGATATCGGGAAGCGGGAAATCAAGGGGGAAGGAATTGAACTGGGCCAGAATGATCCTCTGCAGCGCGGTGAGAACGGCGTCACGGAAGAACTCAAGAAAGACTCAACTGAGACCTTCACCGTGACCGGTGTCATCAAACGCCCGTCCTGGGAGCCTTCATGGTCTCCCGGTTACACGATGATAGGCTATATCGATAAGGGTTCCATGAAGTCATCCGATCAAGTCAATGCGGTCGTCGTTCTGGAGAAAGTGACCGGTTCATTATATGATCACGCCAAAAAATTGGCCGATCAGAATGATATCGGGAAGGTGAGCTTCAACAATGATCTGCTCCGTTATTACGGGGTGACGGATAACGATAATCTTCGCTTCACGCTGTTCTCGATGCTCGGCATCATCATGGGCGTCATCATTATCGGTTCGGTTTCACTCATCTATAACGCGTTTTCGATCAGTGTCTCCGAGCGTGCCAGACATCTCGGGATGTTGTCGAGTGTCGGCGCAACGAAGAAACAGAAACGAAATTCAGTGTTCTTTGAAGGGGCTGCCATCGGTGCGGTCAGCATCCCGGTTGGCCTCCTGGCCGGAATCGGAGGCATCGCAGCCACGTTCTGGTTCATCAATTCCTATATTCACGGAGCCTTGGGGGTATCGGAGAAACTCGAAGTCGTCGTCACGCCTTATTCGGTTCTCGTTTCCTGCCTGATTTCAATCGTCACGATTTTCATCTCGACTTACATGCCTGCACGGAAGGCATCTAAGATTTCTGCAATCGATGCCATCCGGCAGACGCATGATATCAAACTGACAGGAAAAGCGGTCAAAACATCCAAACTCGTCCGGAAGGTGTTCGGGCTGGAAGCTGAAATCGGCCTGAAAAATCTGAAGCGGAATAAAAAGAGATACTATGCGACAGTCATATCCCTCGTCGTCAGCATCGTCCTCTTCCTGGCGGTTTCCTTCTTCACCGATAACCTGAAGAAATCAGTGGTGATGTCGCAGGATGGATATGATTTCGATATACAGATATCAGGGAAGTACGGGGACGCTGCGCAGCTGGAAGACCTGGCATACGTAGACAGCGTGACAAGCCACAGCCTCCATAAAACATTGCAGCTGACGTCTTTAATTGAAAAGGACAAATTCCCTGGTGAATTGGAGAAAATGATTGACCGGGACAATTTCCCGCTTGAAGATGGACGTTATCAATATTATGTGAATTTTTACGGTCTGGATGAGAAGAGTTTTGAAGAATATGCGGAAAAGGCAGGAACGGATCTTCAGATATTTTCCAATCCGGAAAAACCGGCCGCCATCATCATCGATGAGATTTCCTACCGTGATCCGGCAACGAACAAGTTCGTTGAGACAAAATCCATCGAAGCAGGACCGGGAGATGAGCTTGATCTGACCTTCACCAACTTCACAACCAACAAAACGAAGCCATTCGGTTCATTGACGATCGGGGCAGTGACTGATCAAGTTCCGATGGGCATCGGTACAGCGATGATCGGGGGAGTGGATATCATCGTTCCGATGGAGACGCTGGAGGCGATCACTGATAAGGAAATGAAAGATGAGGCACAAAGTCAAATCTTCATGAAAAGCTCCGATCCGATGAAGAGCCAGAAAGCGCTGGAAGAAGCGGCGCCATCCAACCTCTATATATACAATGTCTTTGAAAGGCGCCAGCAGGAAGAACAGATGATCATGTTCCTGTCCGTCTTCACGTACGGTTTCATCACCTTGATCTCGCTTGTTTCAATCGCGAACATCTTCAACACGATTTCAACCGGCATCTCGCTCCGGAAAAAGGAATTCGCCATGCTGAAATCGGTGGGGATGACCCCTAAAGGATTCAACAAAATGATCAACTATGAAAGCATCTTTTACGGCGTCAACGCCCTGCTGTTCGGCCTGCCGATCAGCATCGGTGTCATGTACCTGATCCACAGGTCTGTCGGCGAAACCTTCGAATACGGATTCGACCTGCCTTGGTTCGACCTCCTCTTCGTCATCATCGCCATCTTCATCATCGTCAGCTCGGCCATGCTGTATTCGATCGGGAAGATCAAGAAAGAGAATATTATTGATGGGTTGAAGCAGGAGAATATTTAGCGGCATCTTGGAGATTTTAGAGGGTCTGGTTCCCGTTTTTGGGGCCAGACCCTTTTGGGGATTAAGCATGTTTCAACAATGAGGGGTGCTTTCCTTTGAATAAAATGCATACACCTTTGAAAGGTTCCCTCTAATTCCACTCACGCCCACCCAATTACGGTAGCTGGAAGGCATCCGGAAATCAGATAGCAGTATGTCCAGCGGGATTTTATTTTTGATCGCATCTGTCACGATTGTTTTTAAATACGTGACATACCCATCTATTTCATGCAGCAGTTTTTTATTGCCGGCATTCCCATGACCGGGCACATAAGTGCTGATTTTCATTTCTCCCACTCTTTTTAAAATGTGAATGAATTGTTCAGGGTTAATAATCGGCACATGCAGGTTTTCCGTCAGGAGGTCGCCCGTGAAGGCGATCTTGTCCTCGGGTAAATACATGAAGGTGTCGCTGGGGGTGTGTCCCCCTCCCAGGCAGTGCAATTCTACTTTCCTTCTCGATCCTTCGATGAGCAGTTTTTCCTCAAATAGTACTGTAGGAAGGACGATTTCAAGATGGGGTAAGTCATTCAGGACTTTTTTCATTTCATTGTATTGGTGATGAAGGCTGGCTTTGATAATAGGGTCATGGGTGAGTGTAATTTGTTGTTTTACGTTTTGAAGGTATTCTTTTGTATCTTCAATTTCTTTATCTATGTCTCCCAGTTTGTTTTTTTCTATGGACAATTCCTTTGTTGCAGCGGTGGAGATGATGGTCGTATCACGGAATGCCTGATTACCGAAGACGTGGTCGCCATGGTAGTGGCTGTTGATCAGGTATTTTACCTTTTTGCCAGTGAGGAGTTCTGCCTGCTTGCGTAACTCATGTCCGGCAGAAGGAGTGGAGAATGAGTCAAAGACGAGTAGTTCATTCCCGATATCCACGATCCCGGCGTTGCTCCAGGCGCCTTTTCCGGGTATGGCGATTGCTGCATAGACTCCGTCAGATAATGAAAACAAATCAAAGAAGTCAGTCTTATTAATGAAGGTTGGCATGATGGATCCCTCTTTTACACAGGATTGGTAATTAATAGTATTTAACATGAAGGTGGTGGATTCCTGCTTGGGAATGTGCCAGGTGACGCGGTGTATTTTGTGAAAACTTTAGCTGAGGCGGGTGAATTCCGACTGCCACCTTAGAATGATTATCATAAGATCATATATTTCGAATTAGGATCATATATTTCAAAATAGGATCATAAAATTGGAATCAGGATCATATATTTCTAGTTTGGATCATAAATCTCTGAAATGAATCATAAATCTTGCCGGGCACTGTGAACTGGTGAAATTTCAGGTGAGATTTGGGCTTAGAAAGGGTTTTTACAGGGAAGTTTGAAAAAAACTTTTGAAATAAAGTAAAACAGAGTGGATTTTCTAATAAAAAAGAGCAGGACCAAGCTTTGTCAGCCTGGTCTTGCTCTTTAGTTTGCTTGATTTTTCGTCTTGCCGGTTTGCCTGTTCCCCATGAGATACCAGATCATTGCCGGAATGAGGATCAGGGAGATGATTCCGCCCCCGATGGAAAGGGCCGGGTAGCTGGAGAAGGCGACGATGATGCCTGAGAGCACACCGCCGGAAGCTCCGGCGAGGGCGATGAAGACGTCGACGCTTCCCTGGGTTTTGGCCCGGGTGGCGGTATCCGTTGAGTCCACCAGTATGGCCGTACCGCTGATCAGACCGAAGTTCCAGCCGAGTCCGAGCAGTGCGAGTGCTATGGCGAGAATCACAATCGAGTCGGTCGGCGCCGCTGCAGCCAGGATCCCGGCTGCCAGAAGAGTAAGCGCAGCCGCCGTAACCATCGGCATCCGGCCGATTTTATCAACAAGCACACCGGTGATGAGCGACGGGAGGTACATCGCGCCGATATGGATTCCGATGATCAGGCCGATGGCCGTCAGCCCGTGGCCGTGATGACCCATATGGACGGGGGTCATGGTCATGATGGCGACCATGACGATCTGTGTCAGGATCATCACGGCGCCGCCGAGGACAATCCCCCGGCTGTTTTTTGAAGAAGCCGTGACTGATTCCTTGACCCTTGCTGTTACTTCAGCCTTTGAAAGTGCCATTGCCAATACATAGGGGTCCGGCCGCATAAAAATGAAGATGACGATGCCGGCAAGGGTGTAGGCGGCAAAAGCCAGGATGAATGGTCCTCCCAGAGGGGGGATCCCGATGGAGACAGCGAATCGCCCCATTACATCAACGAGGTTGGGTCCGGCGACCGCACCGAATGTCGTTGCCACCATGGCGAAGCTGACTGCCGTGGCCCGCTGTGAAGGTTTTGCCAGGTCAGTCCCGGCATAGCGAGTCTGCAGGTTTGTGGCAGTCCCGGCTCCGTATATTAGCAGCGAAATGAAAAGCAGGAAGACGGAATGGGTGACAGCCGCAGCGACGGCACCGGCAGCACCGATCCCGCCGATCAGGAAGCCGATGGAAAGACCGGTCCGTCTTCCGTACCGCTGGGAGAGTCTTCCGACAAACAGGGCCGCGCCTGCTGAACCCAGCGTGAAAAGGGCGACGGGTACGCCGGAAAAGCTGTCCGTCCCGAGCATATCCTGGGCGAGAAGCGCCCCCACTGTAATGCCGGCAGCGAGCCCCGCCCCTCCAAAGACCTGGGCGATCATGATGATGATTAATGTTTTTTTATAAATAGCCTGCTGGTGTTCAGGGGAGTCCAGGCAGTCTTTTATCGCAAGTTCATTATGTGCATTCATGGTATCCTTCCAATCTGTACGTGGGAATGTACGTTCACTTTATCATTCTATTAGTCTCTTGATTATCATATAAACGTTTAGTTGATTATATACCTTGATGGGTATGTGCGAAAAGTGTTCAGTATGAAAAGTCTCTCAATTATTTTTAGGGAATGACTAAGGGGCTTTTTCATAGTGGGAATGAATGGTAAAATGGAGGCTTATATTGGATGTATCGGTAGTTAAATAGAAATAGAGAGGAAAAGGGATCAATGTTTAATTTTGATTTTACAACTGATGCTGTAACCGCGGCGCTGGATGTGCTGGCGTGGCTGGTGATTGGATTGCTTGCTGTCAGGGTGTACAGGAAGCAGCAGGCTAAACCGCGGGTGTGGAAGGTGATCGTTGTTCTATGGGGAGGATTATTGTCCTTCTCGATTGACTGGGAGCTGGCAGGGGATATGGTAAGGATTCCCGTGCTGCCGCTTGGTGTATGGATTTTGTATGCACTATTGAATCGGGTTGAAGACCGGTGGGACAATTACAGGAGATTTGCGTGGCTTGGATTTGCAGGGAATTTTATTTTCCTGGCGGCAAGTCTGCTGTCGATTCCGCTTTATACGGCGGTATATCCGGAGGGTGATCTGGCCACGCATATTGCAAATGCGGGTGACGCATCAATTGTCACTTCCCATCCTTCCGGAGATGGGGATGCGGCCCTTGACCGCCGGAAGTTCACGGATCAACTGTCTTCTGCCGAGCAGGTAACAGTCGATAGTGATGGATGGTACGAAGAGATGTATAACGACTCCGATGGGGAGAGGAATCGGAATGAGCGTTTTCCTTATCAGATGGTCGGTGTTTCATCGAAATGGGGAAGCGGGATGAAGCCGATCATCTATGTGGAGGATGACGGGAAGGGAATCCTGGTCTCCACCTCTCGTAATCAATATTATTATAGACTGGATGATTCGGTATTGAAGGGAGGAGCGGCCAGATGACGAGGAAAATGAAAGTGGTACTATCAGGGGCTGTTCTCTTTCTGGCGGCTGGTTCTCTAGCATTCTACTGGTTTAATTTTTCAGAGCCTGATGCACTCCCGGGTGAAGAACAGATGATAAGGCAGATCAATGGTCTGCTCCCTGAAGCCCGTGCAGGAGAAATTCAGGAGAAGATTTTGATCGATGAAGAGCATGCAGCTGCGCCTTTCAAATCAGATGAAGGACTCTACGGAGTGAGTACTTGGGTATGGAAACATCATGAATGGAAAATCGGGACCGTTCGTACGAAGGGAGAGCCTAAAGTCTGGAAATTGGATTCCGGTGACCCTGGAAGCTACCGGATCGTGTGGAATATGGATCCTGCGGAAGAGGAACTAGAGTCGTTGAATTTCTATTTTACAAGGGAGAGATATTGGTCAATCTCAGGGGAACGTAACCAATACGATCCGAGTATCCAGTTGAAAAAGGAGGTCTCATTCAAGGAGCATCCTTATGGGGTGATGAAGCTGCCGGATGAATGGGCCGATGTGATGGAAGCGCTGGCCGAAGGTGCCTCTGGAAACAGCGGGGCGTCTGTTGAACAGCTGATCCCTCAGTCCGCTTCCGGCATTGGGTGGCTGCCGCTGGATAAAAACGGGAAGGAGTTCTTCCCTGAAAGCGCGGTGAACGGATCAAGCTACCATACCGGGCTGGTGGAGGAAGAACATATCATGATTGTGAATTTGGATGAAGTTGTAGAGTGAATAGATTGCTGCCGGGCCGCGGGGAGATGTACCGCGACCTAGGATTTGGGCCGTTTCGGTGTTATGCCGGGGCGGCTTTTTACATATGGAAACGCAATATGGAGCCTGGTGAATAAACTTATAAAAAATATATACTTGATTCCGATATATAAGTATGTTAAATTTTTCCTATGAATAGAACCAGTTTGATTAAAGGTCATTTGGAAATGTGTGTGTTGTCGATATTGTCGACGAAAAAGAGCTATGGGTATGAAATTATGAAGGAGTTGGAGGACCACCGCTTGCAGTTGAAAGGGGTGGGGAGTATTTATCCGATCCTTACGAAATTGAAGGAGTCAAAGCTTGTTGAAGACAGCCGGGAGCTGACGGAGAGCGGGAAAATGAGGGTTTATTATGAAATCACTGGCATGGGGAGGAAAGTGCTGCGCCAGAAGATAGATGAATGGCTGGAGCTGCAGGAAGATATTCGTTCATTGCTGAAGCATGGTTCGGAAGGAGAGGGGGCGGAGTGAAGATGGATTGGTTGACGCAGGAGGACCAACAATTTGTAAACGAAGTGGTGGAGGGATTAAAGGGGTATGGAGTCCGTTCTAAGGATCGGGAAAAGGTAAAGCTGCAGATCGCGGAGCATATCCAGGAATCCCGGGAATATGGGAATGACGGGGTTGAGGAGTTCGGGGATGCGGAGACTTTTATAAAAGACTATTTGGAAATCAACGAAATCGATGTTCACTCCCGTATTAAAAAGAATCTCAAGTCCAATAAAGGTGCGGTACGGACGATTCTGCCTGCCATCTTTGGAGCCATTGTCATCTACGTGATGTCGCAGCTGATTTTTTCATTATTTTTAACAGAAGCATTCAATCCCTTAAGCACCCCCGATTTCAAGTACAATCTCCTTTATCGCATATCCGGGAATTCATGGTGGAACAGCTTCCTAATAATGATAAGTCTGGGGATTGCCGTGATTGCCGGGTTTCTTATACAAACTGCGAGCAAGCGGAGTGTGGGGGCATGATATGAAAATAAAGAAGCTTCTGCCTATGATCATTTTGTGGTTTGTATTGATGGTGAATGTCGGCCCGGTGTCCGCGAAGGGGAATTTGGAGAGTGAACTCGATCGTTATATTCAAGGATATTTGGATGAGTACCGGGTACCCGGGGCATCGATCACCCTGTTGAAGGACGGGGATGTGTTTTATTCGAAATCGTGGGGAGTGACGGGTGAAGAGGAGCGGAAGGTGACCGCCGACACGCCGTTTACAATCGGTTCGATCAGTAAATCATTGACAGGTGTGGCCGTGATGAAGCTGGTGGATGAGGGTCTTATTGGATTGAATGATCCCGTCAGGAAACATCTGCCGTGGTTCACGCTGAAAGATGAAGAGGCAGCGGAACGGATCACGATCAAACAGCTGCTGACCCAGACGAGCGGACTCGGCACATATACGGGTCTTGCTTTATCAGACAAGGAATCCGGGGATGACAGTGCAATCCGCGAGAATGTAAAGAACCTTGCAGACGTTGAATTGAGTGCATCTGTCGGGGGAAAGCATCTTTACAGCAATGCGAATTTTATGATTCTGGGTGCCCTCATCGAAGAGGTGACGGGCCAGGCATTTTCAGAGTATATGGATCAAAGCGTGTTGAAGCCTCTCGGCATGGACCATGCTGCGGGTGATAGGAAATCAGCTTTTGAAAATGGATATGCGAGTGGTTATCAGTCATGGTTCGGGATGCCGGTGAAAAGTAAAGTTGCCTACGATAACGGCGGAGCTCCTTATGGGTACATGACGGCGAGCGCGAATGATATGGTGAAGTTCCTTTCATTTTTGAACGGGAAGGATACGGAAGGGTTTTTAAGTGAAGAGAGCAAGTCGCTTTATCTAACGCCCCACGTCCAGACAGGGGAAGACCGTTATTATGGACTTGGGATACGCGTGTCAAATCCGGGCTCACCTGAAGAAATGATCTGGCACTCCGGCTCGACCCCCGATTCGCATTCGGAGTTTTTTACGATGCCTGAAACCGGGTGGGGCGGTGTGATTCTCACCAATAAAAATAATGTCCTGGAAGAAGAAGGCCTTTATTATTTGAAGCTTGGGATCATTGATATTTTGAACGGAGATGAGCCTGGTGAGATTCCGGGGAATACGCCTGTTGTTCAGATGGTTCTTCTTCTGCTGGCGTTTTTGCTTGCGGGGCTTCTGGTGTTTTTTATAAGGAAGCCGTTTCATAGATGGGTAAGAGGATTAGTAACGGGGAGTATTTTGATAGCTTTCTCGCTGGCTCTCATTCCGGTGCTGACTTATGTTTCACATTCACCGTGGCATGCAGTGTGGGTGTTTTCTCCAGATTTGGCGTTTCTGATGATGGTTATTGCCGGATTACTGGGATTGAACGGGATTTCGGTGTTGGCTGGATCTTATGGGAAGAAGGAGCGAAAGATGAATTTTATGTGAAGGATAGGACTTTTTCTGCAGAGACGGTTCTTTAATTGATGGGGATCAGCGACAGGCAGTCGACCGTTTTTCAGGTTGCGTAGTGGTGGAAATGCCGAAACAGATTTTTCAGTTTGTGGTGGGAATTCCAATGAGGCCGGGAGATTAGAATGATTCTTAAAAGATCATATAATTCGAAAATGGATCATATTTTTTCAGAATGGATCATAAAAATGGAAAATGGATTATATAATTCCAGAATGGATCATAAATGTCTGTGGAGCTCGACTGCATGCTTATTTGAATGGGTGTAATCCGACTAGAAACTTGATTAGTGCATAGAATGTTTAAAAATTTTATAAAATGAGTCATTCTGAATCGCTTTTCAATAAAAATAAAGGGGTCAGGTCCATGTTATGTAAAAGTGGACCTGACCCTCTTAAATTGTATTATAAAATTTTCAACCATCCAGCCAAATCCGCGACCATTTCATCTGTGAAAACATGATTGACCCCTGGAAAAGTCTTGAACTTCACATTCGATCGTTCCCCTGTTTCCGTTAGGTATCTGTAATAGTCTTTCTGTCCTTCAATCGAAACAAATGCATCACAGTCCCCATGGATGAGCAGGACGGGGGAGGGGCAGTTTATTCTTTTTACGGGATCGTATTCGGTTAATTCCTTCTCAATCGCATCCGGTACCTCACCACGTCCATCTGCCTCCCTGAATACTTTTTCAGATAGAAGGAAGGAGCCAGAGCCGTTGATGTTAGCGAGACCGGAAAGCGTGTGTTCACGGGCGAAGATGCCAGTGGCTATAAAGCCGCCCATGGAACTGCCGGCGATTACGATATCCTCTTTCAGGATGCCAATCTCAGTGACAAACTCATCAAACTCATTGATGGTTTGGAAAATGGTTTTCCAATAATAATGCTGTGTCGTCTTTGGGTCGAAATGATAGTGGAGCGGGTCCCTTGTATCGTGATAGATGATTTCAGGTACGATGACCCGGTATCCCGTATTTGAAATTTGTCCTGCAGCTTCATTGTAGCCTGCAGCGGTGCCGCCCCAGCCGTGGTAGATGAGGAGAGTTTTCTGGCGGTTGGCCGGGCTTGGCTGGCTGGAGGAATAATATTTAAATTTGCCGGTTTGGTATTTTTGCATGGCTGTCCTTTCTTCAGGGAGATGCTAGGTATTCTATTCCCTATGATTGTGGCTTTAAATATATCTATTTATAAGGCAGCATTTTTCTAATCATTCGTATCTGCCCTCTATGATTAATTTCATCTTCAAACACGTGAAACCAGATAAAATAGTTATTAGATGGGTTGTTATCCCATAATCTATTTTCATACAACCAATCATCGTTTAGGTTAGCTAGTTCTTTCAAGGTTCTCTTTCTCACTTCTTCTAATTTGGCTGTATAAAACTCTAAAGGGAATCCTTTGATATGCGCTCTTCCTTTATCGCCTAGACTGTATGGTGCGCCCCATTCTTCCATTTCCTGTTCATTCGGGCTCCGGCCATCAAAAATTTCTATTTGAAACCCTTTTTCAACAGCTGCCATATGTAATAAAAGGGCGCCGATGCTATTCCCGTCCTTGTTCGGTAAATAATCCAGTTCGGAAGCAGTCAAACCTTCTACAGCTTCTAAAGTTGTTTTCCTGGCATAATTCATTTGTGAGATAAGATGACCGATTTGGGGGCTGAATCCCTTTAATTTTTCTATTTTAAATTCCAAAAAACTTGCACCTCATTTTATCCATTTAAAAATTTTTTCGCTGCTAAATATGTTCCTGAAATGATAGTCCCATAATTTCTTTATCTTGTTGAAATCTTTTTTTAATAAGAAATAAAACGATCCCCCAACATAAATAAAACTGGAATCAATGCCAACAAGAGAACCCCCGTCACGACCGTGGAGAGGAGAATTTCTTTTCTGGATATATGTTTTCCCCTGTGTAATCTGTACAGGATGAGCGTATTGACCGGGATGTTCACTAGAAGTGCGGTGCCGACTCCGGGAGCGTATGTCTTTGTTAAGATGGACACTGTCAGATGCGGGAAAACGGCATTTAAGATCATGGCACCGAGAAATCCGGTGAAGGCCCATTTCATCCATTTTGATTCTGGGAAACTTACATATAAAAACGAGATGAGATAGGCAAGTGCGGTAATGATGAGGACCGCAAAATGAAATTCGTTTGGGGTCACTGGTTTTTGCAGGGCCACTCCCATTTGCGACCACTGGGGGAGCCACAGGGCTTCTTCAAGATTATGAAGGGTGATGGCCAGGCAGAAAAAAATAGCGTAATGGGTTTTTATGGTGGTGACCTCCTTTTGAATGTGGGGCTGGGCATTCGTTCAAATGGTACTCGGTGTTGTATATTTTACCATATCAACGGTTTAGAGGGTTATTCGGAATATCCAAAATATAGTAAACTATACGAAAGGTAGTTGTACAACATGAAGGGGGAATCTCTTTTTGAAAGCAAAAAGATGGTTGGTTCTGGTCTTATTTGCGACGGTGTGTCTCTTTGGTTTATCAATATATTGGATTTATCATACCCCGATTGTCGAGGGGGAATTTAATGAACTGGTCATATCAACGCCGGGGCAGAAGGTTAGAGTCATAGAAGATAAAGAACAGATTCGTAACATAATAGAACAAATTAATACAAGGAGCCGCAGCTGGCATCCTCAGAACGGGTTCCGCTATGATTATCTGCCTCATGGTGTGCTGACTTTCAAGAAGGGGTCTGAGAAGGTGGAGCTGGGAATGGTACTGCCCAAAGGGAATGTGGTGACAAAGTACTGGGAGGTTGAAACGGGATTTGAAATGGCGGAGGGGTTGAAGAAGTCCCGGTAACGATCGAATGATGCTGTCTCTATATGTGCCTAAGGAGGGATCTTGTTGAAGAAAATTGTGTTGGGAGCAGCTTTGACTATCGCCATAATGGTGGTTGGATGTTCTGGTGGGACGGACTTCCGAAATCAGCAAATTTCGGTTGAATGGGCTGATGCGGTGAAATGGAAGGATAAGAAATATTATTTTGATGAAGAGCTGACCAATGCTTTGACTGAAGGGGATATAGGGGAGGAAATGGGTGAAATTACATTTGCGGTTGCGGGCAGTGCAGAAGAAAGTAATCCCAATTATCAATTGAAGAACAATGAAGCCACTTATGTTGGGAAAGGTACGAAAATTTTCAAAATGATAGGTCAAGCCGATGACGATGTGATTGTAGTGGAGAATATGGTATATGCTGCAAGATGACTTTTCGTGCATGGTTTCGCGGACAGGTGCTTCGTATCAATTCGAAGCGATTGGTCTTTTCAGGAATTCTTATCCAGACCAGGACTTTTTGGATTTGATAATAAAGTTGGCCGGCAGCCCTTATGAAGTGGCGCCGGCCGGGATTGTTGGCTCGTAGCTGGTCATACTTATGGTACTAAGGATTTCACAAAAAAATCAGTGGTTTCGGGCCTGTTTCAGAAGAAAATTGATTGGTCGCGCCCATTATTCATGCACCAACCCGTTAACCTCACACCACTCAATCACGATGTCCTTATAGCATTCTCTTTTAAAAGAATACCAGTCTTCGATCACGCCGAGGGCGGTGGCCAGGTCCTTGAATCGACGGAAGGCGCCCCGGTCGATGATGGCGTTGGAGAGCTGCTGTTTTACCTTTTCATCTCCCAGGTGATAGCAGAAGCTTTCCATCATGCGGTATTCATCGATTTCATCTTTATTGGGAGCTTAAGGTACTGTTCCGAATG
Source organism: Bacillus sp. BKU_1 (assembly GCA_051294195.1). Lineage (GTDB taxonomy): Bacteria > Bacillota > Bacilli > Bacillales > Bacillaceae_B > Rossellomorea. Next base: position 955,252 of record CP193985.1, on the reverse strand, counting down.
GTTGAGGATATCAACAGAGTATTGGTATTCGGTCTGTTCCCAGTCTTCAAACTCGTCGATTGGTTCTTCGTCCTCAGCTGCTGCGAAAATGTGATCAGATAAGCTTAAGACTTCACCGGTAGAAAGATTTAGGTAGGAGCTCACTTCATCGAAGGGAACTTCTAATGCATCTACCAAAGGTGCAAGTTTTATTTTATTGGACATGTTGCAGCCTCCTTATTAAATGAATTTTCATTGGCATCTCAGCAGACATCAGCTTTGCCTTTACTTCAAACTTCTCTTCATCCACTCTGCAACCGCCCTCTCATCCTCCCTGGGGATCTGTTCAAGCTGCCGGATTACCCTGGCACGTCGCTCGGCCGGATGGTTCTGGCTTAGTTTCGCTTTGGCTTCGATTTTCGTGATATGCAGTTTAAAGGCCTGGATCCCTTTGGTTAGACCGGCTATGTAATCAGGGTCTACATTTTCCAAACTGTAAGGGCTGCTGTCCGATTCGTATTGTGCCACCAATTTTTCTAATGATGTCATGCTCTCTTCTGTATCATGGACGAGCTCCATTTTACCGTAAACGTGGACGGTGACGTAATTCCAGGTGGGCACGGTTTGATCTGTCTCGTACCAGGACGGGGAGATGTAGCAGTGCGGACCGTGGAAGATGGCGAGCACGGTTTCTGCTTCGATGTTTTTCCACTGCGGATTCGGCCTGGCGAAATGGCCGTGTAAACAGGTTCTATCCTCATTAAGCTGCAGCGGCAGATGGGTGGCGACGGGCAACCCATCACCTTGGGAAATCAGGGTGGCAAAGCCGTTTTCGCGGATGATGTCATGGACTGTCTGGTCGTCTGTGAGTCTGAACTGTTTGGGGATATACATGGCTGCACTCCTTTAGATTTGTCTATGTTGAAATAGATTCTGCAAAAAGGGGGGAATCCCTCTTTATTTTCGCATTCGGCGGCTTAATCAAACAAGGGATTTCCGGCGGGACGTCGAACTTTATATGTAATCGATCAGAAAAGGAGACGGTGAAATGAAGTTTCTATGCGTGGGCTATTTTAATCGGGCGATGATGGATGCAAGGCCGGAGGAAGAGATCAATGCCGTCATGGGAGAGTGCGAACCGCACCTTCAGAAGTTGTACGAAACAGGGCAGGTCCTGATGGATGCAGGTACCGGTCTTGAAGCGAAACATATAAGAAGGAATGGCGGCAGCGTCATCGTGAGTGACGGTGATGAAACTGGAGAGATGATCGGCAGCGTGTTCCTCATTGAAGCAGAGGATCTCGACGCCGCAGTGGGTGCAGCGAGGCTGCATCCGGCTGTGCAGGTGGATGGCGGGGAAGAGTTTGGCTGGCGTATTGAAGTCAGGCCGGTACACTATTTCAAAGAGTAAAAAAGACCGGCCGGCGCCGGTCTTTTTTTACTCTTATTTTGAAGCGTTCATCGCTTCCCATTCTTCTTTGCTCGGGCCGTATACGCCGGGAACTTTCAAGTCAGCCTGACGCATGAGGACGGTCAGCTGTCCGCGATGGTGGGCCTGATGCTGAATCAACAGACGCAGGACTGCCTGGACGGGCATGTCCATTCCGAATAGATTGACCATTTCGTTCATTTTTTCATCACTTACATGCTCGGAAACGGCTTCAGTCAGACGGCTGCTTACAAGCTTGTAGGTTTCGCTGATTTCGGCTGCAGAAGCAGGGGCTTCTTTTTGAAGATCTGGGGCTTCGAAGCGGATGCCGACTTGAGACGGAAAGTAGAATACCGCTCCGGTTACATGCCAAGCGACACTTCCGATGCTGTATAGGCCGGGTGCGGCTTCTTGTTTGAGCGACTCATCAGTCAGGGCATCGAGCACTTTCTGGGTGACCGCAGCTTCCTGTTTCCATTCCTGTAAAAAATCGTTTACTGATGTGAACATTGTGAATCCCTCCCATTTTGTTAAAAGACGTTCGGTTTCATTTTAGCACGGCGGGTTCTCATTTTGCTTCTAATAGGTTCCTTCAAAAAAAAGTTGAGAATATATTCACACATCCAGCGTTGTACCTTATGAAAAAGCTTTTTCAAAAACAAAAGGAGCGGAAATGATGAAAAGTACGCCGGCAAATTTTATCCCGAGACTGAAAAAAAGGAAAGAAGATGCGCTTGAGTATGTAATCGATGCTTATTTGCCGCTCGTCAAAACGATTGCGGTGAAGGTTTTGCACAGCATGCAGCAGCCGGATATCGATGAATGCGTCAACGATGTGTTCCTGACTGTCTGGGAGAATGCCCGTCAGTTTCAGGGGGAGGCAGCAGATTTTAAGAAATGGATCGGCATGATTGCAAAGTATAAGGCGATCGACCGATATCGTCAGGTGAAAAAGCGAATGGAGCGTGAAGAGCCCCAAGCCCTTTTGAGAGAGACCGGTGGTACAGGGACGGAGGAATCGGTCATGAAGCGTGAAGGAAGAAACGAAATATTGGCTGCGATCAGTCAATTGAAGGACGCTGACCGGGACATTTTTATGATGAAATATTATCTGGGGTTTTCCAATAATGAAATTGCAGACAACCTGGGGATTTCGAAAGCAGCGGTCGATAACCGTTTGTACCGTGGAAAGAAGGTCCTGGCCACTAACTTGAAGTTGAAGGAGCTATTGATATGAGCATGAGGGAATGGATGGAACTTGATGTTGAGGAATTGGAGCTGATGGACGTAACAGATAGGGAAAAAGAACGGGTGAAACGGCATGTATTGAAAAAACGGAAAAAGGCACCGGTGTGGCGGTCTGCAGCAGCCGCGGTCATCGTGATCGGTGCGTCTGCTGCTGCAGGTTTTGCGGTGCCGTCGATTGCTTCGCAAATTCCATTTATGGATGATGTCATCGCTTATTTTCAAGACGGAGACCACGGTGCTTTTAAAGAATTCTCCACCGATATCGGGCTTGCCGAGACAGACAATGGGGTGACGGTCATGATCGATGATGCGGTCTATGACGGTACGAATATCACGGTCTCGTTCGCGCTTGAAACGGATGAGGATCTGGGTGAATCGGTGCAGATGAGCGGTGCTGACTGGTTCGAGGTGGCAGGCTCCGACGGGAGTGCCGGAACTGTTGAAATAACAAAGATCAGTGACGCGCGCTATGTCGGACTTTCCACGTTCACCCCCCAATTCAAAAACGGGGAATATCCTGAAAAGGTGAACATTTCCTGGTCACCTCAAGGGTTCAGCGGCATTGGAAAGGATGCGGAAATCAACGGGGATTGGTCGTTTGGTTTTTCACTGGAGCGTTTGGAAGGGAAGGAACAGCTTGTAAATGAAAAGGTAGAGAATGAAGATGTGACGTTCACCCTGAAATCGGTGGAGTTCACGGATGTGTCGACGATCATTTCCTACGGGCAGCTAGTGAAAGAGGATTTTCTTGAAAAATGGCCGAGCGTGACGCCGGTGTTCCGGGTGACGGATGACCTTGGGCATGTATACATTGATGGAGCCAGCGGCCCGGGCGTCTCACCTGATGACGGGAAAACGTTTGAAGGGACGACGGATTTCGGTACGATAAGGGAAGGGGCAAACCAGCTCATCATACAGCCGTTGATCATAGCGAGCCTGACGTCCGGCAAAGGTCATGAGGAAATGGAACTTGATCCAATAGTGATTGAGTTAGAGTAATAGAAGTGGAAACCGGATCCGGCCGCGGATTCCGGTTTTTTAGCTTGACGGACACCACCGCCGCTTGTACCGGTAAGTTCAATTCATTCCCCTGCGGATTGCGATGAGGTATAATTAAATAAGAAGAAATGCGGAGGGAGGTTATCGTGTGAGGAATGTGTCAATCTGGATTTTACTTGTTTGTCTTGCCGGTCTGCAGCAGACTCATGTACTGAAGTACGATAGTGCTGACATGAATGAAAAAGAATTAAAAGTTGATACCTCCCATCTGTCGGATATAGAGATGATTCTTTCTCCAACCTCTTCGTCCCCTCACCACGATGATAGTGCGTCTCCCCTTACTTTCCATTCAGCTGAAAAAATGAAGTCATTTGCATCCGCTGATATGATGGAGCATTCTGCAGCGGATATTTCTCCGGATACACTCGGGTTCATAAATGTCAAGATGTATCAGTCCAACTATCTCTCCTGATGTATACATATATTCGGTCATAAACAGATACTTTAATAGAGTACATAGAAACAGGGGGAAGCGAAATTGAGTGATGAAACGATCGAACAGCAAATAAAAGCTGGACTGCAGCATCCTAAGTTAACGAAAGTGAAGGTCCTGAAACGGGGAGTATTCATCCTGCTGGGTGCCATCATGATGGCGCTTGGAATCGAGGTTTTCCTGGTCCCCAATATGATCATGGATGGGGGAATCGTGGGGATCTCGATCATTCTCTATAATCTGACTCATATCAGCCTTGGACTTTTTATCTTCTTACTGAACATACCGTTTTTCTTCCTGGGGTATAAGCAGATTGGAAAAACGTTTGCCATATCTACATTGTTTGGGATTACAGTTTTATCCCTAGCGACAAGTTATCTTCATCATGTCGCAGCATTTACGCAGGATATGCTTTTGGCCACGGTGTTTGGCGGGATTGTACTCGGTGCAGGAGTAGGCTTGGTCATCAGGTACGGAGGAGCCCTTGACGGCAGCGAGATCCTCGCCATCCTTTTAAATAAAAAATTCCCTTTTTCCGTCGGGGAATTCATCATGCTCTTCAACGTGTTCATATTTGCGTGGGGAGGCTTTGTGCTCGGTTGGGACCGGGCGATGTACTCCATCCTCGCCTACGTCATCGCGTTCAAGACAATCGATATCGTCATCGACGGCTTCGACGAATCGAAATCGGCCTGGATCATCAGTGACAAACACGAGGACATCGGGGACGCGATCATGGCCCGGCTCGGGCGGGGGGTCACCTATCTGAAAGGTGAGGGCGCTTATTCCGGTGAAGACAAAAAAGTAATCTTCACCATCGTGACCAGGCTGGAAGAAGCCAAGCTGAAGTCGATCGTCGAGGAACTGGATCCATCGGCTTTCCTTGCAGTGGCGGATATCAACGAGGTCCGCGGCGGCAGATTTAAGAAGAGGGATATACATTAATGGTTGGACAGTCCCTTGAAAGGGGCGGTTCATTAAGGAAGAAGGCTTTCTTGCTCTTATTGGAGCAGGGGAGTCTTTTTTGTTGGGGACGGGCGGTCGGTTCGGGATTATGGCAAATGAATGATGATCAATGCTCGGCTGCAGGCTGCGGGGCTGCAGTTGTCCGGTTGACCGAATGTCCGGCTATTTGTCCTTTCGGAGGGGATCGTCCGGATACATTAGAATCATTCTCATAGGATCATATATTTCGGACTAGGATCATATTTTTCTGAAATGGATCATAAATTGCGGAATCGGCGCGTATTTTTTGTCGAATGGATCATAAATCCTGAAAATGGATCATAAACAGGGCCGGCGCCTTATTTTTAAGACCCGAAGCAGTCCTAAAGCCGCCTTAATAGCCTCGAATTGCAACTTCCTTTCAAAAAAGACAACCATTTTAATGAAATTTGATCTGGATACTTCAGGAAAAACAAATAATGCGGGTCGGGGGACAGGTACCTTGTCTATCAGGGGGGACTCCTCGAAGTGAATAGATAGAGATTCAGTTTGAAAAAGCTTCTAGACAAACTGAAGGTTTTCCAGGCTGAGACCGGGGAAGGGGGGTGCCGGCAAGGCTGGTTCCCGTGTGGCGGGCGTGACGAGGTATGGTTCGCTGAGTCTTGCAGAGGGTCAAAGTACCTGTTTACCCCGATTCGCCGGCGCAACTAAATAAGGGACCTCTGTCGCATCAGTGGGACAACGTACCTGTCCCCGTGTCCCAGCCCACGCCAATGCCGCCAAAAATGCCCATGTGAAAGCGTTTGAAACCATGTTGACATATCAATTGAAAATGATTATCATTAACGTTGATATTATACGATGATAGGAGTTATATATAAATATGAAAAAATTAGTTGGTTTTGCGAGTATGGTAGTTTTATCGGGAAGTCTTCTGGCTGGCTGCGGGGATGAGGCATCCAGTACGAAGAAAGAGGATAAAAATGCTGCAGGGGAAACGCAGCAGACAGCGGTGCTTGACAGTGAAGTGGCTTCGTATAAGGATTTTGCGACGGAGCAGCTGGATCAGTTCGTGATTGAAACAGAGGCATTCGTCGAAGCGGTGAAGGCCGGGGATGTGGAGAAGGCGAAGGAATTGTATGCGCCGGCGCGTATGTATTTCGAGCGTTCTGAACCGATCGCCGAGAGTTTCGGGGATCTGGATCCGCGCATCGATGCGCGTCTTGCCGATATCCAGGATGAAGGGAAAGGCGAAGAAGAGTGGTCCGGATACCACAAGCTTGAGTATGCGCTTTGGGAAGAAGGCACGACTGAAGGATATGAAGAAACGGCAGACCAGCTGTTGAAAGATGTGAAAGAACTTCGTGCGAAAGTGGAGACGGTGGAAGTGACGCCTGACCTGATGATCACGGGAGCGGTCGACCTGCTGAACGAAGTGTCTACATCCAAGATTTCAGGTGAAGAGGAAATTTACTCTCATACTGACCTGTATGATTTCAAAGCAAACGTAGAGGGTGCAGAAAAGATTTTTGCTATTTTCAAAGATGAGCTTGAGAAGAAAGACAAGGATCTTGTCAGCACATTGGAAAAGAATTTCGCCACGCTTGATGAGCTTCTTGCAAAATATGAAGATGGTAATGGCGGATATGTATCGTATGAAAAATTGACTTCAGAAGATACGAAGGCCTTATCCCGTGCGGTTGATAATTTAGGAGAGCCTCTAAGTCAAATAGCCATTGTAGTGGAGTGATCTGGATGAGCAGCGAAGAGAAATCAATGTTACAAACTCAAATTTCAAGGCGCGATATTTTGAAAATAGCGGGCGTCGGCGGGGCCGGGGTGCTTCTCGGAGCATCGGGGCTCACCGGTGTCCTTACGGCGTTCGGTGCAAATCCGTTTGTTGATGATGACGAATCCGTCGACAACAAGGTCAATTTTTACGGAAAGCATCAGTCGGGTATCCTGACGAAGAATCCGAAGCATGTGTACTTCGCATCGTTGAATTGCACCGCGGGTTCGAAAGCCGAATTGAAGGAACTGTTCAGATTATGGACGACCTACAGCGTCAGCCTGATGAACGGGCAGCTCGTCGGTCCGAATTCGGCCAATGCGCTGCTGCCTCCGCCTGACACAGGGGAAGCAGAAGGGCTCGACCCGGCACACTTGACGCTGACGTTCGGGGTCGGACCGAGCCTTTTTGAAAAAAAAGAACTTGGCCTTGCCCATAAGAAACCGGCGGAGCTTAAAGATCTGCCTCACTTCCCGAAGGATCAGCTGGACCCGCGCTATGTCGGCGGGGACATCTGTGTCCAGGCTTGTGCGGATGATCCGCAGGTCGCGTTCCACGCGGTCCGCAATCTGATCAGGGCTGCACGCGGGAAAGTGACATTGAAATGGTCGCAGACAGGATTCAATTCCTACAAGCAAAAGGGGAAGAAGGTGGAAACGCCGCGGAACCTTTTTGCCTTTAAGGACGGGACAGGGAATCCGGACACGGATGATGCGAAAGAAATGGATAAGGTGGTATGGGTCCAGCCCGGCCAGTCGAAAAGCTGGCTCACGGGCGGGACGTATCTTGCCGTCAGAAGGATCCAGATGCATGTGGAAACGTGGGACCGCACGTCTCTCAGCGGACAGGAAGCAACGTTCGGAAGGCATCGGGACACCGGTGCCCCGCTCGGGAAGAAAGGCGAGTTCGATGAGGTGGATCTTGAACTCAAGGAGAACGGCAAACCGGTCGTTCCTGAAAATTCCCACGTGGCTCTTGCCCGTAAAGTGAAAGACAGGATCCTGCGCCGCTCCTTCTCATATTCGGATGGTATCAATCCGGATACAGGGGCGTTTGATACCGGGCTTCTGTTCATGTCATTCCAGCAGAACCCGAGTCAGTTCATCAACATCCAGAAAAGTATGGGACGTGCAGATAAATTGAATGAATACATCACCCATCGAGGCAGTGCCCTTTTCGCTTGTTTCCCGGGCGTGAAAAAAGGAAGCTTCCTTGGTGCTGAGTTGTTTAACTAGGAGATGGGCGCATTGAAGAAAGTGACAATACTGATCAGCCTGATCGTGCTGATGATGCTTTCGCCTTTGCAGTTTGCATCGGCGGAAGAAAACTACAGTGATTTATATATTTCTGTCGGCGACGCCATCATGAAGGTCAAGGCAGAGGACTGGGACAGCGCGGAGAAACTTGTCGCACAGTTGAGCAGTGACTGGGAAAAGGCGGATGTTCCGGAAAATGAGACATCGAAGAAGGTCGGAGACTCCATTTCGACACTTGACGAGCTTGTGAAGGAACGCAAAAAAGAGCCTGTACTGGACGCGTTATCAGACGTTTCCCACAGCCTGGTCGCCCTTGAGAAGGAACAGAACCCTGTGGATCAGGAGGAACAGCGCGGCCAGGTCAAGGCAGCCCTGACTCCGATCCTTGACGAGATGGGACAGTCAATCGAGGCAAAAGACGCTGACCGTGCGTATGAGAGCTACCAATCATTCCTGTCTGCCTGGACGAAGAATGAAAAGATCGTCCGCTCTCAGAGCATCCCTTTCTACGGGAAAATCGAAACGCAGATGGGATTCCTGCGGATCGCCCTGACAAAGGATGAAAAGGATTTTTCAAAAATCGAGGGGATCTATGGTGAGCTGAATTCGGCAGTAGAGAATTTTGCGGCAGGAAAGAACCTGAAGTCGGATAACCAGAACTATTCCCTGGATACGCTTGTGAGCCTGCTCGAGAAGGCGAATCAGTCGATCGATGATGGGAATCCGGAGGGGGCAGTGCCTCACCTCGAGAAATTCCTGAGTGTCTGGCCTTCTGTCGAAGGGGATGTCAGGACGAAAAACGGCAGCCTCTATACGGAGCTTGAAAACAACATCCCGGTCCTTGCCGGAAAGCTTTCTTCTGAAAACGCAGATGTAGACGCGATCCAGAGTGATCTGACAAACTATCAAAAATCGATTGTCCTCCTGCAGGACAAAACGAATTACAGCGTCTGGGATGCAGCGCTGATCATGCTTCGCGAGGGACTGGAAGCCCTTCTTGTCGTGACCGCCCTCCTTGCCTTTTTACGAAAAGCGAATGCCGCTTCCCAGCAGAAGTGGATCTGGGCCGGCGTCATTGCCGGTGTCGGGATGAGCGTTGTGGCAGCCTTCATTTTGAGCACGGTCTTTTCGACCGCCACTGCAGGCGCCAACCGCGAAATCTTTGAAGGCATCACCGGAATCGTGGCAGTGCTGATGATGGTCGGAGTCGGAATGTGGCTTCACCAGAAATCAACGATGAAAGCCTGGAACCAATATATCCAGAAGCAGATGGGGACTGCCCTTTCGACTGGCAGCGTCCTGTCGCTCGCGATCGTCAGCTTCCTGTCGATCTTCAGGGAAGGTGCCGAAACGATTATCTTCTATATGGGGATCGCACCGTCCATCAGCACTGGGAAAATGCTTGCCGGCATCTTGATCGCCGTCGGAATCTTAGTGGTCTGTGCATTCGTATTCATACGTTACAGCACAAAAATCCCCGTGCGTCCGTTCTTTAAGATTGCCACATTCCTGATATACTTCGTGGCATTCAAAATACTCGGCGTCAGCATTCACGCGCTGCAATTGACCGATAAGATCCAGTCGACTCAATTGAACAGCCTGCCAATCGTAGACTGGGCCGGATTCTATCCTACACTTGAAACGATGATCCCGCAGATCGTCCTTCTATTGGTCTTTGCTGTTACAGCGGTGAAGATCGAGAAGGGGGACCGGAAGCAGGAAAACCGGGCGGCTTAATTCGGCTGCGCGGTTCGGGTCCGATTCGGTGTCATCCGGCTCTACGGTTTTAACCTGATCAGCCAGCCGGCCTGCTTGCCGGTTCGGCTGGTCGATGGCGGGTCGGAAGTGGGTCGTGGGGACAGGTCCCTTGACCCATTTTGACATTATGAATGATTTGGGGCCCGGTCCCTGGTACGCTTTTTTGGAGTGTGCCGGGGGTCGGGTTTTTTGTTTTGTCTTTTTTGGATTTGAAGGCAGAGGGGTGTGGCCGTGGCGGGAGTGCCAGTGTTGGCTGAAGCGGGGCCGGTGCAACAGTGAAAAGCAGCGGCCGATGCAGACGAAGCTAGATTAGAATGATTCTCAAAGGATCATATATTTCGAATTAGGATCGTATTTTTCTGAAATGGATCATAAGTTCCGATTGAGGCGCGTATTTTTTGTCGAATGGATCATAAATCCTGAAAATGGATCGTAAATGCTGACGGCACCCGTTTTTACATCATACAAACAGCTATCTATACAGAAGAATCGCTTCAAATTAACCGGATCCAGTCAAAATATCAAACTTTCCAACTCAATTTGGCCAAAACGGCACTATAACCAGTGCCCGTCGCACCAATTTCCCCTTGCCGTAAATTCCCAACCACCTTATAATAAAAATGAATCTTAAACAAAAGGAGGGAAACTCATGCAATCGTTCACTGTAGACATCAGGGCCAGGAAGAAATACCTTGTTTTCATGATGTCGATTTTTGGATTTTCAGCTGCCAACGGGACAGGTCTGTCCATTTTTAGCTGAATATCCATGAACGATGTATGATTTCCTGAAAATAGCGAAAAGCCGCAGGGGATGATGCCCTGCGGCTTTTTTGTGATTTGAGAAATGGCCGGTTCAAGCGTCCGGCACCCGGAAAGTACCGGTCCGCCCGGCATCCTGTGCCGTGGCTGAACAAGGCCTTTGCGCATTTCCCCAAGATTTTTGTTTAAGAGAGGACGTCAACCAATGAAAACGAAAAACAACATATATTTGCTCTATTTTTATTTATTCTTTGCGCAGTTATTTTTTGACCGCGCCCTCTGGGTCATTTATCTCGGTGACAAGGGCATGACCTTCGGTGAGATCGGGGTGCTGGAGGCACTGCTCCACCTGGCAATCGTGTTATTCGAAGTGCCGACGGGGATGATTGCTGATTTGTACGGAAGGAAGATCAGCCTGATCGTCGGGAATCTGTTCAGCCTCCTATATGCGCTCTTGATGCTGGTGAGCGGGACGTTTACGGTCTTTACGCTCGCGTTCCTGTCGATGGGGCTGATGGTCACTTTCCATTCGGGGGCAGAGCAGTCGTTTGCCTATGACACGTTGAAGAATGCGAAGCGGGAAGGCGAGTATACGCGAATCATCGGAAGCATGACGGCCATCTCGCTGCTTTCGCTCAGTTTGGCAAAGTTCCTCGGCGGTTTCATGGCCGAAATCAGCTGGGAATGGGTGTACGGCTCGACGATCGTCACCCACGTACTGGCCGTGATTCCGCTTCTGTTCATGAAGGAACCTGAACGCGAGAAGACGGAGGATATCGGCGGGCGCTGGTATAACCAGTGGGTTCATCAGTTCAAACTCGGGGTGAGGGTCTGGAAAAACAACAGGGACATCCATCGTCCGGTTGTACTGTTCATCCTGGCGAGTGCGGTGATGGTCATCATCGTGTTCTATGGTCAGGAATATTTCATTCAGCTCGGATTTTCGTCCATTGTTGTCGGTGCCATCTTCACGATTGAAGGGCTCCTCGGCGTGGTGATGGCGAAGATCGCGTACAAAGTGGAAGAAAGATTCAAGTTTTTCAACATTCTTCATTATGGATTAGGGCTTTTCCTTTTGTTCTTCATCCTGTTCATCTTCGCGAGCGACTGGGCGATTCTGCTGTCATTTCTGTTTCTCGCACAGTTGTTGAGTCTGTTCGAACCAATTTTCAGCTCCTTCGTGCAGGGCTTCCTGGAGAGCAATGTCCGCTCGACATTCCTGTCCCTGATCGGGTTGATGGAAAGCTTCGTGATCATGATCAGCTTTCCTTTGTTCGGCTATGCAATCGAGCGCAGCGGCTTTACGGATGGCTTTGCGGGCTTGTTTGTGCTCTTTTTCGTGCTGGCCGGCGGATATTTGGTTGCTGGCAGACTGAAGATGAGGAGGAAGGGATGATTTGTTAACCCCCTTTTTTGGTAAAAAAGCTGCCTTCTGCTTTGGTGCGGGAGGCGGCTTTTAATGTTGGAGTTCTGTCGGGGGGATGAGGGACGGCAAACGCGGCAATGATGAAAATGAGTTAATTGAAGAGAATGGGGCGGTTTTTTTAAAAAGACTAACTACACTTACTAGAGTATGTCTGTTTACATGGGATTTGAGGGCGAAACAAGCGTTGGGATGGGTCTGCGGTTTGATATATTATCAAAAACGGGCAGGATATTATCAGAAATCCAATTATAGTATCAAAACCGATATTCTAGCCGGTTTGGGGGCACTTGCAGCGAACTGGATCGATAAAACGGTAGAAGGGGAAAATTCGTCAAGCTACCTGTCCCCCCGACCCACCAACACCATTCGGCCGCATCCACCCCCTCCTGCCCGAAATCAAACCACAAACCCGCCCCAACCCCGCCAAAACAACCCTGACAAAATTTTTTGAAAATTCTATTGCACATCCATTTTTTCTGGGCTATAATAACATCAACGAAAGCGCTTTCGATGAAGAGGGGACAACGATGGTTACGATTTATGATTTGGCGAAGAAGACTGGGGTTTCCAGTACAACAGTATCAAAGGCCCTTAATAATTATGCGGATGTAAGTCCGAAGACGAAGCAGAAAATCCTCGATGCGGCGGCGGAGATGGGTTATCTCCCGAATGCGCATGCACAGTCGTTGTCAACGAAGAAGTCATGGACGATTGGTGTGATGTTCGCCGAGGATAATGAGGTGGGGATGAAGCATCCTTTCTTCAATGCAATCATTGAGAGTTTCCGCAAGTATGTGGAGCGTGAAGGCTATGATCTGATTTTTGCTTCCCGGAATCTGCGCAAGCGGGATACGAGTTATCTGGAGCACTTCCTATACCGCGCCGTTGACGGAATTGTGGTCATTTGTTCAGACCCGAAGGACCCTCAGGTACAGGAGATGATCAACAGTCATGTCCCGATCGTGGTGATCGACATGACGAAGCAGAATTGCAGTGTCGTCTACTCCGATAATATCGAGGGCGGCAGGCTCGCCGTGAATTATCTTCATTCACTGGGTCATACGAAGATCGCCCATATTTCAGGGGATCCGGGCATCGATGCCGGTGCACAGCGGATCAAAGGATTCGAGAAGGGCATGAAGGAAGCAGGCCTTCCGATACGGAAGGAATTCGTGGTGAATGGTGGATTTTTCTCCATTGAGGAGGGAAAAGAGGCCATGCAAAAACTACTGTCGCTTAACGAGCTGCCGACTGCTGTATTCGTATCCGGTGACCACATGGCGATCGGAGCGATGGAAGCGATCAAGGAAAAAGGTCTCAGGATTCCCGAGGACATTTCGATTATCGGCTATGATGATATTGACATGGCATCCTATGTGACACCGAAGCTGACAACCGTCAGGCAGGATACGGACAAAATCGGTGAACGGGCCGGCGGCATGCTGATCAAGCAGATGGATCTGAAGAAAAAGATGAAGACGACGGACATCATCCCGGTGGAGCTCATCATCAGAGAGTCCTGTACATCAATCAAATAGTGCCTGGACTCCAGGCACGAAAAAATTTTTTAGGTGATTTCGAAACCGGTTTCGGAAACAGTTTCCAGCTGTTGATTTCCGTGTAAGACCTTATCGTTTTACAGGGAAATCAACAGCGGCACCGATGATTTTTTACAAATATTGCCGAAACCGATGTCGACCACATATATCCATAAAGGACAAAGGGGGATAAACATGAAGAAGTTTCTAGCGTTATTTATGACAGCGGTCCTGCTTGCAGGGGTGCTTGCAGGCTGTTCCGGCAGCTCAGAATCATCAGGCAGCAAAAAAGACAAAGATGTTGATTTGAAGATCTGGTCATTCACGGATGAGTTGAAGAAGCCGATCACGAAGTTTGAAGAGAAGAATGGGGTCAAAGTGGAACTCACAATCGTTCCGATCGCGGATTATCCGACGAAATTGAAGCCAGTTCTTGAAAGCGGTGTCGGTGCTCCTGACGTTTTCACAGGGGAAATCGCGTTCCTTAAACAGTGGGTGGATGCAGGATACTGGGAGAACCTCTCAGAGGATCCGTACAATGTTGAAGAAATCAAGGATAAATATGTACCGTATGTATTCGATTTAGGGAAAGACAAAGATGGAAATGTAAGAGCCCTTTCATGGCAGACAACGCCTGGCGGGATCTTTTATAGAAGAAGCATTGCGAAAGAAGTGCTTGGAACCGACGATCCGACTGAAGTCGGCAATATGATGGCTTCCATGGACGGCGTATTTGAAGTAGCTGAAAAGATGAAAGAAAAAGGCTACAGCATGTTCCCGGATGAAGGTGCGATGCGCTGGTTCGCTCAAGGGGACAATCCACAGCCGTGGGTGAACGACAAAGGCGAATTGAAGCTGACAGACCAAAAGAAAGAGTTCATGGATCATGCGAAGACCCTTCGCGAGAACAGCTATACGGCTCTTGCTGCCGAGTGGTCTCCATCATGGTTCGAAGGCATGGATAAGCCGATCAAGGTGAAGCAAGACGGAAAAGAAAAAGAAACGCAAGTATTCTCATATGTCCTTCCGACATGGGGACTTCACAGCGTATTGAAAACAAATGTTAAAGAAACAAACGGCGACTGGGCAGTTACAAGCGGACCAAGCCCGTACTTCTGGGGCGGAACTTGGTTAGGTGTTTACAACAAATCAGAGAACAAAGAACTTGCGTATGATTTTGTGAAAATGATGACACAGGATGATGAATTCCTGACAGAGTGGGCGAAGGAAACAGGAGATGTCCTTGCTTACAATCCGGTAACGAACGCAATCAAGGATGACTTCAGCGAAGAGTTCCTTGGCGGACAGAACAACTACCAGTTCTTCCTGGAGCAGGCGAAAGAAATCGAGCCCGGCATCGTCACGAAATATGACCAGCAGCTTGATACGTTCTACGGAAATGCGGTTCAGCAATATGTAGACGGCAAGAAGTCCAAGGAAGATGCAATTAAAGAATTCTATCAAAAAGCACAGAATGCGTACCCTGATTTGAAGGTGCCGAAGAACTAAATTTACTAGAAAAAGTGCGTCCAGGGGCCCGGCCGGTAACCATTCAGCGGTCGTACCCGCCGCGTTAACCTGGCGCATGACCATATAAAAAAAGGCAGGCGGCCGAAAGTCTTGGCAGCCTGCCAAAATCCAAGATAACGAAGGGGGCTCGGGGAATGAAAAACGTCAATAAATACGGCTATTTCTTCATTGCGCCGTTCTGGATCATCTTCTTGATCTTCAGTATTTATCCCGTGGCACTTACATTCTATTACAGCTTTACAAACTATACAGGCAGCGGCGTCGCGGAAGTCGTCGGCATCGCCAACTATAAGCGGTTATTCACGGATACGTATTTTGTAGAAGCTTTTTTTAACACATGGAAGATCTGGGGAGTCAACTTCATCCTGCAGATCGGACTGGCTCTCATCCTGGCATTGATCTTTTCTGATATGAGAATGAAGATGAGGGGACTCGCCTTCTTCAGATCGATTTTCTATCTGCCAAATTTGATCACCATCAGCTCGGTCGCCCTGCTGTTCGGTATTTTACTAGATTGGCAGCACGGCTCATTGAATATGATTCTTCTAAAAATTGGTCTTATATCAGAACCGATAAACTGGCTTAACGAGCCTGCCACCGCCCAGCTGTCCGTTTCGCTCATCCTGACATGGATGTGGTTCGGGCACTCCTTCATCGTTGTGATGGCGGGGGTGTCGGGCATTTCGAAAGATTACTATGAAGCAGCACTGATAGACGGGGCCAACCGCTGGCAGACGTTCACGAAGATCACGCTTCCGCTTTTGAAGCCGATCCTCCTGTACATCATGATCACATCGCTGATCGGGGGTCTTCAATTGTTCGACCTGCCGATGCTCCTGACCGACGGAATCGGGTCGCCGGACGGATCGCTGAATACGATGGTGCTCTACTTATACAATCAGGCATTCAAGTATAACAACTACGGATATGCTTCTGCCGTCGCGTATGGATTGTTCGTCATCACCCTGATCTTCTCGGCGGTGGTGTTCAAGGGTATGTACGGAAAAGAACGCAAACAAGCAAGGCAGGTGTAAAGAGATGCTGGGGAAAACAGCCGTTGAAAAAGAAGTCCAATTTCAAGAGGAAGTGAAGGATCCGAATCCGGGTGTCCTGCCTCAAGAAATCAAGGAAAAAAATAAGAAAAAGATCATGAAAAGTATCATTTACATCGTGCTGACCGTGATGGCGGTCGTCTGCTTCATCCCGTTCCTGATGATGCTTATCAACGCGACGAGATCGAATGAAGCGATCCTGTCGGGGTTCACATTGCTCCCGGGTACTGCCTTGTTGGAAAACTACCGTACGATGATGGAATACGTCAACATCTGGGCAGGCTTCAAGAACAGCCTGATCATCTCCGTGCTTGTGACCGTCCTGTCCGGATACTTCTCGGCACTGACTGCGTACGGGTTCGCTTTTTACACATTCAAGGGAAAGAACTTCCTGTTCGTCTTCATGCTCGTCATGATGATGGTGCCGGGTCAGCTTGGACTCATCGGATTCTATGAACTGAGTAAGAATCTCGGCATCCTGGATACGTATATTCCATTGATCGTTCCGACGATCGCCAGCCCGTTCGTCGTTTTCTTCTTGAGACAGTATATCCAGACGACGCTGCATCCGAGCCTGATCGAAGCGGCAAGGATCGACGGTGCAAGCGAGTTCAAGATCTTCCACACGGTGGCGATCCCGATCATGATGCCGGCCATTGCGACGATGTCGATCTTCACCTTCATCGGTTCATGGAACAACTACATCATGCCGCTCGTCATCCTGTTCTCGCCTGAGAAATACACACTGCCTGTATTGATGGGATTCCTGAAAGGTTCGCAGGTGGCACAGAATCTCGGAAGCATGTACCTGGGAATTGCGATATCGGTCGTACCGATCATGATCGCATTCCTGTTCCTTTCAAAATATATCGTGAACAGCATTTCAGCTGGATCAGTCAAAGAATAAGCGAAGCGAAAGTCACGGCCGGTCCAACATCCGATTCTCGCGGAAGCGTCCGGCCGGGTTCGCGCGCTTCAATCTGGAAGAATGGGGACGGTGCATGTATATAAAGCACCGCCCCTGTTTTTCCATACACATACAAACACAAAGGGGAGAAGACATAATGAAATTCGATAAACAGTTTACATTCGGAACGGCAACATCCTCCTATCAAATCGAAGGGGCGGCAGCGGAAGGCGGCAGGACACCATCAATCTGGGATATGTTCTGCGACATCCCGGGCAGAGTCCACAAGCAGCACAACGGCGACGTCGCCTGTGACCACTACCACCGTTTCGAGGAAGACGTCCAGCACATCAAGAGACTCGGTGTCGATAAATACCGATTCTCTATTGCATGGCCGCGGATTTTTCCTGAGAAAGGCAAGTACAATCAGGAAGGCATGGATTTTTATAAAAAATTGGCGTCCCGCCTCACGGAAGAAGGCATCAAGCCAGCAGTCACGCTCTACCACTGGGATCTGCCAATGTGGGCCCATGAAGAAGGCGGCTGGGTGAACCGCGAGTCTGTGGACTGGTTCCTTGAATATGCGCGCGCCTGCTTCACGGAGCTTGACGGTATCGTCGATTCCTGGATCACGCACAATGAACCGTGGTGTGCAGGGTTCCTCGGCTACCATCAAGGCGTACATGCACCGGGGCACACGAATATGGATGAAGCGGTAAAAGCCGTCCACCATATGCTGCTGTCACACGGAAAAGCCGTCGAGATGCTGAAAAAAGAATTCGCTTCAAACACCGACATCGGCATCACGCTGAATCTGTCCCCTGTCTATGCGAAGACCGATTCCGCCAACGATCTGCTGGCTGCAAACAATGCGGACGGCTACTCCAACCGCTGGTTCCTGGATCCGGTGTTCAAAGGCGAGTATCCGAAAGATATGATGAATCTGTTCTCGAAATACGTTCACTCCTACGATTTCATCAAGGAAGGCGACATGGAGGCCATTTCGGTCGAGTGCGACTTCTTCGGCATCAACTACTACAGCCGCGGGATCGTCGAGTTCAGTGCAGCAGCTGACTTTTTACACAGAGGAGCTTATTCCGATTATGAAAAAACCGGCATGGGCTGGGATATCGCGCCGAATGAATTCAAGGACCTCATCCGCCGCCTGAGAGCGGAATACACGCAGCTTCCGATCATCATCACGGAAAACGGCGCGGCATACGATGATGTCGTCGAAAACGGACGCGTCCATGATAAAGAGCGCACCGACTATGTCGAGAAGCATCTTCAAGCGGTATCAGACCTGAACGATGAAGGCATGAACATCGCGGGCTACTATCTGTGGTCCTTGATGGACAACTTCGAATGGAGCTTCGGCTACGATAAGCGCTTCGGTATCCTTTATGTTGATTTCAACACGCAGGAGCGTATCTGGAAAGACAGCGCCTACCGTTACGCGGAAATCATCCGCGATCACAAGAAGAACCATAACCTTCAAGCGGAGGTCGCACAATGAGATTCACACGTGCAGAAGTGATCCTTACTGCCAAAGAAACAGGAGACCGGCTTACTGAAAAGGAGCCGGTTTCCTTTTCGAATGGCCTGGATGAGGCAGGTACCCATATTGAACTTGATCCGGGGCTGAAATTTCAGGAGATGATCGGGTTCGGCGGAGCGTTCACGGAAGCGGCTGCTTCCAGTTTGTCACTGGTGAGTCCGGAGAAGAGGGCCGAAGTGATCAGGCGTTATTTCGATCCCGTTGAGGGCCTATGCTACCGTCTCGGACGCACCCATATCAACAGCTGTGACTTTTCGCTGGGGAATTATACGTATGTGGAAGAAGGGGACACGTCGCTCGAGAGCTTCACGATCGAGCGTGAACGGAAGCTTGTCCTTCCCTTGATTCATGACGCAGTGAAGGCTGCGGGCAGGGAGTTGTCAATCGTGGCATCACCCTGGAGCCCTCCGCCATGGATGAAATCGAACGGTGAAATGAACAACGGCGGCAAGCTGCTGCCGGAGTTTGAAGGGGTCTGGGCGGAGTACTATTCAAAGTACATTGACGCCATGAAAAAAGAAGGCGTCGCGATCTGGGGAATCACGATCCAGAACGAGCCCGAGGCGAAGCAGATCTGGGATTCATGCCTGTACACCGGGGAAGAAGAACGTGACTTTATCAAGAAACATCTCGGACCATCCCTTGAGCGGAACGGTCACGGCGATGTGAAGGTCATTATCTGGGATCATAACCGCGACGTCATTTTTGAACGTGCAAGTGCGGTGTTGTCGGATCCGGAAGCAGCGAAGTATGTGTGGGGGACCGGCAGCCACTGGTATGTGTCGGAGGAATTCGAGAACCTGTCGAAGGTACACGATGCGTTCCCGGATAAGCATCTGATCTTTACAGAAGGATGCATTGAAGGCGGCGTGCAGGCAGGTGCCTGGCACACCGGTGAACGGTACGCCCGCAATATCATCGGAGATCTGAACAACCATCTCGAAGCATGGATCGACTGGAATCTGGTGCTTAACGAGAAAGGCGGACCCAACCACGTCGGCAACTACTGCGACGCGCCGGTCATCGTGGATACGGTCAACGATGAGGTGCATTATAACAGTTCGTTCTATTATATTGGTCATTTCAGCAAGTATATTGAGGCTGGTGCCCGCAGGATTTGGAGCAGCGTTTCTTCTGACCGGGTTTCCGCTGCAACGTTTGAAAATCCGGACGGCCGGGTTGCGGTGGTTGTGATGAACGCCGGTGATAATAAGGAAGATGTTTCGATTGCGGTCAGCGGCTCGGATGAAGCGGTGAAATTTGAGCTTCCGTCTCGTTCGATTGGTACGTTTGTGTTGAGTTGATTTTTGGTTTGGTTCGGGGCAGTCCTTTTTGTAGGGGCTGCTTTTTTGTGTACGGCCCGTATTAAGTGTGTGGGGGCGATGCCGTGGAGAGGGATGCGGACTATGGGGACAGTACCGCGGCTCATTTATTAATGGAGAATGGGGCTTAAGGGTGGAGGCAGGGTGGAGACAGTTTAGAATGATTATCATGAGATCATATATTTCGATTTAGGAATGTATTTTTCGAATTAGGATCATAAATCCTGAAAACGGCACGTATTTTTTGTCGAATGGATCATAAATTCCAGAAATGGATCGTATTCGGCTTCCGGCTCACGTTCACTGGATTTGAGCCTGGAAATGAACCCTATTCTTGTCCTTTTTTTGTTTTCAGCTGGAAAACTCAGTCTAACTGAAGTGTTTTAGCTTAAAAAGAGCAAATTTATCTTTTATAGACTGAGTAAAAGATTTTTCCCAGTTAACCAGGAACAAGCTGCCGGTGAATGGCAGTCTGATCTTTTTTATAAGGGTTAACTTTCTTTCAGATCAGCAAGCAGCATGCCGTAAATAATGCTGTCTGTCCATTCTTCTTTGTTCCAATAGTTCTTTATGAGCTTCTTTCCTCATCCCAATACGTTTGCACAACTTTTGGGAGGATGTGTTTCTGGCATCAAACTGACTTTGGTCTCGTGGACCACGGCCAAACTTAGCATCGCCTCTTTTGAGAGAGAACTATTTTTCACTTTTTTGTTGAATTTCTTCTGCCTATCTTCAGAAGTCCACCAATCATGGAGGAGATATCTGCACGAATCATCATCCTTATAAATATCAAATACATCTTGTAAGTCCGTGCTCATAAATGGGCTGATGAAGAGTCTATCCGTTTTGAATTCCATATACACCCCCCTCTTATAATGATACTTTCTGGCAATATGATATACGGTCTGTACAGGTAAATTGTTTCAAATACTTTTAGCTGTCAAATGCTTTTACATATTTTAACAATATCGACACATAACTATGGCTGAATTTCTAAAAAAAGTAAATACTCCTATACTTCTAACGCCGGGAAACTTACATTTAAAATAGGTAAAAAGATACATGGAACCTACATATCAAAGGGGGAATCACATGGACACCCAAATGATCATATCCATCATCATTCTCATCACACTGGCGGAAGCCGGAGCCGTCATCCTGTTTGTGAAATACAGGAGGGGGGACATGGAAGCGAATCCGTTCGTGACGATTTTGAAGAAAGAGTGGGTGGTATTCTATTATGCTTTGTTCAAGTGGAAGATCAGGGATAGGAAAGAGGAACGGATTTACGCTTATCATAAAGGCTCTAACTATTTCTGGCTGTTTATTGCCCTTCTTCACGAACAGGTAATCGAGGCATTCGCTTTTCATTACTACTTGAAAGACGTGGATCCTCTCCGCGCAAACATCCTTGTTGTACTCCACGTTTACACGATTCTCTACATGCTGGGGGATTATAACCTCGTCCGCAACTCTCCCATCCGGATAAAAGGAAATCACGTTTTGATGAAAATCGGGGCGAGAAGGTCCCTTCGCTTTCATTTCGGCGACGTTGCTGCCATCCAGCCGGCACGGACGCAGTACCGGAATGACGGCGGCATCATCCATGAAAAGAATGTCTTTCACGTCACGGCACTGCCAAGGGTGCTGACCCGGATTTTCGGTATGATCGATGAACTGAGATATGAAATTGTTTTTAAAGAACCGATTTATGCACGAGGGTATTTCGGACAGAAGAAAGAGGTCCGAAAGGCTTTGGTCTACATGGCTGAACCTCTTATCAAGGAACTGAGCTCCGCTGCACAGTGAGTGGTTGAGTCTGGGATTTATCTAAATAAAAAGCCGGGGATCGAATTCCCCGGCATACCCTTCACCCTTTGTTTGATTCAATCAATTTCTTGATATCTTTTAACTCAATTCCTGCTTCATATAAAAGGTCAGGGTCCAATGCCAGTTCTCCCGGCCAAGTGACGGTTTTCTTTTTCGCATCTACATGCGCTTCCTTGAAGGATGAGGGATTTTTGAGTTTCTCTAGATCTCCATTCATATACGGCTTAATATCGACGAATTTTTTCGCCCCGTTTGAAAAATCCACAAGCAGCCAGCCGTCCATCTGTGGGATGACGGTGGCTTTTTTTATTTGAATCATGGTGACGCCTCCTGTTATCTCGATAGAATTCAGACACAGTCTGTCATTCATTTCATTTACATGATAGATGTATTATATACGCGAATTGAAGGGTGGGACAAGGAACCTGTCCCTCGTGTCCCGCTCCGCTGAAGTCAATTTTCCTTCAACACCCCGATCAGTTCCCGGATGACGCCCCCGGCCGGGGAGTCTGCGGGACAGACGGCGAAGAATGGCCGGTGGATGACGTAGGGGTCGAGCGGGATGAGTTTGCCGGCTGCGACTTCGTCTTTGACCATTGAGCTTGAGAGGAAGGCGATGCCGAGGCCCCTCAGTGCCAGCTGTTTGATCAGGTGGTGGCTGCCGGCTTCGATGATTTCGGCCGGTGTGATCTGTTCCGATTTGATGAACTGGTCGGCGTAGTCGCGTGTCCCGGATCCTTTTTCTCTGAGGATGAGGGGGGATGTGTGGAGGTTCATGCCCCTGTTTGCGAAGAAACGCAGTTCGTCGCGGCTGATGACTTCGGTTTTGAACGGCTCAATTCCTTTTGTGCCTTCCACGATGGCGAGATCAAGTTCCTGATTTTCGAGAAGCTCGACGATGCGGTCATGGTTGTGAATCTCTATTTTTAAGCGGACATGCGGATGGAGCATTTTGATTTTTTTTATAAAATCGGGCATCAGTGCTGCACTGACTGTATGGGTAGATCCGATCTTCAGCATCACCTCTTCACGCTCTTCCCCGGCGTGCTCCATCGATTTCCAGAGCTCGATCATCTTCTGGCCGTCGGAAAACACTCTTTCCCCGGCAGGTGTCAGGGTGAAGGGGAGCCTGGTGGAACTCCTGTCTATGAGCTTCACCCCGAGTGATTCTTCTAATTTTTTCACATGAATACTGACGGTCGGCTGTGACATATTCAAAAACTCGCTCGTTTTCGTGAAATGCTGAAAATGGGCGAGTGTGACAAACGTGCGGATCCAGGTAAGTTCCAGTTTTAGCACCTCCATTACAAAACGTAATCATATCCATTGTCATTATTTATTATTATTATAGCCTTCCCCGCGCTATAATAGTAGTGAAGGAGTGACGAACGTTATGGAATGGATATTATTTATACTCGGGGGCGCCTCGATCGGGGTGATTTCCGGTTTCTTC
Organism: Bacillus sp. BKU_1; assembly: GCA_051294195.1. GTDB lineage: Bacteria > Bacillota > Bacilli > Bacillales > Bacillaceae_B > Rossellomorea. Next base: position 931,981 of record CP193985.1, on the reverse strand, counting down.
GGGATCGGGGGAGGCATTGTGCTGACTCCGGCATTATTGATTCTCGGCTATGAACCAAGCCAGGCGATCATGCTGTCACTGATGCTGACTTTAGGTTCGACGATAACGGGAAGTTTATCTCATTTCAGGCTGAATAATGTGAAGGTGAAACTGGCCGTGATTCTCGGTGGATTCGGAGTGGCAGGGTCGGTTATGACCGCTCCGTTTGTGAAATGGCTGGATTCCGTCAACGGCGCCGCGACCGTTATATCGGTTGCCTATATTGCGATTTTGAGCTGGTTTTCTTATCAGTTTTTCAGTAAGCGTGAAAACGAATCGAAGGCTAAAGGGAAAGGCGCCGTCCCTGTGATCGGATTTTTTACAGGGATTATATCTTCCTTGATGGGGGTCAGCGGCGGATTTGTCATGACGCCTCTCTTGACGAAATGGATCAAGCTCGACTTGAACAAAGCGATCGGTACGAGCATCTCGGCAGCATCAATCATCGTGATGTCAGGCATCGGATCGTATATGTTTACGGGTGAGACGCTGGACTTCAGGCACGGCATCATCTTGATCATCGGTGCGCTGTTCGGTACGCCGATCGGATCATTCCAGTTGAAGCGGTTCAAGGTGGCCAAAGTCAAGCTAATGCTGTCTTACATGTACATGATCGTCGCGGTGAGCGTACTCTTCAAATTGTTCTCGCTCTCGGCCGTCTCATTCGGCCTCATCCTCGCCGCCGTGCTGGCATTCTTCTGGATCCTCATCCATTCCGTCCAGCAGTCCAAGAGGGAAGAAAAGTTGGAACAGATGATGTAGGTGAGCATGGGGATGGGTTCCTTGCCCCATTTTCAGGGTGGGACAAGGGGACAGGTTCGTTGTCCCCGACGGTCGTTTTGATTGTTAGTGGAGCAGCTTCCGTAAGTTTGGAATGATTCTTATAAGAGTATAAGTTTGGGGTTGTGATTATAAAATCTTATTGGAGAGTAAGTTTTGAATCAGGAGCATAAACCTCAGATTAGAAGTACAAATCTTGAAACTGGAAAAAGGTATCACACTAAGCAGGAACGGGACAGCCTGAGAGAAAGTGATGCTTTTCAATGAAAACAGAACGTTTTACATCAAAAATGACAAATTTTGAAAAGTTATAAGATAGGCAGGATCCGTTACCAAGGAGACTGCTTCTTTTTTATTCCCCCCTCTGCAAAAGGGGCAGCGGAACCTCCCCCTCCGACCCGCTCAGAATGGGACAAGGTACCTGTCCCCTTGTCCCGCCACGGACCCAAACTCTCTAATTTTTGTTTAACTCCTCCTTTTTGCGTGAAAACAAGAGATGTGGATAAAACTATATCAGTAAAAAATTTCACTATAACGGGAGGAATCATATATGAGTACAAATAAAACAGCAATCATTACCGGAGCGAGCAGCGGGATCGGACAGGCGACAGCGAAGGAGCTGGCGTCGAAGGGGATAACCGTGATGCTGGCAGCGAGACGTGAAGAGCGCCTGAAGGAACTGCAGCAGGAAATTCAAAACAGCGGAGGAAAGGCCTTCTATCAGGTGACGGATGTAACGAACGTCGAGGAGATGGAGGAGCTTGCGAAGAAGACGAAGGAGGAGTGCGGAAGCATCGATATTCTCGTCAATAACGCTGGTCTTATGCCGCTTTCATACATGAATAAGCTGAAGATCAAGGAATGGGATCAGATGGTAGATGTGAATATCAAGGGCGTCCTTTACGGGATCGCGGCCGTGCTTCCGTATATGGAAGAGCAGAAATCGGGACATATCATCAATATTTCATCGGTCGCCGGCCATATGGTCATGCCGGGAAGCGCTGTATACAGCGGGACGAAATATGCGGTCCGTGCAATCACCGAGGGCGTGCGTCAGGAAATGAATGCGTCCCATAACATCCGGACGACGATCATCTGTCCTGGAGCGGTGGCGACGGAACTGACAGAAACGATCACCGACGAAGATGTATTGGAAGGATTCAAACAGCAGGAAATGAAGCCGCTCGACAGTGAAAATATCGCGAAATCCATCTCATATGCAGTCGAACAGCCGGAACATGTTGACGTGAACGAAATCATCGTGCGTCCGACACAGCAGGGAATGTAGGAGGGATCAAGATGAAGACCGATTTTACAAAACTATTCATCAATGGTGAATGGACAGACGGAAACAGCGACAGTACCATCACCAATAGCAATCCATACGACGGGGCAGAACTTGGCACGATCAAGGCCGCCAGCAAGGAGGACCTGGATCACGCCTACCAATCTGCACAGAAGGCACAAGAGGAATGGGCGAATGAGCTTCCGCAGGTGAAGCGCGAGGTGATGGAAAAAGCTGTCCGCATCGTAGAAGAAAATCAGGAGACGATCATCGACTGGCTCATCAAGGAATCCGGCAGTACCTACATGAAAGCTGCCGGAGAGGTGAAGGTGTCGATCCTCAGCATGAAGGAAGCGGCCACTTATCCATACAGAATGGAAGGAAAGATTCTCCCTTCGCAGGTGCCGGGAAAAGAAAACCGGGTCTACCGCGAGCCGCTCGGCGTCGTCGGCATCATCAGCCCGTGGAATTTCCCATTTCATCTTGCGGTGCGTTCAATTGCGACTGCCCTTGCAACCGGTAACGGAGTTGTAGTTAAGCCGGCCACCCATACACCGGTGACAGGCGGACTGTTGTTCGCGAGCATTTTTGAAGAAGCGGGTCTTCCGAAAGGGCTGTTGAACGTCGTCGTCGGACGCGGCTCCGAAATCGGCGATGACATCGTCACCCACCCGATCCCGCGCCTGATTTCGTTCACGGGATCCACCGAGGTCGGCCGCAGGATCGGCGAACTGGCTGGTAAGAATCTAAAGAAAACGGCCCTCGAACTCGGCGGCAACAACGTTTTTATCGTACTTGACGATGCCGATATCGACCAGGCCGTGGAGTCGGCCCTGTTCGGCAAATTCTATCATCAGGGTCAGATCTGCATGTCAATCAACCGCATCATGGTCCATAAGGATATCCATGACAAATTCGTCGATGCGTTCGTATCGCGGGTGAAGGAACTCAACACCGGCAATCCGGCTGAAAAAGCAACCCACATCGGGCCGCTGATTGATGAAGATCAGGCCGAGCGCATCCTGAAAGACATCGATGCCAGTAAGGAACAGGGTGCAGAAGTCATCCTCGGCGGAGAAGCTAAAGACAATCTGCTGTCCCCGACCGTGATGACTGGCGTGACCAACAACATGCCGATTGCGAAGAACGAAATCTTCGGTCCGGTCGCCGCCATAATTCGCTTCGAAGACGATGAAGAAGCGGTTAGTCTGGCCAATGAACACCCATACGGACTAAGCGGAGCGGTTCACTCCTCATCGATTGAAAGAGGGACGAACTTCGCCCGCCGCGTCCAGACCGGCATGATTCACGTCAACGATGAATCCGTCAATGACGAACCGCATATGCCGTTCGGCGGGGAAAAAGACTCAGGGCTCGGCCGCTTCAACGGCGAATGGGCACTTGAGGAATTCACAACCGTCAAATGGATCGGCGTACAGCACAAGCGCAGGGACTATGGTCCATTCATTGAGAAGAGATAAATAGAAGAGGGCTGATCTCCCGGCAGTGGTTTTGCCGGGGATCAGCCCTTTTTATGTTTGGTTTTAATTAAAATAGACAAATTGATCTTTTACAGGTGAAGGTTGGGGTGGATATGCTGCCGGTGGGATAGAGAAATTCAGGCTTGCGGTGGTTTTCGAGCCACTTTTCAGATTTACGGCACACTTTTTTGAAAATACGAGCCACATTTAAAATTTACGAGCCACTTTCGAAAAATACAGGCCAGATTTCAAAAATACGAGCCACTTTTTCATTTTATGAGCCACTTAGAATGATTCTAATTTGGACACTGCGGCGAGCGGGAGGAGCGGCGCCAGTTTTAAGCGTGCATCCGTCATCCGGTCGGCACAGCAGCGATTAAGCGTGCATCCGTCATCCGGTCAGCACAGCAGCGATTAAGCATGCATCCGTCTTCTGGTGCACCACAGCGCAGGGAAAATGCATCCACCCATCCTCCGATTGCCACTCCCGCCTGACCGATTGAAGCAAAAACTCCCTTAATCCCGCATAGCCCCGGCTTCACGCGAAGTCATTGCACCCTGCCCCGCATTCACATCTTTCTGGATCTGCTTTTTTACTTCCTGAGCATTCGTTCCCGCTGAATCGGGAGTTACGGCTGAGTTCAGTTTTTGGTTTGGCTGTTGGTTCTTTGGCATGTTTTTTCACCTTCCTTTGTTGTTTTAGGGTTTTATTATGAGCGGAATCGGATGGGGATATTCGCGTCGGGGGTGCAGACCCAGACGCGCAACCCGCCGTACCTAGATGAGGATACTCGTCCGGCTTTCCGAATTTACTTAGTGAGTCGAAATACTCGAGGATATAGTAATTTTATGGAAAAGTTTCTGGACCATTTACATTTTTTCTCTTTTATCACGGGTGATTGGTTGACGTTCTTTTTGGGGGAGGTTTAGTATGGGGTTCATGACAATGCATTGTTTTTTACGATGTGAACATGAAGGCGCCCATCATGAATATTACTCGAAAGAAGGCATAATGTATGTGTGGAATAGCAGGATGGATTGATTGGACGAAGGATCTTTCCGGGGGGAACGGGATGTTGAAAGAGATGACGGATGCAATCAGGCACAGGGGACCGGATGCGGAGGGATTCTGGCTGAGCGGCCATGCGGCCCTTGGCCACCGCCGGTTGATTGTCATCGATCCCGACGGCGGGAAGCAGCCAATGATCTATAAGGATTCCGCAAACGATGTTGCGTTGACGTATAACGGCGAGATTTATAATTACCTGGAACTGCGTGAAGAGTTGACTTCTCTTGGTCATCGGTTCGATACGGAATCGGATACCGAAGTGCTGCTTCACGCGTACCTGCAGTGGGATGAAAAATGTGTAGAGCACTTGAACGGGATCTTCGCATTCGCGATTTGGGATCAGCGCCGGGAACGGCTGATGCTGGGCCGCGACCATCTTGGGGTGAAACCTTTATTCTATTGCGAACGGGGAGGAGACCAGATCATCTTTGGTTCTGAGATCAAGTCCCTCCTGGCGCACCGGGATGTGAGGCCGGAGCTTGACGGGGAAGGGCTTTCCGAAGTATTCGGGCTCGGACCGATGCGCACACCGGGAAAGGCCATCTTCAAGGATATTCAAGAAGTCCGTGCCGGGCACTACATGACTTTTTCAAAAGAAGGTCGGGAAACCGTTCAATATTGGAAGCTGACGAGCCAAGAGCATAAAGACGATATCGATGAGACGGTAGGGAAAATCAAATCGATCCTGGAGGATACGGTGAACCGCCAGCTGATTGCGGACAAGCCGCTTGTCACGATGCTGTCCGGAGGCCTTGATTCGAGCGGGCTGACGGCGATGGCCGGAAAAGAATACAAACGGGAGGGCAAAACCCTTTCGACGTATTCCATCGATTTCGTCAACCATGATTCGGACTTCGAAGAGGATTTCCTTCGCAGGGACCTCGATGAACCGTGGGTGAAGAAGGTGTCTGACCATGTGGACACCGATCATACATCCGTTGTCTTTCCCGCGGATAAATTGGTCGAAAACCTCCTGGTGCCGATGAAGGCAAGGGATCTGCCGGGGGTCGGCGAGATCGAAACGTCCCTCTACTTGCTGTTTGAAGAAATGAAAAAAGAGGCGACGGTCGCATTATCGGGCGAGTCTGCGGATGAAGTCTTCTCCGGTTATCCGTGGTTTCATCAGGAAAAGTATCTGGATGCGGACGTCTTTCCGTGGCTCCTCAATATCGGTTCGATTGAAAAGGTATTGAAGGCGGAAATCAGGGAGAAGCTTGATATCCCGGCCTATCAGAAGCAAAAATACCAGGAAGTGCTCGCGGAACTTCCTGAACTTCAGGAAGAAGACGAACGGGAAGCCAAGCAGCGGCGGATGTCCTACATGTTCATCACCAGATTCCTCCCGTTCATGCTTGACCGGAAGGACCGCGCCAGCATGATGACCGGGTTCGAGGTCAGGGTGCCGTTCTGTGATTATCGCCTGGTCGAGTATCTGTTCAATATCCCGTCATCGATGAAGAACATCGATGATATCGAGAAGGGAATATTGCGCCGCGCATTTGCCGACTATCTGCCGGAGGACGTGCTGTACCGAAGGAAAAGTGCCTATCCGAGCACGAAGGACGATGCCTACCTGAAGGGTGTGACCGATTGGATGCTGGGGATCCTAGATGATCCGGACGCACCGATCCTGGAATTGGTCGATGCAGACGTGGTTCGTGGGATTGCTGACGGCAGGACGGATATGCCGGCTTCAAGTATAAGAGGATTGTTTGATTATCTCATCCAGGTGAATGGCTGGCTTGAAGAGTATGGGATATCGGTTCGGATATAAATGATGGAAAAAACCGCTGACGCCGGGTCAGCGGTTTTTTAGCGTGCTGCGGCGTGGCAGCGGAACGAAGCACGCAAAACGGTTTTGATAATAAAAGGCGGCGGAGAGGTGAAAATGTGGGTCCGGCCCGGCTAAGGCACCGCCGGGACCCGGTTTTAAACGTCATTCGCTCTTTTTTGTCAGATAAATATGCAGGGAAGAGAGCAGGATGATGATTCCGTTCAGGATATAGAGGGCTGTGAAAATCACCGCCAATATGCCGGCACCCCAGCCGCCTTCGTCAAAAATAAGGACGAAAAACAGAGTACCGAAAAAGATGAGCGGGGTCAGCACCAGAAAGATGACACCAGCCCACAACCGTCTTTTGATACTGCCGGCCGATAATTTGAATGCGTAGTAGTTAAACACTCCGAATACGAAAATCTCCAGTACAATGGTTAAAAATAATCCTAAGCCATCCGACATCCACGTTTCTCCTCTATATGGAAATGAATTACAATTTTATTCTATCATATAAAAGAATATGTGAATGGATCGCTTTGTTGATAAACCATTTTTCCAGAGTGAATGATGCCCCCCCGCTCATAAGAAAATACTGGGCTTTATCGGGGGTCCCCCGCATCCAGAATTTCCTTCCAATCACTGCCGCCGTCCCCGGACTGGTAAATGTCATTTTTATAGGTCACAACCGTCAATTCGGCTGAGTCATTAGGATTGACGGCAATGTACATGATCGGGTTGTCTGCTTTCAAAGAAGGCAGACGGTACTCGGTTTCTTCCAATGAGTCCAGGTCGAATTTCACAAGCTTGATGCTGCCTCCGTCGATGACGGAATAGATACCCTTTTGTTCAGTAAAGGCGATACTGGTGGCGGGTTTTCCTTCGGTGACGGGAGTGAAGGTGTCACCGCCGTCTTTAGAAAGGTAGACCCCCGACTGGCTGCTGATTCCGACCAGGTTTTGATCGGTCGGGTGCGCGGCCATGCTGACGAGGGTGTCAGGCTCAACGCCGTTCATGTCCTTCTTGTCCCAATTTTCGCCTTCGTCAGTTGAAGAGTAGAAGCCGGCCTCGAGTTCTGAGTTCGGCGCTTCGTTCAGGACGTAGAGCTTGCCGGATTCATAGCCTGCAGTGAGGTAGTGAAAGTCCGTTTCGCTGTAGAAGGCGAGCTTATCCAGTGTTTTACCAAAGTCTTTGCTCTTCACCAGTCCCAAAGGGTTCTTGAGGTCGGATCCTTCTTCGGGATGGCCGCTTGAAAAGAAGCCTTCTTTGGATGGCGCGAAGCCCATGTAATCATGTTTATTGCTGTTCGATTCTGTCCATTCTTTGTCTTCGTATTTAAAAAGACCATTGTGGGTTGCGATGAAGAAGGCATCGCTGCTTCCTGGGTAGCCTGCTCCGTGTAAGTGTTCAACATTTTCTGTTTCCGGACTGACAAATTCGTAGTCATCTTCCCCGGAAGATGAACAGCCTGTTACGATGAATCCTGCTGCGAGTATGATGCCTGCTGTTTTTTTGAAAATCATATGGGTTCTCCTTTACATTCGTTTATTACACCTTCCACTGATACCCTATCCCCCAAACGGTCGCCAGATGGTCGTCAATCGGGAAGGCCGCTGACCGGAGTTTGTCGCGCAGGTTGCGGATGTGCGAATCGACCGTGCGGATTTCGGTTTCAAAACTGCTGTCCCAGACCATCAGGAGGAGCTGCTGGCGTGTGTAGACCCGTTCCGGTTTCTTCATCAGGGCTTCAAGCAGTTTGAATTCCTTCATGGTCAGGGTGATCTGTTTCTCCCCGTGTTTCAAGGTATAGGATTGATAGTCCAGGGAAAAGCCGCCTCTGGTGAGGAGATGGGAATCGGCCGTCTGGAATTCATTCCTGTGCCTCCTTAAGACGGCTTTGATCTTCGCAAGCAGCACGTCTTCGTCGAAGGGCTTGGTGAGATAATCATCGGCGCCGAGTTCGAGTCCTTTGAGGAGGTCGGATTTCGTGTCCCTGGCGGTGAGCATGATGATCGGGAGCGTCTGAAAACGCCTGATTTTTTCGCACGTTTCCCATCCGGACATCTCCGGCATCATGATGTCGAGGAGCACGAGGTCGAATTCGTCCTTCTTCAGGCGCTGGATGGCTTCGTGACCGTTGTTCACCTTTACGCAGGAGTAGCCGCGCGGCTTTAGAAAAAGTTCGATCAGGTTCAGCATCCTTGCTTCATCGTCTACGATCAATATGTTGGTCATGGGGTGTCCTCCTTCATCGGCATGGTAATTCTTACAGTCGTTCCTTTACGCGGGGTGCTGTCGGCAGAGATGGCGCCGTTGTGGGCCTCCACCAATTCTTTGACGATCGATAACCCCAGCCCTGATCCGCCGAGTTCCCTTGAACGCGATTTTTCCACACGGTAAAGGCGGTTGAAGATATGCGGCAGTTCAGCCTGATCGATGCCGATGCCCTCGTCTTCCAAGGTGAAGATGACACTGTCCGCATCCCTTGTTACGGTAAGTTTAACGGTTGTATCCTCTTCTGAATATTTCCTCGCATTATCCAAGAGGTTCAGGAAGATCTGTTCGAGGCGGATCGGATCGGCCGTGATGGTCAGATCTGTTTCACACTGGAAAACAAGCCTCATGTTTTTTGCAAGGAAAGCCGGATTCACTTTTGCATGGACCCCTTTCAGGAAAGGACACAGCCCGACTTCTTCTTTTAAAATCGTAAAGGCATTCTCATCGAGTTTCGCAAGCTCAAAGAGATTTTCGACCAGTTTGACGATCGTCCCGGTCTCCTCTCCGATGATCTTCAGATACTCCTGCCTCTCCTGTTCACTGATCCCTTCCCGCTGTGCGACGGCGGTGTACCCCTGAACATAGGTCAGCGGCGTCCTCAGCTCATGGGAGATGCTCGCCAGAAATTCGGCACGTTCCGCCTTCAAGGTTTGCAGGTCTTGTGACAGCATTCCGATGGCGTCCGATAATTGTCCGAGTTCGTCATTGCCTGCACGCGGGAGTCCGACGTTGTAGTTTCCCCTGCTGATTTTTTCGGTGGCGGTTTTCATTTTGACAAGCGGCCGGGTCAGTATTTTCGAAAGGACAAAGTGGAGCAGGAACATTAAGATGAGACTGAGACCGCCGGTGATCAGAAAGTGGGAGTTCAACTCTTTGACCAATGCCCTCAATGGTCCGGTCGGTTTAAACATAAAGAGGTATCCTGACTGGCTGTCCGTCTTAAAAGAAGCCACCGAGACGATATAGTCGCTGTTCCGGTAATCATCCTCGAGCATGCGGCTGCCGGAGGAGGAAATCCCCCTCGCGCGCTCCTTGACGGTATCCATTTCAGGCGCAGTCCCGCTTGATGCTATGATCGTGTTCATCTGCCGATCCGTAATGATGACCACCGTATCCGTCTTTGACTCCATCAGTGCGATATGCTGAAGTGTCCGGGGGGAGTAATTGTCCTGGAGCACATCGCGGTGGCTTTCGCCTCTGGACTTTATGGCGGCCATCTCTTCCTCGATCCGGCTGTCCACGATATTTTCATGAAGGAAAAAGAGTATAAAGACGACAAGCACAAAGACGGCAGCCGTGAAATAGAGTGTCAATTTAGTAGAAATTTTCATCTTCAGCCCTCGATTCTGTCCTATTTTTATCATAAACAACCTTTTTAAAAAAAGTTTGCAGAACGCCCTACATATATTTTGCAAAATTACGGGGTAGAATCTTTAGTGATACCATTTAAGGAGGAAACATCATGATAAAGAAACTACTATTCCCCGCCATGATCATTCTCGTATTGGGTGCTTGTTCTAATGATAACGGAGATGACATGGGAAACAAAGATTCAGGCAATGAAGAAATGAAGATGGAAAAGAATGAAGGGATGGATCACGGAGAAATGAATCACTCCGGTTCGGGCGAAGTGCCTGAAGGTCTTGAAGAAGCGGCTGACCCAAAATACCCGGTTGGAAGCAAAGCGGTCATCGAAGCCGAACACATGCCGGGGATGAAAGGAGCAGAGGCGACGATTTCAGGAGCGTTTGATACGGTGGTCTACAGCGTTACATACACACCGGTCACGGGCGGAAAGGAAGTCAAGGAACATAAATGGGTCATTCATGAAGAACTGAAGGACGCCGGTGATGAGCCTTTTAAAAAGGGGGATGAAGTCGTACTGGAGGCCGATCACATGAAAGGCATGAAGGGGTCTGAAGCGGTGATCGAGTCTGATGAAGAAACGACCGTTTACATGGTGGACTACATGCCGACAGACGGAGGGGAAGAAGTAAAGAATCATAAATGGGTGACGGAGAGTGAATTGTCGCCTGTGGAATAGAGGCTTGGTAAGTGAAGGCCGTACCCGGATTTGTTTATGCCAGGTACGGCTTTTTTGTCAGGATGATGGGGATGGGGTCTGTCCCCCGGCACGCTAGGATAGTCCTTCCGCTGCTGGAAGGGATGAAATGAGGTTTCGGTTTGATAATATATTTCTGTTTTTGATAATATGTGGACCGTTTTTGATAATAATGTGGTACTGCAGGGTGAGAAGCAGCGTCTAAAGCGGCAAAAGGTGGCGGCTTCACGTGGTACATGGCGGATATCGGGAAGGGATGCTGCTTCTTTTCAATGAAATCCTTCGCTTTTTGGCTGAAAATAGACAAATAATCACTTGTTGAGAACTCTGCTGCCATGCTTCCTGCCACAATGTAGAGAATGGTAAAAAATATTTATTTTTGACGATGATCCCGAGTATATGTATAATACAAACCGTAATGATTACGATTTGAAAAATGGAAAGGAGTGTTATTGATGAAACGGTTATTAGTAGCAGGGGGAGGCCTGCTGGCCGCAGGATTGGTACTGGGGGCGTGTTCGGGTTCCTCGGAAAACCAATCCAGCGGGGAAGTAGAAAATAAGAAGGCAGCAGAAAGCCAGGCAAAAGATAAGGAGCACGACCATGATCATGACGGAGAGAAGCATCATGACCATGACCACACGGACAGTGAAGAAACAAAAGGCATCGCCGAGGGATATTTCGAAGATAGTCAGGTGAAGGACCGCCAGCTTTCTGATTGGGAAGGTGACTGGCAGTCTGTGTATCCGTATCTGGAGGACGGGACTCTGGACGAAGTGTTTCAGCATAAATCGGAACACGAAGGTGATAAGACCGCTGAAGAGTATAAGGAGTACTATACAAAAGGGTACCGGACAGACGTCGATCGGATCGTGATTCAAGGTGACTCGGTCACTTTTTATAAAGAAGGTAAAAAGAATTCGGGGACGTATGGATATGATGGGTACGAAATCCTGACCTATGAGGCGGGTAACAGAGGCGTTCGCTACATATTCAAGCTGCAGGGAAATGAGGAAGGTCTGCCGCGGTTTATCCAATTCAGTGACCATATCATAGAACCCACGGATGCCGGACACTACCATCTGTATTGGGGAGACGACCGTGACGCTCTCCTTAAAGAAGTGGTGAACTGGCCGACGTATTTCCCTTCTGATATGGATGGCCATGACATTGCTCACGATATGATGGAGCATTAATTTGCACACACATATGCTTTCTGTGAAAATTTTACTTTGACTGCCGGTTTTCAGCACGTTTCGATGGTACTTTTACCCCGGTGTTTCCCAATGTCGAATGGGCAGGAAAATAGGGGATTTCTCCGAATTTAGTAAGTATATCAAATGAGGAGGTTTCCCTATGAAACTGAAAAAAATTCTAACTGCCACACTCGCATTATCGATCACTGTCGCCCCTGCCATTGGAATGGCCAAAGTCCCGTCGGATTTGAGTGCTCACGATCATAGTCATGAGCATGCAGCACCGGTACCAACTTATGCAGATTCACTGCCTAAAGCGAAGGAGTACGCTCCGGATAAAGGTCCTGCCAAGATCGAGAAGTCTACTAGTGTCGTAGAGTTGAATGAACAAGGGAAAGTGGTCAACAAGACGGTGACGAAGAGTAATCTGCCAAAGGATACAAGCAAAAAGGCAAAAGCCCAGGCGACAAGGACCGTAACGGTGCTGGCGGTGGCCGATGAGGAATACCGCGCTGTATACGGCGATTGGCAAAGCCGCGTACAGCAGATTGTGGAGAACGCAGACAACGCGTTCACCCGCGACCACGGCATCGACTTCCAGGTGAAAGCAGTCGGAAACTGGACGTCCCAAGGCGGGAACAGCTCCCAGATCCTTTCAGACTTAAGCAGGGACTGGTCCGGCTACAATTATGACTTTGTTGTAGGATTTACCAGGGACGTGAATTTCGAAGCAGGCGGAATCGCATATGTTTACTCGTCTGATCCGGGGACGGCATTCAGCGTCAACCTCGACCAGGGCGTCACGAACACTTCCAAAGCGGCACAGCATGAATTCTCCCATAACTACGGACTCGGGCATGACCCGCAGGGAAGCGGCATCCGCTGCATCATGAACTATGACTATTCATATTCAGTGGACTACTGGCATCCTGAGCACAATACACAGATTCAGAATAATAAGTATTGGTATGGGTTGTAATAGATTGAGGGAGGAAGTGCCAGTTTGATCGGCTTCGTGAAGCGGAGGCGGAGCACCGCGGGTACAAGCCTTTCTGTCGCTTTGAACCGTGGGAAAAGCGGTTTTAATAATATAATTGGATTTTACTATAATATAATTGGATTTTTGATAATTAAAGGTGGGGTTTTGATAATATAGCATGGCAGCTTTGTTTAGGGATGCCATACCTGCGAAATCTCCCTCTATTAGTTAAAAAATCAATCTGACACACGTTTTAAACTGGAATCCAATCATAAAGTTCTGATCTTATGCAAAAAAACTGTTCCCCTTTGCTGCCAAAAGGTGAGGGGGTCAGGGTCCCGGTTCCGCAAACCTCCTTCAACATCAAAAAATGAAGCATCCACCTATTGACGCCGGGTTTGACCGCTTGCTATAGTGAAGGAAGAAGGAAACTTAATTAAATAGTAAAGACTCCAAAGGGGAGTAGCTTTCAAGTGTGTCGTCATTTCGTGGCGGGTTTTCCGTCTCCGGTGCACTTGGCAACTGGGATGTTGCTTGCGAGACCTTTGCCTGAACGGTAAAGGACCCCATGCGTATAGATTGCAGACATAAGACCTTTACCAATCGGTGGAGGTCTTTTTCTATTGGGGGGATGTGTGTCGAGGCACAGGGGATATTAAAAGTAATATATGTTGATTCGTCATGATCAATAAAAAATGAAAAGAGGGATGACCGTTGGAATGGTCGATGTTACTTGAGTATGGTTGGGTGCTGCTGATTCTTATCGGGCTGGAAGGGGTATTGGCTGCGGATAATGCACTGGTCATTGCCACGATGGTGCGGCACTTGCCGGAGGAAAAACGGAAGAAGGCGCTGTTTTATGGATTGGCGGGGGCGTTTGTGTTCAGGTTCGGTTCCTTGTTCCTAATTTCGTACCTGGTGGATATCTGGCAGGTTCAGGCAATCGGTGCGTTGTATCTTCTTGGTATTGCCGGCTATCATCTGGTGAAAAAACATGTTTTGAAGAAACAAGTAGAAAAGCACAAAGACAAGGAAGGGTCCAAGTCCGGTTTCTGGTGGACGGTCGTGAAGGTGGAAGCAGCGGATATTGCATTTGCGGTCGATGCGATCCTGGCGGCTGTTGCGCTGGCGGTTACTTTACCTGAGACAGATCTGCCGTCAATCGGCGGAATGGACGGCGGACATTTCATCGTCATCCTCCTCGGCGGAATCATCGGGCTCGTCATCATGAGGTTTGCAGCTTCTGCTTTTGTCGGCCTGCTTGAGAAGCGCCCAGGGCTTGAGTCAGCTGCCTTTGTCATCGTCGGCTGGGTCGGAGTCAAGCTTGCGGTCTATACATTGGCGCATCCTGCAGTGGGATTCATCCCCTACGAATTTGCAAAAGGCCCCGTATGGAAGGGGATCTTTTGGGCGGTCTTGATCATCATCGGAATAGTAGGGTGGGTTAAGTCCAAGCCGAAGGAAGACAAGTAAGAGCGTGAAGGCCCCCCGAATGACTGGGGACAGCCGGGGGACAAGCTTCATTCTAAGTGAAAATCAGTGAAGCTTATTTTTCATTCATATAGTAATATAGTTGTAAATGAAGAGCCGTGAAATATGGCCGGTCAAGGAGAACGGTGGTGGAGTCGATGGGGAAAGAAACGATTTATAAGAGTGAAGAAAGCAAGAGGCGGATTCAGGAGCACTATGAAGCGTATGTCCGGAAACTTGATTTTCAAGTGGAGAGGATGGAAGTTGAGACGAGGTTTGGCAGGACACATATGCTTGCCGCCGGACCTTCTGATGGAAAGCCGGTTTTTATTTTTCAAGGAGGGAACTGCATCAATCCCATGACATTGTCATGGTTCACGCCCCTTATGGGGGAGTACCGGTACGATCGGGCACCCGGGGTTCAGTGCCGAGACCCGCGTCTCAGGGGAAGATGATAGTTATGCCGCCTGGATCAGCGATATGATGGATGAACTGGGTATCGAACATTGTGCGTTTGTAGGTCCGTCGTTCGGCGGCGGCATCATTTTGAGGCTGGCGGCTTTCATGCCGGAGAAGATTGATTGTGCGGTGCTCGTGTCCCCGGCCGGTATCCGGTTGGGTTCAAAGGTACGGATGATCAAGGAGATCCTGCTGCCTTTGATTTTCTTTAAAACGACTGGATCAGAGAAGTACCTGGACCGCATCGCTGGCAATATGTCGTCAAGTTTCATGAAAAAGGTGGACCGGGATATCATCGGAGAGGTATTCCAGCATGTGAAACTGGAGCAGGACATGCCGAAATTGACGGAGAAGCGGGAATTGGAGAGGTACTCTTCCCCGACGCTTGTCATAGCAGGTGAGCATGATGTGTTCTTTCCCGCCGGGGCGCTTAAAGCGCAAGTAGAAGAGATCATACCGAATCTGACGGCTTTTAAAACGCTCGACACGGGGCATTTTCCTTCTGAGGATGGTCTTGAGAAGATCAATGAGGAAATCGGTCGTTTTCTTCAGAAACATTATTGAGCAAAAGATTAAATTTTTTAGTGGAAATAATCCCCTTTAGTGTATAATTACACTAAAGGGGATTTTGTTTATAACTTATTTTTCAAGAACAGAGGGGGAAGAGAATGTTAAACATTTTCAAAAGCAGAAAAGTATTCTTGATTGTCATAGCATCGGGTATCTTGATTTTCACTTATTTCTCATATACTGCTTATGCAGAAACAGGTGAAAAACATCGATATGATGTAACTCTTAGATACCTGACAGCAGAGAAGGGATACGCTGAACACGATATATCAAAAATTGAAGTCAGCCATTATTTAAGCAATGTTGTATTATCGTATGAACCCTGGAGTATAGCGGTAGTGTTCAAGAACGAACCTAATGCCATTTATTATTATGATTATAACAACGGAGAAATCAGTCAAGGTGGTATTTCAGGCTATACAGAAAACGAAATTTACAGGCATTTTGAGGGTGTTGTGAGAGGTCTGGATAAGTCAAAGTGACAGGGCTGTTAACTGGGGTGGAACTGGAAATCTGACACCTGAACTTAATCCATTGAAGAAATCCGGAGGTAAAGCCAAATTCATTTTAAAAGAAGCAGGAGGGGGCATTATGAAAAGAAAAAGATATTCGTGGTTAAGTTGCGTATCATTTGGATTAGGAATAGTGTTGATTTTACACCCTTTGTTTACTAATATTTTTCCTGGATACTTTATGAGTATACAATCAATCGGTATAACTTTAACCATCCTATTTAGTATTCTGGCTCTTTTGAAAAAGAACGAGAAGAAACTGCTGGCATCTATGGGATTGATGTTTGGGATTATGATGATGCTCTATGTTGGCATTCTTCTTTATATATCTTTCAATAAATATAGTCCGATTTAAGAGGTGAGCATCTTTTGGAGAAAATGAAGGCATGGGCAAAAAAATTAAAACAGCAAATCCTGGTCCTTTATTTAGCTTATAAGGACGACAGAGTGCCGTCGTATGCCAAGTTATTTACAGCGTGCGTTGTGGGGTATGCGCTGAGTCCGATCGATTTGATACCTGATTTCATCCCGGTCATTGGGTATATAGACGATGCGATCCTTGTTCCGTTGGGGATCATGATTGCGTTGAAAATGATTCCCCGTGAAGTAATCGCAGAATGTGAATTAATGGCGGAAGAAATGATGAAGAAGGGGAAGCCGAAGAACTGGTTGGCGGGCTCAATTGTTATTTTGTTATGGGGCATTGTTCTGGTGTGGGCTGGACTGAAGGTTTATTCGTTCTACAACTAGGCCAACTTCGCTTCAATATTGATATGGTAAGGGGCGGTCCTTCGTTGAAGGGCTGTTTTTTTGTATGGAAGGTTTCAAATTAATTAGGTAATAAGACACATGTGCGGGCGGCTTCTCCATAATAAAATAATGTAGAATTGATTTGAATTTTTTGGAAGAAGGGGAAGGTATGAACGAACTTACAATACGAAATATGATGAAGCAGCTGCATAGTCCTGACGCTGAAAAGCGGTTTGATGCCATGGGCCGTTTGTATGAGTTGAAAGGGAATGACGATTTGAAAATCCGGGTTGAATTGTTGAAGGATATGGTGAAGTCAGCTGCTTCTTCTTATCCTGAACGAGTCGACAGATGGGATAACCCTTCTCTTGCCTTGATTGATTTTGTGTGTGATTATCCAATGCCCGAGATCATCGATGAAATCGTTCTGCATGTTGATCAATTTGATCCCGAGGCTAAAGTCCGTGCATTGGAATGCCTCCTGTTGACTAAAGATGAGGGGATTTTTCAGGAAATTCATGATCAGACGGTCAAGTTGATGCTCGAAGAGGAAGTAGAACTGCCTGTCGAGGAGTTATCTGAGTTTCCGGTGCTTTTAAGAGGCATTGTGGATAAGACCTTTGAAAAAATAGAGTCAGAACATTATAGATTTGTGCTCTATGAATTTATTCTGGCGATCAATGAGTCTGGAGTGGAACCGGGCTATAAACGAGCAAGGATCCTGCCGGTGCTGTCCGCTGATTATAAACGGTTGAGGGAAGAGTATCTGCCGTACGATGCCGAATACCAGCCTCATTATGTATACAGGTCCTGGAAAGACTCTTATTTCCTGCTTAGATACAGGATCAATACGCTGATCAGGCTGATGACCTTTTATTTTTCGGAAGAGGCAGGGGAGTTTTTGAAAGAAGCCGTTCTGTTCAGGGATCCGAGAATCAGCGGTACGGCGGCAGTGGTATGTATCGATAAGAATATTCGTGTCGAAGGAGAGATCCTTGAATCGATTTCGGTCAATGTCGAAAGTGCAGAACTGGTGTATTGGGGGCTGGCGGAAAGTAAGAAAGAGCATTTATTTCCAGTAAGCCCTAAGCAGCCGGTTCTGGCAAAGTCGCATCTATTCAACCATCTTGCATTCATGCGCGATGAAGAAGGGGAGCATCTGACTATCTATCCAGAAGATATTCAAGTCGTGGACTTTGTGGACACGTTCAATTCTTACAGCCAACCTCTCCGTTATTATCTTATGAGTTTTACTCATGAAGGAGAAGTGTTGGCGGCATGGACCGGCGGGTATGTCTTGGAGGAAGAGGATGATGCAGCGGATATTTGGGAAGGAACGTACACAGATTTCCAACCTTTCCGTGACAGGACCGTTGAAGAACATAAGCACATGTTTATGAAAAAGCGTCAAGAAGAGCATGAGGAAAGTGAGCAGGAAGTCTATTTTGAAAGTTCACCCAGTCTTCCAAAAGGGTTGTGGTTTTTCTATGCGCTTCTCATCAGCCACTGGATCAGGGTATTCATCAACGGAATTAACGAAGAAGTGTATATTTCAATCGCATTTACTGTCATCGGCGTTCTGTTAACCGTGTACGAACTCTGGAAG
The DNA here is from genome assembly GCA_051294195.1 of Bacillus sp. BKU_1. Lineage (GTDB taxonomy): Bacteria > Bacillota > Bacilli > Bacillales > Bacillaceae_B > Rossellomorea. Next base: position 913,672 of record CP193985.1, on the reverse strand, counting down.
AAAAAAGGGAGTTCCGTCATTATTGTTGGGAGGGAATTAATCAAGGCCAGGGGAGAACGGAAAGAAAGCATCCCGCTTCATGAGATTAAAAAAGTAACCTATGATAAAAAGAATATCAATATCTTCAACAAGGAGAATAACTTGAAATTGAAGATTCCGCTCCGATGGGTGGAGTATGACCATTTTTATTATGCTATGGTTGAACATACCAGCCACTTAAAGGAACAGGCGTATATTCAGGAATGAATGGGTGAGGGTTGGGCTGACTTTGTGAGGGTCGGCCTTTTTTAATGTTTAAATAAAAGACAGGGGAATGGTGATTTAGTACGATTTGATAATATATTTGGATTTTTGAAGGTTAGCTAAAGTGGGATACGATTATAAATCCAATCTCATACCAAGCCATGCAGCTAAAGATCCAGTTGATTCAGTACATCTTAGCACAACAGACGTTCAAATATTTTCCCTGTTAATCTAGAAAAATATGGTATGATAGATATGCCTGGTTTTATCAGGCCATTTTTGTTAAGGGAGGCGTTCATTATGATAGACAATACTGCATTGAATAAGGCAACACACACGGGGAGTACGCCTCATTAATAAAGGTGAGCCCCGATATTGAAAGGGGAAATTAGGATGAATGTAAGATTGGCAGAAATCAACTCGGAGAATTGGTATGAGTGCTGCGGGCTGGAGTTAACAGAAGAACAGGCTGAATACATGGAATCAAACGCGGTTTCAATCGCACAGACGAAATTCGAAGCAACGCTGAAGGCATTTGCGATTTATAATGAGGATAAAGTGGCCGGGTTCCTGATGTTCAATTCGGTCAAGGAAGAGCTTGGCGGATACTGGGTTTACCGGATCATGGTTGACCGGGCCAGCCAGGGAAAAGGGATCGGGAAAGAAGCCGCGAGATTGATGATCGGGGAAATGACCAAGCTGCCGGATGCAGATAAAATCGTTGTCGGTTATCATCCGGATAACAAAGCGGCTCATCAATTATATGCAAGCCTCGGGTTTGTGGATGAGGGTGAACGGTTTGGCCGGGAGATGGCTGTGGTTAAATATATGTAAATAGAAAAAGAGTCAGACTCACACTGATACGCGGGTCTGACTCTTTTTTTGCACCATCACACTTCTACAATTTTATATTCTTCACTCAGCTTTCTAAGCTTCTGGATGATCTTTTCCTCATAATCACCATCGAGTGAAATGGATTCATCTGCATATTCGGCAAGTTTGGCGTGGTAGCCGATCATAATGGAGCGGCTTGCTCCCTTGAAGAGCTGGATGTCGTTAGCGTCGTTTCCGAATGCAATATAGTCTCCGGTAAGACGCTGCATGGCGGCAAGCTTGTGGATGCCTTTCGGGCTGATGTCGATGACATCCTCCCCGCCGTGCATGTGGATGACGACATCAAGGGAGGAGAGTTTCTGCAGCAATCCGTCTTTATCGTCTGCGCTGAGGATCAGTACTTTCACGATAGAGGAATGATCAGTCAGCTTGATGTTGGACGCCCGTTTCTGCGGATCGAGATTATGAAGGATCGGGTGGGTGGCGGAGCCTGTGTAGGAGTAATCCCATTGCCCGTCAATGAGGTAGGCCGCCTGATGCAGGGTGATCAATTCTTTTATGTATTCAATTTGGTCCGGCGAGAAACGTTTTGCAAATGTGATCTGCCCCTTTTCTGAGATCAATGCGCCGTTCCCGCCGATTAAGGTGTGCTGATGAAAACTGTCATCCAGTACCGGTAGCATGTCCCTGATGGGCCTGGCTGAGGCGAAGATGACGGTGTGGCCATCCATTTCAAGATTTTGCAGTGCTTTGTTGATTCTGGTGGACAGTGGTTTTCCATTGAAGCAAATCGTTCCGTCCAGGTCGAAGACGAAGTTCATGGTGACGGCCTCCTTGAGTAAGTCATGATATAATGATGATACCAGTATTTATTATTAATGGAAATATTTATATTAAGGGTGGGACAGGAGGGCGTTTTAGGTGAAAAAATATCTGGGGCTCGTTTCCATCGTGATCTTAATTTTAACATTTATCGTCTTGCAGTCTCTTATGGGAAAAAAATCGGCCATTTATGGGTGTGGATCATGTTGATTGGCTATTTTGGTGCGGCGCTTGCTTCGTGGTTCGGTGACAGCGGTTTTTGGAGAAAGGCCTCGGCGGTCATCTTGATTGCACTTCCTGTCGGCTTCCTGGTGTTGACCGGATTGTTTATTTTTGCCCTGCAGGGAGAAGGGTTTTAAGAAGTTGACGGAGGATTACAATGAAAAAACTGCTGGGTTTGATCATCACGGGCGTTTGGGTAACGCTGTTTTTCTACTTTTTTAATATGTTAGTGCCGAAAGGGTTTCTGTATTTGTTGATATCGGGTCCCGTTGTTTTTATCTCTTCTTTCTTTATTTTGTGGAAATCGGGGTTTGAGATGTGATGCATGTTACTGGAGACAAAGGTTTTATAAGATCAATTAAAAGGCGGTTTGAATGAATGAGCAGCAGTCCCTTGGTGAAACAGTATACTAGTCAGTATCAAACGCAAGTTGCAGATTTAATTCTTCATATTCAGAAGCAAGAATATAGCATTCCTATAACGAAGAAGGATCAGCCGGATTTGTTCATGATAGAAGAGTATTACCAGACAGGCAGGGGGAATTTCTGGATAGCTGTATATAACGATCATGTTGTTGGTACCATCAGCCTTTTAGATATAGGAAACAACCAAGCAGCACTAAGAAAAATGTTTGTTGATAAAGAATTTAGAGGAGCAGCACATAAGACGGCAAGTCTATTATTGGCTGCTGCCATGAGATGGGCCGAAGAGAGGTCAATACATCCAGTGTACCTTGGCACTACACCGCAATTTTTAGCGGCTCACAGATTTTACGAAAAAACTGGATTTAAACGTATTGAACGAGAAGATTTGCCGGAGAATTTCCCGGTATTACAGGTGGATAAAAAGTTCTATCGTTATTCGCTTTCCTAGATTAAAAGTTTTAGCGTAGATACGGGAAAACATCCCTTATAAGGCTTGCGTCTGAGTTTTAGTAGTTCCAGCTGCAGGTTTAGAGGTCTTGACATTATTCCAATATATTGATAGAGTTTTTAAAAATTACATATTTTCTTATCCAGAGAGGTGGAGGGACTGGCCCTTTGAAGCCTCAGCAGCAGGTCTATTTTTTTAGATACTGTGCTAATTCCAGCGGGTGATTCAAACCCTGATAGATAGGAGCAATCTTTTATTTGTCGGTGACGCACTCGTTTCAGGGTGCGTTTTTTGTTTGTTCACCTTTTCAAATGAATCGAGAAGGAAGGGTGTTTGTATGGAAAATGAAGGCCAAAGTTTAAAAAGGAAGATGAAGGCGCGGCATTTAGTGATGCTGTCCCTTGGAGGGGTGATCGGGACCGGGCTTTTCTTAAGTTCAGGGTATACAATCCATCAGGCGGGACCGTTCGGGACGATCCTTGCTTATTTGATCGGGGCGCTGGTGGTTTACCTGGTGATGCTTTGTCTGGGAGAGCTGTCGGTCCATATGCCGGAGACGGGTTCGTTCCACAGTTATGCAGCCAGGTATATCGGTCCGGGGACCGGTTATACGGTGGCCTGGCTGTATTGGCTGACATGGACCGTGGCGCTTGGGTCGGAGTTCACGGCTGCCGGCTTGATGATGCAGCGCTGGTTCCCTTCTGTCAGTGTATGGATTTGGAGCGCACTCTTTGCCGCATTGATTTTCGGACTTAATGCGCTTTCCGTCCGGTTCTTTGCTGAATCCGAGTTTTGGTTTTCGTTAATAAAAGTGTTGGCGATCACTGCATTCATTGTGATCGGTGCAGGGGCGGTTGTCGGGTTCATTCCCCTTGGCCATTCGGAACCCGCTCCGTTTCTTTCGAATATCACTGATTCGGGGATGTTTCCGAACGGGGCATTCGCCGTCCTGATGACGATGCTTGCCGTGAATTTTGCCTTCTCCGGGACAGAGTTGATCGGGGTTGCGGCTGGTGAAACAGAGAATCCATCCATATCGATTCCAAAAGCCATCCGCACCACTCTGGTGAGACTGATCATCTTTTATGTCGGGACGATTATTGTATTGTCTGCGTTACTTCCGAGCGAGTCCGCCGGGGTGCTGGAGAGCCCTTTCGTCGCGGTGCTTAGCCGGATCGGGATTCCTTATGCGGCCGATCTAATGAATTTTGTGATCATAACCGCCATTTTATCAGCGGCTAATTCCGGTCTCTATGCATCGTCCAGGATGCTGTGGTCGCTGGCAGATAAAAAGACCATTTCACCGGTTTTTGCGAAATTGACGGACCGGGGAGTTCCGCTGACCGCCATTGTATTCAGCATGGTCGGCGGAGGGCTCGCCCTGCTTTCAAGCATCATTGCGCCGGGGACGGTCTATATCGTATTGGTTTCGGTCTCTGGACTTGCGGTGGTGATCGTGTGGATGAGCATCAGCGCCGCACAATTTTGCTTCAGGCGGCAGTACATCAGAGAAGGGAACGATGTGAATGATCTCGCTTACCGGACGCCGCTCTATCCGCTCGTTCCCATTGCCTCATTCCTGCTTTGCCTTGCTTCCTGTATCGGCATCGCGTTCGATCCCGCGCAAAGGATCGCCCTGTATTGCGGCCTCCCGTTTATCGCCCTTTGCTATGGAAGCTATTATCTGACACATTATCTAAAGAAAAGAGGGACGGACAATGTCGAAACAACTAAAGCTGAATCCCATTGAGGCCAGTTTGCAAAACAATTCCCCGCTGTTATTGGACGGGGCATTGGCCACAGAACTTGAGGCCCACGGCTGCGATTTGAATGATTCCCTTTGGTCGGCACGTGTACTGCTTGAAAACCCGGAAGCGATCAAGAAGGTTCATGCTGATTATTTCAGGGCGGGGGCCGATTGTGCGATTACCGCAAGCTACCAGGCAACGGTGGACGGATTTCGAAAACGAGGGATCGGGAAAGGGGAAGCATTGGAATTAATCAAAAAAACGGTTACCCTTGCCAGAGAGGCCAGGGATGAATACTGGCATGAAGAAAAGGGGAAGGAGAATCGGCCGAAACCCCTCGTTGCAGGGTCCGTGGGGCCCTACGGGGCGTATCTTGCTGACGGTTCCGAATACGTTGGGAATTACGGAGTAAGTGATGAGCATTTGGCAGATTTCCATTTTTCCAGAATCCAGGCATTAGTGGAGGCGGGGGCTGATCTGCTGGCATTTGAAACCATCCCATCCCTCCAGGAAGCAAAGGTGCTGGCTTCTCTTTTAAAAGAATTTCCGGATGCGAGCGCCTGGCTGTCTTTTTCATTAAAGGATGGAGAAGCGATAAGTGATGGAACACGGATAGAAGAATGCGCTGAAATGTTTAATGACAATGATCAGATTGCTGCAATCGGAGTGAACTGTGCACCGGTTCCTGCGGCTGCGGAGGCGATAAGCATATTTGGCAGAAACACCAACAAACCACTCATCGTGTATCCGAATTCGGGTGAGACCTATAATGCGGAGACCAAGACATGGCACGGGAAGGAAGCGGGCTGCGCTTTTGAAGAGCAGTCAGAAATTTGGTACGGGGCGGGAGCACGCATCATCGGCGGATGCTGCCGGACGAACCCGGGTCATATAGAGGCGCTGGCGAAGAAGTGGAGATAAAATATCCAGGATCTCAACGGAAGGTGAAACCGGTCTGTTTTCAATAAAAGCAGGCCGGTTTTTTATTTGCCGTGAGAAGGAATGGACAAAACAGATTCGTTGCGGATCCAAAATGAATATGTTTTAATATCAATATAATCATTAAATCGTAATGGTTACGATTTGTTGAATGGATTGGAGGAAACCTAAATGGCGAAGAAATCAAACGTCGTAAAGGAAAAGAAACGGCAGGAGACGGTTTTGAAATATGCAGAGCTGCGTAGAGAACTTAAGGAGAAGGGGGACTATGAGGCTCTTAAGAAACTTCCAAGGGATTCTTCCCCGACGCGTTTGAAGAATCGATGCGAAGTGACAGGACGCCCGCGCGGATATCTAAGGCAGTTCAAGATGTCCCGTATCGCATTCCGTGAATTGGCTCATAAGGGCCAGATCCCCGGTGTGAAGAAAGCAAGCTGGTAAAAAAGAAAGGAGAATGACAGATGAAAAACTCAATTCATCCTGAATATCATGATGTTGTATTTATGGACACGAACAGCGGATTTAAATTCATGACGGGTTCCACGATGACATCCAAGGAAACAACCGAGTGGGAGGACGGCAATATTTATCCGCTTCTCAAAGTGGAAGTCAGCTCTGACACCCATCCATTCTATACAGGAAGACAGAAATTCTCCGATCGCGGCGGCCGTGCGGAGCGCTTCATGAAGAAATATAATATGTAAATGTAATTGGAGGGGGACGCGTCAAATGCGCCCCTTGCTTTCTGTCTTACAGCCACCCCCGGTTATAGGCTGTTATAGCGGCGGATGTCCGGTCTTTTACACCTATTTTCTTAAAAAGGACTGCAATATTATTTTTGATTGTATTTTCGCTTAAGTAGACGGATTTTGAAATGGCCCTGTTGCTCATTCCAAGTGAAATGAATTCAAGGATTTCCCATTCGCGATCAGAGAGTAAACCTGCGGGACGCATTTTTTTGTTTGGTTGATTCATCGATTTATAGTTATCCCAGACCAATAATGAGACGGATTGCGGAAGATAACACTGCCCCATGAATATAAGCTTGATCACTGTCAGTATCGTGGTTGAATCCATTGTTTTCAAGAGGACACCATGGAGGTCATAGGTCAGTGTTTTAAGAAGCAATTGAATGTGGGTGTCTATATGATTGACGAATAGGATGATTTTGGAATTGAGACTCAAAAAATGTTGGACCATCTTTTCTACATCTGCATGTTTTATATTCAAGTCGATAAATACATAATCATACTGTTTTACATAATTTATCTGGTGGAGCTGTTCGGCGCTTGTCATGGAAGTAATGGATATTTCATTCATTTCCTGCAAAAGCATAAATCGCAAGGAGTCAGTAAAGATTATTTCATCATCAAGCAGTAAAATACTTGTCATATAACAACACTCCCCTATTATTCTCTGGTTAGTCATCAGATACTGGCACTGGTGCGTATTTCGGCAGTAAAACTTCCATTTCTTCCGGGGGGACCGGCTTGCAGAAGTAGTAGCCCTGAAACTCATCACAGTGTTCATTTTGCAGAAAAATGAGCTGCTCTTCCTCTTCTACGCCTTCTGCGAGTACGGTAAGGTTCATGCTGTGTCCCATGGTGATGATGGCCCTTATGATTGCTTTATTGGCAGTGGTTTTCTGGTGTAAAAAAGATTGGTCGATTTTAAGCCGGTTAATGGGAAACCTGCTTAAATACTTCAGCGACGAGTATCCGGTTCCGAAGTCGTCGATGGCAAGATGGATACCCTTTTTTTGGAGGAGGTCCAGCACATTTATGATGTAATCCTCTCTGATCATCGCGATGCTTTCCGTTATTTCCAATTCCAATAATTGAGGGTCATGGCCTGTTCGATGGAGAATTTTTGAGAGAGTTTTTGGAAACTGGCTGTGAAGCAATTGAGCGATCGAGATATTGACTGAGATGCGGACCTTCGGATGCCCTGCATTCTGCCAGATTTTATTTTGTTTGCATGCTTCTGAGAGTACCCATTCGCCAATCGTATTAATCAGTCCAAGCTTTTCAGCCAATGGGATGAATTCAGAAGGGGGAATTTGCCCCAGGCGGGGATGATGCCACCTGAGCAAGACTTCCATACCGACTAATCGATTTTGCTTAATCGACCACTGTGGTTGATAAACGAGGGAAAACTCTTTTCTTTCAAGGGCCTCGTGAAGTTCATTTTCCAGTGTCAATTGGTGGTCGATCGATGTATTCCATTTTCCATTATAGATTTTGTAATTATTCTTTCCATCCTCTTTGACGCGGCACATGGCAATATGGGCAGTTTTGATCAGGCCGAGGACATTGCTCCCGGCGTAGGGAAAGATGCTTACTCCAATGCTGACGCTCATGTGGAGTTTATTTTTTTCGATCATAAAAGGATGTTGAAAGAGATCCAGCACTTTTTTGCAGTAATTTGAAATGATTTGTCCATCCTCTGCGTGATCAATATAAAGCAGAAATTCATCTCCGTTCATCCTCGACAGGGATTTTCCTTCTCCATTTAATGAGTTAAGCCTCGACGCTACCTCCTTTAAAAGGGCATCCCCTTTCAAAATACCGAGTGTATCGTTGACAATTTTAAAACGGTCCAATCCTATTTTCAGCACGGCAATATTTCTTTTGTCCTGTTTAGCGCTGTTTAAAGCGGATTTGAGGTTTTTCTTAAAGGATTTCAAATTTGGCAGTCGTGTTAATTCGTCATAAAACTTAAGCTTTTCCAGTTCGCTTTCCATTTCTGTAATCTTGTGCTGCAGAGCGTAAAGTTGCTGAACAACGCTTTCGTTTTTATCCATGGAATTCACCTCGATATCCATTAATGCCTCGATTAAACTTGAAACTTATCTGAAGCAATCTGCAGTTCTTCCGACATTTTGAACAGTGAATTCGCGGAGGAAGCAATTTCCTCCATGGACGCAAGCTGTTCTTCTGTCGCTGCCGAAATGGTCTGGGTGCCATCGGCGGAAGTTGCTGCGATATGGGAGACATATTCAATTGATCTGACGACATGCTCTGTCCCGACTGCGATTTGGTCAGAAGACAGGGAAATTTCGTTTACCTGCCGGGTCACTTCTTCAATGGAAGAAAGGATTTTCCTGAATGCATCCCCGGAGGATCGCGCCAGGGTGATGCCTAAACCCAGCTCTTTGTTGCCGGTATCCATTAATTGAACAGCTTCGCCCGTATCCTGCTGGATTGAATGGATCAGCTGGCTGATTTGCTGGGCTGAGCTTGCTGATTGCTCTGCCAGTTTCCTTACCTCATCTGCCACGACAGCGAAGCCTCTTCCATTTTCTCCGGCGCGGGCGGCTTCGATGGCTGCGTTGAGGGCAAGAAGATTTGTTTGAGAGGAAATCCCGGTAATGACTTCAACAATCTGGTCAATTTCAAGAGACCGCTCTCCCAGTCTTTTTATGGCTTTTCCTGTTTGTTGAATGGATCCGTCAATCGTTACCATCTGCCTTACCATATCCTCCATTGATTGGTTGCCTTCATGGGCCAAAGTCAATGAATCTTTGGACGATGAAGAAACTGTCTGGGCACTTGCGGCGATTTGTTGGATTCCGGAGTTCATTTGTGTAATGACCAAAGAACTTTCTTCAACATTTTTCACTTGATTTTCGGAATCGCTTGCCATTTCCTGTACGCTTCCCGCTATTTGTTTAGTGGCCTGGCTGTTTTGTTCTGCACTTGCAAGCAATTGTTCGGAACTGGCTGCGACGAGCTGGGAACTTGATTTGATTTTAGAGATTAATTGAGTTAAATTCTGTGTCATTAACTGAAAGGATTGGGCGAGGAGTCCGATTTCATCCCGATTTTTCACCTTGATGGAATCCACTGTCAGATCGCCATTAGAGATATTGGTTGCCAATTTGGAAAGTTTAAGAATGGGAGTAGAAATGATGCTGGAAATATAAAGGGCTACTGCAATCCCAATCAGAACTGCAATTACCGAACAGATGATGACAAAAGCTGCTCCTGAATGAAACAGGTTTACTGCTTTGTCTGCACTTGCCGTGGCACCCTTTTGATTTAGTTCTTTTAATGTTTTTAAATTGCCCTCTGCCTCCTGCCATAAAGGAAACAGCTCCAATTGCAGCTGATTGGCAAGCGTTAGATTGTTATCTTCTTTCTTGGCTTGAATGACTGCCGGCAAGCCATCCGTATACGTTTGCATGTCTTTGGAAAAGGTTTCAAAGATTTTTCTTTCATCGTTTTTATTGATAAGGGCAGAATATTTTTCGCTTCGCTGCTTGAATTCAGCCACAGTCTCGCTGATACGGCCATCCAGACGGTCAACCTCTGAAGGATCCTCTGAAAGGATGAGTTTAAGGGTCAATCGCTGTATATCCGAAATATTCCCATTCATCCCTCCGATATAAACGAGGCTAGGTGTCCACCGGTCTTTAAGAACTTCCGACTCTTTTCCCATTGCGTTCATTTTTATGTATGACACAAGGCTGATGACTGCGAGCAGTAACAGCACAACGGAAAAGCCTCCGATTAATTTAGTTCGAATATTGAATTTCAAACCCTTCACTCCCTGCCCGATTATTTTCCAATATGTTTTCATTCAGTTCAAAAGGGACAAGCAGTTGATCGACATCAAGGAGTATGATCATCCTGTCTCCTAAATTTGAGATGCCAAGCAGGTAAGGAATGGAGGCTTCATTTGCAATGGTATCTTTATGGATAGTATCCAGCGGAATATCTAAAACATCAGTGGCTTCATCTACAATCAGAGCAATTGGTTTATCAGCAATCTTTACTACAATATACCGTTGCAAGTCTGTTTCAAGGGAAGGAGATTTTGAATTTAGTAATATCCGTAAATCAATGATGGGGGTTATGGACTCCCGCAGGTTGATGATACCTTGAAAAAAATTCGGCATCCCGGGAAGTGCAGTTACAGTCTGAGTCCGTTCAATGGAAAGGATCTGGCTGATGTGACAAGCGTATTCTTCGTTACCGACTTTGAATGCAACAACTTTGAACTCTTCTGATTCTTCTTTCACATTCATCACCCTTTTTAGTGGTTTTAGGTAAAAAGTCATGTTACGAAAAAATGTAACTCGATAAATTAACTATAAGCGTTATTGTCGAATTTTGTAAAGTCTTTAACGCACTATCGCATAAAAAAGTAAGATTTAACCTTGGTGAATATAGGTATTTATGCTTATTCGAATGCAATTAACCGGGTAGGGCGGGGACGGTTCTCGTCCTCCTTTTCAGCGCTATAAAGAAAAGGAACCTCAACAATTCCTTGCAGCTGTACGGGGAAGGGGAAGATGTATCGGGAGGGAAAGGTGTTTCCATATTGTCTGAAAATTGCTCTGTACGCGGCTCTGGAGTACGATTGAAGAGTGAAACAGCCGCGGAGGTAAGAATAATGAAAAAATATTTGAAATATACCCTGATGACGATAGGGATCCTCTTGCTTGCCGTACTCACTGGCTTTTATGTCTGGACACAGCAGACATATGAACCTTCCGGGAAGCTTAAGGATCTAGTCAAGGAAGTGGAGCCGGAGGATGGATGGGTCATCTATGAGCCTGAGGGCACCAGTAAGGCGGGCATTGTGTTGTATCCCGGAGCCAAGGTGGATCCGGAAGCTTACGCGTATCTTGCACAGCAATGGTCCAAAGAGGGTTATGTTGTCGGGATTCCACATGTGCCGTTGAACCTGGCGTTCACGGGTGTCGGGAAAGCGGAGGAAATGATGGAGCGCTACCCATCTGTTGGGAAGTGGTATGTAGGCGGTCATTCCCTAGGCGGGGTGGCAGCTGCTTCCTTTGCTCATGACAATCTCGATAAGGCCGCCGGTTTATTTTTCCTGGGATCTTATCCGGGAGGCGGGGATGATTTTTCTAAAAAAGACCTGCCTGTACTTTCAATCTTTGCTGAGAACGACGGCCTCACGTCTTCCGAAAACATTGAAGATTCCAAGGCCCTGCTGCCGGGTGATGCCGTTTTTCATGAAATCAAAGGCGGCAATCATGCTCAGTTCGGCATGTACGGCCCGCAAAAAGGGGACAACAAGGCGGAGCTGCCCGTGAAAGAACAGCAGGATCAGGTTGTGGATGCCTTTGTGACATGGGCACAGCCGTAAAGTGAAAAGAAAGGACGGCCGCGTCTGGTGGACCGTTCTTTATCTGTAAAAAAGGGAGAAACCTCGATAAACCGGGTTTCTCCCTTTTTTACTATCACACGGCCGCGTCCTCAGGCTCCTGCTCCACCTTCTTAATAAAGAAGGAGAGCACCAGGCTGACAAGGCCGATGATCATGATGGCGAAATAGGTGTCGCCGATTCCCTGTATGGAGGCTTCCATCACCAAATGGGCCTGCGATTCCCCTGTGTGTCCTCCTGTCATCATGTCCTGGAAGTGGTCCTTCGTCCGATTGGTCATGATTGTGATCAGCAGGGAGGTTCCGATTGCGCCCGCCACCTGCCTTGCCGTGTTGGAAATCGCGGTACCGTGGGCATGGAGGCTTGCCGGCAGCTGGTTCAGGCCGGCTGTCTGGATCGGCATCAGGAATAAGGCCATCCCGATCCGGCGCCCGGCATACATCAGGATCAGGTGCGTATAGGTGGTCGAGTCCGTCAGATTGGTAAAGGTGTACGTGGTCCCCAAAATGATGGCAATCCCGATGATGGAGAGCCATTTTGCCCCGAAGCGGTCGAACAGTTTTCCGACCGCCGGGCTCATCAGTCCCATCAGCAGGGCACCCGGCAGCATGAGGACCCCGGCTTCGAGTGCCGAGAAGCCGCGCGCGGTCTGCAGGTACAGCGGCAGCAGGATCATGTCTGCGTACATCACCATCGTGATGACGCAGTTGATGATCGTCGTAAGCGTGAACATATTGAATTTGAATGCCCTCAGGTCTAGGAAGGGCTCGGCTGCGGTCAGCTGCCTCCATGTAAACAGACCCACTGCAATCAGGCCGACGGTCAGCATCATGATGACAACGGAATCCGACCAGCCTGCACTTCCGGCTTCACTGAACCCGTATAGCAGGGCCCCGAATCCTATTGTTGACAGGATCAGGCTGATGACGTCGATCTTGCTCATACTCGTATCGGACACATTTTTCAGGAAAATAAATCCGCACAGGATGATGAGCAGAATGAAGGGAATCATCCCGTAGAATAGCGTCTGCCACGGATAAACATCAAGGACATATCCGGCAAGCGTCGGGCCGATCGCCGGGGCGAAGATGATCGCAAGCCCGACGGTCCCCATCGCGGTTCCCCTTTTTTCAGGAGGGTAGAGCGACAGCACGACATTTATTAAAAGCGGCATCGTGATGCCGGTGGAAGCCGCCTGTATCAACCTTCCCGTCAAGAGTACGGAAAAGCTTGGGGCGATCGCAGAGACGAGGGTACCGATCAGGAAAATCACCATCGATGTCTGGAATAGCTGCCGGGTCGAGAACCGCTTCATAAGGAAACCGGTGACCGGGATCAGCACCCCGTTGACAAGCATATAGCCAGTCGTCAGCCACTGCACGGTGGACGCGTCGATGCTGAATGCCTCCATTAATTTCGGAAGGGCGACGGTCATCGTCGTCTGGTTGAAAATCGTGAAAAAGGCACCCAGGATCATGATGGCCATGATCGGACCTTTTCTTAGTGAACTGCCTTCAGCTGCTGAGCTGTTAGTCAATATTCTTCATCCTTTCCATCCTGTTGCGAACTTAATTTACAATGTGTAGTATAAATGCAAAAGCATACGTACCATTATAGGAGCAAGGCAGGAGTGGTACAACATACAGTAAACGGATATCTGTCTATTAGTTTACAGATACCAATTTAGTGTCGTTTAGAGTATGGAAATTAGACAGATTCGCGGTAATTGTCTATTAATCTTTATAAAGGGTGAAGAATGGGATGGATAAACAAACGAAACAAACCGATCCAAGGGTGCTCCGGACAAGGCAGCTTTTGAAGGAGGCGTTTGTGGATCTGCTGCAGGAAATGGATATCGAGAAGCTGTCGGTCAACCGCCTGGCGGAGCGGGCCACCATCAATCGGGTGACCTTTTATCTTCATTATAAGGATATCTCGGACATGCTCGATAAAATGGCTGACGAGGTCATCGAGGATGTGTCGAACGTATTGGGCGAGCCCGAGGCGAACGGGCCGCCGGGTGATGAGGAGAACATTAGGATGCTGGAGAGGTTCCTCGAGCATATTGCAGCGGAAGCGAAGTTTTATAAAACAATTCTGGTCTCGAGGGGGCTCCCGCATTTCAAAGAACGGTTATTGTCCTTTTTTACGGAGTGGCTCGTGCTCAGGATCGACAGCCGGGGCAGTGACTCCTTTGTCCGGCAGGCTGGGATCGAGAAGGAAATCTTCCTGTGGTATGATGCGGCAGCCGTAATGGGGACGGTCGAGGCGTGGCTGCGGAATGATATGCCGTATACCCCGTCGTACTTGGCGCGGCAGTTTTATAGGATTCATAAGCGGGGGTTTGAGGATGGGGAGTGAGGATTTGGAAGTTGAGGTTTGAGGTTTAAGGTTTAAGGTTTAATTATATATGAAGGAATTCGATAATAAGGGGATTATGGCGATAATAAAGGCGCAGAATCGATAATAGAATCTCAGCATGTATACAAATTTGATAATAAACCCTTTATTTACGATAATAAATCTTTAAATTTCGATAATAAACTTAAAGAATCCGATAATAACGGAACCGGCGGCTTGCTGCGGGATAGAAGATTGTGTGGTAATTGGTGAAAACTCAAGCAGAATCGGCTGCCCTTGTCGTATGATTATGTGTCCTAAACCTTTTTAACGTAAAGAATCAGCCATTTCCCTCATTTTCTGTGTTATCTCCCTTGAAAATGGGGAACTAGTATAGAGGAAGATTCACTTAACAAAAAAGGAGTGGAACACATGAATCAAAGTCAATTGGATCGAATGAAAAATGGAAAGGGATTTATTGCGGCGCTCGATCAGAGCGGGGGCAGTACGCCGAAAGCGTTGGAAGCATATGGCGTGATGGGAGATTCGTATTCGAATGAGGATGAAATGTTTGAGCAGGTACACGAGATGCGCACGAGGATCATCACGTCTCCTGCATTCAGCTCCGAGTACATTCTAGGAGTGATTTTGTTCGAGCAGACGATGGACAGTAAGGTGGAAGGGAAGTATACCGCGGATTATCTGGCTGACCATGATATCGTTCCGTTCTTGAAAGTGGATAAGGGTCTTGCTGAAGAAGAAAACGGCGTCCAGCTCATGAAGCCGAATCCGGATCTGGATGAGACGCTTCGCCGTGCAAATGAACGGAATATATTCGGCACCAAGATGCGTTCGGTCATCCATGAACCGAATGAAGCGGGGATCAAGGCTGTCGTGGACCAGCAATTCGAAATCGGCAAGAAAATCATAGCGGCCGATCTCGTTCCGATCATTGAGCCGGAAGTGAATATCCACAGCAAAAACAAGGAAGAGTGCGAAGAAATTCTAAAGAAAGAAATCTTCAAGCATCTGAATGACCTGTCCGAAGATGAGAATGTCATGCTGAAGCTCACGATTCCGACAAAAGCCAATGCCTACAAAGAATTGGTCGAGCATCCGCGCGTCGTCCGGGTGGTTGCCCTTTCCGGCGGCTACTCCCGTGATGAAGCGAATGAGAAGCTGAAAGAAAATGAGGGAATGATCGCGAGCTTCTCCCGGGCGCTTGCTGAGGAATTGAGGGTCAATCAATCGGGTGAAGAATTTGATAAGGCGATGAAGAGTGCTATAGAGTCGATTTACGATGCCTCTGTTAATAAAAAATAAACAGGTTTGGCCTTCTGCTTCCTATGGGGAGCGGGAGGCTTTTTTTGTTATGAATAAAGGAAATCCTTCATCTTACTAGAACTTATATATAGGAAATAAATAGAAAAGGAGAATACTAGATGTGAGTGATCAAATCATACCGGCCATCATTGCTTTTGCAGTTGTCGCTGTGTTGTCCCCGTTCTTCATTGCTCTATTAAGAAAATTAAAGCTCGTGCAGCCGATCAGAAAGGAGCTTCCGGCCAATCATCAATTGAAAAAAGGGACGCCATTGATGTTTGGGATCATCCTTTTAACAGGTCTTATTGTATCTATCCTCTTTTCGCCAACGCCATTCATGTATTTCCTGGCAGTGACGTACATATTATTCGGTTTTATCGGGTTTTTAGATGATTTTTGGAAGGCTTCACGCCAAGACCCTTTAGGGGTATCGAGCAGGACCAAGCTTATTTTGCAATTTCTGTTTACGGGTACGCTGCTTTTTTACGTGATAAAAGAACTTGGCATCGACACTGTGGTCCGGATTACTGAAAATGCGTACTTTGATCTTCCGATGGCGGTATATATCGTGGTGATCGCTTTGTTTGTCGTTGGTTCTGCCAATGCCATCAATTTTACGGACGGGCTGGACGGACTGTTAGGGGTGGTGGCCATTCCTACATACTTTTTCTTTTATGTGATTTCAGACACACCAGAGGTGAAGCTTTTTAGTCTGGTCATGATCGGTTGCCTGCTCGGATTCCTCATTTATAATCTATTCCCTGCCAAAGCGTTCATGGGGGATACGGGATCATTGGCGATAGGCGGATCGCTTTCGTTTCTTGCCGTGATTGAGAAGGTGGAGATCTTGATTCCACTGTTGTTCATTATCTATTTTGCCGAACAGCTTTCGGTCATCCTTCAGGTTGCCTCATTTAAAAAAACAGGGAAGCGGATCTTCAGGATGACACCGATCCATTTTCACTATGGGCTGAAATATGGGTGGTCCGAGAATACGATCGTGACGGTGTTCGGGTTTGTTTCCTGGATTTGTACGTTTATTTGTTTGGCTTATTGGAAGTTTGTGCTGCATTCGTGATGGAAGAGGGAGGAGGGGTGCAATATGGTTGAACAAGTTCAATCTATAAAAAAACGAATTGATTTAGAAGACGGGTTCAGGCTGGTGTATCAGGAACCCAAGGATTTCAACCGCTATTATTCCATCTATTATGGACAAAAATATGCTGATTCCTTTTTTAGGAGTTCTCCGACTGCAATGATTGAAGTCGCAGCGATTTTTGACTGCGGTCATTTCATTCTGAAAGATGAAACCATTGTTGGCGGTGTATTCCTGAAACCTAATTTCATGGCCGATTTATTTGTGGTGCCGCCTTATTCGGATTATGAAGGGTTGGTCCAGAAGCTTTTAAACCATTTAAAAATGATATCAAAGAAGGAAGATGAAATCTATTTTAGGGACATTGTGGAAGAACATGTTCCCATTTATGAACGACAAGGGTGCCGGATTCGGGAAGTGAATTATTGGATGATCCGTCCGACACAGCCGATGGAGGCCATGCTTCCGGAAGGATATTCGTCCAGGCCTGTTTCTAGTGAAGACCCGAATGAGATCGCATCTCTGATCATGAAAGCCTATAAAGCGAATCCGGCCTACAAACAAATCGGAGCGAAAGAGAACTATGTGAATCACGCTGAGGAGTTCATAGAAAAATATCAAATCAATACCATTATGGATGAGTGTTCAAGGGTTATTGTAGATAAGGGCACGAACACCATTGTTGGTGTCTGCCTGCACATGGAATTTGAAGACTATCCTCTCATCATGAGTTTAGCCGTGGACCCTGAGCATCAGAAGAAGGGAATTGGCCGATTTTTGTTAACCCATTCTATTAACTTATCGAGTAAAGAGTACCCGGCGATCCGTTTGGCAGTGCTGAAAAATAATCCGGCGATTAAGCTTTATGAGAGCCTGGGGTTTATTCGGAATAAGTCTGTGGTGGATATGTATATAGGTTCATAGAGTTCTATCATGCGGCAATTGAGTGATATGGTCCATCATGCTGTGTTGTGAAGCAATGGGCATTCATGAAAAAACCCGCCTGAAATAGAAACGGGTCTTCTCATCCTTAGAAGACCCAATCTTAATAACTGGAACACAGGGGGTATGGGATATGAAGATAAATAGAATAGATCACGTAAGTATAAACGTTAATGATCTTTCAGAGGCTAAAGCGTTTTTTATGGACCTTGGACTTGAAGTACACGCGGAATGGACATTGGATGGAGAACAGTTGGACAGAATTGTCGGGCTTAAAGATGTAAAAACGGAATGTGCAGGTTTGGGGATGCCGGATGGTCAGACATGGATAGAGTTAGTCAAATATCACAGCCCGTTAGATGAAAAAGAACGTCAGCTGCCTTCTGCAAATACAATGGGTATCCGGCATATTTGTTTTGCTGTTGAAGATATTGACGCAATGGTTGAAAATTTGAGGAAGAAGGGCAAGGAAATCTTCAGTGAGATACAGCAATTTGAAGAGAGGTATAAGTTGTGCTACATTCGAGGTCCAGGAGGGATTATTTTAGAGCTGGCGGAGAAAATTGGGTGAAGAAGAATCTCTAATTTTAATGACCAGTTCCTTGATATATTGGGTGCATTACTGAAAAACGGTCATATTTTCAGGGGCACGGGGGCCAGATCTTCCCTTTTTTAAAAACAGCGACAAGCCAAATAGGTTTTGTCGCTGTTTTTGTAATGTGCATCCAATCAAACCTTAACCTTCACAAACTTCCTCTTCCCAACCTGCACAATCATCCCGTCCGACACAGGAACCACCAATTCTGTATCCAGCACTTTCTCGCCGTCGATCCTAATGCCGCCGTTTTTGATCATTCTTCTGGCTTCACTCTTTGAGCTTTGCATGCCAAGTCCAACTAGCAGTTCAATGATGGCAACTTCCGAGGCGCCTTTCCATTCGACTGAAGGAATATCCTCGGGGAGGGATCCTTTTTGGAAGACGGTCTGGAAGTGATCGACCGCCGCAGCGGCCGCTTCTTCTCCGTGGAACATGGAGACGATGGTGCGGGCCAGGCGGACTTTGGCGTCCCTTGGATGCAGGGTCTCGTCTGCCAAGCCGGCCGAGATTTTTTGTTTTTCTTCCAGCGGCAGGTCTGTGACCAGGTTGAAGTATTTGACAATCAGTTCATCAGGGATCGACATCGTTTTTCCGAAGATCTCGTTTGGCGGTTCATCGATTCCGATGTAGTTGTGCTTGGATTTGGACATTTTGTCCACGCCGTCGAGACCTTCGAGCAGCGGAAGCAGCATGACGACCTGTTTTTCTTTCCCGTAGTGCTCCTGCAGATGCCTGCCCATCAGGACGTTGAAGTGCTGATCAGTGCCGCCGAGCTCGATGTCGCTTTCGAGTGCGACGGAATCGTAGCCCTGCATCAGCGGGTAGAAGAACTCATGGAGGGAGATGGGTTTCCCTGCAGCAATCCTGTTTGAGAAATCGTTCCGTTCAATCAGGCGTGCGACTGTGATGCTTGAAGACAGCCGAATGACATCCTCCAGGTTCAACGGCGTCAGCCATTTGGAGTTGTAGTACAGCTCCACCTTCTCCATATCGAGCACACGGCCGAACTGTTCAAAGTATGTCTGGGCATTCCGTTTTACATCTTCATCCGTCAACTGTTTCCGCACGGTCGATTTTCCGGTCGGGTCTCCGATCTTGCCGGTGAAGTCCCCGATGATCAGCTGGATGATATGGCCGTTTTCCTGGAATTGCTTCAGCTTATTCAGGACCACGGTGTGCCCCAGATGAACATCCGGTGCAGTCGGATCGAGGCCGAGTTTGATTTTTAACGGCTTCCCGTCCACGATGGACCGTGCCACTTTATTTCTTAATTCGTTCTGGGGAATGGTCTCCACAACCCCGTTCTGGTAAAGGTTGATCTGCCTCTCCACCTCTGCATGCTGCTCTCTTGTCAGTTCCTTCATCTCGTTTCCTCCTTATAAAAAATAAAAACCACGCCCCTAATAAAAGGGACGTGGTTAACGCGGTACCACCCTTGCTTGAAGATCACTCTTCCACTCAATCGGATAACGGTCCGGCCGTTTCCTGCTAATAATCTTCACAGAAAAAGTTCAAGGGGGTAATTCGCCATTATCTTTGTTCTGATTCACACCGGGCATCAGATCTCTTTGACAGGGAGATAATTGACTACTGAATCCTATCATCACTTGTTGTTATTGGAATTATTTTCATTATTGTACTCGAGGGATGGGGGGATGGCAAGGATTATTTTAAAATTCTCCTTTGTCCCGCCGTCTGGTTATGAAATAACCCATTGCCGCATAGAACACTCCCATCACCATAATGATGCTGTATGGAATTTCTGCAGAGGTTCCCTGGTTGATCACATAAGTAAAAACGATTGCCGCTATAAACGCCAGGGAAAAGAAATCCAAAAGTTCCTTATATAGAAAGAGAGAAAACCGATGAAATAGACGAGACAGAAGAAGAGCAGCGAGAAATAGATCTATTCCCTGAATGGAAGGGAAGGCAGGAGGATCAGGCAAATGGCGGAAGACAGGATGGTGAAGTAGATGAAGAGCAGTTTCAGGTGGCATTCCTCCCAGGGGATGATAATCATTTGTACCCAAGTTTAGGATGGTTGAACCGTGGGGTTTGGAATTTTTGTCCATTTAAAAAGAGTGGCTCACTTGTCCCGTCTGCTATCCGTTGAGGAAATGGATATTATTTGTATGAAATTCCAATATATGTTACGTTTGGACGGAATTTAGAATGAACTTGGTGGAGGGAGAGAGTCGATGAGGAAGATACGGAAACTATTGTGTGCGGTGTCGGTGGCCGGGTTGGTACTGGCAGGCTGCGGAGCTGAGGAAGCAGCGGATACCCCGGAAAAGAGTGCGGAAAAGAAGAAATCAAAAGGGGAAACTGCCGGTTTTGAGGAAAAGGATTCATTCGAGTTGGAGGGTCACGTGAGCAGCATGAATTTTCAACTGGATGAAGACGGGGACACGTTATTTTGGGGAGAGCAGAATAGTGATTTCAGTGAGGAAGACAGGCGGCACGTAAGAGTGGGGGAAGAGGAGAAATCACTGGATCCAAAGATGGTCAATCAATTCTCATTTCTGACGGATTCAGGGATCATTGTGAACGGGGTGACGGATTGGGACGCTCCTGAAGGGGAGCAGCATTGGATTGTCGAGCTGGATCCGAAGAGCGGAGAATCGGAGAAGTTCATTCCTGCAGGGGATCGTGATGACATACTGCTCCCTTCTCCAGGTGCCTATCTGCTAGAACCTAAAACCTATATCCACACGGATACTGAGCCGAATGATGAACAGACGGATCAAACGTATCTTTGGAATGTAGAAACTCAGGAAATCACCCAGCTGGACTTTCTTGAAAAGATGATAAAGGAAGCAGGGGAAATCAAATATAATCCACATTATGACCTGAATGACGATGCGACCAAGGTATATGCCATTATCATGTACGCCGGGATTTTTTCCTATGATCTGAAGTCTGGGGAGACAGAGACCCTGATGCGTTCAGAAAAAATCTATCCGGGCACCGGTAATAATGAAAACCTCACGGCAAATGAAGACTATATCATTTACGGGGTACAGGATGAGGAAGCGGAATTGATGAAAACGGAATTTCATGCATTGAACCTCGAGACAAAGGAAACCATGAAGCTCGGGTCCGGCACCAACTTATATACACTGAAAGACGGCAATGCTGTCATTATTGATGATAACAAACTGATGAAATTTGATTTTGAAAAAGAGGAACTCAACGACCTTCATACCATCAAAGTCAATGAGAATCAGAAACTTGATAATGTCACGGTGAGTTCGGACGGAAGCACGATTGCATATGGCATAACGACGACGGAAGATGGGGAAAAGCAATACGAGATGAAGATAGTATCAAAGTAAAGGACGGGGATGGATGATGCGAAAGGGCAATTGCATTATCCATTCCCGTTTATGGTGTGCGGTTTTTTACAGCGGAATATCAGCGGCTCATTTCATTCACAAATACCCCGCCGTGAAAACAATAATAATATTTCATGTCCAATTTCCTGATCTTGTTTAATTTTTTTTTGCCTCTTCTAAATTCAAGGCAAATTGCGGATTGGCGACCGCTAATGCATTCTCTTCGATTACAGCGGCATCTCCAGCGATAACTGCATCAAGTTCTTCATTGACGATGGAAATATGACCTGGTGTATGCCCTGGCGTCGACAAGATTTTACATCCCCCGGCCCATTCCAATCCATATTCATCCCTCAATATGATATCAACGGGAACGCTTCGTATTTGTTTAAGGCGATCGATGAAGGATAATCCGAAGTCCCTTTGTTCTGCTGGCAATACGTCCAGCATGTCTTCTGCCTGTATGAGCCGGAGCGACTTCTTGCTTCCATCGATATACTCTTTTTCTATTTCACCGGCTGCCACTTTGATGGCAGGATACTTTTCCTTTAATTCATATAAGGCTCCCATATGGTCGTCATCATGATGAGTGATGATCACGTGGGTGATGGATGTGGGCGGGATTCCTTTACGTGTAAGTTCCTTCTCCAATAATAGGAGCATCCCTGGATATCCGCAATCGACCAATGTCACTGCCTCTTCATTCCTTATGATAGTGGGGTGAATGGACATTTCTTGCCCATTGAAAGTAAAGGTCAGATCCAATTGTATGAATTCCATTTCGTTCATTCCTTCCTTAAAGAATCCATGTAAAACTATTTATATTATAGCCGGCAAAGAGGGGGATGTCCCGGGCTCCTGACACATCACGTCTTCGGAAACGTAAACCCTTCCCCGAACACATCCCTCACATCATGCACAACGACAAAAGCTTTCTCATCTATCTTCTGAATCTTCTTTTTCAAGAGGAACAGCTCCTGCTTATTGATCACGACATATAGGATATCCTTGGATTCTTGCGAATAATGCCCTCTTGCGTTGATGACGGTCACTCCGCGGTCCATTTCGGCACTCACTTTTTCAGCGATGTCGTCCGTATGGGCGGAAATGATCGTGACAGCCTTTCTGGTGTCAAAACCATCAATCAGGTAGTCCAATATTTTCGTGCTGATATAGATGGAGATTCCGGTATACATCGTATTCTCGATTCCGATTACAAAAGAAGAACCGAGTACCACCACGATATCAAAGACGAACATCGTCGTGCTGACCGCCCAGCCGAAATGCTGATTGAGCATGCGGGCAATGATGGTCGAGCCGCCTGTCGTTCCTCCCGAGCGGAGGACAAGACCGAGTCCGAGCCCGATGAACACACCGGCAAAGACAGTGCCGAGCATGATGTCGACCGATTCTCCCATGCCTTCAGTCAATTTGATGAAGAGGGATGTAAAGAAGATGGCGAGCATCGTGTACCAGGTCACCCGTTTATTGAGCACCTTGTATCCGATGGCAAGCAGAGCCCCGTTCATGACGAAGTTCGTGATACCCGGCGACCAGCCAAGAAGATAATAAAGGGTCATGGAGATCCCCGTCACGCCGCCTTCCCCAAGTTCGTTCGGGATCGCAAACAGGTTCACCCCAAGTGCAAAGAACACGGACCCGACGATGATCAAGGTGATTTCTTTCACAGTTGTTTTATTCATATCATCACTCCGTTCAAATAGAATACTAGGATACTATAGCACAGGGGATGTATGATGTCTTTAACGAATATGAGGAAATGTGTGACCTGGTTGAAGATGACGGTGCAGCCTTAGATTTTGGCCTGATGAGGGGGCCGGACCCCCGGCCACTAAAGCGTTAGTAGACTGGGGGTCAGCCCCTTTTGGGGGTGCTTTGCGCTTTGATAATATAATTTGATTTGTGATTATTAAAGGGCTGTTATTAATAATATCCTGCTTATTAAACTAAAACTATTCAAAATGAGCTTTTTACTTTGTTTCCCCTTTTTGTGGGAATGATATGATTCCTATTTTATGGTAAAGTGTAAAGTACTATGGGTATATACATATCTTGATGTTTATTAGAATATTCTCTTTCAGAAAGAATAGACAAAAATTATAAAGGTGGGGTCATGGTGAAGTCTTATCAAAAAAGACTCTGGTTTACAGTAATCCTTCTTTCTGCAATTGTAGGTGTTGCCGTAAGAATTTACTCTGTAATAAATTCAGGTCGAGGGTTATTTTCTTTACACAATATTGATTTATTCATATTGTGTATGATTGCTATTGTTAGTGCAATAAGCATAATTAAGCTGAAATCTAACACGTAAATAGAAATAATTCTACTGGCGAAGCAGAGGTTTCGTCTTTTTTTTATTTCTTGGAACCAAAAAGATTCCCCATCTGTCTAATGTAGGAAAGGAGGGCAATATGAATAAGTACAAGTTGATTATGAAAGCCAAAAAAGGGAATAAAAAAGCATTTGCCAAACTGATTGATGAGGAGAAAGAGAAATTATATAGGACTGCATTTCTCTATACCAAAAATAAGGACGATTCCTTAGACATTGTTCAAGATACGCTTTATAAGGCACTCATTTCAATACATAATCTAAAGGAACCAGACTATTTTTCAAGCTGGCTGATGAGGATATTGATCAATACTTCATTAGACTTTATTAAGAAAAAAAAGAAAGTGATTCCAATGGATGCTGAATATGCAGAAAGGATTCCTGGGAAAGAAATAAAAATTGAAAGCCGGTTGGAACTATTTGAAGCGATAGATTGTTTGAACGCACGCTCTAAGACAATTGTCATTCTAAAATATTATCAGGACAAAACAATCAAGCAGATTGCTGAAATCGTAAATCTTCCAGAAGGTACGGTGAAATCAACTCTTCATCGTGCCCTTAAAGAACTAAAAGTCTTGATAAAGGAGGATTGTGTGAATGAATAAGTCTACTATTTACAAGTTTAAAGAGGATGTGGAACACATACAAATTCCGCACTCAGAACTGGACGCAGTCATTAATAACACCATACGTTCTTCCCGGAAAAGTAGAAAGGTACTATATTCTTCTATAGCAGCGGCTGCTATGCTTCTCGTCTTAGTACTTGGCAGCGGATTTGTTTCTCCAGTTATGGCCAGTGTATTAAGTAAAATTCCTTTCATCAGTGCGGTGCTGCCATTTACGGATGCAGGTTTGGAATCTGCAGATGAAAGAGGGCTGGTTAAATCAATTGGAGAAACGATAGAGGATGAAGGCATTGAGATAACGGTTACAGATCTATATTATGATGATTCAAGATTGGAAATCGGTTATACCATTCCATTGAAGGGGAAGAAGGAGGAAGACTTAAGGCAGTATCAACTATTGGGGATTGCAAAAGCAGATCTATTTGTAAATGGGAATGAAGCTGGTTACTCTGCTACATCCAGTTATAAAAATGACTATATTTCTGGTACGATAGCTATTGATAAAAAAGATTTTGAAAATGCTCCTGAAAAACTGGAAATTAAATTAAAGATAAAAGAGGCATTGAATAAGCAAGGGAATTGGACGTTTGCGTTAACAGCTGAAAAAGCGGATCAAGCAAAAATCATTTCTCCTGATCGAGAGGCTTCGTCAGGTCCGTACACATTTAAAATAAATAAATTGAAACTGACACCCAGCAGCACAAATTTGCACTATGTATTCTCCATCCCTTCGGGCAAAAAGGAATTTAACGAGCAAGCTTTAACATTCAAACTAACGACCGATAAAGGGAAAGAAGTACCATTCATTAAAGCGGATATGATTTTTATAGAAGAAAAAGAAGGCAGGAAACAGTTCACTAGCCAAGTTTTCTTTGAACCGATTGATAGGGATGTGGCAATTTTAACAGTCACTCCGTATATTAGAAACTCAGAAGGTGAAGAGAAAAAAATTAAGGGGCTTGAACTTAATGTACCTGTGACTGATTAATTTGTTAAGGTAAATCATTAAATATTGCAAATCAGGGCCTGCCCCCGGCGCACTATAGTGTTAGTGAACCGGGAGTCAGTTCCTTTTTTATAGGGATTTTGCGTTTTGATAATATAATTGGATTTTTGATAATAAATGGGCCGTTTTTGATAATATATCCGGATTTTTGATAATATCCTGCCCGTTTTTGATAATATACAGGGGGAGGCGGCCAGAACGGGGCTTCTGACGGCTTGATGTCTGGATAAAATACTGCTTTTCAACCGGGAACCAGTCAAAATGAGCATTCTTTACATGCATTTTTCATTAAAAAACACTTTTTATGTGGATATTACGAATCAGACGCCAGTCTAACCTTCTGCTTCCAACCTGACCCCCACAGGATCCACAACACCAAGCCCATCACCTTTAAAATAAACAGTATTCAATCGCACATCATCGCCCTTATGAAAGACAAGGCTTAATCCATCATCCCCAACCTTCACACACGACTCATCTCCAAGAAGGATTTTCAGATCCAGCAACTGCGCAACCAATCCAGGGTGCTTTGTAAAAGGCACCGATATCTCCATCTGCCGGATAACGGTATGCTGTTCCTCACTTACCACACCGCTCCTCCTTTGCAGCTCGATCCGGAACTTCCATGGTGTAGAAATAAATGTACGGCGCTCACCCTCGTTGACCGCCCAATCCAATTCGCCGGCACGAACGACGATCCTGCTATACTCTTCTTCACTCACAAGCACACCGATATGGTCGAATATATCGCGGTTCACCTGTCCGAATGTCACATTTGTATGCCCTTTGACCATCTCGATGATCCGGAATATAATCTCTTCTCCTTTAAAATCATCCCAGGTCAATGGGGGGTTGAAGGGCTGCATCTTGCCGTCAAGCCTGCCGACCCTCGAAATGGTCTTAAATCCGAGCTGCTGATAATAGTCTTCCAAGTCTTTTACTTTCGGTGTCCAGTGGTGGTAATGATATAGATTCATAGGTTTTCTCCTCCTTAATGGCGTCAAGCCTGTGTGACCTCTTTTTATCCAGTATACGGGAAGCGGCGTGGTTATTCTTCGGAGGAAAGTTTGAAGTGGAGTAAGACTTTTGACATAATGGGAAGGCTTGTGTGTATTGCGGAAAAAACAACAGGGAAAGGGGATTATTCGTTTGTATTTAATCCTATCGATTTTTTTAGCAAGTTTACTGGGTTTGGTATTATTCATATCTGGACCATGGGTCGGCGGCATCCTTGCGTTCGGCATCATCGCCGGCTGCCTGTTCCGTGGGCTTTATTTGTTGAGTGACATACATAAGAGAGTATCAAACGAGATGGAGAAGCCGGATAAGGCAAGAGAGGTGTATGAGAACTATTTGAAAGGAAAATAAAGGGTTGCGTGATCCACAATCCGGACGGACGTCCCCGTGAATTCCGGCCTTACAGCGAATGAGTGCCAATCACCATTTCAGCTCTTCCTTCTTTGCGAGCGAAACATTTCGGTCATAATTTACTTTTTTTATAAAAATTCCAATTATTTTTGTATTTTTTACAAAAATATACTGTTATACTGTGTTTGTGGGTAAAATTACCTATATACCTATTATGAGGTGATCAATATGAATGGAACAGGAATGAAGAATGTAAGTGAGTTGAAAGAAGGAGATGTACTGGCTTTAGATGTCTATCGTGAAAATTCACTGATTCTGAAAAAAGGAAGAATCATCGACCCGGCAATCATAAAGAGATTGCAGCAGTTCAATATCTATTCAGTCAATGTGGAAGCACCTGAGGAGGTTTTGGAAGTAGTTCCGCCTGATGATACAGATTATAAAAGGGTATTCTTCAACAGCATCACCCTCTGCTGTCAGGAAAATCGTTATGGGACAGCTTTAAACAAGGACGAAACCTTTGACTGGGTGGAAGATCTATTTGTCCGGATCATGGCCGAGAAAAAGAATCACGATCTCCTTGATCAAATCATGAAATATGATTTGTATACCTTCTATCATTCTATGGATGTATTCATTCTCGGAGCCCTCATGGGGAAACGGTTAAAGGTGAAAAACCTTGATGCATTTGCTATTGGATGCCTGCTTCATGACATAGGCAAAACGCAAATACCATTGGACATTTTACTCAAACCAGCCAAGCTGACGTATGAGGAATACGAAGAAATGAAACTGCATACCATTCTTGGGTACAAAGTTCTCAGGAAGCATCGATTCAACAATGATATCAACAGGCTTGCATTATACCATCATGAACGAATCAATGGGTCGGGTTATCCGAAAGGACTGTCGGGTAAAGACTTGTCGATTGAATCCCAGATTGCCGGGATCGTCGACGTTTATTCTGCCCTGACCCTGAACAGGCCGTACAGATCTGCGTTCGGTGCAGTCACCGCTCTCGGCATACTTTCACGGGATCTGGACTTATTTGACGAGGGGCTGATACAGCAATTCTGCCTCCTTCTGGAAATTTTCCCGGTGAATTCGAAAGTGGAACTGTCCACAGGCCAGCTCGTCGAAGTCGTTAAGGTGTCTGATCAATTACCCTGCTCCCCGTTGATGTATCACAGGAAGTCACACACATTTTTCTCCATCCCTACCAATCGTGAAATTAAGATTGAACAAGTCATCAGGTTCAAATAAATGGGTTGCCCCTTAAGATTGGCATAAATCAATCCCCATCTCTCTGTCCCTTATCTCCTGCCCCCAGCTGAATTCCCAACCTTGATAAATACATACCTTTAAAATTTCAGATTGCTTAATTGATGATTGTAACAGCTTCTCATTGTTTCGGTCTGCCTCGAAGTGTGGTGTTTTGGTGTCTTTTGGAATGTTATAAGGTTTTGAAAGAATGGGTACTGATAACACAATGTGGCATGCTTGATAGGGCAGTGGATTTCTTCCGCCAAAAAACGTCCAGAGTAAGAAACCCTAGACGTTTTTGTGTGGAATATCAGCTGCCTGTATGCCGGTTTTCTTTTTCTACAGCTTTCAGTGGCTGGTCTTCTTCAGCAGAAGTACTCTTCTTATGATCGTGTCCATTGACTAAATCACTGGTAGCGCTTTTGAACTCTTTTAAGGTGTTTCCGAATGCGCGGCCGATTTCGGGAAGTTTGGAAGGTCCGAAAATGATCAACGCGATCACTAATACAAGGATCAATCCCGGGATTCCGATGTTCGATAGCATAATGTTCGCCTCCTGTTGATTTTATAAAACGTTACTGTGGCAGCAATTGATTGAAAACAGCGATATTCAATCCCTAGCATTGCCTTTATCTCTGATAAATTCTTTCATTTCTAAACAGCATTCTCCTGAGCAACAGCGGAATCTACCGAATGTGAAGCCCGTTTCTTATATGCAATCGTTGAACATGTGATGCTGATTTCATATAAAAGCAACAGCGGCAGGATGACGAGTACATCCGACAGAAAGTCCGGCGGTGTAATCAACACGGAAGTGACAATCAGTAAAAAATAGGCGACTCTTCTTGATTTCTTCAATTTGGCCGGATCCAAAATGCCGAGTACGGTAAGAAAAACGAGCACCAGCGGCATTTCAAATAACAAGCCAAAAGGCAGAGTCAGGTTCAGCATGAACCGGAAGTATTTTTCCGCGGTGAACATCGTTTCGAATTGGCCTGCTGAAAGGGTGGTCAGGAAATTCAGGACGATCGGGAAAAGCAGGAAATATCCGAACCCGATGCCGAAAATGAACAAAAAGAATAGGGCTGGAATGAAGCGTGCCGTCACGCTTCTTTCTCTCGGACTGAGCCCCGGGGCGACAAAGCGCCAGATTTGATAGGCAGCGACAGGGATGGTTGCAGCCAGCGAGAAGACGGCTGCAATCATCAAGTACACCCATAAAACCTCGCTTGGTCCGAGGACCGCGAGCTTCATGTCCAAATCCCTGATCAGCCACCCGTAGATCGGTTTCACAAAAACCATCCCGGCAATAAGAAATCCGATAAAGGAAAACACGGTTTTCATCAGCCGGCTCCTCAGTTCTTCCAAATGCCCAATCACCTGCTGGCTGCGATCATTCATGTCCTCCGCCTCCTCTATTCTAGTTCATTTGCATTTGTTTTCCTTTTTGAGCTTGTTTTTTGTGGGCGCGTGCGTGCGCTTCATGACGATCATCTTCGACCTCGGAAGACTTCTGTACCCCTTGTGGCACGGTTGTTGCTGATATTTCCTTCAATCCTTCTGAATCTTTTTCGTAAACGAATGATGCTCTGGTGGAAATATCTGCGCCAGGCTTGGAAACGAATGGGACGACACGATAATCGGCTCTCCACTGGGTCGGCGTGACTTGACAGCGGACATATCCGCGATAGTCGTTGAAGAACTTAATATGTTCGTTCTGTTCAAGGATGCGATCCGTGTCAGCGCGCTTGTCCGCTCCGTTCCCGCCTGAAGTGATCGATGTGCCGACAAATTCGGCTCCAAGCATCTTGGAGGACGGATCATCAAAGTCTGCAAGGATATTGGAAGCCCAGTTTGCGTGAACATCACCTGTCAGGACGATCAAGTTATCCATGTTTTTATTAAGGGCAAAGTCCGTTATCCGCTTTCTCGCTGGAGTGTATCCGTCCCAGCCGTCCATACTGTATAGAGGCTGTTCAGGGCTCCGGCCATAGTTTCTTTTCGCGAAAAAGATCTGCTGGGCAAGTACATTCCAGGTGGCAGAGGAGTCGTCAAGGTGATCAAGAACCCACTGTTCCTGGTCGCCTCCAAGTAAGGTGCGTGAAGGGTCCAGGGACTCTTCCGTCTGCGGAGAGCTTTTATCCCCATTCGCCTGATCGGAACGATACTGGCGGGAGTCAAGGACCATGAAATTCGCCAGGTTCCCGTATGAGAACTGACGGTACAGCTGCATGTCCGCTCCATTCGGCATCGATGATCGTCTCAACGGCATATGTTCGTAGTAGGCCTGGTAAGCCGCGACACGTCGATTCACGAACTCTTCCACGGATTGGCCTTTTTCGGGGATCAGGTCAGCATAGTTGTTCTCCACTTCATGGTCATCCCATGTGACCACCCACGGGAATGCTGCATGGGCAGCCTGCAAATCCGTGTCTGAACGGTACTGTGCATGGCGGTTCCGGTAGTCCTCCAGGGAACGGATTTCCGGTCCTTTATGCTGCCGGACATTTCCGGAACTTGCCACATATTCATCAGGACCGTATTCATAAATATAGTCTCCAAGATGGAAAACAAGATCAAGGTCTTCTTTGGCCATATGCTTATAGGCAGTATAGTAACCGTGCTCATACTGCTGGCAGGAAGCGAAGGCGAAAGAGAGGCTGGCTGTGTCAGCGTTCAGTGCAGGCAGGGTCTTCGTTTTCCCGATCGGGCTGTAATCCTTACCGGCTTTGAATCTGTAATAGTAGACCGTTCCCGGTTCCAGGTTCTCAACCTCAGCATGTACGGAGTGTGCGAGGGCGGGACTTGCGACTTCTGTACCGCGCTGGACAATGTGACGGAAGTGTTGATCCTTTGCGATTTCCCACTTGACTGTGATCTTACGCTCAGGCATGCCGCCGCCATTTAGCGGGTCGATGGCCAAACGCGTCCATAATACGACACCATCCGGGAGAGGATCCCCGGAAGCTACCCCAAGTAAAAACGGATACTCCCGAAATCCGCCTTCTTCTGCAGAGACGGAAAAGCCGCCCATCGACTGCGCAATCACCATACCTAAAGAAATGCCGGCGACTTTCCCCGCCCCCTGCAGGAAGCTGCGGCGGTCGACCCCTTTATGTAAGGCCTCTTCATTAAGCTTTTGCATCCAACTGTCCATCGGTCTCTCACTTGTCATGCGGATTTCCCCTTTCATGAATCGATTGAGTGTAACAACTCATAGTATAGGGGCATAATTTTAATCTGTTGTAAATGAATGTAAAAGAAGGATAGAACAGGAGAGTCATCGTTCCCGGGATAAAAGACTGTTAATGAGTTGACTTTTTGAATAAATAGGAAAGAATCAGCACACTTCCCCAAACTTCAGTGGGTGTTCAGTCCCGGTTTTTTTTACATAGATAAAATAAAAACTACATAATAACATGGATATGGCGGCGGGGGTCAAAAGAGGGGAGAGGTGGTATTCGGAGATTAATCTCCAGTCATAATTACACCGGGATCAGACTTCTAGTAGGGTTGATACTATCTGGGCCAATTCGATAATAAGAAGGAAAATCCAATTATATTACCGCTCAATCGATTATAGAGGGGAGCATCTTTCCCAAATTCGATAATAAATTCTTCAGTTTCCGATAATAAATCTTTGATTTTCAATAATAAACTTAAAGAATTCGATAATAAAAGAGTGGGGAGGGGAAAAGACTACTTGACTTTGTGTGATCGGGTTAGGAATTGGAGTGTTTGGACTGGCTGGCACATGAGGGAAGGCTGTAATATTGAAAAAAATAGACTCGCATGGGGTGTATTATGAAAGAAACGGGCTGTTTCCTGACGTTAAATCACCAAGCCTTAGGCAAGAGGGTCTGATCCAAGGCTCGCAGAAACGTGGCGGGGACCAGACCCCGCCATAACATGACGTCTTACCAGTGCACTTGAAGCTTATTTCCATTTGGATCGTAAAAGTGAAAAAAGCTGTGGCCATCATCTTCTTGTATTTCCTCTGCCTTGACGCCATGATCAACCAGATGTTCATGGAATTTAGATAGTTCAGGACTGGTGAAGCCCAGAGCAAAGGCAGACTCATTATTAATTGTGAAATGAGCAAAGGTCTCATCAGCAGTCGGGACTAAAATAAGCAAAAACGGCCCGTCATTTATTTTGATGACTGCAAATGGATCCTCAGTGATGGACAGCAATTGCATGCCCAGCACGTCTCTGTACCAATGGGCAGATTCCTCTAAATCTCTTACAGGGATTCGAAAATAGTGAACTTGATCAATAAACGATTTACTCATTGTGGACCTCTCCTTTATTTATACTTGTACATACTAGTAGGCTCTTGGATGACATTATCTTATAAGCAATTATCTCAGAAATGATTGATATTTACCATATTTATGTAAAAATTAAGAAGGGTACGCACCTTGCTTTGCTGGAGGAAAAGACAAGAGGGAGGAAGGTCATGAAGAAAAAAATACAACTCACTTTTAATCTGACAGTTATGTTTTTTGCTTTAATACTGGGGTTGTATACCTATCCGGGGGAATGGTCCAATTTCTTTTTCCTGGTGGTAGGGATAGGTTTCTTTTTCACATTGGGGGTTATAGTACGGGGAAACCCCAAGCATTAAATGACGGAGAGTGGCTGCTCTCTATAAAAAAGAAGAGACACTGGCAAAAGCGTCTCTTCTCGAAAGCAGCCGGGAAACCCGTCAAAGCCATTATTTAAGGGTTGACCTGTGAAGAATGGCGGCTTCGATCAGTTTGATGAATTCCTTCGAGGTCCCAACTCTTTTGGAATCCACTAGTATTTTCTTTAGTTTTTCTTCCGGTAATGTATTCAGTCCATTCAAAAGAATCACCCCTTCCTGCATTTATTCTCTTTTTATGACAATTTCTGTCTTATGCACCAATATACAATTACTTATGCTGTCCTTGAATATTTCAAGGTAACCAGTGTCGTAGATCCATTGAACCACGTATTCTTCGTTGTTATATACTACTTTATCACCGGGATTGTATCTCATACATTACCTCCCTGAAAATATTTTTAGGTATATACTACCATAAAAATAATAAGGGACTGATGGTGATCAATTACTATGGGGGCGGATTGAACCGGCCAAATGCTCAGGTATCTCTTAAAATAAGGAAGAAATATTCATTTAAGAATAATAGATCAGAAGCGGGAGGGATTCTTAGGGTGTTAAACGGATTTTTCTTGGGGTAACGTGCATTCTTTTATGATTATATTCCATTTAGCGTGACATTTGTATCTGTGTGTATCAGAAAAATATAATCTTAAACCTGATAATGATGAATGTTTGTGATTCTTTCATCCTATCGCTTATTACAACTATAATTGTAATACGGAAATAAGTAAACACTATTTTTCAAAGAATTATGAAAGAAGTGAGGATGAGGGTCAGGGCATTTGCTACCTCTAACTTACCTGGTGATCATTGTAAAATGTAAATCGTTTCTTTGATAATTCCTGTTAACGCCGCTTCTGATTTTACCTTTTAAGACTGAAGAGTTAAGAACGGGTAACGAAACGAAATAAGAATAGGGTGCCGGGATTTCCCGACACCCTCCTTAGGCGAATGAAAACAACTCTTAACAACCGGCGATAAACGATTGCGGGCTTGCAAGGGCGATGAAAGGAGCGCTGGTCTGGAAAGTAGTAGTAGTATTATCGGTTGCGAAAATGTCATAGGTGGTCACTTTGGTGATGTTGTTAAAGATGGCTCTGATTTGTGCATCAAAAGTACGGGTAGGCCCGTTGTTGATCCGCCCATTGATGATTCCCTGCAGATTGGCAATAGTAAAGTTTTGTTCACAGGAAATCACTGTTCTTCTGCCTAACGTGAACTGGTAGACATCTCCATTGTTGGCGCTGAAGGTAAAGTTGAAATTATCCACTGCCGGGTTACAAGGAGCACCCGGGGTTGCCCCGCATTGGGTTATGCTGATATTCAATGTTCCGGTGTAGTTCATTTCCATTCCAAAACGTGTGACAAGGATCTGGGCTCCCGGCTGAGCTCCCCCCTGGGTTTCGAGCTTGAACTTACAAGGGCATGCAGGCGGCGGAGGACAGTTGACGCGAACACTGAAGGGACCTGCACTGATCGGGATGCCGCCGACGGTCGCTCTCGCTCTGACAGTGACGGTTTCAACGGTGCCGGGCTCCGCTATGATGGTGGAAGTATATCGTCCATCCGCTCCAGTAATGGCAGGGTCCGGATCGATGAATACATTATTGCCTGATTGAACGATATCTAAAAAGACCGGCTCATCCGCCAGTGGAGTGACTCCGCAGACGACTCTTCCCATGAGCGTGCCTGAACATTCTATAGAAGGTGGAACAATAAGGTTGATAGCCGGATTCGGACAGTTGACACATTCAGCCCGGACAAAGTTGGTATTGAAAACGGGGATGCCATTCACCGTTGCACTTGCCGTATAAGCAACTCCCTCTGTTATTGGAGTCGGGAATGGTACGGTAGCCACACTCGAATATTCACCGTTGACATTTGTGGTGACAACGGATGGCTGAAATATAAGGAGGGGACTGCTCAATGTCACTTTCACATCGGCTAACGGTGTACCATCACATAGGACACGCCCTGTAATAACGGCTCTGCAGCTGATCGGACCGGGGTTATCCAATTGAACGACAGGATTTCGACACGCTGGACAACTGACTTCAACGGTATTGGTCTGGGAGACTGTGATTCCATTTACCTCCGCTGTTGCTGTATAAGACACCGATTGTTCTTCGGTACCTGGAGGAACACTGGCGGGACTTGAAAATTCACCGTTTCCGTTTGTGATGGGAGCTGGTGAATCGAAAAAGAGAAGCGGACTGCTCAATTTGACTTGTACTCCCGCTACCGGTCTCCCGTCACAAAGAACACGCCCGGAAACCTCCCCGGTACAAACGAATGGAGAAGGCTCATTCAGAATTATGACAGGGTTACGACACGGCAGACATTCTATGGTTACCGGCCGGGTCTCTGAAGTAACGGGGACTCCCCCGACGGTGGCCGATGCTGTCACCGTGATGGTTGAGTCAATCCCCAAAAATGGCACCACAGTTGCGGTATAGGTTCCGTCTGGCCCCGTAATGGCCGGGTTCGGGGTAATCACGACCTTATTTGAGTCATTGCCGATTGTAAATGAGACGGGTTCACCCGATATTGCTCTGCCATCACATGTCAGTCTTCCGGAAATATGTGTCCCCGGACATCCCACTGGACCCTCAACGGGATTTAGGGTCAGCACAGGTGCGTTACATATTACGCATTCTGCTCTCACGGTAATGGAATCACTGATGGTATTTCCTGCTACAGTGGCTGTTGCGGTTATTCGGATATCAGTTGTAATCGGTGTCCCCCGCGGGACTGTGGCAGTGGTAGTGAAAACACCCATACTGTCCGTTCTCGGAGTGGAATCACTGAACGACAGATCGGAAAATGAAGACGTTAAATTAACTTGAACACCCGCGACGGGTGAATGATCACATAATACTCTTCCTCTAATGACGGCCTCGCAGCTGATGACACTCAACTCATCCAATTGGATAGAAGAATTTCTACAGATGGGAGGAGGGAATAGCCCGGGACATCCTTTGGGAGGGGGCTGCACCCTGCATTCAAGCCCGTCCTTTTTCTTTTTTACGTGCTTATTCACGTTGTATAACCGTCCTTTCTATTGTATGTCCTACTATTTTATGTCCTCAAATACAGTTCGTTCATGAGAAAACAGGGATCGCAGGGAAATTGGTGATTTTGACCAGAAGGAAACAAGGGGGAAAGGGGAAAGCCACCCACTAAGGTAACAGTTTTAAAAGCAGAGGGCTGTTTGCTTAAACGAGGGCTTTTATCTTCGAAAGATGTCTCTATTTCACTGGTGACGTATCGAAATGAATCCGTTCGGCTTTATTCCGATATCTGATGAATGTAGTTTTAAACAAAAAAAGTCCGTCCCGCTGGTCACTGATTTGGCAGTGTAAAGGGGACAGACCTTATTTTTGAAGGGGATAAACACTCAGCTTATTTTTGTTCGTTTTCTACCAGCTTTGATGATAATCATGGTTTGCAAAGTTGAATACACAATGCCAAAAAAGGTTAACGCGATGCCGCTCATGATAAAGCGTTTCCGGTTCATTTCTTGTCCCAGATGTGTGAAATATAAGTGAACAAGTGTACACGTGATCATCAACAGGAGGGAAGGAAGGGTTTTTTTCATGTAGATACGCCTCTTTCTATGTATATTGCTAATTATTTTTTGCTCAGATCCAAAAAATATTCCTTTAAAGGGGTGTCCGGATATTAAGAGTGATAATAATTTAAGTGAAAAAATTAAAATATTTAATATGAAAATTAATTATTTAAAACAAAACACAAAAAATATTAATTATTTAAGGGCGCCGAATTGATCACTGTTGAAAGAGAAAGAAGAGACTGGAGGCAGGGTGAAAAGCCGGCTGCCTACTCAGGAACGCATCCGTATATTTTTGTAAAATAACCGGATGCGTTCTTTTGATATTGAAAGTCAAGGGGGAGGGGAGGATATTGAGAGGAGGAATCGGTTACGATTCTATGGTCAGAAATGGAAAAAATAGTATAAATTAAAAGTCAGGATTGTTATAATTGTATGAACTCAGCGCTCCTTCCTAAGCGGAAATGTCTGTTCTTATTCATCTAATCATCAATATAATGGTGGTAGGGTTGTGCTTTCGAAAAGATTAATATCCACAAGTATAAAGGGGAGATCAGTTATCTATACAATTAATTTCTTATCTTTAATTATTGTTGGCTTGATCTTGGCAATCATTTTGCAACTCCTCCAAAAATACACCCCGTTGAGACCATTTTTCCATATTAAGTTCTTTTTGGCTCTGGCCATCTTATCAGCTGCAGGCTGGGTAATCAGTTTTGCCATTGGGGGATGGAACGGTATGGGCTTGACCGTGATGTCATTGTCAGTACTAGTTACAGTGTTGGCGGGTTTGGCGGCATCTTTTGTTTTAAGTATGTTTGTAAATGAACAGGGATGAGATAGTTCGGGTTTTTCAGCATAAACAAAATACATTAGCATAAACGCATTTTTGTACGCATAAATCATACTAATTCATCAAAAAATGAGCGTCACCTGGGTAAAAAGTAGAACTTCATTCAAAAAGGGGTTTTGAGAGATTACTCTACTTTTCCAACCTCATTTACGTCATTTCCAGGCCGCTTTTCAAAAATACGGTCCACTTTCCGAATTTACGCACCCCTTTTTCAAAAATACAATCCACTTTCCCGGTTTTTCAAGCAACTTGTCGAGAAATCTTTAGGCACAATTGATTGCGCCAAGGGGAGAGGACAAGTAATGTGCCCCGCCCATTTCCCCATTAACAACAAAACAAAAAGCCCCGCACCCCCAACGAGGGGATCACGGGACTCCATCAAATCAAGAATCAAGCTGCTTCTGTTCCGTTCTTATCCTCACCAGCTTTAGATCTAAATCCGATAAAGAACAGCACTGCCAAAATCACGATGATCGCTGCAAACAGGACGCCGGCAGAATCGAACAGTTTTACAAGGTTGCCAAGCACGATTCCGACAACACCGAAATCGGCATCACCGAATGTGGTTCCCTGGAATCCTAATGAGCCCAGGACCGGCAGCAATAGAGCAGGGAGGAAGCTGATCATCACGCCGTTTGCCATCGATCCGATGATGGCGCCGCGGCGGCCGCCGGTTGAGTTTCCGAAGACTCCTGCCGCTGCACCTGTGAAGAAGTGGGGGACGAGTCCCGGGACGATGACCTTTAAGCCGAGCAATGGCAGGAACAGCATGCTTACAAGACCTGCGATGAAGCTGAACAGGAAGCCGATGATGACGGCGTTACCCGCGAACGGGAAGATGGCCGGGCAATCAAGGGCAGGTTTGGCATTAGGAACGATTTTGTCCGCGATCCCTTTGAAGGCAGGGACGATTTCACCAAGGAGCATCCTTACACCGGCGAGGATGATGTAGACACCCGCCGCGAATGTAATCCCCTGCATGAACGCGAACACAAGGAAGTTCTGTCCGTCACTCAGCTGACCTTCAACAAAAGCGGGACCCGCCGCACCGGCGACTATGAAGAACAGGATGACCATGGTCAAGGATACGGAAACGGATGTATCCCTGAGGAATCCGAGTGATTTCGGAACTTTTATTTCCTCTGTTGATTTGGATCCTTTTCCTACGACTTTCCCTACTGCGGCGGAAGCCAGGTATCCGACCGAACCGAAGTGGCCGATGGCAAAGTCGTCTGAACCGGTGACTTTGCGAGTGAACGGTTGTAGCATCGCAGGCGAAAGCACCATCAACGAGCCAAGGATGATCGAACCGAGGACGATCAATGGCACACCGGAGAGTCCGCCGGTCGTCAGGATGACTGCGATCAAGCAGGCCATGAACATCGTATGGTGACCGGTTAAGAAGATATATTTAAAAGGACTGAAACGTGCAATCAGGATGTTCACAACCATACCGAACAGCATGATCATCGCTGTCTCCGTACCAAAGCTTTCCTGGGCCAGTGCTACGATCGCTTCATTGTTGGGGATGACCCCGTCGACCGCGAACGCTTCATTGAACATGCTGCTGAATTGGCCGAGTGACTGGACGAGCACATTCGCCCCTGCTCCAAGGATGACGAAGCCCATCACGGTCTTCAATGTGCCGGACACGACATCCCCGGAATTTTTCCGTTGGGCAAGGAGTCCGACGAGGGCGAAGAGCCCGACAAGGATTGCAGGTGTACCAAGGATGTCATTCATAATGATATCAACCATTTATATCGCTCCTTTGTTTGAAAAATGGGACTAGATGTTTTGTTCCAACGCAGACTTCAACTCATTTTTATCCATCAGGTTCTTCAGTTTCACGACATTTTTGCGGCCGTCTTCAAGGCTTCCGACAATATCTTCGGAACCGATGAACAAGTCCGCCTGTTCCGTCTTCGCTGTTGTCAGGTCCGTGTGGGAAACCTCTGCTTCTTTGCCCATGTCCTTAAGCGCTGCTTTAATGTTCATCTCAACGATCATGCTGCTTCCTAATCCATTTCCACATACCACTAATACTTTTTTCATGTTGTTTTCCTCCCTAAAATTATACTTCGATTGTTTGGTTAATTAATTCAATGACGGTGTTCGGGTCTTCTGCTGAAATCAGCTTCTTTACACTTTCTTCATTGGATAACAGTTCAGTGAGCTGTGCCAATGCTTTTAAGTGGGTTTGATTATCGATCGCCGCCAGCACGATGATCAGCTGGGCACGATGCTTTTCTTTTTCTGAAAAATGAACAGGTTCTTTGAGCCTCAGAAAACTCATCCCCAGCTCCTCGACCCCTGTTTCGGGACGTGCATGGGGGATGGCAATCCCAGGAGCGATCACGATGTAAGGGCCTAAGTCCTTCACGTTATCGATCATCGCCTTCACGTATGACGGGGTGATCGAGTGCTGGTCGATGAGAGGCTGTGAAGCCGTTTCGATGGCTTCCTCCCAGTCCTTTACACGGTCTTTCAGCTGTATTGTTTCTTCTGTCAGTAATTCATTGAGCATAGGTTTTCGCAGCTCCTTTATCTGTGGAGTTTTTTGTTCCAGGAAGCGGACCAGTTCAAGCTTCAATTCGTCTTCTTGATGAACGTCAGCGTGGCGCTTGATGAGATCCAAGAGATGATCGGTCATCGCTTTCCCGGGTGCATTCGGATCGAACAGCTCATTCATCCGCTGCATGACCCGTTCCTTTTCCACATTCGTCAGGATCGCGGGGACATGGATGACGGGAATGTCCTTTGTTTTTATATAATTGGTTGAAAAAATGACGTCTGCCGCATGGTGCTTCGTCTGGTATTCCCTCATGGAGATCGTGGCGGTCACATTCAGTCCTGCAATTAGATTTTCCAACTGGGTCCTGAGCATATTGGACGTCCCGATTCCGTTCTCGCAGACGATGATGGCCCTGAACTTCGTTTCCACTGACTTTTTCTCTTTAGACAGCCAGCCTCCGAAATGAAGGGTGATATAGGCAGCTTCCTCTTCAGGCACTCGTTTCCCGACATACAGTTCCAAATGCCTGATCACCCGTTTGGTCAGATGAAAAATGTCGGGGTAGGTCTCCTGGATGCTGCCGGCCAAATCATTGACGATATGGAGCCCGTACTTCAGCCGGTAGTAGGTCGGCTTGATATGGGAAATCAGGTTTTCTTCCAGTCCGTGCCGGTCGTCGAACACGACACAGGAATACAATTGGAAATCATCGATCATATTGCGGACGACTTCCCTGAGCCCTGACAGTTCCTGTTCGGTGTAATGATCAAAATTATCATGCTGGACCTTTGAACCCAGCAGGTTCATGGTGATGAAACAAGTTTCATCTTCAGGGAAGGTGACTCCCTTGTACGCTTCAAGTTTATGGGTGATGAGCGTGGCGGCCTTAAAGGCGTCCGTTTGCTTGAGTACCTCTTTTTCCGCCTCGGGCACCTGGATGAATTCATCGAGTTCGATCCGCTTTATGATCATCAGGATCTGCAGCGATAGGATCTCGACCATTTCATCCGTCAGCGTCAATCCCATGTCACTTTCCGCTTCAAAAAGGATTTCCCTCACCACTCTTCTTTGATCGGTTTCACTCGACCACGTAGCTGCTTCGGGATGAATCATCTTGTAGACCTCATTCCGGACATTCTGCCAATCTTCATGAGAGAAGATGGCTGCAAGAATGGTGGAGAGCATCGTTCTTTTTGCCTCCTCGGAACCACGCAGACGGTATCCCGAACCTTTCTGATAATACAGTTCCAAACCTGAGCGCTTGAACTCCTGCCTGATCTCTTTGATCTCCTTCGCAATCGTCCCGCGGCTCATGCTCGTCAAGTCCATGAAGCTTTTCATCGTCGCGTCCTGTTCTTCAAGTAAAATCTTCGCCTTGATCAGAACTCCGCGTTCCTGCTTTGATAATTGATACTGCC
This sequence comes from Bacillus sp. BKU_1, assembly GCA_051294195.1. Classification (GTDB taxonomy): domain Bacteria; phylum Bacillota; class Bacilli; order Bacillales; family Bacillaceae_B; genus Rossellomorea. The sequence continues at coordinate 872,602 of CP193985.1, read as the reverse complement.
AATCTTCAAAACTCTCATCCTGCTTCAGCATCAGCTTAGATTTCGATTCAGGGGGCAGGAACAAACCCTGACCATGTTTACTGTCAATAGGTTCTAACTTCTGAGTCCTCAGCCAGCTGTTGATCTGATCGAGGTCATAATAAATGGTCCGCTGGGACAAATTCATTCTTTCGACCAAAACCTTCGTCGGGACAGGTTCGGCAGATTGCTGAATGATGGATAATAAGTGTGCACGTCTCTTATCCAATACCATGAGGATCCTCCTTACAGCTGTCGTCTGGTGTGAATTTTGCATTTTTATATTCTTGAATTATTTGATGATCATCTTATAAATCTAGTATAAAGGCTATTTCAAAGGAATGAAAGGGTTTTCAGTGTACAGAGTTTGTATGTCGGATTTTGCAAAATTGAACAGTTGGAGGATTATAGAAACGGGTTATTCCATAAAAAGGATGTGTTGGAATATAGATGAGTAAACGTTGCCCCTTGAAAAACGGACAGAGCCTGAGAAATCCAGTTCTCAGCAGATTCTGCCTGTGATAAACTGGTATTATCATATTTTACCAATTGGGTGAATCTTATTACTATTAAATAGGAGAGCTAAACCATGCAACACTCAATAAGATTCAAACCTGAGTATATTACCATCCCGCTGATCGTCATCATAGGCATCGTTTTATTATTGACACTGTTTACCGGCCTGGCTTCAGTACAAGGTTTCATTGCATTTAGTCTAATCATTGTATTGCTTTCCTTTTTAACAGCTGATTTAAAGAAGGAATTCTGGAAATACAAGTCACAGAAAGCAGCCCGTAAGTATGCAGTATTGATATTTCTATTCACTTTTTTAACACTCATGTGAATAACGATTTCAAATAATAAGCAGTTGAATTGAACAAGGGAATTCCAAATTGACGGAGTTCCCTTTCCTTAGGTAACTAAAAGGAGGAAATGAAATGACCAACGATTTTTATTGTGATGAAGTATTAAGCGGAAAAACCGAAGTGAAGAAAGTGCTGGAAACAGATCGTGTATTGGCTTATCATCATACCCGTCCATTTTATCCGGTACATATTGTGGCCATCCCGAAAAGACATATTTCGTCTTTAATCAGCCTGGAAGACAGTGATAATGACCTGCTGATTGAGCTGATGGGAGTCATCAGGAAGGTTGCGGCGGAGGTAACCGGGGAGCACGGTGCATGCCGGGTGATTACCAATCTGGGGAACTATCAGGACTCAAAGCATCTTCATTGGCATATTGTTTCGGGGAAGCCGGTGGGATAGAACCAGGCAAGGGGATTCTGTCTAGGAGGGATCAATAATGAAATACGGTGTTTCAGTAACAGACACTTTAAGAGTAAAAGAAATAGAAGAAAATGGGTTATTGCTTCTGGAGAAACTAAGCGAATTCTCAAATTCATTAAGCAGGATTTGTTCTTTTAAACAACCTCGGGGAATCATATTTCATGATATGAATTCAGCGACTGAGCTGTATTCAACCATTCCATTGCCGGCTTATACTTCGAGGGATTTAATTCATATTACTCCATTAGTAGATACCTGGAGGAAGCTATTTTTGACTACATCCGAAGGGATAGAGGAAGCAACCACTTATTATAAAGAACTAAGCATGGATGATATTGCTGTCATAGCAGCCCACGAACTGACTCACCACGCTGATTTTTTTCATTCTGATTTTGAAGAACTTGATGAAGAAAATATGTGGTTCGAAGAAGGGATGTGTTTCTATATTCCTCGGAAATTAATTTTATCGAGTGAAAAATATGAGACTGTTATGGATGTAGAATCAAGTTTGATAGAAAAATATAAAGATAAATACGGGGAATACACGCTGGATCGATTTGGTGAATCCGCTGAAGGTATCGAAGCCTTTGAATACTCTGCTGTATTCTATGACTATTGGAGAAGCACGATTGTAGTGGGGCACCTTATCAAATACTATTGTCAAGATAATATACAAACACTTATCGAATACTACAAAGAGTGGGCCGATAAGAGCAAGGATATGAGACAAAGCCGACTGCAAGACTACTTTAAAGATAGATTCCAATTATCGAACAACGAGGTCAGAAGTTTATGGTGGGGATAATTGTTCTCTTATAAAATTCAGGTGATTTCAAGATTTTCACTGCTGCTTAGAAAATAAACATAACACTATAGGAGTTGACGAGCGTTTGACAGCTAAGTTAATACCAACCTGCTGGGAAACCAACAGACTCATCATACAGGACATGACCGCAGAAGAAATTCCCGTCGTCCAGGATCTGTACGAACAAGGAAGGTACATAGAAAAGGTCTGGGGCGGGAGGTGGTCAGTGAACTCTTATCTATTGTGGAACAGGCTGAATATCGGGAAGTGCGGGCAAATACAGCAATCAAAAATTGGCCAGCTCTCAGGTTTTGGACGGGACAGGGACTTGATACCATTCAGGGGATTTATGGAGACGGAGAATACGGTGTTGGTAAATATGCTGACATAGAGCTGGTAAAGGTTTTCTAGATTGAAGATACCCGGCGCAACCTGCTTAATAGAAATGAAAGGATGGGGATCATGAAAACCTTCATCTACATGGTCAGACACGGTGACTCACCGAAAGAAGGAAATGAAAGAACACGAATTTTAACTCAAAAAGGAATACGGGACGCTCAACAAGTTACCCGTATGCTAAAAAATGAAGGAATTAACACGGTTGTTTCAAGTCCTTATATCCGATCGGTTTTAACGGTTGAACCGCTGGCGAAAGAACTGGGGCAAGAAGTAAGGGTGATTGAAAACCTGAAAGAGAAGATTTCCTCAGCAGAAGACATCCGGGTCTCGGACAAAGAGCTGCTGCCATTACTGAATAAATCGTTCTCTGACCCTCATTTTGCCTTGGAGGGGGCGGAATCCAATGCTGCATGCCAGCAACGGGCCGGAGGAGCTCTCAAGGATTTGCTAAGAGCGCATTCAGGACAAAAAATAGCACTGGGTACACATGGAATCGTGATGACACTGATGATGAATGAATATGATGAAAAGTATGACATGGATTTTTTACACAGCACATCCAAACCGGATATTTATAAAATGACGTTTGAAGGAGAAGCATTGATAGATGTTCAAAGGTTATGGGATGAAGGCTACTTCTAAATCGGAGTGAGGGGGCAGTATCATGATTATCAAGGAAAAAGAATACACTGTACCAGGTTTGCGATACGTTATAAGGTCCGCCAACCCTGAGGATGCGAAGGCGCTGTCCGATGTAAGGCTGCAGATTGATGGAGAGACGGAGAACCTGGACAGGGAAAAAGGAGAAGCCTATATAGATGGGGAAGGCTTTGAAGAAATCATTAAAGTAGATTCGGACAGCCCCGCAAATCTATTTCTTGTAGCAGAAACAAACGGGAGGATTGCAGGATTTGCAAGATGTGAGGGGAATAAATTGAAGAGGACGTCACACAGGGTGGAGTTCGGAGTCGGGGTGTTGAAGGAGTTCTGGGGACATGGAATCGGGAAGAATCTCTTGCAGGAATCCATCAAGTGGGCTGACGGACACCGCATAAGAAAAATGACGCTGAGTGTACTCCAGACAAATGAAAATGCGATCAAGCTGTATAAAAATCTTGGTTTTGAAGTCGAAGGTGTTCTAAAAGATGATAAGCGGCTATCTGACGGAAACTACTATCACACCATCGTAATGGGAAGGATCCATCAGGGGGATTAACCAGCACCTCCACCTAATGGGAGGAATCAATGAAAATCTATCAATTTTCCAAAAAAGCAGGAAAGAAAATTACGCAATTTGATTCGGACTTTATTATGTCGCGGGTTACATTTACCGAGAAACCAGCTCACATTGGATGCATGCATCTCGATGTGAACGGGGTGATTGGCTTTCACCAGGCAGTGGTATCTCAGCTTCTGCTGATCGTACAGGGAGAAGGCCTGGTCAGAGGGGAATCAGGCGAATTCATCAAGGTGCAGAGCGGGGATGCTGTGTACTGGGAAAAGGACGAATGGCATGAAACGAAAACGGAAAAGGGACTGACTGCGATTGTTATCGAAAGCGAAGAACTCGACACTTCGTTTTTAAAGAGTGTATAGAAAAATAGAATTGAAGGGGAAGGGTAACAGTGGAGAAGATTTTAGTGAAAACAGGGATTTATTCATTTATTGTTTCTTTTTTCTTGTTTGTCATCTTTTTGAAAAGAGAGAAAATGACAACTGATTTTGATGAGATGAGCTCGTTTGAAGTAACGCCATTTCCGCAGTATTTCTTTCAGATTTTCAGATATTCCGTTATCATTTCAATCATAGCGGTCGTTGTGGCCTTTTTATATGTCCGTTATCTAAAGGATGAAATTTCCGAACCTGAAAAGGAGTGACAAGATGGTGAAAGCAGTGGATTCTGCCTCCTAAGGGTGAAAATGGATACTTTAGGAGGCGTGTAATATGACATTTAATCTTATTGATAAGAAAGATTGGCACAGACAAGAATACTTTGAACACTATTTGAAGCAGCAGACAACGTTCAGCATGACAAATAATATTTCGATCACTAGACTTTTGGAGAACCTTAAGGAAAAGAAATATAAGCTCTACCCCGCGTTTATATATATGGTGACGAGGGTTGTGAATGCGCACAGAGAATTCAGGACGAGTTTCAATGAGGAAGGGGAGCTAGGGTATTGGCCGGAAATCTGCCCGGCTTACACGATCTTTGACGGGGGGTCACACACCTTTTCGTGCATCTGGACGCCGGTTTCAGATGATTTTGCAACGTTTCATGCCCACTATTTGAAGGATGTTGAAATCTATAATGGGACGGGACGTTTATTTCCGAAAAATCCTATGCCCGTAAATCATATTCCGATTTCAATGGTTCCGTGGAGTTCCTTCACGGCATTTAATTTGAATATAGGAACCGGACGTGATTATTTACTGCCGATTATTACTGCTGGCAAGTATTCATGCGCAGATGGTGAAGTTCTGCTCCCGGTTTCAATGCAGATACATCATGCGGTTTGTGACGGGTATCATGCAGGTGTGTTCATGAATGGACTGCAGGATCTTGCGGATACCAGCGGAGATTGGTTATAAGGGGGATTTAGAAGTAAAAAAACACAGGGACGGATCGTGTGACTCCTCCCTGTGTTTTTTTATATTACTGATAATTAACAACCGCCGGACTAGGGTCCATCTTCAACACTTCTTCCGGTGTCAGGACCGGCACGTCTTTATCATAGAAAATCTTGAAGCCGCCGTATTGGTTCGGTTCTTCGCGTATGTACTTTCCGTACAGGGCCTGCTTATCCGCCGCCGGTCCCCAGCCGTCGAAATTGACTGCGACCTGGACGTTTTCAGTGCCCTGGATTGCGTCTTTATGGGTCAAAACTGGCCCTGTGAACTGGTGGACCATTACGAGTTTATCGGGCAGGTTGTTTTTTTTCGTCAGTTCCGAAATATATTCGACTGCCTCCTGGATCTTCCTTCCGTCTACCTGGCCGAGATCCTCGCCGGGTTTCTCCCCTTCAGCGACGTGGAATTCGGTATCGATTGCAAGGTGGACCTGAGGGTGCTTCAGCCACTTCTCGACCATCTTCACCTGGTTCATGACAGTGTCCGTCCCGAGCTGAATATCAAGGATCACAAGTGCATCATGTTTTTCAGCAAGATTGACATACGTCTCGATGTTTTTATCGGACGTCAAACTTACATAATCCCCGTCTTTTCCCGGTGCACTCTGGGCCATCGTCGTGATCAACTCGATCGTCGGAACCGCAGGGCGTTCGGGGTCAAGATCGGAGTAGGCCTGTGTTTGTTCCTTCAGCTTTTTCATGAATGCCTCAGGTTCCATCGTGCCCAGTATCCCCATGTTTTTAGACTGGGGAGTCCCGTAGTAGGTTACCAGCCGGTGATCCTTCAATGGTCCATCGGAGAGATCTTCCTTTCCGTTTGCGAGTGTTTCGCCGACCGGCACCTTCCGTTCGGTATCCTTATCCTGTTTACCTTCATTAGGATCAGGTTTTTCTTCATCTAGATTTTCTTCATTTTCTTCCTCAGGGATTTCCTTCTCTTCCTCTTTAGAAAGGCGTTCTTTCAAAGACACAGCATCTTCAGAAGGCTCGAGCGCTTTAAATGGCTGTTCCGGTTCTTTCGGTTCTTCTTTTTCCTTTTTCTCCGCTGCGCTGTCCTTTCCTTGGTTCTTGTCCGCCTCTTGGGTTTCCTTCGCATTTTCTTTTACTGCTGGATTACTGGAGCATGCTCCAAGAATAAGTGTCCCAGCTGCAAGCATCATTAATAGTTTCTTCATAGCCATACACCCTTTCTACAAAGAAGATTATGGAGGAATATGAAACCTATGTAAAACAATTTGGTAATTTTCTTGATTGGAAGTTTTTGAGAATTATGCTAATCAGCGGCAGAGTGCTGTGAATTTCCATAAAAGGGATATTGGAGAAGTTTGTCGAATATTTCTACCAGCACATAAATATTGGAGTGAACCCATAATGGAATTCATCATAAATAGTGAATGGCTATATAAAGCTATTTCAGACGTCAGTAAAGCAGTATCCCTGAAGACACCTTTCCCGATATTGACGGGGATTAAGATAACGGCCGATGAAGATGCCCTGATGCTGATCGGAAGCAACTCAGATCTAATTATTGAAAAAAAGATCCCGATGACAATCGGCGGCGAGAGGGTGTTCGAGGTTAAGCAAACAGGCAGCGTCGTCGTAACGGCCAAGTATATAAATGAAATCGTGAAGAAATTGCCCGGAGAGATTCATGTAAAAGTAGACGGGAAGCAGCTTATCACCCTGCAATCCGGCGAAATCATCACCAGTCTGAAAGGATTTCCTTCAGAAGAATATCCAAACCTGCCGGTGATTGACGAAAGCAGTTCTATCAGAATCCCTGGTACTGCATTAATCGAAATGACCAAACAGACTGTCTTCGCTGTTGCCAGGAGCGAAACCCGACCGGTCCTCACGGGGGTTAACCTGACTTTCAAAGAAAATCATCTAACATGCGCTGCAACGAATTCACACCGCCTTGCACTGAGGGAACTCAAAATCGATTCAAATATAAAAGGATCATTCATTATTCCAAGCACAAGCCTGAATGATCTTGTGAAGTTAATTCCAGGCGAAACTGAATACATACATATCTTTGTGAGTGACAGTTACATCGTATTTAAAACCGCTGATGCATCCCTTTTTTCAAGACTGATAGAAGGAAACTACCCAAATGTTTCAGCCCTGATCCCCAAAGATTCCAAGACAGTCATCACCCTCGACACAAAACAATTTTTAAAAGGGATTGACCGTGCCTGTCTTTTCGCAAGTGAATGGAAGAACAACAATGTACATCTGGAAGTAAAAGACGGGACTCGGCTGAAAATTTCATCCACCTCCTCCGAAATAGGTAGAATTGAAGAAACCCAAATGATTAAAAACATTGAAGGGGAAAGTGAATTAAACATCTCACTGGATGCAAACTTCATGATCGATGCCCTGAAGGCAATCAAAGAAGAAGAGATAAGAATAAGTTTCGGCGGTTCCATGAAACCTGTCCTGATGCAGCCAGTCGGAAACCCTTCCTGCCTGCATCTGATCTCTCCGGTGCGTTCGTATTAACGCCTCCTGTGTTGAGGTTGGGAAGCGGGTCGGGGGGACAGGTACCGTGTCCCGCTGAGTTATGGGCATTGGGACTTTGCAGATTAGAATGATTATTAAAGGATCATATAATTCGAAAATGGATCATATTTTTCTGGAATGGATCATAAATCCTGAAACAGGCGCGTATTTTTTGTCGAATGGATCATAAATTCCTGAAATGGATCATAAATGGTTCCGATCGCCATTTTAAATGCAAAAAGCCTGGCAGCTCGGTTGAAAAATAGATCCTAAAATTAAGAAATGAACTAAAACGGACAAATTTCGTCAGTAAATGAGATAAATACATCTGAGAAGGGCAGGTTTCGGTTATCGGACCTGTCCTTCTCAGATGTATTTTTCAAAATGGGTCACGGAACCTTTCCTTCCATGGATAAAACTATATGATGGAATAATATGTTAATATTAAAAAAGAGTTCCTTATGGGGGGCGTACTGCACACCTGAAGGACCTCGGATTATATAATGGAATGGTAAAAAGGTTTACAACAGAAAGTCAGGGCAGAATTCATCCTACTAAAGCAAAAAAAGCAGGTGAACACCTTTGAATAGAATCATAGACAAACTAAAAGAAATTGACACCGGACAAGCCGGAATCATGATCTACTCCACAAAAGACCAAAAGATGAAAGCATCCTGGAATGCCGAACTCACAGTCCCACTGGCCTCCGCAGCAAAAGTGGCCATAGGATTTTGCATGGCTAAATGGGCAGGAGAAGGAAAGCTGAAATGGGATGACATGGTAGAAGGCATTTCTTTTAACCCGAAAGAAGACAGCAGAGAGCTTTATCCTCATCTGCAAAAAAGAACATCCCTTCCTTTAAGGGAAGCGGTTGAAGTCATGGTTGCCTGCCATGACAGCTTTGCGGCAAAGAGTATAGTGGGTTCATTCGGCGGATGGGAGAAGGTAAATGAGGGAATTCAATCAGACTTTCCTTTTATTCAGGTGACAGAAGATCCGAGACATCCTGATAACAAGGGAATGCTTTCCGAATTGGCTGAGTTAATGAAGAGGATTTATCAAGGGTACAATGAGCGTCCCATGCTATGGGCTCCGATCATAAACGGATTGGTCAGGCAAAGGGGAGACATAGGCGCAATTCCAGGACATCATCTTAATCATATGACAGGTGGTCTGGAACATGCTGCGGTCGATGTCGGTATAATGGGAGACTTCAATAGTGTTCCTTATATCTTTGTTGTTGGGACCGTGAATGTACCGGATAGAAATGAATATCAGGAGACAGACAATAAAATAGTGCAGGCTATGAATCTGGTATATGAAAATTACTTGGACAAGGAAGTTTAAGGTACGGGTAATCTCACAAAGGAGAAATCGAATTGACTCAAATGGTACAAAGACTGACAGAGAAAAACATGAAGTTACTAAAAAGGGAAGTTATAAAAGGTGCTCACGCTGGGGCAATCTGCAGACTGGATGTCCTTAACGAGGATGGTGAAAATTCATGTTTGATCTATAAAGAATTCGCAGCAGATCGAAACAATGAAGTCGAGATCTATTCAATGCTGTCTTCTTGTATCGACTCCTTCTCTAAAGTGATCGGGATATGGGAATCTGCTCCACAAGCCATATTGATGGCTGACTTGGGTTCATCATTGAAAAAGGATGTCCGGCTCTTATCCCGACGTAATAAAACAGCTCTTTTGGAAAAAGTTATAGAGAGGCTGGCCTCCCTGCATGAAGTAAGCGGGAGAGTTGAGCTGCCGGTACACACAGTGACTTCAGAATGGCTTGAGTGGGCTGAAAATCAACTGTACCGTTTATGTCAAAAGTATCATTGGGCTGAACCAGGTTGGATTAAGTTGATCGAGAAAACATACACACAATTGAATGTAATAAATTATAAACAGAGATGTCCACAAGTCATCACTCACGGAGATCCCCATTTGGAAAACATCTTTTATCAAGACGGCCAAGTCTGGTTCATCGATTGGGAATGGGCAGCGATGTCTTCTCCTTTAAGGGATATCACGATCCTTTGCCAGGATATCTATGATCCACAACTGATTCAATTCATCAGCAGAACTTACTGCAAAAAGTTAAGTAACCTCACCATTCCTTTCGAAGACTATCAACAGGATTTTAACTACTTTTATATCGATCACACCACCATGATGCTTGCATGGGAAATCGAGAAATTTTTCCTGGGCTGTACTTCAGAAGATCAAATTCAAGAAATAGCAGAGTTTAAGATCGGTGAGATTAAGAGAACTGTAAAAGAAGAAATCAACAAAATGCAGTAAATGAAATGGAGGCTATTCATGACCTACAAAATCGTTTTCCTCGACGTAGACGGAACGATCACCCATCACAAAGACGGGACCATCCCTGCGTCCACAGTCGAGGCAGTGAAAGAGTTGAAAAGCAAAGGGTTGAAAGTGGTTGCTGCAACGGGAAGGCCGTTATCCATGTGCAGTGAACTGGAGGAATTGGGCATTGATACGTTTATCACGGCAAATGGGGGCTGCTCCAAACATCAGCATGAAGTAATTCACAGCGTGCCAATGGGGAAAGCGGTCGTGAAAGAAGTGATGGAGTTTGCCGAAATGGAGAAAAACGGTTTGTCGTTCTATACAGAAGGGTTTACTATGAATGGTGTAACGGAGAAGGCAATTTCGACCGCCCTCCAGGAAACACTGTCGCTTAATGAGTACCCTGATACGAATCCCGCCATTCATGAGGAAGACGTATATTTATTATGCCTTTTTGCAGACGATGAAATGGTTGAAAAGTACATAAAAAAATTCCCGCATCTCACTTTCAGGAGATGGCATCCATATGTGGTAAATGTTCTGCAGGAGGATGTTTCAAAGTCACGGGCGATCTTGAAGGTGCTGGAGTTCTTCGGGTTCGATCAATCGGAGGCCATTGCCTTTGGTGACGGCGAAAATGATATTGATATGCTCGAATTGGCAGGGCTTGGCATCGCGATGGGCAACGGAAGTGATAAATTGAAGGAGGCGGCAGATTTCGTGACGAAGCCGTCGGGTGAAGATGGAATTGAGTTTGCGTTGAGGAAGTTTGGTGTGATTTAAGATTGATCAGGCTGAAGCGGCCAATTTTATAAAAAAGCGAGGGGTTCTACAATGAATAGTCCAGATCTGAAAGCAAGGTCACCTTGGTCCAAATTAAATGATGTTAAGGCTGTAAAACTGTCACCACATGACAATAGGGCTGATCACGGCATCACGATACCCGGGAGCAAAAGTTTTACAAACCGCGCATTGATCATGGCTGCTTTAGCAGAAGGAAAGTCCACGTTGACAGGCATTCTGAGAAGCGATGATTCCTATTGGTGTATTGAAGCCCTTCGAAAGCTTGGCGTTCAAGTCGAAGTGGAAAGGGAAAAGGTCACGGTCCATGGCTGTAACGGGAAGTGGCCGGTAAAAGACGGAGGAGTGTATATCGGGGCCGCCGGAACGATTGCCCGCTTCCTGCCCGGTGCGCTGGCAGCCGGCACAGAAGGCGATTGGATCATCGAGGCAAGCAGCCGCATGAGTGAACGCCCGATTGAACCTTTACTGAATGCACTCGAGCATCTCGGCGCAGACATTGAATACCTGGAGAAAAAAGGGTACCTGCCGATCCGCATAAAAGCACGCGGACTCAAGGGCGGGCAGGTGAGCATATCCGGTAAGGTCTCCAGCCAATTCACAAGCGGGATCCTCATGGCGTCTCCTTATGCTGAAAAGGAAGTAACCGTGACGACTCCGGATACCATCGTTCAGAAGGAGTATGTAAGGATCACATTGAATTTGATGGAGCAATTCGGTGTAAAAGCAGCGTGCAACGAGGACCTCACTGAAATGAAGGTCCCCGTGTCTCACTATCTGGGCAGGGAACTCGAGCTGGAAGCTGACGCCTCTACGGCAAGCTACTTCATGGCGCTCGCAGCCATTACAAATGGACACATCAGAATCAACAATCTTTCCGTCAAAACGAACCAGCCAGACATTGGGATGGTGGATGTATATGAACGGATGGGCTGCACCGTTGTCCGTGGCGAAGGTTACATCGAACTGACAGGGACCCCGGCCCTCCAAGGCGGATTCGACATCAGCATGAAGGAAATGTCCGATCAGGCCCTGACCCTTGCTTCGATCGCACCTTTCGCCTCAGGACCGATCACCATCAGGGATGTGGAACATATCCGTCACCACGAATCGGACCGGATCAGTGCAATCTGTTCAGAGTTAAGGAAGCTTGGAATCAGGGTTGAGGAGTTTTCCGATGGGTTGACCGTCCATCCGGGCATCCCGAAAGCTTCCTCACTGGAATCCCACGACGATCATCGTATCGCCATGTCGCTGGCGCTGATCGGGACGAAGGTTACCGGTATGATCATACAGGACCCGGGCTGTGTGTCGAAGACCTGCCCGGGTTATTTTGAAATGTTGTCGGGGTTGGGTGTTGGAGTTGAGTATGTGAAGTGATTACTTGAAGCTGCCCGGCCGGTACAGAGGGCTTAACTGGTTTCGGAAGATGTGTCGGGAAGGTGTTTTTTTATCGATTATCCTTCTAAACGCTATTTGCAAATGATAATGATAATTGTTATCATTTAATACAAACAGTAGACGTTGGAGGAATGTACAATGGAAAAGTCAAACCTGGCCAAAACAGTCCGTGAGCGCCGATCGATTAAAAGCGGTTATCTTGATAAAGAGGTGACAGAGGAAACGGTAATTGAAATTTTGGAGGACGCCGTTTGGGCGCCGAACCACGGTCTTCGTGAGCCTTGGCGATTTATTTTCGTCCCTGCAAAAGAAAAGGAAGGCTTTGTTGAAGATCTGGTGAAGACATTCCCGGCGGATATGCAGGAGAACAGGAGAAACTACTTCAGCCAGCCTGCTGCATTCCTGATCGTAATCATGAAAGAAGATCCAAGACAAAAGCAGTGGGAAGAAAATTTCGGTGCGGTCGGCGCGCTGATCCAAAACTTCCAGCTGCTCGCCTGGGAACGGAAGCTAGGCGTTGTCTGGAAGACGAACCCGCATATCTACGATCCAAAGGTACGTGACCTGTTAGGCGTTGAGCCTGGAGAAAAGATCGCCGGCTTCCTGCATATGGGCTATTTTGACAAGGTGCCACCGGGGCGCGGGAGGACTTCCGCTGCGGAGAAGTTTACGGTTTATAAGAAGTGAGTGAAGGTTTGAAAAGTTCTTTTTTGGTATGGGTAGTCCCTTCTTCGGTTTGGGATAAGTCGCGCGTTGGAGAGGGAACTGGTCCCTGGTTTTATTTAGAATCATTCTCGTAAGATCATAAATCGTAGATTAGGATCGTATTTTTGAGATCAGGATCATAAATCGTAGATTAGGCTCGTATTTTTGAGATCAGGATCATAAATCATGGATTAGGCTCGTATTTTTGAGATCAGGATCATAAATCATGGATTAGGCTCGTATTTTTGAGATTAGGATCATAAATCTTGAATTAGGATCGTATTTTTTAAATCAAGATCATAAATTTTGAAATAGGATTTTATATCGTTTCATTCCCCAAGGAACGGGGACTCTAAGCAGAACTTTTCAAGGGGAGTTGCTGCAAATTATGCAATAGAATCCATTTTTAATGACAAAACAAAGAGGCAGCCTCCAATTTTGGATGCTGCCTCTTTACTTTTTCCGATTCTTCCCTATACCCCCATTATACCAAACACCCCCAAAAATGTTCAGTCTATTAATTGGATTTTTTATCCATTATATTGGAAAAGAACTTAAAAGGAGGGTGCCTGGATGATTTCTGGTTTTGCGACATTGAAGGGAACAAGTGAATACCTTAGTAAGTCCGGTATGGCTTATCGAAAGTCATCGATATTCTGTGCTCCGCCGATCGCTATGGGGACCCACATGGGCGAGATGAATGAAGAAGATTCGGCACTTTACCGGGAAGGGATCGAGTACGGACTGCTGAATGGACTGAATTTCATCGATACGGCGATCAATTACCGGGGGATGCGGTCGGAACGTGATGTCGGACATGTTTTAAAGTCGTTGATCCAAGGAGGCGCAATCAAGAGGGAAGAGGTGATCGTCTCCACAAAAGCGGGCATCATACCCGGTGATATCGAGGCAAACCTGGTCCCGGCCGATTATCTGCAAAGAGTACTCCTGGATGGCGGCATCATCAAGGAATCAGACCTGAACATTGTCGATACACACCGCCACGTACTCGCACCTGATTATTACCGGTTTGCCATTGAGAAAAGCAAAAAGCATCTTCATCTGGAAACGATTGATCTTTATTACATCCACAACCCGGAAATTTCAATGATGACACTCGGCCCTGACCTATTTTATCAACAGCTGGAAAAGCTATTCACTTTTTTTGAAGACCAAGTCCAACTCGGAAATATCAACAATTACGGATTTGCTACTTGGAGCGGACTGCTAAACGCCCCGAATGAAGAAGGTTATATTTCACTCGAAGAAACCGTGAACACTGCAAAAAGAGTCGCAGGGGAGGGGCATCACTTTAAATTCATCCAATTTCCCCTTAATAAAAAGATGAATCAGGCAGTCAACAATCAGAACCAGCCTGTAAACGGGAAGTGGCTGACGATCATCGAAGCTGCACAAGAGCTTGGCATCCATGCAGTTACCAGTGCCCCGTTCAATTTGGGCAAGATTTTTAACGGAGGGAGCGACCCTCAAAATATATTAAAAACAATCGCTCAAACGAAAGGTGTTTTCTCAACGATGGTCGGAATGAAGAAGGTTCATCATATCAAAGAAAACATAGAAATCTTCCTGAATCACCCTATAGACGAAAATCATTAATCATTAAAAAAAGCTCAGATTCCACTGAGCTTTTTGCTTATTTCTGAGGCTCCAGATTAAACGTTTCCGTCTTTCCATCCCACTTTACGACCACGGTGACCTCGGTATCTTCACTGATTTTACGTCCGGACGGATCCGTTTTCTGGCTGCTTCTTATTGTGCCGTTTTCATCCAGCCTTAAATCAGAACCGCCAAACCCGCCGACACTCTCGACGGAATAACCGACATCACCGACTGATTCACCATCTTCCCCAGTATATTTCAATACAAAATCCTGCTTCTCGAAATCACTCGACTGATTCACGTCCAGCTGAGCTTGCCAATGATCAGATTCCCCGGCAAAATTGAAATCTTTGGCACCGCAAGCCGTTAACAACATGAAAGCCGAAAACAAAACCAAAACTACCGATTTTCTTTGCAAAAGCATCCACTCCATTGCTCATAAAATAAAGGCTTACAGTAAACTATGTCAGCACTGCCGATAAAAGAAGGGTCACCTCTGCTTAACGGCTGCGTCCAGGATCTCCTGATAAACCCCGTTCCAACCGACATAATAATCAGCAGCGTCACCGGGGCTGATAAACATTCTCTCACCCGACTCATACTGAGCTTTGAACTCATGCAGCTGGTCAATATCCACCCGGTAAAAAACCTGATATCCCACTTTGGGGTATGGACCATTTTCATCCCATACGGGGTTTTCACTGTGGTCGACAATGATATGACCCAGAAGGTTGAGGCTTCCCGACACATATCCTTCTTCATAAGCCTCTCGGTTCATGCATTCCTCAGGGGTTTCGCCTTCCTCGATGTGACCGCCGGGAAAGTCCCACCCCCGGTGATTTAGATTGACCAGCATCAACTGTTCATCCTTGAAACAAAATCCATGAACGCTGGTAATCCGTTCTTTGGAAGGAAGTTGCGCGGTCTTACTCCATGTCAATTCCACCCTTGCTTCTCCCCAATTGACATATGTACTCCTCATAAAGTTGTCCCCTTCTAATCTATAATTTTTTCTCAAGAACGATCTTGTGCCTGCCCTTTTTATCGGTATACGTCTCCATGACATCAAATCCATGTTTGATATTTAGAATCAGCATATCCCGCCACTTGTTCATGGTCTTGGTTTGGACAATATGATATCTATTTTCTATTAAGAACTGATGCTGCAGAGAGAGTAACCGGGAAGCAATCCCGTGCTTGCGGTAATCCGTGCTCACTCCTCCAAGCCAGCTGTAAAACGTTTCGGGAGCAAGTGCGTACCCGATTTTATATCCGATCACGTTCTTATCCTGCTTAGCAATTATGACCAACAGCTTTGACTTCTCCTTCATTCTATCGATTAAATCATCACCGCTGCCAAAAACTTCCCTGTGCAATTTCAAAATTTCATGAAGCGTCTCCCCGGCAGGCATTGATGGAATCACCGAATAATCAATCTCCAAGAAATTCACCTCCCATTCGTCTGCTTTGAAAATACGTATCTTGCATTAATGAAGAACAACGCCACTATGATCCAGCTGGCAATTGCTGAACAGTTACTTTTCAAAGTAAATTCACTGATCAAATTCACAGCTTTCATCAATGCCATCACTGCATACAAACGCTCATTGTGTTCCCGCCTTGTAAGAAATGTTAAAACTCATAAACTCGTATGAAACGACCATACAACAAGAAAGATGTTTACAATCCCCCATGCAGTGGCACCAGCAATCCACCATATAAGGGAGTGAACGGTTTCTATCTTTTTCTTAATAAAAATAAGAACCGCTATACCGATGAAAAAGAAACCTATTATCATTAAAAGCAAGAAATTCATGTCCCTATCAGCCTTCCTTCCCCATTATTTATCCAGATGCAGATGTCTTCCTGCACACCAGAAGATTGGCGCTTGGGTGATGTTATAAACGGAGAGTTCAAATGGAGTCAGTTTACGTTGTATTCGTTTTTTTGAAATGACGAAAGTAAAAGAGTGAGCAGAAGAGAAGGATAGCAGCGGAAAGTTGGAATATGGTCTCTAAGAAAACAGTCAGAGGTTCATCTCCTTTCACATCTTTATTTTACCATAAGATTCCAATGAATTGGTTTTCCACCCTTTATAAATAATCACAATGGTTCCATTGACGGGATATAAAATCCGAACGTATGTGCTATAATGAGAGTACACAACATAAAGAGGTACGGGGCAGCGGCTCACTCTCCCAGGAGAAGGGAGGTGATTCGCTGAATGATTGCTGTCGGAGAGGCGCTGCAAATCATGATAGGATTTGGAACATTGATCGTAGCAATTATCGCGGTTACACAAAAAAAGAAGTAACCACCTGCCCCCATGCTCATGAGGTGAATTGATGATTACTTCGATTCTGTTGACTCATTGTGAGCCGCTGCACGCCTGGTGCAGTTTATGTTGTGGAGGAGTCCTGATGGCAGTCAGGGCTCCTTTTTATGTTTACTTTGTTATCTTTATTATATACATAATCTGTGGAGTGAGTAAAGAATGAGACAAACGTTGATTTTAGCGCTTGGATGGCCATGATCCCTGCATTTTTCTCAGCTGAATGATTTGCCCGGTATGGTAGGCATCGTGCAGCATGATGTCCAGTAACTTTCTTTCAAGCTGTTCAGTATCGCTTTCAGACATTGAACTTACGGCCTGTCTTAATTGCTGCTGTGCATGTTCAGTACGTTCCACAACCTTTGCCCATTCCACATCTTGAGCCTTTTGATCGGTGAGACCAAACGTTTCATCGCCGTCCAAATGTTGGGTCCATTCGCGTCCTTCAAGCATTGCAGCCATTCTTTCCTTATAGTAAATAAGATGATTTGCATTTTCCCAAATGCTTTTCGCTGCTCCTTCTGACGGCTTCCACATCGCCAGCTCTGCAGTCAGCCCTGAGACGGCATCCTTAAGCGGCGCGTACCAATTCTCTTTATCGTAAGTGGAATCCAGTACATATAACAGTAAATCACGTTGTTTCAAATACATCTCCTCCTCGAATAAATCCTCTTAAACTAATTCAAGATTAATGGGGGAAACCCTTTTCTTTTTTATTGAGTAATTGATCCCGATTTGAAATAATTGGGATAAGAATGAGGAGAAGGAGAACGATATGGCAGCGGATAATTTACATTCACTTGGGAACGAAATCAGGGAAATCGAGCACAGGTTCAAACAAGAGATCGAACCGAACCGATCCGAACTGTGGGGGTACTGTTATAAATTGACGGGGTCGCCATGGGATGCAGAGGATCTCGTTCAGGAGACACTGCTCAAATCCCTCGGAATGCTTGCGAAAATGCACCAGCCCGTTCATACGAAAGCGTACATATTCAGGATCGCCACGAATCTTTGGATTGATAAAAAAAGAAGGGAGCGGCATCAGGAGCAGCCGCTGATCGAGGAACTTCACGACGATGACGGCACCACCTTCGATTTTCAACTGATAGACAACCTGGATTATTTGATCGAACATTTGTCGCCGGTTCAGTATGTGACATTGATTTTAACAGAAGCCTTTCAATTCAAGGCAAAAGAGGCTGCCGGAATCATCGGAACGTCGGAGAACGCGGTATATGCAAATCTCAGCAGGGCAAGGGCTGTCCTTAAGAAAATTGGCGATATTCCCCCATCATCATCGAAAGGCCACCCTGTCGATCTTTCTGCAGACGGACCGTTAAAAGTCTTGCTCGAGGGATTCCGGGCCAAGGACCCCGAAAGGATTGCGTCGGTCCTTAGTGAAGGCGTAGTCGTTGACATCACCCACGCAGGAGTGGAAATGGGACTCGAGGAAACAAAGAAGAATTCATTGAAGGATTGGAAGCAAATCGTGGACGGGCAGCATGAAATCGTGGCAGAATACAAAGAATTGTGGGGGCGTCCGGTTGTAGCCGAATTTGAAAAGAAGGCGGACGGCAACCTCTATTTGAGCAACCTCCATTATGTAGAGTCCTACGGGGATGAAATCACCTACTGGAAGTTTTACTGTTTTTCATGGGATCTCATGAAGCTCGCTGCCCATGAACTCGGCGTCGGGCTCAATGCCGCCTATTTTTATCATATTTATTAAATTCTTCTGTAAGGTTTTTCGTGTTTCATACGTTCTAATGGTGATATCGAAAAAAATTCAGAGGAGTGATATTTGTTGAAAAGTCCAATTGTTAACCAGATTAATACAGTGTTCGTCCATGTCAGCAACTTGAAAGAATCAGTACGGTGGTATTCGGAATTATTGGGGCAGGAGTACGATTTGAATGTGGTGGAAGACCCGGTTCATAACATGGAAATCAATCACTTCACGGGACTGACCCTGGATGCGGGACCGGCGGGGATGAGGAAACAGTTGAACCCGCTGGGCGAGCCGCTGTTTAATTTCCACACGGAAGACATTGATGAGGCTTTCACGTTTGTGAAGGAGATGGGTGTTCAGGTAGCGGGAGGCATCGTACGGTTTGATGACTTTTCATTTTTTACGGTGAAGGATCCGGATGGGAATGTGGTGATGATTTGCACGGGGTGACGTTACGTGGTTAAAAATAAGTTCATTGATCCAACACGGAATGGCCGTGTACGGGAAGTCATTGGTCAGACCCGGTGGCTATTGGTTGTGTGCAGGGGGATTGTTTAGATCCCGAAGCTTATTGGTCGTGTGCAGGGGCATTAGTCAGATCCCGACGCAAATTGATAGTGTGCAGAGGCATTAGTCAGTCGCCGAAGCTTATTGGTCGTGAACGGAGAAGTCATTGGTCAGACTTAGGGTGGCATTGGTCAAACTTGGAAGATTATTGACCGTTTTCGAAAGATTATTCCATAAAATTCGAAGATTAATGGTCAGAATTCAAAGATTAAAGTGTTTTTTCGAAGATTTTCAGGTGAAATTAAAAGATTCACTGGAGCCAAGCTCGTATAGGGTCTGAATATACCCATTTAAACCGGAGCCAAGCAGGTATACGGTCCCAAAATACCCATTTTAACCGGAGACCGCTGCTATTCAGGCTAAAATGAACTAAATTCAGACGCGCCAGGCTGAAATACCGGACAAAATAATCCCTTTTCACAGGAGGTATGAACATGAACGACTTAATCAAGCTGCTTTCAATAAAAAAACCCATCATCCAGGCACCGATGGCGGGTGGAGCGGTAACACCAAGGTTGGCAGCCGCTGTTTCGAATGCAGGTGCACTCGGCAGTCTGGCTTCCGGCTATCTTAAACCGGATGTGCTGGAGGAACAACTGCTTGAGATAAAACAACGAACCGACCGTCCGTTTCAGGTGAATCTTTTTGTACCAAAGGAGGAAGAGCCACCGTCTGGCGAGCAGGTTCAACGTTGGAAGGAAATTATTCCCCATGCTCACGAAGCCAGGCCGTTTGCCTCCATCCAGGATGAGTGGCAGGATTTTTATCAGAAAGTCGATTTGCTCATAAAGCATCGTGTGAAAAGTTGTTCGTTCACGTTTGACCTCCCGCCGGAAGATGCGGTGAAAAAGCTGAAAGATGCTGGCTGTACTTTGATTGGAACGGCGTGCTCAGCTGAAGAAGCCGTGCTGTTGGAAGATCGGGGCGTGGATGCAATTGTCTTGCAGGGCACGGAAGCCGGCGGTCATCAGGGTGCATTCTTGCCAGCATCAAATCCGGTTGGATTGCATGCGCTGATCAAGGAGACTGTCGACCGTATCAGTATTCCTGTGATTGCGGCCGGAGGAATCATCGATGAAAGTGGAGTGAAAAAAGCCATGCATATCGGAGCTCAATGCGTTCAAATTGGAACCGCGTTTCTTGTTTGTAAAGAAAGTGCAGCCCACCCGGTGCATAAGCAGCAGATCTTCAACGCTTCAGCTTCGGATACCAGACTGACGAAAGTATTCTCAGGAAAAGAAGCACGCGGAATCGTGAATGCATGGATAAAAGAAAATGAACATCGTGAACAGGACACACTTCCTTATCCATACCACAATACATTGACAAAGCCGATGAGGCAGGAAGCTGCGAAGAAGAATGATCCTTCCGGGATGTCATTGTGGGCGGGGCAGGGTGTTGATAGACTGAATAAGGAAATGAGCGTGGAGGAATTGATGGAGAATTTGTGGAATAGCAAGCAAAAATGAAAAGAAGGCCCCTATCAACGTGCACCAATGCACACGCCGGGACGGGTCTTCTCATATTTTTTATAGTGGAGGCAAATCCAGCTTCCCTTCCTGAAACAGTTCCTTCACCATATGCTTCGTATATCCGACGGCCTGAGAAAACTGGATCTTTCCAGGCATCGGGGCTTCATCGACATCTATGACAACATCGACGATGCACGGTTTGCTTTGCATGACAGCTTTTTGCAGGGAAGGAAGGAGGTCCTCCGAGCGCTCGACCCGGTATCCCACACCGCCGCAGGCATCCGCGTATTTGGCGAAGTCAGGGTTGTGGAGGTCGGTTCCGAACTCAGCGTTGCCCATGACTTCCTGTTCGAATTTGATCATGGCGATTTTGTGGTTGTTCATCACGACGACCACGATCGGCAGGTCATATTTTACGGCCGTCACGAAGTCGGCCATCATCATGCCAAAACCGCCGTCTCCGCACACCGCGAATACCTGTCTGTCCGGGAAGGCGATTTTTCCTGCAATCGCACCAGGGAGGCCGCAGCCGAGCGTGGCGAGCCAGCTGGAGATGACGAATGATTGATTTGTCATGTGGAAATGCCTCGCCATCCACACCGTGACGTTACCGACATCCACCGACATGACCGCATCCTCCGACACTACCTGCTGCAGCGCACGGACGAGGCGCTGCGGCTTGATTGGTTCGGATTCGTCCGCTTCCTGCTTCTCGAGTTTTTCCCACCACTTATTCATCCGTTCTTGATTCTTTTCTAAAAACTCCCGGTCTTCCTTCCTGGAAATCTGATCGGTGAGCCACCTGAGGGTAGCACCTGCGTCACCGGCAAGTCCGACATCCACAGGAACGCGCTTTCCGATCTGTGTCGGGTCAATGTCGATTTGGATGGTCTTTGCATGTTCAGGCAGGAATCCCGTGAACGGGAAGGAGGTCCCGATCATCATGAGGAAGTCCGCTTCCTGCATCGCTTCATACGACGGCTTCGTCCCGATCAGGCCGAGCCCGCCAAGACAATACGGGTGCTTATCTGGGATGACCCCTTTTCCGGGCAGAGTCAAAACGACAGGAGCCCCTATTTTTTCAGCAAAAGCAAGCAGGGTTTCCCTTTCGCCGTGGACGCCATTTCCTGCGAGGATGACCGGCCGTTCAGCCTGTTCAATCAGAACCTTCGCCTTGTTCAAATCATCCTTCTGCGGTGAAAGCTCCTGGTTGACGGTAAAATTGGTCGTGATCCGCGCTTCTTTACCCACTTCAAAACGCGGGATGTCATCCGGAATGGTCAGGACAGCCACTCCTTTTTTCGCATAGGCGGTACGGATCGCCTGGTTGACAACGGCCGGAAGCTGCTCGGCCGACATGATGCGCTGATTATAGACAGCAACGTCGTCGAACAGTCTGTCGAGATTCACTTCCTGGAAGTAGTCCGTTCCCATCAAATCCGTTTCGACCTGGCCTGTGATCGCAAGGACCGGTGCCTTGTCGAGTTTCGCATCATATAAACCGTTCAACAGATGGATGGCACCCGGACCGGCGATCGCAGTGCAAACGCCAAGTTTCCCTGTCAATTTTGCATAGGCGGCAGCGGCCAGCGCCCCGGCCTCCTCATGGCGGACTTGAATGAATTTGATCTTGTCCTTCGCTTTCCGTAAAGGCTCGATGATGGAATTGATCGAGTCGCCGGGCATCCCGTAAATATGATCTACGCCCCATTCGATCAGCTGTTCGATTAATTTTTCACCTGCTGTTTGTTTGAACATCACTCGTTCACCTCTTCATATCTAGATAGGATTAGTGTTGTACATTCCGGTGAAAATAATTCTTTCCCTGGATGCACATACTGAAAAAAACGGATCAGGGTGATGAGTGATGAAGAAGATTGTGTTTATCCGTCACGGCGAGAGCCGCTTTAATCTTGAGCACCGGTTTACAGGCTGGACGGACGTAGACCTGACTGATGATGGATATAAAGAAGCGAGGATTGCGGGGGCCATCCTGAAAAAACATGGCTATCTCTTTGATGCAGCTCACACATCAGTCTTGAAGCGTGCGATCAGGACGCTGTGGATCATGCTTCATGAGATGGATCTTGTCTGGATCCCGGTCTATAAATCGTGGAGACTGAACGAACGGCATTATGGAGGGCTGCAAGGACTCGACAAGGATGAGGTCAGGGGAAAGTTTGGCGAGGAACAGGTTTATGAATGGAGGAGATCCGCTGAGGTCAGGCCTCCGGACAGCACAGCCGAAGCACATCAAAAGGATCTTGAAGACCCGAAATATGCTTCGATTGGAGAGGAAAATGTCCCGTTTTCGGAAACGCTGCTGGATACCGAGCGAAGAGCAATTGTGTATTGGAACGAAACCATCGCACCGAGCATCAAGAGTAACCAGCGAGTCCTTGTATCCGCGCACGGCAACACGCTCCGGGCACTTGTCAAACATCTCGATCATATCCCGAACGATGGCATCGTCACCCTCAATATCCCAAACGGCATCCCGCTCGTCTACGAATTGGATGACAGCCTCAAGCCGATCAGGCATTACTACTTGAACGAAGACGGGGAAATGCCTGAAGGTGAGGTACCGAAACATATCGACCTTGATGACCCTGGGTTTGATTTTCATTGGATGGGGTGAGCGGGTCTGATCCGGGTTGTTCCCCGGGTCAGTAGGACAGGTACTGCTGCCCGCTTTTTGGTGAATGAGTCGAATTCCCAGACTATGTCACGCGATTACGAGGTTAAAATAAATTCGGCACAATGAAAATAAATGCCGCCTACAGGAGTTCTTATGGTATGGACGATATTTTGATCACTGCAGTCAGGTCTATCATTAGTTTTATCGTGTTATTGCTGGTCACCTTCACCGTCGGCAAGCATATCAATTCGCATAAGAATCATTATAGTTTTGCGTTATCCGTAACGATTGGTTCATTGATAGCGAATATGGCCTTCAATCTCGATATCAAACTTACATATATGTTCATTTCCTACATCACACTGATCGCTTTATTTTATCTTGCGATGGTTCTATCCACCAAGAGCCGGAAACTGAGAAAATGGATCTCCGGCGGACCTACCGTTTTAATCGAGCAAGGCAAGGTTCTGGACCACAATATGAAGAAAATGAAGTTTTCTCTCGATGATTTGAACCAGCTTTTAAGGGAAAAAGATGTGTTTGATATCACAAGGGTGGAATATGCTCTACTCGAGGTCAGCGGTGAATTATCCATTCTGAAAAAAGAAGCTTTCCTGCCGACGACTAAAAGCGATTTTTCGATGACATCTACCCACAGTATCCTTCCTGTTGAACTGATCATGGAGGGGGAAATCATCTCTAAGAATATGGGCGGCCGATACAGCGAAGAGTGGGTCATGAATCAATGCAGGATGAGAAATGTCCAATTGAAGGACATCTATTTTGCGGTGGTCAACAGCAAAGGGAATTTGTTCATTGACCGATATGATGATCAACTCCAAAAGCCGACGGATGTTGAGTGAATGCGGTTTTGATGAAGCAGTTTTTTTAACGTATGGGACACTTTTTATTCAGAATCAGTGCATAAAAACGATAGATCCTGAAAAGTCATACACGAATTTTACCAGTATACTTACCGCGGAGGTTTGCGGTGACGAGCAATTATACTGTATGATATTTTTAGAAACCATACAGGTGATGGAGTTCACCTTTAACCGCCGGAAGGCTAATGACTCCTGTCAGTGCTCTGTTGCTGGCAGGAGTCTTTTTTATTAATGGTAAAATTTGTATTTAATTATTCGGGTTTGGAGGAATTATCATGATACCTTATTTATCGGTCGGACTCGCAGGAGCGCTGGGTGCGATGCTCCGTTACTGGGTCGGTCATGCATTCTTTGATGAAAGCGGTCTGTTTCCATATGCGACGCTTACCGTCAATTTGATCGGAAGCTTTGTGCTTGCCCTTTTTACTACAGGAATTGTCAGGAGGTTTTCACTGCCGGGACATTTGAAGATGGCGATCGCGACGGGATTCGTCGGTTCATTCACGACGTTTTCCACATTGAGCGTAGAAACGGTTGCCCTTTTTGAAAATGGGCACATCTTATTGGGGGCTGTTTATGTTGCTGTCAGCATTCTCGGAGGGCTGGCGATGAGCCGCATCGGCTTCCGCATGCAGAAAGGGGAGGCGGCAAGATGAGCTTATTCACGTTTTTACTAGTGGGGATTGGCGGTTTTTTCGGAGCAATCGCCCGTTATTCAGCCAGTCAATATTTCAATAAAAACCATAGCTTCCGTCTGCCGGCCGCCACGCTGTTCGTGAATATTCTTGGTTCTTTCCTGCTGGGTCTGCTGATCGGAAAAGGGACCGGCGAAATATGGAGTCTCCTGCTTGGTACTGGATTCTTAGGCTCATTTACAACCTTCTCCACATTCAAGCTTGAAGGGATCCAGCTTCATGCCGACAAAAGAAGAAAGGACTTTATCCTGTATAATGTGATTTGTTACGGCGGCGGGATTCTGCTTGCGTTTGTCGGATATGAGATTGGGCGGTTGTTTGCTTAGCGTGAAACAGTGGCAGGTGCCACGGCTTATTTTTTATTTTTTCGGTATGTTCTTACACTGCAGGCGTAGAATGTTTACACTGAATACACATGAACAAATGAAGCCGTGAAGAAAGAAGTACGGGGGTGGCGTGATGTTTGAAGGCTTTGATTTTAAACGGATTTTAGGTGATCGCAGTAAAGAAGTGCCTTTGGTGGTGATGATGTGCGGTATCGCAGGTTCAGGGAAGACCACGTTTTCTAAAGGGTTGGAGAAGGAAGGCTTTGTGCGTCTTTCCATTGATGAAGAAATATGGGCGACCAGGGGCAGGTACGGGGTGGACTTCCCTATCGAAAAAATAGAGGAATACAAAAAAGAAGCGGAAGAGACTTTGCGAAACAGGTTAATCGGGCTGATCAGCCAGAAGCAGGAAGTGGTGATTGATTTCAGCTTCTGGGACCGTGCCAGGAGGGACCGATATAAAAAACTCATTGAAGATTCCGGAGGCAAATGGAAACTCATTTATTTGAAGGTACACCCCGATGATTTGCGCGAACGGCTCGCCTTGCGCAATCAACGGTTTGATGCCAACTCGTTTCCAATTTCAGAAGAACTGTTGACTTCATATCTTAAAGGGTTTGAAATCCCTGAAGGAGAAGGGGAAATGGTTGTTGAAAATTAGAGCGACCTGTGGTTTTTATTAGAATTAGAGAATTCTATTGATTTCCCCTTTCCCATATGTTACCTTTATCTAAATTCAGAGGTGAGTAATAATGGTTAACGCGATACAGAAATCATTCTTACAACTACATCATCATATCGAGTAACCTTGCTATCCGATTTTTATAAAAAATCGCAAATAGGAAGGTTATTTCTCATGAACCGTATTTGATTAAGTTTTCACTTATATCAGGTGCGGTTTTTTATTTTACAAAAAAAGGAGAGAAAATCATGAAGAAGATGGATTATCAGAATGTAAAAGGGACACAGGATTATTTACCGGATGCGGAAACGGTGAGGCGCAAAATCAGGCGGACGCTTGAGGATGTCTTCATCCAATACGGGTGCAAGCCGCTCGAGACGCCGATCTTGAATTATACGGAACTGCTCGCTTCGAAATATGCCGGAGGGTCTGGAATTCTTGAGGAGATGTACACCTTATCTGACAGGGGCGGGAGGGATCTCGCCCTCCGGTATGACCTGACGATTCCGTTTGCAAAAGTGGCGGCGATGAACCCGGGTCTGAAGATGCCTTTCAAACGATATGAAATCGGGAAAGTGTTCAGGGATGGCCCGATCAAGGCTGGACGGTTCCGCGAATTTACCCAGTGTGATGTTGATATCGTCGGGGTGGACTCGCAGCTGGCGGAAGCAGAACTGATGGCGATGGGATTGGAGGCGTTCCGCAGGCTGGGTCTGAATGTAGTGATCCAGTACAACAACCGGAAGCTGTTGACGGGAATCCTTGAAGTGTTCGGAGTCCCGGTTGAAAAAACCAATAGAGCGGTGTTGATCCTAGATAAGCTTGAAAAAGTCGGGACAGGGGCGGTTATCTCTGAATTGAGTGAACTGCAGGTTTCGGAGGCGGCACAGCGATCAATTGAACGGTTCCTGACGGACGAAGACAATCGGTCCCTCGATTATTTTGGACCTTATTCCCGTGGGAATGAACTGGTGAAAAAGGGGCTGGAGGAATTGCGGGAGCTGATGTCTGTCATCGATTATCTGGGGATTGATGGCCAGTGCATCTTCAATCCGTTCCTGGCAAGGGGGCTGGAGATCTATACGGGGACCATTTACGAGCTGTTTTTAACAGACGGATCGATGAAATCAAGCATCGGCAGCGGAGGCAGATATGACAATGCCATCGGGGGACTCCTCGGGACGGATGAAACCTTTTCGACTGTCGGCATCTCGTTTGGTCTGGACGTGATCTATGCGGCTATTGACGGGAAAAAGACTGCCATTGAATCCGGGCTGGACTACTTTGTAATCCCGATGGGAACGGGGAAGGAAGCTCTGCTGCTGGCGAATGAACTGAGAGCCGATGGTTACAAAGTCGAATGCGACATGAGCGGCAAAAAACTCGGGAAACTCCTCGATAAAGCAAATAAAGACAGAGTGAGGAACGTCATTATTATCGGTGAGGATGAAGTGCAGGAGAACCGGTATAAGGTGAAGGATATGGTGACGGGTGAGGAGAAGATTTATTCCTATCAGTTTTGGTGAACGGCGGCTGGCGAGGGCGAGGTGATGGCATGGTTTTGGAAAGAGCAGCGCTACCTGTCCGAGCGGCTCTTTTTGACTAAATAGGAGTGTTAAGAGTAAGTTACGGGAATTTTTAAACCAATCAGGCAAACTTATGAAAATAAACACTCCCAGCGGGCAGCGAAGAGAATTAAAATAACAAGATTATTAATATATTAATATTCATTGTGCTGTTGTCATGATAATTGCGCCACTTTCAAAGTTATTGCGCCGGAATACAATTAATTGCGCCACTTTCCAGGTAATTGCGCAGGATTAACGATAATTGCGCCACTTGTCGAATTTTCTTTGCATCTGGATGATGCTTAGCCAGACACATTCACGAAAACCCTGCTCAAAATGGGTCAAGGGACCTGTCCCCCTGACCCGCATTACAGCCTGTTAGAGTAGAGTAAGACATGGATAGTGGGAACGATGATAATCAGGCATGGCATAAATGTCAGGATGATGGATACCGGCTCGGAAAAAGGATCCAGGAAAAAGGAGGCGATGCCGGCGATCAGCAATGGGATGGACCATATGATGAATTGTTTTGCCCCGAATTTGTTGATTTTGTACCACATTTCGTCAGACTCGAATGATTTGCCAATCCGCATGCCATAGAAGTGGTTCATCTTTATTTTTCCATTTAAAAGGTGAATGTTCAATCCGATCAATAACAGGGCGACTGCGATATTTGTAAGGGCGGGACCCAGGTTTTCCATTGTTTTCACTCCTTTGAATTCTCAATTCTACATTGTCACATCACTCTTGGTTGCCACACTTACCGTTTACTACATTCGATACGGCTTACGAATATCCTGGATGAAAATGAAAAATATTCTGAGTTTACTGATTAAAAACAGGTAATATTTGGTACAATCAAGGTGAGGTGATTCATTGTGGAACCGAAATGGCTGGAATGGGCAAAGCAGCTGCAGGCAATCTCGCAGGCAGGGTTGACTTATTCCAAGGATGTATATGATTTGGAACGTTTTGAAATGATTCGGGAGATGAGCATTGAAATGATGGCGCATCATACTGGGGCTGATGGGACTTTGATACGGGATTTGTTTGCCAATGAAACGGGATATGCCACGCCAAAGGTGGATATCCGGGCGGTCGTATTCAAGGGAGACAAGCTGTTGATGGTCAGGGAAACGGCTGACGGTGACTGGTCGCTTCCAGGCGGCTGGGGTGACATTGGACTTTCTCCCGGAGAAGTCGCGGTGAAGGAAGTTAAGGAAGAATCCGGGTTTGACGTAAAGGCAGTGAAGCTTCTTGGCGTGCTGGATAAAAAATGCCACCCGCATCCGCCTTCGCCTTACCATGTCTATAAACTATTCATCCTGTGTGACATCATCGGCGGGCAGCCTGAAAAAGGAATCGAAACGAGCGCCGTCGGTTTTTTTGGGGAAGATGAACTTCCCGCTTTATCGGTTGCGAGGAATACTGAGTCTCAGATCCGGATGATGTTCAGGCATTTGTACAACCGGGGGGAAGATGTGTTTTTTGATTAAGTATATACATGGGGGAGGAATGTTCAGTGAAACTCTCTATGAAATTATGAATCTTTGTTATGGTCAGTTGTTTACTCGCGGCATGTCAAACCAATGAGTTGAGGGATAAAAACGATGCCGTCCGCGTATCATTCGAAGGAAGGATTGAAGAAATCCTTGAAAACAGAGCAATAGATCAAGTTGAAAAAGGGAATTTCACTGGGCGGGTATTAATCGATTTATCAGTGAATGATACAGAGAGGTTTCAAGTTGGAGACAAGGTGAAAGTGGAGTATGACGGGCAAATCAGGGAGTCGGATCCTGCTCAGGTTAATACTCTGTCAGTAAAGGGGATTAAATAGTTGCGTCCCGTTCACTGTATTACCATTCTATATAAATTAGGAGGCAGCCATGAAAGGTAAAGAATTAGAAGAGGCAATCGACTTTAAAAAGTTAACCATAGTGGAACTGCAGATAAAGATCGAGGAACTTAAAGAGAAGTATCCAGAAGCAAAGAAGCTGGTTTATGTAACACAATCCGCGTTGATCGAAGCTGATTTTCAGATGGAGCTGGCAGAACACCTGGATGAGGAACCGATACTTGGCCGTTCATTGCAAGAATACGAGCTTAATCCGGAAATCGATATTAAGGAAAAGACAATCGTCAATCTATCAGCATGTATTTACTTGAAAGACGTTAAGCTGACACCGTTAGCTTCCCCGAATGGACCTATATATCTGGAGGAGTTTATTTTATTTTCCGATCACCTGCTGGGATTTACCATGAAGTGATTCACCACAATACCGAAAAGGAGGTCCCTGCATATGGACTACGTAAAAGACCTGCGAAAAGAAGTCGGCAGCAGACCATTGATTTTAACCGGCTCCGTGGTCTTGATCCTGAATGAATTCAATGAACTGCTCTTACAACATAGGACGGACGGTGGCTGGGGGCTGCCCGGAGGACTGATGGAAATCGGGGAAAGCCTTGAGGATACGGCAAGGAGAGAAGTGATGGAGGAAACCGGACTCCAAGTAGGTGAACTGAAGCTTCTGGGCGTATTTTCAGGTCCCGATTATTATTTTAAAGTAGCAAACGGAGATGAATTATATTCAGTCACCGCTGTATTTGTTTCGAGGGATGCAAAAGGGGATATTTGTATCGACGAGAAAGAATCCATAGAGTTAAAGTATTTCAATTTGAATGATTTGCCGGAAGGACTGACGGAGGAGTACAGAAGTTATGTTCTTCCTTTCGTCGATGAACTGGCTGCAAGTGAGCCGGAGGGAGCAATGGGACAGGTCCCTTAGTCCGGTGAAGGCTGCTTTTTCCAACCAATAGGGGAGGAACTTAGCGTGAAAATAAAACTTATTATCTTTTTAATTTGCATTTTTGCAGCAGTCAGTTTATCCGGTTGCACAGAAAAAAGTGATGAAATAGCGATGTCGGACTCGAAGACAGTTAAAAAAGAGCCAATGTATGGAACAGAAGGCAAATTCGAAATCGTTAAGGTGAACGGTTCATCCGATGAACCTCCTTTCCCGGTTGGAGAGGGCCGGCATTATGAGGTCTATTTTTTAGGTGACTCGACTGATTTCAACGGGAAAAAGTACAGTATGACGGCTACTCACGAGGAAACGGAAGAGAACTTCGATCTTTATGAAGCAGTAATTAATAACAACAGGAGCGGCGCGAAATTCGCCTTGGAAAGAGCGGGGGTTTGGAAGGTTGAAGTAGCTGTAGATGATGAGCCTTTTACCAGTTTTAATATTGAAGCGGAGTAAGGGAAGTCAGTAAGCTTGTGATTGTCCCGCTTTGATTAAGGGATGTGACGATCTTGTAGCAATATGGCATCATTTTGCCTTCATGAGGTCAGGAGGGAAACCATGCTTATTTTAGCGTTCTGCAATATATTCTTAGGGATTGCAGCCATTGTGATGCTGTCGAAAGGATGGGAACAGTTTGATAACTGGGTGTACAAAAGGTTTTCTGCAGCTTTTAATCAAATGACCTTATTCCTGTTCATGAGCTTATTTTTATTTATATTATTCACAGCCATAACTGTTTTGATTGGGACCTTGAATCATTTCAGTCTGATAAACACATTCTTTATAGCCAGCTTTATTCTGCTCTGCATCAATTTCTTCTCCCCGTATTATTCCAGTCACCTGGTGAACGAAGAAAGAGTGTTCATGAAGTACGCAGTGAAGATTCCCAGTGATACGTCCGTGACGGTATTTAATTTGAAATTTACCCCTTTCTTGGCTGCTTCACTTGGCATTGTGGCGGTCACTGCGCTCGTGACGATTGCAATGATCTAACAGGAAGCAACCAGCTTGAATTGATTATTTTTAGACTGACAGGAGAAAACTCTGCAGGCGAAGCCTCATTTTTGTTAGTAGTGACTGTCTATTAAGCCTTTGAAAACGCGCTCCAGCCGTATTATGGTGCCGCTTTCAGGATAATTGCGCCCCTTTTCCAGTTATCGAGCCACTTGTCGAATTTTCCTTGTGATTACTAACGCCTTAGTTAATGCAATAAAGTACTTACTGTTTGCTCATCCCATATAAAAAACTTCAGGGTGGCCGCGCAAGAAAAGAGTTCCCTGCCAGAGAAATTCAAAACACAACATTAAGGAGTCTCATATGAATCAATCAACCAACAGCAAACTAGACAGCATATCGGATTACATAAATCAGCTCATGAGAGAGCAGGATGGAGCAGGAGTGAGTGTCGCCATTGTCAAAGGATCTGACACCATCTATTCCAAAGGGTTTGGATACTCAAGGATTCAGCCTGACAAACAGCCGATTGATGGAGACACTGTGATGAGCATTCAAAGTATTTCAAAGAATTTCATGGCCCTTTCCATCATGCAGCTTGTTGAAAAGAACATGGTCTCATTGGATGATCCCGTTGTTCAGCATCTCCCTTATTTTAGAACGAAGGATAAACTGCAAAGCGATATGATCACGATACGCCACGTCTTATCGCATACTGCAGGTTTTCCTTCAGATTTGGGAATCGGCAATATGACGGCTCCAAACGTCAGAGAAATATTCTCGGATACACCGACTGAATTTCAAGAAGCATTAGATTACTATGATCTTACTGAAGAAGAGATTGATTCAGTGAAAACAAGGGAAGACGTCACGAAGTGGTTTGAAAAAGTAGAATTGGAGTACCCTGTTGGGCAGGGGTGGAATTATTGTACGGATGGATATGTGATCCTTGGAGACCTATTTGAAAAGGTGACAGGGTTAAAATGGGAAACCCACCTTGAAAATGAGATCTTAGCACCCTTGAATATGGATCGGACCATGAGTGACCCAAATGAAGTGAAAAGAGATGCAAATAGTGCCAGGTACTATCTTGGGAAAGAGAAAATCGAAACACCTTTTCCACAAAATACACTGTCTGCCCCCATTGGATATTTGTATTCAACGGCGAACGATATGGCGAAATATTTATCCTTTCATTTGTCAAAACAAACGGATATTTTATCTTCAGAATTAGTTGAGGAAATGCAGCAGTCCGTCCATCTTGTCAGCGAGGAATGGCAGTTCGGGAGTAAGGTCAGAAGTTATGGGCTTGCATGGTTTACAGACGAGTATAAGGGTGTGAGGATTGTGGAACATGGAGGCGGCCAGATGGCTGTTCGGTCTTTGATGTCAATCATCCCCGAGCTTAACTTGGGAGTGGTTGTATTACTTAATTTTGACGGGACCGCCCATCATGACATTTGCGATAAGATCATTGACGTTTTTGCCCAATCCTAAAAGGACTGATTATTTACCCGCACAAACCAAAATTGCTTCATATCTGCGGTAACGGTGAAAACCGGGTCAGGTACTGCAAAACAGTCAACCGGCAATAGTTGTATGCGAAAGGAGCCGGTATGCATCCCCGGCTCCATCCAGTTACTTAAACATCTCATTCTCCAAAATGATCACATTATCCCTGCAAGGGATCTTTGCTGTTTCTTTCGTATTTTCCACCAAGCGGTAGATGTTGTCGCAGCATTGCTGAGCACCTTTTACCAATAATGGCACTCCCAGCGAATCGATTTTCAGCGTTCTCGATAAGAATCCGCCGATTGACATGGGAATCGGGACGGTGGGTGAAGTGTTGGAAAAGATGATTTTTTCATCAAAATGGAATCTGTGCTGAAGCAGCATCGTCAACTCCTTTAATGCCGGAACAACGAGTTTGTTTCTCTTTCTCCCGATTGTATACACCGGGCTTCCTTCATCATCGATTCCATGGAAAATCAGCTTTCCGAAATCCTTCTTTGTCAGTTGATTGAAATAGGGAACATTCAATATTTCTTCTGATGTCAGTACTCTTTCTGATTGAGGCAGTTTTTTTAAGTGATAGGCGGCAGCAAGGGATGTTGTATGAGTACCGCCGAAATCGTTGTATATGTAGATCATAGGGAACCAATCCTTATTTTTTATGTCATCCCCGCCAGGACGCTGGGGCATGTATCGCTCCGTTATTATGTGAAATTGAATGCTTGATTATGCGGGCGAATAAATCTTTTTCCAGATGTTTCAATTCTCTGGTCGCTGCCAGGTTAACTCTTGTAAAAAATGGGCCGCGGTACCTGTCTCCATGTCTCTTTTTGGCAAGATCTAGAAGGGAAATGGAAAAAAGGTGTCGAAGTTTTAGGGTAGATGACTAAAATTTCGTGCTTTTATCCTAAAGGGGTTCTTGTATGTTAGAGACGGTCCACCATTTAATTTTGCATGTTGTCTTTATTTTATTTACCATCCTTCTTTTTCAGATGTTTGCAAGGGAATCAGAATTTGGCACGAAAGGATTTAATCTGCAGTTTCTGGCCATGAATATTGTGATTGTCATATTTACGATGGTTTTTCCCGTGGTCTATTCAAGTGGATATGTGTATGACTTTAAAGTGGTCCCGGTCATCCTTGCCTTTTTATATGGAGGAAAGAGAGTGGGATATGTAGTGGTTACTGTACTGCTGGCGGCCAGTTTATTCACAGATCATGTATTCCTCAATTCACTGGTGAATTATGCAATCTACAGCTTGCTCCTTATTCCTTTTTCCAAATGGTATAGAAAGGCTGAATGGAAGAAGAAGCTTCTTATGATTTCCCTCTTTTATTTATTGGTTCCGTGTACAAGGGCCATCTTCTTGCTTTCAAAAGGTATGCTGGAGCAGCTTCCCCTATTGATGAGCTCCACAATGGTCATTTGGTTTTCGTTGTTAATAAGCGTGTATCTCATTGAAAACAGGCTGGAGCAGGCAAGAATCAAAAAGGAACTGATAAAAGCGGAAAAATTCAATGTTGTAAGCCAGCTGGCAGCCTCGGTCGCACATGAAATCCGTAATCCGATGACGACCGTCCGGGGATTCATGCAGCTCTTGCAGGGAGAAGGTTTGTCGAATGAACAAAAGACATTCATCAAGATTTCCATCCAGGAGCTGGACCGGGCACAGGAAGTGATCAATCAATATCTATCGCTCGCGAAGCCGCAGACGGAAGAATATGAAGCGTTCAGCCTGACTGATGCCATGAATGAATCCGTAGAAGTGATGTCCACCTATGCGGTCATGAACAGCATTGAAATCAAAAAAGACATTGAGGAAGGGCTGATGGGGAAAGGGTTGAAACTGGAAATCCAGCAAGTCTTCATCAACATCCTGAAAAACGCAATCGAAGCCGTAAAAGAAAACGGTGAGATCACTGCAGCAGCCAGGGGAAAAGACGGACAGGTAGTGATCACCATCCAAGACAACGGAGCAGGGATGCCCCCGGAACAGCTAAAAGTCCTGGGAAGCCCCTACTACTCAACAAAAGAAAAAGGCACAGGCCTCGGCCTCACCGTCTGCTACCAAATCGTCAAACGCATGAAAGGCGAAATCCTCGTCCAAAGCCAACTCGGCAAAGGCACAACCTTCACCATCACCCTTCCCGGGACGGGGGGACAGGTACGTTGACCCATTTTTAAAGAGATGGGCCAACGTCACAGGATTATAGGAGGTTTACAGTCATGTACAAGACAAGAAATGCAACAGAAGCCGAAATTCCGCTCATGGCTGACCACTGGCACAGAATGGCTTGCGAGATGAGTGAAATAGACGGCATAACGAAACCGGATATACATAGGGTAGAAGAAGTAAAAAACTTATTTATAAAAGAATATGAAGCTGGAAAGTTGATCTTCAGGGTGGCTGTAGATGAAAGTAATCAGATTGCAGCCTGTGCAGGAGGGCTGATCAGGACAGAATATCCCTATCCGCTTGCAGAGGAAGAAAGCCTATTCGGCTGGGTGATTTCCGTATATACGCTTGAAAATCACCGGCATAAAGGTCTCGGCTCGACATTAACAGATGAAGTCTGTGAATGGCTCAAACAAAATGGAGCCAAACGGGCAAGGCTGTGGTCCAGTTCGACAGGCAGAAGCGTTTATGAAAAGAGCGGATTCAAACCGATGATGGATTTGACAAAGCCGCTTCTGTGAACCAGGGGAATTGTCCATCATACTCATTAACTCTGTGTCTTACCTCTCGTTAAGGAGCTGAGCCGTCTTAATGGAAAAAAATCAAAGGTTAAGAATGATGTGGATCATCCCCAATGTCTTCTGCTATCTCATGTTTGCCGGTGTTTCCACATTCACTTTAATGTATGCAGCCGGACTGCGGGAAACCAACAGGCTGAGTGTCTGGGTCATTGCGATGATCACTCTCCTTGTGGTATCGGTTTTCGGGAGTTTCCAGATCAGGAGATGGATAAAGGAAGGGGAAATGTAATATGGGGTACCAGCCCGCTACATCCACGGAGAATACATTGAAGTTGAAAATAATACGAATCATTCTATCCGTGGTCATCATAACGATGGCTGGCTACGGATTGTTCACGGATAATGTCTGGCTGCTGCCATACATGCTGTTCTTAATGGGCGTCATGCTGCTTGTAATGGGGCTTGAAGAATTTCAAAAAGGACGGAAAGAGTATGGGTATATAAGTGTCGCGGCTTGTATCTTTCTAATGATTGTCTTGTTTACCATTTAATTTAGCGAAAGGCTGTGAGTCAGATGAAACAACTTATCACGCTGGGCGGCGGAGGCTTCTCGATGGAACCGGAGAATCCTTTATTGGACCGCTACATACTTGCCCAATCAGATAAATCCAATCCAAAGGTCTGCTTCATCCCGACAGCAAGCGGTGATTCGGAGGATTACATTTCGAGGTTTTACAAGTTTTTTGAAAAAGAACAATGTGAGCCATCCCACTTATCATTATTTAATCCGCCGACAAGAGATTTAGATGGATATTTATTAGAGAAAGACATCATTTACGTCGGAGGCGGGAATACGAAGAATCTGCTTGCACTGTGGAAAGAATGGGGATTGGAACCTATTCTAAGAAAAGCATTGGAGAAGGGGATCATGCTCGCAGGGATCAGTGCGGGTTCGATCTGCTGGTATGAAGAAGGGGTGACAGGCTCTTTTGGCAATGGACTGGATCCAATAAAATGCCTTGGCTTCCTGAAAGGCAGCAACTGTCCTCACTTCGATGGGGAAACCGAGAGAAGGCCGGCCTATCATTCATTAATCGAATCCGGTAAAATCCAGCCGGGTATCGCAGAAGATGATGGGGCCGCAGTTCATTATATTGACGGAGCTATCCATAAAATCGTCAGTTCACGTCCCGAGGCAAAGGCCTATAAGGTTTATTTTGACGGAAAGCTCATAGAAGAGGAGCTTGAAACAGAGTTCCTTGGTGAAAGAAATAACTAGAAAGAGGGAAGTAGCAATGCACGAATTATCATTGAAAAACGGAAAAACATATAGATTGAAAGAATTCGAGGAAGCTGATTTTGACCAGGTGAACCAGCTGAATGCCGAAGAAGAATGGAACAATCTCGTACAAAAGAAAGAAGATACGAAGAACGCATGGCTTCATTCAAATATAAGATTCCTGGTGTTCGACGGCGGCACCCTCGCAGGATACGTGAGGGGATTCACGGACGAAAATGTAACCACCTACATTTGCGAAGTGCTGATCAACAAGGATTACCGCGGACAGGGAATCGGGTCCGAGCTGATCAAGTTCGTTCATCACTTCTATCCCAAAACGAGGATCGACCTGCTTGGGTCGTCGACATCAAGAACTTTCTATGAAGATCAGGATTATAGGAAGTTTTATGGGTTTAGGAAGACGATTGAGGAGTATTGACATTGTAAATCGGGTTGGGTGCCGATTCAATAAAAAGTAGCAGAAAGGTTGAAAAGTAAGTGGGGAAATTATTGTTGACGCTCATGTTCTTCATTTTTTCACTCTTGGTTGGCTGCGGTACAGGGGCGAACGGTAATGCAGCTGCCGGCCTTGATGATTACTTGAGTGAGGAAAGAATTAAGAAGAGAGTCGGGACCTTGGAGAAAATCGGTTCTGAAGCGGCAGCCGTTAGAGTTCAGGCCATAGAGCAATTGATAGATGAATACATCTTGAAGGTTGAAGCTGAATCTCAAGGACTATCAGTCTCAGATAAAGAGATTCAAGAAACAATAGAGTTTCAGATCAATACGGCCAAAAAAGTTCAAAATGAAAACTTTGACAACGATCTCAAGGAATTGAATCTATCGATTGAAGAATACTACCAGGAGTATGCCTATAGCTCTATAAAGGGGAAACTGTTGGAAAACAAGCTATATGACAAGGTGACGGATGGGGCTGAAGCACCTGATCAAGAAGTTGAAAAATGGAATAAATATAAGAGTGAATTGATAAAAGATTTCAGAAATAAAAATGATGTCAAAATCGAAAATGTGATAGATGGATTAAAGTGAAAATGCTGGACTGAGTGTGAACTTAATTTGGCAGCATCTGAATCCTGTATTCCGGAGACATACTTAGGAGGTAGCGCATGCTCAAAAGAAAGTTCGGTGACCGTTCCGGCTGGAAGCGGATTTTAAAAAGGAAGTATGCCCAAACCCGCCTTGATTCAGCAGAATTCAGTGGATACATCACGTTGCTCGAAACAGTGAAAGTCGCAAAACCGTTAACAGTCCCATACGGGAAAGAACATCTTTCTATAGTGGATGACGGCTATATGTGGCTGCAGCAGTTCCCGCAGGATAAACATCATGCAATGACAACTGTGTTCGATGCCCGGGGGCAGGTAGTCCAATGGTACATCGATATCATCCAGCATAACGGAGTGGAGCGGGGTATCCCTTGGATGGATGATTTGTTTTTGGATCTCGTCCTATTGCCTTCTGGAGACCTGATTGTTTTGGATGCCGATGAACTGGAAGATGCCTTATCAACCGGCATGATCGATCAATTTCAATATGAATTGGCTTGGGATGAAGCGAATCGCCTTAAGGAGTCAATCAGCAGCGGGAGTTTTGATTTGATAAAACTGTCGAGGAGTCATAAGGAGTTACTGACGGGTATTTTGGAGTAATCTTTTTCGCCATTTGCTAATCTTATGAAAGGAAAAATTCATCATGCTGCCACAATGCCAAAACTGTCATTCAACATTCGGCTTTAAAAGGGTATACCGATACTTAATGGGACCGCAATATAAACCTTTAATCTGTCCTGACTGCGGTCAGGAACATTTTACTAAGGTAAGTGGACGATTGGCGGGCAGCCTGCTTATGATTGGGCCGTTGTGGGTTTTTGTCCAGTTCCTTTCACCGTTTTCGAATATTTTTCTGACTATAGGCTCTGGGTTTTGCCTGGGGATAATCGGATCTCTTTTAAGCCCATATTTAATTAAGTTAGAGCAGCCAGCCGGAAAAACAAAAAGTTAAGGAGATTTCATGACTTTACAATCAGAACGTTTAACATTTTGAAACTATACCGATACCGATTTAGATTTTCTCCATTCCTTATTATCAGACTCTGAAATGGTCCGGTACATTGGGGAGGGTAAAACAAGAGGCCGGGAAGGCGCCAAGCAATTTTTGCACTGGATTTACGAAACATACAGATCTGGGCGGGACTTGGGATTGATGGTTCTAGAAACGACATCAACCCAATCAAGAATTGGTCACGCAGGGTTGGTTCCCCAGGTGATAGATGGAAAAACTGAAATTGAAATTGGTTATTGGATTTCAAAAGACTACTGGGGCAGCGGCTATGCGACAGAAGCAGCGATGACCCTTATGAATTATGGGCGCTC
The DNA here is from genome assembly GCA_051294195.1 of Bacillus sp. BKU_1. Classification (GTDB taxonomy): domain Bacteria; phylum Bacillota; class Bacilli; order Bacillales; family Bacillaceae_B; genus Rossellomorea. The sequence goes on along the minus strand of CP193985.1, from coordinate 833,584 downwards.
CCAGCTTGATATCACTAGATTCATAGCTTTAATACAGCCTGCTAATACTCCTTCAAAAAGAGTAGCGGATAAATTGGGGATGACAATCGATTCTGAAATATTACTCAAGGGACAAAAGGTTCAGGTGTAATCAATCCAGAATCAACTCATAGAAAAGGATGATCCAAATTGAATATTTTATGGGATTTCGACGGAACACTATTCGATACATATCCTGCCTACACACGTGTCTTCTCTCAAGTGCTCGGGGATGAGGCTGACGAGCAGGAAATTTATGATAAGTTGAAAATTTCTTTTTCTCATGCAATTGGGTTTTATAAAATTTCAGCTGAGCAGGCAGAGGAAATGAAACGCTTAAGGAAAGAGCTGTCCCCTGTGGATATGAAGCCTTTTGCCGGAGTGGAAGATATACTGAAGTTTGCAGGAAGTAATGTGATTATGACCCATAAGGACAGGGATGGTGTCCTTGCCATATTGGACCATTACGGATGGACGGATTATTTTGCGGATATCGTCACGATTGACGATGGGTTCCCTCGCAAGCCGCATTCGGCGGCATATCTTCATTTGCACACGAAAAATAAAATCAACCTCGCCATCGGGGACAGGGACTTGGATTTATTGCCTGCAAAAGAATTGGGGATTGCCACTTGTATGTTTCGGGGAGAGTCCCATATTGCGGATTATCACTTGAGTGATTACGCTGATTTCTTTCTGCTTGATTTCCCGTTTAAAACTGAATGAGACATGGGTTGCACCATATTAAGCGCGTATTTCTACACCGGAATATGCGCTTTTTTATCATTTTTTGAAACCATCAGCGAACTGAATCGTCTTAGCAATGACCGGGGAAGGGGTGAAACTTGGGTGAACGAGATACAGAATGAAGGTTTTTCAGAAAATCGCGATTCCTGGCTTGAAATGATTATGGATGAATACGGTGAGAGGCTGACCAAGATGGCTTACAACTACGTGAAGGACTGGAGTCTTGCTGAAGATATCGTTCAGGATGTGTTTATCACTTGCTACAGGAATCATGGAAAGATGAATGAAATTCAAACATTCAAAGCATGGATTTATCGACTGGCAATTAATAAATCTAAAGATGTGCTGAAGAGTTCTGCTTTTCGAAGAGTGGTCATGAACGAAGGTCTTCTTGCTCTCTTTTCCTCAAAGGACGATTTGCCCGAAAAGAGGTTGATGATACGCAGTGAAGAAGAATATCTTTCCCGTTGTGTGTTGTCCCTTCCCGTGAAATACCGGGAAGTGGTGACGCTCTATTACTATGAGGAATGTTCAATAGAAGAGATGCAGGTCATGCTGGAGCTGAACCCGAATACGATCAAAACAAGATTAAAGAGGGGGCGGGAAAGGTTGAAAAAAATGATGGAAAGGTGGAATGGGGATGGAGGGGAAACTTAATGAGCTTAAAAAAGCGATGGATTCCACGACTCATCAAGGGCAGCATTTCACGGAATTTCAAAAGAATAAGATCCGACGTTCACTCCATGAAAATATTCATGCAAAGAAAAACAGACCCCATCCTTTTTTCATATTCACAGTAACGGCATTTGCTATTTGTATTGGGGCCATTTTTATCCTGACTGAATTGAATTCAGATAATCTTCAACACAATGGCACTCCGAATACCTCTTGGGACATTCGCCATGAATATAAAAAAGGTGAAAAGGTCATTTTCAGTATATTCCCTGATCCCGGGCTGCAGGCGGGAAAACCTTATAACTATATGTTTCATTTCACAGAACCTTTTAATAAATATGAGGGTAAAAACCTTTCTATATCAGCCGTTCATAAAGATACCGGCGAACGAACTCAAGTATTTGCTCCTCAAAAGATTACCGAACCTTCATCAGGATACACTGGCTTGGAGCGTTTTACCGCCAGCTTCCAGGTTCCTTACAGCGGCATATGGAAATATGAGGTCTATCTTGATGACAGTTTTTATGGTGATGTAATCGTAAAGGTGGATGCAAATTCTAAACGTATTAACCTCCCCGATGATCTGCCGGATTTCGTTCAGGCACAAGACTTTGAAAAAATAAATTGGAATCGAAAAGCTGTTTCGTTCGGAAGGAATCTAATCGGAAATGAGAATAAATCAGGAATCATTGGTGCCGATAGCCCAAGTCTGACTACTCAAAAATGGATGTGGCATTTGTGGGATACCGATGCTTCAGAACTGACTGTTGTTGGGTTCCATAACAGAAGCAAGACTGTACATCCTATTCTGAATAATGGTTATGACTGGACCATTGATCTTGGCGGTGAGAATAACGGTGCAGATGTTCACGCTCCCTCTGCAGTCACCATTCCTGAGAAAGGAGAATGGGCATTCTTACTTTATGCGGATGGGAAATTGTTTGATGTTCTTGTGTTGGAAATTGATGAGTAGGCTTGATGATAAATACCAGCGTATGCTTCCTGAAACTAAGAAATTCATCAACTGGAGGACCTGATGGAGGTAACCAAACTAATCGAAACTATTATCATTCACTATCAAAATAGAATATCTCCAGACCGCCCGTTCATTATCGGGATCGATGGATTAGGAGGGGCGGGCAAGACCACTCTTGCCTGCCGCCTTGAAGATGAATTAAAGTTATACGGCTTAGAGCTCTTAACTCTTCACATCGACGATTATATTGTGAAATCAGAAGATCGTTACGAAACCGGCCGTGAACAATGGGTTGAATATTATCACTTGCAGTGGAATATTCAGTTGATTCAATCTGCTTTGTTTAAATCCCTTCATCATGATACCGGCACCATAAGTCTGCCATTCTATGATCATCCTTCAAACACAATTGTTGATCAACCAATAGTAGTGCCTTCCAGGGGAATGGTGCTCATTGAAGGTGTATTTTTGCAAAGGAAAGACTGGCGGAGTTATTTTGACTATATGATTTATGTCAACTGTCCAAGGGAGATAAGGGCCGAAAGAGTATTGGGGCGTGATCATTATCTTGGTGATTATGCAGCAAGACTGAAAAAATATCAGCAGAGATACTGGCCGGCTGAAGATTATTATCTTGAGCAGGAGGATCCTGATGGTAAGGCGTGTTATGTTTATAAACCCAGATAAACGATTATTATTTATTCTGGAGCAAAAAGCAGCAGTTATACAAGCTCTAGTCACATTCCCCAAATAGTTTCATTTAGAAACTTCAGATTCATAGTATGCATATACTATCTAGACTAGTATTGACTATGAAAGGAATGTGAGTATATGAGCAAGAAATTACGGGGCGCCGGCTCGGGGGCAAAGACAACTATTTTCCCTCCCGGCTGTCCCGGCCTGTTTCCACGTGAAATATGTACAAACCCTACAATTAGATTGAATCAGATCGGCACCATCAGCTGCGATGGTACAATAAGTGGAAAAGTACGCTGTGACCTCAGGCCGCTTCCAAATGTCACCGTCAATCTCTCCAGTTCCTTCACGGGACTTACCTTTTCCGACCCATCCCCAATCACCGATCAACGCGGGGAATTCTCCACTACAGTCATTGTGGACAGGAATACAAAGCCAATACCGAGTGTCTCGTTCACTGCCGAGGCAGTGATCATTGAAAAGCAGATCAGCGACACCGTCACAGCACGGGTTGAGTGCGTCAACTGTCCGGCTCCAATCATAAATCCGACTGTCACCCGTCTATCAGCCTCTCAGCTGCCGAAAGCTGAATGTCCGGGCACACCGATTTCCGGCCGGCTGACGTGTGAGGGACTGCCTATCCCGAATATTGACGTATATTTCGAAGTGGAATCTGCGAGCGGGAAGGTCATTGTGACCCCGAATCCGGCTGTAACGGATCAAAACGGGGTGTATGAGGCTACGATCCTCCCATTCGCAGGCGCACTTGAAATAGCCACGATTGTGGCAGTTGCACAAATCGGCGGTAATGAAGTAAAGGCTCCTCCCGAACAATATGAAGTCATCTGCCCGGGATGTGAAAATCTTGAAATCATGCTGAATGACCCAGGTCAGATCAGCTGCAGCGGTACGTTATCCGGGCGCCTGACATGTGACGGTTCACCAGTTGCGACCATCCCTGTCACGATTTCAGCCTCCCCGGTCCTGAATATCATCGGACCTCCGCCGGTCACGGATGCAAATGGTGAGTTTTCCACCGTGGTGACGGTCAATTTCGGAACCGAGCCGCAGGAGGCTTCTTTTACCGCTGAAGCGACCTACGATGATCAAACTGCCACAGCTTCTGGGACAGTCACCGTCGACTGTTTGCGCTGTCAAACTCCGGTCCTGACACTTAATACCCCGGGAGGGACAGTGGGATGTGCAGGCGGGGAATTGACTGGAAGATTCACGTGTAACGGAGAGCCGCTTTCAGGCATTCCAGTATTTTTAACCGTCTTATCTTCCGGTAATGTCACAGTCAATCCCAACCCTGCCTTTACTAATTCAAATGGGGTATACACAGCAACCATTCAACCAGGATTGAATGTGACTGAAACAGTTACCATCTCTGCATCTGCCATGATCGGGGGAGAAGAAGTGAGGTCCCCTGCCCGAAATGTTTCGGTGAACTGCAGATGCACCAGCCCTGTAATTGAATTGGATGACCCGGGACCGATCAGCTGCAGGACCATCATCACCGGCCGTTTGCATTGTGAAGGATTACCTGTACCAAATACAGTGGTTACACTCAGCAGCCCGCTTCTTCAATTTCAGACGCCAAATCCGATAACCGGACCGAATGGAGAGTTTTCAAGTGTCGCTTCCGTACAACCGATCACGCCTGCACAGGAGGGTGTGCCGTTTACAGCTGAAGCCACTGTAAATGGTATCAGGGTTTCAAATACAAACTTTGTCCGGGCTGAATGTCTGGTATGTGAAAGCCAGACGCTTACGTTCAATCCGCCGGCAGGTGTGGTTGGCTGTAATGGAGCACCGGTATCAGGAAGGGTATTATGCGGAAATACTCCAGCTAGAAACATTGCCGTTTTCTTTACAATCGAGCCTTCTCAGCCGAGTCCGCTTGCGTTCATCTCGCCAAACCCTGCCATTACGGATGCAAACGGTAATTACAGTGCCGTCCTGACTCCCGTACAAGGTGCTGCAGGGACAATTCAGGTCACCGCATTCACAGCTTTGGGAGGAAGAGGGATCTCATCTCAGACTTATCCGGTCCAAATCAACTGTCCGTTCCCTCCACAGGAATGCCCATGCCGCTTTAGATTGAATACATCAGGAAGTGTCCAGCCTGATGCGAATATCCGGGTCGTCCAGTTCGGTCACGTGATGGACTATACCGGCACACTGAATATAAACGTGGTTCAGTGCGGTTCGGGTATCGAAGGAATCTGCAATCCGTCAGTCGATAACTTCAACTTCGAGTTTAACGCAAAGAACGGGGACAATTTCCAATTCACACAAGGACGAAGGACCAGTATCTCGTGCAGGGGCAGCTTCACGATCGCCACTCTCGAAGGAACCATCAGGGGACGGATCAACAACGGACCTTTCCGAACCTATGATGCCACGATAACCGCAACACTAAATGCTGCAACTGACTTCATCACATGGGAAATCTTCGCAACCGACAATACGACCACCACTTTCCAAACGTTGACTCCATTCACTGCTCAAGGGAGCCCGACCTCCTTCATTGTCGGATGTCCTTCTTAGCTGGCACGGGACTTTGTCCCGGCCCTTTTTTTGTGAAAAAGAAAACTGCTCAGTGCTGCATGGCTTGTAAGGAAGGGATTGTTGTTTTTTCGGAAATTTGAAATAATTGGATTGAGGGATGGGATTGGAAAAGTAGCATCTGTCTCTTTCATATGTAGCAGGAGGAGAATTGAATTTAAGGGGGGAAGTAATATGTCAAACAACCAAGAAGAAAAACTCTCCGGAGGAAACGTTTCGAGTGTATACCGCCTGAAGGACACCGTCCGCCGCGAATTGAAACCTGAAAGTGCGAAGATTCATACTCTATTGGAGCACTTGGAGAAGAAAGGATACAGCCACGCCCCTGTGTTTCTGGGAATCGATGATAAAGGCAGGGAAATCCTTTCATTTATAGAAGGAGAAGCGGGTAACTATCCTTTAAAGGAGTACATGTGGTCTGATGAGGCGTTGGAGGGGATTGCGAACATGCTGCGTCTTTATCATGACGCGGTCAGCGATTTTCCATTTGATGATAACTGGCAGCCGGTTGATAACACCCCGCAGCCATATGAGGTCCTGTGCCACAATGATTTTGCCATTTACAACATCATTTTTAATCATAAAAAGCCGGTCGGGATCATCGACTTCGATGTGGCAGGTCCGGGACCGAGGATGTATGACATTGCCTACACGCTATACACATGTGTGCCGTTAAGCAGGCATTATCATTCTGAAGCGGGTGAGGAAGTACTCTATAATTCTGAGAAAGATGCCGGGAGGATCAAGCGGAGAATTCGGTTGTTTTTTGAAGCCTACGGTATGGATTTTGAAGACGATTTTGTGGACATGGTCTTATTGCGGTTGGAAGGGATATGTAAGACGATTAAGCGAAAAGCCGAAGAAGGCGACGACGCCTTTCAAAAGATGCTGGATGAGGGGCATATCGAGCATTATGAGAAGGACATTGCGTTTGTACGGGAGCACGGGGGAGAGTGGAGGTCATAGATTTTATTCGCAGGGACAGAAATGTCCTTTTTTAACGATAAGCGGTTGAAAAACGAATAAAGATGGCTGGTAGTGTCATAGTCGAGCCTGCTCCAAGAAATGAAAGCAGGATGGATTAGGGATATAGCAGTTCAAAACCGAAAATATTAATATATTAATATTAATTGCGCCGGTTTTCGGATAATTGCGCAGGAATCATGATAATTGCGCCACTTTTTCATTTATCGCGCCACTTTTCTGATAATTGCGCCTGTTGTCGAATTTTCTTTACGCCACAAGGCGTCAGCATAACCTGGACTTACAGAAAGGAGAGGTACATATGCAAACTTGGGATAGGCGATTGATTACAACTTCATGCGGTACCTTCGAAGTGTTCATAAAAGGCAGCGGCGAACCGCTCTGTGTCGCCCACCATTACTCAGAGTTCAATGATTCGGGTGACTATTTTGCAGAAACCTTCACTTCCGGCCACCAGGTCATCCTGGTGAACTTGAGGGAAGCCGGGGCATCGGAAAAAGCCCTCGAACCGTATCAGCTGAGCATGCTGGAAACAATCTTTGATTTAGAAGCCATTCGAGAGAGCCTCGGTTTTGAAAAATGGGGATTTGCCGGCCATTCAACCGGCGGGATGCTGGGAGTCCTGTATGGAATTTATCATTCGGACAGCCTCATCTTCTCTGTCATCACCGGAGCGGCGGCAAGGGAGTATATGACGTTTTCAAAAGACTGTATCTATAATCCTGAACATCCCAACTATCAAATCATGCAGGAATACATGGAGAAGCTGAAACAACCAGGTTTGAGTGCAGCTGAAAGAAAGAGGATAAGCAGCGAAAGAACGAAATTATCACTTTTTCAACCCGAGGAGCATGACCAATATTTTTCACTGCCAATACATAAAAAAATGTCAGTGGTCCGGCTGAATTACTTCAGCAGGGAATTGCATGTGTTCGATGTAACGCGGAAGCTGAAGTTGATCACCGCGCCTGCCCTTATCTTGTGCGGAAGACACGACGTTCAGTGTCCGGTTTCTTACTCGTTTGAAATGGCGGAAGAAATTCCTCAATCGCAGCTTGAAATCTTTGAAGAAAGCAATCACTATCCATTCTTAGAGGAAAAGGAATTGTTTTGTGAGGCAGTTAAGCGTTTTACAAAACAGTTGGCAGGACAAGGCCCAAACCATGGGAGGTGAGAAGATGCCGATAAAAGGTCTCAATCATTTCTTGTTTTCAGTATCTGATTTAGAAAAATCCATCTTATTTTATGAGCAGGTATTTGAAGCGAAGCTGCTGGTGAAAGGCCGCAAAACGGCTTATTTTGATTTAAGCGGAATGTGGCTGGCCATCAATGAGGAAAAGGATATCCCGAGAAATGAAATCCACAAGTCTTACACACATATCGCTTTTACGGTAGAAGAGGCGGAATTTAGTGATATGATACATAAATTAAAGAAGTTAAAAGTAAATATCCTGCCCGGCCGTTTAAGGGAAGAAAGGGATAAAAAGTCCGTTTACTTCACAGATCCCGATGGTCATAAATTTGAGTTTCATACAGGGACGCTGGAGGACAGGGTGGATTATTATAAGGAGGAAAAAGGACATATGGAATTTTACGATTGACGCTGTTTTACATATCTGCCTTGAGAACTTTAGAAGTGGATTACTATATAAACTTGATCGTTTGGAACCTATCACCACCCTCATCCGTAAAGGGAAAATAACCAAAGAGAAGAGGCGGGAGAATGGAATTCTGACCATCAGGCGGTTCCAAAGAAAAACGGGACACGGAATTTTATGAATATTATGGGGACCGTGATGTTTGGAGGGTTTTTGCTGCAGAGCCTTACTGTTCCTTTCGCAATCAGTAACAGCGGAAGGTTTTCAAGAATCGAAGAGATAAAGATGAGTACGGGTGAATTCATGGAGTTATGCCTCTTCACGCTGGTTTGCGCGGTGTTGTATTACCTGCTTGTGAACCTATTCTTCACCGGTGATAAAGGAAGACGTGTCTCCCTTATTATAATCGCTTTGCTTGGTATTTTCAGCATAGTGACGGCGGTTTATTTAATCCAGCATCCTCTATCTCATTAAATAAATTACCATTCGTTTTTCGTACTTTGTAAACAATCAATGAGGAGTGAGCACTTGGAGATCTTAATGAAAGAACTGACCGAAAAAAATGAATGGATCGAAGCTTTTCCGGTCATGAGGCAGCTTCGTACGGATTTGACGGAAGAAACCTATTTGGAGCTTCTGAAAGAAATGAGAGAAGACGGGTATAGATTATTTGGCTGTTACCATGAGCGGAACCTTGTCAGTCTTGCAGGAGTGAGTTGGAGGACCAATTTTTATAACAAACGCCACATATATATTTATGATCTTGTTACTGATTCTTCTCACCGTTCCACTGGGTTTGGTGAAAAATTACTGGATTTCATCCATCAGTGGGCAAAGAGGAATGGTGCAGAGTACGCAGCATTAGAATCGGGTATACAGCGAAGCGGGGCACATCGATTTTATGAAGAACGACTGGGTTATGATAAATGGTGTTATTCATTCAGAAAGACACTATAAAAAGGAGATAAAATAGATGATCAAGCTTGAGTACTTCGACCAATCTGATTTTGATCAACTCATTGATTGGATTGATTCGCCTTCATTTTTATTGCAGTGGGGAGGCCCGGGATTCGATTACCCGTTGAATCATAAGCAGCTGGAAGGTTACATGGAAAACGCCAATCATGAAGAGGCTGATACACTGATTTACACGGTTGTGAGTGAAGAGACTGGTGAAGCAATCGGCCATATCTCACTGGGGAAAATAGACCGGACAAATAGGTCAGCCCGAATCGGGAAAGTATTGGTCGGCAGCCGGCAGACAAGGGGAAAAGGCATTGGCCGGAAGATGATAAAGAATGTCTTGCGGATTGCTTTTGAAGAGCTGAATTTACACAGGGTCATCCTCGGGGTCTTCGATTTTAACACCGCTGGCATCGCTTGTTACGAAAGGTCGGGTTTTAAAAAAGAGGCTTTGCTTCGGGATACCAGAAAAAACGGAGAGGAGTACTGGAGTTTGTGGGAGATGGGTGTGCTGGAAGGGGAATGGCGCAGAGCATCTTACTAAAAAAGTTGTATATCGGGATATGAGGCAAGAGGTTGACCAATCCTGCCTTGGCCAGCCTCCGGTTGAACATAGACTACGAAATCTCGACTTTTGCTTCTTCGATAATCTTTCTGATGAACGGTTCCTTCCTTTCCGTATAGGCTGGACGGTCGAATTTGAATTTGACGGCAAGCTCGCTTTTCAGTTGAGCGTATTCCTTAGCTGCCTGCGGATGGTTTCTTAGATAATCCCTGAATAATAACTTCTCATACCATTCTTTACCCTGGAATTCGCAAATGTGCAAATGACAGGTTCCTTTGCCCCACAAACCTTTTCTGAAAAACCTTCTATCCGTTAATTCCGGTTTGGGGACATACTCAAAGTCAATTTTGCTTAGAGGCTCAATAAGAATTTCCGTCCTGTTTAAATCGTCGATGCCGGCCATAATGTCGATGATCGGCTTGGCTGTTAAGCCTTTTATCGAGGTGCTGCCAATGTGTTCCACAGCTGAAATTGCAGTGCCGACCACGTTCTTAATCTGATTTTTCTCATATTCAAATTTGGCTGCCCATTCTTTGTTATATTCACTTAACTCTACATTTGGTTTATTCATAAGCTCTCCTAACCGGATGGTAATGTTAGACTGCAAAAGCCAGCCTCCGAAATGTTTCGGGGGCTGGTCCTGTATCAACTATCCTATTTCTCTACGTATTCTTTAAACCGATCCAAAATCGCCTGCCATCCCTGACGCTGCACATCAACCGGGTTCTCGGAATCCGGATCGAACGTCTCCTCGATTTCGGTTTCGCTGCCGTGACCTTTAAATGTGATACTGACGGTCCGGCCGTCTTCCATTGAATACGCGATGACCTCGTTTGTTTTGACCTCATCATAGGTGCCGCCAAAATCAAATCCGAAGCTGCCGTCTTTCGCTTCCATCCTTGAGAGGAATTTTCCGCCTATCCGCAGATCATTTTCTGCGAATGGTGTATGCCAGTCATCCGAGGCAGCATTCCATTTTGTGATGTGATTCGGTTCTGTCCAGTATTCCCATACTTTTTCTACCGGAGCCTGCACAGTGGTTTGAATCGTGATTTTGTCTGATGTTCCCATTCTACTAAACTTCCTTTCTCTTACAAAAATTGCTGTTGTTCAAATAGGTGTCCGAATCTATTTATATTTTACATGGTTCCAGAAAAAGGCACTACTGCTTTCTGTACTGATTTTGTCTGGCTGAGACTAAATATGAAAGTTTTTCTTGAGAATGTCTATATATTTTGAAATAATTGGAATTGTCTAGTAGAACTTGATCCGTTAAATCCCCTGGTAAAAGTGCATTCAGTATACTTCTTGAGAGACTGGTAATGTAGTATGTGGCTGGAGTTTCTTCAGGTGCACCTTATATTCGGAAGGAATTGAAAAAGGAGGAAAAGTAATGAGCAGAGCTTTAATCATCATCGATGTACAAAAAGGCATGTTCCCTGCAGGCGCCGAAGTATATGAAGGGAAACGTCTCATTTCCACCATCCGGACCCTTCTGGGGAAAGCCCGTGCTTCCGGCGTCCCAGTCATTTACATACAACATCAAGCCCCTGCCGGGAAGCCTCTTGAATACGGCACGGAAGGCTGGGAAATACACGAAGGAATCAGACCCCGGTCCCTCGATGCAATCATTCAAAAAACAACACCGGATTCTTTCTTCAACACCGCATTGGAGAAAGAGCTGATTAAAAAAGGCATCGACCATCTGTATCTTGCAGGCATCCAGACCGAAGCGTGCGTGGACACGACCTGCCGGAGTGCGTTCGGTAAAGGATACAAAGTCACGTTAGTCGCGGATGCCCACAGTACATGGGATTCAGGTGAACTGTCTGCACAGCAGGTCATCAATCATCATAATGGTGTGCTCCGATGGTTTGCGGATGTATATCCATCGGACGAAATAGAATTTGCGGCTGCTCAGTCCGCGTCAGAAATGAGGGGGAGATAAAAGTGAATCGTGTTGTAATCCAGATCGGACTTGGTATAGGAGTCCTGTTCTTTTCTTTATTTGCAACGTTGTTCGAAGGCTCCGAAATTGTGGACAGGCCCTTTGAATGGGAGTATTCCACTCCTTTTTCCGGGCAAGTAAATGAAGCAGGTGACATTTCAAAACTTGATTATTTTGTTTATGCAATCAAGTTCAAGCCTGCATTCCCGATCGTGACGGCAATAAGCTTACTCTATCTATTGATTGTGGCAGGGTATCTTTTAATTAGCAGAAAACGGTTCTACAATCTGTACCTGCCAATTTTGGCAGTTCTGCAGTTTATATTGGGAGCCCTTATGTTTACGGCAACAACTTCCGGGGCACAATTTTTGTCTTATGTGTTTATAGCCTGCGGGCTCGTATTCGTGCTCGCTGCTTTAATGTATCATTTTGCCCCCTTCAGGAGAGTTATTAATAGGAGGTAGGGTGTTGGGTCGTGGGGACAGCTTCCCTGACCCGTTTTTTGTTCGTTTTAGTATTGAATGAGTGGTTTTTAGTAGTCATTCCTATATCATTCCTTATGGGCAAGAGATTATGGGTTTAAGCAGGGGTATTTATGGAGGCAGGCACTATTTTTATTATCAAAAACAGAAATATATTATCAAAACCTGCACCCAAACGCTGATTATACCTGTGGATGTATTGGGTAAACCAACTTTCAGCACACCATCCACCACCGTAACAAAAAAACTACTCAATGTGGTAAACTAAAAAAACACCATCAACGAAGAGAGGAATAACATGAGTACTATTAAAAAGCACAGGGCCGGTAATAAAGCAAAGTTGATCTTCCGGGGATTTATGGTCATTCTTGGGGGATTCATTGCTGCATATGGCCTGGAAACCGTTTTAATACCAAATAACGTGTCGGATGGGGGCGTGACCGGTGTGAGTATCGTCGGGTCAAAGCTGTTTGGCCTGCCGCTCGGGGTTCTGATTGCCTTACTGAACATCCCTTTTGTCTGGCTGGGATATAAACAAATCGGTAAAAGTTTCGCCGTCAATTCGATACTCGGTATCGCATCACTGGCAATCGGGACCAAATTAATGCATCACACGCCGGCCATCATTGAAGGAGATACGCTCTTAGTCACGGTTGTCGGCGGGATCATCCTTGGTCTGGGCCTCGGGATTGCATTGCGTAATGGCGGTGCCTTGGATGGAATCGACATGCTTGCTGTACTGCTTTCCAGAAAACTTCCGTTCGGGACCAATGACTTCATCCTGATGCTCAATGTGGGAGTTTTTGCGATTGTTTCAACGGTATTTGGCCTTCAGGGAGCCATCCTTTCAGCCATTGCTTACTTCATCGCTGCAAAAGTCATACATATCGTTGAAGAGGGTCTGAGCGGGTCGAAGACCTTCCAGATCATCACCACTGAACCTGAACTCATGATTGAAACCATCCGTGACAGGTTAGGCCGCAGCGCTACATATAAAGAAGCGTACGGCGGTTATTCACATGAGAAATTCAAAGAAATCACCTGCGTCATCAATCGCCTGGAAGAAACGAAACTAAAAGAAATCATTAATGAAATCGACCCGCACTCCTTTGTCACCGTATATGAAGTGGCGGAAGTGAAGGGTGGAAACTTCAAGAAAAGGGATATCCATTAAATTTTTGTCCCCCATCGCATGAGCCTGGGGGTGTCCTTCAGGGTCAGACTTATCCATAACAGGGTAAGTCTTTTTTTATGGGGAAATTGCCTTGAGAAGATAACAGGTTTTTGAAATAATTGGTAGATAGGTATAAAGGCGTTCACCCACTATCAATACAGAGGAGGGAAAGAGTTGAACATCCTAAAAAAAGTGAATCTATTCCTGGCCGCGATAGGCATCGGGCTGGGATTCATACATTTTTTCATTGATGAAGTCCGGATACCGCTTCATGTTATTTTCTCCTATTTATCCTTCGCGTTTTTGTTAGGGGGGATCGAACAGATAAAGGAAAAGCAGCTGAAGACAGGCTGTTTTTATATCATTGTGGCAGTTTTTATGTCTATAAGTCTTATTTCGTGAAAAAACAGCGACTGAATCTGAGGAAGGGAGTATCAAATGGATAGGAATAAGCTAAAAGTCTTCACTACCATCTCATTTTTTATAGCGATTGTCACGATTGTTGTTATTCCCGTGTCGCTTTATGCATCCGTACCAAAAGGTATCGGCATATTTGCCTTTCTTCTTTCTGCTGCCGGCATCCCATTGAGCATAGTGTCCATGTTCAGCAAAGAAAACATAGCGAAAAGAATGTTTGCTTTGATTGTAAATCTTCTTCCATTAAGTTTATATGTTTATGCTTTTGTGATGGAAATAGCAGATGAGTTTCTTCGGCCTGCGCCTTAGGCGGGTGAATTGAAAAACGGTCACGAAACAGCTTATAGTGGTTTAGTTTCAAATAGGCAGGGTAGGTATAAAGTATCGAATTCCCTCTATTTGTAAAAAAGATCATCATCCAGTCTGCATTTTGATTACAATGATTCAGTAGGTACATAGAAATGAAGAATGATAATGGAGGAAATGTGTTGAAAAAATTAATGACTTTTATATGTTCTGCAGCGATTATTCTGGCAGGCTGCGGTTCTAATGACAAAAAAGAAACCGGTGAAAAAGCTGATGCAGCACCAAAACACGAGGTGAAAAAGGAAGAACCAACTGAGCAATGGTGGAATGAAGAACCAGACTATTATGAAGCGGCGGATGCAGGAAGGGAACTGACGGAGATAGAGAACCGACTGATGAGAAAGCCGGGTCCTTTGAGCGGAGACCAGTATGATGTACAAAAAGCGAAGAAAAAGCTTGATGAACTGCCGAAAGATGCAAGCAAGGATGAAATTGAACGTGCAATCTTGTCCTTGATCCATGAGGATTATCATGAGGAGACGGAAACGTTTATTAAATTCGATCCCTCAGTGAATGTCGATGTCAGCCGGCCTGATGAAAAGGCAGAAGAGCCGGCAGCTAAAAAATCTCATTTCGCCATTTTATTGGATGCAAGCGGCAGTATGAATGCCAAGAACCAAAATGGCACCAGGATGGACGAAGCGAAGGATGCCATCAACAGCTTTATCGAAACCCTTCCCGGCAACAGTACAGTATCAATCAGGGTTTACGGCCATAAAGGGTCAAGTGCAGATAAAGATAAAGCATTATCCTGCGGGGCGACGGAAAGAATCTATGAGGGCGGGGCGGATTCCGCTAAAGTGACAGAGGCGATGGATAAGCTGGAAGCCAAAGGATGGACGCCGATCGGAAAAGCACTTTCTGAAACGAAAAATGACATACCGGAAGATGCGGCTGCATCGATTGTCTATGTCGTTAGTGATGGTATTGAAACTTGCGGAAGCGACCCTGTGGCAGAAGCAAAAAAACTTGCAAGCGAAGGAATCCAGCCGATCATAAACATCATCGGGTTCCAGGTTGATAATGAAGCCCAGACCCTTCTGAAAAAAGTGGCCGAGGCTGGGAACGGCGAATTTTCCTACGTTGATTCAAAGCAGGAATTAGAAAAATATTGGGAAGATGAATATCAGCGGATGATGGATGCGTGGGAAGAATGGAAAGCAGAAGGAATGAAGCGAGCGGATGAAAAGAGCGATGAACTAATGAATCTCGCATCTGAAACAGGTAATTCGATTATGGATAAATCTGAAGTGGAGTTCAAGAGAGCGGAAGAGTTGATATCCTATCTTCAAGATGAGCGTGAGATGGAAAACGCCGGAGATGTGTGGAGCTGGTTCTACAATCGTCAACAAGACATTTGGAAATACGGCTATGATACTTCGGTTGACAACTGGCAGGATTCTTATCAGAACGGAATTGATGTTTGGCAGGATTTCTATAACGAAGGGAATGCGAAGTGGACAGAGTACTATCATAAAAGTTATTAGTCAGAAGGAAGTATGGGAAACTGAAATTCCTATGCTTCTTTTTTGCTGATTTTAGAATTTGAGTTTCTGTTCTCCCGGTCAATCTACCTAAATAGCGACAATACAGTGAATTTCCTTTCATTTTATAAAAGTTCCGGATACAATCAGATAAAATGTTTGAACAAACTGCACATGCTTCATTGGATTTCTGATTAATAAAGGAGATTAGTTTAAATGGAAAGCTGGATCACAACTATAATGGAACAGTACGGGTATATAGGTATCTTCCTCTTAATCATGCTGGAGAATATATTTCCGCCGATTCCATCGGAGGTAATCTTAACGTTCGGGGGATTCATGACGACCAAGACAGATTTAAGCATTTTCGGGGTGGTAATGACCTCCACGATCGGCTCCGTTGCAGGAGCAGTAGTCCTTTATGGTGTCGGGACTCTTATCAAGGCAGAAAGAATAGTGGAGAAATGGGGACATATTCTCAGGTTGACCAAGAAAGACGTGCAGAAAGCGGACGGCTGGTTCGCAAAATATGGAGTGTGGACCGTATTTTTCTGCCGCTTTATTCCCTTGGTGAGAAGCCTCATTTCACTCCCGGCAGGAATGGCTCATATGAATCTGGTTACTTTTCTCGTACTGACAACCCTGGGGACATTGATTTGGAATGTGATCCTCGTTTCGGTGGGAGCATCAGTAGGAGGCTCATGGGAGAAAATCGTCGGCTATATGGATATCTACTCCAGCATCGTATACGTCATCCTGGCTGTTATATTGATTGTTTTCTTCATCCTGTTTAAAAAGAAAAGAACAAAAAGATAATTTCAGGCTATTAAATATCCAACCCGTATGGCATAATAAGGAAAATAATAAAAATGCAATGACAAGGAAAGTAATTCAACATCATTTTCTTCCAGAGAGCTTCGGAAGCTGAAAAGAAGCAGAAAATCGTTGAGTGAAAATGGCCTTTGAGCAACAGCGTTGACTTCCCACTTGGAATAGACGTTGACGAGATTTGACATTCGTTACAAATGTCAGAGTATAAGGGAGTCAAATCTCTCCGTACTTAGTGAGGCTGATCATGTGAGTGATCGGTGAATCAAGGTGGTAACACGAGATAACCCTCGTCCTTAGGCAACTATGTTTGTCTTGGGGCGGGGTTTTTTATTTTTAAAAAGGAGGAAGAATGATGACGATTTTTATTGGAGGGGCATGGCCGTATGCGAATGGTTCACTTCATTTGGGACATATCGCGGCATTATTGCCGGGGGACATCCTGGCCAGATATTACAGGCAGAAAGGCGAACGTGTCCTGTATGTTTCCGGCAGCGATTGTAACGGGACACCGATATCGATACGGGCAAATCAAGAGCATAAAACGACTGAGGAAATTGCCAACCGTTATCATCAGGAATTCGAAGAGTGCTTTACGAAACTGGGTTTCACCTATGACTTGTATACCCGCACAGACGCTTACCATCATCACAAGTCTGTTCAGAAGATTTTCCTGAAGCTCCTGGAAAATGGATATCTTTATAAAAAAACAATCGAACAGGCATACTGCGAAACCGATCAACAATTTTTACCCGATCGATTTGTAGAAGGGATCTGTCCAAACTGCGGGGCAAAAGCAAGAGGGGATCAGTGCGATCATTGTTCTGCCATTCTCGATCCACTTGAACTAATCGACAAGCGCTGCAAAATCTGCGGAAATGAGCCTGCCATAAAAGAAACCGAGCACTATTATTTTTCGTTCAGCAAATTCCAGGAAAGATTACAAGGTTTTTTGGAGTCAGCACAAATGGAGAGCAGGTGGCGGGAAAATGCCATCTCTTTAACAAGCAGATATTTAAAAGAAGGGGTGCCGGACCGGGCGGTGACACGTGACCTGCCAAACGGAGTCGAGGTGCCGGTTCCCGGTTTTGAAAACAAGAAAATATATGTGTGGATTGAAGCGGTATCGGGCTATTTAACGGCAGGTATGGAATGGGCAAAACATGCAAATGAAAAAATAGAAGACTGGTTGAATGAGGACACCATCTCCTATTATATTCACGGGAAGGATAACATCCCGTTCCATACGGTCATCTGGCCGTCGATCTTAATGGGTCTCAACAATCCAGCTTTGCCCACACATATTATCTCAAATGAATATCTGACTTTGGAAAAAAGGAAGCTGTCGACCAGTCAAAATTGGGCTGTCTGGATCCCGGACATTTTAAAGAGGCATGACCCGGATTCCATCCGCTATTTCTTAACCATCAATGCACCTGAAAACCGGGATACCGACTTTTCATGGCGTGAATTTATCTACAGTCACAACAGCGAACTTCTTGGTGCGTATGGCAACTTTATCAACCGCACAGTAAAGTTCATTCAAAAATCGTATGACGGTATCGTGCCCGAAGGACAAATTGATAAAGAAATTAAGGTGAAGATCCGTCAGCTCTACAAAAAGATTGGAGCTTTCATCGAAGACGCACAATTAAAAAGGTCCTTGGAAATCCTGTTTGAATTTGTGCGCTTCGCCAATAAATATTTCGATCAGCAAAAACCATGGATTCAGATTCATGAAGATAAGCTTTCCTGTGACGAAACGATGGCCAATTGCATGTACATCATCTCAAACCTTGCACAGCTCCTCCAGCCTTTTCTTCCCTTTTCGAGCGGGAAAGTGAAAGAGATGCTGGGATTGGGTGAATTTAAGTGGGAGGAAGTTGAGGCGGGGGTTATAACTCTTAAAGACATTGAGCCGCTTTTTAAGAGGATTGAGTTGGGAGAAATCGAACAGGAGTTAAGCAGGTTGAATGAAGGATTTTCAAGTTAGACCTCGTCTTTTTATTGGTAGAAATCGGGCTGTTTATTTCACAAAAACATTGTAGGATAAGGATGTTTTTGGAATAATTGGAATTGAGTGAACTGAATGCGATATTAAAACTAAGTCCTGTTTCAACGATCCAGATAGTTGAACTGAATCAAATCAGAATCGAGGTATATCCATGTTTTTTCTACAAATGTCTGGCTTCCCGGGTTCGGGCAAGTCTACCCTGGCACGAGAAATCGCCAACAGAACGGGAGCCGTCGTCATCGATCATGATGTAACAAAAACTGCATTGCTCGAGACTCCGGAGGGAGCGGGAATGGACGGAAAGACATCCGGGACCATTTCCTATCATATCGACTGGTCGATCATCGAATCTATTTTAGCCCAGGAGCGAAATGTTATTTTTGACAGCCCTTGCCTGTACGAAGAGGTGATTCTTAGAGGGACTGATCTCACAAAGAAGTATCGTGCTTCATATAAGTACGTTGAATGTTACCTCGATGATTTTAATGAAATCAACCAACGTCTGAAAAACAGAGAAAGAAAGATAAGCCAGATAAAAGAGGTTAAATCTTTTGAGGGATTTAAGAAGACTCTTGAACACAGCAAAAAGCCCGACGGCCATCGGTATTTGGTGGTGGATACGAGTAAGGATTTGAAGACATATATAAACAAGGTTATGGAATATTTGGCTGAATGATTTAGAATATTTGGAAGTAGAAAGCAGGGAATCAATGAACCAACAAAGCATCAGTAAAATAAATCAAAAGGGATGGAATCAGTCACCATACCAGGCCTGGGTAAACCGGCATGGAACACCGGAAGAGTATGCCCGCGTTTTAAAGGCTGACCCTGAAAAAACAGTCTCACATTATCTTACCTATATGGGGGATGTAAACAGGAAAAAGATAGCCAACCTGCTGGGTTCGAAGGGGAATAAGGCTGTTTCGCTTGCTTTGCTTGGCGCGGACGTCACTGTAGTGGATATTTCTGAAGGGAATAAACAATACGCGACCGAACTGGCTGAAGCAGCAGGTGTACATATTCACTATGTAGCTTCGGATGTATTAAATATTCCGGCTGAAGAACAACTGACAGATTATGATTTTGTCCTTTTGGAAGTCGGTGTTTTGCATTATTTCACAGATTTGAATCTTCTATTCGGTCAGGTAAATAAACTTTTGAAACCCGGCGGGAGGTTTGTTTTAAGAGACTATCATCCTATCATATCTAAACTGCTTAGTGTGGAAGATAAGCGAATGGCTGCCACTGGGAATTATTTTGATGAAGGTCTTAAAGAAGTAGAAGTAGCATACAGTTTCCTGCTTCCTGAGGAGGAACGTGTGAAGCTGAAGAAAAATATGATTCGCAGATGGACAATCGGGGAAATTGTTTCGGCCGTCATTCATGCCGGCCTGGTCCTGGAAAGTCTTGAAGAAGAAGCGGGGGTCAGGTGGGCGTTTCCTCAGGATTCACCTGAAGGGATTCAGGACAGGATCCCCGGGTTATTTACTATATTGGCGAAAAAATGATAGCCGGGGGAGGTCCATGTATGAAAGCTGTATTTCTTGACCGTGACGGAACGATAGGAGGGACAGGCGGAGGGTTGCATCCATTCGAGTTTACGCTGTATGATTTTGCTCCTGGAGCGATAAGGTCGCTCAATGAATTGGGAATCAAAGTATTTTTATTCACCAATCAAACGAGGGTGGGCAGGGGTTTTTTTACGGAGGAGGAATTAGTAAAAGGATTCGGATTGATGAAAGACGAATTGATGGGTCAGTCGGCATTCATCGATGATATCTTTTATTGTCCGCACCACCCTGAGGATGGGTGTGACTGTCAGAAACCTGGAATCGGATTATTACTTAGAGCAAAAGAAAAGTACAATCTAAGACTTGAAGATTGCTACGTTGTAGGAGATACCGGAAGTTCGGATATGGCAGCGGCACACCTTGCAGGTGCCAAAAAAGTGCTCGTGAAAACAGGCTGGGGTGAAAGCTCACTTACTAAATACCGGGAGAGCTGGGCAGGAATCGAACCGGATTTCATTGCAGATGATTTGAGGGACGCAGCGGCTTGGATAGGCGGGGATTTGTTTGGTTTTAGTGGAGATGAGGGGGGGAGGTGATTTATTCAATGGAACATTCTGATCTAGAATACATCGTCCTGGGAAAAGGGCCGACCACCCTGGTATTCGAAATAGGAATAGGCAGTTCAATTTATAATTGGCGGTCCTTTATTCAGGAGCTGAAGAATGACTTTACCATTGTCATGTATCACAGGGCTGGTTATGGAAAAAGTAAGGTTTCCTCACAGCCGAGGGATGTGAAAAGCATTGCGATGGAGTTGGACGGTTTAGTCAATCATTTAGAGATTAATGAAAAGTTTGTGCTGGCCGGTCATTCATTTGGCGGGCTTTGCGTACAGCAGTATGCAAAAATGTACCCTCAAAAATTAAAAGCTGTAGTATTAATTGATTCTACTTCTTTTAACTTTCAGAAACTGTATGATCTTAACCTGCCCGTTATGTATTCTCACATCGGCCTGGAAAAAATGATAGAAAGCAACATGAGATTTTCAGAGAAAACCAGAGAACAATTAAAAATCGATTTTCACGATGCCATCCAAGATGCGCGCCGTCATATACCTGAAAATCAAATCGAACAGTTCGCTGACTTTATCACCAGACCTGATTTCTTCAGGACCATTGCTGAAGAATTTCAAAATTGGCATAGGGACAGTGAGTTAATTAAAGATTCGGGTCCATTTCCTGAATTGCCGTTGACCGTGGTCTCAAGGGATGAGAGGCTGTCTGCACTCCCTTTCATTGAATTTGGGATCCCGGAGGAAGAAGCAGCTCTCCACGAAAAAGTATGGAGAGGACTGCAGATCGAATTATCACAGATGAATCGTCTCGGGCAGCTTGTGATTGCTGAAGGTAGCGACCATGAAGTACATAAGGATCGGCCGGATTTACTTATTGAGTGTTTGCTGGATTATAAATGAGAGAGTTAGTAGCTTAGTGCTAATGAATACATAATTACTATGTTAAATATCCAATAAGAATCCATTAGATATAAAATGGACCACACTAGCTTCAATATATATAGAACTGTTGCTATGAGGGGTATTATTGACTCGGCAAAATTCTTATTATCGAATCGCTAAATTTAGTGATTATAAAACAGGTCGGGGTATACAGTCTGCGCCTACTATAATCAGAAAAAAACACTGACATAAATTTTTTATTTTCTATAGCATTGAAGAAAAGGAGGAATTTTAATTTGAACAAACCAGAAGTGATCGTAAATGTGTTTTCGTCAATTGATGGAAAGATGACCACGGCTCCGGGGAAAAATGTCATGGAATGGACAACGGCCGGGATCGACGGCGGTGCGAATGAAATCACTCACCGGCTGTATGATGATCTGGGGTGTGACGCCTTAGTCTCGGGGAGTGAAAGTCTGATTGTCTGGGGGAAGGATTGGGTGGAACTCGATCAGCCGATCTATGAACCTCAAAAGTCCAAGGCGTATATTGTTTTCGATGGGAAAGGGCGCATCGACTGGTACCAGACAGAGGGCTTATTGGTCGTGACGAAAGAAGACGTGGCAGATTCATATATTCAACAGTTGAACGATAAAGGAATTCAATATATAACGGCAGGAAAAGGCGAATACATTGATTTACACAATGCCCTTCACCAGCTGTATGAGCTGGGATTCAGAAGGCTGGGGCTCAGCGGGGGAGGCTCCATGAATGGAGCCTTCTTGAGGCAGGGGCTGGTTGATGAAATCAGCCTGGTATTCGCTCCCCTTGCAATAGGGGGAACTTCCACCCCTGCGCTATTCGATTCGGCCGATTTGCCCGATCTGAGCGGTGCGGCAAGATTGGAGTTAAAGCATGTTGAATCGGTTGGCAATGGCTCTTTATGGGTACGGTATGCTGTCAAGAACCCTGAATGACCAAGGATAAAGCGAGAGAAGTAGAAGCCTCCTCAATGGGAGCTTCTTTTTTCATAGAGAGACCTTTTATCCCGTATTAACTCCTGCGCTGCCATAATATAGCGCACTTTCACTAGGTAAATATATATAGTTTTCTTTCATTTCACAGTAAAATAGATGTAGATGGAATGAAAGGAAGTGGCTGGTATGGCAGGGGCGGTCATAACAGGGTACGGCATCGTTGGGCCGAAATTCTCAAATGCTGATGAATTCTCCGATGTACTGGTAAAAAAGAAGGTGGTAATGGATTTATACACCACTGGAGAATCAACTGTTTATGCAGGTTTGGCAGAATATGATTTCAAGCAAAAAAGTAAGAGTCTCCTCCCCCGCGGCGAAAGACTCCCAAAAGCTGCCCGAATGCTCCTTCATGCGGCAGATGAGGCGCTCGCGATGTCAGGATTTCCGGTCGGGGATTACCGGGTCGGGGTCGTGGCCGGTTCATCCGGCGGTGCGATTTCCGATATTATCAAGAATGCAGAAGGCAGCGTGCCGAGTACGATCTTGACAATCGGCAATATGAATTCATACTCCCTGGTTTCCAGCCTCTGTGCCGCTTTCGGGATCAACGGGGTGTCCTTTGGCATCAATAACAGCTGTACATCCGGTCTTGATGCCGTGGTATTGGGGAATATGATGATTGAATCGGGTCATGTGGACATGTGTATCGTCGGGGGCACAGATTCTACATTAGATCCGGTGGTTCTGGGAGGTTTCAGGAAGATGAAGCTGCTTTCAGATAAAAAGGGGGACAATGGGCCTCCTGCGCCTTTTTCCGGTACCAATTCATTTGCCATTTCAGAGGGAGCCGGGGTCATCATCCTGGAAAGAAGGGACCTGGCTGAAAAGCGGGAGGCAGAAATCAGGGGAGAAATAGGATTATCCTATATTAGTCAGGACGGGCTGTCTCCCTATAAGTCCGACCCTGGGGGCTGGATGATGAGAAAAGCGGTCGATCACTGTATCACAGGGGGACTTCCTTCGTATATCAACAGTCAGGCACTCGGACTTACGCAGCAAGACACTGTTGAGTCCGATATATACAAGGAAAGATTCGCGGGATCTTCTATTCCAATCACTTCGATAAAAGGAATGACCGGCCATTCTATGGGGGCATCGGGACTCTTTCAGCTTATTTCCGGGCTTATCAGTCTTGAAAAGCAATTCATTCCTCCCACAATAGGGTATAATAGAAAATACTTTCCTGATCTGCCTGTTGTGGAGGAAGTGCTTGGACACACGGTTGAACGTGTGTTGATCACCTCACAGGGATACGGGGGAGCAAACAGCTGCATGATGATTGCGAAGGGGGAGAGGTAAATGGAATTTGTTTTGTTAATTGCGATTTCGTTCATTCCAGTCATCATATCTGGATCCCTATTATTCTATTCGAATTCAACACTGACAAAAGCACTCTCGTTATTCTTATTTTTCCTATGTTTATGGCAGATTGATATTGCCTTCTTATATGCAAATAGTTATTTTTCTCCTGAACTGATTGATCATGCTTTCAGGGTTTTCCGTATTGGACCGATCATGATCATGCCGCTCATGTATTATTTTGCTTATTATCTTGTCCAAAGACATGATGAGCTGAAGAAATATAAAAAGTTGTTTAATAAAACGTACCTCTGGTTCTTCATTTTGTTCAGCATGGCGGTATATGGGATCAATTTTACTGAAATCGGCGTAACATCATATGAAACCATTCCAGAATCGGCGTTTGCACCTTCACATTTCATTCCTGTGTATGGGGCCCTGAACTCAACTTTCATCATCAATGTCCTGCTGGTGTTTGTACACGCATTTCTTCTGCTTGGTCTCACATTAAAACTTCAAGATGCCTTTTTCCGTATTTTCTATACCAAGCTTGTTTTTGGTTCTTTCTTTGTTTTCCTGAACGGGGTCATCAGCGGATTCGGGGTTCTGCCACTATACTTTTCGAGCTTCAACTCCATACTCGTCGCCATTATATTGTTTCTTGGTTTTTTTCAGATGCAGTCGGCACTGCTCAATGAAGCGAATGATAATCTGGTTAAACAGAGTAATCTGCTCGAAGAAATTATGAATATTAATCCTAATTACCTTATCGTTCTGGATAAGGAAAATAAGATTGTGAAGATCAACCAGTCGATGTGTACGTTATTGTCCATTTCCGGGGAGCAGATGCTGGGTATGTCATTCTCCACATTCATTAAATCGTATCATCTGCATTCCGCACCCGGCGAGCTGCAAAAATTGAACCGCGCAAACGGGGATGCCCGTTTCATCCAATGGGGTTCTACAACCTTGCGCTACCAGGACAAGGAACTGTATACGCTGTTTTATGGCATTGACTTCACAAATCAGAAGGAGAATGAACAACTCCTGCTTGCATCGGAAAAGAGCAAGGTCATCGGCGAACTTGCCGCAAGCATCGCGCATGAAATCAGGAATCCTTTGACGACGGTGAGGGGCTTCATCCAGCTGATGAAAGAAAAGAATGCTGAGAGTCCTTATGAATCGATCATGCTTGAGGAAATAGACCGTGTAAATGAAGTGTTGAAGGAGCTGCTGCTGCTTGCAAAACCGGAAGCGAATGACACTGCCCAGCTTTCTAAAGAAGACATGGAACTCAATGTGTACGAGGAAGTAAACCATGTCCGAATTCTATTTGATGCAGTCGCTGCAGAACAGAATAAGAGGTTGTGCGTACAGAGCTCACTGCCACCAGATACCATGGTTGCCTTTCATGAATCCCACTTCAAACAGGTTCTTCTGAACACCATCAAAAACAGCCTTGAAGCTGTTGAGGAAAATGGATGCATCAAAATCAAACTTGACGAATCCAACGGGTATGTCAGGGTCCGGATAATCGATAATGGTAAAGGCATCTCCAAGAAGCGCCTTGCCAGGATCGGTGAGCCCTACTTCACCAACAAGGACAAAGGCACAGGCATCGGGCTCACCATCTGTTTCAAGCTCATGAATGACTATAATGGAAAGATGTCAGTGAAAAGCAAGCTGGGGTGGGGTACAACGGTTACGCTCCTTTTGCTCAAAAAGATTTGACCTGCTCATCAGAGTGGGTCTTTTTGATGATTTCTGAAAATATATGACATTTATATTGAGAATGAAATCTCTGTTTGGAATAATATTCTTTAATAACTTGAGGGAGTGCTGCTTATGATTCAATATGATGGACGGACCTTTGTTTCAGTGGAGAACACGTCGAATGGGGAGGTCTCTGGCCAAACCATCTTTTCTTACAGACAGGAAGGAAACATTCTTACTGCAGATTACAGCGGGGGCGAGATTGTAAAAGGAAGTCTTATCGGGCTCGTGAAAGCCAACGGCTGTCTTACATTCCGCTACAATCATGTGAATATCCACAATGAGATTCGTGGCGGTCAATGCGAATCCACGCCTGAACTGCTGAGTGACGGGAGAATCAGGCTGCATGAAGTATGGAAGTGGCAGGACGGGGATCAAAGTGAAGGAGAGTCGGTTGTGGAGGAAGTAGAATAATAAAGGATTCTTGACGGGACGGACTCAGGTGAGGGAAATAGGAAATTATGAGATGAAGTGAATCACCAACCTGCTTGAAATGGATTTACATAGCCTGATGGAGCAAAGCAAAGAAGATGGATTTCGGTTTTTAGAGAGATTAGTGAATGATTATAAAAGTGGAAGCAACACGTTCAACCGTGAAGGGGAGGTTCTCATCGGCGTGTTCAACGAGGAAGAAATCCCGGTCGCGATAGGTGGTTTGAACAAGGATCCATTTTCCAAAGATGAAACCCCAGGGAGGCTGAGGAGATTTTATGTCAGCAAAGAGTTCAGGAGAAGCGGTATAGGCAGCCTGCTTGTGAATGGGATCATAGACGAGAAAAAAAAATATTATGGAGTTGTGGTGCTTCATACAGATACAGAACAGGGAGATCGGTTTTAGCGGGCGGTTGGATTTTCGAGAGGAGATCTTTATCAGGGTCGAGTCATTATTTGGTGCTTAATAAATAAATGAATGTAAGTTTTATAGGGCTTATCCGGAGGAGGATAAGTTCTTTTTTGTTTAAATATTCCATATTAAAGGAGATGAACGTTCCAAAGAAGAACTAAACAAGTAAAGGAGCGATGCAAAATGGACTATAAAAAATCAATCAACAATTCAAGTTGGTCGGCATGAAAAATAATGGGGCTTTTGCTGATTTTGGTACAGAGGTGCCGAAAGCAGCCCGGCAATTTATGGCCAAGGCAGCGGATTATAAACACCTTGACGGCACTGAAATTGCAGTCTTTGAACCAAAAAAGGATGAACATCACCTCAAGGGTCAGTATTATGTGGGGCTGATTGTCGAGGAAGCGCCGAATGACGTGCCAGACTGGATGGATGTAATCGAACTGAAGGAGGAGTACGTGACTGCGAGGGGGAGCATCAACCAAATCGGCAGCCTGCACAGCGGGTTGGTGAAGTGGGCGGCGGAGCAGGGTTTCAGGCGAAACCTGCACGCTTATATTGTGGAGACGTACCACCCTTTGGAAAACGGTGATGAAGAGGTAGAAGTATATTTGCCGGTTTATGCCTAAGAACCTGAACGAAAGGGGAGAGAAGAAATGGAAAATGTGAAAGCGCTAAGTCTGGATGGAGTAAAAACAATGGAGGAGAAGAAGCTAGTCGGTTTCCGGGTTGTCGGCGGTGACATAGCAGAGTTTCAGGAAGAGATCCCGAAAGCTTCAATGGAGCTAGCTAAACGTAAAAATGAAATCAAACACCTTGTCGAACCGGTTAAACTAATCGGGGCCTTCAAAGCTTCTGAGACATCGGCAGATGATGACGGGTACTGGTCCTGTTTCCAGGTTCATAATTTTGAAGACGTCCCCGAAGGCATGGTCACGCTGAGAGTCCCTGCGCAGAGATATGCCGTACTGAATTTCACTGGTCACGCTTCAGAAATCTACCGCGTATATGAACATCTGCATCAGTGGATCCATGAGAATGGACACAAACGGACACCGGATAAATGGACGCTGGAGATCTATTCGAAATGGACGGAGACTGAAGATATCGTGGACCTGTGTGACCCGATTCTCTAACTATATGGCTTACCCTGCCCGGTCGATCAGGACGGGGTTCTTTTTATAGAAACTTTCCTATATCCTTATGAGGTTTCTGCTGGTAAAATTAGGGTTATAAAACTTGTAATCTACATCAATAGGGATGTTTACATGATACACGGGACATGGGACCTGTCCCCGCAGGAGGCGCTGTGATGCTGGATATTAGGACTGATAGGAGATTCAAGGTGATTGAACCGGTCAAAAAAGGCTGGTCGAGTGATAAGAAGTATTATGTGGAGACGGTCTTGGGTGAGAAACAGCTTCTAAGGACTGCCGACCGCAACCAGTATGAGATGAAGAAAAGTGAGTTTGAAGCGATGAAGCAGCTGGCGGAAATGGGGATTTCGATGTCGAACCCGCTGGAGTTTGGCTTGTGCGACAACGGAGGGAGTGTCTACACACTCTTTACCTGGTGCGAAGGTGAAGACGCAGCCGAGGTTCTGCCCAAGCTGACCGATACGGAACAGTATGAGCTGGGGCTGAAATCGGGCCGGTATCTCCGTCAGATCCACTCGATCCCCGCACCGGCTGATGAAGAGAGCTGGGAAATGAAGTTCAACCGGAAAGCGGACAGCAAGATCAAACAGTATAAAGACTGCCCGATTAAAATTGACGGCGGTGACCAGATCATTGCATACATAGAAGCGAACAGGCATCTCCTCAAGGGACGGCCGCAATCGTTTCATCACGGAGACTATCACGTTGGGAATATGGTCATTTCCGAAGACAAGGAACTGTCGATCATTGATTTTAATCGTCATGATTTTGGTGATCCGTGGGAAGAGTTCAACCGGATCGTATGGAGTGCTTCAGCAAGTCCGCATTTTGCCACCGGACAGCTTAACGGGTATTTTGGCGGCAGGCCGCCGGAGGAGTTCTTCAAGCTCATGGCTTTTTATATAAGCAGCAATATGCTGTCGTCAATTTCTTGGGCGATTGTTCTTGGGGAAAAAGAGGTCGGGGTCATGATGGAGCAGGCAAAAGAAGTCATGCAATGGTTTGACGGCATGAACAATCCGGTGCCGGCCTGGTATTTGGAAGACTTCTTTGTTCAGTACATAGACGGGATTCCATACAAATTGAAATCTCCTTTCAATTTTTCATTCATAGAGCAGTATGGACAAGTCTTCAAAGTGTATGACGATCAGGACTCCGGCAATATCTGTTTTGGAGTGAGGAACGGTGATGAACGATATTTTATGAAATTTGCCGGTGCCCCGACAAAGAGGTACGAAGGTAAACCCGCAGATGCTGTCGCTGAACTGAAATCTGCAGCTCGCGTTTATGAGGACCTGGCCCACCCTCACCTGGTACGACTGATCCGGACGGAGGAAGCCGGCGGTGGATTTGCTGCCATTTTTGAATGGACAGACGGGGAATGCATGGGGAGAATGTATCCTCTCTCCAGGGAGAAGTTCATGAGGATGCCAGATAAAACAAGGCTTGGTGTGTTCAGCGATATCATTGATTTTCACATACACGCAATTGCCAAAGGGTACGTGGCCATCGATTTTTACGACGGCAGCATCCTGTATGACTTTCAAAAAGAAAAAACATTCATCTGCGATATCGACCTCTATTCCAAGCGGCCCTATATCAATGAAATGGGGAGGATGTGGGGATCGTCACGCTTCATGGCCCCTGAGGAATTCGAGCTTGGGGCAGAAATAGACGAAGTCACCAATGTCTACCTCATGGGAGCCGCAGCCTTCGCCCTGTTCGGCGGCGAAACAAACCGTTCCCGCGACAAATGGAGGCTGAGTTGTCAGTTGTACAACACAGCAACGAAAGCAGTCAGCAATGACCGGGCCAGCCGCCACCAAACACTGGCCGAGTTTAAGGAAGAGTGGGTCAGGGGGACAGGTACGTTGACCCGTTAGTGAATAACAACTATAGGCGTTAATGCAAAAGAGGAAGGCGAATCGACATGAAAAAATTAGTAGTAGTAACGGTTTTTGCAGCTGCCATGTTTCTCGCAGCCTGTCAGCAAGACCGGTCAGAAAAGATGGTCCTGCTGGAAGAGAAAATCTCCGCAGTGGACATATCAAAGTCAAAAGGGCTGGGAGGGATGAACGAGGAAGTCCTGATGTCTTTCAAGGACAAGGATTCCCTTTCCATATTCAAGACAGCCATTACGACTGCCCGCAAGCAGCCGGGGAAAGTGGATCTGACTGAACCTGATTATGATGTCATGGTGCAGTATGAATCCAAAGAAGGGCAGCTGCCGACTCACGGCATCCATTTATGGCTTGGTAATGAAGGAGATGCGAGCACCTTCGTATACGTGGGGGATGACGCCGTTTATCACGCACCTCCGGAAATTACGAAGAAGTTGAGGGGATTGATTGTTTCGGATGGGTGAAGTGGGGACATTCAGGGATTCAGCAGCTTGGACGTTTTCAGATGAAGATTTTTCGACAAGTTGCTTGTATGTTGAATGAAGTGGTTCGTAAATTTAATAATTGGAATGAAAACGGTGGATTAGGCATGTAAATCATAAAAAGGGAATGAAAGTGACCGATGAACACGGTTAGCCCCATGTAACAGGCTGTATACCACCCCATGCTTCACTATTAAACCGTAAATCTACTCTTTTTCCGAAGATAATGGTTTTCTATGAAATTTCAAGCTGAATTAGGGCTTATTCCCGGGCAGTTCCGCTGCCCCATTGATTATTTAAAGGGGGGAATAAAGATGAAACTGGCAGAAGCACTTATTTTACGCGCTGATTATCAGAAGCGGGTGGAGCAGGTAAGGAAGCGCTTGATTCAAAACGCCATCGTTCAGGAGGGGGACCTGCCGAACGAGGAGCCGAAGGAACTGCAAAAAGAGTTGACGGAGCTTTTACTGAATTTGAAAGCCTTGATTCAAGGCATCAATAAAACGAATCTCCACACAGCGTTTGATAAGGATCAAACGCTCGCGGATGCATTGACGGTGAGGGATTTGCTCGGGCAGGAGAGAAAGATTTACAGCGACCTCCTGGAAAAAGCAAACGTCCGGCATGACCGTTATTCAACGAGCGAAATCAAGAATGTGACGATCATCAATGTCAGGGAAACACAAAAGCTAGTCGATGAATTATCAAAGAAATACCGAGTGATTGATCTAAAGATTCAGGAGCTCAATTGGAAAACGGATTTAAAAGAAAAGTAAGGTAAGTGGGTAGCGAAAAGAGCAGGTGAATACCAAACCGTGCAGCTGGTCAATGTTGCAATTTTGGCAAGGGTCCCGGGGTGATCCTTGAGGTTCAAGTCCTCAATTAACAACTCATACCCAGTAATGTGACACCAGTACAAATGACCGTAACACTTGACTACCAGGTATTGATGTTCATTTCGTGAGGGCGGATAGGGGAAATTAAGCAATGGTCCTTATCCCGGCATACGCCGGCGGCAAGGGCCGTTTATTATGATAAAATTTAAAGAGCTGATACCTCGGAGGACTCTGGAAAACTACTATCATAGATACCAGGGGGAAGCCGTAATGGGGATTGTCGGTTTTTTTGCTAATCGGATGGATCCTTGGCTGATTCAAGTTTGATGAATTATTCATCCAGGCATTCAAGGAACTGTTTTCAAAAGAAATCACGAAAGCAGCTTATTTTTTTTTATTGCATAAGAGCGCTTGGTGCTATTATCATGTTCTTCAAAGGAATTTATTTTTTCCAAAAATAGGAGAGATGGATTAAGCAACCTCCTTATCCTGCTCAAAGACGCCGGCATCCTCCCGGCACATCTGGTTACTTTGTCGTCGGGACTTACCTGACAGAAAAACAATGCTTCGAAATTTTGAGGAGTCCACGGAAAAGGTATGCCGGGCCGCTATAGTGGGCGTCGGTACCTTCCCCCCGCTCAAAACCTAGAAGGAGGCAAATGATAATGGAATTATTCAATCAGCTGATGTGTGAAAAGAGGACATATAGTAAGGAATTTCATTCTCATCGACACGGATTCGGGCAGTTTCTTTTCCCGCTTTTAGGGTCGCTGGATATCCAGACGATGCGGCAGGAGTTGAAACTTACGCCTGATCATTGTTTCTATCTGCCTCCCGGGTTTGATCATCAGTACCGCTCGGTCGACCGGAATGAGTTCCTGATCCTGGATATCCCGGTCCATTATCTGCCCGCTGAAACGGACAGCATGTATATGTCGCTGGATGAACAGTGGTCGTCGATTCGCTATTTACTGCTGGAAGAGGCGAAGAATACGAAGAACCGCGCGTCATTGATGAGCTTGACCCGATATGTGACGAGCAAGCTTCAGCTTAGTCATTCCCCTTCCGTAGAATATATCCACTATCATTTCAAGGAACCAATTGATTTGGATACTCTCGCGGAAATAGAGCATTATCATCCTGCATATTATTCAGCATGGTTCAAGAAAAAAACCGGCAGGAGCCCGAAAGCCTATATATCGGAACTCCGTTTAAACGAAGCTGAACATCTGCTGCTCTCAACGGGATGGACGATGTCGCGGATCAGCGAAGAAGTGGGATTTGAGAATTCTTCCTCGTTTACCCGGTGGTTTTCAAAGCAAAAAGGGACTTCCCCGCAAGCATTCAGACATCTTAAAAATGGTTAAAAGGATATCAAACTTAGTAAAGAAATTTCATCTGAAATTATCTATGCTGAGTGTAGATATTCTTTTTTTATAGAGGTGATCATATGAAAGGACCAATATTCATATTACTCGCCGGCATCCTTTGGGGAACCACGGGGACGGCGCAGGCGTTTGCCCCTGAATCGGCCCATCCGATGGCGATTGGTGCAGCTCGTTTGGCTGTCGGCGGCTTATTCTTATTCATTATCGTATTGGCAACAGGGAAAGTGAACCTGAGGAATTGGCCATTAAAGCAGACCGCTGCTGCGGCTTTAAGCATGGCATTCTATCAGCCTCTCTTTTTCTCGGCGGTCACCCTGACAGGAGTGGCGATCGGAACGGTAGTCGCGATTGGGAGCGCGCCGATCCTGTCGGGAATGATTGAATGGCTGTTTTTAAGAAAGCGGCCATCACTCATTTGGTGGTGTTCTACCTTTCTATCGTTATCAGGCTGCCTCCTGCTGTTTCTGAATAACGGATCGGCATCAGCGGATCCGCTGGGGATCCTCCTCGCAATTGGTGCAGGACTGACGTTCGCCGTCTACACCATGGTCAGCAGAGAACTGGTTGAAAATCACTCGGCACTGTCAGTGGTCGCCGTTGTGTTCACCCTCAGCGCAGTCTGTTTATCCCCATTCCTGTTTATCTATGATATGTCCTGGATGGCAAGTCTGAGAGGGGCAGCGGTCAGTCTTCAACTGGGGATCATGGCTACCGGGGCTGCTTATCTCCTCTTTGCAAAGGGTCTCCTCCAGGTCTCCTCCTCCACCGCCGTCACCCTTGCGCTGGCTGAACCAATGACAGCCGCACTGCTTGGTGTATTCATCGTCGGAGAACATCTCAGTCTGCTCTCCTGGCTGGGGATTCTCTTGCTGCTGCTCGGAATCGGGGCACTCGTGTTATCAACAAGGGACAAGGGGACAGGTGCGTTGTCCCGTTCCCCCTCATCCACTATATAAGCGGGGCGGGGGACCGGCAGCCCGCCTCGCCAATCACGCAGGCCGCGGTACCGGTCCCCCGGTTCTAATAACCACCATTCCGTTGGTGGTTCTTTTTTAATTTCAAAAAACTTCCCACCCTGTACATAGATTGTTAATAATTTCGTAATATTTTCCTTCTAAGATGAAATCAACAGCAACGATCAGCAGAGAAAAATTCAAAGGAGGAAGTAAACATGTTCGAACCTAACAATCAGAATGAAGAATTGTCACATATAGAAAATAATCCAAAAGAAGTAGTCAACGAGGAAAAGCAAAGAAGTACAAAACAAAAGAAGCCTTTTAAAAGTAAAGGCTTTCTGTCCACGGTGAGTGCGGGGATCATCGGGTCGGTGCTCACTCTGACAGTCCTGCCGCATACCGATTATTATGAAGACCTCGGACAGCCGAAAGTTGAACAATCAGCAGTGAGTTCAGCGCAAACAGGAACCTCTTCAAATTCAGATATCACTCCGACCCAGGTTTCTGCCGGAACAGGCGGGGACGTGGCAAGTATCGTAGAGGACGCCTCCCAATCGATTGTCGGCGTTGTGAATTATCAACAGCAAGGCAGCAGCTTTAATGGGGCTTCACAAGATGCTGCCGCCGGGACAGGGTCGGGGGTCCTTTTCAAAAAAGAAGGAAACAGTGCTTATATCATTACGAACAACCACGTCATTGAAGGAGCTTCAAAAATTGAAGTATCACTTTATGACGGTGAGAAAACGGAAGCCGAATTGATCGGCGCCGATCCGCTGACAGACCTGGCCGTGCTGAAGATTGACGGCAAATATGCGGACAACCTCTTGGAAGTCGGTGATTCCAGTGCACTGCGTGCCGGCGAGCAGGTCATCGCAATCGGGAATCCACTCGGCCTTGATCTATCAAGGACCGTGACCCAGGGGATCGTCAGCGCGGTCGACCGGACGATTTCAGTCGATACATCCGCAGGTGAAACCGAATTGAATGTCATCCAGACTGATGCTGCGATCAATCCAGGAAACAGCGGCGGAGCGCTCTTGAATTCAAAAGGAGAGCTCATCGGCATCAACAGCCTGAAGATTTCCAACTCAGGTGTGGAAGGGCTTGGCTTTGCAATTCCAAGTAAAGACTTCATGCCGATCGTGAATGAAATCATCGAAACAGGGAAAGTGGAACGACCTTATATCGGCATCGGGATGACCAACCTTGCCGATGTGCCGCGCAGCTATCTGCGCGGTCTGCCAGATAATGTGGAATCCGGTGTGGTCGTCGCAAGCATTGATAACACATCAGCTGCAGCCGAAGCAGGGATCAAAGAAGGCGATGTCATCACAAAGCTGAACGGAAATCCGGTTGAGAATGCGGCCGATTTAAGAAGACAGCTGTACGCTGACTTAAAGGTAGGGGATAAAATCAAACTGACCGTTTTCCGAGGAGAAGAAGAGGAGACAATCAGTTTGACTTTGACGAGTAATACGATGGTGAATTAGTGGAGAGTTTGGAGTGTGGTGCCAGGCCCAAAACGGATGAAATGAGCCAGGCACCCAAATCAGGCACCAAAACCAGACATATACCAGGTACCATCCAAAGCAGTTGTACCTGGTACACGCTGAACCCAACCCAATATCAACAAAAAGGAGAGCGGATCATTGACTAAAAAGAAATCGATCACATTATGGAGTGTTTTAGGATTTGTTGTTATCTCAGGCGCGCTGCTTGCTGCGTTTGGATTTTCTAAGGAAGAAGTGGTGGCGAAGGTAGGGAATGAGTCGATCAGTAAGGATGATCTGTACTCGACGCTCGTAGATCAGTACGGGGAGGCTGCGCTTGATACGCTGATCGCCGAGAAGATTGTAGAGCTTGAGGGTGAGAAGAAAGAAATCACGATCAAGGACAGTGAGATAGGAGATGAGCTTCAGTCGATCAAGGAATCTTACGGAGGCGATGATGCTTTTGATGAAGCATTGGCATCCAGCGGGGCCAGTGTTGACGGACTTAAGAAGAATATCGAGACGTACTTGATGACGGAAAAATTATTGAAGGACAGGGTTTCCATCACGGATGACCAGATTAAGAAATACTTCGATGAGAATAAGGATTCGTTCGTGCAGGCAGAGCAGGTGGAAGCGAGTCATATTCTTGTGGAGGATGAGAAGACTGCCCAGGAAGTGAAGAAAAAGCTTGATGACGGCGGCGATTTTGCTGAACTTGCGAAGGAGTATTCCACCGATACGTCCAATGCGGAATCGGGCGGGAAGCTCGGATTTTTTGCCAAAGGAGAAATGGTGGAGGAATTTGAGGACAAGGCATTTGCGATGAAAAAAGGTGAAATCAGTGAGCCCGTCAAAACGGAATTCGGCTACCATATCATAAAGGTGACGGATAAGAAAGAAGCGAAGGAAGCGGTTCTGGAAGATCATAAAGAGGAAATAAAGGAGACGCTCTCCGATCAGGCCATGCAGACAGAGTATGGTACTTGGCTTGAGGAACAGAAGGAGAAGTACGACATCGACAAGCGTTTGAAAAGTTAATCTGCCGGCAATGGTTTGTTCATAAATCGGTCATATCTTATGGAGATAATGAGTATGCACGGGACAGGATCCTGACTTCGTTCAGCAGTTACATAAGCGGGTCCTGCCGCCGGAGCAGCATAATAGGAGGAAAGAAAATGAAAAACAAAAAACCATTGACGTATGTACTGACAGGTGCGCTGACTGTCGGAATCATAGGGGCGATTCCAGCCTTCGCTGCTGAGGAAGACACCGGAACCACGAACGATTCGACCGTGGAAGACAAACCGATGGATCCAGAGTTCGGGCATCGCGGCGGGGGACACGGCGGGAAGTTTCACCTCAATGAAAATGAATTGAAGGAAAAGGCAGAAGAGATGGGAATCGACGGCACAGACAAGGATTCAAGGGAACTTGAAAGGGAAATCATGGATGCAGAACTTGAAAAAAGGGCGAAAGAACTGGGAATAGATACGGAAGGGAAAGATCACCGCGCCTTGTTGGAAGAAATTCGCGGAGCCGAGCTCTCTGAGAAGGCGAAAGAGCTGGGGATCTCAACAGAAGGAAAAGAACAGGCAGACCTGGCACACGAAATAAGGGCAGCACTTGTTAAAAAAGATGCAAAAGAGCTGGGAATCTCGACAGACGGCAAGGAATTGAAGGAACTGGCCAAAGAGGTAAGAGAAGCAGCACTCGCAAAACAGGCAAAGGATCTTGGTATTGAGACAGAAGGTAAAGACGAACACGAATTAAGGCAGGAAGTCTTCGAAGCATCTGTTTTAAAAGCAGCGAAAGAACTGGGTATCTCTACCGACGGTAAAACGACCCCTGAGCTTATGGACGAGATCATGACCGATCATGCAGATGAAGCGGAAAAATTGGATTTCTTCCCGTTCAATAAGAAAGAGGAATCTTTCTTTAAAATTGGCGGAAGAGGCCACGACGGTCCTGGACATGGAATGGGCCCCCACGAGGGAACGGCACCTGAAGGCCAACCAGAAAACCCGGATACAGATTCGACAAGCGAAACGTTATAAGAAAGGAATGAACCGAAATCCCCGCCTGACCGCGGGGTTTTTGTTCGTATCAATAGAAGGAACAGCGCAAAACGACTATAATTTAAATAAAGAGTAAAAGCGAGACCGGTTAAGGGACCGGCAGGAAAGGAAGATGAGGATGGACGTGCTGGTAGTCGAAGACAATGAAAGCGTGACGTCGATGCTGGAGATGTTTTTTATAAAAGAAGGCATCCGCGGGGAATTTGTCCACGATGGAAATGAAGGATTCAAGCGCTATAAGGAAGGAGATTGGGATGTCATCATCCTTGACTGGATGCTGCCGGGGATGGACGGCGTCTCGATTTGCCGGAAAATCAGGGATGAGGGTTCACAGATCCCTGTCATTATGCTGACGGCGAAGGACAGTGAATCCGATCAGGTGCTCGGCCTCGAGCTCGGTGCCGATGATTATGTGACCAAGCCTTTTTCCCCGCTTGCTTTGATGGCAAGGATCAGGGCAGTTGCACGCCGTTATCAGGGTGAGAAGAACAGCAGTGGCCAGGATGTGGCGGCGTCTGATTTCAAGATCAGTAAAGAAACCCGCGAGGTCCTGCTGAATGGCGAACCCCTGACGAACCTGACGCCGAAAGAATTCGAACTGCTTTATTATCTGTCACGTCATCCGCGTCAGGTATTCTCAAGGGAGCAGCTGCTCGAACGGGTATGGGGATATGATTTTTACGGGGATGAACGGACTGTAGACGTC
The DNA here is from genome assembly GCA_051294195.1 of Bacillus sp. BKU_1. Taxonomy (GTDB): domain Bacteria; phylum Bacillota; class Bacilli; order Bacillales; family Bacillaceae_B; genus Rossellomorea. Next base: position 796,164 of record CP193985.1, on the reverse strand, counting down.
CACATCAAGCGCCTTCGCAACAAGATCGGCAGCAAGGAAAAGCCGTATCTGCATACGGTTTGGGGCGTAGGCTATAAATTCGATGAAACGGCGGCCGGTGATGAAGGTTAAATTCAGATACCTGTATCAGCTGCTTCTAAGCCATACAACCGTCCTTATCATCGCTTTCCTAATCCTTGGAACCCTGTTTTCCCATTATGTCGAAAATCTTGTTTATGAAAATAAGGTGGAGGAACTGAGTGCGTATGGGGATAAGATTTTATCGGACCTTGAACGGCCAAGCCCGAGAAGACCGCTTTACCTCGAGGAATACAGCAATCTCCTTCAGGCGCGGGATATCGATTTGATTACCTTCAATCGAAAAGGGGAAGTATCCTATTCGAGAGGCGGCGTGTACCCTCAGATTGAGTTGTCCAAAGAAGAATGGAGTAAGATTGAACGCGGTGAAACCGTTCCGTTGAAAAAAGATTTCGGCCGCTTCAATCAGGCTGTATCGCTTGTGATCATGCCCCGGGTCGTCAACGACCAGCTGGTGGGCGGACTCATCCTGATTTCGCCGATCAGCGGCACGAGGGAAATGCTGACTGAAATCAATCAATATCTTTTGTATATCGTCCTACTGGCACTCGCGATTTCCGTTTTGATCTCCCTGCTTTTATCAAAGCTGCATGTGAAAAGAATCCAGCGGATCAGGGAGGCGGCGTCACGTGTGTCATCCGGGAATTACGATGTCCACGTGCCAAGCTCCAACTTTGATGAAATCGGCGACCTTGCCGCTGACTTCAATGAAATGGTCACAAAATTGAAGCTCTCCAAAGAAGAGATTGATACGCTTGAAAATAGGAGAAGGCAGTTCATGGCGGATGTGTCGCACGAACTGAGAACACCGCTGACCACGATCCGCGGCGTCATCGAAGGAATCAGGAACGACATGATCCCAGAAGAGCAAAAAGAAAAAAGCTTCGGCCTCGTCAGCCAGGAAACGATGAGGCTGATCAGGCTCGTTAACGAAAATCTCGATTATGAAAAAATTCGCTCCAACCAGATCACGATTACTAAAGTAACAGTCCCTCTGCTTGATATATTTGAAGTCATCAAGGAACAGCTCGATTTTCAGGCTGAAGAAAAAGGCAATAAAATCAGTATCCAAGCAGATTCCAACGCTAAGGTGCACGCCGACTACGACAGGCTCATCCAGATCCTGATCAATATTACGAAAAACAGCATTCAATTTACAAACGGCGGCATGATTACCTTGAGCGGCTCTTCTTCGGAACAAGAAACCATCATCGAAATCCAAGACACGGGAATCGGCATGGACCCGGAACAAATCAAATCGATCTGGCGGAGATTCTATAAAGCCGACCTCTCCAGGACCAATAACCCATATGGTGAATTCGGTCTCGGACTGTCTATCGTGAAACAGCTCGTGCTGATGCACGACGGAACCATAGACGTATTCAGTGAAAAAAGGAACGGTACCCGATTTGTCATCCGGCTGCCCCTTTAGGCGGGCCGGGGGGACAGGTACCTTGTCCCGATCATGTCCATCACTCAAAATCCAAGGCCGGTCCCGCGGTATGATTGACACACTGCGGGACCGGCCTCTTCCATCAGACTTCAGGCCGCACCCATAACTTCGCAAAATCCACATACCCAAAATGCTTGAATTCGATATTCATGATATCCGTCGAGAAAGGGATGTATTTTTTCTCGTAATAAAGGGGGATCATGATTGATTCCTGTATAAGCATTTTTTCGAGGCTCAAATTCATGGCTGTCCATTCTTCAAATGGCGTATGACGGTATTCTTCCAACCGGCCTTTCCATTTTTCATCTTCAGTAAGAAGCTGATATAAAGGAGAAAACCCGTTTTTTAGAAAGTGATAAAACGAGAAGTCCTGGTTTGATTCAAAGATTTCCCCATGAATGAAGAGGTCTGCGTTCCGGGTATCGGGTTGCCTGGTCAATGTGTCTGCAAAGGAAAACCACCTGACTTCGAAGGGGACTCCTTCTTTTTCAAAAATATCGACAAGCCATTGTGTCGTCTTGGCCGTGTGGTTTGCACAGCGTACGATGAGCGGCTCTGCAAACATAGGACGTTCAGGCTCGGGAACGGTCAGGTGATGATCATGACCGGTGAGTATGCTCTTCCCGTTCGGTGTCCAGCGTGGATCATATTCACTTATTGTGTCCCGGTGTTTCGCAATGATCCAATGGAGGTAGTCACGTACGTCTTTCCTTTGAATCTGGGAGTGCCTTCCGGGGCTGGCATTCATGATCACTACACCGAACCCCGAATCGCTTTCCATTTCGACTGAAGAGGAGCGGCTGCGCTCAGCGTGGGAATGATAGATTCCTTTGAAATCCTTCGGTACCTGGACGAATTCTACTGTATCAAGGAGGGGCCTCTCCTTGAAATGGTCCTTGAATGCAGCGAGCGTCGTCTTGGTATCCGTATTTTCCTCCAGGGAAAAGCAGCCGGTCCCAAGGATCCGGCCTTTATTTTCTTTGTAAATGCTCCCGCACATCATGGTGAGCATCGGAAGAATATAGCTGCAGCCGCGGGGGAAATGGATATCCACGATAAGAGGGGCCGCAACAGAGATCATTTCGACCGGTGACCATAGTTCCCTGTAGTTAGGGTGCGCCCTGAATCTTTCAAGACAAAGGAACACATCGTCTGCTGTCAAAACCGATCCATCATGGAACTTAACATCCTTTTTTAAATAGAGTCGGAGTTTAGCAGGAGAAAGATCCCAGCTGTGAGCAATTTCAGGGATGATGTCTCCTTCTTCGGTGATGGACACGAGCCGGTTGTACACATTCGCAGCCAGGTGGGCGCTGAGCACGTCAGCCGCCTCGAGCGGATGGATCGAGAAGAAAGGGTATCTTTTCGGCACAATCAGCTTGTCTTCTGATGCCTGTACGAATCCGAGTCTTGTTTGGAATTTATTCATCAGCCTCATTTTGCTGTCGGTCGACCAGTCGTACATCAGATACTTGCTGCTCCGTTCGACGGGTTCCTCCTCAATGAGCTTTACAGCCTTTTCTTCAAAAATTTCCTCCACATCCTGTTTCCATTTCAGCGTCGAGACATTTCCGCGGCCGCGTCCGGGAGTGAAGGCGATCCATCCCTCCTCATTCCATTTCTTCAAATAGCGGGTCGTCTGTTTATGGCTCAGCTGCAGTGTTTCAGCGATTTCCTCTACACGGATGCTGCCGGACGGGTAGTACCTCCACAGGGTCAGTAGTTTGTTTTCCATGAAATTTCTCCTCCATTTTAAAAGGGGACATCATAATTGAAAGTGTCTATTTTTAAAATACTTAGTCTAGTTTACTATACAGTAAATGGAGGAGGGGGAACAACATGAAGTGGAAGGAATTACCTCAAAATATAAAAGTACGGATGATCACATCCTTTTTCAACCGCGCTGTTTCATCAGCCGTCATGCCGTTCATGGCGCTGTTCTTTGCACAGGAGATGAGTAAAATCTGGGCAGGGATGTTCTTGATCATCACCGTGGTGATCGGATTCTTCATTAATCTAGTGGGCGGATACATATCCGACCGCTTTCCAAGAAAAAAGGTACTGCTATCGACATCTTGGCTGAATGCATTCTTTTTTCTCATGATGACCGTCAGCCTGTTTCCGGTTGATAAAATGATCCTGCTGTTTGCGGCAGCTTACGTTGGGTTCATCATCACTAGCAGCCTCGGCCGGCCGGCGATGCATGCGATCATCATCGACTCGACCACGCCTGAAAACAGGAAAGCCGTATACGCTCTTGATTACTGGCTCGTCAATCTGTCGATGGCCATCGGTGCGGCTCTTGGTGGACTCTTGTATCTGAACCATCAGAAGGAACTGTTCATGATGCTGACCTTCACTTCCACAACCATTCCGATTGCCTATGGCATCTGGCTGCAGGATAAGTTCAAGGATCAACTGCAAAAAAAGCACGACAATGTGTTTATCGATCTCTTCAACAATTATAGGGTTGCTTTCCGCGATTCTGCTTTTGTAAAAGTGGTTGCGGGCTCTACTTTTATTTTTGCAGCGGAATTTTCCCTGAACAGCTACATCGGGATCCGTTTGGCGGAAACATTCAAAGCCGTTAACATTGGAAGCTTCGAGCTCGTCGGGGTCAGGATGCTCAGTCTTTTGAACATCGAAAACATGCTTCTCGTCGTTTGTTTCACATTCATCATCAACCGCTATACGGACCGTCTGAATAAAAAGAATGCACTTTTGATCGGACTCATCCTGTACGGCATCGGCTATGCGACCGTCACGTCAGCCAACACATGGTACGTGTTGATAGCGTTCAACCTGATTGCAACACTCGGGGAACTGGTGTATTCCCCGATCCGCAACGCCGAGCAGGCAAACATGATCCCATCAGACAAACGAGGATCCTATTCAGCCTTCTCCAATCTGTCCTTCAGCGGAGCTGACCTCGTTGCAAGATCGACTATCATTATCGGGGCATTCCTCATGCCTAGCATGATGAGCGTGTATATCGGTTTCATCATCATGCTCGGCACCGTCCTCGTATACAGCGGCCTGTTCGCACGGAGCTGGACTGCCGGCAAGGTGGAAGGGCCGGTGGGTGCAAGCGGGAGAAATTAATGATAAAAAAGGGGATTCCTGATGTTGCAGGGATCCCTTTTTCTGCAGCTGGCTTAAATGTACTTGTATTTTATTTGGATGAAATACATCCACAATTATCTTAATTTTTTTATATCAATGATTTTATTTTCCAAGGCTCCGGAATGAATAAATTCAACCTCAACTTCGAGGTTTAATGACAATTCGCTGAGTGTTTTATTCTTTTTCCAATTCACTCCTTCATCCTGGAAAAGAGTGTGCTCCATATTTAGAAAATCGGTGTTTTCTTTTTTGCCCAATTCAAACACCTCCTGTACTTCCTCCTTGATACTTTTTTCAGCCAGCTTCTCCATTTTGTTAAGATTCGTTACTCCATGATTATCACGATTGGCAACGATCCCTTTCGCTTCGACCAGGATTTCTATTGTAGAATCTGTCACTTTGATTGTTGCTTTAGGGTCCGTGAACACGGTCAGTAAGGTAGCTCTTTTTTCAATAGGGATAAGAAGAGGAATCCTTTCCATATCAGGGATCAGCCATCTTAACCCCATTAATTCTTTAATTGGATAAAACCCTTTGTATTCATCATTTTTGATAAAGTATGCCCCATTCATGAATAATTTAGGCTCTTTCTGTTCATTTTGCTCCCATTGCGTATGATTGATTGCCAGAGAAGGAAGGTAGGAAGTATATGCTGGTTCATATACCTGCCGTGCAAATTGAAAAAACTGAATTGGTTTAAGCTGAGAACTCTGGGAAAAAGTCGATTCTGGATTATGCAGGACGGTGTTTAAAGAGGTCTGCCCGAAGAATCCCGGTGTCGAAAGGATATCCTTAATGGGTTCAGATGTGCCGTATACCCAAGGGGTCAAGCGGAATTCATGATAGCGTGTCAACCCATCATAGATTTCCTGAAACCCTTTCTCGATCGCTGCTTCACTGAGAACTATTGCAGTGACATGCCCCCATATGAACCGTTCCTGTGCCGTTTGGTAAATCTCAAAGAATGCATCCATAAAAATGTCTCCTGTTGCTTCGGATACCCACATCTTAGCTGGTTCGGGATTATTTCCTTCTGTTTTCGCAACCTTTGTCAAATCAACCAGTTGAATGTAACAATGGTATTTCCCTTCTTTATAATCAACCCCTATGGCTGTTGCATAGTTGATATCTTGTGTTTCTTTTATATCTGAGCAAGCTGTCTGCATAAGAACGGCACTAATAAAAGCTGAGATAAATAACAATTTTCTTGTGCGGGACATTATTTTTTCTCTCCTCTGCTCAGCATTTTTGCAGAAAGGTCCTTATGCTTTAAGGGGTTGATTAAGATACCGGACAATATTTGCTTCGGCTTAAGGGAGATAAGCGGTTCCATGTAAGAAACGTTAAAAGATTGTAATTGGCATAAATAGATCAATACGCCGAAAAAGCTTAAAAATAATCCGTATATACCCAAGAAGGATGAAATCAATAAGGTGATGAAACGCAGGACTGTAACCGTACCGGTCAAGGATTGGTTGACCAGCGTATACGTAGCAACGGCAGTCAATGCGATGATGACGATAATGGTAGGGGACGCGAGACCTGCCCGTATGGAGGCATCTCCTATGATCAGTCCTCCGACGATTGAAATGGTTTGCCCGACAGCGGTTGGCATCCTGACTCCTGCTTCCCTTAATATCTCAAACAATCCAAGGATGAAGAAGGCTTCCAGGGCACTGGGGAGCGGAAGTCCCTGTCTCGATACAACAACAGTTGCTAAAAGCGGGAAGGGCAGCTGATCAACATTTACACTCGCGATGGCTATCCATAAACCCGGCAGAAATATCGCAATAAATATACCTGTAATCCTTAAGATTCTTTGAAACATAACAAAGTGATAAGGAAAATGAAGATCCTCTGGTGACTTGGTCAATACCGTTAAATTACTCGGCCCGATCAAAACCATGGGGGAGCCGTCCACCAGGATGATGAATCTTCCACGCAGCATACATTCGATTGTAAAATCAGGCCTGGTGATATAATCAAGTAAGGGGAACAGGGAAAATGAGCGGTCAGAGAGCCATTGTTCAAGTTGGCCGGCACTCAATACACTTTCAGTATCAATTTTATTCAAACGTTTTCGAATTTCAAGGAGTGAATCTTGATTCACCTTATTGGCAAGATACAGCAATGATACCCTTGTTTGACTCAATGATCCGATAACAAACGATTCATTGTGAAGCATCGGGCTCTTTAATCTTTTTCTGATGAGAGATATATTCGTGTTGATTTCTTCCGTATAGGCATCTTTAGGACCCTTAATAGAGGTTTCGGTCTTGGATTCTTCAGGATTTCTTTTCGGGATATTCGCAATGTCTATTGCCCAGAAAAAAGGAAGTCCATTTTTATAAAAGAGAAGGAATCCCGAAAAGACCTTTGAAATCATGACTGCAATCGAGTTGATCTGGACAATCGGAGGTAAGTCAATGGATGCATCCAAAGCCGTTTCTGGATTGACAAGGAAACTACAAACGCTGTGATAGTAATCATTTAATTGGCCGCCGTCTATCATACCTTCGCAATAGACTATGGCCATATCTTGATCCGATTGTTTATATTTTGTAACTTTCACATCCGCATAACTTTTAAAGAAATCCACCAGCTTCTTTTCATCCAACGTCTTCAATATAAGGTCTTTCTCCAGTGAATCCATCTTATTTGTTATTTCCTGATCAAACATGATTAGCACGCCCCTTCTCTTTTTTAGGCAGATAACCAATAGTGAATAAAATAAGTGACAGGGCAATGCCGGAAATCAACAGAACCGGATAATAGGCTTTCGCGATGATGTTCTGGATCCATATATCACCTATTGGCACCATGCTGATTACGGACATTAAAATCCCTGCAGCAATTAATAGATTTCTTTTATTTTTCTGAGATTTGACTTCGAATAAATCCGTCAGGAAGTACAAACAGAGTGAAACCTTGATTAATGAACCAGACAAAAATTGAAATACAGCCAGGAAGTCTAAATGGGAAACTTGCTTTCCTAACTGAACAAGTCTCCATTGTTCAAATGCAGGAAAGCGGAAATTTTCTGCTGCATTCGTCCCGAACGAAGCGATCGCCCCTGTTGCAGGGCCGAACACAAGACCTAAGAGAATTGTAATCAAAATAACCAGATGGAAGAAACGGAAGGGTTTTTCCATTCTCTTCTGGATCAGCAAAAGAATTAAAATATCGACGCTCCCTCCCAGGACAATGACGGCTCCATTAAATACAGGTTCATATCCATTTATAAGAACAGGAGTGATCAGGGAATAATCTTTCTTGGCCATTGTACTGCTCGCGACAAACATACCCAGCAGCCAGACGATTGGAAGTAACACAGCTGACATGTATACAATGACTTTGAAGCCTTTGAATGCAGCCCATATACAAAGAATGAAAAAACAGGCAGTAATGAGCCATGCAGGTGTATAAGGTAAAAAGTACACTTTGGTCATGATGACAAAATCATAAGATGACAGCATCCCGCTGACCAGGAAATATACAGAGAAAATGACCGCTATGCATTTGGAAACATATTTTCCGGCACGGTTATGTACCCAGTTAATCAACCCTTCACCTTTTAACTTCAGGAAGGTTATATAAATGATGACTGCCCATCCAACGAGGAGTACGTAGGCGACAAATACGCATATCCACGCATCCCTGCCAGCTACTTTCAATAATTGAGGAAGGATCATTACATGGTTGGAGATACCGGTGAATAATAGTAACATAAAAGAAATTTGAAGCCTGGAAAATTTCATAGACAACCCCACTAAAACCCAATGATAGGATTTAATGTTCACCTTTTTTTCTATAAATATGTATGGACGCTTTATAAGAAAGTGAAGGGGAAGAGACGGATATCCATTGGGTCCAGAGAGGACGCCGGGTAGAGATTATTCGACTAAATGCACGTATTCGGTGAAAATGGAATGTATTTTCGAAATCCTGCTTGAAAAATCAAAAAATGGATCGCATTTATAGGATTTGGCTCGGTAATCTGTAAAAGTGGAACGAATAGTTTTCTTGCGTGGTAATATCAATGGTTTAACGGGCGGGAATCCGGCTTGCCGACTCTTTTTCTACTTTTATCAAGGCATAAATTGAGCAAGCATCTGCGTTATCTATCATTTTTTATTAGAACAAAACCATGGCAAGCGAACGAGCCCTGAACTCCTGCGGCTCCAAGGCTATCATTTGATCATAAAAATGGGACGACGTCCCTGTCCCTCTGTCCCAAGCTATTTGCACAGGGTGGAATACTATATTATGTGGTACAACTTTTTATTGAATGTGAGGAATTGAATAGATGAATGATGATAGAAAAGAAACAGGGGAAGCATCTGTTGGGCTTTCTCCTCCTTGGGTGACGTATCAGAATGAATTGAAGTATTCGATCGGACAGGATCCCAATGTAATTATCGGTCCGCTGATTCCGGCAGGAGGCACCTTTGTCATCCCGGTCACAGTGATAGGGGATGAGAAGGCAATTGCGCTTGCAACCCTTCTGAAGAACCCGGTTGAATTCGGGAATGTGAGTGTAAATATAGTGGTGATAAATGGGGGGCAGGAAATCGTCAGTCCGATTCCTTGTCCTCTAAGTGCCTTCGGCGTGGCAGAACTTGTACAGAATGCACTTTCAGGAAATCCTTATTTTGTAGAAGTGGTGGTCAAGCCTCAGACTCCGGGAGGTTCCAATGCTGTCTATCCGGTGTTCACGCCTGAAGTCATCCAGTTCTTTAATGATGACATTTCCAACCTGTGCAACAACTTTACGGCAGTCGCAGCCAATGTATTTGCTGACGTTATGATAGAAACGCTGTGTAATACGAAAATTTTATTTTCAACCAGCTGTGCAGAATAAATGATGAAGCGGGTAAAGGGGTCTTCTCCCTGACCCGCTTCTTTCATGTTGAGTGAATGGGGAGCATATCAGTCTAAAATCACTCCAAAGTATCAATCTTACTACGGCGTTCGAAAGTTGGTATACCCCGGCTTCAGCGCTATTCTTGACTATCCTTTTGTCTGCAAATCAAATCTCTAACCGCTTTTCAAGCTCTATTTCATCCCTGATCGGGATCCCTTCATATCCGATCAACGGGATGGAGGGCTTCTTCTCACGGGCCAGGCTGACGGCATTCCGGTGAATCTTCACTAAATGAAAGTCTCTTTTCTGATAAAATTTCAATGCTGGTACATTATCATTTGTCGTAACAAGCGCGACCCGCCCGCATTTATTCTGACGTGCGGCGCGCTCAACTTCCTGCAGTAGAATAGTGCCGATTCCTTTGCCTTCTTCCAAACTGTCCAGGGAAATGATTTCACATTCATTGTTGCAGATGACATATGTAATAAGACCGATGATCTGATCTTCTTTATTAATAATGACGAATCCGTCCAGCTCAGAGCAATTGTACTCTCCGCTTGAAATCACCATCTGCGGGTTTCCCCAGTGGGTGGTGAAAAAATCGTCCAGCGTTTTTTTAGGCAGTTGATTGGTTGAAATAATGTTCATGTAGATACCTCGTAGATTTGTGAGTTTTATAAAAATTATTTTAACATGAATTTCCTTTTTGATTTACAAAAAGAAAAAGCCCCTCATTCGTCCTAACGCAGAGACGGGCTTTTGAATATGGGTGTGTCCCGTTCAACCAAGGTTTATACCTGAAATGTTTAATCAATTAATAGGGAGGGAAAGGATGAAATAGATAGATTTAAAGTGATTTTCGCGCTATTGACATCTTTAACTGTAAATATTATAATTACAGTACAATAAAGTTCTCGATTACACGTAGGGAACTATTTTTTAAAACCTAACTGTAAAAATAATTGTTACACTTGAAATGAACGTAACATAACCTATATAGAAACCTTAAAGGAGTGGAGATCATGGTTACATTATACGTCACACCGAGCTGTACTTCCTGCCGAAAAGCGAAGGCATGGTTTGAGGAACACGGAATCGATTATACGGAGCGGAACATCCTGGCTGATCCGCTGACAGTCGATGAAATCAAGTCGATCCTTCGCCTTACTGAAGAAGGAACAGAAGAGATCATCTCGACAAATTCAAAGACATATAAGGAATTGGAAGTCGATCTTGATTCACTTCCCCTTAAAGACTTGTATCAGCTGATCATGGACAATCCGAAAATGGTGAAGAGACCGATCATGCTGGATGAAAAACGGATCCAGGTAGGCTATAACGACGAAGAAATCCGCAGTTTCCTGCCGAGGAAGCTCCGTACATTCAACTATCAGGAATTGATGAAAGAAGCGAACTAGGCTGGCCCGGCAGACTTGACTGGCTGATCTGTAGCATATACGATTACCGTGCAGATAGAAAGTAGGAGGAAGCCCATGAATAGTGATTTTACTCTGGCCATTCACAGTTTAACGTATCTCGCCCTGCAGAATGACCGGATGTCGAAAAGCGATGCCATCGCAGAAAGTGCAGGCGTCCATGCGGTCCGTATTCGGAAGGTCCTGAGTTTACTGAAAAAACACGGGATCATTAAATCGAAAGAAGGGACCGGCGGAGGATTCCTGTTTGCGAAGGAATTCTGCGAAGTGAGCCTTTGGGACATCTATACCCTCACATCGGAAGGCGCACTGCAGCCAAAGTGCCCGCAGTCGAATGAAGCTTGTCTCGTCGGAGCGAATATGCACAAAGTGCTGTTCACCATTTTCCTCGGAGCGGAAGAGCATCTTGGAGAGTACCTGAAACAATATACGATAAAAGACATCGTCGATCTGATTTCAAAAGAAAAATGATACGAAAGGGATCGGCCTTTCCTTTAACCTAAATGTAATAAAAAATATTCCAGTTTAAAAAAGCAGGTGGAACAATGAACAAGATTTTAACAAAAGGCGATTGGGTAAAAGCGACTTCCCTGGAAGGAGAATTGATCATCGGTTATATTGTGAGTCTGGATCCGCAGGGCACGACCGTGAAAGCAAAGGTCATCACCAGCGACAACAGGGAAATAGAAGGCTCCGTCATCCAGGTGCTTGCGAAAGATGTGAAGAAGCTGCCCGACACCAAAATAGCGAATAAAGAACAAATCCGATATCTGATTGACCTCGCCCTTTCTACAGGGGATGAAGAGTGGTTCCTCGAGCTTTCAAAGAAATATAACGCTATGAGGGAACTGGTTAAAAATGGTCAATGACATAAGAGTGCCTGATACCTGCCGGATTTCCGAGCAGGTGTCGGGCACTTTTTATATTGGGCGGGGGACAGTGGCCAACTATGGCGTACGCACAGTTTGCAGGAGAAGAAGCCTATCCTATAATAGTTAAGAGAATATTACATAAGAGGTGTGCAAACATGAGCTGGAAGGTTAAACGATTTGATGAACTGACAACAACCGAACTGTACACAATTTTACAAGAGAGAACCCAGGTCTTCGTGGTCGAACAGGAATGCCCGTACCTTGAAGTCGACGGGAAGGATCTTAACTCTTACCATTTATATAAAGAAGAAAATGGCGGGGTTGCAGCCTACGCCAGGCTTCTGCCCAAGGGTGTGTCATATAAGGAAGCATCCATCGGCAGGGTATTTGTCAAAAAGGAATATCGCGGCCGGGGGCTGGCAGGCGAACTGATGACCAGGTCATTGAATTTCATCCATGGTGAATTAGGGGAGTTGGAAGTGAAGATTCAGGCGCAGGAGTACTTGAGGGAGTTTTACGGATCATTCGGGTTCCGTGCGGTCACGGAGACATATTTGGATGATGGGATCCCTCATATTGATATGGTACTGGGGAAGAAATAGGACTTGGAACACCGATTTGAAGTTATTAAGGGGCTGGGCGTTGAGAGGGTTCTCCTCGGAAAAAGATCATTCGACAAATGGAACGTATTTCATGAAAAGTGGAATGAAAATCTGAAATCCGGAATGTATTTCTGTAATCTGGAATGAAAATCGTAAAAGAGGAATGTATTTTTCAAAAGTGGAATGAAAAATATTTTATGGGGTGAATGAATGAACGAAAAATGGTATCAGGCTCAGCCGAAATCCCGAAAATTTGTTAATTCATCACTTATGGGAGTGGAAATCAAAAGAACTTCAGATTTTAATAAGAGATAAGCAATTAAATAAAGCCTGTCCTTCAAATCCCTTTTAGGGGAGTGATCGAAGGAAAGGCTTTTTGTATTTAAGAAATGGAACAAATTAGAAAAACAATTGAACATACCACAGTGATCTGGAATAATTAGGAGTGACGTGTAAGAATCATCGGCAGTAAGAAAAAACTTGGGGGCGAAAAATGTATACCTTTTTCATTTACATTACCATTTCAGGAACCATATTTTTTCTGCTAGAATGGCTAATGCGAAAGAAACTGAAAATCCCATATAAGCAGAGGACGGCTTTACAGGATAGATTCCCAGTCCTTAAATGGATAGAACGAGGCTTTTGGACTCTGCTCTTTGTGAATGTAGTCTTCTACGGTTCTGAAAATTTCATTACCTTTATAATCTTCTTGTTTTTCACCTTTGATTTAGTTGTTCAGTGGAAATACAACCGCTCAGACAAGGAATATATTATCTCGCTTATGGGATTAATCTTTTTCATTATTTTTATCGTGATCGGAAATTTATTCGGCTATTTGACTTAATCAGTCAGGGAAAAGGAGGTACGGGAGTGTTCTTCTTGAAACTATTACTCTTTATATTGATCTATTTCCTGCTCTTGTACACAGTCCACCTTGTAGTCAGCCGCTGGCTTGGTGTAGAAAGAAGGAAGATATGGTCCGGGGAAACCATTATTAATGAGCACCATAAAAGAATGGATAGAATACACAAATGGATCCTGATGATTGTCTTGTTTTCGTGTCCTGTAATAGATATTTTATATGACTTTGAACACTGGTACCAAAACCCATACATATATATTCTGCTGATTTTATTATCCGGTTCAATAATGAAAATTTATATGGAATGGAAATACATTGAGGATAAACGTGAATATACATATACAATAGTCGAAACCAGCTTACATGTGGCCCTGCTTATTTTGTTTTTTACAGTGGGAGTCCAATTCTTAGACATTTCATTATAAAGAGGAAGAGGCGGTCCAATGAGTGTATTTTTCATGATCCTGATTTTATTCCCTGTCATTTCAGTTATCTTGGGAATAGCAGGGTATGTAATCTTTAAGAATATTTATGCTGCCCCGGCGTTTGTATTCATCTCCTCAATGATTGCGCTGTTTTTAGTTTTCAACGAAACTTTCTTGATGTGGGTGTTTGTATATACACTTTTAGCACTGGTGCCAGGTCTGATTTTAATGGTTTTAAGCAAAAAGAGAGCCTGAAGGGAAGAGCTTATCCAATGTCCTGATAAGCTCTTTTTATAATGGCTGCAAGCGTAAAGATGTGCTTATCGGGTATAGTATATTACACTCTGCACGAAAGGCGGGTCTACGATGGAAGTATACTCAATTGGCCACTCTACTCACACCAAAGACCAATTCCTTAAAATGCTTAAGGCAGCAGACATCGAATACATAGCGGATATCCGTGCATTCCCCGCCAGCCGTAAATACCCTCAGTTCAAAAAGGAGAACATGCCGGAGTGGCTTGAGGAAGCAGGATGCGGATACAGCCATTTTCCGGACTTGGGGGGCAGGAGGCGTTTATCCGGTGTAATAGGAGAAGATTTGAACGCAGGCTGGCACAATCGATCGTTTCATAATTACGCCGACTACACTCTTACGGATGAGTTCAAAGAGGGTCTATCAAAATTGAAAACCGCAGCATCCGATAAAAGATTAGCCTATATGTGCTCGGAACGGCATCCGGCGAGGTGCCACCGGCTGCTGATCAGCAACATTCTGAAAGCGGACGGATGGGATGTCCGGCATATAATTGGCGGCTCTGACGGGGAGGCTGAGCTGATTTGTCATGAACTGGGCAAGTGGGGAGCCGTGCCGATTATTGAAAAGGATGGGAAGGTGGTTTATCCGGAGCAGGAGGGGTAGGTATTATTGCACTTTGATTCATATTTTTATCACCTGTTTATTAAGCTTGTTCTACTATTTTGCGTCTCTATATAACATTTTATGGTAAAATGAACGTAAATTGTAAATAAATAGAGGTGACCCACATGGAACAAGCAGAAAAGAGGAATACAGACAGCAAACAAACCGTAAAGAAGAAAGAAAATCTAACGGCGTTCAGTGCATTTGCCGGAGGAGCATTGGGATGGACGGCAAATACGTCCCTAAGTATGCTCACCGATGCAGATATGACACCTTTTTATGTAGTCTCGATTTCACTTGGGGTGATGATCGGTCTTCTTTGGGATATTGCAAATAAGATGAACAAGGAGTAAATGGAGCAGGTATGACTTTTTTGAAAGTATTCGGAGTCGGTCTGCTGCTATTTGCCGGATTGATAGCATTGCTTCTAAGAGATGATGCCGATCCGAACGGAACAGCTTTTGTCATCGTATTTGGAGTGTTATTCTATTTGCCTGTGTTATTTGTTGTCGCACTGGTATTTCAGATTAAGAAGACTGATTAAAGAAGGGGGTAACCATGGCAATCATATCAATCTCCATCGCAATCATCCTATTCCTTTTGGGCTGCCTCACCCCGGTAAGTATCTTATACACACTACCGGTTTCGCTGCTGTTACTCATATATGGCATCTCACGATTACTAAAAAAAGAAAATGGCCGGGTCCGCCGCTGGTGACAGCAACGGAACCTGACCATTTTTTATGTATATCAGATCGATACCAGGGAAACCCCGACCAGCAGGATGACAAGGAGCACCCCTAAGACGATCACTCTTCTATTGACCATGTTGCAACCTCCCAAGTTGAAATTACCCTCATCTTATCATAGAATCACCCCGTTCTGGATGATGACACACTTTTGAAAAATAGTAATTTCTAACACAGGGAAGGAGATTAAACGCGGTGGGCAGTCCGATAAAATTCACCTGATTCGGATTGATATTGTGGTAAAATAAGGATATTACAGCGCATCATAAAGGAAGGGTCCCATTTATGAAAAAGCCAAACCCCTTATACATTATACCTATTTTGATTATCTCATTACTGCTGATTTTATTCGGCCGGACATTCGGTGTCCTCTTCATCGCAGCGAACGTTGTATTCATCTTCCTTATTACGTTTCTATTAAAAAGCTACAAAAAAACAACGAAAAAATCTCTTCTGTTCATAGGCCGATCATTGATGATCGTGTATGGGCTGTTCCTCATTTCATTCATCGCGCTCGAGGGCTATCTCATAGTTGAATCTGAATAATCAAAGATGATCGATTCATCCGAAGCGGATGTGATGATCATCCTTGGTGCCGGGCTGAAAGGGGAAATTCCATCGAAGACACTGGTTTCAAGGCTTGAAGCGGGGAAGGCGGTCCTCCATTCCCATAAGGGACTTCCTGTGGTCGTTTCAGGCGGTCAGGGAGAGGGTGAGGCGATACCGGAAGCAGAAGCCATGGGACGTTATTTGATGGAACATGGTATTTCAGAGGACCGTATCGTGTATGAAAAAACATCCACCACTACATATGAAAATCTCCGAAACTCGATGGACGTCCTGCGGCAGCAGGGAATGGAGGATCCGAATGTCATCATCGTGACGAGCGATTACCATGTGGTAAGGGCAGAGATGCTTGCCCGTGATCTCGGGATTGAAGCGGATGGACTCTCGGGAAATTCACCCTTCGTTGTAAGGGTGAATTATTTCATAAGGGAATATTTTGCGATAGGTAAAATGATGATGGAAAAGTTGCTGCCAATCTGAACCGGCGGCTGAATAATTGACTATGAGTTGATTTCAAGGAGGGGGATTTTATTGGAAGAGTATATTCGTAATAACCAGGAAATGCTGATCATCCTTTACTGCTTCATTATTCTTTGGCTGAATATCGGTTACTTAAGAGAATACAAAAAGATTAAAAGAGGACTCGATGAAATCGCCTCTGGTGAGGAAGCCGAGTTTAACCCTCATCCCATCTCACTCGACATCATGGTGATGATCTTCAATTTTTTCAGGAGATGGCTGATCTATATTTTGGCGGTGATGATGACCGGAAATTCGTTTGTTCTCATCATTTCAGTTATCCTTTTTATCTTCAGCTTATATGATTGCTTGTTTAATTACACGTGGGAGAGATTGAGGAAATCGAATCTATTAATGTATCTGGCTGTCGCGGATACCATTTATATAGGGGTTTTTGTAATATATCTATTCATATGGTATTGATCCGGGAGAGCTGATTTATGAAACTTTCAGCTCTCTTCCTGCGTAAATATATTAATCAAAATGCAACTGAGAGGGGCTGGACGAATTGAAAGCAGGCATAAAGGTTATCCTCATCCTTTTCCTGTTCCTTACCTTTGCCCGGACGGCTGATGCAAAGTCCTACCGGATTGATGAAGTGCAGATCCGGGCCTGGATCCAGACGGATGGGAACGTCCTGGTCAATGAAAAATTCACCTATACATTTGATGGTGCCTTTGAAAGTGTCCGGAGGTCTGTCCATCAGGATGATCACGATGGGGTGGAGTGGTTTGAAGCTTATGAACTGCTGGATGATGAGGCAAAGCTGGGCTTCCTTGAAGACGGGGATCTGAAGCAGCTCAAGGTGGAGCGGGAAGATGGTAATACATACAGGTCGCCTTTTAAAGTGGAGGATGATGCGAAGCATATTTTGTTTGCTTATGAACTGAAGAATGCAGTGAAAACTTACGATACGTATAGTGATTTAACAATCCCTTTCTTCGGCACAGGTGGCAATCATGATGTGGATTTGAACAATGTGACGATCGAGTTCGTTTTCCCGGAAAAAATGAATCCTGCTGACTATACTGCTTACTTTCATGGCCGGGAAGGAGAAGTGGAGGAGAAAGGTCAGACAGTCATCCGGTTCACTTCACCTGTGTCAAAAATGTACTCTTTAACGGAAACCCGGCTCCTTTTTCCCTCCTCCATTATGAAAGATCAGGAGAAAGCTTCAGCCCCTGTCCCATTGGAGAAGGTGATTGCCTCAGAGGAAAAGCGAATAGAAAAAGCCGCTCTTAAAGAAGAGCAGACGCAAACCTATAACAAGCTGCTTGAAGGGCTGGCGGCCGGCCTGGGCTCGATCGGTTCACTAGTCGTTTTCGGCATGTTGATCGGAAGGATAAGGGGAAGGAATAATTTGTCCGATGTGCTGGATGCCGATCCTCTTTTACTGTACATGGTACACAACCGGGGGAAGTTCACTCACTCAGCTTTGATGGCAGGTTTGTATTCACTCATCGAAAGAGGAAGAGCTTCGGCCCGTACGGAGAAAACAAGCAGCCGGTTCCTCAGTGATCCGAAAGCACCTGATAAAACCCTGTTTGTCCATTTGACTGCCGGGGAAGAAACACTCTCCGATCATGAAAAATACTTTGTATCCCGGTTTTTTAAGAGAAAAGGCCGGAATGGATCTGCGTCCCTGTCACTGACTGATCTGGCAGGTGCGACCAAGAGTGAGAAAAATAACAAACGGCATACAAAAACTTATCATTCAAAAGTAAAGACGTTAAAAATGAATGAGAAGGAATGGTTTTCAGCGGTATTAAAGGAAGCGAAAGAAGAGGGACTTTTACATGGAAGATGGTATCAAATGGTCACAAAAGCACTCCCTCTTCTCATCGCGGCAGCAGTTACCCTTGCTTATTATTTCGATCAGCAATCATTCTTTGCGATGTCCATTTATGGAGGGGGAGGAGCTGCCTTATTGTTATTTGCCTGGCTGAAGGTTAAAAGAAAATGGCCATTACTCGCCTTTCATGTACTTTCGCTAGTTGCAGCTGCCCAGGTTTATCACGAAACAACGATGCTTCTTCTGTTCTTGAACATTACGGTGTCGGCATGGATCATTCTTATGGTGCCTCGACACGTACTATCCGGTCCTGCCCTGGGATTGAAAGCAGGCATCCGCGATTTCAAAAGACAAGCAAGGAATGAGGGGATCCCGGCTGCCGCGGGAAAAGAACCGGATAAGTGGATGATCCGCTCCATGTTATTTCAAAGCAGACGGAGAATCAGAAAGGTTTCGGGGCGGACAGACAGCTCGATGCTTTCCGCAGCGCCTCTTGCCTCATTAGTACTGACCGATCAGAATCCACATGAATTTCTCGTGAACTCATGGAAGTGGAGTGTGGCGCCGCCAAGTCCTTCATCGGGTTATACCGACGGCGGGGGATATACTAGCGGCGGAGGCGGTGACAGCGGCGGCGGTGCCGGCGCGAATTGATAATGACTACAAGGGGGAGGCATAAATGAAACTGGTGTTGATATTCGGTCCACAGGCTGTTGGGAAAATGACGGTCGGACAGAAGCTCGAGAAAGCGACGGGATTAAAGCTGTTCCACAACCACATGACCATCGAGCTGCTTCAGCCCTTCTTCGGATTCTCCGATGAAATGTGGAGGCTGTCCACCATGATGAGGGAAGAGATTTTTAAAGCTTTTGCAAAAAGTGACCAGGAAGGCATGATCTTCACCTTCATGTGGGCGTTCAATGAGCAGGAGGATTGGGAATGGGTCGGAAAAGTGGAAGCGATCTTCGAATCGAAGGGTGCGGAAGTGTATTTCGTTGAACTCCAATCCGATCTCGAAGTACGGTTGGAACGAAACAAAACAGAGAACCGATTACAGCATAAACCGTCCAAGCGGAATATAAGAGATTCCGAGAAACGGCTGCTGGCATCTTTGGAAAGGCTGAGATTGAATTCGCTTGATGGGGAAATAAATAGAAAGCACTATTTAAAGATCAATAACACAACGTTGACACCGGAAGATACTGCAAAGAAAATAATTGAAGTGTTTAACTTGTAAGCAGCTTTCAAAGAGTTAAATAGAAGCTAAGACACCGGCCTCCGCCAGCAAACGGGGCCGGCTTTTTTTGAATTGAATGTAAACGGATATGCTAAATCCTTTCGTTGTCCACACCACTGCAACTCTATCTGAATACGATATTATGTAAAATCAAACAAATAGGAGATGATAGAGTGGGTGAAAGTGAGAGACCAAGTATATTGGGAGGGCCGATCTTAAGGCGGGTCGAAGATGGACAGGCTTTCATCTGGGCAGCCTTGAGTAAGCCTTATGAGCTGGGTGCACAATTGTTCGAGGTGACGAAGAACGGAGCGCCTGCCGGGTTTCATTACAACGAGCTGGATTGTTCCACGGCAACACGGACAATCAGGGCAGGGAAGCATTTGTATATCAGCTTGATAAAAGTGTCCCCTGAAAACGGGACATTTCCTATTAATACATTGATCGGCTACAATCTAACGTTCAAAAGTAAAGGGAAAAAGTTCGATCTCGGTGACCTGGGGTTGCTTTCCCCGGGGAAACCTCAATCCATAGTCTATGGATACCTCGCGTATCCTACTTTTTATATTAATAAAGGTAAGAAAAACAAGATCCTATATGGGTCATGCCGAAACCTTCATGGCAAAGGGGAAGATGTGTTCGTAAAAGCCGATCAAGCCATTTCAATGGATGCCGCCGGAACAGACAGACCTTCTGCCCTTTTTTTAATTGGAAATCAAATTTACGCGGATGACGTGGCGGACTCTTTCATCCAGCCGATTATCAGATTGGGTGAAGATCTCTTGGGCAGGAAGGGAGAGCTGGGTTTGATCGATTCACGCCTGAATGATCCCCTTATTCAAAAACAGCTCAATCAAATCAACGGAAGACAATCAATCTGTAAGAAATACTGCAGCTTCACATCCCAAAGATCAGCTAACCATCTATTCACGCTCGGGGAATATATGGTCATGTATTTATTATCCTGGAGTCCTGAACTGTGGAGGATGCCACTTGCTTATGGGTTGTTCGGACCGTTCGATGAACTTGTGGAATCGGAAAAGATCCATTTTTACAGTAAGGACAAGCATTCAACGCAATATAAAAGGGAGTACAAACAGCTCGAAAAGCGTTATGGGAAACAGCTGGATGAACTATCGAACACCGTCGAAGCCCTCGGAGCAGTGAGGAGGGTGCTTGCCAACACCCCGACGTATATGATTTTCGACGAACATGAGATCACAGGCGGCTGGAATTCTTCAGCGCGGTGGATGACAGAAGTAAGGGATGCTCCGCTTGGAAGGCACGTGGTCAGTAATGCGCTTGCATCATACTGGTTATTCCAAGGCTGGGGAAATGACCCGGATTCCTTTGTTGAATTTGAACAAAAGATGAGATCATACCTCGATATCAATCAAGTTGGTTCTCCTGAATATGAGGAGTGGACGAATTCTCTGTGGAAATATGATTTCGGCCATTTTACAGCGCCCACAGTCCCTGCCGCGGTATTCCTTGATTTCAGGAGCCTTTCCGGAGAAAGCAGTGAAGCGGCAGCTGCTGCTTATCAGAGTGCCGTCTGGGAAAAGTTGAAGGCTGAAATAATGATGTCGGGATGGAAGGAAGGCGAACCGCTCATCCTCGTGCTGCCGCAGCCGGTATACGGGAGCGCGCTGATTGAAGCACTCCCGGGTGTCTCGGGGCATTGCCGATATGATCTTGATCCATGGAAGCACAACGGTAAAGAATTCAATGAATGCATCCATAGGGTTGCTGAACTGAAACCTGAGCTCTGCATCATCCTGTCCGGCGGCCAGAACTTTTCTTCTGCCGTTACATCCGACATTATTTTTCATGGAACTGAAAAACGAAGCCTCAAACTTCGCCAGTTCACCAGCGGCCCCATAAAGAACATGAGCTGCAGCATGTTCAAAAGATTTAGGATGAAATGGAAAATATGGATGTACTCGAGAAAACGAACAAGCCCGCGAATATGTGAGGGAGAGTACAAGCTTTTGTTATCAGATGAGAATCCATCTTCTGATAACGGTGAAAAGTGGACAGAAAGGATCCGGTATCTGCCTTTGGATGACGGATCTGTGATTGAAAGGAAAAATAACATGGGTGTGTTTGTATATGATGCCGGGGAGGTTTTGAATACGCTGCTATAGGAGGGGGGATCACATTCCTTGTCAGTAAAAAGACCGTCTTTCCGGGTGAAGACTTGCTCCTGAAGGTCTATATGAATAGAACAGCCTAAAGAATCCGGGAGCCTTGAATAAGACTCCCGGATAAGTACTTAATAATAATAAGGATAAGGCGGATAACCATATGGATAAGGATAGCCGTACGGATAACCATATCCATAACCGTACCCATAGAATGGGCTTAACAATGCTGCTCCGAGTAAACCTCCTGCAAGCCCTCCGTAAAATGGTCCTCCCCAACCGAATCCAAACGGCCTGCCGAATCCGCCGCCGAAGCCAAATCCCGGACGGCCGAAACCGCCCCCGAAACCAAACCCCGGACGGCCGAAACCGCCCCCGAAACCGAACCCCGGCCGGCCAAAACCGCCTCCGAACCCCGGCCTGATTCTTAGATCTTCATTTAAAGCGTCAATCTGTATATGTTCATTATTCATTTAAACATTCCTCCTCTCTACCCTTTAAACTATTCAATATCGAAGAAAATGGGTGGGTATTTATCACAATGGTGAAAATAGGGACAGATGGACGGGATTTTAGACTCAGGAACAGATGCAGATCATTGGGTATGTTTAAATCCCACAGCTTGTCGGAACGGCGCTGTCTACAATCAGCTGACCCGCGAAATGGGGAGGGAGGCAGCTCAGCTGCTTATCAATATCATTCGAAAAGAGAAGGGTATACAAAAGACGGTTCAGTTGCCTGTCAAACTGATCGAACGAGAAAGGATCGAAAACCAAAGGGTGGGGTCATTGGCAGTTCATCTAAGGACACTGTCGTGACTTCAAAAAGTTTCCCGCTGGCAGGAGAGATGGTCCTCGGGGAGCCATTTGAAACGGTACCGGGAGGAAAAGATGGTGGTGTTGAGTTATAATGAAGTTTTGGGTATTTATGGTAAGTGACGGAATTAATCGTAAAATTCAAAGATTATTAGTGTGAATTCGAAGATTCCCGCCTGAAATCGAAAGAATAAGTCCGTTTTCGAAAGATTACCGGTCAAAGTTCAAAGATTAACCAAAAAATGTAAAACAAACTACCCGAAAACTCAAAGACTACCAAAAAACCTGTCCAATCAATGCCCGCAGAATCAAATTTTACCGGAAAACCGTCACACTCGCAGCTTGAATAACCACCAAAAAGCTGCAAAACACCCCAACCTATTTCATTCCCAAAAAACTATCCTAATCACCGCCCCAAGATTATTCAAACATTACCCAAATACCGCCCCAATCACCTCAAAAACCACCCAAATAACCGTACCATGAAACTCCACCCCAAAAAACCTCACCATCAGAAACTCCATTAACAAAAATCCCCTACACACACATCGGCATATCCCTGTTATAGTTAAAATAGAATAAATGGATTAATGACTATCGTAGGGGAAATGTTCTATGAAACAGATAAAAAGTATCCTGTTCATGCTGCTTGGAATCGTGTCGCTCGGAATCGGGCTTGCCGGCACGGTGCTGCCTGTCCTTCCAGGCGGGCCGTTCTATTTATTTGCCGCCTTTTGCTTTGCCAAAAGTTCCAAGCGGATTGAAACATGGTTTAAAAACACAACGATATATGATAAATATGTTCTGGCATTCCTGCAAAAGAAGGGGATGACCCGGAGGGAGAAGATCAGAATCAACGTGACGGCCGATTTCTTTATCCTGCTTTCTGTCATCTTCGTGGATATCCTGTTGGTCAGAATCATTCTAATTGGGCTCGCTTTGTACAAACATTATTATTTTGTGAAAAAAATAAAGACCCTGCCTGCGAACCGGCAAGGTGATGGGGTGAGCGGGACGAATTGACGCGGGAGACACGGCCGCTTTTTCCCGGCTGTTTCCACCCAATATAAAAAGGGACGGGTCCCGGCCCTGAAGCCGGTTCTCGTCCCTTTTAAACAGCCGTGACATTCAAAACGGCCTGTGATTAATGGAAATCAATCTTTCATCGCTACTAATTCCCCGGTCAACCGCAGGAATTCATTCTTGTCGCCGTCCCGCAAGGCACGGTCGATGTTCTGCTCCAGCTGCTCTTTCCGGAATGCAAGCAGAGCCTTATCCAAAATCATTTCTGCCATTAAAGAGTCCAGGGTAATCAAATCAGGCTTTGGTGCGTTCAGCAAGTACTTCTTCATGAGAATCAACTCCTTGACCTTTTTTCTATTATACTAACCATTTTCTTAATTTTCAAACATTTTATAAAAAAAGTTGACCCGCCCCGCAATCGGTCAGGCATCGACAGGCAGAGGGGCGGGGTTTGAAATAATTTTCAATCAAAGAAAAACAACGACCGCAATGGATTCTTGAATGTTTTCTTTGTCGGTTCGTAATCACGGACTGCACTTGTGCAGGATTCTACCTCGCCGAACCCGATGAAATTCATCTTCATGTCGCGATCGAGATTCCGGGCGTATTCCCACTCTCCCCATTTCTCGAATAATTTCACCTGGAGGTCAGCTGCCTCCAATCTGGTTTTCACGGTCAGCCTGTCTCCTTCCAGTTCCTTGTTGAACTCTTCTATCTCCCCGAATTTGTGCAGGATGAAGTCGATCTCTTCCTGCAGCTTGTCAGGCTGGTTCATATATTCATCTGACAAAATCACTTCAGTCGTTACGTTGATGTTCATTTTTCCCACTTTCATTCCTCCGTTCCTGTCTTAGTTGAGCGGGGCCTGCCAAATATACGGACCCATTAAGAATGTTCCATTCATTTCTGTATACCCATAATGTTCCAAGTAAACACAAGAGTGGTCATAATGCTTTTAACAACAGGAGGAATGGGAATAAAATAAATCGTAATAGATTGTTTGATTATGAACCCGGAATTAGGTAAAATCTTTTTATATTCATTTTTTTGAAACGGCTGGGGGGATGGAAATGGGACAGAGAAGCTAAGATTGCTTGCGCCACGCGCAGGAACATATTTGGTAACGTATCATCGCGGGCTGCTGAAAGCCGGAAGGTCTGCTTCTCATGACAGGTTCTATGCTATCCCTTCACTAGATAAGTAGATTCATAAGCTTTCATCTCCCGGAACCATTTACTTTGTGAATGTATTTTTAATAATAATGGAGGTGTAAGCCTCGTCCATGGATGAGGCTGCTAATTGACAACGTCTATAAATTTACTTTTGATTGCTTTATTGATTGCTTTGACCGCATTCTTCGTGGCGACTGAGTTCGCGATCGTGAAGGTGCGTGGTTCGAAAATCGACCAGCTTGTTGCCGAGGGCAGAAAGGGATCGATGGCTGCGAAGAAAGTCGTGACCCATCTCGACGAGTATCTGTCTGCCTGTCAGCTCGGGATCACCATCACTGCGCTTGGACTCGGGTGGCTTGGTGAGCCGACCGTTGAGAAGATCCTGCATCCCTTGTTTGCTTATATGGAGCTGAATGAGACGCTCACGCATCTGCTTTCATTCGGTATTGCCTTTGCTCTTGTTACCTTCCTCCACGTCGTGGTCGGTGAACTGGCCCCGAAAACGGTGGCGATCCAGAAAGCCGAGGCAGTGACTTTGCTGTTCGCGGGTCCGATCATCTGGTTCTACCGTATCATGTATCCATTTATTTGGCTCTTGAACGGTTCAGCCAGGGTGTTTGTGGGTATATTTGGACTAAAGACTGCTTCTGAGCATGACGAGGTCCATACTGAAGAAGAGCTGCGGATCCTTCTTTCGGAAAGCTATCAAAGCGGGGAAATCAATAAGAATGAATTGAAGTATGTGAACAACATCTTTGAATTCGATGAGCGGATCGCCAAGGAAATCATGGTGCCGCGAAAAGAAATCGTCTCGCTTTCGATCGACGATACATTCACCGACGTGGTGGAGACATTAAGAAGAGAGAACTTCACCCGTTACCCGGTTATTGATGGTGATAAAGATAATATCAAGGGGTTCGTGAATATGAAGGAGCTTCTGACGGAGATGGTTACCAGGAACCTCGAAGAAGACCATTTCAGGGTTCATTCGTTCCTCAATCCGATCATTACCGTCATCGAGACGATTGCAATCCATGACCTGCTTGTGAAAATGCAGAAGGAACGCGTGCATATCGCCGTGTTGATCGATGAATACGGCGGAACTGCAGGGATTGTGACGGTCGAGGACATCCTTGAAGAAATCGTCGGGGAAATCCGGGATGAATTTGATGAGGATGAAGTGGCCGAGGTCAGGAAGCTGAAGGACGGTCATTACCTGCTTGATTCGAAGGTGCTGATCAATGAGGTAAATGCTCTTCTGGACATTTCGATCGACGTTGGGGACCTTGACATCGACACGATCGGCGGCTGGTTTATGACGCATAACATCAATTCCAAAATCGGCAGTGTCATCGAAGAAGAGGGATACCGCTTCAAGATCATCGAAAAAGACGGCATCCAGCTACGTTACCTTGAAGTGACAAAGCTTTAAATACAAGAAAAGCAACTGGTTTGGTAGACCGGTTGCTTCTTTTCATACATATGACCATTACGTTAAGGCAGGTGATTCAATTGGCAAAAAGCAAATTGTATCGATGGAGCATTCAGATTCTCGTTCTTTTGACCATCATTTATGTGGCAACGAAAGTCCAGTTTTTATTTCAGCCGATCGGGGTCCTGTTTTCCACGATTTTTTTCCCGATCATCATTGCCGGGTTCTTCTATTTCCTGTTGAATCCCGTGGTGAACCTGTTGGAAAAAGCGAAGCTGCCCAGGACGGTAGCCATTCTTGTCCTGTATGCATTGATCATCGGGGCGATCAGCCTGATCATAGGGAATATCGCGCCGATCATCACAAAACAGATTTCCGGTCTTATCAATGCTGTACCTGATTATGTAAGGCAAACCCGTGATTATATCATTCATTTATCCGAAAGTGAGCAATTCAAGTGGATGATGAATCAAGACTACGTTCCATTGGAGGATATCGAGAAACGTCTCGGTGAGTATGCGAATACCCTTCCTGACAATATCACCACTGCCATCACAGGGTTCTTCGGCATCCTTACAAGCATCGCGATTACGATCGTCACGGTTCCATTCCTGTTGTTCTTCATGTTCAAGGACGGACATAAGCTTCCGAATGCCATTGCAAAATTCATGCCGGATGCTTACCGTGAAGAAGGATTGAAGACATTGCACGACACGAATGACACCTTGGCTGCATACATCCAGGGTCAGCTTCTCGTCGGTCTGTTCGTCGGGACACTCACCTTCATCGGCTACCTGATCATCGGTCTGCCGTATGCGCTGGTGATGGCCCTGATCGGAGCCGTCACCAATATCATCCCGTACCTCGGGCCGTTCCTGGGAGCAGCCCCGGCCGTCATCATCGCGCTGTTTGATTCACCGACGAAAGCGATCCTCGTCGTGGTCGTCATCCTGATCGCCCAGCAGATCGAAGGGAATGTGCTGTCGCCGCTCATCCTCGGGAAGAGCCTCGATACCCACCCTGCGACGATCATCATCCTGCTGCTTGTGGCCGGGAACCTTGCCGGGATACTCGGCATGATCCTTGCGATCCCGACGTATGCCGTGGCGAAGACCATCGTAGTGAATACGGTTAAGTTCATCAGAATGCGCCGGTATAATTTAAGTGAGCTGAAAAAAGAATAGCACAATAATAGCAAGCCCGTCCCTTTAGTAATCAAGGGGCGGGCTTTTACATTTCTATAAAAAATGATTTAACTTCTCATAAATGGATGTCAGCTGCCGGCGTTCGTCTTTTGATAGCTTCTCAAAAAGATTCCTGCGCAGATTCTGACCTTCGTCGGCTGCTTTGTTGACCATTTCGATCCCTGCATCCGTTATTTCCAGATAACTGTTTCTCCGGTCCTTCTCATCGAATGCTCGGACTATCAGGTCCCTTGATGCGAGCTTATTGGCCAGATTGGTGAGGGAGGGAGGTGTGATGCCCAGGTTCTTCGCAATATCTGAGGGACGGCTTTTTCCGTTCACCTGCAGATGACTGAGGACCAGGATGTGAGAGATGCCGAGGCTTTCCTTGAATGACTTGTTCCACTGGATGATGAGTTTATTTGTCACCTGATCCATGGTATGGAGCAATTCAAAAATCGATTGATCTTTCATAGCGGATATCCTGCCTTTTTTAAGAATAAGAAGCCCTCATTATACTAAATGGGGCTTCACTGCTGCTTCTATCATATCACATTATTGGGCAGAGAATCCTCCATCAATCACGAGCTCGGCACCGGTGATATAGGAAGATTCATCTGATGCAAAATACAGGGCGGCGCTCGCGATATCCTCCGGTTTCCCTAAACGCTGCAGCGGCGTGGCCATGACCAATTGTCCCAGGAGTTCCTTCGAAGTCTGCAGACCCTGGGTCATCGGCGTTTCGATGATACCCGGGAAAAGGGTGTTCACGCGCACTCCCTGGCGCCCAAACGTTGTCGCCGCAGCTTTCGAAAGTGCCCGGACCGCGCCTTTCGAGGCCGAATAATGATTGAAGCCTTGTCCGATCTGCGCGGTGTAGGATGAGATATTGATGATGGATCCTTTTTTCTGATCTGCCATGATGGGAGCGATGTGTTTGATTCCGGCGAATGGACCGTAACCGTTGATTGACAGCATTTTATCCCAATCCTCCGGCCCGATTTCCTGAAATGGTTTTTCTGAAGATATCCCGGCATTGTTGACGAGGATATCGATTTTTCCGAACCGTTCCTTGACTTCTTCCGCCAAAGCGGACCAGTCTTCATCTGAACTTACATTCAATTTCATCCCGTGCACGTTTTTCTTTTTACCCGCTTTCCTTAAGGCTGTTTCATTGATGTCTGCGGCAATGACGATGGCTCCTTCACTGGCAAAAAGATCAACCATGTTCTCTCCGATACCTGAAGCTCCGCCTGTAATGACAGCCACTTTATTTTCAACTCTTCCCATTTTCTATTCCTCCCCACTGATAATGAATGTTTATTATTATTTAGTTGTCTAATAGTTAGACAACTAAATAATAGCATCTTTTGAATCGGAAAGCTACAAATTGATTCTTGGATGTTCTATCCAAAAAGCAGGTGCTGGAGGAGGAATTCGTTCACCTGGGGTGGAACTAGTAGGGGATAAGCCGGTAAAATCGGCCGGAAAAAAGGAGGACATCTCATGTTTGTCGTGAATGTGGAAGCAGCCATCCACCGGGACGGAAAGTGGCTGTTGATAAGAAGAAGTGAAAAAGAGGATCATGCTGCAGGGGAACTGTCGCTGGTCGGAGGCAAATGTGATGAGGAAGGTGTGTCGAGTGACATACTCGAACGGACCCTGATCAGGGAAGTGGAGGAAGAAGTGGGAGCGGTGATCGGCGGGCTGGCTTATGTGAACAGTTCTTCTTTTATAACGGAAGCAGGGGTTAACGTGGTGGATATCGTGTTTCTTTGTCAGCTTGACTCCGGGGAACCTTATCCGAAGAGTGCGGATGAAGTCGATGAGGTGGTCTGGATGTCGACCTCTGAGATACTTGCAAATGAAGTAATCCCAGACTATTTAAAAGCAAATGTCGTACTCTCCGAGAAGAAGCTTCAGGAACGCGCCGGCTGCGCAAAATAAAAAAAGTGTTCATGACAACATGAACACTTCAGCCTCATACCATGATCGTCACGCCGCCCTGTTTGCGTTACGCCGATCACGGTGGCGGGATGCGGGGTTCACATCCTGTGTTTAGAATACTTTATGAAACGCGTTTCAGAGCAAGGGATTTTTTGGGGAAATGTAAAGAGAGCCCAATATTTTCATTTGGGTCATCGTCCTTTATTTAAACCAGGTTATGGACCGGCTCAAGAAAGATGGAGTATTATGAAGGATTCTCGAACCTCCAGAGATGGGGCATATGAAAAATCTGCTCAGCATGCAAACCGGTTCAGGAACACAACAATGAGGGCGGATGCCCTGAATCAATACTTTTGTTAGGGGATCGTTTGATGAAAAAATGGATCGGGTTGTTAAGTATTGTCATCCTGCTTTTTCTTATTCTGCACAGCACACCTCAATTGGCAGTGAGGACAAACGTTTTTGTAATGGGTTATCCTGCTGCAGCGTTGAAATCAGGCCTCGCAGATGATAAATTTGAAAAATATGTGGATAAAGACACTTCAAGCGAACAGAACGTAAAGATTTACACCCTCACAGAGCCGCCGGTTGAGAAAGCGACCCAGGGGCAGTTGAGGAATTACCGGGTCAAAAAGATTGGTTTCCTGCACTTTGCGGAGTATTATGGCGAAGGGTGAAGGAAGGGGGAAAAGGATGAAATTCGAAATGAAAGAAGAAATCTGCAGCAGCGATCTTGGGGGAATGATAGAGGTCTACCAGTCTGTTGGCTGGATGAATCATTCGAATGAGGTGATCAAGAAGGTCTTTGATTCCAGCAATGTGAAGGTGATTGTCAAAACGGATAACAGGGTTATCGGTTTTGGACGTGCCCTGTCAGACGGTGTGTTCAATGCTGCCATCTACGATATCGTTGTCCACCGGGAGTTTCAAAATCGAGGCATTGCCAAGAACATTATGACACGTTTATTGGAAAGGCTCGAGGGAGTCTCCTGTGTTCATTTGATTTCCACCAGCGGGAATGAGGAACTTTATAAAAAGTGCGGTTTCAGAAAGGTGAAGACAGGGATGGCACGGTATATCCGCGAGGAATTGCAGGATGAGTATCTTGAGTGATACTTGTCTTTCTTTGTTTGGAAGAAGTTGTTTTGAGTTTGATAATAAATAGACAGTTGTGATGATATATTATCGGATTTGCTTTTATTTCAAAAGTATCGCCGATTGGTTCAATAGTAATAGGGAGTTTTGATAATAAATCGTTGATTTTCGATAATACATCTTTTGACTTCGATAATGAAATTCGGATTTTCGATAATAAACCCGATCCAATCCATTACTATCATTGATTTGCTCCCACTTTTAAGTGGAGCCAGCCATTTCTTCAGCCCCAATACCTGTATCTGGATGCTTTTTTGGAGGTTTTTAACAAAAATGAAATGGTCTTGAATGAAGACAAAAAATGCCTGTACTCCGTCTTTTCAAGAGGGAAGCAGACAACGTCCCGACTGTTATGAGAGTTATCTTACTGAATAATGCTTACACCAATCAGAAAAGCCTGCACCCCGGTCCCCGGAATACAGGCATCTTACCCACTTAATACAAATTAAAGATATATGGGCCGATAAACGTAATGTAGAACAGGATGTACGTACCCATGAAATAAAATGCTCCGCCCATTGAACCCCAGTCGGGATCCCTTCCCAATTTCCAGATGGCGAGAGTGATCGCCGCCAGGAAGATTGTGACGGCATAGGCACTGCCCGGGAAGAGGAGGTAACCTGGAGCCATCTGTTCAAAATAGGCATTCATTGCATTCTGCGTATAGGACACCGGCATGAAAATAAAGATGATGATGGAAAGATACTCAACCCAGCTGATCCCGTCTTTCTCGAATGCATTCGGCTTAAAGATGTACATGAGAATCAGTAAGAACAGGGATGGCAGCACCCAGTAGAATGAGGTCATGATCGTCACCAGACTGCTGAACATCATGAGGATTCCATTATTGATGGCTTCTTTAACAGAACTCTTTGACCAGTTGGTGCTTTCTGAGACGACCTCCGGATTTCGTGAACTCCCTTTCATTACATAGTCGGCTCCATCGTAATTCATCCAGATCATTGCTTCGTCTGATATCTTCAGCGGCGGATAGGACACGTGTCTTGTCGTACTCACCGGTGCTGCTCTGAAGACTGTACCATCTTCTAAAGGAGCTGCATAAAGGCTGACCGTGTTGTTGTCCCCGATCTTAGTGCCTTCGGATGTAATGAGGATCATTTCTTCCCCTTTCATTTCCATCAGCTGTACGCCGCCGGGACTCATCAGCTTTTGGCCAGTATCCCTATGGTCAAACTCCACTTTTTCTCCTTCCAGCATAGATGCCCCTATTTCACCGACGGGAGCTTGAAGCTTGAACACATTGTAAGCAAGGGCTCCCTGAGTCCTTGACTTCTGGTTATAAAAAACGAGCAGGTTCCCGTCCTTTTCTTTGAAAGTAAGACCATCCATCTTCTTATTAGGTGAGCTGGCGACAGTCAGGAAAGCGCCGCTGGCCTGCTGTTTGTCATCCAAGTAATAAAGAAGGTCGTGTGAATTGTCTTTCTCGACTTGAACGATTGCGCTGCCATCGTCTTCTACAAACATGCCGGCAATAGTATTCGGGAAAGAGTGAATTTCAATTGATTCATTCTTTTCTAAATCGTAACGGCTCAATGTGCTTTCTTTCCAATAGTAAACGTCATTCTTTCCTGTGCCAAGGCCGGCTATATCTTTTTCCAGGATCTGTTCCTGACCGCCTGAAGCAGAAACTAAATTTCCGCTTTTATAGTAAATGTACTGTTTTCCATCGGTCCAAAAGGGAAATCCCCTAGTGACTTTAGTTTTTGATGTGGTTTCTTCAGAGATTTCCAGCTTTTCGTTCATCTTGATCGTCTGCACATGACCATCTGATGCGATATGTATTTTTCCTTCGCCGTCCACAAATGCCTGAGGCTTTTCCTTAAAAGATTCCTCGAACGGCATTGATCTGCTCCAGCCCTGTTGTGGAAGCTCTTTCACTAGCAGCAGTTGGTGGATAAATAGTGCTGCAATAAATATCAAAGTAATCCCGATTGGCAGTCCAAAGGCTTTCAACTTTTCTTTCATTAATTAACATCCCCCGCAGTTGTCTTTGTATATTTTTGAATTTTAACACAGTAGTTATTGTAAAACACCATATTTTTACAAAAAAGGTTGATTTAGAAATAAACTTAAAAACCCACCTGAACTATTTGTGGTAAAATTACAAATAGTTGGAATTTTAGAGACGGGTTGAAGAAATGTATGTTTGGTTGAATCTTGGCAGTTTTCTTCTTGGCATGCGTGCTGACGTTTATAAATCTTGCGCGGGGAAAAAATCAAACAATCCTCATTGGGCCATGCTTTCCAACATAAGCCACAGTGCATGCGGTGTTGCACTGTTTTTCAAATTCAATAAATTTATCATAGGGGTACGATGGAGGAATGACGGCCCTTCTGGATACTATGTATGCGATCGTATTTACATAAATGGATTCTTTTGGATATAACGATAGTATTGAATCTTTTCGTATTTATCCTCCAGTGTTGAGCCGGCAGAAAGTCGTTGGATTCAAAACTTAAATCATGTGCCGAACGTCTAATAGGTAATAAGCAGAGGGGAAGGGAATGATCATGTTGAAAAAATACTCCTGGTTGAGTTATGGGGCGGCAGGAATCCCGGTTGTACTATTCATCCTGTTGTTTGCAGTACCGAAAATTGCTGAGAAGTCCTTTATAACAGTCATATTTTACACGTTACTTATTGGTGCTCCGATATCTATCATATTAGGGGTCACGGCTTTATTCAGGAAAAGCGAAAAGAATGGTATTGCTGTTTTGGGTTTATCTATATCCATGTTACTGGCCGGTTCACTTATTTACCTGTTCCTGCTTGGTTTCGGGATGGGTGAAGCGTAAATCGAGAAGTGATGGAGGGGGAAGATAGAATGAAGAAAAAATTAAGTTTTCTATCACTTGTCTTATTTTTAATTGGAGCATTATTCTACGTTACGATGCTCTTTGGCCGCGATGAATTTTTGCTGGCAGGGGTGAGCTGCTCTGCGGCCGGATTGATCATGGCCTTGTTTTCAGAGCGCGGACCGTATAAAAAAATCGCCATCGCCGGGAATGGGGTCATTGTTTGCATAGCGCTCATTTTGCCGGTAATTGTGACGACGTTTTTTTGGAACAGCCCTTGATTGGGGAGGAGTAGATACGTGATGGAATTTGGATGGATGACAAATGCAAAGCGGCTGCCAGAACCTCACAGATATGCGGTGTGTGCATACGAAGATATGCCGATCAAAGCGTTTTACGAAGGAGTATTTGAGGAAGTCTATATTTTTTATCATCCTTTCATCAAACCCGGAACAATCGACTATGAGCGATTCATGCCGGATACGTACCCTTCAAGAATGGAAATCATGAAACATTGTGAAGCAGTGTCGTGGGAACAGGTACTGGCGCTGATCGGGCTTTCCGATATGAGAGAGCTGGATATCGGACTGCGTTCAATGATATATGGGTTAAATAAGGATTTAGCCAATCATGATACCGCTAAGATCATTGCGGGTATGTGCGACAGAGAAAAGATTGGTTGTCCAACCGAGGGACTTTTCCCTGAAATCATCATGGCCGGCCTTTTAGAAAGTATTAAAAATCTCGGGCATGATTGGATCTGGTGCGGGGATGAACACTGCACAGAAAGAAAATTGGAGTATACCGAAGATTTGATCAATGATCTGGATTTGCTCCACAGGGAACGGAGAAATCTCTTCACCCATGATCAATCGATCTTGATTACGACTCATTGGGACAGTCATTTTTCCATGTTGTGTTCCGATAAGGCCACGTTAGAAAAATTGGTTAAAGAGTGTCAATTGGAAGGATTTTATTGTAATGAACAGACAGAAATATATTGGAGTCTGCATAACTAGCTGTTTAGCGGAATTTAGGAGGTATCATATTGTCTGAAGGACTGCTTCACCACATCGAAATCTACGTATCCGATTTAAAAAAATCAACGTCGTTCTGGGGGTGGTTTTTACAAGAACTGGGGTATCATTCTTATCAAAAGTGGGAGAAGGGAGAAAGCTG
Organism: Bacillus sp. BKU_1; assembly: GCA_051294195.1. Taxonomy (GTDB): domain Bacteria; phylum Bacillota; class Bacilli; order Bacillales; family Bacillaceae_B; genus Rossellomorea. Next base: position 761,797 of record CP193985.1, on the reverse strand, counting down.
GAAGCTCGGTGAAACCTACCTTGTCTTTGTTCAAACGGAAGAACGGTTTCTTGATGAACCTTATCACAGGAGCAGGACGGGATTGAACCATTTGGCGTTTCATGCCGCTTCCCGCGGGCGTGTTGATGAGATGACGGAGAAGGTAAGGAAGAAGGGGGCAAGAATCCTCTATGAAGATCTCCACCCATTCGCAGGCGGGGAGGATTATTATGCTGTGTACTTTGAAGATCCAGACCGGATTAAGGTGGAGTTTGCAGCACCTCCTGTAAAACAGGAATTAGTGCTTGGAGAAGGGAAGGTTCGAGTTTAATTATTTTACTATTCTGAAAACTAATTGACCCCATTCTGATAGCGGGTTTATACTGAACTTAAAATACGCTGTTTCTGACAGGAAGAAGAGTGGGGATGAAATGGATTATGATGTAATTGTAGTGGGTGCCGGTATTGCGGGTCTGGTCGCAGCAGCCGAGATGGGTGATGCCGGGAGGAAGGTGCTGCTGGTCGACCAGGAGGCTGAATCTTCACTTGGAGGGCAGGCATGGTGGTCGTTTGGCGGCTTATTTTTGGTGGATTCACCCGAGCAGAGAAGGCTTGGCATCAGGGATTCAAAGGAACTGGCCATGCAGGACTGGCTCGGTACAGCCGGGTTCGACAGGGAAGAGGACGAGGATTACTGGGCCCGGCAATGGGCGGAAGCTTATGTGGACTTTGCGGCTGGTGAGAAGCGAGCCTGGCTTCACGGGCTGGGTGTTCGTTTCTTCCCGATTGTCGGCTGGGCTGAAAGGGGAGGTCATCTGGCTGACGGCCACGGCAATTCTGTTCCGAGGTTCCATATTGTCTGGGGAACCGGACCGGGGATCGTCGAACCATTCGAGAGGCGGGTCCGGGAACATATGAAGGCAGGGCTGGTCACCTATCTTCCGAGGCACAGAGTGGACGGGCTGGTGACCGCAAGCGGCACTGTGACGGGAGTAGCTGGATCGGTCCTTGCACCGAGTACTGCTAAGCGGGGGGAAGACAGCAGCAGGGAAGTGATTGGAAGCTTTGAATACTCAGCCCAGGCCGTCTTGGTGTCAAGCGGCGGTATCGGGGCAAACCATGAATTGATCAGAAAGAACTGGCCGGAAAGACTGGGGCAGCCGCCTGAGAACATGATTTCCGGTGTCCCCGCCCACGTTGATGGGCGGATGCTTTCCATCACAGAAGAAGCCGGCGGAAGGATTGTAAACAGGGACCGGATGTGGCATTACACGGAAGGGATTAAAAACTGGGATTCCGTTTGGAGCAACCATGGCATCCGGATCCTGCCAGGCCCGTCATCCATTTGGCTTGATGCGAAGGGGAAAAGGTTCGGGGCTCCTAATTTTCCTGGCTTCGATACGCTCGGGACCCTCGAGGCCATCCAGAAAACGGGCTATGATTATTCATGGTTCATCCTGACACAGAAAATAATCGAAAAAGAATTCGCCCTTTCCGGATCCGAGCAGAATCCCGACCTCACCGGGAAGAGCATTCGAAAGGTTCTCGGCAGGGCGCTTCCTGGCGCAGCCGCACCGGTGCAGGCATTTATGGATAAAGGGGAGGACTTCATCATTGCAGATGATTTGGAAGATCTCGTCACCCGAATGAACAGATTAACAGGAGAAAACCTCCTGGATGTTAATGAGATTAAGAAACAGATAGAAGCAAGGGACCGTGAAATCGATCACAGGTTCACGAAGGATCTGCAAATCACAGCCATCCGCGGAGCGCGCCATTACATAGGGGATAAACTGATCCGTGTAGCACCGCCCCATAAAATTCTGGATCAGAAGAATGGGCCGCTCATAGCCGTCCGGTTGAACATCGTCAGCCGGAAAACCCTTGGCGGGCTCCAGACAGATCTCAGGGGGAGGGTGCTGGATGCCGCCGGGGAGCCGGTACCAGGGCTCTACGCAGCTGGCGAAGCGGCCGGCTTCGGCGGAGGCGGGCTGCATGGTTACCGGGCGCTTGAGGGGACCTTTGTCGGGGGATGCCTCTTCAGCGGACGGGTGGCTGGCCTGGCGATCTCCATGGATGTGAAGTAGGATGCAGGACAGCGGTTTTAAGTCATGAAAAGCAGAGCAGGGCTGTCTGTCTGGTTTACGAACCATGCCCTGTTTGTTTATGAAATTTAGACCCGTAACTCCCTTGAATCTTCCAGAGGGAAGACTGATTAATCGGCATACCCATGCCCGTCATTCACCCGATTAGAACTAGACATTCCCATTCAAAGGACTATAATAAAAAGGCAATACTACATTTTTACATATAAAGGGTGAGATATATGGTGGCGAAAGAAAGCAATATGAAGCTTGCGCTTGCGGGTCTTTTGCTCGGGATCCTGATGTCGGCGATGGATAATACGATTGTCGCGACGGCACTTGGATCGATTGTGTCCGATCTCGGCGGGCTCGATAAATTTGTCTGGGTGACGTCTGCATACATGGTGGCTGTCATGGCAGGGATGCCAATTTTCGGGAAGCTGTCGGATATGTATGGGAGGAAGAGGTTCTACATCTTCGGCCTGTCCATTTTCCTGATCGGTTCTGCGTTGTGCGGGATTGCCCAGGATATCGTGCAACTGAGTATTTTCCGGGCGATACAGGGAATAGGGGGAGGCGCCCTGCTTCCGATTGCCTTCACGATCGTATTTGATCTGTTCCCTCCAGAACAGCGGGGGAAAATGACGGGTCTGCTTGGTGCCGTATTCGGATCAGCTTCTGTATTCGGCCCGCTTATCGGTGCGTTCCTGACCGATAATCTCAGCTGGCACTGGGTATTTTACGTGAATGTGCCAATCGGGCTGCTGTCCTTATTTTTCATCATCACGGCTTACAAAGAATCCCCTCAGCGTTCTGATCAGCGCATCGACTGGGGCGGGGCGGTCACGCTTGTCATTGCGGTCGTTAGCCTGATGTTTGCGCTGGAACTCGGCGGGAAGGAATTCGACTGGGCTTCCTGGCAGATCATCGGATTGCTGATCTCTTTCTTCATTTTCATTGTTAGTTTTATGTTTATCGAACGAAAAGCAGCCGAACCGATCATATCGTTCTGGATGTTCAAAAGTCCATTGTTCGCATCTGCCCAGGCACTTGCCTTTCTATACGGTGCGGCTTTCATCATCCTGACGATCCTGATCCCGATTTTCGTGCAGGCTGTTTATGGCGGTTCTGCGACAAATGCAGGGTTTATCCTGACACCGTTAATGCTGGGCTCGGTAGCAGGTAGTGCGGTTGCCGGTATACGTATGACGAAAGCGAGTTACCGGAGCATCATGTGGCTGTCGATCCTGTCGTTCCTGGCAGGAATGCTGCTACTCGCGACGATGGGGCCGGAAACGGGCAGGCTTCTGCTCACGTTCTATATGATCCTGAGTGGATTTGGCGTCGGGTTCTCATTCTCGCTGCTGCCGAATGCAACCATCCATAAGCTGGATCCGAGGTTCAGGGGATCCGCCAATTCAACCAATGCGTTTTTCCGTTCACTCGGAATGACGATCGGGATCACCGTTTACGGGACGCTTCAAACAAAGCTCTTTGCTTCCAATCTGGAAGAAGCCTTCAAAGGCCAGGGCAGCGGGCAGTCCTTCCCGGGCGGCGGTGACCCGAGAAGCATCTTCGAACCGGAAATGCGTGAGATGATTCCTGCACCAGTCCTCGAGAAAATCACGACGGCGATGTCGGACTCGATCACCACGACTTTTGCCTACGCGCTTATCCCGTTGGTAATAGCGGTATTCTTTGTTTACCGGATGGGCAGCAGCAGGCTGGAAGTTGAAAAGGGAGCACCAAAGGCTTCTGAATAAGTGTAGAAAAGAAAAAAGGAGAACGGGGCTTCAGCCTTGTTCTCCTTTTTCAATTTCTGGATTTACAATTCACTCCAATGAAATTTACACTTTTTAACCACTCCTTATAATCGCCGTAACATTCCGTGTTTATAATGAAGGTGACTATTCAAAGGGGTGATATCAATGGATCGAATGTTTACAGGACTCCATAAGATGGATCAGCAGCTCTTTTACAAAATAAACGGAAGTAAATTGTACCGTTCCTTCTTTGGTATGATCACTCATTTGGGAGGTGCGAGAATCTCAATCCTTTCCATCCTTTCATTGGCCATTATAAGTATATTCTACCCTTCGATCAGGCCGGCAGTCATCCAGGCATTCCTCGTCTTGAGTGTCAGCCATTTCATCATGCACTATATTAAACGTTGGGTGAAAAGAATACGGCCCTATCTGTCGCTGCCTGATGTGAGACTCCACGGTCATCCGTTTGAGGACCACTCTTTTCCTTCAGGCCACTCCACGGCGGTTTTCTCGATAACAATCCCATTTATGCTGCAATTTCCTGCAGTCATTTTGATCTTGTTTCCAATCAGTGTGCTCGTTGCCTGCTCGAGAGTTGTGCTTGGCGTGCATTATCCTTCCGATGTGATGGCTGGGGCGTTCCTGGCTTTGTGTACAGCGGTTTTGGTATCTCTTTTATAGCAGATACCATCAATGCAGTAGATTTAGGAGTTAAGGACACACAAGGTATTGAAACAAAGTACGATCGCCTGATGAACGAAAGGTTCATCGGGTTTTTTGTGTTGGAATAAAGAATGGTTTATTCTAAATATGAGAGACTACATACAATTTTTAATCGGTTTTGAAGGGTTCCGGAATATACAGCGGGAATTTATCATTATAGAGGTTTCTGCATAACAAAGGAGGAAAATAATATGCCATACGAAATCAGCGATAAAAAAGAACTGTCATCAGAACAAAGGGAAGAATTACTCAAGGGATTGAAGGCCCGCTTTGAAAAGAATATGCATCGGCATGAAGGAATAGAATGGGCCGCAGTGCAGGAAAAGCTGGAGGCAAATCCTGAAAAGTTATGGTCCCTCCACGAGATGGAACAAACAGAGGGCGAACCCGATGTCATCGGCTATGATGAACAGAAGAACGAGTTCCTGTTCTGTGATTGTTCAAAAGAAAGCCCGAAAGGCCGGAGGAGCGTGTGTTACGACCGTGAAGCCCTCGAGTCAAGGAAAAAGCATAAACCTGAAAACAGCGCGGTCGACATGGCCGTTTCAATGGGAATTGAATTATTGACGGAAGAACAATATCGTTCACTCCAGGAAATCGAACCTTTCGATAAGAAAACCTCGAGCTGGATCCAGACTCCGGCCGATATCAGGGAACTCGGCGGAGCCTTATTCTGCGATTACCGGTTCGGACATGTCTTCGTGTATCATAACGGGGCGGACTCTTACTATGCCGCCAGGGGGTTCCGCGGGATGATGACCGTATAAAAAATCGGACCCGTTCCCTGCCGCCTGCGGCAGGGAACGGGTCTTTTGGTTTGACTAAAAATAATACTCATACTCAATCATCGAAGTCCCGTCTTCACCGATTTGCTCAACCGAAATTTTATGTATGGTTGAAGTGAATTCAGCGTTGAACGCATCCGTATCATCCAGAGCTTTTTTAAATGTATCCCCATCATCCAGCTTCCCAACCGTTACATGCGGCATGTAACTCAGTTCACGCTTATAATGCCTCTTTAGAATACCGCTGTACAAGCGGTCACGCAGATCGATGATGTCGTCATTCCCTTTCTTGACATTCAGGAATAAGTAATGACCTTCAGCCCCTGTCACGTTTTGACATTTAATATTAAACGGATGGGTGCACGCCAGGCAGTCTCGCATATGATCAATCAGTTCTTCTTTTGAAAGGCTGCTTATGAAGGGATGGACCAGGGTGATATGCGGAGGGATGAAGGAATGGAGGGGATCATATTTTTCTCTCACATTCTCGATTTCTTTCATGCCGTTAAATTCGGGGAAAATACAAATGGAACGGTTTATCATTCCCATCACCTGCCAATGTAAGCCCGTCCCCCGGTTCGGAGAGGACGGGCAGTTGATTAATTTTCTTTACTCATCATTTCATAATACTGATACAGCGCCTGTGTTCCCTTATTTTCACCGCCTGACCGGCTGAACAAATCATATAACTCTTTTGCCAGCTTCAGGCCGGGGACAGGGATGCCCATGTTATCGGCGGATTCGATGGCGATTTTCATATCCTTGATGAAATGTTTCACATAGAATCCTGGCTCGAAGTTGCCGTCGATCATGCGGGGGGCGAGGTTTGACAGCGACCAGCTGCCTGCAGCACCGGCTTCGATGCTTTTCAATACGGTTTTTGGATCGAGACCTGCTTTTTCTGCATAAAAAATAGCTTCACAGACACCGAGCATCCCGGAAGCGATCGCGATCTGGTTGCACATCTTTGTATGCTGACCGGACCCTGCACTTCCCTGCAGCACGATATTTTTCCCCATTGCTTCAAGGACAGGGAGAATTTCCTCAAAGCGATCTTCTTCGCCGCCGGCCATGATGGTGAGGGCAGCATTCCTAGCACCGATATCACCGCCCGACACCGGAGCATCATAAGCGTGGATACCGGCTCTCTTTGCCTTATAAAAGATCAATTTCGCCAGTTCCGGGGAAGAAGTGGTCATATCGATGACATATGAACCAGGTTTCGCATTTGCCAGGATGCCTGCCTCGCCGAGATACACTTCCTCTACATCACTCGGATATCCCACGATCGTGATGATGATGTCCGACTCTTTTGAGAGTGCGGCGACGCTCTCCTTCCACCGGGCTCCTTCTGTCAGGAGATCTGTTGCTTTTTCCTTCGTTCTCGTAAATACATTCAAATGGAAGCCGGCTTTCATAAGGTTGCGGGCCATGCTTTTTCCCATGACCCCGGTTCCGATGAATCCTATCGTCTTCTTTTGCATGCTATTACCTGCCTTCGTTTGTGGAATCTATCAACCTGTTAGGTAAAGTATACCAATCTACGTCCGATAGTAACAGTTAAAGGTTAGTACTCAATTTTTGTAGAGCATGCCTTGGCAGTGAATTATCACTGTTAATGCAAACGGTTTCATAGTATACTAACTTTATTGTGAAATAATGATTGTCTCTATATTGATTAGTATATAAAGGAGCGGTTTTATGTCTGTGCAATGGTGGAAAGAAGCGGTCATCTATCAAATTTATCCCCGCAGCTTCAAGGATTCGAATGGAGACGGGATCGGTGATATCAACGGGATCATCTCGAAGCTTGATTATTTGAAGGAGCTTGGGATCGATGTGATCTGGCTGTCCCCCGTCTATCAATCTCCCAACGACGATAACGGCTACGATATCAGTGACTACCGGGACATCATGGATGAATTCGGGACGATGGCAGACTGGGAGCGCCTCCTTGAAGAGATGCACAAGCGAGGCTTGAAGCTGATCATGGACCTCGTCGTCAATCACAGTTCAGATGAGCATGCATGGTTCGCGGAATCCAGGAAAACAAAGGATAATCCGTACCGGGATTACTATATTTGGAGGGACGGCAAAGAAGGCAGAGAGCCGAACAACTGGGAGTCGTGCTTCAGCGGATCTGCATGGAAATACGATGAGGCGACGGATCAATACTTCCTGCACCTATTCAGCCAGAAGCAGCCGGACTTGAACTGGGAGAATCCGAAGCTCCGTGAAGAAGTGTACGACATGATGAAATTCTGGCTTGATAAAGGGATCGACGGTTTCCGGATGGACGTCATCAACTTCATTTCAAAAGTGGACGGGCTGCCTGATGCAGAGTTACCGGAAGGGCGGAAGTTCGCAACGGGAGGAGATTACTATATGAATGGGCCTAAAATCCATGATTATCTTCAGGAAATGAATGAGAAGGCGCTGTCCGGCTATGACGTCATGACGGTCGGTGAAATGCCCGGGGTGAACGTGGAGGAAGCGAAGCTTTATACAGCCGATGACCGTAAAGAAGTGAATATGGTCTTTCAATTTGAACACGTGGACCTTGACTCAGGCCCGGGCGGCAAATGGGATCTCCGGCCGATGAAGATGAGCGCGCTCCGCGACAGCTTCACCAAATGGCAGAAAGGGCTCGAGCACGAAGGCTGGAACAGTTTGTATCTGAACAATCACGATCAGCCGCGAATGGTATCACGGTTCGGGAACGACAAGGAATACCGGGTGGAATCAGCGAAAATGCTCGCGACGTTCCTTCATACGTTAAAAGGGACCCCGTATATCTACCAGGGTGAAGAAATCGGCATGACGAACGTCAGATTCGATTCCATCGAGGATTATCAGGACATCGAGACCCTGAATATGTACCGGGAAAAAGTCATCGAAAACGGAGAAGATCAAGACCTTGTGATGAATTCCATCTACGTGAAGGGCCGCGACAATGCCCGCACACCGATGCAGTGGAATGACGTGGATCACGGAGGATTTACGACCGGCGAACCTTGGATGAAGGTGAATCCGAACTACACGGAGATCAATGCGGAACAGGCAATGGAAGACCCCGATTCAGTCTTCCATTATTACCGCAGGCTGATTGAAATTCGTAAAGAAAATCCGATCATGGTATATGGTTCATATGACCTGTTAATGCCTGACCACGACAAGATTTATGCGTATACAAGGAAATATGAAGGCCGGACAATGGTCGTCATGCTCAATTTCTCTGATGACAATCCGGTATTCACCCTTCCGTCAGAAGTTGAAAGCAAGGGTGACCTGCTGATTGGCAACTACGATGTGGAAGATAGCGGGGACATACGGGAAGTGGAACTGCGTCCGTATGAGGCGAGGGTGTATTTGTTGAAGTGAAGGATAAAGGAAAGCACCTTTTGACGGGTGCTTTTCTTTTTGAAAAAGTAGTCTGTATTAATTCTGCTTCTTTTGTGTTCCGTCCGTCTGAACGGACATGATTTCATCCTTGTCGCTCATCTGCTTTTCAGCAAGCTTTTTTGCAGCTTCGTGCTGCTGCTCTTGAGTAGGCTTTGACATGATGTTTGCCTCCCTTTCGAATGGTTCTGGTTCTTCTATAGTTTTCATTTATTTTGAGATGCTTATTCCTTTTTGTCTCAGTATGAATTGTCTGAATCATCCGATGGAATAGCTCTTATGTCCAGGTAAGTATCCGATATTCTGACACAAAAACAGGACTTTCGTGGGGTTTTGTTCTTTTGAATCGAATTTTTCTGGATGTCACGGTATAATTTAGAATTGATGAAAGTACATACATATTTAAAGGAGGAACAGATGATGGGGTGGATAATCGCCATTTTGTTCGGTACAGCCATCGTGCTGCTCATTATATCGTTAATCAAAACGACACAACAAAAATCACAGCTGGAGCAGCAGGTGGAACATGCTTCAATTTCTGTGTTAAATGAAGTCCATGAACTTGAAAAGCAGATTCGGAATATGCAATTGGATGCTGAGATCACGGCTCAACAATCCGGAGCAATGGAGACTTCTTCAGAAGAGCGCCAAATGCTTCGTGACATGCTTGACCTGTATAAACGTGGATATTCAGTAGAAAGCATCGCGGCCAAATCAAAGCTCCCTAAAACTGAAGTGGAGCGCATGCTTACTCCTTATATGACAAGAAGGGCTGAAAGGGGCATGGTGGCACAATGACATCTAATTCCCTGCGCAGTTTTGCCCTGGGCCTCCTTCTTGCCGCAACGGCAACAGGGGGAGTCTATTTCTTCGGCCCTTCGGAAGCGGAAAGCACGGAGAAAACCGATGGAAAAACAGTGAAAACAGAAAAACTCACAGAAGACGAAATGATCGAACAGCTGACTTCCAAAGGCTTTGTCGTCCAATCGAAGGAAGCATGGGACAAGCAGGTCGCTGCGGCAACTGAAGCCAAAGAAGAAAAAACAAATAAGAAATCTGAAAAGAAAAATGAAGACGATGTCGTTTACCGCACCATCCTGAACGTATCGATGGGAATGACCAGCATTGATATCGGAAATGCATTGGAAGATGCAAAAATCATCGATGACGGCTTGAAATTCTACAAAGAAGTTGAAAAACGCGGTCTTGAAAATGAATTAAGACCAGGCACATTCCAGATCGAAAGCGGAATGAGTATGGATGAAATCATTTCGATCATTTTTAAATAAAGTGGATTGAAAAGCTCCTTTATTCGGGAGCTTTTTTATTTTTCAAAAAATTGAAACTTTTCCTTTTATTATTCGTAAACAGTAGAAAGGAGTGATACAGATGACTGGAATATTTTTAATCATATTGGTACCGTTTTTCATTGTTTTCATTGCGAAACTCATGGCAGACCCTTCAGAGAGGAAGCATACAGATGGAGGAAGTCATCCGGTTTATTTTGGCGGTGACAATGACAATTCCGACCACTGCGGCGGGTTTGACGGCGGAGGATTCGGAGGTGGGGACGGAGGATGCGGAGGCGGCGAATGAGCCCCTTTTCTCCTGGATGTACTAATCAACCTGAAAAGGTGTGGGATGAATGGAACTATTCGAACTGAAAGTGACTGAAAATCAAGGGATTCTCCAAATTAGATGGCAATTGAGCAAGATTGAGATTTCTCTGGCAGACATTGTGAATGTGGAGGATGATGATACATATCGCGGAAGGGCAAAATCAGCGATTCGGATCGGCAATCCTTATGGGCATACCAACAGGGTGGTCATCCAGACAAAAACTGAAACCTATATCCTTTTTACAAGCATCGGCGGTTTGAGGGGGAAGATTTTGTCTTTTCAGCAAAAAGATGCTTTATGCTGAAATGATGCAAGGAGATAAATCATGGATACAGATACAGCTTTCAAACGTGAAAAAAGAAGAGTGTTTAAAGAAGTGTTCACCATATTCCTTATCGTCGGATTTATCACAGCAGGAATCTTTGGATATGGTGTTTATTGGCTGTTTTATGATATGGGCCGCCTGCCGGAGGGAGAGTTTCTTACGGAAGAAACTTCACCTGATGGCACCTACACTGTAAGAACCTATGTGGCAAACGGCGGAGCGACCGTATCGTATGCGGTTCGTGGTGAACTGATTTTTAATAAAAAAGAGAACAAGGTAAAAACAATCTATTGGGACTACCGGGAGGAGAGTGCGGATATCACATGGAAGGATGACGATACAGTCGTCATCAATGGACACATGTTGGACGTGCCGGGGGATCGGTTTGATTTTAGGCATGACTAATTTGCATAAGCAGGGGAGGAAGCGGCATGAAGGAAGCATTATTCTTTTTCGGAACTGCCCTGGCCGTCATTTTCGGTGGCGGTTTTTTGATTCGTTTTATACGGGACGCAGATTTTTATATAGCGGAGTTTGCAGGTGGTGTGATCGGGGTGGTTTTGCTGGTTGCGGCGCTGGTGGTGAAGTATCGTGCGGGGCGTGGTGTTAGTAAAGGAAATTAACAAGGGATTTCGGCTTTATTTAGCTCGAAATGATTGGAAATTTGTTTGTTTTTGGGAAAAGTTACACCTTAACTACGAAATTCAGCCGAATCGTTCGTCTGAATGCTGCATTTTGGTTATAGATAACTAACCCATCCACGATTTATGATCCTAAAAAAAATTTATGATCCAAATTAGAATTATATGATCCTGAATAGAAATTTATAATCCATATTGGAGATTTATGATCCTAATTTCACATTTATGATCTTATGAGAATTATTCTAAATAAGTCCTCATAGCTAGGCTTCCTCTACCCGTTTACAGATACGCCCCCACCGCCATTCATCTTCCAATCTCAAATATCAACTAGACTTAACCCAATCCAGTCCATCACTGCATACCCAAAAGACAATCTCATTCCTTTCTGGATGAAATTGTCTTTTTTTAGTGACAAAAAGAAAATATTGTATATAATGGTACTATATAGTGCATTACATGAGTAATGTACTAATGTGGTTAATGAAGGTGGTGGCATTCTGGTGTTGAATCCGGATAGTATGAAGCCGATTTATGTGCAAATCTCGGAGTGGATTGAGACGGAGATTCTTGGTGGGAATTTAGGGACAGATCAGAAGGTTTTTTCTCAGTATCAATTGGCAGAGATGTATAATATCAATCCTGCGACTGCTGCAAAGGGAATCAATTTGCTTGCGGACAAGGAAATTCTTTACAAGAAACGAGGACTCGGCATGTTCGTTGCTCCGGAGGCAAGAAGCCTCATTCTTAAAAATAGAAAATCTACGAAGCTTAACGGGATGGTGGCCGATCTTGCGAAAGAGGCCCTCCATCTGATGGTGGGTGAGGAGGAACTGGTCGCGATGGTCAGGGAAGTGTATAGGAAAGAAAAGGGGGAAGGGTCATGAACGTTGTGGAGTGTAAGGGTGTTTCAAAGCGATATGGCAGTCTTGCCGCGCTTGATGATTTGTCTTTCACATTGACTGAGAATAAGATAACCGGGTTGATCGGGAGAAACGGAGCCGGGAAGACCACGCTCCTGAAAATCATCGCCGGGTATGTGCGTCATGGTTCAGGGGAGATCCATGTATTCGAAGAACGCCCATTCAGTAACTTGAAAGTATCAGCCAATACCATTTTTATCGATCAAGAAATGAGTTTTTCCAGCGGCCTGACTTTGGATGGACTGCTCGAGACTGCAGCGGATTTTTATCCGAACTGGGACAATGAACTAGCCAAAGGGCTTTTTTCGTACTTTTCTTTTAAGCCGAATCAACATCACGGTAGTTTATCAAAAGGGATGAAGAGCACGTTTAATATGATTATAGGCCTCGCTGCCAGATGTCCGCTGACGATATTTGATGAACCGACCAGCGGAATGGATGCAGCAACAAGGAAAGACTTTTACCGGGCTGTTTTGAAAGACTATATCGCCCATCCGAGGACCATCCTTTTATCCAGCCATCTTCTTGGCGAAATTGAAAATCTGCTGGAGGAAGTTTTATTGATTAAGTCAGGCAGGAAATGTCTCCATATAGGGATTGAAGAATTGAAAGGGTATGCCATCGGCGTCAGGGGGAAGACCGAAGCCGTCCTCGATTGGATAGGAGAAGCCGACCCGCTCCACGAACAGGATGCAGGACCTGGATTGACCTTCATGGCAATTAAAAATGAGCGCACCCAGGAAGAAATGGATGAAGCAAGAGCGCTTGGGCTGGATATCAGGCCGGTTCCTGCTGAAGACATATGCACCTATTTGACTGGAGTTTCAAAAGGGGGAATCGATGATGTATTTAGCAGAGGTTAAGGCGTGGGATATCATCAAAAAACAATATCGATATAAGTTGAAATCCTATTTCGGCGTGTTCACTTCACTGGTGGTCATCCAGCTCCTGGCCATTTTATTCTCTTTTAACGGTACGGGGATGAGCGGCGGCTCATCGGCCAGCCTTGACTACGAGGTCCACTATTTTACAAGCGATCTTATTCAGGTTTTCATGATGATCTGGGCTTTCATTACGGCAGTCCTCATCACGACAAAGTCTTACCGTTTCGAAGATACTGTGTTCGTGACGAATCGGTGGATCAGTCACCTTTCAAACGTTTTGTTTCTCTTCACGGCAAGTGTTTTTGCAGGAATCACCGTGTATCTCGCAAGTCATCTTTTCAAAGTCATCACGTTCATGGTGAAAGAAGACTCTTCCATCATGGTTGAGTCGCTGAGAGCAGCCGGGCTGTTGGCAGGTATACCTGCATCTATCCTGTATATATTCCTTTTCGCGAGCACGGGTTATTTTGTGGGGATGCTGGTACAATTTAATAAGATTTTCTCGCTGGTGTTACCGGTCTTGTTTGTGGGGATTTTGATTCTTGACGGCTTGGGCGGGGATCCGGCACTGCTCGTTAATGTCGGGACATTCTTTGGTTCGGAAACCTCGTTGAGTATATTTTTAGTGAAAATACTTGGCGTTTCAGTACTTCTTTTGCTTGGCGGCATGGGAGTTTCCAGTCGATTGGAGGTAAGGAAATGAATATGTTATGGATGTTTCTGCCGATATTAATTATTCTCCTTATGACGGCTGGAGTTGCGGTATTTTTAGGGAAAATGGTCCGAAAGGGGCCAAAAACGACAAGATGGATAGTCGGGGGATACACCTTGATTTTACTGGCAGCTGCCATCATTTCATTCAGTATGACACCCGAAAATGTTCAAGAGTCCTCACCGGCGTCTGCAAAGGAGATTAAACGGGTCGACCGAGGTCAAATGGATGTGATGGATGCTGCACATTCCGGCCGGCTGATTGATCTGGAAGGCCTTTTTACAAGCAAAAAAAGCTGGACATTCCCGTATGATGGTGAAAAGCTTAAAATTGAATACTCGAATGATGAAGAGGGATCCGGAGTCATGGTATTTGTCCAGCAGAAAGAAACGGAAGATGGCATCATGGAAGCGGTCTACTATACTGGCAATGCGTTCGTTGACGGCATGGATATGACGGAAGAAAAATTGCCGGCAGGTCTGGAATTACAGGGAGGAGTCCTAACTGTAAGAGAACCGGGGTTGTCCCATGTGAATATTACCATGTTTTCGCCGGGGTTCCCTTATCAGCAATTTTCAGATTCGAAAACGGGTCTTTTTGCCGATCACCACGGTATGGGATTCGGCCAGGATTTCATCCTCCTGAAAGTTCCCCAAAGCGTGAAGGTGGAAGGGCAGACGAACTATATAACATGGGAGTAGTCAATGTTCCTTAAAAAACCCGCCCTCCGGTTATGTCAACACATCCATACAGCCGGGTGGCGGGTCAATTCTATTTTTCCTGCATAAACAACGCCGCATAACCATAATGTTTAGCGGCTGATTGATAGTAAGCGGCCTGCACACTTAAGGAAGACAGGATGAGGACATTCAATACAGCATCCATTTGCTCCTCTTTCAATTGGTTGAAAGTCGGCAGGATGTTTCGGCATTCATTATGAACGAAGCGTTCGATCCACTCGTTCATGGAACAAGAGCCGTCAACCGTCGGGAGCGGATGATGATGGAGCTTTTCAAAGACGGCTGCGTAGGCGGAATAGAGGTCGATGGGATGGATGACATCATCCGACCGGTCTTCAGGATTATTAAAAATTAGAGTCAGTATCTTGCGGATGGAATCGAAGTCGAGCGATGATTTCAAGTCCTCGACGATCAAGAGCATGGTGGCCTGATCGACGTTATATTTCTTGCCGATCTGGGGTCTTCCAACCAGTTCCTTGATATCCCGCTTCACCCAATTCTGCACGGCGCTCGGGGAGAGGTGGGTATATTCGATCTGATTCCCCAGGGACACGATTTCATTGATTGAGAATCCGATTTCATGCTTTGTATGTTTCAGGACTTTCTCAAAAATGGGAGGGATCCCGGAAGTAATTAAACTGCTCATCTCTTCTTTGTTCACGAATGACCAGGCTTCTTTCAGTATCATGACAGGGGTTATATCGTGCTGGCCATTGAGTGAGTGCAGCAGGTCAGCCATATTCTTGCGTGATAATGTATAGTGTTCCACAGTCAAACCCCCTTATCTTAAATCTCCTTCTTTATAGTACGTCTTCCCAAAAGCCCCGTCAATTGCACCCCAAGTAAAAATTGATTGAATTTTATCTATAAAAGCTATATAATAAGTTCAAATATAAGTTCATATGAACTTAAAAAACAGGAGTGAAGACTGTAGATGGGTAAACGTATTTTTTATTTTCTATTGACCAATATTTTGGTACTGCTCACCATCTCCATCATATTTTCCGTGACCGGGGCCGGGAATTATATCAATGATCAGAATGGAATAGATTTCGGGGCACTCTTGATCTTCAGTGCCATCATCGGTTTCTCCGGATCTTTCATATCCCTTGCGATGTCCCGCTGGATGGCCAAGAGAATGATGAATGTCCGCGTGCTTGATCCGAACGGACCGCTGTCCTCAGCAGAACAGGGGATTGTCGAGAAAGTCCACCGTCTATCAAGAGCTGCCGGACTTATGCATATGCCCGAGGTTGGCATTTATAATTCACCTGAAGTAAATGCCTTCGCGACGGGGCCGTCAAAGAAGCGTTCCCTCGTGGCAGTTTCGACCGGACTTCTCCGCGAGATGGACGACGATGCCGTGGAAGGTGTCATTGCCCATGAAGTTGCCCACGTGGCGAACGGAGATATGGTGACCATGACGCTTCTGCAGGGTGTTGTCAATACATTCGTTGTCTTCCTTTCAAGGATTGCAGCGTGGATTGCCTCCCGTTTCGTAAAAGAAGAAATGGCACCGATCGTCCATTTCATTGCCGTTATCCTTTTCCAGATCGTCTTCTCGATCCTTGGAAGCTTGGTGGTATTCGCGTACTCCCGTCACAGGGAATTCCATGCCGACCGCGGCGGGGCGGATCTTGCCGGGAAGGATAAAATGGTCCATGCCCTGCGGATGCTGAAAGACTATTCAGCCCGGATGAGAGGCGAGGACGATACCGCCATCTCCACGTTGAAAATCAATGGCCGCAGAAAATCAGCCATTTTCTCGACTCACCCGGACCTTGATGACCGCATCAACAGACTTCAGGCTAAATAATGAAAAGCCCTTCCAACACTGTTCAATCAGTGGAGGAAGGGCTTTTTTTATAAAGCTCTTTTCGCATGCTTTGTTGCTTTACACACAAGAAAATACCGGAACTTGGGTATTTTCTGATGTACTTCTACCTGTTGTTTGAACTTGAATTCGAAAAGAGCACGTCCAGAAGAAGCATTCAGGCTACTAGAAAATTTACGAAAAGCAACAATCTTTTAGAAAACATCCTTTTATAATGTCATCGTATATTTCTTTAATTCCTCGGTGTCATGGGGCAGGGTCACGTATCCGTCTAGCTGCATTCCCATTTTTTCGAGCAGGCTTGAAGAAGGGAGATTGTCCTTCGTGGTGATCGCAGCCAGACGTTTCAGGCCAATTTCTTTTGCATAAGCAGCAGTTTCTTTCGCTGCCTCCAGCGCATATCCCAGGGACTGATGATCTTCAAGAAAGGCAAACCCGATGTCAACGTCTTCAAGGCCATCCCTCTTGATGAGTCCGCACAGCCCGATGGGGATATAATTTTCCTTCAGTTCAACCAGAAGTAGGCCGAACCCTTCCCGCTCATACATCACCTTAGGTCCGTTTTGTATATAGTGTACTGCGTCTTCTATTGTCCGGATCCCTTTGTCCCCGATGTATTTGATCCATCCAGGTTCATTGAGCAGTGTAAAAATGAATACAGCATCGCTTTCTTCGACTCTCCGAAGAATGAGACGTTCTGTTTCGATTACGTTCATGGTGTGACCTCCAGCATTTGATGTTTATATTTATAGTAAATCATTTCAGACAAAGAAGGAATAAGTATAACCTTCCTTAGGCAGAGAAGGCTATAGGGGGAGTGTACGTATGTTAGTATGATGATAGAAACCCGATATGAGAGGGACATGTGAAAGATCATTCGGAAAGAAGGGGATATAACATGAAGGAAAAGAAACCGACGGAAGCAGGATGGAATTTTGACGACAGCTACACAAATCTTCCGCAGACTTTTTATAAAAAACAGATGCCGACACCCGTTGCTTCGCCGCACCTTGTCATCCTGAACGGTTCACTCGCTGAGTCACTCGGGCTGGATACGGATATCCTGCAGAGTGAATCGGGGGAGGAAGTGTTTGCGGGCAATGAGCCGCCGGAGGGCGCTGAGCCGTTGGCACAGGCTTATGCAGGGCACCAGTTCGGGCATTTCACCATGCTCGGGGACGGCCGTGCCGTCCTGTTGGGTGAACAGCTGACGCCTGCGGGTGAACGGTTCGATATCCAATTAAAGGGAGCTGGACGGACGCCTTATTCCCGGGGAGGAGACGGCCGCGCGGGGCTCGGGCCGATGCTTCGCGAGTATATCATCAGTGAAGCGATGCATGCCCTCGGGATCCCGACGACCAGGAGTCTTGCGGTCGTTACGACAGGGGAAGCCATTATCCGGGAAACCGAACAGACCGGAGCCATCCTCACGCGTGTTGCGTCCAGTCACTTGCGGGTCGGAACATTCCAATATGCCTCGAAGTTCGGTTCTGAAGAGGATGTCCAGGCATTGGCCGATTATGCGATTGAACGTCATTATCCGGAAGCAGCCGGCGCGGAGAATCCGTACCTCCAATTATTGAATGGAGTGATCGGGCGCCAGGCTGAACTGGTGGCGAAATGGCAGCTTGCGGGCTTCATCCATGGTGTGATGAATACCGATAATATGACGATCTCAGGGGAAACGATCGATTACGGGCCATGCGCCTTCATGGATACTTTCGACCCGGCGACGGTCTTTAGTTCAATCGACAGGCAGGGTCGTTACGCATACGGGAATCAGCCGCCGATCGCAGGCTGGAACCTTGCCCGTTTCGCCGAAACACTGCTGCCTTTTTTTCATGATGATAGTGAGCAGGCCGTCGGAATCGCTCAGGATGCGATTTCCGAATTCCCGAAACTGTATCATGCCCGCTGGCTGAAGGGAATGAGGGCAAAACTTGGACTCTTTGGAGAAGAGGACGGGGACAAGGTCCTGATTGAGGAACTTCTAGGGATGATGCATGAGCAGAAAGCCGACTATACGAATACATTTCGTGCCCTCACATTCGGCCGGGAAGAGGATTCTGAATTATTTTCTTTAGAGGCCTTCGTTCAGTGGAAGAAGCACTGGCAGGAGAGGATCGGCCGCCAGCCGGAATCGGAAGAAGATGCACGCAGCCTGATGAAGAACAGCAACCCCGCTGTCATCCCGCGGAATCACCGAGTGGAGGAAGCGCTGGAGGCCGCGGTTGAAAGAGGAGATCTAAGTGTGTTGGAAAGGCTGCTTCGAGTCCTTTCCCACCCATATGAACATTCTCCGGAGCAGGAAGAGTACTGTGCACCGGCTCCGCCTTCGGAACGACCTTACCGAACGTTCTGCGGCACTTGATAAAGATAAAGGCCAGTCCTATGAAGCGTTAATGCGTCGAGGGGCGGGCCTTTCATTTATGTTTCATATTTCATGTTAAGGGAAGAAATAGACTAGAAGCAACTTAACAGGAGGAATATGAAATGGCGAAGACGATTTTTATTACGGGCGCGGGAAGCGGACTGGGAAGAGGTGCCGCGCTTGGTTTGGCAAAAGAAGGGCATCGCGTGATTGCGACGACGGAACTCACTTCCCAGAAGACGGATCTTATGAGGGAAGCGGAAGATAAAGAACTGGTGATGGAAGTATTCAAGCTTGACATCACCAATCCGCGCGACCAGGAACAAATCGCAAAATATGACTTCGATGTGTTTGTGGCGAATGCGGCGATCAATGAAGGCGGACCGCTTGCGGAAGTGCCGATGGATCGGTTCCGTGCCCTTTTTGAAGTGAATGTCTTTGCGACGCTGGAAACCGCACAGATTGCGGCTAAGAAACTAGTGAAGAAGGGAAGCGGGAAAATCATCTTCATGAGCTCGATGGCGGGAATTTCAGCGACGCCATATGTCGGACCGTATACAGCAACAAAGCATGCAGTCGAAGGGATCGCCCAAACGATGAAGTCAGAACTTGAAGAATTCGGGGTGAAAGTCGCGACCATCAATCCAGGAGCCTTTGAGACCGGATTCAACAAACGAAGCGGAGAGGAAATTTGGAAATGGTTCGATGATGAAAAGAATTTCACCCGCAGAGAAGACATCGAAAAGCAGCAGGAAGGATTAAAGGATCAGTTCGATCCTGAGGATATGATTCAGAAGATGATTGAAATCATTCCCGCCGAGACCCATAAATTCCGGACCGTCTATCCCGAAGAAACGGAGAAACAGCTTAAGGGAACGCAGAAGGAACGCTGGCAGATGAAGATTTAAAGAGATAAAGTGATAGACCACATTAAAGCACATTCAGTTTTGAATGTGCTTTTCTATTTGTATTACTATTTTATTAATAGTTATTTGAGACTAGGAAAATAGTATTACTTTTAATTAAAACGGGTATAGGTAAGAAAGTGAGTATTCCAGGGGAAAAGAGGGCGAGGCAATGATTAATATCGAGGAATATATCATTAATCTGGGTCTCATGATTTCATTCATTTATTTGACTTCTTTATTGTACAAGCATTTCCTCATGAATGCAGACCAGGAGTGGAAAGAAGTCACTCTCGTGGTTATTGCTGCTTTAACCGGGTGGGTATCGATGTATTTCGGCATCCATCTGACTGAGTCGGTGATTTTTGACCTCCGTTTTGTTCCGATAATCGTTGCATCCCTTTATGCAACCAGGCTACGTTACATCGTATGGGTGGGAATGGGCATCGGCTTGATGAGATTCACCTTCGGCTTCAGTCTGGCTGCCGCGGTGGGGTTCGTCAATATGGTTTTCCTTGCGCTGATGGGAGTGTTGATTTCCTATCTGTCCCGTTCCTGGACGTACCAGAGGAAGATGTGGACGGTTGTTCTGGCGTTGAACCTGCTTAATACGCTCATCATCGTTCTGCTGGGAGTGATTCCGTTTAACGATATTCTGCGGGTGATCATGCCGACCGTATTCCCCGCAAACATTCTATTAAGCCTGCTGCTTGTGTGGATTGTGAAAGATATGATTGATGAACATGTGAATAAATTGGACTTGATGGACAAGGCTGGCAGGGATCCTTTGACGAAATTGTACAACCGAAGGGCGTTCCTGCGCTATTTTAAAAAATACAGTGAAGACGAGGGTATTTTCCCATTATCACTTGGCTTCATTGATATCGATCATTTCAAAAAAGTGAACGATCAATTTGGTCACAGTACGGGTGACCGGGTGCTGCAGCATGTCAGTGGACTGATTGCCGGCAGCCTGCGGAATGTCGATATTGTGGCCCGGTACGGAGGGGAAGAATTCGTCGTCCTTCTGCCGGATTGCAGCCGGGAGAATGCAAGGATGATCATGGAACGGGTAAGGGAAGCTGTAGAAGGCGATCCGTTTCGAAATAACGAATTCACCATAGGGATTACACTATCTGTCGGAATCGCCGCCACACCAGGGGTCGGGCCGAAAGAATTGCTGGAAGCGGCCGACCGGGCCGTTTATCTGGCAAAGAATAAAGGCAGGAACCGGGTGGAGAGTGCATGAGAACCAAATGATACCCGGAAGCCCGTCCCTTTAATGAGAATAAAAAGGGAGGGGCTTTCCAATCTTAAACCGAACGTTTTTAATATAAATATATTTAAAATTCGTATTTAGTATTGTAACTAACTTCCCTCTCTGTTAGACTTACTTCGTAATCAACTACATAGCGCACTCGTATAAACTCAGTAATATGGTCTGAGAGTCTCTACCTGGTTCCCAACGGAAGAACCGGACTACGGGTTGAAGTATTGTTCGGGTTTTTAGTGTGAATCCGTACAACTGGGATATAGCATCCCTTGTTTATCCAAACTTTGACTTTACGGTCCGGAAGGTAGAGAGCAAAATTCTCTTTCTCCGGACCTTTTATTGTCTTTATGGGGGGCAATATTCAACAGGAGGGTACAACATGGTAAAAAAATTATTTTCATTCATCATCCTTGCCGCTTTGGCTGTGACGGGGCTTGCGGGATGCAGCTCGTCCAAGGAACAGGGCGCTGCAGAAGCGAAGGAGAAGCAGCCGATTATCGTTCAGGGCCCGATGCCCATCGAAGCTGAAAAACTGGCGGGGCATCTGGAAGATGTAAAAGAAGAAAAATCCGGATCATTCGTTTTTTATAAAGGGAAGCTGGAAGGGTACCCGGTCATCGTTGCGAAGACAGGAAAGGGTATGGAAAATACCGCGGCGGCTACGGCAGTGGCAATTGAAAAATATGACCCTGCTGCAATCATCAATCAGGGAACATCAGGAGGTCACGATCCTAAGCTAAACGTTTTTGATATCGTACTGGGAGAAAGAACGGTCAATTTGGGATCGCTGAAAACAGGCTCTTTGAATGAAGGGGAAGGAATCGAACCGAAGGAATGGATCCCGATGGACTTGATGGCTTCTGAAGGAAGTGCAGGGGAAGATCCGGATGCAGAAAACATCCGTTATTTCGAAGGCGATGAAGACCTGCTGGCAGCGGCTAAAGCCGTGAAAGGGAAATACGAGAAAGGTAAAGTCGTCGAGGGGACGATTGGTTCCGCCGACGTTTGGAATAATGAAGTGGACCGCATCAACTGGTTCCATGAAAAGTATGGCACCTCTGTGGAGGAAATGGAAGGAGCAGCCGGTGCCCAGATCGCGGCCGCTTACCATGTTCCATTTCTAGGGATCCGCGTGTTGTCCAACAATAAAGTGAACGGTGGGCAGTACAACCCCGATACAGCAGAAGCCAACCAGGCATACGTGTTGGAAGTCCTGAAAGAATACATTAAAACAAAATAAATCAGCCTGACGAAAAAAGCCCGTCCCTCCATGTGTTCATCCGTTAACCATGTCAGGGGCGGGCTTTTTTTTGAGTGTTTGTGTGTTTAGAAAACGAAATGATAAGGGAAAGATATCTCTATGTGAGGATCCGGGACCGGAGAATGGTTACTGGAACGAATGCTGGGAGGGATTATATGAGAGCCATAGTAATCGATCAATATGGAGATAAGGATGTACTGAATGAACGGGAAGTCGAGCAGCCGGATATTGGAGACAATCAAGTACTCCTGTCCAATCGTGCAACTTCCATCAACCCGATTGACTGGAAGGTACGTGAAGGATATCTGAAAGACATGCTTCCCTTTGAATTTCCCATCATCCTGGGCTGGGATGCAGCAGGAGTCGTAGCAAGGAAAGGAAAGAATGTAGAAGGCTTCGAAATCGGCGACAGGGTTTTTGCACGCCCTGATACGACCAACCGCGGTACATATGCTGAATATGTTGCCGTAGATGATCATCTGCTCGCCCCGATTCCGGAGTCGATGAGTTTTGAAGAAGCTGCAGCCATCCCGCTCGCGGGATTGACGGCCTGGCAGTGCCTGGTTGACTTTTCCGATATAAAAGAAGGGGATAAGGTCCTGATTCATGCGGGCTCCGGCGGTGTCGGGAATTATGCCATCCAGATCGCCAAAAGCTTCGGGGCGCATGTCGCATCGACGGCGAGCGGCAAGAATGAAGAATTTGTGAAGTCGCTCGGGGCAGACCAGTTCATCAATTACAAAGAGGAAGACTTCAGCGAGGTCCTCAAGGATTTCGACATTGTCCTGGATACAATGGGCGGGACGGTCCAGTCCAACAGCTATAAAGTGCTGAAAAAAGGAGGGAAGCTTGTTTCAATTGCTGAACCTCCTAATGAAGAGGAAGCGAAGGAGTACGGTGTAGAAGCCGGGTTCCTTTGGCTTGAGCCTAAGGGTGAGCAATTGAAACAGCTTGCAGATCTCTTTGAAAAAGGTGAGCTGAAACCGGTCATAGGCGAAATATTCCCCTTCAGTGAGCAGGGAATGAAGGACGCACATGCCTTGAGTGAAACCCATCATGCAAAAGGAAAGATCGTAATAAAAGTAAGTGAAAATTGATTGAAACGAATTAAGCTTCGGTGTCCAAGGCGGCCCCGGAGTTTTTTTTTTTGTTTTCGCGATGGGGGAAAGGAGGGATTAAATATCATTGCCGAGCCTGAATTACTATTTTTTTCAAATAACTCTTGAAAAGTGACATTAGTGTCGATATAATAAAAACATAATTAAAACGACACTAGTGTCTTTTTGGAGAGGGGAATGAAAAACATGTCTTCAACTTCTTTGGGGAAAAACAAGCACTTTATTACACTTATGACGGCTCAGGCCATTTCAAGTCTGGGGGATTGGCTGAGTATAGTGGCCATCATAACGCTGGTCGGTTTAAAATGGGAAGCGACACCGATGCAGATGTCGTTCATCATCCTCAGCCTGGCATTGCCGATGGCTCTGTTGGGCCCGGTTTCCGGGACGTTTGCTGACAGGATGGAACGGAAGACCCTGATGATTGTATCCGATGTGATCCGGGGGGGACTCATTCTTCTGTTGACGCTTGCTTCAAATGTATGGATGGTATACATCTGTCTGTTTCTCATCGGGATCTTTTCTTCCGTCTTTGTTCCTGCGAAGAATGGGAAATTGAAGGAATTGGTTCCCGATAAAGCGATCAAGGGGGCGATGTCCCTGACCTCGATGATTGATTCAAGCACGAAGGTCATCGGTCCGCTGGTCAGCGGGATCCTCGTCACTGCTGTGGGTACGTACAATGTTTTTTATATCGACTCGGCCACCTTTTTCATTTCAGCCCTGCTGATCTTCACCTTGCCGAAGGCGGTGAGGGCAATTGAAACGGCTGATGAAAAGGAGAAGAAAGAAAAAGGGGCTGCATTTAAAGAGGAATTGAAAGTAGGATTTCAGTTCCTGAAAAAGAGTACTTTCCTGATGTATGGGTTGTTCCTGATGGGGATCAGTTTGCTGATCCTTCAATTATCAGACTCCCAAATCATCGTCCTGCTTCGGCAGCTGACGGACGCGTCCCCGGATTTATTCGGCTATGCAGTGACGGGGTCAGGGGTAGGAATGCTTATGACCGGGATTTTCCTTTCGAAAAAAACGGATTATAATGCCTTCATCTATATGTGCATCGGAGTATTGGGGATCGGACTGGGATTCGGATTGATGGGCATCCTTACTTACTATGATACGGGCCTTTCATTGGTTTGGATGCCGGCGCTTGGATTTTTAGCAGGAAGCACCGCGGCGCTGGTGTTCATTCCATTCCAGGCTGCAGTTCAAGAAAAAACGCCTGTGAACATGACGGGACGGGTATTCGGAGTTATCAACAGTACGACGACGACCGCCACGATCATCGGACCATTGGCCGGGGGAGCACTTGCCACTTTCATCGGCATCATCCCCTCCTTTATCGTGACGGGTTCGTTGTTGATCGTATTGTTCGTTGTATCGATCGCGATTCAAAAGAAAGTAGCAGAGGAGGAGAATCATGTCACCGAAAGTAAGCCGGGAACACAAGGAGCAGCGACGTAATCAATTATTACAGGCTGCCGAGGAAGTCTTCATTGAACATGGATATGAAAATGCGACGATGAAACACGTGATGGATAAAGCCGGGGTCAGCAGGGGAGGTCTTTATCAGTATTTCGATAATAAGGAGGATCTCTTTGAGGCCCTGATCGGGGAACAGCAGCAGGAAAGCCTGGATGAGTCACTTCAGATGATGATTGAGGATCAGGGGTCTTATTGGGATGCCCTGCTGATGACCTTTCTGGGAGAATCAAAGGAACCCAGCAATAGAATGGACCCGCTCGCACCCTCCAAACTTGAATACTTCATTACAGGAAGAAATGAAAAGAGAAGGCAGGACCATGCGAGAGAAAGGTTCCATCATGCGTATACTGCGACCGCGAAGATCATTGAAAAAGGGATAGAGGCAGGCGAATTTGCCCCCCGGTTCGCTCCGGAGGTCATCGCCAGGTACATCATTTCCTATATTGACGGACTCGCCGTGGATCACGCCATCCTCGATTCAGAAAGCATTAAATTGAAAGAACAAACCGAATTATTGATTGAATACCTGCGCTGGGGTCTGAATGTCAAAGACTGACCCGGCCAAAGGCTGTCCTTCACCACGCTAAAGGCCCGTCCCTCACTGCGCTGACGCATCAGCGCGCCGGGGGGCGGGCCCTGTTTTTTCATTGCTTCTTGTGGTATGATGTTGAACTTAAAGATATGCAGGAGATAAGGAGGAGAACACGCGTGAGCAAACCGAAGAAAAAAAGCGGAACGGGTCAAGGGACCGGCAAGAAAGGCTGGAATCGCTGGCAGGCGGGAGCCAATAAGGCAAAGAGCAATAAACCTTATAAGAGTAAAGGTGTGAAGCACGGGAATAAATCGGCCTCAGAGAAATAAACGAGTCACAAAAATCCGGCTGAAGCCAGCAATTTTCAAAAGGATTTGCTTTTAGCTTCATTACCTGTTAAGGTTAGGAAGAATTATTTTTGTTCGGTCTGTAAGGAATGAAAGTATTTAAACTTTTCGCCTTTGATATCTAACTTGAGCAACAATAGTAATAACATGTGGACTAGACTCCACGCAGGAGGAAACAATTATGGAACAAGGTACAGTAAAATGGTTTAACGCAGAAAAAGGTTTCGGTTTCATCGAAATCGAAGGTGGAGAAGATGTATTCGTACATTTCTCAGCTATCCAAGGCGAAGGATTTAAATCTTTAGACGAAGGTCAAAAAGTAACGTTTGACACTGAGCAAGGTCAACGCGGACTTCAAGCGGCTAACGTAAACAAAGCGTAACAGCTTTAAACGAAGGACTCTCTCGCAGGGTCCTTTTTTTATGCGGACATTTTGTGAAAAAAATTAAAATGAGGGTGTTATATGAATACGAAACGATTTTCCGATTTCGGGCTCAGCATGGAAATTACCAGTGCCCTGACGGAATTAGGGTATGAAAATTCGACGGAAGTGCAGTCCAAGGTACTGCCTGCTGCATTGGAAAAGAAAGATCTTGTCGTGAAATCGCAAACGGGAAGCGGTAAGACGGCGTCATTCGGGATCCCGCTTTGTGAAATGGTGGAGTGGGAAGAGAACAAGCCCCAGGCACTCGTCCTCACGCCTACCCGGGAGCTTGCGGTCCAGATGAAAGAAGACATCACCAATATAGGAAGATTTAAGCGGATCAAAGCCGCTGCTGTATACGGGAAATCTCCTTTTCACCGTCAAAAGCTTGAACTGAACCAAAAAACGCACGTGGTCGCAGGTACACCCGGCCGTGTACTTGATCATATTGAAAAAGGGACTTTCCCGCTTGACAAGTTGAACTATCTTGTCATCGATGAAGCGGACGAGATGCTCAACATGGGCTTTATCGAACAGGTAGAAGCGATCATTCAGGAACTTCCTGCCGACAGAGTGACATTGACATTCTCTGCGACTTTGCCGGAGGACGTCGAATCGCTCTGCCACAGATATATGAAAGACCCCGTGAACATCGAGGTGAAAGCGAAGGGCATCACCACTGAAAACATTGACCACTCTGTCATACAAGTGGAGGAGAAAGATAAGTTTTCGCTCCTGATGGATGTGGCGACCGTTGAAAATCCGGATAGCTGCATCATTTTTTGCCGGACCAAAGAGAATGTGGATAAGGTCTGTGACGAACTGTTTGATAAAGGATTTCCTGTCGATAAGATTCACGGCGGCATGAATCAGGAAGCCCGTTTTGAGGTAATGGATGAATTTAAACGGGGAGAATTCCGTTATCTGGCCGCAACTGATGTGGCGGCAAGAGGAATTGATGTGGAACGGATTTCACACGTCATCAATTATGATCTTCCACTTGAAAAAGAAAGCTATGTTCATCGAACCGGAAGGACTGGACGGGCAGGGAACTCTGGAAAAGCGATCACGTTCATCACCCCTTATGAAAAGAAATTCCTTGAGGAGATTGAAGCGTATATCGGTTTTACGATCGCGGAAGTTCAGGCCCCTTCAAAAGACGAGGTTGGGATGGCGGCAAGTGCTTTTGAGGAAAAACTGAACAGAGTGCCGGACATCAAATCGGATAAAAGCGAACGATTAAACAAAGAAATCATGAAGCTTTATTTCAACGGCGGGAAGAAAAAGAAGCTCAGGGCAGTGGACTTTGTCGGAACCATCGCCAAAATCGAAGGCGTGAGCGCGGACGACATCGGCATCATCACCATCCAGGAAAACCTGACCTATGTCGATATTCTAAACGGAAAAGGTCCGCTCGTCCTGCAAGCCATGAAAACCACGACCGTTAAAGGGAAGAAACTAAAAGTCCACGAGGCAAGAAACTAAAGAAGCCCGTCCCGCTGCACGCTGACGAATTATCGTGCCGAGGGACGGGCTTCTGCTTGTTGACACTCCGGGCAGTAGTAAAGTCTCCTGGAAGCAGCTTGTGTTTTTTCAATCTCGGTGCCGCATATGAAACAGTGGGCGCCTTCACGATTGAAAACCCAGTGACGATAGCGGGAGCGCTTCACTCCTTCAGCCTTCAATTTCTCTGCGAGCTCAAGATCATTCGTGATTCCTCCTGTCCGGTAAGATTGTTCTATCAATCGTATGATGGCTCCGGAAGCTTTTACAAGCTGTTCTTCACTGCAGTCAATTGGACGAAGAGAGGGATGGATGCCTGCAGCAAATAGTATTTCAGATCTCAGATAATTCCCTATTCCTGCCACGAATCCCTGGTCTAACAGAAGGAGCGCCCATCTTCTTTTGAAAAACTTCCTATCATTTATCCGCTGCAGCAGATCCCGGGGAGTAACCTTTTCACTTAAAATGTCAGGGCCGGCCTTCACAATGAAAGGATGCCCGCTGACCTCCTCGTCACGCAGCACTTGAATATCGGATGAACTGTACAGAAGTGCCGACTTCTTTTCAGTATGTAACGCCATTCGCAGCTGACGATTCGTCTTGGGATAGTTATATACTTTCCTTACATACCATTTTCCGTAAAGCTGGTTATGTGAGTATATGGTGTAGCCATTGTCAAAGCGGATCAGCATGGCTTTCCCTTTTGTATCTACCCTTGTCACCTCAGCACCCTGCAAAATCTCTTCGTAACCCTGCAGCTCAGGAAAAGCAAAATAAACATCCGCCACTTGCTTATGCTGAAGGGCGCGTTCAATTTGATCAGCCGCCCTCCTGATTTCTGGACCTTCCGGCATACATTCTCCTCCTTTTTATATAGAAGTTCCCTGATTTAACGTGGGCTAATCCTTTAAAGCCCATCCCTCGATGCACTGATGCATTAACGCATAGAGGGACGGACCTTTAAAGCTTTAAGACGGTAGTTTACAAGGATGGTACAATGGAGAAATAGCAGCTTTGAGGAAATAAACGATCACACGGAGATGAATTTATGAAAACAATAACAATCGAACCAAGTTCGTATCTATATACTTTTACATATGAACCAAATGAAGAAGGCTTATGTGCGTTGGAAAGGCGCGCATTATTCAGTGTGGACTCCCAATCAGATATTGTTGAAAGCACTTATGAAATCGATCCAAGCAGAAGCCCGTTCATAAAAGAGAGACTCGGCGTTATCTGCGAAGGTGGAAGTATAGAAGAACTGTTAGAAGAAGTGAAGAAATTGGAATCATTCGATGGCTTCAAAATTGTATTTGTACAAAATCCCGATCATGAGAAAGTCGGCTTTAAAAAACTGCGCAAAATCGAGAAGGAAGTCGGCCTTCATATGAAAGGCGAAGCGGAACTGGTCGACCCCTCCATTTGGCTGGGGATCCTGAATACGGGTGATAAGTGGGTGATCGGGGAATACACGAAAAACGAAGCAATCTGGTTAAAGCATCAATGGAAGCCGCACAGTTACTCAACTGCCCTCGGCACCCGAGTCGCGAGAGCCGTCGTGAATATTGCAGCTCCGGAAACGGAAGGGGTAAAGTTAATCGATCCGTGCTGCGGCATCGGGACGGTGCTTGTCGAGGCGCTATCGATGGGCATCGAGATCATCGGAAGCGACAGGAATCCTCTGATTCTATCAGGAGTCAGGGAGAATATGGAGCATTTTGGCCTCAAAGGCGAAGTGAGTCTCAAGGATATTCGCGAAGTGACCGGGCATTACGACGCGGCCATCATCGACTTTCCTTATAATCTATGCTCCGTCATCACAGTGGAGGAACAGCTTGAAATGCTCCAGAGTGCAAGACGGTTTGCATCTAAAGTGGTCATTGTCACCGTCGAGGACGTCGATCCCGTCATCCGTGAAGCCGGGTTTACGATTACGGACCGGTGCAAGGTGACGAAAGCTAATTTTGTCCGTCAGGTTATTGTCTGTGAATAGACACGGCTTGAAAAAATGATTGATAAAAATTACTAAAAGGCTTTAGTTGGAGTTTCCCAATCATACATGCTATATTTGTGCGAATAACAAAGAAAGCAATTTGTATGAGGAGAGAATGACATGAATCAGAAGTGGGAAGCTGCAATTGATTCTTTATCCGATGTGACTGTCACGTCCAATCCCAATAATGAACCAGTCACGATTGCAGGCGGACATGACCGCCTCCGCTGTATCGGAGTGGGGACGGATGCGGCTGTTTTTCAGCATCTCGATGTCCCGCAATTTGCTTTTAAAGTGTATGCACAAGAAAAGGCAGACAAAATAAAGATAGAAGAAGAGGTCTACAGCATGATCGGGGATTCACCTTATTTCTCCACCTGTTATGCTGCGTATGATACCTTTCTCGTCCTGAGTTTTGAAGAAGGCATCACACTCTTTGACTGCATCCTGCAAGGTGTCCATATCCCCCGGCAGGTCGTGGAAGATGTGGAAGCAGCCCGGGAATATGTACGTGAAAAGGGCTTGAACCCACGTGACATCCATTTGAAGAATATCCTCATGAAGGATGGGCGGGCGAGGATCATAGACGTATCCGAGTATGT
This sequence comes from Bacillus sp. BKU_1, assembly GCA_051294195.1. Taxonomy (GTDB): domain Bacteria; phylum Bacillota; class Bacilli; order Bacillales; family Bacillaceae_B; genus Rossellomorea. The sequence goes on along the minus strand of CP193985.1, from coordinate 731,568 downwards.
CCTTCCCGGGAACGATTTCCGCTGGGAGCACTTGAAAAAGGGCTATGAGGATTACTATCAACTGATTGACGGGAAAGCGGTCCCGTTTTGGCTGGTCGAAACCGTCCGTAAATGGTACAACCAGTGGAATTCGTCTTATGAGGAATTCATGAAGATCGTCTTGAAGTTCACTTCGTTTCGATAGGACGTCATCCAATGGTTTTCTTGAGATTTTCTTTCGCGAAATTCAAACAAATCAACTGAAATTCAAATTAATCCGTCTGATCCCGGGCATGCTAAAACATGAATACAACGGGGATCAGGCGTTTTTTTATGTGTAAATTCAATCAATATATGACACTTGTCATACCGTGCTTATGACACCTACTACTAAAAATAAGTTTCTGCTTCCTATATAGTTGTTCTTACAACCCAATGAAAAGGGGATCTGAACAAATGACAAATCTTAAAACATTAAAAAAACAAGTAGCACCTTTTGAAAAAGGGACAACAAAAGAAAGTATCTGGCAGCTAATCAACACGGTGATTCCGTTTATCATTTTATGGGTCCTTGCCTATCAAAGTCTTTCTGTATCATATTGGCTTGCTTTAGTGCCGATGGTGATCGCTGCGGGATTCCTGACAAGGATCTTCATCATATTCCATGACTGTACGCATTACAATTTCTTCAAGAGCCGGCGTACGAACCGGATCGTGGGTACTGCAATGGGCGTCCTTACGCTGTTTCCGTTCGATCAATGGGGACACGACCATACCGTCCACCATGCAACAAGCGGCAATCTTGATAAGCGGGGTACCGGTGACATCTGGACACTGACGGTTGATGAATACAAGGCCGCACCGCTTAAATTGCGATTGGCTTATCGATTCTACCGCAATCCGATCGTCATGTTTGTGTTGGGACCGATCTGGGTCTTCCTGATCAAAAATCGTTTCAACCGCAAGAACGCAAGGAAAAAAGAACGTAAGAACACATATCTTGTTAACGTACTGATCGCAGCGGCTGCAGCCCTTCTTTGTGTGACAGTCGGCTGGCAGCAGTTCCTGATCGTACAGGGGTCGATCTTTATGATCTCGGGAGCAGCCGGCATTTGGCTGTTCTACGTTCAGCATACGTTTGAAGACTCATACTTTGAAGAAGACAAAGAGTGGGAATATGTGCTGGCAGCGGTGGAAGGCAGCTCTTTCTATAAGCTTCCAAAAATTCTTCAGTTCCTGACCGGGAATATCGGCTATCACCATATTCACCATTTAAGCCCGAGGGTACCGAACTACAAGCTTGAAGAAACGCATAACAGCATTCCTGAACTTCAACATGTGCCGACGATCACTTTGGCAACGAGCCTGACATCACTTAAATTCCGTTTATGGGATGAAGACAGAAAGAATTTCGTCAGTTTCAGAGATGTCAAATCACTCCCGGAAACGAAGATTTCCACACAGGCGAAGCCTGAACTGTAAACAAATAAAAGGTCTGTCCTTCAGCAAGTTGAAGGACAGACCTTTTTGTTATTAAAGGCTGTGTTTTCTAATAGGTTGTCGCTTTTCGTACAGCGGCCTTAACTTAACTGGTGGATGTGTCCTTTTTCGAACTCCACTTGAATAACATAAGAACGGACAAGCCGGGAATACCTGAATTCTGGTAGTGTCTAGTGTTCAGAGCAGCAAAATATGCGAAAAGAGCCATATTAAAAGAACAGATTCAATAGATAGTAAATGACCGCTGCAAGGGATGCGGAAATCGGGAGGGTAATCACCCATGTAATCAGCATTCTCTGGGCCGTTCCCCATTTAACCCCTCTCAATCGGTGAGCAGAACCCACACCGAGGATGGAGGAGGAAATGACATGTGTCGTACTGACCGGCAGATGGATGGCGGTCGCACCGAAGATAACGGCAGCGCCTGTCAAATCGGCAGCCACTCCGTTGACCGGGCGGATCTTCATGATTTTCCCACCGACGGTCTTGATGATCTTCCAGCCGCCGATTGACGTTCCGAGTCCCATCGCAAGCGCACAGGAGAACTGAACCCACGTCTGGATGTCATCGGAGGTTTGATAATTGTTGACAATCAGGGCCATCGTGATGATTCCCATCGCCTTTTGGGCATCGTTCGTCCCGTGTGTAAAGGACTGCAGTGCCGCAGTTGCAATCTGGATAAATCGGAAGTTCCGGTTTGTCTTTGCCAGGTTGCTGTTCCTGAACACCACTTTAAAGATACTGTAAACGATAAAACCGACCACAAATGCAAGGATAGGGGAAAGAAGCAGTGCTTCAATGATCTTAATGAACCCTGTGTAGTTCAATGCATTGAACCCCGCTGCTGCAATGGCTGCACCTGCAATCGCCCCGATCAGTGCGTGGGATGAACTGCTGGGTATCCCGTAATACCATGTAATGAGGTTCCAGGCGATCGCTGCAAGAAGGGCAGCGAGAATAACGGTTGTCCCGTTTTGCAGCGTGAACGGATCGACAATGTCTTTCGTGATCGTTTTGGCCACGCCTGTAAATGTCATTGCTCCTACGAAGTTCATCCCGGCAGCAAGTATGATGGCATGTCTCGGCTTCAACGCCTTGGTCGAGACGGAAGTGGCAATGGCGTTGGCCGTGTCATGGAATCCATTGATGAAATCAAATGCCAGGGCAGCGAACACGATGAGAAGCGTTAAAATTAAAACTGTATCCATTCGTGATTACGCTCCTTACGCATTCTTCATGATGATGGCTTCGAATGTATTGGCTACATGCTGGCAGTAATCTGCAACCTGTTCAAGCTCTTCATAGATTTCTTTATATTGGATGATGCGGATCGGGTCTTTTTCAGTGTTGAACAAATGTTTGATGGATTGTCTCAGAATCCCGTCACACTTCGATTCCAAATCTTTGATCTTAATGGAATGTTCGCGCACCTCTGTCCACTTTTTCGTTGACAGCAGTTCTACAGCCGATTCAATTTCATCGCTGCATTGGCGAATGGCTGCCACGAATTTCAGCATATATTCGTCTGCCTCTGTAATATTGTACATCTCGAACATGGCAGAAGTATGCTCCAGGCCGTCCAAAACATCGTCCATACTCATGGCAAGCGCAAGGATGTCCTCACGTTCAATCGGTGTGATAAAGACTTTATTGAGGTCCTTGATTACATCGTGGACAAAACTGTCACCCTTCGTCTCAAGTTCTTTCATATGGCCGGAGAAGGTTTTTAAATCACTGATATTGGTGATTTTATAGTCTGCGAAATAATGGGCGCCTTCCTTCAAATTAACCGCAATACTGCTCAAAAGAAGGGCAAACTTGTCTTTTTTCTTGAAAACCATTTCGTAATAAACCTCCACATACATCTTAATTTAAATTACTAAACTATATCATCATAGCGTAAATTGTCGAAAAGAGGTAGTTGTATAATGAAAATAATCATCAAAAATTTTCCCAGGCATTCCTTCGCGTTTTTAACGCTTTCTATTATAGTGAGAGTGAGAAAGATATAATGATAAATAAATGACAGGAGAGGCCTGCAAAAACCGGCATGAACTGTCGGATGGTTCATCCAAAACCCTGCTATTCTATGAATGTAAAGGAGGTTATTCATTTGGATTCATTACAGAAGATGAATGAGGCTTTGAGTTATGTCGAAGAGAATTTGTCCGGGGAGATTAATATGAAAGAAGTCGCAAGGCGTGCGGTTTGTTCTGAATATCATTTCCAGAGGATGTTTTCTTATCTGTCAGGGGTCAGTCTGTCTGAATACATCCGGTGCAGGCGTTTGACGCTGGCTGCCCAGGAGCTGAGGGATCAGCACGTAAAGGTGATTGATACCGCCGTGAAATATGGGTACCGTTCGGCCGATTCATTCACCCGGGCCTTCAAAGAGTTTCACGGATGCACACCGACTGCCGCAAGGGAAGACCAAAGTGCACTCAAAGCCTTTCCAAAGGTGACCTTCCAATTAACCATAAATGGAGGGAAAGAAATGAACTATCGTATCGTGGAAAAAGAAGCCTTTCGCATTGCAGGAATAAAGAAGCGGGTCCCCATTCAATTCAGCGGGGTCAACCCGGAGATCGCGTCCATGTGGAGCAGCTTGAATGAAGAAATGATCAAAGAAATGAAGAATCTGTCTGACACCGAGCCGTCCGGTATCATCAGTGCTTCAGCGAACTTCTCCGAAGGCCGGATGGAGGAGAAGGGAGAACTCGATCATTACATCGGGGCAGCCACGGTGAAAGAATGCCCGGACCATTTTGAAAGGCTGGAGGTTCCTGCCCTGACATGGGCGGTTTTTGAATCCGCCGGCCCCTTCCCGGATACGCTTCAAAACGTATGGGGACGCATCTATTCAGAATGGTTCCCATCTTCGAACTATGAACAGACAGAAGGCCCGGAAATCCTCTGGAACGAGAGTAAGGACACTGGTTCTACGGTGTTTAAGAGTGAAATCTGGATACCGGTAAGGAAAAAATAATGAAAAAAGGCAAGCCCGTATTCCAGCGGGGCTTGCCTTTTACCTATTTAACACACAACGGCTTCAAATCATAGTGGTGCAATATCTCATTCACGGATTGAAGGTCATAGATCTCTTTCTCAAGGCAGAACTGGATGATCAAATCGAATTTGTCACTATAAGAAAGTGAGTATCCGGCTGCACTCAACAGATTTTCCGCATCACCACTGTCGAGTTCGAGTGCGAGGGCAAGGGAAATGAGGGTGGCTTTTTTTGGGTGATATGCCGGGTTTGAACGGATCTTGGAAAAATGCCTGCGGTCAAGTCCTGCTTTCTTATAGATTACAGAATCCCCTACCCCTTTTTCATCGATGAACTGAAAAAGAACCTGGTTGAACGGAGGTTTCTGATTGGTGTCGAGGAAATCATCCAATTCATTGGTCACAATATCATCCTTGCAAATATCCAGGGGAGCTTCAAGACAGTAGTCGATCCTGTCTTGGAGGTGAAGGTCCAGATATTCTTCAAGTTCAATTAACCATTCTTCTTTCAGCAAAGGACAAGCCCCCTTTTTAAATGTCCAGCTCCAGCGCCAGGCCCCTCGGGACGTTTCAGACAGATCACTGAAGTCCTCCGCCTTCCAACGCTTGCCGGGGGGGGGACAAGGCGCTTCCGCTTTTCTAATATGTCGCTTTCCAGGCGACCAAATAATGGATGTAGTTGATTATGATTATATCATGAACCAAAAGGAGGATGATGAACATGAATAAGAATCTGACTGAAATTATTTTCTTGCTGGACAGGAGCGGATCCATGGGTGGTCTGGAAAGCGATACAATAGGCGGATTTAATGCATTTATCGGCAGACAGTGCAAAGAAGGGGAAACGAGGCTGACGGCCGTCCTGTTCGATGACGAGACGGAAATGCTCTGGGACGGGATCGATGCCATGCATGCCAGATTGACGGCTGAGGAGTACTACGTGAGGGGCTGTACTGCGCTCCTCGATGCGGTGGGAAAAACCATTTCCGCAGCAGGCAGGCGCCTCTCTCTTTTAGATGATAGTGAAAAGCCCGGAAAGGTGATCTTTGTCATCACGACCGACGGCATGGAAAACGCCAGCCGGGAATATACGTACGAAAAAGTGAAAAGGATGATTACACATCAGCAGGAGAAATACAGCTGGGATTTCATCTTCATGGGTGCTAACTTAGATGCAGCTGAAGAAGCGCAGTCCTTAGGTATCCAAAAGGAAGATTCTTTTTCATTCGAAGCCTCACATGAGGGTGTCGGAAAAATGTATGACATGGTGTGTGATGCGGTTTCAGATAGACGGATAGACTAAGGGATAACGTTGATTTTTTTTAGAAAACCCCTTTACCTTTACGCGGCGTCAACGTGTAAAGTGAAATTGTCAGGAGGTGAGATCAATGGAATATACCGTGAAGAAGCTCGGAAAGTTGGCAGGCATCAGCCCAAGGACCCTGAGGTATTATGATGAAATCGGAATCCTGAAGCCGGCCAGGATCAATTCATCCGGATACCGGATCTACGGGGAAAAGGAAATTGAAAAGCTGCAGCAAATACTCTTTTACAAGGAACTTGGCGTCGGGCTTCACCAAATAAAAGGTATTCTTGAAGATCCCGCTTTTGACGTTTCAAGCGCATTGGCCGAACACCGGGAACAATTACTGGAGAGAAGAAAACAGCTCGATCTGCTGATTGCCAATGTCGATAAAACGATTGCCGTTAAGGAAGGGAGAATGACCATGTCTGATAAAGAAAAATTCGAAGGCTTCAAAAAAGAGTTGATTGATGAAAATGAACGTAAGTATGGAAAAGAAGTAAGAGGGAAGTATGGCGACGATACGGTTAATCAATCGAACGCAAAACTACAAAACATGTCCAAGGAAGAGTACGAGCGTGCAAACAGACTTGGCGAAGAAATTCACCAAACGCTGGCTGAAGCGTTCAAAACCGGGGATCCGTCAGGCGATGCGGCCCAGAAAGCGGCTGAACTTCATAAAGAGTGGATATCCATTTACTGGCCGACTTACAGCGGAGAAGCACACGCCGGCCTCGGAGATATGTATGTCGCGGATGAACGCTTTAGAGCCTATTATGATAAAGAGCAGGATGGTGTGGCGGAATTTCTGAGAGAGGCCATCTACGTTTATACTGGGATGAAGAAATAGTTGCAATGAGGCTGAAATAAATCAGTTCTGGTTTTTAATTTGTTCATTGTACATTTAGGGTTTAGCTCATTCAGCGGTTGATTGGAGTGAAAGACGAAGACTCCTGCGGGAAGAGTAGCTTATAAGAAAAGCGGAAGGGCTTTGAAGAGAGGCGTGTGGCATAAGGCGAATCGACCACGAAGGCGTTCTTTGCCTTCTTGGTCGGTTTGACTTATGACATGTGCCTCTAAGCCCTGCAGCTGGACAGCTAGAAAAGCAGAGGCGGCTCGTTTAGAGACGACAAGCATAAGACAGGGCATCCGGAAAGGCGGGGTTTTGCCTTTTTGGATGGCATGGCTTATGTCTCGAGTCTCTAGCCGCCGGAGCTGGACACGTGAGACCCCGCAGGCTTGCCGAGGAGGCTCACGGGCTACCCGCGGAAAGCGAAGTCTTGCACGGAAATCATTAGCGTTGTTTAGAGTCCGCTCTAAAATGTTTGTCTTTAGACATGGAATTTCAAGTTTTGTTTCAACCATTCTATAACATGTTATAATGAAAAAAATCAGAAAAGGAGAGTATATTATGAAAGAGAGCAAGTCCAATTTTGAGAAAACCTTTGATGAGATAAAGATAAAGCAAAGCCAACTCAGAATGGAAAAGGGACAAGAGAGATTTCAGAAAGAGTTTGCAGAAATCCTGTCCATACATTCCGAAAGAATAGTTGACCATCTTGACAACAAAACAGAAACTTTAAACAAAAGAGTATATAAAGCAGAAGCAGAAATTGAACGGTTAAGCAGACAGTAAAGAAGTATACATTCCCTTACTGTCTGCTTTTTTCGTTGAAAAGACCCCCACTGCATCGGGATCGGAGCTATTCACTCCACATTAATGAACCGCCGGGAATTTGATTTTTACCATAAAGGTTTCATTCTTGTGAATAAAATCCAGATAACCCCCGTGTTTCTTCACCACATCATCAATCATCATCGTCCCGAGTCCTTCATGCGAACCTGTTTTCGTCGTATGTCCAAAACTTGCATATAGTTTATCTACTATATGAGGGGGAATCTCTAACGAGTCATTTTTACAAATCAGCATGTACAATCCACTCCTTTTATAGAATTGTAAACTGATTTCAGCCTGTTTCCCTTTGTGTTTCTGGAACTCCTCACAGGCTTCCAGGCTGTTGGACAGAAGATTCCCGAGAAGGGTCACGAGATCTTTATCGGACAAGGGCAAGGTGGACAGAGGCATATCAAGGTCATATACCATCTCGATTCCGCTTCTTCTGCCCCTCCTGTACATATCATGGAGAATACCGGCTGCGCTGCCTCTTTCACCGCGGATGGACAAATTGGTTTCTTCATAGCCGTCCACGAGCTCATTTAAATAGTTTTTCGCTTCCGTTAGCTCATCGTGTTCCAGCATGAAATGAATGGCGGAGATATGTCTGAGAAAGTCATGACGTTCGCTTCGTACAACCCTGAACGTATCATTCAGCTGTTGTTGTTCATCTTCCAATTGTCTTATCGATTGAGTCAGCCCCGAAATTCTCCTGGATACTGCAATTCTCAAAAATTCCAAGCCGATAAAAATTAAAAATAAGACTCCGTGCTCCGGGGCAGGGGCTGCTCCAAAATAAACAGCTATAATGATAGATTGCAAGACAAATAGACTGAAATTCCATCTTGCTCCCAATGGCGATAAGGGGAGATGAATAGTCAGGTGAAGGTAATATATGACCGGCAGGATCACTAGGATCAGGACGGCATAATGAAGCTCGAGGGAAAAGCCTTCAAGGGAAAAATGCAAATGAATAAAGCTTAATAGTGCTATATAAGTCCAATACAATAAATTCTGATGCTTCAACGTTTTGCCACCTTCTAAAAGTATTGTTGCTGCAGGAAGTCTACTTTTTCCTTCGTGATCATTGCCTGCGCCTCTGTGCCTTCAAACCGGATCATATACGAATTTTTGGCATAGAGTGAGAAGTTTTTAACAAAGTGAATATTGATGATGAACGAGCGGTGTGAACGGATGAAGTCCCTTTCCCTCAGTTCTCCTTCAAGCTCATTAAGTGTCAGGTAGGTCTTGATTTCCCCGTCTTTTGTATGGATGGTGGTCGACCTGCCCGAGCGTTCGATGAAAATGATATCTTTCTTCTGGATGATGTGGATATCATTCTTTTGTTTAAGATAGAGCCTGCCGGTCATTTCAGCGGATTTCGTTTTTTCCTTTAACCGTTCGATTGATCCGGTCAGCCGTTCTTTTGTATAAGGCTTCATAATATAATCGTGGACGTTCAACTCAAATGCATGGACCGCGTAGCCGCTGTTGGCTGTAACGAAAATGACGGAAATATTCAGTGCATGGGAGTGAATGATGTCGGCAAGCTCATAGCCGGAAAGGTTGGGCATTTCGATATCGGCGATCAACACGTCCACCGTTTCCCTCTTGATCTGTTCATAGGCTTCCTCGGCAGATGTCGTGGAAAAGACGATTTCAATCCCTGTCATCCCTGACACGATCCCATTCAATTTATCTAAATCAATCAGCCGGTCATCAACCAATCCAATCTTCATTTCATTCAGCCTTTCGTATGCAAATAGATAAAATATTCCAATTAAGGTTACATTTATCTTACCATGTTTTCATCCGGATTTGACCTTTTCGCGACATGAAATGGAATTTTCGCGACAAAAGGGCAGATTCTTCCTTGATTTGTTTGTAAGATGATGACAAGAACTTAAAACACGAGGTGGATGGAATGATTGAAATTCAAGAAGTGACTAAGCAGTTCAAAGATAAAAAGAACTATGTGACCGCGCTGAAACATGTGACGTTTTCAGTGAAGGAAGGGGAGGTCGTCGGGCTTCTCGGTGAAAACGGCGCAGGGAAAACAACCCTACTCCGTACAATCGCGACGCTCCTGACCCCGACTGAAGGGGCGGTGACGGTCTCAGGATATGATACCGTCAAGAACCCAAATGAAATCAAGCGGATGATGGGAGTTCTGTTCGGGGGAGAAACAGGTTTGTATGAACGTTTGACAGCCCGTGAAAATCTTGAATATTTCGCTGGCTTGTATGGGTTGAGCAAACACCGGACAAAGGTAAGGATTGATGAACTCGCCCGGATGTTCGGAATGAGGGATTATCTTGACAGGAAAGTGGGGGGATTTTCAAAAGGCATGAGACAAAAAGTCGCCATCTCGAGAACGCTTATCCATGACCCTGACATCATCCTGTTCGATGAGCCCACGACCGGCCTTGATATTACTTCTTCCAATGTATTCAGGCAGCTTGTTCATCAGCTGAAGAGAGAAGGGAAAACGATTATTTTCTCGAGCCATATCATGGAGGAAGTATCGATGCTTTGCAGCAAGGTGGCGATGATCCACAAAGGGGAACTCGTCTATGAAGGCGAACTCGAGGAACTCTATAAGGATGAAAAAAGCCGTGATTTAAACTATATCTTCATGAGTAAGCTTGTCAGGGGGAATGAACATTATGCTTCGTAGAATTTATTTCAAGGAAATGAAAGACAGTTTCAGGGACAGAAGAACATTGTTTCTGATTGTTCTGCTTCCGATCCTGATGATGAGCGGACTGACTTTTTTCTATGAAAATATGTTATCCGATGATAAGGGAGATACGTATACGCTGGCCGTGAATCAGGATGCCGACGAAGAGATCCTTGCCAGGATCTCTTCCTATGAAAATGTGAAAATCAAAAAATCACCGGATCCTGCAGAGATGGTCAGCGACGGCGATGCGCTTGCCGGCCTGATCGTCACCGGTGATTTCATGCGATCTGTGGAACAGGGAGAAAAAGCGGAGGTAACCGTCATAGGCGACTCTTTCAGTCAGAAATCGTCAAGTCTGATCGCGATTATCACCAATGAATTCACCACTCTTGAAAAAGAAATCACAGCCCTGCGCCTGGAACAACAGGGAACGGACTTATCCGTCATTCAGCCGTTTACAGTCAACCAGGAAGAAATGTCCGAGGATTTGAGCGTCAACATGCTCGCTTTATTGGTCCCGCTTATTCTTGCCATCGCAATCGGAATCGGGGCCAGTCCATCTGCCGTTGAGTTATTTGCCGGTGAGAAAGAAAAGAAAACAATGGAAGCTTTGCTGATGACTCCGGTCAACCGTTCGACACTTGTCCTTGCAAAATGGCTCGCAATTTCGACTTTGAGCACGCTCATGGGATTCATCACCCTCTTGGTCATGATGATTGAAATCACCTTCTTTACGGATAAATTGAAAGAGGCCATCTCGTTTGGAGATCATCTATATTTGATCGCCGGCATCTCTTTGCTTGTTATATTGGTCTATGCCGTATTTAATGCTTCAATCATGATGATCACAAGCATCATGGGGAAAACAGTGAAGGAAGCGCAAAGCTACTATACACCTATTTCTATGCTTGCGATGTTCCCGGGGATGATCATCAGCAGCCTGGGCGTGAACGAGCTTGAAGTCCATCACTTTGCCATTCCAATCTTGAATCTATTCAGCCAAATGAAAGAGCTGCTGTTCGGAATCGTCGATTATCAGCATCTGGCGATCACGGTTTCCAGCAACTTGATTGTGATGGTTGTTGTGTTCATCATCGGGCGCATTCTGTTCATGAAAGATAAGTGGGTCCTGAACTAAGTCCGGCAGGGGAGAAGATATCACACTCCCCTGTGAAGGAGAAAGGAAGGTCGAAATGAAAAACGGGACGAAAATTGCCCTATTTACCGCATTGTTTGTATTAGTTGGTTTTCCGGTAATTTTTACGTTCGTTTCAATGATGACGGGAAACTGGACCTATTTATTTTTCAGCCTGCCGGGATCTTTCACTGCAGGTTTCACCGGCCTTATTGTGGCGCTGAAACACATCAGGGATGAGCGTAAAACGGCAGAGAGATAGCTCTGCCTATCAAACTGAAGCAAAAGGGCCTTACTTTCTGAAAATACTTGTACTCCTCACCTCTCCATTTGGTATATAATTTTATACATCCGATTGTAAAATATATACAAAATGAAGAGGGGAAACCAAATGAAATCGTCACCTGTATTAGGGAAGGAACGGATGGTCACCATTGATATCATACGCGGATTTGCTTTATTCGGGATATTCCTGGTGAATATGCCAACGTTCCACTCCCCGGAATTTATGAAATCGATGTACGGCATCCCTGTCGATTATAGTGGAGTGGATCATTGGATCGATGTGTTTTTTGCATTGTTTGTGGACATGAAATTTTTCACGATTTTTTCTTTCTTGTTCGGACTCGGTTTCTATATTTTTATGAGCCGTGCCGAAGAGAAGGGACTCCGTATGAACCGCCTTTACCTGAGAAGAATCTTCGCCCTGCTGCTTTTCGGGATTGCGCATCTGGTCGGACTTTGGTTCGGTGATATTCTTCATACGTATGCGGTTGCCGGGCTGCTGCTTATTTTCTTTTATAAAAGAAAGATCAAGACGATGGTCATCTGGGCATTCAGTTTATTGTTTGTCATCAATGCATTATTCGCCCTTATGCTCTTGATCCCCTCGAGTTTCCTGGAACAGACGGAATCAGCTTCAGCTGCAAGTATGCTGTACGGCAGTATGGAAGAATACTTGCATGTGTATGAACATGGAAACTATATCGAATGGGTCTCCTACCGGCTGGGAACCGAAGTGCCAGCCATGCTTGCAAACCTGATTCCAGCGATGTTCCCTGTGCTTGCCATGTTCCTGTTCGGGCTGGCTGCAGGAAAAGCGGGCATCTTCCGTGATGTTGAAAAGCATGCGGGGTTCATCAGGAAAATCCGCACGTTGTCGTTCGTGATCAGTGTACCGTTGGTCCTCATTCTTGCCATGTATATGACAAAGGTCTGGGACGTCGGGGTGAAACAGGAATTTGTCGTGCAGCTGTTCACCAGCTTGAGCGGCCTGACGCTCTGCTTCTTTTATATTTCCGCTCTCACGCTTTTACTGAGGAAAGAAAAGTGGCAGGGTAAACTCCGTCCGCTTGGATTCACAGGTCAGATGGCGCTGACCAACTACCTGATGCAAACCATCTTGTCTGTCGGGATTTTTGTTGGATTTGGCTTTTATGGGGATGTAAGTCTCTGGCTCGGCACCGTCATCTGCCTGGTCATCTTCTCCCTGCAAATGGCTTTCAGCACATGGTGGCTGAAGAAGTTCCGCTTCGGACCGTTCGAATGGCTGTGGAGATCGTTTACGTATCTCAGGTTCCAGCCGATGAAGAAGAAAGAAGGCTTGGAAGAAGCGGGTAAAGGCAAAGCGGTTTGAGGTAAGAAAGTAGCTTGATGATGGGAGAATGAGTCATGGATTTTCTAGTGGATAAAGTGAAAGACAGTATATATGCTATTGCCTTTTGGGATACGGAGTGGAAATCCTATAATAATTGCTATTTCGTTCTGGAGGAAGACGGGGTCATCATGATTGATTCCTGTAAAGAAGAACACAGCAAGTACCTTCTTCAAGCCCTCCATCATTTGGGGAAAACGGCAGACGATGTGAAGCTTGTGCTGGCTACCCATGGACATGAAGATCATGTAGAAGGTGCACAGATGTTTAAAAATGCGAAGAAAGTCATTCACCCGAAAGAAGGTGAAGAGATCAGGGGATTTGACCGTGAACTTAGTGACCAGGGAGTGGCCGGGGAGTTCGATTATATGCTAGCCGGTTACCATTCTCCCGGTTCTGTCATCTACTACCACCGGCCGTCCCGCATTCTTTTTACCGGTGACCTGCTGTGCTTTTTCGGAGATCCGCTGTCAGAGGAAGGGCTTGTTTCAGAAGGGAAAGAGCTCCGTCAAGCATGGGTTGACTATTTAAAGGGCGGCGGGGTTTCGACTTCCGATTTACCCGGGTTTCTTGAAGCATTGAAGATTCCCCTTCATTTTCAGTCCGAGATCATGTGCACGGGTCACGGAGGGGTGCTTGTCGGGGAAGTGAATGAATTTATGGAAGAGCTTGTGAGTGAAGCTCGGAATCAGTTGAACCTGGAGTGAAGTAATAATTTCCAGTACTCATCAGGCCGTGTCTGATGAAAAGGCTCATATCATGCCGTTTTATTGATTGGCGGTAAATGACTGAAGCATCTATTCGGAGTAAAAAACGAACTTCCGTAAAATAAAGTTTGCTTTTCCACGCAACACCTGTTATTCTAAGGAAGAATTATTTTTGTTCGGTCTGTAAGGAATGAAAGTATTTAAACTTTTCGCCTTTGATATCTAATTGAGCAATAATAGTAATAAAATGTGGACTCGAATCCACGCAGGAGGAAACAATTATGCAACAAGGTACAGTAAAATGGTTTAACGCAGAAAAAGGTTTCGGTTTCATCGAAATCGAAGGTGGAGAAGATGTATTCGTACATTTCTCAGCTATCCAAGGCGAAGGTTTCAAATCTTTAGACGAAGGTCAAAAAGTTACATTTGACACTGAACAAGGTCAACGTGGACTTCAAGCGACTAACGTCGTTAAAGCATAATAGCTTTTGCTGAAAAAGAGCTCTCCCGGTGGAGGGCTCTTTTTTTCGTGGGAGGATTTCTTGAGTATGAAAATATGATCATGGGGATACCTGCGACTAACAAGAATGGACGTCATTAGATACATTCCAGGCATGATGAAGGATAAAAGCCCACGCTTTTGTCACCGACAACCAAATCGACCTTCAGTATGTAACAGCATCTCTGAAATGAACGACGGCAGGTTTGAAAATAGAAAGTGAGCAGAAGCCGGGCATGGACATAATCCTGCCCGGCTTTTTTCATTCAGATTATGCATTTTCCGTGCAGTTTATAATAGCGGGAGGGTGGTACAGAATAATAATGCTTAACGTTCATCCCATTTTAAAATAAAAGAAACAAAATGATTGACTAAAAACGATTACAGTTGTAAACTCTAAATATAAGTTGATTACAAACGTAAACGATATTGGAGGTGTTGTCATTTGCCCAATGGTGAAAAGCCGGAAATTACCGATTCTGAATGGGAAGTCATGCGGGTTGTGTGGGCCCTTGAAGAAGTGACCAGCAAAGAAATCAGCCATGTCCTGCAGGAAAAGATGGACTGGAAGCCTGCGACGACAAAGACATTCATCGGGCGTCTCGTAAAAAAAGGGATGCTGCAAACCGAAAAATCAGGCAACCACTTCATCTACACAGCCGCGGTCAGCGAAGAAGACAGTCTCAACACCCTGAAAGCAGGGCTGTTCCATCATATCTGCAGCCGTGCAGTAGGGAAGACAATTGCCGATTTGATCGGGGACGCGACCCTCAGTCATGAGGACATCGCAATGATTGAGGAAGTCCTGCGAAACAAGAAGAAAGACGCCGTAGACGAAGTCGCCTGCAACTGCGTCCCCGGCCAGTGCACCTGCAAAAAAGACCACGGCATGAACTGCAGGCATTGATTAGGAAAGCCAAGTCTTGCACGGAAATCAATATCGGTATCAATGGAAAAATATTAAATATAACCTAAGGAGTGTTCAAACATGGAAAAAGCATTATTAAACGTATCAGGAATGACATGCGGAAACTGCGTGAAGAAAGTAGAAACCACACTAAACGGACTCGACGGAGTGGAAAAAGCAAAAGTCGATCTTGAAAATGCATCTGCAAAAGTGAAATACGACGAAACGAAACAATCCCCTGAAAGCCTGAGCAAAGCCGTAACGGAAGCGGGATATGAAACAGAACCGAAAAAATAACAAAGGTGGTCTTGCACGATGACCGAAAAAACATTAAGCATCGAAGGGATGACATGTGCGTCGTGTTCACAGACGGTGGAAAAAGCAACCGGGAAATTGAGCGGTGTCCAGGAAGCGAACGTGAACCTGGCCACCGAAAAACTGAGGATCACGTATGATGAAAATGAAATTACCCTTGATCAAATAAAGCAAGCCGTTGACGAGGCGGGTTACAAAGCCATCTCGGAAATGGAAAAGAAAACCTTTTCCGTATCGGGCATGACCTGCGCTTCCTGTGTACAGTCGGTAGAAAAGGCGGCAAATAAGCTAGAAGGCGTGAAACATTCAAGCGTCAATCTCACGACCGAAAAATTGGTCATTGAATATGATCCTTCAGTCGTAATCGCTGCCGACATAAAAAAAGCGGTATCCGAAGTGGGATATGAAGCGCAGGAAGATGTGGAGACAGAGGATAAAGCCGATGAAAACAGGGAGAAGAAAGAACGGCATATCAAACATATGTGGAAGCGTTTCTGGATTTCGGCCGTCTTCACAATCCCGCTCCTGCTCGTCTCAATGGGACATATGCTCGGGATGCCGCTGCCGGAGGCCATCGATCCGATGACCAACCCGACAGGATTTGCGCTCATTCAGCTCGTCCTGACGATTCCGGTGATGGTGATGGGGAAACCTTTCTTCACAGTCGGATTCAAAACACTGATCAAGCGCCATCCGAATATGGATTCCCTGGTTGCCCTCGGAACCGGTGCAGCCTTTGTATACAGCGTCATTGCGTCCATTTTCATCGTATCGGGAAATGAGAGCTACGCGCAGGATCTTTATTATGAATCGGCTGCGGTCATCCTGACGTTGATTACGTTAGGGAAGTATTTCGAAGCACTGTCAAAAGGAAAAACGTCTGAAGCGATCAAGAAGCTGATGGGGCTGGCCCCTAAAACAGCGACGGTCGTCCGGGACGGCATGGAAACCGAGATTTCCATAGAAGAAGTGGAAGTCGGCGACATCATCATCGTCAAACCGGGGGAAAAGCTTCCTGTGGACGGTGTGGTCGTGGAAGGGAAGACGTCGGTTGATGAGTCGATGCTGACAGGGGAAAGCATCCCTGTGGAAAAAGAAGCAGGAGCAGCAGTGATCGGCGCGAGCATCAATAAAAACGGTTCGATCCGTTACGAAGCGACCAAGGTCGGGAAAGACACAGCACTTTCTCAAATCATCAAACTGGTCGAAGATGCACAGGGATCAAAAGCACCGATTGCAAAGATGGCCGATATCATTTCCGGCTATTTCGTGCCGATCGTCATCGGCCTTGCCATCGTGACGGGCCTTGCCTGGTTCATCGGCGGTGAAACAGGACTCTTCGCCTTTACGATAGCCATCTCCATTCTCGTCATTGCCTGCCCGTGCGCCCTTGGTCTCGCCACACCGACCGCCATCATGGTCGGTACCGGGAAAGGCGCCGAAAATGGCGTGCTCATCAAAAGCGGAGGAGCACTCGAGTCCACCCACAAAATCAATACGATCGTGTTTGATAAAACCGGTACGATCACTGAAGGGAAGCCTGTCGTGACGGATATCGTGACGGCCGGGGACATCAGGGATGAAGAACTCCTGACCCTTGCCGCTTCGGCTGAAAAAGGATCTGAGCATCCGCTGGGTGAAGCCATCGTCAGGGCTGCAGAGGAAAAAGGATTGTCTTTCCTTAAAACGGATTTCTTTGATGCGGTCACTGGCCAGGGGCTTGAGGTGACAGTAGACGGGAAAGACCTGCTGCTCGGAAACCGGAAGCTCATGGATGAAAATGATGTGGATCTCGGTGATCTCGAAGAAACGTCCGACCGCCTTGCAGCGGAGGGGAAAACCCCGATGTATATTGCAGTGGAAGAAGAAATCGCCGGTATCATCGCTGTCGCTGACACGGTCAAGGAATCGAGCTTCAAGGCCATTGAAAAGCTCCATAAAATGGGCATCGAAGTCGCCATGATCACGGGTGACAATAAGCGGACGGCTCAGGCCATCGCGGAACAGGTCGGAATCGACCGGGTGCTGAGCGAAGTCCTTCCGGAAGACAAAGCGAATGAAGTCAAAAAACTGCAGGAAGAAGGACGGAAAGTCGCCATGGTCGGTGACGGCATCAACGACGCACCCGCCCTTGCACAGGCAGACATCGGAATCGCAATCGGGTCCGGTACGGATGTGGCCATGGAATCAGCGGATATCGTCCTGATGAGGAGCGACCTGATGGACGTCCCGACATCCGTCGAACTGAGCAAAGCGACGATCCGGAACATCAAACAGAATCTTTTCTGGGCATTTGCCTATAACATTCTTGGGATCCCTGTGGCGATGGGAGTGCTTTACCTGTTCGGAGGTCCGCTGTTGAATCCGATGATTGCAGGGGCTGCCATGAGCTTCAGTTCTGTATCTGTGTTGCTCAATGCCCTGCGACTGAAAGGATTCAAACCATCACGCGTTTGAGGAGTGAACCTTTAATATGAGTCAGGAATTAATGATTGAACTCTACACACGTCCGACCTGCTCCGACTGTCAGGCTGCTAAAGAGTACCTGGCGGAGCAGCATATCGAATACAATCACAAAGATGTTGGGGCGGATGAATCACTCGAAGCAGAGATGAAAAAAACATTCGGATCACGGGTTGTCCCGACATTTGCCTTTTACAAGAAAGGCCTGCTTGGTAAGAAGAAGCTGTTGAAGAGTTTGATTGGATTTGAGCAAAATCGGGAAGAGATTGAAGAATTATTGGATATCAAAAAAGAATAAAGATTGCCTCCAGCCAGCGGGTTGGAGGCTCTTCTTTTTTGGGAAAATAAGATTCTTCCACAATTACCCGGTCTCACCTCAGATAACCCTTTCATCTTTGGTACAATATAAGAAAGTGAAAATAACGGGAGTCAGGAGATTTGCACATGCAAAAAACAGTGAAAATCATATACGAAATGTTCATGCTCCTGCTTGTAATGGTTACGATCATTACCCTCTGGGAGGAAGATAACCATAATTCGCTCTTGAACTGGATAGTGTGGGGAATCTTTTTCGCCGATTTTGTCGTGCGGATGCTCAAGGCCGATAGGAAGTGGGAGTTTTTGAAGGAAAATCCCTTCCTGCTCATTGCGATCCTCCCATTCGACCAGTTTTTCCAAATGGCGAGGATTGTGAGGATCTTCTACCTCTTCAGGTTGAAGACCATTACAAAGTATTATATTTCTCCTTATGTTGAGAAACTCACATACCAATCCTGGACGCTCCTCATCTCCATTCTGCTCGGTTTCCTGCTTGCGGAATCATTCATCCTTTATTTCATTGAGGCAACAGTCGGCAGTTTTTATGATGGAATTGTTGTGGTATTCGGACATTTGATTTATATGGGAAGCACAATCGTCAACCTTCAGAGCGGGGTATCCATGTGGTTATTGACCATTACGGCAATCATTGGGATCTCCCTTCAGGGGCTCGCACTCCAATGGGGCATGACCAAACTTGAAGGGATTTATAAAGGACTGTCCAGCAGCAGGCAATCAAAATAATTGTGGCATCAGGGACTTGGGAAAAGGGAATTCGACTCTTTTTTCCTTTTTTTTGAAACTTTCTTCGTGCCTATCCGTATATACTAGTAGACTGATTATACAAGAGGAGGATATCATGAAGAAATTACTGGGACTGGGTTCAGCGATATTTTTGGCGTTTGGCTTGACGGCGTGCGGGACGACAACGAGCGGGAAAAATGTGGAAGACATCATCAATTCATCGATTGCTGCGTCGGAGGAGCTTGAAAGTTTTCATGTGAAAATGGAGATGGACCAGGATATCATCCCGGCTGCCGAAGATGCGGAAAAAGTGACGCAGGCGTCGACGATTGAAATGGATTATGTAACAGAGCCGCTGGGGATGTATCAGACAACAGAAATGACGATGATGGGTATGCCGATTGAAGCGGAAACCTATTTCACTGAAGAGGGCCTTTATACAAAGGATTCAATGAGTGATCAATGGC
This sequence comes from Bacillus sp. BKU_1, assembly GCA_051294195.1. GTDB lineage: Bacteria > Bacillota > Bacilli > Bacillales > Bacillaceae_B > Rossellomorea. The sequence continues at coordinate 712,213 of CP193985.1, read as the reverse complement.
AGGCTGCACCGAAGGAATTGTCCGATTCCATCGTTGAAATGAGCAAGAATCAAGCGGATTCAACAGAGCAGCTGAAGCAGCTGAAGGAATATATCAAAGATGTGAAATTTGAAGAAAAAGATGATCACTATCTGTTTTCCTTCTCGGCCTCCGGTGAAGAATATCAGAGTCTGGTAGAGGAGACGGTTAAATCGACGATGCCAGACGGGATGCTGCCGAAAGAGCTCCTGGAAGGGTTGAAAGTGAATAAACTGAGCTACTCTTATGAAATCGACAAAGAGACCTATCATCCGCTGAATTTTACAATGGATATGGATTTCGATATGGAGATCGAAGGAGAGAAAGTCCAATCCATTCAGAAAATGAAGGGAAGCTACTCTAAGATCAATGAAATCGACGACATCACGATTCCCGCTGAAGTAAAAGAGAATGCTGTGGAAATGGACGAAGCAGCTTTGCAGGGGGAATAAGAAGGAAAGAGCGTGCGGTCTGGACCGCGCGCTTTTTTTTATGGGAATATTTCCATTTCGAGAGTTGTAAATTGTTAAATTCAAATTTACCTAGTACGATGGTCTTATGATCACCAGAAAGTGATGTTAATTCACGGTTGTAAATACATATGATGATAGATTCCAGAAAAGAGGATGAGGATGAACAATAGACTGACAGAAATCGAAAGAAGAATTCAGCGTTTTGGTGCAGATCAAGTAATGGACGCGATTGAACGCTCGTTAGCGATGATTCAATTCGACCCGGAAGGTAATGTTCTATGGGCCAATGAGAATTTTGCCGGTACGGTTGGATATAAAGCAGGAGAGATGCCCGGTATGAGACACAGGGAATTCTGTACACCTGAATTTGCCGAAAGCCGGGAATATCAAGAGTTTTGGAGAAATCTGCGGAATGGGAGAAGTTTTCAGGAGAAGATCCAGCGTGTGACGAAGCGTGGTGACCTTATCTGGCTTGAAGCCACCTATACACCAGTTAAAGATGAGCGGGGAAGGGTCATCGGTGTCGTTAAAGTGGCAACGGATATTACAGAACGGGAAAACATGGCTGTGAAGGTGGCATCTCAATTGCAGGAGATGTCTGAAGAACTCAGTGGTAAAGCAGAGGATGGCATCCAGCGGAGTGAAGAAGCTGCAAGAGCGATTGGAAGACTCGTTGAAGAGTCAAAGGAAAATCTAGACATCATGGAATCTCTTAAATCGCAGGCGAAATCGATTGAAGGCATTGTGAAAACGATAAGGGAAATCGCAGCTCAGACGAATCTTTTGGCATTGAATGCAGCCATCGAGGCGGCCCGCGCAGGGGAACATGGCAGAGGCTTCAATGTGGTCGCGGGTGAAGTGAGGAAGCTCGCGACCCGCGTGCAGGATTCAATCGGAGAAGTCAATGCCCGCATCGAGGGGATCACCTCTGAAATCAACAAGGTAAGTGAAGGGACGATCCGCTCACAGACAGGAATCTCAAACAATCAAGACCTCAACGAACAGGCAGTCGCCGCCTTCAAGGAAATCGGCCATGCCGCCCGTCAGCTTGATCTGCAGGCACGGGATTTTAAAAAGATCCTTTAATAAAAATGAAGGCCCGTCCCGCATCGTTCTAAAGCAACGCGGGACGGGCCTTTGCCATGTCATGGACCACACCATACACCATTATCCTCTGACAGATTTCCGTTCGATGAGTTCCGTAGTCAATTTGTAATTGTGATCGACTTTTTCCTTCGACAGTACCTGGAAGATCAAGTGGACTGCCAGGGCACCTGCTTCGTATTTAGGCTGGCGCATCGTTGTGAGCGGAGGGGAGACATACTCTGAAAGCTGGATATCGTCGAATCCGATGATCGAAATATCATCAGGGACAGAGATCTTCTTTTCATTCAAAGCCTGAAGCCCGCCGATGGCCATTTCATCATTGGCGAAGAAGATGGCCTGTGGGACATCCTTTTGGGCGATGAGCATCTTCGTCGCCTGATAGCCGCCTTCCCTCGTGAAGCCGCCGGACACTTTCCATTTGGAGCGATAATCAATTCCATGCTTTTCGAGTGCAGCCTGATAGCCTTTGAATCGGAGTTCGTTGTCATGCGAGTTATAAGGTCCGCTGACAAAGGCAATGTCCCGGCTGCCTTTGTCTATCAGGTGTTCGGTCGCCATGAATGCCCCGTGTTCATTGTCAACTTCGATCTGGACAACATGATCATTCTGCACGCTCCGGTCGAGGACGACAATCGGGAAGCCTTCCCGGGCTGACTCAAGGATGGTGTTGTCATCGATATTATGGGCAAGGATGATGACGCCGTCCACACGCTTTTCACGCAGGAATTTCACAGCGGTGGACTGTGCCCCGCCGATCGAACTGCAGGCGATCAAATCGTATCCGTTTGTCGATGCGACGTCCTGGACGCCCTTGATCAGTTCGGAATAGTAGGGTCCCGAGAGGTCGCTCAGGATCAGGGCAATGGTGTTCGTGCTTGTTCTTTTCAAATCGGAAGCGAGTCCGTTTTTTTGGTAATTCAATTCTTTTGCTGCGGCCAATACTTTTTGCCGGGTTTCCTCGCTGACCTTTGTACTGTTGTTGAGTGCGTAGGAAGCGGTTGAAACCGCGACTCCGGAAAGCTTGGCTACATCTTTTATGGTGGCCATGTTGTTTCACTTCCTTTTAACATAAGGCTTGTCGGTTTCAGTGTCTGGTATATGTCTTATTATACAATTATTGGTATGGATTGTAAGCGGTTTAATGTTTTATTAGATAAACGATTGCTTCATACGGGCGCAATTTCTTCAGTCCGGAAGGCCGCCCTGATGCTTCGGAATAATTGTGTATCACCATTTCAAAGTTGAAGCCGTCGAATTCTGAAGGCAGCTCGAACTCCGGTTCATTTCCATAAAAGTTCGCGACGACAACCAGAGTCTCATTCCCGAGCTTTCTCTTATAGGAAAAAATTTCAGGGTGATCATCCAGGACCGGCTCGTACGCGCCGTATACGATGATGTCGTGTTCTTTCCTTAATCGGATCAGCTTCCTATAGTAATGGAAGATGGAGTCCTCATCTCTCAGTGCATCTTCCGCGTTGATCTCCTTATGGTTTGCATTCACTTCAAGCCAAGGTGTGCCGGTCGTGAAGCCGCCGTGAAGACTGCTGTCCCACTGGAACGGAGTGCGGGCGTTATCCCTTCCTTTAACGTGAATCGATCTCATGACCTCTTCATGCGGGATGCCTTCGGATATTTTTTCGTTATAAAAATTGATCGTTTCAATATCGCGGTAGTCCCGGATATCATCGAAGACGATATTCGTCATCCCGATTTCCTCACCTTGATAGATATACGGGGTGCCCTGCATCATATGAAGAATGGTGGCGAGCATTTTGGCAGATTCCACACGGTATTCACTATCATGGCCCCATCTGGAGACGATCCTCGGTTGATCGTGATTATTCCAGTACAGGCTGTTCCAGCCCTTCCCGTGAAGTTCGGTCTGCCATTTACACAGTGTTTGTTTCAAGTCCTGCAGATCAAGCGGCTTTAACGCCCACTTTCCCTTTCCTTCAACTTCGTCAAGGGACATATGCTGAAAGGTGAAGACCATATCAAGCTCGTTACGCCCTTCACCCGTGTAAAGCTTTGCCGTCTCAGGCGTGGCAGAAGGAGTTTCACCGACAGTGACGGTCGGGTGGTTTGAAAGAACTTCCCGATTCATTTCGTGCAAATAGTCATGCAGCTTCGCACCGTCTGTCAGAACTTTGTCATCGATATCTTTTCCGATCAAATCGATCACATCCATACGGAAGCCGCTCACCCCTTTATCTAGCCAGAATTTCATCATGTTATAAAGGTGCTCCCGTACTTCCTTGTTATGAAGGTTCAGGTCAGGCTGTTTTTTGCTGAAAAGGTGGAAATAGTACTCCCCGGTCCCTTCATCATATTCCCATGCCGGTCCGCTGAAAACAGAGGTGATATCGCTTGGAGGTCCGTCGCTGCCTTTCCTCCACACATAATAATCACGGTACGGGTTATCCTTTGATTTTCGGGATTCGATAAACCATGGGTGTTCATCCGACGTATGGTTGATGACAAGATCCATCATGATATGGATATCCCGTTTGCGGGCTTCTTGGATTAATTTATCCATGTCATCCATCGTACCGAAATCACTCATGATCTTATAATAATCACTGATATCATATCCGTTATCGTCATTCGGCGATTGATACACCGGGCTCAGCCAGATGATATCAATCCCGAGAAAAGCAAGATAATCGAGTTTCTCTATTATACCGGGAATATCCCCGATCCCGTCGCCGTTGTGGTCATTAAAACTGCGCGGGTATATTTGATACACCGTCGAACGGTGCCACCATTTTTTATCCATGGCTGCCTCCTTGAATGTGATGAGTGCTGTAATGTTGGGGGAGGGGAGTGGGGGTGTCTGATGTGAAGGATGCGTTTGTTGTGCCAGGAACAGAACCGGTGGATTGTTCCTGGCACAAAAGGGAGGGATTGTTCCAGGAACAAAAAGGCTCATCTGTGCCTGGAACAATTCGTTTGATTTGTGCCTGGCACCGGCGCGTTCGGGCCTGGCTCAAACAGCAGGAATCGAGCCAGGCTCAGATCCCCCCATTCGGGCCTGGCTCAAACTCCCGGATTCGAGCATGGCTCAAAACCCAAAAAATGAGCCTGGCTCAAAATACACCAAAAGGTGCCAGGTTCATTTCACCGAAACGAAGCCCGCCACCATTCGCAAAAGGATTGTTGTACCAGGTACAAATCCGAGCTGGTGTACCTGGTACAATTTACAGCTCCTGTACCAGGTACAAAACTTCAACCCTGTACCTGGTACAAATCCACAACCCTGTACCAGGTACAAACCCCCAACCCTGTACCAGGTACAACCAACCCCAACTGTACCTGGTACACACCTAAAACAATCACACAACCCCCCAACAAATCAACTACTTAATCCCCGACATTGTAAATCCTTCCACGATATACTTCTGGAAGAACGAGAAGATGATGATGATCGGTACGACCATGAATGCTGCGCCGGCCATCTGCAGGCCGAAGTTGTTGGCGTACTGTCCCTGTAATAGCGACAGGCCGACTGACAAGGTATAAAGGCTTTCATCATTGGCGATGATCAGCGGCCAGAGGAAGCTGTTCCATGCCCCGATGAATGTCAGGATCCCTTGTACGGCGAAGATCGGTTTGGCGATCGGCACGATGAGGCGGAAGAAGATGTAGAATTCTCCTGCGCCGTCAAGGCGGGCGGCCTCGATCAGGTCGGTCGGGATCGTGGTCATGAACTGTCTGAACAGGAAGATGCTGAAGGCGGCTGCAAGCCCCGGCAGCACAATCCCTGTCATCGTATTGGTCAGACCCATTTCATTCAGGATCAGGTAAACGGGAATCATCGTTACCTGTGCCGGGATCATCATGGTCGCCAGCACGATATAAAAGATTTTTTCCCTGCCTTTGAATTGATATTTTGCAAAACCGTAGCCGGCCATGGCGTTGAAGAACAAGCCGACAAAGGAGAAGAGCACGATGATCAATGTGTTGCGCAAGTAGACGCCGAAGTTCATGCTTTCGAAAAGGTTGGCATAGTTTTCGAGAGTCGGATTTTCAGGAATGAGCGTAGGCGGTATTTGAAGCACTTCGCTTTCCGGCTTGAATGAACTTGAAATCATCCAGATGAACGGGACGGATACGATGATTCCGCCGAGGATCAGGAGGATGATGACAAAAAGCCGTTCCATTTTAAAAGTTTTCATAGTTTCAACCCCGATACTGTGTATTTACAAACTTAGTATTCTGTATCAGATTTTCTAATCTTAAACTGAACCAAGGTAATGATGATGATGAACACGAACAGGATGAATGATCCTGCTGCCGCGTATCCGAATTCACTGAACTGGAATCCCCGCTGGTAAATGAACAGTGCCATCGAAATCGTCCCGTCAAGAGGTCCGCCGTTTGTCATGACGAACGGTTCTTCGAAGAACTGAAGCCATCCGATGAGGGTCGTGACGGTGACGAAGAAAGTAGCGTACCTCAGTAATGGAATGGTGACGTTCCAAAGCACCTGCCAGCGGTTGGCCCCGTCCATTTCGGCGGCTTCATAATAAGATTTCGGTATCCCCTGAAGTGCAGCCAGGAAGATGATCATATTGATCCCGATCCCTTTCCATACAGCTAAAACAATCAACGATAGCTTGGCGATCGTTGGCTCTCCTAACCAAGGGATTTTCTCGACATCCAAAAGGGATAAGATATAGTTGAATAATCCGTACTCAGTGTTATAAAGGAAGCCCCAGATGACCGCCACTGCGATGATGTTCGTGATCGAAGGCATATAATAGACCCCGCGGAAAACCGTGAACAGCCTGCTTGTCCCGTAATTAAGGAGAAGGGCGATCCCTAAAGAGAAAACAATGACAAGAGGGACCCCGATGATGACATAGAAAAATGTGTTGTAGATCGATTTATGAAAGAGTTCATCTGAAATCAATGCAGAGTAGTTTTCAAGGCCGACAAAGTGTACATTCGACCAGTTGGCAAGCCCGGCAAGATCCAGGTCGGTAAAGCTGATCAGAAAAGCCACTATGATCGGAACGATGCTGAAAACAGCCAAAATGATGACTGCAGGAGCAATAAACACGTATGGATGCTTATTTGTTCTGATATTTTTTAATCCATTGCTCATAATATCCCACCTAACCAAAACACCGCAGAAGGTTTATTTTAAAAATGGAGTTCAGGCAATCCCGGAGGGGGATATGGCTGTAACTCCAACTTTCTTCCTTATTAAGAGCGAATGCTTTTTAGTATTTAATCTTATCCAGCTCTGGCGGCCAGCCCCTCGAGACGTTTCAGTCCGGCCGGTGAAGTCAAAGAACGACTTCACCGGCCGGACTTCCAACGCTTGTCGGGGCTGAACGGGCCGCCTCCGCTTTTCGTTTTACTCAACAATGTCGTTTGCTTTTTTATTGAACTGTTCAAGTTCTTTATCGATATCAGCACCGCCGACAGTGATTCTTTCAATAGAAGAAAGGAATTCCTGTGCGATCTTTTCAAATTCTTTGATTTGCGGTGAAGCTTTTGTGTTTTCCAGCTGCTTACCGAACACAGAAAGTAATGGATCTTCTTTCAGCTTAGGCTCTTCCCATGCTTCGGTGCGTGATGGAAGGGTATTGGAAATATCGAGCCATTCCATTTGTGTGTCGACTTTATTCATGTAAGAAATGAATTTAAGGGATTCATCGACATTTTCTGAGTTGTGGAAGATCGACAGGTTCGATCCGCCCATGCTTGATGTGTTTGTTTCTTTCTTAGGCATAACCGCTACTGCCCATTTATCTTTCAGGTCAGGTGCCTGGTCATTGATGATGTTGATCATCCAAGGGCCGCTGAAGAACATCGGCTTGGAACCGCTCTTGAATGCCTGTACGATATCGATTCCTTCTGCAGTAGGGCTTAAACCTTCCTTAAAGTAGCTCGCATAGTACTCGATTGCTCCCTTGAATTCAGGGCTGTCGAAGTTCATTTTGTCCTTGCCTTCGAATTCGTATCCATTTTGCCAAGCAAAGATGAATGGAGTGATCTGGTCATTGCGGTCGATGTCAAGACCGTACATATCATCTCCGCGGGCATTCAGTTTTTCAGCTGCATCCTTCAGTTCATCCCATGTTGCAGGGGCTTTGTCGTATCCAGCTTCTTTCAATAGATCTGTGCGATAGTAGAGAACACGTGTATCAATGTACCATGGAACCCCGACGATTTTGTCATCATACTTCATGGAAGTGACGGAACCTTCGAAGAAATTCTCAGGTTTGAATTCCGGGTAATCCTTCAGATATGGTTCTAAATCAAGCAAAGCGCCTGCATCTGCAAACTCAGGCACCCAGGTTGTCCCCAATTGAAGAACGTCCGGTCCGTTTCCTGAAGCAACTGCTGTCAAAAGTTTGTCGTGAGCGTTGCCCCAAGGAATCGCCTGCACCTTTACGGTGATGTCTTTGTTTTCCTCTTCGAATTTAGAAGCCATTTCCTTCAATTTCTTGCCTTCTTCACCCATGGCCCAGACGGTGATTTCTTTCTTTCCGTCTTTTGAGTCGCCGCCGCCTCCGCAGGCAGCAAGTACGGCCGATAATGCGATTATCGCGACCAGTAACAGTGTCCATGATTTCTTTCTCATTCTCCCATCTCCATTCTATTTGATTGTTTTTTACATCCTGAAACAAGACTGCCCGCTTTTATGAAGCGAACAGGGAAATCAGTTAAACGTTATTGAAACGTTTCGATGACTATATTATAATCAAACATGAATCCGCTTTCAACCACTTTTTGAAAAATGTTGGACTGTTAAAATCCATTTCATTAAAATTCATTGGTTAATAGGTTATAAACCTTGATAATAGATGATTTTGGTAATTATTACAGCGCCGGATCCTTGTTGACTATCAAGGAGAATACGCTTATAATTCGACTCAACTGATTATTGAAACGTTTCACTAAATGGAGGATCGTACGAAAAAATCCTAAAACTCGGAGGTTCCGGTATGAATGAACAGAAGCTTACTTCATTAGTAAATGAAATGACATTGGATGAAAAGATCGCCCAGCTGACACAGCTCGCGACTCCATTTTTCAAGGGGGCAAGTGACGGGGGGCAGATCACCGGTCCGATGGCCGAAATGGGAATCAGCGACGAGACGATCGGGAATGCGGGATCGGTGCTCGGTGCGTCCGGTGCGAAAGAAGTGAAAAGCATCCAGCAGAAGCATCTGGAAGAGAACCGGCTGGGCATCCCTCTATTGGTGATGTCCGATATTGTGCACGGGTATAAAACCATCTTTCCTGTACCGCTTGCGATCGGATGCTCATGGGATCTTGAACTGGCGGAGAAAAGTGCCGAAATTGCTGCGCGTGAAGCAGCGGCATCCGGTGTACATGTCACATTCGCTCCGATGGTGGACCTCGTCCGGGACCCTCGCTGGGGCCGGGTGATGGAATCGACAGGAGAAGACCCGTACTTGAACAGTGAGTTTGCCAGGGCATTCGTCCGCGGCTTTCAAGGGAAAGACCTGACAAATGAAACGGACCGCGTAGCCGCCTGTGTGAAGCATTTCGCTGCGTACGGGGCAGCAGAAGGAGGACGTGATTATAATACGGTGGATATGTCTGAACGTGAGCTTCGGGAAAGTTATCTGCCTGCGTATAAAGCGGCGCTTGACGAAGGCTGCGAGATGGTGATGACCGCGTTCAATACCGTGTTCGGCATCCCTGCTACCGGAAATAAGAAGCTGATGCGGTCGATTCTCCGCGAAGAAATGGGGTTTGCCGGCGTCCTGATCTCAGATTGGGGGGCGGTCAAGGAAATGATCCCTCACGGAGTTGCAGAAGATGAAAAGGAAGCGGCCTTGAAAGCCCTCACTGCAGGGGTAGATATTGAAATGATGACCGCCGCGTATGTGAAATATTTAAAGATATTAGTAGAAGAAGGTCAGGTGAATAAGGCACTGATCGATGAAGCCGTCCTCCGGATCCTGACGTTGAAGGAAAAGCTTGGTTTATTCGAAAATCCCTACAGGGGAGCGGATGAGGAACTCGAAAAAGAAGTGGTGATGAGTACCGCTCACCGCGAAGCTGCCAGGGAGCTTGCATCGAAATCGGCAGTGCTGCTGAAAAATGAAGGCGTTTTACCTCTTCGAAAAGAACAGAACATCGCCCTGGTCGGTCCTTTTGCGGAAAGCGGGGACATCCTTGGACCGTGGTCATGGTTGGGATCGAAGAAAGATGCTGTGACGGTGAAGGAAGGGTTTTTGCAAAAAATCAATGAGTCCCAGCTGACCGTCGCCGGCGGCAGTGGCGTTGAAACGATTACAGAGGAACAAATTCAGGGAGCGCTGCATGCGGCAAAAGACGCAGACGTCATCGTCCTGGCACTCGGCGAGGATTCGGAAATGAGCGGGGAAGCGGGCTGCCGCGCGGATATCCGGCTCCCAGCACCGCAGCTCGAGTTGATCCAGCGCATGAAGGAGCTCGGAAAGCCGATCGTTTCCGTGCTGTTCAACGGACGTCCGCTCGACCTTCATGGTGTGTGGGATGAAACCGATGCCGTGCTTGAAGCATGGTATCCGGGCACGGAAGGCGGAGCCGCCATTGCGGACCTATTATACGGGGACGTGAATCCTTCCGGCCGCCTGGCAATGTCCTTCCCCTACAGTGCGGGCCAGATACCGGTTTATTATAATCACTACAATACCGGCCGGCCGAAGGGAGCGCCGGACGCACAGGAACGCTATGTTTCACAGTATCTGGATATCCCTAACAGCCCGTTGTTCCCGTTCGGATACGGCTTGAGCTATACGGAATTCACCTACAGCGGCATGAAGCTGTCAAGTGAAAAAATGACGTGTGATCAACCATTGAATCTGACATTCACCGTGAAAAACAACGGCACGGTTGCAGGGGAAGAAGTGGTTCAGCTGTACGTGCGAGACGTCAGCGGTGAAGTGGTACGCCCGCTGAAAGAATTGAAAGCTTTTGAAAAAATCAGCCTGGAACCGGGGGAATCGAAGGAAGTTTGCTTCACCCTGACAGAGGAACAGCTTAGATACCATCATTCCGATCTTACGTTTACGAGCGACAGAGGTACATTCATCGCATGTATCGGAGGAAACAGTAAGGACGTCATAGAGGCATCCTTCAAGCTGGAAAAATAGAGAAGCGAGGGGAAAGAAATGAACACAAACGTTGTACTCTCAGCAGGAGATCTGACATTTACTTTTTTACCGGGCGGCGACTTATTTGCCCTTACACATAAAGACATCATGGTGAATGGATTGATGACCAATCCGATCGACGGTTCGATGAACAACCTGTATCTGCGCATCCACGGAGATAATGGCATCACGTTCAAACCGATGATCGGGGTCAAATCGGGAAGCAAGGTTGAATGGGCTGATTCCCGCGTAAAATGGAGCGGTTCTTTCGAAGGTGTGGCTTACGAAGTGACGTTCACATTGACGGACCGCGGAATCTGGTTCTGGGATGTCGAAATCGAAGGGGATGTAGTCGAGGTCGATGTCATTTATGGACAGGATCTCGGGCTTGCCGACAGGGGGGCCGTCCGTTCCAATGAAGCCTATATGTCCCAATATATCGATCATCGTGTGTTTGAAAAAGAAGACAGGGGATATGTTGTCTGTTCAAGACAGAATCAGCCGCAGTCAAGCGGATTCCCTTATCTCCAGCAGGGTTCGCTCGGGAAAGCGGCCGGCTATTCGACGGATGGATTCCAATTTTACGGATTGTCTTATAAAGAAACAGATAGACCTGAAGTATTGACGAGAGAAACATTGGCAAATGAAATCTATCAGTATGAGTTCGCCTATACGGCCTTTCAGTCGCAAAAAGCTGTATTGAAAGGGAAACAAAGATTCACATTTTACGGGGTCTTCAAAGAGGATCATGCTGGAGCGATTGAAGAATTGGAATTCCAAGACGAAATCGAAGCTGCATGGAAAGAGGCAAGAGCTGACCAATCAGAATTCAAGGGTTCCGGTGATCCAGTACGATTGAAAGCGGAATTCGGCAAGCCCCTCCAAACGCTTTCCATGACGGAAACCGAAATAGAAGAACTGTTTGCACACCGTCACAATGAGGAACGGGAAGGCAATTGCCTGTTGTCATTCTTTACAGATACGCATGAGCATGTCGTCTTGAAAGATAAAGAACTGATGGTGGAGCGGCCGCACGGACACATTTTGATGTCGGGTGAAAACCACCGCATGAAAGAAGATACAATCACGACTACCTCGTTCATGTACGGATTGTTCAATTCGCAGCTTGTGGTGGGGAATACATCGTTTAACAAGATGCTGACGAACCAGCGCAGTCATTTGAATGTGTCAAAAACCTCGGGGCAGCGCATCTATATTGAAGTGAACGGAGAATACAGACTTCTGACTATGCCTTCGATGTTCGAAATTGGCTTCAATTACGTCCGCTGGTACTACAAGACAGAGGAAGATATGATCGTCATTTCGAATTATACCGTGGTCGATTCACCGGAAGTGCAGCTGAATGTGAAATCAAGAAACGGCAAATCGTACCGTTATATAGTCACAAACCAGGTAACGATGAATAATAACGAATATGAAAAAGGCTTCAACGTGAAGGAAGAAGACGGGATCCTCACTGTCACTGCCGTTCCGGAATCGGACAGCAGTCAGACGTTCCCGCATCTTTGCTACAGGATGAAAATCGACGGTGCGGATGTGGAAACCGGCCGTGAAGAGAAGCTTGCGGACGGTGTTGAAGCAGGCGCTGCTTCCCTCGTAGTGATGGAAGTAAGTGCTTCAGAAGAATGGAATCTGACCGTCCAGGGTCTGTTGAACGAGGAAGAGCGCGATTTCGTGAAGCGCGACCTCAATGAAGAAATCGAGAAGTACCGTGAATACTATAGAGGTGTCATGAACGGCTTCAAACTTTCCACCAATGAATCCACACCGGCATCCCTTCAAAAAGTGAATGCGCTCGCCTGGTGGTACACGCATAACATGCTGGTCCACTACTCCGTTCCTCACGGATTGGAGCAATACGGAGGGGCGGCCTGGGGAACCCGCGATGTGTGTCAGGGGCCGACCGAGTATTTCATGGCGACCCAGAACTACGAGTCCGTGAAGGAAATCATCAAAACCGTATATGCGCATCAATATGAAGATGACGGCAACTGGCCGCAATGGTTCATGTTTGACAAGTATTATAAGTTCCAGCAGGATGACAGCCACGGGGATATCATCGTCTGGCCGCTGAAAGTGGTAAGCGACTACCTCGCGGCGACGAATGATTACGGAATTTTACAGGAAGAGATTCCTTATACAGAGCGGAAAGGCTTCGGCTTCACTGAAGAAAAAGCCACTCTTCTCCATCATATCCGGAAGGAGCTTTCCTATATCAAGGAAAACTTCCTGCATGATACGTTCCTGTCATCTTACGGGGACGGGGACTGGGATGATACGCTTCAGCCGGCGAACGCCAATCTGAAAAAATACATGGCGAGCAGCTGGACGGTCGCGCTGACCTATCAAGTGATCGGGAAGCTTTCCACTGTGCTCGAAGGGGTTTTAAAAGAAGAGGCAGAGGAGTTCAAAACCCTGGCTGAAGGGATCAAGAGGGATTTCAACAAATATATCCTCCAGGATGACGTCATCCCTGGATTTGTGTATATGGAAGAGGCGGGGAAACCGGAATTCATGGTTCACCCCAAGGATACAAAGACAGGTATCCATTATCGCCTGCTGCCGATGAACCGCAGCATCATTTCAGAACTGTTCACCCCTGAACAGGCGGCCGCGCATTATGAGTTGGTGAAAGAACACTTATACTGTCCGGACGGCGTACGCCTGATGAACCGCCCAGCGAAGTATGAAGGCGGGGTCAGCACTCACTTTAAGCGTGCCGAACAGGCTTCAAACTTCGGACGTGAAATCGGCCTTCAATACGTCCATGCCCACATCCGCTTTGTGGAAGCGATGGCGAAGCTAGGGTATACGGATGAAGTATGGAAAGGACTCGAGATCATCAATCCGGTCGGCCTTAAGGATGCCGTGCCGAACGCGGAACGGCGTCAGAGTAATGTTTACTTCAGTTCTTCCGACGGGAAATTCAACACGAGGTACGAAGCACAGGAACGTTTCGGAGAACTGCGTAACGGTTCCGTGCCTGTCAAGGGCGGCTGGAGGATCTATTCCAGCGGACCGGGAATTTATATGAACCAATTGATTTCAAATGCGCTGGGGATCCGTCAGGAAGATGGGAACCTCGTAATCGACCCGGTCCTTCCGGAGGATCTTGACGCCCTGCAATTTGACTTCACACTTCATCACAAGCCGGTGACTTTCGTCTATCACCTGAAGAGCCATGATGGAAAAAGGGTAGTGATCAACGGTCAGGAAGCGGATGCCATCCCTGCATCCAACCGATACCGTGAAGGCGGAATGAAAATCGCCGAAACAGATCTTGAAAAACTGCTTAACGGTGAAACCAACACAATTGAAATCTATTTATGATACATTCAGAAACCTGCCTCCGTCCGGAAGCAGGTTTTCTTTTTTATGCGGATGGGCTGAAGAGCTGCTGTGTGTGCCGGCCGGAATCAAGGCCGGTCTGGAGGGTATAAACTTTGTTTGCGCCAGAGTCTCGGTTATGATGGAGAAAAGAAAACGCTAAAAAGGTGGTAATGTTCATGGATACAATTCCGGATCACCTTGACCACGGTCTTGACATTGTCTTCATCGGCTTCAATCCGAGTATCCGATCAAGTGAGACGGGGCATCATTACGCGAATCCCACCAACCGCTTCTGGAAGATCCTCTATCAATCTGGCCTGACGCCAAGGCTATATCAAGCGAGTGAAGACGCCAATCTGCTGGAGCTTGGATATGGATTGACGAATATCGTCGAAAGACCGACTAAGGATGCCTCTGAGATAACGAAAGAGGAGTACCGGGAAGGAAGGATTCTATTAAAAGAAAAACTTGAAACTTACAGACCCCGGATCGCATGTTTTGTCGGCAAGGGAGTCTATCAGCAGTTTTCAGGGAAGAGGAAGGTCCCGTGGGGGTGGCAGGAAGAATCGATAGTGAATGGAGTACGGGATTTCGTAGCCCCTTCGTCAAGCGGTCTTGTACGGATGAAAGTAGAGGAGATTTCAGCAATCTACCTAAAGTTACTCAATGGGGACCGTTTTGTCTAAGACGGTCTTTTTTTTGTGGAAATCCTGCCTAAATTCCGAAGGGCATGGTACAAGGGTTTATACAAGACTTGAGGACGATTAATAGAATAGATAGTGGTAAATCATTTTATTTACTAGTTTCACACAGAAAGGAGGGGGAACAATGGGAGCAGCTCATCCTAGATCTTGTTTGTTGGAATGGCTTCGCAACCTTCTCTGCTGGGTTTTCGGTTTGTTGGGGAATGTGTTAACCTGCCTGAGAAGCGGAGTATGTAACACTGTCGCTTAAAAGGGTGAAGAGGAATCCCGCATACGACGGGGATTCCTTCTTTTAGATTAGAAGTTTAAGACCTGCCTCCTCAGGGAAGATGACGGGAAAGTTGAAAACTTTCAGCTGGAATCTTTTTTACAGGGTGGGACCGGAATGCACTACATACTAAAAAAATTACCCTCTGAGGCAAAACGGTTTGCAAGAATGACGAGACGGGAAAAATGGAGCGTCCTTTATTCCAACTTGTGGATGACCCCCATGATCTATGCACTGCTCTCCCTCATACTTGTCCTGGCGACTCTTTGGGCGGATCTCGAAATGCAGGTATATAAAGGAATGCCAACTTTCCTGAAGGTTGATTACGAGTTGACAAAGACCATCCTCAGTACATTGACAGCAGGGATTTTATCGCTCACCACATTTACTTTTTACGGGGTGCTCGGGGCGCTCTCCACGTTTTCAAGTCAGTTCTCCCCGAGGATTCTTAAGAATTTCATGATGAATAAAGTGACCCAGCGGACGCTGGGAATCTTCAGCGGCAGCTTTCTCTATGTGCTTTTCTGCTTGTTTTTCATCAATGAAAATACCGCCGGGGCCTACAGCATCATTCCGAGTGCAGCCGTACTTACCGCGCTGCTCACAATCAGTACCTTTGCGGTTTTCATCAATCACATTGTCAATTGGCTGCAGGTGACCAACCTGACCGAACAAATCAAGCTTGAATCCGTGGATATCATCGAGAGTTCTATCGTCAACGAATTGAAACCGCACAAAGCGATGAAGCCCGATGTAGTGGAAATACAGGTTCCGGGCGGAAAAGGCAGGCAGATGAAGGCGAACCAGTCCGGCTATCTGCAGAAAACTTATTTTTCTGCATTGATACGGCAGGCAGCCAGGGACAACCTGATCATCCGGCTCGACAACCGGATCGGCAGCTTTGTCTTCAGGTCTACTTCGCTCCTGACGTATTGGCCGCCTTCCCCCGATTATGAATTGGATGAAGCCAGCTACTCCAGCCTGTTTGAAATTGGCAAAAATCAGACGGAAGTCCAGGATATTGAATTCAGCATCAATAAATTTGTGGAAATCGCTATCCGGGCACTCGGGAATGATGACCCGAAGACGGCTACGAATATCATCTACCAAATCGGCGACCTCCTCATTCAAATTTCGGAAATGGAAGTTTTCTCCCCCTACCTTACAGATGAAGAGGGGAATTTGAGGGTCATCCTCAAAAATTTGACCTATGCCGATTATCTTTACCGCGGCTTCGCTTCCATCAGGCACTATGCAAAAAAAGATGCCGTCATAACAGGAGAACTTCTATCCGTTTTGGATGCCATCGCCCGCGGGATCGACGAAAAGGATCGCCAGCATGTCTGGGAATTCACCAAATACACAATCAACGGATTTGAAAAAGGGCTGCTTTATGACCTCGATATGTACCGCTTCCGGGACCTTCTGCAGGATATTGCTGAAACGACAGGAAATGAAGATGGGTGCAAAGAATTGATGGATGAGCTGAACAGTAAATCCGATTGAATCCTGAAAAAAAGAACTGCAGTCGCTGCGGTTCTTTTTTTCTGCCTATACCCTTCCTGTCCGACATGAATATAGATATATAAGAATCAGCCTGCACTGGAGGAATAATGATTGAAAAGATATCTCGGTATCATGGTCGGGCCCGCCGTTTTCAGAGGAATCCCAATGGGGAGGAGATCATTTGAGCATCTCCCTTTCTATGAAGAGGCAGGAGAAATATACGGAGTGATCCCCTGCTATTTTCGTTTCGAAGACATCGACCCTGACGAGGAATTTGTGGATGCCTACGTTAAAAGTAAAGAGGGAGGCTATCAATTGGAAACAATCCCGAAGCCTGCGGTCATCCACAACCGTGTCTTTACAGGCAAGCCCGAACAAAGAAAAAAAATGATGGAACTGAAAGAAGAAGGAATCATCTTTTTTAATGAGCATAATCGATTTCGGAAGCTGAAGGTGAACAAAATCCTGCTTAAAGAACCGTCACTGCATCCTCATGTACCCGAAACGCTCAGGGCAAGTGAGGAGAATGTGAAGCGGATGATGAAGAAGCATCGAGAATTGATCATCAAACCCGATTCCGGGACCCTTGGGATCGGAATCGCCAAACTTTCGAAAATGGAGGGCGGTGACTGGGAAATGACCTGGAGGGAAAAGGATACCCTGAAAACGGAATGCTTCTCTAAAACCTTTTCCCCCCGACTGAGAGATCTGCTTGCCGGGAGAAATATGATCATTCAGGAGCGTATCCCCCTTGCAGAAAGCAAAGGACGGATATTCGATTTGAGGGTATCGGTCCAGAAGAATTGGAAAGGGGACTGGCAGCTGACAGGGATAGTCGGAAAGGTGGCGAAAAAAGGCTGGTACCTGACCAATGTAGCCCGGGGCTCCTCCTGTGTGCCATTTGATGAATTGATGAAAGGTCTGCCGCATCTCGAAGAGGAAACCGTGTATAAGAGAGTTAAGGCACTGACCATAGGGGCTGCGATGCAGCTTGAAAAGAAACTCCCCTGCCTTGCGGATCTCGGGTTTGACATCGGTATCAGGGATGATGGTTTCCCGATGATCATCGAATGCAACTGCAGGGAATTAAGGTATGCGTTCAGGAATGCGGGGATGATGGAAGAGTGGAAGAATACGCATATGTCGCCGGTTGGCTACGGGCGATATTTAATGGATCAATAGATCGTGTGGCATCCCGGTCCTCCTTTTCATAAAAATAAATAATAGTGAATCGGAAAGGAATGAAACCTATGAAAACGATCGTGTTTCTGGGGTGCCGTATGTACGGGACCAGCAGGGAAGCTGTAAAAGCAGCTAAGGAACTAGGGTGCTGTACCGTTGTAGTTACGGACCGCCGCCGTCTTGATTTAGAGGAGGCTGACGAACTAATCTTTATGGAAGATCTTTTTGAAAAAGAAAAGCTCCTCCTGCTGATCGGGGGTCTTGAACAGAAGGGGAGAATCACCGCGGCCTGCGTGAGCTTCATCGATCCTTTCGTCTCCTATGCGGCGGACATTTCCCGGGAGCTCGGGTTAAATTGTTTTACAGCAGATGCATTGTCCCTGGCGGAAAATAAAGCTAAGGTCAGGAACAAGCTGAAGAACCTTGACTCAGCACCATTCTGTTCACTATATGACCATCAACCCGGAATCCCTGAATTCGCCGCTGGCCATGAGGATTCCTTTCCCCTCATACTCAAGCCCGCCGTTTCCAACGGTTCCAAGGATATATTGCTGGTACATACCGCCGCAGAGATGAAAAATGCTCTGTTAGTACTTCGTAAAAGATATGGGGAAGGGACTTTCCTGGCAGAAGAATATCTTGAAGGACCGCAGTACTTGATTGAAATCGCTGTTTATAAAGGGGAACTATTCATCATTGCAGTCATTGAACAGGAATGGAATGAATCCTTCATTATTACCGGATACGCCTATCCGGCAGAGCTGACCACTGCAGAGCAAGTGTCCCTCTGTGACAGTATCCAAAAGATCATCGAGGGCATCGGCCTCCGGCAAGGGTCATGCCACCTCGAAATGAGAAACGTCAAAGGAACATGGAAGCTTGTTGAAGTTAATCCCCGGATGTCCGGAGGATGGATGAACGAGATCATATGGACGGGGACGGGCATCAACCTCTTGAAAGAAATTTTGAAGATGCATCTCGGTGAAAAACCCGATTTCAACCCGGCTTTTAGAAAGAACGTATACGCCAGGTGTTTGACAGTGAATTCGGTCGGAAAGCTTTTGTATATAGGGGGAAAAGAAAGGGCGCTGAAACTCGAAGGGGTGGAGTCCGTACACCTGAGGCTCGAGAAAGGCAGGATCGTTACGCCGCCGAGGTCGATGGGAGACCGATATGCCTGCATCATCACGAGTGCGGATACAATCTTCGAGGCGAAGGGCATCGCCAGGTCTGCTTCAAGAAAGTTGATATTCTATTTGGACCCGCTCTGACCCGCCGGCTGAGGGGGTCACGTCAAAAATTTCATTTCCCCATACACCAGCCGCCTAATTCCCCATACTATATGTATGTAACTGATTGGGGGGAGAAAGATGGATAAAGAGCAGGGAAAAGCCGGTTCATCCTGTATCCATAAAGCTTTGGCCGAGGTGATGAAGCTCCAGGAGTTCATTAACCAGGCAAGCATCCCTTACTTTGGGAAAGTGTTTTCGAAACTGGTAGGGGTGGATACCATTCCAATAATGGTTTATACAGAGGAGGGCACGCTGACCTTCACGGGGGTTGACCGGGATCCTGGCGGGGAAGCGGCATCCTTTGAAACAAGCTATTTACGGATGGAGGACCTTGATGAAACAGGCGGCTGTGCCAGGGTTTCCTTGCTGCGCCCACTCTGCATATGCGGGAGGCACGGGCACTCCTGTTGTGACATCCTCATGTTAAAAAGAACCGGCATCTGTGTGAATGTAGATGTAAGCTGTTTATGTGCCGTTCAATTCATGGATATTAATTTATTGAAACGAAAAATTGTCATAGAACCGAAATGGTGAAAAACGTGCTTCTCTTTCATAAGTGCGTTTTTTTATGTGTAAAAATAGACTGCTCGTAATGGGATTACGGCATTTCTGCAGTGTATCAGCGTGAAAAAGGACGTGGGTTCATTTTTCTGTTATACTGGGTGAATAATTAAAATATTTAGATTTTATTACGGGTTATCCATCGGGGAAGCACGCACTTCATAGAGACCCAATCTTATTATCAAACGATAAAAGGGGTGCAAGTCTGTGGAGAAGTTTGCAAGTTTTCGTGTGCCGGGAACGATTTTTTACGGCCGGGAGGCTTTAGGAAATGTCGGAAGGGAAGCGGCAGAACGGGGCGGAAAGGCCCTGATCGTCAGTGATGGAATCATGGACGGGCTCGGCTATGTGAGCCGGTGCCGTCAGTGTTTACAGGATCATGGCATTCCGAGTGCTGTCTATCTTGGGGTTGAGTCTGAACCAACCGACCGGTATGTTTCGGAGGCCCTCGCTGTACTCGAGGAAGAACGGTGTGATCTTGTCGTATCACTTGGAGGGGGAAGCTGCATCGATACCGCCAAGGCAATCGCTGTGCTTGCTTCGAACGGAGGGTATATTGGGGATTATATGGGCGGCAGATTTTCAGCCGATAAAAAACCTCTTCCTCACATCGCCATCCCTACCACAGCAGGTACGGGTTCGGAAGCGACGGATGTGACGGTCATCACCAACACACAGGATGATGTGAAAATGATGATCAAGCAGCCTGCCTTTATGCCGGACGTTGCCATTGTGGACCCGCTCCTGACCGTCTCCTCACCCAAAACCGTGACGGCTGCGACCGGCGTCGATGCGCTGAGCCATGCGGTGGAAGCGTATCTATCAAGGAGAGCCCATCCGATGACCGACACATCAGCGCTTGCTGCCATCGAGTTGGTTGCTGACAATCTTTTGACGGCTTATGATGACGGCGGGGACCTTGATGCCCGGGAAGCGATGAGCCTGGCTGCCCTGCAGGGAGGGATGGCTTTTTCCAATGCTTCCGTCTGTCTTGTTCATGGAATGTCCCGCCCGATCGGAGCACTGTTCCATGTACCGCACGGCTACTCGAATGCGATGCTGCTGCCGGCGGTGCTGGAATTCAGCAAAGACCACTGCATCGACCGCCTGGCTGATATAGGGAGGATCTTCGTCAAGGACAGCGGGCATCTGACGAATGAGGAATGTGCCGAAAACGCGCTGGATTCGGTCAAATCGCTCTGCCGTAAGCTGAAAATCCCGAATCTGAAGGGGTGGGGAATCGATGAAGAGGCATTCACCAAAGCAGTGGGAAAAATGACGGAGGATGCCTTCATCAGCGGCAGCCCCGGAAACAATCCCAGGGTGCCGTCGAAAGCAGAATTGGAGGAACTGTATCACATCTGCTACGATTACCAGTTTACATCAAACGAAAAAGTACAGTGACAAATGGAATCAGCATGGATCGCTGATCAGCCGAAAACAACTCTTGAAAGGGGAAATCATTCATGGCGACTGCAACGACTAATACATTGAAGAACTTTATCAACGGAAAGTGGGTGGATGCCAAAACGGACCACTACCAATCCGTCCCGAATCCTGCTACCGCTGAAGAACTGGCCCAAGTTCCGATTTCAACCCGTCACGACGTGGATGACGCGGTCCTTACCGCTAAAGAAGCATACAAGTCATGGAGCAGGACGCCGGTCCCGAAACGTGCACGCATCTTATTTAAATATCAGCAGCTGCTTGTCGATAATTGGGACGAGCTTGCAAAGCTCATCACCGAGGAAAACGGGAAGAGTTTTAAAGAAGCATATGGCGAAGTGCAGCGCGGAATCGAATGCGTCGAGTTCGCAGCCGGTGCGCCGACCCTGATGATGGGGAAACAGCTGCCCGATATCGCGACGAATATAGAATCGGGTATGTACCGCTATCCCGTCGGGGTGGTCGGAGGCATCACGCCTTTCAACTTCCCGATGATGGTGCCTTGCTGGATGTTCCCGCTGGCGATTGCGTGCGGAAATACATTTGTCCTGAAACCTTCCGAGCGGACGCCGCTCCTTGCCAACCGACTTGCAGAGCTGTTCCAGGAGGCGGGTCTTCCGGACGGCGTGCTGAATGTGGTCCACGGTGCGCATGACGTGGTCAACGGCCTTCTCGAACATAAAGATGTCCCGGCCATTTCTTTCGTAGGCTCTCAGCCTGTGGCAGAATATATTTATAAAACCGCTGCAGGGAATGGCAAGCGGGTTCAGGCGCTGGCCGGAGCGAAGAATCACTCCATCGTGATGCCGAACTCAGACCTTGACGCTGCCGTGAAAGAAATCATCGCTGCAGCATACGGGTCTGCCGGTGAACGCTGCATGGCCTGCTCAGTTGTAGTCGCAGTGGGGGATGTTGCAGATAACCTGATCAAGAAGCTGAACGAGCAGGCGGATGCGATCAAAATCGGCAACGGGATGGATGAAGATGTCTTCCTGGGTCCTGTCATCCGCGATGAACATAAAAAGAAGACGGAAAGCTATATTGAAAGCGGTGTTGAAGAAGGGGCGACACTTGTCCGCGACGGCCGTACGGATGAAGCGTACAAGGAAAACGGCTACTTCATCGGCCCGACCATCTTTGACAATGTGACATCCGCCATGAAAATCTGGAAAGATGAAATCTTTGCTCCCGTTCTTTCGATCGTCCGTGTGGATACGCTGGAGGACGCGATTAACCTGACCAATGAATCAGACTTCGGAAACGGTGCCTGCCTGTTCACGAAAGACGGAAGCGATGTCCGCTACTTCCGTGAATTCATCGAAGTCGGCATGCTCGGCGTCAATATCGGGGTGCCTGCGCCGATGGCATTCTTCCCATTCTCCGGCTGGAAAAACTCCTTTTATGGAGATCTTCACGCCAACGGACCGGATGGCGTTGAATTCTATACAAGACGCAAGATGCTGACTGCACGCTGGTAAAAATGAAGGCCTGTCCCCCATCGCTTAAAATCGGTGGGGGACGGCCCTTCAAATTGGTCTTCTCAATCTTGATCATCTATGTTAAGATAATCATAACTTACAAGAAATGGAGGTTTTCCCTTTGATCTTAATCAGACTACGATTCCGCGATCCCAACAGATAATTGAATATGTTCGGACGCTCTGCCTGTGCGCAGGGTAAATGGAATTGGTCTGCCTATTTTTAAGGGAAACTTCATTTAACGTGTTGGTGAAGAAGAGGGGGCGAAGGACTCCTCTTTTTTCGTGTCTTGAAAATAGAACTGAATAGTGGACTTCAAACGGGTTCCCGTCAATTTTACCACTTGGTGAAAAAGGGTATCCTAAAGTCATGCCGGCCCATGCAAGAAAAGGACGCGGACCGTTGTTTTCTTTTGGAAACAGCTGCACGTGGCCGGTTGACGGATCCATTTACTAAAGCACAGGCAGCGGCCTGTGTTTTTTTCCATATAAAAAAAAGAATGGGAAGTGAAGATAGATGATGGAAGAACGTTTAAGAGCCATCGCCATTGGTGTGAACACCAAGGAAAAGGGAGAAGATTTTGAATACAATATGCTTGAATTGAAGGGGCTGGCCGAAGCCCGCCGCATTGATGTCCTGGCAGAAATGACGCAGAACCTGCCAAAGAGGAATCATGTGCATTATATCGGGAAAGGGAAAATCGATGAACTCCTGCCCCTGATTGAAGAAATGGAAGCGGATGTGCTCATCGCCAATGATGAGCTGTCACCGTCACAAATCCGGGTGCTCGAAGAAAAACTTGATATTCGAGTGATGGACCGGACCATGCTGATCCTCGATATTTTCGCTGAACGCGCGCAGACAAGGGAAGCGCAGCTGCAGGTCGAAGTGGCACAGCTTCAATACATGCTGCCCCGCCTGATCGGACGCCGAGAATCACTTGGACGTCAAGGAGGGGGATCCGGCCTTGCAAACAGAGGTGCCGGTGAAACAAAGCTTGAGCTCGACCGCCGCCGCATCGAAGACAACATCACCGCGCTCAACAAAGAGCTTGAAGCGCTAGTCGATCTGAGGAAGACCCAGCGGAAGCAGCGCAAGAAGAGCGGGATTCCGGTTGTTTCACTCGTCGGTTACACAAACGCAGGAAAATCGACGACCATGAATGCCCTTCTGGAAACATTCAATACCGGTGAAAATAAACAGGTGTTTGAAAAAGATATGCTGTTCGCCACATTGGATACATCGGTCAGGAACATCACACTTCCTGATAACAAGGCATTCCTCTTGACCGACACCGTAGGGTTTGTCAACAAGCTGCCCCACCACCTCGTCAAGGCATTCCGCTCGACGCTTGAGGAAGTGGCAGAGGCAGATCTCATCGTCCAGGTGGTGGATTATTCCGACCCCCATCATGAAACGATGATGGAAGTCACGAATAAAACGCTTGATGATATCGGAGTAGGCGATATCCCGATGGTCTACGCATTCAATAAGGCGGAACTTGTCGATGAAGCATCAGTAGGCAGTGTCGTGAATGATAGGATCTATCTATCTGCCAAACAGCGAAAAGGGATGAATGAACTTGTAGATGTCATCAAAGGCCATATTTTTAAAGACTATAAGAAATGCGACATGCTCATCCCGTTCAGCCAGGGACAGCTGATATCTTATTTCAATGAGAATGCAAACGTGCTCCATACCGAATATGAGGAAACCGGCACGAAGCTGACCATGGAGTGCAGGAGTTCGGATTATGAGAAGTACCGCGAGTATGTGGTTCAATAAACAGAGGACAGAGAAAAGGACTTTACGGCTGCGTAAAGTCCTTTTCGTTATGCTGTTCTATTAATCTGATACATGAACGGATCTATCGTCCACCGACCCAAGCTTATGTCTAAAAATATAAAAATGAAAGAAATATTCACCCACACCGATGAGCAGGGCTGAAATGAATGCAGAAGGGAGGGCAATATCTGCGCTTAATCCTTCAATCATGGAAATCACTGTCCAGACCAGTATGAAGGCAATGATCAGTTCAGCTGCGGTGGTGACAACATTATTTGTTTTATGTAAAAACGCGAGATCCCCCGCACCATAAGAGACACCTCCAAACAGGACGGCAATGAGGGCAGTACTTTCAGCAGAAATACGGAACCCGAGGCTCAGAACGAATGAAAACACAGCCAGGATCATGATTCCTTTAATGGCGAACGCTTTCGCATGCTTCATATAATATCTCCTCCTTCGGGACGTGCTTTGTTTTTCCCGCCCTAAGTGAAAGATAAACAATTAACCACCTCATACGAAAAGTAAAAGTCCTTCTAGAAAATTCTTCCGTTCTCCGCTACACTGGAAGTACCTTACAAGAGTGGTGAAAATGATGTTCAAGATATTGTTAATAGAAGATGATACAACTTTATATAACGAAGTGAAAAACCGTTTATCACAATGGTCATATGACGTTTATGGGATAGAAGATTTCAGTAAAGTGATGGAGGGGTTTTCGGAGGTGAAGCCGGACCTGGTGATCATCGATATCCAGCTGCCGAAGTATGACGGTTTTCACTGGTGCAGGATGATAAGATCTCATTCAAATGTTCCGATCCTGTTCCTGTCTTCAAGGGACCATCCCACGGATATGGTGATGTCGATGCAGCTAGGGGCGGACGATTTCATCCAGAAACCGTTTCATTTCGATGTACTGATCGCGAAGGTGCAGGCAACCCTCAGGCGCGTCTATAACTATAATACAGAACAGGTGACCCTGAAGACGTGGTGCGGGGCTGCTGTCGATCATGAGAGGAACACGGTAAAAAATGATAAGGGCATCATCCAGCTCACCAAAAATGAAATGTTCATCCTGAAGATTTTGATCAGCCAGAAAAATAAAATCGTCACCAGGGACAGTCTGATTAATTCATTATGGGATGATAAACGATTCATCAGCGATAATACCCTGACGGTAAACGTCAACCGTCTCCGAAAACGGCTTGATGAAATCGGACTGGGGGACCGGATTGAAACCAAAGTGGGGCAGGGATATAGGGCGCTGGAAGGTGAGATAGTATGATCGGTCATTACATCCGGGAAAAAATAAGCTGGATTCTGCTCTTTATCGGATTACAGTTGCTCCTGGTTTTTGTCGCTTACCTTGATCACTCCCTGCCGGTATCATCGATTTTTTACGTGGTATTCCTTTCAAGCCTTATTTTCGTCTTCTTTACTGTGGTCCGCTATCATAAGGAAACAAACTATTTTAAAGACCTGAAGGAATGGGATGCGAATTTGCACATAACGGGGCTGCCTGACCCCCGGACTCCATTTGAAAAGGTGGTTCACCAAAGCATGACGGAGCAGGCGGATCAATTGAAGGTGGAAGCCGCTTCGAGCAGAAGGATGATCGAACAGGAAAAGGATGAACTCCTCGCCTGGATCCATGAAGTGAAGACCCCGTTGACCGCGATGAGCCTTATCATTGAGCGGTTGAATGATCCGGGGATACGGGCACCACTGAAATACGAATGGCTCAGAATCCATCTTTTGCTCGACCAGCAGCTTCATCAGAAGAGAATGGACTTTCTTGAAAATGATCTTTACATAGAAAAAACAGACCTTGAGACTGTGATTTACGAAGAAATAAAAACCGTGCAATCCTGGTGTATCCAGAAAGGGATCGGCTTCGAGATCGATCTGGAAGTGAAAGACGTCCTTTCAGACAATAAATGGCTGGCTTTCATACTCAGGCAGCTGTTGACGAACGCGGTAAAATACAGCATGGAAAGTAACATCGAAATCATGAGCAGCCGTGAACATGGACATACCGTCCTTATCATTCGCGACTTCGGAAGAGGGATTCCTCAGAGGGATATGCCCCGCATATTTGAAAAGGGTTTTACGTCCACAAATGATCACCAAAACACCTCTTCTACAGGAATGGGTTTGTACCTGACGAAAAAAGCTGCTGATGCGATGCACATCAATGTAAAGGCAGAATCCGAACCAGGGAAGGGGACAGTCTTCACGCTCGTCTTCCCGGAACGGAATGATTTTGAAGGCACGATCGGCATGTGACAATAATGTCACATGCTTTTCCATTTTGTTCGGCAGATAAAAGGAAAAAGGATTTCCTGCTTTCTATAATATAAGTATCAAACCAAAGGAGTTTTTAAGTATGACGATTTTAGAAGCAGTGAAACTTCACAAAAGCTACGGGAATAAGTTCAACAAGCAGGACGTACTGAAAGGGATCGATATTTGTATCACCAAGGGTGAATTTGTCGGCATCATGGGTCCCTCGGGATCCGGCAAGACCACCCTCCTCAATGTATTGTCCTCTATTGATAAAGTGAGTGAAGGCTCCATAAAGATTGAGAATAATGAGATGACAAGAATGAAAGATAAGCAGCTTGCGGAGTTCAGGAAGAATCATCTCGGCTTTATCTTCCAGGATTACAATCTCCTCGACACCCTGACAGTCAAGGAAAATATCCTCTTGCCGCTTTCGATCACCAAAACACCTAAAAGAGAAGCTGAAATGAAATTTACGGCGCTTGCCGAACAACTTGGAATTGAGGAGTTAAAGGATAAGTATCCTAATGAAATTTCAGGGGGGCAAAAGCAGCGCACATCTGCCGCCCGGGCGTTCATCCACGAACCAAGCATCATCTTCGCTGATGAACCGACAGGGGCACTTGATTCCAAATCGGCATCCGACTTATTGAATAAACTGGGGGGACTTAACTCCCAGCTGAAATCGACGATTGTCATGGTCACGCACGATCCCGTGGCAGCAAGCTATTGCAGCAGGGTCATCTTCATCAAAGACGGCCGTATCTATACCCAGTTAAATAGAGGGGATCAATCAAGACAAGCATTTTTCAAGGACGTCATGAAGACACAGGGTGTACTGGGCGGTGTGCAGAATGAACATTAATACGCTCATCTTCAGGAACCTGAAGAAGAATCTAAAGAATTACTACTTGTATGTATTTGCACTTGTATTCAGTGTCGCCCTTTATTTTGCGTTTGTTACGCTTCAATATGATTCATCGATGGATGCGACAAAGGGGTCAATCAAGGGAGGGGCGGCGATCAAAGCCGGGTCGGTTCTCCTGGTAGCCATCGTTTCAATTTTTCTGCTCTATGCGAATACCATCTTCATTAAAAGAAGAAGCAAGGAAATCGGTCTCTTTCAATTGATCGGGATGACTAAACGGAAGATATTCTGGATCCTTTCCATGGAGAATTTCCTCTTGTATTTTGGCTCACTGGTACTTGGTATCCTTATCGGGTTTTCATTTTCCAAGCTGATCATCATGATTATGTTCAACATTACGGGTATGGATGCGATTGCTGAGCTTCATTTCTCTGCGCACGCCATGATTCAGACCTTTATTGTCTTCAGCGCCATTTATATCCTGATCATGCTCATGAATTACCTATTCATCAAGAGACAAAGC
Source organism: Bacillus sp. BKU_1 (assembly GCA_051294195.1). Taxonomy (GTDB): domain Bacteria; phylum Bacillota; class Bacilli; order Bacillales; family Bacillaceae_B; genus Rossellomorea. The sequence continues at coordinate 684,243 of CP193985.1, read as the reverse complement.
ATTCTCTCATTATTCAGGGTGCGTTCTTCCACCGAAACTAAGGTGAAGAAAGTCTCCGGGTGGATCATGATGCTTGGAATAGCGGGCATCGCCCTGATCGCTGCCGGCTATTCTGTTTCCTCCAAGCTGTTTGAAGGGGACTTCCAAACGATGAAGGAGCTTTTTGCCGCGATGATCTTTATACTGGCTTCGGTCATCCTCGGGACTTACCTATTTTATAAAGGCTCGGTCAGCTTCATTTTTCAAGTCATCAGGAAAAAGAAAGGCGGCTACCTGAATATCAACGAGGTGATGTCCCTTTCATCCGTCATGTTCAGGATGAAATCGAATGCACTGCTGTTGACCATCATCACCACGGTTTCGGCACTGGCCATCGGGCTGCTCTCATTGAGTTACATCTCTTACTATTCTGCGGAAAAAATGGCCAAGGATAACGTTCCGTCCGATTTCACTTTTACTTCTGAAAAGGCTTTTACAAAGTTCAAAGATAAACTGGAACAAAACAGCATCGAGTTCAGCAAAGAGGAAATGGAAGTAATCACGGTGGCTGCCGACCTTGAAGAAATCACCGAATCTGATTTTGCAGTGAACGGAACACTTGAAGCGATGCCGACTTCCTTCATCAGTGAAAAAGAGATCAAAGGGGTTGATGTAGAGAGAAACGAAGTCCTGTTCAGCGGTTACAGCGATATGTTGGATAAAGTCTTGCCCCTCGCCGATTCAGGGAAGATCGTATTGAAAGGGAAGGAGAATTCATACGAGCAGGATTATCTCGGCATGCGCGATGAGTTTCCGATTTCATGGTATTACACAGCAGGCGGATCACCGGTCGGGATCGTGGATGATGTCACTTTTGCGGAGCTGAAACAAGATCTTGATCCTGCGATCCAAAAGGAATCTGACACCTATATCGGTGTCGATATCGATAACAGGGAAAAACTCGATGAAGCAAATGACCTTTTTCATGAGCTCGGTTTTGCCGAAGGATTCGAGCATGATTCACAACTGGATCTTGCAGGGGAGCAGAAAATGAATATAGGACTCATCATGTTCATCGTCGGATTCCTGGGACTGACCTTCCTTATTACTTCAGGGTGCATCCTTTATTTCAAGCAAATGGATGAAAGTGAAGACGAGAAGCCGAATTATACGATTCTTCGGAAGCTCGGCTTCACCCAATCTGATCTCATCAAGGGAATCAGGGCCAAACAGCTATTCAATTTCGGGATTCCGCTGATCATCGGACTTCTCCACAGTTATTTCGCCGTCAAATCGGGCTGGTTTCTATTCGGAGGGGAATTCGACATCCCGATGGTCATCGTCATGGGGCTGTACGCCGCCCTGTATTCAATCTTCGGTTTCCTGTCTGTGCTCTATTATAAAAGGGTTATCCATCAAGCGTTATAAATAAGAAGAAGCCGCGGTTCAATGCGAACCGGGGCTTTTGACTTCTGCAGACAATTGGTAATATGGATATAGTACATATGAAAGCGGGGATTTAATACTCTATTAGACTATTAAAAATGGAGGGGACTATATGAACTCATTAAAGGGAAAAACAGCCATCGTCACAGGGGCAAGCCGTTCAAACGGAATCGGGACAGCCATCTGCCTCGCACTTGCCGAAGCAGGGGCGGATATCTTCTTTACCCATTGGATCCCATTCGATGAAACGGCGGGCAACGGAGTAGACAGAGGATGGCCGGATGAATTAAAGGAGCAGTTATTGAAGATGGGGATCCGTGCTTCCCATATGGAAGCGGATCTTGAAGATGATCTGACACCGGGCAGAATCATCGATGCCGTCATGGAATCTCTCGGCGCACCCCATATCTTGATTAACAACGCAACATACTGTGCACCTTCCAACTTCCGTACATTGGACAAAGACATATTGGATAAGCACTATATTGTGAATAACCGGGGGACCCTCATGCTGTCGATGGAGTTTGCCAAAGCATTTGGAAAAGCCAATCCCGATGGCGGAGAAGGGAGGATCATCCATCTTGTATCAGGGGGACCTGATCCTGATAATCTTGCCTATATTGCCACAAAAGGTGCACTGAAAGCCATCACTCCGCCCCTTGCCACAGGTCTGGCTCCACTTGGGATCACCGTCAATTCAGTCGACCCGGGTCCGACCGATTCCGGTTGGATCGATGAAGACCTGGCGCAAGCATTTCTTCCGATGTTCCCGCAGGGACGAATCGGGCTTCCCGAGGATGCCGCCAAATTGATACGGTTCCTTGCAAGCGCTGAATCACAATGGGTGACAGGGCAGGTAATCGAATCCAATGGAGGATTTTTAGGGAAATAAAAGCCTGCTGAGTTTTCAGCAGGCTTTTAATATGGGAAATGTCGAATATAGCCCGGGAAATATGTTGAGGGAAAGAGAGATTTGTCGGTTGGCGGGTGAAAGTTTTTACGTCCGGTAAAGAAAGAGTAGTCTCAGTCGAAAGGATTTCCCACGCCTGATTCTAATCTACGACATGGGGAGATGAGGGCGGTTTTATTTAGAATCATTCTTAAAAGATCATATTATTTGAAAACGGATCATATTTTCACTGAACGGATCATAAATCTCCAAAGCGGAGCGTATTTTTTGTCGAATGGATCATAAATCCACTGAATGGATCATAAACCCTTCAAGCACAAAAAAAAGGACAAAAACCGACCGATTTTCATCCCGGAATTGTTAAAATCAATCCTAATCGATATTGCAGATATCAATCGGACAGTTCTCACAGCCGATTTCCGCACGCAGGTAATCAAGGTCAAGGAGAATGATCCTGCCATCCGGGGTATAATCAATCAACCCCTTTTTTTTCAGTTCACTCAGCATCCGGTTGACGCTTTCCCTGGTCGCTGCGCAAAATTTTGCCAGCTCCTGATTGGTCAGGTGGAGATCGAGCAGGATGCCGTCATTCATTTTTACTCCGTATGAATTCGAAATGCGGATAAGAGTGGAATAGAGGGCGCCCTTTTTTCCGTGCATGACCAGATCCCTGATTTTTGACTGATTCTTCCGCAGCTGGGTCGAGATCCATTTCATGAATTCGAATGTCAGCGGGGCGTCATTCATCAACGCTTTTTCAAGATGTTCCCTTTGAATGGTCAAGACTTCCCCTGCTTCGAGGGCGTATGCACTAAGCATGTAGGTGGCGTTTTCAGAGAAAAGCGTCAATTCCCCGATGTAATCCCCTTTTTTGCAAATACGCATATTCAATTCCTTGCCTTCCAGGCTCAGTTTGCTGATCTGAAAAATGCCGGATCTGATCAAAAACAATTCGCCGGCCTTTTCCCCTTCCTGAAATAAAAAGGATCCTTTTTTAACCGATCGGGGCGTTCCGATTGAAGTTAACAAGGAAGACAAATCTTCTGAAACGGTTGAAAGGCCGCTTTTTCTATCCATCCTGTCCATCGAAACATCTTTCCCTCCTATATAAAATGAAGTCCATTAAAACATGCATTTCAAATAGTCCTTATCGATTTAAAATTACCACTTTAAATGAGAGTTTACAACCCAATTTTTGAAGGGACTGCCAAAAGAGGGATTCAAATATCAAGACTACTAACCTTCTTTCCCCATACATATACATATCAAAGATATCCACAACAGAGAAAGCGGGGGGCTGTGATTATGAAAGGAGTAATCAAAGAAACGGCGTTCAAAATGGCAGAAGATCTTCGTAAGAAGCAAAATCCCGACGGCACCTGGTCATTTTGTTTCGAAAACAGCCTGATGACGGATGCCTATATGATCATCTTGATCAGATCATTATATAGTAAGGAAGATGCTCTCGTATCCCAGCTTGTAAGGCGGCTCTTAAATATGCAGACAAAAGAGGGGACGTGGAAGCTGTTCAACGATGAGCCGGAAGGGAATCTATCAGCGACGATCGATGCGTATTTCGCTCTGAGGTTCAGCGGGCTGATTGATGAAAGTGATCCCCGCCTGGTAAAGGCTGAGCGGTTCATCATAAATAAGGGGGGCCTGGAGAAGGCCCATACACTGACAAAGCTGATGCTTGCCGTTCACGGTCAATATGAATGGCGGCATCTTATGCCTGTGCCTATCGAAGTGCTGCTCGTTCCCCGGACGTTCCCAATCAGTTTCTGGGATTTCAGCTCTTATGCAAGGGCCCATATCGTCCCGTTTTTGCTCTTAAGAGATGCACGGTATCATTTGCAGAGTGCACGGACACCGAATATCCGACACCTGTTTCTTCAAGACCGATCCAGCAGCGTGGGTCACGATGATGAAGATCGTATTTTCCTGCTTGAAAAGATAAAGGAAGGCATAAAGGAGCTTGCAGGTCTCCCTGAGCTGCTGCGTTCTCAGGCACGTCAATTTGCACAGGATTATATGCTCGGGCGGATCGAACGGGATGGGACCTACTTGAGTTATTTCAGTACGACCTTTTTTATGATATATGCGTTGAAATCGATTGGTTACCGCAGTGATTCGTCCATCATACAGAATGCATTAGACGGATTGAAGCGGATGATCTGTCAGACCGATAATGGTCCCCATGTTCAAAATTCCCCTTCCCTTATATGGGACACGGCTCTCATCAGCCATGCTCTGCAGGAATCCGGTCTCTCCTTTGAAGATGGAGCAATCCGGAAATCCATCGACTACCTGTTAAAGCATCAGCACTATAAGTTCGGGGATTGGGCCATCGGCATAGAGGACGTATCGCCGGGAGGCTGGGGATTTTCTGAAAGTAATTCCATACACCCCGACGTTGATGATACCACTGCCGCCCTCCGCGCCATCACCTATACAGCAGGGGAGATGCCTGAAATAAGGAGAGCGTGGGAGAGAGGAGTCGATTGGGTGCTCGGTATGCAGAACCATGATGGAGGCTGGCCCGCTTTTGAAAAGAATAAGACCAAGGGAATTCTTGCTTCGTTTCCGCTGGACGGGGCAGAAGCCGCAGCAATTGATCCCTCTACAGCCGACCTGACAGGAAGGGCTCTAGAATTCCTGGGAAGCAGAGCGGGCTTGTCAAAGAATCATCCGAATATGAAAAGAGGGGTTCAATGGTTAAAACTGACACAGGGGAAAGACGGTTCCTGGCCAGGCAGATGGGGGATCCATTTCATCTATGGAACATGGGCAGCTGTCACCGGGATGAGGGCTTCCGGGGTGCCTTACTCGGATAAAAGTATCAGAAGGGCTGAAAAATGGCTGAAAAGCATCCAGCGAAGCGACGGCGGCTGGGGGGAATCTTGCTTCAGTGATCAAAAGGGCGCATACGTACCGCTTTCATTCAGCACCGTTTCTCAGACGTCCTGGGCACTCGATGCACTCATCAGTATCTCGGACCAGCCTGCCCCCGTCATTAATAAGGGGATGGGAAGACTCCTGGAACTCCTTAACGATCAAGGTTCTTCCGAAGCGCACACCTATCCGACCGGAGCTGCCCTGAAGGGAGCGTTTTACGCCAACTATCATAGTTATCAGTGGATCTGGCCTCTGCTCACACTGAGCCATTACCTGAACAAATATGATTGAGGGCGTTTTTCCCTGCAAGTACCTTGTAGAAGGCCCCGTAGTGTGTCTCAGCACCGTGCTGAAGAGTTAGAATATTCTTTACTTATCGGGCATAACATTTTAAACTGTGAGTGGAAGTAATTTTTTCCAATAATAAAAGGAGGAGATCAAAGATGATGATTATTTTTAACGGAGCAGGGGATAACGGAAAAAAGCGTGAGGTTCGACACATTAAAACATAGCACAGGAGGACATTATGAAGACAACGCTTAAGAAAGTAAGAATAGTAGAGTACCATGAAGGTCTTGCAAGGGGGATTGCAAAGATGTGGAACGAAAGCCGCGAAAACTGGGGCGGTGATTCCACAGTGACAACAGAGCAGGACGTAATCGAAAAGGAAGCCAACTCTTCCAATCTGCACTTGTATCTGGCCATGGTGGGGGATGAGGTCGTCGGATACTGCGGATTGTCTCAATACCGTGAAGACGAAGGGGCGCTGTACATTCCGCTCTTGAATGTACACCCTGACTACCATGGATTGAAGATCGGAAAGCAGCTCGTCCTGAAGGCCCTTGAAAAAACGATCGAAATGAAGTGGCCGCGGCTCGACTTATTTACGTGGCCCGGGAACACGAAAGCCGTCCCTCTGTACAAAAAGTGCGGCTTCTTCTGGGAAGACCGGGATGACACGACCCACTTGATGAATTTCATTCCTTCGGTACTGCAGATCGACTGGCTTAAGCCGTTCTTTGACAGACATGACTGGTATTCTGCGAGTCAGCGCATCATTGAGGTGAAGCCTGACGGGATCAAGGATAAAGACCATACTTATTATGAGTATAAATGGGAAGCGGGGGATGAGTTTGTCCGTGTTCAATTTGAACGGACGGGCCGGGGGATCCGCCTGATCGAGACACAGGACCTCCTGGTGGAAATGAAGCTTCCGGATTTCAAACTGCTGGAGAAGGAAGAACATCGGGTTTCCTACCGGGTAGTCAATAAAACCCCTGTACCTGTTGGTGTTTCCTTATGGGGTATGTCCACGGAAATCGTGAATCATAGTTTCATTGGAAAAGAAACGGTGGAAGGCGAATGGACGGGAGAGTACCCGGCGGTCCTGACACTTCCCGGACGGGCACCCAGTCCATGGAAAACACATCCGGTTGTGTCTGCAAATATCGAGGTTGACGGAAAATTGTTCCCGTTGAAAATGGGCGTGTTCCCGAAACAGGCAGGCAAACTTCATTTGCGGACGTTGAATAAACATTGGCGTCAGAATCAGAAAGCTGTCCTTCATATGGATATTGAAAGTCAGCTCGAGGACGATGCCGATTGGACGGTTATACTTCCGCACAGCCATGTGGTGAAATGGTCACAGCCGGAAATCAAAGCTGAAATAAAAGGGAAAAGCAGGGTTTCCGTGCCGCTTCATGCGGAACTGCTTAAGAACGGTTTCTATTCGGAAGAAGTAAAAATCGAAGTCGTGAAAAAAGACGGGGAAGCCTTCGAATTCGAAACAAGACTGGCACTTGAATTCCCGGGACTGGGAGCCCGGTTCGGCGGAGAGACCGACGACCACTGGAAGGCGTTTAACGGTCCTTACTTTGTCGAAATCGAAAAGAGGAATCATTTCGTCAAGATCGGTTCCGTCCTGTCAAAACAGAATCCGCTGACCTTGTTCACTCCAAGGCTCGGTAAACCGTTCAGTGAAGAATTTTCTAAAAAAGAAGCTTCATCAGTGGAGTACATTGAAACCCCTGAGGCATTCGTATTAAAGACGACCCTGGAATCAGAGGCCTTTCCATCTGTTGTCCTGAATACGTATTTGAAGTTGTACGGATCCGGGATTGTGGATATCAAGCATGAAGTCGTGAACAAGTCGGAAGAAACGAAGGAAGGGCTCTATCTCATTCAACCGCTTCCGATTGAGTTCAAGGGGATGGCGCTCCCTCAAAAAGAAGGTGTGGTTATCGGGGAAGAAGCCATGATGCCATTCATGGATTATATCCGTGACAAGGATATATCGGAACGCTGGCTGTTCACTTCTGGAGCGAATGGGGAAACAAAAGGACTTGCGTGGCCCGAAAAAGCACTTGGCAGAAAAAATGACTGGCATTTTGCCATTGAATATATGATAGATCCTATCCGGTCACAGGGAGAAGTATGTCTGGGACCGATTCAAGTCGGGATCAATACAGCCCCTTCCTGGAAAGAGTGGAGGTCATTCATACTTGGTGATGATATGAAACACCTCGAAGAGTGTCCGCTTTATGCTTTCGGACCATATGACGGAAACCTCGTTTCTGCTGCGGATGATCATGCACGCTACTCATTCCGCTCCATGCTCACACCTTATCTCGATGGTACGCTGGAGCTTCAGACTGAAGGCGGAAGCATGGATCAAACCGTATCGAAAAAGGATGAGGCCACAGATGTGAATGTGGAGCTGCATCACAGAGAAGCGGGCCTTAAGCGTATCAAAGGCAAATTCCAATCTCAGGGCCAGCGGGCTGCATTTGAATCCATTGGGCTGGTAACAGGAGAGCAGGAGATCGAAATAGTCGAGAAGGCTGACGGCTGGACAGTCAATAATGGAGTGCTTTCTTTCAAGGCGGCGGAAAGCTATTATCCTGGAATCTATTCATTGATGTATAAAAACAAAGAATTCCTTCATCATCAGTACCCTGAACCGGGACCGAAAGCCTGGTGGAATCCTTGGGGAGGAGGGATTCGCTATACGTTCATGAATGTAAGCCCGTATTCAATGCTGAAGGAAGCGACAAGCGTGAATCCCGTCACAAAACACGATTCTAACGGAAATCCATGGAGGGGGCTTGAAGTGACCACTGTCTTAAAAGAGCATGAGACAATGAAAGGGATCACACTCCGTCAATATGCCCTGACCCTGCCCGAAGTTCCGGTACTTGCCTTCTTTTGTGAAATCGATCAGGAATCCGGCCGTACCTTTACACGTGAGTCAGTGGACCTGGAGGCATTTTTCAAGCCGGGTGAAACATTAACCTCAAGTTTTGTGAAGCTGCCGTCCGACGGCAAATTCGATACGTATTATGGGGGTATCGAGGAATTTGTGATCGGGGACAGTCCATTCATTCACGCCGGTTCCGATGATCGGAAAGAGAAGGCGATGCTCATTCATTCTGATTCGGCCAAAATGACCGAAGTCTATATCAATCAGGAAGTTCTGGTGGCTGCCTCTTCTGAGGAGTGGACAGCTGCTTCCGGTGAATGTGTTAAAGTCAAACCGACCGTCATGGTTATTGGTGAAGAAGATCTGTCCGGATCTTATAAACAATTGAGGAAAATAACGTTCAACTAACGGAGAATGCCCAAACCGGACATCCGGCAAGGGCATTCTTTTTTTACATGCTTAAGATAAGGGGCACGGACTGCATTCAGGCGGGCTGTGTTAAATGGAGGATGTGCGTATATGTCATTTAGTCACTACGGGAAATTATGCACCGAAGTATATGATCTGACGAAAGAAGCCGGTGAATCATTCGGCGGTGATATCGAGTTTTATCAGGGGAAATTGAAAGGATTGAAAGGCAGGATCCTTGAGGCGATGGCCGGCTCAGGAAGGATTATCATCCCGCTTGTGGAAAACGGCATAGTGGTCGATGGAGTGGACGATTCTCCTGAGATGCTGGCATCATGCCGGCACCGCTTGGAAGAGAGGGGTCTCAAGGCGGAGCTTTATGAATCATGCCTGCAGAATCTTGATCTCCCTCATCAGTACGAAGCTATCATCATACCGGGCGGTTCATTCTTACTGATCGATGACCGTGATGAATCGCTGGATGCGTTAAGGAAGCTGCATGCCCATTTAGAGCCGGGTGGAAGACTCATTATGGATGTATTCCTTCCTGACGCAACTTTCGATATCGGGAAGGTGCACACATCTGTTTTCCCGCTTCAAGGCGGAGACACAATCACAATGGAAAGCAAGCTCGTCGAAGTGGATTTCTTCCATCAGCGTAAAGTGACCCACTTGAAATATGAAAAATGGAGAAACGGGAGCCTCTTAGATACAGAACTCCAGCGCTTTGCCTTGCGTTGGTATGGAGTAGAGGAACTCAGGCTTGTCCTGAAGGAAATCGGGTTTTCTCATGTTGAAATCTGCGCGGATTTCGAGGACGGGAAAAAGCCGGAAATAGGGAATGAGAAAATCGTTTATATTGCAAAAAAATAAAAGGAATATTAAAAAGAAAGCTTGCTCCCATATTCTTCGGAGCAGGCTTTCTTGCAGTATAGATTTCAGCTTGTTCTCAAGAGTGCGTTTTTGGCCTCTGATGTTTCTTTTTTCTTGATGAAATTGATACATGTCGTGAATAGTCCGAGTACAATCAGTGTCAGCACAATGCCGAGCAGCCCTGTTTTGTAAAGAAAGTTAAATGTAAATGCCGTTGTGACAGTAAGTAAAAAGGATATTGCTGCTGAATACGTGCCAACGCTGTTGATGGAACTCTTCCATTCCAGTTTGCCGGCATTTTCAATGAGGCTGATTGAAACGATGGTCAGGATATTCACGATCATCCCGATCCACACGGGATGGATGTTCTGATGGAAATCATGAATGGCCCATCCTCCAAGGTGATACCAGAGCAATCCAGATGAAGAACCTGTGAAAAGGGAAATGAGGGCAGCCCGTTTTGTGACGGCCGGCCATAATAAAGCAGCTGCAACCGGGGCGAAGGTTGCCGAGTTCCGTGTAACCCAGGCCAGAACATTCCACCAGGCGGACTGCTCAGAACGAATCAATGCAAAGCTGATCATTAATACAGTCAGTAACACAAGTGACCACTTCGTATAACGGACAAGCTGAAGTTCTGTCGCTTTCGGGTTGATGGCTTTCCCGGTATCTCTCCCAAGGCTTGTGGCGCCTGAGAATTGACAAGGAGCCCCCCAGCTCAGTGCAGCAGCCCAGAATCCAAGGAAGAATAATCCGACAAGAGGAGCGGGCAGAGTTTCCATCAAATAAAGCGGGATCGCGACCAATCCCTGGGATTGACCCGGAACCGCCTGCTGGGCAGCAAGACCGAATAACACAGCTCCGAGTATGAGTGGAATACCCAATACAGCACCATATAATAATCCTTTCCGGCCCTCTTCAGGAGTTTTGCAGGACAATGCCATCTGAAAGGCTGCCTGAGCCAGGATCACATTGAATAAAAAGGTTCCGAACCAGGCAAGTATTGTTTGTATCCCAGCCCCATCCCATGATGCATACTGCGGTTTTTCATTAAATAAGGAAGCGATTCCTTCTACGCCGGGGTTGATGAAAAAAGCATATGTTCCAATTCCCAGCATGATGAAAAAGACGACCACATTACTCAATTGTGTGAATCCGATTGACCACATCCCGCCAAACTGAAGATAAGCGAGGAGAAGGACGGCTGTAATCGTGACGGACCAAATCAATGAGACACCGGTGAATACAGACAATGCAGATGCAAAAGCAAGTGCGGTTGCGACCGACCACATCGGGAACGTAAACGCGGTAATCGCACCTGCAATTCCTCTGACCTTTTCACCGTAGCGGTCTCCGAGCAGTCCTGAAATCGTCACCAGGGCTTTTTTTCTAAACGGGGTAATCAGGACAAGCGCAATGATCAACACGTGAATGGTCTCGGCCACGCCGTACCAAATCGCTGAAATCCCGGTCAGATAGCTTAGTTCGAGTATCGCGATATAGGAAGAGCCTGAGAATAATCCGGTAATGCATACTGCTACAAAAAAGGAATTGAATCCCCTGCCGCCTACAAAGAAACCATTCCCGTCGGCAGCCTTCTTTTTTGAGAACTGACTTACGAAAATAAGAAAAACGGTGTAAAAAAGTGCAAATCCGATAAACCAATAACCAACTTCCGTCATCTTTAACATCCCCTTTAATATTCTTATAACGATCTGTTTAGTCAGGAATAAAAGAGGAATCAAAAGAAAAACCTCTCCCAGAGGAAGAGGCATCATCTCTCCCTCATCTTCCAGACTATACGTCTGTTGGAATTAGCACCTTATTATTTTCAATTAAGAAAATAACAGGTTGCCGCAGGATCACAGGACCAATTTCCTCCCCTGGCTCTTGATAAGGATTGTTCGTTTTAAGTTAAGTATTACTTTAACGCATTAATGTGGTGTCGTCAAATGATTTTAAAAATTGAGAAAAAAGGACTAAGTAAGATAAATTAAAAGAAAACCAGTAAAGCAGGGGCAGGTACAAGGCGGAAGAAAAGAATTTTAGTGTAAATAAAACCCGGAATAATTTACATCTGCGAATGCAAATATTCCGGGTTTTCTAATTGTTTTGTATAAATGAACGTTTAGTTTTCGCTTGTTCCAGCAATTGATTGGAGTGCAAGACGAGTGTTATACAGGTGTGTATAGCCTAGACGGGGAATGGAACACCTCTTACGAAAAGAAATCGGGGGATGTTCTCTTAACCGGGAAGGTCACCGGTTCATGGGACCACACCACTCAGGTCACCTATGGGATTGAACATTTCTTCATTCCTGAGGGAACGGGAGTGGATGTGGAAGGGAAAGTGAAGACTGCGGTGGTTAAAGTGAATGATAAGGGGGATGGGATTTTGGTGCGGTTGAAGGAATAGGAATACCTAGGGGACAGGAACTGTGGGCTTTCTGTCCCCTAGGTCTTTTCCACGTTTATGCAAAAGGAAGCAAGAGCCCCTTGCTTCTCCACATGGGTTGTTGAATCCGGGGAAGATTTTTATTGTGATTGGAAGTAGGGTGGTTGAGGTAATGGGACAGTGGACCTGTCCCTCTGTCCCGCACAAAAAAACCTCCAGATATATAATAACTGAAGGTTTTCATGCTTATGCGGTTTTCGGAAGAACTTGATATTCTTTACGAACCTTACGTCTTGTGTTGCCCACTATATAGCTTCCAAACGGAAGAAGTGAAATCACTTTGATAAGGGCCAGCGAGATGATCAAGGTAATCACGAATACGCTAATTACCCTGGTACTTGTGCTGTCAAAATATGGAGCTACATATGGTGCAATAAAACGGAGCACCTGCCAGTGTACCAGATAAATTCCGAAAGAGAAGTTGCTTATCATATTCACAAATTTGGAATTTGGAAGCAGCTGTCCCCAAGCAAGGATTGCTAATGTAATTCCGATAGCCAGAGGAAACAAATCATGTCTGTAAGAAGCTACTCTAAAGTTTCCAGATTGATACGACAAGAAGAAGTAGCCAAACGCAAGAGCCACCCCTGCGAGAGTTAACCATTTGTATTTTAATAGTTTTTTCGCAAGGCTTTGATAATGCTTTCCTATTATATATGCGAGTGCAAAATAACCTAACCAGGCAGTAAACGGAATCTTGAGGTGGTTACGATTTTCCTGAATAAATGGAAGGTTTCCATTTAGAAGTGATAAGTGCGCAACCATGATCATTAAACTTATAGGAAGCAGCCAGTTTGTTGGGATTTTGAACTTAGTAACCACATAATGAAGAACGTAGAATTGGAATATGATCAGAACAAAGTATCCTTCATAGTTTCCCATGAATATGTTTAAAAATAGCTTTTCGCCAAGGTCAATGGCCGGGCTGAAATGTTTTGTGACGAAAGCATCGATAATGGCAAACGCAAGGTACGGGGCAAATATCCATTTAATTCGTTTAGACCAGAACTTTTCTGGAAGACGGTGTGGGTATCTGTTTGCCAATATAATCTCAGACAAAACAATGAAAGTAGGAGTCGCATAACATAAGGCAGTTCTGAGCAGATTATAATACTCGATTTCTGGGTAGCCAACTGCTCTTGCTGTCTGTGTTGTGCTGTGCAAGAATACAATACTTAAACAGGCAATGGTCCGCAGTAAATTCCATTCTTTAATCATATAAACTATCCTTCTAATTATTATTTAAAATGTCATTATTAAAATAACATGAAAAAAGTTTCGAAACAACTTACATCTTGTTCCAGTTCGTTATTTTTAAATAACTTCAATTTTCTTACAAATCCAACCTGATGCCCCCACACCTAAAAAACACAAGCTGGGTGGGGGTCAGACCCCAATCCCACCGCTCCCCCATCATAAACAATCTTCCCTCATCCCTTAACATCTCCTAAAATAGTGAATATATGGAATAACAGATAAACAGATAGGAAGGTCCTCTGATTTGATGCAAGAAAATCATTTGTACGGCATACCCAGAGATAGTTTTTATAAGCTCATCAACACGTTTATAAATTTCTCTTCCTTCATAGATAAAGTCATTCTATTCGGCCCAAGAGCAAGGGATGACTATAAGCAGACTTCCCATATTGACCTCGCGATTGTATTTTATCAAGAGAATAAGAAGCTGGTTCATATTAAGGATGAGTTGTCAGAAACAAATATCATTTATACCCTTGATGTAATGGACTATAATGAAATCACCAATAAAGTGTTAAAAGATTTTATAGACAAAGAAGGCATTGCGGTCTTTACAACAATTCCCGATGGAAACGTGGTGGATAATATGAACAAACTGGCCGCTAAAATGAAGGACCTTGGCAGGGCTCTTACTAAATTGAAGGAGAGCCTTTCAAGGGACCCTGAAAAGGATGATATTGTGATCGACGCTACCATTCAGCGCTTCGAATTAACTTATGAACTATCCTGGGAACTTATGAAATCTTATTTAGAATATAACGGCGTAACAGACATCTCAAGTCCTAGAAGCACAATAAAAACAGCATTCAAAGAAGGGCTCATAAAAGATGGTGAACTCTTGCTTAAAATGCTGGAAGTCCGCAACCAGACCTCTAATACTTACGATGAAGCGACAGCGTTAGACATTTATAACAATATAAAACATGCATACATCACCTTATTAGATCATGCCTATGAGACTTTAAGGAAAAATATCACCCAGGAATAAAAAATAAAGGGATTGAAACTGCGGTTAAAAACCTGGTTCCCAGCTGAGTGGGGGGGCAGACCCACTTTTCGGTCTCATCAAAAAACGAATCACTGCGTTTATTCCCCCTGGCCGTAATATGATACGTTGTACCAGGATACCAAATCTGAAACTTCCTGGACATTTCATTCCTCCTCCCACAAAAGAACATATGTTCTTATTTGTTATTACATTTACATCCTTTACTAGTCAATACCTATCAAAACCAAAAGGCACCTCCTTTAAAAAGAAGCACCTACTTATCAAACCATTCTTTAGCGCATTAACGCTGAACACTTTAGCTGGGTGGGGGTCAGACCCAATTTTTTGTTGTGAATTTAAAAAGAATTGCAGCATTGATATCCTAAAAATACGGAGGATATCAGCTACTATATCCCCCGTTTTACACAGTCAAATCACACTGTGATATACAAAAATAACCAAATGGAAGTGAATATATTTTCTAAAAGTCTACTTTTTCACTGGTCTCGAACCGTCCCCATGCTTCTAACTAACCTGATAATTTAAAAGACTCTCATACAAATTAATAAGTTTTTTGCTCTCAGATTCCCAATTATAATATGTTTCAACTGCTCTTCGTCCATTTTTACCCATTTCTGCAGCTTTATCTGGATTATCGAGCATCCATTGAATAGATTCTGAAATTGCTGAAATATCTTGAGGATTTACACATATACCACAATTATTTTTTTCTATTATTTCTCTCCATAAAGGAAAATTTGAGGCTATTACTGGAATTCCAGCTGACATATATTCAAACATTTTATTTGGTTGAGCATTTATATGGTTAGGTTCAGGTAAGAATAAGACTAAACCTGCAATAGATTTGTTTAATAGTTTATTTACTTTGTTTCTATCAATTACTCCTTGGTATTTTACTCGTGAATGATCTATTTTAATTTTTAATTCATTAGTAGATACCGGACCAGCCATTACTATATCGCCATTAATCATTTCAGAGGATCTAATAATATTTTCAATTCCTCTTATGTTGATTAATCCACCAACATAACACACTTGTTTATCTTTATAGATATTTTGATTTTCTGATACCAGTTCGTCCATTAACGGGAAGTTATTAATATTTATACTGTTTTTGTTAATCTTATAAAATCTCTCCGTGATATATGGAGTTGCACCTATATTACAATCAAATTTCTTTGAACTATTGTTTTCATACCTTTCAATAAAGAATGAAATTAATTTCCTAAAATATTTTGGTATATACTTCTTTGATAGTATGGCACGTGGCAAATCTTCATGGATATCATAAATTACAATTTTACCTTTTTTCTTTAATTTAAGACCATATGGTATTAATTCTGGATCATGAAAATGGTAGATATCCGCATCAATTTCTAAAGCTAACTTATATACCTCATTCGCAGTTTTTATCATCCTTTGGTATCTATTCTTTATTTTAGGTGTACCATGAATGTTAACTTGTTTTACTTTTTCAGACTTTACCCCCGGTACAATGTAATGTACTTCAAATTGACTGTCAGCTAAAGATAAGCATTCTTTAATAAATATCCGTATATCAGTTGCTTGATGTACTGATGTCATATGGCAAATTTTTGTCATTAGTCATTTATTCCTTTCTTATATCATTTTTTGTGAAATTTGCCATTATAAGCAAAATAACTATGCACATTAGAAATCCATGGGTAGATAGCGTTGTAAATAATGCTGAATTTATCAATGAAAATGCAGGTAAAGTAATTAAGGCAGATATCAAATTGGGTGGCAAAAATTCAGTAAAACTATCTATTATCTTCAAGAAAACAGCTAAACCAACTGAAAATAACAACATTCCAAAAAGCCCGAAGTTACTATAAGCATCACCGAAAACACCAACATTCGTTCCAAATCCTTTATTAAAATATTCCCACGATATTACACGTGTTACTGGCATATCATATGGGTAGTCTATAAAATATTTAAATATTGAATTTGATAGATTGATAAAAGGGTGATTATCTTGACTAAAGTAATCGTAATACATTATATGCAAGTTTGCAGGAGTGAAAAATTGTCTTCTAATGAGCATGGAAGACCATTGATGATTACCTGTTATTAGAAACCCACTATATACTGCAATGAGTATTCCAATAACACTGATTAATGAATAGATTAATATACTAGATTTTTTAAATATTACAAAAACACCAAAAACAATTATAGGTGCAAATAAAAAAGTTTTAAAATTAGTCATACCGAATAGTAAAACTTGAAGAAATATAGATAATAATACAAAATTTCTTTTACTTTTAAATAACCCCCATACCAACAACCCCATATTGAACACATTTGCAATCCAAGGTATAAAATATCCCATCAACGGACCATTTTGAAGAACGTATTCGCTACGTACAGCATATACATTAACTAAACTTAAATTAAACCTTGATAAGCCACCAGTTAACATTAAATATAGATAAACATACAAATATATTATTAAAATAAAAGTCATTATTAATTTTATTATACTTGAATCTAATATAGGTATTCGGAATTTAGGTGAAAACTCCAATATTAGAATCATTAATATATAGCTGATAATATACATTAATATAAATGTAGAAGATGCATTTTGGTAACCATATAATGTTAATAAGGGGATCACAACTGATAAGTATAATATTAAAACCACAACTCTACTTGGTTTAGATGGTTTATTTAATAGAGGCTGTATAAATATGTTTACTATTATTAATAAAAAATATGAAATAATATTCTTAACATATGAAAAATCGGTGATAAATAATTCATAGCTAAAATATACTGAGACATAATTAACATATAAAAAATCAAAAATTGCCTTAATTAAAATAGCAAATATAATGGAAATTATAAATTTAAATGTTTTATTCATGGAATCACTTTTTCTTTTGACGTATTAACCGTTTATTTGATTTACCTATAATCTGTATTAATAATAAATTTAAACTTGTTATTACTTTGCATAAAACCAGATAAATTTTCAAAATAGTTAAATCTTATATTTATATTCTGTACATGTTCTCTAAAAGAATTGCTTATAAAATCTTCGTCAGCAGCCGTATAATTGGAACCCTTAATAATATTTATTTCTATACTATTTTCACCTGTTTGAATTATTTGGTAGTTCTCTGTATCCACTCTCCCCATAAGTACAGTTAATACCGGGCTGCCTATATATGTTCCATTTATTTTTAGATAATCTGTTACTCTACCAGAAATCTCTCTTAAAAGTGGCCTACTACACCCACATTCGCAAGGGTGTGAAGATATTGAACCCAGATCTCCCGTATCATACCTAATAAAAGGCATTACATAATTATGAAGACTAGTTGCTATGAGCTTTCCTTGTTTATCTAGTAATTGACTTTCACCATCAAATGAGGTTACTTCCAATATGGATCTTTCATAATCTATATGCAGTCCCTGATGATAATTACATTCAAAAGCAGAGATACCCCCATCATTTAAGCCATAATTATCAAAAACTTCACAACCAAAGACTTCTTCAATTATTTTTCTTTGTTGTGGCATCAATTTTTCAGCTGTAGTAAATATGGCGGAGAGGTTGTCGTATTTCAAGGAAAGATCGTAGTCCTTTATATACTTAGCGAATAGATATATTGAACTTGCATACCCCCGGATAAATCTAGGTCTAGTTTTATTGATTTGGCGATAATACTCTTCTAAATCTTCTTCTGACATACCATAAGATGAATAATGCTTAAAATTCATCACCCAATCATTAATTTTTGATTTAATAGATTGCTTGCTAGAAACTAAAGAAGAGCCAGCAATTATAGCCATTGAGTCTCCTAATTTATATCCAGCAAACTCAAAGCCCCTAAGTAGCTGGGCAACCCCCATAGAATAGTCCTTATTGCTCATATAATATTTCAAGGGTTTTCCAGTAGACCCACCAGTAGAACCTTTAATGGCGTCTTGTAGGTACTTTTTTGAAATGAAACTCTCTGGATCCTTTTTAATATCCTCTTTTGTTAATATGGGTAATTTAATCAAATCCTTAACAGTCTCAATATCATTCACACTCAATTTTAATGTTTTAAATAGGTTTTCATAATAAGGTACTTCTTTTACGGCATGGGAAATTAATTTTCTAAGCAACCTATTCTGATATTCCTCTAATTCTTGTAAATTATTATTATTTAAGCTTTTAATCTCCTTATATGACCTAATAACCTCTGGTCTCTTCATATAAAAACCTAATTTAAACAATGTTTTCCCCATTTTATTCCTCCATTAAACGATAGTACTATTAAATACTTAATCTTTTTATTTCCTTTATTTTTAATAAAGAAAAAACTATAAATATAATTAGTATAAAAGCAAACAAAAGAAATACTGTGGCTGCAAAAGATTTAGCTATTAAAGCACAAATTATAAATGGTGATGCATACACTATTTCATTGAAAATAGATCTTAGGATAATTAACTTCTTTATACCTGTTTTATTCAATAGCCAAAGTATTTGAATAAACCATATAATAACACCTGTCAAACCGAATAGCGCTATAGTAAGTATGTCATTACCTAATAATCCACCAATCATCAAAACAAATATTCTACTTATAAAAATAATCAAATTAAAGTATAAATTTTCTTTTTGCAACTCCATAATAGTAAAAATATGTGACAAAGGGGATGAAATAAAAACAAATAGCAACCAACCTGCAATTAGTTGTACATATAGTCCAGCCTTAACCCATTCCTCACCGAAAATATATGAGAAAAGTTCAGGTGCAATTAAAGCTAAAATTATCATTGGAGTTAATCCAAGACTTAACAACAATCTAAAGATCGCTAAGCTAAACTCACCTAGTTTATTATTCCTGAAATTCTCAACTCCCTTTTGCAAAAAGGGCTGAGCCACAGCCGTTCCTATTATTGAAATTGGTGAGGCTAATATTCTGTGGGCTAATGTATAATAACCAACGGTTGTCGAACTGAAAAATATCGCTAATATAAATAACGGTAATTGCACTGATAAAGTATTTAATAATGCAGAGCTAGAATAAAATAAAGGGAAATTTTTGTACCTTATTAACTGCTTAATGATATTCTTTTTACTCACATACTTTAGGTTTTTTTTAAGATTATTTTTCTGGTGAAAAAATATCTTTAAACTTCCAGCCACTTGGCCTAATAATTGAAAGAACATTAATATAAAAGATACAGATATTATTAGCCCTCCACCTACTTGGCCTAAAACTGTAGTTGAAGCTTTGTATAATTGAGATTTAGCAATTGTGCTAAAACCTTCATTTCTAATGGACCAATTAAGCAGCACTTGATATATGCCACTAATAAAAATTGATAAAGGTAACAGCCATAAAATCTGTAAAATGTTTTTATTAAAAATAAACTTTGAAAGTGGAGAATAAAAAATAATAGCCAATATTAATACCACTAAACTTAAGATGACTGTAATACTTAAAGACAACACCAATACATTTATTGCATTTTTATTACTTTTTGGTAGATTAATAGCTTGATCATACTTAAGGCTCGAGATAACTGAAAAGACTCCTATTATTGCAATAAATAATCCATAATCTCCAAAATCCGCTGGCGAAAAAATTCTAGTTAACAAAGGTGATGCAATTATAGGTATTATCTGAGCTGATGTGGTACCACCTAAAATAGTTACTACATTTGATAAGAATTGATTTTTGACTTTAGGCAATTTTAACATTCTTAAGAAGTCACCCCCTCTTCAAAATACCTAAAGAAAATATTATAATTAAGGTTTTCCACAATTTTGTTATATGAAGAGCAATTGAACTTTCTTAAACTTTTAGTATCCTTTAATTTTTTTTTCTTCCGTTGTTTCCTTATAAGTAAATTTAATTACTTGATTCTTTTTAGCAGATTCATAAAAATTTAACACTAGTTGTAGTGCTTTTCTTCCATCTTCTCCTGTAACAGCTGGTGAGCGATTTTCTTTAACAGCATTAATCATGTCTTCTATAATCCACTGATGACCAGGAGTGCCCCAGGGATCCGCTTTAATACTTTCTATAAGATCCTCTATTTCGTTATCTGTCATATCCTTAATATCAAGGTGTTCAAAGTACAAGGCGTTTGTACCGCCAATTTTAACCGTACCTTTTTCACCGAACAATGTTATAGACTCTTCATAATTTTTAGGATACACAGTAGTCGCAGCTTCCACAGTCCCAAGAGCACCTGAATCAAATTTTATTGTTCCGACAGACACATCTTCTGCTTCTATATTCCTAAATCTCGTTGCTTCCATACTAAATATTTGTTCAGGATTTCCCATAAACCATAACAATAAATCAAGATTATGTATTGCCTGATTCATTAAAACTCCACCATCATGTTGTTTAGTCCCTCTCCATGGAGCTTGATCATAGTATTCTTGATTTCTGTTCCAATTTACAATGCAGCTTGCGTGGCTAATTTCCCCCAATAAACCCCTGTCCACAATTTTTCTGAGCTCTTGAACAACCGGTCTAAAACGGTTAGGATGAACCACAGCTAATTTCACATTATTAACTTTACAAGCTTCAATAATTTTATCTGTATCTTCAATAGTCATCGCAATTGGTTTCTCAACGATAATATGTTTTTTAGCTTCAGCTATTTGAACTGCAATGGAAGCATGGAAACCGCTTGGTGTACAAATACATACTATATCAATGTCCTCATTTTCTATCATTTGTTCTACTTCAGTATAACTATTTGCACCATACTGATCTTTGTAAAATTCCATAGTAGTTTGAACTTTATCGCAAACTGCAACAAGTTTTGCACCATCAATTTTATCAATTGATGATGCATGTTTTTTTGCGATAAAGCCACATCCGACAATAGCAAAATTCATAACGTAACCTCTTTCCTTTACATACATTGTGCTTTAACATTCATAAATTCTTGTATTACATCGCATACTTTTGTAATTTCTTCCTCTTTTAGATATGGATGCATGGGGAGAGAAAGAACAGTATCACAAAGTTTGTTCGTTACGGAAAAATCTTTCTCTAGTAATGATAGATCTGAAAATGCCTGCTGAAGATGCATTGGTTTAATATAATAAATCATACTTGGAATATCATTTTCTTTCAGCTTAGCTTGTAACGCATCCCTTTGTGCTTTTGAATCAAGCTTAATTGTATATTGGGCGAAACTGGAATAATAACCTTCTGGAATAAAAGGTGTTTCTACAATTTCCCGCAGTTTATCAGTGTACATTTTATAGGCTCTATTAACTCCATCTAGCTCATGTTCTTTAAATGCATGTAATTTCACTTGTAAAATGGCTGCTTGAATGGTGTCCAATCTAGAATTAACACCAATTCTGACATTGTCATATTTGTTTTCACCTTTTCCATGCACTTTGTAGGAACGAAGCAGGTCAGCTGTTTCATCACTATTGGTAAAGATTGCCCCACCGTCCCCGTAACAACCTAAAGGCTTAGCTGGGAAAAAGGAAGTAGTTGCAGCGTCACCGAAACTGCAGGCCATTTTACCATCAATACTTCCTCCGAACCCTTGTGCACCGTCTTCCAAAACAAGCAAATTATACTGTTTAGCAACCTTTTCTATTTCATCATAATTAGCAGGGAGACCAAAAAGATCAACTGGTATAACTACTTTAAGATTTAATTCACCCTCTTTTTTGACTTTCTCAATTGATTGTATAAGCTTTATAGGATCTATATTGAAAGTCTTTTCATCTACATCTACAAAAACAGGTGTAGCTCCATTGAAAGAGACTACTTCTCCTGTTGAGAAGAAGGTGAAATCAGGTACGAAAACAGCGTCACCTTCTTTTACATCCCAAGCCATTAAAACCAATGACAAAGCGTCAGTTCCATTTGCACAAGTAATACAATGCTTAACCCCTACGTATTCAGCTAATTCCTTTTCAAGTTCATTTACTGGTTTTCCACCTATATATTGTCCACTGTTTAACACATGTTGAATAGACTCATCTATAGCTGATTTATACTGAGTATATTGAGCTTTTAAATCACGAAACTGCATACTCTACCTCTTTCCTCTTATTTAATTTCAAATAAATTACCTACGCTTAATTCATAAGATCTACCGCATTCTTTACAACTATAATCTTCTTTTAAAGGTAGACCACATTCACAAACCCAACCAATTTGTTTTGCTGGAACACCTGCCACCAATGCGTAGTTTGGGACATCTTTGGTAACCACTGCACCAGAAGCAATCATGGCCCAATTTCCAACCGTATTTCCACAAACGATCGTTGCATTCGCTCCAATAGAAGCACCATATTTAATTAACGTTTTTTTATAACTAGCACTTCCTTTAGGGTATTTACTTCTCGGCGTTAAATCATTAGTAAATACCATTGATGGACCACAGAAAACATAGTCTTCTAATTCCACACCCTCATATACTGAAACGTTATTTTGAATCTTTACCCCGCTGCCGATTTTAACGTTATTAGCTACATTTACGTTCTGGCCTAATGAACAATTTTCACCTATTTGAACCCCTCTATGAAGGTGACTAAAATGCCAAACTTTAGTGCCTTTTCCTATTTTAACATCATCATCAATGTAACTACTTTCATGTACAAAATATTGCATTGAAATGTCTCCTTATCTATAACTATATCTAATTAAGAAGTAGCCATGTTGAACCTCTTCCTAGAGCAACTCAATATTTTCTCTATTTGTTATATTTTTCATTGCATTTTTAGTATCAAAGATAGCTTTTGCATATTCTTGTACTAGTGAGTAATCTACCATAGTATGGTCTGCAGTTATCATAACCAGATCTGCTGCTTCAATTAGTTCCTCTGTTAATTCAGGTTCACCCTTTTTAGCGTTTCCATGGTCGTTGTACTCTAAAACATAAGGATCATAATAAATGACTTCTGCCCCTTCTTTCTCTAACTCATTAATAACTCTAATAGCTGCACTTTCTCTGTAGTCATCAATATCTTTTTTATATGCCACGCCAAGCACAAGAACCTTCGAACCATTCATAGCTTTTTTAGCTTTATTTAAGATTTTGCTTGCTCTCTCGACGCAGTATTCAGGCATCCGATCATTTACCATCATAGAAGATTCAATCATTGATGTATGAAACCCATATTCACGGGCTTTCCAAGAAAGATAATATGGATCAAGAGGGATACAGTGTCCCCCAAGACCAGGACCTGGATAAAAAGCTTGAAAACCATATGGTTTAGATTTTGCAGCTTCTATTACTTCCCAGAAGTTTATCCCCATCTTTTCACTTAAAATTGCAAGTTCATTTACTAAGCCTATATTAATATTTCTGTATATGTTTTCTAGAATCTTTTCCATCTCTGCCACTGCTGGTGAAGAGACACGATGAATAGGCGCTTCTAAAATACTTTCATATAATGCTGCTGCCACTTCAGTACACTTTGGTGTATACCCACCCACTACTTTAGGTGTATTTTTTGTTTTAAAAGTCAAATTACCAGGATCTACACGCTCAGGAGAGTAAGCAAGGAAGAAGTCCTCTCCACATTTTAATCCTGACTCCTCAAGTATCGGCTTTAAAAGTTCCTCAGTTGTTCCAGGATAAGTTGTTGATTCTAAAACTATTAACATGTCCTTATGCATGTAAGGGACAATACTTTCCGCTGATGCTTTAACATAGCTTATATCAGGTTGTTGATATTTATCTAAAGGGGTTGGAACACAAATACTTACACAGTCTGCTTGAGCGACTTTGGCAAAATCGGTAGTAGCTGACAAATTTCCTGATTTAACAAGAGACTCAAGATCTTCATTTACCACATCACCAATATAGTTTTTCCCTTTGTTAACCATTTTCACCTTAGATTCTTGAACATCGAACCCAATCGTCTTATATCCTGCTTTAGCTTTTTCAACAGCTAACGGTAGGCCTACATATCCTAATCCTATGACTCCTAGTGTTGCTGTTTTATTTAATAGTTTTTCTTTTAAAATACTAGTTAATGTAAAAGTATTCATAATTTATCTTCCTCCGTTTAATATTGCATTGTTTATGTGTTCTGCAGCTTTTCCATCACCGAATAACATAGGCTGAGAAAATTGAGTGCAGTTTAATTCTCTTGTAATTGTTTTTAAAATTGTATTTTCATCAATTGAACTTAAAACATTCCATCCATGTTCTAAGGTCTCTACCCATTCTGTTTGGTCTCTTAATGTGGTGCAAGGTGTTTTAAGAAAGTATGCTTCTTTTTGAAGACCTCCGGAATCTGTTACAACCATATATGCATTTGCCGTTAGATATAACATCATTAAGTAGCCAACCGGATTTATAAGAGTTACATTGTCTAGTTTAATTTCTAATTTACCAATTAATTTCCGTGTTCTCGGATGAATTGGCAAGATTACCGGCTTATCCATTTTTTCAAACGCTGAGAAAATTTCCAATAATTTCTTATCATTATCTGTATTTTCAGCCCGATGGATAGTTGCAAGATAATACTCTTTTTCTATAAGACTTGGAACCTTTTCATTTTCTTGCCTTAATTCATCTAACCAAACACCATTAGAGTACCGACTTTTTGAAATTTCAATATTTCTTAGAACAACATCAAACATTATGTCCCCAGTATTAAACACTCCAGATGTAATCCCTTCCTTTTTTAAGTTGTTTACAGCTGTTTGTGTAGGACATAATAGTAAATTTGAGACATGATCCGTTAGGATTCTGTTTTGCTCTTCCGGCATTAGCTTATTATAACTTCGCAACCCAGCTTCAACATGAAAAACGGGGATGTGTAACTTACTAGCTGCTAAGGCACCAGCTAATGTAGAATTGGTATCACCATAGACCAACATTCCATCTGGCTTTTCTTTTATTATTAAATCTTCAATTTTTTCTAGCATTCGTCCAGTTTGTTTCCCGTGATTCCCAGATCCAACTTCCAAATTATAATGGGGCCTTGGTATCCCAAGTTCATCAAAAAATACATCTGACATATTTGCATCATAGTGTTGGCCAGTATGAACTAATATTTCTTCATTTTCTTTTCTAAACACCTCTGAAAATGGTGCAGCTTTAACGAATTGAGGGCGAGCGCCTATTATAGTAATAACCTTCATTTTATTCATTCCTTTTGTGAAATTTTTCAGCAATTTTCGATTATATCAATAAGCTGGTGAGTTAAGACTTTAAAATCATAATTCTCAGCAGCCTTTCTTGCATTACTACTTATCAGCTCATAATCAGCTTTGGGCATTTTCGAAATTCCAATAATACTTTTTCCGATATTCTCTTTTGTTTGAGTGTTCAAAGATATACCTGCTTCATACTTCTTAAGAATGTCGTAACCCATGGTTATGGTGCTTAAAATTGGTTTACCGGCTGCCAGATATTCAAAGTTTTTATTTTGACTACCGCCATACTTCCAAATATCATGAGAAGAATAATTTAAGATATTTAAATTCGACTTACTTACTATGTAAGGAATATAGTTTTTATTCACTTTTCCTTTAAAGATAACATTAGTAATGAATTCTTGTTTGCACTTATCTTCCAAGTGTTTTTTTTCATCACCATCGCCAAATATTAAAAATTTAATCTTTTCTTTCGAATTGTCATTTACGTATTTAGCTGCATCAATAACTAGCTGCAGATTATTAGCTTTTCTTATAGACCCAGCATAAATAACCTTAAAGTTTTCATCATTATCTAAATCATCATCATTTACAGTGAAATACTTCTTGTTATACTCAAACAACTCTAAATCAACACCATTATTGATATGATGGACTTTATTTAGATTAATGGAACCACCACTATCTACATCCCAGCCATTATCAGCAATATAATCTTTTCCACCCTCCATTGTAAAAACTAATTTGTCTGCCTTTTCATAAATCCACTTTTCTCCCAGATATAACAATTTTGCAAACAAACTATTTTTCCGCAAAGAGCCATACGCCACAATCGTTTCTGGCCAGAGATCCCGAATTTCACAAATACACGGTATCCCAAATTTTTTTGCTATCTTTATCCCTGCAACTAAAGTAAGAGGATGAACACTTGAAGCTAAGATCACATCCGGCTTACCATGTATTTTTGCATATTCTTTAGATACAGAAAAAAGATTCTTATAAAAGGTAATCATATTAGTGATTCGTTGTCGCCCATTACCAAAATAACTAGGTGTTTTCACAAAAGTAAAGGGTATTTCATCAATTATTTTTGTAGTGTACTTTTCACTACCTGTATCTATATTTTCATTAGAATTATGAATAGTTGATGCACAAAATATAGTGGGGTTATACCCTTGTTTTTTTAGATTTTCAGCAAACCAATAATGTCTCCCAGCTTGGTCTTTATACATATTTGAAGCATAATGATTCCAAATCCAAATATTCTTTTTCATACTTAAACTCTCCTAACTGGAGCACCAACATAAACTCCTGGGTCTGTTATATCTTTAATCACCACAGATCCTGCCCCTAACTTGCAATCACTAGTTATGTTAATGTTATTACTTACAACACTACCAATCCCTAACCACGATCTTTTCCCGATATATACGGTCCCTGCTAAATTTGCTCCTGGTGAAACATGTACAAAATCTTCAATACAATTATCATGGTCAATAGTAGAACCAGTATTAACAATGCATCCTCTACCAATTCTTGTACAGCAATTGACAATAGTTCCTGCCATAAGAGCCGTGCCATTTTCAATTTCTACTTGCTCACCAATTACTGCAGTAGGATGAATTAATACAGGTATTTCCGCACCTAATGTCTCAAGCTTTTCCTGAACCTTTTGTCTGGTTACATTGTTACCTATTCCTACAAATACTTCGTATTCCTCTATGTACTTTGAGACTTCACTAGAAGTATCTATCACTTCTAAACCCATAGAAGAATTAATATTTTCATTATCATCCAAAAAAGCAACACTCTGCCATCTATTCATTTTCAAAGCTATATCCGCAACCACTTTCCCATGACCACTAGCACCAATAATTAAAAGCTTCTCTTTCATAGTTCTATT
This sequence comes from Bacillus sp. BKU_1, assembly GCA_051294195.1. Classification (GTDB taxonomy): domain Bacteria; phylum Bacillota; class Bacilli; order Bacillales; family Bacillaceae_B; genus Rossellomorea. The sequence continues at coordinate 656,778 of CP193985.1, read as the reverse complement.
CTTTCCTTTTCATTTCCCTTAAATGGCTCCATAGTAGCTGCAGTCTCCGAATTGATACCTTCTCTAACCAAAGCAGTCTTCAGTGTAAGAAGAATAACCTTCCAATCCCCTCTAAAACTCACATTATCAACGTAATACACATCTAGATTAAACTTCTCTTTCCAACTAATAGCATTCCGACCATTCACCTGAGCCAATCCAGACAACCCCGGCCGAACTTCATGTCTCCGTTTTTGATGCTCATTATAAAGAGGCAGATACTGTACCAATAAGGGCCTCGGACCGATAATCGACATATCCCCTTTAAGAATATTAAAAAGCTCCGGAAGTTCATCCAGTGATGTAGAACGCAGAAACCTTCCAAACTTCGTTAATCTCACACTGTCCGGAAGTAACTCCCCATTCTCATCCTTTTCGTCCGTCATTGTCCGGAACTTATACATCATAAAGACCTTTTCATTTAACCCTGGTCGTTTTTGTTTAAAAAGTACCGGGCTGCCCAACTTCGTTTTAACAAGTAAAGCTGTGATTGGAAGCACAGGTATAATAGTAAGAATAATAATAGCAAGTAATGAAAGGATGAAATCCATCGGTCTTTTTATAAGTTTTCTATAGATACCGCCTTTGGTATTCATTATTTCAACCACAATCCTTTTATGGTATTCACAATCCTCGTTAAATCCTCATCAGTCATTTTTGTATCAGAAGGCAAACAAACACCATTTTTAAACAGCTTCTCTGAAGCATCTGTACCAACAAAATCATACTTTTCAAAGTAAGGCTGCATATGCATCGGCTTCCAAACAGGCCTGGATTCAATGTTCTCTTTTTCAAGAGCATCCATTACATCAATAGGTCTGACATGGCCACTTAATGTCATTGCACTCAACCAATAGTTCGGTTTATCCCAATCATTAACGGGCATAAATTCTACACCATCCAGACCATTAAGCTCTCTTTTATAAAATTCGAAAATGCACTTCTTCTTTTCCACTCTTTCCTCTAAGACCTTAAGCTGGCCCCTGCCAATCCCAGCAACAACATTACTCATTCTATAGTTGAAACCTAATTCACTATGCTGATAATGCCTCGCTTGATCTCTCGATTGAGTAGCCCAAAATCTAACCTTTGATACTTTCTCTTCATTATTAGAAACGAGCATTCCGCCGCCGGAAGTAGTAATGATTTTGTTTCCATTAAAAGAGAAAATACCGTAATCACCGAAGGTTCCTGTATGCTGTCCTTTATAGTATCCGCCTAATGATTCTGCAGCATCTTCAATAACTGCCACATTATGTTTCTTGCATATTTCCATAATCTTATCCATATCAGCAGAAAGACCATAAAGATGAACCACTATCACTGCTTTAACTTCTGGATACTTTTCAAAAGCTTCTTCTAAAGCTTTAGGGCACATATTCCACGTTTCTTCATTACTATCAATAAAAACAGGTACAGCATTTTGATAGATAATTGGGTTGGCTGTAGCTGAAAAAGTTAACGTAGGACAGAATACGATATCTCCATCTTCAACACCTGCAGCCCTTAACGCTAAATGGATAGCCCCAGTTCCAGAAGATAATGCGGCGGCTGCTTTGGAACCGACTTTTTCTGCCAGTTCTTTCTCGAATTCATTTACATTTGTCCCAAGAGGAGCAATCCAGTTAGTATCAAACGCTTCTTTTACATATTGCATCTCATAGCCTTCATCACTCATGTGGGGTGATGAAAGAAATATTCTGTCTCCCATGATTCAACTCTTCCTTCCGCTTTAAAAATTAGTTACTTATCATTTAACTTGATTAAAATTTATATCTATGTAACTAATAAGCAACTAAAGGTTGGCACTTAACTCTTTGTACAATACCGACTGGATCAATTTACATTCGTTATCAAAATTTCATCATTCTTATTCGCTAAGCTCAACACATACTGGGATATATAATCTTGATCAAATGCTTGATGGTTTTCTACCAGATTGGATACACGTCGTACGTCAAACTCTACCGTCTTTCCAATAAAAATTTTCGGGAAAATCGCTTCGCCATGAACCTCATTCTCCCCAAGAAGTTCCTCATACATCTTCTCCCCTGGGCGAATACCCGCATACTTGATTCCAATTTCTTCAATCGAATAACCAGAAAGCTTAATCAGATTCTTAGCCAAATCAACAATCTTAACCGGCTCACCCATATCCAGAACGAAAATTTCCCCGCCGCGTGCCAAGGCCCCTGCTTGCATGACAAGTCTGGACGCTTCCGGAATCGTCATAAAGTAACGGGTCATATCTGGATGGGTAACCGTAACCGGTCCGCCAGCTTGAATTTGTTTTTTAAACAAAGGGATAACCGAACCGCGGCTTCCGAGTACGTTTCCGAAGCGCACAGCTACAAAATTGGTTTTGCTGTTCTTATTAAGATTCTGAATCACCATCTCTGCAATCCGCTTCGTCGATCCCATCACGTTTGTTGGGTTGACGGCTTTATCTGAAGAGACAAGAACAAAAGTGCCGACTCCAAATGTATCTGCGGCTTCTGCCACATTCTTCGTCCCGATGACATTGTTCTTTACCGCTTCCTTTGGGTTGTACTCCATTAACGGAACATGTTTATGGGCAGCGGCATGATACACTACTTCAGGTGTATGACTATCCATCACTTCAAAAATTCGATTTCTGTCCTGTATGTCAGCGATAACCGGAATAATTTCGAATTCTTCTTTGTATTTATTTCGCAGCTCCATATCAATCATGTAGATGGAGTTCTCCCCATGGCCCAGAAGGAGTAGTTTCCTTGGTTTGAACTTACTTACCTGTCTACAAATTTCAGAACCGATTGATCCACCTGCCCCTGTCACGAGTATTGTTTTCCCGGTAAGTTTTTCGGAAATGCTCTTCACATCAAGCTCCACAGGTTCACGTCCAAGAAGGTCTTCCACCTGGACATCCCGGAACTGATTAACTGATACCTTACCTGAAACTATATCCTCTATCATTGGCATAATTTGTGTCTTGGCATTAGTTTTACTGCACTCCTGATAGACTTCTTGCAACTGTCCCTTTCTTAATGAAGGTATAGCAATAATAATATTTTCGATTCCATATTTTTCTACAACCTTTGGTATATCTTTAGTTCCGCCAATTACCGTAACTCCATATATTTGTAGTTTTTGTTTCTTAACATCATCATCTATAAATCCAACAGGTTCTAAATCCGTGTCATGACTTTTCATTAACTGTCTTACCAACATAGACCCAGCTGATCCAGCCCCAATAATGAGTGCTTTCTTTTTCTCATTCTTTGTCTTCATGTAGTAATCTCTGTACATTCTCCATGAAAAACGTGATCCGCCGATAAGGATGACATGTAGCATCCAAGTAACTAGAAGTACCCTGGTATATACTCCGCCTTTTGTAAAAAATAACTGAACAATACCTGTAGTGATTATTGAAAAGGTAACCGCCCGAATAATGGCCATCATTTCTCCTACACTCGCATATTCCCATGCTTTTTGGTAGAGTTTGTAAACGAAGGCAAACAAGTGATGGCTTACAAGCAAGGCAATTGAACTGATGATGAGAGTCAGCAGCGTGTATTTGCTCATGGATGTCTTAAGTATGTAATAACTGATAAAAATAGCAGTAAGCACGATAGTGGAATCCAACAGCATCAACAGTGAAACCCTTTTCGTATAACTCATAATTAACCCTCTTTTCTATTATTTTCAATGACACTCAATCAAAAATGGGCAAAATAAATACCTAAGGAAAATGTACAGAATACTCTTTCCTTAGGCATTTAGTTTATTTTTCTTCCTTTAACCGTCGGCTGATTGCTTGGTTCACAAGAATCTGTATTTCCTTTAAATGTTCGGCCGGTGCATCCTGATTGATATAGCGTACGGCTTTTTTGATGCTTTTAGGCATGGTTTTAAAGTTCTTCATGTTTTCTCCTCGAGCTTTACTGAATATTTAAAAGTCCAACCTGATTGGTCAATCATAGAGAGCGCTTTCACAACTTTTCTATTCTTTAATATTGTGGTTGTTGGCATCTAACCCTCCCTCACATCCCGCCACCGACGACAAGCGTCTAAGGTATCAGGTTCCCCCTACCCACGGCGTAATCGAGTGCCTCCATTGGTAACGGAAAGGAGACATTCCCAAAATATCTACTGTTGTGTTGTATACTCCAAATATTCTTCCAACGACAATAGTACCTTAGGACCTTATCAAATATTCATCAGACTAAAAGATTCCGAGGAATTTTTTCTTTTTTTTGATCTGTTCGGGAATCTCTTTGTAGATGGTTTTGTTTTCAATCAGCATTTCCGCATTTTCTGTAAAGTAATAGACCGTATCTAATCCGTAGTTTTTCTCTATGTAGTCCAACGCTTCTTCCATTTTGAACGTCCGGTTATGGATATTGTGGGCATCTGATGCAATGAAGTGTGTAAGGTTGGCTTCGATCATTTGCTGTGAAAACTTTTGAATGTTTTTCCCGAAATAGCCTACAAGACTGGAAGCTGTTAGCTGTGTTACGGCTCCATTTGTAATTAACTTATAGAGCTTGTCTGGGCGTTCAATTAGTTCAGCATTCCGTTCAGGGTGGACAATCACCGGGGTGAGTCCTTCAACCTGGATATCATAAAGCAGCTTTTCAGCATATCTCGGCACACTGTTGGATGGGAACTCAATAAACAAGTATTGAGAAGATTGGTTCAGGGTCAGAATATGCCCTTTCTCATAATCTTCTAGAATCTCGCCGTAAATCCGGCACTCCTGTCCCGGCAGTACGGTTAAATTAATCGATTCTGCTTTGAAGGTGTTATTCAATTCACTTACAAGTGGAAGGATGTCCGACTTTGGGTTTTCGTATTTTCCATTTTTATGGTGGGGAGTCGCGATGATGGTATGAATTCCTTCTGCAACAGCTGCTTTGGCCATTTCAATGCTGTCCTGCATTGATTGGGAGCCGTCATCAATCTCGGGAAGGATGTGGCTGTGAATATCAATCATTTTAACTCCTCCTTTTGTGGTTCTTTCGACTTATTTTTACAACAATATACATTTTACCTTATAGGGTAAATTTGTAAAGGGGTGAAATTTGTCGAAAGTATGTTATTTATTACCACCATAATAATAGTAGGCGGAATCTTTCATTTCGCGGTTATTCAACACGACGCCTACTAGCTTGGCTTTTGCAGTATCAAGCAGTTCTTTCGACTTTACCGCTTTATCCACTTCGGTAGTACCTGAGCTGATGACCAGAACGGTACCCTGGCATTGATTTGCAAGAACTTGGGCATCCGTCACCGCCAGCACCGGCGGGGTATCGAAAATGACCATATCGTATTCTTCAAACACTTCTTTAAAGAAATATTCCATTCTTACAGAACTGAGCAGCTCAGCAGGGTTCGGCGGGATCGGGCCGCACGTCAATAGGTGAAGATTCTCGACATCGGAACCATACGTCACTTCTGTTAACGGCTTCTGTCTTGTTAGCACACTCGTCAGGCCGTATGTATTACTCAGACCGAATGTATAATGTGCCGTCGGTTTACGCATATCTGCATCCACAAGTAGGACTTTCTTCCCTTCCTGAGCGAATACGACAGCCATGTTGGCAGACGTGGTCGACTTTCCTTCTCCCGGTCCTGAGGAAGTGACCATCAAGGATTTCAACTCTTCATCCACGAATGAAAAATTAATATTCGTACGAATCGTTTTATACTGTTCAGAGATCGGTGACATTGGATCCGTTTTGGTGATCAGTTTACGTTTCGTGTTCATCATTTGTTTCACTTTCTTCTTATTAGGAGCCAACTGTCTCACCTCTTACTCTTGATTTCCTCTGCTGTGTGCGGCTCTTGACTTTCTCTTCCTGATCTTTGATTCTTGCAATTGAACCGAGTACAGGCAGTCCTAGGAGTTTCTCCACTTCTTGCTCAGTCTTTACTGTGTTATCCAGGAACTCCAGTAAGAATGCGAGCCCCACACCGGCCATTAATCCAACTACCATCGCAATTGCGATATTAAGAAGGGGCTTAGGTTTGATTGGTGATGTGTCTTCCCCTACTTCCGCTTTAGCAAGGACGCTTACATTATTCACGTTCATGATTTTGACGATTTCGTCTTGGAAAACGGCTGCAGTTTTATTGGCGATTGCTGCAGCTTTCTTCGGATCGGTATCTTGAACGGATAAGTTGATGACTTGCGAATCTTTTTCGCTAGCCACTGTCAATTTCCCATTTAATTGTGCGGCTGTCATGTTTAAATCAAGGTCTGCAATTACTTTTTCAAGTATGGCAGGACTTTTCATGATGACGTTGTACGTATTAATCAATTGCAGGTTCGTTTGGATTTCTCCTATATTATAAGCAGGTTGCTCTGACTTTGACTGGTTGACGAGAAGTTGCGTTGAGGATTGATAGACTGGTGTAAGAAGGAAAAAGCTTACTCCGCCGCTGACAATAACTGCTGTCAGGGTGATCATGAAGATTAATTGCATTCTCTTCTTTAGTGTCTCCATCAACTCGCGCAAACTGATTGTTTCTTCCATAATGTCCTCCTAATAAAATAAGTAAAATAATAGCAGATTTTGTTGTATTTTTTATCAAATGTTGTCATAATTTTAATTGAACTGTAATATTTAGACACTTATACTATTAAACTACAAATATTTCTATTTGAAAAGATATTATTCATAATTGGATATTATTTCTTGTATATTTTTACCTACACGGGAGGAAATTGTTATGAAAAGTTTTCTGGTCGCCATCCTGGCCGTCAGCTGTGCCGTCTTTCTGTTTCTTGGCAATATGTATTGGAAGGAACGGACTTCCATCTCCGCTTCCGATCAAACAGGAGCCGAATCAGTGACAAGCCCAGAGACTGAAGATGAGAAGCAGACAGAAGAGAAGAACGAAGACACAGAAGAAAAACCTAAAGCAGAAGATGAAGATAATAGCGATGTTGAAAAGCTTATTTCCAATTGGCCTGATGATGCGCAGCAAAGATTCCTTACACTAAAAGAGGAAGGGGAACCATTCAAATTGGCTGTGGTCGGCTCTCCCGCTATGGGCGTGGACGAGGAAGGCTGGGCACCTCAGTTAGAAAAAGAATTAAATACAGCCTACGGTGATGATGTGGAAGTTCAGCTGTTTCAATATGATGTGACGTCGATTGACTTCATCAATGGCAGCGAAAGCGAAGAAGTTCTTTCATTCCAGCCTGATTTAGTCTTGATGGAGCCATACTCACTGGTCGATAACTCCAATAACGTCGGAACGGTCCAGAATCACGACAGCATTCTTATGTTCCAAAACCGCCTGTATGAGACAAACGAGGAAAGTGTGCTGCTTATCCAGCCCCCACATCCACTGGCCGGCGCCACCTACTATCCTCAGCAGATTGAATCTCTCGAAGAATTCACTGCACAAGAAGGGATCGAGTATATCAATCATTGGGGCGCATGGCCGGAGGATGAGGAACTGGAGGACTATCTGATTGAGTCACAGGATACACCGAACGACATGGGATATGAAATCTGGGCAGATTACCTGACCGACTATTTTATCAGCGAATAATTCGGCTAAAAAATGTCAAAAAACGTCTATTCAATTAGTCCCGAATCTGATATGTTAGTGATTAGGTTAAAAAAAGGTGAGGGAAAAGAAGATGAGAATGGAAAAACACACTCGAAATAAGAAACGCAGATGGCCTAAAATTGTTGGTATTGTCGTATTGCTGCTGCTTGTGGCTGGCGGAGTCTATGGATATAGTATTTATCACTCATTGAATAAGGCAGTCGAGACGATGCATACACCGATTGACCGCGATATCTCTTCCAAACGGAGTAAAGAAGTCGAATTTAAAGACAAAGAGCCCTTCTCAGTATTGCTGATGGGTGTTGACGAACGGGAGAACGACAAGGGACGCTCGGATTCGATGATCGTCTTGACAGTTAACCCGGATACGAAATCAGTGAAGATGATCAGCATTCCTCGTGACACCTTGACCAATATTGTCGGACGCGGTACAAGGGACAAGATCAACCATGCCTATGCTTTCGGCGGCGTGGAGATGGCGATGGATACTGTGGAAGGCCTCCTTGATATCCCAATCGACTATTATGTACAGGTCAACATGGAAGGGTTCAAAGATATCGTGGACTCAGTTGACGGAGTAACGGTCAACAATGATTTAAACTTCAGCTACGGCGGTTTCTCATTCCCTGAAGGACAGCTTGATCTGAACGGTAAAGAAGCTCTGGCTTTCTCACGTATGAGATATGAGGATAAGCGCGGCGACTTCGGACGCCAGCTTCGTCAGCGTGAAGTCATCCAGGGTGTCATCCGAGAGGGTGCAAGTGTATCGAGCCTATGGAACTTTAATGACATCTTTGATGCGTTAGGAAGCAACGTAAAGACAAACCTGACATTTGATGAAATGGTAGATATCCAGAAGCACTACAAAGCAGCATCCAATGATATCGAACAAATTCAGATCAAGACAGGTTCAGGCACGAAGATCGATGGAATCTATTATTATGTAATTCCGGAAGAAGAATTGAGCCAGATTCAGAGTACCTTGCAAAAACATATGGAACTATAACAAATAACCCCCGCTGAATTCAGCGGGGGTTATTTGTTATCTCGACTCTTTATTCTGTTTTTGCAGGAACGCTTCCTCCGCTTCTGATGAAAGTACACTGGTCGCTTCACCGATTGTCCCGTCCTGCAGCTTCCAAATTGAATTGTGCTGTTTGACTGCATCAGAGAAGTCCCCGTCTTTCCAGCTGTTCAGGATGGACGCATACAGGTCTTCATGTTCATACTTATTCACTTGAAGTTGGTTCAAGAGGAAATCGATCCGTTCATCGGTAATTTTGAAGAATGACCATTTTTCTTCCGCCTGCACCTTTTGGTGGCTCATGGCATGTATATACTGCTGCACAAGTTTTTCGTTGAGCGGGGTCTTTACTTTCTTTTCGAATGGGTTTTCAGAGACCGTTTGCTCTTTCCCATCATCCTCCGCTGTACTGACATCAGCCACGTCCCCGCTTGTTTCGGCCACGCTGCCGTTATCCGCATTTTCTGGACTCCGGTCCAGGCTGCCTACCGCTATATAAACTCCCAGCACCGTCAAGAGCAGGACACTACCGAGTATTCCAAATACAAGTTTCTTGCTCATCCCCCATCGCTCCCCTTTTCTTCTTATGTTAATCAATTCGTTATGTATAATGGGAATCCTCTTTTGTATTAGGAAACAGTTACTATTTTACCATATATTTCTTAATTTTTGTTTTGAAGATAATCATTGCTTGAAAAGCAGAAAAATCGACAATATTTGTAAAGAAAGTGTTGAACTAATTGGAAATTAGTAGTTAAATAGACTATGTGTAATTTTTCCTACATAAGAATATTTTTACTGCATTTATTCATAGGATTATATCATTTTGCCATGTAATAGGATGAATTACTCCACTACACCATAAAGGAGATCGATCTATTGTCTACTAATCTGCAATCAAAGTTGGGAGAAGGCCTGTCTAAATTCCAAGGCGGGATCGAACAGGGCAAGCTTAAATTACAAACTGTACAGGAAATCAACAAAGTGAAGAAGGAGATTCATGATGTTTCTGTGAAAAAATCGAAGATTCTTCTTGAAACCGGGCAAAGAGTGTACATGAAAATCAGAAACCTGGAAATACAGGATCCTGAACTGATGGAGTTGACGTCAAAATTGACGGAACTGGATCAGGCCATTTTTGAAGGGTCCAAAAAGATAGCAGAATTGAGCAGTCGTCCTGATCAGAACGGTATGATTTGCCCTTCCTGCCAAACCCCTAACGAAGTGGATGCCAAGTTCTGCGGAGGCTGCGGGGCAAAAGTCGAAAAAGCTGCGGAAGTCGAAGCAGGAACAGGCGAAGCTTGTCTAACCTGCAATGAAGCCGTCTCACCGTATGCAAACTATTGCCATTGCTGTGGAACGAAGGTTTCAAAATAGGACAAGAAAGGGGGAAGAGAAACAGTGTACTGTAAACAATGTGGAACAAAAAACCCGGAAGATGCACTCTATTGCGTAAACGATGGAGAGGCATTGACCTTACATAACGAATATGTCCTGGTACAAAAAGAAAACAACCGCTACTGCAGCAGCTGCAGTCATGAAAACGGGGCAGCCGCCCTGTACTGCACGGCATGCGGGCAAACGATGAGCAAAGTGAAGGAAGCTGCCGGAGGAGAACCGAAACGGACAAGCGCACAGACTGTGGTCACAAGCGGACGGTCAGAAGGCATCCTATCCACTTTCACCAATATGGATACCTTGAAAAAGCTTGCCGTCTGGAACGGTATTGCGCTTGCTTCTTTATTGCTCATTTCCTTTATTATCAGCTCTGCCGTCAACGGCGTTTTGCGAGATGCACTGCGCGGGGATTTCGGTGCTCTGATTGATGGCATCAAGCTTGTATCGTTCACTGATGTATTTATGATCAGTCATATGATCGGGGTTGATTACTATGCCAATGCGATGATGTTCGAAGGAGTCCTTTCGACGACCAGCGGATTATTCATTCTATTGCTTATTCCAGCAGTCGTTTTCATTCTAACGGGATACCTGATGAACCGGAATCAGCCTCATCAGCCGTTTATCGATAAAATGAAATGGAATGTTTCATTCTCTGTTCTTTATGGAGTCGTGATTGCCATTATCAGCACGTTCGCCGGTGTCGCCATGGAGATGACGGATCCGACAGGGTTCTTCGACGACATGACGATTACAATCGGGTCCGATTATCCGTTCGTTGAAAGTCTATTCAACGGTTTCGTTATCAGCTTTATTTTCACAAACCTTGGAGCCGTGCTGTCTTTGAGTAAAGAAGAGCGCTTGTCCAACAGGCAATATGGATTCTCGATCTCAAAGGCCTTTCTTCACTCCGTGATCGGCCTTGCACTCATGATGACTGCCGGCGCCTTCATCGTTTCCTCCAATGATGAATTGACAACCGAAGAACCTGGAGTAGACATTCTGCTCGGAAGTCAGGTCGGCGGGTATCTGTGGAATGTAGCCCAATTCGAATCACTGACGTTGGATATGACCGCGGATGGAGAAACTGTGAATGCGTCCTATTCCCTTCTCGGCGGACCAAAGGCTTCCGAAGATGAAGAGGGATTTGCTGAACTATTTGAGGAAATCGGCTGGATCTGGGTCTTTGCCTTCATCCCTGCCGCACTTCATCTGTGGGCAGGAAGTCAACTGAGGAAATCCACTGAAGGGAACATCTTGCAGGAACTCGCTGCATACGCTGTTGCTTTCGGTGTGATCAATGCTGTTTTCGTATCCATCTCTAAGTTGACGATCAACACGAATTTCGAGGGAGCCTTCGACGCTTCATTCGGATTCTCTGTAATTGGTACAGGAATCATCAGCGCCATTCTGGCATTTGGCGTTTCCTACCTTGGTGTAATGGTGACAAACCGCCAGGAACCAGCCCAAACGACACGCGCGGCTTAAATAAGGTGTTGTCTTTATGATAGGCAGCCTCCTTTTAAAAGACCTGAACAATAGAGGAGAAATGAATGTGAAATTTTGTACATCCTGCGGACAGAAGATGGAAAACAACAGCCCGTTCTGTAAAGCTTGCGGAGCCAAGATGGAAACAAAGAAGCCAGTCCAGACACGGACAGCATCAACTGCATCCACCATGCCTTCGCTTGCCTCCCTTTCAAAAAAAACCAAGATCCTCATCGGCTCAGCTTTGCTGGTGCTGATCCTGTGTGTATCACTATATAAAGTCGGAGAGGCCTACACAGATAAAGCAAAACTGATGGAGAACTTCGAGGAACAGCTTGAAAAAGGGAATACGGACGAACTACTAGCCTTACTAAGCTCGAAGGACGACTCAGGGAAAATCACGAAGAAAAACGTGGAAGCCCTTGTTGGGTTTTTAAAAGAATATCCAGACGCTAAAGAAACCCTTGTTGCCCAATTGAAGGATAGCGCAAAAGCTTATGACGAAACCGCTGTAACCGCAAGTGCGGATACCGGAGAGACCCAGCAGCTCGTCACTCTTGAAAAAAGAGGGAAGAAGTTTTTGATCTACGATCACTATGAACTGGTCCTGCAACCTTTCCCGATGACCATCTACACCAATTATGACGACCTGACGTTCTATGTCGACGGAAAAAAAGTTAAGCCTGAAGCGTCAGAAGGAGATATCGTCAACCTCGGATCATTCATTCCCGGTGACTACAAAGTAAAAGCAGTCCTCAAATCCGATTTTGTTGAACTCGAGAAAAAAGCGGAGATTAATCATGTCGGCCCTACTGATACCGACCTCTTGTTTGATATTGATTACGTCAGGGTCAATACGAATGTCGCAGACTCCTCTGTTTTCGTGAACGGCAAGGACACCGGAATGAAAGTGGATAAAGAAAAATCCATTGAAATCGGTCCTGTCCTCACCGACGGATCCATGACGGTTCAATTAAAGAAAGATATGCCGTTTGGCAAAATCGAATCCGAAGACGCTCCGATCGACAGCAATCAACTGACACTCGGATTGACATTAGCTGATAAAGATAAGGAAAAAGTGAAAGAAGGATTGAAACGTCATTTCCTCAACCTTTCCAAAGCCCTTGCCAATCAGGATGCAAAGTCCCTCGCAGAGGATTCCAATGATGTTTCTGAATTTGTGACCGATTCATTCGAAGATATGACCGGAGACGATTGGAAAACATTCGGGTATGTCTCCTCGATCGAAGTTGACACCGATGCCCTTTATCTGGAGGATATTGAAGGGAAATGGTTCGCCACCCTGCCCGTACGCACGAAATGGATGGAGGACAGCGTCTATTCTGGCGATCCCGTCTCACTTTCCGAACAAAGCTCTGAAGACAGCTACTCACTAAGTTTTCAAAACGATAAGTGGAGCGTCGAATCATGGGGATACATCTGGAGCTTTGAAGAAGATAATGCAGAAGAGATCAAGGTGGATTCCGAAGCACTCAAAAAGCAGCTGGAGTCATCTTCCGCATTCACAAACATCAAAGCGGAACAGTCCACAGACGAGGTGGAATCCTTCGTGGAATCTTACATCTCAGCTTCCGTTGAAGCCATCAACGAACGTGACTACTCGATTGTATCAGGGGATATCGACTCATCCTCTGAATACACAACCACCGTTTCGGATTATATTGACTACCTCGACAAAAAAGGCATCACCGAAGACCTCGTCAATATAGATGTAGAGAAAGTTGAAACCCTGGACGAGGGTTCATACCATGTCTACACATTTGAGGAATACAATATATACTATGATGACGGCACTTCTAAATACAAATCATTTGATGGGAAGTACAAAGTGACATCCACAAGCAGCGGCTTGAAGATGTATGATCTGGTTTCTACTGAGGAAGTGGAGAGTAAGGATCTATAATATTGGGGCCAAAGGGTACCAGAAGATAAATAGATAAAGGAAAAGCCGGCGCAGTCAATCACTGCGCCGGCTTTATTAATCTAAATTCGAAACGAAGAATTAAAACGTGCGGTATCCCGCAAATCGAGGTGACCAGTACGTGTTGTTCAGCTTGCTCACGACAACCCCGCTGTCCGAAGCGTGGACGAATTCACCATTTCCAACGTAGATGCCCATGTGGCTGATGCCTGATTTATACGTATTTTTGAAGAAGACCAAATCGCCAGGTTTAGGGTTGGAAACAGCCGTTGACTTGCTGTAGTAACCCTCTGTATTCGTTCGGGAAATGCTTGTCCCGGCCTGGTTGAATACATAGTAGATGAACCCGCTGCAGTCGAAACCGCTCGGTGTGGTCCCGCCCCACTTGTACGGGGTGCCGATGTATTTCTTCGCGACATCCACTACATTTGACGTTTGGCTTGAGTCACTGCCATCGGACGTGGATCCTCCCATTGAAAGCTTCTGGCCGACATAGATCATGTCTGATTTAAGGCCGTTCCAAGTCTTGATCTGGGATACACTCACGTCGTATCGCATGGCGATATGGGATAGCGTGTCGCCTGACTGCACTGTATATGTGCTTCCAGTCGTTGACACCGACTTAACCTGAGTGGTCGTGTTTCCATTTGAGGCTGATACCTTCAGCACCTGTCCTGGATAGATGACATCACTTTTCAGGTTGTTCCAATCTTTCAACTCGGCAACATACACATCGAACTTTTGTCCAATTTTGGAGAGATAGTCCCCTGATTGAACCGTATACGTTTTAGCAGAAGTTGAAGTTGTGCCGGACACTTCCAATACCTGATCAACATAGATCATGTCGGAAGTGAGGTCATTCAAGTTTTTTAATTTTGAAACAGATGTATCATATTTATAAGCGATCCCTGACAGGGTATCACCGGATTTCACGCGATAAGAAGCGGCATCAGCAGAAGTAACAGCAAGTGACGAGACTAAAGCAGCAGTTGTAACAGCAATGATCGTTTTCTTCAAAAGATATTTCTCCTTCTTCATGTAAAATTTTCATGCTTTTCCATTATGAAAGAAGTAGATTGATAGGTTAATAGTGCATTTATCCTATTATGTAATAAAACCCCTTTTAAGCGCATGTTTGCGGGGTTTAGTAATTTATGGGTGGTTTACCAATTTAGGCGATTGTGTCGGTGCTATTAGATTGAGCCAGGCTCATTTTGGTTATTTTGAGCCTGGCTCGATTTCACTGATTTGAGCCGGGTTCAACTTGTGGAGCTGGTACTCCGTTGGTTTGTACCGGTACATTGAGAATGGTCTGTACCTGGTACATTGACCCCAATTTGTACCAGGTACATAACCGCTGATTTGTGCCAGGAACAATTCCCTGGTTCTGTGCCTGGCACAATGATGGCTTTTTGTGCCAGGCACAGCAGCAAAAATGAAAACGCTAACCTTTTTCCATTGACAACTTGTATATACATGAATAGAATAAAAGTATATCTTGTATATACAACAAGACCCCTGAATGTAAGCGTTTGTTTATCTTTAGCAAAAAAGCCTCAAATAGCATATTTTAGGACGTTTTTCACAAACTATTTAGGGGAATTCCATTAATAGAAATGTAAGCGGGTACAAGACAGCTTTCGACAATAATCGGGAGGTGCCTGTCACCTGCCAAATACCAGGGAGGGAATTTCATGAGCGTAAGCAGAGAATCCGTTCGCGAGATTATCGAAGCGATTGGCGGTAAGGACAATATTCAGACGGCCACTCACTGTGTGACGCGGCTTCGACTCGTGTTGAAGGACGAAAAGAAAGTAGACAAAGAACGTTTGGAAGAGATCGATATCGTAAAAGGATCCTTCTCCTCAAACGGACAGTTCCAGGTCGTCATCGGTCAGGGCCTGGTCAATAAAGCGTATCAAATCCTTGCAGAAGAAACAGGCATCGAGCAGGCATCCAAACAGGATGTCAAAGATGCTGCGTCCCAGAATTTGAATCCGCTACAGCGTGCCATCAAGACGCTCGCTGACATCTTCATCCCGATCCTGCCGGCAATCGTAACGGCCGGTTTATTGATGGGTCTGAACAACATCCTGACGGGTCCGGATATTTTTTATGATGGGAAATCCGTCATCGATGTTCACCCGCAATGGGCTGATCTGACAAGCATCATCAACCTGATCGCCAATACGGCCTTCGTGTTCCTGCCCGGGCTGATCGGTTGGTCGGCAGTTAAGCGGTTCGGCGGAAGTCCGCTGCTCGGTATTGTTTTAGGACTTATCTTAGTACATCCTGATTTAATGAACGCATGGGATTACGGTAAAGCTGATGAAATCCCGACTTGGAATCTCTTTGGACTTGAAATCGATAAAATCGGTTACCAGGGACAGGTACTTCCGATTCTGTTCGCGTCATTGTTACTCGCTAAAATCGAGCAGTTCCTCGATAAACGTGTCCATGATTCAATCAAGCTGTTAGTAGTAGCACCGGTAGCACTTCTAATCACTGGTTTCGCAGCATTCATCCTTATCGGTCCTGTAACATTCTTCATCGGTAATATGCTGACTGACGGCGTCATCTGGGTATTCGACCATGTATCATGGTTAGGCGGATTATTATACGGCGGCCTCTACGCTGTCATGGTAATCACAGGAATGCATCATACATTCCTGGCAGTCGACCTTCAATTGGTTTCAAATGCAGGCGGCACATTCCTATGGCCGATCCTTGCACTGTCTAACATCGCACAAGGTTCAGCTGCACTTGCGATGATGTTCGTAGCCAAGAAAGAAAACGAAAAACTGCGCGGTCTCGCTGGTACATCAGCGATCTCAGCGTATCTCGGTATCACAGAACCTGCAATGTTCGGGGTCAACCTCCGATACAAATATCCGTTCATCTCTGCACTGATCGGTTCAGCCATCGGCGGGGTGCTGCTGGCCATGACCAAGACAACAGCCTTCTCCATCGGGGTCGGCGGTCTCCCGGGTATCCTCTCCATCAAAGCAGAATACTGGGTACCATTCGCAATCGGTATGCTCATCGCAATCGTCGTACCATTCGTACTCACAATGATCTGGTCTAAATTCAGTAAAAACAAACCAGTTTAAATCAATCAAAATAGATAACAGTAGACGAACTTGTATATACAAGTTAAACTAAGGGGGCGAGGATGACCAGCAGTGAAAACTACAATTCACTCTCCATCCTCCCCTCTTTTTTATTTTAAGAATTTCAAAATTAATTATTGGATGAGGATCAGACTTTCTGGTGTCTCTCCTATCTCTTTGAAAACCAGCATTATAGTCTGTTCCAGCTTTTTATTGGAGTGGAAAGCGTAGCCTTCCACGGAAATAAAAAGCGGTATATCAACTACTAACTAAGTAATGAAAGGTGCGGATCAAAATGAATCAACCATGGTGGAAAAACTCCGTCGTCTATCAAATCTACCCGAAAAGCTTCAACGACACATCCGGCAACGGCGTCGGCGACATCAAAGGAATCACACAAAAACTAGACTACCTGAAAGAACTAGGCATCGACGTCGTCTGGCTCACACCAATCTACAAATCCCCCCAGCGCGACAACGGCTACGACATCAGCGACTACTTCAACATCCATGACGAATACGGCACCATGGAAGACTTTGACGAGCTACTGGAAGAAGCACACCAGCGCGGCATCAAAATCATCATGGACATCGTCATCAACCATACATCAACCGAAAACCAGTGGTTCATCGAATCACGCAAATCAAAAGACAACCAATACCGCGACTTCTATATCTGGAAAGACGGCAAGCCTGACGGTTCAGAACCGACGAACTGGCAGTCCAAATTCGGCGGTAACGCATGGCAGTACGACGAAGAAACCGGACAGTACTACCTCCACCTTTTCGATGTCACACAGGCCGACCTGAACTGGGAAAACGATGAAGTCCGCAAGAAACTGTACGACATGATGCACTTCTGGCTGAAAAAAGGTGTCGACGGCTTCCGCCTGGACGTCATCAACCTCATCTCCAAGGACCAGGATTTCCCGGACGATGACGGATCAGTTGCTCCAGGGGACGGACGCAAGTTTTACACGGACGGGCCGAAAGTACATGAGTATATGCAGGAGATGAATAAAGAAGTCTTCTCCCAATACGACATCATGACCGTAGGGGAAATGTCATCGACGACAATCGATAACTGCATTAAGTATTCAAACCCTGGCCGCAATGAACTCAGCATGACGTTCAACTTCCACCACCTCAAAGTGGATTATCCGAACGGTGAGAAATGGTCGGTTGCAGACTTTGATTTTCTGAAATTGAAAGATATCTTATCGACTTGGCAGAGTGAAATGCACAAAGGCGGCGGCTGGAACGCGCTCTTCTGGTGCAACCACGATCAGCCGCGTATCGTGTCCCGATACGGCAATGACGGTGAGTATCGCAGCGAATCTGCGAAGATGCTCGCCACAACGATCCACATGATGCAGGGTACGCCTTACATCTACCAAGGCGAAGAAATCGGGATGACCAACCCGAAATTCACAAGCATCGAAGAATACCGCGATGTTGAATCGATCAACATCTTCAACATTTTAAAAGAAGAAGGAAAGTCAGAAGAAGAAATCCTGGAGATCCTCCGCCACAAATCACGCGACAACTCAAGGACACCTGTACAGTGGAACGGAGAGGAAAACAGCGGCTTCACTTCAGGAACACCTTGGATCCCGGTTGCGAAGAACTACAAGGAAATCAACGTGGAAAATGCTCTTGCAGATGATGACTCTGTTTTCTACCACTACCAGAAACTGAACCGCCTGCGCAAAGAATACAATATCATCGTAGACGGCGATTATCAGCTGATCCTGGAAGACCACCCGGAGATCTTCGCCTACGTGCGAAACCGTGACGGCGAGAAACTGCTCGCAGTGAACAACTTCTACGAAAAAGAAACAACCTTCACCCTCCCATCTGAAATAGATGTCGAAGGCTGGACCAGCGAAATCCTGATCTCAAACTACAGCGACACAGCAAACCGATACAACGATATCACACTGCGTCCATACGAATCCGTAGTGTTCCGTTTAACCAAATAACAACAAGGGTACCTGCATTTTGCGGGTACCTTTTTTATCGGGATGAGATGATAGTTTCTAATTTATTTTGAAGAATGATTATTGGGTTAGGTCACACTCCAGCTTTTGATTGGAGTGGGAGACGCAGACTCCTATCAGAAAAGCGGAAGGGCTTTGAAGAGAGGCGTGTGGCATAAGACGAATCGGCCACGAAGGCGTTCTTTGCCTTCTTGGCCGGTTTGGCTTATGACATGTGCCTCTAAGCCCTGTAGCTGGACAGTATCTCCCCGCAGAAGGGGGGAAGGAGGCTCACCGCCCGCCCGCGGTAAGCGAAGTCTCCCAAGGAAATCAAAAGCGGCATTAAAACATCAATTAATCATTCAATACAAAAAAATGCATAACAAATTTTAACAAATCCTGACACATTTCCCGAGAAATATGTCATAATATAGACATAACCACAAGAGGAGGGATTCCATGCAAACAGCCAACAAACTGCAAAACATCAAGTACGAAATGGAAAAAAAGCGCTCCGAACTTCAATCCTTCGCTCTTGTCAACGGCTTCACCCATCCAACAACCATTAGGCTGAGTCAGGAACTTGATGATTTGTTCAACGTTTATACTAAACATAAAACCTCTATACATAAAAAATAGCCTGCGGGATTCAACCGCAGGCTGTTTTCTTATCCTTCTTTCTCTTTATCCTCTTCACTCGCCAGGAAGAAAATAGCCGCTACCTTCCAGCCGTCATCTTTCTTATGGAACACAGTCACCTGTTTTCCAGAACGGGTAACTTCTTTATCACTGTTTGGATCCTTGGTGGTAGCCGTTATTTCAGCATACACATCCGCTTTCTTACCGGCATAGTTGATGATTTTCATATTTTCCACAGTACGCTTAGAATCAACAGAGTCAAAGATCTGCTTCACATAACGTTCTTCATCTTCATACTTGAAGTTCACAGGCGTTTTCGAAATTACGCTCATATAAGAATCAAAGTCCTCTTTATTGAACGCATCGATATATTGATTAAAGGCATCTGTGATTGCCGTTTTCTCTTCTGCAGGGATATCTTCTACTTCTTTGATTGCGCCGGCATCTTCCACGACCTGCGTCATTTGTTGAAGCGATGCTGCTTCATCCGTTGCAGGGTCTTTCTTGGGATCCTCTTTCTGTTGGACCTCTTCTGTATCTTTCTTCTCTTCCTTCGCTTCATCCTCGCCGCCGCAGGCAGCCAGTAACAAAGTGCTCATTCCGATACCAAGCATGATTTTCTTCCAGTGTTGTGTCGACAATACTCTTCACCCTTTTCTAAAATTTGCGCTATCTCCATTCTATTGAAAATATTCGCAACACTCAAGTTGAATCTCATTTCCAACTGACATTATGGTAAAATAATAGAAGGTGATACTTATGACAAAAAGCAATAAATATAAACAAATCTTTGAAGATCTAGCCGAAAAAATACAGAATGGAACATATAAAACAAATACCATCCTTCCCTCAGAGAATGAGTTGACCTTGTTATACTCTACTTCCCGCGAGACCATAAGGAAAGCGCTTACACTCCTTGCTCAGAAAGGTATGATCCAAAAGCTGCGAGGCAAGGGTTCCCTTGTGCTGGATGTATCCCGGCTGAACTTCCCAATTTCGGGTCTGGTCAGCTTCAAGGAGCTTCAGACTTCCATGGGCCGTGAAGATATTGAAACCACCGTCCATGAATTCGGCCTAGTAAAAGCAGGCAGAAGTCTCTCTTCCATTTTCGAGGTTGCAGACAGCACTGAAATATGGAATGTAGTCCGTTCCCGTCGCATCCAAGGAGAGTCCATTATCCTGGATAAGTCCTATTTCTTGAAATCGGAGGTTCCGCTGCTAACAAAGGAAACGTGCGAAAACTCAATATACGAGTACCTCGAGAATATTCTTCAACTGCCTATCGATTTTGCGAAGAAGGAAATTGTTGTTGAGGAGTGCACGGATGAGGATCGCAGATATCTCGATCTGCACGATTATGATCATGTGGTCGTCGTGAAGAATTACGTTCATTTGAAGGATGCCAAACTGTTCGAGTACACGGAGTCGCGGCACAGGCTGGATAAGTTCAGATTTGTGGATTTTGCGCGGCGGAAACATTGAAAAACCTGCTTCCGGCGTTAGGGGGCGGTTTTTTTCCATTCTTGTCCCCCTCCTAATTGTTCCTGGCACAAATATGAAGCCTTCCCCGGCTTCCCGAAGATTATGGCCGACAAAAAAACCAGACCCCGGGAGGTCCAGTTCCTATGTTTTATCTATTCTTTCAGCACTCCATCTCCGCTCTTTTCTCCTTGTGCAGCGCTGCTTGCCTCAGTGGAAGTGTCTGTTCTTGATCCCAGCTCCGCCGGCAAACTCGATTCTGGAACCTGTCCATCCGCCTCTTTTTCCTCATTTGAAGGAGGCTCTTCAAATTCGGCTTCTTCACCAGCTGCAGGTTCCTGACCGGGATCATCATCAGATGCAGGAGGCGGGTCCTGCGGAACTTCTGATTCAGCCCCTTCAGAATTTTCCTCTTTTGGAGTTTCTTCTTTTTCCTGCCTCTCCTCTTTCATCGGTTTTTCTGCTTTATTCACTTCATTTGGTTGAACTGGCTCATCAGCCGCTTTTTCTTTCACCACTGGTTTCAACTTTTCTTTCAATTTCACCGTATCGACAGGAACCTTATATGCTTCATCAACATAGCGGTGAAATGCCTGTATTCTGTAATCCAGTTCAGATGCTTCGCAGTTTTTTGCTGAGATGTCCGGGGTTACAATCATTTTCTGCCCGGGTTTCAGCCGCTGTTCGGCCACTTTTTCATGTCCATTTCCGGTTGAAAGGGAAACAATGACACTCGTATTCATTGTTGAAATGTTTTTCACCTGGAGGGTGTGCTGCATGCTGCACTGTTCCCCGTAGCGAATGTTTGATGATTGAAACGCCAGCAGATCTTCGGTAGTGGCATTGGTGATTGTCCCCGATGCTGATGTTTCCGATGTCATCCAGGCATAGGTTCCGGGCACAGCCGTGACGGCGAAAGAAATAAGATAAATAACGGAAAGGATTAGGAAGGTGGTGAAAAACATATGAAGTTTATTGCTGTTCTTTGACTGTTGCTCGTATTCGTTATGTATCACCCTCATGTCGTTCCCCTTTCTAAACGGCAGGCATCATCCCGTACAGATGATTGCCTGCCCTGCTCAATATCCTTACTTATCCCCGAACTTTGCACCTTGATCAGTCTGCTTCGCCTCGACGTTCAGACTGCCGTTATAGACGGCCCCTTGATACTCGTTCCCGGCATTTTGATCAAGCTTCACATCAAATACAATATCGATGTATTGATCTGGTTTCAGTTTAAAGAACTTATCGTTTCCGATTTTGTATGTTTTGTCAGAACCTTCTCCAGATTTCGCCATAGAAGCCATCGCCTGGGCTTCCTCGACAGTTGCTTCTCCCGTGATCACTTCCACCCCTTCAGGGAGTGACGGTGCCGCTGATTTTTCCATATTCATCGAAGGGTTATGATTTCCATTAAAGAACCCTCTTTCCCATGCCTGCCTGAAATTTTTCAATACGTCCCCGCTTGGTTTCTCTTTATATTTGTATGCCAGATAGTAAATCTTATAAGGTTCTGCGGACGCTTTATCCACTGAGCCGGTATACGTCACTTTAAGCTGCTGATCCATGCTCCCCGTATTATCAATGGTCACGAAATTCCCAAGAACGTACTGTGAAGGAGCAAATGATTCCCCGCTGAACAGCGGAGTACTGATTGATTCACCATTGTTAACGGACAATGTGCCGTTTTCAATTGTTCCAGCAGCCTCCGTACTGGATGTGAACCACGAATATGTACCGTATCCTGCACTCACGACTAACGCTCCCGCCAATGATGTTGCCAACAAAGCTTTTTTTACGTTTTTCATCTTCTATTTTCCTCCTCAGATTTGAAATCTATTTTTTATTTTTTTGCTGACTGATCGTATTAATGGACCTTCGCCGTCTTTTCTTTTTCATCTAAGTGCTTTATTACACGCTGATACACTTCGATAAGAATATAGAGCAGGAACGGCAGAAGGACGAATAGTGAAAAGCCCAGCTTACTGGAAATGAATTTCGCTATAAATCCTGCGTTGGGCAAAATGAAGGATACCGTCCCCAGCACATTAGAAGGATCAGCCTTCTTCTTATCCGCCACATTATTATTATCCCCTTTGGTAATGAACCCTCCCTGAGTGACTTGTGATACTCTGTGAGTGATCACCTTTCCGCCCGTCGTTTCAAAGGTCAGGATGTCCCCTTTCCTGATATCTCCGACTTCCGTCTCTTTTACTAATACGATGTCGCCGGCGCTGATCTCAGGCTTCATACTGTTTGTCAGGACCGTCATCGGCTTGTAACCGAAAATGGCCGGGATCTTTTGAGGATCTTTTTTGGCCTGGTAGGTAGAAAACAATAAAAATACAATGCAGCATAGAGCCGCGGCGGCTGCTAGATACATGATTCCTTTGACAAATTTTTTTCCCACCAACTCCCCTCCTTCTATCAATTTCTTTGCCTGTACACAAATCTACTAGAATTAAATGGAGGTGTCAACTTTATTAAGAACAAAAACGTTCGCTAAAAAGCGACAAATTCCATCTAACTTTTTATGATCCAACCTTTGAGTCTGAGGACATAGAAGTCAACAGCCACAGGAGATGGCCGCTCTTGTTTGTTCAGTATAATGAAAATATCGTTCCTCCGTCCCTTTGTATGATGTCGTTATTTGATGAGCGACTCTTCTACCAAAGCGCATTTTAATAGAATAATATGAGAATGTAACAAAATATCCAGTAGGGGGTTTACTATGAGCAAGTTATGGAAAGCAGGTCTTACATCCGTGATGGTAGCCGGGACCTTATTCGCAGGATTCCCTGCATCGGCTGCAGTGCCGTCGGATAATTCCGTACAGGCGAAAGAAGAAAAACACGCTTCACATTTTAAAGGAACATTGGATATGTCCCTGATCAATGATGAAAAACTATTGGCCTCATTAATTAAACGGGGGAAGATCTCTGCCAAGGCATCCGATGCTGCCAAACAAAAAGCGCTTGAGAAGTACATTGAACTGAAAGGAAAGAAAGTCGGGGACACCGGCGGCAAGAAAGACCCGATCATCGGGAAAGTGAAGGCAGCCGAGTCTGAAAAGCATGAGAAATTCAAGAAGGAGAGCCTGAAGGGCAGTAAAGGAAAGCTGGAGGGAAGCACAAAACACCCTAAACCGGTGGAAGAATCCGCTTCTCCGGGTGTTGTGAAGAAAGGGAAGCTCCTCACCCTGATGGTGGAATACTCGGATTTCGAGCACAACAATATCCAGCCGGAAGAGACCGATAATTACTATCCTGATTACAACACGGAACACTATGAAGAGATGATCTTTGGTGAAAACGGAGTGACAGGACCTAATGGGGAAAACTTTGTTTCCCAAAAGCAGTTCTATGAAGAGCAGTCCGGCGGGACTTATACCATAGAAGGAAATGCTTACGGCTGGCTGAAAGTCCCGGGAACGGCTAAATACTACGGGGCAGACAAAGGGGACGGAGGCCATGATAACGTAACACCGGGCGGATCTAAAAAGCTGGTCGCCGATACTTATGCTGCAGCCATTGCTGCAGGAATCCCGCTTGAAGATTATGACTTGGAAGATCCTCATGATCTTGATGGAGACGGCAACTACTGGGAGCCGGATGGCTTGGTTGACCACCTGCAGATCATCCATTCCGGGATGGGACAGGAAGCCGGCGGGGGCTCACTGTACGATGATGCCATCTGGTCTCACCGTTCAACCTCATTTGTGGACCCTGACGGCCTTGGGAATGGGAAACCTGGTTTCTATGACTATACGATGATGCCTGAAGACGGGGCTACGGGTGTATTCGCCCATGAATACGGCCATGACCTCGGACTGCCGGATGAATACGATACGATTTATTCAGGCGCAGGGGATGCGGTAGAATACTGGTCAATCATGTCTGCGGGATCCTGGGCAGGGAAGATTCCGGGAACTGAGCCGACAGGATTTTCCCCATGGGCTAAAATGTACCTGCAATCGACTCTGGGCGGGAATTGGACATCGCCTGAAGTGATCGATCTCGAGGACTTGAATAAAAAAGGAACGGACTTTTTATTAGATCAGGCAAACTCTCCAAACGGCCAGAACCATCAGGCCCTTCAGGTCAATCTGCCTGAGAAGAAAACACCTGTTAACACCCCTGCTTCCGGCAGCTATGAGTATTGGGGCGGTCAGCAGGATGAAATCGACAGCAATATGGCGATCGAGCTTGATTTGACAGGTAAATCGTCTGCCGAGCTGACATTCGATGCCTGGTATGACATTGAAGAGCAGTGGGATTTCGGTTTTGTACAAGTGTCCACTGACAACGGTGCATCGTGGACTTCTTTAGGAAATGAGAATA
This sequence comes from Bacillus sp. BKU_1, assembly GCA_051294195.1. GTDB lineage: Bacteria > Bacillota > Bacilli > Bacillales > Bacillaceae_B > Rossellomorea. The sequence continues at coordinate 631,775 of CP193985.1, read as the reverse complement.
CAAGAGATGATGTGGTAGAAGAAGGGTATCCGAGCATTATTAATTCGATGCCTGGCTTCACGGGTCAATCGAATGGCTGGGAAGCCCAAACGTTTGACTTGAACGAGTATGCCGGCCAAACGATCAAGTTAAGACTTCGCTATGCTACGGACTGGGGAACATCAAATGTAGGTTTCTTCGCGGATAATATCAAAGTGGTGGCAGACGGGGCCACAATTCTAGAGGATGGAGCTGAATCAGAAACTTCCTCTTTCGAGTTAAATGGGTTTGAATTCTTCGACGGATCAAAGTATACAGATCACTATTATTTACTCGAGTGGCGTAATCACCAGGGTGTGGATGAGGGGCTTGCACACATCGCACGCGGCAGCTCGCTTATGAAGTATGACGGCGGTCTGGTCGCTTGGTACGTGGATGATTCCTTTACGGAGAACTGGACAGGAATCCACCCGGGTGACGGCTTCCTCGGTGTGGTGGATGCTCATGATGATACCAAAATGTTCTGGAGTGACGGGACACCCGCCTCGAGCCGATACCATGTAGCTGATGCCGCCTTTAACTTCTTCCCTACATCGGGGATGAACCTGGTCTATCCCGATATGACATTGACTCTGGCAAGCCAGCGCGGGGTTCCGTTATTTAATGACAGTAAGGATTATAATAACAAATATCTCCCTGATGCAGGACGGAATATCACGAAGTATGGATTGAAAGTGCTTGTGACCGACCAGGCTAAGGATAAGTCTGTCGGGAAGGTGAAATTGTCAAGATAGAAACGATGCATGCAACAATCATTACCCTGTACACAAGATGGACATAACCATCTGTGTGCAGGGTATTTTTACGAGATTCATTGTAATAGTGGATTCATTATAGTCAAGATCATTCACCGGTTGAATAAACAGCAACATGTAACAGGTGAAATTTCCCGACCAATTCACCAACAGAGTACAGAACCCCCTTCCCCCTTTCCAATGCAAAAAAACAGCCCTCCTATGAAAGAAGGACTGTTTTTCTAACGACAAACTACAAGCCTGTTATTCTATTCTATGTTTATCTTACTTCTACCCAGCCATTTTTGATCGCTGTCACAACAGCCTGGGTACGATCATTCACATTCATCTTCTGTAAGATGTTACTCACGTGATTCTTCACGGTTTTCTCACTGATGTAAAGAGCTTCACCAATACCGCGGTTGCTCTTCCCATCAGCAAGCATCTGCAATACTTCACATTCTCGGCGTGTAAGTAAGTGAAGAGGGCGGCGAACTTCGGATTGCTGGAATCCACCGGCACTTTGAGCGTTAGCCAGACGTTTGTATTCTGCTACAAGGTTGTGAGTCACTTTAGGATGTACATAAGAGCCGCCTTCAGCAACTACTTTAACCGCTTCAATAAGTGCTTCAGAATCCATTTCCTTCAATAGATACCCAAGAGCACCGGTTTTCAATGCGTGATTGACATAGTTTTCATCATCGTGGATCGATAGGATGATAACCTTCGTTTCCGGGTACTTATCCATCAGCTCGCGGGTAGCTTCCACTCCGTTTGTTTCGGGCATGTTGATGTCCATCAATACGACGTCCGGCTCGTGTGATTCTACAAGATTGATAGCTTCAGAACCGTCATCTCCTTCTGCTACTACGTTGAAAGAAGTTTCAAATTCAAGAATGCGTTTAACCCCTTCTCTGAATAACTGGTGATCGTCAATGATAACAATATTTGTTGCCATGTCATTCGCCTCCCTAATCCTTCAATAAAGTTATTTATTGAGCGGAACCTGTATCAATACCACTGTTCCTGCCCCTATTTTCGAGTCTATCGTGATGTCTCCTTCGAGAAGGTCGACACGTTCTTTCATCCCCATAATGCCAAAGGATCCCGTTTTCTGTGTTTCTTTATCGAATCCTTTGCCGTTGTCTTTGACGACAACCGTTATCTTTTCTTTCTTCACTTCCACTTTCACTTGAATATGTGTCGATTCTGCATGTTTTAATGCATTCTGAACACATTCCTGAACCAGTCGGAACAAAGCGACTTCGTATTTAGACGGAAGCCTGATATCCAGGCCGATATTCACGAATTGGATGCTTGTTTTATGGTTATATTCTTCGATTGTGCTTAAGTACTTTTTGAGGGTCGGAATCAATCCGAGATCATCGAGCGCCATCGGCCTGAGATCATAGATGATACGCCTGACCTCATACAGGGCAGACCTGACCATCTTTTTCAAGTCCCGTATCTCTTTGATTGCTTCATCCGAGCCTTTTTCCCTGTAAACCCGATCGATGAGATCAGAACGCATCAGGACGTTGGCCATCATCTGCGCAGGTCCGTCATGGATCTCACGGGAGAGGCGCTTCCGCTCTTCCTCCTGTGCTTCTATAATCTGCAGTCCGAAATCCTGCCGCTGCTTAGCATCTTCAAGTGCCTCGTTTACTTGCCGCAGATCACTATTGAGGTAATTGAGGACAACGGATATCTGCGTGCACAAATGTTCAGCACGATCAATTGTGTCACCAAGGGCATGAAGCCGTCTCTGCAGTTCATCCCGGCGGTCCCGCAGCTGTTTCTCAAGCTGGCGGTTCATCGATAATTTCATTTGCAGATCGTGGGCTGCCTCGTACGCTTCCCGGACCTGATCCTCTGAATAAGTCTGAAAATGTTTGCTTACTTCAGAAAGCCTGAGTCTCGCAAGTCTTGATTTACGGGTCAATTCATCGCCTTCATCAATGACCTTGACCACCATTTCCTTCACTTCTGTTAATTCACTGTTTAAGTCTTCAAAGTCGTTTCTGCATTGTTCACCAATCTGAAAAATTTCATCCTTGCTGTGATCGACCGTTTCCACCATTTTCTCAAGGATGATATCCAGCATCTTGGTGTTGATTTTTTTTAGTGACACGGTACACCCCTCTTTTTGGTTCCACGTTTCATTTATACCCAGGAAGATCGCTGCTGATATTCATAAGGTAGTATTCTTATATAATTAGTAATGGACGTTTTTATATGGCAGTTCAATATAATGGCATGTCCAACTACCTATAATCTCATTTATAAAATATACCTATAATAAATTCAATGCAAAATCGATAATCTCCTTTATTCATCTAGGCATATTTCTCCGCAATACCTATATATCAGGGTTTTTACGGTCTTTTCCTATGAAAGCCGCAGGCCGGCCTTTAAAGAGACCATTCACCTACGAACGTTCGTCCGGATTCGGGAAGTATCATGTTCAGCGTCAATTATACCATGTCAGATATTGTCGGAGATTAAAATTTCGTTACATTATATTACCATTATTTCATGAAGAACCATATATTCCCTTGTCGGAACGTCAGAATCTGTGCAATTTTTCACTATGTACTTTATAGTAGAAATAGAAATTAAACCTGAATTATATACCCTTTCTACATATACGATAAACATCTTTATATAGGAGGAGAATGCAAATTGTTACATCGATATAATACTGTAAAAGGCTACGGAGAAAATGAAATCAATATCGAACGCTCACGCTTCATTGCCTTCCTGAACAGGGCAGAAACTGAAGAAGAGGCCCAGGCTTTCATTGCTGAAATAAAGAAAAAGCACTGGGATGCGAATCACAACTGCTCCGCTTATATGATCGGTGAGAATGATCTGATCCAGAAAGCGAACGATGACGGGGAGCCGGGCGGAACGGCAGGTGTTCCGATGCTCGAGGTGCTGAAAAAGCGCGGCTTGAAAGACACGGTCGTCGTGGTCACGCGTTACTTCGGCGGCATCAAACTGGGTGCCGGAGGGTTGATCCGTGCATACGGGAAGTCTGTATCAGAAGGTCTTAATGCCACCGGAGTTGTGGAAAGAAAGCTGATGCGCATCATGAAAACGAAGATTGACTACACATGGCTCGGGAAAGTCGAGAACGAAGTGCGGTCCTCTCATTATCAATTGAAAGACATTCATTATCTTGATGCGGTGGAAGTGGACGTTTATGTTGAGGAAGCCGCCAAGGATTCATTTATCGACTGGATCACCGAACTTACAAACGGACAGGGAAAAATCACAGAAGGGGAAGTTGAATACCTTGAAACTTTAGTGGAATAACGGGGAAAGGGACGGTCTTTGGCAAATTCAAGACCCGTCCCTTTATTTTTGTAATGAAATTTTTATTTTACGGTAAAGAGAATGCATAGTAGAATGAAACTTAGGTTAATTCGTCGAATTTTTGAGAAACTTACACCATCCCGTTATAAAGGAGTACAATAAATGGATCGTTACAACTCTAAGCAGCAAAGAAAGAAAAAACGCAGGAGGAGGATTTTTTATTTTATCATCGTCCCCCTGCTGATCATCACATTCTCGGTTGCAGGCTACGGTGCGCTGCTTTATAAAAAAGCCGAGACTGTTTTCAATGATTCCTTCAATAATATAGAAGGAAGGGAAAAATCAGACCTCCGTGACAAGCAGGTTGACCCCAATATCGACAACGTTTCCATCCTATTCATCGGTGTGGATGAAAGCGACACTCGTAACTATGGAAGCTCCACCCGGTCGGATGCCTTGATGCTTGCAACTTTGAATGAAAAAGAAAAGTCAGTCAAGCTTGTCAGCATCCCCCGTGACTCCTATGTATACCTTCCGGAAGTAGGTTACAACACAAAAATCAATCACGCTCATGCCTTCGGGGGGCCGAAAGCTTCCATTGAAGCGGTTGAGACCTTATTTAATATCCCTGTAGATTATTATGTCAAAATGAACTTCCACGCATTTATCGATGTAGTCGATGCCCTGGACGGCATCAATGTCGAAGTCCCATATGAAATGTACGAACAGGATTCCACCGATACGAAAGATGCCATCCACCTGATGCCGGGAATGCAGATGCTTGATGGTGAAGAAGCTCTTGCACTTGCACGGACACGGAAAATGGACAACGATATCGAACGCGGAAAACGCCAGCAGGAGATCCTGAAAGGTGTCATGAAAAAAGCAGTCTCTGCCAATGCCTTGACGAAGTACGATGATATCATCCAGGCGATCGGAGACAATATGGAAACCAATATGACGTTTGATGAGATGAAAGCTTTATCCAGCTACGGACTCAAGAAAAAGCTTGATATGAGCACCCTCTCGCTTGAAGGGGAAGATTCATATATTGATGGTGTGTATTACTGGCAGCTCGATGATACCAGTGTAGCGAATACAGCCATTGAATTACAGGAACACTTGGAAGTGGAGACTAACACTGCAGACAGTTCGGAAGATTCTACAGAGGACCTCAACAACGGTGAAGATACTTATGATACAGAAGAAAGCGATGCTGCTTCTTATTGATCGCTGTAAATAATAAGAAACGCACGGCCGTCAATGTACCGGCCGTGCGTTTTTTATTTTTGCATTCTGCATTGCCTGCTTCAGTAATAAAAAAGGCAGCCCCTTCTAAAGAGCTGCCTTCCGCTGTGTTAATTAAAATTATAAACAGGACCGATGAGCTTATCGTCATTGATCATGATGAGCACATAATCATATCCGTTTTCTTCTATCAGCTGTTCAAAGGTCTTCTTTTTATAGTGTCTTAAATCAACCACATCAATTTGGGCAAATTTCTGCGCAATCAGGGAAACCATCGGGTTGGTATAGGAATCCTTCGAAATAAGTACTTTTTTATCATTGTCTGCAAGGGGATTTTCAATACTGAGCATAGCATAATCACCTGTAAACAGATGTTTATATTCTACCAGCTTTTCTTCCTTTTTCCTTGCCAGCGCAAAGACATCATCGACAGAAACGTTCCTTCCGTTTGCAGATACCTTATAGGAATCAAACTCTTCTTTCGGGTATTTGATGCACATATTCTCATTGGAAGCATCCACCATCATGTAGAGCTGACGATTATAGCTTCCTTCGAATGCCTTGTTTGTAAAACACTCTTCTTTATAGTCTTTTTCATCAACCGGGATGTCAAGGTGGTCAGCAAGCTTTTCAAACGAGTAGAATGCTCCGTTCACATTCCAGTGATGATCTGTTTTATAATAAAGGGAATTTATTTGTTCCGGAGATAATTCCTTCTCCATCTTATTCCCTATATCAAGTACTTCTACATCTGTCTGATCGAGCTGGTCCATCATAAAGTTTTTACTCTTTATTCCTTTATCTTCCATTATATAGGAAGGCTTATCGATATTGACGTGATTTACCTTATGCGGCAACGATACATAAATCAATCTTGAACCTGCTTTTTCAGCCGTATCATTAACGCCTTCCAGATTTTTCACAACCTTTTTCATATCTTTCGTCCGGTAGGAAGTATCCGGCTTCGGCATGATCCAATTTCGATCCGTAATGTAATAATCATAAATAAACGTTTTATCGGTGGACCTCTGGAAATTCAGATATGATTTCACCCATACATTCCTCCCCGGGAATTGATCGGTAAAATATTGTTCGAATTCTTCCATGTAGGTCCCATCCGTAAGCTTGTCAATCGTCATGTCGGGCTTCTGCTGCAGATTCCTGTTTTCAAATCGTGAAACTTCATTGGCTCCCATAAATTGAATATAGGGGGCCATGATGAAGATAAACGTCAAAAAAGCCACGATAAATATCTTATTTAACAATGATATCCCCCTCTTTTAGAATCGGAAATAAATGAACGGATTATATGTTGAATTCACCAGAAGAATCGTAACCAGCACCATGAAAATCATATAGCCGGCGTATTTCATTCCCTGATAAGCAGTGTTCATGAATTTGCTTTCCCCAATTTTCTCCAGCGTCCAGCGATTCAGCGCCACAAATACCGGTGTACTGAAGATGATCCCCAGTACGAATACGTACCAATTATCATTCCAGGTGATATGGGCCTGAGTGTCAGTCAGGATATGCTGATTGAAACCGAACATTGTCTGGAGGAATTCAAATGAGTAACTGAAGTTGTCAGCCCTGAAGAACACCCAGCCGATCATGACCAATATGAGAACATACGCATGCTGTAAGGGTGCCCACAATCTGGATAGCAGTTTGCCGAGCCCGAGACGTTCGAGTACAATGAGGAACCCATAATAGAAGCCCCATGCCATGAAGGTCCAGCTGGCCCCATGCCAGAATCCGGTGATGGTCCAGACAATGAGGAGATTCCGTACCGTCATGAAAGTGCTTCCCCTGTTACCGCCAAGCGGGATGTATACATAATCCTTGAACCAGGTCCCCAAAGAGATATGCCACCTTCTCCAGAACTCTGCGATACTCTTCGAAATATAAGGGAAATTGAAGTTCTCTTCAAAATCAAATCCGAACATCTTCCCTAAACCGATCGCCATATCACTGTAGCCTGAGAAATCAAAATAAATCTGCAGTGTATAGGCGGCGATTCCAAGCCATGCAGTCGCTATGCTCATTTCACTTGGGTTCATGGCAAAGATGGTATCGGCAATTTCCCCGAAACCATTCGCAAGCAGCACTTTTTTTGATAATCCAACTATAAACCGGCGGATTCCCTCTGCCACTTTTGCATGAGTGGATATCCGGCTTTTGATCTGTTCAGCCACGGTATTGTAGCGGACAATCGGACCCGCTACGAGTTGAGGGAAAAGTGAGATGTATAAGGTAAGGTCCAGAAAGCTTTTCTGTACCTTTGTGTCTTTCCTGTAGACATCAATGATATAACTGATGGCCTGGAAGGTGAAAAATGATATACCGATTGGCAATGGAACGCTCTCTGCATTGATATTCAGATTAAAAACCTGATTTAGATTATCAATAAGGAAATTAATATATTTATAATATCCAAGAATCGCAAGGTTTCCGATCACCGCTAATGCGACCATCACCTTCTTGAGCTTCTGATCCTTGAAGTAATCGATGGCCAGTCCGAATATATAGTTTAATAGAATGGAGAAAAGCATCAGAAACACATACTTTGGTTCTCCCCACGCATAGAAGACAAGACTGGCACAAATAAGGACAAAGTTTTTCAATTCTTTCCTTGCAATAAAATAAAAGAAAAGAACGACCGGCAGGAACATGAAAATAAAAACCAAATTACTGAAAACCATTAATTCTTTCTCCCTTTTTTTAGTCTGTTCACGTTGAAATTTTCAAATTTTTAACCAAAGTAAATTCTATCATACTGAACACGAATTGCTATATTTTATTTTGGATTTGTAACAAAATGTAATATTCCATCCAATTTTGTCGAATGAGAGCATAAAAAAACAGGGGAAGAATATCCCCTGCTTTTACCTTATTTTCTTGTACCTCTTGCCTTAACAAATTTCAACAAAGGCTGATAATTCGAATTAACAAGTCCGATGCTTTCAATGAAAACCTCGATTGCAACGAGTAGAATCGCGATAACGATAAGTCCGCCCCATACTGTCGACATTGAAAAGATAATCGCTGCAAGGCTGAACATGGCTGCAATCGCATAGATCAGGATGACGGTCTGCTTGTGAGTGAATCCAAGCCGCAGCAAACAGTGATGCAGGTGAGATTTATCAGGCGCGGATATCGGCGTCTTATTGATCTTCCTTCGAAGGATGGCGAAGAACGTGTCCGAAATCGGCACTCCTAAAATGATCAATGGGATAATGAGTGAGATCATTGTAACGTTCTTGAATCCAAGCATGGAAAGTACCGCAATCATATACCCGAGAAACAACGCCCCTGTGTCACCCATGAAGATTTTTGCCGGGTGAAAATTGAAGTAAAGAAATCCAAGTGTGCTCACGAGCAGGATCAAAGCCATCGTCATCACAAAAGCGTCGCCTTTCATGACTGCCATGAATCCGATCGTCGCAAGTGCTATCGTGGAAACACCGGCAGCAAGACCATCCAGGCCGTCGATGAAATTGATTGCATTCGTAATCGCCACGATCCAGATAATCGTGATCGGAATGCTGAACATCCCGAATTCAATCTGTCCGCCGAATGGAAGGTTGATGAATTCAATCTGTACCCCGCCGAGTACAACGATGAATGCGGCGATCAGCTGCCCGATGAATTTATAGCGCGGCGCCAATTCAAAGATATCATCTGCCATACCCGTAAGAAGGATCACCATGCTCCCAAGGATGATGGGCCATACAGACGGATCCTCCGGGCGAAGAATCAAAAATCCAATGATGAAACCGATGAAGATTGCCAAGCCTCCAAGGCGGGGCATGATCTTCTGGTGTACCTTCCGGTGATTGGGCTTATCGGTGGCCCCTATTTTATAAGCAAGTTTTTTGACTAATGGTGTCGAGACCAGCGTTAACAAAAAACAAATGATTAAGGTCGTAATTAACATAATTGTCACACCTCTTGTAGTTAAGTTACCCGTTACCGTGATTAGCGAAACAGGTAATTAATACATGGTCAATTTAGTAACTTCAAATATACATTATATACGTTATTGGCGAATTGCTCTATAGAAAAATGTCTTTTGCTGTAACTTTCTAACTTTTTGCCCATGCCTGAAAGCTGTCCGGTATCCTTCAGTTTCACCGCCGAACCGATTCTGTCAGCCAACGCCTCAGAATCTTCGACTGGAATGATCCATCCGCAGCTGTCATCCGGGATGAGCTTATCTACCCCGCCGACATCGGTAGTGATCACCGGCAAACCGGCACGTGCGGCTTCAAGCAGCACAAGGGGAAAGCTTTCGCTGTAGGAAGTGAGGATGGCCAAATCGGAAACCGGATAGATCTTTTCGACATCATTCCGGTGTCCCAGGAAATTCACAACATTCTCCAGTCCAAGTTCATTTGTGCATCTTTGCAATTCTTCTCTTTGCTGTCCGTCTCCGACAAGGAGAAGCTTCACTTTCCCGTTATGGGCGGCGTTCACTTTTTGCAGAGCCTTCAAAGCAACCTTATGACCTTTCACCGGTTCGAGCCTTGCGACCATGATAATAACAAAGTCTACTTCTGAAAGTCCTAGCTCTTCCCTATTGTAAGGCTCCGGCAGTTTTTTATCGAAGTCGATTCCATTTAACATGACAGATACCCTTTCCCGTGAAACATTGAAACCTGCCGTTAAAATTTTCTTGAACCGCTCCGAGATGGCCAGTAAATGATCCGCCTTTCTCAGGGCCCTTTTATTGGCCCAAGTATACAATCTGCCCCGGACGCCTTTCCCCATGAAATCATCCCGCGGATCACTATGAACCGTCGCCAGCCATTTCACATCCGTTAATGACCGGATCAGTGCTCCGTAACAATTGGCACGGGCGCCGTGCGTATGGATAAAATCGATCTCATTTTCACGGATGAAGCGGGTTATTTTACTGATGATGGAAAAATCGAACTTGGTCTTCTGGGGGAAAAGGACGGCTTGAATGCCCGAATCGACGGCCCGCTCGTACATTTCCCCCTTTTCGAACACACCCAAATAAAACTCCGAGTGATTGAACTCGTTTAATAAAGAAAGGATATGAAACATGCCTCCGCCGGTTTCATTCCCGGCATTCAGATGTAAGACTTTCATTTAAAAAATCCTTTCTGCTGCAAAGTCAGTAAATCACTATCCCCGGGTTGTAAGGACCCTGAGCAGGAACCTGGGGATCACGAGCATCCTCTTCCATCTCGAAGGCTGCTGAAGCAGGCGGTAAAACCATTCCAGATGGACCTTCTGCCAAAATACCGGAGCACGTTTCAAGTGTCCGGCAAGGATATCGATACTTCCGCCGACTCCGATAAACACGCCTTTTTCCACTTTTGGCATATTCCGCTTTATCCAATTTTCCTGCCGGGGAAATCCTAGGGCAACGAGGACAAGATCCGGTTGCACTCTTTGGATCTCCTCAATCACAGATTCATCTTCATCGTCGAAGTATCCGTGATGGTACCCTGCGAGCTGTAATTTAGGATAATCGGTCCTGATATTCTTCGCTGCCTTCTCAAGGACTTCTTCCTTGGCACCCACTATGTACACTTTCAGGTGATGGAGATTGCTTAAGGCAAGGAAATCCTCCACCAATTCAAATCCGGGCACCCTCTCCTTAAGCGGCTTTTTCTTCATCTTTGACGCAATGACGACCCCGATGCCGTCCGGTACAATGAAGTCGGCCTTGCTCAGGGTATAGAAGTATTCACGGTCCCTTTGTGCCTGCATGACGATCTCCGGATTCGCGGTCACGATGAATCCTTTTTTCCCCTCTTTAAGATATTGATGAAAAACGTCATTTACCACATCATTTTTTGTTTTATTTAAAAAAGGAATATCCAGAATGTGTACAAATTGATTCTCCATTTCTTCTACTACCTTTCGACGATAAACTTTATTTTCCATTCTATCTCAGTCGCGCCCATACTGAAATAGCTATGAGGTTAAAAATGTTTACAGTACAATGACATCCATCATCCGATCTTTTTTAGAGGAATTTCCTTTCCGCATCTATAATAAAATAAAAAAGATGTTCTTCAATCGCTGTTACCGATTCTTCATCGTTTCTTTATGAATCTTTACAAAACATTAAATAAAACTATAAATTTCTTTATTAAGCTAATACTAGAGGTAACCTTTTCACGAAAGCATCATCAGGAAGGTGGTATTTTTTTGCTGACCAGAAACCGGAGGATCCTTCTTCTCCTCGTCATCGGGGTGTTGGTTCCGCTGCTCATTCAACATCCGATTGCCGCGTACCTTTGTACGCTTGCCGTTCTCGCACTCATTTTTAAAGATAAAGTGAGCGGTGTTCTTTTCTTATTTGTATACTTCCCATTACGGCCATTTTTAATAGAAGTAAACGGCGGGCTTAAGCTTACCGGGGACATCGTCATCCTGCTTCTCTTTTTATTGACATTTGTACATATGTTAAAAAAACCGGGAGCCTATGTGAGAAAATTTGCGTTCACCCTGGCTTTCATAGGGTTCTGTTTGACCGGTACGATCGCTGCCTTCTCAACCGGCGTCGGGCTGTCGGCCATCATTTTTCAAAACAGGGCATTCATCATTACGTTCCTAGTGATATTCATTATTGCAGAACTTGATGTTTCCAGGGAAGATGTCCGGAGATTCCTTTGGATTACAATCATTACGGGAGCTGTCTTATCTTTTCATGGACTGTTTGAATTCATCGGGCACCGCACCATCCTGGTGCCTCGGGCGTGGGAAGAGTGGAATCTTTCTTCTGTCAATGAAATGAGGGTATACGGATTGACCGCCAACCCGAATGTTCTCGGGACGTATCTTTCGATTTGCCTGTTTGCCTCCCTTTATTTGTGGCAGACTTCAGAGAAGTACAAAGCCTGGCTGATTTCCGCTTCAATCCTGATGCTTGGCGTCTTATGCCTGACCTTCTCACGCGGGTCGATCCTTGCATTCGGAATCGCTTATGTACTTTACTTTTTATTGAGCAGAAACTGGAGGATGGCAGTAAAACTGATCCTCACAGCTGTGGCCGGGCTTGCCATCATTTATTATCCGGCCAATATGGCAAGGGATTATGCTGCAGCCGGGCTTGCGGATCATTCAACTGAATCGCATGATACATCGGATGAAACTGTCAAAAAAGATAAGAGACCAAAGCAGGAAAGCCGGACGTCGTCCACTTTCTCAAAACGATTCAAGGAAATGTTCTCTGATGAAATCATACAGAAAAGTTCTGAATGGGGAAGGCTTTACGTCGTCTTCAAGGGACTCGAAATCTATATGGAACACCCTGTCATCGGTACCGGATTCGGGACTTACGGGGACTCGGCCACGCTGAGCTATGGCTCTCCTATTGCAGAAGAATACCAGCTTCCTGACAGGATGTACTCAGACAATCAATATATCCAGCTTTTGGTCGAGACCGGTACGATCGGTACCATTCTCGTGTTGGCATTTGTGGTGTCCATCATCAGGAAATGCTGGAAAAACAGGTGGCATCCGCTCACCCCCTTCCTTTTTTCTTTCCTGATCGCGATCCTGGCGATGGCACTCTTTTATAACGTGCTGGAGGAAAAGATCCTGACCCTGTATTTTTATGCTGCACTGGGGTACTTCTTACGGGAAGGTGCAATAAAAAAGCTTGACTCAAAAGGAGAGCTGGGATAGCGTCTGACATAATAAATCAGATTAAAAATGAGGAATTACATGAAAGCATCCACCCTGATCAAATCAGTCGGTTTAGTCACCATCATATCTGGTATAGGCAAGCTTCTCGGCTTCGCCCGGGAAAGCATCATCGCGGCCTATTTCGGAACGTCCGATGCCGCCGACGTCTTTTTCGTGGCAAGTCTTGTCCCGATGCTTCTTTTTACCGCCATCGGTACCGCCATCCAGGCGGGGATCATCCCGCTCTTCATGGAGGAGCGGAGCAAAAGCAACGAACACGCCAGGGATCTGATGAGCCTGTTGGGAACCTTCCTGCTCGTCGTGTCTGTCCTGTTTATCGGAGTCGCCCTACTGTTCACTGAACCCTTGATAGCCGTAATGGCTCCCGGCTTCAATGCAGAACAATCGGCACTTGCTGTGGAAATCACCCGGATCATGATCCCGAGCATGGTGTTCCTTACGCTGACATCGATCTCGACCGGGGTATTGAACGCCAATAAACAATTCGTCCTGCCGGCGTTTTCCGCCACTGTCCAGAATATTGTCATCATCCTGGCGACCGTGCTGCTGGCATCGACTTACGGAGTATACGGATTGTCAGTCGGTGTCTTGATCGGCGCACTCGGTCAGTTCCTGGTCCAGTATCCTTCTTTTAAAAAATCGGATATCGGCTTTAATTTTCAATTCAGGAAGAACAAAGAAAAAATCGTCAGGATCATGGTGATGTTCTACCCGATCATCATCGCAGCCATCAGCGTCCAGCTGAACAGCCTCGTCGACCGCATGGTATCGACTGGGCTCGAAACAGGAAGCGTGTCTGCATTGAACTATGCCAACCGCCTGCTGTGGCTGCCGCTCAGCGTCATCCTGACGCCGCTGATCACCGTTCTTTATCCATCGATCGTGGAAGGTGCATTGGAGAGTTATAAGAAGTTTTTCAGTATCATACAGCGCGGTGCGTCACTCATTATTTTCGCCAGCATCCCGTTTATGATCCTGATGGTCATTTCAGGGGAAAACCTGATCCAGCTCGCCTTTCAGCGCGGTGAATTCAGTAGTGAGGCGACCGATATCACGAATCAGGCTTTACTGTTTTACTCAGCCGGCCTTGTCTTTTTTGCCTTAAGGGATTTTTTGATGAACGGGTTTTATGCGTTGAAGAAGACGAAATTTGCGATGTATTCCTGCCTGGGGGCAGTGGCGGTTAACATTGTTTTAAGCGTTCTGCTGTCCAATGTGATGGCGGTTGGCGGAATCGCGCTCGCTTCCAGCATTTCGATGCTGATCCAGTGTGTGGTATTGTTCGGCTATCTGCTGCGCCGGCATAACGCTGATGCGGACTACCGGAATGGTTTTGTGAAAGAAACGGGCAAGATCTTGTCAGTAACCGTGCTGGTGTCCGGCGCTGCCCTGTTAGTGGTGAATGTGGTGCCTGCAGGAATGAACGTACTGCTTGAAACCACCGTCCTCACCCTGACCATATTCGGCCTCTACCTGGCCCTGTCACTTGCATTTAAGGTACATACCGTAAAGCCATTGGTCCATAAGCTTACAAAAAGGAGTTTTTAATATGAACATATTGATCACGACCATCTTCGATTATCCGCATGAAGGCGGACTCTCCACCCATGTAGCGACACTTAAGAACGGACTTGAGGCAAGGGGCCATAAAGTGGACGTGCTGTCCTTCACCCAGCTTAATCCGCTGCTCAGAAAAGCGTATGCGCAGGCACCGGGATTCATCGCAAGCAAGTTCAAGCCGGGGTCCGGGCAGCTGATGAACGACGAGAACCGGATGACATTGATCCGCAAACAGCTCGAACGGATGAAGAACGAGTACGATGTCATCAACTCACAGGATGTCTACGCCACCCTGGCAGCAGAATCTTCTGGCCTGCCGGTCGTTGAAACCGTACATGGCTATTACTCCTACGAAGCCATCAGCCGGGGAGCAATCAAAGAAGGCAGCAAAGAAGACCTTGTGATCAGGGAAAGGGAAAAGAAAGCCTACATCCATGCATCCCGTGTCGTGACAGTGGATCAGAGGATCAAGGACTATGTATATAAAATTGCCGGAGTGAGCGCCACAGCCATCAGGAATTTCATCGATGTGGAAGACTTCAATCCGCTTAAGCTGGACCTTTCGGGCATCCGTGAAGAATTCGGCATTCCCGAAGATAAGAAAATGCTGTTTGTACCCCGGAGGATGACGGAGAAGAACGGGGTCATCTATCCGACACTTGCCCTTCGAAAGGTCCTGGATAAACATCCGGATACTGTGCTTGTCTATGCGGGGACAGGCGAGCAGATGCCGGCCATCAAGGAAGAAGTCGCGAAACAGGGACTGGGAAACAATGTCATGCTGCTTGGCACGGTCGCGCATGAAAAAATGAAGTATCTGTACGGAGTCGCAGACGTTGTCCTCGTCCCGAGCATCCATTCGTACGGTGTCGAAGAAGCCACTTCCATCTCTGCATTGGAAGCAATGGGCTCTTCGTCGCCTGTCATTGCAGGGGCAGTCGGCGGCCTGAAGGAAATCATCGCGGATCATGTAGACGGGATTTTGGTGCAGGAACGTGATACGGACGCTTTATCAAATGCCATCATTGAAGTGTTGAATTCACCCGAGCTCGGTGATCAGCTTGCCCGGAGTGCCCGGAGGAAGATTGAGCGGGAGTATTCGCATTTGTTTGCGGCTGAGAAGTATGAGCAAATATATCATGAGGCGATTAATGATCAGCGGGTGAAGGTGGAGTAGTTTGGAGTTGGGTGTTGGGGTTGTTGGGGTTGTTGGGGTTGTTGGGGTTGTTGGGATGTTGGGGTTGTTGTACCTGGTACAGGTGGGATAGATTGTACCTGGTACATTGGCCGTGTTTTGTACCAGGTACATTAGCCGTGTTTTGTACCAGGTACATCGAGGTTGGATTGTACCTGGTACATTTGTGTTGATTTGTACCAGGTACAATCCCCGCAATTTGAGCCAGAATCATTTCCAGGTTTTTGAGCCAGGTACAATTTTAGTTATTTGAGCCAGGCACAATCCCTGCCTTTTGAGTCTGGCTCAACCTCATCTTTCCCCTCCTGCTGTACCAGGCACAACCCTGCCATTTTGTTCCTGGCACAAATCCATCCCTTTGTTCCTGGCACAATCCCACCACTTTGTTCCTGGCACCTCACCCTATACCCGACTCACCCCAAACAAAAAGACCGCCCCCAGGCGGTCCCCAACTAACTAACTTCCATCTCACTCTTCTTCCAAAGCATCCCCCAGTAAAACGACCAAATCTTCCATCTCATGCGTCTTATTCCGCTGCATCAGCTGATCGACCGCTTCCCTTGCGTTCACGCCGTTGAAGAGAATATCATAGAGGGCATCCGTGATCGGCATGCTCACCCCGTACTCGACGGCCAGCTGCTTAGCAGCTTTCGTCGTTCTGACTCCTTCGACGACCATCCCCATATTGTCGAGCACTTCGTCAAGGTTCATTCCTTTACCGAGCATATTCCCCGCTCTCCAGTTACGGGAGTGGACGCTTGTACAGGTGACGATCAGATCGCCGATACCGGACAATCCGGAGAACGTCAGAGGGTTTGCTCCCATTTTGACGCCGAGCCTTGATATTTCCACCAGTCCGCGGGTGATGAGGGCTGCTTTGGCATTGTCCCCGTATCCGAGGCCGTCCCCCACTCCGGCTGCAAGGGCAATGATGTTCTTGAGGGCCCCGCCTATTTCGACGCCGACCATATCCGTATTGGTATACACCCTGAATTGATTGTTCATGAACATATTCTGGACCTTAACCGCTGCTTCAAGGTTCCCGGACGATGCAACAACGGTGGTCGGATGCCTCAGACTCACTTCTTCTGCATGGCTTGGTCCTGATAAGACCACGATATCTTCAAGATTTTCTGGTTCCATCGCCTGTTCAATGATCTGGGATATCCTCAATAAGGAATCAGGTTCAATTCCCTTGCTGACATGGACAATGGTGAGCGGTTCGCTTTGAACCTTCTGTATATCATTGAGCACCTGCCTGATGGCTTTTGTCGGGACAGCCAAAACGATGGTATTGGTCCCGCCTAGTACATCTCCCAGATTTGATGCTGCCGTGATGTTATCAGGGAGGCTGCACCTCTTCAAGTACTTTTCATTCGTATGGGATTCGTTGATTTCTTTTACCGCTTCTTTGCTTCTTCCCCACATCTCTACGTTGTAACCGTTATCAGCAAGGACAATGGCAAGCGCCGTTCCCCAGCTGCCTGTTCCGATGACTGCTGCTTTTTCATCCATACATTCTTCACCGCCTGAGTTCAATTGAAATTTTTCTTATTTTATCACAAAAATAACGTCTTTTTTTGTATTCCCTTCTGAATGAGAAATACTCCCCGGTACGAATAGTCGGGACAAGGCTATCATACACTATTATCTATATACTTAAGCAGGATGTGAGGGTTTGATGCAAGGGTTGAAAGCACCAAAAGAGTTATTTGTCCGTTACTGCAATGAGCTGTTCTATATTTTTCTCTTCATTAAAATCATTCTTTTTCATCTATTGACCGATACCCCCGTGTCCAGCGGGGTTTACTCGACGTCGCTGGGATTTCTGTTCATTTTCTATGCCCTGTCTTATTTTTTCCGGAATAAGGGAAGGTTGATTTTCTCATATGCTGTCAGTTTTTTCATAAGTTTGCTGTTATTGAGCAATACTCTCTACCTGGATTATTACAGCTCGCCTGTCACCATCGCCACCTTTTATCAGACGTCGAATTTATCCGGTCTCGGGGACAGCATCCTGTACTTGTTCCAGCCTGAATATGTGGTGTATTTCCTTGACCTGCTCGTACTGCCTTTCTTTATTTTCAAGAGGTCTTTTGTCTATAAAAAACGCACTTCAATCGTGAAAGGGGTCCTGCCGTTTGCCATATTCGGAGTGATGGGACTTTTCATGAAGCCTGTAAAATTGATGCTGATCGATAAGCTGAAGAACCCGGTCCAGGCCTATGATTCACTCGATCAGACGGTTCAGTACGGGATCATGGGCCACCACGCCCTCGATACGTATTTCCATGTCAGGGATGCGAACTTCACCCTTTCTTCGGAAGACAGACAGCTGATTGAAGAGCAGTTTAATAAGAAGGAAGAATACACAAAAGAAACGAAATATGAAGGAATCGGCAAAGGGAAGAATCTAATCCTTATTCAGGTGGAATCCTTGCAGCAATTTGTTCTGAATAAGAAGGTGAACGGTCAGGAAATCACCCCGACACTGAATAAGATGATGGACCATTCCATCTCGTTTCCAAACTTTTATGCGCAGACCATCGGCGGTAACAGCTCGGATGCAGAATTTCTGACCCAGACCTCCCTCTTCCCGATCAACTCAGGATCAGTGTTCTTCCGCTACCCTTCCAACACTTATCATTCGCTTGCCAGTTTGTTGAAGGAAAATGGATACGGAACTCTTGCCGTACATGCCGATGAGAAAACTTTCTGGAACCGCCATGAGATGTACCCTTCACTCGGCTTTGAAAAATACGTGACCATTGAACAGTTTCCCCAAAAAGAAATCGTCGGGATGGGTGTCGGTGATAAAGAGATGTTCACTGAAACAGCCCGGATACTTGCCGATCAAAAACAGCCTTTTTACTCCTTCCTTGTGACACTTACCAATCATATGCCTTATAAAATAGAAAAAGAAAAACAATCACTGGCCCTGCGGCCGGATCTCTACAATTCGCTGCTGGGTAATTATTTTCAAACCGTAAAGTACACAGATGAGGCACTGGGGTTATTTTTGGAGTCATTGAAAGAAAAGAAACTGCTGGAGGATTCAATCATCGTACTGTACGGCGACCATAACGGTATCTTCCACCGTGATAAACAGCAGGTCGAGAAATGGATGCAGAAGGATATTACAGACGAAGAGTGGTACAGGGAATTTGCAACCGTCCCGTTCATGATTTATCATCCATCCATCAAAGGGGAAATCAGTCAAACAATCGGAGGACAAATCGATGTTTTGCCGACCCTTGAATCGATCATGAACTTACGTGATAATGGGCCCAATGCTATGTTGGGAACAAACCTGCTGAGGTCTGGGTCAGGCAGCGTTCTGATTCCAAGCGGAGGGTATGTGGAAAAGCCCCTCTCCATCACTGCCCAATCTGTCTCACAGGGATTAACCGAAGACCAGCAGAAGGTATTGGAACTATCAAACCTGATCATAAAAGGAAACTACTTTGGAGAAGAATAACCTCGTGACAACATGACTTTTTATGGGTACTTCCAAAAAACATACTAAAAAAGTGTTTTAGTCTATATAAACCCCGAACTAATTAGCACGCTAAGAGGCAAATTAGTCCGGGGTTTAATTTTCTTCAATGGGATATTTAGATTTAGCTTTTTCCAGCGGTTGATGGGAGTGCAAAACTAGACTCCTAACCGAAATGAGGAAGGGCTTTGCTCAGAGGCGTGTGGCATAACGAATCGGCCTGGAAGGCGCACTTTGCCTTCTTGGGCGGTTTGGCTTATGGCATGTGCCTCTAAGCCCTGAAGCTGGACAGTTCCTACCCTGAATAAGGAGAAAAAGCTCACGGGCTTCCCGCAAAAGCGGAGTTTTGCACGGAAATCATTAGCGGTATCAATAGACTACTCTGAAATTGCTTTTTTGTTTTGTTCCACTCTCTTTCTATTTCATTTAGATTACAAAATTTGAACACATCATGCATTATTTGCAATATACCTTATGTTACAATTGGGTAAATTTCTAGTTCTTTCTAACTATTTAGCAAAATATAACATTTATAGAATACTATTCTTTTATATTTCGACATATGATAGAATTATTTTGTCATATAAGTAATTTTTTTGTAAATTACTTAATCATTATTATTTAATGGAGGGATTAAAGAACATATCATGAAGTCTATCAGAAAGATTTGTTTTTCTTTGTTGGCCGCTTTACTGATTTTCTCTAATTTCGGAGGATTTGCACAGGCAGAAACGAGTACAGAAGCAGAAGCAAGTGTCAGCGACGCGGCTGTTTCATCAGATTCTGAAGAAGTGATCAGCTTATATGAAGAGCCTTCGGCGGAGAGTAAAATTCTTCTTGAACTTCCAAGTGAAGCTACTGTCTCCCTTCTTGCCGAAAGCGTGGATGATTCTCCGTTTTCATTAGTAAGCTATTACGACAGCGAATCGGAGGAAGATGTTGAGGGGTATGTATTAAGTAAATACATAGCCATCCAAGGGGAACCTGAAGGGGAACAAACCCAGGACCCGGCGGATAGCGAACCACCACCTGTTTCGGATGAAGCATCCCGGGATTCTGAAGAAGAAACCACTGAACCTGCTGATGATGCCGTCTCCGAAGACGAAACGGTTTCAGAAAATGAAATCGATACGGCGGAGGAAGAAGAATCTCCTGAAGGTGTGACTGAAGAACCAGTTGAGAAAGAGGATTCACAAATCGTTGAAAAGGCCGATGTGGAGAAAAAATCCACAGAAACAAGTACCTTTTCTACGTTCTCTGCTTCCGTACAGGAGTTCAGCGGTGAAATTTTCAGCGGTATCGCCATGAAAAGCCCGACTTCCGTATACGAGGCTCAATCAACTGCTTCCAAGAAGCTTAAAAGCTATGATCAAGGGAGCACACTGAAGTACTATGCATTGAATTCGAATTGGTATATTACGAGAGTATATCTAAACGGCGTCGCCCATACAGGTTATATTTCTGTAAAAGATGTCGAGGGACTCCCGAAGGAACAAACAAGACTTAAGGGAGTGGCGAAACAGACTACTCCGATCTACCGTAAAACATCGGCATCATCTGGCACTTGGAAGAGTTACCCTGCTGGAAGTGTACTTGTTTACGATACATTCATTAACGGATGGTATGAAGCAAGAGTATATGCTCAAGGGGCTTGGAGAATCGGATATATCGATGCTTCCCATGTGCAAAATGCAACGAATGAAAAGGTCAGGTTGAAGGGTGTCGCTTTACAGACCACTCCGGTTTACCATGATGCGACGACCTCTTCTCCTGTGTGGAAAAGTTATTCTGCAGGAAGTATCCTGGTCTATGACACATTCATCGACGGATGGTATGAAGCACGGATGTACGCAAACGGTGCTTGGAGAATCGGATACATCAGTGCAGAGGATGTACAGAATGTAACCGCAGATCCGGTCAGGCTTAAAGGTGTTGCCAAGAAGACCACGCCGGTCTATCATACAGCATCCACTTCATCCGATGTATGGAAAAGCTATCCGACAGGGAGTGTACTGGTTTATGATACGTTCATCGACGGATGGTATTCTGCACGGATGTATGCAAATGGTGACTGGAGAATCGGGTACATCAATGCAGCCGACGTACAGAATGCAACTGAAAACCCGGTCAGGCTTAAAGGGGTCGCCAAGAAGACCACCCCTATTTACCATGATGCTACGACCTCATCGCCTGTATGGAAAAGCTACCCGACAGGAAGCGTCCTTGTCTACGATACATTCATTGACGGATGGTATTCAGCAAGGATGTATGCAAACGGTGCCTGGAGAACAGGATACATCAATGCTGCAGATGTTGAGAACAGCGTCCAGGATCAAAAATCCCTCAGAGGGATCGGACTGCAGTCGCCAACCAATCTTTATGAAGATGCAAGTACTGACTCCCCTGTTTTAAAGAGCTATCCACAAGGGAAGATCTTGTACTTTAATTCATTTGTAAGCGGCTGGTATGAAACAGGATTTTATGTCGATGGGAAAAAGAAAACGGCTTACCTCGATGCAAGCCACGTCGAAAATATCCTTGATCAACAGGATGACCTTGAAGGGATTTCCCTTAAAGATTCAACGAATGTATACACTTATGCGTCAAGAGGTTCTTCTGTAATCAAGAGTTACCCAAAAGGGAATGTCTTGGTATTCAAAACGTTTTCCGCCAGCTGGTACGAGGCAAGAGTCTATGTGAACGGGGTACCAAGGATCGGATATATCCATAAGGACGATATCCAAACCCTGGGGACCGATGTCATTCAGGAGAATACAAGTTACGGAATGACTTTTGAAGAAATGCTGGATCTTCAAATGAGAAACAATCCGCAGACTGATCTCTACCGTAATGAGCCTGCTTATATCTGGGCCTCTTATGTAGACATGAAAACCTGGACAGTTACAGATAATGTAAATGTACGTTCCAGTATGTCCACGGCTAATAATGAGAATATCGTATCCTTGGTAAAGAAAGGCGGATGGGTAAATGTCATCGCAACACATGGTGACTGGGTTGAGGTTCGCATCACTTGGAAGAATGCGAAAAGAGATGATGTAGCGAATTACTTAGACCCTTCAAACTTTACTTTTGGAAGCAAAGAGTACTATCAGTACCTTAAACTTTCTCTACCCGCAAATCTAAGCGTTAAAGAAGTGAATGAGAAGGTTTTGGCTGGCAAGGGAATACTGGATGGAAAAGGCCAGGCATTCATTGATGCCGCCAGCAAGTACAAAGTAAATGAAGTATACCTGATTTCACACTCTTTGCTTGAAACGGGTAATGGCACATCTAACCTTGCCAATGGTGTCGTTTATAACGGAGTGAAAGTATACAACATGTATGGCTACGGTGCATACGACAGCTGCCCACTGACTTGCGGGGCTCAAACCGCATATGAACAAGGCTGGTTCACCCCTGAGAAAGCTATTATCGGCGGAGCCGAACTGATCAGCAGAGGGTATATATACAGAGACGGTTTCCAACAGGATACTCTTTATAAAATGAGATGGAATCCTGAAGGCACACACCAATACGCGACAGATATTGGCTGGGCTGCGAAACAAGTAGATAGTATTTTTAGTCTTTATTCATTATTGGATAACTATACTCTTTACTTTGATAAACCTTATTACGATGTAAAATAATGCACTGACAACGTAAAAAGCCGAAGGGAACCCGCAAAGGGAACCTCTTCGGCTTTTTTACTTTTGTTCAAGGGACATTAATCAAGCTTCTCCTTTAAGACATCCAGCACATTCTTGCTGGAATTACCTGTTGAATACTCATTCCATTTAGTCGAAAACGCACGAACACGTTCTTCATCGAATCTATCCTCTTTTATGATGGATATTACATCTGTTGAAGAGTACGCGATTGGTCCCGGAAGGAATTTTATAAAAATTTCCCAAATTCCCCGCTCTTTTTCATACTCCTCCAAGTCATATAAATAGAATATGATCGGCCTGTTTAATAAAGAATATTCAAATGGAATGGATGAATAGTCGGTGATTAAAAGATCGGTGATGAATAATAAATCGTTTAGCTGATGATGCCCCGAAAAATCATGGACAAAATGTTCCAGGTCCACCGGAATATTTATTTTATTCTTAATTGCCGGGTGAAGTTTCAGAAGCAGGACCGAATCCTCTTTAAAATGATCCGCCATTTTCTTTAGATCCAATTCGATCTCGGCATTTACCAGCTGATGCTCACGATATGTTGGTGCATAGAGCAAAATCCTTTTGTCTTTAAGAAAAGGGTATTTTCGAAACAGCTTTGACTTCGCGCGAAGTTGTGCTGTCTGATCGAAAAAAACGTCCGTTCTGGGAATGCCTGTGCGCAGAAGTCTGTTCTCTGTCACTCCAAAAGCTTCCCGGAATACTTCTGCCATTGCTTCAGACCCTACTGTAACCTTGCTAAACCTGTCATAGACTGACTTAAAACGCTGTTTTGCCCGGTCGCTTCTGGATTCTATGGACGGATCTTTGAATCCGAACTTTTTTATGGCTCCGTTTGCATGCCATAGTTGAATACATTCAACAGAAGGCTTAAAATCAGAAACAGCAAGGAACCCGTAATAATTATCGACAAAAACGACTTTAGAAGTAGCCAGATGATAGACGGAGCGAAAAAAAGCAACCGGCTTTTTTAATTCAAATACCAGCGTAGTGGCATTCTCATATTTCGAGAAAACCGGATACATTTTTTCCGTCGTTAAAAAAAGAGTACGACAAGATAAATCTTGTCGTATCATCTCTTTATAAATACTTTTGTTATTTTCACTGAATGATACAACAAAAGAAACTTTATTTTGCAAAGAAAATAGTTTGCTGATTTTAAAGATCAAGCTGAAAATAAACAAATAGAGAGAGACAGCAACTTCTCTCATCATTATTTCACATGCAATAGATCTTTTTTAATTTTACTTGTCGAAATACCGATCGTTCTTGGCAGATACACTACTTCACAGTGCTCTTTAAGGAAATCGAATTTACCTTCCCAGTCGTCTCCCATTACAAACACATCGATGTCTCTTTCTACCACATCAGTTACCTTTTGCTCCCAGTTCTCTTCCGCAATAACTTCATCAACATATCTAATCGATTCAAGAATCATTTTTCTATTATCGAAGCTGTGATAAGACTTTTTATTTTTAATGGCATTGAATTCATCTGAAGAAATGGCCACCGTCAGATGATCTCCCAATTCTTTTGCCCTTTTTAAAAGATTGATATGACCCCAATGAAGTAAATCGAACGTTCCGTAAGTGATTACTTTTTTCATTATATGTTCTCCTCCTGTAATTGTAACTTCAACAAAATCCTACAATTTTTTATACAATTAATCCGAGTGACTTATGGTTATAGTAAACTGGTAAATTATCATTCAAGCATTTCACTAAGCAAGTATACTAGACAATCTTTACATAGAGTTTATAGGCAATTTACAATTGCGTAATAATACTGTCGAATAATGCCATTCTCTCATCTTACCTCATTTTAAACGAGGTAACTTCTTATCGCAAGAGACCTTGAATGAATATTTAGTGAACTACATACTTAATACCCAAAACATAATAGATTTACACTACATTTACAATTGAAATTTCTTCTATTGTTTCCATTCAGAGAGCGATATTCCCTTTAATCTTATCATCGGATGGATAATCTGTTTTTTAAATTTTTGCAGTAATTCATAGCATACATAAGACAGAATCAAGACTAATGGGCTGAATAGTATATGCCAAATGATATTTTCTTCCATATATGAATACCCTGCCAGATCCGTTGCCAGATGGATGAATTTAATAAAAAATACATGTATGACATAGATGCCTGCGGATTCTTTTCCGATTTTGGAGATAAGCGTGTTTTTTCCTAATTCAGGTTTGGATAATGCATATAGAAACAGCGTGACGGTAACAGGTATGCTGAGAAGGAAGTAATCCCCGATCTTTCCTTCGAGCAGGAAGACTGTCACCTCTCTTTCAATTACTAGCAGAATAGAAAATAGTATTGATAGAGACAGCCAGGTCCTGTGGTGTACGCCTCCGATTCTGGTTTTAACGGCGTGCTCGTTTTGTGCTGCAAATGCCCCCAGTGCCGTGTACAAAAGCCCAAAGAATACAGCGTCCCTTGTGTCAAATGGGAGGCTGGTCAACCCGGAATAAGACTGGCCGAACAGACCGGCCACATTCAATCCAAGACTGATTACTAAGAGCAGATTCAATTTATTTAAGTGAATGAATATATAAAGGATGACTATACTCCATATGAGTGCGGCAAGATACCACAGCTGGTACCCAGGGCTTGCCCCATAAATGAACACTTCTAATCGGATGTTTTCTTTAATATACCCGAGTGTTTCAGAAACAGAAGGTATGTCCCGAGTCACAATCACATTACTGAACCAGTCATAAATCAGATAGAAGATGAACCAGCTTGCGAATAATTTGGTTAGCTTTGAAACATATTTGCTGAAATAAACACTGTTTTGATTACCAGGGTTCATTTTTTTTGCAAACAAATATCCCGATGCCATAAAAAAGAACGGGACGGCAAAGCGGGAAAGCGTATCAATCGTGAAATCTATATAATACCCATCCAGTCCGAGAAGGGTGACTTCTTCAAAAGGACCTGCATGAATCAATATAACAGCGCATATCGCAAAAAATTTCAGATAATCAATCGCATAGTTTCGTTCCATCCTATTACTCACCTCAATTTTACTTTCGTGTAAATGTAACATGGTTCGTTCGAATTCGACATTAAATGTACGTTACATTTCCATGAAAATAGCGAACCCGGTGAAAGGTTCGCTTTGTTTCTATAATCATTGCATGACTGGCTTAATGGAAAGACCAAGGTTGTCCGCCTTAGTCGTGTAGAAAATGAAGTGCCTGCCCTTATACGTGATATGATTTTTGGGTATAACCTTGATATTGGCCAATTGATACTCGTTATAGCGAAGAAAAACAGTATATAATGAGTCAGCCAGCCCATCCAGTTTTTCAACATCCACAAGGAACGCTGCTTCATTCCCCTTCAGCTTCACATCACATTTCAATTCGTTATTGAACTTGGTGCGATCTCTGATGACAACCTCATTTATTTCATTAATATAGTCTCCATAAACGTGAAATGTCTGCTTATATTCATTTTCGCCTTCCTGTTGCTGATCCCCGGATATTGCAAGCATTGGAATCCTGATCTGTTTATATTCATCTTCCAAAAATGGGATCTCAAAGAAAGGGAGGCCATCTTGAATGATATAGCGTTTGTTTTTTTCTTTTTTGTGCCATTTGAACAGCTTGGTGAAATCATCAAGCTTCCCTTTTATGAAAAGCTCTGCTGCCGCCTTGAATAAAGGTGTCTTGAATTCCTCCAAAAAAGGATATCTTAAGTCATTAGCAGTCTCGAGAACTTCCCTGAACAACTGAAAGAAATCTTCTTTGTGTTTCGAATTCACAAAAAGGTTGCTGTCAAATGTTCTTAGAAAATCATATTCATATATTCTTGTAAGAGCCGTTTTTTCCATATGAATAGGCAGTTCCTTTGCTTTTATATAGCGTATGATTTCAAGGTCATTCCTTCGTTTATCCAGGACATCGGTCGTCCTTGTCAATGAATCCTGGTTTTCTTCCAGTCTGTTTACATAGTAGACAGGCCGGGCAGTCGTTGAAACAGCATCTGCTTTAAAGAAAATATCAGAGAAGAAGACTTTATCTTCGCCGAACCTCATTTCAGGAAATCGAATGTCATGCTCCATCAGGAGCTTCCTCTTCACCGCTCTTGCAGTTGGGCCCATATGATAGAAGAAATGGGGGACATCGTATGGTGTGATGCTTCGCCTTTCCTTCACCGAGGCAAATTCACCAATGACGCTTTCTCCCGCCTTTTCGACTTTTATGGTTTTACCGACCACATAATCATCGTTTGTTTCTTCCAGGATTGAATATAAGGCATCTAGGCCATGAGGATGGAGCCAGTCATCCGCGTCGAGGAACGTTATATATTTTGCAGTAGCCAATTCAATCCCTATATTCCTCGGGGTTCCGGGGGATCCGGTGTTCTCATGCAGCGTTACGAGCGTTACATTTTTATGCTGGGAAGCGTAAGATGCGGCAACTTCAGCTGTTTGATCCGTGGAACAGTCATCCACGATGATGTATTCAATCTGATCAGCCCCCAAAGACTGATTAAGTACTGATTCAATCGTTTTACCGATGAATTTCTCTGCATTGTAAGCAGCCGTGACCACCGTGATTTTTTTCTCTTTATTCAGCATCTTTTTCATCAAGCTGCGGGGGTGATTCCTTACAGTGAATTTCTTTGAATTTATTATCCCCCTTGCTTTATTACCGAAATCCCCTGACAATTGAGTCATTTAAAGTCCTCCTACTAAACTAAAATCTTTATTTGATTATACCTCTGGCGCTTTCACACTAAACACAAAGGAATCTCATATTTATTACATGCGTAACGAACGATTTACAATTTCTTAACCTTGGCTGCTTTTACTCCTTCTTCCTTAATGAATAAGCTATAATAATTTCTATTGCACAGCGGAAACTAAACCATAAGCACAGGTATTATCAAACCTTGTCGAAAATTAAAAAAACATTTATCATTGAATTGGTCTATATTTACTTTTCAGAAAAAAATTCACGATAATGGTGGTCTGATATATGCTCACGAAACTTTTAAATAAGATCAAACAAATGAACGGCAATGGCAGTACTAAAAAGACAAAGCTCAAACATGAAATGACCATTTTTCAGGAGGATGACCTTCTGTCTTTCAGTGGAAAACTTTCTTTGGACTGTTATGTGGCAGAAGAGCTCTGGCTTGTCTCCCGTACGAATCGCGATGATTGGTTCAATGTCAGTGCAAACCAATCACCCGTGAAACATCATTTTCAATATCGCTTTTCTATCAAGGACCTCATTAAGAAATTAAGTTCCCGATACATCGATGAGGAACATGCTTTCGACTGGTATGTAAAGCTTACGGTCCCGGTTAGTCAATTAAGTGAGAAAGCATATAAGACAATTGAACCGAAAGCAACCTTTACGGAAAAAGATAATGAAAAATTTGCAACCTATTTGATCCGTCTGGGACGCTTTATGCATACTTCGCGCAGCGGACTTTCTTTTGTAGAATACCAGGATCAGAAAGGAATCTGCTATTTAACAACGAAAGGGAATCTTTCATTCCTATTAAACGGCGAACCGGACACCCCTACCAAAATTCAAATTGATCGTGTCTCTGTAAAAAACGGCAGTCTTGATTTATCAGGGAAATTGTTTACAAGGAATTCAAAAGTCCTGGATTCATATGTGACGTTAAAAGGGCGCCGTACAAATTTGGAATTCACCAGCCCCGCTTCCGTTCAATGGAACGAAGAAACAACATTGAAGTATGGCTTGAACCGATATGAATATTCGGCTGTTGTCGATTTTGCCAAAGTCTGCCGCGGCGAAGTCCTGAAAGAAGATATTTATGACGTTTTCCTGAATCTTAAACTTCATGACAGACAGGAAGAAAAGCGCATACGGGTTGGGCGGCCGACATTCAGATCAAGATATTTTGTAAAGGAAACCCACTATACAGCTAAAGATACCGTTTCAATCATCAATCCTTATTATACATTCAAAGCATCCAACTTATCGCTTGAAGTCTATGAATACGATAAAGATACTTTTTCCTTCCTTGCAGCTAAACAAAAATTCGCCTTGTATCACCGGATCAAGAATAAAAACAAAGATGTATGGCTGGTCGGCGAAAGGCCTTATAAAGCACAGGATACAGGCTATCACTTCTTTAAGTACATGAGAGAGAACCACCCGGAAAAAAATATCTATTACGTCATTGAAAAGGATTCTCCCGAAAGACAAAATGTTGAACCTTATGGGAATGTCATTACTTTCAAATCAAAAGAACATATTTGGTACTCCCTGATTGCGACTAAAATCATTTCTTCCCACCATCCTGACTATCTTTACCCTGTCCGGACTCCCCGTTATAAACGGATCGTGAAAGGAACGAAGGTCTTCCTTCAGCATGGGGTAATGGGAACGAAAAACATGGTTGCCAATTACGGTAAAAGAGCCGCCGGTTTCGACACGGATCTCTTCCTTGTTAGTTCCGATTTCGAAAAGGATATGATCGTGAAGGATTTCGGCTATCATCCTAAAGAAGTCTTCGTCACCGGTTTATCAAGATTCGATACGCTGCTGGCGGATGATATTCCAAAAAAAGATCAGCTGCTGATCATTCCTACATGGCGCGACTGGATTGCCAATGAAAAGGACTTCCTTGAAAGTGAATATTATGAACGCTACAGGGAGCTTGTTTATCATCCCGGTATTCATGCATTTGCCAATGAAAATGGATTGAAAATTGTATTCTGTCTGCACCCGAATATGCAGACATTTACCAAATATTTCTCCGATGCGCCTGTTACCATAATAAACCAGGGTGAAGTAGATGTACAAAGATTATTGAAAGAAAGTACCATGATGATTACAGATTACTCAAGTGTTGGATTTGATTTCAGCTTTTTGAATAAACCGATCATCTATTATCAATTCGACCGTGAGCGTTTTATCGGAAAGCGTCCTTCACATCTGGATCTGGATAATGATTTGCCTGGGTCGATTGTAAAAAATGTTGATGAATTACTGAATTCACTCAAGGAATACGAAAACCGTGCGTTCACCATGATTCCGGAACATCATGAAAGATCCCGGAAATTCCTTAAATATAGAGACTTAAAATCTTCTGAACGTATTTACAATGTAATTAATTCTGCCGAGGTTAAAAAGCCCGTAACGGAAAAAATCATGGAAAATCCATTGGCAATCGGACTCTTTAACCGTTACCGCCGGAGCAAATGGTACCACCCGTCAATGAAGTGGTTTTATGCAGCAGCAAAACGGGTAGTACCTATTGACAGAAATATGATCCTGTTTGAAAGCGGCATCGGAAAGCAATATGCAGACAGCCCCCGATATATTTATGAAGAAATCGTAAAAAGAAGGCTTCCTTATAAAAAAATCTGGGTATACAATCAAACGATGCCAGTTCGTGATGAACAAACCATACAAATCAAAAGGCTGAGCCCGCAATATTTCTATTACCTTGCTAAATCAGGATATTGGGTAAACAACCAGAACTTCCCTACCTATATCAAAAAGCGCGAGGGTGTTACCTACCTTCAAACATGGCACGGTACACCATTGAAAAAGATGCTCTTTGATATCGAGAACATCCAGGGCCGTTCTGATGATTATCTGGAACGCGTCCACAGTGCAACTCAACAATGGGACCACTTGGTCTCACCAAGTTCATATGCGACAAAAGCATTTAGAAGTGCTTTTAAATACAATGGAAACGTGCTGGAAGCCGGTTATCCGCGCAATGATCTTTTCTATAAGCCGGACCGGGATGATTTAGCAAGAAAAGTGAAGAACAGACTGGGCATCCCTGACGATAAAAAAGTCATACTGTATGCACCGACTTTCAGGGATAATGAAACCACCGGAAAAAATAAGTTCGTGTTCGATATCAAGATGGATCTGAAGGAAATGAAAGAACGACTGGGTGATGACTACATCGTTCTGCTCCGGATGCACGTGGTCATCAGCAACAAGCTGTCGATTCCGGAAGAACTCAGTTCCTTTGTCTATAATGTATCGAGTTATCCTGAAATACAGGAACTCAGCCTGATCACGGATATCCTTATCACCGACTACTCTTCTGTCATGTTTGATTTTGCAAATACTGGACAGCCCATTTTATACTTCACATATGATTTTGAGGAGTATAAAAACAACATCCGAGGCTTTTATATGGACTTCGAGGAAGAAGCACCAGGTCCATTCGTATATAACACCCAAGAAATCATTGACACCGTTGAAAACATCGAGCGGGTAAAGCATGACTACCGTGACAAATACCAGGCATTCGTGGAAAAATACTGTTATCTTGAAGACGGGCAAGCTTCAAAGCGCATTGTCGATCAGTTCTTTAAGGGTTGAGAAAAGGACGAGCTTTCGTCCTTTTCCTTCTTCCATGAAAAAGTAATTGAAGAAAGTTGAGATTTATTGCAGAATAGTTTAAGACTATGACAAACAAATCCGCAGAATGCCATTCAGGTTTGTCCATTAAACCGGGCATGTTTCAGCCCGTTCTGAAAGAAAGGAATCATTATGAAATCAGCTGTCACAGTGTTTAAAGAACAAATTAGCAGTTTTTATTTGATACAAAGACTTTCATTATATGAATTAAAAAGCGCCAATAAAAATAATTATCTCGGCATGCTTTGGGAAGTGTTGAATCCCGGCATTCAAATTGCCATCTACTGGTTCGTGTTCGGCTACGGCCTCAAGAGCGGCGGCGAAGGCCGCGGAGATGTCGACGGGGTTCCGTTTTTTCCATGGCTCCTTGCAGGGATGGTCGTCTGGTTCTTCATTAACCCGGCGATTGTACAGGCATCCAAGTCTATTTACACGAGGATCAAGATGCTTTCAAAAATGAGCTTTCCGCTCAGTGCGATCCCTTCTTATGTCATCATGTCGAAATTCTATCCTCATTTGTATCTGACGGGGATTTCAATCTTGATGTTTCAATTCATGGGGTATCCTATCAGTATCTATTACTTGCAGCTGCCGTACTATATGTTTGCAGTCGTCGCTGTGATCGTCGCCATCTCCCTGATCACGTCAACGCTTTCTACCATTATCAGGGATGTGCAGATGGTGGTGCAGTCTGTGGTGAGAATGCTTCTGTATCTCTCCCCGATTCTATGGAATATGGAAGAGCTGCTGAGTGAAAAGTTAGTAACGATCATGAAAATCAACCCTTTTTATTATATCGTCGAAGGCTATAGAAGTGCTCTGCTCGGTCAGGGCTGGTATTTTATCGAGCATATGCAGTATACGCTCTACTTCTGGGCTCTTGTACTGGTATTATTCGCTTTCGGTTCATTCATCCATCTGAAATTCAGAAGACATTTCGTTGATTTTCTATAAGGAAAGAAGAGGATATTATGACCAAATCTGTAATCGTGGAAAATGTCTCAAAAAAATACAAGCTTTATAATAAGCCCTCCGAGCGAATCCTTGATCTTATTTCACCCAAAAGTTTCGGTGAAGATTTCTACGGCCTTCGCAATGTCAGCTTTGAGGCTGATAAAGGAGATATCATTGGTTTTGTCGGGGTGAACGGTTCCGGTAAATCCACTTTGGCCAACATCCTGGCAGGAATCATCCCGGAAACTTCCGGTAAAGTCGAGGTTCACGGAAAAACCGCATTGATCGCGGTTGCTGCCGGGTTGAACAATCAATTGACTGGCCGTGAAAATATTGAATTAAAATGTCTGATGCTTGGTTTCAACAAAAAAGAAATCAAAGAAGTGGAACCTGATATCATCGAGTTTTCTGAGCTTGGCAAATTTATCGACCAGCCTGTCAAATCATACTCGAGCGGTATGAAATCAAGACTCGGATTTGCTATTTCGGTCCATATCGATCCTGATATCCTCATCATTGATGAAGCATTATCTGTCGGGGATAAAGCATTCGCTGAAAAAAGTCTTGAAAAGATGAATGAATTCAAGGAACGCGGCAAAACGATGTTTTTTGTCAGCCATTCCATCGGCCAGATGAAGAAATTCTGTGAAAAAATCCTTTGGCTTGAGTAT
This sequence comes from Bacillus sp. BKU_1, assembly GCA_051294195.1. GTDB lineage: Bacteria > Bacillota > Bacilli > Bacillales > Bacillaceae_B > Rossellomorea. Next base: position 598,789 of record CP193985.1, on the reverse strand, counting down.
GGTGAGGTAAGAGCGTTTGGATCAGTCGATGAAGTCATCCCGCAATATGAGAAGTTCTTTAAGGACTATAAAGCGATGTCCAAAGCCGAAAAGAAAAAATTCAGGGAAGAAGCCCTGCGTAAGCAGAGCGGACTTGAACCTATTACTCAATGACCAAAAAGAAGAACCACATGATTATGGTTCTTCTTTTCCTATGTACTAGATGAAAAAAGGAGTGAGATAAAAGATTGAGAAACCTTCTTCTGCGCATCAAAAGAGGCAGCATCATTAAACGATTATATAAATTGGCCTTTATCCTTGTTGGGAAATTGCCCGCAAAAAAGAACTTAGTAGTGTTTGAAAGCTTCCTTGGCAAGCAGTACAGCTGCAATCCGCGGGCCATTTATGAATATATGAAAAGAAACCACCCTGAATATGAGATGTATTGGAGTATTGATCCACGGCATTCCCATATCTTTAAAGACAAGGGGCTTAACATACTCCCCAGATTCTCGATCCCCTGGCTGTTCAAAATGGCACGTGCAAAATATTGGGTGTCCAACAGCAGGCTTCCCCTGTGGATTTCTAAGCCTGCCCGCACCGTTTACCTCCAGACCTGGCACGGAACCCCTTTAAAGCGGCTTGCCGCAGATATGGATGAAGTACACATGCCTGGGACGGATACAGAAAAATATAAACGTAACTTCTTGAATGAATCGAGCAGATGGGATTATCTGATTTCACCAAACCGCTACTCCTCTGAGATATTCGCGAGGGCGTTTGGCTTCAGTAAGAATATGATTGAATCAGGATATCCGAGGAATGACTATCTTCATAATCATAATAATACTGAAACGATTACAGAAATAAAAAACCGTTTGAATCTTCCAAAGGACAAGCAGGTCATCCTGTATGCCCCCACTTGGAGGGATAATGAATTTTATTCGGTCGGAAAGTATAAATTCAATCTTAAACTTGATCTGGATAAGATGCAGAAGGAGCTTGGCAATGACTATATCATTCTTTTACGGATGCACTATCTTATCGCTGAAAACCTCGATTTAAATGATTATTCCGGATTCGCTTATGATGTATCCCATCATACGGATATCAGTGAACTATACTTGATTTCCGACCTGCTGATCACGGATTACTCTTCCGTATTCTTTGATTATGCCAACCTTAAGCGTCCGATGATTTTTTATGTGTATGATATTGATAATTACCGGGATTCATTAAGAGGCTTTTATTTTGACTTTGAAGAGCAGGCACCAGGACCTCTTGTGAAAACCACAGAAGAAGTTATTCACCATGTCAGGAACAAAGACCTGCTTAATCAATCTGATTTTGACTCATTTTATGATAAGTTCTGTTATCTCGAGAATGGGCAATCAAGTAAACGGGTGGTTGAAGAAGTATTCCAGCCGAACGGGAAGAAATAGTTTTTGAAAGAGGTTGGGACAAAACTTAAAATCCAATGTCTATAGACGAACATTATAGAGTGGCCTCTAAACAACGCTAATGATTTAAGTGCAAGACTACGCTTTCCGCGGGTAGCCCGTGAGCCTCCTCGGCAAGCCTGCGGGTAGAAAAGCGGAGGGGCTTTGTTTAGAGGCTTGTGGCATAAGGCGAATCGGCCACGAAGGCGTTTTTGCCTTCTTGGCCGGTTTGACTTATGACATGTGCCTCTAAGCCCTGGAGCTGGAGGGGTCTCACATAAGCTACTCTTCCCGCAGGAGTCTTCGTCTTGCACTCCAATCAACCGCTTAATGAGCAAATCCTAAATGAACAATGAAGATAATTAAAAACCCGAACTACTTTGCCTTAACTCAAACAAATTAGTTCGGGTTTTGCTTAGACTAAATTACTTTTGTCCCCACCTCTTTCCACGTTTTATATTACTATTTTGCATCAAATATTACTTTTATGTTTCAAAGAGTCGTTTATGTGTATAAAGAACTATAATTTTTAACAGGATTCGTGAAAATATCCCCCTTTTCCTCGTAATATATGGTAAAATGACAGAAAAATATACCATTATAGTACATAAAAGGAGAAAGATTCGTGAAAAAAACAATTGTGTCTTTTGCAGCCACTGCTGTTCTGTCCACCACTTTTGTCTCAACCGCTGCCGCGAACACCCATAAAGTCGAATCAGGTGATTCTCTTTGGTCGATTGCCAGGAAATATGAGGTGACTGTTGCCAATCTAAAACAGGTCAACAAGTTGAATTCAGATCTGATTTATCCGAATCAGGTCCTTAAAGTAGCAACCGGATCGGATAAGACCCCGTCTGTCCCTTCTGCCCCGGCTGCGCCTCAGAAGACTGAACCGGCCAAGTCTTACACGGTAAGGTCAGGTGATACACTTATTGCCATAGCAAACGCTCACTCTATCACCTTGGGCGAATTGCAAAGCTGGAATAATATCAAAAGTCACTTGATCTATCCGGGTCAGAAGTTGACTGTTTTAAAAAGCAGTTCTCCGGCTCCGGCAGAACCATCCGCTCCTAAGCCGGCTCCAAGTAAAAAGCCGACTGAGCCTGCGACCGGTTCTTATACCGTTAAATCCGGGGATACACTGTCCCACATCAGCATCAACTATGATGTGAGCGTATCCGCAATCAAAAAAGCTAATAACCTGAAAAGTGATATGATCTATGTTGGACAGGTGCTGAAGCTTGGAACGTCTCAAGCTGTACAGCCCGAGCAGCCTTCAAAACCTGCAGAACCGGCTCCGCAAGAGGACGGCACTTCTTTCAATGCAGATCAGCTCATTTCGCTCGCTAAGGCACAGCTGGGCAAACCATACGTATGGGGCGGCTCCACCACTTCCGGATTCGACTGCAGCGGCTTTATCTACTATGCATTCAACAAAGCCGGGGTGAAAGTCACACGTACCTCAAGCGAGGGCTATTATAGCCGCTCGTTCTATGTGAATAAACCGGTTGTGGGAGACCTGGTCTTTTTTGAAAATACATATAAAAAAGGCATTTCACATCTCGGTATTTACGTAGGCGATAATAAATTCATCCATGCCGGAGATAATGGCGTGGAAATCACAAGCCTGGATAATTCCTATTGGAAGTCCAAATTTGACGGATTTAAGAGATTTTATGAATTGTAATTTGCTAGAGCGCAGAACTCCTTTGGGGTTCTGCTATTTTTTTAGGCTTTTGTCGTTTTTTGATGAAAAATTTTTGTCCTATGACCCCCAAAAACTATATTCCACTTATTGTTAATATGTGGTTTAATTAATTGATTTTATTATTTCAATTGATGGAGGAAAAGTCCGATGGGGAAGAAATGGTTCAGAAGTTTACTAGTTTTCATCTTGTTCTTCAGTTACAGTCTTTCAGAAATTCCAATGGTGGATGCAGCAACGGAAGAAATGCCGGTGCTGGATGCCAAAACACTCGAACAATCCATTACGGTCGAGGACGAATTTGAGGGGAAAGAAACCGTTCATTGGTTTAAGGTTACTCCCTCTGCAGAAGATATCGGGAATTTCACTCATTTCAGGGTCAATCTTCAATCACAGGAAGAAGTGACAATTACCGTATATACAAGTCTTGATAAAGCAATTTCCAATGAAGCCTTTGACCGTTACAGAGGGTATTCTTATGCGGACGAAGCGGCATCGATCGACTTCCCTCTTGCCTGGACCGGCCCTTATTACATAAAGGCAGAATCTTACCCAATGGAAGAGGAAGCTGAAGAAAGCGGTGTCCACGGATCTTACTCGCTTGCATATGAAGGAGTCGCCATGCCGCCTTCTTACGGGGGTACGAGTGAAGAATGTCCTGCAGAATTAAGTACGAAAGAGAAAGAGAACGGAAAAGCGATCCTGGAGGATATGCGTACAATCCGTGATACCCTTCTTTCAGATAACACGAAGGGCAAAGAATGGACATCCCTTTACTATAAAGCAGCACCATTCATTTCGGCAAAAATACTATTTAATAAAAAAGCACGTGAGGAAGTCTATACGAATTTGGACACCTTAAAGAATTTGCTTTCCGAAACAGCAGATAACGGGAAATACAGCAGTTATACCATTTCACCTTCTGAACAGAAGGCCGTTCAATCCCTGTACAAGCTCGCATATGAGGCAGTGCCTGCAGCGATTCAGAAACAAATGGATAAGGCGCTGAACGGGATCGACCTGGAGAAGGTGTCAGGCTCAACCGTTGCCGCTATGTTGGCAAAAACCGGCCTGATTGAAGCTTCGGCGGCAGGAGAACAGAAACTGATCGTAAAAGTAAAAGACGGCCACTCTGCAAACAAAGTCATCTCAAAGGTCAAATCCTACGGGACGCAATCGGTTGGCACGCTTTCTGCACAATCCAGCCAGCTGCTAGTTGTCGACTTAAAGGATCAAGGAAAAGGTTATCATGCAGCTGCCGCTTCAACAGAGAAGCAAATTGAAAAGCTCCCGGAAGTTGAGTATGTAGAACCGGTCCAAACATACAAGGCCTTATCAGCAGATACGAGCTATCCATATCAATGGTCTTTAGCAAATCCTGAGATTGAAACCGGGGATATCGGTTTTGATGCATTGGAGAAACTTTTGCAAGGAAAGCAGCTCCCTTCCACTATGATTGCTGTCGTAGATACGGGAGTTGATCACAGTCTGGCAGACCTTTCTGACAATGTTGTTTCTGACAAAGGGAAGAACTTTGTGGACAAAACTGCCGATGCAAGCGATGATAACGGCCACGGCACACATGTCGCCTCCATCATTGCAGCAAAAGCTAATAACCACTACTCGATTGCCGGGATCAACCCATTCGCCACAATCCTGCCGGTAAAGGTTCTTGATGCTTCAGGAAGCGGAGACACCGAACAGATCGCTTACGGTATCATGTATGCAGCCGATCAGGGAGCGAAAGTCATCAATCTCAGCTTAGGCGGTCCTTACAGCCGTACCATTGAGTATGCACTTCAATATGCATCCAAAAAAGGTGCTGTGATTGTGGCAGCAAGCGGAAATGACGGGTTTGAAGAAGTATCTTACCCTGCCTCTTCAAAGTATGCCATTTCGGTCGGATCAACAAACAAATTGAATATCGTTTCGGATTTCTCCAATTACGGTAAAGGACTTGATCTTGTAGCGCCCGGGTCTGAAATCCCCGCCCTGCTTCCTGACGGGAACGTATCCTATATGAGCGGGACTTCAATGGCTGCGCCTCATGTTTCGGCGGCAGCAGGATTGCTTTTATCACAAAAGCCGGGATTATCTGCCGGAGAGGTTGAAAAGCTGCTTACGCAGACAACCAGGGATATCGCGTTTGAAGAGCAGGATAATCCAATTAATCAATATGTCGAAGATCCATATGAAGAGGAGTATCCTTATCCGGTTGAAGAACTGCAGCCTGGTTACGACCTTATTTCAGGATGGGGCAGTCTGAACGCTTTAAGTGCTTACAGCATCGGTGAACTGCAAGTCAACGTCAACCCAATACTGAACAACCAGAAAAAGGTAACCGGTAAAGCGAAGTCAGGTTCAACCGTTGAAGTAATGAATGGAAGTAAAGTGCTGGGAACCGCTTCAGCAAAATCAGGCGCCTTCTCTGTGACAATTCCGGTCCAGAAAACAGATCAGATTCTAAATGTGACAATTAAAGGCGGCTCTGCAGAAACATCCATTCGCAAAGTGGTGGAAAAGGCCCCAGATAAACCAAAAGTGAAACGTGTCACCAATAAGGATTCATATATTTCAGGAAACGCTGCTCCAGGATTGAAAGTTACAATCAAGAATATATCGAAAAAAGTGATAGCCTCCGGGAAAGTAAATGAGGAAGGTTCTTTCAAAATAAAGATCCCTGTTCAAAAAGCCGGCACCGTCCTTTATGCAAGTGCAGTCGATGGTTATAAAGAAAGCACCGAAGTAAAATTAATGGTTGCAGATGCCATCCCTCCAGGTGCACCCAAGGTGAAGGCTGTAAGCGACAAGAGTACGGCAATCACGGGAACGAGCGAAGCATACGCCTTCATTTCGGCAAAAGTAAAAGGAAAACAAATTGCCTCTGCCAAAGCAAATTCAAAAGGCAGCTTCACGCTGAAAATCAAGAAACAAAAAGCTGGTACGACCATTACAGTAACAGCAAAGGACAAAGCCGGGAATATCAGTAAAGCAAAGAGCATAAAAGTAACCGACAAGACCCCTCCACCTGCCCCGAAAGTCAGTAAAGTGACAAGCAAAAGTAAAACGGTGAAAGGGAAATCGGAGGCAGGAGCAACGATCACGGTGAGAGCGAAAAATAAAACGATCGGAACTGCTAAAGCTGATAAGAAGGGGAATTTTACGGTTAAGATGAAGCAGCAGAAAAAGGGGACTAATCTTTATTTACGATCTAAGGACAAATCAGGCAATATCAGTAAAGCCAAGGTAGTTAAGGTTCAATAATACAAAACAAAAAATTAGGTACTCCCATGCAGGAGTACCTAATTTTTTATGAGTGCACCCAATTCTTTGATTTTATTTTTGATAAAATCAATGTGCATATTATCCTGTTGAAGTTCAAAAACTACGATAGCCTTTTCCATGTACTTAATGGCTTCCTTAGGGTTATTCATCAGTTCCATATTATAACCTATCTGGTAATGCAACTCTCCCAATATAAAAACACTATCCTTGTGAAGACACCATTTTATAGCAGCTTCACAATATTTATTTGACTCATTAATCCTGTTTAAACGGGTCAATACCCTTGCTATGTGATAATAAAGGCGAGTCTTTATAGTATAATCATTTAAGTGAGGAAGGAGCTGAAGGTGCTCCTTTACCTCTTCAAATACCTCAAGCGCCTTTCCCAAGTCTTCTTTGAAGTAGATTATCCCTAGTGCCAAAAGGATTTCTAACTCCCTCTCCAACATAATTTTTCCTTTGTAATGAGTTAAGTGGATGGCTTCTTTAAGGGTTTCAACTGATTTTTCAAGCTTGTTTTGGACCTCATATAAATATATTCCCTTGTGCCATAGTAATAATTGTAGATTTTTGTTATTTTGTATGAATAACGGATTATCCAATTCAGCTCTTACGATATCCATCATTTCTTCATATTTAACGCTCCTCCGAAGTATCTGGAGTTGCTGAAAGACTTCTTGAACATAATCTAAACGAGGGGTCGTACCTATATCAAAAAAGTAGTTAACATCTACTCCGAGCTTTTGGGAAATCTGATACAATGTAGAAGCATAAGGGAAAACATCCCCTTTTTCAATTTTACTTATTTGTGCCTGAGTGCATATTCCATGGGCGAGTTCTTCTTGTGAAAGGCCGCTTGTTTTTCTTAACTCTTTTATTTTTTTTCCAACTGCAGTAAAGTCCATAAAAACCTCTCCTAAATATGCCTAGAGTTATATTTTTTAAAGAAATCAGCTAAAAAAACTATTAATCACCTTAAAAAATAGGTAATTTGACATCACAAACCGAATGTATTTATTTTCAAATTGTGTTTTAATTATTATAACAGATATATCTTTAATTTTAGCGAATATCTACTCGAACAAGAAAGGGAGGAAAGTCCTATGAAAAGACGTTTTCTTACAATTTTAACAGCATCAGTTCTACTTCTTGGGGTTGCAGGGTTTGCTAATAGTAACGCAGAAACTGCCAGCGTGCAGATTCAAAAAGCTGAACTTCCAACAACTATTTATTAACATCAATCTATCGAGCTTCCTTCTATCAAGGAAGCTTTTTTATGTGAAGAAATTATTCTTATAGGAATATGCTTAGAGTTATGGAAAAGCAAGAAATAAAACGTTTTATCCAATAATATGGCCTGATTTGTTCAATAACCCAAAATGAGCCAAATTACACTAAAAATTAATTCGTGATAGTATAAAAGTACAATAACAGAAAGGGGGCTTCATGATGAAAGAACTCAACATGAAAGTAAATCCTCTATATTCCGAGGTAGATTTGTCGATACAGTTCCACTTTGAATTTGAACAAGGTGACAGTAAGGTCGGGGAAGCACTGGTTTCTACGTATTCTATCCAGGATAATTCGGAAATGCCCCGCAGCACCAAGGGCATCAGTTACAGAAAGACTTCGAAATGCGCGGTGATCGACCGGTTTGAAGTCATCAACGATACTGAAAAATTATGTATGAACAAACTAAATCATTTTCTGCAGGTCATCGGAATGAAAGAAGTCCACAGCGGTTACGACTTATACAAAGAAGCATAATCAATTTGAATGCCCGTCACCGGATGCAAATAGCACCGGGTGACGGGCATTCTTTTAGTTTATGAGTGTATTGATTAGGAGCATGCTCGCAATCCTGCTTGTCATATCCCTGATATCGAGCGTCGGATCGATTTCCACAATATCCATCGTTTGAACTTTGGGATGATGAATTGCTGATTGGACTGCTTCTGAAAGTGTGTCCGGATCCATCCCCCCGGGACCGATTGCCGGACAGCCTGGCGCATAAGCCTGATCGAGGACGTCCATGTCCACGGACAGGTAGATAGTGTCTACTTTGGAATCGAGCTGGTTTAGAGCAGACTCGATCAGATGTTGTATCGGGCGTTGTCTGACGTCCTTCATCGTGTAGACCGTCACACCGTTTTCAACAGCGTAATCGTGGTAAGCTTTAGCATTCGCATAGTTCCGGATGCCGATTTGGATGAGATGGTCGCCTTTCAGATGCCCTTCCTCTATCAATCTCCTGAACGGCGTGCCATTGGTCGGTCCCCCGTCCTCCGTGTTTCTGAGATCGTGGTGGGCGTCGAGCTGGATGATGCCGACCGTCCCCTTCGTTTCTTTAATGGCTTTCACCGTGGAGGTTGTGATGGAATGATCGCCGCCCAGGATGATCGTGAAAGGCGCTGCTTCGGTTTTAACGATTTCTTTTGTTGATTGATAAATTCGCTGGTGGCACTCTTCCATCGATGTCGGGTGCATGGCGATGTCACCGAAATCAATGATGGTTTTGCCGCTTATGTCTTCTTCTTCTTCGATGTTGTACGTCGTGAAGGAGTTCAGGCATCTTCTGATCGCATCCGGTGCGAAGCTTGCGCCCGAGTGGGATATGGACGGCTTGGAAAGAGGTGCGCCGAGAATAGCGATGTCCCCTTTCGAACCGTCCGTGTATGGTGTCAGCAATTCGGCAGCCTTTGTCGTATACCGATCCTTGAACTGTGCTTTCCCCGCCGGCTTAATGTGTGGATATATGCTCATGAAGCTTCTCCTTGCGGTAGATGATGCGTCCGTTTTTCATGACTGTGTTGGTATGGTTCACCCCGTAGTGATACGGGACGTATTGATAGTTCGGTGCATCCCACAGGACGATGTCGGCTTTGCGCCCTTCCTTGAGCTTGCCTGCCTGATCCCCTCTGTTGATGGCATAGGCCGAGTTGACCGTCACCGCGTTCCAGATTTCTTCCGGAGTCATTTTCAGCTGGAGCGATGCCAGGCTCATGATGAACTGCAGGTTCTCGGTCGGCGAGCTGCCAGGGTTGAAGTCTGTGGACAGCGCGACTGCCGCTCCCGCTTCGAGCATTCCCCGGGCGTTGGCGAACTTTCCTTTGTTCAGGTAGAAGGATGTACCCGGCAGAAGGACTGCTATAGTTTCCGTCTCCCCCAGCGCCTGGATGCCTTTATCGGAAGCACCTACCAGGTGGTCTCCGCTCGTCGCTCCGATTTCCGCTGCCATTTCCGTTCCGCCGAGCGGGTCGATTTCGTCGGCATGGATTTTCACGGAGAAGCCTTTTTCTTTGGCCGTTTTCAGGAATTTGCGTGACTGTTCGACCGTGAAGACTCCGGTTTCGCAGAAGATGTCTACGAATTCGGCCAGGTCTTCTTTTTCAATGTCTGAGAGCAGGTCGAGCATTTCCTGCAGAAATTCATCGGAGCGGTCTTTGTATTCCGGCGGGATCGCATGCGCCCCGAGGAACGTCGATACCAGATCCGCTGGGTGTTCTTCGTTCAGTTTTTTGGCCGCTCTGAGCTGTTTGAGTTCCGTTTCTTTGTCCAGCCCGTAGCCGCTCTTTGCTTCGACGGTGGTGACACCGTATGAGATCATCCGGTCCAGGTGGAAGCGGGCTTTTTTGAACAGTTCTTCCTCTGATGCCTCTCTGGTCGCCTCCACTGTCGATAGGATCCCGCCGCCGCGCTTTAGGATTTCTAAGTACGGGACACCCTGCTGCTTAAGTGCCATTTCGTGTTCACGCGATCCACCAAACACAAGATGGGTATGCGGATCGACGAGACCAGGCGTCACAAGCTTCCCTTCCGCGTCGATGCGCTCGGTTGCTTTATGTGACTGAGCTTCTTCATGGGTGCCGATCCAGTCGATGAGCCCATCGTTGATTCCGACTGCTGCGTTCTTCAGGACAGGGAGTTCGCTCATTTCTTTCCCTTTAAGAGGACCGTTCCCGTGGTCCATTGTCAGCAGCTGTCCGATGTTTTCTATGATTGTGTCGAATTGTTTTGTCATAAATTATTCTCCTCCATTTTTCATTGGGATTTGAATGTTGTGTTTTTCGGCTGTTTTTTCTGCGATATCATAGCCGGCGTCCACGTGGCGGATGACGCCCATGCCTGGGTCGGTCGTAAGAACGCGTTCTAAACGTTCCTGCGCAAGATCCGTTCCGTCTGCCACGACTACCATTCCAGCGTGCAGGGAGTAACCCATCCCCACCCCGCCGCCATGGTGGAAGGAAATCCAGGAGCCGCCTGCCGCTGTGTTGATCAGCGCGTTAAGGATTGCCCAATCCCCGACAGCGTCGCTTCCGTCTTTCATGCTTTCGGTTTCACGGTTCGGCGATGCGACCGATCCGCAGTCAAGATGGTCACGGCCGATGACGACCGGCGCTTTGAGTTCTCCTTTTTTCACCAGCTCATTGATGGCAAGGCCCATCTTCACACGCTCGCCGTAACCAAGCCAGCAGATCCGTGACGGCAGCCCCTGGAACGATACCTGCTCCTGCGCCATGTCGATCCAGCGGTTAAGTGCTTCGTTTTCCGGGAAGAGCTCTTTGATCAGGCGGTCCGTCCTGTAGATGTCTTCAGGGTCTCCTGAAAGTGCCGCCCAGCGGAACGGCCCTTTCCCTTCACAGAATAATGGACGGATATAAGCCGGGACGAATCCAGGGAAATCGAAGGCGTTTTCCACTCCTTCATCCTTCGCGACCTGGCGGATGTTGTTTCCGTAGTCGAATACGATGCTTCCGCCTTCTTGGAATTCGAGCATCGCTTCCACGTGTTTGGCCATGCTTTTTTGTGACAGCTCCGTGTATTTGGCTGGATTTTCTTTTCTCAGGCGTGCCGCTTCTTCTATGGAGTATCCTTCAGGGACATAGCCGTTGAGCGGATCGTGCGCTGACGTCTGGTCAGTCACGATGTCGATTTTCACGCCTCTTTTTAAAAGCTCGTGATGGACTTCCGCAGCGTTTCCTAAAAGAGCGATGGAGAGTGCTTTCCCCTTGTCCCTTGCTTCATAAGCCATAGAGACTGCTTCTTCTAATGAGTCCGTCTTCACGTCACAGTATTTCGTATCGAGCCGCTTCTGGATGCGCACTTCGTCGACGTCGACCGCGATAACGACCCCGCCGTTCATTGTGACGGCGAGCGGCTGCGCCCCGCCCATGCCGCCAAGGCCGGCTGTGAGGGTGATGGTGCCTTTCAAGGAGTTATTGAAGTGCTTCCTGGCGAGTGCCGCAAACGTCTCGTAGGTGCCCTGCAGGATGCCCTGTGTTCCGATGTAGATCCAACTTCCCGCCGTCATCTGGCCGTACATCATGAGGCCCTTCTGATCGAGCTCATGGAAATGCTCCCAGTTTGCCCATTTCGGTACGAGTACGGAGTTTGAAAGAAGAACCCTCGGAGCCGCTTTATGCGTTTTGAAGACGCCGACAGGCTTACCGGATTGGACGAGCATCGTTTCATCGTTTTCCAGGTTACGGAGCGTGTTGACGATAGCATCGAATGATTCCCAGTTACGGGCTGCTTTCCCGATGCCGCCGTATACGACGAGCTCTTCCGGGATCTCTGCCACTTCCGGGTCCAGATTGTTGTAGAGCATGCGGAGGACCGCTTCCTGCTCCCATCCCTTGCACTCTATTTCCATTCCTTTTTTCACTTGTACGATTCGTTTGTTTGCATTAACCATTCGTCGTTTCCTCCTTTGTTTTCGTGATCGATTTTAGTTGGAATTGTTTCAGCCAGCCTGCTGCATTTTCTATATCCTTGGAGAAGATCCGGTCCTTCGTGATCGAAGGGACGATTTTTCTCGCTTCTTCATAAAATTTACGGGTCGTGCTTGCGAGCAGATCCGTGCCGCGGTGCTCGACTGCCTGCAGGTTGCAGATCAATTCGACTGCGAGTACCCTTCTTGTATTTTGTAAAATTTGATACGCATGGCGGGAGCCGATCGTTCCCATGCTCACATGGTCCTCCTGATTCGCTGAAGACGGGATGGAATCGACGCTTGCCGGATGGGCCAGCGTTTTATTTTCCGAAACGAGCGATGCCGCGCAGTATTGCATGATCATCGCGCCTGACTGAAGGCCGGGCTGCGGGCTCAGGAATGCGGGCAGGTCGTTCAGCTGCGGATTGACGAGCCGCTCGATCCTGCGTTCCGAGATATTCGCAAGTTCGGCGACGGCGATTTTCATGAAGTCCATTGCAAACGCGATCGGCTGGCCGTGGAAGTTCCCGCCTGAGATGACCTTTTCCCCGTTTTCAAAAATCAGCGGATTATCCGTCGCTGCGTTCATCTCGATTTCCAGCTTTTCTTTTACATAATCTAGTGCCTGCCAGGAAGCACCGTGCACCTGCGGGATGCATCTCAGGGAGTAGGCGTCCTGGACGCGGATGTCTCCCTGCTTTGTTGTCAGTTTGCTGTCGCGCAGATATTCCCTGATCCGCTTCGCGGTTGCGACCTGTTGCGGATAGCCCCTTACCAGATGGATATCTTCGTCAAACGCATCCATAATCCCCTGCAGCCCTTCCATTGTCAGGCTGGCGATCATTTCACTTTGAAAGGTGAGCTCCTCCGCTTCCAGGTAGCCAACTACACCCATCGCTGTCATCGCCTGCGTTCCGTTGATGAGGGCCAGCCCTTCCTTTGCCTGAAGCTGGATAGGGAAGATGTTTTCTTTAGACAGGACTGGGAGGGTCTGTTGTATTTCCCCTTTGTAATGGACTTCTCCTTCTCCCATAAGCGCCAGTGCCAGATGGGAAAGAGGTGCAAGATCGCCGCTCGCCCCGAGGGACCCCTGCTGCGGGATGACCGGATGGATTTCCTTGTTAAGGAATTCTACTAATCTTTCAACAATGACAGGTCTCACACCGGAATACCCTTTGAGGAGAGCATTTGCTCTAAGGAGAAGCATTGCTCTCGAAACAGTTTCCGGGAATGGATCTCCCACTCCGCACGCATGGGAATGGATTAGATTGAGCTGCAGCTCCTCCACATCATCGGAATCGATCAGCACATCGCTGAATTTTCCGAAGCCGGTCGTGATCCCGTACACCACTCGTTTCTCCTTCACGATTCTTTCAACTGCTTCACGGCTCTTCTTCACCCGCTCCATGCTCTCCGGGGAGATGACAACCTCTTCCCCTTCATAAATGATCTTTCTTGCATCTTCCAGACTCAACGAACACCCCGTTAAAATGACCATGTATATTCACCTCTAAAGATAGATTTTTTATAAACAGAAAAAGAGGCCCGACCCGAAGACAGAGTTCTGCTTTGGGTCGAGCCTCCTTTTGACTGGTTTCTATAGGCTCTTTCCTATTTAGATATGATTGATGCCTAAACCGATTGTTTCGTGTTCCAATCCTTTGATGGGCGCGCCAATCGTTCCATACAGTGCGACTGCAATCCATTCGCCTTCCTCTTCGCTTTCATAAGGGGTTCCCCTTACGATGGAGAAGCGAAGGCCGACCGTTCGGAGGACTTCCCCTATCTGGGTGTGTCCCCTGGTCACCCCGGTCAGGGCTTCCATGGTCGCATGATACAGCGCATGCATTTCACGATAAAGATCTTCTCGTACAATATCACTTCGTTTTGCTGCCGTTTCGATGGCAGCGACGATCTTCTGACTGTCCATGGAGCCGATCCTGCCTGTGCAATAGCTCCAGTCCAGTTCATTGAAATGCCGGTTCCACTCGTCTTCTTCCTTGTCCAGAAGCAGGAGCAGCATGGCGTTCTTTCCAATTTTGGTATGATCCAATTTCTCCAAATGGCATTCCTACCTTAACTAGAAAATTCTAAAAATACTAATAACTACTTCTATTGTATGGTGTGCATTCTGATCGGTCAACGGAAAATGTCTTGATTTTAGAAACTTAGAGAGGTAGTTTGGTAGCGTGGTAAAGGGGGGTTCATGCACTGCATTAAAAATAGACGCCCCCGGATTTCAGGTTCGCCTTGGTGGCTCATATCAATTTATTCCTGCTTCTTTCCTTTCCCTTTGTAGACTTCAGGGTTTTTCATAAAGTACGTGATGCTGCCGCCGTCACATTTATGGCTGAGATAAGAGAGGATATCGAGTCTGTCCCCTTCGTTCAATGTATCCCGGCGGGGAAATCTGGGACGTATATTCAGCTTTCCTTCCCCATTTTGAATTTCCAATACGATCTTACAGTCCAGGGGCTTCTGCTCCCAGTCATCCACCCTGACAAATTTAAATGGAATTGAGTGCTTAGTGTCGATCGGTACTGCAAACAAGGTGCTGAATCCCACTGTCTCAAGGATCTTGTCGGAGTAAAGGATTCCTTCCAGTGCATGGGAGAATCCCGGCGGTCTGCTGACCACCACCAGCCGGTTTTTATATTTCTGGCCCTGGAATAATACGAGGTGTTTTTTTGATGTTGTCTCAATTTTCTTTGTTACGTGGAAATCGTCGAAGACTATGATGAATTCTTTGGTCATTGCTTCCTCCTCTTTGAGCTGTATTTTTAAAATAGGAGTATTTTCCTATAAAATAGCTTATTCGACATCTTTTTCCATTTTCCTGTAAATTTTTTTGGTTTTTATAAATATATTTGTTGAGGAGGTTTTCTACCGGACGTTCTTACCTGTATAGATGATCCGTTCGTTTTCTTTAATAAAGCAGGTGAGCTTGTTGCTGTGGGTTGTTCTGGGGTGAATGTCGACGTAATACAGTTCGTAGGTATGCCTGTCGTTTTCTTTGTTGTTGGAAAATAAATGGACCCGTTTCCTTCCGTAATCCCCGGCCCTGAAGTAGCTGGTGTTTTTCTTGGAAATCCGAAAACTTATCTTTCTTGATGAAAAGTCCTTGTGGTTGTTCCACTTTTCATGTTCAAATTCAGTGGTTGAAACGCTTCCTTCAACTATCTTGCCATACTCTTGTCTCTTTGTATTCAATCTAATCGCCACCCTTCATTCTTTTACAACAAATGACAATATTTTACTTTATTATAGTATTGACTGACGTTATTTTGTATATAGAATTTTATTTTCTTCACATTGAATAGTCCTATTACTATTCGTTTTGTCGATTAATCCGATTAGGGCATTTAAAAAGATTATCTTGAAGGAAAAGGGATAGTCGGTGAGTAAAATGAAATTGGAGTTACACGAAGAATTAAAGCGTTATCGTGAAGAAGTGCTCGAATTGACGCAGGTTGAGGCTGCAGAACGGCTCAAAATAAAATCTGGGAGTCTCTCGAACTATGAACGGGGCAAGAGAGAAATTTCATTGGAAATGCTGATTAGATTCAAAGAAGTATATAAAATTCCTACGGATGAAATGAACCGCATCTTATTTGGTGAACAAGCTGAAGAATATAAAACTGACCCGATGATTCTTAGGGAGTCATTCGAAGATGAAGAAACAGCTTCTATCATCGAGATGCTGAACGGCCACCCAAAATTAAAGCGCACGCTTGCATCCCTCACCCATCAACCGGGAAAACGGAAAGATAAATTCGCGAGTCAGGCAAGCTCCCTTTATCATTTTGCAAAGGATTGGTGAAAATCAAAAATACAAAAAAGCACTCCGATCAGAGTGCTTTTTCATTTTGTAATGTATATTCAGTTTGCAGTTCTTGTTTTAGCCAATTTAACATCTTATTCGCATCCATATTCCCCTGGTGCCCTTTGTCGAATGCTTTTTGCATGACAGAGAGAACATGCTGTTCCTTGCTGACTTTACTATTCAAAAAGACAACCTCCTACGAATTCAAACAAGTTTCTCCTACTTTAATACACAAGTTGTCGAAATTTCAAACATCAATTAATTGTTATTTTACCAGGATTATACACTATAATAAATAACTTTTTTAAATTAATTATGACTTTTAGACTATAATAATTTCATTTTTACATACCATAATATCTTGAATACGGTTACAATATAATACGTATTATCATGGACATGGCTAAATTCATTAAGTGTTTAAAGAAAATATAGAATGTCCGGACTCAAGTAAGTTACATATTCAAGGAGTGATTCATTTGTCATTTTTAACACCCGAAGAAATAATGATTAAGAAGAAAAAGAGAAAAATCATGATGTACATAGGAATTTTTGCAGTAACAGGCATCGTGGTTGCAGGAACCACGCTTCTCACATACGGTTTCTAAAAAAGGCGTCTTTTGACGCTTTTTTTTATTGGTTTCTTCTATTATTCTACAATATATGGAAAAGTTCTCAATTTTTCGATAGAATATGAGTTGAGCCTATACTACTTGGAGGAAACCGCCATGAAAAAAGAATTAAATATATTCAAGGGACTGAAAAACCCTGCTTTCTTTTTCTACGATCTTTCATCAACTGAAGATATTAAAGGTTACCGGAAAAATATAGTTCGTTTAATTTTATTATCTGTTTTTACATTCGGTTTGGTTGCCTCTTTCGGTATAGGAATGGATCCTCTTTCTAAAGAACTAAACAACCTCCCCGCCACAGCATATGAACTGGAGAAGTTCCTGTTTTTCTTAGGGAGGATCTTAAGCGGAATTTTCTATTCCAGCATCATTCTGTTTATTCCAAGCATCCTTTTCTGGACGATTTCTGAGAAGGGAGAATATCGTAAGCATGTAATCATTCAAGGGTTGGTTTTATTGGTCCTGCTTATCGAGAAATTAACCTACATCCCATTGTCTTTATTCTTCTCACTCGATTGGTTCTCCTCTCCCCTTTCTCTCGGGGTCATTGCCCAATACATAACTGAGAAATCATGGGTCATCTATTTCCTGGGATGTTTCTCCCTATTCAAGATCTGGATTTTCTACATACAATACAAAGGGCTGAAAAAGCTCACTGAACAAAAAAACTGGCTTATATGGCTGGTCATCCTTTTGACCAACTTCTTTTTCTGGGCCATCACCGCTTTATTAGCCTATATCGATTTTTCAACATTAATCTAACGTTCAAAGGCTGGGATCATTGATGAATAAACGTAAGGTATTATATACCGGACTCGCTTTGTCTATCTTGTTTGCGGGTACGAATGGTTACCTGATCGGAAAGGCAAAGAGCAAAGTAGACCGTGAAGTCCGTATCGAAGAATGGAAGGCGCTCGATAAAGATGACCTGCAAAAAGAACTCCCTAAATCCGGTGTGGTTACTTCGGCTGAAGAAAACTACCTCTACTTCAATGATGAATTCGGTTCGTTCAAAAAGTTCCTCGTCAAAGAAGGCGACGAAGTAAAGGCGGGGACCCCGCTTTACGAATATGAAGTCACTGATTTCACCGGACAAAAAGATGTCCTGGAATCTGAAGCAGATCAGCTGGAAGATGAAATCGACAGCATTGAGGCCAATATTTCAGACCTGAAGATTCTTGAAAACTCTCTTCCATCTTCATATGAAGAAGAAGAGATTCCTCTTGAAGCAAGTGCCCTTGCAACAGAGTATGATATAAAGAAGGAAATTGCTTCTCGTGAGCTTGAAATTGACCGGTTGGAAAATCAAATCGACGGTATTGAAAGTCAAATTTCCGATTTGGAATCCTATGAAACGACTCTCACTGTTGAAAGCAGCGGAGAGGGTACAATCAAAGAATTGTCTCACTCTGTCCAAAATCCATTGATTACGATTGCTTCTGATGCTGTGATCGTCACAGCAGACCTGACAGAAAAAGAAATCATGGAAGTGGAAGAAAATATGGACGCGAAGGTGCAGTCAGAGATTGAAAAGAAAACTTTAAAAGGGCTCGTATCGGATGTCTCCACTCTCCCTAAACGAGATCCGCATATCGAAACGGACAGCATGTATCCAATTGAGATTCAGCTTCAGGATGAAGACAATAAGCTGCTCCCCGGACATCATGTGTTTGTTTCGGTTATCACCGATGAAGTGAAGAACGCATTGGTTGTCCCTGTGACGGCAGTAGAAAAGTCGGGGATGAAAAAACAAATCTGGGTACTCACTGATAAAGGTACGGTGAAAAAGAAAACCGTCGAAACCGGACTTGAAGTCGAGGGCAAGGTCCAAATCAAATCAGGCGTGAAAGCCGGGGAATTCTATATCGTGAACCCGGATGAAGTGCCCGCACTGCAAAACGGTGCTGCGTTCATAACAGCTCTTGATTGGGACAAGATCAAGCTGCGTGACCTGAAGAAAATGAAACGCCCAACAGTTATCGAAAACCTGCTTCTGGGGATATTGGAAAGAAAATAATGATTTTATTCAAGCCCCGCTCTGATTTGGAGCGGGGCTTTTTTATACATAGTCTCTTTTGGAGTGATGATACTAAGGGTATCTGAAACTTTTAGAAGGGGACGATTTTTTATGAAAAGCATTAAACCAGTACTCATCATCCTTATCCTTTTTTCTCTGCTTGCATTCTCTTTCCCATCGGAATGTGGCTTTGCGGCTAATCCTGCAAAGAAAAATGTCATCTTTATGATCATGGACGGGACAAATTCAGACATCGTCACGCTTTCAAGATGGTATAAGGGGTCTCTACTTAACCTCGATAAGATCCTGGTTGGCGGGGTCCGCACTTATTCAGGGGAATCGGCAATCACGGACTCGGCGGCTGCTGGAACGGCTATGGCGACCGGGGGGAAAACCCGCCCTGATCATATTGGGATGTCTAAGGATGGCAAGCCGGTATTAACCGTTCTGGAAGCTGCCAGGCTCTCCGGCTACGCAACGGGGATTGTATCGACTTCCCCTGTCCAGCATGCCACCCCCGCTGCCTTCACTTCCCATGTGATTGACCGGGATGAATTCGGTGATATCGGAGAACAGCAGGTGTACCAGGAACTCGATGTTATCCTCGGTGGCGGGGCTGCCTGGCTTAAGCCGAAGTCGAAGAATAAGGTTAAAAATGATGATGGGATGTTAAAGACGAAACAAGTCTCCCGGGAAGACGGGGAAAACCTTCTCGCTAAGATCAAGTCTCATTATTCTTTCACTTCGTCTAGGAACGGGCTCTCGAAATCTCGTGGAGACGGGAAGCTGTGGGGAGCATTTGCGGAAGAGGATTTGGCATATGATTTTGACCGTAAAGCACTGAAGCCGAATGAACCGACCCTTTCAGAAATGACTAAGGCAGCGATAGAACGTTTATCTGCCGGTGAAAAAGGATTCTTTTTGATGGTGGAAGGCAGCAAGGTGGACTGGGCCGCACACAAGAATGACCCGGTCGGGATGATCAGTGAGGTGCTGAGCTTTGACAGGGCGGTCGGTGAAGCATTGGATTTTGCCGAGCGTGACGGGAACACGATGGTGGTCGCAGTCACCGATCATGGTAACAGCGGGATGACGCTTGGAAACGTGGATACCGATAAAAATTATAAGCTTCAGCCGAGTGACCACTTTGTCAGGCCGTTAAAGAAAGCGGAATATACCGTTAAGGGTGCTACTTCGTTGTTGAGGGATGACCGGTCGAATTTGAAGGAAGTGTTGACGTCTTATGGACTGGACGGTTTGAATAAGAAAGAATATTGTGTGATGAAAGAAGCGCAGGATGTCGGCGACCTTGAGGATGAAATGGTCAAGCTGATGGCAAAGCGTGCAAATTTAGGCTTCTCTACCCACGGACACACCGGAGAAGATGTTTTTTTATATGGATTTGGTCCGGGGAAGCCTTCCGGGCTGATTGAGAATATAGAATTGCCGAGGGTGTTTGCCCGTTATCTTGGGTTTTCTTTGGAGAGTTTTTCTGATTGGTATATGGATGGGGAGAAGTTTTTTAAAGCAAGAGGCTATAAGGTGATGATTGATAAGCGGGATCGTGACAATCCTGAGCTTGTGGTGTCGCGGGGTGAAGAGGAGATTCGGTTTCCGGAGAATAAGAATTATTATGTAAGGAATGGGGAGCGTGTGGAGCTGCAGAGTGTGAATGTGTATAGCGGGGGGAGGTTTTTTGTGCATTGGGAGTGATTGAGTTGAGACTTTGGCTGCGGTGCCATGCACATGATTAAAGTATTGTGCCAGGAACAAAACAGACGATCTGTGCCTGGCACGTTTTGGGGATATTGTGCCAGGAACAAATCGGGCTGATTGTGCCTGGCACAATTAAATAATGTTGAGCCGGCTCGAATGGGCTGGTTTTAGCCAGCTCAAAATTTGTCCCAGCACTTTTTGCTGCAGGTGTACCTGGTACGTAAAACCTGATTTGTACCTGGTACAATATTCGTCTGATGTACCTGGTACATTTCGTGCTTGTTGTACCAGGTACAATCCCTTCACTTTGTACCTGGTACGCCCTATTCGATTAAACAATGCCTCCCTAGCCACCCTTCGACATTTCCCGAGAAATATCTCCCCCCTCATTCCCCAACTTCCGCAGTTTTTCCTCTTTTATTCCATTCCCGCCCCCAGATGCGTTATAATAAAAGAATGCGATTTTATAGATGGGAGAGATTATTCGATGGCGATCCGGATCGAAGAGTTGAAGGATAAATTAATTCCGATGAGTCGGGCGATACATGGTGAGTTGAACCCGGGTACCGACGAAGGAAGAAATATTGTCTCAAAAGGGCTTCTTTTGTTTCGCCAGAACCTGGTGTCGAATGTGAAGGTCCGGGATGAGGAGGCGAGCGCCGATGTTCAGGATGTGACGCCTGTTTCGGTGCGCCTTGATTTGCAGTTCCCGCTTCTAAGCAAGTGTTCCTGCCCGTATTCAGGCTGGTGCCGCCATCAGATGGCCGCGTTTTTCATGATCTATAACAAGGTGGCCCGCGTGAGCGAATGGATTCAGGATTGGCGCAGCCAGGAAAGCTCTCCCGATACGGATGAAACGAAATCATCTTCACTTGAAGAGCTGTTGAAGAAACACACCAATTCAGGTGCCCTGCGGAAGGCCAGTGAGTTGCTGCAGGAGCGCAAAACACGGGGAAATACGCCAGATGAATGGTGGCAGTTTTTCGGGTCGCTCCTGAAAAAAGAAGATTTGCAGCTTCTGGAGCGGCAGCCTTATTTGATGGACGTGATCATACAGAATATCTATAAGCGATTCAACAAAGAAGCCCCGTTCGAACGTGAGTGGAAGCCTCTTTATCAGCTTTACGCCACCTTCTTCCTTACGCTCGAGGTGGATGTTTTTTTACAGGAAAGAGATATTGAATTAAGCCGTGAGCAGTATGCATTGTTTGATTTCCTGCTTGATGAGATGGAGGATGCGGTTGAAAAGCTGTCGGTGCATGCGATGCCGTTCAGCTTCGATCCGTTCATTGCTTTCTTGAAGGAGAAATCTGCGGAGATGAGTGAGGATCCGAAGCACAGCACGGAAATAAAAGCTGAGGTGTACCGGTTCATCTGGTATTACTTATTCAAGCAGAAGGCCTGGCGACGCAAAGAGGTAGAGCGTTTGGAAAGTTCTCCTTTCCAGGATGATCCCTTCATTAAAATTGCCCTGCTTCATCAGTATCTGCTGCTTGAAGACTTGGATAAAGCAGAGGAAACAGTGGAAAGGATTGGGACGGAACTCGTCGCTTATTCAGAGTTCTGGCTGGTTAAGTTTGTTCTTTCCAAACGATATGAAGGGCTCCTGCTCCTGTTGAAGGCAATTTTGGTAAGGCTCCCTTCCTATATCGAAGAAAAGAGTCATTATGAGGCTTCAAGCTTCGTGCGCTGGTTTGTGCGCAAGCTGCCGACAGAGTGGCTCATGGAGCGGGACCCTGTTTTCTTGCGGGAACTTCTCCTGGCGATGCTGCCGTTCAGCTATTACAGCTACTCGGAGTTCCTGCTGAGTTCGAAATCCTACCGCGAGTGGGTGGAACTTCAGAAGTATATGGGCTATTCCGTGGGCGAGATGGAAAACATGGGCCTCAGCCAGGTGTATAAGGAATCGCCTGAACTTGCACTGCCGGTCTATTATAACGGTGTGATCGATATGATCGAGCAGAAGAACCGTGACAGTTACAAATACGCAGTCCGATATATGAAGAAAATCCGGACGATTTATAAGAAGCTGAAGCAGACGGATAAGTGGGATGACTATCTCCCCTATATCCTTGAAAAATACAAGAGACTTCGTGCGTTTCAAGAAGAATGCAGAAAGGGTAAGTTGATTGATGCTTAAATTGTCTTCCGTGAAGGTCAATGTAGATGCAACTAAATATGCTGATCGATTTTTCCTGACTGCCGAAAACGGCGAGGGTGAAGAGCTGCATCCTTCCCAGTGGAAAAGTCAGCTGTTCCTTTGGCATGAGGATACCCATTACGGGACGCTGCTTCAAGATCGGATGGCTGATGGCGGTATCGTCGTGTCACAGTGGGAATTCCTCACCTTACTCGCGCAGGAGCATTTCAGCGGGATGGTCGAGTGGGACTGGGATGAGACCGGCCAGGCCTGCAACGCGATTGCCCCGGTCCTTTATGAAGCAATTGAAGCCGGCCGCTGGCTCCCCCGCTTTGATGAATGGCAGGAAACGGGGATGCAGTTCCATATCCCTGATGAAGTATGGGAAAATTTCAATGAAGACTTCTGGCAGCAGGACCTCCCTGAAGGTCCGTCCCTCGCCGCATTGACGCAGCAGTGGTTTGAAGGGTCGCTGAATGAAGCGATGGCTGCCGGCGGATCGGAAGCGATGAAGAGGATTCAGAAGCTGAAGGAGAGTACGCTCACTTCTGAAGAGCTTCATGCTTATTTTGACGAGAAGCGCTGGAGCGAATGGATCCGCGGTGAAGAGGATGAAGAACTGCCGTTTTCAATCGGACTGCGTATCTCGGAGCCGCTTGATGAAGATGAAACGTGGCAGCTTGAGACGATTCTGCGTGACCGTAAGCGGGAGAAGCGTGTGATTTCGCTGACAGAAGATACGGTCCCGGCAGGTTGGAAACCCTATCTGCCGCAGGTATGTGAAGAACAGGAACGCTGGCTGAAGATGATCCCGATGCTCCGTGAAAGTGATGGAACGCTGACCGACTCACTCAGTGAACACGACGCATGGGATTTTCTCTCGGTGCTCAGTGAAAAACTTATCGACCTTGACATCGAAATCCTCCTGCCGTCCTGGTGGGAAGCGATGAAAGACGCACAGGTGCTCGTGAAGGCGAAGCTGAAGAACACCGATACGAGCTATCGCCCTTCTTTCGTCGGCTTGAACGCGATGCTCGATTTCGACTGGCGTCTCTCTATGAACGGGGTCAATTTATCAGAGGATGATTTTAATAAGCTCGTAGATGACCAGAGAAGACTCGTGAAAATCCGCGGTCAGTGGATGAAGCTCGATCCTGCGATGATCCGCCGAATCCAGCAGATGATGACAAAGGCGAAACAGGAAGGCATCTCGATCCAGGAAATGCTGGAGCAGGAGCTTGTGCCGCGGGATGAAGAAGATGGTGCGCTTGATGGTGAAGACGACGAATATGATCCATATAAATACGCCCGCATCCAGTTGGAACTCAACCGCTCGTTGAAAAAACTGGTGAGTCAGCTGACAAATGTATCGTCCATTCCACTGGTGGAAACGCCGGATGCCTTTCATGGGGAACTCAGGCCTTACCAGGAGCTTGGCATGAGCTGGATGCTGTTCCTTCGGAAGTTTGGTTTCGGGGCGTGCCTTGCCGATGATATGGGGCTTGGGAAAACGGTTCAGCTTATCACGTACTTGCTTCATGTTAAAGAGACAGAAAAGCCTGATACCCCTTCCCTGATCATTGCACCTACGTCTGTGCTCGGGAACTGGCAGCGTGAGATCGAGAAATTTGCACCCGATTTGAAGGTCCATCTTCATTACGGGTCATCACGTGCGAAAGAAGAGAAATTTTCCGAGCGGATTTCCGGCATGGATATCGTACTGACCTCATACGGATTGTCCCATATCGATTTTGACGAGTTGTCAGATGTGGAATGGAGCTCTATTTCTCTGGATGAAGCACAGAATATCAAGAATGCGAACACGAAGCAGTCACGTGCGATCCGCAAGCTTAATGGAAAGCATCATATCGCTCTGACAGGAACACCGATGGAAAACCGCCTGTCCGAATTGTGGTCAATCTTTGATTTCCTGAACCACGGCTATCTTGGCGGTTTCGCGCAGTATCAGAAGAACTTTATTGCACCGATCGAGAAAGACGAATCCCAGGAGAAGGTTCGCGAGCTGCAGGCAAAAATCAAGCCGTTCCTGCTGCGCCGGACAAAGAAGGATCCAGAAGTCGAGCTCAATCTTCCCGAGAAGATCGAGCAGAAGGAATACTGCAGCCTGACTGCCGAGCAGGCGGCACTCTACGAACAGCTCGTGCAGGAAACATTGACGAAAGTCGAAACGCTGAGCGGGTTCGAGCGCAAAGGATTGATCTTGCAGATGCTGAACCAATTGAAGCAGCTTTGCAACCATCCTGCTTTATATCTGAAGGAACCGGATCCACGGTCGATCCTGACCCGTTCCGAAAAAATGCAGAAGCTGAAGGATATCGTGGAAGCGGCCCTGGAATCGGGTGAGGGTACATTGATTTTCACCCAATATATCTCTATGGGCGAAATGATTCAGGAAGTCATGAAAAAGGAATTCGGCGTCGAGGTTCCATTCCTGAACGGAAGCATGGCCAAAGCCAAGCGGGACGAACTCGTCGACCGCTTCCAAAACGGCGATTTCCCAGTCTTCCTTCTATCATTGAAGGCGGGCGGAACCGGCTTGAACCTGACAGCCGCCAACCACGTCGTCCACTACGACCGCTGGTGGAACCCCGCCGTCGAAAACCAGGCCACCGACCGTGCCTACAGAATCGGTCAGAAACGATTCGTCCATGTCCATAAGCTGGTATCCTCAGGGACGCTCGAAGAAAAAATCGATGCCATGCTCGAAAAGAAACAGGCATTGAACGACGAAATCATCAGAAGCGACCAGTGGGTCACCGAATTGTCGGATCAGGATTTGGAATCGTTGTTGGTGTTGGAATAGATTTGGTGGCAGCCCTCTTTCCTTTTGGAAAGGGGGTTTTCTATTTGTATTCTAGTTGGTGCAAAAATAGTTTTTTGGAGTAGCTCACCTTTCTGTGGATATAGCCGGTTCCAGCTGTTGATTGGAGTGGAAGACGAAGACTCCTGCGGGAGAAGTGACCAATGTGAGACCCCGCAGGCGAAGCCGAGGAGGCTCACGGGTCACCCGCGGAAAGCGAAGTCTTCCACGGAAATCAACAGCGGTGATTTAAGGTATATTTTATATAAAAACCACAAAAAAACAGCCGGCTCCAATGGAAACCGACCCTACATGAAGACATATCGGGGAACGTACAAAACTGCTTCACTGCTACTTACAAACTTCTATTTCTAACGAGGTATGTTAGAGGGATGCCGCGGAGACAAGATGAAAATTGGACATTGAGACAAAACTTACAGGTTGGATAAAACGTTTAGTTGGTGTTCATACTCTGAAGGTTTCTAAGATGAGGATTGCATTCGGGGTTCCTTAAGATGTGGTCTTGAGGGCAGGATTCGGGTATTCAAATCCTTGTTCCAGTGCAGTCACCCGTTGCGAAAGGTAGAAATTTTCGACATTTGCGCGGGCCACTTTCTTGATCAGTTCTTCATTCAATTTTTCAAGCCTATCGATTCGCTGTTCCAGCGTTTGCAGGGCTGCCAATGGCTCCCCTCCCTTCTTTTAAAATGGCAGTTCAACCGGTTCTTTCTCCGGCGGCTTTTCAGTTTGCTGCTGCTCCCGGTCAGCTGCTGGCCTCGGATCCATGAACCTGATTGAATCGGCGACGACCTCGGTGACATAAATTCGCTTCCCTTGATCATTCTCATAATTCCGCGTCTGGATCCGGCCTGTGATGCCAACGACTGATCCTTTCCGGCAGTACTTCTCCGTGTTATCAGCCGCCTTGTTCCATATCTTGCACATGACGAAATCCGTTTCTACCTGCCCCTGCTGATTTTTAAACTGGCGGTTCACGGCGACTGTTACACTCAGGACAGACCGGCCTTCCATCGTTTTCCTTGCTTCGGGATTCTTGGTCAGCCTGCCCACCAGCGTGACTTGATTGATCACTTTTATTCCCCCCCTCCCTATTGGAATGATTTTATCTTACACTCCCAATCAACCGCTGTAAAATCGTGAATTCCCGGAATCTGGGTCCTGATATGCATTAAATTCAATAAATTCACCTATGGAGATTTGCCATTTCTGAAGTAAAATAAGCCCGAAAATCGCAAATCCACTTTTTTTAGCACAATTTACTTATTAGGGATTCTTTTACCGCTGTGATATAATTTTTATAATTAAAACCTATTCACGGGAGATGTTCGTTCATGAAAACCTTTAAAGTGATTTCACTGCAGGTAGTGGATAATGAGGAACTCCAGGATTTTGATATCGAGGACGGTCTGATCATCAATAAAGAGGATGGGAAAAGTACGTGGCTCGTGGAAACCTATATGTCCCAGAAGTATCTCGATTTTTTCCAGAAGGCTCAGCAGCAAGAGAATGACTTGGAGATACAGGTCGTCATCTCCAACAAAGCCAATGATCCCGCCGCTTTCATGACATCTATACGGGGCATCAAGAAAATGAACGGGCGGATGAGTGTTTTATTTGAAGGGAAATTAAAGAAGCAGCGTAACGAATATGCAGAATTACTATTAGACGATTTATTACAAAAGGGATATGCCGGGGATGAACTGGTGAAGGAGTTCCGCGAAAAAATGGTATCGAAACCGCGTCTGCCTGTTACTTCGAAACCAAGCGTCTGATTTTTTACGACAATATGTAAACTTCTTATAGAGCAGATGTTAACTGTTTGATATAATAAAAGTATCGAAACGATTTTATAGGCAGGTGTCCACCATGATCGGAGAAAGAGTCAAGAAATATAGACAGGAAAAACGGATGTCTATGACCGAACTGGCTGAAAAAGCTGGGGTTGCCAAGTCATATCTTAGCTCCATTGAGCGAAACATTCAACAGAACCCATCCATTCAGTTCTTGGAAAAAGTCTCTGCCGCATTGGGGATATCAATGGACGCGCTGTTGCACGATGAATCGGAAAACAATTCTGTCGACCGCGAATGGATCAAGATTGCAGAGGAAGCAATGGATTCCGGTATTTCGAAAGAACAATTCCGTGAGTTTATTGAATTTAATAAATGGAAATTGGGCAACAAATAAAGTCTTGCAGCGGCTGCAAGACTTTTTACATTTATCAAGACTTATATGTTTGTAAGTTCGAATTTAAACAACCTTAAACCCTTCATTAACTTTTCTGTGGTGCTTCTGTAAAAATTCTCTAATTTCATTTTTAGAAATTCCTGCATCAAGTGCCTGTTTCACTAGTTCAATCCATTCAAGATCAAGTTCACGCTTCATCTCTTCATTCCTCCCAAAATACATGCATGTATTTCAGGCAATCCAGCCATCATAGTCGTCCAATGTGTACTGTTTTCTATGTACGTGCCCGTATTCGATGTACTCATTTTCCTACCTTAGATCTGTGACTTTGCGTCCTTATTTTTCAATAAGTTTGCCTTTGTCTGACTAGCTCCTTGGAACTATACCCATTATACTAATGAATAACCTTTAAAATTGTTGTTTTTTGTCTTTTCTGACAATTATTTTTACACTTTTTTCCTACATGTTTTTTCTTTTTTTGACAGAAGTTTATTCAATACTATGAATAAATGCTTATCTTATAAGAACAAACGAAACTTGTGTCGATTTACTGCGGATATTCTTTACTGAATTGAACTCGATAAGTTTCCAATTTTCTCTTTAAAGGAAGGACTTTGTCATTAATATTTTGGAAGGTTTTGGAGTCGTAAAAAGGTTGTTCAGATAAGTCTTTTCCGCACGATGGACAGAGCCATTTACCTGTTTCCGAACTGCTGAATGATGCTCGCGTGCATTGTGTGCAAACCTTTTTGTACATGTATTACACCTCTTTTCTTTCTTTTAGCTTAAATTCAGTCAGCTGCAGATCCTTTGATCCGAATTTTCTTCTAGTGAAAATATATAAGCAAATCCCAGCTATAAATAGTACACTCCCAATAATTAAATACAAATAATAATCCGTTCCGGTATCTGGTAAGACTCCGCCCTCTCCCACCGGTGAAATCGCAGCTTCAGATCCCTCTACTAGGAAGTTGAACTGAAATTTTGTCGATAATCCTTGAAACTCATTACCAAGCTCATACGGTATTTCTACTGTTATTTCAAAAGTTTCTGATGAACTGCTCTCCAAAGTACGAAGATCCATCTTTTTGAAATCCTTAACCTTTCCTTCTACCAAGCTCTCTTTACCCTTACTGATTACAAGGAGCAGCTCATTATAGAATTTTTCCGATCCACCCAAGAAAGTATTGGTAAATAGATACTGGAAATCTTGATCACCTTTATTTTCAACTGTTATCTTCCTTGACATTGAATCTCCCGGCTTAACATTTGTTAGGTTAAACAAAACCGGTGAAGGGCTGACAGAGATATCTATATCTTTCTGTTCCTTGTTGTTATCTTCAGCTTGAAATGTACCAGGAGCAAACAAAATCATTATAATAATTAGAATACTAATACCAAACCGTATTTTATTCATGTAAAATCCCCTTTAAAGTAAATTTGCTCCTGCATAACATATTTTGTTCTTTTTTGAGAACTTATATTTCAAGTATATAAAACAAAATATTCTTTTAAAAGGATTAAAATTCTTCAATTTTGAGACTATTTCTTTGTTTTTCGTTCGTTATATAGAATTAACTCACTATTACTCTCTATTTTGTTTTTTATATTTTACAATTTGTTCTATATAATGAATAGAACTAATCAAAGAAGGGATTGAGAAAATTGGTCGGTGAAGCTTTGAAACAGTTCAGGGAAGAAAGGGGGATGACCATCAATGAGCTCTCCCATTTAGCGGGCATCTCAAAATCATACATAAGCTCCATCGAAAGAGGGCTGCAAAAGAACCCCAGCATCAAAGTACTTCAACGACTGGCCGACACATTGGATATTTCCCTCAGTCGATTGCTTGAATTTAATACGGAAAGCATTTCGATTGATGAAGAGTGGCTCCATTTAGTCAACAAAGCGATGGAAGAAGGTCTTACCAAGCAAGACTTTCTCGAGTATATTCAATTCTTCCAGTTTAAAAAGGAGAACCCCATGTGAGGATCCTTATAAAATTATTAAGTATGGTCTTATTGATTGCGGGAGTAATGTTATTGGGAGTATCCGGATACCATTTAACAGACATAAAGCTTCAAGAAAAAAAAGCATTGGAAGAGGCCGTAAACGTAGTAAATGCTAAGGGTAAAGTTAAAAATAAACTTCAACATGAGCTGCCGGATTCATATTCTCAAGGTGATGTACTGGGCATTTTGAGTATACCTAAGTTAATGAAGGAGCTGCCCATTATTGAAGGAACAGAAGAAGAAGAGCTTGAAAAAGGGGTCGGCCATTATTCAGACACTAAGCTGCCTGGAGAAAAGGATCGTATCTTCTTGGCTGGACACCGGGATACGGTTTTTAAAAGCATGGGCGAAATCGAAAAAGGGGATATTCTAAGCATCAAAATGGCCTCAGGAACCCACGAATATAAAGTCTTTGAAAGTTTCATCGTCAAAGAAGATGACCTATCCGTATTACAACCTACCTCACCTGAGGAGATTCTGACCCTTTCCACCTGCTACCCCTTCGAATACCTCTCGAGTACTAAAGATCGATATATCATCAATGCCCGAAGAATAAATTAAGCGTAGAAGCCCACAGCCTCTACGCTTGTTTTAATATTACTCGTCCTTATTATCCTTGTCATTCATATCGATGTCATCTTCAACAGCATCTTCATTCGGTGTGTTCTCATCTTTAGCCGGGTCTTTGTCGTGAGGAGTGTTCTTATCCTCTGACTCAGGGTAATGCTCACCGTTCATGTTGTCATTATTCATGTCATTATCATCGATGTTTCCATCTTCGTCAACATTCCCGTTGTTCTCCATATTGTTGTCTTCCGGAGGCGGCTCCTGGTTGTTGGCATTACATCCGACAAGCAGCATGGCTGCTAGTGCTGATCCACTGAGGATTGAAAGTAATTTTTTGCTCATGATGTATGCTCCTTTCTGTTCTTGGTTGTATTTGTGTAAGACCGGGTTTGGCCTTGCGTGGTTAGTTTTCCCTGAAGTTTTGTTTTTTTGCATGGATTTTGGGATTTGTTTGCGGGATTATTTGGGGTTGGATATCATTTGGGACGTGTGATAACGATAATACTGCTAATTCCGCTTTTGATTTCCGTGGAAGACTTCGCTTTCCGCGGGCAGCTTGTGAGCTTCCTACTTCAAGCGGTGAACTGTCCAACTGCAGGGCTTAGAGGCATATGCATGAGCCACCGGCCAAGAAGGTAAAGAACGCTTTCTCCACACCCCTACGAGCAAAGCCGTTTCTATTTGCTGACAGGAACCTTCGTCTTCCATTCCAATGAGGCGCTGGAGTCGGTCTATTTCAGTACAGCTACAAACCGACCACCGCCTATAGAAAAAAAAGAAAAACCAGCCCCTCAGTGATCCAAAAATCACATCAGAACTGGTTCCATTAACTTATTCTTCTTTTGCCCCAAGTGCGAACATCATTTCCAGTTCGCAAACTACTTCGCCGTCGACGGTGGCGAGGCCTTTGCCTTTGCCGATTGGGCCTTTAAAGCGGATCATTTCGACTTCGAGTTTGAGCTGGTCGCCTGGTTTGACCTGGCGTTTGAAGCGGCATTTGTCGATTCCTGTGAAGAATGCGAGGCGGCCGCGGTTTTCTTCTTTTTTGAGCATGGCAACCGCTCCGACCTGCGCAAGTGCCTCAACGATCAGTACGCCGGGCATGACCGGGTAATCAGGGAAGTGCCCGTTGAAGAACTCTTCATTTGCGGTTACA
This sequence comes from Bacillus sp. BKU_1, assembly GCA_051294195.1. Taxonomy (GTDB): domain Bacteria; phylum Bacillota; class Bacilli; order Bacillales; family Bacillaceae_B; genus Rossellomorea. Next base: position 567,576 of record CP193985.1, on the reverse strand, counting down.
TTTTTGATACCGACCGCTTTCTTTCCTTCTTCCACCTCTGTAATGCGGTCAACCAGCAAAAAAGGATAGCGGTGCGGGATGATGTCTTTGATTTCATTGATATCAAGCATTGATTATGTACCTCCTGTTATATACAGCCTTCCTCCATTGTACATAAATCGCGGGGAGAATGGAATAGGCTGGCACGGAAGCAAAAAGGCCCGCCCCTCCATGCGTTAAAGCACTGAGGGGCGGACCTTGACATCTTATTTATGCTTTACAATATCGATGATATGCTGCCAGGTTTCTTTTTTGAATACGTCAGCCGGGTTGCCGTCACCGATGACGCCGTAACCGACCATCGCCCCAAGCGCAAGACTGGCAGCAAGAAGGACGATGACGAGAACGATCCGCAGCCAGATCGGAAGCATCCGCACGCGCACCCAGCGCTTCGGTTTTGGCTCTTCCTTGTGCTTCACCTTTTTCTCGGCTTTTACTGTTTCCCTTGTTTTCGCTTCTTGTACCAGTTCTTTTTCACTCATAGCTTAAGACTCCTTTTAGCGTATACCATTAACGAGACCCATCATCTGGTCGGCAAGCGAGATCGAACGCGCCTGGAACTGATAAGATCGTTGAACATTCAGCATATCTGTCATTTCTTTTCCTATATCCACGTTTGAGGCCTCCAGCGAATTCTGGACCATTGAAATACCCGCTCTTTCTCCGCCGGTCACATTGGTGAGCACTTCATCGATGCCAACGTCGAGCGTGTCCATATTCTCGGGAAGACCTACTAAGTTACTTCCATATTGACTGAGAAACTGAGGTTTTTCAATGGAAACTATTCCTAAATTCACTTGGTCCAGCACTCCGTTCGGTCCTGAAATAGTGAGAACCCCATTGTCTCCCAGATCAAACTTTGACGCATCCTCAGAAAATGTTATGTAATTATCGTTCTCATCCAGGACAGGGTGGCCGTCGGCATTGACCAGCATTGATTCCCCGTTCCCCATCGGACTGACGAAAAACGCACCGTTCCTCGTATAGCGAACGGCATTCGTGTCACCGTCCTGTGCCAGAACCTTGAAATACTGTCTTTCATTCGTCAACGCAAAATCCAGTGAACGTCCCGTCGCTCTGAGAGAGCCCTGTGACAGGATAAGCTGAGCCTGCCCCAGCTTCGCCCCGACGCCTGACCGGATTCCGAGTGGAGTGAGCCTGCCTGTCTCATCGTTGGTTCTTTCCTGATTTCGGACGTTCTGCACCATCAATTCGGAAAAAGACGCTTCACGGCGCTTGTACCCGTTCGTCTCTGCGTTCGACAAATTATGACCGATCATATCCATTTGTTTCTGCAATTGTCCCAGCGTATTCGTCGCTGTGATCATGGTCCGGTTCATGTCAATTCCCCTTTATTATAAGGTATTTCCCGTGAATTTACTATTTCAAAAGGATGACTATCCGTTTACCCGGCCGATTTCATTTGCTGCTTTTTCCATGCTGCGGTCATAAGCCTGAAGTACTTTCTGGTTCGCCTCGAAAGAACGGTAAGCGGTCATCATATCGGTCATTGTACGGGAGGCGTCGACGTTCGAGCGTTCAAGGAACCCCTGCTTTGTTGAAAAAATGACGCCTTCTGCTTCATATGCGCTTTGAAGAGCAGCATTGCCTTCTGTTGCAAACAAGCCGTCTCCCTGCTTGATCATCGTGTTCGGATTTTCGGAAAAACCGATTCCCAATCGAGCGACCTCTGCATCGTTGACAAGGATTTCCCCGTTATCACCAATCTTGAAATCATCCGATCCAAGCTGAATCCGGCTGCCATTTTCATCGAGCACATAAAAGCCGCTGTTCGTCGTCAAAAAGCCGTTCCCGTTCACCGTCAGGTTTCCATTACGTGTGTAACGGGGGCCGTCCGCACCTTCCACTGTCAAAAATACAGACCCTTGAACTCCTGTATCTTCGTTGATCGGCATTGTCCCGTTTATAAGGGCGATATCAGCATTCCTGCCAGTTTCCTGAAGGTCACCCTGTAAAAAGTTCGGGGTCGTCTCCTGCATATAGACGCCGGTATTCAACCTGCCGACCTTCTGGTTAAATGGAATCGACATCGCCTTCTCCGTCGGGATTTCAGCCGAGCCCAAACGCTCCAGCAGCATTTCCGGAAAAGCGCGCATCGAAGCCTGGTCAGCCTTGTAACCGGGAGTATTGGCATTCGCCATATTATTGGTCAGCATTTCTGTTTTTCGCTGTTGCGCAAGCATACCGCTCGCCACAGTATAAAAACCACGAAACATATGTCCACCTCTTTACGTTTTCACTCTTCCATCCTGTTATCGGATCATTTGGCTCGACTTTTAATACGATTGTCCGTGTTCCAGAAAATTCCTTTTAGACGATTTTCCTGCGTGAGATTTTATCGATATTCTCAAGCATCATGCCGGTGCCGACTGCCACACAGTCCATTGGATTTTCCGCTTTGAATACAGGCACCTTCAATTCCTCTGCAAGAAGCTGATCCATACCGTGCAATAAAGCACCGCCGCCAGTGATGATGACACCGCGGTCGATAATATCTGCTGATAGCTCAGGCGGAGTCTTCTCAAGGACATTTTTAGCAGCCTGCACGATGACAGCGACTGACTCCTTCAGCGCGCCTTCAATCTCCTTGGAGGTCACGGTAATGGTACGTGGAAGCCCTGATACCATGTCACGTCCGCGAATATCCATTTCAGTCTGAACTTCTTCCCCGTCCTCACGATTTTCAGAGAAGACCGTACCGATATTGATCTTGATGTCTTCAGCGGTACGTTCACCGATCAGAAGCTTGTACTCTCTCTTGATGTAGTTCAGGATTTCATGGTCAAATTTATCGCCGGCCATCTTGATCGACTGTGCCGTCACGATGTCTCCCATTGAAAGGACCGCAACATCCGTCGTTCCGCCGCCGATATCGACAACCATATTGCCTGTCGGATTGAAGATATCCATGCCTGCTCCGATTGCAGCAACCTTAGGCTCTTCTTCAAGATAAATCTTCTTGCCACCGCTCTTCTCGGCCGCTTCCCTGATCGCCTTCTGCTCAACGCTTGTAATATTCGTCGGGCAGCAGATGAGGATTCTGGGCTTTGATAAGAACCCTTTAACATTCAGCTTGTTAATGAAATGCTTCAGCATCGCTTCAGTAACATCGAAATCCGCGATGACGCCATCCTTCAACGGACGGATGGCCACGATGTTCCCAGGGGTACGCCCAACCATGCGGCGGGCCTCTTCTCCTACCGCCAATACTTTATTCGTATTCTTATCAAGCGCCACAACCGATGGCTCATTCAATACGATCCCTTTTCCTTTAACATGAATCAGGACATTCGCCGTCCCAAGGTCAATACCGATATCTTTCGCAAACATTTCGTGTTACTCCCTTCTACGATTCCAGTCATTTATATGTGTAGTTAATTTGTTGTATGTAATTACGTTTTAACGATAAGGTAAAACTTTCACCCAATATATTATTTTACCACAAATATGTCGAAAGTACGTATTCTTTGTCAAAAAAATGTATTAATATTGTCATTTGTTTGAAATTGGATGTTATATTGGTGTTTTTTGTTACAGGTAGGTTAAAAACGATTGGGCTTTGATTGCACCAGTTGATTTCCGTGCAGGACTTCGCTTTCCGCGGGCGGTTGGTGAGCCTCCTCGGCGTTCCGCCTGCGGGGTCTCACCTAACTCGCTTTTCCCGCAGGAGTCTTCATCCTGCACTCCACCCAACTGCTGGTAAGGGGAATTACATCATTTTCTCTCCACATCAAATCCCGGGTGGTGACTGAGCGCTCGGTCAAGGGTTTTCTCACTAAAAAGCGGTGCCAGGCACAAAACTGCCTATTTGTGCCTGGCACCGCTTTTCCGGACCAAAATAAAAACACACCAAGCGCAACGATGCGTAGCTTGGCGTATTTTGGTCAGCTGTGGAGCTCTTCTTTTTTGTACTTTTGTTTGGTGGCTTCACCGCCACGAAGATGTCGTATTGATTTATGATAATCAAGTATCGTTTTCACTTCGTTTGCCAGATCTGGATTGATCTCCGGCAGGCGTTCTGTCAGATCCTTGTGAACAGTACTTTTGGACACGCCAAACTCCTTCGCAATGACACGAACGGTTTTCTTCGTCTCCACGATATACTTTCCAATCTTGATTGTTCTCTCTTTGATGTAATCGTGCACACCACTCGACCTCCCTGAATTGGATGTGAGAAGTGTGAAATGAGACTCGCTGGATCAATAATGAAATAGTATAGACCGCAATCAGCGGCAGAAAGCTTTATTTAATGCTGGGCTTCCTGATCTTGCAGCGTATGGACAAATTCCCCGGCTCTGTGGAAGTAGTAGGTTGAAACGATTCCTCACCTCAAACACTCTCTATTTTGATAGGTTTGTTTCATTTTATTAGCCGAGGTCCCCATATATGCACAAAAAAGACAATAAGGACAAGGTTTGACGGGAATTTTCTGATAAATAAATCAGGCATATTGCCGATACCGCACTTTTAATGGCTGCCTGCCGAGTATCAGGTAATATTTGCAGCCGGTTACACCTGGTACAAGCAAGGCGACATGTACCTGGTACAAAGACGCTGATTTGTACCAGGTACACTCGCCAATCCGGACGGTGCCTTCCTTGGTGCCTGGCTCAATTCGGCCAAAATGAGCCAGGCTCGGATCAGCCATTTTGAGCCTGGCTCAACACCTCTGAATTGAGACAGGCACCAACAAAACAACCCACAAAAAAACGGGTCAAGGGACCTGTCCCCCTGACCCGCTCACCCTCAGCAGCTCCCCCCATGTATTGATTTTACGGTCATGCAGCAGTTCAAGGAGCTCGACGAATAGATAGGCTGTGGTGAGTGCATCGTTGACGGCCCGGTGCCTCGGATACATGCGGGTGCCGAAGATCTGCGCGTATCGTTCGAGGTCCCTCATATCATAGGAAGGTGCGAGGTATCCAATGAGGTTCAGCGTATCGATGCCTGGGGGCATTTTGAGGCTGTACCCCGTTCGTTTCAGTTCACTCCTCAGTGCAAGCTCATCGAAGCTGACGTAGTGGCCTGCAAGGCAATCCGCTTTATTTTCGTCCAGGAAATCAAAGAAAGCCGAAATTGCTTCCACTGCTGGCGGAGCCTGTTCGACATCATTCGACGTGATTCCGGTCAATTCGGCTATTTCCCGAGAAATAAGTCGATTGGGATTTGAGAAGGTTTGAAAGGTTATGTTGTCCTTAACTGTGGTACCCTCCACCAGAACTGCCCCGATTTCGAGGAGCCGGTCTTCTGCATTGACACGGAACCCGGTCGTTTCGGTGTCGAATACCATGAACGTCATTTCCCGGATCGGCTTGTTCAGCGGAATCGTATCGTAGCCAAGAGGACAAGTAAGTTTCTTTTTGGAAAAAATGAATGGAGTCACTTCCCTTCTATGCGAGTGAGTAATGGGAGAGCATCATGTTCTGGAATTCCCTTATCGTTTTTACGCTGTGATAGAGGCTTTCCTTTTCCCTCGTTGTAAGGGTGGAGAGCTGAACTGTATCACCTTCCTTATTTCGCTTCAGCTCCATATAGAGTTTCATCACTTCCTCGAATGCTTCCTTTAAGTCTTCACCAAAAGCGGGGGTGATCGAGCCCTTCTTGACCAGGAAAGCTATCTTCTCAAGGGTGGACCCGGTCAGATTCCCATGCGAAAGGTTCAGGATTTGAAGGGCGTGATGGAATGGGAAAAGAACTTCTTTCTTCAGTGAAAATTCCTTGCGCTGCCTCCCGAGCAGGGACCGGATCGATGAGTGCAGGACCGGGACAGGCTTTGTCTTCTCGGCCTGGGCCATCCTTGCCATCAGGATCTTCGCGTTCCTCATTTGGCGCTCCAAGGCTTCTTCAAAAGGCTCCCGTACCTCCCCATCCCCGTCGATCACCCTGAAGGAAAAGAAGTTCTGTGCCTTCAACAAGGTCTCCTCGGAAGACCTGATTGACCAGCGCCTGACTCTTTCTTCCCACTGGCCCGCACTGCCTCTCCAGGCAGAATCAGAGCACATCATCCCCCCGTCACACCGCCTCAGACCCGCCACCTCCAGTTTTTCCACCACCCGTTTGGAAAAGCTTCTGAAATAGGCATCAAAACGACCGCCATCTTTTTCATAAACAAGGAAATGATCCTGATCGGTCATCATGAACTGCTCTCTTCTTCCCGCAGAGCCCATTACATAGAAGGCATAGCAGCAAGGTTTCGCATTTCCTTCTTCCAGCAGCTCCTCCTCTGTTTCTTTCAGCACCCTGCGATACAGCCTGTCGAGGAGACCTGACATGACCTCCAAAATGTGAAAGACCGGGGCTTGCGCCTTCCATAACTGATGGAAGATGGATTCGATGGCAGCATTTATTTTAACGAGAGGGAATGTCCGGTCTTCAAGCTTATGGGCACTCGTTAAAGCCCCAATATGATTAGCCTTCATCACGTCATAAAGGGTGACGATCCCGACAAGCGTTCCGTTTTCGATGACGGGAAGGTGCTTGATCGAATGGTCCAGCATCTTCCCAATCGCTTCGTACAGATATTCATCCAGATCAATCACGACCGGCCGTTCTGTCATTCCTTCCTTCACCTGCCCGGTAAGGGGGATGTTCCCCGCTATGTATCGGGTGACGATATCCCTCTCTGTCAGGATGCCGGCAACCCCGCTGTGATCAAGCACGACAACCGAACTGACCCGATATGTCCCCATGATATGCGCCGCTTCCTGAACTGTTGCAGTGCTCTCCACAGTACGAACGTTATCAATCATGATTTCTTTCACTCTTTTTAAAATTGTCGCCCGCTCCTGAAGGCCGTAGGATGCACCGACCCTCTCTGATAGAGAGTAGTAGATATCCTGAAGCCGCCTGGAGGTTTCAGTCAACAGAAATCCTTGTAAATGCGGTTCTTTCCAGTAATCCTTCAACCCGCTGTAAGGGACAAGGCACAGCAGGCTATCTTCTTTAGCCCTCACTTCCACCGACGCATAGACCCCTTCATCGACTTCTTCTTTTTCCATAAAAGAATAGAGCGAGGAAAGACCGACAATGCCGCCTTCCGATATGACTTCCAGCACTTCATCGTTATCCTTCTTCACGACGACTTCTACCTCCCCTTCGATCACAAGATAGAGGCCTGTACGATTTTCATCGCTTTTCAGCAGGATCTGGTCCCTCGCCGCGGTCACTTTTTTACATCGCGAAAAAAGGGAAAGAGCTGTACCGTGCTCCATCCCATTGAAGAAGGGATGAAGCAGTACAGCTTCTTTAAAGTTATGATCAGGACTTGAAGTTGACATCATCGTCCACCCAAACGTCCCCGTTTTTGAAAGTCATTTGCTCTGGATAGCGAAGGTTTGTCACTTCATCCTGATATTTTTGATCAGGCGCCTTCGTCATCAAGGATACAGCAATATTGGCAATGAATCCGGCTGCGGCGCCGAATACGCCTGCCCCGGTATCAATGATGCCGAATACATTGACACCCGCCCTTGCCATGAAGATATACGTGAGCGTGACGCCCAGTCCGACCAGGAGTCCGGCAATGACCCCTTGCGCGTTCGAACGCTTCCACCAGACTCCGAGAATGAGAGCCGGGAAGAAGGTTCCAGAGGCAAGCGCGAATGCCCATGCTACGATCTGGGTGATGACGCCTGGAGGATTCAGGGCCACCAGACCTGCTGCCAGTGTTGCGATGACGATCGTCCAGCGGGCTACGGCCAGACGGTTCTTTTCCGTCGCGTTCGGCTTGAATACGCGGTAGTAGATATCGTGCGCGAAGGAAGACGATATGGCGATCATCAAACCGCCGGCAGTCGATAATGCCGCTGCCATCGCACCCGCTGCGACGAGACCGATGACAAACACACCGAGATTTGCGATTTCAGGCGTCGCCATAACGACGATATCATTCGAGATGACGATCTCCTTCCACTGAAGGATGCCGTCCGCATTCGCATCCGCTACCTGCAGCTTCCCTGTATCCACCCATGAAGCCGTCCAGGCCGGCAGTTCACTGATTTTACTTCCCGCTACCTTCGTCATTAGAATGAAGCGGGAGAACGCTGCATAAGCAGGAGCTGACAAATAAAGAAGTCCGATGAAAAGAAGTGCCCATGCCCCCGACCAGCGGGCCGCTTTCATCGTGGAAACCGTATAGAAACGGACGATGACATGCGGAAGACCCGCCGTCCCGGCCATCAATGTAAACATAAGTGCGAGGAACTGCCATTTCGTCCCGTTCGTGAACGGTGCGAAATATTCCGAGACCCCGAGCTCGCGGTCAAGCTCCCCGATCTTCCCGACCAGTTCACCATACGAAATCCAGGGAGCAGGATTTCCCGTGATCTGCAGGGACATGAAAATGATCGGAATCAAATAGGCGATGATCAACACAATATATTGCGCAACCTGGGTCCACGTGATCCCCTTCATACCGCCGAATGCTGAATAAAAAGCGATCAGCACGACCCCGATCAGCGTTCCGACTTTGGCGTCGATTTCAAAGAGGCGTCCGATGACGACCCCGGAACCGGAAAGCTGTCCGATCGAATAGGTGAAACTGATGATGATGGTACAGATGGCCGCAATGACGCGGGCCGTGTGACTGTTATAACGGTCACCGATGAACTCAGGGACCGTATAGCGCCCGTATTTACGGAGCTGCGGTGCAAGAAGGAAGGTCAGCAGTAAATAACCGCCTGTCCACCCCATGATATAGGCGAGGCCGTCATACCCCAGGATCATGACGGTACCGGCAAGCCCGATGAATGAAGCCGCACTCATCCAGTCGGCACCGATCGCCATCCCGTTGAAGACCGGCGGCACCCCGCGGCCGGCAACGTAGAAGTCCGATGTCGCCTTCGCCTTATTGTATATCGCTATCCCGATATACAATGCAAATGTTGCAAGAATAATGGCCGTTGACACGATAAACTGTACATCCATTAACCGATTTCCCCCTTATGTCTGCTGTTCTTTCTCTCATGCCCTGTATCGTTTTAAAGCAGGCTTAAGCCCGGACATTTCTCCGTTCGTAACGGCTGGTCCGTTTTACTGCTTCTATATTCCAGAGCTGTTTTTTCTATATATGAGGATCAATGATCAAGCGTCTTTCCATAACTCACCTGTTCATTTTTGCTTTCATCGATTCCATATTTGCGATCGATGCGGTCGGACACGATGGCATTCACATAAAGAAGGATGATAAAGATCAATATCGAGCCTTGTGCCCCCATGAAATAGTGGAATGGAAATCCGTTGATGGAGAAAGATGATAGACTTTCCGCGAAGAATACCATCACAAACGAACTGATGAACCAAATGACAAGGTATAAGGCCATATAACGGTTTTTCTCTTTGAAATACTGATCGGCTTTCGCACGGTCAATCTTCTTCATAAAAATCCCCCTTAATTATCTAAGACTGAAGATGAACTTCACTGTTTCAAAAAACGGCATTGGAACCAGTGCGATCTGAACAATAAAATATACAAACATGGATAAGAACGGCAGGACTAAAAATACGGCCTTCTTTTTCTTTATGGCAAACACGATGCTGGCTCCCGTGATCAGGAGTAACGCGATGAAGAAAAGCAAGCTTTCACCTCCTGTTATGTAACCGCTGTCATAATTATTCAACTTTTCTGAAATTTATTCGTGCCCTCATTATCTTTTATGTGGAAAAGCTTTTTCAATAACAAAATTCCGACAAATCCGACTTGGCCGGAGGATACTATTTTATAAATATAAGGATTTTATCTCTATTTATGCTGTGCTTGGTCTGATACGGGATTACGATATTCTAGTAACATAATATAAGTGTGTCGAATCCCCTCGAAACTTTTTTATAAACGCAAAAAAACCGACCGGCGTCATACCGGTCGGTCCGTTTATTATTCTTGGTCTTCTTGAGTAGTATCAGCGTTTGATTCAGCGTCTTCATCTTGTGCATCTGCATTGGACTCGGCATCGCCTGATTCTTTCTGCTCAGCATCGGATGGGTTTGCTTCCTGATTTTCATCAGCAGCTTCACCTTCAGCGCCTTCTTCTGCCTTTGCTTCATCTTGTGCAGCAGCGTCTTCTTTCACTGCATCTTCCTGAGCGGCTTCGGCCTCAGGCTGCTCGGCAGAAACTTTCTTCTCATCAAGCTTTGCTTCTTGAAGAGTGGCAAGAGACTTGTTGAAATAGTTGATTGGATTGACTGCTACACTATCTTTGCGGATTTCAAAGTGTACGTGTACACCCGCATCCTCATTGAATAATGATTTTCCTGCTTTTGCAATCGCTTGACCTTGATCCACGACATCCCCGACAGCTACTTCAAAATCCTTGACTGATTGGTAACGAGTGACGATACCCTTGCTGTGTTCGATTTCGATTGTGTTGCCCAGTAATGAATCTTCCTGAACCTTAGTGACAGTTCCACTCATGGCAGCCAGTACGTCAAATTCTTTCCCATCCTTCGAGATATCGATCCCTTGGTTCGGATAGTACATATTGCCGTACACGACTAAAGCGGCTTCCTGTTCTTCGGCAGAAGCTTCAGCATCGTAGAAGTTTTTTTCGATGACTGTGTCTTCCGGACTTGAAACAGGCATTACGAAGTTTTCCAGTGAACGATTGACTTCTTCTGCAGGCTGATTGAACTCGTTATCAGTAGGAACATCATAGCTGTAATCCTTTTCGTTCGCATCATTTCCTGCCTGGTACCACACGATTCCTGTGATAAGAATTGCTGCACTTGCCAGATAGATTGCCGGGTATGCCCAACGTCTTTTCAAAAATTTTGGAGAAGTGTATTTCTTTTCTTCCTCTCTCATTTTCATCACCTCAGCAATCATTCTGAACAGAATTCTGAAAATATATACACATGTCCAAAAAAAATTTTAATTCTTATCTTTCGACAAAGGGGAATGAATTATGTACTTAATCACAAACTTTTTTCAGGAATCTTCATAGATCTGCAATATTTAGCCGTCGGGTGAACCGTTTTCACATGATACAATGAGAAAGTATTTTTTACAATTAACGTAAAATGAAAGGACGATAGACTGTGAAAACACTTCTAAAATACGCCCTTACAGCTGCGCCTTTTCTATATATGATGCTGGTGTGGGTCATGTCCAGCAATCCCGATGACGCGGTCATCCGCTTTCCTGACAGCGGATGGGACCGGTTCATCAAGGAATCACTCCACCTGATCGAATTTGCGATCCTGTACGGTTTGTTCGTACTCGCACTCCTCGTTCACGGCATGCTCGGCTATACCATAAACTTCACTGTCGCATTGATCGCAATCTTCTATGGTTTTGTCGACGAAATCCATCAATCCTTCGTTCCTTACAGGTCGGCGACGATGATCGATGCAGCAAAAGACCTGATCGGGGTGACCGTCTTGTTCTGGACCGTGAACCGCACGTACTTCAGGAATTCCGGACATAGGCTGACGAGAGATATGAAGAGGGTTGAAGGGTATTTTAATTAAAAAAAATGGATTCTCCCGGGGTGGGGAATCCATCTTTTTTTGGTTTCGCTGGTGGGTGGTGGCGTGTACCTGGTACAATTTCGGGTTTGTGTACCAGGTACATGGGGTTTAATTTGTACCAGGTACACAGCCTGTTGATCGAGCCAGGCTCAGAGCCCTTAATTTGAGCCTGGCTCAAAACCGCTTAAATGAGCCTGGCTCAATTTACCCGTTCGATGCCTCGCTCAATAGCCTTGTCTGGTGCCAGGCACAATCCCTGCCATTTGTGCCTGGCACAAATCAGGCTTCCTGTGCCTGGCACAAAACCGCCAATCTGTGCCTGGCACCACGAATCCAGCACCTGCCCGAACCACCTTCACCACTACCGCTGCGCTGTCACCTTCTGCAGCAGCTTCTCCGATGTCGTAATCTCCACACCCTTATAATAGTGGGTCACGATCGCCTTATAGTCCTTCCCTTCCTTCGCCATGCCGTTGGCGCCGTACTGGCTCATGCCTACCCCGTGGCCGTAGCCTTTGGTCGAAATGACGATGTGACTGTCTTTCAGGTACCAGGAGAAGTCGGAGGATTTAAGTCCGAGCTTATCTCTTATTTCGCGTCCGGTGAATGACGTTCCGTTGATGTCGACGTTTGCGACCCGTTTCCCTTCCGTACGCGAGGTGATCGTGCCGACTGAGCCGTCCTTCGGCAGTTTCACACCGAGTTTCTGTTCAAACTCGGTGATCGGGATGACTTTTTGATCTGTAAATTTTGGCGACTTCTCATCCCAAGGGCTCTTTACGCTCCTGAGATAGGGGATCTCATTTTGCCAGTAGGCTTCCGAGTTTTCCGTGTATCCGTTGCTTGTCGAGAAGAAGGCTGCGGTTATCGGTTTCCCGTTATATGTGAGTACCTGGCCCTTCGTTTCGAGAACAGCTTCCGAGATCTTTTCCAGCTTCCATTCTGCATCCGCGCCCCAAAGGCTTGCGAGTTCGGATGGATTTTTGAAAACTTGATCGTCAATGGTATCAGTGACATCCGCTCCTTTCGGAAGGGATGAGTCTCCCAGCATCATTTTGTTTACGATGAATGTCCTTGCTGCAAGCGCCTGTGCTTTCAGTGCTTCCTTTTCAAAATCTGCAGGCATTTCACCAGCAAGCACCCCTACTACATACTGCTCAAGCGGCAGCTTTTCAATCACTTCCTTGCCCGAACGGTAGACCGCCACTTCGACTGAATCTGCAAGCTCGCCTATTCCGGGGCCGCCCTCCAGTTTCTCATCCAGGCTGGTCTTTTCTTTGTCCGATGAAAACGGAAGCACAAGCAGAGTGGGTACAATAAAGATGATGCAAATGAAGATTGAGAAGACGATCAGTACTGGTTTTAAATGCGTCATGTTCGCTGCCTCCAATGAAAGATTAAATAGGAGAATGCCCTTTGCACACTTCTCCATTCCTTTTCATATGTATGGTAGTGGACAGGCTTTTATGATTGAAAAATGTTTTGGCGGGATGGAGATTTCATTCTAATCTTTGTCTCTTAACTTACTATTTTTCTTCGTTTTTTCTCTAAAGCGGACCTTTTGTCATCAAAAAATGCAGGAATCTTATTATTGGCTTGTCTTTATACCTGAAATAAAACCTCTAAAGAGGGAAATGCATAAAATGTTTCCATCTGAAATAATAAATTATGCTTCTTCCCCAGTGATTTTATCGATATTTAACGATTTATTATCGGAAACTCGACATTTATTAGTGAAATTCAACTTTTTATTATCGAAACAAATTTTCCTATTATCGCTATTCATTCTGCATTGTTGATATCAACCCGATTAAATCGAACTTATCCTATTGTTATTACTAAAACAGATTTATTATCGAAAAGGTAACACAGGCGAGCCAATCTGCCATCAATCAAAACAAAAAAAGGCAAGCTCCCCAAATCAGAAAGCTTACCTTTTCTATCTATACAATTAGAATTATGCGTCTTTCAACATGCTCTGTTCTGAAACAGCTGCATCGTTTTCTTCGACTTCGTTTACACGTTCAATGTCAGCGCCAAGGCCTGCAAGCTTCTGGTGGAAGTTTACATAGCCGCGGTCCAAATGCTTGAGTTCGGTTACACGTGTGTAGCCGTCAGCGATCAGACCTGCGATTGAAAGCGCTGCTGCCGCACGTAAGTCGGTTGCTGCTACTTCTGCACCTTGCAGGGCTGTAGGTCCCTGCATGATGACAGAGCGGCCTTCGATCTTGACGTCTGCTCCCATGCGGCGGAACTCTTCCACGTGCATGAAGCGGTTTTCGAAGACTGTCTCGGTGAGCACACTTGTACCTTCTGCTGCTAGAAGAAGAGCCATCATTTGTGACTGCATATCCGTCGGGAAACCAGGATGAGGCATCGTCTTGATGTCAACGGACTTTAACTTGTCAGGTCCGATGACACGCAGACCTTCGCCTTCGTCGATGATGGTAACGCCCATTTCTTCCATTTTTGAAACTAAAGAAGATAAATGCTCAGGGATTGCACCTTTTACAAGGACGTCCCCTTTTGTGATGGCCGCAGCCACCATGAATGTTCCCGCTTCGACGCGGTCAGGAATGATGCTGTGCTCGACACCGTAGAGGCGTTCCACACCTTCAATGCGGATCGTTCCTGTTCCTGCACCGACTACGTTTCCACCCATTTTATTGATGAAGTTTGCCAAGTCGACGATTTCAGGTTCTTTTGCGACGTTTTCAAGGATTGTCGTCCCTTCGGCAAGGGCTGCTGCCATCATGATGTTCTCAGTGGCACCCACGCTTGGGAAATCCAGGTATACTTTCGCGCCTTTCAATCGTCCATCGACTTCCGCTTCGATGAATCCATTACCGACCTTCACTTTGGCTCCCATTGCTTCGAAGCCTTTAAGATGCTGGTCGATTGGTCTTGAACCGATGGCACATCCGCCTGGCAGTGCCACCCGTGCTTTTCCGGTACGTCCAAGAAGCGATCCCATTACAAGAACGGATGCACGCATTTTGCGGACATATTCGAATGGTGCTTCTACAAATAACTCCCTTGATGCATTAACGACCACTTCATCATTATGGAACTCAACATCTGTATTTAAATGACGTAATACTTGATTAATCGTATATACATCGGAGAGTGGTGGTACATTTGTGATTTTGCTTTTTCCTTCACTTGCTAATAATGTAGCAGCGAGAACAGGTAAAACGGCATTCTTTGCTCCTTCAACTTGCACAGTACCGCTTAAACGCTGACCGCCGCGGACGATAATTTTTTCCAAGAGTATTCCCCTCCGCGTCCAATTTCTCTATATTAATATTCAATCGTCAGGATGGGTGTGCCAAGAACAAAGGTTGTCTTGGTGCCCATTCCACTTTTCCGTAGACCCAGTTGTATGTTCATTTCGTTATTTTTTGTTGGTATTGACCGTGACATTTGCTTCGAGTAGGCGGAAACGGAATGGAAATCTTCTTCTTCCAGCGACTCCGTTTCGGTTGCGTCAAGAATCGACATCATTTCGACGGCCTGATTCGACAAAACTTTCTCAAGCGTATCATTGAATTCGCCTTTTATACAAGAGAAAATCAAAGGTTTAGAAGTAAAAATGATTTCCATGTTTGGGATAAACTGTTTTTTTAGATACTGCGATGTTTCTTCTCCCAGCGATTCCTGATTTCCACGGATCTCATACATAATGTACGAAATGGGATGTCCGTTTCCGAGGGTGCGCTGCAATTTAATTGTTTCTTCCCCGTGGGAGGTCTTGCGGGATCCCACAACAATTAGTTCTTGAGCCTTCTCTTCTTTGGACCAGTTGAAATCAGAAAAAGTTTCTTGCATATTCTTACTATATTGGGCAAATCCTTTATTCGTGAAGCTTTTTACATTTTCTCTTGCATATAGAGACCATTCATTTACTTCACCGTTCGTTTGAGAAATGGCGTGATCAAGCTTTTCGATGTCCAATAATTGATTGGCTTCGATAGTGTTCTTCCCATTAATAATAGGCAGGAAACCTATTCCAACAAAAAAGATTAATAAAATGTAAAAATACCGTCTCATTTTCCATTCCTCCCCTTAGGTAAAAGTCTTTCCTTATAGAGGGAGAACATACTTCGAAAATGTCGTCATCTTTTTACAATTTTTTGTTGCGGGATCGTATGAACACCGCTGTTGATTTCCGGTTAACAGTTCCGGTTCGACCAAAGTGATGATCTGCATCGTGTGAACGAATTTTCAGATGTTTTCGTGTGCAGCCGGTTTAAACCTTTTTCACAATAAAACCCGGTGAACACTGGACAAAGGGGAAACGGTATTCTTTACTCCTCCGGCAGGCGTCTTCAGGTCTATGTATGAAAACGGATTCATATTGAAACTTTTTCACAAACATGCAAATACAAAATTAATCTTACTCAAAACAGGCCCCAAAGAAAACATGCAGGAAGTCCTATTTTTTGTAAACATTTTGTCTTGATTTTGTAAGATGAATGGTTCCCCCCGTTCGATCTTCTTATCATGCGGCATCCATCAGTATGTAACGGTGACGATAGCCTTATTGAAAGAACGCCGGCAGCTGCTGCGACCATAGATAATAATCAAGCAGGAAACGGCTTACAGATGAGCCGATCGCAATCGTCAGCAGGATGAAGAGCAGTCTGGCCTGCGCCACGCGGTTCTTTTTCAGCAGCTTATCAAGCTGGATCGCCTGCAGTGCCCAGAAGGTCACCCCGAACACAAATATATGCACGAGCATGCTGACTAATGCCTGCTGGCTGAAGCTGTCCATCATTGCGCTTCTCTCCAATCGAAAATAATTCTCCACACACATAGTCCATTTTACCACAACCTCCCCCTGGTTTATATAAAAATTTTTTCTTCCATGCAGCAAAAAATCCTGTTTTCCCGGTTTTCTTCATTATTATTATGTGTACCCCATTCACAGCTGCTCACAGTACGGAACTGAGAATCGGGCTTTACGCTTAGTACATTGGTATATATCCAACATATATATGAAATAAGGACTTAAATATGCTGGGAGGGACGATATGATGAATAAAGTTTTGGCGGCAAGCTCTGTAGGGAAACTGGTGGAACTCCATCTTGGCGGGTCAGAAAAAGTCACAGGATTATTGGTCTCTGCGGGTGAGGACTATTCTGTTTTGAAGACAAACAGGGATAGCGTTCTTTATATCCAATTGACTCATATCCAGGGCATGGTGGTGAGTACGAAAGAGATTTCTGAAGCTCTGCCATCCGGTCAAGAAGCCTGGAGCAGTGCCGATACTTTCAGTTCAGTGCTTACCGACCTCAAATATCAATGGTTGACCATAAACTGCGAGGGGCATGTAGAATTTGAAGGAGTGCTCGATGATTCCAACGGGGATTACCTGACATTGCAGCTAAATGACGCCGCTGCCCATCTGGCTATACGGCATGTGACCAGTATTGCACTGAACCCCAAAAAGCCTGAAGAAGAAAATCAAGAACCGGAAACAGCACTCACTGAAGACAGCAAAAATGTTCAACCCGCTGATTCAAGCGGCGGCCCGCGCTTCGATCACCTCTACTATTATGAAAAAGAAGCGTTGAACCTCTAATTCGAATAGATGATCTACTCAACTCAAAACTTTCCACATAAAAAACACCCTCTCCACCAAGGAAAGGGTGTTTCTCCATTATTAGAAATTACGTTCTGAGACGTTGATTCTGTTCATGGCACGCTTAAGGGCAAGTTCGGCACGGCGGAAGTCTACGTCATCCTTTTGTGCCTGCATGCGGTTTTCGGCACGGCCTTTTGCTTCTTTGGCGCGTTGTACGTCGATAGCTTCTGCCGTTTCGGCAGACTGTGCCAGAATTGTCACCTGTTCAGGGCGGACCTCGAGGAATCCTCCGCTGACAGCTACAAGCTCAGTGTTACCGCCTTTTTTGAGGCGTACAGCACCGATTTGTAGTGGAGCAACCATCGGAATGTGTCCAGGTAAGATTCCAAGCTCACCGCTTTGAGCTTTCGTGCTCACCATTTCCACTTCTGAATCGTACACTGGGCCATCGGGAGTGACAATATTGACTTTTAATGTCTTCATTTTCTTCCCTCCTGGTCCCTGATTATACCTCTACGCCCATTTCTTTAGCTGCTTTCAGTACGTCCTCGATCGGACCTACCAGACGGAAAGCATCTTCAGGAATGTGGTCGTATTTACCGGCAAGGATATCTTTGAATCCTTTAACCGTGTCTTTCACTTCTACGTAAGATCCTTTTTGACCTGTGAACTGCTCAGCAACGTGGAAGTTTTGAGATAAGAAGAATTGAACGCGGCGTGCACGTGCAACCGTCAGCTTATCGTCATCTGAAAGTTCGTCCATACCAAGGATCGCGATGATATCTTGAAGCTCTCTGTAACGCTGCAATGTCTGCTGAACGCTACGTGCCACATCATAGTGTTCTTCCCCGACGATGTCAGGAGAAAGCGCACGTGAAGTTGACGCGAGTGGATCCACCGCAGGGTAGATACCCATCTCAGAAAGTTTACGCTCAAGGTTCGTTGTCGCATCAAGGTGAGCGAATGTTGTTGCAGGAGCCGGATCCGTGTAGTCATCGGCAGGTACATAGATCGCTTGGATCGATGTAACGGAACCGACGTTTGTAGACGTGATACGCTCTTGCAGCTGACCCATTTCAGTCGCAAGTGTCGGCTGGTAACCAACGGCTGACGGCATACGGCCCAGCAGGGCTGATACCTCGGAACCTGCCTGCGTGAAACGGAAGATGTTATCGATGAACAGAAGTACGTCCTGTCCTTGCTCATCACGGAAGTACTCAGCCATTGTAAGACCCGTCAAGGCAACACGCATACGTGCACCAGGCGGCTCGTTCATCTGTCCGAATACCATCGCTGTTTTCTTGATAACTCCGGAGTCGCTCATCTCGTGGTAAAGGTCATTACCTTCACGCGTACGCTCTCCTACACCTGCGAATACCGAGATACCGCCGTGCTCTTGAGCGATGTTGTTGATAAGCTCCTGGATTAATACGGTTTTACCTACACCAGCACCACCGAATAGACCGATCTTACCACCCTTGATATAAGGAGCAAGTAAGTCTACTACTTTGATACCTGTTTCAAGAATCTCAACTTCCGTGGAAAGTTGATCGAATGTAGGTGCTTGTCTGTGGATCGGATCGCGACGAATGCCTGCTGTAAGCGGCTCGTCTAAATCGATTGATTCACCAAGGACGTTGAATACACGACCTAACGTTACATCCCCTACTGGTACAGAGATTGGTGCTCCTGTATCTAGTACATCTGCTCCACGCTGCAACCCGTCCGTTGAAGCCATCGCGATCGTACGTACAGAATCATCACCTAGGTGAAGGGCAACCTCTAATGTAAGTTCAGCTCTATCTGCAATTTGGACCTTTAAAGAGTTGTAGATATCTGGAAGCTGCCCGCTGGCGAACTTGACATCAACAACTGGACCCATTACTTGAAGAACGTGTCCTTTGTTCATCTCTTTCCCTCCTAACTGGCTTTTAACAAAAACTTTATGAAAAATTGACGGTCATCACAGACCGTTGACTTTCTATTCGAGTGCAGCCGCCCCGCCGACGATCTCAGTGATTTCCTGAGTGATCGCAGCCTGACGCGCACGGTTGTATTTCAGTGTAAGATTGCTGATGAGTTCTTTCGCATTATCTGTTGCGTTTCTCATCGCTGTCATACGAGCGGCATGCTCACTTGCTTTACCGTCAAGAAGTGCACCGTAAATCAAGCTTTCAGCGTATTGAGGAAGCAATACTTCAAGGATTTCTTCCGGAGACGGCTCGAATTCATAGGAAACAAGCTTGCCGGAAGTATTAAGATCCGTTAATGGAAGAACTTTTTTCTCCGTGACATCCTGCTGGATGGCACTTACATAGTGGTTGTAGAACAGGTAAAGTTCATCGTATGCCTCTGCAGAGAACATACCAACCGCTTTGTTAGCGATGTCTTTAACATCGGCGAAACTCGGCTGATCCGGAAGACCAACGACGGATTCGATGACATTAAAGCCTTTTTTACGGAAAAAGTCGGCTCCAACACGGCCAAGAGCGATAATGGCAAATTCATCATTCGAGCTGTGACGCTCTTTAATTCGATTGCTTACAGCACGGATTACGTTACTGTTATAAGCCCCCGCCAAACCGCGGTCTGAAGTGATTAACAGGTACCCGGTCTTTTTAACGGGGCGGGAGACTAGCATCGGATTCCTTACACCTTGACTACCTGCCGCAACGGACGTGACCACTTCCTGGATCTTGTTCATGTAAGGGACGAATGATTTCGCATTCGACTCTGCACGATTCAATTTGGAAGCAGATACCATTTCCATTGCTTTTGTGATCTGACTAGTCTTTTTGGTAGAAGTAATACGAGTTTGTATATCGCGTAACGATGCCACTGGTTCTCACCACCCTTTACATATTGTTAGACACAGGGGGGGCGCGGCATTAACCGGTAATGCACGCAGCCCGGAGCCCTGCGGTCGAAAGCCTTTAAACGGCCTCTTATCCTTACTCGGACTTGATGAATGTCTTCTTGAATTCAGAGATCGCTGCAACCATTGCCTCGTCTTCAGGAAGACCTTTCGTCGTGCGGATTTGGTCTAACAGTTCTGCATGGTTGTGATCCAGCCAGCTTAGGAATTCACCTTCGAAACGACGAATGTCTGTTACTGGAATTTCATCTAAATGACCTTTAGTCAATGCATAAAGGATCATGACTTGTTTTTCGACTTTAAGCGGTTTGTTAAGATCCTGCTTCAGTACTTCTACTGTACGAGCACCACGGTTCAGTTTCGCCTGTGTAGCTGCGTCAAGATCTGATCCGAACTGAGCGAATGCTTCAAGTTCACGGTATGCTGCAAGGTCAAGACGCAGTGTACCGGATACCTTCTTCATCGCTTTGATCTGTGCGGATCCACCAACACGTGATACGGATAAACCTGCGTTGATCGCCGGACGAACACCGGAGAAGAACAGGTCGGACTGTAAGAAGATCTGTCCGTCAGTGATGGAGATAACGTTTGTCGGGATATAAGCGGAGATATCTCCTGCTTGTGTCTCAACGAATGGCAGTGCCGTGATGGAACCGCCGCCTTTTGCATCGCTCAATTTCGCTGCACGCTCAAGTAAGCGGGAGTGCAAGTAGAATACGTCACCAGGGAATGCTTCACGGCCTGGAGGACGGCGTAATAATAGGGAAAGTTCACGGTAAGCAGAAGCCTGCTTGGAAAGATCATCATACACAACAAGAACGTGCTTGCCGTTATGCATGAACTCTTCACCCATTGTAATCCCAGCATAAGGTGCCAAGAATAGCATTGGTGCAGGTGATGCTGCAGATGCCGTTACAACGATTGTGTAATCAAGGGCACCGTGCTTACGCAATGTTTCAACTGCGTTACGTACAGTTGATTCTTTTTGTCCGATCGCAACATAGATACAGATCATGTCTTGATCTTTCTGGTTCAAAATCGAGTCGATCGCAACAGATGTTTTACCTGTTTGACGGTCCCCGATGATCAATTCACGTTGACCGCGGCCGATCGGCACAAGGGCGTCGATCGCTTTGATACCTGTTTGAAGCGGCTCGTGTACGGATTTACGATCCATAACACCAGGTGCTCCGCTTTCAATTGGACGAGTTTTAGTTGTAGCAATCGGGCCTAACCCGTCAACTGGTTGTCCAAGTGAATTTACTACACGTCCTACAAGTTCTTCTCCTACTGGAACTTCCATGATGCGTCCAGTACGACGAACCTCATCGCCTTCACGAATGTCACTGAATGGTCCGAGAATGATGATACCGACGTTGTTTTCTTCTAAGTTCTGTGCCATACCCATGACACCGTTAGAAAATTCAACAAGCTCTCCAGCCATGACATTGTCGAGGCCATGAGCACGAGCGATACCGTCACCGATTTGGATAACTGTACCTACGTCGCTTACTTTCATCTCAGACTGGTAGTTTTCAATTTGCTTTTTTATCAGCGCGCTGATTTCTTCCGCCTTGATGCTCATGAATTTCACCCCTCATTTATACGAAAGTTAACGAATTAGTTCACGCTCAAGACGAGTCAATTTACCTTGCAGGCTGCCATCATAAATGCGGGTTCCGATCTGAACCTTGATGCCGCCCAGTAAATGTTCGTCTGTCACATTGGTAATTCTTAATGATTGTTTTCCGACTTTTTTAGCAAAAGAAGATGATAGTGCTGACTTCTCATCTTCTGACAATGGACGCACGGAGTACACAGTCGCATCTGCGATCCCGCGTGCTTCATTGGTTAATTCGATGTATGCCTCAACAAGACCTGTGATCTCGCCCGTACGGTGACGGTCCGTCATGATCATCAGTGTGTTCAGGACAAACGGAGAAGCTGTTTGGAAAGCTTCCTGGATGATGGATTTCTTCTTCGCCAGCGTAAACTTCGGATTCTCGAAAAGGGCGTTAAGCTCCCTGTTCTCCAAGAAAACCGCTCTTACTGTACGCAGCTCCTCTTCGATCGCTTCAAGCTGATTATGTTCTCTGGCAATATCGAAAAGAGCTAACGCATAGCGCTTTGCAACTGTAGAGTAGCTCATCGCTCTTCCCCTACCTCTTGAATATAATCATTGATTAACTTCTGTTGATCGTCGGCAGAAAGTTCTTTCTCGATGACCTTAGAAGCAATAAGTACGGATAGTGATGCAACTTGTTTCTGAAGTGCCGCAACCGCTTGTTCTTTCTGCGTTTCGATCTCGCGCTTCGCAGATTCCTTCAAGCGTTCAGCTTCCTGGCGGGCAGAAGCGATGATTTCTTCACGCTGCTCCACGCCTTGCTTTTTAGAATTCTCAATCATAGCTTGAGCTTCTGTGCGTGCTTCTTTAAGAAGTTGACGCTGCTCCTCAAGAATCTTGTTTGCTTCTGCACGGCTGGCTTCAGCCGCTGTGATTTCACCGGCGATATGGTCTTCACGCTGCTGCATGATTCCCATAAGCGGTCCCCAGGCAAATTTCTTAAGTAGCGCCATAAGGATAAGGAACATAATCAGCTGGAATACGATATCCCCGCTGTTGAAACCGCCGCCTGCACCTAAAACGAATGCGTTCGTTAACATACTCGATTCACTCCCTTCAAGAATCGATCGGATCTTATTTTTATAAAATGGAACAATCTATACTTGCAAAAAAATTTTCAGTACACAGGAATGGCGAAGATAATCGTCAAGACGAAACTCCGCCATTTAACATTAAGCCGGTTCTATTAGCTTCCAAGAGCGATGAAGGCAATAACTACACCGATGATCGGAAGTGCCTCAACTAGTGCGATACCGATGAACATTGTTGTTTGAAGCGTACCTCTTAATTCCGGTTGACGTGCGATTCCCTCTACTGTACGACCTACGATAAGACCGTTACCAATACCAGCTCCTAGTGCTGCTAAACCAACTGCGATTGCTGCTGCGATAAGACTCATTCTAAAGTTCCTCCTTAATTTATAAGAAAATATTTTTTTATATATGTTTGTCCATAGGAATGAACAGGTATATATTAATGGTCATGACTAACTTTATGAGATAGATAGACCATCGTTAACATACAGAAAATGAATGCCTGGATTGCCCCGATAAAGATCGAGAACCCTTGCCAAGCAAGCATCGGAGCGATTGCTCCAAGTGTTCCAGCGATACCGCCGTTAACGGCCATGCCCGCGATAAGTGCCAGCAGGATTTCACCGGCATAGATGTTCCCGTAAAGACGAAGACCCAATGTAAGAGTGTTTGCGAACTCCTCAATGACTTTCAACGGGAATAGCCACCACATAGGTGAGAAAAAGGTGTCCTTACCGTATGCACCGAACCCTTTCATCCTGATTCCATAGAAATGGGACAGCGCCACGATCATAACCGCCAGAGTCAATGTGACCGCCGGATCGGCTGTTGGTGATTTCCACCATAGTTCGTGATCATACACAACTGAGAACGGAAGACCCAGCATGTTAGATACAAAGATGTACATGATGATGGTGAGCCCGAGGATATGAAAACGTCCACCCGTTTTCCAGTCCATGTTGCTCTTGATGATTCCTTTGACAAAGTCCATGACCCACTCGAAAAAGTTTTGCATCCCGGTAGGTTTAAGGGCTAAGCGTCGTGTCGAAATAACTGCGATAAGAAACACAATGGCAGATGCAATCGTGATCATCATCACGTTGGCCAGGTTGAACGTCAGGCCCATAAAATCGGCTAAAGGTGCTTCATGATTCAAAATACTTCACCTCTCTTCCCCGCTATTTATTTATTTTGAAACTGCTGAAAAAATAATCTATCATAATGACAATGTAAGCTGTCATTAATCCAATAATTAGACTTAGGAGATGAAACATTTCTGGATAGCGGGTCACGATGATCACACCAAGGGCCGCTGCAGCCATCCGCGACGTCGTTCCGAGGGATCTCACTTTCTTCCCCTGGACCACCGCCTCGCCGAACTTGCTGACTCTCTTCGTCATGCCCCAGTGCATATACAGGCTCAAAGCCGTTCCTAGCGTCAACCCTAAAAATACTGATTTGTGGTCGGTAAATCCCCAACCCAGGACGTATATAGCCAGCAAATAAATTATGTACTTCCGCTGTCTATTAAACATTTGATGGAGTTCCGGCATATCTTAATATTCTCCTAAGATAAATGTCGTAAGGTACGAAGCATCGCATAAATCCCCGTCGCTAACCCGAGAAGTAATCCGATGATTAAAAAGAGTGGTGCAGAGTCTGCTTGCTGGTCAATCCACCTGCCCAAGAAGATCCCCACTAATATGGAGCCGACAAGCTGCGACAGAATCGCTGAATAAATCGCCATCGCCTTATACGGGCTTTGATTTTTTTGACCCATTTCAACCCTTCCTATTCAAAGAGAAATTTGAATGTGAGGCAAGCCGTGTAAAATGGAAGGAAATCAGAGTTTACAAGGTTTTGAAAGTTGTGAAAACCTTATCATTTTACATCCTTTGTAAGCATACAATAGGGCATATTCTATGTCAATGCGTTCAAGTTAAAAAGTTCACAACCTTGCCACGCGTATGTCGAAAGTTCACATTTTTTACACATTTGTAAGAAATGCGTAGGCGGCTTGCTCAGAGGCGTTTGGCATAAGGCGAATCGGGCTGGAAGGCGTTCTTTGCCTTCTAGTCCGGTTTGACTTATGACATGTGCCTCTAGCCGCCGGAGCTGTACAATCAGAAAGGCGGAAGGGCTTTGGTTAGAGGCGTGTGGCATAATGCGAACCTGGCTGAAAGGCGCTTTTTGCCTTCTGGTCCGGTTTGGCTTATGACATGTGCCTCTAAGCCCTGGAGCTGGACACCGCTAAGAAATGCGTAGGCGGCTCGTTCAGAGGCAGATCCAGACACCGACAAAAATGCCGGCGTCCCCTCGACAGTTCACCATATTATATGTAAAATCAAAATGCAGAAACACCTGAGCATAAGACTTGACTTTAACTCAAAGACTCTTCTTCGCACACCTTCCATTATAAAGTAACCGCCACCCGCGAGAAACCCTGCATTTTAATGTAAATATATCCATATACCCACTGTTACAGCCATATCGCTGTTTTTCCTGCAGATCAAGTTGCAGGGCGATCAGATTGGGTGGAGAAGAGTTCGGATGCTGTATCCAGATTAGAATGATTCTTATAAGATCATAAAATCGTGAAATGGATCATATATTTTGATTTTGGATCATATATTTAGATTTTGGATCATAAATTCTCGTAATGGATCATAAATCTTCAGAATGGATCGTATATCATCGGCTGCCTCCACAAACCACCTCTAAAATACACCTTATACTCCCTCTTTGAGCCTTTTGCACCAGCGATACAGCATATTTTCTAAAAAATCTATTAGACAAGCTGATGTTTGTAGAAAACTTGATTGAGCTTATTGTTTTTATAAGAATCCCCGGCTATATTTTCTCGCAAACACAACAAAGCCCGTTCCCCACTGCTAATTTCAATGAGGAACGGGCTTTCATACGTAAACCTTCAATATTTATTCCGGCTTAAACGTTTTCGGACGCTCATCCAGCTGACCGAATTGGTAGCGGATCGCCTGGGCAATTCGGTAGGATGCCTGTCCATCGCCGTATGGATTTGTGGCTTTCGACATTTTGCTGTGAGCCTGCTCGTCTGTCAGCAGTTCTTTTGCCAGCTTGTAGATGTTTTCTTCTTCGTTTCCTGCAAGCTTCAACGTTCCGGCTTCGATTCCTTCCGGGCGTTCAGTCGTGTCACGAAGGACAAGGACAGGAACACCGAGTGAAGGAGCTTCTTCCTGCACCCCGCCTGAATCAGTCAGGATCAGGTGAGCCCTTGAAGCGAAGTTATGGAAGTCGATGACGTCAAGCGGTTCGATCAGGTGGATGCGGCTGTCATTCCCGAGCACCTCATCCGCCACTTCACGGACGGCAGGGTTCAAGTGAACAGGATACACCACTTGAATATCATCGTGCTCTTCCACCAGACGCTTGATTGCACGGAACATATTTCTCATCGGCTGGCCGAGATTTTCACGGCGGTGGGCTGTCAATAGAACAAGTCGGTCGTTTCCAACCTTCTCAAGAACCTCATGCTGGTACTCGTCCCTAACCGTTGTTTTAAGGGCATCGATCGCTGTATTCCCTGTGATGAATATGCCTTCTTCCTTCTTGCTTTCATTCAGCAGGTTGTGAGCCGATTTTTCCGTAGGAGCGAAATGAAGGTCAGCCATGACACCAGTCAGCTGACGGTTCATTTCCTCAGGGAACGGAGAGTACTTATTCCACGTACGAAGTCCCGCTTCCACGTGGCCGACCGAAACCTGATTATAGAATGCCGCGAGACTAGCCACGAATGTAGTTGTCGTATCACCGTGTACTAGAACGATATCAGGCTTCGCTTCCTTCATGATCTTGTCAAGGCCCTCAAGTCCGCGCGTTGTTACATCAATCAGCGTTTGGCGGTCTTTCATGATGTTCAAGTCGTAATCCGGCGTGATGTCAAAGATAGAAAGTACTTGGTCAAGCATTTCACGGTGCTGTGCCGTAACGGTCACAATCGTTTCAAAGCTTTCCGGGTATTTTTTCAATTCAAGAACGAGCGGAGCCATCTTGATCGCTTCCGGTCTTGTTCCGAAGATCGTCATTACCTTAATGGGAGTACTCATGCTTTCACACTGCCTTCCTTATTTTGTTCCGAATAAACGGTCACCGGCATCGCCCAGTCCTGGAACGATGTAGCCTTTTTCATTAAGCTTTTCGTCAAGTGCAGCAATGTAGATGTCTACATCAGGATGCTCTGCCTGAATCGCTTCCACTCCTTCAGGACATGCCACCAGGCACATGAACGTGATGTTTTTCGCACCGCGCTTTTTCAGTGAGTTGATTGCTTCAACGGCTGAACCGCCAGTCGCAAGCATCGGATCAACCAGGATGAAATCGCGCTCTTCCACGTCGCTTGGAAGCTTGACGTAGTATTCGATTGGTTTAAGAGTCTCCGGGTCACGGTATAATCCGACGTGACCGACTTTCGCAGCCGGAATCAATTTGAGGATTCCGTCGACCATGCCA
Organism: Bacillus sp. BKU_1; assembly: GCA_051294195.1. Classification (GTDB taxonomy): domain Bacteria; phylum Bacillota; class Bacilli; order Bacillales; family Bacillaceae_B; genus Rossellomorea. The sequence goes on along the minus strand of CP193985.1, from coordinate 540,444 downwards.
AGACCTGCACGCAGAATCGGAACGATTCCCAGTTTTTTACCTGTAAGTGTCTTTGCATTCGCTTTGCTTACCGGCGTATCGATTTCGATATCTTCAAGCGGAAGTTCACGCGTGATTTCGAACGCCATCAGTGTAGATACTTCATCGACAAGCTCGCGGAATTCCTTTGTACCTGTGTTTTTATCACGGATGAATGTCAGCTTATGCTGGATTAATGGATGATCAAATACGTATACTTTGCCCATTCGACTCTCTCCTTTTGAATTCGATTTATGTAAAAAATTTGATAGATACTGTTTTACATCTTTGACTATTGTACATAAAAGAAGTTTTGAGGGCAATAAAAGTTGGGGGGTGTAATGAAATCGTTATTTTTCCGCGGGTAAGTTTTGATTGTATTCAGAGGATTACAAAGATAGGTTTCTTTATGCCGCTTTTGATTTCCGTGGCAGACTTCGCTTTCCGCGGGAAGCCTGCGAGCCTCCTCGTCGCTGTGCTCCTGCGGGGTCTCACATTGGCTTCTTTTCCCGCAGGAGTCTTCGTCTGCCACTACAATCAACGCTGGATTCAACTAATACCTGGCTGGAAATCTATTTAACAAATCAACAAATATTGCCTTCATCTCATATAATCTTCAATTACCTTCCCAACTCACTTTTTCCATACTTACGAAAAACCATTCTAATCTATTAACCCCCACAAAAAACCTCCCCAAAAGAATTCAATATTAAGGGGAGGTTTCTATCAGTCTATTATCTCTCAGGGTATAAAGAGAATTTGCTTGTTAAATCTGTTACGCGTTTACGTGCTTCTTCGAGCTTGGTTTCGTCTTCGTGGTTTTTGAGGGTAAGGGCCATGATGGACGCGATTTCGTCCATTTCTTCCTTAGCAAAACCACGGGACGTAACGGCCGCTGTTCCGATACGGATTCCGCTTGTGACGAACGGGCTTTCCGGATCGAATGGGATGGTGTTTTTGTTGACCGTGATTCCGATGTCATCAAGGACTTTTTCGGCGATTTTACCAGTCAGTCCCAGTGAGCGGAGGTCGATCAAGAGCAGGTGGTTGTCCGAACCGCCGGAAACAAGGTCGATGCCTTCTTTTCCGAGGCTTTCACCGAGACGGGATGCGTTGTCGATGATGTTCTGTGCATACTCTTTAAAAGAATCCTGCAGTGCTTCACCGAACGATACCGCTTTAGCAGAAATAACGTGCATCAACGGACCGCCTTGAAGACCAGGGAAGATGGACTTGTCTATCTTCTTGCCGAACTCTTCTTTACAAAGGATCATCCCGCCGCGAGGACCGCGAAGTGTTTTATGAGTCGTTGTGGTCACGAAATCCGCGTAAGGAACCGGATTCTGGTGAAGACCGGCTGCGACAAGACCTGCGATATGCGCCATATCCACCATCAGATACGCTCCCACTTCATCCGCGATTTCACGGAATTTTGCAAAATCGATCTTTCTAGGATACGCGCTCGCTCCTGCTACGATCAGCTTCGGCTTGTGCTCAACTGCTTTCTGGCGGACATCTTCATAATTAATTAGGTGGCTTTCCTTATCGACTCCGTACTCTACGAAGTTATACTGGATCCCGCTGAAGTTGACCGGGCTTCCGTGCGTGAGGTGGCCCCCGTGTGAAAGGTTCATCCCAAGGACCGTGTCACCATGTTCAAGGATTGTGAAGTAGACTGCCATATTGGCTTGTGCACCCGAGTGAGGCTGCACGTTCACATGCTCCGCTCCGAATAACTCTTTTGCGCGGTCGCGCGCTAAGTTTTCCGCTACGTCGACATGCTCACACCCGCCATAATAGCGACGACCTGGGTACCCTTCTGCATATTTGTTCGTGAGGACCGAACCCTGTGCTTCCATAACGGCTTCACTGACAAAATTCTCAGATGCAATTAACTCGATTTTCGTGCGTTGACGCTCTAATTCATCTTGAATCGCTGCATAAATTTCCGGATCTTGCTTGGCAATCTTACTCATACATATCCCCCTTTTATTCATCGGCCCATTCTAAGCTGCGCCATCTTGATTCATTCAATCTCATTCTATCATGATTAAGGAGAACGCGAAATAAAAACGTGTGGGTAAAATGAAATGTTCGTGTTTTGGGGTTTTGGGGTCAGGGTTAAAGCGGGAAATAATTTGTTGTTCTGGTTTTATTGGTGAAGATATGGTTCTCAATTAAGAATCCTGCCAAGGCTGAAGTCCGTCTTTGTCGAAAAATCGTCAGTACGCACTTAAAACCTGAATTTCGCACTTATATATAAAATACCGCACTGAAATCAAGAGACTTCGCACTTATCCGGGAAGTTCCGCACTGAAATTCGAAGATACCGCACAAACAAGTCTTCCAATATCAGCGAGACCACCCACCTCCACAACAACAAAAAAGCCCGCCTCCCAATGCACCAATGCATTGAAAGACGGAACTCCTCCCCAAATCTATTCATAAACAGCCCGGACCCCGCCGATCAGCTTCGGCCGGGTCTTAGCGAGCGTCACATGCGCACCGCCGAGGCTCTTCTGCGAAACCCTGACCGGCACGGCCACATGCTTCAGTTGCATCCCGATGAATGTGTCGCCGATGTCGATCCCGGCATCACCCTTGATGAACTCCACCATGACGGGGTCTTCAAATGAACGGTATGCGTGGGTCGCCATTGCTCCGCCGGCCGACCGGGCAGGGATGACTGTCACTTCATCGAGCCAAAGGCGTTCTGCCGTCTCACGTTCAAGGACGATCGCCCTGTTCAAATGCTCGCAGCATTGGAATGCGAGCGACACCCCGACGGAATCGGCGAACGTTTTTAATTCGCCGTAAATCATTTCGGCCACCTCAAAGGTTCCGGCTGTCCCGATGCGTTCCCCGATGACTTCAGAAGTCGAACAGCCGACCACAAAGACCTGTCCCTTTTTCAGCGCGGCCTTTTCCTTGAATTCAGTCAGGATCGTTCGGAGCTGCTCCTGCAATTGAGTGATTTCCATGAAAACCGCTCCCTAGTGTTTGTCTTCGTATGACGTGATCTTACCGATGCGGTTGGCGTGGCGTCCGCCTTCGAAATCTGCCCCGAGCCAAGTCTTTGCGATTTCACGGGCAAGTCCGGGACCGATGACGCGTTCGCCCATCGCCAGGATGTTACTGTCATTGTGTTCACGCGTCGCTTTCGCACTGAACACATCGTGGACAAGTGCGCAGCGGATACCCTTCACTTTATTGGCCGAGATGCTCATGCCGATGCCCGTACCGCAAATCAGGATGCCGCGGTCGAACTCGCCGGCAGCCACTTTCTCGGCAACCGGTACCGCATAATCAGGATAGTCCACTGAAGTGCCGCACTCACAGCCAAAATCCTCATATTCAAGACCCAGCTCTTCCAATAATGATTTGATTTCTTCACGAATATTTACTCCGCCGTGATCCGACGCGATTGCGATTTTCATCCAACTTCACTCCCCATTTTTAACTAGTGTTTGTTTCCTTTTATTTTGACATACCTTCGTGAATAGATAAAGTTAATCAGCTTAGGTAAAAAGTCTTTTTTGAGACCCGTCCTTCACTACTTTGCCGCGGCACCTCAAGGCGGGACGGGCTTTTAACTGCAAAAAACAGCACGGACCTGAAAGCCCGTGCCGTCCTGCAATCCTTTTTATAAATGAAAACGAGTGATCGTCCCCTTCAGCGATTCTGCCTGCTTCTTGAGATTCAACGCCAGTTCTTCTACATTTTCCATGACGGACGCCTGTTCGCGGGTCGCTTCTGATACTTCTTCCGCTCCGGCGGACGTTTCTTCTGCGATGGCGGCCACTTCCTGCGACTGCTGGGACGTTTCCCGGATGCTTTCCATCTGTCTGTCGACGAGTCCGGAAATTTTTTCTACCGAGTCCGCCACTTCATGAATCGTGTTCGTCATTATCTCAAAGACTTCATTCGTTTTCGAACCTTTTTCCGCTTCTTTATTGGCGGTCGTCACCTGAATTGTGATCTGTCCGACGACATTCCCGACTTCATTCTGGATGTTTTTGATCAGCTCGGAAATGCCCTGAACCGCTTTTCCGCTTTCATCCGCGAGCTTGCGGACTTCCTCTGCGACTACGGCAAAACCTTTTCCATGTTCACCGGCACGCGCCGCTTCGATGGAAGCATTCAGTGCGAGAAGATTCGTCTGGTTCGCGATATCGCCGACAAGCTGGATGATCTGCTCCACTTTTTTCGCGTTATCTTCAAGACGGCGTACGACCGTCAGTGATTCTTCATTTCCTTTCGCAAGCGTCGTGATCCCTTCCACGAGCGAATGGATGACCTCTTTGCTGCCCTGCAGCTCGGTAACCATATTTTTAGAAAGCTGCTCGGAAGACTTGGAATGATTCTGCACTTCCTGGGCGATCGCGATGACATCCTCCACCGATTCGGCCGTCGTCTGTATCGACATCGCCGAGCTTTCGGCGCCCGATGAAATTTCACTGATCGTGCGTGAAATGGATTCCGCCTGATGCGATGCTATTTCTGATGCCTTCGACAGATCCACGACGTGTGCATTTGTTTTTGTGAAATTCTCGTCGATGCTCGCCACCATATCACGCAGGTTGTGGAGCATGCGGTTGAACGCAAGTCCGAGCGAACGGATCTCATCATCCGACTTCGGCACCTCCACTTCCACTGCAATGTCGCCTTCAGCCGCTTTAAGAGCAGCCTGCTCCAGACGCTGCAGCGGTTTGACGATGATCCTGGCAGCAAAGAACGCCAAAAACCCCGACCAGAACACACCCATCCCGAGCGTCAGGCTTGTATACAAGAACTCATTCATGTCCGGTGCAAATGCCGGCTTGATAAAATAAATGAAAAATGCCGATGTCGAATACGTCACCAACGCCAGGATCGTCGTGAAGAAAACCAGTTTCTTCCTCAGACCAGACTTATACCTTCTCTCTTTCTCCATCCCTTTTCTCTCCTCAAAAAATCACTCTTTACTAAGCTTGCCGATCAAATGCCCGATCAGCGAATCCAGCTCCCTGTATGTATGTCTGTAGATATCGATGCTTCCCCCGAACGGGTCCGATACATCCATGTCCTCAGGATCCTCGAGCACATATTCCTTCAGGGTGAATACTTTATCCGAAGCTTCCGGATACTGGTCCATGATCGCCCATTTATGGTGCGCGGTCATCGTGAACACATAATCCGCCCAGTCGATATCTTTTTTCCTCAGCGTGCTGGATGCATGCTCATGTTTTATATCGTTCTCTTTCAGCACTTCTTTAGCCTGAAATGACGCATCGCTGCCGTCCATCGCAAACACACCGGACGATTTCACCTCAAAACTCTCTTTCCCTCTATGCTTCAATACCGCTTCCGCCATCGGACTGCGGCATGTATTTCCCGTACAAACAAACAAGATTTTCATCATCTCATCCTCCTTATGCCTATTATAAAATATTTTCCAATTAGCATATAGGACATTCACAAAGAATACAAAAAAGAAAAGCGGAGGCGGCTCGTCCAGAGACGACAAGCTCGTCTTATGTCTCGAGTCTCTAGTCGCCGGAGCTGGACAAAAAGAAAAGCGGAAGTGGGCGTTTTGCTCCCTTTGAAAAATGTCCTTTGGCTTTAGAGGCGCTTTTTGCCTCAAAAGCCAAAGGTTAATTTTCAAACGGGAGCAGACCACTGGAGCTGGACAGCTAGAAAAGCGGAAGGGCTTTGTTCAGAGGCGGGTGGCATAAGACGGACCGGGCGGGAAGGCGTTCTTTGCCTTCTTGACCGGTATGGCTTATGACATGTGCCTCTAAGCCCTGGAGCTGGACAAAAGAAAACAACTTTCAATACCGCTATTGGTTTCCGTGCAAGACTTCGCTTTCCGCGGGCAGCCCGTGAGCCTCCTCAGAGCTAACGCTCCTGCGGGGTCTCACATTAGCTGCTCTTCCCGCAGGAGTCTTCGTCTTGCACTCCAACCAATAGCTGGACACATCTAATATTAAAAAAGCTTTTCTCTATGTCTGGTATGTCTGGCGGGGCTTCCTGCCCTAAGTCAAAACCCGATTAACAAGACACATGCCCTCCATTTTTTAGCGCACAAAAAATCCCCCGCCACATAAAGCAGTGAGGGAGGGATATCAAATTTAGATCGGCAGCAGCAGCTTGATCCCGAACGCAAAGAGGATGCTGCCCCCGAGCGCCTCGCTGTAGGTGCCAAGTACTCCTTGAAATTTTCGTCCGATCAGGAGGCCGGTCCAGGTGAGGAGGGTGGCGGCAATTCCGAAACAAACAAGCGCAACAGCCGTCCTCGCACCGAATATCCCGAGAGTCAGGCCGACTGAGAAGCTGTCCAGGCTGACGCTCAGTGCAAACAGCAGGAGACCGAACCCAACCGGGGAAATGAGTGTCGTTTCCTCTTCTTTAAAACTGGAGATGAACATCTGAATCCCAAGGACAATCAGGAGGATTCCCCCTGCGTACGTGGCAAATGATCCGAATGTATCCGAGAGGAATTTTCCGGTCAATATGCCGAAGAGCGGCATCACAACGTGAAATAACCCCACCGTCAATCCTATGTAAAAAATCTGCCTCAGCCGCAGCTGCAGCATTCCCATTCCTATTCCGATCGAAAAGGCATCCATCCCAAGAGCAAATGCCATTAACATTAAGGTAATCAGTTCTCCGATTAGTGACGTCATCCCATTTTCCTCCTCTGGACGTGCCTTCAAGAAAAATGTATGCACGTCCAAAGTGAAATAGAATGAAATGTTTTAATTAAAAACCCCTGGCGGCCGTCATCGGTGCGACCGTACAGGGGGTTGCTGATTCTTATTCAGTCAGGGCTTAATCACCCTGTATCCGGCGGCTTTCTGAAGCCGGTTCATGATGGCAAGGCCGACCCCTTCTTCAGGGAACATCTCTGCGAAAATGATATCCACATCACTGTTATTAAAGGCGCGCAGCTTATCGTAGAGTCCATGGGCTACCGTATTCAGATCATCTCTCCTGCCGACGGAAAATACTACATCCGCACGGTAATCATCTGCAAATTCATCCGTTGTCAGTACTCCTGCCTTCAGTCCCTCGCTTCTTTTTTCATCCACAAGCTTCTGCACATCTTCCCGTGTCCCATCGACGAGCCAGACAGGGGCGTCAGGTGCATAGTGCGTATATTTCATTCCCGGTGATTTGGGCGCACCCTTTCCTTCTTTCAATGAAGGATCGACACTCACTTCCCCGACGACTTCCTCAAGCTGTTCCTTCGTCACGCCGCCCGGGCGGAGTATGACAGGTACAGTGCCTGTACAGTCGACGACCGTCGATTCCACGCCGACGCCCGTTTCACCGCCGTCCACGACACCGATGATCCGGCCATCGAGATCCTCGATCACGTGCTGAGCCGTCGTCGGGCTCGGTTTTCCAGAACGGTTGGCACTCGGCGCTGCAATCGGCAGGCCCGCTTCCTCAATGATGGCAAGTGCCACGGGATGGTCCGGCATCCGGATCCCGACAGAATCAAGGCCTGCCGTCACCTTCTCCGAAAGGACGCCTTCTTTTTTTTGAAAAATAAGCGTCATCGGCCCCGGCCAGTAGGCAGTCATTAACTTCTCTGCCGCTTCCGGGATCTCCTCCACCAGCTCTTTTAATTGATTTTTATTTGAAATGTGGACAATCAGTGGATTATCGGACGGCCTTCCTTTTGCCTTGAAAATCTTATCCACGGCTTCATCACTTTTTGCATTGGCTCCAAGTCCATAAACCGTCTCCGTAGGAAAAGCCACAACCTCATTTTGCTGCAAAATCCGGGCTGCATCCACAATTTGTGGATAACTTTCTTTTTTATCCACATCATTTTCCACAATCCAGCGTTTTATCATATCATTCGTCCACCTTTTTATATCAAGCATACATCAATTCACATAAATGTGGATAAATGCAGAATTATCAACTGTTCCACAATCATACCCATTTGAAAGTATAAAAGAATCCCGATATTTTCTCAAGTATTGTCCACAAAACGCAGATAAAATTGAACTCTTTGTGGATAACCCTGTGGATGAGTGTGAATAATTCTGAAAAAAGAGACTTTTCGACATCGCGCTGTGGCCGAAACGTTTTTTGTCGAAAAGCAGTTAAGAAAAAAAGGACCATTTTATAGAAAATGATCCTTCTCGCGGAATAAACCTATTTTATTTTTGCATACACGCATTTTGTCGAAACCTCGGGATTACGGGTATAGATGAAGGCTCATCGTCAGCAGGTTATCCACTGTGGATAACTGTTTAGCATGGACAAAATCCTTCAGTTCATCCACACACCCTTGTGCTTCCTGTTGAAAACCGAGCATTTCAAAGAAATTCAAGGAAGCCCGGCGATTTGTGATCAAGTAGAGTCTGGATACGTCCTTTTCTCTTGCCAGCTTAAAAATCTCCTGAAAGAGGGTGAAGATTTCTTCACTGTCAAATGCAGGCGTAACAACCAGCGACCGGAGCAGCCCCGTACTGTCCCTCATCTCGATTCCCAGTGTCCCGATCAAATTTCCTTCCGTGTCCTCGACAAGCAGGAAGCAGTCTATTGTATTCTTGACCCCTTCTGTGCTCAAACCCGCTTTCACGAGAAAACCGATTACTTTATAGATATCTTCGTGAGTGGCCTGCCTGATTGTTTTCGTCATCTTTTCTTCCTCCCTTTTCTAGTATCTTTACTTTAACTTTATGAGAGGGAGGGGAGATTAGAACTGTTTTTTTGATAGATTTGTTTGTTTAGTAGAATTTCTTTGATTATGATGCTGCATATTTAGTAAGGGAAGTATATCGCCGCTATTGATTTCCGTGCAGGACTTCGCTTTCCGCGGGTAGCTCGTGAGCCTCCTCGTCGCTTCGCTTCTGCGGGGTCTCACATTAGCTACTTTCCCGCAGGAGTCTTCGTCCTGCACTCCAATCAACCGCTAGTATGTCTCTAAATACATTGATAAGATTTTCCAATAAAAAAATAACTCCATCTAAGTGATGAAGTCATACGATTCAATCAAACAATCCTTTTACGAGGTCTACTACGAAGAATCTTACTTCTACTTCTTCTTGGTCGCCTTCTTCTACGAAGACTTTTTCATTTGCTGCTTGATCTTTTTCGGCCTTTTCTTGTATGTTGAATCCGTCGATTAGTTTGGTTTCTTTTACGATTGAGTGCTTTGCTTCTGCCACTGTTTCCCCGATGACCTCTGCTTCTTCATCTGATGAATGAGTTTCTTCTGCCTGCTCGGCATTCTCACCCACAACTTCAGTCACTGTTGCTTCCGCCGGTTCGCTTGCTGCCAGTTCATCTTCCTGATCCACTTGTGTGACCTCTTCACCGCTTGCTTCGACTGTGGTTTCAAATCCAGGGCTTCTTACTGCATTGCCTGTTGAGAAGTCCAGGAAGCACAGGGGCGGATAGAGGACGCACCACCAGTTGGCTCCTTCGCCTTTTCCAAGTGTGATCAGGACTGCTTCGTATTCACCTGCCGGATAGAGATATTCTCCGTAAAGTTTAGTCGGGAACTGCACTTTGCCAAAATCAATTTTCACTTCTTGGTCAAGACCTTCTGCCCCCACCACGTTTTCTGCGATTGTTTGAAGCTCCGGCAGCCCCGCTTTGATGATTTTCTTCGCTTCTTCCTGAGATGTCAGGTTGCCGACCCATTTTGTGATCTCTTTGTTTACTTCGTCCCGCACCAGACGTTTTACGTTCTGGTCTATTTCCAGGTCACTGTTTGCCAGGATGCGAAGCCGGATCGCTTCCTGCGGGATGACCATAGGCTCCTGCGCCGTCGTGATTTCCTGTTTCGGAATATATAAACTTACAATTGTCCCTAAAGTAAGAATCAGAATATAAAATAATACCGCGTGTTTTGTTTTCATTTTTCTCTCCACCTTCCCCTCAGTAACATAGTCTGGACAAGGCGGGGGAATCTTAAACTAGTAAATTGATATTTTTTAAAGATTTGTTCAGAGAAATATTTTTAAAAATTCACTAGGCTAGAAATTAATATTCAACTTCTAATACCGCTAATGATTTCCGTGCAAGACTACGCTTTCCGCGGGTGACCCGTGAGCCTCCTCGGCTTCGCCTGCGGGGTCTCACATTGGTCACTTCTCCAGCAGGAGTCTTCGTCTTGCACTCCAATCAACCGCTGGATACCTCCTTAAAAAAGGATCACCCTTGTCACTCTCTCTATTATCACCAGGTAATCGACTACAAATATAGAAAATCGATCATTCCGACACCCTTTCGATAAAAAAAAAAATAACTTAATGAAATTTGATAATAAATTCTTCGTTTTCGATAATAAAAGTGGAAATTACGATAATAAGCGGCCACCGAAAAAATCGTACTATCTATTATTCTATGAAAACTAGGTTCAGGCATCTATTTTCACATAAAACTGTCGGCCATTTACTATCCAAATCATTATTCAAGTAAAAATCACAAAAAAAGACCCCTTTTCAATATAAAAAGGAGCCTCCTCAATCAATTTCTATCCCGCCGGCAAAAAACCATCCGGTCCTTGCCGTTAATATCAAACACCACTTCAGCTTCGGCGTCAGGAAACGCACTGCGAAGCATGTCCTGGACAGTCTCACCCTGGCCGGCGCCGACCTCGAAGCCGATTAAAAAAGTGTCTTTCATCACCAAAGGCAGCTCTTCCATAAACCGCCTGTACAGATCATAACCGTCTTCACCGCCAAACAAAGCGAGCTGCGGTTCATGATCAACAACAACATCCGACATCGTTTCCCGGTCCCCCAATGGGATGTACGGCGGGTTCGATAGCATGATATCGAGCTTCACGCCCTTACCCACCAAGGGCTGCAGGAGATCTCCCCGGTAAAAATCAACCCCGGCTCCCAATCTGCGGCTGTTTTCCTTCGCGACAGCAAGGGCTTCCTCGGATATATCCACCGCCAGCATCTCAAGCTCCGGATTCGTACTCTCGAGCTTCAATGTCACTGCAATCGCACCGCTCCCTGTCCCGATATCCGCTGCACGAAGCGACCCGCCGCGGGGGAACAGCCGCTTCATCCTCTCAAGGCCGTAATAAATCAATTCTTCCGTCTCCGGCCTCGGGATCAGCACATGCTCATTCACCTTGAAGTCCCGGCCGTAAAATTCCTCAAACCCTATAATGTGCTGGATCGGCACGCCATCTGCATGCTGCCTGATCCCTTCCTGAAACTCTTCCCACGTTTCCGGAGGGACCGTCATCCGCTGTTCGGCAAACAATTGCGAACGCGATACGCCCAGCAGATGCCTCAAATAGATCTCGCCTGCGTTTTCGTCCCGTTTATGTTCGATTAAAAAAGAAGAAGCCCACTTCAGGGCTTCAAATACAGTCACGTTCATTTTATACTTCTTCCATTCTTTCAAGGAGCTTGGACTGGTCTTCGATGATGAGTGCATCGATGACTTCATCCATTTTTCCTTCAAGGATCTGGTCAAGCTTCTGGATTGTCAGGCCGATGCGGTGATCGGTCACGCGGTTTTGCGGGAAGTTGTACGTACGGATCCGTTCGGAACGGTCGCCCGTACCGACGGCAGACTTACGGTTTGCATCGTATTCAGCCTGAACTTCACGTTGGAATTTATCATATACGCGGGCACGCAAAACTTTCATGGCCTTTTCTTTGTTCTTGATCTGGGATTTTTCATCCTGACAGGAAACCACAACGCCGGTCGGCATGTGAGTCAGACGGACAGCGGACATCGTCGTATTAACGGATTGTCCTCCTGGTCCGCTTGACGCGAATGTATCGACACGGATATCTTTTTCGTGGATATCGACTTCCACTTCTTCCGCTTCCGGAAGACATGCAACCGTTGCGGTCGACGTATGGATACGCCCGCCGGATTCCGTTTCAGGGACACGCTGCACTCGGTGTGCACCGTTTTCGTATTTCATTTTTGAATACGCGCCGTTACCGGTGATCATAAAGATGATCTCTTTATAACCGCCGACACCCGTGGATGTCGCTTCCATAACTTCGATCTTCCAGCCCTGGGACTCGGCATAGCGGCTGTACATGCGGTACAGGTCGCCCGCAAATAGAGCGGCTTCGTCTCCCCCGGCTGCTCCCCGGACCTCCATGATTACGTTCTTGTCGTCATTCGGGTCTTTCGGGATCAATAATATTTTCAAACGCTCTTCCAGTGCATGAATCTGCTCTTCAAGCTCGGATACTTCTTCTTTAACCATTTCACGCATGTCAGCATCCATCTTCTCATCCAGCATCGCTTTTGCGTCCTTGAACTGCTGGCTGATGTCTTTATATTCGCGGTATGCTTCCACCGTCGCCTGGATATCTGACTGCTCTTTTGAATATTCTCTTAGCTTCTTTGGGTCATTCACAATTTCCGGATCACTTAAAAGTTCATTTAATTTATCATAGCGATCTTCCACTGCTTGTAAACGATCGTACACAGCTATTCACCTCAATTTTAATCCATAACAGTCTAATTATATTATATGGGGTGGGTAAAAACAAGAAGGTTCGCTGGCGGTTGATGTTTGCTTTATGTATAATTATTTCCCGGAAATTCGCACATTGATTGCCGCATTTGATTTCCGTGCAGGACTTCGCTTTCCGCGGGTGACCCGTGAGCCTCCTCGGCTGCGCCTCCGGGAAGAAAAGCGGAGGGGCTTTGAAGAGAGGCGGGTGGCATATGACGAATCGGCCACGAAGGCGTTCTTTGCCTTCTTGGACGAGTTGGCTTATGACATGTGCCTCTAAGCCCTGGAGCTGGACAAGTCTCACATAAGCTACTTTTCCCGCAGGAGTCTACGCCTTCCACTCCAATCAAATGCTGGAATCAACCTTTATTAGCAAGCACTCACCTGCTGATTTTACTATAAAAATCAGCAGGTGAATTTAAATCCCTAAATCAACCGCTGGATTAAATCCAATTATAAAAAAGGAGAACTGAATTGCATTCACCGCTGGTTTTCCGGATACAATCAGCAGATTAAGTCAACCGCTTTTGTAACCACAAAAAGGCAAGCAGAATCCATCTTCCACTCGCCTTGATATGATTGTTTATCTTTCGGTAATTTTGACATTTACGTCGTACCGCGGAATTGCTTGTTGGAGCTTTTTCTTTAGTTTTGCTTCTTCCTTCGCTGTTTGCTCGGAGCTAATGTCTTTTTTGGTATGGGCCGTTACCCACATTTGTTCGCCGTTGATCCAGACTTCGTCGGGTTTAAAGGATGAGTATTTTCTTACGACTTCCCTTGCTTTATCTTCATATAGACCCATTGTCGTTGATGTATTCTTCGGATTATTCGTCAGGTTCGGCAGGTTGGGATTCTGGTTCATGCTTTCGCCTTTATCCACGTTTTGCGGGTTATCCTGATTGTCCATTTTTGGCTTGCGGTTGTCGATGAATTTCGCACCGCCGTTGTCATTGTGAGCACCATATTCTGACTCCTGATTCACGCCGCATGCAGTGGCGATGATAAAGATCATCGTGAACAGCAGGGCAAGCATCATTCTTTTCATCATGCAAAAACACCTCCTATAGTTACTTTTTCCTCCAGGAAGGTGCTTATACAAGGTGAAATTTGGCTGATACACGACCATACCAATGACCTCTGCAATGTGTTAAACAAAAGCCGGACGGGACTTCTTCTTAGATAAGACCCTTAATATAAAAAAACCGCCATCCCGAACGGATAACGGCTTCACTAAAATCAAATACTACATTATAATTCCTTCACCATATCAGGCGTTACGCTGAGACCCTTTGGGACCTCATGATGATGGCGGCACCTTGGTTCGTAGGCTTCGGATGCGCCGACAAGGATGATTGGATCATCGTAGCCTGCCGGTTCTCCGTTGATCAGGCGCTGGGTCCTGCTCGCCGGGGAGCCGCAGACGGCACAGACGGCCTGGAGCTTGGTCACTTGTTCCGCGATGGACATGAGCGCCGGCATAGGGCCAAAAGGTTCTCCTCGGAAATCCTGATCGAGTCCTGCAATGATCACACGGTATCCGCTGTTCGCAAGCTTTTGCACGACTTCGACTATGCCCTCGTCAAAAAATTGGACTTCGTCTATCGCGATGACGTCCACCTTGGGATTCAGATCCTCCAGGATGACTGCCGATCCCTCGACTGCCTTTGCAATGACCGAGGTACCATTATGGGATACGACCGATTCATCGCTGTAGCGATTATCTAATTTTGGCTTATACACAGCAATTTCCTGCTTTGCGAATTGAGTGCGTCTGACACGGCGGATCAGTTCTTCTGACTTGCCAGAGAACATGCTGCCGCAAATGACTTCCACCCAACCGGTTTGCTTCATGACATACACGAAAGCGCCTCTCCTTTCTAACCCCTCATTTTAAAAGTCCTGCTAAAACCGCTACTGACTTCCGTGCAAGACTTCGCTTTCCGCGGGTAGCCCGTGAGCCTCCTCGGCTTTGCCTCCGGGGTCTCACATAAGCTACTCTTCCCGCAGGAGTCTTCGTCTTGCACTCCAATCAACCGCTGGATCCAAATCATAAAGATCGGCAGGTTTAGGCAGTAGTATCTTATTTAAAAAGCGGTCCCTCAGCTTCCTTTTTTCGCAATTTTCAGTATATACAATCCCTGACTGAATTGTGACAAAAATAGGACACCTGCCGCTGATTGTCTATTAGTATAAAGCATTCCTTTATGTACGGAAAAAATGCTCTTTGAATGTGAATTTGACAGAAAAAAAGAGGCTCAGCTCTTATTAAAAAACCGCCTCAATTGTGTTTAAGAAAAGCTCAAGCGCCTGTTCAGCCCCGACAAACGCTTTTGGGCCGGCCGGTGAAGTCGTTTTTTGACTTCAGCGGGCGGACCGAAACGTCTCGAGGGGCTAGGCGCTGGAGCTAGCCATTTATTACAATAAAAAACAGGCAAGCAGAATGTCCTTGCCTGTTTTTATGCAGTGAAGAGAAGACTGCGGGAGCCTTTCCCGCTTATATGACGGGCATATAAACGGTATTGGCGTCCCCTGTCTTCTGGTTCTTCATTATTGTTGTTTTTGTTTAAGACCGTATTTTTTGTTGAAACGGTCAACACGTCCACCAGCGTCAGCGAATTTCTGACGGCCTGTGTAGAATGGATGGCATTCAGAACATACCTCAACGCGCATTTCTTCTGCTACAGAACCAGTTTCAAATTCGTTACCGCATGCACAACTAACTTTGATCGTGTTGTACTTAGGATGAATTCCTGATTTCATTACTTTCATCTCCTTCCGCCCTGAATCATCTGAAACAGAGTAATTTATTACGAAGATATATGCGATATGAGCATAAGCATGGTAGTAATAGCCAGCCCCTTACCGCATCCATTTTAAAAAACACATTGATAACATTATAACAAGGACATGCCGTTTTTGCAACCTAATAAATTGGAAACGGCGGACTATTAAAATCGTCCCGGACAATAGATTAACGCTTCTTCGCTTCTTCTGTCAACACTTCGAAAAACTCGTGATTCGTCTTTGACTGTTTCAGCTTGCGCATAAGTTTTTCTGCGAAATCAGGCTGATCGGACATCGCCTTTCTGATTGCCCACAGTTTGTCCAGATGGTCCTGCGGGATAAGAAGCTCTTCTTTACGCGTACCGGAGCGGCGGATGTCGATGGCCGGGAAGATACGGCGTTCGGCAAGCGAACGGTCAAGATGGAGTTCCATGTTACCCGTTCCTTTGAATTCTTCATAGATGACGTCATCCATGCGTGAACCGGTGTCGACAAGTGCCGTTGCAAGTACAGTCAAGCTGCCGCCTTCTTCGATATTACGCGCCGCACCGAAGAATCGCTTCGGACGGTGGAAAGCAGCAGGGTCGATACCGCCGGACAATGTACGTCCGCTTGGCGGGATGACAAGATTGTATGCACGGGCAAGACGGGTGATGCTGTCCATCAGGATCACGACGTCACGCTTGTGCTCCACAAGGCGCATCGCACGTTCAAGGACGAGTTCGGCCACTTTGATGTGGTTTTCAGGTACTTCGTCAAATGTTGAAGAAACGACCTCTGCATCCACTGAACGTTCGATGTCGGTCACTTCCTCAGGACGTTCATCGATCAGAAGGATGATCAATTCCGCTTCAGGATTGTTCGTTGTGATCGAATTCGCGATTTCTTTTAATAGCATCGTCTTACCGGCTTTAGGCGGTGCCACGATCAGACCGCGCTGCCCGAAACCGACTGGTGCCATCAGATCCATGATCCGTGTTGAAATCCTGTTCGGTGTTGTTTCAAGTGTGATTTGACGGTCAGGATATAAAGGCGTCAAGGCAGGGAAGTGAACGCGTTCCTTCGCTGCTTCAGGCTCTTCACCGTTGACCATTTCCACATGAAGAAGTCCGAAGTAACGCTCGTTTTCTTTCGGAGGACGCACCTTGCCGGATACTTTGTCACCGTTACGAAGATCGAAGCGGCGGATCTGGGACGCAGAAATATAAATATCCTCAGAGCTTGGGGAATAATTGATCGGGCGCAGGAATCCGAAACCTTCAGATTGGATGATTTCAAGGACGCCTTCCATGAAGAAGAAGCCTTCCTGCTCCGCTCTTACTTTCAGGATGGCAAAGATCAATTCTCTTTTTGTTAATTTACTATAATAAGAAACTTTGTATCGTTTAGCCAGCTCATAAAGCTCTTTCAGCTTCATGTTCTCTAAGTTGGAGATTGTTAACTCTTCCATTATGACACCACGCTTTATTAGTTTGATTGCTGCTTTGATTAAGTGAATTGAGTTTAGGGGATTTGCACGTTGCTTTGTTTACCCTTCATGAGGACAAAACAATCTATGTAAAATGACCCTGTAAAATAAAATGAAGAAATATCGTTGAAGCATTTAAAAGAGAATGCTGAAGAAAAAACCTTATCTATTTTAACCATACTTACTGAAAAAGCGCAAGGTACCCTTTTCATCTGTTGATAACTGTTCATGACTTTTTGCTTTTTCGGTGAATTGTTTTGTGTTTGAGAAAAATAGGAAGGCAGCGTCACCTTTGAAGGGTAGGTGTGGGTGATAAGATGTGGAGGGGGAAAGTTGGCTTTCCCCTTCGCTATCTTTTTGAAGATTTCTCTTTTATTTTTGTATGGTGCTGTCATACCTCAATTGATTTCCGTGGAAGACTCCGCTTTCCGCGGGTAGCCCGTGAGCCTCCGAATTCAGAGAGGAAGCTGTCCAGCTACAGGACTTAGAGGCACATGTCATAAGCCAAACCCGACCAAGAAGGCAAAGAACGCCTTCGTGGCCGATACGTCTTATGCCACACGCCTCTGAGCAAAACCCCTCCGCTTTTCTGATAGGAGTCTGCGTCTTCCACTACAATCAACCGCTGGAAAGTAGCATTCAAAGTTACGTTCTGAATGCAGCACTTTCCCCACCAAAAATACTTTATCTTATAACCAAATTCGGCTTTTTCTGAAGGCTGTGGCGGCCGTCGATGAAGCGGACGGTTCCTGATTTGGCACGCATGACGATGGAGTGTGTCAGTCCGTGTGAACCTTTCAGCTGGACTCCTCTCAGGAGTTCGCCGTCGGTTACGCCGGTGGCGGCGAAGATGGCGTCGTCTCCGCAGACGAGGTCTTCCATGCGGAGTACCTTGTCTACATCAAGCCCCATGCTGATGCAGCGTTGAAGCTCGGCATCATTCTGAGGGAGGAGTTTCCCTTGAATTTCCCCGCCCAGGCATTTGAGGGCCACTGCGGCAAGGACACCTTCAGGGGCACCGCCGGATCCGAATAAGATGTCGACTCCCGTGTGATCGAATGCTGTGTTCATCGCACCTGCAACATCACCGTCATTAATCAGCTTGATGCGGGCACCCGCTTCTCTCAGCTGCTGGATGATGTGCTCATGACGCTCACGGTTCAACACCGTTGCCACCACGTCTTCAATATCCTTGTTCTTCGCCTTGGCCACCGCTTTCAGATTATCGATGACGGAAGCATCGATGTCGATCTTGCCGACTGCTTCCGGCCCGACCGCAATTTTATCCATATACATATCCGGTGCGTTCAACAGGTTCCCGTGATCGGCAACCGCAAGGACGGCAAGTGCGTTCCAGCCGCCGGATGCAACGATATTCGTCCCTTCAAGGGGATCCACCGCCACGTCGACGCGCGGGCCGTAACCCGTACCGAGCTTTTCGCCGATGTAGAGCATCGGTGCTTCATCCATTTCCCCTTCACCGATCACGACGGTCCCTTTCATCGGTACAGTATCGAACACGTCACGCATAGCAGAAGTAGCGGCATCATCCGCTTCATCCTTCTTGCCGCGGCCCATCCATCTCGCTGATGCCAGCGCCGCACCTTCCGTCACACGAA
This sequence comes from Bacillus sp. BKU_1, assembly GCA_051294195.1. Taxonomy (GTDB): domain Bacteria; phylum Bacillota; class Bacilli; order Bacillales; family Bacillaceae_B; genus Rossellomorea. Next base: position 522,101 of record CP193985.1, on the reverse strand, counting down.
CCAGTTCCATTGATAAACTTCTTTCCATGTATACAGCCTCCCGAATTCCCTTTAGTATGGATCCCTTCCACTGCCGGCATGGTACATGCCCGAGGCACCCGGAAAGGAACATTATCTACAATAAACTTAAATTGTATAACATATTAACAGATTTATTGTAACACATTTATCGGTTCAGAGAGGCTTTTTTTCAAAAAAAGAGGGTCCAATCCTTCTCAATGCTGAGAATTATTTCAAATCAGATTATGATTTTAATTGTTCCAGTTCTTCCGCCGTCATTTTCTCGCGCCAGATTGTCGCACCGAGTCCTTCAAGCTTTTCAACCAGGTCGCTGTAGCCGCGGTCGATGTGCTCAAGGCCGGTGACTTCGGTGACGCCCTCTGCCATCAGGCCAGCGATCACGAGCGCAGCCCCCGCACGGAGGTCGCTTGCTTTTACCTTAGCACCTTGAAGCTGGACAGGGCCGTTGATGATGGCTGAACGCCCTTCCACTTTAATCGTGGCATTCATGCGTCTCAGTTCATCGATATGCTTGAACCGGGCGGAATAAATCGTATCGGTCACGACAGCGGAACCTTCAGCTCGGGTCAAAAGTGCCGTGAACGGCTGCTGAAGGTCCGTCGGGAAGCCTGGATAAACCAGCGTTTTGATATCGACGGATTTCAGCTTGTCCGCTTTTCCGATAAAGATCTGGTCATCGTTCGCTTCGACAGGGACTCCCATTTCGCGAAGCTTCGCAATCACGGATTCCATATGTAACGGAATGACATTGTCGATCAGAACGCCCTTTCCTGCAGCCGCCGCTAGGATCATGAACGTTCCCGCCTCGATGCGGTCGGGGATGATCGTGTGCCTGCAGCCGTGAAGTTCGTCGACTCCGTCGATACGGATGACGTCTGTTCCGGCTCCTTTGATCTTCGCTCCCATATTACTGAGAAGGGTTGCAACATCAATGATTTCAGGCTCTTTCGCCGCATTTTCGATGATTGTACGGCCTTTTGCGCGTACGGCAGCCAGCATGATGTTGATGGTAGCTCCTACACTGACGACATCCAGGTAAATTCGCGCACCTTTTAGTTCATCGGCACGGAGATAAATCGCACCTTGTTCATTCGTCACTTCGGCACCAAGGGCCTCGAAGCCTTTGATATGCTGATCAATCGGACGGGGGCCGAGATGACATCCGCCGGGAAGGCCGATGACCGCTTTCTTGAAGCGGCCCAGCATCGCACCCATCAAATAGTAGGACGCGCGGAGCTTTTTGACTTTTCCGCTCGGAAGCGGCATGGACACCATCGTGCTTGGATCCACTCGCATTTCTCCATCTTCAAAACTGACCGTTCCGCCGATTTCTTCAAGCAGATCCTGAAGTGTACGGACGTCAGATATATCCGGCAGTCCTTCGATCGTTACCGGCGAGTCGGCAAGAATCGTTGCGGGGATCAATGCGACTGCGCTGTTTTTTGCACCACTGACTTTAATGGTACCTTCAAGTGGATATCCACCTGCAATCTTAAGCTTTTCCATTTTAATCTCCCTTCCACTGTCCCGGTGGCGGTTTTAATCCAGCAACCGGACAAAAAGGATTATTTTTCCATATGAAGACGATCTAAGAAGTGTATTGTCTACTAGTTTATACATATTTCGTCAAAACATGTATAGGAGTTTCGATTTTATTCTCACTGGTCCATTTGGCCTGTCTGATTAACGGTTATTCCAGTCACTAAGGAATGCTTCGATCCCTTTATCCGTAAGGGGATGGTTGAACAACTGCTTCAATACTTTAAGAGGGACAGTCGCGATATGCGCGCCTCTCAGTGCAGCTTCTGTAATATGCTGCGGGTGGCGCGTCGATGCGGCGATGATTTCCGTTTCAAGTCCGTGGATCGCAAAGATTTCAGCTATCTTTGAAACGAGCTCAAGGCCGTCGTGGCCGATGTCATCCAGCCTCCCAAGGAAAGGTGATACATACGTCGCTCCTGCACGGGCCGCAAGCAGCGCCTGATTCGCACTGAAGATCAGCGTGACATTGGTCTTGATCCCTTCTTTAGAAAAAGTGGAGGCAGCAGTCAAGCCGTCCGGAGTCATCGGAAGCTTGATCGTGATGTTCGGAGCGATTTTCGCAAGCTCGCGTCCTTCCTTGATCATGCCTTCCGCGTCTGTCGCGATGACTTCCGCGCTGACCGAGCCGGGTACGAGCTCCGTGATTTCCTTCAGGCGGTCTTCGAATGTGACGCCTTTTTCTTTTGCCACAAGTGACGGATTCGTCGTCACTCCTGATACAATTCCCCAATTATAGGCTTCTCTGATTTCGTCCATGTTTGCTGTATCGATGAAAAATTTCATATCTCCTGCCCCTTTTCGACAAAATTTTCAATCTTTTTATAATGAACGGAGAGGACTGACCCAAAAAGGCATTACCTTCCCTGGTGCCAGTCCTCTCCAACTGCTTCATTCTTTTTCTACCACGCCTGAAAAGATCTAATCTGTTTCCAGTCACTTTCCAGACATTACCTCTATCCGCTTACGCCTGGTTAGAAGAACCGAATTCACGCATTTTACCGACAACAGTCGCTTTGATTGCTTCACGTGCAGGACCCATGTATTTACGTGGATCGTACACTTCAGAATCTGCAGCAAGCACTTCGCGTACTTTCTTTGCAGAAGCGATTTGGTTTTCAGTGTTTACGTTGATTTTAGCTGTTCCATAAGAGATCGCTTTTTGGATATCTTTTGTAGGGATACCAGTTCCGCCGTGAAGGACCAGTGGTACTCCTGTAGCAGCTCCGATTTCTTCCATTTCTTTGAATCCTAGGTTTGGTTCGCCTTTGTAAGGACCGTGGACTGAACCAAGTGCAGGAGCAAGTGTGTCGATTCCAGTGCGCTCAACCAATTCCTGGCACTCTTTAGGGTCAGCGTAGATTACGCCGTCAGCCACTACGTCATCTTCCTGTCCGCCGACAGTACCAAGCTCAGCTTCAACAGAAACACCTTTAGAGTGAGCATATTCAACCACTTTTGAAGTGATTTCGATGTTCTCTTCGAAAGGACCGTGAGAAGCGTCGATCATGACTGAAGTGAAACCGGCATCGATTGCTTCTTTACATTTATCATAGCTTGAACCGTGGTCAAGGTGGATCGCAACAGGAACAGTGATGTTCAAGTCTTCCATAAGACCTTCCACTATTTTCACTACTGTTTTGAATCCGCTCATGTAGCGGGCTGCACCTTCAGAAACACCAAGGATGACAGGTGATTTCTCTTCTTCTGCAGCTTGAAGGATCGCTTGAGTGAACTCAAGGTTGTTCAAGTTGAATTGACCAACAGCATAGCTGTTTTCTTTTGCTTTGATAAGCATGTCTTTCATTGAAACTAAAGGCATTGTTTTTCCTCCTTTTATTCAGTCAGTGCTCCATTTATGGTATGGATAATGAAAGTGTGTCCACACTGATTAAGATTGTTAACAATTTCACTTGTATCATACCAAAACATAAATGATTTTACCAACTGATGAGGCCAATTGTAAAAAATACTACTATTTTCACTATTCTAAATTCTGGGTCAAACCGGAATGTACTGCCTTACTGCCTGTCTGATGTCATCAATATCGAACGGCTTCGCGAAATGCGTCAAAGCACCCAGATCCTTCGCTTCCTGGATCATATCAAGCTCCCCGTAGGCGGTCATGATGATGACGCGGATATCCTGATTCTTCTTCTTCATGCGCTTCAGGATTTCGATTCCGTCCATGCCGGGAATCTTCATATCGAGAAGGACGAGGTCAGGGGAGTGCTTATCAGCGATTTCAAGTGCCTGGACGCCATTCGCTGCCTGGAAGGTTTGATAGCCTTCCTTTTGCAGGACTTCGTTTAATAGAATTCGAATACCGAACTGATCATCTACAATAAGAATCTTTTCATTCATGTGGCTTATCCCCTTTTTAAATAGAATCTGATTTTTGCTTAAGAACTTAAATTCAACCCAACCGATTGATCTTGACAGTCTGTTGTCTATTCCTGTCATGCTCCTCTTTGATTTCCGTGCAAGCCTCCGCTTTCGCAGGGTGCTTGCACGGAAATCAACCGCTGCAGCAACGTCAAACAAGGTTTAAAGTCACTTTAACGTATCCACTCATCTTCCCGCTTTTAGTACTTCTCTTTTTCCGGTGAAAATTCCTGCTTATTCTCCATTATTTTACTTAGGTTCATTTTCCTTTATAATAAGCGATACGGGAAAGATTGTCGAAGGCTAATGTTCGACAGATGGAGGAGTGAAAAGATGATCAAAATGTTCACGACCCAGTTATCGGGTCTGTTTAAACGCATAGCGGAAAAGCAGGAGTTTGAAATCGAGGATGCGGCAAGGCTGCTTGCTCAGGCAGCTGTCGGGGAAGGCTCGATTTACATCAAGGCATTCGGGGAGATGGAAGCGGTGACAGCCGAGGCGCTCTATGGTGCTGAACGCCTTCCTTCTATTAAAAAATACGAGGATTCCACCGAGCTGACGGAAGCCGACCGCGTCCTTGTGGTGACCCGTCTGTCATCAGATGAGGAAGCGGTCCGATTTGCGCGCGGTCTGGACGTTGAGGGAGTGCCGTTCGTGGGAATATCCGGTCTTGTCGCGGAGGATGAAGGACTTGCCGGACTTGCCGACCTTCACCTCGATACCAAAGTGATCAAGGGGATGCTTCCGGGCGAGGAAATCGGCGAGCGGGTGTGCATGCCGACGAGTATGGCTGCTCTCTATATTTATTTTACGCTTGGATTCGCGATCCGGGAGATGCTTGAGGAGTATGAATAATAGTTGAAAGCCCGTCCGGCGATGGACGGGCTTTTTAATGCGGATTATTGGGAATTTTTAGGGGGGGTGTTGTAGTTTCTAGCTGGATTCATCCGTAATCTCATTGTACCAAGATGGGGTATTACATTCGAAATTCTGATATTTTGCTGAAATCCGCTCACTTCTGTTCGATCGAAGCCATTATTTGCTCGAAAACCCTCTCTTGATGCTCGAGCTGTCGAATCTTTAGCACGATAACGGACACAGGTCACTTCATTCGCTTGACTAGAAGTGATAATTTTAAGCTGGCATGGGTATTCAATCATTTTATGTGCGGCTCCCTCTTATTTAAGTGCGATATTTTCGATATAAGTGCGGAATTCCAATTATATGTGCGCTATTTCAAATATATGTGCGAACTACCGATTTTCCAACATTATTCGACACACTCTACACACTTTTATACCTGCCGCCGTATCCCTGTCCACCCACAACAAAACCGCTCCCCCAAAACCAGGAGAGCGGCCCCAAATCAAAATCTATTCTATTACTTCTCACCAAACGCAAGGCTTGCTTCAACAAAGTCGCGGAACAGCGGCTGCGGACGTGTCGGGCGTGATGTGAATTCCGGGTGGAATTGGGATGCCACGAACCATGGGTGATCTTCGAGTTCGATGATCTCCACAAGGCGTCCGTCAGGGCTTGTACCGGAGAAGATGAATCCCGCGTCTTCCATTTGCTCACGGAAGTGATTGTTGAATTCAAAGCGGTGGCGGTGACGCTCGTATACCACTTCGCCGTCATATGCCTCATATGCTTTTGAACCTTTCGTCAGCTTACATGGATATAAGCCGAGGCGAAGGGTTCCGCCGAGATCTTCGATGTCCTTTTGTTCAGGAAGCAGATCGATGACCGGGTACGGCGTGTCAGGGTTCAATTCAGCGGAATGGGCACCGTCAAGACCAAGCACGTTGCGTGCATATTCAACGGATGCAAGCTGCATGCCCAGGCAGATCCCAAGGAAAGGCACCTTGTTTTCACGCGCATATTGAGTCGCGATGATCTTACCTTCGACACCGCGGTCACCGAAGCCGCCAGGCACAAGGATCCCGTCAACGTCGCCAAGTTTTTCGGCAACATTTCCTGCGTCTACAAGTTCTGAGTTCAGCCATTTCACTTCGATGTCGCTGTCGAATTGATAGCCGGCATGACGAAGGGCTTCCACGACTGAGATGTACGCATCCTGAAGCTCGACATATTTACCGACAAGAGCGATCTTCGTTTTGCGGGACAGATTCGTCACGCGGGAAACGAGTTCGTTCCACTCGGTCATATCGGCTTCACGGCAGTTCAGTTTCAGGTGCTGGCAAGTGATTTCATCGAGTTTCTGATCCTGAAGGGACAGCGGAATCGAATAAAGAGTGTCAGCATCCATTGCTTCAATAACGGCATTTTTATCGATATCGCAGAACAGCGCGATTTTATCTTTCATATCCTGCGTCATCGGCATTTCTGTACGCACGACGATGACATTCGGCTGAATCCCTAGGCTGCGAAGTTCTTTTACGCTGTGCTGGGTCGGCTTCGTTTTCATTTCGCCGGCAGCTTTGATGTAAGGCACCAATGTACAGTGGATGTACATCACATTGTCGCGGCCTACATCACTCTTGATCTGGCGGATTGCTTCAAGGAATGGAAGCGACTCGATATCCCCTACCGTACCGCCGATTTCCGTGATGACAACATCCGAATTCGTTTCACGGCCCGCACGGTAGACGCGTTCCTTGATTTCATTCGTGATATGCGGTATGACCTGTACCGTCCCTCCAAGATAGTCGCCGCGGCGCTCTTTTTTCAGAACTGTGGAATAGATTTTCCCAGTCGTCACGGAGCTGTATTTTGTCAGATTGATGTCGACGAAACGTTCATAGTGACCTAAGTCAAGATCCGTTTCCGCACCGTCATCCGTCACGAATACTTCACCATGCTGATACGGGCTCATCGTTCCCGGGTCCACGTTGATGTACGGATCGAATTTCTGGATCGTCACCGAAACCCCGCGGTTTTTTAATAGTCTTCCAAGGGACGCTGCTGTGATCCCTTTTCCAAGTGACGACACAACGCCGCCTGTTACAAAAATATACTTAGTCATGTATATGTCCCCCTTAAGATGATTTGGTTCAAAAAAAGTAGAGGGTGTCTCCTATGTATCCTTGTCATGAAGTTATCTTGTTCAAAGAAGGAGAAGTCCATTCCTCCTAAAAACTTCATGGCCGGAAATCTGCTAAAAGACAGCCTCTTATTTCTAAATGAATGTGAGTTGTAAGGGGAAGAGAAGTCCCGTCCGGCCTGCATCCCGTGCAGATGCCGGCCCGAAAAAAATAAAAAACGCCCCACTCGCCGAATGGCAAGGGGAGCGCTTGAATACTCTATCCGTCCTTTTTTAAGGAGCCCAAATAAAATACTACATTCCTGAAAGAAAGAAGTCAAGCATAGAATGGGGTGAGGTAAATCTTCCTAATTCACTGAAAAATTAGCGATTTTCTTCCTCATCCTCTTCATTCGCTTCTTCTTCTTCGTCTTCTTCATCGTCATCAATATCATCGAACTCATCGATCTCCAGCTCTTCTTCATCGTCATCGACGTCCAGATCTTCATCGATGTCCTCGTCGTCATCATCATCATCCGTCAGATCTTCATCTTCCGAATCATCAAGATCGTCGTAATCCAGGTCCTCGTCGAGATCTTCATCATCAAGATCTTCGAATTCGTCAAGATCAAGGTCTTCTTCGACTTTCTTCTTCGCCTTTTTCTTTTTGGTAGATTTCATCGTTGGGACGGTTTCCTCTTCGATTTGATCGACCGGATACCATTCACGAAGCCCCCAGCGGTTTTCGCCGAGCGCAATGAAACGGCCGTCGATGTTAAGGTCTGTATAAAATTGAACCATGCGGCTTTTAACCTCTGATTCAGAGATTTCAAGTAAACTCTTAATTTCGTTCAGCACTTCCTGGAACGTCATAGCTTGTTTCTTGTCCGTCATGATTTCGTGTGCCAATTCAATAAAAGATGTTTGGCGCAATTCTTCCTTCGATAACTGTTTTAGACTCACGTTACGCACTTCCTTTCTCTATTTCACACTCTCATTTGGAGAGCCGTTAAAGCATTCGATAAAAAAATGGCACAATCCTGCCATTATCATTTTAAGCATATTACCCATTATAAACAATTGAAGAGACTTTATGCTATGTTTATCTGGCATTTCTATCAATTTTTTATTTTTGTGAATTCAGAAGGCCGCTTTGCTCTTCCCTTTCCCGCTTCACATCATATCTGATCACCTTGTATGCTTCATAGAAAAAGTAGAAGGAGAGCAGAAGGAATGGGATGGCCCCGAGCTGATAGTGGTAAAGAAGGGCAGCAGTGTAGATACCGGCCGCAATGAGCATATAGCGAATAAATGTCCTCACAATTTCACATCCAGTATAAGTCGTCTAAAAGTCTAATCATCCAATACCCATTATATAGCAAAACGATGCGTTCTACTATTACGATGAGGTAAAGAATTGTCACTTTTCTGTATATTCAGTGTGGACAGGTTTTTTCGTTTCTAAACAACGCAGTTGGTTTCCGCGGAAGACTTTGCTTTCCGCGGGTTACCGGTAAGCCCCCTGTTCTTTTTTACGGGGGAGGAACTATCCAGCTTCAGGGCTGGAGCCACATGTCAAAAGTCAAACAGACAGAGCGCTTATTTCGTGAACGATTCGTGTTATGTCTCACGCTTATCTACAAAGCCCTTCCGCTTTTCTAATAGGAGTCCTCCAACCAATGGCTGATAACAGAATAACTTCACAAGCAACATCTGAAAAACAGACTTAAGACATCTTTATGTAGAAATGTGATCATTTTGCTTCTTCATACGCAACTTTCTGAATCTGCCTATAAAAGTGAAGAAAAGACCGCCGTCCAAAACGACAGCAGTCTTCTCTTTTTCTATTACATATTCCGGCGATACTGGCCGCCGACTTCGTACAGGGCTCTTGTGATCTGCCCGAGGCTTGCGATTTTGACGGTTTCCATCAGTTCTTCGAAGATGTTGCCTCCGTCTACTGCCGCTTTTTTCAGGCGCTGAAGTGCTTCTTCGATATCACTTTCGTTTCTCGCCTGGAAGTCTCGGAGATTCTTGATCTGCGTTTCTTTTTCTTCCATCGTCGCACGTGCCAGTTCCATGCTGTCCATTTGTTCCTCTGATGGAGGATTCGGGTTCAGATACGTGTTCACGCCGACAATCGGAAGTTCGCCGTTATGTTTCTTCATTTCATAGTACATTGATTCTTCCTGGATCTTGCCGCGCTGATACTGGGTTTCCATGGAACCGAGCACACCGCCGCGGTCATTCAGGCGGTCAAACTCAGTGAGCACCATTTCTTCAACGAGATCCGTCAATTCTTCCACGATGAAAGACCCTTGAAGCGGATTTTCATTTTTAGAAAGACCGTGTTCTTTCGTGATGATCATCTGGATCGCCATCGCACGGCGCACCGATTCCTCGGTCGGCGTCGTGATTGCTTCGTCATACGCATTCGTGTGAAGCGAGTTACAGTTATCCTGCAGCGCCATCAATGCCTGAAGCGTCGTGCGGATATCGTTGAAATCGATCTCCTGCGCATGCAGCGAGCGGCCGGACGTCTGGATATGATACTTCAGCTTCTGGCTGCGCTCATCCGCACCGTACTTATCCCTCATGACCGTCGACCAGATGCGGCGGGCCACGCGGCCGATCACCGTGTATTCAGGATCGAGGCCGTTCGAGAAGAAGAACGACAGGTTCGGCGCGAACTTATTGATATCCATTCCGCGGCTCAAATAGTACTCGACATATGTGAAGCCGTTTGCGAGCGTGAACGCAAGCTGCGAAATCGGATTCGCTCCGGCTTCCGCGATGTGGTAGCCGGAAATCGAGACAGAATAATAGTTTCTCACTTTATGATCGATGAAGTACTGCTGGATGTCACCCATCATGCGAAGTGCGAACTCAGTCGAGAAGATGCATGTGTTCTGGCCCTGATCTTCTTTTAAAATATCGGCCTGAACCGTTCCGCGCACGACCTGAAGCGTCTGTTCCTTCACTTCTACATACTCTTCGACTGTCAGCACACGACCGAGTTCTTCTTCCTTGGCGCGGATCTGCTGGTCGATTGCCGTGTTCATGTACATTGCCAGGATGATCGGCGCCGGACCGTTGATCGTCATCGACACGGATGTGGACGGAGCACACAGATCGAAGCCTGCATACAGCTTCTTCATGTCATCAAGCGTACAGATGCTGACGCCGCTCTCGCCGACTTTACCATAGATGTCAGGACGGTAATCCGGATCTTCACCATAAAGGGTAACCGAGTCGAAAGCCGTACTCAGGCGCTTCGCATCATCATCCTTTGACAGATAATGGAATCGGCGGTTCGTACGTTCCGGAGTCCCTTCACCAGCGAACTGGCGCTTCGGATCTTCCCCTTTTCGTTTAAAAGGAAACACGCCGGCCGTATATGGGAATGAACCCGGTACGTTTTCCCGGTATACCCATTTCAGGATCTCCCCGTAATCCTTGTACTTAGGCAGGGCCACTTTAGGAATATTCAGCCCCGACAAGCTCTTTGTACTCAGCTCGGTGACGATTTCCCTGTCGCGGATCTTCGTGACGAACTGGTCCTTGCTGTACGTATCCTTCAGGTTTTCCCATTTAGCCAGAATATCCTTGGATTCCGCTGTCAGCTTGTTTTCCACTTCTTCTTTCAACGTGTTGAGTGAAGTTAGGACTTCTTCGTTTTGTTCTCTTTCACGAAGTGCTTCCATGGCACCTTCGAGCTGGAACAGGCGGCGCGCAAGATTCACTTGTTCTTCCGCTTTTTTATGATAATTGCGGACGGTCTCCGCGATTTCCCTCAAATAATAGCGGCGGTTGTTCGGAATGATCACGTTCTGCTTTTCAACATCGACGTTCTTAGAAAAACTTGTCTTCCAATCAAGCTTCATCTTCTCATTCACTGTATCCACGATCGCCGCGAACAATGCATTCGTACCCGGATCGTTGAACTGGCTCGCGATTGTGCCGTAAACAGGCATCTCATCCAGGTCCTTGTCAAACAGCATATGACTGCGCTGGTACTGCTTCTGGACCTGACGGCGTGCGTCCTCAGACCCTTTGCGTTCGAATTTGTTGATGACGATGAGGTCGGCAAAATCGATCATATCGATTTTTTCAAGCTGTGAAGGAGCACCGAATTCGCTCGTCATCACATACATGGACATGTCGCAGATTTCAGCGATTTCCGCATCCCCCTGCCCGATTCCGCTCGTCTCGACGACAACGAGATCATAGCCGGCCGCTTTGACGACATTGATCGCATCCTTGATCGCCAGTGAAAGCTCCGTCTTCGAACCGCGTGTGGCAAGACTGCGCATGTAGACGCGCGGATTGAAGATCGCGTTCATGCGGATACGGTCGCCAAGAAGCGCCCCGCCCGTCTTCTGTTTCGTCGGATCGATCGACAGCACCGCGATCTTTTTCTCAGGAAGCTCGTTGATGAAGCGGCGGATCAGTTCGTCTGTCAGTGAACTTTTCCCTGCGCCGCCTGTTCCTGTGATCCCAAGGACCGGCACCTTCTTAGCCAGTGTCTTGATCTCGGAGAACACCGTCTGTGCAGCCGCCGCGACTTCTTCATTCTCCCCGACCTGATATTCAGCGAGTGAAATCAGTTTGGAAACGGCATTCACGTCGCCGCTCGTAAGCTTTTCAACTTCAGAGTTGACACTGTCTTTGATCGTCGGGAAATCACACTCCTCGATCATCTTATTGATCATCCCCTGAAGACCGTGCTGACGTCCGTCTTCCGGCGAGAAGATGCGGGCGATCCCGTATTCATGGAGCTCCTTGATTTCACGCGGGATGATGACCCCTCCGCCCCCGCCGTAAATGCGGATATGGGAAGCCCCTCTTTCTTTCAGCAAATCATACATGTATTTGAAATATTCGACGTGGCCGCCTTGATAGGAGGAAATCGCAATTCCCTGTACATCCTCCTGGATCGCTGCGTTCACCACTTCTTCCACGGAGCGGTTATGGCCTAAGTGAATGACCTCTGATCCGCTCGCCTGGATAATCCGTCTCATTATGTTGATCGACGCATCATGTCCGTCGAAAAGGCTCGACGCCGTCACGAATCGGACATGGTGCTTTGGTTTGTATACTTCAACCGTGCTCATACTACTCCCCCTGTTCTCCTTTGTTTTTCAAAACCCGTGACCCCTGCAAAAAGCAGTTCAATCTGCAGATCGATGTATTCCTGGAGCGAATACCTCTTCTGAAGCGCCCAGCGGCGGAATCCCCACATCTGCCCCTGGACGAACACATTCTGCGCGAGCATATGGATGTGGTGCTCATCAAGTTCGAGCTCCCCTGTCTCAACACAACGCACGATCAGCTTCTCGACCATCGCAACCATCTCAAGCTCTTTCCGGAGGACGTAAGGCAAAGCGTCCTTCGAGAGCGACTTCGCCTCCTGATACATGACGAGGACCTCGTCCTGCATCCTGTCCATCACCTGAAAATAGTGGGCGATGCCGACCTTCAAGCCGTCAACCGTCCCCTCATCCGTATCCAGCTCCTCAAGCTCCAGTCTCACCTGCTCATAAATGCTGTCACAGACCAGATACAATACATCTTCCTTTGTCCGTATATATTCATAAAGCGTGCCGATGCTGAACCCGGCGGCCTTGGCAATCTCCCTTGTCGTGGTGCGGTGAAACCCCTTCTGTTTAAAAAGTGAGACGGCTCCCCGGATCATCTGATCGCGCCTTTTCTCCACCAAACGTTCATCTTTGACAGAAGCATGCACTTCCCTTTTATTCTCCACTTCTACCGACCGCCTTTATTTCATTCTCCCATTGTCCCTTTTGTTCACCGCCTGCTTCATCCCCCAACGAGGCAGGCGGATCTATATGGTAAACATACCCCTTTACATTTGCCGCTCTTACTTCGTGACCATCCTTGAAATGACAAGGCGCTGAATTTCCTGCGTCCCTTCATAGATCTGAGTGATCTTTGCGTCACGCATGTAGCGCTCGACAGGATAATCCTTCGTGTAGCCGTAGCCGCCGAAGATCTGGACCGCTTCCGTCGTCACCTTCATCGCCGTATCCCCGGCCATCAGTTTCGACATCGCCGATTCTTTTCCGTATGGAAGCCCTTCCGACTCAAGCCAAGCCGCCTGGTAGGTTAATAGACGGGAAGCTTCGATGGATGTCGCCATGTCGGCAATTTTAAAAGAAATGCCCTGATTCGCAGCAATCGGCTTCCCGAACTGCTCACGCTCTTTCGCGTAGTCGACTGACGCATCAAGCGCACCCTGAGCAATCCCGACCGCCTGTGCAGCAATCCCGTTACGGCCGCCGTCAAGCGTCATCATCGCAATCTTAAAGCCTTCCCCTTCTTTGCCGAGAAGGTTTTCTTTCGGAACCTTGCACTCTTCGAACACAATTTCCGTCGTTGGAGACGAACGGATGCCGAGCTTCTTCTCTTTTTTACCGACAGAGAAGCCTTCAAAATCCTTCTCCACGATGAACGCGCTCGTTCCGCGCTGGCGCGACGATGGATCCGTCAATGCAAATACGATGTACGTATCAGCGATTCCGCCGTTTGTGATGAAGATCTTGGAACCGTTCAATACGTAGTGATCGCCTTCAAGGCGCGCAGTCGTCTTCATGCCGCCTGCATCGGAACCAGAACCCGGCTCAGTCAAGCCGTACGCGCCGATTTTCTCACCCTGCGCCATCGGACGGAGATACTTCTGCTTCTGCTCTTCCGTACCGAATTTGTACACCGGCCAGCCTGCCAGTGAAGTATGGGCGGATAACGTGACACCCGTGGAAGCACACACTCTTGAAAGCTCCTCGACTGCGATACAGTAAGCAAGATAGTCGCTTCCGATCCCGCCGTACTCTTCCGGCCAAGGAATCCCGGTCAGGCCAAGCTCCGCCATTTTCTTGAAGATATCCATATCGAAGCGCTCTTCCTCGTCGCGTTCAGCGGCAGTAGGAGCAACCTCATTGCGCGCAAAATCGCGCACCATTTTGCGGATCATTTCATGTTCTTCAGATAATGTAAATTTCATGATTTTTTCTCCCCTCTTTGTTGGAATCTATTTTTGGTGCAGTTAATCACCGCTTATGGTTTCCGTGCAAGACTTCGCTTTCCGCGGGTGACCCGTGAGCCTCCGGGGTCTCACATTGGTCACTTCTCCCGCAGGAGTCTCCGCCTTGCACTCCAGCCAACGCTGGAACTGCCCAATTCACAAGCTTAAGCTTCATCAATTCAATTTCCTTTAAAACCTTTTAAACTAATAAATTCTTCCCGATGACCATTCTCTGAATCTCGCTGGTACCTTCGTAAATCTCGGTCACTTTTGCATCGCGGAATAGTCTCTCTACTGGATATTCCTTCGTGTAGCCGTAGCCTCCGTATACCTGGATGGCTTCGGTTGTGACGTCGACGGCTGTTTTCGAGGCGAAAAGTTTGGCCATGGAGGCTTCTTTTCCGCAGGAGATGCCCTGCCCGCGGAGGTCAGCCGCTCTGTAGACCAAAAGCTTTGCCCCTTCGACTGCTGTTGCCATGTCGGCGAGCTTGAACCCGATACCCTGCTGGGCGGCGATCGGTTTGCCGAACTGGACGCGTTCTTTTGCATAAGCCGTTGCGTAATCGAACGCTCCTTCAGCGATCCCGAGGGCCTGTGCAGCGATTCCGATGCGGCCGACATCCAGATTCGCCATCGCGATCTTGAAGCCTTCCCCTTCCTCGCCAAGGAGGTTTTCAACAGGCACTTTCATATCTTCAAATGTCAGTTGTACAGTTCTTGAACCGTGCAGCCCCATTTTGTGTTCGTCTTTCCCGATGATCAGGCCAGGTGTACCTTTTTCAACGATGAACGCCGATACCCCGCGGCTTCCCTTCGTCTGATCGGTCACGGCGAACACGATATATGTATCCGCCTCGCCCCCGTTCGTGATGAAAACCTTCGAACCGTTCAGTACATAGTGATCGCCGCGTTTTTCCGCTTTAGATTTCAAGCTCTTCGCGTCCGACCCGGCACTCGGTTCCGTCAGACAGAAAGCCCCTAAATACTCACCTGAAGCAAGCTTCGGAAGGTACTTCTGCTTCTGTTCCTCGTTTCCAAAATAAAGGATCGGATTCGTCCCGACCGAAGTGTGGACGGACAGGATCACCCCGATGGTGGCGCTTACTTTTGACAGCTCGTGAATGGCGATGATGTAGGATGTGAAATCCATCTCGGAGCCGCCGTATTTTTCAGGGATCGTGATCCCCATCAGGCCGAGCTCCGCCATTTTATTTAAAATCTCCCGTGGAAAATGCCCCTCTTCCATTTTCTCAAC
This sequence comes from Bacillus sp. BKU_1, assembly GCA_051294195.1. GTDB lineage: Bacteria > Bacillota > Bacilli > Bacillales > Bacillaceae_B > Rossellomorea. The sequence goes on along the minus strand of CP193985.1, from coordinate 506,876 downwards.
GAAAGGCTGTATCTCTGTTTCTGCAAAATCGCGCACCATCTTGCGCATCATCTGCTGTTCTTCCGTGAATCGTAAATTCATGATTGTCCCCTCCCGGATGTTCGCATGCACTACAAGGATCTTTCTCATGGCCCTTTCAACAAGGCCGTTGATTTCCGCTGCAGGCATTTGCTTTCCGCGGGGAGGAAGTCGAGCCTCCTCGGCGTCCCGCCTGCGGGGTCTCGACTTTTCCTCTTTATCCCGTCGGAGTCAAATGCCTTCCGCTTCAATCAACTTAGTGGTAATATCATCAATCGGATTTAACGAAATCCTTATGCGACATCCACTTATTCGTAAGAGTAAAAACCTCTTCCTGTCTTTTTACCGAGCCAGCCAGCTTTGACATATTTTCTGAGCAGCGGGCATGGACGGTATTTGTCGTCACCGAAGCCTTCGTGGAGTGTTTCCATGATGTACAGGCAAGTGTCGAGACCGATGAAATCGGCAAGCGTCAGAGGCCCCATCGGATGATTCATTCCAAGCTTCATCACTTCGTCGATCGCTTCCTTGCTCGCTACCCCTTCATACAGTGTGTAGACCGCTTCGTTGATCATCGGCATCAGGATACGGTTCGAAACGAATCCCGGGAAGTCTTCCACCTCGACCGGCACTTTGCTCAGTGACTTCGTCATATCCTCAATCGCCTGATACACCTCATCCGTCGTCGCAAGCCCGCGGATGATCTCAACAAGCTTCATCACCGGTACCGGGTTCATGAAGTGCATCCCGATCACCTGCTGGGGACGATTCGTCGCCGCTGCAATCTCCGTGATTGGAAGAGAAGAAGTGTTCGTTGCAAGAATGGCATGCTCGGGAGCAATTTCATCAAGCTGAGCGAAGATTTTTGTTTTGATCTCCATATTCTCAACCGCTGCTTCGATCACGATATCCACGCCTTTGGCATCGTTGAGATCCGTGGAAGCCGTCAGCCTGTTCAGCGCTGCTGCTTTCTCGTCTTCACTCATACGGCCTTTGTCCACCGAACGGGAAAGGTTCTTTGTGATGACGCCGATCCCTTTTTGGACAAATTCTTCTTTGAGGTCATTCAGGAAAACGTCGAATCCTGCCTGTGCACATACCTGGGCAATCCCTGAGCCCATCTGTCCTGCCCCGATGACCATTACTTTTTTTATGTTCATTGTGTTTCTCCCCTTTGTTTGAGATGTTTCTGATTACAACGCTTTTGATTTCCGTGCAAGACTACGCTTTCCGCGGGCGGCCTGTTAGCCTCGTCGCTTTGCTCCTCCGGGGTCTTACGTGGCTCGCTTTTCCCGCAGGAGTCTTCGTCTTGCACTCCAATCAACGCTGGAACTAGTAAAATTAATAACTGTGTTTCATCAAACATATTGGTTTGGTGTACCTGGTACATTTGCGTGGGATTGTACCAGGTACAGGGCTGTTTATTTGTACCTGGTACACAGACTGCCTTTTGTACCTGGTACACCGGCGTTCCCGTTGCGGTGGTGCCAGGCACAGAATCCCTGTTTTGTGCCTGGCACAAATTGCATCGATTGTGCCTGGCACAATATGGTCTGTTTGTTCCTGGCACCGTTAACTGCTAACCCTTCAAACGGTGCCTGGCTCAGATGCCCCGATTTGAGCCTGGCTCAAAACACCACATTTAAGCCTGGCTCAAAACCACCAAATCGAGCCAGGCACCACCACTGCTAGTAGGCACCCAGCCCAACCCTAAAACTCTCTCAATCTACCAATCCACAACCCAATCCTACTGCTTCGGCACCTCGATCATAACCGCATCGCCCTGTCCGCCTCCGGAGCAGATAGATGCGATTCCGATACCGCCGCCGCGGCGTTTTAGTTCGTAGGCGAGGGTGAGGATGATGCGCGCTCCGCTTGCTCCGATCGGGTGGCCGAGTGCGACTGCGCCGCCGTTCACGTTGATTTTTTCAGGATCGAGACCGGCAATCTTGCCGCTTGTGAGTGCTACGGCCGCGAATGCTTCGTTGATTTCGAACAGGTCGATTTCTTCGAGTGATTTGCCTGTTTTCTTCAGCAGTTCATTGATGACAAGGCCCGGTGTCTGCGGGAAGTCCTTTGCTTCCACTGCGATTGCCGTATGGCCGAGGATGGTCGCCAATGGTTTTTTTCCTTCTTTTTCAGCACGTTCTTCGCTCATCAGGATCATGGCGGCTGCTCCGTCGTTGACTCCCGGTGCATTACCTGCCGTGATCGTGCCGTCGGAGCCGAATACCGGACCGAGTTTTGCCAATACTTCAATGGATGTTTCCTTGCGTGGTGCTTCGTCACGGTCGACCACTACCGGATCGCCTTTGCGCTGCGGCACTTCCACCGCCACGATTTCTTCACCAAGTTTCCCGTCTTCTGTCGCTTTCACCGCTAGCTCGTGGCTTCTTAGTGCCCAGCGGTCCTGATCTTCCCTTGAAAGTTCGAATTCCTTGGCTGTCGCGTTTCCGTATGTCCCCATGTGGACGTTGTTAAAGGAGCAAGTCAGGCCGTCGTGGACCATCAAGTCTTTTACGCTTGAGTCGCCCATTTTGAATCCCCAGCGTGCTTTTGGCAGGATATAAGGCGCATTCGACATTGATTCCATTCCGCCGGCCGCGATGACTTCCCCGTCTCCTGCACGGATGATTTGATCGGCCATCGTGACGCTCCTCATTCCGGACGCGCACACTTTATTGATTGTTTCCGTTTTGACGTTCCAAGGCAGACCCGCATGACGCGATGCCTGGCGGGAAGGGATCTGTCCCTGTCCTCCCTGAAGGACTGTGCCGAGGATCACCTCGTCGATGTCTTCACCGCTGACTCCTGCTCTATTCAATGCTTCCTTCACTGCAAAACCGCCGAGCTCGGAAGCTGTAAAACTGCTCAATCCGCCTCCAAACTTGCCGAAAGGAGTTCTGGCTCCATCTAGAATGACCGTTTTTCCCATGTAAATCCCTCTCCTCTTTCTTTCAGTTTGAGTACTTCATTTTGTATACGCTTACAAAAAATATTCTAAGTATCAGGTGATTCCCTTGTTCTTCATGAACGTGTCATGCAGAGCGTTAAATGGCGTTCCAGGCCGGCTGCCGCGATCTTGACTGAACGCTCGCTCGACCGAATGCCAAAAGAGGAAGGGACAGATTCCGTCCCTTTCCACTACTTTTATTGTACTTCAAAATTGTGTAAAACGTAATGATTTTTTAGAAAGTTTTTATTTTTCGCTATAGTTACTATTTTAGAATAATAAAACAGGAGTGAAACGCCATAATGCTGATTATGCTGGTTCACTCCTGCTGTCTTGGATAATTACTTTGCGGTTTTTAATGATGCAGTCTTATAAAACTGATTAAGCAACAACCTCATCTTTACGATCACCGCAGACTGCTTTTTCAAGAAGCTCGGCAACGTCGAGTGTGGAGACGTTTTCTTCGACTTCCTTCGCTTTCGTTCCATCTGATAGCATCGTCAGGCAGTACGGGCAGCCGGAGCTGATGACGGACGGGCTGACGGCCAGTGCCTGCTCGGTACGGGAAACGTTGACGCGATGGCCCGTGTCTTCTTCCATCCACATGAGTCCTCCGCCGGCTCCGCAGCACATTCCCTTTTCTTTGTTCCGTTCCATTTCAACCAGTTTCACGCCGGAAATCGATTTGAGGATTTCACGCGGCGGATCGTACACTTCATTGTAGCGGCCGAGGTAGCACGAATCGTGGAACGTGATCGTTTCGTTCACTTCGTACTGCGGCTTCAGGCGTCCTTCCTTCACGAGTTCGTAAAGAAGCTCGGTATGGTGATACACTTCCGCTTCCAGTCCGAAGTCCGGATATTCATTTTTGAAAATGTTATAAGCATGCGGGTCGATTGTGACGATTTTCTTGATTTCATGCTTTTCAAATTCGGCGATATTGTTTGTCGCAAGCTCCTGGAAAAGGAATTCGTTTCCTAGGCGGCGCGGCGTATCGCCTGAGTTTTTCTCTTTATTTCCTAAAATCGCGAACTTGACGCCGGCTTCGTTCATCAACTTAGCAAACGAAAGCGCGATTTTTTGGCTTCGATTATCAAATGAACCCATGGAACCGACCCAGAATAAGAATTCGAAGTCTTCTCCTGATTTTTTCATTTCCTTCACCGTCGGGATGTGGACATCTTCCCTTGCTTCGCGCCAGTTTTCACGCTCTTTACGGTTAAGTCCCCAAGGGTTACCCTGGCGTTCGATGTTCTGCATCGCGCGCTGGGCATCGGCGTCCATTTTTCCTTCTGTAAGGACCAGATAACGGCGAAGGTCGATGATTTTGTCAACGTGCTCGTTCATGACCGGGCATTGGTCTTCACAGTTTCGGCATGTCGTACATGCCCAGATTTCTTCTTCCGTGATGACGTCCCCGATCAGGGATGGGCTGTATGCCGCACCGGCTGCCGCTTCTTCGGCTGCCTGTGTCGCACCTGCCATCGCAAGCTGGTTACCTTTTGTACCGTTGAATGCAAATGTCGGCACCCACGGTTTCTTCTGTGTCACTGCAGCACCGTGATTCGTCAGGTGATCACGCAGTTTCACGATCAGATCCATCGGCGACAGCATTTTCCCTGTGCCGGTTGCAGGACACATATTCGTACAGCGCCCGCATTCCACACAGGCGTAGAAGTCGATCATCTGCGTCTGGGTGAATTCTTCTATTTTTCCTACCCCGAAGCTTTCTGCCGATTCGTCTTCAAAGTCGATCGGCTTAAGTTTTCCAGGGTTGTCTAAGCGGTTAAAGAATACATTGGCCGGTCCTGCGAACAAGTGGGCGTGCTTTGACTGCGGCACGTACACTAGGAATGCGAGCAGGAAGATCAAGTGGATCCACCATGCGATGTAGAAAATGACGATGGATGCCGTTTCACCGATCGCACCGAGTCCTCCCCCGATCAGTGACGCAACAGGCTCGGTCCATGCAAGGTCCTCACCATGCCAGATCAGGCTCATTCCGTTCCCTACAAGCACGGAAAGCATCAAGCCCCCGATGAATAAGAGTACGAGTCCTGATTTGAAGCCTCTTTTTAAACGGACGAGCTTTTCCACGTAGCGTCGGTGGAACGCCCACACGACAGCGACGAGGATCATCAGTGTGACGAGTTCCTGGAAGAATGTGAAGCCCGGATACAGAGGTCCAAGCGGCAAATGGTTCCCCGGAGCAAGTCCTTTGATGATGAAGTCGATCGCCCCGAATTGTACTAAGATGAAGCCGTAGAAGAACATGACGTGGATCGCTCCACTTTTCTTATCCTTCAAGAGCTTTTTCTGTCCAAAGACGTTGACCATGATTTTTTCGAAGCGTTCTTTGAATCGTTTATCGAATTCGACTTTCTTGCCGAGCTTGATATATTCAATTCTCGTTTTGACCACATACACAAACAGACTCACTGCGTAAACGGTTACAAAAATGAACGCAATCCAATTGAGAATGAGTAATCCATTCATCTCAAGTCTCTCCCCCTTTTTCGGCTCGCAAATGAACGTCCCCTTTGTTCACACTTTTACAAACCAAATTAATATTCAGAAAAATATCCTTATGTCCATTATATAATGAATGAGCATTCAGTCAACGATTTTTTAAAAGAAACTTCTCCGTTCGCCGCTTATGATTTCCGTGCAGGACTTCGCTTTCCGCGGGTAGCCCGTGAGCCTCCTCGTCACTCCGTTCCTGCGGGGTCTCACATTAGCTACTCTTCCCGCAGGAGTCTTCGTCCTGCACTACAATCAACGCTGGAAAGGCTTTTCTTCTGAAGATCATGACTGCATGCTGAAAAAACCTGAGATGGTTCGCAGGTCCCTTTTTCTTCCATAGTAAAAAAGTAGTGAATTCAGGTTTCGACGCCCGTTGTTTCAGGGAATTAAAAAAGATGGAACACAATGCGTGCAGCCGGACATACTAAGTTTATTGACGATGAGAGAGTGATAAAAATGTGGTTAATTTATGTGATAGTGATTATCGGGGCTTTGATCGCCTGGATGGTGGTCGATTTCAAGCTGGGACGCAGCAGGTTCATACGGACCCGGACGAGACGGAATTACGAAGATCGTTATAGCGATATAAAATTGATATCGCGCGGACCTGAGTTGTTCGATAAGATGTTTGCGGATATTGAAAAAGCGGAATCCTCCATTCATATTTTATTTTATATTGTCCAGAATGATCATCTCGGCCGCCGTTTTTTAGAGGTGCTCGAGGAGAAGGCAAAACAGGGGGTGGAGGTCAGGCTTCTGATGGATCAGCTCGGAAGTTCGCAGGTTCCGAAGGCAAAAGTGAAGCTGCTGAAGCAGGCCGGGGGGGAAGTCGCTTTCGCCCAAAAGGTGAAGCTGCCTCATCTCTTTTTTTCCTCCCAGCAGAGGAATCACCGGAAAATTACGGTGATCGACGGGAAGATCGGCTACCTTGGCGGCTATAATGTAGGGAAAGAATACATTGATGAAAATGACAAACCGGAACTGTCCCCGTGGAGGGACTATCACATGAGGATGGAAGGTGAAGGCGTCCTCGATCTTCAATCCGAGTTCAGCATCGACTGGCACCGTGCGACACAGAAGGATTTAAAGAACGATCCCCTGTACTTCCCGCCTGCTGTCAAAGGAGAAATGAGGCATCAGATTTTCCCTACCGAAGGCGTCAATATCGAGAAGTTTTTTGGGGAATTCATCGATGATGCTAAGCATTCCATTGTCATCGGGACCCCTTATTTCATCCCGACCAGACTTTTGATGGAAAAATTGATGAACGCACTCGACCGCGGCGTCAAGCTTGAGATCATCGTTCCGAATCAGGCGGATCATGCGCTTGTAAAAGAAGCGGCCTTCCCCTATTTCAGACCTCTTTTAGAAAAAGGGGCGCTGGTATATCAATTTATGAATGGTTTTTATCACGGGAAGCTCATGATTATCGACGATCATTTCTGTGATATCGGAACGGCGAATTTTGATCAGCGCAGTTTTTTCATCAATCTGGAGTTGAACAATCTGATTTACGATAAACATTTTATTGATATAGTTAAAAAAGAAATTGCCAAGGATATCAATGAATCGGACAGACTTTCTGCAAGTGACTTGCAGTCCGTATCTATATTCACACGCATGAAGGAAAAAGTGGCATCTGCAATTTCGATTCTTTTATAGGAGGGATTCAGCATGAAAGTGAGACTGGGATTCGTGGCAAATTCACTTGCCCTTTGGGATTCAAGTCCCTCCAAAACAATGACTTACAGACGGTTCACCGAGCTGCCCCGCGATGAACGCATGGAGAAGCTCATCGATGTGACCCGCAAGAATCTGGAACACACAAAACGGATCCTCTATTATTGTGCTGCCCACGAAATCGAGCTGTACAGGCTTTCGAGCTCCCTCGTCCCCCTGGCGACGCATCCGGATGTCGAGTGGGACTTCCACTCCCCTTTTAAAAAGGAGTGGAAGGAGCTCGGGGATCTCATCAAATCGTTCGGCATCAGGGCGAGCTTTCATCCAAATCAATTCACGCTGTTCACAAGCCCCAAGCAGCATGTCACTGACAATGCGGTGAAGGACATGGTGTATCATTACCGGATGCTTGAGTACATGGGGATCGAAAAGGAGTCGGTGATCAATATTCATATCGGCGGGACCTACGGCGATAAAAAAGAAGCGCTTGAACGGTTTCACGAGAACTTGAATGCCATCCCGCCAGAGGTGAAGGAAATCATGACTCTTGAGAACGATGATAAGACATACAATGTGGAAGAGACGCTTGCCGCCTGTCAACAGGAAGATATTCCGATGGTGCTTGATATCCACCATCATGAAGCGAATCTTGGCAGTATTCCGCTTGAGGAATGTCTGGAGGATATTTTCAAAACATGGTACAGACGCGACCTTGTTCCGAAGATACATATTTCTTCGCCAAAATCGGATAAGGCGTTCCGCTCCCACGCCGATTATGTTGACCCCGATTTCGTGGAGCCATTTTTCAAAACTCTGAAGAAATTCGGCCAGGACGTCGACTTCATGATCGAAGCGAAGTACAAGGACCTTGCCATGCTGAAACTGACCGAGGATCTCGCCTCCATCCGCGGTGTCAAGCGGATCAGCGGGGGTGTGCTGGAGTATTGAACTGGAAGTAAAACCGCCTCCCTTCAGGCAAGGAGGCGGTTTTGTGCTGCTTTTCATCACCCGGTCTTCTTGTTTTCTTCCACAGACAGCCGGGAATCTTTTTGGAAAAATGAAGTAATGAAATAATATAATCCAGGCATGACGATGGCCAGTCCAACAAACATATAGGTCTCTCTTGTACTGAAAACTGCTGAAGAAGCAAACAAAATCCCCAAAGGCATTGTCACTCTGATGAAAAGAAGTCTCACTGCACTCAGCTGGGACAGCCGCCCCCTTGGTGCTTCCCTTTGAAACAGAGCAGCATTCTGGGCATTGAACAGAGGAAACAGCATGCCGCCGAATAGTTCACAAAGCCAAGCCAACGGAATCGATTGGACGAAATACAGGAATACGAAGGAAAGGCCGCCGCCTATCAAGCCCACATACATCGTTTGCGCGTTTTTCGTTGCACGGGTCAGCAAAAGCATGCCGAGGGCATATCCGACGGGAAAGGCTCCGGAAAAGATCCCGTAGTGCCAGGCTTCGCCATTCAGATTGCTGCGAATGAATGGGACACTTAACACCAATGCTGCCCCTACTGCGAACTGTACAGCAGATGAAAGGATGGTCAGGCGCAGAAGATCGGGATATTGAAAGAAGGTTTTGTATCCCTCCTTCGTCTCGTCCCACCAGAATTTCTTGGTCCACGCAGCAACCTTTTTTGTACTGGATTGAGGAATTCCCGACAGGGCAAAATAGCTGCCTAGAAACATGACGCAGGAAAAACCATAGATGAAATGCATCGGGCTGACCACAAGTAATAAGGAAGTGGCTCCCGGAGCAAGAAAACTCATCAGCCTGATGGTGCCGTCAAGTAAGCCGTTTGCATCTGCCAGTTCTTCCTCCTTACAAATATCAGGCAGTAAAGAAAATGACAGACTGGCGTATATGGGCTGCATCAGTCCCAAGAGGCATTGAAGCAGGACCAATCCAGTAATGGTCCCGACCGATGAGCCGGTCAGATAGCCTGCCAGGGGAAGGAGATAAGCAATTGCACGGAGCAATTGGATCCTCTTCAGCATCTTTTCTTTCACGACATGGTTAAGGAATGGGGCGCTGATTCCCTGCAAGACCAAAGAAGGAATGAAATAAACGAGCCAGAGGATGCCCATCCATTCTTTGGAACCTGTTAATTCAAATAGCAGCAATCCGTTAATGATCCCTCCGGCCGCCCCGCCGAATTCCGAAATGACTTCCCCTGCCCAAAGCGCCTTGAATGATCTGGAGAATTTCTTCATCATTTGGTATCCAGGAATTGATTCAATTTTTTTGAAAAAGCTCCGATCCTGTGCGGATTCACTGAATAAACCCCTTTATCGGCGGCCACAAACTTTGCCGCTTTTAACAGGGAGAGCTGATGATGGAGCGACGTTTTAGATGTCTGAAACTGAACACTCAATTCCTGCAGCGATAACGGTCCTTTCATAAGCTGATACAGCAGCTTCAGACGGAGCTCGTCCCCCAGGGCTTTGTGGCCCCGGACTAATTCCGGAGACGGCTCGCCCGGGGATGCAAGATAATCATCTTTTAAAGGATAGAAAAAAATCTTGGTGTCCGGTGTCCGTTTTTCCAATATCCACGGCCTGTAGGCTGTATGGGGAATCAGTTTGACCTTCCATACCCCGGGTTCCGGCAGGTATTTCATTCCGTCCGTCACTCTTTCAATTTCCTCTACAGGATTTCTTGCATCAAGGCTGCGATTCTGCTTACACTCATAATTCAGCGTCTTGAGCCGCTTTTCCCAGTTTTCGTTTTGACTGATAAAGCTGTGCCATTCATCCATGACGGTGATCAGCAGATCCCTGAGCTGCTCGTAGGAATACCTCCCAAGATGACTTATGTATCCTCCTAAAAATTCATGACCTTCAAAATTGGCAGCGTATTGCTCAAACAAATCGAGTTTCGTATGCTGTTTAGCTGTTTCCGATCTCATCGTCTCAAGATTTCGGCTTTTATACGGCAGCACGGTTTTATAAAAATCAACCGCTGGAAGCTCCTTCAGGCTGTTCGAAAAATCTTGAACGGTCTCTGCGGAAAATTGATCTTGAAGCATAATGAAGGCGTACCAGAAGTTCGTTTTTTCGATTTCATTCAGGCTCTTCACTAAGGTTGGAGGCATGGAAGACGAGGCTTCCGCCCACTCCCTGTCCATATCGAAGGTGTGCCTGAGCTGCTTATGTGTATACCCTGAGATGCCAAGTATGATTTCCCATACAGGTGACCATTCCACCTCCAGGGATATGGTTTCCACTTCATCTGATTGCAGTAAATGTTTCAAAATAAATAGCCTCCTTTTTCTTCATGACTTAATTCTAATATTTTTGAATATATTATTCAATATTATTCGAACGATAAAACCAAAAAAATACAAAAACCCGGAGCCATCAGGATCCGGACTTTTACAGATACAGGGACACTTCTATTATGTAAAACTCACTTAAATACCGATTCAATCCACGGCTGAATCGCCATGAATGCCTTGAATCCCAAGTATATCCCTACAATTCCGGCGATTCCTGCGAGTGCAGGCGGAGCGGGGATCGGAAGCTTGAACAGGGCAAAGATGAATCCTACCAAAAAACCGGTCACAATGGCCAGCACAACTGTCTTCATGAGGTACCTCCTAAACTATGTCTACCCATTATTATACGTTATGCGGAAGAAAATATTAAAAAGAAGGCCCGTCCTTCTCTGCGTTAAAACAGGGAGGGCCGGGCCTTCGAACTATTACATTTTTTCAGGTGCAGCTACCCCGATAAGGGCAAGTGCGTTTTGAAGCGTGACGCGCACGGCTTTGACAAGTGCCAGGCGGGCTGTTGTCAGCTCGCGGTTCTCTTCATCGAGCACCTTGTTGGCATTGTAAAAGCTGTGGAATGCCGATGCAAGATCGTTGATATAGTTCGCAACACGGTGCGGCGTGCGCTTTTCGGCTGCATCAGCGATCATCTGCGGGAATTCACCGAGCTTCTTCAATAGGTCGATTTCTTTTTCCGTTCCGATCAGGCTAAGGTCGATGCGGTCCTCGGAAGCAAGACCGGATTCTTCAGCCTGACGCAGGATCGAACAGATACGCGCATGCGCATATTGAGCATAATATACAGGGTTTTCATTGGACTGGGACACTGCAAGATCAAGGTCGAAGTCCATATGAGTATCAGCGCTTCTCATCGCGAAGAAGTAACGAACGGCATCGAGGCCGACTTCTTCCACTAGTTCACGCATCGTCACGGCTTTACCGGTACGTTTACTCATCTTCATCTTCTCGCCGTTTTTGTAAAGATGGACGAGCTGGATCACGGCCACTTCAAGCTTTTCGCGGTCAAAACCAAGTGCCTCTACCGCCGCTTTCATACGCGGGATATACCCGTGGTGGTCCGCTCCCCAGATGTTGATGAGCACATCATGCCCGCGCTCGAATTTATCCTGGTGGTATGAGATATCCGGAGTCAGATACGTGTATGTTCCATCATTCTTGATCAGCACGCGGTCCTTATCGTCGCCAAGTTCAGTCGAACGGAACCAGGTCGCTCCTTCTTCTTCATACACATGGCCGTTTTCACGAAGCTTTGAAAGCGCCGCGTCGATTTTTCCGTTTTCGTAAAGTGAAGTTTCTGAGTACCATACATTGAATGGCACGCGGAACATCTCAAGGTCCTTCTGGAGCTTGGACATTTCCACTTTCAAACCGTACTCACGGAAAAATTTGTAGCGTTCGTCTTCGCTTGCTTCCGCATACTTGGAACCGAATTCCTCTGCAAGCTGCTTCCCGATTCCGATGATGTCGGCGCCGTGATATCCATCTTCAGGCATCGCAACATCCTGTCCGAGCGCCTGGAAGTAGCGTGCTTCCACCGATTTCGCAAGGTTATGGATCTGGTTGCCGGCGTCATTGATGTAATACTCGCGCGTGACGTTAAAGCCTGCTTTTTCAAGCACGTTGCAAAGTGAATCCCCGACTGCGGCACCGCGGGCATGGCCCAGGTGAAGATCGCCTGTCGGATTCGCCGAAACGAACTCGACGTTGACGCGTTCGCCTTTACCTGCATCAGACTGGCCGTATTCGTGATCCTGATCGAGGATCAGCGGGATGAGATCCGTCAAGTAGTCATTGTTCATGAAGAAGTTGATGAAACCAGGACCGGCGATGTCCATTTTTTCAATGGAAGCCTTTGACTGATCGAAGTTCTTCATGATGTCTTCCGCGATCATGCGCGGCGCTTTTTTCGCAACACGCGCCAGCTGCATCGCCATGTTGGTGGAGTAGTCACCGTGTGACTTGTCCTTCGGCGTCTCCAGGATGATGTCCGGAAGCTGGTCCTCTGAAGCGAGCCCCGCTTTCAGGACCGCTGCCTTGATTTCGGATTTCAGGTTTTCTTGTACTTTCTCGACGATATTCATGCGCCTATTCTTCCTCCTTAAAATTGATCGACATCTCATAATCCCCGACCGGGCTGCCCTGCATGATCAGCTCGTATGAAAGGTTGAAATCCCCTTCCGTCTTGGAGAGATTTTTCGTATGTGAAAGTTTCTTAGTTTTTGTCGTCAGCAAGAGTGTACCGAGCTCGCTTTCATAGGAGCCGTTCATCTCTTCCTCTTCGTTGAACACCATTCGCATTTTGACGGCACCGCTCCTCAGGATCAGTGCCTGGGTGTCGGTGACCTTGACGATTGTGTGGGTGGTCCCTTCTTCCTGGATTTCATCATACTTCAGGAAAAAGGCATCCCCTTTTTCATAGTATCGCCCGAATGAGACGAGCTCAAAAGCATCGCTTTCTTCACCGACTGTGATAGTTGTTTTTAAGTGAATTTTGACAGGCGTGGATTCACTGTTTAAATCTGTCAAACCACTCACATCCTTTTCTTATTTAGGGTCCGATCTGGAATCTGTCCGTCCGGTTATGTGGACGGTCTTCCTCTAACTTATTAAGTATAAGAAGTATTGGGGGAAAATGCAATGAGTGGTGGTTAGTTTTGGATTGGAAGTTTGTGAAAGTTGTGGTGCACGAACACTTAGTTCCAAATACATGGTTTAGACTTCTTTACAACGCAGTTGATTTCCGTGGAAGGCTTCGCTTTCCGCGGGCGAGCGGGGAGCCTCCTCGGAGCTGCGCTCCTGCGGGGTCTCCCCAGCTTCGCTTTTCCCGCAGGAGTCTTCGCCTTCCACTCCAATCAACTGCTGAGGCTGTTTAATACTCTAATCTCCCCTTAAGGCTGATCATTTTCATCCCCATACTTCTTTCCTGAGATAGGGAAGGTCAATTGCTACCCAAAATCTTATAAACATTAATAAAAGAAATAGGATCACCTCACAACAAGGCAATCCTATTTTTATAGTATTTATTTCACCCAGCCCAGCAGCATTTCACGGATGAGTTTGCTGGCTGTGTTGGCTGTTTGTTCGGAATTGTCGTAGATTGGGGCTACTTCGACTAGGTCGGCGCCTACTACGTTGATGTCGGAGTGTGCGATCGCGTGGATGGATGCAAGCAGCTCCTTGGAGGTGATTCCTCCGCAGTCCACAGTACCTGTTCCAGGGGCGTGGGCCGGGTCAAGGACGTCGATGTCGATGGTGACGTAGACAGGGCGTCCCGCGAGCGTCGGAAGGATTTCCTTGAGCGGCTCGAGCACTTCGAATTTCGAGATGTGCATGCCGTTTTCCTTCGCCCATTGGAATTCTTCCTTCATGCCGGAACGGATCCCGAATGAATAGACGTTCTCAGGTCCGATATGCTCGGCGATCTTTCGGATCGGGGTCGAGTGGGAAAGCGGTTCTCCCTCGTACTCTTCGCGAAGATCCGTGTGTGCATCCATGTGGATGATCGCCAGGTCCGGATATTTCTTCGCGATCGCCTTCATGACCGGCCATGAAACGAGGTGCTCCCCGCCCATGCCGAATGGGATTTTCCCGTCACCTAAGACCTGGTCGATGTAATCCTCGATCATATCGATGCTGCGCTGCGCATTTCCGAACGGAAGCGGGATATCGCCTGCATCGAAGTATTTTACTTCTTCTAGCTCGCGGTCAAGATAGGCACTGTATTCTTCAAGTCCGATCGACACTTCTCGGATACGCGTCGGGCCGAAACGTGAACCCGGACGATAGCTCACTGTCCAGTCCATCGGCATCCCGTAAAGCACGACTGAGCTTTCTTCGTATGAAGGATGGCTCTTAATAAATACATTACCTGAATAAGCTTCATCAAAACGCATCATATTCAAACCTTTCTCTATCGGGGGCGGGCTTTCGTTGGCCCGCCCTCCTTTATTTAATACAAGACCGGGGGACCCCGGTCTTTGATTACTTACTATTATTCAGTCAGGTCCTTGACGAATTTAGGAAGCACGAATGCTGCTTTGTGCAGTTCCGGTGTGTAGTATTTTGTCTGGATTTCGTGGAAACGCTCTTCCGGCACCTCGATTGGGTCGTGTTTTTTCGATCCGATCGTGAATGCCCACATGCCGCTTGGATATGTCGGGATATTCGCTGTGTACAGGCGTGTAACCGGGAAGATTTCCTTTACATCGCGCTGTACCTGGCGGATAAGATCCGCTTTGAACCAAGGGTTGTCACATTGAGCGACAAAGATCCCGTCTTCTTTAAGAGCTTTCGAGATTCCTGCATAGAAACCTTTAGTGAATAGATTTACCGCCGGTCCGACAGGCTCAGTGGAATCGACCATGATGACGTCATATTCATTTTCACTTTTCGCGATATGCATGAATCCGTCGCCCACCTGGACATCGACGCGCTCGTTTTCAAGCTCGCCCGCGATTTCCGGAAGGTATTTCTTTGAGTATTCGATGACTTTTCCGTCGATGTCGACCAATACGGCTTTTTTCACGCTTGGGTGCTTCAGCACTTCACGGATGACGCCGCCGTCTCCGCCGCCTACTACAAGCACGTTTTCAGGGTTCGGGTGTGTGAATAATGGTACGTGTGCGACCATTTCGTGGTAGACGAATTCGTCTTTTTGGCTTGTCATGACCATGCCGTCAAGGAAAAGCATGTTGCCCCATTCTTCTGTTTCGGCCATTTCGAGGTATTGAAAATCCGTTTGTTCTGTATGTAAAGTCTTTTTGATTTTCATTGTGATTCCGAAGTTGTCTGTTTGTTTTTCTGTGTACCAAAGTCCACTCATTGTTTCTACTTCCCTTCTTATATTTATTTTATGGCTATTAACCGCCCAATCGCCGCTTTTGATTTCCGTGGAAGACTTCGCTTTCCGCGGGCGGTTGGTGAGCCTCCTCGGCTTCGCCTGCGGGGTCTCACCTAACTCGCTTTTCCCGCAGGAGTCTGCGTCTTCCACTCCAATCAAAAGCTGGATCCGTTCAAAACTAGTAAGTCTATTCTCGCTGTATACATTTTCTCATTATAACAATCAACAATGTAAAAGTGCTTATGCTTCTAATGAAAAACCGTTAACATCACAGGTGTTTGATTACAAAATAAATAACGTCATGGACAGACGTCATTTTTATCCTTCCCTATCATGATAAATACAAACATGAGAAAAAGTATAGTGGAATCTAGCAAAAATTCAAGTGAAATTTTTTCTATCTCTAGTACGTTTAAAATCTCTGCAAACCTTTCATACTGATTATATAAAGCTGCAGTTTGCGGGAAGGCCCTTCCCTCAACGCTTTTAAGTGGCGAGGAACGGGCTTCGGACCCGGATTTTCATAGAAAACTATTTTATAGAGAAGGCGGGATCGGGGATGGAACTGATGACTCGTGCTGGATTGGAGAAAACAAAAAAATATGTGAGAGCGGCAGTAATTTTGTCTCTTTTCTCTTCTATTCTTATGCTCATCGGGCTGATCGGGGTGCTGACGTATGCGAAGTTCCAGGGTCCCCCTCCGCTGGCGGTCCCTCAGTCCACGTTGATTTACGGGGAGGACGGCAAGGTGATCGGCGAGACGAATACCGGGGAGAAACGCTACTGGGTGGATCTCGAAAAGATTTCTCCGGAACTTATCGAGGCAACGATTTCAATAGAAGACAAGAATTTTTACCAGCATTACGGATTTGATTTAAAGAGGATAGCAGGCGCCGCACTTGCCGACATAAAGGCGATGGGCAAGGTCCAGGGGGCGAGCACCATTTCCCAGCAGTATGCCCGTAATCTCTTTTTGACGCATGATAAAACGTGGAAGCGGAAGGTCTCAGAAGCCCTTTATACCCTCCGGATCGAAATGGGCTACAGCAAGAAAGAAATCCTTGAGGGATATCTGAATACGATTTATTACGGTCACGGTGCCTACGGCGTCCAGGCCGCAAGCCAATATTATTTCGGGAAGGATGCCGACCGGCTGACGCTTGCCGAGGCGTCTTTGCTCGCCGGTATCCCAAAAGCGCCTTCCTACTATTCGCCTCTCAAATCAGCTGAGCATGCGAAGAGCCGTCAGGAGCTCATCCTTGATTCCATGAGGGAAGACGGATTCATCACGAGAGAGGAAAGTGAAATCGCGAAGGCAAAGCCGGTCAAAATCACCGGGGAGCATGCTCACCAATCGGTGGAGACGGCCCCTTATTTTCAGGATGTGGTGAAAAATATCCTCCGCACAGAACTGGGGCTTGATGAGCGGACAATCGAGATGGGCGGACTCAAGGTTTTTACGACATTGAACACGAAGCACCAGGAAATCGCCGAAAAAGTGGTCGACGAGCAGATCGGGGATGGATCCGACATCCAGCTCGGGTTTGTCTCGATGAATCCGAAGAACGGCTATGTCACTGCGATGGTCGGGGGCAGGAATTATGAGGAGAGCCCATTCAACAGGGCGGTCCAGGCGATCCGCCAGCCGGGTTCGACGATCAAGCCGCTGCTGTATTATTCGGCACTCGACCAGGGTTTCACCCCCGCAACGACGATGAAAAGCGAGCTCACCACGTTCACATTTGACGATAATAAAAAATATGCACCGCACAACTACAATAACAAATACGCGAATGATGAGATCACGCTTGCCCAGGCGATCGCGCTTTCCGATAACGTCTATGCCGTGAAGACGCATCTGTTCATGGGTCAGGACACACTCGTGAAAACGGCGAAAGAGAAGTTCGGCCTCACCACCCCGGTCAAGAAATATCCTTCCTCCGCCCTCGGGACATCGGGGGCAAGGGTGATCGACATGGTGAACGCCTACAATCTATTCGCGAACGGCGGCTACAAAGTGAAGCCGGTGTTCATCACCCGCGTCGAAGACTGGTCGGGGAAGGTCATGTATGAAAAAGAAGTGAAAAAGGAACAGGTGCTGGATCCCGACAAGGCGTTCGTGATGACGCATATGCTGAGCGGGATTTTCGATCCGAAACTGAATGATTACTCGACCGTCACCGGGATCCAGATCCGCAAAGACGCGACCAGGCACTATGCGGGTAAATCCGGGACGACCAACACCGACAACTGGATGATCGGCTTCTCCCCTCAGCTGACAGCGGGGGTATGGACCGGTTATGACAAAGGGAAAGACATCTCGCTGGTGGATGATAAGCTATACGCGAAGAAAATATGGGTGCATTTCATGGAGGAAGCCCTGAAGGACGAACCGGTCAAAGCGTTCAAGCCGACCAAGGGCGTCGTCGGCGTCGCGGTCAATCCCCATAACGGCAAGCTTGCCACCAAGGATTGCCCCGTCCAGCGCTTCACCTACTTCGTGAAGGGCACTGAACCAACCGAATACTGCAAGGAACACCTCGGTGATAGTGATGCACCGCAAGAAAAACAGCCGTCGAAAAAGGACACGAAACCTTGGTACAAAAAACTGAAAGATTGGATTTTCTGATTGCAAGGCCCGTCCCTCGCTGCTTTAAAGCGTTGTGGGACGGGCCTTCTGTCTGTCAGAGCTTCATTTTTATTCCCTCGTGTGTCGCTGTAAACCCGAGCTTCTGATAGAACCTGAGAGCGTCGCCGCGCTGTTTGTCCGTCGTCAGCTGAACGAGGCTGCAGCCGCGGTCACGGGCACGTCCGACCGCCCAGTTGATCATCTTGGATCCGGCTCCCTGCCCGCGGACAGCAGTGGATGTCCTCACACCTTCGATCGTCGCCCGCCAGCTCCCCTGATGGGTAAGGTAAGGCGTGAAGGTGATCTGCATGACGCCTATGATTTCCTTGTCATGACAGGCCACTGTCAGTTCATTGTTTGGATCTGACTCGATCGCCTGAAAGGCTTTCAGATACCCCTCCGGGAGGGGGTCCTCATAACGTTCCCTTTCCTTTCCCAATACATCGTCAGCGAGCATCTGGACAATCCTGCCCAAGTCCTCTTTGACGGCTAATCTGAATGTGATCTCCCTCTCCACCTCTACCACTCCTTTTCTTATCATCTACTACCATCGTACCCGGCAAGCTCTCATAAGTTAATTAGAAGATCATTATCTTCATGCATAAGTTTCCCTTATGTTTTAGGTGAGGAGGTTTTTCCGGTCTTTAGTTTATCGCTTTTTTATGAGGGAATAATGGTGACAAGAAATCAAAGGGAGGTTTGGCGATGGTTAAAGTTCTGGGAACACGGAGCATTTACTCTGGACGGAATCTGTTATCGGGATTCCTATGCGGGCTCGGCCTGGTGGCATTCATTGATGAGACGGTCTTCCATCAGCTGCTTCACTGGCATCATTTTTATGACAGATCCACCACGGATATCGGCTTGGTATCGGATGGATTCTTCCATGCATTCAGCTGGTTTGCCACGATCGGCGGATTTTTTCTTTTTGCAGACCTGAGGCGGAGGAACGCCTATTGGCAGGCGAGATGGTGGGGCGGCATCCTGCTCGGCACCGGCGGATTCCAATTATACGACGGTACGATCCAGCATAAGATCATGCGCATTCATGAAATCCGCTATGTTGAAAATGTGTTCGTTTACGATTTGATTTGGAACAGCATTGCCCTTGCACTGCTGATTGCCGGAATCATGGTGACGATCCTTACAGGCAGGAAGGCGAAGGCGGAGCTCAGCCGATGAGCACGGATCACATTCACGAAGAAGCTGCCCGCAGCCTTTTGGGGCCCGGACCTCAATTGGTCTTGGCGATTCCTTTTGTCTGTGCACTGATCCTCTATGTGTGGGCGGTGATCCGTTCAAACCGCCGCTATAAAAAATGGCCATTATACCGAACCGTTTCCTGGTCCGCAGGAGTTTTTCTGGCCGTTGCTTCTGTTGCAGGCCCCCTTGCAGAGAAGGCACATCATGATTTTCAGGCCCATATGCTCGGCCATCTGTTCCTCGGCATGCTTGCGCCACTCTTGATGGCACTGGCCGCGCCGGTGATGCTCACATTGCGCACCCTTCCAAGGGATAAAGCAAGAAAGCTCTCGAAGTTGTTAAAAAGCAGGCCGTTAAGGGTTTTGAGCGACCCCTTTTTTGCTTCGTTTCTGAATATAGGGGGCTTGTGGCTTCTTTACACCACGAGCCTGTACAGCGCCATGCACGAGAATATTCTGCTGCATATTTTCATCCATCTGCACGTATTCCTCGCCGGCTATCTTTTCACGGTCAGTTTGATCTATATCGATCCAACCCCGCATCGTAAAAGCTATGCATACCGGGCTGCGGCACTGCTCTCTGCACTCGCCGCCCACGGCATTCTTTCGAAGATCATTTATGCCAGGCCGCCTGAGGGGGTGCCTGCAGATCAAGCAGAAGCCGGAAGCATGCTCATGTATTACGGAGGGGATGCCATCGATATCATCCTCATTTTTATCCTTTGTCTGCAGTGGTACAAGGCCTCCAGACCCAAGCCGGCCGTTATCTCCCTATAAATACGAAAAACCCCGGGCTTGTGCGAACCCGGGGTCTTTCATGTCCTAGTTTATGTGCAAACTGTGCTTTAAGTGTACTTTTTTTCCAACAGGAGTACAAGATGAGAAAGTCACTTTCAAATAAATGTCACAATTTGTTCACAAATCAGGATTTTTGTCGAAAAAAAAGCCCTTCCCTCGCAGCATTAAAGCAGGGAAGGACGGGCCTCATACTATTTAGGCTTTTAACGCTTCCTTCAGTTCAGGCTTGGAACGGGCCCACATGCCCTGGTCATGGTTTTTAAGGAATTCTGCGAGAACCCCTTTTGACTTATCGTCCATTTGATCAACGATAATGTGACGCTTGATGGACTTATCCATATGATTCACGTGCTCAGGCATCGACTTGTAGCCTCTGCGCTTTTCTTGGTTGACCACCAATTCACAGGCTGTCACCCCCGCATAATATGGACCTTCGTCCATGAGGTCGATCGTCACCCAGATCAGCCAGTACAGTTTACCTCCAGCTGAATCCTCGCGGTTATTCGTAAATTTGATCCTTTTTTCAATCGGGCTCCGCGCATGCAGGGCACCGATTTCAATCGTCGCTTCCCCTTCTTCGACATCAATCATGACAGGAGAAACATTATCAAGACTCAAAGACCCGACCCCGTAACCTCCGTGACCGTCAGTCGGATCACTTTTTATAATATTAAATCCGATGTTCTTTTTCTTTTCCATCGTTTCTCACTCCTTAACTAAAGATTGAAAAGATTGTTCCGTAAATCGTGCTGAATGCCTGGCCCGTTGCACTCATGCCTGTATTCAGGAACGGCCAGATCGTGTATTGGTCAAGCGGCGTGATCACCAGGATCAGGAACAACAGGATGCCGTATTGTTCAAACTGGCTCATTTTCACCCGCACATTCGGCGGCGACAGATCCTCGATGATCCGGTAGCCGTCAAGCGGAGGGAACGGCAGCAGGTTAAACACAAACAGAAGGATATTCAGTTCAACGATCATCTGCAGAAGGTCGATCACGAACGGAGGGATCCCGCCTCCCGTCACACCGACAAAGAAATAAAACAGGCCGAACGCGATGAAGGCAATCAGGAAGTTGCTCAGCGGTCCTGCAGCCGAGACGAGAATGCCCGCAAGCCGCGGGTTCTTGAAGCGCGAACGCATCACGGGAACCGGCCGCGCCCATCCGAAACCTGCAATCAGGATCAAGATCGTCCCGAACGGATCCAAGTGCTGCACCGGATTCAGCGTCAGCCTTCCCTGATCCTTCGCCGTCGTGTCCCCGAATTTATAGGCCACATACGCATGGGCAAACTCATGGACCGTGAAGGCGAGCACCAGTGCAATGACCACAAACGGAAGCTCTTCAAGCGAAAAGACCGAAATGGATTCAAAAAAACTGCGAAAAGTATCCAAACTATGTACTCCTTTAAAAATGGTTTACTTTCTTATTCAATAGTATACAGAAAAAGTCCTGCTCATGACTTTCAACTTACGCTTGCTTCCCCGCCCACGCAGGATTACAGTAAAGATGGGGTTCTACCCACGATTGTATCAAAATCAAGGATAAGGAGCGAATCATAATGCCTTACATTACCGTAAAAATGCTCGAAGGACGTTCAGAAGACCAAAAGAAAGCCCTCGTCGAAAAAGTCACCCAGGCCGTCAGCGAAACAACGGGCGCCTCAGAAGATAAAATCGTCGTCTTCATTGAAGAAATGACAAAAGGACACTACGCCGTCGGCGGGAAGAGATTGAGTGATCAGTAAATCGCTTCACCTGAGGCTCTGAAGTTATTGCTTTGGAGCTTTATTTCTTCCTCTCCGTATTAAGGTTTCAACCAAAGACATCGAATATCCAAGCTTCTCTGCAATAGTCTCCTTACTTACACCATTTCGATAATCACGGGCAACAGATTGGTATCTTTCCTTTTTTTTATATACCTTATGAATTTGATTTGCCCTATTCCCAGTTACTCCAAGTGTTTCACCAATGACTCTAAATGTTTTCCCTTCTTCCCTTAACTTGTTCACAAACAACTCTCTCTCCGTAAAATCATAATGCTGCATGTAGTTTTCCTCCTATTTTTAAAATAAAAAGACCGCCCTTTCACTAAGAGCAGCCCTTCATCAAATTATTGAATAACCTTCAGCTTTTTCAATCCGTCGATATAGGCAAACGCCTCATCGATTTCTTCTTCCGTATACTTCTGCTTGCTCTTCAGCGTGAAGACCTTCTCGCAGACTTCTTCTTTTGTAAGATTATCAAAATATAAAACCGTTGAAACAAGCTCCAAAAAGCGTGCAGACTGCGTATTCATATCTGTCAGGCAGTCTTTCAGGGAGGGGATGTCCTTTTCATAGAGCGAAAGGAATTCCTCCCCTTCCTTGGTGACGGTGTAGCGGTACTGATAATAGCCGCCCTTTTTCTCGCGCACCTCCGAGATGAACCCCATATTGCAAAGCTCCTCGACGCGCAGGGTCAGCTCCTCCGAATAAGGGCCGTAAAAATGAAATTGGAATTTTTCCTGAAACGGGAAAGCAAGCTTCTTCGCGATGAAGATCATCTTCTGCAGCTTCTTCCTTCCCACCACTTCGCCGGACGCTAAAAAGGCACTCATCAGTTTTGCATGTTCTTTCAACAATGTACGTCATCTCCTACTCCTAGTATTGCATAAGCGATTCTCCGTTGGCATAGGTGTCGGGGCTGTCCTGGAGATGATTCCCGCGCACCGAGCACGCGGGCCATTCACCCTCACAGCCTTATTCTAAGAAAGTTCCAGAATCGTCCGTATCTGTCTCTTTATATTCTTCTTCGTTGATTCGTCGTATAACAAATCCACTGGATAGTATAATTTATGGTCGGTTCTGCGCTTGCCCGAGATGGAATCGACGATATCCGACTCCCTCGAGAGCTCCCGAAGCTCGTTGTTTCTCATTAAAAGATGGATCGGAAGGCGTTCCTCTTCCTCACCCGGCCGGTAAAAATCATATGGAAGATCGGAAGATGAGTCGACGACCAGATAATACTCCGGGTCGATTCCCGCTTTTTTAAACAGGGTCTCAAGCTCACTGTGCTTCTTGTATTCCTTGGCCGGATCGAATTCCACGTATTTGAAGAGGTTGCGGTTCATGAACCGCTCGCATAAATCGCGCAGGATCCTGTCCTCTTCTTCCTGCCAGATTTGAAAATAATACATGATCACTGATTCATCGAGCTTCAAATAATCCTGAAGTGCGACGCTTCCTGTAAAAAGTGAGTAAAAATGAAGGGGTTTTTGCTTGAAAGAGTATCCCGTTTCATGAAGCTCCTTCGCTCTATGTAAAATCTTCGTCAGGATCACTTCCGCACTCCGCGTCACCGGATGGAAGTAGACCTGCCAGTACATCTGATAGCGGCTCATGATGTAATCCTCGACGGCATGCATCCCGCTCTGCTTGATCACGACCTGATCTTCGCGAGGCCTCATCACGCGCATGATGCGTTCCATGTCGAAGTGTCCGTAGCTCACTCCCGTAAAATAGGCATCGCGCTGCAAGTAATCCATGCGGTCGGCATCGATCTGGCTCGAAATCAGGCTGACAACCAGCTTGTTCTCATAGGTCTTCGCGATGACCTCCGCTACATGCTTCGGAAAATCCTTCCCGACTTTCGAAAGGACCCCGTTCACTTCGGTGTCGCCCAAAATGATCGCCTGCGTGAAATGCTCATGATCGAGGTGGAACACCTTTTCAAACGAATGTGAAAACGGCCCGTGGCCGAGATCATGGAGCAGGGCTGCACACAGGGACAGAAGACGTTCCCCCTGATCCCATTCCGGACGTCCGTCAAAGACATCATCCACGATGCGGCGGATGATTTCGTAGACACCGAGGGAGTGGTTGAAGCGGCTGTGCTCCGCCCCGTGGAAGGTCAGATACGTCGTACCAAGCTGCCTGACCCGTCTAAGTCGCTGGAACTCCTTCGTCCCGATGAGATCCCAAATCACGCGGTCCTTTACATGAACATACCGATGAACAGGGTCTTTGAATACTTTTTCTTCATGCAATTTCTGCTTGGAATACTCCATCTTCTACCCTCTTCCTAAACTAGCATATTTCTATTATAGCGACTTTGTACCCGGCATTCATCTCGAATTTTGTCGAAAAAAATATAAAAATGTCTCCTGAACAACGCACACCGGGCACTCCGTCACCCTCAAAAAAATTTCAGCTTTCTAACCATCTTGACAAACATTTTCATGCTACTCCAATACTTCTCCATCCCTTAAATATTTCCTTCCAGGGGGACGCGTAAACCTTTTTAATCCAACCCCTGGCATGAACCCGGATCATCGGCCGTTCCGCGCATGCAAAAGAGGGCCATCACCGGTTTAAAAGGGAAAAGAAAAAACTCCCTTAAAGGAAGTTTGCTGTACCGCACATTTATTTCTTCAATTTCTTTTCGATCTTTTCCATTAATTCTTCTTCCGTCAATGCCGCTACCGGACGATTATTGACAAAGGCGAATGTCTTTTTGCGTCCTGGACCACAATAGGACTGACACGCAATATCAATCGGTGCGTCCGGGTCCTTCTCTTTTAATTTCGGAATCAAAGTCTTTAAGTTCACGGCCTGACAATCATCGCAAACCCTGAATTCGTTTGCCACCTGCCAACAACCCTTTCTATCTATCGAATCAATTATTTTCACACAAACATCGAATTCTAGAATACAGTTTTCCGGGGCGATTTGCAAGAGACTGTCGTTTCCAGGTTGTGGTGATTTTTAACAATAAATTGGTTGCGGGTAAAAAGATCTGACGCATCAAAAATAGTGGGAGTTGTCGTCGTCTTACTTGAAACCAGCGTTTGATTGTAGTGGAAGACGAAGACTCCTGCGGGAGAAGTGACCAATGTGAGACCCCGCAGGCGAAGCCGAGGAGGCTCACGGGTCACCCGCGGAAAGCGTAGTCTTCCACGGAAATCAATAGCGGTGATGTAAGGTACAATCAAAAATAAGGTGCTCACCGGCCGCCCGCGGAAAGCCTAGTCTTCCATGGAAATCAATAAGCGGTAATCGGAGGAAAGAACAACGAAACTACCAACTTCAAAAAATTTTTAACATATTCGTATAAAAATCTATAAAACTGCCCATCCTTTTACCAACGAACGAATTTTAAGTAAAAGTTGGGAGTTGAGATGAGAATGATGAAAACAAGACAGGATGCCTGGACCGAAGAAAACGATCTGCTTTTAGCCGAAACGGTCCTGCGCCACGTACGCGAAGGCAGCACACAGTTGAACGCATTCGAAGAAGTCGGGGATAAACTGAACCGCACATCCGCAGCCTGCGGGTTCCGCTGGAATGCAGTCGTGCGCCATCAGTATGAAAAAGCACTGCAGCTTGCAAAAAAACAGCGCAAACAGCGCCACCGCCTGCTGGGGAAAGATCAGGGCGGAAAGAAGAAGCTATTATACAAGCCGCCTACACCTTCAATGGAAGAGCTTGATGCTATGTCTCTATCAAGGGAAGAAGCGGAAGAAGAAATGGAGTTCCAATTCGAGGATTATGTGCCGGCAACCGAGCAGCTTTCACAGCAAGCCGCTCAGACAGAGGCTGAATCTCCAATCGAAGCAGAAGATGAGCAAACCGCCGCTCCGCAGGCACCGGCCAGTAAGCATTTGGTGAATCCGTCCGGCCTCCGCGGGGAAGTCACACTCGAAAAAGTGATTGCATTCCTGCAGAACATGGCACAGACGAGCGTGAACTCGGATATCGTAAAAATCGAGAATCAAAGATTGAAGCATGAAATCGCCGAGATTAGGAGAGAAAACAAGGAGCTTGAAAAGAAAGTCGCCAAGCTCGAAACCAACTCCGTCACGATGCAGGAAGATTACGAAACCCTCATGCAGATCATGAACCGCGCCAGGAAGCTCGTCCTGTTTGATGAAGAAGGCGAGGCAAAAGCACCGCGCTTCAAGATGGACCGCAACGGTAACCTGGAGAAGGTCGCCGAGTAAATTCTTTAAGTGAGCCCCCCTTTTAATAGGGTTCCCAAGCCAGTATGCCTTTTTCTTATAAAAGGTGTGCTGGCTTTTATTGTGTATGGGGTATTCTTTGTTGTTTCAGCCTCACGAGACCGGATTTAAGTGCGGAAGCTTCTCATTTATGTGCGGCAAATTGAATATAAGTGCGAAATTTCCCATATATGTGCGATTTCTTTACATTTATGTGAGCAACAAGGCGATAGCCGATCAGGATACACCAACCGGTATACATCGCCACCTCACCCCTGGCTCCTCAAACTCTACCATTCTCCAATCGTCAGACGATCAGCCCGATGATCGTGAATAAAACCGCCGCCGCCCCCGCAAGGCCGATCACCGGAAAGGCGAACAGTTTTTTAAACCTCCCCCACACCGGATCTGCCAGCTTTTTGTCATAAGGGACGACCGCGAAAAATGGGCTGTCCAGCATTTTCTTGAACAGGCTTTTCAGCCACGACTGGATGAAAAATGCAAAGCCTGCAAAGACAATCCATTTCAGCCATATCGGCAACACGATGACCGCCGTCAGCGTCAAGAAAAACATCTGGATATACAGCGTCACATAGTTCCTCCGCAAAAAGCCCTTCACCACGAGTTCCAGCAGGCCATCCTCTTTGGAACGGGCTCCCTTGAAAATCCGCTTAGAGCCGAGGAACATAAGGAGCGGACTGTTCCTTTGATTGACCGGTTCCTTTTCCACTTCCATCGAGTAAGTCAGGATCAGCTTGATATACTTGACCTTTTCCCGATTCTCGATTTCGATTTCTTTCATGAACCAGCGGTCGGATCGAGGCATTTGCTTTAAATGATAAAAAATGACCCCCGCCGCTATAAACAGACTGATGACACCAACCAGGACCGGATCCGTGTGCAGCACCACTATAACAGCACCACAAGTGAGCAGCACAAACACAGCAAATGTAACCGTTCCCTTAGAAGCGAATTTTTTTACCGTCATGAAAACAAGCTTCACGGCAAGCGCCGCTGCCACCAAAGGCAGCACCTCCAAGGCCTTCATCCCGTACACCCCGGCGAACAAAGGAAGCGCAGTGACACCTGCAGCCGCTGTCCCGATCACCGCCCCAGCCGCAGAATATAAAAATCCCAAACGCTTAAAAGGATGAAGAAGTTCCTTTTTCTGAAGGAGGTACAAAAGGTCAGCCTCCATTAAATAAATCCTGAAATTCCCCCCGGCCGTCACCAGCAGAATCAGTACGAATAAAACAGTGAAGGGAAGCCGACCGCTCCAATAAAGACCGCTGTGTTCCCACATATCTGCGTACAAAAAAGGAACCGCGATCATCACCGGTATGACCAGATAGACGACGATCGTCCAGTCAAGGACCGTCTTCATGACGCCCCACTGGTAACCCCAATCAGCAGTCAGCCTCCTCCTGAACAACGTGCTAGCCCGCATGACTGTCACGCTCCGTCAGCAGATCAAAACAGTCAAACAACGAACCTTCCCGAAGACCGCTGTCGCGCTGGACTTCATCCAATTTCCCCTGCACCACAAGCTTTCCGTTCGAGATGAGGACAAACCGGTCGCAGATTTTCTCGGCCGTATCCAGCACGTGAGTCGACATCAGAATGCCGGCCCCGCGCTTCTTTTCATTATCAATCAGTTGCAGCAGCTTCTTCACTGCATTCGGATCCAGCCCCATGAACGGTTCATCAATGATATACAGATCAGGCTTTTTCAAAAACGCAAGAATCAGCATCACCTTCTGCTGCATCCCTTTCGAAAAACTCTCCGGATAGTGGTGGATCCGCTGTGAGAGCTGAAAAAACTCCAGCAGCCTCTTCGCCTCAAGCTTGAACTCCTCTTCCGGGACGTCGAGCACGGAAAGGAGAAAATCGATATGCTCCCATAACGTCAATCGGTCATAGAAAATCGGACGCTCCGGGATATACGCATAATCCCCGACCTCCACCTTGCCTTCCACATGTTTGAGAATCCCGAGAATCGATTTGATCGTGGAGCTCTTCCCCGCCCCGTTCGGCCCGATCAACCCGACAAGCTCCCCGGGACCGACGGAGAAACGGATATCCTTCAGCACATTTGTATTCCCTGTGTAACCTGCTTTGTTTATATCAACTGTTAAATACAAAAGGTTCTCCTCCATAAATTAGAAAGTATCTAATAGTACGAAGGAGAAGCTATAAAGTTTCAATTTTTTCCATTTTAATTAAAATGAAAGCGGCGTGACTTTCGATTCAATCCACTGTCCAATTGATTACTTTTAACCAGATTGTGGTATTCATCCTTATGTAGTCTAGTAAGCACACAGGAGGGATTAAACATGGAACAAACTCAAGAACAGCAGCAGTTGACCATGCCACGGATCGGGGATCCAGCCCCGGCTTTTGAAGCAGCAACCAGCCGCGGAAATATCACCTTGAAAGATTACAAGGGGAAATGGGTGGTTTTATTCTCCCATCCATCTGATTTCACACCTGTCTGCACAACAGAATTCGTTGCTTTTCAGGAAATTTATCCGGAGCTGAAACAATTAAACACGGAGCTCCTGGGTTTGAGTGTGGATAGCGTCTCATCCCACATCGCATGGATACGAAGCATTGAAGAAAACTTTGATACGTCAATCGAATTCCCCGTAATAGCCGACCTTGATAAAAAAGTCGCCATGAAATACGGGATGATCATGCCGGGTGAAAGCCAGGTCGAAACCAGCCGGGCGGTCTTCGTGATCGATGACAAGCAAACCATCCTGTCAATCATCTATTACCCGCTGACAACTGGACGGAACATGCAGGAAATCCTCAGGCTTGTCAAAGCCCTTCAAGCAACGGACGAACACGGGGTGTCCACCCCGGCCAACTGGCAGGAAGGTGAAAAAGTGGTCGTCTCCCCGCCGAAATCCCAAGAAGAAGCCGCAAAGCGGGCAG
This sequence comes from Bacillus sp. BKU_1, assembly GCA_051294195.1. Taxonomy (GTDB): domain Bacteria; phylum Bacillota; class Bacilli; order Bacillales; family Bacillaceae_B; genus Rossellomorea. Next base: position 478,014 of record CP193985.1, on the reverse strand, counting down.
AAGAGGAAGACATAGAATATATCGACTGGTACATTTCAAAAAAAGAGATTTAATAGCAGAGGCTATCCTTCTTGGATAGTCTTTTTTTAGGCTCTTTTCGCATGCTTTGTTGCTATACATACAAGAAAATACCGTAAATTGGGTATTTTCGGGTTGTCCACGCGTCCCTAGTTTTGAACTAGAGTTCGAAAAGAGCACGTCTACCAACTGCATCCCGGCTACAAGCCTATTTACGAAAAGCAACAATTTTTTAGAAAACAGCTTTTTTTAAAATAAAAAAGACCAAATGGACGTGCGCCATTTGATCTTCTTCTCACCGCTTATTCTCCCAATACCTTCTCATTCCGCTCCACGACTCTCTGATAATACGTTTCGTACATCGTGTATTCTTCTCCCTGAAGGGCACTGGAGTAAATCCCGCCGCTGAACGACTTCAGCGCCTGCAGGAAGCGGAGCATCACATCCTGCACGGTCAGCTTGACACCCAGGAGTTCCGACAATGAAGCCATCACTTCGGGACGGATCGACGGGAACGTAAACTTCGTCTGTTCACCCTTGAGTCCCGTTTCATAAAAACGGCGGACCAGCTCAGCACGTTCCGAGCCGCTTCCATTCACACACAGGTAAATCTGAACCGCCACACCGTTCCGGATCCGCCGCTGCGAAATCCCGGCAAACTTCCGGTCGCGGATGCTCAAATCATAGCTTCCCGGACAATACGATTCCGTGATTTCCTTCGCTTCCATTTCCGCCCCGAAATCCTTGAACATCTCCTGAACAAGCAGCCACATCGCATCATACCCTCTATTAATATCAATCCCTTTCTCAGAATCGGGGAACACGAGTGACAAATTCAGAACGCCTTCATCCAGCACAACGGCCAAACCTCCGGAATTCCTCACAATATATTGATAACCCGCTTCCTCCAACACGCGTAACGCCTCAGAAAGAAACGGCAATTTCGTATCCTGTATACCAAGCACCACCGTCTGATGATGGACCCACGAACGGGCAGCCGGATCGGACTGGTCAGCCCCCACAGCCGTGCACAACGTATCATCCATTGCAAAAGACTGCAGCGCCCCGAACATCGGCCCGAGACTCGACTGATCAATCACCCTCCACCGTTCCTGACGGAGCAGTGCATACGCTTTTTCCTTATCCATAACGCTTCTCCTTCACTGAAAACATGCGGGTTTATTATATCATAATTGGGGTGGGGGATGCCTGTGACTTGGCGGAATGGGTGACGGGCTGAATGGGGGCGGGACTGGTCTTCGTGGTGCCAGGCACAAATAGGGCGTATTGTTCCTGGCACAGCAGGCGGGATTTGTTCCCGTCACAATACGGCGATATGGTGCCAGGAACAATGACACTGATTTGTGCCAGGCACAGATCCCCTTTTCTGAGCCTGGCTCAATCCTGCCAAAACGAGCCTGGCTCAAATTAGATATATTGAGCCAGGCTCAAATCACCCCTTTTGACCCTGGCTCAAATAACCAAATCGAGCCTGGCACCCATTGCCGCCGCTCTATTGGCGGTACCAGGTACAAATCCACTCTCCTGTACCTGGTACATTTCCCCCTCTTTGTACCAGGTACAATCTATCCGCCCTGTACCTGGTACACCACACAATCTAACGCCGCCAATAAAAAAAGCCGGACCCCCGCAAAAGGAGTCCAGCTTCCCTCAGCAAATTACAGCGCCTGAGCAGCCGTAATCAATGCCAATTTATATACATCTTCCTCGTTGCATCCGCGGGAAAGGTCGTTTACAGGGGCGTTCAATCCTTGGAGAATCGGGCCTACTGCTTCGAAGTTTCCTAGGCGCTGGGCGATTTTGTACCCGATGTTCCCAGCTTCGAGGCTTGGGAATACGAATACATTGGCGTTACCCTGGATTTCTGCGCCCGGTGCTTTTTTCTCTGCAACGGATGGGACGAAGGCTGCGTCGAATTGGAATTCGCCGTCCACTGTCAGCTCAGGTGACTTTTCTTTTGCAATCGTCACGGCTTCAACCACTTTTTCAGTTTCTGCTGATTTAGCAGATCCTTTTGTTGAGAAGCTCAGCATAGCAACGCGAGGGTCGATGTCGAACATGTCTGCTGTTTTAGCACTTTCAACCGCGATTTCAGCAAGATCCTGGCTGTCAGGGGTGATGTTGATCGCACAGTCGGCAAATACGTATTTCTCATCACCGCGCACCATGATGAACACGCCTGATGTTTTGCGGACGCCTTCTTTTGTCTTGATGATCTGAAGCGCAGGGCGGACCGTGTCAGCCGTTGAGTGGGCAGCGCCGCTCACTAGTCCGTGTGCCTGTCCGGTGTATACAAGCATCGTTCCGAAGTAGTTTCCGTCCAGAAGGATCTTCTTCGCATCTTCTTCTGTCGCTTTTCCTTTGCGGCGCTCAACGAAGCTTTTCACAAGGTCGTCCATGCCGTCGAAGGATGAAGGGTCCACTAGTTCGCAGCCGTCAAGCTTGACGCCTGATTGATCTGCAACCGTTTGGATTTCAAGTGCGTTCCCGATGATGATCGGAGTCAGGATGCCGTCGCTTGCCAGACGGGAAGCAGCTCGTACGATGCGTTCGTCTTTTCCTTCAGGGAAGACGATCTTTAATTCTTTGCCTTTGATTTTATCTGTCAGTGTCGTAAATAAGTTACTCAATAGAGGAACCTCCTTGATTTATACGTATCCATTCTTAGAATACTCTACTCATATAGGAATTCAAGGAAAAGGGAAAATGTATTCGGTTACACCGGAAAAGTCTTTGTTTTCAAAAAATTCCCCTTTACCACACACCATTCCTATACCCGGTCCGTCATGCAGCCAACCCCTTATGTAACACCTTTTAGTGTGTTCTGTTAAAGCGCTTCCTATCCTATAATTGTGCCATTTTAGCGACATTTGGGTTTCACGTTCTTCTTCTTTGCCCAAACTATGATATAGTGAAATTGGAAATAGAATTCAAGGAGTGATTGAACATGGCAGAACCAGCACAAACATTGGATGGTTGGTATTCCCTGCATGATTTCCGCGCGATGGATTGGACTTCATGGAAGATGCTTCCGAGTGAAGAACGAGCAGAGGCAATCGCTGAATACCGCCGTTTCTTAGATAAGTTGAACACGACTCAGGCTGCAAAAGAAGGAAGCCACGCCCTTTATACGATCGTGGGGCAAAAAGCGGACTTCATGATGATGATCCTGCGTCCGACGATGGAAGAATTGAATGAACTTGAAAATGAATTCAATAAGCTGAAAATTGCTGAATTCACGATTCCTACATTCTCTTACGTTTCTGTTGTTGAGTTGGGCAATTACATGCCGACTGAGGGCGATCCTTATGAGAACCCTTATGTTCAGGAGCGCATCTACCCGATCCTTCCGAAAGCGAAGCACGTCTGCTTCTATCCGATGGACAAGCGCCGCCAGGGCAATGACAACTGGTATATGCTTCCGATGGAAGACCGCCGCGCCATGATGAAGAGCCACGGCATGATCGGCCGCCAGTATGCTGGGAAGGTCAAGCAGATCATCACCGGTTCTGTCGGTTTTGACGATTATGAATGGGGCGTTACGCTGTTTGCCGATGACGTTCTTCAATTCAAGAAGCTTGTATACGAAATGCGCTTTGACGAAGTCAGCGCACGCTACGGCGAATTCGGAGCATTCTATGTCGGCAACCTTTTAGAAGAAGATGGGATCGAGAAGTTCCTTCACGTATAAAGAATAAAGAAGCAGTCCTCCTGTTCAAACCCAGGCGGACTGCTTTTTTCTTTATTTTATCTCGATCGTATTCAGCATCTTCAGCATCTCAGGAACAATCCCTTCAGACTCCTCTGCATTCCGGAAATGGACCGTAAACTTCAGCAGGACGCCGTCCACTTTTTTCACCACAATATTCTTCTGTACGTTGGAATCATGGGCGTGCAGCACGAATTCCGCCCCTTTGTAAAACGGCAGTGAATTCTCAGAAGGGAGTTCGGTCACCTTGCCGAGAAGCCGCAGCTCATTCTCTGCCTGTTTTTTAAGGGAACCGATGCCGGCACCGGAACCGATGACTTCGACTCTTGTAAAATAATAATCGTCGTTGGCGGATTGAAGGATGAATTTCCTCGGCTCCTCCGCCGTATAGTAATAGCCGGGACGCGGCGTCAAGCCTGGAATGACCTTGTCGGCATCATAACCCGTCGATTTATCCGGTGTGGCCTTATTCACTTTCAGAACCTGGCCGGTAAGAATGAGACTGCTTTTCAAGCCGTTATTCCTCTTCAGTTCATCTACGGTCAAGCCGTATATCTGGCTGATCCCCCATAAGGTGTCCCCCGGCCTGACCAGCACGAACGCCGGAGTGATCAGTTTTTGCCCGGCATAGATGGTGTCGGATTTCAGTCCGTTGACATGTTTAAGCTGTCCGACTGTCGTATGGTGTTTCTTGGCGAGGCTCCATAAGGTGTCCCCTTTTTCGATAGTGATCATTTTTTCAAAACGGAGCTGATCGCCTGCATAGATCACGCTTGAGCTCAGGTTGTTGCTGTCCATCAGCTGGTCCACCGTCAACCCGTATTTCTGTGATAACCCCCAGAGTGTGTCCCCTTTCTTGATCAGATGGAAGCCCGAGGCTCCTGCACTTGATGCACTCAGCGCCGTGATGATCAGGGCGAGTGCGGCTGATTTGAAAAGACTTCTTTTTTTCATCTTCATCCCCCATTATGTTTTCTCATGATGCTCAATGCTGCTTCTTCCTATACTTCATTAGACGGCAGGAAAAATGTCCGGTTACGCAAGAATGAGCCCATTTTGAAAAAGGGCCGGGGCAGATGATTCATCTTTCACTCCATAAATATAAGAATATCTTTTTCTATACAGACATAGACATGAATTAGTGAGACAGAATGCATCTTCTGAAGTGAGGTGGGAAGATGGCTGTTGTTCCCCATAACGAGAAGGAAGTGAAGCTCCTTGCCCGATTGATGAGGGCCGAAGGAGAGGGTGACGGTCAGCTTGGGATGCTGATGGTGGGAAACACCGGGATCAATCGTGTGAGGGTAAGATGCCTGGATTTCAAGGACATCAATACCATCGAGCGCATGGTCTTCCAGAAACCCGGCGGATTCGAGGCCACTCAGAAAGGCTACTTTTACCAGCGGGCCAGGGAGAAGGATATCAATCTTGCCAGAAGGACCATTAAAGGTGAGAGATTCCACCCCGCTTCAAATGCGCTATGGTTTTTCCGGCCGCAAGGAGATTGCCCTGCCCAGTGGTATAACCAAACCAATTCGGGCCGATTTAAAGCGCACTGCTTCTTCATTCCGACCAGGGCGGATTGCCCGAAAGCCTATTAACGTGCGGGGCTCAGAACGAGTTAAAATCCATGTTTTTCAAGGAGGTATATCACTTGTCAAATCAAGAATACAACCCTTATTACCAAGGGTATCAAGCGTATGATCCTTATCGTCAGTACTATGGAACCGGCATGCAGGGACAGGGCCAGCAGGCACAATACAATGCCATGCAGCCGCCTGCACAAAAAAATGCCCCGGGGCCGTCGCAGAACATTCCCGGCATGCTGCCTGTTGAAGAGTCTTATATCGAGAACATCCTCCGCCTTAACAAAGGAAAAGTGGCGACCGTGTACACGACCTTCGAAAACAACACGCAGTGGAATGCAAAAATATTCAAAGGCGTGATCGAGGCGGCCGGACGCGATCATCTCATCCTGAGCGATCCCCAGTCGGGAACGCGCTACCTGATCCCGATGATCTATCTCGACTACATCACCTTCGACGAAGAGATCGAATACGAATATCCTTTCAACGGAGGCGCAGGACTCACAAACTACTCTCCGCGATAAGCAAGTTCCCAAGTGTCCAACATTTCATTTTGGACACTTTTTTTGTTTTGCAGCTCGAAAAAGAACCGGCACCCATATGAACCTGCAAAAAAAAGACTGACTCCCAATAAGAAAGAGTCAGCCTTCACTTTAATTACATCGTCTTCGCTGCAAAAATCACGAGCAGGATCCACCCTGCAAGGAAGCTCACTCCTCCGAGAGGTGTGATCGCTCCAAGCACCTTGATGCCGGACAGGCTCAGGACATACAGGCTTCCCGAGAACAGGATCGTCCCGATCACCATCAGCCAGCCCGACCATGACAGGAGGGATGTCGGTGAGACGGTTCCCATCAGGACACCGATGATGATGATGCCGATTGCGTGGAACATTTGATAAAGGACCCCTGTATTCCACGTGTCTATGTATTTTTGAGAGATCTTGCCTTCGAGCGCATGGGCACCGAACGCCCCGAGGCCTACCGATAAGAACGCACTGAGCGCTCCGATAATAATGAATGTTTTCATGGTTCTGCTCCTCCGTATTTAGGGGGATGCTCTTTTTAACCCCCGGTTTTATTAAAAATCAAACAATGAATCCCCGTTAGCTCCATCGTCCGTCTCGAGCGGTTCTTCCTTCTGGATCTGCACCGGCCGCCGTTCAGGCTGTTGCTGCTGGGCGGAGATGTATGGGACGGTCTGCTGCGTCTGGATGGGAGCGGTGAAGCTTCCTGCCTGGCTGTTTTCTTCAAGCAGGACTTCGCACAGCACTTTGATCGAGTTGATATGCTCCCGGATCTGCTGGGATTTCTCTGCTGATTTCGCCTTTGCGAGCTCCCGTTCCATTTGTTTGATGACGCTTTGATGAGGAATATTCATCCTGTGCTTCCTCCTTTCGAGCTTTCGTTCATTATCTATATCCTACTTCTAAATGGAAGCATAATCAAATATGTTCAGCGGCGTCACTGAGGTTTTCCGGCAAACTTCAAACACGGACGTCCTGACGACTGAAGGACCACCGTGGAAGGCATCGCTTTCGTCTTGAAGCCGTATCCCCTGCATCCCCTCGGATGGGCGGGTTCCCATGTTGTATAAAAGTACCGGCACTTGAAACAGTTGATCCGCTTTTCATTTTCCCCCACACTAAAGCCCCCCTGCAAGACTAAAACCCCTCTCACGCTTGCCGGACGAGGGGTTAAGGAATGTTTCACGTGAAACAACTTCTTTATTCAAGGTTGTTTTCTAAAAAGTTGATTTTCGTAAATTGGCTAGTTGCCTGAATATAGCTTTTGGCCGTTCTCTTTTCGAACTCAAGTTCAAACAGCATGCTAAAATACTTCTTGTGTGCAAAGCAATATAGTATGCGAAAAGAGCCTTATTCAATGCACCAGTCGATCTCATCCATCCCTTGCTCTTTTAAAAATTGATTCGCCTTCGAATACGGCCTGCTCCCGAAGAAACCGCGGTGGGCAGACAGCGGACTCGGGTGCGGGGCATCAAGAATTTTGTGCTTGGATTCATCGATCAGGGCACGTTTCTTCTGAGCCGGTTTTCCCCAAAGAAGGAACACCATCGGCTTTTCTCGTTCATTCAACAGGGTGATGACCTTGTCGGTGAACGTCTCCCAGCCTTTGCCGCGGTGAGAATGAGCTTTCCCTTCCTCCACCGTCAGGACGGTATTCAGGAGCAGAACGCCCTGCTCCGCCCATTTGACGAGTGACCCGTGCTGCGGGATATCACATCCGATATCATCGTTGAGCTCCTTATACATATTGCGGAGGGACGGAGGTACCTTTACCCCTTTTTTGACGGAAAAGCTGAGACCTTCCGCCTGATTCGGCCCGTGATAAGGGTCCTGCCCCAGGAGGACGACCTTCACATCCTGATACGGCGTGTAATGAAACGAATTGAAGATATCGTACATCGATGGATGGGTGGCCGAAGCCTGATATTCTCCCTTCAGCCACTCTCTCAAATTCAAATAATAGTCTTTCTGAAGCTCCTCACCGAGGACTTCAGACCAGTCATTTTTAAAAACAGCAGATGACAACGCGGAACATCCTTTCTAGTTCTCGTACGTGATGGTCACTTTATAGCCTAATTGCTCAAAGAAGCCTTTCAGCGACTTTTCGGCATTTTTCTCGGCAGCCTGCAAAAGCCCCTGGTCCACCGCTTCCTGGCTGATCATGTCCTTTGCCACTTCGGCAAGGGCAAAACCCTCATTCCAGTCTACATCGCTCCGGAAGATCCCCTCCACGGAAAACGTCTTGATATTATCCGTGTCGAGTGACGGATCCTGAAGGATCGCTGCACGCGGAAGCGTCAATTGGATTTCCTTTTTCTCTTCATCTACCACTATATCGTTTTTATCAACCTGCTGTAAATCAACACCCGCAAGCACACTCCCGGGCACCACCATCAAGAGCTTCCGCTTCGTACCGGGCAGGTCCGCACTATTTCTTTTCCAAAGATCTGATTGTCCTCCTGCTCGATGACCGCCTTCACAAATCCTTGAGCAGTCGCAAGCGAACTCATATCCTGGATCCGCTCGACAAACGATCCCTTTTCCTCTGTAAAAGTAGAACCAGAAAGCCACGTATACATAAACGCCGCGGTCCCTCCCACTGCCAAAATAATCACCAGCAGTACGAGCAGGATCCTGTTTTCCCAAAACGACAGAGCCCCCCTCATCATCTTCCATGATTTCCTTTCGCTCCTGCTTCTATGTTGAACAGCCGCCGTCGCGCCTGTTTCCCTCTCACTCGCCTTCAACTCTTCCAAAATCCCTTCCATTTTCCTGATCTTTTCATATTGGGTACTCAAGCCCTTCACCTTCCTCTATCTCTATTATATGAAAATATGTCGAATCTTGGAAACAATTATTCTATTAAAATAGATTGCTAGATTATGGAAGTTTTAAATTGGATTGAGCGGGAAAACCATGAACAAGATCAAATTGTTAGGACCTAAAGTTTTTAATTAGTGTTTTCCAGCAGATTATTGGAGTCGAAGACGAAGACTCCTGCGGGAGAAACGGCTTGAGCGAGACCTGTCTAGCTACAGGGCTTAGAGGCAAATGTCATAAGCCTCTGAGCAAAGCCCATCCGCTTTTCTTCCTGCAGGCAAAGCCGGGGAGGCTCACGGGCCACCCGCGGAAAGCGAAGTCTTCCACGGAAATAATCTGCGGGGATCAAAGATAATTTTGCAGGAGGTTGAGAAATATGTATAAAGTAGAAGTCGTTGAAAATGTAGTCGGAGCAAAAACAAAAATCGAATCACTGACAACGGAAGGTTTTACGAAGGATGACATCTATGTCTTCGCACACGACAAAAAACGTTCAGAGGACATCACTGAAGGCACACACACCGAATCAATCGGCGTGAAGGAACAGGGCATGATCGAAAGCATGGGCAACCTGTTCAAAAGCCGCGGTGACGAACTGCGCACCAAGATGAAAGCAGTCGGCATGAATCAGTCCGAAGCCGACACCTATGAGGAAGAACTCGACAAAGGCAAGCTCGTCATTGTCGCTTCAAAAGAAGCGAGAGCGAACAATGCCAACCCTTTCTGATATGATTGAAAACCCGTCCCGCGATACCGGACGGGTTTTTTCGTGCTTCCATTAGTTCGAACATTTGTAATTCCGCCGGCAGTATTATATCCTTTATTCAGACAAAAAATGGACACGACAATAGGAGGTAATCACCCATGACTTTGAAAAAGACCCTTACAATCGCAGGATCCGATACCAGCGGCGGCGCCGGCATCCAGGCAGACCTGAAAACATTCCAGGAACACGGCGTGTACGGAATGACCGCCCTGACGACGGTCGTCACGATGGATCCGAACAACCATTGGCACCACAATGTCCACCCGCTTTCCATCGACACCTTGGAAGCACAGTTGGAAACGGTTCTTTCCGTCGGGATCGATGCGATGAAAACAGGCATGCTCGGCACGGTTGAAATCATCGAGCTTGCTGCAAAGAAAATCGACCAATTCGGCTTGGATAAAGTCGTAATCGACCCTGTCATGGTGTGCAAAGGAGAAGACGAAGTACTGAATCCCGAAACGACCGACGCCATGAGGGAGCACCTTCTTCAGCGCGCGACAGTGGTCACGCCGAACCTGTTCGAAGCAGGTCAGCTTGCACAGACAGGCCCGATCAAAACGATCGACGGCATGAAAGAAGCCGCTAAGAAAATCCATGACCTCGGCGCGAAGAACGTCATCATCAAAGGCGGCAAGCAGCTCGAACATGACAAGGCACTCGACCTGTTCTATGACGGAACCGAGTTCACGCTGCTTGAAGAAGAAAAAGTGGAAACATCCTACAACCACGGTGCAGGCTGCACGTTCGCAGCGGCGATCACATCCAACCTCGCAAACGGCCAGGACGTGAAGGAAGCCGTTCAAAACGCGAAGAAATTCGTAACAGCGGCAATCAAACACGGATTTAAATTGAACGAATATGTAGGCCCTGTGATGCATGGTGCTTATAATCGTTTTGAAAAATAATTGGGTTTTCGGTTTGCGGGTGCCAGGCACAGATCGGATGATTTGTACCTGGCACCTTTTTGATGTGCAGCGGACATTGCGGCCAGCGGTAACGATTTTTCGACAAGTGGCGCAATTAATTGAAATTCGGCGCAATTACCAAGAAAGTGGCGCAATTAATTAAAATTTGGCGCAATAATGTCGAAAGTGGCGCAATTAATATTACTATATTAATATTCCAGGCTTTGAGGGGATTTTTCATAGCCTGCTCAGTGTACGAATAGTATTAAAAAGAGCATTCTCTTATGCCAAAAGGTACTGCTCGCTTAAAAGAAAAAATTTGTCAAAACTCTTTTAAAAATGACATGATATCCTTTTTCACAACTTCTCCATCTGCCCGCCCCGTCTCAGAAACTTCCCCTATCCCCCGTCTGAAAACGCGGCCGCCTCCGAAACAGACTTTTCGCATTCACCGAAAAACTTTAGTAAAATGGAACATAATACGTAAGAGTCTTTTCTGTACCTAAGGAGGAAATGGAATGGAACCGATCAAGATCGATGACGCGCGGGGGTTGATCAATCAATTCGCCCGTCAGGATGTCTACATACATTTGGAAACGACGAACGGGGCGTACGCCGCTCATTTCAACGAAGGCTTTTTCAATGCGGGAGCCTATATCCGCAATGCCAAGGTCAATTACGAACACGGAAAAATCATCGGGGACGGACCTTTCCGCGTCGGCCTGAAGATCGAGCTTGGCTGGATCTATGCAGAGGGCCTCACCCATTACGAAATGGATGAGCACGGCCGCCTGCTCATGGCCGGTCACGGTGCAGACGGAAAGCTTGCCGTTGCACTTGAGATCAGCCCGACTCCGTTTAATTAAGAAAGGAGAGTCCAAAATGGAAAAAGAGAAAAGAGTACTGGTCATCTTTCCGCACCCGGATGATGAAGCATTCGGCGTATCCGGAACGATTTCAACCCATATAAACAGCGGCACGCCTGTGACGTATGCATGTCTCACACTCGGCGAGATGGGACGCAATTTAGGGAATCCCCCGTTCGCGACCCGTGAATCATTGCCGCTCATCCGGAAAAAAGAACTTAAAAAAGCAGCCGAAGCGATGGGCATCACAGACCTTCGCATGATGGGCTACCGCGATAAGACGCTCGAATTCGAAAACGACGAAAAGCTCGCCAATATGGTGACAGAGCTGATCGAAGAACTCGACCCGTCACTGATCATCACCTTCTACCCGGGCTACTCGGTCCACCCCGACCACGAAGCGACGGCGCGTGCGGTCGTCCGTGCGGTGCGCCGTCTGCCAAAGGAGTCCCGTCCGAAACTGCACTGCCTGGCGTTCTCCAAGGACTGCCGCGAAGAACTGGGCGAACCTGATATCGTCAACGATATCAAACCGGTAAGGGATCAAAAGATCGAAACACTGAAAGCCCACATCTCACAGACAGCCTGGATGCTGCAGGATCTCGAAAAAGGCCTCGAAACAAACGACCCGGAAGCCCTGAAATGGGTCACCACCGAAGTCTTCTGGAGTTATCAGTGGGATAACGACAAAGTAGAGTAAGGTCTAAACCGAAAATTGAATTCATAAAACGAAAGCATGGGACATTCGATGAATGTTTCATGCTTTTTTGTTTTGAGCTAAGATACGGAAAAAAGATGTGGTGTAATCATCATTTTAGCCTGTTCCACCTGTTGGTTGGAGTGAAAAACGAAGACTCCTGCGGGAAGAGTGGCAATGTGAGACTTGTCCAGCTTCAGGGCTTAGAAAGTCAACTCGTCCAAGAAGGCAAAGAACGCCTTCGTGGCCGATTCGCCTTATGCCACCCTCCTCTGAGCAAAGCCCCTCCGCTTTTCCCTCCCGCAGGAACGCAGTGACGAGGAGGCTCACGAGCTACCCGCGGAAAGCGAAGTCTTTCACGGAAACCAACAGCGAGATTGAAATATAAGAAAGTGAGTGATTACTCACTTTACAAAACCAACCAAACCGTTTATATTAAAAGTGAGTAATCACTCACTAATTATTCACCACCAATGAAAGGTGTGAAATCATGAATCCAATCATTCGTTTAGACGATGTTTCAAAGTCTTTTAAATCACAGCATGTATTGAAAAATGTTTCCCTCGATATCGAACCCGGCGAAATCTACGGCCTCCTCGGCCCGTCCGGTTCAGGGAAGACGACGATGATCAAAATGATGATCGGCCTTGAGCTCCCTTCAGAAGGAAACATCACCTTCAGGGGAAACGAGCTGAAAGCAAGGACCTTATATCCTTCGATCGGATATATGGCACAGTCCGATGCCCTGTATGAGGAGCTGACCGCCAAGGAGAACCTTGAATTCACCGCCTCGCTTTACGGTTTGAAAAAAGAGCAGCGTAAACAGCAGATCGAGAAAGTCATGAAGCTGGTCGACCTCCTCCCCCACCTGGATAAGCCTGTGCATCAGTTTTCCGGCGGGATGAAAAGAAGGCTGTCGCTGGCGATCGCCCTACTTCATGATCCGGATGTCCTTTTCCTTGATGAACCGACGGTCGGGATCGACCCGGTGCTCAGAGAAGAGATATGGGATGGTTTTCATTCACTCAAAGAGGAAGGGCGGACCATCATCATCACCACCCACGTCATGGATGAAGCGGAGCGCTGCGACAGGCTTGGGCTCCTGCAGCATGGGGAGATCATTTCGAGCGACACACCCCAGGCCATCAAATCCGGGTACGGTGTGGATTCCATCGAAGACGTATTCTTGAAAAATGGAGGTGTTTCTCTTGAGAATTAGCGGTTTTGTCGTTCGCATCATCAGGCAGCTTTTCCGGGATAAACGGACGCTTGCCCTTATGTTCCTCGCCCCTCTTTTGATTTTGACGATGCTTTCTCTTGTGTTTTCCTCGGAGGAGTATGAACCGAAAGTGGCCGTGGTCGATGTACCCCAGCCCCTTCAGGCAAAGCTTGAGCTCGATGATTTTGAGCGCTTTGAAAATAAAGAAGAAGCACTTTCTGCGATGAAGGACGGTGAACTGGACGGGTATGTCACGTTTGACGATTCCAAAACGCCTGAGATTACCGTGGAAGGGAGCGACCCGTCGGTTAACGGGGCCGTGCTGAAGAGGGTCCAGACCCTCTTCCCATCCCAATCTATGAATCTCTCAGACCAGGTTACCTTTTTATATGGAAATGAAGACATGGGGATGTTTGATTCGTTCGGACCGGTGCTGCTTGGATTCTTCGTGTTCTTCTTCGTCTTCCTGGTAAGCGGAGTTTCATTTTTAAGAGAAAGGACGACCGGCACACTCGAGAGACTGCTGGCTTCGCCGATCAAGATTTGGGAGATGGTCTTAAGCTACGTGATCGGATTCGGGATTGTGACGCTGCTGCAGGCTGCACTGATATCCTGGTTTTCCATCTATGTTCTCGATATGATGATGGCAGGCAGCTTTTTCAACGTTCTGATTGTGATCGTACTGCTTTCATTTACGGCACTGACGCTCGGGATCCTGCTGTCGGCATTTGCAAAAAATGAGCTTCAGATGATGCAATTCATCCCGATCGTCGTGGTTCCGCAGATCTTTTTTTCCGGTCTGTTCAACCTTGATACGATTTCGGAGTGGCTCAGCTGGGTGGGGCCTCTGACGCCGCTCTATTATGCAGCCGGCGCGCTCCGGGATGTGATGATACGCGGGTTCGGCTTCGGCGATTTGCTGTTCAATCTCTCAGTCCTTGCCGGATTTTCACTGCTGTTCATGATCCTCAATGTTGCAGCGCTGAAAAAATACCGTAAAATATAAGATACTACGATTAGGTTAGGGGTTTACGCATGGCTGAGGAAAAAGATATTTTCAAGCAATTATTCGGACAGGAGGAACCGTTCACGGAGAAGCAGCAGAAGATCGTGGAGGCCGCGATCGAGATGTTTGCGGAAAAAGGCTATGCTTCCACTTCGACAAGCCAGATCGCCAAGAAGGCAGGCGTGGCCGAAGGAACGATTTTCCGTCATTATAAAACGAAGAAGGATCTTCTTCTGTCGATCGTCTCTCCGACTATGGCCAAACTGATTGCGCCGTTCGTGATCCGTGATATCAACAAAGTATTGGACGCCAAATACGAACGCTACGAAGATTTCCTGAAGGCGATGATCCTGAACCGTCAGGAATTTCTGAAGGATAATATGACCGTCTTTAAAATCCTGATCCAGGAGATCCCGTTCCATCCAGAACTGAAGGAACAGTTCAAGGAGCATATTGCCCGCAAGATCTTTGAAAAGTTCACCGCCCTTGTCGACCATTATAAAGAGAAGGGCCAGATCATCGACCTTCCGTCACCGGCTGTGGTGCGCTTTTCGGCGACCAGCATCTTCGGCCTTCTGCTCGTCCGCTATGTGTTCCTCCCCGAGGAAGACTGGAATGACGAGAAGGAGATCGCGATGACGGTTCAGATGATCCTGAACGGTGTGGGAAAAGAATAGTACGTAATGAGTTCCGGCTGTGTCCGGGGCTCTTTTTTTATGCCGTTTTACGCCGGGGTTTCACGGGTAACATACATTACATAGTCAAAGGAGGAATTCTGATGAATTTTCCATTTCATGATAAAACGCTGGACGGACAGCATATTTTAATCACCGGGGCGACCGGCGGTATCGGATATGCAGCGGCGAAAGCAGCCGTCGCTGCCGGGGCCCGCGTGACGATAACGGGACGTAATGAAGAGAAATTGAGTGAGCTGAAGCAGGAGTGCGGGAATGGCAGCTTAATCGCGGTGAGCGCGGATCTGTCCAAACCCCAGGCGCGCGACCAGCTGGTTGGGGCAGCCGCGAACGAATTCGGACCGATCACCGGTCTCCTCAATTCTGCCGGGATCGGCGGCGGTGATATCGTCGAAAACTTGTCAGAAGAGGATCTGCGGGGCATCATGGAACTCAATTATTTTTCATTGGTCGAACTTACGCAGCTCGTCTATAAAGACATGAAAGACAAGAAAAAAGGGTCGATCGTCAATATCGCATCCCTCTCAGGACTCCGGGGTACGCACGGCAACTCGGCGTACAGCGCTTCCAAGTTTGCGGTGGTCGGCTTCACACAGGCGTTTGCACTCGAAGCCATCGAACACGGCGTGCGCGTCAATGCGGTCTGCCCGGGATATGTGGACACAGAAATGGGACGGAATGCCATCAAATCTAAAGGGGAGCGCAACGGCCGCAGCTACGAGGAGCAGCTCGAGCTTGCAAAAGAAAGCATCCCGTCCGGCAGGCTGACTTCACCTGAGGAAGTGGCGAACACGATCGTCTATCTGTTGAGTGATGCTGCCGAAAACATCGTCGGTGAGTCCGTTAAGATCTCGGGCGGAAGCGTGATGAGGTGATTGTTTTGATTTAACCCGCCGTTTTCAAAGCGGCGGGTGCTATTTAATAGCCAACAAAATTGAGTTTTATATAGATAAAACAACTAATCCTGCTCAACTTCCTTCTATATACGTCCCTATCCAGCAGTTTATTTTCAACTTCAGGAGATTTATTTTCAACTTTTCCTTATTTATTTTCAACTTCACAACATTAATTTTTAACTTTTACCATTTTATTTTCAACTAACCGAACACATCCCTTTTTACTCCTTCCATCCACGTTAAATTAGCTATTTATCCCTTTCAAGGAAAAATTAGTGCATTCCTCCCTTCATAAAGATATCGCCATATGTTTTAATGAATAGTACATTGGAACGATATTAATCAGTGAGGTTGTCATTTTTTTGAGGAAGGTTTCTTTATATACTAAAAGCAGGAGCAGGATCCGCCGCTTTTTTTTTAACAATTTAACCGAACATACGTTCTAATGGTGGTGAAAAAATGGACTCATTGAAAGAGAGATTTTACCGTATCTACCCGGATTTAAGGGGAAATAAAGCAGTTGAATCGTTTATGACCCGGCCCGAACACCAGGAACTTTTGAAAGAATTTTTGACGTCGCCGAGTGCCTCGTCGGAGGATTGCCTGAATGAAGCATTCAAGGCCCATTATTTCGGAATCAGATTCACTTCCTATGTCAGTTCATCCTTATATTTTCATAGTGTCAATTTTGATAAAAAAATCCGCCTTCACCGCGGAAGGCAGCTCTTGACCCTCGATCAACCGCTCGGAGGAGATGAGGATGGTACATTCAAGGACATGATACCGGGGCACGGTGAGCCGATCCCTTTGCCCGAACAAAGCCTGGAAGAATCCATCACGGATGACAGCCTCCTCCATGCCTACAGAAAACTCACAGACCGGCAGAAGGAGATACTTGAGCTGGCTTATGTCAGGGAGCTGAGCGATACCGAAATCGCCGAAGTCCTGAACGTATCACAGCAGGCTGTTTCGAAATCCCATAAAAAAGCCTTGGCGAAATTAAAAGACGAATTACGGAAGGAGAACTGAAATGAACGCACTTTATGACATGGTAAAAGAAGCGCAGGATGACAGCCTCTATGAAGTGAATGTGGTGCAGAGCTTCGAGCCGAAGATCAAAAAGTCGCTGCGCCTGACGCATCAGGAGAACAGGGAAGATCTCGAACAGGAACTCAGGATCAAGGTGATCGGCTATGTGCGCAGTTATTCACTCGAAGACGTTCCCGGATTGTTTGATCTTCGAAAATAGGGCTTCCAAAGGACCAGTAAACACGCCTTCCCCGTGTGTTTACTGGTCCTTTTTTGTTTTTTTCCTAGAGGGTTGTGAAATGCAGCCCCTCTCCTTCTTTATAAGGTGTAAGGCAAACAAAACAGCGTAAGAAGCGGCAGGGATGGCCGCTCTTATCCTGCATCCCTTTTGGATGTCTCACAACTCACTCAACGCCCTCAGCGCTTTAAACCGTATGACGGGCAATCCAAAAAAGGGAGATGTTTTGATGAACTGGACAAGAACAATGAGAAATGGTGATTCCGGCAGTGATGTAAAGGAACTTCAGATCCGTGTTGCAGGCTGGGCTGCAGATTCTCCTTCGCAGACGAGAGTAGCAGTAGACGGGGCATTCGGTCCCGGAACAGAAGCCGCCGTGAAGCGATTCCAGCGTGCGTATGGCCTCTCAGCGGACGGAATCGCCGGTCCCGCTACCCATACCCAGCTGAATGCACTCGAAAGCAGCGACGGGTCTACCGCACACTTTAGCTTCAGTGAATTTTATTCGAAAGACGGCAGCGGATTCTCAGGCGGGAAAGTCGGTTCCACGCAGGTAAAAGAAAACGTCCGCCGCTTGATGTATAAGCTTGAAGCCCTCCGCAAGAAGCTTGGCAACGTGCCAATCACAATCAACTCAGGATTCAGGAGCATCAGCCACAACAGCAACGTCGGCGGTGCATCGAACAGCATGCACCTGTACGGCGTGGCATCCGATACAAACCCTTCAGGAAAAACGCCTTCACAGACTGCCGAAATTGCAAAGACGTGCGGATTCAGCGGCATCATCAAATACAACACGTTCGTCCATGTCGACAGCCGCATCGAATATCCATACGGATCCCAATTCTGGTACTGGGCGTAGGAAGGGAGGATGATCATTATGCCAACGATTGTACTTGATGCCGGACACGGCGGGAACGATCCCGGGGCAGCCGGTAACGGGCTCCAGGAGAAACAGCTGACACTCACGATCGCTTCAAAGGTCAAATCCCTGTTGGAAGAACAATATATTGTCGACGCCGTCATGACCCGTACCTCGGATATCTATATCGGATTATCAGAACGCGCACAGTTCGCCAACGGGCTCGGGGCCGATTACTTCGTCTCCTTCCACCACAATGCCGGCGGCGGCACCGGGTTTGAAAGCTATATCTATCCAGGCACCTCGGGAGCGGAAACAGGCAGGCGCCAGGACGTCCTTCATGCTGAAATCATGAAGTTTTACACCGGCTACGGACTCCGTGACCGCGGCCAAAAGGAAGCCAACTTCGCCGTCCTCCGGGAAACCGCGATGCCTGCGATCCTGCTTGAGAACCTGTTTATCGACCATGAGGGCGACGCTTCCCTATTAAAAAATGCCGTGTTCATCCAGGGGCTTGCCGGGGCTATTGCCTCAGGGATCGCCAAAGCAGTCAACCTGCAGCCTTGATTAAGGTCCGGACCTGGACCCGGGCCGTTAAGCCCCATAGACAGGCTGTGCCCGGCCCCGCACTACACACCATCTTTAAGGAGGTCTCGCAATGGAATATTCAGTGTTCATACAATTGCTGGGTAACTTCGGTTTTCCGATTGCAGTCACTCTTTTTCTGCTCGTCAAGCTCGAGAAGAAACTCGAACAGCTCGAGCTTGCCATCCACGCCTTGTCGAAAGCCTTCTCCAAACAGGAAGGCAAAAGCGATAAATAGTATTTCCGCCTTATAAAAGAGAGGGAGCCGCATCGGTTCCCTCTCTTTTTTTATGAAAAAGGGGGAAAAGCACTTTTTTACTATATTCTGGTACTTTTAAACAAGCATTTCTATCTTCTCTATCATAAAAAATATGAGGAGGTGAAAACATTTGACAAGGAAATGAAGCCGCCAGCTCCCCTCTGACCTGGCCGTCCGGTGACTCTTCCGGGTTTTCTGGACACGCTGTTTTCAAAACAAAAAGCCTCTCCCGCTCATTAAGGGAAAGGCTTTTTCATCTTATTCTTCCAATGTCAAAGAAGTCAGGTCCACCTGATACAGCTTATCGTCATTCTCCTTCGGGAGGCCTCTGCCGTCCGTGTTATTCGACACAAAATACAGAGTGTCCCCCTCCACGAGCACGTCCCGGATACGGCCGAACCCTTCGATCAGGGTCTTGACCTCTTTCGTCTCCGGGTCGAACAGCTTCACGCTCTGGCCGCCAAGGGTCGCAAACACAAGCTTATCCTTCCAGAAATCAGCACCGGACGGCGCCCACGAAGGTTCTCCTGAATGGGCAAGCGGCGGTACCATTCCTTCGGCTTTTTCGTCTCCGGTGATCTCCGGCCAGCCGTAATTCTTCCCTGCTTCGATCAAATTCACCTCATCGTATCCGTTCGGACCGTGTTCCGTTCCATAAAGTTTCCCGTCATCATTCCAGGCAAGACCCTGGGGATTGCGGTGGCCGTAAGTGTACACCGGAGAATTACCGAACGGATTGTCATCCGGGATGCTGCCATCGAGGTTGATCCGCAGGATTTTACCGCCGAGGAAGGAAAGTTCCTGGGCTTTTTCTTCCTGAGTGGCGTCACCGGTCGTGATATACAGCTTCCCGTCGGGGCCGATCTTCAGACGGCCGCCATGATGGTACTGTGCCCCGCTTGGGATCTTATCGAGGAGCACGCTGGTTTCATCCCACGCATTCCCCGTTTTTTTTAACACCACAACCCTGTTATAGGGCGTCCCGTCCTTCGCGTTGTAGGTATAGTAGGCGAATGCCTGCTGATTCCCCTTGAAATCCGGGTGCAGGACGAATCCCATGAAACCTGCCTCGGGCTGGCTGGCAAGCGGCTTGGAGAGGTTCACTTTCATCTTTTCCTGCCTGCCGTCCTTGATTTCAATGATGCCCCCTGTCCGCTCCGTCAGGTAGAAATCGTCCCCGTCCTTCACAATCGACCAGGGGATGGACAGGTTCTCTGCCAGTACTTTATGTTCGGTCTCACGCTTGCTGACCGACTCGCTCTCTTCTTGTTGTCCTCCGCATGATGTGAGAATGAGCAGAAGTCCGATCAACGGGATCAGTCTTTTCTTACTGAAAAAAGATCTCATCGGCCGCTGTCTCCTTTATCATTTTTTCATCAGTATGGACAACCATTGAAGAGTTCAATCTATTTCACCGGAGATTGAATGGCCTCCCTGATGGCTTTTGCCACACCGTCATCACGGTTTGCCGCTGTCTGGTACGTGCAGAATCCCTTGATTTCATCAAGTGCATTGCCCATCGCAACCGGACGGCCGACCACTTTCATCATCGAAAGGTCATTGAGGTTGTCCCCCATTGCCATCCCGTCATCCGGGGAAAGTCCTTTTTCCTTTAACACTTTCTCCAATGCAACGCCTTTCTGCGCCTCGATGCTGTTCACTTCAAGGTTCTCTTTACCGGATGAGCTGACCGCGATCCCGTCGATGTTTTTCAGCTTTTCATCCGCTGCCTTCAGCTGCTCATCGTCAAAAGAGAAGACGAGGAATTTATAAACAAGCTGGGAATCGTCATTAAAAATAGTACCGTAGTCGTCGACGAGCCTGATATGGCCGTTTTCAAACCGTTCACGTGCCGCCTGTCTCACCTGCCCCTCTGTCACATCGGGATTCGCTGTCGTAAAGATATCCACGATCAGTTCGATCCCCATATCATAGTTTTCAGTGTACGTCCCCTTGTCTGTGTAGACTTCAAAGTAAATGCCTGTCTCATTCAGGGCTGATGCGATTTGCTTTGCATGGGAGGACTCGATGCCCGCCTGATGCACGATCTGTCCTTCTTTATTCCTCACTTCCGCTCCGTTCACACAGATGATATCGCAGGATATCCCGGCATACTTCAACACATGGCGCGCTTCTTCATACGAACGTCCCGTTGCCACGATTACTTCGATCCCCTGCTTCTGTGCATCAAGGATCGCCTGTTTATTCGCTTCTGAGATTTCCTGGTTTTCATTTAATAATGTTCCATCCATGTCGCTTGTAATACTTGTAATCATGATCCGTCACCTTTCATTTCTGTATTTTCACATGTTGTCATTCTATCCTTCTTTAGCTTTTGCTCTCTGTGCATTTGTTATTTAGTCATTGTATCAGAACGCATCTGTTTTTCACATTCTCACGCTTTTTATACAGGAATATTGAATGTTCATGCATGACACGGGATAGGTTGGGGTATGAAAAATAATAGGCAGCTGTGCAAGAAAATCAAAAGGAGGGATTCTTAATTTGGAGAATCGTAATAATTTAAATAAAGTTTTTTGGATTTCGGCGGTTGTGATCGCCATTTTAGTTGTATTCGGGGCCGTACTTCCCAAGCTGTTTGCAAAAGGGGCAAATGCAGCATTCGGGTTCACTACATATGCATTCGGCTGGTTTTACTTATTATCCGTACTTATTTTTGTTTTATTTTTAGTGGCATTGGCCATAAGCAAATACGGGAAAATCAGACTTGGACGGGATGACGAACGTCCTGAATATCCATTCTTCACGTGGATCGGGATGCTGTTTTCAGCCGGCTTCGGAATCGGGCTCGTCTTCTGGGGAATCGCCGAACCGATGAGCCATTTTTTCGAAACGCCTTATCCTTCGACGGAACCGCTGACAAAAGAAGCAGCTCGTCTTTCAATGGGGTATTCCTTTTTCCACTGGGGTGTGAGCCAATGGTCCGTCTTTACGATCGTCGGGCTGATCATCGCCTATTTCCAGTTCAGGAAAGGAGAAAACGGCTTGATTTCCACTTCTCTTTCCCCGATGTTCGGCAAGCGTAAACATGCTAAGGGCATCAAAAATACCATCGATATCCTTGCCGTCATTGCAACCGTGATGGGGGTAGCCACATCACTCGGGCTTGGGATCCTGCAGATCAACGGCGGATTGAACACCGTATTCGGGATGGATGACAGCACCCTGAGCCAGCTGCTGATTGTGCTTGTGCTGCTGATCCTATATTTGACTTCTTCCACGACGGGGCTCGACAAAGGGATCAAGTGGCTGAGCAATCTCAATCTGTCACTGGCCCTCCTGCTCATGCTCTTTGTCTTTATTGCAGGGCCGACCGTTTTCATACTCAATACGTTCACTCTCGGAATCGGTGATTATATCACCAACTTCATCCGGTACAGCCTGCGACTCACCCCTTATCAGGGCGGATCATGGGTGCAGGACTGGACGATTTTCTACTGGGCATGGGCGATCGCCTGGTCCCCGTTCGTCGGTGCGTTCGTCGCCCGTGTTTCGAGGGGCCGCACGATCAGGGAGTTCATCATCGGGGTGCTGGTCATCCCTCCGATGATTGCCCTTTTATGGATCGCCATCTTCGGCGGAACCGCCCTGCACTTCGACCTGTTCGGCGGCACATCGATTGCAGAAGCCGTCAACCAGGATGTAACGAAAGCATTGTTCACGACCTACGCCGAGCTGCCGTTCACGATGCTCCTGAATGTGCTTTCGATCCTGCTGATTTTCACATTCCTGATCACATCAGCTGACTCGGCCACCTATATCCTGAGCAGCATGACAACGGAAGGCAGCCTGAACCCGCCGATGCTCGTCAAAATCGTATGGGGCGTACTTATCGCCGCCATCGCAGCCGTCCTTCTCCTCTCAAGCGGACTCGAAGGCCTGCAGACAGCATCACTCGTATCAGCCCTGCCATTCACCGTCATCCTGCTGCTCATGTGCTTTACGCTCTTCAAACTATTAAGAAAAGAAATACTGCCAAAACCAAAACCAAAAAAGCACAAACAAGCCCAATAACAATTTTTCCGGTCCTCTTTCAAAGGGGGCCGTTTTTTATTTCCCGATTGTTATTTACTGGATAATATCTTGTTTAATTTTATCTATATTAAAGTCCGGAGTGGATTGGAGCGGAAGGCGTTTGACTCCGGCGGGAGATAGAGGAAAGGTCGAGACCTGTCCAGCTCCGGCGGTTAGCCCCTCCAGGTCATAAGCTAAATGGCCCAAGAAGGCAAAAAGCGCCTTCCCGGACCATTCATCTTATACTTGTCGGGGCTGAACGAACCGCCTGTGCATTTCCTCCCGCAAGAGCGCAGCGACGAGGAGGCTCGACTTCCTCCCCGCGGAAAGCAAATGCCTGGAGCGCAAAGGAACGGTCCTGAATTTTATCCAAACTAAATTATAAGAAAATCCGACATCTTGAAAGGGTTTTCACACAACATTATAGAAGTATAAGAATCGGGATGGTTTAAAAAAGAAAAAAACACAAAGGGGAGAAAATGAATTGAAACCGTTAATTTCACTATCAAACCGGATCATGCAGCGCTACCTGCCCGATCCGTTTCTGTTTGTGGTCATCCTGACCCTCGTCGTCTTCGGGTTGGGACTCATTTTCACAGACAGCACAAGCATCCAGATGGTCCAGTTCTGGGGAGAAGGATTCTGGGCGCTGCTGGCATTCTCAATGCAGATGGTCCTGGTTCTCGTAACCGGCTATGTACTTGCGAGCAGCCCCATTTTCAAACGCTTCCTAGGGTTCCTTGCTTCATTTGCTAAATCGCCGGGATCGGCCATCGTCATTGTCACGGTCGTTTCTATGATTGCAAGCTGGATTAACTGGGGATTCGGTCTCGTCATCGGGGCCCTTTTCGCAAAGGAACTGGCAAAACGGGTCAAAGGCGTAGACTATCGCCTGCTGATCGCTAGTGCCTACTCCGGTTTCGTCGTCTGGCATGCAGGTTTTTCAGGCTCGATTCCATTATCGATCGCGACCGAGGGACACCCGTTCCAGGATCTGATCGGTGTAATTTCGACCGGTGACACAATTTTTGCATCATTCAATTTGATTATCGTTGCCGTTTTGTTCGTCGTCCTGCCGATCACCGCACGACTGTTGATGCCTTCGAAGGATGAGACCGTAACGGTTGATCCTTCACTCTTCAACGAAACGGCTGCGGCCGTTGAAACAGATGCACTTACACCTGCTGAAAAAATGGAAAACAGCATGGTTCTTTCCATGGTCATCGGGATCCTCGGTGTGATTTTCCTTGGGTATTATTTTGGTAAAAATGGCTTTGCCCTCAACCTGGATATAGTCAACTTCCTGTTTCTGTTCCTGGGCATCCTTTTCCATGGGACCCCGAAAAAATTCCTGGCTGCCGTCCAGGAAGCGATCAAAGGGGCAAGCGGAATCGTCATCCAGTTCCCGTTCTATGCAGGGATAATGGGGATGATGACAGCTTCCGGTCTGGCCGTGGTCATGTCAGAAGCTTTCGTATCGATTTCAAATGATGTCACATTCTACTTCTTCGCATTCCTCAGTGCGGGGATCGTCAATTTCTTCGTCCCTTCAGGCGGAGGACAGTGGGCCGTTCAGGCTCCGATCATGCTCGATGCTGCCCAGACCCTTGATGCCTCAGTGGCTAAAACGGCCATGGCGGTTGCTTGGGGAGATGCATGGACGAACTTGATTCAGCCGTTCTGGGCGTTGCCGGCTCTTGCCATCGCAGGCCTGAAAGCAAAGGATATTATGGGCTACTGTGTATTCATCCTTGTCATCAGCGGAATCGTCATTTCGCTTGGATTGTTATTTTTATAAATCAACCGGGCCGGCTTTAAAAAAGAGACGGCCCGCCTTCATGACTGGTATTGATATCCAGTCGGTTTATTACGGTAACGGATAGGGTAAATATCGGATTGTGTCGAATCATAAGGGTGGTTTTCTTCAGTTATTAACCTGATTACATGCAGCATACAGTGACCAAGGCATGAATTTCCACCTGGACAAATTTATATGTATACACTAAAATGAATAATGTTTCATTCCAGCAAATGATCATCAGAGGTGAATCCATGAACCAGCAACGTTTTACATTAACCAGTCATTTACGATTTATCATTCCTTCATTGATAGGAATTTTTCTATTCATCATTCCGATTCCGCAAGAGGATGGTATCACGATTCCGATCGCCATTTTATCAGGATGGCTTCAGGACAGCATCGGGACGCTTGTCCCGGCGATCATGACCGGCCTGATTGTGTTGACCGTGATCGGGACATTCATCACGAAAGCAGTCCAGCCGGAAGCGATCAAGAAATCGCCATTTTTCTATAATCTATTCAATGTACCGGCCGTTTGGGTTGTCGTCAGGGTATTGGGTGCCGTTTATGCAGTCATGACCCTATTCAAAATAGGACCTGAATGGGTGTGGTCCGATGCGACCGGTGGACTTCTTTTGAACTCTGAAGGACTTCTCACGATTTTGTTCTCGGTCTTTTTATTTGCAGGACTATTCCTGCCATTACTATTGAACTTCGGGCTCCTGGAATTATTCGGGGCATTGCTTACGAAGGTCATGAGACCCCTGTTCGGGTTACCGGGTCGTTCTTCCATCGACTGTCTGGCTTCATGGCTCGGGGACGGGACGATCGGCGTCCTGTTGACGAATAAGCAGTATGAAGAAGGATATTATACGAAGAAAGAAGCAGCCATCATCGGTACGACGTTCTCCGTTGTTTCAATTACGTTCAGCTTAGTCGTCATATCCGAGGTCGGACTTGGGGATTTTTTCATTCCGTTCTACTTGACGGTGGCAGCAGCCGGCTTGATTTCCGCGATCATCCTGCCGCGCATCCCGCCATTATCCCGCAAACCTGATACGTATTATAACGGCCAGGAAGGGAAAGACACGATGGAGGTCATCCCGGAAGGCTACTCGCGTTTCGGATACGGTTACAAGTCTGCGCTTGTTCAGGCAAAGAACAACAACAGCGTGTCAAAATTCTTTGCCGATGGCATGAAGAATGTGCTTGATATGTGGATGGGTGTGGCACCGATCGTCATGGCGATTGGTACCACCGCGCTGATCGTCGCGGAAAACACGCCGTTCTTCGAATGGATCGGCATGCCGTTCATCCCGCTATTGGAGCTTCTTCAGGTTCCAGAGGCAACGGAAGCATCCAAATCGATCCTTGTCGGATTTGCCGATATGTTCCTTCCTGCCATCTTCGGCGGCGGAATCGAGAGCGAATTGACACGTTTCGTCATCGCATCCCTGTCAGTGACACAGCTCATCTACATGTCTGAGGTTGGGGGATTATTGCTTGGTTCGAAGATTCCGGTGGACTTCAAGGACCTTGTGATCATCTTCTTGCAGCGTACATTCCTGACGTTGTTTGTGATTGTGGGTATTGCGCATATGATATTTTAATTTCAGAGGTTTTAAAACCAGGTCCTTTTTTGGGCCTGGTTTTTTTATGGGGATTTGATCCGTAAACTTTTTGATTTGCCTTTTATACCGCAGTTGATTTCCGTGGAAGACTTCGCTTTCCGCGGGCGGTTGGTGAGCCTCCTCGTCGCTGCGCTCCTGCGGGGTCTCACCTAACTCGCTTTTCCCGCAGGAGTCTTCGCCTTCCACTACAATCAACCGCTGGAAACTAGGAATATGTTTAACGTGCCAAATCCTTCATCAACTTGATTCTCTTTCGTCAGGACCTATCTTTCACTTTTATTGTAGTCAAATATTCTTTTACTAAGGATAACCTTGAACCTATACCTAGATAAACGAGCAAACCTGTAATGATCCCCAGAACTGAAGTAATCAGTGCCCGGTAATAGATACTCAGTGTTTCGGGCAGCATGTTGTCGGCCATGTACTTAACCAGCCACACTGTGAGTGACATGAAGATTATAAGCAGAAAGACTGCACGCAATGTCTTTAGCAGAGGCAGGATTTCCAGACGGATCGCTTTCTTGATCACGATAACGTTATAGAGTATGGAGACGGAGAATCCAACGTAAGTTGCCAAAATCGGCCCTGTTTCATCCAAGTAAGGGGAGAAGACATAATTTAAAACGATTTTAAACACGACACCCAATAATACCCCGGTGATTAATGTCTTCTGCCTGTTTATCCCCTGCATTACGGCCGCGGAGACTGTGAACAATGCGAAAACAATGGCAGCTAAGGAATACCACTGAAGGATTCCGCCGCCCAGCGCCGGGCTGTTCTGCAGACCAAACACAATCAGATAGACGGGTTTGCCCAGAATACCCAGACCCATGGCCGCCGGTAAAGTAAAGAACATCAGGAGCTGAATGCTTTGATGGATTTTATTTTTTACTTCTGTCATTCTTCCGCTTGTATACGCAGACGTTACACCCGGTATCAACGACATACCAAAAGCTGTAGCCAGTGAAACAGGGACCATTACGAGAATTTGCGCTAAGCCTATGACTGAATTAACGGTTTCTGATTCATGTAATGTATACCCGATCGATTGAAAGATCGGGTTTATGGTGAAGGTATCGATATTCTGATAGATCGGTATGGCGAGGCCCGCCACTACAAAGGGAAAGGCATATCCGATCAGTTCCTTAAAGATAGATGTGATTTCGAGATCCATATTATTGGGGCTTTGATCCCGCTGCTTCTTTATCAAGTGCCTCCGTTTATAAAAGTAAAAAAGCAAAACAAAGAAGCCTGCCACTCCCCCGATAAATGCTGCAAAGGTCGCGATTCCGACTGCGTTTTTAAGAGAACCATCCAGCATGTGAATGACGATATAAGCACCCGCCAGGATAAAGACAATCCGCACGATTTGCTCAATGACGGTACTGACAGCTGACGGCCCCATCGATTGACTCCCCTGAAAATAGCCGCGAAAAATACTCATCACCGGTATGATTAATAAAGCAAAACTGACAAGCCGGATCACAAACTCGACATCTTCCAGTGAATTACCCGTTGGATCATTCGGATCAATCACGAATCCTGCGAGAAATGGAGCAGTCAGATATAATACCGCAAAAGATATGATGCCGCTAATGATCATAAAGTACATGCCATATTTTAATAGAGTCAATCCCACCCGATAGTTTCCCAGTTCATTGTATTTCGAAACGAATTTCGATACAGCAAGCGGCAGACCTATTGTCGAAATGCTTAACAAAATGGTATACGGGCTGTACGCATACTTGTACAACGCATATCCCTGCGTACCAACCAAGGCAGTGAAAGGTATAATATATAGAAACCCCAGAACCTTGGATATCAGGGTGGATGCGGTCAAAAAGAACGTTCCCCTTATAAATTTATTTTCCACAGTAACACCCCGGTAAATTTGATTGAGTTATAATCTCACTCTAACATATTAACATAAATATCCAATTGCAATCAGAAGACTCCTAATAAAAAACGTACGTGGATTTCAAATGAAATCCACGTACGTTTTGGTTTGATGGTTTATTTATTCATCCCCATCATACCTCGGAAGCAGCACATCCACCGTCGTCCCCTTACCGAGTTCCGACTCGATATGAAGGCATCCTTTGTGATCCTGGAGGATCTTCTGGCTGATGGTGAGCCCGAGGCCCATCCCTTTTTCTTTTAGGGTGAAGAACGGTTCGCCGAGACGTTTCAGGCGTTCAGGCGGTATGCCTGTGCCCTGGTCGGAAATCGAAATTTTGATTTGCTTATCTTCCACTTTGCAATTCACTCTTATGTCGCCTTCGTTCATGGCGTCGATGGCATTTTTTACGATGTTGATCAGCACCTGGATGATCTGATTTTTGTCCCCGTACACTTTCATCTCTGTATCCGGGGTGTTTTCATGGATAGTGATGCCTTTTAGCAGAGCTTCGTGCCCCATCACTTTTGTAATATATTCAAGGACTTCCCGCAGATCGAATGGGCTGAATTCCCTCATTTGGGGTTTGGATAAAATCAGGAGTTCACCCACGATTTGATTGATGCGGTCCATCTCTGAGGACATGACTGACAAATAACTTCCGGAGACGTGTTCGTCCTCTTCAAGCAGCTGGATGAAGCCTTTAATGCTTGTGAGCGGATTACGGATTTCATGGGCGATGCCTGCAGCGAGTTCCCCTACCACAGAAAGCTTTTCTTTTCTTAAAAGCATTTCCTCGGCCATTTTCTGCTGGGAGATATCCCTGCCGATGATGACCAGGCCTTTCCGGCTCCCATCTTCAAGGAAAAGGGGTACTTTTATGACATCAAAGGTCTTGTATTCTCCATTGGGCAAATAAAAACCCTCTTCGCACCTCGTCACGTCACCCGCCTGCCAGGATTCTTCATCGGAATCGATACAATAGTTGAAAGCGTCTTTAAAAAACGGGACAAGCTCACCCAATTCGCGGTCTGTTTTTCCGATATAATCGATGTTTTCCAGATTATAAAGCTGACGCCCAAACTGATTCACCTTGAGCCAGCGCCCCTCTCCGTCTTTGAAGCAGACGAAATCAGGAAGTGAGTGGAGCAGGGTGGATAATTGGTTTTTTTCTTCAATCAGCTGATGATATTCTGTGAAAAGAGTCGCTGCCTTCCTTCTCATGTTTAGAAGGAAGAAGCCTCCGCCCATCAAGATGAGGAGGGAGATGACGAGATCCCACGGGCCATCAAAAAGCAGGACTGTGAAGACTTGGAGTATGAACAAGAGGCCCGTCATGGCCGCAAGACGATTGAATGTTTGATTTTTGACTTGTACCAGTTTATCTTTCATGCCCCCACCTGCCGATCTTCTTATCATAACTTTATTATTCTATAAGTCTGTGGAATTTACAAATAGGAAAACGAACCCACACAAAAAATCGACCACCCCAATGAATGCAGGTGATCAATTTTCATCTTTATTTCGTTTTTAGTTTATCCAGCATGTCTGCCGTCATTTTGGCTAAATCGTACTCTGCTTTAAAGCCCCACTCCGCTTTTGCAGCACTTGAGTCGATGGCATCCGGCCAGCTTTCGGCGATTGCCTGGCGGACAGGATCAACGTCATAGTCGAGCCTGAAGTCCGGCTGATGGACACGGATCGCTGCAGCGACATCCTCAGGTGCGATGCTCATTGCAGATACGTTGAAGGAATTGCGGTGCTCAAGTTTGGATGGATCGGCTTCCATCAGGTCGATGATCGCCTGAAGCGCATCCGGCATGTACATCATGTCCATATGCGTGCCCTCACCTATGTAGGACGTGTAGGCATTGTTCTTGACCGCCTCGTAATAAATTTCCACAGCATAATCAGTCGTTCCTCCGCCAGGCAGCGTTTCATATGAAATCAATCCCGGGAAGCGAAGCCCTCTGGTGTCGACCCCGAACTTCTGGAAATAGTAGTCGGAGAGGAGTTCACCCGATACTTTATTCACTCCGTACATCGTCGTCGGACGCATGATGGTATCCTGAGGCGTAGAGTCTTTCGGCGTAGACGGGCCAAAGGCACCGATCGAGCTTGGCGTAAAGAACTGGCAGTCCAATTCCCTTGCCGTCTCGAGTGCATTCACCAATCCGCCCATATTCAGGTTCCACGCAAGGAGAGGTTTCTTTTCAGCGGTTGCCGATAAAAGCGCAGCCAGGTGAATGATGGTGTCGACATTATTCTTTTTCGCGATATCGAACATCTTCTCTGCATCCGTCACGTCAAGCTTTTCAAATGGACCGTTGTGGACGACATGGCTGTCTGTTTCACGAATATCGGTTGCGATGACATTATCCGAGCCATAGACACTTCTAAGCTTTGCCGTAAGCTCAGAACCAATTTGGCCCAATGCTCCTGTTAGTAAGATCTTTTTCATTTATCTTGTCCTCCTGAAAAAAAGCACATGGCCGGTGAACGGGAAACCCGTCCATCCGGCAAGGCACTGTATAATAAATATGTGGTTTAGATAATCCCAAGGTCTTTGCCGACTTTTTCATAAGCCGCAATCGCCTGATCGAGCATCTCTTTCGTATGCGCAGCCGACGGCATGTTTCTTACGCGGCCCGTTCCTCTGGGCACTGTCGGGAATACGATGGATTTTGCATAAACGCCTTCTTCGTAAAGACGCTTACTGAAATCCTGGGTCGCCTGCTCTTCACCGATGATGACCGGTGTGATCGGTGTTTCACTTTTGCCGATGTCAAAACCAAGCTTTTCCAAGTGCTCTTTCAAGTAAGTACTGTTTTCCCACATCTTGTCCTGTAGTTCCGTGCTGTTCATCAGAAGGTCGAGCGCTTCTGTACAAGCCGTCACGTCAGCCGGTGTAAGGGAAGTGGAGAACAGGAATGGACGTGAACGGACTTTCAGCCAGTCGATCAGGTTCTGGGTTCCTGCCACATATCCGCCGACTACCCCGATCGCTTTCGAAAGGGTACCCATTTGGAAATCGACCTTATCCTGCAAACCAAAGTGCTTCACTGTTCCTTTACCTTTTCCAAGGACACCTGAACCGTGGGCATCATCCACATATGTCATTATGTCGAATTCTTCAGCGATCTCAACGATTTCAGGAAGCTTACATACATCTCCGTCCATCGAGAACACACCGTCCGTGATGATCATGATTTTATTGTATTGGCCGGA
Source organism: Bacillus sp. BKU_1 (assembly GCA_051294195.1). Lineage (GTDB taxonomy): Bacteria > Bacillota > Bacilli > Bacillales > Bacillaceae_B > Rossellomorea. Next base: position 446,716 of record CP193985.1, on the reverse strand, counting down.
TTCCTTCGCTTCCTTCGCCTTCGCGCGGAGATCTTCCATATCAGAGTGATTGAAACGGATGATCTTTGCTTTTGAAAGACGGCAGCCGTCGATGATGGAAGCATGGTTCAGCTCGTCAGAAAGGATGGCATCATTTTTATCCATGACTGCTGAAATCGCCGCCATATTACAGTTGAAGCCTGATTGGTATGCAATTGCTGCTTCTGTCCCCTTGAACTGGGCAAGCTTTTCCTCAAGCTTCACATGCAGATCAAGCGTACCGTTGATTGTACGGACCGCACCTGCACCTACACCATATTCTTTAATGGCTTCAATTGCTACTTTTTTCAGGCGCTCGTCTGTCGCCAGCCCAAGATAGTTATTGGAGGAAAGGTTCACGAGCTTCTTTCCTTTGATAGTGATGACAGGTCCGTTCGCACCTTCTAACGGATCGATTTCATTGTATAACCCCCGGGATTTAAGATCTTCCAGGTTTTCCTGCAAAAATGCATCAAGAGTTTTGCTTGTCATTTGGATATCCTCCTTTAATATGTAAGCTCTTTTGTAAGCGCTTTATAAACAGTTGTCCACTCCAGAAATACATTAAATATCAGATTTTTCATTACTTTCTCTTGTTTTTAATCTACTTTTTAGTTTAACATGTTTTTTCATGATGGACAAAAAAATTCTGCGGAAATCATACGGTTTAGTGTGCCCGATTTATGAAAAATACTGCAGATTTTATTTTAGTTCTAGAGATTCTTACTATCTTCTAAAGTATTTTCTATACCGCAGTGGATTTCCGTGGAAGACTTCGCTTTCCGCGGGTAGCCCGTGAGCCTCCTCGTCGCTGCGCTCCTCCGGGGTCTCACATAAGCTACTTTCCCGCAGGAGTCTTCGTCTTCCACTCCAATCAACTGCTGGATTGTCCATAAATTTAGATTAACCTCATATAAAATATAACTCTTAAACGAAAAAAGACGACCCTTGAAAGCATGTTAAGGTCGCCTTTTTATCATCTCGTTGATTAGTCTTTCCCAGCCCACTTAACTGACTGGCTTTTGTAATTTCGTATCAATTTTATCCAGCAGCGTGTCAATGCTCGCGTGATCTTCCGGGGACTGGTCGATGTGCTTCCAGACGGCTTTTCCTTTTTCGTCGAATAGGAAGGTGGCGCCCTGGATATATACGTCCTGGGTTTTCATCGATTTCTGGACGAATTTCTTCTGTTTTTGGTCGTCCGGCATGAAGTTCTTCACTTTTCCTGTCACGAAGCCGAACAGGGCTTTTCCGAGCAGCTTCCATTTCGGCATGGTGACGGTGCCCGCCTGCTTGTAGCCTTCGCGGGACGGATCGCCGTAGATCGTGAATGGAAATGGTCCGAATTCATCAAGGAATTGCGAGACAAAGCTTCCTTTTGACGGAGCGATCACGACAAGCTGGATATTTCGTTTATCGAATTCTTCAACGCGCTCACGCAACTGCGTGAGGTAATTCCTGCAGATCGGTCAGCCAAGGTGGCGGACGAAGATGACTGCCGACTGCTTATCCTGGAGAAGCGTGTTGATGTTCACTCCTTCCTGCGAATCGGGACGCTGCAGCATGAAGTCCATAATATGACCTCCTCATCATTATTGTTCCTATCATACCTAATGAGGGAGGGTTCATTCAAAACATATGGGTTCTGAAACTCTCTACTTCACTTTTTCGAGCCTCTTAATATGCTTCAGGCCTTCCCTTTTGCTTAACGGGGCAAGACTTTCACTTTCGATGAACTTCCTTACTGCTTCCGGGTATGTTTTTGAATACTCCCGGAGCGCCCATCCGATTGCTTTCTGGATGAAGAACTCCTTCGATTCATTGTGCATGAGGATATAACGGAAGAGACGGCTTTCATCCGTCTTCTCCTTGTACCTCAGCTGGTGGAGGATCGACGTCCGGTTCAGCCAGAAATCATCAGCCTGTATCCACTTTTCGAGATACTCGTCCGCATTTTCTTTTTCATGTATCCTGCCTGCCAGATGAGGGGCGATGTGATCCACCGTATCCCACCAGGATTTCGATAAGACCATTTCCTCCAAAAGAGGCAGGTGCTCCCTCGTAAGAAGCTTTACCTGCTTATCGAGCAGTGTCATCGCAGCATACTGGCACTCGCGCTGCGGCTGATCCCAAAGGGTGCGCACAATTTCCGGCAGCTCTTCCACCGGAGGCTTTCTGTTTTCTTTTAAAAACTCACGCATCAGCGCATTCCGCTCCGGGGTCTTGATGCCGAAGAACTGGAATTGATTGCGCATATAGTTTTCCATCGCTTCCCGGTTTTCTCCGTTTTGATTTTCCTTCAGCAATGAAACCAAACGAACTGCATACTCATGACCCATCTTTCTCCCCCTCTTCCTCACAGTCGAAACAAACAACCTTCCCGCTGTCTTTTTTCACCCCGTTGAAAAAACCATCCAGGCAGTAAACCGGCTTCCCGCAGGACTCGCAGTGACCCACCAGTTCCCTCATAGAAGCACGTCTCCTTTTTCACGGAGATAATAGATATAATCCGTCGAGACTCCTTTTTCACCGAGCTGCCGGAGCATGGCGGAAATATTCCCGCGGTGATAGGTACCGTGGTTGACAAGGTGCTTCAGGATTTCATTCCTTGTATTTTGGAATGCTTCACCTGTACTCGTTCGATAACGGATGGTAACCGTCCCATCAGACATATCATCGAGCCAGTCAAGGATCTCGCTATGTAAATCCGAGAAATCCATCTCGCATTCTTCAAGTGTCTCAAACCTCTTCTTATCCACCGGATAAGGCTCTCCCTTCAACCTTGAAAACCATATCGCATCCACTTCATACAGATGAAAGAGAGTCCGTTCAACCGACGAAAACACGCTTTGAATCTCCTTCTGAAAAATGTCCCGCGGCAGTGTCTTCAAATGACCCAGCAGCTTTCGGGCCGCCCATACATGATAGCTAAATTCCATTTTCCATCCACTCCTTTACAATAATAGTTCTCTCCCGGCTGTAGAAATCCTTTTTCTTAATAAGGAAGGCGGGTCGGGGGGACAGGTACCGCGTCCCAATCTGCAGCATGATTCATGGGTGCTATAAAAATTTGTCAAAATCCTATTAAGTTCACCTGAAATAGCGGATAAAAATGTAGATTTCATGATTAATTATCCCGATCCGTACTTCAACGAAGCTTTTCACCATCTATTCGCACCCGGACCCCGTGCAAGCCAGATATACGATCAAAAATATTATTATCAAATCGCCAAAATGGCCGCTCTTCCCCTGGACCCGAGCAGCTTCATCGATGGCCAATACATATAAAAAAACAATCCCCTCAGCTTGCAAGGGGATTGTTACTTTTGGATAAAGGTCTTGCCAATACATAGTTAAGGAGCCGTTTGCTCTGCGGCAGGGAGATCCCGACGATCGAACCGAGTCCGAGGGCGATCACCACAGTGCCGATTCCGACCGGTCCTCCGAGCATCCATCCGAAGAAAAAGATGATAATCTCCATTCCATTCCGGACCCACTGCACCTTCCAGCCCGTCTTCTCGACAACAAGGAGCATGAGGCTGTCCCTCGGGCCCGCCCCAAGATCTGCTGATACATAGAGCCCGATACCGTATCCGAGTACGATGATCCCGAACGCAAACACGACTGCCTGTGCCAGGAGTGATTCCGGATCAGGAATCAGATAATTAAATACATCTATGAAAATACCAATTAAAAGCATATTTAGAAACGCACCGATCTTCGGGAATGACCTGGTTCCGAGGCCGGTGATCAGCAGGATAACGAATCCGGCGATGATCGACCATGTCCCGATCGTGAGACCGAGCTGTTTAAAGAGGCCGTAGTGGAATACATCCCAAGGGCCAATTCCGAGGTCTTTTCCTTTGATCGTCAGCGTGATCCCGAGGGCCAGTACAAGCAGGCCGACGAAGAAAAACGCCCAGCGAATCACGAATTCTCTTTTCATGAAAATCCCTTCCCAATCTGTTAATTTCATCACACCCGGATAACTGTAACACAGATGGGAGAACAAAAAAATTTCATAAAACCGATCGGGTTGGTGAGGTATTTTTTATCGTATCCCTCCTATTACCGCAATTGATTTCCGTGGAAGACTTCGCTTTCCGCGGGCGAGCGGGGAGCCTGCTCAAGTTGGTTAACTGTCTAGCTGCAGGGCTTAGAGGCACATGTCATAAGCCTCTGAGCAAAGCCCTTCCGCTTTACTGATAGGAGTCTTCGTCTTCCACTCCAATCAATTGCTGGAGATAAATATGCCATAGAATAAAAAAACCTTCTCAGTTTTTATGTTATTGTGATCAGCTCAATTAATTCTTCATCCGGCCCATTGTAAAAGACTGCTCTCCAGCCGTTATCCAGCTGAACTGGCCCTTCGACGGGTTCCAGTCCCTTCCGCGAGAGGCGCTTTATTTCCTCGTCCAAATCAGAGGTTTGCCATGCAAAGTGGACCCGGGATTGTAACGATGCAGAATACCCATCTTGAATGAGTTCAAGCCGCTCTTCGTCCCTCTTTAAAAATACGATTTCCTCGCTCCCGATGACAGCAGTGAACTCCTCTTTAAAATCGAAATGAGTTTGATAAAACCGTTTTGAACGTTCCAGGCTGTTGACGTTGATGCCTATATGATGAAGTTTCATGATTTCACCTGATTTTCTTATTGTATTGGGTGGCTTTGAAGCTGGATTAGGATAGAAATTGGTGTTGTGCGCGAAACCACAGGATTTCTGCTCGACCTGTCGAATTTTCACATATACCAGGTGACTCCGCCATGAACTAATGCATCAACCAACACTCATAAAATCAAATTCATATCCCCGAACTCATGCCATAAATATCCCTTCGCAACAGCGGTCCTGTAAGCACTCATGAGTTGGTCACGGGGAACAAATGCCTGCAGGAGATCGAGGTGGCTCGCTTCCGGTTCATGAAGCCCGGTGATCAGTCCGTCCACGACGCGGAGGGGACTTTCTTTTGTGATATAAAGATTTGTCACGCCTCTCGCAGCTGCCACATTCCCGTCATGGCCGGCCGCCACGGTTTCAAGGGCCCGGACGACCGTCGTCCCGACTGCGATCACCCGATTGCCTTCCCGCTTCGCCCGGCGTATACTGTCCGCCGTCTCCCGGGGAATATGATATTCCTCTGGGTGATGCACTGGATTCGGCCAGCGGTCATCTCCATAATAGCTGAGTCCGGCGTGAAGCTGCAGGCACACAACCTCGATCCCTTCGGCACGCAGCTTCGAGATCAGTTTCCACGAGAAAGCCCTGCCTGCCGAGGCCATTTCCACAGATCCAGGAACGGACCCGTATACATTTTGATAAAAGTCGAGCGGCCACGGTGCATCGATGTATTCGTAGCGGACCGGCTGTCCATTCCTATATAAAAAATCATAAAACGAAGCGCCTTCCACACTAAAGGTTAGGCGGACCAAGGGCTTTTCACTTCCCTTCCCGGACATGACGGCTGTTACGCCGTCACCGAAGGCAATCGGCATTCTGGCATCGTAAACAGGACCCAGGATCAAAGCATCCCAGTCAGAGCCAGAGACCTTCCTCGACAGCCGGACTTCCACTTCCCGGCTGCCCTGCCTCCCCCTCAGTGATGCCGGGATAGTCCTGCTGTTGTTGACGACAAGGACATCGCCTTTTTTCAATTGTGTGTGGAGCTGGGTGAAGCGTGAGTGCCCAACACCGCCCGTCTTCCTGTTCAGCACCATCAGTTTCACTTCGTCCCTGCTGTTCCCGGAGAGCTCGACCGGGGCTGAAGCATTCAGCTGACGGGGTATCTCAAAGATTGCCTCATTCATGTTCCCCACCCCGATTCCAAGAGAACTCCTGTGCTTCAAACCGTTTGCCTGAAACATCCTTCGCTGCTTCAGACGCAAGGTAAAGGAAAATATCCATATGCTCATGAGGCTCAGCTAACGGATACTCACAATCCGGAACGGCTTCTTCGTGCATGCCGGTGTTCATTTCACCCGGATCCACCATATTGATGCGGACTCCGGTTTCCTGAAGTTCATCTGCCCACGTGCCTGTAAGTCCCTCGACCGCAAATTTGGAGATACCGTATGCCCCCCACTCAGCAAATCCGGTTTTCCCTGCTTCGGATGTCAGATTGATGACCGACCCATCATTTCTCATCAGCATACCCGGCAGAACCCGTTTGGTGACGATGAACGGATTGAAGGTGTTGATTCGCAGCACCTCCATGAAGTCCTCTTCAGGATAATCGGCCAACAGCCTCGGCCCCGGTCCAAAGATGGAAGCATTATTAATCAGCACATCGATCCTTCCAAACGCCTCCTCTGTCACCGAAACAAATCGGTCGACATCCTTGGCAACCGATACATCTGCAGTAACCGCCACAACTTCTGCTCCCTGTGAACGCATCTCCAGTTCGACTTCTTTAAGCGGTCCCCCGTTCCGCGCACATATGGCCAGCCTCGCACCTTCCCTTGCAAATTGAAGGGCCAATTCCCTTCCCAGCCCTTTTGATGCTCCCGTAATCATGATCACTTTATTTTTCAGCATAATCATTCCTCCCAAATTGTTTTGCCTGCTTTCATTTTATGAAAACGATTGCTATGGCAAATCGGCTATAAGGGAAGAGAAGATGTAGAAACATTGACGGGTATTGCACTCAGTCTTTTGATGTAGCCCTACAAAAAACACGAACAATAAGACTAGATATTTATTTTATATTCGTGTTATAATGAGTATGAACTTAATTATTAGCAGTGACTGGCGAAAACGTGGAACGAACCACAGGGGAGCTGCGACTTATTTCTATCATCAGCCATCATGCCGATCGCCTGGGCAAAAGGCAAGGGTACACCCTTGTCTTTTTTTGTTAGGCTCTTTTCGCAAAACTTGCTTCAAAGGAAGCTGGGAACTCGGGAGAACAGTCTTTAACCAATTACAGGAGGGATTGCAGTGGAACCATTGATTCTAGACGGTAAACGTGTAGCGACAGAAGTGAAGGAAAGCTTGAGATTGAGAGTGTCTGCATTGAAGGAAAAAGGGATCGTGCCTTGTCTTGCCACCGTGCTTGTCGGTGACGATTCCTCGTCCGAAACTTACGTGAAGATGAAAGGGAATGCCTGCAAAAAAATCGGCATGGAGTCCCGCCGCATCCATCTGCCGAAAGAAACGGCAACAAGTGAGCTGTTGAGTGTCATCAACGAGTTAAACAGTGATGACGATGTACACGGCATCCTTCTTCAGCATCCGGTCCCTGAACATATCGATGAACGTGCCGCCTTCGAAGCGATTTCCATTGAAAAAGACGTAGACGGGGTGACCAGCCTCGGCTTCGGACGGACATCCTTCGGGTTCGGCGAATATCCATCGTGCACACCGGCCGCCATCATGAATATCATCGATTTCTACGACGTAGCAGTTGAAGGGAAGCATGCCGTCGTCATCGGCAGGAGTCCGATTCTCGGCAAACCCGTGTCGATGATGCTGTTGAACCGGAATGCCACCGTCACGACTTGTCATTCCTATACAGAAAACCTTGCGGATATCGTATCGCAGGCCGACATCGTCGTAGCGGCCGTAGGAAAACCGAACTTCATCAAGGGTGAATGGGTGAAGGAAGGCGCGGTCATCCTCGATGCCGGCTACAATAAAGGAAACATCGGAGACGTTGATTATGACTCCTGTTACGAGAAAGCAGGAGCCATCACGCCGGTACCCGGCGGAGTCGGACCTGTCACGATCTCCATGCTCCTGAAACAAACCGTCGATTCTGCTGAGAAAACGGCAGAGCTTTTAAAGAAATCTTCATAAATGATTGACCTGCCAGGAGATTGACCCTTTTTAGGGTTGATCTCTTTTTGTTTAACACTGTTGAAAGTAAAGCGAACCACCAAAAGTGGTCACTTTAGAGAATGCAGGACTGACCCCATCGGAACTGCATAAAGTTAACGAAGAACACAAGCAAAATCCATTAATATTGTATGGAGGAAACGGAGGCGGTCATAAGGCGGCGATGATCATTCAACCTCAGTCCCCGCTATGCACAACCCGCCTCACTTGACTTCACGCCACACCCGTACTAAGATAGATACCGAAAACTCCATAGACATTTAAAGACTTTCTAGGGTTCCGCCATTACGGGTCTGGTCCGAGAGAAAGCGCAAAGAGCGATCTTTGTACACGGAGGGAGAAAAGCCCGGGAGATACCACTTTAACAGTGATATGTCCCGGGTTTTTTATTTTTTCAATAGAAAAGGAGCGATTTTTATGTGGTGGTTTGTCACAGCGGTTGCGGCACTGTTTGAAATCGGCTGGGCGACCGGCTTGAAATATGCGAATGACGGATTGACGTGGACGCTGACAATCGCAGCGATTCTCGTGAGCTTCACAGGACTGTTGATGGCTTCGACTCGCCTGCCGACAGCAACCGTCTATGCAGTCTTCGTTGGGCTTGGAACATTGGGTACTGTAATCGTAGATATGATCTTCTTTGAGGCTGACATCAATGCAGGCGTGGTGTTCTTTGTCCTCATGCTTCTTATAGGCGTAATTGGCCTGAAATTTGTCACGGATGCGAATGATAAGGAGGCGCAGGAATCATGAGCTGGATTGCATTGATTATAGCGGGATTCTGTGAAGTGCTTGGTGTAAACGGCATGCAGCGGATTTCAACAGGAAAAAAAATCAGCGGATTTATCTTTCTGATCGGCGGCTTTATAGCGAGCCTGAACCTCCTCTCATTCGCCATGACCAGCATTCCGCTTGGCGTGGCCTATGCCGTCTGGACCGGTATGGGTACAATCGGCGGCGTTCTCGTGGGTATGATATTTTATGGAGACCCTGCAGACCGCAAGCGTATTTTCTTTTTAACGCTGATTGTTGTGGCGGTTGTCGGGCTGAGGGTAGTGACGAGTTAAGTGGAGCGGCGCAGCGGGGACGAAAGTTGAGTGATTCATATTTGTAATGATTCTATAAGCTTCCGGCTTACCCCGTCCCGGGTGAGCCGCATCTATGTGAAAGCACCCTGCACTCTCTCGATTAAAAAATGTAAAGAATTGAATAAGTTGTGGTGATCTCATTAGAATGCGGCATTGCGATTAAGAGGAATGGCTTATACAGTTGAATAATTTGCTGAAACCGGATTTATCCCCACCCTTTATTATGGAGTCCGGATAAAAATATAGTAGTTTGTGAAATGCTGAACAAAATACTTGTATTCTATTCCAAACCGTCGTATACTTAAGTCAAATAGATATTGTGAAATATTTCACAATTAAAACTTAGGAGGAATTCACCCATGAAAATTGCAGTAATCGGAAGTACTCACGCTGGAACAGCAGCTGTAACAAATATGGCAAATATGTATCCTGAAGCAGACATTACAGTCTATGAGAAAAACGATAATGTGTCCTTTCTTTCATGTGGTTTAGCATTATATGTCGGCGGTGTAGTTGAAGATCCTCAGGGCCTTTTCTACAGCTCACCTGAACAACTGAGAAATCTGGGCATTACAATGAAAATGCAGCACGCCGTACAGGAAATCGATACAGCGCGCAAGCAGATCAAAGCGTTGAACCTGATCACTGGTGAAGAAATGAATGACAGCTACGATAAGCTCGTCATGGCAACCGGTTCATGGCCGATCATCCCGCCAATCGATGGTATTAAGCTGGATAACGTCCTGTTAGCGAAGAACTTCAATCAGGCAAATACAATCATCGAAAAATCACGCGACGCTAAGCACGTCACGATTGTCGGCGCAGGTTATATTGGCGTTGAGCTTGTAGAAGCATTCCAGCAGGCAGGTAAAAAAGTAACGTTGATTGACGGTGTGGAACGTATTCTGAATAAATACCTTGATCAGGAATTTACAGATCAGGTAGAGCAGGAATTCATTGACCGCGGCGTGGAACTGCGGCTCGGCGAAACTGTTACTCGTTTTGAAGGTGATACGTCTGTTGAATCTATTGTAACCAATAAAGGACGCGTCGAGACTGACATGGTGATCATGTGTGTCGGCTTCCGCCCGAACACAGAGCTTTTAAAAGGAAAAGTAGACATGCTGCCAAACGGGGCAATTACAGTGGATGATTATATGCACACAAGCGACCCTGACATCCTTGCAGCCGGTGACTGCTGTGCAGTGAAATACAATCCGACAGGTCAGGCTGCCTATATCCCGCTTGCAACAAATGCAGTCCGAATGGGTACACTCGTTGCACGCAACCTGCTTGAACCGGTCATGAAAAATGTTGGTACACAGGGAACATCAGGCCTGCACATTTATGACCTGAACATGGCATCAACCGGCTTAACTGAAACAAGTGCACAAGCGATGGACATCCATGTGAAAAGTATCACAATATTTGAAAAGCACCGTCCAGAATTTATGCCGACAGCGGAGAATGTGTTATTAAAAGTCAGCTATCTGCCTGAAAGCCGTAAAATCATTGGGGCGCAGGTACTGTCAAAAGCGGATGTCACCCAATCAATTAATACACTCAGCGTCTGCATTCAGACTGGCATGACGATAGATGAACTCGGCTTTGTCGATTTCTTCTTCCAGCCTCACTTCAATCAGCCGTGGAACTTTCTGAATAAAGCAGGACTTGCAGCAGCAGAGACACGCAAGCCGGCATTGGTTTGATGGGAACTGAGTCAGCAGTGATGAGGGAATACGTTTAAAAGCGCATTTTTAAGTAGTGCGATCTCCATGCTTCTGAAGCAAACCGTCGATTCTGCAGAGAAGACGGCCAAGGCTTTAGAAATCTTCTAATATCTCAGTGTTCGGAGGTTAGCCTTTTAAAGGGTTAACCTCTTTTTTGTCTTCTTTTCCAAAAACCTGCTTATTCTTCCGGTATTAGGGAAAAATGTGTAGAGAAAATAACCGAAAAGGAGCAAACTCATGAATACTCAAAACAATCACCCACTCAACCAGCAGCCAGAACCGTTTTGGCGGGAATCTGCCGAGATACCTGCATTCCCGAAGCTTGGACAAAATATTAAAACCGATGTAGCCGTTGTCGGCGGAGGAATCGCGGGGATCACTGCCGCCTATCTCCTCGCAAAAGGCGGCAAGAAAGTGGCTCTGATCGATGCCGGCCGTCTTGTTAACGGCACCACCGGACATACGACTGCCAAAATCACCGCCCAGCACGGGTTGATCTACGATGAACTCATCAATCATTTCGGAGAGGGATTCACCAAGAAATACTACGAAGGAAATATGAAGGCTCTTTCTTTCATGGAGGAAACAATCAAGAATGAAAACATTCAGTGCGATCATTCCAAGCAGGATGCATACATTTACTCCACCACGGATGAATACAAGAAAAAGGTGGAGAAGGAGTTTGAAGCATATCTCACCTTAGGAATCGAAAGCGAACTGATGGAGAAGCTGCCAATCGACCTTCCGATTAAAAATGCTGTCGTCATGAAAGAACAGGCGCAGTTTCACCCTGTGAAATATCTGAAGGCACTCGTTGACAGCATCATAAACAACGGCGGTCAAATTTTTGAAGAAACGACTGCAACGACCATCAATGAAGGAGAAAGTACCCAGGTGGTGACGGAGGAGGGCTATCACATCGACAGTGAATATGTCGTCATTGCCACTCACTTCCCTTTCTATGACGGGATGGGCGCCTATTTTGCCCGGCTAAAACCTGACCGCTCCTATACAGTTGCGGCGAAGACAACGAAGGATTTCCCAGGCGGCATGTATCTCAGTGCAGAAGACCCGACACGCTCCCTCCGCTATACGGAAGACACAAACGGGGAGAAACTTGTCCTGATCGGCGGCGACAACCACAAAACCGGACAGGGTAAAGATACACTGAAGCACTACGAGGCGCTCGAAGAATTCGGAAACAAAGTTTTTGGAATCGAGGAAGTTAAATACAATTGGTCCGCCCAGGATCTCATCTCACTAGATAAAGTGCCATATATAGGTCCATTGACGCAAAAACATCCGGCCATCCTCGTCGCCACAGGTTTCCGCAAATGGGGGATGTCACTCGGCACCCTTGCCGGACAGATCCTTTCCGATCATATACTCGGGAACCACAATCTATACAGCGACCTCTTCAAGCCTTCCCGATTTAAAGCGGACCCGGGCATCAAGCGATTCTTAAAGGAAAATGCCAATGTAGCGGGACAACTCGTAAAAGGGAAATTGGATATCCCGACAAAGAAAGCAGACGATATCGAAAACGGCGAAGGTGCCATTGTCCTGGTGAATGGCAGAAGATGCGGCGGATACAGGGATGAACAGGGAAATCTCTTCGTAGTCGATACAACCTGCACCCATATGGGATGTGAATGTTCATGGAACCATGGGGACCACACATGGGACTGCCCTTGCCACGGATCCAGGTTTGCAGTGGATGGCACAGTCGTGGAAGGACCGGCAAAAGAACCGCTGACCAGGGTGGATGACCAGCTCGGATAACGTCGAAATATAGCCCGGGAAATATCAGGGAAGAAAACGAAAGCTGTCAGTTTTTGACGGCGGTGAGAAGCAAGTTGAAGGAATATTTCCTCTCCGCATTTCCAACACTATTAAGGCAAGAGTACTTTTTAGGAGGGAATCGTATGGGCCGCACAAAGCAGGGAAACCGCAATGCACAGGCAAATACCAATGCTAAAAGAGGAAATCGCACAAGCTCCGAAATGGTGGAGTTCACAACTGGACGGGCCAAAGCCGAAAAGAACCGTCCGCAGGACTGATAAACACCAGGCACCCCTTGAATCTGATTCGAGGGGGCTTTTTTTGTATGAAATTGACGGGCCAGTCCCTGCGCCTAAACCACGTATTCTATTTAAATAAAATCAAAAAGTCACCATACCCTTCCGATGCAAGGCGGTCCTTAGGGATGAATCTGAGCGCTGCAGAGTTGATGCAGTACCTCAGCCCCTTTAGTCCTGGACCGTCCGTAAAGACATGGCCGAGATGGGAGTCCCCTTCACGGCTTCGCACTTCCACACGTGTCGATTTATGCGAAAGGTCATATCGCTCTTTTACACTTGCGTCCATCACGGGCTTCGTGAAGCTCGGCCATCCGCATCCGCTGTCGTATTGGTCGTTCGATGTGAACAGAGGCTCACCGCTTACGATATCGACATATAACCCCTCTTCTTTGTTATCCCAATATTCATTCTCATACGGAGGCTCCGTCCCGTTTTCCTGGGTTACATGGTACTGCATATCGCTCAGTGATACGCGCAGATGCGAGCGGTCCTCCGGCCAATATTCCTTCTTGAACGCTTCCCTGCCGGACCCTCTTTTGTACAAGGCATATCGGAAGGCATTTTTCTTATGAAAATCCTGGTGATACTCTTCCGCTTCATAGAAAGGGACTGCCGGAAGGATCTCCGTCACAATCGGAGAATTGAACTTTCCGCTTTCAGCCAGCTCAGTCTTCGATTGTATCGCCTGCTCTTTTTGTGATTCATTGTGGTAGTATATCGCCGCCCGATACGACGAGCCCCGGTCTTTGAACTGGCCGCCGTCATCTGTCGGATCGATCTGCTGCCAGAATAGCTCCAATAACTTTTCATAAGGGTATGTATCGGGATCGAAAGTGATCTGCACCGCTTCTCTATGTCCCGTATCGCCCGATATCACCTCTTTATAAACCGGGCGCTCCGTCTCCCCTCCGGTATAACCGGACCGGATGCTTAAAATGCCTTCCTGTTCATCGAAAGGCTCGACCATGCACCAGAAGCACCCGCCTGCGAACGTTGCGATTTCCTTAGTCATGTTCATTCCTCCTTCGTTTCACGTGGAACACAGGGTTCTTCTACCCTTCAAAATAAAGATGATAATGATTCCTGCACCCCGGATTGAAAGCAGACTGACAATGCGGACAAACCGACTGGCATTTCATATACTGCATGATCGTCAATTCATTCCCGCAGCTGCCGCATAAAACGGCTTTTGTATCCCATTCCTCTTTGGTCCATTTAACCGGTTCATGACCGGTCTTCTCTTCGTGACAGAGGTGGCAAGGATAATACGTATTGCAGCATTTGAATTTTATCGCGATGATATCCCGTTCACTATGATAATGCCGGCACCGTGTCTCCGGATCAACCTCTACTCCTTTTATTTCAACATGTTCAGGCACCACTTCAGAACAGCTCCTATTTTAAAGTCGTTTTTTATCCTTTCGCCGTAAGTGACATTTTTTCCTTTCACAAAGAAGCAGATATCAGCCCCGCCGGCCGATATCCACTTCCCTCATCAGACATGCTCCAGAAGCCCGCGCAGATCATTGTATACATAGTCCGGCTCCACGCCGAGCTCGTCCATTTCTTTCCCCTGCCGGTTGATCCAGGCGGTATGAAATCCGAAGCTCACCGCCCCGGCGATATCCCACGTGTTCGAGGACATGAACAAGACTTCTTCCCTCTTCACTCCGAGCCTGTCAAGGACCAGCTGATAAGCCATCGGAGTAGGCTTGAACTGTTTCACATCATCCACTGACAGCACTTCGTCCAGAAGAGGGCCGAATGGGGACTGATCGACCAGCGGACACAACATATCGAATGATCCGTTTGAGAAGATTGCCCTTTGATAAGCCTCCAGCTTCTTCAATACTTCTTCCGTTTCTTCATAATGCTGAAGTTTCAGGTAGGCATCAATAAGCTGTGTTTCCGTATCCCCCGTCAACTCCGCGCCCGCTTCTTTACAAGCATAACGGAGTGCATCCCTTGTGATCTCAAGGAATGTCGAATACCTTCCCATCAGCTGGCGCAGGAAACTGTATTCAAGCTGCTTCTGCCTCCAGATCCCGCTGATATCCTCTCCTTTTCCCGGAAACAATTCGTTGCATTTCTCTATGACTGAATGGACATCGAAAAGGGTACCGTACGCATCAAATACAAATGCTTTTATCTTTGGGTTCTTCACTGCCGTTCCCTCCTGAAATTCAATTTTCTTACCCCCATGATATAGCAGACTTCCCTTCAAGCAAACTGATAAACCTTATAAATTATTTCCTGCACCCTGTGTAAATAGGATTTTATTGCTACCGTTACGGGTATAGTAAGAAAAAAAACAGAAGAACAGGGGAATTCAATTGAAAAAGAAGAAAAAGTGGTATCAGAAAAAACAATGGTGGATTGGCGGTGCTGTCATTCTTATCCTCGCGGGGATCATGCTCTACAACCGCATAAAGCCGCTGCCGTCGGGTATATCATATGAAGGCAGTGAATACACGCTTCCCCAGAAGGACGTAGAGTTTTTGTACGACCTTACATACGACCAGAACGGCAAGGAAGTGTACGATCAAAACATTTTCAAGGAAGTATACAAAACGATTGAGGAAGCAGATGATTTTCTTGTGCTGGACCTCTTTCTTGTGAACGGCTACACAGACGGCAAACGCCCTTATCCTAAGCTAAGCGAGACATTATCGAAAAAGATCAAGGAACAGATGAAAAAGAAGCCTGACTTGAAAGTCATCTTCATCACGGATCACGTCAATACCACTTATCGTTCCCATAAGGCTGAGCAAATTGATCCCCTCGAGAAGATGGGGGCGGAAGTCATTTATACGAATCTGAACCGGCTCCGTGACCCGAATCTCATTTATTCAGGGGTATGGAGGGCTGCCCTCGGATGGTTCGGTCAGGAGGGGACCGGATGGCTTCCCAATCCAATGGCCCCTTCAGCTCCTAAAGTGACCGCGAGATCTTATTTAAAACTGTTGAACGTAAAAGCGAACCATCGGAAAGTGGTCATATCGGAAGATGCCGGAATGATTCTCTCAGCGAACCCGCATGACGCAAGCGGCTTCCACTCCAACATCGCCTTCAAGGTTAAAGGAGAAATCCTGAAGGACATGGTAAAAGCAGAAAGAGCGGTTGCAGCATATTCCGGCGGTGATGAAAGCAAGTTCCCGACAAATGAAGAGCTTGATAAGCTGATCACCCCTTCAGGGCAAGGGGAAGGGTCATCCGTTAAGGCAAAGATCATCACCGAAAGTAAAGTTCAGGATCATGTTGTCAAAGCGATGGATGAAGCAGAGGAAGGCGACGAAATCTGGATCGGGATGTTCTATCTGGCCGACCGGGATATCATCGATGCCATTGAAGATGCAGCAGAGCGCAAGGTGGATGTCCGGATTGTACTAGACCCGAACCAAAACGCATTCGGCCAGGAAAAGATAGGGCTTCCCAACCTGCCTATCGCATCGGAGCTGCATAATTTAAACGAAAAACACATCAAAATCCGCTGGTATGACACAAACAAAGAACAGTATCATTCGAAGTTCATCTACGTCAAAGGGAAGAAACAATCAATCGTCATCGGCGGGTCCACCAACTATACGTCAAGAAACCTCGATGACTACAATCTTGAAGAAGACATCAAGCTTGTCTCTACAACTGACAGTCCGTTAATCAAGTCCGTGGACGATTATTTCAAGCGGATCTGGAACAACGAAGACGGCACATATACAGTAGAATATAAGAAATATCAGGACAAGCTTCCTGCAGTTAAATATATCATGTATGTCCTGCAAAAAATCTTCCAGATCACGACGTACTAGGGTTTGAATCTTTGAGAAACGGGAAAAGAAGTAGTAACGATACATCATACTAAATTAAACATTGGAGGTAGTAGTAATGGGTTTCATTTTATATTTAATCGTCGGAGGAATCATCGGCTGGTTAGCCGGATTGATCTTAGGTAAAAACGTACCAGGAGGAGTCATCGGAAATATCATCGCAGGTATCATCGGGGCTTGGATCGGCGGAGAATTACTTGGAAGCTTCGGCCCGTCACTGGCAGGAATCGCGATTATCCCTGCATTGATCGGAGCCATTATCTTCGTATTCCTTCTAAGCCTGCTGCTAAGAGGAATGAGAAGAACATCACATTAATCTATACGTTAGAAAACTCCTCTGAGATTCGTCTCGGGGAGCTTTTTTGTGTGGTCTTGTTTGATTATTGTTCTTGAATGATCCTGCTTGGAAGCTGTAGGCTTGGAAGAGGAGATTGGTTGTTTGGGTTACGGTCTCTACGCGCGTAAATTAGCATCATTCTTGAAAGATCATATTTCCGGAAAATGGAACGTATTTTTTGTCGAATGGATCATATATTTCTAATTTGGATCATAAATCTCCGAAATGGATCATAAATCCTCAGAATGGATCATATCCCTCTTCCGGCCCTTCATAATACCACCCCTGGCAGCAAAATCACCCTGCTCTCCAACCGAAATTCACTCACAGCAGCCTTAACCCAACAAAAAAACAGCCCGCAGGCTGCTTTTTCTATCAATACGTCATCGATTTTCGAGATCTTCTTTTATTCCGGTATTTCTTATAGATCGGGTAGACGATAGGTCCCCATTTGATCAACTTTCTGAATAATCCTTTCATAAAAGGCAACCTCCTTTGTTATGTATTGTTTACCCGCAGGAGCGGTGGCAGAAACCCCTATGCAGAAGAAGGAATAATCTTCTACCCAGTTATTCACCAAATAAATACTTCATTTTTGAAACACTTCATGCCCACCTTCAGTTATATCTATAAAAGAATCCACAAGGAGGATGACCATGAAAAGTAAATTAAGCAGAATCCTGTTTACCGGCGTCCTTTTCCTTTCCTTGACTGCCTGCTCCAATTCGGACACCAGCACGACCTCCAGCTCAAGAGAAGAAGCAAACACACCCGAAATCACTCAGGAGGAATTAGCAGAGATCACAAAAGGAATGGAGCTCAAAGAAGTGATCAGAATCATCGGCGGTGAAGGGAAACAGCAGGGCGAGTCGGGAAAACCCGGCACGAAATCCCACCAGGTAAATTATATATGGGATGGGACGACGCCAAATTCATTCGTTTCTATCAGTTTCCGAAACAATAAGGTCAATATAATCGACCAAATGAATATGCAATAAAGCGGTTACTTCTGACAGATCCCTAAGACAAACATCCCCATATTTAAAACGCCCGGAGGTTCAGCCCCCGGGCGTTTGTACGTTATTTACTGCTCTTCGACTCAGATATCTTCCCCAGGAAAAATCCATTGACTTCACTAAGCTTGCCTCTCCAGAGGATTTTTCCTTTAGAAGGGGTAGGCTTGTTGTCGCCGCAGTAGACTTTTGTGTTTTTCATATGGATGAAATTTGCTTCACTCAATGCGCCGTCTTCCACCTGTTCGCCTGCTTTTGCAAGCTCTTCGCTCAGCTTCTGCGCAACATCGCTGCCGTCTTCAAAGTTTTCGCTCAGCACGTCGAAGTAATCTTTAGCAGAAATCAGTGTGCCTGTGATGACCGCCCCGTTTACGTTCAGAGTGATGTCCAATGTAAAATCATGCTTATTCGCTGCTTGTACAAAAAATTCCAGGATTGAATCTTTATCTGCACCAGATCCTAAGCTCATGTTCACTTTTCCCTCCTGTCTGTCTGCCTGTTAAGAATTAAGAAGATGTGTCGTCATCACTTGATAGTGTTGTTTCTTCGTCTTCGTTGTCATCTTCTTTTTTAGATGATGTTTTTTTAGATTTTGAAGATTTGCGAGTAGAACGTTTTTTGCCTTTAGATGAAGTTGATTTGCCTTTCTTCTTATCATCTTTATTGTCGTCATCTTCATCTTCTTCATTCTCATCTTCGTTCTTTGCTTCTTCAGAATCGTCTTCATCCTTTGCATCATCTGAATCATCTTCTTCACCGTTATCGTCGGAGTCTTCGTCCGTATCTTCTTCATCATCGTCCGCTTTTTTCTTGGACGCTTTTTTCGTGTTCTTTTTGGATTTTGCTTCTTCTTCATCCTCTTCGTCTTCTTCTTCGTCGGAATCCTCACCTTGTTCAGTGAGCTTTGTCAGCATATCCTCAAGTTTTTGAAGACGGTCGTTAAGCTGATCGTTTTCTTGTTTAAGAGATTCATAGTCATTGTCGTTATCTTTGTCGTTGTTAGACTCTTGATCATCAGATTGATCCGAGCTTAATGTTGTTTCATTTTCTTCGTCTTCCATTTTTTCATTCTTTTCATCATTTTCATCCGTGTTCTTATCACGCTTAAACAGGCTTGCTGTGGAAGATCTCAATGAAGTGACCGCACTTCTTGATTTTTCTTTCGCTGCTTTACCAAAATCAAGGGATTTACTTTTCAGTTTTTCCTGGTCGATTGAACCAAGCAGCTTTTTCCCGTTTTCAGGAGTGGCCAGGTATCCGACTGTTGCGCCAAGGACACTTCCCGCGACCGTACGCTTGATCGGTCCGCTCATTCTTTTCTTTTTCTCATTTGTCGATTTTTTATCTTGATTTTCAACTGTTGTGTCTTCTACTTTAGTGTTTTTCTCTGCCATGGTTCAAAAACCTCCGATTATTTTAGTTTGATTGGTTAGCAGTATTTAAACGATTGGTTTCCATCTTTTTTTCAAGTGATTCCAGACGTTCCTGAAGCTTTTTATTTTCTTCTTCGAGTGCCCTGGTATTGTTGTCAGCTGCTTTGGAGCTGAGGTAAGGGTCGTTTTCCCACCAGTCCATGCCGATTTCCTTTGCTTTATCCACGGAAGCGACGATTAAACGGATTTTGATGGTCAATAGTTCGACATCGGCGATCCCGACCGTTATATCTCCTGCGATGACAACCCCTTTATCCAGGACTTTCTCTAAAACATCCACGATTGTATTCGACTGCATGGAATGTTCCATAGCCATGTTGTTGTCCTCCTTTGAACCCGTGGGGAGTCTCTTACATCAAGCTTCCCAAAGGTCCGAGATCTATGTTAAGGTCTTCTGCATCAAGACCGAAGATTTCTTTCAGCTCTTCCATCTTTTCCTCAAGGTTCATCAAGGCAACGCCGAGATCCTCGACCTGCTGATCTGTCAGTGTGCCCCCTTCGACCCGCCTCATCGCATGCCTTTCCACGATCTGCCTTACCAGTTCGATGACTGTGAGAACCAGCTGTGCCAAACCGTCCTCCGGATTATCTGAATCGAAGTTGATCCTGCTACGCCCATTTGTCTGGCTGACCTGTTGCATGAATCAATTCCTCCTTCTCTCTATCAAGCTTTTCTGAGTTAATTTCTTTACGTGTTCCATTTTTATGCTGTACCAGTGTTTCCACCGAGGAAATCAATACTCTAAGATCCAAATAGACGAGATCGACACCAGCAATCGAAATGACGAGGTCTCCTTTGATGGCTACACCTTTATCGAGAATCACGTCTAAAATGTCTATAAGTGCAATATCTTTGTTTTCAATTGATTCTCTTACAGTCATAGCTCACCATCCCTTTCTATTCTCTCTTATACATCTTTAAATTCCCGCTGCGGAAGTTCCTGAAACAGGCAATTTTATGAAAAACTTGAGAAATGGTAAGGAGGCCAGGGTCCAGAGGCTTCAAAGCTCCATCCTGCTTTACCGAGTTCTTCCTTGTACCGGTTCACTTCGTCGACAAAGTCATCCACCTTGTTCTCGTCAATGAGGAACACGCTGTTCCAGGCCATGTTTTCCTTGCGCCCGGTAACATCCTTGCCCCAGTTCTTCTTCACATTGCCTTCAAGTGCCTTTTCCTTCAGCTTTTCATGGACTTCTTCACAAATCCGGTTTTTCTCGTTTTCAAGCTCCTGATCGATCAGCTGGTCGATCTTTTTCTTTTCAAAAAACTGCCTTCCTTTCGGCAATTCGCTGATTTCTTTCCGCTTTTCTTCGATTGCCGGGTTGCTGCTGCTCACTTCTTCCCTGAGCTCTTTATCATTGCAGAAAATCTTGAGATTCCATTCTTCATTACCCTTCAATTTGGAGAAAGTGCTCAAAAGCTTATTGCGGTTTCCTTCCACGGTGTCTTTCAGGCTGTCCTCGCTTTTATAAAGCGTACAGAATTTCAACGGGACGATCGTGTACATCTTTGATACCATCAAGACGGTTTCATGATGATGGAAGGCCTTCTCCTGCAGCCACTCCATATCATTTTCGATCTTATCCTTTAAATCTTCCTCCGAATGGGTTTCGGAATCGATCGAGCATACTATGGCCGTTACATCCCCGGTGTCGATCGTGTAAAGCTCGCCTTCCCCGTCAAACCCTTTGATTGATGGAAGGGGCTCCTCTTTTGCTTCATTCGCCGGGATCAAGCCATAGAGATAAAGTAAATCGCTCATCTTTTCACCTTCATTCCTTCTTCTTCGTCAATTCTTCCCACTGTTCCATTTCACGCTGCTTTGCAATTTCATACCGGGCAAGCAGCTCGTCTTCTTTTTCCTGAAAGGCTTCTTCAGGTATTTCACCAAGTTCATACATCATTTGCAGCTGAATCAGCTTTTGCTGGATGGTAGGCAGGTCGTACAGCTCCTTGTCGGCTTCTTCTTTGATCTTTTCTCCGACTTTGATGACCATATTGATCGGCGCACTGACCAACTTATGGATCATCCTGCTTCTTCCACCTTCAAACGGATATTCACGAAGTTATACGCCGGCCATGGTCCGCTGTAATGAAAGTCGACCTTATCCTTCCACTTTTCATGTGCTTCATTTACCTTTTGATCGAATAACTCTTCCTTGTCACGGTCGATCAGGAAGGCGGCATTGAGAAGCATCGTTTCGCTTGAAGGCTCATTAGCCTTTGCTGCTTCAGCTGTCTCTTCAAGGGGCTCGAAGATTTCCCTCTTCATTTCTTCCTGAAGGGAAGTGAAAAGATTCTGAGCCATCCCGCCCAATTTGATGCGGTCGTAATAGGCGGCTGATTCGGATTTTCCTTTTACGGAAGAAGACATCTTCTCTATTTCAGGGTTCTCTTTCACCATTTTTTCAAGATATTCTTTCTTACCGATTACTTTAAGGCCAATCTCGATTTTCCCTTTGATGGCCGGGAAGAGCTTTTCAAATTGAGGGTAAAGGTTTTCAAGAAGTGCCTTTACATCCTCTTCGCTTTGGAACACATTCCCGAACGAAATGGGGATGACCGTGTCATTCTTACTCATCACTTCCGATACGGCCTTCTGATGCATCAACAGATTGTCTTTCTTCGGATGATAGATCTTCATCGGCACTTCTGCTGCCACCATGGCGGCATCTTTATAGTTGATTGTAAAAACGTCGCGCTTTTCACCTTCTAATTCGACTGCTTCAAACGCTTCGTCCTTATCCGTCTGAATCGCACAAAATACATAGATTCCATTTTCCTGGCTCATAAGTCGACTCTCCTTTACTTATCCGTTCTTGCTTTTGCATGCTTCTATGATTAATTGTTCCGCTTTCTCTCTCGGGTTATCGGCTTCTATGCCTCGTGTCATGCTGTTACCGGCTATATCGATACATAGACGTCTGAATTCTTCATTTTTAC
The DNA here is from genome assembly GCA_051294195.1 of Bacillus sp. BKU_1. Taxonomy (GTDB): domain Bacteria; phylum Bacillota; class Bacilli; order Bacillales; family Bacillaceae_B; genus Rossellomorea. The sequence goes on along the minus strand of CP193985.1, from coordinate 424,415 downwards.
CGTCTATGGGAATATCAAGTTCAATGGCGAGCCTTGCAATCATAAGCGAAGCACGCAAGCTCGGCCCGTGTTCATTTTCCTTTGTACATTGCTCCCGCAAGTTTGCGATGATCGACGTGATCATTCTCGCTTCCTCTATCACCAGATCTGCTTTCTCCGACACAATCATGGCTTCACGCTCACTGTCCATGAAATCGACCGGGATGGTGATCATACGGTCCAGAAGTGCGTCCTGTGTATCATAGACACCTGCATATTCTGCCGGGTTGCTGGTGAAAATCACTGAAAATTCGGGGTGGACCTTTATAAAAGGCTCCGTCAGTTTCGTACCATAGAGAGGAATGACCCCCTCTTCCAAAATTGATAAAAAGATATTATTAGTCGTTGGCTGCGATCTTGTAAATTCATCGTATACAAGCGTATATCCGTTCTTCGCTGCTTCCAAAAGACGGCCGTCCCTCCAGGTTTCCGTCACGCTTTCATCCTTTTTGTAAACGGAGCGGACATATTGGTCGACGACCTTTTTACTTGTGTATCCTGTAAAATCACCGATCAAATCACGATTATTCAGTTCATGATTACCATGGATAAGCATGACCGGCCGCTTGCGTTTTTTGGCTAGAGCGAGTGCAAGGGAGGTTTTCCCGGCTCCCGAAGGGCCTGTAAAGTGTAAAGGGTAACCGGCTTTCAGATAATGAAGCGAACGAGTCATCAACTCCTTCGTGTCATCATCCTGCACGATGGCCCTGCTGTCTTTTTTTATTGTGTTCCTTAAGACTGTCAAGTTGATTCCCCCTTAGCCGCCTGCCGTTACATTTCCTGTCCGATTGCACTTCGGTACCGGACTTCCAGCCGCTTAAATGACACGACTTCTTTATCCTTATCAAGAAGGGCTTCATACGTGCCCAGCATTTCGTCCTTTGCATATTTCTTCATGTACTCTTTTTCCTCAATGACTTCCACAATAACCCGCCAGCCTTCTTCTTCCCTTACTTCGACTGATGTGATTTTGTGGACGGGTGCCACGTTATCATTGAAGAAATCAGAAACATTTCCCATGATCTCTTTGATTTTCATATTGGCCTCCTTATCAGAAAAGCGTAAGCGCCTTGGTTAGCCCCGACCAGTGAAGTCGATCCTTGACTTCATTAATTGGGAGGAGCGAAACGTCTCGAGGGGCCAGGCGCCGGAGCTGGACATTTCTAGATAGAATTTAAAGGGGAGGGTGATTCGAAACGAATCACCCTGGTGATCTAAATGGACCCCCATTTTATTTTCCCCTACTATTCAGATATTAAATACTGAATTGTGAGCTTCTCTCATTTTGTTGTGTGGCAAGGCCGTTCTCTTCCACATCGTCACGAAGCAGTCCGACTGCTTCTGCATAACGAAGCCAAGTATCGACACTGGCAATGACGACCCTCGCTTCAATTGTCAGGATCTCGATTCCGACCACTGATACGCGGGCGAAGGCATCGATGACGATCCCTTTATCCAGGATACGGTCAATAACCTCTGCTAAACTCGAACTGTCTGTTGTCTTTTGAATGGCCATGATTAAAAATCTCCTTTCGATGCTGTTATCTTGAACTGATTGTTTTGATGTCCGTTGATGATTTAATGTTGGTGGAGCTTTTGATATCGGTCGAACTCTTGATTTCCATCGAGCTCTTGATATCGTTGACTCCCTTAATATCAGAGACACCTTTCAGTCTGCTTTTATCTTTTTTCGATGAAGACATTTTTTCCTGGAATTCTTCACCGGCTTCCTTGGCTTTCCCAAGCTTCTCCCGCACGTCCAGGAGAACTTCCTGTACTTTCTCCTTGGCTTCCTCGGCTTTCGAATGCACTTTATCTGCATTATTGTCTTTCGCATTTTCAAGTTTTTCCGAGGCTTCTTCCGCTTTGTCCTGGATGCCGCCCTGCACTTTGTCCTGGACGCCTTCCACGAATTTTTCCTTGGCTTTTTCCTTTACTTTGTCTTTTACCTTTTCCTTGACTGGTTCAGGGGTGTGTTCGACGATTGTTTCAGCCATCTTGCCGGCTGCTTTTTTTGCTGCTGACTTACTCATGTCATTCCCCCTTCGGAAACGCCCGTTTCGTTACTTTTTAGATTCCACAAGGCTGCTGAGCATTTCTTCGATCCGTTCCAATCGCTCATTCAGGTTCTTGTTTTCCTCTTTGATCTCTTCAATTTCATCACTCTGCACAGAAGAAGACGAATCTTCCTGCTCCTTTTGAGCTGACGCTTCTTCTTTCTTCTTCGTGAAAGGCAGCATGCCGTTCTCATATTTGCCCATATATCCTGCCGCCGTCTGTCTCAATGTGATGAGTGCCTGTTCAGTGATAAATTCCTGTGCGGTCCTGCGGAGTTCATTTCCTGCCATACGCACCACTTCGGATTTCCCGAGGCTGCCGGCAATTTTTTTGCTGGTGCCCGGGTGACTTAGAAGTCCTACCCCGGCGCCGACAACCCCTCCGATGATGGCGTAATTGACATTCATGCCGGAACGGCCGCCCTCATTTGTTTCTGACTGGTTATTCTTTTCTTCTTGCTGGTTCGTATTTTCTTCTTGATTTGAATTATCCTTTTTCTGCTTTTCCTTTTCTGCCATTGAATTTCATCCTCTTTTCTAAAACATTTTTTATATAGAGATAACCAGCTCATCCAGTTACACGTTAAATGCTGATTGTTTATTCCGTTCATTATCCTGTTGCGGAAGTCCTTCTTCTTCGACCTCATCGCGGAGGAGGCCGACTGCTTCAGCATAGCGCAGCCACGTATCGACTGATGCAATGACGACTCTTGCTTCGACTGTAAGAATTTCAATTCCTACCAGTGAAACCCTGGCGAATGCATCAATCACGATCCCTTTGTCCAGGATCCTGTCAATTACTTCTGCCAGGCTGGAACTGTCCGTAGTCTTTTGAATACCCATCCTTTCACTCCTCTCTTAATGGAAGTTGTCTGGTTCCTCTGATTCACATCCAAACATTTTCATAGGTCTAATTCGCAACGGTTTGTTATTCGGTTTAGTCGATGTTTACCTCGATTCATGAACCTCGAAACCTTGAATGGATAATATTTGAAGTTAACTGGTATTTTTTATATTTGTTTTAGGGGAAAGCGGCGTTCATGTAATGAATGGAGTTCAGGATTGACAAGGATTCTTTGATTTCGCGGTGCGGACGGGAGTCAATTAAGACAAATTGATTACAGTTGGATGTTTTTTGTTGCAGGAAGGATTTGATAAATGTAGGTTGCGTGAATCGGATGGGGGACTTTTGATGATGAGGTTGATTTCAGTGCAGGACTTCTCATTGGAGGTGGGCTTTGAGGAGCCACCTCGCCTTACACTTTAATCAACTGCCGGAATATAGGAGCTGCATGCAAAAACAGAGCATAAGTTAAAAGAATCTCCATGATTGTCTGTTTTTTTAATCTTCTCGCATGAAGTTTTAGAGAAAAGGATTCCGATAAAGTTTGTGTTGGTAAAGATTTAAGAAGTTCATTTCGGATTTATTATCGAAAACCGAACTTTAATCATCGAAATTCAAACGTTTATTATTGAAATCAACAAAGTTAAAACGTTCGTTAAGTAAATTTTTTTTGATACGACCTTCTTGTTATCAAAAAAACGTTATTATTGTCCTTCACACCTCCTCCGTTAAAACTTTCTGATTAACCCTTCAAATCAAAAATCCGGCGCTCTGCCGCCGGATCTGCAAATCACCAATTCCTTATACCTGCTGTCGATCAAGGATCTCCTTTAATACAATGGCGTGGTTATACTTCTCATCCTTTGCTCCGTAGATCAGGCTGACTTCCTTATTTTCTTCCTTTACAATCCTCTTCAGCTCTTCCAGGGCTTCTTGTTTATCCTCGTCGTTATGAAGTTCATCTTTGTATTTCTCTTTAAACTCATCAAACTTATCTGGATCGTGGTCGAACCACTTTCGCAAATCCGGGGACGGGGCCGCCTGTTTCATCCAATGATCGACCGCTAGCTCTTCTTTTGATTTCCCCCGCGGCCACAGCCTGTCAACCAGAACACGCACCCCGTCCTGCTCTGATTTTTCTTCGTATGCACGTTTTATCTTGACTGGCATCATTGATCACTCCTTTACATTATTTATACCCATTGTCCCTTTTTCATAACGTTTTCTGCATTTAATCTGCATACTCCCGGGGTATATAAGAGGCATAGACGAGAAAACTTAGATAGTGAGGTGGCAATATGTCTGATTCGAATTATAAAAAAGACAGTATCACCCTGACCGGGGCAGTCGGTCTCGGCACCGGGGTGATGATCAGTGCAGGTATCTTCGCCCTGCTCGGGCAGGTGGCAGAGCTTTCCGGCGCCTGGTTCCCGCTTATATTTATTGCCGGGGGAATTGTGACCGGCTTCAGTGCGTATTCTTATGTAAAAATGAGCAACCAATACCCCTCAGCCGGAGGGATCGGGATGTATTTGGTGAAATCTTACGGAAAGGGGACGCTGACTGCATCCGCCGCTCTGCTGATGGCGTTTTCGATGGTCATCAACCAAAGCCTCGTGGCAAGGACATTCGGCACCTACACCCTACAGCTGGTGGATGGAAAGCAGTCTGATTACCTCATTCCCTTATTGGGTCTCGGCTTATTGACATTTGCATTCCTGGTCAACATATCAGGCAACAGCTTCATCCAGACCTTCACCGGCATCGCTTCACTCATAAAAATTGCCGGACTGGCCGTATTCGCAATCGCCGGTTTATGGGCGGCCGGTTTTGCTTTTGAGCCTGCAGAAGGGGGAGCGAATCCGCCAGACCCTTCAATGGCCGGTTATGTCGCGGCAGTGGCACTGACGATCCTGTCATTCAAAGGATTCACCACGATCACCAACAGCGGTTCGGAAATCAAGAAGCCCAAGAAAAATGTCGGAAGAGCGATAACGATCTCGATTTTGATCAGCCTTGTAGTTTACCTGCTGCTCGCATGGGCTGTTTCAAGTAATCTGTCCCTTACAGAAATCATCAAAGCGAAGGATTATTCCCTTGCTGAAGCAGCCAGACCCGCATTCGGCGATATGGGGCTCTGGTTCACCGTCATTATCGCGATCATCGCGACGATCACCGGTATCATCGCCAGCGTCTTCGCCGTTTCACGCATGCTCGCCATGCTGACGGATATGAAATTGATCCCTCATAAACATTTCGGCATGCCTGGATCAATTCAGAAGCATACGCTGGTCTATACAATCGCCGCGGCGATGATTCTTACGATTTTCTTTGATTTAAGCAGGATTGCATCCATGGGGGCGATCCTCTACCTTGTGATGGATATGATGGTCCACTGGGGTGTATTCAAGCATCTCAGAAACAAAGTAAACGCCAATCCGGCCATTGTCCTGACCGCTCTCGTGCTTGATGCCATCGTATTGGCAGCCTTTATTTGGGTGAAATCACAATCCGATATACTTGTCGTCGGTGTCTCCATTGTCTTTATGATCCTGATTTTTGCAGGAGAACATTTTTTCCTGAAAGATCGTGACCTCGACGAAGATTCCGATATGGATCATGACCATTAAAAAAGCCCGTCCTTCACTGACTAAAAACAGTGAGGGACGGGCCTTCCTATTGATTTATCTATTTATTCATCTGCGAAAGGAAGTCGCCGAGCAGGTCTTCCATGCTTTCTTCCTTCGACTCTTCATCCTCTTCCGGCTGACGTGATTTCATGGCACTTTCCCAATCAAAATCATCCAGGTCTTCATCAGTGGAATGAGATCTCTCTTCCGCTACCGGCTCCTGTACGTCCTCACCGATGACCGAATCAAGCGACCATTCACGGGAAGAATCCCGGCTTGCTGCCGTCTCCTCCTGATCGAACAGCACATCATCCACATCCATGGCACTGCTGTTGAGCGGGGTAAGAAGGGAAGCGGTCCTGACAGGATTCGTCAATAACTGATAGACGATGCTGCCGAGCAGCGCCTCAGAGTGTTCATGCTTCAGCCAGTCACGCTGTGATTTGTCGAGTGACCTCGGCAGCGGGATGGTAATCGCTTCACGCTGCTTCGAGACAGAATCATTGACCCCGTTTACGACTAGTTCTGCAATCTTACTCGAGAAATTCCGCTTCTCTGTTTCCTTCAGCTTCTGTAAGTGCTTCAAAATATGATCCGGCGTATCGGAGGGGAGGCGGAACGTGATCGGCTGCCCCCTTGACATCCCCTTTTCTTTCATACAATCACCCTATTTGGTTTTCGCTAATTTTTTCTCGTCTTCTTTCTTTTGGTTCTGCTGTTGATTCTTTCTTGAGAAATCAGCGATTAGTTTGTAGTACGCATTGGCCATCATCCAGATGCTTTCATTTTCGTCTTCGAAGAAGTCGATGTTGTAGCCGTCCAGATTGTTATTGAGCGTCTTGATATATTCCTTAAGAACGCTGGATCCGCCGCCGATGAAGTAGCAGATTTCCGTCTGTGAGTTCTTCTGCCACATATTGCGGAGATGGCGGTACTGTTTCTTCGCAAGCTCCACTAGGATGCGGTCGACAATCTCATGTACGCTTGTGCGGCTTCCCTTGACCATGATATGGTTGCGGTCATTTTTCTTCGTGATGATTTCCACGACGTCACGGCGGCTGTCGAGCTCGATGCCGTATTTCGAACGGATTTCTTCACGGATCAATTCAAGTGATTCAGATACACCAAGGTTGAAGCCCTGTGCTTTGTCATCATCCACTTTACGGTTCTTGATCACGGCGATATCAGTAGAAAGACCTCCGATATCCTGGATGAGGATGCGCTTATCGATGAGGTCCTTATTGATGATGTTTCCATTATTGTCCATCACAAGATTGATGAAAGCTGCGAATCCTTCAGGATACACCTTCACTACATCAAACTTGATATTCACCTTAATGCCTTGGTGGCGCGGTGTTACAAGGAATTCAACCTGGTGGACAGATCCAAGAAGCTTCGACCGGTAGCCGACGTCTTTTCCTTCTTTAACTTCACGAAGGGGAAGACCTGTACCAAGTGTGTAATTCGCTTCTATGACATTATTATTCTTTTTAAATAGTGAATCCTGCTCAGCGGCATCCAAAGCTAAAGAAGCAAACAGCATGATCAGTGTTTGGTCTTCTTCCGATTTACTGCTGCCTGGATCCAATTCAGTCGAGTTATTGCTTTTCGTAGCAAGATTACCGACTCGGTAAATTGCGTTGTTGTCCTGAAGGGCAGGGGAGTGGACGCGGATATGTATGCCGTCCAGCGGGTCTTGCTTGTCCAGTTCCTCAATCCCGATAATCGGACGATCTTCTATGTCCCTTGCAATCACATTGGGGATATTCAATTCGCTGTCCAATTTACCAAAAATACCTTTTAGGGAATCATTACCTACATCAATTGCAGCAATTCGAGAGTTCGTCAAAAAAATCATCCTTTCATATAGAAGTAAAAATTTATGAAAAATTTAAACTCTTAATCAAAGAGTAAAACACTTCCGGCCTCCGGTCAATCCTACTTTCAACTCTATCACATAACTGTAATGTTCGACCTATTTGTATACATTTATGTATCGTTGTACACAATACTGTACACATCCTTATATATCAATATGTGTACGCGTTTGTATACTTGTATACATTTTTGTATACAATTGTGTACTAAAACGTGTACAAGTATACATATTTGTAAACAACCATTATTTGGTTAAAATGTAGGACGTTGAGATTCTATTAAACTACCATTTTTTATGTTGTAAAATTTGGAACCTGTGTAAAAATCGGCAGTTTATGAAATAGCAAACGGGGAAATAGGTCTGAAAGAAAACAAAAGAGTGAAAAATACAGGAAAAATTCATAAATATAAATAGATGAGGATGATAAGCAATGAATGACCTAAAAAATTATTTTCCGACCGATTATGAACAATCAAGAAACACATTTCGCAGACACCTCCATAAAATCAAGGAAAAGTGGCCGGATGCGGAGCTGACGACGACTTCAATAGGGAAAGAAGACGACAATACGATCGATATGATTGCATCCGATGCGAATAAAACAAATAAACAGGTATTATTCTTCACTTCAGGCGAACATGGCATAGAAGGCTATGCTGGTGCTGCCATGATTCATCTGTTTACAGAGGAATACCTGGACCGCGTGGACCCCGAGACGACAGGCATCTGTTTTATCCATGCTCTTAACCCGTGGGGGATGAGAAACTTCAGGAGAGTAAATGAAAATAATGTCGATTTGAATCGAAATTACTTGTATAACCGCTCTTCAGTGCCTGAAGATGTGAATAAGTATTACGAAAGAGAAAGTGAGTTATTCCTTCCTGACGGCAAGATCAAGGATTTAACAAAAGAAAAGATGAAACTGCAGGCGCAGCTGGTCAAGGCACTTGCCGAAGAAGGCTACAGCGCCATCAAGGAAGCGAAAGGGATGGGGCAGTTCCAGTTCGAGCGCGGTGTCTATTTTGGAGGGGAAAAAGAGGAAGAAACGGCAGTATTCCTGAAAAAGATACAAAATAAACTATTATCCGACTATGGCCGGGTCATCCATATGGACTGGCATACCGCACTTGGACCGTCGAACGAAATCACAATGGTCGTTTCCTCTGAAGATAAGCGGGAAGAAGAGGAACTAAAAGCAAAATTCGACTTGCGTAATATCCAAAAATTTACACCGAAAAAAGTCAAAGGTGATTCAACCAACCACTTTCACAAACTGAAAAACGAGCAATATCCCTCCACCTATTTATTTTCAGCCCTGTTCGAGTTCGGCACATTCGGTACAGGCAAGAAAGCGGAACTGCGGGAATTCATGACCATCGTCCTTGAGAACCGCCTCTACTGGGATGGCGCTGAAAAACAGGATGACCGGAAGTGGATCCTCTCTGAGTTCAGGGAGATGTTCTATCCCCTGAGCGACGAGTGGAAGAAATCCGTCCTGGATGAAGGAAGGCTCGGTATGGAAGCTGTGCTGGGCGAAGAAGGAATCTTGACCTCAAGCTGAATATCAGGCTTGCCCCCAAGATCAAAGCAATCTGCAAAAGCTCCCGCCGGCCTCATCCGCCGGCGGGAGCTTTTTTCAGGAACTGCCAAGCACCCTTTCCCTTTAGGCAGACTTCCTTTGCTTACTCCCCTCTTCCACTTCCCAATTCACCAGTTTTTCGAGCAAGATCGAAACAAGAACACCGACGATGAATCCATTGGAGACGATCGGCTGGACGAAAATGGGCATGCTTGTAAATAAAGCAGGGTCCAGGTTCATGATGGATACCCCGATGAGCACAGGTGCCGCAATCCGGTAAATCGTCACAGAATCGAACACGGTTCCCCCCAGGCTCTTCAGTGACGTGCCGAACAGCTGCAGATAAGCGGTGAACAGTACCGCATTGCCGACAGTGACGGGCAGAGTGGCCAGGACGCCGCCCAGGAATGGTACAATCCCTAAAAGCGACATAAGGGCACCGCCGATGAGAAACGGCCTTAATTGGAGGATCCTCGTGCTTTCCAGGAAGCCGATCGACGATGCGAAGGGAGCATAGGAAACCAGTCCGAAAAGCGCCCCGACAATCGAATAGATGCCGGACAATAAATACGATCTTGTATACCGCTTCCCGCCTGGCTTTTCATCGTAAAGCCGGGCTGCAGCCTCAACCGATGCCAGCGTATTGCTAAGATTCATCAGGCTTGCCAGGAACGTGATGAAAATGATGCCCATATTGAGGTTGGGCTCACCAAAAGGGAACAAAATAAAAAAAGAACTCCCCGCTGCCCCGCCCCCAGACGATTCTGAAGGGAACAACAGGAGATAGCCGATCCACCCCGCAACCATCCCGATCAGGATGGAAAAATTGCTTAAGACGGCATTCCCCTTTATTTTCAGAAGGCTGACCACCACCGCGACCGAAATGGAGAAAATACTTGCGGGCAGAATCAATTCCCCCTCATCAGAGATGCTCAGCATCCCTTTAAAAAAGATCAGGATCAGCTGAAAGGTCAACAAAAATAAATAGACGCTCATGACCATCGGCGTAAAAATCCTCGGTATCAGGGACAGCCTCCCCAGCGCCCACAGCAAAATGACGGCTGCCCCGGCCAGCAGCATACCGGTTGCGATCCCTCCTCCGACTGAAGGCAGACTCATCCCGAGGGCCGGGGCAGCGGCGCAAAGATTGAGCACGACTCCCCACATGACACCCGAATGGCCTTCCATCAGCGGATATTTATGTCCAATCAGTCCTTGCAGCATACAGGCAATCCCGGTGAAAATGAGCGAACTCCGGAGAATCACGGCAATTTCATGGGAAGGCAGCTCGAAGGCCATCCCGACTGAAATCGGTACGACCACTGTATTGGCAAAAATAAAAAACAGCCATTGCACGGCTGAAAAAGCCGTTTCGGCAGTTGATAATGATCTCATAAAATCCCCGACCCCCTGCTCTAATAAAACTTGTTATAATAACTATTCTACGAAACGCAAAGGAATCCTATTAAATTCCGCTAACTTTTCAAAAACCGGCCCGCACCAAGTAAAAGGCTTCATGCTGGGTGTCCCGCTATGATGTCTGAGGCGGATTTCCCCTCCATGCTTGATGATGATCCTTGCCCTGTCAGGGGCGCATTGGGAAGATATCCTGAAGAATGGCAGAACGGGGGCTGCATGCCGGCTGGTTCCCTCCGTTTCCTGTCGAAAAGCTGCAGAACAGGCTCACTCAGTACAGCATCAATTTGTCCAGAAAACGGGCATTTGTGGAAAAGTCATCCATTCCGGGGTTATATCACAGCAGAATAAAAACTCCCGCCTTAAACAGGCGGGAGAGAATGGAGAGATTATTGGGCAGTATAACCGCCGTCGATGACGATTGCCTGGCCGGTCACACTTTTTGCTTTTTCACTGGAAAGGAACATTGCATAGTCGGCAATTTCACTGACATCCAGGAGGCGCTGCTGAGGAACAAGCGGGTAGATGACCTCTTCCAATACTTTTTCCAAAGGCACCCCTCTTGTTTCCGAGATATCCTTCAGTTGTCCTCTAACAAGCGGTGTATCCACATAACCCGGGCAAAGGGCGTTAACAGTCACTCCGTGAGCCGCGCTTTCCAGGGCAGCGACTTTCGTCAAACCGATCACCCCGTGCTTCGCGCTGTTATAAGCCGCTTTTCCTGCAAAACCGATCAAGCCGTTGATGGATGCCACATTGATGATGCGTCCGAAGCCTTGTTCTTTCATGATCGGAAACGCATATTTCGTAGCGATGAACGGTGCTGTCAGCATGATTTTCTGCATCAGTTCGAATTTGGCTGTCGGGAAGTCCTCGATCGGGGATACATGCTGAAGTCCCGCATTGTTGATGAGGACATCGACGCGTCCGTATTTTTCATGTGCCGCTTCAATCATATTTTTAATGTCATCTTCGCTGGTAACATCTGCTTTTAGTCCGATTGCTTCGAAGCCAAGGTCGCAGAGACCCTGAGCAGCTGTTTCCACGCCTTCAGCGTTCAAGTCTGTGAGGACGACCTTGCTTCCGTTTTCCGCGAATGTTTTACCGATTTCATATCCAATTCCACTTGCAGAACCTGTAATGACAACGACTTTATTTTCAACCATTGTGAGCACTCCTTTTAATGTTTAAATAATACCGATAGTAGCCATGATGATACCAACGATCATGGCGATGGTCGGGATGACGAGTCCGACCATGAAGACGTCTTTGTAGCAGTCTTTGTGCGATACTTTTGTGACGGCGAGCAGGGTCAGCAGCGCTCCGTTATGCGGCAGGATCGATGCCCCTGAAGCAATGGCTGCCATGCGGTGAAAGGCTTCCGGATCCATTCCCGTTGACTGTGCCAGATTGGCGTATGTGTCACCAAGTGCCTGAAGGGCGATTCCCATCCCTCCGGATGCCGAACCGGTGATCATCGCCAGGATCTGGACGATCAGAGACTCTGACACAAGCGGGTTGCTTGATACGCCCAGCATGATGCCGGTGATGTCCTTGAATTCAGGTACGCTTGTGACCACGGCGCCGAAGCCGACGGCCGCACTCGTATTGATGATGGCCATGACTGAACCCTTTGCCCCTTCATTGATCGAGGGTATGAACTTCTTGTACTGCCCTATGTTGATGAGCAGGATCGCCGCAATCCCGGCAAGCAGCGAGGGAAGCGGATCGATTTTGAGCCCGTTCAGCAGGATGACGACCAGCAGAAGCGGTGCGAGGGAAAGGATCCAATTTGGAAGCCTGACGTCACTCTCGGTTTCCTCTGTTTCACCCTTCAGCTCCTTGAATGTATCCCCTGCAGCGGACATTTTCTTCTCTCGGTAAGAGAGCCAGAAATAGCCCCCGACGGCCATGATCAGCGTGGCCGCAATCCCCATGAAGGAGCCGGCCATCGGATCCGTGCCGAAGGTGGGCATCGGGATCAGATTCTGGATCTGCGGCGTGCCGGGCACGGCCGTCATCGTAAACGTGAAGGCCCCGAGCACAATCGTCGGTGCGATCAGCTTCCGTGAAATATTTGCTTTTTTAAATAATGCGACGGCGATCGGATAAATGGCGAAAACGACCACAAAAAGGCTGACGCCCCCGTAGGTCAGGATGGCCGATGCAGCCAGTACCCCGAGGATGGCGCGCTTCTCCCCGATCATTTTAGTGATTTGCAATGCGACTGATTTTGCCGCTCCCGTATCCTCCATCAGCTTTCCGAATACAGCGCCGAGCAGGAATATCGGGAACCATTTTTTCGCGAAGTCCACAAAGCCGGACATATACGTATTCGTGTAGGCATCCATAAGATCAAGGCCGCTCAAAAGGGCCACGATCCCTGATACGACAGGAGCGATCCAGATGATGGACCAGCCCAGATAGGCGAATACCATCAGCAAAATCAATCCGATACTGATACTTAACAATCTATACCCTTCTTCCCATTAAAAAGAGAGAGTGCGCTTTCATCATGCGCTTCCCTCTTTCAGTTGTCTGTTTTTTTCACGTTTGTGATTTTACTCCTGCCTGATAAATAAGTAAAATGAATTATTAGAATAAGTATTATTCAAAAAAGTTATAAGTAGAAAGGGGCTTAAACCATGGATATCCGACAACTCACCTACTTCCAGGAAGTAGCCAAGCATAAAAGCTTCACGAAAGCATCGCAGGTGCTGCATGTCTCCCAGCCATCCCTTAGCAAGATGGTGCGGAGCCTTGAAGAGGAACTCCAGATTGCCCTAATCGACCGCTCCTCCCGCCAGATCGAACTGACGGAGGCAGGCAGGATCGTCTTTGAGCAGGGACAGATGATCCTTGAATCGGTGAATCACCTGTCCACCCACCTCTATGACCTGATGAACCTGAAGCGCGGGAAAATTAAAGTCGGGATTCCGCCGCTCATCGGATTTTTATTTTTTCCGGCAATCATCCGGACCTTTAAAAGCACATACCCGGACATCGAAATCGAACTGATCGAAGAAGGAGCGAATAAGGTCGAGGAAATGGTCGGGGACGGTCTGCTCGACTTGGGAATCGTCGTGCTGCCGATGGATGAGGAGATATTTGATGTCACCCCGTTCATATCGGAAAAAATGATGCTCTTCGTCCATGCCTCCCATCCTTTTGCAGGAAGGAAGCAGGTTGAAATGAATGAACTCGAATCCGAATCGTTCATTCTTTTCAGAGAGGATTTCGCCCTTCACGGAAGGATCATAGCGGAGTGCCAGAATGCCGGTTTCAATCCGCATATTTCGTATGAAAGCTCCCAGTGGGATTTTATTTCAGGGATGATCGGGGAGAACCTCGGGATCTCTATTTTTCCGCAGTCCATCAAAAACAAGGTGGATCAGGATCAGGTAAAAGCCATTCCGATTACCAAAGGGTCTATCCCCTGGGATCTGGGAATCATTACGAAAAAAGGAAGATATGTGTCCCATGCAGCCGAGGAGTTCATTAAAATGCTGAAGGATTTCAACCATTAATCATTCAATAATTGCATAGTATTAATAATTTATATGTATTTTACGCATATAAAAATGTTGTTTATAGTGGACTATGTACTCACATCACAGGAGGTAACCACTTATGAATGACAAGCGTTATGAACACGGCATGGAAAAATTAATGGAATATACAGAGAAGGGTAAGGAGGATGTTTCCACTCATTTGAAGATAGCAGAAGACCTGCAGGACATCGCACCGGATGTTGCAAAATACATCATCGAGTTTGCTTACGGTGATATTTATACAAGGGACGGTCTCAGCAATAAACAACGCGCGCTCGTCACGATCTCATCGCTTGTCACACAGGGGACGGAGCCGCAATTGGAACTTCACCTGAACACGGGGCTCACGGCCGGACTCTCGCAGACGGAAATCGTCGAGGCGATTACCCAACTCATCCCATACACAGGATTCCCGCGCGTGCTGAATGCGCTGAAGGTTGCGAAGAAAGTATTTTCCATCAGATCTGGTGAAGAAACGGCATGAATGCACAATGAGGCTGGGACAAAAGTGATTTAACCTAAGTAAAACCCGAACTAATTTGCATGAGTTGAGGCAAATTAGTTCGGGTTTTTAATTTGTTAATTTGTACATTTAGGGTTTAGATCATTCTGCGGTTGATTGGAGTGCAAGACGAAGACTCCTGCGGGAAGAGTAGCTTATAAGAAAAGCGGAAGGGCTTTGAAGAGAGGCGGGTGGCATAAGGCGAATCGGCCACGAAGGCGCTCTTTGCCTTCTTGGTCGGTTTGACTTATGAGATGTGCCTCTAAGCCCTGCAGCTGGACAGGTGAGACCCCGCAGGACGACCGAGGAGGCTTACGGGCTACCTGTCTTGCATTTGAAATCATTAGCGTTGTTTAGAGTCCACTCTAAAATATTCTTCTTTAAACATGGAATTTTAAGTTTTTCTCAACCCCTTTTTTTAAATAAACAACAGCAAACTTACCGCCATGACTCCCATTCCGGCAATCGTACCGTAGATGGAAAGGTGGGCTTCATCGTACTGTTTGGCAGCCGGAAGAAGTTCATCAAGCGAGATGAAGACCATGATTCCGGCGACGGCGGCAAAGATGACACCGAACATAATATCGTTCAAGTAAGGCAGAAGGATCAGGTAGGCAACAACCGCCCCGACCGGCTCGGATAACCCTGAAAGAAAAGAAAGCTTGAACGCCTTTTTCTTACTTCCCGTCGCAAAATAAACTGGAACCGATACGGCGATTCCTTCCGGGATATTGTGAATGGCAATCGCCACTGCAATCGCAATTCCCAGTGAAGGATCCTCGATGGCAGACGTGAATGTCGCGATCCCTTCAGGAAAGTTATGGATCGCGATGGCCAGTGCCGTAAAGGTCCCCATCTTCAGAAGCTTTTCATTGCCGGGCTGATTCATGTCCTCGACTTTTTTCAGTTCATGCGGATTTCCCTGCTTCGGGATGAACTTGTCTATCAGCGCGATTAAGAGGATTCCCCCGAAAAAGCCGCCGACCGTCATCCAGTTCCCATGCGTTACCCCCATCGCCGATACGAGTGCATCCTTCGCTTTCACAAAGATCTCGATCATCGAGACATAAATCATCACCCCTGCAGAAAAACCGAGTGAGATGGAAAGGAACTTGGTATTTGTCGTTGAAGCAAAAAAAGCGATACAGCTTCCGATCCCCGTGGCGAGCCCTGCCATCAGCGTCAAACCGAATGCGAGCAATAAATTTTCAGTCATGTATTCTCTCCTTATGAGGCATGTCGTATAAGACTTATTGTACTTCCCCGCCTTTCTTTTTTAAAGACTTGATGAGCACCTGGTACATCTGAAATTTTTCAGCGGAGGAGCACACTCGAATGCGGCAGAAACCATGTTTCATTTTTATATTATATGGTACCGGTGGGGCGTTATTCTTCTTGGTGTTGACCTGATTTTATTGGGCCAGCAACAGATTCCGGCCTTATATACCACAACACGTATGACGAGTACCGCCGCTGTCGGTTGGTGTCGAAAAATCGCCAGTTCGCTCTTATTTCCGAGATTCCGCCCTTATATTGAAAATTCCGCTCATAAATCCAGGGATTTCGCCCTTATATCAAAAATCCCGCCCACAAATCCAACCGGATACCCGCGCCCCCGTTCCATACGCCATTAAAACCCCCGCCAGCAGCCCCAAGCCCCGGCGGGAATCAAGCTTTCTTTCACAAAAACACAAAAAAGCCCACTTCATGATCCAAAGTGAGCTTCACTACAACAAAATATCCAACTTCAACAACCGCTCCTCCATCAAAGCGAGCTCAATCCCATGACGATCTCTTTCTTGGTCTCATCGTCCACATAGTGCTTCTGTCCGAAAACCTTATGCTTCTTCGAACGGATCGTCGGCAGGATCTCCCGGTACAGATAGGCTGCCCCCTTTACCGGGATACGGGAAGAAAGCGGATATTCCTGCATCGTTTTGAACGCTTCCCCGTACAGGGACTCGGCGTGTGCAGCAAGCTCCTCCCAGAGGTTGATGAAGGAGTCATCGACTACTCCCGCCATCAGCATACATTCCGTCACGCCGTGATTCCTCATCAACTCCTGCGGAAGATAGATCCGGTCGCGGTCCAGGTCCTCGCCGATGTCCCGCAGGATATTCGTCAGCTGCATGGCAAGTCCGAGCGATACGCCGCCATCCCTCAACACCTCGGTCTTACCGGGTGCAAGGATCGGCAGCAGCATCAGGCCGACCGTGCTCGCGACATGATAGGAGTAGTCCAGCAGCTCATCAAGCGACTCGTAGCGGTTGACCGTCAAGTCCATTTCCTGCCCCTTGATGAGGTCGTGGAAAGCCCGGGCGTCCATCTCGTAGCGCCCGAACACATCATCAAGCGCTATCCATGACGGATTCGCCGCATCATACTCCCCTTTTAAAAATTGATCGAATTCCGCTTTGAACAGAGCCAGTTCCGCTTCCGGATTCCTGCCTTCGTCTACGATGTCGTCGACTCTGCGGCAGAAGGAATAGACGGCCCACACGGCGTTGCGTTCATCCTTCGGCAGCAGGGAAAAGGCTTTGTAAAAGGTTTTGCTGTGATGCTTTATGACGTTTTCACATTGTTTATACGCTTCATTCACACTATACATGCACATTCACTCCTTTTATAGCGGGATCTTTTTGATCGCTTAAAAGCTGTTCGGCCATCAGTTTGGCCCCCTGCATGACGAGCGGGATGCCGCCGCCCGGGTGGATGGATGCGCCGACGGCATACAGATTGTCGATATGATACGGCTTGACCTGGGGCCTGAAGACACCGGACTGGAAGAGCGTAGGTGCGACTCCGAAGCTCCCGCCCTTATGGAGACCGAATCTCTCTGCATCAAGCGGCGTCCGGATTTCCATCCATTCGACCGCATCGCGGAGGCCCGGGAAGGCCCTCTTTTCCAGACGGTCGATGAGCGCGTCGATCCATTCCTGCTGACTTTCCCAGTCGATATCCGTACCCGAGGGGACCGGGACGAGAGCGTAAAGGACACCCTTCCCCTCCGGTGCCAGGCTGGCATCGATCTTCGAAGGGTGGAACGTGTAGATGGCCGGATCTCCCGGGATCTTTTTTTCATCGAACACATCCTTCATATGCCGGGAAAAATCCTCCCCCATGACATAGTGATGGACGTTCGCGTCTTCATATACTTTATTCAGTCCAAAATAGAGGAGAACGCAGCCGGATGAAGGGTCATACTTCCTCGTCTGCTTCCGCTTCACAAGCGGGTCGACAGCCGGGAAGTCCCCATTGAATACGACTGAATCATAGGACGCGGTCCCGCCGTCGGTCCGGATGCCCGACACCCGGTTTCCTTCTTTTACAATCTCTTTGATTTCACTGTTCAGATGGATGGTCACATTCCGCCTCCGCAGTTCTTCTTCAAGAATGGGGACGAGGCTTGCATACCCGCCTTTCAGGTAGTGGATGCCGAATTCGTGTTCAGCAAAGGATACCAGTGAATACATCGCAGGCGACTTGAACGGGTTCCCGCCGATGTAAAGGGACTGGAGGGCGTAGACTGCCTGCAGCCGTTCATCCCTGAAATAGCGGGACATCAGGGAATGGATGGATTGATAGGGCTTCAGTTTCAGAAGCTTCTTGAGGTTGGCCGGTTTCCAGAAATCGAGCGGATTCACGAATGACTCCTGGAGGAATGCTTCCCTTCCGATTTCGAACCGTTCATTTCCTTCTTTTAAGAATCGCAGAAAACCATCGATTTCGCCAGGAAAAGCCCTTTCAATTTCTTCAAGATGCCGCTCTTGATCGGGGTATTTCGTAAACGAGAGACCATCGGGGAACTCGAGAGAATAAAACGGATCGCATGGGATCAGTTCGTATCGGTCCCGGGAAATACCCGCTTCTTCCAGAAGTGCCCGGAACATGTCGGGAAGGAGGACGATCGTCGGTCCTTGATCGATCCGGAATCCGTCGCGTTCCACGAACGTCAATCTGCCCCCTAGATAGGATTCTTTTTCATATATGGTGACGTCCACACCCTGTTTCGACAGGAGCAGGGCACCCATCAGTCCGCCTATGCCGCCTCCAATGATCGCTGTATTCATTTACAATCCCTCCACTGCGGGAAGAGGAGATACAGGGATTGATTCCTGCAGGTCCTGTTCCAGGATGCCGTTGGCTGTGATCCGGGCCGATTCAAGGATGGTCGGCAGACCGCTGCCAGGATGGGTCCCGCCGCCGACCAGCCAGCATGATTCCAGTTCCTCAAAGCGGTTATGGGGCCTGAACACCATCATCTGCGACAGCTGATGCCCGAGATTAAATGTGGCACCCTGATAGACGTATACATCTTGTTCCCAGTTCTTTGGCGTGATCATTTTTTCCACCTCAATGTGAGCTTCAAGATTTTTGAATCCTGTCTTTTCTTCGACTGTCTTCAGGATGAGCTTGCGAAATGTGTCTTTTTCCCGCTCCCAGTCGATGCCGCTGAAGTTATTCGGCACCGGCGCGAGGACATAAAGGGTGGACTTCCCTTCCGGAGCAAGCGTCGGGTCGGTCACGCTTGCATTTTGGATATAAAGGGAGGAGTCTTCGGAGAGGATTTTCTCCTTTGTGATCTCCTCGACGTTCCTTTTGTAATCTTTTGAAAAAGCAATCGTATGATGGGGCATATCCTCATAGACCGTGTCGAGACCAAGGTACAGCATGAAGGTCGAGCACGAATATTGCTTCTTTGCGAGCTTTTTAGGTGAATACTTCTTCAGTTGACTGCCATCCACAAGTTTCGTCATCGCGTGGGCAAAATCGCTGTTGATGATGACCTCATCCGCCTCCACGCTCCGGCCGTCTTCAAGATGGACGCCCTTCACCTCTTTCCCTTCGATCCACAGGCTCTTCACCCCGCAGCCGGTATGGATCGTGCCGCCGTGCTCCTCCGTCACGCGTGCCATCGCCTTCGAAAGCCGATTCACGCCGCCGATAGGGTGGAAAACACCATAGGCATGTTCCATATAGGAGAGGATCGAGAAGGCGCCGGGGCATTCCCACGGCGACATGCCCAGATATTTCGACTGAAAAGTAAAGGCGAGCTTCAGTTCCTCTTCGGTAAAATAGCGCGACAGCACATCATATAGGGAACGCCCCAGTTCAAGCTCCGGGAGCGCCTGGAGGACTTTCGGCTGGAAATAATGCATGAAACGGTCCATCTTCGACTGAAGCACCGGCGAGAGAGCCTCCATCTTTTTCGCCGTTTCCTTCATGAAGCGTTCGTACCCTTCGCCGTTGCCCGGATAATGGGTTTCGATTTCCTGTTTCATTTGCTCCCGGTCCCGTGACATGACGACTCTGCGGTTCTCGAAGATCAGTTCGTACATGGACTTGAGTTCGACCGCTTCCATGTAATCCTCCGCTTTCCGGTCCGCAGCGGAGAATAACTCTTCGACAATATGAAACATCGATAAAAATGTCGGTCCCATATCAAACTTGTAGTCTCCAAGCCGGATCTCCGCATTGCGGCCGCCGACATATTCCTGTTTTTCAAACACGTTCACATCATATCCCCTGGCGGACAGAAGCATGGAAGCTGCCAAGCCGCCAGGGCCGGCTCCAACAACGATGATCCGCTTTTTCATTCACAAGACCTCCCAGTCGTACAAAAGTTATACATTTATTATACATATGTTAAAATTCAATTGCCACTCATAACCTCCTGCATATTGTGCAAAGAAAGGGAAAACCTTGTGAAAAAGGCAGTACACCAGCAAAAAACTGCTTTATAATTTGAGTAAACCTCCGGCAGAGCTCCCGTCCCCTCTAATGTCTGTCGTCCGCTCCTTAATACGTTAATACGATAAAGCGACTGTCTAAAAAAAACCTGACCGGGCATTCGGTGATCGGTCAGGTTTCCCCATCAAACTATCGTTTTCATCTCTCGGATGACCCTCGACACCTCAAAGTCATCTTTCACCGCTTCGATCGGCCGCCACTTCACCTCTTGCAGCATTTGTTCATCCGCTGCACATTCGGGATCACTCCCGAGCTGCAAGACATCGGAACCCGTGATGTCAGCAGAAAAAACGCGGCTTTCTCCCATGCTGTAATCGTAGCTGAACAAGTGTCTTCCCGCCTTTACGGTAAGGTTGGTCTCTTCCTTCACTTCCCTTACAACGGCCTCTTCAAAGCTTTCCCCTTCTTCCAGGCCGCCGCCGGGAAGCGACCACCACACCCTGCCGTCCCGCTGCATTTTCACCATGAGGATGTGCCCCTCTTTTATGATGGCGGCACAGGCCCTCGGCCGGTTTCTGATGGTTGACGTTTTTGACATTGGAGACCAGCCCCTTTTTTCTATTATCTTACCACAATAGTTAGAATTTTTTGCCAAAAACAAAAGGATGAACGATTATATATTTCATCCTCCCCATACCTATTCTTTTTGTTTGTTTTTATTGAACGGCTTTTTTCTGATGTACAGCCACATCACGATGTATGTGGCAAACAGCAACAGTAAAAAGACCGGCACGGAAAAAATGTCTTGTATCAGCATATCAGCACACCCCTGTTTATTTTAAACTTTCCATAGGGAACGGGAAGATCAGATAAAATACAATCGCAAGAAGGATCGACACACCGATGGCCCGCAGTGGATTCCGGTCATGCAAATACAGTACACTGAACAATACAAGGTTCAGCGGGATATTCCACCAGCCGTTCCAGCCGTGGTCGTAAACAAACATGCCCTTATGGGCGAAAAGGAACTCCAGGGCTGAATAGAAAGCCGTCCATATCAAGATATAGATGATCTTCCCGCTTCTTCTCACCGGGAACCTCTGAAGATAAATGATCAGCCCGACCGGACAGATAAAAAAGGTAAACGCAAAGTTGATGATCGTGTGATTCAGCCACTCAGCCGTCACACCCCTGAAAGCCCAGAGGGTGTGATTAAAATAAAAATAGTTATACAGAAAGTTGATCAGCATAAAAAACAACAGGGTCGGATACTGTTTCCGCCACTGTGACCAGTCCACGAACTTATACGCAAACAGGATCCACACCACGATTACAAGCAGCAAATACATCGGCACACACCTACTTATCATTACTAACAACATGATGTACTGGTTTTTAGTCTTTTATACTTTTAAAATGAATGAAAAGCATTTAGGAGGAGGAATACATATGAAGATCGCCATCATCGGCCTGGGGGATATCGCCAAAAAAGCATACCTGCCTGTACTATCCGAAAAGGAAGGGATCGAGCTTGTCCTCTGTACACGGAAAGCCGAGACGCTTGACAAGCTGGCCGACAAATACAGAATCGAGGAAAAAGCACAATCGGTGGACGACCTGTTCGGGAGGGGCATCGACGCCGCTTTTATCAGCACTGCAACGGAGGCCCATTATGAAATTGCCGAGAAACTGCTCCAAAACGGGATCCACGTGTACATAGACAAACCGATTTCCATGACGTTCGAGGAAACCGAAAGGATCGCGGTGCTTGCAAAGGAACAGAACAAAATCGCCATGGTCGGCTTCAACAGACGCTTCATCCCGCGTGTGAACGAACTGAAGGGCTGCGGTAGACCAAGTCTGATCCTGATGCAGAAGAACCGTTTCGCCTTCCCTGAACAAGTCAGGAGATTCGTGGCGGAAGACTTCATCCACGTCATCGACACGCTCCGCTTCCTGATGGACACGGACGTACGCGATGTCAAAGTGGAATACCTGAAAGACGGCGGACACCTCCATCACCTCGTCGTCCAGCTGCTCGGCGACGGCTGCACGGCCATCGGCATCATGAACCGGAACGGCGGCGTGACCGAAGAAACGATCGAATACCACGCCGGCCACCATAAATATGTCGTCGAAAGCCTCATCGAAACGACCCATTACCATAATAAAGAGACGAGCATCACGAAGTTCGGCGACTGGGAACCGACCCTGTATAAGCGCGGATTCTACCAGCTCTGCGACCACTTCCTGGACTGTGTGGCGAACGGGGAAACGCCCGACCCGTCGATCGGCGACTCACTCGTCACGCATGAAATCTGCGAGCGGATTGTGAAGGAGATTGATCCGGAGGCATAATGTGGGGCTGCCGGAATACCGGGGGTGGACGGTGGACACCAGCATATTATTTGAGCCGGGGACCTAAATGGGATCCGGCTTTTGCTATTTGATTGTATTCCTTGAATTTCGTTGATAAATGTCCTGGAATCGATGATATCAACCCATTATTGAAAATAGCCTTAACGGAATTGATAATAGATTGTCTGTTTTTGATAATAAAACCTTCATTATCGATAATTAATCTTGAAATATTGATAATAAAACTTTCATTTTTGATAATATCCTGTCCCGGCCCCCTTTCAAAGCCCACTCCTCACCCAAAAACGATGCTTTAGAACAGGCCTCACCCCTTAAAATAGTCAAAAAGTCACCAAACAAGCCCAATTTCAACCTGAAAACAACCGAAAATCCAAGAAAAATGACAATCCTGCAGACCCCCGTCTCCACAACACCACCCCCGTCCGCCAAAACAGGGTTGCGCCCATCATGCGAAAACGTTTACCATAGTAAAGTGCTAATATTCTAAATTTTACCCACATATCTGCTGCCGGAATCCAATAATCTCTTTTCAAATCATGGATTTCACTGGAGCAGCACATCCAAAAAAGCGTACATAAAAATGCACACGCTTACACACACATCAAGAAAGGAGCAGCACACTATGTCATTAGAAGTGAACACAACCACTCCCAAAGCACCAACATCCTTTAAAAAGCGGGCAGCCCTGATCGGTCCGGGATTCGTGGCCGCGGCCACTGGGGTCGGAACGGGGGATCTGGTCGCAGCCCTCGTCGCCGGCGCCAGTTTCGGTCTCGTATTCGTCTGGGCGATCGTCGTCGGATCGATTCTCAAGCATTTCCTCAACGAAGGGGTCGGTCGCTGGCATCTTGCCACCGGAAAAACGATCCTCGAAGGCTGGCAGGAGATGGGGAAATGGGCGACCGGCTACTTCGGCGTCTATGCTGTCATCTGGGGATTCGTCTACGGGGCGGCGGCAGCTTCTGCCTGTGCGATGGCCATGACGTCTATGTTTCCGATCATGCCGTTCTGGGCGTGGGCCGTCATTCATGCAATCGCCGGCTTCCTGCTCGTATGGACGGGACGCTATCTGCTGTTTGAAAAGGTCATGATGGTCCTGATCGGCATCATGTTTGTGACCGTCGTCGGCTCTGCCCTCCTGTTCCTGCCGAACCTGGGTGATTTCCTGACAGGGTTCGTACCGAGAATCCCGGACGGCTCATTCCTGCTTGCCCTTGGCCTCGTAGGCGGTGTCGGCGGGACGATTACGATGACCTCTTACGGATACTGGCTCAAGGAGAAAGGATGGAGCGGGAAGGAATGGATTCCTACAATGCGTCTGGACTCAAAAGCCGCCTACACGATGACGGCCCTCTTCACGCTCGCCCTCCTGATCGTCGGAAGCCAGTTTTTATATGGGACGGGCATTGAAATCGAAGGAGAGCAGGGCTTGATCAAATTGACGGGGCTTCTCGGCGAGAAATACGGGGCGTTCATCTCATGGATGTTCCTGATCGGATTCTGGTCGGCTGCGTTCTCATCCCTTCTTGGCGTTTGGAACGGGGTCCCTTATCTGTTCGCTGACTTTGTACGGGTTGTGAAAAAAAGGACGGACCGCCCTGTCACGGAAAAGGACCCGGCATACCGCCTGTTCCTGGCGTGGCTCACGTTCCCGCCGATGCTCCTGTTGTTTTTCGGGAAACCGGTCCAGCTCATCATCTTATACGGTGCACTCGGGGCGCTGTTCATGCCGTTCCTGTCATTCAGCCTGATGTGGCTTTTGAATTCGAAAAAGGTCGACAAGGACTACCGGAACAGCCCCCTGGCCAACTTCGTCTTTGCAGCCTGCATCCTGCTGTTCGCCATCCTGGCTGTGACGAAATTGATCTCTATTTTTTAAAAATATACAAAAGCCTGGGATCCCTATGATCCCAGGCTTAATTATTGACTGCCATCCTCCCGAGCGGTCCGCTCTCCTCGATGATATCCTGCAGGTCAAAGACAGAGATCGGGAACATCGGGAAACCGGCGACATACGGCGTGATTTCATAGAGCTGAAAATAAATCACCAGCGCTTTGTCCGCAATATAGTAGTCCTGGTCGGGACGGATGCCGGTGAATTCGCCGAGCAGCGGAATGTCCCGCTCCTTGATCTGCGCGGCCACCAGATCGGACAGCCTCTTCACATAATCGCTGCCGGCTTTGAATAAATCTTTCAAACTGCAAATCTTCTCTTTCTCGAGATCGAACGTCAGCGACCTTATGAACGTCATTCCATGTGCGGCATGGTAGTGATACGTATAGTTGGAAAGTGATAGACTCAGGACTTCTCGCTGATTGTTCTTGATTTCAAAGAACCCCTGCATTTCCTCGACGGTCGACGGCATATTCCCGACCTGCTCTTGTATCAGCTTCTGGGTCTCTGTGCCAATAGTCCGGTTGATGGTGCGCTGAAATTCGCGGCTCCTCATTCGGACGGCTTTCGGGTAGTAGACGACTTGTTTCGGACCGTTCGTGATCATCCGCGGCTCGATGCTTACCGGTAAAGATACGGGCACCTTCATCATCCTTTTTCTTTTTAACCCATTGTATTCAAAAGAGAGAGCACGTGACCTAAGGTTAGGGTATTAGATTAATTAGGTTTAGGATAGGTGGAGGGCCAGGGTCTGGACCGGAATTGTGGCTGGGTGGATCCGCGGGATGGTACAGAATCTCGGCTAGATGAAACCAGGGGGCGGCCCGGAATTTGGTGTAGCCTGAGACCGGGGGGAACCGGATCACGGCACCAGTTTTTTGTCTTGTCATCTTTTTTCAGCAATACATCATCCATTTCATTAAAATACCGGCTTTTTTCCTGTTCAGCAGTCCATTTCCAGTCAAAATCCGCCCCTGCCTGCCTTGAAACAGGTCAAAACCGGCCTCTGCGCGGGCAAGCGATCGTTTTATTATCAAAAACGAGTAAGTTATTATCAAAAAATCCAATTATATTATCAAAAACAGCCTTTTTATTATCAAAACCAAAACAATCTTGGACCGCCAACCCGCGCGGCGGCCAAACTCCGCTTTCCAATACAGACCCTCTTATTCATCTGTCCCTTTATACCGGTATCGATATTGAATATCTGACGTCCTGCTGTCTGTATCGAGTGTAAATCGGTTCCACGGACTCTTCCCGCTCTGGACCTCTGATTCAGGAAGGAATGGAATGGCTTCATTTGCCCCGATCCTTATGGTGCCGGTTTCGATCGTTTCCATGACGTTCCCCGAAGAATCATAAAAGGCCATCTGCACCTGGACAAGCAGATCCCGGTCTTCAAAGTTTTTCATAAAGACGAGATTGGAATACTCCGTCCCCCGGCAGCTGGAGGATCTCCCGTAACAAATCTGCTGGGAAAATGCCAGCGTCATCCCGATCGGCTGATCGATTTTATCCTCCATCTCATCGAAGGACCGGTCCGCACGCTTCATGGCGGAAGCGTAGGTTGCTTTTTCCGATACAGGCAGGACAAATACGAAAATCATCAGGATCGACAGGCATAACAGGCCCATCACAATGAAAAGGGGTGAGCTTTGCACAATGGTCTTAATCAATTTCTTCGAGAACAGACCCATCAGCACGATGACCAAAAAGACGATGCCAAACAGCAGACCGCACACCAACAGCATGATCTTGATTTCCGATCCTGTCGGAAAGAGAGGAAAACTGTATTTTTCCAAGTAATGAAGGTTCACGATCAGGGTGACTGCAAAGATGGCCGCCCAGGTGCCCGCACTGAGCAGGGCATACCTCAGCAGGACCCGATAGTGCCTGTGCTGGTCCATCAGAGCAAATACATAAATGAGAAATGGGATGGTCGCAATCGGAATGATCAAGAATGCCATGATGCTTCGTTCCTTTCTTCTTCATTGAAATCGATGATGAGGTCTCTGTCCGTAAAGGAGACCGTTTCGTTCAGGGATGGATCCTGTTCCGCCCGGGACAGGTTCGTATCAGCTGCCGGCTGATATAATGTCAGATACATATCTTCAAACCTGTCAGGGTTCGACTCCCATTTACTGAACAAATAGAAATAGTGATCATGCCAGAAGTTGTACACCTTCCATTTCATCATCTTCCAGGACAGGACGGCGAAATATATGACCTTGGCAGGTGAAATGAGTTTTTTAATTTGAGCTGACGGGAGCTTGCTCAATTCCCGGAAGACCGTAAAACACTCATGCAGCTCCCCCATCACATGAAAGATGGTTCTTTTTTGCACTTCTGTGTTTTGGTAATTCCGATACACTATTCCTTCGTGGGTCACCGCACCTTCGTTGTATGCTTTAAGGGAATTGAAAACGCTGTAGCATTCCAATTTTTCATCCTGAGAATGGCTGGTGACCGCAAACAGGTTGAGAAACTCAAGGAACGCCTGCCGGTCTTTATCCTTGGCCTTTTCATTGAAAAAGACGGAGCAGATGGTGTCCAATATTCTATACTGATCTTCCCTTGCTTCAAATGCCTCAAGTTCTCCCTTTTGGGTTGTCACGGTCATACTATTCGATGAGTGAACGATAATTTTGTGAGATGCCTGCCCCTCACTTCTATATGTAATCCGTTCAATGATCAGGTTGTCTAAATGATGGATGATTCTTTCCCCCGGAGCCTGTGTAGGCCCAGTTGCAGAAAGTCTGGCCTGCAGTACGTCTATTATGTTCACATTGCTCACCTCTGTATTTTTCATGGTTTCTATTTACGGGAAAGCCGGTTTATATGTTTCATCCTTTAGTGAAGATAGGGTTATTTTCCTATAAAAGGAACAACCCCAGCATGACTCTATACCCACATTATTTAAGTTTCACTCTTTGTTTGGAATAAAAAGTAACTAATACCTTAAAAACGTGTTAGTCCCCCGCTGGTGATTTTTCCGCAGGAGTCTTCATCTTGCACTCCAATCAACATCTGGAACCAGCTAAAATTTCGAATGCACTTTAACCCAATTACATAGAACCCGAATGATCTCAAATAGGAATGACCGCTTTCTTTTTATTAATTTTTTGAAAAAATGTCACCAAGACCGAACCCTTTTCTAAGTTTAGTAGTAATAGATATGAAGGAAGAATTTTACTGCCAATTCTTTTAAAGGAGGAAATATGAAACATCCATTTTTAATTTCATTCATTTTATTGCTACTGATATTGAATGCTTGTGCTTCACCTCAGAAGGAGATCGACATTTCGGGTAATGTGAAGTCGGTCGGAAATACTGTTTCCGTTAATGGCACTACTACATTAGAAAGCGATTCTGAGATTAAGGTCCAGATAAGAGAGTTAGGATCAGACACAGTAATTAAAGAACAGACGGCGAAGGTCGATAGCGAAGGCAATTATAGCCTGAATGTATCCAGGGATAAGAGAGAAGAAGATCAGAAGCTTGTCGTTTTATTTCAACCGGATGAGCAGTCAGAGAAGATTCAAAAGATATACGGTGAATACGGCGAGAATATCAGTGAAAACTCTTCAGGCCTCTTCCGATACAGTAAGGGCGGGAAGGAATATGAAGGTATTCGGATGTTCGATTTCATTTATAAGGTCGTCAAAGGGAGTACAGGGCAGCGGACTTTCCTGACCGAAAATTTTAATAATCCAGATGAACAAAGCGGTGGGGAGCAGTAATGAGCGTCATATTAGCTGTCCAAAAATCATGACAAAATATAAATGGATCATCCTGTTTACAAAAATGACGGCGGAAATATTGACCACCTCCCTGATGATCGCAGCCATCATCTCTTTTTCCCATACATACCTTCTATTTTTGAAGCCCAATTGGTTTCAGACTTTTTTCTTAAAGCTGAAAGAGTTGTTGGTCAGTGTTATACACATGGACGATATCAGGGTCCGGGTGTCAGATTTTCAAAATCAATCTTTGCTTGAAGCATTGGCAGAGCCTTATGGGTACTCAGCAAAAATACTACTATGTGTGCTAGTCGTTTCCATCATTGCAGGGCTGGGCCTTTCTGTCATAACAGCCTTATTACCAGGGAAGATACAAAGTGTGATAAAGGAAGCAGCCTTTTTCTTCGAATCCATTCCGGATGTCATCGCGCTGTTTTCCATTCAGCTGATCATTATATGGATTTTCAAGAAGTCTGCCATCCTTCTTGTCAACCCGATTGGATACCTGGAAAACATCTACCTGCTGCCCATTGCCGCTACTTCAATCATCCCGTCTGTCACTCTCTTTCAGATGACCTTCTGTGCCATTCGGGAAGAACAGAATAAACCCTATGTGGAATTTGCAGCATCCAAAGGCCTGAACCGTCTTAAAGTGCTGTTATCTCACATATTTCGAAACGTATGCATAGTGGTATTTTCCAATATCCAGATGATTCTATGGTTGATCCTTTCCAATCTGCTTATTACGGAATATGTCTTTAACATGGATGGTATTTTCTCATTACTGTTCAGACATGTGAATTCTCCAGAAGTACTGACCAGCTGTCTGCTCCTGATTTTTATTCCTTTTTATTTCATAGAATACACTGGAAGGTTTGTTTTAGACCAAATAGGCCGACCAGGAGGGAGAGACTCGTGAGTAATTTAGTAAAGAATAGAAAAATAATCCTGGGAGGTTCAGTTATACTCCTTCTCTTTTTCACCAGCCTATTCTACTCCTTCTATTTACATAAATTCATTCCGCAGCCGCCTGAAGCTGTTTATGGCCCTGATCATCGTTTAGTGGATGTCCCGCCATATCCGCCTGGCAAGCACTACATTATGGGAGTTGACCGTTTTGGCGAAGACGTCTTCTGGAAAGTGATTGATGGAGCAAAGTACACACTGATGATCGCAGTGGCTGTTAGCTGTATGAGAATGGGGATAGGCATATTCGGAGGTATACTGACCGTCATGTTTCTTCGCCCCTTTACGTTTTTTATTGATTCTTTTATCAGGGCGTTCAGGTTTGTCCCCGCTGTGATGGTGGCGTATATCTTTTTTACGGCAGTTAAAATCGACCCTGAGATCCCAAGTCAAAGTTTGATTGCCCAGCAACTGTTAATCTTGGGATTTATCGGCGGCATTCCTCTGTCCGGATACCTGACCGCAGAAATAAGGGAATTTCTGCAGAACGATTTTATCAAATGTTCGCAGTCATTGGGAGCAGGAAAAAGTTGGCTGATAAAAAAGCATATCATGACCTTCCTCCATCCAAGGCTGATCATCCTTTTCACCAGGCAAGTAGTCCAATCCCTATTGATATTGGTGCAGCTTGGCGTTTTCCAAATGGTGATCGGCAAGGTGGAGGAATTGAAAAATTCGGATGGAATAAGCGCTTCCGGAAGTGTAACATTGTCCTTATCAAATGAATGGTCGGGGCTGATCGGCCTATCCTATCGGGAGCTGATGCTGGACCAATGGATTGTATTGGGACCTTCACTTGCCTTTGTGATCACCATCTATTCTTTTCGATTAATTGAAAAAGGATTGGAAGAAAGATTTGAAAATGGCAGGAACCGACCCTCCCCTCTTAAAAAGAGAAAAGAAACTGTCGCATTATCAGGCAGCCCGTTTAGCTTTTGGCCAGAAAAATAGATCAAATCGTGTGAGGAGTGAAAAGGGATCATTGTTTATTGACGAAGCAAAAGCAGAAATGATTTTCAACGAATATAGGCAGTACATTTACCGTACAGCCCTGCTCTTAACGAAATCACGCAGCCTGGCAGATGATATCACTCAGGAAACCTTCATCATACTACTAAGCAAATATGATGCATATGACCCTGAGAGGCCCATCAAACCATGGATTTACACGATCACCATGAATGTAGCCAAAACCACCATGAAGAAACAAAAACTACTAAAATACTTTTCTTACTTTTCCGATGAAACCCCACACGATAAAGTGGATTCAGTAGAAGAACATTTCGTAAAAGCAGATGAGATTCAAGAGATTTGGAAGATCGTCAATTCTCTCTCCTGGAAAAGCAAGGAAGTAATCGTCTTACATTTTTACTCAGGACTGACGCTTAAAGAATGCTCCCATGTGCTGGGGATCCCCTTAGGTACCGCAAAATCAAGATTACATACGGCCCTTGAACAATTGAGGCGCCTGGAGTTAAAGGGGAAATTTGATTTTACCAAGGCGGGATTATATGAAGAAAGATGACTTAAAAAAACTGTTCGACTATGTGGATGAAAAGGAAAAAACATCTGTAGAATTCCAGACCGTCTGGAGAAAGGCAAATCGTAAAAGCTGGAAACAGAAACTGATACAATCCGCCGGACCTAACCTGGCCATCTTACTTATTCTTTTCGTTCTAACACCCATCGCAGGGCATTATATAGTGAACCAGGCCTCAACATCCAATGCTTCTCCCTCCATAGCAGATCACCCTTCTGAGACTGAATATTCAATCTCAGGAAAAGTGTATAACTTTCCTAACCAGATTGTCGTAAAAGGGAGCAGCAACCTGCCTGAAGGGACAATCATCAGCCTGGAATACAGAGAAAAGGACAAAAGTATAAACCTGTACCAGGAAAAAGGAGTGGCCGGCCCGGAAGGTTCGTTCCAAATCAAGGGTGATCGATTGGAAAAAGAAGAAGATTATATCGTTAACGTCACCGTCTATCCGCATATACAACGGGACAGCATAAAGAAAATGTTCGGCAGCAAAGGTCAACTTCTATCTAAAAGCTCAGATGGATTCACCTATACTCAAGATGGTGTAAGTTATACAGGTTTGCAATTATTGGGACAGGTGAATAAGAGCGGTGGGAACAATCAGTCAGTCCTGTCGGAGTTTCTAGTGCCTCTTGAGGAATTTGAATCAATGCATTAATAACAGATTATTAAAAGAAAAGTTCATGCAAAAAAGCTCAGAGCATTCAAAAATCCGAGCTTTTTTGTTTACCATCAAGTATCTATCTCTTCTAATCATATTGGTGAATTTCCAGCAGTTATGATTTCAAATCCTATTTCATTCTATATTTGTTTCACTTGTTTTCGATTACCCTAGCCAGCCTCTTTACACCTTCTGAGATCCCACTCTCCCCCTCATAACTAAACGAAAGCCTCAAATACTCAAGACCCTCATCCTGATCCAAAAAGAAATACTTACCCGGGATATACGACACGCCTTCTGCAACCGCCTTTTCCAGCAGCTTCGACGTATCGATCCCTTGAACCTTGAGCCAGACGAAGTACCCTCCCTTTGGGACATACCAGGAAACTGATGCCGGCATGTGTTTTTCAAGTTCAGACAGCAGGAGGGAACACTTTTCGCGGTATACATTCCTCAAGGCGGTGTAGTGCTCATTATACTCCAAGTCGTGCAGGAACTGACTTACGGTTGCTTGTGAGAAAGGATGATCAAGATCTTTTTTGAACCATGACAGCGTCTGTATGAACTCCTTATCAGCAGCCACCCAGCCGATGCGCAGCCCGGGTGCTACGACCTTTGAGAGAGATCCGATATAGAGGACGCGCGGATCATTCTTACTCATTGTTGACTTCAACGGTCTCGTATCTTGATTAAAGTACACTTCCCCGTAAGCATCATCCTCGATCACAAGGAAATCGTAATCCCTTGCCAGCTTCATGACATGCTCACGGCGCTCCTCCGTCATCGTAGTACCTGTTGGATTTTGAAATGTCGGGATCGTATACAGCACTTTCGGAAGCTTCTCCCCATTTTCCCGGCGCCTCTTTAACTCTTCTTCCAATAGATCCGTCCTCAATCCATTTTCGTCGATTTCTATCGTGAGGAAGTAACGCGTATAGTTCTGAAAGATTTCGAGCGCCTCCATATACGTGGGTGATTCCACTGCCACGACCGTCTCTTCGTCAACGAGGACGCGGGCGATCAAGTCGATTGCCTGGCACGCGCCGGATGTAATCAATAGTTCATCACTGTTGATGTTCATATGGCGTTCCTTCATCAAGTTCTGAAGAATCCCCTTCAGTCCACCCGCTTTTTTGCTTCCGATATAGTGAAGCGGCAGATCTTTCTCCTCTTCCAAAAGCTTCACCACCGAGTTTTTCAGCTCCTCAACCGGGACAAGCCCGGGATCCGGGTAGCCGGAACTCAGTCTGATGCATCCTTCGGGAATGACGGGCATCCATTCCCCCGGGGGATCATTTTGCAATGCAAGTTTAATGTCTTTTGAAAAAAAAGATTCCGGATTCACGAGATCAAACACCTTTCCATTCATTGTTTAGTTTCATTTTATAGGAAGAACCCCCGGGCTTCTACCCGAATCCCCTATAAAAAACAGAAAGCATTGACGCGGCCGCCAATGCTTTCGTTTATTTTTACCATTATTCAAATGTTCCACGTGAAACATTTCATTTAAAACAAGGCTGTTTTCTAAAAGGTAGTTCTTTTTCATAAATTGGCTTGTCGCCTGAATATAGCTGGAGGACGTGTTCATTTCGAACTCAAGTTCAAACAACGGATGGACAAGCCGAACATCCTTCTTGTGTGCGAATAAACAAAGTATGCGAAAAGATCCTAAAAGAAAAACAAATGGGCCATCAATGCCGCGACCGGCAGGGTGATGATTGTACGCTGTAAAAAAATGATGAACAGCTGCAGGAACGAAATTGGAATCTTTGACTTAAGCAGGAGGATACCGATTTCAGACATATAGATCAGCTGAGATAAGGACATGACCCCGATCACAAAGCGGGTGAGCTCTGACTTGATCCCGCTTCCGACAACGGCAGGCAGGAACATGTCGGCGAACCCGACGATCATCGCAGGGGCCGCCGCTTTCGCTTCCGGTATCTGCAGCAGTTCAAGCAAAGGAACGAACGGATAGGACAGGTAATCAAAGATCGGCGTGAACTCGGCAATCACGAGCGCCACCGTCCCGATGGCCATGACCAGCGGGATCAATGCGAACCAAATGTCCACTACATTCTTGATCCCGCTGCCTGCTACACCGCGGAGACTCTTAACCTGGGCTGCCTTTTCAACGGCCGTCTCAAGTCCCCAGCGGAAATTGGAGACCCCTTCAGGCACATCCTCTTCGATCTGCTTTCCAACCGGCTCGTAATAGGTTTCTTTTTTAAGAGAAAGCGGCGGGATCCTCGGACAGATGATGGCTGCGATCACACCCGTGACCACCACCGTCAGATAAAATTGGACAAACAGGTGGTCAATCGCCAAAAATTTGGCGATGACAAGGCTGAAGGCGATCGACGCAATCGAGAAGTTGGTGGCGACGACTGCCGCTTCCCGTTTCGTATAATACCCGCCTTCATACTGCTGCGTCGTCAACAGGACTCCGACCGTACCGCTTCCCATCCATGAGGCAAGGGCATCGATCGAGGACCTTCCCGGCAATTTAAACAATGGGACCATCACATTCCTGACGAGGGTACCAAAGAAATCCATCAGACCGAACTCAAGCAGCAGCGGCATGAATAAACATGCGAACAAGAACCATACCATCAGGACAGGGATCAAATCATACAGCACGACCCCGCCCGTAAATTCAGACCATATGTATTCAGGACCTGCTTTAAAAAATGTAATAATTGCGAATGCCGCCCCGATCCAGCGCAGCGTCAGCCAAAACGGCGTGACATCGAAAAGCGCCGTAAGGAATGGGCTTTTTTTGACAAATTGAATATCCGTGAATCTCACCGCTAAACTCGCAAGTGCCGATAGACAGATGATGCCGGTCATGACCGCCGGTATGTAGTCCGCAATCATCGCCTGCAGTCCGTCAGCAAGGACTCCAAGCATGATCGTTACCTTCCCGCCTACCGATATGGGAATCAAAAACAGAAGGACCCCAAACAGGGATGGCAGCCAGAACTTCATATACTGCTTTGCTGTAAACTCTTTTTTACCCGTGATTTCCTCTGCATGCTGCAGTTTCTGTGCCTGCATATGTAATCCCTCCATTCATTTACCGTGCTCTTTTAATTTTCTGAATATAAATAAGATAACATTATGATGAATAAATATACAACCCTATATGTGAAAAATAGTAGATTAGGAGCTTTTTTTATAAATAAGCTCTTTTCGCATACTTTGTTGTTTTACATACTAGAAAATACCGGAACTTGGGTATTTTCGGCTTGTCCGTCGGTCGATTGTTTAAACTTGGAGTCGAAAAGAGCACGTCCACTAGCTACATTCAGGCTGCAAGCCAATTTACGAAAAGCAACAACCTTTTAGAAAACAGCCTATAAATATAAATTAGGCGATCAGTGGAATACTAAGTAAAAGAATACATAAGGAGGTGTCGTCCCATGGACTTTTTTCAAAGCCAGGAATCTCTGACGGGAGTGGAATGGATTCTCAGGGCCGTTGTAGGGTTCTTCTTTTTATTGATTGTTACCAAGGTCCTCGGTCAGCGGGCCATCTCCCAGCTCAGGCCGCTTGATTTTGCCATCGCTCTCGTAATCGGCAACATCATTGCCCACCCACTTTCAGATGAACATCTGGGAATGAAAGGGTCAATCATCACCACCACCGTACTGGTCATCCTTTATGTCGGAGGAGTGTATCTCCTTTTAAAGTGGCCGTGGTTCAGGAAGCTGCTGTCTCAGCCGCCGATCACTCTTGTTCAAAATGGCAGGATCCTCAATAAGGGCTTGATGAAAGCAAGAATCTCTCTTGACGTGTTACTGGAGGAATTGCGCGAGGATAAAATAGAAGATGTTAAAAAGGTGGCCATGGCTGTATGGGAAGCAGACGGGAAGATTTCGGTGTTTCTCGATCCTAAATACGAGCCTCTTACCCCTTCTGCCCTCCAGATTGAAACAGAGCCTTTCGATTTTCGAGGACGATCATCAAAGAAGGAAAAGTGGATATGACCGCGCTCTCTCACATTCAGAAGGACGAACAATGGGTGCGGTCAAATCTGGAGAAACAGTATGGTACTGAGGTGAAAAATGTTCTTCTGGCCACCATTGACCGGAAGGATAACCTTAAGGTGTTTTTATATCAATAAATATAAAAAGAACCCCTGATCCATTTTTAGACCAAAGGTTCCTTATCATTTATTTAACTATGTGCCAGCTCTTTCCCGTTCAATCCAAGAGCCTCTGCCGTCGAAGCATGAATTGCCTTGAACAGCTCCGGATTTTCCGATAATGATAAACCGTAAGAAGGAATCATCTCCTTGATTTTCGGTTCCCACTCCTTCATATGCTGCGGGAAGCATTTATCGAGCACCTCAAGCATGACGTGGACCGCTGTCGACGCACCCGGGGAGGCCCCGAGCAGGGCAGCGACCGAACCGTCGGATGAGCTGACGACTTCCGTTCCGAATTGAAGCGTGCCTTTTCCGCCAGCTTCGGTGTCCTTGATGACCTGCACGCGCTGGCCTGCCACGACGATGTCCCAGTCTTCGCTTTTTGCAGTCGGGATGAATTCACGGAGCTCTTCCATCCTCTTCTCTTTAGAAAGGAGGACCTGCTGGATCAAATACTTCGTCAATCCCATGTTCTTCGCGCCTGCCGCAAGCATCGTCAGGACGTTGTTCGGTTTGACCGAAGTGATCAGATCCAGGTTTGAACCGGTCTTCAGGAACTTAGGCGAGAAGCCTGCAAACGGTCCGAATAACAGTGATTTCTTATTGTCGATGAAGCGTGTGTCAAGATGCGGCACCGACATCGGCGGCGCGCCGACCTTTGCTTTTCCGTATACTTTGGCATGATGCTGAGCCACGACTTCCGGATTGTTGCACACCATGAATAGTCCGCTTACCGGGAATCCGCCTATGCGCTTGGACTCAGGAATGCCCGTCTTTTGGAGCAGGTGAAGGCTTCCGCCCCCTCCGCCGATAAAGACGAACTTCGCCGTGTGGGTTTCGATCCGTCCGTTGGCAAGATCCTGCACCTTCACTTCCCATGAACCGTCGCTCGTGCGTTTAAGGTCCTGGACACTGTGCCCGTAGTTGACTTCAACGTTTTGAGTCTTCAAATGGTCGAATAATAGGCGTGTCAACGCCCCGAAATTAACGTCCGTACCGGAATCGATCTTGGTTGCCGCGATCGGTTCGTTCGACGTACGGCCATTCATGATCAGCGGAATCCACTCTTTCAGCTTTTCAGGATTGTCCGAGAGTTCCATGCCTTCAAACAGCGGACTGGCTGACAGCGCTTCCAATCGTTTTTTCAAAAACTCTACATTTTTCGCGCCTTGAACCATGCTCATATGCGGCAGCGGCATAATGAAATCCTGTGGATTCCGGATCAGGCTGCTGTTGACCAGATGAGCCCAGAACTGTCTTGAAACCTGGAACTGTTCATTTACCTTGATTGCCTTTGTGATATCAACCGTGCCGTCAGGCTTTTCGGATGTATAGTTAAGCTCGCATAACGCAGCATGTCCCGTACCCGCATTATTCCACTCATTCGAGCTTTCTTCCCCCGGCTCCGACAACTTCTCAAATACTGTGATTTCCCATTGTGGTGCTAACTCTTTCAGCAATGATCCCAAAGTCGCGCTCATGACTCCGGCACCGATTAAGATAACATCTGTTTTCTTCTGTATGCTGCTCATGATACCCTTCCTTACCTTTAATATTTTCACAAAAAAGAGCAGGCGCACCTGCTTCATTTTCACAAAAAGCAAGGCGTCACTCCAGGAACACATCTCATTACTAAATATATCATAGTCTGTCATCCTGATTGGCAGATAAATATAAACTTCTGTTATCTAAATATTATAAACTATTTAAAGATAATAAAAAAGTGCAACCTGTTTCCACACTGCCCAAGAAGGAAAAAAACCGCTCACAGGCTCTGTACTTGATAAAAGTTCAAAAAATTCTGTCATCTGCCCCGAATCCCATTGTAAGTAATTATTATTCTTGTAAAACAGGCGCCGCCACATCAATCCGGTTTGTCCATACCCCGCCGGTATACTCATCCGGGAGACGCTCGAGGTCCTGAGGTGTATCAAATCCTTCCGACCACCCTCCGTCGCCGGCAACAAGGATAACACTGGTTCCTGCCTCTTCCATGCGGTTGATGAACTTATCCGGCCATCCCCACATCCATTTGGCATACTTCTCAGGCAGATGTATCTGTGTGTCCTCACAAGCAGAAAGGACATACCCTGTCCAACCGGCAGCGATATAAGGCAGCATACAGCTCTTCATCGTTGCAATCGACATGACGCGGATTTCCGGCAGCTCTTCTTTCAACGCCGCAATCGGGCGGTCGCCTCCGTATACAGTGAGTTCCTTCAGCCGTTCCTCTGAAAGTCCCGCAAGACGGCGGGCAAGCTGCTTCCCTTCTTCCGGGTCATCACTCTTGATATGGATTAGAAAAGAACCCTCCGGAAAACGCTCCAGCACCTCATCAAGTGACGGCATCATCCCGACTCCCTTCCCGCGGAAAGGATAGGTCTTCCCGTCATCAGCCGTATATCCATATCCGACATCGAGCTGCTTCAGCTCTTCCATCGTGTGTTCCCTCGTGACCCCTTCACCGTCCGTCCGGCATTCCAGGGTCCAGTCATGAAAAATCGCAAACTTCCCGTCCTTCGTCGGCTGAACATCAAACTCAACGACATCTGCCCCTCTTTCAAAGGCAGCTTCCATCGATGGAATCGTGTTTTCAAGGTAGGAGTGTTCAGGATCATAGATTCTTTCTGCCGTGCAGGTATCGCTCTTGATCCCCTTCATCGGGAACGTCTGGGCCATCCCCCTGTGGGCAAGCAGCAAAGGCTTTTCATCTTCAGTATTCATAAATAAAGATGTGTTGTTTATGTACATAAACGCTGCCAGGATAACGATCCCCAGCAGAGTCCGTTTCAAGATTCTCTTAAACTTTTTCATCGTTCCCTCCAGGTTTTCACCAAAATTTGAATTCCAGTAAATTGTATCCCTTTTCCAGGAATCTCGCTATTGGTTTTGGCTTATTACCGGCAGCTCCCGTGCCGTATTATCTGC
The DNA here is from genome assembly GCA_051294195.1 of Bacillus sp. BKU_1. Taxonomy (GTDB): domain Bacteria; phylum Bacillota; class Bacilli; order Bacillales; family Bacillaceae_B; genus Rossellomorea. The sequence continues at coordinate 385,969 of CP193985.1, read as the reverse complement.
CACAGTGTAGATTAGGGTGGTGAGTGTTTTTTCTTTTCCTTCTCTTCTTTCTTTACATTCTTCTTTTTGTTTCCGATTCTGGATCAAACTTGCTGTAAACCTGATTCATGTCTGATTCACAAAAAAATACAGCCTCGAATTTTTTCCTTCTCATCCATTTCATGCATTCTGCCATCATCCCATCTCCTCCTTTAGAATCCTTCACTAATTGATATATAGATTTGTTTGTAAATTGGCTACCTCCGCTACCGTTTTTTCATGAAAACCCATTTAAATGTAAAAAAATGTTATAATCGGAATGTTCAGATAAAAATAAAAGGGGTGGGTATATGCTGCAGCATATAAAAGAAAATGTGGCTAAAGTCATGATCGATAAGGAGAAAGAAATTGAGTTGATGATTATAGCGCTGTTGAGTGACGGCCATATCTTGCTCGAAGATGTGCCCGGTACCGGGAAAACAACGATGGCAAAATGTTTTTCTAAAAGCATCGACGGGACGTTCAACCGGCTCCAGTTCACCCCCGATACGCTTCCATCGGATATTGTTGGACAAGAATACTTTGACGTGAAAACGAGTGATTTCAAAGTTCGCAAGGGTCCGGTTTTTAACAATGTTCTCCTCATTGATGAAATCAATCGTGCCGTTCCGAGGACACAGTCCGCCCTCCTTGAGTTGATGGAGGAAAAGCATGTAACCCTGGGCGGCGTGACCTATCATCTGCCCAAGCCGTTTTGTGTCATCGCGACACAGAATCCATATGACTCCATCGGAACCTTCCCATTGCCGGATGCGCAGCTGGACCGCTTTCTGCTCACAATCAGGCAGGGGTACCCTTCACCTGAAAAAGAAAAATTGATGCTGAGGAGATTCCGTTCAGCCAATCCGCTCGAGCTCATTGAGAGTGTGATTTCAATCGACGATATCATCCAGTTGAAGCAGAAGGTAAAGGATATTGTTGTTTCAGAAGCGGTAGAGGATTATTTAATGGAAATTGTCCAGGCGACGAGACAGCACCAGTATGTGGATGTCGGAGTGAGTCCCCGGGGGTCTCTTGCTTACATGAGAGCTGCCCAATCAAGAGCTTTTTTGTACGGGAGGGACTTCAGTACACCGGATGATGTGAAGGAGCTTGCACTCCCGATCTTGGCCCACAGGATTTCGATGAATGTGGAAGGGGAAGTGAAAACCTCCAAGGAAGCGATCATCCAAGAGATACTTGACAGTGTCTCCGTTCCGGTCGAGACACCATGAGGGTCCACAAAGAAGCACCATTCCTCTTCACGCCGCATGTCTTGATCTTGAACGTGATCCTGCTCATCGCATGCAGTTTTGTAGGGTACTCCATTCTTGCTTTTCTTTTCTCTGTGGTTCTGTCCCTGGCACTTTTCTCGAGAATCTATCTTAACATGCAGGTCCAGAAGATTTCGTGGAGTCTAAAGAAGTACCATGATGCATCAAGCATCGATGAGTTAGTCACCTGCCAGATCGAGATTCGCAACGCTTCCGCCTTGCCCATGTATCGTCTGAAAATGAACATAGAGAGCAGGAGCGAACGGGAACTCGTGTTTACGGGCGGTGAGGAAGAAAGCAGCATGATCTCCATATCCCTAGACCTCCCTGCAAATTCACAAAAAAAAATCACTGTCAACCTCAAGGGAAAAGGCCGGGGAATCCATCAGTGGAGCAATCTGGAGTTTTTAGTGAAGGACCCTCTGTCCCTCCAAACATATCGGGTGGAAAGCGGAAAGGATGACCTTCCCTCATTCAAAATCCTTCCCCGCATCGGGAAAATTAATGATTTGAAGCTTAAATCCATGCTGCAGGGATACAAACAGACAAACTACTCCCTGTTTATGGATGAGTCGAGCATCATCGGGACGAAGGATTACGAGAATGAGAGTTTCAGGCATATTCACTGGCTCGCGACAGCAAAAGAGAACAAGCTCCTTGCCAAAAAATATCAGAAAGTCCACGGGGACCTTTATTCCATCTTCCTCAACATGGTCGGAGCCGGGCAGTTCCATCTCAGGAAGGACATGGAGGAGCTGATTGAATACACCGTATCGGTCTGCCTCTATTTGATAAAAGAGGGCTGCAGGGTGGAACTTTGGGTGAATTATGCGACCGAACAGCATGACATCATGCACCTGAAGAACGACCTTGACCGCTCGCAGTTGAGGAAGTTAATCGAGACGCTTGCGCTCATCAACCACAATGGAAGATTTTTCCCCACCGACCGTTTCTATCGACATTCACTGAGGGCAAAAGACACTAAGTCTCTCGGCTTGGTCATCGGGACTCCGCCTGAGCCGACTGGACGTGAACAAATGCTTCATATAAAGAGGTAGCGGAGAAATGAGTGGAGGTGACTGAGTTGAAAAAAGCAGGAATAACATTCCTTTTTATTCTTATCTGTGCAGGTGCGAGCCTGGTATTAATGAATGTTTTTAATGAAGCGGCTGTAAAGGTCAAGGATTTTTATCATGTAGAGGATCCCGGCGGAGAGGGGGGTGGTGGTCTTCCACCGGGTAAAGAGGGAAGGACAATCGCCGAGAAGCGTCTCAAAGAACCAATCGTTGTGGAGGAATATTTACCATGGATTTCGGAACCTTTCTCAGGTGGATTTGGAAGTGGGAATGGCTTTGCAAACACAGTCAAGAAATATGGGATCTTTGTGATTCTTGCTGTTGTTTTTCTCTTCTGGTATCTGCACTACAAAAAGAAAAAGCGTAACAAAAAGGAAGAACCATTGTTGGTCCCAGACCTCACCCAGCATGCTGTTAAATCCGGTGACATCCGGAATCCAGAGGACAGGACTTTTCCCCTGTCGGAAGAAAAATTGAACGAAATCCGCCAGATGCTGATCGACTGGGAGAGTCATTTAAACACTCTAAACAGAAAACGAAGCTGTGAAACCATTCACGAGTGGTTCAGAAGGATAAAAGGTCCTGTTGAAATCATACCGATCTATGAAAAGGTCCGTTACGGCGGGAAGCCATTTACGCACGAAGAAGTACAGCTTTTAAAGAAATTTCTAAAATAGGCGTGTCCGATCCGGGAAGCCGCTGGCGATTTATTGCCGGCGGCTTCTTACGTTTTTAACGATGTTGTCTGTTGAAAAATAGCTATCTTTTTTTCATTCTTTCAACACATTTCCTTACTAAACTAATGATACAGACGATTCAGTCCGAATAAAACCAGAGAAGGAGAATCATATGAACAAGAACACATTCAATCCATTCAGGAGGCTTCATTTTTATGCCGCCTGGTTCATCACGCCTTTATTATTGACCCTGACCCTATCAGGGATCGGATTCCTCTTCTATCCAGAAGTGGAAAATATGATGTATGAACATGAATTCTTCGGTCAGAGTAGTAACGGTGACATGCAGAGCATGGATGAAGCGATCGATGAAATAAAGGAGACATACAACGGTTACTCCGTCAGCAAGATCAGCATGATGGAAGAGCCTTATAACAACAGGGTGACGATCAGCAATGAAAAAGGGGAATCGCAGTATGTGTTCCTCGATGAACACAATCAAATCGTTGCCAGCCAGAACTCACAGAATACCTATTCCAACCTTATGAGGACTTTCCATAGTTCCTTGTTGACCGAGCATACCTTTGTACGCTATTTGGTGGAACTCACGGCTTGCTGGGCGATCTTTCTGATTGTGTCGGGGACCTATATGACATTCAAGAAGAAGCTGCTTCAAAACCGTTCAAGTAAGCTGCGTATCCAAAAGATCCATGCCGTACTGGGACTTGTCGTTGCCGTACCTCTCATCATCATTGTGGTGACCGGAATTCCATGGTCTGTTTTTACAGGAAGTAAAATTGCGCAGTTCGCAGCCGATCATCCTGATTGGGGCAGGACGGAGCTTCGCTATAATCCGCCTCAATCGGATGTGGATGAAATCCCGTGGGCTACAAGAAGCATGGATCAGCCTGCTTCAGATCATAAGGGGCACGCCGGGCACCACTCAGACCACGGTGCCGCAGACAAGATCGAAGGACAGAAATCCATTGAAGAAATCATCACGGAATCCGGGGAGAACAATATTTCCAGGCCGTTTTCCATCGTCTTTCCTACGGACGAAACGGGCGTTTTCACCGTCTCAAAAGGGAGCAACACAGGTGTCACCGGGCTCGACGTCGATCCGCATGAAGAAACGACGGCTTATTTCGATCAGTACTCAGGTGAGATGATTGCCCAAATCGATTTCGAGGATTACGGCATCATCGGCAAGTGGTTCACATGGGGGATCCCGCTTCATGAAGGGCATCTGTTCGGAATGGCCAACAAAATCCTGAACCTGCTCGTCTGCATCGCCTTCCTCGCCGCCATCGCGATGGGGTTCATGTCCTGGATGAAGCGGTTGAAACCGGGTGAAGCGAAGGGACCGAAAAGGATTAACAAACCTTGGTCGATCGGAGCCGCGGCCACGCTGGCGGTACTCGGGATCCTCATGCCGTTGTTCGGGTTGTCGGTGTTGGTGATTTTTATTGTTGAGACGGTTATATATTTTGTGAAGAAGAGGAAAGAGGCTTAAGCAGGGGGTGCTGTTTCGTAAATTAGGACGGACTTCCTGATTAATAAGGCAGCAGCACATGGGTTTTTACGGGAATTCACCATGTACTGCTGTTTTTTGTGGTTGGAGAAAAATAATGCTTGATTCCCGCTGCGTTTTGACTCTCCAGCTTGGAAACCTCTATGAGATATCGGCGGGGCGGGGGTATCAGGTAGGATTTATGTGCGGGATTTTTTATATAAGTGCGATATTCGTGTGTTTAAGAGCGAAAATTCTAATTTAAGTGCGAAATCTATAATATATGTGCGAGCTACCGATTTTTCGACAAATTCTCTAAAATAATTTACTCGGTATACATATACGGGTATTGGTCATGAAAAAGCCCAAGATTGCCCCCGTGCCCCTGTACTAAAACACCCTCATGCTAATGCTCTTCCCTATCCCTTAAACTCCGCTCATGCCTCAAAAGCCATTCCTTCCTCCACAATCCGCCCGCATAGCCTGTCAGCTTCCCGTTCGATCCGATGATCCGGTGACAGGGAACGACGATGCTCAGACGGTTCCGTCCATTGGCGCTGCCCACTCCCCTCACAGCCTTCTCATTCCCGATATGAACGGCGATTTCTTTATAGGTGGAGGTTTCCGCGTACGATATTTCCGTCAATGCCTCCCAGACCTTCTTTTGAAAAAGGGTGCCATCAAGCTGATACGGAAACGTGAACGTCCGTCGTTTTCCTCCGAAGTATTCGTCGAGCTGCTTGGCACACTCGTTCAATACTCCGGGGCAATCATCACCGGAGGCGTCTGCCTCAGACTCTTCAATGAACAGGATGGACGTGATCCTTTCATCCGTTCCCTGTATTTCTATCACTCCGATCGGCGACCGGTACAGTTTGTTATATCGCTTCGTCATACAAAGACCTCCATAGATAGAATGCGGCATATGCCTGCCAGCCTTCCCATTTATGTGAAAATGCCTCCATTTCCTCAAGCGCAGGTTTACGCTCGTACCCCAATGCTGCCTTCAACGCATTTTGAAGGCCGACATCTCCGACTGTAAATGACGTTTTGACAAGGAAACATTTCATCATGACATAGTCGGCCGTCCAGGCCCCGATGCCTTTATACTGCAGGAGCGCTTTCCTCGCTTGCTGCTCGTCCAATTTCCTCAATGATTCTTTCTTCAATCTGCCGTCCTTCATTGCTGCCGCAATTCCAATGATGTATGCTGCCTTTCTGCCGGTGATCTGCAGCTTCCGGAGATCGTCCTCATCCAGCGGGGCAATCACCTCAAACGACGGGAACAACCAATAGGCCTCACCGTTAAACGTCATTCGTTCCCCATACTCCTCGACCAGCCGCTTTTTCAATGTATAGGCAAAGGTCAGGTTGATCTGCTGGCCGAGGACCGCCCAGACGAGGGCTTCAAACAGATCATGGATGGCAATCATCCGCAAACCGGTATAATTCCCTATGAGTTTCGACAGGACGGGATCGTCACTTCCCCATTGATAAAACTGATTGAGGTCCGCGTCCAAATCAAACCACTCCCAGATGTATTCCGCCGCCTTTTCCCGTGCCGCTTCAGAAGGGATGCCATTCAGAAATTCAACCTTCAGGGATTTGTTGACAGACTGCACCTTAAACAAGATCAACTCCCCATTCAGCCTGACCAGTTTCATTAAACAGCCATCACTAATGGTATGAAGGATTTCCCGGTCGTTCCTCCCGAGGAATATCAGGCACTCATCAAAGCTGAACGGGTCAGGCGGATGGATCGTGATGAAGAATTTCCCGTCAGTCCAATTCATTCCCGGCACCTCCTGTCACCTGTCTCCGGTATTCGCTCGGTGAACATCCTTTCAGCTGTTTAAACACTTTATAAAAATTGGAGGAGCTCTGGAACCCGGCCTCATAGCCGATTTCAAGGTTTGTGAGGCCCGTCGTCATCAGCAGATGCGCCGCTTTATCGACGCGGATTTTTTCCAGATAGGTGCGCGGCGTCTCCCCGGTTTCCTGCTTAAATATGCGCTCAAGATAATAAGGGCTGAGTCCCGCATGATCTGCGATATCTTTTAGCTCAAGCGGCTTATTGGCATGATTGACGAGATAGGCGGTCACCCTCCTGACCACCTCGATATTCGGTGAATGCTCGAGCTCCGGCTGGCATCGTTTACAAGCACGATAGCCGGCACCCTCAGCTTCCTGCCGATCTACATAAAATTCCACATTCACTTTTTTCGGTTTCCGCGACCTGCAGGAAGGACGGCAATAAATCTTTGTCGTCTTCACGGCGGTAAAGAACAAACCGTCATACTTCCGGTCACACGCCATGATCTTCTCCCACATCTCTTCGAAGGTCAGGTTGATGGCAGACATTGGCGCACCTCCTTCAGCAGTATTTTTCTGCTATGCAGCAGCCTGACTCATCAGCTCCACGCAAGAAATCATTTGTTGTTTTCTATTGTATCAAGACGGAAGCACCTCATACCTCCTGATTCTTGCTCTTATGGTCTGAAGATGGGGCGGAGAATTTTTACATGAATGGTTATACACCCATAATATGGGTAATACATAACCACCTCTAAATACATTACAAATAGTTTGGTATACCACATGGGGGAAAGGCTGTTAATTTATAAAAGAATCAGTAAGTAATAAGGAGGATACTATGACAGGAGACAATATAAAAATGAGGAAGCTGTTTCGGCTGCTTCTTCTCATTTATCCACTATTCGTAGGATTATCAGGAACCATCAGCTTAATCGTCCTCGTCACTTGGGGAATCCCGCAAAATGATTTAAAATCCCAGCTGCCTGCCATTATGCTTCTGGCCGGGCTAATTTACGGAACATGTATCATTTCAATCGTCATCCGATCTATTTTTTTCAAGAAAAGCTCACTGTGAGGAGGTTCATTCATGCTAATTGATCATCCGTCTTCCAAGAAAGTGATTCGAATAGGGCTGCTTATTTTTGCGTTGATGTGCGTCATCAGCGGGACTTTGCCATTAGCCCTCATAAGCCCGGACATTTTTACCGGCAATACATTGCCTGAACAATTACCTGCATTTTTGATCGTTGCCGTCGTAAACTATAGCCTTGCCATCTTTCTGCTCTTAGTTCGTTCGAAATATTTCAAGAAGAAGAGAAACTCCAATAACTATCGATAAAAAAGAAGCGCAGGACCCTTCCCATGCTTCTTTTTTGCATTTTTATACCGTCGGCTGCTTCTGCTTTTTCTTCCTCCTGATCAAAACAAAAATCGCAATGACCGACATGACAGCCAGCAGGATGACCGTATACAGGATCGCGGTGGGATCTTCGTTGATATCTTCCGGAATGAAACGGTTCGCAATTGGTCCGAGCGACAGAAACAGCGGGATGATGATCGTGAACCACGTTTTTGTGTAGATGGCAGCCGCAATGAAGATCACGATACACGCAGCGAGAATCAAGTTATTTTGCAGCGGTGTCGCTGTGAATACCGGCTGGAACTCCTGAGCGTTGTACCATAGCAGGACGGCAACACTCAAACCGGTAAAGATAAACATCGTGACAATAATCAGGACATAGCTCCATTTTGACTGGAAATACTTCGGCAGTACCTTGAATAATAATACGCCGTAAATCAGCGTTCCAATGATTGCACCAATTGATACGATCAGGATCAACCCGCCGGTCAGCGAGAACTTCCCTTCAATGGCCGGCCCCAGACTGAAATAAGCAGCCAACAGAAAGATAAACATCGGTACCACGCCCACCAGCTGACGGTAATCCGTCTTCATCGATTCCCCAATGCTTTTCATATACTGCTTCGGGCTTTCCCCTACGATATGCGTGACATCTTTACCCTCTGCCTCTGCTTGAAGCAGGTGATCTTCCAACTCCTCCGTGATTTCATTGATTTCATTGTCGTTTTTCCCTTTTGAAATCAAGTGCATCCGAAGCTCGATCAGAAACTGTTCCGATTGTTTAGAAAGCATCTCTTCACATCCCCCTTTTATTCAACACATTGTTCACCGAGGAACTCAGCTGTCCCCAGCGCTTGATAAATGACTCGAGTTCTTCTTCCCCTTTTTCGGTCAGGGAATAATATTTCCTTTTCGGACCGGCCGTCGATTTCCTCAGAGTGGCGCTTACCAGGCCTTCCTTCTGCATGCGAAGCAGCAAAGGATAAATCGTGCCCTCACTGAAAGAAGTGAATCCGTAGGACTCGAGTCGCGCTGCCAGTTCGTAGCCATAGATTTCGCCGTCTTTGATGATGGACAACAGGCAGCCGTCCAATATTCCTTTTAGCATCTGGGTCGTATCCGCCATCGCCGTTCTCCTTTCAGTACCTTGTATTGCAAGATACTTTTATTATATGAATCACTATCTTGTATTGCAAGATATATTTATAAAAATTTTTCCAAATAAGGGTCATATGCCTATTTAAATGAGAAAAAAGACCCCTCCAGCAAAGGGAGCCGTTTAAAATCCGGCTTCCTGCACTGGAAGGGTCATTTTCAAATGTTTGATTACCACTCTTGATGGGTCGGACGGATAATCATTTCGTTAACAGCGACACCTGAAGGCTCTTCGACTGCAAATGTGATCGCACGGGCGATGCTTTCCACTTCGATGGCGCCTTTGTAGAACTCGTCGATGCCTGATTTCAAATCTTCATCCGTGATGGTTTCTTTCAGATCTGTAGCAATGGCACCGGGTGAAATATTGGTTGCACGGATATTGCTTCCGCCGGCCGATTCTTCCAGGCGAAGTCCTTCAGTGATTGCTTTAACAGCGAACTTCGTAGCGCTGTAGACTGCACTTCCTGCTCCGACTGCATGTCCTGCCACTGAAGACAAGTTGATGAAATGACCGGATTTCTGTTCCCTCATCGTTGGAAGGACGGCTGAAATACCATATAACACACCTTTGATGTTTACATCGATCATCTTATCCCATTCATCCACCTTTAGGTTGCGAAGCAGGGAAAGCGGCATGATGCCGGCATTGTTCACAAGTACATCAATTTGCCCAAACTCAGAAAGGGCATAATCCGCCAATTCCTGCATTTGTTCACGGGACGTCACGTCCGTTGCTTTGTAAACAGCCTGACCGCCGTTTGTATGAATCTCTTCCTGCAGTTCCTTCAGACGTTCTTCCCGGCGGGCAGCCAATACAAGCTTCGCCCCTTTATCCGCCAGCATCTTAGCTGTGGTCTTTCCGATTCCGCTTGATGCTCCCGTGATGATTACAACCTTACCTTGTACATTAGACATAAAAGATATCATCCTTTCTTGATTTGGTTGTTGTTTAACCTTACAAGAGCAATGATAGTTCTTAAAGTCAACTTTAAGTCAAGGGATTAGATCGTAATATCTTTATTTTTCAATCGGGCTTCCTTCATATCGTACAGTGCCAGCTTGTAATTGATTTGTTCCAAGTACCGGTAAGTTTCCTTCAGGTCTTCTTCCACCTTCTGTTTATGGGTGATCATCAGCTGTTTCCGTTCCATCAGCGTACTGTCCCCCTGCTTGTACAATTCCACATACTTCTTGAGTTCAGCGATCGGCATACCCGTCGAAAGCATGGCCAGAATGAAACGGATCCATTCAATGTTACGGTCATTGTATATGCGGTTCCCCCTGCCATCCCGCTCCACAAACGGAAGGACCCCTTCTTTTTCATAATAACGCAGCGTCGGGCCCGTCAGTCCGGTTTTCTCAGTGATTTCTTTAATTCTGTACATCTATTCTCCCGCTCCTTCAAATTTAGTTAAAGTATACTTTAACTAAATTTGAATATAGATGCAAGTTTTGAACTGACTGGCTTACTTGCATATGTTCGCTCCAAGCATGTAAACGATGCTGGGGGAAACTTGATAAAGTTTTAAAAATGAACTATTTTTAAAACAAATAAAATCCCCCGCCACGGAAAGGACAAGGGATGATGATTGCAGCATTACTCATTTTTTTCGAGAAGATCATTGATTTTACCATCAGCCTGCAAAAGTACCTGCTTGATCTCCTTGATTTCTTTTTCCTTCTTTTTCATTTGATCGTATTTGTTCTGGAAAAACGTTTTGATTTGCTTGAGATTATGGATTTCATCCGGACTCAATTCCCTGCTCTCATCAGCATCCTTTGACCAGTCGATCAATCGCTTGATCTCCTGCAGAGAAAACCCGGTTTCTTTCAGCTTTAAAATGATTTCCAACTGCTCGACGTCCCCTTCCTGATAGTCCCTGTGATATTGGATCACTTGGGGATGAAGGAGACCGATTTTTTCATAATAGCGGATTGTATCTTTACTGAGCCCAGTCCGCGAGGCCGCTTCACTAATTTTCATAAGATCACCTGCTAAACTATAAAAATATAAAGCAATACGATAAGTGCGCTATGGAAAACAAACCGGATGATATGATGCCTGTACCTCAACCTCCCATTCGCCAGCATGCCTTCAGCTGCTGTCAGTATATGCAGGAATAAAAAAGCTCCTATCAGAAGGAACAGCATGCTGCTTTTATCCTCAATCCATAAAACTGAAAGCATAAACGCAGATACCGCCACAAACATCAACGACCTGACCCCGGCTCCAATTTCTTTCAATTGTACCACGCCAGCCACACCGGTTAACACAGCATACAGCCCAATCAACGCATAAATCAAAATCACCATTAAATACACCCCCGCCTTGTCATTCTCCTACTTTAAAAGATGGAGCGTACTCCATGTCAAATGGGAGGGGGGAGTTTCCTCTTTGCTGGTAATATATCAAGGATTAAACATCCATAAAATGGGTATGTCAGAGTGGAACGCAATACTCTCATTGAGTAAGCTATAAGGCAACATCATTAGTTCTTAAATTATCTAAAGGCCAGGACATAATCATGAATAATAGAATAAAACTTAAGAAAAGCAGTCGATTCGCTCTGCTATTTTATGCATTATTCATGGGAATAAGCGGTATCATTATGTTCACTGTACCGCTCCTGTGGGTTATACCTAAAGAGAAGCTCTCTATTTTAAGCCTGCCATTGACGATCATGGCCTTATTTTTATACGGAACCTGCGGAGCAGCACTTTTAATAAGATATAAATTTTTTAAAAGACCGAATTACAGCCCCTTCAGCCAAATCTCCTGGCTGCTTTCGGTTTCCCGAAATCAGGATACACGTTTAGTACTTCTTCTACATTTTTCCGAAAATAGATGTATCTATGGATGAAAGTGGCCAGATAAGCAGTCACGATAGATAGAACCGAATAACAGAGGATCAATACAATCATTAAAGCTGAATCAGTTACCAGGGAAGACATAAGAAACTGTGCAGCCGCATACCCAAAACCGGCAGAAGCTCCTATAGCCGTTGCATTAAACTGAAATTTTCCATTTTGAAGCTTGGCGTAGTTGCCTGAATAAAGCATTTTCACATTGAAGACCTGAAAAAAAACCAATAATAAAAGGAAGAGGGCCAGTCCTATATAAAAGTAGCTGCTGCTTTCAACCCCAATATGTTTATATAAAAATTTTTGAATCACAAGGAAATATACGTACGTGTTTACAACAGCAAAAATACCAATATATAAATAATACGATCTTTCAAATCTATAAGGGGCCAAAATACAGAGCAGTGCCCATAGATGTATACCAATGACGGGAATGAGAGCTGCCCATAAGAAGGGAGCAGCAAATGGGATACTCAGTAATGGCAGCACTCCTATAAAGTCCATGAAAAATAATAAAAAACCTATTATATTTCTTCTGTTTTCTCTAGGGAGCTGGAGAAACTGCAGGTAATATGTGTCACTCCCATTATTTTTCTTCATAGCTCATTGTTAAACCGTTTTTATTGTCATGAATATATGCGATAACCTTGTTCATATCGGTTGTATAATAGATTGCTTGATTGATGTCGTACATGACTTTATGTTCAACGATAAGGTACTCATGAGGATGTATGTTGTTAAAGAATTTTTTCCACTTGTTCCTCTTTTCCATCTTTTTTGTTTCTTCATCCAATTTTTCAGGGTCGAACTTGTAGACGGCGTAACCCGGTACTTCGATCTTTTTTTGAGGGAATCTATTCTCCAGCTCCCGTATATTTTTATCTTGCAGTTCAATCTCTGTGACGACAACGACATTTTCTTCTGTCGCATCGAGGATTTTATTTGATTGTTCATCGTATTCTTCATCACTCATTTCTTTTTCCGGAAAAATAGCGATACAGAATAAATTTTCTTTTGTTTCTTTCTTTTTGAAGAACATCTTCTTCACCCTTCCTATGTCTGTTCACAGCTCCGTCTCAACTCCTGCCATCAACACTTAACAATCTAAACTATACATTAACTATCCCAATTTATGTAAAACAAAACCTATTCAACCTATAATTTACCATCTAATGAAACTTTCATCTCATTATAAACGTAATGTAAGACAGAGGTGAAAAGCATGTACATACATATAAATGAACCAACGGAAACCATATCAAAAAACGCCGCAAAAGTATGGAGGATCTCCAATACGATCGGGCATACGATCGTCCTGATCATCATTGGGATCCTCCTGCTCTGCACGGAGAAGTTCGACTGGTACAACTGGGTCGGCATCACTCTTTACGTACTCGGAGGACTGTTCATTGTCTCTGCCGTGTTCTCGATTTTCATTGAGCCCGTTTATTTACAGAGGACATGGCGCTATCAGGTGGATCAGGATTTCGTCCAGCTGAAATTCGGGAGATGGGAACAGAAGCATATCCTGATCCCGATGGAAAAAGTCGAATATGTCCGCACCGAGCAGGGGCCGCTCATGAGGCGCTATGGCCTTTACGAAATTGAAATCGGCACGACGGCCTCAAGTCATAAGATCCCTGCCATTCCGGCAGATACGGCGAAAACATTGAAGGCAGAGATTGCCACTTACGCGAAAATCAGGGACAACGAGACAGAAGAAGGAGAGGTCGGGGCATGAATCATCCACCCAAGCGCTATCATCCGGCGTATATCGCCGTTGAAGTGTTCTCATCACTGAAGGGACTGGCCGGATTCTATTTGCTTCTCTTCCTTTTGAAGGCCAATTCCACAGCAGGATGGGTCATATGGGGCCGTTATGCCCTGCTTGCTGCCACCGCTGCGTCCATCCTGTTCATCCTTTCAAGGTGGATGTTCAACCGCTATGAACTTGGCGCAGCCTCGCTCATTTTCAGGGAAGGCATGTTCGTCAAATCTCAAAAAACCGTCGCATGGGACCGGATCCACAGCCACCGCTCCAGCACGACCTTCATTCACCGCTGGTTCGGGCTGACGTCCCTGACCCTGGAGACCGGCACGAGCGGGGAAAATGCCGAGTTTGAATTCCCGGTCATCAGCCGGACGGAGAAAGAGCGGATCCTCTCCTATATTGAAGTGAAAAAGGAGGCTGGAGAACTCAGTGAACAAAGGAGATCTGACCGGATCGTCCGCTTCCGGGCGACCAAAAAGGACCTCATGAAGGCATCCTTCACATCGCTCAGTTTCCTTGCCATCTTCCCGCTGCTCAGTGCAATCTATTTCAACCTGGCCGATTTCTTTTCGATTGAGAAATCAGCGGGAAATGCCTGGGTCTATTTGATGAATCATATGTGGATCCTTGCCTTACTTTTTATCGCAGCCATGATCCTCTCGATTGGGATCGGATTTGTAAAGACGACGATCAAGTATGGGAATTACGTCATCAGTGACGACAAAGACCGGATATACATAGAGAAAGGGATCGGCAATGAAATCAGCTTCTCGATCGCAAAGGATAAAGTACAGGCAGTAAAAGTCGAACAGACCCTGGTGAAGCGGCTGTTCGGACTTGTTTCGATCAAATTGATCAGTGCCGGTACGTCAGATGGGGAAGAGGATATCAGTTCCCTCTATCCGTTCATGCCGAAGCACGATGCATACAGCATGCTGCACTCCATCCTGCCGCAGTATCACATCCGGGAAGAGATGGCACGCTTCCCGATCAAAGTGCTGTGGCTGAAACTGATCCAGCCCTATTACCTGACAATCGTATCCCTGATCGGATTATGGTTTTTCAATAAAGAATGGCTCTGGGCCGCGGCGGTCATCTTCGGATTCTCCATCTTCCTTAGGATCCTTGACTACTGTTTCACAAGCTACATCCGCCACGGACATACCGTCCAGATCCGGAAGGGAGGCTGGATGAACGAAACCTTCGTCACCCACCTCCACCGCATCCAGCAGGTGACCGTCAAGCACAACTGGCTGCAGCGGAAATTCGGGGTCGCCACCATCATGTTCTCCAACCGGGCAGACCCCGCGCATGAAAGCCTGCTGTACGGGGTGCCGAAGGAGGAAGCTGGGAGTTTTTATGAGTGGTATCACGGAAAGGCTGTTTCAAGGCAGTAAACATTGAGCGGTTCTTTGGCTGCGGGTAGGAAGAAAAGTATGGAGGAGGGTCCAAAATGCATTAAGCGGATTTTCATCCGCATTTGGCCTCTTCAAACCGTCTCGAGATGAGGCGGTTTTTTAATAGGTACATAACCCAAACCCCTGCATAGGATAAAATGAAAAAACCTGTGAAGGGAATGAGGAACATGTACAATGATCCGACTATGTATTCATGGCAGCACCACTATCCTTCTTATGCGAATGGCCATTATGTAAGCCAGCCTGTTCACCCGGCTTATGCAAACCAATATTATGACCCGAGGTTTCTATATGATAATCGTGCTATTCCATTAAAAGACTACGGTCCCAATCCGCTTGCGCTGAATATCAATGAAGCAGCCAAACAGAATAATACGTACCGTACTGCCCTGTGGACGGGGAAACACTTGCAAGTCACCCTGATGAGCATCGATGTCGGCGATGACATCGGGCTGGAGGT
Source organism: Bacillus sp. BKU_1 (assembly GCA_051294195.1). Taxonomy (GTDB): domain Bacteria; phylum Bacillota; class Bacilli; order Bacillales; family Bacillaceae_B; genus Rossellomorea. The sequence continues at coordinate 370,570 of CP193985.1, read as the reverse complement.
ACATCCTGATGTCGATCAGTTCCTGCGGATCGAACAAGGGCAGGGAGTCGTCCGGATGGGGAAAAACAAGAACAACTTGACCTTCGAGCGCAAGGTTGCAGATGATTCCGCCATCTTTATACCGGCAGGGACTTGGCACGATGTCATCAACACCGGCAGCACCCCGCTGAAACTGTACTCCATCTACGCCCCGCCGAACCATCCATTCGGGACGATCCATCGGACCAAGGCGGATGCAATGGCCATGGAAAGCGGGAATGCCAATGCAAATCAGAAAGTACACGGAAAAACGCCGGATGAATGGGTAAAGCATACGGAATTTTTAGTGAAAGAAGGCTTGGAGGATGTGAAGCGGGGAATCAATGCAACCCATATCCTTCAGGAATTCATTCTCATGGGTGTCCTTGTAGGTAAAGGCTACACTCCTGAAGATGCGTACAGAACGGTTGAAGAATGGGAGCGTACGGGGAAATCGAAACTTCTTCAGCAAAGTAAAAATATGGGCCGCTAGTATAGCTTGATGCATCAATAAAATGGGGCCGGACTTCAGAAGAAACTGATACAGTTTCTTACGGAGTCTGACCCCATTTCCGTTATATCATTTATACGCTTTTTTCAATCCCTCATAGCTGTTGATCACCGCAGCGACCAGCAGTCCCGCAGCCACTGTCAGGTAAAACCACTGAACGTTGAAGGAATCGTTGAATAGCTCCTGGATTCTTTCGAAGAATGCCGGGTCTACCACTTCCATGTTCCTGAAGATAAACAGGAAAACAACTACAGGAACAAATTGATAAACGGCATTTTCGACCGCCAGCCTTTTTGTCCATACACCTGCACGCCATTTCCTTAGGAGGAGGAACAGCTCCAGCCCGATCAGGACCACGATCAGCGGCCAGTAACCGATCAGCACATCCTGGACAAAGAAAGGCGTGAACGTCCTGACGCCGTCACTCTTTTCGTACAATCCAACAATGTCCGAAGCTTTGAAATAACAGATGGACCAAATAACTGTCCAGACGAGACCGCCGAATATCTCAACCTTGCTGATCCGCTTTTCCTTCGGGATATACGGGATATCCTTCAAATCGTCCGGTGTCCACTCTTTTCCCTTCATCGTGAGCGGCAGCTGACTCTCCTGTACTGCGGTCCGTTCGATGACGGCAAAGACCACTGTCAACCAGAAGAATACCTGCATCCCTGTACTGATTGCCTCGATAACCCCATTGCCGGCAATGGACAAGAATAATTCGATCGTACTGGATTCACCGGAATGGCTAAATATCGACGTTACGATCAACACAACGAAAGTGATGGCAGCAGCAATCGGCACAATTAATTTCAGAAGTGTGATATACAAATCATAATACCGCGGCCCGATCAGGTGCATCGGCCTTTCCTTGTAATTCGAGGCGAGCACAGCGGGGTCACCCATCGACGTCAGCGCCTCTTTCACATCATCCTCTGTATAATCATCGGGCAGCATATCTTCAATCGTGGATCTCAATTCAAGTGCGATATCTTCACGGTTCTTCTCAGGCAGCCTTCTCATCACTTCTTGAATATACAGTTCAATAAGCTTCATTTCCCCTCTTCCTCCCTTAATAAAATCGCCAATTCCCCGGACATCTTCTCCCATTCCTCCTTCAGCTGCTTCAGGATCTCTGCTCCATATCCGCTCAGCACATAATACCTCCTCGGCCTGCTCTCCGAACGGTCCCAGCTGCTCGTGACCAGCTCCTGCTTCTCCAACCTCCGCAGCAGCGGATAAAGTGTACTCTGTTCCATCGAAATCCCGCTCTTCTCCAGCAACTGGACAAGTGAATACCCGTACTGAGGCGTCCGCAGCTGGCTCAATACCGCCAGGGTCAACGTCCCCCTCCTGAGCTCCGTCGTCAAGGATGTCAGCAGTGACTTATCCATTACCTTCACCTCTTTGCATGAATTATACTGTGTGTCGTTTACTATGTGTCGTACACTATATGCTTTATACTATGTATCATACACTATAGACGTGCAGAATAGAAACAATTTTTGTTAAAAATGTTTGTGGCGGCCCCAGGATACGGCCGGGAGCTCAATAATCTATGCTGAAATGATCGAAAACAGCCGGTAACCATCAGGCAGACTGGATTAAATGGTGTAAACGAACCAAGCGAGGCTATATTTATGTATGTAACTGTATTTGTGAGGGTCATTTTACCCTAATTTAGTTACATCATTTAGCGAATCTTTGAATTTTGGTTGATAATCTTCGAATTCGGGCCGTTAATCTTTGAATTCGGACTATTAATCTTTTAATTTCGAGGATAATTCCGTCACTTGGGAAAATAAGTAAAAATTCCGGGTCACCCACTCATAAAAAGCATCTCCAGGACTTTTTCTACCCAAATAAAAAACAGCGGCCCGCAAGCCGCTATTCCCTATCCTTTAATTTACTCAATATCGTGGTCAACGTGTCGTTCAGCTGCTCAAGCTCACTGCCCTCCATATCCAGACTTTCCAATAACCGCGTCGGGATACAGCTGGCTTTTTCCTTCAAACGGCCTCCTTTTTCCGTCAGGCTGATGATCACGCTCCGGCATCTTCTTTCGACCGTTCCCTTCCATTCTTTTCAGCATGGGAGTATGCGTCCCGGAATAACAAAGGTCACCCTATAATTTTCTCAGTATTGTGGGAGAGTTCGTAACTTCTTCGCAAGAAATGCATAAATCAAACTTCTAATTTCCTATCTAATTCTCGAATAACTGTAATTGATGCTTTTGATAAATTAGAGGTAACAAGGTCGAAATTAATGTGATTCATTTTATAATACAGAGTATTAAATGAATAACACAAAATGTTATTCACAGCTTTATTAAAAGTTTCAAAATGACTATTAAAATTTTTTATATCATCTTCGTTACATTTAGGGAAACTGTTTAATGCCTCCTCAAAAGCACAAAAGCTTTCAGCACTGTGTACATATTGACAAAGGGTGGAGTATAACGATTTAACTTTGCTGAAATTTTCTTTTAAGAAGCTACTTGAATTAACCATAGTTAATTCTTTTATATTTTCATAGATCCCGTCTGTAAACTTGATACCAGTTAAATCTACACTACCTATATTTATTAGATAAAACTTGTAAAAATTTTCAATTGCACTTCTTAACAGACAGAAGGCTGCCTTATAAAAGCCTTGTACAAATAAAGGAATCGTTTGTACTAAATCCGAGACAACTTCATTAAAAAAAAATGAATTGATTTTTTCATTGTATTTTTCAAATTCAATTTTCCAAGCTAATAGACTTAATGCCATTTTATGTATTCTTTTAAGTGCATCATCTACTTCTTTTACATAAAGATTCCTATTACATTCATATGAGTTCAAAAATTCTTGTAAGCCCTGGTATTCTTGTTTGACAAATCTCGACATTTACTATTAACTCCTTAATGATTTTTTTATTACTGAGTCCCATTCAGAAAAGAAATCTTTATTTGAAACAACTTCATTATTATCTATACGAACAATAACCTTTTTTAATGATTTTGTAAAATTATCCAATTCCTTGTCATCTAATTCTGAAATACTACATACTATACGGCCTATCATATCTGGTCTAGACCTTTTATCCGCTGCTTTTAAATTTAAAGAAGGGATATTAATATTTACAAAATTAATTATTTCTTCATTAGTAGGGAAAAAATCTTTTGATAAAAAGAGGGATGGTAGACATCCAATTAAAAAAGATTTATTTTGATTTTTTGGCGCAATATTCTTAAATTCATTCATTTCATTATTTAATAATTTTCCAGAGTGCAAGTTTTTAAAATCTATATCTTTGTAATCCTCTAATAACCAACCAAGCTCTTTCAAAAATTTAATGGTTTTATTATTAAATGATGTATTATTTTTTGATTTCTCCGTCATCCGTCTACCCTCCCTAAAAATTCTCGTGCTATTCTTTTAAGATCGTTTGTATGCTCGTCATTTAAATCTAGAATAAAGCCCCTTTCCCTTTGAATACTAGCTATTTTTGTTGTTCTTCTCATTTCGGCCGAATAAACTTTATCTCCAAAATCACTTGATGCGGTTACTGTACTTCTAATATTTTGAGTTAAAAGTGTAGTTGGCTCCGTCATAGTAAATACCACACCTAGACACTTTATTGAAGAAGCATAATTTTTAATCAATTCTCCAATTACACTTTTGAATAATGACAAACCAACCGACGATAAATAGTCAGGCTTTACGGGCATCATATAATAATCTGAGGCAACTATAGCACTTAGTGTCCAAAGTGAATTAGTTGGAGGGCAGTCAATAAAGATGTAGTCATATTCATCTTTTAAATTATTCTCTCGAATAAATCTTTGTAATCGCATCTCTTGGCCATTTCTTCCAGATTCAACTTTTATTAAGTTTAAATCTCCTGGTATGTAATGTAATTTACTATTTGATTTAAGTATCATATCCTCAAGATTAATCTCTTGATTATTTTGCGCCACTCTACCGCTAACTAGGCTAGGTACCTCTATGTTATCTGCATATATATTATAGGCAGTATATTTATTTTCACTTTTATGCTTCTGATAATCTTCACCACTCATAAAACATTGAGTAGCATTAAATTGTGGATCAATATCAATTACTAATATTTTTTTTTCAAACTCTCTTGAGAGAATATCAGCTAGATTTACACATAGAGTTGTTTTACCAACCCCACCTTTCATATTCATAAAAGCAACAACAGACATAAATTATTCTCCTTTTCACCATAATTACCTAATTCCAATTCCATCGAAGAGATGTATAGCCATCATCCTGGTTCAATTGATATTTCAAGTCGTCTTAAATGAAATTCATTTCCCATGGGTGGTTCTCAGTATACCAATTTAAATTTCCCTAACTCTAAAACAAGAACCACCCTAATATATTTTCTCAAATTAATTATACTACAAAATAATCAATATTTTTACATATTATGTATCATTCATCCTAGCTTTTCCAAAAAATGATAAGATAAATCTAATAAACTCCTTAAAGAGGTGAACCCTACGTGATTATATACCAAGCAACCAAAACCGAATTCATCTCAGACGTAACAAACGAACTTCTAGTAGAACGCCTCTACGACTCCTACCAACAGAAAATCGGACGCACTTCCAAAAGTGAAATCAATTCCTGGGAGCATTCATTGCAACGGATGTCGAATGTAATGCAGGATATTGAGATTCCTGATGATACGTCGGTTGCGATTGAGTTTAAGATTCCGAATACGTCGAAGCGGGTGGATTTCCTGGTGGCGGGACATGATGGGTTTCAGGATCATGTGGTGATTGTGGAATTGAAGCAGTGGACTCAGGTTGAGAAGGTTACGTCTAAGGATGCGCTTGTTTCTACATATCTAGGTGGAGGGATGCGGACGGTCACTCATCCTTCTTATCAGGCCTGGTCCTATGCGGCTTTGATTCATGATTTCAATCAAAATGTTCAGGAACAGCACATCGTGTTGAATCCCTGCGCCTATTTACATAATTACCGAAAGGCAGAGAATGATCCTTTGCTGGACCCTCATTATGCAGATCATCTGGCTAAGGCTCCTGTTTTTGCAAAAGGCGAGATTCAAAAATTAAGAGATTTTATTAAAAGATACGTCCGTTATGGCGACCGCAATCAATTAATCTATCAAATCGAACACGGCAAAATACGCCCGTCCAAGTCACTGCAGGATTCCCTGGCAAGTCTTCTGAAAGGGAATCAGGAGTTCGTGCTGATTGATGAGCAGAAGGTATTTTATGAAGATGCTTACCATTTGGCACTGAAAAGCATCAAGAACAACCAGAAAACGGTCATGGTCATCGAGGGGGGCCCTGGTACAGGCAAATCGGTGATGGCTGTTAATCTGCTGGTGAATCTCATCAATCAGGAACTGACTGCCCTTTATGTATCAAAGAATTCAGCCCCCCGCAATGTGTATGCTTCCAAGCTGAAAGGCACGATTAAAAAAACGCAGATTGATAATTTGTTCAAAGGCTCAGGAAGCTTCACTGAATCCGAAAAAGATGAATTTGACGTACTGATTATCGATGAAGCACACCGCCTGAATGAAAAGTCTGGTCTCTTCAGCAATTTGGGTGAAAATCAAATTAAAGAAGTGATCCACTCGTCTAAATTCACGATATTATTTATAGATGAAAATCAAAAGGTAACGTTAAAGGATATCGGAAGTATTGATTTAATAAAGAAATACGCTGATGAGGCAGGTGCCCAACTAATCCAGGGTAAACTGGTTTCACAATTCCGATGTGACGGCTCCGATGCTTATATCGCCTGGCTGGATGATGTGCTTCACATCAGGGAAACCGCCAACGCAGACGACCGCGGAATGGATTATGACTTCAGGGTCTTCGATGACCCGAATGATATGCTGAAAGAAATCGAAGTGCTAAATAAGAAAAACAACAAATCACGTATGCTGGCAGGATACTGCTGGGAATGGCCGAAAAAGGGCAGGACAAATACGCTTCATAAGGACATCGCCATACCGGAACACAACTTTCAAATCAGTTGGAATCTTTCGGACAGCATCTGGGCCATCGAGCCGGATTCGGTCACTGAAGCAGGATGCATACACACATCCCAGGGACTTGAATTCGATTATGTCGGAGTCATCATCGGGCCAGACCTCGCCTATCAAGACGGCCGGGTAATCACTGATTACACCAAACGGGCCAAAACCGATCAATCCTTAAAGGGTATTAAAACAATGGTTAAAGAAAACCCGGAAAAAGCACAGGCACTAGCCGAAAAAATTATCCGCAACACTTACCGTACCCTTATGACAAGAGGCCAGAAGGGATGTTTCATCTTCTGTACAGATCCGGAACTGAATGAGTACTTCAAAGAACGCCTGAATAGGACGGGTGTTTATGAGAACTTATCACCTGGGACATCGATTGCTGCCGAGGAACGAGGTAAGTATTAACCGTGTGATAATATTACTCTAGATTATAACGGGATCAAGCGGTTGATTGGAGTGCAAGACGAAGACTCCTGCGGGAAGAGTAGCTGATGTGAGACCCCGCAGGAGCGAACGCGACGAGGAGGCTCACGGGCTACCCGCGGAAAGCGAAGTCTTGCACGGAAATCATTAGCGGCATTAGTACTGCTTTCTCAAATTAGAAAGGGGAAAATTTTCATGAGTGAAATCCAACACCTGACAAAAAAACTAAACCAATTCATAAACGAACGAAACTGGGGACCCTCCCAAACCCCCAAGGACCTCGCCATCTCCATTTCCATCGAAGCTGCCGAACTGCTCGAAGACTTCCAATGGATCAGCAGTGAAGAAGCCCTTGAAAAGAACCAAGAAAACATCCGGGAAGAAATCGCGGATGTCCTGATTTACTCTTTAATGCTCTGTTCTAAACTTGATTTGGATGTGAAAGAGATCATCGAGGAGAAAATGGTGAAGAATGCGCGGAAGTATCCTGTACCGGTTGAAAAGTGATGAACGAAACAAGAAAGGAAGTTGGTTCACTTGTTTTTAACCGTTAAGCAACGAAAGGCTGTAAGACTCATTTCAGGCTGTGCCGCCTTATATGGGACCATATCTTTTTTATACAGTTTAATTCTATATTATGAGGTAAATACAAATGCCATCATCCTGACTATATGCACCCTCTGTTTATTCTACGATTCTTTCCGGAAACCGGATAAAGCGGCGTAGAACGACAAAGGGCAGTACTGCAAACCAGTACTGCCCCTTCCAATCAATCCCTGTCCCTTGCCACCTGCGTATCGCGGATATTTTTCTGAATTGTGATTGCCGAAAACAGGCTGAGTACAAAGGCCATGGCATAGAACCCTTTTTCACTCAGGATGATACTGCCGGCATTGTACAGGCCGATTGCCATCAAGGCAATGGCGACGATGACGGCAAACCAGCTCAGGCCGTAATAGATGCCCGATACCGGGATATCTTCATCCTTGTCCCTGACCGCTTTTTGCAGGGAAACCGCTGCATACAAGCCGAATACGAGGACCGCAAAGTAATACCCCTTCTCATTCAGCTCCATCCCTGCATTGAACAGGCCGATCAGATAAGCGGCCACCCCGATCACGAGGGCTGCCCAGCTCGCCCCTTTAAATGCGGAAGTCGGTTCCCCTTCTTTTCTTTCCACCTTGATCTTCGGTTTCTTGTCATCGTTCTTGACTAACGGATTTTCATTGAAATCAGACATTCGCCGCTCCCCTTTACTGTCATTGATAATATAAGTGCGCTTACTGCTGTTACCACACTCATTATAGCAATATTTTACATATATTGTTTACTTATAAAAAAATTTCTTTCCCTTCATTACACATATAGATCACGAGAATCATTTATTACTGTGTGTGAGCCAAGGATCACGCCCTGGCAGGAATTGCACACCCCGATATAGAATCATTGGAATAAGAAAACATTTCCATAAAAAGGAGTTATTTAATTGAATTCGTCCATACATTACGTCACCAAAGGTGACAGATCCAATCCCTGCCTGCTGCTCGTTCACGGATTAGGCTGGACCACTGAGACATGGAATACAGTAACAGAAGCACTGAGCAAAGACTTCTTTCTCGTGATCGTCGATCTTCCAGGGCACGGCCAAAGCCCGAAGCTGCCAGATTATACGTTTGAAATCGCCGCTGATGAACTGCATACCGTGGTAATGGATGCAGGAGTGACGAATTTCAGCATGGCAGGAAGTTCAATCGGCGCCTCGATCTCTCTTGTGTATGCGAATAAATATCGGAATGTCTCGAACCTCTTCCTGCTCGACGGGGGATATCGTCCGTTTCAGCAGACAGAAGGGCTGACTTGGGAGGATATTGAGAACCACACATTACCCGACGGAGTATTAGAATCCCAAGAAGCGTTCATAGAATTTATGCGCGGGGACAACCCGGAGTTGTGGAATGAAACCATTGAAGCCGCTGTCCTCGATCAAGTGTACTGGGATGGCGAAGAGGAAAAGCTTCAGTATAAATTGGGTGAACGGGATCAGTTGACCTATATGAAGGCGGAGTGGGAATTCATCCCTGCCGACAATCTGGACAACCTGCCGGATAGAACCGCTTTGACCATTGTCATTGCACTTAATGAACATAACGATAAAGACTTTTCGCTCCGGTATGCTTCAAAAATGGCGGAAAAACACCCAAACACTGAAATCGTGGTACTTGAAGATACTGATCATCTGATCATGCTGGATAAGCCGGAAAAGCTTTCAGAGCTTCTGAAGCAGAAGCTCCTTCAGAAGACGGCCGTTCACCCCCAAAAAGACTAGGGACTCCCTGGTCTTTTTTATGTGACGGATCCCGGCACCCTTTCATACATTACACTACCTAACATGAAGGGGGAGTTCCGATGTCTACTTCACATACACTTTGCCAACAGTTCGGGCGGATCCTGAACCAAAAGTCCAAAATGAAGAACGGGATTTGCTCAGTTACGTTTAACCGGGATCTTCAGGTGACCATCCAAGGCCGCCCCAGCCGGAGTGAGCTTCATGCTGAAGTATCGTTTGAATCATTGGATCATGAGGGCAATGCCCTTAACCTCGGTGAAACCGTGGTACTCGAGGAAGAAGTACCGGCTTTTACAAGAATCCTTTCCCAGCACGGCATCATTGTCAGTGCCATCCATAATCATTGGCTGTTCACCAAGCCGGTCATTCTGTATGTTCATTTCCAATCGGTTGAACCGCCGCTCCAATTTGCTCACAAGGCGGCTAAAGCTTTCAGCGTATTAAAATGATGGTCAGCCCCTTCCCGAATCCTTCCTGCACATCCGCCCATACCCTGTGCATAAGATAAATAGATATTTCATCATGAAGGAGGAAAACCATGTTTTTCAATCCACAATGGACGGCTGACACCCGCACCGCCGCGGATACACGGTTGATCAAAGATATCCAGAAAGCAATCAACGCCGAGTACAGCGCAATTGCCTGCTATGAGAAATTGGCGAGGAACGCACCGACACAGCAGGAGAAGGACAGGATCCTTGAGATCCAGAAGGATGAAAAGAGGCATTTGAAAGAATTCAGCAGCATTTACGCGGTCATGACCGGAAGCAAGCCTTCATACAAAATCACTGAAACCTGCCCTGATAACTACAAAGCAGGAATTGAATTTGCTTTCAATGATGAACAGGGGGCCGTGGATACCTATTTGGATATAGCAGATAAAGCACAGGATCCAGCCATCAGGGACAGGTTCCGGCGTGCAGCATCCGATGAGCAGAATCACGCCGTCTGGTTCTTATCATTTATCCAAAAGAATGCCAGGAACTCGCGTTTCCGCAGACAGAACATTGATTTCGGTGCTAAAGGGGCGTTGAACGCTGCTTCCTTGACCCTTCCGCAGATGCTTACTTACGCCATTCAGGACGAATACCTGGCCCAGGCAAGATACAATAATATCATCGGGAACTTCGGCAATATCAGGACCTTTGTCCAGATCAAGGAAGCTGAATTGAGGCACATCAGTGCTCTGCTGCCGCTATTCCAGCGCTACCAGGTACCGGTTCCGCCAGATACTTCCCAGTCTTTGGTCACCACCCCAGGGAATATCAAGGGGGCCTACGCTGCAGGGGTGCAGGGGGAAATCGATAATATTGCCATGTATGATCGATTCTTATCAATGAACATACCTGATGATGTCAGGACGGTCTTCACTCAGGTTCGGAATGCCTCTGTGAACCACCTGGCGGCTTTTGAAAGAGGGCTGGCGAGACGTTGATTTCTACCTGCGGGATATCGTGACGACCGCACGATGACCTTCACTGTAACAAATATGTTGCTGACTTTTTACGATTTCTCAACATAATGTCTGCTATTCTTCATCATTTCTCAATATTCACATGTTGTAATGAAGGTAAGACATATTCATTGGAGGTCATCATTATGAAGAAACGCGTCAGTCTAGGATTATCACTTACACTTTTAGCTTCAAGTGCTGCTTCTGCATTTGCGGATGGACCACCTCATAGCCACGGCCATTATAACCATAAACAAATCAAAAGCGTGGAATTCCAATCCATGAAAGCACCTTCCACCATCGAAAATATGGTGAAGACTTATTCAGAAGCGTCTGTCAAAGTGACGTACAAAGACGGAAGTGTGGAAGAAAAGCCCCTTCATTATAATCAGCTGTTCCTATCAAAAGATAAGATTGTCGAAAATAAAGGGGAGCTTATCCCTGCCGGCACACCGATCGATGCAGAAGGGAACCCGATCATCGACCGGAGCATCCCGGATCAGCCGTCCCCTTATATTTCGGATGCCCCTGATTCTAACAGCTTCATCGAGATCAAGGGGAAATCCTATATCATCTCTCATTATGAGTATGACTCAGTCGATAATGCAGGAAATGAAGTTTCCGGCCTCCCGGCTTCCATGACCCTCACACAGGTCGATAAAGACCCTGAAACCGGAGAGCTGAGCGTAAACCATGCAAAGAAAATCGATTTCTCAAATGTAAACGGATTGTGGACGCCATGTAACGGATCCACCACTGAATGGGGCACCCACCTGGGTTCTGAAGAATATGAGCCTGATGCACGCGCGTTTGAAGACCCGGCTTCCAGTGCATATAAAGATGTGACGAACTTTGCCAAGCACTATTTTGGCGATGATGCGAAAGCCAACCCTTACTTCTATGGATGGATCCCTGAAATTTCCATCGATAAAAATGGGGAAGCATCAGTTGAAAAGCACTACAGCACAGGACGTTTCTCACATGAAACCATGCAGGTTCTTCCTGATAATAAAACAGCTCTATTCGGAGACGACGGCAAGAACACGATGATGTTCATGTATGTAGCCGACAAGGCGAAGGATTTCTCTGCAGGGACGCTTTATGCCGCGAAGTTCAACCAAACAGGCACGGATAATGGCGGTAAAGGAGACCTGCAGTGGATCAGACTCGGACATGCTTCGGATGACGAGGTGAAAGAAATCATCGATAATGGGACGACTTTCAGCGACATCTTTGAAACATCCGACAAACCTGCCGATGGCTTCACGGCCGTCAAAACAGCGGCAAGTAAGGACGTTGAATACCTGAAAGTAAAACCAGGCATGGAAAAAGCGGCTGCATTCCTGGAATCACGCCGCTACGGAGCCATCCTTGGGGCCACTTCCGAATTCAATAAAATGGAAGGCATCGCAGTAAATGAAGAGGACAAAAAAGCCTATATCGCCATCTCTTATCAAGAAAGTGCCATGTTGAAAGAGCCCGGCGCGGTACAGGATGACATCCAGCTGCCGGAGCTGAAATCGGGCGTAACCTATCAGCTCAATTTAACCTCGCACCAGAAAGATCAAGACAACGGTAAAATCAAGAGCCGCTATGTGCCAGCCAGCATGGAAGGCCTGGTCATCGGACAGGATCTTGAACAAGCAGACGCATACGGAAACACAGCCGATCCCGAAAAGGTCGCAAATCCGGACAACTTAAGCTTCTCAAACGATATGGATACATTGTTCATCGGAGAAGACAGCTCATTACACACAAACAACTTCGTCTGGGCCTATAATGTCAAAACGAAAAAACTGTCACGAATCCTGTCTGTCCCGGTCGGTGCAGAAGCAACGGGCCTCCGTGCAGTAGAAAACCTGAAAAACTCCCGCTACGTGCTGAGCAACTACCAGCACCCGGGTGAAGACATCAGCGACAAAGAAATCACCGCTGTCGATAAAGAAGAACTGACTAATGAAATGAAGAAAACCATCGGCATCCAGGAAACCGGCGGTGTCGGCTATATTTCCGGTCTTTCCAGTCAAACACCACCTTATAAGAAACACGAAGAAGACAAATAAGATTGAAGCACGCCTCAATAGCAGGCGTGCTTTATTCTCTAACTTAAAAACCGAAGGAGACCATCCATTAACGGTGGTCTCCTTTTTGGCATTAATTGGTCCAAGCGCGTACCCTTGCACTTTTCCGTCAATACTATTAAAGTATATACTGGTAGAAATCCATCCTGACCGGGATTGGATGCAACTACATCATCTTACTTTTTAATTTTGGGAACGTGGTTTCCCTGAAGGAAAGGGTTTAAATATACTATGAAGAATAATTTTTGGCATGAGTTGCCTCGGCCGTTTTTTGTGTTGGCACCGATGGAAGCCGTGACCGATGTCGTGTTCCGCCACGTCGTAAGTGAAGCGGCGAGACCTGACGTGTTTTTTACAGAGTTTACGAATACAGAGAGCTACTGTCATCCTAAGGGTAAGGATAGCGTTCGCGGGCGTCTGACGTTCACGGAAGATGAACAGCCGATCGTCGCCCATATCTGGGGGGACAAGCCTGAATACTTCCGCCAAATGAGTATCGGGATGGCGGAAATGGGCTTCAAGGGAATCGATATCAATATGGGCTGCCCTGTCCACAACGTTGCAGCGAACGGAAAAGGCTCCGGCCTGATAAACCGTCCGGAAGTCGCTGCCGAGCTCATCCAAGCTGCCAAGGCGGGAGGACTTCCCGTCAGCGTGAAGACGCGCCTCGGCTATACGAAAGTAGAGGAATGGCATGACTGGCTGAAGCATCTGCTCGGGCAGGATATCGTCAATCTGTCCATCCACCTCCGTACAAGAAAAGAAATGAGTGAAGTGGATGCACACTGGGAGCTGATCCCCGAAATCAAGAAACTCCGTGACGAAATCGCGCCTCATACCTTGCTGACGATCAACGGGGACATCGCTGACCGCCAGAAGGGACTGGAACTTGCCGAGAAATACGGTATAGATGGCGTCATGATCGGACGAGGGATCTTCCAAAATCCGTTCGCCTTCGAAAAAGAAAAGAAAGAGCATACGAGCGAGGAGCTCCTCGACCTTCTGCGTTTGCAGCTGGATCTTCATGATCAGTACAACGATGAACTCGAGCCCCGCCCGTTCAAACCGCTTCGCCGCTTCTTCAAGATCTACGTTCGCGGATTCCGCGGCGCAAGCGAGCTCAGAAATCGTCTGATGGAGACAGAAACCACCGATCAAGTCCGTGCCCTGCTTGATGAGTATGCAAGTGCAGTGAAGGAAGATGAGGGCTTTTCGGTTACGAAATAAAGCCTCAAAGAAAAAAGAGTCACTCCCCAAAGTATGTATAGTTGCCGGGGACTGGCTCTTTTTTCTTTTATTCCTTATCAATCGGGGTTTGAATGTGATCTTTATATGTATCAACGTACAGATTCCCATTTGCGGCCATGACGGCATAGACAACATCATGATGTGTTAAATTCCGCTTTCTCAATTCTGTTTCCAGCCATGAAAATGATAAATTATTCTGCTCTAAATTATTGTTGATTATTTCCCCATCCATAACAAGCTCTATAGGCAGTTTCTGCTCACCGTTTACGGCTATCATCAAGTCCTGCCTCGTTACATTTCTAAATTGCGGCTTCTTCAGCACCGTCAAAGTCCCATTCGTCTCCACGATTGCAAAGAGTACTTCCTCAATGTTAAAAACATCCCTTTCCCTGAGCTGCTGATTCAAGTAATCCAGCGTATAGCGCATCTTTTTCATATTCCCTTCCAATACCTTGCCGTTTTGCATCACAATGGTAGGATCACCGGCCAGAAACTTTCTTCCCTTTCTATTTTTCAATGAAATAAGTGCAATCAAAAAAATAATCGCTACATACATCACGAATGCAATGATCGTATGGTGTATCTTAATCGTCGTATTGAAGGCCAAATTCGCTGAAATCGCCCCCAATGAAATAGATGCAACAAAATCAAACATCGTCATCTGCGAAATCGTTTGCTTACCAAGCATCCTGGTCCCGATCAATAAAAGACTGAAGGAAATAATGGACCTAATGATGACTTCGAAATGTTCAGGCATTCTCTCACCCCGTTCAAACCAGTTCTTAGTCCCATCTTGGCCTTTTTCGCTGCTAATTATAATTAGAATTTTTTCATCCTGGATCAGGCGCGGCCGGTTTAAATGGAGAAATTAGTTCTGAGCTATCCCTTATTCGATAAAAAAAACATATTTAGCAAATACTACTTACATCTTGTTTTTATCGGGGTGAATTGGATGCCACATAAAAAAATACATGTTTTCCTCTTATTTGTTGTTTCACTTTTTCTAATCTGGTCCCTGATTAAGCCTGAGGAAGGCTATATGGTTTTGTTGATGGAGGTTTTACCTTCAGTAGTGGTTTTATTATTTTTAGTCTTCACATACAACAAGTTCCGGCTTACCACTGTTTCCTATGTCATCATCAGCATTCTTGTCATTTTGACGTTTATAGGGGGGCACTATTCTTATTCCAAAGTCCCACTGTTTACATGGATCAAAGACTATTTTGATTTACACAGGAACCACTATGACAGGTTCGGCCATTTTCTTAAGGGGGCCCTTGTGATAGTCATAATAGAGATATTAGTAAGGAAAACAACTTTATCAAGAAGTAAGACCACAAATTTTATTGCTCTATGCATTACATTGGCAATCGGGGCGTTTTACGAAATCATTGAGTGGGCAAGTGCAAGTATAGGGAAAGAGGGGAAAGTCACGAAGGATTTTTTAGGGATGCAGGGAGACATATGGGACGCCCAGTGGGATATGGCACTTTTACTGATAGGTTCCATTCTTTCGCTTTTTTTAACAAAAATTCTTTATAAAGAATTAGAAAAATCCAGGTAACCAGGTAATGGGTATGTCTCCAATTAAAATAAATGAAAAGCGTAAGAGCTAAGGCGGGCAGCCGTCCTTAGCTCTTACGCTTTCATACACTACCCGGATTGTCCTCGCATCTCCCATACCTGGACATCTCATGAACTCAAGAGACAAACAGTCATTTATTCTTTATCGCTTCGGCAAGCTCATACAAAGCTTGCTGATCTATTATAGAATAGTTCCTGCCTTCTTTTTGCAAATATCCCTTTTCACAAAACTGCGTGAGGACATGCAGCAGGTGACGGTAAGAGACGCCTAAATAATCACAAACGATGACATGCTTTTCCAGATAAACCCCTTTATCGGACGTCTGTAAGATAAAGTCTGCAAGCCTGTTTTCAAGCGGAAAAGCAAGACTCTGTGAGTACTTGGCCGCCATCAACGTTGCCTTCAGACTCAAGAATGTTGTCAGTTCACGAAGGAATTTCGTATCTTCAAGCAGTTTGGTGCGGCACTTGGAAAAAGGCATCGCAAAACAGACTGTTTTAGTTGATGCCTGAATTCCCTTTGTATAGTACACATCGTTCAGTAATTCCATCTCACCGATATAATCATGCGCATTGATAAAGTTGATAAGTGACACTTTGCCATTTTGATGCGTGACGTATATTTTTGCTTTTCCTTCTGTCACATAAAATAAGTAATCGGGTCTATTTCCTTCTTGGATGATCCATTCATCCCGCCTATATTCCCTCACTTCAAGAAATTCTTCAATCTGAAAAGAAAATCGATGAGCGATTGAGTGACTTTCTACATATGACCGCTTTTTATCACCTTTATAAATTTCCATCTTCCACCTCGAAAATATGAGATATCTCATATTAATCTTCCTTAATTCCATGATATCATGCGTTTGACAAGGAGGATACAAATGAATACACAGCGTTGGATGAGCACTCATTTTTTTAGTTTCTTTCTGACATGGGGAATCTTTCTGCCTTATTGGTCAGGATGGTTGATACAAACAAAAGGCATCACGGTTTCAGAAGCGAGTTTAATCATGAGCATAGGCTTAGTGGCAAGGGGTCTTTCAACACTGTTTGCCTTTCCTTATTTACTGGAAAGGGTCAGTAATAAGGCTCTGTTAAACATAGCTGGAATTGGTACACTTGCTGCGCTTCTCAGCTATATCCCGGCTGACTCGTTTACCGCAATATTGATCGTAACCGTTGTACTGCACATCTTTTATCCGACTTTAATGCCGGCCTTAGACAGTGTAGCCGGTGTTCTTGTGCAAAGTAAACAATTGAAGCACTATGGGAAAAGCCGCCAGTGGGGATCGATCGGATTTGTTTCCGTAGGGATGCTGTTAACGGTCTTTACAGGAATGTTTGGAGATGACATGATTTTTTGGGCACTGCTGCTTGGAATCAGCTGCTTTGTCGCTCTCAGCCTAACGAATGGCCCGGAGATTTTATCAAAGAAACCGCAAGTAAATCAGTCCACAAAGGTTAATATCCTTGATTTATTCAAGACGAAACATTTCCTGGTCGTCCTGATTATTGTGGTGCTTCTTCAAGCAGCCCACGCTGCCTATTACAACTATGGCTACATCTTTTTACAGGAGATACACGCACCAATCTATCTGATCGGTGTCATCATTAACATTGCCGTCATCGCAGAAATTATCTTTTTCTCGATGGCTGATAAACGTTTTAATAGATTCTCACCAGGAACCTTATTGGCGCTGGCTGCAGCCGGTTCTTCGCTGCGGTGGATATTGGTGTTTACGTTTCCGAACGTTGTGGTGTTTTGCTTTGTCCAGACGCTGCATGCATTTTCGTTTGCAATGGGGCACTATGCTTTCATGAAATACTTAACCACAAACATTCCGCATACTCATATCCCGAAAGCCCAGGGCATGTATTCAGCCTTTGCACTCAGCTGGAGCACAGCGGTATTTACGATTTTCGGCGGGTTCTTATATGAAATCGAGCCGAGATTCGCCTTCATCGGAATGCTTGCCTGCAGCCTGCCGGCAATGTTCATTGCGCTTGGGTATCGGAAGCTGGAAGTGGAGAAGGATGTGCTGGTGTCTGCTGAAGCGCGTTAATAGAAAAAGAAAAGAAGTTTATCTGCATAAGGATAAACTTCTTCTTTTCTTTGGTGAAGAGAATCGCGAAGATGGCACATCAACCTCGCCGTATTTCTTACTTCTTCCCGACAATTTCATCCATCACGCGGTTGGTTCTGGCACCCGATTCTCCGGTGCTAGGACACCACTTGCCGCCCTCGGTTAACTCTTTGACAATCGTCGTTACAAGCGGCTGATGGACATGCTCAGGGCGTTCGAAGCTCCATTGCTGCTGCCCTTCAATGGTCGTCAGTTTGACAGGATCATCTCCAAAGGTAGAAAAGCTGATCTTTCCTTCACTTCCGACAATCTCATTCATATCCACATCTTCAAAAGCCGTGAAACACCACTTTCCAACCCCATGGACGCCGGATTGAAATTTATATGTACCCGTCACAATATCCTCAGCCTCATAATAGCCTGCTTGATTCGAAGAGAAGCCTTTTGCTTCCTGGATCGGTCCGAGCAGGAAATCGAGAATATCAAGTGTATGGCTCGCCAGATCAAAGAAAAGTCCGCCCCCGGCCAGTGCAGGCTGCACGCGCCAAGGAAGATTGTCCGGGTCCTTCACATCGTCCCCCGCTTTTTGAAACTGAGTCGTAGAGACAAAACGAACGTCCCCGATCACCTTTTGATCCAGCAATTCTTTTATTTTTAAAAAGCGCTCCTGTGCACGCCGGTAGTAAGCCACATATAAAGGAACACCTGCCGCTTTACAGACAGCCACCATCTCACTGCTTTCCTCCAAGCTGCGTGCCATCGGCTTCTCCACATAGACTGGTTTCCCCGCAGCGGCAGCCTTCAAAGTATATTCCTTATGTGAGCCAGGAGGCGTAGCGATATAAACCGCATCCACGTCTGGGTCATTTATCAACGCATCCGCATCATCGTACCACTTCGGGACATGATGTCTTTCCGCATAATCCCTGGCCAGCTCCCCCGTTCTTCTCATGACCGCAGCAAGTTCCGAGTTTTCAACCTTTTGAAAAGCAGGACCGCTCTTCTTTTCCGTTACATCCCCGCAGCCGATGATTCCCCACCGGACCTTATCAAATTTCATGGTTATGTTCCCCCTATTGGTTTCGTTAGTAACCATCATACCTGATTTTTCTGAATAATTGCTACGATTGGTGCATCAACCCTTGAAGTTTTTCCCTTCTTCTTCTCATCCCGTATAAAACAAATAAAAGAATGAACCACAGAGGCGTCAGCAATAAAGCTGGACGTGTAGCCTCAGAAACCAGCATGATCACCAGGATCACAGCGAACATTGTCAGGACAGCGTAATTGATAAATGGCGTGAGCGGTGCTTTGAATGTTGATTTCAAATGTAAGTCCCGACGTGTTTTCTTATATTTTATATGGCAGATCAGAATCACACCCCAGACCCAGATGAAGCAAATGGCACTGATTGTTGTCACGATTCCGAAAGCCTGCTCCGGTAACAGTTTGCTTAGTAGGGCTCCTGCAGAAATGACCAGTGTGGAGATGAACAACCCATTACTTGGCACATGGTTTTTATTCAGCCTTGCAAAAAGAGACGGCCCCTGTTTCGTGTTGCTTAAGTTATATAGAATACGGCTTGTCGAAAACATGCCGCTGTTGCAGGCTGAAGCCGCTGATGTCAGTACCACAAAATTGATGATTCCGGCCGCCAGCGGAATCCCGATTAAGCTGAATGTTTTCACAAACGGACTTTCCGCTGCATTGAGGCCCGTCCACGGGTTGATGCTTAAGAGCACGATCAGCGCACCGACGTAGAAAAATAGAATCCGTAAAGAAATTTTATTGATTGCCGATGGAATATTCTTTTTCGGATCAGACGTTTCCGCGGCCGATACGGCTACTAGTTCCACACCAACATACGCAAAAATGACCATCTGAAATGAAAGCAGGAAACCTGACACCCCGTTCGGGAATAACCCTCCATGCTCCCACAGATTCGTCACCGTAACCGCCCCTGCATCCGTCTTGAATCCAATCACCAGCATCACAATGCCGACACCGATCAATGCAAGAATCGTCATGACCTTGATTAACGCAAACCAAAACTCCATTTCCCCGAATAGCTTTACAGTCAGAAGGTTGAATCCTAATAAAATGATCACACAGATAAGTGCAGGAACCCACTGCGGGATATCGAACCAATAGGTCACGTATACACCAACAGCGATCACATCAGCCATGGCCGTCATGATCCAGCAGAACCAATAGGTCCACCCCGTCACAAATGCTGCAGAAGCTCCAAGATACTCTTCCGCAATATCCGTCAACGATTGGTAACCCGCTTTCGACAACAGAAGCTCCCCAAGCGCCCTCATCACAAAAAACAGGGCAACACCCACGATTAAATAAGCAAAGATGATCGAGGGACCTGCCAGCTGTATCGCTTTCCCGGAACCTAAAAATAACCCCGTCCCGATCGTTCCGCCAATCGCAATCAGCTGAACATGGCGATTCGATAAATCCCTCTTCAATTCTCGTTGTTCCAACCTTAACTCCTCCTTACAAACATACAGAAAGCAGCATTCAGAGCATAAAAAAAGAGACTGGATGCGCTCCAATCTCATGGTCATAAGAATAACAAATACCATTTTGTATGCCGGCTGACAGCCTGCACGCCAAAATAAATATCCGATACTCTTCTGTCCTTTTGCCTGAGATTATGAACCCTTCGGCGCCGCGAGCACTCTCGCGGTCTCTCCAGAAGCTGCTCCTGCTATAGTATGATCCATAGCAATCATAGCTTTCTATGTAATTAAATTGTTTGGTTACTCATTTTGCTTCGAATAGTTGATTATTTTAGTAGGAGTTGGGTTGTTTGTCAAGAGGGGAGAATTCTATCCCCTGCAAATGAATTTTATCAACCAGATTCTTTTATTTATGGTACGGTTCACCGTGACACTTCTTTCGGTAAACTTTATTTACTATTCTATTTTATTGAATTCCTTGAGAAGGTCAAATGTCCTTTGAAGTTCATCTTCAGTTGTTTTTCTATAAACCAGTTGTCCCATAGCTAACATTACAAAGTTAAACTTATCAAAAGTATGGTTAGTATATTTTCTATTTCCACTCCAGATATCCTTCATGAAGTTATTCATTTGCAAATGATAATAGGTAGGCATTTTCAAATCATTTACCTCGTAAAAATAGTAATTATAATCGGCTTGTCCATAGTTAAGAAATTTAAGATGTTCTTCCTCACATTCATTACAAGAGATCGCAATTTCCTCTACTACATTACTTGTTTTATTCTGAATAAAAATAATTTTTGCATTTTCACTGTGTTCTACTAGTTCCTTTGAACACTTTTCACAATATAAGAATTGTGGGTCTTTTTTAGGAATGAAATTCGACAAGGTTGTATTTCTTATTAGAAAACAATATTTTTCCCAGGATTTTGGGAAGTGTCTTTGAAATAATATCCTTCCAGCACTACTATTTATTAATTCTCTTTCAATCCTTGCACTATTATATAGATCAAACTCATCTATTGATTTTGAATCTACTAACTCGTTAAGTTTTGTAAGTAGAGGCGACGATATAGAAGTAGAATAAAAACTTAAAAAACCATTACATTTCTTAGCTTTAACTCTATCTGTTATATCTGTTTCATCTGATCTATTCACAGAATTTGAAGAATTTCTATGAGCAAAATGCTTGCAACTTACTAACCATAAGAAATCACTAACTTTATCTTTTACAATAAGATCCTTTCCTCCGTCTGGACCAATAGAAGGTGGATCAATTAGTTCAAATTTTTCACTTAAAAATTCTTGTGCAAATAGTTCCCAACTTTCTAAGTCATTCTTTATTTCTTTAAAATCTATAATACCCTTAAATTCCAATTCTCCTTTATACTATAAAACTGAACTTTTTTATATTTCACTATTATTAATAAAATGCCTTCAATTCACTATGAAGGCATTTTACATATCAGACAGATAAAATAGATTTCAATTTATTGAAGATTAAATCACTACGTTTCTCAATAAAAGTATCAAAGTCTAATAGTTTCAAACTTGTCTTTGGTATATAGTGTTTATCCATATAATCTGTTCTCTTATTTTGATCTGGATACGTTTTTATTATCCATTCATCAAACATCAAATTGGACTTTTGTTGATTTGGAATACCTTCAAGGAGTTGTAGATTGACTATTGAATTACATTCACTAATGAAAATATCTTGTTTATAATCTGGTACACCATTATTAGATAATTTTTTCTTTGTAAATAAACTTTTTGCAAATATGTGATCAAGATGAAACTTGTTTCTAAAATCTAAAGTCGGATAAAGTAATGCTAACACAGAGAACGTATGCTTCTGACCATATTGATATGTAAGCAAGTTGCTAATCTCATCATCATTAAACGAAAAAGATTTAGTACTACCTTTAAACTCATCAATAATAGCACTAAGCGGGAATTCAGTATGGTTAGTTAGTATAATTTTTCTTAATGGTCTCAAAACATTGTCAGGCTGTCCGCTAAATACTCTTTTCAATAAAGCAAGAATTAGCCACTTATGTATTCGCTGCCTGTCACTATTATAAGAAAAAGATTGAACGTAATTATGTGGTAATCCTATTTTCAATAAATAATAAGCAATTGGGATTATTGCATTATTAGATGTTAAGGTTTCTTGATTATACCCAAAGTTGGATACAAGACTTACAGCTAATCGAATAGCTTTTTTTACATTATCCCAATTCTGCTCAATTTTCTGCATTGTTTCTGAATCAAAATTATCAACTTTAAATGCAATATCACTGAAATCACAAAGCACTAAACACGATTTCAATACAAAATCCTTGTTAAAGTTAAATCCATCGCCAATCTGATTTATTTCGTCTACAAATTCAGTGATTTCTTTTCGGGCATCTTTATTCTTCCATTGAGCAGTTGCAATTGAGAGTAGTAAGTCTGAATAGCTTAATGCTGTTCCACCACTGTTTACACGAATAAAGATATTTAAAACTTTATCGAGTTTCTGTTCTTTTTCCAAATAGTAATTTATACTCGGTGTTTCATTAATAGCTTTGTAAAGTTTAAAAAGTGTCTGGTTAGCAAACAAAGCCTTTTCTTTTTCAATCGAACTTAGCCCATTTTCTATAAGATACTGATTCACTTCATATTGATCCCTAATATCTAAAATATCGGAAACCTTATACCAGTAAGCAAGATTATTTGTATTATCATCAGCAGCTGCTTCTTCTGTTAAGAACCTAAAATCATATACGGTATCAAATTCTTCTGACGGTGCTAAAAGATCAACAAAAAGGTATTGTTTAGGGTATGCCAATGGGTTATCTCTCCGCATTCTTGGCAGTTTATAAGCAAAACTACCTTTTAAACCAATATACATTGAAGTCAAACGCTGCTGACCGTCCAGTATAGCTATAATATCCTCTTCACCACTTATACTTGCAGTGGGGTTATGTCGGTTATCTCTTTCATGATATTCTCTAATAAACTCGTAAAATTGAAATTCCTTACTTTTTTCTTTATTTACATACCAAAAGAGAAATGAACCTACAGGATAACCTTGCATCAATGAGTCGAATAGTCGTTCAATTTGGTCTGTATCCCATACAAATTCACGTTGTATAGCTGGCAGAATATATTTTTTTCGATGAATGTTTTCTATAACTTCTCTAATAGTGAGAGCTGTTTGAAACGCCATTTATTTCTCCCCTTTCTATTCTCCAGATGTTAGAAACACTTTTTGCATTTTTTGTATTTTAGTTGACCATAAAAATTTCTATGATTGATTTCGGCATCACTAATGGATTCAAATTGATACCATCCACCATCCTTTAAATTGCGTTCAATTCCTTTAGTTGTGGTTTCACTAGATATGACATATGAACAATATTTTTTATGTACCGTGCAACATTTATCTGGATAATCGACATTCATCCATATCATCACTCATTCCCCTTATCAACATCGTAAGTTTTATTTACCAGTCATTTTGTCTGATTCTATTGTCCATAAGGATGGCAAATAAATATGACGGAGCCTGTAGTCTTTTTAATGGAACAGTATTTTCTAATGGTACATTCTTTAAGGCTTCAGCAAAGGTGCTTTTAGAAACGATACGATTTGTTCTGCTTAATTTTATCGTATTACCTTCTACTTTATAGGTAAATTCTCCACCTTTAATTTGTTTGAATACTTGCCCTTCATTTTCATTTATTCTTTCCCATACTACTTCAATCATCATCAAATCAACCTTTCTAAATTTCCAGTGAAAAAGGTATGTTATTTAATTGCTTATTTTTTATTGGTTTAACTTACATATTTCTCCACAAATATGCAATTTACCTCCAATTCTTATTATAAAAAAATAGTTCCCATCAATATATGATAGGAACCTTGCTTATTGAATAGAATCGGTTTTATTTTTTACTAAAAAACAATTTCAAATATGACCTTTTTCTTTTAATGAAATAAACTTATCTGCACACACAACAAGATGATCCAATACATCGATACCTATGATCTTTCCAGCTTCAACTAATCTCTTGGTCACCTCAATATCTTCACGACTAGGAGTTGGATCATTGCTAGGGTGATTATGAGCAACAATTACGGAAGCAGAATTT
The DNA here is from genome assembly GCA_051294195.1 of Bacillus sp. BKU_1. GTDB lineage: Bacteria > Bacillota > Bacilli > Bacillales > Bacillaceae_B > Rossellomorea. The sequence goes on along the minus strand of CP193985.1, from coordinate 346,172 downwards.
TAAAGTATAGCTGGTTTCAGTACTTCTCTCGGATGTACTATGCTGGCATTTAAACTCCCAATATGACATACATTTATTGCAGTTGGTTGGTTCTTTGTATCTAAGCAAACAACTATAAAATACTCTCGATCTACTTCAACTAAGAATTGTTTAAGAAGTTTATAAGCATCCTCTGGCGACCTGACATTTCTCTCTGGATAAAGGAAACTATTCTCTTTAACCAACTTTAGACTAACAATGTTTACTCTCTTAGCGGGTTGCTTTTGAAATTGATCCACTTCTAATAAACTTAATTGCTCATTTTGTATCGGTAAATAATTTTTCATTTTAACTTCCTCCATGATATCGTTTAAAATTTGGTTATAAAATTCAAGTGAAATTAAAAGAAGACGGATCTTCAGTTGAAGATCCGTCCTCTTTTTCACCTAATATGTGATTTTTTGATTTTCCATCAAAGTGTAATATTATCGATTCAACTTTCCTTTCTTTACTTAATACAATTTTATCAACCACTAAATTTAAGATTGTTTTTTTCTGATCATGATTAGCATTTCTAATTATCTCGTTTAAATTACTCATTAAATTCTTAACTACTTGGAATTCAATAGGGTCAGAATTATTTAATCGGAGTTTTTCTTGAATTGATTCTTTATGTTTCCTTTTGATTTCAATATCCTCTGAAATAGATCTAAGCCTTTTTGAAAGATCTTCTTTCGTAATCATACCGTCCTCAAATAGCTCAAACCATTTAGTCTTTTTGTTGTCATATCCCCTAATATCTCTTTCCATTTGCTGTAGTTGTTCCTCTAAAGGTCTTATCGTGCGTTTCCTTTTCTCATTTAAATTATTTACAATGTCCCTTAGTATACTTTCATTTACTAAACTACTCTGTACCTTATTAAATACAAACTGTTCTACTTCATCTGCTTTTACACCATTTGACCTACATGCTGCAGTACCTTTATTTCTCCACGCACCACAATGGTAATATCTGTGGATAACGAAACTTCCATCCTTATGCTTCTTCTTAACTCTTCCTGCAACCATAGATGATCCACATACAGGGCACTTTAACAGACCAGTTAGAGGAAAAGATCCACTATAAATTCTATTAGGCTTATTAGACCTTTGACTATACAACTTTTGAACCTTCTCCCATAATTCAACTGTGATTATTGCATCATGCTCTCCATCCACAATAATGGGATTTTTATTTGTTCCCTTTCTCCTCTTCTCACTCCAATTTTCCCTGCGATTATATCTAATCTTTTCAATATATATAGGATTCATCAGAATTTCTTTTACTGCATTTATTGAAAACATATTTCCCTTTTTTGATTTATACCCAAGCTTATTAATATGATTTGTAAGGCTCTTTAATCCCCTCCCTTCAGAATAAAGTTTAAAGATTTCTCTAACAATAAATGCTTCTTCTTTTACTACCTCTAATCTTGTTTTAGTATCATCCTTATTACTTTTTGCACTTATATATCCTAATACCTGACCTCCATTCCATTTCCCAAGTCTTGCTCTTTGTTTCATTCCCATTTTCACGTTATCTACAATAGTCTCCCGTTCAAACTCACCAATAGATACTAGTACATTCATCATTAGTCTTCCTTGTGGAGTTGTTGTGTCAAAGTGTTCAGAGCAACTTTTAAAATTCACATTGCTTTTGTTTAACTCTTCTACTATCTTAAGTAAATCTAAGTGATTTCTTGCTAATCTGTTTGTTTTCCAGACCCAAACTTCATCAAACTTCTTTTCCTTTGCATCTTTAAGAAGTTGCTGAAGTTGTAACCTCTTCTCCATAGATTTACCGCTTATGCCACGATCAATATAGTTAGATATTACCTGCTTGCCATCCAACTCAATTCTTTTTCTTACCGTATCAATTTGTGCATCAATAGAATATCCTTCTTCTGCCTGTTCAGCCGTAGAAACCCTTGCATATATAACAGCTCTTATCACTTCTCTTTCACCTTCACTTCGACTATTAATTCTTGATAGAGCAGATCACTTATTAATTCAATTAAAATTGTATATATGCTTTTTTCATTACTCTCGACCAACCTGTATTCCCCCTGATTGTTTTAATATTTGTAGGAATACATGCATATCAGGACTTATAACATTGCTCAAAGGTATAATATATATTTCATATCCTGATAAATACTCTTTCAAATACTGAGTATGCATGCATCTTAAATCTTTCATATTTGTAGCCAATTGTAGATAAAACGTAGTAAGTTTTTAAACTTAAAATCTACAGTTTTGTTGTTGTAAAGCTAGTAAATTAGGCTGATTCAATGATTTGTGTAGATAAAGTAGCCACTTTTTATCAAACCCCTTTTAAATGCTCACTCTCCTGGATTAACTGTTTTAATGTAATTCCTGTGAATCCATCCAGTGGTGTAGACTTCTTAAATAGGAATTTTGATTGTTTAATAGGAAGTTTCTTAATTTCATTAAAGAAGTCTTTTTTGCTCAGCATATTATGGCAGTTATCTCTGGCAAAGTTTATATAAGCTAAATAAAGATCTCTCTTATGAACTCTACATTCATCATTGTTAGGTGCTAACTCACACATAACCGTTATAAAATCATTTATATTGCTCATTTCATTTTGATACTGCTTTTTAAATTCCATAGAATCACTACATTCAGTAAATATAAAATTATTATTTATTAATCGCTTCAAACCCGCTACAGCCCATTGGACAATATAATCCTTTTCAGAAAGAAGCTTTTCCTTCAGTTTGTAGTCCCTTTTACCCTCTTGAATCGTATTATTAAAAACTACAAACAAAATTCTGTCTGTGAATGCGGTGGTATTATCCAATGTCTGTAATTGAGGCATAGCATTACCAGCCATGATTATTTTGGCTTTATTAATAAAATTGATGGCAGATTTATATTTGATATCAGCTCTTAATCTATCATTTCCTGTTAACGCTTTTATTGTATTTATATTTTTTAAAGCATTGTCGTTTAATTCACCACAAACATTTAATTTCTTCTTAAATAAATCGGATAAAGAAAATCTTCCGCTTAATTCATGAAGAGGCACATTACTTGTGTAGTCCTCTCCAATAATCTCTGTCAACACTTCTAGAAGTGTACTTTTTCCAGTGTGCGGGGCTCCAATTAGAGCAAACCATTTTTTTGCATTAGTATAATTTGAGATTGCGTACCCTATTAGTTCCTGAATCTGCATTGTCTTCTGCTTATCACCTTTTGTACATTGATCGATAAACCGCAAGAAGTGTTTCCCTTCCGTCCGATGTTTAGTGTAATTAGCATTTATAAAACTAGTAAATCGATATTTTGGAGAATGATTTGACTCCCTGCCTGTTCTTAGGTCCAATACACAATTACTAAAATTAATTAAGTGGGCGTAGGGATCTAAATCGTCTTCCTGTATTTGAATTGTCTCACTACTTTTTAAACGATCAATTATATCGTCAACTCTGCCCTTAGATAGTAATCTTTCCACCTTATCTGACCACCCGCTTCGTACTAGTGTCCTAATTTGGTATTCTTCAAGTTCAAAGAAGCAGCCTTTGCTACTGTTATAAAGATAAAGGCTCCCTTTCAAACATTTAAGGGTATGTCTATTAAGTATCTTTGAATAAATATCATACTCAATGTTTTTATTATTTGAATCCTTTTGTGGCTCACCCTTAATGTTTTTTCCATTCACAATCATTTTCTCAACGGTATCCTCTTTAGAAACCACGTCCCAGACCTTGCTTTGTTCCTCATCCAACGAATTATCGGCTAAGAAACCAACATCTAACTCCCCATACTCTAAGTTAAGTATTTGGGTTGTTTCCAGCGGTTGTATATTAATCTCGTGATTTCTTAAATAGTCTTCTGGAATATCATTAAATACGACCTTTGATAAATTTTCATTTTCCTTTAAATCACTTAGTTCATGATCGTATAGGTATTCGTCTGAAACCAAGTCAATTGGTAAGCTGTTTATTTTTTTTCGAATAACATCATGAAAATCACCTGCTTTTACCATTCCTTCCTTACTCCTTCAACATTTTAATTTTGCAAATTTTAGCTTCCTCATCTTCAAGAAGTAAGTTATGAATAGTAGGAAAAAGAGTAGTTACTAAAGTAAAGGCATTGTGACGTAGATCTTTTAGTAGGGATTCCTTTCTTACAATTATTTCGCTAATTTTACCTTGCAATGTACTATTGAAAATTGTTAGTTGAGCAAATGACTGGTTTTCAATATAGGCAATCAGCAGATTTTTTTCATTTACTTCTTCTTCGTCTTTGAGGACAAAAGCTGCTTCTTTGCTATAACAATAAAAACGCTTTTCATCTAAATCCCTTCGGTCAACAATTATTCGTACCTCATTGTTTGTTAAACTTTGTTCGTGTGACAATGCTATTTTTCTATTACCAATATTTCCATTACAAACCTTTCCTCTTGGTGTTATGTGACAAAGCAAAAGAACTGTAGGTTCAATTCTTTTGTCACCTATGCATACAAATAAATCTTCACCATCACTTGCTAATAGTTGAATGTTAGAATTTCCTTCTATCATTTTCTCAATAAGTTTTTCTTCTGAGTTAGTCAATTCATTTACAAGAGCCATATCCTTATCTCTCCTTTTAGTTATTACTTACAAACTAAAAGTAACACCCTTGTTCTCTAGATGTTTATTTTGAATATTCAAAATAAACATCCTTAAAGCCTGATAATAGTAAAGCCGCTCTCATAGAAAGAGAGCGGCTTTACTATTTTTTCTTTATTTTTTTTCAAAAAATAATTTGTCTAAATCTATATTTACACTATGGAATTTATCTTTCATTAATCCAGGCTCAACTTCAAAGCTACTAAAGACCTGCAAATTTTCTTCCAGACCCAATTTTTTGTCTAATCTTAAAGCAAGGTTTTCACTATCAGTAGCAAACTCTCTTGCAATATAATAAAATTATGCCTCTATTAAATCGGGCTTAACCCTAATTGTTTCAAATAAATCATCAATTGCCGCTTTGCTGAATTGTCTCCGAATCCCATTTACCTTCTTTACTTTTTTATAAAACTCAATAAAATCCTCTGAATAATTAATTCTACTTTCATCTATTTGGAATATTGACTCATCTCTTAAATCTGTTAGTTTGTAACCTGCATCTCTTTTTAAAGTATGGTACAGGAATAACTTTTTCTTGATCTCTCTTAACCTGCTTACTTCCTCTTTCTCAGATACCTCATCACTTTTAATTGATAATTCACCTTTGGGAGCCTTTATATTTTCAATCAAGTATTCTTTTAACAACGGAACGTACAAAAAAATTAAAATAAACAGTTCAAAATAGCCTTGTGTAACCGTCAAGTAAGATTGAACAGTTTTTGCTAAGTAATTTTGAACACTTTCTGCTTGTTTATGATCTATTTGCCTGCCAGATAGGCAGGCAAAATAATGCTTAAAAAGGTAATGCTTCAGAATCAGATTTTAAATGCTCATTTTCGAGCTTTAACCTTTTGTTTTCTAATCGAAGATCTTGAACTTCCTCTAATAATCTTGCGATTCTGGTTTGGTCATCGATACCTGGTTCATAGGCAGTTCCTTCCCATTGATATCTATGAATAAAATCCTCAACCTGTTCTTTCGTTATCCCTTGTTCTCCTGCTATTATCTTTCCTTTAATGATCCACTTGTTGACTTCATTTACATTGCACTTTATCCCGTTTGAATGCAGGATCGATGTCGTTTCTTCGAGCGTTAATATCTTCATACTTAGGCCCCTTCTCCAAAAATTGTAGTTCTATTTTTCATTCGGTAGCTATCTTCGTCTATGTTGATGACTTCCACTCGATGAAGAAGACGATCTAATATGGCTGTTGTAATGCCTTGGTCACCTAAGAGTTCTCCCCATTGATCCGGCCCTTTGTTTGACGTGAGCACAATCGAGCTCTTGTCATATAGTTCATTAATTAGGTGGAAGAACAGGTTGGCTTCCTTTGTATCCTAGCCATATACATCATGTCATCAATGATAAGCAGGTCGGAATCTATAATTCGCTTATATGCGGTCTGGGATTTGCGTGAGAATTCCTTTGTTTTTAATATATGAACTAGCTCTCCCATTGGGAGGAAAGATACTTGCCGACCTTTAGAGATGGCTTCCATGCCCAATCCGATCGCAAGATGGGTCTTACCTACCCCAGGAGGTCCCAAAAGAATAATGTTATAGAGTTGTTCCATCCAAAAAAGTTCTTTCAATTGTTTAAGCTGTTTTGTACTAATTGACCTTTGTTCTTTTACGTTGAACTCATCTAACGTTTTCACATAGGGGAAGCGAGCCCATTTTAACAATTTGTTCATCTGTTTTTTTTCGCGGCATTTTTGTTCATAAGTAAATAACTCATAAAGTAGTTCGTGATGGGTCCATTGATGGGCCTCTGCTTTTCGAATAATGCCTGGTAACTCTTTGGCTGTTTCAGCTAATCGGAGAGAACGGCATAAATCTTGGAGTTGATTCATAAGTGAGGTCATGCTGGGTGACCTCCTTTCAAAATCTCAATATATGATTCTACATTTCTTGTAGAGGCATTAATATGAGAATACGGTGATTCAAATTGATGGTTTATAGCTTCAGGAGCTATTTCTAGTTTTAGAGAGTGTAGAACATCCCTGAAATCATTGGCACTGCTCAACTTGTACTCCATAACCTTCTCGAGTGATTCGTCAATTAGCTTTTCGTCTTGTTGAATAAGCTTCGAGAGAATGGACAACTGATCGCCCATGTGTCGAGGGTAACGCTCTTTTAGACTACTCATGAATTGATTAATCTTGTCCTGATCTCTAAATTTTTTCTTTATTTCTAACTCCCATTCACCTAACTTGGTTGAAGGTTTCCTTTTATGATTCTGGTCTAAAAGCAGCTGACCTTTACCCTCAGTTATTTTGTGTGTTGCTATGATTTCCCCGTCAGGGGTAAGTCTTATATGTAGGGTGTCACCCTCATTGATTTCTAGGTAAGCAGTATTCTTCTTTTTCGGTTGATAGGTTCCGATCGGAACACTATAACGATTGGACAGGTAGACAATGACATTGTCCTTCCGTATGTTTCTTGTTATACTTGGTTTATAGTTATTCTCGAAAGAGAACTCAGTAGAGACTTTTTGTAAGTGTTGCTTTTCCAGGGCGTGCACTTCAAAGGGTCTCTTTTTAGTTGTGTAATGAACGTTGTAATTTCCTGTTCTAGAAAGCCATTTTATGCATTGTTCATTCCAAACATCCAGTGAGCTATAGACGCGATTCTTGCTGAAGTTATATTTTATGTATTTCACAACGTTTTCTATTTTCCCTTTTGATTCAGGATCGCTTTTTCTGCATAGATAAATACTAAACTTCCTCGTTTGCTGATAAGCTTGAAACTCTTTTGTTAAAATGAGGTCTCCTGCATTTTCACTCACAGAGATTAAATGGTCTTGATCATAGACAATTTCCTCTGGCCTTCCCCCATAGTAATGAAAAGCTGCCTCGTGACATTGTATGACATCTCTTGTAGTAAATGGTCTGTCTAACCATTCCACATACTTGTACCTCGAGTGGGATAAGACAAATGCTAAAAACCAGAGCTTTTGTCGGCCACCATTAGTTTTCTGCACTGTGATTTCTCCAAAATCCACTTGGACCTGTTTTCCCATCGGCATTTCTTCAACCACTTGATACTCTCTAACCTGTCTAACCTTTGGAATCGAATATTTCTCTCGGAGATCAGCTACATAATTTCTTACTGTGCTTTCTCCAACAACGAATCCCTCATAGTGCTCTTTTAACCAATCATGAACCTGTGCACCGGTTAAATCAGGATGTTCTTGTAGCCACTGAAGGATCCGGTCTTGGTATTGATCTAATTTCTTCGCTCTATTAGCTAAAGTAAGCAGCCACTGACTAAATCCTTCTGGGCTTTTGTTTATATGTAGATAGACGGTGTTTCTACTCAACCCTACCTTTCTAGCTATAGCTGCTATAGTAAATCCTTTTTGTTTTAGTTCGTGTATCTTTGAATATGCCATCCACTTTTCCACTCCGTTTGCCTCCCAAGATGCTTCAATATATGTAGTATACCGAAGGTCTAGGGGAGGAGATATAATGTGTTCATTTTTAATGAGCAAAAAGTGTTAACTTTAGTTTAGCGTTCACACCTTGCCCTTTAATAAAAGGAAAACTGTTATCTTCTTTAATAAATTGCTCTATAAAATAAAGCTTTAACCTTATATCCTCAATTAAAGTGAAGGATGCAAACACCTTTAAATAGTTATACTTATCTTTTTTAAATTTAAATTTATTGAGATAGTCACTTGGTAATAATGACCATGCCTTCAGTATGAAAAAGATATCCGTTTCCCTTTCCATTTCAAGAATATCCCTTGTAGGATTGATCCCAATACCATTGTCATTTAAAAGTTCTATAAATTGATAGTAATGAGTTAAAAGGTCAACTGGGAAACTCTCTTTATCGAAATCCTTATCAATTCTTGGTTTTACAGATCTTTGCTTATTTACAAACCTCTTGAAATAAAATGGAAAAAGAGTATGATTCCTTTCAGTAAACGGATAAGTAAAATTTTTAAATAACTCGGCTCCTTCATCTATCTTTTGCCCCTTAAGGCAACTTTCTTCATCAACATCATGAACATTTTCCACTTTTAAGTTCTCGTGTAAATAACTTTGAAATCTTTCACTAAGCACATATTGCATTGCATTTTGCATATCCTCAAGTGATTCACCTATCGTTGTGTCAAGTAAAGGCTCATCAGGAAAAGATATTGCAAGATTCAGCTCTTGTTGGCTAAGAGTTGTTGCTTCCTCCAGAATCAGATGCAATACATATTTTTTTATGTATTCCTCAACTACAGCAGCTTCCAGATCCAAACCATCACATACATCTTTAAATTTTTCACCAAGATTAACTGCTTCTAGTATATCTGCGTAGCTTCTTTCATTGCTTCTAAATTGAAATCCTAATTCTTTATACAATTCCGCTTTTAATTTATTGGTTAACCTTTGCATTTTACACCTCTTTAAATACAATCAGATATTACAAATATACTTTTTATTAATTTACCAATGCAAATTTAGTTTTTATTGCTAGCACAAAATGTTAACAAGGTGAGAATGAACCTTTGTTAATCAATAAAAAGCAACAATAATTTAAAAAGGACTAGAAAGGCGGTGCAAGAAATGTTTGAGATGCATAATGATATCTTAACTATTGAAGAATTGATGGAAGCACTTTATATTGAAAGGAACTATGCGAGTAGCTTATGTGAGACTTGTCCAGCTACAGGGCTTAGAGGCACATGTCATAAGCCAAACCGAACATGAAGGCAAAGACCGCCTTCCCATCCGGTTCGTCTTATGCCACAGGCCTCTGAGCAAAGCCCTTCCGCTTTTCTTCCCGCAGGCTTGCCGAGGAGGCTCACGGGCTACCCGCGGAAAGCGAAGTCTTGCACGGAAATCATTAGCGGTATAAAGAACCTATACTCTTGTTTTATTTATCATATCTACATCAATCAAAATATATTATCATTAACATATTCTTCAATTGGAGAAAAACCCCTTTTCTTTCTAACTTCTTGATTTTCTTTTACTTCTATACTATCTTGAAAGTAGAGCATAACTAATAACAAAGAGACACCGGTTGCCGCCGATGTCTCTTGCCACACAGCAACTGCAAGGAAAGCAGTGGCCCAATAAAGAAAGGAAATAACTCTGCCCTTCCAAGTTCAGGCGCTTAACGAGGGTGGGGTTATTTCTCATTGTCATTCGAAATAACAATGGCAATGATGGAGACGATCAAAGAGCTGAATGTAATCATTAGCGTCAAAGCCTCATACGTTGTCACTATAGGCACCACCTCCTTAAGCCAGGAAGTGGCCACTCCCACCCTACATCTGCTGTGTATTAAAAGTATATCATATAAAGCTCCCGCCAATTATAGGAAAGAGGTAGGAAAAGCACCACCCTGACAAAAAAACGAAAGGGTCTTCGCTGGTAACCCATTGATCGGCTGATAGCGAACATTTCACGGAAAGATAAAAATATGTTAGCATGAATATGTTTATTAAAAACATTACATATAAACTTATGAAATAGCGGGAGGAACAACAAATGCAACAAAGATTAGAGGCTTTGCAACAATGGCTGAAAGATGAAAATATAGAAGCTGCTTTTATCAATTCAACGGAGAATGTGTTTTATCTGACTGATTTTCTCACAGATCCCCATGAGAGGCTGATGGGTCTATTCATTTTCCCGGATGCTGAACCATTTTTCGTGGTACCAGGAATGGAAGCCAGACAAGTAAAGGGTGCCGGCTGGTCAGGCGAGGTTATCGGCTACTCTGATCATGAAGATCCTTGGGACTTCATTAAACAAGCAATCAGTAAACGCGGACCTGTTGGAAATAGGGCAGCCATTGAAAAGGACGTATTGACTTATGGACGCAGTGAAGCGTTTTTATCCATCTTTAACGAACCAGAAGTTGTCAATCTGGAAGATAAGTTAAACGACATGCGCGTGGTGAAAGATGAAAAAGAAATCGAGATTATGAGACGCGCAGCCGAGATGGCGGATTTCGGTGTGGAAGTAGGGGCAGCAGCCCTCAAGGAAGGCATTACCGAAATGGAAGTTCTGGCTAAGATCGAGTATGAACTGAAGAAAAAAGGAATCCGGGAAATGTCCTTCTCCACAATGGTATTATTCGGTGAGAAAGCAGGGGATCCACACGGCAATCCAGGAGACAGAAAGCTGAAAGCGGGAGACTTTGTCCTGTTCGACCTTGGAGTGGTCCTTGAAGGGTACACATCTGATATCACCAGGACATTTGCTTATCAATCCGTTTCGGACAAACAAAGGGAAATTTATGATACTGTTCTTAGGGCAGAACTTGCTTCCCTTGAAGCGAGCAGACCTGGAAGCAGGATTGGGGACCTTGATCAAATTGCCCGTGATATCATCACGGAAGCAGGATATGGAGATCACTTCCCTCACCGTATCGGTCACGGCCTGGGAATCAATGTCCATGAATTCCCTTCGATGAGCCACTTGAACGACGGCATCCTCAAAAAAGGAATGACTTATACAATCGAACCGGGAATCTATGTACCCGAAATCGGAGGAGTAAGAATTGAAGATGATGTACTCATTACAGAAGATGGTCATGAAACCTTAACCAAATTCCCTAAGGAACTTCAAATTATCGGGTAAAAGCAGGAGAGCTGGTAAAATATCAGCTCTTCTTTTATTTTTGTATCATACGGCTCAATTGATAAGCCGGCGTTGAACGATTTAAGTTGAAACTTTTCTGCGGGTCATACGTATAAACTATTATCAAGCAATGAAAAGGAGAGAGCGATGAAAAAATTCATAATAGTCCTATTATGCCTATCCCTTCTTACCGGATGCGGATTATTAGAAGAAGCCAATAACAGCTTAACGTACGCAGAAGAAATGACTGATTACCTGAACGAAGCTGAACAGTTTGCCAAGGAATTTCCTGCCCTGGTGGAGAACGCTTCTGCAGACAGTTCGGCCTTGCCTGAATTAGAAGGGCGCCTAAACGACATGAAATCTGAAATAGAAGAAATAAACGGTCTTACCCCTCCTTCCATTGCAGAAGATCTTCATGCAAAAGTGACGGATTATAACGATAAAGCTCTTCAGGGCATCGAACAGGCTCAGGCGCAGATCGAAAAAGGAGAGGTAAGCTTGAGTGAGTTCCAAAACCTTGAAGTCGTAAAAACGTTCAATCAGCTTCAAGAAATAAAAGGAAATTTGGAAAACCTCGGGCAGTAAAGGTACGAGTGGTACAGTAATTAAAATGATTATTGCTGTACCTTTTTTTATTGGATATTTTTCGCTTGTCAAATACATTAAAGACTTGGTGAATTTGAGATTTTTAAGAACAAGAGTTCGAGAAAACATGTTATAATGAGGAAATAATATAGATGAACAGGAGACATTCGATGAAAGTTGTAATTGCCGAAAAACCCGATCAAGGAGCAACTTTAGCCAAGCCGTTTCCACATAAGAAGAAACAGGGTTACATAGAAATCCAGCCGAATCCAATTTTTCCCGATGGAGCTTTTGTTACATGGGCTGTCGGACATTTGTTCGGACTGCAGGCTCCTGAAAAGTATGACGGCAAATGGAAGAAGTGGGCGCTTGATGATTTGCCGATCATACCTGCCCGTTTTCAATATGAACTGTCACGAGCAAAGGCAAAGCAGTTTGGAATCATTAAAAAGCTTCTTCAGAATAATAATGTAAGTGAAATCATCCATGCTGGAGATGCCGGGCGTGAAGGAGAGTTGATCATCCGAAATATCATCTCAATGGCGCGTGTGCAAAAACCGATGAAAAGACTGTGGATATCTTCACTTACGGAAAAAGCGATACTCAATGGCTTTGAAAATCTGAAGGAAGAACACGAACTGCGCAATCTTTACTTTGAAGCCTATTCTCGTGCCTGCGCCGATTGGCTGGTTGGTATGAATGCTTCGAGAGTGTACAGTATCCTGTTGAAAAAACAGGGAATGTCGGATGTGTTTTCGGCAGGACGTGTGCAGACCCCTACGCTTGCACTTATCGTAAGGCGGGAAGAGGAAATCGAGCGATTCAACAGTGAACCCTTTTGGGAAGTAAAGGCTGATTTTCAATTTGGAGAACACTCATTTGAAGGCACATGGCATAAAGAAGGAGAAAGCCGAATTCAAAGTGAGGAACTGGCGGGGAAAATCGCTTTATTTTGTAAGGATAAACCGGCATTGATCAGTGATGTGAAAACGGAAAGAAAAGAGTTTTCACCGCCTATGCTGTTCAATCTATCGGCATTACAAGCAGCCATCAATAAGATGTTCAAGTTTTCCCCAAAGAAAACGCTTGATATACTTCAGAAACTTTATCAAAAAGGCATCGTATCTTATCCCAGGTCAGATTCTCAATATGTAACCAAAGGGGAAGCCGAGACATTTCCCGAGATACTGAACAAACTAAAGCAGTTTGAACCTTATCAAGAATGGATCCCGGCACCTCATATGAGCTTGATCAATAACAAGAGGTTTGTAGACGATGCCAAGGTATCCGATCACTATGCCATCATCCCGACCGAACAAGTAACCGACCCATCTTCTTTGCCGCCCGACGAGAGAAAAATATATGATGTCATCATTAAACGCTTCATTGCGGCTCATCACGAGAAGGCGATCATGAATTACACCTCCATTGTGACCATTGTAGATGGACGTGCTGAGTTCATTTCAAAAGGAAAACAAATTCTCCAGGAAGGCTGGAGAAAGATCATCATTGAAAAAGAAAAAGAGAAAGAACCTCTGCTGCCTCCTGTGAATAAAGAAGATCAAGGCATCGTCAAAAAAGTAACGATAAAGGAAGGCAAGACCCAGCCTCCAAAAAGATTCACAGAAGGCCAGTTGATTACCTTGATGAAAACGGCAGGGAAGTACATTGAAAATGATGAACTTGAGAAAGTTCTTAAGAAAACGGAAGGACTGGGAACAGAAGCAACACGGGCCGGCATCATCACAATGCTGAAAGATCGTCAGTATATCACAATACAGAAAAACATTGTCTTTCCAACCGATAAAGCGAAAGTACTTATCCGTGCAATAGGGGAAAACGTGCTTGCCTCAGCTGAAATGACAGCGAAATGGGAGCAGCGCCTGCAGCAAATAGGCGTAGGAAAAGCTTCAGCTCCTGAGTTCATGGAACAAGTGAAGAAATTGAGTCACTCCCTGGTAAATAACGCGCTGCAGGAAGCGGAATCGTGGAGTTTTTCGGATCTCGATACAGGATCCATCCAGCGCAAAAATGGAAAATATGGCAAGAGGGGAAGTAAGGAAAGCCTTGGCGCCTGCTTGAAATGCGGAGGAAAAGTCATTGACAAAGGAAAATTTTATGGCTGCAGTAATTATCAAAAAACAAAATGCAGCTTTACAATTTCAAAAACAATCCTCTCCAAGAAGATCACTGGTACTGTTATCAAAAAAGTGTTAAAAGACGGAAAGTCAGATCGCATTGACGGGTTTAAAAAGGGGGACAAGCAATTTTCTGCTTACCTTGGATGGGATCCCCAACAAAAAAAGATCCAATTTTTATTTGATGTAAACTAGGTGACAAATGAAAAGAGGCGGTGACATCATGCTGGTAGCCAGTCTGTTTAAAGAAGTTTTCTATCAATCAAGAATCCCTCAGCTAGTAATGACGTTAGATGAGACAAAGGTGACAGTCAATCCCGCTTTCAAGCAATTTATCGGTTATAAAGATGAAACTTGGCAATGGAGTTCACTTAAGGATTTCTCCCATCCCGAAGATTATGAAGTCGATATGAAATTCTTAGGGGAAGTCATAAAAGGAAACCGTCATGAGTATCAAATGGAGAAGCGCTTCATTACAAGGACAGGAGACATAAGGACAGGCGATCTGCATGTATCTCTCATCCAAGATCATGGGGTGTCATATGTTCTGGGACAGATAATCGATATTACTGAAAAGAAAGAAATGGAAGTAAAGAAACAAAAAAGTGATGAAAAATACCGCCTTCTTGCTGAAAACTCTTCAGATATCATCAATCTTCATGAGCCTGACGGGTCCTATATTTACTTATCTCCTTCCATCTCTTCAATTGGTTTCTCTCCGGATGAATTGGCAGGGAGTCACCCATTTGATATTATTCATCCGCAAGATCAACCGAAAATAGAAAAAATATTATCCTCTCTAAATGAAGATAACAATGTCATCCAGGTCACTTATAGGGTGATGGAAAAGGGAGGGGATTACAGCTGGTTTGAAAGTGTCCTGAAAGCTGTCATTGATCCAGAATCGAGCGGGATTCTCAACGTAGTCTCCGTCTCCCGTAATATTGATGAACGCCGTATGATTGAGGAACAAATTAAAAAGTCGGAGAAGCTTGCTGTGATTGGGCAAATGGCTGCCGCAGTTGCTCACGAGATAAGAAATCCGCTTACTCCCATTAAAGGATTCCTTCAATTGTGCGATGATAAGAAACAGTACAATGAAGAATATTTGAAAATTGTAGTGAAAGAGATCGATAGAATGGAAGAAATCATTACGGACTTCTTATATCTTGCCAAGCCCCAGGTAATTGTGCGTGATCCTTTAAATATAGAAGAATTACTGAAAGAAGTAATCACAATTGTCGAAACTGGAATAAAATCTAAAAATGGTGTCATCACCATGAATGCGATTAAACAAAATGTATCTTTATATGGCTGCCCAAATGGAATGAAGCAGGTCTTTTTCAATATCATTCAAAATGCCATCGATGCCATTGCAGTAAATGGTAGTGTCAACATTGAAACAGCTGTTTTAGGAAATGAATTCCAGATAATCGTTAGAGATGATGGAGAGGGCATCCCGGAAGACGTGTTTAGTCATTTAGGGGAGCCGTTTTATTCAACTAAAGAAAAAGGGACCGGATTGGGATTATTGATTTCTCACAAAATCATAGAGAATCACAGTGGAAGGATTGCTTATGAATCGAACCCTGGGGATGGGACAACAGTGAAAATCAGCTTACCGCTTCAAAAAAGTGATGCTTCTTAATGGCATCACTTTTTTTTATGTATTGAAAATAGAAAGAATTCTCTCCTCCACGTTTAATTCCTGCTAAAAAGGATAATACAACAGTGTACACATAGAAAAGTTGTTCATGGAGGGTTTATAGATGAAGAAGATATTAATGGTATTGACAAATGCAAGCAAAATCGACGATGAACATGAAACTGGCTTATGGCTGTCAGAATTTGCAGAACCATACGAGGAATTCACGAATCAAGGGTTTGAAGTGGATGTAGCCAGTCTGAAGGGAGGCAGGATTCCTCTTGACCCAAACAGTCTGGATGATGAAAATGTAGAAACTTGGAAAGGAATCACCAAAGAACTCGATCAAACATTGGTCCTTTCCCAGCTGAATGTAAATGAATATCAAGGAATCTTCCTGCCTGGAGGTCATGGAACGATGTTCGACCTGCCCGATAGTCCGGAATTGAAGGAGGCTCTGACTCATTTTGCAGAAAATAATAAAGCGATCGGAGCGGTTTGTCACGGTCCGGCCGGCTTCACAGGAACAAAGTTATCAAACGGCAAATTCCTTGTTGACGGAATCAGCATGACCGGTTTCACAAACGAAGAAGAACAGCAGACAGGACTGGATTCTTTAATGCCGTTCCTGCTGGAAACAAAGCTTCGCGAGCAAGGAGCGCAATTCGAGAAGTCGGAAGCATGGAGCGAACATGTAATAACAGACGGTAAATTTGTTACTGGCCAGAATCCGCAATCAAGTCAGGCAACGGCCGAAGCCTTCGTTAAAGTACTAAACTGACCCTCAAAGTGGTTTCTGCTTAAGTCCAGCAGTGGATGGTGTTCAACAAAGCAATTAACTCAAAAGATGGTCCCTCACTTCCAGGGGGATCATCTTTTTTATATGTCAAAGATCTATTTTTGACTCATGATACAGAGAGATTAACTATGGCACGCCTATATGCTAAAATCTAATGGAGACATTGAAGCGAAAGGAGCACGGCAATGATCAGAGTAATCATACAGATTATGATTCTATGTTTATTTAATGAAACAGGAAAGTGGATTGCTGACTTCTTTCATATACCCATACCTGGAAGTATCATCGGGATGATGATGCTATTTTCACTATTACTTACAGGAGTCTTTAAAGAAAAAATATTGATTGAGGGAGCGAACTTTTTCCTTAAGTATTTCTCGTTTTTTTTCTTGCCATTATCCGTAAGTGCCATGGCCCTCGGTCCGTATCTCTCTGAATTTGGCGGGAAGCTTATCCTGATTCTTCTCATAAGTGTGTTAGCAGGATTAACAGCCACTTCTGCATGGACTCAAAGGTTTATTCGAATAAAGGAGAAAAAAGCATATGACAGTACTCATTGAAGGTATCGGGGCAATAGGAATAACGGTCTTATACTTTATCCTCTCAACAAAAGTGCATCGTCTGTGGATCAGCCCGATCACCATACCAATATTCTTGAGTTCATCGGGGCTTATTGTAACATTGATTCTTCTCGATATACCATACAAGGCTTACGCAGAAGGAACCGAAATCATTACTTACCTGCTCGGTCCTGCTACAGTGGCGCTTGCATATCCATTGTATCAGTACCGCAAACTTATCCTTCGTCACTGGCAGCCTATCTTATCAGGCATCATGGCAGGAAGCGGAGTTTCCATGATTCTAACCTATCTACTCGCCTCATTTATGAATATCCCTGCAGATTTCAACCGTTCTTTTCTAGTGAAAACGATCACTACACCGGTAGCTGTGGATATAGGAAGACTGATAAATGCAAAGGTAGAAGTGATCCCCGCTGCAGTGATTGTGACGGGAATCCTCGGGGCCATGTTTCTGCCTTTTCTCAACAAACGTTTAAAAATCACTCACCCGATCGCAAAGGGGCTGTCTTTCGGGGTCATTTCACACGGCATAGGCACGGCACAAGCACTTAAAGAAGGGGAACTGGAAGGTGCAGTAAGCGGAGCGGCTATGGCGTTAACCGCCGTCATCATGTCTGTTCTCATGCCGTTTGTATTTTTGTTTATTTTGTGAAGAAATACTTTTTTACCAAGGGGGCTTCATAGAGCTTTTCCTTTTAAAAAATGGCTGTATTAGGTATAGTAAGGGAAGATGAAATCCATAAGAGAAGGAAGATTGTATGATAGTAAAAACAGAAGAAGAACTACAAGCATTAAAAGAAATCGGCCGAATTGTGGCAATGATACGAGAAGAATTGAAATCTCATACAAAACCAGGCGTCACAACAAAAGAACTTGATGAAATCGCAGGGAAAATGTTCAAAGACAATGGAGCGATTTCCGGCCCAAAAGGGGAATATGATTTTCCCGGCTATACATGTATCAGTGTAAATGAAGAAGTGGCGCACGGAATCCCCGGCGACAAAGTGATTCAAGAAGGCGACCTTGTGAACATTGATGTATCAGGGTCTAAGGGTGGTTATTATGCAGATACCGGAATCTCATTTGTTGTTGGTGAAGGGGATCCAAAACTGGCAGCTTTGTGTGAGGCAGCAGTTAAGTCTTTCGAAGCGGGCCTTCATAAAGCAAAAGCAGGATCAAAACAGAATGGCATCGGCAAGGCAGTCCACAATGAGGCAAAACGAAATGGCTTTACAGTCATCAAAAACCTGACTGGACATGGTGTGGGCAGATCACTGCACGAGAAGCCGGATCATATCCTGAATTACTTCGATCCCTGGGACAATGGGCTGTTAAAAGAAGGTATGGTTATCGCCTTTGAGCCGTTTATATCAATGAAAGCCCAAAATGTAATTGAAAAAGGCGACGGCTGGACATATATCACTCCTGATAAGAGTCTTGTTGCCCAAATCGAACATACCATCATCATCACTAAAAATGAACCGATCATCATCACTCAGTAAACAAAGGAGGGACGTGCCTGAAACACAGCACGTCCCTCTTTTTAGTTATACGATTTTCGTTTTGCCGCATTCCTGGCATTTGCGATAAAATTTACCGTCCAGAACGGTTGATTTAAATACATTATTGCCGCATTCACAACGCCCTGCATGTTCGTCCGGTTCATCTTTATAGAGTACGATGTTTTCCTCTTGATGTTCCACAGGTTTTTACCTCCCATGCTTTTCATGTTTCTCAACTAGTATAAAGTGAAAAAAATATCTTGTTAAGTCTTTTCTCAAGCTTATTTGTGAATCTTGGAAATCGGGTCATCATCTATTATCATCCATATAAACCATAATTATCTATTAATTATGGTTTATTATTCCTGTAAAAGATAATTTATACAAGAAAACGCTTAATATTACAGGAGTGAAATATTTCTGACGCATCTTTATAATTTCCTTGTTATTGTATTGAGATTTTACTATGTTAGTATTTTCCCTGTTAGCAAAAATAAATAGTGCTAGCTACATAAGGAGGAATTTTTCTATGAAACTAAAAAAATCGATTATTTCTGTAGCTGCTTTCACTACACTTGCAGTTTCGGGTGGTGCGAGTGCTTCAGCACAAGAGATTGAAGTCAAAAAAGGTGATACGCTTTGGGGATTGGCGAAAGAATATGGAACAACAGTTGATCAACTGAAAACGTGGAACAATTTAGGTTCTGATATTATTTTTCCAGATCAGGAACTTAAAGTATCATCTAAAGAATATTATACAGTAAAAAAAGGTGACACGCTGTGGGCCATTGCATCTAATTACGGAATCGCAGTAGACAGCCTGCAAGGCTGGAATGCGCTGGAAAGTGACCTTATCGTCCCTGGCCAGGAATTGTTAATCAACCTGGATGATAAAGCACCTTCAACTCCTGCAAATACTTCTGAGCAAGAAGAGGCTGCACCTGCTCCTCAACCGGAAGAAAAACCAGAAGTAGCTCCAGAAGTTGAAGAAGCTTCAGCTGAGCCTAAACAAGAACAGGAAGCTGTAGCAAATGAACTTTCTGTAGAAGCTACTGCTTATACTGCGGATTGTGAAGGATGCTCAGGCATCACTGCAACAGGTGTAAACCTGAAAGAGAACCCTGATGCAAAAGTCATCGCTGTTGATCCTGACGTTATTCCACTTGGATCAAAAGTTTATGTAGAGGGTTATGGTTATGCGACTGCTGAAGATACAGGTGGAGCGATTAAAGGTAACCGAATCGATGTATTCATCCCTTCTCAGGACCAAGCGGCTGACTGGGGAAGAAAAACAGTAAACGTTAAAGTACTTGAAACAAAATAATTTATATAGATCGCCCCATTGGATATATGCCTGATGGGGTTTTTTCATGTGCTAATTCTTTAACAGTCCCTGGATATCCACAAGAAGGAATCTCTTGAATGGCAGTAATGAGAAAAGTCTCAATATTGCCGACTTTTACATCCGTGTTATCTAATTGTTATCCTTTTATAAATAAATTGTTATATGGCTGATGCATGTCTATGTTACCATTTCTTTTGTTGGTTTTACTTGCGGCCACAAAAGGAGGAATTTTACAATATGAAAAAAGTTTTATTTTCCATTTTTTCCTTCGGATTCATTTTTTCAATCGGACTGCCATCTGCATCTGCAGAAGAAGACGATAACACTGAAAAAGCACTTAAAGAGTATCATAATATTGAAAAAGGCGATCTCCTGTGGGAAATTGCCAATCGTTATCATATTTCCATTGAAGAAGCAGTCACCCGTCAAGAATTGATTGAAAAGGGGATTACAGTGAAGGACGAGGAAGCTTCGAATGAAGCTGTAAAAGCTGTATCTGAAGAAAAGAACGGCTCAAATGCAAAGAAAACAGATGTCGTTAAAGAGATTGATATTACCGCGACAGCCTATACAGCTCACTGTGAAGGATGTATCGGAATTACCAAAACGGGTGTTGACCTGATTGCAAATCCAGACGCCAGGGTCATTGCAGTGGATCCCGATGTCATTCCTTTAGGTTCAAAGGTATATGTTGAAGGATATGGATATGCTCGTGCAGAGGACACGGGCGGAGCAATTAAAGGTAACCGCATCGATATATATATGGAGCATGAAGAAGACGCACTGGAATATGGAGTGAGGGACGTAAAAGTGAAAATTATTAAAGAATAAAGTTAAGATGACGTTCTTTCAGATGAAAGAACGTCTTTTTAATCATCCATTGCTTATTTCACTCACAGCAGTGAAGATTACAGGAATGAAAACGTTCTATTCGCAAATAATATGAAAATCAAAGGTTTTTGCTTGCATTCTTATGTTTATTTTTGATAGGGTAACTACTGTTGGTTTCGAAAGCGGAAAAAAGGGAATAAGAAAATGGGCCTATTTCTGTTTTTACTTCCGCACACATATTTACAAATACTTAAAACAATGAAAGAAAGGAGAACTTTATGAAAAGAATATCGAATGTTTTTTGGATCACAGTTGTACTGGTTGCTGCAGCTGTAGCATATGGAGTGATCGCTCCGAAGTCCTTTGAGGACGTAACCGCAAATATGCAGGAATTCATTACCTCTACGTTTGGATGGTATTATCTAATTTTAGTAACTGTCATTGTTATATTCTGCATATTCCTGATTTTCAGCCCTATGGGTACAATACGTCTGGGGAAACCAGATGAAAAGCCTGAATACACAAAAGGAACATGGTTTGCCATGTTATTCAGTGCTGGTATGGGAATCGGACTTGTTTTCTGGGGGGCTGCAGAGCCGCTTTCCCACTTCATGACGCCGCCGCTGGCCGAAGGAGGGACCAACCAGGCAAATAAAGAAGCGCTCCGCTATGTGTTTTTCCACTGGGGCATTCATGCCTGGGGAATTTATGCGATTGTTGCATTGGCCCTGGCCTATTATAAGTTCCGCAAAGATGAGCCCGGGTTGATTTCGGCCACCCTGAGACCAATCTTCGGTAACAAGGTGGATGGCATCCTTGGAACGATCATCGATGTACTTGCAGTATTCGCAACAGTTGTCGGTGTTGCCACTACACTCGGATTCGGTGCAGCCCAGATAAACGGAGGGCTCTCATACTTATTCGGCATACCGAATAACTTCACCGTACAGTTCATCATCATTGCGATCGTTACTGTATTGTTCATGATTTCCGCGTGGTCCGGATTGAGTAAGGGGATTAAATATTTATCCAATACGAATATGGTATTGGCTGTCGGATTATTCATCCTTGTCTTTTTCATCGGCCCAACATTATTGATTCTGAATATGTTCACTGATACGATCGGGGC
The DNA here is from genome assembly GCA_051294195.1 of Bacillus sp. BKU_1. GTDB lineage: Bacteria > Bacillota > Bacilli > Bacillales > Bacillaceae_B > Rossellomorea. The sequence goes on along the minus strand of CP193985.1, from coordinate 324,369 downwards.
ATATATTCAGAATATCGCTGCCATGAGTTTCAGGATTGCTCCATTGAATCCAGAGCATCGTTCGTGGATAAACGGATGGACGATCTTCTACTGGGCATGGTGGATTTCCTGGTCACCTTTCGTGGGTATCTTCATCGCCCGTGTTTCAAGAGGAAGAACCATACGCGAATTCCTTATCGGGGTATTGCTTCTGCCGGCACTGGTCAGTTTCCTTTGGTTCTCTGCTTTCGGTACTTCTGCGATCGAAGTACAGCGAGCAGGAACAGACTTGACTCAGTTTGCGACGGAAGAAGTCCTCTTCGCTGTCTTTAACAGCTTTGAATGGTCTACCATCCTGTCGGTTGTAGCCATCACACTGATCGGTACATTCTTTATTACATCAGCCGATTCAGCAACATTCGTACTTGGAATGCAGACGACATATGGTTCACTGACACCGCCGAACTATGTAAAGTTAACTTGGGGTATTGCCCAATCAGTAGTGGCATTGATCCTATTATACAGCGGTGGATTGCAGGCTCTGCAAAATGCCCTGATTGTAGCAGCTCTGCCGTTTTCAATCATTATGGCCCTGATGATGATCTCGCTGTACAAGTCATTAAATCATGAGAAAAAGGAACTTGGCCTTTACATCAAACCAAAACCAAGGAAGAAAACAGAAGCCCGCGAAAAAATATAAGCTATAAAAGCGTTCAGACCCGGTCTGGACGCTTTTTTAAATCTGGGCGATTTAATCAATTTCCCCTCCGAAGTGAAGAGAGAAAACGTATCACACCGCTGTTTTGAATGAAAGACACTTCAAGATTCAACAGTAATGATTAACCTACAATTTGTCCCCTACATACAGTAATATCGTAGTTAGATAACTGGAGGTGACTGATTATGTATGGATACCCTGGATACGGATACGGCGGATATGGATGCGGATACGGCGGAGCAGGATATGCGGGAGGCTTTGCTCTAATCGTTGTTCTATTCATCTTGTTAATTATCGTTGGAGCAGCGTTTTGCTGCTAATAAAAAAACAATATTGATGATCCGAAGAGTTCAGAAATGGCTCAATCGGGTCATTTTTTTATTTTATGGCAAGAGGGTGCATTCTTAGATTGTATTAGCAGCATTCTCATATTAAAATACTAATGGAATCACTTAGAGAGGATGCGTGCCTGAATGACGAAACATTATAAAAAGAATAAGACTAAACATAAAAAGAAAAAGGCATCCCCTGCCAAAATACTATTGATTCCTTTCACCATTCTGCTGCTATACGTTTATCTTAATAACTCAGCACCATCAAACAAGCTATCGTTACTCGGGAAAGAAGAAGTTCCTTCTCAATATCTTCCGATTTATAAAGCCGCTGAAAAGGAATACGGCGTTCCGTGGAATTTATTGGCTGCTCACCACCGTGTAGAAACTAAATTTTCCACAATGAATTCTTTGGTTTCACCTGTAGGCGCTGAAGGTCATATGCAGTTTATGCCATGCACCTTTGTCGGCTGGTCACATCCGTCATGCGGTGATCTGGGAAAAGGAGATATTCCTGAAAAACAAAAAACAGATCCAGCCGTCATTGAAAAATATGGAGGGTATGGTGTCGATGCCAATGGGGACGGTATTGCTGATCCGTTTCAAATTGAAGATGCCGTATTCAGTGCCGCAAATTATCTGGCTTCAAACGGTGCGGCTGCCGGCGAAATAGAACAAGCTGTTTTTGCCTACAACCACAGTGATGAGTATGTGGAAGATGTTTTATACTTTGCCGAGAAATATATCGAGGAACCGAAGGGGAACTGACACTGACATCATTCAAAAGTCCCTTTTTTAGTCATAAATTTATTAAGAAACACCCTGCCTTCAAGGGTGTTTTTTGATATAGTAAATAGATGAGTTTTTTCCTTTAGAGGATATATTATACATGCAAAAGAGGGGTTTTTCGTGTTATTAAAAAAGAGAAAGAGTGTTCATGCAATAAGACTGCAAGAATCAGCTTGGAATAGTGAAGTATCGATCACTGTTTCAAAGGAAATGGAAAAGCAGCTCGAAATGATTCAGCTGACCGGCGAGGACTTGACTGTCCTGAAAGCCTGCCATGACGCGGTAGAGGGAAATATCAGGGAGATTGTCGACGGTTTTTATTTTCCAATCGAACAAAATCCGGCCCTTACATCAATTGTGAATAGATACAGTTCAATAGAACAATTAAAAGGTACACTTGCAATTCATATCACAGAAATGATGGAAGGCAAAATCGATCAATCTTTTATTGATAAAAGAAGAAAAATAGCTAAGATGCATATTCACATCGGATTACCGACAAAGTGGTATATAGCTTCGTTCCAGAACCTCCAGATGACACTTTTTCAAGTTCTGTTTCGTACTTTTTCAGATGTCGAGGATTACCATAAAGTGATCAAGTCAGTAACTAAGATCTTAAATCTAGAACAACAGCTGGTATTGGAGGCTTACGAATCCCAAAATGAACAAATGAGGGAAGATGCACGCCTGCTTAAGGAAAATGTCACCACAAGTGTACAGGAGGCTACAAACGGACTTGCAGCTATCTCGGAAGAATCAATGGCCTCCCTTGAAACCATAACTGCGCGCATGGATCAGGTAAGTACGTTAAGTTCTGAAGGAACCGCAGCTATCGAAAAGATCGGGGAATTCTCAGTTGAAGGGAAAGAGAAAATGGGCCTTCAGAGAGATCATATGAGAAAGATCCTTTCTGACTTAGGAGAAATGTTGAAGGAAATCCATCAGCTTCAGCAAATATCCAACCAAATTTTTGACATCGTATCCATTGTACAGACCATTGCTGAACAAACAAATCTTTTATCCCTTAACGCCAGTATAGAGGCTGCCCGCGCAGGTGAACACGGAAAAGGTTTTGCAGTCGTGGCAGAAGAGGTGCGTAAATTGTCTGATCAGACGAAGAGTTCGGTAACGAATGTATCAGGTCTTATAACGGGGACAAAGGAGCAGGTAGATAAGATCTCAAGATATATTACATCTGTGGAAGGCCTTGCAAAAACCGGTATGATGTCTACTAATGAGGCTCATGTATTTTTTGAAGGGATAGTAGATTCAATCGACCAAAGTAAAGTGAAAAGCGAAAAGGTTGAAGGAGAAATGAAAGAAATCTCCTGGGCTGTCGAAGAAATTTCTCAGGCGATATCCCAATTGGCCCAGTCTGCTGACAAACTGAGCAATTTGACAACGGAATTATAACGAAACTCAAAAGGAAATCGAAGGAAGAGCCGGTTTCCTTTTTTTGTACGGCATTTTTGCTTCACACTTTTAAGTGAAATTGTTATGATTAAACTTTGTGTGAATTTTTGTAACTGCAGGTGGTTGAACAATGAATATTACATCTTTAATAGAAGAGTGGAGATCCGCTCTTGAGATAGAAATAGCGCATTTAAGAAAACGTGATTCTTCCGGGGCCCCTATAGATGAAGGAAAATGCCTCAGGAAGGGTGACGCAGCTTTCATCTATTGGTTTACCATTGTGTACCCTGTGTCCATTCCAGAAGGAGGAACGGTTACGTTTGAGACCCGTGGGAAAAAAGTATCCGGTACAGTGATCAGCTCGGAAGAAAGGGAGTGCGTGATTGAGTTCGAACAGTTTATAGGGGATCCCATTACGTCCGGGCAGCTCTTCCATGATCAGGGAGAACTGCTGGAAAAGCTGATAGAAAGGCTTGAAGAAGCAAAAGAACGACATATTAAAGCCCTGAGAATCAGGGATATAATGGTCCCGCCCACTAATGCTTCACATAACAAAGCTTCAATTAAAAGCCCCCTGCATGAAGCCTACTTAAGGAGCAAATACAATCCGGTAACCTATCTGTGGGGGCCGCCCGGAACCGGTAAAACCTACACACTCGCCCGTGTTGCTTCTTATCATTATTCAGAGGGCAGGCGCATTTTACTATTGTCTCACAGCAATGCAGCTGTTGATGTATTAATAGAAGAGATATATCATTTCCTGTCGGCCCACAGCCGTTGGAAAACTGGAGAAGTTATCCGATACGGCATCAACAGGAAGTCCTATCAGGATGACATAACGGAGCTTAATGTGACACAGCTGTTGGAAAAGCAGGACCCTAAGCTTGCGGAGGAAAAGGGGAAAGTGGAAACGTATAGAAGGAGATTGAGAAAGAAGCTTTCATTAAACTTCTCAAGCTACGATTCAGAACGATTATCCCAATTAGAAGTACACTATCAAAAACTGAAGGAACAACTGAAAAGAAAGGAAGGAACGCTACTTAATGATGCAATGGTGATTGGTACCACCCTGAGTAAAGCGGTCATCGACCCGCTCATTTATAAAGAGGAATTCGACCTCGTCATTGTGGATGAATCAAGTATGGCCTATGTGCCGCAGGTGGCATTTGCATCGACGATGGCTAAACATATCATCATATGCGGCGATTTCAAACAACTGCCTCCCATTGCAGGAAGCTTTCATCCATTAGCTGAAAAGTGGTTGAAGAATGATATTTTTCACCTTTCGAAAGTAGCGGATTCGGTTGAAAAAGGAAACGGACATCCTCAATTACTGCTGCTTCCTGAACAAAGGCGCATGCATCCGAGCATATCAGCATTTACCAACCGCCACATTTATCACTCGCGGGTTGGCGATCATCCAGATGCTGCACGGATGAGAGACGGCATACTTAGAAGTGAACCTTTCTCCGGAGAAGGCAGTATTTTATTTTCTTTACAGGAAGGATCAGAATGGGGAGAAACCGACCAAGGTTCAAGATGGAACATTTTTTCTAGCTTCATCACTTTGATTCTCGTCATTAGAGCGCTGAATGACCGCGGCATTTCAATAGGGATCGTCACTCCCTATCGAGCGCAGGCGAGATGGTATAATCTGCTGGTTCAAGAACTGATCGAACCCTTCTTCCCTAAAGCGAGAGGTAATCTTTATGCTGCTACAGTTCACGGATTTCAAGGATCCGAAAATGATATGATCGTATTCGATGCTGTCGATGGGACGGCGCATGAAAAGGTTGGTGCGCTCTTTACAAAGAAAGGGAGCGACAGGCTTATCAATGTGGCCGTGACCCGTGCCAGAGGGAAGTTCATCCTGGTTGCAAACGATATTTTTATCAGAAAGAAAACCAATGCCGGCCACACCATCCGTCAATTAATTGACTTCCTTGAAACTAAAGGGACTGTTAAAAAGGGCATCCAAGTAGTTGATTCCAGCAAAAGTCCATTAAAAAAATTCGCGTGGTATCCTGTATGTGATTTGAAAAGAATTCTTAAAGATCTTTCGGCGTGCAAGGAGGAGATCATCGTCAATGTTGATAAATTGAGCGATATACCTCTTGAAATGCTGAATATTCTATCGGATGCAAAAGATAAGATGATGATAAGAATACTATGTAAACATGTTGATAACAATCACGACTTTATATTGGAAGAGCCTGCGTCCGAAATCCCGTTTATCAGTCTTGATAAGAAAGTCATGTGGTTTAATTGCTTTCCGGCTGCAGTGGGAAAGAGGCACCCTTTGCAGATAAGGATATTTTCAAAAATGATTCATCATCAATTTTTCAAGCTTATAAACAAAAACGCCAGGAAGGTTTGAATCCAGGCGTTTTTGTTTGGTTTTTTCTATTCTTCGCTTTTAAGTAATCGGAGAGGACCTATTTGGAGACATAAACGCGTTTATCCGCTGTTTCTGTAACTTCGCCGATCATCCACGCATGGAGGGAACGCTTTTTCATTTCCGCCAGATATTTCTCCGCCTGTTCCTTTGGCATACTGATCAATAATCCGCCTGAAGTTATCGAATCACAGAGAATCAATTGATCTTCAAGGGTCAGGCAAGGATCAAAAAGAACAGAATCTCTCAACCATTGATGGTTGGCTTTCGATCCGCCAGGGATGATACCCTCCAAAGCCAGTTCTTTCGTCCCCGGCAGCTGCGGGATGGAATCATAAGAAATATGCAGTGTCACATCACTTCCGCCTGCCATTTCGAAGGCATGTCCCAATAGTCCGAATCCGGTTACATCCGTCACGGCATTCACGGGATAATCCCTAAGCACCTCAGATGCCTCCTTATTTAGCGTCCTCATTGTATCAACCACTTCATTTTCCTGTGCTTCTGTAACCACCTGACGTTTAATTCCGGTCGTCAATATCCCGACCCCGATAGGCTTCGTCAGTACAATGACATCCCCAGGCGCTGCACCATTATTGGTCCAGTACTTATCAGGGTGAACGATGCCAGTGACGCTAAGCCCGAATTTGGGTTCCTGATCATCTATTGAGTGACCTCCCACTGTGACGGCTCCGGCTTCCGCCACTTTACTCTGAGCACCGGCAAGGATCCTGGCCAGCACATCGGCACCCAGTTTTTTAATGGGAAATCCGACTATATTCATGGCGGTCTTCGGTGTTCCGCCCATTGCATACACATCGCTCAAGGCATTTGCTGCAGCAATTTGACCGAACAAGTATGGATCATCGACAACAGGAGTAAAGTAATCAACTGTTTGAACAAGAGCGATTTCATCCGTTAATTGATAAATCCCTGCGTCATCGGAGGATTCATTCCCAACCAGTAATTCTTCATGTTTTATTTGAGGGGGCAGCTGACGCAAAACTTGCGCCAAGTCACTGGGACCTAATTTGCATCCTCAGCCGGCTTTTGATGACAGAGAAGTCAAACGGATGATTTCTTCTTTACTCATTGCATTCACTCCTTTATGTATAGATACACATATTGTACAGGAAAGATAAGAGAAGAGGCAAAATAAAAAGAGGCCTTTCATTGTGATTTGCAACAATAAATGGCCTGCTTTAAAATGAAATAAATACTAAAGAAAGGTGGTTTCCAAAATGGATAACCTGAAAATCAAGATTGAGTTCTGCCTGAGGTGAAACTACTCACCAAAAGCCGCGAGTTTCGCGGAACAGTTATTCACCCATTTCAGATATGATATCCCAGAACTATTGCTGATTCCATCTTCCGGCGGAGCCTTTGAAATCACAGCAGGCGAAACCAAGATCTATTCCAAACTTGATACAGGTGTCTTTCCCGACGCAAATGACATCATTTCTAAAATCGAAAAGTTGCGATAACCCGAAAAGCCTGGATCCTCCAGGTTTTTTCTAATTACATGGAATGGCTGTCTTCATCACAAATTCCCTGTACACGGATGACGAGTGATGTTTTCTCTGTGCTTTCCTGCTTAGGCACATTGATTTCAATTGTATGGTGTTCCAGAGAATAGGTTAAATCCCGCTGTTTTAGACAAAAAGGGAACTCAACAAATCTGATTCTCGCTTTTAATTCATGTTTCAATCTGATAGATATAATGAGCCGGTGATTTCTTTTCATCAAAATCAATTCATCCGGACAAATATTTTCTGTTTCCACTTCCACGATGAATGCATCTGTCGTGTCCAGGAAGTCAATTCGGAATTCCTTTTCATCTAGCCGAACTGTATCGGGATCCAGCAGCCAATCTTTCATTCGCTCTTCCCAGTTCTCTAAATAAAAATCATCCTTTTCCTTACTCATTTACATCTGACCCCTAACTTTCTCTTTTACACATTCTATTCTTTTCGAATTAATTGGTGAGGGTGTTATAATGGTGAAAAAGCAGCAAAGGACGGTAATCATGAAAGAAATGCTGAGAAAGATACCCCCGGTCCATGAAATCCTTGAAACCGGCGGATTCAATCGATTTATCGAAATCAATGACCTTTCCTCCAATCAAGGAAAAGAACTGGTGAAAGAAAGCGTTGCAGCGATCAGAAAGTGCATTCTTGAAGGAACTAGGGGGGCACCGCCGCCCGACACCAAAGGCTTTCTTGATGCGGTATTTCGGGGGGCGGAAAAATTAAAAAGACAAAAATATTCAATTTCTCTACATAGAGTCATCAACGCAAGCGGTACCGTCTTACATACGAATCTTGGCAGGGCCAGGATTGGAGCTGAAACGATTGAACATATAAGCAGGGTTGCAGGTTCATATAATAACCTGGAGTACGATATTGACGAGGGAAAAAGAGGAACCCGCCACACTCATGCCGAAAAATTCATTTGTGAATTGACCGGGGCCGAGGCTGCCATGATCGTAAATAATAATGCTGCAGCAGTATTCCTCATACTGTCTGCTCTTGCGAGAAATAAAGAAGTGATTGTGTCCAGGGGGGAACTCGTAGAAATCGGCGGGTCCTTCAGAGTTTCTTCGATCATGGAAGAAAGCGGGGCAAAGCTTGTTGAAGTGGGCACTACCAATAAAACGCACTTGAAGGATTATCAAGGCCCTATAGGAGAAGATACTGCGATGATCATGAAAGTGCACCAGAGCAATTTTGTCATGAAAGGTTTTACATCAGCTGTTGAATCAGCAGAGCTTGCAGGGCTTTCTAAAGAGTATGATCATGTTCTGTATTATGAGGATTTAGGAAGCGGGGCGCTTTTTGATTTTTCGAAATATGGTATTGGAGAAGAACCACTCGTAAGCAATGTGATCGAGAAGGGGGCCGACCTTGTTTCTTTCAGCGGGGATAAATTGCTGGGCGGTCCCCAGGCGGGGATCATAGCCGGTAAGAAAGAAGCTGTTGATCTCTTAAAGAAACATCAACTCGCACGAGTATTGCGAGTTGACAAAATGACCATTGCAGCACTTGAAATGACGCTTCTTCACTATTTGAAAAATGAGGAAGATAAAATTCCTGCAGTATTCGGCATCACCCGGCAAAAAGAAGATATCCATCAGCAATCGATGAATCTGCTGGAGCAGCTTAAACTCCGAAATGTATCATTCAACCTGGAATTGACAGCAGGCAAAAGCAAGATAGGAGGCGGGACCATGCCGGAAATTGAACTGGATACATACCTTGTTTCGATTCAACATGAAAAAGTTCAATCCAATGAAATTCATAAAAGACTCAGGATGCATGATCCCGGAGTCATTGCCAGGATTCACCAAGATCGCATACTTATCGATCTCAGGACCGTCAGCCCTGAGGAACATGACGAAATCCTGGAAGCTCTCGTGGAACTCGACAGTCAGCTTGAAAGGGATTTACCTTTCAGCTAAAAAAAAGAGGCACTTTTCGAATGATGAAAGTGCCTCTTTTCGCTTTATTGCTGTTCGTTTACTTCACTTACGATCGATTCGAGATCGGATTTGAATTTTTGAAGCTGCTCTTTTTGTGTTTCAGAAGCAACTTCGAGTGCATTTTCAATCTGCTGATACGCTTCGTTCACTTCATTTCGAAGATGTGATAGCTGGGAACCGTAGCTTCCGCCGTCCAGAACCACTTCATTCACGGTATTCTGTACGTCAGTGAACCCCTGTTGGGCAGCTTGGAACGCTTGTTGTTTATTTTTATGACAAGGCATTTTCAATTCTCTCCTTCAAATGTAAAATAGCCTTTATATTATAGGCGTTTCAGCACCTTTCTATACGTATGCATAAACGGAGGGACGGGTATCCATCCTAATTAAGAGGAGGGATGGACAATGAACAAAAATGACAGTAAAGACATGAGGAAGAATGCACCTAAACAATCCGGCCAGCCGGAACCGTTGAGCGGATCCCATAAAGTAAAAAACCAAAACCATACGCGCCAAAAGCATAATAGTAATCACGATATGTAAGCAGCAAAAACTCTGCAAGAAATTTGCAGAGTTTTTTGTTTATTAATGTCAAGAAAGGGTAATGAAGGAGGGAGTCCGGATAGATGCGGAACTACCCTGAACCTGGATACATAGATTCAGTCCAGGAATTTATTGGTTCTTTTTTCGCTTTTTATTGTTTTGCCGCTGTGCTTCCGTCAATGGCTCGTTAGAGAACTCTTCGTTGTATCCAGCACCTTTACCCTGCGCCTTAGCCGCGTTCATTCCATTGATGATATGGTTTGCTTTGCGTTTGGCCAATTGAGACACCTCCATATCGTTAGGATGCCACCAGAAAAGGTCAGCTATAAGAGGAAAACCCTAACATGTCCTAAAGTTTTTTTGGAATAATTTTTTTCTGCAGCCGACATCTTTTGACAATGACAATAAAGCTGCTGCATCAATCATTTGTTAGAAAACAAAAGGTGTTTAGTTTTTCAGATAAGTAAAACTTATCAAAAACAATAACTTTATTGTTATTTACTTATGTAATCGCTTGTATTAAGATTATTAATGTGAGAAAAGTTCGTTAGTTAAGAACGAAGACTTTTCGACTTAATGCGCATTTGTAGTTAGAGGGGGAATTAAAATGGCAAAGAACGATGTATTTAATGCACGATCTTCCTTCGAACTTGAAGGGAAACGTTATCATTATTATCGTTTAAAGGCACTTGAAGAAGCAGGCGTTTCAAACATTAACCGTTTACCTTACAGTGTAAAGGTATTACTTGAATCTGTACTGCGCCAATTTGATGGACGTGTAATCAATAAAGAACATGTTGAAAACTTAGCAAACTGGGGAGCATCAAGCAAAGACGCAGAGGTTCCATTTAAGCCTTCACGCGTTATCCTTCAGGACTTCACAGGAGTACCTGCTGTCGTTGACTTGGCTTCTTTGCGTAAAGCAATGGCGGATATCGGAGGAGATCCTCAAAAAATCAACCCTGAAATTCCGGTAGACCTTGTAATCGACCACTCTGTACAAGTTGATAAATACGGTACAGCTGACGCTTTGAAAGCAAACATGGATCTTGAATTCGAACGTAATGCCGAGCGTTACCAATTCCTAAGCTGGGCTCAAAAAGCATTTGAAAACTATCGTGCCGTGCCACCGGCTACCGGTATCGTTCACCAGGTTAACTTAGAATTTCTTGCAAACGTAGTCCACGCAGTTGAAACAACGGAAGGCGACTTTGAAGCGTTCCCGGATACACTTGTTGGAACTGACTCTCATACCACCATGATCAACGGTATCGGTGTTCTTGGCTGGGGTGTAGGCGGAATCGAAGCGGAAGCAGGCATGCTTGGCCAGCCTTCATATTTCCCGATTCCTGAAGTAATCGGTGTTAAATTCACAGGTGAGCTTCCAAACGGAGCAACGGCTACTGACTTGGCACTTAAAGTGACGCAAGTCCTCCGCCAAAAAGGTGTCGTAGGTAAATTTGTTGAATACTTCGGGCCTGGGGTTGCCACTCTGCCACTTGCAGACCGAGCAACAATTGCCAACATGGCTCCTGAATATGGTGCAACTTGCGGATTCTTCCCGGTTGACGCAGAATCACTTGACTACCTGCGACTGACAGGCCGTGATGAAGAGCATATCAAGATGGTAGAAGAGTACTTGAAGAAAAACGAAATGTTCTTCACACCTGAAAAAGAAGAACCTGTTTACACGGATGTAGTGGAAATCGACCTTTCAAAAGTTGAAGCAAACCTTTCTGGACCAAAACGTCCTCAGGACTTGATTCCTCTTTCTGAAATGAAAGAAACTTTCCACAAATCCATCACAGCAAAAGAAGGCGTTCAAGGCTTTGGTCTTGATGCATCTGAAATCAATAAAACAGCAAAATATACAACAGAAGACGGTAAGGATGTAACGATGCCTACAGGAGCGATCGGAATTGCTGCTATCACATCTTGTACAAATACATCAAATCCTTATGTCATGCTTGGTGCAGGTCTTGTAGCGAAGAAGGCTGTGGAACTTGGAATGAATGTTCCTGACTTTGTAAAGACATCATTGGCTCCCGGTTCAAAGGTTGTTACAGGCTATCTAAGAGATTCCGGATTGTTATCTTATATGGAACAAATCGGATTCAACCTTGTTGGTTACGGCTGTACAACATGTATCGGTAACTCCGGCCCGCTGCGTCCGGAAATCGAAAAAGCAGTTTCTGATGCAGATCTTCTTTTAACATCTGTGCTTTCAGGTAACCGTAACTTCGAAGGACGCATCCATCCGTTAGTGAAAGCAAACTATCTTGCTTCACCGCCGCTTGTAGTTGCATATGCGCTCGCAGGCACAGTCGATATCGATCTTCAGAATGATCCTATCGGTAAGGATAAAGACGGAAATGATGTATTCTTCAGGGATATCTGGCCTTCTCAGGATGAAGTGAAAGATGTGGTGAAAGCGACAGTGACACCTGAACTATTCCGCAGGGAATATGCGCATGTGTTCACAGAAAACGAACGCTGGAACGATATCAAAACAAGCAATGAACCATTGTACAGCTTTGATGAAAATTCAACTTATATCCAAAATCCTTCATTCTTCACAGGGCTTGCTCCGACACCAGAAGATATCGAGGGACTGAACGGCCTTCGCGTTGTAGGTAAATTCGGTGACTCAGTGACAACTGACCACATTTCCCCTGCAGGTGCGATCGGAAAAGATACACCAGCCGGTAAATACCTTCGCGCAAACGGTGTAGAACCACGCGACTTCAACTCATACGGTTCCCGCCGCGGTAACCACGAAGTCATGATGCGCGGAACGTTTGCGAACATCCGTATCCGAAATCAAATCGCTCCAGGTACAGAAGGCGGATTCACTACGTACTGGCCAGAAGATGAAGTTATGCCGATTTATGATGCTTGCATGAAGTATCAAGAAGACGGAACTGGACTGGTTGTCCTTGCAGGCAAAGATTACGGTATGGGATCTTCCCGTGACTGGGCAGCCAAAGGTACGAACCTTCTTGGCATCAAGACTGTCATCGCTGAAAGCTATGAGCGTATTCACCGTTCTAACCTTGTGATGATGGGTGTGCTTCCACTTCAGTTCAAAAAGGGCGAAAGCGCTGAAACTCTGGGTCTGACTGGAAGAGAAACCATTTCTGTTAACATCACAAATGATGTTAAACCTCGCGACATCTTAACTGTCACTGCTGTGGCTGAAGATGGAACGAAGACAGAATTCGAAGTTCTTGCACGTTTCGATTCAGAAGTTGAAGTTGACTACTACCGTCACGGCGGTATCCTTCAAATGGTTCTGCGCGGCAAGTTCCAATCTTAATAAACTAAAAAATCCCCGGGTGGCAATCCCGGGGATTTTTTGTGATATAAACTTTCTGCATGTTGATCCGGGCTCACATCCAAAACCATTTCACACCAAGTTTCCTTCTTATTTCTCCATAAGCTCCCCACAATTCACGACTAAACTGAGACAAGCCATCATATGCTAATATAAGCAACTAATCGGAAGAGGAGAGACGGACTTTTGAAATCTTTTTTTGGAATATTGCTTATCGCGCTATTGGTCTACACTTTTTATGTTGAAAATAAGTCCAGCCCAAATGTTATTTCCGAAGATCAGTTTGAACAGGCATCAGTCAATCAATCCTTCGACCAGCTGATTGATATTGAAGAAAGCGAAGCAGCTGAAAGCTCCGAGCCGGCTGAACATTTTCCTGGGCCGAATGCAGGGGATAAAGCCATTGACTTTAAACTAAGGGACTTATCAGGTGAAGAGGTAACACTGTCACAATTCAAAGGTAAAAAAGTAATCATTAACTTCTGGGCAACCTGGTGTCCGCCATGTAAAGATGAAATGCCGGTCATGGAGGAATTCTACAGGTTGAATCGAGATGAAATTGAAATTCTCGCCATAAATATCGATCCTCAGTATAACGTTAAGGAATATCAGCAATCACTGGGACTTTCGTTCCCTATCCTCCTTGATGAAGATGATAAGATCAATAAGGCCTATGATATTCTAACGGTTCCGACAACTTACGTAATCAACGAACAAGGTATCATAACCCATAAACAAATCGGTGCAATCACAAGCCTGGAAGCCTTCAAAGCATTAGTAAAATGAGGGATTCGCTCTCTTTATGACCTTTGTTTAAAATATCTGAAATTTGGATATACTATTTATACAAGTCGTTAAAGAGAGTGAGGTTTTCCTTTATATGCGCAGACCAAGAAAGAAATCTTTTGCCGACCTGGTAAATGAGAACAAAAAACAGCTGCTTCTCGATCAGGAAGCCATGAACGCAATAGAAGAAAGAATTGACGCACGATTTGAAATCAAGCGTCCCCTGAATAAAGCCGAGTAATCATTTACGAGGCTTTATTTTTTATTTAAGCGGATAATAATCTCCTGCCAATTATTACGCCTGACATTCCTCTCTAAATTGGAAATGATATTACTAAGGGGGGAAGTACAATGAGCAATCCTAGAAGAAACAATAAGCATTTCAATCCAAACCATATCGGAACTCAATCGAGAGAAGCTGGTGGAAATAAAGGAAAGCAGATGCAAGATAAATCCGGAAAGCATGCACAGGTTATCCAGACAAAAGGTGAATAACATCACTTAGTTTGAAGAAAAATAATGAAGGGACCGACCCAGCTTGTGGTTTGTCTTCATACAACTAAGGGGGAATTCAGGATGGCATGGAACAGTAAACCGAATCCGGATGATCGCAGTGATAACGTCGAGAAGCTTCAGGGAATGGTTCAGCATACGATTGAAAACATGGAAAAGGCAGAAGAATCCATGGCTTTCACTGACAGTGAAGAACAGCTTCAGTCTATTAAGGCCAAGAATGAACGCCGCCGCGAAAGTCTTGAGGCATTCCGCAGCGAAATCAAAGATGAAGCCGGTCAGAATAATAACCAGTAATTCATATTCTGGGATAACGCGCGCGAATATGCTCTTCTATAAGCATATTCGCGCTTTTTCATGAGGGTCTGCAGCAAGCGTATTTATTCAATGCCGGGCACCACTGTGTTACTATTAGTAACATGAATAAAATAATTACAGAGGTGAACACAGAGTGCATATTTCAGAAAACACAGTTCAAGTAAGGTACGCTGAAACTGATCAAATGGGCGTCGTTTATCATGCAAACTATCTCATTTGGATGGAACTGGGGAGAACCAAACTTATTGAAGATCTCGGATTTAATTATGCAGAGGTAGAAAAAGACGGGATCCTGTCTCCGGTGGTGGATCTTACTATAAGTTATAAGACACCGGTAAGATATGGTGAAAAAGCTATTGTGAAAACATGGGTCGAAGAATATGACGGAATCAGAATTACATATGCATATGAAATTTATAATGAGGAAAATAAACTGGCAGTCAGCGGACAATCTAAACATGTTTGCGTCAAGAAGGAAAGTTTCAGGCCGATATCGATCCGCAGAATGTTTCCGGATTGGCATGAAGCATATGAAAAGGCAAAAAAACAGGCTGATCAGTGATAGAAGAAGAGAGGAAGTTAAATGGCTTTCGGGATAAACAGGAGAGAATTGAACAAATGGAAAGAAAGAGTCGCACAAGGTGAAGTGGCATTTATCACCCATTTCTGGGTAGACGAACGATTCCCTGCAGTCAAATCCGTTACTAAAGCAGGCTGTGCGGATCTTGAGAAACTTTCTGATTGGGGTAAAAAATATGGATTAAAAAAAGAATGGATCCATATGAGAAGCGACGGTTTTCCACATTTTGACCTAATGGGCGATACTCAGCTCCATATCTTGAAAGAGGAAGGCCTTCATGATCATATTAAGCGATTCATTGAATAAAAAGAGGCCTGATTATGACATCAGGCCTCAGCATCCTCTTATTTTTTATATTCATAAAGAGGTTCTTCGAGTTCTTTATTGAAACCAACATGTAAATCGTGTCCATCAAAGTACCACAGATCCCTTTCTTCTACAAAAAACAAGAGGCCGTCAACTTCAATGAGTTCACCAGCGTCTATAGGCTCTTCCTTCATGACACCTAATGAGAAACTGTCATGCAGAGGGCTGGAACCTCCATAACGCACATAGAAACGGACATAATCACCTTCATTTACGAGCATTTCGTCCTTGAACCATTGGAGGGCATCTTTTGATATATGTATGTTCATGAGCATTCGACTCCTTTCTCTACAATGATTTTTTAACTGCGGCATTCCTGGACAAACCGGAGACCGTTTTAATATTATATACATATCGACAGCGGAACATCTACTAATTCGCATAGAAGGAGTGGGTTATTTGAAAACTCAAGCACTTTTATATTATATCGGCGCCCTGATATTCGGGGGTCTTGGTGTATTGACATTCTTACATCTGGAAAAAACGAGCTATAAGATAGAAGCAGGTACCTTCATTATCATATCGGCGCTTCTTTACTATGGTATGGTAACCCTTTATTTTAGAAGCAGGAAGGATACATTTCTAATCGTGAATTTGGTCCTGGCCATCCTTGCACTTGGCGGGATTTTCTTCAATCATGTACTGTTTGGGACTCATTAAATGGATACGGAAAAGAGCTGGCGTGTTTACGCCAGCTCTTTTTATCTTTAGCTAGTATAATGCAGCTCTGCATAGGAGCTATTATAAGCAGATGATGAATGACATATAGCTTTTCTTATTGTGCAACTCCATTCATCATATGAGAGACCATCTCTTCCTCGGAGTATGTGATGAATCCATTTTTTTGGGCAAAATCAAGCGGATAAATACGATAATTATTATAGTTGTTCTCAGCTACAAACGTCGGATGGAATTCGATTGATGGATAAGTAATAACAGTACCCGCAGGACTTTGTTGTTTTTCTACCTGAACCTTTGCCATACCGCCGATGTCCTTGAAATCATCTTTTTGTCCTGAAAGGAAATTCCCGAGGGAGTAGATGACCACAGCTTCACGCCCATCACTGGTCTTGTAGGTCTGGATCGGCTGTAATACGTGTGGATGATGACCAAAAATAATATCTGCACCATTATCAGTCAAAACTTTTGCAAGTCTTTGTTGTTCATCGGTAGGAAAGCGTTGGTATTCATTCCCCCAGTGAAGACTCATAACAACAAGATCCACTTCCATTGCCCTGGCTTTCTTGATTTCGGCGATCATTTTCTGTTCGTCCAGAAGATTGACCAGGTAATCCTTGCCTTCCGGGACCGGGATTCCGTTTGTCCCATACGTATAGGAAAGAAGAGCAAACCTGATGCCATTCACATTGAATGTGCGGATTTTTTCTTTATCCCCGGGGCTTTTAAAAGCCCCGACGTACGGCATTGAAATCTTTTCGTAGTAATCGATTGCACTCAGAAGCCCTTTTTCCCCCTGATCCAGCGAATGGTTATTTGCTGTGGTAACAGCATCCACACCTGTATCCTGAAGAGATTTAACAATCTCTTTGGGGCTATTGAAGAGAGGGTAGCTTGATAAGCCTATCTCACTTCCGCCCGGCGTGGACTCCTGATTTGCTATCAGGAAGTCTGGTTCTGCCAGCATCTCCTTAACAGGTTCAAACATCGGGGAAAAATTATAGCCTGACCCTGATTTTGCATCATTATATACTGTATTGTGGAGAAGGATGTCACCGATGGCTGCAATGCTGGCAGTGGATTTCATGGTTTTCCCTTCTGCCTGCACTTCCCTCGTCTCATGAAGAAGGGAAGTCTTGACCGACTGCTTATCCGAATTCCAGCTTTTATATTGGTCAGTAATTAAATATCCTATTACCAAGACCAATGGTATCACCAGAAATAATCCCGTATAATACTTCTTTTTGTTCATGTTCTAACCCCTTTGTCCTCTTTTCAACTATACAATTTTATTTTACAGGAAAAATATGAAAAGCGGAATCACTATTTATATCATTATTGCCGGAACACCTGAGGAGTACCCGTCTTGCATTTCTGTAAGGGAACAGGCTTAATAGGAAGACCCGGCTGGCGTGGAGATGATGCCACAGTATATAAAAAGCGGCTGAAAGCCATTCATATTTTGAATGATTTTCAGCCGCTTTTCTTGTTTAAAGCCACTTGATTTTAGGTTCAGTCTTATTTTTGATGCGTACAATATTTGCACGATGCCGGTAGATGACAAAGAAGGCAAGGACTCCTACGACAATCATCAAGGGTATATCCCAGGTAAATAACGTATAAGTAAAAGCAATGATGGCAGCAATCATCGAAGATAAAGAAACGTATTTAGATAAGTATAATCCGAGAAAGAAGACAGCCAGTAATATCAAGAACAACAGGGGATCGTACCCCAACAGGACCCCGCCGGACGTAGCGACGGCTTTTCCGCCGCGGAAGTTTGCGAAAAGCGGATACATATGTCCGATTACGGCAAATATACCTGCAATCAGCATGAACATCTTAGGTTCAATATTGAACAACAGCGGCAATAATGCTGCAAGGGTCCCTTTCAGGATGTCCATAATGGTGACGATAAGCCCTGCTTTCACACCAAGTGTCCTGAAAGTGTTCGTACCGCCAAGATTTCCACTTCCATGTTCCCGTATATCGATTCCGTAGAACTTCTTTCCGATGATCAACCCTGAGGGGATGGAACCAAGGAGATAAGCTATAACAAGGATAAGGGCATAAAACATGATCACTGCTCCTTTTTTATGTATTGCGTTCTTTATTTTACCATGAAAACAGGAGAAAATCAGGCTTTTTTTTAGTACCTGTTCATAAAACTAGATAATATCATTAAATCAGGTTGAATTCCCGGGAATTCCCTCCTGTATATGGTAAAATGATTATGCCTGATAAAAGGTGGCGGTTGCATGCTCCAAGGCTAATACTAGATGAACAGAAGGTGGACATTCAATGCATTTGTTATTATCAGCATTGCAATGGGTGGCTTTTATGATTGCAGGGTCAATTGCCGCTCCGATTGCTATAGCGGATTTATTTCAGCTGCCGCCGGCTGAGACAGCAGGCTTCATACAGCGCACCATTTTTGTGTTGGGGGCAGCCAGCCTAATTCAGGCATTGATCGGCCATAAACTGCCGATCAACGAAGGGCCGGCCGGATTGTGGTGGGGAGTATTTGCCATTTATGCCGGCTTTTCAGGCACCCTCTACAGCAGCCAGCTGGAAGTTTTGTCTGTTCTGCAGGGCGGGATGATTATCAGTGGAATCATTTTCTTCATTTTAAGTGCGACCGGCCTGTTAAAAAAACTGACCGCCTTATTTACTCCTGCCATTACGTTTGTATATTTAATGCTGCTGATCTTGCAGCTTAGCGGGTCGTTTGTTAAGGGGATGTTCGGCATCAGCGGGGAATCGGAAACTTTGCAGCCGGTAGTGCTGCTTGGAAGTGTCCTTACCATCCTGATTGCGCTTTATTTTTCAAGTCATAAAGTAAAATGGATCCAGCAGTATTCCATTATCCTCGCGCTCATTGCCGGCTGGGGCATTTTTGCTGCGATCGGGCTTGGCGGTCATGTAACGGTTTCAGACTCATGGTTCTCCCTGCCTCAGATTTTTGCATTCGGCGCACCAGCCCTTGATACTGGTGTGATTGTTACGTCTGTATTCATTACCTTCTTGTTGACGACAAATATGATTGCCTCGATCAGGGTCATGGAGGAAGTGATGAAATCGAAAGGTGAACCTGTATATGAACGCTTTACTTCAAGCGGGTTTGCATCCGGTATCAATCAGATGCTTGGAGGGATATTTTCGTCTATCGGTTCTGTGCCGATTTCCGGATCGGCGGGTTTCGTTACTGCCACCAAATTGTACCGTATATTACCGTTCATAGCGGGAAGCGCCATGATCGTCATCATCTCCCTCGTTCCAAAAGTGATGAATGTGTTTGCGAGTCTGCCTGCTCCGGTAGGATATGCTGTCACGACAGTCATCTTTATCAAGATGGTTGGACTTGCACTGGGAGAATATCAAAAAGAAACGGATTTGGACCGTACGCATTTTGTCGCAGGAATTGCTCTGATTGTGGGGGTCGGTGCCATGTTCGTACCTGCGGATGCCTTCACGAATGTACCCGTCGCAGCAGCTTCCCTGCTTAATAACGGACTGATTCTGGGGACCATAACCGGTATCATAGTAGAGCAGACGGTTATGGCAAAATCGGATAAATCCATGAAAAGCGAGTAGACTATTTGTTTACTTGCTTTTTTTGTATAGCATGATTATGTGGAAGAATTTTCTTGAGGGGTTTCTTACATGTTTACCCAGTCTATGTTGGGGGTATTCTTAATATGTTTAGACTAGATTTCAGGCAGGTGGTTACATGATTGAGTTCAAAAGTGTCAGGAAAGTATACGAAGACGGGACTGAAGCGATAAAGGGTATCGACTTGCATATCCCCGAGGGAAAACTTGTCGCATTGATAGGTCCCAGCGGCTGCGGCAAAACGACCACGATGAAAATGATCAATAAGCTGATTGGACTGACAAGCGGTACGATCACAATCAACGGGCGGGACATTTCGGAAGAGAATGAAGTGGAGCTGAGAAGGAATATAGGGTATGTCATTCAGCGCATCGGCCTCCTCCCGCATATGACAATCGAAGAGAATATCAGCTTGATTCCGAGATTGAAAGGCTGGAAGAAAGAAAAGTATGAAAACAGGGTGGACGAATTGATGAATCTGGTCGGTCTCGAACCTGAAACCTACCGGAAGAGATATCCCCTTGAGCTGAGCGGCGGGCAGCAGCAGCGCGTGGGTGTCATACGGGCACTTGCAGCTGAACCTCCCATCATCCTGATGGATGAACCATTCAGCGCACTCGACCCGATCAGCAGGGAGCAGCTGCAGGATGAACTGAAACATATTCAGAATTCCATACATAAAACCATTGTATTCGTCACGCATGATATCGATGAGGCGCTGAAGATCGCCGATGAAATCGCCGTCATGAGAGACGGGAGAATCGAACAGATTGCTTCACCCGGCGAATTGGTTTCTTCTCCTGCAAATGAGTTCGTGCGTTCCTTCATCGGGGAGCACCGACTGGATGAAGGCAAACCAGAAATGTCAGTTTCGGAAATCATGAGTGAGAATCCGGTCTTTCTGGAATATGATGAATCTGAATTCGAGACCATCCCGCACGATGCCTCGATCGCTGAAGCAGCGGCTCTATATGTTTCAAAGGAACCTCCTATCCTGGTGGTTACAAAAGAGGGCAGACGCATCGGAAGTGTATCCAGAAGCAATATCCTGGGTGCGGTCGCTTCCAAACATAGAAGGGAGGCACAATCAAAATGATTCATGCCCTTTCACTATCGTTCATCTCGACGATTACAAACCGATCGGATGCCATCATGACCGGGTTGGTCGAGCATCTTTATCTTTCGTTCGTATCGATTTTTATCGCGATCGTCATTTCATTGCCGCTTGGGATCTATATTTCACGGAAAAAGAGTATTGCTGAATTCTATATAGGGATCACTGCTGTATTTCAAACCATCCCGAGTCTTGCCCTATTCGGATTTCTGATCCCGCTGCTCGGTACAGGCAGCACAACGGCCATCATTGCACTTACTGTATACGCCCTGCTCCCCATACTCAGGAACACATTCACCGGCATTGCAGGAGTGGATGAAGGGGTCATAGAAGCAGGAAAAGGAATGGGAATGACGGATTCACAGCTATTATTCAAGGTCGAACTGCCTCTCGCCCTGCCATTTATCATGGCCGGTATCAGAACAGCAACCGTTTTGACAGTGGGTGTCGCAACACTTGCAACATTTGTCGGGGCAGGGGGATTGGGTGACCTGATTTACCGCGGGCTTTCCACCTGGAACAATTCCCTTGTACTTGCAGGAGCGGTTCCGGCTGCATTGTTGGCATTATTTTTTGATTTTCTGTTAAGACTCTTAGAAAAGGCAACGACCCCAAAAGGCTTGAAAGCCCGTAAATAAACATGAAAAGGAGCATACATATGAAAAAAATATTTTCGCCTTTCATCATTCTGCTTGCAGCTTCGTTATTGATTGCTGGCTGCGGAAACAACGGCGGCAAAGACACGATTACTGTATCAGGGAAAATGTGGACGGAACAATTTATCCTGACCCAGATCATGGCTGAGTTACTTAAGGAAAAAACAGACCTTGATGTTAAGGTTGACGAAGGATTGGGGGAGGTTTCCATCCTGACCCCCGCTCTGGAAAAAGGGGATATTGATGTTTATGTTGAATACACAGGGACAGGACTGGAAGCTGTACTCAAAGAACAGGCAGCCGAAGGAGCTTCAGGAGACGAGATTCTTGAACAGGTAAGAAAAGGGTATGAGAAAAAGTTTGATGTAACCTGGTTAAAACCGCTTGGATTTGAAAACACGTACACACTTGCTTATACACAAGATCAGGATTTTGATGCAAAAACTTTCTCTGACCTGGTGCCTCTTTCCAAAGACCTCAGTTTTGGAGCGCCGCATCAATTTTATGAGCGTGAAGGCGATGGGTATGACGCTTTTTCTAAAGCATACGGATTTGAATTCAAAGCGAAAGAAAGCTACGATCCAAATATCATGTACGAAGCCGTAAAAAATGGTGATGTCGATATCATCCCTGCTTTTACAACCGATGGAAGGATCGAAAGGTACAATCTGAAGTCAACAGAAGATGATAAAGGTTTCTTCCCGCCATATGATGCTGCGCCGGTCATCAGACAGGAAGTGCTGAAAGAGCACCCTGAAGTGGAAGATGTCCTGAATGAACTGGCAGGTAAGATATCTGAAAAAGAAATGAGCGAGATGAATGCCAAGGTGGACATCGATAAGAAAGAACCGAAGGATGTCGCCAGGGAATTCCTCATTTCAAAAGGCTTAATAAAAGAATAATCAGAAATGAAGTGAATCCAATTCAGGATTCACTTCATTTTTGAGAGACTTATTCGTAAAATTTTGAAAAATAAAGGATATTATGCTATAAAAAGAGAATAGGACTTTAGAACGCTTACAAGGATATTCAAAAGGAAGGTGCATTTTCATGATTGAAAATCCAACACGTGAAGAAATCGGACAGATACTAAAAGAATCCAAGCGGATAGCAGTCGTGGGACTGAGCGACAATCCCGAACGCACTTCGCACTCCGTCTCAAAAGCCATGCAGGACCTGGGCTACGAGATCATACCGGTCAACCCGGTCATCGACTCGGCACTTGGAGTAAAAGCAGTCGCTTCGTTAGAGGAAATTGAAGGCCCTGTTGATATTGTCAATATTTTCAGGCGTTCGGAATTCCTGCCAGATCTCGCACGAGAATTTGATAAGATAGATGCAAAAATATTCTGGGCGCAGCTGGGTGTCATGAATGAAGAGGCTTACTCTTTCCTTAAAGAACGGGGCTATACGGTCATTATGGACCGGTGCATAAAGGTTGAACATGCTTTAACCAAATAGTTCTATCCGGGTGCAAGCGGCGTTTACCGCTTGCTTTTTTTCGGACCGCATGGATGACATATATTCATACTCTTTTTTAATTGAAAAGCGGGGAAATCGTATGCTTTAACTTAGGCCCTCTTCATAAAATTAATTTGCGAAAATGAAATAAAACGCTACAATATAGCATAGTGGTTTACTTGAAAATGACGAAAAACAGGTAAACGAACAAACGTTCTTGTGTTATGATAACAAGAGAACATAAAATCCCGTATAAGGTTTTATATACGGGCAGAGAAGTTTGAAAGGGGAATGTTCGTGGCCAACAAGACACAGCCCATGGCTTATAATGATGATGCAATTCAGGTTTTAGAAGGCTTGGAAGCCGTTCGCAAAAGACCTGGGATGTACATTGGCTCTACTGATACAAGAGGGCTGCATCATTTAGTATATGAAATTGTAGATAATGCAGTAGATGAAGCTTTAGCAGGCTTCGGAGATGAAATCAACGTCACCATACATAAAGATAATAGTATTTCCGTACAGGACAGGGGCCGGGGGATGCCAACCGGCATGCATAAGATGGGGAAACCCACACCTGAAATCATCCTGACGGTCCTTCATGCCGGCGGTAAGTTCGGTCAGGGAGGATATAAGACAAGCGGCGGTCTGCACGGGGTGGGAGCATCTGTTGTTAATGCGCTTTCCGAGTGGCTTGTCGTGACGATTGAAAGAGACGGAATCAAATACGAGCAGCGTTTTGAAAACGGCGGGAAACCGGCAACGACACTTGAAAGGGTCGGTAATACAAAAAAAGCGGGTACACTTATCCACTTCAAACCGGATCCCGGTATATTCAGCACGACTACTTATAATTATGACACTCTGTGTGAACGTTTGAGAGAATCAGCTTTCCTGCTGAAAGGCTTGAAGATTGAAATCAAAGACGAGCGTCATGACCAAAAAGAAGTGTTTCATTATGAGAGCGGCATACAGGCATTTGTAGAATACTTAAATGAAGAAAAGGACTCCCTTCACAAAGTTGCTTTTTTTGAAGGGGCTAACCATAACATAGAGGTGGAATTTGCTTTTCAGTTCAACGACGGTTTTTCTGAGAATATCCTGTCGTTCGTCAATAACGTGCGGACAAAAGACGGCGGTACACATGAAGCCGGTGCCAAGACAGCCATGACCAGGGTGTTCAATGAATATGCACGTAAGACGGGTATCCTTAAAGATCGTGATAAAAACCTTGAAGGGACAGATATCAGAGAAGGTCTCGCAGCCATCGTATCGGTGCGAATACCGGAAGAACTGCTTCAATTCGAAGGGCAGACAAAAGGAAAGCTTGGCACCAGTGAAGCGCGTTCATCGGTGGACTCCGTCGTTTCAGAACATCTGCTTTATTTCCTTGAAGAGAACCCGGATACAAGCTCCCTTCTGATCAAGAAATCGATCAAAGCGGCGCAAGCCCGGGAAGCAGCGAGAAAAGCACGTGAAGATGCCCGCAACGGGAAGAAACGAAAACGGTCAGAAACCGTTCTTTCTGGGAAGCTGACCCCTGCTCAATCGAGAAATCCCCAGCGAAATGAATTGTACCTTGTCGAGGGTGACTCTGCCGGTGGCTCTGCCAAACAGGGACGTGACCGTAAGTTCCAGGCAATCCTGCCTCTCCGCGGTAAAGTCATCAATACTGAAAAGGCGAAATTGCAGGATATCTTCAAAAATGAAGAGATCAATACCATCATCCATGCCATCGGAGGCGGAGTCGGACCTGAGTTCAACGTGGATGATATTAATTATGATAAGATCGTCATCATGACTGATGCTGATACAGATGGAGCACATATCCAAGTCCTGCTTCTGACATTTTTCTACCGTTATATGAAGCCGCTAGTTGAAGCAGGGAAAATCTATATTGCCCTGCCGCCGCTTTATAAAGTAAGCAAAGGTACGGGAAAGAAAGAAAAAATCGAGTATGCGTGGACGGATGAAGAGCTTCAAGGTGCCATGAAGAAAATCGGGAAAGGCTACATGATCCAACGATACAAAGGTCTTGGGGAAATGAATGCAGATCAATTATGGGAGACGACCATGGATCCCGAGACGCGCGCTTTGATCAGAGTACGGATTGATGATGCTGCACGTGCCGAACGCCGTGTGACCACATTGATGGGTGACAAGGTGGAGCCGCGCCGCAAATGGATTGAAAGCAATGTGGCTTTCGGATTGGAAGAAGACGGCAGTATTCTGGAAAATGAGAACATTACAGTCCAGGAGGAGGGGTAATAAATGACAACAGTGGAAAGATATCAAGATTTGCCTCTCGAAGAGGTTCTTGGCGACCGATTCGGACGATACAGTAAATACATCATTCAGGAACGTGCGCTGCCGGACGCAAGGGACGGACTTAAACCGGTACAGCGAAGAATTCTCTATGCCATGTATGTGGACGGAAATACGCAGGAAAAAGGCTTCCGTAAATCTGCCAAGACAGTCGGTAATGTAATCGGTAACTATCATCCCCACGGTGATACTTCCGTTTATGACGCGATGGTTAGGATGAGCCAGGATTGGAAAGTGCGTAACTTCCTCGTAGAAATGCACGGCAACAACGGGAGTATCGATGGGGATCCCCCTGCTGCCATGCGTTACACAGAAGCCAGACTTTCAGCAATCTCGATGGAACTGCTCCGGGATATCGATAAGGACACGGTTGAATTCATCCCAAACTTCGATGATACGTCAAGTGAACCCACCGTCCTGCCGTCCCGGTTCCCGAATCTCCTGGTCAACGGTTCGACGGGGATATCTGCAGGTTATGCAACGGATATTCCGCCCCATCATTTGGGTGAAGTGATCGATGCAGCCATCATGAGGATCGAGAAGCCTCAATGCACGGTCGATGATTTAATGACCGTCATGAAAGGACCTGATTTTCCAACCGGGGGAATCATCCAGGGTGTGGATGGCATCAAAAAGGCATACGAAACAGGAAAAGGGAAAATAGTTGTCCGCGGTAAAGCTGAAGTAGAAAATATCCGCGGAAGCAAACAGCAGATCGTCATCACAGAAATCCCTTACGAAATCAATAAAGCAAATCTTGTTAAAAAGATGGATGAATTCAGGGTCGACAGGAAAGTCGAAGGGATCGCAGAGGTCCGCGATGAGACAGACCGGGAAGGAATGCGCATTGTCATTGAGTTGAAGAAGGATGCGGATTCAAGCGGCGTACTGAATTATCTTTATAAAAACAGCGACCTTCAAATTTCATACAACTTCAATATGGTGTCCATCCATAACCGCCGTCCAAAGCTCATGGGGATTGAAGGGATGCTGGATGCCTATATCACGCACCAAAAAGAAGTGGTTACAAATCGCACCAAGTATGATTTGAAGAAAGCCAGCGACCGTCAGCACATTGTTGAAGGCTTGATGAAAGCATTATCGATCCTCGATGAAGTGATCGCGACCATCCGTGCTTCCAAGGATAAAAAAGATGCAAAAAACAATTTGATCGACCAGTACGGATTCACAGAAGCCCAATCTGAAGCAATCGTCAGCCTGCAATTATACCGTCTGACCAACACCGATATTACTGCTCTCCGCAGTGAAGCGGAAGAATTGGATAAATTGATCGCTGAATTGACATCTATCCTCGAAAGCGAAAACAAGTTATTGAGTGTCATAAAAAAAGAATTAAAAGTGATCAAGAAACAATTTGCAGATGCAAGAAGGACTAAAATCGAAGATAAAATCGAAGAACTCAAGATCAACCTTGAAGTATTGATCGCAAGCGAAGACGTCATGGTGACGGTTACTCAGGATGGTTACATCAAACGCACGAGCCTTCGTTCTTACAGTGCTTCAAACGGGCAGGACCTCGCCATGAAGGAAACGGACAGGCTTCTCGCCCAATATGAAATGAACACCACCGATGTCCTCCTGGTGTTTACCAACAAAGGGAATTACATATACTGTCCTGTCCATGAACTGCCTGATATCCGCTGGAAAGACCTCGGACAGCATGTGGGCAACATCGTGCCGATCGACCGCGATGAACAGGTATTAAAGGCCATTCCGGTTAAGGATTTCGCCGATGAACGATATCTTCTATTCGTCACCAAAAATGGAATGACAAAGAAGACCGAGCTTGCACAATATAAAGCGCAGCGATATTCACGGCCTCTCGTGGCCATCAACCTGAAAGGCGATGATACACTGGTCGATGTTCATCTCACAGATGGCAGGCATGACCTCTTCCTTGCAACCAGTCAGAGCTACGGATTGTGGTTCACCGAAGAAGAGGTAAGTGTCGTCGGTCCAAGAGCCGCAGGGGTCAAAGGGATCAATCTTAAGGAAGGGGACTTTGTCGTCTCGGGCAAGATTGTGACCAACCCGGATAAGGAGTTTGTATTCCTTGCCACCCACCGGGGGGCTGTGAAAAAGATGAAACTGTCCGAATTCGAAAGAACGAGCCGCGCTAAACGGGGCGTCATCATGCTCCGCGAGCTGAAATCAAACCCTCATAGAGTGGCTTCGATAGAAATTGCAAATGATACGCATGAAGTCGAACTCATCAGCTCAAAAGGCAGGACGGAATATGTCAGGATGAGAGACCTCCGTGCAAATGACCGCTACTCGAATGGTTCATTTATTATGGATGAGTCTGAAAGCGGGGCTGTGATCCGCAGCATCTTAAATACGATTGAAGATAAGTAAATAATAAGCAGACGACTAAGGATGATTCTTTCTTGGTCGCCTGTTTTTTTTATTGGATTTTCTGAATCAAGTAGAGGGTCAATTTTGTATAAAAATAAGAATCTCTCCCGGTATAGGCAATGGATCTCAAGCTTCCCAGGCGTGTTTTTTATATTTTTACATTAAAATCTCATTAATATTTGATTGGAAATTGTTTATTTGGTAGATTAAAAAAGTGTCACAAGGGTAAACATACATAGGTTCAAGCGTTTACATTTTATTACAACTAGAAGGGGGATATATGTATGGAGTTATTTAATTCAATTCTGGGTACTCTGAATGATTTTATGTGGGGGTATATTCTGATCGCCGGCCTTGTCGGCCTAGGTCTTTATTTTTCCTTGCGTACGAAGTTTGTGCAATTCCGTTATATAGCCGAGATGGGACGGCTTCTCACGGACAAAACAACCATTTCAGCAAAAGGGAAGAGAGGGATTTCCTCCTTCCAGGCATTCACCATCAGTACTGCTTCACGTGTAGGTACAGGGAATCTTGCCGGAGTAGCAACAGCGATTGCAGGGGGAGGCCCCGGTGCGGTTTTCTGGATGTGGCTGATTGCATTGCTTGGCGGGGCTACCAGCTTCATTGAAAGTACTCTTGCGCAAATCTATAAAGTGAATGACGGAAAAGACGGTTTCCGCGGAGGACCTGCCTATTACATGGAAAAAGGCCTTAATGCCCGCTGGATGGGTATCCTTTTCGCCATCATCATCACATTCTGCTTTGGTCTGGTATTTAACTCTGTTCAATCCAACACCATTTCTCTCGCTATGGAAGGAGCCTATTCCTTTGACCGTTTAACGACAGGGATCATCCTGGCTGTCCTGACGGCAGTCGTCATCTTTGGAGGTATTAAACGGATTGCAAGCGTCACACAGATTTTGGTGCCGATCATGGCCATCCTTTATATCATACTCGCACTCTATATCCTGATTACCAATATCACCATGCTGCCTGATATGTTCGCAATCATTTTTGAAAGTGCGTTCGGGCTTAGGGAAGTGGTAAGCGGCGGAGTCGGAGCTGCCATCATGATGGGAATCAAACGCGGTCTTTTCTCAAATGAAGCAGGTATGGGTAGTGCACCGAACGCTGCGGCCTCTGCGGGTGTGACGCACCCTGTCAAACAAGGTTTGATCCAGACACTCGGTGTATTCACCGACACTCTGATCATCTGTACTGCGACTGCCTTCATGATCATCCTTTCCGATCAATACACGACGGGGATCGACGGCATCCAGCTGACACAGGCAGCCTTAAGCTTCCATGTTGGTGAGTGGGCTGATACGTTCGTCGCTGTTGCCATTTTCTTATTTGCCTTCAGTTCGGTAATCGGAAACTATTATTATGGTGAAACCAATATTGAATTCATCAAGTATAGTCCTGTTGCCCTGTTCATCTATCGTTTAGCAGTAATCGGCATGGTTGTTTTCGGAGCTGTTGTGAAGCTTGACGTAGTTTGGGGGCTTGCTGACCTTTTCATGGGTCTCATGGCAGTCATCAACCTTATCGCCATTACTCTACTAGCCAAAATTGCCCTGGCTGCCCTTAAAGATTATCGGGCACAGAAGAAAGAAGGAAAAGATCCTGTATTCTATTCCAATTCCATTAAAGGCTTGGACGGAATTGAATGCTGGGATGAAAAACCCGGCACGGAATCAAGGAATCAATAATTCTAAAAACCAACTCTCTCACGGGTTGGTTTTTTTACATACTTTTTCCTTATTTGGTGAAGATAATAGAGAATTATCTTACTGAGGAGAGGACACTATGCGTAAAGAATTATTGTTTGCTTTTGGTGCATTTTTCATTTTGTCCCTGCATGCAATCGCCGGAAACTTTTCAGCTGATACGAATGAAAGACCGAAGGATACCGAATTGACAATCCATACTTATTCAAAAGATATAACTGGAGATGGAAAAAAGGATGAAATCATCCTTAAGGCTGTTCCATTTTCTCCTGATGCCTTATTTCTCAAAGAGGTATGGGCAGAGATCACAACATCAAATGGAAGTGAGATACGGATCGATTACGATAGCGGGTACGAGCCGAAAATCAAGTTCGTGGATCTGAACCATGACGGAATCAAAGATATGCTGTATTCTGCAGCCACAGGAGGGAGCGGCGGACTATATGACATGGATCTGCATACTCTCGCAGGGAACAAGTTGATCGATCTGGGTTTGCCGCCAGGCCCCGTCATTCAGGGACAATTTCAAGACGGCTATAACGCAGTTGTTACATTCACAGAAACGAATCAATCCTATACGGTTGACTTAAGCAGCAGAAAAGATGATTATGAGCGGCTTGGCATCTATACGGATGGAAAATTAAACGAACCGATGGAACTGATGGTCCTGCCCGCTGCGTTTTACAAACCTGCCAAAATAGAGGGGAAACAGGGGGAGGGGTTGAAAGGCTATCAGCAAATCAGCGGTGCATATAAGGCTGATGGGATCGGTACTGCCGTTTCCCGCTGGTATTATGAAAATGACAAATGGAATCTCATAAAGATAAAATGGAATGCTGCTCCAGGGCAGACACAAAAAATGGGCGATTAACATATACTATTACAGGCCAAATTCTGAAGGAGGCTTATATATGAGTGATTTCAATCCTGAGAAGTTGTCTGTAACCTACTTGCCGCCGGCATCGATCTTTCATCCTATTGATAATAGAAGATATACATTGACTCATTCTGACACTACCGGGGATCTTTATTTAAGTATCGGATGTTATTATGATTCCCCTAAAATCAATTCACAAATGAGGGATGAAGTACTCGCTGAATGGCGCCGTGAACAAGGGCAATATACACTTTGCGGAAAAGTATATGTAAGCGGCGGAGAATATGATGAAAAACTTTCACAGGTGAGATTCCTGATTTTCAAGAAGGAACTTCCGCTGGCACTTACTGCACTCGTAAATGGGGACGAGGGATTCTTCACTTATTACCCATGGCTTCTTGATGCACCTGTGTATATTTATTTCGAATCTGTTTATGAACAGTATAATCAAGTCCTTTATTTCGGCACTCCAAGACAATATTTATTAAAACTGAATCCAGCATAAGGAGCCGCTGCTCTTTATGCTTTTTTTGTGAAAGCAGCAAATAGTTGAAACCATTCTTAATCTGATTCGTAAAAAGAAGAAAGAGGAGGGAGATACATGCGTTTTTACTCCAAAAAAGGGAAAGTGTTGTTTCCTTTACTTATTATTGTATTAATCCTTATGGCGGCATCGTCACTGGCTTCTGTCATGGATTGGGAGTTCCTGCAGAAAATACCCGGTGCTGAAAGAGGGAATGGTCAGGGTTCTCTTTTTGTAACAGTGCCAATAATGGGGCTGATCCTATGGCTGATCGCAGCAACTTATTATGAAATAATCGGGGAAGAGCTGAAAATTGCTGCAGGCCCTATTCGCTACACTATCCATATTCATACAATCCGGTCGATCGAGCCTACGAAAAATCCGATTTCAAGCCCGGCATTATCATTGGACCGGCTGAGGATAGACTATAATCAGAGCAATGTAGTTTATATTTCACCCAAGGATAAAAAGGAATTTACAGAGGAATTATTGAAAATCAATCCGAATATCAGGGTTCATCTGGAGAAAAAGTAGTTATTTATTATGTAAACTAATATCAATATGGACGATGAAGCCGGTATTGGAAAACGAACCAGCAGATTCAACCATATTGATATTTTTGAGTTTTATAAGGACTGATGAGTCAGCGGTAAGAAAACATCAGCATGACATGATAGACTAAAATTAGTTTGCAGCTTAATAAACAATTTATTAGGATTTGATTCAAAATGCAGATTATGAACTGACTTTGAACAATGATTTTAAAATCACTCAAATTTTTAATTTTGTCTCAATATTAATAGTATACTTGTGATATGAGACTGATTTGATGATTTTTATTTAGGTTCCTAGAATTAGTATTATGTTAACTAATTTAATTTTCTTGACTCTAATAAAACCAGCCGTGCCCCTCTTTCTTTACGGCTGGTTTTATTATCATTTGTAATGAAATCCATTTAACTGCTTGTCTAAATTCACTATCCTCTTTAAGCCATCTTTGATATGTGACTGCAGGCATACCGTGCAAGTTGATTAAATCTTCTTTCATGATTTAACTTCCGATGTTTAGTTAATACACTCCGGTTGAATCATTATGGGTAAAAGGCTGGTTAGATCCTCATTCTTTGCGTATTTGCTCAAAAGATCAGCTTATCTTACTGTGAAAATGTAAACATTTGTGTTCGACTAGATATATGACCATCCGCAGCAAAAAACCAAAATATATTAGCCATATTATTCGCCCACGTCTTAAAATAATCTTCATTCACTGTGTATTTCTTTTTAAAACTACCGTTTGCTCTCTTTTTACATTATTTTTACGCAGTTCTTGGTTTACATAATGCAATGAAACATGGATGATCTCGGTAATTTTCACTGTGCTCCTGCCTTCTTCGTATAATTTCATGATTTCAAGAGCTTCTAAGGTGCATTTCTTCTTTGCCATTCCCAGCACCACCTTATTCATCGTTAGATTCATCATACGAACAAATGTTCCTAAACGCAATTTTGGGCACTTTTTAAAGAATTTTAGTTAATAAGCAAGCAAAATAAAGCTGGAGTTATTGAGAACGAAGTATAAAAGATACAGTTTCTATTATTTTAAATTTAACAAATCAGCATTCAAGATCACAAAATAATCAGGTGTTCTCTTTATCTGGCTTTTCTAGCAGTTGTTAACAGCGCAAGACGAAGACTCTCGCGGGAAAAGCGAGTTAGGTGAGCCTCCGCAGCCTTGCCGAGGCTCACGGGTCAACCGCGGTAAGTGATGTCTTGCACGGAAATTAACTGCGGAAATGTAACTGCAAACTATTTTACATAAATTGCTACCACGATTTTGTTTAATTTCTCTTCCAATCGGTTAATGATAAAACATGAAAACAAATTAAGGAAATGAGGTAGATTTCAATGGATCAAAAGAATAAAGATCAAGTAAAAGGAAAACGCAAGCAAACGGAAGGTGATTTAAAGAAAACCTTTGGTAAGCTTACAATGGACGATGAAAAGATCGCCGAGGGTGAACGTACAAAAGATAAAGGTAAATTCCAGGAAAAAGTCGGCGATGTAAAAGAAACCTTCAAAAAGAACTGGTAACACATACAAATAAAACAGGCGTGTCTCCTAATCACATTGGAGATACGCCTGTTTTTTCAGGTTAATAAGTATTCATTCAGGCATTTTCCAACCTTCATGATTAACCCGCTCCCTTCGGAGTTATCCTTCAGTTCATCTATCAATATCGCAGCAAAGACCGTTTGCTGGTTGTAACGGATAATGGCACAGTCATGTTCGACACCGGGAAGTTCACCCGTTTTATTCGCCGTAAATACCACATCACGGTCCATACTTCCGGGGAGCTTTTGGTAAAATTGCTGATTTTGCAGAATCCGGATCATTGATTCCCTGCTGTTCAAATGAAACAGATCCTCATTTTCCATTGCTTTTAAGCATTTTACCGCATCGGTTGCAGAGATATGGTTATCCACCCCCGATTCCAAGGCTTCTAGATCCATCAGATTCCGGCTCAATTTAGTTTGCTCCAGACCGAGCAATCTGCACATTCCATTGACTGAATCCATCCCCATCCGATCGATTAGCAGATTGGATGCCGTATTGTCAGAAACGATAATCATTAAGGTCAAGAGGTCATGAACCGTCACCTTGGTATGAGGTGATAAATGACTGAGCACCCCCGCCCCTCCCACTTTATCTTCCTGAGTGACGGGAATGACCTCATCAGGATCCAGCTTCCCTTCCTGGATCTGTCGGAACCCTTCCAGTAATATCGGGAGTTTGATTAAGCTTGCAGCAGAATATGGAACGTCTGAATGCATCTGTATGGTATGTGCAGGCAGTTCGATGTGTAAACTGATTCTGCCTTCCACATCTTCAACCATTTCATGTATCTGTCCTTTCAGGATCTTATCTTTCTCTTTCATCCTATCCATTACTTCGTTGCTGCCACTTCATCGGTATCTTTCCGGATAGTCTTATCATACAGATGACAAGCGACAAAATGATCCTTCTCAGCCTCATGCCATTTCGGCACAGTTGTCGCACACGCTCCCATGGCTGCAGGGCAACGGGTGCGGAATACACAGCCGCTCGGAGGGTTCATGGCGCTGGGGATTTCCCCTTTCAGGATCAATCGCTCACGCTCATCCTCTACATCGGGATCAGGTATGGGGATGGCTGACAGCAAGGCCTGGGAATATGGATGAAGAGGTTTTTTATATAAATCACTGCTCTCGGTCAGCTCGACGATATGCCCGAGATACATGACACCGATCCTGTTGCTGATATGCTTGACCATTGAAAGATCATGAGCGATAAACAGGAAGGTCAGACCCTTTTCTTCCTGAAGATTCTTAAGCAGATTGACGATCTGAGCCTGCACGGATACATCCAGGGCAGAAATCGGCTCATCGGCAATGATGAATTCCGGATCGAGGGCAAGGGCTCGCGCGATACCGATCCGCTGACGCTGACCGCCGCTGAACTCATGCGGATAGCGGTTTGCGTGATCACGGTTGAGTCCGACGTCTTCAAGCAGCTGATAAATCCGTTCCAGCTGTTCTTTTTTGTTTTTATACAGCCCGTGTGCTTCCATCGGTTCTGCTATGATTTCACGGACAGTCGACCTGGGATTAAGCGAGGCATACGGATCCTGGAAGATCATCTGCATTTTACTGTAAAAAGAACGCTTTTCTTTATCCGTCAGCGTATGGACGTTTTTTCCGTTATAAGAGACTTCTCCTTCTGTTGCATCATAGAGTCCGATGATCGTCCGGCCTGTAGTGGATTTACCGCATCCTGATTCACCGACCAGTCCAAACGTTTCCCCCTTGTAAATATCGAATGAAACGTCATCGACTGCTTTCAGCACCTTGCCTTTTTCAAGGGAAAAGTATTTTTTGAGATTCCTGACTTCCAAGATCTTATCTTTTTTCATGAAGCTTCCCCCTTATCCTGCCAATAGCGTCTTGCTGCGCAAAGCTCTTTTTCATAATAAGTCCCTTCAATCGTAATGATTTCAATCGTCTTTCCGGTATTAGGTGAGTGGATCATCTTCCCGTCCCCGTAGTAAATCGCGACATGATGGATGCTGCCCTTCCCTTCTTCATATGCGAAAAACAGGAGGTCCCCCGGCTGTAAGTCATCCAGAGGTACTGAGATCCCTTCTTTTGCCTGGTCCCCGGCATCCCGCGGTATGACATAACCGCTTGCTTTACACATTGAATAACTGAAACCTGAGCAGTCAAATCCATAACTGCTCATGCCGCCCCACAAATAGGGGAGATCGAGGAATGTTTCCCCTGCATTCACGATATCAAGTCCGCTCCCTTTTTGATCATTGACGGCTGCAGAAGATATATAAACATCCTCCCTCTTCACGTATCGAGTCCCAAGTGGAGTGGACACTGCCAGCCGGTCACCTTCTTCTTTTTCGATAGCAAGTGAGGTGAGGAAACTTAATTCCAGGTCTCGTTTATCATCTTCTGTCACCAGGTCCGTAAATTCTCTCTTTACAATGGCAAAGGAACTTCCTTCATTCAGCGCAATACTTTCGCCCAGCTGTACGGAAGGAATCCAGCCGGGATAGCCGCGCTTATCCTTGGCTGATGCCTGGTCAAGGACGATGATATGTGACCATCCTCCCTTTTCTTCAAGGACCAGCACCTCCTGACCGAATAAAACCTGAGACTGGATCCGATTTTCATCACAGAGGGCAAGTCTTGTTTCATGTGTTAAGGAATCCAGCCATTTCTTTATATATGCAGGATTCGTCAATGCGGGTGCGTCAAGATCCCTTGCAGAATCCGGCGATGTCCAGACCGTGGCCACTCCTACGTTGACTGCTGCTCTTTCATTCATATGTATTCCTCCTATAGCATCAATGTATTTGAACTGCTTTGACACCAAGTCCCGGAGAGTCCGGGAAAGTGATCGTTTTTCCATTGTATTGAATACCGCCTGCAATGATGTCGGTTGAAAGCATCAGCGGGGCATCGAAATCAAATCGCGTGATATTCTTCTTGCTTGCTGCAAAATGGGCGGCAGCCGTAATGCCGAGGCGTGTCTCGATCATACTTCCCACCATGCATTCCACTCCGCATACTTCTGCAAGATTGTTGATCTTCTGAGCCTGGTAGATACCGCCGGCCTTCATCAGTTTGATGTTGATCAGGTCTGCACTCCTGGTTTTAAGGACCTGGAAAGCCTGCTGCGGTGTAAATACACTCTCATCAGCCATGATGGGCGTATCGACATGATCCGTGACCTTCTTAAGCCCCTCGATGTCATGTGCGGGAACAGGCTGTTCCACCAGTTCAATAGTTAAATCCATATCTTCCATTCTCCGGATTGCACGGACGGCGGCTTTCGCTTCCCACCCCTGGTTTGCATCGAGGCGGATCTTTACCGTGTCCCCGATCACCTGCCGGATTGCCTGAATGCGCTTGATGTCTGTTTCGATTTCATCTTTACCCACTTTGATCTTCAGGACATCGAACCCCCTCATGCTGTACAGCAGGGCATCTTCAGCCATTTCTGCGGGACTGTTCACACTGACGGTATAATCTGTTTCGAGTTGGTTCCGGTATCCTCCCAGGTATTGATAGAGCGGAAGTCTGCTATATTGTGCGAGACAATCAAAAATGGCCATATCCACAGCGGCTTTTGCGCTGTTATTACCTACGAGAAGCTTATGCATCTCTTGAAATATAGATTCATGGTTTAACAGGGATTTTCCAACCAATGCAGGTTTCAGGACATGCAGGACGGCAGATTCAATGCTCTCGAGGCTGTCCCCTGTTATCACAAGGGTGGGAGGTGCCTCCCCCCATCCGTTTATCCCATTATCACAAATGATATTGACCACGATGGCTTCAGCGGTATGCACCGTCCGGAGAGCCGTCTTGAATGGAGTGTGCAATGGTACTGCTGCACGGAAGGTTTCGATTTGTACGATTCTCATCAGGCTTCATCCTCTTCCTTTATGCCGCTTTCGACAATGAATGATTTGGTGTAAGTATCGATTTTTCCTTTTGAGCCGACAGGAACGGCAAGGTTTGGAGAGGAATGACCGATATAGAAGCCTTTAAGGGACGGCTTACCTGCATTCCTGATATACTCTTCGAATAATTGATCCAGCGTAAGTGATTCCTTTCTTTTATCGGGTCCGCAGTTTTTGAAATCCCCGATGATGATTCCCGCTGCTTCCCTGAATTTCCCGGCCATCTTCAGCTGGTTAAGCATCCGGTCGACTTTGTAAGGTTCTTCATCCAGATCTTCGATAAAAAGAATTTTCCCTCTGGTGTCCACTTCATAATCCGTACCCAAAGTACTCACCAATAAAGTCAGGTTTCCCCCTGTGACCGGACCGTCTGCCCTTCCTTCCACCACAACTTCCACTGGGGATGACGGCGGTGAAAACTCGACCGTTTTACTCTCAAATAACTGACTGAAAGTTTCCTTGGTCTTTTCATGGACTTCCTTCAGTCCGACATCCGAACTCAGCATCGGTCCATGGAAGGTCACCAGCCCTGTGTTCTGGTGGATGGCAGTATGCAGGAAAGTGATATCACTGTAACCCCAGAAGATCTTCGGGTTCCCCGCAATCAATTCATAGTCAAGTTTTGAGGCGATCCTGCCTGTACCAAAGCCGCCGCAGGCACAAAAGACAGCTTTGATTTCAGGATCACGGAACATCGTATGTATATCTTCAACTCTTTCTGCGTCTGTCCCTGCCAAGTAGCCATATGTTTTGTGGAGAGATGAACCAAGCTTCACCGCTAGGCCCAAATCATCTAAAAAGGAAAGAGCTTTACTGAGCGATTCCTGCTTCGGGGGGCTTGCCGGCGCTATCACACCAACCGTATCTCCGCGTTTAAGTTTCCGGGCTCTAATCACCATTTTTTCACTCCTTCAGTAGAAAAAGAGGGAGAGACTCTATAAAAGAATCCTCTCCGCTCCTTTTGATCATCTTATTTTTTGTCTGCCCATTTCAATTCCATGTATCCTACAGGATGACGGACGATCCCCGATACATCTTCATTTTGCAAGTATACATAGTTATAAAAGTGAATAGGGATGATCGGCATATCTTCCATCAGGATCTTTTCTGCCTTATACATCAGTTCAAAGCGCTTCGCTTCGTCTGCTTCATTCTTTGCCTGTTTGATCAGATTATCGTACTCTTCATTGCTCCAGGCTGTTCTGTTCATCGAATGACCTGACTGGAAGTTTTCAAGGAAGTTGATCGGATCACCGTAATCGGCAAGGAAAGAGCTTCGGGATAATTGGAACTTCCCAGCTTTTTGCTCATCCTGGAACACATTCCATTCCATATTCGCCAGTTTCACATCGACATCCAGGTTCTCCTTGAACATCTGCTGAAGTGCCTCAGCGATTTTCTGATGGGTATCACTAGTGCTGTAAGTCAGTGTCACTTCAGGAAGTTTGTCGTACCCTTCTTCTTCCATCCCTTTTTCAAGAAGTGACTTAGCTTCTTCAACATCCGTTTTAACGAGGTCTCCGTTTGTTTCGCGGAAATCGTTTCCGGAATTATCCTTGAACCCGCTGGATACAAATCCATACGCAGGTTTTTCTTTGTTCTTCGTGACAAAATCGACCATTTGCTGCTGATCGACAGCCATTGCAAATGCTTTTCGGATGTTTTTATTTTGGAAAGGTTCCTTATCCAGGTTGAAACGGTAGAAGTAGGTTCCTGCCTGATCTTCTACATTCACTTTCCCTTCTTCGAACAGCTGTTTACTCAAGTCGGCCGGTACATCAGCCGTATCAAGTTCACCGGTTTTATATAATTGATAATCGGTATTGGAGTCATTGACCATCGCCCAGTTCACTTTATCAAGCTTTACGGAGCCGGCATCCCAATACTGGTCATTCTTTTCCATTACGAAGTGGCTGTCATGCTCCCATTCAGCCAACTTGAACGGACCGTTTGCAACGAACGTATCCGCTTCTGCGAACCATTCAGGGTTGTCTGTTGCAACCTTTTCATTGATCGGGAAGAATGCAGGATTCGAGATGACACTTAAAAAATAAGCCTGTGGACTTGTGAGCGTCACTTCGAATGTCTTATCATCCACTGCCTTTACTTTCACATCGTCTGCCGGTCCTTCTCCATTATTGAAAGCCTCGCCGCCTTCGATGAAATAGCCGAGGAATGCAGCAGGAGACCCGGTTTCAGGGTCTAATAATCTCTTCCAAGCAAATACGAAATCCCCGGCGGTTACATCATCCCCGTTTGACCATTTAGCATCTTTGCGGATATGGAAGGTGTACACTTTCCCATCTTCAGACACATCCCATTTCTCCGCCATCGCCCCTTTGGGCTCGTGATCGGCATTTAAACGGGTCAGCCCTTCCATCAAGTTGTTCAGGGCTGTCCAGGAATACGAATCAAATCCGATTGGCGGATCAAATGAAGTCGGCTCGGCACCGTTATTCAAATACAGCACCTTTTCACCACTGTCTTTCC
This sequence comes from Bacillus sp. BKU_1, assembly GCA_051294195.1. Taxonomy (GTDB): domain Bacteria; phylum Bacillota; class Bacilli; order Bacillales; family Bacillaceae_B; genus Rossellomorea. Next base: position 284,971 of record CP193985.1, on the reverse strand, counting down.
CGTCCTTGCTGTCCGATTCTTTGCCAGCATCCTTTGTTGCTGTACAGGCTGCCAGTACAAATAAAAGCAACCCTGTGAGAAATACTGATAAAATCTTTCTCATGTTCTTCCCCCTCTTTGTTTTTTTCTATCATTCTATCAGCGTATGGTATAGCTGATAGTTGAAAGCATCGCTTTTGCACGTGGATCCTGGAGCCAGCAATCGACATGGTGGTCCCCTGTGAGTTTCGTTTTAACCGGATAAACCCGGTCGCATACTTCCATCGCGTAATCACAGCGGGCAGAGAATGGACAGCCTGCCGGCGGTGAGAATAAATCCGGCGGTGAACCCGCTATCGGTATAAGTTCAGCTCCATCAAGGTCGAGTCTCGGCACCGATTTCAACAGGCCTTTTGTATAAGGATGCTGCGGATGATAGAAGATTTCCCTTCTCGTTCCCTCCTCGACGATTTTCCCGGCATACATGACAGCGATTCTGTCCGCAACCTGGGCAACGACTCCCAGGTCATGTGTGATCAAAATGATGGAGACACCTGTTTTTCTCTGTACTTCTTTAAAAAGTTCAAGGATCTGCGCTTGGATCGTTACATCGAGTGCAGTCGTCGGTTCATCGGCTATCAGGACATCCGGCTGGCATACAAGTGCCATCGCAATCACGATCCGCTGCCTCATCCCCCCGCTGAACTGATGGGGATACTGCTTCAGGCGTTCCTCTGGGTGAGGGATGCCTACAAGATTGAGCATTTCAACCGCTTTTTCGGAGGCCCCTTTTTTAGAAATGCTCTCATGCTGCATGATCCCTTCCATGATTTGCTCACCTATGGTGAGTGTCGGATTCAGGGCCGTCATCGGATCCTGAAAAATCATCGAGATATCTTTTCCTCTGACACTTCTCATTTCCTTTTCCGACAAATGAAGTAAATCCTGCCCATTAAATACGATTGATCCGTCTGTTATCCTCCCCGGCGGGTCCGGAATCAGTCTCATGATGCTTTGGGACGTTACACTTTTCCCGCACCCGGATTCCCCGACGATGGCAAGCGTTTCTCCTTTATTCAAATGAAAGTTCACGCCGCGGACCGCTTTGACCTCCCCTCCATAGGTAGTGAAGGAGACATGAAGGTCCTTAACGGTTAATACTCTGTTTTTCATCGTTGTTTACCTCCTCAGCTTTGGATCAAGAGCATCCTGCAGCCCGTCACCCAATACATTAAACGAAAACATCGTCAATGAAATGAACAGTGCCGGGAAGAACAGACGCCACCAGTAGCCTGATAGAATCGTCGATAACCCGTCATTTGCCATGACGCCCCAGCTTGCATACGGCGCCTGGATCCCAAGACCGAGAAAGCTCAGGAATGCTTCAGCGAAAATGGCGCTCGGCACCGTCAGTGTCATCTGTACGATGATCGGTCCCATTGTGTTGGGAAGCAGGTTCTTGCGGATGATCCTTGCTGTTTTCGTGCCGAACGTTTTCGATGCCAGGATAAACTCGTAGTTTTTGATTTGGAGCACCTGTCCCCGGACGATCCTGGCCATCCCGATCCATCCGGTGACAGTCAATGCCACGATAATGGTGGAAAGCCCAGGTCCCATGACGACCATCAACAAGATGACCACAAGAAGGTACGGTAGTCCGTAAAGAATCTCTACTATGCGCATCATCACGTTATCCGTCTTCCCGCCTTTGTATCCTGCAATGCCCCCGTAAATGATTCCGATCACAAAATCGATCAATGCGGCCATGAAACCTACAAATAAAGATATACGCGCACCGTACCAGGTCCGGGTGAATACATCCCGACCCAGATCATCGGTCCCGAACCAATGCTCTCCGGAAGGCGGCAGGTTCTGGCTCGCGAGCGTCTGCTTAGTGACGTCATGCGGGGAGATGATGGGTCCGATGACGGCCATTGTAATCAAAAGGGTCAGGAACACGAAACCGAGCATTGCAAGTTTGTTTTTGAGCAGTCTGTGCCAGGCGTCCTGCCAGTAAGAAAGGCTGGGACGTACGACGGCTTCTGCTTCTCCATTATTTTTCTCTTTTGGAATGAACCATTTATCCAATGATTCATCTGATTCATTCCGATGTTGTTGAGGAGCACCCATCATTTCGCCTCCTTCTTATGCAGTTTGATGCGCGGATCCAAAAATCCGTACGCAAGATCGACCATGAACAGCATGACAATTAGAAAGGCACTATAAAATACCGTCGTACCCATGATGACAGGGTAATCACGCTGATTGATGCTCTCTACGAAATATTTGCCCATCCCGGGGATGGCGAATATCTGTTCGATGACGAATGTCCCTGTCAGAATGCCGGCAGCCAGTGTACCGAGGACGGTCACGACCGGCAGCAGCGCATTACGCAGTGCATGCTTGACAACGATTTTAAATGGTGACAATCCTTTCGCTCTTGCCGTCCGGATATAGTCCTGTGTCAAAACTTCAAGCATGCTCGAACGGGTCAGACGGGCGATGATCGCCATCGGTCCAGTCGCAAGCGCAAGCGTAGGCAGGATCATATGCCGCCAGCTTGTCCAGGTAGCCACCGGGAGTATCTGCCAGTTAACGGCCACCTGCTGGATCAACAATGTCGCCATGACGAAATTCGGTATCGATATACCCAATACGGCAAATGTCATCGCCATATAATCAATCATGCGGTTATGACGGAGCGCTGCCAGTATGCCGAGTATGATCCCTGACAAAACCGCTATCACAAGCGTGATCATTCCAAGTTCAAAAGAGATCGGGAATCCCCGGCCCAGCAAATCATTCACGGTTTGGGAAGGCTGGGTGATCGATGGACCGAAATCCAACTTTACAAGAGATTTTAGATAGAGTCCGTATTGAACCAATAGAGGTTCATTTAGGTGATAATGCGCCTCCAGGTTTTTCTGCACCATTTCACTTGTGTTCCTTTCTTCATTGAAAGGCGAGCCAGGTATCGCATGCATCAGGAAAAAGGTAAGCGTGACAATCAGCCACAATGTAATGACCATGGCAATAAGCCGTTTAACCAAATATGTACCCATTCATTTTCACACTTTCTAACAGAATGTTGTTTTCATCGCCAGTTCGGTCATGACGACCATTGCCCTGTATGCTTCCAAAATGTCCTTCGCCTGAAAGCGGACGGCCGTCGTACCTGGCTCGTGGACAGTCCCGGGCATGATGCTTGCCCATTCGGCCTGACCATAGTTGGCAAATTCAATTTTGAGTTCAGGGTGATCAGGCGGAGTGAGCGGTTTAACCTGGTGACGATTTTGCAATGCTTGTTCCGTTTTTATCTTTAACAGCTCCTGAGATTTTGACGGTGTCAGACTCTTTGCCACTGAACGGGAGATCGTCTCCTTTACAATGGCAGTCGTCACATTCGGTATGAGTTCCTCCGCCTCCAGTGCAGCCTGATCATCACCGGCAACCAGCAGGACAGGGACACCGAAGTACCCGGCAACATAAGCATTGAAGCCCATTTCCCCGACGGCCTTATCGTTTATGTACATATGCCTGACACCGAAAATCATCGAGTGGGACATGACTCCCTTCATCGAAGCCCTCGCATGATAACCAACAAAAAAAGCACCTTGGAACGTTTCATCCAGCCCTTGGACCATCGAATATGGCTTTACTCCTCCGGATATCAACGCCGCTTCAGGGTGCAGCTTTTCAATTAACAGATTGTTCATTTGAGAATGACTGTCATTAACTAACACCTCACTGCATCCGCTGTCAAAAGCGGCATGAATGACAGCATTGGCTTCTTCTGTCATGATTGCTCTTCCCCGTTCGTAATTATGCCTGGCTGAATCAACATGTGTGTAATCGACGAGCCCCGTTATTCCTTCCATATCCACTGACATGTAGATATTCATATTCTAATCACCTCCTTCATAGGAAAAAATGTTTAAATTTTCTTAATATTATAGTTTTAATTTCAGAATATTTCAATAACATTTCAATTAAAAAGGAATATATTCCTAGAATTTACACAGGGAGGAAACACCTTTCTTCCCAGTACACCAAAAAACCCGGAGCATGATTACCCATGCCCCGGGTTTACCTTTTTATGATGCCTTTTGTTCATTCAATATTAATTTTGTTTCCTTTTTTCCCGCCGCGTTAAAAAATACATTTAAAAAGATTGCTGTCAGGCTTCCAGCCACGATGCCATTATCCGTCAGGATCCGGATGCTGGACGGCATTTGGGCAAACAGCTCAGGTACAGCTGTAACCCCGAGACCCATTCCGACTGAACACGCAATGATCAGGAGGTTTTCCTGGGAGGAAAAATCCACTTGGCTGAGCATCTTGATGCCATATGCGATGACCATCCCGAACATAGCCACCATCGCCCCTCCGAGAACCGGTGCGGGGATGATTGTCGTCATCGCCCCGATTTTGGGTACAAGTCCGAGGACGACAAGGAATGCTCCCGTCAAATAAATGATACGATTCTTTTTGACACCTGATAATTGGAGTAACCCTACATTTTGCGAATACGTGGTATAAGGGAATGCATTAAATAGACCCCCGAGGACGATGGCAAGCCCCTCGGCGCGATACCCCCTTGCCAGATCCGTTTCTTCCACATCTTTTTCACAAATATCAGCCAGGGCAAAGTAAACTCCCGTTGATTCTACCAGACTCACCATCGCGACCAATATCATCGTCAAAATCGCTGAAAGTTCAAAAGTCGGAAGACCGAAATAAAATGGCTGTGCCATATGGAACCAGGAGGCATTCATTACTTCACTGACATCGACCATCCCCAAGAAAGAAGCAGCCGCTGTTCCTATGATCAACCCTGCAAGAATGGAGATCGAGCGGATGAACCCTGTGAAAAACTTGTAAAGGACCAGGATGATCAGTAAAGTCCCAAATGCCAGCGACAGATTTGTCAGAGACCCGAAATTACTGCTTCCTTCACCGCCTGCCATATTATTCATGGCAACCGGGATGAGGGTGATCCCGATGATCGTGACAACCGATCCCGTGACGACAGGGGGGAAGAATCGTACAAGTTTTCCAAAGTACTTACTTATCACAAGGACGAATACCCCCGACACAAGAATGGACCCATAGATGGCTGAAATGCCGTATTGACCGCCGATTGCAATCATCGGACCGACGGCTGTGAAGGTACAGCCGAGTACTACCGGAAGGCCGATTCCGAAAAATCGGTTTTTCCAGACTTGAAGGATCGTCGCTATCCCACACATGAAAATGTCTATTGAAACAAGATATGTAAGTTCTTCACCCGATAATCCCAGTGCACCTCCTACGATGAGGGGAACGATGACCGCACCCGCATACATGGCAAGTACATGCTGGATGCCCAGTGATACATCTTTCATGAAAGAGCCTCCTCCGTTTCTTTGCTTTCTTTAAATGAGAGGACTCCATTTTCCAACGAATCTATTTCTGCCAGTGATTCAACGCGGAGTCCTTTTTCCCTTAAAAGCGTGCCGCCATTCTGAAAAGCCTTTTCGATCACGATTCCGATTCCGGCAACTTCGGCCCCTGCCTTTACTGCCAGTTCAACAAGACCAAGAGCCGCTTGTCCATTGGCTAAAAAGTCATCGATGATGAGGACATTGTCACCTTTTTGAATGTATTTGTCCGAAACAGAAATCGTGTTCTCTTCCTGTTTCGTGAAGGAATAAACCTTTGCGGTGACCAACCCTTCACACAGTGTGAGTGACTGCCGTTTTCGGGCGAAAACCATCGGCACCCCCAGGTTGAGTGCAGCCATCAACCCAGGAGCGATGCCGGATGATTCAATGGTCAATACTTTTGTAATGGATTGATCCCTGAATCGTTCAGCGAATTCCCTTCCGATGGCCTCCATCAAGCCGGGGTCTACCCCGTGATTTAAAAATGCATCCACCTTCAGGACGGAATCCGATAATACGGTTCCCTCTTCAATGATTTTCTTTTTCAATAAATCCATGTCAATCTGCTCCCTTCGCACAATCGCCAATCCTGTTAAATAAAAAACCTGAAGACCATGACACTCAATAAATGAGTGAACAATGACCTTCAGGTATACGTAAAAGGTAAAGAAAGCAAACAAAATACGTTTGCCGTCCATCGCTCACCCATAGTCGGATGCTTTACGGTCATCCGGTAGAAACTTGCAGGCCATATCCCCGCGATTATATGAGTGAATGTGTATTTGATTACCGTTAGTATAAAGGTTATAGACAAGGTTGTAAAGGAAAAAACAAACATTATCGTCAATATATATCATTTCGTTCGGATTTTTAAGGTTCGGTTTTATTTGATGCGAGTGTCATGGATAGTTTAGACAGTAAAAAAGGGAATGCCAGCTTTATGCAGCATTCCGGATGAGTCTTTCCATATAAATTTATTCTTCGGCAATATCTGCTCTTTGATATAAATCAGTATCCAATTCACCAGTCGCCTTACTTGTAATGACACCTGCAGTCATCGCGCCGCTGACATTCACGGCAGTCCTGCCCATATCAATCAGCGGTTCAATGGAGATCAGGAGACCTGCGAGAGCAATCGGAAGGTTCATCGCGGACAGCACGAGAATGGCGGCGAAAGTCGCTCCTCCTCCGACTCCGGCTACCCCGAATGAGGAAATCGCTACGATCAAGATAAGCGTCAATATGAAAGAAGGGGTCAATGGATCAATCCCCACAGTCGGAGCAATCATGACGGCAAGCATGGCAGGATATACACCGGCACACCCGTTTTGGCCGATCGACAGACCGAATGAGCCGGAGAAATTGGCGATTCCTTCAGAAACACCCAGTTTCTTCGTCTGCGTATGGATATTCAATGGCAGCGTCCCTGCACTGGATCTGGATGTGAAGGCAAAAGTAAGAACAGGTAATACTTTCTTGACATACGTCAGCGGGTTCAGGCCCGAAAGAGTCAACATGAGCAGATGAATGGCGAACATAATGAGAAGAGCAATATAGGAGGCAATCACAAATTCACCCAGCTTTGCGATAGCATCGAAGTCACTCAAGGCGACAGTCTTCGCCATAATGGCCAGGACGCCGTATGGAGTCAGCCTCAGCACCAAGGTGACGACCCTCATGACTACGGCATAAATGGAATCTACGATTTGTTTGAAACTGGCTGCGGCTTCCGGTTCTTTTCTCTGGACCCCCAGATAGGCCACGCCGATGAAAGCGGCAAAAATGACGACGGCAATCGTGGATGTTGCACGCTGACCGGTAAAGTCATAGAATGGATTCGCAGGAAGGAGTTCGAGGATTTTCTGCGGATAACCCTGACCTTCCATGGCAGCTGCACGTTCCTCCAGCTGAACACCTCTGGCAGCCTCCGCATCACCCTTTTCGATTTGAATCGCTTCAAGATCAAAAGCAGCCGTGGTTGCAATACCAACAGCAGCTGCAATGGCAGTGGTCCCAACGAGAAGACCAATTATCAAAATGGAAATCCTGCCTAGATTATGTGATTGTTTCAATTTTGTAAAAGCAGAGATGATTGAAACGAATACAAGCGGCATGACGATCATTTGCAGAAGCTTGATATAGCCGCTGCCGACAATATTGACCCATTCGATCGACTGGGTCAAATTCTCATCAGCCGGATCATACAACCACTGCAGAGCGAAGCCGAATACAATCCCCAGCCCGAGGGCTGTAAAAACCCTTTTAGAAAATGAAACCTTCCTTTTTTGTAAAAAAAATAAAACACCAATAAGAACGATAAACATCAGAAGATTCAACAATACGACCCACACATCCATTTATAAAACCTCCTTTTCCATGATGTTAAACTTTGCTGCCCAAAGGCATATTATAGTTTATGATGCGTTCGAAAAAGATATGATGAAGGCCCGTCCCTCTTTGTACGTGGTACGGGCCTTCATCATATTAGTTTAAGTATCGGTGATAGAGCGACTTTGCCTCGATGATATCCTTTGTTCCGTGTATGAGTGTCCGGCCGTCCCTGAACAGGACGATCCGGTGCTTTCCGGTTTGACAGGCAAGGAGATATTGATTCCTGTCTACGCGGTCCATATGTCTTTGCAGCTTGGTTGCCATGTGATCCAGATTAACATCCACCATTTTGGCGGGACGGATCTGCACGGCATCCCTCCCGCATAAAACCGCTGTTTTCAGTTGGTTATCGTATTGAAGGTACGGATAACTGGGAGCCGCACCGCAAGTAGGACAGTCCCGTTTCTTCAATCTTTGTACATCCAGGGCGCTGTACTCGTTTTTCCACAAATCAAATGAAACAAGAGTCTGACGGACCGCATCCTCCTTACCAGTCAGAATCTTCAATGCCTCGGCGACTTGAAATGAAACAACCATCGACACTGCAGGAGAAATTATGCCTGTAGTGTCACACGTCATACTGGAAGATGGGATGTCATCCATAAGGCAGTTGAGACAAAGTGTCCTTCCAGGCAGAAATGTGCAGGTAATCCCGTAACTGCCTGCACATCCTCCGTAAATCCAGGGAATCTTCTTCTGAAAGGAGATATCGTTGATCATCAGTCTGGTATCGAAATTGTCGGTGGCGTCTATGATAAGATCTGCCTCTTTCGTAAGTCTCTGTAATTCATTAGGCCCCACATCCATGATATGTGCCCCGACTTCAACATCTGAGTTGATCTTCATTAAATGTTTCCTGGCAGCGGCGGCTTTTGGCATGCTGTCCGCTGCATCTTTCTCTGTGTAGAGCTGCTGCCTTTGAAGGTTGCTCCATTCCACATAATCACGGTCGGCTATGGTTATTTTGCCGACACCTGCACGGACAAGTGCTTCTGCACAACCGGTGCCGAGTGCACCGGCTCCTATAACCAGTACATTCTTGGAAGAAATGTTCAATTGCCCGCTTTCACCAATAGGGGAAAATAATGTTTGTCTGGAATATCGTTCACTCCTCACCTGACGATTCCCTCCATCGGACTGCTTGCTGCTGCATAAAGCTTTTTGGGGATCCTGCCTGCCTCAAACCCCATCCTGCCCGCCTGGACGGCAAGCTTCATGGCTCCAGCCATTTTAACAGGGTCTTTTGCAGCAGAAACGGCAGTATTCAGCAGGATCCCATCCGCACCGAGCTCCATCGCATATGCCGCGTCGGAGGGAGAACCAATCCCGGCATCGACAATGACAGGGACGTTTGACTGCTCGATTATGAAGCGCAGATTGACCGGATTCAGAATTCCTTGCCCGGAACCGATTGGGGAAGCTCCTGGCATAATCGCGTGCGCTCCCGCTTCTTCCAGTCTTCTTGCAAGCACAACATCATCAGAGGTATAGGGAAGGACAGTGAATCCTTCTTTCACAAGTTCTTCAGTGGCAATCAAGGTTTCGACAGGATCGGGCAGAAGGGTCTTGGCACACCCAATGACCTCGACTTTTACCATGTCACAAAGCCCTGAAGCCCGGGCCAGTTTTGCATGTCTTACCGCTTCTTTGGCGGTTTTCGCTCCCGCTGTATTTGGAAGGAGGCAATACTCATCGAGATCCAGCCGTTCAAGCAGGTTTGGCTGATGCTCCTCGAAAATATTCATCCGTCGTACCGTAAATGTAAGGATTTCCGTTTCTGACTCCACGACGGCTTTTTGCTGAGTTTCAAAATCAGGATATTTACCTGTGCCAAGGAGCAGCCTAGACTGAAATTCATTGTTTCCTATCTTTAACATCTCATCCGCCTCCTACAAAATGTACGAATTCTATCGTATCCATTTCAGTAATCATTGTTGTATCATACTGTTTTTTTTCTTTGATCTTCCCATTCAATTCAACGATTAGTATGCGGTCATTTAAAGAAAAGTGATGGATCAAGTCTGCAATGGTCGACAGCTCAGAAGGAAGCTCGACATACTGCCCATTCATTTTCACTCTCATTTATCTCGACATCCTTTCTTCCATATGATGAAGCCCGAAAACGGGATCAATCTCAAGCTCATCGATTAAATCTGCCATCAGCATACCGGTAAGGGGTGCCAGTAGAATGCCGTTTCTGTAATGCCCCGTCGCAACAGTGAGGCTTTCCCGCCCCGGCAGCTTCCCGATGTGAGGGAAAAAGCGGTTTGTTTTCGGTCTGACACCAGCCCAGCATTTCTCCAATCTGGCAAGGGCAAGGTCAGGAAGCAAATCAATGGCTTTTCCCAATAGATGATGAATCCCTCCGGCTGAGACCGAAGAATCGAAAGTATTGGGATGTTCAGTTGCCCCGATCAGATAGTGATTCCCCCGTTTCGGGACAATGTAGCATTCTTTTGTGAAAATCGTCCTTTCCACCAGCTGTTTTCCAACACTTACTGATAAGCACTCACCTTTAACCGGTAATCCGCAGATTTCAATCCCCGCATCTTTCAGTAACTTGCTGCTCCATGCTCCGCCTGCAACGATGACTTCCCGGGAATGATACGTTTCATGCAGAGTCCTCACACCAGTGCATCTATCCCTTTCCATGAGAAAGCCTATAACCGGGGAATATTCCTGTATGTATGCACCGAGCTTCACCGCAGATTCCGCAAAGCCCCTGGTAAGCCTGCCCGCAGAGACATTTCCGTCCCTGTATGCATACAGGGCACCGTAAACCCCTTTCGATAATTTTGGCTCCAATCTTGAAACTTCTTCTGCCGAAAGCCAATCAACATCTGCACTGAGCTGCAGCATTTCTTTCATTTCCCTTTCCTCAATTTTTGAATAGGCAGGTTTGATCATCCCGTTTTGTGAAAACTCTATGTCTATTCCGCTTATTTCCTTTAGTTCTTGTGAGAGTTCCGGAAACATATCCCTGCTTTTTAATGCAGCCTTCAATAAATCTTCGTCACCAATGAACTCACTATGCACCCCCAGCATACCGGCTGCTGCAGATGATGCCTCACTTCCTATTCTGTTCTTTTCCAGCACAAGTACTTTTTTCTTTCTTTTGGTCAACTGATAGGCGATCGAACATCCAATCACTCCCGCCCCCACAATAATGACATCATAGGATTCATTCAACTCAGACACTCCCTTCCAGATTCAACCGATATGCGTAAGCGGCGCTTTTAGGGTCTTCGGCAAGGAAAATACCGGACATGACCGCTATGCCTGCCGCACCTGTCTTGTTGATATCCTTTGTATTTTCCGGTGTGATACCTCCGATTGCGATGACAGGTACATCGACTGCATTCACCACTGTTTTCAGGTTTACTATTCCTGCTCCGGGCTTTCCTTGCTTAGAAGGGGTGGTGAATACGTTCCCATAAATGAGGTAATCAGCTCCCGCCGCTTGAAGGGAGTCCGCTTCTTCCACTGAATGAACGGATGCCCCTGCCTTCAAGCCGGGGAAATTCCTTTTTATCTCCGATACTCTTAAACTATGACCGCCAAGATGAGCCCCGCGTACCCCCATTACAGAAACAACATCCACTCTGTCATTGATGATGAGTTTATCAATGGGAAAACCTCCCTCTATCAATAATGTGACAGCCTCTGCCAATTCCCTTGCTGTCCAGGCCCTTTCCCTGATGTGGAGAAAGTCAATATATGATCTGACGGCTAATGAAATACTGACCATTTCATTCATTCCTTGTTGACTTGTTGTAATCACATGCAACTGCTTCTTCAAAAAAACCGCCTCCTATCCTTGATACCGCACATCACCGGCCGGGAAGATCGGATATACTGCCGCCGCTTGCCAGCAGAAAATCAGCATGGCGAAAATCAAAACAATAAAAAATGCATCGTATTTTGAAAAACCTGTTTTGTAATAATACGTCCTTTTTCCGCTACCTTTAAAGCGCTTAGCCTCCATGGCCACCGCAATCCGGTGTGCACGCCTGATGCTTTGTGCCAGCAGCGGCAGCGCTGATGACTGAAATGTAAAAAGCATTCCGGCTATTCCTTTTTTTCGTTTCAGCCCCCTTACCTCCTTCGCCCGGCGAATTGTCAAGAATTCCTCCGTCATGATGGGGATCATTCTGAATCCCGCCATGAAACTGTAAGCGTATTTAGGTTTCAGCCTAAGCTGCTGCATCAACGAATAGAAGAGCATCACGGGCCGGGTGGATAAGGTGAATATCAATCCAAGCAAGCCAAAAAATAATGCCCTGAATCCAATGTGGAGGCCCCGGTAAAAGCTTTCCTCCGTCATCTCGATTAGTCCCCACTTCACCCAGATGACGTCTCCTTTGCCGAATAAAATCATTGAAGAAGCAGTAGAAACGAACATCAGGATAAAAGGCAGAAACAGCAGAAATTTGATTTTCCATGTAAGCCCTGTGCAGCACCAGAACAGCAGGAATGAAAAAGCCGTTAAATAGAAAAGGGTATTTAATTGATGGATCATCAAAATCATGATGAAAAGGAGAACCATAACGACGAGTTTGAAACTGGGGTTGACGCCGTACATCCAAGTCTTATTCCACCTGATGTCTAGTTTCATATCGATCTCTCCTTCGCCACATTTGGTATAGAGTACGATTCATCCTTAACCAATTCTCCCTCCTCTATCGTCCATATTCTGTCGGATACTGCCTTGGCAACTTCTTCGTCGTGGGTGACCATAAGGATGGTGGAGCCTTGTTGCTGGAGCTCCTTCAGCATATGCAGTAATTGAAAGGTATTCACTGCGTCCTGGCCGAAAGTGGGTTCATCTAAAAGGATGATATCACGGCTGATCAGAATGGAAGCCGCCACACTCAATCGTCTCTTTTGGCCCATGGATAACTGAAATGGATGCAGCCCGCTGGATTCTTTTAAATTGAACTGTTCCAGAATTTCCCCCGTCCTTTTATCCAGCTCAGCCGCGCTGATTTTTTTCAATTTGAGGCTGAAGGCAATTTCGTCAGCTACAGTATTTGCAACAAATTGAAATTCGGGATTCTGAAAAACGAACGAATAATGTTCAGTGATGCTTTGTTTGTTTTTTTTACGGCCATATAGTTCGTAACTTCCAGATGTCTTGATAAATTGCATCAAACCATGGAGAAAGGTTGATTTTCCCGCTCCATTTCTCCCTAGGATAGAAATCCATTGTCCTTTTTTGACAGAAGCGTGTTCAACCGATATTTTTGGAGTATTATTCAGATATCCTTTGAAGTTTTCTATTTCTAACGCAGTTTCATCAGAAAAGGTACGCCTTTTTCTCTTGAATGATCTTAAGTAGTCTTCACGTGCCCCCGGATACCAGACTCCATCTTTCTTGATGATTTCTTTATTTTCGGTTAAGACTTTTTCTGTTTGTCCATCTGCTATCACCTCTCCAAACTTGTTAAAGAGGATGATCCGGTCGACCAAGTCAACAACATGAACCAGCTTATGTTCAACGATGACCACCGTTTTTTCCTTACTGATCTTTTTGATTGTGTTCCAAATTTCCTTTGTGCCTTCCTCGTCCACTAAAGCAGTCGGTTCATCCAAAAATAGTGTGTCCGGTTCCATGGCAAGAACTGCAGCTATTGCCAGCCTTTGCTTCATCCCTCCAGACAGCTCAGAAATTTTAATATGGGGATCGTGGAAATGCAATCCAACTTTCTGAAGCACTTCCTGAATGATTGCATTCATTCTTTCTCTCGGTATGCTTAGATTTTCGAGGACGAAGGCGATCTCCTCATCCACATAAGGCATGCAAAACTGCGTGTCCGGATCTTGAAACACATAGCCCCAGGAGGAAGGATACGAAATGGATGAAACTTTCATCGGCACTTCATACGAATGGGGGATCAGTCCCGCACATACGTTAAGCAGTGTTGATTTCCCGCATCCGGAAGGACCGAGGAGAAGGACCTTCTCCCCCTGACCGATCGAAAGTGATAAATCTTTAAACAGTATTCGCTTTTCTCTCTGAAACTTCAATCTTAATTTCTTGATCTCCACTATGACTCACACCTATCTGTCAAGAGCTTCGTAATCTTCTTTTTCTGCAGGCCTCACAAGGCTTGTCACACCCGTTTGTTCCAGAGCCTTCACAAGATAAAAAGCCCCCACACCCGATATCAATATGGAACCTAGTAATCTTGCTCCCAGGAACAAAAGCAGATTCCAAACAGCAAGATCTCCTATATAGCCTTTGTAACTATCCATCAAGATCGACCCGAATGCAGACATCACAGCAGCGAGACAAATAATGACCAGGCTGTTTCGTTTATACTTTGTAACAAAGAACACCGCCTCGGCAAACAACCCCTGCACAACCCCGAAGAGAAGTACTTCAAGTCCCCATTCCGATCCCATTAAAAATTCACCTGATGAAGCCGCTATCTCGGCTAGCAGGGCGACGCCCGGCTTACGGATGATCAGGAAGGCAACCGTTGCAGCCATGAACCACATCCCATAAACGAGTTGATCTGCGTGCAGGCCAAATGGCTTTATCATGTTGTATAACGGCCCCCAGACTTTGTAAATGACACCGAATCCGATCGAGATGACAACCGTGACCAAAATGTCTGTCAATTTTAACTTTGTCATTTACTTCACCTGCTTCCGTGCATCTTGCATGAGGTGGTTTTCAAACGGCCATTTCTCCATTGAATAGGCCATTTCCCAGAATTGAAGCTCATATATACTGCTGTACAAAAACAGCTCTTTCATCCGATCTTTTTCTTCCTCGGATGCTTTTTCAGCCAGCTGATCCAACCGATTGATCTGCTCTTTCACTAACTCGCCGAACCATTCGCCGCCATAAGCTGAAATCCACTCCTTGTAAATTGGTTCATCAGGAGTATACATGTTAAGGCGCTCCCCGACTTCATGGTAAAGCCAGTAACAGGGCAGGATTGCTGCGAGAATTTCTTTTAGCCCGCCGAATTGTGCTGCCCGGTACATATGGGAAGTATATGCATACGCGGTCGGAGCAGGCTTGAATCGTTTCTTTTCCTCATCTGTAATCCCAAGTTGAGCAGAGAATGTTTCATGCAGGGATAATTCTGCTTCATTCGTTCCCTGTGCATGGGCTGCCATTCTTGATGTCGTATGTAAATCGGGTGCTTTGGCAGCTCCCAATGCCTGCACCCTGGAAAAGTGAGATAAATAATACGCATCCTGAAGAATGTAATATCGGAATTTTTCAAGCGGCAGCGTACCATCCCCAATCCCTTTTACAAACGGATGATTAAAGCTTGCCTCCCAAACCTCATCGACTTCTTTCCTTAATTCAATAGAAAATGTCATAAAAGACTCTCCTTTACCATGACGACCCATCACAGGGATAAACAAAAAGCCACTTTCCATACGCAAAAAGCGAACAGAAAGTGGCTTGAAAAGGCATCACACCAAAATAAATTTGTAACCTTCAAACACCACTTCCCTACGCTGGTCTCAACCAGATCAGGTTCAAAGGGTCTTAAAGTCACACTTTAATCTCAGCCTTCATGAAAGGCACCCCTAGTGGATCGTCATATGAAATTTTGAATTCGATGTTATCGTAACATGAATATATTTCTTGTCAATCTTTTTTTATTTGGCTTTTTTCGTATACTATGTTGTTCTACACACAAGAAAAAACGGAAACTTGATTCAAAATGAGCATGTCCGCAAGCTCTATTCCCCTGCACGCCTATTTAACGAAAAGCAGCAATCTTTTAGAAACCAGCTTTTTATTTAAACCAGCCTTTTTCTTTGGAATGTGTAATGGCTTCAATTCGATTTTTTACTTCGAGCTTATCAAGGATGGTGGAAATGTAGTTGCGTACCGTCCCTGTCTTCAACTGGAGTTCCTCGGCGATCTCCTTAGTGTTTTTTCCATCTGCGACCAATTCCAGCACTTCTTTTTCACGGTCTGTTAACGGATTTTCCTCGCTGTACATATCATCCATCAATTCAGGGGCATACATTCTTTTCCCCTGCATGACAAGACGGATGGAGCTTGCCAGTTCTTCACTTGGGCTGTCCTTCAACAAATAGCCTTTCACGCCGGCCTTGATAGCCCGCTGAAAATAGCCGGAACGGGCAAATGTCGTGAGGATGATGACTTTGGATTCTTCCCCTTTCAATTCTTCAGCTGCTTCAAGGCCTGTCTTCTCGGGCATTTCAATATCCATCATACAGATATCAGGTTTCAGGCGGCGGACGAGGGAGATTGCTTCTTCCCCATTGCCCGCCTTCCCCACTACTTCCAGGTCATCTTCCAAATCAAGCAACGAGCCCAGTGCACCGAGCATCATCCTCTGATCTTCTGCAATCACGATGCGAATCATTTCAATCCCTCCCTATCTGCTTGATCACTTTAGGCACCCTCATGATCAATATCGTGCCTTTATCAGAAATGATATCGAGCGTCCCGTTGACGAAGTCCAGACGCTCCTCCATTCCCCTTAATCCGCTGCCTTTGGACAAATCTTTGTCCTTGTAAAGTCCGATGCCGTTATCTCTTACCTTTATTGTCAACTCATTATCATGATCATCGATGGTTATCTTGCAAGAATCCGCCCGGCTGTGCTTTACGACGTTTGTGACGGCTTCTTTCAAGCACATACTCAAAATATTTTCCAGAAAGAGTGAAGTGGCGGGTATGGGGGTCTCTTCATCAATGATCAATTCAATCTCTGCTGCTTTAAGGATCTGTTTGATTCTTACCATTTCATCTTCCAAGCGTATCCCGCGCATTTGTGAGACCATCGTACGGACTTCAGAGAGTGCTGTCCTTGCTGTTTGCTGCACATCTTTCAACTCCTCTTTTGCCTGTTCGGGATCTTTGTAAATCAGTTTCCGCGCCAAGTCACTTTTTAAACCGATAAGAGACAGCTTTTGTCCTAACGTATCATGCAGGTCCCGTGCGATCCGCTGTCTTTCCTCTTGTTTGACAAGTTCTGATATCCGTTTATTCGCATCTTCCAGCTTTTCTTCAAGCCATCCTTGTTTGTTGCGATTGTATATGTTGAAAGGAAGCAGGATGACACTGATCCAGATGATCAGGATAAACGGAATCTGGGAGAGAAAGAGAGCCGCCTGTTCCACGAATTTATAGTTGATCGATGCAGTTGTAAGAACCAGGTGAATAACATACAGCGTCAAGAAAGCGATTCGATTTTTTATATTCCCGTTATAGTAAGCTATGTAAAATGCAAAATAAATAAAATTAAACTGAATGGTCATCGTGATGGAGATGGCGATTAATAAAGAGGTCCATACGTAAACCGGCCAATTTTTTGACAGGAAAGCAAGCCGCAAAAAAATAAAGAATAATATCGTCAAGGTAATGCCGACTATGATTTCAATCGATGAAGAGGATTGAAATATAAAATAAAATGGGAGAATGCTTATGATACTCCATATATAGGGTGAAATACTTGAACTTTTTTGTAGCCTGATAAATTTATCCGGAAGCTGCACAATCAATCCCTCGTTCGTATTATTGTTTGTTGTTATCTTACCATATCCGGCATTGAAGTGATAAATAAAGAGCGTATACATTCAGGATGTATATGCTCTTCAATAAGACTTTTAGTATTTTCGGTTTTGGATGGCGATTTGTTTTAACATCAGTTCATGGGATTTTTTGATGATATCTGTCAAAACGTCGCCTTTGTAGATTCTGCCAATCTTTGCTTTTTCCTGATAATATTCTACAATTTCGTCCAATTGCTGAGCCGTTTCTTTGTCGACTCTGACATTAAGCTGAATTCTATCATTGCTGCTCATAAAGTGTTAAACCCTCCATAAAACAATGTGCTATCATATGCTAGCATCATTATAGCATACTCTTTCATTTTGATACATCCTATTCCGACAATGTTTTCAGCAGGTCGAAGAAGAACCGCTGACAGAAACTGCTAAATACTTTTGAGCATAAAAAAACATCTTATCCAGAAAAGATAAGATGTTTACAGTCATTTGTTCATGGCTTCTTTGCAATATTGAAGAAGCATTGCTTCTTCATCTTCTTCCAATTCAAAATCGAGAATGGACTCAGTGTCCCTTTCAATGATTTGGTATTGGGCTATTCTTGAAACATCTCCGTCTTGAACAAAGATGGTTTGTATATATAACCCGGACTCTGAATACAATTCATCGTCTTCAGGAACTTCAATCGCCAGCATCATTTGATGGCGGCTGCCGGTTAAAATACCTGTTGGATCTTTAAGTTCTTGCATCGTATGGCCAGTAATGATCATGAAAAAATATCTTCCTTTCGCTTTCCATATCTCTCAATTATACACGGAATCATTTTAAAAGAAAACCATGATTCCCGTTCATCTTTTTTAATAGGATTTGCATCTGTCCTTCGATATAATGATAGTCGAAAGAAACTTGAAGGAGCGACTAAAATGAACAATAAAGAACTTGAAGACAAAATCATTTCAAATTATCAGAAAGACGAAAACATGATGATTCTTGTGTTTGCGCAGTGGTGTGTGAACAATGACCTCAATCCTGCAGACATCTATAAAAAGGCCTATCCTGAACAAGAGGCAAACCCTGCACTTAAGCAGGGAATCGACCTGACGGTGCCGAAGGAAGAATCCGAAGAAATCGCAGACTCTACCCTGTTGGGCGTACTCTCCTTATTCGGCAATACAGACCTTGCCATTGTGGTATCAGAGGAATTGGACCGGTTAAGAAAACAAGAGAAATAATTCACTATCGGCACCCCGAAACGTAACCGGGGTGCTTACTTTTTCCCCTGGACTTTTTCAAGCAGTCCAGAAAGATGCGAATAGAGCTCTTCAACTGCTTCCTTTACCGTCATATCATCATGATAAGCAGGAAGATCATTGAGTGAAAGATTGACATCCCACAAGCCGTCTTCACCGTTAAAAAGAAGATTAAACCCCTTCTTCCCCTGCAGACTTTGGAAGAAAGAGACGATTTCTTCTCTGTACTTCTTTTGCAGCTTCAACCCGAACATGGCATCGTAATGGCCGAACAGGTCATCGAGTTCCAGTGACAGTCCATCAATCCTAATCTCCTCGAACACATCTGCCTCGAGGAAGATATATTCATTTTCATTCGTCTTCAGATACTTCAAAGGTTCCTCCAAAAACGAAGAAGATTCCTGCCTGATGAGTTCATCTGTCTCTTTATTACATACATCGATTGAAAGTGCCTCAACATTCAATTTATCAGTTCCCATCCTTATTCCTCACTTCATTCATTTATTTAAATGTTCCCGTCCAGCTTCAAGTATACAGGACAATGATCGCTTCCTAAAATCGTGCAGTGAATGCCTGCATCTTCTATGTCCGCAGCCATCCGGCCTGACATGATAAAATAATCGATTCGCCAGCCGATGTTCCGCTCCCTGACTTTGCTCATATAGCTCCACCACGTATAGGATTCATCTTTATCCGGATATAAATACCTGAATGTATCGACAAACCCTGATTCAAGAAACAGCGTCATCTTTCCCCGCTCTACATCCGTGAACCCTGAATTGCCACGGTTTGCACGGTCATTCTTAAGATCTATCTCTTTATGCGCGACATTCAGATCTCCACATAGGATCACCGGCTTTGTCCCATCGAGTTCTATCAGATAATCCCGGAGCGTATCCTCCCATTTGAGTCTTTCAGCCAGTCTTGATAAATCTCTTTTGGAATTTGGCGTGTATACATTCACAAGATAGAAGCGTTCAAACTCACAGGTGATGATCCTGCCCTCAGGTTCAGTTTCCCCCTCTTGTAAACCATATGATACAGAAAGGGGTTTCTTTTTAGTGAAAACGGCCGTTCCCGAGTATCCTTTCCGTTCAGCATAATTCCAGTATTGTTCATACCCTGGCAGCTCCAAGTCAATTTGACCCTCCTGGAGTTTCGTTTCCTGGATACAGAAAATATCTGCATTGACTTCCTTAAAGTAGTCCAGGAATCCTTTTTTTACACAGGCTCTTATACCATTTACATTCCACGAAACTAATTTCATTGTAGTTTGAAAATCTCCTTTTTTCTATTCTTATCCCTGCTGTTATCGTAACATAACAGATTGAAAATCTATCATTATTCTAAAATAACATAGTATAAATTGGTTGATATATTAGAATAATATCGAATTTTTTTGATATCTGAAGCTTGCTGGAAAAGAATAAGCCAATACTTAACTACCCTCATTTGTGTACTGCCTCTGAATTCCGCTAATAATTTCCGATTTGGTTTGGTTTTTAGGCAACCCAAAATAGAGAAGCTCATTTTTGACTTCTCAACTTATTGACTCCATTTATCTCCGCTATTGATTTCCGTGCAAAACTTCGCTTTCCGCGGGTAGCCCGTGAGCTTCCTTCCTTATATCATGGGGAATAAGTGTCCATCTGCAGGGTTTAGATGCGCTTGTCATAAGCCACACGCCTCTGGGCAAAGCCCATCCGCATTTCTGATAGTAGTCTGCGTTTTGCACTCCAATTAGCTCCTGGAACCAGTTTTAAAATAGGATAGGTTGACACACTATCACCCTTTTTTTGCAAAATACCATACTTACTTTCCACAAAAAAACCGAGCTGCAGCAAATCAGCTCGGTTTTTTTTTTAGATTTAACGTTTGGTGTTAGTTTTTTGGTTTTGTTGGACGGACTGACGGCTTTTTGGTTGAATTAGGACGTTGGCTGACAGCTTTTTTTCGTTCTTTATTCTCTTTAAAAGAGGATCCTGCTGTTTCACGGGAGTCCTTTTCCGATTTTTTCTTTCCTGGCCGTTTTCCGTAAAAGCCTTCTTTTTCGGGCTTTTGCCCTTTGCTGCTTTTATTTGGTGAATGGTTAGAGTTTGAAGAAGCTCTTTTTCTTTTATTTTTTTTCTTTTTGGATGTTGGGCTCTCTTTGTCTTTAAGAGAGATGGTGTTCCCCAGATTTTGTTTTTGAATCCTTGTTTGTAAATCACTTTCTATTTTATCAAGTATCGGTCTGTCTTCAGAGGTATAGAGAGTATAAGATAAACCTTCCGATCCAGCTCTTCCTGTTCTGCCTATCCGATGGGTATACGATTCGGTGTTCTCAGGAATATCGTAATTGAAGACATGGGTAACCCCCTCGATGTCCAGACCCCGTGAAGCTACATCCGTTGCAACCAGAAGGGGTATTTCCCCTTTTCTGAACGCTTCCATCACTTCTTTACGCTTTTCCTGCGGGATATCGCCATGAAGTTCCCCCGCTTTCGTACCGTTTGATTTAAGAACCTGATAAAGTTTCGAGACCCTTCGTTTGGTGCGGCAGAATATCACCGCCTTCTGCGGGTTGAATGCTTCCACTAATTGAAGGATCGTTTCCTGTTTTGCTTTATCGACCGTGAAGATGGCAAATTGATTGATCGTTGAAGGTGATGCTTTTTCCTCAATTTCGATTGTTTTAGGATCTTTCATATATTTAAGGGCCAACTTTTTGACCGGTGCCGGCATGGTGGCCGAAAACAGCATCATCTGCCTCTTCTTCGGTGTGGCCTTTATGATTTCCTCTACCTTATTCAAGAAACCGATCTGCAGCATCTGATCCGCTTCATCCAGCACAAAAAAACGGATATGGGAAAGGTCCAGATTTCCTCGTTTGATTTGATCCAATACCCGGCCCGGCGTACCGACAAGATAAGCCGGATTGTTTTTGAGTTCTTCTACTTCCTCATCATGACTTTGACCGCCGTACATCGCTAAGATGCCGGTGTTTTTTTGTTTTTTTGTCAGTTGTTTCAGGACATCTGCAATTTGTATCGTTAATTCTCTCGTGGGTGTGACGATGATCCCCTGGATGTGGCTGCTGCCCTTTTTACTTCTTTCAAGTATCGGCAAGGCAAATGCATATGTTTTTCCAGAACCGGTTTGTGCTTTTGCCATGACATCCCGGCCTTTCATTAATTCCGGAATGACGTCACTCTGAATGGGTGTCGGTTTCAAGATGCCCATCCTCGAGAGGGTTTTATCCATTTCTTCTGAAATCCCTAAGGATCTAAATGTATTCAAGTACAGTTCCTACTTTCTTTTGCTAATAATTGTTCGCATATTAATATTGAAGGTTTAAGTAGGAAAAATCAATAGGATAAAATAAGAAGGAGCCTTATTTGACTCCTTCTCTAGAAAATCTTATTCAATAGTAAAATAACTCCTGCCAGGAGCCACAGCCACATCCCCGGTCATATCGGCGGTATATACCGATTGCGGCTTTTCTTTGCAGCGATGCTTCATGTTCCATTTCCACAATTTGATTTCTTCCAGTTCATACTTATCATCCTCACTGTCACGTTCTAAAAATGAACAAACAAATCGGCTGAATTACTTTCATTCAGCACCCACTTGATGGGCACCTGCTCTGCAGGATAGATTAGATCCAATTTTTCATGATGGTCAGCATCCACTATATAAAAGCGCACTGCGGCTTCGGCTGCCAGCTCAACCAGCTCGTTGATTGTAGGGGCATTGAATGCAGCGAGTGCCTGTGATAAATATCCGATTCCTTTCGATGGCTTAGGAACAAAGTTGTTTGTCAAAATGTTGACACCTTTCCTTGAGAATGCCAGTATGACATCTGCCCCGGAAGACGCTGCACCGACAGCAAGATTCAAAGGAGGATAAACAGATTCCAGTTCATCATGCAGTGCAAAGACTACTACCTTTCTTTCAACCATACTTTCACGCCCCTCTCAATAACTTAATACGGCATCCGCTTTATAAGCAATCTCGAGAAAAGTGACGACACCTGCCAACTCGACGCCATCGACTAATTCCAATCCATCTGCTACAAGAATATTCATCTGGCAGCCATAGAGCTCGATCCCGTAAGAAAGGGCTTCTTGAAGCAAGTTCTCCATATCCACTCCATAGGACCTCTCGATTTTTTGTGTGTAACCTTTATTGAGGACATATGCTCCATCCAAATCGAAAAAAATCTTCACCTCATCGCCCATTTTCTGTCGTTCAATACCTTCTCTGATCACATAAGGAGCATTTGAACTTAAGGTGACAAAGTAGACCCATTTCCTCATAAGGATCCCTTCTTCCGTTGGCAATTTTTTTGAAAAAAAGCCACCGGGAAAACCCAATAGCTCTCTTCTGCTGTCAATTTATCATCAGAATGTTAATGTAACATCCGCATCTTTGGCAAAATCCAAAAACGTTACGGCTCCGCCTACCTCGATACCGTCTACGAAAGCTTCTTTATCCAGCCCCATGACGTCCATAGTCATTTGACAGCCAATAAATCGAACACCCATTTCTTTTGCCATTTCTACTAGCTCGGGAATGGCAGGTACATTAGCTTTGTTGAATCCTTCTTGGAAATGTTCTTTACCTTCAGGCATCGGCAGCTGTTGATGGGCTTCTTTATGAATTAAATTCAACCCTTCAAATGTGAAGAAAATAGCTACTTCCTGATCTGTTGCAGCTGCTGCCGTTGCAATGTTATAAACCTTATATGCATCAAATAATCCACCATTACTCGCGATGATTGCTACTTTTTTACTCATATTATAATTCCTCCTGTTGGTTAAAAATAATACCTAATAGGGTATAAAAATACTCAAAAAAATTTATTTGACTGCGCCTTCCCAAGCCATCATTCCACCAGTCATATTAATAACCTTAAAACCTTGAGTTTCAAGGATCTGAGCAGCTCGTCTACTTCGTCCGCCCGAACGGCACACCATGATATATTCTTTGGACTTATCCAGTTCATCCATCTGTGATTCAATCGATCCAAGTGGGATATGCTCGGCGCCAGGTATCATACCAGCTGCTACTTCATCATCCTCCCTGACATCGATTATGTTGGGTTCATCATTTTTTAGTAATTCCTGTACTTCTTTTGTTGATAATTCTTTCATAAGTAAATTCCTCCTGTAGAAAGTTTCATAAATTGTTCTTGAGTCAATCATATACCTGTATAGGTATATTGTCAATTCCGTTGCACAGAAAAAATCACGCAGTCTTCACCGCGTGATCTACACTTTTTATTTCGTTTCAACAATGGAATCCATCTCATTGAATATTTCTTTTTTTAGTCGATCAACTTCATTGAAATCCATCGCATCTACATAAAGGGCCTCCAGATTTCCTCGAAGTGCCTGCGCTTCACTCAGATACGAGATTGCCTCTTTCATTTTATCTTTATACCCCTTAGTGGTCCTGGCAATATCCTCAGCGAACTTCTCATCGGTGCCTGGAGTGATGCAGCGTTCGTACATATCGACGATTTCGTCACTATCGCGGTCGGGGAAATATTCATGCGGGGCTGTGCTGTCAAATATGGCAATCCCTTGTTCGCGGATAATGACCATATCCAGACTGTTCGGGTCAAAACCGCAATGGTAGATTTCAACATCAAACCCTTTTTCCTCACCCGCCGCTGCAATTTTCTTTAACATAGTCGATTTCCCCGAGCCGGCACGGCCCTTGATGAAATAGCGTTTCTCCACATCCTGGGTCAGGTTTTGGATATAATCGACAGCTCCATCGGGTGTAGCCGCACCAAGGAACCGGTGGACTACTCTTGCATCTTTATCAAGGGACTCATTTCGATAAAATAAGCTGATCAGTTCCTGGGTTAATTCATTTGCTCTGTCAAAGTCCATATTGGAGATGTAAATTTCTTCTATATCGTCGTGAGCCGCCAAAGCTTGAGCAAATGTCTTATATGCCGTCTGGAATTTATCGGAAATTAGATCATTCAACTCCAGAATTTCTTCTTTATGTCCTTTCAGTACACTTGAATCCCAGGCTGTACCGAGATTTATATACTCTTCAATCACACCCGGTGCCTTCGGTTCGATTATATGGGGTGCCGTCCCGTCTACAATCCCCACTCCCCACTGAGGCAGGATCACTCCGTCAATCGATTGATTATCGGATGCACAATGCAAATATTCAACGTCAATTTCTCTTTCTTGGAATCTTTGACCTATATCCTTCATTAGCGAGGATTTACCCGTTCCCGGCCCGCCCTTCAATATAAATAACCGATTCATTCCATCCAGGACCGAATCATACAGACTGTAAAATCCTTTCGCTGTATTGCCTCCTGCATAATAATGCCGTACAATCCCTGACATAAAACCACCCTTTCCATTTCATCTACTATTACATATGTCAGGAAGAAAAAATGGGTGAATAACACAGAAAAGCGGAGGCGGCTCGTTCAGAGGCGACAAGCATAAGATGAATGGGCCTTGAAGGCGTTATTTGCCTTCATGGACCATTTAGCTAATGACCTCGAGCCTCTAGCCGCCGGAGCTGGACAATAAGAAAAGCGGAGGCGGCTTGGTCAGAGGCGACAAGCATAAGATGAATGGGCCTTGAAGGCGTTATTTGCCTTTTTGGCATAAACCGGCAAATAAAAAAGACAGCAAATAACCTGCTGTCTCGGATTCTCTAAATATATTAATCATCACCGTTCAAGAAATCACCGATTCCTCCTAAAATACTGCCTTCTCCAGTTGATTTACCGCCTCCAGGGGCGTTTGCATAAATTCTTTCTGCCAGGCGGCTGAAGGGAAGTGATTGAATCCATACAGTCCCGGGGCCGCGCACCGTGGCGAAGAACAGTCCTTCTCCTCCGAGAAAAGCAGACTTAATCTTTCCTACATACTCAATGTTGTACTCCACATCTTTTGTCATGGCGACCAGGCAGCCTGTATCGACTCTAAGCATTTCACCCGGCTGAAGTTCCTTTTTATGTATCGTGCCCCCGGCATGCAAAAATGCGAGACCGTCCCCTTCTAATTTTTGCATGATGAATCCTTCTCCGCCGAAAAAACCTGTTCCCAGTTTCTTTTGAAAATCGATCCCGACTGCCACACCTTTTGCTGCACACAAGAAAGCATCCTTCTGACAGATGACTTTCCCGCCTAATTCACTTAAGTCAACGGGTATGATTTTACCAGGGTATGGCGCTGCAAACGAAACATGTTTCTTGCCGCTTCCTTCGTTCGTAAAGACAGTCATAAATAAACTTTCCCCTGTCAACAAACGTTTACCGGCTCCGACCAGTTTGCCGAATAAACCTCCTCCCCTTCCATCATGGGCCCCGTCACCGAAGATCGTTTCCATCGAGATGCCGTCATCCATCATCATCATGCCTCCCGCTTCCGCAACAGCACTTTCTCCTGGATCAAGCTCGATTTCCACAAACTGCATGTCATCCCCGTGCAGCTTAAAATCTATTTCATGTGAATTCATGGGTATTCCTCCTTATAATTAGCTTTCATCTCTATTATACTGAATGAATAGATCCAGCGGGTTGGCGGCATATTATTTTTTTTAAAAAAATCCCCTGCCGGCAAGGACCAGCAGGGGATCGGTTTAGTATTGGTTGTGTATATTCATCCCGTAAAAGATTTCATCCATTTCCATCTTCAATTTCTTCGTTATTTCGTCAGCCTCTTCCTTTTCAAGCTTCTCCTTCGAATAACCGAACAGATAGTTATTCAAGTCAAATTCCTTCAATTTACATTTTGTATGGAAGATATTTTGTGGATAGACATTTACATCTATCATGTCATACTCTTCTTTGATTTCTTCCGGAATATAATTCTGGATGGAATTAATATCGTGATCAATGAATAATTTTCGTCCATTGATATCCCTTGTGAAACCGCGGACCCGGTAATCCATCGTCATGATATCCGTGTCGAATGAATGAATCAGATAATTGAGGGCCTTTAATGGCGATATTTCTCCGCACGTGGATACATCAATATCTGCACGGAATGTACTGATCCCTTCATGAGGATGATATTCAGGATAAGTATGAACTGTGATATGGCTTTTATCCAGATGCATCGTCACGGAAGATGGAAGCGGACCCGGCGATTCATCGAAATGTTCAGTCGGGACTTCAACGATGGGTCCCTCTGACACCAGGATCGTCACACTTGCCCCCTGCGGTACATAATCCTGTTTCGCGATATTCAGGACATGTGCCCCTATGATATCCGAAACGTGCGTGAGGATCTTTGTGAGCCTTTCTGCATTGTACTGTTCATCGATATATTCTATGTAGGCCTCCCTCTCTTCCCTTGTCTTTGTATAACAAATATCATACATATTGAAACTCAAGGACTTTGTAAGATTATTAAATTCATGCAGCTGTATTCTTTCTTCATGTGTCAGTTTCATTGATTTATTCCCCTTTTCAATAATTTCCGGTCTTAAATGGAATCTACTTTTTATGTTACCCATACAAAACTATACTAAAACAGGGAATATGGATTGAAAGGATCCATTCTGGGGTATACAGAGTTGAAAAGTTTTCCAGACGTTTTCCTTCCATGCTTTTTTGGGTAAAATGAAGGATAGATTGGAGTGTTACCGCATGAAGCGATTATTGATGCTTATAGTAGTTATATTTATTGCATATGGTTCAAAACCTGTGTGGGAAGAAAAAGTAGAGGCGACCGGACTGGATTCCATGCTTTCTAAAATACAGGAAATGAAAGACAGTCCGAGAGTCCAGGGTGCTTTTGACCAATTTTATAAAGAATTGAATCTGCTTTTGGTAAAACTGGATGAGTCCATCGGAGAAATAAAAAATGGTGAAGACAGTAAAGGCCCGGGAACAATCGATAAGCCGTCTCTTTCCGCTCCGGAAAACCAGGAATTTTCCATACATAATATTGAACTGGGTGACTCCCGTGATTCCGTGGAAAAAGAGCTTGGGGCTCCAGTGCGTAAAACACTTAACGAATACGGGGCGTACTGGCATACCTATCATGAAGATTATCAAAATTTCTTTATGGTGTCCTATGATGCCGAACAGCATGTAAATGGATTATATACCAATCAGGACCTGCTGACTTCTTCTGAAGGGATAGAAATTGACAGCCCGAAAGAAACGGTTCAAGGCAGGCTTGGTGATCCCTTGACGTCAATAAGAAAAGGACTTACGGTCTACCAGCTCCAGAACAATGGAGAACATGATGTCTTCCAGGTCGATGACAGCTATGTCACCGTCTTTTATGACAAACATGAACAGGAATCTGTCACAGCTGTGCAAATCATTGATCAAAGTCTGGAACAAAAGAAGCAGGGATTTTATACAGAACCGAATCCGGAACTGAAAGAAGGATTCGAGTTTCAGTTATTCGACCTTACCAATGCCGCGAGGGTAAATCATGGATTGTCTCCCCTTACATGGGATAATGGGGTGAAAAAGACGGCACGCAAGCACAGTTTGGATATGGCGGACAATAATTATTTCAGCCATACAAACCTCGAAGGAAAATCTCCCTTTGACCGGATGGAAGAAGACGATGTCGCTTTCAGGACAGCAGGTGAAAATCTTGCCTACGGTCAGATGAGTTCAATTTTTGCACATGAAGGATTGATGAATTCAAAAGGTCACAGGGATAACATCCTTCAGTCTCACTATGAATATCTCGGTGTAGGGGTTGCCTTTAACGGGGAATCGCAGCCTTATTATACAGAGAACTTCTTCAGCCGGTAATGGAATAAAAAAGCAAGACTTTCCTTTATCTAAGTAGTTCAGTTTAGAAGAATAAATGTTAACATCCAATTTCTTTAAGCATACGAATCTGTAACATTATTCGTATGCTGTTTTTTATTGCTATTACGGCATATCTTTTGTTTCAAGAGTGTTTTCGTATCTAAAATCGCATTATGTTTCCCAACACTGAAATATATTGTAGTCTTTTGATTTACATGGCGAATTCACTTGCGGAATGGCATAAAAGACATAACGGATGGTGTTAAATGCGAGAATCAAGTAAAAAACCAGCACCATGAGCTTATACATAAGGGAAAAAATTTCCCTTATGTAAGAAATATTGAAAAAAGTAGTTCAAATAGGGGAAGAATATTCTTCTATTCACTTAAAAAACATGAAAAATGGCTTACTAAGCATGCTTAACGGAAAATCCTTCCCTTATTTACCTTTTCCTAGCTGAATTCTTCAGTTTAACGGAAAAATTTCCCCTTATTTTAAGTCCCCTTCCTTTGGGTGACTAACTCAATTAAAGAATTTTATTATGTGACTTTTATTACGAAATCATAGTAAATAAGCAGTCCATTTTGGACTGCTATTTCTAGTTTAGCATTCCAAAGCTGAACTACTTATTCCTGCATCCCGCTTGCTTTTTTTGCGTATTCAACTTACAAATGTCGGCTTACCCCTTCCTCCTATCCCTCCGCTTACGCTTCAACGAATGGCACCGGTCGCAAATAGGGAAACCAAAGTTGGGAGGAAGCTTCTTCCCGCAAGTCCTGCATCTCTTTGAAAGACCTTTCACTTCGGTCCGCAGGCTTTCATGAACACCATCAGCGATATCCTGCCTTGTTCTTTCCCAATAGTATGCTTCTGTCTGCCTGCCTAAACGGTAAAGAAGTAATAAATGCAGACCTACCGCTTTATATGAAATTTCCTTCTGTTCGAGGTTCTTATTGCTGATATCAGGCTCGGGAAGCTCTTCGTCATGGACAATCGCATGCATGGAATCCAGCCATTGCTGAGTAAGCTTGTTTTCTTTCTTAGAAAACGGCAGGTGCAGAAATCCGTATAAATCATTAAGAGAGAGCCTTGCTTCTATATCTGTCCCCCGGACGAGTCCGTACAATTCTTTCTCTTCAGTTAAAGAAGCTTTTTCTGTCCCATAAGGACTGTCATACCGGTCCCATAAATCGAAGAAGGTATCAAGATCATGATAATAACGCTGGAATCGTTCAAAAACACTGCTTGTAGGGGCTATCGCAAATGTCTTAAGGGAAGGGTCCTCCTGCGTCAATAAGTGCGTCATTTTTTTAATATCCTTTGTGAAGGCGATCTTCCCTGCCTCATAGATACCTTTTCTTCCAGCTCTTCCTGCGATCTGCTTGACTTCCTGTGATGTAAGGAGCCTTCTTCTCGTCCCGTCAAACTTATCGTTTTCAAGAAATACGATTCTCCTGATCGGCAGGTTCAATCCCATTCCGATCGCGTCTGTTGCCACGATTACCTTTGTCTTACCGGTAATGAACTGCATCATTTGTTTCTTTCGCGTCTCTGGCGGCATGCTTCCATAAATCATGCTCACTTTGTGGCCGTTATTCTGAAGCCTGGATGCTGTATCCAGCACTTTCTTCCTGGAAAAGCATACAATGGCGTCTCCCTGCCTTGCATGCTTCAATTTAAATTCCTTCTTTTCAACCTGTAAAGGAATCTCTCTTTCGTAATTGTGCACCTGCACGTCATCTTCTCCAACAAGACCAAGTAAAAGAGTCCGTACATTTTCACTCCCGATAATATGGACCTCTTTTGCCCTTGCTTTCGTTATGGCCTTATACCATGAGAAACCTCGGTCCTGATCAGCGAGCATCTGTGCTTCGTCGATAACGACGACTTCGTATTCATCCTTTTCGTGGAACATCTCAACTGTGCATGCCATGTGACGTGCCCCGGCGACTTCTTTTTCTTCCTCTCCAGTCTTAAGACTGCACGGCACTCCTTCGCTGTTCAGTTTATCAAAAGCTTCCAGCGCCAATAATCTTAAGGGGGCAAGGTAAATACCGCTATCGGCAGCTTTCATGCGGGTCAACGCTTTATGCGTTTTCCCTGTATTCGTTTCTCCTATATGGAGGACGTATTCTATCCCTTTTCTTTGGGATGGGCTGTATTCCTGACCGAAAATGTCTTGAAGAATCCGCGCCTCTTCTTCTTGCTTTTCTCTTATTAACGCTTCTTCTTCTTCTTTACGCTGAATTCTCTTTTCAAGCGCTGTTCTATAAAGGGATAGATGCTCATCTATATCAAAAGGTACAGCTGCAAGCTCCACTAAATCGATGACATATTCCTGGCGGATCCAATTGAAGAAAAGAGTTTTTTCTTTCAGGATGACAGATTGTGCCCATTTAATAACCTGCTCCTGTGAAAGGTTCCTTCCGTAAATTTCCTTATAGGAAACAAGGATATCGGCCGGGAGATTCTCACATACATAGGCTGAAATAATATTCTCTGTGTAAGTAAAAATGAACCGCTCATATGGATAATGATATGTTTCGTATTCCCAAAGATTTCGTTCCCATTGTTCACTTTTCTTATGAATCGATCCAGTAAATTCCATTAGCATGTCAGCGACCGTAGTAAATTCATGATTGCTGAGCATTCCTTGTTCTTCTAACTTGTCCTCAAGAGCATACGGGTCGATTTGTTTATATTTCGGTTTAGAATTCAAGTCACTCACGATCTTTTTTGAAAAAACATACCTTAATTCCAAATACCAGTTAACTTCCTGTTCTTCGACCTTTTGTTCCAGGAAGTATAAGATTTCTTTTTGAACACCTTTTCTTTGGGAAGCCGTAATCCTTTCTTCCATGTCTTTGAGATAACGTTCTCTTTCCTTGCGGTGACGAGTTTCCCATTCCAGCTCGTCAGGTGCATGCTCCTGCACCCACTCTCTAACATGGAAAGGGCGTTCATTCCGGATTTCATTTCGAAACATTTTATTCAGAATCTTTTTATCGACGCCTTCTACTTCATATCCCTTATTACGCAAAAATGCTTTTTTATGACTTCTAAGAATATTATTTGTCACCTTGTTCAGCCATGTATTCAACCAAATCTGCTGAAAAAAACCGCTTCTTTCTGACAAATAGTCCTGAAATGAAGGACATTCCTTGTGTGATGCAAGGAAATGCGAAATATCTTCTTCTATCTTCATTTTTGTTTCCTCAATCGCTTTTTCACGGATCGATTCAAGGTTTTGCATCATATGACCCCTCTTTAAATCTTACTGCTTATAGTATATGTAGTTACTTGCATTTTTCGATAAAACCATTCCCTGCTTTATGCAAGCCGGTTTATATCTTAGCATAACCTATGTTTTTTCAACTAACAACGAACCTCTGACGGGATATCACCCGATTTTTCAGATTTAATTGGAAGAACCAGCGGATTATTTACTCCGCTGGTTCAGCTTCGTCATCTTTATAAATTGTGGGAATAGAGTCTTTCAATCTCATCGGAAACATTGTTTGTTAATTCCCTAGTCATATCGGGGACCATTCTTTCAATTATGGGAGTGATCAATTTGCCCATTGAACTATCAGGCTTGATGGACAATCTTCCTCTTACAACGGTCTCGTGCGTTGTCAGACGGGATGCTTCGAATGAACCGCTGCCGGTAAACTTTTCATTGAGCCCTGTTAAAGTGAATGATACTTTATTCGGTTTAACCCATTCTTTGATTTCCACTTTTGCATGAATCTTTTTTTTGAAAAGACCTGCATCCACTTTGAATTTCCATTCTGACTCTGCATCACTGATTATTGTATGTTCCATGTAGCCGGGGACCAGCGCAGCCCATTTCTCAAGGTCACTTACAATCTCCCATACTTTTTCAATCGACGCATCCACCAGTTTCTCATGAAATCCATCTGCCATACGGTGTGCCTCCTTCATGATGAGAACTACCCCCATGCAGTGCACATTTTATGAAAATAGGACACTAATTATGAGAACAACTATAATTGTTTCATCAATTGGGGAAGCTCGCTAAGCTCAGATATTTCGAAATCAGGTATGACTTCTTCGGGATTCTCATTCCTTCGATTTATCCATATACTTTTTATGCCTGCTTGATTTGCACCCTTTATGTCTGTCATTAGATTGTCACCTACCATTATGACCTCTTCCTTAGCAAGAGACAGCCGATCAAGGGCATCCTGAAACATTGCCTTATCGGGTTTTCCCTTTCCCACCGCACCCGAAATAATGACTTCTTCGAAATAAGGAAGAAGCTCCTTTGACATTTGCAATTTCTGGTGTTGAAGATCAGGGGAACCATTAGTGAGAAGGACCAGCCTGTATTTCTCCTTTAATGTGTCCAGTACCTGGAACGTGTCTTGATAAACAAAAGGGTGATTTTTCCGTTCAGTCCTGAAACGCGCCGCTAATTCCCTGCCTAGATCTTTGTCGTGAATTCCCGCATTTTCTAATCCAAGTGTCCATGCTTGTTCGCGGTATTCAGGCACGATTTCCTTCATTTTCTTAAATTGTTCATGATGTTCGTCTGGAAAATCACCCCATAGACCTTCAAATGGATTAATGCCGATCATTTGCGTGAACTCATATGTATCGTAAGAAGAGTACAATTCCCTGGCGGTTTTCCTTACTTCCTTTTCTAATGTCTCAGGATCTATATCCTTTTTAGAACCCGCATATTTACACGTTTCATCAAAAGCACTCTGGATGCTTTTTGCATCCCATAACAATGTGTCGTCCAAATCAAAGAATACTGCTTTTACCATCGGCTGTCCCTCCGCTCTCATAAACTTATCAATAGATTACTAGCTGTACGACCTTTAGTAAAGCCATATAGTAAGAAAATAATAATAATTTGAATTTGAAACAGTTAATTTTCTTAAAAACAGGGAAAGTATAATAAAACAGAATTATATGCAAAGGTGGAGATCATATGTGGTTAATCTATTTAAGTATCGCAATTGTGGCAGTTGCTTTAATACTGCTTGCTGTCAGTGCAATGAAAACATTCAAAGAAACTAAACCTGCGATTGATTCAATTAATCAAACAGTCAGCAATATTCAGGCAGATATGAATCGCGTGACTGCAGAAACCGAGCAGCTTCAGACAACCCAGGGAGAAATTCAATCAGACATTCAAATGAAAAAAAGCTCGATCATGTATACTGTGAATGAAGCTAAAAGAACACCGAAAGTGGCAAAGGAATTTGCAAAAAGCATGAAAAGATAAATAAAGAAAAAGGTCATCCTGGAGGTCCGGGATGATCTTTTTCAAGATATGGAGTATACATAATATTATTACCGAATACCCTTCCTCCTTGCATCGATCTCTTATACAGAAACGATAGTCAGCATGATTGGAATCGTTATGATACTGATTAATGTCGTGATCAGTGTACTGGCTGATACCAAATCTGGTTCCGTGTTGAATTGCAGGGAGAACATCGTCGTATTGGCAGCAGTCGGCATGCTTGCCAATATGATCAGAATCGCGCCGAGTTCCGTATTAACAGGAAGGAACGATACAAGAATAAAAGCGAGCACGGGTGATGCGGCCATTCTCATAATGATAACAAGTGATAACGCTCCTTTTTCCACTGCTTTTCCACCAAGAGTGGCAAGCTGCATGCCTAAAACCACCATAATCACAGGGATTGTCGCTTGAGATATCAGATCAATGGTTTGGCTCATGAACAACGGCACATGAAGCTGAAACAGCTGAAAACTTAATCCTATCCATGCGCCGTGCAGAATCGGCATTTTGATGATCTTCATCCAAATCTCCTTATTATCCCTTGTCTTATCACTCCCGCTGACAGCATAATACAAACCGATCGTATTCATTAAAAACGACTGAATCACCATCATAATGACGGCGTATCGAAAACCAAGTTCCCCAAACGCAAACAGGATGACAGGCACTCCATAATTTCCGCTGTTCATAAATACGCCGGAAAGAATCATCGCAGAGACTTTAGGCTTGGAATAGTCCCTTGCCTTGGCGACTATTTTGATCGTTACGATCAACAGTACACAAAGGGACAGACAAAAGATAAAAATATAAAGGTAGTCCATATTCAATTCATTCTCGTAGAATGTCTTGAATGCAAGGAAAGGATACATTAAATATATGGCCATCTTAGAAATTGAGTTGATTTCAAAGCCGAGTTTCTTCTGCCCTATGTATCCTACAGCAAAAACCAATAAAGCAGGCAGAACAATCAATATGACATCCATTTTTCTTCACCACAATCATAGATAATTAAAGATAGGCTTGACTGCAAGAG
The DNA here is from genome assembly GCA_051294195.1 of Bacillus sp. BKU_1. Lineage (GTDB taxonomy): Bacteria > Bacillota > Bacilli > Bacillales > Bacillaceae_B > Rossellomorea. The sequence continues at coordinate 250,350 of CP193985.1, read as the reverse complement.
TCAAGCCTTCGCTTAAGTTTAACATGTATTTACAAAAGAGGTATGATTAAACCGGCCAATAATAGTATCAGTGCACCTCCAAGGCGGGAGGAGATTTGAGCAAACGGCATGAGTTCCATTCTCTTAGAAGCGGATAGAACCGCAACATCTCCCGTCCCCCCCATATTCGCCATGCAAAGTCCTGCCGTAATCGCTGATTCGATTGGATAAAATCCAACCAGTTTTCCCAGGATCGCAGCCCCGATGATCGCTCCGAGCACCACTCCGAAAACTGTTAATATATATTGAAGGGTCAATGCTTCAAGCACTGTATTCAAGTCAGTATAGGCAACTCCGATTCCAAACAACAGCGCAAACGTCCAGTTACTTGCCACGAACTGATACCATTGACTGGCCCCATCCACCACATTTTGAGGGATGATATTGGAAATCTTCGCCGCTGCCACAAGAATGATCATGATGGCATATGGATGAAGAGGAAGAACTGTGCCAAGCAATGTACCGACTGCAAAAAATGTCAAAGCCGCCAATAAACCGACGCCCATCTTTTCCACATTGTACGTTTGCTTTGTTTTCTCATATGTGAAACCTTTCATCAATTGACCGTTCCCGGTTAAGGAAGGAACTTTCTTCCCGATCATATCAAGTACTGACGCAAGTATGATGGCAAATACATTTCCCAACGCCAGAGCAGGTACAAGCATCGAAATATAGTAGCTTGGATCATTCCCCATCATTTCAGAATAGATTTGACTCATCGGGACAGCTCCTGCCCCCATTCCTCCCCCCATGATTGGCATCGTAATGACCAGTATGGCTTCTTGCAGAGTGAAGCCGACAAGAGATCCAAGCAGCCCGGCAATGAGGACAGCTCCGGCAACAGCTCCGAAAATCGGAAGGAAATATCGGAGTCCTACTTTCACAAGCACTTTCGAGTTCATCCCTAAAATGCTTCCTGTAATCAATGCAGCAATATAGAAATTCAGGAATCCTCCTGATTTCATGAAATCTGTCATCGTAGTGACTGTCTCTTCTGGAAGTAATCCTGCGTATACCATAAACGCAGAACCAAAAATCGCAATGATTGCCCCTCCGCCCAGGAATGTCTTAACAACTGGAGTTCGATCACCCGCCCAGCCGAGCAGTTCACCGAGAACCATCATGACTAGAAGGGTCCCAATCATTCCTCCGGGAAGATTCCCAGTATATAAGCTTACTAGTGTGATTCCTGAGAAAACCAAAAACCATAGAATCGGTATATTGAAAATTTGCAATGACCGCTTCTTTGTCAATAAGACCTTTCCCTCTTCCCCTTTTTCTTCCTTAACTGCAAGTGCTGAATTTACTTGTCCCAATTTTTACATCCCCCTGTTCGAGTTTGATCATTAATGATTTAAATCAATTTCCCTGATCGTTTCCCCCACTGAACCTTAAATCGTGCCGGAAAAGTATATGCTATTCATCAACTTTATGAAAACGCTTACTGAATTCATAGGTTTTGAAACTATTGATTGACTTTTGAAATTAAAAAAAGCAGCCGCGGGGGCGGCTGCTAAAGGTAGTTTTTGATTTTTGCACATTTAATTTTATTTAACTTATATTGATATACCGGCCTTCCGATCCCATAATTCAGACTTTCATCGACCACACCGATATCAGTCAGGAATTTAAGGTATTTCCTGATTGATACTCGGGATATCGTCATGATTTCTGCAAGATCATCTGTAGAAAATGACTCTTCAGCACATCTCCGGATTTCCTCATAGATTGCTGAAAGTGTGCTGCTCGTCAACCCTTTTGGCAGGCTGGCCTCATCTTTTGCTTTGTGCATTTTTTTGTTTAATAACAGATCAAGCTCATCCTGGCCGATGGTCTTCTGCTGCTGCAGTGATTGTCTTGTATGCCGGTAAGATGTCAATGCGTTCTTAAAACGTCCAAATTCAAAGGGTTTTATCAAGTAGTCGACAACCCCCATCCGAAGGGCGGATTGTATGTTTTCTACTTCAGCGGCAGCCGTGATGAGTATGACATCAGCTTCATATTGTTCTACCCGTAATTCTTCCAGGAGATCCATTCCTGTCTGCTCTCCGGGCATAAAGACGTCCAAAAGTATAAGATCGATATTGAATTCATTAAGCATGTGTTTTGCATGTTTAATAGAACTTGAAATACCGACTAATTTAAATCCTTGTATGTCTTGTAAGTACATTTGATTGAAGTTGGCCACCATAGGGTCGTCTTCTACAATTAACACGTTGATCAATTTATTTCCCCCCATACGCAAACTGGACGAAGATGGTCGTCCCTGATCCTTCTTTCGATTCAATATGCAAGGTCCCGCCAAGTTGATCGAGACTCTCTTTTACCAGGAAGAGACCATAGCCCCTTCCTTCCCCTTTTGACGAAAACCCTTTCCTGAAAATGTCATCTATGCTCTCCTCCGGGATTCCTTTACCTGAATCCGTTACAATCAATTCAAGAAGATCATCTTCATAGGTTACTTCCATCAGCACCTCTCTTTCTATACAATCAGATGTTGCTTCAATACCATTATCCAACAGATTTCCGATGACAGTGATCAAATGATGAGTCACCCCGGGGTTCTCAGCTTCCGGAATGACACTGTGGCAGTCAATAGTTAACTCAACACCTTTTTCCCGTGCATAGCTGAGCTTCCCCATAATGAAACCAGCCAACACGGAATCTTTTATATTGGAAGATATGGCGCTCACTTCATCCATATTTATCGATACCAGTTCTTTAATATATTGCTTTAATCTCGTATAATCCTCCATTTTCACCAGACCAAGGATGACGTGCAATTTGTTCATGAATTCATGGGACTGGGTTCTCAGTGCTTCTGCATATGACTTTACCCCTGTCAGCTGTTCAGCCAGCTGGTTTACTTCTGTTTTGTCCCGAAAGGTCGAAATTGCACCGACTACTTCCCCATTTACCTTTAATGGAACACGGTTTACAAGAATGGACACCCCGTTGATCGTCTGTTCTTCATCCAGTTCCGGCTTTCCTGTTTCCATCACCGCTTCCAGCCTTGATTGCGGTATGACTTCTTTTATGGGCAGACCGACTGGATTGCCGTCTAGACCTGCCTTGGTGAAAACCATTGATGCTGATTCGTTCACTAATGATATGGTCGTATCTTTATTGACTGCTACCACACCTTCATGAACCGATTGCAGCATCGTATTTCGTTCCTCCAGTATTTTCGCAATTGAACCAGGTTCCAGTCCAAGTAATATTTTCTTTATGTACCTTGCAATAATGAAGGCACCGACGATACCGACGATGATACCGATGATAGAGCCCGTCAAGATATTTTTGTGGCTTTGTTCCAGGGCTTCCTCCACACTGTTTAATGAAATACCGACAGCGACTGCACCTATCTGCTGGTGGTTCTCATTATAAATCGGAGAGAATGCCCTTACGGATTTGCCCAAAGTTCCCTCTGACCTTGAGAGGCTCTCTTTTCCTTTCAATACCTCTTTTTCATCACCGCCGACAAAGTGCCTGCCTATCTGCTCTTCGTTTGGATGCGACTTCCGTATCCCATTCATATCCATCACCACCACAAATAACACTTCGGCCGATCTTTGGATATCCCGGGTGTAATTTTGTATTTCTCCTTCTTTAGTGACATCATCCAATCCATTCTGTACGATGGTTGAATGGGCAGCCGTCCTTGCAATGATTTTTGCTTTTTCCTCAATGGAAGTTTCAATATTTTCATTAATCGTTCTTGAAATAAGCAAATCAGTCAACACCAGCGAGAGAAGAACTACTGTACATACAAAAAGGATGATCATCGTACTCAGTTTCAGCTGCTTCTTTTTCACATGGCTCACTCCAGTTTTCAGAATACTATCCATTTTACACGATGAACAGAAAATTGTGGGACATTGGTTAACATACTTGTAACATGTTAAAATGAAGGTCAGCATTTTCAGGAGGGTTCAACATGAAGAATTGGGCATTTGTCTCTGACTTTGACGGAACGATTACAAAGAAAGACTTTTATCAAATCGTCATTGAAAAGTATTTCAATGAAGGTAAAAATTTGTATAAAAAGTGGAAATCCGAAGAAATCAAAGATATTGAATTTTTAGCTTCTGTTTTCAGCTCGATCAACCAGGAAGAAGATATTATCCTTGAGGATATCAAAGCAATCGAAATTGATGAATATGTTCCAGCATTTATTAAACATGTTCAAAACAATAACGGCGATTTTTACATTTTAAGTGCCGGGACCAATTATTACATCCATCACCTTCTGAACCATTACGGGGTAAAAGGAGTAAAAGTATTTTCTAATGAAGGATTTTATAAAGATAAAAATGTGCATCTGCACCTTGAGAGCAGTCACCCCCACTATTCAGAACGTTATGGAATCGATAAGTCTAAAGTCATCGCTGACTTAAAGAAAGAATATGACCTCGTCTATTTTGCAGGCGATAGTGAACCGGATTCACATCCTGCCAAAGTAGCAGATGAAACTTTCGCCTTTGCGCAGCTTCAAGACCTGCTGAAAAATCAATCTGTTCCCAGCATCGATGTGGATAATTTCAAGGAAATTGAATATCATCTCCGTGAAAGAGGATTGTTACAGGGTTAGTTCTTTGCTTTGCGATTAAGCGTTAAAGGTAGTATAATGGGATTTGCCCTTCCCGAACATTCGCTTGTTGCGGGACACTTAACCACTGTACGGACGGGAAGGGCCTCGATTAATCTAAAATTAAAAAAGCTTCAATGATTCCGATGGCGGAACCATTGAAGCTTTTATTTTTCTAACGAAAGGAAACTAATGCTGATGACCATCGTCATCGTGATCATGGTCAAGTGATTCCTCGAGTGCCTTCACCTCTTCTTCAGGTACATCACCAGCAAGGACATGACGGATGGGCATGACATGCATCTCTCTTGCAGTCACATGGGTTTGGACATAATAGATGCCGTCTTCGTTAAATGAAGTCTTGATCCTGTATGTCCCCCCTTTTACAAACTCCCCTTCGAACATTTTACTATCGTCTTTATTGCTCCCTTTCCACACCTCAAATTTCACTTCATCTGCGTCATCAACTTCTTCCTTGCCTTGTGTCACTTTCACTTCCAGGACCGTCTCTTCATTGAGAGGCACTTCTTCCGGCGCTTTAATATCTGCCTCTACTTGTTGAGGCAGATTATCTTCTTTCACTGATTTACCCTCATTGTTATTTTCAGAGCATGCTGATAAAAGCAGCATCATAACAAGCATGATAAGCAGCATGATAGATTTTCTCATAAAATTCTCCCCCTGCACTTTTTCTTAGAAAACCAAGTAAGATTGTCATTAGCTTTCAGTTTAATAGATAATTGTGAAAGAAAAATGAATTCTTTTTTATTTTTCCGCCTCTGGTTACGCACTCGGCGTGCAACTCACAAATTCATCACAAATCTATTGTATAATAAGGACCGGTAGTAGTAAAAAGGAATAACAGGAGGTCATGTAGTGATGAGCATGACAATCATGATCATTGATGATGAAGAGCAGATGCGGCAATTAGTCGGCACATTTCTGCTGAATGAAGGATATAAAACTGCCGAAGCATCCAACGGGATTGATGCCCTGCAGCAAATACACCGCCAATCACCCGATCTTATTTTAATAGACGTGATGATGCCTTATATGGACGGCTTTTCTTTTGCGGAAAAATTGAAGGAAACACATGATATACCTCTCATATTCCTGACGGCCAAGGGTGAAGAATGGGATAAAATACACGGGCTTCGCTTGGGCGGCGATGATTATATCGTTAAACCTTTTCATCCTGGAGAGTTGATGGCCAGAATTGAATCGGTCTTAAGAAGATCAAAAGCTGCATCCAAACAAGCTTCCTCCTTTACGGCGGGTCCGCTTAAGATCCTCGTGGAAGCTCATTCCGCTTTTATACATGATAAACCGGTATCATTAACCTTGAAGGAATTCGAATTATTGTTATTGTTGATGAAAAATCAAGGAAAGCTCTTCACCCGCGAACAGCTCCTCTATTTGATATGGGGGGACCATTATACAGGAAGTGAGCGTACAGTCGACACTCATATCAAAACTTTGCGCCTGAAACTGAAGGACGAAGGGAAATTGATTCAGACTGTATGGGGGAAAGGATACAAGTTAGAGGTGCCAAGTTGAAAAAAAGAAGCCGCTCACTGAGTCAAAAAGTTTTTCTGCTTATTGTGGGGAGTATCGGTGCAACCATCCTTTTTTCTTTTTTCTTCCTCCATTTTCTTTATAAAGATCTTTATTTGAAAAGCATAAGGGAATCCGTCATGCATCAGGGGGAAAATACGGCTGCCCACTATCATTATGGAGCTTTGAATAAAGAAATCATTGATAAAATCCACTGGTTCAACATTGTCTCCGAATATGAGGTCAACGTAGTGAATGACTTTGCCGAGCTAAACGAACTTTTCCCGTATGAAGTTGGCGGCAAACCGCTCCTGGACAGCTCGGACCGATCTGAATTGAGGAAAGGGAACTCTGTTCTCAAAGAAGGGTATGTCAAAAGCTTTGACCGTGATATCGTCAGTGCCGCCTTTCCCATTCAAGGAGAAAACGGCTTGATCGGACTGGTGTTTATTTATGTCCCGCTTGAAGCAATGCAGGAAGTCTTTCAAGCCAGTATGCCGATTTTGATTGTTTCAGGAGGCATTTATTTTATCCTGCTATTCCTGATTGTTAATCGAATACGACAGTCGATGTTCAAGCCCCTGGATGATATGGAGTCCATGTCCCGGGAAGTGGCAAAAGGCAATTATTCGCACAGGCTTGCGCCTTCAGAATATGAAGAAGTAGGACAGCTTGCCCAGGCATTCAATATCATGAGCTCTTCATTGGAAGAACAAGAAGCAAGGAAAAAAGAATTCTTATCCAATGTTGTCCATGAGCTGAGAACCCCACTCACTTATATCAACGGATATACAGAAGCTCTCAAGCAAGCCATGTATTCCTCCAAAGAAGAGGCGGACAATTATTTGACGACCATACAGCGTGAAACAGACCGGCTTAATCAGATTGTCCATGACTTGATCGATTTGAACTACCTGGAAGAAAGCTTGTATGTCATTGACAGAGAACCGATAGCAGTCGCCCAGCTCCTGTATGACACCCTCGATCTGTTTCAAATCCGTTTGGCCCAGAAACAACTTAAAACAGAGCTGACCATAGATGAGGATTTGATCATCGCCGGCGATCCGAAAAGGATGCAGCAGGTATTTTATAACGTCATTGATAATGCAGTGAAATACTCGCCTGAACAAGAAATGATCTCCGTTAAGCTTGAACAAGACGATGAGCGTATGAACTTTGCGGTCACCAATCAGGGATTCACCATAAGCGAGGAGGACATTCCGAGACTGGGGGAACGATTTTTCAGGACAGACAAGGCGCGAAGCAGGTCCACGGGAGGCACCGGGCTGGGTCTTTCCATCGTGAGGAAAATTGTTTCTCTTCATAATGGAACATTTTCAGTAAACAGCACGAATGAAAAAGGTACGGAGGTCTCTGTAATGATCGATTTGATGAAGGATACTTTCTGAATATAAAAGTCCCCCAGTCAGCCTAATTGAAATGAGGTATGAAATGAGTAAGCTGATCTTCCCCCTGCTATTTTTATTAACTGTGATACTTACTGGATGCAGTATGGATGAAGAGAAAGAATATAACATGCAAGGATTCACGTTCACTGATCAAAATGGTCAATCATTTGGAAGCCGGGATCTTAAGGGGAAAATATGGGTTGCAGATTTCATTTTCACGAACTGCGATACTGTCTGTCCCCCGATGACGGCCAGCATGGCTGCGCTGCAAAAGGAAATGGAGACAGAGGGAATTGATGTACAATTCGTTTCATTCAGTGCAGATCCTGAAATCGATACACCCCAAAGATTAAAGGTGTTCATGAAGAAATTTAATGGCAATGAAAAGAACTGGCACCAGTTAACGGGCTACACACAGCAGGAAATTGAGGTGTTTGCCAGGGAGGAATTCCAGACACTTATCCAGAAACCTGAATCATCTGACCAGGTCATCCATTCTACCAGCTTTTATGTCATTGATCAAAATGGAGAGGTTTCGAACAGTTTCGGGTTTCAGAGGAGTCATTATGCCGAAATCATGCGTGAAATCAAGAAGCTCCAGTAACTTATGTTAAATGATGGATCCCGCTGTTGGATGATCCCGGATTAACGTGATAGAGAGGAAAAAGCAAACCGTATGAGCGTTGATGCGCTGCAGTTTGCTTTCTCCTCTTTTACATTCCATATTCTTTTCGGTACATATCGTGGTCAGGGGCAAAAAGCTCTTCCTCAGAATGTCTGACTATAGAGAAATGATCGACATTGTAATGTCCATGAAGTGCCTGGTTGTGATGTTTGATAATCTGTTCACCCGTCATGACAGGCGAGTCTTTCGTGGAGTGGCCATCCTTCACAAGTGTGACATCCAATCCACTGACCGTTGCATACCTGACAGCTGTGTCAATACAATATTCAGTCTGACAGCCTGTGATGACGACATGCCTCACTTCATTCTCTTTTAAATAGTCCAGTAAGGGCGTTCCGTAAAAAGAATTCGTCGCCAGTTTGTCAAAGGTGACCGCATGGGCAGGGATATTTATACCATTGTGAACCTGGAAGCCGGCTCCTTCCCCCCCTCCAACATCCTTATCGCGGATAAAGACTATAACGGCACCTGTTTCCTGTGCTTTTTCAATGACCGTATTAATCGATTCGATCAATTTCTCTTTCTCATAGACCGGCCGTTCCTTTTCGTTCCCGTCTATTAACTCCTGCTGTGCATCAATGACGAGCAAAGCTTGCTTCAATAAGATCTCCCCTTTTCTTTCAGATTGCTTCTTCTGCCGGTTAGAGTATATGAATGATATCTCATAAAGACCGCCCCCTTTTTGGTTCCTTTATTATTGTTCGACCTTTAAGGAAAGAAACCCTTCTTTTATGCTGATCCGCTTCAATCTATCCATACATATAAGCTGGCAGGTTAGGGGTTTATAGATTGCATCTCTTAAATCCTTAGGGTATCATCTCTCTGTATCGTTATAATAATCTCCACCTCAGGAATTCCCCCGGCGTTTTTATGAAAACGGGGTTTCTGTTGCGGAATAAATAGAGGAGAGAATGAAACATGAAAGCACTTGTGTTTGAAAGATTCGGAGGACCAGAGGTTTTACAATATAAAGAAATTACGGATCCTTCTATCGGAGAGGATGAAGTTCTAGTCCGGACAAAGGCTGTAGGATTGAATTTCGCCGATGTTTATAGAAGAAAAGGGAATTATCATCTTTCAGGTCAGCCGCCTTATCTGCTGGGATATGAAGGTGCAGGGATCGTGGAAAAAACAGGGAGTAATGTGTCCGCCATCAAAAAGGGAGACCGGATCGCATTTGCCGATGTGCCTTTTGCGAATGCCGAATTGGTTTCGGTTCCAATTGAAAAAGCGATACCTGTCCCGGACAGCATTTCATTCGAAACGGCAGCTTCCATTTTACTGCAAGGGTTGACTGCCCATTACCTTGTTCATGACAGCTATAAGATTCAATCAGGAGAAACAGCGATCGTTCACGCAGCTGCCGGAGGTGTCGGTCAATTGCTCGTGCAGATGATCACCCTGCTTGGAGGGAAAGTCATCGGTCTCACTTCTTCAGCCGGGAAAGCTGAAATCGCGAAACGAGCCGGCGCTTCAGAAGTATTTTTGTATGAAGACGATTGGGTGAAAAAGACCCAGGACGCAAGTGGTGGACTTGGGGCTGATGTAGTGTTTGAATCGGTCGGATCCACATTATCTGCCAGTTTCGCTGCCGCGAGAACGGGTGGGACGGTTGTATTTTTCGGGATGGCAGGCGGAGATCCTGCACCAGTGGATCCAAGAATGTTGATGGATACATCAAAAACGATTACCGGGGGCGACTTGTGGAATGTCCTTACATCACACCAGGAAAGAATCACTCGTTCAAACCAGTTATTTAACTGGATTGTAAATGGAGATGTGAAAGTTGCAGATCCCGTTATATTCGATCTGAGAGACGGACGGAAAGCCCATGAACTGTTAGAAAGCCGTAAGAGTACCGGAAAAATCTTATTGAAGCCATAAAAACAGGCCTGCCCCTGACTGCTTGAATGTATCAGCGCAGTCAGGGACGGGCCTTCTATTTTATTTTTTCAGTGTCAATGTAGCCACACATTCAACATGAACTGTATGTGGGAAAAGATCCACCGGCTGTACTGCATCAAGCGTGTAGCCAAATGGTTCAAGTTCTTTGATATCAGTCGCGAACGTATCAGGGTTACAAGAGACATAAACGATTCTTTCAGGCTGGGAACGCCCGATTCTCCTCATGACCTTACCGCCTGCACCAGAACGCGGCGGATCGAGCATCAATAATTGTGGATGACCGAAGCTTTCAAGCACCTGGTCAATTCCTTTACGTGCATCCTTCGCAAGGAAGTACGTGTTGGTGATCCCGTTATCCTCGGCATTTCGTTTGGCAGACTCGATCGAACTTTCGACGATTTCAATGCCGGCAAGCTCTCCCACCCTGCTTGCGAACGGCAGGGAGAATGTACCGACTCCGCAGAACAGGTCGATCATCTTATCCGTTTTCTTCGGCTGGCTCATTTCAACCGCTAAGTCTACGAGTTTCTGTGCCTGCAGCGGATTGGTCTGGAAGAAAGTATCGAACCACAGACGGAAGCGGTACCCATCCATTTCATCGTTGATATAATCGCGGCCGGCAAGCAGATGAATTTTCTCAGCCTGGGTCCGGTCCGCCCAGTCTGTGTTTTCCATCCACAGCAGACTTTTTACATGAGGGAACTTCCTCTCCACACGGGCTTTCAAGTCGTCAACTGCAGTCTGCAGTTCACCATCGGGCCCCTTCGTGGAAAATACTGCAAGCATCAACTCACCCGTCGCAAATGATTGACGGACCATCAAATGCCGGAGCAGTCCTTCATGAGTATCCTTGTTGTACCCTTCCAGGCCATGATGCTGCACCCAGCCGGCTACTTCCATCGCGGCTTCCACCATCTGCTCACTTGCAATCAAGCATGTTTCAAGCTTGATGACCTTACGGAAATTCCCCTGCTCATGCAGACCCATCGAACCATCCGGAGCAAAGGTGAATTCCATCTTATTCCGGTACCGCCACGGCTCTTCCATCCCGATTGTGTCACGGACGAGTGACGGGTCGAAGCCCTCAGCTTCGATTGCCTGCTTTACATGATCCGTTTTTTCCTTGAGCTGTCCTTCATACGTCCAATGCTGCCATACGCAGCCTCCGCAGCGTTCAAAATGCGGACACGGAGCATCCGTCCGTTCCGGATGAGCCTCTACGATTTCATCCGGCATCGCTTTTCGCCTTTTTTTCTCGGGTTGATCAACGGTAACCCGCACTTTTTCCCCGGGAAGCGTCTGAGGGATCATCAATCTTAATTTCTTCGGATTCCCGAGTTCATTCTCACGCCAAACCTCAGCCTGGCCAGATCCCTTTTTATCTAATCCATGTATAGAAACGACCATTTCTTCGTTGGTAGTAGGCAATTCCTGGACCTCCTTGTACATACTGTCTAACTTAATACTTTATAAAAATTGAAGGGTGAATGCAACCCTTTTTTCAGGTATTTTAAAAGGTTGGAAGGGTGACCATGCAGAGTTCCGGCTCGTCAAAAAAATTATGATTGATTGTGAGCACAGCAAGTGGAATAATATGGTTATAGTCTAAAGTTCGGGGGAATGTCTTATTCTTATCCATAAGCCGGAAGTTGAACAGTACTTCCACACAGTCGAGATCGGCACATTCAGTGTCAGTAAGGATGAAAAGAAACTTGTGTTTAGTACAAATCTGAACGGTAAATATAACTTATGGGGAATGGATTTGCCAAATACCTTTCCCTATCAGCTTACAGCAATCAATCAGAACAGCCGTTTCATCCACATCCATGAACGGGAGCGAATAATTACGGCTGCATTTGAACATGATGGAGATGAAAATTACCAGCTTCACCATCTGCCTCTTTCAGGAGGAAAGCCTGTCCCTTTTGACAAGGATGAAAACATGTCAGTCTGCTATCATGCGTGTACCGGGAATCATGAAATATACTACTCTTCTAATCATGAAAATCCCTTGTTGAATATTTATAGATTAAACTTGAAAACCAATAGCAAAGAACTCCTTCAATCCGGAAAGGAAGCACCTATTGTCGTGGAAGCCGTTTCTCCAAATGGCTCTGACTATGTCTTCACTGAGACCTACACAAATACCCACTCAGTGGGTTTCTATCAAGCTCATGATAAAAAAACACCGCTCGTCCCGGACCCATCTTCTCCGCATGTAATCAGGGACGTACGGTTTGCAGATGAGGACAAGATTTATTTCCTGACAAACTACCAGGAAGAATTCTCTTATCTGGCATCTTTCACTCTATCAACAAATGAATTCCGGCAAGTACAGAAGTTGAAAGATGAAGAAATAAAAATGTTTACATCGAATGGGACCACCTTTTATTTGGCGAGTGAAAAAGGTGTGAAGGACCACCTTTATCAATTCGAAACCACCACCGGTGAACTGGCATCGATTGATTTACCTTGTGATATCCTGAAAAAAATCGATGCGTCCTCAAACGGGGCATTGTATGCCCTCGGCATTTCATCACACAGGATCGATAATATCTTTAAACGGGAAGTAAATGGAGAGTGGCTTATGCTTACAAATAACAAAGCATTGGGGATTGATGAGCGGCAGATGATCAAGCCCGAAGTGATCCGGTACCCTTCCTATGATGGTCTGTCGATAGAAGCGCTTCTTTTCAAGCCTGATCCAGATTTTGTTAAAAGCGGCACAATCCTCTGGCTGCACGGAGGCCCGCAGCAAGCTGAAAGGATGAAATACCGTCCTCTTATTCAATATCTTGTACAAAGCGGATACACCATTTTTTCCCCGAATTTCAGGGGCAGCACAGGGTACGGTGCAACATTCCAAAAGATGGTCGAAAAGGATTGGGGCGGCGGTCCACGACATGACTGTGTTGCGGGGATGGAGTGGCTGATTGAGAACGGCCATGCCAGGAAAGGGAAAATCGCTGTTATGGGCGGCAGTTACGGTGGATATTTGAGTCTGCTTCTTGCTGGGAGACATGGTGAGTATTTAGGCGGCGTCATTGATATTTTCGGAATTTCCAACCTTCTTACTTTCGTGGAGAATGTCCCTTCGAGCTGGCGGTCGCTCACGGCTCAGATGGTCGGAAACCCAGTAAAGGACTATGATAAACTGGTGGAGGCTTCCCCGATTACATATGTGGAGCAGATGAATAAACCGATGTTCATTTTGCACGGAAAAAACGATCCCCGGGTCAAAACGGAGGAATCCGAAAGAATTGCAGAAAAAATGAAAGAGAAAGAAATATTTTTTGAGTATCTTTATTTTGAAGACGAGGGACATGGGTTTTCCAAAAAGAAGAACGAAATGGAAGCCAATAAGCGGATCAGGATATTCCTGGACCGTATCTTTGAATAAGTATGAAAAGACCTTCACCGCCAGAGAGCGATGAAGGTCTTTTTTTACCCTATATGACTGCTTTCTTTAATTCCATTGCAGCATTTTTCACATCAGCAGCCGCTGCAATGGCTGATATCAATGAGACTCCGTTCGCGCCAGCCTGAATGACAGCCCTGGCATTTTCAGCATTGATGCCTCCGATTCCAACTATCGGTACGGTTATCCCGTTCTTACGAAAGTTTTCAATAATTGACAGTCCGCTTACTTCCCGTGCATCATCTTTTGAAATCGTCGGGTAAATCGGCCCGAGACCAAGGTAATCGGCACCGTCTTCAATGGCTTTCTCAGCTTCTTCAATGGTATGTGCCGATACACCTACAATCTTATCGCCGGCCTTTGCACGCACAAAGTCTGCTGCCAGATCCTCCTGGCCGACATGGATCCCGTCTGCATCCAATTCGAGTGCCAAATCAACATCGTCATTCACGATAAAAGGGATATCCGCATCCTTGCAGACTCGGAAAAGTTTTTCGGCCAGCCTGGTCTTTTCAGGTCCAACAAGGGCACCTGGACCTTTTTCCCTATATTGAAAGAGTGTGATGCCCCCTTCAATAGCCTGCTCGAGGACATGGACGGGGTCTGCTATGCAGTTTGTGCTTCCCATGATGAAGTAAAGCTGAAGAAGCTCTTCAATCGAAGATTTATTTCGATGCTCAGCCACTATTTCTCACCCCTTTTATGGTAAGCCCAATGGTTTGTCGGGCCATGTCCTCCGCCGATCCCCAGCCCGTCCTCTATCGCAGCACGGATGAATTCCTTCGCAGTCAGGACCGCATCCCTCATCGTCATGCCATTTGCAAGCTGTGCCGTAATCGCTGCAGAAAAGGTGCAGCCGGTCCCGTGTGTATGAAGGGTTTCGATGCGGGGTGAAATGAGCTCTTCGCAGATTGTCCCATCGAAGAATAAGTCAATGACTTCTCTGTCTTCTGCGTGACCTCCTTTGATGACGACGGATTTGGCACCCATGCCCATCAACTGTTTGGCAGCTTCTATCCGGTCATTCAAGGATGTGATTTTCATTTGAGTCAATACTTCCGCTTCCGGAATATTCGGTGTAATCACCGATGTCAGCGGAATCAGTCTTTCCTTGAGGGCACGGACCGCTTCATCCTGCAAAAGCTTTGCCCCGCCTTTTGCAATCATAACTGGATCGACCACAATATTATCCCAGCCGTAATGATGAATACGCTCACTCACCGCTTCTATTACCTCACCGGAGAAAAGCATGCCAGTTTTGAGGGCGTCCGTTCCCAGGTCCTCCCCGATTGCATCAATCTGTTGTACGATCCCATCAATGCTTACAGGGTATACACCATGGACCCCCAGCGTATTTTGAGCAGTCACAGCTGTGATGGCAGACATCCCGTATGCGCCTAGTTCCTGAAACGTCTTCAGGTCCGCCTGGATGCCGGCACCGCCTCCGCTGTCCGATCCCGCTATCGTAAGTGCTTTACTAATAGTCAATGTTCATCCCTGCCTTTACTCTTTGATGGTCTTTATCTTAGCAAATGTTTCGTCTTCTTTACTAATCTTTGAAAGCTGGTCGAGAAATTCGATCTGAAAGCTGCCCGGCCCTTTATCGGCCGTCGTTGCTGCCGCTTTCTCGGCCGCGATCCCGTATGCCGAAACCGCAGTTCCCGCCGCTTTCACCCTATCTTTTTCCAGCGCAGCAAATGCTGCGATAACAGATGATAACAGGCAGCCTGTACCGGTAACCTTGGTTAACAATTCATGCCCGTTTGCTACAATAAGGGTTGTTACTCCATCGGTGATGACATCCTCCTTGCCCGTAATCACCACTGTGCACCCGAATTGGCCGGCAGCTTTTCGGGCAAGTTCAACGATGCTTCCATCCCCTGACCCGGCATCTACTCCTTTAATCTCCCACTTTTCACCTGTAATAACGGCAACCTCGGCTGCATTGCCCCTTATGATCGATATTCCGACTTCCTTCAGGATTTTCCTGGACATCTCTGTCCGGAACGGTGTGGCACCGGCACCGACAGGGTCGAACACCACCGGGATCCCTTGTTCATTTGCAGTTTTTCCCGCAAGGATCATCGACTCGACTTCGTCTTTGGACAGCGTGCCAATGTTCAGTACGAGCGCTCCTGAAATCCTGGCCATATCAGCTGCCTCTTCCCTGGCATAGGCCATAACCGGAGAAGCTCCGATTGCCAGCAGCCCGTTCGCTGTGAAATTTGTAACAACCACATTCGTTATATTATGTACAAGCGGGTTCTTCTCCCTTACTTCATTCACCAGTTGAAACATTCATTTCCCTCCTTGGTCGGGTATGTATAATTTCTTTTTACCATGCTGATTATATTTAGCTGACCCTGAAGTTCTATTCCTTTACCTTCAGCCCGAATACCGGCGCAAACGAAACCGCCTGCTGGGGTGAAACGATACAGCCCCTTAGATTTTCTGCTTCCACCCGTATTCTTTCAAAGAAGCTTGAGCTGATATCGATCCCTTTCAGATTAGTCACGGTAAAGTCGATGTCATTTAAATCACACTGATCAAATGTTACATCTTCTAAACGACAGTCAAAGAAATTGGCACTGTGCAGAGTTGATTTTTCGAACAGGACCTGCTTTACTTTTGCATCTATGAAGCTGCTTATATTCAGGATGCAATTTTCAAACGTGACATTCTTCAGGTTAGCCTGGGATAAATCTAGTCCAAGGAGCTTGCAGTCCTTGAAATGGACCCTGTGTATGATTCCTTCTTCGAAACGGGTATTGGACAAATCACAGTTTTCAAACACAGTATCCGTGACGTCGGCTCTTCTAAAAGACGAATTTAAAAGCCTTACACCTTTTAATGATACCCTCGTAAGGTCGAGCTTTTCCAGTTCTTCGCCTTCTACAAATGCATGCTTGATTTCGCAATCCATCAACATTGGGTCTTCATCATAATAGACATCCTCGAATCGGGCAGGTTCCAGATTGGATTGTATTTTCGGTTTCTCTATTTTAATGTTTTTCGGCATTCATCATCACATTCCTTTCAATTTCTCAGTGGAGATTAATTTCAGTTTAGTAGATAATAAAATCGAATGTAAGTCTTTTAATCGGACGGGGAGTCTGCTACTCGACTGAGGGAATCGTTTTAAATAGTATGAAATAGTCAGGCAGAAGATATCTTTCTTTTTGGTTTCTTATTTAAAAAGACCATATTTTCGATATACGAAAATATGGCCCTTCCTTTACATTGAATTTTTTAATGAACATGACCAAGCCTTGCTGAAATCTTCTTAGCGATTGCCGGGACCCGTTCTTTCAGTTCTTCCATCCGCTGTCCCTCCATACGCATTGTCGGTCCAGATATGCTTACCGCTGCAACGACTTTTTCAAGATGATCAAAGATGGGGGCAGCGATACAAATAATCCCGTATTCGTTTTCTTCAAGATCAAGCGCATAACCATTCTGTCTCACACCAGTCAATTCCTTCAAAAATAGATCTTTATCAGTAATCGTCTGATCAGTATGCGCCTGCATCCCTTTACGATCAAGGATTTCTACGACCTCATTTGCCGAGAGATGGGCAAGGATCGCTTTTCCCACTGACGTGCAATGCATCGGTGCCCTCTTTCCTACCTTTGAATGCATTCTGAGCACTTCATTTCCTTCAAGCTTTTCAATGTATACCACTTCACCCTGATCATACACAACGAGATGGATGACTTCATTCGTTTCCTCTTCAAGCTCCATCAGAAAAGGCTTTGCTTCCTCGCGAAGATCGATTGATTCCAAGAGTTTCGAACTGACCTCGAGGAACTTATACCCCAGCTTATAGCGCCCGGTCATCTCGTCCTGTTCAATAAATCCATATTGAACGAGGGTCGATAAGATCCGGTAAACGGAGCTTTTATTGATGTCTATTTGATTTGCGATTTCCGTCACGCCCAAACCGCCCTTTTTCATGCTGATAAGCTGGATGATATCCAGTGCCCGGCTTACAGATTTGACCACGTTTTCTCTTTCCACTACATTCACCCCTGATGACTATACGTCTTGTCTTCCATTCTTCCACAATCCGGACGTGAACTTACGGTACCCTGATACCGCGACGTCAGGAACGTATTATTCAACTTCTCGATCTCTGTGATCCCTCATTCGATCATGTCTCCTGCCCCGACCATTTCATGACCGACGGGACTTCCCGTTAAAATCTTTAAGCTTCAAGGTCATCACCATCGTCAAACCGGTGTTCTTCTTTTTTGATTGAAAAAGCAGTATTATGATCGAAAATAAGCAATTTCTCTTTGTCATTCATTGTATTCGCATGTAGTTTTTACTTCAAAGGTCACCCTTTTTAACAAAAAATGTTGTTATTGACTAACCGGCACCCATGCAGAAAGAGTTAATTATCGAGAAATGAACCTTTATTATCTATAAACTTGAATTTATTAACGAAAATCCACATTTTATTATCATACCGTTAAAATCTATTATTAAAACTATCCGGCTTTAATCGAACGCAGAAAGGTATAATCGAATTAGACATTATATAAGCAAAAATGAAGCCTTTACAGTTATTTATACCCGGCCGATTTTGAAAACAGGGCATTCTAAGTGAACGCCCCATCCCCCACATTCTATCCCTGTTTCACCCCATACTTCTCTTTCGCTTCGATCCGTCTCCTGTGTAAAATCGGTTCCGTATAGCCGTTTGGCTGTTCGTACCCCTTGAAGACAAGGTCGCATGTGGCTTGGAATGCGACGGAATGATTGTAATCCGGGGCCATTGGGATGTAGTCAGGGTCGCCGGCATTTTGCCCGTCAACGACTTTCGCCATCCGTTTTAATGTTTCCATCACTTGTTCTCTCGTACAGATACCGTGGTGAAGCCAGTTGGCCATATGCTGACTGGAGATGCGCAGCGTGGCCCGATCTTCCATCAGCCCGACATTGTTGATGTCGGGAACCTTCGAGCAGCCCACTCCATGTTCCACCCAGCGGACGACATAGCCAAGGATTCCCTGCGCATTATTGTCCAGCTCCTGCTGAATTTCCTCGGGGGACCAATCTGGAGATTCCGCGACAGGAATTGTCAAAATGTCATCGTGCAGGTCATAAGCTGCTTTCGGCAGCATATCCTGTACATCCTGCACGAACACTTGATGATAATGAAGAGCGTGAAGCGTCGCAGCCACAGGCGATGGCACCCATGCCGTGTTGGCACCAGCTTTGAGATGGCCGATTTTCTGCACCATCATCTCAGCCATCATATCAGGCTTCGCCCACATCCCCTTGCCGATTTGGGCAAATCCCTGGAATCCAGCCGCAAGTCCTGTCTGAACGTTCGATTTTTCATAAGCATCGAGCCATTTCGCGGACTTCATATCATTCTTTCTGATCATCGGGCCAGCTTCCATCGAAGTATGCATTTCATCACCCGTACGATCAAGGAATCCAGTGTTGATGAATACAATCCTTTCCTTCACCTTGCAGATGCAGTTTTTCAGATTCAGAGTAGTCCGTCGTTCTTCGTCCATGACCCCGATCTTCAGGGTGTTGCGTTCCAAATCAAGCAGATCTTCCACCTTGTCGAACAGTTCACTAGCAAAAGCGACCTCTTCGGAGCCATGCATCTTTGGTTTGACAATATAGACCGATCCCTTGGAAGTATTTTGGTAGATTCCAGTCCCTCGCAGTGTATGCTTTGCTATTAAACTCGTAATGACGGTGTCGAGGATTCCTTCATATACTTCCCGTCCATCCTGATCAAGGACCGCTCTGTTCGTCATTAGGTGCCCGACATTCCGGACAAACATAAGAGAGCGTCCGGACAGGGTGATATCTTTCCGCCCGGGGATCTTATACGTTCTGTCTGAGTTCAGTGTGCGTGTTACCGTCTTGCCCGCTTTATCAAAAACCGCTGCGAGATCGCCTTTCATAAGCCCCAGCCAATTCCTGTACACAAGTACCTTGTCCTCGGCGTCGACTGCGGCTACGGAATCTTCACAGTCCATGATTGTCGTAATCGCTGATTCAAGGACAATGTCCTTAACATTTGCATCATCTGACGCACCGATCGGATGCTTCTCGTCAAATTGGATCTCGATGTGGAGGCGGTTATTTTTCAACAGGACAGCGGAAGGGTTCTCAGCTTCCCCCTGGTAGCCTGCAAACTTGGTTTCGTCCTGTAACCCCGTTGTTTTTCCATTCAATAACGTCACGGCTAAGCTGCCGTCAACGATTTCATACTTCAATGCATGTTTATGGGAAGCATCTTTCAAAGGCACGGCCTGATCCAAAAAGTTTCTTCCAAAATCGATAACCTTCTCGCCCCGGACCGGATTGTATGTCCCCTGACGTCCCGCACCGTCTACTTCACCAATCGCATCGGTCCCATATAGGGCGTCATACAGGCTCCCCCACCGTGCATTGGCAGCGTTGATGGCGTACCGTGCATTATTTACGGGAACGACCAGCTGAGGACCTGCCTGAAGCGCCACTTCGTCATCGACGTTTTGAGTCGTCACTTTGAAGTCTTCCAATTCCGGCTCGAGATAGCCGATCTCTTCAAGAAACGTTTTATAGCTGTTGAAATCAAATCTTTTATTTTGTTTATGCCAATCGTCGAGTTTATCCTGGATTTCATCACGGCGGGCCAGCAACGCTGTATTTTTAGGGGTGAGCTCTTGGATCAGCTCACCGAATTCCGGCCAGAAAGCTTCACTGTCAAGCCCTGTACCCGGAAGTACTTCGGAATGGATAAACTCATATAACTGTTGATCTACCTGCAATGATCCTGCATTGACATAATTACTCATTAATCGATTCCTCCTGCTTTGGGATTTGTTTTGGCGTTGTTTTGGCGCTTTAATGCGTTGTACCCTCTTTACCAATAGTATTTATCATCAGCGGGTGTTTCTTATTAAGAAACACTGTTTCATATTTATTGTGATTATGATACCATCTTCTTTTGTGCCAATCAATCATTTTCTAACAATTCTGTATTTTTAGAAGGTTACAGGTCTTTTCTTTTACTCTCTCTTTTATGAAACTTACCATCATCTCCTAAAGATATATTTGGACACAAAAAAAGTGCCGAACCCGGTTTCCGTTCAACACTGATAAAATACTCCATCATTTTTAGTTCTTTTTTTACTCCTGCTTTCATTATTCTTCATTTAATAATATAAAAGGGCAATCATGGCAATCGTCTCTGATACCTGTGCAGGTGGAGATTACATGTTCAGAATCATCGCTCCCTTTTGCCAGCGAAATTTCTACATTTACATCCTTTTCCGTCCTGCTACACACACCCGATATTCGAAAAATTTCGCATAAAATATAGACTCCCCCTTTGCTTCCATTAGGGGTTTACCCTTTACACAAAAACGTAAACGGTATAACTGAAAATAGTTTAAAAACTTTCAAGAATTTTGTTCGACCTTAAAAAAAGCGTTCTTCATCATCTGAATTTTTTTACTCCTGCTGTTACCAAACCCAATTTCTGTGCTACGATGAAATCAAAAGGAGGGAGAGCAATTCATGTCTGTTTTCGATAAAGTGGTTGCGAGTATGGGAATAGGTTCTGCTGCGGTGGATACAAAGCTGAAAAGTCCTTTTATTCAGCAGGGGGAGGTTCTAAATGGAATCGTAGAGGTAAAGGGTGGAAACACGGAACAACGGATAGAAGCCATCAACCTTAAATTAATGACAATGTACGGCCATGAAGGAAGTGATCGATTGTCACCGGCCATAGTAGAGTCTTTTCAACTAAATGAACCTTTTACAATTAGTAGAGGTGAAAGAAAAACCATTCCATTCTCTATCCAAATCCCGCATGATACGCCGGTGACAATGACAGATCCTCACACCCAAAACAATGTACCTCCCGTCTGGATCGAAACGGGAATGGATATCCGAAACGCTATCGATCCGAAAGACAAGGATTATGTTACAGTCGAGCCATCCACCATACATGAGAACATTATTGATGCAATCAAGGTAATTGGCTTTAAATTCAGGCAGATGGAAAGTCAGAATACACCTGCATGGATGGAAACGAAGCGTCCATTTGTTCAACAATTCGAATTCATTCCGACTTACGGCAAGTACAGCCGGAAGCTTGACGAACTCGAAGTCTATATTCTTCAAGGCGATCGTGAAACGACAGTATATTTTGAAATTGATAAGCGTAGTAAAGGTTCCATGTCCGCTTTCAAGGAAAAGTTTAATCTCGATGAACATAGAGGAAGCGTGAATCTTGATAATCAGCAGATTCTCGTCAACAGAAGCAGGGTCAGTGATACATTCGAACAGATTATAGACAATGTCCTGTGAAGTGAGATTCAAAAAAAACCGGCCCAATGCATCATTTTCAGGTGCATTCAAGGCCGGGTGATTTCATTAATATGCAGTATACTTTCCATATTCCCCTGTTACATAAGCTCGTTTGCCGTTATAGTTTACTTCCCAATAGCCTGAGCTGCTGTTCTTCCCTCTGACCGACCCTGTGACTGGTATGGTCCGTCCCTTTGCTATGGTGCCGATGTTCTTGGAATTCAATCTGTCAGGTCGGTCTTGGATGATGGCCGCTTGCACTACACCCATGATCCTGATTTCACCAATCGCGACCGGACCTGAGGATGTACCCGGATTTGATGGTGGCGTCGTTCCTCCGCCCGCACCCTCTACTTTTACAAAATTAGGTGCAGCCGTGACATAATACACGTGGCCGCGCGAATTTTTGACTTCATACATGTAGGCACCTTCGACCTTTAATTTACGAAGAATCACCGGGAATCCGTATTGGAATTTTAACGTCCCTGCCTTGTATGCATCATTGAGTGTCGGCCTGCTGTAAAAGTCCAGCCCTTCAGATCCTCTGTAAATACTTTCTGCACGTTTGCCGATATAATCAGTTGAAACACCACCTGAACCTGATTCAGGAGGCTTAACCCCGCCTCCTGATTTCTCGTCCACATAAGGAACCCCAAAGAAATCACAAACTCCCCTCGCCTGCTCTTTCGCTGTCTCCCGCTGAAAATCTTCATTAATCATGAGCAGCGCTTCTTTCTCATTATCCATGAAGCCATTCTCTACTAGTACGGCTGCTTTATTGAATTCCCTTGTCATATGAAGATTCTGTTCGATGATACCGCGGAATACTTGCTTCGTCCCCTGCCTCAGATATTTTGCTATGCTTTCTGCCAGCCTCCTGTCATTCACATCGTTAAAATAAATATGAAGCGAATGTCCCTCAGGGTCTTTGCCTGGACCGTCAAACTTTCCGTCCAATGCATTGAAGTGGTTGGAAACCAGCGCATCTGCGCCACTGGAATTGGCAAGGTCCGTCCTTTCCTTCAGCGGTGTATCCCCATCAGTCGGCGCGGTCAAGAGGGTCCTGAAACCACATCTCTCCAATTCTGCTTTCAAATAGAGCGTCACTTTCTCATTGAATTCATTTTCCCTTATCTGCCTTCCGATGGAAGGCAGATAAGGCGTACGCTTTCCTGCTGTTCTAAGTCCGTGACCGTCATCCAATGCTATTAAATAGTCACTAGCTTTTGCCATTTGATCTGTCCCCCTTCTACTAGTAAAATATCAACAGCTTGTCCAAAAGGTCACGGTCATGCAAAATAAACCAAGGTAACGCGAATACCGGTGTAGTAACCGGTATTCATGTCGCCTTGGTCGGTATTTTAAAATATGATGATCTGAACGATGCTCTGTATGTGGATTCTTTTTTATTTGATGGAAAATTCATTGGTTAATGTCGATTCCAAAAAATCCTGGTCGATTTTAAAGAAAGACTCTTTAAGTTTCTCCCTCCCTCCCATTTTGGCAAACCACTCCTGAACTCTTTTAATC
Organism: Bacillus sp. BKU_1; assembly: GCA_051294195.1. Lineage (GTDB taxonomy): Bacteria > Bacillota > Bacilli > Bacillales > Bacillaceae_B > Rossellomorea. Next base: position 226,894 of record CP193985.1, on the reverse strand, counting down.
TGTTCCCCGTCACTTCGGACTTTCCCTTCAATTATTTCATAATCTTCATAGCTGTCGTACTCCCAAATCGCGAAGATTTCAACTTCTTCTTCATCTGAGGAGGTCTTCCACCGGCCGATCAATCTAGCTCCATGCTTCAACTGGGCAGGAAGGAGAGTGTCGTTGAAATGCTGATTGAATTCTTTTACCACACCTGATGACAATTTATATACTTATCTCCTATAAATCATTCCGTGTCCCCCTTTTATCACGTCAGGCGTTGTCCCTCATTTCGGGCTTTTATATATCCGTAATAACTGCATGTTCCATTTTCCGATAAATCCCTTACTTCAAACCCGCACTTTTTATAAAATGTAAAATTATCTGCAGATGTATGAGCAAACCAGTCACCGTGTGGAAGCTTCCCGACACAGAGTTCAACCAGCTTCTTTCCGATTCCCTTTCCCCTGTAAGCGGTGGAGACAACAAGATCCATTATATTGGCAGCCATGATCCTGTCGGATATCACCCTTACCATCCCGATCATTTCTTCCCCATCCCATACGGTGAATGCCCAGGTGGAATTCTCAAAGATCAATGTGAATTTCTCTTTTTGCCACCGAGGTGTTGTTCGCACCCATCCCGCTTCTTTAAACAGGCCTTCAACGGCATCTGCCGGTACACCAAATGTTCCTTCACGTATAATCAAACCATTAAAATATTGATACATTGTCAGTCTCCTTAAATAGTTAATTGCGTTGCCCCGCGGTCTTCGGAAAAGTAGTTTTATTCCTTAGTACATGGTGCAAAAAGACTGCCATCACTCTTTAAACAAGTGAACCAGCAGTCTTTCGCGGTCATCGATAAATTGCTTCATCAATTTATAGTGACCCGTATCTTCAAGGCGTGAATCTGTCATCCCTGACTCGCTTAATTCAATGATTTTGGCATCCGGGTATGCCATCACGATGGGGGAGTGAGTCGAGATGATGAACTGGGACCCCTCTTGTACCAGCTCATTTATACGTGCAAGCATCGACAGCTGGCGCAGAGGTGATAACGCTGCTTCCGGTTCATCCAATATATAAAGTCCCTGTCCGCGAAAACGTTCTGTGAAAGCTGCGAAAAATGCTTCACCATGCGACTGCTCATGCAGCGATTTACCCCCGAAAGAATCGATCACTTTCGCCACAGGGAATGGTTCCCTGTCCATTTCCTCTATATTTGAAGCGACATTATAGAAGGATTCCGCCCTGAAAAAGAAACTGTCCTTTGCCCGTTCAACTCCTTTAACGATCCGCAGAAACTCATGAAGATCAGAGTGTGAATCATAGCTGGAGAAATTAAAATTCAGAGTTCCCCCTTCTGGGTTAAAGCCCAATGCAATGGCGATACCTTCAAGAAGAGTGGACTTTCCCATGCCATTTTCTCCAATGATATAAGTGACATTCGGATGAAACATCATCTCACTGAAATGTTTCATGACGGGCAGACAAAACGGGAATTCGTTATAAGAGGGAATACGGTCTTCCTTCAGTGATATGCCTCGAATATATTGGGTATCCCTCGTCAATTTCATAGTGGTTCATTCCTTTCAATTTTTGAGCGTATGTAAGTGTATTCTATTTCCAGCACCCCATTCCCTCCATCTATTATCATTTCAAATGAATTAGCTGTGTCATCCACTCACATTCCCCCCAACAAGACCATAATGAAAAAAGCCCTCCATAGTGGAAGAGCTTCCTTCTCTTTATCTGTAAACTTTTCTTCTCATCCACTGCGTCGCTGCCCATTTGTCGCCTGTGATTACCGGACCGCCCCCATGAAGGGTAAGTTCATTCAGCTCCTGGCTGTCATAGAAATACTCAAAATAAACGGCCATGCCCTTCTGAGGGGTTACAGAAAAATTCAATTTAGGAAAATAAGTTTCCCCGCCTTCTTCCACGTCATTGAGGTACATGACCATCGTGCTGATTCGCGGGTTGGTGACAGGCTTATTTGATGCCGACCTGAAGAAGTCGAAGTGCGCTTTGTACTCCTGCCCGATTTTATAATTTAATATTTGAAGCCCCTCACCATGTTCAACCGGGATATTCATGATTTGGGAAACCCTTTTCTCAACTTTCGCCACCACTTCATTCTCAGCCTCTTCAAAGAACATGCTGCTGCTCGTGCGAAGTTCGTCCACACTGCGTGTATTTCCGATTTTGGATCTGTTCATGCGTTCTTTAGAAAGCTGGATGAGCGCATCACACTCTTCATTGCTCAGTACATCTGCCAAAACCACTATGCAGGGTTCTTCCATTTTGGCAATGATTTTTATCTCACGGTCCCCGGTGATGATTTTATTTCCTTGATGATGAAAGATACTTTGTTCCTTACTCTGCATTTCTTTTGAATCAATAATCAATATTCCTCAACCTCTTCATTTTTTTAATATTCCGAATAATTCAGGGAAACCTGTCGTCCGGCTGGCTGTGTAAAACAAGGGTCACTACACATTCGGATATCTTCAGATGTAAATTTTAAACATAATTTGTTTTAATTTTACACCCGGCCTCTTAAAAAAAGAAGTGCTTTTTTACTCTGATTATGACATATTTTCTACTAAATTTGCTTCGATGTTGAATCTGGAATGAATAGAAAGACAAACAGTGCGTAAGTCCGACATTTTATAATGGACTCTGATCACGCTATTGATTTCCTTGCAAGACTTCGCTTTCCTCGGGTAGCCTGCGGGAGGAAAGCGGAAGGGCTTTTTTTAGAGGTTTGACTTATGACATGTGCCTCTAATCTCTGGAGCTGGACAGGTCTCACATAAGCTACTCTTCCCGCAGGAGTCTTCTTCTTGCACTTCAATCAACCGCTGGAAAGAATTAATAAATAAACATAATCTAAATACCGTTTTATTTTTCATAGAGAGAAAATTCATTCCAAATCACTTATATCCATACTTTATATTATCTGAAGAATATACTATTGATGAGTAAATACAAACCAGTGAACGTTAACAGAAAATAAGTGAAAATCGTGAAAATCCGCTGATTGACCCAGTTAAAAAGATATTGACCGGCCAGCAGACCGAGGAACACTAACGGGATGGCATACAAACTAGATTTCCAAATAGTTGGGTTTGTTCCAGTAAACATGAGCTGGGTTATCAGACTGATCAGGTAGATAAATAGATAAAATGCCAGTGTGGTGGAACGCAGCACTTCCTTTTTCGTATCTGTCCCAGTAAAATACAGCAGCAGCGGAGGTCCGGGCATTCCGATGCTTGTCGTCAGAATGCCTGAAATACCCCCTATCAGGTAATCCCGGAGCGGTGTCCGATTGATCCTGAATTTCATGATTAGTAAAAGAGTCAGAACCAGCAGGATGATACTGACAACAATATTGAACGTGGTAAAGTCATCTATCGACATAAAAATAAGTAACCCTGCCGGAACGCCTGCCAGACTCCCAGTAATAAGTTTCCTCACTAACTCAAAATTGATGGACTCCCTGATTTTCCATATAAGAGCGATTGAAATGAGCAGCGATAGAATGAGATTGATCTGGATTGCTTCAGCAGGCTTGAAAAGCAGGAGTAAAAAAGGAGTGGCCATGATGGAGAACCCAAAACCTGTGCTTGTCTGGAGAGTGGAAGCGATGAAAATGATAAGAATAAAAATAAATACGTCTGTCAAAATGGAACCCCCTTAAGTCTTCATCCCCATTTTATCATTGTTTGAATCACGTAAAGACCCTGATTCGAATGTCGTTTTCTCCTCACCATGAATATTCGCAAAAATAAAACTGACTTCCCAATAAAAAAAGCCTGCCCAATTGGACAGACCTCTAAATCACAACTCAATCTTCACCATTTCATCCAAATATTTTGTTGTCGTATACCCTTCAATATCAAGAGTTTTTGGGACGACTTCTTCCCCAGACGTGTCATTGAAAAGTTCGAAACTTTGAACTGTTTGAAAATAGCGGGGCTGCTCGATTTCTTCAAAAGGAAAACCAAGTTCCATGGGATCATATTCCTTTCCATATTTATCAACAAGGACTCCTTCAGAATCCATCCCCATTGAGATATTTTCATAGTCTTCTTGTCCAGTGACGTGGAATTGAAGCGATTCATATTCACGGTCCATGAGATCATGATTACTGATCACTACTTTTGTCGGCAATCCCACTTCCACTTTATCAATTGAAATGGTACTTCCCAGGTAGTCAAATGTTTGTGGATATGGTTTCGAAGAATCCAAGTCTATCGATTTATTATCCTGGACTGCCAGATGAATCGAACCGAACTTCACTTTGACTTCTTCCAACTCATCTCCAAATAGCGGGTCGAAAAGTGCTTGAAAGGAATTCCATTCCCTGCTTTCTGCATTGTCAACAAATGAACTGCCGTACATGTCTGCTTTCAATTTTTCCCCTCCGGCTTGAAGAAGTTCGAAATTCATCATTTCAATCCGCTTCTCAGCGTCCAGATTCTTGAAGCTATATTGGAGGATCGTTGCAGTCGGGGCAATTGTAAGCTTATCAAAGCGAACAGGCAGGCCTTCGATTTCTGTCTTTTGATCCAACACATATTCGCGGGAAGGATTCTTCTTCACCGGGATTTCAAATTTCCATTTTCCCTCTGAGAATTCCATTTCCTCGTAAGCCCATGGTTTAATTTCATCGGGATTCTCAGGATCGAACATGAGTTTCTGCAGCCTGTTAATGTTCAATTTGATTGTCCCGCTTTCTTCTTCAAGCGGCAGCAGGCTCAGCTTACCTTCGAATACATTCTTTTCATTCTTATCGGTATCACCAGGCGGGTACGGAGGAGAGAACCTTTGCTGGGCGGATCGATCCATTATTTCATATTCGTTCTCAACATTCACCCCGTCATGCAGATTCAGCATGTATCGATTGTCAGCTTTAGTATCCTGGATTTCATAAAAAATCAGTGTCTGAAGATCGTCCGCGATTACACTTTTAATTTTTATTTTCACCCCGTCACTTTCCGCTTCCAAATCAAGACGGTCACCTAAATCATTCTGCAGGTATGCGCGGAGTTCTTCATTATCCTCCGTCCAGGAGTAATAGAGGCTGTTGAAGGTGCCGGTGACGAAACCTGTGCACAGGAGCAATGTAAACACCGCGGCAACTGACATCCCGATTTTCTTTCGATTCTTTTTCTTTTTCTGCCTGATGTTTTCCTCTTTCTCGATCCTTGCCTTAACATTCTTTAATAAGCCGGCAGGAACCCTTACCTCATCTGCAGTCCCCTCTAATGTCAGCATGATATCCTGAAATGAAGCGAGTTCATCCTGGCAGCCATGACAATTGTAGGTATGGATTTCAAATTCAACTTTCTGCTGGCGTTCAAGGTATTTTTCCAAGTAATCAATGTAGTAGAGTTTATATTCTGGGCAGCCGTTTGCGCTTCCATGATATCCCAGTTCCTTTTTCAAAACCTGGATTCCCGAGAATAGGCGCTCTCTTATTTCCCCAATGTCTGCGATGAGGATCTTTGCCGCTTCCTCAATGGAATATTCCATTAAGTATATAACACCGATGGCTTCTTTTTCTTTTGCTGAAAGTTTTTGCAGTGCGTTAAACGCATCGTACCCCAGTTCCGTCCGGTCGATTTGCTCTAATTTAATCGATTCTGAAAGCTCACGGCATACTTGGATGAAAATGGACGATGCCCAGATATCAAAAGGACTCTTTCTTTTATAATCAGGCAGTTCTTTATGTATTTTTCTAATAGCTCTGTAAAATAATTCTTCCACTTGTTTCTGTCCACTCAAAAACACGGAGCCGACAGCATAAAATGAATTCTGATGCTGTGCAAACCAATCAAAGATAGATTGGATATCTTTTTCTCTGATTTTGCTGATCAGAAAAGGATCAGTTTTTCTGTTCGCCGGGATCATTTCCATATCCCCCTTCAATACTTGTGCCACTTCAAAATGACCAGATTATTAGGAAATTAATTCCGTGAGTCTATGTTACCATATCAAACAATGGATGTTCATCCCGTTTTTTTGAATTTTCATAATTATACAGGAGCTTCTTCCCTTTCCAGGATGGAATTCTTTTTTTTACCTGAAGAGTCATGGTATCCAAGAATCCCTTTCCCGATCCATCCAATAACCCCATTTTTCTTAATTAAATCGTAGCCGCTGCAGTTATTGTCTATAAGGGATACGATATCTCCTTTTTTCACTGTGATTTGAGCACAGGAAACATCTTTTTTGGCATAAGTTCTGCCTTCTTCCTCTTGATATATATATTCATTTTTCACATATAATTTTTTTATGGTTTCAACCTGCTCACATAAAGTGAAGTGTTGTCCTGCTTTAATGGGGACAATTTCATAGGATGGGTAGGAGATTGCACCCGTTATTCCTGCATCAGCATTGAAATCCTCTAAAACTTCGAATTGCGGAAATGAATCGGTATATGTATAGGTAATCGAATCCTTTTCATTTAATCGATCAATGATCAGGGCATTGAGTTGACCGGTTCCTTTAATGATGTTTCCACCATCAATCGCAATCATTTTTCTGCCTTCATCGATGATTGGATTATGTGACGCTATATCGGAAGAGTAGTTGACGACCGGCCAGTGGCCGACGACCACATACTTGCCGGCATTATGTGTGTGAAGAAGGAAGGAACGGAAGGTTATGGCTTTCAATCTTTCTGTTTCCTTCCAATCGCTCCTGTCCTCAAGACCGGCGTGAACGAATATATAGTCATCCGTTTCAATTGCAGTCGGCAATTGAAGCAGCCAGTTTATTTCTTTTGAAAAATGGAAGGTCAATCTTTCCTTGATTTCGCCGACTGTCGTATCCCCGCCAATGATAAAACCTATTTTATCGAGCCATTCATTCAGGATCGAATGTTGTCTCGTTTTTAAATATCCCAGGAGTTCAGGGTTTTGTTCCACCAGATCTTCAACCAGGGTGTCGCAGTTGCCTTCAGTGACATGTACATTGGGGTATCGATCATCAAGCTCCATGATAAATCTCACCACACCGTCACTGTTGCTGCCTTTTTCACATAGATCACCGTTTATGATCAAATAATCTCCTGACTTGAAATCCACTTTATTCAATAATTGTTTGAAAAGCTCGAGTTCACCATGAATATCGGATATGACGATGACTCTTGCATTTTCGGGTATGAATAAGGTCTTGATTTTATCCAACAGGGCACACCTCTCTGTACATCATTTTTTTAAGTCCATAAAATCCCGGTTATCTTTCTTTGACGGGAAGCACGATGGAAGAATTTACGGTTCCATTTACTTCGATGTCCATTCTCCATTTTCCACTTTCGGGGAACCATAGGGTGACAGGCTGCTTCTTATCATAGGGATGAGGAATTGCCAGCGGTTCTCTTTTCGCTGCTCCGTCATGAGTAAACAACAGACGTACTTTTTCAGCATTCACTGCAGCAATGGGTAAAATCAGATTGGTTTCATAGTTCCTTTCTTCCACGACCAATGATTCGTATTCAACGCTCCCGCTCTCATCACCCAAATATAATACGCCATGTGATACATAGTCCGGGCTTATGTGCCATTTTGCCCTTTCCTCGCCTGAATAGTGAAGGAACACGAAAAGCAGTACCAGAGTCAAACAAGCAGCTTGTGCTTTCCAGAATCCATTTACCGTTTTAAAGGAGTTCATTATTTCAGAATAAGGAGCAACTTTTTTCAACACCAGAAAGACAACATTCAAGAGAAGCAGAAAACATCCAAGATATAAAAACAAGGAATTCCCTCCTTTATCATCCATAACCTATTTGACTATCATTACATTACTATTCAATCCTATTTATCAATAAGACACCCACTTTTCCAATTATTGCATTTTTTTAGGTGTAACTCAAACCCATTTCAAGAAAAAAAGCGGGGTCTCCCCCGCTGCACCGTTTAACTCTTATTCGATTCTACTGCTGTATTCAATGCCTCGAATGGATCTTCATTATTGGAAGTGATGGTATAGATCTTTTTCCCGTCCTGCCATTTGACGACGGTTTCCGGATGATCCTTAAAGCCGTTGATCTCGATCATCCCAATCTTGTTGGGTGCTGGAAGATAATGGTCCTCCAGATAATCTACTACTTCCCTGGCCAAATCACTTCCGCCATCATATCCGTCAACTGCATATCGTGAATCAGTGGGATAATTGATTCTTATGAGCCAGCGGCCCTCATTCCAGGAAAGATATTCATGTCCGGCCGCTCCTTCCTGAAATCCCTTGATTCCATGGCCGAGATCAATGTTGGTCTGTTTGATTTTTGTATAATCCTTGAGGCTGCCTGCAGCTTCCTCTTCAGTAGAATAGGTTTTTTCATCTACCCCGCTGCCACCAGGAGATTGCATTTCACTTGACTCTTCCACTGCAGTATCTTTTTTCTTCTGAGATTCACCAGGTTCGTCTGAGGCTTCATTGCTTCTTTCCTCCGCTTCTGAGGTATCGTCGGCATTGGTTTGCTCAGTTATGCTTTCTTTTCCATCCTTTTCAGGTGCTTCCCCACTCCCGTTGCACGCGGTGAGCAGGAACATATTGCAAGCCAGGAAACCAGCAGCATAAAATTTAATAGACATTCCAGCACCACCTTTTATACATATTACTTTTCATTACCCTTAGATTAATCAATTTATCCATTTTAGCGTAGAAAGTGGGTATACTTGAGACCTGAATAAAAAAATATTCAGTCTATGTCCATTGTCATCCGGATCATATCCCTGCACTGAATTCCATTTTCGAATATCTTTTCGTCATAGTGCTTTATGAAGAAATCCATATCGACACCCGTTATTCTAAATCCGCATTTTTGATAGAGTGCCAGCTGTCCGATACCTGAGTTGCCAGTGCCCACTTCAATCGTCTTGCAGCCTTTACTCTTTGCTCGCCTGATGGCATCGGCCACCAGCTCTTTCCCGATTCCCCTGCCATGCAATCCCTCTGCAACTGCAACATTCACAAGCTCAATCGTTCCTGGTCTGGTCGGCAGCAAAACATAGACGCCCACAATCTCCTCTTGGAGTTCTGCCAGGTAACAATAACCGCGTCCGGCATATTCCTTCACAATTTCTTCCGAAGGATCAGCCAGCAATAACAGTTTCATAGGAAGCTTTTCACCTTCTTTACGTTCTCTGATGTTCATCTTCCCACCCCTTTCTACGTTCAAGTTTCCAACAGTCTGATATAGAATCTGTCAGATCAATTGCATATTCAGCCTTTGATTTAACCGTACTTTTATCTCTTCTACAGTACGGTCAACGAACGCATCCATTTCTGCAGCTGAGAGATAAATAAATTCATGATTTTCCCCAATCGAGCTGGACTGGTAGAATTCTGTTATATTCCTGATTTGCTCTATTGTCTGACCGTTTCTAAAGAAATTCAAATATTCCGGAAAATCATCGATATGTTGAAAATCCGTCCAGAAAATGCTGTCTTGATGCTGCTTGAGATATAAAAAATCCTGGCCGTACCAATCCTTTTTCACAATTCTTGCGTAATCAGGAGAGTTCAAGATATCCTGATAGACCTTCTCCTTTTTCTTATCCGCTAAAATCTTCAGCCACTCCTGATCGGTAACAAGATGAATGTAATAGCCAAGATAGTAAGAAAATTCCTCGGTATCGAACTCACTTACATCCCGAAGGTATTCATTATAAAATGCTTCTGCATCGATTTTACCTTCACCCTTGAAGTGTGTAATCTTTTTTGGTGGATGCGGAACCCCGTCCTTATCTATAAGACCGCAGTCCGGTCCGATATTCCCTATCAAAAACCCCATCCGCGAAACAGATAGCTCCGTTTTCAATAATTCTTCTGCGATTCTGAAATGTGTCACCCAAGTAGCCAAGCGAATCACTTCTCTTTCTGATTTGTTTTTTTATATACTTTGTTTTGTTCAAATAACGAACACCCGTTTTGCTCAAAGATCTTTATCATCGGACTATTTTTTTGACTGGTGGAGCCTAAGTAATATTTAGCTTTGAAGTCATTCTTCAGTAAATTCAGCGCCTGACGGTGTAGAGGAACGCCCTTTCCTTTTCCTCTTACCTTTGTTACAAGGCCGAAGTAGAATAACCGCCCCTCATTATTGGTTCCGGGTTCAATATGGGGGATGATGATTCCGATCGGCTGATTGTTTTCGTATGCTGCCATACACGATTTCTTATAGTCTGGATCCAACTCCACTTTTACGCTGCGCATTTGTTCATCAATTGATAAGGAGGAAGGGGAATTCAATGAATCTTTCATAGATTCAAGCCAGATATCTTTAAATTCTTCCTCGGTGATATCTTCTAAACTTCTTAATGGAAAATCGAAAACTTTATCATATGTACCTATTAATTCCTTATAAAAAGAAATGGTTTCATCATGAAGATGGAATCCATGACTCTCAAGGAGTTCGTGTACCCCGCTTTTGAATTTATTATCAACCTGGATGTTTACTATTTTCGTTTTCTTGATATCGTCCTGATTCATCAAGAATGAGATCAAGTCTATCAATTCTGTATGAGACAAATCTATTGTTCCTTCGATGGTAACAAAATTCTCTCCTTTTATAGTCTTCACTTTGTCTAGTAAATCCACATGCATAAGTGTCACCTCCTTACATTCAGACCTGATTGCATGGAAATCCGAAGCTTCATTTAAGGCCGCTTTCTCAATTATCCAATAATTACTAAATCCTAACAACACTTTATACTAAAAAACTGGAGACCATTTACTTGATCTCCAGCCAATGTACCTATATCTTTACCCTTTAAGATAAAGAAAAATAATCAGAAATACGATCAGTCCCATCAATAATATCGGGCCCAGCCCCATACTGTAGACGATGTACACTTTCGCATTAAGGATAAAACGAATGATATGAATGATGAGTAAAAAAATCAAAATGAAGATGGAAATATTCACAAGTGGATTACGATTATTCCTATACAAGAAACCAGCCCCTATCTAGAGCTCCGAGTTGACTTGCACGCTGCAAAATTTTCTATCCTGCAATTAGTCTTTATATAGATATTCATCTTGTCCATTATCATTCATACATTTTCTCAACAAATCTGATCTACTAATTGATACCTCATATTTTCCGGTGAATAGAATACTCGATATTCAAAAAATGCATCCCGAAAAATTTCATATTGTGACTGGCTGCAAGTGAACCCAGGCTCGTTTCACGGATCAAGAAATGCTCTGATAAAGGAAGTTTTAAAAGACGATCCCCAGCCGCCAGATAAACACCCGGATCTCCCTCTCCTTCGCTTGACAAAATTAAACTGCCATTGAATTCCTTCAATTGAAGTATACCGACCATGGAGGAATGCGGAAGCGGCAGTGCAATATTCATAAAGGTCCTCCCGTTCGTTTCGTGCCTGGAATAGATGGCTGCAAACACGGTGGAATGATTCACCTTGCGGACCCACACTCTCGGATGCTCCCTGCCATCCATGTCCGGGTCCACCTGCAGGATTTCTCCTGTCATTTCCGTTCTTTTGCTGGAAAGAGGAAGGTTCAATTGCTGCATCCTGCTGCTGATCAGCTTGAAGCACAGGGCCAGCGGCTTGAACCAGGCTGCCCACTTGACTGAGGCAGTTAATTGGTACTCCTCTGTGTGCTCATAGAAATGAACGATTGAACGGGGAAAAGAATCCACATCAACAAATTCTTTCAGATCATCGACCAGGCCGGGATGCATTTTACCGGACCACTCACATTTCCCTTTTATCCTGCTCACCGGAAAGGTCCACGCTTCCTGTTTAGATGCCGGCGGGGAAGCCGCCCAGCCGATCACACCTGCCAGTCCAAAAAAGATACAATTGACAAGACCGTGGAACAATAGCATGAATTCGATACTGACATACCAGTATCCAAAAGCACTATTCAGCGCATAAAGCAATGAAAATAATATGGTCACCCCAAGCGCAGAATATGAAATCCGAATGAGGAATGTCTGCGGGCGGGAGGAAAAGCGGGTCCGGAAAGAAAGTCCGATCAGACTGTAAATGGCCAGTATGTACAACAATACAGACAAGACTTCAAGAATCGGCCAAAAAGTAATCCCAATGGCAACAAGCATTGGACCTGCCAAGATAACAGGTACAATCCATCGATACAAAGTTGACACGTGCACCCTTCCGAATAAACCAAGGGAAACCGGCAGTAAAAAGGCTGAGTAATGAAAATGAATGGCCGTTAACCATGTGATCAATGGACTGAACCCCGTCTCCACCCCATTAATATAAGCAAAAAACCACAGCCCGCCTACAAACAGATACATCAGACCTGCGTCAATTGAAATTTCTGCCCAATTGGTGAAACCCCTCCTGAAAAATCGTTTCAATCCATCAACTGCAACCAAGAGGGTAAAGCTCACATAAAAAAGTGAGAGCAGCAGTTTACCTTCACTAAACGAAACGAATTGCAGCAGGAAAACGGAGAGCATTCCAATCCAAGTGACTACTCTATGCATCCTGCTGAATTCAAGAATCTGCAGAAGCATGATTGGTACCAAAATCAACTGGGCTGCAGTCAGCATCAACAGATGAGGCTTGTCTGCCGCCAAAAAGCAGCTTACGGTGAAAAGAATAATCCCTGCAAGGGTTGTGGGATTAACCATACTCCGTAAAAAATGTACCTTCATAAGTCATCATCCTGCCTATTAGTTTATTATGTATATCAACTTTTATGGTATAACATCCACAGCCCTCATCATAGCCTTCCTCCACGTCCACCACACCTCTTAATAAAGAAGGGAGCGGGATTTCAAGCCTGCCGGCAATGAAACGCTGTGAACCAGATCGGATGAGCAACCCTCCCTCAAGGCTAACGCTAAGAGTTAAATCGGAATAAAAGAGGCTTGGTTCACCCAGGTAATCTTTTACTATCCCCCGTCCGGAATCGATTGTCATGAAGGCATTAAAATGACGTGTAGCTTCTTCAAAAAAGAAAGTGCGCTCCCAATAAACCTCTGTCTCTCCGCTTTGGAGGGTTCTGCAGCTATTTTTAATCGTGAACGGTACATCCTTACCGCTTTCAGGAAAAAGAAACTTCCTGTGTACAGCATAAGTAAAAAAAGGCTTGAGCCAGGCAGGACCGGTTTCTATTTTTGACATCGTTCCGATCCCCTGGAATGATTGTCCGACAGGCAGCCTATACCTTTCCTGGAGTTTGGGATGAAGTTTATGAAAGTCCTCTCCCAGCAATTCTTTATATATTGTCACTTTGAATCAACCTTTCTCTTCTTAATACAGCTGGAAGCACTGGGTAAATCTTTGGCAAGATTGAAACCGATAATGGAAAGGACCCACAAACTTGCATTGAATGTAACAGGATTGAATGGGTGGGAAGATATTGATGGATCTGCGGATACAGCCAGTATCGTCAATATAGGAAACAGGATCATTTGAGTTGCAAATAAATGCCTTTTTTTGCGATACAAAAGCCAGACGGCACCCAACAGGATTTCGAGAACCCCTATGATTTTTACCGCTCTTACAGCTGCCATACCTTCCAGCGGAGACAAGGCGGATAGCATTGATACTTCTTCAGGATGTCCCGTTATGATCTTCGGTACCAACCCCTGATAAAGCCAGATAAAGAAAAAGAGAATGACCAGCATCATACTGCTGAAAAAACGGAAATACTGTGAGCGCGGCGGCTCCCCTTTTTCAATCCATTGCTTAAGCACGTCAAAGCTGAGAGCCGTCGCCCATCCCATCATCGGACGGAACACGGTGTCTATCAGTCTTCCGAATCCACCATATCGGACGTCATATCCATATTGGGTAAGAAAGGTTGTGCCTCTTTCAGTAGGGATGTATCTCCAGTATCCTCTCCCTTCACTGATCGGAGAAATTTTCTGGTCTGTCCCAAAATGCAGGGAAGAGGTTTTGGAGCCATCTTCTTTATGATGCGTTCCTACACTTTCACCCCAGCCAGCAACCTTTATTAACCCGAATTTTGTTTCGTAACGAAAGGGTTGCGGATCTTCATCGGATGTTTTTGGAAGATAGGTGATGGATGTAAATCGAAGATCCCACTGCTCATGGAGATAAGGATCCTGGGACATTTCCCACACCTTTTCGACAGGAGCATCGATGGGAACTTCTACATAGATTGGTTTGTTTTTCATTGGCGTCACCTCTGCTATTAAAATACCATAAATTCCCCTTACAGAAGGTGAAAACTATAAATATACGGATTTTATTCCGTATATTTTACAAAAAGATAGCAAGCCCTCCCCTTTTCGAGTCGGACTTGCTATCTTTCATAGTGATGGGTATCATCGCTCATTCTTATAAACATTCTTAATCACTCGGACTTTCCAAGGATGAATGCAATTATTTAAGCGGGTCAAGGCACCTGTCCCCCTTCCCCGGCTCATGTTTGCGCGATTCGCAGTGCGGTTTTATATAAGAGCTGTAATCCTTTTTCTATGTCCTCCATGTCTGCGGATTCAAGCGGATTATGGCTGATCCCTTTTTCGCAGCGGACGAAAATCATTCCGTAGTCAGAGATATAGGACATAATCAGTGCGTCATGGAATGGACCGCTCATCAGTGTCGGTGAATCCAGTCCGAGCTTTTCGTCTTCTTCCTTCATGATGTCTTTGATCCAATCAGCACAATATCTAGGTTCGCTGCGGGTATCCTCTTTAATATCAACCTTAAGTTTGTATTCCGCTGCAGATTCTTCTATGATCTTATAAAGTTTTTCTTCCAGCCTTGTGCGGGCCTCAAGATCGATATCCCTTAAATCGACCGTGAACTCAACCTTTTCTGGAATTATGTTTCTTGAATTTGGGAAAACCTGCATACTGCCGACTGTCCCGACGGTTGTATCCGTTCCTTCTGTTTTAACAAGCCGGTCAAACTTCGTAATGATATCGGATGCTCCGAGAAGCGCATCCTGTCTCATTTTCATCGGCACCGAACCTGCGTGGCCCGCAAAACCTTCAAGGGTGACCGTCAGCCAGATAGGGCCGGAGATCCCGGATACGATTCCGACCGGCTTATCCAAATTTTCCAGTACCGGTCCTTGTTCGATATGCAGTTCCAGGAAAGCGGCGATATCCCCTTTTTGGTAGACCGGACTTCCGGAAAGATCCGGCTCGACACCGAACTCCTTCAGAGCTTCCCGTCTTGTCATCCCCTGCTTATCCTTTCGTTCCAATTCCCCTTCTTCAAGCATTCCTGCCAATCCCCGGACCCCGAAGATCCCCTTGTTGAAACGGCTTCCTTCCTCATCCGAGAAACAGATCACTTCAATTCTGCGTGCGGGAGTGATTCCGTTTTCCTTCATGCTATGTACGACTTCAATCGCCCCGAGTGCCCCTGCTGTCCCGTCGAACCTGCCTCCGTATGGCTGGGAGTCAATATGGGAGCCAAGGATGAGAATGGGCAGATCGGGATCAACTCCGTCCAGACGGCCGATCAGGTTCCCGAAACCGTCGATTTCCGCAGTCATTCCTGCATCCTCCATCCATCCTTTCACCACTTCCACAGCCTGGCGGTCTTCTTTTGAATGAGCCAGACGGCATACACCGGTTTCCCCGATCTTTCCGATTTCAGCGAGTTCCTCCAGATGCTGTTTCATTCTTTTCCCATTGATAGACATAGTGTGAACACCCCTTTTTTGATTCAACAATTTGAAAAGCTTGTTTCATTCAGAATATATGTTGCCGCAGTTTAATATAGTGCCTGATTTTTGGCCGGATCCCAACTATTAATGGGTGATTACAATCATTGTAGTTTGAAAAATCTTATAATTCATTAGACACTCTGTCCACGAAGTTGTGAAATAGACTAACAATACGGTAAATAGATGGCATATTCAGAAAAAATAATCCAAAACTTCCCTTTTTGCTCGCTTTTCCTTTCAATGAGCAAGCCCCTAATATCCTTGTTTCGAGAAGAAGCAAAATTAGTCCTGCTGGTTTGTTAAAATTGAACCCTTTTACTTAATACAATTTGTTGAAGGAATATTATGGTGTTCAAGTAAAGATTTCGAATGGTAAACTTGTTTGGCTGCCAGGCTTGAAGAAATCATCGCGCAATCAAGCTGGATTATTTGCTTCTCCATTTTTTGCCCAGTAGACTTATGTTAGATACTTAAGCTGAAAGGGTGTAACCATGATGGCACAAAAGATTGAAGGGAAAATTGCGTATATCACAGGAGCCGGACGCGGCATAGGTAAAGCGACGGCATTGGAACTTGCAAAAGAGGGGGTCCATGTAGGATTGATCGCACGAACCGAAAGCGCCTTGAAACACGTCGCGGAAGAAGCGAGATCATTGGGGGTGAAGGCAAGTGTGGCTGCTGCGGATATTTCAGATATGGATCAGGTGGAAAAAGCAGTTGCCTCGCTCCAGAAGGATTTGGGATCGGCAGATATCCTCATCAATAACGCCGGTATCGGTACGTACGGAAATTTCTTGGAAATCGCTCCGGAAGATTGGAAAAGGACGTTTGAAGTGAATGTGTTTGGAACTTATTATGTCACGCGCGCTGTCCTCCCCCGACTCATAGATAAAAACCGCGGGGATATCATCAATATTTCCTCAAGCAGCGGTTTGAAAGGCACCGCCGGAAGCACCGCATACAGCGGATCAAAATTTGCGGTTCAGGGAATGACCGAGGCCCTGATGCAGGAAGTACGCAAGCATAACATACGTGTGATGACGCTGAACCCGAGTCTTGTCGCCACAGATCTTACGTTCGGGGACGAACTGGATGAAGCGGACAAGGAAAAGTATATGCAGCCGGAAGATTTGGCAGAACATATGGTGGCGCAGCTGAAACTGCATCCGCGTATTTTTATCAAGCAGTCACTCCAATGGGCGACGAATCCATTTTAATGAATCTTTTCGCAAAAGCGACCCGCCATTTATCTGGCGGGTCGCTTTTCTTTATAAAAGGATGTTGTGAAGACTTTCCTCCACCGTATGAGTATTGCTTGAGTTTATCGTGTCCATAAATAAATCTTGTAATCTTTGGGCCGCTGTATGTACTTGCTCCACTGTCACCTGTTCGGGGAATGTTTTCAAATATTCATTAATAAATTCCGGCCGAAGTGTATCATACGCTTTGAACTGATGAAGCTTCTTGCCTTCGATCAAAGATTGAAGCTGAAGGGTATGCTCTCTCATCGTTTCAAGCATTTTCAAGGCATAGATCATATTAGCACGCTGCAGTTCCGTTTGAAACTTCCTCATACTGTACAAAAAATCGAAGGCGATGTCATCACTGAACGCATAGCTGGCCTGTTCAAAATGTTTCTCGCCTTTATTCATTTTTTCAGATATATTACCTGTTTTGTCTACAACGACCTTCCATAGAGGAGATTTGACACTCAATAATTCACTGGGAAGTACGGAAACGTTAAACTCCAGACCATTCTTCAGAAATGCGATGATCAGAAAAACATCCTTTCTTAACTGTAATTGTTTTATGTAAACAACATCGATAGTCCGGAAATAATCGTGCAAAAACGACTTTGCTTCCCCTAGATCGTCAGTTGACGGAGCAGCCACCATCAAGTCTATATCCGACAGTTCATCCTTATACCCTGCAACCCCTGATCCAAGCTGGATGACTCCTTCAATATTTTCAGAGAGTGCCAGATTGCAGATGGTCCTTGTAAAAAACTGTTCTCTTTCTTTTGGCGTATACATCATTCTTCCCTGCCTTCTTTTTCATGTGAACGTAAAATCGTTTAAAAAACATTATACCAAATATTTCTATATTCAGTGATTTTTTATTTATATATTTGTACGGCTGAAGAATTCAGCATGTATAAAGACAGGCAGGAATATTTATTGACTATAACGATTAAGAAAGGGGATAGGTATGAGGAAACTGGCATTTTGTATACTTACTATGTTGATTATGAGTGCCTGCAGTATCGGTAAAGAGAGAGAATATGAGTTATGCGGGTATGGACCGATGATGGTGGTTGACGGAAAAGAATACTTAAGAATTGATACGAAAAAAAGGGTGATCCTTGGGGATGAACTTGGTAAAATCAAGAACCAGATTAAGGAAAAATATCACCCAGTAGACGACTTCACCTCAAACACACTTGCAAAAGGATCCATTATTTTCAGAGTGAAGGGTCAGGATCAATATCTCGTTGCTAAAACAGAGGATGAGAAATATGTATTATTTGAATTGCTGGATAAGGAATAGGATATGCCTGGACAGGGATTCATCCCTGCCCGGCATATCTTATTTGCTCCCTATTCTCTTTCAATCGTAAGTCCTTCCACATACTTCTTTCCCATGATCTTATCTTTCTTACGATTTTCTTTACTTTCGAAGATGATGTCAAAATCGTAGCCTTCCGGGTAAAGTTCTGCTGCTGAAATGTAGAGGGATAATCGTTTATGCGTGATTTCATGCTTTTCTTCCTTGATCTGTACAATATAGCGTCCCTTGTCATCCGGTCCTTCGAAGATGATGCCGAAATCCCCGTCAGGTGAAACTTTCACGTTATCGCCTTTTGAAAACTGCTGTACTGACGGCGTGACTTGTGCCTTATTCACTCGTTCTCTTCTTTTATGCTTGTTAATGATGATTTGTTTTTCCATTTCTTTCTTTCCATGAATATCCTGTTCATCACTTCTGTAGACCTTCATTTCCCGGTAGGTTATGTGATGCGCTTTTTCAATGATGGAAGGATGCATCCCGAGCTTCAGGGCAATGGAGAAAGCCTGGCTTTCCCCTCCTTTTCCAACAATAAGCCTGTAGGTGGGACGCAGGGTTTCAATGTTGAATTCCATGCTCCCGTTTATGAATCCCTCATGTTCTTCAGCGAAGTGCTTGATTTCACTGTAGTGAGTTGTCGCAAGCAGGGTCGCCCCCTTTTCATATAATTGATCGAGGATGGCAGTCGCAAGCCCCATCCCTTCCAGCGGATCCGTGCCGGAACCGAGTTCATCAAGAAGCACAAGGGTACGGTCATTTGTTTCCTTTAATATCCCGATGATGTTTTTAACATGGGAGCTGAACGTGCTCAAATTCTGCTCAAGACTTTGCCCATCGCCGATATCAAGCAGGATCTTCTCAAAAATACTGATTTCACTGCCCTTATCGGCTGGGATATGAAGACCGCATTGAGTCATCAGGGTAAGCAGTCCCACGGTCTTGATGGTGACGGTCTTCCCTCCCGTATTCGGGCCTGTAATGACCAAGGCATGAAACGAGTCCCCCATCTTGATCGTCAAAGGTACCGCATCGCTGCCAAGCAGCGGATGGACGGCATTCTTCAAATGGATGCGGTGATGTTCGTTGACATCCGCACTCACTCCGTCGATCGACCGGCTGTATTTGGCCTTTGCAAAAAGGACATCATAATGAACCATCGTTTCGATGGCAAGCTTGAGCTGCGGCTCATATGTCTGAACCAGACCTGTCAGTGCCCAAAGGATGTTCTCGATTTCCTGTTCCTCCTGAAGTTTATACAGCAGAAGCTGATCCTGCTGCACGCTCAACTCATCCGGTTCGATATAGAGCGTCGAGCCTGATGCAGATGAATCCAGGACAGACCCTTTCACTTTTCCTCTGTATTCCTTCTTGACGGGAAGCACATAACGGCCATTCCGCTGGCTCACGATTGCTTCCTGCAGCAATGATTTGTATTTGGATGACTTCACAATTGATTGCACTTTGTCCTTCAACCTTTCCTCCTGAATGGAGAGCTGTTTCCGTATGCGAAGCAGCTCCCTGCTCGCATAATCATCCACCCTGCCGTTTCGGATGCAGCGATTGATTTCATCCGCGACTTCCGGTATGTCTTCAATGGAATAAACGTAAGCAGAGACCCTGGGAGCCAGGAATTGCTTGTCGGACATATATTTCTTCAATTTTTTGCAGGTATCAAGGAAGAAATACAGTTTAGTTAATCCATCCGGTCTCAGCGGAACCCCTTTATTGAGACTTGAAATGATTTTCTCGACCCCATCCATGCCGTGAATCGGTACACTAGCGCTTTTTTCAAGGATTTTCACCGCTTCGGTCAATTCATCAAGGCGCATTTCGATCTGTCGTTTATTCACAGACGGCATCATATTCAAGAGTACTGCCTTTCCTTCATCGGTAAGTGCGAAGTTTGAAAGTTCTTGTTTCACTTTGTGGAATTCCAATGTTTGAAATGTTCTTTCGTTCAATGTTTTCTCCTCCAATAAATAAAAATAGACCACAACAGAACAATGTCCATTGTGGTCTTCACGACTTGTATACAAAAGGCCTATTTTGGAGTGCACTAAAAAGCGCCCCACGTACTTCTGCACACAAAAAGAGCTGTGCACAAAAGACACAGCTCTCCTAAAATAAGGGATGTACAGGCTATGACCATTGTTCTTAACTACATTTTGCAGGCACAATTAAATAAGCGTACATTCCGCCCTTTTTATGAAAGAGTGGAAGCCGGCAAAATGTCCGTATTCATTTCACGGTTAGTTAAGAACGACACCTAACATAAAACATACTCCCTTTGCTATACAAAGATTAAATTTACATCATCATTATATGCTGAAGTCCCTTTATTGTCAATAATCGCTCGTTCTATCCACACCCAGATTCATTGGACTCCTGCGGCTGCTGATGACCCGGTTAAAGGAGTCCTCTCCCTTTAGCGATATACCCCTTCATGATGGACTGAGGGACCAGATCCCCTCCCGTAGCCCATACAAGATGCGTTGCTTGAGATAACTGTGTTTGTGTAAGTGGGAGCGACTCGAGATGGGACCTGATTCCGGACTGTACAGGGCCTAGCATGCCTGCGAGAGCGGATGGTTCAAGGGATATGGACTCAGCTTCATCTAATAGAGTCAGCATTTTATAAAGATTCCCGTCGCTGACAGTGTATACACCATTCAGGATGCTCTCCACCATCCTTCCCGCTAGTGCCGACGGGCGGCCTACTGCAAGCCCATCCGCATCAGTCTTATTGCTTAAACCAATATCCTGTACAGCAATGTCTTCATGCTTACCGGTTGAGAGGCCAAGAAGCATGCAGGGTGAATTCACCGGCTCCGCAAAATAGCAGTGAACATCGTCACCGAATACATGTTTCAAACCATATGTAACTCCTCCCGGTCCCCCGCCGACTCCGCATGGCAGGTAGACAATCAGTGGGTGGTCTCTATCTACTATAATCCCCTCCTGTTTGAATTGCTCTCTCAGACGCAATGCTGCCACCGCATATCCCATAAACAAATCCCTGGAATTTTCGTCATCTATAAAATAACATTGCGGATCTTTTACGCACTGTATTCTCCCCTGTTCAACCGCGAATGAAAAATCGTTTTCGTGTTCGACAACGCTGACCCCTTTTTCTCTTAGAAGATCTTTCTTCCACTGCTTTGCATCCTGGGACATATGGACGGTGACTTTGAAACCCAGGGCTGCACCCATCATGCCGATACTGAGTGCAAGATTACCGGTTGAACCGACTGCTATGGAGTACAGAGAAAAAAAGTCTCTGAAAGATTTCCCTGCCAATTTCGAGTAATCTTCCGTCTCTTGAATAAGGCCGTGTTCCAGCGCCAGTGTTTCAGCAAGCTTCAGCACTTCATAAATACCGCCGCGTGCTTTGATCGAGCCCGCTATCGGCAGCTGGTTGTCGCACTTCATCATAAGCCTGCCTGGAATTTCCGTCTGAAAATGGGCTTGGAGCCTCTCCTGCATTTCAGGCAGATATTTAATGGGTGACTCAATGATTCCCTCAGTGGTCCTGGTTTCCGGAAATACTTCTTTTAAGTATGGGGCAAATCTTGCAAGCCGCTGTTCCGCCTCTGATATATCCTCTGCCTCCGATGCCTTGAACGAAGAAAGCTTAGAGTTTGGCCAAAAGACTTCCTGCTGCTTTTGCATAGTTAAAAGCAGCTCCTGATCGATAGTAAATCGGTCGTTCATGTGATTTCCCCCTCTTTTTAAATATGACTCACTATTTATAACGTATCATATTTCCTCCTTAACAACCCCCACATACTTTAATTAATTTGAAACCATTTACATTTATATTTCGTATTTATTAGTAAAGAAATCTTTCATATTGGAGGAAGGAAAATGATGATCCTTATTGCTATTCAATTGTTTGTCATCGCCCTATTTTCAGTGCTGGGGTGGGCTATTCGTTATAAAAAGGTATATGAATTGATATCGGGTTTTGCCGCGAGATCGGAGGAAGAAAAAGCAGAACTGATCAGGAACGGATATCCCAGGAAGACCGGCTCGCTGCTGCTGCTGACTGCAGCCGGGATGCTCATCCTCCTTCCGCTCGCTCTCACCCCCTTCCGCTTCACGATGGAGGTTCAATTCGGCTTCATGCTGATATTCCTTATGGGCGGAATGATCTATCTGTCAAAATATGAGGTGCCCCGTAAACGAAAGCGGAGCTACTGGATCAGTTCCATCCTTATGGCCATCGTGTTTGCCCTTATCGGCGGCATCACTTTCATCGGATACCAAAAGAATGAATTGTTTGTATCCAGGGATTCATTCAAGATTACCGGCATGTATGGGGATACGTGGGATAAGGACAAAATCGAAACGGTCGAACTGTTTGATGAGATGCCGGAAGTGACATGGAAAATCAATGGGTTTGGGCTTTCAACGAAGGCTAAGGGTGTATTCAAGGTGAAAGATTACGGAAGAAGCCTATTATTCATTAAAAAAGAATCTCCTTATATTTATGTGAAAGTGGAAGATCAACATCTATTCATTAATGGCGGGTCACCTGAAGAAACACGGTTGTGGTATGAGGAACTGGCGGATTGATCACTATTAATCCATTTATATACATTCCCATTTTGGACACAGTAATGATAATTTGAGATAGTTAAGTTACTAATTCAAAAGGGGATACCCGAATGATCACTCTTTTTTTCATATGCGTGTTGGTACTTTTCATTTATTTACTATTCAAATTGCACCCCGCTTTCGGCCGGAAGCCCGAAAAAAGCAAGGTGGAAACTTCTCCGCAATACTCCAATGGTTCATTTAAGAACACACTCCCTACCTCAATGAATACGGACTTGAAATCTTCATTGACCATGATCCGCGATATGGTAAAGAAAAAAGGGAACTTAAAGCCCGGGTTCAATCTACCTAACATAGAATTCCCTATGTTGACCCACCCTTCCCGCAAAACGAATGTGACATGGTTCGGACATTCGGCAAGCTTGATTGACATTGACGGAAAGCTCATCCTCCTTGATCCGATGTTCGGTGACAGCCCTTCCCCTTTCCTGGGACTGGGAGGTAAAAGATTCAGCCGAAAATTACCTTTTTCCATAGAAGATTTTCCACCAGTTGACGCTATTATCCTATCGCACGATCATTATGATCATTTGGATTACGGAACGATTCAAAAGCTAAGGGGAAAAGTTCGGCATTACTTCGTGCCGGTCGGAGTGGGAAGTCATCTGGAACGGTGGGGCATCGATCCTGAGAGCATCACCGAACTTGACTGGTGGAATGAAGTGGAATTTCAGGGGCTCACATTGGCCGCTGCTCCTGCAAGGCATTTCTCCGGCAGGAGTCTGAATGACCGCAACAGCACTTTATGGAGTTCCTGGATCATAAAAGGAAGTGAAACATCTATCTTTTTCAGCGGAGACAGCGGATACGGCCCCCATTTCCGGGAGATCGGCGAGCGGTTCGGTCCCTTTGATCTGACCTTGATGGAATGCGGACAATACGATCCCAGATGGGCTGCCATTCACATGGTCCCCGAAGAAACCGTCCAGGCCCATAAAGATGTAAAAGGCAAGCTGCTTCTTCCCATCCATTGGGGCGCCTTCACTCTGTCTTTCCATGACTGGACCGATCCGGTTAAGCGTGTAACAGAAGCCGGACAGAAAGAAGGCGTGCAGATCCTTACACCGATGATCGGTGAAACGGTCGTATTGAACGGAGGGCCTTTTCCAGATCGGAGATGGTGGGAGGAATAGTCGGGATTGATGATTAAAAAAACCCAGAGCCGTTTGGTTCTGGGTTTTTACTGTTTATCCAACAGGTCTTAGCGGGGCCGAGCTGATCTTCTTTTCTACATTAGAATAATTATTAAAGGATCATAAAATCGTAAATCGGATCGTATTTTTGGAAAATGGATCATAAATGGTTAAAATGGAACGTATTTACGTAAAACGGATCATAAATCTGGAAAATGGATCGTAACTGTCGTTTACTACATAAAGTTACGCACCGTTGACCCTCTTAAATCCAGCTTTCCTTTCCAAATAATCCTAAAAAGATTCATTTATAAAGATTTCATCGTATTTACCAACGAAATCGTTAATCTCCGGCCATAAAACCCCAAAAATTGAGCGCTGCAGCATCAAATGTTAATGGGACGCGGTACCTGTCCCCCCGTCCCGCTTCCCGGTGAGTGTAAAGAATGCGATTGAACCAAGGAGCGATGTCGAGAAGAGCACTGCGCCCATCGGTACGGCGGTTGTCTCATCAATTCCGACAAGAGGTGCGACGAGAGAACCGACGACAAGAGGGAGCATACCCAGCAAGGCACTCGCGCTTCCGGCACGATGCCCCTGTTTTTCCATGGCGAGTGTAAAGGTGCTTGTCAAAATCATTCCCATCGAAGTCATGTAAATAAAAATCGGGATGACGAGTGTGGCCAGAGGACCTTGTATGATGGTTGCGATCAGCAGGACGGTTGTCGCGCTTACTGCTGTAATCACTGCGATCCGGAGCAGATTTCTCTCAGGGACGAAATCGCTGAATTTTCCTATCATGTAACTGCCCGAAATAATGGCAAGACCGTTGATGCCGAATAGAATGCTGAACGCCTGAGGGGATACTTCATATATTCCCTGGTACACAAACGGGGTGCCGGCTACATAGGCAAAGCTTCCGCCGTGAATAAGTCCGATCGTGAGCACGTAACCGATAAAGGATTTATCCGTCATCAAGCTCCCCATCGTTTTGAGCGAAGCCCCGATCGAACTCGGAATTCTTTTTTCTGGTGGAAGAGTTTCTTTCAATCTCACAGCAATTGTCGCGACAATCACAAATCCTG
Source organism: Bacillus sp. BKU_1 (assembly GCA_051294195.1). Lineage (GTDB taxonomy): Bacteria > Bacillota > Bacilli > Bacillales > Bacillaceae_B > Rossellomorea. The sequence goes on along the minus strand of CP193985.1, from coordinate 201,844 downwards.
TTAATCCAAGAAAATAGAAGATTGTATGCCACGAAGCAAACGGCATCAGCAGGATGGCCCCGCCTGTAATCGGAGCGGCCATCGGTGCTGTTGCATTGATCACCATCAGCAACGCGAAGAATTTTGTCAGTTCCCTCCCGCTGAACACATCACGTACCACTGCACGCGACAGGACAATTCCCGCTGAAGCAGTGAACCCTTGAATAAAACGGGCGGCTATGAGAACCAGGATATTTGGTGACAACGCACATAGAATGGACGATAATGCGAATAGAAAAATAGAGATTAATAAGGGCTTTCTTCTTCCCTGGGCATCACTGACCGGTCCAATGACAATCTGCCCGAGAGCAAGGCCAATCAGGCATGCCGTGAGACTGAGCTGCACCATCGAGGCACTGGCATTCAAGTCAGCCGCTATCCCCGGAAAACTTGGCAGGTACATATCAATATTCAAAGGACCGAGGATGCCGAGCATACCCAGAAGAAATGCGAAACCGATCCGTTCTTTTCCAGTTGGTTGTTGTTTCATGATTAAACACCTTTCCGTCTGCTTGTACTAAATCCTTGTTGATTCTAGCAGAGGAAAGAAGGGTTTACAATGAATTTGGCTTTTAAAAATAGGAGAATGCCCGCCCCTTGCTATCCGTGGCGGGCATTCAATTGGTTGAACCCTACTCTATAAGCTTGTAACCAGTATTGTTTTCAATAAAATGAGTCGGTTCACCAACGCTAAACATATGCAGTTCGTGCATCGCCCTTGTACAGGCAGTATAAAATAAACGGCGCAGGCTCTCATCTCCGTACTGACGTGATGAAGCATCATAAATGATTACGGCGTCAAATTCAATCCCCTTGGCTAAGTAGGTCGGGATCACAACCACACCCTGTTCGTATTGAAGGGCGCCGGCTTTCATGATTTTTAAATCTTTAACACCAGTAAGTCCGGAGTACGCCGCTTCGCTTTCAGCAGCTGATTTACATATGACCGCGATCGAGTGGTATCCCTTCTCTTTAAGTTCTTTGACCTTCCATTCAATAAGCTGATGAAGTTCTTTTCGATTATCCACTATGGTCAAGGCAGGAATTTCACCTTCCCGGTCAAAAGCCTCGATTTCGCGATCAGGCGGTACCAGTCCGCGGGTGAATTCAATAATGGGTTTGGTAGATCTATAGCTCTGTGTCAAAAGAACCGTATCTGTTTCATCCTTCCCGTAAAGGCTGGTTAAAACATCAAAGTTCACATGTTCCCTTGCGTGGGCAAAAATCGCCTGGTTAAAATCACCGAGCACCGTCATTTTCGCCGCAGGAAAAAGTCTTTTAAGGAACTCGAATTGGAAGGGAGAGTAGTCCTGAGCCTCGTCGATGATCACATGTTTGATCGAAGTATTCATCTGAAAGCCAAGGATCAATTCCTTCAATAAGAGATAAGGGGTTGCATCTTCGTAATTCAACTTTCCTTCTGAAAGCATATCCACAGTCAATCGGCTCAAGTTATCCCAATCTTCGGGAAGGGCCCCATCCGTCAAGAATTCAATTACTGAGGGATTTGTGAATAGCTGATTGTATATGGCTTTTATGTCAATAAACTCGAGGTTTTCTACCTTTCTTCGCAGACCCCTGAATCTCTTTCTGACAATCATCCGGGTCAGCGCTTCTTTCTCCTCGTCATAGTTTCTGAAGGACTCTTCTGTGGGGTCGTTTTTTCGATTTAAATACTTGAATACCTTTTGATACTCCTCTTTACTCAGCAGCTCGATCTTTTCTTCGACCCACTGCTTCGGCCGCTCCCGCTTCTCTGCTGCTTTTAGCCGGTCTTTCAGCCAATCGGTCAGCAGATCGACCCGATTATGGAATGTGATAGATGGTTCATATGAATAAAAGCGTTCTGCAATCTGTTCGCTAGTGACGATCGATTCGCCTCTGAACTTGATTCCCTTGAATTTCATACCGTTCGTTTCAAGGGCGCGCCTGTAGGATTTAATCAATTCGAAGAAATGGTTCGATGCTTTAAAGATAATGCCATTCGTCCGCACACTGTATTTGTCGTCTTCTTGATGAAGCAGTACATATTCCAATTGCTGATATGGATCTTCGACCTCAAATTCATCACTGAGACGGTGGTTCAGATAATCCTGGAATGTTACTTGTTCCATGTTTTCCTCCCCAAGTTCAGGAAGTACATTGGACACATAGCTGCTGAACATGGCATTTGGGGAGAACAGGATAATTTGATCTGCATTAAGATTCTCCCGATACTTATAAAGCAAATACGCGATTCGCTGAAGGGCTGCAGAGGTCTTGCCGCTCCCTGCTGCACCGTGGACTATGAGCAGCCTCCCGCTGTCATGCCTGATGATCTGGTTTTGCTTCTGCTGGATGGTGGCGACGATATTATGCATATAGTTGTCGGTCCTCTTTCCGAGCACCTGCTGCAGGACTTCATCCCCGATCGTGAGGCTCGTATCGAACATGGATTCAAGCTTCCCGTCTTGGATGAGGTATTGCCACTTTTTCATCACTTCCCCTTTTATTGTTCCACCGGGAGTATCAAATTCTGCGGGGCCGGGGGGATAATCGTAGTACACGCTTGAAATCGGGGCACGCCAATCATAAACGAGAAAATACTCTCCTGTTTTATCAGTCAGCGACCCAATTCCGATGTATATATCCTCTGCGGAAGATTCCCCTTCTTCATGGAAGTCAATGCGTCCAAAATAAGGTTTCTCTTTCATCCGACGAAGGGAAGAAAGCTTTTTCACCGCCTGCCTGTGCGTACTTTGACTTACAGTCAGGACCTGAGCCTGCTGCCTCAAACTTAACACTGTCTCAAGAAAGTCATCGAACGTATCCGTATTGACCTTCACTTCATCCCAGAAGTTTCTGCGGATTTCTACGACTTCATCCTGACGCCGGCCGGTTTCATTTTCAAGGATTTTTATCTGTTCATCAATAATTTCAATTACACGTTTGACGCGATCTTGTTCCTGGCTCATTTGAGGGTTCATTTAAGCACTCCTTTTTTTAAAACTATAGGGTTGACACAACAAGCTTGTATGTTATATAATTATTATTGAGGAAGTGTGTTAATCACTCCTTTTATAAAAGCGTTTCTGTTTTATTCTATAACATTTACACTTGATTATCAATAGTTAATTTTCGACTGTCTGGCGTTTGGGGTTTCCCATCACCAGGCAGTTTTTTATTTAAAATAAAAACAGGCAAACTCGAATTTGCCTGTTTTCATATCTATACCTTCAAATCGCGCTTGCCATAAAACCAGAATGTCGCAGTGCCGAATACGACGATCAAAAGAATCGACAAAAGAACAAACTTGGGATCAAGTCCCCCGTCCAGCAGGTTTTGTACTTCGAAATACTTAAATGGAGTAAGATATTTTAACATTTCTATTTTTTGACTCAAATCAATCGCAAAGGACAGGATGAAAGCTGCCAGCAAAATACCGATTGCTATTACAGAAGCTTTCCCTGGTCGATTGCTTACAGCAGCAACAGCGGTTCCAATCACTAAAAACAAAAGCTGAAGAATGACCATCGCCATCATAAGCTTAGCAATACCGATTGTTACATTTTCTATTCCCCCATAGTATCCTGCAATCAAGATGGAGACGCCCCATGTAACAAGGGTCAGGATTAATGCATTCGTCAACGCAGCCAGCAACTTCACTGCAATTACTTTCCTCCGCGTCACCGGCTTCACAAATAAAAACTCTGCCGTCTTATCTCTCTCTTCTTTAGAAAGAATCGTGGCGCCGAGCAAAACTGCATGAATCGCTGCCAGGAGAATGATGTAGAGAAATAGCAGACCATAGTATCCCATTGCCGTCGACAAATCCAATCCCTGGCCGCCCATAAAGGATTGCATTGCTTTCGGCATTGTCTCCACCAAGTCCTGCATAGACTGCCCTGAGGAGGAAAAGGCTCCATATTTATTCATCCCTGCCCCGATTAATGCAGCCATCCCAATACACCAGATAAACAAGGATTTCCGATGAGCCTTCATTTCTCTCCAGAATATATTCATAACCTCTTCCTCCTTCTATACCGTATGAATATCCTTTTTCTTATACATATTGAAGCTGACGATCATACTGAAGAGGATGATCGCGGCACCCGCAATTAAGAATTCCCATTCATAGGATTCCTCTCTTATGACATACGCATAATCAATATACTTGAACGGCGAGAAATATCTGCCTGTTTCCTCAAGGCCGGCAACCATGCCCAGTACGAAGAACCCAAACACTACAGCAAGTGAGATGCTGATAACGGATTTTATTTTTGGAAAAAGAACCGCCAGCAGTGTACCTATTGAAAACAAGATCAGACTGATGACGAAAAGGCTCAGTGAGATTAATAGAAAAGCATTCAAACTAAATTCTTCATCTGTCACTAGATTTGCAATGGCCACTGCAGCAGCCACATACACGATATTCGTAATGAAAAGGCTCGTTAACGCCGCCAGCAATTTCGAAACCAACACCTTCGAACGTGTCACTGGCTTAGTGAATAGAAAATCTGCTGTTTTTTCACGCATTTCTTTAGAAGAGATCGATACTCCAAGGGTCATTGCCTGAATGGCCCCGCAAAGCGCAATATAGAGAAAAGTATAAGAATAGTATCCATTGACGGATCCGAAGGTCTCAACTTTAAGCCCTAAAGCATTCCGTACACCCTCCGGGAAACCTTCAAGCGCCTTCTTGAATTCGTCTATTTCCTTTGCGATCGTCGGGAACATGGACATGAACAAAAGTGTGAGCCCCACAAGGACCAGCGTCCACAAAATCGTATTTTTCCGGTACGCCTTCAATTCATACAGATATATATTCATGGAGGATCATGCCTCCTTCTCGTAATAGTGCATGAAGATTTCTTCCAGATCAGGTTCTTCTATCCATAGATTGTCAATGTCAATTTCAGCGATTTTCTTCATTACTTCATTGATGTCGCCCCTGAACAGAAAACTGATGCGGTGATCGGTAATATCAAGGTTATTTACACCGTGCATGTTAAAATAGGATTCTTCTACATTGCTTTTCACTTCGATTTTGAACTTTTTATGGTTGTTTTCCTTCAGAGTGCTGATTTTTTCAACGTGGACAATTTCACCTTCCTTGATGATTGCCACCCTGTCACACATGCGCTGCACTTCACTTAGAATGTGGGAGGAAAAAAGAATAGTCGCTCCTTTTCGGTTCTCTTCTCTTAAAAGATCAAAGAACGTCTGCTGCATGAGCGGATCGAGACCTGATGTCGGTTCATCAAGTATGATCAGCTTCGGTTCATGTAGAAGCCCCTGGACGATGCCGACCTTTTTTTTATTCCCCAGAGAAAGTTCATCAATTTTCTTCGTCAGGTCAAGATCGAGTTTTGCTGCAAGTTCTCTGATCCGGCCGCTGCAGTCTTTCTTATAAAAACTTGCAGAATAATTCAGCAGGTCCTTTACCTTCATATTGTCATAATAGAAAACTTCTGAAGGCAGATAACCAATATCTTTCGCAATTTCAGGGGCATGCTCGATACAGTCTTTCCCGAATATGGCTGCACTTCCGCCTGTCGGCTTGATCAAGGAAAGAAGGGTTCTGATCGTAGTGGACTTGCCCGCCCCATTCGGCCCGATGAATCCAAAGATTTCACCTTCCTCCACAGTGAAGCTGATATTGTTTATACCCCTCGATGAGCCATATGTTTTTGTCAGCCCATTGATTTCAATTACATTCATGCCTGCCGCCTCCCTGTTTATAAAAAGTTATTTATAAAATGATGTCTTCAAAAGCTCGGTATATGAATCGAGTTCTGCCAGGATATCTTCTTTATAAATGTCTGCAACCGACATCGAACTTACTTTTGTCTGCTGCTGATTTGCAAAACCTTCGAATGTCCAATAGATAACCTGAATGGCCTTTCCGACATCGATGCCTTCACGGAATTTCCCTGCATCAATATTGCTGAACAATTTTGAAAAACTGCTTACGGTTAAATTTTCTCTTATGTTATCGATATCTTCTTTTACGTCAGGGTCACTTTCATGAAATGCACTGTTCAGGAAATTGATTAAATCCGGATACGTGGAGAAAAATTCAAATTTAATGACCGAGACGTTCCGGATGATTTCAAAAATGTCCCGTTCTTCCATATCAAGCTGCTCATATATCTTTTCTGCAAACATATCTGAAAGATGCTCATACAAGGATAAATACAATTCTTTTTTGCTATTGAAATAATGGAACAAAATACCCTTCGAAATCCCTGCTTCCTTTACGATTGCATTTGTAGATGCACGCTTATAGCCGTTTTCAGCGAAAACTTTTGTCGCTGCGTTGATAATCCTGTCTTCTTTTTCTGTATCGATATTCAATGTCTTAAACAATAGTAAACGAGCCCTCCTTTTGATGGCCAATTTATTGACCAGTTCGGTCAATTCCATATTACTCCTTTTGACCACGTTGGTCAATAATAAATAAAAAACATCCCTGAGTGATTTTCGATACCACTCAGGGACGGCGTTCTGCTTTAAGGACAGTATTTATTTACAATGGCAAGTAGCCGGTCGGTATTTTCAGTGGAGACGTTTTCGGATAACCTTGCCCCGGCTACGATTGGGGCCCAAAGGAAAATTTCTTCTTCTGATAATCCGCTTTTCTGACAATAGAGCTTCAAATATAATTCGGCCAGTTCCAATGATACCTGTGAATAAAGCAGATAGCTGCGGTATACATCTGCCCGTATATCCCCGCTGCTCGAATCAACCCAGTCGATGATGGTTACGGATCCATCTTCGGCCATGATTAAATTATTCAGGTGAAAATCCCCGTGGCAGAGCCTTTTCTCGGATGTGATTTCATTTAACCTTTGGATTAAGACACCCTTTAGCCTTTGAGATAATTCGCCGGCGCCGTTGATCTGATTCGCTAATTTCTTTTTCATCGGTTCAAGCGTATCCAACTTCATTGAATGGATTGTCAGCTGGATGTCCACGGAAAGATCCATGTAATACCCGGCATCCCCAGAAAAGTCCAAGATTAGTTCTCCCAAGGTTTTACCTTTCACATATTCCATTATGACCGCTTGCTTTCCGTCTATTTTTTTTACATCAATGATTTTGGGTACAAGGAGACCGGCTGAATAGGCAAGCTTTTGTTTATCCGCTTCATACACAGCCTCTCCGCAAGGCAGCCGTTCATTATAAACCTTTATTATTTTGTCTTCATGTAGAAAGATTTTCGCTGTATTTCCGGAAGCAATCGGAATTCCCAGATTCATACCATTTTACTCCTTTGATTTTCTACCAGGCTCCTGAAAAAGTTTTCTCTGTTTCATATAATCGACAGCTTTTGTTTTATTCTTCTGATGAGACACATGCAGGGCTTCATTTTTTTCGCGGTAATAGGCAATGAATCGATCCTCAGCGAGCACACCATCAGAAATGGATTTTTGGACAGCACAATGAGGTTCGGCGGTGTGGGTGCAGTTTGAAAACTTGCAGCGGTCAGCCAATTCCTTTATATCTTCAAATCCCTCTGGCTCATATTCCTCTGAGTAAACTAAATCATACTCTTCTTTACTGAAATTCATGGATATCCCCCTTTTAATCAAAGCGGTAAGGTTCCTTCACACAACATCGTATTCCATCCGAAGAAATTCATATGTACCGCCGTTCGTCTCTTGTATAAAAGTATCAATTGCTGTAAAACCATTTTTTTCGTACACCTTAATAGCCCTTTGATTGAATGCTGCAACCGATAAGGTGATTTTATCAGCATTAAATTCCTCGATGACAAATGACAGCCCCGCTTTCAAAAAGCCGGCTCCCATCCCGTTCCCGGTCAAGTCCGGCCGCATACCGAGGCCGATGTCACATACTCTTTTTTCCGGGATGGTTATGCTGAAGAAGCCAATTGCCTCAGCTTCTTTAAAAACGGTGAATACCGTATCACCCCGGGATTCCGGATCTAAGAATTCAGCAAGATCCTCCTCATCCGCTTCCATATCGTAAAAGGCATAATCACCTTCATAGTGCCAGCCGTTTGCAATGTCGACCGCTTCTTTTTGAGTCATCTTTTCAAATTTGTATGTCATGTTCATCCCTCGGTTCCGGCCAATTTCATTTCCTGCTTCATTCTGATTCAGTACTTCAATGATACTAGATTGCATCCAGACACTTTTCAATGCTGACCCGGATGGAATCGTACTTGGAAGTATGATTGAGTTTTATATAAAAACTCTTTAAGAATGTCTTCACATTGGAGAATAATAACCAGGAATTCTCTTCATCAAGCTCTGTCTTTTCCCTCTCCAATTTAAGCTTTATTTCATTTACAAAACTCTCTATCTCGCTTGGATCAAGACCCCTGTTAAGCATTTCAATGATCGGTGTGAGCACCCTTTCATCTTCATCGTGAAGATAGACGCTGTGGGATACAAACATCTTATTCCATAATGAAAGGAGGATCTCAGGATAAAGATCACGGCTGATTTTTGGATTTTTAATAAGCTCGTCAAAAGCATCCGCCACATGTGCAATGCTGTGAGCCCACCCTTTTCCTGCCACATATCCCCTTACATCCTTCTCTTCGCAGATATACCTGATCAAATGATCCCTCACCTGATCAACCTCCTTTAAAGAAAGGAAATCGTCTTCATTATCCCGGTATAAGATCAGGGCGATGAGAAGTGTGGTAAACGCCCTGGTAAACACAGTATCCGTCTCCGTCTCTCCTATTCCATAAAACAATGAATCTTTCAGACATCTTTGAAGTAGTTCCTTCAAGTGGTCCGGGTGTAAACGGTTATCTTCAATGATCAGTTGAAAGAATAAAGTGTAGATCAATTTATCCCTGAGTACTGGATCCTTTGATCCAATATGAGTGCACATAGACCTCACTGCCATTACAAGATCTATATCCTCCCACGCTTTTTGGCCTGACTTAATTTCTGACAGTAATGCCTTTAAATCGTTTTCACATAAAACAGTTTTATTGGATTGTAATTTCATGAATTGTCCCCTTTTTTGAACGTTGTCGGTCATATATTCAATTATTTCAAATATTACAAATTTATACAATGGTTTCCAGTAAAAAAGAAATTGAAACAAATGTATAAAGACTATTATTATAGAATGAGGTTAAACACCGCTAATGATTTCCGTGTAAGACTTCTCTTTCCGCGTGTAGCCCGTGAGCCTCCTGATATGAACGAAACTTTCAAGAAACAGATTTTGGTTATGTTTTTAGGCAACCTTAATTAGAGAAGTTCTTTTTGACTTCTCAACTTATTTGATCCCATTCATCACCGCTATTGATTTCCGTGCAAAACTCCGCTTTCCGCGGGCGGTTGGTGAGCCTCCTCGGCTTCGCCTGCGGGTTAGAAAAGCGGAAGGGCTTTGGTCAGAGGCGGGTGGCATAAGACGAATCGACCACGAAGGCGTTCTTTGCCTTCTTGGGCGAGTTGACTTATGTCATGTGCCTCTAAGCCCTGGAGCTGGACAAGTCTCACCTAACACGCTTTTCCCGCAGGAGTCTACGTTTTGCACTCCAATCAACCGCTGGAAGCAGTTAAATATTTATCAATCCCTCAAACTAAAACCCGAACTAATTTACCTGCTCGAGGATAAATCAGGTCAGGTTTCAAATTACTCTGAAAAACTTTTGACCCAGCAACTGCAAGATCATTTAAAAATTCCATTTCAATAAATGGAGAAATGAATACAAGGGATCCTATGGTTAGTGTATATCTATCACTTTCAAACTTTCAGAAAATGCACCCAGGTTCATTTGTATTCTTCCTACAATATGAACTATTCCCTTCTTGAAAGTATTGACATGCTGAATATTTCCCCTCAATCCCTATTATTCCGGTTCATAAACAGGTACCCGACCATTCCCAGCAATAATATCTTCTGATCTTCTGGAAGCCGGACGGACATCTCCACCATGTCATTATATACATCCCTGAAAATCTCAGTATGCTCATGAGGGAATCTTCCATTATAGAAACGCGCCCAATGATGGCCGTCCCCGTCATAAAGAGTGAAGTCCCCGGTGAAGCCTGAACTTTTCACCTGCAAAAGATTCTTCCCTTCCCGGTCTTTCAGCTCTCCTTTTATCGTAACCAAACTCTTTATTTCTTCTTGTATGTATGTACCTATAAAACTTCCATCCGAATGAAAAATTTCAACCAGGCTTTGTTTAAAACCTCTGCGCCTGCATGTGAACACCACTTTCCCGGTATTCGAGGTGAAGGCAATTTCAACCGGGAAAAATGTGAAAGTCGAAGTCCTGAAGAGAATAATCGGTCTTGCCCACCAAGGAACATTGGTCAACTGGAAGGTACCCAGGAAGCTTCCTCTTTTTTCGAAAACAAGCATCCGTGGCATCCAACTGGCGTCTTGTTTAATGATGATGTGAGCAATCTCCATAATATTTTGACTGGAACGGGGTATTGAAATACCCTTCACTTTGTTGTATTTGTTCCGGCTGCCAATTCCAACACCGAGCATCATCAATGCCGGTAATAAAAACGCTCCCCCCTCCAGCCACTGCTCCACAGTGTCAGTGCCTGTGTAAAACATGAACCCCGCACCGATCGTAACCAGGATTAAAAATGCTATATAAGCGAGCTTCTCTCTGCGTTTATACATATCAGCTATCATTGTAATATCTCCTTATCAAACGCAGCTTTTCTAAAAATCTGCCAATAACTCTTCATAATCGCTTTCTCTCACAAGCTCTTCTGCTCCTAGACTGGTCCATTCTTCAACTGGAACACCCGGATGATTCTCCAAATAACTCTGCATAATCAGATTCCCTATTCTATAATTTGCCCACCTTGGAATGTTCATGGCGGGATCCCCGAGCTCCCATGAGTGATAAAGCTCCATTTCTGTAGTCATACCTCTATCCTCAAGCTGTGAAAATGCCACTTCAAGCTCGTTGTCTTTTACTTTCTTTGTCCATGGAATCTTCACATCCGGAAATACAATTTGTGCAAACGCATCACCCTTTCCTTCGAAGAGGACAAAGTCCAATAAGGAATCATAGATCGGATCGCTTTCCATCAAAACAGCGTGGTGATATTCATGAGCAATGGTGTAGAAAAGCCTGTCTTCCTCATACGACGGATCTAGCAGCAGTAAAATGACATCTTCATCGAGCGTCCAGGCAGCAGCACCTCCCATGCCTTCCATCGGGAGGTCCGGATTGACCGGCAGTACATAGATGGTCTTATCCCCGCCTGATAAAACCCCGGTTGAAGCGTCCAATGCGTTTTGAATTGCTTCATTGGTCGTATCCTGATCGCGGATCAACTGTGCTGTCTGTTCCTTCAACTCGTTAATGCTATGGGTTATGGTCACATTGGGCGGGATCTCCCTTTTGAGGATCATCTTCTGTTCAGACATCCTTTCCAGCAGCGCATCCTTCACGGTATAACGATACGTTCCAAGCGTGTTCAACAGGTTGTTTTCCTCTACCACTTCAATGTAGTCAAGCGTCTCTTCATAAAATGGAAAGATGGTGAAGCTCTGTCCGCCAGCAGAAAACGTTTCTGTCTTCTGCCGGGGAAGATCTTCAGTAAGAACTGTGATGTTCTTTTCTTCTTGGGAGCAGGCAGTTTGGAGGATAACTAGTATCAACACAAATAGTATGATTGTGTAGTGTTTCATTATCTGCCCCCTCTCTGGAAATTGGGTATCAACATATACCTATTCAACCTTAACTCTTTGCTGACCGCAGAAACCGGGGATATGCAATAAATGCAATGATGACGCCCGCAATTCCTGCCCCAAACAGGATGATTGCGTTGAAGAGAATATCTGCCACAGTTCCGTTTCGAAGAATGATTTCCTTATATCCTTCGATTGCCCAGTATTGGGGCATCGCCTTGCTGATGGTCTGCATGAAACCCGGCATGAATTCTACAGGAAGCCATAATCCTCCTAGCATCGCACCTCCAAGCGCAATGACCTGGGTAAAGGCGATTCCCATGTTTTCGGTTTTCACCAGCACAGAAAGGGCCATCCCCCAGCCGGATACGATAAAAGCAAGCATGATGGATAAGATGATCAAGGCAGCCGGATCCCCCAATGGAAGGTCATACACCACGACCCCAAAGGTGAATAGGACGGCGATTTGAATCAAGACGATGAGCATGAACGGGAGCCACTTCCCTATAAAATAGTCTCTGATTGGCAGCGGGGTACTGGCAATCCTCGCGACCATGCCTTTATCCCGGTCCTTTAAAAAAACGATGACCATGGAAATCATGATGTAGAATGCGAACATGATTGTATAACCTGGAATGATTTGAGTGACGACTTCTTTGTAGCTCGTATTTTCATCTCCTGAAAAAATGGCAACAAACGCGATCATAAATACGATTGGTAAGATAAACGTCCAAAACCATAAACCTTTATCCTGGAGATTCTTTTTTAATTCTGTCCGTGCGATTGCCCACATGGCTGCATCCTCCTTTTTTATGAATCCCTGAGCTGAGTCCCGGTCAAATTGAAAAAGATATCTTCTAGCTTCGGCTGATACAGCTCAAGTCTGCTCGGTTCTATTCCATTTTTGCGAAACTCTTCAATCAGATCCTGGAGGGCACTCAATGGCCTTTCACTCTTTATCAGGAACCCGTTTCCTTTAGGTTCAACATGACCATGCCCGGTCAGCAGTTCCATTTCCAGTTGATCACCTGCTATGAACAAGGACGGTTTCTTGTATTTGGCAAGCAGATCCTCCATTGTTCCGGATTCGATCAACTTTCCTTTATCTATCAGTCCGATGCTGTCACAAAGATGTTCAACTTCTTCCATGTAATGACTCGAATAGATGATGGTACTTCCTTCTGACTTCAGTTCATTGATAATCGAAAAAATCGAATTTCGCGATTGCGGATCGATTCCAACCGTGGGTTCATCCATGATAATGATCGCTGGTTTATGCAGCAGGGAGCAGCCAATATTCAGCCTCCGCTTCATCCCGCCTGAAAATGTCAATACCTTATCCTTCCCTCTTTCCTTCAGTCCGATCTGTTCCAGCACTTCTGCTGATCTCCGTTTAAGATCCCTGCCCCTCAACCCATAGAGACTGCCGAAATAAGTGAGGTTCTCCTGAGCAGTAAGAGTCTCTTCCAAACAAATATCCTGAGGGATATACCCTATCCTCTTTTTCACTTTCATACGATTTTTTGCAACCGAATCTTCCTGGACCATAATATCTCCTTCAAAATCCTGCAGGACACCGGATAAAATTTTCATCAATGTCGACTTCCCCGCTCCGTTTGGTCCAACAAGTCCGAAACATTTTCCATCCTCTATGGTAAATTGAATCTCATCCAATGCCGTGTTGGCGCCATACCGCTTACTGACATTCACAACTTCGATCATCCTAGACAACCTCCCTGAACTTTTTAACCAATTCATCATTATACTGTCTAATTGAATATACGAAATTGTAATGGAAAAAGTTTCATATTCTTGGAGTCTTTATCAGCCTGCCAGAGTCTCTCAGAATAAAAAAGCAATCAACAAGACTTTTCAAGGGAAAGATCCGCTGATTGCCGGGATAGAAATCTTTAATGATTGCACAAATTAAACACCATTCAAAACAGCTTCAACCATCCGGGCCATGAAAGAGTACGTCTGCTGATCTTCCTCCCCCATCTCTCTTTTAATCCAATCAAGCTCTTCTTTTAAAAGAGATGCTATGCACACAGCAGATTCCCTGTGATGGGAAGGTGTCATCAAGTTATATATAGTTTCGATTTTATACTGAATATCCACCGGGAGATCCCTATGTATGGTTTTTAACCCGAGAAGCGCGCGTTCATTCGCATATCTCGCCAGCAAAATTGTGGCTGTATTCCTCATCGTATGGCGGAGCATTTCTGGTGCCCATGTATGATTCCCTCTATTTGCTGCTTTTTTATGCTGAAATAAAAACCAGGCTGCATCGAGTACACAGTCCCGGAAAGCTTCCCTTGTAATCGTCAAATGCTGATTTTCTTTATATTTTTCCATCAAATTCTCAGGGTCATAAAGAACGGTAAAGAAATCCTTATGCTGAATAGTCTTTTCTGTGACTGTAAACAAGTCGATATGCAGCCAATCTTCATAAATGGCTATGATCTGCGGAGCGATGATGAAAATATCATCGTGAAAGATCAACTCTTTGTATGCCCTGAGATGATGTAGCCTTCTTTTCAGAAAAGCTTCTTGTTCGCTTTCATCTACCAGGCAGTAAAGATCGATGTCAGAATGCTCATCGTGCTCTTTTCTTCCCATTGATCCTTTAATGAAGATACTCTGGACACTCGGGTCCGCTTTTAAACTTGCCGTCACTTTATCCAGTGCGATTTCCTGACGCATGCAGTTTTCCCCCTATTAATAGTTTAAATTGGAGAAAGGGGTTCCCCCTTCTCCAGGCCATTCTTAAAGCAGCCGCTTCTTTTTGTCCAGCTCTCTTTTATAATCTTCATAATTCCCAAAGTAGCTTTTAAACCCATGATTTTCGATAGAAATCACTCTCTCACTCATTTTGTTGATAAAATAACGATCATGTGAGATGAAGAAAATCGTCCCTTTGAATTCTTCAAGTGCTTCCTCGAGAGTTTCAATCGAATCTATATCAAGATGGTTCGTTGGCTCATCAAGAATCAATAAATTGATATCCTGGAACAAAAGCATCGCAAGTTTTAACCTAATCCTTTCTCCACCCGACAAATGCTTCACGCTTTTAAAAACACTGCCTTTATAAAACATAAACTTAGCAAGGTATTCGCGTGCTTTCCCTTCCAAAATCGAGATATCTTCCCTGAACGTTTCAAGTACCGTCAGATGTTCATCCTTAAAATGAATTTTCTGAGGCAGATATCCAGGTTTTACATTAGCACCCAGTCTGACATCACCCTGATCACATTGTTCTTCACCAAGAAGCATTTTCAGGAACGTCGTTTTGCCGCTTCCATTCGATCCGATCAGACCCACTCTTTCACCGAAATGAATCATCAGGTCCGCTTCATTGAAAATCATTCTATCACGGTAGCGTTTAGTCAGTCTCTCAGACTTTATGGCAATGTCACCGGACCTCTCTGCATCTTTGAAATGAAGTCTCATATTTCTTTTTTCAAAAACAGGCTTATCGATAAGGTCCATCTTATCAAGTTTCTTCTGTATACTCGCCGCCCTCCTGAAAAACTTAATATTGTCTGCTCGGAGCGCCCAGTCCCTCAGGTTGTTGACTTGCATTTCCATGCTGCCGATCTTTTTTTGCTGCTCACGGAAATGCTCGTATTGAATCCGCATATTTTCTTCCTTCTGCCTGACGAAGGAAGAAAAGTTTCCTTTGTAGGTCTTGGATTTCATGTCCTCGATTTCCACGATTTTTGAAACGGTATGATCGAGAAAATAGCGGTCATGGGAAACGATGAGTACGATTCCCTTATAGTTGTTCAGGTAACTCTCGAGCCATTCGATCGATTCCATATCGAGGTGGTTGGTCGGCTCATCCAACAGCAGAATGTCCGGAGCATGAATCAGGAGCTTCCCGAGCATGACCGTTGTTTTTTCACCGCCGCTCAAGTGATCGAAGTCCCTGTTTAAAAATCCTTCATCAAGCTTCAGCCCGGTACAGACCCTGGATAATTTCTCCTCGGTTTCATATCCACCATTAACTTCATATAGCTGAACGAGGTCGCTGTATTTCTTCAGTGCTTTTTCCAAAGCATCATTTTCAATCGTTTTCATCGCTTCCTCAATTTCGCGCATCTTTTTCTCCATCTCGTGAATTTCTTTGAAAGCCAGATTCAAGACTTCGAAGACCTTCAGTCCTTGCGGAGGCAGAGGCATCTGTTCAAGATACGCTATTTCAGCATTTTTCTGCACATTCACAAACCCTTCATCATATCCGTAACTGGAGGTTTGCGGGTAGCCTGGATAGTAATGCATTCCTTCAATCCCCGCAATCAATTTCAGGATGGTACTTTTCCCGCTTCCATTGTCACCAACAATCCCGACCTTCTCTCCGGAAAAAACATCAAACGAGATATTTTCGAGGACAAGGGTGGCTTCCATATACTTTTTTACGCCATTCAATGATAATTCCAGCATGCTATTTCCTTCTTTCATCCATATTGTGCGTTATGCTCTTATGGACAGCATCAAGAAGAACTTTCATACTTATTTAATTAACTGAAAAAGACCGTAAGAAGATTGCACTTCTTACAGTCTTATATACTCGATTTTACAGCCATTGAATAGTTGTTTAAAAGAAGACTGCGTATAAAAAACACAGAGTCACCTTTATGAAGAGCCCCGATATGAAACGGGCCCATCACATCCTATTCATAATCTACCCGAGCAAAAGTAAGCAAGTACCTTCCAAATTGCCTGATTCCATCAAGAACATAACAAATAAACCTATCTAGACTAGGTAATGCTGTTCTGAATAAAATCCCTATTAATTTTAAATAAAATTAATGTTTAGCAATTTGTTGGTTCCATAAACTTACTTTCCCCCTTACGCATTTTCATTATTATCTCATTTTTACTTATATCTGTAAATTATTTGTTTCTGTGAAGCAAGATGCTTTCTCAACTTCATCCCCAAAACTCTCCAAAGTACTTCCTGCCGTGTTCAGCTGCCTCGGCCGCAATTGCATCTGATTTTGTCTTGTGGATAGTGCCTTTTGGGTGCTGAGGAGGTGCATAAATGGAATAGAGCTTTATCGGCTCATTCCCGGTGTTTGTAAGGTTATGCCATTTCCCTGCTGGGATCACAATCGCAAAGTCTTTTTCCACATTCTTCCGAAAATTCAAGTTATTCGGATCATCCCCCATCTGGACGACTCCCCGCCCTTGTTCGATTCGGAGGAACTGATCGAGGTTCCGGTGGTTTTCAAGTCCTATATCCTCACCGACCCCGATGCTCATCAAAGTTACTTGAAGATGTTCTCCGGTCCATAAGGCTGTTCTGAAATTATTATTCTGCAGTGCTGCATCATCAATATTGACCACGAACGGTTCAGGTCCGTAATCCATCCTATTTTCATATGAAGATTTCAGATGGTTCAAACGGTCAGCATGCTCCCAGTCGCCCATGCTCGCATTCAATAATGTTTCATAAATCTCCGGATGATCAGTAAGCAAGGTACCCAATCTATAGTGTTCATAGCTATCAAGTTCCGACTCATATCCTTTTTGAAGCCCCTCATGGTAACTGTAAAAAGGAACCTGTTGTACGCTGTACACCGGCTCTGCACCAGTCATGGAAGTATAAAGGCCTGTCAACTGTCCCCACTGCACCCTTTCGTCTTCAGCAATTTGAACAAGATGCTTCCTATGTTCTTCATCAGGCGCCTCACTTGCCATCCGGCTGTAAAAATCCACCGCAGCGGCTTTACTCTGTATTCCAGAAAAAACAAGGTTCAGGACTTTTTGCTGATCTTCTTCGCCCCTCGACAATTGATCTGCATAAGTATGATATGAATAATACATTTACGCTCATTCCCTTCTGTTTTTAACCACGATATGTTATGCAGGGAAGCCGGCGAATGTGTGTTATTAGCCCAAAGAAGGCCAGTTCCTCTATGCCTTGATCACAAAGAAGGATTGGCCTTTTTTCACAAAACCTTTGTCTCGTTTTCATCACCATAGCAGGTAATCGGAAAGGACAGGATGATGGATGTGCCCTTGTTTTTCTTACTCATTACCCTTACCGTTCCGTTCATCGCATCCACCAATTGAAATACGGTCATCATTCCAAGCCCTGTTCCGTTCTTCCCTTTTAATGAATAATAAGGTTCTCCGAGCCGTGTTATTTGTTCTTTCGTCATCCCGATTCCATTGTCTTTGATTGTTATGCAGAGCATACCTTCCTCTTCATCGCTGCAAATTTCCAGGGAACCTCCTGACTCCATAGCTTCGATTCCATTTTTCATCACATTGATCAGAACCTGCTGCAGCTTATTGGGGTCCCCTTTAATCGAGTGTTGATGCAAGAGCTCGGCTTCAACAGAAATTCCTTTTGTAATGGCAAGAGGCATGATAATTTCCTGAGTATGCCTGATTTCCCTGGTCACGTCCACGACAACTTCACGGTCAGGATGCGGCTTTGCAAAATTCAAGTATTGATTGATGACATCCGTTGCCCTGTCTATTTCACTGACCGCGATCTTTGAAAGCTCTGTATTCGTTGGTGCATCCGCAGGGTTTTCATTGATCAATTGCAGGAAACCTTTAACCGTCGTAAGAGGATTTCTTACCTCATGACTCATACTCGCAGCAAGCTGGCTGACCACTTGCATTTTTTCGTATTTAATGGCTTCAAGCTGAAGAATATAGGTTGTACGGATCATTTCACATAAGTAAAAGACAAAAAATGTAGAACCCGTCAATGTCGCAGAATAAATCAAAAATGCAGCGTAATCATTAAAACCGAAAAACAAGGAAGGCAGCAAAAGACCGAGAACGGAATATCCGAATGAAAAGAACGTAAACCAATAGACCCGCTTTACCCAGGTCTTCCCAGATAACTTAGGTGTTACATAATAAATGGCAATCGTTGAAATAATGGTGATGACGACGGTAATCATAAAGCCGTGTCCCATAAATGGAAAGCGGACTGCTATCATCGTAATTGCCAGTAAAGGAAGCATCTTTCTCCCTCCATAAATACCGCCGAGGAGAAAAGGGATGAAGCGCAGATCATAAAAAAATCCGTCTTCAATCTTTACCGACACGAGCAGGCTGAGAAAAATCAAGAATGTACTGATTAAGTAAACAGGCAGAAAATTTATTTGAACTTTGTATACCCGCTGCCGTGACAAATGGTAAAAGCTCGTCAATAAAATCATAATCAGAATGACGAGGAGATTAATGAGTAAACCGTTGAATAAACCAGAATGGTCCATCGGCAATGCCTCCGCTATGTATAATTTCAAAACCGACTGAATAATAAGAAAATAAAAATCAATTACTATTATACTGGAGTTTGAGCAGATTGATAGAGAAACTTAAAATCTTAATTCAATCTGAGGCTGCTTGTTCTTGCGGATTGTCTCCCCGGCAATTTCAACGTGGGAATTAACGTGGATTTTTTACATGCGGGTTATCAGTGCAAGCAGCACCAATGAAAAACCCCCCAATTAAAACAGATTGGGGGAGTTATGGTTATGAGCCAGGGGTGACAGGCACTGCGGCTCGTTTTAAGGGCCTGGATTTGCATGTAATTGCTAGTGTTTACCGGTGGAAAAATGGCGCGGTAAGATTTTAACAAGTGAAGCAATTATTATTTGAAGTTGCGCAATTAATTTGAAAGTGGCGCAATTATCCGGAAACTGGCGCAATTAATAGAATTTCTGCTCAATTATCCTAAAACCGGCGCAATAAATATTCGTATATTAATATCCTTGTCCATAGAGTCTGTTCGCTGCTGTATGAACAAGAATATTAATATAGAAGTCGGCCGGGTTGATTGAATTCTTGAGAAAATCCCTTTCTTCAGCGAAATTAACCTGGAACTTTGCACAAATTTCTACCGTTACCTATAAGAATTTATAACCTCCATTGCCACATACAATCCATTGCTCTTTTTCACGTATCAAACAATTCCCCATTTACTGCTTTGATATAACGTTCCGCCGAACGTTGAACTGCCTGATGGGCATTCTCTTTTACCGCTTTATGAAAAGCATTGTATAGCATGTTAAATGACAGCGGTTGTACTTTTAACGCCATCTTTTCCACTTTACTTGGCGGCAGCGGAATCAAGTTGGGATAGCTGTACATAAAACTCACCCAATTCGTATCAGCCACTACCTGGATGATATCGCCGGAAAGAATCACGCCTTTCCCGGCATCCCCATTCTTCCAATGCAGTACTGCACCGCCTTTAAAATGCCCGCCAAGACGGTGAAGGTTCAAGTCACTCCCCAACCATTTCTCTTCACCTTCCCAAAGCTGGATGTATTCACTCTGTTCCATGATCCAGCCGCGGTCATCGTGGTGGATATAGATCGGCGCATCAAACACTTCTGCCCAATCTGCCTGTCTTGAGTAGTAGTGAGGGTGAGAAAGAGCAATGGCATCGATCCCTCCCAAGGAACGGATGAATGCAATGGTATCGTCGTCAAGAAATGTGATGCAGTCCCACAGAACATTGAAACCGTCCCCTATGAGGAGATAGGCTGTCTGACCGATCCCTATTTTCGGGGTTGTCGTGATGCTGTACAGACCTTCTTCCTCTTTTGTAATGATATTTTTATAGTTACCACTCTCCACTAATTCTTCGTGGGTAGTCCAGGACTGACCCTCAGGATTGACATACTGCCTTTCTTCTTCACAAATCGGGCAATGTTCAGGTTCACAGGCACTCGCGGGATATTGCACTCCACAAGTCGTACAGATATATTTTTTCATCATTCATTCCTCCAAAGATTTTAAGTATCTTTAGATTACAGAATATTCCGGGCGGGGTCTTCCTTCATTTAGATGACAGAGATTACGACTTTAGTCGTAAAGGTAACTATTCGGACAAACTTCAGAAGAAGTGAAAGCAGGTATTAATACCATGTACTCAGTCTGCATATCATTTACTTATCTTTTGGAACGATTCTAAAACCACCTTGGCCACCGTTCTTTTACCTCAATTGAACCTGTCAAAGCATCAGTTCATGCTGCACTATGAATTCTGCTGAGACATAAAAATTTACTGCATTTTGTTTTTTGCACAGGTGAAAACTCACCTCCCAAAAAATGACGGCAGCGGTACACCTATATCGAACAAAACACTCATAATCAGTAAGAAGAACATGATCAGAACACCTGCTCCAACCACCATTGTCCAGGTTCTGTTCACATCACCCTTCGACCGGTGTCTTATTTTCTTCTTCCTGTATGATGCTTGGACCTTACGGAGTTTTTCGTTTTGTTTCGGATCCATCACGCTGACCTCCAGTTCAATCGAAGATTAATATTTGACCAATGCTTTCAAAGGATTTATACGGCCTTCTCCCAAATCTTCAAAACATCGGATCAATTCTTCCTTCCCGATCGTCAGTTCAAACAACTGATTCAGCACCGAGCCTCTGCGTTTTATATTTTCAAAATACCATTGGGAGTGTTTTTGATAATCCCAGCCGTCACTCGAGCCCACGATTCTTAATTCTTTCTCATAAAATTCAGGCTGCAGTTCAAAGACGTCCTTGTTTCCGTCCGACAGGATGCAGAGTCCAGCCTCGGACAAAAGAGATATTTGCAGGCAATGAAAGGCTGTATTACTGCCTGAACACTCCATTCCATAATCATAAAAATCTTTTGGGCATTCCGCAGTGTCTGCAAATACTTGATTTGCTCCAAATTGTTTTGCCAGGAGTCCCCTGGAAGCGTCGGGTTCAACAATATCTATGTGCTTCACATTCATATAATCCCTGAGAAAATAAACCGTCAGAAGACCCATCGTCCCCATCCCGCTCACCAATACTTTATCTTCTTTGCCTGGATTCAGTTTCAATACACCTTTTGCTGCGTCGCATGACAAAATGGTGAGCAGGGCATCGGCGTAATGGATATCTCCTGGCACAAGTATGGCTTTATACCCCGGTATGATCCCGTAATCTTTATGGCCGAAGGAAGCTACGACCCTGTCTCCTTTTTTGAGCTTGGCAACCCCTTCACCGACATCTATGATCTCACCATAGTTTTCATAACCGGTTTCCTTAGGATAGCTTGGCTGCTTATCTGTGATATCCGCTTGCAAATATTGAGGCAGTTCCGCTCCTATGCTGATGGCCCCCGCTATCGTTTTCACCAGGACTTCATCGGGTGAGAGCGGCGGGAGTTCATTTTGAATCCATTTCAATTCTCTTTTACCAAGCAGCACTAGTGAATTTTGGTTCATTTTTATCATTCCTCTTCGGTTAGCTTGACCCAAATGACTGCACCCATCGGATGCTTATAAGGAATGGGCTTTTCATACACCAGCGGGTTTTCGAGAACCCATGCATACGTTTTTTTGTATGGCAGCACTGAAGCAGCTTCACTCTCCACCCTGTGGAATCTTCTGCTCTCCTGGTATTCTGTTAAACTCAATTCTTTACTGTCAATGAGGTCGATTTCGCCGTACACCGTGCCCGAACCACTCTTGATCAGAGCGATCTTTCCGCGTGTTTTTGTGTTCGATCCCCTGATTTCCCATATCTTCTTTCCTTCCAATATCATATCAATCCATGGTGATTTGATGAGGAGTGCTTTCATGAGGGTTCTCCTTGTTTGAAATTATTTGATTAGCTTCAGCGATTAGATTGAACTTTGAGAAACCCAGCTTCCTTTGGAAAATCTTTTCTCGTAAACTCTTTACCAGTGATGAACTGGCGGTAAGAAGTGATCGTTCCATCATGGGAAACGATAAAGACCCGGTTAGTCCCAAATGATTTACACCTTTCCAAAAAACCTTTCGCCAATATCCCAAACTCTGTATCTGTCAATGTGTTTATCCCTTTTTCCCACCACTCATCTGCTTGCTCTTCCTCCACATGAAAGTCAGGAAAGGCTTCCTTTATTGTGTCTTTAGTAAGAATTTGATCACAGGGAAGGGTCTCCCATTCTGGATTCTGCGGGAACATTCTTGGAGATACCAGGGGACTGACTAATTTCTTGCATGAGATTCCTTCACTCCATATTTGAGCAGTTTGCAGGGTTCTTCTTATCGGACTGATGATCAGTACATCGGAACGGGTTAGTGGGAATTTACTTTTCAGCGCTTTCGCCTGATTGATTCCTTCTACGGTTAAGGAAGGATCTGAAGTATGTAAACTGTCGGGTAAATCCAGGGTGTGTTCACCCTGCCCGTGCCGTATAAATATGAATTCCATTTAAGCCTCCCATAAAACGTTAGATAGATAAGTTTAATATAGACCTTGCTCTATTATATTTATTGATATAATCCTCCTGTAAAACCCCATAAACGGCACAATCCTTGTATTGATTCTTCGAGTTGCGGATCATATGCCGAATTGTCCCCTCCTGCACCATCCCGGCTTTTCTCATGATTCTGCCGGATGCCGGGTTATCGATGTTATGTGCAGCAGAAATTTTATGCAGATTCATATGCCTGAAACCGAATTCCACAACTGCCCTCAGCGCTTCCGTTCCATATCCTTTGTTCCACCACCGGTATCCCAGCGAATAGCTGACCTCGCAATTTCCTGTGGCTTCTTCCAAATCATATAAATCAATTTCTCCTATTAATTCTCCGCTTCCCTTGAGCTTTATTGACCAATAGCAGAACTCTTCACATTCATAGTCTGAAAGAATCCGATTCATACGCTCTCGGGTTTCCGAAAGGGATTGATGTGCAGCACTTACCCGGTTGTCTGATACTCTTTCGTCTGAGAGCCAGTGGTCGAATGCGGCCTGTGTGTCAGTAAGCGTAAACTTCTCGAGCAGTAATCGTTCTGTTTCTATAGCAGGGGTTCCATAATAAATAATCATTTTGCACCTCAAATTAAACTTTTAATTGCTTCTACAACTACCATGGGCTCGTCATACTGAATATAATGAGCACTGTTTTCAGCGAGGATATACCGGTTGTGTGTGGATAGGGTAAGCAACTCCTTCTGCATCGTATTCCAAAGCTGTTGTGACTCAGCAGAATAATGAGCTTTCTTCCCTGCTGAAATGACGATCAATGGGTTATCAAGCTGCCTCCTTGCCTCTTTTACCAGCTTTAAACTATACATGAACTCATGATAATCTCCTTCATAAACGAACTGCTCTTTATATGCTCTTTGAAAGTCAGCCGGCATAGTCGGAAGAAACTTTTCTCTGTAATCCTCCGGAGTAGAATCGACTAAGATCAACCCGCTTACTTCTTCTGGATACTTCGTTGCAAACAATCTCATATTCATACCGCCAAATGAATGGCCAACGAGTAAATAGGGCGGCTGTATGTTCAATTCCGCAAGCAGTTCTTTTAACTCCTTAACCATATGGTCACTCGTTCTCGGGGCTGGACTCTCTTCACTTTTACCGAGACCTGCACGGTCATACAGTACCACATCTGTTTGTTCAGCAATAACAGGGGCAATGTCTTTCCACGCTTTAGAATGGTCGCCGTATCCTGCATCCATCACCACCGTTGGTTTCCTTTTCTGACTTCCTAAGACTTGTGCATAAAGCTTGAAGTCTTTTAGTTTTACGAATTTTTCTTCAAGACGAATGTTTTTCATCGTAATTGGCACCCTCTCAAGACACGATTCTTCCCCCAAAATAGTAATGCTTAATAGCGGAGTCTACTTTGGGGTATTCATACATTGACATATCGAAAAAAACCGATTAATATATGGTTCATGAAGACAATTGATTTATTCAAAGCCTTATCTAATGAGACTCGCCTGGACATTCTGCAGTGGTTAAAAGACCCTCATACCCATTTTGATAAGCCGACCGCTCACTTGTCAAAAAATATTATTGAAAAAGGTGGTGTCTGTGTCGGGGACATTCAAGAGAAAGCAAACTTATCTCAATCGACCATCTCACAGTATCTGTCCTTGATGCAAAAAGCAGGACTGCTTGAATCCGAGCGGCATGGAAAATGGACCTACTATAGAAGAAATGAAGAAACCATTACAAAATTGGCAGCTTTTATTGGAAAAGACCTGTAACAGGGTTTTTTCTTCATCTAATACATCTAAATATACCAATATATAAATATATATTTTTTATCTATCATATCGATATTTTCCGATATTTAAAAATAACAATACAAAGGAGATATTAAACAGCATGAAGAAATCGATCATATATATCGTTGCCTTAGTTGCCGGTATGGCTCTGAGTATAGAAGGCGCCATTTACGGGGAACTCGGCAAAAGTGTGGGTAAACTTGAAAGCAGCTTTTATAATTTCTTTGCAGGTTCAATTATTTTAGGGCTTGCCGTCCTCTTTTTTGGAAATGGAAAATTCTCTTATACATTTAAAGCCCCCAAATGGAATCTCTTGGGGGGAATACTTGGTGTCGTTTACTTGACGGTATTAATAATCAGCATTCCAATAGTCGGGGTGGGCCTTTCGATGGTCTCCGTCATATTGGGTCAAATGTTGATGAGTATTTTGATTGAACACTTCGGATGGCTGGGCAACAAGAAAAACCCGATAAATATCCATCAGTTCTTGGCTGTTGGCTTTATGTCCATCGCATTGTTATTAATCTTTTAAGGAGGCGGCAGCATGAATATCATCATTATACTATTCACCTTGCTGGCAGGGATTTTACTTAGTGCACAATCTTCAATTAATGGAACCTTCAGTAAAAAAGCGGGTACCCTGGAAAGTGCGTTTCTCACTTTCTCAACCGGGACCCTCGTTCTTATCATCATTCTCCTGTTTTTCGGCAGAGGGGATGTCCTCGCTTTGCTTGATGCTCCTAAATGGCAGTTAAGCGCAGTTTTGTTCGGAGTGGGCTACTTATTCCTGACCGTCCTTGCTGTACCTGTTATCGGGGTGACAGCAGCCAACATATCTACTGTAATCGGTCAGCTTGCTGCAAGCATGCTGATAGATCATTTCGGATGGTTCGGCGGTATAGAAATTCCCCTGGATTGGAAACGGTGGCTGGCATTGTTCAGTATGATGCTGGCACTTTACTTTGTATATAAAGGGAACACAACTGAGAAGAAAATAGAAAGCTAGTTTAAGGAGTATGAATGAATGCATGTTCACAATGCGCATTCATTCATACTTTTTTACGTTACTCCACTGCCGGCCACTATATCCCTTATCCCCGCCGCATCCCTTGCCAGATAAGTCGGTTCTGATTGAGAAAGCTCTTCAAACGAGCCATACCCATATGTCACCGCAATCGAGTCTATTCCTGTATTTTTTGCCCCGATTATGTCATGCTTTCTATCTCCGATCATGACAAAGCTACTGCGTTCCTCCTCATTTAATTCCCTTATAACATATTCTATGATTTCTGTTTTTGAAGTTCTTGTTCCATCCAGATTGCTGCCGGTTATAAGGGAGAAAAAATGATCAATATTAAAATACTTCAGAATTTCCACTGCAAAAACAGTGGGCTTTGAAGTAGCGACTGCTAACATCAATCCTTGCTCTTTAAAGTCAGTGAGCAGGGATGGAATAGACTCATACAACGTATTCTCATAAATCCCTTTCACTTTGAACCTATCCCTGTAGTACTCTATTGCCTTTCGGGTTTGAGATTCATCAAACCCATAACGATCAGCAAATGAGTCCTGTAAAGGCGGACCGATGAACTTTCCAAGAGAATGCAGATCAGGTTCCTCTATCCCCATCCTGCTTAAAGCATATTGAACCGATTTCGTGATTCCCTCCCCGGGATCTGAAAGGGTTCCATCTAAATCGAATAAAATCACTTTATACTGCTTCATGCACATCTCTCCCTCCCCAACAACTGAATACTTGTCTATTATTTAGTTCTGACAGACAGGATTCGTAAGGTATTTCACCCAGACTATCTCAATCCGTAATTCTTTATAAGATCAACTGCATCTCAAAATAGTTTCCATATCTTCAGGGTACAAATGATCCAACTTATGGATATCCGATAAGGACTTCCATGCTGCTTCAGCAATCGTTTTATCCGGATCATTAATGCCGGAACTTACTCCCATCTTCTCTACTTTAAAATAATGGGTCTTCACTTCAATCCCTTGGATAACCGTCTCTTTAATGTTAAGCTTCTCAATGATTCTAACTTCATAACCTGTTTCTTCCCTTACTTCCCTAATACAACACTCTTCAGGCGTCTCGCCTATTTCAATTCCGCCTGACGGAATGGCCCACCTTTCACTGTCATTACCCCTGACCATCAGGACTTCATTCCGCTCGTTGATGCAGATAGCTGCGGATCCGAACCATTGCTTCATTGTGTCACCTCGGGATGTGTCATAAGTTAAATTTTACCACAATTGTTTTGGGTTTTCAGATTTCTTATTCTTATTCTGGTTCGATTTCTTAGCTCTTACAATTTCACCAATCCTTTTCCATAATAATGAACTTATAATCCTTACCTCTTATTGTGTTCTCAAAGTCTCCTTTTCTTTTAAAACCTGCTTGTTCATAAACATGGATGGCACGTTTATTAAATTCCGCGACCGCCAGTTCCAAATGGTTATATCCTATTAATCTTCTTCCTTGTTCGATGATGGATTGGATAAATGCGAGTCCATTTCCTTTTCCTGTTAGATCAGGCCTCATTTGAACCCCAACAGCCATTATTTCCTCTTCTGGTTCTCCCACATCAAAGAATTCGCAGTTTCCGATTAGTTCTCCCTGACCGTCCACGACTGAATACAGTTTGTCGGTATTGATACTTTGGAGGAATCCATTTATTTTTTCTTCCTGAATATTATTATCGTAAAATGAATACATTCCTTCGTAGGTCCACTTAATGAATCTAGCGACATCTTCCTGTGTTCTCTTCCTGATTATATAACCCATTTTCCTGCCTCACCCTTTTCAATTCGTTACTTCCATTTTATATCAGCAAGTTTTGTCCCGCTCCCTAAAGTCCGGTTATGTAGTGATAATGAGCCAAAAAAATGCCCTATGCTTTATCTCTGCATAAGACACTCCTTGTAATCACTTATTCTTTTCTTTATAGATGATCCTCTCGATACTTTTGGGAGACAGGTGGTACACTTCAGCCAGTTTAGCTTTTGAAGTACCATTGATGTAAAGCCTATAGATCATCTGATCTCTATCTTTAAAAGCTTGCCTTGTCCCATTTTTTTCTCCCCAGGAAAGCTCATTTCCGCGTTTCCTGGGGATGTAAAGATAATCCCCGTCAATATACTCTTGAATGATGTGCACCAATTCTATCGGCAGCACCTCAATTGCCTTTTTATATCCCATAAACGTCCCTGCTTTCTTATGAATGTATAAGAAACAGCAAAGACCGCTCTCCACTCCTTTTCAGCAGCCTTTGCTGCTAAAGAGTGAATATCTTCAGGTTCGGATATTTCCCCATTGTCAAACCTCCTCGCATTTGTTACCTTCTAAATTCCAAAGTCAACCCGTCTCCAACCCGGGAAGATTGCTTGAGCAATTCTTTATTCACAATGTCGACCCAGTAGTATTGCAATGTTTCCCCGAAGTACACCTTTACTTTCCAAGTATCTGTGAATTCGCCTGAGCTTCTTTTAATACTTTCCTTTTTTAATACGCTGATACTGACAGCAATCTCAGATTCAGTCACGGGATTGAATCCATAAAAATTTATTGCATATCCGGTTCTTAACGGCAAGACCCTTATGATCATCTCAACCGAAAAAGTGTCATAACAGCCTGAAAGCTTTTTAGTATACAGCCTTCCCTTTTTCTCAATTTCTATTGTTTGATCTCCATAACTCGCCTTTACAGTCTGGACATCATTTATGTAGTCCGAAAAAGAAACGGGTTTAAAAGTTGCCTTTTCAACAATCGTGATAGTTTTTCTATTTCCTAATACGTCGGAAGTTAAAGACTGCACCCTTTCAATGACATCCTTTCCATCAATAAAACCAAATTTTATCTTTTCAGTAGTGGAACCAGCCTTCCTTTTATTGTTGTTATCAATTAGGTATACATCTTTTTTATCTGTTGCTTCTTTTAACGAGTTGCTGTTTATACCAGTAATGTCAATCATTTCTCCCGCTCCTCATCATAAACTGTTCTAATGAATTCACAACTCTTATTATTGAATGAATGATTAAATTGGATGGAAGGACGTCAAATTTAATCATTCTTTGATGATTGCAAATGTTGGGAGCCTATCCGTAGAAGAATAACCATCAATTATCAGAAAATAGTCTATCTTTAACCTGATTCACCTGCTCAATCATATGCCCGATATTCCCCTCTCCTGCATACAATGACTTGTCAAAAAAGTCATGATCCAAACCAGACCAATAGAGTGGATTTTCATCACCTGAAACCGCCACATGGCGGTTCAGTCTTCCGACGTATACTTCTACATAACAATTTTGATGATAATATGTAAAATCCATTAAATGATGAAGAGTAACATCCTCATTGGTTATAAAGGTTTCTTCCTGTAGTTCTCTGTAAGCAGCCTCCAACCCTGTTTCTCCATCTTCAATTTTACCGCCGACTAAATTCCGGAGTCCCTTGTATGGGTCTTTCAGCCTCTCACACATTAACAGCTTGTCCATTTCAGTGTTATAGATCATCAGGACGTTGTAGCCTTGCATAGGATCACTTCCTAAGTAATAATGTTGTTTACAGCCACCAATCCCTCTGTGGAATCAATTGAATGCCTTCCAGGTCAAAATTCTCCTCAAACCAAGGAGCCATCAATGTTTTCTTCACTAAATATTCTGAGGCAGAATGTGAAACGCCAAATAAAGACATGCTTGTTTTGTCTGCATACTCTATAACTTCTGCAAACCTTCTTCTCCCATAATTGTTATCGATATGACAGTGAATTTCCCCTGAGATGTACGCATCAGCCCCTTTTTCTTCAGCAAGCTGCATCCAGTGAGTTTTATCGCCGCAGCCGGCAACGACGGCAACCTTGTTGATCACTTTTTTCTGTCCTTCAAAATCAACATATGGGATATCGAATATACGTTGTAGTTTTTCGCTTAATTCTTCAGAGTGGATGGTGTGAACATCGCCGATTATACCTATATAACCGTGCTTTTCTTCATGAATGAACCTCTCTGTGATATCCACATTCAGTGCTTCCGCCATCGCCTGGCTTGTCCCCAGCGTTTCGTGATAGTCCATCGGAATATGGCATGTGTAAACGGACAGACCTTTACTTCTGATCTGATCCAAAAGCGTTTCGCCGATTGGAACGAAACCCCTGCCCCACTTTCCATTCGGATCGCCGCACTCCATCAATAAAGGGTGGTGCATAAAAAGCAGGTCACCGGATTCCCCTTTTTCTATGAATCTCTCTAAAACATCTATAGTTGGGAAAACGGCCAAATAGATATTCTTTACTTCCGGTGAACCTTTTATCATCAAGCCATTGAAAAACTCGTTGAATTCCGGTTCGAATTTTTTTCTCCAATCAACTTTCCCTTCATAAACCTGAGGGATATATCTGCTGAATGCGGGATCTTTTCCGAAATTTTTAATCTTGAACGTTTCGTCCAGTTGGCGGACGATGTGCGATAGTTTTTCCAATGTCAGGCTCCTTTTCTTGGATAGTGGTTGGTTTGCTTTACTTTTTATCTCCTGATATTTTTTCAATACAATCAATCACCAAGTCAGGTCGATCAAGGAACACAGAATGCCCGGCTCGCTCTGCAAGGATGAATTCGGCATATGGGGTTAACTTGCTCTGATTCATGATCAGTTCACGCCATTTCTCTTCAAACTTTCTTAACTCCCATTCAGGAATTCCATTGTTCGATTCAGATGCAATGGTATACTCCATATCCCTCCCGATCACAATAAATGGAATAGTTGGAAAGTCTCCAAAGCCCGCAACCGTAGGCTTTTTTAATCGATTCCATATATCCAGGCTCCTAATGTTGTCATCTAGTAAATCGTTTTTTTTTCGATCACAATCATCTGCTTTTTCACCACTTTTTCATTCACAAAAATTTTCTGTCATCAGTCGAACTGCCAATTATTTCAAATTATAAGCATTTCCTCAAACAAAACTTCAAAAATAAATAGGACTTACCCTCTTGGGAAACGCCCTTCAACGATTTGCACAGACACGCCAAGCCTCTTCAACTTTAAAATGTTCTCCCGTTATCTTTAAAGCATCTTGACTGGTTCCTGCCTTGTTTCTTAATTCAGTAAAGTCTTTCTCTACATATTTCTGATGCTCTGCTTCATCTTCCCAACCGGTTACTGAAAGAAAAAGGTTTCTCTGCTTTTGGGAAATGGCGAAGGTTCCACCAAGCATCCCTGTAAACTTTTCCATGCCTGGATTCCAGATAGTAACCTGCATATCTTCAAAGTGCTGAACTGCGTCTTCTTTTACGCAAGAGAGTGCTGTTCTAATGTAATTTGCCTTTTCAATAATGACTGATATGTCCTCTGCCTTTTCGGTAATCGCGAATTTCTCCTCAAACAAGTTCACTTCGATCGATTCATAGGAGTCTCCCTGTCCGGACCGGACGACAATTCCATCGTGAATCTCCTCCATAAAATACTCATAGTCCCTTTGAGTATCCCAAAAAGAGAAGATGCAGGCAGTCAATGGATAGGCTGCGCTCCAGCCTCCCAGTTGGCCAAGGAATCCATTTACTTCTCTTAAGCTTTTCCACTGCATTTGATTTTCAAAGAAAGCTTCTTTTTTACTTGGTTTCACCTTGCAAGTGATTTTTTTGATTATCATGAACGGACTCTCCTTGTAACCAGGTACCCCCGGGACTTACCAGATTTATATACTCGGCGTGAACGACTGGTCTCTTATCACAATTGTTTCAGGTGTGAATTTTATCAATACATTGCTATTTCCCAGCCCCTGAAACCTTGGATCCCAACTTTCTTCATCTGGTCCCAGATAGCGTTCAAGCAATCGGGTAGCGATCCCCTTATCAAAAGGTTGAACCGCGGCTTGTCCCCTGAATCCTGCATGCAGCACTTTTCCCTTTGACGGGTCTAGTTCAACGATCCCGATTGCACACTTTGGATTTTTTTCAATTCTTCCTGGAAAGCTGTCCGAAGAAGGCGTTCCAATAATATAAATATGCTCATCTTCCCAGTAAAACCAAACAGGAGACTCTCTCGGACCATCCTCAGATAAAGATGAAAGATGAGCGAATAATGGTTTTTGAAGAAATTCATCAAGATCAAATCCTCTATTTCCTTTGATAATTTTCAATTTGGATCATCCTTTCAGTCTCCTAAACTATACTTCTTAACCTTGGGCATGGTCTTTAACTTCTATAAGGTTTGATTTCCCCGCATCGTCAGTTCTTTTCTCTTCATATACGGCAGTGCTTTTCTCTTAGTCATAGACGCAGACGGTATGATTCAATTATCTCCGCATATTGCGTATCCCCCAGCCCATACTTTCTAAATGTCTTAATTAAGTCAGTCACAAGTTCTTTTTTCGAAACATTTCGATGTTCATGAATATATGCCATAAGATCGCTATCTTCCTTAAGATAATTTAAATAAAGATGAATTCCTTTGTTTAAAGGAGGCGGATGGATTTTCTCCGGAGTCGATTGATGTATTACCACTTCTTTATAAAGTGAATAAAAACCTGCTGACTTCAACGCATAAGAATCCTCAGGCTGAAACCGATCTCCGACAATATTGAGGTCTATCCGACCCCTATAATCCGACTGGTCCAACCAGGCAAGGATGGTTAAAAGATTTATTTGGCAGAACATGTCATCATCAAACCAAAGGGCGATGCGATTAAACTCTCCTCTGAAAAGGGACTGCAAAGGTTTTAAGGTGATATCAGCATATAAAGCTGGTGTGACATGATGCACCTGTGCTCTCATGGTGTTGAATTCCTCTGAAAAAATAACCTCACAGGCTTCCCCCCAGCACATTGCCTCATTAAAGGGAATCATAATTTCAGAATCAAGGAAATGAGTTTCTTTGAAATGCTTGTACATAACTGTTCCATTGAGGATGTTTAGAGTTTCTTTTAGGGCCACTTTCTTCCCTCCTGACTGTTTTTTTCATTAATCGTCAGCAATAGTGCAATGACCGTTTCTTTGGTTAGCATCACATTCTATATTTTACCATATTAATCCTCTTTGTTTAAATCTCTTCACTTTTACGGTCCCCACTTCAAAATACCGCCACTTAAAAAGTTTTAAGATCAGGTTGGGAAAATACAGGTCTATATACCCTTAAAAAACGTTTGTCCGACCGATGTTTCATGAAAATTTTCCTCACTTACAATCATATTCGAACGTTCACTAATGTATATTCCACTATTTTACATTAATAAGAATTTTCATCCTATTCTGTAAATAACTAAATTTTGTTAAAATTCTGTTAGTAAGAATCTCTACATAGAACTTTGTACTTTAGATGATTCTTGACAATCTACCTGAAGAAGGAGGGAGCTTTTTAAAGGAGAGTTAATATGGTTGGTTACACCAAAAATGAGAGGATGTTGTAAATGAAAGTAGGAAAGATTCTTGGAACTGTCGTAATGAGTGCCCTTTTGGTAAGCCCGGCTTTCAACATTACGGCAGATGCCACGGCAAGTGGAGAAAAAGTCCGCGTTCTAATCTCATCCACCAATGACAAGGCAGAAGTCAACGCAAAGCAAAATTACGGTGTCCGCTGGGATTTTGACCAGAAGGGATTCTCAACCGAAGTAACGGAAGCGCAGTATAACGCTTTGCAAAAAAATAAGAACCTATCTGTCAAACTTGTCGAAGAAGTATCAATAGCCGCCAAGCCTGGTGCAAATGCAGCAGCAGCACCGAGTGACCAGACGCCATGGGGAATCGAAGCCATGTATGAGAATGCGGGCATCAGCGCCACCACCGGCGGAAGCGGGATTAAAGTGGCGGTGCTCGATACAGGTGCAAATACAAATCATCCTGACCTTGCTAACAATGTTGAGCAATGTAACGACTTCTCCCAGCGAAAAGCAAGCCTGGTCAAGAACTTCTGTGAAGATAAAAACGGGCACGGCACTCATGTTTCCGGAACAGTCCTGGCAGACGGAGGTGCCGGTGAGGGCATTTATGGAGTCGCACCGGATGCGAAACTCTGGTCCTATAAGGTATTGAATGACCGCGGATCAGGCTACTCCGATGACATTGCAGCCGCTATCCGTTACGCCGCGGATGAATCTGACCGCTTAAATGTTAACACAGTCATCTCCATGTCACTGGGTGCCAGTTCTGAAAGTCCGCTGATTACTGACGCTGTTAACTACGCTTATAACAAAGGGGTTCTAGTCGTTGCTGCAGCAGGAAATGAAGGCCCAAGTGCTAATACAATCGGATACCCTGGCGCGTTGAAAAATGCAGTGGCAGTGGCGGCACTTGAAGATGTCCAGCAGAATGGAACATACCGCGTCGCTGATTTTTCTTCCCGGGGAAATCCTAATACAGACGGCGACTACGT
Organism: Bacillus sp. BKU_1; assembly: GCA_051294195.1. Classification (GTDB taxonomy): domain Bacteria; phylum Bacillota; class Bacilli; order Bacillales; family Bacillaceae_B; genus Rossellomorea. The sequence goes on along the minus strand of CP193985.1, from coordinate 167,773 downwards.
GATTGATGTTCGCGATGTTGAAGTATCTGCACCGGGTCGTGCAATTGAATCAACTTGGTACGACGGGACGTATAACACAATCAGTGGTACATCGATGGCAACCCCTCATGTATCCGGACTTGCCGCAAAGATCTGGGCGGCTAACCCAAACCTATCTGCAGCTCAATTGCGGACAGAAATCCAGAACCGCGCGAAGAGTAACGATATCCTTGGCGGAACTGGTGCAGCAGCGGGAGATGACTATGCTTCAGGATTCGGTTTCCCGACTGTGAATCCGTAAGACCGTTGAGTATAAAAATGAACTAAATTAAAGAACATGACATCGGAATTTGTGTCATGTTCTTTTTAAATCTTTATACAGAACAATCTTCCTTTTAACCATATCATTCGTCGAATGCAGGGTTTCAATCTGCTTTTCTATTCTCTCCTGATGCTTTTCCAATAAGCCCAATCGGTCATGTGACGTGTGCTCACCCTCCAATAATAATTGTGTATAGGTTTTGATATCCGAAATAGGCATTCTGGTTTCCCTGAGTTTTATGACGAACTTCATCCATTTGATATCATTTTCACTGTAGAACCGCGCACCACCTTTGGTCCGCGATGGTTCAATGATTCCTTCTTTTTCGTAATAGCGGAGCGTATGGGCGCTGACACCCAGCGCTTCAGCTGCTTCTCCGATACTGTACATGAGAATCTCCCCTTGTATAATCACTTGACTTAGAGTTCACTCTAACCATTAGGATAACATTGTACGACATTATTTTGCAGGAGGGATATTTATGAAATATACCGTTATAACCGGCGCAAGTTCAGGAATTGGGTATGAGGCCGCTTTGGCATTTGCAGCAAGGGGGAAAAACATTATTGCCGTGGCAAGACGTGAAGACAAGCTTAACAATCTTAAGGAGACCGTCACTTCCTCACACCCGGATGTGGATGTAGTCGTCAAGACTGCAGATTTATCAAATATTGATGAGGTTTATTCTTTTTACGAATTCCTAAAGGATTACGATATTGAAACCTTTATCAATAATGCCGGCTTCGGGAATTTCGACTCGGTTGCCGAACAGGAACTGACGAAAATCCAGAGCATGTTGAAGCTTAATATCGAAGCATTGACCGTACTTTCCAGTCTGTTTGTAAGAGATTATGAACATATAGCTGGAACTCAGCTGATCAATATCTCTTCAGGAGGCGGCTATACGATTGTTGCGGATGCAGTGACATATTGCAGCACGAAATTCTATGTCAGTGCCTTCACCGAAGGGCTTGCCCGGGAGCTTGCCTCAAAAGGAGCAGCAATGAAAGCAAAAGTATTGGCCCCTGCAGCGACGGAAACAGAATTCGCCCAGCGTTCCCTGGACCTCAACGAGTTCGAATACAGCGGTTCCGTCCCTCAATACCATACAGCGAAGGAAATGGCTCGATTCATGCTGGAGTTATATGACAGTGAGAAAGTTGTTGGGATTGTTAACGGGGAAACCTATGAGTTCAGGGTGACTGATCCCATCTATCCTTATGTTAGCCGGGCCTCTAATTGAATCAGTTTAACCCTATTTGGAAAAGCTCAGTGAATACTGGGCTTTTCGTTTTTGTTGAGGGGTTTCCATTCGAAGATAGGTCAATGTACCCTCACCCTGCCCTGTTCAGCACCCCATATATGGGACAACGTACCTGTCCCCCTGTCCCGCCCCGGTTATTGTTTGACTTTCTATTACAGATATCCGATACTAGACGCATATTAATTAATCAGTTGATTAATTAAGGAAAGGAACTTCGAATATGACTCAATCACATGAACAAAAAAGGACGCCGGGGAGACCGCGATTGAATAAGGAAGTGGCCAGGCGGGAATTATTGACCTCTGCCACGCATCTTTTTTCGAGCAAAGGATTCGAGGAAACGAGCCTGCGCGAGATTGCGGCGGATGCGAATGTGAATATGGCGCTGATCAAGTACCACTTCGGTTCGAAGATGGACCTGTGGAAGGCAGTCATCCTGAAGCTGTCCGGGGAAGTCCTTGAAATTAACGACTTTGATTTGGAAGCAGTACAGCATTCTGCTGATATGAAGCAGCTCCTCGGTGAACTTTTTGACAAGTTGGTCGATATGACGTTTGAGCATCGGGAGTTCAGTTTATTTGTCATGAATGAAAGCATTCAAAAAGGCGAAAGATTTGATCACTTATTCGAACTATTGATTAAACCTTTCCATGAACAGAGTTATCCATTTATCGTAAAGGGCATTGAAATGGGAGTGCTGGCCGATCAGGATCCGGAGGAGCTCATCGTGATGCTTCTGTCATCCGTTTCCTATCAGCAGGCTGCCCCCCATATCCTGAGCCCCTTCTCTTCTGTAACAAAAGACGAAACACAATGGAAAGAAATGATCAAACACAGCCTGCGGGCAAATTTCATCAAATAATCAATTGTACCGTCTACCATGATTTGAAAGGATGTTTTCAATGGAAAAATATGAAGCAATCCCACAACCAAAAACATACGGTCCACTTGGACATCTCCCTCTCATCGACAAGGGCAATCCGACGCTGTCGTTCATGAAGCTCGCAGAGGAACAGGGCCCCATCTTCCGTCTCCAGACCCCGTCTTCTTCTACAATCCTCGTTTCGGGTCATGAACTTGTAAAAGAGGTATGCGACCAATCAAGATTCGATAAAAGCATCGAGGGAGCCCTCGAAAAGGTGCGTGCATTCGGCGGGGACGGGCTTTTTACAAGCCGTACCGATGAGGAGAATTGGAGCAAGGCCCACAATATCCTCATGCCGACCTTCAGCCAGCGGGCAATGAAGGATTACCATGATATGATGATCGACATCGGCGTCCAGCTGGTTCAGAAATGGGCGAGGCTGAATCCGAATGAAGAAATCGACGTGCCTGAAGATATGACTCGACTCACACTCGATACGATTGGACTGTGCGGCTTCAACTACCGTTTCAACAGTTTCTACCGTGAGAGCCCCCATCCTTTTATCATCAGCATGGTGCGTGCAATGGACGAAGCGATGCATCAGCTTCAGAGACTGGACATACAGGATAAGCTGATGGTGAGGACGAAGCGTCAATACAAGCATGATATACAGACGATGTTCTCGATGGTCGACAACATCATCGCTGAACGGAAGGCAAATGGTTCCCAGGAAGAGAACGATTTATTATCCCGGATGTTGAATGTAAAGGATCCTGAAACCGGAGAGAATCTGGATGATGAGAATATCCGGTACCAGATCATCACCTTCCTGATCGCAGGTCATGAAACAACAAGCGGACTCTTGTCATTCGCCCTCTACTTCCTGATGAAAAACCCTGATAAACTGAATAAAGCCTACGAGGAAGTGGACCAGGTATTCTCAGGTCATGCACCGACTTATAAAGAAGTGATCGATTTGAAATATGTCCGGATGATTTTGAATGAATCACTTCGCTTATGGCCGACGGCTCCCGCTTTCAGCCTCTATGCGAAAGAGGATACCGTCCTTGCCGGCAAGTATCCGGTCAAAAAAGAAGAAGAACGGATCACCGTTCTAATCCCTGAGCTCCACCGGGACCGTGACGCCTGGGGGGATGACGCGGATGAATTCCGGCCAGAGCGCTTCGAGAATCCTGAGAAGGTGCCTCATCATGCATACAAGCCTTTCGGCAACGGACAGCGGGCCTGCATAGGGATGCAGTTCGCCCTCCATGAAGCAACCATCGTTCTCGGCATGCTCCTGAAACATTTCGAGTTCATCGATGATCACGACTACCAGCTCAATGTCAAACAGACCCTGACACTGAAACCGGGTGATTTTAAAATAAAAGTCAAACAGCGTGAGCAGACTGCAGCCGACTTCTCTCTTTATGCTTCAGGTTCAAGTGAAAAAGCACAGGAGAAAAAAGATACTGCGGCTCAGGATGCACCTGTCGTATCAGGTCTGAATGACCGTCCCCTGCTCGTCCTTTACGGCTCCGACGCCGGTACGGCAGAAGGTGTCGCAAAGGAACTTGCTGATACGGCAAGCTTCCACGGTGTACGCACTGAGGTTTCCCCTCTTAACGACCGCGTTGGCAATCTTCCTTCAGAGGGGGCCGTCTTGATCGTCACTTCCTCCTACAACGGGAAGCCGCCAAGCAATGCCGGTCAATTCGTCCAGTGGCTTGAAGAAGTCAAGCCCGGTGAACTCGAAGGAATCGATTATGCAGTGTTCGGCTGCGGGGATCACAATTGGGCAAGTACCTACCAGGATGTCCCACGGCTCATTGACGAAAAACTGGCGGAAAAAGGTGCCGTAAGATTTTCAGAACGCGGTGAAGGAGATGCAAGCGGCGATTTCGAAGAACAGCTTGAACAGTGGAAAGACACCATGTGGTCAGACGCCGTCGAGACGTTCGGCCTCAAGGTTGAGAACAAAGGCGGCAAGGAACGCAGCAGCCTCAGCATGGAATTTGTCAGCGGCATCGGCGGATCCCCGCTTGCCAAGTCCTATGAAGCCGTGAATACGAGCCTCCTTGTAAACCGGGAGCTTCAGTCATCTGACAGCGGCCGAAGCACACGCCATATCGAGGTGGCCCTGCCTGCCGGACTTTCTTATAAGGAGGGAGACCACCTGGGAGTACTTCCGAAGAACAGTCTGAGAAATGTGAACCGGGTATTGCAGCGGTTCGGCTTGAAAGGAAATGACCAGGTGGTTCTGTCGGCAAGCGGACGCAGCGCTGCCCATCTGCCGCTGGACCGCCCGGTTTCATTATCGGATATTCTCTCTCAATGTGTGGAATTACAGGAAGCGGCCACGCGGGCCCAAATAAGGGAACTGGCGGCCTATACCGTGTGTCCTCCTCATAAGAAAGAACTGGAAGCCCTGCTTGAAGAAGGAGTCTATCAGGAGCAGGTACTTAAGAAACGCGTCTCCATGCTCGACTTTATGGAAAAATACGAAGCATGCGAGCTCCCGTTTGAACGGTTCATGGATCTGCTGCCGGGCCTTAAGCCGAGATACTATTCCATCTCTTCATCCCCTTCTGTCGATGCTGAAAAACTGAGCATCACTGTAGGGGTTGTCAGGGACGCTGCATGGAGCGGATTAGGAGAATATGAAGGTGTCGCTTCCAACTTCCTTGCGGGATTGGAAAAAGGTGAAGATATCGCATGTTTCATCCGGACACCTCAGTCGAATTTCGAACTGCCCGCTGACCCTGAAACGCCTATCATCATGGTCGGACCCGGTACCGGCGCGGCTCCTTTCAGAGGATTCCTGCAAGCGCGCAGTATCCTTAAGGAACAAGGGACGCCGGTTGGCGAGGCGCATCTCTATTTCGGATGCCGTCATTGTGACCATGATTTCATCTACCGAGATGAATTCGAACGGGATGAACAGAATGGCATCGTCACTCTCCATACTGCGTTCTCGCGAATGGAAGGACAGCCGAAAACGTATGTACAGCATCTGATGAAAGAGGACGCCAGCCACCTGATAGAACTCTTGGACCGCGGCGCACATCTCTATATTTGCGGCGACGGAAGCAGGATGGCTCCTGAAGTCGAAGACACCCTGCGTGAAGCCTACAGAAAAGTTCACGGTGCTTCAGAAGAAGAGTCGAAGAACTGGCTCGATCAGCTTGAACAGCATGGCCGGTTCGGGAAGGATGTCTGGGCAGGGATTTAAAAGACTGTCATGAGAAATCCGGTACTCCCCTAACTAACGGTTTACGGGTTCGAATTTCGAATACTAATATTAATTATTGCACAAAGAAGCAGTCCTATTCGTAACTGAATAAGACTGCTTCTTTTTGTTGAAATAATTTAGGGGTAATAAAATACACGGTATCTCCGCCCTGAATTTCGAACCCTTTTCAATATAGACTTATACGTTTTTGACAGTATAAAATTTGTATGCTGATTTTTATGCCAATTGGGGGGCTGCAAATTATTATTAACCAGCTGGAGGTGGGTGTTGATTTTTATGAGGCATACATTTTTCCATACTTCATTGTGAGTAAACTCTGATTGACTTAATAAGGGAAGTTTTTCCTGTTATCCTGTAGAACTGTGATAGCTTCGGCGGATATAAGGGAAGTTTTTCCCGTTAAGGCAAGGTGAAATGGTCCAACTTCATGCTTTTTGAATGAATAGGGGAACAGTTTCCCCCTATTCACTCAATATTTCGCTTATTGGTCAATAAGAGGAATTACTCCCCTTATTTGGGTCGTTTATTTTATATAAAGTATTTTATATTTAGAGATCGCAAACCAGTGACCATCAAAAGCATTTCTGATACAGTCAACACGGCTTGTTTTGGAGATTCACTGTGTTTCCATTCAAAATAAGCCCTTACCAGGTAGTCCAACAAAAGGAACGACACCACACCGATGATGTATAGTGCAACGTACTGTTTACTTTCATATATCATTAGACAGCTTAAGCTGATGAGAGTAATCGTAGACACCAACCTTATCCACTTATCTATTTTGCGGTGCATCTCATTTATTAGATTATAGGAAAACACTTTTCTCTTCACTTTCTTAATATGAAAGACTTTTCTTAGGATGTACTTAACGAAAGAGATGAGAACAAAGACGATGAACACTATCAGGCAAAATTTCATCCAAAACACGCTATCCCCTCCTCACTTAAACGTTCTATAATTTTTATCGGTTTTTCTCTCCAGCTTTTCACTCAAACAGGAGCAGAATCCAACTGCCAGCCAGGAACTGATGGTTAGCAATGGTACGATAATGGAAGTAAAAACCCACATAGAAATCCCCATCAATCTTTTTTGAAGAAAGCAGGACTTTCAGTTAGACGTTTTTGAGAGCTTTATTGTTTTAAAGAATATGTACCGTTAGTTCTTTTCTGGTAAACTATTCTAAACGAATAAATCAGGGGTTGAGAAAATTGAAAGTGGATTATTTTATAGGTATTGTCCCGCCAGGAGAGTATGTGGAACGAGTTGAGCGGTTCCAGCAGAAATGGATCAGCCAGTCCGGTGTGGAACCTCATATCACACTGAAAGCACAAGGAGGTTTGACTCCGGATAAAAAGTGGATAGAAAATGTGAAAAGAGTGTGCGGGAATGTCCGCCCATTTCAAGTATCCTTGGGTCAACCGAAGTATTTTGGAGATAACATCCTTTTTTTGAGTGTGGAGTCCGCCGAATTGCATACCCTCCATCAAAAAATAGTAAAAGAGATTTCCCCATCGGATGAATTGATAAAAAAGTATTTTGAACTCGATGACTTTGTACCACACTTGACCTTAGGAAAAGAACAATATGGCGGGAATATTTCCAGCCCTCTCACCAAGGATGGATTAAGAAAAATGGAAAGAGCAGCAGAAAAGGAGTTGTCACCATATCCAGCTTTCATGGTGGATTTCATAAGGGTGTATGAGTTAAATATTGTTAAGAGAAGATATGAGACTTTTTTAGATATTCCATTAGGAATGTGACCTAAAGGTAATGATTCTTCCCAGGCGTGGGGCCGGACTGATTAAAACAGTTGAGCCAGCCGCCATCATAATCAGCCCGGCCAATTGTTTTTCATCATTCAGCATATCCTGAATTAATCAGAACTGTAGGCAGCCGGCATAACCTCAGTGCCAATAGAATTTCACTCCATGAGAAAATATCGAGAATAGCAGTGAAATCTGCAGCAACAGCTTGATTACCGCCAATTTGAATATTCATTATGTTTATCTTTATCTCGCTTGAAGTTGAACCATGCCATCACTAATTGATCAAAAAGTAAGCTAAAGTGACTGTAAGACATTTTTCCATAGATTCTTTCTACAGCGGTTTCAAGCAGAGCGAAGGAAGACCAAACTGTTAAAAGGCATATTAATCCCAATCAGGCACTCCCTTTCTTACCAACTAATCTTCCACCTCAACCAGTTCAAGTGTCACGCCGTCCCCGTTCTGTTCATCAAATTGCATTATGTTTACCTGCTTAATGTATGCTTGTACAACATCATCCAGAAATTCGTTACGGCTTGGCAAGTCGACCCGCACCATCCCTTTAAGGTCTTCGATGCTTTCTCCTTCTTTCACCAATTTCTTCTGCATTGACTCCTCTGCCCTTACCGGGGCAAAAAGAACATCAAGCCGATATCGTTGAGGGAAATCCAGACGCTCCAACTCGTCTGACTCGAAAGTACCATCAGCCTCCACCGCCATATAATCCTCTGAGATAACTTTCATATAAGGTTTGGCCCGAAAGGATTTTATTTCTTTCATGGATACATCTTCGGGATATGCCAGGAGTCTGGCGTACAAGACTGTATCAGGGGGAAGGTTTGTTTTACCCTGCAGGAGGATTGTGGTGGATTCAAGAGTCACGGAACCTTCTATTGAATAGGAAGGTTTCTCTTTCTTTTCCGGTGACGACTTATCAGTATCTTCTTTCTTATCCTCGAGTACTGTATTTCCTTCTGTTGATTTAACCATTTCTCTGACACTGCTTTTATCCTTTGTAAGGTCCAGACGGCAGGCAGTTAGCAGAGTCAATACTATCAAACTAAGCACCATTGCATATATTCTTTTTTTCTGCAGCATAGTTAACACCCGCTTTAAAACTTATTATTCTAAATACATTTACAACTTCGTTCTGATATTGTAGCATTAAACATGAAAAAATTGTATTATTTTGTAAGAAAATATGGGGGAGATAGCATGAAAAGGATTTTGGATACATCCTTTCATTTTTTTATTGTCATTTTTGGTTTGTTTTTTCTGAGCGGTGTGGGTTCGCTGCTTGCTTATGATACTCAACTTGTCGTCACTTTAGGCTATTATTTCAACCAACTTTTTCAGTCACTGACTGAAATCATAAATCCCGGCTCCATTACCATCTCTATAGGGGATAACGAACGCTTATATTCTTTGCCTGAACTTTTTTTAAGTACATATGGTTATTCTTTTACGATCCTGATCAGTTCTTTTTTTCTGGCCATCTTCTTATCTGTAGCGATCAGTTACTTTATGATGCTGCTGCCACGGCGATGGTACAGATTCTCGCGGAAAATTTTGAACGGGCTGGATGCATTGCCAGAGGTATTCATCGTAGTCTCTTTTCAAATCATCATCATTTGGTTATTTGAAAAATCAGGCATTCTTATCTTCAATTTGTATGCGCTGCAAGATGAAAGAACTTATTTCCTGCCGATCATCTGTTTGTCCGTTTTGCCGGTTGTCTTCTTGATCAAGCATTTTTTATTTCAGCTTAAGGAAGAAGAAAGCAAACCTTATGTGGCGTTCTCTTATGCCAAAGGCTTCAGAAAATCGTACACGGTGTGGTTCCATTTGTTCCGTAATGTATGGATTCACTTCTTCCTTCACTTGAAACCGATCTTTCTTTTGATGCTGTCAAACTTATTTGTAATCGAGATCCTGTTTAAAATGAACGGCTTTATGATGGTGTTATTCAGGGCATCAACGACCTCCGGGTCAGCTTTTTTTCTCGGAATGCTCATGATCTTTGTGCCTTTTTTCATCGTCTTTCAGACTGCCTCATATGCACTTAATAAATGGTTGAAAGGAGGGGAGTCCCATGTCTAGACAGCTTCTGAAAAAACTTTTCATACCTGTCATGATTCCAGTGATTTTGATCGTGATCAGCTTCCTGATTCCTGTCTGGTACCCGGATTACGACGCAATCGTAAATTATTTGAAGGATGAACACGGAAGGCTGATTGCCGCTCCCCCTTTCACTCCCGGAGAGATGCCGCCGCTCGGGAGTGACAGACTGGGCAGAAACTTTTTCCTGATATTGCTGGCTGGCGCGAAGTATACGATTTTCGCCGCTTTATTCATCGCTTTGCTTAGAATCATATTTGGCTTCATTTTCGCTGTCATTTATACATTTGTCCCGCACTTCATCGGCAAGGTGGTCAGGGGTTTGGGGGAATCTTTTCAATATATCCCCCTTGCCATCGTCGTGTTCGCCATCCTGATTCCGCTGGAAAGTTCCTTTCAGCCCGGATTCCTGCCCTCTGGAGAGTACTTCTTGATCCAGCTTTGCGTCATTGCAATCATCGCGACTCCTTCTCTCGGGATCTACCTGGGAGAAGAAATGAAGCTATTCTTAAACGAGGAATTCATCCAGGTTGCGAGGACACTGGGGGCTGACCGCTTCAATATCATGAAAAAGCATATGCTTCCTCAATTCCTGAGACATGCGATTGTCTTATTTTCAGAACAGGTTGCCCAGGCCCTTTCTCTGCTTATTCAGCTCGGAATCATGCTGATGGCGCTGGGAGGATTGAAAATTGCAGAATTCGCCTATTCCAATCTGGACCCGAGCAATCCGGTTTACTTTTCAGAAACCAATGAGTGGGCAGCGACCATCGGCATGAATATTCAGCTCATCTTTTCAAACCCGCTTCTGGTCCTTGCTCCGCTCGCTTTTTTCTCTCTTATCATTTTGTGTATGAATAACATCAGCTCACAATTGCGGAAGGTTTTGATTGAACAGGAGGAACCTCTAATGAAGACGAAAAAAGTGAAAGAAAAAAGGAATGTGAGTGCAGTGTCTGAAGATCTGTTTACTATGAAGCAGTGAACTCTTCATTAAGCTGAAGATTACGATTTGTTTCTTCAGCTTATTTCTTTCAACTACTCGGCAGCTTTTAACATAATAAAAAGAAATACCCCGCTCCCACCCATTATGAGAAGCGTGTTAAGTCAAGCTCATTCTACCGATTTCCCCGTTGTCATCCATCAAAGTGGATCCCCACCTTTCCTATTCCAATGTGAAAAATAAAAAAAGAACTTATCAGTTTTTACGATAAGCTCATTATGTCCCGAGTCATTGATTGCCCCCATTAAACCAGCTTCCCGCTTTTACACGGTCTTCTTCCTGGAGCTGCCTTTCATGTTCATTGCTCACATCAAAAGAACTTTTCCGGTTCCTGCCTCTGATCAAAGCACTGACCACAGCAAACACGACGGCTATCCCAAAAATCCACCACAACATATAAATCACCTCCTTTATTGCATTCTATTCAGAACTATTTTCCTCTTGCTGACTTCCCTTCCTGAAGGTTCACTTAACTGCAGTAAGTGCAAGCTTTTCAGCAAAATTGGCTTCTTTTAACTCCTTTAAGGAAGCGAGCCTCAAATTTGACATAATCCCATTGGGCTGATCAATACTATTTATGTTAATGACTTTTTGAATCATTGAGACTTTCCTCTTGTTATCGATGACTGAAATCATACCACTTCCAACAGGCAAAGATTCACCACTCGCTCCATACTTCTCCTGAATATCTTCATTCTGCTTTCTTGGATCAAATACTGCTTCCAGCCTGTAACGTTTTGTTTCGTCTGGTCTTGAAATGAATAGGGATTCCACTTCCCCATCCTTCCCTACTTTCATTATCCCGGACACAGCAATTTTATCCTCAGGTTCAATCGCGTAGTTTTCCAATTTCAATAGAGGGGAGTCATCCGGATAGGGTCTCAAATTCAGTTCAACTGATGCGCCTGCAGGCAGATTCGATTCACCCCTGATTAATAACCTGTTCCGGTATATGTGTACATAGGTTTCGAATACCAACTCCTCCTTAGTGTTCAACTTTAATGATTCATCCGGGATTTTCTCCATAATGATTACCCGGCATCCATTTAAAAGCAGCATCAAACACACAATGAAGATAATTTGACAAAGGCGGTTGATTTTCACTTGAGCACCTCTTCATAGTAAATATTCCCTCAATTCCAATTATTTCAAAAATAAACCCGGAGCTCAAGGGGTATTTTACAAAAAAGAGCTTATACAGTTAGGGATAACATCTTTAACTCCCCATTAGGTTTACATGAGTGAAATAATCCATGTTGTTCATACTAAACCTTATATACGTATTGAAGGAGGAAAATAATGAACATTCCAGAACTCAGCATCCGGCTGATTCTTTCATTTTTGACATTACTCATCTTGACGCGTGTGATGGGCAGAAAGGAAATCTCCCAGATGACTTTCTTCAATTTTGTCTCGGCCATCGCACTGGGAACACTCGGTGCCACGCTTGCGGTCGATTCCACCTTAAGCATTCGAAACGGGGTGCTTGCTTTGTTTGCTTGGACAATATTTACGCTGGTGACTGGGATTATGGACTTAAAGTCAAAAGGAATCCGGAAAGCCGTTGAAGGAAGCCCAATAGTGGTGATCCGGGAAGGGAACCTTCTGGATCATGAGCTCAAGAAATTAAGGTTGGATCTGGATGCTTTGAATGAGCTGCTTCGCAAGAAAAATGTCTTCTCGATAAAAGATGTGGATTATGCAATCTTTGAAACGGACGGAACACTTTCAGTCTTGAAAAAAGAAGCGAAACAACCTTTAACTAAAGAAGACCGGGTGAAAAGCACCCCGGCTCTTAAACAATATCCAATCCCCATCCCCATTATTGAGGACGGCCGCTATAATGAAAAACATCTTCAGCAATACAATATCGACAAGCAATGGGTGGACCAGCAGTTAGTCCAGCAGGGAATCCAGTCCAGTGCAAACGTGTTTTACGCCGAGCTCCAGACGGATGGAACCATCTTCATTGATAAGATGGATGGCCAGCAAGATGAAAGCCCCAGGGTTCACTAAGAACTTTCCCGGGGCTTTTTTTCAGTTGCAAATAATATCCGATAAGACGCCATGACCACTGCGATGCCTTAAATGATCGTGACTGTGAATTCTTCAAGAAGACCGGTCATGACAAGGGATAGTAGAAAGACTGCAGAAATAATGACGAATACACTTTTTCTGATTTTTTCCCGGTTAATCACCATAAGAATGTCGGCCGATGCAAAGATCATTAACACAACTCTTGTCCATAATAGATAATCGCTCAAAAATAAACTGATGAAGATCACGATGGCAGCTATCGAATCAATCATGATATGCCAATTGATATCAGACAAATTTATGCCTCCCTTCTCCCCTCAATATTTCCTCGCATAATAAACCATATTTAAAAACACGACCGAGATATAAAGCGATGCGATTAAGAGCAATAAATGGTACGCAGAAAGTTGCAGTTGGCCCACATATGGATTAACGAAGGCCATAAGGATAATGATGATACCGAGCATCCAAAAGTAACTGACAAATACCCCGCGTTCCCTGATTTTCTGTGCACGTTCATCCTTCGCGGCAAAGTGATCCGATAAGTATGCCATGCAAAAACTCATGATGGTAAGCGCCACGGTCATGATTCCTTCCGGGAACTTTCCGGAGGATATGTATGCTCCATTGACAAGACAAGCATTCAACAGCATGATGACCCCCAGCACCAAATAGACCGGTTTATTGTTCTTCATTCGGTGTCCTCCTCATAAATAAAAATATCTTCGATGCTGCACTCGAAAACACGCGCAATCTTAAAGGCGAGGTTGATCGATGGGTTATACCGCTCCCTTTCCAGAGAGATAATGGTTTGCCTCGAAACATTCAGCCGGGCTGCCAGCTGATCCTGTGTCATCCTTCTGTCAGCACGAAGTTCTTTAATTTTATTTTTCATCCATACACCTTCTTTTGTAAAGGTTACTTTACGTATAGTGTACTTTACATATTCGGAGAGAGTCAAGTTTACTTTACATATTGTTTTGATTGTGTTTTATACCCATATATGTATAATTGATGGGTTGCTTATTGGAAGCTGTCGAAAAATCGGTAGTTCGCCCTTATATCGAAAATTCCGCTCTTAAATCTAAATTTTCCGCTCTTATAATCAAGATTCCGCTCTTATATGAAAAATCTCGCACATAAATTCAGTTCAATACCCCCTCTGCATTGAAGCTGCACGGAGATTCCAACACTGCAGAGGATTTGACATGCGGGTTCAAACTTTCTTTAATTTATCCAGATGACAGAACTGCACCGTACTAGAAAAAAGGACCTCCATGATGGAAAATCCTTTTTTAATACTGAATAGAGCGTGGACCATCAGTGAATCCTTCTTCTGCATATCGGTCCTGAATTCTTCAGCTGTTCAACTTCTCAATTACCTCCCTGACTTCCTCATCGTCTCCCGGGTTAACATAAACTTTTTCAGTATTAGAAATGATCTTTTCCGTATAATCCTTCATCGACCCTTCAATCTGGCGGGCACTCGGCCAATGTGAGGGAATATCATATATATTTATGGTGCCGTCCCCGTTTCCGCTGTACGTAACCGTTCCATCAGCCATGATATTCCCGGACAGAACAATGACGTTTTCAGCATAGACCGCGCTGTCTTCATCATAAGGATTCACGACTTCACCCGCCGGTATCTGGCGGACCTTTATCTCTTCTGCTTCTTTGTTTCCAATTACCTGCAGCCAGACGCGGGCATATTCTATTTCTTTAGCGGAATAATGAGACAGTGTGCTTTCTTCCTGACTTTTTGACTTGTTACCCTCGCTATCTGATGATACAGTATCGGAATCAGCAGGCTCACTGTCTTCAGACGAATCCGAGCTAACAGTTTCATCAGAGCTTTCAGGTTCTAGAGTATCTTCCTCTGTTGATTTGCTGTTTTCTCCATCGACAGGTTCCTTGTCTTGGTTAACATCTTCACTGCACGCAATGAGCAGGAGGGACACGGATAATAATATGATTGGGATCAGTAGTTTTTTCACTTTTACACCTCTTTGTTTTAAGCAATTTGCCGCTTTGCTATCCTATAAAGGCTTACTCACAGCTTTTCGTAGATTTACAATATCATTCGGATTCAGGGCCCATTCATCCATTAAACCCGACTGCCTTTCCTTCAAGTCCTCAAATGGCTCCTCGATCAATTCTACTGCAACAAATCGATCATCAAACAGGGACGAGTCCCTTATTTTACGGCAACCTCCAAAACCGATGTTGTCATTCATCGCCCACACGACTTTCTTGATATGCGCAAACAAAATGGCGCCTGTGCACATGGGACAGGGTTCGACCGATGTATAAAGCGTCAGTTTTTCACGGTGCACTTTTGCATGCAGAATCGCTTCACCGGCACTCCGAATTGCATCAATCTCTGCGTGGGCGGTAGCATCCTGGCGCGGGTGCACTCGATTTCTGCCGGTCGCAATCACACTATTATTTTCATCGACGATTACCGCCCCTATTGGATAGGTGTTCTCCACCAGCGCCTGCTCAGCCTCCCTTAAAGCCATTTCTAAAAAATATCTGTCCTTATTTTCCATGTAAGCTTTCAACCTCTCAATCACTTAAACTTTAATAGAATTTGGAACAAGTGTTAGATTCCACTTTTTACCTGATACCCATTATCCATCAAACTGTAATTTCCATCAATAGGAAATACAAAAAGGTTCCGAGCGCCGTAGACATTCGAAACCTTTTTCCATAAAGAAATTTGCTGACTTTTATGGGGTATATGCTGAAACATATGAGTTTATACTGAATTCAATTCTCCGTGTTCTTTCTATTAAAGACCAGATTCACTTCCCACACACTCTATCACTGTGTCCCCAAACGACCGGACATCCGCCAGATAATCATATCCCTCCGGAGACCCGAAACTATTAAACATCCGGACGGCAACGAGATCTTTCTCGGGGACGACGAGCACGGTTGCATTCGTGAAGCCGAGAAGCTGGTAGGATCCTTTCGGGACCAGTGGCCCGATTTCTGTCTTGGCGGCAGGCAGATCTTTGACGAACCACAAAAAGCCGTTTTGGGGGGCGTTTTTATGGAGAGCGGAGGGACTTTGAAGGGAGACGGCCATATCGATGATTTCACGCGGGACGATTTGATTCCCGTTTATTTTTCCTTTTTTCAAATGGAAGTAGCCCCAGTAGGCAAGCTCCCTGGTGGAAACGTACATGTTCATCCTGTCGCCTTCCGTGCTTTCGCTTGTCCGCCAGTCTTCGTCCCCTTCATAGCGAAGGATGACGTCAACGTGCCGCTCGTTTTTTTCAGCGTACCAATCTGATTCACTTAGACCAAGCGGGGTGAAGACCGTCTCGTGGAGGATTTCTGCAACAGATTTGCCTGTTGTCGCCTTCACGAGCCGGGTCAGGGCTTCAATCCCGATTTGTTTGTATGACCAGTCTGTGCCGGGCTCGAACTCGCGGACAGTATTCCCTCCTTCCTTTTTCAATCCATGCGTGTGCGTAAGCAGATGCCTGATCGTCACTGGTTTCCATGCAGGCTCATCCGAGTCAGGCAAATAGCGGGTTACCTTATCATCGATGCTCTTTATGTATCCATAATGGAGTGCATGCGAAACGGCAAAGCCGATATACGTTTTCCTCACTGATGCGACGTGAAACTGAGTATCCACCTGGACCATCCTGGCGTTATCCGCAGCCGACTGCTTGCCGATGTATTGTTCAAAGACGACTGCATCACGGTGAATGATGAAAGTGGAAGCTCCTGTACAAATTACCTCTCCAAATGTATTCTGTACATGCTCTGCCACTGGAAGAAATGCGGAGCTGTTTTGCTGACGATGAAGATTTATCATCGCTTCCACCCTGTGTGATGCACCTTGATCTCCGGCCAAATTGATTTCCAATTTTTCTTCGTGATCCGCTCCTCATAAATAACAGCCCGTTGATGAGTCTCATTAAAATATGGAGTCGGCCTCACCTCCATATTGAGTACATCATCCACTCCCCATGGGGCAGTCAGGATAAGATGTTGATTGCTGTCCAGCTTCGCACCGAGGGCAGTGGCTGTCTCCGGAA
This sequence comes from Bacillus sp. BKU_1, assembly GCA_051294195.1. Lineage (GTDB taxonomy): Bacteria > Bacillota > Bacilli > Bacillales > Bacillaceae_B > Rossellomorea. Next base: position 151,110 of record CP193985.1, on the reverse strand, counting down.
ATTTTGATATCGCGTCTTCTGAAGATTCATAGGGTGAAAGATCATTTACGACATGCATTCTTGCCTCATTTTTGACTGACCAGGGGACTTCAGGCAACATGTCGCGCAGTGCAGCCTCCAATCTTTTTTCGGTTTCCTCTTCAAGGCTGCTCTCGTCAAAATAGATCACATCCACATCGGGGGTCTCCGTTCTATTAGCAAATCCGTGCAGTTCATCCCAGATTTTCGAACGTACAAACCCTGCGCAGATCCACCAATCAGGCAGATTGAGCCTGCTTGCAGCTCGAAGGATTTCCATCATTTTTTCATCACTTTGAATGAGGTTGATTATATCTTTTTCTGTACTTATCATTGACACTTCTCCCTTCAGTCACGGAAAAATTCTGATTGAAGAATACTCATCCTTAACCGGTCAACATATTCCCCATTCCTCAACCGGTCCTGCCTCAGAATTCCTTCTTCCGTATACCCTATTCGTATATAGGATTTGATCGCTTTCTCATTGTCCACTTCCACCCGCAGCCATACTTTATTTAATCCCAGTTGATTGAATCCCCAATGGAGCATTTCTTTCATGGCAGCAATGCCATAGCCCATCCCCCAATAAGCTTTATCTCCGATCGCAATCCCCAGCTCAGCGTGTTTGTTCAGCTTGTCGATATTTTTCAAGTCGATCCAGCCTATGTGTGTGCCCCCTTCCGTGACGATGGCTTTTTGTTCATAGCCATTTGTTTTGTTTATGCACATCCTAATCCAATTACTGGTCTCTTCCCTGCTGAATGGGGGATATTTTTCCGGCATGTTCAGATGTTTGGTGACTTCTTTATCCAGGCACCACTGGTAGCGGTCTTCTGCGTCACCGATTATTAACTCCCTTAATTTCACTATCGGTAATTGCGTTGCTTTCATCCTGTTCCCTCATTTAATTTAAATATTTTAAGTTCCCCTGGCCCGTTTTGTCTCACCTCTCTGATCAGTGAAGTTGATAGGCTTTGTAGGCACGGAATATGGCCGACAGCAGTGTTATGACTAAGACCGCAAAGAAGCTGATCAGCATGGATGGGCCTTCCAGGAATACACAAAGGCACATAATGATACCGCCCCAGAACAGCGGGTAGGCGAACGGCCTCAGTGTGATGTTCCAAATTTGTTGAGTTGAATTTTCTTGAGATATGGATTGGTCTGTGATGTTCAGTTGGAATCTGGGAAGTGTGTTGGCGGTGGTGATCAGGACTGTCCCGACAAGAATCGGCAGCAGCCTTAATATATTGAACTCTGTTCCAGAAGCCAGCAAAAGCAGCCCGATGTGCAGAATCAATAATATGAGGGTCAGGGATGCAAAGATGTGGTCAATTCCCTTCTTGAATCTTGAGAAAAAATCGCCTTGTTTGATAAGGACCGGCATAGTGAAGAGCTGGATGGCCACTAACATCATCGTGGACGGAATTGCAAACAGAATGACCTCTTCCGGACCATAAGCAGAATCCATTATCCCGCTGCCATTAACGTAAAGATAGATACTTACCGCAAACGCTAAAATCGTCAAAAAACTGATAAAAAACTTACTGTTCATTCGTTCTCCCCCTTGGAATTAAATTGTACGACCCATTTCATGACATCCTGAAAAACCGATGAATTCAACGAATAATACACATATTGTCCCTTCTTGAACGCATACACCAGCCCGGCATGTTTCAGTACCGATAAATGCTGCGAGATTCCCGGTTTGCTGATATCAAAGTGTTCCGCAATTTCACCAGCCGTCAAATCCCCTTTACGCAAAAGGTCCAGGATCTTTCTTCTATTCTCATCGGACAGGGCCTTAAACAACTCGTTGATCGACAAGTACGTCCCTCCTTTTTTATTTAAGTGTTTACTTAATTACTTAAATTATATATGTTTGGAATGAAATGTCAATAATAATGTTAATGTTTTCCTGAAAAAGTGGACAGACATGTAAAGCGGGTCAACGTACCTGTCCCCATGACCCGCCTTTTACTGTTTTCACGAAAAGTTGTGCAGCTTCCGGCAGGGACTGTTCACGGTCAAAGCTGACCAGTGCGACCTCTCTGTACAGTGCGGTCATATCGTTTGGTTCGAGCTTGACCAATGTCCCTTTTTCGATGGGGTCAGTAACCATTGATTCCGTGAGCAGCGCTGCTCCCCTGCCTCGCAGGACGAAATCCAGTGCGGTGGCCGGCGGCAATTCGATCGAGTCCGTCCCGAAGTGTATGTGCGTCCTCTGCCAGTGTTTACTCTCTTCACTCCAATCTGTCATGATATATGGTTTCCCGTTTGCAAAAATATCCTCTGTCCAATAACTTTTCTTTTCGCTAAGTGGATGACTCGGATGAGCAGCGAAGATGAGAGGTTCTTTGATCGTATGCAGCTTTTTAAGGTCTTTATTAAAAAACGGCGACGTAATCAAACCCAGTTTGACGAACCCGTCATAAAGCATGTCGATGATTTGCTGGTTATGGCCGGTATGGATGGTTGCCTCGATATCAGGAAAGTGATGCTGCATCTCCATGAGGATAGAAGTGAAAGATCCGGTGGTAAAAGTCGGGAGTGTCCCAATTCTGATTTCCCCTCTTGTCCCTTCTTTTATTGCCAGCGCCCTTTCTTTCCCTTTTGTCAGGATTTCGAGTGCCTGCCTGGCATATGGAAGGAAACCTTTCCCCAACTCCGTCAGCACCATCTGTTTACCTGACCTGATAAATAAGTATCCGCCTACATCTTTCTCTAACTCTTTTATCCTCAGGCTGATTGTCGGCTGAGACACATCAAGGTATCTCGAAGCCTTGCTGTATGACCCGAGCCTTGCCACAAGCTCAAAGGCTTTTAACTGATTAATCTCCACTCCAACCCCTCCATACTATAGAAATATTCAATAGTAACTATAACTTATATACGATTGTTTAATAGGTATAGGGAAATTATAGTGTAAATACACCAGGAACAAAAGGAGGAGGTTAAATGAATTGAAAACAATATTTCTGAAAATCATTGATAACCAGTATGACCGGTCCAACGGATTGATTGGAGCGCAGTCACTAAACAAGCTAAGACCTCATCTGGATTCTGATTCAAGCTTTTGAATATGTTCTGCAATTTTCGGACTATAGATCTCCTGAAGGGCTGCTATTTCCGCACGGGAAACATCTTGACTCACTTTGCTGCCCATCCTTTCGTGGACCCGGTAATGTGTTAATGGCAGGTCGAGAAATCCAAATTCATATTGGAGAGCGATTCTCATCCACATCTCATAATCCTGGGTGTTTTTCAACTTCTCATTAAATGGCCCTATATTTCTCATTACATTCATATGAGCCATGACAGTAGATCCATTGACAGGGCAGAATTTTTTCAAATCCCGGTAAAAGGTGAGCTGGTCAGTATAGCTTCTATTAAGTGAAGAAGCGAGCAGCCTGCCCTGGCTGTCAATCTTATTGAAATTGGTAAATGAGATCATCTTTCCTCTAGTTTGCATAAAAGCAAGCTGGGTCTTGACTTTAGCTCTCTTCAATTCATCATCTGAGCTTAGCCAGACAAAATATTTCCCTCTTGCCTGCCTGATTCCCGCATTGAGGGCAGACGCTGTTCCCCCGTTGCTTTTCTTCAGATACCTGATGCTGTTCATATAAGGATCCAGCTGGTCTGTAAACAGAGTCGAGCCGTCGTCCACTACGATGATCTCAATATTTGGATAGGTTTGTCTTTGTGCACTTGTGACAGCCTTCCCGACATATTGGCAGTTGTAGAACGGGATGATAATCGAAACAAGATCTTTTTCAGCAGCCTGGTTGCCCATAAGGTCTTCCTCCCTCTATAACTACTATAAGTCCTTCAGAATTTGATCAATACGATTGACATCCTGAGCGTACCGTTCAATGCCCGCTACCCGGGACCGATAGTTCATTAGCCCCCGCTTATACAGCTCATCTGTAGAAAGAAATCCTTTTTCCCTTGACGCAATCAGGAGATCAAGCCATTCACTGAAAGCAGAGGGTCCGAGAACATTATTATTCTGTCCGGCATGGATACGGAAGAAGCTTAGGGGTTCAGGGATATATGCAGCCCTGCCTTCTGAAAGCAGATTCAGCCATGTAGCCATATCATTTAAAAGTGAATACTGCTTCCCCGCAAAAAATCCAAACTTCTCTTTCATATCTTCCTTTTTAAACAGGACGGTCGTAGGCTCGCCTATTATATTCAAACATCTGGAAAGGGCCATATCCGCAAAAACCTTTCCGCTCATCACCCTTGTTTCCTGGAAAAGCCTTTCGGTTGCATACAAGGGGGCTCGCCACTCACCATTCTCATCGATTGTCTGCCTATAAGAGGTCACCAGCTTCATATCCTGAAACTCCTGGAAAAAGTACATCATCTTCTCTATCTTGTTCTCTCTGAGAATATCATCATCCATCAGATAATTAACATATTCTCCGGAAGCAAGGACGAACAGCTTATGCCAGTTCTCCAAAAATAAATTCTTTTCATTTTTGTAATACCGTAAATTCTCCACGCTCCTGAAACAGGATGACACCATCTCCTGGACCCGGGTGTCTGAGCTGTCATCACATATAATGACTTCTATATTCGGGTACGTCTGCTTTAGCGCACTCTCAACCGCGGTCTTTAACGTAGCCGGCCGATTATAGGCAGGGATGAGGATGCTTACAAGAGGCAAAGACATAAATAATCTCCTTCCGGTAGCTAGCATATAGATATCTCGCTTTAAGTACTCTATTCCATAACCTCTCCCCATGTTCATTTCTATGCCCCGTACCCCAACAAATTCCACCTTGCCCCAAATTCAGCAACAAGGCACGGGGGGCGCATATAAATAATAGAAGAGTAAGCCACTTTATAGAACAGGAGATAACCTATGCAGAATAAAATCACCCATATGCTGAAAGCATATTTTTTTGTTACAGAAGATGTGCCCCGGGACGAATTATTCGAGCTTAATTCCAGATTGCATGAAGATCACATCTTCACCATACTCGGTAGCAATGAAGACGAACCGAAGGATGTCAATACGAAAGTACCGCGCATTTACGTTTCCGTTGGCAGTGACTGGAGGGAGTTCCCCGGGCTGATTGCTATGCCGGCACACGAGAAGAAACGCTGGCTGCACTTTGACTCACTAAGCAGCATCAAAGCCGGCAAACTTTTTCATTGCTGGCTGTCTTCAACCGACCCGCTTCCGGAAAATAAAATTGTACCCCCAACTAAATTCACTACGAATAAACCACTGATATCTGTGTTTACAGCGGCCTATAAGTCTAAAGAAAAAATTCTGCGGCCCTTCAGATCCCTCCTGGAACAGACATATGAGAATTGGGAATGGGTCATAGTCGATGATTCCGGCGACAATGAAGAAACCTACCGGGAATATTTAAGCAAGCTCGATGACCCGAGAATCCGGAGATACAGGCAGGACGAATATAACGGCTATATCGGTTCAATCAAACGATATGCTGCCGGTCTATGTACGGGCGAAATCCTTGTAGAGGTGGACCATGATGATGAACTAACACCCGACTGTCTGGAAAAAATAGTGCGTGCCTTCCAGGAAAACCCGGAATGCGGCTTTGTTTATGGAGACTGCACAGAGGTAGTAGCCGAAAATCATCATGCGCACTGGTATGGATGGGACTGCGGCTTCGGCTATAGCGTCTACTACCGGGTCTGGCTCCACGCGATGAACAGGTGGCAAAACGTCCTGCGCCATACAACCATCAACGGAAATACCCTCCGCCATCTGATAGGGCTTCCCAACCACCCCCGCGCCTGGACAAGAGAATGCTATCATCTTATCGGGGGTCACAGGGAAGAGCTTCTTGTCAGTGATGATTACGACCTCCTGGTGAGGACGTTCTTATCAACGAAATTTGCCTCTGTTCCTGATCTCCTATACATCCAGTACCGCAATGATGGCGGGAATAATTCTACTTTCACAAGAAACCGGCAAATACAGATACTGGTCAGGGAACTCAAGAGTTATTATCATAACCGGATTTATGAAAAAATAAAAAACCTGGATATGCCTGAGCTTGTCCCCTACAGCAGGATCTGGGAGACCGCAGCTGGGGATCCTGCAAGAAAAACAGCACATATCATCCATGAAGACTCATCCAGGAAGTCTATTATTTTCCCGATACCTCATGGCCCAGATGAGAAAAATCTTGATCAGTTATACGATACTCTGAATAAAGGACTGGAGAATGGATTCAAGGATATTGAAGTGGTCATCGTCGGGGATGTACCTGCAGACATCAACCAATTTGCATCCAAGGCACCTTCGGGCAGCATTCGCTGGTGGCCAATGGAACCTGCAGATCCGATCGAATTCTATATTGAGTATGGAAAGTATTGTGCTTCGTGCCGAGAGAAAATAGTAGTACTGATTTAAAGACAAGATTTATTCTGAAATTCTTCTGCCTTAAGTTGGTTAGACAATAAATCTTAAAGTTTATTATGAAAATAAAGAAGGCTGCCCATATAAAGGCGGCCTTCTTCATATTATTAGAACTTAATCAGGTTAAGGTTAATATTATTCGCTGTAGCAGTAGAAATGTTATTTGAAGCCGTTACCAGTATCCTTACAGTATATGATACAGTGGCGGTTGTTAGCGGAGTATCAACATAGGTGTTTGCAAGTGGAAAACGCTGGGTTCCTGCGGATGCAAGTGTACGGTTAAAGGTTCTGGTATTTAATAATGCTCCGTCTCGATAGAGCCTGATTTCTAAAGTATAAGTGTTACTTGCAGTGAGTCCTGTGTTTTCAAGAGCAAATGCATAATCAATTTTTATATTTTGATTGGCTAGAATAGTAGTAGCCGGTGAAGTTGCTACCGTTACCTCTGTAGCCGGTACTGTCGTAGGCAGAGAGATCGATGTCGTGTTATTCACAAAGACAAGCTGACCTGAACCTGAAAGACCTTGCGGACCTTGCTCTCCTTGCGGTCCTTGAGGACCTTGTTCTCCGGTGTCGCCCTGCGGTCCTTGTTCTCCAGTGTCACCTTGTGGGCCTTGCTCTCCGGTATCGCCTTGTGGGCCTTGTTCTCCGGTGTCACCCTGCGGGCCTTGTTCACCAGTGTCACCCTGCGGGCCTTGCTCACCAGTGTCACCCTGCGGGCCTTGTTCCCCGGTGTCACCTTGTGGGCCTTGTTCTCCGGTATCGCCTTGTGGACCTTGCTCACCGGTATCACCTTGTGGACCTTGTTCACCAGTGTCGCCTTGCGGGCCTTGTTCACCAGTGTCGCCTTGCGGGCCTTGTTCACCAGTGTCGCCTTGTGGGCCTTGTTCTCCGGTGTCGCCTTGTGGGCCTTGTTCTCCGGTGTCACCCTGCGGACCTTGCTCTCCGGTATCACCTTGTGGTCCTTGTTCTCCGGTATCACCTTGTGGGCCTTGTTCACCAGTGTCGCCTTGTGGGCCTTGTTCTCCGGTGTCACCCTGCGGACCTTGCTCTCCGGTATCACCTTGTGGTCCTTGTTCTCCAGTGTCACCTTGCGGACCTTGTTCTCCGGTGTCGCCTTGCGGGCCTTGTTCACCAGTGTCGCCTTGCGGTCCTTGTTCTCCGGTGTCACCTTGCGGGCCTTGTTCACCAGTGTCGCCTTGCGGTCCTTGTTCACCAGTGTCACCTTGCGGTCCTTGTTCACCAGTGTCACCTTGTGGTCCTTGTTCACCAGTGTCGCCTTGTGGTCCTTGCTCTCCGGTATCACCTTGGGGACCTTGTTCTCCAGTGTCACCTTGCGGGCCTTGTTCACCAGTGTCGCCTTGTGGTCCTTGTTCACCAGTGTCACCTTGCGGGCCTTGTTCACCAGTGTCACCTTGTGGTCCTTGTTCACCAGTGTCGCCTTGTGGTCCTTGTTCTCCGGTGTCACCTTGCGGACCTTGTTCACCAGTGTCGCCTTGTGGTCCTTGTTCTCCAGTGTCACCTTGTGGTCCTTGCTCACCGGTATCGCCTTGTGGGCCTTGTTCACCGGTGTCACCTTGTGGTCCTTGTTCCCCGGTGTCACCTTGTGGACCTTGTTCTCCGGTGTCACCTTGCGGACCTTGTTCACCAGTGTCGCCTTGCGGTCCTTGTTCACCAGTGTCACCCTGCGGACCTTGTTCTCCGGTGTCACCTTGCGGACCTTGTTCCCCGGTGTCACCCTGCGGTCCTTGTTCACCGGTGTCACCTTGTGGTCCTTGCTCACCGGTATCGCCTTGCGGACCTTGCTCTCCGGTATCACCTTGTGGACCTTGTTCACCAGTGTCACCTTGCGGACCTTGTTCACCAGTGTCGCCTTGTGGACCTTGTTCTCCGGTGTCACCTTGTGGTCCCTGCGGACCTTGTTCTCCTGCTTCGCCTGGATTGGATCCTAATAGTTCATCCGCGACAAGCCTGTGCGCTGCCACAATCTGTCCATTAACATCCCTGCCCCATACTGAAATCTGAGTGCTGGCTTCAGCAGGTCCTCCTGTGGTAAAAACGAATTCAAATCCTTCGAAATTAGCAGTATATTCTCTCGTCAATACTTGGTTGGGGGCCAAACTCACTTGTTCAAGTACATAAAGTATCCTTGAACCATCCAATCTGTATCCCTGTATTAACACAGTAGAAAAATTGACACTGTCCCTATTATCCAGCTTGAGTAAAACCGTTCTGGTAATCCTCGAGCCCGCTACTGCGGTATTGGAAATAGGGCCTGTGGATAGTATTGCCAATGTTATCCCTCCTTTTCTTTTTAAAAACATGAATTGCTCAGGTGCAATCATTTTTCCTTAATGTGTTTTCATTGAAATTGAAGCTCTTAAGATTGACCTAAGATTTCGTCTGACACTAAGCGCTGCGAAAACCTGACTGCGCCGGAAGCAGATTTGCCCCAAAGGGAAACCTGTGTGCTGTCTTCTGCCGGCCCGCTTGTCGTAAAGACATATTCGTATGCATTTACATTTCCGAAATAGTTTCTTGTAACCACTTGATTTGCTGCAAGATTCACCAATTCGGATACATATAGAGTCCTTGTCCCATCCAAAATGAATCCCTGGATCAGAACTGAGGAAGCACTCGCAGAGCTCCTGTTGTCCGCAATAACGGTAATTTGAGTTACCTGCCTGACTCCACCTACTGCCGGATTTTCAATTGGCCCTGTTGAAAGAACTGCCATTTTACTAATCCTCCTTTTTATCTAAATAGCTTTCAGCCTTCAGCAGCCCATTTTTTTCGATTGTCTTTTTCAAAGTTTGGGTAGTAATTACTGCATTTGTTAATGTCTTGTATGCTGAGGCAAAGCATCTTACTGTAAGGAAGAAACTACTAATATCTTCCTCACCACATATTATTCAACCTGACCTCCATGTGAAGCTCTATTAGCCTATTTTTAAAAATTAAGGCTCTAGTAATTCTTATTGAAATTGCTTGAATTAAGAGAGTAGAGGCGTATTTCAAGATTTTTTTCAAACTTCAAGGGATTTTGCATAAACTGTAAAAACCAAAGTCTCATAAGGCTTTTGATAAGGAGGAAGATATGTTGGCAGATTTCAATAAACTTCTCGTCACATGCTGCAACATAAATGGAGGATTGTATGAAGTGGATAGGGAGAAGTGGAACTTCAGGAAGATACTTCACGAAAGCTGCTGTGGAATTGCTAAATATGATGAGTACTATGTGGTGGTCTCAGACAGGCTTGGTATCTTGCTCATGGATCACCACTACAATATAGTCAACAAAGCCGGAACAAGGGGGATTGATTATCATGGTACAGCTGTCAAAGGAGAAATTGCTTATATAGTGGAGACCCAGTCCAATACCATTTCCCTTTATCATCTTCCAGATCTGAAAAAGGTTGATGAGTTCCGGGTCTCTGAAATCGATAAAGATTTCCATCACGTAAATGATTTATTCATTCAGGATGAAAACTTGTTTGTGTCCATGTTTTCGCTTGAGGATGAATGGTCAGCGAAGAAGGATATCCCTACTGGAGTAATTGTTGAATATTCCTTAGAGGATTTTAAAAAAGTCAGAACCCATTTAGAGAAAAAGATCCATCAGCCTCACAGCCCTATGCTGCTGGATGGCCAGCTTCTCTATTGCAGCTCTTATAACAGGCAAGTCAGGCATGGAAGCAAGGTGATTTTCCACACAGAAGGATATCCGAGGGGACTTGCCCTTGCAGGAGGTAAGCTGTATGTTGGGAATAGTTCCAGCGTCAACAGGAAAGGTAATGCCACCGTCCCCGGGATATATGAGGTGGCACCAAACGGAAAATCGTCCAGATTCCTTCCTCTTCCATCCCAAGAGGTTTACGGGATTATTTCTATTTAGTCTCTGATAAAACAGGAAAAAGCCAGTATAACTCCTTTATTCAAGGAATATACCGGCTTCTTCTAACTTTGGATCGAATTAACATTTTTCGTAGTATTCGATCAGCTTTTCCTTTTCCTTCAGGGCAGACTCCAAAGAGGCCGGCACTCCTTTTGGAAAAAGCACGCCGAGGCCATTGCAGTGTGAAAAATGGATGCTTGGAAATTTCTCACTCTGTTCCTTCCAGAATCCATGCACATTATAATCTTTTATCGTTACGGCTGTATCATGGAACAGGACAGGGGCCCCTTTTTTCAACTTACCGATCCATGTCTGATAATCGTGGCTCACAGCTTCATAGGTATGATAGCCGTCAATATGCAAGAGATCTATCGATTCATCCTCAAACAAAGAAACTGCCTCATCGAATGTACTTCTGATCAGCTCTCCAATGTGCGGGAAATCCCTGCTGTTCACTGCCTTTACAGCCTGGTAGACCCCTTCTCCATAATAGCCTGCATGGGGATCTCCCTTCCAAGTATCGACTGCATAACATTTGGACGCCAATCCCGCATCCTTCACTGCCTGACAGAAGCTGAAGAAAGAAGTGCCATAATGTGTACCCAGCTCAACAATCGTTTCAGGTTTCAGACTCTGCACCAAATCATAAGCAAATTGCCTGTGCCCGCTCCAGGGACCGTTCTTCATGAAATTCGCAGGCAGCTCCGGCGCTGTATCTGCCAGGAAACTAGTATTATTGAATTTCCATTTCAAATGATCAGTCTCCCTTCCTAAATTAGTTGCCATTCTGCATTCTATGCTTTTCATTTCTGCTTGAAAGGGCTCATCCCCCAGTCCATTTGCGGAAAAAAGCAACTTCCAGATTGCTTTCACTCTATGGTGATAAGAATGGTTTCCAATCGTTTTCCTGCACCCTTTTTCAGCTATCTCCAGTCTTTCTCCCTCATGATCCAGATAATAGTCGATCTTGTCAGAGAGATCAGCTGGAGAAGAATAGGTTTCTATCTCCCTTCCAACCTCAAAAAAGCGGGACAGTTCTTCTCTTACATCCGTAAGTTGAAAAGCCCCGCAGGCACAAATCTCGAAGGTTCTGGGATTGATGGACGCAGCCTGAATCCCCAGGCTGTTCTTCCGAAAAACAGTATCGTCATCATATGGCCGGTGATGGTTTATGACAATCCTGGACTCCCTCATGATCTGTGCCGACTCACTTGGAGACAGAACTTCGATCCGCACTTGATGGGAAAGCATCTCATATTGTTTAAGTTCTCTCCATCCCGGCCCTGCAATCACTGCCTTTCTGCCCGCAAGATTAGGAGCCAGCTCATCAAACATCCGCAGCCTGCTTTTCCAGGCAGTTCCTAGGAAGCATATATCATATTTCAACGGGACTCCTTCTTTGCGGGTAAAGAACTGCGTATTTACCCCTAGAGGCACATAATGTACTTGTCTGCAGCCTGCCATCTGATAATGGGGGACACAGCTTTTTTCCTGTGTAAAAACATAGTCATAATAAGGAGCCAGCTTCAGTGTGACGTCTATATAATAAGGATCATCCGTGAACCAGATGGACGTTTTGACTCCCATTTCTGCAATCACCTTTACCTGATCAACAGGGAACGAATCCCCCAATAGTACAAATAAAAGATCAGGTTTTATCATAGCTGCAATCTCAGCCGCATTTTCACCTGGCTGTATGTCGAATACTTCCTGGCCAATCATTCGGAAACCTTCCATGATCCCCTGTGATATCACCTTGTAAGTTCCTCCATGGGCAGGATGCACAAAAAGGACTTTCATTGGCGAGTAATGTCTTTCTATCCCGGGGGTACCGGATTTCGCACCCGTTTGAAGGCGATCCGGCCCGGATGCTTTTACTGCTCCCTTTTCCCTTGCATATTCAGCCAATCTATCTTCCTGCCCGCCGAATATATAAGCAAGCTTCTTCTCTACTATGCGGGCTGCATGAAAAAGGTCGCGGATTTTTTCAGCTCCTGCCTTGGCAATCTTCATAGCGTCATCGAAATTTTCATAGGCCCAGTTAAGAATCTCCACGAAAGAATCAGCTGAATCAGCTGTTTCGATATATTCCTTCTTATCCGTTAATATGCTGTGGTCATTCCGCGGGTTGGTCGTGATGAGGAGGCATCCGGCTGCCATGGCATCACAAGCTGCGGTAGTAGGAAAGCCGTCCAGTGTCAAAGAATCGGTGATACCACAGTAAAGGAAAATATGAGTTTCCTTATAAACTTCTTTAATCTTTTCCGGGTTGAGTTTTTCATAGAACGTATAATTCGTATTTTTCAATAAATGCAGCTCAGATCCCCAATTTCCAATGAGGTTCAAATGAAACCGGTCATCGAGCTTGTTGAAGATTTCCGCAAGCAGGGGAAAGTTCTTTCTTACCTCATTAAATGCGCAAAAAGTAAGCTGAAGCGGATCCTTTTTTTTCTTTGACGTATACGAATAAAAGTCGCTGTTGATCACGACGGGCATGAAGATACTTTTGGGGATATTCCTTCTGACCTCCTGAATGTTGGTGAATACTGTTTCACAATGCCTCCCTGCTATGTTAAAAAACTCTTCTTCGGTGCCTGGCATAAGACCGCCACCCGGGTAAAGTGTCGCATGTACCCTGATGCCGAGATCATCAATCTGCTTTCGGATGTTTGCACGCGGATTGGCGCCGGGCATCCAGGAACCCTCTTTACTTCTGATTTCCCCCAGGAGGCTTAGAAGATGGTTCAGAAACACGCAGTATATGTCCGTTATCCCCTCCGTTTCAGCCATTGCACCAAAAGAGCGGATATCATGAACTTTGGCAGGGAATTCATCATAGTATACATTGGTGGCAAAAAAGAGAGTATCCGGCCTCTGCTTCCAAATCTCAAGATTTTCCCAGTACCTGAATCCGCTCTTCTTCCAGGGAAAATGAGTGTCGATGACGGCCAGTTTCCGGCCATGACTGAAAGAAGCACTCTTCCTATTGCTGTGCAGCATGCGCTATCTCCCCCCCTTTATCCTCTATTTAAATACACAGTAAGACTCACCTGTTTTCAGGTTATGCAGCTTGAGGTAGAACAATGCTTCCTTAAAAAAGCCGGCAATGTTCGCGGGAATTTGATAAAGGCCGGTACAGAGACAGATTCATCTCATCAGATCCCCACTTTTACTTATCACAGAAACGGAGCTGGTAAGAAACAACATGGAAAACATTCCGTTTTTACAGCCAAACCTTGTTAAAAAAGAGTCCTTTTTACATTATTTAATTCAAATTGAAGAAACAAGGAAGTACAGTAACTATGGGCCTTTGAATACCCGATTCGAGAAAAGGGTCATGTCGGAGAATTTCGATGGAGACGGCGGAGCGCTCACAGTGAACAATGCCACCATCGGACTGATACTGGCAATCAGCGGGTGCATGCGCAAAGAATGCCGCTATGCCATCATGCCAAGCTTTACCTTTTCAGCAACACCCCTGGCGGCAATGTGGTGCGGACTGGAGCCTTATTTCATTGATGTCGATGAAGACAGCTGGTGCATGAATGAGTCCCTGCTTTCAGAAGCACTGGACAATCTTGGAGACGAGACAGCAGTCGTAGTCCCTTATGCAACCTTTGGCACTAATTTAGACTTGGATTACTACGTTAAGCTTCATGGCACCGGAATTCCTGTAGTGATCGATGCAGCACCCTGCTTCGGTACCACGAACATGAACGGAGCGTTTTCAAAAAGCTTTCCAGGAGTCAGCGTATTCAGCTTCCATGCCACAAAGTCATTTGGGATAGGTGAAGGAGGCCTTCTTTACAGCGGGGATAAAGGAAAAATACAAGAACTCAGGAAGGCAGGCAATTTCGGTTTTTCAGCAGACCGTGAATCCGTGCAGATGGGATTGAACAGCAAGCTGTCAGAATATGCGGCAGCGATTGCACTTGCAACATTGGATGCCTATCCGGCAAAAGTGCAGGAGCGTCAGCAAATTTACGAGTGGTATAAAGAAGCTTTTCTGACACTCCCTTCCCTTAAAAGCTGGAAGCTGCAGAAAACAGAAGGCACGATTGCCCATCAATTCATGCCCGTCCTGTGTCCTGAATACGAAAATAGTGATTCGTATGTCAAGCTGCTGGCATCAGAAGGCATCGAAGCCCGAACCTACTTTTCCCCGGCCTGTCACCAGCAGAAGCTGTTCTCAACTTTTAAAAGGACCGGAATGCCGGTAACCGACAGTCTTGCAGACAGAATCCTCAGCCTTCCCCTCTGGGAGGGGATGGAAAAAGAGGATGTGAACAGGATTGCCGGCGTGCTGTCGAAAGGAATCAAGCGATGAAAAAGCTGATTCTATGGGGATGCGGCGGTCATGCCCGCGAGGTGGCCCATCTTTGCGGGCAGTCAGGCATTGAGGTTTCCGGGTTCCTGGACGAACGATTTGAAATGAAAGGCCGATTTGTCGATGATATCGAGGTGCTGGGAACATTAAAGGATATTCGCCATTTAAGAGATCAAGCATATGTCCTGTGCTCAAGTGTTGGAGATCCCGCTCTCAAGAAAAGATTCTCCGAATTGACTCGAAGTGCAGGCTTCCAGTTTCCCCCGCCGCTCATCCATCCTGGTGTCTATATTTCAAAGAGGAATAAAATCGGTTCGGGATCAATCATTTGTGAAGGAGCCATCATGACAACCAATGTAACGATTGGCGAACATGTCATCATCAACCGGGGAGCGAATATCAGCCATGATAATAAAATAGGAGATTATGCAACCATCGGACCCGGGGCGAATATCGCCGGCAATGTCACGATCAAGGAAGGGGCCTATATCGGAATTGGCTCGTCCATCAGAGAAAAAACGGCCATCGGGGCATGGTCCACAATCGGGGGCGGCGCTTTCGTGAAGGACGATGTGCCTGAAAGATCTTTATATGCAGGTGTGCCCGCCGTCTTTAAAAAGAGACTGCAAGAATAGCGTTTTGAGGAGGGCTGCTTACTATAAAGGATGTGATTAATATGAAAGGCATCATACTTGCCGGCGGCCATGGCACTCGCCTTTATCCGCTGACAAAAGCAGTTTCCAAACAGCTGCTTCCTGTATATGATAAACCATTAATCTATTACCCTCTTTCTGTATTGATGCTGGCAGGAATAAAAGAAATCCTGATCATTTCAACCAAGGAAGATGTCCCCCGCTTCCAGAGTCTCCTTGGAGATGGATCACAGCTTGGCATCAGACTGAGCTATATCGTTCAGGATGAGCCGGAAGGAATCGCCCAGGCATTCGTCATCGGGGAAGATTTCATAGGTAATGATTCTGTTTCACTGATTCTCGGCGACAATATTTTTTACGGCCATAATTTTACCAAAATCCTTGAAGAGGCGGTTTGCAGCAATCAGGGTGCCACCATATTCGGCTATCAGGTCAAAGATCCTGAGCGGTTTGGTGTAGTAGAGTTCGATAAAGACAGGAATGTCATTTCCCTTGAGGAAAAGCCGCTTAAGCCGAAATCACAGTATGCCATTACCGGCCTTTATTTCTATGATAACCAAGTGGTTGATTTTGCAAAAAGCATTAAAAAGTCGGCCAGAGGAGAATATGAAATCACCTCGGTCAATGAGCTCTATCTAAAGCAGGGTAGACTGAGGGCCGAGCTGCTTGGCCG
This sequence comes from Bacillus sp. BKU_1, assembly GCA_051294195.1. Taxonomy (GTDB): domain Bacteria; phylum Bacillota; class Bacilli; order Bacillales; family Bacillaceae_B; genus Rossellomorea. The sequence continues at coordinate 135,138 of CP193985.1, read as the reverse complement.
CGGATTCAGCTGGCTGGATACCGGCACCCACAAATCGCTGATGGAGGCATCCTCTTTTATCGAAACGGTCCAGAGCAGACAGAATATACGTATATCCTGCATTGAAGAAATAGCCTACAGAAAAGGGTTCATTACGGAAGGTCAGCTGCTTGCTCTTGCAAAGCCTTTAAAAAAGAACGAGTATGGCCAATATCTTGAAAGACTCGTTAAACCAAATTTCACTTAAGGAAAGGAGTCAGCCATGTACCTTTTAATAACGGGCGCCGCCGGATTCATAGGTCTGAATTTCGTACAACTTGCCCTGAAGGATCCCACTGTCAACGTGACGGTCATTGATGCACTAACCTATGCAAGCCATCCGGAAGAAATGAAGAAACTGTCCGTCCATCCCCGCTTCCGTTTCATTAAAGGCAGCATTGTCGATGAACAGGAGCTTGAGGCAGCATTTGACCGTAACTATGACAGCATCATTCATTTCGCTGCCGAATCGCATGTCGACAACAGCATCCGTAATGCCGGCAAATTCATAGAGACCAATATCTCCGGCACCTATCAGCTGCTATTAAATATGCTTAAGGGCCGTGCCTCAAAAATGATCCATATATCCACCGATGAAGTATACGGGACCCTTGATAAAGAGCAGCCGGCATTTACAGAGCATTCTCCCCTTTCGCCCAATAACCCTTATTCTGCAACCAAGGCAAGCTCAGATCTCCTGGTCCGCTCTTTCCGGGAAACCTACAAGCTCCCTGTCATCACTACAAGATGCAGCAATAACTACGGTCCTTACCAGCACAGCGAAAAATTCATCCCGACCATAGTCCGCAAAGCGCTCAATAATGAAAGAATCCCTGTTTATGGAGATGGGATGCAGATCAGGGATTGGCTTTATGTCGAGGATCACTGCAAAGCCATTTGGCAGATCCTTGAAAAAGGAAAGTTGGGAGAGATTTATAATATCGGCGGTGGCAATGAGAAGACAAATATCGAGGTGGTGAAGCATATCCTCGACCTGCTCGGAAAGCCTGAGAGACTGATAGAATATGTGGAAGACCGGAAAGGCCATGACCGCAGATATGCCATTGACTCTTCCAAGCTCCAGGCTGAGCTCGGATGGAGGCAGCAAGCTCCGTTTGAGAAGGCGCTTGAAAGAACAGTCGACTGGTATAAGCACAGGCTGAAAGGAACTTCATAATGAAAATCGCGATTACTGGAGCAGGCGGCCAGCTGGGAAGGGAGCTGGCTTCCACACTTAACGGACTCGGATGCACCGTATTCCCCTTTGCCAGGAATGAATGGGATATAGCCGATGCCCAATCTACAGCTGAAAGGTTGCAGGAATTGAAGCCGGATATTCTAATCAATGCGGCAGCATATACGGCAGTCGACCTTTGTGAAAGCCAAAGAGAAGAAGCCTTTCTCGTCAATGCCGTCGCTCCGTTTTATTTGGCCAAGGAGACAAAAAAGGTGCAGGCCCGGTTCATCCATATCAGCACAGACTACGTCTTCTCCGGTGATAAATCCACCCCGTGGGAAGAGCAGGAACCCCCTTCCCCCTTGAATGTTTACGGAGAAAGCAAATGGGCCGGCGAAACACTGGTCCTTGCCGCCAATCCGGATACCCTGATCATCAGGACTTCGTGGCTTTACGGCCGCAGCGGCAAGAATTTTGTCAATACCATCGCCCGGCTTTCGCAAACCAAAAGCAAGCTGCAGGTCGTTAATGACCAGTTCGGATCCCCCACTTATACAAAAGATTTGGCCGAAGCAGTTTATTTTCTTCTGGAGCAGGCTCCGGGCATTTACCATGTTTCCAATGACGGGAGCTGCAGCTGGTTTGAATTTGCAAAGGAAATTGCTGCATTTTCAAAATGCGACGTGGAAATATCACCCGTTTCGACAGCCGAATATGGCCTTCCTGCCTGCAGGCCGTCATATTCGGTGCTGAGTAACAAGAAATTGAACAGCTGCGGGTTTTATATGAGGGGCTGGAAGGAAGCCCTGTACGACTATTTGGCAAAGGAGGATGACAGTGATGCAGATTGAGGGCGTCATAACGAAGAAGCTGATCAAGCATTGTGATGACCGCGGTTTTTTTGCGGAAGTGGTGCGTGACGATGAGGACCTTTTGTCTCATTTCGGCCAGCTTTCCTGGTCCACCTCCTATCCGGGAGTAATCAAGGCATTCCATTACCATGAAGAGCAGGATGATCTCTGGTTCTTTCCGTCCGGCAATGCACAGGTGGTCCTGTATGATCTGAGGAAGAACTCAAAATCATTTGGTGAAACAAATGTGTTTTATCTGGGAGATCATAATCCGATGATCCTCCTGATTCCAAAAGGCGTTGCACATGGTTACAGGGTGCTCGGCACTATTCCGGCAACGGTAGTCTATTGCACGACAAAATCCTATAATCCCGCCGCCCCGGACGAAAAAAGGATTCCCTGGGACGATCCTTCCATAGGATTCGATTGGGAAACTCAAAATAGATAGCAGTCAAAAGAGCTGACCGAGAAGCTGATGGCCAGCTCTTTTATTACGTTTAGTTAAAAGGAATTACATCAAGGAATAACATTTCCGTGTTGATTCATCAATAGGATGTGAATTATCAGAGAAATGACAAGCCCTCCTTCATCTTATATTGTAATGAAATGCTAGGGGAAATCGCGACGGGGGATTGCCCTATTCCCCTTTTAGACCACTCTTTCTCTGACTCTTTTATCCTCAGGCTGATTGACTCCTCTTAGTCCTGCTTTATAGATCAAGTTCAAATATTGTTATCTGATTCAGCTCATTGCGGTTCCTTTTTCTATAAAAATATTTAATAGTAACTATAGATTAAATAGGATTGTTTAATAGATGTAAGAAACTTATAGTGTAAATATAAGGAGGGGTATTATGAATTTTATAACAAAATTCCAGAAAATCATAGATAACCAGTATGGCCGGCCCACCGGGATGCTTGGACGTTTTATCGGGGAAAAGATGATCCGCCAGCATCAGCCGGAAACTCTATGGACCATTGAAAATTTAAAGCTTCAGCAGAATGAACGTGTACTGGAGGTCGGCTGCGGGGCAGGTTTTGCTTTAAAACAGATCTCCTCGATGAATGGGACTCACCACATCACCGGGCTGGATTTGTCGGACACCCTCATTCATTCCGCTGTGTTACGCAACAAAAAAGCAATCAGACAGGACCGGATGAAGTTAGTCCCAGGGAGGGTCGAAGAATTACCCTTCCCAGATGAGCAGTATTCAGCCGTGTTCAGCATCCACTCGGTTTATTTTTGGGAGGATCTATTCAGTTCTTTTCGAGAAATACACAGGGTGATGGAGCCCGGAGGCAGAGTCATGATCACACTTTGTGACGGGAAAGACGGTGAGGAATGGACTTCGGTAAAACAAATGATTCACAGGGAACTGATTCCGGTGATGGAGAGATTGAAATTTTCAAAGGTCAGGGTATTGTCAGGACCGGTTTCGCGGGGATATCAGACGGTGGCTGTGGTTGGGGTGAAGTGAGAATCTCCTTGAAAACTTGTTATAGGTTGACTGTTTTAAGATAAAAAGAGAGGATTCCTATCAAAATTAATGCTCAAGCCAATTTCGCAGGGACAATATAGATTAAGAATATGAATATACATATAGTTATTGTGCCGGTTTCGGGATAATTGCGCCGGATTCCAAATAATTAAGCCACTTTCCGGATTATTGCGCCGGAATTTAAATTATTGCGCCACTTTGGTGATATTCGCGCCACTTGTCGAATAATCTTTGCGCGTGGACCTGACTTACCGGGGCCAGGTCCAAGCTATAATACATGATGTAACCAAATAAAACAGTATTGCTATAAATCGCTACGCATAGTAGTTTCGAATCGTTATTACCGGGTCCGGTTCCTGCTTTGCAGCCCGCTTCTATCTTCTTTTCACCCCACCCTCCCCATCCACAGCCGCCACAGCCTCAATTTCCACCAACTGATGTTCATACCCCAGCACCGTAACACCCGATAAGGTGCTAGGGACATCGTGTTCGCCAAACTCCTCGCGAACCGCCCTCCAGGAAGCTACTAAATCTGAGCGGTCCCCTGAAGCAACCAGCACTCTCGTATAGACCACATCCTCCAGGGCTGCATCACTCTCTTTTAACACTTCCTTCAAATTCTCCACACACAATTTTGCCTGCTGTTCATATGTACTTGGATGTGGAACGTTTCCTCCCTTATCCAGGGGGCACGCCCCTGCTAAAAACAAAACATCCATCCCGGCAGGTATGCTGCTTGCGTAGGCATAATCGACGGATGCCAAATTGCCAGAACGAATGAATGTTATTTTTTTCTCCATAGTATTTCCCCCCTTGTTGTCAGTCAACACGCTAAAAAACCTGCCGCAATTCAATCTGACCTTCCCCATCTCCCTGTGGGTCCGGCATCCTCATCGCCCATTTGAGCGCTTCTTCCTTCGACTTCACATCAATCAGAATGAATCCTGCGGTCAAGTCGTTCGAGTCCGTAAACGGCCCTTCCGAGACTACCGGCTTTTCATTCGGATCCGGATACGAAATGCGTATCCCATGTGAACTGGGATGAAGCCCCTTCGCCATGACCCGGACGCCAGCTTCAACTAATTCTTCATTGTACTTCGTCATGGCATCCATCAGTTCCGGGCTCGGAAGGTTTCCGGCTTCAGAATTTTTCGAGGCTTTGACGATTAACATAAACAGCATAATATATCCTCCTTCTTTAACGGACACTCGTCTTATAAAATCCGGTATCTTTAAATCCTATCCTTTCAAATATTCTATAAAGCAGAAGAGTTTTCCTCTATATCCCTCTCAGTTAAAGGGTGATCTTCTTCTCCGCTGAAACATTTGCATCGTATTTTCAAATTAAAAAAAGGTGCCAAGCCCCTCCCGTTTACGGGGGTACCTGACACCTATCCATCCTACTCTTCTTCAGCGTCCTTCAGATTGTATTCTTCATTCATCACACTGAACTCATCAATCACATCTCCGTCTGAAGTTCTGGTAATGAAGGTGATGGTATCCTTATCCACCTTCGCACTCATATAGACTGCAATGTTTTCCATGTTGACGTATGCAAATTTCTCATCTGCCACTGCATCGTAGTGCTTTCTACCGGTAGTGCCTGCAACGACATAGACGGTACCGTTTACGTCCTCTTTGCCTTCTTTCAGTTTCTTTGTTCTGCCGTACGCATGATCGTGACCGGAGAAGACGATGTCGATTCCGAGTTCATCTGCGACCGGAGGCAGCTTTTCCTTCATGATTTCATTCCCGCCGAACGGATTCGTGTAATACGGAGGCTTATGGGTGACGAGTATTTTCCATGGCTTATCAGAACTCTTCATGTCTTCTTTCAGCCATTCCAGTTGTTGATCTAATACTTTTTCGTCACTTGAAAAGCCAAGCACACTTATGTGCATGTTATGATAATCAACGGAATACGTACCGCCTTTGTCCGTATCCGGACCATTAGCCGGCGAGCCCAGGATGGCTTTTGCTGTACTGGCATCACTGTCTCCCATGTATTCATGATTACCAAGGGCCGATACAAGATTAGTCGTGCGGATATTATCATATTGACTCATCACTCCCAATACATCATCCCATTGAGAGAATTTAGAAGATTCATCGACGAGGTCTCCGACATGGATCATAAATGCCGGATCTTGTCCGTTGATTTCGGAAAGAATCTGGTCAAACAGGCTTAAGTCGGACGGTGATTGGGTGTCCCCCAATACCGTGAACTCAAATTGATTTTTTCTTTTCAGCGTAGTGAATTCCTGCATATCACCCCAGGTCTCCCCGTTCCCGATCCGGTAAACGTAGGTTGTGTCCTGTTTCAGCTTCTTCAAAGTTACCTGATTCACGCGTGCGATGCCATTCTTGGTAATATCCAACTCGCCGGAGAATACTTGATTGCTCCATGATCCCTTTGCGGTGAGAAGGCTCTTATCCCCTTTCTTGTCATAATCCTTTTTCCTTGCATATTGGATGACCGGTGTCTCGTCTTTTCCTAACGGGCTCGACATCCAGGTAAAACTTTTCGATTTATATGGGTCATCGGTGGTCGGTGAAATAATATTTTTTATTTCATCCCTCTCCACTAAAGCCGGGTACGTCTGTGTATCCATCTTGAATGAATATTTTCCGTCTTTCACTGAGAACAAGCTGATGTTTTTGATCTCATTTGTGAGCGAATCCACGATGAGTGAACCGTCGTCATTGGTTTTCCCAAGAAGTTCATCGTTTCCTTCGATTGACGCAAAAACTTCCGCTCCACTGACAGGTTTGCCTTCCTGATCCATTACCTGGATATGTGCAGGCTCTCCTATTAACAGTGGTTCCGCTTCGACTTTAAGCGCAGCCTCTACTTCCACACTGAGCGGTTTCATCGAATAGGTCGGGATGAATGTCTCTTCCCGAGGTTGAACATAGGTGGTTTCCCCCTCGATCAACTCCACATTCACTTTGCTGCCTTCTTTCGTGGATGCCGGGACCCTTATCGGAATAATGGCTGCTTCTTCTGTTTCAACGGTTTTCCCGCTGTTTTCGAGATGCAGGGTCAGGATACCCGTTTTATTGTCATAGCTTGATGTGCTTCCAGCGAAGCCCGGTGAAAAGATGATGTCTTCCACTGGATAATTCCGATCTACTTTCAATGACAAGGCAGATTCAGAAATTTCAGCTGGATTTGTGGCTTTCACAGCCAGTTCAAAGGTATCCCCTAAATATGCTTTCTCTTCAGCTTGAACGATTTCAATCTTTGGAGACCCTGTATGGACTGTAAAATATGCTGTTTTAACCGCCTGATTCCCAAATTTATCAGGCACCATCACCGTGATTTGATGGGTACCATCCGCCCACTTTAATCCGCTGAGCGAGACAGAGCCATCCATATCATAGGAAAAGTGCCCTTCACGCTTGGAATACTCATTGCCGTCCACGTACAATTTTATCTTTTCCCAATCAATACCCGTTTTGTAAGGATCGTCTTCATACTCACGGACGTCTGCTTTTATATTCACCGAGCTGGTGGTATATTCCTTGTCTTCTGCATTTATGGACTCAATGACCGGAGGATACAGGTCATCGACTTTTTCTCCGTACACCGCACGTATATTATCAATATAAAGAGACCCTTTCGTCATAGGACCTGTAATGCCGGATTTCGTCGACATCATTCTGATGGCCTGGGTCCCGGAGATCTTGAATGGTCCTGTAAAGGATGCCGGGATCTCTGCCTCGATGTATTTCCATCCAACCCAGTCAATCCCGGGCTTCTCAGCGGTCAGATTAACGGATTGATTCTTGTTATTCCCATCTACAATCAGCAGCCGGAGCCAGTACCCGTGTGCTTCCGGCGTTGCGTATACCCACATGCCGATGCTTTGCGGATCCCCTTCGATCTCGGTATTCACTCCCGGACCGGCATACACTCCGAGGGTCGTCCCTGTTTGGGCACCGGTGAAATCATAATCAAGCTTAAGTGACTGATCCCCAAATCGTACGGGTTCTGGATACTCCGCCAGGCTCAGGCTTCCTTTTTCTCCCCGGTTCGCTGTTGATGTCTTCCATGTACCTAAGTCCTCTTCGAAGTCAAAAAGCACCTGTGGAAGCATTCCTACAGAGATCTTCAACTCAGCTGTCAAATCTGTACCCTTCAGCCGGGCTGTGATGGTGCCGCTCACACTCTCATCCCCCGTATGGAGGACACCATCCTCATCAATCGTGCCTAATCCTTCCGGTATGTCAAACTCAATGTCTTCCAACTTCCAATCGACTATCCGTTTTTCATATTTTGTTTGAAAACCCAGCGGGATTTCACTGTTTCTTGCTGCCGTCAGTTCAGGTGAAGAGAAAGAAATTTCATCCGGAGCAGCAATCTCAATGATGCTTTTGCCGACTTCTTTTCCCTGATGGTTCAGCACTGCGTGAAATTGACCTGTTTTCCCATTGGATTGAAACACTCCATTTTCATCAATTGTCCCAAATGACGCGTCTGATAATTCCCAAGTCAGATCAGCGTCTGGAAGAGGGGCTGATGCCATGGCCTTGTCCCTGCCTTTTGCACCGAAATCGATCGTAGATCCCGGAGTGAAGGATTGATCATAAGGATAGACATACGCAGAGTCGAAGGTATGATCAGAAGGCTCTTCTGAGACGACAAGCCATGAGTTGGCTACACTTCTCTCTCCGCGGTCGGAGGGCATATTATCAATCTCGAGATCGTCACCTCCAAGTGTACGGGTCGTAAAAGTGGATGAACCGCCGCCATCCAGGTTAAGGGCCGTCACCGCGCCCAAATCAATCATCAATTGTGCCAAATCAGGCATGGATATCCCGCTTGAATAAGGCTCCTGCCTGCCGTCGATCACCGTAAAGAATACCGTGCCATCTGCTTTGATCCCGACTGCCGTGCGAGGCTCCCTGTCTGCTCCCGTTTTTGGAGTCTGGTAGACTTGACTGTCCTTTACCAGAATCGCATTACCGCCGAGTGCTTCTTCCAGTTGATCCTTGACCACATCATACTCAGCTGTACTTCCAATGACAGCTTCGCCGGATTTTTTGATTCCAAAGAAACCCCATCCCTGCCGAAGTTGATCTTTTATCCCGACACCATCTTTAACCACAATTCCATTAGGTTCTCCTGTCGCCATATTATAAAAATCAGCATTCACGGCAGCCACCACCTTATGGTTTTCACCATCGGCGGCTCTTGCCTGCTGCCTGACAGGCTGAAGACCATACTCCTCACCGTCATCCGGGGTTCCCGCTTCAATCGATACACTCGGATTCTGAACGTCAACTTCCACTACAAAACTCTCAATCTTCTTCCCGTCGCGTCCTTCAAAACTGTAATGCTTCTCCTTAACACCAGGTGCGAGATCGGCCCGGTATTCATTGATCGGTGTATGTACTACGCTGGAATCTAAATCGAAATCACCCAGGGCCCCTGCAACATTGGGCATAACCATGCTCCCGGCCACTGCTAAAGACAGGACAACAGGCACTACCCTTTTCAAACACTTTCTCATCCCTCAGCCTCCTATAGCCATTTCCATATTTTGATTGAATTCATCAATAAATGACACCTTTATCATATAGGAAATAAATTAAAAGAATGTAATTTATTTGTAAAATTCTGAAAAAGAGGTATTAGTGCCTATCCGTAGGGATTTAGAAAATTTCTTAATAAATCTATTTATTTTGCAAGTTAAGGTTCACCACCTAAAAAATGGGTATAGTTCTATATATCTATTTTTATTAGAGAGGACGTATATCAATGAATCGCTGGTACTTCCCTTTCCTCATCGGCACCATCATCTTCGTGGTATTATCACTTATCGGCAAATTTGAAATGCCTTATATCGTCACTTACAGTGTCGGAATCACGCTCGGTTTTTTCCTGATGTACTGGTTAAATAGGAGAAAAAGGCAGAGTACGGATTAATTCTGTACACCTCAAAAAAAGGACTGCCACAACAGGCAGTCCTCATTTCTTCTATTCCTTCACCCGAAGCACCACATTATCAATCGTGATTTCGTGTGCTGCGTCCGATCCTGTAAATTTCCCCATCAAAAACTTCAACGACACCGTATCATTCGCACTCATCACGAACTCAATGGAATAGTTCTTAATCTGATCACTCACCGCTATCGGCTCACTCAAATACCGGTAGTAACCAGCATTCTCCAGTGTCACTTCCATATCACGTGCGACAGTTGAACGTGCATCGAACGATAGTTCATACGTCAGCCCCTGTCCGAGTTCCAGTCCGGGCTGCTCCGCCAGCACACTCCATGCTTCGTTACCAGCATTCTCTATCCGCACATTCATCTGTTCATTCTCACCGGTCACTGCAGCCTGAGCGTCAAAATGAATATAGTTACTCCAAGAATCTAAGCCGGCAGCAAAATCTCCATTCTTCAACGGTTCCATTTCCACGTCCACCGACGTTTTCAACAGTCTAACATTATCCAGATATACATCATCTTCAGCACCGCCAAGCTTGATCATCAGCTGACCATGCTCGTCGCTAAGTTCCTCTGGCATTGTAAATGCCACCTTATTCGAAGCCATCTCATCCTTTAACTCAACTGGTACCGAATCCGAATACCTCACCGTCCCGTCCTCACTTACAAACTCGACCTCAACCGCCCGGTCAGTTGAAGCACGCGCATCGAACGTCAACTTATAATCTGCACCCGCATCAAGCTGCAAACCTGTCTGCTTCACCACTACATCACCGGCAGCCGAACCGCCGTCTGTGATCCCCACATGCAGCTCCCTTGCTTCTTCCTGCACATCGGCCGTCGCCGCTGCAGACTCATTCACCACAAGATCCCAATACTTCATTCGCGTCATATCACCTTGATCAAAGGTTCCGTTATAAATGTGGTTGCCGTCAGGAAGAGGTGTTTTCAATGCCCCCTCAGGATCGACCGGCTCCACTTCTTCCAGGCGGACATTCCCGATCCATACCGGCGCATTCCCGTTCGCACCCATGTTGAACTCCAGCCTTGCTGCGATATCCGTATCCTGGCGGTGCGTAAAGGTATACTCATATGACTGCACCTGATCCGTCAATTGGATTGTCTGCTCGCCCGAATAATTGGCGTAACCTCTTTCGGCCCCGCCCGACACTTTCGACATCAACGCCCGATCCGTATTCGATTTCGCATCAAAGCTGACTTTATATGTGCCTCCTTCGGCGATCGACGCATTCTGAATCAATTGCAGCGCCCACAACGCATTTCCAGGGTTCGTCACCGCTGTTTTTGCAAAAGAAACGCCGTCTGCCTCTTCCTTCGTGATTGTTCCGCTCCCCCCGAAATCCGGAAGCGTTACGAAATTCCAGTACGTCCCATCCAGCGTTTCGCCGGAAGCATCCACTACCGTGAACGGCTCCATATAATCTGTATCATAAATGTAGTTTCCATCCTCAAGCGGGAACTTGGCCCCTTCCGGAAGCTCTTCCTTCACCTGTTCAGGCTCAACCGGCTCCATATAATCCCTGCCAGTCAACTCATACACACGGACATAATCCACTTCCATCTCGCCCGGGAAAGGCGTCGTACGGTCAGGATCCCCTCCATACCAGCCTCCCACCGCCAAATTCAGGATCAGATAGAACTCCTGATCGAATGGTGCAGGGTACGCATACTTATCAGCCTCGTTCGTTCCCTTGCTGAACCAGTCATTCAGCGTCTGATACAGCTGCCCGTCTACATACCAGCGGATTTCACCGGGCTCCCATTCAATCGCATACGTATGATAGCCGGTTGTATCTTCTCCCTCCGGAAAATGATACTCAGCCCCCGTATACGTGTTATTCGGGTACTCAGCTCCGTAATGGATCGTGCCTCCAACCTTGCTCGTATCCCTGCCGGCCGATTCCATGATGTCGATCTCCCCGGAAGTCGGCCAATTGCCATACACCTCATCCTCAGGCATCATCCAGAATGCCGGCCAGAACCCCTGGCCTTCCGGAAGCTTCATGCGTGCCTCGAACTTCCCGTATTTTTTAGAAAACAAGCCCTTCGTCTTCAGCTTGGCAGAAGAATAATCATACGATCCGTACTCATCGGTGATCGGTCTTCTCTCCTTCTTCGCCTTGATTACAAGATTTCCATCGCGTATGAAGGAATTCTCAGGTGAATCCGTATAGTATTCAAGCTCGTTATTTCCCCACCCGGGAGAGATCCCCGTGCCGTTCTCATCCACGATCCAGTTCCCGATATCATAGGTCCACTTCTCGGGATCAACCTCATTCGAAATGAATTCATCCGACCAAACAAGAGTCCAATCCGACTCGGTCGCACCTGCCTGATAAACCGTGACCTGTCCGAGCTTCGCCCCTTCCGAACGCACCTGATTCTGCACTTTCTCGTCAATAAAAACCTTTCCATCGACCGTCACATTTTTCAAAAGGACGTTTCCTTTCTGTGCGCCTGCCGTGATATAAAGATTTCCTTCGATCTTCACATCCTGGAGCGATACATCCCCATGATTAATGAGGGCATTTCCCTCGATCGTCTCTCCGGAATACACACCGGCCGCTTGGTAAAAGCCATCTGCCCTCTCATCAAACAAACGGATTGCATCGAATAGTTTAAGCGGCTTAACGCTATCCTCATCAGCATCGGATCCGCTCTCCGGAAGAAAATACTCAATAACCTCAAGTGCCTCCTTCTTTTTCACAGCCGAGTTGGCATCGGCTCCTTCTCCGAACACCTCATCCCAGTACCCCAGAGCTTTAGCATCCTTCACCACATCCGCCTTTTTCCAAGGCATATCTTCCTTGCCGGCACCAATTAGATAATGAATGAGTCCAGCGTACTCCACCCTCGACAACGCTGCGTTCGGATTCTTCTTCACCTTTTTCATTACGCTGTACATCCCCCGCTCCTCCCAGCGTTTCAGCCTCGCCTCATCCTCACTGCCGAGTTGCCCCTTCGCCCCGGCCGGCAGTACAACCGACAATGCAAGCATCATCACAAGCATCACCATCACCACTTTGTTTCGCATTCATGTTTTCCTCCCTTTGTTTATATATGTGAAGAAGGATCTTATTCCTTCTTATCACCAGGTTCCAGCTGCGAAACCGCTTTCGTTTTTGGTTAAAAAAAGATTACCCATTGCACCAAAAACATAATAATCGCAGCATGTTGAAATGACGAAACCGGTTTCGGTTCTAACCAAAAATGAAACGTCCCCTCTTACATAAAGAAAACGCTTTCTAAAATAACTAACTAAAATAAGCAACTCATTCTAGCTTTTTCTACATCCCCTCCTCTATTTCCTTGTACAAACAACGAAACCCTACGAAATACCCACGAAGGGTGAGACATGGGGACAGGTACCTTGTCCCAAAATGTCCCCTTGGATCATAGCTGGATGTATCTTAAAGTTTCGGCTTTAATTCCGACTTGACAGATAAGGTTTATAGGTATTATGATGATATAAACTTTACACCGACCCTATATTTTCGAGAATTCTTTTCTTAGAGGAGGAAGGAAATGATGGCAAATCAAGCCTCACTCAACCAGAACAAAGGGATTTATCAAATGCTCAAAGACTCTATGGTGAAGGAAAAACAGGATCTAGAAACCCTTTCAGAACTACAGCTGAAGGCCGTTTACAAACAGGAACGCTCCGCACAGCATCCGCATTCGGGTTATTCTTCGATTCGTTTTATGAAATAGATTAGATAAGAGCCGGTTTCTCAGTCTGTATGAGAAACCGGCTTTATTTAAGCGAACTGGCAATTTGCCCTTCTATTTGGGATTTAGGTCTTTTCACATCTCTACAGCACCAGGTATGATAGGCGTTTAAAGTTTGTTTTGATAATATATCCAGATTTTTTATAATAAGCGGGACGTTTTTGATAATAAAAACAACCGTGGCACCAATAATACCCCCAAGGTGAGAGCCTGAATTACGTGATATTGGACTTACCTACTGATGCAATTCGCTAAAAACTAGATATCCAGTAATAAATACATCTCCCTTTTACCTTCAACACCAATGTAGAATGGGTCACGGTACCCTGTCCCCACGACCCACTCACAATCCAGTCAATACCAGCACAATTCATCACATTACAACTTCCTGGTCAACGGAAATAACACACAATCCTTGATGGTATCGCAATCTGTCAGTACCATCAGCAGCCGTTCTATCCCGAATCCCCAGCCCGAGATGGGCGGCATCCCGTATTCCATGGCGGTCAGGTATTCCTCATCCATTTCCATCGCTTCTGAATCCCCATTGCTCTTAAGGATGGCTTGTTCCTCCAAACGTTTTCTTTGTTCGATTGGATCGACGAGTTCTGAATAGGCATTGATGATTTCGGCCCCGTTCACGACCAGCTGGAACCGGTCGGTAAGAGCCGGGTCTTCGTCATTGGCCCTCGCAAGTGGTGATAGATCGATTGGATGCTGGATCAGGAATGTCGGTTTGATCAGCTTTGGCCTGCATGTTTTTTTGTAAAGTAAATCAATCAAATTTCCTCTTCCTAACGAATGAACATCCTCATGTTCAAGCTTGATGTTTCTCCTGCGGGTCTCCTGAATCAATTCTTCGGAGCTTGGATAAAGGCTGATATCAATGCCAGTTTCCCGCTGAATCAATTCCCTGAAGGAGACCGCTTCCCAATGCTGTGAAAAGTCGATCGCCTGGCCGTTTAAGTGAATTGTGGTTGTTCCAAAAGTGTGATCAAGCACATACAGTACCATCTCCCGCATGAGTTTCATCGTGTCTTCATAGTTCCAGAAGGCTGCATATCCCTCGACCATCGTGAACTCTTGAAGATGCTGGGGACTGATTCCTTCATTGCGGAAACACTTGGCAAATTCAAATACCTTGGTGAAGCCGCCTGCTATCAGCCTTTTTAAGTATGTTTCCGGCGCGATCCGGAGGTTCAGATCCGTATCCAGGGCATTGTGATGCGTCCTGAATGGTTTCGCAAGCGCACCGGAGGAGGTCTGCTGCAGGATCGGCGTTTCCACTTCAATGAAATCCTGATCTTCAAAGAATCGGCGAATAGCGCGGACCATCTTGCTTCTGGACAGCATGCGGCTCCTAGTTTCACCTGTCATCATCAGGTCCAAATAACGCTGCCTGTATCGAAGATCTATGTTGGCGAGCCCGTGCCATTTATCCGGCAGACTCCGCAGCGCTTTGCCAAGGAACACATAATGCTCGATCCGCAGCGTTTTCTCTCCCGCTCCCGTGGTGTACATGCTTCCTTCCACACCGATAAAATCACCGAGGTCCACCAAATCCTGAAATTGTTCAAACGGACCTTCGCCCGCTTCATCCTTTTTGAGGAGAAGCTGCAGACTTCCCTGTATGTTTGAGATCGTAATGAACATCAATTTCTTGAAGTTCCTGACGCCCACGATCCTACCCGCAGCCCTTACTCCCGTTGTCCCATCTTCAAGCCGGGCTGCCTCTGCTAGTTCATAATTAACGGAAAACCTTTCCGGATAAATATCTATCCCCTGCGATCTCATCACTTGTGCCTTTTTCAGTCTGCCTTCTGTCTGCTCGTTACTCATCCCGTTCACTCCGTTCTTAAGTTTATTGTCATCCGTATCTATTTAAAAACAAAAAAACTCCCACCCCCAAGATTCATCATCTTGAGGACGAGAGTATTATGCTCCGTGGTACCACCCCAGTTTATTGATATGTTGCCATACCAACCTCTTCGGGTACGTCAACACTTAAATAGTAGAGTATACCCTATCTCTGTAACGGGAGATCCCGTCGCAGTATCACCAGGGAAACCTGGATCCGTGCGAAGCTCCGAGCCTTTTTTCATTAAGATCATTATTACTCCATCCCACCACCCGGAGCTCTCTGAAAATAACCGATCCCAACTACTCTTCTCTTCATAGCCGGCAGTATTGAAAATTAAGAATATTTTATCTTATGCAGTGGGAAGTGTCAAGGGACTTGGAGAACCGATAGGACAGGTATCCCGGTTTTAAAAAATAACACCCTGCCGGTCACTTTAGAAATCAATATTCAATCCCTGTCTCACTTCCTCCAGCAAATCCTCATGAGTCTCCGCTGTAATCAAGGGTTTCACCAATAATTCATCCTCATCCCCATGAGTGAAAATAACATGTCCGTCACCCAGGATATAAAATGCATAAGGCACTTTACCGGTGACCATTTCATCCGTTTTTGAAAAATAAAACATATATGTATCTTCTGCCTTCATCATTTTAAGCACCTTATCGCTGGTCGTTTCTTTCACCAGAAGTCCGTCAACCAAATCCAATGCCGCTTTTATCTTTGCAGGATCAGTAATCATTTTCGTTAACTCTTCCTTACTGGTGGAGTTTTCGACTTTTTGAACAAAAAGAGCTTTGGCAAAGTCTCCAGCTTCTATAGTCGATATCGTTTCATGATTTGAACAAGCATGTAAAGACAAGATTAGGAATAATACGAATATGATGAATGCTGTTCTCATCCAATTGCCCTCCTTTAAAAAATGTTGCTCATTTTCCCAAGCTTTAAAAAACGAACCCCATCACGAATGCGATCATAAACAGAAAGGCACTTCTCCCCTTACTGAACTTCCACGTTTGTAAAGCAGATACCACTAATCCGATGATAAGAAGCGAAGTTCCGATGTATCTTAACATGTTTGTCGACAACAGCATTCCTGCATGTGCTGCAAATGCACCCGTGACCATGAAGCCGATCGTAAAAATAAAGCGCGGTGTTCTGAAATCACGTAACGCTTCTTTTTTCTCATCCCTTCTCATTTTTGAATAGGCCCGAACCAGCATAAAAGCGGGGATCCCCCATAAAAGAAAGAAGGTCACGAGAGAGTCAAGAAATTTCATTGGGTCCCCCTCCTTATCTCAATAGTCATTCATTTATCACTACCAGTTCGTGCATGTCTCTTATCCGATGCACTAAGGATAAATAGGATAGAAATAAATCCGGCAATACCCTGAATGGCGATTGTCATCCATTTATCCACCGGGATGAACAGCAATACGATTGGACAGACAAAGATGATAGCCAAACCTATTGCAAACGCAGCCTTTTCAGGAATTTCTCTAATTTTATTTATCATTCTGACACCAAGCTTTCTCTCTAGAATCTAAATCACCGCATAACTTAAAAAATATACATAATACCAAATGACTGAAGCGATGAAAAACAACAGTAGCAGAATAACGCCTGCTACTTTGAAATACTGCCTCACCCAGAATCCAAAGGTAAAAACAGCATAAAAAACAGTCATGTTCACAACTAAATGATGAATTCCAGGTTCCTGTTGTGACGACCATTTCAGCGGTGAAACTACTGGATTAGAAAGAATCTCCAGTGTAAAGGCCGTGCTCTTCACGCCTTTTTCAAATCCATGTTTATTGATCTCAAGGAGCAAATTACCCAGTATAAAAAGAAATATAATACCAATCATCCAAAAAAGCAGAATCCCTGTTTGCAAGACTGATTTTTTAAGAGGACTCATGTCTGCCTTTCTCGTTCTTTTCAGAAGCATAGCCGTCGCCCCTTTAAAAGGAAGCGGAAGGCTGTCCTGTCGCCTTCCGCTCCTCTGATATGTGTACCGCGAATATTATTTGATACAGGAAAAAGCAAGCACAACCGGAATCCTCTGCCTTCTCTCAAATTCTTCTTCACTGCTGAAGTGCTCGCGCATTGGCGTGCCTTCACGCAAATCCGTGACGATAAAACCGCATGACAACAGCGTCCGAAAATAATGCTCGATCGTCCGGTGATATTTGACCACCACTTGATCGATCCACGGTTCTTTTCTTTCCCCTTCAAGAAAATAATCGTCCACGATCCAGTTCCCGCGTTTGTCACCCGTTTTCTTGCTGACAAACGACGAAGTAGTGAGTGGGTGCTGCACGCTGAACACAAACCGCCCATTTTTCTTCAATGCTTTATGTATGGCTTGAAACAATGGTTGGATGTCCGGAACATAATGGATGGCAAAACGGGAGGTGATGATATCGAAAGCTTCCTTCGGATAATGATAAGATTCCATGGTCTAGCAGATGATTGTCCCATTTTTTTCAGAGATATTCAGCCTGGCTGCGGCCGCCATTTGTTCAGAACCCTCCACTCCGGTGTAAGAGGCAGCGCCCTTATCCAATAATTCTCTGCCAAAAACGGCATCCCCGCATCCAAGGTCCAGGATTTCTTTATCCTGGACACCGCCAAAAAGCTCATAGATGATCGGACCCTCGATTGCATTATTTGGGCTGTCCTTTCGATCCCTTCGTTTCATATAAGTTGTAAAGAAACTTTCCTGGTCATACGCACTTGAACCCCTGAATTCCATTTCGCACATTTCCCCTTCCATCATGAAATAAATTCCTTTGGATAGTTTAACATATTTTTGTAAAATAATAGAAATATTCTTTAGGAAAATACACAAAAAAGAGCCGCCCATTCGATGGACCAGCTCTTTTGATGCCCCTAAACAATTAAACTGCTTTTATCTCTTTTTCCAAAGAATTCTTCTTCAACAAAGAATTTAACCTCTCCGAACTCAATAACATCACCGCTGCCATTACCAAGGTAAAGACCGGGAAAAATCCGATTGAAGTCTTTGAGGCAATGAAGCCGAACAACGGAGGCATGAATGTACTCCCTGTATAAGCGAATGCCATCTGAAAGCCCATGATGCTCTGGGAATGATGCTTGCCGAAGCGTGCAGGTGTCTCATGAAGCATACAAGGAAATATAGGTGCGAGGCCGAGGCCGACAAGCATAAAGCCGATGAGCGAAAAGACAGTCGGAAGAGGCATGAACAAAAGCACCGCCCCGCAGAGTGCGATCAGCTGGCCCCACCGGATGAGAAGGAGATTGCTGACCTTGAAGGTGATAAATCCGGTGATGAACCTCCCCGCCGTGATGCCTCCCCAATACAGGGACACCCACCTGGCGGCATCCGCCGGTGATATTCCTTTGGCATTTACGAGGAAGCTGCTCCCCCACAGCCCCATGGCGGCTTCGATACTGCAATAAAAAAAGAACGTGAACAGAGCGAGTTTTACGCCCTTAACCTGCAGTGGTCTGCCTGCTTTCGGTTCCTCATTCAACGTAGCTTGCTGTGAAGCATTCTCCTCAGCCTTTGAATCATTTTTCACTTTGCCCCATATAGGCAGCGTCACCAGCAAGAGGATGGCCAGCGCAAGTTGGATCCCGGCAATCGCCAGGTACCCGCTTCTCCAAGAAAAATCACCTGCTATGAAATGTGCCATGATGACCGGCCCCATGGTGGCTCCTACCCCCCAGAAACTGTGCAGCCAGCTCATGTGGTGAGCTTTGTAATGGGCGGCCACATAGTTGTTCAGCCCCGAATCCACAGCCCCGGCACCAAGGCCAAGGGGGACCGCACATACAACCAGCCATAAGACTGAAGGAGAGAACTGGAAACCGGCCAGTGCGATAGCCGTCATCAAACAGCTGACGAACGTGACCTTACCCGTGCCGAACCGTTTCAGGATGGTCCCGCTCACTAAACTGGAGATGATCGTACCCCCGGCGACCGTCATGAACAGCAGTCCCGCCGACTCCAGCGGGGCGCCAAGATCCTTTTGCATGACAGGCCAGGCCGCACCCAGAATCGAGTCAGGCAGCCCGAGGCTGATGAAAGCTAAATAAATGATAATTAAAAGAAATGTCGTCAATCTTAACCCTCGTTTTTATCATTCAGTTAGGTAGTTGCTGTCCATTTATATTATTGTGCTGGTACAGCCAACACTACTGAATTTTTTTAATTAGTATAACAAATAACTTATATGGAATGTAAGTTATATATGAATCTAGTTTAGCTCTTCTCTCAGGGTACCTGTCCCCCCGACCCGCTCTGCTTCGCCTTTATCCGCCATCTCACTGAAAGAATGAATGCACTCACAGCCACTGCGGGAAGGATTGAGAAAAGGATGAGGCGGCCAATGTCTTCCCATTCTGAAAATCCTGCGTTCATGATGTCTTCAGAGTAAAAGAACACCACTGATAAAGGGATAAATAAGAAGGAAAACCTGGACCAAAAATAATGTTTATATCCTTTGGACTTCAACTCTCCACAATTCTCCTTACTTTCCTCATCTTTTTTCATCCTTATTTCTCCCCTTTTTGGAATCGCAAAAATCAGACAAACTCCAATATTTTAACATCCACCAGATCAATCTCACCGATTTCTTCTTTTAAATCCCAAAGCCTTATCTTAGATGTCTCCTCGTTCTCGATAAATGGCTGAAGTCCTTCAACGGCCGCTGCATAAACAGGATTGTATTTGACTCTTCCCGTTTTCGTATTCTTCGATTTCAATAGTCCACTGAATTCCAAGTCCGAAACCACCTGCCCTGTTTCTTCATAAAGTTCCCGGGCAGCGCATTCTTGCGGGGTTTCATCCCCTTCCCTGCGTCCGGCCGGCAATTCCCACTGCTTCCTCCAAACGTTATAGCAAAAGAGAACCTTCCCCCCGCATTTCACTATTGCAAAGGAACCGGCTAGCGGACTGTATGTACTCATTTCATCTTCGGTGACCTCTAAAAAGTCCATAAATTCGTAACCGTTGTTTTTAAGTTTATTCAATTGGTTTCCCCCATTAAAGTGAATGATCTTATATACGTATTCTTCAAAAAAGAGATCTTCTCCTTTATTTCACCATGCATGACTTCTTTCCAGACCTGTATTCCATTCCTCTGTAACTCGTTTGTAACTCCTTTCCTATAAGCTTCAACTATCACGTAAAGGGAGTTGATTCAATTTTATGAAGGTTAAACGGTTGCGGTTGATGATGGTTGCGTTGATGCTTATCGGTGGATGTATATTAGTTCCGGGACCTGCCTCAGCAGCAGGTCAGTTTCTTGACGGCTCCTATGGCGGTAAGCCTTATAAGCTCTATGTCCCAAATGGGTATGATGCAGGCAGTAGTTACCCATTGTATGTCATGCTTCATGGGTGCACTCAGGATGCGAATCAATTTGCCGCCGGCACGCGGATGAACACACTGGCCGATGAAAAAGGGTTTCTGGTCCTTTATCCCGAGCAAACGAGCAGCGCGAATTCAAATAAGTGCTGGAACTGGTTTGAATCCGCCCATCAGGCTCGCGGAAGCGGTGAGCCAGCTGTCATAGCCGGTATGGTGAACAAAGTCAAAAGTTCCTATTCAATCCAGGGAGATCAGGTTTATGCAGCAGGGCTTTCTGCAGGTGCTGCGATGAGTGTCATAATGGGGGCCGCGTATCCTGATCTCTTTTCCGGGATTGGTGTCGGTGCCGGTCTGGAATATAAAGCTGCAACCAGTATGACAGGTGCCTTCACTGCAATGTCAAGCGGCGGGCCGAGTCCCGCGCAGCAGGGTAACCTTGCTTACCAGGCAATGAGCACGCGGGCAAAAGTTATGCCTGTCATTGTTTTTCATGGTACATCCGATTACACGGTCTATCCTGTTAACGGGAATCAGGTCATTTCGCAGTGGGCTGCCACCAATGATTTAGCCGAGAACGGAACAGCTGACGGCTGGATCGATGACCAGCCCGAACGGACTGTTAACGCCGTTGTATCAGGTGGTCGGAGTTACAGCGTCAGTGATTTCGAAGGCGGGGACAGACGTGTATGGATGAAAAAAGTGACAATACAGGGTATGGGCCACGCCTGGTCCGGCGGGAGTTCACAGGGAAGCTATACCGACCCGCAAGGTCCTGATGCGAGCCGGATGATATGGGAGTTCTTTGACTCCTTCACTGACAACGGGGGCGGTGAGAATGATACCACTGCGCCAATTACATCCGCTTCTCCCGGGGGAGGCACGTTTAACGCACCGGTTCAGGTCACACTTCAAGCCAACGAGGAAGCTTCCACCTACTACACAACGGACGGATCGGATCCAACCACTCAATCCGCCTTATATACAGGACCGATTCAAATCACTGATGATACGACACTCCGTTACTTCAGTCTGGACACTTCAGGTAACCCAGAGACTATCAAACAGGAAATCTATGTGATTGATGAATCCTCCCCTCCAACTGAAGGCATCACGATTTCGTCCATTTCCGCGGAAAACGGATTTGCGGGACAATTTACTGCTGATGGAAAAGGAACCGGGGACATCAAGGTCGGGGACAAGGGAATGTACAATACGGACACGTACAGGGGGATTCTGTCATTCGATACGAGCAAATTGGGACAGACCGCCATCCAATCTGCAGCCCTTCGTCTCTACATTAAGTCGACTGCCGGCACAGTGTCATCGATTTCTGCCGATATAAAAAACGGGACCTTCGGGACGGCCGGGATTGAGCAGAGCGATTACTCAGCACTTGCCAGTTTGGATAACGCAGCCGGATTCCAGTCACCTCCGGCATCCGGTTATATTGATCTCCAACTGTCCGGTGACGCAGTGTCCAAAATCAATGCAAACGGGAAAACACAATTCAGATTGAAAGCGGTGACTACACCAGGGTTTTCTCCAAATCAAATGGAATTTTATGGGGGAGGCAGCGGCGGTCAGTCCCCTGTTCTCATCGTAAATGAGTAATCAGGAACGTTTCTTAACTCTTCATTAAAAGATAAACGAACAGCGGTGAGAAAGCCGGTGTTCGTTTTTTATATCTCTAGGCATTTTTTGGTAAATTTTTTGTTATGGTAATTATAGAAGAATCAATCATCACGGAGGGGATGTCTTGTACAAATTTACTGGACATGAGCTATCGAATTCGATCAGCAGCACCCGCCTGAACAAGAAGACATGCGAGGTGACTAATGAACAACCACTGGAACAAATTCATCTACAGACTTGGGTCGGGTATTTACGACAAGCTTTTCAATTCCGGATTATTTCTTAAGGCACGTAAACAGATTTTCAGTGACGTTATATTTAAAGGCTATGGTCAGAAAATTCTTTTTGTCGGGGTTGGTACCGGCGCAGATTTGGAGTTACTGGATATTGAAAAAATCGATATCACTGCTATTGATTATTCTGAGGCGATGCTTCAGAGGGCACGGGAAAAATTCAACTCTTCTCCTATTGAATTTTTGAAGATGGATGCTCAGGATATGGCATTTAAAGATGATCAATTTGATTTGGTGGTGGCAAGCCTGATCTTGTCGGTTGTCCCTGATGAAAATCGGTGTTTCAGGGAAATCGTACGGGTCTTGAAACCGGATGGCAGAATTGTCATTTTTGATAAGTTCTCTCCAAAAGGGAACAAACTGCCGCTCTACAAAAAGCTGCACAGACCGGTTATTGGGGTATTGGGCACGGATATTGGTAGAAATTTCGAAAAGTTGGTTGAACCCCATGAAGAAACCTTGTACATACTGGAAGACCGGCCGATTCTCTTTAAAGGCATGTATAGAAAAATAGTTCTGCTTAAATCGTAGTTATCGAGATATTCTCAGGGTCAAGTCCCCTGAGTTTTTTTATTGTGTACTGTTTTTCCCCTAACATCAAAGGTTCCTAATTTCCCACTATAATAGGAAAAGAAAATTTAAAATGGAAAAAAATGTAGAATATGCCTAAAAAAATATTCTTTGTCAAATGATGAAGAAAAATAAAGAATCCCTCTATCCATTTACACAAAAGCGGAAACGAAATATAGTAAATATTCTAAATTAACTTTCAATTTCCATAATTTCCATTGTCTTATCAAGTATATTTTACTAGAATTCAAATTAGCTGCCGGAGCTAATAGAAATAGCTATTTCTCTATAAAAATAAAAAAAGGGGAATTGTAATTATGTCGAAGAAAAAATTAGTCAGTTTAGCATTAGGAACATCCCTTGTTTTCAGTGCATCTTTTACTGGAACAACATTTGCGCAATCATCTGCGGATTCTATCACTTCTAAAATGGACATCCATCAAAAACTTATAGATCAAAAAGGTCCGGACTTCCTATCCGGAAAGTTGTCAAAAGGTATTGTAAAGAACGAAAAAGATGTAAAGAAATTCATGAAGGCCAATAAAGAGTTGTTCAAAATCGATCCTCATTCCGAGCTTACCCTCCTCGAAAAAACGAAGGACGAGCTTGGATTCACCCACTATCGTTTTTCTCAAACAATTAAAGGGGTGCCGATCGACGGGGCAACCTTCATCATTCATACAAATAAAGAGAATGAAGTGACGGGTGCAACCGGGCAGCTATATGACAAAGCAGCCAAAAAGGTGACAAAGACCAATTCCTCCATTTCCAAAACGGCTGCGTCTGACCTTGCATGGAAACATATCAACCTATCAAAAAGCGATACCATTGCAGATAATCAGAACGTGGCAGGACCTAAGAGCGATCTCGAAAATACGACAGTGAAAAATGACCTGGTCATCCATGAGAAAGACGGCGAATTCAATCTTGCCTACAAAGTTCAGCTTCAATTCATCAAGCCGTACGGTGCCAACTGGCAGATCTTCGTCGATGCTGAAGACGGCAGGATCCTCGAAGCAGTCAATGCAGTGAGCGATGCGGGAACCACCGGGTATGGATATGGAGTGCTGGATGATTACAAATCATTGAATACTTATTATGAAAACGGCACTTATTATCTTTTTGACGTCACAAAACCAATGAACGGTGTCATTGAAACTCTGACAGCGAATAACGGATCCAGTCTTCCGGGTTACTATTCAGTAGACAGCAACAACGCCTGGACAGCCTATTCCCAATCTGCTGACGTAGATGCCCATGCCTACGCAGGTAAAGTGTATGACTACTATAAAAATACACATAATCGCAACAGCTTCGATAATAACGGTGCCACCATCCGCTCCACTGTCCACTACGGAAGCAACTACAACAACGCTTTCTGGAACGGATCACAAATGGTGTACGGTGACGGTGACGGGTCGACCTTCACTTCCCTGTCAGGCGCATTGGACGTTGTTGCTCACGAATTGACCCATGCCGTAACAGAACGTACTGCTGGTCTTCAGTATCAATATCAATCAGGGGCATTGAACGAATCGTTCTCGGATGTATTCGGATACTTCCTCGATCCCGGCGATTATCTGATGGGTGAAGATGTCTACACACCTGGTGTTTCAGGCGATGCCCTGCGCAGCCTGTCAAATCCGCCACAATATGGACAGCCGGCTCATATGAATGACTATGTCAATACATCTTCTGATAATGGCGGCGTTCATACGAACTCAGGTATCCCGAACAAAGCAGCGTACAACACGATCCAAAGCATCGGTAAAGCGAAAGCCGAAAAGATCTACTACCGTGCATTGACAGTTTACTTAACGCCGACAAGCAACTTCAGCTACGCACGTGCCGCTCTTCTTCAATCAGCAGCGGACCTGTATGGCAGCGGAAGCTCAACGTATAACTCTGTAAAAGCAGCATGGGATGCTGTTGGGGTATATTAATGTCAAAAGCTCCGGGGAATGATTCCCTGGAGCTTTTTTTTGCTTATATTTAGCTTCTGGCTCAGATCCCTTTGATCATTTGTCTTATCGAACCAAGATGATAGGCGGAATGGGCGATCGCTCCCAACAGACCATTCGATGTCTGTTCATCCAAGGAGTCAAGTGAATCAATCTTTTTCAGCAGTGTTGTATATTCTTGTTGAAGTTCTTTTTTGAATCTTTCCCAGGACATTTCATCAACGTCAGAGATTTCCCAGGACGCTCCCCAATCCTTCTCAGGCTCTTCTCCATTTAAATATGAGTTCGCAACCCACAAGTAATAACGGGTATGGTCCGTTTGGGCTGCGATTGTCGTTCCATTAACAGAGATCGATGCATCATCTGACGACAGTTTCTCAAGCGTTCCGAATAAACCGCTTCCAGGCTTTGATTCTGTGTACCAGCTTCCATTTTCACCAGGTCCCTCAAATGTTTCCTTCAACAACGTTTCAACAGCTGCCAACATCGGATTGTTCATCAGTGTACCTCCTGAATTTGAATTTAACCATTAAAACAACTTTAGACGGTTATAGTTTAACCCGGTTGTTTCTAACTGTCAATATATATTATGATGGTTACAGAAAAGGAGTTTTGAACATGACAGAATCGAAACCTTATATGATGGTCGGAGAGCGGCTGTGTATGGATTTCATCAATACCGTCAGTTGGAGGGAAAGTACCGAAAAAAGAAGGGAATGGTTTACGGGCTATGCCGAATTGGTCGACTGGTGCATCCATGCCGGAGTCCTGAACGGACAAGAAGCAAGAGCCCTTCTTTTACGCTCGGAGGAGAAACCGTCTGAAGCTGTGGACGTGTTAAAGCAGGCAATCGAGATGCGGGAAGTGATGTATCGAATCTTCAAATCGATTGCGGAGAAAGCATCGCCGCATGAGAAAGACCTGGACCTCTTCAATGAATTTGTGAGCCGCTTCTACCGAAAGCTTCGAGTAATCCATGAAAAGGATCAGTACTTAATGAAGTTCGAATGTCCCGGAGAGAACCTGGACATGATCCTCCCTCCAATCTTCCAGTCTGCCGTCGATTTACTCGTTTCGAAAGACGATCTTGAACGAGTCAAACAATGTGAAGGAGACCCGTGTGGATGGTTATTCTTCGATACGAGCCGCAACCGGAGCCGCCGCTGGTGCTCCATGGCCGATTGCGGCAATCGTGCTAAAGCAAGGCGGTTTTATAGGAAGGAAAAGTGATTGGTGGGGCGTGGGCGCCTTGCTCCGGCAGATTGTTTTGTTGTTAAGGACAAATGAATCGGGGGGAAATGTCCTCGATCAATTGATACCCCCCCTTTGTATTTACCGATATGAATTTCTGTGTTTGATAATATAATCTCATTTTTGATAGTATATCCGGATTTTTCATAATAAGCGGGCCGGTTTTGATATTAAACACGGTCCCTGACCAGATAATACCCCCAGTGCTAAACCGCTCATCCTTACCGGGACTTGCAATTAACCAAAACCTGCTAAATTGCTTCTTCTATTTCCCTCATAACCACCCATTTTCCACTCCGCAATGTCCAATTTTCAATCGTAAACAATCGAGCCAGGACTTTTTCATCTTTTACAATCACTTGTTCATAGAACACGACTGCATTCTTTTCATCCCTCAGGCGGATCACTCGATTTTCGAACTTCTTTTCCGCCCCCAGGAAGTGCTTGACCGATTGTTTCATCCCGCTGGCAGCTTCTTCCCTTGTAAAATAATCCGGTTTTTCATTTCCACTTTTAAAAAAAGCCACATAGTACTCCGCTGCCATCCTTTTAATTGAGGCGGTGTCACCTGTACTCATTGCATAGGCCCAATCCTTGATGAATTCATCATGCATTTTTGTAAAATTATCTAAGCGTTTCTCCATCATTCCCACCTTACTTTCAAATAAAAAGGATAGAAAAATAGAGTATAAAACCGTCTCGATTTTATACTCTATTATCTGCATACTTTGAAACCAGTTACCCGTACTCCCTCAAGCCGATTCCTCAAACTCGACATTCAATGGGCTGTTCAACGCCCTCAATTTTGGGTTCATCAGGAAGTAAATTGAAAACAGAAGATACCCAGTCCCCGATATTCCCAGCAGAAACATCCCCGAAGTCAGTTCACCGATCACTCCCCCCAGGAAGAAACCGAGGGGACTCGGCGATCCCAGCAGTGATGAAATGAAGGCAAACCCGATACCGACATGGTTTCTTGGCAGGTTGACCTGGATCATCGTCTGGATATAGATGCTTAAGATGCCGATCCCCGCCCATGAGAAGGCGAAGAACAGGTACGGCAGGAAACGGGCGTCCCTGACGGTGAAAGCCAGCAGCCAGAAAACGCCGGACCAGACGGCGACAAGGGGCAGGATCCGGTTGAGCGGGATCTTTTCCACCCTGCTCGAAAGGACGGTCCCGGTCAGTGTGCCGGCCGAAATGGCGGTCAGCCAGAATCCGTATTCAGCGGAAGTATCCGAAATGACCGGGAGCATGGCCAGTCCCATGGTCGCCATCAGATTCATGCCCATCACCCCGAACATGATGCTAACAATCTGTGCTTCGACCTGACGACACCGTAGCCCTCTTTGAAATCTTCCTTGTACTGCTTAAAGAAACTTAATGCAGAGACTTGAGATTCCTTCTCAGATTTAGGCACCTTCAAGTATACAAGGAACATGAGCCCGGTCATCACCAGCAGCACACTGTTCGTCATATAGACAATGCCGAGTCCGGCAAATGCGATCAGGATGCCTGAAACCGCATCACAGATGATATCAAGAGTCTGATAGGAAAAAGAAAAGATCGCGTTCACCTTTGTCAGTTTTTCCTTTGGCGCAAGCCGCTCAATCAGCGCACTTTCGGTCGGGTATGTACTCTCTGATAAGGAAAGTGCCATGAACATCATCAGAAACAGCAGCGGCAGCCATAGGATATTTGAGTAATAAAGGATCGAAATGACGCTTACCAGTGCCCCCTGCCCGAACATCGCCGCGTAAAGAATCGTCTTTTTTGAAATACGATCGATCACCGGTCCGTACAAGAATTGAATCGTCACCGGCAGAATCGCCACCGCACTGGTCAATCCAATCAGCAGCGGTGAATCCGTCAATGATTTCACATACCAGATGGTCGCGATCATATAAAAACTGTCCGCAAAATTGGTGATGATTCTTCCAATCAATAAAATCGTCAACTGTCTATTCATATTAGATCCTCCTTCGTTTTTCACTAGACATTCCTAGTGAAAATCAAGGAGGCTTCCAAATGCAGACAGCACTCTAATGATCAAACGGGTTGAGATAAATGATTTTAATCATATGGTGTCCCCTTTCTCTGCTTTACGGGTGATTATATCATGACTATTCTGATAATTAAACCATAATCTTCCAGAATTATTTTGTCCCGCATGAAAAAAGCTCCCTGTCAAAAGACAAGGAGCTGCTTTCTACTATATTATTCCGTACCCTTCTTCCACTCTTCCTCTTCAATCAACATCTTACCGGGCCACGTATACGCCATGATGCCGCCGTCCGCCTTGATGTCTTCGCCTGTCACATATGCGCTGTCATCCGATGCCAGAAACAGGGCGACTGTTGCCATGTCCCGCGGGCTGCCGAGGCGGCCCATCGGGGTGATCCATCTGTTGGCGTCCCTGAATTTCTGCCCCATCTCATCCTGTTTGCTTCCGACGAGTTTATCAATAAGCGGGGTTTCGATCGTCCCTGGAGACAGGGAGTTGACCCGGATCCCGTGGCGTGCATAATCGATCGCCATCGCCTTTGTGAAGTTGATGATGCCGCCTTTTGCTGCGTTATAACCAGAGCGGTCAAGGTCGGCTGCATGACCGGACATCGAACCGTTATTGATGATGCTTCCTCCGTTTTCAAGCATGAGCGGGATCAGATATTTACTGACGAGGAACGTGCCCCGCAGGTCGACTGCAATGATTTTATCAAAGAGCTCGACTGGGTATTCATGGACCTTCCCGCCCTGTTCATCCACGCCTGCATTGTTGAACAGCACATCAATCTTCCCGTACGAATCCTTCAAATACTCGGCAAACTTCTTCACACTTTCCTCGCTCGATACATCGAGGTGATAGGCTTCCGCCGTTCCGTCTTTCGATTTGATGTCTTCAGCAGTCTTCCTCACCTGGACTTCATCCACATCCGCGCAGATGACCACTGCCCCTTCTTCAGCAAAAACATTTGCAGCGGCTTCCCCGATTCCGGTCGCAGCCCCTGTGATCACGGCGATTTTTTGATTCAATCTTCCCATTTTAAAAGCCTCCTGTTTTAATAAGTCATATAGAGGATTTATCCAAGTTTGTGAAAGACTAAACATAAAATCGCCGTTCAGGCAGCAATTGAAAGGAGTGGAGCTGATCCTATACTGCTTTTCTTTCCACCATGAAAGTAATCACAGCAAACAATAGAAAGGCCAGCAGGAGCAATGTTCCCCCTGCAATAAAAAACACAGTGATGAATGCTTCATTCAGTTGAAAGGGATTCAGGTTGTACATCCACATACCCAACGTCAATCCCAGAGCTCCGGCCATCCCAAAAATACTGTGAACTGCGACCATCTTTTTATATTTCACCGTATATACCTTGTAGAAAATTCCCCAGGCAAAAACGGACAGCCAGCCGACCAGCAGGATGTGGGCATGAATCGGTTTGAGTGCATAATCCATCGCTCCGGCCATATGTGACCCCAAATACGTACCGATGATGCCAAAGACTGCTGCAAATCGTATCAATCGCAAACTCCAAACTTGTTCCATTTTTTCTCCTCCATTATTCTTTTTTATATAACAGGCAGTGTGATCGTGAAGACCGCTCCCTCCCCGGCTTTACTTTTTACATCGATCTTTCCTTGGTGCAGGTCAATGACCTGCTTGACTATCGAGAGACCGAGACCGGTCCCTCCCTTCTTCCTCGCAGTATCCACACGATAAAAGCGATCAAAGATCTGGTCCAATTCGATTTGTGTCATTCCAATCCCGGTATCCTTAAACGTGATTACTAGATGCTCCTCTTTCTCATCCAAACCGATCCAGATGCTGTCCCCCTGCCCGCTGTACTTGATGGCGTTGGTCATGAGATTATCCCAGACATTGGACATCAGTTCGGCATCATACTTGAAGACACATGGAGCGAGATTGTAGGAGACCTCGAGTTCTTTTTCCTCTATGAGCCATTGATACCTGCGGATCGCCTGCTTGATCTGTTCATCCACCTTTACCTCTGAAACCTTCATGGGGTAGCCTTTCTGATCAAGAGACGTAATGATTAATAATTGTTTAGTTAAATGGGAAAGCCGTTTAGATTCATCATCAATGATCCCGAGGTACTGATCGCTCTCTTCCTTGGTCACACCCGCCTTCATTAAATCGGCGTACCCCCGGATATTCATCAGTGGTGATTGAAAATCATGGGACACGTTGCTGATAAAGGATTTACGGGCTTCATCGTTATGCTGCAATTGACGCTGCATGGAGGTGAAGCTTTGTGCCAGTTGACCGATTTCATCCCTGCGGCTGATGTTCAACTCATATTTGAAATTCTCACGTGTCAATTCTTTGGTTGCTTCCGTCAACCGGGTAATGGGCTTGATCAAATGCTTCGCAAACCAGATCATCCCGATGATACTGAATATAGATACGGCTAAAATGAACCAGGCAAGGATCATGTGAATATCAGAGAATAGCAATTTGTTGTTAGGGCGCATGAACAATGCATACTTCTCACCATTTGAAGTAAATGGCACGCCGACCGTATTGCGTACATCGTTGGAAAAGTGTCCCATCATGAAGGTTTGGCTGGAATCCTCACTCATGCCGTGATAAATTTCCCGTTCATCCATTACCTTCCGGGCTTCATCTGAGAGCTCGGTCTTCGCAAACTCCTCACCGAAAAATTGTTTGTCCCCATCCTCATTGATCACCAGCACCTGATAGCCCAGTTTCCCTACAGTTTCCAAATATGGGGACAGGGCAGTCTGGTGGCCCTGCATCCCCTCTATGCTCGCAACGATCTCTTTAGCAATCCCGACGTTTTGATTGTCGATTTTTTGCTTTGTGGAGTTTAGATATATCCAATTGGTCAGAAACAAACCTGTGATGACACTGATGCCGAGAATGGAAAGCGTCGCTGCGACAAATTTCCTGTACAGCGTCCTCATACGACCACCTCAAGCTTGTAGCCAATCCCTCTGACCGTTTGGATTTCGACACCCGCCTCATATTTCTTAAGACGGTCACGGATCCGGTTTATATGTGTATTCAAGGTTTGTTCGCTTCCTTCATAATCGATTCCCCAGATCTGTTCAATCAATAAAGCACGGGGTGCGATCCGCTGCGCCCGCGATGCGAGAATACTCAGTAATTCAAATTCCTTCAATGGAAAGAGGATCGTCTCTTGATTGATCATCACCTCGAAGTTTTTGCGGTCAAGCACCAGATTCCCCGCCCTTATAACCGTTTCCATTGCCCGCTCCACACGGCGCAGGACAACGGCAACACGGTATAACAGCTCTTTGACCTCAAAGGGCTTCACAATATAATCTTCCGATCCTGATAAAAAGCCCCGCTCCTTATCATCCAACTGCCCTTTAGCGGTCAACAGAATGACCGGAATATCATAAACATCCGATAAAATCCCGGTCAGTTCATATCCATCCATCCCGGGCATCATTACATCGACCACCGCCAGATCAACAGCCGTCTTTTCAACGATCTCCAGGGCTTCCTCAGCATCATTCGCTTTCAGTGCGTGATAGCCCTTGCGGCTCAAATGAATGGAGACAAGCTTTTGAATATTGACATCATCATCCACAACAAGAATTTTCATAAATGACCTCCTATAAGCAAATACGACGGTCAACGTTCGTATCTCTATTATTCCTTAGTATGAGAGGTTTGATGATCCTTTTCAAATGCCAATATCAATGCAGGCAGCAATACCCCGCGAACCAGGAAAGTATCCATAAGGATTCCCATTGCCACCATAAAGCCGAAGACGAATAAATCAGCAATCGGCATCGTGGTCAAAGCTGCGAATGTGGCTGCCAGGATGATCCCTGCAGAGGAAATGACGCCGCCAGTGTTCGTCATTGCCATTTCAAGGCCTTTCTTGACGCCGTGCGTCTTTCTCTCTTCCATGAAACGGGATACCAGGATGATGTTATAATCCACACCCAGGGCCACCAGGAAGATGAACGCGTAAACAGGGACACGTGTACTGATGGCATCAAACCCGAACAATACATCGACAAGGAAAATTCCCAGTCCCAGCGCGGAGACATAAGAAAGTAAAATGGTTCCCACCATATATAAAGGCATTTTTATGGAACGGGTAAGGGCTGCCAACAGACCCAGTATGAGTACCGTTTCAAGGACCACAATCGTCACGATATCCTTATTATTCACGTTGCTCTCATCCACAAGCTTTGCCGTTACCCCAGCGTAATAAGCCTCTCCATCTACGGAAAGATCACGAAGCATGTCAGGTGTCGAGTCAGCAAGGTCTTCCATGAAGTCGATGGCCTCTTTCGAATATGGATTCATGGATAAAGCGACACTGTACTTCACTGCCTTGTTATCCTCAGTTTGACCCGACTTCCGGACAGAAGCGAATTCATCCAGCTTCTCCCAATCGTTCTTGATTTCATCTGCCTTTTCGGGCGTTATAGCCTCTTTGCTTTCTATGAGCAGCGTAGTGGGGGCCAGCTCCCCCTTATCAAATTGGGATTCCACTATTTCATACCCAGTTCGGGATGGTAAATCTTCCGGGAATTTCTTTACGGTATCAAATTCGAATTCTATGTTCATCACATTGAGAGCCGTTACAACCAGGAAAATTCCCGTCAAACCACCGCTGATCCATGGTTTTCTGACCACAAACCGGGCAACCGATCTCCAAAATGTGTGTTTCAACTCTTCGGCTCCGCCATATTTCGGTACCTTCGGCCAAAACGCCTTACGTCCGAATAAAGTGAATAACGCTGGAACAAGCGTAATCGATGCAAGCATAATAAAGAACATCGCAAGCCCGAATACCGGGGCAAAGTTTTGATAATCACGGAATTCAGCAAAGAATAAAATCAGCATGGCCGCCATCACGGTTCCCCCTGCAAAAAACACAGGCTCCCCGGTGGCACGCATGGCATTCTTCATGGCAGTATATTTATTTTCCACCTGATAAAGCCCCTCACGGTAACGCGAGAACACAAACAATGAATAATCAATGACGGCCGCGAAGAGCAATATACTCATGATCGAAGTCGTCGAATTGTTTATTTCCAAGCCCGCAGCCCCCATCAGGGCCACACTCTGATTCACCACTTGATAGACGATGATCGTAGCCAGGAGCGGGATGAACGCAAGCAGCGGCGAACGATATATGACGATCAAAAGCACCAGCACAATCACAATCGTCGCAAGCAGTAAGACGACATCCGCCTGTTCAAATAGTTTTGTCGCATCCCCGGCGATCCCCGCCGGACCGGTGATGTAAAATTCCATATTTGCAAAAGAATCCGCAGTCTTATTGCCGACTTCTGACGCCCTGTCATTGATTTCAGAATAGTCCTTGTTTCCAAGCCCTTTTTCAAGTTCCATGGGAACAATCACCGTTGAACCGTCTTCAGAAGTAAATCCTTCCAGCGCCTGCGGGGGAAGCTTACTGATGTCAACAATGCGATCGATGCCCTTAATATCTTCACCCTTAATCGAATCTAAAATCTTATTGACTTCATCTAACTTCACTTCACCTGAATCGTCATGGAATACAAGGATCCCCGGAGTTCCCTGATCATTAGGGAATAACTCTTCAATTTTGTCGTCTGCGATAATGGACGCAGCGTCGTCAGGCAGTGACTGAAAATTACTCACTTTATAGTCACCAAGCCTCGGCCCCGCACTCAACCCGACCATCAGCACCAGCCAGGCAATGATCGTCATCCACATCCCCCGTTTCGTCGAAACCCAATCTGTAACGGGATAAAGCCATTTTTTCATTATGATGTTACCTCCTTCATATATGTCGATTCACATTATAGAACCCGAACATAAACTTAATATCAATTTTTGTTTACAGAGGGTGGGGCGGCCGGTGTACTAGTTCTTGCGATAGGCCGGATGTGTGGTGGCCGGGGTACTAGTTCTTGCGATAGGCCGGCTGGTGTGGTGGTCGGGGGGACCGGTTCTTGCTATAACTGAGGACGGGTACCCCGGTTCATTTATGTCGTTGTGCCTTGTTCCCGGGGTTAGGAGGTAACGCCTATCCTTTTGGTCTAACTGATCGGTATGTTTTGAGAGCGAGTGTTTGGATTTTTTTGGTAAGTGACGGAATAATTCGGAGAATCGAAAGAATAATGAGGGAAAATCGAAGATTAAGGTGGAAATTAAAAGATTAACGACTCGATTTCGAAGATTTTCACCTGAATTCGAAAGATTAGCCAATTCATTTCCAATTACACCTGCCGTAATCCCTATGTTCACACCATCAAGAGTCCTCCATCATAGTGAAAAGCACACATTAGAGTGATTTACCTTCAAGAATAGCTTCAACACCTCAATTCAGACTAATTTAGGGGTCTATTAACCAGCCGCACCAACTTATTCAAGCCTTAATATATAAGTGAACCACCAATTTCACACTTATAGTCCAAGTTTAGAACAACTATCAGGGTGCCTCCCACATTTTATAACGTTGGCTGGATTCATTAATATGAACATTTTAAAATTTAATCGTTTGTAAAAATAATTTACTTATCATATCCCCTTCCATCCTGCTGAATCTAAGAATTGACGAAACGATGAAGTTTCATAATGCAAAAACTCGTCATAAACGACGAGTCTCAAAATGTATCGTATTTGATTTTAATTATTTCAAAAATATGTCAATTAAGACCTTTCATATAAGGCAAATCACTCTTCCCGTCTCCGGTCCTCCAGCACCATTAAAATTACCAAAAACATAGCTGTGCCCAGGATGATACCTGCTTCTGTTGTCATCACCCTGGCTATTGGATACTCTGGTGTAGACGGGTCCTTATACATTAGTTCGGATAAATTGGCGAAGATATTGTATGAAAAGAGCATTCCTGATGAGATCCATGCAGCGGCCATCGGGGGAAGGAATCGTCTCGATCCTTTACGGGAGGTCAGCACCAAAATCCCCCACGCTCCCGCTAAAGCCCATACCCCCGTACTGAGCGTCAGCAGGTGCCACCATAAATTCCGATCACCTATCATAGAAGGGACGAGTCCGAGGGTGCCCCCCCAAGCCCAGAACAATTTCAAGACACCAAGTATCACACATCCGGCTGCCGTCATTCTGCCAAGAGTAATTTGCAAATAGTGCGTATTTTCAGGGGCTTTCCCTGTGTGAAGTGGACCTCCCAAGGCCTCTGGCCACCTTGTTTTAACGTATCCTGCCAAGGCTATAGGCAAGCAGATCCCTGCACCAACCAGCGATAGCATGATGAGAACCTGTTCGTATGACCAGATGGCAGCAGACCCAGACGCTTGGTCCTGATTCATGGCGGCAGGACCAAGGATTGGTGCCAGGAAAAGCATTGGAACAAGAAGCCCTGTCCCTATCCATACAGGCAAAACCACTGACCAGGCAGGAAGCCGCTCCCCCCACGGCCTGCATAATGCGATAGCAAGAAATATTCCAATTGCAGCGACAACAGCCGTTGCGGCATTGACTAGCCTCCAACTTGGATCTCCCATATGCCCGGTTGGAATGAATAAGCCCAGAGTCCAAACGATTTTTATGATCAGATACGGCATCACCGCCAAGGCAGCTCCATATCCCCCGATTTTTCGCATCCTTATCCATCGGCCATGTTCTGCCGATTTACTCTCGTCGATCGTGACTCTATTTTTTTTGTCGATTTTCATCCATTCCCGTTCCTTTCACGTGTTTTCACAAAAATAATCGTCTTTTCATTTAAGACAATTACAGAAATCTTATTTGAAGGAAGTCAGCTTTATGACAGGAAATCGGTTCGCGGCCGTAATGGGGGGATTGTCTAAGCCGGGACTATTCCGGTTCTACTTAAAAAAGCACTTTTTTCTTTTGACCGTTGTAACTGTCCGAGTGTTTGCGTGGCTGCTCCAATCCTTTCATTTTCGGCGTCATGCTTTTTAATGGAATAATTATTGGATTTTTTTGGTAAGTAACGGATTTATTCGCTCAATTGAATGAATCATCGGCTAATTTCGAAGAATAACGGACGAAATTAAAAGATTCCCGACTGAATTTCGAAGATTATCACCTGAAACCGAAAGAACATCCAATCAATTTCCAATTTCACACACCTAAAATCCCTCACCTACTCTTTTCAATCATCTTCTTTCATAGTTCCAGCCTAAATCTGATGGTTTTACCATTAAAATTAGCTTCATCCCCCCTTCTGCTGCAGATAAACACTTACGAAATTCACCAGTATAGATGCGTGGAGCGAACTTTATATCTTTAATCCTAAAATAAGGTACTTTACTGTAAAATAAGGAGTAAACTGGGGGTTGATTTATAGTGAAACGACTTGCGGCACTTTTAATCGGATTGGCGGTCTTATCAACCGGTTGTTCAGAAAAAAACAACCTCGAAGAAACACTCAATCATTATACGAATGAAAAATATGGCTTTAATGTAGAGATCATTGATGAAAAGGAAGGGCAATCAGCCGAGTACATAGTCAAACGTGCAGACCAACCGGAAGATGTGTTCACGATGGAGGTTTCAAAAAAAACATTCTCGACAGAAGTTGAAAGTGATCAATATGCAGAGGCGGAAATCATCCGAGAATTCAACGGGTTTCACAAGACCTCCGATGAAAAGCAGAAACTGGACGAACTTGGTTTTCACCATTCCTACGTCTCCCGATATTACAATGATGGTGATGAAGAGGGCAAGAAGATGATTCACGATCAAGTGGCGGCGCTTTTTCTGTTCCAAGAAAATGTGCTGGACGAATCAGATGCAGAACGCTTTCTAAAGGCCGTCCCAATTATTAAAAGTGTGAAGGGAAAATTGGCGCAAACGGGAAACCGCCTCGACATGGTGGTCGTGTCCCAATCCCATCAATATCAACTCCTATACGAAAATGACAAGGAAAATATGCCGGCAAATAGCACCATCAGTTTTTCAACAGAACAAATTGATTCCCTCACTTCACGGGAGGATGTAAGGAGGATGATTGGAGAGGGTATTAATTGAGCTGACCGGGGAGGACTTCTCCCCTTCCTTTGATTACAAGATAACACAGAGATTTGAAAATCCACAGACTGGTATCAAGATAATGCATCCCGATTTATTATAATAAATCCTGCCCGGAACCAGGAACATATCCCCCTCACCCCAAAAAAAAACGGGGCCCCATCACTGGGCACCCCGTAAATAATCATCAAACCGATACATTTTCTTCTTTCAACTGCTTCTCACCCTTCACACCGGCTCCGCCCTTAGCACCAACTTTTCCATCAGCCGTCTTCGCTGCGAAGAAATTACTCTTAAAGAACCCGAACGTTAATCCAACCGTGATGATAAACGTGATGGCCATACCCGTAAAGTAGAACGCCCAATGTTCCGGATAAACAGACAGGAATGATAATACTCCGCCCACTCCGACAGATGTCGCTTTTACTCCCTGTGCTGCGAGATATGCACTTCCGACGGCGCTACCGATCATGACTGCGATGAACGGGTAGCGGAATCGGAGGTTGATTCCGTAGATGGCAGGTTCGGTAACCCCGAGCCATGCGGAAAGGGTTGCCGTTAAAGAAACACCTTTCAATTTCTTGTTCTGCTTAATGATGAAGAACATTGTCAAAGCGGCCGCACCCTGTGCGAGAGTGACCGTTTCCCCGATCGGCCATAACGTGACGTAGCCGAGAGTCCCGGCCATTTGCAGGTTGACTCCCAGGAAGATGTGATGCATCCCTGTGATGACAAGCGGACCGGAGATAAATCCATACACGGCGCCGGCAATGACAGGCGATACTTCAAACAGATACAGGATGCCGTCGGTGATCCAGTTCGAACCCGTCATGGTGATCGGTCCGATGACCCCGAACGTTAGCAGCCCCGCGAATACCAATGCAAGCGGTGCCACGAAAATCATCTGTAAATTATCCGTGATGACGCGCTTCAATTGCTTTTCAGACCAAGTCAGGATCCATGTGGCAAAAATGACCGGCAGCACCTGCCCCTGATAGCCGATCTTCGCAATGTCCCATCCGAACAGGCTCCAGTATTCTACTTCCCCGGGATTCTCCGCATACGCATAAGCGGACATCAGCGAAGGATGCACCAATAACAAACCAAGCACGATCCCTAAAAGCGGACTCCCGCCGAACTTCTTCGCAGCCGACCAGGCAATGAGCACCGGCAGGAATGTAAACGCTGTATTTGCAATCACATTGATGAACTCGGCAAAGCCTGTCCAGCCCGTGTGAACGTCGAGCAGCGATTTTCCATCATAAAAGATGCCCGGATTGGCGAGCATGTTATTCAGCCCGAGCAGCAGCCCGGCCGCAACGATCGCCGGCAGGATCGGAATGAAGATATCCGCGAGCACCCGGACGCCTTTCTGGATGACATTCCCCTTCTCCGCAACTTCTTTCTTCATATCATCCTTCGTTACGGCCTCTGCACCGGTCTGCGTGACAAATTCACTGTAAACCCTTTCAATCATGCCCGGACCGATGATCACCTGAAATTGACCGCTAGCAGAGAACGTCCCCTTCACAAGTTCATTCGTCTCCAGGGCCTCGATATCTACCAAACTCTCATCCACAAGAACCAGCCGCAGCCTTGTCACACAATGCGACGCAGCGCTGACATTCGCGGCGCCGCCTATATTCTTTATAATGTCAGAAACATTTTCCTTAAAGCCCATCTTCTTGACCTCCTCGATTAATCGCTTTCATAAAAATTTCAACTTGTTTAAACAAGTTCGTTATAGTACAGTATAAATTGTTATCAATCATTGTCAAGACAATTTTGAAAAAAGGAGCGTTCAACATGGATATCACAATTACACCGATGAGCCATTTCGGTTCCTATATGGCCCTCACCTTCCAGGAAAGCGAAGCGCCTGAGAAAAACGGCTTGTACCTGAACTCGGTTCGGGGTAAATCAAAGCAGCACCAAAATGCCCTCAAAATCATCCCGGCCGTGAACGGCAGCCCCGTTCCTTACACATATGAAGCAGATGAATTCCAGATCACGCTTTCATTTGACGGAGGGGAACTGCATCTTTGCTTTGAAGACTCCGAGCGTATTTTTGTAAAAGGGACAGGGAACAATGTCGGGCTCATCCTTGACACCCAGCCTGTCTTCAACTTCGAATATAACTATCTATTAGGAAACCCGGGCGAAGAATTCTGCCTGATCAACAGCTATAAGAACCTCACTAAATATATGATCTTCGCACCCGGAGGCAACGTCTCACTAAAGCAGAATGTCTTCATGGACACTACCGGGAGCACGGACGAAGCGGATAATCTTTCTTCTATACACATTACCCAACTTGATGGAGAACATGACTTCCTTTGTGTCATCGAAGACGTGCCGACGAATGGAGGTTTCCCTGAAGACCGGGAATACTCATTCGAGGCGGCACTCGATAAAAGCACGAATCATTTTCTATCATTCTTGGAAAAACAACCGTCTGTCCCTGAGGGATTTGAACAGACGCTGAGGGAAGCCGCGTATCTGAACTGGACCTGTATCGTCAATGAGCAGGGATTGTTAAAAAGAAAAGCGATGTACATGTCAAATGCAAACTTCCCGGGAGTGTGGAGCTGGGACAATGCCTTCAACGGCCTCGCCCTTGCAGGGGTCGACGATCAGCTCGCCTGGGATCAGATTCAGCTTCTTTTCGACCACCAGGACGAGAAAGGACAGATCCCGGGGTCCGTCAGCGACTCCACGATCCGCTGGAATTTCTCCAAGCCCCCGGTGCAGGGTCTGTTCGTCCTGAAGATGATGGAAAAGATGACCCTCTCCACCGAACAGCTGGAGACCATTTTTTCACAGATCAAAAGGCATGTTGAATTCTATCTTCACTACAAGGATTTCAACCGAGACGGCATATGCGAATACCATCACGGTAATGACTCCGGCCAGGACAACAGCACCGTGTTCAGGGATGCCGACATCATCGATTCACCCGACCTGACAGCGTTCCTGATCAAGTCAATGGACATGCTTGCAGTCGTGGCAGAAAAACTGGGCCGGACAGAAGACCAAGCTCACTGGGAAAAAGAAGCGGACAGATATACAGAGAAATTCTGCGAATACTTCCTAGTCGACGACCTGCCAGTCGCCCGCTTCACAAGGGACGGCAAAGCGATTGAAAGCGAAGGCTATCTGCCGCTGGTTTCCATCATTCTTGGGGAAAAACTGCCGGAAGCTGCCCGTAGAAAAATGATCGACACCCTGAAGAGCGACCGCTACCTGACCAAATGGGGAATCGCCTCTGAAGCAATCGACAGCCCTCTTTATGAAGAGGATGCCTACTGGCGCGGCCCAATCTGGGCCCCGACCACCCTTCTGTTCGTGGAAGCTTTTGAAGAATGCGGAGAACATGAACTCGCTAGGGACGTGGCCAGGAAATTCCTTGAGCTTTGCAAGCACGGAGGATTTGCGGAAAACTTCCATGCAGAGACCGGCGAGGGATTGAGGGATCTTGCGCATACTTGGACGTCGAGTGTGTTTATTCATTTGGCTGGGAAGTTTTCTGGATAATTTTGGACATTGAAGAACCCAGGATTTATGGTCCTGGGTTCTAATCCTTAACTATTTATCTATTTCGTTTTTCCCGGTAAAGCCCATAAAAACACCACTCAGCCTGAAATTTTCTTCAATAAATCATCTAGTGTCCCGTAACACTTCTCTACTTCAGATAATTGATAGAACGTACTCGTCGTTTCCACATTATCAATCTCTCTGTCCGGCGAATAAAGAAAAATCCGCTTTCCCTGGCCAATGGCAATACCCAATTCAATATGAGTCCCTTTCCCGCCGGGTAATAAAACAACGATAAAATCAGATTCCATGACAGCCTTTTTCTCATTCTCCCCGATTGTTTTCAGGTCATCCAATGTTAATGAACCCTTTGCCTTTTCGCTGGTGGTCCAATCGTATGTATGAATATAACCGCTGTCTGCTAATCTCCTGGTAACATAACGAACTGCATCGATGTTGCGAAAGCTGGATGCAATGTAGAATTTCTCCATAACTCCTTCTCCCTTATTATGAAAGTAAATAGCGTCTAAGCCGGTCTCATTTACAAAAGAATCCATGATTGCAGTCGATTTCCGGTTAAACTAAAACTTATCCTTCGCCGTATCCTTCACCTCTGAAGGAATGGTAATTGCCTCAATTTCGTCTATCTTGGTATAGATCTCTTTAATGGTTTGGATGGTGGCCATCTCGTTACCATCCAGTTCATTCATCATCTCGATATTCAGGCTGATTTCAGACTTGGCGGGAAGAAAGCTTTCCCGATCGATGTAAATCCTGTAAGTCAGGTCGTTTGTTTTAATATCTTCCAGATGTTCAGATTGATAGAGTGCCGGTTGAGAGAGGTCCAGAATAAACTTCGTGAAACTTAGAAATTCTTCACCCTTCCCGGTGAGTTCAAGAACCAATTGATTCTCCTCTTCCTCCACTTCTATTTGCTTTGAATGTGTCTTTAACCATTCCATTCTCTCTGTGAGGTCCACCATCTTCCTGACAGTATCCAGAGAAGGCTGATAACCATCCTCCTTCCCTTTGTACCAATGGTCCCACCTGGAAGAAGTCGCGTATACAGCGTCACCAGCAGCATACATCTCTGCTTCCACCTCTGCTCCGGACACGTTCAAATGAGTGTTGAGATGCAATCCTTCCGGCTCCTTGACGTAATCTGTCACAACCTCTGCTGTTTGTTTATCAGGATCGCCGGTTGGCGGTCCATAAGTGAGATCCTGGTCAATATTCATATTCACACGAAAACTATTCGTTCCTTCCATCGCCTTGATGGAAGCATTAAGGATATCTTCCGGTGTCTCTGGTTTTGGTGAGCAAGCTGACAAGCCAAGAGTCAAAGTACATATTGCAAGTGATGTAAATAGTAATTTCTTCATTTTACCCCCTGTATGTCTATTAAAAGTAAAAGGAGAACCACCCTCATATTGAGAGAGTCCTCCTGACAAATGCCAGCTGCTGAATCTATCCGGCATGACCGGCCGATCTCCCACGGTAAGCAAAGCCGCCTGTATTCCTACTTCCTCCGCGTCTGATCAAAAAACACAAAATTCCCCGGCGTATGCCGCGACTGGGTACGCTCAAACATGACACCATCCGAATTGAAGATATGGCTCGTCACGACGACGACGCTGTTGAATCCGTCGAGATTTAAATATGTCTCATCCTCATCCGTCGTCCGTTCCACCACCATCTTCCGCTTCGCCGTGACCGCACGCTGATCGAGCTCCCTGTCGAGATATTGATAAATGGAATCCTCCGCTATCTCGGCGGTCAGCCCCTTCACGACATCCTTCCGGAAATAATTGTGGTCCATGATGACAGGTTTTCCTTCAAGGTAGCGGACCCGCTTCAGATGATACACCTCGACCCCTGCGGGGATCAGCGTATGCGCATGGATCTCCTCATCCACCGTCAGTTCCTCAAACAAAATCACCTTCGTCTCATGCTGCTTATGATTCCTCCGGGCAAACTCCTTGAACGACTCCGTCTCCCCGAACATATACTCATTTTGCTTGAAATCCTGATAAATGACACGCACGCCCTGCCCGTGCTTCGTCTGGACATACCCGTCGTTCACCAGATTCCCGATCGCACGCCGCACCGTATTCCGCGAGCATTCATACTCCTTCACTAGCGTGTTCTCCGAAGGCAGCAGCTGCTGGTACTCATAACTATTCTGTTCGATTTTATGTTTCAGGTCTTCATAAATTTCGATGTATTTCGTCTTTGGCATGGTTGCCTCCTGTATTCCGCTTGTGCTTCTTATTGAGATAGTACCATAAGTTGGATGGAAGGTGGACCTTTATCCCAAACCTTTACTTAAAAAGATGAAGCCCTCCCTGAATCAGAAAGACTCCCCCTTTTCATTTTTATCTAGAATCCATGGGGACAGGTACCCCGGTTCACTACTATCATTGTAGTTGTCCCTGGGGGTTACTCCTACTTACGCCGTCTTATGTTTGGATTATTTTGGTAAGTGACGGAATTATTCACAGAATTGAAAGATTAATCGGCTTAATTAGAAGATTAATGGAGGCAATTAAAAGATTTTCGACTTGA
Source organism: Bacillus sp. BKU_1 (assembly GCA_051294195.1). Classification (GTDB taxonomy): domain Bacteria; phylum Bacillota; class Bacilli; order Bacillales; family Bacillaceae_B; genus Rossellomorea. The sequence continues at coordinate 91,869 of CP193985.1, read as the reverse complement.
TTTCAAAGATTAATGACCAGAATCGAATGAATATCCAATTATCTTCCAATTTAACCTGCCAGATTCCCCTTTAAAACTCTATTTATAGTCCTCAAACGCAGTCCCAGAACCATATGTGCCTGGATTCACCACGGAAAATAGCTTCAAAACCCATTTCTGACAAAATTCGGTGTTCTGTTCCCCACCTCCCCAATCTTCATTTAATCTAATCAAGCTCTCTGCAGCACCACTTTACAAATTAATCAGCATAATTTTTTGAACTACCCAGTTCTCTGCCGCTTCTCCCCTTTATGCAGCCGGCAAGGATTTTACCATGTAAGAAAACGTCTCCCCTGCTCCCCTTAAACAGATACTACTAAAAAAGTGAAGCCCCTCCAATATTCTGAAAGGCTTCACCTTTTTTACTTATTCAAATCCCCCACACTCTTATTCAACTCCTCCACCGTCATCGGCTTACCATGACCGCTGAGCAAAAGATCCGGTTTCATACTCAGGAGCACCTTGATTGAACGGAAAGCTAAATCTTGATCCTGGGTCAAATAATCCGGCGGACCATCAAGCTCTTTCTGCTGAGTGAGTACAGAGGATAAGGATTCCTGTTTTACGGTAATCAATGCATCACCTGCAATCAGAATCCTGCTGTCGTGATGAAAAAACGAGACATGACCCGGTGTGTGCCCCGGCGTATGAATCCACTGCCAGCCCGGCAGGTGGGGCAGCTGATGATCATCTGAGTAAGAGTGAATCTTTCCGCTTATGTCGATTCCTTCATTAGGGAAAAGCTTCGGGGACAGTTTCACTACCATGCCTCTGCCTGCCTTCGGGTCCGGCTTAGGATAATCAAGGTCCCCTGTTAAGTAAGGGAACTCTTCCTTATGCGCATATACCGGCACGTCCCACACACTGATTAACTTTTCAAGACTGCCGATATGATCAAAGTGACCGTGCGTCAGGTAGATGGCCTCAGGACGGGCACCATCTCCGTAAAGCTTCTCTGCCTGATTGATGATTTCGTCTGCGGCCTTCGGCATACCGGCATCAATCAGCACAAAGCGGTTGGATTCACCATCAACATCGATGAAAAAAAGATTGACTACCTGATTGGTGTATTGATGAATCCCGGGTGCGGGTTCAATCAGATGTCCTGATTTTACAGACGTGACGGGTATTTTCTTATCCATTGTGCGTTCCTCCTTTTTAAGGTATTTAACTCTTCAGAAGTTGCTTCTATCAGAAGGGATTCCCAACAGAACGGGGGCGTCATTTTCCGGTCTTATCATTCTTGCAGTGTGCAGGCTTGTCCGTATCACGCTGGGGATCTATATCCTGGCCTTCTTCCTTCTTTTTCTGTTGTTCTACGGAATCTTTGTCCTTTTTTTCATTCATTAGATACCCTCCATTTCTTCAGTCTGAAAACTAAATCCAAGCATCTTTTAAGCAAAGATCTGGCGTCTATTTATCGTTTTCCCTCCAAACAACAGAGAAAACAAAAACGGGCGAACGAAAATAAAAGAGTATAATAGTACTGCTATTTTGTTCTCATATTCATTAGGTTATTGTCCTTTTTTGATAGATTTATGTACTGGTAGATGATACTGAACCCTCAAAAGTAGAACGGAAACCTTCCCCACTCTGCCATGGGAGCTGTCTCCGTGGTTACGCCTGTCTTCTTGGTCTTCCACAGACATGATAGTAAGGTGTCTGATTTGGATTAATTTGGTAAGTGACGAAATTAATCGCAGAATTGAAAGAATAAATGGGGATATTCGAAGAATAATAGTGGAAATTAAAAGATTATCTGCCCAATTTCGAAGATTATCAACGTAAATTGAAAGTATATCCAATTTATTCCCAATTCCATTTTGCCGCAACCCTCTTTATTACACTATCAAGCCCCCCTAACAAAGCCATAATCCCGAATGTGGCTTGATACATCACGTAAAATAGATAAAATACCAACATTAATCTTAATATCGAGCCCCAATCTCCACACAGCCTAATCCAGCCATTACAACCTCCATTCCACATACTGAATGGCTGATATATGCGGCTAGGCTGTTCCAAGTAAAAAAAGTAGACCAGGAACCGTCCCCGATCTACCCTATGCTACTGCAGTCCCAATAGCCACCGACCTGTCACCCCAGGTACTACCCTAACTCCTCAAACTCCCCCTCATCCACCCCCGCTCACGAAAAGGTCCGATTGGTATTTGAATCAAGGTCGTTCGGTCCCCGGAATCCAATTTGTAAAGTTGATCTGTCAGTGTTGTATCAAACCCAAGCAGCGGATGTCCGCCGAATCCACAGGCAGACCCCGCCAGAAGCAGGCGCTGGACAAGCATACCGGCTTCCATTTGCATGATCCGGTAGCCCCTGAATCCCAGGGTGTCTTTATCATAAGTTTTGCTCCCGATGATATGGAGGCACAGCGGCACTTGAAGCAGATTGACGTTATCCATTGACAGGCCGGATTGAAGCTGCAGGCGATAATCCCCTGTACTGATTTCCTTCAATGAATGGGAGCTGCTGTCATATTCGTACGCACCATCAGGGATGCCTTCTACGTTATAAAAGCACCCGCAAATTGACACACGCGGTTCCGCTGCGCAAAAATTTTCGTCAATGTCATTACGGTAAGCGAAGGATTGAGATGCATGTTTCAAAAGTGCTGCCAGCTGCTCCTGACTGACCTTCCCCATCGCAAAATCCATTTCCGGTGAATAACGGTTTCTGCAAGCAGAGGCAAAATCGTATGCTAAGGCTTCTACCTCTGGCAGATGGATTTCTTTTTCTCCGTTTCTAACCCCCGGCTCCCTCCGCAATCTTCGAAAATCTGATGTACAATCGATTTTTGAAGCTTCATTCACCCCCAGGAGCATGGGAAACTCCCTGACCCTTTCAGACCGTTCATAATGTTCACAGGTTGTCATTGGCAGCTCCCTGCTCAATTCTTCAGCAGTGATATCACATTCCGTTCCCCTCGCAGATCCAGCCCAATTCGTTGCATCAGCCGAAAGAGGGATGACGGCATAGACGTTTTCCTCTTCCTCGTCAAGGCCGAGCAAATGGTTGACCGCCGAATCAAGGAATTGTACATACACCCCTGACTGAAATCCGAACCGTTTGGCCGTTTCCAGCAACTGTCCCATCAGGACACCGGTGTCCAGACCCTGAAGCCGGTAAGAAAAGTTATTGTATTTGAAGAAATTTTTCCAAAATCGGGTGGATATAAAGGCGGTGCCGAAACACGATGAGATGTCACAGCGGCTGCCGAGTGCACGTTTCAAATACGAATCGAAATTCCCTTCCCGGAGTAAGTCGAGGCTGTGACGGGCGGCATCATAATGGTAGATTCCTGGCGGCAGATCCTCCAGTTTTAAATAAAGATACAGTTCATTCGGATACAGGGCACCTCCGGATGGAGCAAACCGCCGGAAAGAGTGGATGGGGTAAGAATCCTGCGCGCCGGAATCCTCTCCATATTCTGACTGGCTTACCCCTGTGATGCCGAAGACATACCAGAGAAAATGACCGGTTGTTTCTAAATCAGGTTCTTGCGGCGGCCGGCATCCGGAGAGTGACAGCGGGACTTCCGCAGACAATGGCACCGCCGGTAATCCCCGGTACAGTTTATAAGGAAGAGGGGCGTCATCCCAGTCCGCTTCCCACTTCGGCTGATTGGCCCGCTCGATATCAAATTGCAGATAGTTTAGAAATTCTTCCAGATTCATCCTCCTCACCTCCCCAGTATCCTAAGGAAACGGATGCGGTTTATGATTGAGCTCGACAAAAGTCAACGGCCGGTCGGCATAGCCCAGTTCTGCCGGGACGTTCAGGACCCGTTCAAGTCCAGTCAGACGTGTAAGGTGATGCCCGAATGTCATGGGGAGCATGCCGGGGATCAAGACTTTCACGCAGTGCAGCCCGTTCTTCGCAAGTTCCGGTGCGGTCTGGTCAATGACAATGACATCAAGGTCACGGCTCTGTAGTGCTGCAAGGATATCCTTCAGATCATCCGTCAGATCGGTGTGTTCGGAAGTCCATTTGAATTCCTCCCGGAAACTCCGCATCGGACGGCTGTCATTCAGTAAAAAGCCAAGCCGTTCCTCCGCCTGCGGTAATCCATACAGCATGCCGTGATCATCCATCTGTGTCACGAGGGTATCATCATACAGCATCTTTTCATATTTCGCCCTGTTCTCCTCCATTTTTTCATCAAGATTCAGCATCATCCCGGCAATCTCCTGAATGGCGCTTTTCGCCGCTCTTACCGGATCCAGATGGGCACCCGCCGCAAGGATCAGATTCAATCCTGCATCCTTCCTGTTCTTTGCCATCGCAAAGACGCTTGGAATTCCGTGCTCCATCGTGGAGTTATACAAATAGAGATCATACCCTGCGACCGCCAGCATCCGCTCAATCATCAACTCCAGTTCCTCGTCTCCTGCCGAAAGGGGGTCAAGCCGCGGCAGGTTGAGCCCTGCATACCAGGTCAAAAGGAATGAATCCCGTTCGACGACCTCCATGATTCCGTAAAAAATTGCTTCCTCCCTGCTTCCGCCAAGGGCACAGCCATTGGACGTCTCATACACAAAACCGGATGAGCTGCAGCCCAGACTGTAATAGCTCAGCAGCTCAGGAACGAGTATCGGCAGCTCTTCTCTGAAAGAATATCCCCACACCCAGTCAATGGCCCTCTCAGAATCAAACTTTTCAAACGGAAAACACGGCAAGGCATACTGTTCATCGGTGTGCACGCCTACCTTCAGCGGATCAAGGGCATATTCCTTCACATTCCGGTAGCTGTCATGGACGACTGTCCGTTTTCCGCGCGGCTCCAGTCCGCAGTGGCGCTCCAGTCCTTCAAGGATGGCTGTCAGCTCGCTGTCCGAGTATGCTTGTGTCCTGCCGGCCGTCCCTTCATCCCCGGAGAACATCGGCATATTGACACTGGCATCCGCAAATGGGGTCACGAGGTCATACATCTTCGAGTTAAAAAGTCCGGTCCGATTATCCAGGTAGTCTTTTACAAGGACTCTTCCCAGCTCATCCAGCGGCGTACAGCGGAAACTGTCCCGATGGATTTTTGGACTCTGCTGGAGGGCAATACGAGCCAATTCAGGGGAATCATCCGGAATACGGCTGCACACCCTGCATAACGAGTCGGGAACGAAGGAGTGCCAGGAGCTGTTCAATGTTTTCAAATCGGTTAAACATACCTGCCCTTCAGAAAGCGCCTTTCCACCGTCAAGTACCCTGCAGACTTCAGCTGCAATGATGTGAGCCATGTGCACCAAACCGGTATTCGACGCCCACGGGTCCATCTTCATTCCGCCTGCTTCAGCCAGTTTTCCCTGTACCTCCCGCATCTCATGGCGTTCTTTCCCTCCAAGGAGACGCCGCAGGTCGGCGCATTGTGAGCAGCCAGGTGTGTCTGGCCTGACAACCGGCCCGATAACGCCTTCCCCAAATGAAACGAAGCCCCTCAGCCATGGTACCTGAGCTGCCCTCATCGCTTCTTCTGCCTGCTGATGAACAGCCGGGTTCCACGTATCATCCAGGGCCAGCACCAAATCCGTACGAGCGGGGATTCTTTTTTCGAAATTGCTCTGCCTGTAAACAGGATATCTTGCTGAAATCTGCCCGCATACATTGTCCGCAAGCTTTCCTTCCCCCACGATCACCACGAAAGAACTCATAAGATTTCCTCCTCTCGCAGCATCACAGCAAACACGCCTTCGAGCTCCTCTTTAAACACGGGTTCCATATTCAGTTCATAGACCATTATCTGCCTCTGATTCCGTTTCAAGGTTTCGATGGCTTCTTTCAGGTCTCCAGGCTGGGTTCTGTCTTCATCGGCCGGAATGGATATTCTCTCCGCGCTTCCTTCTTCTAATACAGCCGCAACAGGATTGGCGTTGAAAGCATCGGTCCCGTTCTGGGCTTTAAAAAGTGCATGCTGGAGAGAGTTCCTCAGCGCCGAGGTGCGCGTGAATCCTGTATTCCCATACCATCCGTTTTTCGCGCGGACATAGACGACAGGAAACCCGGCCATGTCCTCTCCGATCCCGATTTCCGGCTCACCCTGCATCGTGGTCAGTGCCTTTAGGTAGAAGCCGCATTTTTCATCCTCAATTTCATTCACTTCAAGCAGGGAAATGGCACAAGCTTGAGAGGATTCCCTTTTTCTGAGCTCATCCGTCAGGCACTTCTGAAGCCCGCGTCCCATGCATTCCGCAAACGCCGCCCCTGAGCAGAAAGCCACATATTCATCTTTTCGATGTGGGACGAGTGAACGGCCCAGCCTTGAAGCGTATGCCTCTATTCCTTGCAGCCCGGCTTCCCGGCGTGCCTCTTCATGGGTCAAGCCGCTGCAGATTATCTCATCCAGCAGTTCTGCAGGCCCCCCGGACAAACAATCAACCGGCTGGACCCGGCATTGTGCCAGAGGCAGCTGCTTCCTATCGCCTTCTTCCCACACATGGAAAATCCCGGTCTCCTTTGACGTCATCAGACTGAAGAAGTACATCATTTTTTCCGTGTCAATTCTCTTTGAATCCTCTTCCAGCCTCTGCTCCAGGTGCTGAACTGCTTCTGCTCCTGCAATTCCCGTCTCAAGCGGATGCGGTAAAAAAGAATGCCAGCTTCCTTCAAGCGTTTCCTGGTCCATCAGAAAGATCCGATTCCTCTGATTTGCCTTTGCCACCCCTGTCAGTTCTTTAAAAAGCTCAAAGACAGCCATGTTCGCAAGCATCGCTGCCGGGATAGCAGATTGGGGAGAATACTGAGTTTCTTTTTTTAATGCAGCGGCATGAATCCTCCACCATGCAGATTCCCAGCCGGCTTCTGAATCCGGGTGGAGAACCGGACCGGCTATTCCCTTCTGCCGGTTGCAGACCGCCGGCACAAACAGCTTCCGATCCTCCCTGCAAATGTCCTGCAGCAGCTTCAATTCTTCAGGGTTTTCATTTTCCGTCACATATAGAATCGAGTCGAACGGCATCAGCGCCTCCCGCCAGCCGCCTTCCCTGTAACTCACTTCGAAAAGCTCCAGATCCGGATCCGTTTGACGTGCATGGTCAACCAGCTCCAGAATCCGCCCCCTATTCGTGGGATGTTCATCGGTGATGAGAACCTGGAGCTTTGCGGTCCCGGATTCAATCAGCGATGAAACAAGCGATGTTAAAAAAGGACCAGATCCCACTGCCAGAACATTTGAATGGCGGTAGTTCTCAAACCTTGCTGCCCCTGAATCTGCCAAACTATCAACAAACTCGATCTGGGATGCGAATTTTTTTAAGACATACCGGGGCAGCTCGTGCGGCAGGTCCCTGCTTATATCGCGGACAAAACCGTTTTTATGAAGGACCTCTGCGATTTCCATCACCCTGTTTTTATAAGCATCAGGCAGACCGTCCGTCAAATATTCAAGGGGGTACTCCCCATTGAACATCGGAAGCAGTTTCTCCACCCACTGATCGATCCCGCTCCCTTCCATCCGGAAAGAACAGTGGTTATTCCTGAAATAAACCCCGCTGTCCGGTTCCGGGAGATAAAACGTATCCCTCTTTACTTTCAAGCGCATAGAAGGGTCCAACTTTTCCATAACGCTCCTCCTCCCCCCGCTGCTTTATATTGTTTAGTGACCGTCATTATGATTATATGAACCTTAATTTGTCCCATATGTATGGAGTTAATCGTGAGCGTCTGACTTCTTGGGAGATAACGAATAAAATAAAGACCCCTGCAAAAACGCATGCAAGGATCCGGTTGAAAATATAGTCTATTCGCTATTAACGGTGACAGCGTCCACAGCCGCCGCAGCGTCCGCAACCGCCACAACGGAAACACCCGCCGCAGCCGCCGCACCGGAAGCATCCTCCGCAGCCGAAACAGCTGAAGAAACAGGAGAAACCAAAACCGAAACAGCCTCCCAATCCAAGGAAAAGCCGTTCGTCATTTGGATCATACATTTGCTGATCCCACGAAACAGGCTGTGTTGCCTGGAAATCCCCTACATTCAAATTTTGAAGTTCATGGTGAAAATTATTCATCATCTTCATTACCTCCCAAATAAATTAGCCAGCGGCTCTCATCCAAGTAACAAGCTTTCTAAAAGAACTTTTGTAATAGGTACATTCACTATAATGTGAACACTCCCAAACAATTTATGTTATTTTGGCGGGTGTTGTTACTGGTGTAAAAGCCTAATTTAGAAATTGGAGGGAGGCGAAGGGCAATAAAAGAAGCATGAACGAGATACGTTCATACTTTGAAAAGACCGGATATTCAGTAAGGCTTATTTAAGAATGCATGACATACCTAAATAGGTGTATTCAGGATTGAATAGAAGGTTTTATAGTATATTTCTATTTTTGATAATAAATCGTTCGGTTTTGTTAATATCCAGATTATGATTATAACTGCCTCATTTTGATATAAAAATGATTCTTCTTAGATAATACCCAAGCTGAGCGCCAGAACCCGGCTCATTTAAAAACACAAGGATAAGAGATTACTCACCATTAAAAATCTTCACGGTATAAATGGGCTTATCCCCCTAAACATATTACAAGAAGACTCTCCGGCCCCCTTTTACAAATTCAGCCTCCAAAAGAAGCGGACAGGTTCAGTAGCTAATTTAATAATGGAAGCGGTGTACCTTCCCCCGGCTCTAGGGAATGAGCTTATCGTTTTTAAAAGAGGCATATACCTCACCAATCATCCCCTTCATTTGGTGAACACCTGTATCTGTATTGGTCATGATAATGAGTCCGCTCTCCTTATGAGGGTATGCAGCCATCATGGACTGGTAACCGATTCCCCATCCCAGAGAAGAAATTTCAAGCTCTTCTCCCGTACCATCTAAGAATACTCCCATTCCAGCCCATTCCTTATCACCTTGAGAACGAACCATCTCTGCCGCTTTCATTTCAGAGAGGCCAATCCTGCTTTGGCCATTTAAAGAGTCGATTAACTCAATGACCAATCTGGCTAAATCCTCAGCAGTTGTCCAGAGTCCGGACGCAGCCGGGTAGGGATAGATGGAATACCCGCCATCAATCAATCGACCGTGCCTGTCGTGACCGCAAGAAAATTTCGTCATTTTATCAATGTCTGTTGGGAATGAGCTATGGTCCATCTTTACCGGGGTGAAAATCAGCTCGCTTGATACTTGTCCGAAAGGTTTGCCTGTAACATCTTCGATAACCTGCTGGATGATGCAGTAGCCTGCGTCTGAATAATGAAACTCACTCCCCGGCTCAACGGTTACTTCAATCGGAGATTTACAATAGAGGGTTCTCCCTTCCAATATCTCAACCATGGAAGACACAGAATCTTCCAGGTTAAGCTCTGAAAAACTTCCGCTTGGATCCTTGATCCCTGATTGATGGGAGAGTAATCGCCGCAGCGTCACTTTATTAGTGAACTTATGATTTGGAACCTTCCAAGACAAAAGCTGTTCATTAACATCCCCGTCTAAATCAAGAATTCCCTGTTCAGTCAGGATCATAACAACCATCCCTGTTACAAACTTACTTATGGAACAGGCATTGAAAATAGTATCAGTATCCACAAAATGGTTGGTTCCCGCTTCAAGTACACCATAAGATTCAGTTGCACTAATCTGGCCGTCTTTAATGGCGGCCAAATTTAAACCGCTGATATGATAATGTTCCATCCGTTCTTTTATGTTTATAATGTTTCGTTTCATACAACACCCCAACTATCTTACGCATTTTTCAGTTACCCTGATTTAATCAGTGACAGTCAGTAAAACGGACAGGACGGGCCATGGCTTTGCAAGCACAAGCCCCTCCCTTTTCTACTATTCTATCGATTCCATTCCTTTTTGGTATTATGAACATCCAGCCATTTTTCAGCCTCTTTTTTCATCCAGCTTCCCATTCCTTCTAAAAATGCCAGTACCTCATCCGGATCTTCAACCGGATTAACCGCATAATGGAGAGCTTGCTTCATCTCAGGTTCTTTCTCTGGGTAATGCTTCGCAAACAGCGTATAAGCAGGGTATAAATCCCTGGTATATTTGGATTCTTTATCAATGACAAGGGCCAGACCGGCCCGCACGATGATCTTCATGATCCATCTGCAGCAATCCACGATATCTTCCTTATCATCATTGCCGTCGAGGTCCTCTTTTGCCTGGTCGATTTGTCTCTTTAGATTCACAAGATGTTCATTCCCTATCATGATATCGGCTTTGTATTCAGGCAGGTGTCCACGTGCATCTTCTCCCCACACGCATACACTATGTGTTTTGATCATAAACGGTATGATGGAAAAGTGATCGGTGTTTAAAACCTCATCAATGGAATAGAAGCTGAATTCCACTCCATCCACACATTGATACTTCGAATTTAAATAACGTTCTGAGTCTTCCACCCATCCAAGGTCCATCTCATGAGCTGTTTTAGTTGTAAGAGCGATCGTATCCAAATCTGAAACACCTTCTATCCCCAATCCACGAGGAATAGAGCCCCGTATGTAAATGCTGTGCAAGTCTTCTTTTAAATGAGTCTTGTAATGTTCGACTGTGTCTTCTATTACCTTTATAAACTCTGGATGGATGTTCAGCAGACTGGCATCATTTATGATGTATCCGTTATGATCCTCTGGACAAAAACGTCCCATTTCTTTAATGATTGTCAAAGTACCTCTCCTTTTCTCAATATGCCTTTCCGTATTTAACAAGCACATGCCACAGCAGTTTCAATTCTTGTAGAACTTCTTTAAACGATCCGCGGTCCCGCCAATCGTGAGGATGACGATGTAAATCCATTACAGCTGAGCCTATGACACTCGCATTTATACGATTATTCTTTGCAATGCGCTTTGCAAGCGATGGCATGGATGGTCCCCTGAAGTCAGAAGGGACATCCTCTGCGCCAAGAGAAAAGCCGCTGTGCCAATATAATTCAATAGAATACTTATGACATATGCTTTTTAATGCTTTCCCCACTTCCGTTTCTTTAAAAGAAGGGTCTGCTACCAGCACCTCCACATCATCTTTAAGGGAAACAGAACCGTGAACCTGAGCTTCAATGTAGTGGTTAAGATTCCGCATCGGTTCTTTATTTCCCGGATTAATAAAAGGTTTCTCCAGATTGGTTAACAGATGGTTCATCAATACATTGGGAGTCAGATTTTTTTCACCGAGTACAGAATCTCTTAAAAACAGTTCTTCAAGGAGTGCAGATAAAATGTGATCAAATTCTACATATGTTCCTTTCTCTTCTGGGTCTTGATGCGAATCTAAATAGGTGAATGTGGACCGATTGGAGACTTCAGGCGAAAGAAGGAAATAACATGAACCAAATCGGGGGGCGGGTCCATCCGGATGCAGCATCAAATTCAGGGCACCGTATTTGGGACGCTGATCACTCGTTGTTCCCTCCAGTTGATAGGCTCCTCCAAACAGTTTATTCTCCCATACATCCCTTTCTCCCCCTGGGAGGGCAGAGACGCTTCCGTTGGATATGAGTGTTTCAAACTGGCTCTTGTAAATTCCCTGGTCTAATAGCGATTCAGCTACACTTTTCATGTCTGATGCAGGGCGGTCGGGATGAAAATGAAGGCCGATTCTCGCATTGGACTTTAAACTGATGACAGCTTTTTCGAAAAGATCATCAGGGATATCGGACATCTTAAGGACATGGTGAATGGTGGCATTCGCTTCCTTATTATATTTGCGTGCATAGTTTGTAACATAGTCTAAAGCATATTTTTGGGACGGCGTCCGTTCAAGCAACAGAGTGACCCCCTTTCTTTAAGATGATGGATGTTTCTTTTGCTTCCTATAAACCCTTCTCAATTACTCAACACCTTACGTATAAATTCCGCCTTCGCTTCTGTATATCCTTCTCGATCATTCTCAAATTCCTGCGCTAATTGGTATTTGATTTTCGCATACTCCTCTACAAACTGCGGATTCGCTCTTAATTTATCCCGAAAGATAAGCTGCTTCTCCCATCGCTCTTCCCCTACTTGCATCAGATGCAGGTGGGCCGTCCGTTTGTCGTTCTCCACCTTGACAAAAAATCTTCTCCACGGCTGTTTGTCCAATTCAGGGGGGACATAATGCCACTGGTGTAAAGAGAGGCTTTCTGCTAGGTGATTGATTTGGTCAAAAGATGGAACGGAAGCCATCAAGTCAATGATGGGTTTTGCCGGCAGATGCGGAATGGCCGTACTGCCGATATGCTCGACTTGCTTAACACCAAAGCCTGATAGCAGCTCATACAGTTCGTCCTTCTCCTGAATCCCTTTGTATTTCCATACAGGGTCAGGGTCTTTCAGTTCTATTTTTTCGTATGCCCAAACCGGGATGTTTTTGTCCAATATAATTCCCTCCTTTGATTAACCGGTCTGCATAAGACCTGCTGCCCGCGTCTTGAACAACCAGTACCTGCTTACCGTTTTTTCTTCCACTCAGACTTACTCAATATATAGTGATTAAAATGTTTATCTTCTATCGTCTGTAGACCCCGATAGGAAAACGCGCATTTTTCAATCACTTTATTTGAGGATACGTTGTCTATTAGAGCTGCTGCATTTAGCATTTCTACATTTGTATGGGAAAACAAATAGTCAATCAATGCCAGAGCAGCTGTTGTTGCATAACCTTTCCCCTGATATTCATTTGAAATGGCATACATGATTTCTCTGTTGGGTGCAGGCAGCTCTTCTTTAATTCCTGAACAGCACCACCCGATCAATTCATCCGTTTCTTTGATAAAAACCCCAAGTTTTAAAAAATGGTCAGCAATGTCGATTGAATTTGCAGCTGCATTAAGAAATGCTTTATTTGCAGGTATTTCGTAATTAGTGACCCAATCCAGCCTCTGTTCTTTCGTCGATTTCCAGTCAGGCAGGAAATGAGAGATTTCTGGTTGATTTGATATTCTGTAAATGTTGGTTGCATCTTCGATTGAAAACTCTTGAAGATAGATATCCTCGCAATCTAATTTAAATAAGGCTTGTCGGGGCTGATGTTTCATTAGGTTTCTCCTTGTAAGTAGTATTGAAGCGTGAGACACCTCGGTTCTGCCTTTCACAAGAAGGCAGCTTCAACAATTATTTCAAAATTTTCATAATTAAACAATATAAACTATTAAGAACAGGGGTTGGGGCAAAACACAAATTTTCCTCCCTTTTGCCATTATTTGTATAATGAATATATCAACGAAATCTTGATTTTACAGAAGGGGTTTTCGTGGAGTATGCCCGCTCCTCCCATAAAGATAGAACTGCTGTATATCTTGATTTTACTTTAGATAGTAATAGGTCTCGTGCTATGAGAACTACATCCGTAAAACAGATATAACCCCAATTATCAGAAAGCCGCTTCTGCAAGGAAAACAGCGTGTCTACCATTCATACTATCATGACATTACCAATAAATTACATAAAATCATTGAATCGCTGCCGGTTATTTGAAATAATTGGAATTAATTGTTTGATAGATATGAGATTTTCACCAGGAAAGAGGTTGACAAATGCTGAATAAAATCCCTTTTAGGAGGATACGCTGGCCGGGATGGGTTGTACTGATTGTAGCAGGCTTTTTTTTCGTTTATGGAATGACACAGCTGACAGCTGCGATATTTTCCGATTCGACCGGGGCAGTACAGGCAGGTATCGATTTTAAGATGGAAACAGAAAACACAGATACGTATACCATCTCCATCGAAATCCCTGAGATTGACGAACGGGCCATACAGGAACCGATTTTAGAATGGATCACTAAAGAAAAAGAGTCTTTTTTAAAAACAGTGGGGGAAAACAAGAAAGAGCTTGGAGGAGGAAATCGGGCTCATTTATTTATTCAGACAGATATGAAGAACTCCACGGAAGATACTTATAGTTTACTCATCAATTCGTATCAGTTAGTGAACAACATTAAAGGAGAGCAGCATGTGAAGACGTTTACGATTAACGGTGCTGAAAATAGATTTCTTCAACTCTCTGACTTGTTGACGATAAATGCCGGTTCCATCAATAAAATCAGGGCGCACATACAAGAAGTGGATTCTATGATTCTTGCAAACGAAAAGATCGACCGGGTACTTCAGGAGCCGGAATCCTGGAATTGGACGCTGGACCAGCAGGCACTTACGTTATACCTTACAGTTTCTGATCCGGCTCTAGCCTTGGCTGCGCCTTTCCAGATTGAAGTACCGGTTGAAGACATCCGCCCTTATCTGGATGAAAAAGTGGCGGATGCATGGGAAAACTGGGAATTAGCGGATGTGCATGAAGCAGCAGTTGAATCTGAAAATAAATATGTGGCACTCACATTCGATGACGGTCCGGATTCCACAGTAACGCCCCGCATTCTCAACATCCTGAAGGATCACGATGTAAAGGCAACATTTTTCATGTTGGGCAGTCAGGTTGAAAAGTTTCCATCCCTCGCGAAAAAAGTTTCTGAAGCCGGGCATGAAATAGGAAATCACACAGACCTTCACAAAGATTTAACGAAACTGGGAAGTAGGCAATTGTTACAAGAAGTCCTCAACTCCAGGCAAAAAATCCAAGAAGCGACAGGTCAGACCCCCTCCATCCTGCGACCCCCTTATGGCGCGGTGAATCAGCAAGTGGTGGAAGCGGCAAAGGAAAATGGTTCTTCCATCGTCCTCTGGTCAGTCGATTCATTGGATTGGAAAAATAAGAATGCAGCTGAGATCAACAGGGTGGTCCAAGAAGAAATAAGTCCGGGTTCCATTATACTTCTTCACGATGTCCATCCCACCACTGCAGACTCCCTGCCAGGTTTACTGACGAAACTCGAAGCTGAAGGATACCAATTTATGACTGTCTCGCAGTTACGGGCGGCCGCCGCGAAGGAAAGTGCAAGTCTTTACTATGGAAATAAGAGCTAACTTGCTTGTAGGACATGTAAGATCAGAACTCTGCTTCTGAGTTTTTATTTTTTTTTAATGCCGAGGATAGAGTGGTGAGTTGAGTGGAAGTTGAGTGGGGACGGTTCTCATTCTACTTTTAATAAAGGGTTTTTTAACAAATTATGTTAAACTTAAATTAGGAAGACATTATAAAGAATGGTTTAAAAGGAGATGGTTTTTCATTGAACACATTGGAGTATCGTTTAGATGGTAAAAGAACAACGAGAACATTTGAGGAAATATCCAGTCTGGAAACAAGCATAAGATTCTTTGTTAACTATTGGGTCAATGAAGGAATCGTTTATGAGAATAGGGGAAACCGCTTCTCAAATGGTAAATATTTTATTGATTTATATGAATGCAAGGGAGAAGAGCCCTATCCTGACGCTGTTAAAAAAGTGCCGAACACAATTGAATACCGTTTGTTTCATTCAAACAGAAAAATCATTAAAGAAACTGCCGAGCCTGATTTAGAAGCAATTATGCTGGCTTTATCCTTAGACAGCGTTACTATTGAAAACACTACTTACAAGCGTTTATCAATCGAATTCGATGAAGATAGACAGGTTTATGTATACTATCTAAATGGATAAGCAGGCTGAACCAGTGGCGTGTGAATCTATTTTGGCAGCATTCTTTTGGCCACCGTTTTAATTTGTCTCTTTTAAAAGAAGATTTGAATATCCTCTACTTGTTTTTCAATTACTTCCTTTAATAAAAAGCCATTGGACACCAGGCTGCCAAAAAAATTAAATCTAACCGCATTGCTGCAGTCTTACTACAGACACCGTTTTCAAGCAGGTTATTTTCCGTTTCACTTCTCTTAAGTCGCAGTGAACACAAGTTAACCAGGCCCTTGTATGAGCTTTACGAATTTCTTTCGAGAAATGATGATTCATAAGGTATGGGTACTGCTTCAGAGCAATAAATAAAGATTTTTTCATCTCTGAATCTTGCTTGGCAGAGTGGGAACCGTCCCCACTCTACCCAGCCAGGAATTTTAGTATGCATCCAGAGGCGGAGGGTGGGAACCGCCAATCAACTCCGGTAAGCCATTTAAAAATCATTCATACTTTTCAATCATTTTCCCATTTTCATCGTAATAGGTGTAATTCCGGTACTCATGGCCACCATCTCTTGATGCAGGTAAATCAACCCAGGTTACACTCGGTTCATAAGGTGGGAATGTTTGCTTCAGGGTTTCCGCGTTGATATCCACTGTCATTTTTGCAATGTCATTTTCACCATTTGCCACGAACATAATCTTTTCAAGTTCCCAGCCAGGTAAAAACATCGCAAATGCCTCATCCTGAGTGGATTCAATATGCTTCCACTCATAATTACCTTTATCATTTTTGACAAAATTTATATAGGATGGCTGTTGATTGGCTAGAAACCCTGCAATCCTTACATCATCAAAATCATTGATTTGTATAAGCTGAATGTCTTTATCTTCATAACCTTCAACTGACTTTATCACGTCGATGATGGATTCCTTATCATTACCGTATAACTTCGTTGATTGATTCCAAGCATAAGCTGCGGCAAGAACCACGACTGAAGTGAACAGGAGCATAATATTTTTTCTCATTCAAGATCGCCTCTTATCAATTGGTTGAAGATGGTTAGTGGTTAACGAGAACCAGTCCCTCGTATTTTTTAATAAACTAAACCAATTATTTCAAAATATTCAAAATTAAACAATATTATTATTAATTTGGAACCTTATTTACTTCATATTAATTGCTGTTATAGCTCCCGCATCTCATAGGGAAGAACATTCACCATCTCTCTCTTATCTCACTAATCACCACTACAGGGTTATCCCAATGCAGTATATGGGATGTATCAGGAATCAATTTCACCGTCGCACCCGTTTTTTGTTCGAAAATCTTGGAGGTTAGATTCCTATATGGAGCCTGTGATTCAGGAAGGGTGGCCCGAAGCATGCAAATATCTATGTCCCGGGGGAGTTTTTCATAGATATCCTCTGTTTCATCTTTGTGCATGCCTTTAATGATGTTACCGCCCGTCTCCCCTCTTGCGTGCCAATAATACCTCCCCTCCTTATAAAGAGCCAAATCCTTGGCTGCAGTCAGCAATAGTGGAGTTCTTCTGGAGTCGCCAAACACGGCCGCTTCCAAAAATTCTTCCCATGTTTCTACGTATTCTTCAAAATCGTTTTCTTGAAATGCCACCTCTTCTTCCATTGACAAGGACATGCGCCTTTTTGTTTGATATCCGCCGTCGATGAGAATGGCCCCCAAAACCTTCTCAGGATGATGAAGTATATAAAATAGAGCAACAAAACTTCCCCAGGAATGCGATAAAAAATAGAATGCATCGATTTTCAGCAGGTCTATTATGAGATCCAGCCAATCAGCCAGTGCAGGCATTTCATAGCTCTCGGGACGGGGAAATGGTTCGGTTTTACCATGGCCGGGAGCATCTATGCTGACGATCCTGTAATCATTCTTCAGTTCTTCCGCTATTTCGATGAAACTAAGAGCTGTACTCCCCAGCCCGTGCAGGCAAAAAATCACCGGTTTATCCTCACCACCCCATTCGGTGACCCTTACATTAATTTCTCCATCATGAACAATATACCGTTTCAAAAAAACCACTCCATTCAACTTTTTTTACACACAAAAAACCACAGAGATTACTCTGCGGTTTAGTAAAGAAAGAAATCCGAAGAGTAAAAAATCAATCGGCATACCAAACAAGCATACAAACATGCTTTTATCAGCGTGCTTCAAATTGATTTTTCACTCGTTCCCAATCATAAATCAGCCCATGTATACAAGGCCGCTTCCATGTCGGACTTCTTCACCTGCTTTTGATGTGTTTCCATAACTATATCACACAGAATTTCACATCACTACCTTAAACCATAATAAAAGCAACAAAAAAACATCCGCTCCTCACTTCTTCACCATCATCTCAACCGTCCCATGATAATGTGGCTCCCCGTGACTCACATCCAGCAAATAACTCTCCGAAACCTTTATCGTTTGGTACCCTTCAAAATAACTTTCTAATTCTTTCCGGGTGAAAAAGTGAATATATGAATCTGACTTGGAACGATAGAACGTATGGTCACTGATCTTCTCGGCATTCATGACATTCTTTTCGTAACTTGGGTCTTGGGTATTAAACGCATTGATATAGAGTAAGCCGCCCTCCATCAACCCTTTTTTTGCTTTGTCGATCACTTGCTTAATTTCTTCATCCTTAAAGAAGGTAAGCACGTTTGCCAAAATAATCACCGAATACGCATTTTCTTCTATTTCAAGGCTAATCAAATCATTTACTTTTGCTTCCAGCCTAAGCCCATGATCTTCCGCGATAGATATTGCCCGGTTGACGGCCGTCTCCGAAATATCAATCCCTTCTACGTTGAACCCTTTACCTGCATAATAGAGAGCGTTCCTCCCTTCTCCCATCCCGAGGTCCAGCACCTTTCCACTCTGTTCAACCAGGCTCGCGTACTCAACGAGAGTATCGATTGGCTTCAATCCCCATAGATTCTTCTCTTTCTTGGCATATTGATGTTCCCAAATATGTTTATTTCCCTGCATTCGATCAGCCTCCTTTTTTTCTGAAAAAGAAAACTGAAGACCAATCACCCAATCTTCAGCTCCTCTTCTGTGAAACTATTTATTTTTAATAATCTTCATATCCTCAAACGGATAAAACACTACATTCGTTGTCCCTACAACTTGATCAATAGGGACTGCTCCAATCATCCTGCTGTCCGTGCTATTCCTTCGGTTATCGCCCATGACGAACAAATGGCCCTCCGGCACAGTCGCCTGGCCGACAGCGGTATTCTCCAACTTAAAAGACATCGTCAGATCGCCATCAGTCTTTTCTTTCTGTTCATCAAGGTATGGTTCCTCATACGCTTTCCCATTTACATACAAGGTATCGTTCTTGTACTCTATCTTATCCCCCGGCAGCCCGATCACGCGCTTGATATAATCCTGTTTCTCATTTGCATGAAACACAACGATATCGAATCTCTCAGGTTCTCCTATCTTGGATACAATCATCCGATCCTGGTCGTGCAGTGTGGTATTCATCGAAGCCCCGTCAACAAGGATGGGTGTAAATAAGAAAGCTCTCACAACCAACACGATGACTAACGCAACACCCAAGGATTTAATCCATTCAAATGTTTCATTTTTCTTTTTGACCATCCGTTTGATCCTCCCGCTTCTAGCACTTTATTAAAATTGCACTCTATTACCCTTATATCAATTATTCCAAAACACTTTACGTTACTCAAGACAAATTTTGTTATCATGGAAATCAGTGTCATTGGCGATGATACACCACCAGGTATTAAAACAGCAGGAATTATGGGTTTGATATATTTATATTATTGATAATAAAATGTTCGGTTTTGATAATACATCCAGATTTTTGATAATAAGTCGGCCGTTCTTGATAATAAAATTTTCCCCTTACCGGATAATACCCCCGGTGACAAATATAAACTCCTCTCTATCATAGAAGTCTCCAGTCATTTCTTACTGAAATCTGACTAAATTGACTGTAAACCTTGTAAATAGTGTTTACCCGCTATCAATTCTCAGTTTTGAGACACTTATTTGGGTCATTGGTACCTGTCCCCGCGCCCCACCTTTGATTCAGCTATTCAGCTGACCAGTACTCCCCGGTTAGGACTAAACCATTAAACCGACACCAGCTCAAATGGAACCGCTTCTCATCCTGCTTCTCAAGACAGAGTTGCCCCGCAAAAAAAGGCTGTCGACATTGTCAACAGCCTTTCCTCAATTCTTTTTAAGTCTATTGTTAGAACGGTCCCCAGTCCATCATCACCCCGATGACCAAGAACACAGATCCCATCACAATCCATATAAGCAGAAGCGGCATCATGAACCGGATCCACTTGGTCCAGGAGATCCCGGCAATCGCCAGGTTCGCCATGAGTATGCCGGATGTCGGCGTGATGGTGTTGGTAAACCCATCCCCCATCTTATAAGCCTGGACAGCAACCTGCCTCGGGATTTCCATCAGGTCGGCGAGCGGTGTCATGATCGGCATGACGATGACGGCCTGTCCGCTTCCGGACGAGACTAGGATGTTGAAGATGAGATTGGCAACGAACATGACCAGGGCACCCATTACGCTGGTGAAAGGGGTCATGACGGCTGCCATTCCCTGGACAATCGTATCGAGGATCTTCCCGTTCTCCAGGATGACCACGATGGACCTGGCCATACCGATGATCAGTGCGCCGTATACGAGTCCTTTTGCTCCCTCGAAAAATTCCGCCACTAGTTTATTGGGGCTCATTTTTGCAAGGATGGCGGTACCTGCGGCGATGATCAGGAAGATGGCAGCCATTTCATTCAGCGCCCATTTATATTGAAATACCCCGAACACATAGATTCCGATCCCGACGACCAGCCAGGCGAGCACAAGTTTATGTAGACCGGTAATTTCCTGTTTCTTGGCCACTTCTTCTTTTTGCTCCATTTTAGGAAAAGGGTTCTTTCCAAGAACACTTTTCGAAGGGTCTTTCTTTATTTTTTTCGCATAGTACGCCACATAGGCAATGGTTGAAATCAGGACTGCCAGGTAAATGACGATGCGGTAGCCGATCCCTGAGAATAAAGGCAGCTGCGCGATCTGCTGGGCTGTACCTGTTGTCAATGGATCAAGAAATGCCGTATTGAAGCCAGCATAGGCGCCTAGGTAAATGATTGAGACGCCGACGATGGCATCGAGCTTCATGGAGCGGGCAAGGATGATTCCGATCGGTATGAATGCAATGACTGCGTTGACGATGATGCCCAGCGCGCCGAAGATCGAGAACAGGACACTGACACCGATGATCAGCAATAATTCTTTGTTCCGTGTCTTTTCAATCGTTTTTAAAATGAGGGCGTCTATCGCCCCGGTGGATTCGATGACGGCAAATGCTCCGCCAATGATCAATACCAGGAAGATCAACGGCGCCGAACTGATCATCCCTTCCTGAATCGCAAGGAAGACATCCATCAACGTTGCAGGGGATGAATCCACTTGCTGATAGCTTTCCGGAACCACCATTGTGATTCCGTCGACCTCTTCCCTTGAAAATTCGCCTGCAGGAATGAGATAGGTCAAGACTGCGATCACGACCAGGATGCCAAATAAGATCACATAAGCATCGGGGATCCCCCACTTTTTCCGTTTCTTTTCTTTAGACGTGACTGTTTGGACTTCCATTTTATCCGCCTCCTCTTCTTAATCTTCTGAAAATTCTGTTGACTAGCTTTATAATAAAGCATACAATTCAAATTAACAACAATAAATTAAATACTTTATTTTAATGGAGAATGAATCATGTCATACGTAGAAAAAACCGAAAAGCACTATCAACATTTAACAAAAGGATTGAAAACAGTAGCAGAATCGCTGCGCGCAAATCCAGTCCTATTCGCGACCCACCCTGCCAAAAAGACGGCTGAAATCATCGATGTCAGTGAAACGATGGTCATCCGATTTTGTAAGGCAATCGGGTATTCAGGCTACGGGGAGCTGCAGAAAGATGTGCAGCAAAGCCTGCTTTCATTGAAACCGACAAGAAGGGAGAGCAATCCCGAGGAAGCCAATTCGTTTATGAGGATCATGCAGATGGATGAAGAGAATATTCACCACGCCTCCGAAAGCATCGACTGGAAAGCGGCGCAGGACATCATTGACTGCCTGGCTGAAACCCAGTCCACGAGCGTTGTCGGCTACTATCATTCGTTTTCGTATGCCCATTGGTTTTACTTCCTGCTTCATCATCTGATCGACAACACTTCACTGTACCGGCCGGAAACGGATATCGGCTTCACGAAGCCCGGCAAAGAGCATACGGTCATCATCTTTTCCTACTACCGGTATGCGCTGGAATCGATCCGGCTTGCAAAGGAAGCGAAAGAAAACGGCAATACCCTGATCGTGATCACAGACTCGAAGCTCTCGCCGATCGCGGAATACGGGGATCATGTCCTTACCATTCACTCGGCAAAGAAATCCATCCTTGAAAAAGGGCCGATCACGTTCTCCGTGTTGAACACGCTTCTCCTTCATCTTGCTCAGGTGAAAGGAAAGATGGACTTCGTCAATCCGGCGAACACCTACTATATCAAGTAAAGGGAGAAATGAACTTATGCATGCACCTTTTAAAGAAAAAATTAAAGACACCTTCGAACATCTTCATACCCATCCTGAAATCAGCTGGGAAGAGAAGAAAACAACATCCTATATTGAGAAGATCCTGACCGACGCCGGCTGCAGAGTCCGCACGTTCAAAGACTGCACAGGCGTGATCGGGGACTTCGGGAATTTCAGCGGCAATGTGCCGGTCATCGCGATCCGTGCCGATATCGATGCACTGTGGCAGAAAGTGAACGGTGAGCTTCAGGCGAACCACTCATGCGGACACGACGCGCATATGACCATGGTCCTCGGGGTACTATGGAACATCTTGGATGATGAGGAGCTAAAAGAAAAAATCGGCGTCCGATTCATTTTCCAGCCTGCAGAAGAAGTCGGGGCCGGCGCACTGAAAATGGCTGAAGAAGGAGTAGTCGATGACGTTGACTTTCTTTACGGTATCCATTTGCGCCCGATCCAGGAAACAGCGAACGGATATGCCACCCCTTCCATCCTGCATGGGGCAACGAGGTCCTTGGAATTTGACATCCTTGGAGATGACGCACACGGGGCGCGCCCCCACTTGACACACAACGCAATCGAAATAGGCAATCACATCCTGAATACACTCAATACCATCCATTTAAACCCGACAATCGCCCACTCCATCAAGGTGACGAAGTTCATGTCCGGCGGAAAGAACCTGAACATCATCCCAGGAAGTGCGTCGATCGGGCTTGATTTACGTGCCCAGACGAATGAACTCATGGATCAATTACAGGAACGGGTGAAGGAAATCATCGAAACGACCGGGGAACTGTACGGGGTGGAGATGAAGGTGACAAGGGATTACGGCATCGCAGCCGCTGAAGTCAGTGAAGAGGCGCAGGCGGTGGCAGAAAAAGCGATCAGGAATGTCCTCGGAGAACAGAACGTAACCGATCCCCTCGTGACACCCGGCGGGGACGACTTTCATTTTTATACGATCAAGCATCCGCATTTGAAGGCGACCATGGTGGGACTCGGGTGTGATCTGCAGCCGGGACTTCATCATCCCGACATGACCTTTGAAAGAGACGCTTTATTCAACGGCATCGAGATCTTGACGGAAATCGTCAAACTTCATTCCAGAAAGGACGGGTAAACATGCAATCGGTAGTGATAAAGGAAGTCAAACTCCATACCATCAATGTATCCCTGAAAGCCCCCTTCACGACCAGTTTCGGCACGCTGAAGAACAAAGAGGTCTGCCTTGTCGAGGTCATCGATGAATCCGGCCTCTCCGGATGGGGCGAAACCGTAACGAGCGATGAGCCGTACTACAATGAAGAAACCACCAGGACCGCAGTCTATATGCTGAAGGATTTCCTCGTCCCGAGATTGATCAAAAGAGAAATCAAACACCCGCGGGACGTACACCGCATGCTTTCCTTCGTCAGGAGGAACCAAATCGCGAAGGCAGCCCTCGAGACGGCGGTGTGGGATGTTTACAGCAAGAAGAATGACATGCCCCTGTACGAAGCCATCGGCGGCCGGGAGAAAAAGATTGCTGTCGGCAAAAGCATCGGCATTCAGTCCTCTCCAGGAGAACTGGTCTCCAAAGTCGGGCAGTACGTCAAAGAAGGCTTCCAGAAGATCAAAGTCAAAATTGCGCCCGGTGCAGACATCGAGTACCTCAAAAAAGTCAGGGAGAGTTTCCCCGACATCATCCTTATGGCAGACGCCAATTCCGCTTACACACTGGATGACGTCGAACATTTGAAGCAATTGGATCAATTCAACCTGCTTATGATCGAGCAGCCTCTCGCGCATGATGACATCATCGACCACAGCACTCTGCAGCAAAACATCACGACACCGATTTGCCTGGATGAAAGCATCCATACCTATGAAGACGCACGAAAAGCGCTTAAATTGGGCAGCTGCAAAATCATCAACATTAAGATCGGCCGTGTCGGCGGGCTGCAGGAAGCCATCCGCATCCACGACCTGTGCAAAGAACACAATGTCCCTGTATGGTGCGGCGGAATGCTCGAGACAGGGGTCGGCCGATCTCACAATCTCCATATGACAACACTTTCGAACTTCATCATCCCTGGAGACACAGCACCTTCATCACATTACTGGAAGGAGGACATCATCCAGGAAGACATCGTCATGGACGACGGATTCATCAAAGTCCCTGCAGGCACCGGCATTGGTTCGGAGATATGCGTAGACTCCCTCCAAGACAAGCTGATTTCCACCCATTCCATCGTGGATGATTATTCGGTGCACCCGATTCCGGGTTAGGTGGTTCAGTGGGGACGGTTTTCTTCCGGCTGTTAGAGGCAAGAAGAAAACCATTCCCGCTCCAAAATTTTTAATTTCAGAGATTGTTACTCACAGAAACTTAACGGCTGAAAATGTAATTTGAACGATTACGTGTATGAATTTCTTTTCCCTGCCTTAAACGATAACCCGCGTGCACCCAACGGCAAACATAGTTTAAACCTAAACCCTCCCCACTCCGCCTGCTGCTGAAAAGCTGTCCCCACTACCCTTCCCCCTTTTGTGGCTAAACCATAAATCGACACTAACATTATTGTGATTCGAACACGTTGTTTCATGCCGTACATTATCGTTATAATTTTCTTAACAGAGGAAATAGTTAAACGAATTTCCGTTTATTTACCCTGTTTCGCAGATAATCAGCTATGATAAGGAGGTGTGGCAGTCTTGGAAGCCATAAGTAAGCGCTTTTTCTTGTACCTTTCCTACAATAAAGCATTGGATCGAATGGCCAAGCGTTGGGGATCGAAATTTGGAGCTGATAAGATCATTGGCGGACAAACCTTTTCACAAGCCATTCCTTTGATTCGTCAATTGAATCAGGAAGGATTCCAGGTTACAGTTGATCACCTTGGTGAATTTGTTGATTCCATTGATGATGCACAGGCACATGTCCGGGAGTGTATCGAGAGTTTAAGTGCAATCGCTTACCACCAGCTTGACACTGAAATGTCTGTGAAGCTGACCTCCCTTGGATTGGATATCAGCCGTGACCTCGTGCTAGAACACATGGAATTGATCCTATCCAAGGCAAAAGAGCATGGAATCACGGTTACCCTTGATATGGAGGATTCAGCGAGGTGCCATGCCATCCTTGATATTTACAAAACGCTTCGCCGGAAGTACGAAAATGTGGGTACAGTCATCCAGTCCTATCTCTATCGATCAGATAAGGATGTCGATGACCTCCACCAGTTCTCTCCATATTTGAGACTTGTGAAGGGTGCATACAAAGAATCAAGCAGTGATGCGTTCCCTGAAAAACAAAATGTGGATGAGAATCTCAAACAACTTATAAAAAAGCAGCTTTTGAACGGTCATTATACCGCCGTGGCCAGCCATGATGAAGCGATGATCGATTACACCATCGGCTTAGTAAAAGAACACAACATCCCGAACGACCGCTTTGAGTTTCAAATGCTTTATGGAATGAGGAATCAATTGCAGTCCGATCTCTTGAAAAAAGGGTATACCGTCCGTATTTACCTGCCATATGGGGAGGATTGGTACGGGTATTTCATGAGGCGGCTGGCGGAAAGGCCGGCAAACATCGCGTTTGCACTGAAGGGAATCTTCAAGAAGTAGTTTTATACATTAATTTAAGGAAGGAATGTGAAAAACATGAGTAACGGAGTTTTCAATATCCCAACACCTACAAATGAGCCAGGCAATACGTACGCACCAGGTACGAAAGAAAGAGAAACATTAAAGGCAGAATTAAAGCGCCAATCGGAAACAGTAGTCGATATCCCTGTGATCATCAATGGGGAAAATATCAAGACGGATTCAGTGAAGCAAGTCGTCATGCCGCATGATCATCAACATGTCCTTGCAAACTTTTCACTTGCTGGCGAAAAAGAGCTGCGTGACGCTGTCGAAGCTGCGATGGCTGCAAAAGAATCATGGGCCAACATGCCGTGGCAGCACCGTGCATCCATTTTCCTCAAAGCGGCTGATTTGATCTCAGGTCCTTACCGTGACGTCATCAATTCGGCAACAATGCTGGGTCAATCCAAAACAGCATACCAAACTGAAATTGATGCAGCACAAGAATTAGCTGACTTCCTTCGTTTCGGCGTCGATTACGCAAACCAAATCTATCAAATGCAGCCGGACAGCATGAAAAATATCTGGAACCGCTTGGAATACCGTCCATTGGATGGATTCGTATTGGCGATCTCCCCATTCAACTTCACGGCAATCGGCGGGAACCTGCCATCAGCCCCTGCCATCATGGGGAACGTAGTCGTTTGGAAACCGGCATCAACTTCTGTACTATCAAACTACTACTTCATGCGTATTTTAGAAGAAGCAGGATTGCCTAAAGGGGTCATCAACTTCGTCCCTTCCCGCGGTTCGCAGGTATCAGAAGTAGTCTTGACGGACCCTCGCATGTCCGGATTCCACTTCACAGGATCTACAAGCACGTTCCAGACCATCTGGAAAAATGTCGGGGAAAACATCATGAACTACAAATCCTACCCTCGTCTCGTCGGGGAAACCGGCGGAAAAGACTTTGTATTCGCCCACGAAACAGCTCAGGCAGACAAAGTGGTCGCTGCCCTTGTCCGCGGAGCCTTTGAATATCAGGGTCAAAAATGTTCAGCAGCATCCCGTGCCTACATCCCTGCAAGCATGTGGGAAGAAGTGAAAGCTGGCGTATTGGAAGAAACGGCTAAGCTTAAAGTCGGCGATGTCCGTGACTTCAGGAACTTTATGGGTGCGGTCATCGACAAACCGGCTTTTGATTCCATCACAAGCTACATCGATTACGCGGCAGATTCTGAAGAAGCAGAAATCATTGCCGGCGGCACATATGATGATTCAGTCGGCTATTTCGTTCAACCGACAGTCATCGTGACAACGAATCCAAGCTTCAAAACGATGACAGAAGAAATTTTCGGGCCAGTATTAACGATCTATGTATATGAAAATGATCAATTGGAAGACACATTGACTGCAGTCGATACAGCGTCTATGTACGCATTGACTGGCGCGATCTTCGCACAGGACCGTGAAGCCATCATGCATCTTGAGCGCCGCTTATCAGGGGCAGCCGGAAACTTCTATATCAATGACAAACCAACCGGTGCCGTAATCAACCAGCAGCCATTCGGCGGTTCACGCGGTTCTGGTACAAACGATAAAGCAGGATCTGTCTTCAACATGATTCGCTGGACAAGTCCGCGCATCATCAAAGAAAACTTTGCTCCTACTACGGAAATTGCCTATCCTTTCATGGATGAGGAATAATCTGAAGGCTGACCGTCTAGACATCCGGTGCTGATGCAATTCCAGGCATCCTGATCAAAATGAATATCCTTC
Organism: Bacillus sp. BKU_1; assembly: GCA_051294195.1. Lineage (GTDB taxonomy): Bacteria > Bacillota > Bacilli > Bacillales > Bacillaceae_B > Rossellomorea. The sequence continues at coordinate 64,409 of CP193985.1, read as the reverse complement.
ATATGATAAAAGCTCCCCTGCCAACGGGGAGCTTTTCCTTTTCATTCAGAAATTAAACGATATAATAGGGATAATAACTCTCGTTGAAAGGTAAGATCCCTATGGAAGCAAAAGATTTAATCCTGCAGGCTGAAGATATCCATAAAGCGACGGAATTGATCAGTTCGAAATTAGGCAACCCCGTCATCATCGAAAATAAAAATTTTGAATTGATTTCATACAGTTCCTCTTTCGATAAATTCGACCAGACACAGCAAAAGACAATCCTTACGAAGAAATGTCCGACTTTCATCATCGACCGGCTGAAAAAAGAAGGCATCGTACACAGGCTTGAAAACCAATCGAGTCCGATCCGGGTCCAATCCATGGAGGAGCTCGGGTTCCACCAGCGTGTCGTCATTGCCGCCAAGTACCTTGGGAATACGATCGGCTATATTTGGGTCCAGGAATCCGGCCGCCTTCTCCAAAGTGAAGAGCTTGCCTTTCTTGAAGAGATCTCCACTCACCTGGGTAATCTGATTAATGATATTTACGCGAAGGCTAATTTTAAAAAAGACAAAAAAGAAGAAGTATTATGGCGTCTCCTCCAGCATGAATACGGAAGTGAAAGCCAGCTCCGCCACGATGCATCACTCGTCAAACTGACACTGCCGGAACGATTCACCGTGGCCGTTTATTCAATCACATCACCACAATATAAGCCTATGCTCCATCATCTTGAAAGGCTCGTGCAAGAAACAGCCTTCCACTCAACGGTTTATGCGTTGAAAACAGAATACCAGGTAATCATCGTCCTCTACGGAAAAGCAGATAAACCACTATCCTCTTTGGAATCAGCCAGGGAGTTGACCGCAAAAGTCAAAGAACAAACAGGAGATGAACAATTTTATAACTTCCTGATCGGAGTCGGAAAAGAATACACTTCCCTCTATCAAATGAGGAAAAGCTTCCTGGAAGCGTCAGAAGTCATTGAAACCGCCAACTTCATCAGCCCGCGTCCTGAATCAATGCCAAGGGAATTTGCACAATTGGGCATTTACCGGTACCTGCCTGCCCTCTACGAAAAAAACACATCAAAGGATTACTACAGCGATGATCTGCTGTCGTTGATCAAAAATGATGTCAAAAAACAGACAGATCTGCTCCGTACACTCGAAGTATATCTGAAAAATGACGGCAAGGGTAAACAGACCGCCAATGAACTGTTCATCCATCCGAACACGCTGAATTATCGAATCAAAAAAATACAAGATCTGACCACCATTGATTTCAACAACTTCAATATGAAAGTGTACTTATATACTGAACTATTGTTGTTGAATAATGTGGAAGCTTATTATCAGCGGTATAAGGAGGCTTTGAAGGGGATGGATTAGGGTTGAATGGGTTGATCGGGGACGGTTCTCATCCTGCTTTGGGTTGGTTGATTGGGGACGGTTCTCATCCTGCTTTCTTTGAGGCGGGTTGAACCGTTCTCATTTGGCTTTGTTGGGTATACACATGTGGGTATTAAGCGTGTTACAAACATAGTTTTGATAAAAAATTTGTGTTTTTTGATAATTGGATTTTTCGATAATAAATTTGTTGTTTTCAATAATAAACCCCATCAAATCCACTATAATACCCCTGCTAATTATACAAATACCTGCACCAGTGTCCCATCAATAATGGATTTTAACTAAACCAAAGGGAAATCCGCTGAAAAAAGTGAATTTCCCTGTCAAATTACTATATTTAGGTCACTATTTGAACCCCAGTACATGGCCACTCGCCCTACTGTCCATCTTTTATGGTCATTGGCCTTCTTCCTTCGTTGCAGGGCATACATTTGGGGGGCCAAGTATCTGACCACAAATCCCGATACTCCCCACTCCCAAGTCACCCAGGCAAATTCAACTGCCAAGAAACCCCAAACCGGTCATTCAACCAGCCGAACTTTTTACTGAACCCATAATTCCCCAACGGCATAAGAGCCTGTCCCCCATCATTCAGCTTCTCATAAAGATGATCAAGTTCTTCTTCGGTTTCACACGTGACATATATTGAAAAGGAAGGAGTGAAGGCAAATTGATGCTTTATATTACTATCAATGCACATGAATTCCTGTCCCTTCAATTCGAACGTTGCCTTCATGACAGTGCCTTCATCCCCGCTTTCATCGGCACCATAACGAACGATATTCGTAATTTCAGAATCCTCCACAATGGAAGTGTAGAACTTCATTGCTTCCTCAGCATTGCCGTCCTGGAACATTAAAAATGGGGTGACTTTTTGCATAATAGAACTACTCCTTTTTAATTGGATGCAGATTACAAAAAATGGATAATGCGTTATAATTAAGTGTAGAGGTTGCACTATATATAAACGAACAGATGGTATTCTAAAAAAGGGGGCAGTAACCTTGTTTAAAAATAGCATCCGATACCCTGTCATCTATTTCTTAGTATTAACCTCCTGGCAAGGTATCATCAATGGACATATAAAGTGGGCAGCCAATATCAGTATTTGTTTTTTTATATTTCTGGCAATGCTGCTTATGAATTGGGCAAACAAGCCATATAACTGGAAAAAGGATCGAGATAAAACTTATTAAAACACGCACTGTTTCTCCGGGCCGGTCCACGGCATCACTCTTCCCTCACCTCAAATCAAACATTCCCTTCCCGTCCTCCATATTAATCGGCAAAGAAGAATGTTCGTGTGTAATCAGCCAGGAGCCGTCCACCCTTTTCAATCCAAAGGTAAACCGGTTGATCATCTGACGGAGTTTCTCTTCGGATCCTTCTTTGAAAGCAGCAAACGTGACAGCACAGTGGACATATGCGAGATTCGCATTTTCTTCAATCACCACATCTTCAATTCCCACTTTAAGGACGTCTCCATTTTCCTTTAAATCGTTAAACCAGCCTGCAACGCTATCACTCCAAGCATCTTTTCCTTTGCACTCCCAGCTCCCCCAGCAGTCATAAATATGTACACCGGATGAGTATATTGTTAAAAATTTGTCGCTGTCCCTCTCGTTTACAGCCTGCTTATAATGTTCAAGGACATCCTCGATTGTATCAATCCTTTTTGACATAACTTCACTCTCCCTTACCTAGAATTATGATTTTCCTGTTACTTCTTCCATATTCTATACATGAATTCCTCCTATTCAGAGCACTTAATTTAGCAAAGCTTGTACCTCCCCCCCACCGAATATAAATAAACTCCCACGCCCTCTTATAGAAGATAGTTATCAATACTTTTACTCATTTGGACATTTACTATCTCTATAAAAAGCACAAGAATAATACCTGCGCTTTTATAATTGTTTCAGTTAATCAGCGGAAATCATTTTATCTTTCCGAGAAAAACTTTCCAGAAGGTCTGCGTTCTTCGTAAACACCCATTCCTTTGGAGTAAGTTCAGGTAAAGAAAAGTTTTCATTTCTAATTTATTCCATATTTTAATTGTAGCATATTGAATCATAAATAATAGCGAATTACGAATCTCACCAAAAAAAGAAGCGAGGGATTCTCCCTGCGCTTCTTCCATTTCGATTTAATTCTTTGGTGAAAATTAGGCTATTGGTGTAAATAAGTTAACGGAGAGGGAGTTGTCTCTTCATCAATCAATCTCCTTTTTCCCCTTCCCGGTAACCTTGATCTCAAATTCATCTCCCCTGATTGTTTCTGTTCCTTCAGCGGTATCGATGTAAAGCTTTATTTCGCTTTTGATTTCGTTTGCAATACTCCTGGCATCGGGATCTCCCGGGTTGAGTGATGTCTTAATGGTGATTTGCAGCGGATAGGGATGGAAGGAGTAAGCAAAGCCAGTGACCGGATAGGTGTCTGATTCGGTCATGGCACGGGCGATATCGCTTATGACCCCTGTTTTTTCCCAGCGTACTTCTTGCTCCCTGGCTTTTTTCTCAACCTGACGTATATCAATTTCAGGTTTATCAATGTATTTCCTGCCTTCTTCTTTCATGATGCTCTCCAATAAATCCAGCCGCGTCTCGGTTTTAGGGACGATGACGCTGATGTACACTCCCTGCGTAGGATTCATCTGAATATTCACAGGGAACATCAATTCAAAATTCTCCTCTTCCAGACGCTTTGTCAGCGATTCCTCTAAGGCTTCACTGTCCTTCACATACTGCTCGATTTCTTCTTCCGTGACATCCGAATCCACTTTATTCTTCTGGTAAGGCACCACCGTCAGCTTGTAATCCGAGAATCCGTTTTTCTTCATGATCTTCCTGACCGGCTCCTTGATCACATCTTTTTGATCAGGCCAGTCTTTTATCTCGACCGTGAAGACCTTCTCATCTACATTCATGTGAAAATTCCAGTTTGGCATGTCGACACCTTTCTGATCCAACAGGCGATCGAGCTCTCCCAGCATGACTTGCATCCGCTCCATCCGGTCTTCATCCTGCTTTATGAACTGACTGATATAAGGCAGTTTCGCCAGCACTCCCTCGATATTCTCATGGAAGAGCCAGAAATTACTGACCAGGATGATACAAGCAAAAGCAGCCACAAGCGGATATGTCCTTTTACGCCTTCCCGTCTTCTTATTTGATAACTGGCCGATTTTATCCAATACGTTCTTTTGGTGTTCCTTTTCAAAAGTCAAGTCCTCCATTTCATCAGGATACTGCCACTTATTCTTCAAAGATTCCACCACCTTTCATCGTTTTCATTAACCTTTTCCGTCCGCGATGAAGACGTGTTTTCACTGTATTCACCTTCACATCGAGGATTTTGGCGATTTCTTCCACTGACAATTCCTCATAGTAATAGAAGATGACCGCTTCACGGTAACCCACCGGTAGCCTGAGCACCTTTTGAAATAAATTACTTCTCTCTTCCCGGCTGATGACATCCCCGCTGACCGTATCAGCGTCATGGATGATATCCAGCGCGCCTGCCTCCGTCGGAATGAGATGCCGGAACGACCAGCTTTTCACATAATCCTTGCACGTATTCACCGTAATTCTGTAGAGCCATGTCCGGTAGCTTGATCGTTGTTCAAATGTATGTAAAGACTGATAACATTTTAAGAACACTTCCTGCGATATGTCTTCCGCCAGCTGCTTTTCTTTCACATACGTATATGCAATCCGCAGGACCATATCGCCGTATTGTTCCATCAATTCAATGAGGATTTCTTTATCGGACCCCTGTCCGGCTTCTTCCTGCCTCATATTCATTATAGACACTCCCCCTTTCCTAATAATAAGACGATTCATGGATTTGTTAGGTTCCCGGTTTTATATTTTGATAAGAATATGATTTTGATCATGCTTTCGTACATAATTCCTTAAGTGTTCTAATCATAATTAATCACCCCGGACATCCAGAGAGGCAGGATGAAAAAAATCCGGGTATGATGGCGATATGTTTACTACGGCTAAGAACATAGCTTTTGTTCAAATGGGTGCAGAATAGAAGTGGTGGACTGGCGAATCGTTATTTGACATTATTTCCATCCTTACCCATACTTTAAATTGTATATAGAACTCTTGATTAAACGGAGGGGAATATGTTGAAAGTCAAAACAATCACAGGCTGGACCGAAAACACACTGGATAAAAGGGTTAATGAATTTCTATCCGACACTTCAATGGAGATTATAGATATCAAATTTTCTTCACCTATATTATTCTATAGTGTGATGATTTTGTATAAGTAGAAAAATAAAGTGACAGATGCCGTATTTGATCGCATCTGTCACTTTATCCTTTTCCGGGAAAAGTCAGAACTGGTTAAGCATGCCTATTAGGAATGATTCCTTTTCAATTTTTCTAAAAAACCCGGTGAACCCCGCTTCAAATTTCAGCCTTTTGATGATGTAGTGTTTGAAAAAACAATATGAGAACCGTCCGCATCCTGTCCACTAATTCTCTTAAAATCTTCTACCCTGGGCATTCTCTTAATACTTGTTGTTTGACTTGCCTTTTCTTTTGGCTCCTTTTTCGCTCCATTTCCTACACTGGATTCCAACATCACTTCTATCCCCCTGGCAACACCATTCAACGAAAGGATTGTGAAAGAAAAGAAGATCATAGGAACCATGAAGATCCACCAGGCATTAAAGAGTTCATGGAAATTCAGGGCCATGAGTCCTGCCCATTCCTGAACGATAGGTTTGGGTGGATCGCAGAAAGGTCCATAACATACGTCCGTGCCGCCAAAGAACAACTGAAAAAAACCAAGATGCACTATAATCAACAATACCTGAATAACGACTTTCGGATAAATGATGAAGAGTCTTAGCTTCAAGTGAGGCATGACATGTTTTTTGAATAGAAAGAGCCTGCTGCCTCCGAGCACCCTTGCGCTCAATATGAATTCTTTTTTCAGTATCTCCCTGGTCTCATTTGAGATTAAAACGGCCGTGGTCGGGACGGTGATGATCGCAAGGGTGATAATGGTCAGCATCACTCTTTCCGTAAACGTTGTGTCAAAACCTCCCTGCGGCTCCCATAGTAATGGGAATAGTATGTTGTAGGCAATGATGGATTGGGGGATGAAATATAGGGATGATAGCAGAGTTTGAGAGATGAACTGATTGGCAGAGTTCATAAATCCCCAAACGACCCCCGCGATGAAAGAGACCGCAAAGCTCAGCATTGAGATGACGACTGCCGCACCAAGGGTATATTGCGCACCCTGAAGTACTTTATAGAACATATCGTATCCGTTCCGGTCTGTTCCAAAGAGATGTTCAATCGATGGCTCAAACGGTGCTTTACTTAAGACCTTTCCATCCTGGCTGTATGCCAGCAGCGTTTGCGGGATATTTCCACCATAAAGATAATTAAACGTCATGCTGCCTGCCAGCAGCATGAGGATAAAACCACTGCACAAAATGATTAGAATCTTCGCTTTCCCTCTCGTCATAAACTCATCTCCTTTCCAATCCTTTTCTTAATGATCATCTGAAGGCTCTTTAGTAATGTATAAATTGGAAGGAACAACAGGATGGCAGTGATTGCAAAGATGGAAGGAGAATTATAGGAAAATAGAAAAGAGGTAACGCCAAACACATTGAAAAGATATTCCAGAATCAATAAATTGGACAGCATCATCCACACAATCTGCTTCCCGTGATACGTGAGACTGATCAAGATATTCCGGATCATATGTATAAACAAAATGCGATACTTATTCAATCCCTTGCTCTTCGCCAGCTCAACATATGATAAATGTTCCTCTTCATTCAAGAAGGAGACCAGCAGCCCCAAAAAGAAAAAAGTGGGTAAAATACTCAGCGTGACTGCAGGAAAGAGGGTCACTTGATTCTCCCCCGTTGATGCTACATCAATCAACAAGACACCGGTGCTCTTGAAGAACAATATAACACTGAGTTGAAGAACGGCTATAATGAAGATATCAGGCAGTGAACTCACGACGACTGAACAAACCTTGATAACATTTTTGAAAAACTCACCTGAAAAAAAATAAAATACGAGCAGAAGCAATGAAGTGAGAATGGCAATGGCCAAAGCAAGAAAGACTATCCTGGCACTGCTGAAAAAGGCGATGAATAAGAGTGGAAACACCTCCCTTTCAATTTCAGATACTGGATTAACATAAACAAGCTCGTATGGCCGGATGACATCTTTAAATACGGACAGAAGACTATCAAAATAAGAAGTCTCTGCATCAAATACTGCTGTTGTCGAACTGATCAGCACAATTCCAAATATGATTAATAATATCTCCATAACAGGTTTAATAACAGATTTCACTACTCTCCCCTCCAATCATCCTTAAGACCATCAGCAGTATATATAAGATGACAATCCTACTTTTAGTCTGCAATGTCTTCCATTTCCCTAAGATCGTTCGGCAATAGATGGTATTCAGCCGTGTCGACTCGATACGCCACTCCCATCAACTTAAGTCCGTAGTAATCGTTGCCGTTGAAGCGATATTTAAATGAGCCTTTTGTATTTTTCACATCTTTTAACTCCTCACCTCGTTCCCCCAAGATGTTTTTCACACGCGGTGTTTGAATATGAGGATAGATGATGACGTTAAGCATGAACTGTTTATCCCTCTTTACGCGTTCGGTTACAAACTGAAACGACCCTTCACGATTAACCGTCACTTCGTCTTCAAGCTCAAAAGAGTTTATCTTATCCCCTGACTTTTCAAGCGTAATAACGGTACCTTCCGGAAAATTGCTTAATCCCTTTATGACAACTTGATTTGGAAGATTATATACATTTCCTGAGAAATGATAAGCCTCATTTTTACCTGCATTGTTTGTAATCATTTGATTAAAAGGAATTACAAAAGATATTATCATCACTAATACAGCTATTCCTGACAAACTTAGAAAGAGGGGCTGCATCTTATTTCGTAAGGATGTTTTCATTTCATGCTTCCTGGCGGCATCCATTAAATTTTCATGAATTTTCTCCTGTACAGATTGATTAAAATGCCTGTTAAAATCCGGTTTTGGCATTTCGTTAATTTCACTTGCAAGTTGATTTATCTGCGGATTGTCATATTCCTTTCTCACTGCAGCCCCTCCTTCTTAGTTTGTAGAGCTTTTAACGCCCGGTGATATGTAATTCTTACTTTGTTTTCGTTCCAATTTAATATGTCCGCCGTTTCTGACACCGTAAATTCTTTTATCCCTCTCAAGATGATGACATCCCGATAGTTCCTTCTTAAAGAGTGGATTGCCTCATAAAGTATTCTGTTCTGCTCATTGAACTGCAAAATGCTATCGGGACTTTTTTCTTTTAAATCCTCGATATCTCTGCCTGCCAAAGTTTTTAAGATATTTGAACGTTTTTTCTTTCTGATCTCATCTAACCCAACATTCCTGGCAATGCCAAACAACCATGTCTTCGGGCTGGAATTCTCCTGAAAGCGATCAATCCCTTTTATCGCACGGTAAAACACTTCCTGAACCAAGTCTTCAATATCCCCAGACCCCGTATAATAAATCAGGAAATGATAAATATCCTTATTATATTTGTAAAACCAGTCGGAAATCCTGTTGCATGACATCTAACGAAACCCCCACCCATGTGCACACTCATTAATGAGTCGAATCAAATTTCATTTTATTTCACTTTTTCTGAAATTTTTTTAAAAAAATACCTTATTGAATATGAAGCGGCAGTCATTCCACTGCCAATTATTTCAAACTATGGCTTCGTTCTCAATAATAACTTAAAAATGGGTGCTAAAGCGGGGGGCGGTATTCATTTTTTCATAATATGATGCCGGGAGTACTTCCCCCCACTTAACGCTTCCCCGCTGCTGCCGTGCAATTTCTCAAAGAATCGAACGATTGGGCTGGTTGGAGCATATAGTATTTCATAGACAGAGAGGTGGGAAACTGTGCAGACTGTAGTAAACCTATACTGTATGAAGGTAAACAGTATTTCCGGCAATGGATCGATCACCATTGGGGAAGCTGTCCATAACAGTCATACGTCCAACAATAAATCTCAAGGCATAAACTCTTCATACGGCGATACTTCCCCTACTGAAGCCATGATGGAAAATGCATATATCGATCCGGATGTAAATGATCAAACAGCTGTAGCGAACGCCGATACAGCCAATGTAGGCGCCCCTTTGCCAGTACCGGTCCCTGTGCCGATTGATGCCCGAGAGGAAGAAAAAGAAAAGGAGGACCCAGATGCCTTATCAAATCAACATATTCAATATTAAAGTAAATGGAGTGACTCAAAACGGGAACGTCGATATCGGTCCGACGGTTCATAACAGTCATACGTCCAACGACAAGTTATTCGGAGCCACCCTTTCATTTGGTGATTTTTCTCCTACCTTCTCACAAATGAATACCGGTGTACTCGACCCTGATGTCAGCGATCAGGATCAAATTGCGAACCCGTCCTTCCCTTATGCTTTTCAAGTCTAGATGGAACGCTTCATGAGGTGATAAACAATGGACATTGAAAAAATGAAAAAGTGGCTTGAACTGACCAATCAGTATAAAAGCGATAACTTCTGGAACAGCGTCTTCGAGAGTAAAAACCCTACCCGGTACTTCAATACGGATGATGACTTTCCCAAGTATGATGTATACCAAAATGACACACATGTATGCATCATCCTGGAAGCTCCGGGCCTGACAAAAGAGGATATAAAATTTTCATTGAGCTCCAACACAAACCTTTTGATCAAAGGAACGGTCAAGCAATTCTATCCGAAAGACTTAGAAATACATTCAGAACGGTTCAGCGGGGAATTCGAAAGGACCATTCCCCTGCCTGAACCAGCCGAGGCGAAATCTATCAACATACAATTCTTTAACGGACTCATACAAGTGGCTTATCCGAGGAAAATAGAAGAGGTTTCACCGCACGGAGGCTCACAGTAAAAAATACCAACAAAAAAGAATGTGAGAACATGTATACTTATCTTCAAAAAAAACTCTCTTCATTCATCAAGAAAAGCATCGATGAAGAACACAATGAATTGAAGGTCAAGATCCAGGCCCTTGAAAACGAAGTTCAATTGTTAAAAACAAGCATGGTGTCCGGATTAAAGAACAATCTTTCCACCCGGCCTGAGCCTTCAAAAATTGTCATTGAGCATTTATCAATCGAAAATGTCAACATCGACCACGCTGACTTGAGCAATAATTTCGGCAACCTTGGTATAAAAGATTTAAAAGGACAATTATATATCGGCACAACGTATGACAAACTAAAACAGCCCAATGAAATCACAAAAGAATTGTCATCTTCCCCCGGTGAAACCCAACAGCCAGCATCTAAACATCTTTCTCCCAAGGTCAACGTAACCTCAAGAGAAGAGGGTCGCAGTGCCCGCTCCAAGGACATTCCTTCGTCATAGGGATGTTTTTTCTTTGTAAGTGACCAATCTTCCCTTAATTCTTAGCGCTTGGAGGACCTATTTTCCTGCATAAAAAGGGACGGATCTGCTGCTTAGGAGGCAGCAGATCCGTCCAGAATGACTACAGGTGGGACAGGTCCATTTTTTTTAACACGACCGATACACCAGCGGGAATATAAAGCCTTGGAAACCGTTTTTGATAATATAAATCTATTTTTGATAATAAAATAAATGGTTGGTTTACGATAATATATCTGGATTTTTGATGATATGCAGGTCGTTTCTGATAATAAATGGTATCCTGCCAACCCTAATACCCCCGGATGCAAGGACATTCAAGACCACTCTAAGCAAGTTTACAGGCAATTAAATGAATATTGGCTGAGATCGACTGAAAATCGAATCAATATCCGTTAAAAATTCGCATTCCCGGCCAGTGGGACAAGGTACCTGTCCCCCCGACCCGCCAACGAAGGCGCCATCCAGCACCCGCGCGTCAAACCTTAATCTTCCGCCCCTTCCAGTTAACCGAATGAAATATATTCACCCTGATGAAGGAATACAGATAGATTCCTGCAAAAAACATGAACAATACCGGATAAAACGGGAATACGAACCATTTGAAGTCACCGACCCTGCGGGCAAACCATGCCGTTTGGATCGCATAAAGGATATACAATGCCCCGCTGATCATTTTAGCGGAGGGGTTCCAGTCAATAATAGAAGAAATCCATGCCCCGGCCGTAATGAAGCTGCCGGCTATCCAAAGGATGACCATCAGCATGACGGCTGGATGAGTGGATTTTGAGCCGACGGCAAAGCTTTTGCACCAGCCTTCGATCAGGCTCCCGAGGCCTTCCGGATACATCCGAAGCGAGATGATGCCTTTTCCGCCGAGGCATCGGACCGGAAGATCTTTTTCGAGAAATGCCTCCCCCAGGGCTAAGTCATCCATGATCGCCCCCTCGATTCCTTTATGCCCCCCAGTTAAGAAATAATCATCACGGTTACACAATATACATGGGCCGAACGAACCGGCGGTTTTAAACCGCGATCCCCAGATCGTAAATAGATTCATGCCCACAACGACGATGATGTTAAAGACGACGGACAGGTGTTCATACAGGTGCTTCACTGTATGAAAGGGCTGCAAGGCCACTATGCCCCTTGCTCCTTTTTCCTGATAGAAATGCAATAATTTGCTTATCCCATCCATGCTGGTGAACTTCGTATCCGCATCTAAAAACAGCAGCCAGCTTCCCCTTGCCTGTTCGGCACCGAGCCAGCAAGCCGACGACTTTCCCGCTCCATTATTCTTCAGTACTGTGGCTCCGAAGCTCTTTGCCACAGCAGCAGTTTGATCTGTTGAATCGTCATCAACCACCAGTATTTCAAATTCTCTGAAACGCTGCCCCTGCAGCGATTCCAACAAAGGTGAAATCCTGCCCTCTTCATTCCTGGCAGGGATGATGATGGACAGAAACGGGAGACCGGCCGCATTTCTTGCGGTGAAACCGGGAACCGGCAAGGACCAGAACATGATGATGCCGACCACGATAGCCAGAAACCCAACAGCGAGATTAATTACTTCTGATGCTGTCATTCAACCTGCCCCCTTTTTTCTAAATGACATGATGATCCTTTGTTTACTTGTAACAATCAACCTTAATGATACCGGACAGTTGTTATAGATGTTTGATCCCTTATCATCTCTTCATTCAATCCATGAAACTGATCAGCCATACCTATTGTTGCCGCTCAGCCTCTATCTCACAGAATAATCATACATCTCCCCGGTATCGTCCTGAATCAGTTCCTGCGCGGCAATCCTCGCCGATAACAGGACGATCGGGACACCGGCACCGGGATGCGTGCTGCTTCCGGTAAAGTAGAGATTTTCACAGTGTGTTGCCTTGCTTTGCGGACGATAATGGTTGCTCTGCTCCAGGATCGGCTGCAAGCCAAACGTCGCGCCGTTATAGGCGTTGAATTTCGATTCAAAGTCGAGTGGTGTGGTACATGTTTCTGTTACAATCTCATTTTCGATGTTTTCAAACCCGCGGATCTTTTTCAGTTCCTTTAAAATATAGCTGCGATAATACGAAATGGTCTCCTCGTCCCATTGATAATCTGACGCTGCGACATTTGAAACGGGCATCAGGATATACAATCCATCCTTTCCCTCTGGTGCAAGGGAAGGATCCATTTTTGAAGCGATATAGACATAAAAGGAGGCATTCGTCAGTTTCCTGCCGTCAAAAATATCCTCCAGATTTTGATTCAGGTTTTCATTGAAAATAAAATTATGTACATGCTCGATTTCTTCATATTTACGGTCCATCCCGAGATATAACAGGAAACATGAGCAGGAATATTTCATGCTGTCGATCTTTTTATCGGTGAACTTCCCTTTCGCCTTCTTGTCTTTGACCAAGTGTTTCATTGCATAAGGGAAGTCTGCATTGCAGAGTACATAATCCGAATGGATTTTTTGCCCGTCCACGATAATCCCATCCGTCGTGCCATTCACTATGCTTATTTCCTGCACAGCTTTCCCGTAGTGGATCGTCCCTCCGAGTTCCTTGAAGAGCCTCTCCATCGCAAGGGCCATCGTAAACATCCCGCCTTTGATGAACCAGACCCCATATAAAAACTGAATCATCGGGATCATCGTATAAAAAGACGGACTCTTCAGCGGGGAAATGCCTATGTATAAAGTTTGGAAACTGATCAGCTGCTTCAGCCGTTCATTCTTGATGAACTTCCCTATAAAAGAATCGGCCGTGTCGTATGGTTTCAACTTCAATGCTTTCTTCAGCATTGGAAGATTGTAAAAATCTGATCTCTTCCTGAACGGACGGTGAAGGATATGATTCTTCGCAATGATGAACCGTCTGTAAATTTCATGCAGGTAGTTAAAAAATCCTTCCGTGTCCTCTTCGCTGATCGATTCAATCGTCTTTGTGAGTTGAGTAAGGTCCGAGGAAATGTCGAAAGGTTTGTCGGGAATGTCACTGAAATACGCGCGGTAAATCGGGTCCAATTTTTGCATCGGAATATACTCATCGGGATCGCGGCCGCATAATTCGAACAGTTCGCGGTACAGATCAGGCATCATGACGATACTCGGACCCAGATCAAACGTGTAGCCATCAAACTCAATCCTGTTCATCTTGCCCCCGGGTGTGGACCCTTTCTCATAAATCTCTACCTCATACCCCGCGTTCTGCAGTCTTATCGCACTGGCAAGCCCCGCGACTCCAGCTCCAACGACAATCACCTTTTTACTCATGTGCATTCCCTCCTCTCCAAAGAACCCAGTATACTTCCACCTTTTCCGTACCATTATTTCCAAATATCCAGTTATACAACATCTGCTACCTCAAACTTTCACAAAATCCCCCTGTAATAGGGGAATCCATTAATATGAGAGCCCATACATGGGGCCGTTCTAATTTGTCGGTTAAAAAAAACGCTCATCATGCAAGGGATGAATCCCTCTCCATGATCTTCTTCCCTACCAGCTGGCCGCTCAACGTAACCATCGGCATCCCGCCGCCAGGGTTCACTGTACCGCCGACAAAATAGAGGTTATTATAGCGTTCACTTTGTTTCGGATGCTTGAACCCTTTGTTTTTCTTTTTGTCCGAGACAGTCCCGTAGATCGCACCACGGTCGGAGCCGTATGTCCGTCTGATATCTTCCGGTGTCCACATATCCCTGGTGACAATATTCTTGCGTAACCCGTCGAGGCCCATTTTTTCCAATTTGATCAGGGTCCGCTCGGCGAATTGTTCATAGTCCTGCTGCGTAAATGGGTTCTCGTCCCTGATAAAAGGGATATGGGGCAGCACTTTGATATTTTCATGTCCTGGAGGCGCCTGCGTCGGGTCGGTCTTGTTGACATTGACCAGGTAAATGACCGGATCTTTCGGCAGTTCCCGTCGGTGGAAGATCGATTGCATTTGCTCCTTCATGTTTTCTGCAAAAAAGAAATTATGGTGACGCAGCTGAGGATAGCTCTTTTTCACCCCTAGATGCATCACAAGTCCGGAACTGGCCGGCTCGAATTTCTTTTTCAATTTTTTTATATAATGGCTGTCTTCCTCCAGCAGGCGTTCGTAAACCGGGATGACTTCCATATTGGAAACGAAATAATCCGCCGTCAGTGTAGTCCCGTCTTCCAATACGGCCCCCGTGATTTCGCCGTCCTTCTTTTCTAGCTTAACGATTGGCTTTCCGAGGTGGAAGTTGACGCCGACTTCCTCTGCCAGCTTCACGAGTCCGTCCGCGAGCTTGTTCAAACCGCCGGGTACATACCAGACACCCTGGTCATGCTGCATGTAGATCATCATATTCAACACGGCCGGTGCGTCATAAGGCGACGAGCCGACGTACTTGATGAAATAGGAAAGCATATCGCGGAACTGCTCATTGCTGATCCGTTTATCAATGGCGCCGTGGACCGTCGAGAACAGATCAAAGTTTTTGATCGCACTGAACAGGCCGGTATGCTTCATGATTTCCCTCGTCCGGTCGACACCATGCTGGAAATAGGTCTTATCTGTCATGTCATAAAGCGTTTTCGAATAGTCCAGCAGATTCTGATATTCAGAGATATCCTTTTCAGTCAGGGACGGATTCTTCTCAAGCATGTCGGTCAAATCTTCATATAAGTCGATGATATGTCCATCAGGGAAAAAGGAGCGCCACTGATGATCCAGCTTTTCGATCCGGACGTAGTCCTTCATTGATTTCCCGCTTGCTGCAAACAAACGCTCAAAGATCTGCGGCATCGTCAGGATCGATGGACCGAGATCAAAACCGAATCCGTCCTGATCCAGCCTGTTCAGCTTCCCTCCGATGTGATTGTTTTTTTCATATAAGGAGACATCGTATCCTGCCTGTGCCAGTGAAATAGCAGCCGACAGTCCGCCGAGTCCGCCTCCGATTACGATTACGGTTTTATTTTTCATTTATTAACGCACCTCCTTAATTATTGTTACTGCAATTATGTACCATTCTCTGCTCTTTCCCGGTCATATACGAATTTGAAAATATGAAATAAGATTTCGCTTGGCCGTGTTCTGTGATCATATTGGTCTCCTCCAGATCCATCTCCGGATCACTCTGCTATGATAAGCCATCGATCGGGTTGTTTTACGCTATTTCCAATGCTAACAAGTCTGTATCCCCAGCACTTATTTTATACCCTCGTTCCTGCCAAAAAAACTTTGGATGTGTTTCATGACGCTGGTTCAATTTTCACAGATTCGACGCCGATTTGATTTTTTCCGCGATCAGCTGCCAGGCTTCCTCCGCTTTTTCATTAGGACCGAGATGGGTGAACGCGTGATAACAGTCCCTGAACAGCACATCCCGAACGTCCACCCCTGCCCTCTTCAGCTTATCGGCATAATGTTCAGCTTCCGGTCTGAATGCGTCGAATTCGGCTATGAGAATAAGGGCCGCAGCCAAGCGGCCGTGGACCTCGGCGAAAACAGGCGATGCCAGGGGATGGGCGGCTTGCTCTTTGTCCGGTACGTAGCACATGTTAATGAACTGTGCCACCTGCGGATAGCGGGCACGCAGCTTATCCGGTTCCGGCTTATCCGCATGAGGGGTGACAAAATCCAGCATCGGGCAGGACAGCACCTGCAGCAGCGGCTGATCCTCCCCTTTTTCTTCCAGGTAAAGACAAAGGGCGGCTGCGATATTCGCACCTGAACTTTGTCCGCCCACCATGATTTTCCCCGCATCGATATCCAATTCACCGGCGTTCCCCTTCAGCCACCCCAGAATGCCATAGCCCTGATGGATCGGCTTCGGAAAAGGATTCTCCGGCGCTTTCCCGTACTCGACATTCAGGACGACACACCCTGCATGATTGGCAAGATAGCGGCAATAAGGATCGTCCAGCTCCTTATCATTCATGATGAACGCTCCGCCATGGAAATTGATATAAACAGGATACTTTTCATGTGTCGCCCCCCGTGGATAATAGAGTGAGACCGGGGTCGGTCCAACGGATGTTTCAACTACTAAATCTTTTTTCATTCCGACATCCTCAAGGGGAGTCGTCGGAATTTTCATTGCTTTATCAGGGAGGAGGCGCAGTAATTTCGCGATAAATGAACGGAACATTGGTGTGACCTCACTTTTTTTTAATTCTTTCATTCAGTAAGTATTCTCCGAGTGAGGGGTATAAACCTTCTTTATAAAGTTGGAGGCGGTACGTGAGTATAACTGAAGATACAGTGACGGGTATTTGAAGCAGTGGAAAAAGGTTTTTAATAATATAATTGAATTTTTGATAATAAGCGGGCTGTTTTTGATACTATCCCATGTCGCTTCCCTGGAAATACCCCCAGTTAGTGCGGACATTTCTCTTTCCTACCGGATTTGGTCCAACAATCTGTTTTGTTTGAGTAAATAACATAAGGGTGCATTCACATTTTAAAAAATCTCTCATCAAAGTAATCGAGTTTGGTCATAGGCCAGTTGCTTTATTGCATCTACCGCCCCGGGATCATGGCGCGATTTTGAAGTTAGAGATTAGACTTTAGGGATAGCCAGGGACAGTACTTATCCTGCTTATCCGGATAATTCGGTTGACTGGACCCTGTATGATGAATCTTTTGATGTTTTGGTCCGTTTCTTTAAAAATAGCAGAGTGAGAACCGTCCCCACCCTACCCCTTTTTTGCTTGTTTCTCAAAATAAAGAAATACCCTCGTAATGATAATCGCCATAAACAAGATGCCAAGATAATTGAGAAAGAGGTAAAAGAAATTCATGCCATTACCCAGTTGGATATAATCCCATGCGGTCATGACAGGCTTGAATAAGAAAGCAAAAAAAACACAGGTCAAAACACCGTATAGAATTACATTTTTATTGTTATTGATACACCACTGATAGACGAGCATGAAGGTAACCGGGACAAGTGAAGCATCCAGGGCAAAGTTAACGGGCAGAACGGGTATTACCTGGAACGGATAATAGACGTGGCCCGTCCTCATGGCGATCGCATCAGAATAGGTGAACCAGGTATGGATATTGAACCCGTAAAACCCTATTTGAAAGGCCTTCGTCCGGTCGATTTTAAAATAAATAATGACAAGAGGCACCACCAGTATTAAAACAATCACCCAGAAAGGGACTGTATCAAAACCAGAGAAATCCTTCCAATAGTCCACCCACAAGGAAACAACCTTCTCTTGTTGTTCCAGTATTACATCCAGCCTCTTTTCCTGATTCTTTGTAATCACGCAACCACTCCAGCATAGTCTTTTATGCTAGTATTGGTTAAAATCATTGCTACTATCAAAAAAATTTCAGGATGGAAGTCAGCTGCTTGTTTAGGCTGATCAACTCTATTTTATTTGCAGGAAACCGACCAATTGAAGGCAAGTAAACTTTTTTCAACGGCAGGAATCTTATTATTGTCAATACAAATGGCTTTCGCAAAAGAGAGCGAGCTGTAATTTAATGCCGTTGATAAAATGATAAAAGTTAAGACCATCATCGATAGCCCGCTTAACCCATCCCTTTTCTTCATTATTTCCTCATTCCTTTTTTGATTTATCCCGGTCCCCTAATACCTATTAATTTCTATCAGGTCCTTATCCGGAGTAAGAAACTCATTACTTCCAATTGAGAAATCACACTTCTTACGATCCAATTCTGCATATTGAACAGCCTTTCCTTTATACTTAAAAACCAATAAATAGATATCATCCCTGCTTCTGAGATTGCTCCGGTCTTCAAACTCAACTCCCATTTGCTTTTCCATCTGGTCCTCAGGTGTATAAGGTTCGAATAAGTATGCCTGATCCCATTTGAAATCTGTTATGGATTCAACCGTTATTCCGTTATTCTTTTCATCTTCAACAACTGTATGAGTGGATTCCTCTAAGTCTTTGTTATGCTGAATCTTATTCTGGCTGCATCCCGCCAATAACAGAATGAGCAGGGCCGCCGCGATCTGTTTCTTCAAATAAAATCTCCTGCTTTCTTATGATAAGTCAATCTCCATCCCCCTCGTCTTAGTCTTTAAATTCATAGATTCATAGAATTTTATGGCACCCTCATTAAACTCCCACACGGACAGTTCCAATGAGTCAGCTCCGGTGCTCTTTGCAAACTCCACTATTTTCTCGAAAAACAGTTTCCCGACACCTTTTCCCCGGTATTTCCGATCGACCCCGAAATCGTCCATGTAGGCAACTTTCCTTGGGATGAGGATCGGTCTATCCGCAGTATTTTTGATTGTGAGGATGGAATAGGCGACCGGCTGCTCATCTTCCAATACGAATACCTTTGTATGGTCCCCGTCGATCAAGCTGTCGTAATACTCCCTGTCAAGCGTCATATCCGCCATCTTATAATGGTCCGGCCGTTCCTTTGTATGCAGTTCGCGGACTTGTTTTTGTATGTAATGAATGGCGTCGTAATCCTTTTTGCCGGCTTCCCTCATATGCAGATCCATGATTCTGTTGTCCCCTATCTTTTTCTGTTTTGAATGCTCTTAAAATATTCCATTATTTACTATAGTATCATATAGATCACAGAGGAAGTTCACCACATAAAAAAAAGGCCCTTAGAAAGCCTGTTCTATAACGTTAATCCGACTGTACCAGAAAGCAGATGTTTTTTCGACAAGTGGGTTAATAAACGGGAAAAGAAAAATGGAAGTGTGTTTATCATCTTGCACGAAATTGTGGATTCTATTATATAAAAGTTTAAAATATGAGGTAATGGGGGTTGCATCCTGATCTTCAAGATAATTTCCTTTCAATTAGAAAGATTTTCAGTCGTTTCTTCACTAAATAAAGAAAAACAGAGCGGGAATCATCTCCCCCTCTGCACTTCATTTATTGAAATCGTTTCTTCTCATTCACCCGCCAAATTACAAAACCACAAAATCCAAATATCAGATCAATACTGGTAATCGCCAAAAGGTGATGGTGTTCAATCCATTGAAATCCATTACCATTCGCTTCCACTAAATAAAATAAAGCTTTCCCTGCCACTAATCCAATGAACAGCCAGCCAAAAACATGCACCCCGCATTTTTGATGGATCATCCGATGATCACTCTTTCCTTCGGATAGTGGAATTTTTCATTTACTGTTTTTCCTCGTATTAAGAATAAGAAAGAAAAGATACCGATCCTCCCTATGAACATGAGGGCGATGATGATCACTTTACCGATAGTGCTGAGATCGGCGGTAATGCCCATGGATAATCCGGTCGTTCCAAAAGCGGACATGACCTCGAATATGATTTCCATGATGCTGAATTCGGGTTCAAAATAAATCAAAGCCAGAATAGCAGAAAAACAAATGAAAAAGGCTGTTGTGATGACAATATAGGACCGCAGGATATCTTCCGGATCCACTTCCCTGCCAAACACCTTAATCGAGTTCCTCCCTTTTGCAAAAAAGTAGATACTCAGTATCATGATTGCGAAGGTTGTCGTCCGGATACCTCCTCCCACACTGCTCGGCGAGGCACCGATGAACATGAGTCCGCTCATGAACATCAATGTAGGGTTCGTAAATTCGCTGACATCCATCGTCGCCAGTCCTCCATTTCTTGTAGAAACGGACTGGAACAATGAGTAGAATAAAGACTCATGCCAGGATTTATCGCTGAAATAATGATTTTTTTCAAAAAGCATGATGAACATTGTCCCGAGTACGATTAAGAGAAAAAATGTCAGCGTGGTAAGCTTAGTGAACAAGGTAAATCGATATGGGGTCTCCCCCTTGTGTGAAATCCATTCCTTCAATTCGATGAGGACAGGAAATCCGATTGCACCCAGGATGAGAAGGATGATATTGATTGTTTGGACAAAGTAATCATTTGCAAACGGTATGAGGGAAGTACCCGTAATATCAAATCCTGCATTCGTCGTGGCGCTGACTGAAGCGAAAAATCCTTGAATGAATGCTTCCTCCCAGGTCGGATAGTACCCTATAAAATAGACACCCAGTATAAGTGCACCAATTAACTCAATGGCCAACACAATAATGAGGATCTGCCTCATCAGCCTGACCAGCCCTGAGAAGGAAGAACGGTTTTGATCCGTCATAATCAGCTGCCGGTCCTTCAGTCCAATCCGTTTACCAAACAGGATCCAGATAAATGTTCCAAGTGTCATTATCCCGATTCCGCCAAATTGAAGAATAAAAGCCAGGATAAAGTAACCGGTCACACTAAATGTGTCTGCAGTGGGGACGACGGTTAAACCCGTCACACTTATCGCACTCACTGCCGTGAATAGTGCATCGATGAAAGACCAGTGCACGTCCGGTTTATGTGCCACCGGAAAGCTTAATAAAGTAGTAGAGATAATGGCAGCAACCGTGTAAAATAAAACAATTAGTTGAACAGAAGTCAGTCTCTTTAAAAATCTTCCGTAGCTATTTTTCAATTCCAATGTTTCACAACCTTGTTTCCAGATGGATATAGTATATCAAATCCGCTTGCACAAGAACACTTTATATCCGAAGACTTTATCGATTTTGAGGATTTAATGTTTGCCTTGCGAGGTTTTGGAAACATGGCAGTGTTCAAAAATCCGGTACCGAACCCATTCATTCACCGAAGTTCAACCCAAAAAAACAGGCCCTCCAGGAAGAAAGCCCGCTTAATCCTCAATTCAATTTAATCGGTGAATCTACATTGTTGAAATCCCGGTAAGACCGATGGGAAACGAATTTCTTCCCGTTTGAATAACCATCCAGCTGTAAGATCCTGTCGTCCCTGGTTTCCAGATAAAGCTGATAATATTCCATATCCAGTCTGTAAAAGCTGTAGATGCTGCCTAGTAAATGCTTTCTGATTACTTTAGTGTCTGGGTGTTCTTGAATAAACCCCGCCAATTCCGGAACCGTAGAATTTGGAATTTCGGCAAGCGAATAGAACCTGCCCTTCACATTGTCTTTCAGCGTATGAAGCGCGTGCATTGCCTTGTCTTTCCACTCACTTCCATGTAACTCCATAAGACCACTCCTCATTTCTTGTTATTATGAAGAGTCTCCAATATTTCATAATAAATTCGCCTTGGAGAAAACCTTGCCCAAGCTGATTTTCAGAGTGAAAATGGTGCATATTATCGGTAGGAGGTGTTTGGAATGGCGGATAAAAAGAATCGTACAGAAGCCCAAAATCGTCTAGAAACTGCAAATGAACATGATCGAAACAATGAAAATGCCAGGGCAGCAGCGGAACTTAAACAGGAAACACCCAGGATTAATACGGATAATCTTTAATGGTGTAAAACCCGGTGTTGGGGAGGTCTTTCCCGTGAACTCAACCCTTTCGTCATAGACATTTTTCGACAAGTGGCTTGTATTCCTATAATGTGGCTCGTAAATCCTGAAAATGGCTCGTATTCTTCAAAAGTGGACCGTATATGCTGAATGTGGCTCGCAATTTTTGATTGGAGATGAACCTGGTCAACTTGGTAAGGCTCAAATCTTGCATATTATTCCGAAACCAGCCCGGCTCGTACGTTTTTCCTGAAAAAAGAGCGGGAACCACCCCAAATCCAACAATAAAAGGACGGGCTCCTACAAGAGAGTCCCGTCCCTATACGTTTACTTTATACCAAAGAAGGCTCCCCTTTTTTCTCCTCAGCTTCATCCACAACGGCCGAACCGACGATATCGCCCATCACATTGGAAGCCGTTCCGCCCATTCCGATAAGCGCATCGACGCCCGCAATGAGTGCAACGATCTCCAGCGGCAGACCGAACATCGTCAATACGGCTGACAGCGTGACGAGCCCTGCAGCAGGCACTCCAGAGGTACCAATCGAAAGAAGGGTCCCGACCAAAACAATCATCAGCAGATCCGTGACTGAAAGCTGTAAGTTTGTCACGTTTGCCGCGAATACGATGGAAACACCCATCCTTAATGCTCCGCCGTCTGAATTGAAGATGGCCCCGAGTGGAAGCGCGAAGTTCGCCGTCTTATCGGAGACCCCTGCTTTCTTCGCTGATTGAATGGCAACAGGCAGGGAAGCAATACTGCTCGAAGTAAAGAACGCTGTACTGTATGCTTCTTTCGTTTTCTTAAAGAAATGGAGCACCGGCTGCCCCGACCATTTCAAGAAGCCTGCATACACCACGATCCAAAGAAGGATGATCCCTGCATAAAAGACCCCTACAAACCTTGCGAGAGACTGAATCGTTTCCCATCCCTGCTGGCCGAATGTGGCCGCACTTATCGCAAATACTCCGAACGGAGCGTAAGCAAGGACCCCTTTCAGGAGGATGTAGAACATTTCATTGAAGGCAGCAAAAACCTTATCAAGAAGATTTCCGTACTCCTTCATACTCTTGTCAGCAGAAAATTTCATCCATGAAATCGCAATCCCCATGATCACCGCAAGAAACATGATTGCAAGGGTATCTCCCCCGGCAAAAGCCTGGAACATATTATCCGGGATAATCTGAAGGAGAACATCGGAGAAATGTGGTGTTTTAGGTTCTTCCACCCGAGCGTCAGGCAGCGATAAATTCATCCCCGGATTGAACCAGAATGCCAGTCCAAGACCGATGAAAACCGCAGCAGCCGTTGTCGCTGTATAATAGAGAATCAGCTTCCAGCCCATCCTTCCGAGCTGGGTGACGCTCATCTTGTTCACTGCCTGCACCACCGTAAGGAAGATAACCGGGATTGCAATCAAACTTAGCAGATGAATCAACACGGTTCCGAATGGTTTCAGAACTTCAGCATCTGCTTTGAAAATCAGGCCGACTGCAATTCCGAGAAGGAACCCGACAGACATTTTCAAAACAAATGGTACTTTCATATATTGCTTCCATATGTATTTCATTTTTATCTACGCCTTTACTAGTTTTTTAGAGACTTATTATATCACTAATTATAAGGCAGGGAAGGATTTTAATGTGTTTTTTGAAGTGAAGTCATGATGGGCGGAGCCTGGAATGGAGGTCTGTTGTATGATCTTGCCAAGTGAATTAGCAAGATTCTATCCCTGGTTTATGTCCGAATGCCCTGAAGATTTTTCGACAAGTGTGTTGATAAACGTGGAAAGTTGCATGTATTTCTAAAATGCTGCACGTAAACCCGGAAAGTGGAACGTATTTTCTAAAAGCTGCACGCAAATACGGAAAGTTGCATGTATTTTCTATTTGAGCTGATTTGTCCTGCTCACGACTGTTCAAATGCCTGCTTTTACGGCTGAACCCATTCATTCTGTTCCATTTACCAATAAAAAAAGAAAAAACAGAGCTAAAACCTGCCCCGTTCTACTCTTCTTTTAACATCGTAAATTTCCGATAAGCTTTATAGTAACTGCTGCCAAATAAAACAACCAGAAACGCAGGGATCAACTTCAACAGGACAAATGGAGTTTCGAATACAAATGCCTTCCAAAACAATGAGCCTTCCATATTCCAGAGTCCATCATGATAGAACCCGGAATCATTGTATAACATGAATGAATACGCTAAAAAAAGCATACTGAACGATAATGAATAATTTTTCAACCTTTTATAATAATGCCTTTTTGATTGGCGGTCCGAGAAGATTTCGTTCTGATGATCATCTTCTTTTTGCCAATATCGAATCCTACTAAGCCAGGGACCGTCAATATAAATCCAGCCGAAGTCTTCATAGATCTCTTTGTACTCTTTTGACTTTTCCTTTGAAAGGGAATCTTGATAATCAAGACGCATCACATATCCCTTGTCGCTTCGTTCAAAAGTATATAATCCCAGACCGCTGATATTTGTACAGCGGTAGCCTTTTTGCAACTGCTCGTTCAGCCAGCGCTCCTCTTTTTCAATATCAATGAACATCTTAAATTTCTTCATTCGATCCACTTCCTTCGTACAGGGATAAAATATGCACTAACCTCTCTCTTTCTGTTTCCAAAACAGCCTTCCCTTCTGCAGTGGTCCTATAAATTTTTTTCCTGCCATACTCTCCAACCGGTTCGATCCAGCCATGCTTATTCAAGTTTTCAAGCGCTCCATATAATGTTCCGGCAGCTAAAATAACCGTGCCGCTGCTCAACTCCTCTATCTTCTGCATGGCGGCATAGCCGTGTAAAGGCTCTCGCAGAGCAAGCAATATATAATGCATGGTTTCAGACAAAGGTAATAATTTGTGTTTCAACTTTCCACCCTCTATTCAGTTTGACTATATAGTTCAACTTAATAATAAGATAATACAGTTCAACTGAATAGTCAATATGGTTTTCAAATTTTAGTAAAATGAAATCGGTTATCAAGATTTGGACCTGCCATCAGGAAGGGATAAACCTCCCGCATGTTGAGGATTGGCCGAAAAGACTTTGATTCGAAGATTTTTCGACAAGTTGCTTGAAAAACAGGAAAAGTGGAATGTATTTTCAAAATGTGGATTGTAAATTTGGAAAGTGGATTGTATTTTTCAGAAGTTGCACGTAAATCCTGAAAGTGGACTGTATTTTCAAATTTGAGGATCGTACACTTCCAGGAAGAGTATTTGACTCTTTTCACACTCGGATACAGCCATAAAATGAAGATTTTTAATAAAAACGTTCATTTTTCCCTTTTAAAAGATGAAAAGCAGAGCGGGAACCGTCCCCGCTCTACCCAACTCTACCTTATTTTATTTAAGTATTCTTCCAGACGATTCCATGTTTCAGTTATTCCCTGAATCATACCCATATCTGTAACTGTTTTGAGTGCTTCTGCGGAAATGTATTCTGCGCGGTTTATAAGATTTGTCCTGCCTCCGCCCAAATCGACGAATTCCAGTGTAACTTCGGTTGCCGGCATTTCCTCATTGAGATTGCCTTCTGAATCTGAGAAATAATCGGTATACATAATTGTTTCCGGCTCAATAATCTCTTTGTAAATACCTTTTCCCCACGATTCCATTCCATAGAAGTCACCCTGGTTCCGATCCACGCATTTCATACAGTAGTGCCATACGCCCCCCGGCCTGAAGTCAATCGTGCAAACAGGAAGCTCCCAGCCCTGAGGCCCCCACCAGTGTTTAAGATGCTCTGGTTCTTTAAACATTTCAAACACGAGGTCGGAAGGTGCATTAAATGTACGTTCCAGCACCAGAACGCGGTCATCCTCTATTCTTGTTACCATTTCATTTGACATACCCTGCTCCCCCTTTAAAGGCATATTTGATTAATGCTTCTGTCATTACTTCATTTCCTGTACGGCAAAATAATTATCTTCATCGTCGGCAAAGTTAAACAGTTTTCCGGACGGTATGTCTACAATCTCACCGACCTTCACATCTTTATTCTTTAAATCTTCATACAAACGGTCCGCGTTGTCTGTAAAGAACATGAGCGAAGGAGTGCCCAGATTTAATTCCGGTTCCATTTGAGCAATGAAATCCTTATTATGAAGGACAATACTTGTTCCTCCCGCTTCTGGAGCAACTTCGATCCATCTCATACCTTGTTTGTTGTCCTCTTCTGCAATCACGTTAAACCCTGCTTTTTCCACCCAAAAATCCTTAGCTTGATCTTGATTTTTAACATAAACCATCACTTGACCCAGATTACGTATCATTTTCTTCACTCCATCTCTTAATTTAAAGGTTTTTTGCCCTGTATCACATTTAGATAATCGTCCAACCTGTTCATTTTCGCTTCCCACGATCGCCGGTAGGAACTCAGCCACGTATCCAGTTCCTGAAGGGGTTCGTATCTTATTTTGTAAATACGGCGATTGGCTTCCGGCTGCACCTCCACAAGACCGGCTTCACAAAGTACACGCAGATGTTTCGAGGTTTGCGGTTGATTCATTTCGAGTTTCTTAGCAATATCGCCCACTTGTAAGGGGCCGTCCAGCAAGAGGTCCACGATGGAGAGCCGGTTGGGTTCAGCTAAAGCACTAAAGGTTTGCACATTCATGCCGACTCATCTCCTATGATTATTGTATTTCCTGACCGTAAAACGCACATCCAAACCGTTGTCATTTTGTTGATTGCTCAGATAGGATTGCCTCCATGCATTCCCCTCCTGTATAGAACTATTATGTTAATTTAAATATACCTGAATAGGAATATTCCTGTCAAGGAATATTCAAATGGTGAGAATGCATTTATTTTTATATTCCGTTATGAGCGCCTGCTTTGCAATTTCATCCCGGATGACGGGGACGGGACCAAACGTTGGCCTGAAATTACCGCCATCCCCCATTTGCTATTTCCCCATATTCCCTGCCATCTCTTTCCCCAGCGCCAGCAATCCTTCCTCCATCCAGTCTTCATTCTTGCTGTCGATCCCGTCGATCGTATACTGAATTTGGTCGAAAGTGACAAAGTAAGAGATTTTTTTCAACCGCTCTTCTACGTCCGAATATCCAAGCGAACATAATAAATCCCGGGTGAATGCCTCTCCGCAATCCTCCATGATGTAAAGAAATTCATAGTCGGGGTCGCATAGGCATATATCCCCGAAATCGATGATTCCAGTCAATTCACCAGTTTTGCTGTCAATAAGGAAATGATCGGGGGAAAGATCCCCATGAATCAATGCGGGTTCATATTTGTGATAATCAGGATAATTCAAAAACGCGTGAAACCGGTCCGAAACGTAGTCTTTTGTTTTGTAGTCAATAAGAGGGAACACTTTTTCTTTTGCTTCTTTAAACAGCTGAAAGTACTTTTCTTCAAGGCTTACGGCAGGAACAACCCTGGATTCAAAAGGTCCAATAGGAATGGCTTGCATGTTTTTTATAAAATCAGCAAGGGATTCGATCAGATTCCGGACTTGAACTGGACTGAGGGCTTCAATTGAATCTTCCTCCAATAAATCACCCGGAAGCTTCCTGTACCCTACAAAATAAAGCCCGTTTCCCTGTCTGCCCACAAACTCGAGTGATGGAATCGTTAAAGACACTGTCGGCTGAATGGCAGGCAGCAGCTTAATTTCCTTTTCAAGATCCCGGGAGGCCTGTCCGTTCTTCGCAAAACGGAATGCCCATCGCTCATTGACTTCGAGGACGGTGCTCATCCTCCCTTCACCGAGCAGATGAACCGTCTCTACGCGAAAATCGGGAAAATTACGGGTTATTTCATTTATTAGATGCCTGTGAACGTCCATTTGCTAGCCCCTTCCTATTCCTTTTTAAACCGGTAGCCCACGCCCCAAATGGTTTCAATCAATTCAGGTTCAGCGGGATCCTGCTCGATCTTTTCCCGGATCTTCCTGATGTGGACAGTGACCGTCGTAATGTCCCCGAATGAGTCATATCCCCAAAGCCTCTCGAATAGATGTTCTTTACTGAATACCCGGTCAGGATGGGTGGCGAGGAACACCAATAAATCGAAC
The DNA here is from genome assembly GCA_051294195.1 of Bacillus sp. BKU_1. Classification (GTDB taxonomy): domain Bacteria; phylum Bacillota; class Bacilli; order Bacillales; family Bacillaceae_B; genus Rossellomorea. The sequence continues at coordinate 36,234 of CP193985.1, read as the reverse complement.
TCTTTTGCGGTAAATGCTATTTCTTCATTGTTGACGAATACTCTCCGGGAATCGAGGTCAACCCTGATGTTCCTGATCTCAATCTCATTTTTCCGGGCTTCCCGGCTGATTAACCGGTCGTAACGTGAAATATGCGCCTTTACCCTGGCGACCAGTTCACTTGGTGTGAAGGGCTTCACGATATAATCATCCGCCCCGCGGTCGAATCCCCTGATTTTATCAATGTCTTCTTTTCGTGCGGTCACCATGAGAATCGGAATATCCAGGAACCCCCGCAGCTTTTTGCATAATTCAAAGCCATCGATACCGGGCAGCATCAGATCTAACAGGATGAGTCTGTAAGAGTGAGTCCTTGCCAGGTTCAACCCTTCCTCCCCGGTCGAAGCGATATCACTGTCAAATCCGTTCACCTCCAGATAATCCCTCTCCAGTTCAGCTATGTCCGTCTCGTCTTCAATAATCAATATTTTCTCCACGCTCATTCACCTTTTTCAATGTAAAATAAATGCTCGTCCCCACTCCCGGCTCACTCGCTGCCCAGATCTTCCCGCCGTGGTTTTCGATGATTTTTTTGGCTATCGACAGTCCGAGCCCGGTGCCTCCCGTGGCTGAATTTCTCGATTCGTCCGTCCGGTAGAAGCTGTCAAAGATATGGTCGATATCCTTTTTGGGGATCCCGCTCCCATTATCTTTGATTTCCACCTGGACCTCATCCCTGCTTTCACTAAGGATGAACTGAATTTCTTTCACTGATTTATCCATATACTTCAGACTGTTTTGGATGATGTTCATGACGACCCTGTTTAATTTTTCCCTGTCAGCCTTCACGATATAGGACTGATGAGGATCATAAAGCAGAACCGCTTTTCCATGGTCTTGCTCAAGCGTCAGCGAAAGTTCCTCGATGAAATCCACAAAATAATCATCCAGTTTTATCTTCTCAAACGTATATGGCATTTGTTCAAGGTCCAGGTTGGAATAGAGGAACAGTTCATCGATGAGTGCATCCATAGCTTGTGCGTTTTTTTCAATCTTGGAAAGGTAACGATCCAGCTTCTCAGGAGTGCCCGCCACTCCGTCCTGAATGCCGCTCACATATCCTTTGATCGAGGTTAACGGCGTCTTCAGATCATGCGAAATACTGGCAATGAGCTCCTGGCGGTTCAGCTCGTACTGATGTTTAATTGCTGCCGCTTCCTTCAGTTTCAGCCGCATGTCTTCAAATGTATTGGACAGCTGCCCCAATTCATCCTTCTGATTTGAAGCACAGCTGTAATCCAGTTCGCCTTCACTGATTTTTGTTGCCGTCATGGATAATTTCTTTATCGGCTCCAGGATACTCCTTGAAATAGAATAGGTCAGAATGCCGTTGGTGAGGACCAGTATCACGATCATGGCCGCAAAACGAAACGTTTGAAATACTTGCATGTCATCTCCTTCCGGCTTCCTTCCGAGCACATAAAAAAACAAATACCCGGCAGCTAGCTCGACAAGGATTAAAGCAAGAATCGGGATGACAATCATTCCGATATTGGATAAAATCAGTCTTTTCTTTATGGACACCGCTCCATCACCTCCTCGTTCATATTTACATGTTCAATGTAAGTATCGGAAAAGCCGGACGTTTCTCCAGTTTCACACATAGGACGGTCCGGCAGGCATTCATATTATTTACTAACTTCACTTTGATTAATTTTATTTGCTGTCATGAAACGATCAAACTTAATAAAGCCAATGAAGATGAACAGTGATCCAACGATATTACACATGACCCTGAACCAGTGCACGATCTTGAATTCCTTGACCGTCTGTTTTAGAAATTCTACAGAGTGGACGTCTGCACCTTCAATAAACATGATTTCATTTCGCGGCCACTCAAACACGATGGAGGCTGCCCCTTCCAATATGATTGCCAGCAGGCTGAGAAGTACCCACTTTCTTGCCGGTTTCACGTTCCATACAAAGATTCCTGCCAGAACACCCGTCAGGATACTGACGAATCCCAAAGGCGGAAAATAAGTATGCGGGCTTGCAATCTGCATCCAATCCATTGATGATTCCAATGTCTCAGGTATGCTGTGAAAAATATTCGGATAGACCATAAACGTATTAAGCAAGATGCCCCCCAATATGATCCACTGGATCCAGAGGTGGGATAAAACTGAGTAATAGCCTACTTTTTTTGCCATTTAAAAAACTCCTTTTCAATTTCCGTTTTTGCCGCCATAACGGCTGACATGTACTCATTGTAAGGAGCAAATCTAAACGAATTCTTATGTAGTTCTTAATTAATTCTTAAATGCAAAAAAGACGCCATCCTAAGTGGATCACGTCAATGTGGGAGTCAGATTTAGAAAATGGTTTCATTGAGTTGATTCTAATGTAATTCAGGAGACTAGTTCATCTAATCGTCTGGTAAATGAGGCCTATGGCGCCGGAATCAAATGTCCTGTTTTCAATTAGCTTAAGTTTGTTTTTTTCTTTGATACCTTCGAATAACGGCAGCCCGCTTCCGATCAGAACGGGAGAAACTGTGATTTTATACTCATCTATTAAATCAAGCTGCATAAGGGAGTGTGCGAACCTTGGACTTCCGAGTATGACCATATCCTGACCCGGCTGTTGTTTGAGGTTCTTTATCTCGTTCACTACATCTTCTTTGACCAGCCTGGAATTGTTCCATTCGACTTTTTCCAGAGTCGTGGAAAATACGATTTTTTCTGTCTTTTCGATCCATTCGGCATGATCTCTTTCATGCTGTGAAGCTGACGGGTTTGAAGGGACAGATGGCCAGTAACTGTGCATCATCTGATAAGTCCCGCGTCCCCACATGACGGTGTCGGCAGAACTAAGGATTTCCTTCGCGTACTTCTCCAGATCAACATCGTAGGAAACCCAGCCAATGTCCATCTCCCCTTGAGGCCCTTCTACAAAACCGTCAAGCGATGAGTGCAAAAACAGAACAAGTTTTCTCATTTCAATTCTCCTTTATATATGAGGGATAGTTATATTTTAACCGAATGTTCAGACATTTAAAAACTGGATTGTTTTATATGTTTGCTTATTTGAACTGTCCAGTTGTAAATCGATTGTGGTGAATACCGGTTTAAGGATGCTCAAGACCTGTCCATCCAATCTCGGTCAAAACCATTAATCACAATCGTCTCCTTCAAAATGCTCCCCCTCATTAGGCAGTCTGCCCTCGGGAGGTGTCCAAACGCTTTGGCAGATATTCTTTTCATCGACCACTGAGTAAGTATACGTCCACCCTATTTCGTTTTCGAACTCAACCACCAAATGATAAGGATTATACTGCCTCCCGGTTTGGCGGCTGATTTTCCATTCTTGACCGGGGTACTTTTCCTCAAGATAATGATTAAGACGTTCTGTCTTCCTGGATACCTGATAATCAATCCACAAGGGCCTAAGAGCGAAGAATAACAGTATAAGCACACTGGGATGCAGCTTTGATACTCAATCTCCTTATCTTAATAGGCATTAAAAGTGCGGTTACAAAAAGAATCAGGATAAGAGCAGCAGACATTAATATCTCTATTACGGTTATTGGATGCACCGGAATCCCCCTATTTTCCTTTGTACTGGACGCAAGACTGCGTCCGGGCTAACACTGACAAATCATCAACTGGTTCCCGTCCGGATCTCTAAAATTGAACCAATTGCCTTCAATGTCTGTCGTGATTTCTACATTTTTACTTTTCATATAGTCATAGGCTTCTTCGATATGATTTGTGTTGAAATGGAAAGGCGGTGCTTTATAGAGCGTTTCCGCTGAATAGATTTTGCTGTCGAGTACGATATCCGTACCGTTCATAGGCAGTATGTACAAATGACCGAATAAAATCTCTCCATCTGCTGGTAATCCCAATATGTCGCAATACCAGTCGCGCGCTCTTTCAATGTCACTCACAGGAATGAAGGCAGCTCCGATTTGATGTACGATTGGATTTGACATCCATATTCCCCCCTTTTTCATATGAATTATAATTGAACTCACTACCAATTATTTCAAAACAGCACCGCTAACTCAAGATGATTTTTCACCTTTGATATAAAAAAGAGCGATGACTCCTATAAGTCATCGCCCCACTATTACACTAATACATGATTATCGTTCAGACCCTGCCCAAATCTTCTATTCATCCCCCTCGGGAAATTCAACCGTAAATGGTTTCAACTCCTCAGAAGAAGCAAACGATGAAAAATCGAACATGAGGACCGTATCTTCCAGATTAAAGTCCTGTATTTTGTCTTCCCCATTCAAATCGAATGTGGATTGGTAATGTGCAGCGGCTTTATCCATCACTCTTACTTTGTTTAATGTAATTCCATGATTTTTAGGCGGGAACGGATTGTCAGGATCAATTTTTGATACATAATCCTTATCGACCAGCCAGAATACGTATTCCAGGTTATGATTAATGACTTCCTGTTTATTTTCACTTATGTTCTCCGGAAGCCCTGTGAGTTGATAATCCACGACCAACTGATCACCTTTTTGTACAACATTATTCACCTGCAGCCCTGTATCGACGCGCTCGCTTTTTAACGTAAATGTCTTCTTATCCAGCAGCTGCTCTTCCCTAGGATCTGTTATACTGATTTCCGGATAAAATGTCAGCGAAGTCGTGCCGGTCTTCAGCTTGGTCATTTCTGTCCTCACGGTACTGAGATATCGACCTTCGCCTTCCGACTCTCCAACTATCGTTTCGTTGCCAAACCTGTAGACATTTCCTTTGTCATCAACCGCTTTTGAAATCCTGATATCATCATACTTGTATTTCTGCGACGTTTCATAAACAAGCGAAGACGATTCTTTTGCTGTAAGGATCTCTTTTATACCGATACTGACCCCCTTGTCCCTGTAATCGTGGGATTGATTAATCGCAACGGTGCTGTTCAGATCCTGACTGACCGGAATGTCAAATTTCCATTCCCCCTGGATCCCGTTGATGTTATGGATTGTTACCGGAAGTGTGAAATTCTCCTGGAATGACTCATGGGGATAATTCATTTTCCATTGAAAATGGTACCCATTATCCACTTTCCTCACGTCGTTTGATTTACCGTTCAACCAGGGGTCATTGTCTCCCTTGTTGTTTTCAAAGTTCACATCAAAGCTGACTTCGCCTTCTTCGTTCCCTCCATTCTCAACCCCGTCGTCCACAAATCCGGTGATGGACACGACGCTTCCATCAAAGTATGCTGAGGTCAATTTGACCGTCACCCCATTTTCCGTAACGGCTTGATTCAGCTCCGTCACGGCATTTTGACTGGCCAGATCCACACCCAATTGGTCATTGAATTCTTGAAACATACCGCCGATCAGCGGAGCATTTGCCAGGACATTATTCATGGCAGGACTTACAAAACCGGAGGCTATGGTGAGTCCAAGGACAGCGGCTGCTGACACGACACCGGCAAATATCTTCTTTCTCTTTCCATGCCTCTTATTCGTGTCCCTGTTGATCCCGTTGGAAATGGCGTTAAATACTTTTTCTTTCGGTACCGGTATCTTTTCGACTGTACTTTTGAATTCCTTGTTATCCATGGGATCTTTCCTCCTCTTTTTCATAAACCTTTTTTAACTCTGCCTTCCCCCTGCTTAAATATGTCTTGACCGTGTTCTCCGGGATGCCCATCACCCGGCTGATCGTCTTGATGGAATAATCATGATAATAGAACAGAATGATGGTGGTACGGTGATTGTGTTTCAGCTGCCCAATGGCATTCAGCAGCTCTGACGATCCCTCAATGTCCGGGGTTGATTCATCAGGCACGCTGGACAAATACTCATCGTTCATCGGAACCACCTTGCCCCTTTTCCTGATTACATCCACGGCACAGTGAATCACGATTCTGGTCAGCCAGGTCAGGAAATACTCCGGCTGTTTCAATGAATGAATCGACTTATAGGCCTGATAGGCCGCTTCCTGGACGGCGTCCAATGCATCCTCTTCGTTATGAACATAAAGATAAGCGGTCCTGTAGATTTTTTCGTAATGCTGCTGAATTAATTGTTCAAAGGCTTTCTTATTCCCTTTAATTGCTTTCTTAACTAGACGTTGACTATCATTTTGCACCAGTTTTTGCCCCCCTTTGCTTATTAGTGGGTTCTATTCGGTAGAAAAGTTTCAAGTTTATGTATTTTTTTGAAAAGAATATTTGTTACTATCGGGTACTATTCGGTACTATCGGGGACGGTTCTCATCCTGCTTTAAGGGACCGCCTACGCTCCAGCCTGTCCCGGGGAGATCCAAAGATTTTTCGACAAGATGGTAGATAAATAGGAAAAGTGGAATGTATTTTTAAAATGGTGCACGTAAATCTGAAAAGTGGATCGTATTTTCTAAAAGTTGCACGTAAATCCTGAAAGTGGAATGTAAGTTCAAGCAAATGTAGTTTTGGCATATTCGGAACGGCTTATTTGCCTGCTTTTAAAGGTGAGTCCAACCGAAAAATGAAGATTTATGTTGATTACGCCCATTTTTGCATATAAAAAGACAAAAACAGAGCGGGAACCGTCCCCGCCCTGCTCAGAAATCCCAGTATGATGAGTCCTTTTTTATGTATCAGATGCAACGCCTGCATCCCTCTCTACTTCCATTATACTACTAATAAAAAATGGTTTACAGACTACATTTTCTCCATATTCTGCCCTATACTGTTAAATACAAATCTAAAGAAGAGGTGTATCAGTATGGATGACAAAAAAGATGTCTTGGATAAAGGTCCTTTCTTTCATGGCACGAAAGCTGCGCTAAATATTGGAGATCATTTAGTACCACAGCACCAATCTAATTACCAAGACAAAAAGTCGAACTATATCTATTTCACCGCTACATTGGATGCGGCAAAATGGGGTGCTGAATTGGCAGCGTCAGAATCAAAAGAGAGAATTTACATCATAGAACCGACGGGAGAATTCGAAAATGACCCGAACGTAACGGATAAAAGATTCCCGGGGAACCCGACCCGTTCGTACAGATCGAAATCACCTCTGAAAATAATAGCTGAATTAAGATCGTGGGAAAGACATTCCGATGATGAAATAAACCACATGCTGGCCTCTTTAAAAAAATTGCGTGAAGAAGGAAAAGCGGTAATATACGATTAATCTGGCAGCAGGGACGGGTAACACCCTGCGATTTTCGGCTTGCCCTGTCAAAAATATTGGTGTGAAGATTTTTCGACAAGTGGCTTGAAAAACTGAAAATGTGGCTTGTATTTTCTAAAAGGGGCTCGTAAATCTGGAAAATGGCTTGTATTTCCTAAAAGTGGCCCGTAAATCCTGAAAGTGGCTTGTAATTTTTAATTGTGAAAGGATTTGGGTCCTTTATTTCTGATGATTTTAAGTCAAATCCACTATACAGGGAAGTTTTTTGATTCCAGGGACCCATTTTCCTATTAATTTTAAAAAAAGTAGAGTGAGAACCGTCCCCACACTACTAAAAAAGTAGAGCGAGAACCGTCCCCACTCTACTCCCCGCTCTACACCACCCTATTTCACCTTGATCCGCCCAGTCTCCGGCGGTGCCACGCTTCCGCCTGATTCAATGATATAGGTAATGAATGAGTCCAATGTCGGCGGACCTTCCACAGGATCCCTGCCTTTTTTAAAAGCAGTGAATCCGTCTCCTCCGGCTGCAAGATAGTTGGTTAGGGCTATGGTGTATGTCTGGTCCGGGAAAATGGCGTTTCCTTCCTCATCGGTCATTTCTACAATTTTTTTGCCTGGAGTGGCGCTTTTATCCCAGGTGTAGTTCAGCCCGGACGTCTGCATGATTGTTTGAAAATCCCCTGTCCACTGCTGTTCCAGTACTTCTTTAAGCTCGGCCCCGGTCAAGGTTAGTTTGACCGGGGCCGAACGGGAGCATGGTGTACAGTTCTCCCCAGGTAAGTTCGCCTTCATCCAGGTTTGCACGGATACCCCCCGGATTCATGAAGGCGATGTCTGTGTCCAGATTCTCCCGGTGTGAGTCTGCGATGAGATTTCCGATCGACCGCTCTTCGCTCAGGGTTTTCTCCTTGGTAATGGGTGCTTCTGCCTGCCCCATCACCTGTCCCAGCATCATTTGTTTGTCTGCGGAATAAGCCTCCACCATCTCTTTGATTTCTTTATCGGGCTCGATTCCATCATGATAAGTGGATATGATGTCTGCTTGCTTATCGACGATCTCCTTCGTATCCCGGTCGATAAGGAGTCCGACATCTGAAAAGGCGGTTCCGTATGAGTACGATTGAACAATCATTTTCCCGTCAACTGACGTGTTGGCAAAGCTGTGGCTGTGGCCACCGAAGATGACGTCGACTTCATCATCAATGCGGGGGGCAAATTCAGCGGCGTCTTGAGCAGGGTTTGTTCCGTCTGCGTTCGATGAGGCGGATACATGCCCGAGAACCACGATGGCCTCTACTCCTTGTGCCTTCAATTCTTTTACGCTTTGATTAATGGCAGTGACTTCATCCGTAAATTCAACGCCTTCAATCCCGCCTGGCATGACGATATCCTTCGTTTCTGTCGTGACAACCCCGATAAACCCGATCGGCACACCATCAACTTCTTTGATCAAATAGGGTGGTAAGATAGATTCCCCTGTCTTTTTATCGACGACATTGGCAGCTGTGTATGGAAAAGCCGTCCCTTTAAAGTTACCCGTTTTCTCATTTTTATCCCCTTCAAGGAGCCTGAACATCTCTTCCGTTCCTTCGTCGAACTCATGATTCCCCAACGTACCGATGTCGAATCCAACTTCGTTCATCCACTCGATGGCAGGTTCATCCTGCATAAGAGATGACACAGGCGAGTTGGCACCGACCATGTCCCCGGCATGGACCAACAGGGTATTTTCGTTTTCCTGCCGGTGCTTTTTCAAATAGGCAGACAAGTATTCAGCTCCGCCTACCTGCTTTCCATCCCTCGTTCGGACCGTATCCAGCTGTCCATGAAAATCATTCACTCCTAATAGATGTACAGAAATATACTCTCCAGGGTCGGTGGAAGATGATGCAAATGATGATCCAATGAAGAAAACCCCTGCTCCGACTGCTGCCAACATCAATTTCGTTAAAGACATGGAAAACCTCCCTGTGGTTTTGTCATCTTCAAGGTAGCACAGCAACTTTGACCCATTTTTAATAGAAAGTTATTGTTTTGTAAAGAACGCGAGGTTGTTTCGGTTAAAACGGGGACGGTTCTCATCCTGCTTTTTTACGAAAAACCCCGTTTTCTTCTTGCTTAAAGGAAAAAAGTAGAGTGAGGACCGTCCCCGCTCTACTAGCAGAGCGGGACCCCTCCCTACTCTATTTTTTTGTAAAGAATTCCAATTCTGTATTCCCTCTTCTTCACATTGAGTCTATAATACTATAGTGTGACAGGAATATTTTAACAGAGGAACTGGCCGGATTTTTTTAAGAATACCCTGCCTCGATCCTCCGTTAAATGAATCTTGGGGCTATTCGTTCCCGTTAATTGGTGACAAGGTTTGTCAGTGTGTACATAAATAAAAGCAGAGTGAGAACCGTCCCCGCTCTGCCAAAGCAAAGGAGGATAATCTACGCCTCAAGACCTAGGTAAATATTGGCCTGGAGGAGGCTGTGAATCAGTCAGGAATCCGGTATCTTTAAAAAGAAGGAAAATTAAACCATTAGTATTAAGGGGGAAACACATGCAATCTTTAATAAATTGGGGGTTTCGCAATAAGGCAGCCATGGGCCTTTTGGTTGTCATCACATTGATTATCGGTATCATCAGCTATTTTCGTCTGCCCATGGAATTTTTGCCTGAAGCTGACAATCCGCAAGTGACGGTCGTCACCCTGGCACAGGGATATGACGCCGGTTCCATGACAACCAATATCACAGAACCCGTGGAGCAGGCGGTTACGTCGATTCCAGGAAAAACATCGACCCTGTCCACGACTGGGGAGGGATATTCCCAGGTCACACTCAACTTTGATTCGAAAACAGATATGAAAGAAGCCAAGAATAAAGTCGAGGATGCGATCAAAGGAATCCGGCTTCCAGAAGGAGTGGGAGAGCCTCAGATCTCGCAGCTGAATACTTCCATGATCCCCATCGGCCAGGTGTCGGTGACCTTCGATGACGGATTGACGAAAAAGAACCTTGATCTCGCAAACGAAGAGTTCAGGCCATTGTTCGAGAAGCAATCCGGACTCTCTCAAGTCACATTCGCCGGGGAAAACAGTCCGCGGGTCCAAATCAAGCTTGATCAAGATAAGCTGAAAGAACTGCAAATCCCTGTCAACGCATTGATGGGCGTCCTCCAAGGGCAGGATGTCTCAGCCTCTGCCGGCAGCACCACCCTCGATGGTCAGAAGAGTACCATCACCGTCACGGACAATCTGACTTCCATGGACGCCCTGAAGAACCTGCCCGTTCCGATTCAGGTACCGAATGCGCCAGCGGTCAAACTGAAGGACATCGCAACCGTTGAAAAAGTGAAGCCGGAAGATATCATCACGAGGGTTAACGGAAAAGAAGCGCTTGCCGTCGTCCTATTTAAAGAAAGTGATGCCAGCGCAGTTACGGCAGGCGAACAAGTGACTGAAACGGTTGATAAAATCAACAGAGACTATGAAGGGGTCGAAGCGACCGCCCTGTTCACCACGGGGGATATGGTGAAGAACTCGGTGAACAGCATGGTGCAGGAAGTGGCCCTGGGTGCTTTGTTCGCAACGCTTGTCATTCTTTTGTTCCTGAGAAAATTCAAGCCGACGCTCGTCACCGCCGTCTCGATTCCGTTATCACTTTGCATCACGCTTTTCCTTCTCTGGTTATCCGGAGTAACGTTGAACATCCTTACGCTCGGCGGGGTGGCGGTGGCAGTCGGACGTCTGGTCGATGACAGCATCGTAGTCGTCGAAAACATCTTTCGGCGCAGCCAAAATGAAAAGATAACAAAACAGAACGTCCTGCAATCCACCATGGAGGTATCCCGTGCCATAACATCGTCCACGCTCATTACCGTGGCCGTCTTCCTGCCGATGGGACTCGTCAATGGCTCACTGAAAGCATTCCTGCTTCCATTCGGATTGACAGTGACCTATTCGCTGCTTGCTTCCCTGCTTGTAGCCTTGACCATCGTTCCATTGTTAAGCCGCGGAATGCTAAAAAATACGACAATGCCAAGCCACCGCACACCGCACCGTTACGTGAACGTGCTGCGATGGTCATTAAATCATAAGTTTGTTCCAATCCTTTTGGCGATTCTTGTGTTCGGGGGATCGATCGCCCTTTACATCACACTGCCGAAAGCGGCAACCAATGCAAATGATGCTTCATTTGTCTCTGTCACAATGGAATTCCCGAGTGATGCGCCGCAAGACACCATAAAGCAGCGCATGACAGACTTCGAGGACAAAATTTCTGCGTTTGAAGGATACGACCATCTGATCACCCAGTACGGTTCAAGCGAAGAAAATGCCCAATACGGAGCCGTGAGTGATTCAGACACCGTATTCTATACGGTCATAATGAAAGAAGACGGGGATGCTGAATCCTTCATCGAACAGGTGAATGAAGCAAAGAAAGAGGAAAAGGACGTGACCATAACCGCGTCACCGTCGTCCATCTTCGGAGGATCTTCCAACTCAAGCATCACCTATGACGTCATCGGAAATGACACCGACGAACTACTGGCCACTTCAAAAACGCTAATGGATAAAATCAGCGAAGTGGATGGAGTGAAGAAAGTCTCAAGCAACCAGGAGAAAACGTCGCCTGTCTTTACGGTGAACGTCAACACAGAGAAAGCGAATGCCCAGCAAACGGCCATGCAGATTCGTTCCTTGCTGAATCCGCAGCCGATCGGAGCCATCAACCTGGATGATGCACCTACTCCAGTGTTCCTGGACGCCGGCGTCAACCCGGATACCTTGTCCGATTTGAAAGACTTGACAATCGCAACAAGTTCCGGCATCCAGCCGCTTACCGACGTTGCTTCCATCACGGAAGAAGAGAAACCAAGCACCGTCCTGCATAAAGATGGTGACCTATATGTCCGGGTAACAGCCGAGGTTGAACCGGAAGAGCTGTCGGTCATTTCGAAAAATATCGCTTCGGAGATCAAGGATATCGACCTGCCGAAAGGTGTGTCCCTTGATACAGGCGGCGCCGCTGCCCAGCAGGCGGATGATTTCAAAGATCTCGGGTTGACGATGCTTGCTTCCATCCTGATTGTCTACCTGATTATGGTCCTTACTTTTAAAACGCTGAAAGCACCGCTGGCCATTTTGATTACGCTGCCGCTCGCCTCAATCGGGGCCGTACTCGGTCTGCTCATCGCCCGGGTGCCAGCAGACGCGACCGCACTCATCGGAGCGTTGATGCTGATCGGTATCGTCGTCACGAACGCCATCGTCCTGATCGACCGCGTCAAACAGAACGAAGAAACGATGATCATCCGCGACGCGATTCTCGAAGCATGCGGCACCCGCCTGCGTCCAGTCGTGATGACCGCGGTTGCCACCATCTGTGCCATGCTGCCGCTTCTTTTCGGTCATACCGAAGATGGAAGTCTCGTATCGAAATCGCTCGCTGTTGTCGTCATCGGCGGGCTGGCCGGAGCAACCGTGCTTACGCTAGTCGTAGTTCCTGTTTTCTACGAATTGCTTTACTTCAGGAAATCAAAGCGTCAGCGTGCTCAGCAATTAGAGGGTGAAGAAAGAATGGCTCAGTAGGAAAATAGATTAAGTTTCAGGCCGCCGAAGTTGTTCGGGGGCCTGATTTATTTGGTTGGGGTTGGTTGGGGGATCGGGGGTTGAATGGGGACGGTTCTCACCCTGCTTTATTGGGGTGATAGCGGACGGTTCTCTTCCTGCTTTTTAGTTGGATCCGAGTGCTTGACCCTCGCAATTCGGTTGACCGCGGATTGATCTTCGCGGACAGTTCTCACCCTAGGCTCAGCTGGACACGACCATCCTCCCATAAAGATTTTTCGACAAGTTGCTTGAAAATCAGGAAAGTGGAATGTATTTTAAAAATTGTGCACGTAAATCTGAAAAGCGGATCGTATTTTCTGAAAGTTGCACGTAAATCTGAAAAGGCGCACGTAAATCCTGAAAGTGGAATGTATTTCGTATAAATGGAGATTCAGCATACCCGGAACGGCTTATTTGCTTCTTTATAAAGGTGAACCCAACCGTACAATGAAGATTTATGTCGACGATGGCCATTTTCAATTATAAAAAGAAAAAAGTAGAGTGAGAACCGTCCCCCCTCTACTCCCCCTCACCCTACTCACCCTACTCCCCATTCTACTCCCCAAACACATGCTTCAAAAACCACGCCAAATTCTGCTCCATAACCGCCATATTCACCCCCGGCTGCTCAGAACTGTAAGCCATCCCCTTAAAAACAACTAACTCAGTCTCCACGCCCATATCCTTCAACCCTCGATACAGCTCATAAGAATTTGCAATCGGCACCCTTACATCCACTTCACCATGCTGGATCAATGTCGGCGTACAGGCAGATTTGATATAGGTCATTGGTGATGTTTTCTTATAAATCTCTGGATCATTCCAAGGATCATTTCCTAAGTGCATCCTGATGAACCAAGGGATATCTGTATTCACATAATGGTGCCGCCAATTCGTGATCGGGCCTCCGACTGACGCAGCCTTGAACCGGTCACTGCAGGTGGAACAGAAGGCTGTAATGAATCCGCCCTGGCTCCATCCCATCACTCCAACCCTGTCTTTATCTGCAATCCCCTTGTCCACCAGGGCATCCACGCCTGATATTACATCCAGATAGTCACCGATTCCCAGGTTTCGATGGTTCGCTTTTAAAAATTCATTGCCGTACCCTGAACTGCCCCTGTAGTTTGGTTCAAGCACGATAAAGCCCTTCTCAATGAACTGTTCAATCGGATACTTATCATTGAAGCAGCCTGAATGGATAGGGAAGGATGCCCAGGCAGGCCCGCCATGGATGAGGACCAATAAGGGATACTTCCCATTTGCATCAAATCCAGCCGGCGTTGATAACACTCCCTCTATTTCAAGACCATCCTGACTTTTCCACGAGATGACTTCCCTGCTGCTTTTAAGCCTGCCGTTGAAAAAGCTGTTTTCATTCGTTATCTTTCTATCGTCCAAAAAGACTTCAAAGGTTTCATTCGCTGCCGCCTTGATAGCAGATAGATGATTTCCATCGGCAGTCACGGACGCATCCAGTATAAAACCATCACCGCTGACCATTTCCACCGTGTCATCCTGAGATAACAGCCCAATACAAACATCCGTTTTATCCTGCCATCTTATAAAAATCCCTTGGTCTGTCCACCGCAATGGAGTAACCGTACTGTCAACTTCGGTTAAAGGCTGAATCCGCTCCCCGGTATGAAGATTGACTATCTCCAGCGTGCTGTCCTGAATGCGGGTTCTATAGTACTCCTTCTCCCTGATGCTTGCTGTGTAACATAGTTTACTGCCGTCGGGTGAAAAGCAGAGTCCCCCTCCCAGCAGCTTATCAATAGTAAGCTGCTGCAGTCCGCCGGTTTCGATATCCAATATGTATAAATCCCGATTAAAAAAATCCCCGATATCCGGAGTCGGGGAAGCCAGCAATACAGCTTTTTTCCCTTCGCTTGAAAGATCAAATTCATGAATATGAAAATCCTTACCGTCCGTTAGCCGGTTCGCCACGCTGTTCTCATCAAAATGAATGTAAGATAAACAATGATTTCTGTATTCCTTCCCTGAATATTGAAAATCCCCATAGATCTCCCTGCGTTTCATGATTTCCCTGGATTCCATTGACAACGCAGTATAATAAAAACCGTACCCGACAGGGTCCCATTTGAATGCACTTACTCCCTCTTTCTCATCCGTCACCTGAACCGCGATGTTACCATCCAATGACTCTACAAAAATTTGATTTTCACCATCAACCGAACGAAGGTATGCAAGTTTGCTTGAGTCCGGCGACCATAATGGGGACGTACCCTCTATTAATTCGAAAGCTTCTTCCTTGCTTTTTTCATAGATCCATATATTATTCCTATATGTATTGCTTGCCCAATCAGCCGTACGTTTGACGAACGCTGTTTTTTTGCCGTCGCCGCTTATTTGAAGATCCGATAAGGTCGGCAGTGAGATGAGGTCTTTTATGGCTGGATATGTTTCTTGGGCTATTTTCATATTAAAAACTCCTCATTTGTATGGTGGAACCCCGAACATCTTCATTGGGACTAAATCGTATTGAGTTACAGAGAGTGCTTCCTCTTTTACTCCAGGAAATTTTTTATAACCTCTATAAACTTTTCTGTTTCCTCTAAATCCGGAAAATGTGCGCTTTTTTCAAATAACACCATGGTGCTGTTTCTTAGTTTTTTATGTATGATACTGGAAATGGGTATGCCTGTATTTCGATCGAATGCTCCTGTAATAATCAGGGTTGGATTTTTTATTTTTTCGAGGCGATTTAATAAAGGGAGTTCTGCAGGCCTGTTTAAGAGTGCCCTCATCATTAAGCCTGTATTTATCAATTTACTTTCTTCCCATAACGCCCTATTTTTCCTTGCCACTTCTTGATCCTCAAATAACAATAAATCAACAGTGTCAGGCTCCGCCAGCTCCCAAACCTTGCTATAGATTTCTTCTAAAGCGATTCCTTTTTGCATAAGCAAAGAAATTTCATTATGTAAAGATGAACGTGCGATGGACATAAATCCTGTGATTTGGACCATTTTCTGAATATCACTATCCATCAAGCTGGGAGCCAACAAAATGACTTGGTTTATTTCATCGGGAATCACACTTGAAATTTCAAGGGCCAGCTCTCCGCCAAATGAATATCCAAGGAGATCTACCTTTTCTGCCCCTAACCACCTCTTTAATTCTCTAAAATCACCAATAAGAAAATCAATCGTATAATCTTCATCCGATCCCGGCTTCTCGGACCTGCCGCAGCCGCGCTGTTCATAATAAATGACAGTCCTTGTCTTCGATAACAAGGGGCCGGCAGTTCTTTCAAAAACGTAGTGATTCCCGCCTGGTCCCCCATGTATAATAATCAAAGGGATTGTCTCATTTTCACTTCCCTCAATTTTCACCCAATGATCAATTCCATTTAAATTAACTGTGAACTCACCATTCTTGCAGTTCATTAATAATTTGCTCCTTTTTGCGGTCCTGGCGGTTAAACAAAACCTGTCTTGGCAGCCAATACACCAATTAAAAACGGGGAATTACCCTTTAAACGCAATCGCATCCAATTGGAACTGAAGCCCCTCGTCACCGCCGCGATGCGCAAATTCTGTTTGGATTGATTTTCTTGCAGGATACTTGCCATTGAACCTTTCTTTAATTACTTTTTCAAGCACGGGTATTTCCCAGATATCCCTGAACATGCAATCGATCTTAACGACCGATTCTAAAGTCAGGTCAATTGATTCATGCCGGGTCTTTAAGTGGTCAAAAGCTCCCTTAATTTGATTCTCGATTGGTTGACCAATATTCCCGTCACAGTAGCTTATGAACGCAAACCCGCCAGCCTCGACAATGCCGGAGTGCACCCAATCCTCATTCATATCACTTCTTACAATTTCCTTCATATATTTCTCCCCTTTGCAGGTTAACCGGTGACGGTACTCTTCCCCCATCGGTCAACATATAATGAGAAATTCCTTCACGACTCCTCACTGCCAATTATTTCAAATCAGCACTATAAACTCAATCAATTTTTCCAAACAAAAAAGCTTAACCCTTTCAAGATAAGCCCCTGTTTCGCATCAACTTCTTCACTCGATCTGAAAAATAATCCCTGACTATCAACAGTTCATCTTTTGTAAAGTTACGATCACCGCTTTTATCCGAATAGCACTCGTTCACTCTTTCAACCGTCTCCTTCAGCTCAACCGGCAAATGTACGACTCCCCAGTTACCAGCTTCCCGCTTCGAAGAAATGACTCCTTCTTTTAGATACCAGTACACCCTGATCATATTTAGCGTACAATAAATGGGATCTTCCCCGATATTTGCGATACAATCCTTAAAGTCAGTAACTATGGACGAGATATAATCCGGCTGGGGCACCGGAGGGAAAACCTCAGGAATTGGCCTGCCTGCAATAGAAATCCCCCGATTATTGAGGATCGTTATATGGGCTGCCAAATCTGCATCCGTTTTAATATCATCATTTATCCATTCACCAGTTCCACTCTTCAAATCATTTTCATACCGATCTCTCCAGAACTCGCTATAGTGAAAGTCAAATTCACAGGGATGCTGCCATTCTTTTAATTGTCCTTTATTCAAAAAACTTATTTCAATTGGATATGGGTTTGCAGAACACTTCAAAAAGAGCTTTGCCAGTCTCCTTTTTGTTTCCGGTTTAATAGGCTTGTCCGTCACTGCCACTATATCAATATCGCTGGTGTCCGGATTAAATCCTCCCATTGCTAAAGAGCCATGGAGATAGACTCCAACCAACTCACCGTCCATGATGTCTGCAAACTGTTTTTGCAGATAAGTAAGTGTTTCATTTATATCAGGTGAACCTAAACTCATTCATATTCCCCTTTTCATTCTTTCCGTGACCTGGTTTTATCCTCCAGGTCTACCTAAAAGGTACTCTATACCAAATATAACGATATGTATTTTCGAATCCTATATTTTCTGCAACAGAAACGGAAGGCTTATTGATCTCCATGCAATCCCAGTAAGGAGTGATATGATTCTCAATACAGTCTTGTACGAATGTATGAGCCGCCTTTTGAGCAAGTTTCTTCCCTTGATGATGCGGTAACGTCTCAATATCAATCCCATGAACATCCCCAGTCACTACACCAGAAAAACAAACGCTCGCAATCTCATGATTATGAACAACCACATATCCAATTCCATCATTCAAAAACCGCTCAATCGATGACCAAAACTCCCAGATTTTCGATTGCAAAAATTCGATATTTTTATAGGATGAGTTAAATGTATCCCATGTTATCTTAATGAGCTCATATCCAGGCTGGATTACAGGTTCATTTTGCCCGCTATATTGTTCCTTTTGTAATTTATAAACTCTCTGATTATACCCAATCAAATTATCGTCAAATACTTTTTTGATCGTTTTATTCCACTTCGAATGGTACCCAATTGCTTCAAAGGCTGTAAACCCTGCCTTTTCGTAATCTGTCTTGATTACTGTATTAAAAAAATCATTCAGCTCGACATTAAATGTCTCATTATCTTCTCTGCCCAAAAAAATAAAACCATTATTGCTCCCCAGCCATATGACCCCGGACTCAGGCGCGCTCACATCATCCACAAACAGGCGCCCAGGATGCTCGCCTTCAATGACAGCTTTCGCTTCTAAGAGACCTTCTTCACATAGTAGTTCTTTACATTTGTAAAATTCGGATTTTTCGAGTTCTGATATCACCATTTCACCCCACTCTTCACATACTGTTTAAAGCTTTTGTTGTTCGGCAGACTGCTGTTTTCACACTAATAATTTCAGGCCTCCAATGGATTCATCAATCACTTTATTAAACCGCTCAAACTAATCAAGCCACTTCACGATTATGATCGCTAAGAAAATGAGAGCAATAATCACCACTTCATATTCATTGTTTGTATCACTCTTCCTTCTGGTTCTTTGCCTATACTTAGTCTGGATTTTAAAAAAATCTCTTTTCTTCTTATTATCCATTTATAGACCTCCAAAAAGTTTAAGACTGATTACATATTTGGAAATAATGGAAGGGTTTTAGAACTTCATCCAGCCCTGTATCTCCTAATCACCGTTACGAAAATCGCAGCCAACAATACAATCAAACTATTGATCAATAAATAAAATCCAACCTGCAGTCCATAGAAAATGGCAAAAGCATCACGAATCACAGCCAGTGCCAGTATACCGCCGATCCCTCCGCATATAACCGATGACAGCAGGATCGTAAACGCAGCGGAATACAGGCTCTTTTCTTTTTTAAATGAAATAAATCCCATAATATTTGCCGTGACAATAAACAATCCTATAAGGATCAAGAAAAAAGTCGTCATCATATTCTCCCTTTAAATGAATTGAATAACCCGCCTTCTTTATTAGACGGGAAATACCGTAAGCAAGTTTTAAACTCTTTCACAAAACCGCTCCCTTTATTCATATTTTACCAATAAAGTAAATCATGTTACAATCGCTCACTTGTAATTCATTTCTCTCCCCTCAATCCACATCTACACCAAGGTTTCATTAGAAGGATATATCTGGATATGTTAAAATAATCCATGCGTGCATTTTTAATAAAAGATTGGAGCTGTAATAATGAATAAAAGAATAGTAGTATCGGCCATGTCGGCTATGTTACTCATGGGAATGACCGCCTGTAGTCAATCCCCTGATGAGGATACGGCAGATCAGCAGGAAACCGATACGGTCACAGCAAGCACAGAAGATTCTACAAAAACGGATGACTCATCTGCAGACGATACAACGTCCTCTGATGAAAAGGTGAAGGATCAGTCGAACGAGTCTTCCTCTGAAGACAGCAGCACTGAAAGTTCAGAGCAGGTTGATACGGTTACTAAAGCAGAAGGAAAGCAGGCATACACAGAAAAACTGGACAACATCCAAAAAGAACTCGATGCCCTGCCGTATAAAAAGGATTCCGATAAAGGAGTCACCAACGCGATGAAAAACTATTACGGTGTCGCATATGAAAAATACGACGCTGCCTTGAATGAAATCTATGCCCTGCTGAAAAAAGAGCTCTCTCCAGAAGTAATGGCCGATTTAAAGTCCCAACAAGTGAAATGGATAAAGGAAAAGGAAGAAAAAGCAGAGAAAGAAAGGCTTAAGTATGAAGGCGGGACGTTTGAAAATGTTGCGTGGTACATATCTTTGTATGAGTCGACGAAGGAACGGTGTTATGGATTGGTGGAGGAGTATATGAGGGATTAAATGGGAATTATTTGAAATGAGATGGTGGTTCTGAGGCTTCACATGCAGAAGGACCGCCCCTCTTCCTGGATTATGCCCCTACCTATACTACTTTTCCAGCTTACTAAATCTCAGACTAGAATCCTCATTTCCTTTCCACTATAATGGTAAAAAGGAGGTGAGTAATATGGAAAAACAAATCTTGAACATGTTAAACGATATTCAGCGTAACATAAAAGAGCTTGAGAGTAACATGAAAGAGTTAAGAACTGACTTACAAGGGGAAATGAAAGAGTTAAGAACTGACGTACAAGCGGACATGATTGAGTTAAGAACGGATGTAAAAGACATTAAAGAAACAGTCAATCGAATTGAAGCCTCACAAACTGAAGATGTCATTGCGTTGTTAAAAGTAGGCACGCAGCGTTCTGAAACGGACTTTCGCTATCTCAACACGAGAATCACAGATATCGATAAACGGGTCTTCACTCTCGAAAATAGGGCGGAAGGTTAATCGTCACTTCTAAACGTACACGCAATACGCTTGACTTGAAATTACTCTTCTGTTCCCTCTCATCATGATCCTCACTGCATTTCTTCGGTTTATCTTTTGTTAGAACTTCCTTAATAAAATCAAAATGGGTGCCTTACCTCTTGGGCTCAGGCACCAATATTTGAGTTTTATTCAGCATTTTTTGCCTAAGCACGTCCAGCACTCCAAAACCTTTTTCAGTCTGTATCTGCCGCCTCCATTCATACATTACTAATATGTTTCATGATTTGATCTTGTATAAAATAAAAAACAAGCCAGCCCGCAATCCCAAGACTCAAGGATGCGAATATATGCATGGAATGTTTCAAGGCTATACCGATAATTATTAACATAACCACAGTTCCAGGAAGGCCCCATACAACACCGATTGCAAACTTACTTATCTTGTCCGCTTGTTCCCCCTGGGTGTACAGCCATAAAATACTTAATAGACTGACAATGGGCAAAGCCGCGATCACTCCCCCTTGTTGAGGATATCGCCGGGAGAATTCTGTAATGAGCCCAATGATGAGGGCTGAGATAAGGATCTTAATCACTGCAAACATCTTTTGCCCGCTCCTTCAGTAACGTAAATGCCGCTAAGATCATTTCCCTTTCTTTTTCACTCATCTGATCGAATAGAACCTGTGTGAGTTTTTCTTCATCCAGACTGGAATGACGGTGCAATACATCCCTTCCCAAGTCAGTAAGCTTCAAAATCACCTTTCTTTCATCTTCTTTACTTCTGGTTTTAAACACATACTTTTTTGCCAATAAGCGTTTAATATGCTCTGAACCTGTATTCGGAGATACTTGTATCGCTTTAGAGATTTCTTTGATTCCCACATCATCCTGCTTTTCAATCACTTGAAGAATCCTGATTGCTTGGTGTGTTATTTTCTCCTGATGGTTATAACGAAGATGATAGTAGATATCAGTCCATAGCTGGTTTAACTCCACGATCTCTTTATTCATAAAACCCTCCTGTATATCGTACCAAAAGAATATATCTTATTATACGATATAAATAAATGGATTACAATTAAAAATGAGCTTCCCCAGTTTGTGGATAAGCTCATTGATTGATGACAATAACTATATTATTTACATACAAATAGAATGGTAGAGTGAGAACCGTCCCCACTCTACCCAAGTTTGTGAAAGGAGAAAAGCAGAGCGGGAACCGTCCCCGATCTACCATGTCACTGTTTTGTCGTAAAAATGATAAAAATAATGACCAGGATAAACAATAGTGCAGAGAATGACATTAAGGCAGACAGGATTTTAATAGGTGCCCTATATTTACTTTTCGTATTTGGATTGGCTTTAACGAAAAAAGAAAGAATGAAAGTTAAGATCCCCAGTGCTAAAACAATCCATAAGCTTATACTTGTATTCATTTTGATTCCTCCCTGCAGGAAGCATGGTGGAGGATTTTACACTTTTGAATAAAAAATGTCCCCACACGCTTGCCGATTCCATCCCTATTCACGCGCCCACTCTTTTGCTATACTTCTAGCATACCTTTCACTAAAATCCGAGGTGTTCATCATGATTAATGCAACCGGCTGGGTGACTTTTTCCTATACACCCAAGGCCGTCAAAAACTATAAACCAAAAGCAATCAAAACCATCAATTCTTTTAGCAAAAACGGCAATACATTTGATGTGCAATCCGTCTCACCCCCGTTCGACCGGGAAGGCGATATCGCTTTGCAGATTAAATGCAACTTCGACATCACTATAAAAGAACGATATGGATTCCGCGAAGGTGCTGATTACATAAGTGTGATTTCGGATGAACTGCAGCAGCTGCTGCCGATGGCCGGTGTGCCGATTACGCAGATTACGAATATTTACAGGTTTTAGGCAGGGGGATGTCACCATCTAACCTTTACGGCGCATGACCTCCCAGGGTTGTGCCTTGTTCTTATTTAACCATTTCCACCAATGAACGATCTCTCCCTAGAAAAACTCGTACAGCCCCTCATCAAAATAAAGAAATTCAGCCTTCGTCACCCTATAGCGGATATACCCTTCATAAAAGGCAGTTACATATTCACTGTTATTCATAAACTTCCTTATTGCAAGGGACTCATCATAGCGGGGATCTCCCACTGTCATCCCGGCTACATCGATGAACAGCCGGACTTCTCCATCTTTCACAAATACATTATCCGTCGTACAGTCACCATGGATCATTGTCTGGGTGACGGGTTCAGACCTGTTAGCCTTTAGCTGGTCCAATAAGGTTAAACTCCCGTCACACTGGCCTTTTGCAGCATAGTGTTGTGCGATTATCAGCTGGCCCGCTAACCAATCCCCTTCGCTTTTGAAAATTCCAAGCGGCTCTTTTTCATGAAATTCATGAAGAAATCGCCCAAAACTCCTTATCAGCTTTTTCCTTTCTGTTTCCGAGGCGGCATTAGCCAAAGCTGCCGTTAAGGACATGCCTTCCTCAAATGACATGATCAGATGGTCCCCGTCCCGTTCCTCAATAAATCCATAGTAGTGAGGAACGGGGATGATTGTGTTACCATTCAGTTTCTCTAATACTTCAGCCTCTGCCTTCAACCAAGTCCGATATTTTTCCTTAAACGAGCTCTTAAGTACATATGAACGATCCGCTGTGAAAATCCTCCGCACCTCCGAGGTCCAACCTTGTTCATCCAGTACGTTTGTTTTATGTATGGAACCTGTTATTTTCTCTATCTTTCCTTGTAAACTATGATTCATATCTACCTCTCCAATTTTCCAGTCTCTAAATAAAAAGATTTCGAAGGTACAAAATACCGAATAACAAAGCCCCGCCAACCAGAATTAACAGTGCCACCATAACAAATCCATAGATAAAGCCTTTTCCCATTGCAAATATATCTAAAAACATGTTCTTAATTCCTTCAACTATCGAATTCATAGATCCGCCTCATTTCCGTTAGTTTAAGTTGACCGGGTAGTTAGTTGACCGGGGACGGTTCTCATCCTGCTATTCTAAGGGTGCTTAGCCTTAACCTCTTTCTCCAAGATTTTTCGACAAGTTGGTTGATAAACTGGAAAAGAGGAATGTATTTTTAAAATGCTGCACGTAAATGTGGAAAGTGGAATGTATTATTGAAAAGTTGCACGTAAATGCGGAAAGTGGCATGTATTTTAAATTATAGATCACTGAGCACGGTCCTTATGCTGCTTTTCCCAGCAGAACGAGATGTGAAAAGCAGCATATTTGAAGATTCAGTTCATTTCCCCTAAAGAAGGTGTAGCTTTCCTACTCTTCCCTCGCGCTTCAGGGAACTTTAAAGGGATACCGCTAAAAGTTAACTAAACCCACTAGTAAAATACCAATCATAATAACAGAATAGATGTACTTTTTATTTAGTAAAAAAATGATGATAAATAGGAGAGTTATGAATACCCAAAAGATGTTGTCGGCCCATTCCGGTAACAAGTCCACAATAAAAAGGTCAATTGTATTCTTAAGAAAATAGATGAGTAATAATACAAGTAAGATAGAATCAGTTGTTTTATTTTTTTATCCTTTTTTGTAAGAGTGACCACCGAATTCCTCCAGTTAACAGTACACAATCCTGCCGTGTAAATTCTATAACCTTTTTTAAAACCACCTTGTTAGTTTAACATAAAATTTCCATTTTCCAGTAAGTAGATTGTGTACTTCCCAAGGAAGGAGGTGGCCAGGTGTCGGTTGACCGGGGGTTGACCGGGGACGGTTCTAATCCTACTTTTGATGGATACCGCTTGGCCCGACGTTATTGAAGGTACGTTTCGTTTTTTGATAAAAAGAAAAAGTAGAGTGAGAACCGTCCCCACCCTACCACAAACCCTACCCGAATATTTGGGCGGCAATACCAAATAAATTCCCGTTCCGCTTCGGCATCCGGTTTGAATTAAACATCATCACAGGTGGATGATTAACGTTTGTGAATCCGGATTTTTCAACGAATTCCAAGAATTGTTCATTCCCGGATGGGATGTCGATTCTTACGTTACCGCGATGTCCGCCAGCCAGCTTATCCAGGAGCAAAGCTGCTGTCGAAGCGTCTGGCGCGACGAGGGGTCCAATGATTAAATTGACGGGGCCGTTTATGGATAACCCAAAACCTATTATGTCACCCTTGTCATCCTTCACTACTATACATTGCCCCGCCTGCTTTATTCGGTGTGTAAGAAATTTCGTTCTTTTGTCTCCAAATGCCGCTTCATCTAATTCAATGATTCTATGCAAGTCGCACTCTTTATAGTTTTCTATGGTATGTACTTTATTGTGTGAAATATGTGTACGTGTATAGCTATTGCATATGTATTTATGCACACGATCAACGGTTTTGAATCCCATTTTTTCATAAAGGGGCTTTCCGTCTTCAGTCGCGATAAGCATGATCGACAGGTCGTTTGAAAGTGACTGGATACAACGTTGAGTCGCTTCTTTTCCTAATCCCATTCCCCTATAGTCATTGTTGACAATGACCATTCCGATTGAGGCATAGCGGTTTTCATAAGGGATGACGGCTGCGCTCGAAACGATTTCCCCCGCAGTATTTTTATGGCCGAATACGTTACCGGACGAAAGCACCGAAGCAATTTCATTCTCATCATAATCCCATCCGACTGATTCAGACAGCGCGATTAAACCAGGGATATCCGTTTTGCCTAACTGGACTAAATTTACCTTTGACTCATTGCTTGTGACCATGGCAGCTTCTCCTCTTTCAATCTGCTAATACGAAACCCTTTTTAACCTTCATATCTGTGAGACACCTGTTCAGGCAACCTATGAAAAAGAGCGTCACTCCCCTCTTTTCCTGAGTAAATACGGTGCAGACGCGTTACTTTTTATCAATCCTTTTTGTCCCCTTGTGATATGAATGTATTCTTCCGCCTTATCAACACCCATCCAAGTAACCTCTTCAATTTCTTCAGGCATAGAAACCGTGATTTCTCCACCTGTTACTTTCCCCCTGAATATAAAGAAAACGGCGTGGTGTCCCCTGTCCTCAAAAAACCCCTCACTAACAGAAAAAATATCACCTATTTCCGCATCCAAGCCTGTCTCTTCCTTCACTTCCCTGACCGCAGCTTCGTCAAGCGTTTCTCCAGGCTCAACCGCCCCGCCGGGTAGTGTATAATAAGAACCGTTCTTCCCTCTGTTTTTCACCATTAATACATGCTCGCCCAGTTCATCAAACAGGAGCATATACGCAACATCTACTCTCTTCATAACAACCTTCACCTCCATGAGTTTTAGTTGACCGGGTAGTTGACCGGGTAGTTGACCGGGGACGGTTCTCACCCTGCTATTGATGAATACGGTTGCCGGCATTGCAGATTGGTTTCACTTTTTAATAAAGCAGAACGGGAACCGTCCCCGCTCTGCTACGGCGGCAAAAGATTACTTCGAAAACCGTCTCCAATTCCCTTCCGATATCACTTCAACCTCGCCATCCATCACCTTGATGGCGGTTTCATCGTCAATCGCATACGCCGGCCCCTTCATTCCCTCAGCCCATTTCTCTGCGGCAGCCATGGTGTTATGCGGCAGCATTTCATGATCCACGTGCGGAAAGATTGAGAAATCAACCAGCCCCAGCGCGTCATCTCCACCTTCAGGCGGGGTCCAGCCGACGAAGAATTCCCCGATGTGCGGGGCCATCACCATGCTTCCGGCGCTCATCCCCACATAGACTGCCTTCAGCGATGGTAACAGCTCTGACAACCCGGATTGCTTCATCCAGTAATTCAGGTACAAGGCATCACCGCCGGAGACCAGCAGGACGTCCGTCTCCTTGACCTTCGGAATCCACCTTTCTTCATCGATACTTGGCAGCGCCGTGAGCTCCAGCACACCGACGGACTTCCACCCTAGTTCCACCATGGGATTCTGGGATTTTCCGCTGATGAACTCCCATGCTCTGACACCCGGGCCGACCCATGGGTGTCCGTACATCGCGGTGGGAATACACAGGGCGGTGGTTTCTGCAATCGGCTTTTCGAGCATGTCAGCCAATGCCTCATGTATGCTTTTGTTATTGACGCCTGCAGATGTGAGCAGCAGCTTCATGACTTCAACTCCTATTATTTAATGTTTTCAAAAATTCTTTTATCACCTGAGATTTTCTTTTCCAATAAACCTGCCCTGTTAAGAATTCAACAAAATAGGCCGTTAATCCTTCTTCCTCAATGGCACCTAAACCAAAGGTACAGGTACTGCGGTCTTTTTCAACCATAAAAAAACTGCAGTACCTGTCCCCTTATCTTCCAAAAGAAGTGAGGTTCTGGCAGGTCAAGCAGGATTTTTGGCGAAACATATATAGATGGGACAATAGAAAATCAGTGAAATTGGAGGAAAGTATGATGGCAGAAGTTTTGTTGTTACACCATGTTTTGGGCAGAACGAAGGGGATTGAAGCGATCGCCGATCAGTTGAGAAATGCGGGGCATAATGTTCACGTTCCGGATTTATTTGAAGGCAGGATTTTTTCCTCGCTGGAAGAAGGCTTGGGGTATGTTAAGGAAATCGGATTTGAAGAAGTGACGGCACGTGGCGTTGAGGCAGCAGGCGGCCTTCCGCGTGATGTCGTCTATGCCGGTTTTTCACTTGGTGTCCCGGCAGCACAGCAGCTCTCTCAAACACGCGAAGGCGCCAGAGGGGCACTGTTCTTTCATGCCTGCCTGCCGATCACGGAATTCAATTCTCCGTGGCCTGCCGACTTGCCTGTGCAAATTCACGCCATGAATGAAGATCCTTTCTTTGTTGAGGACGGGGACATCAACGCGGCACGTGAACTTGTGGCATCGGCCAATCACGCTGAACTTTTTCTGTACGAGGGGAAGGAACACCTCTTCACGGACAGCAGCATATCCTCTTACGATGCTGATGCGACGAAGCTTGTGATCAAGAGGGTCCTCGAGTTTTTAGCATAGTTGTGGTTAACCGGGGACAATTCTCATCCTGCTGGTTAACCAGGGACGGTTCTCACCCTGCTACAAATGCAAGAGAACCTTCCCCACGTTTCTTGGCTCAACTTCACCTTTGGTTCTTACAAGCACCTTCCGATTAAGATTCAATCGAATCAGATAAGCCGTTTCGCGCTTGATGCAGCGTTTTTAAATTTTGATAAAACACTTCAGTGGATTTCCAAGCACGGTATCTTTCCGGCAGTTCGATCTCCTCTATATTGCCGCAATCCCTTACTGCTTTCTGCAGTTCATTTATGTAATGAATCAGCTGAATGAAATCATCTTTTCCTCCTGCCGGACCATGTCCCGGAACCGCCACTTCAAAATCAAGACCTTCAACCTTCCTTAATATCTCAACCCATTGATCAGGATTTGATTCTTCAAAAAAAGTAGGGTGGCAACCCACAAATAATAAATCCCCCATTAAGATCACTTTTTCTTCCGGGATATATAAAATGGCGTCACAAAAAGAATGGCCCCCGCCCAATGAGAAAAGCTCGGCACTGCATTTTGATCCGAAGAATGTCAGTTTCTCCTTGAAGGTTTGGTGGGGTAAAATCAATTCTAAAGCCGGCAATGATTTTTCTATTTCACGCAGGAAATTTATTTGATCTATTAATGCACGATCATTCTTTTTTCGCAGGGACTCAATGTAATGAGATAACCCTTGAAGATCATTTTTCTGCTTCATGATCCTTGAAGGATGGGACTCTTTCATTTTTGAATAGGTGATTTCACTTGATATAATGGTACAATCCTTAAATGTTTGGTTCCCCCGTATATGGTCCCCGTGCCAATGACTATTGATCACCCAAGTGACTGGTTGTTCCGTCACTTTTTCAGCAATATCCCTTAAATCTGCCGATGCTTGCTGGGTGTTAAATGTATCAAATACCATTAATTTGTCCCCTAAGTCAATAAATCCTGCGTTAGCCACTGAACCGCTGCCTTCCTTTGCTATTGCGGCATAAACATTGGCACTGACCTTCTCAAGGGTAAAATGTTTACTAGTAAATCCTTCTAGCAATTCCCCTTCCCCCTTCTTTGCTGCCTTTGTGTG
The DNA here is from genome assembly GCA_051294195.1 of Bacillus sp. BKU_1. Classification (GTDB taxonomy): domain Bacteria; phylum Bacillota; class Bacilli; order Bacillales; family Bacillaceae_B; genus Rossellomorea. Next base: position 7,747 of record CP193985.1, on the reverse strand, counting down.
TCCGAGACAGGAAAACCGTCCACGGGCATCTGGGCACCAGCTCGCATATCTGATCTTCAGTACTGCACTAAACTAGAAGATTTATTATCTAAAGCATTCGACATGGGTGAATATATTGTCCATAAGCGGCAGTACGTTACTTCTTATGCATTAAGAATTATTTACATTGATCAACGATCTCATCAACCACCTGTTCAATTGGAGCAGCAGCGTCGATGATTATTCCGTTTTCAGGAATATCTTCTTTCGTTTGATGCAATCGCAAAACGAGTTCCCGTTCCTCTTTCTTTCCGCCAAACTCATCTTCCGGCCGACTATCAAGCCGACTGTTCAATGTGGCAGCGTCAATATCGAGAACAAACACTTCATCAAACAGATGGATGAACCTCGAATAATTCCTGGACCCGCCGCAGAAGAATGTTACCTCATGATCATGATTGGCGACCAACGATTTGACTTTCTTTACATTCCATATGTGATTCTCATGCGAAGCAGTATCCGTCCGCTCACCAGTTTCCGGATCTCCCTGATAAGCCAATTCCCGGTCACCATGTATGGCATGGTAACCACGCCGCTGCAACTCGTTGCAGACTGAAGTCTTGCCGGTACCAGAAACGCCTTCAATCAAATAATTCTTAATTCCCATTGCCGGACCCCCATTCGACTGGAAAAGTATAATAAGTATTGGTAGGTAGTCATCTCACTTGTACCGGGCATTCCTGTCCAGCAGCCCTTGCTTAACCCAGGCCCACTCATCATTTGTAATGGAATACAGCACCGCATTCCTGACATAGCCGCTGGCAAGGATCCTTTCGTTCCTCAATATCCCTTCTTTCACTGCACCCAGTCTCTCAATTGCCTTTTGGGAACGGACATTTCGTTCATCCGTCTTCAATTGAACCCTGATCATCCCCAGCTCCTCGAAGCAATATCGTAATATCAGATATTTGGTTTCAGTGTTCACAAATGTTCGCTGAGAGTCCCTCCCATACCAAGTCGAGCCCACTTCACAGGACTTGTGGCTTTCTTTCAGTTCATATATTCGCGTAGTTCCTACAATCTCATCTGTTTCTTTCAATATGACCACAAATGGCAGAGCCAGGCGTTGTTCCCGCAGTTTAACCGCTTCTGAAACCCACCTCTCCATTTCTCCTAAAGTATGTATCTCTGAAAACATAAACGCCCATATTTCCGGATGATTGATGCGGAACAATCCAGGAGCATGCTCAAGCTTCATCGGGGCAAGCTTGATTCTATCTCCTTCAAGAACAAGATTGGATTCGAACGGTGATACTGGCATTGTTATATTCCTCCTTAGTTAACCGGGGACGGTTCCCGCTCTACCCGGTTAGTATCACCACGCTTGGATAAATACGGTTCCCCAGTAAAGAACACTCATTGTAAAAAACACTGAAGCAAATACGGCAGGTGCTTTTGGTAATTTCCCAAAGAAATATATAAGAGCTAACCCTGCTGCTATATGAACGATAATAAAAAGAAAAATAAGCAATCATTTCACCCCAACGAATTTGCAGCATTTTGTATTTTCGGCCTTAATCTACCTAAATGAAACAAAACATACAATAAATCTATTTATTATTTTTCTCCCGGTATCTTCTTACTTTTGCCATCGTACCGCAGGCTCTTCCATCTGGCCCGTTCTTATTCATGCTGCACCACTTTTTTGTATTGCTCTTGGATCCGTCATAGAAGAAAAAGCGGTGAACCAAAGTCACCAATGAATATGGTTTTCGTTGAGTCTACATTTTGTTTCTTTGATGCTTTTATAAGCATCCCCGGTTTTGACTTAAATGAGATACGCCCTTACGACCCTCAAAAATCATTTTAGGTAAGTTATTGCAGGTTCCACCTCAAACATTCCACTTTCTCTTAAGAATTGGGAGACTAAATGGATGTGAGCAGCACCAATAATCAACACGGTCCTATCTGAAGCAGACTGTGTTATGTTTGCTAGATTGGAGTATATTATTAAATTCCTTTGGTACCACCATCTTAGCCAATCAATCCCTACATAGTCATCCTCACTAGCAATACGTGCAACTGCCATGTACATTTCATGCTCTTTTTTCACGCTGCTTTCCTCATTCAGCTCTTTCATCAGTTCTACAAGGCTTTTATCGGCTAAATAAAAATCTTTATCAGAGCGATACTTTTCGTTTATGTAATGATATAATTCCGGTTGTTCTCTTTTTGCCCATTCGAAAACCTGCCCAATTCCCCTGTTTCCGACAGACTTCATCCAATCAATTGCATAAACTTTTTCATGTTCCAGTTCTGATGCAATCCTAAATCCATATTGATGCACTTCATCAATGTCTAATGTAAATTCATCGTTCAGAAATTGTCTATATTCCTCATTCAATTCTTCGTCTTTTTCTTTCACTACTTCAAATGCCATTTTTGTTGGTTTAAAGCGTTTAATCTTTTCGACTACTTCTCTTATTTCTTGTTGCCTTTCATCATTCAATAAATCATCAACATCAAATCTATATATATCTGGTGTGTATCGCATATGAAATGTACCTAATACCATTACTTTAGGTTTACTTTGTTCCATATCTTTTTCCTCCCTTATTACCAATTATATTAGTCTTCAATATTAAGGGTTAAAATACCTTTTTATTCCATTAAACAGTTAATAATGAATTGTTTCGGCTGCCAGCCATTTCCCATTATTTTCAGTTATAATTAATTCACCATCTAATCCCCCGCTAGGCAAAAATTTATTTGACCATGCACCGAAGAAAGAATTGAACCAGCTAAGAAAGAAGGAAAGTTTAAAGGTCGCTAAAAGAAGTACGATAATAATCATGCAGGAATGAATTATAAAGAGGCATAGAAAGCCATCGGAAAGAAACAGTTGATGAGTTATACCAAAAATCAGAAATATATATTAGTGAAAATTTTATATTGAGGTGGAAGTTTATGCCCAAAATTGACAATATGTTAGCCATTCTCTGGATGCTTCGTTCAGGTGAAAAAGTTACTGCAAAACAAATTTCAGAAAAGCTAGAGATGAATATAAGGACTGTGTATCGTTATATTGATACCATTTCAACAAGTGGCGTACCTATCATTTCAGAACCTGGACATAACGGTGGATACTCTTTATTGAACAATTTTATTAAGGCTCCTCTTTTTTTTGATTTTGAGGAGCAAACTTCACTATTTCACGCTGCTGTTTTTGCAGAGGAAGCGGGTTATTATGGAGGGGAAGCTCTCAATAGTGCCATTTCAAAACTAAGTAACTACTCAAATCAAGAGCAGGAAACAAAGATAAACCAGCATGTAACTAGTCTTGAAGTCATAGGTGGTTTACGTCCACTCTCTGTGGAATCGTTTTTGAAGAAGTTGGAGCAGGCCGTAGCTGAAGGGTACTCAGTGAATATTCTTTACCGTAAAAGTGGCGAAAACCCATTAAATGATAGATTGGTCGATCCGTACAGAATGATCTATTGGAATAATAAGTGGTATGTGATTGGATTTTGTCATCTTAGGAATGATATCCGTAGTTTTAGAGTGGATCGAATTGAAAGTCTGATGCTGACCGATAATAAGTTTAACCGGCCGGAAAATTTTTCAGCACGTGACTTTTTTATAAATAGCCTTCTTCCAACGATAGATGATAAGGAAGGGATTATTCCTTTGGTTCTTAATGGGGATAACAGTGCATTGTCTGATATATGCCAGCATTGGTTTTTGGGCCATTATTTACAAGAACGGACTTCAAATCAAGCCGTTTTTCTTCTTGAAAAAGATATGATCCATACATATGTACCTTATTTACTTTTACCATACAATAAATCGATTAAAGTGATAGAGCCAATAAGTCTTAAGAAAAGAATTGTTGAAGTTCTGTCGGAATTAATAAATTTTCATCAAGAATGATCACTTCCCTGACGTTAGCTGTCAGGGAAGTTTTATTATACTAGCTATATCAACTGTGATTGGAGTGTTATTGGATGCAAACAAAAAAAGCGTTTCTATATGTATTTAATACTATGTCGGACTGGGAATATGGATATTTAATTGCTGAACTGAACTCAGGAAGATATTTCAAAAAAGATCTAGCACCTTTAAAAGTAATGACAGTAGGAGCTAATAAAGAAATGATTACTACGATGGGAGGACTGAGCATAAATCCAGATATTTCTCTTGATGAATGTACTCTTGAAAGTAAAGATCTTTTAATCTTACCAGGAGGAACTACCTGGAGTGAAGAAATTCATCAACCGATCTTGAAAAGGACTGGCCAAGCGTTAAATCTTGGCACTATTGTTGCTGCAATTTGTGGTGCAGCCGATGCCCTAGCGAATATGGGATACTTAGATACTAGAAAGCATACAAGCAATAACTTAGAATATACTACAATGGTTTGTCCAAACTATAAAGGAGAATCGTTTCATGAGTTGAAACCTGCCGTATCCCATGCGAATTTAGTTACTGCATCAGGAATAGCTCCTCTGGAATTTGCGATGGAAGTACTGAAAAAAATAGACGTATTTACACCAGATGCATTACATTCATGGTATAACCTAAATAAGACTCATAAACCTGAATACTTCTTTCAGTTAATGAGTTCAATTAATAAGTGAAGTTACTGAAAAGCTCAATTTCTCTATTTAGATTTGTAGAGAAGTTGGCCTTTTCAATTTGGAAATTCCTTATCGTTGTAAATCTGCATATTCCTGACGCTGCCCCACTCTCTACGTCTAAATCGTGGTTCCGTTCTAAGATCCCTTTTCATTGAACAACACAAGAAAACCCCTTTAGCATCATTGCACCAAAGAGGCTTGTCGTCATATCTACCTATTCAATATTCTCCTTCGTAACAAACTTCAAAATTAGGGTCTGACACTCGATACATTAATGCTTCAATGTAACGAGTGTCAGACCCCATTATTCAAAAATATAAATTATTAATTAGGGTCTTCCTCCCTAAACTTATAATTCAATAACACATAAAGTCGGCAATATTTTTCATTTCATCCCATTCGTAATCCACTCGTCAAATTCAGTTTTAATTACGTTTGCATAATAATAATCACCTAAACTGGTATCAGAAGCTTTTGTATACCATGACTTCACATCTTTTTTTGGGTTCTTCTCGATTTGTTTATCTATCATATTAATGTAAAATAAATTAGACATCACAATTGACCCAATGCCATTTTTGTTACCTAAATCGGATAATTTTGCAGCTGTTGAAACAGATTTACCAATCCAAACCAGGTTATTTATACCTGAACTCTTACGTCCAGCCTTTACAGCGAGAGTTTCACTAGAAGATAAACCAATCCCAGCTTTTAAATTCGGCAGTCCTCTTTCTTCTAGTAAATGATTTAACATTTTCATGTACGTATTGACATAAAAAGCACGACTTGCAATTTCATAAATTTCACTTTTGGAAGGAGTCGAGTAAACAGCAAAAACACAATCTCCCCGTATTCCTATCTCTTTTAATTCATTCTGATCTAATCCACTTTTAAGTATTTCAATAATTTCCGAAGTAAAACCTCGAATTACTTTAGAAATCTCCACATCCGCTTGCTCTGTAAATAATGATGTAGAATCCCTTAAATCAACAAAAATTGCACTTGCCCAAGCTTTATACCCATTCGTGTAAGTGAAGTCTTCATCTCTAGGAAATTGCTTAACTTCATTAACTGAATCCGTATTATCTAGAATTTCTTCTACTTTCTGTTTTCTTTCCTTGAAATCATATGTTAGTTCTTTCAATTACATCCCACCAACTTTTACAAGGATTATTCCCGCAAAAAATAAAAATAACATCAGTGCAATTCCTATAAAAACATATCGGATACCTTTATTGTAGTGTTTATATTTAATGGATGAAATTCTAGCATTAACATAAATTTGTGTGAGTAAATCATAAATTTCATCTTCTATTGACTGAGAAATTACTCTTTCTTTAAATTCAGAGAACTTATTACGTGAGATACTTTCAAAAAAATACAAAGATCTAGTTACATTAACCTCTTCATTTAAATTAACTTCTTTTGACAGTCTAGGTGTTAAAACCCTAATTAAATTATAAGTCCCATTAACAAAAAATGATAAACCAATTAAGCAGAGTATTAAAAAAATGATATTTGAGAAGTTTATATTTTCAAATGTGAGTATCATTATTTTCATTAACATCTTTATAGAATGTTCGGCAGTAAAAAGAGTTAGAAAAATACCCACTACAGCAAGAACTATCGAAGATTTAGTATCACAAGACTTAATCCAGTCTAAATGCCTATCTAATTGAGCACACAAATGATCCCTTTCAGCAGTTTGAAGATTATTTGTATTATTCATCATTTCCTCCAGTTTTAATTTTAATAGACAAACCAGGACTATTTACACCATTATTACAAATTAACCAATAAATAACAATATAATATTTTTTAACTATCTTAAATTATTTATATAACTTAAAAAAACGGGGTCAGTCCCCAGTATACTAACGCTTCCCCGTTCCAAGGGTCTGACCCTAAGATTTGGAATTCTTCTACTATCGGAGCGTTCGATTGTTCATTAGAATGGTCTGTCATCTGTAATTCATCCTTCTATGCGGATATGAGCTACTTTCTTTATAAGCCTCCCTCTACAAGAACACAAGAAAAAATAAATATGGGAAATATAGGTTTTTTCTTAGCGATATTAGTCTGAAGGATTTATAATAAGAATATTCGCCCATAGAAAGTGGTGTCCAAACATGCCGTCTGTCAGTAAGGTAAAATATAATGAAATTGAAAAACGTATTGAAAGCATCTTTACAACCGATATGGAAGTTACTGATTTTACCGGAGATACCGTGCCTTCCACACAGGATTTTCCAGATAAAAACCGTGGTCTGCTCATCACAAACTGCACCATTTTATTCGTAGATATTCGAAGCTCAACGAAACTATCTGATAAGTCCCAAGCAAAGAGCATGGCAAAAATTTACCGAGCCTTTGCGAGATCCATGTCCATGTGCTTGTACGAAAGTGGTGGACGAGTGCGTCAAATCGCCGGTGACAGAGTGATGGGTGTCTTTGTTGATGATGCCGAAGAAAGTTCTGTCCATAAAGCCATGGTCGCCGCACAAGCCATATTGACTGTCGTGGAGCATCTATTTAATCCATTATGCCGAAAGAACATCAGCAATAAAGAAATAGGGTGTGGCGTCGGAGTGGATACGGGGAGGGTCTTAACAACTTCGATTGGCATGAAACACAAAGGAGAAGACTCCAGAGATTTAGTATGGGCAGGAAAAACCGCTAATGTTGCAAGTAAGCACACAGATTTAGCAGAGGCCAACGAAATCTTCGTCACAAAACGTTTTTATGACAAGCTGCCGCAATTATTCAAAACAGATTTGAAAGGTAACGTCATTTGGAACAAAGGATATCGTACAAAAGGAGACAGTCTTTTTGAAGGGTATGGAGTCCACGCGTTTTACTTGAACGAGTTACTTGAAGAGCAGGAAGTTGATAAGGAAGCGAATCGGGCTCAAGACTCTTCTAATAACTCTATCAAATCGGAAGGCATTGATACTGCTAAAATTATTTCGGATATCGTCCAGGGCGTCGAATCTAATGTCAGTGACTTACTAAGTCATTTCGAACAAGTTGTTCTACGAGAAGTAGGCGTGACGACTAAAGAGAGACAGGTTAAGGAAAAGCTGAGTGAATTGAGTCGCCGGGAACAATCAGTGAAGAAAAAGGAAGATGAG